>CAVYUS010000010.1:0-1048194 GCA_963771775.1 uncultured Actinomycetota bacterium
CGAGGCGTTCGACAGCGGCCTGCGGGTCATCCCGGTCCTGATGGACGGCATCGACCCGTTGCGCGAGGCGGATCTGCCCGACGCGCTCAAGCGCGTGGCCCGCTGCCAGTACCTGCGCATCCACCACCGCAGCAACGATCTCGACCTGCCACGACTCGTCGACGAACTGGTCGAGCTGGTCCCCGAACTGGTCAAGGCACCGCCGAAGATCGAGCGCGGCAACCGCCCGGCCGAAGGTGAGCTGCGCAGCACCGTCACCGAGTTCCGCCAGGCCCTGGCCGAACCACTGGGCCAGACGGTGAACGACCGCGTCCAGGTCGCGGCGACGGCGGTGCTCGACCTGCTGGGGGAGTCGCGCTACCCCACCGGCGGGCACCTGGACGTCAGCGACCTGCCCGCCGAACTGGAGAAGCGGCTCACCGGCTACGAGCACGACCTGGCGGCGTTGCTGCGCCTGGTGGCCATCGGCGTCCGCTCCGGCGACCGGCGGCACGACGACCTGTGGCTCACCCTCGTCGAACGCTTCCTGCCGCCCGCGTCGCACCAGCGCGGCGCACAGGAGGTGTGGGCGTCGGCCGCGGCCTATCCGGCGTTGCTGCTGGTCTACGTGATCGGTGTCGCGGCGGTGGCGACCGGGCGGGAGGACCTCGTCCACGCCCTGCTGTGCCGGACCCACGCGCGGTCGGCCCCGGTGCTGCGCGCGATGGCACTGCGGAACGTGGTCGACCCCCGGCACGCGGCGGCGTTGCCCGCCTGGGGTGGCGCGGCTCCGCATCAGGCGCTGAGCGTGCACCTGCGCCAGGTGCTGAGCCAGGTGTTCTTCAACGTCGTGGACGGCACCGAGTTCGAGTGGGCGTTCGCGGACTACGAGTTCCTGCGCAGCCTGCTGGAGCTGCACGACGGCGCGTTCTCCTCGCTCGGCGAGTTCGCCGTGCGGCTCGACCGCGAGGACTTCGAGATCTACCAACGCAATGCCGCGCGGCTGGACGCGGACTCCGCGCTGCTGCGGGCCGGCGCGTTCGGTGGCGATCCCGGCCGGGTCGCGGTGGCCTGGCACGAGCTGCGCCAGGCCACCCGCGCCCGTTACGCCTAGGCGTCACAACAAGACCAGACTGAACCTCGAGCCTCCCGCGACGGCCAGTACACCGTCGCTGAACTCCCGCGGTAACGACGTCTCACCGTGAAAGCTGCTTCCCCAGCCGACCACGGAGCCGTCCGCCTTCAGGGCCAGTCCGTGCAGGCTTCCGGCAGCTATCGCGGTCACGCCACCCTCGACATCAGGCGGCGGCGAGATCTGCCCGAAGCGGTTGTTGCCCCATCCGATCACCGAACCGTCGGACTTGAGCGCCAGGCTGTATTGCGCGCCCGCGGCGATCGCGACCACATCGCTCTTGGCTTCGAGCGGCACGGCCGCCTGATGATTGCCGTTGTCACCCCAGGCGATGACGGAGCCGTCGGACTTCAGCGCCATGCTGTGGTACTCCCCGGCGGCGATCGCGACGACGCGCCTCGGCGTCCGGCGGCACCGAGGTCTGCTTGAACTCGTTGTCGCCCCAGGCGATGACGGAGCCGTCGGACTTCAACGCCATGCTGTGGAATTCCCCGGCGGCGATCGCGACGACGCCGCTCCTGGCGTTCGAGCGGCACGCTCGCCTGACCGCCGGTGTCGTCGCCCCAGGCGATGACGGAGCCGCTCCGACTTCAACACCAGGTTGTGGCTGCCTCCCGCGGCGATCGCGGTGACGTCGCGGCCGACGTCCTCCGGCACGGTGGCCCGCTCGAAGCTGTTCTCGCCCCAGGCGACCACGGTTCCGTCCGACTTCAACGCCAAGCTGTGCCATGGCCCGGCGTCGATCGCGACCACCCCGCTCGCTGCCGCGGGCGGCACCGCTGTCTGGCCGTCCTCGTTGTTGCCCCACGCTTTGACGGTGCCGCGCGCCACCGTGAGCTGTCGGGAGGATTGCGCGGTGTGGGGCCCGGTGGTGATGGTGAGCGAGACGGTGTAGGTGCCTGGTGCCGCGAAGGCGTGATCGAACTCGGGTGTCCGGGCGGTGGCCTCAGGTGTGGGATCACCCGGTTTGGTGACGGTCCAGGACCACTCTTCCGGATTTCCGGCAGTGTTGGCGCTGAAGTGCACCGATTCCCCGATCACCGGCTTGGCCGACCGGATGTTCAACCGGGTGATGTGCGGCGGTGCCTGCGTGCGGTCCACGATGATCGTGGTCTCCGCACGTCACCTTCGTTCCGGTGTCGAAGGTCGTGTCGGCACGGACGGTAAAGGCGCCTGGTTGTCGCCAGCTGTGGCGGACGGTGGAGCCGGTGGCCTCGGTTCCGTCACTGAACCACCACCGCGTGGTGGCGTTGCCAGGCTGCCGGAGCAGCATGGTCAGCTCGAACTCGTCCCCGACCACGCCGCGGTTGCCCGGTCTGACCACAATGGATGCTGCCGGGGCGGGAGCCGGGGGCGTGGGGTTCGGCTGGGAGGGCCGGACCGTCCGTCCGGGGAGTCCGACGCTCGGCTGCTGCTTCTGGCGGTCGGCGTTGGTCACCTGATCGGCCTGCGCGCGGTGTTCGGGCGTGGGCGGGGCGTCGCTCCCGGCCGGCGTGTACTTGGTGATCGTCCGGATGCCACCGGACAGATCCAGCACACCGGCCGCGTTGCTGTTCGGGTCGTTGAAGAAGACGATGCCGTCGTGGGCGATCAGCTCGAACCGGATCGGCCGGTCGAACAGCTGGAGCTGGGTGACCACCCGAGAGGTGGCGAGGTCGACGATGGTGGCCTGCCCGGTGGAGTAGTCGGGCACCACCACGTGGTTGCCGACCTCGACCGGTGTCCCGAGCTCGGCGCCGGCGGAACCGATCCGCACGGGTTCGGCGCAGGAGCCGGCGTCGAACGTGCACGTGATCAGCTCACCCCGGCCGCTGGTAGCGACGAGCAACCTCGACTGGTCGGGCGACCCGCTGACCACCACCGCGTCGTCGGGACGCAGATCCAATCGCACGGACCGGGCGACGGCGCCGGTCTCGGGGTGGAGCAGCTCGGCGTTGCCGCGCTCGGGATCGACCAGCGCGGGCCGGCCTTGGGTGATCGCCAGGCGGCCGTTCCCGTCGCGGCGGCACGGGTTCGCCGTTCCCCGTTGTGCAGCCAGATCAGGTCGCCGGTCGTGTCGTCGATCGCCCACAACCGGCCGCGGCCGTCCACGACGACGTTGTCCGGCCTGATCGTCGCGTCCAGCTCCTCCGGTTCGCTTCTCGGCGCCAGAGTGGCCGCGTCGACAGAGGTGACCATTCCACTGTGGACATCGACGACGTACAACGCGTCCTGCGCGGGCAGCACGACAAGTCCATCGCTCGCGGGGAGCACGGATACAGGCGGGGAAACCTGCTCGGTGGCGCTGTCGACGCTGCTCAGCCGACCGGTCTCCCGGTCGAGCACGACGGCCGCGCTGCCCCGCTGGGCGACGGTCAGCGCCGTGCCCGGCCTCGGCGACCGGCAGGCGGGCCTTCACCTCGGCGGAAGCGCCGTCCACCAGCGTCGCTTCTCCGGTCGGGCTGGACGCCAGCCAGACCGTGCCGGAACGCATCCGCACCACGGAGGTCTGATACCCCGGTCCCACCACCAGAACGGCCGCGGCGGTCGCGGCGACGGCGGCGAGCGCGGTCAGCGTTCGTGCGCGTCTCGTCATCGGGACCGTCCCTTTCCGTGCCGGGTCATTCCAGCAGGACCAGGCTGAAGTAGTCGCCCGCGGCGACGCCCATGGCGCCGCTGTTGTACTGGGGCGGCACCGACGCCTGGCCCCAGAGGTCGTACCCCCAGCCGACCACGGAGCCGTCCGACTTCAAAGCCAGGTTGTGAGAGTTGAAGGCGTCGATCGCGACGACATCGCTCTGCGCCGCGCGCGGGATGGTGATCTGACCTGCCCAGTCATTGCCCCATCCCACGACCGAGCCGTTGGTCAACAGGGCCATGCATGCTCCCCAGCCTCCAGCGACGGCGCGCGCGTGGTGCGCGGGCGTCTCGGTGTCGCATTTCCAGCCCAGGAACTCGCCCCAGACGATGACAGTGCCGTCCGCCTTCACCGCCATGCTGTGCGTCCATCCGGCCGCGATGGCGGTGGCGCCGGTGATGGCCGGGATCGGGGACCAGCGATCGGTGTAGCCCCAGCCGATCACCGTGCCGTCTCTCTTCAGCACCAAGCTGTGCGAGTACCCGGCGGCGATCGCGATCACGTCGTGCTTGGCCGCCGGCGGGATGTCCAGGTTCCCGTCTTCTTCTTCGCCCCAGACGATGACGGAGCCGTCGGCCTTCAGGACCAGGTTGTGCCGGCCGCCCGCGGAGATCGCGACCACTCCGCTGGTCGCTTCCTCAGGTATGTCGAGCTGACCGTTGTAGTTGTCTCCCCAGGCGATCAGGGAGCCGTCCGCCTTCAACGCCAGACCGTGGCTCGTTCCGGCGTCGACCGCGATCACGCCACTGGCGACTGATGGCGGCGGTTTCAGCTGCTTGTCGAGGTTGCGGCCCCAGCCCTCGACCGCGCCGCGGACGACGGTGAACTGCCGGGAGGACTGAGCGGTCCGAGTGCCCTTCGTGATGGTGAGCGCGACGGTGTACGTGCCGGCGGTGGCGAACGCGTGATCGAACTCGGGAGTCTGCGCGGTGGCCTCGGGCGCCGGCTGACCCGGTCTCGTCACCGTCCACGCCCACTTGTCGGGTGCACCGTTGATTTCGGCGCTGAAGTGCACCGATTCCCCGATCACGGGCTTCGGCCGCCGGACGGTGAGCTGGGTGATGAGTGGCGGCGCGCCTGCCGGGTCCACGGTGATCGTGGTCTCCGACCGCACCTCCGCCCCCTGGCGGAGGGTGGAGACGGCGCGGACGGTGAAGGTGCCGGCTCGGGCCCAGCTGTGGCGGACGGTGGCGCCGGTGGCCTCGGTTCCGTCGCCGAACCACCAACGGGTGCGGGCCTCGGTATTCGGCGGCTGGAGCATCTGGGTCAGTTCGAACTCGTCGCCCACCACACCGCGGTTGCCCGGTTTCAGCAGGATGGATGCCGCCGGGCCGGGCTTCGGCACGGGGTTCTTGAGGAGATCGCCGGTCCGGCCCGGCAGTCCGAGCCCCGGCTGCCCCAGCTTGTGGTCGACCTTCGTCGCCTTGTCCGGCTGCGCGCGGTGATCGGGCTTGGACGGGTCATCGCCCGTGGACTGCTCCCCGGTGTACTTGGTGATCGTCCGGATCCCGCCCGCCAGGTCCAGCACACCCGCCACGGTGCTGTCCGGGTCGTTGAAGAACGTGACGCCGTCGCGGGCGAGGAGCTCGAACCGCCGCGGCTGGTCGAAGAGCTGACGCCGGGCAACCAGTCGTGCGGCGGCGAGGTCGACGACCGCCGCCTGTCCGGTCGAGTAGTCGGGTACGACGGCGTGGTCGCCGACCTCGACCGGTGCCCCGAGCTCGGCGCCGGGGGAACCGATGTGCACCGGCGCGGCACATGAACCGGTGTCGAACGTGCACACGACCAGCTCGCCGCGGGTGCCGTTCGCGATGAGCAGCCGTGACCGCTCGGCGGAGCCGCTGACGGCCACCACGTCACCGGCAGTCAGGTCCGGTCGCACCGATCGGGCGACCGTGCCGGTTTCCGGGTCGAGCAGCTCGGCCGTGCGGCGCTCCGGATCCACGAGGGCCGGCTGGCCCTCGGTGATGGCGAGGCGGCCGGCCCTGGTCGCGGCGGCACGCGTGTGCCGCTCACCCCTCGTCAGCCAGACCAGCTCGCCGCTCTGGGCGTCCACAGCCCACAACCGGCCACGACCGTCGACGACGACGTTGTCCGGCTTGATCGTCCCGGCCAGCCGCGTCGGTTCGGCCACTTTCAGCGTTTCCGGGTCCACCGAGGCGGCCATTCCACTGTGGACGTCCACGCCGTAGGCGACGTCGTCGGCGGCCTTCACCACGAGTCCGGGGCTCGCGGGAAGAACGGCTGACGCCGCGGAGACCCGGACGGTGGCGCTGTCGACCCGGCTCAGCCTCCCGGTCGCCTGGTCCAGCACGAGCGCGTCGCTACCGTGCTGGGCGACGCTCAGCACGGTGACCTGTCCGCCGACCGGCACCTCGGCAGCCACCTCCGCGGTGGCGCCGTCCACCAGCGTCGCCGCTCCGGTGCGGTTGGAGGCCAGCCACACCGTGCCGGCGTGCATCCGCACCTGCGAGGTGTGGTACCCCGGCCCCACCACGAGAACGGCCGCGACGATCGCGGCGACGGCGGCGAGCGCTATCAGGAACCGAGCGTGCTTCGTTCGCCGGCGAGGTGTCAGCGAGTTCATCGGTATCGCCCCACTTCCAGGTACTACGCGCGCCTGTCGCCGTTTCCGCGCCACTTTCCACTCTGTCCACAGTGGACGTGGATCCACCGCCGCGCGCAGCCGCACCGCGGAGATCCGTCGCGGGTAGAGCCCAGTCCGCAGTTGTGCCACCAGCCGCCATGCCTGCTCGGTATCGGACTCGTCGAGGTGTTCGGGCGCGTAGACGGCCGTGGTGGCCAGTTCCGCTGATGCCTCGATCAGATCCGCCTTGTCGCCGAGGTTGCCGCGCACGTGCCGGGCCACCTCGTGGAACGTGAGCGACACCGGTGGTGAGACACCGCGTTCGGCCAGACGGTCGAGCTGTTCACGCCACGCGCCGATCACCCGCGCCGCGTGGCCGGGGGCGTACCGGCGTCGTCTGCGGCGACATGCCTTGGCGATCACGACGAACGCGCCTGCCAGCACCGCGAGCACCACCACGCCCGGCACCAGCGGCAAGGTGCCGCGCACGGCGTTGTTCCAGCGGAACCCGGGTTCGTCCGGTGCCTCGGGACCCGGTGACGACGCCGGTGGCGCGGCCGCCAGTCCGGTGGTCGACGGCGTGGGGAGAGGCGGAACCACGCGGGGGGCCTCGGAAGGCGGGATCGGGATGTGCACGTTGTCGGGGCGGCTCGGGTCGAACACCACCCAGCCGTAGCCCGCGAAGTGCACCTCGGACCATGCGTGGGCGTCGGCGGTGGCGACGTGGTAGACGTCGCCCCGGATGTTGCGCAGGCGATAGCCGACGGCGACCCTGGCCGGGAAGCCCCACGCGCGGGCGAGCACGGTGAACGCGGCGGCGTGCTGTTCGGCGTATCCGCCCACGTTGGCCGGATCGGTCAGCATCCGGGTGATGGCGGCGTAGGAATGTCCCGGCGGCCGTTGCGGCCACAGGGGCCGGGCTTGGAGGTTCTTCTCGAGCGCCACCAGCCGGGTGTAAGGGCTGTCACCGGGGAACTGCCCGGCCACTTCACGCAGCGGTTCGGGCATTCCGCCGGGCAACGGCCGCGGGTTCTCCGACGTCAGGGTGGCCCGGGCCAGCCCGTCGTCCCGGATTCCGGCCTGTCCCGTCACCTCGTAGCCGAGTCCGTGGGGGGTCGGCGTCGGTGCTGACCACCACGCCCGAGCCGGGGTCGACCCCGAACCGGCCAGGCGTGTCCCGGTCCGTGACCAGTCGCGACGGCCAGCCGATGACCGGGAGATACGGGCCGGTGAGCTCCTTGAGTTCGATGCGCGCTGTCACCGGTTTGCCGAGGGTCTGCGCGGGGTCGGCGGTGAGGTGGCTGCCGGCCACGCGGTAGGTGTCCGCCGAGGTCCAGGTGGTGCCGTCGTAACACGTCCAGCGCGGCGGTGCGCACCCGGTCGACCTGCTCGACGGGCCCGGACGCCAGCCGCACGGTGAACAGCGCGCGGGGCGGGTCCTCGGTGAGCTGGCTCTTCAGCTGCGACAGCGGGGTGAGGGTGTCGGTGCTCGTGATCGGCGGTGCGAGCACGTCTCGCGGGTCGAAGCGGTGTTCACCGGAGGCCAGGGGCAACGCCTGTCCGCCGACGACGCCGACCAGCGCGCTGGCGGCGACCATCAGTGCCACGACGGCGAGCGCGGTGATCGGCCGGGACGACTGCCGTCCGATGCGGACGGTGCTCGGTGCCGGTGGTCCGGTGGGCGCGGAGGCGCGATCAGAGCCAGTGCTGTCACCAGGAACACGACGGTGGCGATCGGGTGCCCACCGGCCTGGTTGCCGACGACGAACATGGCGAACAGGAAGCCCGCCAGCGGGGGGACCAGTGGTGCCAGCACGTTTCGCGTCCGCAGGACGAGCAGGACCGAGCGAGAACGCCGCCGCCCACATCGACCAGCGCCGGCACCGCCAGCAGCTCGCCCCACGGGTCTGCGGGCGCGGCGACGGTGAGCAGGCGGTTCCAGCTGCCGCGCAGTCCGCTGAAGACGGTTGACACGGCGCCGCCGAACACCCCGAAGACGATGACCAGCGCCAGTCCCGCGACGGCCAGGAGCACGGTCGGCCAGGTGCGCCGATGACCCAGCGCCGCCGTCACGCCACCGACGAGGCACGCGAGCCCGAGCGGCGGGTAGGTAGCCGGGGGTCGCGAAGAACCCGTGGTACACCAGCATTCCGGCCGCGGAGGCCGCCAGCGCGAGGGCCACCTCGGCCGCGGCGCCGCCCGGCGCGAACCTCCGCCACCTCATCGCAGCACCAACCGGTTCCAGCTGGTGGCGAACTGCTCGCTGCTCGCTGCGGCGACCGCTGAAGCACACCGCGGGGTCTCGCCCCGGCCTCCGTCGTGACCAGCTGGGCGAGGTTCACCGAGAGGAACCTGGGGCGCAACGACATCAGCAACTGCGCGGCCTCGGCGTCCACGCGGCCGGTGACCACGGTCAGCGCGACGCCCCGGGAGTCGGCGACTACGTCCCGCACCCGTTCGGGGAGCGCGGCGAGTCCGCGATCACCGGTTGAAGTGTCCACAGTGGAGAGGAACTCCAGTGTGGTGCCGCTCGATTCCCGTTGCGTCGCACCGGTGGTCCGCAGCTGGAACGGCAGCCCGGCGCTCTCGGCCGCCACGCAGAACGACGCGGCCACGCGCACCGCGTCCTCGAACAGCGACCCGGTGTAGGACGCGGAACTGGTGTCGAGCACGACCAGCTGCCGCGGCTCGTCGGGGATCACCATGTGGCGGGCCATCACCGTGCCGGTTCGAGCCGTTGCGCCCCAATGGATGTGCCGCCAGTCGTCGCCCGGCGCGTACTCCCGCAGACTGTGGAACGCCACCCCGCCGAGGGGAGCGCTGCTGACCGTCGGCCCTTCCGCGTCCTGCGGCCCGCCTGTCGCGATCGCGGTGAGCGGGTGCACCCGCGGGTAGACGTGGACGACGAGTTCCGCTCCGTGGGCGCGGCCGCGGTGCAGCAGCCGCAACGGGTCGGAGTGCCCCAGCTCCACCGCGGGGATCAGGTAGCGGCCGCGCTTGGCCACTGGCAACGGATATCCCACGGTGCAGCTGTCGCCGGCGGCCAGTGCGGGTACCGGCACGGTGGTGCGGGTTCCGGCGACCGTCTCGGTGACCATCAGCGGCGGGGTGCGGCGGCGGCCGGCGTTGGTCACGGTCAGCGTTCCTTGCGCGGCGCTGCCCTCGAACACCCGATGCGGCCGGACCTCGCGCACGACGGTCAACCGGGGTGCCGCGACCAGCCAGATCGCCGCCAGCAGCAGGGTTGCCGCCGCGGCCAGGCCGAGCGTCACCAGTTCGGGATAGTCGGCCCACCCGCCGAGGGCCACGAGGCCCACGGCGGCGCACGCCATCCCCGCGCCGGTTCTGGTCACCACCGTGCGCTCACCTACCCGCCGGCACCGGCGCGGCGGTCAGGACGTCGCGCAGCACCGACTCCGGGCTGCGTCGCTGGATGCGGGCTTCCGGGGTGAGGAGCAGGCGGTGGTTGAGCACGGGCACGGCCACGGCCTTCACGTCGTCCGCGGTCACGTAGGGGCGGCCTGCGGACAGCGCGTAGGCCTGCGCCGCCGTCACCAGCGCGATGCCGCCACGCGGGCTCACGCCCAGGTCGACGTCGGGGTGTGTCCTGGTCGCCCGGATCAGGCGGGCGACGTACTCGCGGAGGTCGTCGGCGACCCGCTGGTCGCGCACCGCCTGGATCATCAGGCGGAGGTCGTCGAGCTCCATCACGGACTTCAGCTCGTCGGGGCGGCGCCGGGTGACGCCGTAGGAGAGGATGCTGATCTCGTCTTCCAGGTTCTCCGGGTAGCCGATGCTGATGCGCATCATGAACCTGTCGAGCTGGGCTTCCGGGAGCGCGTAGGTGCCCTGGTGCTCCACCGGGTTCTGGGTGGCGATGCACAGGAACGGGTAGGGCACCGGCACCGGGCGGCCGTCGACGGTGACCTGGCCCTCGGCCATCACCTCGAGCAGCGCGGACTGGGTCTTCGGCGAAGCGCGGTTGATCTCGTCGCCCAGCAGGATGTTGGCGAAGACCGGGCCCTGCCGGAACTCGAAGCGCGAGCGGCCCTGGTCGTACACCTGGACCCCGGTCACGTCGGACGGCAGCAGGTCGGGGGTGAACTGGATCCGCTTCACCTCCGCGCCCGCGACCGACCGGGCGATCGCCTTCGCCAGCGACGTCTTCGCCACCCCCGGCACGTCCTCGATCAGCAGGTGTCCCTCGGCGAGCAGGCACACCAGTGCCAGCCGGACCACCTCGGGCTTCCCGCGGATGAAGTCCTCGACGTTCGCGGCCAACGCCTCGAACCGACGCTGGAAGATCGCGGCATCGGACACTTCATCGCCCCCATCGTGCGTACATCGGCGAACCGTCGCCCGTTAGTGAATAGGGCTGCGCAGCGCCGCGTTGAGCCGGGGGTAGACCTCGCGCACCGCGGCCTGCTCGCGCTCCCGGCCGAGCAGGCGTGCCAGTCGTTTCAGGTCCTGCCGGACGGTGGCCGAGTCGACCAGGTCGACGGCGTCGAGGACCTTCGTGGTCAGCGCGCTCGCGTGGTCGATGTCGCCCGCCGCGGCATAGGCGAGCGCGCGGCGTGCCCCGAAGCGGGCGTGTGTGCGGTGCGCGGTCTCGGGTACCAGCGACAGTTGCCGGTCGAAGACGTCCGCGGCCTCGCGTGACCGGCCGAGGTCGTGCAGGCACCACGCCGCGACCAGGCTGTTCAGGTCGGCGCCGCTGACGGTGGCCGAGCCGATCACCATGCCGCCGGACGTGTCGGCCCGGTCGAGCAGGCCGGCCGCGCGCTCGAGTGCCCGGTGGCAGTTGTCGTAGTCGCAGGCCAGCGCGTGTCCCTGCGCCTCGCGCAACGCGGCGAGCCCGCGCACCCGCGGCGACGTGCCCGGTGCGGCCTGCGCCTGCTGGGCCAGGTCGACGGTGCCGGCGGCGTCGTCGCGGTAGAGCGTGATCAGCGCCTGCCTGATCAGCGAGTACGTGGCCAGTTCGGTGTCGCCGGCCGCGGTTCCCATCTCGACGGCGTTGCGGGTCCACCACAGCGCGCCGCGGTCGTCACCGGCCTCCTGGGCCATCCACCCGGCGTACTCGCTGTAGCGGGCGGCCAGCCGGAGCAGCTCGTCGCGCACCGGTGCGGGCGCTCCGTTCGCCATCCCGCGCAACGTGTGCGTGTGGACGGTCACCATCGGCAGCACCACGCTTGGACTCGTGGTCTGTCCCAGCTGCCGCACCTGGTCGAACAGGGAGCGGAACGCCTTGAGCGTGCCGTCGTGCGCCGCCGACGCCGAGGCGGGGCGGGGTGCCCCGAGGGTCAGCCCGAGCAACGAGGCCGTGCCCGTCGCGATCGCCTCGCGCCGGGGCATCGGAACCATCCAGCTCGATCCATCCGGTGCCATGCTCATCACCCACACTTCGCCGTCGCCGTCGGCCGCGACGGCTGCCGGCGGGCTCGCGGGCGCGGGCGGGTCCACCAAGGCGGCCAGACGTCCCCCAGCGGCGAGCACCGCGTCACAGCGCCGGGCCAGATCGACACCTGGTTGTTTGGTGCCTGTCTCGATCTTGCCCAGATAGCCTTTGCTGTAGTGGACCTGCTGCGCCAGCGCCGCGAGCGACAAGCCCGCGGCCGTTCTGAGCCGCCGCAGTTCCCCACCAAAGACATCCGACTGCGCAGCCATGAGCCCCCACCCCGGTGAATCGACCGTTGCAGACTACTTAGCCCGGTATCGCGGGCCCAGCCCTGGAGCTCGGCCGGCTGCCTGCCACCGAGTCTGATCGGCCGTCCGCCAGATGCCCAGGCGTCTCCCGTCGCCTCCCCGGCCGGGAGACGGGAGACCCCTGTCGCATGGCCGGGAGCGCCACGATGCTTGGTCACGACGGAGACGCACGACGTCGCCGTCAGGTTCTGGGGGGCCTGAGATGGGGCAGCGGGGCGGGCGGTGGCCCGCCCCGCTGTCGCCGGTTCAGAGGGAGCATGGGGGAGGAAATGTGAGCAGGGACTGGACGGGCGCGCCCTCCGTGGTCAGCTCGGAGTACGCGTGGTGCTGCGGTCGCGGATGACGGCGACCAAGAGCACGATCGCGGCGACGGCGAGGCTGAGCAGCAGCTGGGGGCGGGCGGTGTCGTCGAACGCCATGCCGGCGAGCAGCACGACCAGTCCGCCGATCGTCACCCAGGTCAGGTACGGGTAGCCCCACATCCGCAACGTCAGGCGCTCCGGCGTGGTCGCCTCCAGCTGTTTGCGCAGACGCAGCTGGGAGAAGGCGATGACCAGCCAGACGAACACGGCGATGGCGCCCGAGGAGTTCACGAGGAACAGGAAGATGGTGTCGGGCCACAGGTAGTTCAGCACCACGGTGCCGAATCCGACCACAGTGGACACCAGGACGGCCGTGAAGGGCACGCCCTTGGCGCTGAGCCGCCGCCACGTCGCGGGCGCCTCGGCTCGCCGGGAGAGCGAGTACGCCATGCGGGATGCCGTGTACAGGCCCGAGTTCAGGCAGGACAGCACCGACGTGAGCACGACGACGTCCATGACCGTGGCCGCGCCGGGCAGTCCGATGCGCTCCAGCACCGCGACGTACGGGCTCTTGGAGACGCCGGCGTCGTCCCACGGCAGCAGGGTCACGACGACCGCGATCGAGCCCAAGTAGAAGACGAGGATCCGCCACACCACCGAGCGGACGGCGGTCTGCACGGCCCGCTGCGGGTCCTCGGACTCGCCGGCCGCGACGGTGGCGATCTCGGCGCCGAAGAACGAGAACACCACCACGAGCATCGCGGCGAACACGGGACTGGCGCCGTTGGGCAGGAAGCCGCCGTGGCCGGTGAGGTTGGTCATGCCCGGCGAGTCGACGCCGGGGAGCAGGCCGGCGATCGCGGCCACGCCGATGATCAGGAAGACGCTGATGGCGGCGACCTTGATCGAGGCGAACCAGAACTCGAACTCGCCGTAGGAGCGCACCGAGTAGAGGTTGGTCAGGGTCAGCAGCACCATCAGGATCAGGGCCCACACCCACTGCGGCACGCCGGGGACCCAGCGGTGGGTGATCGCGGCGCCCGCGGTGGCCTCGATGCCGATGACCACGACCCAGAACCACCAGTAGAGCCAGCCGATCGCGAAGCCCGCCTTGCGGCCCAGCGCGCGTTCCGCGTAGGCGGAGAACGAACCGGTCTCCGGGGTGGCGGCGGACATCTCCCCGAGCATCCGCATGACCAGGACGACCAGCACACCGGCGGCCAGGTACGACAGCAGCACGCCGGGGCCGGCCTGCCGGATGGCCGCACCGCTGCCGACGAACAGGCCGGCACCGATCACGCCGGCGATCGCGATCATGCTCAGATGCCGTCCGCGCAGGGTGCGGGCGAGTTCGCCTTGCTCGGCCATCCGGCCTCCGTTCCGCTATGTGCTCGTGGTCTCACTCTGCGGCAGTGCGGGCCGGGACGGAAATGCCGATCTGGCTAAGTTGGACCTCCCTAGTGGACACATTGTCAGATCAGGTCGTAGAGGGTCCGGCCGTCGACCGTCGTGGCCTCGAAGTTCGCCGCGACCCATTCGCCGATCTCGTTGTTGCCGCGGCCACCGCCACCGCCGCCGCCCGTGACGAAGTAGCGCACCTTGCCCGCCGCGACGAGTGACTTGAACTCCTCCAGCGTGGGCGCGGGATCACTGCCGTTCCAGCCGCCGATGGCGATGACGGACCGGCCCGACGCCAGTTGCAACGACGCCGCGCTCTGGGCGCCGACCGTCGCGGCCGCCCACTCGGTGTCCGTGTCCTGCAACAGCTGTGCGACTTCCGCGGACGACTGTCCGTCGCGCATTCCCTGTTGGCTGGTGCGTGGCCCGGACAGCGGGATCGAGCCGCTGTGCGTGGTGGCCGCGGTCGCGAACGCGTACCCGGAGGTGCCGAGCAACGCTGCCGCCACCAGCAGACCCGCCAGCCAGCGGCGGGCGTTCACGCCGAACACCAGCGCGAGCACCGCGATCGCCGTGACAGCCAGCAGAACCCAGCGCAGCCAAGGCATCCAGGCCGGCGTGCGGTCGAGCAGGATGTAGCCCCACACGCCGGATGCCGCGACCATCGCCGTCAACGCCATCCGCGCCGGGAACCGTGCCCGGCCACGCCACAGTTCCCGGCCGGTGACGGCGGCGAGCGCGGCGATCCCCGGTGCCAGCGCGACCGTGTAGTACGGGTGCGTGATGCCGCTCATGAAGCTGAACACCGCGCCGCTGACGAGCGTCCAGCCACCCCAGACGATCAGTGCCGCACGAGTGCGGTCGGTGCGTGGTGCGCGGCGCAGGAACCACAGTCCGGCGCCGAGTCCGATCAACGCCGCGGGCAGCAGCCAGGAGATCTCCGGGCCCATGCTGGCGCCGAACAGCCTGGTGATACCGGTCGAGCCGCCGAAGCCGATGTTTCCGTTGCCGCTCATGCCTGAACCGACTCCGCCACCGCCTTCACTGCCGAAGATGCGGCCGAGCCCGTTGTAGCCGATGGCCAGCTCCCACAACGAGTTGTTGGTGGAACCGCCGATGTACGGGCGGCTGTCCGCGGGCCACAGCTCGACCAGCGCGATGTACCACCCGGCCGACACGACGACCGCTCCCGCCGCACCGAGCAGGTGCAGCAGCCTCTTCGGCACCGTCGTGGGTGCGGCGAGCAGGTAGGCGAGCGCCAGCCCCGGCAGGACCAGGAACCCCTGCAGCATCTTGGTGAGGAACGCGAAGCCGATCGCGCTGCCCGCGAGGGCCAGCCACCACGGGCTCGCGTTCTCCAGCGCCCGCACCGTGCAGTACGCGGCCGCGACCATCAGCAGCACCAGCAACGCGTCCGGCAGGTTGAAGCGGAACATGAGCGTGGCCACGGGTGTGAGCGCGAAGGCCGCTCCGGCGAACAACGCGGCGCCGGGCCCGGAGGTGCGCTTGACCGTGGCGTACAGCAACGCCACCGCCGCAACGCCTTCCAGCGCCTGCGGGGCGAGCACCGTCCAGCTGGAGAAGCCGAACGCCTTGGCGAACAGGCCGCTCACCCAGAGGAACGCGGGCGGCTTGTCGACGGTGATCGTGTTGCCGGGGTCGAGCGAACCGAACAGCAACGCCTTCCAGCTCTGCGAGGCCGCCTGGGTGGCCGCGGCGTAGAACTCGTTGCCGTAGCCGGACGCGGTGAGGTTCCACAGGTACAGCACGGCGGTGCCGGCGAGCAGGCCGAAGAAGGCGATGCGGTGCAACGACTTCCCGCGGGTGTGCTGGACCGGCGGTGGTGCCGCGACGGGTGCGGGGGTGAGGGTGGCGGTCATGACGCGTCCAGTTCGTAGAGGGTGGCACCGGCGACGGTGGTCGCGGTGTAGTTCTCGGCGACCCACTCGGCGATCTGGTGGGCGGCGTCGCTGCCGGTCTCCCCGCGCATCATCCGGCCGGCCGCGACGAAGTAGTGGATCTGTCCATTTCGGACCATCTCCTGGAACTGTTCGAGGGTCGGCGCGGGATCCGTGCCGTTGAACCCGCCCAGCGCCATGACCGGCTGCCCACTCGCGAGCTGCAACCCGGCCGCGTTATTGGAGCCGATCGTCGCCGCGACCCACCTGTAACCTGCGTTGTCCTGCAGGAGAGACACGACCTGGGCGTCCGGTGTCGTGGCGTCGAGCAACCCGCCACCGCCCATCCGCCCGCTCGACGGGCCCGCGACCGGCAGGGCGCCGGTGTGCGGGGTGTTGACGGTGGCGAAGGAGTACGTGGTGGGACCGAGCAACGCGGCGACGAGCGCGATGGGAATGGCCGCGCGCATCGACAGCACCAGGCCGACCGCGGCGATCAGGCCCGCCATCAGCACGATCACCGCCACTGCCGTGGAAAAGCCCTCGATCAGCAGGTAGGCCTGGATCGCGCTCAACGCGACCGAGCCGGAAAGCACCGCCGCCGCAACGGTTTCGTGCCGGCGTTCCCAGAGTGCGGCGGCGCCGATGCCGATGACGGCGGCGATCGCGGGCGCCAGCGCGACGGTGTAGTAGGAGTGGATGATCCCGTTCATGAAGCTGAACACCGCCGCCGTGACGACCAGCCAGCCGCCCCACAACGCGAGCGCCGTGCGGGTGCGGCCCTTCGTCAGCCACAGCCCGGCGATCAGCAGCACCAGCGCGGCCGGCAGCAGCCACGCGATCTGACTGCCCATCTCCGAGCTCAGCAGCCGGCTCCAGCCGGGCGAGCCCCAGCCGCGGCCCCCGCCGACGCTGCCGACCTCGTCACCGGTGATGCGGCCGAGACCGTTGTAGCCCAACGTCAGCTCCAGCACGCTGTTCGTCTGCGAGCCGCCGATGTAGGGCCGGTCGGGCGTCAGCTCCACGGCGACGATCCACCAGCCACCCGCGACGACCATCGCCCCCAGCGCTCCGGCCAGGTGCAGAACGCGCTTCCCGAGCGAGACCGGCGCGGCGACCAGGTACACCAGCGCGAACGCGGGCAGCACCAGGAACGCCTGCAGCATCTTGGTCAGGAAACCGAACCCGACGGCCACACCGGCGAGTGCGAGCCAGAACGGGCTCGCCTGCTCGATCGCGCGGGTCACGCAGTAGGCGCCCGCGATCAGCAGCAGCACCAGCAACGCGTCCGGGTTGTTGAAGCGGAACATCAGCACCGCGACCGGAGTCAGCGCGAGTACGGCGCCAGAGATCAGCGCGGCGGCGGGGGAGAACCAGCGGCGCACCGTCGCGTACAACAGCCACACGCTGCCCACGCCCATCAACGCCTGCGGCACCAGGATGCTCCAGGCGTTGACGCCGAACAGCCGTGCGGACAGGCCCATCACCCACAGCGAGGCGGGCGTCTTGTCGACGGTGATCGCGTTCGAGGCGTCCGACGAGCCGAAGAACCATGCCTTCCAGCTCGTCGCACCGGCCTGCGCGGCGGCGGAGTAGTAGGCGTTGGCCCAGCCCGAGTCACCCAGCCGCCACAGGTACAGCATTCCTGTCGCCACCAGCAAGGCGGCCAGTGCCAGCCGTTCTCGTCTCATGCGGACGAGGCTCGCGGCCCAGCCTGGGGCGACCTTGTGCCTTTGCTGTGAACGACCTGTGTACGGCTGCACAGCTCGTGCTGACGTGATCCACAGGCTCCGCACAGAAATCGCCACGACGGTGGTTGCCATGACCGAACAGCAATCCCCGGAGTGGGGCTCACCCGAAGCGCGGACCAGCGAACCCGGGGCCCGCTCGGCGTGGAACTTGAAGAAGACCATCGCGGCCGTGGCGATCGCCGTCGGCATCGCGGCAGCCGGTGGCGTGGCGATCTACGCGGCCAGCGGCACCAACCAGCAGGGCGACGCTCAGGGCGGGCCCGGTGGCATGGGTGGAGCGTCGCCGGACGGTGGCGGCATGCGGCAGGGCGGGGCTTTCGGCACGGCGACCCACGGTGAGTTCCAGACCGGTGAGGTCACGTCGATCAGCGACGCTTCGGTGGAGGTGAAGTCCACCGACGGGTACACGAAGACCTACGTCATCGACGCCGAGACCGTGATCGAGGGCGTCGCGCAGGGTGACACGGTGACCGTGATCGCCGAGACCGCGGACGGCAAGGCGGTGGCGTCGACCGTCACCGAGCCCGGCCAGCGCGGGCAGCGTGGCCAGCAGCAGCAACAACCGCAGCAGCAGCAGCAGCAGGCGCCGCCGACGAAGTAGGCGGCCGGCTGTGGCCGGGCAGACGCCCGGCCACAGCTCCTGCTGGCCCTACTCCCGGCATTGGGGCTGACCTCATGGCCACGTCCGCCTGGGCGCGGCACCGTTGCGATCTTGACCTCTCTCCCAGCTGAAGCAGGGACATTCTTCCCTCGCGGGTCGAGTTTTCTGCTTCACAGCCCGTTGCCGCCTGGGTTACCAGCACAGGGACGGTGTACCGCCCACGGTCTTACACAAGCTCCACAGACCTGACATCCCACTAGCCCTTATCGCCGACCGGGCACGACAACCGCACAAGCCGCTCCGCCAACCGCCCAACCTGGAGAGTCAGAGCACGTGTTCGGCGGTGACCTGCTGCCACCGCACCTGTTCTCCACGCGTGACCAGCAACGCCGCATCGCTTACTCGTTCACGCCCACGGCCCGCGGCAGCACGCAGCAGCAGATGACGCTGCGGATCGCGAACGCCGTCACCGCTCCCCGTGGACAGCCGTCCGACCCCGTCCGAGTTCGTCCGACTCTTCTTCCGTTTCCGGGCCGGCCAGTCCAGCGTGGGCGGCGTTCTGTTGATCAACTGGGAGGAGCGGACCCATGAAGCGATTCGCACAGCTCGCCGGAGAGCGGCTCGTCGGACTCGTGCTGCCGAAGGTCGATGCCGGCGCATGCGTGCCGGAGCACGGGCAGTGTTGCAAGAAGGGCTACCGCTTCAACTGCAACGGCATCTGCTCGTCCAAGAGCACCATCTGCAAGTGACGAGTTGATCCGGGGGTTCCGGCGAACGCGCATCGCCGGAACCCCCGGCTTGCCGCTGGAGGGGCCGAAGTGATCGACCTGTTCGCCCGCGTGCTGCTCGCCGTGGTGTTCCTCGCGGCATTCGCCGGCAAAGTGCGTACCCGGCAAGGGTTCGCGGAGTTCCGTGACTCGATCGCCGCGATCGTGCCGCTGCCCGCTCGGCCGGTCGCCGCGGCGGTGCTCGCCGCCGAGGCCCTTGCCGTCGTGCTGCTCGCGGTTCCCGGCACGCGGCTCGGCTATGCGGTCGTGGTGGCGCTGCTCGCCGCGTTCTGCGCCGGGATCGCACTCGCCGTGCTCGGCAAGAAGGCGGTGCGCTGCCGGTGTTTCGGTGCGGGCGGCGATGTGCTCGGACCCAAACACCTTGTCCGCAACGGGTTGCTGATCGCCGCCGCGGTCGCCGGCGCGTTCGTCACCCCACCCGCGTCCTGGGAGGAACCGTTGACCCTGCTCACGATTGCCGTCGTCCTGCTCGCCGTGGTGGTGGCGCTGCACCTGCTGTTCACGTTCGGGCTGGTGGCCAGGGTTCGTGAACTGCAGGAGCGCGGGGCACCGGCGCGCAACGACAACCTGCCGCAGCCCGGACAAGTGGTCCGGCCGTTCTCGGTCACCGACACGGACGGTCTGCCGTTCACCGAGGCCGACCTCGACGGGCCGGTGCAGGTCGGGTTCTTCTCGGTCGGGTGCGGACCGTGCCGGACGCTGAGCGACGCACTCCTGGCCGATCCGCCCGCCGCCCGGTTCGTGTCCGTTGTGGACGGTGATCCGACTGATCCCGAAGGCACCGCCCGGCTCGCGGCCAAGGTCAGTGGTCTCGGGCGGGTCGTGGTGATCGCTACCGACGATCCCGTGCTGTCCTCGTTCGGCGTCATCGCCTATCCGACTTTGGTTTACACGCACGGCGGCGTGGTGACGGCCGCCGGCATCCGGCTCGACGACTTCGCTGACGTCCCGGCGCCGGTGGCATGATCCGCAACGCCGCCGCGGCGCTGGCGCTGCCGTTCCGGGCCACGCCGGTGGCCGCGACCGTCACCCTGGTCCTCACGGTGTTCGCCGGTGCCGCACCGGCCGGCGGCGCCTGGCTGACGATGCTGCTGGTCGACGAGCTCACGTCGGGCACGGCCACCCCTGGCCGGGCGGCGTTTCTCGCCGTCGCTTCGGCTTTGCTCGGCGGGCTTGCCATTGCGCTGCTCTACCTCGGTGGCCACCTCGGGGAGGTGATCCACCAGCGGGTCACGCTGACCGTGGAGAGCCGGCTGTTCCGGCGGGTGGCCACGTTGTCGGGACTGCGGCAGATCGAGGACCCCGCGTTCCACGACCGGCTTCGGCTGGCCGAGCAGGCTGCCCAGGAGGCGCCCGGCACGATCTCGCAGTTCAGCCAGGAGCTGATCCGTTCGGTCGTGCTGCTCGTCAGCTTTTCCGGCGCCTTGCTGGTGGTGTGGCCGCCGATGACGTTGCTGCTGCTCGCGTCGGTGGTGACCGCCGTGTTCGCCAGACTGGCGACGGCGCGGCGGGAGGCTGCCACGGAGGAAGCGTGGGTGGCCACCGACCGGCGGCGGCTGTTCTATCGCGCGTTGCTCACGGATGTGCGTGCGGCCAAGGAGATCCGGCTGTTCGGCCTCGGATCGTTGCTGCACACCAGGATGGTCGACTCGTTGGCGACGGTGTCCAGCGCGCGGCTGAACGCGGCGCGGCGGGGAACGCTGGTGCAGAGCGCTCTTGCGCTGCTCGGTGCCGTTGTGGGTGGCGTGGGCACGGTTGTGGTGGCCGTGAACGTCGTGGCCGGACAGTCTTCCGTCGGCGATCTGGTGTTGTTCATGGGAGCTGTCGCTGGGGTGCAGACCGGGCTGTCGGGCGTGGTGCTCCAGCTAGGCGAGGCTGGGCGCGCGGTGCGGTTGTTCGGGCATTACCTCGATGTCATCGACACGCACGACGACCTGCCTACGGGCACTGGCACTCCGGCCGAAGCCGTGACGATCGAACTGCGGGACGTCTGGTTCCGCTACTCCGACGACGGACCGTGGGTGTTGCGCGGGGTGGACCTGACGATCCCCGCCGGCGCGGCCGTTGGACTGGTCGGGGTCAACGGCGCAGGCAAGAGCACGCTGGTGAAGTTGCTGTGCCGGTTCTACGACCCGCAACGGGGCACGATCACATGGGGTGGCGTGGACCTCCGCGAACTGGACGTCGCGGCGCTGCGGGAGCGGATCGGCGTGGTGTTCCAGGAGTTCATGGCCTACGACCTGACGGCGGCGGAGAACATCGGCATCGGGCAGGTCCCCGACCTCGGCGACCGGTCGCGGATCGTCGCGGCGGCGGAGGCGGCCCGCATCGACGGGACGCTGGCGGCGCTGCCGAACGGGTACGACACGGTGCTTTCCAGGACGCACGCGGATGAGGAGCGGACGGGCGTGACGTTGTCCGGCGGGCAATGGCAGCGCGTGGCTTTGGCGCGCTGCCTGATGCGCACCGATGCCGAGCTGATGATCCTCGACGAGCCGACGTCCGGTTTGGACGCCGAAGGGGAGCATCGAGTGCACGACACGCTGCGGCGGCACGCGGAAGGCCGCACCCGGTTGCTGATCTCGCACCGGATGGCGGCGCTGCGCGGCGCCGACCTCATCGTCACCCTGGTCGACGGGCGGATCGCCGAGCAGGGTGACCACGACACGCTGATGGACGCCGGCGGTGAGTACGCCCGCCTGTTCCGGCTACAGGCGGACGGTTACCAGGACGCGAGGGTGGTGCGCTGATGGCGTGGTGGATCAGGGTCACCGTGCGGGGCAACAGCATGTCGCCGACCCTGCACGACGGCCAGCGGCTGCTGGCACGCCGGCTGCGCAGGAGTCCGCGCCGCCGTGAGGTGATCGTCTTCCGGGTGCCGGATCCCGAACTGCCACACCGGATCAAGCGGGTGGCGGCCGTTGCCGGCGACCCGGTGCCGGACTGGCTCGTCCCGGCGCTGCCGGACGTGCTACAGGTGCCGCCCGGATTCGTTGCGGTGGAAGGGGACAACGCACGTTCGCAGGACTCCCGTCAGCTGGGTCTGGTCGACTGCCGTGACATCGTCGGTGCCGTCCGCGGTGCCTGACCGCGCCGCTGCAACGTCGCGACCGCGTGCTCGATCTGGTCCGGCGGGATGTCCAGCAGGTTCAACAGGTCCTCCAGTCCGAGTACGGGCGGTGCGACCGATGTTCGTTTACTGGCCGCGACCCAGCGCTTGCGCCAGCACGCGGTGTCGCCACCGCAGGCCCGCGCGATCGCCAGCACCGTGTCGAGCCTGGGAAAGCGCCTTCCGGTCAACGCGTCGTGCAACGTGCTGCGGGCACAACCGGTGCGGCGCGCCAGTTCTCGATAGGACAAGCCGACCAGCAACCGCAGCTCGTCCAGGTCGAGACCGAGCTTTGTCCTGCCCCCTGTGGTCATGCAGACTCCCCTGTTGTCGCGCCTCCGTTTCCTCTCCCCGCGCGCCCACTGCATCTCTACCTGTGAGACGCCGAATCCGCCACCAAAGGTTCGTTGACAGCGATTTTGCGGCCGTTCGAGGGTGACCGGTGCGCCGAACGGGCGCTCAGCGAGCCTGCCGGAAGGCCTGGTGCAGGCGGGTCGCGATCTCGTCGGCGGCCTCGCGTGGATGCGCCAGCAGCGCGGGGAACGGCACCGCGTCCTGCGGCGGCACCCGCACGTGCGGTGCCGTGCAGAAGCCGCTGGCTCGCGGCATGCGGCCACTGGTGCCCTCGGCGAGCCCGGCGGCCGGCTCCAGTCCGGCGGCCAGGGCGACCGCGCCCGGCGCCGGCAGGCCGGAGATCTCGGCCAGGACCCGCAGCAGGTGTTCGATCTGCTCGTTCAGCGCGTCCCGGTCGAGCACCGACCCGAGGGCGTCGAAGGGCAGGGGAGCCCACGTCGTGCGCTGGCCGGAGAGGTGCACGGCGAGCCCGCTGGGGCCGTACGGGCTCGGGGCGGAGCCCACCCACGCGGCGTCGCTCACGACGTCGGAGGTGAGCTGCCCGGTACTGGTGAACAGGCCGCGTGCCCGGCCGTGCGCGTCGAGGACGTCACGAACGCGCTCCAGCCCTCGTGCTTCCAGCCGTCCGTGGTCGTCCATCGGCACGACGTGGATCTCGACGGCAGGACGTTCGACGGCCGACTTGGCGCCAGTGAGGCCGGTCCGCCAGTTGATGTCCACCGGCCGGCTCAGCTGCTGCCACGGGATCGTCGCGGACGCGCCGGAGTTCCGCTCTGGTTGCCGTTCCGATTGGCGCGGCGCCGCTGCGAGCAACTCGGCGGCGACGGTGATGGTGAAGGCGGCAGCGTTCCTGGCCGCCTTCGACTGCCAGCCGGCGCCGTCGGTCTCGTACTTGCGCCCGTCGGCTTTGTCGCTGATGCTGCGGACCGTCAGGAACGGCAGCCGGTTCAGCTGCGCGGCCTTCGCCGTGCCGGCGCTTTCCTGTTCGATGGCGGCGGCATCGGCGTAGTGGTGCCGAAGTTGCTGAGCCAGCGGTGTGGTGCGGGAGTTGAGCACCACCTCGCCGGCCGCGATCGGCCGGAAGCGCACCGAGGGGACGGTGGGCAGCCCTTGGTGCCACGTGCTGTCGCGGCCGACGGCGCGCGCGATCTGTTCGAGTTCGTGGTCCGCGTCCCACGCCTGTGGCCGGGAGCTGAAACCCGCGTCCTCCTCGAAACCACCGTGGTAGCCGTAGACCTTGGTGGCGACGACAACGGAGCCGAGGTCGAGGTCGTCGTGCAGCGCACCCGCTATTCCGGAGAAGAACAGGGCGCGTGGCTGGAACTCGGCGATGGCGCGCTCGGCCAGCACGGCGGCCGGATGGTTTCCCGCTCCCACCAACGCCAGCGCGACTCGTCCGGCCCGTCCCCGAATCCGGCCGACCGCGAAATGGGTGCCGGCGGCATGACGATGCACCCTCGGTGCCTCGATGAGGTCCAGGGCGGCGGTGTATTCGGTTTCCAGGGCCGTCAGCACGACTACGGTGTCGGTCGATTCGGTTGTCACCCTGATCCTGTCCCTGACAGTGCATTCCCTACTGGAAAGCTACCTGCTCGACGGAGTTTTTCTTTGTGGTGTCAGGTTTCTGTCCTTAAACAGGAGTCAGGGAAAGCTGCCGGAACACGCTCCGGAGAGCCTCGTGCTCACGACGGGTGTAGCCGAGGAACTGAATGCGGCGCAACCGGGTGTCCGGATGGTCGACGAGGTGGTCCACGGCCGCGGCGACCATCGACTCGGCGGTACCCGGAACACCGGCGCCCGCGGCACCGGTGCCCAGCAGCGGGAACAGCACGCTGCGCAGCCGCAGGCCCGCCAAGCCTTCCGCCGCAACGAGAACGTTGCGCACGCAGCCGCCGACGTCACCCACCTGGCGGTAGCCCGCACCGGGCTCACCGTGCACCGCGGCCACGTGGATCACGTACTGGACGTTGTGCGAGCGCGTCAGTTCGCCTGCTGCCGTGACAAACGCCGTGCCGGGCGCGACCGGCCGGTGCGCCACCATGGTTTCGAGTTCGGCGGAGATCGGGTCGTCGGCCATCCGCCCGGCCTGGTCGCGCCGCGATCCCCAGAAGCGCACGATGCCCGACACGCTGAAGTCGGTCGGCCGGGCCATGCGCATCTCGGTGTTCTCGCTGTTGACCCAGACATCGGCGGTGGTGCAACGGAGAATGTCGCCCGGCACGATCACCAGTTCACACGGATGGCCCTTCGCTCGAAAAGCCGAAGGTGCTCCCGATGCCCGTACTTCGTCGGCCAGATCCGGCAGGAGCCCGCGCAGTTCGCGAACAAGATGCGCCAGGTCGTTCTCGATCGTGTAGTGCCGCAACCTGAGGTGCTGGCAGCGCGCCAGCGCGGCGATGCCGTCGGGAAGATCCGCCTCCGCGGGTACCTCCGCGTCCTCGATGAGAACCGGGATCACCCTTATTCCACGGGAGAAAGCATCGGTGAGCTCCCGCTGCACCCAGTCGCTACGCGGGTCGCCGAGCAGACTGCGCCAGCTCGAACCGATGACGGCGACGAGCACCCGGCACCGGCTCAGCGCGTCGAACACCTCGTCGACGAAGTCGTCGCCCAGCCGGATCGAACGGGAGGCGAGGAAAACCTCGCTCGTGCCCAGGTGGCCGGCCAGCGCCTGATGGACCAGCGTCGCGTATCCGGGCTGGTCCTGGACGCGATAGTTCACGAAAACGGCGGCCACAGGTCCAGCGTACGGTGATCGGGAAGTCGACCGTCCACTGTGGACTGGCTCGTCGATGAGGTGGATCATCTGACTCGGTTCGGTACGGTGGTGCAGGGGTGACATGAGGGACTTGATCATCCGACCGGCACAATCCGAGGACTTCGCGTCCCTGACCCGGCGACTGGGGCAGGGACGGTACTTCGCCGACCGCCTCGTCCGGCAGCGCGACGACCGAGGCGTGCTGCTCACGGCATGGCACGGCGGCACGGTGATCGGCGACGTCTACCTGTGGCTGGAGCGCGCGGAAGAACCCGAGATCCGCACGTACCTGCCGGACACTCCGCTGATCACCCATCTGGAGGTCCATCGTGACCACCAGCGCAGGGGAGCCGGGACCCGGCTCATCCGCGCCGCCGAACAGTTCCTGGTCGACCGGGGCTACGGCGAGGTGGCCCTGGCCGTCGAGGTGACCAACATGGCCGCCGCGAAGCTCTACACCCGGCTGGGTTACCGGGAATGGCCCCATTCGTCGGTCAAGTGCTACTCACCCGGTGACAGCAACGGGCTACGACACGTGGAGATCTGCAACGTGATGATCAAAACTTTGGCCGGGTAGATACCTGCTCTGGAGCATCAGGTCCAGATGCACCAAGACCTTCTCGAGATCGCCCTTGCGGAAGTTCTGCTTCCTGTTCGGCTGGTGCTGTTTGAGAAGGTGCTGCCACGACCTCTGATCATCGCGCCAAGCGTGCACGTAGGCCTCGCACCACTCAGGCTTGATGTACCGGGAACGTCCCAACGCGGCCTTCAGCGAGCTGAGCTTCCTGGCTTTCCGCTCGGAGTTCCTCTCCGTGTAGCACGTCATGTCCATCGTTTCGCGGATGAAGTTGATCCGCCTCGCCAGGTACTCACGCCAATACGCGGCGTTGGCGTCGTGAAGTGGCCTGCGCTCGTCCAGGAGCCAGAAAAGTCCTTCCGCGAGAACATCGCCGAGTTCTTCCATCCTGGCGCGCTCGTCGATGTCGAACGGGTCGTACGGCTTCTGGACGGCAGCGCCGGTGACAGCGGTCGGACGCAACTTCTCATCGCCGAGGAGGAAGAACCAGTCCTCGTTGTAGATGTTGGGGAAGAACGAGGACGCCGACCTGGTGTGGACCGCGAGCGCACCGCCACCGACGAACACGTCCTGTGCTCCGCCGGCCTCACGGTAGGCGTGGCACACGACGGAGTTGTCAGGGTATCCCTGGATGTTCAGGCCGACTCCGGCGTAGTTGTCGGTCAGCGCCGCTGCCCTGCGAAGGTCTAGCGAGTTGGGAACCACTATGTCGTCGTCCAGGAAGACGATCCGTTCCCAGCCCGCGACCCACGCGACCAAGAGCCCGAGATTGCGTTTCAGGCTGATGTCGCTGCGCCGGCCGAACCTGGTCTTCTCCAGTTGAGCGCAGGTCTTGAACCGCGGCAGCAACCCGGTGGGAAGGTGGTCGACATCGACAGCGAGCACTTCCACACCACTCGCGGCAGCGACCCTGGCCACCGCGTCGGCTGAGGTGTCGTTGCCGCTGCACATCGCGACCAGGACGCAGTCGAGACTGGCCGCCAGGCTGATGGCGTGCGCCATGGCCTGTGGCTTGCGGATCGTGGGCACGATGATCGCGTCCACGTGCGCCTCAGGCGAGGTTCTCGGCGCGGTGTAGAGCAGTCCACGGTGCGAACCGTGGTGGTGCTCGGATCGGATCCGGACGGCTTTGGTCAAGTGGTCACAGGCCATTCGTGCAGTAGGTACTCGGGACTGGTCCAGTCAGGTGTCACGACCGAGCCCGGGAGGACCTGCACTCGGCTGATGATGCTGAACGTGTCGTGTTCAGCGAATCGGCTCCGCACATAGGCGTCGTTGCGATCGCGGAACCGGGCATCTGTCAGGGCGCGGACTGCGCCGAGAACTCCGCGGGAGTAGATGCCGTTGCACATGGTGATCGTGCGCTTCCGGTTGAACGGGTTGCGCGACCGGAAGAAGTGCGCGACGTCCTCCTCGAGAACCTGTCGGTTTCCGATCTTGCGCAGTACCGGCCGAAACGTCCTGCGAATTCCGTTCTCGACGACCTCGAACCCGCCCGTGTCGGAGTCCTCGGGCCGTTCCTGTTGCCGGATCGGCAGATCGATGCGATGCATCACCTCGGCCGTCACCTGATTCCAGTCGACACCGCCCAGTAGAACCAAATGGCTGGTGTACTCGTCGGCTGCGAGAGACGACAACGATCCGGTGCGCACATGCACGTTGCTGGCGGGGTTCATGGCCCTGATGTGACCGTGCAGTTCGAGTAGTGAATCGAGATCGGAGTACCGGTACAGCTCGACGTAGTCGGGATCCTCCGGATCTGTGGCCGGGAGTCGCTGCAGCAGTCGCTCCGGCAGTTCGGAGCAGACCATCGTGATGTCCTCGTCGACAGGAAACCGCCACAGGTTGTCGATGAGCGAAGACACGTTCTCGGCCGGAGTTCCGCTCTGCGCCTTGTCTCGCAGTTCAATCAGTTCGGCGAGCAGCGAACTCTCTGAGCACCTGCTCGTCTTCGGTCAGCTGGGACAGAGCGAGGAGCCGGAACGGCTTCCGTTCGACGGAGCGGCTCGTGGCGAAGAAGGTGGCGTAGGCCTCCAGTCGGTGCTCCGGTGGCGCCACCGGGTCGCGTGGCCGTTCCCAGGACGAGATCAGCGGGACGCTGACGTCGAACGCCTCGCCCAACTGTTCCTGTGTGATGCGCTTGCCCGGCCAGCCCTGCTTGCGCAGCGCACGCAGCCGCCGCGCCAGCTCCAGTGCTGGGTCCTGGACAGTGGTCACGCCATCACGTCCTTCAGCTGAACTTCAGTGCAAGGATCTGGCAATACTTCTACATCGCGTACCACCGGCGGTTGTTACGGGCTCCTGCGGTTGGACTTCAGTCACCCATTGGGGTGTATGCCCCAGTCCTCTTGCCTATTGCTCGGACTTCAGTCGACCCCTTACCCTCACTATAGACCTAATAGTCAGATCAACTGAAGTTAACTGAAGTTCACTCGCTCGTTCGGGTGATGCCGTCAGTGCCCGTACCTCCATGCTTGAGATGGTCAGGAGGCGGGGAGCCATGAGTGCCCTGTCAATACAACCGTGTCAGCGCGTCATCCTCGCTGTGGGCATGGCAGCGACGAAGGCGTGCGGCAATCTCGTGATGGCCCAGCTCCGCAAGGCCATGGTCGATCTGGTCGAACGGGCGCTGGTGGACAGCGGGTTCACGGCTGACTTCCGCGACCGCTACGTCGACCGGGGCGACTGGCTGATCAGCCTGATCCACCCCACGGACCGCATTCCGAAGACCTGGCTGCTGACCAAGTTCGCGCCGAGGCTGAGCCACCTGCTCGACGAGCGCAATGCGGGGCAGTACTACCGGTTGCGGCTCAAGGCCGCCATCCATCCCGGTGACGTGACGTTCGACGAGCTGGGCTGGTTCGGCCAGGACCTCGACATCGCCACCGACCTGCTCAAGGCTCCCGCTCTCGAGGACTACCTCCAGCAGATCTCGGCCCCGCTCGTGCTGGTGGTCTCCGACCAGATCCACCGCTCGGTGATCAGGCACGGGTACGACGGGATCGACAAACGGGCGTTCGCGCCGCTTCTGCGGGTCGAGGTGGACGGTGAGGAGTGCCGGGGGTGGGTGCACGTCCCGGGGGAGCCTCGGCTCCGCGACGGGCTCACGCCGATCAGATAATGCCGCGTCGGCCGGCCAGGAGACGGTGACCGGAGCATGCGACGTCATCACGATGCGCGACTCGGCGGGCGGCCCCGGCTGAAGGTTCACCGGCGCGGCCGTTCAGGCGGCTACGAAGGAGCCCGGTGGATCGGGGAGATCCACCGGGCCAGAGGTCACGGTTGCTGTTGCTGTTGCTGTTGCTGTGCCCGGAACTGTTCGGTCACGGCTTCGGCTTGCCGGGCCAGTTTCTCGTTCAGCTTGTCGGGGTGGCACCGGGTCTCGACGTCGTACGCGTACTTCAGGGCCCCGGTGTCCAGCTCCGGTGGGCTGAGTTCGGTGACGACCGGCTGCTCGGCGTTCGATCGCACTTCTAGGACACGGATCACCGCGTCGTTGATCACGCGTTGGGCCTTGGCCTCCACAGCGGAGATCCCGATGTTCAGGCCCATCCAGTGTTCCTGGTGCCGGGACACGTGTGTACGGACTTTGTCGACCAGCCTGGTGGAGCGCTTGTCGGCCCGCTTCAGCAGTCTCTCGGCATCGTTGGCGCTGTACGCGTACGGGTTGTACGTGACGATCTTCAGCACGACCACGGCCACCGCGAGGAGCACAAGAGTCGCGGCCGCGTAGAGCTCGTAGTCCTGCAGGCGGCCACCGTTGGCGGTGGCCAGGTAGGCGCGGATCAGGGCCCACGCGGTGAGCACGGAGAACACCGCCGCGGTGAACGCGACCGGCAACACCCACGACGGCCACGGCAGATCGCCCGGTTCACGCGTCTGCGGGAGGACAAGCCTCTTCATAAGTTCGGGCAGCAGCAGGCGTCGTTCCGTGCGGCTGCGCCGGCGGAACAACGCCTGCGCCAGCATCGTCCCGGCCAGCATCAACGCGACCATCAGAACGATCGCCGGCAGATAGGCCGCCCAGTAGAGGAACGTCTGGCCCTCACCGATGTCGAGCAGCTCGCGGAAGTTCTCGCCGAGGTAGATGGCTTCGAACACCGAGCTGAAGATGATCGTCGGCCACAACGCCCAGAGCGCCCACGTCGGCCGACGCCTCCGGTCCTCCGCGCCGTCGTTCGCGTGCAGGTCGAGAACCTGCTGGTGCTTGAGGCGTGCTTCCGCCGCGGAGGCGATGTTGATGAACTTCTCGACCTTCTCCAGTGTGGCCTCCGCCTTCCGGTACGAGCGGTCTGCCAGCGAGGCCAGCTTCTTGATGGTGGGGTTCTCCTCGACGAGCACCGCAACGGCCTGGCTGTGCGCCTTCGCCAGAATCGCGTTCTCCGACTCCCGGATCTGCTCCGGCGTTCGAGTGCGCTCCTGGCCGTCTGAACCGCCGATCGGGGTGAGGCCGAGGTCCTTGCGAGGGCAGGGAACCGGCGGCCGGTGGTGTGCCTCGATGCCGTTCACCGTCATGCCAGCGTCACCACGATCTCCACCCTGCGGTTGCACTGAAGTGCGGCCGCGTTCTCCTTGCCGTTCACGTACTCGTTGTCGCACTTAGGGGTTCGCTTGCCGAACGAGCGGGGCACAAGGTTGGTCACGCCGTGCTGGCCGAGGTACTCCGCGACCTTCTCCGCCCGCTGCCGGCCGAGTTTGTCGCTGTTGTCGTGGCTCGCCCTGGTGTCGGTGTGGCCGTTCACCTCGACCTGCCTGTACTTGCGCGTGCGGATGTCGACGGCGATGGCCGCGAGTCGTTCCTTCGCCTCCGCTCGCAGTTCGGCGACGCTGGTGTCGAAGAGGACGTCGCCGGGCACTTCCACGATGAGCTTCCTGCTGGAGAAGGACACGACCGGGTCCAGCGCCGTCGTCACGGCGGCGGGGGCCTTTCCCGGCGCTGCCGTACGTTCGGCGGTGTCGATCGCACACTCCTTCGCACCCGCGGCCTTGCACATGCTTTCCCACAGCTTGTCGAGCCACTCGCGCTGCTGCGGTGCCGGCACGGGTTGTTCCGGTGACGGGTGGCCGATGCCCTTCATGACCAGGCGGACGTTCTTCAGATCGTTCTCCCTGAGCTCCTTCCGGGTGCCGCACACCTGCGTGATGTTGGTGATCTCGCGGTCTCCGTCGTCGAACGCGGCCTTGGTCAGGTCGGCACATCCCGTGGTCTGCAACCCGTCGGTGGCCATGACGATCGTCTTCGCCGCCTCGCCGGACCTCACGTGGTCGACGGCCGAGCGCAGCGCGCCGAGGATGTCGGTTCCCTCCGTGCCCGCCTTCTGGCTGACGGCCGTCTCGAGGTGCTCGCCGAGGCACTCCTTTGCCCTGCTCCTCCTGACCTCGGCGTTCTTGTCGTTTTTCTGTTCCGGATCGGTGCGCTGGTTGGCTACCGTCCAGCTCACGCCGGACCCGCTGAAGTGGCCGATCGACACGATGTCCTTGCGCTCGACCGCGTGCTGGATCTCGTCGGTGAGGAAACCCGCGAGATCAGGAGCGCCCTCGCGGTCGGCCGAGACACGGGTGGAGTTGCTCGAGTCCACGAGCAGCAAGGTGTGGTTCGAGGTGGCGGGGGGCGCGTCCTTCTTGTCCATCCACTCGCAGTCCTCCGCCTGTGGTGGCCCGGGGATGCACGCGGTCAGACCGCCCGCCAGGAACACCACGGCCGCAAGTGCGCGCAGCATGCGTTTCACCCTTCTCCATTGGGGTTGTTCGACGCGTCCAGTGCCCAGGCGAACGGCGTGAGACCCATCTGGCGGCAGAACGACTGGAGCGCCTTGTCGTAGGCATTGGCAAACTCGTACAGGCCGATGTGTTCGTGGTCGGTGCGGGCGTCCCGCAGTACCGCCGCGAGCTGGGTCGCCAGCTGTCCACGGTGTCCGGACAACGAGTGCATGACCTTCGCGAAGTTGTCGTCGGAGAGATCGGCGGCGTACGGCACCAGTAGCTGGCGCTGGTCCGGTCCGAGCACGCCGAGCTGCTCTAGGTTCTTGATCACCTCTAGCCAGCGCTGCGTGCGTTCCTCGACCAGGTTCGCGTGCAGCATCGCGACCTGGTGCTGCCCGGTGATCTCCAGCCGGCGCCGCTCGGCGGGCAGCATGTGTTCGCGCAGTTCGGTGTCGAGCAGCACGCGCACCGAGGAACGGCAGGTGAGCTGGCCGGCCTCGTCCTCGAAGCACCACTTGTCGGCCAGCACCTCGTTGATGGCGGTCTCGGCCTCGTCGATCTCGTCAGGCCGGAAACCCCGCGCGGTCGACCACACCTTGCGCAACAGGGTGCTGCGGGCGCTGCTGTGGTAGCGCTCGGCGCACTTCTCCAGCTCCTGGTAGCTCATGGCGGTCGTCGACCAGTGGAACGCCGGGATGAGCGAGAGGGTGAAGACACCGCCCTTGGCCCACACCACGATCGGCGTCTCGTCGTCCGGCGGCGCGTACTCGACGGTCTTCGCCAGGCCTCCGATGTCAGGTCCTTCTTCGCGGGCACCGAACAACCACTCGCGGAAACGCTGGAAGATGCCTCGCTTGTCGCTCATTGCTCGAGTTCCTTTCGCGGCGGCATACCGCCGTCCTTGATGTCCTTATACAAGCGCTGGAGGACGATCGCCTCCGGGTAGCGGGCGGCCCACAGCCGCAGATAGAACAGGGCGCGGCCGGCCAACGAGCCCGTGAGAACCCGGCGTGCCAGAGGTTCGACCGTGGCGAGTTCGTCGTCGCTGTCAGCGTTGAGCAGCCAGAGCTGGAGTGAATCCCAGGCGCGTGCGCCGGTTTCCCTGTGCAGCAACGCACCGCGCCAGAGCGAGACCAGCGAGCCCAGCCTGGAACTGTCCGTCATGCTCGCGAGCCGGGGGATGTCAGTGGCGGAGCGCTGGGTGGACAGCCGCGCCAGCAGAAGAAGCGTCCGCACCGCGTGGCGGCGGACGTACTTCACCTCGGAGCCGATCCACTCGCACAGTTCGTTGAGGACCTGTTCGCTGGCACCCGCGATGTACAGCCGTGCCAGTGCGGCCGCGATCGCCTTGCTGTCAGCCAAATCCGACTTCTTCGCGAACGCGTACAGGGCCTTGATCGCGTCATGCGGCACCATCGCGCCGATCCGGGTTCCGTATGCGCGAGCGGCGGTGTCGCGCAGCCGGGTGTTGGGACTGTTCGACCAGTCCTCTATGCGGTCGCGGATGCGGGTGAGCAGCCGTTCGTCTCCCGCGGCCACCTCGAGTGCGAGCGCGGCCGATTCGCGGTATCGGGCATTGCCCCTGGCCCAGGTACCAATCAGCGCGCGGTAGATCTCGTCGAACCCGAAGGTCGCGAGAAAGCCGGCGACCTGTGCGGCGCGTACTTGGACGACCGCGCGTTCATGACCGGCCAACAGGTCCAGCAGCGTCATCAGCGGCACGCGGGTGCTGATGAAGTCGTGCCACACGACGTCCAGCACGAGCGCGGCGAGCGACGGTGCCACGAACCGCACCCGGCGCGGCGTGTCGTTGGTGAGCACGAGGAGCTTCGTGTCGGATCCGCTCTCCTCGATCAGGTTCGTGAGCTTGCTGTAGAACACGGTCTGGGTGAGCACCGTCTCCCTCGTCTCGAACCGGGGGAGCACCTGGCGCAGCAGGATCTGGCACGACTCGAACACGTCGGCGAGCGGCCGGTCGTCGAAGATCGCGCAGCAGGTGAGGATTGCCTGCCGGAGGGGTCCGCGGTCCGGCTCATCCGGCTGGAAGTCCTGCTCCTGCAAGGCTAACGCGACCGACTCACGCAGCTGGTTGGGTAACCGGACGAGCACCTCCGCCGGCTCGTCGCCCGCGTGCATACCCGCGACGAGCGCCTCGGCGAAGTCCACCATCATGCGTGGCGATGCCTGGAACTGAAGCTGTTGCTGGAAGTTCTCGTTGTGCAGGCACTGCCCGACGTAGCTGTCCATCAGCTTTTCGTCGCAGAGGTTGATGCAGCTGCGCAGGTGGTCGTTGAGCAGAGCCGGCAGATGGCTGTTCAGCACGTCCACCGGGTGAGGGCGCGGGTGCGGGAACGTGTACTCGCGGTCCGTGTCGTCCGCGCTGCCCGTGGGGGCGTGGATGATGACCACGAAAGCGCCGAGGGAACGCAGCTTTCCGCTCAGTGCCCGCAGGACGTCGGTGCTGATCGACTGGTTGCGCAGGTTGACGAGGTACCCTCGCCCCTTGCGGAAGAGCGCGTGGGCGTCCTCGTAGATGTCGTCCAGCGACCCGTTCTCGTCGAGGACGATCACCCGCACCTTGTCACTGCCGACGTGCCGTTCCAGCGCCACGGTGCCGGTGGTGCGGCGACCGCTGCGTGGCCGGTCCCTCAGCACGGCCAGGTGGGCGTCGCGCAGCTTCGACTCGAGGGTGCCGTGGTTGCCGACCTTCACGTGCAGGCGCTTGGTCTTCTCGACGTCGTTCGACGACAGCGTGCCGACCAGGATTCGGACCCGGCGCCCTCCGGCCGCGATGTGCACCTCGGTGAAGTGCATCGGTCCGCTGCTGTTGCCGTAGATGGCCGCGCCGTTGATCGTCTGGGGGCCGTGCAGGGTGTTCGAGGACTCGTGCCGGGCGGACTGGTGACTGTCGAAGTCGTCCAGCGACTCGGTGTCGCCCTGACGCGGGCGGCTGCTCCTGCCCGGCGAATGCATCTCGTCGGGAGCCTGTACCGCGTCGGCCGGTACTGAGTCAGGCGAGCGCTCCTCGCCGTCCAGTTCAGGCTCGGGTGCTGAGCGGGACTCGTCCTCGGCGTCACTCATGGCTTTCCTGCCCGCCGGGAAGCCCGATGTGGATCGGTGCGGTGCTGTTGCCGAAGATGGCTGCACCGTTGATCGTCTGGGCGCCGTAGATGTTGTTCGTGACCCCCGTCGGCTGCTCGCCCGTGCCGGTGCCGGTCGTCTCGTGCTGCCCGTCGGCTTCGTTCATGTGTTGTCCTTCGTCCTCGCGCAGGTCCGGGTCGTCCTGGAGAATGCGGCGTTGCAACTCCTGCAATTCCGCGCGTATGGGAATTCCGAGATCGCGAGCCTGGCGCGCGTGCTTGAGGTAAGTCGCCAAAGCCTCCTTCGTCATGCCCATCCGGTAGTGCGCGGCCATGCTGAGTACGGCCAGGCGGTGGTTCGAGGGGGCGCGCTCGAATTCGGATTTGATCGCGCCAAGGTGCTCCGGGTGTCGCCCGAGTCTCGCGGACACCTCGAAGAGGCGGATTCTGGCCACCATGACCTCGTCCTTCACCTTCTCGCGGAATGCGCCGACTCCCAACTGACCGTGCACCTCGGCGAACGGTTCGCCGCGCACCAATCGCATCGCTTCGCGGAACAGGTCGTACTGCTCGGCGGCGGGACTCTTCTCGGCTTGCGCGACCAGTTCGCGAAAGCAGCCGAGGTCGGTCGACTGAGGCGGCAGATCGAGCCTGAGCCAGCCTTCCTTGGCGACGATCGGGTAGGGCACCCCGGCTTCGGTCAAGCGCTGGCGCAGGTCGGACACCACCTCGCTCAGTGCGTCCTTGCGTCCGGCCTCGTTGTCCCACACCCACTCCTCAGCCGTGATCCTGAGGACCACCGTCGTCGGATCGGACAGCAACGCGAGGAGCAGCCGCCGTTCCCTTTGGGTGCCGAGATGGACCGTCTGGCCGCCCACTCTTGCCTCCAGTGGGCCGAGCAGTCCGAACCACACGGATGGCGTGGTCCCGATGTCTTTCCTCATCTCGTGGCTTTCCGCTTTCCTGTAGTCGTGGTTGCGCATCCGGCTAGCCGGCTCCTGTCAGCGGCACACCCAGCTCGATGCCAGTTCCAGCCAACTTGCGCGCCCCGTTCCATCCCAGCCGAGAGCGAAATTCTCGACTCACGGCGAGCCGAATGGGGTCGCAATGAGACCAGAGGAATAACATGGCTGGCATCGAGAAGAATTTGGCGCAGCGAAATCGTGCGTCGTTCAAGAAGAGCAGCTATTCGGCCGGCAGCAATGAGTGCGTCGAGGCCGCGGTGCTGACCGGCGAAACCGGCGTGCGTGATACCAAGGACGCCAGTGGCTCAGCTACGTGGTACGGCATGAAGGCGTGGTCGGCGTTTGTGAAGGCCGTCAAGGCGGACGACTTCGACGGCAGCTAACGGTGGCCGCGGGGTGCGTCTCGGTGGTGCTGCCGGGGCGCACCCCGCGTGGTTTCAGACGGTGTGTGAACGAAGATCGGTGGCGAGCGCCGTCAGGAAGACGCGTGCCTCGTCGCCGAAGAGCGCCATTTGCTGAAGCGACGACCAACGCCGTTCATAGCGGTCGACGTCGAGGGTGTCGTTGACCGCCACGGTCGCGTGGATGGTCTCGATCTCGGCGAAGGTGTCGCGGTCGTCCTCCTTGTGGTCGTAGAGGGCGAAGCCGTGGGACGGGGGGACGGTGGACTCGACGTTCATCGGGATGACGCCGAAGAGGACGTTGTCGAGCGTGCTCACCGACTGGATCCGGTCGAGCTGTGGGAGCAGCACGGTCACCGGGCCGGGCCGCCAGCGCAGCGCCGCCTCGGTGACCAGGAACTCGAACTGCTTGCTCTCGTCGTACAGGGCGAGCTGCCGGTGCAGACGGCCACCGACCGCATCGGCGAGATGGTCCTCTTCGTACGGTGGGTCGGCCTGCGCGAAAACGTGCCTGGCATAGCCGGCGGTCTGCAGCAGGCCGGGCACCACGGACGGCTGGTACGTGCGCGTCCGCCATGCCTGGCCTTCCCGTTCCTGGATGGAGTCCTGCAACTGGGTTCGCCGTTGCAGCTCCGCGCGGTACGGGTGAATCTCGGTGAAGCTGGACTCGGTGAGGAAATCCAGCCGTTCTTGCGTCTCAACGGACACCTTGAGCGCCCTTCCCCATGCTCTGACCTCCGGACGTGACGGGACCGCGGCTCCTGACTCGATCCTCGACACCTTCGACTGGCTGATCCCGATCTGGTCCGCCAGTTGGCGCCCCGACACGCCTGCCATGTCGCGCAGCCTGCGCAGTTCCGCGGCCAGCTGCTCTCGATATGACGGTGAGGAAGCGGACTCACCAGGGGGGAAGACCATCGTTCGCCACAACTCTCCGGCCACCCGGTCAACCCCGGATGACCCGCGGTGATTCGATCTGATGCGGGACCTAATCAGCATGGGTGATGCTTGTCAAGCCTACTCGGCCTAACCTGACGGCCGTGAGAACCCTTCACGTTCCGCTGGTCAGCCGCGCAGGGCTGTAGTCCGACCGGACTTGTCGGGCATGTCGATCTTTCCATGTGACGTGCCGTGTCGCTCGTGGGTCGTTGCGAGTCGCGCTACGCATCGCGGGTCACCGCGCATCGGTGTCGCGATGTCGGTGGCTACGACTACCAGCGCCGTTGCTATTGAAGTGGCGGCCAGCAGGCGTAAGAACACTCCGAGCTTCAGTGACAGGAACACAGCTCAGTCCTCCCTGAGTCTGATCATGACTGACTCAACTTGAATCAGAATGAATCACCGTGGGCTGCGCTGTCAACCTGGTCGCTCTGTGTAGGAGGGCTTTGGGCCGAACGGGAACGTGCGTCAGTCCTTCGGTCGCACGATGCACGTCGGCCGTGGGCGACGGCGTTCCCACTCCGGTACCCGCGGCCGTTCAGCTGGTCAGGCACGGCAACGTCGTGGATCGGCGATGGTGCGGAGAACGGGGTTTCCGGGACCGTGATCGGGTGGCTGAACAACGTCACCTGGCTGGGCGACGTACGTTGCGCGGAAGCAGGTGACGTCACCACAGTGCCTGGACATGAAGCAGGTGCTGCAGCACAGGATCGACTCGACCTTCGCCCACTACGACGTCAACCGCAACGGCGTCATCGAGCTCGCGGACATCTACGCCCTGGCCAACCGGCTGCTGCTGGCGTTCGGTGAGCCGGCGACGTCGGAGCGGGGCCGGGAGCTGGTCGACGCCTACGACGCGTTCTGGGAGATGCTGGTCGAGCACTGCGACGCCGACCGCGACGGCCGGATCGGGCCGCAGGAGTACGCCGACGCGATGATCTCGGCGTTCGCCGGCGACGGGCCGTTCGACACGGACTTCCTCGAGGTCGTCCAGTCGTTGCTGGACATCGCGGACACGAACGGCGACGGGCGGGTCGACGCGGCCGAGTTCCAGGTGCTGCTGAGGGCTCGCGGCCTCACTGAGGCCGAGTGCGGGATCGCGTTCGTCCACCTCGACACCGACGGCGACGGGGCGATCAGCGTGCAGGAGTACGTCGCGGCCGTGCGCGACTTCTACACCAACCCCGCGGAGGACACGCCGGGTAGCTGGCTCTACCCGACGTCCCTGCAGCTCGCCTGACAGCGCAAGCTCACTCCGCCGCGGCGACCACCGCGAGCGCTGCCTCGCGCACGTCCGGGTCGGCGTCGGCCCGGACCTGGCGCAGGATCGCGCGCCAGTGCTCGGGCCAGCCCTCCAGCCGTCCGCCCACCGTCGCGATGCCGAGCGCGAGCAGCGGTGCCGTGTCCACCAGACCCGTTGCGAACGCCAGGATGCCGGGATAGGTCAGCCCGGCGAGGCTGCGGTCCAGCCGGAACTCCACCTCGTCGCGGGCCCGCAGCGCGCGGGTCGGGCGGGTCGCGAGTGAGGCCACGAACCGCAGCTGTGCCGGCACCTCGGCGCTCTGCCAGTCGACCGCGCTCGCCGCCAGCACGATCGCCTCGATCGGCATGACAGTGGCGAGATCGCCGGCCAGCACGCGTTCGAACTCCCGGTGCGCGGCCGGTACGCGGTCGTTGCCGAGCAGCTGGACGATCTTGCGGATTCGCTGCCGTGCGGGCAGATCACGGTCGGGCTCGGTGTCGTGCTCGTCCAGCGAACGCAGCAGCCGTGCCACGACAGCTCGTAGCGGCGTGAAGTCCTCCTGGCACTCGGCGATGAGCGCGCCGAGAGCGCGTTCCCAGGTCGCGGTGTTGTTCAGGTCCGCGGCCAGGTCCGCCAGGAGCTCCGTGCCGCTGCTGTCCCACCGGGACCACTGCGGCATCGTCGACAGCGCGGGCCCGGCGATGTCGGCCTCGGTCCGCACGGCGATCGTGCGGACCAGGCCCGCGTACCGGGTGCGGTGGCGTTCCGGGACGAACCAGTGCGTCAGGTTCAGCACCTCGTGCGCCACGGCCTGCTCACCCTCGGCAGCGGCGGACAGCAGGTCCCACGCGGTCTCCTCGTCGAGGAACCACCGGCACGCCGACACGATCGCCCGCCGCACGTCGCGGTGGGTCTCCGGCCAGATGTCCGCGATCTCCCGCAGTGCGTTCGGCGCGTTGTGCTCGGCGAGCAGGCGGACGGCCTCCTTGCGGGACGTCACCTTCTTGCCGCGCAGCACCGGCGCGAGCAGTTCGCCCAGCCGGTCCGGCGTGGTGAACCGCGCGCACCGGGTCGCCGCGTACACGGCGACACGGGCGCGGTCGGTGTCCGCGAACGTCAGCAGTTCGGCGAGCACGTCGGCCGGTTCGTCGGTCCACGCCAGTGCCGCCAGGGCGGTCTCCGCCACCAGCACCTCGGGATCACCGAGGAACCGGCGCACCTGCGAGACGGTGCCCGGCACCCGGCCCAGCGCCGCGATCGCGTTCGCCCGGTTGTGCGCGGTGTGCTGGTCAGATCGCGCGATGGCCATCAGTTCGGCCGCGTGCGCCTTGATCTGCCGCGGCATCCAGAGGTGGAAGCAGCCTTCGTACGACGGCACGAACACCACGTCGGACTGGTAGAACCGGCCCTGCACGCGCTGGCCGATCAGCAGGTCCAGCAAGTCGGTCCGCTGGAACGCCACGGCCCGCCGCACGCCGTGCAGGGTGATCGACGACGGGTCGTCGAGAAGTACGCGCTCGACGCGCTCGGCACGAGTCGCCGGCTGTGCGAGCCACAGCTCGATCGCCCGGCTCGCCACACTTTCCTGCGCCGCGAACCGCGCCTGGCCCAGCACCTCCTGCAGTTCGGGCAGGTGCCACGCGCGGCGGCCGAGTCCGTCGGCGAGCGCGAGCGCCATCGAGTACTGGTCGCGGCGGGCGTCGGAGGTGATGCGCCGCCGCAGCGCCGCGAACACCTGGTGCTCGGCACCGCGCGGCAACGCGCGGTCGAGGTACCAGAGGTGGAGCCACCCGTTGTTCTCGCCGAGCGCCTCCAGCCCGTCGAGCCCGGCCTCCGCGAGCAGCGCCGCGCGGGTGATCGCGCCCTGCCGGATCAGCGCCGTCGCCAGCTCCCGCACCGCGTTCTGCGACTGCCAGGAGAAGTCGCGCGCCTGCGTGGCGTCGACCATCAGCTTCGTCAGCAGCGCGGCCTCGGACGCGCGGAAGAGCCACGCCGGCACCTTCGAAAGGGCCGTGAGTGCCCTGACGCGCACGGGATCCTGCTCGTTCGCCAGCCTCGTGAGGGTACCGAGCATCGCCGCGAACACCTCGGGATCCCGGCTCGCGGCGGCAGCGTCGATGTAGAGCGGGTACGCCTCGGCGCGTTCGTCGGCGGTGGCCCGCCTGGTGGCCTCGAGCAGCGTCGGGCTCGCCTCGCCCCACGGCAGTCGCGCCGTCACCGCGAGCCGCTGCGCGGGCACGTCGGCGATCCGCCGCAGCGCGAGCAGCCGGCGTGCCTCGGCGGCCCGGTCGGCCGCGCGCAGCTCGTCCAGCAGTGCGAACGGCACGCCGCCCCGTTCACCGACGGCGCCGCGGTAGATCGCCGCTCGCCGCGACGGTGGCAGCGCGTGTAGCAACCGCTTCAGCCGGCCGTCGTCGAGCCGGCACCCGATCGCGATCAGGTCGGCCTCGTCCACCTCGCGGAGCCTTCCCCAGAACGCGCGGCTGTCCGGGGAGTGTGCCTTGCCCCGCGCCAGGATCCGCGCGACCCGGCCGGGTCCGGTCCGGGCCAGCGCAGGAGCCAGCCGCACGGCCCCGAGGTGCGGCAGCACCCGTTCGACGAGGTCGAGCGCGCGCTCCGGCAGATGATCGGCGGCCGCGTGCACCGCGTGCTCGCGCCGCCACCAGATGCCCTGCCACGCCGACGTCGGCGCGTTGTCCAGCTGTGCGTGGACGAGATCGAGCAGTGCAGCGGGGTGGTGCCGCCCGATCGCGGACCAGTTTGTGGCCGCGTGCTCCAGTTCGGCCAGCGGTGGCGCCGAGCACGTCGCCAGCAGCGCCGCGGCCTCGTCGTCTCCGTACCGCTGCCGGACGACGGGGAACAGCGCGTCCGCGAGCGCGGTCGCCTTGCGCCCCCTGACGAGCCGGTACAGGCGCCTGCGCGTCGCGATCGCCATGCGTGGAAGGCGCGCGACGAGCACGTCGGCCGGCAGCCGCAGCCGGACCGCCGCGGTCAGTGCCATCCACACGACCGAGGTCTCCCGCGCGTCCAGCGCGCGTTCCACGTGACCCTGATGTCCCGCGATGGCCGCGATCCGCACCGCCAGCCGCCGCCCGAACTCGTCACGGCCCGCCAGATCGTCCAGCAACGCCGTGAGCTCCGCGGTACCGCCGAGAGCGCGAGCGGTCGTGGCGATGTGCCGCTGCCGTTCGGGAGCGGGCATTGGGTCGATGGCGGTGAGCAGGTCTCGGGCGGTGGTCATGGCGACTGATTCTGAGGTTCACCGCGGGTGCGCGCCAGCGGATTAGCAGGTGCGGACCGACCTTGCCGTGGGCACGTAAGGTCGTTGTGGTGAATGTGGACAGCTTGGCCAGTCGTTGGGGAATCTCGCTCAGCGAACCGTTTGCTCAGGGCGGCTCGTCGGTGGTGTACCGGTGCGTTTGGACGGACGGCACACCCGCGGTGGTGAAGGTGTGCCCGGATCGGGAGTTGCTGGCCGCGCAGACCGGGATGCTGGCGATGTTCGCGCCGTCCGGCCGGGTTCCCGCGGTGCTGGCCGTCGACGAGGAGGCGGTCGTGCTGGAGGAGGTCCTGCCCGGCACCATGGCGGAGGACCGGCAGGACGCGGCGCTTCCGGGCCAGTGGGGCGATCTGCTCGCCGCGTTGCACGAGGTTCGCCCCGATCGGCCGGTGGAACCGTTGCGCGAACGGATGGAGGAGTCGTTCGACCGGATCGGCCGGCGCCTGGCCGAGCCCGCGGTCGGCGCGGTGATCGGTGCGGCCACGTGGGACCGGGCCTGGCAGCGGTGTGCGGAGCTGCTGGACACGGAGACGAAAACCGTGTTGCTGCACGGGGATCTGCATCTGGGCAACGCACTCGACGGCGGCCGCGGCCTGATCGCCATCGATCCCAAGGCACGCCTGGGGGATCCCTGTTTCGACGCCGTCGACTACGTGGTCGCCGGGGCCGGGCAGGAGGGCGTCGAGGCCAGGTGTGAGGTCGTGGCGGCGGCGTGCGGGCTCGACGGCGACCGGTTGTTCGCCTGGAGCAGGGTGGTCGCGCCGATGGTGGTCATCGCCCAGGCCCGTGCCGGTGATCCGGTGAGCGAGGAACTGCTCGCGTTGGCACGGTGAGAGCGGGTGCCCTCTCGCGAGGGCACCCGCGTGGTCACCACCAGCCGGTGCAGCGGTTGGTCAGGTTGTCGCAGAGCCGGAACGCGATCTTCCTGACGTCCTGGTAGCTGCCCGAGTAGGACGAGGTCTTCACCGAACCGTCCTCGGAACGCTGCAGGTACGTGTGGGAGGGCAGGGTGGACGGGCCTTCCGTCCACCACTTCCCGTCATAGTCGTTGCCGTCCCAGACCCAGGACTTGCACAGCGTCACCGTGCCGCCCTCGGGACCACGCAGATCGCCGCACTGCTGCGCGGCCGAGGGGGGAGGCGGGAGGCGGGGGAGGCGGGGAGGATGCTCGCGCCGGCGACCGTGACGAGCACGATGCCGATCTTCTTGGCAGCGGAGAGAAGCATGAGATGACCCCAGGTGTGTTGGTCAGGCGTCGATGATGCGGGCGTCGAACTGCCAGCCCTGTTCGGAACCGCCGTTGGCTTCCCACTGGATCACCTTGGCGCCGTTGGCGGTGCTGCCGCCGCCGGAGACCGAGGCGACCTTGCCGCTCTTGGCGTTGACCAGGTAGCCGTTCGAGGCGTCCCAGGACTGCTCGCCGCCGTCGTTGCAGGTCCACTGGACGAGTTCGGCGCCGTTCGCCGTGCTGCCGCCGTCGGAGACGGAGAGGCACTTGCCGCTCTTGCGGTTCTTGAGCCGGCTGCCGGACCAGTACCAGAGCTGCTCACCGCCGTCGTTGCAGCTCCACTGGATGACGTTGGCGCCGTTGGAAGTGCTGCCGCCGCCCTCGACGGACATGCACCGGCCGCTGTTGTAGTTCACGAGGTTGTAGTAGGTCGCGGCGCTGGCCGGCTGCACCATGGCCATGGTCAGGCCGGCTGTGGCGAGACCAGCGAAAATCGTTCTGGCATAAGGAAACATCGCGCCCCCGGGCTGTGCTCTGGCGGGTCGCGCGACCCGCCTTGCAACGTTACAAACGCCGCGGGGCGGGCTGCCAGCCTCGGAGATCAAGTTTGCCTGGTCTTCACGTCCGCGCCATCTTGGCGATCACGAACGCAGCTCGGCGACCCGGACCCGCAGTGCGTGGGCGACGGCGTCGAAACCCTTCTTGACGTACGCACCCTGTGCGGCCATGACAGCGTCGGCGTACTTACCGGTGAACGTCTCGCAGGTGTAGTAGCTGCACCGTTCCGCATCCAGTGGAGTGACGTGCTGGTCGCGCACGCCGAGCAGCCCCGGGAACGTGTCCCCGGTGTCGTAGCGCAGCAACCTCGGCGGATCGACGACGCGGACGTACTCACGGCTGACGAAGATTCCCTCGCTGCCGTCCGGTTTCGGCAGGGTGAGGTCGATGCGTTCACCGACGACCAGCGTTGTGTCCACGGCCAGCGTGTAAGGATTCCACTGTGGATAGTTCGGGTAGTCGAGCAGCACGTCCCAGACGAACGCGGCCGGTGCGTCGATCTCCACGGTGACGGACTCGATCAGATGTTCGCTCATGCCGGCATGTACTCCCCGCCGTTGACGTCCAGTGTGGCGCCGGTGACCTCGGAAGCCAGGCGGGACAACAGGAACAGCACCGCGCCCGCGCACGCCTCGTCGGCCGGGATCCGGCCGAGTGGGTTGCGGGCGGCGATCTCGTCGTACACGTCCTGCTCACTCACACCCCGCGCGTCGGCGGTGAACTTGAGGTAGAAGCGCACGCCCGGTCCGTCCAGCCAGCCCATGATCGCCTGGTTCGCGCGGATGCCGTGCTCGCCCAGTTCCAGTGCGAGGAACCGGGTCGCGGCCGACATCGCCGCCTTCGCCACCGCGTAGCCCGCCTCGCCGCGCAACGGTTTGCGGGTCGTCATCGTGCCGATGTTGACGATCGAACCGCGGCCCGCCGCCTTCATGTGCGGCACGACCTCGCGGGTCACGTTCAGCGCCCCGAACAGGATGATGTCCATCGACCGGCGGATCGCTTTCTCCGGTGTGTCCAGCAGATCGAAGAAGCCGGGATGCCCGAACGCCGAGTTGACCAGGCCGGTGATCGTGCCGAACCTCCCCACCGCGGTCTCCACGAGCTTCCCGACGTCCTCGGGCTTGCGCACGTCGCACTGCACGCCGACGGCCTCGCCGCCCGCTGCCGCGACGTCCTTCTCCACCTGCTTCATCACGTCGGCGGACCGCGCGGCCATGACGACCTTCGCGCCCTCGGCGGCGGCGCGGACGGCCAGCTTCGAGCCGAGGCCTGGGCCGACGCCGGTGATCACCACGACCTCGTCCTGGAGCATCACAGGTACACCTCCGAGTAGAAGGCGAAGTCGCGCTGCAGCTGGTCCTCGGACAGCCCGAAGTCCGGTGGCGCATAGGAATGCGAGCTGTGCCGTTCGGTGCGGTTCTGCAACAGGTAGGCGTCGAATGCCGCGTCGTCGGCCGGGCCGGGCGGCAGACCCAGTGCGTCGAGCACCTGGCGGGCCACCTCCAGCGGTTTGCTGACGGTGTCGGCGAACCGCACGTCCACGAAGCGGTCCGGACGTGCCGCGCGGGCCGACGCGAAGTCCGCCAGCGTCCGAGCGAACCGGCCGGACCAGTACTGTCCAATTCGGACCGGATCGACCTCGGCGCTGTACTGCGACGACATCGCGCGCACCATCGAGGCGTACGACGGCACGGCGTTCACCGGCGAGCGGTGCGTCATGACGATCTTGCAGCCGGGGAACGTGTCCAGCACGGTGTCGACCGCGGTCAGGTGGTGCGGCGACTTGAGCACCCACGGGCGGTCCGAGCGCTCAGGGTTCTGCCACTGCAACACCTGCAGCCATTCGCGCAACTCCCCGTAAGCCTTTGATTGATCGGCTGCGCGCAGCCAGTCGCCGTAGCCCGGCACCCAGTAGAACGAGTCGTAGCTCATGGACACGAACGTCCGGTCCAGCAGGATCACGTCCTCCTCCGGCCCGTCCCACACGACCGTGTGCAGGTCGCCGAAGTCGGGGGAGAGCTGCGCGAACGCTTGCATCCGTTCCTGGGCACGGCGTTTGCGCACCTCGGCGTCCGGTCCCTCGCCGGGGAAGGGGAGCGGGTAGGCGACCTCCCACGACGCCGTGGAGGTCACCTGGGGCGACGCGGCCAGTAACCGGTGCAGCAACGTCGAACCGGTGCGCGGCAACCCGCAGATCTCAGCCGCCACGCGCACGTCCTCGTCGAGCACCGCCGGATGTTCGCGTTGCAACGCGCGCAGCCGCAGCCGGTCGGCCAGCAGGGCGGTCAGCCGGTGCCGGGTCAGCTCGAAGCCCAGCGGTGACAGCGCGGCCTCGGTGTTGAGACTGCGGACGAGCACGTCGAGCGGTTCGCGGAACCAGTCGTCGCCGAAGTCGGAGAGCCCGGTCTTCTCGGAAGCCTTGCGCAGCAGCTCTTCGACGTCGAGCGCGGTGGTGACCGTCATCGGACCTCCTCCAGGGGAACCACGCGGCACTTCGGGAGCGGGTGCTCGGTCGCGCCGAGCCAGCGCAGCAACGCCGTGCCGGAACTGTGCCCGCACGTGTCGATCCAGTTGCCGACGCCCGGATCTCGTTCGGCCACCACGATCGTCAGCCGGCCGTCGGCGTCCAGGGTGGCGGTGTGCTTGTTGACGGTGATCTTGCGGCGGTGGTCGAGCGACTCCATCCACCAGTTGTCCAGCTGGAAGTTCCAGTACGGGCAGTCCGGCACGTCGGTCTCGATCACCCACGCCTCGCCCGGTTCGAGCACCCAGTACCCGTGCAGGTAGAAGATCTCCGGATCGCCGCCGGCGCGCTGGAACATCTCCTGGCCGAAGTCGGGAAGTTCGTTGGGGCGCTTCATGAACGTCCGTGTCCAGTGCGCGAACGTGGCCGCGGTGCCGTGCACCGACAGTGCCGCCCGTTGCAGCGCCTTGGCCAGGAACTCCGGTGTCAGCTCAGCGGGTTCGGCGGGGCCGCCGATCTGCTCGATGTGCCACTCGCCGGGAACTTCGCTGGTGCGGTCGAGATAGGTCTGACGCACCACCAGTCCGGTGGAGTCCGGGGCGAGCGGGAGCCAGTTGGGGCCCTGCTCGGAAGCGCTGGCGATGATCTCGACGGTGCCATCCGGCCCGATGCTCAGGTCGGCGTCGGTCAGTTCGCCGGTGGACGCCATCGTGCCGTCCTTGGCGTACCGGTTCGCTTTGGAACCGATGCTGAAGTACGCGATGCTGCCCCGCGTTCCGGTGATCCGGTACGTCCGGTCGCCGCGGATGTTCGCCGACAGGTAGACGTTGTCCGGGTTGTCCGCGCCGATCTTCACCAGGTCGAGCTCGTGGAACCGGGGGAAGTCCGGATCCGCGTTGTCCAGGCAGGAGTAGAGCATCTCGCGGGTCAGCCGGGCGAGATACCGGTAGCCCTCCGCGCGGTCCAGCGGGGTGTCGGGAGCCCCGCCGGACAACACGACCTCGCCGGCCTTCTCCAGTGCCTGGCAGAACCGCGACCACGCCTGATCCGGCACGCCTACCTCCCGATTAGAACGTGTTCTAGTCGAACATACCCGATTCTGGACAACGTTCAACAGACGCCGAGCGCGCGCAGTTTCGCCACCACGGCCGCGGCCGCCGCCTCGGCGCTCAGTGCGGTGGTGTCGAGCCGGATCTCCGGGTTCTCCGGTGGTTCGTAGGGCGAGTCGATGCCGGTGAAGTTGGCCAGCTCGCCGCGCCTGGCCTTGCCGTACAGGCCTTTCGGGTCGCGCTGCTCCGCCACCTCCAGCGGCGTGTCCACGAAGACCTCGCAGAACTCGTTCTCGGCGACGAGATCTCTGGCCAGTGCGCGCTCGGCCCGGAACGGCGAGATGAACGAGACGAGCACGATCAGCCCGGCGTCGACCATCAGCGCGGCCACCTCGGCGATGCGGCGGATGTTCTCGACGCGGTCGGCGTCGGTGAACCCGAGGTCCTTGTTGAGCCCGTGCCGGATGTTGTCGCCGTCCAGCAGGAACGTGCGCCGGCCCTCGGCGTGCAGCGCCTTCTCGACCAGGTCGGCGATGGTGGACTTGCCGGCGCCGGACAGGCCCGTCAGCCACACCACGCACGGCCGGTGCCCGTTGCGTTCGGCTCGCGCCCGTTTGTCCACAGCCAGCTGCTGCCAGCGCACGTCCGCCGAGCGCAGCGCGAAATCGATCAGGCCGGCACCGACGGTGGCGTTGGTCAGCCGGTCGAGCACGACGAAGGAGCCCAGATCCCGGTTGGTGCGGTAGCTCTCGAACGGCACGGGCGTGTCGAAGTGCACGGTGGCGGTGCCGATCTCGTTGAGCCGCAGGGCCTTCGCGGCCGTGCAGCCGACCGTGCGGGCGCCGATCTTGGCCAGGTACTGCCGGCCGGGCAGCAGCTCGGCCTCGCCCAGCCAGACCAGGTGGGCCTGGAACGTCTCCGCGACGGCCGGTGGGTCGTCGGCCGCGGCCAGCACGTCGCCGCGGCTCACGTCCACGCCGTCGGCGAGCACCACGGTCACTGATGAGCCGGTGGGGGCCTCGGTCAGGTCGCCGTCCATCGTGACGATCCGCTCCACAGTGGACTTCCGGTCGCCGGGCAGTACACAGACCTTGTCGCCCTTGCGGAGTGTGCCGCGCAGCACCCGTCCCGAGTATCCGCGGAAGTCCGCGTCCGGCCGGTTCACCCACTGCACCAGGAACCGGGACGGGCCGTCCCGCGTCCCGTCGACCTGCACCGACTCCAGCCATTGCAGCAGGGTTTCCCCGGTGTACCAAGGGGTCAGCCCGCTGGGGGCCACCACGTTGGCGCCCTCGGTCGCCGACATCGGCACGCAGGTGATCTCGTCGAAGCCCAGGTCGGCGGCGAACCGGACGAACTCCGCGCTGACCTGCTCGAAGACGTCCTGGGAGTAGTCCACGAGATCGAGCTTGTTCACGGCGAGCGCGACGTGCCGGATGCCCAGCAGGGAAACGATGTGTGCGTGGCGGCGGGTCTGGCTGAGCACACCCTGGCGCGCGTCGAGCAGGATGACCGCGGCATCGGCGGTCGACGCACCGGTGACCATGTTGCGGGTGTACTGCTCATGGCCCGGTGTGTCCGCGACGATGAACCGCCGCGCCTCGGTGGCGAAGAACCGGTAGGCGACGTCGATGGTGATGCCCTGCTCGCGTTCGGCGGCGAGGCCGTCGACCAGCAGCGCGAAGTCCAGCTCGCCACCGCGCGTGCCGACCCGTTTCGAGTCGGCCTCCAGTGCGGCGAGGTGGTCCGCGTAGAGCAGCTTCGACTCGTACAGCAGGCGGCCGATCAGCGTGCTCTTGCCGTCGTCGACACTGCCGCAGGTGATGAACCGCAAGAGCTCCATCAGAAGTACCCCTCCCGCTTCTTGCGTTCCATCGACCCGCTCTGGTCGTGGTCGATCACCCGGCCCTGCCGCTCGGACGTCGTCGCGGACCGCATCTCCTCGACGATGTCCGCGACGGTCCTGGCCTCGCTGCGCACCGCGCCGGTCAGCGGGTAGCAGCCGAGCGTGCGGAACCGGACGAGCTCGTGACGCGGTTGTTCGTGCAGCGGCATGCGGTCGTCGTCGACCATGATCAGCGCGCCATCGCGGTCGACCACCGGCCGGTGCGCCGCGAAGTACAGCGGTACCACCGGAATCCGCTCGCGCTCGACGTAGCGCCAGACGTCCAGCTCGGTCCAGTTCGACAGCGGGAACACCCGGATGCTCTCGCCGGGCGCGACCCGCGTGTTGTAGAGCCGCCACAGTTCGGGCCGCTGGTTCTTGGGATCCCACCGGTGCTGCGCGGTGCGGAAGGAGAAGACCCTTTCCTTGGCGCGCGAGGCTTCCTCATCGCGCCGGGCGCCACCGAACGCCACGTCGAACCGGTGCTTGTCGAGCGCCTGCCGCAACCCCTGGGTCTTCCACAGGTCCGTGTGCCGCGCGGAACCGTGGTCGAACGGGTTGATGCCCTGGGCGACGCACTCGGGGTTGCTGTGCACGATCAGCTCCAGCCCGAGCCGCGCCGCGGTCTCGTCCCGGAACTCGATCATCTCGCGGAACTTCCACGTGGTGTCGACGTGCAGCAGCGGAAACGGTAGCCGTGACGGGTGAAAAGCCTTGCGTGCCAAATGGAGCAGCACCGAGCTGTCCTTGCCGATCGAGTACAGCAGTACCGGTCGCTCGCTCTCCGCGACCGCCTCGCGGAAGATGTCGATGCTGTCGGCTTCGAGCCGGTCGAGGTCGTCCACACACCGACGGTAGCAACCAAACCGAACAACGTTCAATATGCTTTTGAACGTTGTTCAAAGTAAGCTGTGGTGGTGAGCAGCGAGCAGACCCCGGAAAGTGCGACCGCGTGGGGTGACGCGGAGGGCCGGCGGCGGGACATCCTGTCGTCCGCCGAACTGATCGTCGAACAGCACGGTTACGCCGGCCTGACCGTGCGCGCGATCGCGGTGGGGGCGGGGGTCAGTCCCGGCACCCTGTACCAGTACTTCTCCGGCAAGGAGGACGTGTTCGCGGCGCTGATGGAACGCCGGCTCGCCGAGTTGCGGCGCACGCTGGGCGAGGTCGACCGGACGCTCGGCATCGCGGGCGTGCTGCGCGAGATCGAGCCCCAGGTGACCGACCTGTGGCGGCGCTTCGGGCGCTCGGCCGCGCAGTGGGAGGCGAAGGTGCTCTCCGGCGGCCCGCGCGGCAAGGAGGTCGCCGGGTCCGCCCAGGACTACCGCAAGACGATCAAGGCGCTCGCGCGGGCGCTGACCGAGACCGCGGCGGCGTGCGGCCAGGAGCTGATCGACGACCCGGCGCTGCCGCACTGGGTGTGGGACTCGCTGATCGGGCTGGCGGACGACCTGTTGCTGCAGGGTGCGCGCACGAACCGGGTCAAGCCGGCGCACCTGATCGAGTTCGCCACGGGTGCGATCGAGCGGGGCGTCATCGCCCGGTGACGAGCGAGTCCAGCGTGGCGGAGCCGTGCTCGCCGCAGTGCCGGCGCGACGCGTCGAGCGTGATCGGTTTCTCCGCCTCGTCCGGTCTGCCCACCTGCCCGAACAGCCGTCTGAGCAGCTCCACCTGTTCGTCCAGGCCCACCCGCAGGAAGTCGCTGCAGCTCGAGCGCACGGTGAGCCGGTCGTCCTGGGGCATCAGGTCCATCGGCCCGAAGACGAAGAGCAGCGCGACGATGATCGCGAGGCCGAACGTGACGACGGCGCCGGTCGAGGAGTTCTTCCGCGGCGCCAGCCAGGCCTGGACCTGCTCCACGAAGGGCTCGGCCTCGGTGAGACCGGTGTCGATCCAGAACTCGAAGTTGTCGCTGCCGCTCACGTCGAACTGGACGTGACCGGCGGCGAACATGACGCGGACGATCTGGTTCCGCTCGTACGAACCCGTCCAGAACGGCTCCGGCCGTACGAGCACGAGCCGGTCGGGCAGCAGGAACACGACGTCGCGCTCGCCGCGGGCGAGCCGTTCGGTCTGGCCTGGCTGCACGACGGTGCCTGCCAGCCGGGCCAGGACCTGGTCGCGCTCGTGCTCGTCGAGGGCCTGGGCGGCCGTCGACCACAGATCGGGTTCCACGTCCCTGCTATCGCTCGGGACGTGGACCTTGGTTAGCAGCCGGAGCCGATGTTCCTCCCAATGGCTCTCACCAGGTGGTCAACGCACGACCGGAAGGTCGTAACGGCGCCGGATGCTGCTGCCCAGCAGGCCGATGTCGGCGCCGTAGACGTGGATCGAGATGGCCACCGAGTTCGAGTTGTTGCAGACCTTGTGGATGTCGCCCGGCGGCACCAGGTACGCCGCCACGCCCTGAGGGGTGCGGTTGGTGCGCAACCGGACCAACCGGTCGTTCACGAGGCGGTAGGTGGTCTCTTCTTCTTCGCCGACGTACGTGCCGACCACGCACCACGACACGTGGTCGTGGATGCACGTTTCCTGGCCGGGCAGCCAGACCAGGGCGACGACCGAGAAGCTGCCGTCGGACTCCACGTGCAGGATGTGCTGGCGGTAGGCGGTCGGATCGGGTTCGCGATGTTCGGCGTCCAGCAGCAACGGGTCGGTGAGGTGGCCGGTCAGGGCCCTGCTCACCCGAACGGCGACGGCGGTGTCGTCACCTCCGGCGGTCACGGCGGAGCGGATGCCGCCGACCAGCAGTGCGGCGGCGGGGGAGAGCAGGCGAGGCATGGTGACTCCTTCGCTCAGGATTCACATGATCAACAAGGCTCCGGTCAGCGTCACCGCGGCGATGAGCACGGTGGAGAGCAGGCCCAGGGTCAGCGCGGGCAGGCCGGAACGGACCAGCGAGCGCAGCCGCACCGCGGTGCCCAGCGCGAACATGCCGGCGGCCAGCAGCAGGTTGTCCACGAACGTCGCGGCCGACAGCACGACGTCGGGCAGCAGCCCGGTCGCGCGCACGCCCGCCGCGACCAGGAAGCCGACGACGAACAACGGCACGAGCGGCGGACGCCGGCCGGCGTCGGGGAACCTGCGGCGTTCGGCGATGCTCACCGCGGCGAGCATCGGCGCCAGCAGCACGACCCTGGTCAGCTTCACCGCGACCGCGATGGCCAGCGCGCCGGTGACCGGTCCGGCGGCGGCGACCACCTGGGCCACCTCGTGCACGCTGCCACCCGCCCACACGCCGTACCCGGCGGGGGACAGCCCGGTGAACGGGTACAGCGCGGGCAGGCTGAACATCGCCACGGTGCCGAAGAGGGTGACCAGTCCGAGCGCCCTGGCGACGTCCTCCTCGTCCTGCTCACGCACTCCGTTCATGGCGGCGACGGCCGAGGCGCCGCAGATCGAGAACCCGGTCGCGATCAGCAACGACAGTCCGTCGCCGACGCCCAGCACCCGGCCGAGCCAGCGGGTCGCGACGAACGTGACCACCACGGCGGCGACCGCCACCGCCAGCACCCCGTACCCGAGCGCCAGCACGTCCCGGACGACCAGCTTCAGCCCGAGCAGCACGATGCCCAGGCGCAGCAGGCGGCGGCCGGCGAGCTTGATCCCGGGGGTGAGCGACGGCGGCAGCGACACGACGTTGGCCACGGCGGCACCGAGCAGCACCGCCACGGTCAGCGCGCTGACGGAGGGCAGCACCCAGGCGGCGAACATCGCGACGGTGACACCGCCGGCGACCACGGTCAGACCGGGTACCGGTGAGCCGGTCGCGCGCGGCGTTGTCCGGATGCTGCCCATGACAGCAACCATGACGCCGGTGACCTATGCGCAGAAGATGGCCGTTCCTTGGGTGGGCATAAGCGCCGGTTATATGTCCACAGAGGCCGCGCGGCCGGCGGCGGTGACCAGGGCGTCCACCGTGGCGCGCACGATCGGCAGCCGGATCAGGTCGGGCCACGTGTAGAGGGCGGTGTGCCGTTGCGCGCAGGAGTCCACGTCGACCGTGGTCAGGCCGGGGTGCCGCAGGAACGACAGCACCAGCCGCGGCACCAGCGCGACGCCCAGCCCGGCGCTGACGAGACTCTGGATGGCCAGGTTGTCGTCGGTGGAGCAGGTGATGTCGGGCGTGAACCCGGCCGCGGCGCAGGCCTGGTCGAGGGCGTGCCGGCAGCGGGGACAGCCGGCGATCCAGCGTTCCTGCGCGGTCTCGGCCAGCGACACGCGCTCGCGGCCGGCCAGCCGGTGGCCGACGGGCACGAGCAACGCGAGCGGTTCGTGCATCAGCGGCACCCGCAGCATGCCGGCGACGGCGGCCTCGTCCTGGGGTTCGCCGTCGTAGCTGAAGCTGATCAGCAGGTCGGCCGCGCCGCGCCGCAGCAGCGCGAACGAGTCGGGCGGCTCCTCCTCGACCAGTTCGAGCCGCAGGTGGGGACGTTCCTCGGTGAGGATGGCGGCCGCCGCCGGCACGAGCGAGACGAGGGCGCTGGGAAACGCGCAGATGCGGATGGTGCCGATGTCGTGCGTCGCGATCGCGCTGATCTGCCGATGGGTCGCCGTCAGCTCGTCCAGCAACGCCGTGCCGCGCTCGGCGAGGATGCGGCCCGCCTCGGTGAGCGTCAGCCCGCGGCCGGTGCGCACGAACAGAGGGCCGCCCACGTGCCGTTCGAGCGCGCGCATCTGCTGGCTGATCGCCGGCTGGGTGCAGTGCAGCTCCCGTGCGGCCGCGCTGAACGAGCCGGTCCTGGCGACGGTCGCGAACACCTCGAGCTGACGGGTATCGAGCACGTTCCGCACGATAGGCCTGATCGGCCGCCCACGAGGGGCGGCCGATCAGGTGTCTCCTAGAAGGTCAGCTTCCAGGAGTTGATGTGCCCGGAGTCGACCCGCGCCACGTCCTGGACCTGCAGCTTCCACACGCCGTTCGCGACCTCGCTGGACGCGTTGACCGTGTAGGTCGTCACGATGTTGTCAGCGCCGTCGTTGCTGGAGGCCTTCAGCCGGTACGCCGTGCCGTCCGGGGCGATCAGGTCGATGACCAGGTCGCCGCGGTAGGTGTGCACGATGTTGACGTCGACCTTCAACGTCGCCGGGGCGTTGCCCGTGACACCCGAGACCGTGATCGGGCTCGTGACCGCCGCGCCCGCGTCGGGGATGGCGACGTCCGCGGTGTTCTCGAAGGACTTGCCGGGAGGCGTGCCGGTGTCGACGGCCGCGAGCGCGTCGACGCGGCCCTCGCCGAAGAAGTTGTTCTTCGCGGTGGTGCCGCTGCACCGGCTGTCGGTGCAGTTCAGGTCGTCGGCCTGGGTGGCGAGCAGCTGACGCAGCTGAGCCGGGGTGGCCGTCGGGTTGGCCGACTTCAGCAGCGCGGCCACGCCCGCGACGTGCGGGGAGGCCATCGACGTGCCGGACTTGGCGCCGTAGGTGCCGCCGGGCACGGTCGAGTAGACGCTGTCACCGGGCGCCGCGACGTGGACCTTGTCGGTGCCGTAGTTGGAGAACGACGACTTGCCGTTCGCCGAGGTGATCGAGGAGACGGTGACCATGCCCGCGACCTCGGTGGGCATGCTCAGGCAGGCGTTGGTGATGTTGCGCTGCACCGGCGTCGAGTCGTTCGGGCTGGTGGTGTCGCGGGTCTTGTTCGCGAGGTTGTAGTTCTCGTTGCCCGCCGCGGCCACGTTCAGCACGCCCTTGCCCTCGGCGTAGGCCACGGCCCGCTTGACGCCCTCGATGATCGCGTCCTGGTCGGCGTTGTCCGGGCAGTTGAACAGCCACGGGTCGGTGTAGTAGCTGTTGTTGGTCACCTCGAAGCCTCGGTCACCGGAGAAGACCATCGCGCAGATGGTGTTCTCGGCGAAGAACAGCCCGCTCGGCTTCTCCGCGATGCGCACCGAGGCGATCTTCACGCCCGGCGCCACACCGACCATGCCACGCCCGTTCTTGGCCGCCGCGATCGTGCCCGCAACGTGCGTGCCGTGGGTGTCCGTGTCCCGCCACGAGCCGGCACGCGTGTCGAGCTTGCCGTAGGCACACGACGCGGAGTTGGCAGCGTCGAAGTTCGCCTTGAGGTCGTCGTGCAGGTCGTCAACACCGGTGTCGAGCACACCGACGGTCACGCTCGACGAACCCGGGTTGACCGCCCACGCCTTGTCAGCGCCGATCTGGGTCATGTCCGTCCGCAGCGGCTCACTGGTCGAAGGCGTCGCCTGGGAAGGTGCGGCGGGAATCGGCGCGGTCGCGGCCTCGGCGGGGATGTCCGTCGTGCGGGTGGCGCCCACCTTCTGCACACCGGTCACCGAACGCATGCGGCTCGCGAAGTCCGTCGCGCCGGAGTGAGCGACGACGACACCGATCGCGTCAAAGCTGCTCCACACCGTGCCGCCATTGGTCGTGACCGCCGACTTGGCACCCGTGGTGTCGCCCGGCGCGGTGATGACCAGGTACGACCGCGTACCCGCGAGAGGCGCCGCGGCGGCGGGGGTGGCCGCCACCAGGACACCGGCGCCCACGGCAGCGGTGATGACCGCGGCGCGCAGGCGTGATCGTGAACCCAGGAACACGATTCCTCCAACTCCATGCGGGCGTCTCCCGCGCACAGTGCGCGGGTGCAGGGGCCCGTTATCCGCAAGAGAGGAGGTCAGGACGCATTCGGGACGCGCGGTTTCAGAAATGCTCCGTTCGGTTCACGCCGAACGTCGCACGTCAGGCGTGGCGCGGCACCAGGTCGCCGCGATCGAGGCGGTCGAAGAACTCGGCGAGGATCGTGTTGTCCTCGTACCCAGTTCGTGCGCGCCGGCCTCCGCCCGCGTGAACCACCGCAGGCGCTGCCCCTCGGTGGGCGCCACCTGGTCGAGATCGAGGTGTTCGGGAACTTGATCGTGGGCTTGTCGTCCCGCAGGTACAGCAGCACCTGCCCGGCGGAGTTGACGATCACGATGTTGGTGCCCTCGTTCATGCGCGTTCTCCGTTCGGCGGCGGGTCTGCGCCAAATGACAATCGTTAGGGTGTTTGGACCTGAGTAGAACCGGTCAGGTTGCTCCGTCGGGGTCCAACGGTGGAAGGCCGCGCCGACGGGCGCCGGCGTGCTGCTGACGACCCAGGCGGCCTTTGAGGGCGCGGTGCTCGCGGGGAGCCGGTCGGTGCCGAACTTCATCTACGGCCTGTTCGAGCCAGATGACGATGCGATCTACCGGCGGACCTTCGGCTAGGCGGGAACGACCGAATGGCCGTCACCCATCGTGTTTGTGCACGGCGGACCAAGATTCCGTGTGATGGTTGCAACTGGTCAAGGCGAGCCGCCCACGGTGTTCATCGCGTACACCCACGACTCGCAACAGCACAAGGAAGACGTGCTCACCCTTGCCAGTCTGCTGATGGCGAACGGTGTCAAAACCGAACTCGACCAGTGGGCCGAGGGACAGCCACAGGACTGGTATGCGTGGGCGCACGAGCACATCACGGGCTCGGACTACACGATCATCATGGCCTCGCCGCAGTGCAAGACAGTGGGTGACGGTGGCGGGAGCTCCACAAAGAACTTGGGGGCGCGCGCGGAGATGGCGGTGATCCGCGACCTCTTGCAGAGGGATCGTGCGATATGGCGGCCGAAGTGTTTGCCTGCCGTCCTGCCTGGTCGCAGCGTGGCGGAGATCCCGGACTGCCTGCAGCCCTACGCTGCAGACCCCTACAAGGTCGACGCTCTGACCGAGCAGGGTATCGAGGACCTACTCAGGGTGATCTTCAGGCAGCCGAAGATCATCCGCCCCGCTCTGGGGCGGCCGCCGGTGTTTCCCGAATGGCGGTGCTGCGCAAAGGCCAGCGCTCCGCGTGGATGACCTTGCCGCAGGGGCGAATCGGTAGCGTGCTGATTCGCGACGATGCCGTGCGCAAGATCGAGATCATGTTGTCTGCACTTGTTGGTCTCGATCCGGTCCTTCTCGAGACGGTGGTGCCGACCATTGGCATCGACCCGGTGGTTCTTGTGCGGTGTGGCGAGGTCCAAGACCTGACCAGCAATCAGGCGGCCATGCCGATGACCGGCACGTCCGCACTCAGGCTGAATGCGGACGAGGCCCTGACTGCGGCTGAACTGGTCGGCAAGCAGGAGCAGGTCGCAATCGAGTTGGCCGAGCGGCTGATCGCCAAGTTCCCGCCGGCTCACCGTTGACCCGATTCCGACGGGGCGGCATTGCTCGTCCCGCGGTGGCAGCTCGCCTACACGCTTCGGGGGTTCTTCTTCCTCATCAAGGACTGGGACGCGTGGATCAGCATGCACGAACTGGCGATGGCCGCGGCGCGACGACTCGGTGATCTTCGTGCGCAGGCGTTGACGCGCAACAACCTCGGCATCGCACTGTTGGAGCGCGGTGATGCCGAAGGAGCGGAGACGCATTATGTCCGTGCTCGCGAACTGTTCGAAGAGGTCGGTGACCTGCGCGGTGTGAGCAATGCGCTCGGCAACGAGGCATGGGTGCTGCACCAGCGTGGCAAACACGTCGAGGCGTTGGACGTGGCCGCACGCGCGCTTGAACGCGGGCATCACGCTGCGCGGCATGGCGATCTTCGCGTCGGCGCTGGCCAGGTTCACCGACGCCCAGCAGCATCTCGCCCAGGCGATGGAGCTGTTCGCCGCCGCGAGCGCAGAGCTGGACATGGCGATGGCGCTGAACTGCCTGGGAGAGGTGCACAACGAGGCTGGCGACCAGCTGGCCGCCGAGCAGGCATGTCGGTAGGCGCACACGTTGGCGGAGCGGCAGGGAAGGGCTTTCGAACTGGCCCGCGTGCACGCCGGTCTCGGCCAGGCTGCCCTGCTCCCAGTGACACCGGGTGACGCGCGCAACACCGGAAACAATGCTGCTCGGTGACCGGCCATTCGGGTGATGTCAGTTCAAGAGTCGGCCACGAGTCGCCGTAGTCCGCGATCGGCAGAGCTAAACTCCACGCCCGTTCCTGTGCTGGAGGTGTGATGAGATTTCCCGCCGATCAGCTGATGGGGGAGCTGAAGATGCTCCGGAAAGGCCTGGGCGTCGAGACGGATGACATCGAATCCCGGGTGGGAGCCGCTCTGCATTGGGTGTGCGGTGTCGACGGCGGTGACACCGGAGAGCGCATCCGACGCAAAGTGCGCGACCAATTAAATTCGCTGATCAACCAGTGTCACCCGGATCAGCAGATGTTGCTACGAGCGGCATTCGGCCTCAACGCAACCGTGCCGAGGATGTACCAGGAGCGGATCAAGGAGGTCGCGGACTCTGCCTTCGTCGACCCGCGGACGGTCCAACGCAAGATCGACAGCGCCCTCGGCCGCCTTGTTCAGCTGGCACTGGAGTCCCGGCGGCTGGTGGACGTGCGGCGGCGTGCGCCCTGGCACACCACCGATCTCCACGTGGTGATCAGCTTCGACCTGCAGGTGCCTGAGGTGTATGAGACCCGCCGGATCGTCGCTGAGCAGGACGACGTCAAGGAGGTCGAGGTCGGTATGACGCTGACGCCGCCTCCTGGCTGGTCGGGTTCCGGCAGTATCGAGGATCTCGGCATCGACCTGCTCTACGGCGGCGAGCTCAGCGAGCGGATGATGAAGTCGCGCAATCGCATCGGGTTTGCTCTGCGCTTACCAGCGCCGCTGGCGCTGGGCGACGAACACGAGTACGCGTTCAGGGTGAAGCTGCCTTCTCAACGAAGTATCGCGCCACATTACGTGTGCACCCCGAAATACCAGTGCGAGCGTTTCTCGTTGCACGTCCGCTTCGGTCCTGCGCTGCGCCCACGGCAGGCCTGGCGACTCCCCGGTGTCCCACCCTTGGAACTGGAAGACCCGGTGTGGACCGGCGATGCCGTCGAGTCGAATAGATTTGGCGAACTGCACACCAGCTTCGAGAATCTGGAGCCGCAGCTCTCCTATGGAATCGGCTGGCGTCCGGGTCACTCCTGACGGATCCTGGTGACTCTGCGTCCCAGGCCCAGCAGCGGTGCGAGCGTCATGCCGAGCAGCACTGACACCGCGAGCGACCAGGAGCCGTGGTCTCGCAACGGGTCCTTCGGCGCCGTCGGTGTCACCGGTGTGCGAGCCGTCAGGTCGACCACGGAGGCCCCGGCGGCGTATCCCCAGCGGCTCGGCGCGGCCCAGAAGACCTGTTCGAGCACCGGGCAGTCGGCGATCGGGATCATCCCGCCGCACAGCGCGAGCTGGAGCATCACCGTGACGACGAGAACCGGCATCACCTGCTCGGCGGTGCGGACCATCGCCGAGGCGAACAGAGCGATAGCGGCTGACGCGAACGCGGTGCACCACAACGAGAATCCGAGCTCGACGACGGCATGGCCGAGCATCACCGGGTCGTCGGGCCGGGCTTTGCCCGCACGCTGACAGCGACGAGCACAGCGGCCTGAACCGCGCACACGACACCGAACTCCACGGCCTTGCTCAGGGTGTACGCCTGCGGGACAGGCCGGCCGTCCGTTCTCGCACCAGAATCGCTCGTTCCGCCACCACCTCGCGAGCTGCGCTCGCGCCGCCCGCGAACGCCGCACCGACAAAGAGCAATACGAGGATCTGCGCCGCCTCTTGACGTTCCGCGACGTCGAGAGGACCGAGGCCGCCGGTGCCTGGCACGACGAGCGCGAGCAGACCGAGCGCCACCGGGGCGGTGACCTGCCGGATGTCGCGGACCGGTACGACGGTGGGGCCTTTGGCACGTTGCCAAGGCATTCGGCGACATCGCGGACGCCACCAGCGCCAACGGTTGGGCGCTGGCGAACGCCACACAGCAGGTCGCGAAGTCGTGCGGTCATCAGCTCATCAGGCCATAGCTCCGCGCCGCGAGCTTCCGGCCGTGCGGATGGGGAACCGTTGTCCTCGGCTCCCCATCCGCAGCTCGCTGGGTCAGAGCGCACCGGCGAGAGCGGGCAACAATTCGTGGAACGTGCGTCCCGAGGCCGGAATGCCGAGCGCGGTCATCGACCAGCCGGGGCCCTCCCTCGACACCTTGGCCATGATCTGCGCCGTGTGCCTGCCCGAGCCCGACAGGTTGTACTTGGCGATCTCCACGCCGCCACCCGCCTCGTCCACCAGGCGGCAGAACGCGTTCTCGATCTGCGAGAAATCCTGACCGGTGAACGAGTTCACGGTGAACACGAGCGTCGTGACCGTGCCGGGCACGTTGCTGAGATCGACCTGGATCGACTCGTCGTCGCCGTCCCCGGCACCGGTCAGGTTGTCGCCGGTGTGGCGGACGGATCCGTCCCTGCTCCTGAGTTGGCGGAACCACACCTGGTCGACGAGGTTTCCGTTGGCGTCGAACAGCAACGCCGACGCGTCGAGGTCGATGCTCTGGTCGCGCAGGCCGAACAGGCCTCTCTTCTTCACCGCGTCCCAGCCGAGGCCCATGCGCACGTTCGTCAGCGTGCCGCCGCTCTGCTTTCGCAGCGAGACCTTCTGGCCCTTGCTCAAGGTGATGGTCATGCCGAACTGCCTTTCGTTGGGATCGTTGGTTCTTACTTGCGGCCTGACGTCCAGCGCAGGCCCCAGCCGTGCTCCTGGTCCAGCCGCTGCTGTCCGCCGTCCAGATAGCGGGCTTCCCGGCGCCCGGTGAGACTTCCCTTGCCCGACTGTTCGATCACGGCGACGCCGCACATCAGTGCGCGAGGTTCAGGTCGATGGTGGCGGGCGCGAGCCACTGCCGCAGGAACCCTCCGGCACCCGACGGCGCGGGGGCGCGCGTTCCAGTTCAAGTTGACCGGGGCAGACCCGAAGTCTGCTTGGCGCTGGGAGACGCTCGACTTGGACTTGATCAGGAGGTCGGTGCCTGCCCTTCGGACGTTCGTGTACTCGATTGCCATGACAGTCCTCAGGTTCTTGTGGTTTCCAATGAGTCCCCGCGGGAGCGGATGGACGTGGCGCGCCTGTTGCGGATGACCGAAGAGACGAACGCGAGCAGGATGAAGCTGATCCCGATGAGACCGGTCATCAGCTCGGGTATCTCGAACTTGATGGTGCACAGCAGAAGGACGGCGAGCGCCCCGATCGCCCAGTGGGCGCCGTGCTCGAGGTAGATGTACTCCTCGAGTGTTCGCCTGCGGACAAGGAACACGGTCAGCGAGCGCACGAACGTGGCACCGATCAGACCCAGTCCGACCGCGATGATGATCGGGTCGGACGTGATCGCGAAAGCGCCGACGACACCGTCGAAGCTGAACGTCGCGTCGAGAACTTCCAGGTACAGGAAGGACATGAAGGCGGCCTTCCCGGACTTGACCTTGAGCGAACCGCGGCTGGCACCACCGTGCTTCTCGGGATCGAACCGAGCGCTCAGCGCATTGACGAGCACGTAGGTGAGCAGTCCGAACACGCCGGAGATCACGACCGTGGTCGACTTCCCCTCCGGTGCGAACTCCAGCGCGGCGACGGCGATGACGAGGAGGGACACCGCGATCGACAGCTGCTCGAGCTGGCCGATCCGGGCGAGCGGGCGCTCAACCCAGCCCATCCAGGTGATCTCCCGCCGTTCGAAGACGAAGTCGCAGAACAACGTCAGCAGGAAGATGCCGCCGAAAGCCGCGATCGAGGGATGCGCTTCGTGCAATAGGTAGCCGTATGTGCCCTCGACCTTCGGGTCGCCCCGTTCCATCGCAAGTGAGATCGCCGAGGTGGGGGCCAGACCGGCGGTCACTCCCACGACGAGCAGCGGGAACGCGAGACGCATGCCGAACACGGCGATCAAGATGCCGACGGTGAGAAAGAGCTTCTGCCAGAAGGCGTTCATCGTCTGCAACACCGTTGCGTTCACGACGGCGTTGTCGAACGAGAGTGTCAGTTCCAGCACGCCGAGGATCGCCGCGAGAGCGAGCCCCGGGACACCGGCGTAGAGGTAAGCGCCGACGAGTCCGACGGCGGTGACGGCGAGCGATCCGCCGAACGTCCTGAGCCACATGGTTTCTCCGGCGAGGTGTGGGTGGGCCGGGCCGCGCGGCTGATCGGCGCGGCCCACCATCTTCGTGCGTAGGAACGGAAACTTGCTTCCTTGCAGGCCGTCAGGCCACGTTCACGCCGTAGTCGTGAGCGATGCCGGACAGGCCGGCGGCGTATCCCTGCCCGACGGCCCGGAACTTCCACTCGCCGTTGGCGCGGTACATCTCGCCGAAGATCATCGCCGTCTCGGTCGAGGCGTCCTCGCTGAGGTCGTACCGGGTGATCTCCGCGCCGTCGGCTTGGTTGACCACGCGAATGAACCCGTTGCTCACCTGACCGAACGACTGTGACCGCTCGGTCGCGTCGTGGATGGACACCGCGAACACGATCTTCTCGCAGTCGGTGGGCACAGCGGCCAGGTCGACCTTCAGCGACTCGTCATCGCCGTCGCCCTCGCCGGTGAGGTTGTCGCCGGTGTGCTCGACCGAGCCCTCGGGGCTCTTGAGGTTGTTGAAGAAGATGAAATGGGAGTCGGAGATGACCTTGCTCGAGGCGTTGCACATCAGTGCGCTCGCGTCGAGGTCGAAGTCCGTGCCGCTGGTCGTGCGCGCGTCCCAGCCGAGTCCGACGAGAACCGCGGTGAGGCCGGGAGCCTGCTTCGTGAGCGAGACGTTGCCGCCCTTGGTGAGCATTACGGTCATTACTTCCTCCAAATCGCCGGCGTACTCAGGCGCCGGACATCCGTTGTGTCGCACCTGATGTTCAGTGCGGCCTCGGTCATTGATCACCGAAAGCTTCTGATGATGATTCTTTGGTGTTGGCCGAGTGCGATTGGAACATCGGATTGATGACGGCGCTGTTACCGGTTGGCGGACGCCCGTCTGTATATTGTCAGGAAGACGTCGTGTATTTGTCATGTCGTGTTCCGGCTGGACGGCGTGACACGGTGCTGCAGGGTGAATGCCTGGTGTAGGCCTCTAGGGCGCTGGGAAGATGCTGTTTTCGCTGGTGGGTGAGCTATTCTTGTCCGCAGCGAATTCAAGACGTCCGGCTGGCGCGCCTTAACGGGGCATGGGCGTTCCTTAAGTCATGTTGTGGAATGCTTCTGGTTCCTGGTCGTTGTTCACTCGGAGGGTGTGCGAGCTGCTGATGTCCGATCGCTCTACTTATAACGTCGCCGTGTCGTTCGCGGGCGCGCAGCGAGGCCTCGCGGAGAATTACGTGCGCGCCTGCGAGGCGCTCGGCCTGAGCGTCTTCTACGACATGAACGTCACGGCCCAAATGTGGGGCGCAACTTCATCTTCGAGTTCCGCAGGATCTACGGGCAGGGCGTCGCGAGGTACGTCGTGCCGTTCTTCTCCGCGGAGTACCTCGCGGGCGCGTACCCGAGGGATGAGTACAACGCCGCGGTCACGTGGTCCATCGAGCTCCGCGACGACGCATACATCCTGCCGATCGTGGTCGGTGACGTAACGGTGCCGGAGGAGCTGCTGAGCTCGTTGATCGGTTACCTCCGCGCCGAGGACTACACGGTGGAACAGCTCGCGCTGGCCACCGCTGACCGGATCCGAGGGTCGGCGTCCACCGTCAGTCGGCAGGGCGGTCCCGTGGTCGCGGTCGCCTTGACCTTCCACAGCTTGGTGTCGATCACCAGGAAGGCGTTCGCGGACCACGGCGTCTGCAAGGACTCGATCCTTGCCGCAACGGTTGTCGCCACCCGTTTGCTGGAGCACGGGTTGAACGAGCGGTGAGTCCGCGAAGGTTCCCGGCTTCGGAACGGTAGGCAATCAGGAGCAGGCCGTACTCGGACAGCCCTGACCCTGCCGGGTCGTAGACGATCCTGCCCTGGTCGAAGGCCGGCGTGCGTATTCCCCGCTGCACGCTTTCGACCAGGCCGATGTCCTGCAGCACCATGAAGTTGGCGTGGCCGGGGTAGCGCAGCAGACAGGTGTTGGGCCACAGCCACCACACTGCGTGCTGGTTGACCGTCGCGCCAGAGACGTCGTACGCGGCGTTCTCATGTTTGCCGGCCTCGGCGAATTGGCTGGACCAGATGCCGTGCGTCCGGACGTCGTAGGTGCCCATGTCGACGAGGTCTGGTCGAGGCAGATCTCGGACCTGTCGAAGGTTTCCATGCGATCGGCGCGGCGGGCCGCCTTCAAGTCGCCGTTCAGGTCGTAGGTCCACGCGTGGTACGGGCACACGATGTTGCGCGTGACGCCTGAGCCACTCAACAACTCGTGAGCCCGGTGCTTGCAGACGTTGTAGAACGCGCGGAGAACTCCCGCACGGTCGCGGACGATCGCGATCGGCATGCCGGCGACGGTCGCGGCCACGTAGCTGCCGGGTTCGGTGAGCTGCTCGACGTGGCAGATCCATTGCCACGTAAGGGAGAACACCGCGCGGTTCTCCAAGTCGAGCCACCGCGGCTCAACGTACGCCTCGGCGCGCAACGACATCGAGCGCGCGGGATCCTTGTGGTAGCCAGAAGAGATGCGGTGAACGTCCTCCGCTGTGACAACCATGTGCTGAACGTAGAGCTGTTCGAACGATCGCCGCCCTGCCGGTGGTCACCCGCCGAGCGTCGTGAGCCTCGTCGGGAGACGTTCGAAGCCGCGCAGGATGCGGGTCGGACGACGGCGCGCACCGGGCAGCGGCCGCAGGCCGGGGAAGCGGTCGAAGATCGTGCGCAGGCCGATCTCGCCCTCCATGCGCGCGAGCTGGGCGCCGAGGCAGTAGTGGCGGCCGGCACCGAACGAGACGTGGTCGCGGGCGTTGGGCCGGGTGACGTCGAACGCGTCCGGGTTCGTGAAGACGGCCGGGTCGCGGTTCGCGCCGGCCAGCACGGTGGTGACGAGCTGGCCGCGCTGCACTGCGATGCCTTGCACGGTGGTGTCGCGGGTGCACAGGCGACCGGTGAGCAGGACCGGTGGGTCGAAGCGGAGGATCTCGTCGACGGCGTTGCTCCACAGTTCCGGCTGGGCGCGCACCGCGTCGAGCTGACCGGGGTGGCGGGTGAGCAGCGCGATGCCGTTGCCGAGCAGGTTCACGGTGGTCTCGAAACCGGCGGCCAGCACCAGGCCCGCGGTGGCCTTGAGCTCGCGGTCGGTGAGGCCCTCGCCGTCCTCGCGGGCGGTGATCAGGCGGCTGAGCAGGTTGTCGCCGGGATTGGCGCGCAGGGCGTCGAGGTGGCGGGAGAGCCAAGTGTCGAAGGTGGCGAGCGTCGACTCGACGTCGCGGAAGACGCGCCACGACAGGCCGAGGTCGAGGCTCGGGGCCGCGGCCGCGCCCAGGGCCAGGACGGTCGCGCGTTCGGCCGGCGGCACACCGAGGATCTCGCTGATCACGGTGACCGGCAGGAGCCCGCAGTAGGTCTCGATCAGGTCGACCGGCTCGGCGGGGTCGAGGCCGTCGAGCAGTTCGTCGGCGATCTGCTGCGTGCGGTCGCGCAGTTGCTCGACCGCACGGGCGGTGAAGACGCGGGTGACGAGCTTGCGGTAGCGGGTGTGCGCGGGCGGTTCGGTGACCAGCAACGACGGTGGCCGGACGGGATGCATCACGTCCGTGTCGGACCAGGCGGCGAGCTTGCCGAGCACGCCGGCACCGAACCGCGGGCGGGCCGTGACGAAGGTGTCGTCGCCGAGGATCTCCCTGACGACGGCGTGCCGGGTGGTGGTGTGGCCGACCTTGGTCGCGGCGAGCGGGCCGCGGGACCGGATCTCGTCGAACAGGCCGGTCAGGTCGGCGCCGGTGGTCGCCTCGACGGTGATCCGGCCCTGCAGGTCGCCGCGGCGGGCCGCGAGGCGCAGCATCGCCCGCGGCAGCGCGTGGCCGATTCCCCAGCGCACGGCCGGCTTGACGTGGTCTTCCGCCAGGTTCGTCATCGATGTCGCAGCCTACCCGGCTATGGTGCCGCGCCATGGAATTCCGGACGCCGGCGCGGGCGGGTGCCCGCGCCGGAGAGGGACCTGAGGAAGGTCAGGAGTAGCCGATCGCGACGAGCTTGTCGCGCAACACGGTCGCGTAGTTCAGAGCCCCGGCCTGGTTGGGGTGGAACGACTCCCGGCTCAGGCACGTGCCGGAAGCCTGGAAGCAGAGCGTCAGCACGTCGTCGCCGACGTGGAAGTCACCCTCGCCGGCGGGGCCCGCGCGGGTGATGTGGAGCCACGCCGGGTCGTCGCACCCGCCGTGCCCGGCGTAGTGGTCGATCGGGCTTGCGTCGTACACCGGGATGTTGTTGGCGCGCATGGTCCGCGCCAGCTCCTCCTGGCCGGTCCGGAGATGGCCGGCCAGCTCGGCCAGCGCCTTCACCTCGCCCATGTCGAACCAGAGGGAGGCGTTGCACTTGATCGTCCGGCTGAGCAGTTCCGGGTAGCCGAGGAGCACGATCTTCGCGTTGCGCGCCTTCTGGTTGATCTTGTTGATCAGCGCCTGCGTGCTGAGCAGTGCCGTGTCGAGCTTGCCTTTGAAGCGCGGCAGGAAGGTGGCGTCCTGCGAGCAGTCCGGTACCGGGAGACCGCACTCGGTCACCGCGGTCCCGAACGCGGCGCCGTCGTTGCCGCCGATGCTGAGCGTGACGAGGGTGGTGTGCTCGTCGAGGACACCGGACTCGACCTGCGACATCTCGTGGAACTGGCCGTCGCCGGTCGAGTACTTCTGCGGCTCTTTCCACGACCTCGGGCGCCCGTCGCCCGCCACGTTCCAGGTCTTGGCGCCGGAGCAGGCGACGAACCCCAGTTCCACGTCGGCGTCGAACCGGTCGATCTTCGTGCCCAGTTGCTCGGTCGTACCGGGCAGCACGACCTTGCGCGGGTACGCGTGCGGGCTGCGGCGGCAGGCGTTCCACTGCGGGGTGCCGTGGTCGGCGTCGGACTCCTTGTAGTAGTCGCCGGCGCCCTCACCGGAGCTGTACGAGTCACCGAGGGCGGCGACCATGTGCTTCGGCTTGGCCTGCAACGGTTGTACGGCGATCGCGTCCCACGCTATGCGGTCGACGGTGCGGCCGTCCTCGGTGATGTTGGACAGCCGGACGCTCGGCACGCCCTTGAAGTTGAACACCCCCAGGGAGACCCAGCCGTTCGCGCCGATCTGCCGTGGCAGGTAGCGGTCCTTGCGGTAGGTGCCGTTGCCGTCGACGTCGATCTCGTAGCGGGCTTGCTGCGTGCGGGCGCCGACGACCGGCAGGTGCACGAACATCCGTGCCCACGGACCGACCGCCCGGTCGAGCGTCCAGATTCCGGTGGCGGCGCGCTGAGACTCCTGGTGCGTGTTGCTCATCCAGAAATGGCCACCGAAACCGGTGCCGATCTGATGCACGTCGATCTTGCCGGGATAGTTGCCGCTGACGTCGGGGAAGCTGAACCGGAACGACCCCGCGTCGCTGAACGCCCGCCCGCAGTTCGGCCGGACCGACGGCACCGTGCTGCGCACGTTGTCGACGATCAGCGCGCCCTCCGGGATGCCGGAGAAGCCGCAGTTCGGCGGATAGCTCTCGGCGTCGGCCTGGTAGGCGTAGCCGGGGTCGAACCGCAGGATCTCGTTGCCGCAGGCGCCGGGGCACGGCTTCCACGTCTTCGCGGCGTGGGCCCAGCACTTCAGGTCGTACTGGCCGACCGGGTTCTTGTGCGCGCAGGGGCCGGCCGGTTCACCGATCACCTCGGGGTCGTTCGGCGTGTACTTCGCGCCCGGCTCGCAGTTGTTCGTGTTGTCGCAGAAGAAGTTGACCGGTGGCTTGACGTTCGTGCGGTCCTTTGTGGAGGACCACCACGCCGCGCGGAACCCGTGCACCATCGTGCCGGGCGTCTCGATCAGCTCCGGCGGGTGACCGGCCCAGCCCATCACCTTCTCCGGGTACGGCCAGTCCTGCGGGTGCGCCGCGTCGGCGTAGGTGGTGTCGAGGAAGGCCAGCCGGTTGGCCGGGTACCTCGGGTTGATCGGGTTGTTGAGCCAGCCCACGCCGTACGCGCCGTTGTTCACGCCGGCCAGCACCTTCGGGTAGAACCCGGAGTTGTAGGCCCACACGGCGTAGAACCAGTTCTCCGGGTGCGCCCAGTCCCCGTTGTTGAGGATCAGGCCGTCCTTGCGGGTCTGGTTCCACTTGTCCGTCAGGATCTGCGCGCCCTTGGCGATGTTGGCGGCGAAGTCGAGCGCGATCGCGCGCTGCTGGTCCTCCGGCAGGGTGTCCTGGCTCTGTCCCGGCCGCCGCATGCCGTCGGTGACCTGCGTGACGCCGTAGCCGCAGTCGGCCTTCTCCCAGCGGATCACCCAGTCGTCGCCGGTGTCCTTGTTGTAGTAGTCGATCCCGTAGTAGTTGCCGATCAACGGGTTGGCGGTCATGCCCGGCACGGCGAACCGCGCCGCCTGCCACATGTTCGACTCCTGCGCGGTGATGCCGAGCATGACCTGCGCCGGGATCTGGCCGCCACCTTCCAGTGCGCGGTGAGGGAAGAGGCCCTGCGGCTCGTACGCCGGCATGCCGAGGTTCTTCCAGTTCGCCGGCCGCGAGACGTACAGCGAGTCGGTGACCGCCTGGTCGACCGCCCACTCCACCTGGCGCGGCTTGGGCTGCATCGCCTGGTTGCGCGGGTCGTTGCGGGGCACCGAGCACACCCGCGCCGCGCTGTCGGACGGGTCGCTCGGGATCGCCCTGCGCTCGCAGCCACCGCCCTGCCGCAACGCCGGGCTCGGTTCCGCACCGCTCGCGCCGGCGTCCTGGCTGAGCGCCGAGACGCGTGAAGTCCTTGCCGGTCCGCAGGGACTTCGCGCCGACCTCGATCTGGCTGCGGTGACTCGGGATCCGCGATCCCGGCGTCGCTTCACGTGCGTCACGCACCGAGTTCCGCAGTCGCCCAGCGAGACGATGGTGTCCTTCGGCGCGTCGATCAACCGGACGCTCGCCGGGCCCGCGGCCTTGGCGATCGCCTTGCCGGTCACGAAGACCTGACCGCCGCGGCCGCTCGTGACGCTCGACGTCGGTGAGTCCGCCGGTCGCCAGCGTCTCGACGCGCACCTTCGCGCGGTCGGTCGTGTTCGCGCGCCGGACCGACGCCTGGTCGTTCTTCTCCTTCTGCATGAACACAACGCCGCCGTCGGCGTCCGCGGCGAGCGCGGAACGGCACGCCCTCGGCCGGTGCGAGCACGCGGCGCTGCCCGGCGTTGTCGACGCGTGACGAGCGCGCCCCGGTCGGCGGCGACGATGCCGCCCGCCGCCGGCACCGCGGAGGTGAGCTGCCCTGGCACGACGATCGGTTTGCGCAGCTCGCCGGTGACGGTGTCGAGCTCGACCAGGCGGGTGCGGTCGAGGTCCTCGCCGGTGCCCTGGGTGAGCACGGCGGTCTCGCCCGCGCCGCAGCCGGGGTTGAAGTAGGCGAGGCTGGTCTGCAGCGGCAGCTTCCGCACGGCGCCGGACTTCAGGTCCACGACGGCTGTGAAGCCACCGCGGTCGCGCGAGATCGGCCTTGTTCGTGAACGTCCGGGGCGCGTACACGACGACCGCGCGTTCACCGGAGCCGGTCACGCAGACGTTGCCGATCCACGAGTCGGCCTCGAAAGCGGGCTCGGACAGCGACGCGAGGGTGCGCCATCGATAGCCGGTCGCGGCCTCGCCGACGAGCAGGTGGAACCCGTCCGCGTCACCGCTCGGTACGACGGCCCGGTCGCCGGAAGCCGCCCACTGCGCGCCGAGCACGTTCGCGCGTTGGTCCCGCGCGACCTCCTCCGGCGCGGTGGATGCGGCGAAACTGGCTGTGTCGGGACTGGCCGTGTCGGGCGGTGGTACCGGTGCCGCGGTTGCCGATATGGGCGCGATACCGGCCGCGATGAGCGCGGCCGACAGCGCCAACAGGGTTGGTCGCACTTATCCCCCAGTGGATTAGTGGAAGCCCCTACTGTGGTGCGCGGCGTGTGCGCGTCTCTTGCACGGACCTGAAATCCGCTGGTAGAACGCGTGTAGGGGGTGGGGGCATGATGGTGATCGGGCTGCTCGGCGAGGTGACCGCGGCGGGCGCGGAGCTGGGGCCCGCCCGGCAGCGGTGCGTGCTGGCCGCGCTCGCGGTGGACGCGGGCCGGGTGGTTCCCCTCGACCGGCTGGCCGGCCGGGTCTGGGGCCCGGACCTGCCGCCGCGGCCCCGTTCGATCCTGCCCAGCTACGTCTCCCGGCTGCGGGCGGCGCTCGCGGGCGCGGCCGACATCGCGGCGCGCTCCGGCGGGTACGTGCTGCTGGGCGCTTCCACGGACCTGGCACAGTTCCGCGACCTGGTGGGGCGGGCGCGGGGAGCTTCGGACGACGACGCCGCGCGGCTGCTCACCGAGGCGCTGGAGTTGTGGCGCGGCGAGGCGCTGACCGGTCTGGACGGCGAGTGGGCGCAGGCCGAACGCGCCCGGCTGCAGCTGGAACGGTTCGCCGCCGAGCTGGACCTGGTCGACGTGCGACTGCGGCGGGGTGAGGGCGCGGCGTGGCTGGCCGGGCTGACCACGCGCGTCGCGGAGCATCCGCTGGACGAACGGGTGGCGGGCCAGTACCTGCTGGCGCTGGCACAGGCCGGTAGGGCGGCGGACGCGCTCGAGCACTACCGGACGTTCCGGGCGCGGCTTGTGGACGAGCTGGGCACGGAGCCAGGCGAAGCGTTGCGGGAGTTGCACAAGCGGGTCCTGGACGCGGACTTCGGCCTGCCCGCTCCCGCCGATCCGGTGGTCGTGCCGCGGCAGCTGCCGGCGGCGCCGATGCCGTTCGTCGGCCGCCTCGACGAGCTGGAGCGACTGGACGCGTCCGCCGCGATCACGGTGATCTCGGGCGCCGGCGGGATCGGCAAGACGTGGCTCGTCCTGCACTGGGCGCACCGGTTCGCCGAACGGTTCCCGGACGGGCAGCTGTTCGTGGACCTGCAGGGCTTCAGCACACAGGGCCCGCCGATGGCGCCGGAGGTCGCGCTGCGCGGGTTCCTCGCCGCGCTGGGCGTGGAACCAGATCGGATGCCCGCCGACGTGCCGTCGATGACCGGGATGTTCCGCGAGCTGCTCGCGGACCGGACGATGCTGGTGGTGCTGGACAACTGTGCCGAGGCCGCCCAGATCGAGCCGCTGCTGCCGGGTGGTTCGTGCACGGTGCTGGTGACCAGCCGCAACCGGCTCGCTCTGCTCGCCGAGCACGTGTCGCTCGACGTGCTGGCCCGCACGGAGTCGCACGATCTGCTCGCCCGGCGCCTCGGTGCCGACCGGGTCGAGGCCGAACCGGTTGCCGCGGCGGAGTTGTGCACCTCATGCGGTGGCTTTCCGTTGGCGTTGAGCATTCTCAGCGGTCACGCGCACACGCGTCCGAACGTCCCGTTGGCCGAACTTGCCGCCGAGTTGCGCGCCCTCGGGCTGGACGCGCTGGACAGCGATGACGCGATCGCCAGCCTGCCGACCGTGTTGTCGTTGTCGGTGCGGGCGTTGTCGGCGGCGCAGGTCCGGATGTTCGCGCTGCTCGGCATCGCGCCCGGACCGGACATCAGCCAGGAGGCCGCGGTCAGCCTCGGCCTGGACGGGACACCGGAGTTGTTGCGCGCCTTGGAAGAGGCGTCGCTCGTCGCCGTGACCGACGGGCGGTACCGGATGCACGACCTGATCCGGCAGCACGCCGTGGCGCAGGTTCTCGACGAGTCTTCGAGAGAGGCGGCGTTGCGGCGCGTCGTCGACTTCTACCTGCACACGGCGTTCCGCGGTGATCAGCTGCTCTCGCCGGAACGCGAGCCGGTCGACCTGGAGCCGGAGGTGCCGGAGTTCTCCGGCGAACCGGCGGTGCTGGCATGGTTCGAGGCCGAGCACGCGTGTCTGCTGGCCGCGCATGAGATCGCGGTGGCGCGCGGCTGGCACACGGTGGTGTTCCAACTGGCGTGGACGTTGAACACGTTCCACTACCGGCGCGGTTTCATCCACGACGAGCTGGCCATGTGGCAGCACGGACTGGCCGCCGCCGAGCAAACCGGTATCTCGCGCATTCAGGCACTCAGGCACATCGGCCGGGCATACGGCCGGCTCGGCCGGTACGAGGAGGCCACCGGGTTTCTGGAGCGTGCGCTCGCGCTGGCCGAAGCCGAGCAGGATCTGCTCGGCCTGGCGTACTGCCACGGCAACATGTCCATGCTGATGGCACAGCAGGGCGAGTACGAGCGCTCACTCGTGCACACCGGGCAGGTGCGGGCCCTGTTCGGCCGGCTCGGCAAACCGGCCAGGGAAGCCCAGAGCCTCAACAACCTGGCCTGGCTCGAGACCCAGCTCGGCAACCACCGGGCGGCCCGCGAGCACTGCGAGCTCGCGCTCGTCCTGCACCGGCAGGTGGGCTTCCGCGTCGGCGAGGGCCACACGCTGGACACGCTGGGCGAGATCGAGCTCCACAGTGGACGGCCCGAGCAGGCCGTCGAGCGGTTCCAGCAGGCCGTGGCGTTGAGACGAGAGCAGAGCGATCTGTACGAGACGGCGAACAGTCTTTTCGGGCTCGGCAAGGCGTTCGCCGCTCTGGGGCAACCGGAGAACGCCCAGGAGGTCTGGGAGGAGGCGCTCGACCTGTACCGGGCACAGCACCGCGTCGCCGACGTCCAGCGCGTTCTGGAGGCGATGAACGAGCCTCAGCTCACGCGTGGATGACCGGCACCTCCAGTGCCTTCACGGCCGGGTTGTCCGCGTAGGTGACCGCAGCCTGACAGTCAGCCGCGGGCGGCGGCGACGAACTCACGCATCCGCCCGTGGTCCTTGACCCCGCGGCTCGACTCGATGCCGCTGGACACGTCGACACCCCACGGCTGCGCCACGCTGATCGCCGCCGCTACCGTCTCCGGTGCCAGCCCGCCCGCCAGCACCCAGCGTCCGACGGGCCTCTTCTCGTTGAGGCGCGTGATGTCCCACTGCTCACCGGAACCGGCGACGGGGGAGTCGATCAGCAGCAGTTCCTCGCCGAACGCGCCGGTGCGCACGTCGGTGTCCGGCCCCAGCGCGGTCGCCCGCACGAGCTGGAACGGCAGATCCGCGAGCTCGTCGAACGCTTCCCGCGGGTAGTCGCCGTGCAGCTGCAACGCCTGAACACCGGTCTTCAGCGCCATCTCGCCCGCTTCGGCCGCTGTGATGCCGCGCACGACGGCCACGGTCAGCACGTGCTCCGGCACCTCCGCGACGAGCCGCGCCGCGAGGTCGACGTCGATCTGGCGGGGGCTGCTGGTCAGCACGAACCCGACCGCGTCGGCGCCGGTGGCGATCGCCACGGCGACATCGGCTTCGGTGCGCAGGCCACAGAGCTTCACGAACACAGCCCTGATCCTACTGATGTCGCGTAGCTAACAGTCACATATCGCGTCGCTGCCTGGTCCTACTTGTAGAGACACGGGCAATGGAGGCCGCGATGACGCAACCTGAACATCAGATAGCAACCTCGGTGCTGGTGATCGGCAGCGGTGGCGCGGGACTGCGCGCCGCCATCGAGCTCGCCGAGCGCGGGATCGACGTGCTGGTCGTCGGAAAGCGTCCGAAGGCCGACGCGCACACCGCGCTCGCCGCCGGTGGCATCAACGCGGCGCTGGCCACCATGGACCCGGCCGACACGTGGCAGCAGCACGCGGCCGACACCATCAAGGAGAGCTACCTCCTCGCGAACCCGGAGATCGTGCGGATCGTGGCGGAGCAGGGACCGCGCGGCATCGCCGACCTGGAACGGTGGGGCATGCCGTTCGCGCGGGAGACCGACGGCCGGATCTCGCAGCGATTCTTCGGCGCGCACACGTTCCGCCGCACGTCGTTCGCCGGTGACTACACGGGCCTGGAGATTCAGCGCACGCTCGTGAACCGGGCCGCGCAGCTGAACATCCCCATCCACGACACCTGCTACATCACGCAGATCCTGGTGCGGGACAACGTCGTCTTCGGTGCGTACGGCTTCGATCTGAACAACGGCACCAGATACGTGTTCCACGCGGACGTGGTGATCCTCGCCGCGGGCGGGCACACGCGGATCTGGCGGCGGACCTCCAGCCGGCGCGACGAGAACACCGGCGACTCGTTCCGCCTGGCCGTGCTCGCCGGCGGCCGCATCCGCGACCCCGAGCTGGTTCAGTTCCACCCGTCCGGCCTGATCGAGCCGGAGAACGCGGCGGGCACCCTGGTGTCCGAGGCGGCCCGCGGCGAGGGCGGTGTGCTGACGAACGTGCTGGGGGAGCGGTTCATGGCCCGCTACGATCCGGAGCGCATGGAACTGTCCACTCGCGACAGAGTCGCGCTGGCCGCGTACACCGAGATCAAGGAAGGCCGCGGCACGCCGAAGGGCGGCGTGTGGCTGGACGTCTCGCACCTGCCGCGCGAACAGATCATGCGCCGGCTGCCCAGGGTGTACCAGACGCTGCTCGAACTGCAGATGAAGGACATCACCCGCGAGCCGATGGAGATCGCGCCGACCGCGCACTACTCCATGGGCGGCGTGTGGGTGTCGCCCGCGGACCACTCGACGGGCGTGGACGGCCTGTTCGCGATCGGTGAGGCGTCCAGCGGCCTGCACGGCGCGAACCGCCTCGGCGGCAACTCGCTCATCGAGCTGCTGGTGTACGGCCGGATCGTCGGCGAGGCGGCCGCCGTGTACTCCTCTTCCCTTGGTGCCCAACGACGTTCGCGCATCGTGCTGGGCGAGGCGCGGGCCGAGGTGGACGGGTTGCTCGCCGCTGACGGCCCGGAGAACGTCCGTGCCCTGCAACGCACTCTGCGCAACACGATGACCGACCACGCGGGCGTCGTCCGCGACGAGTCGGGACTGCGCAAGGGACTCGCCGAGCTGGACGAGCTGGAGGACCGCATCAACAGGGTCGGCGTGCACCCGGACCTCGCCGGGTTCCAGGACCTCGCGCACGCCTTCGACCTGAAAGCCTCGGCGCTCGCGGCCCGCGCGACCCTGGAATGCGCCCTCGAACGTCGCGAGACCCGCGGCTGTCACAACCGGTCGGACCACCCGGATCTCGACCCCGCGCAGCAGGTGAACCTGGTCTGGGCCGGCCCCGGCCGGATCGACCGGGAGGAGATCCCTCCTGTGCCGGACGAGATCGCGGCGCTGATGCGGGACGTCGACACGACCGGCAAGCTGGTCGAGTGACGACCGGCGAAGGGCGGGAGCGCCGGGGATGGCTCCCGCCCTTCGCGCGTCGAACCGGCGCATCCGACCGAGAGGAAAGCTGTTGTCCGACGAGCCGTGGCCCGAGTCGGTGGCGGGGTGGGAGCTCACCCGCTCCGGCAGCGTCGAGAGATACCGCAAACGACTGGCCAACGGGGTCACCGTCTCCGCGAGATGGGACGGCGAGCAGCGCCGCGGCACCGTACGGGCCCGCGTCCAGCCGGCCGGCATCGGGCGGACGTTGACGAGCAGCCGCAAGGAGTTCCGCGACCAGGAGGCGATGTGGACCGCCGCGCGGCTCGTCGTGGACATGGCCGCGAACCTGCCGTCGTTCCGCGCGGGCGACGAGAGCCCCGCCGACTCCGCGTTGTCCGGTGAGGTGGCCGGGAACGTCGACGCCATCGCCGGTTCCGGTGGCGGGCCGGAGGCGGAGCTGACGTTCACGCTGACCGACGGGCGGTCGGTCACGCTGGTCGTGAGCGAGGAACAGGCCGACGACCTCAACTCCCGGATCCACGCACTGCGCAAGCACGTCTGGTCCGAGTACGACCAAGACCAAGACCACGAGGAGGAGGCTGGCGATGAACCAGTGGACGTCGAGATCCCGGACGTCAGCGAGGTCGAGGCGGGACCGGACACCGGGCACGAGCTGATCACCGTGCTGCACCAGCGGTTCGGCATCTCCGAGGACTTCCTGCTGGCCCACGTCGACTGGTCCGCGGTGATCGTCGTCGGTGAGCCGGCGGTCGGTGTCCTGCTGGACCGCGCGGACGAGTTGTACGAGGCCATCGCGCCGCGCTGGTGGCCGGGGGTGCTGGAACGGCCGGGCGAGAACTGGGTCGTGCTGAGCCGGAAGTGAAGCAGAGACCGGCCGCTGCAAAGGGGTGCAGCGGCCGGCCCCGACGTGGTCAGTTCGGTGCGCCCATGGCGGAGACGACTCGCGTGGTGATCGCGGTGATGCCGAGCACGGTGCCCGCCTTCAGGCCGTGCGCGTCGCGGGCCTGCACCGTGCGCGACCCGAGGTAGTCACCGGTCTCCGGGTTGACCACGATCTGCGTGGTCGTGTCGCCCTCGGTGATGCCGAGCGCGGTGCCCTGGCGGCTGTCGAGCACGGCGGTCCGATCGACGATCTCCAGCCTGGGCAGGAACGCCAGCGCCTTGAAGATCGCGGACCGCACGTCGGCGGGGTACATGCCGGAATCCAGGCCGTCGGTGACCATCAACAGCAGCGAGCGGTCCTCCTTGCCCGAGGCCTCACCACGCAGCTTTTCGTAGAGCGCGCGTGGGTCGCGGGGCAGCGCGGCGATGTACTCGGGCGTCGGATTGCGGAAGCTCACCGGGACCTTGTCGGCCAGCGCGCGGCCGCCCTCGGACCGCCACTCGCCCTCGGGTTCCAGCGACGACGGCAGGTCGGCCGGGTAGTCCTGCTGCGACCCGATCAACCACTGCTTGTCGCCGGTCCTGTTGCGCCGGTACAACCACGTGCCGGTGCGGTCGGCCGGAATCCACGTCTGCAACGTCTGGTCCTGCAGGTACATCCACCGGTAGTCGCTGTCGGTCATCGACCAACGGGCGTACTGCAGCACGTAGAGGTACTGGCCGGGCGGCACCACGGCGTCCCCGGCGGAGAGAGCGGCCTGCTTCAGCACCTCGGCCGCGGCGGCGCTGCCCATGCTCGGACCCCTGTTCCGCGACACCAGCGACGGGGCGACCAGCGCGGCCCCGGCGATCACGACCATCACGGCGGCGGCCGCCACCAGCGGGATCCTGCGCCGACGCCGAGGCGCCAGCTGGATCACCTTCCCTCCCGGCCTGGCCGTCCCCGCTTCCCGACGACCGGTCCGCCTGCTCCTCCGGCCGACCCGGCTTCCTCAACCGGCCCAGCTTCGTCCGCCGCGTCCGCGTCCATCCGGGCCAGCAGCGCCGCCCGCCCGCGCCCGAAAGCCTCATCGCTCATCGGGGCGACGTCCGACATCGCCCACTTGACCGTCTCGTCTTCCACGGGGCGTGTGTCGTCACGCATCGTCGTCACCCTCCTGTTCGTTGATCCGCGCCCGCAGCTTGGCCCGTGCCCGGAACAACCGGGTCCGCACCGTCGCCACCGGCGTCTCCGTCACCTCGGCCACCTCGGCCGCGCTCAGATCGGCCCACGCCACCATCAGCAGCACGTCCCGTTCCTCCGGCCGCAGCTCGGCCAGTGCCTCGCTCAGGTCGCACATCAGTGACTTCGCGTCCACCACCGAGGCGGTCCGGTCGTCGACATGATCGGCCACCGCACGTCTGCCGTGATCACGCGCCCACGCCCGCAGGCGCCTGCCTTCCGATCGCACGTGCTGGCGCATCAGGTTCGTCCCGATGCCGAACAGCCACGCCTTCACGCCCGCCCGCGCCGGGTCGAACGTCGCGCGGCGCTCCCACGCGATGAGGAACGCCTCTGACACCAGATCGTCGGCGATCGCCGTGTCCACCCTCAGCGCCAGATAGCGGTGCAGTTCGCGGGCGTGCCGGTCGTACAGCTCGACCCAGGTGTCCCTGTCCAGAGGTTTGGTCACCCCCGGCCCTCCTGTACGCGCCCCCGGCGCCGTCTCGGTGCTCACGGAACTTATTGGCCGATCGGTGCTGTCGCATTCCCGATTGGACGGTGTGACCTGCCTCGCTCGATCATCGGCAGCTCTATCCAGCGATAGCACAGATCAGCGATCGCGATCGCGACGAGCGACGTCCCCAGGGCCATGACCAGGCCGGATGCCCCCGTCAAGAGGATCATGGAGTGCGCGATCGACTGCACCAGGTAGATCGAGTACGACCGTTCGCCGAGCCACACCATCGGGCGAGCCGACAGCACCCGTTGCAGCAACCCCGGCGCCAGCAGCGACGGCAGCATCACCGCGACCGCGACGGCGTAGATCGGCACCACGGACACGAACCCCGGGATGGCACCGTCGAGCGCGCCAGAGATGAACGGAACCGCCAGGTGCACGCCGATGAACAGCACGGCCACCCACGGCTTCATGAACGGCTTGACCAACGCGAACCCGCGCCGGTTGTGCATGAGCAGCGCCAGCCCGCACCCGGCCAGCACCGTGAAGTAGTGCACCGACCAGCCCTTGGGGTCCGACGTTACGGTGAACGGCACAACGGCCAACGCGAGCGCCATCAGCCCGATCGTCACCGCCGGCCGCCAGCGGGGCAGCAGCGCGAACGCCAGCAGCGGCCACACCAGGTAGAACTTCTGCTCCACCCCAAGCGACCACGAATGGCCGTACGCGCCACCGTGCCCGAACTCGTTGAAGAACACCAGGTACAGCGGGAAATCCCGGCCGAGCAGGTTGTCCCAGAACCGGCCGGCGGCCAGCAGTCCGGCCGCGGTGACGAACAGCACGACGAAGTACACCGGCAGGATGCGGAAAGCCCTGCGGCGGTAGAAGTTCACCAGGTTGATCCGCCCGTCGCGCGCGTGTTCGCGCAGCAGCAACGTGGTGATCAGGAACCCGGACAGCACGAAGAAGATCTGCACCCCGAGCCAGCCCTGCAACCACGACGGTCCGCCGTAGTGGAAGAACACGACCATCAGCGCGGCGATCGCCCGCACGCCGTCCAGCGCGGGAAAGCGATTCAACGCAAGGAAGTCCTCATGGGTCATGACCTATCTTGGCCGATCGGCCCCGAAGCATTCCCATGAGGACGGTCACACCTCGTTGGCGGGAACGCGAAAGCGAGCATCGGTCAAGAAGCAGACGTGAACGAGATGCTGTTGATCAGGCGGATCGCCGACGAGGTTCCGCCGATGACCCCCGCCGCGTTCGAGTCGGGACGCAGACGTCTGCTGATCCGACACCGATGGGTGCCCGCCCGCCGGATCGTCCTTGTTCTGTGGTTCGTGGCGCTGGCCGCGGTGCCGGCCGTCCTGGCCGGTCTGGGCTTCTACTACCTCGACCTGCAGGTGTACCGCACCGGCGGAGTCGCCTGGCTGCAAGGGGTTCCGCTCTACATCGACTTCCCCGGTGCGTTGGACGGGCCGCGGCTGCCGTTCACCTATCCGCCGATCGCCGCGGTCATCTTCAGTGGGCTCACGTTCCTGCCGGTGTCGGCGGTGAACTCGCTCGTCGTGATGGCGAACTTCCTGTGCCTGTCCGTGGTCTGCTACCTGGTCGTCCGCCGGCTCACGCAACGGTCGGACGTCGTGTGGACCGTCGCGCCCGCCGTCGCGATCGCCGCGGTGGCACTGGAACCGGTGCTCTCGACGTTCCTCTTCGGACAGATCAACCTGGTGCTGATGGCCCTCGTGGTGGTGGACGTCCTGGCCGTCCGCGATCCCCGGTGGCGCGGCGTGCTGGTCGGACTGGCCGCCGCGATCAAGCTGACCCCGCTGATCTTCCTGCTGTACTTCCTGGTGCGCAGGGACTGGCGTGCGGCAGTCACGTCGATGATCACCTTCGTCGGGCTGGCGCTGGCCGGATTCCTGTTCGCCGCCAAGGACTCCGCCGAGTACTGGTTCCACGCGCTGCTCGACCCGAGCCGCGCGGGCGGTCTCGCGTACATGGCGAACCAGTCGTTGCGCGGTGTGCTGCACCGGATCAACCCGGGGCAGCACGCGGAAACCCTGTTGTGGGTGGGGTTGTCCGCGATCGTCGTGGCGCTCGCGGTGGTGGCCGCGCGCAGGGCTCGCAACGACGTCATGGCACTGTCCGCGATCGCGACCGCGGGCCTGCTCGTCTCGCCGGTCTCGTGGTCGCATCACTGGGTGTGGTGCGTGCCCGCGTTCCTCGCATTGGGTTTCGTGCGCCAGAACTGGGCGCGGGTGACGCTCGGGGCATTGGTCGTGGTGTTCCTGATCCACCCCTTCACCTGGTTGCCGAGCACCGGCGACAAGGAGATGACGTGGACCTGGTGGCAGCACATCTACGGGGACGCGTACACGTGGGTCGCGATCGGCACGCTCGTGCTGCTCGCCGCCACCAGGTCCAGGTTCCGGATCAGCAGCGCCTGACCCGCACGGCGCCGCGGCTCGACTCCACGTTCGCGAAGTTCAGCCGGGACGGGTCCGCCGAGCCGAGCGTCACGCGCGCCTCGGCATTGATGTTGATGTTGCGCTGCGTCCCGCACGGCACCCAGTCGGTCTCCGCGGCACCGGGCCGGTAGGACAGCTGCCACTCGTTGCTGACCGGCCCGGTGAACGCGCGGCTCACCGTCCGCGTGGCCGAACTGCCCTGCAGGTACGTGCTGACCCGAGCCAGTCCCGTCGCACCCTGGTTCAGGTGGACATAGCCGGTGTAGGAAGTCCTTGCCAGGCCGTAGGTGTAGCCGGCCGGCACGGTCACACGCAGACTCAGCTGGCAGTTCTTGCGGAAGTCGGTCGGAGCCGAGCCGCCGCCCGCCCGCGCCAGGAACACGTGGTACCCGACGGTGAACGTTCTGCCTTCCGTCGTCACGTCCGCGTCGCCCGCCGCGCAGCCCGACCCGTTGACGGTCACGACCTCCACACCGGGTGCCACCTCGGCGGCGTCGGCGGGAACGAGGCTGGATAGGGCGAACAGTGCTGCCGCTGCCGTGCTCAGCATGAGGAACCTCTCTGGGTCCGTGCTCGGTGACGGCGGCAGCATCAGACGGTAGTGACGAAACCCGGGTCGCTACCTGACGGTTGCCTGACGATTCACGGCTTGAACGGCATCAGTTCCTCTTCGACCCCGGTCCGGACCACGACGCACGTCGACTCCGGCACCTCCTGCCAGGCCCCCACGAGGTCGCCCAGCGGTTCGGAGACGACGAGCCGCGAGTCGTCGGCCAGGTTGTGCAGCGCGGGGTTGTCCGGGTACTGCCGCCGCAACGTCGACACGTCGGTGCTGTGGAAGAGGCTGCGGGACTTGCCGCGGCTCGAGTAGCGGAACGCCCACGTCGTCGCGCCGTCGGTGACCGCGACCGTCATCTGGATCGGATACTCGATCCCGGCCCGGCGGCCCACGTCCTCGACGAACCCGACCATGCGCGCGACCGCGGCGGGCGGGTCCTGCTCCAGCCCGAAGCTGATCGCGAGGTAGAACATGATCTCGGAGTCGGTCGACCCCTCGATCAACGGGAACAGCACGGGGTCGACGGCGAGCATGAGCTCACGCCGTACCAGCGGGAACTTCGCGATGAGACCGTTGTGCATCCACAACCAGTTGCGGTGGCGGAACGGGTGGCAGTTCGACCGCTGCACCGCGCCGCCGGTCGACGCCCGCACGTGCGCGAACAGGCGGTCGACCATGATCTGCGCCGCGAGTTCGCGCAGGTTGCGGTCGTTCCAGGCGGGTTCGGTGCTGAGGAACAGGCCGGGCGTGCCCGTGCTGCCGTACCAGCCGATGCCGAACCCGTCACCGTTCACGGCCGTCGCGCCGAGCCGCGCGTGCTTGCTCTGCATGACCAGCGAGTTCTCCGGACGGTAGAGGATCTCCTCCAGCAGCACCGGCGAACCGGAATACGCGAGCCACCGGCACATGCCCGAACCTCCCTTTACCCAGCGCTACATGGGAACACGTCCCAGACCGGAATGCGAGGTTTGCTCCGGCGTGCCTTTCTCAGGCAGCATGACAAGAACCTACCGACCACCGAAGGCGCCTACGTGACAGCATCTCCTGACCTGAATCCCTCGCAGCCGGAGCGGCGCGAGGAACGTCAGGACATCGCCGTCATCGGCCCGATCGCGGCCCTCGTGCTCGCGCTGACCATCTCCACGCTGGTGCTCGAGCACCCCGCGGCCAAGGCCGTGGCCACCGGGCTCGCCACCCTCGGACTGGTCGTCGCCGTGGCGTTGCTGCTGCTCGGCAAGCGCAAGGAGCCCGGCCGGCACCTGGCGCGGCACGCCATCGAGGACTCCGAGGACGAGCTGCCGGCGTACGAGCCGCCCGTGGTCGAGCAGGCAGGCTACGAGCGGACGGTGGTGGAGCCGCGCGCCGGCGTCGGCCGGACGGTGGTGGAGCCGGCGGGCTACGAGCGGACGGTGGTGGAGCCGCAAGCCGGCATCGGGCGGACGTTCGCGGAGCCGACCTCCGGTTTCGGGCGGACCTTCGTGGAGCCCACAGTCAGCGTGGAGCCCGCAGTCGACGTGGGGCCGACCGTCACCGTCGGACGAACGTTCGTGGAGCCTCCAGTCGACGTGGGGCCGACTGTGACCGTGGGACGAGCGTTCGTGGAGCCGGCGACCGGGCGCAGGGCCGCGGAGCCGCCCAGCACCAGGCAGACGTTCGTGGAACCGCGAACCAACCCAGAGCAGCCCCCTGCGGAGTCGAGACCCAGCCGCCACCGCGCCCCCTCCCCGTCGCGCCAGGTTGCCGCGCCACCGGCCTCCCAGCCGCGTCCGGCGTCGCCACCGCGTCCGGCCACCGCGCCGCCCGCCACCCCACCGCGTCCGGTGGCCGCGCCGCCCACCCCGCCGCGCCCGGCCCCCGCGCAGCCCGCGACTCCACCGCGTCCGGCTCCCGCGCAGCCCGCCGCCGCACCGCGTCCGGCCGCCGCCCCGCGCCCGGCAGCGCAGCCGCGTCCCGCCTCCCAGCCACGACCCGGCTGGGCCGAGGTCACGACGGCGGGACCCCCCACACCGCGACCGGACAGCCGCTAGCCCGTTCAGCGCGCCAGGACGCCCCGCCATGGTCGTCCGCACACGCCGCTGACCGGATCGCTCGTCAGCGTTCCGGGTCCATGTCCTCGTAGAGACCTTGCACCAGCCGGCCGGTCGGCTCGCCGCCGGCCGTCTCGACCAAGGCCCAGCCGGGCAGGCCGGGCACGTCGCCGTCGCTCGCCGGATCGTCGAGGAAGTAGAGGGCCGAGCTCAGCGTTTCGAAGGCGACCATCCGCGCGAACGCCCGCAGGTCCTCGGGCGTCGCACCGAGTGCTTCGAGACGGTCGCGAGCGGCCTCACCGGTCTCGAAGACCGGGCCGGTCGACGGGCCCTGCTCGTCGATGATCGACCATATACCGCGCAGGAAGCGGAACCGGGCCAGCTGCGGGATGTTCTCGGTGAGCTCCGAGTCCGCCCACCTCTCGGGGTCGTCGGCGCCCAGCGCGGCGAACATGTCGCGGAGATCCATGGCGATCAGCTTGCCCGGATCGATCTTCGGCGCGCACGCTGGGCCGAACGGCGGCACACTCGCGCCGGCCGAGTGGTGCTGATCGTGCTCTGGTCGCTGATCGGGCTGGCGACGCTCGCCTGGGCCTCGTCCTGTGGGTGTTTCCGCTGGCGGAGGAGGGATTGCGGGCCGATCCGTGGGTGCTCTACCTGGGTGCGGGCTCCTTCGCGTCGGCTGGGTCGCTCATCGCGGCGCTCACCTTCCTCGCGTGCTGGCGCCGGATCGAATGACAACCAGTTGATCTCTCGTGCGTCTTTCTTCGTGGAGAGGTTTCACGAGAAGGGGGTAGACCGTTGGGTGTTAACCGTCGCTCGGTACTGGCACTGGGCGCGGGTGTCGCGCTGGCCGTCGCCGTGCCTGCTCAGGCACACGCGTCGACGATCACCGGCAAGCTGCGTGACCTCGAACGGCAGCACAACGGCCGTCTTGGCGTGTTCGCCACGGACACGGGCACCGGTCGCACGGTGCTCTACCGCGCGGACGAGCTCTTCCCGATGTGCTCGACGTTCAAAACCATCGCGGCCGCGGCGATCCTGCGTCGTGACCACGACGGTTCGTTGCTGGGCAAGGTGATCCGCTACACGCAGGCCGAGGTCGACAAGTCCGGCTACGGCCCGATCACCGGCAAGGCGGAGAACCTCGCGAACGGCATGACCGTCTCGGCTCTGTGCGAGGCGACCATCGCCTACAGCGACAACTGCGCCGCGAACCTGCTGCTGCGCGAACTCGGCGGGCCCACCGCGATCACCCGGTTCAGCCGCTCGATCGGCGACCCGGTGACGCGCCTCGACCGGTGGGAGCCCGAGCTGAACTCGGCCGAGCCCGACCGCGAGACCGACACGACCTCACCGCGCGCCATCGGCCAGAGCTACGCCCGGCTGACCCTGGGCCACGCCCTGAACCGCGCCGACGCACAACAGCTGACCAACTGGCTGCTCGCGAACACCACCGGTGCCAACCGGATCCGCGCCGGACTGCCGGTGGCGTGGCGGCTCGGGGACAAGACCGGCACCGGCAAGTACGGCACGACCAACGACGTCGGCATCGCGTTCCCGCCCGGACGCGCGCCGATCGTGATCGCCGTGCTGTCGACGAAGAAGGACGAGCCCAACGGCGCGGCCGACGAGCCGTTGGTGGCCAAAACTGCTGAGTTGGTCGCGGGCGCGCTCAGCTGACGGGCACGGCGAACCGAGCTCAGCTGACCGGCACCCAGAGCTCGATCACCGTGTGCCGGCGGTAGAACTCGATGAGCGGCCGGGAGGAGTCCCAGGGCCCCAACGCCTTGAGCTCCTCCATGGCCGGCCCGATCCGCCCGTACAGCGCGGGCGGCTCGCCTTCCAGCACGGTGCGCCGGTACCGGCCGCCCGGCAGCACCCCGACGCTGAGATCGAACGCGTCGCCGGGTTTCCTTGGCGTGCAGACGGTGTAGGTGCCCGCTGTCTCGTCGATACGCGCGAACATCCTGCGGCCCTTGAGCCCCACCAGGTTCTCGAACCAGTCCCACGCCTCGCTCATCGCGGTGAGCTCGTCGGCGACGGTGTGTTCGAACACCTCGACGTCGTCGCGATCAATCATCACCGACATGTGATCCCCCTTCACCAGTCGAACGCTAGTCGAATCCCAATTCGTGGTCTACCGTGCAACGCGAATCTCATTCACGTTCCCAGAAGGCGGCTGCGATGCGGCGAGCGGTGCTCCTGGTTGTGCTGTTTCTGCTCAGTCTGGTGATCACACCGGTACGGGCGGAGTCGTTCGACGGCTCGGAACTCCGGGTGTCCGGCGGGGTGTTCCGCGACGAGCACGGCCGCGAGGTGGTGTTGCGGGGCTTCAACGTCTCGGGCACGGCCAAGCTCGCCGAGTACCGCGGGCTGCCGTTCGCCTCGGTCGCCGACGCGCGCAAGTCGGCCACCGCGATGAAGCGGCTGACCGGCTCCAACGCCGTCCGGTTCCTGCTGACGTGGGCGTGGATCGAGCCGCAGCGCGGCCAGATCGACCACGCGTACCTCGACGGCATGACCTCGCAGATGCGCGCTTTCACCGATCTCGGCATCCGCGTCTACCTCGACTTCCACCAGGACCTGTACTCGCGGTACCTGTTCAACAAGGACAGCTGGTACACCGGCGACGGCGCCCCCGCGTGGGCGGCGAGCGGGTATCCCAAGGAGTCGTGCGGTCTCTGCGCGCACTGGGGCCAGAACATGAAGAACAACAACGCGGTCACCGCGGCCACCTACGACTTCTGGCACAACCGCAACGGCCTGCAGGACTCGTTCCTGAACGCGGCCGGCGAGGCGCTCAAGCACGTCAAGCAAGCGTTGTCCGCCAACGAGTTCAAGCTCGTCGTCGGCGTCGACCCGCTCAACGAGCCCTACGCCGGCAAGTACGACAACGGCCAGACCTCGCAGACGTGGGAGCGCGACCTCCTGATGCCGTTCTACCACCGGTTCCGCACGAAGATGGACGCGGCCGGCTGGACCGCCAAGGCCGCTTTCGTCGAGCCGCTGGTGTTCTGGAACCAGAACGTGGACTTCTTCGCCGAACCCGGCGGCCTCGCGCTGGTGCCGTCGCTGGGGGAGCGGTTCGTGTTCAACGCGCACTTCTACGACGGCAAGGCGCAGTCCGGGCTCCTGATGCCGGGCAAGGCCGGCGACGGCCAGTACACCCAGGCGTTCGGCACGATCCGTGAACGCGCCGCGGCCCACGGCACGACGGCGATCGTCTCCGAGTTCGGGCACCCGGTCTCGGGTTTCACCTCCGACAAGAACTCGTCCGTGCTGAAGGCGATCTACCAGGGTCTCGACTCGACCGCATCGGGCGCCCGCTGGTGGTCCGCGCCGCGCGGCACCGTGGTCTCGGGCAGCCAGTGGCACTGGGACACCAACTACGGCCGCCACCGCGAGCTGATGAACGACAACCCGAACAAGGTCCACACCGACGGTGACGCGATGAACGACGAGCACTTCTCGGCGGTCAAGCTCGACGCGTCCGGCAACCCGGTCATGACCATCGAGCGCGCCCTCGTCGACCGCGTCTACCCGGAGGCCGTCGCGGGCACCACGCTCGCCTTCACCTACGAGGACCGCGCCTACCAGACCTGGCAGCAGATCCCGCTGCCCGCCGTCCGCACCCTGGTCGGCTCGTCCCAGTTCGCGGTGCTCGTCTGGGACTCGACCGGCGGATCCGCGCCGACCGAGGTCCACCTGCCCGAGTCGCTGCGCTCGCCGCTGGTCATCAGCTCGGCGTCCTCCACGGTGAACGGCGACCGGCTGCTCCTGCGGGCCGGTCAGGGACGCCAGTTCGCGCTGGTCACGGGCGCGTCCGGCGGCAACGTCGCCGCTGCGGAGGCGGAGCTTCGGAAGTGGGTCCAGAGCTGGTGACGCCGACGCCACGTACGCTGGTGACGTGCGGACACGGCCCACCCTGACCTGGTCGCCTTCGGGCCCTCCACTTCCGCGCACCTCCACTCTCACCGACGTCGTCCCGATCGTCGCCGATGGCGGTGTGCTGGTCCTCAGCGGTGCCGGACTCTCCACGGAGTCCGGCATCCCGGACTATCGCGGCGAGGGCGGCTCACTGCGCCGGCACACCCCGATGACCTACGAAGAGTTCACGACGCACGCCGCGGGCCGGCAGCGCTACTGGGCCCGCAGCCACGTCGGCTGGCGCACGATCGCCCGTGCGCACCCCAACGCCGGCCACCACGCCGTCACCCGGCTCTCGCCGAAGCTGTCCGGCGTGATCACCCAGAACGTCGACGGCCTGCACCAGGCCGCCGGCACGGCCGGGGTCGTCGAGCTGCACGGCGGCCTGGACCGGGTGATCTGCCTGGACTGCCGGCTGCTCTCGCCCCGCTTCGAACTCGACCGGCGGCTGCGCGAGGCGAACCCGGACTTCGTCGCCACCACCACCGAGATCAACCCGGACGGCGACGTCTTCCTGCCGGAGGAGCAGGTCCGCGACTTCGAGGTGGTGCCGTGCCTGGAGTGCGGCGGCGTCCTCAAGCCGGACGTGGTGTTCTTCGGCGAGAACGTCCCGCGCCCCCGCGTCGAGCAGTGCTACTCGCTCGTCGACAACGCGAAGGCCCTGCTCGTGCTCGGCTCCTCGCTGACCGTGATGTCAGGCCTCAGGTTCGTGCGCCGCGCCTTCGCGGCCGGGCTGCCGGTCGTGATCATCAACCGCGGCGTGACGCGCGGCGACCCGTTCGCGTCCATCCGCGTCGACCTGCCGCTGGGAACGTCGCTCACGGAGCTGGCGGACGTCGTTCTGGGCCAGGGCCGTATCGAGGTCCATGTTCGCGATAGCCGGGCCTCAGGCTCGACTCTCATCGAACGGGACCTCGATACAGGCCCTAGTTCTGGGTGCGGAAGCGGTCCAACTCGCGGCGTTCGCGCTTCGTAGGCCGCCCGGCACCCCGGTCCCGCCGGGCGATCGGCACCGCCTCCAGCGGGGGTGGCGGTGGTGTGCGGTCGATGAGGCACGTGGCCGCGTCCGCCGCACCGACGCGTTTCTGAATGACCCGGACGACCTCGACGACCCAGGCCTTGTCACCGACGCGGGCGCGCACGACATCACCGGGTACAACGGTCGCGGAGGCCTTCACGGGCTTGTCGTTGATGCGCACGTGGCCGCCCCGGCACGCCGCCGCGGCGTCCGGGCGGGTCTTCATCAGCCGGACCGCCCACAGCCAGCGGTCGATGCGCGTGGACTCCACACCCGCCATCATGACACCCTCGCCGATCACGCGGATCCTGGCGGTGGCCCGCGCCCCTCCCAGATGTCCTAGAGGTCCGCTCCCAGGTCCACTGTGGACGGAAGTCCCAGCATCCTGGCGAGCCTGGACAGTTCGAGCACCCGCGACACCTGAGGCGACGCGGCGGAGAGCCGGAGCCGGCCCGCCGCGGCCGAGGCGCGGGCATGTCCGCGTACCAGGGCGCTGACCCCGCTGGAGTCGCAGAAGGTGACGCCGGAGAGGTCCAGCACGACGTGCCGGTGACCCTGGTCGAGGAGGCGGTCGAGCCGGGCGAGCAGTCGTTCCGAGCCGGAGCCGGCGAGTTCCCCGGAGACCGTGACAACGGTGGAGGCAGGCGAGGACTCGGTGACCGTGACAGCAAGCACCCAGCTCACGTACCCAGCCGAACTCACCGCAAAACCCGGTCCGCTCAACGGAATCAAGTTGTCCGGTCAAGTAAAGGAGGAGTTCTCTCGGACCGAGAGAGAGGACTTCCCCATGCGTGTGCTGCTGACCTCGTTGCCCATCCGATCCCACCTGATGCCGACGGTGGTGCCACTCGCCCAGGCGTTCCGCGACCGGGGTCATGAGGCGATCATCGCGACCGGGCCGCGGATGGCGCACGTCGAGAACACCGTCGTGCTGCCGGACGTGCCGGCGCCGGAGGACTTCGGGACGCCGCCGCCCTGGAAACCGGAGCTCGACGGCGTGCTGAAGGTCCCGCTGTTCGCCGAGGAACTGGTCGCCAGGGCCGCGGCCAACATCCTCGACTTCGCACGGAGGTGGCGCCCGGACGTCATTCTCCGCGAGACCAGCGAGTACGGCGCCCAGATCGCCGCGGAGGTGCTCGGCATCCCGCACGCGCTGCTCGACATCGCCCCGTTCGCTCCGCTGGAGGTCCCGGACCTCGACGAACGCAAGGACGAGGTCCGTGCCAGGTTCGGCGTCAGCGGCACGGAGCCGGTCTTCACCGCCGGTCTGGCACCGCATGGCTGGCATCCCGCCCAGCACCACTACCGGGTGCCGACGAGCCGCGACCGCGTCGAAACCGACGTCGTCGCGACGTTCGGCACGAACGCCGGCCTGCTGACGGCCGGCTCCACCCTGCTGCACGTCGTGGCGGAGGCGCTCGGCCAGGTGCCGGCCCGCTCCGTCCTCGCGATCGGCGACGGCGAGTGGACCGGCCCGCGCCCCGCGAACGTCGAACTGCGTCCGGAAGTCCCGCAACAGCAGCTGCTCAACACCGCCAAGGTGTTCGTGACCCACGCCGGCTACAGCAGCGTGCGGGAGTCGCTGACCGCGGGCGTGCCGATGGTGGGCCTGCCGTTGTTCGCCGACCAGCCGCGCAATGCCGCCCGCGTGGCGGAACTGAAAGCCGGGGTGACGGTGGACGTGAAAGGCCTGACCGCCACCGCGCTGGCCGAAAAGATCAAACACGTCCTGGCGACCAGGACATACCACGACGCTGCTGAGACAATGGCCGGCGAGATGGCTGAGCTGCCGTTGTTCACGGATATTCCGGACCACCTCGTATCCGCTGTGTGACGACCTTTTGGTTATCGCCAAAAGCTTCGACGATAATTTACTCCGTCTGGAGACTGGTGTTGGGGCAGGTGCTTGTTGGGGAACAGGTTGCCTGATCGAGGGGAAAACAGGGGGAGATTATGAAGAGGCACTCGCGCAACAGTTTCTTCGTCGTGGGCGAAGGCGTGCTGGAATTCAGCGAGAACGGTCAGGCCACCACGCGCCAGCCCTCCACGACGGAGGAGTTGCGCAGGTTCCGGTTCTCGCGACTGGGTCCGAAGGGCACCGAGACGGACGAGGAGCTGCGCGTCGCACTCGCCACCGCGATGACGCCGGATCCGGCCGTTCCGCAGCCCGACTCGGAGAACCCGGCCGTCCCGGCGGGGTTCACCTATCTCGGCCAGTTCGTCGACCACGACCTGACGATGGACCGCACGGAGGCGCAGCTCGGCAGCGACGTCAACCTCGACGAGCTGCTGCAGGGCCGGTCGCCCGCGCTCGACCTCGACTCGGTGTACGGCCGGGGCCCGCGCGACAAGGACGACCAGGCCTTCTACGCCGAGGACGGCGTGAAGCTCAAGGTCGGCACCACGACGCCGGTGCCGTTCCCGGACGAGGGCACCAACGTGCCGTTCGAGGGGTTCGACCTGCCGCGCCGCGGCGGGGACGCCGGCACCGCGGCGGATCGGCGCCTGCCGCTGATCCCGGACGCGCGCAACGACGAGAACCTCGTCATCGCGCAGACGCACCTCGCGTTCATCCGCTTCCACAACCGCGTGGTCGACGAGCTCGCGCTCACCGGCCTCACCGGTGAGCGGCTGTTCCGCGCGGCCAAGGAACTGGTGGTCCGGCACTACCAGTTCATGCTGAAGACGGACTTCCTGCCGCGCATCGTCGACCCGGCGATCGTGGACGACGTCTTCACCAACGGCCGCAGGTTCTTCGAGGTGCCGGGCCGCTACTACGGCCGCGACAACACGCCGACGATGCCGATCGAGTTCTCGGTCGCGTCGTACCGGCTGGGCCACAGCATGATCCGCGGCGCCTACCAGTGGAACCGGGTGTTCAACAGCGCCGGTCCCGGCGGGATCTCGACGTTGTTCCAGCTGTTCACCTTCACCGGTGTGGCCGGCAACTTCGACCCGAGCTCGCAGACGCCGGCCGACCTCGACGACATCAACCGCGGCCCGATCTTCACGTTGCCCAGCAACTGGATCGCGGACTTCCGGCGGCTGTACGACTTCACCGAGGCCGATCGCGAGGACCTGGTGCCGCCGGCGGAGTTCGGTGGCGGCAACATCACCAAGAAGATCGACACGCTGCTGGTCAACCCGCTCAACGGGTTGCCGGCCGGCACGTTCGGCGGCCGGGGCACCCAGTTCCGCGAGATCGAGCGCAACCTCGCGTTCCGCAACCTGACCAGGGCCAGCATGATGGACCTCGCGAGCGGTCAGCAGATGGCGGAGTTCATGGGGGTCGAGCCGCTCACCGCCGAGCAGCTCCTGACCGGCGCCGGTGGCGTCGACCTCGGCGGGCTCACCGACGAGCAGAAGGCGCGGCTGGTCGAGGCGACGCCGTTGTGGTTCTACGTCCTGCGCGAGGCGGAGATCAACAGCGGCCGGATGGGTCCCGTCGGCGGCCGCATCACCGCCGAGGTGTTCCACCGGGCCATCGAGGGCAGCCGGATCTCGATCGTGCGCTCGCCGTACTGGCGGCCGACGCTCGGACCGGACTCGACCACGTTCCGGATGGTCGACCTGCTGCTGTTCGCGTTCGAGGGCAAGGCGGACCTGCTGAACCCGCTCGGGGACCCGCAGCCCGCTCCCGGCGCCTGATCTTCCTCGTTCCTCCTGTCTGGCTGGGTGGTGGCAGCCAGACAGGAGAGGGAGATGATGTCGCGTCCAGAATTGTCACGCCGGCAAAGCACGGAGGAACGCCTCACCAGGTTCGCGGGTGAGGCCGGAATTCCGCTGCTGCGCATCGGTCTGGGGGTCGTTTACCTCTGGTTCGGCGTGCTGAAGCTCTTTCCCGGTGGCAGCCCTGCCCAGGATCTCGTCGAACGCACGGTTTCCGCGCTGACGTTCGGGATCATCCACGGGGATTTGGCAAGAGTGAGTGCCGCGATCACCGAAATAGGTATCGCACTGGTTCTGCTGAGCTTCCGCGCACCAAGGTTGTGCGCGGTCCTGCTGATCGGTCACGTCGTGCTGGTGTCGACACCGCTGGTGTTGTTCCCCGGCGAGATGTGGTCCGGTCCGCTGCAGGCGTCGTTCGAAGCCCAGTACATCCTGAAGAACCTGGTGACCGTCGCCGCCGCGGTGGTCATCGCCTCATCGCGCCCACGGGTGCGATAGCCGGGAGCCGCTCGATCCCCCAGATCGGGCGGCTCCCGCTGTTGTGCGGAACGTTTTCTCGATTCAGCTCGTTCGCCGAACTCCGTCGCCGCCGGTGTGCCAGAGTGCTGGGCATGGCGAGATTGCTGGGGGCGCTGGCCGTGCTGCTGCTGTGCGCGGCGTGCGGCCAGGTGGAAATCAAGACAGCGGACGATGTGCCGCCACCCGTGCAGGTGGACGTGCCGACAACGTCAATCGCACCCACGAGCGTGCCGCCGACGGGGCCGTGCAAGGTCGAGGAGCTGGTATCGCCGCCCGCGACCGAGACCACACCGCCGCCTGCCGCTGCGCCCACCAACAGCGCGGGCCCGGACGTTGCCCCGCACCACGCCGAGAACAACCGCTGGAAGCAGCGTAAACCGTTGACGGTCAAGGGTGTCCAAACGGGACGCGACACCATCGCGAAGATCCGGCCGGTCCTCGAACGGGTGTGCGCGTCGGGCGACTTCTCCGCCGACACCACGAAGAAAGCGCTTGCCGAGCTGAAGCCGCTGGTCGAGCAGTTCAGCGGCATGGCGACCGGCGTGCTGTTCAACATCACCGTGGACAACGGTCCGACGGAGCGGGTGACCTGTGTGTTCGGTGATCTCGTGCCGGGGACGCTGCGGTTCTTCGTCGATGGCACGGACGGAGAGGGCAGCTGTTACACCCCGAAGACGCATTGATCATATAGTGCGCTTGTGTTGCTGGTTCCACTTCACAGGGGGAGTGAATGAAGCTCAAGCGGTTTGCCGTGCTGTGCACCGCATTGACGTTGACGGGTGCCACCCTGGCACCGGTCGCTTCCGCCCAGAACGAGGAGGCCCAGCACTCGCTGGCGCAGCGCCTTCGTGCGGCGATCGACGCGCAGAACTTCAAGGACGTGATCGACCTGACGCCGCCCGAGGAGGGCGCGCGGGTGGCGGCGGCAGGACAGCGGGAGAAGTACGACCAGACCCCGGCCGAGCTGATGAACCGGGCGCGGGTGCGGCTCGCGGCGGCGGCGGGCAAGCCGCTGCACCAGACGCCGAACATGGACGCGGCGATCATCGAGCTCGACGCGGTCGGCCGTCCGGCGTCGGTGGCGAACGTGCTGCTCAGCCCGCAGTACCCGAACGGCGTCGTCGTGCCGGTCAAGCACAAGGGCCTGTCGACCGACCAGGTGCGGTACCGCTGGTGGGACGACACCGAGTGGGACGTCAACGGCGGCAAGGGCACCCGTGACGTGCTTGCCGGTCGCGAGAACGCCGCGATCGACTTCTCCTCGCCGTACCCGGCCTCGGTGCTGAAGCTGATGGTGGGCTTCGGCGTGCTGCGCCTGGCCGACGAGGGCAAGCTGAACCTCGACGCCGACTACGTCTACGACCCGAACCCGGTGCGCCCGGCGTGCGGCGGCAAGTCGGTGAAGAAGATCCGTCAGCACTTCGACGAGATGATCACGAAGTCGCAGAACGAGTCCACCTGCGCGCTGATCAAGCTGATCCACGACCAGCAGGCGTGGGACAAGGTCAACCAGACGTTCGTCGACCTGGGCATGCCCACCCTGATGGTCACCGAGACCATCCCCGGCAACGGCGGCCGCTGGATCGGCTCGAACATGAGCGGCCTCGACACCGCGAAGCTCCTGCTGCTGATCAACGGTGGCGTGGGCACGTTGTGGACCACCGACAAGGGCAAGAACGTCACCCGCAACGAGCTCTCGTTGTCGTCGCGGAAGTTCTTCCAGGAGACGCTGCTCGGCCAGGCCCACAACGAGATGCTGTCCACCTCGAACTGGTGCGGGCGTGACTACCCGACCCAGGGCATCCCGCAGCAGGTGCCGTCGCGCTGGATCAAGGCGGACGGCACCGTGACCGCCGGCGACGCCGTGTACGACCGCGACGTCCGCCCGTGCAACGAGACCGCCGACGTGACCTTCGCGCACAAGACGGGCTGGGTCGACACGACCGGCGCCGACGCGGGCATCGTGAAGTCGTTCCGCGGCAAGGACAAGCGCAACTACATCGTCGTCGTGTTCTGCAACCTGGGCACCGACTACGTGGACCACAACCGCCCGGCCGACCCGGCCGGCGTGTTCCCCGTGCTGTACACCCAGAAGTACGCGCAGCTCGGCAAGGCAATCGACACCATCATGAAGACCCTGTAGGGCCGGAAAGCCTTGTAGGACCTGGGGCCGCCCCTTCGCGGGGCGGCCCCACCGGTTTCTCACACCAGGTGGTGGTTCCTCACACCGGTGCGGTGCCGATCAACCCGTTGCGCGTCACCTTCGTCGCGAGCTCTTCCTCGGTCAGGCCCTCCGTGCCGGCGGGCCTGCGCGGCAACACCATGAACCGCGTCTCGGCCGTCGCGTCCCACACCCGGATCTCGGTGTCGTCCGGCAGCGTGAAACCGAACTGCTCCAGCACCTCGCGCGGATGGCTCACCACCCGTCGACCGGTAGGCCGGACTCTTGTACCAGGTGGGAGACGGCCCGAGCAGCCCGATCGGATAACACGAGCAGAGCGTGCAGACGAGCACGTTGTGCACGTCCTCGGTGTTCTCCACGACCTGCAGCCGTTGCACCTGCAGCCCGCCACCCATGGACAGCCCGACCACCGGCAGCGCCGAGTTCGCGTCCTCGAGCAGTGCCGTCTTGAAGCCCTCGTCCACCCAGGCCCGCGCCACCACCCGGAACCCGTTGGCCGGCGAGGCCTTGCGCGCGAACGCCTCCAGCGTCTGGTCCAGCTCGCCCGCGTCGAGCAGGCCCTTCTCCTCCAGCACCGCCTCGAGCTCGCGAACCCGCGCGGCGATCGGGGAGTCGTCGTGGTCGTCACTCATAGCTGAGGTAGTCCTCCCAGAGAGACAGCGTCACGCTGTGATCGCCGCTGCCGAACAGCTCTCGCGCCGCGAACCTGACCGTGTAGACCGGCTGCCGGTTCTCGATGCCCTGCGCACTCAAGTCTGCCAACGCGTGCACACCTTCGCTGCCGACAACCGTGCCCACGCAGCCTCTCGCGTAGTTCGGCAGCCGCGTGTGGTGATCCGGATCCACAGTGGACGTTCGCACCCGGTCGCCGGTCCGATATCGTTCAGACATGACCCTTCTCCTTGAGAAGCGTCTGGATCGCCCGGAACCAGTTCTCGTAGTACGACGACTCGTGCGACATCGTCCGCTCCACCGCATCCCGGAACTCGTCCAGGTTGTAGACCTTGCGCCCGATCAAGGAACGGTTCATCGCGAGCACATGCGCCTCCCAGTCCGCGTGGAACATGGGTTCGTCCAGCTCTTCCTCGACCGGCCCGAACCCGTCCTGTCCGCCGACGTCGTTGATCCTCGGCATCTCACCTCCTGCGTCCAGCCAGATTGTCCGCCGCCTCCCGCCAGTTCGGGAAGTGGAACTCGAATCCGGCCTCGGCAAGCCGTCCCGGAACCACCCTGCGGCTCTTGAGCAGCAGCTCCGTGTCACTCCGGAGCGCGAACGCCCCGATCTCCGCCATCCACCTCGTCGCGGGCAATCCGACCGGACGGTTCCAGGCCCTCCGCAGCTCACGCATGAAGTCCTTTTGCGGCAAGGGGTTCGGCGCCGCGATGTTGACCGCCCCTGCAATCGGCTCCCTGATCAACAGAGCGGCCGCGCGCACGAAATCCGTGTCGTGGATCCACGACACGTACTGCCGCCCACCCGCGATCGGCCCACCGAGCCCGAGGCGCGTCAGCCACGACAGGTAGTCGAACACGCCACCCCGATCCGGGCTCATCACCATCGCCGCGCGCAACGCGACCCTGCGAGTGTGTGGAGTGTCCGCCGCATCCAGCTCCGCCTCCCAGTTCCTGGCGATCTCCACGCTGAACGCCCAGTAGTCCGGCACCTCCGCTTCATGCCCGCCGATGATCCCGGCCGCCTCGTCGTTCGGCGCGTCGAACCGGTGCGCGTAGATCGTGGCCGTGCTCATCTGCAGCCACACCGCCGGCGGTCTCCTGGCCTGCGCGATGGCCTGCCCGACCACCCGCGCCGACTCGACCCGAGACCGCATCATCTCGTCGAGGTTCTCCCTGGTGTACCGACAACTCACGCTGCGGCCGGCCAGGTTGACCACCACGTCGGCGCCATCGATTTCCGCGGCCCAGTCGCCCAGCGTCCGGCCGTCCCAGCGCACGCCGGTGCTCCGGCTGATGATCACTACCTCGTGGCCGGCTTCGGTCAGGGCCCGGTGCAGCAGGTTGCCCACCTGGCCGGTTCCGCCTGGTATCACGATCTTCACGATGCCGACGCTAGCCCTGGGAAGCTGAGAACTCGCGGGCCGCCAGTGCGAAACCGCAACCCACCCCACCCAACCCGCCCACTCACCCAACCTGAGATCAAGCAGGATGCCGGGCAATCAGGACCAGAGCATCAAGCACCCGCCACCAGTCCTGCTCGCCAGCATCCACAACCTGCCCAACCGCAGCCAACGCAGCGATCACATCAGCCGGATCCGCATCAAGCTCAGCCACCACCCGGCGAAACCGGTCACTCCGCCGCAACCGAACCAACGACGCAGGCAACGGCACAGGCGCAGGATCGGGAGTACCGAAGTCGATGCGCAGCGAGGTGCCAAGCGCGCCGGCCAACCGAGCGAGAGCGCCGGTAGTGGGGTTGCCACGCCCGTTCTCGAGGTTCGCGATGTAAGGCACCGACAGCCCCGCATCGGCGGCAACGGACGCGACAGTACGGCCGCTGGCTTGGCGGAGTGAGCGCAGCGTTGGTCCCAAGGAGTCCACGGCAACTATCTTGACGGAACACTATAAGGCTGTCTATATCTTGTGAGCATGAGTGCCTGGGGGATGAGGGACTTCCGGTTCCTGTGGGGCGGCCGCGCGATCAGCCTGCTCGGAAGTTGGTTGCTGGTGGTGGCGGTACCAGCACACGTGTACGCACTGACCGGTTCGTTGTTCGCGACCGGCTTGACGCTCGCGGCGGAGTACCTGCCGGCGTTGCTGCTGGGTCCGGTCGCGGGCGTGCTGGTCGACCGGTGGGACCGGCGGCGGGTGATGATCGTGGCGGACCTGTTCCGGGCCGTGGCGGTGAGCGCGATGCTCGTGGGGACACCGACGGCGATCTACGTGGCCGTGGTGGCGGAAAGTGTTGGGGCGGTGCTGTTCCGGCCCGCCGCGCAGGCTCATGTGCCGGCCGTCGTGGGGACTGGCGACGCACTACTTAGCGCGAACTCGTGGAACGCGGCGACGGACGGCGTGGTGCGGCTGCTGGGCCCGCCGCTCGGCGGCATCCTCCTGGCGTGGGCCGGATTCGAGGTGTTGATCGGCCTCGACGTCGCCAGCTATCTGGTGTCGGCGGCGGCGATCGCGATGACGTCGAAGCGGCCGTCGACCAGACCGGCCCGGCCGGGACTCCGCGCGGGGTTGAAAGCCCTCAAAGAGTTGCCGGTCGCACGAGCGTTGTTGCCGTTGAGCGGAGTGTTCCTGGCGGCGAACGCGGCGTTGAGCGCGTTGCTGGTGCCGTTCGGGGTGCGGCAGCTCGGAGGTAGTGCGCAGGTGGGGCTGGTGTTGTCGGCGCTCGGGGTCGGGTTTCTCGGCGGCGCGGTCGTCGTGCGGTGGCTCGGCCGGATCCAGCCGCGAACGACACTGGCCGTCGCGCAGCTGGCGACGGCGGGCGGGTTCGCGCTGTTGTTCACCGCTGACGACCTGGTGATCGCGATGGTCGCCGCGATCCTGATCGGGGTGTTCGGGTCGATCACGGTGGTGACGCCGCAGACGCTTCTGCAAAGGGTGGCCGCGAACGAGTTCCTGGGGCGGATCAGCGCGGTTTTCCTTGTGGTGGAGGCGTTCGCGACGCTCGTGGGCGCACTGCTCGGGCCGTGGCTCGCGGAGAGCGTGTCCCTGCGGTTCGCGGCGATGGCGGCGGCCAGCACGGCCGCGGTGGGGGCGTTGGTCGGCCTGGTGACCGTTCCGCGGGTTATGCTCGCCGCAAAACGCTCAAACGAACAGGCGGAACCATGCGCGAGCCCAGCGAGCTGAGGCGGCAGCGGATTCTCGCGGTCGTCGAGTCGCGGGGAACGGTCAAGGTGAGCGACCTGGCGAGCGAACTGGACGTCTCGATCGTCACCATCCGGCGCGACGTCGAAGAGCTGACCAGGCTCGGGCGGATGCGCCGGGGACACGGGGTCGCGCGGTCACTGAGGCCGGTCGAGCAGCCGGTACAGCCGAAGCAGAGCAACGGTGCGGTGGCGCTGGTCGTGCCAGAACGGCACGCATACCTGTACGAGGCGATGAACGGCGCCCGCAAGGCACTCGAAGAGGCGGGCATGCGGGTCGTGCTGCACATCGCGCCGCAGGTCAGAGGTGCGGAGCAGCCGATCGTGGAACGAGCGCTGGCCGAGCCGATCCAGGGGCTGCTCATCGCGCCGCGCTGGCGGTCGCACGAGGAGGAGATCGCCGACGCGTGGCTCGCCGAGACCGGGGTACCGACGGTGGTCATGGAACGCCGGCCGGCCGGTCGGCTCAGGGCGATGAACTCGGTGTGCTCGGACCACTGGTACGGCATGTACCTGGCCGTCAAGCACCTGACGGACCTCGGGCATCGCCGGATCGTGCTGGCGGCGCGGGACGACAGCCCGACGGCGCGGGCGCTGAGGAAGGCCTTCAAGGAGATCTCCGCGGACCTCGAGGACGCGATCACGGTGCGCAGCTCACCGGAGACCGGACTGGTCTCGGTCCTGCGGGCGCACCGCGCCACGGCGGCCATCATGCACGGCGACGTGGACGCGTTGATGCTGGTCCAGCAGCTGACCGAGGCCGGGATCGCGGTGCCGCGGCGGTGTTCGGTGGTGGCGTACGACGACGTGGTCGCGGCACTCGGCAGCATTCCGCTCACGGCGGTCGCGCCGCCCAAGACCGCGGTCGGCCAGGCGGCGGCGCAGCTCCTGCTCCGGCAGCTGCGAAGCCCAGGTCAGACCGCGGAACGCATCGAGCTGCTGCCCGAGTTGAAGGTCCGCTCATCGACTGAGCGTTTGAGCGTTTCTTGACGCAAAAGCGATCAGGCGATCAGGATGCGACCCATGCGCCTGAGTCGTCGCACCCTCCTCGCGGCCGGCCTCACCGCACCACTGGCGGCCTGTTCCACTCCGCAGCGCCGCGGTGCCGGAGGCCCGGTAGAGATCACGTTCTGGTCGGCCCTGCGCGGTAGCCAGCAGGTCGTCGACGCGTTCAACTCCTCGCAGAACCGCATCAGGGTGATCTTCCAGCAGATCCCCTCCGGCGGCCAGGGCGGCTACGCGAAGCTCAGCAACGCGGCCAGGGCCGGCAACGCCCCGGACGTCGCGACCATCGAGTATCCGCAGGTGCCCGGCTTCGCGATCGACGGGGTCGCGCGCGACATCACCGACCTCGTCACCGAGCGGGTCAAGCAGAAGCTCCTGCCGCAGGCGCTCAAGCTGACGACCTTCGACAACCGCGTCTTCAGCGTCCCCCTCGACATCGAGCCGATGGTGCTGCATTACCGCGTCAGACCTGTTCGACCAGCACGGTTTGCGGGTTCCGGGCACCTGGGACGAGTTCGCGGAGCTCGCGAAAGTGGTGCGGGACAAGGGCACCGGCCAGCGAATCGTGCTGTTCCCGACCGACGGCGCCATGCAGTTCGCGTGCTTCGCCTGGCAGGCGGGCGCCAAGTGGTTCGACACCGCCAACGGCACCTGGCGCGTCACCATGGCCGACGAGCCGACGCGGAAGGTCGCCGGCTACTGGCAGCGACTCATCGACGAGGACCTGGTGTTCCGCAACGCCGTCGAGAGCAGGCAGTCCGACGCGCAGATCGGCCAGGGGCTCGTGCTCACCCGGCTGACCGGCGCGTGGGACGCGGGCGCGCAGATGCGGGCGCGGCCGGGCCAGAAAGGCAAGTGGCGCATCGCTCCCATGCCCGTCTGGGACCAGCCGGCGGTCGGTACGCACGGCGGATCGACGTTCGCGATCACCAAGGACTGCGTGCGACCGGAGGCCGCGATGGAGTTCATCGAGTGGCAGGTCAGCCATCCCGACGCGCTCACCGCCCGGCTGAAGAGCGGCACCAGCAGCCAGTACCCGGTGGCGCCCGGCCTCGTCGAAACCGGCGGCAAGGCGTTCCCGCGCGAGTACTACGGCGGGCAGGACATCTACCGCCTGTTCGAACAGGAAGCCGGCAAGGTGCGCGGCGGCTGGGTGTGGGGACCGCGCATGACGGCGACGCAGCGGGTGATGCAGGACGGCTTCGCCAGGGCGGGCGCCGGGCGGACCACGCTGATCGAGGCCGTGCGAGAAGCGCAGAAGGGCACCATGCCCGACCTCAAGGCCCTTGGTCTGTCCACAGTGGAGGGGGAGCGGTGAAGGGCAAGCTCGCCTGCGCCATCCTGATGGCGCCGTTCTTCCTGTTGCTGGTCACGGTCTTCCTGGTGCCCGTCGGCACGGCGGTGTGGCTGAGCTTCTTCGCCGCCGACCAGCCGGGGCTCGGCTTCGGCCCGGAGCGCACGGTGTTCGCCGGGCTGCGCAGCTACGTCGCGGTGCTCAGCGACCCGACGTTCCTGGGCAGCCTCCTGACCGTGGTGCTGTACTGCCTGATCTACCTGCCGCTGATGGTCGTCGGCGCGCTGGCCCTCGCGCTGCTGCTGGACTCCGGCGTGGCGAAGCTCCGCTCCTGGGCGCAGATGGGCCTCTACCTGCCGCACGCGGTTCCCGGCATCATCGCCGCGCTGATCTGGCTCTACCTCTACACGCCGGGCATCAGCCCGATCATCGACCTGTTCGCCAAGGCCGGCATCAGAATCAGCTTCCTCGGCGTGGACACGGTTCTTCCGTCCATCGTGAACATCGCGCTGTGGAGCAACCTCGGCTACAACATGGTGATCTTCTACGCCGCCCTGCAGGCCGTGCCGCGCGAGGTGCTGGAAGCCTCCGTCGTCGACGGCGCGGGCCCGGTCAAGCAGGCGGTCCGGATCAAGGCCCCGCTGGTGCGCGGAGCGATCGTCACGGTCACGATGTTCACCCTCATCTGGGCACTGCAGCTGTTCACCGAGCCGGTGCTGCTCAGCCAGTCCACCCCGATGATCAGTGTCCGGTTCTCCCCGAGCATGTACATCTACGACGCCGCCTTCACCCGCAACAACTACGGTCTCGCCGCGGCCGCGTCCGTGATCCTGCTGGCCTTCACGATCGCGCTGTCCTACGGCATCACCCGCTGGTCGAACAGGAAGGCCGTCTGATGACCCTGCTCGGCCGGACCACGGTCAACCTGGTCGTCGCCATCGCGGTGCTCTACACCCTGTTGCCGGTCATGTGGCTGCTGCTCGCCGCCACGAAGAACGTCGACGCCCTGTTCCAGAGCGATCTGCTGTCACTGAGCAACTTCTCGTTCGTCGACAACGTCAAAGAGCTCTTCGCGATGGACAAGGGCCTCTACCGTCGTTGGTACCTCAACAGCATCCTGTACGCAGTGGTCGGCGCGGCCGTCAGCGCCTTCATCTCGATCGCGGCGGGCTACGCGTTCGACAAGTACTCCTTCCGCCACAAGGAGAAGCTCTTCGGTCTCGTGCTCGCGGCGGTGATGGTGCCGCAGACCGTGCTGGCACTGCCGCTGTACCTGATGGCGTCGGAGGCCGGGCTGGTCAACACGTTCTGGGCGGTGTTCATCCCGGTGCTGTTCAACCCGTTCGGCGTGTACCTCGGCCGCATCTTCAGTCAGGGCTACGTGCCGGACGAGGTGCTCGAAGCCGCTCGCATCGACGGCGCGAGCGACCTCGCGACGTACTTCAGGGTCGCTTTGCGGATGCTCGGTCCCGGCGTGGTGACGGTGTTCCTGTTCCAGCTCACCGCGATCTGGAACAACTTCTTCCTGCCGATGGTCATGCTGTCCGACCAGAAGCTGTACCCGGTGAGCCTCGGGCTCTACCAGTGGAACAGTTCGGCGAGCGTGTCGCCCGAGTACTACCCGGTGGTGATCATGGGATCGCTTTTCGCGGTGCTGCCGCTGATCCTCGCGTTCATGCTGCTGCAACGGTTCTGGCGGGCCGGCCTGAGCGCGGGAGCCGTCAAGTGAGGGCCGCGGGCGTGATGTCGCCGCAAGCCGCTTCCGCCGTGCTCGCGCCCGTGCTCGATGACCTTCACCGGCTCTGCGACTTCGGTCCCGTCACCCAGGACCTGGACGACCTGCCGGACGTCGACCTGCTCGTCACCGGCTGGGGCTGCCCGCCGATCACCGAGGACGTGCTGCGCCGGCTGCCGAGCCTTGAAGCCGTCGTGCACACCGCCGGTTCGGTGAAGGGCTTCGTCACCGGCGCCTGCTGGGAACGCGGCATCGTCGTCTCCTCGGCCGCCCAGGTCAACGCCGTGCCGGTGGCCGAGTACACGGTCGCGATGATCCTGCTCAGCGGCAAACGCGTACTCGAACGCGCCCGTGAGTACCGGAGCATTAAGCAGATGTCCGGGTACGGCATCCCGGACACCGTCGGGAACTTCGGTGCCACGGTCGGGATCCTGTCCGCGTCGATGATCGGCCGCCGGGTGGTCGAACTGCTCCGGCCCTACGATTTCCGCGTGCTGGTGCACGACCCGTTCGTGACCGAAGTGGACGGTGCCGAGACCGTGGGCCTCACCGAACTGTTCGAGCGCAGCGACGTGGTCAGCGTGCACACACCGCTGCTGCCCGAGACCCGCGGCCTGGTGAGCCGAGACCTGCTCGGGCTGATGAGAGACGACGCCGTGCTGATCAACACCGCGCGCGGTGCCGTCGTCGACCAGGACGCGCTCGTCGGTGAGATCACCAGGATCCGGGCGGTGCTCGACGTGACCGACCCCGAGGTGCTGCCCGCGGACCATCCGTTGTGGCGCAGCGAGAACGTGCTGATCACGCCCCACCTGGCCGGGTCGCAGGGCAACGAGTGGGGCCGCCTCGGCCGGCACGCCGTCGGCGAGGTGCGCCGGTGGGTCGCGGGGGAGCCGTTCCAGACCCCGGTGTCCGCGCAACGTTGGGAGCACATCGCGTGAGTCCGAGCCGTGAGGACTGGGTGGCCGTCGCTGACCGGTTGCTGGCCTCCGCCTGGCGGTACGCGTCCCCGGACCAGGCCTTTCTCGACCTGCCCGGCCGGCCGTCGGGCAGCGGGGTCCGGTCGGACGGGCTGGAGGGCTACGCGCGGACGTTCCTCGCCGCCGCGTTCCGCACCGCCCACGGTGGCGACCCGCACAACTGGCTGGAGCGCTACGCCGCCGGCCTGACGGCGGGAACCGCGGGGGAGTGGCCCGCGATCACCGACGTCGGCCAGCCGATGGTCGAGTCGGCGTCGGTCGCGCTCGGCCTGCGCCTGACCAAGCCGTGGCTGTGGGACAAGCTCGGCGAGGCTCAGCAGGACCAGGCCGAGGTGTGGCTGAGGGAAGCGCTGCGGCACGTTCCCGCCGCGAACAACTGGTACTTCTTCCCGTACACGGTGGCCTCGTTCCTGGAGTCGGCCGGCCGCGGCGACGAGGAGACCAGCCGGGCGAAACGCCGGGCGATGGACCTGCTCGAAGGCTGGTACTCCGGCGACGGCTGGTACTCCGACGGCGACGGCCGCGCGTTCGACCAGTACAACGGCTGGGCGCTGCACCTCTACCCGGCGCTCGACGCGTTCCTCGGCCAGAGGCCGATCACCACCCGGCTGCGGGACCACCTGGAGAGCTTCCACCTGCTCTTCGGCGCGGACGGCGCCCCGCTCTACTTCGGTCGATCGCTGACCTACCGGTTCGCCGCCACCGCCGCGATCGCACTCGGCGCGGTGACCGGAGAGACACCGCTGACGCCCGGCCGTTCCCGTTACCTCATCGGCAACACGCTCAGGTACTTCCTCGACCGCGGCGCGCTGACCGACGGCCTCCTCAGCCTCGGCTGGCACGGCCCGCACGAGGCGACCCTGCAGCACTACTCCGGACCGGCCTCGCCCTACTGGGCCGCCAAGGCGTTCGTGTGCCTGCTCGCCGGACCGGACCATCCACTGTGGACCGAACCGGAGGAGCGCGAGGACGCGGACCGGACGCTCGCGCTCGGCGGCCCGAACCTGCTGATCCAGCGCCACAACGGCGTCACCAGGCTGCACAACCACGGCAGCGACCACGTCCGCCCGTTCGAAGGCGAGTACGCGACCGAGGACGACCCGCTCTACAGCCGGTTCGCCTACTCGACCACCACTGGGCCGACGTCGAAGCACAACGTCCCGGACAACCACATCGGCCTCGTGATCAACGGCAACCGCAGCGCCCGCCGGCGCATCCGCCCGTTGGGAGCACAGGACAACTGGGCCGCCTCCTGGCACCTCCCGGTGTTCGACGCGCGCCAGCCGATGGTGCCGGGACTGAGGATCGAGAGCGTCACGGCCGTCTGGGACGACCAGGAACTGCGGATCCACCGTGTGATCGGCGCCCCGCCCGGCACGCGGGCCGAGCTCACCGGCTGGGCCACCGACCTGCCGTCCCCGCTGCTCGGGATCCGCGGCTGGACCGGTGTCGATCGGCGGCCCGCACCGCAGGGCACGGCGTTCACGACCACCGCGAGCGTCCAGGTCCTCACCGCCGACATCGAGGGCACCGTCACGCTCGCCGCCGTCTCGGTCCTCAACGGCACGGTGGCCGACGAGGACTGGGACGCCCGCGTCGACGAGATCCTCGGGCGGACCCTCGACGCACCGGGCGGAGGAGCGCGCTGATCGGGGTAACGCGGCGGCGGTGTGGTCGATGTACCGATGTGCGCCTCACCCTCCTCGCCACCGCGTTCCTGCTCGTCGCCTGCACCTCCACGCCGGACGCCGCGCCGCCGCCGGCGACTCCGACCACCGTCGACAAGGCCCCCGGCAACGGCCCCACCTGTGCCAACGCCAACTCCTCCGTGGTCGGCAAGGCGCTCGGGCTGCGGCTGCAGGGCGAACAGGGCACGACCGAGAAGGCGGTCACCACCTGCCACTACGTCGGCACCGGCATGCCGGTCTCGGTGCGGTTCACCACGAACGCGACCGCCGCGTCGTTCACCAAGGACAAGCCCGAGGGCGCCAAAGCCATCGCGAGCTTCCACGACGAGGCCTACGAAGCCACCACCGGCCAGTCCGAGACCACGCAGCACACCGTCGCCGCACGCAAGGGCAAGGTGGAGATCCAGGTCGTCTCACCGGCCGGGGTCGAGCCGACGAAGAAGCTGATCAGCGACCTGTTCGGGCGGATCTGACGGGTTCGTCGAAGAACGCGCGCACGCGACCACCAGGTGCGAGCCACGGCTCGACCAGGGCGTGGGCCCGTGCCGGATCGCGGTGGAACAGGCCGACGCGGACGGCGAACACGAGGTCGAAGCGGCGGTCACCGAGGAACATGTCCTCGAGTGACGCGATGAGGAACTCGGCCTTGCCGGACGCGACGAAGGCGGCGTTGCGGCGGGTCGCGGCCTCGACCATCTTCGTGGAGCGGTCGATGGCGGTGAGGGTGCCGGTGGACAGCAATCCGCACACCATGGTGGCGGCCACGCCCTGACCGCAGCCGATCTCCAGCACCCGGTCGCCGGGGCCGACCGCGAGTTGGCCGACCACGTTGCGCAGACGCTCGCTCATGGTCCACATCATCCGTCAGCGCGGCGGGCGGGGCCACTACCGCGGCCCCGCCCGGCAAAGATCAGCCTGGGATCAGCCCAGGCCGCCCAGATTGACCATCCAGCTGACGCCGTACTTGTCGACGAGGTCGCCGTACTCGTCGCCCCACATCTGCTTCTCCAGCGGCGTCCCGATCTTGCCGCCATCAGCCAGCGCGGCGAAGTACGTCTTCAGCGACTCCTCGTCGCCGGACAGGGAGATCGTGACGGTGTCGCCCGGGTTGTAGGGCATGCCGGGCGGCGTGTCGGAGGCCATCAGCGTGTAGCCGGCCTCGGTCTCCAGCTGGGCGTGCATGATCTGGTCGGCCTGCGGCGAGTCCTGCATGCCGAACTCGCCGAACGTGTTGACCTTCAGTTCCCCGCCGAAGACCGACTGGTAGAACTCCATGGCCTGGCGGGCGGTGCCATCGAAACGCAGGTACGGGTTGAGGCGAGTGGCCACCGGAATCGCTCCTTAGGAAAGAGACGGACCCGAATCCTCGCAAACCCTTGGCAGGCCTACAACTTGAAGCTACTCCGTGACACCGGGGTCACCCTGTGCCACCTTGCCCGCGTACATGAGTGTGGATTCCGGGGTGAGCGGGTGGAAGGTGCCAGCGCGCACGTCGCGGTAAGCGCGTTCCAGCGGTGAACGCTTGAAGAACGACCGTCCGCCCAGAACTTCCATCGCGAGGTCGACGACCTCGATGGCCTCGACGACGGCCTGGCGCTTGGCCAGCATCACCGTGGTGGTCGAGGTGGCATCGGCCGTGTAGTCGGTGCCGAGCTCCTCGATCGAGCCCATCAACGACCACCAGGCGGTGCGCAGCTTGTAGTCCATCAACCCGATCTGCCGCACGGCGTTCTTCGACGTCGACCGAACGGCCACGTCACGCGCGCCCGCCGCGATGCCGTAGTAGGTCGCCCCGCACACCGGTGCGAAATGCACGACCGCGGCGAAGAGAGGGCCGCCGAACTCCCCGTACGGCCGGCGCGCTGCGATCTTCTCGGCCGGGATGAACACGTCCTCGAGCACCACGTCGTGGCTGGCCGTGCCGCGCATGCCGAGCGTGTCCCATGTTTCCTCGATCCGCACGCCCTCGGCGTTCAGCGGCGCACTGAAGTGCAGCACCTCCTCGCCGAGAACGGCGCTCGTCGCCACGACGTTGGCTCGGGGCGACTGGCTGCAGAACGTCTTGCGGCCCGACACCAGGAACCCGCCGTCGACCGGTGTCGCCGTCGTGGTCGGCCACAGCCAGTCCGAGCCGCCACTGGTGGCGATGACCAGGCCTTCCGCTGCAACCCGCCGCAGCACGCCCTCCGCGTCCGGCGCGCCCTTGCGGCGGCGGTAGCCCTGCATCAGCGTCAGGTACAGGTGCATGGTGACGGCCAGGGCGGTCGCGCCGTCGTGTCTGGCGAGCTCGGCCTGCGCGTAACAGACCTGGCGCATCGTGGCGCCGAGCCCGCCCAGTTCCTCGGGTACGGCCAACGCCAGGTAGCCCTCCGACCGCATCGCCTCGTAGGCCTCGCTCACGAACGTGGCGTCGCGATCATGGTCGGCGGCGTGGGTAGCGGCGATGGCGCCGATGCGGGCGGCCATCTCCACGAACTTCGCGTCGTCGTCTCTGGTGACGGTCGGGAACGTGCCGGTCACCCGTCGTGTCTCAAGTGTTGTCATGGCATGAACGTAAGAACAGGAAGGCGCCGCAGGTAGTTCTGAAAGTGAACCGCTCGGCGGTAACGAAACCCGTCCGGGAGCGGAGACTTCCCCTGTGAGGACGTATGCGCAGTACTGCCCGATCGTCCGCGCCGTCGAGGTGCTGGGCGACCGGTGGACGTTGCTGATCGTGCGGGACATGCTCAACGGTGCCTCGCGCTTCAACGAGTTCGCCCGCGGCCTGCCAGGGCTCTCCCGCGCCCTGCTGTCCCGGCGCCTGCGTCAGCTCGCCACCGCCGGTCTGGTGACCCGCACCGGTGACGGCTACTCGCTGACCCCGGCCGGGCAGGACCTGCGCCCCCTGGTGTTCGGTCTCGCCGACTGGGGTGCCCGGTACGCGTTCGGCGATCCGCGCGCCGACGAGCTGGATCCCGAGGTGCTGATGTGGTGGATGCACGGCCGTATCGACACCGGTGAGCTGGAGCGCCGCGCCAACATCGAGATCAGGGTCAGCGACCGGCGCCGCACCTTCTGGCTCGTGCTGGAGCCCGGCGACGTCTCGGTCTGCTACACCGATCCGGGCCTGGAGGTGGACGCCGTGCTGGCGTCGGACATCGCCACGCTCTACCGGATGTGGGAGGGCGAGTTCGAGCTGCTGGACGCGGTGCGCGCGGGCACGATCGAGCTGTCCGGGCCGCGCTGGGTCGTGCGCGGGCTGCCGGAGTGGCTGAAGCTCAGTCCGGTCGCCGAGTACGTGCGAGCGGCGCAGCTTCCGGTCACCTGACCAGCGCGAACGACCTCACGCTGAGTCGTGGCGAAACTTTTGAAGATTTTCTGGGCTGGGTTGTCGATCCGGTGTGGTGGCCGTTCGACGCAGGAGTGGAAGGACACGAGAGCCCAGGAGGAACACGACATGACCGCCACGACCGCCACCCGCAAGTTCGCTGCCGGCCGGTACGCCACGATCGTGACCCGCGTGCTGATCGGCCTGCTCTTCACCACGACCGGTCTCAACGGGTTCCTGATGTTCATGCCCGCCCCGGACCCCAGCACGATGGCACCGGCCGGTGTCGCGTTCAGCGCCGCCCTCTACGCGACCGGCTACATGCTGCAGCTCGCCTCGGGCGTCCAGGTCGTCGCCGGTCTGCTGCTGATCTCCGGCCGCTACGTCCCGCTCGCGCTGGCCCTGCTCGCGCCGATGGTCGTGAACATCTTCCTGTTCCACGTCTTCCTGGAGCCCGCCAACATCGTGCTGGCGGTCATCGTGGTCGTCGCCGAGATCGGCCTGGCGTGGGCCTACCGCGACAAGTTCCGCCCGATGCTGCAGGCTCGCTGAAGCCAAGACTCAGAATCCCCCGCCGGCCACGTGCCGGTGGGGGATTTTTTAGTTGCAGGCCAATGTTTTTCTCCGCTCAGGTCGAAACGGCGAGGTGTGGTTCGACGTATCTGTGAGAGCGAAATCCTTGGAAGGGACCGGAAATGTCCACCACCCGCTGCGCCACCATCCTCCTCGCGTTGGTCCGCAGCCGGATCGTGCCCGCGGCTCTGACTGCGCTGAACCTCCTGCTGGACAACAGCAACCTGGTCATCGCGATCATCTTCGCGGCGGCCGAGATCGTGGTGGTGCTCAGCTCGCAGACCCGGCCGGTCGCGGGGCACGCGGGCCCGGCCCGGGTGGTCACCGCCCGCCGCGAGGAGCGGTCCTACCGCGCGACGTACGACGCCAGCAGCGCCTGCACCTCGTAGACGTCGACGCCCTTGCCGAACTGCTTGGAGATCGGCGTCTCGGTGCCGGAGACCCAGATCTTCAGCTCCGCGTCCAGGTCGAAGTGGCCGGCGGTCTCCACGGCGAACTGCGTGATCGCCCGGTACGGCACCGAGTGGTACTCGACCTTCTTGCCCGTCATGCCCTGTTTGTCGACCAGGATCAGCCGCCGGTCGGTGAACAGGAACGAGTCGCGCACCAGCTGGTACGCCGCGTGCATCTGTTCCCCCTGCGCCAGCAGCCGCCCGAACTCCTTCGTGGCGGCCCTCGGGTCGAGCTTTGACGCGTTCCCCATCATTCCGCTGAGAAGTCCCATACGTCCACATTTACCAGGCTTTCCGAAAGCTTGTCCCGGTCCTGGGCTGCTGCTGTCCGGACGCTTCCCCGCGTTACCCGAAAGTGGTGGTCAACAGCCACTCGATCGGGACAGGTGATGACATTGCGCAAGCAGCTCGTAGGAGCCATCGGACTTGCAGGTATCGCGGCTCTGGCGGTCGGATGCACGAGCGCCCCCGCTGCTACCAGCGCTCCGGCCGCGAACACCGCCGAGAAGCCGACGGAGGCGGAGGTCAAGGCGCTGTTCAACGACTGGAACGCGTCACTCGCAACGGGTGACCCCCAGAAGGTGGCCGACAAGTACGCTCCGAACGCTGTGTTGCTGCCGACGTTGTCGAACAACGTGCGCAGCACCCGCGCCGAGATCGTGGACTACTTCGAGTCCTTCCTGAAGAACAAGCCGCAGGGCACGATCCTCGAGTCGCACGTGGCGGTGCTCGACGACGACGACGCGGTCGACGCCGGCACCTACCGGTTCAACCTGACCAAGGACGGCCAGACGTCCGATGTGGACGCCCGCTACACCTTCGTCTACGAGAAGATCGACGGGAAGTGGCTCATCGTGAACCACCACTCGTCGGCGATGCCGGAGAAAGCCTGATCCGCACGCAGAGCCCACCGCCGGGCGCGTCCTCCAGCGTCACGGAGCCGCCGTCGTCAGCCACGAGCTGCTTGACGATGGCGAGCCCGAGGCCGGAGCCGCCCTTGCCGGTGAGGCCCTGACCACGCCAGAACCGGTCGAACGCCCGCAGCCGCTCGGCTGCGGGCAGGCCGGGGCCGGAATCGATGATCTCCAGCACGTCCGGCCGGGTTGCCCTGACCAGGATCGTGCCGCCGTCCGGTGACACCTCCAGAGCGTTGGACAGCACGTTGTCCAGCACCTGCTCCAGGTGGCCCGGAGTGGCGAGCACACGGAGGCCGAGCCCTTCGGAGACGAGCGCGACGGAGTGTTCGTCGGCCGCCGCGCGCCAGGCCGTGAACCGGTCGGCGATGACGTCGTTGACCTGCACCGGTTCCGGGTGCGCGACCGTCGCCTCGGCACGGGCGAGCGCCAGCAGGCCGTTGACCAGCTGGCTCATCCGCACGACCTCGGCGGTGGCCCGTTCCACGTCCTCGCGCACGTAGTCGTCCTCGACCCCGTCGGCGACGTTGTCCAGTGACAGCCGCAGCGCGGTCAGCGGCGTGCGCAGCTGGTGCGAGGCGTCGCCGATGAACGCGCGCTGCGAGTTGACGAGCGTGCCGATCGTCTCGGTGGCCGTGTTCAACGTGCGCGCGAGCGTGCGGGTCTCCGGTGGCCCGGTCTCCTCGGCGCGGGCGGTGAGGTCACCGTCGCGCAGGCGGCCGGCCATGGCGTTCAGCTCACGCAACGGCCGGGTGACCCGTTTCGCGAGCCATTTGCCCAGGAACGCCGCCGCGATCAGCACGGCCACCGCGAGCGCCGCGCGGAAACCCCAGATCTGCCAGAGCCGCTCCACGATGTCATCGTCCGGATAGGACAGCCGGATCGCGCCGACGACGGTGCCGTCATCGCGGCGGGCGGGCACGGTGAGGGTGAGGCCCTGACTGCCCCAGTTCTTCGACTCGGGCTCGGGGCCGAGCACCTCGATCCGGCCCGGCGTCTGCTGTTCGTAGGCATCGGCGAGCGCCCGCAGCGACCGCGTGTCGCCGGTCGCCAGCAGCAGCGCGGCGGTCTCGGCCTCCCGGCGCGCCGTGTTCTCCGCGTCGTCGAAGAGCTGGCTGTTCAGGGTGAACGCCACCGGCACCGTGAACGCCGCGATCGCCACCGCGACCAGCAGGATGTAGGACCAGACGAGTTGACGGATCACGGGAGCACCAGCCGGAATCCCACGCCGCGCACGGTTTCCAGCGACGCCGCGTCACCGAGCTTGCGGCGCAGCACCCCCACGTGCACGTCGAGCGTCTTGGTGGGACCGAACCAGTTCTCGTCCCACACCGCCTCCATGATCTGCTCGCGGGTGAACACCGCGCCCGGCTCCTCGGCCAGGAACGAGAGCAGGTCGAACTCCTTGGGCGTGAGCTCCACCTCGGCGCCGTCGAGGTGCACCCGCCGGCCACGCCTATCGAGACGCAACCGGCCACGCTCCTGCGGCGGCTCCACCAATTCCTTCTGGGCGGCGGGCTGCACACGCCGAAGCACCGCACGCATGCGTGCGACGACCTCACGCACCCCGAACGGTTTGGTGACGTAGTCGTCGGCCCCGATCTCCAGCCCGACCACCCGGTCGACCTCGTCCGACCGCGCGCTGATCACGATGATCGGCACGTCACCGCGGGCCCGCAGCTCGCGGCACACGTCCAGGCCATCCATGTCGGGCAGCCCCAGGTCGACCAGCACGATGGCGGCGTCGACCTCGTCGGCCAGCGCCTCCGTGCCCGTGCGCACCCAGCGGACCTCGAACCCGTAGCGGGACAGCCCGCGCGTGAGCGATTCCGCGATCGGCTCGTCGTCCTCCACCAGCAGCACCCGCATGGGCGCAGATCATTCCATCCGACGAGGTAGCGTGTTCTCAACCTGGTCCCGCACCAGGCCCAGGTCGTCATACTGATCGGCATGCGGAGGCTCACGCTCGCGGTTCTGCTCGTCCTCACCGGATGTTCGGCAGGTGCGGACGACAACGGCATCGGCTTCACCGCCGTCGACCTCACCGCCAAGCCGGAAGCGCTGTCCACGCACGGCGACACGCTGCTGATCGGCACCCGCCCCGCCGACCACCCGGAACTGGTCACCCGCACCAAAGACGGCACGCTGACCAACGTCAGGCTCACCCCGGGCACCCCGTACGGCAAGGTGGCGCACTGGTACTCGCTCTCCTCCGACGGTGCGACGATCACCGGCCTCGGCGGCGAACGCGGCGGCGCGCACGGCAACGTCCGCTGGAGCGCCTGGACCGGCGACACCCGCCAGATCGCCGAGAAACCACAGGGCTTCAGCACGTTCGGCGGCTACGGCGCGGGCGAACTGCTGGCCGTGGCACGCACCGCGCAGGGCCCGCTGATCATCGGCACCTGGGAGAGCGCCAAGGCCGGCCTCGACATCGCGGTGTGGACCTACGCCGCGGACACCTGGAGCCGTCAACCCTCCGCCGGCACCGTGCTGGAGAGCTCGCAGGAACTGCTGCGCTTCCCGATCGCGGCGACCCCGGCCGGCGCCGGCGTGCTCGTCGCCGGCTGGCAGATCGCGAAGGGCACCGTCAGCGCGGCGGTGTGGCGGTTCGACGGTACGACCTGGACCACGGCCGCGCTCCCGGACGGCGACGCCGCGCTGGCCGCCCGCTGCTGGGACGGCACCTGCCACGTCGTCGGCCGCAGCAAGGGCAAGCTCGTCTGGTGGACGTCCGGTCCGGACATGGCTGCCTGGACGAAGGTCGCCACGCCGGACGTCCCGGTCGGCGACGACGCCGACCTCACCGCACCCATCCCGGTCAACGGCACGCCAACGTTGTTCATCGACCACAACGGCGTGAAGGCGGTGTCCGAAAAGGACGAACGGCCTGCCGTCGGGCCGGCCGGAGAGGTCGTGGCCGTGGAGAAAGCGGACGACCAGGTGTTCGTGATCGCGGGCGACCGGCTCTGGCGCCTTTCCTGATCAGCTGCTTGCCCCGCCTCTTTTCGATCATTGCATTCACCCGAATGTGGTACGTCTTTCCATATTGAGGCGATCGTTGATATGACCGCTCTCCGGCTAATTTGCCACGCAAAGCTGATTAAGGCCTGGTCAACGGCTCTCCGCTAATGGTGGGGGCGGGCGCCGGCCCGTCAGATCGGCGGTTAATCTCTGGCGACTCGTCGCACTGCAATCCAGTGCCGACGCCGCAATCGCCGGGGAGAGGACTGAGCACTGGTGGCCGGATTTCTGCTGCGGCGGCTGGTCAGCTACGTGGTGCTCGCCCTGGTGGCGACGTTCCTGGCGTTCACGTTGGCCTCCGCCACATTCGACCCGATCGGGGTATTGCAAGAACGCAATCCACCTCCGCCGGCGGCCACGATCGAGGCGAAGAAGAAAGACCTCCACCTCGACCAGCCCATCCCGCAGCGATTCGTGACGTGGATGAGCGGCGTGGTGCGCGGCGACTTCGGCCGGACCGTCGCCGAACGCCCGGTCGGTGACGAACTCGGCAGGCGGATCTGGGTGAGCCTGCGGTTGTTCCTGCTCGGCATCACCTTCGGCATCGTGTTCGGCGTGCTGCTGGGCGTGGTGAGCGCGATCAGGCAGTACCGGTTCAGCGACTACCTCGCCACCCTGTTCAGCTTCCTGTTGCTGTCGACGCCGGTCTTCGTGCTCGGCAACCTGCTCAAGATCGGCGCGCAGGACGTCAACGACGCGGTCGGCACCAACGTGCTGCTCTTCGTCGGCGAGACCACGCCGAACTTCGAGGGCACCTGGTTCGAGCACTTCCGGGACCGCCTGCAGCACCTGGTCGTGCCGACGCTGACGATCGCGCTCGGCCAGATCGCCTACTACAGCCGCTACCAGCGCTCGTCGATGCTCGACGTGCTGGGCAGCGACTTCCTGCGCACCGCCCAGGCCAAGGGCCTCACCCGCCGCAGGGCGCTGTTCAAGCACGGCCTGCGGACCGCGCTCATCCCGATGGCCACCCTGTTCGCGTTCGGTTTCGGCCTGCTCGTCGTCGGTGGCACGTTCACCGAGAAGATCTTCAACTGGTTCGGCATGGGGCACTGGTTGATCGAGGGCATCTCGACGCAGGACACGAACGTCACCGCGACGGTCACCCTGTTCGTCGCGGTGTGCGTGCTGTTCTCGGGCTGGCTGGCGGACGTGCTGTACGCCGTGCTCGATCCCCGGATCCGGGTGAACCGGTGACGACGACCGTGATCCCCGGCGAGGCCAGGGCGACGACCCGCGGCCGCCTGGTGCTGGTCCGCTTCCTGCGCAACCGGCTCGCGCTGGCCGGCCTGGTCCTGATCGTGGTGCTGTACCTGCTCGCGTTCGCCGGCCCGCTGCTGTCGCAGTGGAGCTACGACGAGCAGGACTACGACGCGTTCCTGCAGCCGCCCTACGACGAGCACGTCTTCGGCACCGACAAGATCGGTACCGACATGTTCGCGCTCGTGATGCGCGGGCTGCAGAAGTCGTTGATCATCGGCCTGCTGGTCGCGCTGATCTCGACCACCGTCGCCGCCATGATCGGTGCGACGGCCGGCTACTTCCTCGGCGCCGCCGACCGCGCGCTCATGTGGGTGGTCGACCTGCTCCTCGTGCTGCCGTCGTTCCTGATCATCGCCATCCTCAGCCCGATGTTCCGCGGCGAGTCGTGGTGGCTGCTGGTGTTCGTGCTGGCGGCGTTCCAGTGGATGATCACCGCGCGCATCGTGCGGGGTATGACGCTGACCCTGAAGGAACGCGAGTTCGTGAAGGCGGCCAGGTTCATGGGTCAGCCCGCGCGCCGGATCATCGCCAGGCACATCGTGCCCAACATGGCGTCGTTGCTGATCATCGACGCCACCATCAACGTCGGTTCGGCCGTGCTCGCCGAGACGGGCCTGAGCTACTTCGGGTTCGGCGTCCAGCCGCCCGACGTCTCGCTCGGCACCCTGATCGGTACCGCCGCCGAGTCCGCCACCACCTTCCCGTGGCTGTTCCTGTTCCCGGCCGGCTTCCTCGTCGTGTTCGTGCTGGCGGTGAACTGGGTCGGCGACGGGCTGCGTGACGCACTTGACCCCACCTCGCTGCGGGTGCGCAAGCGGAAGTACACCGACGAAAAGGCCGCCCGATGACCAGTTCGGAGCTCCTGTTCGACGCCTCGGCCGGCCCGGTGGCCGAAGGGCCGGTGCTGCGGGTCGAGGACCTCCACGTGTCGTTCCCCAGCGAGGCCGGCCGCGTGCGGGCCGTGCGCGGGTTGAACTACGAGGTCTCGCCCGGCGAGGTGCTCGGCATCGTCGGCGAGTCCGGTTCCGGCAAGTCGGTGTCCTCGCTCGCCGTCATGGGCCTGCTGCCCGCGGCGGCGCGCGTCGGCGGTTCGATCAGGTTCCAGGGCCGCGAGCTGATCGGCCGCTCCGACGCGGAGCTGTCGAAGATCCGCGGCCGGCGCGTCTCGATGGTGTTCCAGGACCCGCTGTCCGCGCTCACGCCCGTCTTCACCGTCGGCGACCAGATCGCCGAGGCGATCCTGGTGCACCGCAGGGGATCGGTGTCCAAGCAGGCCGCGGCGAAGCGTGCCGTCGAACTGCTCGACCTCGTCGGCATCCCGAACGCGACCCAGCGCGCCAGGGCGTTCCCGCACGAGTTCTCCGGCGGCATGCGGCAGCGCGCGGTGATCGCCATGGCGATCGCCAACGATCCGGACCTGATCATCGCCGACGAACCGACCACCGCGCTCGACGTGACGGTGCAGGCACAGGTGCTGCAGCTGCTCAAGACCGCGCAGGAGGTCACCGGCGCCGGTATCGTGATCATCACCCACGACCTCGGCGTCGTCGCCGGGTTCGCGGACCGGCTGATGGTCATGTACGCGGGCCGCGCGGTCGAGACCGGCCTGGTCGACGAGATCTACCAGCGGCCGCGCATGCCGTACACGCTCGGCCTGCTCGGCTCGATCCCGCGCCTCGACGTCGGTGCGAGGCAGGCGCTGGTGCCGATCGCGGGCCAGCCGCCGTCGCTCACCGACCTGCCGCCCGGCTGCCCGTTCGCGCCGCGCTGCCCGATGGTCGTCGACGCCTGCCACACCGTCGAACCGCCGCTCGCCGACGTGGACGGCTCGGCCGAGCATCGCGCCGCGTGCATCCGCAGCGGCGAGATCACGGCGACCAGGGGTGCCGAGGCCGCCGCGGAGATCTTCGGCGCCGAGGTCGCGGTCGCGCCCGAGATCGTCAGGGTGCCGCGCGCGGACCGCGAGATCGTGCTGCGGCTCGACCGGCTGGTCAAGCATTACCCGGTCACGAAGGGCGTGGTGTTCAAGCGCCGCGTCGGCACCGTGCACGCGGTGGACGGCATCTCGTTCGACATCCGCGAGGGCGAGACCCTCGGCCTGGTCGGCGAGTCGGGCTGCGGCAAGACCACGACGCTGATGGAGATCCTCGAGCTGGAGAAGCCCATGGGCGGCACCATCTCGGTGCTCGGCGCCGATGTGTCCTCTTTGGACTCCAAGTGCCGCTTCGGGATCCGCAGGGACATGTCCGTCGTGTTCCAGGACCCGATGGCCTCGCTCGACCCGCGGCTGCCGATCCACGACGTGATCGCCGAGCCGATGCAGGTCCACGGGTACGGCAAGGCGGACATCGCCCGGCGGGTGCCGGAACTGCTGTCGCTCGTCGGCCTGCGACCGGAGATGGGCTCGCGCTACCCCGGTGAGTTCTCCGGCGGCCAGCGTCAGCGCATCGGCATCGCGCGGGCGCTCGCGCTGGAGCCGAGGCTCGTCGTGCTCGACGAGCCGGTCTCCGCGCTCGACGTCTCCATCCAGGCGGGGGTCGTCAACCTGCTTGAGGAGCTGAAGGCCAGGCTCGGCCTGGCCTACCTCTTCGTGGCCCACGACCTCTCCGTCGTGCGGCACATCGCGGACCGGGTCGCCGTGATGTACCTCGGGAAGATCGTCGAGATCGGCGAGGTGGACTCGGTGTTCGACGCGCCGCACCACCCGTACACGCAGGCCCTGCTCTCCGCGATCCCGATTCCCGACCCCGCGAGGGAACGCCGGCGGGAGCGGATCATCCTCACCGGCGACCTGCCGAGCCCGGCGAACCCGCCGTCCGGCTGCCGGTTCCGCACCCGGTGCTTCCTGCACGCCTCGTTGCCGCCGGAGAAGCAGCGCACGTGCGTCGAGCTGGAACCACCGCGCGAGGTGCGGGCGGACGATCACGAGGCCGCCTGCCACTTCGCCCAGAGCCGTCAGGTTCTCTGATGTCCCGCAAGGCATTCGAGCGATCTGCGAACAGGAAAGAACTGTGTCCCCGGCAACTGGTGCCTGGGCACGAGGGAGGTTCACGACAGTGAGTCGACGTACCAAGGTGGGAGCGGCCGCACTGGTCGCAATCGCCCTCACGCTCACCGCGTGCGGGGGGCCCGTGAAGAAGAACGACACCGGGCTCAGGGGATCGGTTCAGACGATCGGGCAGGCGGACAACAACCCGCAGGACGCGGCCAACGTCGCCGACGGCGGCAACTTCAACTGGCCGATCGACGCGCTCGCGGACAACTGGAACAGCTTCCACCTCGACGGCACCGTCGGCGACGGTGCCCGCATGCTCCGCACCTTCATGCCGAACCTGTTCCGGCAGAACGCGGACGCGACGATCGACGCGAACAAGGACTACCTCGACGCGGCGGTGCTCACCTCGACGGACCCCCAGGTCGTCGAGCTCAAACTGAACGCGAAGGCCAGGTGGTCGGACGGCAAACCGATCACCTGGCGGGACGTCGAGGCCATGTGGAAGGCCCTCAACGGGATCAACAAGGCGTACGCGACCTCGACCACCACCGGGTACCAGGACATCGAGAAGGTCGAGAAGGGCGCGACCGAGCAGGACGCGAAGATCACCTTCAGGAAGAGGTACGCCGAGTGGAAGGGCCTCTTCTCGCCCCTCTACCCGAAGTCGATGTTCGACTCGCCCGACGAGTTCAACAAGGGCTGGATCGACGCCCCCAAGGTCACCGCGGGCCCGTTCCGGATCGGCTCGATCGACCGCACCGCCAAGATCGTGACCGTCGTGCGCGACGCCGGCTGGTGGGGTGAGCGGCCGAAGCTCGACTCGATCACGTTCCGCCAGGTCGACCGCGCCGCGGTCGCCGACGCGTTCGCGAACGGCCAGATCGACTGGTACGACATCGGTTCGAGCATCGACAACTACCAGCGCGCGAAGACCACGCCCGGCGCGGTCATCCGCCAGGCCACCGCGCCCGACTACCTGCACCTCACGTTCAACGGCGCGGACTCGTCGATCCTCAACGACCCGAAGCTCCGCGTCGCGCTGATGCGCGGTATCGACACCAAGAGCATCACGCGGGCGATGCTCGGTCAGATGCTCAGGGGCGACGCGCAGGTCACCGGCAACCACTTCTTCCTGCTGGGCACCAAGCAGTACAAGGACAACTCGGCGGTCGCCTCGTTCGACAAGGAGGCGGCGCGCAAGCAGCTCGACGAGCTGGGCTGGAAGCTCGACGGCGCGACCAGGAAGAAGGACGGCAAGGAGCTCGTCGTCCGGCTCGTCATCCCGACGCCGAACCCGGTCTCGGACAGCATCGCCAAGCTGACGCAGTCGCAGCTGAGGGACATCGGCGCCAAGATCGACATCCGCGCGGTGCCGACCGCCGACTTCTTCAAGCAGTTCGTCAACGTCGGCAACTTCGACATGACGATCTTCCGCTGGCTGTCGACCGCCACGCCGGTCGCGTCCGCCGCCGGTATCTACACCTACACCAAGGACGCGACCAACCAGAACTACGGCCGCATCGGCAGCGCCGAGATCAACAAGCTGCTGGTCGACGCGAACGCCGAGCTGGACGACACGGTACGCGCCCAGCTCGCGAACGAGGCCGACAAGAAGATCTGGGAGATCGGCCACCAGTTGCCGATCTACCAGCTGCCGGGCGCGGTCGCGGTGCGCGACACGGTGGCGAACTTCGGCGCGGTCGCGTACGCGAACAACCCGTTCGACTACATCCACATGGGCTTCCTGCGGAAGTGACCGGTGGTTCGGACAGCCCGGTGGGTCTTCCGCCGGACTGCCCGGCCGCGTTGGGGAGTTGCCGTGTTGCGTTCCGTTCGTGCGCTGCGCCATGGTGTTCTGGCCACGGCGGTCGTGTTGTCCGTCTGCGGTGTGATCGCCCTGTTCTCGTGTCTGTCCTATTCGGACAAACGCGTCTACCTGTCCTCGCTGACTTCCCGCGAGGTCGGTTCGGTGACGTCGTTCGCCGATGGCGTGGTGGAGGTGCGTTTCCCGTCCGGGATCGCCCGCATCGCTTGTGCGGGCGGCGATCGGATCGTCGGGCGGCAGACGCAGGTGGCGTTCGATCCCGCGTATCCCGATCGTGCGGTGATTCCTGGTGCGGACTTGCTCGTGGCGACCGACCGCGCGCTGGGCGGCGTGACGTTCACGGCTGCGGTGGCGTTGCTGGTGCTGGCCGCCGGTGTGGTGCGGGTGCTGCTGGCGGTGCGTTCCGTTCGTGCCACGCCGGTTTCGGTGCCGGTCCGGCGGATCCGGGCGCAGTCGGGGTTGATGGTGCGGTCGTGGCTGGAGATCGACGGACCGGTCGAGCGCTGGCTGCCCGTCTACTACGACCCGGTGCTCGTCACCCTGCCGTCACCGGTGCCGGTCGAGCTGCGGGGCGGCCGGGTCGTCGTCGCCGGCGGGGTCGTGTTGTACCCGTCTGGGCGTCCGGTCGTTCGCCATCCGCGTGGCCGGCGCATCGACAACCCCGCACGGCCTGATCCGGAGACGGTGGCGCCGCGCGGACTGCCGGCTCAGCTCCGTGCCGACGCGGTGTTTCTGCTGCCCGCACCGGTTGTGGGCCTGTTCTGGGCCTACTTGGACGACAGCGGTTTCACCGGCTGGATCACGGCCACGCTCGTCGCGGCCGCGCTGGGTCTGTGGTGGGGCGCGCTGCGCGGGTCCGACCCGTCGTAATGCTTTCCGGTCGGTGAGCGACCTCCTTCTGGGAGGCCGTTATGACCGAGGTCACACTGCGCGTTCACGAGGACGGGGCCGACGACGAACGCATCGAGCAGCTCACCCAGTTCCTGAAGAACGAACTGCGGGAGCTGACACCCGTCTCGGACGTACCGGGCACGGCCCCGGACGGCACCAAGGCCGTAGACCTGGCCGAGCTGGGCACCCTGCTGGCCACGATCTCCCAGTCGAGCGTCCTGGCCGCCCTGATCAACGCGGTCTCCTCCTGGCTGGGCCAGCGCCGCGAACGATCCGTCACCGTCGAGGCCGACGGCGACCCCCTGGAACTGACCGGCGCTCCCGACGCCGCCGAACGAGCCCGCCGCTCCGAGTGGCTGGAACGCCGCCGCCTGCGCCGCCACGCCCTGATCATCGCAAGCTACGAGTTCACCGACCCCGGCCTGTCGGCACTGCGCGCCCCCGCCCACGACGCCGCCCGCCTGGGCGAGGTCCTGGGCGATCCCCGCATCGGCGGCTTCGACGTGCACACGATGATCAACTCCTCGGCCGCCGAGGTGAACGAGGCGATCGAGGACTTCTTCGCCGACCGCTCCCCGGACGACCTCCTGGTCCTGCACTTCTCCGGCCACGGCGTGAAGGACGAGGCCGGCGAACTCCACTTCGCGACCTCCGGCACCAAGCTCAACCGCCTGGCCGGCACCGCCGTCTCCGCGGACTTCGTGGCCCGCCGCATGAACCGCTCGCGCTCCCGCCGAATCGTGCTCCTGCTGGACTGCTGCTACTCCGGCGCCTTCGGCCGGGGCATGGTCGCCCGCGCCGGCGGTTCGGTGGGCCTGGAAGAACAGTTCAGCGGCAGCGGCCGAGCCGTGATCACCGCCTCGTCCGCCATGGAGTACGCCTTCGAGGGCGCCGCCGTGGCCGACTCCTCCGAAGCCGAGCCCTCGGTCTTCACCTCGGCCCTGGTGGAAGGCCTGGAAACCGGCGAGGCCGACCGCGACCAGGACGGCCACGTAGGCCTGGACGAGCTCTACGAGTACGTCTACGACCGCGTGCGCCGGGTGACGCCGCACCAGACGCCGGGCAAGTGGACGCTTCGACGTGCGCGGCGACCTCCACATCGCCCGCCGCGCCCACCCCGTCACCGTGCCGGCCGCCCTGCCCGCGGAACTGCAGGAGGCCATCGACCACTCACTGCCAGGCGTGCGTGCCGGCGCCATCCCGGAACTGCGCCGCATGCTGACCGTGCGGCACGAGGGCCGAGTCCTCGCCGCCCGGCTGGCGTTGCGGCACCTGGCGGAGGACGACAGCCGGATGGTGGCGGCCGCGGCCCGCGAGGCGCTGGACGCGTACGGCGAGGCGGGGGAGTGGACGGAGCTCGGCCGGCCGACGGTGCCGGCGCCGACGTCGTTCATCGCGGCTCGGGAGCGGGGGACGGGACGTTCGGGCGGGCGTGCCTCGTCGACGCGCGCTGGTTCCTCCAGTTCCGGTGAGAAGACCTCGTCAGGGCGAGCTGGTTCCGGTGAACGGGCTTCGTCGGCGCAGGCGGGCTCTGCCAGTGCCGGCGCGAGGTCGTCGGCCCGAGCAGAGGCGGGCTCGGCGGGCGTCGCTGAGGTGGCGACTGCCTCGACCTCGACTCCTGGCTCGCCCACGGGCGGGTCTTCGAGCGGTACGGCGGCGGACTCGGGTCCCACGGCCCGTCCTGCAGCCGATCCTGCCGCCAGCCGTGCAGCCGACTCTGCCGCCAGCCGTGCGGCCGACCCCGCCGTCCGCCCTACGACCGGACTCGCAGCCGACCCGGCCGCCGGTGCAGGCAAGGCGGGGAAGGGCGCCGAACACGCTCGCGCAGGGGTCCCCTCGGATCGGGAACCCCCACATTCCAACCTACTCAGCGGGTCTGACACTCCGCCGAAGCCGACCACCGAACCCGCTGATCCCGCCACCAGTCCGACCGCGGGTCCCGCCGCCAGCTCGACTGCCGCCAGTGCCACCGCCAGCTCGGCTGCTTCCGGTCCCGCCGCCGGTCCCGCCTCCAGTACCGCAGCCGGCTCGGCCACCGGTTCCGCCACCAGTCCCACTGACGGCTCGGCCACCAGCCCCGTCACCAGTTCCACAGCCGGCTCGGCCAGCCTCGCCACCAGTTCGGCCGCCGGTCCCACCACCACTCCCGCAGCCGGCTCGGCCGCCGGTCCCACCACCCGTCCCGCCGCAGCCCCGGTCGGCAAACAGGCCGCCGCCCACCCCACGCAGACCCGGCCGACCCAGGCCGAGCCGGCGACAACCCCCAAACCACCCAGCCGAACCCCGGACACAGCGGCATCCATCCCCACCGACACGGCCCAGGGCCCGCAGCAGCCCACCGACCCCAACCAGCACCCACAAACCGCTGGCCTGCTCACGGCCCTACCCCACGTAATCGCCGGCCTGGCACTGACATTGCTGGTCCTACGCCTGGCAACCGTCCATGACGGGCGACCGGCCTTCCTCGATGGAACGCCCCCGGCATTCGCGCTGTTCGGCCTGCTGTGGCCATGGGCGTTGGTAGCGGCCATGTTCGTACTGACCTGCCGCAACCACCCATGGATCCCCGGCGCCGCACTGGGCCTGCTCGCGGGCACGACCGGTCTCCTGGGAGGAACCGGCGAGACCTACCAGTGGCTGCTGCTGGGCCTGGCCGGAGTGGTGGCAGCCGTCGCCGTCACCGTGCGGCCGTGGTGGCTCGCGGCGTCGGCCGGCGTGCTGGGCGCGGCCGGCGTGCTCGTCGTGGCTTCCGATGCCGACAACCTGGCCCCGCTGGACTGGGAAGGGGCCGGCGCGATCTTCGTCCCCGCCGTGGCGGGCCTGGCCGTGCTCGCGGTCTACCGGATCTGGCGGGAACAGGCGTGGTTCAGCGCGATCGCACCGGCGCTGCTGCTGCTCGACTCGGTCCTGATCCTGTCAGCGGACGCACCCCGGTACGTCGTGCTCCCGAGCCTGGCCGTCCTGGTCGTCGTGCCGCTGATCGCGGCCCTGACCAGCGGCACGGCCAGGCTCGCCGCGTACCTGACCGTGGCAGCCGGATTGCTGCTGCGCGCCAACGACTACGCGATCTACATGGAACCGTCGTTCACGACCTTCGCCCATGCGCTGTTGCCACTGGCGGCCGCGGTGATCGCTTACTTCTCCCGTTCGCGCTGATTCTTGCGCCGCTTGCCCTCGTGCATCGCGACCACCCGCGCGACCGGGATGCCGTGCCCTTCCTCCACGAGATCGGCAGGCAACGTCTGGGCCGCGGGCATCAGCGACGTCCACGGGTCGCCGTCGAACCGCGTTCGCACGGTGAAGTCGGCAGGCGACACGTCGGCCAGTGACTCCCACGGCACCGGGAACGAGATCGGCAGGCCCTCCCGCAGCCGCGGGCTGTAGGCGGCGACGACGGTGGCACCCCAGGCCCGCGTCGAGTCCAGGAAGACCTTCCCGCCCCGCTCCGCCCGGATGTAGGCGGTGGTGGCAAGCGCGGGATCGAGCTTCTCCGCCCGCGCCGCCACGGCCCGGGTCGCCGCGGCCACGTCGTCGGGATCGTGCTTGTCGAGCGGCACGAAGATGTGCACACCCTTGGCGCCACTGGTCTTCACGGCACCGGAGAGCCCGCAGTCGGCCAGCGCCTGCCGGATCAGGAACGCCGACTTCACCACCACCTGGAAATCGGACCCCTCGGGCGGGTCGATGTCGAGCACCATGTGCGTCTGGTGATCGCCGAGGAACAGCGGCACGTGGTACTCGACGGCGCGCTGGTTCGCGAACCACATCAGCGTCTGCTTGTCGTCGCACAACGCGTACTTGATCTGCCGGTGCGAGGCCTCGGCCCACACCTCGACGGTGCGGACGAACGACGGCGTGTACTTGGGCACGTTCTTCTGCATGAACGGGTCCTGCCCGCGCAGGATCCGCCACACCGACAGCGGCCGCCCGGCGAGCACCGGCACGAACCGGTCGGCGACGAAGTCCAGGTACTCCACCAGGTCGCCTTTGAGCGTGCCGCCGAACAGCGGCTGGTCGAGCGAGGAGAACTTCACTGGATCACTGTTCATCCGGCACCTCGAGTTCGTCTCGCGCGGCCCACTCCAGCAGCGGCTCAATGGACCACACCGCGTCGTCGATCCCCGCGTGCAGGTCGCCCAGTTCGGCGTAGCGCTTCGGCACGGTGGCGATCGTGAAGTCGCGCGGATCCACGTCGGGGACCTCGTCCCACCGGATCGGCGTGGACACGGTGGCCTCGGGATAGCCACGCACCGAGTAGGCGCTGGCGATGGTCCGGTCGCGCGTGTTCTGGTTGTAGTCCACGAAAACCAGCGCAGGATCGCGGTCCTTGCGCCACCACGCGGTCTCCACGTCGTCGGGCGCACGCCGTTCGACCTCGTGCGCGAACGCCAAAGCCGCCTTCCGCACGTCCTGGAACCCGTAGGTGGGCTCGATCCGCACGTAGATGTGCAGCCCCTTCGACCCGGAGGTCTTCGGGAACCCCACCGCACCCAGGTCGGCCAGTACCTCCTGCACCACCAACGCCACCCGCCGCACCCGGTCGAACGAGCAGTCAGGGCCGGGATCGAGGTCGATGCGCCACTCATCGGGCTTCTCCGTGTCCGCCGCCCGCGAGTTCCAAGGGTGGAACTCCACAGTGGACATCTGCACCGCCCAGATCACGTCGGCGATGTGCGAGACGCACAGTTCGTCCGCATGGCGGTTGTAGCGCGGAAAATGCACCCGCACGGTCCGCACCCACGGTGGTGCGCCGTGCGGAAGCCTTTTCTGGTGCACTTTCTCGCCGGTCACGCCCTCGGGAAAGCGGTGCAGCATGCACGGCCGTTCCCGCAGCGCGCGGACGATTCCGTCGCCGACGGACAGGTAGTAGTTCGCGAGATCCAGTTTCGTCTCGCCGCGCGCGGGAAAGTAGACGCGGTCGGGGTTGGAGATCCGCACCACGCGGTCCTCCACCTCGAGCTCCACAGCCGGGGACTTGCCCATACCGGCCAACCTAGCCGTTTCCAGGCGTTTCCTCAGCCCGAACGGTGTTTGCATCGACGCTGTGGCGTCCACACTCGATCCCGGCACACTCGATCCCGGCACACTCGACACCGGCCTCTGGCTCCGGCGACTCACCGAGGCACCGGCCGGTGCTCCCCGGCTGATCTGCTTCCCGCACGCGGGCGGCGCGGCCGGCTGGTACCAGCCGTTCGCCCAGCACCTCCAGGGCCGCCTCGAACTGGTCGCGGTCCAGTACCCCGGCCGGCAGGACCGCAGATCAGAGCCCCTGATCGACGACATCCGCGGCCTGGCCGACCAGATCGCGCCCCTGCTGAGCCGCGACCGCCCGCTACACCTCTTCGGCCACAGCATGGGCGCCATGATCGCGTTCGAGGTCGCCCTCCGGCGCGAGCCCGAGCGCCTCTTCGTCTCCGGCCGCCGCGCCCCGCAGATCGTGCGGGACGACCGGGTGCACCAGCGCGACGACGCCGGCCTGATCGCCGAGGTCCGCCGGCTCGCCGGTACGAACGCGCGGGTGTTCGACGACGAGGAGCTGGTCAGGATGGTGCTCCCGGCGATCCGCGCCGACTACCGGGCCGCGGAGACCTACCGCTACCGGCCGGGTCCGTTGCTGGGCTGCCCGGTCACCGCGCTGACCGGCGACGCCGACCCCAAGGCCGCGGTCGACGAGGTCGAGCGGTGGCGGGAACGCACGAGCGGCCCGTTCTCACTCAGCGTGTTCCCCGGCGGGCACTTCTTTCTGGCGGAGCACCGCAGCGCGGTCGCGGCGCTCGTTTCCGGCGAATCCCCTAGTGCCGGAACCCCTAATTTGACAGGAGATTCAGGTCCGTCCCGTTGCGGACCTCGTTAAGGGTGATGAGAGGAAACGGGATGGCCAGGCGCGCACTGATCACCGGAATCACCGGGCAGGACGGGTCCTACCTCGCCGAGCACCTGCTGAAACAGGGCTACGAGGTGTGGGGACTCGTCAGGGGACAGGCGAACCCGCACAAGATGCGGGTCTCGCGGCTCATGTCGGAACTGTCCTTCGTGGACGGTGACCTGATGGACCAGGCGTCGCTGGTGTCCGCTGTGGACCTGGTGCAGCCGGACGAGGTCTACAACCTCGGCGCCATCTCGTTCGTGCCGATGTCGTGGCAGCAGGCCGAGCTCGTCACCGAGGTCAACGCCATGGGCGTGCTGCGCGTGCTGGAGGCCATCCGCATCGTCTCGGGCCTGTCCAGCAGCCGCAACAACGGCCGGGCCGCCAAGAACATCCGCTTCTACCAGGCCTCGTCGTCGGAGATGTACGGCAAGGCCGCCGAGACCCCGCAGCGCGAGACCACGATCTTCCACCCCCGCAGCCCGTACGGCGTGGCGAAGGCCTACGGCCACTTCATCACCCGCAACTACCGCGAGTCGTTCGGCATGTACGCCGTCGGCGGCATCCTGTTCAACCACGAGTCACCGCGCCGGGGCGCCGAGTTCGTGACCCGCAAGATCTCGCTCGGCGTCGCGAAGATCAAGCAGGGCCTGCAGGACAAGCTGGCGCTGGGCAACCTGGACGCGTTGCGCGACTGGGGTTTCGCGGGCGACTACGTGCGCGCGATGCACATGATGCTGCAGCAGGAGGAGGCCGAGGACTACGTCGTCGGCACCGGTGAGATGCACTCGGTGCGTGACGCCGTCCGCCTGGCGTTCGGCCACGTCGGCCTCAACTGGGAGGACCACGTCTACATCGACCCGGTGCTGGTCCGGCCGGCCGAGGTCGAGATCCTGTGCGCCGACACCACGCGCGTGCGTGGTGAGCTCGGCTGGAAGCCCGAGGTCGACTTCTCCACGCTGATGAAGATGATGGTGGAGGCCGACCTCAAGCACGTCGCCACCGAACACCAGTACGGCGAGCTGCTGGCCGCCGCCAGCTGGTAGAAGCCACCTCCCGGAGGTTCACAGCCGCTGTTGGCGTGCGGCTGTGGACCTCCTTTCGCGTTCACCGGGGGATTTGCTCGTGCTGGGTCAGGGCAGATCGACGGCCCACCACGTCGCGGGGAGGTCGGTCGGCCCGCTCCACGCCACCGCGAGGGTCAGCTGGGCGGTACCGGCGGGTTCGAGGCCGGGCAACATCCAGCTCACCGTGCCGTCGTCGAGGTAGCGCACGCGGCACTCGAGCCCGAATTCCCCGAGTAGCCGTTCCTCGCTCGGCCCGCCGACGGACACGACAGCCATCGCGTTCTCGAAAGTGACGGCGTCGAGGCGTTCACCGGAGTCCGGCCCACCGTCGACGCCCGGTGCCGTCGCCGTCAGACCGGCGGTGACCTCCAGCCTGGTCACCGCCTGCCGTGCGGTGAAACGCCACGTCGCGGTCCACAGTGTCACCGGCGGGTAGTCGCTGGGGACCGAGGCCCCGGCCGGGCCGAGCGTCAGATCCACGTCCGCCCCGCCGCACCGCACCACGAACGTCACCGGGCCGAGCGGGGTGTCGATGCGCGGAGAAGCGGTCATGCGTCTCAGCCTGACACCCGCCCGGCCCGGTGACGAACGAATTCAGGCCGAGTAGAGGTGGGCGTAGAAACCCTTGGCCGCCAGCAACTCCTCGTGCGTGCCGCGTTCCACGACCGCACCCTGGTCCATCACGACGATCAGGTCCGCGTTGCGGATCGTGGACAGCCGGTGCGCGATCACGAAGCTCGTCCGCCCGGCCCGCAACGACGTCATCGCCTGCTGGATCAGGACTTCCGTGCGGGTGTCGATCGACGACGTCGCCTCGTCCAGCAGCAGAATCGCCGGCTGGGCGAGGAACGCGCGCGCCAGCGTGATCAGCTGACGTTCACCCGCGGACAATCCGCCGTGCTCCTCGTCGAGCACGGTGTCGTAGCCGTCGGGCAGCGACCGCACGAACCGGTCCACGCACATCGCCCGGGCAGCGGCCACGATCTCCTCGCGGGTCGCGCCAGGCCGCCCGTACGCGATGTTCTCCGCGATGGTGCCCTCGAACAGCCACGTGTCCTGCGAGACCAGCCCGATCGCGGACCGCAGGTCTTCCCGGGTCAGGCAGGTGATGTCGGTGCCGTCCAACAGGATCCGTCCACTGTCGAGGTCGTAGAACCGCAACAGCAGGTTGCCCAGCGTCGTCTTGCCGGCACCGGTCGGCCCGACGATCGCGACGAGCTGACCGGGCGCCGCGGTCAGCGACAGGTCGTCGATCAACGGCTTTTCCGGCGTATAGCGGAACGACACGTGCGAGAACTCGACGTGTCCGCGCACCGGCGCGACAGTCGCGGGCCTGGTGGGCGCCGGTGACTGCTCCGGCTCGTCGAGCAGCTCGAAGACCCGCTCGGCGGACGCGAGACCGGACTGCAGCTGGCCGGAGAAGTTCGCGACGTCGATGATCGGCCGCGAGAACATGCCGGAGTACTGGATGAACGCCTGCACGTCACCGATCGACACCGAGCCGGTCGCCACCCGCAGCGCGCCAACGACGGCCACCAGCACGTAGTTGAGGTCGGTGATGAACCGGGTCGCGGGCCCGATCAGCCCGGAGATCGCCTGCGCGCTGAACGACGACCGGTACATGACCTCGTTGCGCTGCGCGAACTCCGCGGCCGCCTGCTCCTGCCGCCCGAACGCGGTGATCAGCGCGTGCCCGCTGTACATCTCCTCGACGTGCGCGTTCAGAGCACCCGTCGACCGCCACTGCTCGGCGAACTTCGGCATGGCCCGCTTGGAGATCCACGCGGCCAGCACCAGCGCGATCGGCACGCAGACCAGCACCAGCACGGCGAGCTCGACGGAGATCACCAGCATGATCGCCAGCACGCCGAACACCGACACCACCGAGGTGAGCATCTGCCCGATCGACAGCTGCACGGTCCGCTGCAGGTTGTCGACGTCGTTGGAGACCCGGGACAACACCTCGCCGCGCGGGTTGCGGTCGAAGTAGGCCAGCGGAAGCCTGGTCAGCTTCGCGTCGATCTCCTCGCGCAGCTTGAAGACCGCGTGCTGCACGATGTTCGTGACGACCCAGCCCTGTACGAGCATGAACAGCGACCCGACCAGGTACAGGCCGAGGATGATCAGCAGCAGCCGGCCGAGCGCGCCGAAGTCGACGCCCTGGCCGGGCACGACGTCGACGGTGCTGATGACGTTGGCGAGCGTGTCCTTGCCCTGCGCCCGCAGCTCGGCGAGGACCTGCTCCTCGCCGGTGCCCGCGGGCAGGCCGCGGCTGACCAGGCCGGCGAAGATGAGGTCGGTGGCCCGGCCGAGCAGGATCGGGCCGAGCAGGTTCAGCCCGATCGACGCGACGGACAGCAACCCGATCAGGACCACCCGGCCCCGATACGGCGCCAGCAACCCGAAGAGCCGCTTCGTCGTGCTCGGTTTCTTCTTTTCCGGTGCGGTGACCGGAGCTTCGGGATCGGCGAGAAGTGTCATCGGACGGCCTCTCCAACGGGCTGGGAGAGGGCGATCTCCCGGTAGGTCTGGTTGCCGCCGAGCAGCTCGGCGTGCGTGCCGGTGCCGACGATCTGGCCGTCCTCCAGCACGATGACGCGCGACGCCGCCTCGACGGTGCTGATCCGCTGGGTGACGAGCAGGATCGTGGCGTCGCCCAGCTCACGGGCCAGCGCCGCCCGCAGCCTCGCCTCGGTGGCCGGCGTCGAGCGCGGAGAAGCAGTCGTCGAGCAGGTAGATCTCGGGGCGCCGCACGAGGGCCCGCGCGATGGCGAGCCGTTGCCGCTGTCCACCTGAGACGGTCGAGCCGCCCTGCGTGATCGGCGCGTCCAGCCCGAGCGGCCGCACGAACTCGGCCGCCTGCGCGATCTCCAGCGCGTGCCACAGTTCCTCGTCGGTGGCGTCTTCCTTGCCGTAACGGAGGTTCGACGCGATCGTGCCGCTGAAGAGGTGCGCTTTCTGCGGCACGTACCCGATGACTCGGTGCAGTGCCAGCGGATCCAGGTCACGGATATCCACGCCGTTGATCCGCACTTCGCCGTCCGTGACGTCGTAAAGCCGCAGCGCCAGCGACAGCAGGGTCGACTTGCCGCTGCCCGTGCTGCCGAGGATCGCGACCGTCTCGCCCGGCCGTGCGACGAGGCTGATGTCCCGCAGCACCGGTTTCTCCGCGCCCGGATAGCCGAACGTGGCGCCGCGCAGCTCCAGATGCCCACGCGTGGCCATGTCGCTGACCGGTTTCCCCGGTGTGGCGATGCTGGACTCCGCTCGCAGCACCTCGTCCACGCGCGCCGCGGACACCGCGGCGCGCGGTCCCTCGGTGAAGACCAGCATCGTCATGATGATCGCGACGATGATCAGCGTGACGTAGGACAGCAACGCGAGCAGCGCGCCGAGCTGCATGGAGCCGTCGTCGATGCGGTGACCGGAGAACAGGATGATCGCGACGGTCAGCACGTTCATCACGGTCATGACCATCACCGGCAGCGTCGCCATGATCCGCCCGACCCGCAGCGTCGTGCCGTACAGGGCGCGGTTGGTGTCGTCGAAGCGGCCGCGTTCGTGCGGGTCGCGGACGAACGCCCGGATCACCCGCACCCCGGTGATCTGCTCGCGCAGCAGGTGGTTGATGCGGTCCAGATATCTCTGCATGCGCTCGTAGAACGGTGAGAGCCGCTTCAGCATCAGCGCGAGCCCGACCGATGACGATCACGACCAGCACGATCAGGATCGAGGACACCGGCACGTCCTGCACCAGCGCCAGCGCGATACCGCCGAAGCACATGATGATCGCCGACACGGCCACATCGGACGTGGTCAGCACGATGCTCTGCACCTGCTGGACGTCGTTGACCGTCCTGGTGATCAGCGACGGCGCGCCGATCTGGTCGACCTCGCGCGCCGACAGGTTCATGACCTTGCCGAACACCTTCGCCCGCAGGTCGCGGCCGAGGCCCGCGGACGCGCGGGAGCTGAGCAGCATCGCGCCGGTCGCGGTGAGGATCTGCACCGCGGCCACCGCGAGCATGGTGAGGCCGGTGCCCCAGATGTAGCCGGCGTCGCCCCGGAGCACACCGTTGTCGATGATCTGCGCGTTGAGCGTGGGCAGCAGCAGGGTCGCGGCCGTCTGGACCAGCTGCAGGACCACCAGGAGCAGCAGTGTCCCCCGGTACGGCCGGAGGTGGCGGTTCAGGAATCTGACGAGCACACGGACCAGCACACCGCAGTTCCGGTACCGGCATTCCCTAGACTTCCGGACCGGATTCTCGCGGGCATTCCCTAGCGTTCTCGCTCCTACGGTGAACGGCATGAGCGAGATCCTGAGCGCCATCGAATCGGACGACGCGGTGGCGCGGGACTTCGAGGCCCTGCCGGTGCCCGAGAGCTATCGCGCCGTCGTGGTCGAGGAGAGCGACGCGGACATGTTCGCCGGTCTCGAGACCCGCGACAAGGATCCGCGGCGGTCGCTGAAGCTGCGCGACGTCGCGACGCCCGAACTGGCCCCCGGTGAAGCGCTGGTCGCCGTGATGGCGTCCGCGATCAACTACAACACCGTGTGGACCTCGATCTTCGAGCCGATGCCGACCTTCGGGTTCCTGCGCAGGCTGGGTGGCCGCCACGACCTGCCCTACCACGTCGTCGGCTCCGACCTCGCCGGTGTCGTGCTGCGCGTCGGACCCGGTGTGACGGTGTGGCAGCCAGGCGACCGGGTGGTCGCGCACTGCCTGGACGTGCCGCTGGAGGCGCCGGACGGGCACAACGACACGATGCTCGACCCGCAGCAGCGGATCTGGGGTTTCGAGACGAACTTCGGCGGGCTCGCCGACCTGGCGCTGGTGAAGGCGAACCAGCTCATGCCGAAACCCGAGCACCTGACCTGGGAAGAGGCCGCCTCACCCGGTCTGGTCAACTCCACCGCCTACCGCCAGCTCGTGTCTGTCAACGGCGCCAACATGAAGCAGGGCGACACGGTCCTGATCTGGGGCGCGTCCGGCGGTCTCGGTTCCTATGCCACGCAGTTCGCGTTGAACGGTGGCGCCACTCCTGTCTGCGTCGTGTCATCGCCGGAGAAGGCCGAGATCTGCCGTTCGATGGGTGCGGAGCTGATCATCGACCGTTCTCTTGAGGGCTACCGGTTCTGGAAGAACGAGCACGAGCAGGATCCGCGCGAGTGGAAGCGCTTCGGTGCCCGCATTCGCGAGCTGACCGGTGGCGACGACCCGGACATCGTGTTCGAGCACCCCGGCCGGGAAACGTTCGGCGCCTCGGTGTTCGTGGCACGCAAGGGCGGCAAGATCGTCACCTGCGCGTCCACGTCGGGTTACATGCACCAGTACGACAACCGCTACCTGTGGATGAACCTGAAGAGCATCGTCTCCTCGCACTTCGCGAACTACCGCGAGGCGTGGGAAGCGAACCGGTTGGTGGCCAAGGGAAAGATCCACCCGACTCTGTCCAGGGTGTACTCGCTCGACGAGACCGGGCAGGCCGCGCACGACGTGCACCGCAACGCGCACCAGGGCAAGGTCGGCGTGCTCTGCCTGGCGCCGTCCGAGGGGCTCGGTGTGCTGGACCACGAGCTGCGCGCCGGAAACATCGACGCGATCAACCGATTCCGCACCTCCGACTAAAGGTTCCCGCGATGACGGAAGAAGTAGTCGCGCCGGCCCAGGCGTGCCCGTTCCCGTTCGCCCGCGACGCCCGGCACCCGCTGGACCTGCCGCCGGAGTACGCCCGGTTGCGTGCCGACCGGCCGGTCCAGAAGGTCACCACACCCGCGGGCGACACGGCCTGGCTGGTCGCCCGCTACCACGACGTCCGGGCACTTTTGGCTGACACGGACCGGTTCTCCGCCGAGGTGCTGAACCCCGGCTACCCGCGGTACCTGTTCCCGGTCGACCCGCAGCCGGGCGCGTTCGTCACGGTCGACCCGCCGGACCACACCCGCTACCGGCGCATGATCATGTCGATGTTCACCAAGAAGAAGGCCGAGGAAGTACGGCCGTCCGCGCAGAAGCTGGTGGACGAGCGGATCGACGCGATCCTGAAGCTGCCCCAGCCGGTCGACCTGATCACGCATTTCGCGCGCCCGATCCCGTTGACCGTGGTGTGCGAGCTGCTCGGCGTGCCCTACAAGGACCGCCTGGCGTTCGGCCGCTGGATCAACACCCTGGTCGAGACGACCTCCTCGCAGGCCCACCGCAACGCGGCCGCGGGCGCGCTGTTCGGCTACCTGACGAAGCTGGTGGCACAGAAGGAGAAGGAGGCCGCCGCCGGGAACGAGACCGACGACGTCCTCGGCCGGCTCGTGGCGAACCAGATGGCCGCGGGTGAGCTGAAGCGTGAAGAGGCCGTCGTCATCGGCATGATGCTGCTCTCGGCCGGCTACGACACGACGGCGTCGTCGATCGCGCTGAGCATCCTGACGCTGCTGGAACACCCGGAGCAGCTGACGAAGCTGCGCGAGAACCCGGACCTGATCGTCGGCGCCGTCGAGGAACTGCTGCGGCACCAGAACGTCATGCAGTGCGGTGTCGGCCGGGTGGCCAAAGTGGACCTGGAGATCGCCGGCCAGCCGATCAAGGCAGGGGAGGGGATCATCGCGCTGCTGTCGTCCGCGGACCGCGACGAGTCCGTCTACGCCGACGCGGACGCGTTGGACATCACGCGAAAAGATTCGACGCCTTTGGCGTTCGGGCACGGCATCCACAGCTGCATCGCGAAGTTCCTGTCCCGGGTGGAACTTCAGGTCGCGTTGCAGACGCTGATCACCCGCATGCCGGATCTGCGGCTGGCGAAACCGGCGGACGAACTGCGTTTCCGCGACGGCGCGATCGTCTACTCGCTGCGTGAGCTTCCCGTTACCTGGTAAGTGCTTTCTCTGTCAGGGGCGTCCTCGTAGTAGGGGCGCCCCGACGTGTTTCTAGGGGTATGCCAGGCGGTCCAGCGCGAGGATTCCTGGCAGGTCGCGTCTCGAGATGGGTTGAGGGATGGACAACGAACAGAAGCTCCGGGACTACCTCCGCCGGGCCAGTACGGACCTTCAGCGCACCAAGCGGCGCCTGCAGGATCTCGAAGCGGCCGCGGCGGAACCGATCGCCGTAGTCGGCATCGGCTGCCGCTTCCCCGGCGGCGTGCGCGGTCCCGAAGATCTGTGGCGCATGGTCGTGAACGGCGAGCACGGCATCCGCGCGTTCCCGACCGACCGCGGCTGGGATCCCGAGATGCTCGCGCTGTCGTCGAGCGACCAGGGCGGTTTCCTGGAGGGCGCCGGCGAGTTCGACGCCGACTTCTTCGGCATCTCACCCCGCGAGGCGCTCGGCATGAACCCCCAGCAGCGCGTGCTGCTGGAGGTGACGTGGGAGGCCCTGGAGCGCGCGGGCATCGACCCGCAGTTGCTGAAGGGCAGCCAGACCGCCGTCTTCGCGGGCGCGATGAACCAGGACTACCAGCTCGGCCCCGGCGAGGGCGGCGAGGGCATGGTGCTGCTCGGCAGCTCCAACTCCGTCATCTCGGGCCGCATCTCCTACACCCTCGGCTTCGTCGGCCCGTCCGTCACCCTGGACACCGCCTGCTCTTCCTCTTTGGTGGCAATGCATCTCGCCATGCAGTCACTGCGCGCCGGCGAGTCCTCCCTCGCCCTGGCCGGCGGCGTCACCGTCATGGCGAACCCCGCGACCTTCGTAGAGTTCTCCCGCCAGGGCGGCCTGTCCTCCGACGGCCGCTGCCGCTCGTTCGCCGACTCCGCCGACGGCACCGGCTGGTCCGAGGGCGTCGGCATGCTCGTCCTGGAACGCCTGTCAGACGCGCGCAAGAACGGCCACGAGGTGCTGGCCGTCCTACGCGGTTCCGCCGTCAACCAGGACGGCGCGTCCAACGGCCTGACCGCCCCGAACGGCCCGTCACAGCAACGCGTCATCCAGGCCGCTCTCGTGAACGCCCGCCTGACCAGCGACCAGATCGACGTCGTAGAAGCCCACGGCACCGGCACAGTCCTGGGCGATCCCGTCGAGGCCCAGGCCCTGCTCGCCACCTACGGCCGCAACCGCTCCCCGGAACACCCCCTGCTGCTGGGCTCGATCAAGTCGAACATCAGTCACACCCAGGCCGCCGCCGGTGTGGCCGGCGTGATCAAGATGATCATGGCCATCCGAGCCGGCGTCGTGCCCCAGACCCTGGGCGCGGACACCCCGTCCACCCACGTCGACTGGGAGGCCGGCGCCGTCCGGCTGGCCACCGAGAACACCCCGTGGCCCGCGACCGGCCAGCCCCGCCGCGCCGCCGTGTCGTCGTTCGGCCTCTCCGGCACTAACGCACACACGATCATCGAGCAAGCCCCAACCTTCGAACCTGTGGACAACCCGGCCCCTGTGGACAACCCCGCGGATGCCGATCTTCAACCGCCGAACCCGTCCGCCCCTCGTGGGACGATCGGAGTGGGGGGTATCTCCCCCCAGGGGGCCGGCGAATCCGTATCGATTCAGCAGGCTGGCGGGGAGCAGGCCGGCGGGGAGATCGCCGACCATCGCGGGCCGGTGCCGATCCTCGTGTCCGGGCGCTCGCGGGAAGCCTTGCGCGCGCAGGCCGAGCGTCTGCTCCAAACCGTCGACACCACAGATGAACTCGACCTGGCCTATTCGCTGGCCACGACCCGTGCGTCGTTCGACCACCGCGCCGCGATCGTCGGCGACCTCCGCACCGGCCTGGAAGCGCTCATCGCCGGCACGCCCGCCCCTGGCCTGACCCAGGGCACGGCCGCGCGCGCGAAACAGGCATTCCTGTTCACCGGCCAGGGCGCGCAGCGCCTCGGAATGGGCCGCGACCTCCACGCCCGCTTCCCGGTCTTCGCCGAGGCGTTCGACGCGGTGCTCCAGCACCTCGACCCGGCCCTCAGAGAGATCATCTGGGGCTCCGGCGAGCTCGACCAGACCAGGTACACGCAACCGGCGCTGTTCGCGATCGAGGTCGCCCTCTACCGCCTCGTCGAATCGTGGGGCCTGAAGCCCGACTTCGTGGCCGGCCACTCCATCGGTGAGATCGCCGCCGCGCACGTCGCCGGCGTGTTCAGCCTTGAAGACGCGGCGAAGCTCGTCACCGCCCGCGCCACCCTGATGCAGGCGCTGCCGTCCGGCGGCGTGATGATCGCGATCCAGGCCACCGAGGACGAGGTAACCCCACTACTGACCCCAGGCGTCTCCATCGCCGCGATCAACGGCCCGCACTCGCTCGTCATCGCAGGTGTTGAACAAGAGACTCGTAGGATCGTTGAACAATTCAACGATCGCAAGACCCGCCGGCTGCCCGTGAGCCACGCCTTCCACTCGCCGCTCATGGAGCCGATGCTCGACGAGTTCCGCGCGGTCGTCGCCGAGCTGACCTTCGAAGCGCCGATCATCCCGCTGGTCTCGAACGTCACCGGCGAGCAGGCCCGCGTCGAACAGATCACCTCGGCCGACTACTGGGTGCGGCACGTCCGCGAGGCAGTCCGGTTCGCGGACGGCATCAGCTGGCTCACCGCGCACGGCGTATCCCAGTTCCTGGAGATCGGCCCGGACGGTGTCCTGTCCGCGATGGCGCAGGAAACCGCCGACGACATCGCCGCCATCCCGTTGCTGCGCAAGGACCGCGACGAGGTCGAGGCGATCACGTCCGCGCTGGCCGCCCTGCACGTCCGCGGTACGAAGATCGACTGGGAGGCGTACTTCGCGCGGACCGGCGCGAAACGCGTCGACCTGCCGACGTACGCGTTCCAGACGAAACGCTACTGGCCCAAGGGAGGCGGCGGCTTCCACGACCCGCGCGCCGCCGGACTCGGTGCGGCGCAACACCCGTTGCTCACCGCGACGGTCTCGTTCGCGGACCAGGACGGCGCCCTGCTCGCCGGCCGGCTGACTCGGCGCACGCACCCGTGGCTGGTCGATCACGCGGTGCGCGGCGCGGTACTGCTGCCCGGCACGGCCTACCTGGAACTCGCGATCAGGGCCGGTGACGAGGTTGGCTGCGACCGCGTCGAAGAACTGACGCTGACGGCTCCGCTGATCGTGCCCGAACGCGGCGGCGTGCAGATGCAGCTGTGGATCGGCAACGCCGACGCGTCCGGCCGCCGCACCGTGAAGATCTACTCGCGGACCGAGGGCGCCGACGACGAGCCGTGGACGCAGCACGCCATCGGTCTGTTGGGTGCTCCCGCACGCGAGGTCGCCTTCGACACCTCGGTGTGGCCCCCCGCTGGGGTTACACCACTGGACATCGGGGGCTGCTACGACAACTTCGCCGCCATGGGCTTCGAGTACGGGTCCGTGTTCCAAGGACTGCGGCAGGCCTGGCGTGGTGCGGACGGCGTCGTCTACGCCGAAGTCGCGCTGCCCGAAGGCACTGACCCCGCCGGCTTCGGCCTGCACCCCGCGCTGCTCGACTCGGCGCTGCACGCGGCTCTCGTCTCAGGCGAAGGCGAGGCCGGGCTGCCGTTCTCGTGGGAGGGCGTGTCACTGCACGCGACCGGCGCCTCCACGCTGCGGGTCCGTCTGACCCGCACAGGCGACAACGCCTACGCGATCGCCGCGGTCGACGGCGCCGGTGCGCCAGTCGCCTCGGTCGACTCACTGGTGGTGCGTGCCGTCGCTGCCGAGTCCTCTGTGGACCGTGACTCGCTGTTCCAGGTCGACTGGGTGCCGGTGACGGTTCCCGCAGCCGACGCCGCGTTCTCGGTGCTGGGCGAGGACATCTTCGGCCTGGGCGGCACCGCTGGCTCAGCCGTTGTTGTCGTTCCGGTGCTCGGCGATGAGGGCGTTGTCTCCTCGGTGCACTCGTTGACCGAGCGCGTTCTCGGGCTACTGCAGGAAGAACGCGAGGAGCGGCTCGTCTTCGTGACGAGCAGCGCCGACCTCGCTTCCGCCGCGGTGTGGGGCATGGTGCGGTCGGCACAGTCCGAGTCGCCCGGCCGCTTCGCGCTGATCGAGCTCGACGGCACCGACGCTTCACGCGCCGCTTTCGCCGCCGCGGTCGGTTCCGAGGAGCCACAGCTGGCGTTGCGCGACGGCGAGGTCTACGCACCTCGCCTGGCCCGCGCCGAGATCGAGGAGACCCCGGTCGAGTGGGGTTCGAAGGTCCTGATCACCGGCGGTACCGGCGGCCTCGGCAAGGTCGATCGCCCGGCACCTGGTCACTGAGCACGGCGTTCGCGAACTGCTGCTGGTCAGCCGTCGTGGCACGGGTGACGTCTCTGAACTGGAGTCGTTGGGCGCCAGCGTTTCCGTTGTCGCGTGCGACGTCGCAGACGCTCAGTCGCTGGCGGATCTGGTTGCCGAGCACGAGATTTCGGCCGTCGTGCACAGCGCCGGCGTGCTCGACGACGGCATGATCTCGTCGTTGACGCCGGAGCGCCTGCACACCGTGCTGCGGCCCAAGGTCGACGCCGCCTGGAACCTCGCCACCGCGCTGCCTTCCGTGCCGCTGGTGCTGTTCTCTTCGCTGGCCGGCACCTGGGGCACGGCCGGTCAGGCGAACTACGCGGCCGGCAACCACTTCCTCGACGCGCTGGCCGAGTACCGGCGGGCGCAGGGTGTGCACACGGTGTCGCTGGCGTGGGGTGCGTGGGCCCAGGAGGGCATGCTCACCGACGCGGACGCCGAGCGTATGACGCGGTCCGGCATGCCGCCGCTGACCGTCGAACAGGGCCTGGGATTGTTCGACCGCAGTGTCGCTTCCGCCGCGGCGGTGCTGGTTCCGGCGCGGCTGGACCTGGCCACACTGCGGCAACGCGGCGAGGTGCCGCCGTTGCTGCGCGGCCTGATCCGCGTGCGGGCGCGGCGCACTGCCTCAGGTTCGGAGACCGCGGACACGTTGATCCGCCGGCTGTCCGGGCTTGGCGCGGAGGAACGCTCGGACGCGGTGCTGGAGCTGGTCCGCGGCCAGGTCGCGGCGGTGCTCGGGCATTCCGGTGCCGACGAGATCGAGTCGGCCCGGCAGTTCCAGGACCTGGGCTTCGACTCGCTGACCGCCGTCGAGCTGCGCAACCAGCTCACCGCGGTCACCGGCCTGCGGCTGCCTGCGACGATGGTGTTCGACTACCCGACCCCGGTCGCACTGGCCGCGCACCTGCTGGACGAGCTGTTCGACGGCGCGGCCGATGTCGTTGTGCCCGTGACGGTTCAGGCCGCCGCGTCCGACGACCCGATCGTGATCGTCGGGATGGGCTGCCGTTACCCGGACGGCATCGGGTCGGCGGATGACCTGTGGCGCCTGGTGTCCGAGGCCGGCGACGCGGTGTCCGGCCTGCCGTCGAACCGCGGCTGGGACCTCGAGAACCTCTATCACCCTGACCCCGACCACCCCGGCACGACCTACTCGCGGTCGGGTGGCTTCCTGCACGACGCCGGCGAGTTCGACGCCGGGTTCTTCGGGATGTCTCCCCGCGAGGCGCTGGGCACGGACTCGCAGCAGCGCATCCTGCTGGAGGTCGTGTGGGAGGCGATCGAGCACGCCGGGATCGACCCGGTGTCGTTGCGCGGCACGCAGACCGGCGTGTTCGCGGGCGTGATGTACAACGATTACGGCGCGCGGCTGGCCGGCGGTGACTTCGAGGGCTTCCAGGGCTCGGGAACCTCACCGTCCATTGTGTCCGGTCGAGTTTCCTACACGCTGGGCCTTGAAGGTCCGGCGGTCACCGTTGACACCGCGTGTTCGTCCTCGCTCGTGGCGATGCACTGGGCGATGCAGGCTTTGCGTGCCGGTGAGTGCTCGCTGGCGCTGGCCGGTGGCGTCACGGTCATGTCGACGCCGACCGCGCTGATCGAGTTTTCCCGGCAGCGCGGGCTGGCGCCCGACGGCCGTTGCAAGGCGTTCTCCGACTCGGCCGACGGTGTGGGCTGGTCCGAGGGTGCCGGTGTCGTGGTGCTGGAGCGCCTGTCGGACGCCGTGCGCAACGGACACCCCGTACTGGCGGTGGTCCGTGGTTCGGCGGTGAACCAGGACGGTGCCTCCAACGGCCTGATGGCCCCGAACGGCCCGGCTCAGCAGCGGGTCATCCGTGCCGCACTGGCGAACGCAGGTCTGGCAACGTCCGAAGTGGACGTTGTCGAGGCGCACGGCACCGGTACGACGCTGGGCGACCCGATCGAGGCGCAGGCGTTGCTCGCGACCTACGGGCAGAACCGCTCGGAACCGCTGCTGCTCGGCTCGGTGAAGTCGAACATGGGCCATACCCAGGCCGCCGCCGGTGTCGCCGGCGTGATCAAGATGGTGCAGGCGATGCGGCACGGCGTGCTGCCGCAGACGTTGCACGTCACCTCGGCGTCCTCGCACGTCGACTGGTCCGAGGGCGCGGTCGAACTGCTGACCTCCTCGCGTTCCTGGCCCGCCGTGGATCGGCCACGGCGCGCGGGAGTCTCGTCGTTCGGCATCTCGGGTACCAACGCGCACGTCATCATCGAGCAGCCACCGGCTGTCGGCGTTCCGGTCTTCTGCGTCTTCGGACGTTGTCGTGCCGCTCGTGTTGTCCGGTCGCACCCGGCGTGCCGTGCGAGGTCAGGCGGCTCGGCTGCGTTCCTACGTCGAGTCTTCTGATGTTTCGTTGCGCGACCTGGCTTTCTCGCTGGCGACGACGCGTTCGGCGTTCGAGCAGCGGGCCGCGGTCGTGGCCGCCGACCGGGAGTCGTTGCTGCGGTCGCTGGGCGCACTCGCGACGGAGAACCCCGACGCCGCAGTGGTGGAGGGTGAGGTCACGCCGGGCAAGGTGGCGTTCCTGTTCTCCGGTCAGGGTTCGCAGCGGCTTGGTATGGGCCGCGAACTCTACGAGCGCTATCCGGTGTTCGCCTCGGCGTTGGACGAGGTGCTTGATCGGCTGCCCGTTCGGGACGTGATGTGGGGTTCCTCCGAGGAAGACCTTCGGCAGACCGGCAACGCTCAGCTCGCCCTGTTCGCCTTCGAGGTGGCGCTGTTCCGGCTCGTCCGGTCGTGGGGCGTCAAGGTCAACGCCGTGATCGGCCACTCGATCGGTGAGATCGCCGCCGCCCACGTGGCCGGCGTGCTCTCGCTGGACGACGCCTGCACCCTGGTCTCCGCCCGCGCTCGCCTCATGCAGGCGCTGCCGACCGGCGGCGCGATGGTCGCACTTCAGGCCACCGAGGCCGAGGTAACCCCACTGCTGACCCCAGGCGTGTCCATCGCCGCGATCAACGGCCCGACCTCGCTGACCATCGCGGGCGTTGAACAAGAGGTTCGTAGGATCGTTGAACAATTCGACGATCGCAAGTCCAAGCAACTCTCGGTCTCGCACGCGTTCCACTCGCCACTGATGGAGCCGATGCTCGACGAGTTCCGCCAGGTCGTCGCCGGCCTTTCGTTCAACAATCCCGCAATCCCGCTGTTCACCTGTGGGATTGTTGAACAATCCCACGACAAGACCGTTGAACAATCCCGCAACGAGATCGTTCAACAATCCCACGCCACGATTGTTCAACAATCCGACGACAGGATCGTTCAACAATCCGAGTACTGGGTGCGGCACGTCCGAGAGGCCGTCCGGTTCCACGACGCCGTCGAGGCAGCGCGCGCTGCCGGCGTGACGACGTTCGTGGAGATCGGTCCGGAAGGTGCGCTGTCGGCTCTCGTCGACGGCGCGATTCCGGTGCTGCGCAAGGACCGTTCGGAAGAGGCATCGGTCGCACTGGCGCTGGGGCGCCTGTTCGCGGCCGGCGTGTCCGTGGACTGGCAGACGTACTTCGGCCGGGCACACCGGGTGACGCTGCCGACGTACGCGTTCCAGCACGAGTACTACTGGCCGCTGGGCTCCGCAGCTCCGGTCGTGACGGACACGGACCCGGCGGACGCCAAGCTGTGGGCGGCGATCGAGCGCGGCGACGCCCGCGAGCTCGCGGCGCTGCTACGGCTGGGGGAGGAGCAGCGTTCGTCGCTGGACTCGCTGATCCCGGCCCTGTCGTCGTGGCGCGCGGGCAACCAGGAGAAGACCCTGCTCGACTCGTGGCGGTACCGCGTGCTCTGGGCACCGGTCCGCAGCACGGGCACACCGGTGCTATCCGGCCACATCGTGGTTCTGACGACCCCGGCCGTCGACGCCGAGCCTTACCACGCCGTGCTCGCGGCATACGGCGCCGAGGTCACCATCGTGACCTCCGTGGCCGACGTGCCCGAATGCGATCTCGTCGTTTCCCTGCTCGCACTGGACGAGTCACCCGCCCAGGTGCTGACCACCGGCCTCGAACAGTCGATCCTGCTGGTCAAGTCGGTCGAGGCCCCGATCTGGGCAGTGACCTCCGGCGCGGTCGCGGCCGAGACCTCGGATGCGGTCAGTTCACCCGCGCAGGCCGCCGTGTGGGGCTTCGGCCGCGCGGCCGCCCTCGAGTACCCGCAGCGCTGGGCCGGTCTGATCGACATGCCCGCGGTGCTGGACGAGAACGCGTTGCGCCGCTTCGTGTCCTGCGTCGCCGGCCTGGGCGGCGAGGACCAGCTGGCGGTCCGCTCGTCCGGCATCATGGGGCGCCGGCTGGCGCACCGGCCGGTTGACGCGCTGCCGTCCGACTACACCGCGCATGGCACCGTGCTGATCACCGGTGGCACCGGCGGTCTTGGTGCCACGACCGCTCGTTGGCTGGCTGAGCGCGGCGTTTCCGGTCTGGTACTGACCTCGCGCCGCGGCATGAACGCTCCGGGCGCTCCTGAACTGAAGGCGTCGCTGGAGGAGCTCGGTCCGCGGGTCTCGATCGTCGCCTGCGATGTCGCCGACCGTGCTGCGCTCTCGGACGTTCTGGCGGGGATCTCCGACCTGTCCGGTGTTGTGCACACCGCCGGCGCCGCGCAGCACGCGCCGCTGGAGCTGACCGAGCTGCCGGACTTCGCGGACGTGTTGTCCGCCAAGGTGATCGGTGCCGCGAACCTCGACTCGCTGGTCGGCGAGGTCGACTTCTTCGTGCTGTTCGGCTCGATCGCGGGCGTGTGGGGCAGCGGCGGCCAGGCGGCCTACGGTGCCGCGAACGCCTACTGCGACGCCCTCGCCGAGGCTCGGCGCGCACGTGGTCTGCGGGCGACATCGATCGCGTGGGGCCCATGGGCCGAGGTCGGCATGGCCACCCACGAAGCCATGTCCGACAACCTCGCGCGCCGCGGCCTGACGTTCCTGCAGCCGCACCAAGCCGTTGTCGAACTGAACCGCGCCGTCATGCATGACGACACCTGCGTCACCGTCGTCGACATCAACTGGGACACCTACTTCCCGCTCTTCACGTCGGTTCGCCCGTCGCCGCTGCTGTCCGACCTGCCGGCCGTAAAGGCCCTCACTGTCGTCGAGGAGGTTCGCCGCGACGACTCCGAGTTCGCGCGCAAGCTCCGTTCACTGTCCGAAGAGGACCAACAGCGCAAGCTGATCGAGCTCGTGCGTGCCGAGGCCGCCGCCACCCTGGGCCACAGCTCGGTCGAGGAGGTGGGGGAGAACCGCGCGTTCCGCGACATCGGGTTCGACTCGCTGACCGCCGTCGAGCTGCGCAAGAAGCTGTCCGACGCCACCGGTCTGCCGTTGCCCGCCACCCTCGTCTTCGACTACCCGACCCCAGTCGTGCTGGCCGACCACCTGCTGGCCGAACTGCTCGGCGCCGCTTCCGCCGACGTCGTCTACTCCGCCCAGCTGGACTCGGACGAACCGATCGCGATCGTCGGCATGAGCTGCCGCTTCCCCGGCGACGCGAACACCCCCGAGGCGTTCTGGGAAATGGTGCTCGCCGGCACGGACGCCATCACGGAGTTCCCGGCGGACCGCGGCTTCGACCTGGCGCAGCTGTACGACCCGGACCCCGACCGCCCCGGCACCACCTACACCACGGCCGGCGGCTACCTGCCCGACGCGGGCGACTTCGATCCGGCGTTCTTCGGCATCTCGCCGCGCGAAGCCACCGGCATGGACCCCCAGCAGCGCCTCCTTCTGGAAACCACCTGGGAGGCCGTCGAACGCGCGGGCATCGACCCGGCCGCGTTGCGCGGCCAGAAGGTCGGCGCCTTCATCGGCTCCTCGTACATCGAGTACGGCGGCGGTGACGGCGGCTCCGAGGGCTACCAGGTCACCGGCACCTCGCCGTCGGTGCTGTCCGGCCGCGTCGCCTACGTGTTCGGCTTCGAAGGCCCCGCCGTCACTGTCGACACCGCCTGTTCTTCCTCTTTGGTGGCAATGCACCTGGCCTGCCAGTCGCTGCGCACAGGCGAGTCCGCGTTCGCCGTCGCCGGTGGCGCCACGATCATGCCCAACCCGAAGCCGCTGATCGCCTTCTCCCGCCAGCGAGCACTGGCACGCGACGGCCGCTGCAAGTCGTTCTCCGACGCCGCCGACGGCATGACCCTCTCCGAAGGCATCGGCATGCTGCTGCTGATGCGCCAGTCCGACGCCATCGCCGCCGGACATCGCGTGCTGGCCGTCATCCGCGGCTCCGCGGTGAACCAGGACGGCGCCTCCAACGGCCTCTCCGCCCCGAACGGCCCGTCACAACAACGCGTCATCATGCAAGCCCTCGCCAACGCAGGCGTCACCCCCGCCGACGTCGACGCGCTCGACGCACACGGCACAGGCACTTCTTTGGGCGACCCCATCGAGGCACAAGCCCTCTTCAACACCTATGGCCGCGAACGCGACGCTGACCGCCCGCTGCTGCTGGGCTCGGTGAAGTCGAACATCGGCCACACGCAGTCCGCTGCGGGCGTCGCCTCCGTCATCAAGATGGTGATGGCCCTGCAACACGGCGTCCTGCCGCGCACCCTCCACGCCTCCACGCCGTCTACGCACGTCGACTGGAGCCCAGGCACCCTCTCGCTTCTGCACGACACGACCACATGGCCCGACACCGGCCGCGCACGCCGTTGCGCCGTCTCGTCGTTCGGCATCAGCGGTACGAACGCCCACGTGATCCTCGAAGCCGCAACCCCATCCTCGGTTTCTGTGGACAACTCGACGCCTGTGGACAACCCGGTAGTTGTCGATCTCGCGAACCCAGAACCCACGCCCTCGCATGGGACGATTGGAGTGGGGGGTGAATCCCCCCAGGGGGCCGGCGAATCCGGATCGATTCCGTGGCTGGTTTCCGCGAAGTCCGACTCCGCCCTGCGCGCCCAGATCGCCGCCCTCGCCGAGTTCGACGCGAGCCCTGCGAACCCCGCGAGCCCTGCGAACCCCGCCAACGCCGCGAACCCCGCGCACCCTGCGAACGCCGCGACCGCCGCCGACATCGCCTACAGCCTCGGCCGCCGCCCGGACTTCGACCACCGCGCGGTCCTCATCGACGGCGTGGAGATCGCCCGCGGCATCGCCGACCTGGAGCGCAAGGTCACGTTCATCTTCCCCGGCCAGGGCTCGCAGTGGGTCGGCATGGGCGCGCAACTGCTCGACGAGTCACCAGTGTTCGCCGCCCGCATGGCCGAATGCGCCGCCGCCTTGCGACCCCACACCGACTGGAACCTCCTCGAGGTCATCCGCACCGGCGCGAGCCTCGACCGCGTCGACGTGGTCCAGCCCGCGAGCTGGGCGATGATGGTGTCGCTCGCCGAGGTCTGGCAGGACCACGGCGTCACCCCCGACGCCGTCATCGGCCACTCCCAGGGCGAGATCGCCGCCGCGGCGGTCAGCGGCGCCCTCAGCCTTGAGGACGCCGCAAAGGTCGTCGCCCTGCGCAGCCAGGCCATCGGCCGCGTCATGTCGGGCCGCGGCAGCATCGTGTCCATCGGCCTGTCCGCCACCGAAGTCCAGCCACACCTCGAAGAATGGGGCGATCGCCTCAGCCTCGCCGCCACGAACGGACCGCGCAGCGTCGCCGTCTCGGGCGACCTGGAAGCGCTGGACGCGTTGTGCGGCAAGCTCGTCGAGCAGGACGTCCGGGTCCGCCGCATCGAGGTCGACTACGCCTCGCACTCGGCCCAGGTCGAGGACCTCCGCGACGACGTGCTGAACGACCTCGCGAGCATCACGCCGCTGAGCCCGCACACGAAGTTCCTCTCCACCGTCACAGGGGAGTGGAACGACGCGAACACCGACGCCGAATACTGGTTCACCAACCTCCGCCAGACGGTCCACCTCGCCGACGCCGTCGAGCAGCTGATCGGTGCCGGACACCAGGTGTTCGTCGAGGTCAGCTCGCATCCGGTCCTCACGCCGGGCGTGCAGGACGCGCTGGCCGGCAGGCGCGGCGTCGTCACCGGCACGCTGCGCCGCGACAGTGGCGGCCTGCACCGCGTCCTGACGTCGATGGCCGAGGCCTGGGTCCGCGGCCTGCCAGTGAAGTGGCAGTTCACCAGCACCAACCGCGTCGACCTGCCCACCTACCCGTTCCAGCACGAGCGCTTCTGGATCGGCCCGCCGCAGCATCCCGCCGCCGGCCCGTCCGACCCCGTCGACTCCGCGTTCTGGCAGGCCGTCGAACAGTCCGACCTCGCCACCCTCACCCAGAGCCTGCACCTCGACGAGTCCACGCTCGCCGCCGTCCTGCCCGCCCTCACCACGTGGCGCCAGGCCGGCCGTGATCAGTCCACAACGGACTCCTGGCGTTACCGCACGACCTGGAAGCCGTTGCGTGGACTCGGAACCGGCAAGCTCACCGGCACCTGGGCCGTCGTCACCACGGACGGCATCGACGACACCGACATCATCGGCGCACTCGGTGACGTGCAGCGGATCGTGCTGGACGCCAACGACGACCGCGCCGCCGTGGCCGCGAAGCTCAGCGACGCGGACGGCATCGTCTCGCTGCTGCCCACCGACGAACGCCCCGGCACCCTCGGCCTGCCCGTCGGCCTCCTGATGACCGTCAACCTGATCAACGCGCTCGGTGACACCGGCATCAACGCCCCCGTCTGGAATATCTCCCGCAACGCCCTCTCGACCGGCCGCGCCGACACCGTCGACCACCCGGCGCAGGTGCAGGCGATCGGCATCGGCTGGACCGCCGCGCTGGAACACCCGCAACGCTGGGGCGGTTCCATCGACCTGCCGGAGGAGCTCGACCAGCGTGCCGCGCAACGGTTCGTGGCCGCGCTGGTCAACGCCGGCGAGGAGGACCAGCTCGCGATCCGCGCCTCCGGAACGCTGGCCCGCCGCGTCGTCCGTGCGCCCGCACGTCCTGGCACCGAAGACTGGACCCCGCGCGGCACCACGATCATCACCGGCGGCACCGGCACGCTCGGCCCGCACGTCGCCCGCTTCCTCGCACACAAAGGCGCCGAGCACCTTGTGCTCACCAGTCGCCGCGGCCTCGACGCCCCAGGCGCCCGCGAACTCGTCGCGGAGCTGGAAGAACTCGGCACGCCGACAAGCGTTGTGGCGTGCGACATCGCGAAGCGTGACGACGTCGAACGCATGCTGAACGATCTGCGCGCGGAAGGCCGCGAGATCCGTTCGGTCATCCACACCGCCGCAGTGATCGGCCTGCACTCGATCGACGGATCCACTGTGGAGGGTCTGAGCGAGATCCTCGCCGCGAAGGTCGACGGCGCCGCCCACCTGGACGCGCTGCTGACCGAGGACCTCGACGCGTTCGTGCTGTTCTCGTCGATCTCCGGCATGTGGGGCTCCGGCAACCACGCCTCCTACGTCGCCGGCAACGCCTACCTGAACTCCCTGGCCGCCCACCGTCGTGCCCGCGGCCTGCGCTGCACCTCGATCTCGTGGGGAATCTGGTCCGACGACATCGGTCTCGGCCGCGTCGACACCGACCAGATCCGCCGCAGCGGCCTGGAGTTCATGAAGGCCCGCCTCGCGCTGGCCGGGCTGCAGCGCGCGATCGAGGACGACGAGACCGAGATCGCCATCGCGAACATCGCCTGGGACCGCTACCACCCGGTCTTCACGGCAATGCGCCCGACGAGGCTTTTCGAGGAACTGCCCGAGGTCCGCGCACTCGCGGTCACCGCAGAGCAGACAACGTCCTCTGTGGACGGTGAGTTCGCGGCCAGGCTGCGCACACTACCGCCCGCCGAACGCGAACAGCGGCTCCTCGAACTGGTCCGCACGGAGGCCTCCTCCGTGCTGGGCATGGCATCGGCCGAGGCGCTGACCGAGCACCGCGCGTTCCGCGAGGTCGGCTTCGACTCGATCACCGCCGTCGACCTGCGCAACAAGCTCGCCGCCGCAACGGGCCTGACGCTGCCGACCACGATGGTGTTCGACCATCCCAGCCCGCTGGCACTGACCGAGTTCCTGCTCGGCGAACTGCTGGGCGCGGACGTCCCCGCGAACGCCCCGGTCATCGCCTCGGTGGCGTCCGACGAGCCGATCGCGATCATCGGCATGTCCTGCCGCTATCCCGGTGGTGTGAGCTCGCCGGAAGACCTCTGGAACGTCGTGCTGAACGGCGTCGACGCGATCTCCGGCTTCCCCGCCGACCGCGGCTGGAACGGCGACTCCCTCTACAACCCCGACCCGGATGCCCCCGGCGGTGCCTACTCGGTGCAGGGCGGTTTCCTGCACGACGTCGCGAACTTCGACCCCGGCTTCTTCGGCATCAGCCCGCGCGAGGCCCTCTCGATGGACCCGCAACAACGCCTGCTGCTCGAAACCGCCTGGGAGTCCATCGAACGCGCCGGCATCGACCCGCAGTCGTTGAAGGGAACCCTGACCGGCGCGTTCATCGGCGCCTCCTACCAGGACTACTCCGCGGGCGGCTCCGACCAGCCCGGCGACGAGGGCCACATGATCACCGGCACGCTCTCCAGCGTGCTGTCGGGCCGCGTCTCCTACCTCTTCGGCCTCGAAGGCCCCGCCGTCACCCTCGACACCGCGTGCTCGTCGTCCCTCGTGGCGCTGCACCTGGCCTGCCAGTCACTGCGCGATGGCGAGTCGTCGTTGGCTCTGGCCGGCGGTGTCTCGGTCATGGCGACCCCGGGCGCCTTCGTCGGCTTCTCCCGCCAGCGGGCCCTGGCGAAGGACGGCCGCTGCAAGGCCTACTCCGACGCCGCCGACGGCATGACCCTCGCCGAAGGCGTAGGCCTGGTGCTGCTGGAACGCCTCTCCGACGCCCAGCGCAACGGCCACCGCGTCCTGGCCGTCGTCCGCGGTTCCGCCGTGAACCAGGACGGCGCCTCCAACGGCCTCACCGCCCCCAACGGCCCCTCCCAGCAACGAGTCATCCGCCAGGCCCTCGCGAACGCCCGCCTCGAACCGTCCGAAGTGGACGCCATCGACGGCCACGGCACCGGCACCGCCCTCGGCGACCCGATCGAGGCCCAGGCACTCCTCGCTACCTACGGTCAGAACCGCGAACGTCCGCTCCTCCTCGGCTCCATGAAGTCGAACATCGGCCACACCCAGATGGCCTCCGGCGTCGCCTCCATCATCAAGATGGTGCTGGCACTGCGGGCCGGCGTGCTGCCCCGCACCCTGCACGTCGACCAGCCCTCGACGAAGGTCGACTGGTCCTCCGGCTCCATCAAACTCCTCGCCACCGAGGAAACCTGGCCCGAAACCGGCCATCCCCGCCGCGCCGGCGTCTCGTCGTTCGGCCTCTCAGGCACAAACGCGCACGTAGTGCTAGAGGCAGCCCCCGAACCTGTGGACAACTCGACCCCTGTGGACAACCCGGCCGAATCCGACCCGCACACACCGGACCTGTCGGTACCCGGTGAGACGATTGGAGTGGGGACCTCGTTCTCCCCCGGAGGGGGCGAGGCGGGATCGATCCAGACCGGAAACGCGGTGCCTGGAAACGCGGTGCCGGTGCTCGTGTCGGCGCGCGCGGACGAAGCGCTGAAGCAGCTGGCGGGCCGGCTGCTCGACGTCGACGCGGACCTGGTCGAGCTGGCCGCGAGTCTCGCCACCCAGCGGTCGACGTTCGAGCGGCGCGCGGTCGTCGTCGCGAGCAATCGTGACGAGCTGGTGCGCGGCCTGACCGCGTTGCGCGACGACCAGCCGGACGCGTCCGTGACTCGCGGCCAGACCACGCGCGGCCGCACCGCATTCCTGTTCACCGGACAGGGATCACAGCGGCTCGGCATGGGCCGTGAGCTGTACGAGCGCTACCCGGTGTTCGCCGACGCCCTCGACGCGGTCTGTGCCTATCTGGACGTGGATCTCGACCGCCCGCTGCGCGACGTCATGTGGGGCGAGGACGACACCCAGCTCAACCAGACCGGCTATGCCCAGCCCGCGATCTTCGCGGTCGAGGTCGCCCTGTACCGGCTCGTCGAGTCGTGGGGTGTCACGCCGGACTACCTGGCGGGCCACTCCATCGGCGAGATCGCCGCCGGACACGTCGCGGGCGTGCTCGGCCTGGACGACGCCTGCACCCTGGTCTCCGCCCGCGCCCGCCTCATGCAGGCGTTGCCGACCGGCGGCGCGATGGTCGCCATCCAGGCCACCGAGGAAGAGATCACTCCGCACCTCACTGGCGGCATCTCGATCGCCGCCATCAACGGCCCGCGCTCGATCGTCATCTCGGGTGTTGAACAAGAGGTTCGTGGGATCGTTGAACGATTCAACGATCGTAAGATCAAACAGCTCACGGTGAGCCACGCGTTCCACTCACCGCTGATGGAGCCGATGCTCGCCGACTTCCGCGCCGTGGTCGACGGACTTTCGTTCAACAATCCGACAATCCCATTGGTCGCTGGTGGGATTGTTCAACAACCCGACTACTGGGTGCGGCACGTGCGCGACGCCGTCCGGTTCGCGGATGCCGTCACGCAGCTGGAAAGCCGCGGTGTGCGGGCGTTCCTGGAGCTCGGCCCCGACGGCGTGCTCACCGGTATGGCGCAGGAGTCGCTCGCCGAAGAGGCGGTGCTGGTGCCGGCGTTGCGCCGCGAGCGCGACGAGGTCGTGACGCTGCTGACGGCGCTGGCGAGCCTCCACGTTCGTGGCACGAGCGTCGACTGGGCCGCCTACTTCGCGGGCGCCAACGCCACGGTCGAGCTGCCGACGTATCCGTTCCAGCACCAGCGCTTCTGGCCCGAGCCCGCAGCCGCCCAGCAAAAGCAGGATGGCGACTACGTCGACGACGAGTTCTGGGCCGCGGTCGAGCGTGAGGACTTCAGTGCGCTGGCACAGTGGCGTTCGCGCAAATTGCAGTCCACTGTGGACTCGTGGCGGTATGCGGTCACCTGGAAGCCGATCACCGCTCAGGCCGGCCTCGCCGGTCCGTGGCTTGTCCTCACGAACCACGACGCATCCCAGCTGATCGACGCACTGGGCGTCGAGACCGTGGTCGTCGACGCCGCCGCGACCAGGGCGGAGCTGGCGCAGCAGATCCAAGAAGGCGACTACGCGGGCGTGCTGTCGTTGCTGGCGCTGAACACCGGCGCGGAAGACGCGCTGGTCCGCACTTCGGTTGTGGTGCAAGCACTCGGCGATGCGGGCGTGGACGCCCCGTTGTGGGTGGCCACCCAGGGCGCCGTGTCGGTCGGCGGCGGCGAGCAGATCGCGAACCCCGACAGTGCGACGGTCTGGGGTCTCGGCCGAGTCATCGCGCTGGAGCACCCGCAGCGCTGGGGCGGCTTGATCGACCTTCCTCAGGAGCTCGACTGGAACACCGCGCGCCGCATCCCCGGCGTGCTGGCGGGCACGGGCGAGGACCAGGTCGCGGTGCGGCCGTCCGGCGTCTACGGCCGCCGCCTCGTCCACAGCACGCCGAGCGCGCTGCACCGCGACTACCGGCCGGGCCGCGTGCTCGTCACCGGCGGGACGGGCGCGATCGGCAGGCAGGTCACGCGCTGGCTGCTCGACCACGACGCCGAGCAGGTCATCCTGGTCAGCCGCAACGGAACCGCGGACTTCGCCGACCCACGGGTGATCGTCAGGAACTGCGACACGGCCGATCGGGACGCGCTGGCCGCACTCCTGGCCGAGTACCCGGTCACGTCGGTCTTCCACGCGGCCGGAGTCGTCGAGGACGGCCTGGTCGAGTCGATGGACGCCACGTCGTTCACGAACCTGTTGCGCGCCAAGGTAAACGCGACCCGCAACCTGCACGAGCTGACCAACGACCTCGACGCGTTCGTGCTGTTCGCGTCGACCGCGGGCGTCATCGGCGGTGCGGGCCAAGGCAACTACGCCGCGGCCAACGCCTTCCTCGACGCCTTCGCCGAACACCGTCGGCTGCAAGGACTTCCGGCCACCTCGGTCGCGTGGGGCCCGTGGGGCGAGGCAGGCATGGCGGCCGCGGGCGGCGTCGCGGAACGCTTGAAGCGCGGCGGTTTCACGCCGATGGAGCCCACGCTCGCGTTGCAGGCGCTCAAACAGGCCATCGAACACGGCGACGCGGCCGTGCTGGTCGCGGAGATCGACTGGGAACGGTTCCTGCCCGCGCTCGCCGGTCTGCGTCCGGCACCGCTGGTCGGCGACCTGCCGGAGGTCAAACGCTTCCACACCGCCGAACAGGTCACCGAGAAGGAGCAGCCGCAGTTCCGCAAGGCGCTCGCCGGCCTGTCGAAGGCCGAACGCGACCGCGCGGTGCTGGACCTGGTGCGCGGCCAGATCGCCGCGGTCCTCGGCCACGGCGCCGCTGCCGACGTCGAACCGGACCGCGCGTTCCTCGACCTCGGCTTCGACTCGCTGACGACGCTGGAGCTGCGCAACCGCCTACAGGCCGCCACTGAACTGACCCTGCCCGCCTCACTGCTCTACGACTACCCGACGCCCTACGACCTGGCCGGCTTCCTGCTCGGCGAGGTCGGCGACGTACCGGCCGAGGTCGTGACGGCGCGGGACGACGACGACCTGATCGCGATCGTCGGTATCGGCTGCCGCTTCCCCGGCGGCGTGACGTCGCCGGAAGCGTTCTGGGACCTGGTGTCCTCGGGCGGTGACGGCATCAGCTCGTTCCCGGCCGACCGCGGCTGGGACCTGGCCGCACTCGGTGCCGGAGCGTCCGCGTCGCTGGAAGCCGGGTTCCTGAGCGGTGTCGCGGACTTCGACGCGCACTTCTTCGGCATCTCGCCGCGGGAAGCGCTTGCGATGGACCCGCAGCAGCGCCTGGTTCTGGAAACGGCCTGGGAGGCGCTGGAACGCACCGGCATCGACCCGCTGTCGTTGAAGGGCAGCACGACCGGCGTGTTCGTCGGCACGAACGGCCAGGACTACGAGCACGTCCTGCGCCGCTCCCTCGACCCCGACATCCAGGGCTACCTCGCCACCGGCAACACCGCGTCGGTGATGTCCGGCCGGTTGTCCTACGTCCTCGGACTCGAAGGACCCGCGGTCACCATCGACACGGCCTGCTCGTCGTCGTTGGTCGCCATGCACTGGGCGATGCGCGCGCTCCGGTCCGGTGAGTGCACACTCGCTCTCGCGGGCGGCGTCTCAGTGATGTCAAGCCCCGACTCGTTCGTCGAGTTCACGACCCAGGGAGGCCTAGCTCCCGACGGCCGTTGCAAGGCGTTCGCCGACGGCGCCGACGGCACCGCCTGGTCTGAGGGTGCGGGCATCCTCGTGCTGGAACGTCTGTCTGACGCCGTCGCGAACGGCCACGAAGTCCTCGCGCTGGTGCGTGGCTCGGCCGTCAACTCCGACGGCGCCTCTAACGGCCTCACCGCCCCGAACGGTCCTTCGCAGCAGCGGGTCATCCGCCGCGCTCTCGCGGACGCTGGTCTGTCCGTCGGCGACGTGGACGCGATCGAAGCCCACGGCACCGGCACGACGCTGGGCGACCCGATCGAGGCCCAGGCCCTCCTCTCGACGTTCGCTGACCGCTCCGAGCCGCTCTACCTGGGCTCGGTGAAGTCGAACATCGGCCACGCCCAGGCGGCGGCCGGTGTCGCGGGCGTGATCAAGATGATCGAGGCGATGCGCCACGGCGTGCTGCCCCGCACCCTCCACGTCGACGCCCCGACCTCGCACGTCGACTGGACGTCCGGCCCGGTCGCGCTCCTCACCGAGGACACCACCTGGCCTTCTTCCAGCCGGCCCCGGCGTGCAGGCGTCTCCGCGTTCGGCCTCTCCGGCACGAACGCCCACGTGATCCTCGAATCCGCAAGCACCTCCCCGGTTTCTGTGGACAACTCGACACCTGTGGACAACTCGGCCGATGTCGATCACCACGCCCCGGAACCGTCCGCCGCCCGTGGGACTATTGGAGTGGGGACCTCGTGTCCCCCCAAGGGGGCCCCCGTCGTTGTTTCGGCGAAGTCCCCGGCTTCGCTGCGCGCCCAGATCGACCAGATCCGCGCGGTCGACGCCGACCAGCTCGACCTGGCGTTCTCGGCGGCCACGACGCGTGCGCGGTTCACGCACCGGGCGTTGCTGATCGACGGCGCCGAAATCACCAGCGGTGTGGCGCGCAAGGCGGGCACGACGGCGTTCTTGTTCACCGGCCAGGGCTCACAGCGCCTCGGTATGGGCAAGGAGCTGTACGAGCGGTTCGCGACCTTCCGCGAGGCGTTCGACGAGGTACTGAGCCACCTCGACGCGGAGCTCCGCGCCACCATCTGGGGCGATGAGGAAGCTCTGAACCAGACGGGCAACACCCAGCCCGCACTGTTCGCGTTCGAGGTCGCCCTCGCCAAGCTCGTCCAGAGCCTCGGTGTGCTGCCCGATCACGTCGCTGGCCACTCCATCGGCGAGATCGCGGCCGCACACATTGCGGGCGTCCTCAGCCTCGAAGACGCCGCCAAGCTTGTGAGTGCGCGCGCCAGCCTGATGCAGGCGCTCCCGCAGAACGGCACCATGGTGTCGATCCTCGCCTCCGAAGAAGAGGTCGCGAAGCAGATCGGCAAGTCCAAGAAGGTGTCGATCGCCGCGGTCAACGGCCCGGCGAGCATCGTCATCGCCGGCGACCGGACCGCGGTCGCCAAGATCGCCAAGAAGTTCGAGAAGACCAAGCAGCTCACGGTCAGCCACGCGTTCCACTCGCCGCTGATGGAGCCGATGCTCGACGACTTCCGCGCCGCGATCGCGACCATCCGGCTCAACGCGCCGCGCATCCCGATGGCCACCACCGGTGACGTCACGACCATCGACTACTGGGTCGGCCACGTCCGCGACACAGTCCATTTCCACGACAACGTCCAGAGCCTGAGCAACGTCGACACGTTCGTCGAGATCGGCCCGGACGGCGTGCTGGCGGCCCTGGTCGACGGAGCCGTTGCCACCCAACGCAAGGACCGCGACGAGGTCAGCGCGTTCGCCCTCGCCCTCGGCACGCTGCACGTTCGCGGCGCCGACATCGACTGGCCGCGATACTTCGCAGGCACAGGGGCGAAGAAGATCGCGCTGCCGACGTACGCGTTCCAGCGCGAGCGTTTCTGGCCGACGACGACGCCGAAGTCGGTCACGGACGACTGGCTGTACGAGGTCGTGTGGGAGCAGCAGCCGGTCCGCACCACGTCCGGCGGAACCTGGCTCGTTCTCGGCGACGCAGCGGGATTCGCCGGGGAAACGGTCACGGAACTGGTGCCGGGCGACTACGCCGGCGTGCTGTCGATCGGCGGCACCAGCCCGTTCGAGGTCCTGAATACACTGCAAAACCATGGCATCGACGCACCCTTGTGGTGTGTCAGCGATGAACCAGCCGTCTGGGGCGAAGGCCGTGTCGCCGCGCTGGAGCAGCCCGAACGCTGGGGCGGCCTCATCCGCGTCGAAACCGACACCTGGGCGGTGCCTGAAGAAGAGCAAGAAGTCGCCTTCCACAACGAAGGCACCTTCGTTCCGCGCCTGCGCCGCATCGAAGCCACCACGCCCTGGACACCGACCGGTAAGATCCTGCTCGTCGGCGCCGACGGCCCGATGGGTGAGCAGATCAAGCAGGCGTTCGAGAACACCACCGACACGCTCACCGACGACGTCACCGCGGTGGTCTACGTCGGCGAACACCTCGGCAGCCTGGACCAGTTCGCGGACCTCGATGTCGAAGCGTTCGTCATCTTCGGATCAGCCGCCGGCACATGGGGATTCCGTGGCCAGCAACAGCAAGCCGCCTACACGGCGGTCGTCGAGGAGTTCGCACGGAAGCGGAAAGCGCGCGGTCTCAAGGCGACCTCCATCGCGTTCTCGCCGTGGGAGGGCACGACCGACCAGAGCATGACCGCGCATCTGCGGATGAGTGGCATCCCGGTCCTCGACGCGCCGAACGCCATCGTCGCACTGCGGCAGGCAGTCGCAAGTGGACGGACGAACGTCGTCGTCGCGGACGTCAAGTGGGACACGTTCAACCAGCAGAACAAGTTGTTCGGCAACTTCGAGAAGCCCGCGGCGACCGAGCCCGCGCTCAAGCAGACGCTGACCAAGCTGCCCGAGTACGAACGCCACGGCGCACTGCTCACCCTCGTCCGCGAGAAGGCGGCCCTGGTCCTCGGTCACAACGGGACGCAGGCGATCGAGCCGGACGTGCCGTTCCGCGACCTCGGCTTCGACTCGCTCACCGCCGTCGACCTGCGCAACCAGATCCAGACCGAATCGGGCCTGCGGCTGAGCGCGACGCTGGTCTTCGACTACCCGACACCGACCGAGCTCGCCCAGCACCTCCTCACCGAGCTCCTCGGCGGCGCGGACGAGGTCGTGATCACCACTCGGAACACGACGGACGACCCGATCGCCATCGTCGGCATGGCCTGCCGTTACCCCGGTGACGTGCGGTCGCCGGAAGACCTGTGGAAGCTGCTCCTCGACGGCGTCGACGCGATCGGGGAGTTCCCCGCCGACCGCGGCTGGGACCTTGCCTCGCTCTACAGTGGACAGAGCGTTACCCGCAACGGCGGTTTCCTTCACGACGTGCCGAACTTCGACCCGGACTTCTTCTCGATCTCGCCGCGTGAGGCGATGGTCATGGACCCGCAGCAGCGCATCGTCCTCGAAACGGCCTGGGAGGCACTGGAACGGGCAGGCGTCGACCCGGCGTCGATCCGCGGCAGTGTCACCGGTGTGTTCGTCGGCGGTGGCAGCGGCGAGTACCGGCCGTCGCCGGAAGAGACCGGCCTCGAGTGGCAGACCGCGCAGTCCGCGTCACTGCTGTCGGGCCGCCTCGCCTACACGTTCGGCTTGCAGGGCCCGACGGTCTCGGTCGACACGGCCTGCTCGTCGTCGTTGGTGTCGCTGCACCTCGCGGCCCAGGCACTGCGCACGGGCGAATGCGAGATGGCGCTCGCCGGTGGTGTGTGCGTGATGTCGACGCCGGTCGGGTTCATCGAGTTCAGTGCCCAGGGCGCGCTCTCGGAGGACGGCCGATGCAAGGCGTTCTCCGACAACGCCGACGGCACGGGCTGGGCCGAGGGCGTCGGCATGCTGGTGCTGGAGCGGCTGTCCGACGCTGTGCGCAACGGCCATGAGGTGCTCGCGGTCGTGCGCGGCTCGGCGATCAACTCCGACGGCGCCTCCAACGGCCTCACCGCCCCGTCCGGACCGGCCCAGCAGCGGGTCATCCGGCAGGCGCTGGCCGCCTCGGGGCTGCGTCCGTCCGATGTGGACGCAGTTGAGGCGCACGGCACCGGCACCAAACTGGGCGACCCGATCGAGGCGCAGGCACTGCTCAACGTCTACGGTCAGGACCGTTCGGCGCCGCTGCTCCTGGGCGCGGTCAAGTCGAACATCGGCCACACGCAGGCCGCGTCCGGTGTCGCCGGCGTGATCAAGATGGTCATGGCGATGCGCGCGGGCGAACTGCCCAGGACCCTGCACGCCGAGACGCCGTCCTCGCACGTCGACTGGACCACTGGGGCCGTCCGGCTGCTGCAGGAGCGCACGGAATGGCCTTCGGTCGACCGCGCACGCCGGGCTGCGGTGTCGTCCTTCGGTGCGAGCGGCACCAACGCGCACGTGATCTTGGAAGGCCCGTCGGGGATCCCCCCATTTTCCAGCGTACCGGCTGAAAGTGCTGGTCAGGGGGTCGCCGAGAAATCTGTGGATAACTTCGGTGTCCTGCCGGTGCTGCTCTCCGGCCGGACCCCCGCCGCCCTGCGCGACCAGGCCGCACGCCTGCTCGACGTGGACGCGGACCTGCTGGACATCGCCCACTCGGCGGCGACCACGCGTGCCTCGTTCGACCAGCGCGCTGTCGTGCTGGCCGGCAGCCGTGCGGAACTGACCGACGCGCTCGCCGCGATCGCCGCCGACGTCCGCAACCCGTTGGTCGTCCGCGACGAGGTGGCTCGCTCCGGCAAGCTCGCCTTCCTGTTCGCGGGCCAGGGCTCACAGCGGATCGGCATGGGGCGGGAGCTGCACGCCCGGTTCCCGGTGTTCGCGGCGGCGTTCGACGAGGTGCTCGGTCACCTCGACCCGAAGCTCGCCGACATCGTCCGGGGCGACGACCAGGACACGCTCAACCTCACCGGCAACACGCAGCCCGCGCTGTTCGCCGTCGAGGTCGCGTTGTTCCGCCTGGTCGAGTCGTGGGGCCTCAGGCCGGACTTCCTGGCCGGCCACTCGATCGGCGAGATCGCCGCGGTCCACGTCGCCGGCGTGCTCAGCCTGGAGGACGCGGCGAAGCTCGTGACGGTCCGGTCGGCGCTGATGCAGGCGCTGCCCGAGGGCGGTGCGATGGTCGCGGTGCAGGCGAGCGAGGACGTCGTGCTGCCGCACCTCACCGGCGGCGTGACGATCGCGGCGGTCAACGGCCCCGAGTCGGTCGTCATCGCCGGGCCGGAGGACACCGTGGTCGCGATCGCCGGACGCTGGAAGTCCAAGCGGCTGCGCGTCTCCCACGCGTTCCACTCGCCGCTGATGGACCCGATGCTGGGCGAGTTCCGGTCCACTGTGGAGTCGCTGACGTTCCACCAGCCGCGGATTCCCGTGGTGGCGGAAGGAGACGTGACCTCGCCCGAGTACTGGGTCCGGCACGTGCGGGAGGCGGTGCGGTTCGCGGACAATGTGCGGACCCTCACCGAGCGCGGCGTCACGACGTTCGTGGAGCTGGGTCCGGACGCGACACTGTCCGGCCTCGTCGACGGTGGAATTCCGTTGCTGCGCAAGGACCGCGACGAGGAGCAGTCCATCGTCTCGGCGCTTGCCCGCCTGCACGCTCGTGGGGTGAAGGTCGACTGGGTCGAGTTCTTCGGCTCGGCCGGCCGCAAGATCACGCTGCCGACCTACGCGTTCCAGCACCAGCGGTTCTGGCCGTCGACGATGTCCGGATCGGCGAAGCCCGCTGTTCCTACTGGCGACGACGCGGCGTTCTGGGCGGCCGTCGAGGGCGAGGACTTCGGTTCGCTGCGGGACGTGCTCAGTGTTGACACCGATGCTTTGTCGCAGGTGCTGCCGGCGCTGCTGGACTGGCGCAAGCAGCGCACCGACCTCGCACTCGTGGACAGCTGGCGGCACCGGATCACGTGGAAGCCGTTGGACGCCACCAGGTCTGGCGAGCTGGCCGGCACGTGGCTCGCGGTCACGGCCGGGGACGAGTGGAGTGACGCGGTCATCGAGGCGCTCGGCGTGAGCGTTGTGCGGGTCAACGTCAGTTCGCCGGACCGTGTGGCGATCGCGGAGGAACTGCGATCGCTGGGCACCTCGTTCACCGGCGTGCTGTCGTTGCTGGGCAGCGCCGGCGCAGGGGAGGGGAGTGCGCCCACCGGCGTGCTGCTGACCGCCGCGTTGATCCAGGCGCTCGGCGACGCGGGCATCACGGCACCGCTGTGGTGCGCGACCCGCGACGGAGTTTCCGTTGCCGGAACCGGGCTCGAGGACCTGACGCAGGCCGCGATCCACGGTCTCGGCCGGGTCGTGACGCTGGAACACCCGGAACGCTGGGGTGGCCTGGTCGACCTGCCTTCGGTGATCGACGACCGGGTCGCGAACGGGCTCACGTCCGTCCTTTCCGGACACGACGGCGAGGATCAGGTCGCGGTACGGCCGAACGGCCTGTTCGGGCGGCGTCTCGTGACCGCGCCGGCACCTGTTCCGGCACAGGAGTGGCAGCCGCGCGGCACAGTCCTGATCACCGGCGGCACCGGTGCTCTCGGCGGCCATGTCGCCCGGATGCTGGCCAGGGAAGGCGCCGAACACCTCGTGCTGGTGAGCCGCAGCGGTGTGAAGGCTGCGGGTGCGGCCGAGTTGCGCGCTGAACTCGTTGGCATGGGCGTTGACGTCACGATCGCCGCGTGTGACGTGGCGGACCGAAAGTCTTTGCAGGCCGTGCTTTCCGAGTTCCCTGTGACCGGCGTTGTGCACACGGCGGGCATCATCGACGACGGTGTGCTGGACAAGATGACGCCGGAGCGGTTCGAGGCGGTGTTCCGCAGCAAGGTCACCTCGGCGTTGCTGCTGGACGAGCTGACCTCGGACCTGGACGCGTTCGTGCTGTTCTCGTCGGCGTCCTCGTCGGTCGGCAGCCCCGGCCAGGCGAACTACGCGGCGGCCAACGCGATGCTCGACGCACTGGCCGACCGTCGCCGTGCGGCTGGTCTCGCGGCGACGTCGATCGCCTGGGGTGCGTGGGGTGGCGGCGGTATGGCCGACACCGAGGACGCGGTGGCCAACGCCAAACGCGCCGGCATCGCGGCGATGGACCCTGTCCTGGCGTGTGTGGCGCTGCGGCAACTCGTCGGGGAAGGCCTGGCCACCGCTGTTGTCGCGGCGGTGGACAAGGGCCGGTTCTCCGGTGGGTTCCGCCCGAACCCGCTGCTGCGCGAGCTGGCCACGGAGGTCGCCGAGGCGCCGGTCGCGGAAGGCGCGTTCCGGGAGAAGCTCCTGGCGCTGCCCGCGGCCAAGCGGTTCGACGAGGTGCTGGACCTGGTGCGGACGCGGGCGGCCGAGGTGCTCGGACAGGCCGACGTCGACGCCGTGCGCCCAGACAGGCCGTTCCGCGACCTCGGGTTCGACTCTCTCGCGGTGGTGGAGCTGCGCAACCAGCTCAACGCCGCAACGGGCCTATCGCTCGCGTCAACGCTCGTGTTCGACCACCCGTCACCGGAAGAGCTCGCGACGCACGTGCTGACCGAGCTGATTCCGGACACCGGCAGTGTGGACTCGGAGGAGACCGAGATCCGCGGCCTGCTGGCGCGGGTGCCCCTCGCCCAGTTGCGTGAGATCGGCGTGCTGGAGCCGTTGCTGCAGCTCATGGGCAAATCGGCGGCCGAGGAACCGGCTGGGGGCGGCATCGACGAGATGAGCGTCGACGACCTGATCCAGGCCGCGCTCGACGGCCACACCGACTGAGCGCTGTCACCGGCGGCCGGCTGCCCTCGCGAGGGTGGCCGGCCGCTTTTTGCCCCGGAATTCTGAGGAAATCGCTACCGCTTCGCCTGCTGGAATTGCTGGCGGGATGACCGTGTCCGGCTGGACTGACGGAGCTGATGAATGAGTACCTCCAGCGAGAAGGTTGTCGAGGCTCTCCGCGCCGCGATGAAGGAGGCGGAGCGGCTGCGCAAGCAGAACAGGCAGCTGGTCGCCGCCACCACCGAACCGATCGCGATCATCGGGATGGCGTGCCGGTTCCCCGGCGGCATCAGTTCGCCGGAGGACCTGTGGGAGCTCGTGTCGTCCGGTCGTGACGCGATCACCGGCTTCCCGGCCGACCGCGGCTGGGACGTCGACGCCCTGCTCGGCGGCGGCGCCGACGAACGCGGTCACAGCGTGTCCGTGCAGGGCGGCTTCCTGCACGGCATCGCGGACTTCGACCCGGCTTTCTTCGGCATCTCGCCGCGCGAGGCCGTGACGATGGACCCCCAGCAGCGGTTGTTGCTGGAGACCTCGTGGGAGGCCTTCGAACGCGCCGGCATCGACCCGTCGTCTCTGCGCGGATCACGCACCGGTGTGTTTGTCGGCACCAACGGCCAGGACTACGAACACCTGCTGATCCGCGGCCTCGACGACGCGACAGGTGACGTCGGCACGGGCATCGCGGCCTCTGCTGAGTCCGGCCGCATCTCCTACGCCTTGGGCCTCGAAGGCCCGACGCTGACCGTCGACACCGCCTGCTCCTCTTCTTTGGTCGCAATGCACCTGGCTACGCACGCGTTGCGCGCGGGGGAGTGCTCATTGGCTTTGGCCGGCGGCGTGAACGTCATGTGTACGCCCGGCTCTCTCGTCGAGTTCTCGCGTCAGGGCGGCCTCGCACGCAACGGTCGTTGCAAGGCCTTCTCCGACGACGCGGACGGCACTGGCTGGTCCGAGGGCGTCGGCGTACTCGTTCTCGCGCGCTTGTCCGACGCCGTCTCTCTCGGCTACCCCGTTCTCGCCGTCGTGCGCGGTTCGGCCGTCAACTCCGATGGCGCCTCCAACGGCTTCACCGCGCCCAACGGCCGTGCGCAGCAACGCGTCATCCGCGCCGCTCTCGACCGTGCCGGTCTGACCGCGTCCGATGTGGACGTCGTCGAAGCCCACGGCACCGGCACGCCTCTCGGCGACCCGATCGAGGCCCGCAGCCTGCTCGCCACCTACGGCGCCGACCGCTCCTCGCCGCTGCTCCTGGGCTCGGTGAAGTCGAACATCGGCCACACCCAGGCCGCCGCCGGTGTCGCGGGCGTGATCAAGATGGTCCAGGCGATGCGCCACGGCGTCGTGCCCGCCACGCTGCACGTCTCCCAGCCGTCCAGCCACGTCGACTGGACCACCGGCTCCGTCGAACTCGCGACCTCCGCCGTCGCCTGGCCCGCGACCGGCCGCCCCGCCCGCGCCGCGGTCTCCTCCTTCGGCGTCTCGGGCACGAACGCGCACGTCATCCTCGAAGCCGCAACCCCGACTTCGGATTCTGTGGACAACTCGACGCCTGTGGACAACCCGGCAGTTGCCGATCTTGCCGAGCCGGACTCGTCGGCCTCCCGTGCGACGATTGGAGTGGGGGCCTCGGTCTCCCCCTGGGGGGCCCAGTCGGGATCGATCCAGGGTGCGGGCGTGCCGTGGCTGGTGTCGGCCAAGTCGGAAGCCTCTCTTGCGGCGCAGGTGGAACGGGTCCGCGCGCTCAGTGGCGATCCGGTGGACATCGGGTTCTCGTTGGCGACTACGCGCGCGCTGTTCGAGCACCGTGCTGTGCTGCTGGACGGGGCCGAGGTTGCCAGTGGGCTGGCGCGGCGGACCGAGCTCGCGTTGCTGTTCTCCGGGCAGGGCGCCCAGCGCGTGGGTATGGGCAAGAAGCTGTATGAGGCGTTCCCGGCGTTCCGCGCGGCGTTCGACGAGGTGCTGGAGCACCTCGACCCGAACGTCCGCGACGTCATGTGGGGCGACGAGGACGCGCTCAACCAGACGGGTAACACCCAACCTGCGCTGTTCGCGTTCGAGGTCGCCCTCTATCGGCTGTTGGAGTCTTACGGCGTCACCGCCGCGCATGTCGCCGGCCACTCCATCGGTGAGATCGCCGCCGCACACATCGCCGGCGTGTTCAGCTTGGTAGACGCGGCGAAGCTCGTCACCGCCCGCGCATCCCTGATGCAGAACCTGCCGGCGGGCGGCGTGATGATCGCGCTGCAGGCCACCGAAGCGGAAGTAACCCCACGCCTAACCCCAGGTGTGTCCATCGCGGCGATCAACGGACCAGACTCGCTGGTGATCGCAGGCGTGGAGAAGGAAGCCCGCGCGGTCGTGGCGGGGTTCGAAGGGCGCAGGACGAAGCAGCTGCCGGTCAGCCACGCGTTCCACTCGCCGCTGATGGACCCGATGCTCAACGACTTCCGCGAAGCCATCGGCGCCATCACCTTCCACAGCCCGATGATCCCGATGACCGGCGACGTGACGAACCCCGAGTACTGGGTCCGCCACGTCCGCGACACCGTCCGGTTCCACGACGTCGTCCACGGCATCGGCGAGAAGACGTTCCTGGAAATCGGCCCCGACGGCGTGCTGTCCGCGCTCATCCAGGGCGCTATCCCCGCCCAACGCAAGGACCGCGACGAGCAGACCGCGTTCATCACCGCACTCGCGCGACTCCACGTCGCGGGCGTCGCTGTCGACTGGAAATCCTGCTATCCCGGTGGCAAGCGTGTCGACGTGCCCACCTACGCGTTCCAGCACGACCGCTACTGGCCGTCGGTCTCGGTCAGCGCGGGCGGCGACGCTGCCGGGCTCGGTCTAACCCCTACCGACCACCCACTGCTGGGTGCGGCGATGACCGTCGCCGGCTCCGGCGAGCTGATCCTGACCGGCACGCTGGCCAAGACGTCGTGGCTCGCCGACCACGTCGTCTTCCCAAGCGCGGGCGTTCTGGAGCTGGCGTTCCGTGCCGCAGACCTCGCCGGTTACGAGCGCGTCGAGGAGTTCACCCAGGTCGCGCCACTGGTGCTGCCGGACAGCGGCACCGTCCAGGTGCAGTTCCAGGTCGGGCGCGATGGCGCGTTCCGGTTCCACGCGCGGCACGGCGACCAGGAATGGGTCGAGCATGCGAACGGCGTGCTCGGGCAAGGCGTTCCGGCGCCGGCCGAGGACACCGAGTGGCCACCGAAGGGCGCGACGGTCGTCGATCTCGACGGCTTCTACGACCAAACGCCTTACGGGGAAGCGTTCCAGGGCCTGCGTGCGGCGTGGCGGCGAGGCCAGGAGGTCTTCGCCGAAGTCGCGTTGCCCGGTGCGGCCAAGGGGTTCGGTGTTCATCCAGCACTGCTCGACGCCGCGACTCACGCCGCCGTGTTCCTTGGCCTGGAAGGCGTTCCCACGAACTGGCGCGGTGTGTCGCTCTTCGCGACCGGCGCCGAGGTAGTTCGGGCCCGTCTGTCTGTTGTGGATGATGGCGTCAAGCTGACCGCTGTTGACGTCGCCGGTGAACCGGTGCTGGCCGCGGACGTCGTGAGTATCGAGCAGCTCGGCGAGCTGACCACCCGGCACTCCGTCGACTCGTTGTTCCGCCTCGACTGGGTGCCTGTCACCTACCTGCCCGGCGATGCGACGATCGTGCCCGTGACCGGTGCGCAGTCGCCGGAGTCCGCGCATGCTTTGGCTGCGGAAGCGCTTACGACACTTCAGGTGGCCACCGATAAGCTCGTGTTCGTCACACGTGGCGCTGTCACCGGTGACGACGTCGCGGCTGCTGCCGTCTGGGGTCTGGTGCGGTCCGCGCAGACCGAGAACCCGGGCCGCTTCCTGCTCGTCGACCTCGACGACGCACCCGAGTCGGAGGCGTTGCTGACCGGCCTCGGCGGACTGATCGAGGCGGGGGAGACCCAGGTCGTCGTCCGCGCGGGCAAGGTGCTGGCGGGCCGGCTGACGCGGGCGGTGCCACGTGAAGGCGTTATGCGCCAATGGGACGACACAGTTCTGATCACCGGCGGCACCGGCGGTCTCGGTGCCGTCATCGCCCGGCATCTCGTGACCCGCGGCCAGCGCAAGCTGCTGCTGGTCAGCCGGCGCGGCCTGGACGCACCCGGTGCCGTCGACCTGCGCGACGAACTGACCGCGTTGGGTGCGGACGTTGACGTGCGGGCGTGCGACGTCACGGAACGCGCTGCCGTTGCGGAACTGCTGGTCGGGGTTCAGCTCAGTGCTGTCATCCACACGGCCGGTGTGCTGGACGACGGCGTGATCGGTTCGCTGACACCCGAACGGCTTTCCGCGGTGATGCGGCCGAAGGTCGACGCCGCGTGGCACCTCCACGAGCTCGCCGGTGACGCGCAGCTCATCCTGTATTCGTCGGTCTCCGGCGTCATGGGTGCCGCCGGACAGGGCAACTACGCCGCCGCCAACAGTTTCCTCGACGCGCTCGCCGCTCACCGGCACGGACTCGGCCTGCCCGCGCTGTCGTTGGCCTGGGGCGCCTGGGACACCGGTATGACGTCCACTTTGGATGAAGGTGACTTGCGGCGGATGCCGATGCTGACGGTGGAGCAGGGCCTCGCGCTCTTCGACGCGGCTGTCGCGTCCGGCGAGTCGCTGCTCGTGCCGCTCGCGTCCGGTGGTGGTGTGGCACAAGGCGATGTGCCCGCGATCATGCGTGGACTGGTGCGGCCCAGCCGGCGTACGGCGGCGCGCGAGATCGTGGCCGGTGGTCTGCTCGCAAAGCTCGGTGGGCTGCCCGGCGGCGAGCGGGTGCGGATCATCGTCGACGTGGTGCGGGCCGAGGCCGCGAAAGTCATCGGCTATGCCGGCGCCGACGCGGTGGGCGCGGAGAAGGAGTTCCGCGCGCTCGGGTTCGACTCGCTGACCGCGATCGAGCTGCGCAACGCCCTGGCCGTCGCGACGGGCCTGACGCTGCCCGCGACGCTGATCTTCGACTACCCGACACCGCTCGTCCTGGCCGAGCACCTGCTGGCCGAGTTGACGGGCGAGGGCACGGACCTCGACGTTGCCGCGCAAGGCATCGCGGACGCGGACGACCCGATCGTGATCGTCGGCATGGCGTGCCGGTTCCCAGGTGGGGTCACATCGCCCGAGGAACTGTGGCGGCTGCTGTCCGAAGGAACCGACGCGATCGCGGCTTTCCCCACTGATCGCGGCTGGGAGCAGGACGCACTGGCGGCGGGCGGCACCGGCGAGGGCGGTTTCCTCCGCGGTGCGGCGGAGTTCGATCCGGCGTTCTTCGGCATCTCGCCCCGAGAAGCCCTCGCGATGGACCCCCAGCAGCGGCAGCTCCTCGAGGTCTCCTGGGAGGCGGTCGAACGCGCGGGTATCAACGCCGCGACGTTGCGCGGCTCCAAGACCGGCGTGTTCGTCGGCACGAACGGCCAGGACTACACGAACCTCGTGCTGCGGGCGCGCGGCGACATCGAAGGCCACGCCTCGACCGGCCTCGCCGCCGCGGTGATCTCCGGCCGCCTCTCCTACACCTTCGGCTTCGAGGGACCCGCGCTCACGATCGACACCGCGTGCTCCTCCTCGCTGGTGGCCCTGCACCTCGCCGCGCAATCGCTGCGCTCGGGCGAATCCTCCCTGGCTCTCGTCGGCGGCGTGACGGTCATGTCGACGCCGATGAACTTCGCCGGCTTCAACGCACAGGGCGGTCTCGCGGCGGACGCGCGTTGCCGGGCCTTCTCCGACAACGCCGACGGCACCGGCTGGGCCGAGGGCGTCGGCGTGCTCGTCGTCGAACGCCAGTCGGAGGCGCTGCGCAACGGCCACCGCGTGCTGGCCGTCGTGCGCGGCTCGGCGGTGAACCAGGACGGCGCCTCCAACGGCCTCACCGCTCCGAACGGTCCCGCGCAGCAACGCGTGATCCGCCAGGCCCTCGCCAACGCTCGGCTGTCCACTTCGGACGTCGACGCCGTCGAGGCGCACGGCACCGGCACCCGGCTCGGCGACCCGATCGAGGCACAGGCGCTTCTCGCAACGTACGGCCGTGAGCGCGACGGCGCGCCGCTGTACCTGGGCGCGATCAAGTCGAACCTCGGCCACACGCAGGCCGCCGCGGGTGTCGCCGGCGTGATCAAGATGGTGCTGGCGTTCCAGCACGGCCTGCTGCCGCAGACCCTTCACGTCACGGCGCCCTCGTCGCACGTCGACTGGTCCGCGGGCGCCGTCGAGCTGCTCACCTCGAACACCCCGTGGCCTGCCGCCGGCCGCCCGGCTCGCGCCGGCGTCTCGTCTTTCGGGCTCTCCGGCACGAACGCCCACGTGATCTTGGAGGCGCCGACGGGGATCCCCCCGTTTTCCAGCGTAGTCGTCGAAAGGGCTGGTCAGGGCGGCGCCGCGGAATCTGTGGACAACTCGGTGCCTGTGGACAACCCGGCAGTTGTCGATCTCGCGAGCCCGGAATCGTCTGCCTCCCGTGGGACGATTGGAGTGGGGGCCTCGGTCTCCCCCGGAGGGGGCCAGTCGGGATCGATTCCGTGGGTGGTGTCGGCGAAGTCCGCGGGCGCGTTGGAAGCGCAGATCGAGCGGATCCGGGCGGTTGAGGCGGACTCTCTCGACGTCGGGTACTCGCTGCTGCACCGCCGCACGCTGTTTGAGCACCGGGCCGTGTTGTTGGACGGTGATGTTCTGGCCAGTGGTGAGGCGTCGGGGAAGACGCTCGCCATGTTGTTCTCGGGGCAGGGTTCGCAGCGGCTTGGCATGGGGCGCGAGCTGTATGAAGAGTTCCCGGTGTTCAAAGCGGCGTTGGACGAGGTGTTGGAGCACCTCGACGTTCGCGAAGTCATGTGGGGTGACGACGCCGAGGCGCTGAACCGGACTGGGAACACGCAGCCCGCGCTGTTCGCCGTCGAGGTCGCGCTGTACCGGTTGGCGGAGTCGTTCGGAATCATCCCGCGCCTGCTCGCCGGCCACTCGATCGGTGAGATCGCGGCCGCGCACGTCGCCGGGGTGTTCGACCTCCAGGACGCGGCCAAGCTGGTCAAGGCACGCGCGTCCCTGATGCAGAACCTGCCGGCGGGCGGCGTGATGATCGCGCTGCAGGCCACCGAGGCTGATGTAACCCCACACCTAACCCCAGGTGTGTCCATCGCGGCGATCAACGGACCCGACTCGCTGGTGATCGCGGGGGTGGAAGAGGAAGCACGCGCGGTCGTCGCACGGTTCGCGGGCCGGAAGGCCAAGCAGCTCAAGGTCAGCCACGCGTTCCACTCGCCGTTGATGGAGCCGATGCTCGACGAGTTCCGCGGTGCGATCGCGGGCATCGAGTTCAGCGAGCCGAGCATTCCGATCGTCGCGGCGGGCGATGTCACCGACCCCGAGTACTGGGTCGGCCACGTCCGCGACACCGTCAGGTTCACGGACAACGTCGCGCGGCTCAAGGAGCAGGGCGCGAGCGCGTTCCTCGAGATCGGGCCGGACGGGGTGCTGGCCGCGCTCGTCGACGGCGCGATTCCGGTGCTGCGCAAGGACCGGGGCGAGCGCACGGCGTTGCTGTCGGCGCTGGCCCGGCTGCACGTCGCAGGCATCCATGTCGAGTGGTCGTCCTTCTACCGGGGCGGGCGCGGGGTCGACCTGCCGACCTACCCGTTCCAGCACGAGCGGTTCTGGCCTGAGGCGGCGACCGGTGCGGTGGCCGCGGACCCGGCCGACGCGGCGTTCTGGACCGCGGTCGAACGTGCGGATGTCGCGTCGCTGTCCGCCACGCTTGACCTCGACAGCGAGACGCTCGCGGGTGTGCTGCCGGCGTTGTCGGCGTGGCGCGGCAAGCGCAAGGCTCAGTCCACTGTGGATTCATGGCTGCATCGGGAGAACTGGCAGCCGGTTTCCGGGCTCACCGCGCAGCCCGGAAAGTGGCTGGTGGTCGTGCCGACCGAGGTGTCCGAGGAGGAGTGGGTGCGGACGCTGGTCCGTGCACTCGGGGACGTCACGGAGTTCGGCGTGGCTTGGGCGGACCGCGAGCATCTCGCGGGGCAGCTCGGCGAGTTCGCGCAGGTGCCGTTCACGGGCGTGATCTCGTTGCTGGCACTGGACGACCTGGATGAGCTGGCGCCGATCACGGGCACCACCGCGTTGGTCCAGGCGCTCGGTGACGCGGGTGTCATGGCGCCGCTGTGGGCGGTGACGCGCGGCGCGGTGTCGACCGGGCGTGCTGACGCCGTCACGAATCCTTGGCAGTCCGGCGTGTGGGGGCTCGGGCGGGTGGCCGCGCTGGAGCACCCGAACCGCTGGGGCGGCCTGGCCGACCTGCCCGTCGAGCTGGACGAGCGGGCGGCGCAACGGTTCGCGGCGGTGCTGACCAGCGACGAGGACCAGGTCGCGGTGCGGGCGTCGGGGGTGTTCGGGCGGCGGATCGTCGTTGCGCCGCGCGCACCTCAGGCACCGGAGTGGCAGCCGTCCGGAACTGTTGTGATCACCGGTGGCACGGGTGCGCTGGGCAAGCACGTCGCGCGTGATCTTGTGGCGCGCGGTGCGGAGAAGGTTGTGCTGCTGAGCCGGCGCGGCATGGAGGCGCCTGGCGCGGCGGAAATCGTGGCGGAGCTCGGTGTCGAGGTCGTCAGGTGCGACGTCGCCAACCGGGCAGGGTTGGCTGCGGTGCTCACGCCGGACGTTAAGGCTGTGGTGCACGCGGCCGGTGTGCTGGACGACGGCGTGCTCGACGGGCTCACGCCGGAGCGGTTCACCGAGGTGTTCCAGGCCAAGGTCACGTCGGCGTTCCTGCTCGACGAACTGACGCGTGAGCTGGACCTCGACGCGTTCATCCTGTTCTCGTCGGTCGCGGGCGCGATCGGCAACCCGGGCCAGGCCAACTACGCCGCCGCCAACGCCGTGCTCGACGCCATCGCGGCACAGCGACGGGATCACGGCCTTGCCGCCACGTCGATCGCCTGGGGTGCGTGGACGGGCGACGGCATGGCGGGGGAGGAGCGCGTCGCACAGACGATCAAGTCGGTCGGTGCGTCCACTTTGGACCCGGAGCTGGCTGTCACGGCGATGCGGCATGTGGTCGCGGACGCCGCGCCAACGGCCGTGATCGCGGACCTGCACCACCCGCAGCTGCTCAGCGCGTTGCTGAGCCTGCGGCCTTCGCCCGTGCTGGCCGAACTGCCCGGTGCCCGCGAGGTGCTGGACGAGCTGGCGGCCGCGCGGCGTGACAGCGAGTCGGCTGCCGCGGAACTGCGCCGCAGCCTGCGTGACCTGTCTGCCGCCGAACGGATCGAGCCGGTCCTGGAACTGGTCCGGACGCGCGCGGCCCAGGTGCTCGGCCACTCCGGCAAGGAGGCGGTGGCAAGCGAGAAGGCGTTCCGGGACATCGGGTTCGACTCGCTGACCGCGGTCGAGCTGCGCAACCAGCTCACCGAGATCACCGGCCTCGTGCTGCCCGCCGGTCTGGTGTTCGACTATCCGTCGCCGCGGGTGCTGGCCGAGTACCTGCTGACCGAGCTGCTCGGTGAGGGCGCGGACCTCGACGACGTGTCGGTCGCGCGGTCCACCGACGACATCGCGATCGTCGGCATGGCCTGCCACTTCCCGGACGGCATCGACTCGCCGGAGGACCTGTGGCGGGTGCTGGTCGCGGGTGAGGACGCGATGTCGGACTTCCCGGCCGACCGCGGCTGGGACCTGGCCGCGCTGCGGAGCTCGACCCTGCGCGGCGGTTTCCTGCGCGGTGTCGCGGACTTCGACCCGGCGTTCTTCGGGATCTCACCGCGGGAAGCCCTGGCGATGGACCCACAGCAACGTCTGCTGCTGGAGACGTCGTGGGAGGCGGTCGAACGTGCCGGAGTCGACCCGGCTTCGTTGCGCGGCTCGCGGACCGGTGTGTTCGTCGGCACGAACGGGCAGGACTACCAGCACGTCGTCATGGCGTCGAACGAAGACCTGGAAGGCCACGCCGGCACCGGGCTCGCGGCCTCGGTGATCTCCGGCCGCATCTCGTACGCGCTGGGACTGGAGGGTCCGGCTGTCACGATCGACACCGCGTGCTCATCGGCGCTTGTCGCATTGCACCTTGCCGCGCAGGCGTTGCGTGGCGGTGAGTGCTCGTTGGCTCTCGCCGGCGGTGTCACCGTCATGGCGACGCCGACGAGCTTCTCCGGTTTCTCACGGCAGGGCGGGCTCGCGCCGGACGGTCTGTGCAAGGCGTTCTCCGAGTCCGCGGACGGCACCGGCTGGTCCGAGGGCGTCGGCGTGCTCGTGGTGGAGCGGCTTTCCGACGCGCTGGCCGCCGGGCATCCGGTGCTCGCGGTCGTGCGCGGTTCGGCGTTCAACCAGGACGGCGCTTCGAACGGCCTGACCGCGCCGAACGGTCCTTCGCAGCAACGGGTGATCCGGCAAGCGCTTGCGTCCGGTGGGCTGGCACCGTCCGATGTGGACGCTGTAGAGGCGCACGGCACCGGCACCGTGCTGGGCGACCCGATCGAGGCGCAGGCGCTGCTGACCGTGTACGGGCAGGACCGCGCCGACCCGCTGTGGCTCGGTTCGGTGAAGTCGAACCTGGGCCACACGCAGGCGGCGGCCGGTGCGGCGGGCGTGATCAAGATGGTGCTGGCGTTCCAGCACGGCCTGCTGCCGCGGACGCTGCACGTCACGTCGCCGTCGTCGCACGTCGACTGGTCGACGGGTGCGGTCTCGCTGCTCACCGAGAACACGCCGTGGCCTTCGATCGAACGGCCGTGGCGCGCCGGAGTGTCGTCGTTTGGCATCTCCGGCACGAACGCGCACGTGATCTTGGAGGCTCCGAGCGCGCCAGGATTGTCAGACCTGCCTGAGATGATTGGGATGGGGGGTAGTTCCCCCCAGGGGGCCAGCCAATCCGGATCGATTCCGAGTGTGCCGTGGCTGGTGTCGGCGAAGTCCGAGGCGTCGTTGCGCGCCCAGGTCGAGCGGATCAGCGCGGTGGAGGCGGCGCCGGTTGACGTCGCGTACTCGTTGGTGCGGTCGCGGGCGTTGTTCGAGCACCGGGCGGTGCTGTTCGACGGTGCCGAGGTCGCCAGCGGGGTGGCGGGGGAGCACACGCTCGCCGTGCTGTTCTCCGGGCAGGGTTCCCAGCGTCTGGGCATGGGCCAAGAGCTGTACGCGAAGTTCCCGGAGTTCGCGGACGCGTTCGACGACGTGCTCGCGCACCTCGACCCCGAACTGAAGAGGGTCATCTGGGGCGACGACGAGGACAAGCTCAACCAGACCGGGCACACCCAGCCGGCGCTGTTCGCGTTCCAGACGGCGCTCTACCGGCTGCTCGAAGCGTTCGGGATCAAGCCCGCGCACCTCGCCGGCCACTCGATCGGTGAGATCGCGGCGGCCCACGTCGCGGGCGTGCTCAGCCTCGAAGACGCGGCGAAACTCGTCCAGACACGGGCGCGACTGATGCAGGCGTTGCCGCGGACCGGCGCGATGATCGCCGTGCAGGCCACCGAAGAAGAGGTGAGCAAGCACCTCACGAGCAAGGTGTCGATCGCGGCGATCAACGGGCCGGCGAGCGTTGTCATCGCGGGCGACGAGGCAGAGGTCGAAGCCATCGCGGCCAACTGGAAGCACAAGCGGCTCAAGGTCAGCCACGCGTTCCACTCGCCGCTCATGGAACCGATGCTCGACGACTTCCGCGAAGCCATCAAGAACCTCACTTTCAACGCGCCGAAGATCCCCATCAGCGCGACGGGCGATGTCACCGACCCGGAGTACTGGGTCAGCCACGTGCGGGACGCGGTCCGGTTCGCCGGCAACGTCGCGAAGATCCCGGCGACCAAGTTCCTGGAGGTCGGGCCGGACGGGGTGCTGTCGGCGCTCGTCGACGGCGCGATTCCGGCGCAGCGGAAGAACAAGACCGAGGAAGCCGCACTGGCCGCCGCACTCGGTCAGCTGCACGTCGACGGCATCGACGTCGACTGGACGCCGTGGCTGACGGGCGGCCGGCTCATCAGCCTGCCGACCTACCCGTTCGACCACGAGCGGTTCTGGCCCAAGGCCACGCTCGGCGGCCGCGCGGGCGACCCCACCGCCTACGGGCTCAGGTCCGGCGGGCACCCGCTGCTCGGGGCGGCCATCGCCGTCGCGGGCACCGACGAGCTGGTCCTCAGTGGACGGATCAGCCTCGCGACGCACCCGTGGATCGCGGACCACGTCGTCGGCGGCGCGGTGTTGTTCCCCGGCACCGGATTCCTCGACTTCGCCGTCCGTGCGGGCGACATGGTCGGCTGCGACCGCGTCGACGGGCTCACGATCGTCGTGCCGCTGGTGCTGCCGGAACGGGAGGCGGTCGCCGTTCAGGTTCGCGTTGGCGCGCCGGACGACCACGGGCGTCGGTCAGTCAGCGTTCACTCGCAGCGTTCCGGCTCCGACGAGTGGATCCAGCACGCCAGTGGCACCCTCGCCGAGGGGTCGCACCAGGCCGAGTTCGACACCACCGAGTGGCCGCCGGTCGATGCGCAAGAGGTTGGCCTCGAAGGCTTCTACGACACGTTCGCCGAGGGAGGCCTGGCGTACGGGCCGATCTTCCAGGGGCTCCAGCGGGCCTGGCGGCACGGCGACGAGGTGCTGGTCGAGGTCGGGCTGCCGGAGAGTGTCGACGACGCCGCGACGTTCGGCGTGCACCCCGCGCTGCTCGACTCCGCCCTGCACGCCATCACGTTCGTCGACGGTGCCGGACAAGGGTTGCCGTTCGAGTGGAACGGCGTTTCCCTGCACGCCATCGGACCGTCGCGGCTGCGCGTTCGCCTGAAGCACACCGGCGGCGACGCCGTCGAGGTCACTGCCGTCGATGTCGAGGGCGCGCCCGTTCTGTCGGTGAAGTCGCTGGTTGTGCGGACGCCGTCCGTGAACGCGCCCAGCAACCCCGTGCAGGACTCGCTGTTCCGGGTCGACTGGGTGCCCGTGCAGGTCGGTGAAGCGACCGAGATCGACGCGCAGATCGTGGAGCTGACTGGCGGCACGGACGCGGCGGCTGCGCACGAGACGACGAAGCGCGTGCTGGAGATTCTGCAGAACGCTGATGAGCGCGTTGTTTTCGTAACGCGCGGCGCCGCGGTGATCGGCGACGAACCGATCACCGATCTCGGTGCGGCGGCCGCGTGGGGACTGGTCCGGTCCGCGCAGGCCGAGAACCCCGGCAGGTTCCTGCTCGTCGACCTCGACGAGACCGGCGAGCTGACGCCCGGCATGCTGGCCACCGAGGAGCAGCAGCTGATCGTCCGCGGTGGCACTGTCCACGCTGGACGGCTGGCGCGCCTGCAGTCCGGGCCGACGCTCGTGCCGCCCACCGGAACGCCGTGGCGGCTCGACACCACCGCGAAGGGCAGTCTGGACAGCCTTGTCCTGGCGCCGTGGACGCCCGAACCGTTGCAAGGAAAGCAGGTCCGGGTCGCCATCCGCGCGGCCGGACTGAACTTCCGCGACGTGCTCAACGCGTTGGGCATGTATCCGGGCGAGGCGGGCTCGTTCGGTGCGGAGGCCGCGGGTGTCGTCACCGAACTCGGGCCGGATGCCACCGAGCTGAAGGTCGGCGACCCGGTGTTCGGCCTGCTGTTCGGCGGGATGGGACCGGTCGGCGTCATCGAGGAGCCTTACCTGACCAGGCTTCCGGACGGGTGGACGTTCGAACAGGGCGCGTCGGTGCCGCTGGTGTTCCTCACGGCCTACTACGCGTTGATCGAGCTCGGCAACGTGCGGCCAGGGGAGAAAGTGCTGGTCCACGCCGGTGCCGGCGGTGTCGGCATGGCGGCGATCCAGCTCGCGAAGCACCTCGGTGCGGAGGTGTTCGCCACCGCCAGCGAGGGCAAGTGGGACGTGCTGCGCGGCCTCGGCCTCGACGACGACCACATCGGGAACTCGCGCGACACCGGCTTCGCAGAGCGGTTCCCGCGGGTCGACGTCGTGCTCAACGCGTTGACCGGCGAGTTCATCGACGCCTCGCTGGGGCTGCTCGGTGAGGGCGGCCGGTTCCTGGAGATGGGCAAGACCGACCTGCGGGAGGACGTGCCGGGTATCTTCTACCGGCCGTTCGACCTCGGTGAGGCGCATCCCGAGCACGTTCAGCGCATGCTCCTCGCGCTCGTGGAACTGTTCGAGCGCAACGTTCTGGAACCGCTGCCGATCACGGCGTGGGACGTGCGGCGGGCGCGTGACGCGTTCCGGTTCATGAGCCGTGCCAGGCACATCGGCAAGATCGTGATCACCGTACCCGCGGGCTGGGATCCCGACGGGACCGTGCTGATCACCGGCGGTACCGGTGGGCTGGGTGCGGAACTGGCGCGGCACCTCGTCGAGCAGCAGGGCACGAAGAAGCTGTTGCTGCTCAGCCGTCGTGGCCTCGACGCGCCGGGTGCGGCGGAGCTTTCGGAGTTGGCCGCGGACGTGACCATCGCGGCTTGCGACGTATCGGACCGGGCCGCGTTGGCGAAAGTCCTCAGTGGACATAACGTGACCGCTGTCGTGCACACGGCTGGTGTGCTGGACGACGGTGTGATCGCCTCGATGACACCTGAACGGCTGGAGAAGGTGCTGCGGCCGAAGGTGGACGCGGCCTGGAACCTCCACGAGCTCGTCCCTGACGCGCGGTTCGTCCTGTACTCGTCGGTGTCCGGTGTGCTCGGCACGGCCGGTCAGGGCAACTACGCGGCAGGGAACGCGTTCCTCGACGCGTTGGCCCAGTATCGGCGGGCGCGAGGGCTGCCTGCGGTGTCGCTGGCCTGGGGTGCGTGGACGTCCGAGGTCGGTATGACCGGCACCATGGACGCGGCGGCGCTGGAACGGCTGGAGAAGTCGTCGATGCCGCCGATCTCGCTGGAGCACGGCCTGGCGCTGTTCGACGCGGCGATCGGCGTGGACGAGCCGCTCGTCGTGCCCGCGCGGATCATCACCGGCGCCAGCACCTCGATGGTGCCGCCGCTGCTGCGCAACCTTCTGCGCGGTGGTCGTCGTACCGCGGCCCGCGCTCAGGGAACCGTGGCGCTGCAAGGACTTCAGGACGTCCGTCCGGCCGAGCGGGTTCGAACTCTGGTGGACCTGGTGCGGGGCGAGGCGGCCGCGGTGCTCGGGCACTCGGCGGCGGACGCGATCGACGCCGATCGTGAGTTCCGGCAGCTCGGGTTCGACTCGCTGACCTCGGTGGAACTGCGCAACCGGCTCGGCACGGCGACCGGGCTGACGCTGCCCGCGACGCTGGTGTTCGACTACCCGACCCCGCAGGCGCTGGCGGAACACCTGATCGCCGAGCTCTTCGGTGGGCAGAGCGAGGTCGACGATCACAGTCGTGATCACAGCGACGAGGCCATCGCGATCGTCGGTATCGCCTGCAAGTTCCCGGGTGGCGTCACGTCGCCGGAGAAGCTGTGGGACCTCGTGCTGGGCGGCCGGGACGCGATCGGCGGGTTCCCGGCGGACCGCGGCTGGGACGAGAACCTCGTCGGCGACGGTGCCGGCCGGTCCGTCACCGGGCAGGGCGGGTTCATCGAGGGGATCGCCGAGTTCGACCCGGCGTTCTTCGGGATCTCGCCGCGCGAGGCCGTGTCGATGGATCCGCACCAGCGGCTCGTACTGGAGACGTCGTGGGAGGCGTTGGAGCGCACGGGCATCGATCCGCTGGCGTTGCGCGGGTCCCGGACCGGTGTCTACGTCGGCGCGTCCGGGCAGGACTACGCGCACCTGATGCTCAACTCCGAACAGGCGCTGGAGGGGTACTCGGGTACGGGTACCTCGCCGAGCGTCATCGCCGGACGGTTGTCGTACGCGCTGGGGCTGGAAGGCCCGTCGATGACGATCGACACGGCTTGCTCGTCGGCCTTGGTGGCGCTGCACCTGGCGGTGCAGGCGCTGCGCAACGGCGAGTGCTCGCTGGCTTTGGCCGGTGGCGTGCAGGTGATGTCGGCGCCGGGTGCGTTCATGGAGTTCTCGCTGCAGGACGGGCTGGCCCGCGACGGCCGGTGCAAGCCGTTCTCCGACAGCGCTGATGGCACGGCCTGGTCCGAGGGCATCGGTGTGCTGGTGGTCGAGCGGCTGTCTGATGCCGTTGCCGCCGGGCATGAGGTGCTGGCTGTCGTGCGGGGTTCGGCGGTCAACCAGGATGGCGCTTCGAACGGTTTGACCGCGCCGAACGGTCCTTCGCAGCAGCGGGTGATCCGGCAGGCGCTGGCTTCGGCCGGGTTGAGGTTCGCTGATGTCGACGCGGTGGAGGCGCACGGCACCGGCACGACTTTGGGCGATCCGATCGAGGCTCAGGCGCTGCTGTCGACCTACGGCCAGGATCGGTCGGAGCCGCTGCTGCTGGGCTCAATCAAGTCGAACATCGGCCACACGCAGGCGGCGGCCGGTGCGGCCGGCGTGATCAAGATGGTGATGGCACTCCGGCACGGGTTGTTGCCGCGCACGATCAACGTCACCGCGCCGACGTCGCACGTCGACTGGACGGCGGGCTCCATCTCGCTGCTGCAGGAGAACACGCCGTGGCCCGCTTCCGAACGCCCACGCCGTGCGGGTGTGTCGTCGTTCGGCATCTCCGGCACGAACGCGCACGTGATCCTAGAAGCCGCAACCCCCACCTCGATTTCTGTGGACAACTCCGCGCCTGTGGACAACTCGGCCGTCGCCGATCTTGCCGACCCGGCGTCACCGGCCTCCCGTGCGACGATTGGAGTGGGGACTTCGCGTCCCCCCAAGGGGGCCCCGCTCGTTTTTTCGGCGAAGTCCCCCGCTTCGCTGCGCGCTCAGGTCGAGCGGGTCAGCGCGGTTCAGGCCGATCCGTTCGACGTCGGGTTCTCGCTGCTCAAGAGGTCGCGGTTCGACCACCGGGCGGTGCTGCTCGACGGCGTGGAGGTCGCGCGGGGGCAGGCGGGCAGGCGCAAGCTGGCCGTGCTGTTCTCCGGGCAGGGTTCGCAGCGGCTGAACATGGGGCGGGAGCTGTACGAGCGGTTCCCTGCGTTCCGGGCGGCGCTCGACGAGGTCCTGGAGCACGTCGACGTCCGCGACGTCATGTGGGGCGGCGACGCCGGCGAGCTCAACCAGACCGGAAACACGCAGCGTGCGCTGTTCGCCGTCGAGGTCGCGCTGTACCGGCTCGCGGAGACGTTCGGCATCGAGCCGGACTATGTCGGCGGCCACTCGGTCGGCGAGATCGCGGCCGCGCACGTCGCCGGGGTGCTGAGCCTCGAAGACGCCGCCAAGCTCGTCAACGCCCGCGCAGCGCTCATGCAGGCACTCCCCGGCGGCGGAGCAATGATCGCGGTCGAGGCCACCGAAGCCGAAGCCATCGAAGCTGGGGCCGGCGCGGTGTCCATCGCGGCGATCAACGGGCCGAGGTCGCTGGTGCTCGCCGGCGAGGAGCAGGCGGTCCAGCGGATCGCTGACACGTTCGCCGCGAAGGGCCGCAAGACTAAGCGTTTGCCAGTCAGCCATGCGTTTCACTCGCCGTTGATGGAGCCGATGCTGGAGGACTTCCGCGCCGTGGTGACGGCGCTGGACCTCGCCGTGCCCCGAATTCCGGTCGTGTCGAACCTGACCGGCCGCATCGCCGGCCCCGAGCTCACCGAGCCGGAGTACTGGGTGCGGCACGTGCGGGAGACCGTGCGGTTCGCGGACGGTGTCACGGCCCTCGAAGCGGCGGGCGTGAACGCGTTCCTCGAGATCGGGCCGGACGGGGTGCTCGCGGCACTCGTCGACGGCGCGATTCCCGCGCTGCGCAAGGACCGCGACGAGACGACCGCCTGGCTGACCGCGCTCGCCCGGCTGCACGTCGCCGGCACCACCGTCGACTGGGCGCCGGCGTTCGAGGGCACCGGGGCTCGGCGCGTCGACATCCCGACCTACGCGTTCGACCACGACCACTACTGGCCGAAGCCGATGGCGCAGGCCGCCGACGCGAGCGGACTCGGACTCGGGCCCGCGGACCACCCGCTGCTCGGCGCGGCGATGACGGTGGCCGGGGAGGACTCGATCGTGTTCACCAACCGGCTCGGGGTCGCGTTCCCGGAGACGGCGTTCGCGGAGATCGCGTTCCGGGCGGCCGACCAGGTCGGTTACGGCACGGTCGAGGAACTCACGGTCACCGCACCGCTCACGCCCGGTGTCATGCAGGTGTGGATCAGCACGCCGGACAACGGAAAGCGCACCCTCACCGTCTACACGCGACCGAACGACGAGCAGCCGTTCACCCGGATCGCACAAGGAACCCTCGCTGAGGGCGAGTACCGGTCCGGCTTCACCGTCAGCGAGTGGCCGCCGAAGGGCGCCATCTCGATCGGCGAGCAGGTCTGGCAGGCGGGCGATGCCGTGTACGCGGAGGTCACGCTGCCCGAAGACACCGCGGACGCCCAGTTCTACGGCGTCCACCCGGCGCTGCTCGACCGCGCGACCAGGATCACCGGGGAAACGCTGGTACCGCTGGAGTGGCACGACGTCAGCCTGCACGCGGTCGGCGCCTCCACGTTGCGGATTCGTCTGAGCGACAACGAGTTCGCCGCCGTCGACACCAGCGGCGCGCCGGTCTTGTCGGCACGGAACGTCGTCTTTGGTGCACCGCTGGCCGCCCAGCAGCACCAGGATTCGCTGTTCCGCCTGGAATGGGTGCCCGCACCCGAAACCCAGCCGGCCGCGGACGTGTGCGCAGTCCCGGTGATGAGTGACGGCGATGTCGTCGAGCAAGCGCATTTGTTGGCGGCCAAGGCACTTGAGTTGCTGCAGCAGTCCGAAGACCGGCTTGCGTTCGTGACCAAGGGTGTGGCGAGCGCGACCGTCGAAGGCCTGGTCCGCACGGCGCAATCGGAGCACCCCGGCCGATTCCTGCTCGTCGACAGCGACGGCAGCGCGCCGTTGCCCACCGGTCTGCTCGACGCGGGGGAGACCCAGGTCCGCGTCCGCGACGGCCAGACCTGGGTCGCTCGCCTCGCCCGCGTCACCGACACGGTCGAGACGGCCGAGTGGGATCCCGCGGGCACCGTGCTGATCACCGGCGGTACCGGTGGTCTGGGCGCGGAACTGGCCCGGCACCTCGTCGCCGAGCGGAACATCAAGCGGTTGCTGCTGGTCTCGCGACGCGGCGGCGACGCACCGGATACCGTCGCACTCCAGGCCGAACTCACGGCACATGGTGCGGACGTCACGATCGCCGCCTGCGACATCGCCGATCTCAAGGCGGTCAAGAAGCTGGTGAAGGGCGTCAAGCTCACCGCCGTCATCCACACGGCCGGTGTGCTCGACGACGGCGTCATCGGCTCGCTCACGCCGGAGCGGCTCGAACACCGTGTTCAGGCCCAAGGTCGACGGCGCCTGGAACCTGCACGAGGTAACGAAAAAGCAGAAGCTCCAGGCGTTCGTGCTGTACTCGTCGGTCTCCGGCGTGCTCGGCAGCGCGGGCCAGGGCAACTATGCCGCGGCCAACGCGTTCCTCGACGCGCTCGCCATCCATCGGCGTGAGCAGGGTCTGCCGGCGACTTCGCTGGCGTGGGGACCATGGGCGCAAACCGGTGGCATGACGGCACATCTGCAGGACGGCGCGATGGACCGCATCGGCCGCACCGGCATGCCGCCGCTGTCCGTCCGGCAGGGCATGGCGCTGTTCGACGACGCGACCTCCCGCGAGGACGCGGTGCTCGTACCCGCACGCATCAACACCGGCCGTACCAACGGTCCTGTCGCGGCGCTGCTGCGCGGCCTGGTGCGAGGCGGAAAGCGGGCGGCCAGTGATGAGTCCTCTGTGGACCTCTCGGCCACGTTGAACGCGTTGCCCGTGGAGGAACGCGCGAAGTACCTCGTCGACCTGGTGCGCGGACACGCGGCGGGAGTGCTCGGACATGCGACGCCCGCGGCGATCGACAACGACAAGCAGTTCCGCGATCTCGGATTCGACTCGCTGACGGCCGTGGAGCTGCGCAACAGCCTCGCGGCCGCGACCGGCCTGAAGCTGCCCGCGGGCCTGGTCTTCGACTACCCGACGCCCGACGAGCTGGCCGGGTTCCTCGCGGGCGAGCTGCTCGGCGAGGACGCCGGGCCGTCGATCGGCGGCGAGCTCGACCGGCTGGAGGCCGCGCTGGCCGCCACCGCGCCGCAGGACCTGGCCCGCGACGGCGTGGCGGCCCGGCTGCGCAACCTGCTCGCCCAGTACGGCGGCGCCAAGGCCGAGGAGGCCGTGAGCGACCGCATCAACTCGGCGACCGTGGACGACGTGTTCGCCTTCATCGACAACGAACTCGGCCGACGCACCCAGGGCTGAACCCACCCAAGGACGGAAGGTTTCCGGCGATGCCGAACGAAGAGAAGCTCGTTGAGTACCTGAAGTGGGTCACCGCCGATCTCGCCCAGACCCGCCAGCGGCTGGAGGACGCCGAGTCCGGCAGGCACGAGCCGGTCGCGATCGTCGGCATCGCCTGCCGGTTCCCCGGTGACGTCCGCTCGTCCGAGGACCTCTGGGACCTGGTCTCCAGCGGCCGGGACGCGATCACCGGGTTCCCGACCGACCGCGGCTGGGACCTCGGCACGCTCGCGGGCGGCTCCAGCGCGACGCTGCAGGGCGGGTTCCTCTACGACGCGGCCGACTTCGACCCGGGCTTCTTCGGCATCTCGCCGCGCGAGGCCCTCGCGATGGACCCGCAGCAGCGGCTGCTGCTGCAGACGACCTGGGAGGCCGTCGAACGTGCGGGCATCGACCCGTCGTCATTGCGCGGTTCGCGCACCGGTGTGTTTGTGGGAACCAACGGCCAGGACTACGGCCACGTCCTGATCGCCTCCCAGGAAGACGTCGAGGGCCACGCGGGTATGGGCACCGCCGCCAGCGTCATCTCCGGCCGCATCTCCTACACGTTCGGCTTCGAGGGACCCGCTGTCACCATCGACACCGCGTGCTCTTCTTCGTTGGTCGCGTTGCACCTCGCTGCTGCTGCGCTGCGCAACGGCGAGTGCTCGCTCGCGCTGGCCGGCGGTGTCACCGTCATGGCGACTTCCTCGAATTTCGCCGGATTCACCCGACAGGGTGGCCTCGCGACCTCGGGCCGTTGCAAGGCGTTCTCCGACGACGCCGACGGCACCGGCTGGTCCGAAGGCATCGGCGTGCTCCTGGTGGAGAAGCTCTCCGACGCCCAGCGCAACGGCCACCCGGTCCTCGCCGTCGTCGCCGGCAGCGCGGTCAACCAGGACGGCGCCTCCAACGGCCTCTCCGCCCCGAACGGCCCCGCCCAGCGCGAGGTGATCAAGGCCGCGCTGGCCTCCGCAGGCCTGTCCGCGTCCGATGTGGACGCTGTCGAAGCACACGGAACCGGCACTGTGCTGGGAGATCCGATCGAGGCCGAGGCCCTCCTCGCCACCTACGGCCAGGAACGCGCCACGCCACTGCGACTCGGCGCGATCAAATCCAACATCGGCCACACCCAGGCCGCGGCGGGTGTCGCGGGCGTCATCAAGATCGTCGAAGCACTCCGCCACGACACCCTCCCACCGACCCTGCACGTCACCGAGCCGTCGTCACACGTCGACTGGTCCGCGGGCAACGTCAGCCTCCTCACCGAGACCACGCCCTGGCCCGGCAACGGCAAACCGCGCCGCGCCGGTGTGTCCTCTTTCGGGGTGAGCGGCACCAACGCCCACGTGATCATCCAGGAGGCCCCCGCTCCCGAACGGTCCGTTCACAACCCGGACACCCCAGAGCTGTCAGACCCGCCTGAGACGATTGGAGTGGGGACCTCGGTCCCCCCGGAGGGGGGCGAGGCGGGATCGATTCAGGGTGGAACAAGCCTGGCGGGCAAGCACCCGTTCGTCGTGTCGGCGAAGTCGCGGGCCGCCCTGAAAGCGCGCATCGAGCAGGCGAAGGCCCTCGAAGGCGAGCCGGAGGACATCGCGTTCTCGCTGCTCACCACCCGCCCGACCACGTTCGAGCACCGCGCGGTGCTCCTGGACGGCGAAGTGATCGCGTCCGGCACCGTGGCCCGCAAGCCGCTCGCCGCACTCTTCGGAGGTCAGGGCGGACAACGCGCGGGCATGGGCAAGGACCTGTACGCGCGGTTCCCGGCCTTCGCGAAGGCCCTCGACGAGGCCCTCGAACACCTCCCGGAAGACCTCAGGCAGGTCATGTGGGAGGACGAGGACAAGCTCGGCCAGACCGGCTACACCCAGCCGGCGCTGTTCGCGTTCGAGGTCGCGCTGTACCGGCTCCTGGAGAGCTACGGCGTGAAGGCGGACCACGTCGCGGGGCATTCCATCGGTGAGATCGCCGCCGCCCACATCGCAGGTGTCCTCACTCTCGAAGACGCCGCGAAGCTCGTGCGAGAGCGCGCCAGTCTGATGCAGGCCCTCCCGCAGACCGGCGTGATGATCGCGATCCAGGCCACCGAAGAAGAAGTGGCGAAACACCTGACCGACCAGGTCTCCATCGCGGCCGTCAACGCCGAAGACGCGGTGGTCATCGCCGGCGATGCGGACGAAGCCAGGAAGATCGCCGCGAGGTTCGAGAAGACCAAGCAGCTCAAGGTCAGCCACGCGTTCCACTCGCCGCTGATGGAACCGATGCTCGACGACTTCCGTAACGCCATCAAGAACATCACCTTCACCGCACCGAAGATCCCGTTCAGCACCAACGGCGACGTCACCGACCCCGAGTACTGGGTCGGCCACGTCCGCGACACCGTCCGCTTCACCGACAACGTCGCCACCATCGGCGAGGCCACGCACATCGAGATCGGCCCCAGCGCGGTCCTCGCCGCGCTGGTCGACCACGCCATCCCGACGATGCGCAAGGACCGGGACGAGACGACGGCGTTCATCACCGCGCTCGCCAGGCTGTACACGGCCGGCGCGAAGATCAGCTGGCCACGGCACGGGAAGACCCGGGACCTGCCCACCTACCCGTTCGACACGCAGCGCTTCTGGCCGCAGTCCACGATGGCGCCGCAGCCCAACGCCAGCCGCCCCGCCCTCTACGAGGTCACCTGGACCAAGGCCACCGGCACCGCACAGGGGGTCGCCGGCGCCAGGTGGGCCATCATCGGCGGCGACGAGTTCGACCTCGCGCACGTCCTCTACAGCGCGGGCCAGACCGTCACCGGCTACGGCGAGACCCTCGCCGAGGCCGCGCACACCTCCGCACCGGACGTCTTCGTCGTCGCGGTGACCGGCGACGACACCCCGGAAAGCGCCCATCACCAGACCCAGCGCGTCCTCGGACTCCTCCAGGAGGCACTCGGCTACGAGAACTCCAAGGTGGTCTTCGTCAGCCGCGGCGCCGCCACCGGCGAGGACCTGGCCGCGGCGGCCGCCTGGGGCCTGGTCCGCACCGCGCAGGCCGAGAATCCCGGCCGGTTCCTGCTCGTCGACAGCGACGGCCTGGACGTCTCCGGTGCCCGCGTCACCGAGCTCGTCAACGGCGACGAGCCGCAGGTGATCGTCCGCAATGGACAGATCAAGGTCGCGCGCCTTGCCGAACTCCCGCAGAACGACGAAGTCCACGAGTGGGACGAGCACGAGACGGTCCTCATCACGGGCGGCACCGGCGGCCTCGGCGCCGAACTGGCCAAGCACCTGGTGACCCGCCACAACGTCCGGCACCTCCTGCTCGCCAGCCGCCGCGGCCTCGACGCACCCGGCGCGCAGAACCTCAAGCGCGACCTGGAGAACAAGGGCGCCACCGTCACGATCGCGGCCGCCGACATCGCCAACTCCACCGACGTCCAGTCACTGTTCGCCGCCACCGAGAACCCGATCACCACCGTGATTCACACCGCCGGTGTGCTGGACGACGCACTCGTCCACGCACTCACCGCCGAAAGCACCGAAAAGGTCCTCAAGCCCAAGGTCGACGCCGCCTACCACCTGGCGAAGATGGACCTGAAGCTCCTGGTGCTCTACAGCAGCGTCGCCAACGTCCTGGGCGCCGCCGGCCAGGGCAACTACGCCGCCGCGAACTCCTACCTCGACGCCCTCGCCCTCGGCCGGGCGAACACCATCAGCCTCGCCTGGGGCCCCTGGGCGCAGGACAGCGGCATGACCGCGGGCCTCAGCGACGCCGCCATGGACCGCATCTCCCGCTCCGGCATGCCCCCGCTGGCCGCCGAGCAGGGCCTGGCGCTGTTCGACGCGGCACTCACGCAGCACCGGCCGGTCGTCGTCCCGATGCACGTCAACCGCAGCCAGCAGCGGGTCTCCCCGTTGATGCGCGGCATCGTCGACGAAGCCCCGAACGCCATCCCGTCCGAGAAGGCCGCCGTCACGGTCCTCGACCGGCTGCGCAACGCCGACCCCGACGAGCGCGAGACCATGATCCGCGACCTCGTCGCCGGAACCAGCGCCGCCCTGCTCGGCCACGCCGACCCCGGCGCCGTCGATCCGGAGAAGGACTTCCTCGAACTCGGCTTCGACTCGCTCATCGCCGTCGAGCTCCGCAACCAGCTCAACGAGCTCCTCAACCTCAAGCTCGCCGGCTCGGTCGTCTTCGACAGCAAGACCCCGGCGAACCTGGCCGCCACGCTGAACAAGGAGCTCGGCACGATCGCGGGCCCCAGCGCCACCGGCGGCGGCATGCCGGTCGGCGACACGGTTTTCGGCCTGTTCATGCAGAGCGTCACCACCGGCAAGGTCGTCGAGGGCCTCAGGATGCTGAAGGCCGTCGCCAACCTGCGCCCGATGTTCGACAGCCCGGCCGAACTGGAGGACCTGCCGAGCCCGATCACGCTGGCGGACGGCCCGGCGCTGCCGAAACTCGTCTGCATCAGCGCACCCGGAGCCACCGCAGGCGTGCACATGTACGCGCGGCTCGCCGCGCATCTTCGTGGCAGGCGGCACGTCTCCGCGTTGCCGCTCATCGGTTTCGGCGAGAACGAGGCACTGCCCAGGACCACCGCGGCCGCCGCCAGGTGGGTCGCGGAAAGCGTCCTGAACGGCACCGACGGCGACCCGTTCGTCCTGGTAGGACACTCGTCCGGCGGCACGCTCGCCTACTTCGCCGCCGCGGTGCTGGAAGAGACGTGGGGGATCACGCCGGAAGCGGTGGTCATGCTCGACACCCTGAGCATGAACTACAACTCCAGCGAGGGCATGGACTTCGACTCCGTCACGACGAACTACTTCAACACCATGGACTCGCCCGCGGTGAACATGAACAGCACGCGGCTGTCCGCCATGGCGCACTGGTTCCCGCTGATCATCGACACCGGCCTGCACACGACGGTTCCCACGCTGCTGATCCGCTGTGCCAACGAGGTCAAGGGCACCGGCCTCGTGACCACCGCCCAGGACGTCGCCGTGCCCGCCGGCGAGATCCGCGTCGTCAGGACCGACCACATGGCGATGGTGAAGGAGGACGCGGGCGTCATCGCCGGCGTGCTGGAGGACTGGCTCGGCACCTTCGCCGCCGTCAGGGCCTGAAATCCCGACAAACATCTGGAAGGCGTCCATGACCACATCGCAGGAGCTCCCCCTGATCGGGGTCGAACTGCCGTCGATCCTGACGTTCAGCGAACTGCGCTTGCAGTTGCAGGAGCAGGCGCCGGTGTGCCGCATCCGGACGCCCGCGGGGGACGAGGGCTGGCTCATCACCCGCCACGCCGAGGTGAAGTCGCTGCTGCAGGACAACCGCCTGGGCCGCTCGCACAAGGACCCGGCGAACGCGCCGCGGTTCCTGCGCAACCCGATGCTCGACATGCTCGTGACCAGCGACGACATCGAGGTCGAGAAGCAGCGCCACGAACAGAAACGCGTCCTGTACACGAAGAGCTTCGCCGCGCGCCGCGTGATCGAACGCCGTGAGCGGGTCATCGGCATCGCGAACGCCAAACTGGACGCGATCGTCGCCGCCGGTCCGCCGGTGGATCTGCACGACGCGTACTCGATGGACTACTCGCAGCAGGCGCTGTGCGACATGGTCGGCATCCCGGAGGAAGATCGCCGCAGGCTGCTCGACATGATGGACACGGTCGGCGCGTCCGACCAGGAACACGCCGAGGCCGGCATGGATCCGCTGTTCGGGTTCGCCGCGGAGATCGGCGAGCGGCGCCGCTCCGACCTGGGCGACGACGTCATCTCCCGCTTCATCGAATCCGGCCTGACGAACTCCGAGATCGGCCTGCACGTCGTCACACTGCTCTTCACCGGCCTCGCGGGCCTCGCCAGCCACCTCGACTTCGGGGTGCTGCTGTTCCTGCGCAACCCCGAGCAGCGCGCGAAGGCCATGGCCGATCCGGAGATCATGGCCCGCGCCGTCGACGAGGTGATGCGCGCCACGATCAGCTCGCCTGTGCTGCCCCGGTACGCGAGCGAGGACATCGAGGTGGGCGGCGTCACGATCCGTGAGGGCGACCTGGTGATGCTCGACTTCTCACTCGCCAACTTCGACGCCCGCGCGTTCGACGACCCGCACCGGTTCGACGTCACCCGCACGCCCAACCACCACTTCACGTTCGGGCACGGCATGCGGCACTGCACCGGCGCCCCGCTCGTGCGGATCATCCTCGCGGTCGCCTACACGACGCTGTTCGAACGCCTGCCCGGCCTGCGCCTCGCGGTGCCCGAGGCCGAGCTCGAGTCGCACCCCGGCGGGCGGCTCGCCGGCGGGCTGGAGAAGTTCCCGCTCACCTGGTGAGCGTCAGGCCTCCTCTTCGAGGCGCGCCTTCTCCTGCAGGCGCGCCTCTTCGGCCTTGAAGTCGACGTAGACCTGGCGCTCGCGCACCAGCCAGTCCGGGTTCTCTTCCTTGATCGCGTTGATCTGGTCCGTGGTCAGCGCCTCGGTGATGCCGGACCGGACCAGGCCGCTCGCCGAGATGCCCAGCTTCTGCGCGATGAGCTGCTTGGGGTGCGGGCCGTTGCGGCGCAGGTCCGCCAGCCACTGCGGTGGGTTCGACTGCAGCTCGTTCAGCTCGTCGCGCGACACGACGCCGGCCTGGAACTCCTCGGGCGTGGCCTCGAGGTACACGCCCAGCTTCTTGGCGGCGGTGGCGGGCTTCATCGTCTGCTGCGACTTCATGTCGCAAAGGGTAACCGCTGGGTCCGGTAGCCTCAGCACGTGACCGGATCGTTCACGCTCGCGTACGTCCCAGGCGTGACGCCGGCCAAATGGGCTCGACTGTGGCAGGAACGCCTGCCGGAGACGCCGCTGCACCTCGTTCAGGTGACGGCTGCCGAGGCCGCGGCCAGGGTGCGCGCCGGCGAGGCCGACGCGGTGCTGCTCAGGCTGCCCGGCGACCGCGAGGACCTGCACGCGATCCCGCTCTACACCGAGACCACCGTGGTCGTGCACCCGAAGGACCACGAGTTCGCGGCGGCCGAGGAACTGTCCCTTGAGGACCTCGCGCCGCACGTCCTGTGGCAGCCGCTCGACGACACCCTCGAGTGGGACGAGCAGCCCGGTCAGCCACCCGTCGAACGCCCGGAGACCACGGCGGACGCCATCCAGATGGTGGCCGCCGGCGTCGGACTGCTGGTCGTGCCGCAGTCACTGGCGCGGCTGCACCACCGCAAGGACCTCGCGTACAAGCCGCTCACGGACGGGCCGGAGTCCCGCGTGGCGCTGTCGTGGCTCATCCAGGACGAGAACTCCGACCTGATGGAGCAGATGATCGGCATCGTCCGCGGCCGCACGGTCAACAGCACCCGCGGAAAGCAGACGGAAGAGTCCCGGAAAGAGCCCCAGAAGGACTCCCAGAAACAGGCCCCGAAGCAGCAGAAGCGGGGTCCCGCGCCCAGGCAGCAGCAGAAGAAGCAGCCGGCCAAGCGCGCGAAACCCCGCCGCCGCTGACCTAGTCGAGCACGCTGATCGCCTGCGCCGGGCAGATGCCCCTGGCCGTCCGCGCGGTCGCCGCCGCCTCGCCGTCCGGGTTCTCCTCGAGCACCATGACGAACCCGTCGTCGTCCTGGTCGAACACGTCCGGCGCGGCCAGCACGCACTGCGCCGAACCGATGCACTTGCCGGTGTCCACACTGATCCGAGCCATGACGTTCCTTCCAGATGATTACCAGCGCACAGGTAGCGCGTGGAGTCCGAAGAGGACTCCGTCGTACTTGAACCGGAGTTCCTCCAGCGGTACCGCGATCTCCAGGGTCGGGATGCGCTGGAACAGGCCGCGGTAGGCGACGTCCATCTCCAGCCGCACCAGGTTCTGCCCGAGGCACTGGTGCACGCCGTACCCGAACGCCACGTGCCCGGTGGCCGAGCGCGACGGGTCGAACTCGTGCGGCCGCTCGAACATCTCCGGGTCGTGGTTCGCGCCGGCCACGAGCGGCACGAGGCCCTCGCCCTTGCGGACCAGCTGCCCGCCGATCTCGACGTCCTCGATCGCGACGCGCAACGCCACCAGGTCGGCCACCGAGTGGTAGCGCAGCAGTTCCTCGATCGCGCGGTCGTCGTCGATCCACTGCTTCTGCTGCAGCAACGTGACGACGCCGAGCGAGATGTTGTTCGCCGTCGTCTCGTGTCCCGCGATCAGCAGCAGCATCGAAACCCCGGAAACCTCCTGCGGCGTCAGCAACCCGTCCTGCAGGAGCTTGCTGATCAGGTCGTCGCCGGGGCGCTTGGTCTTGATCGTGATCAGCCGGTTGATGTAGCGCAGCAGGTGTTCCGACGCCTTGTCCCGTTCCTCGTCGGTCGACGTCAGCGTCACGAGAACCTTCGTCTTCTCCTCGAAGAAGTCGCGGTCCACCTTGGGCACGCCCAGCAGGGAGGAGATCACCAGTGACGGCACCGAGAGCGAGAAGTCCTCGACGAGGTCGGCGGTGGTGCCCTTCGCGAGCATCTGGTCGATGGTGCGGTCGACGATCTCCTCGACCGCCGGGCGCAGCGCCCTGATGCGACGCACCGTGAACTCGGGGATCAGCGCTTTGCGGAACCTGTTGTGGTCCGGCGGGTCCAGCGACACGAACCACCCCGGCACGTCGTCCGCGGACGGCGCGCCCACGGTGCGCGACGGCCGCGGAAAGCCTTCGTGGTTCGGGTTGGAGCTGATGCGCGGATCGGTGAGGACCGCGCGCACCTCCTCGTGCCGTGTGACCAGCCAAACGGTTTCGCCGGACGGCAACGCGGCCTTCGTCAGACCGGGTTTGGCGCGGAAGTCCTCGTATTCCGGGGGAGGGAAGGACGCGCCGGCGCGGCGCATCATGAACGGGACTAGGTCGGAGTCGGCGGTACTCGTCATGGTCATCCCTCGTAGAACTGGCGGACTTGCCCCACGATGTAGTCCTGGTCGTCTTCGGACAGCTCGGCGTGGGTGGGGAGATAGAGGCCGTCCTCGGCGAACCTGTTCGCGTTGAGGCGTGGCCACACCGGGTCGAGATAGCCGGGCTGCCGGCTCATCGGCTTGAAGAAGAGGCGCGTCTCGATCCCCTTCTCCCCGAGGAACTTCATCAGGTCCCCGCGGCGCTCGGCGCGCAGGTCGTACATCCACAACACGTCGCGCGCGGGCATGAGCGTGATGCCGTCGATGCCGCGAAGGCCCTCGTCGTACCGTTTCTCGATCTGTGCGCGCGTCGCGATGATCTCGTCGAGGCGTTCGGTCTGCGCGAGCGCGACCGCGGCCTGCAGGTTGGTCATCCGGAAGTTGTAGGCGAGCTTCTTGTGCAGGAAGCTGTGGTCGCGGGTGAACGCCATGCCGCGCAGGTGCGCCATCTGCCGCGCCAGGTGCGGGTCGTTCGTGAGGCAGATGCCGCCCTCGCCACTCGTGATGATCTTGTTGGCGAACAGCGAGAACGCGGCGATGTCACCGGTCGGCTTGACGCCGTGCGCCTCGGCCGAGTCCTCGACGACCCGCAGGTTGTACTCGTAGGCCAGTTCGAGGATCGGCTCCATGTCGCACCGCCGGCCGTAGACGTGCACCGGCATGATCACCTTGGTGCGCGGGGTGATCTTCTCCTCGATCAACGCGGCGTCGATGTTCAGGTCGTCCGCGCAGTCGACGAAGACCGGTGTGGCACCGGTGTACGTCACGGCCCACGCCGAGGCGATCATCGTGAACTCGGGCACGATCACCTCGTCGCCCGGGCCGATGCCCAGTGCGCGCAACGCGAGCGTCAGCGCTGTCGTGCCGGAGGAACAGGCGACGCCGTGGCTGACGCCGTTGTAGGCAGCGAAGGCCTCCTCGAACTGAGGCACGTACGGCCCCTGCGAGGAGATCCAGCCGTCCGTCACGGCCTTGGTCGTGTACTCGAGTTCGTTGCCGCGCAAAGAAGGCATCGACACCGGGAATCGATAGCTCATCGTCGGACTCCCTTCGAGGCGGTCGAGTTCAGGGCAAGGGCAGGCAAGGAAAGAACGAGGTCGGCGGCGGCCTTGCGGCCACCGGCGGCGTGCTGGAGCGCGGCGAGGCGTTCGGCGTTCTCCCGGAACCTCGGGTCGTTCAGGACGCGAGTGAGCTTGTCCACGACGTCTTGCGGGTCGACGGTGTGCGGCTTGTCCAGTGTCAGCCCGACCTCGAAGCTCTGCGCGCGCACGGCCTGGTCGTAGCAGTCGACCCAGAGCGGCCGCGACACCATCGGCTTGCCGAAGTAAATGCTTTCGGTGTAGGCGTTTCCGCCCGCGTGCGTGAAGAACAGCTTGACGTTCGGGTGGGCCAGGACGTCCAGCTGCGAGGGCACCCACGTCTCGATGCGCAGGTTCGCCGGAAGCTTGTCCGGCAGATACCTCTGCTGGTCGCGCGGCAGCTTCCAGAGGATCGAGTGCTCGCCTTCCAGCCGGCGGGCGACCTCTGCGAACGCCTCGACCTGGTCGCGGGTCAGCCGGGTGATCGTGCCGAAACCCATGTAGACCACGGACTTCTGCGCGTCCAGCCACGCACCGAGCTCACCGGGATCGGCCTGGGGGAGCGGCGGCACGAGCGCGCCGACCGTGCGGAGCTTCTCCGGGAGGTCGAACGGGTAGTCCATCTCCGGGATCGAGTAGCACAGCACCAGTTCGGACTGCTCGACCCGCGAGAACTGCCCGCACGCCTCGGGGGAGATGCCGAGCTCGGCCACCACCTTCCCGTTCTCCGCGTTGCGTTCCTTGTTCTGCTGGGAGAACGCCATCGCGAGGGTGCGCAACCCGAAGAGCCTGTTGGTCCAGCGTTGCCGCCACGTCATGTCCGCGGGCAGGCCGGTGTGCGGGAGCGGGAAGTCCTTCGGCACGTACGACGGGCCGATCGGCACCGCGGACGTGACGAGGTTCGACGGCACGAACGGGTTGCTGAGCACGAACGGCACGCCCTTGGTGATGGCGACCTCGTACCCGAACATGCACATCGACTCGACGACCATCAGCGCCGGCTGGATCTGCTCGACCGCCTCCTCGAGCCTGCGGTACTTGGGAACCCGCAGCGCGGGCCGGTGCGTCTGCTCGATGACCGCCTTGCGCGCCTTGAACCGCGACCGCTGCGTCACCTTCGCGTAGACCTCGTCGTCCCAGGTGACCGACGACATCTCCGGGATCACGTCACCCAGCGAGAAGAACTGGATCGGCGAGCCGGCAGCCGCCGCCTCGACCTCCTCGCGGCCCTTGTCGTCGGTGGCGAACCACAGGTCCTCGACGCCGCGGCGCGACAGTTCCTCCGCGAGCACGAGCATGGGGTTCAGCAGACCGCTCTCCGGCAGGCTGACGAACAGGATCGGCCGCTGGCTCATGGACTTCACCCTTCGGGCGGACACCTAGTGAGGGCGAGCCTGCCGGACGGCGCCGGGGTGTGTCCCGGGGTGCCAGTGTTCTCCAGAAGAAGCCCTAGTGTTGGAAAGCACCGCAGGTCCAGGAAAACACCTAGAACCGGCACGTATCGATTTGATGAGGTGTGTTCGCCTGCGACGCTCGACATCGACTCGTCGTGCCCTCGATCCGGCTTGCCCACGATCTGGGTGCCCGTGATCCCGGGACGCGGTGGTGCCTCATCACCACACACCGCGCTACGGCACGGCGGCTTCCTGGCGAGAGGTACATCATCATGACCGGGACGTTCGGCAACAGCATCTCCAGAGCACGGCTCTCAGGTCTGATCGAGCGCGACGACCAGTGGGCCGCTCTGGAGACGCTGCTGACGGACTCCCGGTCGGGATCAGGCCGGGTCGCCCTGCTCACCGGTCCGGTGGCGAGCGGGAAGACCGAGCTGCTGCACGCGTTCGGTGAGGCTTGCGGCGTGAACTTCGTCAAGGCCACCTGCTCGGCGTTCGAGCGCGACCTGCCGTTCGGCGTGGTGGGCCAGATCCTCCACCCGCTGGACGCTCCGGCCGAGGTCGGCGAGCTGCTCGATGACGCCGCCCGGTCCGCCGACGGTCCTTCGGCACGGCAGCTGCACGCGTTGTGCATCGCGTTGCTGGACCTGACCGCGGAAACCCCGCTCGTGATCGGCATCGACGACGTGCAGCACGCCGACTCGTCGTCGTTGCACTGGCTGCTCTACCTGATCCGCCGGCTCGGCCAGGCCAAGGTGTTGCTGATGCTGAGCGAGACCGCCTCGCCGCGCGCCGCCCACACGCCCCTGCATACCGAACTCCTGCGCCACCCGCACTGCCGTGACATCGCGCTGGCGCCACTGACCGCTGTCGACGACCTGTTCGACACACCCCGGCTCGCCGAGGACGCGATGGCCCTTTCCGGCGGCAACCCGTTGCTCGTGCGCTCGTTGCTCGACGACCAGCGGTCGTGCAAGCCGCGTGACGACGGCGGCCTGGTCATCGGCCCCAGCTATCGGCGCGCTCTGGTGAGCTGCCTGCACCGCTGCGACCACCACGTACTGCCCGTCGCGCGCGCTCTGGCGGTGACCGGCGAACAGGCGACGCGGGAATGGCTGGGGCGCCTGGCCCGGGCTGACGCCGACACGGTGACCTCGGCGCTGGACGTGATGAACGAGGCCGGGCTGCTGCGTGATGGCTGGTTCCGCGACCCGGCCGCCCGCGGTGCCGTGCTGGACGACCTGCCCGCGCAGGACCGCAAGGAGCTGTACCTGGGTGCGGCCCTGCTGCTGCACGACGAGGGCGCGCCGGCCACCGAGGTCGCGCCGTACCTGGTGATGGCCGACCACTCCGAGAACCCGTGGATGGTGCCGGTGTTCGAGGAGGCCGCCGAGCACGCGTTGCGCGACGAGCAGATCGACACGGCGCTGCGGTACCTGGAACTGGCGCACCGGGCGTGCGTCGAGGTGCACGGGCGGGCGGCGATCGCGGCGAAACTGGTGCGGGTCGAGTGGCGCGTCAACCCGTCCGCCGCCGGGCGCCGGCTGGGCACCGTGGTGCCGGCGATGCGGGCCGGGCAGCTGTCCGACCGGGACGTGACGGCGCTGGTCCAGCCGATGCTGTGGAACGGCCAGGTCGACGAGGCCACCGAGGCGCTGGACCGGGTTCGCCGTGCCACCACGCAGAACACCGGCGTGCGCGCGATGGAGCTCTGGCTGGCCTGCTCGCACCCGACGCTGGCCCGCCGGACGCAGGCGGCCCCGGAGTCGGCCAAGACCCGGATGGTGAGCCTGACCTCCGGGCCGCTGCTGAAGGCGGCCACCGCATTGGCGAACGTGCTGACCTACGGCCCGAACGACGCGTCCGCGACCGATGCCGAACACGTTCTGCAGGCCGCCCGGCCGTCCGACAGCGGGTCGTGGGGCCCGGAGTCGGCGATGCTGGCGTTGCAGGCCCTGGTGTACGCGGACCGGCTGGATGTCGCGGCGCGGTGGTGCGATCGGCTGCTGGAGGAGGCGCGGGCCAAGAACCTCGTGGTGGTCCGGGCCTGGTTCTGCTGCGTGCGGGCCGAGGTGTCGTTGCGGCGCGGTGACCTGACTTCGGCCTACGAGCACGCGCAGAACGCCCTGGACCTCATGCCGGCCGGCGGCTGGGGAGTGGCGCTCGGGATGCCGCTGGGGATCCTGATCAGCGCCGCCACCAAGATGGGACGGCACGAGGAGGCGGCCGGGTTGCTGGACCAGCCGGTGCCCGAGGCGATGTTCCAGTCGCGGTACGGGTTGCACTACCTGTATGCGCGCGGCCACCACTACCTGGCCACCTCGCGGCACTACGCGGCGCTGGCGGACTTCCTGTCCTGCGGCGAGTTGATGACTTCCTGGGGTGTGGACCAGCCCGGTGTGGTGCCCTGGCGGACTTCGGCGGCGGAGGCTTGGCTGCTGCACGGGGCGAACCGGGACGAGGCCAAGCGGCTGATCAACGAGCAGCTGGGGCGGCTGGGGCCGGACGCTTCTCGTACGCGTGGCGTGGCGTTGCGGTTGCTGGCCGCCACCAACCAGCCGCACAACCGGCCGCAGTTGTTGCAGGACGCGGTGGTCGTGCTGGAGGAGTACGGGGACCAGTACGAGCTGGCCCGCGCGCTGGCGGATCTTTCCAAGGCGCACCAGGCTTTGCGCGAGCATCGGCGCGCGTGGACCGTGGCTCGTCGCGCCTGGCACGTGGCGAACGTGTGTGACGCGGCCGAGTTGTGCGAGGAGTTGCTTCCCTCGCGAGGGAAGGTCGATGCCGAGGACGCGCCTGCCGTGGAGAAGCCGGCGGATCCCATTGCCACACTTACCGATGCGGAGCGGCGGGTGGCGGCGCTGGCGGCCGTTGGGTACACCAACCGGGAGATCGCGTCGAAGCTGTTCATCACGCCTTCGACGATCGAACAGCACCTGACTCGTGTGTATCGGAAGCTGAACGTCAAGTACCGCAAGGAGCTTCCCGCTGATCTGCACTCGTACCTGCCGAGTACGGCCTGACGCGTCCATCGTGAATCGCTCGGTGACGGGGATCCGGGTTCGCGAATGCTTGGTGGTGCGGCGGATCGCGTAACTGGATCGTCGAACTGGACCCGCGGGTGGACGAGTTGTGCCGGTTGCATGGGACGGCTGGCGGCCGCGGTGGTGGTCAGGGCACGCTGACGCAGGGGTCCCCCCGACTCGGGAACCCCTGCATCTCAACCTACTCAGCAGGTCTGACACTCCCGGTCAGAGCAGCGGCAGCTGCCCCTTCAGATCCTTCACCAGCTCCGGCAGATCGGCGCGGTTCCGGGCGAACCCGAAAACGTAGTAGTCCGGCCGCACCAGCGCGGCGACCTTCCGGTGCCCGGCCAGCCACGGCAGGTAGAGCCGCTCCACGTCCACCACCTCGTGTGCCCGGGCGATCTTCGGCGGAATCCCGGCCGGCATCACCCGCACCAGGTGCGTTCCGAGCGTCTTCAGGAACTCGAGCTCGTCCTCACCCAGCGCCTCATAGGGATCCAGCGTCGTGATCAGCTGCCACCCGCGCCCGGCGACCTCGTCGAACCGGTCCCGCAGAGCACCGCGCGCCACCACGCCCTGCGGCGACAGCTCACCGTCCGGCGAAGAGATACCGTCGGCACCACGCCGGACAATGCCGTCCTCCAACGCATAGGCGGACGGCGCCAGGTCCACGCCCTCGGGCTTCGACTGCATCGCGATCAGGAACGCGTCGCGCCGGGCCGCCGCCACCGGGTCGAGCTCGGACACGATCCTGCCCACCTCGATGGACATCTCGATCGTGTGCCGCACCTGCACCGCGCGCTCGGACTGGTACGCGTCCAGCAGCGAATCGGCGGCCAGGTCACGCAGCACCAGGTCGAGCTTCCAGGCGAGGTTCGCCGCGTCCCGGATGCCGGAACACATGCCCTGCCCGGCGAAGGGCGGCATCAGGTGTGCAGAGTCGCCGGCGAGCAGGAGTCGCCCGTCGCGCCACTTGTCCGCCATCGCGGCCTGGAAGGTGTAGACGATGTTCCGTGTCAGGTGGGCGTTCGCGGGCGTCACGTCGTAAGGAGCGAGCAGCTCCCACATGCGCTCCACGGTGGACATCTCTTCGATCGACTCGCCCGGCAGCCGCATGAACTCCCATCGGCGGTGCCCGCGGCCGGAGGCGACGATCGTGGTCGGCCGGGCCGGGTCGCAGACCTGCACGTCGTTGGGACGGAACGCGCGCTTCTCGTGGAAGACGACGTCGACCAGCAGCCAGTCGTGCTTGAAGTTCAGGTCGATCATGCGCGAGCCCATGACGTCGCGCACGAAGCTGTTCGCGCCGTCGCACCCGATCACCCAGGAAGCCGTGACGTCACCGGTGACATCCGGGCCGGGCGCTGTCAGTGACACATGGGTGCCGTGGTCCACGATGTCCTCGACCTTGTGCCCGAACAACGTCGTGATGTTCGGCAACGTCAGGACGTGTTCGCGCAACGCCTTCTCGAACGTCGGCTGGTGCATGACGGTCGCGATCGGCCAGCCGTCCCGGCCGGGTTCGTAGGGTGCCTCGAACGAGAACAGCTCGCGGCCCTCGGCATTCTGGAACATGTACTGGCCGAGGGGTTCGCCGAGTTCCATCAGATCAGCGCCGATGCCGGCCGACGCGAACGACCGCGCGGTCTCGCCGTCGAACGCCACGACGCGCGGGAACGGGTACTGGCCGCGGTACTTCTCCAGGATGACGACCCGCCATCCCTTGTGCGCGAGGAGGATGGACAGGACGAGGCCGACCGGGCCGCAGCCGACGATCGCCACATCTGCCAATACAGACGCAGGGCTGGTGTCGGCTGCGGCCCGGCCGGCCGGCTGCGGTGACGTCATCTGTTTCCCTCCTCTGGAGGTCAGAAGACCGAGTCGATCACTCCGAGCGCCTGTTCGGGGTTCAGCCGCGGGTCGCACAGGGTCTCGTAGCGCTCGGAAAGAGCCTTCTCGTCGGGGACAGGCCCGCCGACGCATTCCGTCACGCCGGTCGCGGCCACTTCCAGGTGCAAGCCGGCCGCGTGTTCGCCGGCGGTCTCGATGATGTGCCGGAACGCCGTGGCCTCCTCGATGATATGGGTGACATGTCGAGTCTTTTGCCCAGATTCCGCCGTGACGGTGTTGCCGTGCATGGGGTCCGACAGCCACACGACGGGGTGGCCCGCACGCTGCACCGCGCGCACGATCGGCGGCAGGGCGACGTGGATGTCCTCGCGTCCCATGCGGACGATCAAGGTCAACCGGCCGGGCGTGTGGTGCGGGTCGAGCAACTGGCACAGCCGGACGACGGTCTCCGGGTCCGCGGTCGGGCCGACCTTGACGCCGATCGGGTTGGCGATCGCGGCGAACATCGAGACGTGGGCGTTGCCGAGCTGACGGGTGCGCTCGCCGATCCACGGGAAATGCGTCGAGGTGAGGAACTGCTCGCCGGTCCGCTCGTCGACACGAATGAGCGAGTTCTCGTAATCCAGCACCAACGCCTCGTGCGCCACCCACGGGCCACCAGCGAGTTCCTCGGCACTTCCCATCCAATGGGCGCGCACTTCTCGGATGACCACGGCCGAGGCGTCGTAGGCCTTCAGCATTCGCTCGGGGTCGTGCCGGCGGGCAATGATATCGGCCTCAAACGAATTGACCAGCTCACCGCGGAACGACGGCAGATCGATCCCGTCGACGGTTTCGAAGTTGCTCGAACGAGGCTTCGCGTACTGGCCCGCCATCCGTCCGAAACGTGCCACTTGCTGCCCGGTCCGTTCCGCCAGGCGGGCGGCGACGCGCTGAACGTTGCGCACCTTTCGGGAAGTTGTCACCGGGTCGGCGTCGGAAAAGGACTCCGCGCAGTCGCCGAGCTGCAGGACACGCGCCTCGCCGAGCGCGGCGAGCCCCAGGGCGCGCTTCGCCTCGCGAATTTCGGAATGTGCGACGAGCGGCAGGGCACCGGACAGTTCGGCTTCGATCAGGTCGTACTCGGGGTGGGCGTGCCAGTGGGGCTGCTGGGTGGCCGGCAGTGTCATCCACGGGGCGGCGGTCCGGGCGTACGTGAACTCCGTCAGCTTCACCGTCTGGGGCATTGTGCTCACTCCTGGTAGTGATTCGGCCGGACGATTCAGGCGACGACGCCCTCGATCTCGACGAGGAGATCGGCGCGGCACACGTCGACGTTCAGGTACTGGATGCGGGCGTTCGGGGAGAAACGCTCCTCGCACATCTTCCGCACGGCCGGGATGTCGCGGCGGTGCCGGACGTAGACCTTGATGTTGTCGAGGTCGCGCAGGGAACTGCCGCGCTCGATCTCGTAGTCCGACAGGTTCTCGCTGGAAATGAGGTGCTCGATGTTGTCCAGCGCCAGCTCGGTCTGCTTCACGACGTCGCCGTCGTGCAGCGTCTCGTGGCCGCGGATGCTGGCGGTGCCGGCCACGTAGATCTGCCCTGACCTGCGGTCGGTGTGCGTGGCGGCGAGGTAGGTGGCCCGCGCGAACTTGGGCGGGCGTGGGCCGTACTGCCTCGGGTAGTGGTAGGCGGCCAGCTGCTTGGAGTTCTCCACCGACGTCAGCGCGGCGGAGCGGGAGGCGAGGAAGTAGAACGCGATCCCGCCGCCCTGCGAGCCGATTCCGGTCGCGCTGGGCACCTCCTTGTCGCCGAAATGGAAGAGTTCGAACGCCTCCGCGCGGCCCTTGCAGAAGTCCCGGTAGATTTCGAGGCCCTCGGCGTTGTCGGCATTGATGTCGTTGATGAAGTTCCACATGCGGAAGCAGTTCTTGTAGCCGAGCGTGTCCATCAGATCCAGCGCCGCGACGTAGGCCGCGCGGGTGTCCTCGGTGTAACGGGCGGTCGGTGCGATCCGGCCGGCGACGAGCAGATACTCGCCGTCGTGGGCGTAAGCGATCCCGTGGTGCTCGCCGGTCTCGACCTCGCGGCCGGTCGTCCACACCTCCGCGAATGACTCGTCGGTGTCCGCGGCCATGTGGAGGTGCAGCGTCAGAAGACCATTCTCGACGCGCGGGCCGGTGCACTCGGTCGTGTAGTTGATGACTCCGAGAACGTTTCCGGCTGCCGCGACGTCGCTGACTTCGGTCAAGCTGGTGAACACCGAGCTGGGAAGGGTCACCTTCTGCTGCGCCTGAGTCATGTGAATGCCCCTCCGAGGAGTAGGTAAAACGTTTTGCGGAGATATCCCGGTTATTATTTGGATCTTTACTTCCGGGCCGGTGATCAAAGATTAGCACCGGGCTGGCTCCGCAAAACTGATCAACCAGGGGAAAGCGCTATGGGGCAGGATGATAGGGGGGTGCTAGGGGGGTGCTAGGGGATTTCCTACTTACTGGACCGATGAGGCCGACGCTAGCATCGCTCGAGGTGAAGCCACGTCGCCGGTAAATAGGGAGCGTCGTCGGGATGTTTCGAACCGAACTGATCCGGCCGTTGTCCGACCTGTTGCGCTACCACGCCGGGAACGCGCCGGAGAAGGTCGCGTTCGCGGACTCACGGCGCGCGGTCACGTACGCGGAACTGGAGCGGCGCACCCGGCGGCTCGGCGGGCACCTCGCCGACCTGCGGCTGCAACCCGGTGACCGGGCGCTGATCTACCTGGGCAACAGCGTCGACATCATCGAGAGCTATCTGGGCGTCACCCGTGCGAACGCGGTCGCGGTGCCGTTCAACCCGCATTCCGCCGACGCCGAGCTCGCCTACGTGCTGGACGACAGCGGCGCCCGCGTCGTCATCACCGACTCCGCGCACCTCGACCAGGTCCGCAAGCTCCTGCCGGGCCGGCCTTACCTCAAGGTCGTCGTCAGCGGCGACGAGCCACTGCCGCGCAACGACTCCGTTGTCTCCTACCAGGATCTGACGTCCCGGGAACCGGCTGTTCCCGCGCGCGACGACCAGGGACTGGACGACGTGGCGTTCATGCTCTACACCTCCGGCACCACCGGTAAACCGAAGGGCGTGCTGTCGACCCAGCGCAGCTGCCTGTGGTCGGTCGCCGCCTGCTACGCCCCCGTCATCGGGTTGCACCACGACGACAAGGTGCTGTGGCCGTTGCCGTTGCACCACTCGCTCGCGCACGTGTTGTGCGTCGTCGGTGTGACCGCGGTCGGCGCGACGGCCCGCATCCTCGACGGGTTCGCCGCGGACGAGGTGCTCGGCGCGCTGGAAGGCGACGACTACACGTTCATGTGCGGTGTTCCCGCCATGTACCACCATCTTCTGCAGGTCGCGCGCACCCGCAAGGTCTCGTCGAGCGCCCTGACCCGGTGTCTCACCGCAGGTTCGGCGTGCCCGCCCGCGTTGCGCGTGGAGTTCGAGGCACTGTTCGGCGTGCCGTTGCTGGACGGGTACGGCAGCACCGAGACCTGCGGCCTGATCGCGGTGAACTGGGCGCACGGCACCAGGATTCCCGGTTCGTGCGGCCTGCCGGTGCCTGGTCTCGCGGTGCGGCTGGTCGACCCGGAGACCGGGATCGACGTCGAACCGGAGGCGGAGGGCGAGGTCTGGGTGCGCGGCCCGAGCCTCATGATCGGCTACCACAACCAGCCGGAGGCGACCGCGCAGGCGATGCCGAACGGCTGGTACCGCACCGGTGACCTGGCCAGGCGCGACCTCTACGGCTACGTCACGATCACCGGCCGGGTCAAGGAACTCATCATCCGCGGCGGCGAGAACATCCACCCCGGCGAGGTGGAGGAGGTGCTGCTCAAGGTCCCCGGCGTCGCCGACGCCGCGGTGGTCGGCAAGCCGCACGACATCCTCGGCGAGGTGCCGATCGCGTTCGTCGTGCCGGGCGCGGCGGGCCTCGATCCCGTGCGGCTGTACGACGCGTGCCGCGAGCAGCTGTCGAACTTCAAGGTCCCCGAAGAGCTGTACGAGATCGACCACATCCCGCGCACGACGTCGGGCAAGATCACCCGGCACGTGCTGCTCGACCGCCCGGCCCGGCTGCGGGCCGCGAGCGGCGGGCAGCACGAGTCGTTGCTGCGCATGGACTGGGCGCCGATGCCGTCGGTCCGTACGACCAGCCTGGAGCTGGCGAAGCGGTGGGCGGTGGTCGGACCGGACACTTTCGGCCTGACCGTCGCCCTCGTGTCCGCCGGCCTGCACGTCGCCACCTACCCCGACGCGGCCGCGCTGCACGTGTCCGTTGTGGACGGTGAGCCCGCGCCGGACGTGGCGGTGCTGTGCTGCCCGGACGACATGGACACCGGCGGCAAGCTCACCACGGCGGCGCAGGAGGCGTTGCGCAGAGTCGGCGGCGTGCTGCGGACGTGGGTGAACGACGACTGGTTCGCGCAGTCGAGACTCGTCGTGCTGACCAGGGGCGCGGTCGCGGCCGGTGTCGAGGACGTGCGCGATCTCGTGCACGCGCCGGTGTGGGGCCTGCTGCGGTCGTTGCAGGTCGAGTTCCCGAACCGGTTCACGCTGATCGACATCGATGACCTGCCGAAGCCCGCGGGTGTGCTGCCGCTGGCGGTCGCCGCGGACGAGCCACAGCTCGCGATTCGTTCGGGTATCGCTTTGATGCCACGGCTCAAGCGCGTGTCGGCGTCGATCGACAGCGACGAGGTGCTGCGCATCGACCCCAAGCGCACGGTGGTCGTGACCGGTGCGGACGGCACCATGGGTGCCGCGCTGACCAGGCATCTCGTTGCGGCCTATGGTGCCCGGCACCTGCTGCTGATCAGCCCGCGTGGTCGTACCGACGCGGCGACGGCACAGCTGGAGCAGGAGTTGTCCGCGCTGGGCGCCAGAGTCGCTGTCGCGGCGTGCGACGTGGCGGACCGGGCCGCGCTGGCGGAAGTGCTGGGCAAGCTGAAGCGGCCGATCACCGCCGTCATCCACAGCGAGGGCGAGCACCCGGCGAAACCAGCGCTGGCACGCGAGCAGAAGAACGACGTCTTCCGGTCCGTCGTCGACGGTGCGGTGAACCTGCACCAGCTCACCAAGAACGGCGATGTCACCGCGTTCGTCATGCTCTGCACGGTCGCCGGCGCACTGGGTCTGGTCGGATCGGGGGAGCAGGCGGCGGCCAACTCGTTCCTGGACGCCCTGGCCCGTTATCGGCGCAAGCGTGAGCTGTCCGCGACGTTCCTCGCCGTCGGCTCGACCGACGCGCCGACGACGGCTTCGCGCGTGGGAGAGCTGTCGACGCAGGAGTTCACCGCGATGTTCGACGTCGCGACCTCCGCGGGCATCGCGCAAGCCGTGATCATGCGGATCAACAGCGCCGCCCTGCGGGAGCAGACGTCGTCGACCGAGGTGCCGGCGTTGCTGCGTGGCCTGATCGACGTGTCCGCGCGGCTCGCGTCGCCGGACGAACGCGATCTTTCCGCGCTCCGCCAGCGACTGGTCGCGATGTCGCCGGAGGAGCAGGACATCTTCCTGCTCAACCTGGTGCGCACCGAGGTCGCGGGCGTGCTGGGGCTGACCTGCGCGGAGCGGGCGGAGGCGAAGAAGACGTTCCGCGAGCTCGGCCTGACCTCCGTGACGGCGGTGGATCTGCGCAACCGCCTGACCGCGGCGACGGGCCTGCACCTTTCCGCGCCGGTCGCGTTCGACTACCCGACCCCTGTTGTGCTGGCCCGGCATCTGCGCGCCGAACTGCTGGGTGAGCGCGCCGCCGTCGTGCCCGCGGAGGCGCTGCGGCCGGTACCGGACGAGCCGATCGCGATCGTCGGCATGGCCTGCCGCTATCCCGGTGGCGTCTCCTCGCCGGAGGACCTGTGGCGGCTGGTGATGTCGGGTGCGGACGTGGTGTCGTCGTTCCCGGCGGACCGCAACTGGGACCTGGAGAAGCTGTTCGACGGCGCCTCGCACACGCGCTCCGGTGGCTTTCTGCACGACGCGGCGGACTTCGACGCCGAGTTCTTCGGGATCTCGCCGCGGGAAGCGCTGGCGATGGACCCGCAGCAGCGGTTGCTGCTGGAGGTGTCCTGGGAGGCGCTGGAACGGGCGGGCATCGACCCGGCCACGTTGCGAGGCACGAACGGCAGCGTGTTCGCCGGCGTCATGTACCACGACTACGGCGCCGGCCTGCTGGACGCGCCCGCCGGCACCGAGGGCTACTGGACGACCGGTACCGCGGGCAGTGTGGTCTCCGGCCGTGTCGCGTACACCCTGGGGCTGCAGGGACCCGCGGTCACGGTCGACACGGCCTGTTCGTCCTCGCTGGTGGCGCTGCACTGGGCGGCGCAGTCGCTGCGGTCGGGCGAGTCTTCGATCGCGCTGGCCGGCGGTGTGACGATCATGTCGACGCCACAGACGTTCGTGGAGTTCTCCCGGCAGGGCGGGCTCGCCGGGGACGGCCGCTGCAAGGCCTTCTCCGATTCGGCCGACGGCACGGGCTGGTCGGAAGGCGCCGGTCTGGTCGTGCTGGAACGGTTGTCCGACGCGCAGCGCAACGGGCACACCGTGCTGGCCGTGCTGCGCGGCTCGGCGATCAACCAGGACGGCGCGTCGAACGGCCTGACCGCGCCGAACGGCCCGTCGCAGCAGCGGGTGATCCGGCAAGCGCTTGCGTCCGCACGTTTGTCCACTTCGGACATCGACGTCGTGGAGGCGCACGGCACGGGTACGACCTTGGGCGACCCGATCGAGGCGCAGGCCTTGCTCGCGACCTACGGGCAAGACCGCGATGTGCCGCTGTGGCTGGGTTCGGTGAAGTCGAACCTGGGCCACACGCAGGCCGCCGCGGGAGTCGCGGGGGTGATCAAGATGGTCATGGCGTTGCGGCACGGCCAGTTGCCCCGCACGTTGCACGTGACCTCGCCGTCCTCGCACGTGGAGTGGGGAGCCGGTCGCGTCGAGCTGCTGACCTCGGACCAGCCGTGGCCTTCGGTGTCGCGCGAGCGCCGGGCCGCCGTGTCGGGCTTCGGGGTCTCCGGCACGAACGCGCACGTGATCCTCGAGCAGGCGCCGGAGGCCGAGGTCACGCCCGACGAGCCCGTCGCCGTGCTGTCGGTGGTGCCGTGGGTGGTGTCGGCGCAGACGTCTGTGGCGCTGGACGCGCAGCTGGAGCGGTTTCGGTCGGTGCACGCTCCGTCGGTGGACGTTGCGGCGTCGCTGGTGTCGACGCGGACGCAGCTGGAGCACCGCTCGGTTCTCGTGGACGGCACGGAGATCGCGCGCGGAGTGGCCTCCGAGCGTGCGCTGGCGGTCCTGTTCTCCGGGCAGGGGTCGCAGCGGCTGGGCATGGGACGCGAGCTGTACGAACGGTTCCCGGTGTTCGCGTCGGCGTTCGACGCGGTCCTGGAGCACCTGGACGTCTCGCTGCGGGAGGTGATGTGGGGCCACGACGCCGATGCACTGAACGCGACCCGGTACACGCAGCCCGCGTTGTTCGCGACCGAGGTCGCGCTGTTCCGGCTGGCGCAGTCGTTCGGGATCCGGCCGGACTTCGTCGGTGGCCACTCGATCGGTGAGATCGTCGCCGCGCACGTGGCCGGGGTGTTCTCCCTGGAGGACGCCTGCCGGTTGGTGGACGCGCGGGCGCGGCTGATGCAGGCGCTGCCGCCGGGCGGGGCGATGGTCGCGGTGCAGGCGGCGGAAGAGGAAGTGCTGCCGTATCTGGACGACACGGTGTCGCTGGCCGCGGTGAACGGTCCGCGCTCGGTCGTGGTCGCGGGCTCGGAAGACGGTGTGGCCGTGGTCGTCGCCAGGTTCGCGGACCGAAAGACTAAGCGTCTCACGGTGAGTCATGCGTTTCACTCGCCCTTGATGAACCCGATGCTGGACGACTTCCGCGCGGTCGTCGAGGGCCTGTCGTTCGCGGAGCCGCAGATCCCGGTCGTGTCGAACGTGACCGGGCAGCTGGTCGTGCGCGAGCAGCTGACCTCGCCCGAGTACTGGGTGCGGCACGTGCGTGAGGGCGTGCGGTTCTCCGACGGTGTGCGGGCACTGGGACGTCAGGGTGTGTCGGCGTTCCTGGAGCTCGGTCCGGACGGCGTGCTGTCGGCGCTGGTGGCGGAGCTGACCGAGACCGGTGCGGTGCCGCTGGAGACCGCGGTGGTGCCGGCGCTGCGCCGCGATCGCCCCGAAGAGGCTTCGCTGGTCACGGCGCTGGCTCGCCTGCACGTCGTGGGTGTGCCGGTCGACTGGCCGGTGCTGTTCGAGGGTACCGGCGCGGTTCGGGTCGACCTGCCGACGTATGCGTTCCAGCGCTCCCGGTTCTGGCCGGAGCCGGAGGTGGTGGCCGGTAAGGCCGATCCGCTGGACATCGCGTTCTGGCAGCTGGTGGAGAACGACGAGCTGGCCGCGGTGCTGGACCTCGATCCGGAGGTCGCCGCGGCCGTCGTGCCCGCGCTGTCGTCGTGGCGCAACCGGCAGCGTTCGCAGTCCGTTGTGGACTCGTGGCGGTTCCGTGAATCGTGGACGCGGTTGTCGCCGGCGGGTGCGTTGACCGGATCCTGGCTGGTCGTCGTGCCGCCGGGGGAGCAGGACGCCTGGACGCGGGACGTCGTGGAGATCCTCGGCGGGGTAGCCGTGACGCCGGACAAGATCGGCTCGCCGGCCGGGGTCACCGGGGTGGTGTCGCTGCTCGGCGTCGCGGACGACTCGGGTGACGTGCCCTATCCGTTGTCCGCGACCTTGTCGCTGTTGCAGGAACTGGACGTCGACGCTCCTCTGTGGACCGTGACGCGCGGCGCCGTGTCGACTGGTCACGGGGACGTCGTGACCTCACCTGTGCAGGCGGCGTTGTGGGGCATGGGCCGGGTCGCCGCCCTGGAGCTGCCGCGCCGCTGGGGTGGCCTGATCGACCTGCCGGGCAGCGTGGACCACCAGGTCGCGCGGGGCCTGCAGGCCGCGTTGACGAACTCGCTGGGTGAAGACCAGATCGCGGTGCGCGGCAACGGTGTCTTCGCTCGTCGGCTGGTAACCGCGCCGCGTGGTGAGCACGGCGAGGACTGGACGCCGTCCGGCACGGTCCTGATCACCGGTGGCACTGGTGCCCTGGGCGGGTTCGTGGCTCGATCCGTTGCCGCGCGGGGTGCTTCGCACATCGTCCTGACCTCACGTCGTGGCCCGCTCACTCCGGGCGTCGAGCATCTGGTGGCACAGCTGGAAGGATTCGGCGCCGAGGTCTCGGTCGAGGCCTGTGACGCGGCCGATCGTGCTGCCGTGGCTGAGTTGCTGAGCCGGCTGCCCGACCTGACCGCGGTGGTGCACTGTGCCGGCATCGACAGCGGCGACGCCCCCTTGGCGGAACTCTCGGCCGACCAGCTCGGCGAGTTGTTGCGCGCCAAGATGGTGGCTGCGCGGAATCTGCACGAGCTGACCGGGAACCTCGACGCGTTCGTGCTGTTCTCGTCGGGTGCGGCGGCGTGGGGCAGCGGCGGCCAGCCCGCGTACTCGACCGCCAACGCCTACCTGGACGGCCTGGCGCAGTTCCGCCGCGGCCAGGGCCTGGTGGCCACGTCCGTGCAGTGGGGCGCGTGGGCCGAGGCGGGCATGGCGGCCGATCCCGAGGCCTACGACCAGTTGCGCCGCCACGGGGTCCTGCCGATGGACCCGGAGCTCGCGCTGATCGCCCTGGTGCAGGCGGTGTCGGACGGCGAGGCCGTGCTGACCGTCACGAACACCGACTGGGCCCGGTTCGCACCGGGCTTCACCGCGTCGCGGCCGTCTCCGTTGTTCTCCGCGATCCCCGAGGTCATCGCCGCACTGTCTTCCGACGCTGACTCCACCGGTGCCGGGAACGCGTTGCGGGAGAAGCTCGCCGGCCTGTCCGAGGCCGACCGGGGCCGGGTGCTGCTGGACCTGGTGCGCGCCGAGGCCGCCGCTGTGCTCGGGCATCCGGGCGTCGAGTCGATCCACGCGGAGAAGGCGTTCCGCGACCAGGGCTTCGACTCGCTGACCGCGGTGGAGATGCGCGATCGCCTGAAGTCCGCGACCGGTCTGCCCGTGCCGTCCGCGCTGGTCTTCGACTACCCGACCCCGCGCCTGGTCGCCGAACACCTGCTCGCCGGTCTGTCCTGCTCGGCGGACGGTTCGGCGCTGGCCGAGCTGGCCCGCTTCGAGGCCGCGCTGGCGTCCTCACCGGCCGACGACCACGACGTGATCCGCGACCGCCTGGAGAAGGCGCTGACGCGGCTGAGGAAGCCGGTGTCCACTTCGGACGACGACATCCGCAACGTCTCCGTCGAGGACCTCCTGAACATCATCGACGACGAGCTGCTCGACCTCTCGTAGTAGCAGTGTTGCCCGCACGAAATGAGGACGGACCAGTGCAGGAAGAGCAGCAGGACAAGGTTGCCGACTACCTGAGGCGAGTCACGGTCGAGCTGCGCCGGACTCGTGAACGCGTCCTCGAGCTGGAGCAGAAGCACAGCGAGCCCATCGCGATCGTGGGCATGTCGTGCCGTTTCCCCGGCGGTGTCACCACTCCCGAGCAGTTGTGGGACGTCGTGGCCTCGGAACGGGACGTGATCTCCGCCTTCCCCGGTGACCGCGGCTGGGACCTGTCGTCGTTGCGCGCCGGTGCCTCGCTGGCGCAGGAGGGCGGATTCCTGGCCGACCTGGCTTCCTTCGACGCCGACTTCTTCGGCATCTCGCCGCGCGAGGCCCTCGGCATGGACCCGCAGCAGCGCATGATGCTGGAGCTGACGTGGGAAGCCTTGGAGCGCGCCGGGTTCGACCCGTCGTCGTTGCGGGGCTCGCAGACCGGCGTCTTCGTCGGCACGAACGGCCAGGACTACGCGGACCTGGTGTCGGTGGACGGCGACGGGCACGCCTCCACCGGCCTCATCGCGTCCGTGCTGTCCGGCCGGCTCTCCTACACGTTCGGCTTCGAGGGCCCCGCCGTCTCCATCGACACCGCGTGCTCCTCTTCCTCCGTGGCCATGCACCTGGCCATGCAGGCACTGCGGTCCGGCGAGTGCTCGCTGGCATTGGCCGGCGGCGTCACGATCATGGCGACGCCACACGCCTTCGTCGAGTTCACGCTGCAGCGCGGTCTGGCCGCGGACGGGCGCTGCAAGGCTTTCTCGGACTCCGCGGACGGTGTCGGCTGGTCCGAGGGAGCCGGTCTGCTGGTGTTGGAGAAGCTTTCCGATGCCGTTGCTCATGGTCACCAGGTACTGGGCCTGCTCCGCGGTTCGGCCGTCAACCAGGACGGCGCCTCCAACGGTCTCACCGCTCCGAACGGCCCTTCGCAGCAGCGCGTGATTCGCGCGGCCCTGGCTTCCGCCGGGCTGTCGGCTTCCGATGTCGACGCTGTGGAGGCGCACGGCACCGGTACTTCTCTGGGCGATCCGATCGAGGCCGCGGCGCTGATCGCCACCTACGGCCAGGACCGCTCGACGCCCCTTTACGTCGGTTCCATCAAGTCGAACATCGGCCACACGCAGGCGGCAGCGGGCGTTGCCTCGGTGATCAAGGTCGTGCAGGCGATGCGGCACGGCGTCCTGCCGCGCACCCTGCACATCACCGCGCCGTCCGGCCACGTCGACTGGTCGGCCGGTGCCGTCTCGCTGCTGACCTCCGCCACGTCCTGGCCCTCGGTGGATCGCCCGCGCCGGGTCGGCATCTCGTCGTTCGGCGTCTCCGGCACCAACTCGCATTTGATCTTGGAGGCTCCGAGCGCGCCGGAACTGTCAGACCTGCCTGAGATGATTGGGATGGGGGGTGGTTCCCCCCAGGGGGCCGACCAATCCGTATCGATTCCGAACGTGCCGTGGCTGGTCTCGGCCAGGTCTGCGGCGGCGCTCGACGGGCAGATCGCGCAGCTGGCCGGCGTGGCGGCGGACGCCAAGGACATCGGCCTCGCGCTGTCGTCGCGCACGCTGTTCGACCATCGCGCGGTGCTTCTCGACGGTGCGGAGATCGCGCGCGGGACCGCCACCGAGAAGCAGCTCGCGATGCTGTTCACCGGCCAGGGCTCGCAGCGCCTCGGCATGGGCCGTGAGCTGTACGAGGCGTTCCCGGTGTTCCGCACGGCGTTCGACGAGGTCGCACAGCACCTCGAAGGCATCCGCGAGGTCATGTGGGGCGACGACGCCGAAGCTCTCAACCAGACCGGCAACGCGCAGCCCGCGATCTTCGCGCTGCAGGTCGCCCTCTACCGCCTGGCCGAGTCGTTCGGCGTCCGGGCCGACCACCTCGCCGGCCACTCGATCGGCGAGATCGCCGCCGCCCACGTGGCAGGCGTGCTCAGCCTCGAAGACGCCGCGAAGCTCGTCAAAGCACGCGCCGAGCTCATGCAGGCGCTGCCGACCGGCGGCGTGATGATCGCACTGCAGGCCACCGAAGCCGAAGTAACCCCACACCTGACCCCAGGTGTGTCCATCGCGGTGATCAACGGACCCGACTCGCTCGTGATCGCCGGCATCGAGGACGAAGCACGGGCCGTCGTCGCGCGCTTCGAAGGCCGCAAGACCAAGCAGCTGCCGGTCAGCCACGCGTTCCACTCGCCGCTGATGGACCCGATGCTCGACGACTTCCGCACCGCGATCAGCGGCATTTCGTTCAACAATCCGACGATCCCGATGGTCGGCGACGTCGCGAACGCCGAGTACTGGGTTCGGCACGTTCGCAACACGGTCCGCTTCCACGACACCGTGACCGGCCTGGGCGACAAGAGGTTCCTGGAGATCGGCCCCGACGGCGTGCTGTCGGCGCTGGTCGGCGGCATCCCGACGTTGCGCAGGGACAGGTCCGAACCGCTGACCGTGATCACCGCACTCGCACGGCTGAACGTCAAAGGCACCGACGTCGACTGGAAGCCGTTCTTCGAGGGCGGGCAGCGGGTCGACCTGCCGACGTATGCGTTCCAGCGCCGCCGTTTCTGGCCGTCCACCGCGAAGAACGCCGACGCGTCCGGCCTCGGCCTCACCGCGGTCGGTCACCCGTTGCTCGGCGCGGCGGTGGAGCTGGCCGAGGGCCAGGGCGTCCTGTTCACCAGCAGGCTGTCGACCGCCACGCAGCCGTGGCTCGCGGACCACGTCGTCGGCGGCCGGGTGCTGTTCCCCGGCACGGCGTTCGTCGAGCTCGCGTTGCGCGCGGGCGACGAACTGGGCCTCGATCGCCTGGACGAGCTGACGCTGTCGGCACCGCTGGTGCTCGACGCCCCGGTGCAGGTCCAGGTCGCGATCGGCGCGCCGGACGGCACCGGACGCCGCTCCATCGCGGTGTACTCGCGGCTCGACCCGGACACGCCGTGGCTCGAGCACTGCACCGGTTTCCTCGCTTCGGACACCGTGAACACCGACTTCGACACGACGGTCTGGCCGCCCGCCGGTGCGGAACCGGTTGCGCTGGAAGGATTCTACGAGCGGTTCGCGGACAACGGATTCGCGTATGGGCCAGCGTTCCGGGGGCTGCGTGCGGCCTGGCGGCACGGCGACGATGTCTACGCCGAGGTCGCCATCACCGACGAGACCGACCACTTCGGCCTGCATCCGGCACTGCTCGATGCCGCCCTGCATGCCGCAGACCTCGGCACGTCCGAGGGCGGCATGCCCTTTGCCTGGCAAGGGGTTTCGCTGCACGCGACCGGTGCTTCCGCGCTGCGCGTGCGCATCCGTCCGCAGGGCGAGTCGTTCGCGGTCACCGCAACGGACTCCAACGGCACCCCGGTCGTGTCCGTCGACTCCCTCGTCACCCGGCCGCTGCCCACCGGCATCGACGCCGGGATCGCGCGCGAGGCGCTGTTCCACGTCGACTGGACGCCGGTCGCGCTCCCGGCCGAGACCGCCGAGGTCGAGGTGGAGCACGTTGTTTCCGGCGGTTCCCCGGCCGAGTCCGCCCACACCCTGACGTCACAGGTGCTCGCGCGCCTCCAGCAGTGGATCGCGGACGAGCGCCAGGACCGCCTGGCGTTCGTGACGCGTCCCGGTGACCTCGGGGCGGCGGCCGTGTGGGGCCTGGTGCGTTCGGCGCAGACCGAGCACCCCGGCCGCTTCGTGCTGGTGGAGGCGGACGGCGACGTTCCGGCGGAGGTCTTCGCGCTGGACGAGCCGCAGGTGCGGTTGCGTGCCGGCGAGGCTTTCGTGCCACGCCTGGCCCGTCTCACGCCCGCCGGTGGATTCTCCTGGCAGGGCAAGGTTCTCATCACCGGCGGCACCGGTGGACTCGGCCTCGTGATCGCCCGGCACCTCGTCGCCACGCACGGCGTCCGCGACCTGCTGCTCGTCTCGCGGCGCGGTGAGGCCGACGTCACGGGGCTGGAAGCGTTGGGCGCGAACGTGATCGTCGAGGCGTGCGACGTCTCCGACCGGGCTCAGGTCGCCAATCTGCTGGCACGGCACGAAGTCCGCGCCGTCGTGCACACCGCAGGTGTGCTCGACGACGGCATCGTCGAGTCCCTGACGCCCGAACGCGTCGACACCGTGTTGCGGCCCAAGGTGGATGCCGCGTGGCACCTGCACGAGCTGACCACGAACCTCGACGCCTTCGTGGTGTTCTCCTCCGTCGCGGGGACGATCGGCACGGCCGGTCAGGGCAACTACGCCGCCGCGAACGCGTTCCTCGACGCGCTCATGGACCACCGCCGCGCCGCCGGTCTGCCCGGCACGTCGCTGGCATGGGGCCCGTGGATCGCGGGCATGCTGTCCGGCGCCGACGCGGAACGCATGGCGCGCACCGGAATCCCCGGCATTACCGTCGAGCAGGGCATCGAGCTGTTCGACGCGGCCGTCAACGCCGGCAACGCCGTCCCGGTGCGCCTCGACCTGCCCGTGCTGCGCGGCCGCGGCGACATCCCGCCGATGCTGCGCGGCCTGATCAGGACCCGCCCGCGCCGGCTCGTCGCAGGCTCGGACACCGCCGCCTCGTTGACCGGCAGACTGGCCGGGCTCGACGAAACCGCGCGCCTGGAAGCGTTGCTGGACCTCGTGCGCGGCCAGGTCGCCACCGTGCTCGGGCACGCGGGCACCGACGAGATCGACCCGGGCCGCGCCTTCCAGTCACTCGGCTTCGACTCGCTGACCGCCGTCGAACTCCGCAACCAGCTCACCGCCGTGACGGGCCTGCGCCTGCCCGCGACCCTGGTCTTCGACTACCCGAACGCCGGCGTCCTCGCCGGGTATCTGCGCGACGAACTCTTCGGCTCGGCCACGGTCATTCCTTCCGTTGACCTACGCGCCGCCGTCGCCGACGACCCGATCGTGATCGTCGGCATGGCCTGCCGCTACCCCGGTGGCGTGACGTCGCCGGAAGACCTGTGGCGCCTGGTCGCCGACGGCGTCGACGCGGTGACCGGCTTCCCGGTCAACCGCGGCTGGGACATCGACTCCCTCTACCACCCGGACCCCGACCACCTCGGCACCTCCTACACCCGCTCCGGCGGCTTCCTGCACGACGCGCCCCTGTTCGACCCGGCGTTCTTCGGCATGTCACCGCGCGAAGCCCTGGCCACCGACTCGCAGCAGCGACTGCTGCTGGAAACCGCCTGGGAATCCCTGGAACGCGCGGGCATCGACCCGGCCTCGTTGCGTGGCAGCGCGACCGGCGTGTTCGCCGGCGTCATGTACACCGACTACTCGGTCGTGATCAGCGGCAGCGAGTTCGAGGGCTACCAGAGCATGGGCAGCGCCGGAACGTTCGCGTCCGGCCGCGTCTCCTACACCTTCGGCTTCGAAGGCCCGGCCGTCACCGTCGACACTGCCTGCTCTTCCTCCTTGGTGGCCCTGCATCTGGCCGCACAGGCCCTGCGCAACGGCGAGTGCTCGCTGGCCCTGGCCGGCGGCGTGACCGTGATGTCGACGCCGTCCACGTTCGTCGAGTTCTCCCGCCAGCGCGGCCTTTCCGCCGACGGTCGCTGCAAGTCGTTCGCCGACGCGGCCGACGGCGTGGGCTGGTCCGAGGGCGTGGGCCTGCTGGTGCTGGAACGTCAGTCTGACGCGCTTCGCAACGGCCACACCGTTCTCGCCGTCGTACGCGGCTCCGCCATCAACCAGGACGGCGCCTCCAACGGCCTGACCGCGCCGAACGGCCCCTCGCAGCAACGAGTGATCCGCTCCGCCCTCGCCAACGCCGGTCTGACGGTGGCCGACGTCGACGTCGTGGAAGCCCACGGCACCGGCACCACACTGGGCGACCCGATCGAGGCCCAGGCGCTTCTGGCGGTGTACGGACAGGACCGGCCCTCCCCGCTGCTGCTCGGCTCCATCAAGTCGAACATCGGCCACACCCAGGCTGCTGCCGGTGTCGCCGGCGTGATCAAGATGGTGCACGCGATGCACCACGGCCTGGTCCCCGCCACCCTGCACGTCGACGAACCCTCGACCCACGTGGACTGGGAAGCCGGCGACCTCACCCTGGTGACTTCCCCGACCGGCTGGCCCGCCGTCTCCCGCCCTCGCCGCGCGGGCGTGTCGTCGTTCGGTGTCTCAGGTACGAACGCGCATGTGATCTTGGAGGCGCCGAGCGCGTCAGGAATTGTCGGACCTGCCTGAGATGATTGGGATGGGGGGTAGTTCCCCCCAGGGGGCCGGCCAATCCGTATCGATTCCGAGTGCGTCGAGCGTGCCGTGGCTGGTGTCGGCGAAGTCGGCGGCGTCCTTGGCCGCGCAGCTCGACCGGGTGCTGGCGCTGGAAGGCGACCCGCGCGACATCGGCTACTCGCTCGCGCTGAAGACCCGCTTCGACCACCGGGCTGTGGTGCTCGACGGCCAGGTGCTCGCGCACGGCGCAGTGAGCGGGAAGCCGCTCGCGTACGTGTTCTCCGGGCAGGGATCGCAGCGGCTCGGCATGGGCCGCGAACTGTACGAGGCGTTCCCGGTGTTCGCGCGCGCGTTGGACGAGGTGTTGGAGCACCTCGACGTCCGCGACGTCATGTGGGGCGACGACGCCGAAGCGTTGAACCAGACCGGGAACACGCAGCCCGCGATCTTCGCCATCCAGGTCGCGCTCTACCGGTTGCTCGAATCGTTCGGTGTGCGGCCCGCTCAGCTTGCCGGGCACTCCATCGGCGAGATCGCCGCCGCCCACGTTGCCGGGGTGTTCTCTCTTGAGGACGCTTGTCGGCTCGTTGGTGCGCGTGCGTCGTTGATGCAGGCGTTGCCGTCTGGTGGGGCGATGGTGTCGGTGATCGCGTCCGAAGAAGAGGTGCGTGCGCACCTGACGGATGGCGTGTCGATCGCGGCGGTCAATGGGCCTCGGGTCTGTGGTGATCGCTGGTGTTGAGGACGAGGTTGTCAGGATCGCCGAGCGGTGGAAGGGCAAGCGGCTGAAGGTCAGCCATGCGTTCCACTCGTCGTTGATGGAGCCGATGCTGGATGACTTCCGTGAGGCGATCGCGGGGGTCCGGTTCAGCGAGCCGAGTATTGCGATCAGTGCGTCGGGTGATGTCGCGAGCGTTGAGTACTGGGTGCGGCACGTGCGGGATGTGGTGCGGTTCCACGACAATGTCACTCGGCTGGGTGACGTCACGGTGGTGGAGGTCGGGCCGGACGCGCAGTTGAGCGCGATGGTTGACGGGTTGATTCCGACGTTGACGCGAGTCAAGTCTGATGTTGAATCAATGTTGACTGCGCTCAGTCAAGTACACATTGACGGAATCAATGTTGACTGGGCGCAGCTGTACACCGGTGGACGACGTGTCGACGTACCCACCTATGCGTTCGAGCACCAGTCGTACTGGCCGGAGACCAGCGGAAAGTCGGATGTGCGGTCGGCGGGCCTCGGTGCGGTGGAGCATCCGTTGCTCGGCGCCGCCGTCGAACTCGCCGGGGGAGCGGGCTACCTGTTCACCGCCCGGCTGTCGCGGAGGTCGTGGCTGGCCGAGCACACCGTGCACGGCGCGGTGCTCGTGCCGGGTGCCGCGCTCGTCGAGCTGGCCGTGCGGGCGGCCGACGAGGTCGGGCTTGATCGCGTCGAGGAGCTGACGCTCGCCGCGCCGTTGGTGCTGCCGCACGGCGGTGGTGTCCAGGTTCAGCTGATCGTGGGAGTCGAAGAGAGCGGCCACCGGTCGATCTCCATCTACTCCCGGCCGGAGACCGCAGCCGACGAGCCGTGGACGGAACACGCCACCGGCATGCTCGGGTCCGGCGCGGTCGTCGCCGAGGTGGGGGAGTGGCCGCCGCGGGCCGAGTCGATCGACGTCGCGGACGCCTACGAGCGGTTCGCCGAGAACGGGTTCGAGTACGGGCCGGCGTTCCAGGGGCTGCGGGCGGCGTGGCGGGACGGCGACACAGTGTTCGCGGAGGTCGCGCTCCCAGAAAGTGTCACGGTCAGTGGATTTGGGCTGCACCCCGCCCTGCTCGACGCGGCGTTGCACGCGGCGCTGCTCGTCGATGACGGCGCTGGGCTGCCGTTCTCGTGGGAAGGCGTGTCGCTGCACGCGACCGGCGCGACCGCGTTGCGCGTGAAGCTGACGCGCAACGGCAGCAGCATCGCGATCGCGCTCGCCGACCCCGCCGGAGCGCCCGTCGCATCGGTGGAAGCGCTGGTGGTGCGCGCGGTGTCGGCCGAGCAGCTGAGCACCGTCGATCGCGACTCGTTGTTCCAGCTCGACTGGGTCGACGTGCCGGTGCCCGCCGAGCCGGCGGCGGACGTCGTGGTCGAACATGTTGTCGCAGAAGGCGAAGTTGTCGAGGCCACGCACGCGTTGGTCGCGCAGGCGTTGGCGCGGCTTCAGGAGTGGATCGCGGACGAGCGGCCCGAGAAGCTGGTGTTCGTCACCGGCATGGGATGCCTGGCCGGCGCGGCGGTGCGAGGGCTGGTGCGGTCGGCGCAGACCGAGCACCCCGGCCGGTTCGGCATCATCGACACCGACTCCGGTGAGCTCGTCCAGCGAGCACTAGGCATCGACGAGCCCGAACTGATCATCCGCGACGGCGTGGTGCGGGCCGCTCGGCTGGCGCGGGCCACCGCGGTTCGGCGCGAGATCGACTGGCAGGGTCCGGTGCTGATCACCGGTGGCACCGGCGGTCTGGGTGGCGTCATCGCGAAACATCTTGTCGCGCAAGGTGTTGAGGAGCTGGTGCTGGTCAGCCGGCGCGGCGAGACACCCGACTGGGTCGCTGAGCTGGACGCGCGCGTCACCGTTGCCAAGTGTGACGTGTCGGATCGCAATGCCGTGCGGAAGCTGCTGAAGAAGCATCCGGTCCGGTCGATCGTGCACGCCGCGGGTGTGCTGGACGACGGCGTGATCGAGTCGTTGACGCCCGAGCGCGTGTCGAACGTGTTGCGACCCAAGGTCGACGCGGCTTGGAACCTGCACGAGCTGGCGGGCGATCTCGATCGGTTCGTGCTGTTCTCGTCCGTCGCCGGCACGCTCGGCAGTGCGGGCCAGGGCAACTACGCGGCGGCCAACGCGTTCCTCGATGCACTTTCCGCCGTCCGGCCGAACAGCGTGTCGTTGGCCTGGGGCGCCTGGGAAGGAGGCATGGCCGGGCATCTGTCCGAAGTGGACGTCGAACGCATGCGCCGCGCCGGCCTGCCGCCCATCTCGATGGAACAGGGTGTCGAGCTGTTCGACGCGGCGATCGCGCACGGTGGTGCCGCGCTGGCGCCGTTCCGGCTCGACCTCGCCGTGCTACGGGCAAAGAGCGAGGTACCGCCGGTGTTGCGGGGCCTGGTGCGGACGCGCTCGCAGCGTTCCGTCGCGGGCTCGGACACCGCTGTCACGCTTGTCGCCAGGCTTTCGGCTTTGCGGGAAAGCGAGCGGCTGGAAGCACTGCTCGACGTCGTGCGCACCGAGGTCGCGGGCGTTCTTGGTCACGGTGGCGCGCAGGCGGTCGACCCGGCGCAGCAGTTCCGCGACCTCGGCTTCGACTCACTGACCGCCGTCGAGCTGCGCAACCGTCTCACGGCCGCGACCGGCATCCGGCTGCCCGCCACGTTGATCTTCGACTACCCGACCTCCGGCGCACTGGCTTCCTACCTGCGTGACGAGCTGCTCGGTGGCGTCGCGATCACACCGGATCCGCCCGCGCCGACGTCCATTTCGGACGATCCGATCGTGATCGTCGGCATGGCCTGCCGTTACCCTGGCGGCGTCACCACGCCGGAAGAGCTGTGGCAGCTCGTGATGAACGAGACCGACGCCGTCACCGGCTTCCCGGCCGACCGCGGCTGGGACCTCGAAGGCCTGTACCACCCGGATCCCGACCACATCGGCACCTCCTACACGCGGTCCGGTGGTTTCCTGCACGACGCGGCCGAGTTCGACCCGTCGTTCTTCGGCATGTCACCGCGCGAGGCGCTGGCCACCGACACCCAGCAGCGTCTTCTGCTGGAGACGGCGTGGGAGGCGCTCGAACGTGCGGGCATCGACCCGACGTCGTTGCGGGGCAGCGCGACCGGTGTGTTCACCGGCCTGATGTACAACGACTATCAGACCGTCGTGGGCGGCGGCGACATGGAAGGGCACCAGGGACAGGGCAGCGCGGGCAGTGTTGCCTCGGGCCGCGTGTCCTACGTGTTCGGGTTCGAGGGGCCGGCGGTCACCGTCGACACGGCGTGCTCGTCGTCGCTGGTCGCCATGCACTGGGCGATCCAGTCGCTGCGCTCGGGGGAGTGCTCGCTCGCGCTGGCCGGTGGCGTGACGGTGATGTCGACGCCGTCGACGTTCATCGAGTTCTCGCGGCAGCGCGGGGTTTCCGAGGACGGGCGGTCGAAGGCGTTCTCCGACTCCGCCGACGGCGTCGGCTGGGCCGAGGGCATCGGCCAGGTCGTGCTGGAGCGCCAGTCGGACGCTCTGCGCAACGGCCACCGGATTCTCGCGGTGATCCGTGGTTCCGCGGTCAACCAGGACGGCGCTTCCAACGGCCTGACCGCGCCGAACGGTCCTTCGCAGCAACGGGTGATCCGCGCGGCGCTCGCTTCGGCCGGCCTGTCGGTCGCCGACGTCGACGCGGTCGAGGCGCACGGCACCGGAACGCCACTGGGTGACCCGATCGAGGCCCAGGCGCTGCTCGCGACCTACGGTCAGGACCGGTCCGCGCCGCTGCTGCTGGGCTCCGTCAAGTCGAACATCGGCCACTCGCAGGCCGCCGCCGGGGTCGCGTCGGTGATCAAGATGGTGCTGGCGCTGCACCACGGTCTGTTGCCGCGCACCCTGCACGTCACCGAACCGTCGTCGCACGTCGACTGGGAGGCCGGCGCCGTAGAGCTGCTGACCACCACGCGCTCATGGCCCGACGTCTCTCGTCCGCGCCGCGCCGGCGTCTCTTCGTTCGGCGTCTCGGGCACGAACGCGCACGTGATCTTGGAAGCCGCCGAGCACGGCACGGAATTGTCGGACCTGCCTCGAGATGATTGGGATGGGGGGCTCGGATCCCCCCTGGGGGCCAGCCAGTCGGTATCGATTCCGAGTGCGCCGAGCGTGCCGTGGCTGGTCTCGGCCAAGTCGGCTGAGGCGTTGGAGGCCCAGCTGGCGCGGCTCAGGGCGGTCGATGCTGACCCGGTCGACGTCGGCTTCACGCTGGCCGCGCGGGCGGCGTTCGACCACCGGGCGGTGGTCGCCGGAACCGGCGAGCCGATCATCGGGCAGGTCACGACCGCCGGTAAGACCGTGTTCGTGTTCCCCGGCCAGGGCTCGCAGTGGGTCGGCATGGGGCGTGAGCTGCTGGCGGCCAACGAAGTGTTCGCACGCCGGATCGCGGAGTGCGACGCGGCGCTGGCACCGTTCGTGGACTGGTCGCTGACCGAGGTGCTCAAGGACGAGCTGCCGCTGGACCGGGTCGACGTCGTGCAGCCCGTGCTGTGGGCGGTCATGGTGTCGCTGGCCGAGGTGTGGCGCTCGTACGGGGTCGAGCCGCAGGCGGTCGTCGGGCACTCGCAGGGCGAGATCGCGGCGGCCGCGGTCGCCGGGGCGCTGAGCCTGGAGGATGCGGCGCGCGTCGTGGCGCTGCGGTCGCAGGCCGTTGACGAGGCGTTGTCGCGGCGGGGCGGCATGTTGTCGGTGTCGCTGCCCGTGGACGAGGTGCGTCCGCTCATCGCGCGGCACGAGGACCGGGTGGCGGTCGCGGCCGTCAACGGGCCGCGGTCGACGGTGGTGGCGGGTGACGCCGAGGCGCTCGCGGAGATCGTGGCCGAGTGCGTGGCGCGCGACATCCGGGCGCGGATGATCGCGGTGGACTACGCGTCGCACACCCCGCAGGTCGAGGCGATCCGCGAGCGGGTGCTGGCGGACCTCGCGGGCATCGAGCCGAGGATCGGCGCGATTCCGTTGTACTCCACGGTGACCGGCGAGCCGATCGACACCGCGATCATGGACGCCGGCTACTGGTTCACCAACCTGCGGCAGACCGTGGAGTTCCAGAACGCCACGAACGCCTTGCTGCGCGACGGGTTCCGGTTCTTCGTCGAGCCCAGCGCCCACCCGGTGCTGACGGTCGGGGTCGAGCAGACCGCGGGCGAACGCGACGTGGTGGTGCTCGGCACGTTGCGGCGCAACGAGGGCGGGCCGGGGCAACTGGCCACGGCGCTCGCGCAAGCTCATGTCAGCGGCCTGAACGTCAGGTGGGACGAGTTCTTCCGCGGCGGCAAGCTGGTCGACCTGCCCACGTACGCGTTCCAGCGGCAGAGGTTCTGGCCGGCCGGGCAGGTGCGCTCGGGCGACCCGTCGGGGCTGGGGCTGAGCGCGGTCGAACATCCGCTGCTCGGCGCGGCGGTCAGCGTCGCGGGTGGCGACGACGTGCTGTTCACGACGCGGCTGTCGGCGCGGTCGCACCCGTGGCTGGCGGATCACGCCGTCAGCGGCACGATCCTGTTGCCCGGTACGGCATTTGTCGAGCTGGCGGTCCGGGCCGGGGACGAGGTCGGGTGCGAGAAGCTCGACGAGCTCACGATCTCGGCGCCGCTCGTTCTCGGCGGGTCGGTGCGGCTGCAGGTCGCGGTGCGCGCGGAGGATGCGAGCGGACGCCGGCCGGTCGTGATCTACTCGCGCACCGAGGACGACGCGCCGTGGACCGAGCATGCTTCCGGCATGCTCTCGCACGGCAGCACGTCCAGCGACTTCGACGCGACCGTGTGGCCTCCGAACGCGGAAAGCGTTGACGTCGAAGGAGCTTACGAGCGGTTCGCGGACATGGGCTTCGAGTACGGGCCCGCGTTCCAGGGACTGCGCGCGGTGTGGCGCGACGGCGACGACGTGTACGCCGAGGTCGCGGTCACCGAGGAAACCACGGGATTCGGGCTGCACCCGGCGTTGCTCGACGCCGCCTTGCACGCGGCGTTGCTGGCGAAGGACGGCGCTGGGCTGCCGTTCTCGTGGGAAGGCGTGTCGCTGCACGCCACGGGTGCGACGGAGCTACGGGTTCGGTTGCGTTCCAACGGGGACGCGATGGAGATCGCGCTCGCCGACACCACGGGTCAGCCGGTCGCCACGGTCGAGTCGCTCGTCGTGCGGCCTGTCGTGTTGCCGCGGAACGAGGTTGACCGCGACTCGCTGTTCCGGGTCGAGTGGACGCCTGTCGCGGTGCCGTCCGAGGCGGCGGAGAACGTCGTCATAGAGCACGTTGCGGGCGACGGCGACGTCATCGAGTCGACGCGGGCGCTGACGACCCGCGTGCTCGCCCGGCTCCAGGAGTGGATCTCCGAGGAACGCACCGAGCGCCTGGCTTTCGTGACCCGCGAAGGTGATCTGGCCGGGCAGGCGGTGTGGGGCCTGGTGCGGTCGGCGCAGACCGAGCACCCCGGCCGGTTCGTGCTCGCCGACGTCGACGACGATGCCCTTCTGCCGCAAGCGCTTGCCACTGACGAGCCGCAGCTGCGCATCAGGCAGGGGCAAGTCCAGGTGCCGCGTCTGGCTCGCGCCACGGGAACCCAGGACATCGTCTGGGAAAGCCCGGTGCTGATCACCGGCGCCGGTGGGCTCGGCGGCGTGCTCGCCCAGCACCTCGTCGCCGCGCACGGCGTCACGGAGCTGATCCTGGCCAGCCGGAGCGGCCGGAAACCCGACTGGGAGGTGGACGCGACCGTCAAGGTCGTCAAGTGCGATGTCAGTGACCGCAAGGCACTTCAGCGGTTGCTGAAGAAGCACGCGGTGAAGTCGGTCGTGCACACGGCCGGCGTGCTGGACGACGGCGTGATCGAGTCGCTGACGCCGGAGCAGTTCGACACCGTGCTGCGGCCCAAGGTCGACGCCGCATGGCATCTGCACGAACTGTTGCCGGAAGCCCGGATCGTGCTCTTCTCCTCCGCCGCGGGCATTCTCGGTGGTGCGGGGCAGGGCAACTACGCGGCGGGCAACGCGTTCCTCGACGCGCTCGCCGAGCATCGGCCGAACACCGTGTCGCTGGCATGGGGCACGTGGGAGGCCACGGTCGGCCTCACCGGTTCGCTGACCGACGCAGACCGGGAACGCCTGGTGCGCGCCGGAATGCCGCCGATCACGCCCGAGCAGGGCACCGCGCTGTTCGACGCGGCCATCGCGACCGGTGCGCCGGTGCTGCTGCCCGCACGCCTTGACCTGGCAACGTTGCGGGCGCAGGGCGATGTGCCCGCGTTGCTGCGCGGCCTGATCCGGACCCGCGCACGCCGCACGGTCGCCGGATCGGACACCGCGACCGGGCTGGCCGCGAAGCTGCGGCCGCTGGGCGCCGCCGAACGCCTCGACGCGCTGCTCGACCTGATCCGGGCGCAGGTCAGCGCCGTGCTGGCGTTGGAGGGCTTCGACGCCGGGCGGGCGTTCCGCGACCTCGGCTTCGACTCGCTGACCGCCGTCGACCTGCGCAACCGGCTCACCGCGGTCACCGGGCTGCGGCTGCCGGCGACGCTCGTGTTCGACTACCCGACCGCGCACGTGCTCGCGATGTTCCTGCGCGATGAGCTGTTCGGGGCCGATGGCGGCGATGTCGTCGTCACGCGGATGGCCGACGACGACCCGATCGTCGTGGTGGGCATGGCCTGCCGGTTCCCCGGCGGGGTCGCCACGCCCGAAGACCTGTGGCAGCTCGTGCTCGACGGCACGGACGCGATCTCCGAGTTCCCGTCCGATCGCGGCTGGGACCTCGACTCGTTGTTCTCCGGCAACGACATCGGCACCTCCGCGACACGGCTCGGCGGCTTCCTGCACGACGCGGGCGAGTTCGATCCGGCGTTCTTCGGGATGTCGCCGAGGGAGGCGCTCGCGACGGACTCCCAGCAGCGCCTGCTGCTGGAGACGGCGTGGGAGGCGTTCGAACGTGCCGGGATCGACCCGGTTTCGTTGCGGGGCAGCGCTACCGGAGTGTTCGCCGGCGTCATGTACAACGACTACGCGCAGCTGCTCGGCGGTGAGTTCGAGGGCCACCACGGCACCGGGTCGTCGCCGTCCGTCGCGTCCGGCCGGGTGTCCTATGTGCTCGGTCTGGAAGGCCCGGCCGTCACGATCGACACGGCCTGCTCATCTTCTTTGGTCGCAATGCACCTCGCCGCGCAGTCGTTGCGGACGGGGGAGTCGTCGCTGGCGCTCGCCGGTGGTGTCGCGGTGATGTCGACGCCCGCGACGTTCATCGAGATCTCACGGCAGCGTGGCGTGTCGTCGGACGGGCGGTGCAAGGCGTTCTCCGACGGCGCGGACGGCACCGGGTTCTCCGAGGGTGTCGGCCTGGTGGTGCTGGAGCGGCAGTCGGACGCCGTGCGCAACGGCCACAACATCCTGGCGGTCCTGAAGGGCACCGCCGTCAACCAGGACGGCGCTTCCAACGGCCTGACCGCGCCGAACGGCCCGTCGCAGCAGCGCGTGATCCGGGCGGCGCTGGCGTCCGCCGGGCTCTCGGCCGCTGACATCGACGCGGTCGAGGCGCACGGCACCGGCACGTCGCTGGGCGATCCGATCGAGGCGCAGGCGCTGCTCGCCGTGTACGGGCAGGAGCGCGAGGAGCCGCTGTACCTGGGGTCGGTCAAGTCGAACATCGGCCACACTCAGTCGGCCGCCGGTGTCGCCGGCGTGATCAAGATGATCATGGCGCTGCGCAACGGCGTGCTGCCGCGAACGTTGCACGTGTCCGCGCCCTCTACGCACGTCGAGTGGGACGCGGGTGCCGTCGAGCTGCTGACCTCGTCGCGCGACTGGCCCGCCGCCGAACGCCCGCGCCGTGCGGGTGTGTCGTCGTTCGGCATCTCCGGCACGAACGCGCACGTGATCTTGGAGGCGCCGAGCGCTCCGAAACTGTCAGACCCGGCTGAGATGATTGGAGTGGGGACCTCACGTCCCCCCTTGGGGGCTCCGCTGCTTGTTTCGGCGAAGTCCTCCGCTTCGCTGCGCGCTCAGGTCGATCGGGTCAAGGCGCTGGTGGCGAGCGGGGCCGATCCGGTCGACGTCGGGTTCTCGCTGGCCGCGCGATCCCGGTTCGATCAGCGCGCGGTGATCGTGGGCGCCGAGGTCGTCGAGGGTGCGGTGGCCGACGCTGGGCCGGGTCCGGTGTTCGTGTTCCCCGGCCAGGGCAGCCAGTGGCCCGGCATGGCGGTCGCGCTGCTCGACGAGGACGAGACGTTCGCGCACTGGATGGCCGAGGCCGACCGGGCGATCGCCGACCACGTCGGCTGGTCCGTGCTCGACGTGCTCCGCGGCGACGCCGAGCTGCTGGACCGGATCGAGGTCCTGCAGCCCGCGCTGTTCGCGATCATGATCTCCCTCGCCCAGACGTGGCGCGCGAACGGCGTCGAGCCGGCCGCCGTCGTCGGCCACTCCCAGGGCGAGATCGCCGCCGCCTACATCGCGGACGCGCTCACCCTCGAGCAGGCCGCGCGGATCGTGGTCGAGCGGTCCCAGCTGTTCGCCGACGAGCTGGTCGGCAACGGCGCGGTCGCGAGCATCGCGCTGCCCGCAGAGAAAGTGCGCGAACTGCTGCCGGACGGGCTGGCGATCGCGGGCGTCAACAGCCCGTACGCCTGCACGGTCGCCGGTGCGGTGCCGGAGCTGGAGAAGTTCGTGGCGACCTGTGTCGCCCAGGACATCCGCGCCCGCGTCATCGGCTCCACCGTCGCCTCGCACTGCGCGCAGGTCGACCGCCTCCGCGACCAGATCCTCGACCTGTTCGCGGACATCACCCCGCAGCCGAGCACCGTGCCGTTCTACTCGACCGTCACCGGCGGCCGGATCGACACCGCGACGCTCGACGCCGAGTACTGGTTCCAGAACGCCCGCCAGCCCGTCAGCTTCGCCAAGGTCGTCGAGCAGCTCGTCGCGGACGGCCACCGCGTGCTGATCGAGTCGAGCGCGCACCCTGTCCTGATGCTGCCCGCGCAGCAGACCGCCGAAGCCGGCGGCACCGAGATCGTCGCGATCGGCTCGCTGCGCCGCGACCAGGGCGACCGCACCAGGTTCACGCTCTCGCTGGCCGAGGCGTGGGTCGCTGGGCTCGACGTCCGGTGGCAGTACCCCGGTGGCAAGAGCATCGCGCTGCCGACCTATCCGTTCGACCACCAGCGGTTCTGGCCCGAGCCGCTCGTCAAGGACACCTCCGACCCGGTCGACACCGAGTTCTGGGAACTCGTCGACAACGGCGGACTCGAGCACATCGGCGTCGACCAGGACGTCGCGCAAACGCTCGCGCAATGGCGCAGCCGCCGCAAGTCAGAATCCACAATGGACACGTGGCGATACCGCGACCAGTGGACCCCGTTCACTGTCACCGGCACGCCCACCGGCACGTGGCTGGTCGTCACGTCCGGGACGACCGCGGACGACGTGATCAACGCGCTGCCGACCGCGGTCCACCTCGACGTCGACGAGCAGATCAGCCGTGCGGAGCTCGCCGGCCGCCTGCCCGGGACGATCGACGGCGTCATCGCGATGACCGGCCTGCAGGCGACGATCACGCTGGTCCAGGCGTTGGCCGAAGCCGGCGTCACCGCGCCGGTCTGGGCCGTCACGCGGGGCGGGGTCGCGGTCGGCGACCAGACCGTCGACCCGGCGCAGACCGCGATCTGGGGCCTCGGCCGCGTCGCCGCACTCGACCTGCCACGCCGCTGGGGTGGCCTGATCGACCTGCCCGCGGCACTGGACGCCAAGGCCGCGCAACGGTTCGCCGCCGTGCTGACCGGCAACGAGGACCAGGTCGCGATCCGCGAGAACGGTGTGTTCGCCCGCCGCCTCGTCCGCACGAACGCCCACCACGGCCCGGAGTTCCAGGCGTCCGGCACGGTGCTGATCACCGGCGGCACCGGTGCGCTCGGTGGCCACGTCGCGCGCTGGATGGCCGAGGCGGGCGCCGAGCACCTGGTGCTCACCAGCCGCCGCGGCCCCGACGCCCCCGGTGCTGCGGAACTCCAGGCAGAGCTGGAAAGCGAGCACACGCGCGTCACCATCGCGGCCTGCGACGCCGCTGACCGCGACGCGCTGGCAAGCCTGCTCGCAGGCATCGACGACCTCACGACGGTCGTCCACGCGGCGGGCATCGGCACCGGCGACGCCCCGATCGACGAACTCCGGTACGAGGACGTCACGGCGTTGCTCGACACGAAGATCACCGCGGCTCGCCACCTGCACGAGCTCGCACCGCACGCGCGCTTCATCTTGTTCTCGTCGGGTGCGGCGAGCTGGGGCAGCGGTGGCCAACCCGCCTACGCCGCGGCCAACGCCTATCTCGACGGGCTCGCGCATCTGCGTCGTTCGCAGGGCTTGCCGGCGACATCGATCGCGTGGGGTGCCTGGGCCGACGCCGGAATGGCCGCCGACCACGGCATGTACGACGCGTTGCAGCGGATCGGCATCGGCTCGATGCCGCCGGAACTGGCGATGAAGGTGCTGCGCCAGGCCGTCGCGGACGACCAGACCCAGCTCACCGTCACCGACATCGACTGGGCCAGGTTCGCGCCGAGCTTCACCGCCGAACGCCCGAGCCCGCTGCTCACCGGCATTCCCGAGGTCCGCGCGGTGCTCGCGGACGCTCAGGAGGAGTCCGACTCCGAGCTGAAGCAGCGGTTGTCGAAGCTCACCGAGGCCGAACGCGATCGCGCGCTGCTCGACCTCGTCCGCGCCGAGGCGGCGAAGACTCTGGGCTACGCGGAAAGCGACCAGGTGCCGACCGGCCGGGCGTTCCGCGAGCTCGGCTTCGACTCGGTCACCGCGGTCGAGATGCGCAACCGCCTCAAGACCGCGACCGGGCTCGCCCTGCCCGCGACACTGGTCTTCGACTACCCGACCGCGACCACGCTCGCGCAGCACCTGCGTGACGAACTCTTCGGTGGCGCGCAACAGATCGAGGTCCGAGCGGCCACGATCACGACGGACGACCCGATCGCGATCGTCGGCATCGGCTGCCGCTATCCCGGTGGCGTGACGTCGCCGGAAGCGTTGTGGGAGCTGGTGTTCGAGGGCCGTGACGTGATCTCGCGGTTCCCGGACGACCGCGGCTGGGACCTGGAGAGGCTGGCCAGCACGACGTTCGAGGGCGGCTTCCTCGACGCCGTCGCCGACTTCGACGCGGGCTTCTTCGGCATCTCGCCGCGCGAGGCCGTCGTGATGGACCCGCAGCAGCGACTGCTCCTCGAAACCTCCTGGGAGGCCCTGGAACGCGCGGGCATCGACCCGACGACGCTGAAGGGCAGCCACACCGGCGTCTTCGTCGGCACCACCGGCCAGGACTACGAGTCGCTGCTCAACCGGTCGCTGGAGGAGACCGGCCCGTACGCGACGACGGCGTTCTCCGCTTCGGTGCTGTCCGGCCGGATCTCCTACCTGCTCGGCCTCGAAGGCCCCGCGATCACCATCGACACCGCCTGCTCGTCGTCGCTCGTCGCCATGCACTGGGCCGCACAGGCGCTGCGCAACGGTGAGTGCGACCTGGCCCTGGCCGGCGGCGTGGCGGTCATGACCACGCCCAACGCCTACTCCGCCTTCACCGCGGCCGGTGGGCTCGCGCCGGACGGCCGCTGCAAGGCGTTCGCGGAGGCCGCCGACGGCACCGGCTGGTCCGAAGGCGCCGGTGTGGTGCTGCTGGAACGGCTCTCGGACGCGCGCAAGCACGGTCACGAGGTGCTCGCCGTTCTGCGTGGCTCCGCGATCAACCAGGACGGCGCGTCGAACGGCCTGACCGCGCCGAACGGTCCGTCGCAGCAGCGGGTGATCCGGCAAGCGCTTGCGAACGCCGGCCTGTCACCGTCCGAAGTGGACGCGGTCGAGGCGCACGGCACGGGTACCACCTTGGGTGACCCGATCGAGGCGCAGGCGGTGCTCGCGACGTACGGGCAGAACCGCTCGGAACCGCTGCTGCTCGGTTCAATCAAGTCGAACCTCGGCCACCCGCAGTCCGCCGGTGGTGTCGCCGGCGTGATCAAGATGGTCATGGCGTTGCGCAACGGGGTGCTGCCGCAGACCCTGCACGTCGACGCGCCGTCGTCCACTGTGGAATGGGGGTCCGGCAGCGTCGAACTGCTCACCGAACGCCGCTCCTGGCCGGTCAACGGTCATCCGCGTCGAGCCGGTGTCTCGTCGTTCGGCGTCTCCGGCACGAACGCGCACGTGATCATCGAGGAGGCGCCCGAGTTCGCGGCCGTCGCCTCAGAGGCCACGACCAGCGCTTCGGTGGTGCCGCTCGTGGTGTCGGGCCGGTCCGAGGAAGCGCTGGCCGACCAGCTCGCGCGGCTCGGTGAGATCGACGCCGCTGAGCTCGACCTCGCCTACTCGCTCGCTGTGTCGCGCAGTTCGTTCGAGCACCGGGTTGTGCTCGTCGACGGCGTCGAGATCGCGAGGGGAGTGGCGGACGAGCGTGACCTGGCGCTGTTGTTCTCCGGGCAGGGTTCACAGCGGCTCGGCATGGGACGTGCCCTCTACGAGCGGTTCCCGGTGTTCGCCGACGCGTTCGACGCCGTGCTCGCGCATCTCGACCCGGCGCTGCGGTCGATCATGTGGGGTGACGACGCGGAGGCGCTGGACCAGACCGGTCGCGCGCAGCCGGCGATCTTCGCGCTGGAGGTGGCGCTGTACCGGCTGGCCGAGTCGTTCGGGATCAGGGCCGACCGGCTCGCCGGCCACTCGATCGGCGAGATCGCGGCCGCGCACGTGGCCGGGGTGTTCAGCCTCGAGGACGCGTGCACCTTGATCACCGCGCGGGCCTCGCTGATGCAGGCGTTGCCGGCCGGTGGCGCGATGATCGCGATCGAGGTGAGTGAGGACGAGGTCGCGCCGTTGCTGACGGCCGGTGTCTCGATCGCCGCGGTCAACGGGCCGAGCGCCGTGGTCATCGCCGGTGTTGAACAAGAGGCTCGTAGGATTGTTGAACAATTCAACGATCGCAGGTGCAGGCAACTCAAGGTGAGTCACGCGTTCCACTCGCCGCTGATGGAGCCGATGCTGGAGGACTTCCGGGCGGCCATCGCGGGCATTTCGTTCAACAATCCGACGATCCCCTTGGTGGTTCGTGGGATTGTTGAACAATCCAACGCGGGGATCGTTCAACAACCTGAGTATTGGGTGCAGCACGTCCGCGACGCCGTGCGTTTCCACGACACCGTGCGGGCGCTGGACGGCAGCACGTTCCTGGAGATCGGCCCCGATGGCGTGCTGTCGGCGATGGTCGGCGGTATCCCGTTGCTGCGCAAGGACCGCGGCGAGGAGCAGGCGTTCGTCGCCGGTCTCGCCCGCCTGCACGTCAGCGGCGCGAGCGTCGACTGGAGCGCGCTGTTCGACGGCACGGGCGCGCGGCGGGTGGACCTGCCGACCTACGCGTTCCAGCACGAGCGCTACTGGCCGACCGTGCTCGACGTCGCGCCGGCCGACCGCACTAAGTCCACTGTGGACTCGTGGAGGCATCGCGAGTCGTGGGAGCGGATCTCCCCGCGTGGTTCCGTGTCCGGCACATGGCTGGTGCTCGGTGAGGGCGACTTCGCCGACGAGGTTGCGGCGGCCGTCAGCGGCGTTGTGGTGCAGGAGGTTCCGGAGACGCCGTTCGACGGGATCGTGTCACTGCTCGCGTTGGACGACGCGGCGGACGAGAACGGCGTGCCGCGCGGCGTGATCGCGACGATGGAGCTGGTCCAGTCGTTGGCGCGCAAGGGGGTCAGTGCTCCGGTGTGGGTGGTGACGCGGGGCGGGGCGACCAGTTCGACGCAGAGCGCGGTCTGGGGACTCGGCCGGGTTGCCGCACTCGAGCTGCCAGCGCAGTGGGGCGGTCTGGTCGACGTCACCGGCGATGTCGCGCAGCTGGCCACGGTGCTCGCCGGCGAGGAGGCTGAGGTCGAGATCCGCGCTGACGGTGTGTTCGCGCGGCGTTATGACGCTGCCGCGCCTACCGAGGCGATGTGGGAGCCGCACGGCACTGTCATCGTCACCGGCGGTACGGGCGCGCTCGGCACGCACGTCGCACGCGACCTCAAGGAGCGGGGCGTCGAGAAGATCGTGCTGGTGAGCCGCCGCGGTCTCGACGCACCGGGTGCCGCGGAACTGCGCGACTCGCTGGGCGCGGAGGTCGTGGCGTGCGACGTCGCGGACCGCGCGGCCGTTCAGCAGTTGCTACAGCAGTACTCGCCGAACGCCATCGTGCATACCGCCGGCGTGCTGAGCGACGGTGTGCTGGAAGGGCTGGCGCCGGAACGGTTCGCGGAGGTGTTCCGGTCGAAGGTCGCCTCGGCGCTGGTGCTCGACGAGCTGACCCGGTCGCTGGAACTGGACGCGTTCGTGTTGTTCTCGTCGGTCGCCGGTGCCCTGGGCAACCCCGGCCAGGCCAACTACGCGGCCGCCAACGCCGTGCTCGACGCGATCGCACGGGACCGGCGTTCGCACGGCCTGCCCGCGACGTCGATCGCGTGGGGTGCGTGGGCCGGTGCAGGAATGGCCGAAAGTGTTGCCGCACAGGGCATCACGATGCGCCCGGACCTGGCCGTGGGGTCGATGTGGCGCGCCGTCGCGGAGGACGCACCGACCGTCGCCATCGCGATCCTGCCGGAGAGGCCCAAGACACGTAAGAAGGTTGCTGTCACCGGTGATGTGCTGGAGGTCGTGCGCACGGCCGTCGCGTCGGTGCTCGGCTATGCCGGCCCGCACGCGGTGGGCGTGGACAAGGAGTTCCGCGACCTCGGGTTCGACTCGCTGACCGCGGTCGAGCTGCGCAACCAGCTGTCGGCGGCAACCGGTCAGACACTGCCCGCCTCTCTCGTCTACGACTACCCGACGCCGCGACGTCTCGCCGACCATCTGCGCGGTGGCGCCGTCGAGAGTGAGGTGACGTCGGCGCGTGCGGACGAGCCGGTCGCCATCGTCGGTATGGCGTGCCGCTTCCCCGGTGACATCAACACGCCCGAGGAGCTGTGGCAGCTGCTGCTGGCCGGCCGTGACGGTATGGGTGCGTTCCCCGTCGACCGCGACTGGGACGTCGAGTCGGTGCTGTCGACGTCGATCACCCGCGAGGCCGGCTTCCTGAGCGGTACTGCGGACTTTGACCCGGCGTTCTTCGGAATCTCGCCGCGCGAGGCGATGGCGATGGACCCGCAGCAGCGGTTCCTGCTGGAGACGACGTGGGAGGCGTTGGAGCGCGTTGGTGTCGATCCGCTGTCGTTGCGCGGTTCGCAGACCGGTGTGTTTGTGGGCACGAACGGGCAGGACTACGCGACATTGCTGACGTCGTCGGCGGAGGACACCGAGGGGCACGCGGCCACGGGTCTCGCGGCTTCGGTGATCTCGGGTCGCCTGTCCTACACGTTCGGTTTCGAGGGACCGGCCGTCACGGTCGACACGGCCTGCTCGGCGTCGCTGGTCGCGATGCATCTCGCGGTGCAGGCGCTGCGTGGCGGCGAGTGCTCGCTCGCGGTGTCCGGCGGCGCGACGATCATGACGACGCCGTACGCGTTCGCCGAGCTCACCCGGCAAGGTGCGCTGGCCGCGAACGGCCGGTCGAAGGCGTTCTCCGATGACGCTGACGGCGCCGGCTGGTCCGAGGGCGTCGGCATGGTCGTGATGGAGCGTCTGTCCGACGCCGTTCGCAACGGGCATCAGGTGCTTGCGGTGATTCGCGGTTCGGCGGTCAACCAGGACGGCGCCTCCAACGGCCTGACTGCGCCCAACGGTCCGTCGCAGCAGCGCGTGATTCGTGCTGCTCTCGCGAACGCCGGTCTGTCCGTTGGTGACGTCGACGTCGTGGAGGCGCACGGCACGGGTACGGCGCTGGGTGACCCGATCGAGGCTCAGGCGCTGATCAACACCTACGGCGCCGAGCGTTCCGGCCCGCTGTGGCTGGGGTCGGTGAAGTCGAACATCGGCCACACCCAGGCCGCCGCGGGAGTGGCGGGCGTGATCAAGATGGTGCTGGCGCTGCAACACCGGACGTTGCCGCAGACCCTGCACGTGGCCGCGCCGTCGTCGCACGTCGACTGGTCCGCGGGCACAGTCGAGTTGCTGACGTCGACCCGAGAGTGGGAAGCCGACGGTCACGCGCGACGGGCAGGTGTCTCGGCGTTCGGCATCTCAGGCACGAACGCGCACATGATCCTTGAGGAAGCCCCCGCGTCAACCCCGACTTCGATTTCTGTGGACAACTCGGCGCCTGTGGACAACCCGGCAGGTGTCGATCTTGCCGAGCCGGGCTCGTCGGCCTCCCGTGCGACGATTGGAGTGGGGACCTCGGACTCCCCCCGGGGGGCCCAGACGGGATCGATTCCGATGGTGGTGTCGGCGAAGTCGCCGGCTTCGTTGCGTGCTCGTATCGAGCAGGTGCGCGCGCTCGATGGGGACGCGGAGGACATCGGGTTCTCGTTGCTGACGACGAGGTCGTTGTTCGACCACCGTGCGGTGCTCGTCGGGGACGAAGTGATCCAGGGTGTGGCGCAAGAGTGTGCGCCGGTATTCATCTTCCCCGGTCAGGGCAGTCAGTGGCACGGCATGGCGGTCGCGCTGCTGGACGAGGACGAGACGTTCGCGCGCTGGATCCGCGAGTGCGACCGCGCGGTCGGCCAGTTCGTCGGCTGGTCCGTGATCGACGTGCTCCGGGGCGAGGCGGAGTTGCTGGAACGCATCGAGATCCTGCAGCCGACCCTCTTCGCCGTCATGGTGTCGCTTGCCCAGACCTGGCGTGCCAACGGTGTCGAACCGGCGGCGGTCGTCGGCCACTCCCAGGGCGAGATCGCCGCGGCCTACATCGCCGGCGCGCTCAGCCTCGACGAGGCAGCCAAGATCGTCGTGCTCCGCAGCCAGCTGTTCGCGGACGAGCTCGTCGGCAACGGAGCGGTCGCCTCGGTCGCGTTGCCGGTGGAGGAAGCCCGGAAGCTCATCGAGCAGTGGCCGGCGCTGTCGATCGCGGGCATCAACAGCCCTGCCGCCTGCACGGTCGCCGGTGCGCTGCGCGAGCTCAACGAGTTCGTGGACCTGTGTCAGGCCAGGGAGATCCGCGCCAGGGTCGTGGCGTCCACGGTCGCCTCGCACGGCCCGCAGGTCGAACCGTTGCGCGAGAAGCTCCTGAGTCTGCTCGGCGCGATCACGCCGCGCTCGTCGGACATCGCGTTCTACTCGACGGTCACGGCGGACCGCGTCGACACGGCCACGCTCGATGCCGGTTACTGGTACGAGAACGCGCGTCGGCCCATCGAGTTCGTCGCGGTCACCCGGAAGCTGGTCGAGGACGGCTACCGCGTGTTCGTCGAGTCCAGCCCGCATCCGGTGCTGACGATGTCCGCCCAGGCCACGGCCGACGCGGACGGCACGGAGCTCGTCACGGTCGGCTCGCTGCGCCGCGACCAGGGTGACAGCCGGCGGTTCACCACTTCGCTCGCTGAAGCGTGGGTCGCGGGCCTCGGCGTCCGGTGGCGGTATCCCGGTGGCCGCCGGATCGACCTGCCGACGTATCCGTTCAGCCGCAGCAGGTTCTGGCCGAAGGCGGGCGCGAAGTCGGTCAACGCCGAGGACGGCGCGTTCTGGCAGCTCGTCGAGAACGGCGACCTCACCGAGGCACTCGGCGTCGACGCGGAGACCGTCGTTCCCGCACTCAGGGAATGGCGCGCGAAGCAGCAGTCACAGTCCACTGTGGATGGATGGCGTTACCGCGACTCGTGGCAGCTCCTGCGAGGCGTTCAGGCCACCGGCATCAACGGCACCTGGCTCGCCGCGGTCCCCGAGCACCACGACGAATGGATCGGCGAGGTCCTGAAGACGTTCGGCGACGACGTCGTGACGATCACGGTGCGCGAGAACGCCGAACGCGCGCTGCTCGCCACCGAACTGACCGGCATCGAGCCGGTGGGCGTGATCTCGTTGCTCGGCACGCAGAACACGCCGCATGCCGAGTTCACCTCGACCCCGGTCGGACTCGCGCTCAACGTCCTGCTCCTCCAGGCACTCGGCGACGCCGGCAGCACCGCGCCGTTCTGGGCGGTGACGAAGCAGGCGATCTCGGTCGGCGCGAACGACCCCGTGCACAACCCCGGCCAGGTCGCGTTGTGGGGGCTGGGCCGGGTCGCCGCGCTCGACCTGCCGCGCCGCTGGGGCGGCCTGGTCGACCTGCCGGCGACGATCAACGGCCAGATCGCCCAGGGCCTGGTCGCCGCGATCACCAACGGTGGCGGTGAGGACCAGCTCGCGGTCCGTGACACCGGAGTCCACGGCAGGCGGCTCGTTCCGGCCCAGCGCGCGCCGAAGCCGGTGCAGTGGCATCCGCGCGGCACGGTCCTGATCACCGGCGGTACTGGTGCGCTGGGTGGCCACGTCGCCCGCTGGGTCGCCGGACGCGGCGCCGAGCACGTGCTGCTCACCAGTCGCCGGGGTGATCAGGCACCGGGCGCGGCCGCACTCCGGGCCGAGCTCGAAGCGTTGGGCGCGAGGGTCACCATCGCGGCCTGCGACGCGTCGGATCGCCAAAGCCTCAAGGCGGTGATCGACGAGGTTCCCGATCTGCGGGCCGTGGTGCACGCGGCGGGCATCGTCGAGGGCAACGCGCCGACCGACGCGCTCGGCATCGACCAGCTGGACCGGCTGCTCAAGGCCAAGATGACCTCGGCGTGGCTGCTGCACGAGCTGGCCGGCGACCTGGACGCGTTCATCCTGTTCTCGTCCGGTGCGGCGAGCTGGGGCAGCGGCGCGCAACCCGCGTACGCCGCGTCGAACGCCTACCTCGACGGCCTCGCGCACTTCCGCCGGGCCCAGGGCCTCCCAGCGACGGCGATCGCCTGGGGTGCGTGGGCGGATTCCGGTATGGCGTCGGAGAACGAGGAAGGCGCCGAACAGCTGCGCCGGCGTGGCGTCCACACGATGAAACCGGACCTCGCGATCACCGCGCTGCAGCAGGCGGTCGAGGACGGTCACACGTCGCTGACGATCACCAACATGGACTGGGAGAAGTTCGCGCCGAGCTTCACGGCGTCAAGGCCGAGCCCGCTGCTGATGGGGATCCCCTCGGTCCAGAAGGCCCTGGAAGAGCCGGAGACGACCGATTCAGGGCTCAGGGAACGGCTGCTGGCGCTGCCCGAGGCCGAACGTGCGCGGACACTGCTCGACCTCGTCCGCACCGAGGCCGCGGCGACCCTGGGCTTCGAGGGGGCGGAGGCGTTCGGGCCGGCCAGGGCGTTCCGCGACGTCGGGTTCGACTCGGTGACCGCGGTGGACCTGCGCAACCGGCTCAAGACGATCACCGGCGTGGCGTTGCCCGCGACGCTGGTGTTCGACTACCCGACGCCGCAGGCGCTGGCCCAGTTCATCCGCACCGAGCTGCTCGGCGAGGTCGTGACCACGGCCAACGACCCGGAGGCGCACATCCGGGAGACGCTCGCGGCCATCCCGATCAGCCGCCTGCGCCAGGCCGGCCTGCTGGATCTGGTGCTGCAACTTGCTCAGGACAGTGGGGAAAACAACAGCGCTCCGGATGTTGTGCTTGCAGCCGAGGCGGAATCGATCGACGACATGGACGGCGAAGCCCTCCTGCGACTCGCGATCGGGGACGTCGTGAACTAGCGGGCGATCCGAGAAGGAAGCGCGATGACCACCTCTGCTAACCAGTACGTCGAGGCTCTGCGGTCGTCACTGAAGGAGATCGACCGGCTGCGTAAGCAGAACCAGCAGCTGATCGCGGCAGCGGTGGAACCGATCGCGATCGTGGGCATCGGGTGCCGGTACCCCGGTGGGGTGGCATCGCCGGAGGACCTCTGGCGGGTCGTCGCGGAAGGCAAGGACGTGATCGGCGGTTTCCCCGCCGATCGCGGCTGGGACGTCTCGGACCTGAACACCGCCACCATCGAAGGTGGCTTCCTCGAAGACCCGGCGTCGTTCGACGCCGGGTTCTTCGGCATCTCGCCCCGCGAAGCCGTGGTCATGGACCCGCAGCAGCGCCTCCTGCTCGAGACGTCCTGGGAGGCGCTGGAACGGGCGGGCGTGAACGCGCAGTCGCTGCGCGGCACCCGAACCGGTGTGTTCATGGGCACGACCTCGCAGGACTACGCCGACCTGCTCTCGCGTTCCGGCGAGGACGTCGGCCTCTACGCCACGACCGCGTTCGCCGCCTCGGTGCTGTCCGGCCGCATTTCCTACCTGCTGGGACTGGAAGGTCCCGCCGTCACCGTCGACACCGCCTGCTCCTCCTCACTGGTCGCCCTGCACCTCGCTTCCTCCGCCCTGCGCGCCGGTGAGTGCGACCTGGCCCTGGCCGGTGGTGTCGCGGTCATGACGACGCCCGCCGGGTTCGCCGCCTTCACCTCGCAGGGCGGGCTCGCGGGCAACGGGCGCTGCAAGGCGTTCTCCGACGACGCGGACGGCACCGGCTGGTCCGAGGGCGTCGGTGTGCTGGTGCTGAAGCGGCTTTCCGACGCGCAGCGCGCCGGCGACAAGATCCTCGCCGTGGTCCGCGGTTCCGCCGTCAACCAGGACGGCGCCTCGAACGGCCTGACTGCGCCGAACGGCCCGTCGCAGCAGCGCGTCATCCGCCAGGCACTGCAGAACGGTGGTCTCACACCGTCCGATGTGGACGCCGTCGAAGCCCACGGCACGGGCACCACGCTGGGCGACCCCATCGAGGCGCAGGCGATTCTGTCGGTGTACGGCCAGGATCGCGCCGAACCCCTCTACCTCGGGTCGATCAAGTCCAACATCGGCCACCCGCAGGGCGCGGCCGGTGTCGCCGGGGTGATCAAGGTCGTCATGGCGCTGCAGAACGGCCTGCTGCCCAAGACCCTGCACCTCGGCACGCCCTCCACCCAGGTCGACTGGACGAAGGGCAACGTCTCGCTGCTGTCCGACGCGCGCCCGTGGCCCTCGGTCGAGCGGCCGCTGCGCGCTGGTGTGTCCGCGTTCGGTGTCTCGGGCACCAACGCGCACGTGATCCTCGAGCAGGCGCCGGGGCTTGTCGTGGAGGCCGCCTCGCCGGTCTCCGTACCCGCAGTGCTGCCGTGGGTTCTGTCCGGCCGCACCCCGGCCGCGTTGGAGGAGCAGCGGGTTCGGCTGCAGTCGGTCGTGGATGCCTTGTCGCCGCTCGACATCGCGTTCACGCTGGCGACCGCGCGCGCTTCGTTCGAGCAGCGGGCCGTTGTGCTGCCGGACGGGACGGAGCTCGCGCGCGGGGTGGCCGCCGAGGAGCACACGCTCGCGTTCCTCTTCTCCGGCCAGGGATCGCAGCGGATCGGGATGGGCCGTGAGCTCCACGCTCGCTTCCCCGTCTTCGCTTCCGCCTTCGACGAGGTTCTCGCGCACCTCGATCCGGCGCTGCGGCCGGTCATGTGGGGCGAGGACGCGGCGCTGCTGAACCAGACCCGGTACGCGCAGCCGGCGCTGTTCGCGTTCGAAGTGGCGATGTACCGGTTGCTGGAGTCGTTCGGTCTGGTGCCCGAGCAGGTGGCCGGGCACTCGATCGGCGAGATCGCCGCCGCGCACGTGGCCGGGGTGTTCTCGCTGGAGGACGCCTGCACGCTGGTGACCGCGCGGGCGTCGCTGATGCAGGCGCTGCCCGCAGGTGGTGTGATGATCGCGCTGCAGGCGACCGAGGACGAGGTCACGCCGCTGCTGACGCCCGGCGTGTCCATCGCGGCGGTCAACGGGCCGGACTCGCTGGTGATCGCCGGTGTTGAACAAGAGGCTCGTAGGATTGTTGAACAATTCGACGATCGTAAGTCGAAGCAGCTTGACGTGAGCCACGCGTTCCACTCGCCGCTGATGGAGCCGATGCTGGAGGACTTCCGGGCGGCCATCGCGGGCATTTCGTTCAACAATCCGACGATCGCCTTGGCGGTTCGTGGGATTGTTGAACAATCCAACGCGGGGATTGTTCAACAACCTGAGTACTGGGTGCAGCACGTCCGCGACGCCGTGCGCTTCCACGACACCGTGGCCGTGATGGGGGACAAAACCTTCGTGGAGGTCGGCCCGGACGGCGTGCTGTCCGCGATGGTCGACAACGCCGTCCCGACCTCACGCAAGGACCGCGGCGAGGAGCTGGCGTTCGTGTCCGGCCTGGCGCGCCTGCACGTCGTGGGTGTACCGGTCGACTGGGCCAGGCTGTTCGAAGGATCCGGGGCACAGCGCGCGGACCTCCCGACGTATGCGTTCCAGCGACAGCGGTTCTGGCCACGGCCGGGATCGCCGTCCGGTGACGTGCGCGGCGCCGGCCTCGGCTCCATCGAGCACCCGCTGCTCGGCGCGGCCGTCGAGCTGGCGGGCTCGGCCGGGCACCTGTTCACGTCACGGCTCTCCCTGTCGACGCAGCCGTGGCTTGCCGATCACGTGGTGATGGGGCGGGTTCTCTTCGCGGGCACGGCGTTCCTGGAGCTCGCGGTCCGGGCCGCGGACGAGGCCGGCTGCGATCGCGTCGAGGAGCTGACGCTGGCCGCGCCGCTGGTGCTGACCGCCGATGCCGCCGTTCAGGTGCAGGTTTCCGTTGGCGCCGCCGACTCTGCCGGACGTCGTTCGGTCGCGATCTTCTCGCGGCCGGAGGATGCCGTTGACACACCGTGGCTTCAGCACGCTTCCGGTGTGCTCGGGCCGGGCACCTCCGCAGTGCCGTTCGACACTTCAGTGTGGCCGCCTGCCGGTGCCGAGGCCGTGGACATCGCCGGTTCGTACGAACGTTTCACCGACATGGGTTTCGAGTACGGCTCGGTCTTTCAGGGCCTGCGGGCCGTCTGGCGCGGCGGTGACGGCATCGTCTACGCCGAGGTGTCGTTGCCAGAAGGTGTTGAAGGATCAGCGTTCGGACTGCACCCGGCGTTGCTGGACGCCGGTATGCACGCTGCCGGGTTCGGTGATCTCGGCTCGATCAGCCGGGGTGGGCTGCCGTTCTCGTGGCAGGGCGTCTGCCTGCACGCTTCGGGCGCGACGGCGGTGCGGGTGCGGCTGGCACGGGGCGAGGACGGCTCGATGGAGATCGCGGTCGCCGACGCGGCCGGTGCTCCCGTCGCCTCCGTCGCGGCTCTGCAGACGCGGCCGGTTCCGGTGCAGGAGCTGGGTTCCGGTGTTGAGCGCGACTCGCTGTTCCGCGTCGAGTGGGCGCCGGTCGAGCTGCCCGCCGGGTTCGCCGAGCAGACCGTCGCCGTGCTCGGACCGGACGTGCTGTCGCTGGCCGCGGGGCCGGTGGTGGACTCGCTGACCGACGCCGATCTGACGCTGGTTCCGGTTGTCGGCACGGATGTTCGTGAGACGTGTGCGCGAGTGCTGGCGCTGATCCAGGAGTTTCTCGCGCGGCCTTCCGGCCGGCTCGCGTTCGTGACGCGCGGCGCGGTGGACGGCGATGATCTCGCCGCAGCCGCCGCGCGGGGCCTGGTGCGGTCGGCGCAGTCCGAGCATCCCGGCCGGTTCGTGCTGGTGGACCTGGATGAGGCCGAGGCTTCGACCGGCGCGGTGCTGCACGCGTTGACGACCGACGAGCCTGTGCTGGCGATCCGCGACGGTGTCGTTCTGGCAGCCCGGCTTGCGCGCGCGGCGTTGCCCACCGAACGGCTCTCGTGGTCCGGTCGGGTGCTGATCACCGGCGGCACCGGCGGCCTCGGCCAGTTGGTGGCCCGGCACCTCGTTACGGAACACGGGGTTCGAGAGCTGCTGCTGGTCTCGCGGACTGGCGTCGCGGACGTTTCCTCGTTGGTCGAGCTGGGCGCCGACGTGATCGTTGAGGCGTGTGACGTCTCCGATCGTTCGGCGTTGGAATCGTTGCTGTCGCGGCACTCTGTTGGTGGCGTGGTGCACGCGGCCGCGGTGCTGGACGACGGCGTGGTCGAGTCGCTCACTCCCGAGCGGCTCTCCGTGGTGCTGAGTCCCAAGGCTGATGCGGCGCTGCACCTGCATTCTCTGTTGCCGGACGTGCCTTTCGTGTTGTTCTCCTCCGCCGCGGGCACGTTCGGCGGCGCGGGCCAGGCGAACTACGCCGCTGCCAACGCCTTCCTCGACGCTCTGGCGCGCGTGCGGCGTGCTTCCGGCAGGCACGCGGTGGCGCTGGCGTGGGGTGCGTGGGAGCAGACCTCGGGCATGACGGCCGCGATGTCGGATGCCGACATGCGGCGCATCGCTCGCTCCGGTATGCCGCCGCTTTCGGTCTCCGAAGGCCTGGCCCTGTTCGACGCCGGTGCCGCCGGTTCGGACGCTTTCCTGCTGCCGCTCCGGTTGGATCTTCCGGCGTTGCGCGCCCAGGGTACTCCGCCGCCGTTGCTGCGCGGCCTGATCAAGACCCCGAAGCGTCGCGCTGCCGCACAATCCGTTGCGGCGGACGGACTTGTCGCCGACCTCGCACGGTTGGGCACTGACGCGCGGCTGGCAGCTCTGCTGGACCTGGTCAGCGCCGAGGTGGCCGCGGTGCTCGGCCACGGCAGTGCGTCCGAAGTGGACCGCACGCGCACGTTCCAGGCACTCGGGTTCGACTCGCTGACCGCCGTCGAGCTGCGCAACCGCCTGACCGCCTCCACCGGCATCCGGCTGCCCGCCACCCTGATCTTCGACTACCCGACCGCCGGCGCGCTGGCCACCTACCTGGTGGAGGAGCTGTTCGGCGCGGACGACCTCGTGCCGGAAGTGGTGTCCCGTCCGGTCTCCGACGACCCGATCGTCATCGTCGGCATGGCCTGCCACTACCCCGGCGGCGTGGCGTCGCCGGAAGACCTGTGGAGCCTGGTGTTCGAGGAGCGCGACGGCGTCACCGGTTTCCCGGCGAACCGCGGTTGGGACCTGGACTCCTTGTACGACGCGGATCCGGACGCGTCCGGCAAGACCCACGTCATGCAGGGCGGCTTCCTGCACGACGCCCCGTCGTTCGATCCGGACTTCTTCGGCATGTCCCCGCGCGAAGCCGTCGCGACGGACGTGCAGCACCGGCTGCTGCTCCAGACCGCGTGGGAGGCCTTCGAACGCGTCGGCATCGACCCGGCTTCGGTGCGCGGGTCGAAGACCGGTGTGTTCGCGGGCGTGATGTCCAACGACTACTCGACCTTGGTGTCCGACGACATCTTCGAGGGCTACCAGGGCACCGGCACCGCGCAGAGCGTGTTGTCCGGCCGCGTTGCCTACACCTTCGGTCTTGAGGGGCCCGCGGTCACCGTCGACACCGCCTGCTCGTCATCGCTGGTCGCCCTGCACCTCGCTGCTTCCGCTCTGCGCAACGGCGAGTGCTCGCTGGCGCTGGCCGGCGGCGTGACCGTCATGTCGACGCCGGGTTCGTTCGTCGCGTTCTCCAAGCAGCGCGGTCTCGCGATGGACGGCCGCTGCAAGTCCTTCGCTGACGCCGCCGACGGCACCGGGTGGGGTGAGGGTGTCGGTCTGCTGGTGCTGGAGCGCCAGTCGGATGCTCTTCGCAACGGTCACCGGATCCTGGCCGTGGTCCGGGGCTCCGCTGTCAACCAGGACGGTGCCTCGAACGGCCTGACCGCCCCGAACGGCCCCTCGCAGCAGCGCGTGATCCGCGCTGCTCTCGCGTCCGCTGGTCTGTCCGTTGGTGACGTCGACGTCGTTGAGGCGCACGGCACCGGCACGACTCTGGGCGATCCGATCGAGGCCCAGGCGCTTCTGGCGGTGTACGGACAGGACCGGCCCTCCCCGCTGCTGCTCGGCTCCATCAAGTCCAACATCGGCCACACCCAGGCTGCTGCCGGTGTCGCCGGCATCATCAAGATGGTGCACGCGATGCGCCACGGAGTGGTGCCCGCGACGCTGCACGTCGACCAGCCGTCCACGCACATCGACTGGACCGCGGGCGACGTCTCCCTCGTCACCGCCGCGACGTCGTGGCCCACCGTCTCCCGCCCGCGTCGCGCAGGCGTCTCTTCGTTCGGCGTCTCGGGCACGAACGCGCACGTGATCTTGGAGGCTCCGAGCGCGCCAGGAACTGTCAGACCTGCCTGAGATGATTGGGATGGGGGGTAGTTCCCCCCAGGGGGCCAGCCAATCCGGATCGATTCCGCTGGTGGTGTCGGCGCGGTCGGCCGATGCGCTGGGTGCGCAGGTGGAGCGGATCAAGGCGTGGCCCGGGACCGCGGCGGACATCGCGTTCTCGTTGCTGACTACGCGCGCGTTGTTTGACCATCGGGCTGTTGTGTTTGATGGCGAGGTATTGGCCAGTGGTGTGGCCAAGGCTGGGGAGTTGGCGTTCCTGTTCTCCGGGCAGGGGTCGCAGCGGGTTGGCATGGGGCGCGAGCTCTACGAGGCGTTTCCGGTGTTCGCGGAGGCGCTCGACGCCGTGCTCGGCAACCTTGATCCGGCCGTGCGCGAGGTCATGTGGGGCGACGACCAGGAGAAGCTGAACCAGACCGGGTACACGCAGCCTGCGCTGTTCGCGTTCCAAGTGGCGCTGTACCGGCTGTTCGAGTTCTACGGCGTGACGCCCGACCACGTCGCCGGCCACTCCATCGGCGAGATCGCGGCGGCGCATGTTGCTGGGGTGCTCAGCCTCGAGGACGCCAGTCAGTTGGTCACGGCGCGTGCGGCGCTCATGCAGGCGTTGCCGGTCGGGGGCGCAATGGTGTCGGTGGTCGCTTCCGAGAAGAAGGTGAGGGAGCACCTGGCTGATGGCGTGTCCATCGCTGTGGTCAACGGACCTCGGTCCGTGGTGATCGCGGGTGTCGAAGAAGAAGTGCTGGCCATCGCCGCGAAGTGGAAGCACAAGCGGTTGAAGGTGTCGCACGCGTTCCACTCGCCGCTCATGGAGCCGATGCTGGACGACTTCCGCGAGGTGATCAGCGGCCTGACGTTCACCGCGCCGAATATCCGCATGTCAACAACCGGGCAAGTGGACACCGTCGACTACTGGGTGAACCACGTCCGGGACACCGTGCGGTTCCACGACAACGTCACGCGATTGGGCGACGTGAAGTTCCTGGAGATCGGGCCGGACGGCGTGCTGTCCGCGCTGGTGGACGGCTGCGTGCCCGCGGTGCGGCGCAACGTTGACGAGGCCAAGTCAATGTTGACGGCATTGAGCCGGATCAATGTTGACGGCGTCAATGTTGATTGGAACAGGTTCTGTCAACATGGTCGCCGGGTCGACCTGCCGACGTACGCGTTCGAGCAGCAGCGGTTCTGGCCCGAGGTCTCCACGAAGTCGGACGTGCGGTCGGCTGGTCTCGGCGCGGTGGAGCACCCGTTGCTCGGGGCCGCCGTCGAGCTCGCCGGGGGAGAGGGCCTGCTCTTCACGAGCAGGCTGTCGCTGCGCACGCATCCCTGGCTGCGGGACCACGCGCTGCACGGCAAGGTGCTCGTGCCCGGTGCGGCGCTCGTCGAACTCGCGGTGCGGGCCGCGGACGAGGTGGGGCTCGACCGCGTCGACGAGCTGACGATCGCGGCGCCGCTCGTGCTGCCCGAGTCCGGGGCCGTGCAGGTGCAGATCCGGGTCGGCGCGGACGGCGACCGGCGGGCGGTGGCGATCCACAGCCGGCTCGAGGACAGCGATCTGCCGTGGACCGAGCACGCTTCCGGGTTCCTGGCGTCCGGGGCAACGCCCGCGGACTTCGACGCAACCGCTTGGCCGCCTGCGGGTGCCGAGGCGGTGCAGGTCGAAGGTGTGTACGAGCGGTTCGCCGAGCTCGGGTTCGACTACGGGCACACGTTCCAGGGGCTGCGGGCCGCGTGGAAGCTGGGCGACCAGGTCTTCGCCGAGGTCGCGCTGCCTGAGGACGTCAACGCCGCCGGCTTCGGCATCCACCCCGCTCTGCTGGACGCGGCGTTGCACGCGGTGGCATTCGCGGATCAGCGGACCGAGGGCGCGGTGCCGTTCTCGTGGGAAAGCGTTGCCCTGCATGCGGTTGGTGCCACGTCGTTGCGAGTGCGTCTCCAGACCACCGGCGACAGCTCGATGGAGATCGCCATCGCCGACACCACCGGTGCGCCGGTGGCGACGGTCGGGTCACTCGTGACGCGGGCAGTGTCTGCGCAGCAGCTCAGTGCCGCGCAGGAGGCGTTGTTCGGGCTGGACTGGGTCCCGATCACGCTCACCGAGGCCGTACCCGCGGCTCACGTCGTGGAGCACCTGTTCACGGAAGGCTCTCCCGTCGAGGGCGCGCACGCGTTGACCGCCTCGGTGCTCGCGAAGATCCAGGAGTGGGTTGCGGCCGAGCGGGCGGAGAAGCTCGTTTTCGTTACCCGGCAAGGAGACCTCGGGGCCTCGGCGGTGTGGGGGCTGGTGCGGTCCGCGCAGTCGGAGCATCCCGGCCGGTTCGCGTTGATCGAGACCGACGGCGTCGTGCCGGACGCGGCGCTCGCGAGTGCCGAGCCGCAGCTGCGGGTGCGGGGCGGCGAGGTGTTCGTGCCGCGCATCGCCCGGATCACCGCGGGTGAAAGCGTTGTGGTGGAAGGACCTGTGCTGATCACCGGCGGCACCGGTGGGCTCGGCCAGGTCATTGCGCGGCATCTCGTTGCCGCGCATGGTGTTCGCGAACTGGTGCTGGCGAGCCGACGCGGCGAGACGCCGGACTGGGTGGCGGAGCTGGACGCGTCGGTCACGGTGGTGGCGTGCGACGTCGCTGACCGCCACGCTGCCGCGAACCTATTTACCGGCCGAAAGATTCGCTCAATCGTGCACGCCGCTGGGGTGCTGGACGACGGCGTCATCGAGTCGCTCACGCCAGAGCGGCTGGCGAACGTGTTGCGGCCGAAGGTTGATGCCGCGTGGAACCTGCACGAGTTCGCTGGCGACGTGTCGGCGTTCGTCGTCTGTTCGTCGGGCTCGGGCGTGTTCGGCTCGTCCGGCCAGAGCAACTACGCGGCGGGCAACACGTTCCTGGATGCGTTGATCGAACATCGGCGCGCGCAAGGTCTGCCGGGTGTGTCGCTGGCGTGGGGTGCGTGGGCCGGGACAGGCATGCTGTCCGGGGCCGACGCCGAACGGCTTGCCAAGTCGGGCATGCCGCCGATCACGCCCGCGGAAGGCGTGGAGCTCTTCGACGCCGCACTGTCTTCGGGTACGTCGCTCGTGCTGCCGCTGCGGCTCGACCTGCCGGTGTTCCGGACGCGCGGCGAGGTTCCGTCGGTGCTGCAGGGGCTGGTGAAGGTGCGTGCCCGTCGCGCGGCCGCCAGTTCTGGAGCGTCGGCATCGTTGGTGCGGAAGCTGACGGCTCTCGACGACGCCGGCCGCCTGGAGGCGCTGCTCGACCTGGTGCGTGCCGAGGTCGGCGTGGTGCTCGGCCACAGCGGCGGCGAGATGATCGACCCGTCGCGCGCCTTCCAGTCGCTGGGCTTCGACTCACTGACCGCTGTCGAGCTGCGCAACCGTCTTGGTGAGGTCACCGGGTTGCGGCTGCCCGCTACGCTGACGTTCGACTACCCGACCGCCGTGGTGCTGGCGAGCTTCCTGCGCGATGAGCTGTTCGGTGCTGACGCGCCGCTCTCATCGTTGCCAGCGCTGGTGTCCACTGTGGATGATCCGATCGTGATCGTCGGCATGTCCTGCCGCTATCCCGGCGGCGTCGCGTCGCCGGAGGATCTGTGGCGGCTGGTGTCCGATGGTGTCGACGCCATCACCGAGTTCCCGGCGAACCGCGGCTGGGACACCGCCGGTCTCTACCACCCGGACCCCGACCACGCGGGCACGACCTACTCGATCTCGGGCGGCTTCCTGCACGACGCGGGGGAGTTCGACCCGGCGTTCTTTGGCATGTCGCCGCGGGAAGCGCTGGCCACGGACTCCCAGCAGCGCCTGCTGCTGGAGGCGACCTGGGAGGCGCTGGAACGGTCCGGCATCGACCCGGCTTCGTTGCGCGGCAGTGCGACCGGTGTGTTCACGGGCGTCATGTACAACGACTACGCGTCCATTCTGGACGGTGCCGAGTTCGAGGGGCACCAGGGACAGGGCAGTGCGGGCAGCATCGCGTCGGGCCGCGTCTCCTACACGTTCGGTTTCGAAGGTCCGGCTGTCACGGTCGACACCGCCTGCTCCTCTTCTTTGGTGGCGCTGCACCTCGCTTCTTCCGCGTTGCGCTCGGGTGAGTGCTCGCTGGCGGTTGCCGGTGGTGTGACGGTGATGTCGACGCCGACCACCTACGTCGAGTTCTCCCGTCAACGCGGACTCTCGGTCGACGGCCGGTGCAAGGCGTTCTCCGACGACGCGGACGGCACCGGCTGGGGTGAGGGTGTTGGTCTGCTGGTGCTGGAGCGTCAGTCTGACGCTGTTCGGAACGGCCACACGATCTTGGCCGTCGTGCGCGGTTCCGCGGTCAACCAGGATGGTGCTTCCAACGGCCTTACGGCGCCGAACGGTCCTTCGCAGCAGCGGGTGATCCGTGCGGCCCTGGCTTCTGCCGGTCTGTCGGCCTCCGATGTCGACGCCGTCGAGGCGCACGGCACGGCCACCAGGCTCGGCGATCCGATCGAGGCGCAGGCGCTGCTCGCGGTGTACGGGCAGGATCGCGACGAGCCGCTCTACCTGGGTTCGATCAAGTCGAACATCGGTCACACGCAGGCTGCCGCGGGTGTGGCGGGTGTGATCAAGATGGTGCAGGCGCTGCGCCACGGAGTGCTGCCGCAGACCCTGCACGCCGGCACTCCGACCACTCAGGTCGACTGGGAGTCCGGTGCCGTCGAGGTGCTGACGTCGTCCCGTGCGTGGCCGTTGGTTGAGCGCGCGCGCCGTGCTGCTGTGTCGTCGTTCGGTGTCTCGGGCACGAACGCGCATGTGATCTTGGAGGCTCCGAGCGCGCCAGAACTGTCAGACCTGCCTGAGATGATTGGGATGGGGGGTAGTTCCCCCCAGGGGGCCAGCCAATCGGGATCGATTCCGAGTGGGCGCGCGGTGCCATGGCTGGTGTCGGCGAAGTCCTCCGCTTCGTTGCGCGCTCAGATCGAGCGGGTCCAGGCGTTGGTGGACAGCGGTGTGTCTGCTGTGGACGTCGGGTGGTCGTTGGCGACTACGCGCGCGTTGTTCGAGCATCGGGCCGTTGTGCTTGACGGTGACGTAGTTGCCGAAGGGGTTGCGGCGGGCAAGCCGTTGGCGATGGTGTTCTCCGGGCAGGGGTCGCAGCGGCTCGGCATGGGTCGCGAGCTGTGCGAGGCGTTCCCGGTGTTTGCGGAGGCGTTGGACGTGGCGTTGGTCAACCTTGATCCCGCGTTGCGGGACATCATGTGGGGCGCGGACCAGGAACTGCTCAATCAGACCGGGTATGCGCAGCCGGCGATCTTCGCGGTTGAGGTGGCGCTGTACCGGTTGCTGGAATCGTTCGGCGTGAGGCCGGACCACCTGGTCGGGCATTCGATTGGTGAGATCGCGGCGGCGCACGTTGCGGACGTGTTGTCTCTCGAAGACGCGTGCTTGTTGGTGACGGCGCGTGCGGCGCTCATGCAGGCGTTGCCGGCTGGTGGCGCGATGGTGTCGGTGATCGCGTCCGAAGAAGAGGTGCGCGCGCATCTCACTGATGGCGTGTCGATCGCCGCCGTCAATGGGCCTCGGTCTGTGGTGATCGCGGGCGTGGAAGAAGAGGTGCTGGCTGTCGCCGAGCGGTGGAAGGGCAAGCGGCTGAAGGTCAGCCATGCGTTCCACTCGCCGTTGATGGAGCCGATGCTGGACGACTTCCGTGAGGCGATTGCGGAGATCCAGTTCAACGCGCCGAGCGTCGCTATCAGTGCGTCGGGCGATGTCACGACCGTTGACTACTGGGTCAGCCATGTGCGGGATGCGGTGCGGTTCCATGAGAACGTCACCAGGTTGGGTGACGTCACGGTGCTGGAGATCGGACCGGACGCGCAGTTGAGCGCGATGGTTGATGGCTCGACTGCCGTGTTGAGGCGTGACCGCGACGAAGTCACGTCAATGTTGACTGCGCTCGGTCAAGTACATGTTGACGGAATCAATGTTGACTGGACGCAGCTGTACACGGGCGGACGGAAGGTTGATCTGCCCACCTACGCGTTCGAGCACCAGATGTTCTGGCCGAAGGCGATGCGCAAGACCGGCGATGTCGGGGCGCTGGGACTCACGCGGGTCGAGCACCCGCTGCTCGGCGCGGCCGTCGACGTCGCCGGGGCGGACGGCTACCTGTTCACGAGCCGGTTGTCGCTGAGTTCGCACCCGTGGCTCGCGGACCACACGGTGTTCAGGCAGGTGCTGCTGCCTGGCACGGCGTTCCTGGAACTGGCCGTGCGCGCGGGTGACGAGGTTGGGCTTGACCGCGTCGACGAGTTGACGCTGGCCGCGCCGCTCGTGCTGCCTGAGCAGGGTGCTGTGCGGGTTCAGGTCGCGGTCGGTGCTGAGGAGAACGGGCGTCGTGCGGTCGAGGTGTTCGCACGGCCTGATGGAGCAGAAGTGCCGTGGACGCAGCACGCGACCGGGTTCCTGACGAGCGGGACGAGTGCCTCCGACTTCGATGCCCCTGCTTTTGACGTAACGGTCTGGCCGCCTGCCGGGGCCGAGGTCGTTGAGATCGAGGGTGCTTACGAGCGGTTCGCGGAGAACGGGTTCGAGTACGGGCCGGTGTTCCAGGGACTGCGGGCGGTGTGGCGCACGGCAGACGAGGTGTATGCCGAGGTCGCGCTGCCCGAGGACGTGGACGGTGCGGCGTTCGGGCTACATCCCGCGCTGCTCGACGCCGCGCTGCACGCGGGCGGGTTCTTCGACGGGGCCGAGGCGGGGCTGCCGTTCTCGTGGGAAGGCGTGTCCCTGCACGCCACCGGTGCCGCGGCAGTCCGGGTCAGGCTGCGGCGCAACGGTGACGCATGGGTGATCGCGGTCGCGGACACGGCAGGTGCGCCGGTCGCCTCGATCGGGTCGCTGGTGACGCGGGCGGTGTCCGCGCGGCAGGTGAGCGCGGTGGATCGCGACTCGCTGTTCCGGCTCGACTGGGTGCCGGTCACGCTGCCCAACGCCGGTGCGGCCGCCGTGGTGGTGGAGGAGTTCGCTGGCGACGGCGATGTCGTCACGCAGACGCACGCGCTTGCGGCTCGCGCGCTTGAGTTGGTGCAGCGTTGGATCGCGGAGGAGCGGGCCGAACGGCTTGTGTTCGTGACGCGTCAGGACGACCTGGCCGCGAGCGCCGTCCACGGCCTGGTCCGGGCCGCGCAGAACGAGCATCCCGGCCGGTTCACGCTCATCGACACCGATGGCGACGTGTCGGAGCAGGTTCTGGCCATCGACGAGCCGCAACTGCGGGTGCGTGGTGAGCAGGTGTTCGCGGCGCGGCTTGTGCGCGCGGAGACCGCGGAGCCGGGTGAGTTCACCGGCCCGGTGCTGATCACCGGCGGTACCGGCGGGCTGGGTCGCGTGATCGCGAAGCACCTCGTCGAGCGATACGGCGTCTCGGAACTCGTGCTGGTCAGTCGTACCGGCAAGGCCGACGTGTCCGATTTGGACGCCAAGGTGACCGTCGTCGCGTGCGATGTCAGTGACCGCAAGGCGTTGCAGAAGCTGTTGAAGAAGCACAAGGTGCGCAGCGTCGTGCACGCCGCCGGCGTGCTGGACGACGGCGTGATCGAGTCGCTCACGCCGGAACGCCTGGCGAAGGTGTTGCGCCCCAAGGTCGACGCCGCGTGGAACCTGCACGAGCTCACCAAGGACCTCGACAGGTTCGTCATCTTCTCCAGCGCGGCCGGCACGTTCGGTGCGGCTGGACAGGCGAACTACGCGGCGGGCAACGCGTTCCTCGACGCGCTCGCTGTCCACCGCCGCTCGCTCGGGCTGCCCGCCGTCTCGCTGGCGTGGGGTGCGTGGAACCAGACCGGCATGCTGTCGCAGGCCGACGCCGAACGCATGGCGCGAGGCGGCACGCCGCCGTTGTCGGTGGAGCAGGGGCTGGCGCTGTTCGACGCGGCGATCGCCGGCGAGGACGCGGTGCTGCTGCCGTTGCGCCTGGACTTGGCGACGTTGCGCAACCACGGCGAGATCCGGCCGTTGCTGCGCGGACTGATCCGGACGCGGACTCGACGTGCCGCGGCCCAGGCCGACGCCGGCCTCGTCCAGCGCCTCACCGCGATGGCACCGGAAGCCCGCCTGACCGCGCTGCTGGACCTGGTCCGCACCGAGGTCGCCGCCGTGCTCGGTCACGACGGCGTTGCCGCGGTCGACCCGGCGAAGGCGTTCCAGGACCTCGGTTTCGACTCGCTCACCGCGGTGGACCTGCGCAACCGTCTGACCGGTGTCACCGGCCTGCGCCTGCCGAGCACACTGATCTTTGACTACCCGACGTCCGTTGTGCTCGCCGGTTTCCTGCGCGACGAACTCTTCGGCGTCGACGAGACCTTGGCGGCCCTGCCGACCCTCACGTCCACTTCGGACGATCCGATCGTGATCGTCGGCATGGCGTGCCGCTATCCCGGCGGAGTGGCCACGCCCGATCAACTGTGGGACCTCGTGGTCGGCGGCCGCGACGCCATCACGGAGTTCCCGGCCAACCGCGGCTGGGACCTCGACTCGCTCTACCACCCGGATCCCGACCACATCGGCACCTCGTACACGAAGTCCGGTGGCTTCCTCCACGACGCCGACCAGTTCGACCCCGAGTTCTTCGGCATGTCACCGCGCGAGGCCGTGTCGACGGACGCACAGCAGCGCCTGCTGCTCGAAGCGTCGTGGGAGGCGTTGGAACGTGCGGGCATCGACCCCGTTGGGCTGAAGGGCAGCCCCACGGGCGTGTTCGCCGGTGTCATGTACAACGACTATTCGCTGCTGCTCGAAGGCGACTCCGAGGGTTACCAGACGACCGGTGGATCGCCTTCGGTCGTGTCTGGTCGTGTGTCCTACACGTTCGGTTTCGAGGGGCCCGCGGTCACTCTCGACACGGCGTGCTCGTCGTCGTTGGTCGCCATGCACTGGGCTATGCAGGCCCTCCGCGCCGGTGAGTGCTCGCTTGCTCTGGCCGGCGGTGTGACCGTTCTGGCCTCGCCGGGTGCGTTCATCGGGTTCTCGCGGCAACGCGGGCTCTCGCCGGATGGACGTTGTAAGGCGTTCTCTGACAGCGCTGACGGTGTCGGCTGGTCCGAGGGTGTCGGTGTGGTCGTGCTGGAGCGTCTGTCTGACGCGCGGCGCAACGGCCACAGTGTTCTGGCCGTCGTGCGTGGCTCTGCGGTCAACCAGGATGGTGCGTCCAACGGCCTGACGGCGCCGAACGGTCCCTCGCAGCAGCGGGTGATCCGTCAGGCGCTCGCGTCGGCTGGTCTGTCCACTGCGGACGTCGATGTCGTCGAGGCCCACGGCACCGGCACGACTCTGGGTGACCCGATCGAGGCCCAGGCGCTCCTCGCCACTTACGGTCAGGATCGGTCCGCTCCGCTGCTGCTCGGCTCCATCAAGTCGAACATCGGTCACACGCAGGCTGCCGCGGGTGTGGCCGGTGTGATCAAGATGGTGCAGGCGCTGCGCCACGGTGTCGTGCCGCAGACGCTGCACATCGACGAGCCTTCGTCGCACGTTGACTGGGAGGCAGGCTCGGTGCAGCTGCTGACCGGCAACGCCGAGTGGCCCGCGGTCGATCGTGCTCGTCGCGCGGGTGTCTCGTCGTTCGGTGTCTCGGGCACGAACGCGCACGTGATCTTGGAGGCGCCGGACGGTCAGGAATTGTCGGACCTGCCTGAGATGATTGGGCTGGGGGGTAGTTCCCCCCAGGGGGCCGGCCAGTCGGTATCGATTCCGAGTGGGCGTGCGGTGCCGTTGGTGGTGTCGGCGAAGTCGGCGGCCTCGTTGCGGGCTCAGGTCGAGCAGGTCAGTGCGCTGGCGGACGGGGCGTCCGCTGTGGACGTCGGGTTCTCGTTGGCGACCACGCGCGCGTTGTTCGACCACCGGGCGGTGGTGTGGAACGGCGTTGAGCTGGCCAATGGTGTGGTGCGGAACCGGCCGCTTGCCGTGGTGTTCTCCGGGCAGGGGTCGCAGCGCGTTGGGATGGCGCGGGAGCTGTACGAGGCGTTCCCGGTGTTTGCGGAGGCGCTCGACGCGGCGTTGGTCAACCTTGATCCCGCGTTGCGGGACATCATGTGGGGCGCGGACCAGGAACTGCTCAATCAGACCGGGTATGCGCAGCCGGCGATCTTTGCGGTTGAGGTGGCGCTGTATCGGTTGCTGGAGTCGTTCGGGGTGAAGCCGAGCCGGCTTGCTGGGCATTCGATTGGTGAGATCGCGGCGGCGCATGTTGCCGATGTGTTGAGCCTTGAGGACGCGTGCTTGTTGGTGACGGCGCGTGCGGCGCTGATGCAGGCGTTGCCGTCTGGTGGGGCGATGGTGTCGGTGATCGCGTCCGAAGAAGAGGTGCGTGCGCACCTGACGGATGGTGTGTCGATCGCGGCGGTCAATGGGCCTCGGGCTGTGGTGATCGCTGGTGTTGAGGACGAGGTTGTCAGGATCGCCGAGCGGTGGAAGGGCAAGCGGCTGAAGGTCAGCCATGCGTTCCACTCGTCGTTGATGGAGCCGATGCTGGATGACTTCCGTGAGGCGATCGCGGGGGTCCGGTTCAGCGAGCCGAGTATTGCGATCAGTGCGTCGGGTGATGTCGCGAGCGTTGAGTACTGGGTGCGGCACGTGCGGGATGTGGTGCGGTTCCACGACAATGTCACTCGGCTGGGTGACGTCACGGTGGTGGAGGTCGGGCCGGACGCGCAGTTGAGCGCGATGGTTGACGGGTTGATTCCGACGTTGACGCGAGTCAAGTCTGATGTTGAATCAATGTTGACTGCGCTCAGTCAAGTACACATTGACGGAATCAACGTTGACTGGACGGGGTTCTACCGCGGCGGCAAGCGGATCGAGCTGCCCACCTACCCGTTCAACCGGCAGCGGTACTGGCCGGCGAGCGCCGGACGGGCGTCGGACGCGTCCGGGCTTGGTCTGGTCGGCGTCGCGCACCCGTTGCTCGGCGCGGCGGTGGAGCTGGCCGAGGGTGACGGCGTCGTGTTCACCAGCCGGGTGTCGCTGAGCACGCACCCGTGGCTCGCGGACCACGTGATCATGGGGCGCACGCTGGTGCCGGCCGCGGTGCTGATCGAGCTCGCGCTGCGGGCGGCGGACGAGGCCGGGCTCGATCAGGTCGACGACCTCACGCTCGCCGCGCCGCTCGTGCTGCCCGAGCACGGTGCGGTGCAGGTGCAGCTCAAGGTCGGCGCCGAACACAACGGCCGTCGTCAGTACGCGATTCACTCGCGGCCCGAGGGTGCGCCGGATGCGCTGTGGACGCAGCACGCGACCGGCTTCCTGGCCAGTGGTGAGCACGTCGGGGCGTTCGACGCCGCGGTGTGGCCACCGGCCGGTGCCGTGGCGATGGACTACGAGGGGTGCTACGAGCGGTTCGCGGTGGCCGGGTTCGCCTACGGGCACGCGTTTCAGAACCTCAAGGCCGCCTGGCGCGTCGACGACGAGATCTACGCCGAGCTTGCGTTGCCCGAGGACGTCGATGGCACCGCCTATGGGTTGCATCCGGCGTTGCTCGACTCGGCGCTGCACGCGGCGTTGCTGGACGAGACGCTCGACGCGGGGCTGCCGTTCTCGTGGGAGGGCGTGTCGCTGCACGCCACCGGTGCGAGCGAGCTGCGCGTCAAGCTGACCCGTGACGAGGGCGGCATGCGCCGGACGATCGCGCTGGCCGACGTCACAGGTGCGCCGGTCGCCACGGTGGAGGCCGTGGTGGTGCGGGCGGTGAACGTAGAGCAGCTTGGTGCGGCCGAGCGGAGTGAGCTGTTCGGGCTCGACTGGGTGCCCGTCACGCGGGAGGACGTCGCGGCGCCCGCGTCGGTCGCGGTGATCGGGCCGGATGTGCTCGAACTCGGCTTCCCGGTGGTCGGCGCGGTGGAGGACACGGACGCTGAGCTGGTGCTGGCGCCGGTCGTCGGCGATGAGGACGTGCTCGGCAGCACGCACGGCAACACCGCCCGAGTGTTGACGCTGGTGCAGGAGTGGATCGGCAGCGGCAAGGGCGGGCGGCTCACGTTCGTCACGCGAGGTGCGACCACGGGTGAGGACCTGGGGGCGGCGGCGGTCTGGGGGCTGGTGCGGTCGGCGCAGTCCGAGCACCCCGGCCGGTTCGGCCTGATCGACCTGTGCGGCAACAACCTCTCGGCCGCGATGGTCTCGGTCGCGTTCGGTGTCGACGAACCGCAGCTGGTGGTGCGCGACGGTCAGGTGCTGGCCGCACGGCTTGGTCGGGTCACGAACGAGCCGGCGGAAGTCCGTTGGGAGGGCAAGGTTCTCGTCACCGGCGGCACCGGCGGGCTGGGCGCGGTCGTCGCGAGGCACCTCGTCGAGAAGCACGGTGTGCGGGAGCTGGTGCTCGTCAGCCGCCGCGGGCAGGCGGACACAACGGAGCTGGAAGCGTTGGGAGCGCGGGTCACCGTTGCGGCATGTGACGTGACCGACCGGGACGCTGTCGCGGAACTCCTTTCGCAGCACGAAATCCGTGGTGTTGTGCACGCGGTCGGCGTGCTGGACGACGGCGTGATCGAATCGATGACGCCCGAGCGGATCGCGAACGTGCTCAGGCCCAAGGTCGACGCCGCCTGGCACCTGCACGAGCTGACGAGTGACCTGACGGCGTTCGCCGTCTTCTCCTCGGCGGCAGGAGTGTTCGGCAACGCGGGTCAGGCGAACTATGCGGCGGGCAACGCGTTCCTCGACGCCCTTGCCGCGCACCGCAAGGCTCAGGGGCTGCGCGCGACCTCGCTGGCGTGGGGGGTCTGGTCCGAGGTCAGCGGTATGACCGGGGCACTGACCGAGGCCGAGGCCGCGCGGATGACCGCCGCCGGCCTGCCGCCGATCACGCCACAGCAAGGTCTGGAACTGTTCGACGCGGCGGTGGCGAGCGGGGCGGCGCTGACCGTTCCGGTGCGGCTCGACCTCGCGACTTTGCGAGCGCGTGGTGCGGTGGCGCCGTTGCTGCAGGGCCTCATCCGGGTCAAGGCGCGGCGTGCGGCGGCTGGTTCCGCGACGGCTTCCGGGCTGGTGCACAAGCTCGGCGCGATGGCCGTCGCCGACCGTCGCGCGGCGCTCGTGGACCTGGTGCGGACGCAGGTCGCGTCGGTGCTGGGCCACACCTCGATCGACGCGGTGGACGCGGCGCGGGCGTTCCAGGACCTCGGATTCGACTCGCTGACCGCCGTCGAGCTGCGCAACCAGTTGACCGAGGCGACCGGGCTGCGGCTGCCGGCGACGCTGGTGTTCGACTACCCGACCGCGATCGCGCTGGCCGACCACCTGCACGTCGAACTGTTCGGGTCTGCGGAGGCGGTCGAGGCGCTGCCTGCGACGGTGTCCATTTCGGACGATCCAATCGTCATCGTCGGGATGGCCTGCCGCTTCCCCGGAGGCGTCACGTCGCCGGAGACGTTGTGGGACCTGGTGGCCTCGGGGACGGACGCGATCACGCCGTTCCCGGAGAACCGCGGCTGGGACCTCGACTCGCTGTTCCACCCGGACCCCGACCACCTGGGCACGTCCTACGCCCGCGCCGGCGGCTTCCTGCACGACGCGGACCAGTTCGACCCGGCGTTCTTCGGGATGTCGCCGCGGGAGGCGCTCGGCACGGACGGCCAGCAGCGCATCCTGCTGGAGACGACCTGGGAGGCGCTGGAGCGCGCCGGAATCGACCCGACCTCGTTGCGGGGCAGCCGGACCGGCGTGTTCGCCGGAGTCATGTATTCGGACTACGCGCAGATTCTCGAGGCCGACTCCGAGGGGCACCAGGGCGCCGGTACGTCGCCTTCGGTGGTGTCCGGGCGCGTTTCCTACACCTTCGGGTTCGAGGGGCCATCGGTGTCGATCGACACCGCGTGCTCGTCGTCGTTGGTCGCGATGCACCTTGCGGCGCAGGCGCTGCGGGCCGGTGAGTGCTCGATCGCCTTGGCCGGTGGTGTGACGGTGATGTCGACGCCGGGTGCGTTTGTCGGGTTCTCGCGGCAGAGGGGTTTGTCGGAGGACGGGCGCTGCAAGGCTTTCTCGGACTCGGCTGATGGTGTCGGTTGGTCTGAGGGTGTTGGTCTGCTGGTGCTGGAGCGTCAGTCGGATGCGGTGAGGAACGGACACACAGTTCTGGCTGTCGTGCGTGGTTCGGCCATCAACCAGGATGGTGCTTCCAACGGCCTGACGGCGCCGAATGGTCCTTCGCAGCAGCGGGTGATTCGTCAGGCGCTGGCGTCTGCTGGGTTGTCTGCTGCTGATGTGGACGCTGTCGAGGCGCACGGCACCGGTACGACTTTGGGCGACCCGATCGAGGCGCAGGCGCTGCTCGCGACCTACGGGCAGGACCGTGCTGTGCCGCTGCTGCTCGGCGGCATCAAGTCGAACATCGGCCACTCGCAGGCCGCTGCCGGGGTCGCCGGTGTGATCAAGATGGTGCAGGCGATGCGGAACGGCGTCGTCCCGCCGACCCTGCATGTCACGTCGCCGTCGTCGCACGTCGACTGGAGTGAGGGCGCGGTCGAACTGGTCACAGAGGCCACGCCTTGGCCTGTGGTTTCCAGGCCGCGGCGGGCGGGCGTCTCGTCGTTCGGTCTGTCCGGCACGAATGCGCACGTGATCTTGGAGGCTCCGAGCGCGCCGGAACTGTCAGACCTGCCTGAGATGATTGGGATGGGGGGTAGTTCCCCCCAGGGGGCCAGCCAGTCCGTATCGATTCCGAGCGGGCGTGCGGTGCCGTTGGTGGTGTCGGCCAGGACGGCTGAGGCGTTGCCGGGGCAGATCGAGCGTGCCAAGGCGGCGGAGGGTGCGCGGGAGGATGTGGCGTACTCGCTGCTGAACACGCGGGCCCAGTTCGAGCACCGGGCGGTGGTGCTGGGCGATGAGGTGCTGGCGCGGGGGACGGCGCGGTCGCAGCGGTCGTTGGCGGTGCTGTTCTCCGGGCAGGGGTCGCAGCGGATCGGTATGGGGCGTGAGCTCTACGAGGCGTTCCCGGTGTTCGCCGAGGCGCTGGACGCCGTGCTGATGTACCTGGACCCGGCGGTTCGGGACGTCATGTGGGGTGACGACCAGGAGGCGCTCGACCAGACCGGGTACACGCAGCCGGCGTTGTTCGCGGTGCAGACCGCGCTCTACCGGTTGGCCGAGTCGTGGGGTGTGCGGCCGGAGCAGGTGGCCGGGCACTCGATCGGCGAGATCGCGGCGGCGCACGTCGCTGGGGTGCTGAGCGTTGAGGACGCCTGTTTGCTGGTCACGGCGCGGTCGGCGCTCATGCAGGCGTTGCCTGCGGGTGGCGCGATGGTGGCCGTTCAAGCCTCCGAGGATGAGGTGCTGCCGCATCTCACCGGGAACGTGTCGATCGCGGCGATCAACGGGCCGCGGTCCGTGGTCATCGCGGGTGACGAGGACGAGGTCGTCAAGATCGCCGAGCGGTGGAAGAGCAAGCGGCTGAAGGTGTCGCATGCGTTCCACTCGCCGTTGATGGAGCCGATGCTGGACGACTTCCGCGAGTCGCTGGCGGAGATCACGCTGCAGCAGCCGAACATTCCGGTCATCGCCAGCGGGGATGTCACCACCGTCGAGTACTGGGTGGACCACGTCCGGGACGCGGTGCGGTTCGCGGACAACATGTGGAAGCTGCGCGACAACGGGGCGACTACGTTCGTCGAGATCGGGCCCGACGGTGTGCTGAGCGCGCTTGTTGAAGATGCGGTTCCCTTGCTGCGCAAGGACAAGGGCGAGCGCGATGCGGCGTTGACGGCGCTGGCGCGGCTGCATGTGGACGGCGTGCAGGTTGACTGGAGCGGGTTCCACGCGGGCGGCAAGAAGATCGACCTGCCCACCTACGCGTTCGACCACCAGCGGTTCTGGCCGGCGGTGCGGATCGGGGGCGACGACGCGTCCGGACTCGGCATGGTCGCGGTCGGGCACCCGTTGCTCATCGCCTCGGCGGAACTCGCTGACGGGGAAGGGTTCCTGTTCACCAGTCGGCTGGCGGCGCGCACGCATCCGTGGATTCGCCACCACACGATCATGGGACGCGTGCTGGTGCCGGGTGCGGCGCTCGTCGAGCTCGCGTTGCGGGCCGGTGACGAGGTCGGGCTCGATCGGCTGGAGGAGCTGACGTTGTCGGCGCCGGTGGTTCTGCCGGAGCACGGCGGGCTGGCGCTGCAGATGAAGGTGTCCGCAGGGGATGACCGCAGGACGTTCACCATCCACGCGCGGCCCGACGAGGTGGTCGACGCGCAGTGGACGCAGGTCGTCAGCGGTGTGCTGGCCAAGGGGGAGCAGCGGGTCGAGTTCGACGCATCGGTGTGGCCGCCCGAGGCCGAAGTGGTCGATGTCGAGGGCTGCTACGAGAAGTTCGCTGAGGCCGGGTTCGCTTACGGCGGCCTGTTCCAGGGGCTGCGGGCGGCCTGGCGGGACGGCGACACGACCTATGCCGAGGTCGCGCTGCCGGACGAAGTGAACGTCCGGCCGTACGGGCTGCACCCGGCGTTGCTCGATGCCGCGCTGCATGCCTCGTTGCTCGACGAGAGCGGGTCGGCTGGTTTGCCGTTCGCTTGGGAGAACGTGTCGCTGCATGCGACCGGGGCGACGGCGTTGCGGGTCAAGATGACGCGCGACGATAACGGGTTGCGGATCGCGCTGGCTGACCCCGCGGGTAACCCCGTGGCGTCGGTCGAGTCGCTCGTCATGCGGGCGGTGGCGGCGGAGCAGGATGATCTGGACGCGCTGTTCTCGGTTCAGTGGACGCCGATCGCGGTGCCGCCGGCCGAGGCGGGCAAGACCGTCAGCGTGCTCGGTCCGGATGTGCTCGGGCTGTCCGTCGGACGGGTCGAGGGTCTGCTTTCGCTGACTGACACGGATGTTGTGCTCGTGCCGGTCGCGGGGGAGCAGAACGCGGAGTCGGTTCGGGCGGTGACGCACCGGGCGTTGGAGCTGGTGCAGGAGTGGATCCGGGAGGACCGCGACGGGCGGCTCGTGTTCGTCACGCGCGGTGCGGTCGAGGGTGATGACCTGGCCGGTGCGGCGGTGTGGGGTCTGCTGCGGACCGCGCAGACCGAGCACCCGGACCGGTTCGGGCTGATCGACCTGGACGCCGAGGAGTCGTCGCTCGCGACGTTGCTCGGGGTGCTGGACCTTGATGAGCCGCAGCTGGTCATCCGCGATGGCGAAGCCCGTGCGGCGCGCCTTGGCCGGGTGCGGGGCGGCGCTGAGGACGTGGTGTGGGAGAGCCCGGTTCTCGTCACCGGTGGTACCGGTGGGCTGGGCAAGATCGTGGCGCGGCACCTGGTGGAGACACATGGGGTTACCGAGCTGGTGCTGGTCAGCCGCAGCGGTCAGGGTGACGTGAGCGAGCTGGAGGCGTTGGGAGCGCGCGTTTCCGTGGTCGCCTGCGATGTCGCGGACCGGACTGCTTTGTGGGAGTTGCTGAAGCAGCACAAGGTCCGGGGCGTCGTGCACGCGGCCGGTGTGCTTGACGACGGTGTGATCGAGTCGCTCACGCCGGAGCGGGTCGACACCGTGTTGCGCGCCAAGGTTGATGCGGCGTTGAACCTGCACGACCTCGCTACCGAGGCTTCGCAGTTCGTGGTGTTCTCGTCCGCGGCCGGGGTGTTCGGCAACGCCGGGCAGGGCAACTACGCCGCCGGCAACGCGTTCCTCGACGCGCTGGCCGCGCATCGGCAGCTCAACGGGCTGCCCGGGGTGTCGCTCGCGTGGGGCGCCTGGGACACCGGAATGCTGGCCTCGGAAGACGCGGAACGCATGCGGCGCTCCGGAATGCCAGCCCTCGACGAGAGCCTGGGCTTGCGGCTGTTCGATGCAGCGGTGGCCGGTGTTGAGGCGGCGGTCCTGCCGGTGCGGCTCGACCTCGGGGCGCTGAAGCAGAACGGTGACGTGAAACCGTTGCTGCGCGGGCTGATCCGGGTCAAGGCACGCCGCCGGATCGCGGGATCGGAGACGGCGTCCGGGCTGGTGCAGCGACTGTCCATTCTGGACGAAACCGGTCGGATCGACGCGCTGGTGGACCTGGTGCGGGGTGAGGTCGCGGCCGTGCTCGGCTACGACACGATCGCGGCGGTCGATCCGGCGCGGGCGTTCCAGGAGCTCGGGTTCGACTCGCTCACCGCGGTCGAGCTGCGCAACCGGCTCACGGCGGTCACCGGGCTCAAGCTGCCCGCGACCGTGGTGTTCGACTACCCGTCGTCCACGCAGCTCGCCGGATATCTGAAGGACGAGTTGCTCGGGGCGGTCGATCCGGTCGGCTCGCTGCCCGCGCTTGTGTCTGCTTATGGACGATCCGATCGTCATCGTCGGCATGGCCTGCCGGTATCCCGGTGGGGTGTCGTCGCCGGAGGAGCTGTGGCAGCTGGTGGTGGACGGGGTGGACGCGATCACGCCGTTCCCGGCGAACCGCGGCTGGGACCTCGACACGTTGTTCCATCCGGACCCCGACCACCCCGGCACCTCGTACGTCCGGGCGGGCGGCTTCCTGCACGACGCCGACCAGTTCGATCCCGAGTTCTTCGGGATGTCGCCGCGCGAGGCCGTGGCGACGGACTCGCAGCAGCGGCTCATGCTGGAGACCGCGTGGGAGGCGTTGGAGCGATCCGGGATCGCGCCGGCCTCGTTGCGTGGCAGTGCGACCGGCGTGTTCGCCGGTGTCATGTACAACGACTACACGCAGCTCATCGGCGGTGCGGACAGCGAGGGCTTCGGTTCGACCGGTGCGTCGCCCTCGGTGATCTCCGGCCGGGTGTCCTACGCGCTTGGGCTTGAGGGGCCGTCGGTGTCGATCGACACCGCGTGCTCGTCGTCGTTGGTCGCGCTGCACTGGGCTATGCAGGCTCTTCGGGCCGGTGAGTGCTCGTTGGCGCTGGCCGGCGGTGTGACGGTCATGTCGACGCCGGGCTCGTTTGTCGGGTTCTCGCGGCAGAGGGGGTTGTCGGAGGACGGGCGGTGCAAGGCGTTCTCTGACTCGGCTGATGGTGTTGGTTGGTCTGAGGGTGTTGGTCTGCTGGTGTTGGAGCGTCTGTCTGATGCTGAGCGCAACGGTCACACGGTGTTGGCGGTCGTGCGTGGTTCGGCGATCAATCAGGATGGTGCTTCCAACGGCTTGACGGCGCCGAACGGTCCTTCGCAGCAGAGGGTGATCCGTCAGGCGTTGGCATCTGCTGGGTTGTCTGCTGCTGATGTGGACGCTGTCGAAGCCCATGGCACCGGTACTTCTTTGGGCGATCCCATCGAGGCTCAGGCGTTGATGGCGACCTACGGGCAGGATCGCTCAGTCCCGCTGCTGTTGGGTGGCATCAAGTCGAACATCGGACACACGCAGGCGGCTGCTGGTGTCGCGGGCATCATCAAGATGGTGCAGGCGATGCGGCACGGGGTTTTGCCTCGGACGCTGCACGCATCGACGCCTTCCTCGCACGTCGACTGGAGCGAGGGCGCGGTCGAGCTGCTGCAGGACAACGCCGCGTGGCCTGAGGTGTCGCGGCCGCGTCGGGCTGCCGTGTCGTCGTTCGGCATCTCTGGCACGAACGCGCACGTCATCCTTGAGGGTGCGCCGTCGTCGTCGGTGGGGGGCGCGGGGATCCCCCCAATTTCCAGCGTACTCGCGGAAATGGCTGGTCAGGAGGGTGCTGCGGAATCTGTGGACAACTCGGCGCCTGTGGACAACCCGGCAGTTGTCGATCTTGCCGAGCCGGGCTCGTCGGCCTCCCGTGCGACGATTGGAGTGGGGACCTCGGACTCCCCCCGGGGGGCCCAGGCGGGATCGATTCCGTTGGTGGTGTCGGCACGGTCCGAGGCTGCGCTGGACGGACAAATCGAGCGGATCAGGCAGGTCGGCGGGTCGGCCAAGGATGTCGCGTACTCGCTTGCTGACGTCGAGGACGTTGTTCGACCACCGGGCAGTGGTGCTCGATGGTGAGGTTGTGGCGCGGGGATCGGTGCGCAGGAGGCCGGTCGCCTTCCTGTTCAGCGGGCAGGGGTCGCAGCGGATCGGGATGGGGCGCGAGCTGTACGAGGCGTTCCCGGTGTTCGCCGAGGCGCTCGACAACGCGTTGCAGCACCTCGACCCCGCGCTTCGTGAGGTGATGTGGGGTGGAGACCAGGAGGCGTTGAACCAGACCGGGTTCGCGCAGCCGGCCCTGTTCGCGTTCGAGATCGCGCTGTACCGGCTCGTCGAGTCGTTCGGGGTCAGGCCGGATCATGTTGCCGGGCACTCGATCGGTGAGGTGGCGGCGGCGCAGGTGGCCGGAGTCCTCAGCCTCGAGGACGCGTGCCTGCTCATCACGGCGCGGGCGGCGTTGATGCAGGCGCTGCCGCAGGGTGGCGCGATGGTGTCGGTCATCGCCTCGGAGGAGGAGGTGACGCCGTACCTGACTGGGAACGTGTCGATCGCGGCGGTCAACGGGCCGCGGTCCGTGGTCATCGCGGGTGACGAGGACGAGGTCCTCAAGATCGCCGGGCAGTGGAAGTTCAAGCGGCTCAACGTGAGTCACGCGTTCCACTCGCCGTTGATGGAGCCGATGCTGCAGGACTTCCGGGAGGCGATCGAGGAGATCAGCTTCAGCGAGCCGGTCATTCCGTTCCAGGCGAGCGGGGACGTCACGACGGCCGGCTACTGGGTCGACCACGTGCGGGATGCGGTGCGGTTCCACGACAACGTGACCGCGCTCGGCGACCGCACGTTCCTGGAGATCGGGCCGGACGCCGCACTCACCCCGCTCGTCGACGGGGCGATCCCGACGATCAGGCGCGGCACCAACGAAATCACGTCGGTTCTCACGGCGCTCGGCCAGCTCCACGCCGACGGCGGCAACGTCGACTGGTCGCCGCTTCTCCAGGGGGCCAAGAAGATCGACCTGCCCACCTACGCGTTCCGGCGGCAGTCGTACTGGCCGAAGGTGGTCGAGGGTGCGAGCGACGTGAAGGCGGCGGGACTGAGCGGTGTCGGGCACCCGTTGCTCGGTGCGGCGGTGCAGCTCGCCGGGCAGGACGGGCATCTGTTCACGAGCAGGATCGCGCTCAGGACGCATGCCTGGCTCGCGGACCACGTGATCATGGGCCGGGTGCTCGTGCCGGGGGCGGCGCTGGTGGAGGTCGCGCTCAAGGCCGGTGAGGAGCTCGGGCTCGACACGCTGGAGGAGCTGACGATCGCGGCGCCGCTGATGCTGCCGGAGCAGGGGGGCGTGCAGATCCAGGTCGCGATCGGCGGTGAGCGGGACGGGCGCCGGACGGTCACGATCTACAGCCGGCCGGAGGACACCGACCTGCCGTGGACCGAGAACGCCGGCGGCACGCTGAGCGCCAACGACAACACCGGGGAACGCCTCGACACCTGGCCGGTCGGCGAACCGATCGAACTCGAAGGCGGATACGACAGGTTCGCGGAGATCGGGTTCGCGTACGGCGAGACGTTCCAGGGCCTCAAGAACGCGTGGCGGCACGACGGCGCGGTCTACGCGGAGGTCGCGCTGCCGGACGGTGTGGAGCCCGGCTCGTTCGGCATCCACCCGGCGCTGCTCGACGCGGCGCTGCACACCGCGCTCCTGCAGGAAGGGGACGGGGCGGCGGGGCTGCCGTTCAGCTGGGAGGGCGTCAAGATCCACGCGACCGGTGCGGCGAGTGTCCGGGTCAGGATGAGCCGGGACGAGAGCGGGGCGATGCGCATCGTCATCGCCGACCCGCGGGGCAACCCGGTCGCCGAGGTCGAGTCGCTGGTTCTCCGCGCGGTCAACGCCGGGCAGCTCGCCGAGAACACCACCCGCGACGCCCTGTTCACGCTGGACTGGACGCCGATCAACGCCACCGAACCGATCGAGGCCACGGTGGCGATCGCGGGCGAGGACCACTTCGGCCTGGTCGACCACCTCGTCGCCGGTCGGGTCTACGACAACATCGAGCAGGCGGACGCGGAGGTCGTGCTCGTCCAGGTCCTCGCCTACTCCGACGACGTCGTGGACTCCACGCACGCGGCCGTGTCGGACGCGCTGATCAACGTCCAGGAATGGATCACGAGCCACCGGCAGGGCCGGCTCTGGTTCGTCACGAGGAACGCCGTGGCGGCAAGCGAAAGCGACATCCCGGACCCGGTCGCGGCGGCCGTGTGGGGGCTCGTGCGGGTCGCCCAGTCCGAGCACCCCGGCAGCTTCGGGTTGCTCGACCTCGACGACCGGCGCTCCAGCCTCGCGGTGCTGCGGCAGGCGATGAACGCCGACGAGCCGCAGATCGTGTTGCGCGACGGCGAGATCCTCGGCGGCCGGCTGACGAGGGCGCAACGGTCGGAGAGCACCGTCGAGCACGGCAAGGTGCTCATCACCGGCGGCACGGGCGGTCTCGGCCGGATCGTGGCCAAGCACCTCGTCGAGAACCACGGCGTGCGGGAACTGGTGCTGGTCAGCCGCACCGGCCAGGCGGACGTGTCCGAACTCGACGCCCAGGTCACGGTGGCCGCGTGCGACGTGAGCGACCGCGACGAGCTTGCCGCGCTCCTGCTCGAGCATCGGCCCGACACCGTCGTCCACGCGGCCGGTGTCCTCGACGACGCCACGATCGAGGCGCTGACGCTGGACCGGATCGACCCGGTGCTGCAACCGAAGGCCGACGCCGCCTGGTACCTGCACGAGCTGGCACCGCAGGCGCACCTGATCCTGTTCGGCAGCGTCGCGGGCACGTTCGGCAACGCCGGCCAGGCCGCCTACGCGGCCGGCAACGCGTTCCTCGACGCACTCGCCGCGCACCGCCGGGCGAACGGTCAGAAGGCGACCGCGATGGCCTGGGGTGCTTGGGACACCGGCATGCTCAAAACGCAGGACGCGGAACGGATGGCCCGCTCCGGCATGCCCGCCATCACCAAGGACCTGGGCGTCACCCTCTTCGACGAGGCGCTCCAGACCGGTGCCGCGGCGACGATCCCGGTTCGGCTGGACTTCGCGGTCCTGCGCAACCAGCCGGAGATCGCACCGCTGCTGCGTGGTCTCGTGCGCACCAGGTCGAAGAAAGCCGTGGCAGGTAAGGAAACGGCCGACTCGCTCGTGCAGCGTCTGACCGCGCTGACCGACCAGGGCCGGACCGACGCACTGCACGACCTCGTTCGCGGCCAGGTCACCGAGGTGCTCGGCCACGCGGAGGGCGAGGTGATCGAGGACGACCGCCAGTTCCAGGACCTCGGCTTCGACTCGCTCACCGCCGTCGAGCTGCGCAACCGCCTCGGTGGCGCGACCGGTCTGCGGCTGCCCGCCACGCTGGTGTTCGACTACCCGACACCGGCCGACCTGGTGGCGCACCTCAAGACCGAACTGCTCGCCGACGCACCGGAGGCCGGGCTGCCTAGCGTGCTCGCCGACCTCGAGGCGTTCGAGCAGGCGCTCACCGCGGCCACCGTCAACGACGCGCTGCACCAGCAGATCGCCGGCCGTCTCGACGTCCTGCGCACCAGGTGGGCGTCCCTCAAGGACACCGGCGCCACCTTGGACTTCGAGTCGGCATCCGACGACGAGATGTTCGCGATGCTCGACGAAGAGCTCGGTCTCTAGCAGTACCAACCAGGCTAAGGAGAGGTAATGCCACTCGTGATCGGCGTGGTCGGACTGGGCGGGCTCGGCGAGGGCCTGACGAAGGTCCTGCTCGCGAACGGGGCCGAGGTGATCGGCGTCGACACCGACCTCGACGTCCTGTCCCGCGTCAACCGCAGGCTGGGCGGTCCCCAGCTCACGCTCGCACCGGAACTGGTCGACCTCAAACGTGCCGACCTCGTCATCGAGGCGCTGCCGGAGGACGCCGACACCAAGGAAACCGTGCTGCGGGCGCTCGCGGACCAATGCGCACCCGGCACGGTCTTCCTGACCACGACGACCACGCTGTCGGTGGCGAAGCTGGCCATCGCGTCCGGTGCGCCGGACCGGGTCGTCGGACTGCGCTACTTCATCCCGCCGCCGGACGGCCGCCACGCGGGTCTCGTCGGCACGTCGATGGCGTCACCCGAGGCGATGCACCTGGCGCGCAACGCGGTCCGGCTGGCCGGCGCCGAGATCGTGCACCTCGGCGGCCGGCCCGCCGAGGCCGCGACGGCGTTGCTCTACGCGTGCGTGAACCGCACGGTGGACCTCGCCGACGCCGGCTACGCGACCGTCGAGGATCTCGACACCGCGATGAAACTGGGCTGTGGCCTCAAGTTCGGGCCACTGCACCTGCTCGACCTCATCGGCGTCGACACCGTCCGAAGCGCACTGCTGCGGCTGCACGAGATCACCGGATCCGACTCCTACCGTCCCTCGCCGGTGCTGAGCCGCATGGTCGAAGAGGGACTCCTAGGACGCAAGACCGGCCAGGGCTTCCACCGTTACGACGACCACGGCGAGATCATCCCGTCCACCCGCGACCAAGCGAGCGGCGGCGAACCGCGCGAGATCCGCGCGGCCGGCGTCGTGGGCGCGGGCCTGATGGGGCGCGGCATCGCCGAGGTCCTCGTCGTGGCGGGCATTCCGACCACGCTCGTCGCCCGTACACCGGAGAAGGCCGCGGGTGCCGCCGAGAAGATCCGCTCGTCGCTGACCAGACTCGTCCAGAAGGGCCGGATGTCCGAACAGGACCGCGAGGACGTCCTCGCCCGGCTCACCGTCGGCACGAGCTATGCGGCACTGGGAACAGCCGACATCGTCATCGAGGCCGTCGCCGAGGACATGGCCGTCAAACGCGGTGTCCTGCAAGGCATCGACGCCGTCCTGAAATCCGGCGCGATCATCGCCACCACCACGTCCAGCCTCTCGGTCACCGACTGCGCGAACGCCACCAGCCGCCCCGCCGACGTGATCGGGCTGCACTTCTTCAACCCGGCACCGGTCATGAAGCTCGTCGAGGTCGTCCGCACCGAGCACACCGCGGACGACGTGCACGCCACCGCCCACGCGCTGGTGAAGTGGCTGCGCAAGACCGCCGTCGACTGTGCGGACCGGGTGGGGTTCATCGTGAACCACGTGCTGTTCCCGTATCTGAACGACGCGATCCGCATGCTCGCCCGCACCGACGTCACGGTCGAGGAGATCGACGCCGCGGTCGTCACCGCGTTCCAGCACCCGATGGGTCCCTTCACCCTCCTCGACACCATCGGCCTGGACGTGTCGCTCGCCATCACCGAGACGCTCGCCGCCGCCTCCCCGACCGGTGAGCCGGCGCCGGCCGAAGAACTGCGCCGGCTCGTGGCCGCCGGCCACCTCGGGACCAAAACGGGAAGCGGATTCCGGCTCGCGCACAAAGGAAAGTGAGGGGATTCCCGAGCATTCGATGCCGTAGAACTCCCATCAGGCAGCTCGCCGTTCGCAGAAGGGTGGTCATCACCGATGGCCGAGGAGGTAGGCACGGGACGGCGGCATGTCGCGATCTTCGCGAATCCCGGTCAGGGACAGGCGTTACCGGCGCTGGCGGTGATCGAGGAACTGGTGCGGCGCGGCTACCGCGTCACCTACGCCACCTCGTCCGAGGTCGCCGCCCGGCTCGCCCTCGGCGGCGCGACCGAGGGCAGGTGGGAGGTGGTGGGCTTCCTCGACGACAGCGTGTCGCCGATCTCGCTGGCCCGCGGGTACTTCGCCGGTGACCGGCCCGACCTCGTCGTCTACGACGGCACCGCGGTCGAGGTGGCCAGGGCCGCCGCCGACACCTGGGACGGCCGGCCCGACGCCGACTTCCTCGACCCGCCGTTCGGGGAGTTCCTCACCCGGTTCGGCCTGGCGTTCCTGCCCGAGAAACCCGCCCTCTACCGGGTCGTGCCCAATCGGGTCGCCGCCTATTAGCGCTCACGGACTGGGATTCACCATCCGCACATTGCGGAATCACCACGCCAGACTTTGACACTTGCCTCACGCCAGTTTGCGGATCGGCCATCCGGGGCAATTATTCTCGGCGTAAGTCACTCTTCCCAGTCTGAGGCGGTAGGTGGTGGACAACCAGCCGGGGCCCGGCACCGAGCTGTTCGGTCGTGAGAGCGCGCTCACGGCGGTGGCGCACCACTTGGCCGCCGCTCGTGGTGGTGCCGGTGCGCGGGCGGTGCTCGTGCGCGGCGCTCGCGGCTCGGGCAAGTCCGCGGTCCTGCGCCAGGCCGCGGCCGCCGAGTCGCGCGCGGGCACGACCATGCTGTCCGCCGTCGGCCGGGGCGAGCGCCGGCCGCTCGCCGTCGCCCGCCGGCTGCTGGTCCAGGCCGGGGTCGTGGTCGGGGAACTGACCGACCCGACCCCCGCTGACCTCTACCGCGCCTACCGCGGGATGTGGCGCGACATCATCAAGCTGGCCGAACGAACGCCCGTCTGCCTCGTGCTCGACGACCTCGACGCCTGCGACGAAGCCACCGTCCGGTGGGTCGACTTCGTGGTGCGCCGGCTCGCCGGCGAACCGGTCAGCCTGCTGCTGTCCCAGAACGCCCCGCTCGACGCCGAACTCGCCCGCGCCGGCGTGGTCGACCTGCCGCCGCTGACCACGCCGCAGGTCGCCGCCATGATCGCCGCGATGCTGCACTTCCGGCCGGACGCCGTGTTCACCGGCCTCTGCCTGCGGCTCTCCGGCGGCATCCCGCGGCACCTCACCACCGTGCTCGCGGACATCCGGGCGGCGCACGCCCTCAGGCAGGAGTCCGTGGAGCTCGTCGCCGCACGGCGGATGCGTGACCAGCCCGAACACCTGCGCGCGATCGCCACCGCACTCGTGGTCGTGGGCCAGGAGGACCTGGTCGCCGCGCTCGCCGGCGTGTCGGCGCGGGTCGCCGAGAGCGGGATCTCGTTGCTGCGCAGGGAACATCTGCTCGGTGACGGGCTGCCCGACCACGTGCGCGCGTGGTATCGCGCCGGGGTGCTGGAGGTGCTCGGCCCGGCCGGGATCGCCGACCTGCGGCACCGCGCGGCCGTCGTGCTCGACGAGTCCGGCCACGACGTGCGCGAGGTCGCGGACCAGTTGGTGCACCTGCCTGCGGTCGACACGCCGTGGATGTCGCAGGTGCTGCACGAGGCCGCGGTCAGCGGCCCGCCCCAGGACGCCGCCCGCTACCTGCGGCGCCTCGTCGAGCTCAACCCGGACGACGTCGAACTGCGGGTCAGCCTCGCCACCGAACTGTCCCGGCACGACCCCGCCGAGGCCTGCGAGCACCTGGCCGCCGCGTTCCACCGCACCAGCGACCCGGACCTGCGGGCGGCGCTCGCCGTCAAGCACGCGCTGACCGGGCGGACCCGCGCCTTCCTGCGCCTCGCCCGCGATCCCGCGCTCTCCGGCGACCTGGCCACGCTGCTCGACGCCGTGCAGCTGTCGATCGACCTCGGCGACGCCCGCACGGTGGCGGCGGCGGTCGCGAAGGCCGCCCCGCCGGCCGCGGGGGACACGACGGCACAACGGTGCCTGCTCGGCGTGGTCGCGGAAGCCACCATGCGCGGCGGCGGCCGGATCGAGACCGCCGCCGGGTACGCGCGGGCCGCGCTCGCGGACCTGGACGCGCTGACCGACTGGTCGATGCTGTCGGCCGCGAGCGTGCTGCGCGTCGCCGGGTACAGCGCCGAGGCACTCGCCGTGCTCGACCGGGCCGTCGATGCCTTCTCCCGCAACGGAGACTCGCTCGCCCATTGCCGGACGCTGGTGCAACGGGCGTTGCTGCACATATCGCTGGGGGACGTGCCACGGGCGACCCAGGACGCGACGACCGCGGTGCGGGCCGTCCGGGACAAGGGCTGGAACCTGCCGCGCGCGATGATCCTCCTGGCCTGGCTCTCGGTGCATACGGGCGACACCGCACTCGCTGCCCAGCTCATCGACGAGGTGGACGCGGACGACATCCGGCACACGACGCCGACCTATCGCGAGTACCTGCGCATGTCCGCGTGGCTCGCCTTTCTGCGGGACGAGATCACGCTTGCCGCGGACCACATGACGGCCTGCGCGACGGTGCTGAGGGCCACCGGGCTCAGCGACCCGAGCACGCTGCCCACGTGGACGGACATCGTGCACGTGCTGGCCTGCGCCGGACGGGACGTGTCCGCGGCCCTCGAGGAGATCGACCGCCTGGCCACGGCGTGGCCGTCCCGGGAGGCGGCCGCGTACTCGTTGCTGGCCAAGGCCTACGCCACTGCGGGCCCGGCGGCACTGGACCTGGCGAGGGCCGCGTCCGACGGCTTCGCGGCGGTGCCGTCGCTGATCCAGCAGGGCCGCGCGGAACTGCTGATGGGCCAGCGGCGAACCGGTGCCGGACAGGCCCGGCAGGCACGGGTGCACCTGCGGGCCGCCGCCGGGCTGGGGATGCGGGCCGGCAGCCGGTCCCTGGTCGACGCGGCGAGGGCGCTGCTCGTCGGCGCCGGCGGACGGATGCGCCACTCGTCCACTGTGGACGGTCTGGCGGTGCTGACGGTCAGCGAGCGCAAGGTGGTGGAGCTGGCCGCGGCCGGCAGCACGAACCGCGCGATCGCCGACCGCCTGTTCGTCACGCTGCGGACCGTCGAGGTGCACCTGACCCGGGCCTACCGCAAGCTCGGGATCTCGAACCGCGCCGACCTGCCGGACGCCTTGGCGCTGTGATGATCCTGCTCGAACGCACGGACGAACTGCGGCAGCTCACCGAGGCGGTGCGCCGGGCACGGGACGGCCACGGCGGACACGTCCTCATCACCGGACCGCTCGGGTGTGGCAAGTCCGCGTTGCTCAACGCACTGGCCAGGCGGGCCACCGGCGTTCGCGTCCTCACCGCCCATTGTTCGGCGCTGGAACGGGACTTCGCGTTCGGCGTCGCGCGCCAGCTGCTCGACGAGGCCGTCGGCGAACGCCTGCTCACCGGCCCGGCCGGCCTCGCGCGGCACGTGTTCGACGACGACCCGCCCGCCGGTTCCTCGTTAGCCGTGCAGGAAGCCGCGTTCCAGGGACTCACCACGCTCGTCCACGCCCTGAGCGCGGACCAGCCGGTCGTGCTGCTGATCGACGACGTGCAGTGGGCCGACGGCCCGTCGCGGCAGTGGCTCGCCGCACTCTGCCGCACCCTCGACCGCCGGCCGATCCTGCTGGTGGCGACGGCGCGGGACGGCAGCCCGCTGCCCGAAGCGTTGCGGCGCACCGAGATCCGGCCGGAACCGCTGTCCGGCCAGGCCGTCGCCGAGCTCGTGGAACGCCGCACCGGCCAGGCACCCGACGAGGAGTTCACGGCCGCCTGCCACGCCGTCACCGGTGGCAACCCGATGTTCCTGTGGGCGGTGCTGGACCACGTCACCAGTCCCACCGCCGACCAGGTGCCGCACGTCCGCGAGCTGCGCCCGGCCCGGCTCAAGGAACGGCTCGTGCGCGCTCTCGCCACCCAGCCCGAGCAGGTGCGCGCCTTCGCCAAGGCCGCCGCGACCCTCGGGGACGACGACGATCTCGCCGGCCAGCTCGCCGGCCTGGACGAGCGGCAGGCCGGTGCCGCGCGGCGCATGCTCGAGCAGGCCGGGCTCGTGCCCGGCAGGCCGGCCGTGCGGGACGCGGTCGAGGAGTCGATGTCCGTCGGCGAGCGCGAGGAGTGGCAGGCGAGGGCGGTGCGGCTGCTGCACGACAACGGCAGACCGGTCGAACAGGTCGCCGCCAGGCTGCTCGCGGCCACGACCGTCCAGAGCCGGTGGGCGATCGGCACGCTGCGGGAAGCCGCCGGCATCGCGCTGCGCCGCGGTGCGCCCGAGGTCGCGGCCCGCTATCTGCGACGTGCGCTGCGGGACGCGCCTTACAACTCCGAAGGACGCGCGCGGCTGCTCGTCGATCTCGCCTCTGCCGAACGGTTCTTCGACCCCGCCGCGTCCGTCCGGCACATCTCCTACGCCGTGCCGTTGTTCCGCGACGTCAAGGAACGAGCGGCGGCACTCGTGCGAATCGCGCCGACCGCGCTCGGCTCAGCGCCACGGCCGGTGCGCGACCTCATCGACCAGGTCGCCGCGGACCTCGGCCATGACCAGGAAATCGCCTACCGGCTCGAAGCGCGGCAACGGTACGCGTGGCACTGCGACCCGGCGCTGCTCGCCGACTCCGCCCAGCGCCTGAAACAGATCGAAGGCGCCACGCCCGGTGAACGGGAACTGCAGATCGTCCTGCTCGACGCGGCCATGCTCACGTCGCGGATGACCGCGCGCGAGGTCGCGGACATCGCGAAGAAGGTTCTGCAGCAGGAACCACCACATCCCGGGCACGCCCACACGGCCGTCCCGTTGCTCATCAAGGTGCTGGCCGCCGCGGACGCCGCCCACGACGCCGTGCCGTGGCTCGACCAGGCCTTCGGTCAGGCGGCGAACACCGTCGAACAGGCGCTGATCCGCGCCCAGCAGTCGTTCGTCCTCATGCACCTGGGCCGGCCCGGGCAGGCGCACGAGGCGGCCGGGCACGCCGTCGACCTCGCGGTACTGGACTGGCGCGGTGACACGACGACCGCCGCGATCGGGCTCACCGTGGTCGCGCTGGAACTGCGCGATCCCGCGCTGATCGGCAAGATCCTGATCTCCCGCCCCGACCGGGACGAACCGGCCGGCTGCGAGGCGGTGTACCGGATGCTGCACGCGGCGGGGGAGGCGCTGGCGGGCCGGCCCGCCCAGGCGCTCGACCGGTTCCTGGACTGCGGCCGCGTGTTCGACGCCGTCGGCTGGCGCAACCCTGTGCTGCTGCCGTGGTGCGGCTTCACGGCCCGGCTGCACGCCCACCTCGGCGACCTCGGTGCCGCCCGCGACGCCGCCGCGCAGGCCTGGGACCGCGCGGCCGAGTGGGGCGCACCGCTCGGGATCGGGCGCGCGCTGCACCTGCTCGGCCGCTACACACCCGGCCGCAACGGGCTCGACATGCTGCACGAAGCCGTCGAGGTCCTGCACACCAACGCGTTCGAACGGGCCAAGGCGCTCCTTCAACTCGGTGCCCGCGAACGCGCCGACGGCGACCCTCAGGCCCAACGCCATCTCGACGAGGCACACCGGCTCGCGGTGCAATCAGGTGCCGAAAGGCTCGCCCAGAGAATCGCGCAGGAACTCGACGGCAATTCTCCGGGAATTGCCGTGGCATTGACCAGAACCGAGTTCAAGGTCGCCGGACTCGTGGTCCGCGGACTCACCAACGCGGAAATCGCGGAAGAACTGGACGTGACCTCGCGGGCGATCGAGAAGCACCTCACGAACTCGTTCCGCAAGCTCGGCATCCGCCGGCGCACCGAACTCGCCGGCGCACTCGCCAGGACCTGCCCGCCGCCCGCGTAGGACCGGTGGCACATCTACGAATTTCTTGTGCGTACTTCCCGCAAAGTTGACCCGCCCCTGCGTTGCCACCCGGTTGCGTCTCGATCGGCTCGACCAGTGAACGTGCAGCTCAACGCAGTTGAGCGTCATCAGGTGAGACGCGGCCGAAAGGTCCTACCGAGATACTCGGACGCCCGCCCGAACCCCCGGCCCACCCCTACCACAACATTAGGGGCCACCCCTCACACCTCGTTGACCGCGTTCGGCAGATCTTCCTACGATTAATCGTGTCCAGGTGAGATTCGGTGAATAACCCTAGATCATCTCGGAACATCCTCAAGTTCTCGCACGGCGCGAAGTCGCGGAACGCTGAATCCGCTCAGGTTCGACGATCGAGAGGGATACTCTCCGATGCACACTGTTGCCGCTGCTTCACTCGCACCCGACCACTTCGACGGCGGTTCCGTCGTTCCCGATGCCGACGTGTTCCGGTCCCTGCTGGAGCGGTCCGGCCTGTGCCTGGCGCGGCTCGACCTCCCACTGCGGGTCGTCGAGGCCAACGACGACTTCGTGACCCAGTTCGGGCACTCCCGCGAGTCGCTGCTCGGCCGCAGTTTCTACGAGCTGCTGCACCCCGGCGTGCACGGTCCTATGCGCAAGCAGTTCGACCGACTCGCCGAGGGCCGCCGTCAGCGCTTCGTCGAGCACCTCGCCGGCATCGGCCCGCGCCACGCGGTGTTCACCGGCGACATCACCGGTATGGCCGTCCACGACGTGAACGGCGATCTGGTGCAGTTCGTCGTCGTCGTGAACCCGGAGAAGGGCGAGCTGCCCAACGCCGTCGTCGTCGACCGCAACCGCATCCTCACCGACCTCGACGCGCGCATCCTGGAGGGCATCGCCACCGGCGAGTCCACCGTCCGCCTCGCCTCGCGGCTCTTCCTGTCGCGCCAGGGCGTCGAGTACCACGTCGGCACGATGCTCAAGAAGCTCAAGGCCCCCAACCGCGCCGCGCTCGTCTCCCGCGCCTACAGCCTCGGCGTCCTCAGCGTCGCCAGCTGGCCGCCCCGGGTCTCGCCGGACTACATCAAGTAGAACGCGCCCAGCCATGGAAGACCCGGCATTGGACGACCCGGTAGCGGAAGCCCCGATCTTGGAAGACGCTGTACTGGACCGGGCGGCACACGCCGCCCGCGAGTGGGGCGCTACGAGTCCCGACGACCGCGCGGCGGCACTGGACGCCGTCGCCGGCGCACTCGACCGCGAGACCGCCGAACTCGTGGCGCTGGCCGAGTGGGAGTGCCGGTTGCCCGGCGAGAGGCTGCGCGCGGAGGTGGGGCGCACCTCCTTCCAGCTGCGCTCGTTCGCCGAGTACCTGCGTTCGGGCGCGGCCGGCGGGGTCGTCATCGACCGCGAGGATCCGTCGTGGCCGGCGGGCCCCAGGCCGGATCTGCGCCGCATGCTGGTTCCACTCGGGCCGGTCGCCGTCTTCGGCTCGACGTCGTACCCGTTCGCGTTCTCCGTGGCGGGCAGCGACACCGCCTCCGCGCTGGCGGCCGGTTGCCCGGTCGTGGTGAAGGCGAGCCACAGCTATCCCGACCTCGCCGACCTCACCGCCGAGATCGTCGGGGAGGTGCTGCCCAAGGGCGTGTTCGCGCTCGTCCACGGCCGGCGCCGGGCCCGCCGGCTCGTGCTCGACCCGCGGATCAAGGCGGTCGCGTTCATCGGATCGTCGCGCGTCGGCCGCGAACTGCACCACCTCGCCGCCACCCGGCCGGAGCCGATCCCGTTCTACGGCGGCTTCGGCAGCGTGAACCCGGTGTTCGTGACCCGCGCGGCCGCGCGACTGCGGGGCCGCGAGATCGCCCGCGGGTTCGCCCAGGCCCTGTCGCAGCAGAGCGGGCAGCTGTGCACCAAACCCGGACTTCTGGTCGTGCCAGAGGGTTTCGCCGACGACGTCGCCGCCGAGGTGCGCGCGCTGCGGGCGGAGCCGCTGTTCAACAAGCTCGCGGCCAAGCGCTTCGAGACCGGTGTGGAGGCGCTCGCCGAGTGCCTCGACGTGCTGGTCGAAGGTGGCTCCGGCGCGGGTGGGCACGCGCCGATGTTGTTGCGCACCACCGCGGCCGACGTGCTGGCGGGACACGACGAGGCGCTGGGTGAGTGCTTCGGTCCGGTCGCCGTCGTCGTGACCTATCAGGACAGCAACGAACTGCTGGCACTCGCGGCGGCGCTGCCGGGACAGCTCACCGCGACCGTGCAGGGTGAGGACGACGACGTCCTGCCCGAGCTGATCGCCGAGCTGACCGGACGCGCCGGCCGGATCGTGTGGAACCAGTGGCCCAACGACATCGCGACGACCCCCGCCATGCACCACGGCGGTCCCTGGCCCGCGACCTCGTCCCCGTTCCACACCTCCGTCGGCGTGCGGGCCGTCGAACGGTTCCAGCGTCCCGTGGTATTCCAAGGGTTTCCCAACCACTTCCTGCCGGAAGCTCTGGCAGAGGATTCGGCCGTCAACCGGTGAGGAAGGTCGGAGCATGCGCGCAGCGGTGGTCGCGGGACTCGGGTCATGGCTCCCGCCGCGGGTGGTCACCAACGATGAGCTGACCGCCAGGCTGGACACGACCGACGAGTGGATCCGCAGCCGGATCGGGGTCGCCACGAGGCACGTCGTGGAACCGGGCATGGCGACGTCCGACCTGTCCGTCGAGGCGGCCCGCAGGGCGCTGCGCTCGGCCGGGGTGCCGGGCGCGGGAGCGGTGATCCTCGCGACCACGACACCGGACCGGCCCTGCCCGGCGACCGCGCCCGAGATCGCGTCGCGGCTGGGGCTGGTCGACGTGCCGGCGTTCGACATCGCGGCCGTGTGCACGGGATTCGTGTACGGGCTGGGCGTCGGCGCCGGCCTGATCACGGCCGGGATCGTGGACAGCCTCGTCCTGATCGGCGGTGACGCCTACTCCACGATCCTCAACCCGCAGGACCGCACCACGTCCGTCATCTTCGGCGACGGCGCCGGAGCGGTGGTGCTGCGGGCCGGATCGCCGGACGAGCCCGGCGCGCTCGGGCCGTTCGACCTCGGCTCCGACGGCGACCTGGCCGACCTCATCACCGTGCCCGCCGGCGGGTCGCGGCAACGGTCCTCGCGCGACATCGTGCCGCACGGCGACAAGTTCTTCCAGATGGAGGGCCGCGAGGTGTTCGCGAACGCGGTCGCCCGCATGTCCGCCGCCTCCCGCACCGCCGTCAAGCGCACCGGCTGGGTCTGCTCCGATGTGGACAGGGTGATCGCGCACCAGGCCAACACCCGCATCCTGGACGCCGTGTCCGAGGAACTCGGGGTGGCGCGCGAGAAGTTCGTCTCCAACATCACCGAGGTCGGCAACACCTCGGCCGCCTCGATCCCGCTGGCGCTGGCGCACGGGGTGCGGTCGGGGGAGCTGCGGGCCGGGCACAAGGTGCTGCTCACCGCGTTCGGTGGCGGCCTCACCTGGGGTGCCACGACGCTGACGTGGCCGGAACTCGGTCTCGCCGAGTGAACACGAGAACGGCCGGGAGGCGTACCTCCCGGCCGTTCTCGTGTTCAGAAGCCTTTACACGGCAACAGATGTACGTACCGGCAGCACGCGGCGGAAGATCGGCACCGCGACCGCGGCGACGACGACGTGCATGACCATCAGCGCGACCACGCCGACGATCGAGGCGCCCGGCAGGAAGAACACCGGCACGTCCGCGAGGAACGACAGCACGACGACGATCGGCACGAGCTTGCCGAGCGTGCGGGCGGGATCCTTGGCACGCTTGCGGATCGACGCCCACGCGAACGCGGCGATGACCACACCGACCGCGGTCAGCACGACATAGCCCTGAGGCTTCAGCCCTTCGACGGCCTGCGGATCGGCGCCGAGCGCCTGCGCCACGAACGACACCGCGGCGTTGCCGATCGATGCCAGCACGATGGCGGCGACGACGCCCAGCACGACCTGGCCGGTGCTGGTCCTGGGTTCTGTTGACATGAAACGGCTCCCTTGGGAATGGCGGGGTCAACGCTGCGCGGGCACGGCGGGCGTGCCGACCCGCACCCGGCGGCTGAGCTGCGCCGGGTCGGTGAGGTAGATGCTCTTGCGCTCGATCGAGATCCAGCCCCGCTGGGCGAAGTCCGAGAGCGTCTTGTTGACCGTGTCGCGGCGGGCCCCGATGTACTGGCCGAGCTCCTCCTGGGTGAGGTCCTCGATCATCAGCAACGCGCCGCGCTGGGCGTGCCCGAACCGGCCGGCCAGGCGCAGCAACGCCTTCGCGAGCCGGGCCGGGGCGTCCAGCTGCACGATGTCCATGCGCATCCGGTGCGACTCGCGCTGCCGGCGGGCGATGCAGCCGAGCAGCCGTTCGGTGACCTCCGGGCACAGCGCGAGCCACTTCGTCAGGTCGGCCCGCGAGATCCGCCCGGCCTGCACCTCGGTGATCGCGACCGTCGTCGAGGCCGACGGTGCCGCGTCGAACAGTGCCGGCTCCACCACGACGTCGCCCGCGCAGTGGAAGCCCAGCACGACCTCACGGCCGTCCGCGGAGGTGCAGCAGGTCTTCGCCTTGCCCGCGCGCACCACGTACAGCTCGTCGGTGCGCACACCCAGTCGCAGCAGCACGTCGCCGCGGGCGAACTCCACCGGTTCCAGGGCGCGCGCGAACTGGCGCCACGACTCCGGCACGGGCGTGGCGACCGGGGCCGGCCGCGGCGGGGCGAGCAGCTGAGGTGCCACTTCCGTCTCCAATTCGTAGCGTGACTGGGCGCGACCGGACGTGCACCCGACGTTAGAGTCCGCAACACTGGCGCCGTGCTGGAGGATGCTGGGGTTTTCCCCAGCACCGCGGCTGATTTCCTTCAGGAGTCGGAAAGAGGGGAGTGGGGCTCGTGCTCTTCGACGTCGGCCGTCTGCTGCACGAGGAGTTCCTCACCGTCTACCGCGCCGCCGCCGCCGACGCCGACGGCTGGGAGGACGCGGCCGTCTCGGTCGCGCACCGCGTCGGCGCGCGCCTGGCCGCCGCGAAGGTGCCGGTCGCGCACGTGGTCGTCGCCCTGCGCTCCACCGACCGGCTGCTGACCGAGGCCATGCTGGACGACGGCGGTGACGCGAGGGCGCTCGCCGCCGCCGGCACCGCGCTGGCCGCCGAGTCGCTGTCCGCCTTCTGTGCCGGCGACGACGGCCTTGCCGACGCGTTGCTCGCCGGTGGCGCACCGGACGGTGCGGCCGCGTTCTACACGGTGGTCTCGGTGCGCGGTGCCTTGCAGGAACGGGTGGTAAGCGCTTTCCGTCGTTCGGGTCCGGTGCTCGTGGCGACGTCCGGGCACCTGTTGCTACCGCTCGCCGAGGCGACGGCGCTGCCGCTGTGCCGGGAGGTCTGCGAGGAGCTCGGCGGCGAGGTGTGGCTGTGCGTCGCGGAACGGCCGGCCGCGCGCGTTCCGCTGGCGCGCAAGGAGGTCGACGAGATCGACGCGCTCGTGTCGTCCCTGGGGCGGCCGCCGGGGGTGTACCGCATCGACGACATGCTCTTCGAGAGCGCCGTGCTCGACACCCCGGAGGTGCGTGACGAACTGGGCAAGGTCGTCGCGCCGCTGCTCGCGAACCCCGTTCTCGTCGAGACGGTGCTCGCGCTGCTCGAGGCGGACGGCAACCGGGCGGTAGCTGTCAAGAAGCTGTTCATTCACCGCAGCACGATCGACTACCGCCTGTGGCAGGTGGAACAGCTGACTGGACTGTGCCCGGTAAACCCGCGTGACCTGGCGGTTCTCGGCACGGCGATCGGGATGAGCCGCGCGAACGCGCTGGGCTGAACGGAACGGGCCGATCCCCGCCCAACGTTAAGGGGTGCTCAAGCCATCTGTGCCAACTGTCGACAGTTGCCTAACGTTCGGGCTGACACCGCAGGGCCCAGGGAGGCGACGCGTGACCACCATTCTGGACAGCCGGCTGCTCAACGACGTACTGCGTGACATCCTCAGCCCGTACGACCTTCCTCCCGTGGAGGACGTCGCGACGCGCCGTCAGCTCGTCCGGACGTTGCTGTCCGGTCGCGACGGCACGTTCGACGGGCTGGCGCTGGCGTACGCGGTGATCGCGTACTGCGGATCCACTGAGGACGACGCAGCCGAGGTGCTGGACGCGGTGCGCGGCAACGGCGAGGCCCTGGTGCTCGACGGAGCCCGTGGCGGCTACGTGCTGGTGCCGTGTGCGCACGACGCCAACCCCGCCGCTCTCGCGAAGGCGGTGCACGACAAGCTCGGCGGCGACGTGTGGATGGGTGTCGCGTGGGCGCCCCGGCGTGACCTCGCCGCCGCCCGGGCGACGGCCGAGGACGTGCTGCGGATCGCCGCCGGTCGCGCGCCCGGCGTCTACGAGCTGCGCGACGTGCTCGCCGACTTCGCCGTGCTGCGCCAGCCGCACGTCGCCGAACGGCTGACCAGGATGATCGAACCCGTGGTGGCGCAGCAGTCGTTGCTGGACGCGGTGCGGGCGTTCATCGCCGAGGACGGCAACCGGGCCGCCGCCGCGCGCCGGCTCGACATCCACCGCAGCACGCTCGACCACCGGCTGCGGCTGGTCGAACGGCTGACGGGCTGCCGTCCGACCTCACCGCGCGGGCTGCTGATGCTCAGCGTCGCGCTGACCGCGCACTCAACCCCGCAGGTGCCGCTGCCGCGCACGCACTGAGCTCACTGGGAAAGCTGTTCGCGGAGCCGGTCCTCCTGCGCCTTCAGCTCGGGCGTCATGACCTCCTCGAACGCCTCGGCGCCGTGGACCTGCCGGATCTCGACCTCGCCACCGGAGAACGGCGCCTTCTTCAGCCACTCGACGGCGTCCTGCAGCGACGGCAGCTCCCAGATCCAGAAGCCGGCGATCAGCTCCTTGGTCTCGGCGAAGGGCCCGTCGATGACCGTCGTCGTGCCCTTGTCGTCGAACGCGACCCGCGCGCCCTTGGCGCTCGGGTACAGGCCGTCGCCCGCGAGCATCACGCCCGCCTTCACCAGCTCCTCGTTGTAGTTCCCCATGGCGGCGAACTCCTCGGTGCTGGGCATCTGGCCGTTCTCGGACTCCGGGGACGCCTTGACGATGACCATGAACCGCATGTCGATCTCCTCAGGTCTGGTGTGTCCGGTGCGTTTCTACCCACGCGTCGATCGGGGGTCGTGGCCTTTCGACAGCCAAGCATGATTTGTGACCGGCGTCACATCACTAGAGTGGATCGCATGCGCGACGACGTTGAGTGGATCCTCGAGAACTGCCAGGTCTGGGCCATCGTGGGACTCGCGGACAACCCGTCCCGCGCGGCCCACGGCGTCGCCCGGTTCCTTCAGCAGCGCGGTTGCAAGATCGTGCCGGTGCACCCGTCGGCCGAGACCGTGCACGGCGAGCAGGGCTACGCCTCGCTGGCGGACATCCCGTTCCCGGTCGACGTCGTGGACGTGTTCCGCCGGTCGGAGGACGCCGGTCAGTTCGCCGACGAGGCCGTGGCGATCGGTGCCAAGGCGGTGTGGTTCCAGCTCGGCGTGGTCGACGACGACGCGTTCCGGCGGGCCAAGGACGCCGGGCTGCACATGGTGATGGACGTGTGTCCGGCGATCGAGTGGCGCACGGGATGACGAACCAGGGCCTGTATCGAGGTCCCGGTCGATGAAAATGGACTTCGATACCGGCCCTGGCTAGTCTGCGCAGGGAGTTCGGGGTCATCTGGGGGTCCTGGACACGGCTAAGCCTGGGGGGCTTGGTTTCGCATGCTCGTAGAAATCACCGGACTGCGGCCCGCGGAGTCACCGCGAACTGGTGGCTGCAGCGAAGAGTTCGTTCGTGCGCTGGCGTCCTCGGACGTCCAGCTCCTGCCGATCGTGGTGCACCGCACCACCATGAGAGTCGTCGACGGCGCTCACCGCCTGCGGGCGGCAGTGCTGCGCGGCTGTGGTTCCGTCGAGGTCGAGTACGTCGACGGACCTGTCGAGGACGTCTTCGTCCGTTCCGTCGAGCTGAACCTGGCGACGTTGTCGACCGGCGACCGCGAGGCGGCGGCCCGGCGGCTGTTGCGGTCGCATCCGCAGTGGTCCGACCGCGCGATCGCGGCCTCGACCGGGCTGGCCGCGAAGTCCGTCGGCGTGCTGCGGCGCGCCGTGGGCGGGCGGGCCGCGAACCGGGTCGGGCGCGACGGCAAGGTCCGGCCGGTCAACTCCGCGGCCGGCCGGCGGCTGGCCGGGCAGATGATCAAGGCGCGGCCGGACGCGTCGTTGCGCGACATCGCCCGTGCCGCCGGGGTCTCGCCGGGCACCGTGCGGGATGTGCGGCAGCGGCTGACCGCCGGGCTCGACCCCGTGCCGGAACGGATGCGGGCCGCCGAACGGGCCGACACCGAGGCGCCGGCCGGGCGGACCGGGGTCCGGGCGCCGGGCGTCACGCTGCCGATCCTGCGGCGGGATCCGTCGTTGCGGTTCAACGAGCACGGGCGGCTGCTGCTGCGCTGGCTCGAAGCCCACGCCGTGTCGCCGGGGGAGTGGGCCGAGGTCGTGGCCGGGGTGCCGTCGCACTGCCGGGAACTGGTCGCGGACATGGCTCGCGGGTGCGCCGAGGCGTGGGCCGAGATGGCCGACGCGCTGGAACAGGAGAACCGGCGCACCGCGGTGTAATGCCGGGTGTTACCCGGCGAAGAGGATTTCGCTGATCTCGCCCGCGAGCTCACGGCCCGCCGCGGGCCGCAGGCGGGACAGCAGCCGGCTGAACGCCGTCAGGTCGATGTGCACGGTCGCCGACTGCACCTGCCGGATGTCGTCCAGCAGGTCGATGATCAGTTCGCAGGCGTGGTCGAGGTCGCCGGCCTTGGCGTGCGCGAGCGCCCGGCGCAGGCCGAACCGCGTGCGGGCGCGCAGGGCGGTCGGCGCGATCAGCAGGACCTGGGTGTCGAGGATCGCCGCGGCCTCGGCGTGGCGGCCGAGGTCGTGGTACGACCACGCGGTCGCGATGGCCACCTGGTCGATCAGACTCGTGCTGCCGTAACGGGATTCGCCGACGGTCTCCTGCAGGGCGGTGGCCCGTTCCAGCGCCGCCTCGCACAACGTCTCGGCGCCCGCCAGTGCGTAGCCCTGCGCTTCCCGTTGCGCGGCAACGGCTCGCACCGCCGTCGACCGTGCCTTGCCGGCGCGCCGGGCCCAGCCGACGGTCAGCCGGGCATCGCCCCGGTAGAGGGCGAACTCGGCGGCGCGGACCAGCGCGTAGGCCTCCAGTTCGCGGTCGCCGCCCTTGACCGCGTACTGGACGGCGCGGTTGGTCATCTCGGCCGCCGTCGCCTCGTCGCCGCGTTCCTGTTCCATCCAGCCCGCGTACTCGGCGTACTTCGCGGCGAGCAGCCACAGGCCGCGGCTCAGGCCGGGATCGTCGGCGGAGCGGGCCATCGTGCTGATGATGTCCACCTGGGGACGCAGGGCCGCGAGCACCGTCTCGGGGCTGCTGCGGTGGCCGAGCACCCGGTGGTGGTCGAACATCGCGTCGTAGGCGAGCAGAACGCTGTCGTCGGCGGGGATCGGGCGGTCCGGGGCGTCGGCGAGGGTCAGCAGCAGGCCGCCGGCGTGCAGGGCGTCCTCGAAGACCCGCGCCATGTCGGCCGTCGGGCGGACCTGACCGTTCTCGATCTTGCTGAGGTATCCCTTGCTGTACCGGACCTTCTCGGCCAGTCTCGTGAGCGAGAGCCCGCGCTCCGTGCGCAGGCGGCGTACCTCCTGTGCGAACGTGGGCGACACTGGATTCACCCCCTCACGCGTAGTGTCGCGAGGTTCAAACACGCAGACGCGGAATGTCCATTATTTGGCCGTTGATTGACGATCAACTGGGGCTAACTGAAGGTGCCGTCGATGGTTCCATGAGTGGCATGGCAACGACGTGCTCCGACGAGTCGGCTGGTGTGGTGATGGTCTGGCAGCGCTTGACGACGAGCGTGGTGCACCGTTCGCCCTGGTTCGAGGTCCGCAGCGACGACGTCGTGAGGCCGGACGGCGGGCACGGTACCTACACCCATGTGGTGTCGCCCGGCGCGGTCACGGTGCTGGCCCTGCGCGACGACGATCAGGTCGTGCTGACCAGACAGTGGATCTACACGCACGGCGGCACCGAGTGGCGACTACCCGGCGGTGCCGTCGACGACTGCGACACCGATCCCGAGACCGCCGCACGCCGTGAGCTCGCCGAGGAGACCGGCCTGCGGGCCGAGCGGTGGGAGCGGCTCGGCCAGATCCACGGCGCCGACAGCCTGAGCAACCACGTCGACCACATCTTCCTCGCCACCGGGCTCTCCCAGGGCGAACCCACCCTCGGTCCCGGCGAGGCCGACCTGCGCGTGCGGACCCTGCCGTTCTGCCGCGCGCTCGACCTCGTGCGCCAGGGCATGCTGCCCCACGCCGGCAGTTCCCACGCGTTGCTCGTGATGGCGTTGCGGCGCACAGCCGCGGAGTGAATTCACTGATCCAGAGTTTCCTGATTTAGTGGGAAACAGGAAACCCGTTCTCATTCAATTGGCTCGGCGGCACTCTTGGTGCATCGGCGAGAACTTCAGCCCGAAAGCCAGTCAGAATGAGAAGGTGAATTTCTCGATGAGAATGATCTGCTCACTCGCCACCGTCGTGAAGGTCGCCGCCATCTGCCTTTTCGTGGGATTTGTGGTGGGTTCTTTCTTTGTGATTTCGGTGGTCTGACGCCGACTTCGGACTGCGGTTCTCCCTGACCATCAAAGGGAGGTGTCAGCCGTGGAACCGCACTTTATCGTTGACCAGCTCAGCTAGATCCGTGGTGCCCACTGCACGCCGTAGCCGCGGCCCTGGCGGAGGTTCGGGAACGACACGTCGATCTCCCCGATCTCGTCCAGGGCCAGCTTGCCCGGCCACGGCGTCAGATCATCGGTGTCGCGCGCCAGTGCCTCTTCGACGCGCCACACCGATGCGGGCAGGTCGTCCCGGTCGAAGCGCACCCGCAACCGGAACGACTCGCACAGGCGTTCCGGCCAGAACACGTAGGTCGGGCGCATCGACTGTCCCCTCGGGACCCGGACCTCCAGCGCGAACTGGTGTGTTTGTCCCGCGCTGAGGGGTCGGGGCAACCGCAGCTTCATGAGGAAGCGCCTCGGGGAGGGGCGCTCGTGGCCGATGAGCTCCACTCCGTGCAACACCTCGATGTCGAGGTCCCCCGGCGCCCCGTCCGGCGTGGGGGAGGGGATCGTGATGGACCACGCGATCTCGTTGACACCGTCGACGTCGGCCACGACGGTCCGGCGTTCCGTGCAAGCGGGCGTCGGGCCGTCAAGCTTCAGCAGTGCGTCGAACTCCTTGACGTGCCACAGTTCCGACGGCGCCACGTGGGCCGTCGACAGGGCCGGCTGCAGCGCGACCTCGACGAGCCGCTGCAGCCCGGCCTCCATCCGCCTGCGCACCGTGCGCGCGCCGCGATCCTGTTGCTTCGCAAGCCATTCGATGCGTTCGTTGAGGAACCGGAACTGTGCTTCCTCGTGCAGCCCGAGCGGCGCCAGAACCGCGTTGCGGACCTCCACCGGGAAACCGCGTGACGCGCTCGTCACCCACTCGCGCAGTTTCGTTCTCACCGCTTCCGCGCCGTCCGTCGCCACGATGCCGCACACCTCGCGCAGCGCCGGCCCGGCGTGCAAGTCGATTCCGGGAGTCTGCACACCGCGCCCGCGGCACAACGTCCGCAGTTCTTCCATCAGCTGCTCAGGTGAGACAGGCATCCGTCCTCCGCGCGGAAATGCTTTGCCGGGCTTGTCGGGCACGGCAGCTGCGACGTTACTCCGGATGCACCGTCCGGGTGAATGGTGAATATCGGCAGCCAAAGGGGATTGTTCTACACCCTCGCGTCAACATGATCACCGCCGATCGACTGATGTCCTGACCAGGTGTTTCGCGGTAACGTGCTGGTCACGGGCAGTGACTTCCTCCGGTCACCGCCTCCCCTGCCGATGTGGAGGTTGTATTCGTGCTGCGCACAATATTGTCAGCCGTCTCCGCGTTCGCCCTGATCAGCGGCGTTCCTGCCGTCGCTGCCCCGGCCGAGAGCGCCTATCTGCTCCAGTTCCGCACCACCCTGTCCGACGCCCAGCGCCACCAGCTCAAAGGGCTCGGCGTGCGGCTCGGTGCGTTCGTCCAGGACGGCACCTACGTCGCCCGGATGACGAACACCTCGCGCGTGTCGCGGTTGAGCTACGTCAGCGGCGTGCGCCCGTTCCAGGCCCAGCCGCAGGTGATGGCGCTGGGCTCGGCCGACTACCTGATCACGCTGGTCGAGCAGGACGCCCAGGACCAGAACAAGGTCGCCGACAAGGTGAAGTCCTTGGGCGGCAAGGTTCAGGTGGTCTCCGCAAGCCGCGAGCACATCATGGCCACGCTGGACGGCGGCCAGGTGGCGCAGCTCGCGAAGCTGCCCGCCGTGCTCGCCGTCGACCCGGTGTCCGCGCCGGAGACCGACATGGCGATCTCGCGCGAGTCGTCCGGTGCCAACTACATCGAGGCCGCGGGCGGCTACAGAGGCCGCGGCGTGCGCGGTGAGGTGATGGACGGCGGCCTGCGCACCACGCACCAGGAGTTCCGCGCGCGTCCGCCGTTGATGCACACCGGCAACTCGTCGAGCACCTCGCACGGCACCTCGACGTACGGGCAGATCTTCGCGTCCGGCGTCTCGGCGGCGCACCGCAGCCTGCTGCCCGAGGCGCAGGGCATCTTCGCGATCTACGGTTCGGGCGACCGGTACGCGCACACCAAGCAGCTCGTCGACCCGGCCGGCCAGTACCGGGCGGTGTTCCAGTCGAACAGCTGGGGTGACGGGCTCACCACGTCCTACACCGCCGTCTCGCAGCAGATGGACCGGATCGTGTTCGACCACGACCTGCTGATCTGCCAGTCGCAGAGCAACGCGGGCACCCGCAGCTCCCGCCCGCAGGCGTGGGCGAAGAACGTGCTGTCGGTCGGCGGCCACTACCACTACAACACCGCCGACCGCGCGGACGACAAGTGGAACCGCGGTGCGTCGATCGGCCCGGCCGCCGACGGCCGCATCAAGCCGGAGCTGTCGAACTTCTACGACCGCATCGACACCACGACGTCCACCAACGACACCGCCTACACGACGTCGTTCGGCGGCACGTCCGGCGCCACGCCGATCACCTGCGGCAACGCCGGTCTGCTGTTCCAGATGTGGGCCGACGGCGTGTTCGACGGCGCTCCCGGCAAGAACCGCGACGTGTTCGCCGCCCGCCCGCACGCGGCGACCGCGAAGGCGCTGCTGATCAACACGGCCGACCAGCACACGTTCTCCGGCACCACGCACGACCAGACCCGCACGCACCAGGGCTGGGGCACGGCCTCCGTGCGCAACCTGTACGACCGGGCCCGCTCCGGTGGCTGGAAGCTGCCGGTGCTGGTGAACGAGACCGACCTGGTGACCACCGGTCAGACCCGCCGGTACACGGTGTCGTCCAACGGTTCCACGCCGCTGCGGGCGACGCTGGCCTACACCGACCCGGCCGGTTCGCCGACCGCGGCCAAGGCGACCGTGAACGACCTGACGCTGAAGGTCACCGCGCCCGACGGCACGGTGTACTGGGGCAACAACGGTCTGCTCGCGGGCAACTGGTCCACGGCCGGCGGTGCCGCGAACACCGTCGACACCGTGGAGAACGTGTTCGTCCAGGCACCGGCGGCGGGCACCTGGACCGTCGAGGTGGTCGCGACGTCGGTGAACGTGGACGGCCATCCGGAGACGGCCGCCACGGACGCCGACTACGCGCTCGTCGTTTCTTCAGAAGTGCACGCGGGGAGCTTTCGTACTCTCTGAGAGCACGAGGGGTCCCCGCGTGCACTTCTTGGGAACGCGGGGGCCCTACGTTTCCTTCAGGGGAACGCGGGAGCCCCGCGTTTCCTTTGAGCAAGGGCCCGCGGGCGGGTTATTCGAAACGGGTGGGGTCGCCCGCGCCGTAGCGGATGATCTCGGCCTCACCGCTGGAGAAGTCCACCACCGTGGTGGGCGTGGTGCCGCACTCGCCCGAGTCGATCACCGCGTCCACCACGTGGTCGAGCCGTTCCTTGATCTCCCAGCCCTGCACGAGCGGCTCCGCCTCGTTCGGCAGCAGCAGCGTGCTCGTGAGCAGCGGCTCACCCATGGCCTCGAGCAGCGCCCGCGTCACCGGGTGGTCCGGGATGCGCGCGCCCACCGTCTTCTTCTTCGGGTGCATCATGCGGCGCGGCACCTCCTTGGTCGCGGGCAGGATGAACGTGTAGTGGCCCGGCGTGGACGCCTTGACCGCGCGGAACACCGCGTTGTCCACCACCACGAACTGGCCGAGCTGGGCGAAGTTCTCGCACATCAGCGTGAAGTGGTGCTTGTCGTCGAGCTTCCTGATCTCACGGATCCGGTCGATGCCGTCCTTGTTGCCGAGCCGGCAGCCGAGCGCGTAGCAGGAGTCGGTCGGGTACGCGATGAGGCCGTCCTCCTGCAGGATTCGCACGGCCTGGTCGATCGCGCGCTTCTGCGGGTTGACCGGGTGGACGTCCAGGTACTTGGCCATGGCCGGTGAGCATAGGCGGATCAAGGTTTGAGCAGCACTTTGACCATGCCGTCCTGCTTCTTCTGGAACGACTCGTAGGCCTTCGGGGCGTCTTCGAGGGGCAACCGGTGGGTCGCGAAGTCGTCCACGCCGAGCGGGTCGCCGTCGGTCAGCAGCGGCAGGATCTCCGGCACCCAGCGCCACACGTTCGCCTGGCCCATGCGCAGCTGGACCTGCTTGTCGAACAGCGTGAGCATCGGCATCGGGTCCGCCATACCGCCGTAGACGCCCACGATCGAGACCGTGCCGCCCCTGCGGACCATGTCGATCGCGTTGTGCAGGGCCTTCAACCGGTCGATGCCAGCTTCCAGCATGAACTTCTGTGCGATGACGTCCGGGAGCAGCCCGGTGACCTGCTGGGCGGCCTTCGCGACGGGTGCTCCGTGCGCCTCCATGCCCACCGCGTCGATCACGGCGTCCGGGCCGCGGCCGTTCGTGAGGTCCCGGACCACCTCGGTGAGGCGCCGGCCCGCACCCCTGAGGTCGATCGTCTCGATGCCGCGCGCCTTGGCACGGGCCAGCCGTTCGGGCACGAGATCGATGCCGATCGCCCGGATCCCCTTGTGCTGGGCCACCCGGCACGCCATGTCACCGATCGGGCCGAGACCCAGCACCGCGATCGTGCCGCCCTCCGGGACGTTCGCGTACTCGACTGCCTGCCAGGCCGTCGGCAGGACGTCGGACAGGTAGACGAACCTGTCGTCACTCGGGCCCTCCGGGACCTTGATCGGCAGGCTGTTGCCGAACGGGACCCTCAGGTATTCGGCTTGGCCGCCGGGCACCTGGCCGTAGAGCTTGGTGTAGCCGAACAGCGCCGCGCCCGAGCCGTACTCCCGCACCTGCGTGGTCTCGCACTGACTCTGCAGGCCCTGGTTGCACATCACGCAGCTGTTGCACGAGACGTTGAACGGGATCACCACCCGATCACCCGGTCTGAGCTCGGTGACCGCGCTGCCCACCTCCTCGACCACCCCCATGGGCTCGTGCCCGAGGATGTCGCCTTCGGTGAGGAACGGCCCGAGCACCTCGTAAAGGTGCAGGTCCGATCCGCAGATGCCACTGGACGTGATCTTCACGATGACGTCCTCGGGCTCCTTGATCGCCGGATCGGGCACACTGTCGACCCGGACGTCGCGTTTGCCGTGCCAAGTGACTGCCTTCATGCCCAGTGGCGTTCCCCGTGGTCGCGCGTTGATAACCTGGGCGGACTTCTTTCCCCGGTTTGGAGACCCTCAGCGATGCTCGACCGTGCCGTCGTCGACGCCCTCTTCCCCTCGGACCTGCCCGAGCCGTCCTTCTGGGAGGAGCAGTACCCGCCTCGTGCGCTGGGCGAAGGCGCGAAGGTCACCCGCCTGGGCCCGTCGCCGACCGGCTTCCTGCACATCGGAGGCCTGTACGTCGGCATGATCGACCGCGACATCGCCTCCCACTCGGGCGGCGCCTACATCGTGCGCGTCGAGGACACCGACCAGGCCCGCGAGGTCGCCGGTGCCGTCGAGCAGTTCAACCAGGCGTTCGAGTACTTCGGCGTGCAGCCCGACGAGGCCGGCTCGGACGGTGCCTACGGCCCGTACCTGCAGTCGCAGCGCGAGCAGATCTACCTGACCTACGTGCGCGAGCTGCTGCGTTCGGGCCAGGCGTACCTGTGCTTCGCGACGAAGGACGAGCTGGCCGACATCACCGCGCGTCAGCAGGCCACCAAGCTGCCCACCGGCTACTACGGCCGCTGGGCGATCTGGCGTGAGAAGACGGCCGCCGAGGTGCAGGAGGCGCTGGACGCTGGTCGTCCGTACGTCGTCCGCTTCCGTTCGCCGGGCAAGGCGGGGGAGCGTACGTCGTTCGCCGACGCCATCCGCGGTCCGCTGGAGCACGACGCGAACCGCAACGACGTGGTGATCCTGAAGGCCTCGGACCAGTCGCCGCGGCTGCCCACCTACCACTTCGCCCACGCCGTCGACGACCACCTGATGCGCGTGAACCTGGTGATCCGCGGCGAGGAGTGGATCTCCTCGGTCCCGACCCACCTGCAGCTGTTCGACGCCCTGGGCTTCGAGCGCGTCGAGTACGCCCACATCGCGCCGCTGATGAAGCAGCAGGGCGGTTCGCGCCGCAAGCTCTCGAAGCGCAAGGACCCCGAGGCGTCCGTCGAGTTCTTCATCGAGGCCGGCTTCCCGGCCGAGGCCGTCCAGTACTACCTGCGCGGCCTGGTGAACGCCCGCCTGGCGGAGCTGCCACTGGCCGAGGCCCTGGCCGAGCCGCTCTCGCTGGCGGAGTGCGGCGTCGCCGGCCCGCTGGTCGACCTGGTGAAGCTCGAGGACATCGCCGCCGACTACGTGGCCGGCCTGTCCGGCTCCGAGATCATCTCGCGGATCTCCTCCTGGGCCGCCACTTTCGACCCGGAACTCGTCACCGTGCTGTCCTCGTCGCGGACCGAGGCGCTCGCGGCCCTGGAGGTCGAGCGCGGCCCCGAGGTCACGAACCCGCGCAAGGACCTCCGCAAGTGGTCGGACTTCCGTCCGGCCTACGGGTTCTTCTTCCCGTCGCTGTTCGAGCTGGTGACCGACCGCACCGACGAGCGCCTCGGCGGCCTGTCTCCCGAGCTGATCTCCGCGTTCGCGGCCGACTTCGCGGACGGCTACGCCGACCTGGAGGACGGCCAGGAGTGGTTCGGTCAGATCCGCGCGCTCGCCGGCAAGCACGGGTTCGCACCGAACCCCAAGGAGTTCAAGAAGAACCCGGACGCCTACCCCGGCTCGATCAAGGAGGCGGCGCAGCTGATCCGCGTCGCGCTGACCGGGTCGCAGCGCAGCCCCGACCTGCACGCGGTGGCGCGGACGCTGGGGGCGGACGAGGTGCTGCGCCGGGTGCGCGCGCTCGTCGGCTGACGGTTCAGGTGTGGTGCGGCCCCTGGTTCCTGGTGGAACCGGGGGCCGTTCGCTTTCCGTTCCACCTCAAGGAGAACGCGACGAATGGCTGCGCCCAGTGCCGTTACCGGCAGGCAGCGGCGGGATGCCGAGACCATCTGGAGGTACCACCGGATGGGCCACGAGCCGCGGCCGGTCGATGCCGCCATCGGGCTCGGCAGTCACGACCGCGGCGTGGCGACCTTCGCCGCCGAGCTGTACCACGCCGGCCTGTTCCCGGTTGTCGTGTTCAGCGGCGGCAACAGTCCGACCACCGCGGTGAGGTTCCCGCGCGGCGAGGCGGTGCACTACCGCGAGCACGCCATGTCGCTCGGCGTGCCGGACAGCGCCATCCTGGTCGAGGCGGAGGCAGGCAACACCGGCCAGAACGTGTGCTTTCCCGCGCCCTGCTCGCCGAGAACGGCCACGCGCCTCGCTCGGTGTCGTTGATTTCCAAGCCGTACATGGAGCGTCGCGCGTTTGCCGCCTGTCGCAAGGTGTGGCCGGAGGTCGAGGCGGTGTGCGCGTCCGAGCCGTTGACGTTCGACGACTACGTGCGGTCGATCGGCGACGAGAAGCTGGTGTTCGACATGCTGGTCGGCGATCTTCAGCGGGTCGTCGAGTACCCGCGGCTGGGTTTCGCGGTCGAGCAGGACGTCCCGGCGGGCGTGTTGGCCGCGTATGCCCGTCTCATCGAGGCAGGGTTCGACAGCCGGCTGCTGTGAGCCTGTGCCGTAGGCGCCCTCGGCGTGGCGATGCGAAGCGAGCCGGAACGGGCTGATGCCAGCTTGAGCAGCGGTGTTGAGGCGACCGCCCCAATCGCAATCGTCGCGAAGCGGCGATGACGCGACCACGCTCGTCCCTGCCTGAGCGACCACCCATGCAAGGTGGGACGAGCAAGGCAACCAGCGGTACCGACACGACCACCGCCAGGAAACCACTCGATCAGCCGCCACCTCATCCGCCCAACCCGCCCACCCAACCGGACCACCGCCCACACGGCCGAGCGAGGGCCCAGAGGAGAGCCCGGGCGAGGGGCTGGGCGACGACCAGGCGAGGACCGGGCCCGGTATGGGCGCTTCCTTTCGAAAGTTCCGGAAAAAAGTCATGAGAGCGTTCCCATTGACTACCGCGAACGCAAGATTGAGTATCACCGGCATGCATTGGAGAAGCGCTCTTGCCGCGGTGCTGGGGCTGACGCTCGCCACCAGCGCCACCGCGGCCACCGCGGCCGCCGCCGCACCGGAGGACCGGGGCAGACAGCCGGTCATCGGGCAGCCCCGGACGGAGCACGGGTGTGCCCGGATCGAGAAGTCCCTGCCCGAGCTCAAGGACTGGCCCAGGGTGGAGAGCCAGTTCAAGGGTGATCGCCGGGACGAGGCGAGGATCCGGCAGATCCTCAAGGGGATGACCCTGGCCGAGAAGGTCGGGCAGATGACTCAGCCGGAGATCGCCGCGATCACGACTGACGACGTCACGACGTACGGGTTCGGCTCCGTCCTCAACGGTGGCGGTAGCGTCCCGGGCAACAACAAGCACGCCTCGGCGCAGGACTGGCTCGCGATGGCCGACGGGTTCTGGACCGCCTCCAAGGCGTCGCGCACCAAGATTCCTCTCATCTGGGGCATCGACGCGGTGCACGGCAACAACAACGTCTTCGGCACCACGGTGTTCCCGCACAACATCGGGCTTGGGGCCGCGCACGACCCGTGCCTCGTTCGCGACATCAACGAGGCCACGGCTGAGCAGATTCGGGCCACGGGGCAGGACTGGGCGTTCGCGCCGACGCTGGCCGTGGTGCGCGACGACCGGTGGGGACGGACCTACGAGGGCTTCTCCGAGGACCCGCGGATCACGCGGGCGTACGGGTTCGAGGCCATCAAGGGCTTGCAGGACAACGCGAAGAAGCGCATCGGCGAGGACGGTGTGATCGCCACCGCCAAGCACTTCATCGGTGACGGTGGCACGACCGGCGGCAAGGATCAGGGAATCACCGCCGCCACCGAGCAGGAAATGATCAACCTGCACGGGCAGGGCTACTACGGGGCGCTCGCCGCCGGGGCCCAGACGGTGATGATCTCGTTCAACAGCTGGACGAACGACGTCATCAACGAGGGCAAGGTGCACGGCAGCAAGTACGTGCAGACCGGCATCCTCAAGGAGAAGATGGGCTTCGACGGCCTGCTCGTCTCCGACTGGAACGGCATCGGCCAGGTCACCGGCTGCACCAACGCCAGCTGCCCGCAGGCGATCAACGCCGGCATGGACATCATCATGGTGCCGCACGACTGGAAGGCGTTCATCACCAACACGATCGCCCAGGTCGAGTCCGGCGAGATCCCGATGGCGCGCATCGACGACGCGGTGACCCGCATCCTGCGCGTCAAGCTGCGGGCCGGCACGTTCGACGCGCCGAAGCCCTCGCAGCGCGAGCACGCGGGCGAGCAGAAGGCGATGCTGCACAAGGAACTCGCGCGCAAGGCCGCGCGGGAGTCCGCGGTGCTGATGAAGAACGAGAAGCGCGTGCTGCCGCTTTCCAAGCGCAGCAAGGTGCTCGTGGTCGGCAAGAGCGCGGACAACATCGGCAACCAGACCGGTGGCTGGACGCTGAGCTGGCAGGGCACCGGCAACACCAACGCCGACTTCCCGCACGCCACCAGCATCCTCAAGGGCATCCAGGACTCGCTGGGCGCCGCCAACGTCACGTTCGCCGAGACCGCGGACAACGTCGACCCGAAGAACTTCGACGCCGTCATCGCCGTCATCGGTGAGACGCCGTACGCGGAGGGCGTCGGCGACCTCGGCAAGCGGACCATGGAGGCCGCGCGCCTCTACCCGCAGGACCTCGCCGTGCTGGACAAGGTGTCCGGCAAGGGCAAGCCGGTCATCACCGTCTACGTCGGCGGCCGCGCGCTGTACATGAACAAGGAGCTCAACCGCTCCGACGCGTTCGTGGCCGCCTGGCTGCCCGGTACCGAGGGTCAGGGCATCGCGGACCTGCTGATCAAGGGACGCCACAACGGGTTCACCGGCAAGCTGTCCTACTCGTGGCCGCGCAGCGCCTGCCAGACGCCGCTCAACGACCCGAGCCAGGACCCGCTGTTCAAGCTCGGCTACGGCCTGCGCGACTGGCAGACCGGCGACGTCGGCAAGCTCGACGAGACCAGCATGGGCGGCACCTGCTCCGGCGGTGGCGGTGGCGGCACGGCGACCGAGGACCTCGAGATCTTCAACCGCGCGGACGTCGCGCCGTACAAGAGCTACATCGGCTCGGCGGAGAACTGGGGCCTCGAGATCGGTCCCGACGGCCAGGCCTCGCAGGCGTCGATCAACGTCGTGCAGTCCGACGTCAACGTCCAGCAGGACGCGCTCAAGACGACGTGGACCGGCACCGCCCCCGGCCAGGTGTACCTGCAGGGCCCCACGGGCAGCGACCTGCGAAGTTACGGCAACGCCAACGCGGCCATCGCGTTCGACGTGATCGTGCACCAGGCCCCGGCCAACCGCACGGTCGTCAGCGCGCACTGCGTGTATCCGTGCTTGGCCGAGGTCGACGCGACGAACACCTTCCGGAACCTCCCCATCGGACAGAAGGCGACCGTGAAGATCGCGGTCAACTGCTTCGCCGACAAGGGGCTGGACCTGGAGAACGTCAACACGCCGTTCCTGGTCTACACGGACGGCGCGTTCCAGGCGTCGTTCGCGAACGTGCGGTGGGTGCCCAAGGCGGGCGCTGATCCGGACGTCATTCCCTGCACGTAGCCCGAAAAGTGCCCTACCGGCAGAACTGCCGGTAGGGCACGTCCGGGAAGTGCGTCTCCCACGGGCTCAACTCGCTCGTCCTCGGCCTGCTCGTCGAGGAGGTCACCGGCCACTCGTTCACCCACGAGCTGCAGCGCCGGATCATCCGGCCACTGCGTCTGAGGCACACCAGCCTCCCCGCCGCCGACGACCCGACGATCCCTTCTCCCCACGCACGGGTGCACGTCGGCGGGCACGACGTGACCGAGCAGAGCCCGTACCCGTGGGCCGAGGGCGGCGTGATCTCCACCGCCGCCGACCTGGACCGCTTCCTCACCGCGCTGTTCCGGGGCCGCCTGCTGCCGCCCGCCCAGCAGGAGCTGCTGTTCGACGTGCCGGACGTGAAGGGTGCGGCGGCCAACACGAGGTACTGCTTCGGCACCGAGGCGTGCTACAGCGCCGGCGGGCTGATGCGCTACCGGCTTCCGAGCGGCGCGCACGCGTGGGGAAAGACCGGCTCCCGCCCCGGCTGGGACAACGGGTTCTTCGCCACGCGGGACCTGCGCCATCGCGTGGTGTACTCGCTGAACCCGACCGGGCTGGGCTCCGCCCTGGGCCACATCGTGGCGATCGTCGGTGCCGGGCTCGCCGACTGACTGCACGCCGCCTACCGGGTCAACGTTCCGAGTCAGCACTAGTGGTCGAGGTCGACCGGCTCGCCCCGGATCGCGGTCACCGCGCCGCCGGTCTGCGCGGCGAGCCAGACCTCGAACGCCTCCGGCTCCTTCGTCAGCACGGTGAAGGTGACGTCACGGCCGTACTCGGTGTCCGCGACGTGGTGACCGGCGGCGCGCAACGCGTTCTCCAGCTTGCCCGCCTGGTCGTGGTCGGCGGCGAGCAGCACGGTCTCGTGACGTTCCCGGGTGAGCGTGCCGAGGGCGTCGACGGCCTCCGAGACGGCCCGCCCGTAGGCCCGGACCAGCCCGCCCGCGCCGAGCTTGATGCCGCCGTAGTAGCGGGTGACGACGACGGCGGTGTCGACGAGGTCGCGGCGGGTCAGCACCTCCAGCATCGGCACGCCGGCGGTGCCCGCGGGTTCGCCGTCGTCGGAGGACCGCTGGGTGTCGCGCGTCCGGAACGCCGTGCAGTTGTGCGTGGCCTGCCAGTGCTCCTTGCGGATCCGGGCGAAGAACTCCGCCGCCTCACGCTCGGACGCGACGCGGGCGACGTGGCACAGGAACCGCGACCGCTGAATCTCGATCTCATGGGTTCCGTCGCGCCTGATGACCTTCACCGCTCGATTGTCCTGCGTCGTTCCGCCTCGCCGAACAGGGCGTCCAGCTCGGCCGGCGGCACCTCCTCGAGCTGCTCGAACGTGCACTCCGGCGCCGTCTTGTCCGGCCGGAACCGCACGAGCCGCGCGGTGTGCCGGAACCGGCCGCCCTGCACGTGCTCGTAGCGCACCTCGGCCACCCGCGACGGGTCCAGCAGCACGACCTGGAGCTGCTTCTCGGGGTTCCACCGGCTGTTCATGCCCGGCCCCTCGTAGGTCGCCCACGCAGCCCACGGGTGATCGGCCGGGTTCAGCAGCGGCTGCAGCTCCTCGACGAGCTCCCTGCGCCGGGCCGCGGTGAAGCTGCTCGCCACGCCGACGTTGTGCAGCTCGCCGTCCCGGTAGAGCCCGAGCACCAGCGAGCCGACCGTCTCGCCGTCCTTGTGCCAGCGGTAACCGGCCACCACGCAGTCGGCCGTGCGCTCGTGCTTGACCTTCCACATCACCCGCTTGTCCGGCTCGTAGACGCCGGCCAGCGGCTTGACCATCACGCCGTCGAAGCCCGCGCCCTCGAACCGGGTGAACCAGTCCTGCGCCACGTCGGGGTCCGTCGTGGCGGGCGTCAGGTAGATGCCGGGGATCTCGGTGACGACCTCCTCCAGCAGCTTGCGGCGCTCGCCGAGCGTCCGGCCGGTGACGTCCTGGTCGCCGCACGCCAGCAGGTCGAACGCCACGAAGCTCGCCGGTGTCTCGACGGAGAGCTTGCGGACGCGGGAGGCCGCCGGGTGCAGCCGCAGCTGGAGCGTGTCGAAGCTCAGCCCGTCCGGTGTCACGAGCACGATCTCGCCGTCCACCACGCACCGCGGCGGCAGCGACTCCCGCAGCAGCTCGACGACCTCGGGGAAGTAGCGGGTGAGCGGCTTGTCGTTGCGCGAGCCCAGTTCGATCTCGTCGCCGTCGCGGAACACGATGCAGCGGAAGCCGTCCCACTTCGGCTCGTAGGAGAGGCCGTCCCCGCGCGGCAGTGCGGGCACGGACTTCGCGAGCATCGGCTTCACCGGCGGCATCACGGGCAGGTCCACCCCCGGACCCTAAGCTCAGCGCAGCGCTGCCGCGAGGGCCCCGGTCATCGTTCGCCGCGCTCGGCCTGTTCCTGCCGGTAGACGACGTCCAGCAGTTCCATGACGAGGCGGCGCCGGTCCGGCGACAGCTCGCCCGCGCGCATCGCCATGAGCCGCACCTCGCTGCCCCCGGCGATCTCGTTGAGCCTGGTCTGCTCGTCCCGCAACGACTGCAGCCGCTCGTCGACCCGGTCGGTGACCTCGTCGTCGAAGAAGTAGCTCACCGGCACGCCGAAGAAGCCCGCCAGTGCCTGCAGGTGCTTGAACGTGGGGTTGTCCTTCTTGCCCTTGCGCAGCTGCCAGATGTAGCTCTGGGAGATGGTGACCCCGGTGTCCGCGATGGCTCCCGCCACCTGCTCGTTGCTGTACTCCTGGCCGGAGCGCGCGGTGTGCCGGGCGAAGAGGCGGTTGAGCTTGTCCGCCAGGGACCGTCCCCCTGCCGTCATCACCGGCTCCCCCGTTGCGCGCATTTCGGATTTCTCTACCCACGAAAAGGAATATCCGGGTGACGGGATTTTCGCCAGTTGAAACCCCGCCTCTGGCCAACCTAGACTCCCCGCGTGCCCGTCTCAACTGCGGTGGGGTTACCGGAGGACACCGGACAATGGCGCTTGCTGAACGACAGGGATCGTTTCACCGCACCGTGATCGACGTCGTCTACAAGACCATGGACCAGCTCGCGCGGACGGACTCGCCGGACGAGGTCTTCGAGCTGCGTGAGCAGCTGCGGGCCGCGATGCCGTGGTGGCGCGGGCTGCTGCGGATGCACGAGCCGAACGACCGGCATCGGTGCAAGTCGTGCCGCGCCTGGTACGGGCGGCATCGGGCCTGGCCCTGCCCGGTGTGGCGGGACGCGCTGCAGGCACTGCACCAGCTCAACGACATGTACGGGTTCCTGGCCACGTCCCACGGGGCCGTCGAACAGGCATTGGGGGAGCGGGTGGTCGTGAGTGGTCATGGCCGCTCCGGCCACAACCACTCACGACCGGACTCAGCCGATGCGGAACGCCTGACCGGCTGAACCGTCGCAGGTGGCCTGGATCAGCTGCACGCCGTCGGTGTTGCCGGCCGGCGCGGAGAGGCACTTGCCGGAGTGCCGTGCCGTGATCGTCGAGTAGCCGTCCGCCGCGGTCGACACCCGCCACTGCTGGTTGTTGCCGCCACCGTAGGTCCAGAGGTGGATACCGGCACCGTCCACACTGGACACGTCGCTCACGTCGACCGCCTTGGTCGCGTCGTTGCGGTACTCGATCCGGGAGAAGCCGTCGGTCGTGGCGACCGCGCGGAAGTTCTGCGCCGTGGTCGAGTTGCACGTGTACTGCTGGATGACGGTGCCGTTGCCGGTGCCCGCGGCGCGCGCGTCGACGCACTTTCCGTTGCCCTTGTTGGCGAGCGTCTTCCACTCGGGCTGCGGCTGCGGGGTGCCACCGCCACCCAGCCACAGCAGGCTGTCGATCAGGAAGTTGTTCTGGGTGGCGCTCGCGAACGTGGACGACGTCGGCCGGTTGTTCGGGTAGTCCATCGCGTTGTGGCCGAAGTTCGCGTAGATCATCTTGAAGTTCTTGTTCGTCCACATGATCGGGTAGTAGCCGCTGCGCCACTGCTGGTTCGGGTCGGTGCCGAGCGGGAAGCTCGACGGGTCGACACTCGCGAGAACCTGGATGTCCGGGTTCTGGCGCAGGTCACGCGACCAGCTGTACCACTCGCTGACCGACGAGGTGAACCGCTCCGGCAACCGCAGGGCCGACGGGTGGGTGCGGGTCTCGACCTTGAGGACCGCGGTCGTCGGCTCCCAGGTGTTGTTGACGAAGTTTCCCTTGCCCAGGAACGTGTTGTGGTACCAGGGCCACTCGTTCGCGTTCTGGGTGAACGCCGAGACGTGGAAGCCGAACCAGGCGCCACCGGCCTCCATGTACCGCTGGAAGCCGGCGCGCTGCGTGCCGCTCGGCAGGTTGTCGAGGAACACCACGACCTTGGCCTGTGCGGGCGTGAGGTTGCTGAGCCGGTTCCAGTCGTTCGTTGCCTCGTAGGTGAAGCCGTTGTCCTGCCCGGCCCTGGTCAGCCACGGGTTCGCCTCGTTGACGAAGGCGATGTGGGCGGGGTCGTGGTTGCCCGAGTAGAAGCCGAGCACCTTGAACGGCGCGGCCTGGGCCGGACCCGTTCCCGAGACGAGTGCCGGGACCAGGGTCGCGGCCAGCATTGCCAGCAACGCCAGCAGTTTTCGAGCCATGCGGGCACACACCTTCATGTCGCAGGGTTGCGCGCCCGAAGATCATCGTAGGGGTGGTCTGGACCAGGCGGGTACCGGGACGTTCACAGTATTCGCTTGCGCCACAACATGAACCCGCCCAGCACGGCGAGGCCGCCCAGTGCCGCCACCACGGCGGACATGCCGAACCTCGCTGTCGCGGACGGAGGTTGTTCGGCACTCGACGCAACGGGAACGGGTCGCGGCGTGCTCGACTTCGGCGCTGCGGAGGAGGGGGACGCCGACGGCGTCGCGGACGGCTGCTCGGATGGAGGCTGGGCGATCGGCGGAGCGGCCGCCGGTGCCGCGGGCTTCGCCGGTGCCGGAGTACGGGCGGGGGCCGCGATCTCCACGTCGGTGCACGAGTAGTAGGTGTCCGGCGTGTCGGTGTTCTGCCAGACGGTGTAGATCAGGTGCCGCCCGGTCCGGTTCTGCGGCAGCTGGACCTTGAACTCGTAGCTCCCGTTGACCAGCGGGGGAGAGGGGACGTTCAGGAACTGGTCCATGTCGGCCCACCGGAGCGGTTTCGCCGGAGAGTAGCCGTCGCGCGTCACGTAGAAGCGGAACGAACCCTGGTGCGGGATCGTCGCGCGGTAGGTGAAGGCCGTGCTCTTGAGCTTCGTGGCCGGCCAGTTCGCGCTCGGCAGGTCGAGCCCGGCGTAGGGCGCCAGCCCGGCGCTGCACAGCTTGCCGTCCGGAACGCGCTGGGTGTCGAGCCCCCGCACGTTCGGGAGCCGGATGTTGTCCCACTCCTTGGACGGCAACCCCGCCTGGACGGCACTGCGGCAAGGCGAGGATGATGCTGTGGACTGACCTGGCGAGCACAGGAAAGCCCTGCTCGGAGGGTCAGTGGGCGCGCCATGGGCGTGCGCGGGAACCGCGGAGAGCATCATGAGTAGCGTCAGAACGCCCACAAGGCGAAACACAAGCACCTCCCCTGTCTTTCTAGGGGTACGCGTGCCAGACCCGAGTCGTTCACGGAAGATGTATTGACATGTCCTTCGCTGATGAGGTGTCCGCGGCCGCAGCCCGGCTCGGTGGAGTCGCCCGCACCACGCCGCTCGAGGTGAACCAGCGGTTGTCCGAGCGCACCGGCGCGCGTGTGTGGTTCAAGCGCGAGGACCTCCAGGTCGGCCGGTCGTACAAGCTGCGCGGTGCCTTCAACCTGCTCTGCCAGACCGAGTTCGCGTTCGGCGGCGCGGTCTGCGCCTCGGCGGGCAACCACGGCCAGGGCATGGCCTACGCGTGCCGCCGCCTCGGCATCGAGGGCCGCGTGCACGTCCCCCGCACCACCCCGCGCCAGAAACGCGACCGCATCTCGGCGCTCGGCCAGGGCATGGTGCAGCTGGTCGTGGACGGCGACACCTACGACGACGCGGCCGCGCTCGCGAAGGAGTACGCGCTGAACACGGGCGCGACCCTGGTGCCCGCGTTCGACGACCCGCGCACCGTCGCCGGTCAGGGCACCGTCGGCCTGGAGATCGTGCAGCAGCTGGGCGGCGCCCCCGACGTGGTCGTGGTGCCGATCGGCGGCGGCGGGCTCCTGTCCGGCGTGGGCACGTGGTTCAAGGAACGCTTCCCGCGCACGCGGATCGTCGGCGTCGAGCCGGCCGGCGCGGCCAGCATGATCGCCGCGATCCAGGCCGGCCACCCGGTGACGCTGCCCGAGGTGGACTCGTTCGTCGACGGCGCCGCGGTGCGCCGGGCCGGTGACGTGACGTTCCCGATGGTGCGCGACAGCGGTGCCGAGCTGCTCACCGTGGCCGAGGGCGCGGTGTGCACCGAGATGCTGGAGCTGTACCAGATCGACGGCATCATCGCGGAGCCCGCGGGCGCGCTCGCCTCGGCGGCGTTGCTGGAGGAGATCTCGGTGGCGCCGGACTCGACGGTCGTGTGCCTGCTGTCCGGCGGCAACAACGACGTCTCGCGCTATGCCGAGGTCGTCGAGCGCTCGATGATCCACCGGGGCCTGAAGCACTACTTCCTGGTGGAGTTCCCGCAGGAGCCGGGCGCGCTGCGGCGGTTCCTCGACGAGGTGCTCGGCAAGGACGACGACATCGTGCTGTTCGAGTACATCAAGCGGGACAACCGGGAGACCGGTGCCGCGCTGGTGTGCATCGAGCTCGGCCGGCGCGAGGAGTACGACCTGCTGTGGGGCCGCATGAAGGAGTCACCGCTGAAGATCCAGCACGTGGCGCCGGGCTCGACCGCCTACCGGTTCTTGATCTAGCACTGGTGCGGGCACCCCGGGTCGCACGCACGCGACGACCCGGAGCACCCGGCGGGGTCATGGCCTGGGCGGACACTGCTTCCACGCGAAGTGGTAGGTCGTCTCGATCGCCCCGTCGGTGGAGTCCATCGAGATGAAGCTGGTGACCTTCTTGGGGTCCGACGTGCCCGCCATGACCCGCAGCTCCGTGTTGATGTTGAAGTTTCTCTTCTCACCACACGGGTGGTAGACGATCGCGGCCACGTCGGTCGTGTCGGTCGCCTGCCAGTCGTCGCTGAACGGGCCTCTGTAGTTGTGTTGCTTGTACTGCGTCTCCGACATGCCCTGGAAGTAGTAGTTGGCCTTCTCCAGGGCCGTGGCGCCGCGTTCGAGGTGCGCGAAGCCGCGGTAGTCGGTGGACGCGATGCCGTAGGTGAAGCCGGACGGCACGTTGACGCGCAGGTTGAGCTGGCAGTTCTTGCGGAAGTCGGTCGGTTTGGCCTCCGGGCCGACCTGCGCCATGAACTCGCTGTAGGTGACGGTGAAGGCCTTGTTGTCGGGGGAGACCGCGACCGCGGCGGTTCCCGGCTTGCAGCCCGAACCGATGATGGTCACGACGTCGATTGTGATGTGATCCGGCGGGGGCGTGGTGCCGGGTGCGCCTCCGGGCGGGATGATGATCGTCGACATCGCGAGCGCGGCTGCGGCCACTGTGTTGAGCATGGGGCACCTTTCCGAATGAGAATCAACAAAGACCGGCGGCGGCATTGATGCCAGACGTCAGCAGCGCTTCCAGGAGAACTGGTACTTCGTGCTGACGCTGCTGTCGGTCGAATCCATCGTCATGAAGCTGTTGGCCTTGGACGAGGAGCCGGCGTTCACCCGCAGTTCGGAGTTGATGTTCAGGTGCCTGACTTCACCGCACGGCGCGTAGATGATTTCCGCTACCTGTGCGCGGTCGGTCGCCTGCCAGTTGTCGCTCTTCGGACCCGCGAAGGTGTGCGTGCGACTGGCGGACTGGGACATGCCCTGGAAGTAGTAGTTGCCTCTTTCTGTACCTGTGGCCCCCGCCTGTAGATGGGCGAAGCCGCGGTAGTCCGCCTGGGCGATGCCGAACGTGAAGCCCTGCGGATATGTCACACGGAGGTTGATCTGGCAGTTCTTGCGGAAGTCGGTGGGCGACGAGCCTTGTCCCGCCTGGGCGAGGTACTGGCTGTATGTCACCGTGAACGCTGTGCGGTCGTCCGAGGACGCGACTGCGGCCGTGCCGGCCGGGCAGCCGGAACCGTTGACGGTGACCACGTCGATCGTCACGTAGTCGGGAACATCGGGAATCGCGTGTGCGGCAGGCGAGGCGGTAAGAACCGCGGAGAGCGCGAGCGCAGCAGCCGCCACCGTTTTCAGCATGGCCAGCCTTTCTTTCATGGGTGAGGTAGTACCGGCGGCGGAATTCAGACAGTATCGGAAACCCTCCTTTGGGAAGGGCCGCCGAATGGGTGACTGAATAGCTCGGCAATACATGAAGGAAAGCAGGACTAAATGCATGCCCGAAATTTCCGAGCATGCGCGAACCATGCTGTCCCACGGTACGGTGAATTAACCTGACGATTGGCTGACGATTGACCGGCGGTCGTGTCCCCGCTGGTCCGTCCGGGTGAAGCGGGGATGACAGGCAACAAAGTTTCCAGTAGGACGTTGTATGTCCGCCGCCCCGGACAAAGGGAGCACATGCACAAGACAGGGCGCACTCTCACCACCACGGCCGCGTTGCTCGCCGGCTTCCTGCTGCCGGCCGTGACGTCGCAGGCGCGGGCGGACTGGGCACACCAGCGCAAGATCACCATCGACACCTCGGCCGCGGGAGCGAACGTTCCCGGCGCCGTGCCGGGCTTCCCGGTGCCGGTGCGGCTCGACGCGACCAACTTCGACTTCGGCCAGGCCAGGCCGGACGGCGCGGACATCAGGTTCACCGACGCGGCGGGCACCCCGCTGCCGTACGAGATCGAGAAGTGGGACGCGGCCGCCCGGCAGGCGGCGGTCTGGGTGCGGACCGACGTGAAGGGCAACAACGCGACTCAGGCCATCACGTTCAAGTGGGGCAATCCCGCGGCGTCGTCGGAGAGCGACGGCACCAAGGTCTTCCGGAAGGCCGACGGCTGGATCACCGCCCATCACCTCGCCGAGAAGGGCGCGGCCAACGGCTACAAGGACTCCGCCGGCACCCTCAACGGCAAGGGCGTCAACATCACCGGTGACGCGACCGGCACCGGCGTGATCGGCAACGCGCTGAACCTCAACCGGGCCAGGAGCGAGTACGTGCTGCTGCCCGGCAGCGAGTCGAGCAGCCTGTTCAACCCGTTGCCGGGCAAGGGCACCTTCTCGATCTGGTCGAACGCGAAAACCCATCCGGCCGCGTACATCGCGATGTTCGCCAAGGGCGAGACCGGCTTCCGGATCCACTACTTCGGCAGCGGCGACCAGACCGAGCCGTGCATCGACGTCGCGAACTACGACTGGTGCCCGCTGCCGTCGGGCTCGTACACGAAGGTCAAGAACAACACCTGGTACCACTTCGTGTTCGTCCTCGACAAGCCGAACGCCTACTACTACATCAACGGCAAGCTGGAGGTCGGCAAGACCGACACCAACGCGTGGAAGACCACCGGCACCGAGCCCGTGACCATCGGCAACAACGAGAAGACGCCCGGAAGCAACAGCCGCAAGCGCTCGTTCGACGGCCTGCTCGACGAGGCCCGCGTCCTGTCCGTGCCGAAGGACAAGAACTGGGCGAAGCTCGACTTCGAGTCCCAGCGGCCCGGTTCCAGGCTGCTCAAGCACCCGAAGTGACGTGCCGCACCCTGGGATGAAGCACTCCTCGCCGAGCGTTGATACTCATGACTTCGACCAACCTCGACGAGGAGTGCGCCTGATGGCTCCCGACCAGCTGACCGTCTACTCGACCTCGTGGTGCGGCTACTGCCGGATCCTGAAGAGCCAGCTCGACCGCGAGGGCATCGAGTACGCCGAGATCAACATCGAGGAGACGCCCGGTGCGGCGGACTTCGTGATGAGCGTGAACGGCGGCAACCGCACGGTGCCGACCGTCCACTTCCCGAACGGCAAGGCGCTCACGAACCCGTCGCTCGCCCAGGTGAGGGAGCAGCTCGCCGCCTGAAATTCGCTGTCCGGCCGCGGCGAACGGACCGCCGCTCTGCCCGGTGGCCAGCGAACTGGTCCTGACGATGTCCGGCCGTTTCCCGGTCGGCTCGCTGAAGCTCGACGGCGACCGGCAGGTGGTCGACCCGGCCGCCGAGCCAGTGGTGGGAACGCTCTCAAGGCCGTGAACAGCCAGGTTGGTAGTAGCTACGCGCTCGATGATCACGAGTTGGTAGTACTTGCACACACCTGACCCGCCATGAGAGCGCGAACATCGAGATCAGCACACCGCTGGAATGCGCGCGACACGCGGCTCGTCGAGCCACAGCCTGCGCATACCCCTTCAGCGACCGGCATTGCGCCCAGGCCGCGTCCTGCAGGTCTCGTCCGCGATAGTCGCGCCTGTCAGAAGGGTCAACTCAGAACGTGACTCTCATCGAACGGACCTGCAGGAACCGGCCTAGAACTCGTACAGGGACGCGGTCGTCGACTGACCGTCGAGCGTCTCCCGGATGATGTCCGCGTGGCCCGCGTGCTGCGCGGTCTCCCGGATCACGTGCAGCACGATCCGCCGGATCGACATCGGTTCCGGGTTCGGGTCCCACGGCGCGACCGGCAGCGGTACCAGCTTGTCGAGCGAAGCGGCGCGCACGGCCTCGTCGGTCGCGCGCACCGCTTCGTCATAGGACGCGAGCAGTTCCTCGAAGTCGTCCCCCGTCCAGGTGTACTGGCCGCCGTCCAGCATTCCGGGCGGGGGCAGGGGCTGCTCGGTCAGGATGTGCGTCCAGCCGCGCTCACACCAGGTGAGGTGCTTGAGCAACCCACCCAGCGTGAGGTCGCTGACGGTCGAGCGCTTCTTCGCGTCCGCCTCGGTCAGGCCTCTCATCGTGATGCGGAACGTGCGGCGCTGATCGTTCAGTTCGTGCAGCAGATCGTTGAGCTCCATGGTCATGCAGTGAAGCTATGACCGAAATAGGACAGCTCAAGTCCTAGTAGGGCGGATCTCTAGCAATACAGGTTCGCGCCCGCCGGCACGCCGAGGATTCCGACGAACTGCTGGTACTTGGTGACGCGGCTCTGCACCTGGCCGGGGTTGCCGCCGTTGCACTCCAGCGAACCGTTGATGCTGCGGATGGTCTCGCCGAAGCCGCGCGAGTTGACCATGGCGCTGTGCGGCGTCATGGTGCCCGGCCCGGTCTGCGTGGTCCAGTACCAGAGCGCGGTCTTCCACGACGTCGCGGAGTTGGTCGCCACCTGGTCCGGGTTGTTCAGCAGGTTGAGGCCGAGGTGGTCGCCCGCCGCCTTGTAGTTGAAGTTCCACGACAGCTGGATGGGGCCGCGGCCGTAGTACGCGTACGTTCCCGCCGGGCAGCCGTAGGGCCGGCTCTCGTCGCAGAGGTCGTTGCCCTGGTTGATCTCGCGGATGTGCACCAGGCCGCCGGTCTCGTGCGAGGCGTTGGCGAGGAACGCCGCCGCTTCCTGCTTCTTCACCGTGTCGCTGCCCGTCTTCGCGAACGCGGGGAACGCGTTCATCGCGTCGACGAGACCGGAGTAGGAGTAGAAGCTGTTGCGGCTGGGGAACATCTGGTTGAACTGGGCTTCGCTGACGACGAAGCTGCCGCCACCACCGCCCCCGCCGCCACCGTCACAGTTGTGCGGTTCCCAGTACCAGGTGGAAACCGTTGGACTGTAACCGGGATTGTCGTGCTCGGCGATGTAGAAGCTGCCTTCGAACCTGACGATGGCGCCGGCGACGTACCACTGTCCCTGCACCCAGTCGGTGTAGGTGCAGGTGCCGCCACCCCCGCCGCCACCGTCGCAGTTGTGCGGTTCCCAGTACCAGGTGGAAACCGTTGGGCTGTAACCGGGATTGTCGTGCTCGGCGATGTAGTACGCGCCCTCGAACCTGACGATGGCGCCCGTGACGTACCACTGACCCTGGACCCAGTCCGTGTACGTGCACGCCTGTGCCGACACCTCCGCCGACACCTCTGCCTGCGAGGCGGCGGTCGGCGTGATGACGGCCAACGCGGCTGCCAGCACGCCTGCCGCAAGCGTTGCCATGATGCGTTTTCTCAGCAAGGTCACTCACTCCTGAGAGTCTTCGCGCCCGAGGAATCAAGGATGTGAACAACGCTGAGATTGGCACCAATGGTCCAGACCAGTCAAGGGTCTAGGTCAGCAACCTCAGCAGTAGAGGTTGCCGCCCTGCGCCACCCCGATGATCCCGGTGAACTGCTGGTACTTGGAGACGCGGCTCTGCACCGCTCCGGGGTTCTTGCCGCCGCACTCCAGCGAACCGTTGATGCTGCGGATCGTCTGGCCGAAGCCACGCGAGCCGACCATGGCGTTGTGCGGGGTCATGGTGCCGGGGCCGTTCTGCGTCATCCAGTACCAGATCGCGGTCCGCCACGAGATGGTGGCGTTGGAGGACACCAGGTTCGGGTTGCCCAGCAGGTTCTGCCCGAGGTAGTCGCCGGCCGCCTTGTAGTTGAAGTTCCACGAGAGCTGGATCGGGCCGCGGCCGTAGTACTGCTTGGCGCCGGCCGGGCACCCGTAGGGCTTGCTCTCGTCGCAGTAGTCGCCGTTCTGGTTGATCTCCTTGATGTACACGAGCCCGCCGGTCTCGTGGGAGACGTTGGCGAGGAACGCTGCGAGCTCCTGCTTCTTCACCGTGTCGCTGCCCTGGTTCGCGAACGAGCCGAACGTGCCCATCGCGGACTTCAGGCCGCTGTAGGTGTAGAAGCTGTTGCGGCTCGGGAACATGCGGTTGAACTGGGCTTCGGTGACGATGAACGGCGCCGCCGTCGCCGGCTGCACGAGCGTGAAGACGCCGAGCAGCGCGACGATCAGGGCGGCGGCGCGTGTTCCGGGCATGGGAACCAACTCCTCAGAGCATCTGCGCGCCCACTGTGTGTTACCGCTCTCACGGTGGCAGGCGTGCACTCCGAGCACAAGAGTTGGTCTATACCTTTTAGGAACCGGAACCGTAGGGGCGCGTGATGATCTCCAGGTTGTGGCCGTCCGGGTCGTCCCAGTAGACGCCGCGGCCGCCGTCGTTGTGGTTGATCTCGCCGGCCTTGGAGTGCCACGGGTCGGCCCAGTAGGGGATGCGCTGCGCCTGGATGCGGCCGAAGATCTCGTCGAACTCCTCCTCGGTGACGAGGAAGGCGTAGTGCTGCGGCGCGATCTCCTCGTTTGAGGTGATGTAGTCGAGCGAGACGCCGTTCGCGACCTCGACGACGAGGAACGGGCCGTAGCGCACCGGTGCGGGCAGGTCGAAGAGGTCGGTGAGGTACCGGGCGGAGCGGTCCTGGTCGGTGGCGTGGACGATGGTGTGGTTGAGCTGTACGGGCATAGTTCCTGCATACCCCGGCGGCACGGAGATTTCAGCGCGAATGGCGGATCGCCGACCTCCGATGGGTGTCGGGGCGGCGACGATCGGGCAATACTGCCTTTCATGCGGACACTGGTGGTAGCCGGGCTGTTACTGGGTCTAACAGTTCCTGCTCAAGCAGCTCAGGCAGTTCAAGCTGACGCGGACCCCTCGTCTCTGGTCAACCCTTTCGTTGGCACGCAGAACTTCGGCAACACCTTCCCCGGCGCCTCGGTGCCGTTCGGGATGGTGCAGGTCAGCCCGGACACGGGCGGTCAGGGTGGTTACGACTACAAGGCCACCTCCATCTACGGCTTCTCGCAGACACATCTGTCCGGGGTGGGCTGCGGCGTCATGGGCGAGCTGCCGGTGATGCCGACAGTCGGGTCCGTTGACAACGTTGACATCAACGCCTACAAGTCGGCCTTCTCGCACGACGACGAGGCCGCCCAGCCCGGCTACTACCGGGTCGGGCTGTCGAGATACGGGGTGAACGCCGAGGTCACGGCCACTCAGCGGACCGGGTGGCAGCGCTACACGTTCCCGTCCTCGGCCGCGGCCAACGTCCTGTTCAACACCGGGCGGTCCAACCAGACGGTGCTCGACTCCGAGATCCACGTCGTCGGCGACCGGACCATCGAGGGCCGGGTGCGCAACGGCCGGTTCTGCGCGGGCAAGGACGAGCACACCGTCTACTTCACGGCGACGTTCGACCGGCCGTTCGCGTCCTTCGGCGCGTGGCGGGGGAGCGTTCCCACGGCAGGTGCCCGGGACGCCGCCGGTACCGGCGGGAACGGTGCCTGGGCCACGTTCGACGCTTCCGCCGACCGCGACGTGGTGCTGAAGGTCGGCCTGTCCTACACCGGGCTCGAAGGCGCGCGCAGGAACCTCGCGGCGGAGGCTCCTGCCCATGACTTCGACGCCACGGTGGCCGCGGCCAAGGCGACGTGGAAGGCGCAGCTCGACGCGGTGAAGGTGGCCGGTGGACCGCGGGACCGGCAGGTCGCCTTCTACACCGCGCTTTACCACTCGGTGCTGCACCCGAACCTCGCCGGTGACGTCGACGGCAGGTACATGGGCTTCGACGGGAAGGTGCGCACCGCCTCGGGTTTCACGCCGTACCAGAACTTCTCGTTGTGGGACACGTATCGGCCGCAGAACCAGTTGCTGCAGATCCTCGAACCACGGGTGGCCCGTGACGTCGCACTGTCCGTTGTGGCCAGTGGCCGGGACGGAGGATGGTTGCCGCGCTGGGCGTTGGCGTCCTCCGAGACCAACATCATGACCGGTGACCCGGTCACCCCGTTCCTCGTCGAGGCCTGGGACAAGGGCCTGCTCAAGGGCTACGAGGAAGAGACCTACCAGCTGCTGCGCAAGAACGCCTTGTCCTTGCCGCCGGCGGATTCGCCGTACAACGGGCGTTCGGGCGTCGAGTACTACTCGGATCGCGGCTACGTCCCGTCCGGCCTGAAGCTCGGGACGGACTGCGCGCACAAGGGCGGGGACAACGACTGCGTGCACCCGGCCTCGGCCACGCTGGAGTATTCGGCCGCGGACGCGTCGCTGGCGTTGATGGCGCGCGGTCTCGGCCACCGAACCGATGCGCGGCTGTTCGCTGATCGTGGTGAGTGGTACCGCAATCTCTGGGACTCGTCCATCGGTCACTTCCGGCCGCGGACCGTCGCCGGCACGTGGCTGTCGCCGTACAACCCGGTCGACGCGTCGCACCAGTTCCACGAGGGCGGCGCCTACCAGTACCAGTGGCTCGTCCCGCAGGATCCCGCCGGTCTGGTGTCGTTGATGGGCGGGCGCAAGGCCACCGAGCAGCGGCTCGACTCGTTCTTCGCCTACGACAAGCTGCTGATCGACCCGGCGGGCACGGCTCGGCACGACTGGATCACCGAGCCCTACGACTACTACGGCAAACCGACCTACAACCCCAACAACGAACCCGACCTGCTCGCGCCGTACATGTACCTGTGGACCGGCACGCCGTCGAAGGCCGCGACGGTCGTGCGGGCGGCGATGACGCTGTTCACGACCGGTCCGGACGGCATGACCGGCAACGACGACCTGGGCACGATGTCGGCCTGGTACGTGTTCTCGTCGCTGGGGCTCTACCCGACGTTCAACGGGTCCGGGTTCCTCGCCCTGTCCTCGCCGCAGTTCCCGTCCGCCACCGTCCGAATCGGACAGTACGGCACGCAGGGCGGGACGCTCACCGTTGCCGCGCCTGGGGTCTCCGACTCGGTGCGGTACGTCCGCAGTGCCTCGCTGAACGGGCGGGACGTCCGCAAGACCTGGCTCGACTGGTCCGCGCTGGAGCGCGGCGGGAAGCTGGCCTACGACGTGTCGTCGAAGCCTTCGTCGTGGGGCACCGGGCGCGGGGACGAGCCGCCGTCGCGCAACGACGGCCGGATCGACTCGCGGCGTGCGTTGTCGGCTTCGCTGCGGAACTCCGAGATCGTGCTGCCGACCTCTGACGCCGCGCAGTCGCTGACCCTGCAGCTCGACGTGCTGGCGCAGTCGCCCACCGGGATGGTGGTGCGGCCCGAGGTGACGGTGCCGGCGGGCTGGAAGGTGAGCGGCGCGAAGCCGTTGGTGATCGTGTCGCGGCATCTGCCGACGCAGAAGACCGTGCCGCTCACCATCTCGGCGCCGGCCGGTGTCGCGCCGGGCTCGTACGAGGTCTCGGTGCAGGTCGAGTCGGTGTCGCTGAAGGCCGTGGTCGAGGTCAAACCGGCCGCGTTGTGCGCGTTCGCCACGTGTTCGGTGGACGTGACGCCGGAGCTGAACCACGATGGCACGGCGTCGGTGGCCGCGCCTGATTCCGGCAACTTCGACGGCGGTGGCTGGAGCTACGACGCGGCCCTGCTGCCCGCGGCCGGTCCCGTGACGTGGGGCGGAATCACCTACCAGGCACCGGATCCGACCGGGACGGCACCGAACTTCGTCGAGGCGAAGGGTCAGGGCCTGCTGTTGCCCGGCGGCCAGTTCTCGTGGCTGCACGTCGTGGGTGCGTCGCACAACGGCCCGGTGTCGACCGCGTTCACCGTTTGGTACACGGACGGCACTTCCGCCGAGGTGACGGCCACTGTGCCGGACTGGGCCGGTGGCGGACTGGCAGTGCTGCAGATGCCGCACCGGATCAAGGCGGGCCAAGGGATCGACGGTCCGCCGGTGCGCCTGTTCGGCCAGTCGCTGCGCCTGGACGCGGCGAAGACGGTCCGTTCGGTGACGCTGCCGAACGACCCGCGGGTGGAGCTCTACGCACTCACCCTCGCCTGAGGATGATCTCCACCCCACCAGTGGCGGATACTGGTGGGGTGGAGCTTCTCGGCAGCAGTCAGCGGTCCACCGTCTGGGCGGACGGCGACCGGATCATCAAGCAGGTCATCGGCGATCAGGCGGCGTTCGACCGGGAGATCACCGCGCTGCGCCTGGCCGAGCACACCGGCGTGGTCCCGCGCATCCTCGACGTCGACCGGGACAACCGGACCGTCGTGCTGGAGCGGCTGCGCTCCGACCCGCCCGCCGAGGACTGGGTGGTCGACTACGCCCGCGGCCTCGCCCGGCTGCACCAGGCCACCGGCCCTGAGCAGGCCGGACTCCTGCCCCGGCAGCAGCTACCGGATCCGGTCCCGTTCCTGCGGTTCGTGCGGGCGATGGGCGTCGAGATCGGTGGTGCCGAGGACGAACTGGTGTTCGCGGACACGGGGAAGTTCGACCTGCTGCACGGCGACCCGTGCCCCGGCAACGACATGTACACCGACCAGGGCGCCAGGTTCGTCGACCTCGAAGGCGCGGCGCTGGGTGACGGGCGCACCGAGCTCGTCTACCTCCGCATCGGGTTCCCGACCTGCGCGACCGTCACGGAGACGCCCCGGGAACTGCGTGAAGCCGCCGAGCAGGCCTACTTCGAGGAACGCGGCTTCTCGGGCGGGCTGGAAGACGCCTGCGTGGGGTGGCTGGTGCAGGGCGACGCTCTGGTGCAGCGCTTCGACCGTGACGGCACCGACCACCTCGCCAGGGTGCTCGACGAGGACTGGTTCTGGTACAGCACGACGGCGCGCGGCCGGCTGATGTACCGGGCGCGGGTCGTGGCGGAGTTCACCGAGACCCACCCGAAGATGAGCGCGCTGGCCCGGCGTTTGCACGAGCGGATGAGCGAGATTTGGGAGCCGCAACCGATCGGGACCCAGCGCACCCACGTTTCATGACCAGGCGGACAGCGCCAGCCGTGAGGTGAAACAACGGGGGGCACCGGAGATCGGGTCCACAAAGGACAGCGTCCGCGCCAGCAACTGCAGGGGCGAGGAGAAGTCGTCCAGCGGGCGCTCCCGCAGCACCGGGTAGAAGTCGTCGTTGACGATCGGCACGCCGAGACCGGACATGTGCAGGCGCAGCTGGTGGGTGCGGCCGGTCAGCGGCTTCAGGTGGTAGCGGCCCAGTGCCCCGTGCTGCTCCACAAGGGACACGTGGGTCTCGGCGTTCGGTTCGCCGTCGACCTCGAACGCGGTGATGATGCCGCGCTCCTTCACGATCCGCGAGCGCACGACGCGGGGCAGTTCCAGGGCCGGGTCGTAGCCGGCGACGGCCTCGTACTCCTTCTGCACCAGGCGATCGCGGAACATCGTCTGGTACTTGCCACGCACCTCGCGGCGCACCACGAACAGCACGAGCCCGGCCGTCACCCGGTCCAGCCGGTGCGCGGGGGAGAGGTCGGGCAGGCCCAGCGACTCACGCAGCTTGACGAGCGCGGTCTGCATGATGTGCGCGCCGCGCGGGATCGTGGCCAGGAAGTGGGGCTTGTCGGCGACCACGATGTCGTCGTCCTGATAGACGACGCCCACCGGGAACGGCACGTCCACCTCGACGGGCAGATCGCGGTGGAACCAGATGTAGGTGTCCGGCGTGAACGGCGCGTCGATGCCCAGCGGGCCGGAGACGTCCCAGATGCGCTCCTCGCGCAGCATCTCCTCGATCCGCGCCAAGGGCACCCGTGGCAGGCGCTCCACCAGGTGGTCGCGCAACGACAGCCACGGACCGGACGGTGGCAGCCTCAGGCGGGCCGCGTCCAGGCCGTTGCGCTGGGGGAGTGGGGAGGAGGGTTTGCGTCTCATCGCACCAGCCAGTCTAAACGTTAAGTAAAACCGAACGATATCGCTCGAAAACATTCGCTGTACCGAAGAGAGGTGATCAACAAGGCTGTAGAGCATGGCGGTTTTCCTGGTTCTCGGTTCGGTCATCTCCCTGCAGTTCGGCGCGGCGTTCGCGAGCCAGCTCTTCGGCCAGATCGGCGCGCCGGGGGCCACGGCGCTGCGGCTCGGCATCGCGGCGCTGATGCTGGCCGTGCTGGTCCGGCCGAAGTTCCGCCAGGAGACGCTCGTGCTCGGGATGACCATGGCGGGCATGAACGGCACGTTCTACCTCGCGCTCGACCGGATCCCGCTCGGGGTCGCGGTCACAATCGAGTTCCTCGGGCCGCTGGGGCTGGCGGCGGTCATGAGCAGGAGAGCCAGGGACTTCGTCTGGGTCGGGCTGGCGCTGGCCGGCGTCGTCGTCCTGGGCGTCCGCGAGTACACCGGTGCACAGCTCGACCTGGTGGGCGTGGCGCTCGCGCTGGTCGCCGCCGGGTTCTGGGCCTGCTACATCCTGGCCGGCCGCAAGGTGGCGACCGCGGGGCTCGGCATCGGCGGCCTCGCCGGCGCCAGCCTGATCGCGGCGGCGCTCACGTTGCCGTACGGGCTCTCGGCGGCCGGCACCACGTTGTTCGAGCCCAAGATCCTCCTGCTCGGCGCGCTGGTGGCGCTGCTGGCGTCCGCGATCCCGTACACGCTGGAGATCAAGGCGCTCAAAACCCTGCGCGCCAACACGTTCGGCGTCGCTCTCGCGCTCGAACCCGCGGCCGCCGCGCTCGCCGGAGCCGTGCTGCTGGGACAGCACCTCGGCGTGGTCTCGTTGTGCGCCATCGCATTGGTGATCACCGCGGGGGTCGGAGCGGCTCTACAGAAAGCGCCAAAGCCGCTCGAAACGCGTGCACAGCAGGATGCTGACCGCGTCCTGCCCGTGCCGCTGTGAACAGCAGACGCGACTGCGGCGCCGGCACCTCGTGCAGGTCGACGGTCACCTCTCGGTCGTACCAGACCAGGTCCGGCAGCAGCGCGACCGCGAGCCCCCGTTCCACGAACCGCAGCTTCACCAGCACGTCGGTGGAGGAGAACCGCACGTCCGGCTCGTAACCGTTGCGGCGGCACCAGTTCACATTGAAGGCGCGCTGCGGCATGCCCTCGGGCTCCATGATCCACGGCTGCGAACCGGCCTCGGTGATCGGCAGTCCACGGGGGACGGCCAGCCGGATCGGATCCCGGCACACCTCCCGGTACTCGAGGCCGGAGAACCGGGCCTCCGGCTGGTCCGGCCACTCCTCCAGGAAGACCAGGTCGAAGTCGCGGGCGTTCAGACCGGACAGTGCCTCCGCCGGATCCAGCACCTGGAACTCGATGCGCAGCGCCGGGTGCTCGTCGCGCATGCGTGCCAGCGTCGCCGGGATCAGCGCCAGCGCCGCGGTCTGGAACGTCGCGACCCGCAGCGTTCCGGTGACCTCGTGCAGCGACGCGGCGACCTCCGACTCGGCCTGCTCCAGCCGGGCCAGCACCTCCTCGGTGTGCCGCACCAGGATCTCGGCCTGCGCGGTGAGGCGCACCCGCCGTCCGACGGGCTCCAGCAGTGGCACGCCGACCTCGGTCTCCAGCAACGACAACTGCTGGGAGACCGACGAGGGGCTGTAGTTGAGCGCCTGTGCGACGGCGGCGAGCGTGCCGCGCTGGGAGAGCTCCCGCAGAAGTCGTAGCCGGTGAAGGTCGAACATTCGATCAGTATCGGATACTCTGCCGTCACCGCCCCCCTTGTATCGCGCTGTCTTCAGCGCGCTTGGAGGTTGGCATGTCAAAACGGCTCCGCAACGTCGCGGGGTTCGCACTGGCGACCGGTCTGCTCCTGTCGGGCTCGCCCGCACAGGCCCAGGTGGAAACCGGCCCGTGGACCAGCTACTCCCCGTCGTTCACCGTCCAGCAGCGCGGATGCGGTGTGGTCAGCGGGCTCGAGTTCCGGCTGACCTGCTCGACCGCCTCCGGTGACCAGCGTGCCGAACGCCGTTACGCCACTTATTCGGGCGGCACGCGTCAGTTCGAGGGCAGCTTCCGGATCACGAGTCTCGGTGGCACCCGCGTCAGTCTCAAGCAGACGTTCCGGGACGGCCCGACCGCCGGCCCGTTCTTCATGCTCGCCGTCGAACGCGGCGGCCGGCTGTACGCGGTCCATGGTGGGGCGACCGTCGCCACCGGGGCCACTGTGGGCACGACCGTGCGCGTCAACACCGTGCACAACACTGCCTCTGAACACCGCACATACATCAACGGCTCGCGCAAGCACACTTACGCGAGCGAGGGATCGAGCTTCTACGACAAGTTCGGCGCGTACCGGACCGCGAGTGGTCAGGGACCGGCGACGGTCGTCTGGAGCAACATCAGGTTCTGGCGCAAGTGAGCTCTTCTGTTGACTAGAAGCGCCATGCCATCGGTGCTCCTGCTGTTCCTGGCTGCCTGCGGTCAGGAACAGCGGGACCCCGTGCTGACGTCCGAGCTGACCTCACCGACCGACGTGACGCTGCACTGGCGTCCGGAGGCGGGGGCGGCCGGGCAGGTCGTCGAGTACGCGAACGCGGCCGACGGCGACTACACGATCCTGGAGTTCGGCCCACCCGGCCGGAACTCCTACCGCCATCCCGACCTGATCCCGGAAACCCCGTTCTACTACCGGGTCCGGCCGTTCACCGGGCCCGCGTCGCCCACAGTGGACATCAGCCTGCCGCCGGGCGAGGAGGTGCCGGAGACCGACGGGCACGAGTGGGCGGAACCGCGCAAAGGCGGCAAAGGCACACATCCCGTGTCCTCAGCCGAGTCGGTGCCGCGCAACGTGCGGGCCGAGGTGAAGCACGCCAACGGGATCCTGTTCACGTGGGAGGACCACGCGTCCGACGAGGAGGGGTACCTGATCGAGCTCAAGCCGGCGGGCGCGGCCGACTACCGGGTCGCGGCACAGCTCGATCCGGACGTCACCTCGTTCGGGCTGATCACACTCCCAGACGAGAAAACCGCGACCTATCGGCTGCGGCCCTTCCGGTTCGGAGCACCCTCGAACCTGACGAACCAGACGACGGGGAAGGTCTGACCGCGTGTCTGGCACTCCACGTGCTCGCGGCGAGCATTAGTGCCGCGAGCACGTAGGGCCAGGCCGTGCGTTCCGTGGCGGCCAGCAGGACGTTGGTCGCGGACAGCAGCCCGAAAACGCCGCTGAGCAGCCACCAGGTCAGATGATCTTCATGCGGGGACGTCATGAGGGACGGGCTACCCGTTCTCGTCGTCCTTCACACCTTCATCTCCTTCTTTTTTCTCGCCGCGCCGGCGCATGAACCCGAAGCCCGGGATGCCGAGGATCGCCTGGCGCACGTCGTTGGTGACCTCGAGCAGCTGGTGCAGCTCGGGACCGACCTTGTCGAGCGTGGCGAGGATCGGCAGGATGTCGCTGGTCAGGTGCTCGGTCAGGACCGGCAGCTCGTCGATCAGCTTGATCGCGGCCTCGATCTCGTGCGGCGAGAGCTCGTCCACGAACCGCTTCGCGAGCGGCTGGGCCTGCTTCGCGATCGGCTCGTAGATCGTGATCAGCTCGTGCGCCGTGTGCGCCGTGTGGCCCGCGGTCGTCACGACGTGCCCGGCCCGTTCGGCGACGTCGCTCGCGCTCGCCGTGATCGCGCGGACCTCGTCGACGGCCTTCTCGGCGTCCGCGACGACGCTGCCGGTGCGGTCGACCAGCGCCTCGGCCTTCCCGATGATCACGTTGATGTCGTCGACCGTGCCGTTGACCTTGCGGACCAGTTGCTCGACCTCGCCGATCAGGCCCAGCACCCGGCCGGGTACCGCGACCACCGCCGTGGTCGTGTCGACGGCCGTGTTGATGACACTGCCGAGCGCCTGTTTGGCCAGTCCCATCCCGGGGATCTCCATAGGTCCACTCTGCCCTATCTGTTGAGCGGTTCGGCTTAGCGCCATTCGGGATCCAAAAGTGTCAGACCCCGTCATTACATTCGTTGATGTCGGCCAGCCGGCTGACCGGGCGAACCGGGAACCTTGCGCCGTCCGAAGTTGTCAGAGCCGGGGGTTAGCATCCCCGGCGGGCGAGGGAGGCGCACATGGTTTGGTGGCACCGGTTGAGGCGCGTTGTCTCCGGTGGAGGGCGGGAGTCGGCAAGTTTCGTCGCGGCGCTGCTCGGCGTGCTGATGCTCGCGGGCGCCGCGCTGGGGCAGGGCATCTCGCGCACCTCGGTCGAGGTGTCCGACGGTCTCACCTGGCTGGGTGACGACCAACGAGGTGAGGTCGTCCAGATCAACCCGGTGTCGGGCAAGCCGCAGACGCGTCTGCAGATCAGCGGGCCGGACTCGCAGCTCGAGATCGCGCAGGAGGACGGCCGCCTGATCGTGCTGAACCGGCGCACCGGCGAGATCACGGTCATCGACCTCGCGACGCTGCTCGCGTCCGGTCGCCGGCAGGCGCCGCCCGGTGCGTCGAGCAAGGTGCTGGTGGCGAACGGGATGGTGTTCGTCATCGACCGCGCGGCCGGCACCGTGCACACCGCCGATCCGCTGACGCTGGCCGACGTCGGGCAGACGTGGCAGGCCGGTCAGCCGCTGGCCGACGCCGTGGTGGACGAGCGCGGGGTGCTGTGGCTGGTCGATCACGGCGGCACGTTGCGGTCGCTCGACTGGTCCGACGACGAGGAGCGGTTCCAGGAGCGGTCGCACCGCCAGGTCACCGGTGCCGGGCCGCGCACCGTTCTTGTGCCGCACGACCAGGGCGTGACGCTGATCGGTCTCGACGGCGGTGTCGTGGTGCGCGATGGCACGGGTGAGGACGTGTCGTCGTCGACCGACCGCTCGGACGCCGAGGTGATCGCCGCGCAGACCTCGCCGCTGGACCTGGTGCCCGCGTCGCTGCCGTCGTCGTCGGTGGTGGTGCTGGTCGTCGGCCGTGACGTCCTGCGCGTCGACGTCGGTGCGCTGGGCTGCCCGAAGCCGGGCCGGCCCGCCGTGTTCCGCGACAAGGTCTACGTGCCGTGCAAGGGATCCGGCAAGGTCATCATCCTGGACCGCGGTGGCCGGCGCGGCGGCGACGACGTGCGCACGTCCGGTGGCTCCGACCCCGAGCTGGTGTTCGACGACGGCCGGCTGTTCGTGAACGTGCCGGGCTCCTCGTCGGGCATGCTGGTCGACCCGGACGGCGCGACGCGGTCGCTGACGATCCGCAGCCCCGAGCTTCCGGTGAAGGACCCGGACCGCTCGCCGCCGCCGTCGGTGCCGCCGCCCCCGCCGCCGAACCCGAACGAGCCCTTGAAACCGCCGCGCAACCCCGGCAACAACGGGCCGACCCCGGAGGTGCCTCCGCCGCCGGCACCGCCGTCGTCGACGCCGCCTTCCACGGGCGGCACCGGTCCGGCCGCGCCCGCCGGCGTGACCGTGCGGGAGAAGTCGCGCACCGCCTCGGCGCTGGTCGTGACGGTGAGCTGGAACGCGGTCACGTCGACCGATCCGATCGTGGGCTACACGGTGGCGAGCTCCGGCTCGTTCACCGGCGGTTCGGCGTCGGCCCAGGTGACCGGTACGTCGGCGGAGTTGTCGTTGCCGTGCACGGGTTCCACGTTCTGCACCAACGGCCGGTTGGACGTGACGGTGCGCGCCTCCACGGCTTCTGCCGCGGGTGCCGCGGGCATGGCGTCGTTCACGGTGACGCCGCCCAACAACCCGCCGCCTCCACCGCAGGCCACGACCACGCCTCCGCCGCCGCCACCTCCGCCACCACCACCGCCTCCGCCGGTCGACACGACTACACCGCCGCCTCCTCCGCCACCGCCGCCGCCATCGTTGCCGACCGCGGGTGCTGCGGTGATCACGTCGATCACCGGTGGGCGAATGTCCGCGAGGCGCACGGTGAACATGGCGCCACCGGCGGACTGGGCGAGCCACGACGGACGCTGCGAGATCGTGAACAAGACGCAGGGCTACTCGACCGGCATCGCCTGCAGCGCGACGGTCGGGGCGGTCGACCTGGAAGAGGGCAGCAACTCGATCGTGGTGCGCGCGTACGCGGCGAGCGGTGGCGGTCAGGTCGAATCGGCTCCGAAGAACGCGCTGTACATCCTCGACGAGTGTCAGGGAAAGCCCGGCTGCATCCCGCGGATGGCTCCGGCCGGCGCCGACACGGCGCCGATGGGCGCGGGTGGCCTGGGTCTGCTGGCGTGCGCGTTCCTGCTGCGCATCGGTGTTCGCAGAGAAGAGGACAAGTGATCGACAGCGGCGAGGTCTCGGCGTTCCGCGACCTGCACACGCGGCTCGGCGACGCGGTCGAGAGTGCCGTGCGCGGCAAGCGCGACGTGGTCGACCTGGTGCTGGTGGCGATGTTCGCGGGCGGTCACGTGCTGCTGGAGGACGTGCCGGGTACGGGCAAGACGACGTTGGCGCGGGCGGTCGCGGGCGCTCTGGGCGGGCTGTCGCGGCGCGTGCAGTTCACGCCGGACCTGCTGCCGTCCGACGTCACGGGCACCTCGGTCTACGACCCGCAGACCGGTCAGATCCGGTTCCGGCCCGGTCCGGTGTTCGCGAACATCGTGCTGGCGGACGAGATCAACCGTGCGGCCGCGAAGACGCAGTCCGCGCTGCTGGAGGTCATGGAGGAGCGCACGGTCACGATCGACGGTGTCGGGCACACCGTGCCGGACCCGTTCCTGGTGGTGGCGACGCAGAACCCGATCGACCTGGACGGCACCTACCGGTTGCCCGAGGCACAGCTGGACCGCTTCATGCTGCGCACGTCGATCGGCTACCCGTCCGTGGCGGACGAGCTCGACGTGCTGCGTCCGGGCAGCGGGGCGGGGCGGATCGCCGACGTGCGCACGGTTTCGTCGCCGCGGGAGGTGAGCGCGTTCAGCGGGCGGCTGTCGTTGCTGCACGTGGCCGACCCGATCCTGGAGTACGTGTCCGGGCTGGGCACGGGCACGCGTACCGACGAGCGCCTGCGGCTCGGCACCTCGACGCGTGGTCTGCGGACCCTGGTGCGCTGTGCGCAGGTGTACGCGGCGTCGAAGGGCCGGCATTTCGTGGTGCCGCAGGACGTTCAGGACATCGTGGAGCCCGTGCTGGCCCACCGGCTGGTGCTGACCAGAGAGAGCGTGCTGGCGGGCGTGACGACGTCCGAGGTGCTGGCCGACGTGCTCTCGCGGGTGCCGGTGCCCAAGCCGCAGTCCCAATGATCTGGGCCGCGATGAGACTCACCTTGCGCGGCACCGGAACGGCGGTGCTGGGCGTGCTGATGCTCGCCGTCGGGCTGTGGTGGCGGTATCCGGGGATGGCGGCGTTCGGTCTCGCGCTGATGGCCCTGGTCGTCGCGTCGATCGGCTCGGTGCTGATCGCCGCGCCACTGTCGGTGTCGCGGACCGTGCGGCCGCGCACCGTGCCCCGGCTGGCGCGGTGTGGTGGCCGGCTGGAGCTATCGCTCCGCGGGCGGTGGCCGGTGGCGCTGGACGCCGTCGACCTGGTGGCGGGCTCGCCGTTCGAGGTCGACGTGCCGCTGCTGAGGCCCGGTGTCGTCGAGTCGGTCGGCTACGCGATCCCGACCGAGCGGCGTGGCGTGTTCGACGTGGGCCCGCTGACGTTGCGGCGTAAGGGTTTGGCCGGTCTCGCGCAGACCAGGACGGTGCTCGGCGAGGTCGTGCGGGTGCGGGTCGTGCCGCGGGTGCTGCCGGTGCGCGGCCTGCCGTCCGGTGCGCGCCGGGGCCAGGTCGGCGCCGACGAGCGGGTCGAACGTGGTGGCACGGACCTGGTCGGGCTGCGCGAGTACGTGCCGGGCGACGACCTGCGGCGCCTGCACTGGGCCACGTCCGCGCGCACCGGCACGTTGATGATCCGCGAGGACGCCGACCCGGCGCGCCCGCACCTGGCCGTGCTGCTGGACGACAGCCGCGCGTCGTACGCGCAGGAGCAACGGTTCGAGGAGGCGGTCGAGGTCGCGGCCTCGCTGGTCACCGCGGCGCTGGAGCAGGGACATCCGGTGCGGCTGCTGACTTCTTCCGGCGGCGTCGACATCGAGGAGACGCAGGACTCCGCGCCGATCCTGGCGGCACTGGCCGATCTGGAACTGCGCGACGTCGACGGCCGGCCCTCCGTGCCGGTGCGGGATCTCGACGTGGTGGCGGTGGTCAGCGGTACGACGGTGCCGGCCCTGGTCCTGGAGGCCGGGCGGGCGGCGTTCGGCACGGTGCTCGTGGTCGAGGACGAGCAGCGGCTCGGCGCGACCGGGTCGGTGCTGGTGATCAGCGGGCCGAAGGCGGAGGACCTGGTCGACTCGTGGAACGCGGTGGTGGCGCGATGAGGTACGCGTGGGTGGCGGCGGTTCTCGTCGTCGGCTCGCTGCAGCTGGCCCCGGCCTGGGACGGCGCGACCGTCTACTTCGGACTCGCCGCGTTCGCCGGATTCCTGGCGTTGCCGCTGAAGCGGCTCGTGCCGGCCGGTCTCGCGGGCCTCGCCGTCATGGTGCTCGCCATGGCGGGCGGCTTCTTCGCGGCACGCGGCGCGTCGCCGGACCGCGACCCGGCGTGGGTCCTGCTCGACACGGTGCCCCGCCTGCTCACCGCCGCCCGTCCCGCACCGGCCACGCCCGAACTGCTGGTGCCGGGCCTCCTGCTGATCATCGGTGTCTCCACGGCGACGGTGCTGTCGATCACCAGGCGCGGTACCGCGCTGTTCGTGCCCGCGCTGGGTGCCGCGACGCTGTACGTGTCGGCGGCGCTGCTCACCACGGGCCGCTCGGACCGCTACGGCCTGGTCGCGCTCGCGCTGGTGGTGCTGCTGGCACTGGGGTGGCTGATCATCGACCGGCGCGGGCCCGTGGTGCCGCCCGCGGTGCTCGCCACCGCGCTGGCCGCGCTGACGTTGCTGACGATGGTGTTGCCCGCCAACGGTTTCGAGCCGCGCAAGCTGGTCACCCCGCCGGTCACCGCCGTGGCCATCGCGAACCCGCTGCCGCAGCTCGCCGCCTGGGCCGCGCAGGGCGAGGCGGAGCTGTTCCGGATGCGCGGGCCCGACGTGCCGGTGCGGCTCGTGACGCTCAGCCGCTACTCGGGGGCGTCGTGGGAGGCGGCCAGCACGTACGGGCCGCTGGGCGTGGTCGACGCGCCGGACCTGCCGACCGGCGGGAAGTTCCAGGACGCCAGCGCCGACCTGACGATCACCGGGTTGCAGGGCGAGTGGCTGCCGGGCGTGGGCAAGCCGCAGGCGGTGTCGCTGAGCAACGCCATGGTGGATCCGGACACCGGGTCGCTCGTGGTCGCCGAGGGCCTGCGAACCGGCCTGAGCTACACGGTGCGCGGCGTGGTCGAGACGCCGGCCGACGCCGATCTCGCCGAGGCCTCGGTGCCTGCCGACGCGACGCGCTACACGGCGTTGCCGCGGCTGCCGTTCACGCTGGCGGAGTACGCGCGGCAGGCCACCGCGAGCGCCCGCACGCCCTACGAGAAGGCCGTGGCGCTGGAGCAGGTCGTGCGCCTCAACCGCAGACCGGACGCCGAGGCGCCGGTCGGGTCGTCGTACGCGCGGCTGGAGACGTTCCTGTTCGGCGGCGCGGGCGAGGCCGGCGCCGGGGCGGGCACGGCCGAGCAGTTCGCGTCGGCATACGCGGTGCTGGCGCGGGCCGTCGGGCTGCCGACCCGCGTGGTGGTCGGCTTCCAGCCGGTGCCCGAGCAGGGCGGCGAACGGATCGTGCGGGCCGCGGACGCCACCGCCTGGCCGGAGGTGTACTTCACCGGGTGGGGCTGGGTGGCGTTCGATCCGGTGTCGGGCAACGGAAGCGGCCCGAGCGCGGCCTCCAAGCGCGAGGTGCTGAACCGGCTCGCGTCCACCACCGCGACGCCGACACCGACGACCTTGCCCTCCGTGCCGCCGCTGGTGCAGCCCACGGCCGTGCAGCCCGACGTGGTGGCCGCGCCCTCGGTGGCGAAGGGCTTCCCGTTCTGGGTGTTGACGCCGGTGTTGCTGCTCGTCGCGCTGTACGCGGCTCGGGGTGCGCGGCGGGTGCGGTTGCGGGGTGCGGGGCCGGTGGGGGCGTGGGATGAGGTGCTGGACTCGCTGCAGTTGGCGGGGTTGAAGCCCAGGCCTAGCCGGACGGTGCCGGACGTCGGGCGGGAGTGGGGTGAGGCCGGGGTGCGGCTGGCGGTGCTGGTGGACCAGGCCGCGTTCGCTCCGCGGCTGGGTGGGGTTGGGCGTGGGCCGGGTTCGGTTGGTGCCGAGCGTGTGCCGGGCCAGGCCGAGATCGGGCGTGGGCCGGGTCAGATGGCAGGCCAGGCGTCGTGGCCCGAGAGCCCCTGGCGGCTGGCCCGGCAGGTGCGCAAAGCGGTGCGGCGCAAGGCTTCCTGGTGGCGCCGGGTGGTGTGGGCGATCGACCCGCGGCCGCTGTTCCGGCGCTGAGCATGCTTTCGCAGGCGTCCCCTTGAAAGGTGGATCCCCTGATCAACCCGACAATACTCAGGGGGTCTGACAGTTCTGTGCGCTCGGTGAGTCGGCAGTTCGGCCGCGCCTAGCGCACCACCTCGGCCGGGATGCAGTTCTTCCCGGTGACCTTGAGGAGTGCCTCGCACAGTGCGGGCGCGATGTCCGTCGGGAAGGCACCGATCCACACGAAGCGGGTGAACTCCCCGGCGACGCTGTCGGGGACGAGCGCGGCGCACACGTCGTCCCGCCTGCTGAGGTGTGCAACGTGGCCCTTCAGGGCCGGATTCGCTGCGTCCGCACGGTTTTTGACCCACATCGTCTCGTAGTCGACGAGCAGTTTGACGTCGGCGGGGGCGAGCGAGTCGTCCAGCGAGTGCAGCACGAGCACGGATGAGCCGGGGTCGCACGGCATGTCGGAGTACTCCAGCGGCACGGGCGACGGCGACGGTAAAGGCGGCGGGGAGGTTTGGGTCGGTGCCGGGTGGCTGGGGGAGTCGATCAGCGTTCCGAGGCCGATGCCTGCGGCCAGTACCACCACCGCGCACGCGGCGAGCGTGCGGCGCTGGCGGGTCTCCTCGACCCGGCCCCAGGGGATCCGGCCGAACCGCTTGCTCATGGAGCCGGCTCCCGTCAGTTCTTGGTGGCGCAGACCTTCGCGGAACTGCCGCGTTCGCCCTGGTAGCCGAACGCCAGGATCTGGAAGCACCGGCGCCGGTCGCCGCCGTCCTCGACCAGGTATTTGGTGCCGCCGCCGGTGACCCTGGTGATGGCGTCCGGTTCGGCGCCGGTCACGTCGACCACCACGAACTCGGCCTGGCCGTCGCTCGGGTCGGTCCACTCGAGCTCGATGCCGCGGCCCTGGTACTCGGCGCGTTTGAGCAGCGGGATGAACCTCGGGTCGGTGTTCGGAAGCGGGCCGGCGGCGGATGGGCTCGGTCGACTCGGAGACCGGCGGCGGTGTCGTGGTGCTGACCGGCGGCTGGGATTGCTGGTCGTCCTTGCGGTTGAGGAGCATGCCCGCGAGCACGCCGCCGGTCACCGCGACCACGGCCAGCAGCGCGAGGACCCCGCCGCGCCTGCTCCTGCGGACCGGGGCGGTCATCGGTTCGACCGGAGGCAGGTCGACGACCGGCAGGGCGGCCACCGGCGGGGGAGGTGGCGGCGTGCAGCAGGTCCTGCTGGCGGTAGGTCAGGTCGGCGAGCCGGCCCTGCCACGAGTGGTCGGGCTCCTCGGCCGGTTCCTCTGCGGGCTTCTCCTCCTCGACCCTGGGCCGCGGGCCGAAACCGGGCGCCTCGGTCGGGCCGTCCGGGAAGATCGTGGTGCGCTCGCCGAGCATCATCGTCGAGTCGGGGTCCACAATGGACACAGCTGGTGCCGTGGAGACGCCGGCGTTCACCGCCATCAACGCGTCGCGCAGCTCCAACGCCGACGCGAACCGTTCCGCGCGGTCCTTGCGCAGGCAGCGGTTGAGCACGCCGACCAGTGCCGCGGGCACGTCGAAACGGGTCAGGGAACGGGGTTCGGCGGTGCTGACGCGGCCCACGTAGGAGAGCAGCGTGTCCTCGTCCGGGTTGTCCGAGGCGAACGGGGGCTTGCCCTCCAGCAAGGTGAACAGGGTCGAGCCGAGCGACCAGATGTCGTCGGCGAACGACGGGGTGGCGCCCTCCAGCATCTGCGGGGCGGCGTGGCGGTAGCTGACCATCTGCAGCGACGCCGAGTGCCCCGCGTCGGCGCCGCGGGCGATGCCGAAGTCCGCCAGGACGTAGGAAGTGGGCAGCACCAGGACGTTCTGCGGCTTCACGTCGCGGTGCAGGATGCCCTGGCCGTGCGCGAACGCCAGTGCGTCGGCCACCGCGATGCCGGCGGAGACGACGTCCGGCACGGGCAACGGGCCCATGGCGCGCAAACGGTCGTGCAGCGAGCCGCGTTCGTAGTACTCCATGACGATGCACGGGCGGCCGTCCGGAAGCGTGCCCGTGTCCAGCACCGTGACGATGTGCGGGTGCTGGCGGCCGAGCTCGACGGTGATCGCGAGCTCGCGGCGGAAGCGGGTCAGCGTCGCCGGGTCGGTCACCTGCAGCACCTTGACCGCGACGGCGCGGCCGAGACCGTCCTGGCGGGCGCGGTAGATCGTGCCCTCGCCGCCCTGCGCGATCACGCGGAAACCGCTGTAGCCGGGCAGCGCGATCCCCGCTGCCGGCGCGGCGCCCGCAGCGGGCGCCCAGGCCATCAGATCGTCTTCCACCAAGGGATCCTATCCCGGTGCGGTCGGGTCACCCTGAACGTTCGGGACGGCCGCACAGGACGGTTCGATCAGTCCGTGCGGACCTTCACCTGGAATCCCAAGGCCTGCAACATTCCGGTGAGCATCACCCTGGTGTTGTCCTCGGCCCGCTTGAGAATCTCCGACTTCTGTGCGGCCTCGGCGATCTTGGCTTCGGCCGCGACGTAGAACCGTTGCTGGTCCGGCGGTCCCGCGAGCGCCTGCAGGTCGTTGACCAGACCGCGTTCCTGGCTGAAGACGTAGGACCGGTCGTGGTGCAGGTTCGGCTTGTCCAGCTGCGGTTTCGGCAGGCGCAGCTCGACGGTCTTGCCGTCCGGTGACAGGACCAGCCCGTCATCGGCGAGGGTGCCGAAGTCGACGTAGGCGTTGACCGACCCGGCCGCGACGAAGAGCGTGCGTTCCCCGGCGAGCGCCGCGGGCACCCACTTCACGTCCTGCTCGATGTCCAGCACGACCTGGAACTCGCCCGCCGCCGCGTGGAACTGGCTCAGGTCCCGCACCGACTTCAGCATCGCGGGCTGGCTGCGGTCGATCGACTCGTCGGCGAACGGCCGGAACTGCCCGGAGACGAACAGGGCCGTACCGAGGAGGATGAAGACGACAGCGGCCAAAGCTCCACGCGTCACCCAGCGCTTGTCCACCGCGTTGGAGTACCCGTGAGGTGATGCGCTCACTCGGTCCGTATGGGCTAATCGACCCGTGCGGAATCAGTCCCGTGTCCACATGGTTGGCTTTGGAGGAGACGGGAACGATTGCTTTGGAGGCATGCGGTGCTGGACCCGGACAACCTGTACGAGGTGGACTCGGAGGTGCCGGACCTGACCGGTGCGGTGCTGCTGCACCACTTCGACGGCTTCATGGACGCCGGCGCCGCGGGGCGCCTGCTCACCGAGCACCTGCTCGAGACCCTGGAGAGCCGCGTAGTCGCCCGTTTCGACGTCGACAGCCTGATCGACTACCGGTCACGCCGGCCGCTGATGACCTACGCGACCGACCACTGGGAGGACTACGCCGACCCGCAACTGGTCGTGCACCTGCTGCACGACAGCGCCGGTCACCCGTTCCTGCTGCTCACCGGCCCGGAGCCGGACCGCAGCTGGGAGGCGTTCGTGCTCGCGGTGCAGGCGCTGATCGACCGCTGGGGCGTCCGGCTGACCGTGGGCTACCACGGCATTCCGATGGGCGTGCCGCACACGCGTCCGCTCAACGTCATCGGCCACGCGACCCGGTCCGAGCTGGTGGCCGACTATCAGCCGTTCTTCAACCGCGTGCAGGTGCCGGGCAACGTGTCCGGGCTGCTGGAGTTCCGCCTCGGCAAGGCCGGTCACGACGCGATGGGCTTCGCCGCCCAGGTGCCGCACTACCTGGCGCAGTCGAGCTACCCGACCGCGGCCGTGACCCTGCTGGACGCGCTGGCCCGCGCCACCGGACTGGCGCTGCCGATCGGTGCTCTGCTCGACGCGGCCCAGGCCGCCGACGCCGAGATCCACCGGCAGGTCGCGGAGTCCGAGGAGGTCGCCCAGGTGGTCGAAGCGCTCGAGCGGCAGTACGACGCGTTCATCCAGACTGTCGGGAACACCGATCTGCCCTCCGCGGACGAACTGGGCGCCGAGTTCGAACGGTTCCTGGCCGAGCAGCAGCGTCCGCCGGACCACCTGTAGGAGTTCTGATGGCCACCTGGGACGACGTGCGCAGGATCGCCACCTCCATGCCCGACGTGACGGAGCGGGTGCGGGAGGGCGTCGTCGACTGGCGGGTCAAGGAGAAGCTCTTCGTGTGGGAGCGGCCGCTGCGCAAGATCGACCTGGCCGCGCTGGGGGCCGCGGCTCCGTCGGGGCCGATCCTGGCCGCTCGGGTGCCGGACCTGGGGGCCAAGGAGGCCCTGCTGGCCGCCGACGGGTCGGTTTACTTCACCACGCCGCACTTCACCGGCTACCCGGCGATCCTGGTGCGACTGGAGCACATCGCGGTGGGGGAGCTGGAAGAGCTGATCGTCGAGGCCTGGCACGCACGGGCGCGGCGCCGTTGACGCTCGTCGGCTGGATACGCGAGGTCGCGGACGAGCCGTTGCCGCTGAACGACGACACGTCCGCCGATGCCGCGGAGAACACGTGGGGTCTCGGCAGGGCCGAGGGCGAGTCACCGGTCGCCGCCGACGTCGTGGCCGCGTTCGAGGAGACCGCCCGGCGGCAGGGTGAGCGGGTCGCCGCGCTGGGGAGAACAGCGACGTTCTACGTGTGGCACGACGTGCAGGCCGGGCAGCTGAGGTGTTCGACCACGTCGTTGCCGGCGGACCGGCTGCCGTTCGGGACGAAGCTCGATCGCACGGTGCCCTTGGCCGCCATCGTGGCGGGGTTCCTCGACGACCCCGGCGGGTTCGTCGCGTGGCAAGACCTGCGCGGCGAGGATCCCGGCGAGCCCGCGGGAGAGTTCGTGCTTCCGGTCTGGGCGGTGGAGATCGGCTGATGGAGTTCTTCTGCTACCACCGGGACCGGCCCGGTTCGTTGCCGCTACGGGAGCGACTGGTCGAGGAGCACTGGTCCTACATGGACGCCTTCGAGCTGATCGCGCGCGGCCCGACCTTCGCCGGCGACGTCGTCACCGGCAGCGTGCACATCGTCGATCTGCCATCCCTGGAGCAGGCGCGCGCGTTCGTGTTCGACGAGCCGATCTACCAGGCCGGCGCCTATCGGGACGTGTTGCTGCGGCGGTGGCGCAACGTGCTCGGGCGGACAATGTGGGACTTTCCCGCCGGGCGTGACGGCGGTGGCCACCTGGTGCTCGGGTTCGGGTCCGGTGAGGCCGTGGACCTTGTGCCCCGGCGTCCGGACGAGTTGATCGCGTACGGGCCGTTGCTGTCCGACGATGGCAGTACGTGGCTGGGCACGGCGGCGCTCGTCAGGTCGGCCGACCCGGAAGCCACGCTGACCGTCGACCGGTATGACGCGATCGAGGTCCACGAGTGGGAGTTCGGCGGCCGGCGCTAGTAGCTCACGAACCGGAAGTGCAGGCCCGAACGGGACTGCTGCCACTCGCCGACGTCCACCGGCTCGCGGTCGATCTTCGGCGCGTACGTGTCGCCCTCGAACGGTTCGCGGATCTCGGTCACCTCGACGCGGTCCGCGAACGGCAGCGTGGCCGCGTAGACCGCCGAGCCGCCCATCACCCACAGGTCACCCGTGACCGCGGCGAGCGCTTTGTCCAGCGACTCGAACGTCTCCGCGCCCTCCTGCGGGGTGCGCGAGAGCACCAGGTTGCGGCGGCCCGGCAGCGGGCGGAACCGCTCGGGCAGCGACTCCCAGGTGCGGCGGCCCATCAGCACTGCCGCGCCGGCCGTGACCTCCCGGAAGTGCTTCATGTCCTCCGGGATGCGCCACGGGATGGCGTTGTCAAGGCCGATCACGCCGTTGGGCGCCTGGGCCCAGATCAGGCCGATCACACCGCCACCGGAGCCTTGATGCCGGGATGCGGGTCGTAGCCCTCGATCGTGAAGTCCTCGTAGGAGTAGTCGAACAGGCTGGGGGAGTCCGCCATCTTCAGCGCCGGGAACTCGCGCGCGTCCCGGCCCAGCTGCAGTTCGACCTGCTCGACGTGGTTGTCGTAGATGTGGCAGTCGCCGCCGGTCCAGATGAAGTCGCCGACGCCGAGGCCGGTCTGCGCGGCGATCATGTGCGTCAGCAGGGCGTAGGAGGCGATGTTGAACGGCACGCCGAGGAACAGGTCCGCGCTGCGCTGGTAGAGCTGGCAGGAGAGCTTGCCGTCGGCGACGTAGAACTGGAAGAACGCGTGGCACGGGGGCAAGGCCATTTGCGCGATCTCGCCGACGTTCCAGGCGGACACGATGATGCGCCGCGAGTCGGGGTTCTCCCGCAGTGTGCGCAGGACCTCGGCGATCTGGTCGACGTGACCGCCGTCCGGGGCCGGCCAGGAACGCCACTGCACGCCGTAGACGGGGCCCAGCTCACCTTCCGGCGAGGCCCACTCGTCCCAGATCGTCACGCCGTGGTCCTGGAGCCACTTGACGTTGCTCTCGCCGCGCAGGAACCACAGCAGCTCGTAGGCGATCGACTTGAAGTGCACCTTCTTGGTGGTGATCAGCGGAAAACCCGCGGCGAGCGGGTAGCGCAGCTGATGGCCGAAGATCGACCGCGTGCCGGTGCCGGTGCGGTCTTCCTTGCGCACGCCCTCTTTCAGGACGTGGCGGAGCAGGTCTTCGTACTGCGTGTCGGCCATACGGGTGAGCCTACCTAGAACCTCGCCGTGTCCGGGCCGAGCCCGAAGCGGACCATGGAGTAGGTCTCCAGCAGGCGGCGCGACACGATCGTGTGCTGGTTCGCGGTGCAGGCGTCGCGCAGGCAGCGCTGCAGGGCCGAGGCCTCGAACACCGAGGTGCCACCTCCCAGCGCGAACGCCTTCTGCGTCACCTCCGCGGCCTCGGAGGAGGCGAACGTGCACGCGAGTCGCAACCGGCCCTTGACCGCGTCCGGCACCGGAGAACCGGCCACCGCCAGTTCCCACACCGCGCACAGCTCGTCGTCCAGGAACGCGCGGGCGGCCGAGAGCCTGGCCTCCATCAGGGCGAGGTCGATCTGGGCGCCGGTCTGCTCGGCGAGGCGCTTCGTCGCGTGCTGCGGGGTCTTCTCGACGGCCAGGTCGATGATCTCGTCCACCGAGCGACGCGCGGTACCCAGGCCGACCGCGGCCACGCCGGCGGCCAGCAGGCAGAAGAACGGGAAACGAACGAGCGGGCCGCTGGTGCCCGGAGTGGTCACTCCCGGCAGAGCGGTGCGGCCGGCCGGGACGAAGGTGCCGGAGACGGAGAACTCGTGCGAGCTGGTCGCGCGCAGGCCGGTGGCGTGCCAGGTGTCGTGGATCGTCACGTCGGAACGCGGGTACACGGCCAGACGCGGGCCCTCGGGCGTGAGAGTGCCGCCGATGACCCACGAGGCGTGTGTGACCGCGCTGCCCCAGCCCCAACGGCCCGTCACGCGGTAGCCGCCGTCGGCCGCGACCGCTTTCCCCACGGGCGCCGCGGTGCCCGCGATCAACGCGCGCGGGTCGCCGAAGACCTCGTCGGCGCCGTCCACGGGCAGATACCAGGCCAGCGACGACGAGATGGTGGTCGTCATCGCGGTCCAGCCGGTCGAGGCGTCGGCCCGGGACAGCTCCTGGATCTCGCGGCTCCACTCGGGCAGGCCCAGTTCGGCGCCGCCGTAGCGCTTCGGGGCGATCAGGCGGTGCACGCCGTGGTCGACGAGCGCGGTCAGCACCGGTTCGGTGAGGGCGCGTTGGTGCTCGGCGGCAGGTGCTTCGGCGCGGATCAGGGCGTGGAGATCCATGTCCGCGATCTTGCTGCAGCACCTACAGCTTGGCGAGCGCCTCAACGAGTGGCTTGAGCTCCGGGATGCCCCCGGCTTCGTCCAGCGACTCCGTCAGCGTGCGGTCGTGCGTCGGGCGGGCCGAGGGCGAGCAGTTCGTGGCCCTTCTCGGTGACCTCGGTGTAGATGCCGCGGCGATCCGTGGGGCAGAGGTAGCGCGAGAGCAGACCGCGGTCCTCCAGGCGGGTGACCAGGCGCGTTGTCGCGGACTGGCTCAGCACGACCGCGTTGGAGAGCTGGTTCATCCGGAGGTGGAAGCCGTCCTGACGGTTGAGGACGTCCAGAACGGTGTACTCGCTGACGGACAGTTCGTGCGCCTTCTGCAGCGCTCTCTCGAGGCGGTCCTCGATGCGCGCGTGCAACGCCGCGAGCGTGCGCCAGCCCTGAGCGCGCGCCTGGACGGCGTCGTCGTCCAGTGACATAGGTCAACCCTTCTCGAATAGACAGCGTCTGCAACTATTGCGTACGCTCGTAATCGTCTTCAGCAAGTCTACCGGGGAGAGACATGGATCTGTCGGGACGCACGGCCCTCGTGACGGGCTCCACCTCCGGCATCGGCTTCGCGACGGCGGAGGCGCTGCTCAAGGCGGGTGCGACGGTCGTCGTGAGCGGTCGTACGCGAGGAGCGGGTGGCCGAGGCGGTCGGCAAGCTGAGTGCGTACGGCGACGTGCGCGGCATCGCGGCGGACATCGCGACCGCACAAGGCGCCGACGACCTGATCAAGCAGCTGCCCGACGTCGACGTCCTGGTCAACAACATGGGCATCTACGGCGCGAAGCCCGTCTTCGAGATCGACGACGCCGAGTGGCAGCGGTACTTCGACACCAACGTCATGTCCGGCGTGCGGCTCGCGCGGCACTACACGCCGCGCATGGTCGAGCGCGGCTGGGGCCGGGTGATCTTCGTGAGCAGCGAGTCGTCCGTGTTCACGCCCACCGAGATGGTCCACTACGGCATGACGAAGACCGCGCAGCTCGCCATCTCGCGCGGCATGGCCCAGGCGGTCGCGGGCACCGGCGTCACGGTGAACTCGGTGCTGCCCGGCCCGACGCTCACCGCGGGCGTCGAGGAGTTCATCCGCGACCGCGTCGGCGACGGCGGCGAGGCGGAGTTCGTCCGCACCGAACGCCCGACGCTGCTGCTGGGCCGCCTGATCCGCCCGCACGAGGTCGCGAACCTCATCACCTACGTCGCGTCGGACCTGTCGTCCGCGACGACCGGGGCCGCGTTGCGCGTCGACGGCGGCACCGCGCCGACGCTCATCCCCTGATCGCGCGCAGTCCGCAAGCACAACCGTTAGGAACAGTTTTGAACACCTTGCAGCTCAACAACGGCGTCACCATGCCCCAGCTCGGTTTCGGTGTCTGGCAGGTGCCGGACGCGGAGGCCACGTCCGTCGTGGCGGAGGCGCTGAAGGCCGGCTACCGCAGCATCGACACGGCTGCCGCCTACGGCAACGAGGGCGGTGTCGGCGAGGCGATCGCACAGTCCGATGTGGACCGTGACGACATCTTCATCACCACCAAGCTGTGGAACGCCGACCAGGGCTACGACGCGACGCTGCGCGCGTTCGACGAGTCGCTGCGCAAGCTGAAGCTGGACGTCCTCGACCTGTACCTGATCCACTGGCCGATGCCCGCCCGCGACCTGTACGTGGACACGTGGAAGGCGTTCGTGGAGCTGCAGAAGGAGGGCCGCGTCCGCGCGATCGGCGTCTCCAACTTCCAGCCCGCGCACCTGCGGCGCCTGATCGACGAGACCGGGGTGGTGCCCGCGGTCAACCAGGTCGAGCTGCACCCGTACCTGCAGCAGAGCGATCTGCGCGTCTTCCACGCCCAGCACGGCATCGAGACGGAGGCCTGGTCGCCGCTGGGCCAGGGCGGCGAGCTGCTCCGCGACCCGGTCGTCGCCGGGATCGCGGCGCGCCACCACCGTTCCGCGGCCCAGGTCGTACTGCGCTGGCACCTGCAGCTCGGCACCATCGTGATCCCGAAGTCCGTGACGCCGGCGCGGATCCGGGAGAACATCGCGGTGTTCGACTTCGAGCTGTCCGACGAGGAGGTCGCGGCGCTGTCCACTCTGGACCGCGGCGGCCGGATCGGGCCGGACCCGGACGAGCTCAACGACGTCTGAGGGGGAATACGAAGCCCCGGCCCGTTTGAACACGGACCGGGGCTTCGCCGGCAACGGGCCTCGCCAGTGCCGTGACCGGCAACCTTCACCGCGTCTTCCGGCGCTCAGCAGGGCACCTCGCGGCACCGGCCCCACGCCCCCGTACAACCAGTACGAGGACGTGGGCCGGCCACGATGCACCCGTCTGACCGTCGAAATACGGGGCAAAGGCTGCCGGTCACGGCACTGCTAGGCCCGCATGACTGTGGCGATCGGGATCCGCGCGGCCCGGATCGCCGGGATGAGACCGCCGAGCACACCGGCGACGAGACCCGCGATCACGCCGGCGACGCCCGCCTCCCACGGGAAGGCGGTGCCCTGCAACGACGGGAAGCGGTTGCCGAACATCATCAGCGCCACCTGCAGGCCGCCCGCGCCCGCGCCGATCGCCAGCGCGGCGGTCAGCAGGCCGGTCAGCAACGTCTCGGCGAGCACGATGCCCGCGAGCAGCATCCGGGACATGCCCACCGCGCGGCGCAGCGCGAACTCCTCGACGCGTTCGCCGACCGTGGCGAGACCGACGTTGAGGATGCCGGCGACGCCGATCAGCAGCACCAGGAAGGCCATGCCGAGGAAGATCAGGCGCATGATCTTCAGCTGCGACTCCATCCGCTCCTTGGAGTTGATCGCGCTGAAGTGCAGCTGGTTCGGGTCGACGCCGGCACCGACGACCTTGGCCATGATCAGCTGCTGCAGGTCGCCGGAGCCCGGGGCCATGTACACCTCGAGGTTCGTGCCACCGCCGCGGAACCTGTTCGCGTCGCTGGTCGCGGCCGACGAGGGCATCCACGTGCGCAGCTCGTCGAGGCGCATGTAGATCCGCGGCGACATGGTGCCGTCCTGCACCACACCGATGATCTGCGGCGTCACGTGGTGCGAGGCGCCGTCGATCATCATCTCGCCGGGAATGCGGAACTGGGTGAGGCCCTTGGCGGCTTCCTCGTTCAGCACGATGCGCGGCGCCATCGACGGTGTCGTGCCGAAGTCGAGCCAGCTGCCGGAGACCGTGCGGAACGGTTTGAACGGGCGGATGTCACCGGTCAGCGCGACCATGCTGACCTCGATCGCCTGGCCGGCCGGCTTCTTCTCCGGCGCCTTCTGCTCCTGGCAGACGCCGCTGGAGTCGCAGTACATCATCGGGCCGGAGTAGTCGCCGCCCCGGTTCGCGTACTCGAACGGCATGCCGCCCTCGTTGATCGGCTTCACGCCGGGCTCGCCGATGATCGCCTGCGAGCTGATCATCGCGACCGCGTCCGTGCGGCCCTTCAGGGTCGACTCCACGATGCCCGGCGCGCCCTTCTCGCCGGGGATGTAGCCCCTCATCGTGCCGTCCACGCCGTCCTGCAGCTCGACGTCCGTGAGCATCGCGCGTTCGGCGATCTCGGCGCCCGCCTGCACGGTCACGACCGCGAGCACACCGAGGAAGAGCGACACCATCGAGAGGAACGTGCGCAGTTTTCGGGCGCGGATGCCCTGTCCGCCGATCACGAGGGCGGACCGCAACTTGCCGGAGAGCATCAGTTGAACCGCCCGTCGCGCAGCTCCATCACGCGGCCCATTTTGCGCGCGTGGTCGTGGTCGTGCGTGACCAGCACGAGGCCGCAGCCCTGCCTGGTCGTGTTGAGCAGCACTTCGATGACGAGGTTGCCGGTCTCGGTGTCGAGCGCGCCGGTCGGCTCGTCGGCGAGCAGGATGCGCGGCTGCCGCACGAGTGCGCGGGCGATCGCGACGCGCTGCTGCTCACCGCCGGAAAGCCGGGAGGGCTTGCTCTTCGCGAGGTGCGCGATGCCCACCGTCTCCAGCGCCTCCATCACCTGCTGCTTGCGCTTGCGCCGAGCGGACCAGCCCTGGCCGTTGACCAGTGCCATCGCCACGTTCTGCGCCGCGGTGAGGTGCTTGAGCAGGAAGAAGCGCTGGAACACGAACCCGAACTCGGCGCTGCGCAGCGCCGCGGCCTTGCGTTCGGGCAGTTTCGTGATGTCGTTGCCGTGCAGGAAGTACTTGCCCTCGTCGGCACGGTCGAAGAGCCCGATGAGGCTCAGCAGCGTCGACTTGCCGGAGCCGGAGCGGCCGAGGATCGCGATGCTCTGTCCAGGATGGACGGTGAGGTCCACCCCGGACAGGATGGTGCGCGGTTCCTCCTGCCCCTTCAGGACTTTCGTGATGCCGTTGAGCTGAAGCAGTGGCGGAGTGGCTTGAGGGACGGTCATCACGGTCCCGTCGGCTTGGTCTGGTCGCCGCCACCCTGCTGCTGCGGTTCCGGCAGGTTCGGGCCGGGGACCGCGAGCTCCTCGTCACCGGTGAGCCCGGACTTGACCTCGATGACCTTGCCGTCGGTGAGGCCGAGCGTCACGTCCGTGGTGCGGCGCGAGCCGTCGGGCTGGAGCACGTCGACCTTGCCCTTGCCCTGCTGACCGGCGACGGCTTCGACCGGAACCACCAGTGCCTGCGCGGACTTGCCGGTGGTGACCTCGATCGACGCGCTCGCGCCGTTGATCATCTGCACGTCGGCGGGCGCGGTGCACACGATGCGCAGGCCCGTCGAGGCGCTCGGCTGCTGCGGCTGCTGCTCCGGCGTCTTGGGTGCCGGCGGCTGCTCGCCCGTCGGCGGGGTCTTGGTGTCCGGGGTGACCGGCGGCTTCTCCGGGATGGTGCCCTGCGGCAGCGCGGCGATCGTGCCGAGCACGGTGCACGGGAACGGGCCCGGCCCGTTCTTGATCTGCACCGTCACGTCCGTCAGCGCACCGCTGATCTTGTACGCCTGCTGCCCGTCGATGTCACCGACGATCGCGTAGCCGACGTGCTTGGCCGACGCGATCGGCATGCCCGCCGTCACCGTCGCCTTGTCGTCGACCAGCCGGCCGCCGAACGTGGCACCCGCCGGGGCCTCCACGTAGTTCGGCGCGCCGTCCTTCCACACCGTCGCGACCCTGATGGGCTTGGTCGGCGTGCCGTTGGGCGCCGGGACGTCGAAGTACCTGACCTGGCCCGCGACCGGTGCGACGAGCCCGAACGTCGGGTTCATCTCGACCTTGCCGGAGATGCTCAGCTTCGTCGTCAGGTCCTGCTTGGTCGGCTTGACCTTCGTCATCGTCGTGCCGCGCGGTGCCAGATCCGGGTTGGCCTGCTCCGGACCTGACGGACTGCACGCCGCCACGGCGACCGTGACCAGCGCGCACAGCGGCGCGAGAACAATTTTGCGCACGAATGTCCCCCATGTCGTTTCAACCAACCTACCGATAAGGACACCTGATAGGCCCGGGAGGTTGCATCGGACTTTCGGCCGATGCCGCATCGACCTGGTGGCCACGGGTATCCGGAGGTTGACCGGAAGGAGAAGACCTGTGAATGCGCTTGCCGTGGTGACCGGTGCTTCGAGTGGAATCGGGTACGAGCTCGCGAAGGTGCTCGCGGACAACGGGTTCGACGTCGTGATCGCCGCGGAGAACGAGGAGATCGCGGACGCGGCCGCACAGCTGAGCCTGCGCAGCGGAGGCGTGCACGTCGAACCGGTGCGCGTCGACCTGACCGGCTACGACGGGGTGGAGTCGCTCGTTTCGCACGTGCGGGCGATGGGGCGGCCGGTGGACGTGCTCGCGGTGAACGCGGGCGTCGGCGTGGGCGGTGACTTCGTCCGTGACACCTCGCTCGACGACAACCTGGAGATCGTGGACCTGAACGTGCGCTCGGCCGTGCACCTGTCGCACCGCCTGATCACCGACATGGTGGACCGCAAGGAGGGCAAGGTGCTCTTCACGTCCTCGGTCGCCGCGACCGCGCCGGGGCCGTACCACTCCGTCTACGCGGCCTCGAAGGCGTTTCTGGCGTCGTTCGCGCAGGGTGTGCGTGAGGAGTTGCGCGACACCGGCGTCACCGTCACGACGCTGATGCCCGGACCGACCGACACCGAGTTCTTCGACCGCGCGGGCATGCAGGACACCAAGGTCGCCACGGGGGACAAGGACGACCCGGCCCAGGTCGCCCAGCAGGGCTTCGAGGCGCTGATGAAGGGCGACGACCATGTGGTCGCGGGGTCGCTGAAGAACAAGGTCCAGGCGATCGCGGGCAAGGTCGCGCCGGATCCGGTGAAGGCCAGGATGATGCGCTCGATGACCGAGCCCGGTTCAGCGGAGGGTTCCGACGCGTGAGGCGAATCTGGCAGGCGTACGGCAAGGACCGGCCGTTGCCGGGCTACCTCCTCGCCATCGGCGCCTACACCACCCTCGTCGGTGCGGTTTCGGCGGTTGGGCGCCTCACCGGCACCCGGCTGCCGGAGCGGTTCTCGCTCGGTGACACCGCGCTGATGTCCGTGGCCACGCACAAGGCGAGCCGGTTGCTCACCAAGGAAGCCGTGACAAGCCCGTTGCGGGCGCCGTTCACGCGGTACGAGGAGCCGGCCGGGCACGCGGAGCTCAAGGAGTCTGCCCGATCGGACCATCCGGCGCGGCACGCGATCGGCGAGCTGCTCACGTGCCCGTTCTGCGCGGGCGTGTGGATCGCGAGCGGGCTGACCGCGGGCATGGTGTTCGCGCCGAGGCTCACCCGGCTGGTGTCGACCGCGCTCACGGCGGTCGCGGTGTCCGACGTCCTGAACCTCGGGTACGACCGGCTGAAGTCATGATTCCCGGCGACCGCGCCTGCTGCCCGCGTAAGCCTGCTCGCGCAGCACGGCCAGCCAGCGCGGTGCCAGTTCGAGGTCCGGTGGCCGGTTGAGCACCGGGTCGAACGCCACCGGCGCGGTTTTCCGGGGTCGCAGCGTCACCTCGGCCACCTGACGCCAGTCGGCGTCCAGGCCGGACGCGTGGATGGTGAACCGCCTCGGTGGTTCACCATCCCCCGGCACGGCCATGAGCCACAACAACTCGCCGCGATACCGGTAGGGCGCCAGCGTGCCGAGCCGGGCACCGTTCCAGCGGCGCACGAACCTCGGCAGCAGCCGCGAGAACCGGTCCGCGCCGGTGGTGGACAGCAACACGTCCCAGTCACCCGCCTGGGTCGGTACGCGCAGAGCCAAGCCGAGCACGTCAGGCCACCCGTGCCCGGTACCGGCGCCTTTGGACAGACGTGCGGTCACGGTGGCGGAAGCGGGAAACGGCGCGGTGCCCGTCAGCTCACCCGCCATCCACATTCCACGCGGATGGAACGCGCGAGCGTGTCGTACTCGGGCCAGCAGCCGGAAAACAGTGGTCAGCACACCCTGGTGTACCCGCGGAGAAAGTGGAAAAACGCGGTGTTTCAAGGTGTTCCGGCGGGCCGATTCTGCGGATGTGAGACTGCTCAGGGCACCAGGCGTGTACGCGCCACAAGACGACACGGAACTGCTCGTCGAGGCAATGCGTTCGGCGGCGATTCCCGCGGGTGGCCGTGTGCTGGACATCGGCACGGGCACCGGAGCACTGGCCATCGCGGCGATTCGCGCCGGTGCCACCGAAGTGACCGGTGTGGACGTTTCCCGGCGTGCGGTGTGGACCGCGCGGGTCAACGCGGCCCTGCGCCGGTTGCCGCTGCGGGTCCGGCTGGGCAACGCGCTGGAGGTCATCGCGGACGAGCGGTTCGACCTGGTGCTCGCCAACCCGCCCTATGTTCCGGCCGCGGGAGCCTGTGCGGCCCGTGGTGCGGCTCGGGCGTGGGACGCCGGGATGGACGGCCGCCAGTTGCTGAACCCGTTGTGTGCCAGGATGTTCGACCTGCTGGTGCCCGGCGGGTTGCTGTTGCTGGTCCATTCGGCACTGTGTGGTGTGGACCAGACGCTGCAACAGTTGCGGGACAAGGGCTTGAAGGCGTCGGTGGTGCAGCGCCGCCGGGTGCCGTTCGGCCCGGTCATGCGCGGCCGGGCGGGTTTCCTGGAGCAGCACGGCCTGATCGAGCCCGGCCGGCGAGACGAGGAACTGGTGGTGATCCGCGGTGACCGACCCGAACCGGCGCCGGGTGACGGTGGTGCCGAACGGTCCGATGCTCGTTGAGGGACCGGTGGAACTCGTCACCGACGACGGTGTGACGCACACCAGTGACCGGTTCGTGGTCGCGGTGTGCGCATGCCGCCGTAGCAAGCGCTACCCGTTCTGCGATACCAGCCACCGCAGGCGCGTGCGCAACGACGACTCGCCGTTGCGCCAGGACGACAACAGGTGATCGGCCAGGCGCGCCTCGAGCAGTTCCGTCGCCTGGATGCCGAAGACCACGTCCGCCTTCAGTTCTGGCTCCTGCTCCAGCAGTGAGCCGATGACGTCGCGGCGCATGATCTGTTCGTGCACGGCGTCGGCCTCGACGTGTTCGGTGAAGAACTCGACGCACCGCGGATCGGCGTTCAGTCCGGCCAGCGCCTGCGCCATCCGCTGCGCGCTCGGCGCGGTGGTGATCTCGGCGGCGGCGAAGTGGCCCACCAGGGCGCCGCGCAACGACCGGTGCAGGCCGAACAGCGACATCATGTTGACGATCGCGATGGCCGGCGCGGGCACGTCGTCGAGGTAGTGCAGGTAGTCCGGCGACATCCCGGCGCCTTCGAGCAGGTCCGCGTACAGGCGGGAGTGCATCCGGTCGGCCCGTCCGCCGCCGAACTCGTCGAACTCCACGGCGACCAGCGCCGCCTTGGCCCGGCCGCGCAGCCGCGGGATCACCCACGCGTGCGGATCGGCTTCCTTGTGGTGGTACACCGAGCGATGCGCGAAGTACTCGCGCATCTGGTCCCAGTTTCCGTTGTCCCGCAGGTGGTGCGACACGCCGTCGCCGGGGACGTGCTCGATCAGCAACGCCTCCAGCTCGCGGTCGAGGTCGTCGCCACCCTCCACATCGGACCGCAACGCGCCGAGGAACGCCGCTTCGGCGCGTCCACGCAGCCGCAGCAGCTCCGGATCCCATTCCCAGGCCGGGTCCACGCCGTCGAAACCGTGGTAGTGCAGCTCGTACAGCGTGTACAGGGCGATGGTGAGATCCTCGCCGTACGGGTCGGCGGCGGCGAACGGGATCGGCCGGCCAGGCGCACCGTTCAGGGCGGTGACGACGGTGTCGGACAGCGGTCCGCGTGGCGAGGGAAGCTTCACCCGGCAGTCATACCCGCTGGGCGATCAGGTCATGCACCAGCGCGAGCTCACCGCGTTCCGCCAGCGCCGGCGTCACGTGCTCGACCAGGTCTTCGAGCAGTGCGGTGGCGGGCACCCGGCACTCCCGCCACGGATCGACGGCGGCACCATCCAACCCGTACCGCGAGGCCGCCCACACCGCCGCGGCGCACACGTCGTCGCGCACCGGCTGTGGATCCCCGGAAACGCACGCTGTGTGCACGAGCGCGCGCGAAAGGGCGGCTTGCAGGACCGCGTCGTCCACGGTCGCCGCCGCGTCCGCCACCCGGAACTCCACCGTGGGCCACCGAGGCGACACGCGGACGAGCCAGAACGACTGGGCGCGATCCACGAGCGTCCCGCACGTGACCATCCTGGCGACCTGCGCGTCGTAGTCCGCGGCATCGGCGAACACCGGCGGCACGCCCGAGCCCGGGAAACGGGACTGCTGCACCATCCGCCAGCTCGCATAGCCGTGGTCGGCGGAGTTGGCCGACAACGCGAGAAGCGTCGGCAGCCACGGCCGGACGTGATTCACGACAGCCACAGCGATCTCACGGTCCGGCACGCCCACGTGCACATGGCAGCCGCAGGCCTCGTAATCCTCCACGACGCCCGCGTAGGTGTCGTGGACGCGGCGGAACCGCGCACCGTCGGCGATGATCGGCTGCTTCGACGGCTTGACCGGCGTGCCACGGGAAACCAGCCCGAGGCCCTCCTCCTCGGCCGCCTTGGCCAGCGTGTTGCGGGCCAGCTCCAACGCCTCGCCGAGGGCGGCCACATCGGTGCACGGACCGGTCGCGGCCTCCACCTGCGTGCCCGCCAGCTCGGCGTGGAACTTCGTCAGGCCGGTGTCCCGCACGCGCGCTAACACGGCGTCCGCGCGCACCGAGGTGCGTCCGGAAGCCGTGTCGACGAGTAGGAACTCTTCTTCTACGCCAACGGTGTCAGCGCACTGCGGTACGTTTGCCAAGCGCGACTCCCAGTCCGATCATGGCGAGACCGAGCACGAAGTGCAGCCAGTCGTCGGCGGCGTTGAGCGGCACGAAGTTGGCGCCGCTCATCTTGTCGATCACGAGTCCGTACAGCCACAGCACGAGGTAGATCGCGCCGCCGCCGATCAGGAACGCCCGTGCGCCGCCCGTCGTGCGCGCCATGAGGAAGCCCGCGACGCCGAAAAGCAGGTGCACGAGGTTGTGCAGGATCGACACGGCGAAGATGCCCAGCAGCATGGCGCCGGACTCGTGGCCGGCGAACGTCATTTTCTCGTAGTCGGTGGTGACTCCCGGAATGAAGCCGAGCACGCCGACCAGCGCGAACACCGCCGCGACGGCGAGGGCGGCCTGCTGCACGCGAGTGCGTGTGCCGACGTCGACCATGTTGATCACCTCAGTTCTGTCGTGGGGCCCTTAGCGATGGACACAGTCAGTGACCGACTACCCGGTGGGGGTAGAAGCAAACGCGGGCGGGTATTCGGCCCGATATGGACGACCAGACGATCCAGGCGCTCGGCAGGCTCAGCGCGGCGCTGGAGACCACCGAACGCGCCCGCGGCCACCTCTACTCGTTCCACCAGCTCACCGGAACGGCGGACTTCATGCTCGCCGAGGCGATCGCGTTGCTGCGCGAGGCGGGCCACCCCGAGCACGCGGACCGGGTACAACGTGAGCTGCTCGGCCGCAACGTGCTGCCGGGGCGGTGGACGTACGAGGTCGTCGAGGAGTACGACGACATCTACTACGAGCCCTTCCGCGCGGTGGAACGCGACGCCAGGAACGCGTTGGGAGACGGAAAACGGCACGGGCTGGAGGCGCGGCTGAAGCGCGAGCGTCAGCGGCTCAGCGCCGCCGCGTACGCCGACAGGGACTCGCGGTCGGGATGACCGGTCTTCGCGATCAGCGAGGCGACGTGCTTCTCCACCGTGCGCGGTGAGATGTGCAGGCGGGTCCCGATGGCCTTGTTGCCCAGCCGGTCCGCCAGCAGCACGAACACCTCGAACTCGCGCACCGTCACGCCGTACCCGCGCAGCTGCTTCGGCACCTGGTCGGTGCCGCTGCGGCGCTGCTGCACCGGTGCGCCGGCCTGCCGGAGCAGTCCCCGGCACGCGGACGCCACCGCGGCGATCCCGGCCTGGTGGAAGTGCTCCTCGGCGGCCCGCAGCCAGGCCACCGGGTCGCCCCACGCGCCGGCCTCGCGCGGCGACCAGCCGCAACCCCAGGTGTTTCGCCATCGGGTAGAGCGACGCGGCCTCCTGCGCGCGGTGGAACGCTTCCAGCGCAAGGGAGTTCTCGCCGGCCCGGCCGAGCAGCACGGCGTGCGCGAGGTCGGCGAACTGCCGGTTCCACCGCATGCCCGCGGCACTCGACCCCGCCAGCGCGTCGTAGTCCGGCCAGCCGAGGCGGCCGTCGAGCACACCGAGCAGCACCCGCAGGCCGTGGGTGCCGGAGAGGTGGAACGTCGTGGGGTTCTGCGACTCCAGCGCGGCCGCCCGGTCGAGCTCCTCGACCGCCAACTCGCGGTTCTCCTCCAGCAGGGCGCAGAACGCGCGCGCCAGCCCGTAGCAGAGCGGGAACTCCTGGGCGCCGCCCTTCGCGATCTCCTCGAACTGCCGGACGGCGTCGTCGGTCTCCGCCCGCCGGCCGCGATGCGCGGCCAGCGTCGCCCGCACCATCAGCAGATAGCGGGTGAGCGCGTGGATGTGCAGCCGGGTCGTGGCTCGCAGGCACCGGTCGATCTGCTCACTTGCCGTCGAATACGCGCCGATGAGCACGGACTGCAGCGCCATGATGGCGTCCACGTTGTACGCCACCGTGATCGCGCCCGCCCGGCACGCCTCGGCGTGCGCCCGGCCGAGGGCGGCGGTGCTGCCGGACGCGAGCCAGTCGTTGCCCGCCATGCGCACCAACGCGTAGATGTGCTGGATCGGCGACTGGTGCTCGTCGGCCAGCACTCGCGCCCTGTCGAAGCACGCGTTGGCCTCGTCGAGGTCCTGCTCCCGCGCGATGATCCCGAGCAGCTGCCACGCCTCGCACCCCACCATCGGCAGCCGCGCCCTGGCCGCCGCCTCCGCCGCCTGCCTGGCCAGCCGCGCCGCCGAGGAGATCCGGTCGCCGCTCGGGATGTTCAGCGTCAGATAGGCCGAGTTGACGTCCAGCGGCGCGGTCAGCTCGTCCGGCGCGTCCGGGCCGAGCAGCGTGCGCGCGACCCGGACCTGTTCCACGCCTTCGGTGAACCGGCCGGCCAGGTAGGCGACGCGGGCGAGTCGCGTGTGGAGCTTCGCCCGGCGCGGCCCGTCCAGCCCGGCGGCGCTGAGGTCGGTGACGTCCTGCTCCAGGCCGAAGGCCCGTTCGAACTCGCCGGTCTCCGCGAGCGCCGGCAGCAGGGTGTCGAGCACGTCGGCCCGTGCCGCGATCTCGTCGGTCAGCAACCGTTGCGCGCGATCGAGCAACGTGACCGCCGAGCCCGCCGCGCCGTTGCCCAGCGCGCGTTTCCCGGCCTCGGCGAACAACAGGCCCGCCGCGATGGGGGAACCCGCGTCGAACCGCAGTTTCGCGACGAGCGGGCACCAGTCGCCGGCCAGCCCTGGATGCAGGTCCTCGACGGCGTCGGCGGTGCGATGGGAGAGGTCGGCGCGTTCGGCCGGGGTGAGCTGGGCGAGCAGCGCGTCCGCGGTGAGCGGGTGGCGGAAGGCGTACCAGTCCGGGGCGGGTTCGTCGGGCGTCACGAGCTGTGCCGCCACCCCCGCGTGCAGGTGGCTCAGCAACCGGCGGTCGTCGGTACCGGTCACCTTCTGCAGCACGGAAAGCGGAAACCGGTGGCCCAGCACCGCGGCGATGGAGAGGACCTCCCGGCCCTGCGGCCCGAGCCGGCTGGTGCGGTGGGCGACGCTGCGCACGAACGCCGCCGGCACCGGGAGCTTGAGCTCACCGAGCACCTGCCACCCGTGCGCGTCGGCGACGAGCAGCCCGCCGCTCACCATGCCGTGCAGCAGTTCCTCGATGACGAACGGGTTTCCGGCGCTGTCCGTCCACAAGCGACCGCAGAGTTCGGCCGGGACCTGTTCGCTGTCCAGGCAGGCGGCGGCCATCCGGCGCACCTCGTCCTCGGTCAGCCGGCGCAGGTCGAGCTGTGCCGCCGCGCCCCGCTGGACGATCCGGTGGATCAGCTCCAGCGCGTTGCCGGGGTCGTTGCGGATCGTGGCGAGCAGCAGCACCGGCTGCTCCTCCAGGTTGTCGGCCAGGTACTCGATGACCGCGAGCGTCTCGGCGTCCGCGTCGTGCAGGTCCTCGAGCACGAGCAGGCACGGTGTCTTCCTGGCGACCGAGGCGAGCAGCCGCAGGACCGCTTCCGCCAGCACCACCACGGATTCCGTCGTGGACCGCTGGTCGTGCCACTCCGGGATCAGCGTGCCCAGCACCGGCTTGTAGGGGCCGAGCGCGCTGTCGTCCGGCGGTTCGCCGCGGAAGAGGCCGAGCAGGGCCTCCGCGATCGGGCGGAACGGCACCATCGGCCCGATGCTCGTGCCGCGGCCCTTGAGCACCCGCATGCCCGCGTCGAACGCCTGGCCCGCGGCGTAGCGCGCGAGCCGGGACTTGCCGATCCCGGCCTCACCGGTCAGGAAGAGCGCGCCGCCACGGGACTCGCGGGTGCGTTCGAGTGCCTCGGTGAGAGCCTCGACCTCCCGGTCTCGGCCGACCACGTGGGGCGCTCGGGTCCGCATGGCTGGACCTTAGCGGCCGGGCGGTGACGTCCGGATCGGCTGCTCAGGGGTATTCGCGACCGGGGACGGGGCGAACCCCGTCCCCGGTCGCGCCGAAGGGTCAGACCACGCTGACGGTGGTGTCGGACAGGGTGGGTGTGATCGTCGCGAAGGCTCCGGCCGCGAGAGTGAGGCCGGCCAGGGCACGGGCTCTCGCGCCCACGCGCGTCTTCGGTGCGAGCTCCATTTCCCCGATCACGTGCTCGACCGGCTCCGGCAGGGTGGCCGGTCGGTGCAGGGACTCGTTCATCGGGAGCACTCCTCAGTGTTGGTGGTGGTCAGGCAGCAGGCCAGATAGCGGTAGGACTGATGGCAGCAGGACGGACGGCACCGGGAACCCTTGGCGCAGCAGGCCGTGGCCGATGCCGGCGAGGCCGGTCAGCAGGCCGGGCGAAGGCACCGCGCCAGGGGTGGCGCAGCGCGCGCCGTACTCGTCCAGTGCTCCCAGCAACAGCGCCGTGCGGCGGGTCGCGGCGCTGTGGTGGTGGGTCGACAACGCTTCGATGACACCCAGCTCACCGTGGCAGAGACTCATGTCCCGCAACGGTTCACGGGTGGCCAGCAGGTGAACCAGGCGTTCGTCGCCGCGCGCCAGGGCGACGCCGGCCAGGCCGGCGCACCACCCGGTGTCGGTCGGGTCGATCGCGTCGTTCTCCAGGAAGGCCTGTCCCGCCACGTCGGTCAACTCAGCCACAACAGGTAACTCGTTCGTAGTGGTCGCCGCGTAACGCCGCAGCGCCCATCCGATTCCCGCATGGCCGCGGGCGAACCCGTTCGTCGAGCAGATGGCGCCACGCAGGACGGCCGCGTAGTGATCGGCCAGCGCGAGCGATTCAGGCGTGCCCACGGAGAGCATCGCGGCCAGCGCGCCGGCGACACCGTCCACGAAGCTGACCGACGTGTCCTCCAGCGGCATCAACGCCACGGCCGATGACAGCCAGGCGGGATCGAGGCCGAGCAGCGGGGTCATGCGGGCCAGGCCGTGGCAGATGCCGCCCAGGCCGTGGAAGCCGCCGCCGACGGCCGCGACCAGCTCCGGACTTTCCGCGAACGCCGCCAGCAACGACGGCAGCGGGCGCATGGCGTCGCGCGCGAACTCGACGTACCGGGCGGCACCGGTCAGCGCCCCCAGCTCGGCCAGGAACAGCGCCACACCCGTGTAGCCGTTGGACAAACCAGCGCCGAGCGGCTGCACGGCCCAGTGCCGGTCGTCGACCAGTTCGAGCCCGAGCCAGTTCACCCGGTCCGGGCCCGTCACGGCGTGCGCGAGGATCTGGTCGGCGATCCCGCACGCGGCGACGAAGCAGCCGCGCGGGATCCGGGTCGACCAGTGCGACGTCACCGGGCGGGGAGGCGCCGGACCGGTGCGCGACCGGCCGTGGCCGCGACGCCAGCGAGGCCTCGATGACCCACTGCTGGTCGTGCCGGTCGACCTCGTTCATCGCGGCGATCTTGCGTCTCGACGGCGAGCAGTCCGGGCTCCGGCAGCATCCCCGGCAGCCGGAGCCCGGACCCGGTCCAGAGGTCGCGCGAACCCGGCCGGCAGGTGAACAGTGGCACGTCGCCCCGCCACAGATCGGCCACCTCGAACGGAACCAGCCGATCGAGCAACGGGTCGTCGGTGACCAGCACCCCGAACGCCAGATCCCGGTCCGACGGGTCGCCCAGCACCGACTGGATGCGTCGACTCGTCGAGCAACCTGGCGTACTGACGCGTCGCACGCGCCACGAACCGCACCTCGTCGTCGGCGCACGCACGAACCAGCTGCAGCAGCTCGTCGCGATGCGCCACGATCGCGTCGTAGCCCGTGCGGAACCCCGCCAGCAGCGAGTCCTGGTAGTCGGCGGGTTCGGCCGGCACACCGCCCAGCAACGGCCGGTTCAAGGCCCCTGTGGACGCGCGTGGCCGCCGCACGAGCCGCATCCGGTCCGTTCCGGCATCGGCCCAGTCGACGACGTCCAGCGGCGACAGCACGCCCTGGTCGCCGCCCACCCCGGACACGTCCGCGGCACCGTTGTCGCCGAGCAGCACGTGGGGGAGCAGCGCCGTGCGGTGCACCGACCGCGCCAGTGCCAGCGCGGCGGGATCGGTGTCCGGCGTCAGCGTCGGGTGGAACAGCGTCTCCACGTCCACCAGCACCGGCTGGTCGCCGCACGCGATCAGGTTCTCGTAGTGCATGTCCGTGCCGTCGACCGCGTAGAGCAGCGCCAGCAGCGCACCCAGCCGGCGGTAGAACTCCGCGACCCCGGCCACGTCCGCGCACGGCTCGTGGTCCACGAACTCGAGCCAGCCGTAGCCGTCCGCGGCGACCAGCCGCGGCGACCGCAGCGTGATTCCGGTCCGTCCGGGAAAACCACCGCAGCTGCTCGATGAACCGCACGTGCAGCCCGACCGGACGCGGCCGGTAGATCAGCCGGGCCCCGGACTCGAACGTCAGCACCGCCACCGTGCGCCCGTGCTGGTGCGGATCCCCCTGGCCCATCTCGATCGACACCAGCGCACCCGGATCGGCCCCGCCGAACACCACCCGCACGATCTCCGCGCGGTCCCTGGCGAACCGCGACGACAGCTCGTGGTGCGCGGCGACGGCCTGTCCGCAGGCCTGCGCGAGCAACCGGGCCAGCACGGGGTAGCGGCCGAACAACGCGGGCAGGTCCAGGTCCCGGGTGAACGAGGCGAACCGCTCGGCGCCCGTCTCGCCGTCGAGCGTGCCGCGCGCGTCGTGCAGCTCCAGCACCAGCGTGCGGGCCGCGATCGCCACCAGCCGCCGGCCGAGCCGTTCGGCGAACATCGCGTCGAACGGCGGCGCCACCTCGGTGCGCGCGGCGTCGATCAGCGGGCGCAGCGCGTGGGCGAAGGCCGCTGTCCAGCTCTCGCCCGTCCTGGCTTCCGCCGCTGAGGTCACGCGGCCGAACCTCGCACGCGGGCGAGGCGAGCACATGGGGGCACGGCCCCCAGATTTCGCCGGGAGAACCGCCCGGAACGTGAATATGGGGGTCCGCACCCCATGTTTCGCCGGTCGGATACCCCGAGACTCGACTTCTCAAGGGAGGGACCATGAGGGAGTTCGGGGAACTACTGCGGACGCACCGCCTCCAGGCCGGCCTCACCCAGCAGCAGCTGGCCGACTTCGCGATGCTGAGCGTGCGGGCCATCCGTGACCTGGAATGTGGCCGGACCCGCTCGCCGCGGGCCGAGACGGTGCGTCTGCTCGCGGAGGGGCTGCGGCTCGACGAGGGCGGCCGCGCGGGCCTGAGGGAGGCCGTGGTCCGCTCGGCCGGCCGGACGTCCGTGGCGCCGCCCGCGCCGTCGTCGGCGATCGTGGGCCGCGAGGCCGAGGCCGCCGCGCTGACCGCCCTGCTGACCGGGGGCAGCCGCCTGGTCACCGTCACGGGCGTGAGCGGGGCCGGCAAGACACGGCTCGCGCTGGAGGTGGCGGGGGGCCTGCACTTCCGGCTCGGCTGGTCGGTGCTGTGGATGCCGTCCGGTGCTCCGCCGGCCGTCGACGACGCGCACGACACCGTTCTCGTCACCGATCACCGGCCCGGCCCGGACCTGCTGGCGGCGCACCCGAAGCTGCGGGTGGTGGTCACCGCGCTGGCCCCCACCGGACTGCCCGGCGAGCACCTCTTCCCGTTGGCGGCGCTGGGGGACGACGCGGCGGTGCGGATGCTCGTGACGCACGTGCGCCGGGTGCGGCCCGGTTTCCGGCAGGAGCCCGCGAACCAGGCCGCGCTGACGGGCCTGGTGCACGAGCTGGACGGGCTGCCGTCGGCACTGGAGTTCGCCGCCGGGTGGTTCATGGTCTACTCGCCGCAGCACCTGCTGGACCGGCTGCGGTCCAACCCGCTGGACCCGACCTCGGCACACCTGCGCGACTCGCTGCGCCGCTCCTTGTCCACTTTGGACTCCGAGTGAGCTGGCGGCGCTGGCGCGGATGGTGGATCGCAGCGGGGAGTACGAGGACGCCGCGCCCGCCTTGAGCGTGCGCGGGCTGGTCCGCCGCACCGGATCCGGCTACGAGGTGCTCAACCTCGTGCGCGCGGCGCTGCTGGAACCCGTGTCAGGGCCGCACTTCCCCGGAGGTGTCGCTCTGATCTCGCCCTGGTAGTGCCTCGTTCACCTCGATCGCCACGAGCTCGTCGAACGCCTGCCGGTAGGCGACGCAGAGGTGATAGCCGCCGTGCGTCTCCACCTTGTCCGGACTGCCGTCCGTCTCGCTCGCCCGGCGATCGAGCGGGTTGTCCTCCCAGCCGTGCACCGGGAAGCCGAGGTAGTCGGTGCGGCGCCACAGGTTGATCCAGCTCGGGCCCAGCAGCGTGGTGAGGCCGCGATCCGGTGTGGCGCCCGGCTCGCGTCGCCACGGATCGCACGAGAACAGCGCGCCGGCCCGCACTTCCGGTGTGCCCAGCACGACCGGACCGAGCAGTTCGGGGAAGATCCGCCCGAAGTACGGCCGCAGCTGCACGCCGTAGGTCAGCAGCTGGACCCGGTGCAGATACCCCTTCGGCAACGCGTACAGCGCTGCCACGGCAAGCACCGCTCCCAGGCTGTGCGCGGACAGCACGACCCGGCGGTCCGGTGCCCCGTCGAGCCACTCGCGGGTCCGGTCGGCGATCTCGGGCACCGCGCGTTCCGCGTAGCAGGGCGGGGCGAACGGGTGCGCCGTGCGCGGCAGGAAGCACATCAGGTCCCACAGCAGGCCGAGCGGGCGGCGGTTGGTCAGCATGCCGGCGCCGACGAACGACCCGATCACCGCGACCCCGGCGAGCCCGGTGACCCAGTCGCCCTTGTCCAGCACCCACGTCACGCCCTGCCACCGCGTCCAGGCCGGCGCCGCGAAGCTCAGGTACACCGTCAACAGCAGCGCCAGCACGCCGAGCGTCGACAGGACACCGATGACGTTCTCGGCCCGATGCGTCACGGCCACCACGTGCCGCGTCCGCACGACCAGCGGTTCGGCCTCGCCGTCGAGCAGCGCGGGCTTCGTCAGCCGCGACAACAACGTGACGGCCTGCGCGACCACCAGCAGCACCAGGGGAACCAGGGCGCACGCGAACGCCGCGCTGAACCACGAGTAGAACACCGGCACCCGCAGCCCGGTGCCGACCCAGCCGCGGAACGTCAGCACCAGCACGACCGCCAGCAGCACCGACGAGGTCAGCGACAACCCCAGCAGCACACCGGGTCCGGCACCGCGCCACGCCTGCCACTCGTCACCGGCACGCGGCCGGGCCCGCCACGCGAGCAGCCCGCCGAACACGGCGGCACCGATCCAGGCGAGCGGAACCCAGTACGTGGCAACCATGAACGCGACGAACACCACCAGCAGCACCAGCGGGCCCTTGGCGTCGTTGCGCCGCCACGACCAGGCCGCCAGCACCGATCCGAGCAGCGCGACCGTGACGACCGGCGGTCCCCACGACGTCAGCCACAGCGGGCCGGTGAACTCGGGCGCGATCGCGTAGAGCCCGAACCCGTGCGCCACCAGCACGAGCACCGCCGAGATCATCAGCAGCCACGACCACAGGCCGCCCTGCTCGGTCGTCGGCACGTCCGGGCAGTCGGTCGCGGTCACCACCACCCGGCCCATGACGACGGCCAGCACGATCGCCGCCAGCACCGTGATCACGACGAAGAACGGATGCCGCAGCTGGGCACTCGTCACCAGCGTCACCACACAGCAGCCGGCGGCGAGGTGCAGCCGGGTGAGCCGGCGGATCCGCGGGCTGCCCTCCCACATCGACGACCGGCTGAGCACGACACCGGGCCGCCGCACCGGCTTGAGCCGCATCGTCGCCATCTCGTACCTGCTGCGGGACAACGAGGTCAGCGCCAGCAACCCGAGCAGCAACAGCACCGGCACCGCCGACGCGGCGAGCACCCGGACGTGCCGGGCGGGATCGCCGAGCACGTCGAGGAACTCCGGCAGCCGCTTGCAGGTCGTGCCGGGCAGCGAGCACTGGATCGCGTAGACGTCGATCGCCACCTCGCACACCGCGAGCACCAGCAGCACGGTGAGCCCGAGCCCGAAGAGCCGGGTGCTGGCCGCGCCGCGCCCGGCGTTCCACCACACCATCCGCTTCGTGGTCGGGGTCGAGTCGTCCGGGAGTTTGCGCGACCAGTAGGCGACGTTCGCGAGCCCGAACGGCAGCAGCAACGCCCATCCGATGCGCCCCAGCACGTTCGCGAGCACCGACGGCACCCCGCTGCCCGGCACGCCGGGGCTGCTGCGCGCCATGCCGCCCCACGAGTACGCCTCGCGCCGCACGTCCGCGGGCACCTGCCCGGCGTGCTCCGGCGGCAGCTCGGCCAGTTTGTCGGGCCGGGGCCGCCAGAAGCTGCCGAACCGGTCGCCGCGGAACTGCTCGACGGCGTGCTCGGGGAGCGCCAGCATCGCGTCCGGGGGTGTGTTGTTGACCCCGTGGATGCGCAGTTCCAAGGTCCGTGGACTCATGGGGCGGCCTCCCTCTTACTCCAGTTGTCGTCCTCTGAACTGCTCCGGTTAGCGGCCGAACGGGTGAAAAAGGTGTATCCAGACGCCATGGAAAGCCTCTACTTGGCAAGGAGGCCCCACCATGACCACAACCGCTCACCCGAACGTCGCAAACTCCGTCGGACTCGCCGAGTTCCTCGCCACCGCCGGCAGTCTCACGCTGGCGCAGCGCAAGCTCATCGTCGACCAGGCCTTGGTCCTGCTGGAACAGAACTACGCGCATCTGCCGCTCAAAGTCGCGATGCACGCGGTGAACCCCGTGCAAAGACTCAGGGTCCTCAGAGCCAGACTCGAACGCCAGACCGACGCCACCGCCGCGCCCGAGTGGCAGTTCCACCGCGAGATGTCGAGCACCTTCCACTCGGTGCGCGACCTGCACACGAACTACCTGCTGCCCGCACCGTTCGCGGGCAAGATCGCCTACCTGCCGTTCCAGCTCGAGCGCTGCTTCGCGGCGGACGGCACCGAGCAGTACCTCGTCGCCCGCACGGTCGCCGGCTTCACCGGCCTGGTGGTCGGCGCCGAGGTGACGCACTGGAACGGCACGCCGATCGCCCGCGCCGTCGCGTTGAACGGCGCGATCTTCGCGGGCAGCAACACCGCCGCGAACCTCGCCCGCGGCCTCGAGTCGCTCACGTTGCGCCCCCTGGTGATCCAGCTCCCGCCCGACGAGGACTGGGTCGTGGTGAGCTACCGCGACGAGAACGGGGTCAGCGACGACGTCCGGGTCGACTGGCAGGTCACCGAGAACCTGCCGCCGATGACCGACGTCGACTCGCTGTCACCGGCCGCGGCCGCGCAGGGCGTCGACCTGGACTCCGACGAGAAGGCCCGCGCCAAGAAGCTGTTGCACGCGCCCAAGGTCGTGCAGGCCGAGGCGGCGGGCGGCGCCGTCGCGATGGGTGCGCAGGACGTCGCGACGACCATGCCCGGCGTGTTCCGGGCGCGGCCGGTCACCACGCCGTCCGGCACGTTCGGCCACCTGCGGATCTTCACGTTCAGCGTGGACGACCCGGACGCGTTCCTCGCGGAGTTCGTCCGGCTCGCGGCGCTGCTGCCGCAGAACGGGCTCATCGTCGACGTCCGCGACAACGGCGGCGGCCACATCTTCGCCTCGGAGTTCCTGCTGCAGACGATGACGCCGCGGCGCGTCGACCCGGAGCCCGTGCAGTTCCTGAGCACGCCGCTGAACCTGCGGATCTGCCGCCGCCACGCCGACGACCCGACCGGCCAGATCGACCTCGGCCCGTGGTTCCCGTCGCTGGACTCGTCGACGGAGACCGGCCAGGCGTTCTCGTGCTCGCACACCATCACGCCGGTCGAGGGCGCGAACGCCGTGGGCCAGACCTACCACGGCCCGGTCGTGCTGATCACCGACGCGCGCTGCTACTCGGCGACCGACATCTTCGCCGCGGGCTGGGCCGACCACGACCTCGGCCCGATCCTCGGCGTGGACGACAACACCGGCGCCGGCGGGGCGAACGTGTGGACGCACGGGCTGCTCTCGACGCTGCTGAAGATCCCGGCGCCGGGCGACCCGGAGACGCCGTACAAGACGTTGCCCAACAAGGCGAACATGCGCGTCTCGATCCGCCGCACGCTGCGGGTCGGCAAGCTCGCCGGCACGCCCGTGGAGGACCTGGGTGTGCGGCCGACGCACCAGCACAAGATCACGCGCGCCGACCTGCTGGAGGGCAACGTCGACCTGCTGGCGCGCGCGGGTTCGCTGCTGGCGGACCAGGAGGTGCGCCGGCTGGGAGTGGCGGTCGCGGGAACGACCGTCTCACTGGACACCGTGAACCTCGACCGGGTGGACATCTACGTCGATGGCCGCCCCGCCACCTCACTCGACGTGGTCGACGGCGCGCACAGCGTCACACTGACCACGGCCGGGACCGAGGTGCGCGTCGAGGGCTTCGCGGACGGGCAACTGGTGGCCGCGCGCAAGGTCACTGGTTGAAAGGGCGGGCGCTTCCGGTGACTCCATGACCGGAAGCGCCCGCTCCTGCACTGCTGCTACCTGCTGTTACTTGGTGAAGGTGTAGGCGCGGTCGGAGGCCACCGCCGCCAGCTTCGCCTCGGTGCCCGGCGTCCAGCTCTGCGCCCAGACGACCTCGCCGTTCGGGCGGAAGTTCCACGCCACCGTGATGCCGAACTGGTCGTTCTCGGTGAAGACGGTCACGCCACCCCGGTGGTCGCGGACCTCGCCGGTGCACTTGTCCCGCTCACAGAGCTGCTTCGGCGAGTCGGTGAAGTGGCCGGGAGCGTTGACCTGCGTGTAGACCGTGGTGTCCTGGCCCTGGTAGGTGAAGGTCGACCAGTTGCCCATGTACTGCATGTCGTCGAACACGCCCGCCGCCTCGCCGCCCCACGGCCCCGGCTCGACATCCGTCGCGCCGCGGAAGACCTTCGGGAAGGTCTGCTGCTGGCGCGCGGAGAACCCGTCCGCCTGCTTCTGCAGCTCCGCCTTGGTCTTGTGGATCGGCGTGACGTCCTTCGGCGGCCACGGGTAGTCCGTCTGTGCGGACGCCGTGCCGGCGAGACCGAGGAGTGCCAGGCCCGTCAGGGCAGCAGTCATCACCTTGTGCATGCGCATGTATCCCCCTGGTGCGTTTCTTGCTTGCACAGAAGGAGACGCGTCAAGATCATCAGAGGTTGCGTCCGATTTTCGCGGGTCCGCAACCACTCTCGCCGCGTCTCCACTCCCGGTACTAGCGCGTGAACGTGTACGCGCGGTCGGAAGCCGCCGCTCCGAGCACAGCCGGGTCGTCCTGCCTGGAGCCCTGAATCCAGACCACTTCGCCGTTCGGGCGGAAGTTGTGCGCCGCCCGGTCGTTGTAGCGCTCGTCCTCGGAGAAGACGATCACGCCGCCCGCGTTGTCGCTGACCGTGCCGGTGCACGTCGTCCTGTGCTCGCAGAACTCCGCCGGCGAGTCGGTGAAGAGGCCGGGGGCGTTGACCTGCATGATCACACTGCTCTTCTCGCCCTGGTAGCGGAAGAAGACCTGGTTGGCCATGTACTGCTGGCCGTCTTCCAGCACTCCGCCGCGTTCGCCGCCCCACAGGCCCGGCGTGACGAACTGGGCGCCGGGGAAGATCGCCGGGAAGCTCTGCCGCTGGTGCGCGGAGAACTCGTCGGCCTGCTTCTGCAGTTCCGCGTTGGTCTTGTACACCGGCGTGATGTCCTGCGGCGGCCACGGGTAGTCGGTCTGACCGGTAGCGGACGCGGTGCCCGCGAGACCGACGAGTGCCGCGCCCGTCAGGACGGCCGCCAAAACCTTGCGCATGTATCCCCCATCGTGAGGTCGGGTGCTTGCAATGGGAGAAACGCTTCGATGATCACAAAAGGTTGCACGCTCAGAGCCAGCCGCGCCGCATCGCCTGCACACCGGCCTGGAACCGGGTCTGCGCGCCGCAACGGTCCATCAGCTGCCGCACCCGGCGTTGCACGGTCCGCGGCGCCAGGCCGAGCTGGCGCGCGATCGACTCGTCGGTCAGGCCGGCGGCGAGCAGGCCGAGCAGGTTCGGGTCCACATCGGCCGCGGCCGCGTAGATCCCACCGGGACTGAACGGGATTCCCTTGTCCCAGTACAGTTCGAACGTCGAGCGCAGCACGTCCAGCAGCGCGGACGGGCGGATCAGCACCACCTTCTCGATCACGCCGCCGGCCGCGACCGGCAGCACGGCGGCGTGCGCGTCGATCACGGCGAGCTTGAACGGCAGCGTCGGCGTGACGCGGGCCCGTTCGCCGGCCGCGACCAGTTCGATGATCTCGCTGACCCGGCCCGGCAGGTCCACAGCGGACCGGTCGTAGACCACGCGCCACTGCACGTCGCGTTGCCGTGTCTCGTCTTCCAGCGCCACGTGCTCCTCCTGCGGCGACAGGTACGGCGGCTGGTCCAGCACGCAGACCTCGTCGCGGGCGCCGTTCAGGAGCGTGCGCCACAGATCGCGCACAGCGTCCTTTCCGGACACCACCTCGACGAACGCGCTGTCCGCCAGTTCCTCGTCGCGGTTGCGCAGGTAGAGCTCCATCAGCGGGCCGACGTTGGTGCGCGCCCGCCGGTGCTGTTCCTCGCGGTTCGCGATGAGCGCCTCGACGGCGAGGTCGGGCGCGACGGCCTGCCACACGTCTCCCGGCAGGTGCCGGACCATGCCCAGCTCGTGCAGTGCCCACAGCAGGTCCTCGGCGACACCGATCTCGCTGGTCGTGCGGCTGCCTCCCGTTACCAGAAGCTCGTAAACGGCCGATAGCTCCGGGGAGACGCCCAAGTGTCCGAACACCGCCACATTGTGCGCCATTCGGCGCAGCGGGACCTGTCGTGAACACGTCAGTGTCGTTAATCAGCCGTCTTAAAAACTGTTTAAGTCGGCATGGCGCTGCTTACGGTCCTGCCCACCTCCGCAGCCGGTTCAGAACACTGACGCCCTCCACGGCATGCGAAGGCCCTGCGTGGAAGGACCCTGTCTCGTGAACGGATTGCGACGCACGAGTCTGTGCGCCGCGGCAGTTTCCGCCGCCGTGCTCAGCGTTGTCTCACCAGTCAGTGCTAGCTCTTCTTGGGCAGCGTCCCTCCAGGTTCAGTCCCAGCCGGACTCGACCCAGGTGAACCGCCCCTTCGAACGGCTGATCGTCGGCTACAAGCCGGGCACCGCCGAAGCCTCGTCCGACACCGCTGCCTCGGACGACGTCAAGAACAAGGGCAAGTCCGTGCACCGCCGCATGGCGAGCGGTGCCGTCGTCGTCGACCTCGGCTCGAAGACCTCGAACGCCGAGTAGACCATCCAGGCCTTCAAGGCCGATCCCGATGTCGCCTTCGTCGAGCCGGACCTGCTGATGCAGCCGTTCGCCGACCCGAACGACACCGAGTACTCCCGGCAGTGGGACCTGTTCGAGGCCACCGCGGGCATGAACGTGCCCGGCGCGTGGACCAGCACCACCGGCGCCGGCGTGACCGTCGCCGTGATCGACACCGGCTACGTCGCGCACAGCGACCTGGCGGCCAGGGTCGTCCCCGGCTACGACTTCGTGTCAGAGGCCGCGCGTGCGGGTGACGGCAACGGACGCGACTCCAACGCGGCCGACGAAGGCGACTTCGTCAAGGTCGGCGAGTGCGGCACCGACGCGTCCGGCAACCCGGTTCCCGACGAGGACGAGACCTCGTCCTGGCACGGCACCCACGTCGCCGGCACGATCGCCGCGTCCACGAACAACAGCAAGGGCATCGCGGGCATCGCCTACGACGCCAAGATCCAGCCGTTGCGCGTGCTCGCCAAGTGCGGTGGCGCGACCTCCGACATCGCCGACGCGATCACCTGGGCGTCCGGCGGCACGGTGAGCGGTGTGCCCGCGAACCAGACGCCCGCCAAGGTCATCAACATGTCGCTGGGCGGTCAGTCGTCGTGCTCGACGACCTACCAGACCGCGATCAACGGCGCGATCAACCGCGGCACCACCGTGGTCGTCGCGGCCGGCAACTCGAACATGAACGTCGCGAACTTCACCCCGGCGAACTGCCAGGGTGTGCTCACCGTCGCGGCCACCGGCCGCGAGGGCAACAAGGCGTTCTACTCGAACTTCGGCTCGCGCATCGACATCGCGGCGCCCGGCGGCGAGACCCGTCGCGGCACCGACACCCCCGGCACCATCACCACGCCGCAGAACGGCATCTGGTCGACGCTGAACGCCGGCACCACCACCCCCGGTGCCGAGAACTACAAGCCCTACCAGGGCACGTCGATGGCCGCCCCGCACATCGCGGGCCTCGCGGCACTGCTGGTGGCGAAGAAGCCGTCGCTCACCCCGGCCGAGGTCAAGACGCTGATCAAGGCGAACTCCCGCCCGTTGCCGGGCACCTGCTCCGGCGGCTGCGGTGCGGGCCTGGCCGACGCGACCAAGACCGTGAACGCCGTCGGCACCACGCCTCCGCCCAGCGGCGGCCTGGAGAACACCACCGACGTCGCGATCGGCGACGTCGGCGCGGCGGTCACGTCCTCGATCACGTCCACCGTGACGGGCAACGCCTCCGCGACCACCAAGGTCGGCGTGGACATCGTCCACTCCTACCGCGGTGACCTGGTGATCGACCTGATCGCCCCGGACGGCACCGCCTACCGGCTCAAGAACTCGTCCACTTCGGACGGTGCCGCGAACGTGGTGGCGACCTACACCGTCAACGCCTCCACCGAGGTCGCGGCGGGCACGTGGAAGCTGCGGGTCCAGGACGTCTACTCGGGTGACACCGGGTACATCAACGCCTGGAACCTGACCCTGCGATAGCTCCGGGTGTTCGTCGAGGGGCGGTGCCTTCCATCCTGGGGGAGGCACCGCCCTTTTCACATGGTCACCAGCCTGCGGTTGCGGTGCACGATCTGCTCCAGATACCCGGCCGCCGCGCGGATCGACGGCAGCCCGAGCAGGTGCCGCTGGGCCCGTCGCACCCCGGCCCGGATCCGTGGGTCGGTGAGCGTGTCCTGACAGGCCGATGACACCGCGTCCGCGCAGAAGTCCGGCACCCGCACGCCAAGCTCCAGTTCGCTGACGCGGTGAGCGTTGTGCATCTGGTCGTGCAACACCGGCAGCACCGCGACCGGCACCCCGGCCCGCATGGCCTCTCGGATCGAGTTGTAGCCGCCGTGCGACACCAGCAGATCCGCCGCCTGCAACAACAGCGCCTGCGGCAACGACTCGACCAGGTGCACGTTGGGCGCCTGCGCCTCGACCGGCAGCCCGCCGGTCAGCACCACCGCCTCGCAGTCGACCGCGGCCAGTCCCGCCACCAGGGTTTCCAGGTGCGCCAAGGGGGAGTGCCGCAGGGCCTGCTCCGGGATGGCGTCGAAGTCGAACAGCCGCAACGCCGACTCGGTCGCGAACACCCCGCCGGACGTGCTGGTCGAGGCGACGACGAGCGGCCGGGCCGGATCGAGGTCGGCGAGCCACTGCGGGAGCCGCTCGCCCGGGCTGTGGTGGCCCGGCTGCTGGTAGGCGAACGCGGCGGGCATCGGTTGGCGGGCAAAGGAGTAGCCCGGCGGAACCGCGTCCAGCCGGCCGTAGCGGTGCGCCGAGTCGAGCGACTCGTGCAGGGGCAGCCGCAGCTCCGCACGCCGCTCGTTCAGCGCGGTCAGCAACGTGAGCCGGTCCAGGTACTGGGCGACCCCGGACGGCGCGGCCACGTGCGGCACACCCAGCCGTTCGGCGACGAGCAGGCCGGCGAACTCGATGCCCGCGCGCAGCACCAGGTGCGGGCGGAAGTCGGCGGCCACCGGCAGCAGCGCCCGCGCGGTCGGGGTGATGTGCGGACCGGCCGCGAACTCGACGATCATCTCGTCGGCGAACGGGTCGTAGTCCGGTGGCAGCGCGAGCACCTCGCCCTGCAACAGGTCCGCGAGCTGGTCGCACACCTCGGGCAGCGCCGCGACGGTGCGGACGGGTTCGCCGGCGAACCCGCGCAGGACCCCGGCCGGGCCCGCCACCAGCACCTCGTGCCCCAGTTCGGTCAGCATCGCGACGAGCGGCAGGGCGGCCCGTGCGTGGGCAGCCGAGAACGCGACCGTGCACAGCACGCGCACGACAGCCTCCCCTGCCGTCTGGTCGTGGGTGGTTGCCGTAACGGAAACCACCCACGACGTCCGTACCCCAAGGTAGGCAACGGGACGGGCATTCGGGAATGGGAGCTTTCCATTCGCGGGTAACGTCGAGGACATGGCGACACTGGTGACTTTCCACGCACATCCCGACGACGAGTGCATCGTCGTGGGCGGCGTGATGCGCAAGGCGTTCGAGGAGGGACATCGGGTCGTGCTCGTCGTCGCGACCCGCGGGGAGGTCGGTGAGATCCCGGACTTCCTGGAGGAGGGCGAGGAACTCTGGCAGCGCCGCGTGGCGGAGACGCACGCGGCGGCCGAACTGCTGGGGGTGGCGCGCGTGGAGTTCCTGGGGTACCTGGACTCCGGGATGATGGGGGACGAGCTCAACGACCGGCCGGGATCGTTCTGGACCGCGGACGTGGACGAGGCGGCGCGCAAGCTCGCCGAGATCCTCAAGGAGGAGGACGCGCAGGCGCTCACGATCTACGACAGCAACGGCGGCTACGGCCACCCGGACCACATCCAGGTGCATCGCGTGGGCCTGCGCGCCGCGGAGATCGCCGGCACCGAGGCCGTCTACCAGGCGACGATGAGCCGCGAGAACATGATCGAGACGTTCCGGCGCATCGGTGAGGCGGATCTCGAAGCGCCGGAGAACGTGGGGACGCCGGAAGCGGAGATCACCGCACGGGTCGACGTGACGAAGTACCTCGAAGTCAAGCGGGCCGCGATGCGCGCGCACGCCTCGCAGATCCCCGAGCAGTCGTTCTTCCTGACGATGGACGACGAGACGTTCGCACTCGCGTTCGGCATCGAGTACTTCATCCGCGAAGGCCACGGCCCGGAAACCACTTTGGACCTGTAGCTCGCAAAAGCGGGGGCGGCCCCGCAGGACCGCCCCCGTTCACACGCTCAGCTAGTTCACGCGCGGCGGCGGCGCATGAAGAGCAGGGTGCCGGCACCGGCGCCCACGAGCCCCAGACCCGAGAGCAGCAGCCACAGCGGGGACGCACCGGTCGCCGCGAGCGGCGGTTCCGGCGTGCTGCCACCGGGAGCCGGGGCGGCCGGGGTCCGTCGTCGTCGTTGACGGCGGCGTCTCGGAGGACGAGGGCGCCTCCGGGGACGTGACAGTCGGCGGAACCGGCGGCTTCACCGGCTTCGTCGTCGACGTCGGCGGCGTCTTCACGCACGGCTTGACCGTGCGCTTGTCCTCGAAGTTGAACCGCGCGCCGTCGGACGCCGTAACCTTGATGGTGAAGGTGTGGTCCACGGTCGCGTCGAGCTTGTCCCAGTTCTGCGAGAAATCCCTGCCGAACTTGGTGTTCACGAGCTCCTTGTCGCCGTCCTTGACGACCACGGTGTTGCCCTTGTCCGCGTACGCGTTCAGGTTCACCCACACCTTGGTCACCTTGGCGCCCTCGTCGCACTTCGCGTCCCACTTCGGGATGTGCGCGCTGGCAGGGGTCGCCAGTACCAGGGTGGCCAGTGCCGCGGTGGCGGTCACCGCGAACGCGCCGAGAACTCTTCTAGCCAACGGATCTCTCCTGCTCTGGTTGGTGCGTGGCGGATTGAGCACATGCGATTTCTTGATCACCCGACCGGGTGAATCGCGGCACACGCTAGCAACACAGGGCGCTCGAAAGGTCACCGTATGGCAACACTTGCATAGTCAACGAGGGTATTCGGTCGCAGACTCCAGCAGGCCGAGCATCCCGGCGACCAGGCGCATCTGGTCCACCCCGCGGACATCCGCGTCCAGCAGCCGTGGCGAGCAGATCAGCACGGCGAGCGCCTGGGCACGTGACAGTGCCACGTTCAATCTGTTACGTGACAAAAGAAAGTCCAGGCCACGCGGCAGGTCCACGGTGGACGACGACGTCATGGACATGATGACCGCCGGTGCCTCCTGGCCCTGGAAGCGGTCCACCGTGCCCACCCGCGTTTCGTCGAAACCCGCCTCGGCCAGCCGCCGCCGGATCACCCTGACCTGCAGGTTGTACGGCGCGACCACGAGAATGTCCGCATCGGTCAGTTCGCGCGATGTGCCGTTGTCCGTCCACGTACGACCGACCAGCGACCGCACGACGTCGACCACCGCGTCCGCCTCCTCGGCCGACGACGTGATGTTGTGCCGGTGATCGACCTCGCGCAGGTAGATGCCGGGCTCGATGCCGCTGATGGCACGGTTGCGGGCGGTCTCGTGCGAATGGAGCAGTCCGGCATAGGAGAGCTCCGACACCGGCCGGCACACGGCCGGGTGCATGCGGCGCGTCTCGGCCAGGAAATAGCCCAGATGGTCGGGGATGACCTCGGCGTCGCCGAGCAGGTGACCGAGCGCGGAGGCGTCACTGCCCGGCGGGTGCACGCCCTGCACGACCTGCGGGAGCTGCTGCGGATCTCCCAGCAGCACGAGGTTCCTGGCCGCCGTCGCCACCGCCACCGCGTCGGCCAGTGCGAACTGCCCGGCCTCGTCGATGATCATCACGTCGAACGGCTGCGCCTTGATCACGGTGTTCGAGAACGTCCACGCGGTGCCGCCGACCAGATGCCCGTGCGGATGTTCCTCGCGCCACCTGGCCAGCTTGCCGTTGTCCTTCGGCTGGTCCCACGGCACGTCCTCCTCGGGCTTTCCCTTGGGGCGCTTGGCCATCGGGATATCCGGGTCGACCGAGCGCAGCACGTTCTCCACGGCCTTGTGCGACGTGGACGTCACCGCGACCGTCTTGCCCTGGTCGATCAGGTGCGCGATGAGCTTGGTCGCCAGGTACGTCTTGCCCGCGCCGGGCGGCCCCTGCACGGCGAGCGTGCCGCCGTCGAGCTGGTCGACCGCCTTGATGACGGCCTGCACCACGTCGTCGTGCTGCGGCAACGGTCCGGGCGGCGTCCGCAGCAGCAGGTCGATGCCGGGGCTGCGAGGCAGCAACGGCAGCAGGCTGATCGCCTGTTCGGCCAGCTCCGCGACGGCCTCGTCCTTCGGTGAGGCGGGCACCGGACTGCCGGGCAGTACCGCGATCGGCAGCTCCGAGTGTTCCTGCGAGGTGCTCTCCGTCAGTACCAACTGGTTCGGGTTGTCGTCCGCCACGACGGCGTTGCGCGTGACGTTGCCGGGATAGAGCAGCCGCACCTGCTCGCCCGGCCCGAACGGATGCGGCCGCTCCGGGTCGATCCGCGCGTGCACCTGGCGTTTGTGCGTCCTGGTCCGGCCGCTCGGCGGCACCCAGTCCTCGGCCCGCAGCGTGATCGGGACCGCGCAGTGGGAGTCGGTCTCCAGGTCGGAGATCGGCGCGCTGGCCTGCCGGAAGAAGTCACCCCACGCGGGACTTGCCTCCCGCCGGTGATAACCGACCGTCGCCGCGAACAACGCGTGCCCCTCGGCGATCAACGGCTCGGTCAGCGCGGCCATCCGGCGCGCCCGTTCGGCGGCCTTCTCGCGGTAGGCCTCGTCCAGTTCCTCATCGCGGGCCGCGGTCTCGACACCGTGCTCGCGCTTGATCCTCTCCAGCAGATCGCGGACACCGCGGGTGAGGATCTCGTCCTCCAGCAACGGTTTCAGCGCCTGCAGCGTGTACTCCCGCGTGGACACCCGGATGACCCGCCGGGTCAGCGCGCCGAGGTCGACGCACCGGCGCACGAGCTCGTCCACTTCGGACTCTTTCGTCGCGGTGCGCGCGGCCCGGCCGGCGAGGTCGTGCGGCGTGAAGTGGTAGACCGTGCCGGTCGGCGTGCGGTCGACGAACTCCGCGAACTTGCCCTCCCAGCCAGGCGTGTGGAACGTGTCGCCGTCGACCTCCAGGAACACGTCGTCCTCGGCGGGCTCGGGCAGGTTCTGCAGTGCTTCCGGTGCGACGACCTCGTAGGTGGTGACGCCGGTGCGTTCCTGCTGCACCTGCAACCGGGCCTGGGCGGTCAGCGCGGTGAAGCTCGCGGGGGAGAGGGTCGCCGGGCGATCCTCGGTGGCGGCAAGCGCGTCGATGGTGTCAATGCCGGCCGAAACCAGCTTCCGCCGCTGATCGGCCCGCAGCCCGGCCACGAGCGAAAGGTCACGCGCCTCCTCCCGCCCGGACGCGCAGTGCCGAGCGAACCGGCAGCCGTTGCACGCGGCCCTGACGTCACCCCAGGACCGCTTCGGTGCAGGTGAGGGCTTCGCGAGCCGGTTCCTGAGGCGGCCCAGCAGGGGAGCGAAGTCGGCGATCCGGAACGACGTGCGCTTGCCGTCCACGAGTAGGTGCGCGCGCTCGGCGCCGATGGCCTGGGCGGCCGCGGTCAGGCTCAGCACGGCCAACGGCGTGGCTTCCGTCGGCGCACGGCTCGTAGCCGTCCGGGGTGAGGACGAGCGTCCGCACCGTGCAGTGGAAGCCGTCGTCGAAGAAGACGGCGTCCTCGATCAGTTCGGCACCGGACCGCATCTCGGCGGCCGTGCGCGCCGCCTGGGCCTGCAGTTCGGCGGGGTCGCCGGCTCTTTCCTCCCGCCCCAGGTAGCTGCGGTGCTCGCATTCGAGCAGGTCGACGAGGTCGGACGGGCCGGCGAGCATGGCCAGTGATGCTAGTCAGCCCTCAGATCGGCGGTGGGACCTCGGCCCGGTGATGCCGGGTCGCGCGCTGCTCCTCCTGCGCGCCCCTGGGAGCACGGGCGGCCGACCCGCGTCCATCCCCGGGACGCGGGTCGGCCGCCCGCACCGCCAGGAGCGGCGTCAGACGTTCGCCTCGACCAGCCGCAGCAACGCCTCGTGGCCGGTGTTCGGGTAGTCGTGCGGTTTGAACGGCCGGGTCTGCGCCCGCACCAGCGCCGCCGCGGCGGCCAGTTCGCCGGTGCGCACCTCGGTGTCGCGGTGCAGGAACGCGAAGTGCGGCTCGCGCACCTCGTCCGGCCAGAGCAGGGTGTGCAGCACGAGCACGCCCTGCTGCGTCCTGATCGCCGCCAGAGTCTCCTTGCCCCGCAAGGAGAACTTCACGATCGCCGCCGTCTTGGTGCGTTCCAGGGTCTCGCGCAGCAGCACGTACGAGCGGACCGACAGGTCGTCCGGGTCGAGGTAGTAGCTGCGGTGCAACGCGACCGGGTCGAGATCGCTCTGCGGCGCGAACTGCTGGACGTCGATGACCCCGTCCTCGGACGCCGGCAGCTCGCCAGGGTCGATCTGGACGATCCGCCCGTCGTCGAGCTCGTAGCCGCGCCCGATGTCGTCCGGTGTCAGCCGCAGCGAGCACTCGCCGCACACCTGCTGGTGCCGGACGCGCCCGCTGTCCTCCCGGTGTACCAGATGCACCTTGCTGCGATGCTCGGTCGCCGCGGACACCAGCCGTACCGTCATCGTCGTCATGCCGAACCGAAGTGCTCCCCGCCACACAGTCCTCATGACAAATGGGTACTCGAACACGTGGTCGAATAGACCCGCTCTGGTGACGAAAGGGCTCGTTCGGGTGCGTCCGACGGGTACCCCGGACGCGTGCGTGACCAGGGTGGCGTTAGCGGTGGGGCGGGTGCGCCGCCTGTGGGGGAACTACCAGGCAGCCGGCGCGTAGTCCTTCAGGAAGCAGCCGTACAGGTCCTCGCCGGCCTCACCGCGCACGATCGGGTCGTACACCCGCGCGGCCCCGTCCACCAGGTCGAGCGGCGCGTGGAAGCCCTCGTCGGCGAGCCGCATCTTCATCGGGTGCGGGCGCTCGTCGGTGATCCACCCGGTGTCGACGGCGGTCATCAGGATGCCGTCGGCCTGCAGCATCTCCTCGGCGCTGGTGCGCGTCAACATGTTCAGCGCGGCCTTGGCCATGTTCGTGTGCGGGTGCCCGGAACCCTTGTAGGCGCGGGAGAACTGGCCCTCCATCGCCGACACGTTCACCACGTACTTGCGGCGGTACGAGGACTTCGCCATCGACGACCGCAGCCGCGAGATCAGCAGGAACGGCGCCGTCGAGTTGCACAGCTGCACTTCCAGCAGCTCCACCGGGTCGACCTCGTCGACGTTCTGGATCCACGAGTTGACCGCCGCGGTGTCCGGCACGAGGCCGCCCGCGTCGATGTCCTTGGAGCCCGCCATCAACGCCAGCGTCGTCACCGAGTGCGCCTCGGGCACCGCCGTGCCGGGCAACGCCAGCTGCCCGTGCCCGCCGAACGAGATCAGCTCAGGACGCTTCGCATCACCCGTCAACGCCTCGTGCTCGGCCTGCGCCAGCGGGGTGTAGGCGTTGGCGGAACGGCGCACGGTCTGAGCGGCGTTGTTGATCAGCACGTCGAGTGGTCCGCGCGACGCCACCTCGTCGGCCAGCGCCAGCACCTGGGACGGGTCGCGCAGGTCGATGCCGACGATCTTGAGCCGGTCGATCCAGTCGGCGGCGTCCGGCATCGTGGCGAACCGGCGCGCGGCGTCCTTGGGGAACCGGGTGGTGATCGTGGTGTGCGCGCCGTCACGCAGCAGGCGCAGCGCGATGTACATGCCGATCTTCGCGCGCCCGCCGGTCAGCAGCGCGTTGCGGCCGGTGAGGTCCGTGCGGGCGTCGCGCTTGCCGTGGTTGAACGCGGCGCACTCGGGGCAGAGGTTGTGGTAGAAGGCGTCTACCTCGACAAACCTCTTGCGGCACGTGTAGCAGGACCGCGCGCGCAGCAGCGTGCCCGCCGTGGCGCCGGCGGCGTTCGACACGAGGGGGAGGCCCTGCGTCTCGTCGTCGATGCGGTCCGGCGATCCGGTGGCCGTCAGCGCGGTCACGGCGCGGTCGTTGGCCGTGATGGCGGCCTTGCGCTCGGTCTTACGGAACTTCTTCGCGGCCTTGAAGATCTTCGCGGTGGCCCGGCGGACGCGCACCGCGTCGTCGTGCTCCGCGGGCAGGTCCTCGACCTGGGCAAGCACGCGCAGGCAGACTTCCAGCTCTGCGGGGTCGATCGAGGTCATGAGCAGGCATTTTACGGGTTGGGGGGTGGTGGTCCGGTGACCGGGCCCGAACTGCTGGTGCTGTGGGACATCGACAACACGCTGATCTCGGCGCGCGGCTTCGGCGGACTGATGTACCGCGAGGCGTTTCTGAGCGCGTTCGGCCGGGATCTCGACGGCCCGGTCGACCTCGGCGGACGCACCGAGCTGGACATCATCGCCGAGACCCTGCGTCAGCACGGGATCGAGCACACGGAGGAGGCTTCCCAGCTGCTGGCGAACGCGCTCGCGAACTCCTTCGAGGCCCGGCGCCGCGAGCTGCCCGGCCACGGCGAGGTGCTGCCCGGCGCACGGCGGGCGCTGGAGGCGTTCGCCGCCGACCCGCGGGTGCACCAGGGCGTGCTGACCGCGAACCTCGGCAGCGTCGCGCGGATCAAGCTGGAGGAGTTCGGGCTGGCGCACCTCGTCGACTGGGACGTGAGCGCGTTCGGTGACGACCACGCGGACCGGGCCGAGCTGGTGACGTTCGCCCGCGAACGGGCCCGGCACATCCGCGTCTTCACCTCGGACGAGGTCGTGCTCATCGGCGACACCCCGCACGACGTCCGCGCCGCGGCGACCGCGGGCGTGCGGCTGGTGGCGGTCGCCACCGGCCGCAGCAGCCGGGCGGACCTGCACCGGGCCGGCGCCGGGACCGTCCTGCCCGACCTGAGCGACCTCGGCGAGCTGACCAGGCAGGTGTGGAAGGACACTCCGCCGGGAAACCGCCGGGCATGAACCCCGAAGCACCCGAGGCCGACGTGCAGGAGCAGCAGCGGGAAGTCGTCCCGCACGAACCGGCTGAGACGCTGGAGCTGCCACTGGAGGCGAACGAGGCGGACGCCTACGAGCAGCACCAGGAAGTCCCCCTGGACGACGAGTCCGAGGTCTGAACGGCCCTGGTCCTCGATCGATCACGGCGTTATGGTGCGCGGCATGCCCACAGCAGGCGGCCCGACAGTCAAACGGCTGTCCCAGCCGGACGCCGACATCAAACCCAAGGCCCTCGGTTTACCCAGGGGCCGTGCGGTGATCTCGGTCTTCGGCTCCACCCAGGACATCGAGACGGATCTCGGCGCGAAGTTGTTGCCGGTGCTCAGATCCGTCGTCGTGACCGCGGCCCGCAACGGCGCGGTGTTCGTCACCGAAGGCACCGACAGAGGCGTTGTCCACTTGCTGGGCATGGCTTTGCAGGCGTGTGAGCAACGCTGGCCGGTCGTGGTCGGTGTCGCGCCCAGCAGCAAGGTCCACGACCTCACCGAAAGCTCCACCAACGGTCAGATCGCGCTGGAACCCAACCACAGCGTCGCCGTGATCGTCCCCGGTTCGGAGTGGACGGACGCGACGCCGGTCATGTTCCGCGCGATCGACGCCATCCGGCACAAGAAGCCGGTCATCGCTCTCGTCGTCGGAGGCGAGAACGAAAAGGAGGTCGTCGACCACCTCAGCGGTGACAACGCACTGCTCGTCCTGGCCGGCACCGGTGGCCTCGCGGACCGCATCGCGACCGGTGACCTCACCGGCGACCTCGCGGTGCTGGTGCGCAGCGGCAAGATCTTCGTCGTCCACGTCGACGAGGGCGCCGGCAAGGTCGTCACCGCCCTGGACCGGTTGCTGGGCAAGGAAAAGCCCGTCAAGCCACCGAGGATCCTGCCGAAGATCCGGTACCGGGCACCGGAACCCCGGCCGCTCATCGACCCCGGCTTCGTCGTCGCGTACCCGATGCTCGCCGACGCCATCCACGACGCCAACCAGGTCGTCGCGCCGGCGTTCCACGAGCTCGACGCGCAGGCCGACGTCGAGCAGAACCGGTATCGCCTCATGGCGGTGCTCGCGATCGCGGGCGGACTGACGACCACGGTGTTCGCCGCGCTGCAGACGTGGCTCAAGGACACGCCGTGGCCAGGGGTGCTCGTCGTGGCCGGCGGTGCGTTCGCGGCGGCCATCACGATCGTGGCGCGCAAGCGCGAGTCGCTCGACAAGTACCTCACCGCGCGCTCGCGGGCCGAACGCCTGCGCGCCCTCTACTTCGCCCACCTCGCGGCTCCCGCCCCCGCCACCGAGGAAGCACGACTCGATCGGGTGGCGGACCTGGAAGCGGCCGTGAGCGACCGCAAGCACGAGGTGGTGCGGACATGACCACGAAAACGACCCCGGACACGACTGCTGACACCCCCGCAGACGCTGGCAAGATCGTCGGCACGGCCACGCCGGCCGCTGTGGATCGCCAGGGCGCCGACAGCCCCCGGCAGGCCCAGTTCGTCGAGGCCTACCTGCGCCACCGCTTCCAGGATCGGCAGGACCACTTCGAACGCGGCCGCAAGCGCTACGCCAGTGCTCGAACGTGGACGGTGGCGATCGCGGCCGCGCTCTTCATCGCCGCAGCGGCCGCCGCGGCCGTGGGGATGGCGGACGGACCGCGCAGGGCCCTGTGGGGCTTCGCCGCCACCACTTTGGCCGCACTGGCCACCGCGGTGTCGCTCTACGAGGCCACGTTCGGATTCCGCCGCCTGGCGCGGGAAAACGCCATCACTTCCGTTGCCCTGCAACGGCTCGCGGTGGACGGCCCCACGCCGGACGATGTGGACGGTGAACGACTTGTTGCATTTGTGACCGAAGTGGAGTCGGTCCTGCGGTACGGACGCTGAACCGCCGAACCCATTCCACGGGGAATTAGGAAAACGCTTTCTCGGCTACCACGCTCTGTGGGGGGCTGATTACGGAAAGCGCTAGTACTGGTGTTTCGGGCACCCACTTGTCATGATGACCACATCCCCCGATGCGGAAGCAGGCACGACATGACTTGGGCGCGTCCCGCGATCGCCGAGCCCGAAACCGGCACGTTTGCCGAGGCCAAGGCTCTGGAAAAGGAGCACAGCACGATCCAGAACAGCAAGGCGGCGCGCACCGTGGCCTGTCACGCCACCAACGCGCTCGACTGCGCTGACCTGCTCGAGATGCTGGGACTCAACGCTGCGGAGGGCAAGGTCCGGGTGTAGCCCCGAGACTGGATCCACCACTCGGCCACCAGCAGGTTCACCACGAACGACAGCCAGTTCGCGGTGGCGAAGACCAGCAGCCCGTCCCCGTCGGGCAGCAGTGTGCCGAGCAGCAGGCCCCACAGCCGGCCGGTCACGGCGGCGCCAGTGAGCGCGAACCCGCGGATCATCCAGATGCGGTGTTCGGCGAACTGGCGCCGCCGTGCTGTCCGCAACCCATGGACGGCGCTGATGAACCACAGCACCGACAGCACCGTCAGCGGCCCCGACGAGGCCAGCCCGGCCACGGACAGCTGAGCGCACACCACGCCGAGCAACGACGACGGCAGCACCGCCGCGAAGTAGCCGCGGCCCATGACCCGATGAACGCGCGGATGCCGCCGCCGCAGTCCGGGCCAGAACTGCGAGACACCCGCCAGGACCGCGACCGTTCCGGTGAAGATGTGCGCGACCAGCAGGCCGTAGTGGACCGGTCCGTGCAGCGGCGGCCTGGCCTGGCCCATGTCCAGCGTCACGTACGCGCTCGCCGCGAAGATCGTTATCGCCACGCAGACGAGTCCCGACACCGCCAACCAGACCACGTACCCCCTCGAAGTTTTCATACTTCAAGGCTGTCAACGACTTCACCCGGTCGCGCTGGTGTGTGCCCCCGAGCGTGCGGTGGGGTGCGCCCTACTGGGATGATGTGGCTCATGCGGACGGTGGAGATCTCCGAGGAGCCGATCAGGCTAGGTCAGTTCCTCAAGCTGGCCCAGCTCGCCGAGGACGGCGGGCATGCCAAGGAGCTCATTGAGGACGGGGAAGTCCACGTCAACGGCGCTGTGGAGGTCCGGCGCGGCGCACAGCTGCGCTCCGGCGACGTCGTTGTTGTCAATGGTGACGAGGTACGCATTTCTGTCCGGTCGTAGCGGTTACTCCGTTCAGCGGTAAGAGCATGCACAAGTGCAGCCGATCCGACTAGGGTCTGAAGACCTCTTCTGAACCACCCAGCCGTGCCATACGTATCAATAATGTCCCTTTAGGACATGTTGAATCGTCTTGTGGTGCCACGGTTTCCAGACGGTGAGACGCGCGTCACGTCCGATATTCGGGCACCGGGGAAACTTTTTTCCAGCGCCTGTAACGCGGATGCCGGGACATACGAATCATCGGTTGCGAGCTTCGGCCGCTGCGCCTGAATCAGGCGTCGCCGTAGCTCGAAGACTGAAGGTCCTCGGGGTGACCTGTGTACGTGCCATCCGGAATCGCCGCTGAGCCGGGGAGATCAGAACGATGAGTGAGCAGGTCCGCGCTGCCCGTGACGTCGACGGTTCGCGCTCCAGGCTCAACCCGCTGTCGGAACACAGACCGGCGCACCCACCCGTCGCCCGCTGGGAAAGCCGCTACCGCTGGGCCGTGATCACGGCGGATGTGCTGACCGTTGCCCTGGTCGTCATCGCCGTCGGTGCGGTCATGAGCATGCGCCACGCCGCCTTCGGCACCTTTTCCCTGGCACTGCTGGACATACTCACAGTGGTTGTCGTCACCGGCACCCTCGCGATCAACCGCGTGTGGACGCCCACCGTTCTCGGCCAGGGAGCCGAGGAGTTCCGAAGACTCGGCCGGGGTTTGTTCGGTGCTGTGGTAGCGCTCGGTCTCGGAGCGCTCGCCGTCGACATCCCCGGTGCCCGGCTGTGGGTCTTCGTCGTGGTTCCCGCGATCGCCCTGGTCGCCTTCCCCATGCGCTACCTCCTGCGCCGCCCGCTGCACCGCGGCCGCAGTGAAGGGCGCTTCCTGCTCTCGGTCCTCGCCGCCGGCAACCTGGACACCGTCGAGGACCTCATCAACCGCACCCGCCGCGTCGCCCACCTGGGCTGGCGCGTGGACGCGGTCTGCACGATCGACGGCCGCGGCCGCGCCGGTACCGAGGTCGACGGCATCCCCGTCGTGGGCCAGCTGCGCGAGCTCGCCGACCACGTCCGCCGTGGCGGCTACCGCATCGTCGCCGTGACCCCCGACGCCTACTGGACGCCTCGCCGCCTCCAGCAGCTCGCCTGGGCCCTGGAGGGCTCCGGTGCGGAGATGGTCGTGTCGCCGGGCCTCATGGAGGTCGCCGGGCCCCGCCTGCACATGAGCGCCGTGCTCGGCATGCCGCTGCTCCGGGTGAGCGAACCGGCTCTCACCGGCTTCCGCCGGCTCGTCAAGGGCGTGGTCGACCGCGTCGGCGCCGCCCTGCTGCTGCTCGTGCTGGCGCCGCTGATGTTCGCCGTCGCCGCCTTCGTGATGATCGACAGCCGTGGTCCCGTGTTCTACCGCCAGAAGCGGGTCGGCAAGGACGGCGCGCCGTTCACGATCATCAAGTTCCGCACCATGGTCACCAACGCCGACGCGTTGCGGACCAGGCTGGCCGCCGCCAACGAAGGGCACGGCCTGCTGTTCAAGATGAAGAAGGATCCGCGCATCACCAAGGTGGGCATCTTCCTGCGCCGCTACTCGATCGACGAGCTGCCACAGCTGTTCAACGTGCTCGGCGGCAGCATGTCGCTCGTCGGCCCGCGCCCGCCGCTGCCGGAGGAGACCGCGAAGTACTCCTCGGACGTGCGGCGCCGCCTGCTCGTGAAGCCCGGTCTGACCGGGTTGTGGCAGGTCAGCGGACGTAGCGACCTGTCGTGGGAGGAGTCCATCCGGCTCGACCTGCGCTACGTCGAGGACTGGTCGCTCGCCCTTGACGCCGTGATCCTGTGGAAGACCTTCCGCGCCGTGTTCGGCGGGCAGGGGGCCTACTGATGAGGACGTCTGTGAACACAACCGACACCGCGGTTGGAATTGCTGTCATCGGCGCCGGGTACTGGGGGCCGAACCTGGTCCGCAACGCCCAGGCCACGCCGTCGCTGCGGCTGCGCTACCTCTGCGACCTCGACGTCGAGAAGGCCCGGCGCGTGCTGGGCGAGTACTCGACCGTGCGCGTCACCGCGTCCCTGGACGAGGTGCTCGCCGACCCCGAGGTGCACGCGGTCGCCATCGCCACCCCCGCCGCCACCCACCTGCCCGTGGCACTGGCGGCGCTGGAGGCCGGCAAGCACGTCCTGGTCGAGAAGCCGCTCGCGGCCAACTTCGAGGACGGGCGCAAGCTCGTCGAGACCGCCGAGTCCCGCGGCCTCACGCTGATGCTGGACCACACGTTCGTGTACACCTCGGCGGTGCAGCACCTGCGCCAGATCATCCGCGGTGGCGAGATCGGCGAGATCCAGTACATCGACTCGGTGCGCATCAACCTCGGTCTGGTGCAGCCGGACGTGGACGTGCTGTGGGACCTCGCGCCGCACGACCTGTCGATCTTCGAGGCGATCCTGCCCGACGACGTCACGCCGGTGGAGGTCGCGGCGCACGGCTCGGACCCGATCGGTGCGGGCGTCGCGTGCGTCGGCCACCTGACGGTCCGGCTGTCCAACGGCGCGATCACCCACGTGCACGTGAACTGGCTGTCGCCGACGAAGATTCGGACAATGGTCATCGGCGGTTCGCAGCGCACGGTGGTGTGGGACGACAACAATCCGGCGCAGCGGCTGTCCATATACGACCGCGGCGTCGATCGTTCCGAGGAACAGCAGAAGATCTCCTACCGCACCGGCGACATGGTCGCTCCGGCGCTGGTGGAGCGCGAGGCGCTGCGCACGATGATGGCCGAGTTCGCGTCGTCGATCATGGAAAAGCGTCCGCCACTGACGGACGGCCGCGCCGGGTTGCGCGTGCTGGCCGTGCTGGAGGCGGCGTCGGAGTCACTGCGCTCCGGCGGGGTGTTCGTTTCCGTTCAACAAGTCGAAGGCAGGGTTTCCTGATGTCGGGCCAGAAGGATCCGGTGCAGAAAGATCTGGCACAGCCGATCGCCGGACAGCGTGCGCTCGTCACCGGTGGTGCGGGCACGATCGGCTCCTCGGTGGTGGACCAGCTCGTCGAGGCCGGTGCCGCCGAGGTCGTCGTGCTGGACAACTTCGTGCGCGGCCGCCGGGAGAACCTGGCCGGCGCGCTGGAGTCCGGCGTCGTGCGCATCGTCGAAGGCGACATCAACGACAAGACGCTGGTGCACGGCCTGACCGCGGGCAAGGACCTCGTCTTCCACCTCGCCGCCATCCGCATCACGCAGTGCGCCGAGGAACCGCGCCTGGCGCTGGAGTGCCTGGTCGACGGCACGTTCACGGTGCTGGAGGCCGCCGCGGCCGCGGGCGTGAAGAAGGTCATCGCCTCGTCGTCGGCGTCGATCTACGGTCTCGCCGAGTCGTTCCCGACCAACGAGCGGCACCACCCGTACAACAACGACACCTTCTACGGCGCCGCGAAGGCGTTCAACGAAGGCATGCTGCGCAGCTTCAAGGCGATGTACGACCTGGACTACGTGGCACTGCGGTACTTCAACGTGTACGGCCCGCGGATGGACGTCCACGGCCTGTACACCGAGGTGCTCATCCGGTGGATGGAGCGCATCGTCGACGGCAAGTCGCCGCTCATCTTCGGTGACGGCGCCCAGACGATGGACTTCGTCCACGTGCACGACATCGCCCGCGCGAACATCCTCGCGGCCAAGGCGCCCGTCACCGACGAGGTGTACAACATCGCGTCCTCCCAGGAGACATCGCTCAAGCAGCTCGCCCTCGCGTTGCTTGCCGCGATGGACTCCGACCTGCCGCTGGAACACGGTCCGGAGCGCAAGGTGAACGGCGTGACGCGCCGGCTCGCCGACATCGGCGCCGCGGCCCGCGACCTCGGCTGGAAGCCGGAGATCGAGATGGACGGCGGCCTGCGCGACCTCGTCGCGTGGTGGCGTGCCGAGCGCACCGCCTGACAAGGCGCCGAAGACCGCGTCCGCGGCGCCGTGTGACACCCCCAGGTCGCGCGGCGCCGCGGACGCACCCCCATCGTTCGTGGAACCGTCGCCACGCCTTCGGGTGGCGGCCACGACCACGCACGACTCATAGGAAGGCAGTGCAGCAAGTGATTCCGGTTATGCGGCCGTTGCTCGGTGAGGAAGAAGCGCTCGCCGCCGCCGAGGCCGTGCGCTCCGGATGGGTGGCACAGGGACCACGCGTCCGGCAGTTCGAGGAGGCGTTCGCCGCGTCCGTCGGCGCCGCGCACGGGGTCGCCGTGTCGTCCTGCACCACCGGCCTGCACCTCGCCGTGCACCTGCTCGGTGCCGGCCCCGGTGACGAGGTCGTGGTGCCGTCGCTGTCGTTCATCGCGACCGCGAACGCCGTCCGCTACACCGGCGCGACACCGGTCTTCGCCGATGTCGACGCCGCCACCGGCAACCTGTCCGCGTCCACAGTGGAGCCGGTGCTCACCGCACGCACCCGCGCCGTCATGGTCGTGCACCAGGCCGGTGTGCCCGCGGACGTGGAAAGCCTGAAGAAGCTGTGCGAACCGCGCGGGATCGCCGTGATCGAGGACGCGGCCTGCGCGGCCGGCTCGACCTACCAGGGCAAGCCGGTCGGCACGGGCGCGTTGCTCGCGGCATGGTCGTTCCACCCGCGCAAGCTCCTCACCACCGGTGAGGGCGGCATGGTCACGACCGACGACCCGGACTGGGCCATTCGGCTCAAGCGGTTGCGGGAACACGGGATGAGTGTGTCTGCGGCCGACCGCCACAACGGCGGGTCCGCGGTCATCGAGCAGTACCTGGAGACCGCGTTCAACTACCGGATGACCGACATCCAGGCCGCCGTCGGCCTGGTGCAGCTGTCCAAACTGGACGCGATCATCGCTCGTCGCCGTGAGCTGGCCGCTCGCTACCACGAGTTGCTCGCCGATTTCCCCGGCCTCACAGCGGTTCGTGACCCTGAGTACGGGACGACGAACTACCAGTCGTTCTGGGTGTGGTTGCCCGAGGACGGCCCGGACCGCACGGAAATCCTTGCGGGCCTTGCCGAACGCGGAGTTTCGGCACGGCGCGGAATCATGGCGTCACACCTCGAACCCGCCTACGAGGGCCATCCCAGCGCGCCGCTGCCGGTGACCGAGGCGTTCACCGCCCGGACACTGATTCTCCCGCTGTTCCACGACATGACTACCGATGAACAGGACACGGTGGTGTCAGCGTTGTCAGCAACGCTGCACGCACCCCGTCTGACCGTCCGTGGTTGAAAAATAAATTTTGAGGTAGGGCCGGAACATTTTTGTGTTGGCACGTAACAGTTTCAATGACAACGCCGACGTTCGGAGTAGCAGCCCTGTGCTGTCCAGCGTAGTGCGCGGATCACACACGGTAACTCCGTCCGAGAGGTGAACTCCATGGTGGCTCAGCAGTCGCGTCTCGTGCGAATGCTTGTGATCACGGCACTGGTCGCATCCACGATGTTCGTGCTCGGTGTCTTCAACGCCCCCAGCGCGTCGGCGGCACCATGCTCGGTCCCGGTCGTCAACAAGGTCGCGTGTGAGAACACCCAGACCGGTGCCGACAACTGGCAGGCCCAGTACCGGGACGAGTCGATCCTCGGCTACACCACCGACATCAGCTATCAGCCCGGTTCGACCGTCAACTTCAAGATGCTGACGCCGGCCGCGTCGTACAAGATCGACATCTTCCGGATGGGCTGGTACAACGGCAAGGGCGCCCGGTACATGGGCACCGTCAACCGCAACACCCCGCAGAACCAGCCACCGTGTCTGCGGGACGCGGCGACCGCGCTCATCGACTGTGGCAACTGGTCCACTTCGGTCTCCTGGAACGTCCCGTCCACCGCGGTGTCCGGTTTGTACTACGCGCGGCTGACGCGCAACGACACCGGTGCGGAGAACGAGATCGCGTTCGTCGTCCGCGACGACAGCTCCACCTCGAAGATCTTCTTCCAGACCTCCGACGCCACCTGGGTCGCGTACAACCGCTACGGCGGCAACAGCCTCTACTTCGGCGACGGTCCCGGCCAGGGCGGCTCGTCGTACAAGGTCAGCTACAACCGCCCGTACACCGGCGGTGACGGCGACGAGAACTTCATCTTCAACGCCGAGTACCCGATGCTGAGGTTCCTGGAGCGCAACGGGTACGACGTCAGCTACACGACCGATGTGGACTCCGCGCGGCGCGGGAACCTGATCAAGAACCACAAGGTGTTCATGGCCGTCGGCCACGACGAGTACTGGTCGAACGAGCAGATGCAGAACGTGCTGTCCGCCCGTGACGCCGGCGTGCACATGGCGTTCCTGACCGGTAACGAGGTCTTCTGGAAGACCCGCTGGGAGAAGAGCATGGACTCCTCCCAGACCGACTGGCGCACGCTCGCGTGTTTCAAGGAGACCAAGGGCACCCAGAACGACGGTCTGAGCGACTGGACCGGCACGTGGCGTGACCCGCGCTTCAGCCCGCCGCAGGACGGCGGTAGACCGGAGAACGCGTTGCTCGGCAACATGTTCACCGTCAACGGCCGCCGTGACGACGCGCTGCAGGTTCCGGCCGCGTACGGCAAGATGCGGCTCTGGCGCAACACCGACCTGGCGAACATGGCGTCCGGCACCACGTACACGTTCGAGCCGGGCACGCTGGGCTACGAGTGGAACACCGTGTACGACAACGGCTCTCAACCGGCCGGCGTCGCGCAGATGTCCCGCACCACGGTGAACCTGGACGGTTACTACGCGCTGAAGAACTACGGCGACGAGTACGGCTCCAGCACCGAGACGCACGCGATCACCTACTACCGCGCGCCCTCCGGATCGCTGGTCTTCGGCGCCGGCACGGTCCAGTGGGCGTGGGGCGTGGACGACGAACACGCGTTCCTCACGAACACACCGACATCGGACAAGCGGATCAAGCAGGCGACCGTCAACTTCCTCGCTGACATGGGCGTGCAGCCCTATCAGCTGTGGGGCGCCGACGAGCTCGTCATCTCCGGTGCCATCAGCGACGGCGCCGCACCCGGTGTCCAGATCAGCAACCTGCCGTCGCAGTCGACGGTCGGCCAGCCCTACACCTTCAGCGGCACGGTGATCGACGCGTCCGGCCGCGTGGCGGGCGTCGAGGTCTCCACCGACGGCGGCACCCGCTGGCATTACGCGAACTGGCAGGCCGGCCAGACGACGTGGAGCTACACCTACACGCCGTCGCAGTCCGGTGCCGCCGCACTGCGCGTCCGTGCCGTCGACGACTCGCTGAACCTGTCCAGTCCCGTGCAGGCGTCGCCGAACGTGGACGCCCGAACCTGCCCGTGCGGCATGTTCTCCGGCCAGGAGGTCCCGAAGGTCACCTCCGCGAACGACACCTCGCAGCTCGAGCTCGGCGTGAAGTTCCGCGCCGCGAACGACGGCTATGTGCGTGGCGTGAAGTTCTACAAGGGCACCGGCAACACCGGCACGCACACCGGTTCGCTGTGGTCCGCCAACGGTGATCTGCTCGCCACCGGCACGTTCGTCAACGAGAGCCCCACCGGCTGGCAGACGCTGCTCTTCCCGTCTCCGATCGCGGTGACGGGCAACACGACCTACGTGGTCTCGTACTTCACCCCGACCGGCCACTTCGCGTACGACACGGGCGGCTTCTTCACCCAGAACGCGTACATGGAACCGGTCACCGGCCTGAAGTCCGGTGTGGACGGACCGAACGGCGTCTTCCGCTTCGGCGCCGGCTTCCCGAACAACACGTTCGACCACACCAACTACTGGGTCGACGTGGTGTGGGCGCCGGACCCCGGTCCCGACACCCGCGCGCCGATCCAGTCCGCGATGTCCCCGGTGTCCAACGCCGGTTCGGTCGCGCTCAACACGACCGTCTCCGGCACGTTCGACGAGTCCGTGACGCTGGACTCCGCCCAGGTGACGGTGACCGGCCCGGCCGGCGCGGTCACGGGTACGAAGTCGCTGTCCGCGGACGCCAGGACCGTCACGTTCACACCGTCCGCCCCGCTCGTCGCCGCCACCGCCTACACGGTGTCGATGAGAGCCGCGGACGCCTCGAACAACCTGTCCGCGCAGACGAACTGGACGTTCACGACCGGCTCGCCGCGACCCGCGGCCTGCCCGTGCACGATCTGGGACGACTTCGCGGGCCCGGCGGTGATCGACGCCGGTGACACGAACCAGGTCGAGCTCGGCACCAAGGTCCGCTTCGACGGCAAGGGCGAGGTGCTCGGCGTCCGGTTCTACAAGGGCACCGGCAACACCGGCACGCACACCGGCTCGCTGTGGTCCTCGACCGGTCAGCTGCTGGCACAGGGCACGTTCACCGCGGAAACCACGTCCGGCTGGCAGAAGCTGATGTTCAACTCGCCGGTCCAGGTGCAGGCGAACACGACCTACGTCGTGTCGTACTACGCCCCGAACGGCCGGTACTCGGTCAGCTCCGGCTACTTCAACGGCCAGGGCGCGAACTACCAGTCGCTGCACGCACTGCAGAACGGTGAGGACGGCGGCAACGGCGTCTACCGCTACGGCAGCGGCGGCGGGTTCCCGACGTCGTCGTACAACGCCACGAACTACTGGGTCGACGTCATCTACCGCAACGGCCTGAACGGCGACACCACGCCGCCGACGCTGACGAACCGCTCGCCGGCCGTCGACGCGACGAACGTGGGCCTGCAGGCCGCGCTGACGGCGACGTTCAGCGAGCCGGTCGACCCGGCGTCGGCGCAGATCTGGCTGACGGACCCGAAGGGCGGCAAGCTCGCCGGCTCGGTGTCGCTGTCCGGTGACCAGAGGACGGTCACGTGGACACCGTCCGGCAAGCTCGTGGCCGGCACGCGCTACCAGGCGCACGTGGGTATCGCGGACGTCAACGGCATCGCGATGGCGACGCCCGCGGAGTGGGGCTTCACGACCACGACCACCGCGACCTGTCCGTGCTCGCTGTTCAGCACGGCCACCGTGCCGGCGGTGACGTCGTCCGACGACGGCGGCGCCTACGAGCTGGGTGTGCGGTTCACGCCGCAGCAGTCCGGTCAGATCACCGGCGTCCGCTTCTACAAGGGCACGGGCAACACCGGCACCCACACCGGTTCGGTGTGGAACGCCTCCGGCTCGCGGCTCGCAACCGGCACGTTCAGCGGCGAGACGGCGACCGGCTGGCAGACGCTGACGTTCTCGCAACCGCTGATCGTCAGCGCCGGGCAGACCTACACCGCGTCGTACACGACCACCACCGGCCATTACGCGGTGAACGGCGGGTACTTCGCGACCGGTCCGGTGAACTCCACGCCGCTGACGGCACCGCAGGAGCAGAACGGCGTGTTCGTGCCGGGCTCCGGGTTCCCGACGATGACGTACGGCTCCGGCAACTACTGGGTCGACGTGGTCTACCAGCCCAACGCGGACAACGACGCGCCCGTGGTGCAGTCGCACACGCCGCTGTCGGGAGCGTCCGAAGTGGACCTGACCTCGGCGCTCACCGTGTCGTTCAACGAGGCGGTCGAACTCGACGGCGCGCAGTTCGCGGTCACCGACCCCGGTGGCGCTCGCATCGCGGGCACGACGGCGCTCTCGCCGGACGGCAGGATGGTCACGTTCACGCCGGCCGCCAGGTTCGCGGCGTCCACCGTGTACTCGGTCTCCGTGAAGATGGCGGACACCTTCGGCAACATGATGGCGAACCCGGTCACGTGGTCGTTCACGTCGGCGACGACGCAGACCTGCCCGTGCTCGCTGTTCAGCGCGGCGACGGTGCCGACGGTAACTTCGGCTGATGACAACGGCGCTTACGAGCTGGGCGTGAAGTTCACGTCCACGGCCGCGGGCCAGATCACCGGCGTGAAGTTCTACAAGGGAGCCGGCAACACCGGCACCCACACCGGTTCCCTCTGGTCGGCGGACGGTACACGGCTGGCGACCGGCACGTTCTCGGCTGAGACCGAGTCGGGCTGGCAGACGCTGACGTTCTCGGCGCCGGTGGCGATCACGGCCGGGACCACGTACGTGGCCTCGTACACGACCACCACGGGTCACTACTCGGTGAACGCCGGCTACTTCGGCTCGGTGACCTCACCGCCGCTCGCCGCCACGCCGGCGGCCGGTGTGTTCACGGCCGGGTCCGGGTTCCCGGCCTCGACCTACAACGGTGGCAACTACTGGGTCGACGTGATCGTCCAGTGACCGCCAGGCCGTTGCTGCTCATCGGGGCAGGTGGACTCGCTCGCGAGGTGATCGCGGCGGTCCGCCTCCTCCCGGAGAGCTGGCGCCTCGTCGGGGCGCTGGACGACTCCGCTGCCAGGCACGGCACCCTGATCGACGGGGTGCCCGTGCTCGGCGGGCTCGAGCAGCTCGGCCCACTTCTTGAAAACGAGTACCCGGACGCGGCCGTCGTGGCGTGCATCGCCAACGCGCGGCGGCCGTTGTCCCGCTTGTCCTTGGTGTCACGGCTCGGGCTGCCGGACTCACGGTGGGCGACCATCGTGCATCCGGCGGCCGTCACCTCCGGCGCCGCACTCGGAGCCGGAACGGTGCTGCTCGCGGGTGTCGTGATCACGACCCCGCTTTCGATAGGTCAGCACGTGGTGGCCATGCCCCACGTGCTGATCACCCACGACGACGTGGTGTCCGACGGCGTCACGTTCGCCGGGCGCGCGTCGCTCGGTGGCAGCGTTTTTCTAGGGGAAGCCGCGTACCTGGGCCAGGGCTCGATGGTGCGCGAGGGGTGCAAGATCGGCGCCGGTGCCGTGGTGGGCATGGGAGCCGTTGTCCTGCAGGACGTTCCAGCAGGAGAGACATGGGTCGGCATGCCGGCCCGCCGGATGCGTGGGGAGAGCGCGTGATCGAGATTCCGCTGGTGGACCTGCGTGCACAGCACGAGCAGGTGGCCGACGAAGTGGCTGACGGCTGGGCCGAGGTGCTCAAGACGACCGCCTTCATCAACGGCCCCCAGGTCGCCCGGTTCGAGTCGGAGTTCGCCGCCTACCAGGAGGTTCCGCACGCCATCGGCGTCGGCAACGGCACCGACGCGATCGAGCTCGCGCTGCGTGCGTTGGGCGTGGGCCACGGCGACGAGGTCGTGCTGCCCGCCAACACCTTCATCGCGACGGCCGAGGCGGTGGCCCGGTGTGGCGCCACTCCGGTGCTCGTGGACTGCGTCGACGACACGCTGCTGATCGATGTCTCCCAGGTGTCCTCCGTGGTCACCTCGCGGACTAAGGCCGTCGTGCCGGTGCACCTGTACGGCCAGGCGGCGCCGGTCGAGCAGATCGTGGGGATCCCGGTCGTCGAGGACGCCGCGCAGGCTCAGGGCGCCCGTCGCAATGGCGTGTCCGTCGGCGGACTGGGTGTGGCGGCCGCGACCTCCTTCTATCCGGGCAAGAACCTCGGCGCGTACGGGGACGGCGGCGCGGTGCTGACGACTTCGGACGCGGTGGCCGAGTCCGTGCGGCTGCTGCGCGAGCACGGCTCGCCGCGCAAGTACGAGCACCCGGTGCTGGGCTTCAACAGCCGCCTCGACACGCTGCAGGCCGTCGTGCTGTCCGCGAAGCTGCGCCGCCTGGAGGGCTGGAACCAGGCCCGCCGCGCCGCCGCGTCGCGCTACAGCGACATGCTGGCTTCCGTCGAGCGCGTCCGCACGCCCGTCGTGCTGGACGGCAACCTACCCGTCTGGCACCTGTACGTGGTGCGCGTGCCGGAGCGCGACCGCGTGCTGTCCGCACTGCACGCCGCGGGGATCGGCGCCGGCATCCACTACCCGACGCCGCTGCACAAGACCGGCGCGTTCGCTCATCTGGACGCCTCGTTCCCCGTCGCCGAGTCGTCGGCCGCGGAACTGCTGTCGCTGCCGTTGTTCCCGGAGATCACCGAGGCGCAGCAGGCCCGCGTCGTGGAGGCTCTGACGGAGGCGCTGAAGTGACGCGCTGAGTGCGGGTTGCGCATCCCCAAGGGCTGTGCGAGTCTTCCGACGTTGGTGAAGGCACGCGCGTGTGGGCTTTCGCGCACGTGTTGCCGGGTGCCCGCATCGGTCGCGACTGCAACATTTGCGACGGCGCGTTCGTCGAGTCGCGGGCGGTGCTGGGCAACAACGTGACGGTGAAGAACGGCACGTTGGTGTTCGACGGCGTGACGTGTGAGGACGACGTGTTCCTCGGCCCGAACGTGTTGTTCACCAACGACCTGCGGCCCCGCGCACACGTCAAGAAGACCGGCGACGCGCTGGAGACCACTCTGGTCCGGCGGGGCGCGACCCTCGGGGCCGGCGCCGTCGTGGTGTGCGGCACCGTGATCGGCGAGTACGCGTTCGCCGGTGCGGGCTCCGTGGTCACCCGGTCCGTGCCCGCACATGCTTTCGTGGCGGGCAATCCGGCCGTGGTGAAGGGCTGGGTCTGTGCGTGCGGCGCGCGGCTCACCGCTGACCACACGTGCCCGGAGTGCGGTACCCAGCACGAGGAGACCCCGGACGGCCTCAAGGCTGTGTAGTGCGTTCGGCATGGTTGCTCCTCAGGGTGATGTGACGAGGTCACGTTGCAGCACGTCCTGCTGAAGGTCTTGTGGGACCTTCCAAGGGTCGTCGGCGTCTGGCGGGGTGTGCAGCGGGTTGTTTCGCGGTTTTCGTTGTGGGTCCACGAAGACGGGTGGCCGGAAGACCGGAACGCCGTTGATCATCTGGATCTGCCACTCAGAGTGGTGGACGAGGTCGTGGTGGCGGCGGCAGAGCAGCACGAGGTTGTCGAGGTTGGTCTCGCCGCCCTCGGACCAGAACTTCACGTGGTGGGCTTCGCAGTGTTTCGGTGGTCTTGTGCACCCCGGGAAGGCGCAACCTTTGTCGCGGGCCACGAGGATGCGGCGCAGGCCTGAGTTGATGGTTCTGGTTTTGCGGCCGACGTCGTGGATCTGGGAGCGGCTGCCGAGCAGCATCGGGATGATGCCGCTGTCGCAGGCGATCTTGCGGACCTGAGCCATCGGGATGTGCTCGCCGTTGTCCAGCCGCGCCGTACCGATGCCCGCGCGAAGCTTGTCGAAGTCGACCGTCACCGTCAGCTGCGCCGGCTCGCCACCGTGAATCCGGTGGTCGCCGCCACGCGAAGCCAGGTCGATGACCTCACACAGCGCGTCGCCGTCCCGCTCGCCCGCGAACCTCAGGTCGTCTGGTTCGGGCTTGGCCAGCGGGTCGATCAACGCATCCAGCTTGGCGCCGGCCTCCGCGTCCAGGTTGGCGGTCAGCAGGTAGCGGCCGCCCTTCCACTGCCGGTGCACGAAGTTTCGCTGCTGCACCGGCTCTGGCTCCGTGGGCTCGGGCCCGTCCTGGTCCAGGTGGTAGATCAGTTCTTTGCAGAAGACCTTGACCGACCGGGGCTCATACAGCCGCGCGTACGCGACGACATGCTCCTCGGCCACGGCAGGCAATCCCGCCATCGCCTCGGCCAGCACCTCGACGTGCTCCTCGGACAGTTCGCCCTCGGCCATCGCCGCTGCAACCCCAGGCAACATCGGTTCCAGCCGTGCCCCGCTCGGGGTCAGCGTCGGACAGAGTGCCTGTGCCTGCTTGAGCTTGCGCCGCGAGGTCTTGGGGTCCCAGCGCAGCGTGTGCTTGAAGACCTCGATGAGATCCTTGTACCCCAACGCTTCCGCCGCACCCTGCGATTCGAGCGCGCCGACGATCTCCACGATCTGGAACTGAAGCCGTCGCAGCGCGCGAACTTTCCGCTTGAGCTCATCGAGGAGCTCAAGCGGTGCAGTCAGTCCGAGGGCGGTGGTGGGCATGGGTCCATCGTGGCATGAACGCTTGTTCGAATGACAGTCCACGAATGGGTGAAAGTGCAGGTCAGACCCTATATGACACCCGTGTGCGCCGTGTGTCTACAACACGCAACACGCGCCTATGAACCACGCACGCACCTGGGTGGGCGTAAGGCGAAGCCGTGCCGCACCTACGCCACCGGAACCCAACGCCCGCAACACAACCAGCCCACGTTTTCACCCGAACGAGCCCGTTCCGTGGTTTGAAAACAAGGCTTAGCTTCAACGACATGACCACGACCACATCCACCGCGTACAGCAGGGACCTGGGCGACGAACTGCGCCGGTTGAGGGAGACGTACTCCACGCTCAACGGCCGCGCGTTCGCGATCCAGCTTGGCTGGGATCCAAGCAAGGTGTCCAACATCGAGCACGGCAAGGCGCAGGCGAGCGAGATCGACCTGGTGCAGTTCCTGACGGCGTGCGGCAAGGACATCGAGTTCCTGGAGGACTTCCGCGAACGGTACCGCCTGGCCTTCGAGCCGTACATCGTCCAGGTACCAGACAACCTCCGCACCATCGCGATGGCCGAGTCGATGGCGAAGAAGATCGTCTCCTACGACATCATGATGGTGCACGGCCTCTTGCAGACGAAGCGCTATGCACGCGAGCTGTTCGAGGACAGCGACATCGAGGCGCCGGAGGACATCGAGAAGTACGTCCAGGCCCGCATGGACCGGCAGACGATCATGAGGCGGCCGTTCCGCCCGGAGTGCTTGTTCTACGTCCACGAACTCGCGTTGCAGTTCCGGCTCGGTGACGCACAACTCATGGAAGACCAGTACCTCCGCCTTCTCTTCAACACGCACATCCTTCGGGTCGTGCCCGCGAACGTGAGGTCTGCAGCCTTCCAGTCGAAATGCACGCTGTACCAGTTCGAGAAGGCGGATCCGATCGTGTTCAGCGAGACCAACACAGCTCAGGTCTTCGCGCAGGACAGCGCGGCGGTGGAGCGCGGCAAGCGGCTGTTCGAGCGACTGGATGCCGTGGCGTTGGATGAGGAACAATCGCGGAGCAAGCTGGCGGAGTACGTCAGCGCACTGCGAGAGGAATCTCATGACCTCCGGACGGACCTGGCGTAAGAGCTCGTTCAGCACTGGTAACGGCTCAGGCGAGTGCGTGGAGGTGTCCCTGGCTCGCGATGCTCACGACACCCAGGTGCGGGACTCGAAGAACGCGAGCGACGTCCTCGCGTTCTCCGCCCCCGCGTGGCGCAACCTGGTCAGCTGGCTCGGCTCTCACTGAGGAACGTGCCCGCGGCGGCCGCTTCCTGCTTCGCTATTCGCAGCAGCGCCCCGGAAGCACCGATCAACAGGAACGTCATCCCGGTGGCCACGCTGAAGCTCAGCGAGTCGAATGTGGCGGCACCCAGCGCCGACGTCAGCATCGAGCTCACCAGACACACCGCGAGCCCTCGCACGCTTTCGTCCTTCGACAGCGAACGGGCCCGCAGCGCCGCGAAGATGCCGCAGACGAACAGCAGGACGTACGCCAGCAGGCCCAGGTAGCCGTTCTCGATCATCGTCAGCAGGTACTGGTTGTCGAGGATCGTGTACTTGGACGGCAGGAACGTGCCGAACCCGCGGCCCAGGAACGGGTGTTTGGCGATCTCGATCCACGCGCCGTCGTAGTCCTTGGTGCGGCCCTGGAACGACGGGTCGTCCTCGATGTTGGAGAACATCGACGTCACCGTGCCGAACAGGCCCGGCACGACGGCCGAGGCACCGCCCAGGAACACCGCGCCGACACCGAGCAGCGGCAGGCCGCGCTTACGCGGGAACAGCAGGCCCAGCACCAGGCCCGTCACGACGAGGCCGATGATCGCGGTGCGGGACAACGACAGGATCGCCATCAGGCTCAGCAACGACAGCGCCAGCCACCAGCGGCCGGCCGGTTCACCGCGGTCCTTCGCCTGGAACACGAAGTGCGCGGCGAACGGCACGCCCAGCACGCACACCAGGCCGAACTCGATGGGGTGGTTCACGGTGCCGGCCGGGCGGAAGAAGATCGACCGCGACTCCAGCGCCGAGTAGCCGTTGTCCTGCACGCGCAGGCCGGGCAGGGTCACGTACGACGCGAGGTCGAGGCCCAGCCCGAACTGGATCAGGCCGACGACCGCGCCGAACATCAGGCAGCCCACCATCACCCTGAACATGCGGCTCAGCCGGTCGCGGCTGCGGACCGCGTCGCACACGAACACCGCGAGCGCCGACATCGCCACGATCCGGATGAGCGACGAGTCCGACACCTGCAGTTCGTCGACGGGCAGGTAGCGGCGGGTGGCGATGGCGTACGTCGACAGGTGCAGCATCACGTAGATCGCGAGCACGGTGCGAACCGCGTTGCGGCCCTTGGCCATCGACAGGTGGTCGACGAGGTGCGCGGCGAACCACAGCACGGCGAGGCACAGCGCCACGAACAGCGCCGGCGGCAGCGTGATGGGGACGAACGCGATGGTGAACCTGGCGGGCACGACGAGCAGGGCCAGCAGGTAGAAGATCAGCAGCGAGGCTCCGTCGGCTCGCTGCCGCGTCAGTCGTCCTTGGTCGGCCATGCCGGGTGTGGGGGCTTGGGCGCGGGGATGATGACGGTCTTCTGGTGCGCGTTCGGGACGGGCTGGCCGGGCGGCCGCTGCGGGTGCACGCCGTTCGGCTGTGCCAGGTTCTGTGGCAGGTTCTGCGGGCGCGCCGGGGGAGCGTGCATGAGCGGTGGTGCGGGAGCGTCCCGGTCGGACGGTGGGCCGCCCGCCTCCTTCTCCTTGCGGCGCTTCAGCTTCAGCAGCACCGAGTCGGTCGCGAACGTCGAGGCGATGGTCAGCAGCAGCAACACGACGGTCGCCGCGCCCACGTACCGGACCTTGCCGCCGACCTTGGCCTCGGCCGTCGTCGGCTTCACCAGGACCTGCGCCGTGATGAACGTCTGCTCCGGCGCGTTCAGGGCCTTCTGCTGCGCGGAGAGCTCGCCCACGGTCCGCTCGAGCACCTTGCCGACCAGGCCCTGCGCCGCCTCGGCGGAGTCGGCCTCGGTGGAGACGAACAGCAGCGGGCCGCCGACGGGGCCGGTGTTGGCGGTGTACGTCGCCGTGGATCCCTTGCCCGCCAGTTCCTCCGCCGTCTTCGGGTCGCCGAGGACCTGGGTGAGGATCTGTGCTGTCGTCGTCAGGCTGCCGTCGAACTGCAGCAGCGGGTTGACCCTGACGACGTCCTCGGGCTTGGTCTTCTCCGAGTACTTTCCGCCGGCCGCGGGGGAGGTGAGGACCAGCACGCCACTCGACTCGTACCTCGTCGGCACGGTGATGTAGACGTACAGGGCGAGGACACCGGTGAGCAGCACTGCGGGCAGGGCGATGTACCACCGCCGCCGCAGCACTCGTACGGTTCCCCAGAAATCCATCAAAATCCCCGATCCGCGGCTCGGTCTTGCGAACGCGTTGTTCGCAGGGTATCGCCTGCCTGGAAAATCGGGGTGAGCCGCCATCTGTTACACGCGGTAGCCGTAGAACGATGAAGGAAGGGAATCCAGGAGGCAGCATGCGTGCAGGACGACTGACCGTGACCATCGCGGCCATTCTCGTGGTCGTCGGTGGGACAGCGGCTTACGTCGTCACGGCCGCCGGTGATGCGAACCAGCCACCGCCGGACGCCGAGCACGTGTCGCAGGCGAAGGCCGGTGACCTGCTCTTCGTGGACCTCGCGGGCGGGCAGCACCGGGTCGAGAAGCTCGCCGGCAGTGGCACGCGCACCCCGACCGACATCGCCTGCCAGCGCTTCTACCGCGCGGGCGGCACCAGCGTGTGCCTGAAGCTCTCCGGTCCCGGTCCGTCCTACGCCGCCGAGATCAGCCGCGACGGCAAGGTCGTGAAGACCGTCGCGCTGCCCGGCATCCCGAGCCGCGCGAAGGTGTCGCGGTCCGGGAACGTGGTGTCGTGGACCAGTTTCGTCACGGGCGACTCGTACTCGGTGCCTGGTGGGTTCTCCACCCGCACCGGGTTCTTCGACGTGCGCACCGGTGAGACCGTCGAGTCGCTGGAGCACTTCACCGCCACTGTCGAGGGTTCCGTGCTCACCGCGCGTGACGTGAACTACTGGGGCCTGACCGTCGGCTCCGACGACCTGACCTTCTACGCCACCCTCGCCAGCGGCGGCTTCACGTGGCTCGTCAAGGGCGATCTCGCCGCCAAGACCGTCACGTCGCTGCGCCGCGACGCCGAGTGCCCGTCGCTCTCGCCGGACGGCACGAAGGTCGCCTACAAGAAGCGCATCGGCCGGCTCGGGCCGTGGGACCTCGCGGTGCTCGACCTGGCCACCAGCACGGAGAAGCGGTTGCCGGGGACGGCCGGCATCGACGATCAGACGACCTGGCTGAGCGACACCGAGCTCGCGTTCGCCGCGGTGCCCAAGGACGCCAAGCTGCCCGCGGTTCACGTCGTGCCCGCGGACGGCTCGCGGGCCGCGACCGTCCTGATCCCGGAGGCGACCTCGCCCTCGCCGGTCAGGTAGAGAGTTCGCGGCGGAGCACCTTTTCGAGCTCATGACCGGCGGCCTCCCATGAACGTCCCTCCACACTGGACGCGGCCGCCCTGGCGATCGCGTCGAAGTCCGGCGATGTGACCACTTCGGACAGCGCACGCGCCAGTGAGTGCGGGGTGGGTGCCGCGTACCGGACGTGGTCGTTGTCCAGGACTACGCGGTTGAAGTGCGCGTCGTTCACCACTGGAACGCATCCCGCCGCGAGCATCTCGTGCGGGACGAGGGACACGTTGGTCATCGACAGTGACAACCCGGCGAAGCAACGGTTGTAGATGGCGTTCAGGTCATCGGGGGTGACGAGCCCGTGGTCGACGAACTGCGGGCCCAGTTGCCCGATCTTCTCGCCGTAGACGTGGATCTTGACGTCCGGGTGCTGCTCGGCGAACACCTCCAGCGCGAGCACACCGAGCTCGAACGCCCGCCGCGGTGCCTTGCGCCGGGCGTAGAAGACGATGCCGTCGCGCTTCTCGCTGCCGAGCTTGTACCGGTCCGCGTCGCAGCCGAAGTCGAAGTAGTCGGCGGGCATGCCGTGGTCGTCGCGGACCTTGTCGGCGAGGAACCGGCCGGCGGTGAAGCCGTGCATGCCCATCCGGTACGTGTTCTCCGCCAGCGCGTAGAGGCCGCCGGACGGGTAGAACCACGGCTCGTAGTCCTGGACGAGGTAGAACCTCTTGCCCGCGCACGGGTCGTTGAACGCCGGGTACGCGGTGATCCAGGCCGTCGAGAACACCGCGTGCGCGTCGGCCATGCCGTCGGTCACGTCGTGGATCGAGCCCTTGAACAACGGGAACGCGTCGCGCACCACCGGTTCGAGGTCGGCGATCGTGTTGCCGAACGTCTCGTACAGGTACAGCCGGCACTCGTGCCCGAGCGACTCGAGGTGCTGGATGAGCCGGAACATCGTGGTGTGGCCGCCGGATCCCTTGGACGGGGGAGCGGTCACCCAGTTGATCGTGAGCCTGCCGTCGGCGGGAATCGGCGGGATCACCACGGGCCGGCGCGACTCGACGTCGGCTTTGCGGACGTCTTCCAGGCGCACCGGCAGGTCCTCGCCCTCGGCGCCGAGCCGGCGGGTCGCGGCGGTCAGCAGGCGGACGCCGAGCTTGCGCGCGCCCTGCTCGCGCACGATCTTCGTGACCTGCCTCAGCCGCCTCATGCCGCCTCTTCCTTCTGGGTCTTCCGGCGAAGCACGCCAAGGATTTCGTGTCGCATCGGGAACACCACAGCCGTGTAGGCGAGGCAGGACAACGAGCCGCCGACGAGGATCTGCAGCACCTCACCGTCGATCATGTTCCGGACCGCGAGTACGACGGCGACCATCAGCACGCCGCCGAGGAACGGCCGCAGCAGCCGGGCGCCGAGTGCGGAGGCGCGCACGCCGTAGGGCTTGAACGCGACCAGGTACGCGGGCGTGATGATCAGGACGCCGACGATCACGTGCGCCACCGCGACCCCGCGGATGCCGTCGAGCTTCGCGCCCACCGCCAGCAACGGCACCAGCGCGCCCAGCCACACCACGTGGATGACGAGGATCGCCCGCGACCGTCCGGCCGAGGCGAGGTAGTCGTAACCGAGTTCCAGCGCCACCCGGACCGCGCCGAGCAGCACCAGCAGCGCCAGAGCGGCCGCCGCGGGGGCCCAGCGCTCGCCGTAGACGACGCGGATGAGCGGCTCGGCCAGTGCGGCCAGCAGCACGCACGCGGGCACCGTGACGAGCGCCAGGAGTCCCAGCGCGCGGCCGAACGACTTCTGGAACAGCTCCGGATCCTCGCGGACCTTCGAGAACGCGGCCAGCGACACGGACCGGACCGGCGCGGAGAACGCCGACACCGGCCAGCTCGCCAGGTTGAACGCCAGCAGGTAGAAGCCCAGCGGCACGGTGCCGAGCATTGCGCCGACCACGATGTAGTCGACGTTCATGACGCCGAAGATCAGCAGGCTCGATCCGGCGAGCGGCAGGCCGAACGCCAGCAGCGCGCGTGCCTGGACCGCGTCCCAGCCCGGCCGGAACCGGTCCTTGGTGAGCCAGAACATGATGATCGCGGCCGCCAGGTTCTGCACGATCCGCTGCCAGGCGAGGCTCCACGCGCCGAAGCCCATCAGCGCCAGCACCACCGCGACGGCGGTACCGCACACGAACGCGGCGGTGTCGGCGTAGAACTTGTGGTCCTGCCGGAAGTTGCGCTGCATCATCGCGCCCGGCACGGCGGTCGCGCCGGCGATGACGAGGGCGACCGACATCAGCTGGATGACGCCCGCCGCCTCCGGCGTGTCCATCGCGTTCGAGAACCACGGCGCGCCGGCCACGCAGATCAACGCCAGCAGCGTGCCGGACGCGAGCGACAGCGTCGTGACGGTCGGCGCCATCTTCTCGACCGGGTCGTTCGTGCGGACCAGAGCGGCACTCACGCCCAGCTCGGACACGCTCAGCACGATGTTGAGCACGACCAGTGCGACCGCGAACACACCGAACTGCTCCGGCGCGATGAGCCGCGCGAGCAGGACGCTGAAGCCGACGGCGGCGAGACGCTGGAGCAGCGAGTTGAACGCGCTCCAGCGGATGGCGGAACCGACCTGGCCTTCGAGTTGCGCGGTCACCACTCGCCCCGCCACTTCCAGCGCTGTGTGCCGACCCACAGCTTCGCGCGCTTGATGGCGTGCGGGGCGAGGAACAGCTGGGTGCGGCTCAGGAACGACGGGCTGAACTTCTGGCGGCGCAGCAGTGCCCGGTACTCGGGTAGCTCGTCAAGTTGAGGGTAGGTCTCGCGGGCGAAGTCGAGCAGTTCCTTCTCGGTGCCGTCGAGTTGGTCGCGGTCGTGCAGCCGGACCGCGCGCCACAGCGCGTCACCGGCGATCGCCTTGCGCGCCAACGACTTCAGCCTGGAAGGCAGGCCGGGGTTCTCCTCCAGCACCAGATCGAACACGTCACGCCGCTGCTCCAGGTCGGCGAACACCGACTTGTACGTCGTGCGCATCATGGAGTTCTCGTGCACCCGGTAGTACGCGGCGGGCTTGCCGCTGACGTAGCCGATGTCGGACACGGCCGCGATGCGCAGCCACATCTCCAGGTCGCCGGCGTGCGGCAGATCGGCGCGGTAGCCGCCGACCTTCTGCTGGACCTTGGTGCGCACGACGACCTCCGGCGAGGAAATCACGTTGCGGCTGCTGCGGAAGCGGTTCTCGATCCACTTCTCGCCGGCCCACACCTTGGCCGTCGTGGGCAGCTGGGTGACCTTCGGCAACGCGTCGTGGTCGCTGTAGTACACGACGCGTCCGTAAACCATGCCCACGTCCGGGTTCTGCTCGAAGACCGCGACGGCGCGCTGCAGGGCGCCGGGCGCCATCAGGTCGTCCGCGGACAGCAGCACCGTGTAGTCGGCGCTCGCCCACTCCAGCAGGCCCTCGTTGTAGGTGGCGATGTGCCCTTTGTTCACCTCGTGCCGGCGGCCGTCGACGCGCTTGTCGGCAGCACACAGCTCGGCCAGCACCTCGGGGGTGTTGTCCGACGACGTGTCGTCGATCACAAGGACCCGGACGTCGACACCGGGCTGGTCGAGCACGCTGCGGACACACGCTGGCAGGAAGTGGGCGTAGTTGTAACAGGGGATCACGACGTCCACGGTGGGAAGCGTTGGCACAACCTAGGTATCGCACACCGGCTGCATTCGTTAGCCCCGCAACGTTTCGGGCCCATCCGGCGATGTAGGGATGACCGGAGTAAGGGGAGTCATGGACCACGTCATCCTGACGCGCTTCAACCTGCCTTCCAAGGGCGCCGAAAGTTACGTCCGGGCAAAGGAAGGATGGCTGACCGAGCGCGTTGCGCTGTTCGAGCGCTACTGCCTGCCATCGGTGCAGGCGCAGACGGACAAACGGTCGCGCTGGCTCATCTATTTCGACCCGGAGTCACCTCAGTGGCTCAAGGACAAGATCGCCGAACATGGCGATGCGTACACGCCCGTTTACCGGGCGGAGGTGTCGCGGGCAGAGCTCCGATCGGATATCCGGTCGCTCTTCGGCGAGGTCGGCCCCGAGCTGATCACGACGAACCTGGACAACGACGACGGTCTCTCGGCCGACTTCGTGGAACGGCTCTGTGCCGCACCCCGCCCGACCACCACGGCGGCGTACTACCTGGTCAACGGCCTGATCAAGTCGCCCGCCGGGCTGTACCACCGGGTGGACAGGCACAACGCGTTCGTCTCGGTGCGCGAGAGCTGGGACGAGCCGGTCACCTGCTGGGCGCACTGGCACAACCACATGCACCTGCACTTCCCGGTGGTGGAACTGGGCGGCGCGCCGGGCTGGCTGCAGGTCGTGCACGGCGGCAACGTCTCGAACCGCACCCGTGGCCGGCTGATCTCGCCGGAGCCCTATCAGGCCGCGTTCGGGTCGTCACTGGACGACGTCGCGGCGCCGGGGCTCGGTGCGGTGGCGCAGGACCGTCTGGTCGCTCAGCCGGTGCGGTTCGTGCGCGACTCCGGGCGGGTGGCGGTCAAGAACGCGGCCATGAAGGTGCTGGGCAAGGGCGGTTTCGAGGCCATCAAGCAGAAGCTGGCTGCTCGCGGTTAATGCTGTGTTTGATTGGTGACGGGTGGTGTTGGCCGCGACCAACGCCACCCATCACGCTGAGACTGGGTGCTCGCGGTTGAGACCGTAGGAGATGATCAGGGTGAGGGTGAGCGCGACCAGCGCCACCGTCACGCCGGTCCCGAAGGACGCGAACTGCAGCAGCAGTCCGAATGAGACGGACGACACAAGCCGGCCCAGCGCCTGACCCGTCTGCACGACTGAGAGCCCGGACGCCCGCAGCGACTCCGGCGCCGTCTCGCTCACCTTGGCCGACAGCACGCCGTCCGTGGCCGCGTAGAACAGGCCGTGCAGCAGCAGCGCGGCGACCGCGATGCTCTTGCCGCCCTCGGGAATGAACAGCAGCCCGTACACGCCGAGCAGCAGTCCGTGGCCGATGAGGAACATCCGCCAGCGCCCGATCTTGTCGGCGAGCTTCCCGAGCGGCGCGGCGGCCGCGAGGAAGACGACCGCCGTGCCGAGCGGGAGCAGCGGCAGCCAGCCGAGCGAGATGTTCGTGGCCTGCTGCAGCAGCACGTAGACGAACGCGTCCGACACCGTCGCGAGCCCGAGCAGGCCGGCGGAGATGGTGGTCCGGCGGAAATTCCGGTCGTTGAGCATCCCGAGCCCGGCCTTGAGCGACGGCCGCGGGCCTTTCGGCCGCTCCTTCACGGGCGTCTCCCGCACGAACGAGATCAGCACGATCAGCCCGATGACCGCGAACGCCGCGGAGACCGCGAAGATCGGCCCCGGCACCATCCCGATCTGCGCGAGCAGCAAGAACGTCACCAGCGGCCCGAGCAGGGCGCCGAACGTGTCCATGCTGCGGTGAACGCCGAACGCCGCCCCGAGCCGGTCCTCCGGCGTGGCCAGCGAGATCATCGCGTCGCGCGGCGCCGTCCGGATGCCCTTGCCCGCGCGGTCCACGGCCATCAGCGCGCCGATGCCGAACGGGGAGCCCCCGACCAGCGGGAAGAACAGCTTCGTGGCGGCGGACAGGCCGTAACCGGCCGCCGCGACGGCCTTGGGCCGGCGGAACCGGTCCGACACGTGCCCGCCGACCAGCCGCAGCGCCGCCGTGGCGCCGGTGTAGATGCCGTCCAGCAGGCCGAACTGCGCGTAGCCCAGCTGCAGGGTGAAGAACAGGTAGACCGGCAGGAACGCGGTGATCATCTCGGCCGAGATGTCGGTCAGCAGGCTGACCGTGCCCAGCGCGAAGACGGTGCCCGGCAACCGTTTGCGGAAGTCGGTCTTGCCGGGCCGGGACGAGGCGACGTACATGTGACCTACCAGCCCAGCGTCTGGTGCCAGACCTCGAGCGACAGCAGCGTCCAGATGCGCGGTTGCTCGTTGCGGTCACCCGAGTCGTGGTCGTCGAGCAGCGCGCGGACGGCGGCCCGGTCGAAGGTCTTGCCCACGAACGACGTGGGGCCGGTCAGCAGGTCGAACGCCATGTCCCGCAGGCCGTCGCGGAACCAGGCGTCCAGCGGAACCTTGAAGCCCGACTTGGGCCGGTCGACGATCTCGGCCGGCAGGTGCTGGCGCGCGACCTCCTTGACGACCCACTTGGTCGTGCCGCGGCGCACCTTCACGTTGCTGGGCAACGAGAACGCGAGCTCGGCGACCCGGTGGTCCAGGAACGGCGGGCGCAGCTCCAGCGACGCGGCCATCGACATGCGGTCGCCGCGTTCGAGCAGGTTGTCCGCGAGCCAGGTGTGCGAGTCGGCGTAGAGCATGCGGCGCAACGCGTCGCCGCGGCCGGTCACGTACGGCGCGAGCACGGACCGTGTCGCCGGACCGCCCAGCAACGCTGCCCGTTCGGACACCGTGAAGGGGGCGAACCAGCCGCGCATGCGTTCGGCGTAGGAAGGCTCGGCGATCGCCCGGAGCGCGATGCCCAGCCGGGCCTTGGAGGCGGGCAATGCCTTCTCCAACCGGCGAAGCGCGAAGGAGGGCAGCGCACCGGCGTAGCGGGTGGCCTGGGCGTAGCGGTACTTCGGGTAGCCGCCGAACAGCTCGTCGCTGCCCTCACCGGACAGCACGACCTTCACGTCCCGGCGGGCCAGTTCGGCGAGCCGGAACACGGCCACGTCGGCGGGCTCGGACAGCGGCGCGTCACGGTGCCAGGAGAGCTTGGCCCAGCTGTCGCGGAAGTCGTCGGCGGTCACGATCACGTTGTGGTGCTTGCTGCCGACGAGCGCCGCGACCTGCTCGGCCCAGTGGATCTCGTCCACGCGCGGGTCGCCGAAGCCCGCGGAGAACGTGTGCAGCTCGGAGTCACCCCGCTCCCGGGCCACCAGCGCGGTGATCAGCGACGAGTCCACGCCGCCGGACAGGTACGCGCCGACCGGCACGTCTGCCACCAGTGCGTCCCGCACGGACGCCGTCAGCGCCTCGTCGACCAGCCGGACCGCCTCCGCGGGCGTCACGGACCGGATCGGCGACTCGCGCGGCAGCTCCCAGTACGGCTCGACCCGCACGCCGCCATCGGCCGAAACGACCAGGTGGTGGCCCTGCGGCACCTTCCGGACGCCGCGCACCAGCGTGTACGGCGCGGGCACCGAGCGGTGCGCCAGGTAGTCGTGCAGTGACTCCTGGTCGACCTCGGCCGCACCGATCGCGGGCAGCAGCGCCTTGATCTCGGACGCGAAGGCGAACATCGTCGCGTCCGCGTAGTAGTACAGCGGCAGGATGCCCAGCCGGTCGCGGAACAGGTGCGTCTCGCCGGTCTTGGCGTCGTGCAGCGCGTACGCGAACTGGCCGCGCAGCTTCGACACGGCCGCCGCGCCGTGCTGTTCGTACAGCGCGAGCAGCACCTCGGTGTCGCCGTTGGTGCGGAACGGGTACGACAGCTCGGAGCGCAGCTGGCGGTAGTTCAGGATCTCGCCGTTGAACGCGATCTGCGTGGTGCCGGACGCGCCCGCCATCGGCTGCGGCGAGCCGGCCAGGTCGATGATCGAGAGCCGGGTGTGGGCGAAGCCGATCGTGCCGTCGGTCCAGAACCCGCTGTCGTCCGGGCCGCGGTGGTGCAGCCGCTTCGCCATCTCGGCGAGCAGCTCACGGGCGACGGGTGCGCCGTCGAACCGTCTGATGCCTGCGATTCCGCACATGACTACCGGTCCTCCGCAAGCTGCATCAGTTCACGCGCACGGGAGTCCCACGATGAGGTCAGCACGGCCGCACGCCGCTCGGCGGGGGTCTTCAGACCGCCGTCCTTCAGGGTCAGGCGGATCTGGTCGACGAAGTCGGCCTCGCCGGACGCGATCCGGATGACGTCGGAGTAGCGCTCCACCTCGGGGAAGTCCGTGGACACCACGGCCAGGCCCAGGGCCAGGTACTCCTTCATCTTGATCGGGTTCGCGTGCTTGATCCAGTCGTTGTCCAGCCACGGCATCAGCGCCACGTCGAAACCGGAGCCGTAGCCCGGAATCTGCTCGTAGGCGCGGAAGTCCAGCCAGTGCACGTTGGGGTACTTCTCATACCGCTCCATCGAGCAGGTGGCGTCGCCGATCAGCACGACGGAGGCTTCGGGGAACTCCTGCGCGACCCGTTCGATCAGGTCGAAGTCGACCAGGTAGTCGTCGAGGCTGCCGAAGAAACCGATGCGCGGCCCCGGAATCGAGGCGATGTCCGCGGGCAGTTCGGTGCGGCGGGTGAAGTGGTCGACGTCCACGCCGTGGTCGAGGAAGTGCGCGCGATTCCCGGTCAGCGCGGATTCCTCGTCCTGCAGGGCGCGGCTCACGTAGAGCACGGTGTCCGAATTGGACAGCAGCTGGTTCTCCAGCGCGGCGATGGTGCCCTGGTCGGCCTCGGGGAACGCCGAGTGCCGGTCCGAGCGGTTGAAGATCAGGCCCTGGTGCCGCATGGGCTTCACCACGTCCCACGCGGTGGGAATCGTCGCGACGACGACGGGAGTGCCCATGCGCAGGAAGAAGCACACCGCGCGGACCTGGGTGCGCACCAGCACCGAGTTCAGCTTGCGCAGCCACGGCTTGCCGTAGAACGGCAGGGGAGCGGGCGTCATCACGTAGAAGTTCGGGGTCTCCGGAATCGGCCGGCGCACGAGCATCGCGACGCTCTTGGCCTTGCGCAGGATCCGGCGCAGGAACTGCGTGCTCTTGCCGGGCGAGGGCATCCGCAGGCCGATGCTGTTGACCAGCAACACCTTGCGGTGTTTGGCGACCCGGCGCAGCAGCTGGAAGTCCGAGTGCGCCCGGTTGTGGTACCACCAGTCCTGCGCCGAGAAGCACAGGTAGGCGGGCCCTTCCGAGGCCACCTCCACCGGCCAGCGCCGCATCCCGAACAGCCCCCGCAACGCCGTCCGGTGCTTCGGTGACCTCGCCCGCAGTCCCTCGTTCACGACCATCGCGAGCCACATGAAGAACGCGGCGAACCGGCCGTGCTGTTCGCGGTGCAGGCGGACCTTGTTCGCGGTGAGCATCGACCACAGCCGGGCGTTCGTGGAGACCTCGCCGCCGATGTGGGTGGCCTGCGCGCGCGGTTCGAACCACACCCCGCCGGCCCGCAGCATGTAGTCGGTTTCCTCCGAATAGAGGAAGTAGCGTTCGTCCAAAAGGCCGTGCTGCTCGATGACCTCGCGCTTGATGAGCCACGCGCAGCCGGTCGCCCAGTCGGCGGCATGAGCGCCCTGGTAGGCCACGGCGGCGGTGACGGTCTCGCCCAATCCGATCCGGCCGGCCCGGCCGCCACCGATGAGGGCCTCCGCGAAGGCGCCCGCGACCCGCGGCTTGCGGCGCAGCGAGTGGGCCAGCGCGCCGGTCTCGTCGACGAGACGGGGCACGACGATCGGCTTGTCCGCCGCGCGCAAAGTCTCGACAGCGCCGGGATGCAGCCGGATGTCGGCGTTGAGCACGAGAACGTCGTGGCCCTCGGCTGCCTTGATGCCCAGATTCACCCCCGCGGCGAATCCCGCGTTCACCGGACCGCGCAGGATTTGCACGCCGGGACGAGTGGCGGCCGCCACAGTTCCGTCGGTGGAAGCGTTGTCGACGACGATCACTTTCACATCGCCGGGCAGCGAGTCAAGGCATCCCGCGATGACCTGTTCGCTCTGGTACGTGACGATGACCACCGCGACAGGTGACCGATCCACAACCGCTCCTCGCTTCGGGGCTTGTGCCCGCTACATCGAGCTTTTCCGAACCGCCGTTACGAGATGGGCGTTACGAGATCCGGGGGAGCTGTAACCGTTTTGCCCTCCGGAACGAGAACAAAGGCGTGACGTCATCGCCGCACGTGTTGATCATCGTGCAGAACCTCCCCGTGCCGCTGGACCGCCGGGTGTGGCTTGAGTGCCGCGCGCTCACCGCCGCCGGGTACGAGGTTTCGGTGATCTGCCCCAAGGGCCCTGGTGATTCCGCTTACCAACTGCTCGACGGAGTGCACCTGTACAAGTACGCTCCGCCGCCCCAGGCCGAGGGCGCGCTGGGGTACGCGTGGGAGTTCCTGTACTGCTGGGTGCGCACCGCGTTGCTGAGCGTGAAGGTGCGCGCTCGCAGGCGGTTCGACGTGCTGCAGGCGTGCAACCCGCCAGACACCTACTGGGCGCTCGCGCTGCTGTGGCGGCTGGGCGGGGTCAAGTTCGTCTTCGACCACCACGATCTCAACCCCGAGGTGTTCCTGTCGCGGTTCGGTGAGCCGACGGGCATCGCCGGCAAGGCGCAGTACCGGATCCTGAAGTGGCTGGAGCGCCGGACGTTCCGCACGGCCAACCGGGTGACCTCGACCAACACCTCGTACCAGAAGATCGCGTGGACGCGCGGGAACGTGCCGCCCGAGCACACCACCGTCGTGCGCTCCGGCCCGGACACCACCGTGATGCGGCCGGTCGAGTCCGTGGACGAGCTGCGGCGCGGTGGCAAACACCTGGTGGCGTACCTGGGAATCATGGGCCCGCAGGACGGCGTGGACGGTGTCCTGGAGGTCGCCCGCCGGGTCGTCTTCGACCGCGGGCGCACGGACGTCCGGTTCGCGCTGCTGGGCTTCGGTGACTGCCTGGAAGACCTGAAGAAGCAGGCCGTGGCGTGGGGGCTCGACCCGTACGTCGAGTTCACCGGACGCGTCGGGCCGGAGCAGATCACCCGCTACCTGTCCACCGCGAGCGCCGGTCTCGGACCGGATCCGTTGTCGCCGTTGAACGATGTGTCCACGATGAACAAGACCATGGAGTACATGGCCTACGCGCTGCCGGTCGTCTCGTACCGGCTGACGGAGACCGTGGTGTCGGCCGGCGACTGCGCCGTCTACGTGGAGCCTGGTGACGTCGAGGGGTTCACCACGGCTCTGCTCGACCTGCTCGACGACGCGGAACGCCGTGGCCGGCTCGGGTTCGAGGGCCGCCGCCGCTGCGAGGCCGAGCTCGACTGGCGCCCGCAGGCCGAGAACTACGTGGGCGTGTTCGACGGGCTGACCGGCTTCGCCTCGCGCGGCCCGTTCCCGGACGGCCGGCCGGCCATGGGCGCGGGCGCCGACCAGTGGGGCAACAAGATGATCGACGTTAGCGACGACGCCGTGCTCAGAGCGTTCGCCGTGAACCGAACGGGAGAATGATGTTCGTCAGAAGGATCGCGGTCGTCGGCACCGGCTACGTCGGCCTGACCACCGGCGCCTGCCTCGCGTCACTGGGCCACCGGGTGGTGTGCGCGGACGTCGACGCGGCCAAGGTGGACCGGCTCTCGCGCGGCGAGGTCGACATCCTCGAACCCCGGCTCGCGGAGCTGGTGGGCGAGGGGATCGCGTCCGGCCGGCTGTCGTTCGTGCTCGGCGCGTCCGCCGCGGTGACCGACGCGGAGGTCGTGTTCCTCTGCGTGCCGACGCCGATGGGCGTCGGCGGCATCGCGGACCTGACCGCCGTCGAGTCCGTTGTGGACGAGACGCGGGACCTGCTGCCGTCGGGCTGCGTGATCGTGAACAAGTCCACGGTCCCGGTCGGCACCGCCGTGCGGACCGCGGAGCTGCTGCGGCGCGACGACGTGGCCGTGGTGTCGAACCCCGAGTTCCTGCGCGAGGGCTCGGCGGTGCACGACTTCCTGAACCCGGACCGGATCGTCGTCGGCTGCGACCAGCAGGACGCGGCCGAACGGGTCGCGGCCCTGTACGCCCGGCTCGGCGCGCCGACGGTGCTGACCGACGCGGCGTCGGCCGAGATGGTCAAGTACGCGGCGAACTGCTTCCTGGCCATGAAGCTCTCGTACGTCAACGCGGTCGCGGAGCTGTGCGAGCGGCTCGGCGCGAACATCACCGACGTCACCGAGGGCATGGGCTACGACAAGCGCATCGGTCAGGCGTTCCTCAACCCAGGACCCGGCTGGGGCGGCTCGTGCCTGCCCAAGGACACGCACGCGATGCTCCAGGTCGCGGACGCCGCCGACTTCGAGTTCCGGCTGCTGCGCGCCACGATCGACACGAACGAGCGGCAGCGGCAGCGGATGGTCGAGAAGGTCCGGCTCGCGGTCACCGGCAAGCGCGGCGGCTCGCTCTCGCACGTGCGGCTCGGGCTGCTGGGCCTGACGTTCAAGGCGGGCACGGACGACCTGCGCGACTCGCCGGCGCTCGCGGTGGCCGCGCTGCTGAAGCAGGCCGGTGCGGAACTGGTCGGGTGGGACCCGGCGCTGTCCGGCGGCACGGACCTCGGTCCGGTGTCCGTTGTGGACGATCCGTACCAGGCGGCCAAGGACGTCGACGCGCTGATCGTGCTGACCGAGTGGCCGGACTTCCGCACGCTGGACTGGGCTCGCCTGGCCGAGACCGTGCGCCAGCCGGTCGTCGTGGACCTCCGCAACATCCTGGACCCGGACGTCATCCGGCGTGCCGGCCTCACGTGCACTTCACTCGGGCGCCGCTGAGGGTCCATTTGAGACTGTCCTTTTAGCTCAATGGGGTGAGTGGGCGAGCGGTGCCTGGGAACCGGCGCTTTGATCTGGCGACAACACACCCGGCAGGAGCAGCCTGCCGGGGTTCGTCGGGGAGGTTCCCACCGTGGACGCAGTTATGGGCATCATCAGCGGTCTCGTCGCTACGGCCAGCGGTCTCGTCGGTCAGGTGAGCGCGCTCGCGAGCGGTCTGCTGTCCGGCCTGCCGCTGTAAGTGGCGCGAGCCACACCACTAGCGCGGCAGGTCCGGGCCGAAGTTCGTGATGCCCGCGAACAGATCGGTCTCCGGCAACGGGGCGTCCGTCGTGTCGAGCGCACGGAAGTAGTGCTCCTGCATGGCGAACGCCCCGTGCACCTGCTGGCTGGAGTGGCACCGCAACGCCTTGCGCTTCACCTCCGCGACCTCGCTGATGTCGATCGTGGTGGAGCCGTCCCTGGCGGTGAGGTAGAGCTTGGCCGGGACACCGGTGCGGCGCACGGCCAGCTTGGCCACCCGGATGACGTGCGTGTGGTCGCGGTGCGAGCTGTAGTGGGTGACGACGACCTGCGGCTGGTAGTGCTCGATCAGCGCGGCGAGCCGGCCCGCCGCGGTCTCCACCGGGATGGTGCAGAACCCGCCCCGAGGGACCTCGCCCGTGCTGCCGGAGTCGTGGTATCCCAGCAGTTCGAGGTCCGCGACGCTCAGCACCTCGCAGGCCGCCTGGAGCTCGGCCCGCCGATGCGCCGCCACCGCCTGGGGGTGGTGGCCGACCTCGCCGGGAACGGCGCCGCTCGGTGCGTCGTCGAACTCGCCGTTCGTACACGTCACCACCACGGTCCTGGCGCCGTGTCTGGCGTAGAGGGCGAGCATTCCCCCGGTCGCCGTCGACTCGTCACCGGGGTGAGCGTGGACGGCCAGCAGGGTTCTCGGTCCGGCGAAGTGCACGCGGGCGAACGTACCCGGTGTCTATTCTGCGGCGCGTGACCGACTTGCCGTCCGGCCTGAAGCCGCTCGAACTCGCCCATCACCTCCGCGACCAGATCGAGCGCGGCCACACCTACGCCCGTTCCCGCAAGCACCGGTTCCGCTGGAAGTCGGTGGCGGTGCGGCTGACCACGCTGGTCCTTTCGGCCGCGTCGACGATCATCCTCGGGCTGCAGAACCTCGATCCGTGGACCGGGACGGCGTTCTCGCTCATCGCGGTGGTGACCGTGGTCAGCGCGCTGGAGCCGTTCTTCGCCTGGCGGTCGCTGTGGGTGCTGATGGAGGAGGCGAGCTACCAGTTCCACCGGCTGCGCGACGATCTCGAGTACTACATCGCCTCGCACCCGGCCGAGGAGATCGATCCCGAGGTGGTGCGGGAGATGTTCGGGCGCTACCAGGTGATCTGGGACGGGCTGAGTTCGCGCTGGCTGAAGTTCCGCGAGAACGCCTGAAGCTCCGCCCCCGTGCCGCTGGTGGCACGAGGGCGAAGACGGGAGCAATGGCTACGGGGTACCGGCGGCCTTGCCCTTGGCGTCCGGCGCGTTGGCGTCGAGCAGGAAGTTGTCCTGCCAGACCGCCCACTTGTAGCCGACGCCGTTGGCGGTGACGTACGCCGCGCCCCAGCCGCTGCCGGTGAAGCGGTTGTTGATCGAGCGCATGTTGCGGCCGTACTGGTTGCCGTGGCTCGACTCCAGGCCGAGCTGGTAGCCGCCGCCCTCCAGCAGGTTGCCCTCGACGGTGACGTTGTCGATGTCGCCGCCGTAGGTCTGGATGAACAGGGCGCCGGTGTCCTGGCCGGTGGAGCAGTCGATCCGGTTGTTGCGGAACGTCAGCGTGCGGCCCGCGTTCTTGTCCAGCGGGAAGTCGCGGACCGTGGCGCCATCGTTGTGCGCGTCACCGGCGGTGCGCAGGGCGTGGACGTAGTTGCCCTCGGCGAGTGCGTTCAGCGAGCTGCCGGTGTTGTAGAAGCAGATGCCGGAACCCATGCCGGTGATGTAGTTGCGCTGCAGGGTGCCGACGCCGAGGAACGCGCAGGACTTCGCGATCGTCGACGCGGAGAGCTTCGAGCCGTCGATGTTCGAGTCGCGGATGGTCACCGGGGCGCCGGTGACCTGGCACGAGTTGCTGCCGCACGGGCCGTTGGTGGTGACCAGGGGAGCGGCCTCGTTCAGCTTCGCCGGCCGGATGCAGGACTTCTCGATGGTGATGTTGCCCGCGAACAGCGTCAGCGCCTGCTCGATGCGCTTGCCCGAGATCACCGTGCCCGCGCCGGGGGAACCGGGGCCGGTGTAGGCGGGCAGCGCGTCGCAGTTCAGTCCGTGCGCGGCGAGGCCGGTGTTGGCCTGGGTGAGCTTCCAGCCCGGTGAGCCGGCCGGCGCGGGGGTGCCGGGGTTGGCCGGCGGCTTCACGGGGCCGTTGGTGGCGGTCTTCGACGAGGTCGGGGTCGCGGAACTGCTGGTCGGGGCCGGCGAACTGCTGGACGTGCTGGTCGAGGTGGCGCTGGTGCTGTCCGCGATGGGAGTCGGCTGGGCCGCCTTGGTCGGGGTGCAGGCGGCCAGTGCGACGACGCCACCGGTCAGCAGTACGGCCAATCTCAGTTTCACGCTGGATCTACCTCCACGCGCGTTCACGACGGGGGACCGTGAACCGCTCGCTAATTGTGTCGTCGGCCGTTGCGGAATGTGTACAAAACTCGTGCGACCGAGTTTCGTACGGGGCCGTTGAACGGTCAGCACACTGCACGTGCCGACGGGAGGAGTCAAGCCGATCTCGTTGTGCCGCAACATCATCTTCCGGCCCGGAGGGAATACTCCATCCGTGTGAGCAGGTAGATCACGGTTTTATCACCGAGTCATTCGATTCTTTGATGTGTGAGATCAGCGACCGAGGAATGTCGCGCGGCCGGGACCGTCCGTGAGGAAGCTGTGCACAGCGCGTGGCAGATCTTGCGTTTCGAACAGCGCGGACGCGATCGTCGTGACGTTCGCGTCCGCCTCCGGAACGCCGCCGTGCTCGAAGTGCGCGAGCACCTGCTTGGTCGCGGCGTGCGCCTGCGTCGGGCCGACCGCGAGCGACCGGGCGAACTGCTCGGCGGCCAGCGCGAAGCCGTCGTCCGGGAAGACGCGGTTCACGACGTTCCAGCGTTCGAGGGTGGCCGCGTCGTAGAGGTCGCCGGTCATCACGAACTCCTTCGCGCGCCCCACGCCCGCACGCGCGGCCAGGCGTTGCGTGCCGCCCATCGTGGGCGTCAGGCCGACGACCTTCTCCACCAGGCCGAAGCGGGCGCGTTCGGAAGCGACGATCAGGTCGCACGCCACCGCCAGCTCGAACGCCCAGGTCAGGCACAGTGCGTGCGCCGCGAAGACGGTCGGGATCGGCAGGGCCGCGAGCCGTTGCGGCAGCAGGATCATCCGGTCGAACAGGGCCTGCGCGTCCTCGCGGTACTCCTGGGCCGCGAACAGCGACACGTCGACGCCGCCCGAGACGACCCGGCCGGTCGCGTTGATCAGCAACGCCCGCGCGTCGCCGAGTTCGTCGAGAGCGTCGTGGAACTCGGCGTCGAGGTCCAGGGAGTAGAGGTTGAGCGGCGGCGCGTCGATCGTGATGATCGCGAGCTCGTCCTGCCGGGTCAGGTGGATCTTCATAGCGAGAGCTTTCCTCACAACCAGTCGCGGCGCTTGAACATCACGTACAGGGCATAGGAAAGGACGAAGATGCCCAGCGTGGACACCCAGAAACCCCACCTCTGCTCGAAACCGGGGTAGGGCACGTTCATGCCGTAGTAGCCCGAGATGGCGGTCGGCACCGCGATGATCGCGGCCCAGCTGGTGACCTTCTTCATGATCGAGTTCAGCCGGTTGCCCTGCACCGCGACCTGGGCCTCGCGCAGGTTCGTGACGAGCTCGCGCATCGACTCGGTCAGCTCGGCGGTGAACAGCGTGTGGTCCTTGACGTCCAGGTAGTACGGCATCATCTCGTCGGAGACGATCGAGTGATCGCGGTGCATCAGCGAACCCAGGACCTCGCGCATCGGCAGTGCGACCCGCCGCAGCTGCACCAGCGAGCGCCGCAGCTTCAGCGCCTTGCGACCGATGTGCGGCTTCTCCTGGTAGATCTGGTCTTCGAGGTCCTCGATGTCGTCGTCGAGCCGCTGGGCCGCCGCGTAGTGGCCGTCCGCGATGTCGTCGAGCAGGCCGTGCAGCAGGAACCCGACGCCTTGCGCGGACAGCGACGGCGCGCTGTCCCAGCGGTGCAGCATGCCGGCGAGGTCGTACGACTCGTTCTCCCGCACGGTCACCATCGCGTGTGACGTCACGAACACGTCGACCTCGGTCATCGTGATCTCGTGGTCGTCGCCGTACCGGACCGCGTAGACGGAGAGGAAGAGGTGGCTCGGATAACGGTCGACCTTGGGGCGCTGCCGTTCGGAGAAGGCGTCCTCGATGGCGAGCTCGTGCAGCCCCAGTTCGTCGCGCAGCAGACCTATCTCCTCCGGCGACGGCGCGCAGAGATCGAGCCACACGACCGCATCGGGATCTGCCAGGTGGTTCACGACGTCGGCGGCCGGGAAGTCCCGGTCCGCCAGTTCGCCGTTGCGGTACAAGCGGGTCCGGCCCATGGGTGACAACGATACGTAGATCTACTCAGATGTGAGGATTGACGCCGAGTTCCCGCTACCCTCGATCCGGTGAAGGTGGACCAACCACAACGCATAGGCGACTACCTGCTGCTCGGCAGGCTTGGTCGTGGTGCCATGGGAACGGTCTACCTGGGGCAACGCAGCGACGGACGGCAGGTCGCCGTCAAGGTCGCCCGCGCCGAGCTCGCCGACGACCCGCGCTTCCGCGAGCGGTTCCGCCGCGAGGTGCAGATGGCCCGCGCGGTCGGCGGCACCGGCACGGCGGCGGTCCTCGACGCGGACACCCGCGCGCCACGGCCGTGGATGGCGACGGAGTACGTGCCCGGCCCGACGCTGCAGGAGGCCGTCGAACGCCACGGCCCACTGCCGGAGCACCACCTGCGCAGGCTGGCCGAGGGGCTGGCGGACGCGCTGTCCGCGATCCACGGCGCCGGCCTGATCCACCGCGACCTCAAGCCGGCGAACGTCCTGCTCGGCGCCGACGGCCCGCGCGTCATCGACTTCGGCATCTCGCGGGCGATGGAGCACACCGCGCTGACCGAGACCGGCATGGTGTTCGGCACGCCCGGCTTCCTGTCCCCGGAGCAGATCACCGGCTCGGAGGTCGGCTGTCCCTCCGACGTCTTCGCGCTCGGTGCCGTGCTGGTCTACGCGGCGACCGGCCGCGGCCCGTTCGGCGAGGGCCCGACCGCGACGCTGCTCTACCGGGCCGCGCATGGCGAACCGGACCTGGACGGCGTGCCGAAGTCGTTGCGGCCGCTGGTGCTGAAGTGCATGCACCGCGACCCGGCCCGCCGCCCCGATCCGACCGAGGTGACGCGGCTGATCGCCGCCGTCGTCTCGCCGAAGCCGCCGACCTCGAAGCTGCCCGCGCCGATGACGCCCGCCGCCGCGACGTTCTCGACGTCGCGGATCGTGCCGATGGCGTGGGGTGTGCTGAACCTGGCCGCCGGGCTGCTGGCCGCCGCGATCGCCGACCCGGCCGCGGGGGCGAACGGTGCCACCCAGCTGCTGGCGCTGGCCGCGTTCTGCGTGCTGGTCGTGCGGGCGGTGCGGTTCTTCGGCGCGGCCGCCCGCCGCAAGGTCGTCATCGAGATCAGTCGTGAGGGCATCGCGACCACGCGCAACGGCAAGTTCCACCAGTACTGGTGGTACGAGCTGGCACGGGTGCGCGTCGTGCCGCACAAGAAACGGCCGTGGGTCGTCGTCTGGCTGAAGGAGCCGGCACCGCGCCGCTTCTTCGGTGCACAGCACGGTGGCGTGCGGGTCTTCCCGATCGCCCACGAGCGGACCAGGCGGCGGCGCGAGCGTGACGTCGCCGAGCTGCGCGCCGCCCTGGCCTGGTACCTGCCGCGCTCCTACGACGGACGCTGATCGGTCCACTCGTAGGTGACCGTGATCGACACCATCGGGGTGCCCGCCGGCACCTGGGCGTTGGCGGCCGGCTGGCGTTCCTCCGACCCGATGATCTCGCCGGTCTTCGGATCGATGGTGTAGCTCGTCTTGCTGCCCTCGACGGACACCGCCCCGTTGTCGTAGCGCATCCCGGGGATGGTGGCGAGCTCGCGGTAGAGAGCCGCTTTCCGGTCGCTGGTGGTGAACGGCGACAGCAGCTGCGACGAAGCGGAGCCCAGCGTCTCCAGGGGCTTCTGGCTCACCGGGTTGAGCAGGCTCGTCTCGTTGCACGGGGTGGTCGGGCAGACCGTGCGCCACAGCGGAGGACCCGTGTACACCAGGCTCATGTCGAACTCGGGTGCCTCCGGGATGCCGGGGATCGCGCGCTGGCGGTTGGCCGGACGGCGGTGGATCTGCACCTTCTGGCCCTTCGCGGTGGGCAGCCACACCTCGACGACGTACCCGACCTGCGCCGCGGCCCAGCTCTTGTCCGGCAGCTGAAGGGTCATCGTCTGCCAGGTCTCGTAGGTGATGTGCCGGTACCTGCCCCGGGGTTCGGACAGCTCCAGCAGGGTCGCCGCCTCGGCCAGCGACGTGGCGGGAGCGGTCGGCAGCTCGGCGACCTGGGTGTCGAAGCGGCCCGGCCGCAGGAACACGACGAGTCCGGCGATCAGCACGACCACCACGGCGGCCGCGGCCATCCCGATGTGGCCGCGCCACCGGCGCTTCGGCGGTTCGGCGAACAGCTGCTCGCGCAGGCGGTCGAGCCGCGTCTCGTCGACCGGCCGCACCGCGTACAGCTCGGCGAGGTCGTCGTCCAGCAGGTCACGCATGGCGGAGCTCCAGTTCCTTCAGCTTGGCGCGCAGCCGGTGCAGGCGGGACCGGGCGGTGCCGGCGTTCAGGTCGAGCGCTTCGGCGGCCTCCTGCACGGTCAGGCCGGCCAGCGACACGAGCAGCAGCAGGTCGCGGTCGGCGCTCGGCATCCGCGCCAGCTCACCGGCGATCAGCCGCAGGTGCGAGCGGGCGTCGATGCGGGCCACCACGGTGTGCTCCAGCGTCTCGGCGACCCCGATGTCGACGCCGTAGCGTTCGGCCGTGCGCAGCAGCCGGACTTCTCTTTTGGCGTGGCCGCGCAGCTTGTTCGTCGCGATGCCGTAGAGCCAGCCGACGACACCGCCGCGTTCGGGGTCGTAGCCGGCCTTGCCGCGCATCGCGTCCAGGAAGGTCTCGCTGACCAGGTCGTCAGCGACGTCGGCACCGACTCGGCGCGCCAGATATCGGTGCAACGGGCCGGCGTGCTCGTCGAACAGCTCCGCGAACATCACGCCCCCAGTTGGCTTCCCGCGGCATGAGTGTTGCAGTGATCTGGGTCACACCCGTTATGGAGTGGACGGGTTCTTGATGATGGTCCCATGACCAACTGGACCGTGGCGGTCACCGACGCCGCGTGCTCGCCGCTCAACCGCGAGTACAACGCGGAGATGATCAGCCGCTACTGGGGGCGGCCGACCAATGACGCCGAGATCGACGCCTACGAACGCGACGAGCAGGACCACGACGTGCCGGTGTTCCTCGTGGTGTCGCGCGACGGCGAGGACGCGGGGTGTCTCGGCCTGCGGTTCCTCGGCGCCGGCGCCGGCGAGCTGACCCGGATGTTCGTGCGGGAGCCGTTTCGCGGGCAGGGCGCCGCGTCGGCGTTGCTCGTGGCGATGGAGGCCGAGGCGCTGAAACACGGCGTCACGGTGCTGCGGCTCGACACCCGCAACGATCTTGTCGAGGCCCGGAACCTGTATGCCAAGCACGGGTTCGTGGAGATCGACCGCTACAACGAAGCCGAGTACGCCGACCATTGGTTCGAGAAACGGCTAACGTCTTTCGATTCCCCCGCGATGCATTGACCAGGTCGGGATGACGCTCGCCAGGAGGAATGGAACATGCGGTTTCGTCCACTGGTGACGGCTCTCGCCGTCACCTCGGCACTGGTGGTGACCCCGGCCTCGGCTGCACCGGCGGGCCGGGTATTGGGTTACGTCGCCAACAACGGCGGCGGTGTGTCGGTCATCGACACAGCCACGAACGCGGTGTCGGAGACGATCGCGGACAGCGGCGGCAGCACGCCGTACATGGCCGCGGTCGCGTTCGACGGGACACGCGGGTACGTGACGAACACCGTTCAGAACACGCTCACAGTCATCGACACGCCGACCAACACGGTCGACACGTCGATTCCCGTCGGGGCGCACCCGGCGGGCGTCGCGGTCGCTCCAGGCGGTGGCTTCGTGTACGTCACCAACTATGCGGACGGCACGGTCTCCGTGGTCGACACGGCCACGCTGACGGTCACCGCGACCGTCACGGTCGGCCAGAACCCGGACGGCGTGGTGGTCACGCGCGACGGCAAGTCCGTCTACGTGACACACGACGTGGTGGGCCCGAGCAAGGTCTCGGTCATCGACACCACGTCCAACACGGTCGCCACCACGATCCCGGTGGGCAGCACGCCGACCGCGGTCGCGGCATCGGCCGACGGCACCCGCGTGTACGTGGTGAACAAGGGCTCGGACGACATCTCCGCCATTGATGTCTCCTCCCGCACGGTCGTCGGCACCGCCAAGGTCGGCTTCGTGCCACACGGCATCGCGTTGTCGCCCAACGGTTCCCGCGCGTACGTGACGAACAGCGAGTTCGACTCGGTGTCCGTCGTGGACCTCGGGGCGATGGCCGAGCTGCAGAAGATCGTCGTCGGTGACCGCCCGATCAGCGTGGCTCTCACGCCGGACGGTGCGTCGGCCTACGTCACGAACTTCAACAGCAACACCGTGTCGATCATCGACACGGCGTCCAGCACGGTCACCGGGTCCATCCCGGTCGGCCACCACCCGGTGGGCATCGCGATCAACTTCGTGCCGCCAGCCGCGTCGAAGCTCGTCGGCGGCACCGCTCAGTTGCAGCTGCGGCTCCTCGGGTTCACGGTCCGGTCGCTCGACGCGACGCTGACCGAGAAGCACACCGGGGCGCCGATCATCGGCCAGAAGGTCGTGTTCCGCACGGTCAAGGGCAACCCGCTGTGCACGGCCACGACGAACTCGTCGGGCCAGGCCACCTGTGATGCTCAGGTGTCTCTGCTGGTCGGTCTGTCAACGCTGCTGCAGGGCTTCACGGCGTCGTTCGCCGGCAACAACGAGCACGGCGGCGCTTCGGCGCACGGTTCCATCAGCCTGCTGTAGTCAATATTTGTCACGGTTGTTACATCCCTTGACTCGGACGAAATGCCCGGCATAGCGTCCGGGTCGAGGGATGTACTCCGGTGACCGCCGCCCCGGTTCACGAGGGGAGTGTCCGTGGCGGTCAGAACGCTGAGCGTGCTGCGCGCTGGCGCTGGGACTGGTGGTGGTGCCGCCCGCGCAGGCCGGTGAACGCGGCCCGCAGGCGGTCGTCAGCACGTCGAACGGCAGCGTCACCCTGGCGGTGACCCACGGCGGCAGAACGGTCGTGCGGCCGTCGCCGGTCGGGATCACGACCGAGCGCGCCGACCTGTCCTCGGCGCTGGTGCCCGCAGGGAAGTCACGGCGGGCGATCTTCGAGCACTACCGCACGACGTCGGGCAAGAAGCGCGACCGGTACGTGCGGGCCACCGAGACGACCTATCGGTTCGTGGCGGGTGCGAACCGGCTCAACCTGGTGGTGCGCGAGTCCGCGGACGGCGTCGCCTACCGCTACGAACTGCCGCAGGACACCGGTGCGGTCACCGGCGAGTCGTCGGCGTTCGTCCTGCCGCCGGACGCGACGGCCTGGCTCGGGAAGTTCCGGCGCGACTACGAGAACCCGTATCTCCAGCACACCGCGGGGACGGCCGAGCTCGCCGAGTACATGCATCCCGCGCTGTTCGACGTGGGCGGCACGCACGTGCTGATCAGCGAGTCCGATGTGGACGGTCGCTACTCGGGCGCACGGCTCGTGCACATCGGCGCTGGCAGGTACCAGATCAAGCTGTGGGACGAGAAGGTCGCGGTCTCCGGTGCCCTGAAGACACCGTGGCGCACCATGATCGTGGGCTCGCTCGCCACCGTCACCGAGTCGACGCTGGTGGACGACCTGGCGCCGGCCTCGCGCCTCCGCGACACGGCGTGGATCAAACCCGGCCCGGCGATCTGGACGTGGCTCGCCGGTGGCCGCGGCGTGCAGCAGGACCTGGTGCGGCAGAAGGAGTTCGTCGACTACGCGGCGGCGCGCGGCTGGCCGTACGTCGTGATCGACGCCGGCTGGTACGACGACCCGAACTGGCGGCGGACCAGCTTCATCCCCGAGCTCGTGCAGTACGCGAAGGCCCGTCGGGTCGGCATCCACACCTGGGTCCGGTTCAGCAGCGTCGACACCGCGGAGAAACGCGCGGACTACCTGCCGTGGCTCCATCGGTGGGGCGTGCAGGGCTTGAAGATCGACTTCATGGACTCCGACGGCCAGGAACGCTACCGCTGGTACGACGAGATCCTGCCGGAGACCGCGCGGATGCACTTCCTGATCAACTTCCACGGCGCCACGCTGCCGCACGGCATCCACCGCACCTGGCCGCACGTCATGACGACCGAGGCCGTGCACGGCGCGGAGAAGTCCAGCGGCCTCACCACGAGCCACCTGACCGCGCTGCCGTTCACCCGCAACGTGGTGGGCGGCATGGACTACACGCCCGGCGGCTTCCACCGCACCCGCGCCAACACCGACGGCGGCGAACTCGCGCTGTCCGTGCTGTACGAGTCGGGCGTGCAGAACCTCGCCGGCCGGCCAGACTCCTACGACGCGCGCCCGCACGCGCGCTGGTTCCTGGAGCAGACGCCGACCGCGTGGGACGAGACGCGGCTGCTGTCCGGCCGCCCGGCCGAGAGCGTCGTGCTGGCCCGGCGTGCCGGGGACCGCTGGTTCGTCGGCGGCGCGATCGCGGGCGAGGCCCGCACGCTCGATCTGCCCGCGCTGGGCAAGGGCAGGTGGCTGGTCGAGGTGGTGCGCGACGGCGCGGCCGGTCTGGTCAAGGAAACCCACGTCACCTCGGCTCAGCTGACCATTCCGGTGGCGAAGGACGGCGGATTCGTCGCGCTGGTCTGCCGACCTGTCCGTGACACCTGCGCGCGGCCCACCCACGGCATGCCGTCGACGACCGTGGTTGTGGCACCTGAGCAGGTGTCGGTTCAACCGGGGCAGACGTTCGAGATGAGCGGCACTTTCACCAACACCTCGGACCGGCCGCTGTACGACGTGACGTTCGCGCCCCGCGTGCCGTCCGGCTGGAGTGTTTCGGCTCGTGCGCGGGCGTTCCGGGTCGCGCCGGGGGAGTCGCTGAGCGGCAGGTGGACCGTGCGGGTCGGCGCGAATCCTGTTGTGGGACTGACAGATGTGCCCGCGGTGGCGCGGTTCGGCTCCGGTGCCGAAGCCGAGAAAGCGACGCGCGCACACGTGTGGAAGCCGTTGCCCGCCGGGCAGTCCTACGTCGCGGGCAACGACCGTTCGGTCGAGGGCAGGACGTTGACGACCGGCGGTGTCCGGTTCGGCAAAGGCATCGGCACGACACCCGCGGATCGGACTGTCGCGCTGGGGGCGTGTTCGCGGTTCGACGCCACCGTCGGCGTGGACGACGAGGTCGACGGCCGGGTGGATCGTGCGGCGGGTGCCGGTGGGTCCGTGGTGTTCGCCGTCGTGGGCGACGGTCGCGTGCTGTACGAGAGCCCGCTGCGCAAGTCGGTGGACGAGGCGCTACCGATCAGCGTGGACGTCAGCGGCGTGCGGTCGTTGACGTTGCGGGTGACCGATGGCGGTGACGGCACGAGTTTCGACCACGCGGTGTGGGGTGACGCGCGGCTGACCTGCTAGGCCGCGAGCTGCAGGGGGGTCTGCCGCGCGGCCACGAAGTCCAGGCAGGCCTGCCGGACCGCGACGCCGTGGACGACCTGCCACCCGGTGGGCACCTGCAGCACCGCGGGCCAGATCGAGTACTGGCCCGTCGGGCTGACCAGCACCAGGAACATGGTGTGAGCCTGAGCGAACGGGGATGTCATGACCCCAGGGTGACGCAGGACACCTCGGGTCCGGCTATCTCTACGCTCAAGCTCACTCTCCGAGCCCGCTTCCCGATCTTGGCCCGCGTGTGATTACGTGGTGCCGTGACTGTGGAACAGGTGGTCCTCCTGGCCGAGGACGGTTCGGCTATCGGTGTCGAGGACAAGGCCGTGGTGCACCACGCGGACACCCCGCTGCACCTGGCGTTTTCCAGCTACGTCTTCGACTCGGCGGGCAACACCGTGCTCACCCGCCGCGCGTTGCACAAGAAGACCTTCCCCGGTCTGTGGACGAACACCTGCTGCGGACACCCGCTACCGGAAGAAGACCTGGCCCAGGCCGTGCTGCGGCGTCTGCAGGACGAGCTCGGCATGAAGTGCTCCGACCCGGAACTGCTGCTGCCGGCCTTCCGGTACCGCGCCGTGATGGACGGCGTCGTCGAGAACGAGATGTGCCCGGTCTTCCGGGTGTTCTCCGACGACGAGCCCACCCCGAACCCGGACGAGGTCGACTCCACCGAACGGGTGGCGTGGACCGAGTTCGCCGCCGGCGTTCTCGACGGCACGCGCGAGATCTCACCCTGGTCCAGGTTGCAGGTCGCCGAGCTGGTGAAGCTGGGGCCCGATCCGCTGGCGTGGCCGATCGCGGACCGGGCCGGGCTTCCTGGCGCTGTGCGGCTCGGCTCACCACTCCAGTGAGCAGTCGGACGTCGGCGACGGTCCGCCGAAGCCGGTGAGGCGCGTGAGAGCGCTCTTACGTCGGCCTGCCGCCAAGTTGGTTGCAGGTAGCGTGATCAGCAAACGTTTGCGTTTGTCCTGGACTACTGCCAACCGCGGGCGGACGGGCTGTGAGAGCGCGAACCACGTCACCGGGCCGGCGCCGCGCAACCACTCGCCATCTCAGCTCACCACTCCAGTGAGCCACCGTTCTGGTACTCGATGACGCGGGTCTCGAAGAAGTTCTTCTCCTTCTTCAGGTCCATCATCTCCGACATCCACGGGAACGGGTTCTCCGTCGGCTCGAACACCGGCTCCAGCCCGAGCTGCGCGCACCGGCGGTTCGTGATGAACCGCATGTACTGCTCGCACAGCTCGGAGTTGAGGCCCAGCAGGCCGTTCGGCATCGTGTCCCGGCCGTAGGCGATCTCCAGCTCGCAGCCCTCCGCGAGCATGGTGCGCACCTCCTTCTGGAACACGTCGGTCCACAGGTGCGGGTTCTCGATCTTGATCTGGTTGATCGCGTCGATGCCGAAGTTCAGGTGGATCGACTCGTCGCGCAGGATGTACTGGTACTGCTCGGCGATGCCCACCATCTTGTTGCGGCGGCCCATCGACAGGATCTGCGCGAAGCCCGTGTAGAACCACATGCCCTCGAACACCACGTAGAACGCGACGAGGTCCTTGAGGAAGGCCTGGTCCTTCTCCGGCGTGCCGGTGCGGAACTCCGGGTCCTCCAGGTGCTGGGTGAACTGCAGTGCCCAGGCGGCCTTGTCCGTGATGGACGGGACCTCGCGGTACATGTTGAACAGCTCGCCGTCGTCGAGGCCGAGCGACTCGCAGATGTACTGGAACGTGTGGGTGTGCACGGCCTCCTCGAAGGCCTGGCGCAGCAGGTACTGGCGGCACTCGGGGTTGGTGAGGTGCCGGTACACCGCCAGCACGATGTTGTTCGCCACCAACGACTCGGAGGTCGCGAAGAAGCCGAGGTTGCGCTTGATCATCAGCCGCTCGGCGTCGGTCAGACCGTCCTTCGACTTCCACAGGCTGATGTCGGCCTGCATGGACACCTCGGTCGGCATCCACGCGTTGTTGCAGCCGGCCAGGTACTTCTCCCAGGCCCAGTGGTACTTCAGCGGCAGCAGCTGGTTGACGTCGGCACGGCAGTTGATCATCGCTTTGTCGTCGACGGAGACGCGCGCGGCGCCTGCCTCGATCAGGTTCTCGGTCACTGGCAGGCCTCGCAGTCGGGGTCGGTGATGGAGCAGTTCGGGTCGGCGACGGGGGAGACGGCGTTGAGCTTGCCGTCGGTGCCGTTGAGCGTGGACTTCTCCACGTGCGTCGCGCTCTGCGTGCGCAGGTAGTACGTGGTCTTGAGGCCGCGCAGCCACGCCAGCTGGTACAGCTCGTCGAGCTTGCGGCCGCTCGGCGCCGCCAGGTACAGGTTCAGCGACTGCGCCTGGTCGATCCACTTCTGCCGGCGCGACCCGGCCTCGATCAGCCACCCGCTGTCGACCTCGAACGCGGTGGCGTACAACGCCTTCAGGTACGGCGGCACCCGGTCGATCGCGCCGAGGCTGCCGTCGTGCAGCTTCAGGTCCGAGATCATCTGCTCGTCCCAGAGCTTGCGCTGCTTGAGCGCCCGCACCAGGTCCGGGTTGATCACGGTGAAGTCGCCGGACATGTTCGACTTCACGTACAGGTTTCGGTAGAGCGGCTCGATCGACTGGTTCACGCCGGTGATGTTCGCGATGGTCGCGGTCGGCGCGATCGCCATGACGTTCGAGTTCCGCATGCCGCGCCGGGCCTTCTCGCGGACGACGTCCCAGTCCATCGTGGACGAACGGTCGACGTCGAGCTCGTCCGCGCCACGGGTCTGCGCAAGGATCTCGATCGAGTCGAACGGCAGGATGCCCCGCGACCACAGCGAACCGTCGAACGACTCGTACGCGCCGCGCTCCTGCGCCAGATCGGCCGAGGCTTCGATCGCGTAGTAGCTGATCTCCTCCATGGAACGGTCCGCGAACTCGACCGCGTCCTTCGAGGCCATTGGCGTGCCGAGGGTGAACAGCGCGTCCTGGTAGCCCATGAGGCCCATGCCGACCGGGCGGTGGCGCATGTTGGAGTTACGCGCCTCGGGGATCGTGTAGTAGTTCACGTCGATCACGTTGTCGAGCATCCGCACGGCCGTGCGCACGGTCTTCTCGAGACGCGCGTGGTCGATACCGTCTGCCGTCACGTGCTGTGCGAGGTTGACCGAACCGAGGTTGCACACCGCGACCTCGTCGGTGGTGGTGTTCAGGGTGATCTCGGTGCACAGGTTGCTGGAGTGCACGACACCGCTGTGCTGCTGCGGCGAACGCAGGTTGCACGGGTCCTTGAACGTGACCCACGGGTGGCCGGTCTCGAACAGCATGGTCAGCATGCGCCGCCACAGGTCGACGGCCGGCAACCGGCGGAAGACCTTGATCTCGCCGTTGTCCGCCTTCTCCTCGTACGCGCGGTACTTCTGGGCGAACTCGTCGCCGAACGCGTCGTGCAGTTCCGGCACCTCGTCCGGCGAGAAGAGCGTCCACTGGCCGTTGGCCCGCACCCGGCGAATGAACTCGTCCGGCACCCAGTTCGCGGTGTTCATGTCGTGCGTGCGGCGGCGCTCGTCGCCGGTGTTCTTGCGCAGGTCGAGGAACTCCTCGACGTCGATGTGCCACGTCTCCAGGTACGCGCAGACCGCGCCCTTGCGCTTCCCGCCGTTGTGAACGAGGCCCGCCGTGGTCATGTAGGACTCGTCGGTCTCGACTTTCAGATCGAACACGGTCGGCACGACGTCGGTCTCCCGCACATCACGGACACTGGAGAACACCATCCCCTCGTGCTCGATCCAGTTGTGCTTGAGGATGGGGCGGCAACCAACGAGTTCGGCGATACCCGGAACAGCGGGAACCCGGATGTCAAATACCTTCACAGTGCCGGAGAAGGTGATCTGGGTGCCGTCCGCGCGAGCGCCCATGTGGTTCTGCTCGCGTTCCCGGTACTGCCCGGCGGAAGGCACCCCTAGACGCAAGAGTTGGTATCGCACGCCCGCCGCCAGCGCGGGGGACGTCGTCGTGAAGTAGACCTCGACGCCACGGGAGACTCCACCATCGGTCTCCAGCAGACCCTGGAGCAGCTTCCGCGTCTGGGCGTGCGGGAGGTGCGAGAACCGGCGGGCGATGCGCTTGTTGTGGCGCTCGTCGTACAGGTCGTCGTAGGTGAACGGCAGCGTCGGGTCACCGGCACCGAGGATGCGGCCGGTTCCGGAGTCGCGCCGGACTCCGCGCCCGGAGGCCCAGTTGATCTGGAGGTAGGAGTCTCCCTGCCGCCCATTCGTCCAGTAGTGGATGCCACGTGCCGACAGGTATTCACACACAAAGTCGAGATGGACGTCCAACTCGGGGTTGCCCGATACCCCCCACTGGTAGCCGTCCTTCGTCAGATGTCCATCGCCCAGAAGGATCCCGTACAGCCGTGCGTCGTCGTCGGTGAGGCCGAGGACGGGCACGATCTCCTTGGGTACGACCTGGGCGACGTAGTCGCCCTTCTCCAACTGGCCGGCCTCGATCCACTCCGGCCGCACCTTGTCGTTGGCCAGCCACTTGTACGTCCGGCTGTTCGCCTGCTCCAGCGGCACACCCGTGATTGCGTAGAACGGGTGTCCTGCGGTGACTTTGAGACTCTCGACGGAGTGCTTGACCTTCACCTCGACCATCGGGTCGACCTGGTCGTACAGCATCACATCGGTGACTTCGCGGTAGTTGCCGCTCACGCCGAGCACAAGGTCGCCGACCTCGATGTCCTTGATCGCCTTGGCTCCGTCGGCGGTGTAGACACCCGTTTCCGGCGCGAAGCACTGGTTGACCGCCACTGCGGTGTCGTTGGCGACCTTCAGGAACGGCACGACGCCCTGCGACTTGCCGTTGGTGCCCTTGATGTGCGCGCCGATGCCGCGGACCGGGGTCCAGTCGTTGCCAAGGCCACCCGCGAACTTGCTGAGCAGCGCGTTGTTGCTGATGCCGTGGAAGATGCTCGCGAGATCATCGTCCACAGTGGTCAGGAAGCAGGACGACAGCTGCGGGCGTGTGGTGCCGGCGTTGAACAGCGTCGGCGTCGAGCACATGAAGTCGAACGACGACAGCAGCTCGTAGAACTCGATGGCGCGGGCGTTTCGGTCGTCCTCGTCGAGGGCGAGGCCCATGGCGACGCGCATGAAGAACGCCTGCGGCAGCTCGTAGCGGCGTTCGTCGTGGTGCAGGAAGTAGCGGTCGTACAGCGTCTGCATGCCCAGGAACTGGAAGTTCAGGTCGCGGGAGGCATCGAGTGCGGCGCCGAGCCTGGCCAGGTCGAAGTCGGCGAGGCGCGGGTCGAGCTGGCCGAGTTCGATGCCGTAGCGGACGAACTCGGCGAGGTAGGACGGGTAGCGCTCGGTCATCTCGGCGTGGGACAGCGGGACGCCGCAGGCCTCGGCGCGCAGCTTGTCCAGCAGCAGCCGGGCGCTGACGTAGGAGTAGTCCGGGTCGTGCTCGACCATCGTGCGGGCGGCCATGATCGGCGCGAGGGCGAGTTCGGCGTCGGTGATGCCGTCGTAGAGGTTCCGCTTGGTCTCGGCCAGGACCGCCTCGGCTGACGCGTTGGGCAGGTAGGCGCAAGCTTCGTTGATGACCACTGAAAGGCGGTCAGGCACGTTCTCTCCTCGCGAGACTGCCCGAGGAAACGCATGCGCACGCCAGCGAAGACACCACTGGTGCACACAGCTGCCCTCCCTCGGGGCACCGTGTCGTGCGCGCAGGCTTGCGCACACACCAGTGGCAGGTCTTCGGACTCGTGGGCGTACTACTCGCGCCTACCGGCCGTCGCTTCCCAGGGTTACCCAGTGCTTCGTTGACGGCTTTCGTTCCCACTCACCGCTGCGGGGCAGTCCTGGTTTTTCACCAGGTTCCCTCTTGCCTCACCGGCCCCGTTGCTCCAGGTCGGTGAACCACCAGCGCGGCAGATACTACATGTGGTGGTGGGGTCTTGATCACCACCCAACATGGGCGTGTCGTGGGTTAGGGTGATCAACGTGGATGAAGTTCGGCCGCGGGTCGTTCTCGGTGCTCTCGTCAGTGCGGGGCTGGCTTCGGCGTCCCTTTTCGCCGGCGCGGCGGCCCCGCTGACGTGTGGCGCGCTGGCCGTGGCCGCGGTGCTGGTGCTGATCACCACCCGGCGATCAGGGTCACCCCGAGGCTGATCATCACAGCCGCGATCACGCCGTCCAGCACTCGCCACGCGCGGGGCTTCGCGAACAGCGGGCCGAGCAGCCGGGCGCCGAAGCCGAGTGCGACGAACCAGGTGATGCTCGCGGTGACGGCGCCGACGCCGAACAGCCACCGGCCGGCCGCGATCGAGCCGAGCAGGAGCACGGTGTCCAGGTAGACGTGCGGGTTGAGCCACGTCAGCGCGATCGCGGTCAGCACCGGCCGGGTCTGGGCGCCCTGGTCGATCGTCATCGCCGCCGGTTTGAACGCCCTGCGCGCCGCCAGGAACCCGTAGCCCAGCAGGAAAAGCCCGCCGACGATCGCGGCCACGGTGATCGCCTGGGGCCACTTGTGCACGATCGCGCCGAACCCGGCGACGCCGACCGCCACCAGGATCGCGTCGGAGATGGCGCACACGGCGACGACCTTCGCGACGGCTTCGCGCCGGAGCCCTTGGCGCAGCACGAAAGCGTTCTGTGCGCCGATCGCGACGATGAGGGTGATCATGGTGCCGAAGCCGAACAGGAGGTCAGTCACGGGTTCGACGATATTTACGCCGCTCTGATGAGACCAGCTAAAGATTCTTACGTACCATTAGCACTCGTGATGGACCTTGATCTGGCGCGCACGTTGCTCGCGGTGGTCGACGCGGGCACCTTCGACGCGGCCGCTACCGCGCTGCACGTCACGCCTTCCGCTGTCTCCCAACGCATCAAGGCCCTGGAACAGCGGACCGGCCGAGTACTGCTCGTGCGCGCCAAGCCGGTGCGCCTGACGCCGTCGGGCGAGGTGCTGGTGCGCTACGGCCGGCAACTGCTCGCACTGGACCAGGACCTCGACGCGGCACTGGGCGCGGACGCCGTCGTGCGGGTGCCGATCGCGGTGAACGCCGACTCGCTCGCCACCTGGTTCCTGCCCGCGCTGCAACGGGTCTCGCCGTCGGCGCGGATCTCGTTCGACCTGCACCGCGAGGACCAGGATCACACGACCGCGTTGCTGCGGCAGGGCCAGGTGATGGCGGCCGTGACGTCCTCGCGCGAACCGGTCGCCGGCTGCTCGGTGCGCAAGCTGGGCAGCATCCGTTACGCCGCAATGGCAACGCAGTCCTTTGTGGATCGGTTTCAGGACGGCCCGCCGAAGTCCTGGCTGCCGGACGCGCCGGTCGTGGTGTTCGACCGCAACGACGACCTGCAGGACCGGTTCGTCCGCACCCTGACCCGCGGGCGTGGCGCCGCGGACCACCGCCACTACGTGCCGTCCTCGGAGGTCTACATCCGGGCGATCGTGGCCGGCCTCGGCTGGGGAATGGTGCCGCCGCAGCAACTCCTCGACGGCCTGGTCGACCTCGTGCCCGGCCGCACCGTGGACGTGCCGCTGTACTGGCAGCAGTGGAAGCTCGACTCGCCGGCGCTGACCGCCGTGGCCGACGCGGTGCTGGCCGAGGCCGAGGTCGCGCTTGCGCTAGCTAGTCGAGGAAAGTCGCCGACGCCGGCCGCTCCGGTTCACGGTCACCTGGAAGACGTCCGGCCTGCTGTAGTGCCCGGTCGGATCGAACACCTGGCGGGCGCCGCGGACCGCGGTCGGATCGATGTCGGCGATCACCAGCCGCTCCTCGTCCTTGACGGGTTCCACGATCCATCGACCGTCAGGCCCGGCGATGGCGGAACCGCCGTCGTAGGGCGAGAGCTGTCCTCCAGCCAGGATCTCGTCCCGTAGCGGGAAGCCGGCCGGCACATCCGCGTAGTCGATCAGCGCGCCGGCCGCGAGCGAGTACATCCGTCCCTCCAGCGCGACGAACGGGTGATGTCACCGGTCAGTCGCGTGGAACCCGGCCACACCGAGACGTGCAGGTCGGGAGCCTGCGCGTAGAGGGCATGCCGCGCCAACGGCATCCAGTTCTCCCAGCAGCACAGGCCGCCGACCCTCGCGCCGCCGACCTGATGCACCTGAAGACCGTGGCCATCCCCATTGCCCCACACGAGCCGCTCTTCAAAGGTCGGTACCAGCTTGCGGTGGACGCCGCAGACGCCGGCGACCGGGTCGATGGCGAGCAGCGTGCAGTACACGGTGCCGCGTCCCGGTCCACGCTCGGCGATCCCAAGATAGGTGAACCTAGCCGCCAAGATCGAGGTGGCATTTCACCCGGACGTCCTCCGCATCGTTGTTTACCCTCGGTGACATGACCGGACGAGAGCTCGAGTTCGAGGACCGGTTCACGACGCTGGACCGGTGGCATCCGCACTACCTGCCGCACTGGGGTTCCAGGGCGGCCTCCGCCGCCCGCTACAGAACCGGCGACGGCCTGACGTTGCGCATCGACGCCGACCAGGGGCCGTGGTGCCCGGAGTTCGACGGCGACACCAGGGTCTCCGGCCTGCAGACCGCGCTCACCGAGGGCCAGTCCCGGTTCCGCCCCGACCTCCAGGTGCGCGAGAAGCAGCAGGACCTCCGCCTCTACACCCCGACGTACGGCCGCTTCGAGATCCGCTGCAAGGCGGTCGACGACCCGAACTGCATGGTCGCGCTGTGGATGATCGGCCTGGAGGACGTGCCGGAGCGCTCGGCGGAGATCTGCGTCGCGGAGATCTTCGGCAAGCACGTGTGGCCCGCGAACACCGGTGTCGGCATGGGGCTGCACCCGTTCGGCGACCCGGCGATCAAGGACGAGTTCGAGGTGGTCGACGTGGCGATCGACGCCCGCGAGTTCCACGTCTACGGGGCGGACTGGCGGCCCGGTCAGGTCGACTTCTACGTGGACGACGACCTGGTCGGCACGGTGCTGCAGGCGCCGGACTACCCGATGCAGTTCCAGCTCGCGATCTTCGAGTTCGGGCCGGAACGCGCCGGGAGGTACCCGAAGGAGTTCGAGGTCGACTGGTTCCGGGCGTATCGGTGAACCTGTCGGGAAGCTGGGAGGATCCTGTCGGCTTCCTGAACCCAGGAACCGGACGGGATCGCCGCGGCGTTGGGCGGTATGTGCTGATTCCACGACTTGCCGCCACCGGCGGCTCACTCGCTGTCGTAGCGACGGTGGCCATGGTCGGTCTGCTCGACCTGACCGTCGGACCCCTGCGCCGCACGATCAGCGAGTACGCCCTGGGCGACTACCGCCCCGTCTTCGACGTCGCCGTACTGCTGCTGGCCGCCGGATCCATCGGCATCCTCACCGCGCTCGTCCACAAAGGACTGACGAGATGGCGCTCGGGCGGCTCGATCGCGCTGAGCCTCTGGTCGCTCGGACTGCTGCTCGTGGTGGTGTTCCCCAAGACGAACTGGGCGATGGGCACCAACGAGGTCAGCGGCAGCATCCACCGGTTCGGCAGCATGCTGGCGTTCGTCAGCCTGCCGATCGCGATCATCCTGCTGGCCCGGCCGTGGTTGAAGGACCACGTGTGGGGCCGGCACGCGCGGTGGACGATGGCGTCCGGGCTGCTCAGCGTCATCGCGTTCACGCCGATCCTCTACGCCATCGTGATGGGCTCGATGGGCGGCGCCCGGTGGTGGCGGGTGTTCCCGTTGGGCTACATCGAGAGGATCTTGCTCATCGCCGAGGTCGGCGCGGTGCTCGTCGTCGGGCTTTGGGCGATCGCGGCAAGTAGGGTTGCGCCATGGCGAGTTGGGGAGACCTCGCGGATTACGTCCGCGCCGAATACGACGTCATCAGCGACGAGGACGAGGAGCTGAGGGTCCTCTTCACCTTCGGTGATGAGGAGGAGGGCGACGACGACCGCACGCAGGTCGTGATCATCGTCCGGGAAGTGCTCGACAAGATGCACGAATGGGTGCAGATCGCCTCCCCGTGCGGGCTGGCCTCGCAGGTGAACCTCCGCGACGTGCTGGAGGAGGTCGGCAGGTCGACCGTCGCCTGCGGTCTCGCGATCATGGGTGAACACGTCGTGGTGCGGCACTCGTTGCCGTTGCAGAACCTCGACATCCACGAGTTCACCGACCCGCTGGCCCTGCTCGCCGGCACCGCGGACACGCTCGAGGAACAGTTCTGGGGAGGGGACGGCTACTGATGTACGACTTAGGCCCTGCGACCGATCAGCTCGCGACCTTGGTGCGCGCCGTGACGGACGGCGATCTGAAGGCACCGACACCGTGTCCGGACTACGCGGTCGCCGACCTGCTCGACCACATCAACGGACTGTCGGTCGCGTTCACGATGGCGGCGCTGAAGACACCGATCGACGCCACCGCCGCCGGCGACTCGTCCCGGCTGCCGCTGGACTTCCGCGAGTCGATCCCCGCCCGGCTGGCCGAACTGGCGCAGGCCTGGCGGTCGCCGGACGCGTGGGAGGGCATGACCGCCGCGGGTGGCGTCGACCTGCCCGGCGAGGTCGCCGGTGCGGTGGCGCTGGACGAGATCGTGTTGCACGGCTGGGATCTCGCGAAGGCCATCGGTCAGCCGTTCGAGGTCGCGCCGGAGCACCTCCAGGTCGTCCACGGGTTCGTCACGTCGATCGGCCCGGACGACCGCGACGGCTCGTTGTTCGGGGCCGCGGTGGAGATCGACTCGAACGCGCCTCTGCTGGACCGTGTCCTGGGACTCAGTGGACGAGATCCCGCCTGGAGCTAGGTTAGGCTCTCCTAATGTGAGAGCAATTACGGTGCAGGTTCGGGCCGGTCTGGGTGTGGGTCGCCTGGCCGCCGCGCTGGAGTCCCTTGTGGAACTGCATCCCGAACTGTGTCGTTCCGGCTTCGCGCACCTTGAGGTCCTGGACCCCGTCACCGCCACGCCGGCCGCGCTGGCGCAGGCGGAGGCGGGGCTCGACCTTCAGGCCGGAGTGCTGATGCAGGCCGTGTGGCTCGACGCCGGGCCCGCGCGGTCCGGCCGGATGGTGCTGGTGCTGCACGACATCGTGGCCGACCGGCTGCCGCGCGTCCTGCCGTGGCTGGTGCAGGCCTGGAAGCAGCCGGCGCTCGTCAGCTGACGCCGAGCCCGCCGACGATCTCGACCTTCTGGCCGGAGAACTCACCGGTCAGCAACGGCAGCGCCGCGGCGATCGCGGCCTTGGTCTCCGGCAGCTGCAACGAGCCGGCGTGGTGCTCCGCGGACTCCCAGATCTCGCTGACCCAGATCTTGTCCTCGTCCTCGGGGTCGAGCCCGACGGCGTAGACCTGGCAGCCGGCGGTCTTCAGACCGGCCTGGCCGCTGGTCAGGATCGCCACCACGTCGTCGCGGTGACCGGGCTTGGTCCTCATCGAGCCGATGTAGCCGAACGCCATGCGGCGATCCTATTTCCGTTCGGCGATGAAGACGAACTCACGGCCGGGCCGGTCCGGCGCGTCCCGCACGTCCACGACCTGGAACCCGCACGCCACCAGGTTCTGCTCGACCTCCTCGCGCGAGCGGAACCGCAGCGTCGAGTCCGAGGCGATCTCCGCGCCGTCCGTGAAGCGGTAGGTGTGGCGGAACGACACGAACGGCAGGCGCACGTCGAGCAGTTCGCGCCGCTCCTCGACGCCGTCGATCGTGCGGTGCGTGGTCTGTGCCCAGCCCTCCCACGCCCGTGCCTGCGGCCGCCGCGTCTCGAACACGAAGTGCCCGCCGGGTCGCAGCGCGCCGTGGATCCCGCGCAGGGTCAGTTCCCAGTCGTCGCCGAGGAACACCTGCGCGACGTTGCCGGTCATGGTCGCGAGATCGACCGTCAACGGAGGCAGCGTCGTCGCGTCACCGAGGATCCAGGTGACCCGGGAATCCTTGGCCCGCGCGAGGTCCAGCGACGCCGCGGCCGGATCCACGCCGGTGACCGACCGGCCTGAGTCAGCCAGCAGCACCGCCAGGCACCCGGTGCCGCACCCGACGTCGAGCACCGACCGGGCGCCGAGCTCGTCCGCGATCCCCAGGTAGAGCTCCAGATCATCGCGTTCGCCGTCGAACACGTCGTAGAGCCGAGCCAGTCGCGGGTCGGCGAAAATCGGGTCAGGCATGCCACATCCTCGGTCCGGCGACAAAAGGTCTCAACAGCCCGATCACCTCGTGGTCGGGCCGCCCGTTCAGCTCTTCCTCCGCGACGCGGCGGGCTATCCCGGCCACGAAGTCGGCCACCTGCACGCGTGCGTCGTACTGCGAGTTCACCAGCGTCAGGCTTTCCAGCCGGGGCGCGAGCTGCTTCAGCTGCCGGATCCGGCCGTCGGTCAGCGACAGCTGCTGGTCGTGCACGATCGACACCGGCCCGTCCCACTGGGCCACGGCGCGCAGAATCGCCGGGAACAACGGGTCCAGCGTGCCGCGCGGCCCACGGGCGCGCAGCAGGTCGTTGTACAGCTCCAGCGGTCCGGTGACCGAGCCGAACTCCGCGCGCACCCGTGCGGCGAGGAACCGCCGTTTGTCCACGAGCTGCACGCGGGCCTTGCCCGCCAGCGGCCCGGCCGGCCCCAGGAACCACAGCAGCACCCACCGGTTCTTCTGGCGCAGCAGGTGGTTCGCCTTGTACTCCACGGCCGGCGACTTGATCATCTGCCGCAGCGAGTCGACGCACGCCGAGGCTTCGTCGAGCGACATCCGGACGCCGGCGTGCGCGAAGACGGCCGTGACCCCGCCGACGAGCTTCTCGCCCTCGGAGCCTGACTCGTCGCACGCGATCTCCATCGCTGGTGAGGATGCCCGACCGCACCCGTTCCGGTCGCGCGAATTTGTTGACAGGAGCAGTGGTCTGGTGCTGTGATGCAACCCACACTGATAGGAAACCTTCTTAACTAAATCGCCGCCGCGCCCTGCTTGTCCCCTTACACAGGAGGCACCTGTGGCCAGATCCCTGTTAGTGGTAGTCCCGGCAGCACTAGTGCTCGCCGTTCCCGCCGTCGCGATCGCCGCCCCCACGCAGTACCAGGCGGAGAGCGCGTCGATCTCGAACGGCCTCGTGGAGTCCAACCACGCCGGCTTCACCGGCTCGGGCTTCGTCAACTACGACAACGAGGTCGGCAGCTCGGTCGAGTTCACCGTGACCTCGCCGAGCGCGGGCCAGGCCACGCTCACGTTCCGGTTCGCCAACGGCACCACCGCGAACCGCCCGATGGACGTCACGGTGAACGGCTCGCTGGCGGCGGACGAGCTCTCGTTCGCCGGCACGGGCGCGTGGACCACGTGGCAGACCCGCACCACCACGGTGAACCTCAACGCGGGCAGCAACACGATCAAGACGACGGCCACCACGTCCAACGGCGGCCCGAACCTCGACCGCGTCGACGTCGAACCGCCGTCGGGCCCGCCGGACACCGTGGCGCCCTCGACGCCGGGCAACCTGCGTTCCACGGCGAAGACCTCGACGTCGGTGTCGCTGGCGTGGGACGCGTCCACCGACAACGTCGCCGTGACCGGGTACGTGTTGTCCAACGGGCAGACCGCGACCGGCACCACCCACACGGTCACCGGCCTGACGCCGAACACCGCCTACACGTTCACCGTGCAGGCGCGGGACGCGGCGGGCAACCTCTCCGGCGCGTCCAACCAGATCAGCGTGACCACCTCGCCGAGCGATCCCGGTGGCACCCGGCCGCACGACATCAACGGCCTGCTGCGGGTGTGTGGCGTGCAGCTGTGCAACCAGTACGGCAAGCCGATCCAGTTGCGCGGCATGAGCACGCACGGCATCCAGTGGTACCACCAGTGTGCCAAGTCCGAGTGGTGGGACGCGCTGGTGAACGACTGGAACGCGGACTTCATCCGCGTCGCCATGTACATCCAGGAGGACGGGTACGAGACCGACCCCCGCAAGTTCACCGACATGATGCACGGCTACATCGAGGAAGCCACCCGCCGCGGCATCTACGTGCTCGTCGACTGGCACCAGCTCTCGCCGGGCGACCCGAACTACAACCTGTCCCGCGCCAAGACGTTCTTCACCGAGATCGCCAACCGGCACAAGGACAAGACCAACATCATCTACGACATCGCCAACGAGCCGAACAACGCTCGTGGGCGAAGGTCAAGTCCTACGCCGAGCAGATGATCCCGGTCATCCGCACCATCGACCCGGACAGCCTCATCGTCTCGGGCACGCACGGCTGGTCGACGTTCGGCCACTCCGACGGCGAGGACCCGTCGGTCGTGCTGAACAACAAGGTCAACGCGACCAACTTCATGTACTCGTTCCACTTCTACGCGGCCTCGCACAAGGACGCCTACCTCAGCGTCCTGAACCGCGTCTCCAGCGAGGTCCCGGTGTTCGTGACCGAGTTCGGTACGCAGACCTCGTCCGGTGGCGGCGGCAACGACTTCACGATGTCGCAGAAGTACCTGGACCTGATGGCCGCCAAGAAGATCTCGTGGGCCAACTGGAACTACTCCGACGACGGGTTGTCGGGTGCGGTGTTCAAGACCGGCACGTGCTCGGGCAGCACGTTCGCCGGAACCGGTGTGCTGAAGCCGGCCGGTGTGTGGGTGCGGGAGCGCGTCCGGACGCCGGACAACTTCCCGACCGGCTGACCGCACCGGGCCGCTGACCTGACCACCCGGTCAGGTCAGCGGCCAGGCAGCGCTTGCGAACGGACAGAACCGGCGTGGCCTCAGGATCGGTCCGGCTGGGGTGCCAGCAGTCGCGGGCCTGCCTTGAGCACGCTCAACGTGTCGCCGATCGGCGCACCATCGGAGTTGCCGTCCTTGGTGCTGCTGAAGGAGGTCTCGGCCCCGACCCAGCCCCGGAAGCCACCGTTGTCGTCAATGACCTGGATCAGCGGCTTGACATGCGAGTTCACCTTGTAGCACGTCTGCCCGGTGTCGGGGTGGTAGCCCAGGCACCGGAACCAGTGCTCGTAGGCATTGCGCCGGTCTCCCGCGAAGGAGGCCAGATAGAAGTTGATCGTCGTGTTGTCCTTGCTCTCGCCCGGCGGGTAGTACTTGCATCCGTCGCCCGCCGCCCTCTTCGTGGCCGCGCCGATGCAGCGGGCATCGCGGCACTGCTGGTAGATCGGCAAATTCATGACGCTCGGGCCGGAGCCGAGCTCTCCCTTCGAGATTCCGGAGTACTGGTAGGAATAACTCACCTTGTTCTCCGGCCGCATCAGGTCGTCGGCGCCGGCGCTTGCGGAGAAAGCGGCGTTGGAACCAAATCCGTACCCGACGGTCGCCGTGTATCCGCTACCCGCGCCGGCCCAGTCCAGTTGGACGAGCGTCGGGTCGGGTGAACCGTCGGTGTGGGCCACGGTCTTGACGGTCCACCGTTCCTCCAACGTCGTGCCCGCGTTGTTCCAGCGGACGGTCAGCGCTGAGCCGTTGACCTGGTAGGTGCCACTCATGGATTCCGATGGTCCCGACAGAAACCGTTTCGGTGTCCGCGCATAGCATTGCGTGGGACCGCAGTCGGCGGCCGCGACCGGCGTGTCGACCCTGATGTCTCGCATGCTGCCCTGGTTCCACCGCCACCATTGCGCGGACACCGTGCCATTGTCGGGCCGGAAGGTGTACTGGCTGATCCGCAGCCAGTTGTCGGTGCGAGCACTTCGGAAGCTGCCGACCGAGACCACGAAGTTGGTTTTCCCACCGGGAGCGGGTTGCGCGGCCAGTGGTGCGGCTGGGCTCGCGGTTGCTCCGCCCGCTGTCACGGTGGCGCCGAGCAATGCCATCGTGCACACAATGGGCGCTATCCTGCGCCGCATTGACAGAACTATCGCCATGTTCATGATCCTTCCCATTGCCGCACCGGAATTGTTTTCGCGACAGTTTCCGCCATCTTCGGTGGGCGGTGTGACCCGCACGGCACCCAGATGGCGTCTGTCGCAACCGTTCGAATTCGAAATTCGGCCGAGGTGGCCGGCTCAGGGGTGTGCCCCGGAGCTGTTACTGCTATTCAACGGTCAGGTGTGGGTCAGGTCAGCGGCCAGGTGTGTACGGGTTCGTTGGCGTGCATCAGTTCCACATAGGATCGGAGCATCGTGCGCAGCGCGTCCGCCCGGTCGAGGTGAGTGTGGTCGTAGTGGCGGTGGAACTCCCGCGCCTGCCACGTGGCCCCGTTGACCCCCGACAGGCAGCGCTGTTCGATGACGCCGAGCAGCCGGTCGCGTTCCGAGGAGTCGACGCCCCAGCGGATCAGCCCCTCGTGGGCGAGTGGCAGCAGCCGGCGCAGCACCAGTTCCACGACCGGCACCGTGCCCACGCCCGGCCAGTACATCTGGGCGTCCAGCCCGTTGCGTGAGGCGGCGTGGAAGTTCTCCTCCGCCGCCTGGAAGCTCATCTGTGACCACAGTGGACGTTCGTCCTCGGCCAGCGCCCGGACGAGCCCGAAGTACAGCGCGGCATTGGCCAGTGTGTCCACAATGGTCGGACCGGCGGGCAGCACCCGGTTCTCCACCCGCAGGTGCGGCTTGTCGCGCACCACGTCGTAGACCGGCCGGTTCCAGCGGTAGATGGTGCCGTTGTGCAGCTTGAGCTCGCTGAGGCCGGGCGTGTCGCCCTTGTCCAGCATGGCGAGCGGGTCCTCGTCGTCGCAGATCGGCAGCAACGCGGGGAAGTACCTGACGTTCTCCTCGAACAGGTCGAAGATCGAGTTGATCCAGCGCTCGCCGAACCACACCCGCGGCCGCACGCCCTGCGCCTTCAGCTCGTCGCCGCGGGTGTCGGTGGCCTGCTCGAACAACGCGATGCGGGTCTCGCGCCAGAGTTCCTTGCCGAGGAAGAACGGCGAGTTCGCGCCCACCGCGACCTGGATGCCCGCGATGGCCTGCGCGGCGTTCCAGTAGGCGGGGAACTGTTCCGGGCTCACCTGCACGTGCAGCTGCGTGCTGGTGCAGGCGGCCTCGGGCACGATCGAGCTGGCCGTCAGGTGCAGGCGCTCGACGCCGTCGATGGAGATCTGCAGGTCCTCGCCCCTCGCCGCGAGCACCTGCTCGTTGAGCAGCGCGTACCGCGGGTTGCCGGACAGCAGACCGGGCGCGATGTCGCTTGGTGCGCAGCGTCGGCAGGATGCCGTCGATCACCATGTGCGCGCCGACCTCGCGCGCCTTCTCCTCGGCGGAGTTGAGACTGCGCCGCACCGTCTCCTCGAACGACGTGATGCCGCCGCCCGCGAGCCTGCGCGGCGCCACGTTGATCTCGATGTTCCACTGCCCGAGCTCGGTCACGAAGTCCGGGTCGTCGATGACCGCGAGCGCCTCGTGGTTCTTCATCGCCGGGTCGCCGTGCTCGTCGATGAGGTTGATCTCGATCTCCAGGCCCGTCATGGGCCGTTCGAACTCGAACCTCGCCTCACGCAGCATCCGGGCGAACACGTCGAGGCACCGGCGCACCTTGGTGCGGTACTTGGTGCGGTCCTCGCGAGTGAACTCGTGCTTCGCGACGTCCTCGCCCATGGTGGCCTCCCGACGGTCGAGGGTTCACCCCACCACTGTGCACCATGATTGATCAAGCCGACAGTCGTGTGCTCGCGTTCCGGTTTTGCGAACGGCCCCATGCGCGTGCGACCGGCTGCCGAGGAGAACGGCGGGGCCATCCTGGCGGACGGCCCCGCCGGTACCGGCTCAGGCGTTCTGCCAGGTGGTGCACTTCTCGGGAGAGGTCTTCAGGCAGGGCCGGAACTTCACGATCCTGTTGTTCGCCGAGCCCGGAACTCGCCGCTGCAGCCGGAGCTGCTCCCGTTGGCGTCGTCGATGTAGTCCGTGTCGCCGTTGGCCAGGCGGTACCAGGTGCGGAAGCCGATGTTGTCACCCTTGGTGTCGCAGGAGTAGACGCGCAGGTGTCCGTCCGTCACACCGCCGTAGCCGCAGCGGTCAGCGGCTCCAGGGCAGCCGTACACACCGGCGCTGGGGTCATGCGCCGACGCCATGCCGGGCCCGCCGAGCGCCATCGCGGCCGCGGCGCCGAGTGCCAGGACGAGCCGGGATGCGCGCAGGTTTCCCCTGAGTTCCATGATTGATCCCCTTGAGTTCAGATCGCTTTCTTTCTGATCTGAGGGGGAAGTTATGGAGCCGTTCTACACGGCACCTACATGGTTGCCACACCAACGTGTCCGGTTTTGACACCCCTTCGGCCGTGTCCGCAGCGTGGTGGCGCTGCTACCCTCCGGAGCCGTCGAGTGGACCGGGTGGGGGAGCCTTGGTTACTACAGCGACGTTCGCGGTCCTGGGACCGTTAGGCGTCATGAACAACGGACGGCGGCTGCCGCAGTCCGGTCAGCGGCAGCGGGGATTGCTGGCCGCGCTGCTGGTCAGGGCGCCGCAGCCGGTCGGGCTGCCCGGCATCGTCGATGCGCTCTGGGGTGAGTGCCCGCCCGCGTCGGCGGTCGCGAACGTGCACACGTACGTGAGCCGGTTGCGGCGTGATCTGGCCGGTATCGGCCTGCCGGACCGGGTCGTCACCGACAGCGGCGGCTACCGGTTGCACGTCGAGCTGGACGAGCTCGACAGCACGCTTTTCCAGAGCTCCGCCGAAGAAGCGCGGGCGGTGTTGGCTTCAGGTGACGCCGTGAAAGCGGTGGCGGTCTGGGAAGAGGCGTGGTCCTTGTGGCGGGGCTCCCCGTTGGAGGACGTGCCGCGGTGCGGGTGGCTGGAGGGCGAGGTCGTGCGGCTGGAGGAGATGGCCGCCACCGCTCGCGAGGACTTCGCCGACGCACGTCTGGCGGCCGGCCAGTTCGGCACCGCCATCACGGAGCTGAGCGCGCTGGTGCGGCAGCTGCCGTTGCGGGAGGGGCTGTGGCGGCGGCTGATGCTGGCCCAGCACCGGGTGGGGCGGCGAGCCGAGGCGCTGGAGACCTACCGCGCGCTGCGCGGCGTGCTCGTCGAGGAGCTCGGGGTCGAGCCGTGCGGTGAGATCCAGGAGCTGCACCGGGAGATCCTGCGCGGCGCGCCGTCCGAGAGCCACGTGCGGCCGATGCAGCTGCCGCCCGGCGCCGAGAACTTCACCGGACGCGAAGCCGAACGAGCCGAGTTCCGCCGACTGCTCACGAACCAGCCACGACCGGTGGCCGCGATCACCGGCAAGGCGGGCGTCGGCAAGACGACGCTGGCCGTCCGGGTGGCCCACGAGCTCGGTGACCACTTCGGCGGCGGGCAGCTCTACGTGCGGCTGGGCGGAGCGCGATCGCCGCGCGATCCGGTGACGGTGCTGGCCGAGCTGCTCATCGCGTTCGGGGTGCATCCGCACGCGGTGCCGGAGGACCCGGAGGCCCGTGCCGCCCTGTACCGGTCGCAGCTGGCCGCACGGCAGGTGCTGATCGTGCTCGACGACGCGGCGAACATGGCGCAGGTCCGCCCGCTGCTGCCGGGAACCGCCGGGTCCGCCGTGCTGATCACCAGTCGCGTGCAGCTGCTCGAAGCGCACACCGTGCACCTCGACGTGCTCGGCGCCGCGGACGCCGTGCGGTTGCTGGCGTCGATCGCCGGGCAGTCACGCATGACCGCGGAGCCGGAGGCCGCCGCGGCGGTCGCGCGTTACTGCGGCAACCTCCCGCTGGCACTGCGCATCGCCGGTTCCCGGCTGGCCCGCCGGACACATTGGACGGTCGGCCGGCTCGCGGAACGGCTGGCGGGCGAGGGAACGCGGCTGAACGAGCTGCGCATCGACGATCTCGAAGCGCGTGCCAGCCTGGCACTCAGCTATGAGGCCCTCCAGACCGAACAGCAGCGGGCGTTCCGGCTGCTGAGCCTGCTCGACGTGCCGGACTTCCCCGGCTGGGTGGCAGGTCCCCTGCTGGACGTCGCCGTGCCGGACGCGGAGGAGATCGTCGACGGCCTGGCCGACGTGCACCTGCTCGAACCCGCCGGTCAGGGGCGCTATCGCTTCCACGACCTGCTGCGGGTGTTCGGCCGGGAACGAGCCTGTGAACAGGACACGGCCGCCGAACGCGCCGACGCGCTCAGGCGAGCCTTCACCGCGTGGCTCGACCTGGCCGTGCGGGCCGAGGCCGGCCTGCCGAGCCGATTTCTGAAGGTGCGGCTGGAGGTCGAGCGGGCACGGCTGGACGACGCCACCACCGGCAGGCTGCTCGCCGATCCGCTGGAGTTCCTGGAGGGCGAGCGCGACACGCTGGTCGCTGTCGTCGAACAGGCCCTGTCACTGGACATGACCACGCTGGGGGCCGACCTGGCCTGCGTGCTGACGGCTTTGTTCGACCAGCGCAGCCACTACGACCTGTGGCGGCGCACCCACGAGCTCGCGCTGGCCGCCGCGACCGAGGCGCGCCACGAGGCGATGCTGCACCAGGGGCTCGGTGCGCTGGCGTTCTATCGCGACCGCTTCTCCGAGGCGGAGGGCCATTTCGCGCAGGCGCACCGGATCTTCGCCGAGATCGGCGAGATCCAGGGGCGTTCCTACGCGAACCTCGGTCTCGGCACCGTGCAGATGTTCCACTCGAACCACGACGCTGCGGCGATTCTGCTGGCCAGGGCCAAGGCGGGTTTCCAGCGCTGCGCGGACGCGTACGGTGAGGCGTTCACGCTGCAGGCGCTCGGCGTCGTCCGGCGCAACCAGGGCCGGCTCGACGAAGCGGCGACGTTCCTCGGCCAGGCACTGGACTCCTTCCGCGCGCTGCACTGCGCCTACGGACAGGCGTGCGCGTTGTTCAGCCTCGGCCTCTACCACAGCGCCCGCGGTGATCTCAGGTCGACCGAACGCGTGCTGATGGAGTCCGCCGAGCTCTTCCGGACGGCCTCCTGCCCACGCGATGAGGCGCTGGCGCTGCACGTGCTCGCCGCGACCCACGCCGAGGACGGCGACGCGGGCCGGGCGTTCGCGCTGATGTCGCGTTCGCTCGAGGCCTGCTCCCCGGCCGACGAGAGTCCCTCGCACGCGGCCATGCTGTACAGCCTCGGGTGGGTGGCGCACCGCGACCAGCGGCCCGGCGACGCCGCCGACTACTTCGGCCAGGCGTTGCGCCTCTACGAGAAACTCGCCATGCCGATGCCCCAGACCAAGGTCAGAACGGCACTGCACAGCCTCGGCCTCAGCGTCCCGGACCGGTGATGGCGCTGATCAGGTGCCGTTGCAGCAGCCCGAACACCAGCAGGCACGGCACGGCGGTGACAGTGGCCGCGGCCATCAGTTCGGCGATGCCCAGGTGCCCGGAGTTCATTGTGGACAGACCGACCGTCAGCGTCCACATCCGTTCGGACCGGATGACGACCAGCGGCCACAGGAAGTCGTTCCAGTGCCACAGGAACACGAACACCGCGAGGGTGGCGAGCACCGGACGGCACAACGGCAGCACGATGTGCCAGTACGTGCGCCAGTCGCCGGCGCCGTCCACCCGGACGGCGTCGAACACGTCGCCCGGCAGCGCCCGGATGAACTGCCGCAACAGCAGGACGGCCTGGGCGTTGGCCAGCGTCGGCACGATCAGGCCCCAGTAGCCGTCCACCCAGTCCAGCGCCGCGACCAGCAGCAGCAACGGCAGGAACACGGCGTGGAACGGCACCATCAGCGTCCCCAGCATCGACCACAGCAGCACATCCCGGCCGGGGAAGCGTTTGCGGGCGAAGACGTACGCGGCCATCGACGCCGACAGCAGCACCGCGACCACGGACACCGCCGCGTAGACGAACGTGTTGGCCGTCCACCGCAGGAAGTCCTCGGCCGCGAGCACCCGCGCGAAGTTCGCGAGCGTGAGCGATCCCGGCAACCGGTGCGGGATGGTCGGTGAGCCGGGCGGCGAGAGGGCGACCAGCAGCATCACCAGGAACGGGCCGACCGCCAGCAGCGTCACCAACGCCAGCAGCACCGTGGGCAGCACCTGCCGGGAACGCATCAGCGACTCCGATCGAGAACACCGCGCTGCGTGAGCGACACCAGCAGCACGACGGCCCAGAGCACGATGCCCGCCGCCGCGGCATGACCGAGGTCGAGGTGCTTGAAACCGTAGTCGTACACCGCGTACGCCATCGTGTAGCTGGCCCGCATCGGACCGCCGCCGGTCATCACGTAGACGGTGTCGAAGACCTGGAAGGCGCCGATCGTCTCGATCACGACGACGAAGAACAGCGCCGGACGCAGGAAAGGCAGCAGCACCAGGCGAAAGCGCTGCCACGTGCTTGCGCCGTCCGCCTTCGCCGCGTCCAGGCAGTCGGGCGGCACGTTCTGGATGCCGGCGAAGAGGATCAGCATCGCGTAGCCGAACCCCTTCCACACCCCGACGACGGCCAGCGCGAGCAGCACCAGCGACGGGTCGTCGAGCAGTCCCAGCGGTTCGTAGAGCCACCGCCACACGACCCCGGCGAGCACCAGGCTGGTGACGTACGGCGTGAGCAAGGCGGTGCGGAACACGCCACGCGCCCAGCGCACCTGTTGAGCAGCAAGCGCGGTGCCCAGCGCGACGGCCACCGTCAGCGGCACGCAGATCGCGACATAGAGCGAGCGTGGTGCGCAGGCTGGTCGAGGAAGATCGCTGTCCTGGGCGAGGTCCCGGTAGTTCGTCACGCCGACGAACCGCCAGTCGCCGCCGAGCTGGAACTCGGTCAGGCTCAGCCCTACCGCGCCCAGCAGCGGCAGGAACCGGAACACGCCGAACAGCACCAGCACGGGCAGCAGGAACGAGCAGGTATCGTGACCGTTTTGCGGGCATCAGTTGCCGCCGAGCATCCCGTCGACCTCTACGGCAGCGTCGGCGAGTGCCTGCTCGGGTGTCTTCTCGCCCAGCAGCGCGGCCTGGAGGTGGGGCGCGAGCAGGCTCATCGTCTTGCGCGCCTGCGGATGCGTGTCACCGGCGGGGGCGAACGGCAGTGCCTCGGTGAAGCTCCTGTTCACCTCGTCCGCGGGTGGTCGCCGGGTCCGACCACGGCGGGAAGAAGCCCGACTGCGCGCAGAGTTCGTCGACCACCTCCGGTGAGCTCAGGTAGGTGAGCAGCTGTTTCGCCGCGCTGGGTCCTTGTGCGCGGCAACGACAACGCCGCCGGGCGTGCCGAACGTGGACCGCGTCTTTTGCTGCAACGGCAGGCCGATGGCGGTGTTCTCCCCGCCGATCGCGGCGATGACGTTCCTGGCTCCGCGGCGGTCGCCGCGTGGGCCATCGCCGCCCGCCCTGTCGCGACCGGGTAGTCCTTGAGGTCGCTCCGCCTGGTCGCGACGTCGCGCGGCAGTCCGTTCATCGCCTTGAGGTCGACCAGGAACTTCAGCGCCGCAACGCCTTCCGGTGACGACGAAGGCGCTCTTCTTGCCGTCCGCGTTGAACACGCTGCCGCCCGCCTGCCACAGCAGCGGGTAGAAGGTGAGGTTGAGCGGCTCCTCGGCGGAGCCGGAGTAGTCGAGCACCGGGATCGCCGCGCGCGGCGAGCTTGGGCGCGGCGGCCCTGATCTCGTCCCACGTCCTCGGCAGCTCGGTGATGCCCGCCTCCGCGAACAGCTTGCGGTTGTACACGGTCGTCGTGACGGTCTGGTACATCGGCACGCGCGTACGCCTGCTCCTGCACGGTCAACGCGGCCACCGCCGACGGCCGGAACGTGCGTTCGCCGCCCAACAGCACGTCGTTGACGGGCTGCAGGGCGTTCTGTTCGACGTACTGGGGAATCATGTCCGGTTGCAGCAGCACGACGTCCGGCCCGCTGCCGGCCATCAGCGCGGTGCTGAGCTTCTGCTGCCTGTCCGTCCCACGGCTGGAGTTCGACGCTGCAGGTCCGACACCGTGCTCGCGCCTCGAAGCCCGGCCTCGACCTTCTGCCAGAACGCCCGGTTCTGCGTCGGGTCCGAGATGACCGGGTACATCCACAGTCGTCACGGCTCATTGCCGGGTGCGCTCGTCGCCGGCACGCGAGAGCCGAGAGCGCCGTGACTGCCGACCAGCGCTGCCGCCCTCCTCATGCGGCGTCCTCGTCGATGCCGAAGAGGCTGCGCGGCGTTGCGCCACATCACGTGTTCGTACTCGTGCTCGGTCGATACCCGCGGCCACGACCACGCCCAACGCGATCGCCGGGTCGACGAACGTGCTGTCCGTGCCGAACAGCATCTGCTCGACCGGCACCCGATCGAGCGCGTACCGGAACCTGCCGCGATCGGTGATCGAGCAGCACGGTTCGAGGTAGAGCCGGTCGGTGCGGCAGGCAGCCTCGACCGCCGTCCGCCACGCCGGGCCGCCCATGTGCCCGGCGATCACCCGCAGCTCCTGCCAGCCCTCCAGCACGTCGACCAGACCGAGCACGCCTCGTCCCAGGTGTGGACCAGCACCGGCAGACTCGCCCGGCGGCCAGCGCCAGCGTGTCCTGGATCGCTTGGACATCAGCGCCTGGCCCGGATACGTCGTGTGCACCTTGAGCCCGACGAACCGGCCACTCGGCAGGTGCTGCGCCAGTTCGGCCGCGCCCCGGCGGCGAGCTCGTTGGGGTTGACCACCACGATAGCCGAGCAGCCGCGGGTTGCTCGGCCAGCACGTCGGCCATCCACCTGTTGCCGCTCGACCATGTCGTAGGTGACGGCCTCGGATGCGGAGACGATCTGCCGGTCGATGCCGTACCGGTCCATCAACGCGAGGTTGAGCTCCGACGGCACCGACGTCCGTGGCGAAGAACCACGGTCCGGCGTGCGCGTGCACGTCGATGATCACTGCGCCTCCCCCAGCCATGCTCGGCCGCCGTTCCGCCGGCGACCTGCCGCCATTCCTGCTCGTTCAGTGCTGCCACGCGCAGCCGCAGCGCCGACGGCATGACGTCGTGCATCGGGGTCCGCGACCCGTAGGCGAGGCGGTGCGCGCCGACCTCGCCCGCGATCCGCTCGATCGAGTCGGGACCGACCAGCATCCGGGTCGAGGCCACGAAACCGGACTCGCGCCGCGCCATCACCACGAAGTCCGCCACCCGGTAGGCGTGCACGTCGAGGAAGCACACCCGTGCGCCCTTGCCGGCGAACGGCCGCCAGAACCCGCTGAAGTCGCCGCTCGTGAGCAGCACCAGGTCGTGGGCGACGGCGACGTCGACGACGTGGGCGAGGCCGGGGGAGCCCGGCTCGACCCACTGCTCCGGCGGGAACAACCGGATGATCCGCACCCCGGCCTCGGCGAGCTTGCCGATCTCGTCCTCGGCGCCCAGCGCGTCGCGCAGGTCGACGGTGCCGACGGGGACGAACCGCTGCTGCAGCTCGGTCGCCTTGCGCATCTCGTCGTTGCCCGAGCCGACGTCGAACAACGCGCCGCGCAGCGAGCACATGAGGCCGCGGCGGATCCCGTGGCTCTCCTGCTGGTGCGCGACGGCGTCCAGGGAGGCATCGAGCTGCCGGTGGGGTACCGCACCGAACAGCACGTCGACGTCGAAGCCGATCTCCTGCCGCTCGACGGGCACCGGGGGGAGTGGTGGCCTGGTCAGCATGCTCCCGAGTCTGGAGACCCGCTCTACACGTCCCCTACACGCTGCTGGGGACCGCGATGGCCGTGACGAGGACGTCGCCCTGCACCAGCCACTTCCCGGTGAACCCCGCGATCGGGGTGTCGGGCAGCAGGATGCGCGAGTGGAAGGTGCCGTCGGCGTTGAGGGTGATGTCGGCGTCCTCGAAGCCCAGCCAGCGCTTCGTGACCGGGTACCAGGCCTTGTAGGTCGTCTCCTTGGCGCTGAACAGCAGGCGGTCCCAGCAGATCTTCGGGTCGTCCACCCGCAGGCCGGGCATCCGGCGCAGCTCCGCCGGGATCGCGATGGCCTCCAGCACGCCGTCCGGGGCGGGAGCGTGCGGTTCGGCGTCGATGCCGATGGTCTGGAAGTCGCTCGTCCGCGCGAGCGCGGCGGCCCGGTAGCCGGCGCAGTGCGTGAGGCTGCCGACGACGCCGGGCGGCCAGATCGGCTCGCGCTTCGGGCCCGGCAGGATCGGCCCTGGTTCGACGCCCAGGCTCCGCATGGCCTCGCGGGCGCACGCGCGGGCCGTGCCGAACTCGAACCGGCGCTTGGGCACGGCGTTGCCCAGCAGCGCCTCCTCCTCGGGAAAGAGCTCGACGGGCTGCGCGTCGTCGTACCGCTCCACCGCCGCGATGGGAGGGGGAAGTAGCTGTTCCAGCACCTATGACTCCCGCAGGACGTCGTGCAGCTTCACCCTGGTGGTGCCGCGCGGTTTCCACTCGCGCGGGTAGCCGAGCGAGACCTCGTCGAAGCGCACGCCGTCGTAGTGCGTCGTGCGGGGGATGTGCAGGTGGCCGTAGACCATCTCGACCACGTTGAACCGCTTGTGCCAGTCCGCGGTCAGCGTGGTGCCGCACCAGAGCGCGAACTCGGGGTAGCGCAGCACGAACGTGGGGTCGCGGACGAGCGGGTAGTGGTTGATGAGCACGGTCGGGCCGGTGATCTGCTTCAGCCGTTCCTCGGTCTCCGCGACGCGCGCCTGGCACCAGGCCTCGCGCGACGGGTACGGGTCGGGATGCAGGAAGTACTCGTCCGTGCACACGACTCCGGCTTCGTGCGCGATGGCGAGCGCCGATTTCACGTCCGTGGCGCCGTGTGGCCGAAAGGAGTAGTCGTAGCCGAGGAACAGTGGACAGACGGTGACCGGCCCACGTTCGCCCGGAAAGGTGACGTAGGGGTCTTCCGGCGTGATGACGTCGAGGCTGCGGCACAGCTCGACGAGCTGCTTGTAGCGCATCTCGCCGCGGGCCTGGTTCTCGTCGTCCTTGGTGGTCCAGAGCTCGTGGTTGCCCGGTGACCAGATCAGCTTCGCGAACTTCGGGCGCAGGGTCCGCAGCGTCCACTCGATGTCCGCGAACCGCTCGCCGACGTCCCCGGCGATGATCAGCCAGTCGCTCTCGTCCGGTGCGGCGATCGACTCCACAACCTGGCGGTTGTCCTGGTACGTGACGTGCAGGTCGCTGGTGGCCAAGAGCTTCACACTTCGAACGTTATCTCCGGCGTCAACGACCGTGCCATTGCCGTCCGGCGCACAGCGCTCCGTGAGCGGTCGGCGACACCCAGTCGTGTACTGGTTAGCACGACCGGTTATCCGTTCGTCGCAGACAGTGGGCCACTCGTCTCAACAGGGAAGGCCGTGCGTCGCCAGGCCACGTCCGCTCGTCGCCTTTCATGGCCTACCTACTTACCTGTTTTCCGCCTGCCTTCCTACTGTGAGCGCTGTCACCTGACGGAAAAGTCCTGGCGGAGGACCACCAATGACTGACTCACAGTTCGCTCGCACCCCGGACCCGCGGCTCGCGCGGCAGGTCCCGCCCCGTCAGGTGCCACAGCGGCCCCTTCCCCCACGCCAGCCCCCGGTGGGCCAGGTGCCCACCCGCTACGGCCAGCCGGTCGACCCGCGCCTGGCGAACGCGCCGTCGTTCCGCCGCACCGTCGGCGCCGAGATCGCGCGCCACGCCCAGCAGCACACGCCCTATGCGGTGCCGCAGCGCCGCACGACGGCCGAGGACACCGCCCTGGCCACCCTGCTCCGCTCCCGTCAGCGCGCCGAGTCCGCCCGCCAGGACCCCCGGCCCATCGACGCCGCGCCGCGCCAGGACTCCTGGATGCGCACCGCGTCGTGGCCGGAGCACGGCAGCGAGTCCGGTCGTGGTGACGTCATCGAACAGCTTTCGGCGCGGCTGGTCAGCCCGAACCTGTGGGCCGTGATCGAGCCGCTGATCCCGGCGGCCAAGGTGCGCCGCCAGGGTGGCGGCCGGGGCCGGGTGTGCAACCGGTCGGTGTTCACGGCGATCGTGTTCGTGCTGTCCTCCGGGTGTGCCTGGCGGCACCTGCCGGCCTCGTTCGGCGTCACCGTTCCCACCGTGCACCGCCGGTTCCAGGAGTGGACCGACCTCGGGCTCTGGGTCCGGCTGCGGCGCGCGGCGGCGGAAGGTGCCTGCGGTACCGACGAGCTCGACTGGATCCGTGCGGTGCTGGACGCGGCCGACCGCCGGGCCGCGAAGGCAGCCGGCTGACGGTTGCCGTACCGGACCCCGCCGGGGTCGCCTCGAGGAAGGGCGGCCCCGGCGTGTTCATGCCTGTCGTTCCTGGGCTCGGCGGTGCTGTCACATCCCGCTGATGCCCGGGTGGTACTTCGGCACCCGCACGGTGATCTTCGTGCCCAGCCCGCACGCCGTCTCCACCACGAGCCCGTACTCGTCGCCGTAGACCCGGCGCAGCCGCTCGTCGATGTTGCCGAGCCCGATGCCGGCGGACTCGTCGACCTGCCCGGCCAGCGTGCGGCGCAGCTTCTCGGGGTCCATGCCGATGCCGTCGTCCTCGATGGTGATGTGGGCTTCGGCGCCGCCGTCGTTGGCGTAGATCTGGATGTGGCCGGGCTCGACCTTGCCCTCCATGCCGTGCCGGACGGCGTTCTCCACCAACGGTTGCAGGCACAGGAACGGCACCGTCACCGGCAGCACCTCGGGCGCCACCTGCAGCGTGACCTTCAGCCGCTCACCGAAGCGGGCCCGCTCCAGCGCCAGGTACTGGTCGATGGACCGGAGCTCCTCGGCCAGCGTCGTGAAGTCGCCGTGCCGCCGGAACGAGTACCGGGTGAAGTCAGCGAAGTCGAGCAGCAACGTACGCGCGCGCTCGGGGTTCGTACGCACGTAGGAAGCGATGGCGGACAACGAGTTGTAGATGAAGTGCGGTGAGATCTGTGCGCGCAGGGCCCGCACCTCCGCCTCCACCAACCGGGTCCGGGAGCGGTCCAGTTCGGCGAGCTCCAGCTGCCCGGCCGCCCAGCGAGCCACCTGGTTCGTCGCGCGCACCAGCCCCGCCGAAGCCTCCCGCGAGTACGCGGCCAGCGTCCCGACGACCCGGCCCTCGACGGTCAGCGGCGCCACGACCGCGCAGTTGATCGGGCAGTTCGGCTCGGTGCAGCCGATGTCGAACGCCTGGGTGCGGCCGGTCAGGAAGACGTCCGCGGCCTGGGCCATCGCCTCGGCCGCGTGGTGCTCGGAAACCCCTTCCCACGCAACGACTTCCGTCTCGTCGGTGAGGGCGAGCGCGGGGGTGTCGAGCAGGGTGCGCAGGTGCCGGGCGGACTTCTTGGCCGCGTCCGGCACCAGGCCGGCGCGCAGCGGAGGCGCCGCGGACCAGGCGGTGTGCAGGGTCTCGTAGGTGACGCGCTGGGCCTCGGTCGAGAGCGACTGCTTGTTGCGGGTGCCTCGCCACAGCACGAGCACGGCCGCTCCGCCGACGATCAGGATCGCGGCGGCGGTCAGGAAGTCCTGCATCTCGCGTCCCCTTTAGTGCTGTGGCCCGGGACCTCGCCGGGCCGATTCGCGGTCAGACGGGTGGATCGCGGTGCCGCCCCTCTGGGCGTGAATCTGACCGTCGAGGTTCGGGTCACGGCACTAGCTTCGCTCGTCGGCGGAGGAGCCGGAGCTGTCCAGCCCGAGGTTCTCGGGCGCGTGGAGCTTGACCATCGTCTGCTGCACGCCCGGCGGCACGTGCCGCTGGGTGAGCAGCGAGACGACGTACATGACGGTGAAGCCGAGAGGTACCGTCCAGGCGGCGGGACGCGAGAGCAGCACCTCGTACCAGGAGTTGTCGGTGTCGGTGAACATCGTGACGAGGCCGGCGGTCAGTGCGGGCACACCGCCCGCGAGCATGCCGGCGACGGCGCCCACGGTGGTGATCCGCGACGACCAGATTCCCAGCAGCAGCAACGGGCACAGCGACGAGGCCGCCACCGCGAACGCCAGGCCGACCATGTCCGCGACCGGCATGCCCGTCGACACGAACGTCATCGCCAGCGGCACGATGCCCGCGAGCACCGTGGAGATCCGGAAGCCGCGCACGCCGCCGAGCCGCAGCACGTCCTGCGAGAGCACGCCCGCCAGCGACACCACCAGGCCCGACGACGTCGACAGGAACGCCGCGAACGCGCCGCCCGCCACGAGAGCGCCGAGCAGCTCACCGCCGATGCCGTCGATCATCCGCGTCGGCAGCACCAGCACCACGGCGTCGGTCTGGCCGGTCATCAGCAACTCGGGTGTGTAGAGCCGGCCGAGCGCGCCGTACATCGGTGGCATCAGGTAGAAGACGGACAGCAACCCGAGCACGATCAACGTGGTGCGGCGCGCGGCGGTGCCGTTCGGGTTCGTGTAGAAGCGCACGATCACGTGTGGCAGGCCCATGGTGCCCAGGAACGTCGCGATGATGAGCGAATACACGCCGTACAACGGGAAGTCCGCGCCGCTCGACTCCGGCAGCGCCCACGTCTCGTTGGTGTTGTGCGCCATCGTGGCCAGGTGCGGGACCGGCGCGCCCGAGGGGAAGGTGAACTCCGAGCCCTGCCCGATCTGGTGGTAGCCGTCGGTCAGCACGTGGCCGGCGTTCTCGAGGTGCAGGCCGTCGATCTTGCCGCTGCCGTTGATGAAGATGGACCGCTCGGCGTGGATGTGGGTCTCGTGCTGGAACCTGACGACGGTGTCCTGCGGGAACGCCGGGTACTCCGGCGTGGTCAGCGACTTGGCGCCGTGCACCTGCCACGCGACGATCAGGAAGATGATCGGCACGGTGATCGCGGTGAGCTTGAGCCAGTACTGGAACGCCTGCACGAACGTGATGCTGCGCATGCCGCCCGACATCACGTTCACCGTCACGACCACCGCGACGACCAGGGCGCCCACCCAGTCCGGCGCGCCCGTCACGGTGTTCAGCGTCAGGCCGGCGCCTTCCAGCTGGGGCAACAGGTAGAGCCAGCCGATCGCCAGCGCCAGCACCGACGCGACGCCGCGCACGACCCGGGATCGGAAGCGAGCCTCGGCGAAGTCGGGCAGCGTGTAGGCGCCGGAACGCCGCAGCGGCGCCGCCACCATCGTCAGCAGCACCAGGTAGCCCGCGGTGTAGCCGACCGGGAACCACAGCATGTCCGGCCCGTAGGCGAAGATCAGCCCGGCGATGCCGACGAACGACGCCGCGGAGAGGTACTCGCCGCCGATCGCGGACGCGTTCCACCCCGGCGAGACCGTGCGCGAGGCGACGTAGAAGTCGGACGTGGTGCGGGAGACGCGCAGTCCGTAGGTGCCGACCAGAATCGTGCCCAGTGCGACGATCAGCACCGCGACGATCGCGTATCCGCTCGTCATGGACGTTCGACCAGCTCCGCGAACTCGCGCTCACTGCGTTCGGCCTGCCGCACGTAGAACCAGCCGGCCAGCAGCAGCATCGGGAACGTCGCGACGCACAGCAGGAACCACGGCAGCCCGAGCCCGAGCACCCTGGCCCGGCCCAGCTCCGGCTGGATCGTGAACAGCAGCGGCAGCAGGCCCAGGGTGCTGAACACCACCAGGCACACCGAGAGCCCGAGCCGGCGTTGCGCCCGGATCAGCGTGCGCATGTAGACGGCGCCGAGCTCGCTCTGCTCGTTGATCTCACGCGTGCCCGAGTACGGGCGGCGGGCCCGCGGTGCACGCGTGCGCGGGCTGGTGACCACCACTCGCTGGGTCGGTTTCGGAGTCTCTGGGGAGGGCGGGGTCGTCACGACCCGAGCCCGTTCCTCGGTTGCACGGCACCGGCCGGCGTGGCCTGGCCGGAGCCGGTGCCTGAGCCGGGAGTGGGCCGGGCCCGCCGCACGAGCAGCTGCCGCAGGTGCCGGGCGTGCCGGCGGCTGACCGGCAGCACCGCGCCGCCGATCGTGACGCTGAGGTGGCCGTCCTCCAGGCGCAACTCGTCGATGTGGCCGAGCGAGACCAGGTGGCTGCGGTGGATGCGGACGAAACCCGCGCTGCGCCAGCGTTCTTCGAGACCGTTCAACGCCGCGCGCACGAGTCCGCTGCCGGTCGCCGTGTGCAGGCGGGCGTAGTCGCCGTGTGCCTCCACGTACCGGATGTCGGCGAGCCGGATGAACCGCGTGACGCCCCCGAGTTCGACGGGGATGACCTCGTCACCCATCTCCGGCGGCGTGGTGTTCGCGGGCTGCGCGGCACCGGTGGGCAGTGGTTCGGTGGGAGCCTTGGAGTCCCAGACCTCGTGCACGATGCGGTGCACGGACTCGGCGAGCCGCTCCGGGCGCACGGGCTTGAGCAGGTAGTCGAGTGCCTTGAGCTCGAACGCCTCCACGGCGGGCTGCTGGTGCGCCGTCACGAACACGACGGGCGGCGGCTGCGCGAACCGCGACAGCACGCGGGCGAGGTCGAGACCGTCCAGCCCCGGCATGCGGATGTCGAGGAACACCGCGTCCAGCGGCTGCCCGGCGTCCATCGCGCGGTGCAGCACCCGAAGCGCCTTCGTGGCGTCAGTGACCGCTTCAACGTGTGCGATGCGCGGATCGCAGCGCAACAGGTACACGAGGTCTTCCAGCGCGGGTGCCTCGTCGTCGACGGCGAGCACCCGGAGGGAGCGCTCGAGGCTGCCACGTCGATCCGGCCCCTCGCAGACGGGGCAGGGCAGACCTGAGGTCATTCGAGATCGAGTCCAAACTGTGTACGGCCGATCCTCACGTGGCGGCGATTAGACCACGCTCGGTCATCGCGCGCCTGGTGAGCCGTGGGCGTCGGATACGCGATCATGCCCTCTCACGGAGGGTGATCCGTCGCGGGGGTCCGGTAACGCAACGTGTGCACGGCTCATGCCCCCTCCCACCTGAATGCCCGATTGGGCGCATCATCCGTCAGGTGGCGGAGGTGCGGAAACCCTCCGAACGGGTGTGTCCTGGGCGCGGTGCCGGGCACCGCTATCACCCAGAGTGCGATTGCCTGGTCAGGCTCACGACGGGCGCAGCGCCCTCGGCTGGGCCGCCAGCGCGTCACCGAGCGTGATCTCCAGCTCGATGAACGACTCCTCCGCGCGGCGGGCGGCGACGCTCACCGACGCGGCCGCGGCCGGTCCGACGAGTCTGCGGGTGGGCGCGCGCAACGCCTGGATCGCCTCGGACCACTGGTTCGAGAGCTTGGCGAGACCGCTCAGCGTGTCGACGAGTTCCTCGGTGTTGTCCGGCGGCGACGCGACGATCTCCGCCAGCCGGTCGCGCAGGGCGTCCAGTGCCGGGTCCACTTCATTCCTCCCGTCGTGCCGAACCGTGGAAGGACGAGGTGCGAACATTTCCCCCACTGAACAACACCATATCTCGACAACGGTGGTCCAGCGCAATGATGTTGCCCCAACGGGACCACTCGGGCAATCGAGCCTGCATTCCGTCTCAACAGGTTTCTGTCTCAATTGGCGAACACTTATCGCGATCGGCGGAAATGGCCTGGTTTCGACGTTTCGTCAGTCGAAATCGACACCATGTTTGTTCTACGTGCCTGGTAGGCGAGGTGAGCCGCAGAGCGCTGCTCCGAACCGGTGTGTCCTGGGTCGCATGTTCGCCACATTGCAGTCCCCGTCGGAGGGGCTTCTCGGCAGATGTATTAACTCTTTTGCCACAGTGCGGTGCGGCTGGTGCGGGCGATCGTGCCCGGAGTTCAGTCGTTCGGGTTCATACAGGATTTCGGTGCGGTTCCACGGGTCGCTGACGGCAGTTGAACAGGAACGCGTCGTGTTGCCGTTTCAGGTGCCCGGCGGAGCGTAGCGAGGTGCGCGCGGGACCGGTCCCGCGCGCACCCCCACGCTAGGAGTTCGACGGGGTGCCCCGCGTCTCGTCCTCCCAGCCCAGCACCGGGTGGTCGAACGCGCTGCCGGTCGACCTCAGCGTCCACAGCTGCGTTTTTCCGTTCGCCGCCCGCGCGACCGCGACGTCCTCTGTGCCGTCGAGGTCGAAGTCGCCGGCCGTGACCACGCCGGCGTACGTGCCCTGCGACCACATCCGCGGGGCGAAGTTCGACGCGGTGTGCACGAACAACGCCCGTTCGCCCACCACCACGACGTCCTGACGGCCGTCGCCGTCGACGTCCGCGCTGACCGGCGTGGCGCTGCCCGCGGGGTAGTCGTTGCCCTGCCAGCGGATCTCACCGGCGCCGAACGCGCTGCCGGTCGAGGGGTAGGTGCGCACCGACGTGCCGGTGCCCTCGGCCCTGATCTCGGCGAGGTCGGCCTTGCCGTCACCGTCGAAGTCGCCTGCGGAGATCTTGCCGCTGACCCCGTCCAGCCACGTTGCCGGCGTGCCGAGAGCGCCGCCGCGGAACACCTGCACGCGCGAGCCGGTGGCAGCCGCGACGTCGGTCTTGCCGTCGCCGTCGAAGTCACCGGAGGCGAACCGGGCCCCCTCCAGCGGCAGCGTGCCGTTCCATGGCGTGGGCGGCACGGACAGGTCGTTGCCGTCCGACAACATCAGCAGCATCCGGGTGTCGTCCCGGCCCGCCTGGAACACGATCATCTCGCTGCGGCCGTCACCGTCGAAGTCGCCGCGCACCTGCGGCCCCCACTGCGGCGGGCCGGTGCTGATGCCGGAGTCGAGCGGCTGCGTGCCGATGTGGAAGCCGCCATCGCGCGCGGTCACGTTCCACACGCTCATCCGCCCGAAGTCGTGGCGCTGCAGGAAGGTCACGTCCGCCCGGCCATCGCCGGTGAAGTCGCCGCGCACGTGCGGCTGCGGGGTCGCGGGATCGAGCGCCGCCAGGTCCCACCTGTTGTTGTACGCGCTGACGTTGCCCGCCCGGTCGACCGCCCGCGCGTAGAAGAACGACGAGCTCAGCAGGTCACGCGGCAGCGTCATCGGGATGACCGCGCGGCCGTCCACGTCCGCCTTGGCGAAGGTGACCGCGGTGTCCTGCTGCCGTCCGAACTGGTAGCCGTAGACGTCGTCGTCCTCGTGGGAGGGGGACAGCGTGATCGTCCCCGTGGTGCCCGCCGGGATCGCCGGCTCGCCGTTCGGGTAGTCGGTGGAGGAGATGCGCGGCTTGCCGGGAGCGACGGCGTCGACCAGGAACCAGCATTCCGGGCTGTACGGCCCCGTCGCCGTGCCGTCACTGGACTTCGCGCGGTAGCGGTACGCCTCGCCGTGCTTCAGCACGCCCTCGGGCAGTTCTGGCCAGGAGAACGCGGATCCGGAGCTGATCGGGCCCACGTCGCTCGTGTGCACCGGCGCACCCGCGCTGTCGAAGATCTCCAACGTGGTGGTCACGCCGTCGTTGTCGGGGTCCTTGGCGCTACCGGAGAACTGGCGCGGTGGCGGCATGACCGTCGGTGCGTCCGCCGTGCCGCACGGGTGCGGGTAGGAGGTGATCACGGTCGGCGCGTTCGGCTTGTTGTTGTAGTGCACGGCGATAAAGACGCTCTTGGGCACGATCGCCTTGCCCTGAGCGGGGTTGTGTTCCTGCGGTGCGCGCAGCCCGAAGGAGACCGACCCGGCCCGCTCGTCGGCCGTCTGCTGGAGCACCTGCCGGAGTTGCTCGGTGTCGAACTCCATCGGCGCGTCGTATTCGCCGCAGGCCTGCGCGGAACCCGCTGCCAGCTTGGCCTTCCAGTGCTGGGTGGAGTTCCGCCACGTCAGCGGCGTCGCCGGGTCGATCGCCCTGGTGTGCCACAGCTGCACCGGCGTCTCGTCGCACGAGCCGGTGCGGTCGACCGTGAGGTACACGGCGGCGGAGAGGATCCGCGCCCCCGCGAGCTGCTGGGTGTCGAACCGGAACAGCGACCGGTGCACGCCGCCGTCGATCGCGCCGACCCGGACCGCGTCGAGGTTCTCGTCCCAGTAGGACTTGTCCGGCTTGAGCTTGTTGACGGTCGTCCACGCGGACGGCCCGGTCGCGTACGACACGGCGTGGGCCGACGGCGTGACCAGGGCTGTGAACAGCGTGAACACGGCAGCAACCGACAGTAGTCTTCGCACGAGCTCTCCCCCTCGCTCAACGAATGCTGTGCACAGCACGCGCGAGAGGGAGATCCGGTTGCCTACAGCCTGCCGACGTCGGTGATCGTCACGGCCGCCTCGCCCAGTTCGTCGGACGCGGCCAGGTCGACCTCGGCGTTGAAGCCCCAGTCCTTGTCGCCGGCCGGGTCCTCGAAGATCTGCCGGCAGACCCAGCGCTCGCGTTCGACGTTGATGATCAGGAACGCCGGGCCGCGCGCGTTCGGGCCCGCGCCGATGTCGGAGTGCTCCTCGAAGTACGGCTCGAGGGCGTCCATCCACTCCTTGGCCGTCCAGCCCGACTCGTGGTCGAGTTCGCCCAGCGAGTACCAGTCGCGTTTCGCGGCCAGCTCGACCCGGCGGAACAGCGCGTTGCGGACCAGTACGCGGAACGCCCGGACGTTGCGGGTGACCGCCGGCGGCAGGTCGACGCGCACCTCTTCAACAGGTGCGTCCGGGTTCGTGAGCTTCTCCCACTCGTCGATCAGCGACGAGTCGACCTGGCGCACGAGCTCGCCGAGCCACGAGATCAGGTCGTTGAGCTCCTCGGTCTTCGCTTCCTCCGGCACCGTCTGCGACAGCGCCTTGTAGGCGTCGGCCAGGTAGCGCAGCACCAGGCCTTCGGAGCGCGCGAGGCTGTAGAACGACACGTACTCCGTGAACGTCATCGCGCGCTCGTACATGTCGCGCACGACGGACTTGGGGGAGAGGTGGTAGTCGTCGACCCACGGGTGGCCGCGGCGGTAGGTGAAGAAGGCGGCGTCCAGCAGCTCGGCGAGCGGCTTCGGGTACGTGACCTCCTCCAGCAGCTCCATCCGCTGGTCGTACTCGATGCCCTCGGCCTTCATCGCGCCGATCGCCTCGCCGCGCGCCTTGTGCTCCTGCGCGCCCAGGATCTGCCTCGGGTCGTCCAGAATGGACTCGATCACCGACAGCACGTCGAGCTCGTAGCCTGGCACCTCGCGGTCGAGCAGCTCGACGGCCGCGAGCGCGAACGGCGACAGCGGCTGGTTCAGCGCGAAGTTGAACTGCAGGTCCATCGTGAGCCGGAAGTCGTCACCGTTGCGCTCCACCACGCCCGCAGCGACCAGCGCCCGGTACATCGCGAGCGCGCGGCGGATGTGCTTGAGCTGCTTGGGCCGGTCCTCGTGGTTGTCCTCCAGCAGGTGCCGCATCGCGGCGAACGCGCCACCCTGCGGACGGCCGATCACGTTCAGCAGCATGGCGTGCGAGACCTGGAACGACGACGTCAGCGGCTCCGGTTCGGCGTTGACGAGCCGTTCGAACGTCTTGTCGCTCCACGACACGAACCCGTCCGGCGCCTTCTTGCGCACGACCTTGCGGCGCTTCTTCGGGTCGTCGCCCGCCTTGGCGAGGGCCTTGACGTTCTCGACCTCGTGCTCGGGCGCCTGCACGACGACCGTGCCGACGGTGTCGTAGCCCGCGCGGCCCGCCCGCCCGGCGATCTGGTGGAACTCGCGCGCCTTCAGGGTGCGCGTGCGGATGCCGTCGTACTTCGCCAGCGCGGTGAACACGACGGTGCGGATCGGGACGTTGATGCCGACGCCGAGCGTGTCCGTGCCGCAGATGACCTTCATCAGGCCCGCCTGCGCGAGCTGCTCGACCAGGCGCCGGTACTTGGGCAGCATGCCGGCGTGGTGCACGCCGATGCCGTGCCGCACCAGCCGCGACAGCGTCTTGCCGAACCCGGAGGAGAACCGGAAGTTGCCGATCGTCGCCGCGATCGCCTCCTTCTCCGGCTTCGAGCAGACGTTCACGCTCATCAGCGACTGCGCGCGCTCCAGCGCGGCGGCCTGGGTGAAGTGCACGACGTAGATCGGCGCCTCACGGCCGTGCAGCAGGTCCTCGATCGTCTCGTGCAACGGCGTGAGGACGTACTGGAAGTTCAACGGCACCGGGCGCTGCGCCGACCGCACCACCGCGGTCGGGCGGCCGGTGCGCCGCGCGAGGTCCTTCTCGAAGAACGTGACGTCGCCCAGCGTCGCCGACATCAGCAGGAACTGCGCCTGCGGCAGCTCGATCAGCGGCACCTGCCACGCCCAGCCGCGGTCGGGCTCGCTGTAGAAGTGGAACTCGTCCATCACGACCTGGCCGACGTCGGCCGTCACGCCGTCGCGCAGCGCGATGTTCGCGAGGATCTCCGCCGTGCAGCAGATGATGGGCGCCTGGTCGTTGACGCTGGCGTCGCCGGTCATCATGCCGACGTTCTCCGGCCCGAACACCTCGCACAGCGCGAAGAACTTCTCCGAGACCAGCGCCTTGATCGGCGCGGTGTAGAAGCTGCGCTGGTTGGCCGCCATGGCGACGAGGTGGGCCCCGATCGCGACGAGGCTCTTGCCCGACCCCGTGGGCGTGCTGAGGATGACGTTCGCCCCGGAGACGAGTTCGATGACCGCCTCCTCCTGCGCCGGGTACAGCGCGAGGCCGCGCTCGGCGGCCCAGTGGGAGAAGGTGTCGAACAGTTCGTCTTCGTCGGCGATCGAGGTGAGCCGGTCCGTAAGTGCAGTCATCGCAGGTGAACTATAGGTGGTACGCGTATTCGGTGAACTCCCAGTCGGTCACGAACCGCTGGAACCGGGCTACCTCCTCCCACTTGAAGTCCACATAGGACCGCACGAAGTCCTTGCCGAGCACCTCGACCATCGCCGTGTCCTCCTCCAGATAGGCGAGGGCGTCGGGCAGCGTGGCGGGCAGCGTCGGGGCCTTCGACGGGTCGTAGCCGTAGCCCGCGGACGGCCGCGGCGGCTCGATCCGGTCGCGAATGCCCAGGTAGGTGGCCCCGATGAGACCGGCGATGGCGAGGTAGGGGTTCGCGCTGGCGTCGCCGAGCCGCAGTTCGAGCCGGGTGGTCTCGCCCCGCTCGGCCGGCACCCGGAGCATCGCGCTGCGGTTGTCGAGGCCCCAGTCGATCAGCCAGGGCGCGAGCGAGTCCGGCCCGAACCGCTTGTACGAGTTCACCGTCGGGTTGGCCAGCGCGGCCAGCGCCGGGGCGTGCTTGAGGATGCCGCCGATGGCCCAGCGCGCCTCCTCGCTCAGGCCGTGCGAGGTGCCGGCCGCCTGGAACGCGTTGCGGCCGTCCTTCTCGTGGCACGACAGGTGCAGGTGGAAGCCGCTGCCGCCGCCGTCGTTGAACGGTTTGGCCATGAACGTGGCGAGCCGGCCTTCTCTTCTGGCGAGTTCCTTGACGCTCGTCTTGAAGCGGAACGCGCGATCGGCCGCGTCCATCGCGGGCGAATGGACGAGGTTGATTTCGAACTGCCCGCCCGCGTACTCGTGGTTGCCGCCGGTCGTCTGCAGACCCGCCGAACTGAGCGTGCGAAGAGTTCTCAACAGATGACCGTCGGAGTCGCCGCGGCGTCCGGTCGCATAGACGTTGCCCGGCTCGTCGCAATATGGCCGCCACCCGTTCGGGCGATCTTCGTCCGGCTCGCAGAGGAAATATTCGAGCTCCGGCCCGATCACCGGGGAAAGTCCGGTGGTCTCGAATATTTCCAGGGCCCGGCGCAGCACCTGGCGAGGCGACTCGTCGACCGGTCTTTCGTCGGCCGGGCTCACCGCGTCGCCGATGCACCACGCCACGCCCGGCTCCCACGGAATGGGCAGGAGCGTGTCGAGGTCGGGCACCACGATCACGTCGGGCAGCCCGGCGTCGAGCACGCCGCCGTTCTCGGCGGTCTTGCCGCCGGGCGTGGTGTTGTAGACGGCGCGGCAGAAGGACAGCCCGCGCTGCGTAACCGCTGGTAGATGCTCTACGAGCACATCGCGACCCCGGTCCGTTCCGAGCAGGTCCGGGAAGACCACGCGCACCACGTCGATGCCGTCCTCGCCTAGTCTCGCCGCGAGTTCCCGTGTCACCTGTTCACCGACCACGTCGAACTACCTTTCCGGCACAGTGTGTCGCTGGCGCGGACGGGATAACGTTGAGAGGCAAACGCCATGGACCCGTCCGTGGAGTAAAGACCCTGATCGGTCTCAGCTGGGTGCTCCACACTCATCGTCCACCACGAGGCAACAGTCCGTAACTGGACGGGTGACGACCGTCACGAGATCATGCTCGATGTGGGATCGTGATCAAACCGCGTGCGGACCGACGCGCACCACATCACAGACATAGTTCGGAACCGCAAGTATTGTGCCGGGAACACCTGAGCTCGAGCACGGGAGACTTTGAGTTGTCTGGTCACCACACGATTGCCGAGACCGAGAAGGCCGTTCAGGCGAAGCTCGGTGCGGTGCCGCTGCATCGCGAGCAGATGGCCGCGGTGTCGAACATCCACCGGGCCGCGACCGCGATCCGCCAGCACCTCGAGAACTCGGTGCTGCGCACCAGCGATCTGACCTGGACCGGCTTCGTCGTGCTCTGGGTCGTGTGGATCTGGGGCGAGATGGAGACGCGTTACGTCGCCGAGGAGGCCGGGATCTCCAAGGGAACCCTGACGGGCGTCGCCAAGACGCTGCAGTCGCGGGGTCTCCTGGAGCGTATGGGCCACCCGACGGACGGGCGCCTCGCGGTCCTTCGCCTCACCCCTGAGGGTGAAGAACTGATGGGCCACCTCTTCCCGAAGTTCAACGAGGAGGAGGTCTTCGTCTCCGGCCCGCTGGAGTCGTCCGAGGCCCAGTCGCTGGCCGAGATGCTGCGCCGGATGGTGACGCACCTCGAGGCCAACGGCGAGCAGCGCCGGCTCGACCTGCGCGGGGACACGCCGCTGCCGCCGCGCCGGTCCGGACGGCGCGCCAAGCACGGCTGATCTTTCTCGCCGGACGGGCGACTCACCGGGGGTGAGTCGCCCGTTCAGGCTTGTCAGAGCAGGCTCAGCACCCGCGCGTGCAGGGTGTCGAGGTAGTCCTCGGACTCCGGCTTCATCAGCACGCTGCGCAGCACCCGCGCACCGTCCACATCGGCCTCGACCCCGGGGTGCCTGGCCGCGAAGGCCTCCTTCGAGGCGCGTGCCACGCTCAGGAAGACCGGGTCGACGGCGGCGTTCATGCCGGTCTGCATGACCCGGTGCGACGCACTGTCCACAGCCGACAGCGTCAACGGGTCCGTTCGCGGGAAGTACGTGACGATGTCGAGTTCCGGCTCCTGGTAGAGCTCCAGCGACTCCGACTCACCGATGATCGACGCCCACCGCACGGCCGCCCGCCGTCCGGCCGCCAGCACCTCACCCAGACCGTCGCGGGTCAGCGGCAGCAGCCGCAGGGTCAGCCACAGGCCGGCCGCGGCGGCGCCCGCGCGGGAGCATTCGAGGCTGATCTCGCCCAGGTGCAGCTCGTCGGACGTGAAGTAGGTGTAGGGGGAGTCGTGGAGGTAGAAGCGGCCCACGGACGGGTCTCGGAACAGGACAGCCCCGCAGCCGTAGGGCTGTAGACCGTGTTTGTGGGGGTCGATCACCACGGAGTCGCACGAGCCGATGGCCTCCCACGGCTCTGGCGCCAGGTCCGTGCCTGCCAGCAACGTGAAGAACCCGCCGTACGCGGCGTCTACATGCACCCGTGCGTCGTAGCGGCGTGCGATGTCCAGCACGAGATGCACCGGTTCGATGGCACCCAACGCGGTGGTTCCCGGAGTCACGACGACCGTGCCGACCTTGCCGGTCTTCAGGAGTTCTTCGAGCCCGTCCAGATCCATGCGGCCGCGACCGTCCACGGGCACAGGGAAACCCTCGATGCCGAGGACGCCGCACATGCGTGCGTGCGTGTAGTGGGCCTCGGAGGAGTAGGCGACGCCACGGCCGGGATGCAGCGAACGCGCCACGAAGAGGGCTTCCAGGTTGGCGATCGTGCCGCTGGAGGTCAGGTGGCCGAGGTGCTCGTCGCCGTAGCCGAACATGTGCGCCAGCCCGGCGACGACCTCGCGTTCCATGGTGGCGGTGGCCGGGCCGCCGTCCAGGGCGTGGTTGTTGGGGTTGATCAGCATCGCGGACAGGTAGCCCACGACCGCCGCCGGATGCGGGGGCTTGAGCATCTGGCCCGCGTAGCGCGGGTGGAAGAACGGGTAGTTGTCGCGCAGCCGGTCCTGGAGTTCGGCCAGCGCCGCGCCGAAGACGGCCGGGTCGGCTCTGCAGCGACGAGTGGGGTGTGAAGGTGCCGTAGTCGGCGGCCCACTTCTCGTGGTTGGCCAGCGCCTCGTTGAGCCAGTGCTGAAGATCCACCGCACACCCCACTCGTCCACCAAGATCTTTATTCGGCTGAATGTTCAAATTTGTACTTTACGGCAGGCCCCAGCGGGAGGACGTGCCGTTCGCGGTCACATCCCGCGGTGAGACGTCCGGACGGGTGCCGCGCCGCGCGACGACGGCGGTCTGACCTCGGCGCAGCGGGATCTCGATCGCCGAGCCCTGCCTCTTGTAGTCGAGCCGGCGCCCGCGCGAGTCGCGGACGTCGATGTCGCCGATGATGCCGTGGTCCAGGACGAGCGGCGCGCCGGCCTCCGAGTGGACCTGGACCCAGTCGGTCCGGCCGCCCGACCGGGAAGCGTCCACGAGGAAGGCGCCCTGGGTGCGCAGCGAGGAGATCGACGCGTCCGCCCACGTGGCGGAAACCGACGGGAAGACGCGCACGACGTTGTTGTGCGACTGGACCATCATCTCCAGCACGGCCTGGCCGGACATCAGCGGCGACTCGATGGCGAGGTTGCCGCCCTCGCGGTAGAAGGTGTTCTCGGTGAGGACGGCGTTCGTGCCGACCTGCTTGCGGTCGAGGAAGTAGCGCAGGAACGACAGCGCCTCCTCCGGGCGGCCCATCGCGGACGCCATCGCGGACGCGGCGCCGTAGCTGTAGCCGGCCCACGCGGTGGTGCGCGAGACCCAGTGGTCGAAGGTCTTGTTGATCAGCGCGCGGTGCTCCGGCATGTCATAGGTCAGTTCGCGCAACGGGTAGAACCACAACATGTGCGAGAAGTGGCGGTGCGAGTCGTTCAACGCCACGTCGCGACCGATCAGCACGCCGTCCGGACCCTGGTGGTACGGCGTCAGGCGGTTCGCGATGTCACGCCAGCGGGCGTTCTCCTCGATGGACAGCAGCGTGCGCACACCCCAGCGGATCAGCGAGAGGTCGTACGTCGCGTCGGTGGCGTTCGCGTACTCCGGAGAGCGCGTCTCCGGCAGGTGCAGCTTGCCGTCGGCGCCCTCGACGAGGAAGCGGGCGTAGTAGTTCACCGCCTTCGTCAGGATCGGGAACAGCACGTCCTTGAGGATCTTCGTGTCCATCGTGTGCCGGTAGCCCAGCCACACGTTGTGGCAGGCCCACAGAAGATTGCCCGTATGGTCGTTCGGCGCCACGCCGGGCACACCGCAGTAGCGCGGACCGGACCGCAGCGTGCGGTCGCCGGGGTGGCAGATCGCGTAGGAGTTGCCGTCGCGGTAGGCCGGGTTCACGTTCAGTTCGAGGTGGTGCTCGAACCGCTTCAACGTCGTGGTCACGGCGTCGAGCTCGTGGTGGTTCGAGCCGTTGATCAGCGGATACGAGATCTGGACGTTGAGGTTCCACCAGACCGCGGTCCAGCTGTTGCCCTGCTCCGGGAACCACGGGCCCCACTCGGAGATGACCGGCGCGTCGGCGCGGGTGGCGGCCGCCATCTTGTAGAGCTGCGCCCAGTAGAAGCGCTGCACGAGCTTGTCCGGCACCGACACCAGCGACTTCGCGAAGTACGCGTTCCACCAGCGGCGATGCTGCAGGAGCAGCACCTCGAAGGGGATCGCCAACGCCTGACGCACCTCACGGATCGCGTCGGAGGTGTGCGTGTCCGCAGGGTGTGTGTACGCCACGTGGGCCGCGAAACGACCCTCATTGCTGTGCCACGCCGTCGTGTAGCCACCGCCCGCGTGCAGCGGCTGCGCGGCGTACGAGACGCCGTTCGCGCTGCCCAGCGTCCAGTCCGGGTTGGCCGTGTACTCCGGTGGCTTGCGGATCGTGCGCGTGGTGGCCGACTGCAGCGGCTGGAAACCCCAGGTCACGTCGCCGCGCACCTTGGCGAGGAACGTGCTGCGCGTGTTGTGCACGAGCATCGTGAAGGTGGCGCTGCCCTGCGTGGTGGTCACCGAGCCGGTGAGCTCGGCGTTCCACAGGTCCAGCGTCCAGTCGACCGAGGTGATCGCGCCGGCGAACGCGAGCGTCAGGTACCCGATCGGCAGCCGGGACAGGCCGACCGCGGCCTCCCAGTGTTCGCGCTGGTCCTGCACCTCGGAGTGGCTGAGCATCAGCTTCAGCTCGTTCGGGGTGCGGCCGGCGTAGACCTGGACGCCGAGGAAGCCGTTGGCGAGGAACGGGCTGTCGCCCCAGCTCTTCGGCAGCTGCTTCCACTCCATGCGGGCGTCGCGGACGACGTCCCGGTGAACCCTCGAAGTGCCGTGGTGACCCGATGTCTCCGGGGCGGCGACCGCGGTGCCCGCGCCGAGGCTCGAAGTCCCAACGGCGGCCCCCACGGCTGCGCCTGTCCCATATAGAAACGTTCTGCGCGACAGCTCTGTCACTGTTCGTCCCTCCAGGCCGTGGCGGCGGCGGATGGGATCTTACGCAGTATTCATCGGAGGACTAGTGGCGTGGCTCGCGACGTCGGCGGTGAATTCACGCTCAGCAGGACGCATCGCGGCACCGCCCCCACGCCCCCGTACATCCAGTACGAGGACGTGGGGGCGGCACCACGATGCGCCCGTCCGACCGCGAATTCGCACGGCAACGTCGCGAGCCACGCCACTAGGGCAGCTCGAACCCGGCGTCCGTGAGCGCCTTCTTGGCCGCGTCGCCGAAAACGTAGTCGTAGAACTTCTTCGCCTCGGACGAACCGGACACCACCGCGATCGGGAAACCGAGGTCGGCCTTCCTGGGCTCGTCGTGCACGGTGACGCGGAACGGAACGGAGGCGAGTCCCGGCTTCGCCTTGACGTCCGTCGCGTAGACGATCGCGGCGTCCACCTCGCGGGCCGTCAGTTTGCCGAGGGTCTCCTTGACGTCCTGCCCGACCGCCTTCGGTGCGGGCACCACGGCGTCGCGGAAGGCGTTGAACGCCGACGAGCTGAGCTGCTTCTTGGCCGCCGCACCGCACGGCGCCTCCTCGACGCAAGCCGCGTACGGGACCGTGGCGAGGTCGTGCAGTGTCGCGACGACCTTCGTGTCGATGGGCTGCCGGTGCGCGACGACCAGCTGGTTCAGTGCGAAGATCTTCGACACGAGCTTCATGCTCTCCTGGCTCGCCGACGCGTACACGTCGACGCCCGCGCCCAGTTGCTTCTCCAGCGCCGTGCTGGAACCGAAAACGAACTTCACCCGAACACCCTGTGCCGCCTCGAACTCCGAGCCGATCCGGGTGAACGCCTCGGTCAGCGCCGAGTCCGCGTACACGGTGATCGTCGGCTTCTCCGCTTGAGGTGCGGGTGAGCAGGCCGCAAGTGCGGCGACGAACAGGAAAACGAGTCGCTTGGTCACGTGAACCCCCAGTTCGCGGGCCACGTTAGCAGTGGATGTGAGGCAATTGTTGTTGCATACGGCTGGCCATAGCGGGGGAGTTGCAATTAGCGTGCCGCACATGTCACCTGTTGCCATGCACATGAGCGACGGTCTGCTGAACGCGCCGACCTCGGTCGCGTTCCTGGCCATCGCCGCTGTGGGAGTCGGGTTCGCGCTGGTCAAGGCGCGCGCGGACCTCGACGATCGCACCGCCCCGATGGCGGGCCTGGTGGCCACGTTCATCTTCGCCGTCCAGATGATCAACTTCCCGATCCTGCCGGGCGCGTCCGGGCACCTGCTCGGTGGCGCGCTCGCGGCGATCCTGGTCGGTCCGTGGGTCGGCGCGCTGTGCGTGACCATCGTGCTCGTCGTGCAAGCGCTGCTGTTCGCCGACGGCGGGCTCACCGCGCTCGGCGCCAACGTCACCAACATGGCGCTGATCGGCACCGCGACCGGGTTCGTCGTCGCGATCGCCCTGCGCAGGCTGGCCGCGCGGGGCAGGGGCGGCCTGGCGACCGTCGCGTTCGTCTCGGCGTTCGTCAACACGGTGGTCGCGTCCATGGGCTTCGTGTTCGAGTACGCCATCGGCGGCGCGGGCGGAGTCGAGATCGGCAAGGTCGCCGTGCTGATGCTCGGCCTGCACGCGTTGATCGGCATCGGTGAGGGTCTGATCACCGCCGTCACGGTCACGTCGGTCGCCTCGATCCGGCCCGATCTCGTCTATCTGTTGCGCGGCACGAAGAAGCCGCTGGAGGTCCGGTCGTGAAGAAGTTCCTCATCGGGTTCGGTGTCGTCTCGCTGCTGATCGCGGGCATCCTGTCGTACTTCGCGTCCGGTGACCCGGACGGTCTCGACAAGACGGTCGAGGACACCGGCATCGCCGAGCACGCACAGGAGCACCCGTTCGCGGGCAGCACGTTCGCCGACTACGCGCTCGGCGGTGACGACAGGTTCACCGGTCTCGCGGGCGTTCTCGGTGTGCTCGTGGTCCTGGGTGTGTCGTTCGGCCTGTTCTGGTTGCTGCGCAAGCGCACGCCGGAAAACACCGACGCCACATGAGCGGAAGCCACGCCGTCCTGCACCACGCCGGCGACTCCCCGGTGCACCGCCTCGCACCCCACGTGAAGATTCTCGTGGCGTTCGGAGCGGTGCTGGGCGTCGTGGCCACGCCGCGCACGTTGTTCCCGCTCTTCGGCCTCTATCTGCTGCTGATCGTCGCGGTGTGGGTGGTCGCGCAGGTGCCCGTGCGGTGGTTCCTCAAGCGCGCGGTGATCGAGGCGCCGTTCGTGGTGCTCGCGTTCCTGCTGCCGTTCTTCGGCACCGGCCCGCGCACCGACTTCTTCGGCCTCTCCCTCTCGGTCGAGGGCAGCCTCGCGGGCTGGAACATCCTGGCCAAGGGCACGCTCGGCGTCCTGATCTCCCTCACTCTGGCCGCGACCACGGCACCGGGCGACCTGCTCCGGGGTCTGCAGACGCTCAAGGTGCCCGCGCCGATGGTCATGATCGCCACGCTGATGCTGCGCTACGGCGAGGTCGTGGTGGGCGAGGCGAAACGGATGCGCGTCGCCCGCATCTCCCGCGGTGACGACCCGCGGTTCCTGTGGCAGGCCGGAGCGACGGCCCGGGCGGTCGGCACACTGTTCATCCGGTCCTACGAACGCGGAGAGAGGGTGCACCTGGCGATGGTGTCTCGTGGCTGGACCGGCAGACCGGGCGGGAGCGCGACGATCGTCGCCGAAACCCCGGCCGCACCCGCGCTCGACGTCGCCAGGCTCGCCTTCGCCTACCCCGACGGGCACCAGGCGCTGTTCGGCATCGATCTCCAGGTCCGGCACGGCGAACGGGTCGCGGTGCTCGGCCCGAACGGTGCCGGCAAGACGACGTTCGCCCTGCACCTCAACGGAGTCCTCGACGGCGGCAGCGGCACGGTCGCGGTCGCCGGGCTCGACGTCACCAAGCCGAACCTGCGCGAGATCCGCCGCCGGGTCGGCCTCGTCTTCCAGGACCCGGACGACCAGCTCTTCTGCCCGACGGTCCGGGAGGACGTGGCGTTCGGCCCGCGGAACTTCGGTCTGTCCGATGTGGACGAACGAGTCCGCGCGGCGCTGCACGCCGTAGGCATGGAGTCCGTCGCGGACCGTTCGCCGCTGCACCTCTCCGGCGGCCAGCGCCGCCGGGTCGCGCTTGCGTCGGTGCTCGCCTGCGACCCGGAGATCCTGGTGCTGGACGAACCGTCCGCGAACCTGGAGCCGGTGGCGCGCAGGGAACTCGCCGAACTGCTGCTCGGGCTCGGCCGCACGATGCTGATGGTCACGCACGACCTGCCGTTCGCACTACAACTCTGTCCCCGCAGCGTGCTGATCGACGACGGCGTGGTCGTCGCGGACGGCCCGACCCGCGAGATCCTCGCCGACGCCGCCCTGCTCGCGAAGCACCGGCTCGAACTGCCCTACGGCTTCCGGCTCGACTGAAGCCCGCTCAGGACGATCTCCAGCAGCAGCGCGGGGTTCGCACCCTCGTGCATGCTCTGCAGCATCCCCTTCATCAACGCGACCAGGTCCACGGTCGTGATGTCCGCACGGACCGCGCCCGCCTCCTGAGCTCGGTGGAGCAGCCCGCCGAGTGCCGCGTGCAGGCTGTCCCGCAGCTCTGACGGCACGGTGATCGCGTCGGACATGTCCCGCTTCGCCGCCGCCTCGTCGGCCATCCGCCCGAGGAACGCGAAGAGCGCCGCGCCGGCGTTCTCAGCGGGTGCGGAGGCCGCCGAGATCATCGCCTCGACCCGCGCCTCCGTGACCGCCTGGAACAGCGCCTGCTTCGTCGGGAAGTGCCGGTAGACCGTGCCGGGACCGACACCGGCCCGCGCCGCGATCTCGTCCAGTGGCACGTCGAAGCCCTGCTCCGCGAACAGCTCCCGGGCCGCGGCCAGCACTTTCGCGCGATTGCGCGCGGCGTCGGCCCTCATCGTTGCCAACCGGGGCGCGCGTTCCGTATCGTCATAACCGGGGTCACCGTTCCGATTCTAGAGATGGGGGCACGACATGACACGCACACCGGCGGAGATCGTGGAGCACGTCCGCAGGCAGGTGGCGGGGGAGCAGGGCCACGGCTCGTTCGCCGACCTGTTCACCGAGGACGGGGTGATGGCGTACCGGTTCCCGGCGCCGTTCCAGCAGCCGGAGATCAAGGGACGCGAGGAGATCCGGGCCTACTTCGACCGGATGAGGGACGCACGGGTCCGGGAGAAGATCGAGGTCCAGCACGTCGAGGCGATCACGCGGCTCACCGACGACCCGGACGTGGTCGTCTCCGAGATCACCCATCGCGGCTGGTCGAAGGTAAAGCAGGACTACTACACGTTCACCGCCGTCGCGATCATCCACCTGCGCGACGGGGAGATCGTCCGCTACGACGACTACATGAACCCGTTGCTACTGCAGGAGTTGCTGGGGGCCTGACGCGCGGTTGCGACGCTCGGCCAGCACGGCGGCGATGTACGGGTACGGGTGGATGTGCTGCTCACGTGGCGATCGCACCGCGGCACCCAGGTCGTCGGCGATCGCGGTGCCGAGCGTCCACTGCGTCATCGGCGCCAGCTCGGCGTACCGGGTGAGGAACTGCCGGGCCGCGAGCACCAGGTCGTCGGTCAGTGCGGTGAGGTCCAGCGAACCCGCCCAGGACGCCATCATCGGCGGCATCTCCAGCGGCGTGACGGTCTGCTTCGACACCCGCTCGCGGATCACCAGCGTGCCCGCCAGGTAGTCGCCGACCCGCTTGCCCTGCGGCGAGAAGAGCGACACGAACAACGCGATCACGCCACCGAGCCCGAGCGCCCAGAAGTCCACGAAGAACCCGCCGAGCGCGCGCACCAGCGCGTGCCGGAACCGGATCGCGCCACCGTCGTGGCGCACCACCCGCAGGCCCATGGCGAGCTTGCCGAGCGAGCGGCCCCTGGTCATGGTCTCGATCGTGGTCGGATAGCCGATCAGCACGAGCACGCTCAACGACAGCATCATCGCCGTGCGCAACGCCTCGTCCGTGGCCGTGACCGTGACGATCAGGATGGCGATGAACAGCGCGAAGGCCTGCACGAGCACGTCGATGCCGAACGCGACCGCACGGGTCGCGAACTTGGCCGTCCGCAGGTCGACTACGACGGCTTCGCCGGTGATGAGATCCCCCACGCGGATAGTGTGACTCATCGTGGATCTCGATGTGTTCATCGCCAGGCATCGCGCGTCGTGGGATCGCCTGGCGGACCTCACCCGGCGCGCCGACCGGCTCACCGGGCCGGAGGCGGACGAGCTGATCGCGCTGTACCAGCGGGTCGCCACCCACCTGTCGATCGTGCGGTCGTCCGGGCACGACGTGGCCACGGTGGACCGGCTGTCGGTGCTCATCGCACGGGCGCGGGCGGCGGTCACCGGGACCCACACCCCGGCCTGGAAGGAGGTCGGCCTCTTCCTCACCGAGAAGCTGCCGGCCGCCATCTACCTCGGCCGGCGCTGGTGGATCGGCTGCGGCGCGGTGTTCCTCCTGGTCACCGGCGTGCTGTCGGCGTGGATCGCGTCCTCGCCGGACGTCCGGGCCACCATCGCGGCGCCCGAGGAGATCCGGGAGATGACGCGCATCGGTGGTGATTACGAGGCCTACTACTCGTCCGGGCCCGCCGGTTCGTTCGCGGCCAACGTGTGGACCAACAACGCGTGGGTCGCCGCGACGTGTCTGCTGCTCGGCGTGCTGCTGGGGATCCCGCCGATCATCGCGCTCTTCTACAACGCCCTGAACCTCGCGGTCGGCGTCGGGCTGATGTTCTCCGCCGGGCGCGGTTGGGTGTTCATGGGCCTGTTGACCCCGCACGGCTTGTTGGAACTCACGGCCGTCTTCGTCGCCGCCGGCGTCGGCATCCGGCTCGGGTGGATGGTGATCGACCCCGGCCCGCGCACCCGGTCCGCCGCACTGGCCGCGGAAGGACGCGCGGTGGTGGCGGTGGCGCTCGGACTGGTGCTGGTGCTGTTCGTGTCCGGCGTGATCGAGGGGTTCGTGACGCCGTCCTCGTTGCCCACGTGGGCGCGCGTTGGCATCGGTGTGGCCGCGGAGGTCCTGTTCCTGGTCTACGTCTTCGTGCTGGGCCGGCGGGCCGTGCGCAAGGGTGAGACCGGCGACGTCGACGCCTCGGAACGCGGAGACGCCGCTCCGGTCGCGGCTTAGGGCCAAAGCCGTTCGCTTAAGGCATTACGGCTGGTGTCGCGGCGTAGCACCCCCAGGCACCCGAACCTCAGTCTGGCCGGGTGATGCGGACAGCGCACGAGTCGGTGCTTCCCGGCATCCGCTGCCGGTTCCGGGCGATCACGCGGTACGTCACCGTGGCAGCCCACAAGAGTGGTGCAAGCGCCATCAGCCGACCGGCCAACCGCCACCCGAAGCGCTCGCTTGCGCGCAACAGTCGCGCGATCGCACGGGCACCGCCGAGCGGCGGTCCCTCCTGGGACACCCACAGCACTTCGTACCGGGCCCGCTCGGCGCTCAGTCCGTGCGCTGCCAGGTCGAAACTCTGGTACCGCACCGCTTCGACGTGCTCCGGTCGGACATGGCGGAACAACCACAGCACCGATGTCGTGCAGAACCCGCAGTCTCCGTCGAAGACCAAGGTGGTCACCGCACACCTCCGGACGGTGGGTAGAGGCCCGAGCCGTACGCCAGGATCGCCGCACCGGTCCGGTTCGGAACGTCCAGCTTCCTCAGGATGCGCTGCACGTGTGTTCGCACTGTCGTCACGGAAATCCCGAGTTCGACGGCGATGTCCTGGTTCGACCCGCCCGACATGAGCAGGCGCAGGACATCCAGTTCGCGACTGGTGAGCACGCTGCGCAGGCACTGCGCGGGATCGCTGCCCATGATCAGCTCACCGGGTGCAGGTTGGAGGTGAGCAGCGATCGCGGTTCCTCGGAGATGTCGTGTCCGGCCGATGTGGCGAGCATGAACTGCACCCCCTTGGTCTCGGGATGATGCCGCACCTTGTGGATCACGTAGTTGAGCAACGTCAGATACGCCAGCGACGTCTGCACGACCTCATGGCGCTCTCTCAGTTGCGGTTCCATCATGCGGAACTCACTCGCGACGTCGCCGATCACCTTTTCCGTGCGCCGTCCGGGAAACCAGATGAAGTGATGCCACTTCCGATCCTCGATGCCGATCACCTCCCGCCACGGGGTGAGGTCACCGTTGGGCAATTCGTCACGTACCAGCAGGTGGGTGTCGTGCATACCGGGGCGTGGAGCGAAGAACCGCCACTCCGGAATGATCATTCCGGTCTTGTCCAGGCGGCGTACCCGCTCGAACTTGCGCCACGGATCGCTCGACAACACCGTGGCGGCCAGCCAGATCCCGAAGACCGCGTACAGCGCATACCGCGCGAGTTTGCCGGCCGCCGAGCCCGGCATCGACAGGTCAGGCATCAGGGTCTCCTTCGGTGTCGACGGGCTTCGGCACGCGTCCCGTTCTGGCCGGCGTCGAGGACCTCCAGCACGGCCGCGGCGGTCACCCGAGCCTGTTCCGGCGAGCACAGAAGTCCCAGGTGCGATGCGCCCGGCACAACCTGATGCACGCCCGCGCTCGACTGAGCGGCCAGCTCCGCGTGCAGGTCGGTCTGGACGGGGTCCTGCTCGGCCGTCCTGCCCGCGGTGAGCACGAAAACCGGTGCCGCCGGCGGCAGGACCGTGTGGCGCACCTCGTCCGCGACGTGGTTCACCCATGCGTCGCGCTCCTGCGCGGTCGCGCGCCAGTGGCTGGTACTCGTCATCCGGGCCACGACGGTGCTGCGCTGCGCATCGCCGAGCCCGGAACACTCCTCACCGAGGTCGAGACCGCGCAACCGCAACCATCCGACGCTCGCCGCGAGCGTCGAGTCGCTGATGGCGGCCCGAGCGGTCTCCGCTCCGGCCCGCTGGCGCGGCGACCGCTCGAGTTGCTCGGGGTGCGTGGGATCGACGAGTACGACTCCGGCCACCCGGTCGGCGTGGCGCTGTGCGAAGTCACGCAGGAGCAGACCACCGTAGGAGTGGCCGACGAGGATCAGCGGCCCGGCCACGTCGAGCACCTCCAGCAGACGCACGAGCCGGTCGCCGGCGAGCGCCGCGGTCCGGGGCCGGGCGATCGCGTCGCTGCGCCCGATGCCGGGCCGGTCGTAGGAGATGGTCGGTGCGACCTCGGCCACCGCGCGCTGTACCCGGTCCCACATCTCCAGCGGTGTCGCCATCCCGCTCTCGAACACCACCGTCGGAGCGGGGTTGCCGGTGCCCATCCGGCGGATGTGCGTCCGGCTGCCGTCGAGGTCGATCCGTTCGCCGAACCCCGGCCAGCGCACGTCGTCCAGGCGTTTGCGCGCGACCTCGTAGGTGATGCCCGCGATGACCGGGACGGTGCTCGACAGTCCCGCGATCATCCACAGTGCACGGTTGCGAGTGTCGGCGGTGATGCGCTCACCTCCTCGTCGAGGGTCGTGGAGACCCCTGGCAGCAGTTGGGTGGCCGCCAGCCGCCGGTAAAGGCCGTCGTGGCGGATCAGCGACTCGTGGTCGCCGACGGCGCGAACCCGGCCCTGGTCCAGCAGAATGATCCGCTGGGCATTGACCACAGTGGACAGATTGTGTGCCACCACGACGACCGCGTGGGACTTCGCGATCTCCGCGATGGAGTTCCGCAGCGCCCGCTCGGCCGCACCGTCCAAATGGGACGTCGGCTCGTCGAGCAGCAGCACCTCGGGATCGGCCAGCAACATCCGGGCGATGGCGATGCGTTGCCGCTGCCCACCGGAGATCGCCGTGCCCGCCTCGCCGACCTGGGTGAGCAGGCCGTCGTCCAGGCTGAGCAGCCACCTCTTCAGCTGCGCCAGCTCGATCGCCCGCCACAACTGCTCGTCATCAGCCTGTGGGTTCGCGTACAGCAGGTTCTCCCGGATCGTGCCGTCCAGCACGGGCGCGTCCTGCTCGACGTAGCCGATCCTCGACCGCAGGACGTGCCGTGGCAGTCCTGCGAGATCGATGTCGCCGACCCGGATACGCCCGCTCTGTGGCTGCCACAGCCCGCACGCCAACGCGAGCAGGGTGGACTTCCCTGAGCCCGACGGCCCACCACGGCGGTCAGTCCTCGCTCCAGAGCGGTGAACGACACGGTGTCCAGCACGGGCCTGTCCGGGCAGTAGCCGAAGGAGACGGACTCGAACGCCAGCACCGGTGCGGTGTCGGGAGGAAGGTGGCCGCGAGGAAGGTTGCCGTGATCCCCGGACGTTCCTCCGGGAGATCGATCAGCTCCGTGACCCGTGCCGCGGCGGCGAGACCGCGCTGGACGTTCGCGAGGCTGGCGAGCAGGACGACCAGCGGTGATATGAGGTAGAACAGGTAGAGCAGGTAGGACGTGAAACCCGCTGCGCTGAGCTCGCGGTCGGCGATCCTCATCGTGCCCACGGTGAACACGACCACGATCGATCCGTGCACGCCGAGGTTGATCAGCGGGGTGAACACGGCGTTCAGTCGCACAGCACGCATGTCGGCCCGGTAGGCGTCGTGCGCGGGCTCGGCGACGCGATCAGACTCCCGCTCCTCGGCCGTGCACAGCTTGACGGTGGACACGGCTGTGAGCGCTCGTTGTAGTGCGGCGCCGAAGTTGCCCATCGCGGTCCGGCTGTCCCGCATGGCTTTGCGGAACCGGCGAGCGATGAGAACGCCTGCCACGGCCGAGAACGCGAGACAACCCACGGTCACGACGGTCATCCGCGCATCGATCATCGACATGAGGACGATCCCGCCGGTGACCAGCACGAGGTTGATCAGGACATCCCGCAGTCCGCCGATCAGCTCGATCTGGACCAGCGTCGTGTCCGAGGTCGCGCCGACGAGCATGTCGCCCCGCTTGCGGGCCAGGTGAGCGCCGAGCGGGGCTCGCAACAGGGCGCTCACGATAGAGCGCCGGTGGTCGATCGCCACGGCCGCACCGCACCGGCCCAGCAGGTACATCTCGATCGTGCCCATGACGGTGCTGCCGGCGAACATGGCCACCAGCAGCAGGACCGGGCCGGTCGTGGGCCGCGAGCCGGCGAGCGACCCGACGAGGTTGCCCACCGCCAGTGGTTGTGCCAGCGAGAGTGCCGCGCTCGTCAGTCCCGCCACGGCGGCCGCGATGAGCCACGACCGATGCGGCCTGAGCATCCCGAGCACGGTTCGCGCCGGCACCGTCTCCTGTGTGGACAAGATCGCCACCCGTCAGCGCTTCGACAGGTGCTTGGAGTGGTGCCGCACGCAGGGATACATCGCGCCGAACGCCCAGACGAACCGGTTGAGACCCATGAACGCCGCGCTGCCCGCGTGGAAGGACGCCCCGGTGGCGATCAGCCCGGCGGCCACCGGCTTCGGGGCCACCAGCACGGCGGGAAAGAGCATCTCGCCCACCCAGACACTCCAGCCCGCGGCCTTGGGCACCAGGGGGTACCTGGCGAACAGATCGTTGATCCAGCGCGTGCCATAGGTGCGGGTGCGGAAGATGCCCTGCATCGCGGTCCCGTCGCGCCAGTACGACGCCACGGCCTTCGCCGCGCCGGCCGCCACGTAGGAGAGGACCGACTGGCCGGCGATGAAGGCTGTGCAGGCCTGCCGGGCGGCCGGGTCGCGGGGGAACAACCCGCTGGCCGCCAGGGCGGTGCAGACCAGGAAGTTGGCGTGGTCCGAACCGTCCATCCCGTGGTGACTCCGGAGCGCCTGCGCCGCGTTGCTGACCGCCAGGAACGCGGTGCTCGCCGCTTTGATCCTGCGGTCGACGCCGGGCAGCACCACCAGGCGGCCGCGGTGAGCCGCAGTGAGGTCAGGATGTGGACACCGGGCGGAGTGAAGATCCATTCAGCGGGCCTGGCCGCACGGCCTCCGGTCAGGCGGCGGCCACGGGTCCTGTTCACCCGCCAGCTCAGGAGTCCTCCCTCGTCGAGGTCTTCCGGCCGGCTCAGTGACTCCAGGGAATCCAGGATGATGCCCAGGGCGACGATGATCTCTGTCTCTCGCAGCGCCTGGTCGACGGGCAGCGCAGCCGCGCTCGGAACAATTTCGGTCGGTTTCATGTCTGCGCTCCCCGAACACCTCGGTGGCTGTTTCGCAAGCTTGACCTGAAGGTTCTCGTCAGTATGCGCCCGGCCTGGCGCAGGTGTCGTTAAGAAAAACGCGGAATGCGTCCTGGCGATTTCGTGCGACCGGCACGCGTTCTTGACTCAAGGTGGTGGCCGCACGCCCGGACGGGTCCGGGAACGGAATCCGCACCCGTCCGGGCCGTGCGATCGTCAAGCCTGCCGGGCCTGTCAGGCCAGGGTGGATTCCCTGCTTTCGAGCAGCTCGGCGAAGGACGGCTTGGACGACAGCGGTGCCGTCATCCCGCGGTGGAGCGACGACGACTCGGCACGGGAGAAGCCTTGCTGCGCCACAAACGCCTGCTGCACAAACGCCTGCTGCCCACACGTCAGCGGATTGACCTCGCCCTGCACCCGCAGGGCGTCCGACACAACTTCGGTTCCGCTGTTGAAGAACGCATCGATCCGGTTCATCAGATTCCATCTCCTCGTTCATGGGGACACGGGGCTGACGCTCGCCGCCGTGTGCAGACCGTAAGAGGAGGCTCAATGACGGCGCGTCCGCCGATATGATGACCCAGTCGTGCAGAGGGCAAAAAATCCGCATTCTTCGGAAAACGGCGGACCCGAATGATCTTTGGGCCTGGTCGGAATCACAGATGTGAACACGCGAAATAAATTCAGAGTTTGCCTGCCGCTTTCAGGGACAGATACCGATCGGCCAGCGCTCGCGGCAGTTCGTCCGGCACCGCGTCCACCACATCGACGCCGTGCCGGCCGAGCAACGCCGTCAGGTGCCGTCGTTCGGCCAGCGTCCGTTCGGCCGCGGCGGCGGAGTAGACCGCCTCCAGGTCACCGCGTCCGGCCGCCATCGCATGCACCGCCGGGTCGGACACCGACGCGATCAGCAACCGGTGCCGCGAGGCCAGCACGGGCAGCAGCGGCAGCAACCCGTGCTCGATCGACGGTTCCAGCGAGGTCAGCAGCACGATCAACGACCGCCGCGATGCCCGCCGCAACACCTCCGCGACCGCGCCTCGCGCGTCGAACTCGACCAGTTCGGCCTCCAGCGGCGCCATGGCCTGCACGATCGTCGGCACCGCCGCGCGCGGCACCGAAGCCCGCACCTTGCTGCTGTAGGCGAGGAAGTCGACCTGGTCGCGCGCCTGCGAAGCCAGGGCGGACAACAACAACGCCGCGTCCATCGACGTGTCCAGGCGCGGCAGGCCGCCCAGGGCGCCCTCCACCCGGCCCGCCGACGTACGCGCGGTGTCGAGCACGATCACCACCTGGCGGTCGCGCTCGGGACGCCACGTGCGCACCACGACGTCCGACGAACGGGCCGAGGCGCGCCAGTCGATCGAGCGGACGTCGTCGCCGATCACGTAGGTGCGCAGCGAGTCGAACTCCGTGCCGGCGCCCCGGATCAGCGAGGCGCGGCGGCCGTCGAGCTCGCGCAGGCGGTCCAGCAGCGGCGGCAGGTGGCGCCGGCTGTGGAACGGCGGCAGCGCGCGCACGGTCCACGGCACGACGTGCGAGCCCTGCCGTGCCGCAACCCCCAGCGGCCCAACGGATCGCACGGTCACGCGGTCCGCGACGCGATCACCTCGGCGTACCGGCCGAAGCTCGAACGAGAGTGTGCGTGAGCCACCGGCGGGCACATCGACCGTGACCCGGTCCTGCGCCACACCGGCAGAAGGCGCCCATGCGTCACGAAGAACCCCACGCAACCGACGACCGGGGTTGTGCACGGTTAGCTGAACCGAACACAACTCGCCCGTGCGCACAGAGGTCGCACCCAAGCGCGTGAACGTCAAACGGCGGACACCAGCCGCCAGCGCGAGGTCGACGAAGACACACAGCAGCAGCACCAGAAGCACGACGAGAATCCCCTGCCACGACGGCAAGAGCAGCCCGACGACGAGCACGCCGATGAGCGCGAGCAGTCCCGCGCGGCCCGTGAGTGCCACGTCAGCGCGGCACCTGGACCGCGCCGAGCACGCCGTCCAGTACGCCGTCCGCCGTCACGCCCTCCAGCTCGGCCTCCGGTCGCAGCTCCAGCCGGTGCCGCAACGCCGGGCGGGCCAGCGCCTTCACGTCGTCCGGCGTCACGTAGTCGCGGCCGGAGAGCCACGCCCATGCCCGCGCCACCGCCAGCAGAGCCGTCGCGCCACGCGGGGAAACGCCCAGACGCACCGCCGGGGACTGCCGGGTCGCGCGGCACACGTCCACGACGTACCCGATCACCTCAGGCGCCACGGTCAGCGCACGCACCGCCGCCGAACCGGCCTCCAGGTGTGCCGCGCCGGCGACCGGCCGCAACGCCGAGAGATCGCGCGGGTCGAAACCGGACGCGTGCCGGGTGAGCACGTCGATCTCGTGCTCCCGCCCGGGAATCGGCATGGTCACCTTCAGCAGGAACCGGTCCAGCTGCGCCTCGGGCAACGGGTACGTGCCCTCGTACTCCACCGGGTTCTGGGTGGCGACCACGATGAACGGCGACGGCAGCGGCCGGGACTTCCCGTCCGTCGAGACCTGCCGTTCCTCCATCGCCTCCAGCAGCGCGGCCTGGGTCTTCGGCGGCGTGCGGTTGATCTCGTCCGCCAGCAGCAGGTGCGTGAAGACCGGGCCCTCGCGGAACGAGAACGCCGCGTTGTGCGAGTCGTAGACCAGCGACCCGGTCAGGTCGCCCGGCATCAGGTCCGGCGTGAACTGCACGCGCGTGTGCGAGAGGTTCAGCGCCGTCGACAACGCGCGCACCAGCAACGTTTTCGCGACCCCTGGCACGCCTTCGAGCAGCACGTGTCCCTTGCACAGCAACGCGAGGATCAACGACGTCACCGCGGCGTCGTTGCCCACCACGGCCTTGCCGATCTCCGTGCGCAACGCCACCAGCGCCGCGCGGGCCTCCTCGGTGGTCACCACTGCCGTCATCCCCTGCGCACCTCGTTCTCCAGAACGTCCAGCTCGTCGATCAGGTCGACCAGGCCCCGGTCGTCCACCGGGCCCTCGCCGTGCAGCAGCGCCCGCACCGCGGTCTCCGGCCGTCCGGTCCTGCGGGTGATCTCCTCGGCCGGGTCCTCGCCGACCGGCAGGCCCAGCAACGGGTTCAGCCGATCGCGGGTCGCCTGCCGCAGCACCGAGGCCGCGTGATCGGACGCCAGCGACCGGCGGTAGAGCCGGGCCCGGCCCTCGACGGTCTCCGCGGCCCGCACGAGGACCGGCAGCGGTTCGGTGACGACCGGACCGAGCCGCCGGGCCCGCCACAACGCGATCACCACGGCGGCCAGGATCAGTTGCAGCGCACCGAACTTCCAGCCGTCCGGCATCAGGTCCGACATCGTCCGCTGCCGGCTCAGGTCCGCCACCGACGGCGTGTACCAGACCAGCCGCTCGTGCTGGCCGAGCAGCGTCAATGCCAGCGCGGCGTTGCCCTCGGCGTCCAGCTCGTCGTTGGTGAACGGCGCGCCCGTGCCGATCGTGACCATGTTGCCGTCGCGCACCAGGGTCGAGTCGTAGCAGCTTTCCGCGCCCTGGTACTGGATCCCGCCCGTGGTCGCCGAGCCCGCCTTGGCGGCCAGCTCGCAGCCGGCTTCGCGGGTCTTGACCTCGACCCGGCCCGTCGGACCGTCCGGCGCGACCAGCACCGTCGTCGCCGCACGACCGCTGAGGTCCATCAGCCGTTCCGGGGCGAGCAGGTCCGGGTGCGTCACGAACAGCGTCGCACCGTCCACATCGGACGCGTCGTCGGTGTGCTCGACGCGAACACCCTGCTGCTCCAGCAGTTGCGCCAGCGCGCGCGAGCCTTCGGGCTGGTAGGAACGCGGATCCAGTGCGCCGCCCTCGCTGCGCGCGGAGCCCAGCATGACCAGCACGGCCGTGGCGACGACGGCCACACCGAGCAGCAACCAGAGCCGGGCCCGCGCCCAGAGACCCTGCGCGGTGGGGGAGATCGCGGTGGGGGAGATCGTCATGCGCGCACCCGGTCGTCCACGGTCACCAGGTGCCGGTAGCGCTCCGAGGTCGCCGGACGTCCGCCGTACCAGACGTCGTCGAACGACACGGCCGCGCCGCGCAGGTCGTCCGCCAGCACGGGCAACGCCCGCCCGGCCTCGGCCGCCACCTCGTCCACGGTCCGGCCGGCCCGCGGGTCGAGCACGCCGCGCTGCTCCAGCTCCCGCACGACCGCGCGGAACCGTTCGCGGATCGCCTCGGCGAGATCGCCGGCCAGCGCCGCCGCCTCGGCCGCCGCGCGGTGGTCGTCAGCGGTCATGTCCAAGCGAGCGAACACGGTCCGGGCGCTCGCGATGTTGCGGACCGACCGGCCCCGCCAGTACCGGATGACGAGCACGATCACGAGCACCAGGACGAGCAGCACGATGGCGCCGACCTGCCAGATCATCGCGCCGCCGAGGCCGGTCACGAGGTTGCCGATCCGCTCCACGATCCAGGTGAACGCCCGCTCCAGCGCGTTCGGCCCGGCAGCCGCGTAGGCGGGGTCGGACAGTTCGCGGGCGGCGGCGTCCCTGGCGTCGTCGCGGCCGGGATCGACGGGAACGTCTGCCAGCCGAATGTCAACTGGCCGCATGTCCGGTGGCCCGTCGCAGGTCGATGTCGAGTCCCTCGCCGCGCATCCGCCGGTCGACGTAGAGGATCGCGGTCACCCCGGCGTGGAACGGCGTGGTGACCGCCAGCGCGACCACACCGCCGGCCGCCGAGATCACCATCGTGGTCATCGAGATCAGTTCGGGCGCGTCGTTGAGGAACGAGAACGCGACGCCCGCCGCGGCGAACGGGATCGTCACCACGTTCTCGACGATCTGCAGGACGAGGTACGACAGCGCGATGACGCCGAGCACCCGTGGCCAGCCGGTGTTCTTCAGCAGGTCGAGCGACCGGCCGAACGACCGGCCCACGCCGCAGCGCTCCAGCACCAGCGCGGGCGCGGCGAGTGCGAACATCACCCACAGCGCGATGCCCGGCAGGTAGCAGAGCAGGATGCCGATGCCCGTCATCAGCGTGAAGAGCACCGACAGGCCGAGCAGCGGCCAGAACCGCGGGCGGAACTCGTCCCACACCGCGCGGCCCGTGACCGGCTGGCCCAGCACGGTGCGACCGGCGATGACGGCCATGAACCCGGACATCACCACGATGCCGAGGATCTGCACGAACTCGCTCACCAGGGTTCCGCCGAACAACGCGAAGTAGCCGCTGATCAGCTGCGTCTCGAACTGTCCTGGCGCGACGGTGTCCGGGTCGAGCGCGGCCAGCCCGTTGAGCCCGTCCAGGAACGGCAGCGTGGCCAGCAGCGCCAGCAGCTGGACGACCACGGCGATCACGACCGACGCGGTGAACACGATCTTGGCGTGCGTGCGGAGGAGGTCGACCGAGCCGTCGAGCACCTCACCGACGGTCAGCGGCCGCAACGGCAGCGCGCGCGAGGTCGGGGGCTCGGGTGCGGTCGCCACCGGGGCAGGGGCAATCGGGGCGGCCTGCTCCGCTGGTGGCTGCGCGTCGGGCGCGGACCAGCCCGGCGTGTCCGTCATGCGTTTCCCCCGGTCGTTCGTGTGATCGGCATCCTGCCAGACACGAACGCGGGACACCGGGACAACCCGGATCGGAATAGAATGGCGGGGTGCACGATCAGGAGTCGCTGACGCTGCGGGCCGACCGCCTCGGCGTCTCCACGGTGGTCCGCGTGGCCGGCGACGTCGACCTCGCGACGGCACCACGGTTCGAGACGTTCCTGCGCGAGCAGCTCGCGCAGACCCGCACGGTGCTGATGGTCGAGCTGGTCGACGTGACGTACCTCGGATCGTGCGGCCTGGCGGTGCTGCTCTCGGTTCGCGAGGAGTGCGCACGTCGTCGCGTCGACCTCGTGTTCAGTGAGTGCTCGCCGATCGTGCGGCGGGCCTTCGAGGTCAGCGGCCTCACGGAACTGTTCCTCGGAGCACAGGACACGAGGAACAACTCCTCCTGATCAGTCCGTGTGCTGCTCCATGTCCATGACCAGAATCGCGCCACCCGGCTCGCCGTTGTTGTCGCGCAGCGAGCTGCACGCCACCCGGATGACGATCTCGCGGCCGCGCCGGTTCACCGCGGTGAGCTTGACCTCTTCCATGAACGTGGCGTCGCTCAGCGCCGACCGCACGACCGGCCGCAGCTCGGCCACCGGCAGCCCGATGTCGAGGTTGAGCAGGTGCTCGCCGATGGTCTCGTCGCGGCGGATGCCCCACAGCTCCTCGGCGCCGCGGTTCCAGGCCAGCACCCGCATCTGGACGTCCAGCACGACGACCCCGGCCCGCAGCGACGTCAGGATCGACTCGAGGAACTCGTTGACCTGGTCCAGCTCGGCGGTGCGCTCACGCAGCGTGTCGTTGATGGTCTGCAACTCGTCGTTGGTGGACTGGAGCTCCTCGTTCATGGTCTCCAGTTCCTCGTTGGTGGACTGGAGTTCCTCGTTCGTCGTCTCCAGCTCCTCGACCGTGGACTGGAGCTCCTCGTTGGTGGTCTCCAGTTCCTCGTTGGTGGACTGGAGCTCCTCGTAGGCGGACTCGAGCTGGCGGTTCGCGTACTCGAGGTCCTCCATCAGCCTGCGGGCGGCGGTGACGTCGTGAAACACGACGGAGACGCCCAGAATCTTGTTGTCCGAGCCCACGAGCGGGTTCACGTGCACTTCGAACCACAGCGACTCACCGGCGCCACGCGGCCATTCGACGTCCTTGATCCGCAACGACCTGCGCTCCAGGCGCGCCTGCTCGACGTAGCCGCGCAGCTCGATCGGGCGGTAGGAGAGGTCCAGGTCGCGCAACGGCCGGCCGATGTCCTTCGCGGTGACGCCGAACATGGTCTCCGCCTGCTGGCTGGCGAGTGCGACCACGTCGTCGGCCGTCACCACGACCTGCGGCACCGGGCTCGCGGAGAAGGCGCGTTCCCGGAGCTCGTCGAGCCGGCGGACGTCCGCCCTCCGATCGTGCACCACCGGATGCATCACGGAGTTGGTCGTGGCGCCCGGACCGGCGGCCGATTTGCTGAAGATGCGGCGCTTGAGGTCGATGGGGTCGAAGATGCGGCTGTGGCTGAGCAGCATCTCGGCCTTGCCGAGGAAGAGCACGCCGTTCGGCACCAGTGCGAAGTGGAACCGGGCGAGGATCTTGGCCTGGGTCTCCTGGTTGAAGTACATCAGCGTGTTGCGGCACACCAGCAGGTCGATCCGGGAGATCGGCGCGTCCTGCACCAGGTCGTTGCGGCCGAAGATGACGGTGCGGCGCAGGTCCTTGCGGAAGCTGTAGCGGCCGTTCTGCTGCTCGAAGTACTTGGAGGCCAGATCGTCGGGCACCGACCGCAGGTCGCGCTCGACGTAGCTCGCGTGCCGGGCGTGGGTGAGCGCCTCGTCGTCGACGTCGGTGGCGTAGATCTTGACCTGCCGGCGGAACCGCTCGGGGCCCAGCGCCTCGGCGAGCACGATCGCGAGGCTGTACGCCTCCTCACCGGACGCGCAGCCGGCGCTCCACACCCGGATCGGGTCGTCGGGGCCGCGGTCGGCGAGCAGCCCGGGGACCACCTCCTCGCGCAGGTACCGCCAGGCTTCCGGGTCGCGGAAGAACGCGGTGACGTTGATCAGGATGGTGTTGAACAGCGCACTGAACTCGTCGGCGTTGACCTGGAGCTGGTCGATGTAGTCGCCGTAGTCCTCGACGCCGGCCTGGGCCATCCGGTGCCGCACGCGCCGCATCAGGCTTGTGCGCTTGTACCCGGTGAAGTCGAAGCCCCGCGACTCCTTGAGGTAGCGCAGGACTTCCTCGAAGTCGTGGTCCGGGTTCGGCTGGCCGTCACTCACAGGGGAAAAGCTACTCGCCCCCGCGGCGGGCGAGGACCGCCCACACGATCTTGCCCCCGTCGGATGACGGGGTGCTGCCCCAGTGGACGCTGATCCGGTTGACCAGCTCCAGCCCCCGGTACCAGCCGACGTCCGGCGACGCGGCCGCCAGCACCGCCGGAGCGGGGTCGTCGTCGCGCACGGCGATGGACAGCGCGCGAGCCCGCAGTTCGATCCGCAGCACGGACGCCGAGTGCGCGTGCCGGACCGCGTTCTCGACCAGTTCGCTGACCACGAGCATGGCATCGTCGCGCAGTGCGGGCAGCCGCCACTGTTCGCAGGCGTCCCTTGCCGCCCCGCGCGCGATCATCGGCGCGGTCGGGGAGTTCGGCAGCGCGACGCGGTGGAACCGGCGCTCCGGGGGCTTCTTGGCGATCTGCAGCGCGGCGGTCAGGTCAGGCGCGGTCGCCACGAACCTCGTCACACCGCCGCGGCCGAGCTCGTGCCGGTGCCGGTCGGTCTCCGCGACCAGCACCATCGGGATGTCGGGCCACTGCGAGATCCGCATCCACACCGTGGTGAACACCGCGTGCATGGCCCGGCTCGCGATGTCCAGCTCCGGCCCGAGCCGCACGATGAGCGCGAGCGGCGAGCCCGCCGCCAGCTTGAGCAGGCCGTCGCGCAGCACCGGATAGCCGGCGAGGTCGAGCCGCCCGCTCGGCGTCGCCACCACGGCACCGGCCAGGTCGGTCACGTCGATCCTGAGTTCCGTCAAGCGCCGGACTCCTCCCGCAGACCGCCCCTCAGGAGATACTTGCGCAGCACGTCGGCCGCCGCCAGGGCTTCCTCCTCCTGGCGGGCGTACCGCTCGGCCACGAGGTCCAGGCCGGCGTGCCGCGTCTGGGCGGTCAGGCGCCGGGCGAGTGAGACCTTCTCCTCCAACGTCCGCAACGCCGTCCACAGCGCCCGTTCCAGGCCGCCGTTGAAGGAGTCGAACAGGGCATCGGCCGTCCACGCGTGCCCGACGAGGCACCGGTACCTGGTCCGCTCGTCCGGCATCTCGACGAGGGAGCCCGCGCAGTCCGGACAGGTGAGGGTCGTGGTGGAGCCGATCCCGGCGATGTCGCCGATCCCGGCCCCGGCGTCGTCGCTGGACAGGTCCACCTCCAGGCGGAGCATCCCGGTCGCGGGCGAGGCGCCGGCAAACACTTCGTCGCGCACGAGGCCCGCGATCAGGGCGCCGATCCGGGCGACCGGCTCGACGTGGTCCACCTCGACGTGCCGCAGCACGCTCTGCGGCATGCCCTGGTAGATCGCGTCGTCGGGCGACTGCACCACCGTGAGCCCGCCCCGGCTCCTGATCGCGACCATCCCCGCGGTGCCGTCGTCCAGCGTGCCGGACAGGACCACACCGACCACGGCCGCACCTTTCGCCAGTGCCGCGGAGCGGAAGAGGACGTCCACGGCGGGCCGAAGGCCGTTCTCGGTCGGGCCCCTGGACAGCCGCAGCACCTCGTCCTGGACGACCACGTGGTGGTCCGGTGGCGCGACGTGGATCCGGCCCGGTCGCAACGCTACGCCGTCCTCGGCCGCGGCCACCGGCAGCAGCGCGCTGCGCTGGAGGATCGAGGGTAGGACCGAGGTGCCACCCGCCGGCATGTGCAGGACCACGACGACGGCGGCGGCCAGGTCGGCGGGGAACCCGGAGACAAGGGAGCGCAGCGCTTCGACTCCACCGGCCGAGGCTCCGACGACCACCAGGTCTCGACGCACCCCGCGCTCCTCACGTCGTGCAGTTGTATCGGGTGCCATGTTTAGGCTTGGGTACCCCCGCCGCCCAGGATCACACGTCGGCGGCCCGCACGGCGTCCGCGAGTTCCACCCTGGCCTTCGCCGGGGTCAGGCGGCGCATACCGGCGTCGAGGCACCTCCTGACCACCTGAGGTTGTTCGCGCATCAGCCGCAGACCGCGCCGGAGAAGCGTGGGTATCGGTTTGCGGGACTCGGCGACGTCCCTGGCGAACCTCCTGGCGAACGTCACCGGCGCGCTCGGTGCCAGCACGATGGCGTCCCTGAGCACGCCCGCCTCCTCGGCGCCCCGGACGAGCAGGTCCGCGAACAGGCCTTCGGCGATGAAGGCGGGCGCGTCGCCCAGCTCGATCGTCTGCGTGCCGACCTTGCGGTCCTCGCTGATCGCGTACACCGGTGCCTGGACCGTGCCGGTGTTCGAGAGCTCGATGACGGCGTCGAGTGCGGCCTGGGCGTTCCACGAGCCGACGGCGTCCCAGTCGGCGCGGCCGTGCTCGTCGCGGGGCAGCAGCGGGTCGTCGCCGTCGCGGTAGAAGTCGTCCAGGCGCAGCACCGGCCAGCCGAGGTGGGCGGCGAGCGTCGACTTTCCCGAGCCGGAGGGACCGGCGAGCAGAACGGCACGAGGGGTGGGCACGAAACGCGATTTTCGCACATCGGGTTAGGCTCGAACGCATGAGCGAAAGCCTGTTCGACGAGGGCCTCTTCGGCGCGACCGACGAGGAGAAGGCCGAGCGCATCGCGGCCAACGCCCCGCTGGCCGTGCGGATGCGCCCGGCCTCGCTGGACGAGGTCGTCGGCCAGGACCACCTGCTGGGTCCCGGCGCGCCGCTGCGTCGCCTGGTGGAGGGCGCCACGCCCGCCTCGGTGATGCTCTACGGCCCGCCCGGCACCGGCAAGACCACCCTGGCGACGCTGGTCTCCAGGGCGACCGGCCGGCGGTTCGTCGCGTTGTCGGCGCTGTCCGCGGGCGTCAAGGAGGTGCGCGCGGTCATCGACGAGGCGCGCCGGCGGCTGGTGCGCTCCGGCGAGTCGACCGTGCTGTTCATCGACGAGGTGCACCGGTTCTCCAAGACCCAGCAGGACGCCCTGCTGGGCGCCGTCGAGGACCGGATCGTGCTGCTGGTCGCCGCGACGACCGAGAACCCGTTCTTCTCCGTCGTCTCGCCGCTGCTCTCCCGCTCCCTCGTGCTGCAGCTCCGGTCGCTGACCGACGACGACGTGCGTTCGGTGATCGGGCGCGCGGTGTCCGACGCGCGCGGGCTCGGCGGCACCGTGGTCGTGGAGCCCGACGCCGAGAACCACCTGGTGCGGCTGGCGGGCGGTGACGCGCGGCGTGCGCTGACCGCCCTGGAAGCCGCGGCGGACTCGGCCCTCGCCTCGAACTCCGGCGTGGTCACCCTGGCGCTGCTGGAGTCCACAGTGGACAAGGCGGCCGTCCGGTACGACCGAGACGGCGACCAGCACTACGACGTGACCTCGGCGTTCATCAAGTCGATCCGCGGCTCCGACGTGGACGCCGCCCTGCACTACCTGGCCCGCATGATCGAGGCGGGCGAGGACCCGAGGTTCATCGCCCGGCGCCTGGTGATCCACGCCAGCGAGGACGTGGGCATGGCCGACCCGACCGCGCTGCAGACCTGCGTCGCCGCCGCCCAGGCCGTGCAGCTCATCGGGTTGCCCGAATGCACCCTGAACCTCGCGCAGGCCACCATCCACCTGGCGACCGCGCCGAAGTCGAACGCCGTGACGACCGCGATCGGCGCGGCCATGGCGGACGTCCGCAAGGGCGCGATCGGTGCGGTGCCGGCACATCTGCGGGACGGCCACTACGCGGGCGCCGCGAAACTCGGCAACGCGCAGGGTTACCGCTATCCGCACGACGTGCCCGAGGGTGTGCTCACGCAGCAGTACGCGCCGGACGACCTGGTGGGCCGTGACTACTACGAGCCGACCCCGCGCGGTGCCGAACGCGCCGTGGCCGACCGCTTGCCCCGGTTGCGGCGGGTGATCAGGGGCGAGTGAATCGGCTGGAAGCGTTTATTCGCAACCGTTACCGCGACGAACGGGTAGGTTCGGCGAAGTGACGATCAGAGACGACTTCCTGACCACCGCCCGCATCGCGCTCGGCCTGATGCGGTCGCCGCAGGTCGCCGAGCACTGGGAGAAGCCGAGCGCGCTGCCCGAGTTCGGCGTCAGCGGCCTCGTCGGGCACATCGGCTACCAGGCGCTGCCGCTGCCCGCGATGATCTCCGCACCCGTCGGCGACGAGCCGGTCGTCTCGTTGATGGAGCACTACGCGCGGGCGAAGTGGACCGAGCTCGACGTCGAGTCGGAGTTCCACACCCGCATCCGGGCCGGCGGCGAGAAGCTCGCCGCAGAGGGACGGGCGGCGCTCTGCGACCGGTTCGAGCAGACCCTCGCGGAACTTGAGAAGACGTTGCCCGGTCAGGAGAACCGGCCCGTGCGCATGCCGCACTGGGGCCCGTGGGCGGTGTCGCTGGACGAGTACCTGGTCAGCCGGCTGATGGAGTTCGTCGTGCACTGCGACGACCTCGCGGTGAGCGTCGGCGCGGACACCCCGGAGTTTCCGCGGCAGGTCAACGAGACCGTCATCGACCTGCTGACCCGGATGGCGCTCAACAAGCACAGCGCGGTCGACGTGGTGCGGGCGTTCAGCCGCAAGGAGCGCGCGCCGCAGGACATCACCGCGTTCTAGCACCGCTAACGCGGGCGGACCATCAGCAACGCGACCTTGTTCGGCAGCATGATCTCGTCCGCGGCCAGGAAACCGCCCGCCTGGAACGACCTGATCGCGCGCTTGTTGCGCACGTCCGGCTCCAGCACGATGCGCGTGCAGTGCGGGTCGGCCTCGAACAGCGCGTCCGTGAGCCGGGGGAGCAGCGACCGCACGAGCCCGCGGTCGGTCATCGCCAGCTCGCCGACGGCCAGGTGCAGGCCGAGGTCGTGCGGCCGCGCCTGGTAGCACTCGGAGACGACGTCGCGTGCCGCCCGGTAGACCTCGGCGTGGATCGCCGGGCGGCCGTGCCAGCTGATCAGCAGCGACCGGACGTCGTCGCCGCCGAGGTGCGCGTCGAGCTCCTGCTCCCAGCGCGGCAGCGGCCACGCCCGCCGCCGGAACGCCGCCACGTGCGGGGCCTGGTGCCAGCGGTGGATCAGGTGCAGGTCGTAGCCGTCCGGGCGGGCGACACGGGCCTGCCACGGGTCGGTCAGCATCGGGATCGGCGGGGCGCCTGCCGTGACCTGCTTCCGGTAGGAGTCCAGGTGCGATACCGGCTTCACAGGTCCTCCTGCGGGGTCAACTAGGCGAGCCTTGCCTCATCTACGCGGAGTTGCCTGTGTCAAGCCCCGCGTGACGAGCATTTCACCTGATGGTTTGTCGGCGGAAGCCCGGCCGTTCGCGGCCGGGAGGAGGCCGATGCGCCGACGCCGACCGAACACACGTTCGATGGGGTCGTCGGTGTGAAGCTGGTGGTGCGGGTGGTGAAGAAGGTCGTCGATGCCTACGCCACCATGCGGGCCGCGATCAGGGCGGGAAACCTCGGCGGGGAGAAGTCCCGGCGCCGTGTCAAGGCCGAGTCGAAGCCGGTCTCGTTTCGCCGGTGGGCGGCGTAGCCGTTCGACGACCGCTGTCTGTCGTGGCGGCTGGACGTACGGACGGTCAGCATCTGGACGACCGCGGGCAGGGTGAAGGACCTCCGGTTCGCCTGCTCGCCGGAGCAGGTGACGACCTTGCGCGCGCACCGTCAGGGCGAGTCGGACCTGCTGTTCCGCGACGGCATGTGGTTTCTGGTCGCCGTCTGTGAGGTGCCCGAGCCGGAGGTGTTCGAGCCTGCCGGTGCTGCTGGTGGACGCCCGCTACACCTCGCAGATGTGCCCGAGGTGCAAGCACACGTCCCGTTCGAACCGGCCCACCAGGGACCGGTTCTCGTGTCGCCGGTGTGGTCTCGCTGGACCCGCCGACGTCGTCGCCGCCGTGAACATCCGTGATCGGGCACGGCGCGCGTGGGTACTCGTCAACGTGCCCTTACCCGCAGCCGCCTGAGCAGCTGCGGGTAGATGCGGCCCGCACACCACAACCAGTGGTGGACGAGGAACGCGACCCGGCTTGAAGGAATCGGGCACGAGCCCGCCCCCTTCAGGGTCGAGACGTTGACAGTCGGTGACCACGCTAGTCAAGGGAATCGGAACACCGTTTGGGTCGATCGGGTTGTCCCCGTACGGTCGGGCCATGTCGGAGACCCAGCGCGAACCGGTGCCGCGGGTGGACACGGGCGAGCTCGATGTCGCGCACGCGTTCCTGAAGTTCCAGCGGCACTGCGTGCTGAAGAAGGCGGAGGGACTGACCGAGGAGGAGCTGCGCCGGCCGATGGTCGCGAGCGGTACCTCGATCCTCGGTCTGATCCAGCACCTGACCGAGGCCGAGCGCATGTGGTTCAGCCACCAGCTGGCCGGCGCCGACTGGTCGGAAGAGGACGAGCTCGGCATGACCGTGCCCGCGGACCGGCCGGTGGACGAGGTTTTCGGTGAGTACCGCGCGGCGATCGCGGACAGCGACCGGGCCATCGAGGCCGCGGGCGACCCCGAGGCGCTCATGGCGCTGCCGATCGAGGGCGTCCGGAAGTCACTGCGGTGGATCCTCGCCCACATGACCACGGAGACCGCCCGGCACGCGGGTCACGCGGACATCATCCGGGAGCAGATCGACGGCGCCACCGGTCGCTGAGATCGGTTGAAGATCAACTGAAGGTGCCGCTCAGTCGGGTGTCGGACCCACCCGGTAACCTCACTCGCAATCAAGCCAAATCGCCCGTCACCAGGAGGATCCGTGTCGCCAGGGCAGATCGCAGCGCTGGTCGCCGCCGGCGCGTTCGTGCTGCTCGTGCTCGTGCTGGCGATCGTGGCGATCAAGGCAGCGCGGTTCTTCGACGAGGCCACGATCGCGATGCGCAAGGCGCACGAGAACAGCGACCCGTTGTTCACCGAGGCCAACACGACGCTGACGCACGTGAACACGCAGCTCGAGCGCGTCGACGGGATCACGGCCAACGCACGCGCGGTCACCGGCAACGTCTCCGCGCTCACCAGCCTGTTCACCGCCACCCTGGGCGGGCCGCTGGTCAAGGCGGCCGCGCTGTCCTACGGCGTGAGCAAGGCCGTGAAGGCCCGCCGCAAGGCAGCCGAGCAGCCGAACAAGCACGCCAAGCGCCGTCCGCGGAGGGGTGCCAAGTGAGCCGCCTCTTCTGGTTCGGCCTGGGTGCCGCGGCCGGTCTCTTCGTCGCGAAGAAGGCCAGTGAGGTCACAAAGCAGGCGACTCCCGCCGGTATCGGCGCTAACGTGGGTGAAGGCCTGCGAGAGCTCGCCGGCGCGATCGGTTCCTTCGGGGCCGAGGTGCGCGCGGGCATGGCCGAACGGGAACAGGAGTTGCAGGAGACCGTGGAACGTCAGACGGGCTTCACGCCGGGGCGTCGAGCGCCCAGGGCGAACGGAAAGCACTGAGCACCGTTCGCCTCGTCATCGCGCCCTGACAACTTCTTCAGACCCAGCAAGGACATTCCCGTGCAGACCCACGAGATCATCAAGCGTTTCCGCGAGCACTTCGAGAACGCAACGGGCACAAGTACATCCCGTCAGCGCCTCGCTCCTGCTCGACGACCCGAACCTGCTGTTCGTCAACGCCGGCATGGTGCCGTTCAAGCCGTACTTCCTCGGCGAGGCCCCGCCGCCCGCCGCGCGCATGACGAGCATCCAGAAGTGCGTGCGCACGCCGGACATCGACGAGGTCGGCAAGACCACCCGGCACCTCACGTTCTTCCAGATGGCCGGCAACTTCTCGCTCGGCGACTACTTCAAGGAAGACGCCATCCGGCTGGCCTGGGAGCTCGATCACCGGTCCCAGGACGAGGGCGGCTACGGCTTCGACCCCGAGCGCATCTGGGTCACCGTCTACTAGACGACGACGAGGCCATCGAGCTGTGGCAGAAGATCGCCGGGCTGCCGCCGGAGCGCATCCAGCGCCGCGGCATGGCAAGGACAACTTCTGGTCGATGGGCGTGCCCGGCCCGTGCGGCCCGTGCTCGGAGATCTACTACGACCGCGGCCCCGAGTACGGCCAGGAGGGCGGCCCGGTCGTCGACGAGGACCGGTACCTGGAGATCTGGAACCTCGTCTTCATGCAGGACGTCCGCGGCGAGGGCTGGCGCCAAGGAGGGCTACCCGATCCGTCGGCGACCTGCCCGCCAAGAACATCGACACCGGCATGGGTGTCGAGCGCGTCGCCTACCTGCTGCAGGGCGTCGACAACGTCTACGAGACCGACCTCGTGCGGGCCGTCATCAACAAGGCCGAGGAGCTGTCCGGCCGCAAGTACGGCGCCAACGAGGTCGACGACGTCCGGTTCCGAGTCATCGCCGACCACGCCCGCAGCGGTGTGCTGCTGGTCGGCGACGGCGTCACGCCCGGCAACGAGGCCCGCGGCTACGTGCTGCGCCGCCTGCTGCGCCGCATCGTCCGCTCGTCGCGCCTGCTCGGCGTCACGGAGCCGGTGCTGCAGCAGTTCGCCGAGGTCGTCCGCGACTCGATGGGCGCGGCCTACCCCGAGCTGGTCAGCGGCTTCGCCCGCATCCAGCAGGTGCTCAAGGCCGAGGAGGACACGTTCCTGCGCACGCTCGACGCCGGTTCGCGGATCTTCGAGGGCGCCGCCGCCGAGGTGAAGTCCGACGGCCGCGCCACGCTGCCCGGTGACAAGGCCTTCCAGCTGCACGACACCTACGGCTTCCCGATCGACCTCACGCTGGAGATGGCCGCCGAGGCCGGTCTCTCGGTGGACGAGGACGGCTTCCGCAAGCTGATGGCCGAGCAGCGCGCCCGCGCCAAGGCCGACGCCGCCGGCAAGAAGACCGGCCACGGCGACCAGACCGTGTACCGGGAGCTGCTGAACCAGGGCCCGACCGAGTTCACCGGCTACTCGGAGCTGGCCTCCGAGGCCACGCTGCGCGGCATCGTGCTGAACGGCCAGCGGATCAAGTCGGCTCGCGAGGGCGACATCGTCGAGGTCGTCCTCGACCGCACGCCGCTCTACGCCGAGTCCGGTGGCCAGGAGTCCGACGCCGGCACGATCGTGTCCGGCGGCGCCGAGCTCGAGGTGCTCGACGTGCAGAAGGTCGCCCGCAAGCTGTGGGTGCACCAGGTGCGCGTCCGCTCCGGCGAGATCAGCGAGGGCGAGCACGTCGAGGCCCGCGTCGACCCGGAGTGGCGCGTCGGCGCCCGCCAGGGACACTCGGGCACCCACGTCGTGCACGCCGCCCTGCGCCAGGTGCTCGGCCCGTCGGCCCTGCAGAGCGGTTCGTACAACAAGCCCGGCTACCTGCGGCTCGACTTCGCCTGGACCGGTGGCCTGTCCGCCGAGGCCCGCAGCGAGATCGAGGAGGTCTCGAACCTCGCCGTGCGCAAGGACCTGCCGGTCAGCATCGTCTACACCGACATGTCCGGTGCCCAGGACATGGGCGCTGTCGCCCTGTTCGGCGAGACCTACGACGAGACCGTCCGCGTCATCGAGATCGGTGGCCCGTGGTCGCGTGAGCTCTGCGGTGGCACGCACGTGGAGCACTCGTCGCAGATCGGTCCGATCACCCTGCTGGGTGAATCTTCGGTCGGCTCCGGTGTTCGTCGCCTGGAGGCCTACGTCGGCATCGAGGCCATGCGGTTCCTGGCCAAGGAACGCGCCATCGTGCAGAACCTCTCGGACATGCTGAAGGTCGGCTCCGACGGCCTGCCCGAGCGGATCGAGTCGCTCGTCGACCGCCTGAAGACCGCCGAGAAGGAGCTGGAGAAGGTGCGCGCCGCCCAGCTGCTGGGCTCGGCCGGTCAGCTCGCCGACCAGGCCCTCGACGTGCGCGGACTGTCGCTCGTCGCCCTCGGCCTGGACGGCGTGTCGGGCAACGACCTGCGCACGCTCGGCGGCGAGGTCCGCAACCGGCTGGGCAACCGGCCCGGCGTGGTGGCCCTGTTCTCCACGGACGGCGACAAGGTGAGCTTCGTGGTCGCCACCACCGCCGCCGCCCGTGACCTGGGCCTGGCCGCCGGCAAGCTGGTCCCCGTGTTCGGCCCGGCCATCGCCGCCCGCGGTGGCGGCAAGCCGGACCTGGCCCAGGGTGGCGGCACGAACCCGGCCGGCGTTCCGGAGGCCGTCAAGGTCCTCACGAACGAACTGGACAAGGTGCTTGAACAGCGCTGACAGCGGCGTCATCAGACCCGACGCCGGCGATCCGGGCCCCGGCAGGCGGCTCGGCGTCGACGTCGGGTCGGTTCGAGTGGGAATTTCTCTCAGCGATCCGACGGCGTTTCTGGCGACTCCGCTGGTTACCCTGCAGCGTGACGAGAAGGGCGGCTCGGACCTCACCGAGCTCGTACGTCTCGTGGCCGAGCATGACGTCGTCGAGGTCGTGGTCGGTCTGCCCAAGACACTGAAGGGGCGGCACGGCCCGGCAGCGGAAGCGGCGACCGCGTACGCTGCCGCCTTGGCCGAGCGCGTCGCCCCGGTGCCGGTTCGGCTCAGCGACGAGCGGCTGACGACGGTCGTGGTGAGCCGGGTGCTGGCGCAACGCGGTGTGAAGGGCAAGAAGCAGCGTGCCGTGGTCGACCAGGCTGCCGCGGTCGAGATCTTGCAGTCTTGGCTGGACGCACGGGCGCGTTTGGTGGCCCGAAAGGACGAGGTGTGAGCGACGATCTCGGGTTGTTCACTGATCCCGAAGCTGATGAGCGACGCCCTGCGAAGCGCGACAACAGCGCGCGCGACAAGGCGAAGAAGCGCAAGAAGACGGTCATGTGGCTCGTCGTCGCGCTGGTGCTCACGGTCGGCATGGGCGGTGCCTACTACGGCTACCGCGAGCTGCGCGACCTCGGCTCGTACGACGACTTCGCCGGCAGCGGCGAGGCCGACGTCATCGTCGAGGTGCAGGACGGCGACGTGGTCAGCAAGATCGCGTCGACCCTGTACGACAACGGCGTCATCGCCTCCGCCCGCGCCTTCACCGAGCCCAGCAAGACCGACGCCCGCGTGACGTCGATCCAGCCCGGCTTCTACCTGATGAAGACGAAGATGTCGGGCCAGCAGGCGGTGATCCGCATGGTCGACCCGAAGACCCGCGTGCCGGCCGTCCAGATCGTCGGTGGCGTCAAGCTCACCGACATCAAGGCCGGCGACAAGACGGTCAAGGGCATCTACTCCAAGCTCGCCGACGCCAGCTGCACGGAGAAGGACGGCGCCAAGAAGTGCCTGACCTTCGAGGAGATCAAGGCCGCGGCCGAGCAGACCGACCCGGTGGCCCTGGGCGTACCGGACTGGGCGCTCGCCGACGTGAAGCGCGCCGAACCCCAGCACCGCCTCGAAGGCCTGATCATGCGCGGCGTCTACCAGGTCAAGCCGGGCGTCTCGGCGGTCGAGCTGATCCGCAGCCTCGTGGTCTCGTCGACCCAGAAGCTGGCGGGCGCCGGCATCCCCGGCGGCACCGTGGACACCGGCTTCCGTCCCTACGAGGTCCTGATCATGGCCTCGCTGGTGGAGAAGGAAGCCATCGAGAAGGACTTCGGCAAGGTCTCCCAGGGTGATCTACAACCGCCTCAAGGAGCCGATGCAGCTGGAGTTCGACTCGACGGTGAACTACCTGCTGGACCAGCCGCACATCCGCACGTCGGACGCGAACCGGGACAACCAGAGCCCGTACAACACGTACCGGACCTTCGGCCTGCCGCCGACCCCGATCGGTTCGCCCTCGCAGCAGGCGATCGCGGCCGCGATCAAGCCGGAGGACGGCGACATCAAGTTCTTCGTGAAGTGCGAGACGAACGGCACGTCGTGCTTCTCGACGACGTTCCCCGAGCACGACGCGAAGGACAAGAAGGCCCAGCGAGAGGGCGTCTACTAGTGCGGCGAAAGGCGGCGGTGATCGGCTCGCCGATCACGCACTCGCTGTCCCCGGTGCTGCACAACGCCGCGTACGCCGCACTGGGCCTGGACTGGGAGTACACCCGGCTGGAGTGCACCGAGTCCGAGGTCGCCACGCTGGTCTCGTCGCTCGGCCCCGAGTGGGTCGGCTTGTCGTGCACGATGCCGACGAAGCGCGCGGCCCTGGCCTTCGCTTCGTCGGTCACCTCGCGCGCTTCGGCAGTAGGTGCCGCGAACACGCTGGTGCGCACGGACTCCGGCTGGCACGCCGACTGCACCGACGTCGACGGCGTCGTAGGAGCGTTGCGGGAGAAGGGCTTCACCGGCGGCTCGCGCGGCGTCGTACTCGGCGCCGGCGGCACGGCCACCGCCGCTCTGGCCGGGTTCGCCGAGCTGGGGATCACCTCGGTGTCCCTCGTGGTGCGGGATCCCGCGCGTGCGTCCGAGGCCGTGTCGACCGCTGCCCGGGTGGGGATCCCGGTCGAGGTGCTGGCACTGTCCTCTGTGGACCTCGGCGCCCTGGCCGCGTCCGCTGACGTGCTGGTGTCGACGGTGCCGGCCGAGGCGACTGTGCCATTGGCTTTCGCTCTGGCTCGGGCGCCGTACGTGCTGGACGTGATCTACCACCCGTGGCCCACTCCGGTCGCCAGCGCGGTGGAGTTGGCTGGGACTCGGTTGGCTACTGGGTTGGACATGTTGCTGCATCAGGCTTTTGGGCAGGTGGAGCAGTTCACCGGCCGGGCGGCGCCGCAGGAGGTCATGCGTTCCGCGCTGGCTTCGGCGTTGTTGGCGCGTTCCTAGGGTTCGCGTCGCGGTGGTCCGGTTGCGTGCGGACTGTTGCGTTCCAGCGGGGTGGTCACCTGCCGTGCGACTGGTCACCTTGCGATGATGGCTGGGTGGGCCATACCGGGCTTTGGGGTCATCGCCGCTGCGCGACGATTGCGATTGGGGCTTGACCTTGAGCCTCTGACAAGGCGCTGAAACGGCCGGAAAAGGCCGGTAGCTTCGCGACCGGCCGAGCCCGAGAGGGGAGCACCTCGCCCCCTCAAGGTAAAGCCCCAATCGCCTGTGGCATAGGAGCATTACCGCTACCCGGCGCGTCTAGGTACGGACGGCTCGCTTCGCATCGCGGCACGCGCTACCCATGCGCGGCATCAGGCCTTACCGGCTCGCTACGCATCGCCACATGTGGTGCTGTGCCGGGCATCAGGCGGTCCGGCTACCTAGGATGGCGCGGTGGAGATTCCTGGGCTTGGGTCTGTCGTGCGCGACGACGAGTTCGGCTGGCTCGTCAGCGCCCCGATTTCCGTGCCGGTGTTCGGCAACACCTCCCTTCCGTTCAACGTCGAGGGGTACGAGGACGACCTGGCCCAGGAGGACTTCCACGCCGCGATCCGCACCTTCCTCGCCCTGAACCACGAGGCGCTGGACGAAGCGGGTCCGGCTGCCTTCGCCTACTACCGGGACATCGCGGACGAGGTCGCCGAGTACGAGGAGGATTTCCCGCGCATCGCTGGGCCGGACGAGGTCTGGGACCACGTGTCGTTCAGCCGGCACCAGGCGAGCGTGCAGCGAGATGGTCCGGGTGAACCCGTCTACGTCTCGGTCGAATGCGAATGCTCGTGGGAACCAGAACACGGGCTGCAGCTCGTGTTTCGCGGCGGCGCCAGAGTTACGAAGGTCGGTCCGTACGACGGCCATCTGACCAACGTGCCGGACGTCGTCTACACGCGTTAAGGACAGTCGAAACCCGCCGCGGGCACGCCCTCCACCTTGGCCCGGCTCTCGACCGCCGTGCAGTAGAGCTGGAACTGGGCCAGCTTCGACAGCTCACCCATGTCGGCCGGCAGCAGGATCACGTTGGACACCGCGAGCACCCGCGACGACGTCACGGGCACCTCGGTCAGCAGGCCGAGCTTCTTCTCCTCCTCGTCGAGGCCCGCCACCAGCAGGTTGATCGCCGTGGTCGAGTCGACGGTGCCGGTGTGGGAGCGGGTGCGGCGCACCAGGCCGTCCTGGGCCGCCGTGATGAAGAAGACCGTCAGCTCGTGCACCGAGACGGTCGGGGCCGCGGCTCCGGGAAGGATCGGGGTCGGCCGCACACCGCAACCACCGAGAACCATCACCAGGGCAAGCGCAAGGTGAAGATGGCGCCGCCCGAGGGGGCGTTGGCCGCTTCGATGGTGCCGCCGTGCAGGCGTGCGTTCTCCCATGCGATTGCCAATCCCAGACCGCTGCCCTCGGAACGGGAGCGGGCCGTGTCTGCCTTGTAGAAGCGGTCGAAGATGTGGGGGAGGGCGTCCGGGGCGATGCCGGGGCCGTTGTCGGACACCTCGATGACGCCGGGGCGCATGGTGATCCGTACCGGGGCGCCGCCGTGTTTCAGGGCGTTGCCGACCAGGTTCGCGACGATCACGTCCAGGCGGCGGCGGTCCACGCGGCCCGTTGTGCCCTCGGGTAGGTCGGCGGTGACGGACGAGGACCAGCCTCGTGCGGCCAGGGAGTCGCGGACGGCGGTGCCGATGTCCCAGTCGTCGAGTTCCAGGAGGTTGCGGCCCTCGTCGAAGCGGGAGATCTCCATCAGGTCGTTGACCAGGCGGGTGAGTTTGCGGGTCTCGCTGGAGACGAGGCGGGCCGCGACCGCCGTGTCGTCGGGCAGGGAGTCGGCGTCCTCGTCCAGGACGGCGGTCACGGCGCTCATCGCGGTCAGCGGGGTGCGCAGTTCGTGGGACACGTCGGCCACGAAACGGCGTGCGGCGGCCTGGGAGGCTTCCAGTTGTCCGGCGGCTTGGTTGAACGTGCGGGCCAGTTCGGAGAGTTCGTCGGCGCCGCGTTCCTCGACGCGGGTGTCCAGGCGGCCGGCGCCGAGAGCGCGTGCGGCGGCTCCCAGGCGGCGGACCGGGCGCAGGACGCCCTGCGCGGTGAGGAGGGCCAGGCCCAGCGCGAGTGGCAGCACCAGGCCGACGCCGACCCAGGCGGCGGTGGCGAAGCTGTCGATGGCGCTCTGCGGGCCGCTCAGTGACGTCCTGGCCCACACCTCGACGCCGGTGAGCGACCCGTCGGGGCGCAGCAGGGGGATGCCGATGACCACGTACGGGTCGGCGCTGTCGGTGCGGCGCTGCCACTGGATGGTCCTGCTGGACGTCACGGCTTCGCGCAGGTCGGCGGGCAGGACCGCGGGATCGGGGCCGTTGCGCGAGTGCAGGTTCTGGTAGACGACGACCGCGGCGCCGCGCAGGTAGGAGCCGAACTCGTCGAGGTCCTGCTGCGCCGGGGGCACGGTCAGGCGGGGTGCGTGGTTGCGGACGTCCTCGACCAGGGGGTTCATGAAGCTGTCCTGGGCGTCCTGCAGCAGCAGGTTGCGGGCGGTCGCGTACGAGGCGCCGGCCGCCGCCACCGCGCCCAGCAGGGTCAGCAGGGTGAACGCGGCCATCAACCGGGGTTTCAGGCCGAGGAAACGAGTCCTCATCGTGGGCCGAAGCGGTAGCCGAAGCCGCGCACGGTGTGGATGTAGCGGGGTTCGGAGGGGACGTCCTCGATCTTGGCGCGCAGCCGCTGGACGCACGCGTCGACCAGGCGGGAGTCGCCGAGGTAGTCGTGTTCCCAGACGGCTTCGAGGATCTGCTGGCGGGTCAGCACGCGGCCGGGGGTGCGGGAGAGCTCGAGCAGCAGCTTCAGTTCGGTCGGCGTCAGGGCGACCTTCGCCTCCTGTTTCAGCACCTGGAGCCCCGCGCGGTCGATCACCAGCGAGCCGTGGCGCTCCACGGCGGACGGTTCGGCGATGCTCCGCCGCAGCACCGCGCGGATCCGCGCCTCCAGCACCCGCGGTTCGACCGGCTTCACCACGTAGTCGTCCGCGCCCGCCTCCAGGCCCGCGACCACGTCGAAGTCGTCGCCGCGCGCGGTCAGCATGATGATCGGCACCTCGGCCTGGGTGCGCATGCGGCGGCACGTCTCGAAGCCGTCGATGCCGGGCAGCATGATGTCGAGAACGACGATGTCCGGGCGGGTTTCGCGGAGCTTCTCGACGCCTTCCTCGCCGGTGGCGGCGGCGCGCACGTCGTGTCCCTGGCGGCGCAACGCCAGGCCGAGTCCTTCACGCACCGCGGGGTCGTCCTCGACCAGCAAGACCATCGCCACGAGATCCATTATCGGTGGGCGGCACCGTGTGCGCTGGTTCTGTAGCGGAACCATGACATGGCGTGGACGTTCCCGTAGAGCGGCTCGCGGAGTCTCGAACGCATGGCCGGAAGCTTGCTGGGATTCCTCTTCACGTACTTCGCGCTGGTGTGGACGTCGTTCGGGCAGAAGGCAGAGAACGCCGCGTTGCCTGAACTTTCGCTCCAACGCTCGTGGGCGTCCGACGTGGACATGGCGATCGTTGTGGCCGCTGTCCTGGTCGTGCTGATAGCGCGCAAGAAGGCATTTCCGCCGTTGCTCGTGCTCGGCGGGTCGGTGTTGCTCGCGCAGATGCTGAAGATCTATGTGCTGGTGCGACCGCCGTTGGACGACGAAGCGGTGCTGGTGCACAACAGCTTCCCGAGTGGACACACGACCGCGGCGGTGGCGTCGGTGATCGCGGTGACCATGGCGGTCCCGAAGCGGTTTGCCCTTTTGGTCGCCGTTCCCGGTGCCGTCGGCGCGGGTGCGGTCGCGGCCGAGACGGTGTCGCTGGGCTGGCACCGGTTCAGCGACACGCTCGGCGCGGCGCTGCTGGTCTCGACGATCGCGTTCCTGGTGCTGCGGAAGTGGACCGCGGGCCTGATCGTGCCGACTGCGATCGCGGCGGGTGGCGTCTGGCTGATGATGACGTACCCGCAGGCCACGCCGTCGACGCTGGCCGCCGTCGTGACCGCGGGTGTCGTGCTGCACTTCGGGTGGGCCGTGAGCGGCCTCCAGGTGTTCGGGAACACCGGAGACCGCTCACAGCCCGGGCACGACTCACTCGTCGTGGTCGGTCGCGATCAGTTCGGCGATGGCGTCCAGAGCAGCGTCCGCTCCGTCCCCATCGGCGCTGAGCACCACCTCGTCACCGTGCATGGCGCCCAGGGTCATCAGACCCAGCACACTCGCCGCCTCAACGGCTTCGCCGCCGTCCTTGCGGATGGTGACCGGCACCGGCTGGTCGGCGGCGGCCTTCGCCAGCAGTGCGGCAGGCCGGGCGTGCAGTCCGACCTTGCTGGCCACGGTGACCCGTCGCTCGGCCATGATGGTTCCTCCCGGTAGAGCTCGGTAGCGCTTACTTTTCGTTCGTCGCGGGTTTCTCACCGGCCGGGGGCCGGTCGCCGGCCGCCGATCGGTCGCCGGCGCTGCCGACCACGCTCTCGTCGGCCTCCGGCGACTCGTCATCCTCCCGGCCCGGCGTCTTCAGGTTCCACCTGGTGATGACCCAGCGGAACAGGAAGTAGTAGATCGCCGCGTAGATCAGGCCGATCGGGACGATCAGCAGCCACGGCTTGGTGGCGATGTTCCAGTTCAGGATGAAGTCGATCGCACCGGCCGAGAACGAGAAGCCGTCGTGGATGCCGAGCGCGTTCGAGATCGCCAGCGAGGTGCCGGTGAGGATCGCGTGGACCACGTACAGCGGCCACGCCACGAACATGAACGCGAACTCGAGCGGCTCCGTCACACCGGTGATGAACGCGGTGAGCGCGGCGGAGCCCATGATGCCGCCGATGATCTTCTTCTGGCTCGGCCGCGCGGTGTGCACGATCGCCAGTGCGGCGGCGGGCAGCGCGAACATGAAGATCGGGAAGAAGCCGGTCATGGAAGGTGCCGGCGGACGGGTCGCCCGCGAGGAAGCGCGGGATGTCACCGGTCTTCTCGTTGAACTCGCCGAAGACTGGAACCACACGAACGTGTTGATGATGTGGTGCAGGCCCAGCGGGATGAGCAGGCGGTTGACGACGCCGTAGATGCCGGCACCGATGATCGTGCTGCCGGTGACCCACTCACCGATGGCGGTGATGCCCGCGTTGAACCACGGGTACACCAGACCCAGCGCCACGCCGAAGAGCACCATCACACCGGCGACGATGATCGGCACGAACCGGCGGCCGCCGAAGAAGGCCAGGTACGGGGGCAGCTTGATGCGGTGGTACTTCTGCCACAGCAGTGCCGTCACGATGCCGACGACGATACCGCCGAGCACGCCGTAGTTGATCAGCACGGGCTTCGCGGCCGGATCGGTCGGCTGGTCGAGGACCAGCGGCGACATGGCCTTGAAAACACCTGGTCAGCGCACGTAGCCGACCACGGCGGCGAGCGCCGTGGAACCGTCACCGCGCCGGGCGAAACCGACGGCGATGCCGACCGCGAACAGCAGCGGCCAGGTTGCTGAACAGCGCGTCGCCCGCCGCCCCGATCACGGCGGCGACGGCGTTCCAGCCGAGTCCGTCCTTGCCCAGCAGGTCGTCTTGACCGAGCGCGGAGCAGAAGACCTGCCGCGGGCAGCACGGCGATCGGCAGCATCAGGCTGCGACCGAAGCGTTGCAACGTGGCAAGGCCCTTGATCTCGCGACCGCCGGTCTGTGCGGCGTTGGTGCTCATCGGGTACCTCCCTTGGCGGAGAGCGGTCCGGAACCCGGGACGGTCCGGTCCAGTTGCATGGTCACCTGGTAGAGATCGCCCCGGTACCAGGAAGTAACGTCTTCGGTCGGTCGCCCCTGCGAGCTGGCGACCCTGCGGAACACGAGCAGTGGACTGCCTTTGCGCACTTCGAGTGCCTTCGCGGTCTCGGCGTCGGCGGTCTCCGCCCACACGGTCTGGTTGGCGTGGTCGAGCTGAACGCCGTAGCGCGTGGCGATCAGCTCGTAGAGCGACCCGGTGAGGTCGCACCGGTCGAGCTCGGGCAGAACGTGCCGGCTGTACCAGCCCTTCTCCAGGGCCAGCGGTGCCCCGTCGGCCTTGCGGAGCCGGACGACCCGGTACGCCGTGTCGTCGTGCTCCAGCCCGAGTGCGGCTTTCGAGCCGGGTACTTCGATCGCGCAGCTGATCAGGTCGGTGCTGGAGGTCAGACCACGAGCCCGCATGTCCGACGTGAACGACTGCAGATGGGTCTGCAGCTCGAACCGCCGCTGTGCGGTGAACGTCCCCCGCCCCTTGGCCCGCGTGAGCAGACCTTCGGCGACCAGTTGGCCCACTGCCGCCCGCACCGTGATGCGGGAGACTCCGTACCGCTCCGCGAGGTCGCGTTCGGACGGAATGGGCGAGCCCGGCGCGAGGTCCTGTTCGGCCAGCCGCCGCAGGATTTCGCGCAGCTGCGCGTGCTTGGGCTTGGGTCCGTCCACGATCTCGTGCATTCGCTCACCTCCTCGCAGTGGTACTTTCCGGTCTAGACCAGTTGGTGCGGCAGAATGCTCCGCGCACCGAGCGGGTGTCAACCGCTGTTACGGGAACGAGAGGTACGAACGTGGCTGACGAGAGGCCGGAGAAGATCCTCGCCGCGCTGGGTGGCGCGGACAACATCATCGAGCTCGAGGGGTGCATCACGCGCCTGCGCTGCGAGCTCAACGACGGTTCGCTGGTGAACGAGGCGGCGCTGAAGGCCGCCGGCGCGATGGGCGTCGTGCGGGCGGGCGCCGTCGTCCAGGTCATCGTCGGCCCCGAGGCGGACACCATCGCGCAGGACATCGAGGACCTGCTGTGACCGTCCGCGTCGGCAGCCCCGTCGCCGGCCGCGTGGTCGCGCTCTCAGCCGTGCCGGACCCGGTCTTCTCGCAGGCGATGGTCGGGCCGGGCGTCGCGGTCGAGCCCGCACGCGTCAAGGCCGACGTCGTCGCACCGCTCGACGGCACGATCGTGACGCTGCACCCGCACGCGTTCGTGGTGGCCAACGGCGATGGTGCCGCGATCCTGGTGCACCTCGGGATCGACACCGTGAAGCGCAAGGGCGAGGGCTTCGAGCTGCACGTGGTCAAGGGCGAGGAGGTCCGGGCCGGTCAGCGGATCGTGACCTGGGACCCGGCCGAGGTCGAGGCGGCCGGGTTCGCCCCGATCTGCCCGGTGATCGCGCTGGACGCCTCCGCCGAGGTGCTGGGCGACCTCGCCCTGGACGTGGACGTGGCGGCGAACGACGCCCTGTTCGACTGGTCTCGCTGATCTTGTCGGTGGTGCTGGCTGGTGGCGTGGCTCGCAACGTTGCCGTGGGAATTCGCGGTCAGACTGCCGCGAGGTGTCCTGCTGAGCGTGAATTCACCGCCAACGTTGCGAGCCGCGCCACCAGGTTGGGTTGCGAGGGGATCCCCGGCCGGGGGTACCCCTGCGCGAGCCTGCCGGGCCACCGGTTCGGGCGTTTTCCCAGCCCGGATTGAGGCACGGTTGGGCCGTGCGTGAATGGACCGTTCACGACCGGTCGCGATTTGGCCGGCGACGTGCCGAGCAGGACCGTGGTGCCATGACCACGGTTCTGCTCGCGTCCGCCCTGGGTTCGTTGTGGACGGTCGCCAGCTTCCTCGACGCCCCACCGAGCGCGTACCTGCTCGCGTGGTTCGGCGTCGTGCTCGCGGTGATCGACCTGCGGCACCACCGGTTGCCGGACGCGCTGACCTTGCCGCTGGGCGGCGCGCTGCTGCTCCTGGAGTTCCACAGGCTGGGAGCCGCGCTCCTGTCCGCGCTCGTTTTCGGTGGTGCTCATCTCGTCGTGCGGAGATGGCGTCCGGCGCTGATGGGCGGCGGGGACGTGAAGCTCGCGTTCGGCCTCGGCGCGGCGCTCACGCTGCCGTTGCTCTTACCTGCGGCGATCCTGTCCAGTGCGGTCACACTCGTCGTCGCGGCGGTGCGGCGCACGCGCGAGGTGCCGCACGGGCCCGGACTGCTGGCTGCCACCTGGGCCTTGACCGCGCTGTGAAAGGATTGTCGACGTGCTGCGCTGGATCACCGCTGGAGAGTCACACGGCCCCGCCCTCGTCGCCGTGCTGGAGGGCATGCCCGCCGGCGTGGAGGTGACCACCGACGACCTGGTCGCCCAGCTGGGGCGCCGCAGGCTCGGTTTCGGCCGCTCGCCCCGGATGGGGTTCGAGCAGGACGAGGTCGAGATCCTCGGCGGCGTGCGCCACGGGAAGACCCAGGGCGGCCCGGTCGCGGTCACCATCGGCAACTCCGAGTGGCCGAAGTGGCAGACCGTCATGTCGCCGGACCCCGTCGACCCGAGCCTGCTCAAGCCGACCGGCCGCAACGAGGCCCTCACCCGGCCCCGGCCCGGTCACGCGGACCTGCCGGGCATGCAGAAGTTCGGCTTCGACGAGGCCCGTCCGGTGCTGGAGCGCGCCTCCGCCAGGGAGACCGCGGCGCGCACAGCGCTGGGCACGGTGGCGCGGCAGTTCCTGCAGCAGCTGCTGGGCGTGCAGATCCTCAGCCACGTGGTGTCCATCGGCACGGCCGAGACGCCCGAGGACGCCGCGCTGCCCACGCCGGACGACCTGCCCGCGATCGACGAGTCGCCGGTGCGCTGCTTCGACGCGCGCGGCACCGAGGCCATGGTCGCCGAGGTCGAGGCCGTGCAGAAGTCCGCTGACACCGTCGGCGGCGTGATCGAGGTGCTCGCGTACGGGTTGCCGCCGGGCCTCGGCTCGCACGTGCACTGGGACCGCCGCCTCGACGCGCGCCTGGCCGCCGCCCTGATGGGCGTGCAGGCCATGAAGGGCGTGGAGATCGGCGACGGCTTCACGTCCGCGCGCCGCTGGGGTTCGCAGGCGCACGACGAGATCGACCGCGGCAGCGGCCCGGTCGGTGTCACGCGGCGCTCGAACCGCGCCGGTGGCCTCGAAGGCGGCATCACCAACGGCGAGATCCTCCGTGCGCGCGTTGCGATGAAGCCCATCTCGACCGTCCCGCGTGCACTGTCCACCGTGGACGTTCGCACCGGTGAGCCGGCCGTCGCGATCCACCAGCGGTCGGACGTGTGCGCCGTGCCGCGCGCCGGTGTGGTGCTGGAGTCCGTCGTGGCGCTGGTGCTCGCCGAGGCCGCGCTGGAGAAGTTCGGCGGCGACTCGCTGGAGGAGACCCGCCGCAACGCCCACGCGTACCTCAAGGCGCTGGAAGCCCGCTGGGAGGGGCTGTGAGCCCTCGATTCGTCGTGGTCGGTCCTCCCGGGGCCGGCAAGACCACGATCAGTGAGCTGCTGGCGGCGCGGCTGGGCCTGCCGTTCCGCGACGTCGACAGCGACATCGTCGCGCTGGCCGGCAAGCCGATCTCGGACATCTTCACCACCGACGGCGAGCCCGTTTTCCGTGCCATGGAAGAGGAAGCGGTCGCCAAGGCACTCGTCGAGCACGAGGGCGTGCTGGCGCTCGGCGGCGGCGCGGTGCTGTCCGCGGTCACCCGTGAACGCCTTCGTGAGCACACCGTCGTCTTCCTGAACGTGGGCATGGCGGAGGGCGTGCGCCGGACCGGGCTGTCGTCCGCGCGGCCGTTGCTGTCCGGGGTGAACCCGCGGGCCACGTTCAAGGCGCTGCTGGACGCGCGACTGCCGCTGTACCGGGAGGTGGCGACGGTCGAGGTGCTGACCGACTCGCTCCCGCCGCAGGACGTGGCCGACGCGGTGATCAAGGGAGTTGGGGAATGACCGAGCCTGTCCGGATCCGGGTCGCCGCGGAGAAGCCCTACGACGTGGTGGTCGGCCGGGGCCTGCTCGGCGACATCGTCGAGTTCCTGAAGGGCACGGCCAAGATCGCGATCGTGCACCAGCCGACGCTCGCCGCGACGGCCGAGGTGCTGGTCGACGAGCTGAAGGCGGCCGGCGCCGACGCGCACCGCGTCGAGGTCCCGGACGCCGAGGACGGCAAGGACCTCGCGGTCGCCGGCTTCTGCTGGGACGTGCTCGGCAAGATCGGCCTGTCGCGCCAGGACGTCGTCGTCGGCCTGGGCGGCGGCGCGGTGACCGACCTCGCGGGCTTCGTCGCCTCCACCTGGATGCGCGGCGTGCGCCTGGTGAACATCCCGACGACGCTGCTCGGCATGGTCGACGCGGCGGTCGGCGGCAAGACCGGCATCAACACCGACGCGGGCAAGAACCTCGTCGGCACGTTCTACGAGCCGGACGCCATCTTCGTCGACCTGGCGACCCTGGAAACCCTGCCGCGCAACGAGCTCATCGCCGGCATGGCCGAGATCGTGAAGGGCGGCTTCATCGCCGATCCGGTCATCCTCGACCTGATCGAGGCCGATCCCGCGCTGGCGCTCGACCCCACCGGCGAGGTGCTGGCCGAGCTGGTCCGCCGCAAGATCCAGATCAAGGCCGACGTCGTCACGAACGACCTGCGCGAGTCGTCGTTGCGCGAGATCCTGAACTACGGCCACACCCTGGGCCACGCCATCGAACGCCGCGAGCGCTACCGCTGGCGCCACGGCGCCGCGATCAGCGTCGGCCTGGTGTTCGCCGCCGAACTGGCCCGCCTGGCCGGCCGCCTGGACGACGAGACCGCCGACCGCCACCGCCGCGTGCTGCAGCTGCTGGGCCTGCCGGTCTCCTACGACCCGGACGCCCTGCCGCAGCTGATGGAGGGCATGAAGGTCGACAAGAAGAACAAGGCGGGCGTGCTGCGCTTCGTGGTGCTCGACGGCCTGGCCAAGCCCGGCCGCCTGGAGGGCCCGGACCCGTCCCTGATCGCCGCCGCCTACTCCGCGGTCGCCGCCGAGCCCAAGCCGTCCGGATCTGGCACGGTGCTGCTGTGAAGGTCCTCGTCCTGAACGGCCCCAACCTCGACCGCCTCGGCACCCGCGAGCCGCTCATCTACGGCAGCACCACCCACGCCGACCTCGTCGAGATGTGCGTGGCGGAGGGCAAGGAACTCGGCTTCGACGTCGAGGTCCGCCAGACCGCCTTCGAGGGCGAGATGGTCGCGTGGCTGCACGAGGCCGCCGACGCGTCGATCCCGGTCGTGCTGAACGGCGCCGCCTGGACGCACTACTCGATCGCGGTGCGCGACGCGTGCTCGCAGCTGACCGGGCCGCTGGTCGAGGTGCACATCTCGAACATCCACCAGCGCGAGGAGTTCCGGCACCACAGCGTCATCTCGGCGATCGCGAGCGGTGTGATCGTCGGGCTGGGCGTGGAGGGCTACCTGCTCGCGCTGCGCTGGCTGTCGCTCAAGGGACGTGCCTGATCTCCAGCAGGCGCGCGGTTCCGTCCTCGCGAATCAGCGTGGCGACGTACGTCCCGCTCTGGATGTACAGCCGCGCGCCGTCACGGTCGTAAAGGGTGGCCGAGTAGCTGGCGATCACGTGGACGAGACCGAACATCGCGGACCGGAGTGTGGCTCGTACGCGGGCAGCCGACGGCCATGGGTGAGAAGGTGCTCGTGATGCAGGCGAAGAACTCGACCTGGATCGTGTGGAGGAAATCGAGTCCGGTGAGCTCGAAGCCCTGCTTCATGCCGATGCCCACCGCAGCCCGCTCGGTGAACCGCAGATGGTCTCCCGGAAAGCCGGACGGCCGATCACGCCAGGTCAGTTCAGCGCCGAACGGGACTTTGCTCACCTCGCTGCTGAACATGTCGGCGGTCTTGTCGGAAAGTGTCATGACCGCGGCGCCGCTGATGTAGAACCTGTCGCGGTACCAACGAATCCGCATGTCGTCCCGCGGGTCGCCGACGAGTTGCCACTCGAGGTCGTACGCCTCCGGCGCCACGACCTCCCGCTGCGGGCAGTTGGCCGGGGCGGTGACCACCTCGGTCGCGCACCGCCGCAGCATGGACACGACCATCTGTGCGATGTTGTCCTCGTCGACACCGGCCGGGCGAATGCTCTCCCCCTCGGGAAAAGTGTTGTCGCCGAGAGCGCCGAACGCGTACTGCTCGCCGCCGATCAGCAGGAGCGCGAGGAGCGTTCGCACCACGAGGGTGGTTCTCGCCGGGGTGATCCACTGGCGGCGTGACGATCGCTTGTGCAGCAGGATGTCGCCGTGCACCTGGTCGACCTGCACGACCGTGCCGTTGTCGCGGACCTCGCCCGACACGTTGTTGCGCATGTGTCCAAATGATCCCGGAAGGACCGCGGATGCTTCACCACGTCGAGCTGTGGGTGCCGGACCTGGCCCGCGCCGAATCCACTTTCGGGTGGCTCTTCCCGGCGCTCGGCTGGACCGAGTTTCAGCGCTGGAACGCGGGCGTCAGCTGGAGGTTCGACGAGACCTACGTCGTCGTCGAGCAGTCCCCGGCTCTGACCGGGCCACACGATCGGATGAAAGCCGGCCTCAACCACCTCGCCCTGCACGCCGGCACCCGCGAGGACGTGGACGGGCTGACGACGGAAGCGGAGCAGCACGGCTGGCGGCTGATGTTCGCGGACAAGCATCCGTTCGCCGGCGGTCCGGACCACTACGCCGCGTTCCTGGAGAACGAGGACGGCTTCGAGGTCGAGCTGGTGGCCCAGATAATTCCGGCCGCCTGAAACGCCGCGGCGTGCGACCATGCCGCCCGTGCCGAGATTGCTCATCGCCGCCCTTGCCCTGCTGCTGGCCGGGTGCACGACCGTCCACCCGGGATCGCCCCGAGCCCAGTCGCTGCCGGGGGACCGGCCGTCGGACAAGGACCTGCAGGCACGGTGGTGGACCTGGGCGTTGTCGAGCCCGGAGGAGCGCAACCCCGTGGTCGACTCCACCGGTGAGTTCTGCAACGAGGACCAGCCCTCGGACGTGTGGTTCTTCGCCGGGACGTTCGGCGGCTCGGTGGACCGGGCGTGCCGGGTGCCCGCCGGTCGGCCACTCGCCGGCCCGGCGGTCAACACCACCTCGAACTGCGCCACGTTCATGACCAGCGCGAAGGGCTCGGTGACGCTCGACGGGCAGCTGGTCGAGCTGCGGCGCATCAAGCCGATCGCGATCACCATCGAGGCCGCGCGCGACAACGTGATGGGCCTGCGCGCGGGGCGTTCGTCGGGCAAGGCGTGTGGGCTGTGGGCGTGGATCCCGCCGTTGAGCGCGGGGGAGCACGAGCTGCGGATCGAGGGGGCGTCGGGCGGCTTCGCGACGTCGGCGCGCTACCGGCTCACTGTGGGTGCCGCGGACTAGCGGAGTCCTTCGGCAGCAGTAGGCCGCCGAGCAGCATGCCGAGTCCGGCCGGGGCGAGGATCAGCAACGCCGTGAACGCCGCCCCGCCCGTCAGCGCCACCCACAGCGCCTCCTGACCGGTCTGGTCGACCAGCAGGGCCGAGCCGATCACGCCGAGGGCCCCCGCGAAGGGACCGGCGATCAGCGCGGCGATGAACCACTGCATGCCGCGCGACGGCAGGTCGCGGAGCGTGTCGACCGCGCCCCACAGGACGGCGGCGGCGATCAGCAGGCCGATGGCGATGGGGCGGACCGAACCGGCCTCGGGGCTACGCACGCCCACCGCCGCCACGCCGGTCTGCACGGCCCCGTGCAGGAGCCCCATCCACAACGCACGGACGAACCAAGGACGCATGCGGACAGCTTAGGACTGGCCGTACGCTGCGAGACATGTCGTCGTACGCCGCTCGCCGCACCGCCCTGCGCGCAGAGCTCCAGGCCGCGAACCTGGACGCGCTGCTCATCACGAACCTGCTGAACGTCCGGTATCTCACCGGGTTCACCGGATCGAACGCCGCTGTGCTCATCGATGCGGACGGGGACGACAAGTCGGTGTTCTGCACCGACGGCCGTTATCTCACCCAGTCGGCGAAGCAGGTGCCGGACCTGGAGCGGCTCATCGACCGGCCGTGCGACCTCGCGCTGGCCGGGCGGGCCAAGGGGCGGCTCGGGTTCGAGAGCCACCACGTCACGGTGGACGGGCTGGACGCGCTCGACGAGGCCGCCGAGAAGGCCGAGCTCACCAAGGCCGGTGGCCTGGTCGAGAAGCTGCGGCTGGTCAAGGACGAGGTCGAGATCGAGGCCCTGCGGATGGCGTGCGCGGCGGCCGACCGGGCGCTGGGGGCGTTGATCGGGCACGGCGGGCTGCGGGCAGGTCGCACGGAACGTGAGATCGCGCGCGAGCTGGAAAGCCGCATGCTCGACCATGGCGCGGAGGGCCCGTCGTTCTCGTCGATCGTGGCGTTCGGCGCGAACTCGGCGGTGCCGCACCACACGCCGACGGACGCGGTGCTGCACGCGGGCGACTTCATCAAGCTCGACTTCGGCGCGCTGGTCGACGGCTACCACTCGGACATGACCCGCACGCTGGTCCTCGGCCGGCCCGCCGACTGGCAGCGCGAGCTGTACGACCTGGTCGCGCGCTCGCAGGCGGCCGGGCGCGCCGCGCTGAAGCCCGGCGTCAGCGTGAGCGACGTCGACCACGCGGCGCGCGAGGTGATCGAGAAGGCCGGGCACGGGAGTGAGTTCGTGCACGGCCTCGGGCACGGGGTCGGCCTGGAGATCCACGAGGCACCGGCGTTGTCGAAGGCGGGTGCCGGTACACTTTCGGCCGGTATGGCGGTCACCGTCGAGCCCGGCGTCTACTTGTCGGGACGGGGCGGGGTCCGCATCGAGGACACCCTCGTGGTGCGCGAAAGCGGGCCGGAGCTCCTCACCCTGACCACGAAGGAACTCGTGGTCGTCTGACATCCCCGTCCTACACAGGAGAAATCCCACCGTGGCCACCACGAACGACCTGAAGAACGGCCTGGTGCTGAACCTCGACGGCCAGCTCTGGACCGTCACCGCGTTCCAGCACGTCAAGCCCGGCAAGGGTGGCGCCTTCGTGCGCACGACCCTCAAGCACGTGCTGACCGGGAAGGTCGTCGACAAGACCTTCAACGCGGGCACCAAGGTCGAGACCGCCACCGTGGACAAGCGCGGCATGACCTACCTGTACAAGGAAGGCACCGACTTCATCTTCATGGACGGTGACACCTTCGACCAGATCCCGGTCGCGACCGAGACCGTCGGTGACGCCGCGAACTACCTGCTGGAGAACCAGGAGGCGATGGTCGCCACGCACGAGGGCGTGCCGCTGTTCATCGAGCTCCCGACCTCGGTCGAGCTCGTGATCGAGCACACCGACCCCGGCCTGCAGGGCGACCGCTCCACCGGCGGCACCAAGCCCGCCCGCCTGGAGACCGGCGCCGAGATCCAGGTCCCGCTGTTCGTCACGACCGGCGAGAAGATCAAGGTCGACACCCGCGACGGCCGCTACCTCGGCCGCATCAGTGACAAGTCCTGATGGGTGCTCGTAGCAAGGCCCGCAAGCGCGCGGTCGACTTCCTCTACGAAGCCGACATCCTCGGCAGCGACGCCGTGACGCTGCTGGCCTCGCGCATCGGGTCTGCCGACGTCCCGCCGATCAACGACTACACGGTGACGCTCGTCGAGGGCGTCACCGCTCACCGCGCGCGCATCGACGACCTCATCTCGGAGCACGCCGAGGGCTGGACCCTGCAGCGCATGCCCGCGGTCGACCGCGCGGTGCTGCGGCTCGGCCTGTACGAGCTGCTGTGGGCGGCCGACGTGCCGGACGCGGTGGCGATCGACGAGGCCGTGGAGCTGGCCAAGGGCCTCTCGACGGACGACTCGCCCCGGTTCGTGAACGGTGTGCTCGGCCGGATCGCGGTCATCGCGGACCAGCTGCGCGCCGTCCTGTAGTTCCTGTTCTCACTGGCGGCCGCCCCACTTGCGGGGCGGCCGTTCGGCGTTTCAGTCGGTGCGCGCCCAGCCGCGGCGCTCACCCTCGTCGATCAGGTGCTTGGCCGTCTCCCAGAGCGTCGTCGAGGCCTCGCCGATGACCGCCTTGCGACCGCGCACGGTGTCCGCGGTGACGCCAGGCGTGCGCCAGGTCCCGCCCTTGGCCATCCAGTTGAGCAACAACGGCTGGAACCGGTCCATGGCCTTGGCGAACCGCGCTTCGGGCGTCTCCCGCGCCTCGAACTCGTCCCACAGCGCCCGGAGCTTTTGTGCCGCGTCCTCCGGCAGGATGCCGAACAACCGGTCCGCGGCGTCCTCTTCGCGTTCCTGCTGACTCGTGCCCAACTCTGCGTCGTAGAGCGGCGTGTCGCCCGCGTAGATCTCGACGAGGTCGTGCACCACCACGAGCTTGATCGTGTGACCCACATCGATGGGTTCGTCGGCGTACTCGGCGAGGACCATGACCATCAGCGCGAGGTGCCAGGAGTGCTCCGCGTCGTTCTCCCGCCGGTCAGCCGCCGCGAGAGGGGACTGGCGCAGAACGGTCTTCAGCTTGTCGACCTCGATCAGGAACGTGAGGTGGTCGCGCAGCCGGGAGTCCAGTCCGGACGGCAGCGGGGTGCGATCGGCGAGAAGATCTTCGTCAGAGGTGGTCACCTAGCCACAATGCCGGTCGCTTGAGGGGTATGCGCAGGCTGTGGCCCTCGACGGGCCGCGTGTCGGGCATTCCAGCGGTGATGCTGATCTCGATTTTCGCGCTCTCATGGCGGGTTAGGTGTGTGCAAGTACTACCAACTCATGATCATCGAGCGCATAACTACTACCAACCTGGCTGTTCACAGCGTTGAGAGCGTTCCCGCCACTGGCTTTGGCGGCCGCGTCGACCACAGTGCGGTCAGACACCGCCTGCTCCACCTCAAAGTCTGCGGCGAGGCATCTGACCAGCTGTAATGTCTAAACGACCGGCATTGCGCCTAGCCAGCATGTCACCGTTGCGGTCGACGCCCGCACCGTCGCCGTTCTCCGTTTTCACCCGAACGAGCCAGTTTCGTGGACTGAGAACAAGACCTAGCGTCGGCCGCATGGCCCACAGCACCCCATCCACCGCGTACAGCCGGGACCTAGGCGACGAGCTGCGACGGCTGCGCGAGACCTGCACCAAGCTCAACGGCGTCGCGCTGGCCGTCCGGCTCGGCTGGGATCCCAGCAAGGTGTCCAACATCGAGCACGGCAAGGCGCGGCCCAGCGAGATCGACCTCGTGCAGTACCTGACGATGTGCGGCAAGGACATCGACTTCTTCGAGGACTTCAAACGCCGCTACCGCAACGCCTTTGAGGAATACATCGTGCAGGTGCCCGGCAACCTGCGCACGGCCGCTATGGCCGAGTCCACGGCCACCACGATCACCAGCTACGACGTCGCTGACAGTGCCAGGACTTGCTGCAAACGGCGGCGTACGCCGAGAGCGTGTTCCGGGCCACCGGAGTGGTGGCTGGAGGAGCGGATCCCCGACGCTCGTGCAGATGCGGATGGACCGTCAGGCGATCCTGCGGAAACACGATCGGCCGGATTGCTTGTTCTACATCCATGAGCTGGCGCTGCAGCAGCGCCTCGGCGACGACCAGGTCATGGAGGAGCAGTACGTGAAGTTGTACTTCAACGCCCACCTCATCCGGATCGTGCCCGCGGAGGTGCTCGCCATCTCGGCCTGCTACGTGCTGTGGGAGTACGAGAAGGCGATGCCGATCGCCTACAGCGAGACCGATCTGGCGAAGCTGTTCGTGCAGGATCAGGTGCCATCGCAAGGACCAGGCTGGACCTTCCATCGCCTGGAGCAAGTCGCTTTGGATGCGGAACAATCGCGGAGGAAGCTGGCGGAGTACGTCGGCCGTCCGCGAGAGGAACTCGATGATCCAGGACCGCGCATGGCGGAAGAGCAGCTACAGCGGTGGGTCACGAAGACGGTGCGTGCGTCGAGGTCTCGCTGACCCACGACGCGCTCGTCCGTGACTCGAAGAACGTCGCCGGTGAGGTGCTGGCCTTCAGCACCTCGCCGTGGCGCGCGTTCGTCGCCACTGTCTGATCACTCGGCGGCCAGGAACTCCTCCCACGCGCAAAGGAGCTCTTAGGTGGCTTCGCTGGGGGAGGTGGCGGACGGTCTGAGCCAGGCCGCCGCCAAGGCCGATCAGGCAGCTGCGGCATTCGGTGAGGCGCGTCAGCTCGTTCTCGATGCCCGGACGCTGATCACCGGCGCGACCGAAGGCGCACGTGGGTTGGAAGCAGAGGCGGATCAGGTCGGTGCCGCCTGGGACCACGTGATCCGCGGGTGCGAGGAGACGATCGACCGCCTGGCGCGCCTCCACTCGAAGATCGACGGACAGATCCGCTCCGTGGTGGGGCCGGCTTCACCGGCCGCGGTCATCCCGGCCTCGCCCGCAGGATCTGCGGTGCCCGACCAGGTGTGGATCGAACGGCAGCTCCGACAGCTTCCGGACTACATCACCAGCGGTGTCCACCGTGACGAGGACGGCGACACCGATGTGGTGCAGAGCGGTCAGGAACTCGGTGGCGAGCACCGGGACATCGCTGACCATCTGCGTAACGAAGGGTTTCCACCGGGTGGGGTCGGCGGTGTCACCATCGGTGAACACGTCGAAGGCAAGGTGGCCTGGCGGTTGCGCAACAGCGGAGAGCGCTCGCTGAACTGGTTGTCAACAACGTGATGTGTGGTGGGCCGTACTCCTGCAAGAGTCTGCTGCCCTACATTCTTCGACCAGGCCAGACCCTGACGGTGCATGATCCGAGGGGCACTCGTACGTTCCACGGAAGGAGCGCGAGGTGAAGCACGCCCTGGACCTGTGGTACTTCACCGAGACCAACCAGGCCGACGACCCCGTCACGGTGCGGTCGGAGCCGGAACTGGAACGAGCGCTCGAAGAGGTGCTCGCGTACAAGCAGCCGCATCCGACGCCCGTTTGCGCGCAAGGGCGTCCGACCTTCGGTCCGCTGAACCTGCCTGACCATCAACTCAAGTTCGACGTCGACGCCGAGGCCGGGGTAGGCGCCATTCACGCCTTCGGATCGCCTGACTTTCACGGTGACGAAGCCGCTGGCGACTTCTACTCGCGGGTCAGCCGACGCACCCTTGCCGACGATGTCAGCCCCGCCGCGCTCTACATCGACTTCGACACGCGGACACGGTTCCCTCCGGACGCCGCCATCCCTCTCTCGCTTCTGCGGCAGGCATTGCTGGAGTTCATGAAGACCGGGCGAAGGCCTACGTGCGTGGAGTGGCAGGAGTCCGACGTACTCGTCTGATCACCCGGCGGCCAGGAACTCGCTGACAGGCCTGGCGTGACCGTCGACACAGCGCGAAGCTGTCACGTCGGGTGTCCGCGACGGGTCTACTTCTGCAGGCCCATCGGAGGAGGAAGCCCCGCGTGATCGCGCAGTTCGAGCAGGAGCGGACCCGGCTCAGGGCGGTGGCCCACCGGATGCTCGGGTCGTTCGCCGAGGCGGACGACGCGCTGCAGGAGGCCTGGCTCAAAGTCGACCGGGCCGACACCAGCGAGGTCGAGAACCCGCAGGGCTGGCTCACGACCGTCGTCGCGCGGGTGTGCCTGAACATGCTCAGGGACCGGCGGGAGCACGCGTTCGAGATGCCGGACCCGGTGATCGACGCGCACGAGGAGCCCGAGCACCAGGCTGTTGCCAGGGACGAGGTCGGGCTGGCGATGCTGATCGTGCTCGACACCCTCAAGCCTGACGAGCGGCTGGCGTTCGTGCTGCACGACATGTTCGCGGTGCCGTTCGACGACATCGCGCCGTTGATCGACAAGACGCCGACGACCACGCGTCAGCTCGCGTCCCGGGCGCGCAAACGTGTGCAGGACCGGCCGCAGCCGAACGTCGACCTGCCGAAGCAGCGGGAAGTGGTGCACGCGTTCCTCAAGGCCTCGCGCGAAGGTGATCTGGAGGGGCTGGTGTCGGTGCTGCATCCCGAGGTCGTGCTCCGGGCCGGTGCGCTGGAAGTCATCGGCGGCCGCACGGTGGCCGGCCGGGCGAGCATGTTCCGCAAGCTCGCGACGACGGCGGAGATCCGCGAGGTCCTCATCGGCGGCGAGGCCGGGTTCATCACGTGGATGGACGGCGTGCTGTTCTCCGCGATGGCCTTCACGGTCCGCGACGACAAGATCGTCGCGATCCACACCATCCAGGACAAGGCGCAGCTCGCCGCGCTTGTGCAGTGAGACTGGGCGAGCCGGTCACGTCGAGAGCCCCGAAGATGTGAGGGCGCTCGAACGAAGGGGACCAACGATGATCGCGGAGTTGGACCACGAGGACCGACTCGCCTACCGGTTGCTCGGCCGGTTCGCCGACGCCGCCGAAGCGGTGCGGGAGGCTCGCCGCAAGAACGCGAAGAACGGTGAGCCGGGCTGGCTGAGCACTGTGGTCGCGCGCGTGAGCCTCACGATGCTGCGGGTGCGGCCCAGGGGCGGGTTCGAGATGCCGGACCCGGTGGTCACCACGGGGCCGAACAGCGAGGTCGGGCTGGGCGTGCTCACCGCACTCGATGCGCTCACGCCGGACGAACGGGTCGCGTTCGTGCTGCACGACATGTTCCAGGAGCCGTTCGAGCAGGTCGCGCCGTTGATCGGACGGACGCCGCTCGGTGCGTTGCAGGTCGAGGCGAGGGCCCGGCAGCGGATCACCAACCGGCCGGTGCCCGACGTCGGACTGCCGCGGCAGCGCGAGGTGGTCGACGCGTTCGTGCGCGGCGAGGAGGTGCTGGACCCGGCGGTCACGCTGCGGGCGGAGGGGATCTGGTTGCGCGGCCAGGAGATGGTGGGGCCGAAGGCGGCGCTGCTGCGGGCGCCGTGCATGGAACCGGCGACGGTCGGTGGCGAGGCGGGGCTCGTCTCAATGGACGGCGACCGGCCGGCGGCGCTGGTGGCGTTCACGGTGCGCGAGCAGAAGATCGCGGCGATTCACGCGATCACGGACCGGGAGCACGTACGGCGACTGTTTTCACCCGAATGAGCCGAAAAGCCACTAATGCAGCAGCAGCTCCCTCGACGTCCGTTGGGCGACTGGCTGGACGCCGGGGAACCGCAACCGAGCGTGAAGTTTTCAGTCTTCCTTGGCGGGGCGGGCCTCGGGAGGCAGCACACCCCAGTCGATGAGCTGTTCGGTCAGCTCGCCGGGCGTCATGTCGTAGATGATCGCCAGTGAACGCAGGTCCTCGGTGCGGATCGAGAGCACCTTGCCGTTGTAGTCACCGCGCTGCGACTGGATGGTCGCGGCGTAGCGGGCCAGCGGGCCCACCTTCTCGACCGGCAGCTGCTGGAGCCGTTCCAGGTTGATCACGATCTTGGTAGCCGGCTCGGCTCCCGACGGCACGCGGCCCTCGGGGAGCAGCTCGGCGACGGGAACCCCGTAGAAGTCGGCCAGCTCGGCCAGCTTCTGCACGGTCACCGCGCGGTCACCGCGCTCGTAGGAGCCGACGACCACGGCCTTCCAGCGACCGCCGGACTTCTGCTCGACGCCGTGCAGGGACAGACCCTGCTGCTGGCGGATAGCGCGGAGCTTGGCCCCCAGCGCCTTGGCGTAGTCGCCCATGTGGCGGTTCTCCGTTCATTCGCCCCGTCAGCAGTACGGGCACGCTGCGGGGAGGCTTCGATCGATACGCAGAGTAATGATTACTCGCCGTGGTCGACAGGTCAAGCTGATCTCAGGACGAGACGCGCGCCACGCCTGCGACACCACCCGGAAGGTTGACTGCGCGTAGGTGATACCGTGCAGGTCAGCCCGGTTGTAACCGGGTGTCCGACGTCCTTTAAGGACCCGTCCAGTGAGGCGGGGAAGGAGGTCCTGCCGTGGCGTCACGTCAACGTGGCGCGACGGATCCGGCCGGGGATCGAGAGATCCTGTCGGCCGGTGATGTCGCGCGCACTGTCGCCCGAATGGCCCATCAGATCATCGAGAAGACCGCACTCGATGCACCGAGCGCACCCGACGTCGTCTTGATGGGTATCCCCAGCCGGGGAGCCCCGCTCGCGCGCCGGCTGGCCGCCAAGATCGCCGAGTTCTCCGGCAAGACCGTGCACGAGGGCACCCTCGACATCACGCTCTACCGCGACGACCTCCGCCGTGGCCCGACCAGACCGCTGGAGACGACGAGGCTGCCCGACGGCGGCATCGACGACAAGCTCGTCGTGCTCGTGGACGACGTGCTGTTCTCCGGCCGCACCATCCGCGCCGCCCTCGACGCGCTGCGCGACCACGGCCGCCCCCGCGCGGTGCAGCTCGCCGTGCTGGTCGACCGCGGGCACCGCGAACTGCCGATCCGCGCGGACTACGTCGGGAAGAACCTGCCGACGTCCAAGACCGAGGACGTCGTCGTGATGCTGGACGAGTTCGACGGCCGCGACGGAGTGGTGCTGAAGTGAAGCACCTGCTCACCACCGACGGCCTCGACCGCGACCAGGCGATCGCGATCCTCGACACGGCGGACCGGCTGAAGCAGGCGCTGCTCGGCCGCGAGGTCCGCAAGCTGCCGACGCTGCGCGGCCGCACCGTGATCACGATGTTCTACGAGAACAGCACCCGCACCCGCGTCTCCTTCGAGATCGCGGGCAAGTGGATGTCCGCGGACGTGATCAACGTCAGCAGCAGCGGTTCCAGCGTCAGCAAGGGCGAGTCGCTCCGTGACACCGCGCTGACCCTGCAGGCCGCCGGCGCGGACTGCGTGATCGTGCGGCACCCGGCGAGTGGTGCGGCGCACCGGCTCGCGGGCTGGCTCAAGCACACGAACACGTCCGTCGTGAACGCGGGCGACGGCATGCACGAGCACCCCACGCAGGCGTTGCTCGACGCCGCCACGTTGCGCGACCGGCTGGGCAGCCTCGACGGCCGCCGCGTCGCGATCGTCGGCGACGTCCTGCACAGCCGGGTCGCGCGGTCGAACGTGCACCTGCTCAACGCGCTCGGCGCCGAGGTCACCCTGGTCGCCCCGCCCACGCTGCTGCCGACGGGCGTGGAGAACTGGCCGGTCACGGTCTCGCACGAGATCGACAGCGAACTGGCGTCGCAGGACGCGGTGATGTTGCTGCGCGTGCAGGCCGAGCGCATGACCGGCGGGTTCTTCCCGAGCTCCCGCGAGTACTCGATCGCCTACGGCCTCAACGAGCGGCGGCTGAAGCTGCTGCCCGAGCACGCCGTCGTGCTGCACCCCGGCCCGATGCTGCGCGGCATGGAGATCGCCTCCGTCGTCGCCGACAGCCCGCAGGCCGCCATCACCGAGCAGGTCCGCAACGGTGTCCACGTGCGCATGGCCGTGCTGTACCACCTGCTTGCCCACGAGGAGGAAAACTCGTGAGGGAGCTTGCGACCGAACCATCAAACACAGTGAAACCCTCGCCGGAAATTTGCAGCTCACGAGGAAATAAAAAGTGAAGAAATCCTTGGTACTCAAGGGAGTTAGGCCCTATGGCGAGGGGGAACCGCAAGACATTCTGATCCGTGACGGCGTGATCGCCGAAGGTACGGACGAGAACGCGGAGGTCATCGAAGGCAACGGCGCGGTTCTGCTGCCGGGTTTCGTCGACCTGCACACCCACCTGCGTGAACCCGGCCGCGAAGACACCGAGACCATCGAAACCGGCTCACGAGCAGCCGCACTCGGTGGCTACACCGCCGTTTTCGCGATGGCCAACACCGACCCGGTCGCCGACAACGCGGTGATCGTCGAGCACGTCGCCCGCCGCGGCCAGGAGGTCGGCCTGGTCGACGTCCACCCGGTCGGCGCCGTCACGGTCGGTCTCAAGGGCGAGAAGCTCGCCGAGCTCGGCACGATGGCCAAGTCCAAGGCGAACGTCCGGGTCTTCTCGGACGACGGCCTCTGCGTGCACGACCCGTTGATCATGCGCAGGGCGCTGGAGTACTCGAAGTCCCTGGGCGCCGTCATCGCCCAGCACGCCGAGGAACCGAAGCTCACCGTCGGTGCCCAGGCGCACGAGGGCGAGAACGCGTCGAGGCTCGGCCTGCAGGGCTGGCCGGCGGCGGCCGAGGAGTCGATCGTCGCCCGCGACTGCATCCTCGCGAAGCAGGTCGACGCGAAGCTGCACGTCTGCCACGTCAGCACCACCGGCACCGCGGACGTCCTGAAGTGGGCGAAGGCGCGCGGCACCAAGGTCAGCGCCGAGGTCACCCCGCACCACCTGATCCTGACCGACGACCGGCTCAGCACGTACGACCCGATCAACAAGGTCAACCCGCCGCTGCGCACACAGAAGGACGTCGACGCGCTGCGGCAGGCGCTGGCCGAGGGGACCATCGACTGCGTGGCCACGGACCATGCCCCGCACGCGGTTCAGGACAAGGACTGCGAGTGGTCGGCGGCCCGTCCGGGCATGCTCGGCCTGCAGACCGCGCTCGGCATCGTCGTCGAGACGATGGTGAAGACCGGGCTGCTGGACTGGCGCGGCGTCGCACGGGTGATGAGCGAGCGGCCCGCCGAGATCGCCGGCCTGACCGACCAGGGCCGTCCGATCGAGGTCGGCGAGCCCGCGAACCTCGTGCTGGTCGACCCGGACGCGACGTGGACGGTGAACGGCGCGGAGCTCGCGAGCATCTCGGGCAACACCCCGTTCGAGGGCATGGAGCTGCCCGGCACGGTGACGGCCACCATCTTGCGTGGCCGCGTGACCGCACTCGGCGGGGAGGATCGCCGAATGACCCGCGTGATTCTCGTCCTGGCGGTCTTCGTCTTCTTCGCGCTCTGCGTCTACGGCATGTGGCACGGCTGGCAGCGGCGTCAGCGCAAGCAGGCCGACCTGCCCGCGTTCCCCGCGAAGCCGGAAACCCTGGGGGAGCCCAAGCTGGCGACCACGGGTGTCTACATCGGAACGACGAACGCGGGCAACTGGCAGGACCGCGTCCAGGTCGGCGACATCGGCCACCGCGCCGAGGCGACGCTGAGCCTGGTGCCCGAGGGCGTCGCCATCGAACGCGTTGGCGCGTCACCGATCTTCATTCCCGCCGAGTCCATCCGGGACGCCCGCACCGACCGCGGGCTCGCCGGGAAGGTGATGTTCAGCGAAGAGGGACTGCTGGTGGTCCAGTGGGAGAACCAGGGCCACCTGTTCGACACCGGTTTCCGCGGTGACGACAAAGACGTTTACGAGAACTGGGTGGCGGCGCTGAGCCAGAACCCGATCAACACGGAGGGCAAGGCGTGACGAACGCGGCATTGGTGCTGGAGGACGGTCGCGTCTTCCGCGGCGAGGCGTACGGAGCGACCGGCGCAGCACTCGGCGAGGTCGTGTTCTCCACCGGCATGACCGGCTACCAGGAGACCCTGACCGACCCCTCCTACCACCGCCAGATCGTGGTGCAGACCGCGCCGCAGATCGGCAACACCGGCTGGAACGACGAGGACGACGAGTCGTCGCGGATCTGGGTCGCCGGCTACGTGGTCCGTGATCCCGCGCGCACGCCGTCGAACTGGCGGTCCAAGCGCGGTCTCGACGAGGAGCTGCAGAACCAGGGCATCGTCGGCATCGCGGGTCTCGACACCCGCACGCTGACCCGCCACATCCGGGAGCAGGGCGCGATGCGCGCCGGCGTCTTCTCCGGCGACGCGTTGAGCGACAACGCGACCATGCTCGACCAGGTGCGCGCGGCCGCGCAGATGGTCGGCGCGAACCTCGCGGTCGACGTCACGCACCGACAAGCCGTACGTGGTCGAGGCGATCGGCGAGAAGAAGTTCACCGTCGCCGCGCTCGACCTGGGCATCAAGTCCAACACCCCGCGGATGTTCGCCGAGCGCGGCATCGAGGTGCACGTGCTGCCGTTGACGAGCAGCTCGACGAGATCCTGAAGGTGAGCCCGGACGGGCGTCTTCCTCACCAACGGTCCCGGCGACCCGGCCACGCAGGACCACGCGATCGCGCTCACCAAGGAAGTGCTGGGCCGCAAGCTGCCGCTGTTCGGCATCTGCTTCGGCAACCAGATCCTCGGGCGCGCGGTCGGCCTCGGCACCTACAAGATGCGGTTCGGCCACCGAGGCATCAACATCCCGGTGATCGACGAGCACCGGCAAGGTCGCCATCACCGCGCAGAACCACGGGTTCGCGCTGGAGGGCGAGCCGGGCGAGGAGTTCGACTCCGAGTTCGGCCGGGCGCCTGTCAGCCACTACTGCGCCAACGACGGCACGGTCGAGGGCGTCCGGCTGCTCGACGCCCCCGCGTTCTCCGTGCAGTACCACCCCGAGGCCGCGGCGGGCCCGCACGACGCCGCGTCCCTGTTCGACGGGTTCGCGACCCTGATGAAGGAGGCCAGCTGATGCCGAAGCGGACTGATCTCAAGCACATCCTGGTCATCGGCTCCGGCCCGATCGTCATCGGCCAGGCGTGCGAGTTCGACTACTCCGGTACCCAGGCCTGCCGGGTGCTGCGCGAGGAGGGCCTGCGGGTCAGCCTGGTCAACTCCAACCCGGCGACGATCATGACCGACCCCGAGTTCGCCGACGCCACCTACATCGAGCCGATCACGGCCGAGTTCGTCGAGAAGGTCATCGCGCAGGAACGCCCGGACGCCGTCCTGGCGACGCTGGGCGGCCAGACGGCGCTCAACACCGCCATCGCGCTGCACGAGCACGGCATGCTGGAGAAGTACGACGTCGAGCTGATCGGCGCGGACTTCGACGCCATCCAGCGCGGCGAGGACCGGCAGAAGTTCAAGGACATCGTGCGCAGGATCGGCGGCGAGTCCCGCGCTCGCGTGTCTGCAAGACGATGGACGAGGTCCGCGAGACCGTCGCCGAACTGGGCTTGCCCGTCGTGGTGCGGCCGTCGTTCACGATGGGCGGCCTCGGCTCCGGCATGGCGTACACGACGAGGACCTGGAGCGGATCGCCGGCGGCGGTCTCGCCGCGTACCCCGGCCCGACGTGCTGATCGAGGAGTCGTCCTCGGGTGGAAGGAGTACGAGCTCGAGCTGATGCGCGACGGCCGCGACAACGTCGTGATCGTGTGCTCGATCGAGAACGTCGACCCCGTGGGCGTGCACACCGGCGACTCGATCACCGTCGCCCCCGCTATGACGCTCACGGACCGTGAGTACCAGCCGATGCGCGACGTCTCCATCGACATCCTCCGCGAGGTCGGCGTCGACACCGGCGGCTGCAACATCCAGTTCGCCATGGACCCACCGACGGACGCCTGGTCGTCATCGAGATGAACCCGCGCGTGTCGCGGTCGTCGCGCTCGCGTCCAAGGCGACCGGCTTCCCGATCGCGAAGATCGCCGCGAAGCTCGCGATCGGCTACACGCTGGACGAGATCGCAACGACATCACCAAGGAGACCCCGGCGTGCTTCGAGCCGACGCTCGACTACGTCGTCGTCAAGGCGCCGCGGTTCGCGTTCGAGAAGTTCCCCGGCGCCGACCCCACGCTGACCACGACGATGAAGTCGGTCGGCGAGGCCATGTCGATCGGCCGCAACTTCACCGAGGCGTTCGGCAAGGTGCTGCGCTCGCTGGAGACCAAGGCGGCCGGGTTCTGGACGCAGCCCGACCCGGAGGGCCGACCTGGAGTCCTCTCTGGAGGAGCTGAGCGCCGCCACGACGGCCGCCTGTACACGGTCGAGCGCGCGCTCGGCTCGGCGCGACCGTCGAGCAGTCTGCCAGGCGTCCGGATCGACCCGTGGTTCCTCGACCAGATCGTGTAGCTCGGCGAGCTGCGACAGAGCTGCTCGACGCGCCGGTGCTGGACGAGCCGTTACTGCGCCGCGCGAAGCAGCGCGGGTCTGTCGGACCGGCAGATCGCGGTCCTGCGCCCCGAGCTGGCCGGCGAGGACGGCGTGCGAGCGCTGCGGCAGTGGACGTCCGGCCGGTCTACAAGACGGTCGACACCTGCGCCGCCGAGTTCGAGGCCAAGACGCCGTACCACTACTGCACCTACGAACTCGACCCGGCGGCCGAGTCCGAGGTGGCCCCGCAGCCGGAGCGGCCGAAGGTGCTGATCCTGGGCTCCGGGCCGAACCGCATCGGTCAGGGCATCGAGTTCGACTACTCGTGCGTGCACGCCGCGCTGGCGCTGCGCGAGGCCGGCTACGAGACGGTGATGGTCAACTGCAACCCGGAGACCGTCTCCACCGACTACGACACCTCCGACCGCCTGTACTTCGAGCCGCTCACGTTCGAGGACGTGCTGGAGGTCGTGCACGCCGAGCAGCGGTCGGGCACCGTCGCCGGCGTGATCGTGCAGCTCGGCGGACAGACGCCGCTGGGTCTGGCGCAGCGGCTGGCCGACGCGGGTGTGCCGATCGTGGGCACCACGCCCGAGGCGATCCACCTGGCCGAGGATCGCGGCGCAGTTCGGCAAGGTGCTGGTCCAGGCCGGTCTGCCCGCGCCGAAGTTCGGCACCGCCACCACGTTCGACGGGGCCAAGCGAGATCGCCGCCGGGATCGGCTACCCGGTGCTGGTGCGGCCGTCGTACGTCCTCGGCGGCCGCGGCATGGAGATCGTCTACGACGAGGAGTCGCTGGCGGGCTACATCGCCCGCGCCACCGAGATCACTCCGGAGCAGCCGGTGCTGGTCGACCGGTTCCTCGACGACGCCATCGAGATCGACGTCGACGCGCTGTGCGACGGCGACGAGGTGTTCCTCGGCGGCGTGATGGAGCACATCGAGGAGGCCGGCATCCACTCCGGCGACTCGGCGTGCGCGCTGCCGCCGATCACCCTCGGCGCGCCGACATCGAGAACGTCCGCCGCTCCACCGAGGCCATCGCTCGCGGCATCGGCGTCAAGGGCCTGCTGAACGTCCAGTACGCGCTCAAGGACGACGTGCTGTACGTCCTGGAGGCCAACCCGCGCGCGTCCCGCACGGTGCCGTTCGTGTCGAAGGCGACGGCGGTGCCGCTGGCCAAGGCCGCGCCCGGGTCATGCTGGGCGCCACCATCGCCGAGCTGCGTGCCGAGGGCATGCTGCCGGCGACCGGCGACGGCGCCCGGCTGCCCGAGCACGCGCCGGTCGCGGTCAAGGAGGCGGTGCTGCCGTTCCACCGCTTCCGCACGCCCGAAGGCCACGGCGTCGACTCGCTGCTGGGCCCGGAGATGAAGTCGACCGGCGAGGTCATGGGCATCGACTCGTCGTTCGGCAAGGCGTTCGCGAAGTCGCAGACGGCCGCCTACGGCTCGCTGCCGACCTCGGGCAGGGTGTTCGTCTCGGTCGCGAACAGCGACAAGCGCGCGATGATCTTCCCGGTCAAGCGGCTCGCCGACCTCGGCTTCGAGATCCTCGCCACCGCCGGCACCGCGGCGGTGCTGCGCCGCAACGGGATCCCGTGCACCGAGGTGCGCAAGCACTTCGAGGGCGAGGGCAACGTCGTCGACATGATCCTGGCCGGCGAGGTCGACATGGTGTTCAACACGCCGTACGGCAACAGCGGCCCGCGCATCGACGGCTACGAGATCCGCACCGCCGCTGTGGCCAAGGACATCCCGTGCGTGACCACGATCCAGGGCGCTGCCGCGGCCGTGCACGGCATCGAGGCGCTCATCCGGGGTGACATCGGGGTGCAGTCGCTGCAGGAGCTCCAGGCGGCGCTGCGGGGTGAGCGCGTGACCTTCGGCGCGAGGCTCGCGAAAGCCGTTGCGGCACACGGGCCGCTGTGCGTCGGGATCGACCCGCATCCGGGCCTGCTGGACGCCTGGGGCCTGTCCCGACGACCGCCACGGCCTGGAACGGTTCGCGCTGACGGCGTGGAGGCGTTCGGCGGCCGGGTCGTCGATGGTCAAGCCGCAGGCGGCGTTCTTCGAGGCCTACGGTCGCGCGGGGTCGCCGTGCTGGAGCGGGTGATCGCCGGGCTGCGCGACTCCGGGCACGCTGGTGCTGCTGGACGCCAAGCGCGGCGACATCGGCTCGACGATGGCCGCCTACGCGCAGGCCTACCTGGGGGACGGCTCGCCGCTGGCCGGGGACGCGGTGACGGTGTCGCCGTACCTCGGGTTCGGCTCGCTGCAGCCCGCGCTGGACGCGGCGCCGGGCGACCGGGCGCGGGGTGTTCGTGCTGGCGCTGACGTCCAACCCGGAGGGCGCCGAGGTCCAGCGGTCCGTTGCTCCGGACGGGCGAACTGTGGCGCAGGCGATCGTCGATTTCGCCGCCGCCGGAATGCCGGCAGACGCCGTGCGGCGATGTGGGGCTGGTCGTCGGCGCCACGATCGGGAAACGGATGTGGACCTCGTCGGGCTCAACGGACCGATCCTGGCGCCCGGTTTCGGCGCCCAGGGCGGCTCGGTCGGTGATCTGAACCGGCTCTTCGGCACCGACATGCGGAACGTTCTGCCGACTTCTTCACGAGATGTTCTGCGCATGGCCCGGACGTATCGTCGCTGGTCAGCGCCGCGCAAAGGGTCCAGGAGAGCCTCTGAGGCGGGGCGCGCCACGCACTTTTCAGGTGTGCCGCGCTCACCTGGGGAAACATGTGTTGGTAGGGTCCAGACCACCGGCTGCCCCGCTGGTCACCGGCCTCATAGCACACCAGCGTGGGCGACGAGTTGCCGGTGGCGGTGATCAGGCCGCCGGAGGGTGTTGGCACTACTACCACCCGCCGCTTCACCCATGCCGCTGAAGATTGCTGACTGGGTCGCGTTGTACTCAGGCATTGCGGTCTGTACGGTCGCGGACGATCCGAAAAGAACCACACCCGGAGGAAAACGTGGCACTTCCCCAGCTGACCGAGGAGCAGCGGGCTGCTGCGCTGGAGAAGGCTGCTGCTGCTCGCCGGGCTCGGGCTGAGCTCAAGGAGCGCCTGAAGCGTGGTGGCACGACCCTGGCGGACGTGCTCAAGCACGCCGAGAGCGACGAGATCCTGGGCAAGATGAAGGTGTCCGCGCTGCTCGAGGCGCTTCCGGGCGTCGGCAAGGTGCGCGCCCAGCAGATCATGGAGCGGCTCGAGATCGCTCCGAGCCGTCGCCTGCGTGGCCTCGGCGACCGGCAGCGCAAGGCGCTGCTCGCCGAGTTCAGCGGAGAGTGAGTGACCGTGAGGCGGGGACGGAGCTGTCCGTCCCCGGCTCACAGTCCTCTCCGGGCCGTCCGGCGTCGGCAAGTCCAGCGTCCTGGCGAGCTGCGCAAGCAGGAGCCGGAGATCTTCTTCAGCGTCTCGGCGACGACCAGGAAGCCGCGGCCGGGCGAGGTCGACGGAGAGCACTACCACTTCGTCGACCGCGAGAAGTTCCAGCAGATGATCGACGCCGGCGAGCTGCTCGAACACGCCGAGTTCGCGCGGCAACTGCTACGGCACTCCCCGCAGGCCCGTGGAGGAGGCGCTGGCGTCCGGCCGTCCCGCCCTGCTGGAGATCGAACTGCAGGGCGCGCGCCAGGTCCGCGTCGCGATGCCGGAGCTCAGCTCGTGATGCTGGTGCCCCCGTCGTGGGAGCATCTGGTCGGCCGGCTGACCGGCCGGGGCACCGAGGATCCGGCGGTGGTGGAGCGCCGGCTCGCCATCGCCCGGGAGGAACTGGCGGCCGAGAAGGAGTTCGACGAGGTCGTCGTGAACGCCGACGTGCAGTCCGCGGCGGCCGAGTTGCTATCCTTGATGGTCGGACCACGAATCTTCAGGAGATTGACGAGTGATCACCCACACCGAGCTCGGTCACCTGACCGGTTCCCCGGAGGGCATCACCAACCCGCCGATCGACGACCTGCTTGAGCAGGTGAGCTCGAAGTACGCGCTGGTGATCTACGCCGCCAAGCGTGCCCGCCAGATCAACGACTACTACGCGCAGCTCGGCGAGGGCCTGCTCGAGTACGTCGGCCCGCTCGTCGAGCCGGGCCCGCGGGAGAAGCCGCTGTCCATCGCGCTGCGCGAGATCCACGCCGGTCTCCTCGAGCACACCGAGGGCGAGTCCGAGCGAGGCCGGCCGTCCGAGCAGGCTCCCGGTGTCCGTGAGCGGCACGTGACGATGCCGCGTGAACCGGTCGTCCTCCGGAGGCGATGCCGCAGACGGATCGTCGCTCGGGGTCGGCGGGGGCATCGCCGCGTACAAGGCCTGTGAGGTGCTGCGGCGGCTGACCGAGTCCGGTCACTCGGTGCGGGTCGTCCCGACCGAGGGCGCGCTGAAGTTCGTCGGGAGCCGCCACGTTCGAGGCGCTGTCCGGCCAGCCCGTGCACGCCGGCTCGTTCGACGACGTGCCGAGGTGCCGCACGTCCAGCTCGGGCAGGACGCCGACCTCGTCGTCGTCGCGCCGGCCACCGCGAACCTCATCGCGAAGGCCGCGCACGGCCTCGCGGACGACCTGCTGACGAACACCCTGCTGACCGCGCGCTGCCCGGTCCTGCTGGTGCCCGGCGATGCACACCGAGATGTGGGAGCACCCGGCCACCCAGCACAACGTGGCGCTGCTGCGCGCGCGCGGCGTCATCGTCGCCGAACCCGCCTCCGGTCGCCTGACCGGCAAGGACACCGGCAAGGGCCGCCTGCCGGACCCCGCCGAGATCGTCGAGCTGGCCCGGCTGCTGCTGGTGCGCCCGGACGCTCTGCCGCGCGGATCTGGAAGGCGTGCACGTCGTCGATCTCCGCCGGCGGCACGCGCGAGCCGCTCGACCCGGTGCGGTTCCTCGGGCAACCGCTCGTCGGGCAAGCAGGGCTATGCGCTCGCCCGGGTGGCGGCTGCAGCGCGGCGCGCGAGGTGACGCTGGTCGCCGGCAACACCGCGGACCTCGCCACGCCCGCCGGCGTCGACCTGGTCCGGGTCGGCTCGGCGATGGAGCTGCGCGAGGCGATGCACAAGGTGGCCGCGGACGCCGACGTGGTCGTGATGGCCGCCGCGGTGGCCGACTTCCGGCCCGTCGTCGCTGACCGGCCACAAGATCAAGAAGACTGCCGCGGCGAGCCCGACCCGATCGCGCTGACCAAGAACCCCGACATCCTCGCGGAGCTCGTTTCCGCACGCGGCGACCGGTCAGGTGATCGTCGGGTTCGCCGCCGAGACCGGCGACGAGACCGACTCGGTGCTCGACTACGGGCGGGCCAAGCTCGCAGCGCAAGGGCTGCGACCTGCTCGTCGTGAACGCGGTCGGCGACGGCAAGGCGTTCGAGCTCGAGGACAACGCCGGCTGGCTGCTCGTCCGCCGACGGCGCCGAAACGCGCTATACCGCACGGGTCGAAAGCGCAACTGGCGTCCGTGGTGTGGGACGCGGTTACCGCCTGGCGTTCGGTCGTCGAACCGTCAGTAAGCTTTCCGGCAGTCACATGACAGCGAATCGAAGGAGTGTCCGTGAGCCAGCACAGCAGCAGGCTGTTCACCAGTGAGTCGGTGACCGAGGGGCATCCGGACAAGATCTGCGACGCGATCAGCGACTCGATCCTGGACGCGCTGCTGGCCAAGGACCCGCGCTCCCGCGTCGCGGTGGAGACGATGGTCACCACCGGCCAGGTCCACGTCGCCGGTGAGGTCACGACCGAGGCCTACGCCGACATCCCCACGATCGTCCGCGAGAAGATCCTCGAGATCGGCTACGACTCGTCGGCCGAAGGGCTTCGACGGCAACTCGTGCGGCGTGAACGTCGCCATCGGCGCGCAGTCCCCGGACATCGCGCAGGGCGTCGACACCGCGTACGAGAACCGGGTCGAGGGCGCCGACGACGAGATCGACAAGCAGGGCGCGGGCGACCAGGGCCTGATGTTCGGCTACGCGTGCACCGACACGCCCGAGCTGATGCCGCTGCCGATCGCGCTCGCGCACCGCCTGTCGCGCCGGCTGACCGCGGTCCGCAAGGACGGCACCGTGCCGTACCTGCGCCCGGACGGCAAGACCCAGGTCACCATCGAGTACGCGGGCGACCAGCCGGTGCGCCTCGACACCGTCGTCATCTCCACGCAGCACGCCGACGGCATCGACCTGGAGAAGCTGCTCGGCGTCGACCTCCGCGAGCACGTGGTCGCCCCCGAGATCGCCGAGCTGGGCCTCGACACCTCGGACGTCCGCCTGCTCGTCAACCCCACCGGCCGCTTCGTCATCGGCGGCCCGATGGGTGACGCGGGCCTGACCGGCCGCAAGATCATCGTCGACACCTACGGCGGCATGGCCCGCCACGGTGGCGGCGCGTTCTCCGGCAAGGACCCGTCGAAGGTCGACCGCTCCGCCGCGTACGCCATGCGCTGGGTCGCCAAGAACACCGTCGCCGCCGGTCTGGCCACGCGCATCGAGGTCCAGGTCGCCTACGCGATCGGCAAGGCCGCGCCCGGTGGGCCTGTTCGTCGAGACCTTCGGCACCGAGACCGTCGACCCGCAGAAGATCCAGCAGGCCATCACCGAGGTGTTCGACCTGCGGCCCGGCCGCGATCATCCGCGACCTCGACCTGCTGCGCCCGATCTACGCACCGACCGCCGCGTACGGCCACTTCGGCCGCACCGACGTCGACCTGCCCTGGGAGCGCACCGACCGCGCGGACGACCTGCGCAAGGCCGCCGGCGCCTGATCGTTCGCTGAAACGGCCCGCTTCCCTTCCAGGAGGCGGGCCGTCGCGTTGTCAGAAACCGCTAAGCCTGTCTGTGTTCGGGCGAGGTGCTGCCGTTCCACGGCCGGAACCGGCGCGCCGATCTCGCGGCGGATCACCGCGGCCTCGTTGCGCAGCACCAGGTTCCCGGTCACGTCCGCGAGCGCCTCCAGCACGCTCGCCTCGCGCCATGGGCAGCCGAGCTCGCGGTGCAGTGTGAGGCTGCGTTCCAGTAGCGAACGCGCTGTGGCGGGGTTGCCGGTCCCGTGCTCGACGACGCCGAGCAGGTTGAGCGCCCACGCGACGCCCTCCTTGAACTCCAGCTCTCCGAACGTGTCCAGCGCCTCGTCGAGCAGCAGCCGTGCTTGCTCCGCGTCGCCCCGGTACCAGGCGACAGCGCCGAGGTAGGTGAGCGAGGACGTGGCACCGCGCACGTCGTTCACATCACGTAATGACTTCAGTGATACCTGAAGATCGGCCTCGGCGACGTCGAGATCGCCGGCCAACCACGACGTGGCACCGGCGAGTTGCTGGGCGTAGGCGGCGTTGACGGGGTCGGAATTGCGTGCCGCCTCCTGATAGTGGTGCAGTGCGGCCTCGTAGTGGCCCCGTTCGCGTGCGACCGAGCCCAGCAGCCGGTGCAACCGGCCGGCCAGCGACGGATCGAGCTCCAGACCTTCCCGCGCGTACCGCACTGCTTCGGCGTAGTCGCATTCGAGCAGCGCCAGTGTCGCTGCCGACGCCAAAGCCCTGCCACGCAACGGTCCTGAGCCGCGCAACGCCACGGTCAGCCACTGCCGGCCCTCGCGGTAGTTGCCGGTGCGGTGCCAGTAGCGGCCCAGCGCCACCACTAGCCGCAGCACCTTGTCGCGTTGCCCGGTCTCCGTGAACCAGTCGAAGGCGCGCCGAAGGTTCGCGTGCTCCACCCGCAGCTCGTTCAGCAGCGTGCCGGTCTGGTCCGCGTCGGCGCGTTCGGCCAGGCCCAGGAAGAACTCGGCGGCGACGGCGTGCGCGGAGGACTCCTGTTCCAACGCGAACGCGTGAACCGTTTCCAGCATGGAGAATCGCGTCTCGCCGTGCACCCGTGACACTCGGACGAGCGACTTCGCCACCAAGCCGGTCAACGCGTCCAGCGTGCCGGCCAGTGCCTCGACCAGATCCGCCGGGAAGCCGCCCGCGCAGACCGCGAGATCGGCGAACAACCGGCGTTCCGAGGTGGTCAGCAAATCATGGCTCGACGCGATGGCGGCGCGCAGTGGGCCGAGCAGACCGAAGCGGTCGCGCAACCGGCGCACGATCTGGGCTGGTGTCAGCACGGAGGTGCGCGCGGCGGCGAGTTCCAGTGCGAGTGGCAGGCCGTCCAGTGCGGCGCAGAGCCGGGCGATCGCGGGGGCGTCCGCATCGGTGTAGGTGTGGGCGGCGCGGTCGAGGAACAGCCGGACCGCGTCGTAGGCGGCGAGTTCGGCCAGCGAGCGCGGCACGTCCGGGTCGGGCACGGCCAGCGGCGGGATCGGGTAGACCGCTTCTCCTTGCACGCCAAGGGGTTCGCGGCTGGTGGCGAGGAACCGGAAGCCCGGATGCGTCCTGACGAACGCCGCGCAGTGAGCGCGCAGGTGTTCGCAGTTGTCCAGTGCCACCAGGGTGTTGCCGAGCGAGCCGAGCTCTCGTGCGGTGATGCCGAACGCCGCCGCGACCGCGTCCTCGACGCACGACGCGGAGGTCAGGTCGACCACGGTGGCCGAGGGCGCGACGTGCTGGGCCAGCCGCGTCTTGCCGCAACCCGCTGGTCCGGTGAGCGTCACGATCCGCGTGTTCTCCAGCAGCCGCACCACGTTCTGGGTTTCGCGCTGGCGTCCGACGAGGCCGGCGACGTCGTTCGGCGGCGGGCAGGCGAGCGCTTCCGCCTCGACCGCGCGTAGTCCCGGTCCGGGGTCGACGCCCAGTTCCTCCACCAGGACGGCCCGTGCCCGGCGGACGGTGCCGAGTGCGTCTGCCCGGCGTCCGTCCCGTAGCTGCGCCTCGGCGAGCAGCTCCCAGAAGCGTTCCCTGAGCGGGTTGCTGACGACGAGGCGTTCCAGCGCGGCGGCCGCGGCACCGCACGCGCCGCGGCTGATCTCCTGCTGTGCCAGGGACTCCTCGGCCGTGAGCCGGGCCTCGTGCAGCCGGGTGATCTCGGCGGAGGCCCATTCGGAGACCGAGCAGTCGGCCAGCGGGTCGCCGCGCCACAACGCCAGTGCCGCGCGTGGTTCGGGTGCGCGTTCGAAGCGGGTCACGTCGACGTGGAGTGGGTCGATCTTCAACGCGTAGCCGGCGCTCGTGGTCACCAGGACGTCGACCAGCCCGATCGCGGCCAGAGCGGACCGGACGCGGGCGATGTGGCTGTGCAGCGTTCTTAGCGCGGTTGGTGGTGGCTCGGTGCCCCACAACGCATCGATGAGATGCGTTGCGGGGAGCACCGAGGGTGCGCGCAACGCCAGCAGCGCCAGGAGGGAGCGCTGGCGCGTACCGGCGAGGCGCACCACACCGCCTGGCCCGGTTACTTCAAGGGGTCCGAGCAGACGGACGTCGAGTAGGTCCACTTCCGTGCGGAGCACCCCTGGCGGGATCTGATACATCACCGGGAACATTTCATCGGAAACCACGTCTCCTGGACTTGTTGCGCGTGATATGGGGCTCGCGTTGGGCCGTGCATGTGGTTTGTCCGGCCTTGCCAACCGAGCCGTTGTAATAGAGGTCTTGCACGGTCTTGACCTCGTCGACCTCGCCCGACCTGGTCACGATGCCTGCCGTCAAGCCGATGTTCATGCGGTCGGTTCGGTTGCTGAAGTCGGCACGGTCGCGGTTGGTCGCATTTGTGCCTTCGATCTTGTCGTTGTCGTGTTCGCCGGATAGCAGGCTGCCGGCTCCGTGAGCAGTCGGTTCCTCCAGCACGTCGTCACCGTCTTCACCGAACAGGTGGTCCTCGCTCGTGCCGCTGGTAATGGTGTGGTTGTCGATAGTGCCGCATAGCTGACCGGTGCCGATGTCACCCCGCGGCGAGTCGTGGACGTGCCTGCGGTACTGCTCGGTTGCCGTAAGAGCCCGGTGTCGTCGAGGCCGCCTCGATGGACCGCAGCCGTCTGTATCCATGCGCACTGCACGTAGGAGGTCAACTGTCCCGCTCGCATGGGATGACCGGCACGCGGTTGTGCCAAATGAGGTAGGTCTGCCTGGCGCGGGCAGGTGCCCCGGTGCGACGAGCCTGCCGGCCTCGACCCACGCGACCGTGGAAGGCCGGGGGGCGGCGGTTCCTGCGACGTGCCGCAGCGACGACGGACTGAAACATCATTCCCCCTCAGAATTGTGATGGGTGCACGAATACATGAGCCCTGTTGTGGATCGGTTGTGTTGATCGCATCCGGGCTACAACCGCGCCAGATTTCACTTCTCGCTGTCGACGGGAGTCCGTCGTGGAGGGAAGGAAGACCATGAGAACCGGCCTGGCGATGGTGATCGGCGCGGTGATGGCAGTGACGGTGATGCCGCAGTCGCACGGCTCAGAGCGGAGACACGCGGGAGCAGGAGATCATCGTCAAGTTCCGTGAGGGTGGGTTGCGTGGGGACGCGCTGGCCCAGTCGCGGTCACGGGCGGTCGCGGAGGCCACCGACGGAGCCGAGGTGCTCGCCTCGGACGACGCCGCGGAGTCGTTGCGCGTGCTGCGGGCCCGCGGTGACGTCGAGTACGCCGAGCCGAACATCGTGCTGGAGTCGACGGCCGTGCCGAACGACCCGCTGTGGGTGCAGCAGTGGCACTACCGGGAGGCCGTCGGCGGCATCAAGCTGTCGGAGGCGTGGGACCTCGGCCCGTCCGGATCGGGCCAGCGGGTCGCGGTGATCGACACCGGCCGCACCGCACACCCCGACATGAACGCCAACTACCTCGGCGGCTACGACTTCATCTCCAACGCCGCGTACGCCAAGGACGGCAACGGCCGCGACGCCAACCCCGCCGACCAGGGCGACTGGCGGGTCGCGAACCAGTGCGGTCCCGGCTCGGCGCGCCCGGCCTTCGAGCTGGCACGGCCTGCACGTCTCCGGCACCATCGCGGAGCTGCGCAACAACGCGACCGGCGGCACGGGCGTCGCGCCGTTGGCAAGGTCGTCCCAGTGCGCGTGCTCGGCACGTGTGGTGGAACGTTGGCCGACATCGCGGCGGGCATCGTGTGGGCGGCCGGTGGCGCCGTGCCGGGCGTTCCGGCGAACCCGAACCCGGCCAAGGCGCTGAACCTGTCGCTCGGCGGCCCGTCCGCCACGTGCCCCGCGACGCTGCAGAACGCCATCAACACCGCCCGCAACGTGCACCGCGCCACCGTCGTCGTCGCGGCGGGCAACGACGCCGCCAACGCCGCTGCCACCACCCCGGCGAACTGCGTCGGCGTGGTCACCACGGGTGCCACCGACCGCCAGGCCAACCGGGCGTCGTACTCGAACTTCGGTGCCACGGTCGAGCTGTGCGCACCGGGTGGTGAGATGTCGCCTTCGGTTGCGAACGGTGTGCTGTCGACGTTGAACAGCGGCGCGACGGTCCCGGCTGCCGCGATCTACAAGCACTACCAGGGCACCAGCATGGCGACCCCGCACGTCGCCGGTGTCGTCGCGCTGATGCAGCACGCCCGTGTGCAGCACGGCAAGCTGCTGCTGACGCCCGCTCAGGTGACGTTGCACCTGAAGGCAAAGGTGCTCCCGGCCGCCGCCCAGTGCGGTAAGGGACTGCTGGACGCACGAGCCAGCGTGGCTGCGGCGATCGCGGCCGCCTGATGTGATGGGTCAACAAAGGCCCCGGTCATCCGGGGCCTTTGTTCATACGGCGGTCGGTTCCGCTTCACGTTCTGAGACTAGAAACTCGGATCATGTCGCTCTCTCGTCGTGGGTTCATGGCTGCCGCGGCCGCCGCTGCCTCTGGCACGTTGCTGCCGCCGTCGGTGTACGCCGCGCTCGCGCGCGAACCCCGCACGGGAGGGTTGCGTGCGATCAAGCACGTTGTGCTGCTCATGCAGGAGAACAGATCGTTCGACCACTACTACGGGTCGCTGCGTGGAGTGCGCGGGTTCTCGGACCGCAACGCTCTCCGTGGGGTGTTCGACCAGTCCGGGGTGTTGCCGTTCCCGGTTCGTGAGGCTGCATCCGGCCGTGACATCCAGTACATCGGCGACCTGGACCACAGCTGGAACGGCGGGCACTCGGCGTTGCGCGGCGGGTGGAACGACAACTGGGTGCCCGCGAAAACAGCGGCCACGATGGCGTTCTACACGCGGCAGGACCTCCCGTTCCACTACGAGCTCGCGGACACCTTCACGCTGTGCGACGCCTACCACTGCTCGGTGCCGTCGTCGACGTCGCCGAACCGGAACTACTGGGTGTCCGGGTACACCGGGTTCGAGCCGTCCGGTGCCCGCGCGACCGGGAACGCGGCCTACAACGAGGACAACCACGCCGGGTACACGTGGAAGACCTACCCGGAACGTCTTGAGGCCGCCGGCAAGTCGTGGCAGGTCTACCAGGAGTGGGACAACTTCCAGGACAACAACCTGGAGTTCTTCGCGCGGTTCAAGGAGATCGCGCGCAAGGTGCTGCCGGCGGGGTTCAAGTCGCTGGACAAGCTCTACGGGACTCAGGACCCGGCTTTGATCGGGGCCATCGACCTTTCCTCGTTGACGCCGGCGGAGAAGTCGTTGTACGAAAGGGGATTGCGGCGCGTTCGGCCTGGTGGAGCTGGGTGAGGCGTTCCGGGCCGACGTGAACTCCGGCCGGTTGCCCGCCGTCTCGTACCTCGTGCCGTCCTCTGTGGACTCCGAGCATCCCGGCGCGTCGTCGCCCGCGGCGTCGGCCTCGATCACCTACCAGGTGCTGGACGCGTTGGCGTCGAACCAGGAGGTGTGGGAGTCGACGGTGCTGTTGATCACCTACGACGAGAACGACGGCTTCTTCGACCACGTGCCGCCGCCGCGTCCGCCGGTGTCGGTTTCCGACGAGTACGTGGGCGATCGGCCGCTCGGGTTCGGCAACCGCGTGCCTATGACCGTTGTCTCGCCGTGGTCGGTCGGTGGGTACGTGTGTTCGCAGGTGTTCGACCACACGTCGATGACGAGGTTCCTGGAGCGGTGGACCGGGGTGCGTTCGGACGAGATCTCCGCGTGGCGCCGAACCGTGTCGGGTGACCTGACCTCGGCGTTCGACTTCGACCGGCGACGGACGTGGCCCGAGGTGGGGGAGCCCGCGCCAGTTCCACCCGCTTCGCCGCGATGGCGGCCCGCGCCCCCTTCTGAGCAGAAGATGCCGGAGCAGGAGCCGGGGCGTCGTCGTGCGCGCGCACTGCCCTATCAGGCTGATGCGTCGTTGCGCGGGACACGGTTGGAGATGACGAACTCCGGCTCGGCCTCGGCGCACTTCGCTCTGTACCCGTACTCGGGACAGTTCTCGCTGCCGCAGCACTTCGACGTCGCCTCGTCTTCGGCGGTCGAGGTTTCCGGTGATCACGACCTGGTGTTGCTGGGGCCGAACGGGTTCCGGCGTGAGTTCGCGGGGGCGGCGTCTGACGGTGCGCGCGTGTCGTCGTCGGTGCGTGGATACAGCCGTGTGCTGACGTTGACGTTCGAGAACAGCGGCTCGTCGCGGCTGACGTTCGTGCTGGGGCGGCGGCGGATCGTGGTGAAGCCGGGACATCGGCACGTGATCCCGTGGCTGACCGCGATGAACTCCGGCTGGTACGACCTCACCGTGACGGTGGAGGAGGAGCCGCGGTTCCGCCGTCGTCTGTGTGGTCACATCGAGAACGGCCAGGAGTCGATCTCCGGCTAACGTCTTGGCCGTGGAGATCACGGGGGACGAGATCCGGCGGTTGCTGACCGACGCCGACGACCTGGGTCCACGCGGATTGCGGCTGGCCGGTGCGCGCATCACCGGACAGTTCGACCTGCGGGATCTGGCGGTCAAGCGGCCGTTGGCATTGCGCGACTGCACTGCCGAACAGCCGCTGCTGATCAGCCGTGCGCACTTCTCGCAGCTGGATCTCCGAGGTCTGGTCGTGCCGTCGATCAGGGCCCACGGCGTGACCGTGGATCACGACCTGCTGCTGAGCGGGGCGCGGCTGAGTGCCGAGAAGTCGATCGACGGTCTGCACATGCGTGTCGGCGGCAGCGTCTACCTGGACGATGGTTTCCACGCGGCAGGGTCGGTGTTGCTGAACGGTTCACGGATCGGCGGGGTGCTGATGTGCCGGAGCGCGCGGTTCGAGTCGGGGTTGCAACTGGTGGACGTGCAGGTCGGCGATGCGATCTTCCTGTCGCGCGGGTGCCAGGTCGCCGGCGGCGAACCGCATGCCGCGGTTCGGATGCGCGGCGCCCGCGTGGACGGGCAGCTCGTCCTGCGGGAGGGCCGCTTCAGCTCGTCGGGCGTCGCTCTCGATCTGCGGCACGTCAAAGTGGGCAAGGACCTGCTCATGCCGTTCGACGGGATCGATGGCCAGGTCCAGCTCGAAGGGCTGGTCTACGAGGGGCTGCCGCGTGACGCCACTGTGGACGAATGGATGTCGCTCCTGGCCACGCGCACGCTCCGCTACTCGACGCAGCCGTGGGCGCAACTGGCCACCGCCCATCAGGCGGCCGGGCACGAACGCGACGTGCGCCGGATTCGCGTTGCCGCACAACGTGATCTGCGCCATCGCGGCCAGCTCTCGCGCTGGGGCCGGACCTGGCACCTGATCCGCGGCGTGACCGTCGGGCCACGGCTACCGGCCCGCGCTGGCGTTGGTGTGGCTGGCCGGTGTGCTCGCGGTGTCGGTGGGCGTGGTGCTGGTGTCCGGCGCGGTGCGCTGCTCGGTGGTCGAGCAGGTCGGCTACGCCCTGAACGTGGCAACGCCGCTGGTCAAGGTCGACGCGGCCCGCTGCTCGGTGGACACCGGATCGGGTGCGGGCCAGTTCGTGCTGGCCTCGACGTGGCTGCTGCAGATCCTCGCCTGGGCGTTCGCGACCCTGTTCGTGGCGGGCTTCACCGGTTTGGTGAGGCGCAACGCGTGACTGTCGGACCTGTCTGATACACCAGGAGGTATGAGCGCGAAGACCGGAGCAAGACGAGGGGAACGAGTCCCCGCACTCGAGCTGCCGGTCGCCCGAATCGTGGTGGACGTGCCACTGGCCCACCTCGACCGCCCCTTCGACTACACGGTTCCGTCCGAACTGGACGAGGCGGCGGTGCCAGGCTGCCGCGTCCGCGTCCGGTTCGCGGGCCAGCTGGTCGACGGCTACCTGCTGGAACGCGTGGCCAGCTCCGACTACGGCAAGAAACTCGCCTTCATCGAGAAGGTCGTGTCACCCGAACCGGTACTCACCCCGGAGATCGCCGCCCTCGCCCGCACGATCGCCGACCGGTACGCGGGCGGCATGATCGACGTGCTCAGGCTCGCGATCCCGCCCCGCCACGCCCGCGCGGAGGCCGCCGCGTCGGGCGAACGGCCGCCGCTGCCGCAACCTCCGGCGTGGGTGCGGCAGGCGCCGGGCGTTGGGCAGCCGGACGTTGTGTCGGGCGTTGCGCAGCCGGGTGCGGTGCAGGTCGGCGAGCCGATCTCCGCACCGGACGGCGAGTCATCCGCGGTGCCGGGGGGCGAGCCTCTCGCGGCTCAGCGGGAGCAACCCGCCGAACCTGCGGATGCGCAGGCCGGTGAGGCCGCTGGTGGGCCGTCTTCGGTGCCTGCCGTCGGCACAGCCGAGTCTTCGTCCACGGGCACGTCCGCCACGCCCGTCATGCCCGGCCCGCCCGTCATGCCCGCCGCGTCCGGCCTGGCCGGACTCGCCCGCCACGTCCGGCCCGGCTGGACTCGCCCGCCACGTCCGGCCCGGCTGGCTCGCCCGCTACGTCCGGCCCGGCCGACTTGCCCGCCACACCCGACTCGCCCGCCACGCCACCCGCCGTCGCCTGCCGCGCCTGCCGCGAGTTTGGGCGGGGAATCGGCCGCTTCACCTTCGGAGCCGCCGCTCGCCGTCGACTCCTCGACTTCCGTTGGTCCGTCGACCTCGGCGGGCCCGTCGACTGCCGCCGATTCGTCAACCTCCGGCGCCCCCTCAATCTCCGCCAGCCCCTCAATCTCCGCCGGACCATCAACGTCTGCCGAGTCTTCAACCTCCGCCGGCCCGGTGGTCGAGGTCGAGCCCACGACCGTCCGATCGCAGCTGCCCGCCGTCCCCGCCGACGCCTGGGCTCGCTACCCGCGCGGCCCGGCCTACCTGGAGGCGCTGCGCTCCGGCCGCCCCGCCCACGCCGTCTGGCAGGCCCTGCCGTCCGAGGACTGGCCCGCCCGCCTAGCCGAAGCCGCGGCCTCGGTGGCATCGAACGGCCGCGGCGTCGTCATCGTCGTGCCTGACCACCGCGACCTGGCGCGAGTGGCCGAAGCGTGCGGGAAGCTCATCGAGGGAGTGGTGACGCTCTCGGCCGACCTGGGCCCGTCGGAGCGCTACAAACGCTGGCTGGCCGTGCGCCGGGGCGTGGCACGGGTGGTCGTGGGCACGCGGGCGACCGCGTTCGCGCCGATGGCCGATCCCGGGCTGCTGGTGATCTGGGACGACGGCGACGACCTGCACGTCGAGCCCCGCTCGCCATACCCGAACGTGCGCGACGTGCTGGTCCAGCGCGCGCACATGACAGGTGCCGCGCTGCTGATCGGTGGCTTCGCGCGCACCGCCGAGGCTCAACTCCTCGTCGAGACGGGCTGGGCGCACGAGATCGTGGCGTCGCGGGAGACGTTGCGGGCGATTGCGCCACGCGTGGTGTCGGTGGGCGACAACGAGTGGCAGGAGGTCAAGGACGCGGCGGCCCGGACCGCTCGCCTCCCGTCCATCGCCTTCGACGCGGCACGGTTCGCCCTCGCCGACTCGCCGGTGCTGATCCAGGTGCCACGCCGCGGATACGTGCCGGCGTTGGCGTGCGGCCAGTGCCGTGGACCCGCCCGATGCCGGCGGTGCGCGGGGCCGCTGGCGTTGCCGGGCGGCACGGAGGACGGAATGCCCAAGCCCGCCTACTGCCGGTGGTGCGCGGCGACGGAGGCCGCGTTCCGGTGTCCGACGTGCGGGTCGCGGCGGCTGCGCGGCCAGATCATCGGTGCCCGGCGCACCGCTGAGGAGCTGGGCCGGGCGTTCCCCGGCCATCCGGTGCGGACCAGCGGTGCCGACGAGGTGCTGACCAGCGTGCCGGGCAAGCCCGCGCTGGTGGTGGCGACGCCGGGTGCCGAGCCGGTGGCCGAGGGCGGATACGGCGCCGTGCTGCTGCTCGACGGCTGGGCGTTGCTGGGCCGGGCCGACCTCCGGGCCTCCGAGGAGACGCTGCGCCGCTGGATGACGGCAGCCGGCCTCGTGCGGCCCGGCAACGGACGCGTGGTGGTGATCGCGGACTCGACGCTGACGCCGGTGCAAGCGCTGGTGCGCTGGGATCCGGTGTGGCACGCCGCCACCGAGCTAGCGGCGCGGACCGACCTGGGCTTCCCGCCAGCGGTGCGGATGGCGACCGTCGATGGCACGCCGGACGCGGTGAACGCCCTGCTGGACGAGCTGCGGCTGCCACCGACCGGCGAGATCCTCGGGCCGGTGCCGCTGGGCGACGACGAGACCAGGGAACGGGCGCTCGTGCGGGTGGCGCGGAGCGAAGGACGTCAGCTGGCCGCGGTGCTGGCGGAGGCCCAGGCCGTGCGGACGGCCCGGAAGGAACAGGAGCTGGTGCGCATCAAGCTCGACCCGCTCGAGGTGCTGTGACCCGGCCGGCCCCGCCGCGGGAACGCTTGCGCCGTGCGGGTTTCGGGCCCGCACGGATCGGCCTGAACACCGCTGGCCTGTGCACCGCCGTGCCTGTGTCGGCCGTGCTGGTGGTTCAGTCGGTGGGGTGTTCGCGCGGGCGTCGCCGATCTGCGCCCCGCCGTGCCTGTGTCGGCCGTGCTGGTGGCTCAGCCGGTGCGGTGCTGGCGCGGGCGTCGCCGATCTGCGTGCGCCGTGCCCGTGCCGATCACGCTGGTGGCTCGGCCGGGGCAGTACTGGCGCGGGGTGCTGTCGGCCTGCGCGACGCCCTGCTCGCGCCGATCATGCCGGTGGCTCAGCCGAGTGGTGCTCGCGCAGGCGCCGCTGGTCCTCGCGCGCCGTGCCCGAGCCGGCCACGTTGGTGGCGCAGCCGGGAAATGTTCGCGCGGGCGCCGTCGGCCTGCGCGACGCCGTGCCCGCGCCAGCCACGCTCGTGGCTCAGCCGGAGTAGTACTCGCGCAGGCTCGCGATGTGCTGGCGGATGTCCTCGTCGGTCAGCTTCTCGTACTCGAGGTACTCGGACATGTAGGTCATCAGGTCGCCGCGGTCGGCGTTCTCGCTCGCGATCACGTGCGCCGTCGTGCCCGCGATGCCCGCCGGGAACAGCAGGAAGCCGTCGATGCCCGCCATCGTGTCGAAGGAGGCGTTCTTGGCCTCCCACAGCACCCAGACGTCCTCCTCGCGGCCGCACTCGGCGAGCAGCAGCGCGGCGAGGCCCATTGCCTCGCTCAGGCCCCAGCCCTCGCGGTGCGCGGCCGTCTCCGCGGCCAGCAGATGGCGCAGCAGGTCCGCGTCGCCCTCGCGGCGATCGCGCAGGAGCAGGCGCAGTGCTTCCTCGCGGTCGGCCTCGTCGAGCGGGGTGTTCGTGAAACTCGTTCGCAACTGGTCAAGATCGATCGACACCTCCGCACCCTAGGCCTTCATCCGGGGGTGTTGCGAACCGGTGCGACGGGGTAGATAAATGCCCATGTTGCGAACGGTTGCCGCACTATCGCTGTCCGTCGTACTGGCCGCTCCCGCCTCGGCGGGCGCGGCGGAGCCACCGCCTCGCGTGCCGGAGCAGGTGGGCTGGGGTGGCGCGGTTTCCAGCGTCGACCCCGACGCCTCCCAGATCGGCGTCGACGTGCTCCGCCGCGGTGGCAACGCCGTGGACGCCGCCGTCGCCACCGCCGCCGCGCTCGGTGTGACCGACCCGTTCTCCGCCGGCATCGGCGGCGGCGGGTTCTTCGTCCACTACGACGCCCGCACCCACCGCGTGTCCACTTTGGACGGCCGCGAGACCGCGCCGCGCGCCGCGACCGAGCAGCTCTTCCTGGAGAACGGCACGCCGCTGCCGTTCGCCGAGGCGATGACCAGCGGCCTGTCCGTCGGCGTCCCCGGCACGCCCAAGACCTGGCAGCAGGCGCTGCGCAAATGGGGCACGCTGAACCTGCGCGAGGCCATGGCGCCCGCGGAAGCGCTGGCACGCCGCGGGTTCACCGTCGACCGCACCTTCAACCAGCAGATCACCTCGAACGCCGCCCGGTTCGCCGACTTCACCTCGACCCGCGACCTGTACCTGCCGGGTGGTCAGCCGCCCGCGATCGGCACCACGTTCCGCAACCCGCAGCTCGCCGACACCTACCGCGAACTCGCCCGCACCGAGCTGGCCTCGTTGTACGGCGGTGCGGTCGGCCGTGACCTCGTGCAGGCCGTGCGCAAGCCACCGGTCGTGCCGGGCTCGACCCGCAACGTGCGGGCCGGCGCCATGGACCTCTCCGACCTGGCCCGCTACCAGGTGGAACGCCGCGACCCCACGCACACCCGCTACCGCGGCCTCGACGTCTACGGCATGGCGGCACCGTCGTCCGGTGGCACGACAGTCGGCGAGGCCCTGAACATCCTCGAGTCCACCGACCTGGCGAAGGCGACGGACGTCCAGTACCTGCACCGCTTCATCGAGTCGACCAAGCTCGCGTTCGCCGACCGGCTGAGGTGGGTCGGCGATCCGGCCTTCTCGCGCGTGCCCACCGAGGGCCTGCTGTCCCAGCGGTTCGCCGACAGCCGCGCCTGCCTGATCAAGCCCGACGCCGTCCTGCCCGCCCCGCAGCCCGCCGCCGACCCGCGCAACCCCAAGGCGTGCGAGGCCACGGCGGGTCTGTCGGCGCTGCGTGACGACGCCGAACGCACCACCCACCTCACCGTCGCAGACCGCTGGGGCAACGTCGTCGCCTACACGCTGACGATCGAGGCGGAGGGCGGCAGCGGCATCGTCGTGCCAGGCCGGGGCTTCCTGCTCAACAACGAGCTCACCGACTTCGAGTTCGTCGCCCCCACCGCCGGCGTCCCGCACCCGAACCTGCCCGGCCCCGGCAAGCGCCCGCGCTCGTCGATGACCCCGACCATCGTCCTCGACCACGGCAAGGTCGTCCTGGCGCTCGGCTCGCCCGGCGGCTCCACGATCATCACCACGGTCACCCAGATCCTGACCGCGCGCCTGGACCGCAAGATGACCCTGCGCGAAGCCGTCGCCGCCCCGCGCGCCTCCCAGCGCAACGCGGCCACGACCCCGGCCGAAGCCGCGTTCATCGCCTCCGCCGCGGCCGAGGGGCTGGTCGGAATCGGCCACAGCTTCAGCCAGAACGCCGAGATCGGCGCCGCCACCGCCGTCGAACGCGCCTCGGACGGCCGCTGGCGCGCGGTCGCGGAACCGACGCGGCGCGGGGGAGGTGCGGCCCGCGTGGTGAAGGTGGGCTGAGACCCGCTGGACACACCGAGCCGACGTCGTACATACGAGTCGCCGTCGTCCTGCGGCTGCGCCTGAGCGCGCGACCTGCGGGACGGCGGCGACTGTCAGACCCCCTGAGTAGTCTTGAATTTGGGGGTACCCGGCCGGAGTCGTGTGTGTGGTGCGCGCCGTGTGTGTGATGCGCCGTGCGTGTGGGACGCCGCGCGTGTGGCCCCGTGTGTGAGCGCCGTTGTGCGCGCCTCGTAGGCGTGTGTTGATGCCGTGCGTGTGCCCCAGTGTGGAGTGCCTTGTGTGGGTGCGCGCCGTGTAGGCGTGCGCTGTTCGTGTGTTGTGCCGTACGTGTGCCCGTGTGGAGCGCCTTGTGTGGGTGCAGCGCCGTGTAATCGCGCGCTGTGTGCGTGTGTGTGCGCCGTGTGAACGTGCGCTGTGTGGAGCGTCGTGTACGTGACCGCCGTTTGAGCGTGCGTGTGTTGTGCGCCATTTGAGCGTGCGCTGTGTACGTGCGCGCCGGTGCCTGTGAGCCGTGCGCCATGTGCGGTTACTTGTTGGAGTGGCCGTCGATGCGTTCGCGGATGAGGTCCGCGTGGCCGTTGTGCTGGGCGTACTCCTCGATCATGTGGATGTAGACCCAGCGCACCGACATCTCGCCCCACCGCGCGTGGACGAACGTGTCGTCGAGTTCGCGGGTGGCGGCGGCCGCGCGGGCCTCGGCCATCTCGGCGACCAGGGCGGCGTACTCGGCTTCGGCGCGGGAGGGGTCGAGATCGTCGAAGGCGGCGTCCCGGTTGTCGGGCTCGCTGTACTGGCCTTTGACGTCCTGCCCGGCCACTCGGGTGCGGAACCACGCGCGTTCCACGTCGGTCATGTGCCGGATCAGGCCCAGCAGCGTGAGGTTCGACGGGGCAGCGGAGGCCGTGGCCAGCTGCTCGCCGGTCAGGCCCGTGCAGGCGCGGAGAAACATGGCTCGCTGACGGTCGAGCCAGGTCTCCAGCATCGGGCGCTCGGCGCCCAGGAACGGTTCGTTGGGCAGGTCTGCTTCGGGTGCGGTCCAGGTCATGCGGCCATCGATCAGCCCATGCCGCCCTCGTACACGATCTCTTTTTCGGCGTTGCCGGCGAGTATCCACAGGCCGGTCGGGAAGGTCGTGACGTCGTCGGTACTCCTGGGCAGCTTGACCGCGAAGAAGCCGTCGGTGACTTCGGCGGTCAGGGCGGTCAGGTAGCGGCCGCCTCCTGTTGACACGTCGACGGTCGTCGCGGCCCGGTGGGCCAGCAGCAGGCCAGAGCGGTGTTCTAGGCCGGTTGTCAGCAGGGCTGCCAGCCCTCCGTGTCTTCGGGTCGCATGGCGTCGGCGACCGCGCAGTCGGCGCACCTGGCCAGGACGTTCACCGGGGCCGCGGCGTGGATGACGAAGAAGTCCGCGGTGACCACGGCGTCGGTCGAGCCTCGGCTGAACGTGCCGTTCGACTGGCGGGCGCGGGCCTTGTGCGCGCCCAGCGGGGATGCCCGCGATGATCTGCTCTTCCCGTTCGTCACCCCGTCCCCACAGTTCGGCGTCCGACGGGGCGTCGTCGGGCACCGCGGCCGCCCCCTCCCAGCTCGGTCGCATCAGCCTCATGACCCGAAGGTGTCCACCTCTTGGCCGACTGTTGCACGCGATCGTCCTACCTCAGGCTGATGCACCCTCGGTACTGCGAGCCGATGTGGGCTGACCTGCGAGAACGGCACAGTTTATGACATGACGACGACGACCGTGACCACCGCACCGGCCCACATCAACCTCCATGCGCTGTTCCGCCCGGTGCTGACGGCGCTGCGGTTCACCGGCCATTTCATCGTGGCGCTGGTGGGCGTGATCCTCCTCGGCAGCGCTGCCGAGCACTGACGGCGCTCCTCGTAGACTGGCCTCCAGTCCACCACGAGGAGCATTGCGTGACCGTCCAACCCATCCGCCTGTTCGGCGACCCGGTGCTGCGCACCCCTGCCGTCGAGGTCGCCGACTTCGACAAGGAACTGCGCACCCTCGTCAAGGACCTGTGGGACTCCATGCAGGACGCGGGCGGAGCGGGACTCGCCGCACCCCAGCTCGGCGTTGGGCTGCGCGTGTTCACGTACCACTGCGACGGCTTCGCCGGACACCTCGTGAACCCGACCTGGGACGTGGTCGGTGAGGAGATGCAGGACGGCCCCGAGGGCTGCCTGTCCATCCCGGACATGACCTGGGACTGCAAGCGCCACCTGCACGTGGTGGCCAAGGGCTGGAACATGCACGGCGAGCCGATCGAGGTCGAAGGCACCGAGACCCTGGCCCGCTGCATCCAGCACGAGACCGACCACCTCGACGGCGTGCTCTTCCTCGACCGCCTCGACGCCGACACCCGCAAGGTTGCCATGCGGGAAATCCGGCAGGCCGAGTGGTTCGACGGTACGGTCCCCACCTTGAAACAGAGCCCGCACCCACTCTTCGGCAGGTCGGCCCACTGACATGCGACTCGTGTTCGCCGGCACGCCCGAGGTAGCCCTTCCCTCGCTGCGCGCCCTCATCGACTCCCCGCGCCACGACGTCGTCGCCGTGGTCACCCGCCCCGACGCCCCCTCCGGCCGTGGCCGAAAGCTCGAGCGCTCGCCCGTCGGCGCGCTCGCCGACGAACACGGCATCGAGGTGCTCACGCCCGCGAAGGCCGGCGAGCCCGAGTTCCTGGAGCGCCTGCGCGCGCTGGAGCCCGACCTATGCCCCGTCGTGGCCTACGGCAACCTGCTGCCGCAGCGGACCCTGGACATCCCGCGCTTCGGCTGGGTGAACCTCCACTTCTCCGTGCTGCCCGCCTGGCGCGGCGCCGCGCCGGTGCAGGCCTCCGTGCGCAACGGCGACGACATCACGGGCGCGTCGACGTTCCGGATCGTGAAGGAGCTCGACGCCGGTCCGGTGTTCGGCGTGGTGACCGAGAAGGTGCGTGACCGCGACACCTCCGGCGACCTGCTGACCCGGCTCTCGGAGTCCGGCGCCCAGCTGCTGCTGTCCACTGTGGACGGCATCGAGGACGGCACGCTGCGCGCGGTCGAGCAGCCCACCGACGACGTCACCTACGCCGCGAAGATCACCGTCGAGGATGCGCGCCTCGACTTCACCACCCCCGCCGTGGCACTGGACCGCCTGGCCCGCGCGGTGACGCCGGAGCCCGGCGCGTGGGCCGAGTTCCGCGGCGAGCGACTCAAGCTCGGCCCCGTCACGCCCGTCGACGACGTCACGCTGCCGCCCGGCGAGGTCGTGGTGGAACGCAAGCGCGTGCTCGTGGGCACGGCGACCACCGCCGTGGCCCTCGGTGAGGTCCAGGCGCAGGGCAAAAAGCGCATGGCCGCCACCGACTGGGCCCGCGGCACGCGCATCGAAGCCGGGGAGCGCATCGCATGACGCGCTCCGACATGATCGAACGCGGTGGGAACACCGCACCTGCCCGATCGCGGGCAGGCTTGAACTCGGCGCGCGTAGTCCGCGCCGCAGCAGGGGAGCGAAACGCAGTGGAGTCCAAGGCAGTGCAGTCCGAGGTAGTGGAGCACGGCGCATGACCGGCCACTCGCGAGGAGCTTCCAAGCCGTCCCGCCCCAGCAGGCCGCACCCGCCGCGCCGCCGGACCGGCCCGGCCCGGCCGCCCGTGGAGGACCCGGCCCGCCTGGCCGCGCTGGAGACGCTGCGCGCGGTGCGTCAGCGTGACGCGTACGCGAACCTCGTGCTGCCCCAGATGCTGCGCGACCGCCGCATCACCGGCCGCGACGCCGCCCTGGCCACCGAGCTCACCTACGGCGCGTCGCGGGCACAGGGCCTGCTCGACGCCGTCATCGAGGCGTGCGCGGACCGGCCGCTGTCCGAAGTGGACGGTTCGGCGCTCGACGCGCTGCGGCTGGGTACGTACCAGCTGCTGCGCACGCGCATTCCGCCGCACGCGGCGGTCGCCTCGACCGTCGACCTCGTGCGGGCCGAGCTCGGCTCCGGGATCGCGGGCTTCGTCAACGCCGTGCTGCGCCGCGTCTCGGAACAGGACGAGCAGGCGTGGGTCGCCCAGCTCGCGCCCGACCCGGACACCGACCCGATCGGCAACCTGGCCTTCACGCACGCCCACCCGCGCTGGATCGCGCAGGCGTTCGCGGAGGCGCTCGGCAGCCGCGAGGAGCCGCTGAAGCGCGCCCTCGAAGCCGACGACGCCCGGCCGGCCGTGCACCTGGCGGCACGTCCGGGCGAGGTGAGCGCCGACGAGCTCGCCGCCATCACCGGCGGCGACGTGGCGCCGTACTCGCCCTACGGCGTGCACCTGGAGGCAGGTTCCGGTGACCCCGGCGACCTCGAGCCCATCAAGGAGCGGCTCGCGCACGTGCAGGACGAGGGCAGCCAGCTCTGCGCACTCGCCTTCACGCGCGCGCCGCTCAAGCGCAGCGCTGACGACGGCGGTGTCACCGGCGACGGTGCCGATGTGGGCAGTGCCATCGAGGGCGGTGCCAACGGGGGCGTTGCCGACGAAGGCACTGCCGACGACGGCAGCACCACCGGGAGCGATGCCGAGGGCAATGTCAACGGCAGCGCCAACGACGGCAGCAGCACCACCGAGGACAGCACCAACGACAGCAGTGCCACCGAGGGCAGGACCACCGAAGGGAGTGCCAACGGTGGTGCTGCCGACGGGCCAGGGGCAGCGCCGACGGCGGCACTGGACGACCGCTGGCTCGACCTGTGCGCGGGCCCTGGTGGCAAGGCCGCACTGCTCGCCGCGCTCGTCGGCCTCGACGGCGGCGAGCTGATCGCCGTCGAGAAGGCGCCCCACCGCGCCGAGCTCGTGCGCAAGATCACCTCAGGCCTGCCGGTGACCGTGCACGTGGCCGATGGCCGCGAGACCGACTTCCTGGAAGGGGCGTTCGACCGCGTACTGGTCGACGCGCCCTGCACCGGTCTCGGTGCACTGCGCAGGCGCCCGGAGGCGCGGTGGAGGCGCCAGCCCGCCGACGTCGGCACGCTCACAAAGCTGCAGCGTGAGCTCCTCACCGAAGCTTTGCGACTCGTGCGTCCTGGCGGCGTTGTGGGTTATGTCGTGTGCTCACCTCATCTCGCGGAGACCGTAGGGGTGGTGTCGGACGTCGCCCGGCGGACCGGGGCCGAGGTGCTGGACACCCGCGAGCTCTTCCCCGGAGTTCCGGACCTCGGGGACGGGCCGCACGTGCAGCTCTGGCCGCACCTGCACGGAACTGACGCCATGTTCTGCGCGGTGCTGCGACGCCCTGTTCGAGCGCTCGGACATAACAGTAGCGACGAGGTCTGACAGTTTTGGATCCCTTGTGCTGCAAGGGATCCAGGTTGTGGCGGCGGTGCCGGCATCTCCGGCACCGGCCGCCGACCTAAGATCGTCCACATGACACGTGGGCTGCTCGGACTGGTCGCAAGCGGCTGCGGCGGCGTCGAAACCTGGTTCCGCACGGACCTCGCCGAACCGGCCGCACAACGCGGCTGGCGGCTCGCCATCACGCTGACCCCGACCGTGGTCCCGTGGTTCGAGGAGGCCGGTGAGCTCGACAAGCTGCAGGCCCTCACCGACCTGGAGATCAGGTGGCAGCCGCGGCTGCCGAGCCAGCCCAAGCCCTACCCGACGCCGGACGCGTTCATCTTCGCCCCGGCCAGCGCGAACTCGGTGGCGAAGCTGGCCCTGGGCATCGGCGACAACCAGGCGCTGACCGCGTTGAACGAAGCCATCGGCGTCGAGAACTGCAAGGTCGTCGTCATGCCTCAGGCGAACGCGGACAAGCGCCGTCACCCGATGTGGCGGACGCACGTCGCGACCCTCACCGGAGCGGGTGTCGTGGTGGTCACTGACGAGGCTCCCGGCAGGCTCCTCGACCTGTTGGACACCTAGACTTCACCCTTGTGGTCCACACGCCGATGATCGCCCCCAGCATCCTGTCCGCCGACTTCGCGCGCCTCGCCGACGAGCTCGCCTCGGTGCCCACGTCGGACTGGATCCACGTCGACGTCATGGACAACCACTTCGTGCCGAACCTGACCCTCGGCCTGCCGGTGGTGAAGTCGCTGCTCAAGGTGACCGACATCCCGATCGACTGCCATCTCATGATCGACGACCCGGACCGCTGGGCCATCGGGTACGCCGAGGCGGGCGCGTACAACGTGACCGTGCACGTCGAGGCGGCCAACGACCCGGTGAAGCTCGCCAAGAACCTCAAAGCCGCAGGTAGCAAGGCGGGTCTGAGCATCAAGCCCGGCACGCCGCTGGAGCCGTACGTCGACGTCCTCAAGCACTACGACACGCTGCTGGTGATGTCGGTCGAGCCGGGCTTCGGCGGGCAGAGCTTCATGACGGACGTGCTGGACAAGGTGCGCCGGGCACGTCACCTCGTCGACACCGGGCACCTCAAGCTGCTCGTCGAGATCGACGGCGGCATCAACGCCGACACGATCGAACAGGCCGCGCAGGCCGGCGTGGACTGCTTCGTCGCGGGCTCCGCCGTGTACGACGCCGCCGACCCCGGCAAGGCCGTCGAGGCACTGCGCGCCCAGGCGGCCCGCGCCCAGGTAGCCGGTACCACGTGACGCCCGAGGACGCGATGGGGCTCGCCATCGCGGAGAGCGAGCGGGTGCGGGGCACCACCAGCCCCAACCCGCCGGTCGGCTGCGTCATCCTCGACGAACACGGCAAGGCGGTCGGCTTCGGCGGCACCCAGCCCGCCGGTGGCCCGCACGCCGAGGTCATGGCGCTCAAGGACGCCGGAGCGAGGGCCCGCGGCGGCACCGCGATCGTCACTCTCGAACCGTGCTCGCACTACGGGCGTACGCCGCCGTGCACCGAAGCGCTGCTCGAAGCGGGCATCAAGAAGGTCATCCACGCCGTCAGCGACCCGAACCCCAGGGCGGCGGGCGGTGCGGAACTGCTCAAAGCGGCTGGCATCGACGTTGAGGGCGGGCTACGAGTCGACGAAGTCAGCAACGGACCCCTCAGAGCGTGGCTGCACTACGCGCGCACAGGCCGCCCGCACGTCACGTGGAAGTACGCGGCCTCGCTCGACGGCCGGATCGCGGCACAGGACGGCACCAGCCAGTGGATCAGCTCGGAGACTTCCCGCAAGGAGGTCCACGAGATGCGTGCCAAGCTGGACGCCATCATCGTCGGCACGAATACGGTCAAGAAGGACGACCCGGCGCTCACGGCCAGGGATGCTGACGGAATGCCGTTGGCCCGTCAGCCGTTGCCGGTGGTCGTGGGCCTGAGCGACCTGCCGGATGGAGCCAAGCTCCAGCACACCGCGCTACACCTGCGCACGCACGACCCGGACGAGGTGCTGACCGCGCTCGCCCGCAAGGGGGTGGTGGACGTGCTGCTGGAAGGTGGTCCGACGGTGGCCGGGGCGTTCTGGCGGGCCGGCCGGATCGACCGGGTGCTCGCCTACGTCGCGCCCACACTGCTGGGGGCAGGACCGGCGGCGGTGCTGGACGCGGGCGTGTCAACCATCACGGACGCTGTCCGGTTGACTGTCGAAGACGTCACCATGAGCGGACCAGACTTGCGGATCAGCGCGGTTCCGCAAACTTAGGAGGAGCGGTGTTCACCGGGATCGTCGAGGAACTCGGCCACGTCGTCGCGACGGAGGACCTGCCGGACGCGGCACGGGTCCGCATCGCCGGGCCGATCGTGACCAGCGATGCGAAGCACGGCGACTCCATCGCGGTGAACGGCGTCTGCCTCACCGTCGTGGAGGTCGAGAACGACACCTTCACCGCTGACGTGATGCGCGAGACCCTTCAGCGCAGCAGCCTCGCGAAGGTCGCCCAGGGCGACCGGGTCAACCTGGAGCGCGCGGCCGCGGTCGGCCAGCGCCTCGGCGGCCACATCGTGCAGGGCCACGTCGATGGCACCGGCACGATTCTCGCGCGGGAGAAGGCGGAGCACTGGGAGATGGTCCACATCGGACTGCCGCCCCAGCTGGCCCGCTACGTCGTGGAGAAGGGCTCCATCACGGTCGACGGGGTCTCGCTGACGGTCGTGACCGTCTCCGAGGACCAGTTCACCGTGAGCCTGATCCCGACCACCCTTGAACTCACCACGCTCGGGCACCGGCTGCCGGGCGATCCGGTGAACCTGGAGGTCGACGTGCTGGCGAAGTACGTTGAACGACTGGCGATCCCGCACCTGCGGGCCATCGCGGGCGAGGAGGCCCAGTGAGCACCGACTTCGCCGACATCGAGCGCGCGATCAAGGACATCGCCGCCGGACGACCCGTGGTCGTCGTCGATGACGAGGACCGCGAGAACGAGGGCGACCTGATCTTCGCCGCCGAGAAGGCGACGCCGGAGCTGCTCGCGTTCATGGTCCGCTACACGTCCGGCTACATCTGCGTGCCGCTGACCGAACCGGACTGCGACCGGCTCGACCTGCCGCCGATGTTCCACACGAACCAGGACGCGCGTGGCACCGCGTACACGGTCACGGTGGACGCGCGTGAGGGCGTCAGCACCGGCATCTCGGCCGCGGACCGCGCACGCACGATCCGGTTGCTCGCCGACCCGACGTCGAAGGCCACCGACTTCAACCGGCCCGGCCACGTCGTTCCGTTGCGCGCCAAGGACGGCGGTGTGCTGCGCCGGCCCGGCCACACCGAGGCCGCGGTCGACCTGGCCCGGATGGCCGGTCTGTCACCGGCGGGCGTGCTCTGCGAGATCGTGTCGCAGAAGGACGAGGGCGACATGGCCCGCCGCGACGAGCTGGAAGTGTTCGCCGCGGACCACGACCTCGCGATCATCTCGATCGCGGACCTGATCGCGTACCGCCGCCGGGTCGAGACCCAGGTCGAACGTGTCGCGGAGGCTCGGATTCCGACCGCGCACGGCGTGTTCACCGCCGTCGGCTACGACAGCCTGCTGGACGGCATCGAGCACGTCGCGCTGGTGTACGGCGAGATCGGCGACGGCGAGGACGTGCTGGTGCGCGTGCACTCCGAGTGCCTCACCGGCGACGTCTTCGCCTCACTGCGCTGCGACTGCGGCCCGCAGCTCGACGCGGCGATGGAAGCCGTTGCGGCACAAGGACGTGGCGTCGTGCTGTACATGCGCGGCCACGAGGGCCGCGGCATCGGCCTGATGCACAAGCTGCAGGCCTACCAGCTGCAGGACCAGGGCGCCGACACCGTGGACGCGAACCTCGCGCTGGGCGTTCCCGCCGACGCGCGCGACTACGGCACGGGCGCGCAGATCCTCGCCGACCTCGGCATCAAGTCCATGCGGCTGCTGACGAACAACCCGGCCAAGCGCGTCGGCCTTGAGGCCGGATACGGTCTGCGGGTGCTCGACCGGGTACCGCTGCCGATCTCCCCGAACCCGGAGAACCTGCGGTACCTGCGCACCAAGCGTGACCGGATGGGCCACGAACTGCACCAGCTGGAGCAGTACGAGGCCGTTGTTTCCGCTACGGAGGAACAGGAATGAGCGGCGAGGGCCGTCCAGAGCAGACCCGGCTCGACGGCAAGGGCCTGAGCGTCGCGATCGCGGCGACGCGCTGGCACACCAAGATCACCGACCAGCTCGTCGAGCGTGCGCTGCAAGCCGCCGAGGACGCCGGTTGTGCCGACACGACCGTCGTGCGCGTCGCGGGAGCGATCGAGCTTCCCGTTGTGGTGCAGGAACTCGCGCGTCACCACGACGCCGTGGTCGCGCTGGGCGTGGTCATCCGCGGCGGCACACCGCACTTCGAGTACGTGTGCGACTCGGTGACGGACGGGCTCACCCGCGTCGCACTCGACGAGTCCACGCCGGTCGGCAACGGCGTGCTGACGACCAACACCGAGGAACAGGCCCTGGCCCGCGCCGGCCTGCCGGACTCGGTGGAGGACAAGGGCTACGAGGCGACCGTGGCCGCGATCGACACGGCGCTGGTGCTGCGCGGCCTGCGTCAGCCGTGGACCGAGCGGGGTTTCGAGTGATGACGACGGTGGTGTTGCGCCCCAAGAAGATCCGTCGCGTGGCGTGGGCGTGCGCGATCGGCCTCGTCGTCGTGTTCACCGTGGTCGGTCTGCTGCTGGGCAACACGCCGACCGGCGTGATCTTCCGGACCTCCGACCAGGTCGCGATGATCGTCCTGGGCTTCCTGCTCGCGGGCGGCGTGCTGCTGCTGACCCGCCCGCGGGTCACCGCGGACGGCTCGGGTGTCGACGTGCGCAATGTCGTTACGTCACACCACTTCGACTGGAAGGACGTGCTTTCGGTCAGCTTCCCGGACGGTGCCGCGTGGGCCCGGCTGGAGCTGCCGGACGACGAGTACATCTCGGTGATGGCCGTGCAGGCCGTCGACCGCGACTACGCCGTCTCGTCGGTGCGCGCCCTGCGTGAGCTGCACAAGGCGGCGCAGAACTAATTGGCTACGGGTGGCCGTCCCGGTAGAACATCTCGAACTGGATGCCGTCCGGGTCCTTGAACGTCAGCACCGACCCGTAGTCGCGGTGCACCACCGGCGTGAAGATGACGCCGTGCTCCTCGAAGTGTCGTTGCCACACGTCGAGCTCGGCGGGATCGTCGACCTTGAACCCCATGTGGTCGAAGCCAGTGCGCGCCGGGTCGAACGGTTCGCCCCGGTTCGCGTCGTGCTGCTGGAACTCGACGATGGTCGCGGTCGCCGGGTGGATGAGCAGAATTGCGCGCCACCCGTCGCCCCGCGCTCGATCGAGGTCTTTCAGGCCGAAGATCTCGCGCCACCAGTGAGCGCTGCGTTCGGCGTCGCGGGCGGAGAACGAGATGTGGGAGACCTTCGTGAACGTCGGCATGTCCGTCCCCTATACTCCTGACTGGAGCATTATTTACTCCTGTCAGGAGGATGATGTCAAGGGAGCTCACGACCACCTCGTACGCCATTCTTGGACTGCTCGCGATCAGGCCGTGGACGACCTACGAGCTGGCGCAGCAGATGGATCGCAGCCTCAGGCACTACTGGCCGCGCGCCGCCAGCCGGATCTACGAGGAGTCGAAACGGCTGACGGCGGCGGGTTTGGCGGAGGCCACCGCCGGCCTGGTCGGTAAGCGCCCGCGGACCGTCTACTCGATCACCGTTGAGGGACGGCGGACCCTGTCGGAGTGGCTGGCGCAGCCGGGCGGTGGGCCGGTGGTCGAGTTCGAGGCGATGCTCAAGGTCTTCTTCGCCGAGCATGCCACCACGGGCGACGTGCTGGCGAACATCGACGCCATCCGGCTCTGGGCCGCGCGGCAGAACGCCGAGAACGTGGCGTTCGCCCGGCTGTACACCGAGAGCGGAGGTCCGTTCCCGGAGCGCCTGGCCGCCATCACCCTCACCGGCAAGTTCATGACCGACCTCGCGGACATGCTCGAGCGGTGGGCGCAGTGGGCGGGCGAGGTGGTCGACGGCTGGCCCGACGACCCGGCCGCGGCGGAAGCGGACTGGGACACGCTGCGGGCCATCGCGCGGCGTCCGGTCACGCCGGCCGAGCTTCCCGGTGAGTGAAGCGCAGCAGTGCTCGCGCGACGACTCCGGGGTTGAGCAGGACTGATGGCGCCTCGGCCCGCATCCCGAACGCGGCCAGCCTGCGGGCGATCCACGGGTCGGTGACGGCGGCCGTGCGGATGGCGCGCTGAAGCGCGTTGGGCGGGTTCGCGAGCGCGTCCTGCCGTCCGAGGTCGTCGTACTTGTCGATGAACCGATGCGCACGGCGATAGCGTCGCAACGCACCTCGCAGGTTGCCACCGTCGCGCAACGGCCCGGCGGTGGCGTCGGCGAGCCACACCGCACTTCGGAACGCCCACCCGCACCCCACCGCGGGCACCGGATCCGACGCCGTGGCCGCGTCGCCGATCAGGGCGAGCCCCGGCCGGGGCGTGGGGTCGCGCCGGACGCACGGATAGTCGGTGGTGCCGACCAGGTTCGAGACCCGGCGGGCGCCCGCCAGTGACGGCCCGTCGGGTAGCTGGGCGACGAACCGGTCGAACGCGGCGAGCCGGTCGTCCCTGAACTCGGCCAGCCGCTCCTTCGCCGGGAAGACACCGACCAGCGTGAGACCGTCGTCCGCCCGCACACAGACCGCGATGTCCGGATCGAACTGCCACACCTGGCCGTCGCCGGGACCTTTCGTCTCCGCACCCTCGTAGTAGGCCCAGAACAGGAAACGTTCGTTCGGGGCGACGTCCTCGGGTACTCCGGCGAGCCGGGCGACCGTCGAGTGGTGGCCGTCCGCGCCGACGACGAGGCGAGCACGCAACGTGGTTCCCGCGTCTGTGACGACTCCGGTGACCGAACCGTTTTGGACGAGGTCGACCACCTTGTGGCCCATCAGGAGGTCCACGCCGGGGGTGTGCGCCGCGATGTCGCGCAGCAATGGGTCCAGCTTGCTGCGGCGAAGGCTGATGGCGGGCGGCACGTCGTGGAGCTGTCTCGGCACGATCCACCCGGACTCCGTCCAAATGCCCAGTCCGGCGGTAACGGCCGCGCCGTGGTCGAGCATCTGCTGCCAGAAGCCCAACCGTTGCAACACGTCGTGGGTTCCGCCGAGGATGAAGTGCCCGCACAGCGTCTTGTGCGCCTGCGGGTTGCGATGCCGTTCCAGCAACGCCACGCGCAGTCCCGCGCGCCCGTACTCCGTCGCCGCGGTGCAGCCCGCGATGCTCGCTCCCACGATGATCACGTCGTAGTCCATGCTCAGGAGCGTGCGGCCGGCCAGGCGGCGATGACATCGGTGGTGGGTACCTAATCCTGCCACCGACTACCTACCATCATCGCGTGGGCGCAACCGCGCTGGTGGAGCGCGACCGCGAGCGTGCCGCGCTGGCCTCGTGGTGGGACGAGGCCGTCGCCGGGCACGGGCGGCTGGTGCTCGTCGGTGGCGACGCGGGCGCGGGCAAGACCGCGTTGATCGAGGAGTTCGGCCGATGCGTCACCAGCGGACGGCTGCTGCACGGCACCTGCGAACCACTCACCACGCCGGTGCCGCTGGGCCCGTTGCGCGACATGGCCGACGAGTTGCCGCACGCGGTCACCGGCGACCCGGCCGAGATCCGCCGCCTGTTTCTCGACGAGCTGCGCCGCGGTCCGACGCTCGTCGTGCTCGACGACGCGCAGTGGGCCGACGAGGGCACGCTGGACCTGTTGCGCTTCCTGGGGCGGCGCATCGAACCATGCCCGGCGATGGTGGTCGTGGTGTACCGGGAGGACGAGGTCGGTGTTCGCCATCCGTTGCGCGTGCTGGCGGGCGACCTGTCGACGGTTCCAGTGGTGCGCAGGCTGGCGGTGCCACCGCTGTCACTCGCCGCCATCACCGCCCTTGCCGAGGGCGCCGGTGTCGATCCCGCCGCACTGCACCGCCGCACGGGCGGCAACGCCTTCTTCGTCACCCAGGTTCTGAGTGACGGCGGAGTGACGGTTCCCGCCACGGTGCGGGACGCGGTGCTGGCCCGCGCGGCACGGCTGGGACCGGGCGCGCGCGACGTGCTCGACGCTCTCGCGTGCCTCGGACCGAGGGTCGCACCGTGGCTGGTGGAGGCGGTGTCCGGTCGTCTCCTCACTGATCTGGACGAGTGCGTCGACCGCGGACTGGTGGTCGCCGACCACGGCGTCGTGTCGTTCCGGCACGAACTGGCGCGCGTGGCGGTCGAGGAGGCGACCGCACCCGGCCGCGCGGCCGAGTTGCACCGGCGGGCGTTGGTCCAGCTGCGGATCCGACCGCCTGGCGAGGTCGAACCCGCCCGGCTCGCCGGCCACGCGCTGCACGCCCACGACCGGGGCGCGCTGCTCACCTACGCCCGCGCGGCGGCCGAGCAGGCCTCGGTGCTGGGAGCACACAAGGAGGCTGCCGCGCAGCTGCGGCGTGCGCTGGACGTCTGTGAGGACAGCATGCAGCGGGCGGAGCTCTTCGAAGGACTCGGCAGGCAATGTCACCTGTCCGATGATCTCGAGTCCGCACTGCGGTGGTGGCAGGAAGCAGTCGCGGCGTGGACGTCGATCGGTGACCAACGCCGCCAGGGCGCGGCGCTGGCCGGCGTCGCCATCACCGCACTGCACCTCGCGCGTGAGGTCCCCCTCGGTGAGCGGGCCAGCGACCAGGCCGTCGAGCTGCTCACGGGCCTGGCACCCGGACCTGAGCTTGCCCTCGCCTGCGCCGTGCGTGGTAAGTGCGCGGCGATGGCATTCCGCAACGCCGACGCGGTCGCGTGGGGCGAGCGGGTACTGACCTGGGCCGACGAGAGCCCGCTCGTGCGCGCGTTGGCCGTGTTGCCGATCGGCATCGGCCGTGCGCAGAACGGAGATCCGCGAGGCCTCGATCTCATCGCGGAGAGCATCCGGTTGACGCGTGCAGCCGGTGCGCACGACGAGGCAGGGCTCGGGTATTTCTGGGCGCAGCTGATCTGCGTGACTCGACGCTGGTACCGGCAGGCCGATGACTGGTACGCGGAGGCGATCGCGTTCACCGAGGACCGCGGCCAGGAGATCTGGCGCCAGTGGCTGCGTGCGTTCCGGTCACGGGCCCTGCTCGATCAGGGCGCCTGGGACGAAGCTGAGTCGCTCGCCTCCGAGGTGCTGCGGTCAGCGGGCGTGGACGACGGCCGCGTGATGATCAGCATGGTGGTGCTCGGCACGCTGCGGGCTCGCCGCGGTGACCCGGACGCGCATCAGCTGCTCACCCGCGTGCAGTCGGCCATGGTCAACGCCGAACCGGTCGTCGGCTGGATGGTCGGCGTGACTCGCGCGCTGGCCGAAACTGCTTGGTACACAGGAGATTTGGAGACCGTGCGCGCCGTGGTGACCCCCGCGTTGACGGCAGCGGAGGAGCAGGGGGAGCCGTGGCACCTCGGCGGGCTCGCCCATTTGCTGTCGCGGACCGGAGTGCCGGTGGCGGTACCGGCCGGGGCGGCGGAGCCCTATCGGTTGCACCTCAACGGTTTCTGGGAGGAGGCGGCGCGGCGGTGGCGGCAAGTCGGCTGCCCGTACGAGGCGGCGCTCGCCCTGCTCGACAGCGACGACGAACGTCTGCTGCGCGAGGCTCTCGCGGTGTTCGACCAGCTCGGGGCCCAGCCGATGCGGGACGCGACCGCCCGGCGCCTGCGTCGGCGCGGTGTCCGCGACATTCCCCGGCGATCCACCACCACCGGCGCGGACGGCCTCAGCGCGCGGGAACGCGAGGTGCTGATCCTGCTCGCCGATGGGCGGCGCAACACCGAGATCGCCGAGGAACTGTTCTTGTCCCGTCGCACCGTCGAGCACCACGTCGCCTCCGTGCTGCGCAAACTGCGCGTGTCGAACCGGGCGGAGGCGGCCAGGTACGCGCGGCGCAACGGGGTCGTCGCCCGCTAGCGCCAGAGGCCGAGGATCGCTCCGGCCAGCACCAGTCCGACGATGTGATAGCCCCCGCCGACTGTCACGTAGGTCAGCGGCGAGGGCTTCGTCGCGTCGTAGACGGCGCTGACGAACATGACGGGCAGTGCCAGCCCGATGCCGACGACGAGGCCGAGCAGGATGCCTTCCATGATGTTGTCGGTGCTCGAGGCGGCGCCGATGATCGCGGTGGCGAGCGTGGCGACGAAACAGGTGGCCAGCGGTACGGCGTAGAGGCCGGCGCCGGCGTTCTCCGGTGGCGCCAGGTCCCAGCCGACGGATTTCGCCCACATCTTGCCGAACGCGAATTCCGCGTACCAGATCGCGCCGAGCGCGAAGTACGCGATCGTGGCGACGATGACGGCCAACCAGTTCAGGTCGCCGAGCACGCTCAGGTTCATGAGGTCTCCCGCGGTGATCAGGGTGACTTGGCATCGCAGGGTGACGGATGGCTGTTACCAGTGGTTCGGGAGCGGACACAGCGTGAAGCCCGCCCGGAAACGTGTCCGGGCGGGCCTTCGGGCACCTACTTCGGCGGTGGCGGCACGTTGCAGCGCACCGGCGCCGACTCGTTGCCGGACGCGTCCGTCGCGCTCACCAGGGCATCGCCCTTGAGCGTGATCTTCCAGTCGATGTCACCGGTACCGGGCTTCTGCGACGGGGTCGCTCCCGGAGCCTGCACCAGCTTGATCTTGGTTCCGTTGGGGAAGCCTCCGAAGACCGCGGCGCTCGCCGTGTCGCGGACGAAGATCTGCGGGTTCGGGTCGACGGCGTCGACGGCGCCGAGCTGGTAGAAGCCGTCCTCGTTGTCAGCGGGCGGCACAGTGCCGCCGCCGGGGTTGTTCGTCGGCGTGCACGTCACGACCGGCGGCGTGGTGTCCACCCAGTCCTTCAGCACGTCGTCGCAGACGGCCTGGCCGTTCGCGCGGGTGAAACAGCCGCGGATGGTGTCGGTGCCGAGGCCGGCGAGCCCCTGGGTCGCGGAGTAGGTGAAGTCGGTCGTCCCCGTCGCGCCCGTGGTGCCCGCGCCCGCGGAACCGGTGTTGGGGCCGGACAGCACGCCGAAGGTGACGTCGACGCCGGACACGGGGTCACCGAAGTCGTCGGTGATCTTGGCGGTGACCGTGTGGGTCTGGCCGGGCGTACCGAGCTCGTTCACGGCGTGTTCGGGCTCGACGTCGATGTGGGCGGCACAGCCGTGCACGTTCACCGTCGGGTTGGGGAACGTGACGGTGTGGCCCTGGGTGTCGCTGTAGGACACCGCGGGGTTCACGGCGAGCGTTCCGCCGCCCGCAGCGGGCAGGTGGGTCGCGGTGAACGTCAGCGTGACGGATTCCGTGCGCAGCTCACCGATCGTCCACGTGAGGTTGTTGCCGTTCTGCACGACGCTGCCCTTGGAGACGGCGGCGCCGCTGACGGAGAACTGCGGGCCGACCGTGTCGACGACAGTCACGTTCGTGGCCGCGGGCACGACGATCGCCGCGCCGATGGCGGCGAAGATCTGCTGCAGCTCACCGGAGTCCGGTGCGAAGAAGTAGTGCACGCCTTCGTCGGGGTCGGTCGTCCAGTCCTTGATCTCGTCCTCGAACGTCGTGATGCGCAGGCCGATGCCGAAGATCTCCGTGCCGGCGGCACGGGCACTCGCGGCGTGCGGGGCGCGCGTCCGGGCCCGCGGTTCTTTCGCCGTCCGTCATGATGATCATCTTTTTGGCGTTCGACGGCACTGATCCGGCGAGTTCGGCCTGGCCGGTGGTGATGCCCTCGGAGTGGTTCGTCGCGCCGGCGGCGACCAGCGAGTCAATGGCCGATTTCACCGCCGCCGCGTCACTCGTCAGACCCACGTTCACGGCAGCGCCGTCGGCGAAACTGACGACACCGACGCGTGAGCCGTTGGCGATCACGCCGTCGAGCGCACCGTCGGTCGCCTGGTCGATGATGTCGACAAATGATTTCGCCGCGGCTTTCAAGTCGACGAGCGGCTGGCCCTGCATGCTGCCCGACCGGTCGAGCACGAGTTCGATGTCGGCGGGATTGCCCGCGAGCCCGGTCTCGGCGTTGAGCGTGACGGTGACAGGGACCGTGCCGCCGCACTGGATATCGGTGGCGCCCAGCGACTTGTTTCCGGTCACCGTGCCGCCGCCGCGTTCGCCGGTCCGGCGAACGGAACGGCCATCGCCGCGACCAGTGCGATCGTCGTAACCTGGCTCTTCGTCTCAGATTTGTGGTACTCATTGTCGATACCTCCTGTTTGCCGATTTGAGATGCTTTTCTCGACCGGCCAGAAGAGGTTAAGTCACGGTCGAACCATGTGCGAGAACATTCACTCATGCGTACCAGGGAAAAGTGTTAGCAGCGTTGCGCAAATTGTTATTCGAAGAATGCGAAGGTCCTTGTCGGCCGGTGCCGAACGGCCCTGTCGTGACGCGAAGGGCCGCCCACCCGGACGGCCCCTCGCGCTCGTGTCAGCTCACAGCCTTGAGGGCGTCGATCTCACCTGTGCCGTAGAAGCTGTTGTGCGCCGTACCGCCCTGGCACATCTGCGGTTCCCCGCTGTTCTGCGGGAAGGCAGCGTAGATCGACGTGTCCGGACACGCCAGCCGGGTGGTCGCCCGCTGGAGCTTGGCGGCCGCACCCGCGCTGCCCTGCTTGCTCAGCAGCAGTGCGGCGACACCGGCCACGTGCGGCCCGGCCATCGAGGTGCCCTGCAGGTAGCAGTACGTCGCACCGGCGTCGACCACCTTGCGCGTGCACGGCCGGTAGCTCGGGTAGGTCGACAGCACGCGGCCGTTCGGCGCGGCCGGGGTCAGCTGCAGGATCGCGTCGCCGCCGGGCGCGGCCACGTCGGCGGTGGAGATGCCGTAGCTCGAGTAGTACGACTTGAGCCGCTTGTTGCCCGTCGCCGTCACGCCGACGACACCGGGGACCTCGACCGGGACGACCGCACAGGCGTTGGTGATCTCCCGTTCCTGCTCGTTGCCGGGTGGGAAGTCGGGGCTGATCACGTCGACGCGCGGGTGGGACAGGTCCGTGCTGTCGTTGCCCTCGGAGGCCACGACGACCACGCCCTTGGACTGTGCGTACCGGATCGCCCTGCGCTCGGCCTTCCAGATCGCGCGCTGGTCGGCGTCGTTGCGGCAGTTGAACAGCCACGGGTCGGCGAAGTAGCTGTTGTTGGTGACGTTGATGCCGCGCGTGGCGGACCACATGTACGAGCAGATGACCATCTCCGGGAAGAAGAAGCCGTCGTCGTTGCTCGTCTTCACACCGGCGAGCCGCACGTTCGGCGCCACGCCGACGATGCCGATGCCGTTCGCGGCCGCGGCGATGGTGCCTGCGGTGTGGGTGCCGTGGCCGTTCTGGTCGTTGTTGGGCAGCAGCGGCGTCGGCGTCCCGCTCGAACAGTCCGCACTGCGCGACGCGTCGTAGTTCGCCGCAAGGTCAGGGTGGGTGAAGTCGAGGCCGGTGTCGAGCGTGGCGACGACGACCTCATTGCTGCCGGGCGTGACCTGGTGCGCCTGCGGCACGTTGATCTGCTGCATGTCCCACTGCAGGCCGGACAGCGAGTCGCCCCACGTGGCGGCGGCCGCGACCTCCTCGGCGTCACCGGCCTGGTCGGGTGCGACCTGGACACCGAGCCCCGTCGTCGCGGCGACGCCCTCGACGGTGCCGTTCTGCTTCAGCGCGGAGGCGAAACCACTGCTCGACGATCGGGCGATGACGACGCCGATCTGGCTGTAGTTCGCGACAACGGTGCCGCCGGCGCTCGCGATGGTGTTCGCGGCGTTCGACGACGAGGCGACCTCGCGGTAGAGGACGACGTAGGTGGACTCCGTCGCGGCACCGGCCTGGATCACCGGGGCGACACACAGAGCCGCCCCGAGACCGGCGGCGGCCAGCAGTGCTCGTGGACGATTCAACAAATGTCTCACCGCTTCCCTTGGTAAGGGTGTTCACGGGGAGATCGAGCCGGTGAGAAATTTGTTACAACACATGCAATGCGCATTCGTGCGATTACTGCGGGAATAACACTGTGAGTGTTAAAAGGGCCGCTCACCTGCGGTGAGCGGCCCTTTCTCAATTCAGCTGACTAGCTGCGGACCATCTTGCGCAGCACGTACTGCATGATGCCGCCGTTGCGGTAGTAGTCGGCCTCACCGGGCGTGTCGATGCGGACGACCGCGTCGAACTCGACCTTGGAGCCGTCCACCTTCGTGGCGACCACGTGCACCGTCGACGGCGTGGTGCCGTTGTTCAGCTCCGTGACGCCGGTGAAGTCGAACGTCTCGGTGCCGTCGAGGCCCAGGGACGCCGCGTTGTCGCCCGCCGGGTACTGCAGCGGCAGCACGCCCATGCCGATCAGGTTCGAGCGGTGGATGCGCTCGTAGGACTCGGCGATGACGGCGCGGACGCCGAGCAGCGACGTGCCCTTGGCCGCCCAGTCACGCGACGAGCCGGAGCCGTACTCCTTGCCCGCGAGCACGACCAGCGGGACACCGGCCTCGGCGTAGGAGACCGACGCGTCGTAGATCGTCGTCTGCGGGGCGCCCTCGGCCAGGAAGTCGCGGGTGAAGCCGCCCTGGACGTCGTCGAGGAGCAGGTTGCGCAGGCGGATGTTCGCGAACGTGCCGCGGATCATCACCTCGTGGTTGCCGCGACGGGAGCCGTAGGAGTTGAAGTCCTTGCGCTCCACGCCGTGCTCGGTCAGGTACTTGCCCGCGGGCGAGTCGGCCTTGATCGAACCGGCGGGGGAGATGTGGTCCGTGGTGACCGAGTCGCCCAGCAGCGCGAGGACGCGGGCACCGGCGATGTCGGTGACCGGCTTCGGCTCCATCTCCATGCCCTCGAAGTACGGGGGCTTGCGCACGTAGGTGGACTGGGCGTCCCACTCGAACGTGTTGCCGGTCGGCGTGGGCAGCGACTGCCAGCGCTCGTCACCGGAGAACACGTTCTTGTAGCCCTTGGTGAAGCCCTCCGCGGAGATCGAGGTCGAGATGACCTCGGCGATCTCGGCCGGGGTCGGCCAGATCTCGGAGAGGTACACCGGCTTGCCGTCCGGGTCGAACGCGAGCGGCTCGGTGGTGATGTCCTTGTCCATCGAACCGGCCAGCGCGTACGCCACGACGAGCGGCGGCGACGCGAGGTAGTTCATCTTGATGTCCGGGTTGATCCGGCCCTCGAAGTTGCGGTTGCCGGACAGCACCGAGACGACCGCGAGATCGTCTTCCTGCACGCCCGCCGAGATCTCCTCCTGCAGCGGGCCCGAGTTGCCGATGCAGGTGGTGCAGCCGTAGCCGACCAGGTGGAAGCCGAGCTTCTCCAGGTACGGCATGAGGCCGGCGCGCTCGTAGTAGTCCATGACGACCTTCGAGCCCGGCGCCAGGGTCGTCTTGACCCACGGCTTGCGCTCGAGGCCGCGCTCGACTGCCTTCTTGGCCAGCAGGGCGGCACCCAGCATCACGGACGGGTTCGAGGTGTTGGTGCACGAGGTGATCGCGGCGATCGCGACGGCGCCGTGGTCCAGCTCGAACTCGGCTCCGTCGAGGGTGACCTTGATCGGGTTCGACACCCGGCCGGTGGCGCCCTCGGCGGCGGACTGGAACACCTTCGGCGTGCCGGAGCCGTTGCCGCCCTCGTGGATGGCCGCCGGGTCGCTCGCCGGGAAGGACTCGTCGACGGCCTCGTCCACGCCGGACAGCGCCGGGGACTCGGTGTGCGCGACGTAGGCGCCCAGGGCCTGGCGGAACGACTCCTTGGCGTTGGTCAGCTCGATGCGGTCCTGCGGGCGCTTCGGGCCGGCGATGGACGGGACGACCGTCGCCAGGTCCAGCTCCAGCGTCTCGGAGTAGACGGCCTCGCGGGACGGGTCGTGCCAGAGGCCCTGCTCCTTGGCATAGGCCTCGACGAGCGCGATCTGCTCCTCGGAACGGCCGGTCAGGCGCAGGTAGTCGATGGTCTCGCCGTCGATCGGGAAGATGCCGACCGTGGAGCCGAACTCCGGCGACATGTTGCCGATGGTGGCGCGGTTCGCGAGCGGCACGGCGCTGACGCCCTCGCCGTAGAACTCGACGAACTTGCCGACGACGCCCTGCTTACGCAGCATCTCGGTGATCGTCAGCACGAGGTCGGTGGCGGTGGCGCCCGCGGGCAGCTCACCGGAGAGCTTGAAGCCGACGACGCGCGGGATCAGCATGGAGACCGGCTGGCCGAGCATCGCGGCCTCGGCCTCGATGCCACCGACGCCCCAGCCGAGCACGCCGATGCCGTTGACCATCGTGGTGTGCGAGTCGGTGCCCACGAGGGTGTCCGGGTACGCCTGGCCGTTGCGGACCATGACGACGCGGGCCAGGTGCTCGATGTTCACCTGGTGCACGATGCCGGTGCCGGGCGGGACGACCTTGAACTCGTCGAACGCCGTCTGGCCCCAGCGCAGGAACTGGTAACGCTCCCGGTTGCGCTCGTACTCCAGGTCGACGTTCAGCTCGAACGCGTCCGGGCGGCCGAAGATGTCGGCGATGACCGAGTGGTCGATGACGAGCTCGGCGGGCGCGAGCGGGTTCACCTTCTCGGCGTCGCCGCCGAGCTGGGTCACGGCCTCGCGCATGGTGGCCAGGTCGACGACGCAGGGCACACCGGTGAAGTCCTGCATCACGACGCGGGCCGGCGTGAACTGGATCTCGGTGCTGGGTTCGGCAGCGGGGTCCCAGGCGGCGAGCGCGCGCACGTGGCCGGCGGTGATGTTCGCGCCGTCCTCGGTCCGCAGCAGGTTCTCCAGCAGGATCTTCAAGCTGAACGGAAGACGCTCGGCGCCCTCCACGGCGCTCAGCCGGAACACCTCGTACGAGGCGTCGCCGACGTTGAGCGTGCCGCGGGCGCCGAAGCTGTCCTTGCTAGCTGGTGCAGTCACGTGCAACTCCATACTGGTGACAGCGCGGTGGTCAGTTTCGGGTATGGGGAGAGTCTTCCTCACCGGGTCGACCACTGCCCCTCGACCCCAAACAGTACGCTTGTCCTGTAAGCCGCTTCAAGCAAGGTTGCCCTAAGTCACGCGGTGCTGGTCTGCGAGGTCACGGAAGCCTGACCTGGACGGAGCTATCTTGGGCTCGTGCTACTCGAGGGGGTCTCCAAGCGCTACGGGCGCGGACCGTGGGTGCTGCGCGACCTGACGCTGGAAGTCGCCGGTCTGGCCGTGCTGACGGGCGCCAACGGCACCGGCAAGTCGACGTTGCTCAAGATCGCGGCCGGGGTGCTGAAGCCGACCTCAGGGCGCGTCGTGCGGCCCGCGTCGGTCGGCTACGTGCCGGAGCGGTTTCCGTCGGACGTCAAGATGTCCGCTTCGTCCTACCTGGCGCACATGGGGCGGATTCGCGCGGCGGCGGCCGGCGATGTCCTGGAACGGCTGGGGTTCGTCGGTTCGATGACCGCGCCGATGTCGGAGCTGTCGAAGGGCAATGCGCAGAAGGTCGCTTTGGCGCAGGCGTTTCTGGCTTCCGACGTGCTGGTGCTCGACGAGCCGTGGACCGGTCTCGACCCGTCGGCGTCGGCTGAGCTGGTCCTGTTGCTGGAGGGGCGGACCGCGCTGGTGTCCGACCACGAGGGACATCTCGCCTCGGCGACCAGGGTGGATCTCGCCGGTGGGCACGTGACGATCGAGCTCAGCCGGGTGGCGGAGCTGGATGTGCTGGAGGCGTTGGAAGGCGTGCGGTCCGTGCTGGCGCGCGGTTCGTCGGTCCGGGTGGTCGTGGCGCCCGACCGGAGCGATCATGTGCTGGCCGAGGCGTTGCGGCTCGGGTGCTCGGTGCGGAGCGTGCGGTGATCTCCCTGGTGCGCTACCTCGCGGCCGATGTCCTGCGAGGGCAACGGTATTTGGCGCCTCTGCTGGTCTTCCTCGGTGTCATGGGGATGCTGTTCTCCGCCGACGCGGGCCAGCCGTTGGAGGCCTACTCCGGTTCATCGGCGCTGCTGTATCCGATCGCGGCCTGGATGGCGGTCGTGGTGGCGACGTCCGAGGACGTGGTGCGGCGCGAGATCACCGTGGTGTCCGCCGGTGGGTGGTCGCGGGTGCTGACCGCGGCCGCTCTGGTGGCGGTGCTGTTCGCGTTGGCCATGGCGGTGCTGGCGGCGGTGTGGCCGGTCGCGACGAATCCGCATCCGTACACGGTCCGCGAATTTTTTGTCGGACTCGGCGCGCATACTGTGTGTGCGTTGCTGGGTGTCGGTGTGGGGTTGATGTTCGCGCGGCCGGTGTTCGACTCGGTCGGGCGGACCGTGCTCGCGGTGTTCTCGGTGGTGGTGCTGACGTATCCGCTGGGGCGGTGGACTCCGCTCGGCTGGGTGCTGGACGCGTTGGGGCACAACCAGGCCTCGTTGTCGGTGCTGTGGGCCGGGGTCGTCGGCGTCGTGCTGGTCGGCGGCGCGGTCGCCCTGGGCGTGCGGCGGGCCTGATGCGGGTCAACGTGCTCGGGTCGCTCCAGGTCGTCGCCGACGGTGCTCCGGTCGAGGTGCGCGGGAAGCGGCTGCGGTGGTTGCTGATCCGGCTCGCGATGGAGCCGGGGCGGGTGGTGCCGGTCGACCGGTTGATCGCCGACCTGTGGCCGGACGAGCCGCCGGTGGACGGTCCCGCGGCGTTGCAGTCGCTGGTGTCGCGGTTGCGGCGAGTTGTGGGTGCCGCTGCGGTTTCCTCGCACGCGCTGGGATATCGGCTGGAGGCTTCGACCGACGTCGAGGAGTTCGCGCGGACCCGGGACGCGGCGTTGTGGCGCGGAGCGGCGTTCGAGGACGCACCGTTCGCGGTGGACGAAGCGGTGCGGCTCGCCCTGTTGCGGGACGACCTGGCGGGGTTGGCGGCGCTGGCGGCCGCGCATCCGCTGCGGGAGGACGTGCAGGCGCGGTTGATGCTCGCCTTGCACGCGGCCGGGCGGCGGTCGGACGCGCTGGGCGTGTTCGAACGGGTCCGGGCCGCGTTGGCCGACTCGCTGGGCGTAGATCCTGGTGAGGCGCTGGCGGCTGCCCATCTGACGGTGCTGCGCGAGCGCGCTGTCCGGGGGAACCTGCCGGCGTCGGTGGGGTCGTTCGTCGGGCGGGACGCGGACCTGGCGCGGTTGGCGCAGTTGTTGCGGGACAACCGGTTGGTGACGCTGACCGGGTTCGGCGGGGTGGGCAAGACCCGGCTGGCGCTGACGTATGCGGCTTCGGTCGCCGAAGCGTGGTTCGTCGAGCTGGACTCCGCTGCCGAGCCGCTGGCTGCTTTGGACGCCGCGCTGGGGCCGAACCCGTTGGCAGCGCCGGTGTTCTCGCGGCTGGGATCGTCGCTGGTGGTGCTGGACAACTGCGAGCACGTCGTGGATGCGGCGGCGTCGCTGTGTGAGCGGTTGCTGGCTTCGGCGCCTTCGGCCGCTGTGCTGGCGACGTCGCGGGAGCCGCTCGGGATTCCCGGTGAGGTCGTGTTCCCGGTGGCGCCGCTGGACCTGGATCACGCCGTGCGGTTGTTCGCGGCGCGGGTCGGGACGGCTTTCGACGGTGCCGTCGTGCGGCGGGTTTGTGCTGCGCTGGACGGGATTCCGCTCGCGGTGGAGCTGGCGGCGGCGCGGGCCCGGTCGTTGTCGCCCGCGCAGCTCGAGGCGCGGGTGGGCAGCCGGTTGCGGTTGCTGGACCGGGGTGCGCGGACGGGGCCGGCGCGGCACCGGACGTTGCGCGCGGTGATCGACTGGAGCTGGGAGCTGCTGTCCGGCGCCGAACGTGCGTTGCTGGCGCGGCTGGCCGTGTTCGTGGGTGGGGCGACGGCTGCGGCGGTCCACGAGGTGTGCGGAGGGACGGCTGCGGCGGTCGACGACATGGGTGGGGCAACGGCTGCGGCGGTCCAGGACATGGGTGGGGCAACGGGCTGCGCGCGGTCCAGGACATGGGTGGGGTGACTGCTGCGGCGGTCGACGACGTGGGTGGGGTCGACTGGCTGCGGCGGTCCACGAGGTGCGCGGGGCAGGCTCGCGCAGGGGTACCCCCTTGCTGGGAACCCCTACATCTCAACGTACTCAGGACCCCCGACAAGATCAGGATCTCTGGGCCACCGAGGACCTGCTGGCCGCGCTGGTCGAGAAGTCGCTGGTCGTGCGCGCGGGGGAGCGGTATCGGCTGCTGGAGACCGTGCGCGAGTACGCGTTGGAGCAGGGGCAGACGGATCCTGCCGCGCACGCTGCCTACTACGTGGCGCTGGCCGAGCAGAACGAGCCGTTGCTGCGCGGGCCGGGGCAGCTGGAGGCGTTGAAGATCTTCGACGTGGAACGGGCCAACCTCGACGCGGCCCAGGCGTGGGCGGTCGAGCACGATCAGAGGATCGCCCGGCGGATGATGGCCGCTCGCACGTGGCATCTGCTGGTGATGACCAAGCGGTTCGACGAGATCCGCCGCTGGGCGCAGCTCACGCCGGACGACCCGTTGTCGGGGGTGCTGGCCTCGCTCGGCACGCCGGCCGCCATCGCCGCGGCCGAGAAGCTCTGGCAGGAGGACGTGCCGACGGCGCTCTGCGCGCTGATGCTGACCAGCGGCCAGGTGTGGGGCCAGGCCGAGCTGGGTGATCGCCTGAGCAGGCTCGCGGATCGGCTGGAGGAGTCGCCCGACGAGTGGATGCGGGCGTTCTCGGCACTCGTCCGAGGTGTGGTGGCCGGCGAGTTCAGCGAGGGGGCGGCGCCGCGGGCCGAGGCCGCGTACCGGCGGGCACTTGACCTGTTTCGGGCGGTGGGCGACCGGTGGGCCGTGGTGTTCGGACTGTCGTGCCTGGTCATGGTGCTGATCAACCGGGGTGCGTTCGCCGAGGGGTTCAAGGCGGTGTCCGAGGCGCGGCAGGTGGCGGAGGAGCTGGGCGAACCGGAGACCGTGCTGGTGCCGATGTCGGTGCTCATGCAGACCGCGCGCATCAGGACGCGCATTGGTGACTTCGCCGGTGCGCTGCGGGACCTCGCGCAGGTACCGGGGTCGCAGCGGGAGCTGGACCAGGCGCGCCTCTCGCAGGCCTACGGCGAGGTGGCGTACTTCCGCGGTGACTTCGAGGAGGCCGTCGTGCTCTACCGCGAGGCGTTGGGTGCCACGAAGGACTCGGCGGCGAACCAGTTCCGCGCGACCGTCCACGCCGGACTCGGGCTGGCGCTGACCCGGTTGGGGCACCTGGAGGAAGCGGGTGAGCAACACGCGGAGGCGCTCGCGACGGTGCATCGGAGCGCGGACGGGCCGGCCCGTGCGATGGTGCTGGAGCTGTACGCGGACTGGCTGCTCGCCCAGGGCGACCCCCGTGCCGCGAGGGAGGCCCTGGACGAGGCGGAACGGCTACGCGGCGGCCCCAGCGGTGACCCGGCGGTGGTGCAGCTGCGTGACCGGTGCCGCGCTGAAGTAGGCGTCGATCGCTGACCGGCCGATCGCGGCGACGTAGCCGTCCGGGCGCACCAGCACGGGACCGTCGGCGAGCTCCAGCGTCACGAAGTCGGGGCCCCGCAACAGGTCGAAGATCCGGCCCTGGCCGGTCATCCCGTCGGGCATGCGGTCGCCCGGCTGCAGACCGGGGCCGTCGGTGGTCCGGTACGACAGCGAGAGCTGCAGCGTCTCGTCACCGCGGCGGTCGAACGTGCCGGACATCATGATCGCGGTCGTCATCCCGAGCAGCCACTCCGCGACGGGTTTGCGCTCGGCCTCGTAGGTGTCGAGCAACGTCTCCATCGCGAGCTTCCAGCCCAGGTTGTAGGCGTCCTGGATGCCGGTGTTCATGCCCTGCGCGCCGGCGGGGGAGTGCACGTGCGCCGCGTCGCCCGCGAGGAACACCCGATCTGCCCGGAACCGGTCGACCAGGCGGATATTGGTGCGGTACAACGACATCCAGGTCGCGTCGTGCACGATCACGTCGTCCAGGCCGGTGCGGTCGCGGACGATCTGCCGGTACAGCTCCAGCGACGGTTCGCCGATGCCGGTGGCCTGGAACTGGAAGAGGTCGGTGCCGGGCAACGGGCACAGGGCGAGCCACTGGTCGTCGCGGCCTCCCCAGCTGTGCCAGTGGTCGCGGTCCAGCCCGGAGACGCGGACGTCGCCGACGAGCATCCGCTGGTCCTCGTGGGTCTCGCCGACGAACTGCACGCCGAGATGCTTGCGCACGAACGACTTCCCGCCGTCACAGCCGACGAGGTACTTGGCGCGCACGGTTTCCGCACCAATAACCGCGGTGACACCGGAGCCGTCCTGGGTGAACGTCGTCAGCGTCGTGCCGTACTCGACGGTTCCGGCAGGCAGGGCATCGCGCAGAATCTGCTCGACCCGGAACTGCGGGATCAGCATGGTGCTCGCGTACGGGCGCTCGACGGTCGGGTGGCGGCCTTCGTGCACGTCCCATTCGCGCAGCACCTCGCGACCGTTGTAGGCGCGCATGGTCATGTGGAACCGGCCGGACGCCAGCACCGGCTCGATGACGCCCAGGTCGTGGAAGACCTCCATGCTGCGTGGCTGCAGGCCCTTGCCCCGCGAGCCGGCGAACGGCGCAGGGGAGGCGTCGACGATGCGGAACGGCACGCCGCGGCGCAAGAGGTCGAGGGCGAGGGTGAGGCCGGTCGGGCCGGCGCCGATGATCAGTACCTGAGTGTCCATGGCGACGACGTTCCGCCCAGGAACTGCCACGGCCCTGTCACCGCGCTGTTGCGGGTGCCAGACTGATGTGACAGTGCCGTGGCAGTTCCATAAATAGGGCCGTTGTGACCTGCGGTACTTACTTCTTGAGCAGCTCGATCAGCGCGTCGACGTCCTTGGGCTCGAAGCCGCGGAACACCGTCAGCGCCAGCTCGTAGTACGAGCGGACCGGGCTCACGTACCACTTGCCGTCGACCTCGGTCGAGACCACGCCGACACCGGTCTTCATGACCGACGCGGCCACGCGGCCGATGACCTCGACGGCCGCGGCCGGGATCTTGCCGCCGCCCTGCTGCTGCATCAGCTGCGTGATCTCGTCCGCGCAGAGCTTCTGCGAACCCTGGCCGGGGACCTCGGCCGCGTAGCAGTCACCCTCGCGAGCGATCGTGATGGTCTCGCCCTCCGCGGTCACCGACAGCTTCTTGATCGTGACCTGCTTGCCGCCGGTCACGTCCTTGACGTCGGTCTCCAGCGCGTTGAGCTTGGCGCCGGTCGGCCCCATCTTGCCCATCTGCTCGATCAGCACCGGGCCGAGGTCCTGCAGCACGCCCGCCTCGTCCGGCGGCAGCAGCGCGATGACCTTCTCCATGTCACCGTCCATCGCGGCGGTGACCAGCTGCTTCGCCGCGTCCTGCGCGGAGCCCGCACCCTGCGGCGCGAAGCCCTGCTGCGGCCACTTGAGGTTTTCCTCCTCCAGGCCCACGTTCGCGATCGTGTAGAAGGCGCTCGGGTACCACTTGTCGCCGACCTTGATCGTCGCGATGCCGATCGGCGTGCCGCGCTTCTGCACCTCGGCGGTGATGTCCCAGGTCTTCGTCTCGGACTTGGTCAGGCTGACCTTGTCGCCGATGGCGTCCATCAGCTTGTCGGTCAGCGGCACCTTCGAGATGTCCGAGGTGACCGTGATCTTGCCCTCGACCAGCTTGTTGATGGTGAGGTGGTCGTTGATCTTCTCGGCCTTGGCCTCGTCGAACTTGATGTTCTCGCTCTTGAACTCGACGCCCGACATCTTGTTCGGGTCGGCGTCGGGCTTCATGATCTCGAGACGCTTCATCTCCTTCGTCATCGAGTCCAGGTAGTCCTTCGACAACGCGGCCTCGGCGGGCGCCAGCGACGCCATGATGCCGACGACGTCACCGCTGCCGAGCTGGTCGATGAGGTTCTTCGCCGCGACGGCCGGGGTGTCCTGGCCCGCGTTCGCCGCCGGGTCGGACTTCTTCAGCGCGAAGAACGTGACACCGCCGCCGATGAGGAGCAGCACGACGACGACGGCCGTGATGACCAGGCCGGTGCGCTTCTTCTTCGGCGGCTCGCCACCCATCGGGGCGTAGCCGTACGGCTGCTGCTCGAAGCCCTGCTGCGGGAAGCCCTGCGGTCCCGTCTGGGGGTAGCCCTGCTGGGGGAAGCCCTGGGGACCGGTCTGGGGCGCTCCCTGGGGGTAACCGCCCTGCTGGGGGTACCCGCCCTGCTGCTGGGGGTATCCGCCCTGCTGGGGTGCTGCGGCTGCTGCTGGGGGTATCCGCCCTGCTGCGGCTGCTGCGGATAGCCGCCCTGCTGGGGCTGCTGCCCGTACGGGTCGTTCTGCGGTTGCCACTGGCCGCCGCCACCACCTGGGTAGCTCACGGTTTCCCTCCCGGAGTTCTCACTGCGCTGCGCCTGGTCGAGGTGAGCACCGTGATCGCCCCCACGATCGTCAGTACGGCACCAGCAAGGGTGAGGGCCGGGCCGGCGATGCTGATTCCGACCAATGCACCCTTGCTATCCCCTTGGACTGTGGCTAGTAGGGCCACGGTTCCCCCGATCGTGCCAAAGAGAAGGCCGACGCACGCGGCAAACCGACGAAATCGGACCACATAGAGACCTATGGCGACCATCGCGAGCGGCGTGAGACCCACCCAGACCCACGTGACGACGCTGCCGGCCACCCCGTCCAACCCCGCGAGATCACGGAGCGAAAGCACCTCGTAACTGTCCCTCGTGATCGATCCGGACTTCAGCCACGGCAAGAAAGTCCCGACGATCGAAGTGATCAAGCCCACTGCCGTTACCCCGGCCGCTACTGCGGCTCCCACTGCGCTGCGCACCCGGCTAGTTTGAACGGATGGCCTCCCAGGCGTGCGAAGCGGCACGGGAACTGGTGGCGTCCGCGCACCGCATCACGGTGCTGACGGGCGCCGGGGTCTCCACGGATTCGGGCATTCCCGACTTCCGGGGCCCGGACGGGATGTGGACGCGCGACGCCGACGCGGGCAAGACCGCCTCCCTCGACGCGTACGTGTCCGATCCCGAGGTGCGCAGGCTCGCGTGGCGGACGCGGCTCGAAAGTCCCGTGTGGACGGCGAAGCCGAACGCGGCGCACAAGGCGTTGGTGGAACTGGAACGATCCGGCCGGTTGCGCACCGTGCTCACGCAGAACATCGACGGCCTGCACCAGAAAGCGGGTTCCGATCCGCATCGCGTGCTGGAGCTGCACGGCACGTTGCACGCGACCGTCTGCCTCGGCTGCGGCGCCACCGGCCCGATGCGGGAGGCGTTGAAGCGCGTCGCCGAGGGCGAAGCAGAGCCGGACTGCCTGCGCTGCGGGGGAATCCTCAAGTCCGCCACGATCTCGTTCGGGCAGGAGCTCGACGGCGAGGTGCTGCGCCGGGCCCGGCTCGCGGCGCTGGACTGCGACCTGTTCCTGGTGGCCGGCACGTCGTTGTCGGTGCAGCCCGCCGCGGGTCTCGTCGCGCTGGCGGCACGGGTGGGCGCGCAGGTCGTCATCTGCAACGCCGAACCGACGCCGTACGACTCGCTCGCGGCCGTTGTCCTGCACGAACCCGTCGGCGACGTGCTGCCCGACCTCAGCTCGGTTCCTCCATCCGGGGGAGGACAGTTTTCGTCCTGGGGAGATCCGAGTACGTGGTCGTAGGGTCGATTCATGCGCGTACCGCTGATCACCACGGACTTCCTGGACCGGGCGTCGTTCGCGTTCGGCGCGACGACCGCGACCATCGACGAGCCTGACCAGCCGGCCAAACCGGTCGAGACGACGACGTATGCGGAGATGGCGACCCGTGTGCGCGCGTGGCAGGCCGGGTTCGACGCACTGGGCATCGGCGAGGGCGAGCGGGTCGCCGTCGTCAGCCACAACTCCGCGCGGATGCTGGAGCTGCTGCACGCGTTGCCCGGCAGCGGCCGGATCTGCGTGCCGGTGAACTTCCGCCTGCGACCCGACGAGGTCAAGTACATCGTCGAGCACAGCGGCGCCTCGGCGTTGTTCGTCGATCCCGAGCTGGAGCTGGACGACGTGGTGGCGCGACATCGCTTCACCCTGGGCGAGGAGTCGGAGGCGCTGCTCCGGTTCGATACGGAGCCACGGCCGTGGAACGCGCCCTCGGAGGACGCGACGGCGACCATCAACTACACGTCCGGCACCACCGCACGGCCCAAGGGCGTGCAGCTCACGCATCGCAACATCTGGCTGAACGCGGTCACGTTCGCCATGCACACCCGTGCGTGGGAGGGCGACGTGTACATGCACGTGCTGCCGATGTTCCACTGCAACGGCTGGGGCATGCCGTTCGGTCTCGCCGGCCTGGGCGTGCCCCAGGTGGTGCTGCGCAAGGTCGACGGCGCCGAGATCCTGCGCCGGGTGCGCGACCACGGCGTCACGCTGATGTGCGGCGCACCTGCCGTGTGGAACGCCGTGCTGGACGCCGCCGCCTACGTGGGACGGCGAGATCCCCGGCCGTGACCGCGTACGGATCGTTTGTGCCGGTGCGCCGCCGCCCTCGCGCACGATCCAGCGGGTGACCGAGGAGCTCGGGTGGGAGTTCCTGCAGATCTACGGCCTGACCGAGACGGCGCCGCTGCTGACTTTCAACCGGGCCCAGCCCGGCTCCGAAGGCGAGGAGAAGGCGCGCAAGCAGTCACGGGCGGGCGCTCCCGCGTTGGGCGCTCAGCTGCGGATCTCCGACACCGGTGAGGTGCTGGCGCGGTCCAACGTCGTGATGGAGGGGTACTGGGAGAACCCCGACTCCACCGCGGAGGCCATTGAGGACGGCTGGTTCCGCACCGGCGACGGCGGCTTCTTCGACGACGAGGGCTACCTGACGATCTCGGACCGCAAGAAGGACGTGATCATCACCGGCGGCGAGAACGTCTCGTCGATCGAGGTCGAGGACTGCCTCTTCTCGCACCCGGCCGTCGCCGAGGTCGCGGTCATCGGCGTGCCCCACGAGAAGTGGGGTGAAACGATCAAGGCGTTGGTCGTGCGCTCGGCGCGAAGTCTCGGAGGCCGACCTGATCAAGCACTGCAAGGAGCGGCTCGCCGGGTACAAGGCGCCGACGTCGATCGAGTTCCGCGACTCGATCCCGCGCACGGCGACCGGCAAGATCCAGAAGTTCAAGCTCCGCGAGCCGTACTGGGCAGGCAGGGACCGCGGCGTGAACTAGGCGACACACCGAACCCGATCGTCCCAATTGGACCGTCCTTCGTGTTCCACTGTGACACGTGTGGCTGACGGTGCGTCAGTTCCGGATGCGCCGAATGGGTCTGATTGGTCTAATGCGGTCGGAGGTGATGTCCAGTGTTGACACGACTCTCCGCCGTGTTGGTGTTGATGACGGCCGTCCTCACGGGGACGGCCGGCGCCGTGCCCCCGCCCCCGCCGAACCCCAGCGACGCCGAGATCTCGGCGTCGCGGGCCGAGGCGGACGCGAAGGCTTCCCGCGTGGGCGAGCTGACCGGCCGCCTGACGCAGGCCGAGTCACGCCTGCAGGAGCTGCTCGACGACGTCTCCTACAAACGCGAGCTCGCCAACAAGGCCCGCGTCGACCTGGAGACGGCCATCTCGGAGGCCGAGGAAGCCCGGCGTGAGGCGTCAGCCGCGCGCGTACAGGCTGACGCGGCCTCACGGGCCGTTGAGGACAGTCGCCGCGCACTGGACGAGTTCGCCGCCGCCTCTTACGCGCAGGGCAGCACCGTCGGCTCCTTCTCCGCCTACATCGGCGCCAAGTCGCCCGAGGACCTGCTCGCCCGCGCCCAGATGCTGGAGGCGGTGTCGGCCTCCAGCCTGAACGCACTGGACCAGGTGACCCGCGACCAGGGCACCGCCGCGAACCTCGACTCCGCCGCCCGCGCCGCGCTGCAGAAGGCCGAGGCGAAGCAGGCCGCGGCCGACGAGGCGAGGAAGGTCGCCGACCAGGCGCAGCAGACGGCCGTGCAGGCGCACAACGCCCAGGCCGCCGCGACCGCGGAGCTCCAGTCCGGCAAGGACGCGGTCGAACGCGAGCTCGCCGCCGCACGCGGCGAGGTCTCCGGCCTCGAAGGGCAGCGCCGCCAGTACGACCAGTGGGTCGAGGCGAAGAGGCGCGAGGAGGAGGAGAACGCCCGCCGCGCCGCAGCCGCTGCTGCCGCGGCAGCAGCTCCCGCTCCGCAGCGTCCGCCTGCGGCGGCGCCCTCCGCCCCGTCCGGCAGCCGCGTGCAGACCGTCATCAACCGCGCGTTGGCACAGCGCGGCGTCATCTACGCGTGGGGCGGCGGCAACTACAACGGCCCGACGTACGGCGTGCGCGACGGCGGCGTCGCCGACTCGTACGGCGACTACCGCAAGATCGGCTTCGACTGCTCGGGCCTGATGATGTACGCCTTCGCGGGCGCCGGCGTCTACCTGCCGCACTACAGCGGCTACCAGTACAACTCCGGCCGCAAGGTCCCGCTGTCGCAGATGGCGCCCGGCGACATGATCTTCTGGGGTCCCGGCGGCGGCACGCACGTGGCGTTGTACCTGGGCGGCGGGATGATGGTCGAAGCACCGCATTCCGGTGCTGTGGTGCGGATTTCGCCGGTGCGGTACGGCGGGATCATGCCGTACGTGACCCGCCTGCTCTGAGGTCGGCCCTGCTCTGTCGTGACCGTCGCGGAAGGTCACGACAGAGCGCGATACCGGCCAAAGGCATCGCGGGCATCGGGAACGAACGCCCGATCGCGAACCAGATCAACCAGTTCCGACTCGGTCAGCCAGTCGTGCCAGGCGATCTCCGAGGGGTCGGGCCGCACACTCCCGGTGATCACGACCTCGTGCAGGCCCAGCCAATACGGGCTGATCGTGCCCGCACACAAGAACTTGAACACGAACCGAGGGCGAGCCCGCACACCGAGCTCCTCCGCCAACTCCCGTGCGGCGGCATCTTCATACGACTCGGCCACTCCCGCGGCGCCCCCGAACATCCAGTTCAGCCGCCCTGGGAACAGCCGGGCGCCGGGTGGGCGGCGATGGACGAGTATCCGGCCGTCAGCGTCACGGCACACGATCGTCGCGATCCGATGCAGCCATCCGCGACGGATCGCCTCGGCCCTGTCCACCACGCCAAGAACCTGGTCGTGCTCGTCAACCCGTTCAACCACTTCGCTCACGCTGTACACGTTGGCAGAGCGGACAGCTGACCAGTCAGGAGTCCGGCCGGTGTCGTCGGCGACGATGGCTTGTGCCGGGGCGTCGAGCACGCGCAGAGAGGCGGCGACGACCGCGGTGTCGCGGTCGCTGACGGTCCACTCCGGGTCGGTGTGGAGGTAGCTGATCCAGAACTTTCCCTTGTGCGAGTGGACGAGGGACACCGCGATGATGCGGTCGGTGACCGCAACGAAGGTGACGGCGGGAACGCCCCAGACGCGCCAGGCGGAGATCTCCGCGGCGCCGTGATCGCTGCCCAGGACGCGTTCCGCGAGGGCCGCGAGCTCGGCGTCGTCCTCGGCGCGGACCTTCAGCACGTCGTCCCGTGGCAGAACTGGCAACGGTCCCGGCGCGCGGCGGTAGGTGGTGACGTTCACTCCACTAGTTTGACGGCGTGAAGGTAGTGATTTTCGGCGCGTCCGGCATGGTCGGTCAGGGTGCGCTGCGGGAGTGCCTGCTGGACTCCGACGTGGATTCGGTCGTGACGGTGGGGCGGTCCGCGCTGGCGTCGTCTGACCCCAAGCACCAGCACGTCGTGCACGCCGACTTCGGTGACCTGGCGCCGGTCGCGTCGTCGCTGGCCGGCGCGGACGCGTGCTTCTACTGCATGGGCGTGACGTCGGCTGGTCTGAGCGAGGCCGAGTACATGCCCGTGACGCACGACTACGCGCTTGAGGCGGCTCGTGTCGTCGGTGGCACGTATGTGTACGTGTCGGGCGAAGGTGCCAATGCCGAGAGCGGCACGATGTGGGCGCGGGTGAAGGGGCGGACCGAGAACGAGTTGCTGGCGCTGGACCGGCCGGTGTTCGTCGTGCGGCCGGGATTCATCCAGCCGCGGCACGGGATCACGTCGCGGACGCGGATCTACCGGTACCTCTACTCGTGGTCGTCCTGGCTGTTCCCGGTGCTGCGCAAGGTCGCGCCGAAGTACGTGACGTCGACCGAGCACCTCGGCCGCGCGATGGTCGCGCTGGCCAAGGGGGCTCAGGCGGTGCGGGTGCTGCGCAGCGACGAGATCAACCGGCTGGCGTCATGACGCTCGACGAGTACGTGCGCGACTTCCAGGCGGGCGGCTACGAGGTGACGCACGTCGTCGAGGCGGTGTGCGGCGGTTGTGGCGGCCGGGCGTTCGAGGTGCAGCTGACCGAAGAGTGCGCGGCGCGCCGGACGTGCCTTGCCTGTGGTGTCGCGGAGTTCGTCGCCGACTCCGGGGAGTACTGGGAGGACGACGACGCGGAGGAGTGCGCCTGCCCGTGCGGCGGCGAGGAGTTCGCCGCCGCACTCGGGCTTTCCGTCCGCCCGGACGGTGAGGTGCGCTGGGTGAGTGTGGCGCTGCGGTGCCTCGGGTGCGGCCAGTGCGGCGTCTACGAGGACTGGAAGATCGACTACAGCCCCAGCGGCCACCTGCTCACGCGGGCTTGAAGGCGTCCTCGGTCTTGACCGTGCCGGCCGTGCGGCCCGGCGCCGTGTGGTTCTCCCAGTAGAGGTTCGTGTGGGCGATGACCTTGTCCGGGGTGGGGGCGCCGTACTCGGAGAGGTCCTCGGTGGTGTGCGCGTCGCTCACCAGCAGGGCGTCGTAGCCGCGGACGATGGCGCCGTGCAGGGTGGAGCGGATGCACTCGTCGGTCTGCGCGCCGGACACCACGAGGTTGCCGATGCCCTTGCCCGCCAGCACTTCCTCCAGGTCGGTCTCCTCGAACGAGTCGGCGTAGGTCTTGTGCACCACGGGTTCGCCGTCGGCGACCTTCAGTTCCGGCACGAACTGCCAGCTGTCGGTGTCGCGGGGCATGTGCTGGGCGTTGCTGTGCTGCACCCACACGACGTCGACACCGGCGGCGCGGGCCTTGTCGACGAGGGTGGCGACGTTGGTCACGACCTCGTCGCGGTTGTGGGCGTGGCCTACGACGCCGTTCTGTACGTCGATCACGAGCAACGCGGTGTTGGGGCGGTTCGCCAGAGTCGTCACGCGGGCCAGCTTATGCCTCGTCACAAGGTGTGCAAGGCGCTGTCGAAGGCGCTGTGTCGACTGTGGACGGCCGTACTCGTGCGGCTCAGCGGGAACGCAGCCGACGCAGCATGCGGGCGTCTTCGAAGCCGACGTTGCGGGCGGCGGTCTCGACGGTGGCGCCCTGGCCGATGAGGTGTTCGGCGCGTTCGACCCGGAGTGCCTGCTGGTATCTCAGAGGTGTCATGCCGGTGGCCCGGCCGAACAGGCGCGTGACGGTGCGCTCGCTGCAGCCGGCGTGCGTGGCCAGTTCGGTGAGGGAGAGGCGGTCGGTCAGGCGTGACTCGATGACGTCCTGGATGCGGTGCACGGTCTCGTTGATGTGCGAACGGTGGCGCAGCAGCACGCTTGCTTGCAGGTCGTCACCGTTCCTGCGCGCGTAGACGACCATCGTGCGTGCGATGGCGGCGGCGACTGACGGGCCGTGCCTGGTGGCGACGAGGTGCAGCGCGAGGTCGATGCCGCTCGCGATGCCCGCCGACGTGACGACCCGGTCGTCCTCCACGAACAGGACGTCTCTGACGACCCGTGCGTGCGGATAGCGTTGTGCCAGCTCGTCCTGGTGTTCGTGGTGCGTCGTGCAACGGCGTCCATCGAGCAGACCGGCGCGGCCCAACGCGTCTGCTCCGGCGCACACACTCGCGACCGTGCCGCCCTTGCCGTGGTGCTCCGTGAGCCACGCCAACGCTTTCGTGCTGAGCGGACCGGTGCCCACGAGCGCGGGCGAGCGCCAGCCCGGCACGAACACGAGGTCCTGCGACGAGAGCGCGGGCAGCTCGGGCGACGCACCCAGCGGCACGCCCTGATGGCTGAGCACCGAGTCCGAGTCGCCCACGTACGACAGCGCGTAGCCGCCCACGAGGTCGGCCGCGCTGGAGAACACCTGCGCCGGCCCCGCGAGGTCGAGCAGGTGCACTCCAGGGACGAGCAGGAAGACGACTCTGGTCACGATCCGGTCAGCGTACCGACATCCGAGATCCGCGCGAACCGACCGGCCAGCACGTACTCGGTGCGCTCGATGATCTCCTCGACCCCGAGCACTTTCCCGGTCCGCCAGTGCGGCAGCGGCATGGTCGCCGTCGCGTCCGTCACGAACGTCATGTCGAACCCCAGGTCCGACCCGACCCGCGTGGTCGTCTCGCAGCACTGCTCGGTCCGGATGCCGCTGATCAGCAACTCCCGCACACCGCGCTGCGTCAGCGTTTGCTGCAGGTTCGTCGTGGTGAACGCGTTGTGCGCGGTCTTGGTCAGGATCGGCTCGTCGTCCAGCGGCTTGAGCCCGTCGATCAGTCGCACGTGTCCCAGCGCGGGGTCGAACACGTCGCCGGAGCCGGGCTCGGAGTGCAGCACCCAGACCACCAGGTCACCGGCGTCGCGGGACATGTCGACCAGGCGGTTGACCTGGCCGACGACGTCCGGGTTCGACACCTCGGCCCAGTTGGGGCGCTGGCGGAACGACTCCTGCACGTCGATGACGATCAATGCTCGCTTCATGATTACGAGTCTCGCCGCATAAGGCGGTGCGAAACAGGCACGACCCGGCCGAGGAGCGGACGGATCCGGTCACCGTGCGAAGATCACGGACATGCGCGTGCTCGCGGGCGAACCCGCCGATCCGGCCTTAGGTGCCGAACTCATCGTCACCCTGGGCGAAGGCACTCTCAACGGGCCCTCGGTGCCGTTCGTGCGGATCACCGGCCGGGACGAGCGCAAGATCCTCGTGGGCGAGGCACGCACCGACGGCACCCGGATCGAGGTCGTGATCCAGGCGGCATGGAGCGACGAAGGCGGCTGGCACCAGGGTTCGTGGTCGCGCGAGGACCTGGACGGGACGCTCGCCGAGCCGGCCCACCCGATCGCCGAGCGCGAGGTGGAGCGGCCGCTCACGATCGCCAAGGCCGTCGCGGAGGGCTCCCGCAATACCGTCGCCGGCCTGCGCGGGCTGCGCTACGAGATGGAGCGCCAGGTCGCCGATCTGCTGGCACAGCGCAGGAACGCGGCGCTGCGGATGGTGATGGCCCAGCTCGTCGAGCTGTCGCTGGCGTTCAGCCGGGCACGCGACCACGCGCGCGAAACCCTGCGCGAAGGGCGCTTCAACGCCGTCACGATGCGGCACTGCGAGGCCATGGACGTCGAGCTCGGCGACGAGGTCACCCGGCTGCAGTCGTTGCTGAGCAGCGTGTCGACGTTCGCGGTGGCGCAGGAAGGCGAGGCGCAGCAACGGTTCAACATGCTCGCCGCCGCGGCCGCCGCCGGACTCGGTCTGCCCGCACTGATCCTGTCGCTCTACGGCGCGGACGACTACCTGCCGTTCACGTGGGACAAAGCGTGGCGGGCGCTGGCGCCGATCGCGATGGCCCTGACCGTGGCCGCCGGGGTCATCCTGCACCGCATGCCCGGCCGCACCACCGCCAGGCACTACCTGGCCGCGCTCGGCCTCATCGCCGGGTTGATCAGCATGCTGCTGGTCGCCGGTTTCCTGGCGCCTTAGAGCGGGCGGCGACCGGCGAATCCCAGGTCCGCGCGGTGGTACCAGGCCAGCGTCCGGTCGCCCTCCAGCCAGCACAGCAGCACGGGCACGCCGTCCATCTCGCTGCGGAAGTCGACGAGCAGCGGCGCGAAGCCCTTCAGTTCGGCACCGGTCTGCTGAACGGTCTCCATCAGCTCGTCCAGCCGGGCCTGCGCCGCTTTGAACTCCGGCAGACCGCCCAGCGCCGAGGAGCCGACGGCCAGTTCGGCGGCGTCGGCGCGCAGGCGGACGATCTCGTCCAGCACGGGCAGGAGCCGGGCGAGTTCGGTCTGGGCCTCGTCGAGCGTGAACAGTCCCACGGGACCAAGGCTGGCACAGTGGGCGGAATGACGTGGCGACTGGGTGACCTCACCGTGCACCGGATCGGGTTCGGCGCGATGCGCCTGCCGCAGCAGGGGGCCGCGTTCGACCCGAAGGCGGCACCGAGGGACCGCGCGCAGGCGATCGCCGTGCTTCGCGAGGCGGTCGGGCTCGGCGTCAACCACATCGACACGGCCGCCTTCTACTTCTCCCGGACGAGGTCGGCGAACGAGCTGATCAACAGTGCCCTCTCGCCGTACCCGGACGACCTGGTGATCGTCACCAAGGTCGGGCCGAGCCGTACGCCGCAGGGGGAGTGGCTGCCGCTCGCCACGCCGGGTCAGTTGAAGGGCCAGGTGGAGGAGAACCTGCGGCAGCTCGGGCGTGATCACCTCGACGTGGTGAATCTGCGGGTCAGCGGGCTCGACGACGTGTCGGGCCACTTCGAGCAGCTCGCGGCGCTCCAGCAGGCCGGGGTCATCAGGCACCTCGGGTTGTCGAACGTGAAGCAGCACCACCTCGACCAGGCGCGCAAGATCGCTGAAGTCGCGTGCGTGCAGAACTCCTACGGGCTCGGCCATCACCCCGAACAGGACGAGCTCATCGGTGTCTGCGGTGAGCGCGACATCGCGTTCGTGCCGTTCTTCGCGCTGGCCGGGGCGAACAAGGAGGCCGGCACGTCGGCCGAGGACGACGAGGTCACCGAGATCGCCGCCGCCCACGACGCCTCGCCCGCCCAGGTCCGGCTGGCGTGGACGCTGGCCAGGGGGCCGCACGTGCTGGTCATCCCGGGCACGGGCGATCCGGCGCACCTGCGGCAGAACATGGCGGCGGGCGAGCTCCGGCTCACCACGCAGGAGCTCACCCGCCTCGACGCCCTGCACCTCAACGGGAGCTGATCCGCCGGAACAGCCAGCCGGCCAGGAGGAACGCCACGACCAGCAGGCCGCCCGACCACGCCAGCGCGAGCCAGCCCGAGTCCGCGGGCTGGTCGTTCAGCAGGGCGCGCACGGTTTCGATGACCGGCGTGATCGGCTGGTGTTCGCTGATCACCCGCAGGAACGCCGGCATCGTCTCCACCGGCACGAAAGCACTGCTCAGATACGGGATGAACAGCATGAAGAAGCCGAGCAGGCTGGCGGACTCGACGGACCGCGCGATCACGCCGAACCCGGCGGCGAGCCACGACAGCGCCACCACGTAGAGCAGCAGCAGGCCCATCGCCAGCACCCAGGAGACGGGTGAGGCCGACGGCCGGAAGCCCATCAGGAGAGCGACCAGGACGACCGCGAACGTCGCCAGGGCGTTGCGGGCCACGGAAGCGGTGACGTGGCCGGTCAGCACGGCGAAGCTGCTGATCGGCATGGAGCGGAACCGGTCGATGACACCCTTCTTCATGTCGTCGGCCACCGACATCGCGGTGGAGGTGGCGCCGTAACCGGTGCACAGCACGATGATGCCGGGCACCACGTAGTCCACATAGGACTGCACTGAGCTGATCGCGCCGCCGAAGACGTAGACGAACAGCGACATCATCAGCACCGGCAGCACGACCGCCATGATCATGAGGTCGAGGTTGCGGCGGCTCAGCCGGATGCTGCGGCCGACCATGGTCAACGTCGCGGTCATGCCGCCACCTCCGCCATCGCCGCTGCGTCCGGAAGAATCAGCGAGCTGAAGACGTCGTCCAAGGTCGGGCGATGTGTGGACACGCGTACTGGTCGCACGCCCGAGGCCAGCAGGTCGTCCAGCACGCGGTGCAGATGCGTGGCGCTGCCGTCCGACGGCACCCCCACCGTCAGTTCGTCCACAACGCCGCCGATCAGCGTGTGGGCCCGCGTGGCGTCGCCGGACGAGGAGAAGGTCAGGTCCAGCCGGGTGCCGCCGACCGCGTTCTTCAACGCGTCCGCGGTGCCGTCCGCGACCATGACGCCGTTGTGCAGCACCACGATCCGGTCCGCCAGCCGGTCGGCCTCCTCCAGGTACTGGGTGGTGAGGAAGATCGTCACGCCGTCCCGGACCAGGTCGCCGATCGCGTCCCACATCGTCGTGCGGCTCACCGGGTCCAGGCCGGTGGTGGGCTCGTCGAGGAACAGCAGCCGCGGCGGGGCCACCAGGCTCATCGCCAGGTCGAGCCGGCGCCGCATGCCGCCGGAGTACGTGCGCACCCGCCGGTCCGCCGCGTCGGTCAGATCGAAGCGCTCCAGCAACTCCGACGACCGCGAACGGGCCGCTGACCGGGCAAAACGACGCAACCGGGCGATCATGACCAGGTTCTCGCGGCCCGTCTGCTCGTCGTCCACGGCCGCGAACTGGCCGGTCAGGCTGATCGCGCCACGAACGGCGGCGGCCTCGTGGACCACGTCGAACCCGCAGACGCGAGCGGAACCGCCATCAGGCCTGGTCAGCGTGCTCAGAATGCGGATCACGGTCGTCTTGCCGGCCCCGTTCGGTCCCAGCAGGGCGAGCACCGACCCCTCCGCCACCTTCAGATCCAGCCCGCTGAGCACGGTCTGCGAGCCGTATCTCTTCGTCAGTCCGTCAGTCTCGACGATCACTCGGCAACCCCCTCTTTTATGCGTATCTCATACGCAAAACCTGAATGAGCGTATGTCATACGCATCTGTTTGACTAGGGGTATGAAACGGGGGCGCAAGCCGTCCATCGATGCCGCCGACATCACGCGGGCCGCCATCGCGGTCGCGGACGCCGAGGGCCTCGCCGCCGTGTCGATGGCACGCGTCGCGCAGGAGATGGGCAACGCGACGATGGCGCTCTACCGGCACGTGAAGAGCAAGGACGAGCTGCTCGCGTTGATGGGCGACGCGGCCATGGACGACCCGCCCCCGCTCCCGGACGGCGACTGGCGCGAAGGGCTGGCGTTCTGGGCGAACGCGCTGCTGATGGGGATCCGCAAGCGCCCGTGGTTCCTGCAGATCCCGATCACCGGGCCGCCGACCGGGGCGAAGAGCCTCGCGTGGCTCGACAGCGCGCTCGGCGCACTGCGCGGCACCCCGCTCGAAGCGGGGGAGAAGGTGGGCATCGTGATGGGCCTGGTCACCTTCGTGCACGGCGAGGCGAGGGTGAGCGGCACGCTGGAGCAGGGTTTCGAGGACGACCCGGCGGCGTTCGGCAGTCAGTACGGCAAAGCGCTGCGCGAACTCGTCGACCCACGCCGGCTGCCCGCGCTCGCCGAGGTCGTCGCGACCGGCGTGTTCGACCTGGACGCCGCGTACGACGCCAATGAGGTCGAGGCGGAGTTCGCCTTCGGCCTGCACCTGTTCCTGGAGGGCATCGCGGCGCACATCAGGGGGCGTGGATGACGTACGCGGCGATCATCCTCACCGGGGGCAAAGGCGAACGGCTCGGTGGCGTCGACAAGGCTGCGCTGTCCTATCGGGACGCGACGCTGCTCGATCACGTCCGGTCCGTTGTGGACGATGCGAGCGAGATCGTCGTCGTCGGACCGGAGAAGGACCTCCCCGGCGTTGTCTGGGCACGCGAGGAGCCACCCGGCGGTGGACCGCTGGCCGGGCTCGCCGCCGGACTGCGGATGATCACCGCGGAATGGGTCGCGGTGCTGGCCGTTGATCAACCCGGCCTCACCAGGGACACGATCGCCAGACTCAGAGCAGCAGGGCGCAACGCGGTGCTCAAGGACGACCGCACGCAGTGGCTGATCGGTGTCTGGAACGTCGCTGAGCTGCGCGAAGCCCTGCCTGAAGACCCGCGGAACCTGCCGCTGCGCAAGACTCTCCAGCAGCTCGACCCGGTGGAGGTGCCCGCTTTGCCCGGTGAGGCGCGCGACGTCGACACTCCGGACGACCTGGGGACCCTTCACGCCGGTTGAACAGCTCGTCGGCAACACTGAAGCATTCTTGGTAAACCCTGTTCCGCATGGAGGCCCGCACGTGACCGAGCCCGCCGCCGAGGCAACGCCGAACGCATCGGCGCCCGTCACCCCGGCTCGTGACGCCCAGCTGCTCGAACGCACCGTGTTCGAGGTGAAGCGGGTCATCGTCGGCCAGGACCGGCTCGTCGAGCGGATGCTCGTCGGCCTGCTGGCCAAGGGCCATCTGCTGCTCGAAGGTGTGCCGGGTGTCGCGAAGACGCTCGCCGTCGAGACGTTCGCCCGCGTGGTCGGCGGCTCGTTCTCGCGCGTGCAGTTCACGCCCGACCTGGTGCCCGCCGACATCCTCGGCACTCGCATCTACCGCCAGTCCAGCGAGGAGTTCGACACCGAGCTCGGCCCGGTGGTCGCGAACTTCGTGCTCGCCGACGAGATCAACCGCGCGCCCGCCAAGGTGCAGTCGGCGATGCTCGAGGTGATGGCCGAACGGCACGTGTCCATCGGTGGCAAGACCTACCCGATGCCGAACCCGTTCCTGGTGCTGGCCACGCAGAACCCGATCGAGAACGAGGGCGTGTACCCGCTGCCCGAGGCGCAGCGCGACCGGTTCCTGTTCAAGATCCAGGTCGAGTACCCGACCGCCGAGGAAGAGCGCGAGATCGTCTACCGCATGGGCGTCGAGGCGCCGGTGGCGAGCCAGGTGCTCTCGCCGGAGGAGCTGGTACGCCTGCAGGGCGTGGCGTCACGCGTCTTCGTCCACCACGCGCTGGTCGACTACGTGGTGCGCCTGGTGATCGCGACCCGAGCCCCCGGCGAGCACGGCCTCACCGATGTCGCCGGCTGGGTCGCTTACGGTGCCTCGCCGCGTGCATCGCTGGGCATCATCGCCGCCGCTCGTGGCCTCGCGCTCGTGCGCGGCCGTGACTACGTGCTGCCGCAGGACGTTGTGGACGTGGTGCCGGACGTGCTGCGCCACCGCCTGGTGCTCTCCTACGACGCGCTGGCCGACGGTGTGCCGATCGACCACATCATCACGCGCGTGCTGCAGATCGTGCCGTTGCCGCAGGTGTCGGCCCGTCCGCAGCAGCCGGTTGCGGCTGGTAGGCAGTGACCCCGAAAGACGCGGCGGAAAAGGCCGAGGAGCGCCCCTCGTGGGCGCCACCCGTGTTGCGCGGTGTTCGTATGGAGGCCGCGCTGCGCATGCTGGAGCTCGAGGTCCGGCGCCGGCTCGACGGCCTGCTGCAGGGCAACCACCTCGGCCTGGTGCCGGGGCCGGGTTCCGAACCGGGTGAGGCCCGCACCTACCAGCCCGGCGACGACGTGCGCCGGATGGACTGGGCGGTCACCGCGCGCACGACGGTGCCGCACATCCGCGAGACGGTCGCGGACCGCGAGCTGGAGACGTGGATGGCGATCGACCTGTCGCCGTCGCTCGACTTCGGCACGGCGGCCTGCGAGAAACGCGACCTGGTCATCGCCGCGACGGCCGCGGTCGCGCACTTGACGCGCGGTGGCGGCAACCGGATCGGCGCCGCGGTGTCGACCGGTGCCGACAGCCTCCGCATCCCGGCGCGCGGTGGCCTGGCGCACGCGCGGGGCATGATCCGCAAGATCGCCGAGGTCCCGCGGGCGGCCGAGGGCACGCGCGGCGACCTGGCGGCGTTGCTGGAGCAGCTCCGCCGCCCGCCGCGGCGGCGCGGCCTGATCGTGGTGGTCTCGGACTTCCTCGGCGGCATGGAGTGGCAGCGGCCGCTGCGGGCGTTGTCCGCGCGGCACGACATCGTGGCCATCGAGGTCGTGGACCCGCGTGACGTCGACCTGCCCGAGGTCGGCACCGTCGTGCTGTCCGACCCGGAGACCGGACGGCAGCGCGAGGTGACCGCGTCCGCGTTGCTGCGCAAGGAGTTCAACGCGGCGGCCGCGGAACACCGGGCCGAGGTGGCCGCGGGTCTGCGCCGGGCGGGGGCCGGGCACCTGGTGCTGCGGACCGACTCCGACTGGATCGCGGACACGGTTCGTTTCGTGGTGGCGCGCAAGCGCCGCTGGTCTGGGGGTGTCGCGTGAGCTTCACGAACTTCGTCGCTCCGGGGTTTTTCTTTCTGCTGATCGGCGTTGCGGCGCTGACCTCCGGATACGTGGCGGCGCAACAGATGCGCCGCAAGCGGGTGCTCCGGTTCACGAACCTGGAACTGCTGGAAAAAGTCGCGCCCAAGCGCGAACGCTGGTCGCGCCACGTGCCCGCGGCGTTTCTCCTTGCCGCGCTTGCGTTGCTGACGGTGGCGCTGGCCGGGCCGACGTCCGAGCAGCGGGTGCCGCGCAACCGGGCGACCGTGATGCTGGTGGTCGACGTATCGCTGTCGATGAAGGCGACGGACGTGAAGCCGTCGCGCCTGGAGGCCGCGCAGGTGGCCGCCAAGTCGTTCGCCGAGGGCCTGACACCGGGCATCAACCTCGGGCTGATCTCCTTCGCCGGCTCGGCCACCGTGCTGGTGGCGCCGACGACGGACCGAGCCGCCGTCACGCAGTCGATCGACGGGCTGAAGCTCGCCCAGTCGACCGCGACCGGTGACGCGCTGGTGGCGGCGATGGCGTCGATCGACTCGTTCGGCAAGGTCGTCGGTGGCGCCGAGGGACCGCCGCCCGCCCGCATCGTGCTGATGACGGACGGCAAGGAGACGGTCGGCACCCGCAAGGCCTTCGACGCCGCCGAGGACGCCAAGAAGGCCGGGACGCCGATCTCCACGATCTCGTTCGGCACCGAGGACGGCGTGGTCGACATCGAGGGCCGGCAGCAGTCCGTGCCGGTCGACGACGACTCGATGAAGGAGATCGCGAAGATCTCCGGCGGCGAGTTCTTCAAGGCCGCCTCCGCCGAGGAGCTGCGCCGGGTGTACGACACGCTCGGCGAGCAGATCGGCTACGAGAAGAAGCAGGCGGACGCGTCGAAGCCGTGGCTGCTGCTCGGCACGCTGACGGCGATGTTCGCCGCCGCCGCGGCGTTGGTGCTCGGGTCAGAGACTTCCCTAGGGCCTGCGGTAGATCAGTTCCACGACGCCGGTTTTGAACGCCCTGGTGCTCTTGAGTGCCAGGGCGATCGGCTTCTTGAAGTACGGCGTGCCCTGGCCGATCGCGACCGGGTTCAGGTAGAGCCGGACCTCGTCGATCAGGTCGTGCTCGAAGAACGACCCCGCCAGCTGCGCGCCGCCGACCATGCTGTCGCCGGGCAGCGCCCTGACCTCGTCCGGCACGACCTCGCGCTGGACCGTGGTGTTCCAGGCGGTGGTCTCCAGCGTCCGCGAGTAGACGATCTTGGGCATGTCCCGCCAGATCCGGCCGAAGTCGTGCATCACCTGCGGCCACTCGGGGTGGTCCTCGGTGTGCGGCCACGTTGCGAGCATCGCCTCGTGGTTGCGGCGGCCGTCGATGAACCTGCTCATCCGCGCGAGCTCGGTGTTGAAGTGCTCGTGCATCTCGTCGTCGACGACGTGCCAGCTGATGTCGTGGCCGGGCCCTTCCATGAACCCGTCCAGCGAGATCCCGGCCATCGTGATGATCATCCGTGCAGCCTCCTGTACTCCGCCGCCGCGCCTGGGTGCAGTGGCACTTTGCCCGTGTCGATGAGACTGCGCACGTCGAGGTACTGGGTGCCGAGTGCCTGCTGTGGCACCAGTTCCGCCGCCTTGGCGACCAGGAGCCGCACGACGGCGCCCGCATACTCGGCGCTCAGGTCCGAGCCGGCACACCAGCAGGTTCGGCGTGCCGATCGTGGGGGTGTCGACGGGCGAGTCGTACACGCCCACGCGGACGTCGACGCGCTCGTAGACCTTGCCGTAGTCCTGGCGGAGGCGGGAGAGGAAACCGTCGAGAGGCAGCAGCCTGATGCCGCTCGCCTTGTCGAGTTCCGGGGTGGGGACGCCACCGGACCACAGGAGTGCCGCGATCTCGCCTGCTTTCAGGGCGTCGACGGCGTTGCGCAACGGATAGTGCTCCTCCTGCACGCCGAGCGCGAGCCGTTCGCCCTGCAGCGCGGCGCCGGAACCGGCCGCGCCCAGCGACACCGGTTTGCCGATCAGGTCGGCGGCGGACCGGTACGGGGAGTCGTCGAGGACCACCAGCTGGAGGTAGTTCTCGTAGACGCGGCCCAGTGCGACCAGGCCGGACTCCAGGTGGGCGCTGTCGCTCAGGGTCAGCGCGAGGTCGGCGCTGCCTTCGCGGAGGTGCTTGAGGTTGTCGGCGCTGCCGCCGGTCTCGATCGGGGTGATCGTCAGGGGGCTGGGGGAGAGCCGGGACAGCAGGGCGGCGAAGTCGTTGTAGAAGCCGCCGGGTTCGCCGCCCGCGATCCGGACCGTGCCGGATGGCTCGTGGTTCCGCACGCGGTGAGGGCGAGTGCGCCGAGCAGGAGAGTGCGGCGGCTCAGGGTGGTGCGGCCGGGGGTGGAGGCCGGGTTGCCGAGCAGGAACGTCCGGCGCCTCATAACAGCGGCTCCCTCGGTAGTTCCACCGTGACGACCAGGCCGCCGACAGTGTCGTCGCTGCGCAGCCGCAAGGTGCCGTCGTGCGCCGTCACGATCCGTTCCGCGATGGCCAGCCCGAGCCCGGTGCCGCGCTGCGAGTCGTCACCACGCCAGAACCGTTCGGTGGCGCGCTCGATGTCCTCTTCGGACAGTCCGGCACCGTTGTCCCGCACGGTCAGCCGCGCCCGGTCGCAGACCACCGCGATCTCGGGTCCGCCGTACTTGATGGCGTTGTCCAGCAACACGTCCAGCACCTGCGCCAGATCCGACACCGCGCACCGCACCAGGCCGGGCGCCCGGTCGTCCACGGTGATCGTCGCGCCTGCCGAGTGAGCCGCCGCGCGCCACGCGTCCACCCGGTCGTGCGCCACCACCTGCAGGTCGGCGAGCTCGGGTTCGACGCCGCCCGCCGCGCGTTCGGTCGCGGTGCTTTCGGCCGACGCGAGCGCCAGAAGCCCGTCCAGCAACGACTCCAGCCGCTCGACCTCGGTGAGCAGGGAACCGTTGGAGGGCAGCATGTCCACCCGCAACCGCAGCGCCGCCATCGGGTTGCGCAGCTGGTGCGAGGCGTCGGCGATGAGCCGGCGTTGCTGGTCGGCGGCCTCGGCCACGGCGTCGGACATGCGGTTGAACGACTCCGACAACGCCCGCAGCTCGGCCGGGCCCGCGGTGTCCGCGACGTGCGTGCGGCGCTGGCCCTCCGCGACCGCCCGGACACCGCGATCCAGTTCCTTGAGCGGCCGCAGCAGCCACCGGGCGACGACCAGCGCCAGCAGCACGCACGCGCAGGCCGCCAGCAGTGCTCCGGCCAGCACGATCGCCCAGCGCCGCGCCACGTCCGCGGCGGCCACCTTGGTCGACGCCCGCATCACCACGGCACCCGCGACCTTCGTGCCGGTGCCGACGGGACGGGCGAAGAGGACGTCGCCGCCGCTCCACGGCAGCACGGTCGGCACGGGGGCGGCGGGCTGGTTGCGCAGAGCGGCGTCGATCTGGGCGGAGACCTCGGCGATCTTCATGCCGGCCTCGACGACGGGTTCACCCGCCGCGTTGACGACGACGACCTCCTCGCCGTAGATCTCGGTGTACCGGGTGGCCTCGGCCACCACCACGTCGGCGGGCAGCGTGGCGAAGCGGTCCAGGTCGGCGGTGCGGCTGATCACGAACTGCTGGGTGCGTTCGGAGGCGGTGCTCATCAGCAGCGGCACGGCGAACGCGGTGACCGCCGAGAGCGAGAAGAGCAGCAGCACCAACAGAAGCCGTTGCCGCATCTATTCACCGAGCCGGTAGCCGAAACCGCGGATCGTGTGCAGCAGCCCCGGCCGGTCGAGCTTGGCGCGCAGCTGCGTGAGGTGCACGTCGAGGGTCCGCGACACCGCCACGAAAGCGTTGCCCCAGATCTCGTCCATCAGCTGCTGGCGGCTGACTGCCGTGCCGGGCCGCCGCGCAAGCACGGCCAGCACGTCGAACTCCTTGGTGGTCAACGAGATCTCGCGCCCGCCGACCACGACCTGACGGCTCTGCAGGTCGATCTCCACATCGGACACCCGCACCACGTCGTCCGGTTCCTGCGAACGAGCCGCGCTGCGCCGCGCCACCGCGTCGATGCGCGCCAGCAGCTCGGCCAGCCGCACCGGCTTCACCAGGTAGTCGTCCGCGCCCAGCCGCAGCCCGCGCACCACCGTGCGCTCGTCGCCGCGGGCGGTCAGCACCAGCACCGGCACCGGGTCGATCTTGCGGAGCTTGCGCAGCACCTCCAGGCCGTCCTGGTCGGGCAGGCCGAGGTCGAGCAGCACCACGTCCGCGTCGCGGTGCGCGATCAACGCGTCGGCGCCCCGGCGCACCCGCGTAGGCCGGTGCCCGTTCGCCCGCAGTGCTTCCACCAGGGCGTCGGCGACACCGTCGTCATCTTCGACCAACAGCACCCGCATTTGAGCAGTATCGCCCCATAAGGTCGTTTCCCGCGTGAGGCAACGCGCTTAAGTGACTGTAAAGAAGCCTTCACGCTGGTTGTGACCGTGGTGTTCGCGTCGGGATGGTGTCGTCGAACAGACCGCGGGAGGAATTTTTCATGACAGTCGTCCAGGAGAAACGCGACGAGCGCCGAGTGGTGGCGAACGTGCTGCGCGGATCAGTCGGAAACCTGATCGAGTGGTACGACTGGTACGCCTACACCGCGTTCAGCATCTACTTCGCGGCCGCGTTCTTCCCCAAGGGCGACCAGACCGCGCAGCTACTCAACACCGCCGCCGTGTTCGCCGTCGGTTTCCTGATGCGACCGCTGGGCGGCTGGCTGCTCGGCCGCTACGCCGACCGCCACGGCCGGCGCGCGGCCCTCACGCTCTCCGTCACACTGATGGCGTTCGGATCGCTGATCATCGCGCTGACGCCGTCGTACGCCACGATCGGTGTCGCCGCACCGGTTCTGCTGGTGCTGGCGCGGTTGTTGCAGGGTCTGTCGGTCGGCGGCGAGTACGCCACCTCGGCGACCTATCTGTCCGAAGTGGCCTCACCGCACCGGCGCGGCTTCTACTCCAGCTTCCAGTACGTGACGCTGACGGCCGGCCAGCTGGTGGCGCTGGGCGTGCAGATCGTGCTGCAGCAGTTCCTCTCCAAGACCGAGATGATGGAGTGGGGCTGGCGCGTCGCGTTCGTCATCGGTGCGACCGGCGCGATCATCGTGATGTGGCTGCGTCGCGGCATGGACGAGTCGGAGAACTTCGAACGGCAGAAGGACAATCCCCAGAACGGTGACCAGCAGGGCACCTTCAGGGCGTTGTTGCAGCACCCCAAGGAATGTCTGCTCGTCGTCGGGCTCACGCTGGGTGGCACGGTCGCGTTCTACACCTTCACGACCTACCTGCAGAAGTTCATGGTGAACACCAGCAAGATCGACGCCGCGACGGTCAGCTGGATCAACTTCGCCGCGTTGCTGGTGTTCGTGGTGCTGCAGCCGATCGCCGGTGCGTTGTCCGACCGGATCGGCCGCCGCCCGCTGCTGCTCGGGTTCGGTGTGCTCGGCACACTGGCCACCGTGCCGCTGCTGTCGACACTGGCCAAGACCTCGGAAGCGGTCCCGGCGTTCCTGCTCATGCTCGGCGGCCTGGTGATCGTCACCGGTTACACGTCGATCAACGCGATCGTGAAGGCCGAGCTGTTCCCGACGAACATCCGGGCGCTGGGCGTCGGCCTGCCCTACGCGCTGACCGTGGCGATCTTCGGCGGCACGGCCGAGTACGTGGCGCTGTGGTTCAAGCAGGCCGGGATGGAATCGGTGTTCTTCTACTACGTCGCCGGGTGCGTGCTGATCTCGTTGCTGGTCTACGGGTTCATGCGGGAGACCTCGAAGGACTCCGTGCTCGACCGGTGAGCCATGCGGAGGGCGGTCCTGCGGCGACCGCCCTCCGCTTCCCCTTCACGGACTCACCTTCACGGACTCAACAGCGTGGCGAGCACGGTGGCCAGGTGGACCGGCCTGCGGTCGGTGGTGTGCCGGATCTGTGTGCGGCAGCTGAAGCCGTCCGCGATGACCAGCGCGTCCTCGTTCGCCCGGATCGCGGGCAACAGATCCTGCTCGGCGCACGCGATGGACACGTCGTAGTGCCCCTTCTCGAACCCGAAGTTGCCGGCGAGACCGCAGCAGCCCTCGACGATCCTCGGCCGCAGACCGGCCTTGGCCAGCGCGTCCCGGTCCGGCCCGAAGCCCAGCTCCGCGTACTGGTGGCAGTGGGTCTGCACCACGGCGTCGCGTTCTCCGGACAGTTCCGGGAGCTTCGGCGCGACGTGCTCGGCGAACGTGCGGGTGGCGTCGGCAAGCGCTTGCACCGCCGGGTCGGGCGAGAGCTTCGGGGCCTCGATCTTCAGGAAAGCCGTGCAGCTCGGCTCCAGCCCGATCACCGGGATGCCCTTGCTCGTCCATGGGTGCAGGGCCCGCGCGGTGCGTTCGACGATTCTGCGGGCCTTGGCGAGCTGGCCGGTCGAGTGCCACGTCAGTCCACAGCAGACGTTCGCGGACGGCAGCTCCACACGGTTTCCCAGGTGTGCCAGCACAGTGGCGGCGTCGATGCCGATGCCCGGCTCGAAGAAGTTGGTGAACGTGTCCGGGAACAGCAGCACGGGATCGCCCTTGCCGAGCGGGTGCAGCTGGCGGACCAGGGGAGTGACCGGCGTCGGCAGTTCGCGTTCGGGGGTGATCCCGGCGAACCGGCCGAACTTCGCGGTGAACCTGTTGACCAGCCCGTACTTCAGCCACGTCGGCAGCCAGCCCATGGCGTAGTGCGAGCGCGGCCGGACCCGGCCCTGGTAGTGCTCGTGCAGGAACTCCGCCTTGTAGCTCGCCATGTCGACGTCGACCGGGCAGTCGCGTTTGCAGCCCTTGCAGCCCAGGCAGAGGTCCAGCGCCTCGGCGACCTCGGCCGAGCGCCAGCCGTCCTTGATCACGTCGCCGGCGAGCATCTCGAACAGCAGGTGCGCGCGGCCTCGGGTGGAGTGCTTCTCCTCGCGGGTGACCCGGTAGCTCGGGCACATCACACCGCCCTTGGTGTTCAGGCACTTGCCGACACCGACGCAACGGCGGGTGTCGCTCGCGAACTCCGCGCGCGTCGGGATTTTCGGAGGGGCGACGAGGATGCGCAGGTCGTCGTCGAGCTTGCGCGGCTCGACGATCCGGCCGGGGTTGAGCAGGTTGTGCGGGTCGAAGGCGTGCTTGAACTCCCCGAACGCCTTGATCGCCGCGGGCGGGTACATCCGGCTGAGCAGCTCGGACCGCGCCTGGCCGTCGCCGTGCTCGCCGGAGAGGCTGCCGCCGTGGCTCACCACCAGGTCGGCGGCGTCCTGCAGGAACTCGCGGTAGCCCCGCGCCAGGTCGAAGTCGATGCGGACGTGCAGGCAGCCCTCGCCGTAGTGGCCGTAGGTGATGCCGCGCCGGCCGTACCTCGTGAGCAGCTGGTCGAACTCGCGCAGGTAGGTGCCGAGGCGTTCCGGCGGGACGGCCGCGTCCTCCCAGCCCGACCACGCCTCACCGCCGTCGGGCATGCGGGTGGCGAGTCCGGCGCCGTCCTCGCGGATCCGCCACAGCGCCCGCTGTTGTGCGGGGTCGTGGATGATCATCGAGTTCTTCGTGATCGCGGCTACGCGTTCGGGATCGTCCTCGACCTCGACGAACAGCCAGCTGCGGCCCTCCGGCAGGTCCGGGCGCGTCCGGACGTTGCGCACCAGGGTCTCGTCGATGCCTTCGACGGCCAGTGCGTTCTCGATCTGGGTGACCTGGTCGGCGGCGTCGTAGAGGTCGGCGAAGCCGAGCACGACCAGGACGCGGCGCTCCGGGCGGCGGACCAGCTTCAGTTCGGCGCCGAGGAGCACGACGCAGGTGCCCTCGGTGCCGACCAGCTGCTGGGTCAACGTGGGGGCGTCCAGCGCGTACCCGCTGACCCGGCGACTGAGCTGCGGGAACCACGCCGGATCGTGGGTGGGCAGGTGCAGCTCGGGCGGGCTGGTCGTGTCGAACCTGCGGCCGTCGGCGGTCAGCACGTCCAGGTTCGCGACGTTTTCGCTGGTCTTGCCCCATTTGATCGAATGCGCGCCGCACGCGTTGTTGCCGATCATCCCGCCGATCGTGCAGCGCGAGTGCGTGGACGGGTCCGGGCCGAAGAGGTGGTCGCCGGCCCGTGCGTTGATCTGGTCGAGCACCGCGCCCGGCTGCACGAACGCGCGGTCGCCGGAGATCTCGATCGCGTTCAGGTACCGGCTGAAGTCGATCACCAGGCCGGTGCCGCACGCGTTGCCCGCGATGGACGTTCCCGCGCCACGGCTGGTGATCGGCACGCGATGCTCCGCGGCCAGCGCGACGGCGGTGACCACGGCGTCCGTCGTTCGTGGACGGACGACCACCCTCGGCACGTGCCGGTAGTTCGACGCGTCCGCCGAGTACAGCGCCCGGCTCGCGGGGTCGTCGAGCACGTCGCCGTCCACCTGGCGCCGGAGTTGATCGAGGAAAGCCCGCATCACCCGATCATGCCCGCCGTGGTGTGACATGGCTCTGCCGATGCCGGTCTACTCACAGGTAGCCGATAACCTCAGCCGGTCAACCAGCAGCGATCGCAGGGAGAGCTAGTGAGTCGGTCCGTTCTGGTCACCGGAGGCAACCGCGGCATCGGCCTCGCCATCGCGCAGGCCTTCGCCGCGCAGGGCGACAAGGTCGCCGTCACGCACCGCGGGTCCGGCGCTCCCGAAGGCCTGCTGGGCGTCAAGTGCGACGTCACCAACTCGGCGGAGATCGACGCCGCGTTCACCGAGATCGAGGCCGCGCACGGCCCGGTCGAGGTGCTCGTGTGCAACGCCGGCATCACCCAGGACACGCTGCTGCTGCGCATGAGCGAGGAGCAGTTCACCAACGTCCTCGACGCGAACCTGACCGGCGCGTTCCGGTTCGCCCAGCGCGCCTCCCGCGGCATGCTGCGCAAGAGGTTCGGCCGCATCATCTTCATCTCGTCCGTGGTCGGCCTGACCGGCGGCGCGGGCCAGGTCAACTACGCCGCGTCCAAGGCCGGCCTGGTCGGCATGGCGCGCTCGATCGCCCTGGAACTGGGCTCGCGCGACATCACCGCGAACGTCGTCTCGCCCGGCTTCATCACCACCGACATGACCGCCGAGCTGCCCGAGGCCGTCCGCGAGGCCGCCCTGAAGCAGATCCCGGCCGCTCGTTACGGTGCCGCCGACGAGATCGCGCGCGCCGTCACGTTCCTCGCCGCGAACGAGGCCGGCTACATCAACGGTGCCGTGCTGCCGGTCGACGGCGGCCTCGGCATGGGCCACTGAAGTTTCCGTTCATCGTCCTGCGTTTAGTTCTGGGAAAGGGTTGGATCAAGTGACCGGACTGCTCGAAGGCAAGCGACTGCTGATCACCGGTGTCATCACCGACGCGTCGATCGCCTTCCACGTCGCACGCGTCGCGCAGGAGCAGGGCGCCGAGGTCGTGCTGACCGGGTTCGGCCGGATGAGCCTCGTGACGCGCATCGCGCAGCGTCTGCCCAAGCCCGCGCCCGTCGTCGAGCTCGACGTGCAGAACCAGGAGCACCTCGACACGCTGGCCGACCGGGTGCGTGAGCACGTCGACGGCCTCGACGGTGTCGTGCACGCCATCGGCTTCGCTCCGCAGAGCTGCCTCGGCGCGCCGTTCATGGACGCGCCGTGGGAGGACGTCTCCGTCGCGATGCACGTGTCGGCGTTCTCGTACAAGTCGCTGGTGCAGGCCGTCCGCCCGTTGCTGTCGCACGGCTCGTCGGTCGTCGGCCTCGACTTCGACGCCCGCCAGGCGTGGCCCGCCTACAACTGGATGGGCGCGGCGAAGGCGGCGTTCGAGTCGATCAACCGCTACATGGCGCGCGACCTCGGCCCGGACGGCATCCGCGTGAACCTGATCTCGGCCGGCCCGGTGCGCACCATGGCCGCGAAGTCCATCCCGGGCTTCGGCGAGCTCGAGAAGATGTGGGGCGAGAAGGCGCCGCTGAGCTGGGACGTCGACGACCCCACGCCGGTCGCCAAGTCCGTCTGCGGCCTGCTGTCCGACTGGTTCCCCGCCACCACGGGTTCGATGGTGTTCGTCGACGGTGGCGTGCACTTCCTGGGCCTCTGAGTCCTGCTGAAAACGTTCACGCGGGGACCTTTCGTACTCATCTGGGGTACGAAAGGTCCCCGCGTGAGGTTTGAAACGGGCTGCACCGGCTCGTTGCGTGGGGTGCCGCGCCGTCTGATTGGATGGGGCGGTGAGTTTCGACGCGCTGCTGTGGCTGTCGTTCGGCGGTCCGGAAGGTCCTGAGGACGTCCGTCCCTTCCTGGAGAACGTGGTACGCGGACGTGGCGTACCGCCGGAGCGGCTGGACGAGGTCGAGGCCCACTACCAGCACTTCGGTGGCGTGTCGCCGATCAACCGCCTGAACCACGAGGCGATCGAGGCCGTCAAGGCCCGCGGCTTCGAGCTGCCGATCTACTTCGGCAACCGCAACTGGCACCCGATGGTCGAGGACACCGTCGCGCAGATGAAGGCGGACGGGGTTCGCCGCGCACTGGTGTTCCCGACGAGTGCGTACGGCGGCTATTCCGCGTGCCGGCAGTACGACGAGGACATCCTGCGGGCCCTGGCCGCCGTGCCCGGTGGTCCCGAGCTGGTGAAGCTGCGCCAGTTCTTCGACCACCCGCTGTTCATCGGGGCGTTCGCCGACGGTGTGCGCGCCGCGGCCGCGTCGCTGACCGGGCCGTACCGGCTCGTCTTCACCGCGCACTCGGTGCCGGTGTCCGCGGACAAGGCCGCCGGTCCGCCCGCCGAGGGTGGTTACCGCTACTCGCGTCAGGTGGTCGAGGCCTCGCGGCTGGTGGCCGAACAGCTGGGCCTGGCCGAGTACGACGTGGTGTGGCAGTCGCGGTCCGGGCCGCCGCAGATCCCGTGGCTCGAACCGGACATCGTCGACCACATCGACGCCCTGCACGCCAAGGGCGTCACCGGCGTGATCGTGTGCCCGATCGGGTTCGTGTCCGACCACCTCGAAGTCGTGTGGGACCTCGACACCGAGGCGCGTGACCGGGCGCTGGAGCTCGGCATGGAGTTCGCCCGCGCCGCGACGCCGAACTCGGACCCGCGCTTCGCCGAGCTCGTGGTCGAGCTGGTGGCGGAGCACACGGCCGGGGTGGCGCCGCGCAAGCTGTCGTCGTTCACGGCGGCGGGGTGCACGGTGAACGGTGAGTTCTGCGCGCCGTTGTGCTGCGAGCCGGCTCGACGGCCCGCGCGTCAGTGACCTTGCAGCGCTCCCGTCAGCGACTCCTCGGCGTTGGCCGGTAAGGCGCCGTCGTGGTCGATGGCGTATCGGATGATGCTGCGGAACTCGTCGCTGAAACGCGAGTAGTACGGCGTGACGGGGCGTAGCCGGGCGTTCTCGATGGCCTTCAGAAGCGTGCTGGCGTACGGATGCTCGCTCGCGATCCGGCTGTCCTGGTAGACGATGCCGCGGGTGGCGGCGAGGCCTCCTCGTTCGAAGAGCAGCTGCTGGCTGCGCGGTCCGGTGAGGAACTCGATCAGGGCCTGGGCGGCGCGGGGCTTGGCGGACTTCGCCGAGATGGCCAGGTTCTGCCCGCCCAGCACGCTCGGGCCGGGCAGCTGCGCCACCGTGAAGTCGATGCCGGGGCGACCGGCGGACTCCTGCCGGTTGCCCTGCAGCACGCGGTGCGCGACCGGCCAGTTGCGCATGAAGACGACCTTGCCGTCGCGGAACGACTGCGTGCTCAGCGGTTCGTTCTGGGCGCGGGAATCCGGCAGCACCACCGGTTTGTCGCCCTTGAGGCCGTCCGCGAGCCACCGCAGGGCGCGGCGGGTGCGCTCGGAGTCGATGACGACCTTGCCGGTCTCGTCGACCACGTCACCCTTCTCCGCCCAGATCAGCTCCAGCGCGTTCACCGTGAGGCCCTCGTAGTCGGCGAACTGACCCGCGAAACCCCCGGCGAGCCGCGCGTCCTGACTGGCGCGCAGCGTCCTGGTGGAGGTCGTCGCGATCTCGTCGAGGCCGAGCGGCTCCTCCTTGACCAGATCCTTGCGGTAGAAGAGCAGCCCCGCGTCGGTGTTGAACGGCAGCGCCCACAGCTTGCCCTGGTAGCGGCAGCTTTCCAGCGGCCGGCGCAGGAACCCGCCGGTGTCCACTCCGGACAGTGGTCGCAGGTATCCGGACTGCGCGAACTCCGCCGTCCAGGTGACGTCGAGGTTGAAGACGTCGACGTTGTCCGCCTTCTCCCTGGCCCGCGCGACCATCTCGCTGCGCTGCCCGTCCGCCTCGGTCGGCAGCTCGACGATCTCCGCCGGGTGCTCGGGGTGCTCGGCGTTCCACTGGTTGATCAACGCTTTCCGCTGGCCGTCGTCGCTCTGGTCGTGGCCGCTGAGGACGACCAGCTTGCCCTTCTCCCAGGCGGTCGACTCGCGGAACAGCGGCTGGATCCCGCTGGTGAACAGGATCGTCAGCACGATCCCGACCGCCACGCCCATCGCGAGCCAGCTGCGGTTCGCCCAGACGACACCCGGCGGGCCCAGGCTCGGCCTGGCTGACCAGATGCGTTTCAGCCACTTCACCTGGTGCCTCCTGCGGCGGTGCGGGTCGTGGGTGGTGAGGTGGTCATCCGGCGTCTCCCCAGAGCTTGCGGAACAGCGCGGCCAGGTCGTCGCCGAGCGTGTCGACGGTCGAGTCGTGGCACTCGCCGCCGGACGTGTCGGTGATCGCCGTCAGGGCGTGGGCGCCGCAGCTCGCCTCGCCGACGGCGATCACGAAGACGCGAACTCCCTTTTGCCGCACGGCTTGCGCCACCTCGTCGCGGGTCTGCGGGCTGGTGGTGTCCTCGCCGTCGGTCAGGGCGATCACCGCGCTGATGTGGTCGGCGTCGTTCGTGCCGACCCGGTCGACGCTGTCGAGGATGGCTTTGTGCAGCGGTGTGCCGCCGGTGGGCTGGACGGTGCCGAGGGCGGCGGTCGCGGCGTCGCGGTCGCGGCGGCCCAACGGGATGAGGGGCCTGACGTCGTTGTTGTTGAACACCGATAAGCCGTAGGTGTCTTTGTCGCCCATCTGCGTGAGGGCTTTGCGGACGCCGTCCACCGCTACCGCGAACCGGGTTTCGCCCGTGGCGGTCGGTTCGACCATCGAGCCGGACGCGTCGAGCGTGAGCCAGATGCGGCCGTCGCGTTTGGCCTGGTCGTACCTGCGCTGGAACTCGGGCCACGCGGACTCGGCGGGCGCGGCCTCGTCGCGGTCGAGGGCGAGGCCCGCCCGCACGCCGTACTCCTCGCGGAACTCGGCGCCGGCGGTCTGCCGGGACGGGCGCAGGCCGGCACCGTTCAGCGCCGTCATGCCCTCCGGGGTCGCGAGCCACGCCTGGAACGCCCGCGCCGGTGCGCGTGCGGCGTGGTTCGAGGTGTCCGGGGCGTCCCATTCGACGAGGTTCAGCGGGTAGTCGGTGCGATAGGTGTCCGCGGGATAGAGCGCGGTCAGGCACGGCTGCTGGGCGCAGCTGGTCTTGTTGTGGCGCAACAACATCTGCTCAGTGGTGATCATCGCGGCGGTCGGTGACAGCCTGGTCGACTCCTCGACGCGGCGTTCCACGACGGCCGGTTCGAGGGACTCGTACAGCGCGTGCGTGGCCAACCCGCCGTCCGCCGCGGTCAGCGGGTTCGGGCGGCCGATCTCCAGGCCGGTGGCGGCGACCTTGGTCAGCAGCGCGCCCCACTTCTCCGGCGCGTCGGAGACGACGTCCTCGGCGACCGGGGTGGGCACGGCGAGCACGACCGGGGAGAAGGCGACGGACGCGCCGGGCACGATGCGCACCGCGGAGCCGATGCCGTCGGTGCGGCGCACCACCTCGGCGGTCTCGGTGGTGGAGTCCGGCAGCCACACGTCCGGGTGCGGGCCGACCTCCCGCAGTTCCTGGGAGGACCACGAGGACCGCAGCGCGATGGCGCCCTTGTTGCCCGGCGCGGAGTAGACGTACAACCGCGCCGTGCGGCAACCGTGGTTCTGCACGGCCGTGTGCTGCTCGAACCGGCGCGCCACGTCCTGGATCGCCGGTAACGCGTCCGCCGACGTCAGCACGCGCACCTCGGTCGGCTGCGCGCACCCGAGCAGCAGCACCCGGCCGTACGCGATCACCGGCGGTGCGGCGACAGCGATCAGCCCGGCCGCCAGGACCAGCACGGCGACGAACACCACCCAGCGCCACCGGATGCGTTTGACCAGCTGGTTCAGCTGATCGATCGCGGACGCCGACAGCACCAGCAGGAACGCGCCGATGCCGTAGAGCACCCACGACTGCCAGGTCGTGAGCGCCCCGGTCGCCGTCTCGGACAGCAGGTGCCCGGCAACGGCGGCCAGCATGAGGGCACCCGCATACCGCGGTGCTGTGCTCGACCGGCGCTGGTCGACGTCCTCCATTCGGCGTCCTCCCCGGTTCGCACTGTATGAGGAGGCACCGACAGTTCTGGGGGAGTTGCCCGGTCAGGGCGGGCTAGCGAGGGAGAACCACTCGTTTGGGTCAGTGCGCTGGAGGTCAGTGCCGGGCTCAGTGCCGGCCCGCGCCGGAGTCCGCCAGCACGCGCACGGCCTCGTCCACCGCCGCACACCGCGCCCGGCGCACCGCCTCCGATACCGGCCGCAGCGCCTCGGTCCGCGCCGAGATGGCCGAGGCCGACATCGCCCCACCAGGCGAGTCCGACATGGCGACGGACAGGATCGCGTTCACCTCGGCGGCCCGCTGCAGCACCCGCAGTGAGCGCGGCGGCATCGCGGCCGGCCACGGCAGCGTGGAGTTCTCGGCGGCGAGGTCGGCGATCTCCTTGCGCACGTTCGGCCGGTGCTTGGCCACGTCCAGCGACGCCAGCGCCGCCGTCGCCTCGCGCAGCGCCGCGCCCAGGCCGTGCTCGGCCTCGCCGATCGGGATGTGCTCCAGGCCGTTCGAGGACGGCAGGTCGAACACCGTCCACCGCATCACGCCGTCGGCCACGATCTTCGGCACCAGCCCGATGTGCACGGACGGGATCACGAGCGCCTCACCGGCCCGCAGCGCGCACGTCGCGAGCGTGCCTTTGCCGCCCAGCCCCCGCACGTCACCAGGTACGGGCAGCACCAGCCGCGCCGAGGTCGCGCCCGCACGCCTCAGCGAGGCGAGCAGCAGGGCGGGCCCGACGGGGGCCTCGTCGGGACCGGGGAGGTCGAGCGCCGTGGCGGTGCCGTCGTCATCGGCCACCACCTCGTGCTGCTCGGCCCACGTGTGCAGGGCGTCGAGGACATCGTCGGCGGCGGCCAAACCGTGCAGCCATCCCGACGTCCACACGACCAGCGTGGCACTCGCACAGGACACCCGACGAGATTACGTGGCCCCGCCCGCAACGCCCCACCCGGTGTGCCCGATCCGAGACACCTACTTGGCCGGACCGATGTGCTGTTCCAGCAGCGTCCGGAACGAGGCGGCGTCCTCATCGGACGCGAACGCCCGGTGCGGCACCGACAGCGACGCCGCGCCCTCGTCGAGGGTCTCCAGCACGAAGCCCTGCCGCGTCTCGGTCCAGCCGGGCAGCTCCGCCCAGGCCATCTCCTCGCGCACCGCGATCCCCACGGCCATCCGGAACGACTGGTCGTCCGCACTGCCCACCACGGTCCGGCTGATCATCTCGTCCGACGAGAAGCGCCACCACACCGCGACCGGTTCCATGAAACCGATCACCAGCGCGCACACCAGGCCGAACAGCGCGACCGGCACGATGTCGTCGAAGAAGAACAGCAGGATCAGCGAGAACCCGCCGAACACGAGCGCGAACCACGGCGCCCATCGGAACATCGGAACCATCGCGCGCAGGCTGGACCGCCAGTCCGCGGGTGAGGGCGCCCACCTGAAATCAACAGAGTCGCTCATATCGCCCCGCATTGTGCCGAACGACCGGGACATGGGTCCGCAGGATCGCAAAAGAGGACAGTCGCGCGCCGAAAGGTGCGGCAGGGGCTGGAGTCGCTCCACGTCGACGGGTCAGGTTTCGGTGCGTAGCGTCGTCTGCGTGACCCAGAACCTGGCCCGCACGGCGGGCGAACTGCGTGCCGCCGGGCACCGGCCGCGCGGCGTCAAGACCGAGATCAGGGAGAACCTCCTCGCGGCACTGCGAGAGGGACGCAACCCGTGGCCCGGCATCGTCGGGTTCGACCGCACGGTGCTCCCGCAGCTCGAACGAGCGCTGCTGGCCGGCCACGACGTCGTCCTGCTCGGCGAACGCGGTCAGGGCAAGACGCGGCTTTTGCGTACTTTGGTGACGTTGCTGGACGAGTGGACGCCTGTCATCGAGGGCTCCGAGCTGGGCGAACACCCGCTCGACCCGATCACCCCGGAGTCGCGGCGCCGGGCAGCCGAGCTCGGTGACGAGCTGCCGGTGGTGTGGCGGCACCGCGACGAGCGCTATGCCGAGAAGCTCGCGACGCCCGACACCTCCGTCGGCGACCTGGTCGGCGACGTCGACCCGGTGAAGGTCGCGCAGGGGCGCTCGCTCGGTGACCCGGAGACGATCCACTACGGCCTGCTCCCGCGCGCCCACCGCGGCATCATCGCCATCAACGAGCTCCCCGACCTGGCCGAACGCATCCAGGTCGCGCTGCTGAACGTGATGGAGGAACGCGACATCCAGGTCCGCGGCTACACGCTGCGGCTGCCGCTGGACGTGCTGCTCGTGGCGACCGCGAACCCCGAGGACTACACGAACCGCGGCCGCATCATCACCCCGCTGAAGGACCGCTTCGGCGCCGAGGTGCGCACGCACTACCCGTTGGAGATCGACGCCGAGATCGACCTGGTCCGCCAGGAAGCCGATCTCGTCGCCGAGGTCGGCGACCACCTGCTGGAGATCATCGCCCGGTTCGTGCGGCACCTGCGCGAGTCGTCGTCGATCGACCAGCGTTCGGGCGTGTCCGCGCGGTTCGCCGTCGCGGCGGCGGAAACCGTTGCGGCGTCGGCACTGCGGCGTTCGGCACTGATCGGCGAGACGCCCCCGATCGCCCGGCCGGTCGACCTGGGGTCGGTGCCGGACGTGCTGCGCGGCAAGCTCGAGTTCGAGGCGGGGGAGGAGGGCCGCGAGGACGAGGTCCTGGTCCACCTGCTGCGCCGCTCGATCGCCGACACCGCGCGGGCCCGGCTGGCCGGGCTGAACCTGCGCGCGCTGGCCGAGATCGTCTCCGACGGCCACCCGGTCGCGACCGGTGACCGGGTGCACGCGGGCGACCTGCTCGCCGCGCTGCCCGAACTCCCGATCCTGCACGAGGTGGCCGCACGCCTGGGTGCCGGCCCGAAGGACCCCGTAGGCCGCATCGCCTCGGCCGTCGAACTGGCCCTGGAGTCGCTGTACCTGACGCGGAACCTTTCGAAGGACCACTCCTCCGACGACGACCGATCGGTGTACGGATGAGGTACCGCTACGGACGCTGGGGCGGTGGCGCGGACCCACTGGCGCCGCCCGTCGACCTGCGCGCGGCCGTGGACGAGCTGGGCCGCGAGATCATGGAGGGTGCGTCCCCTTCTTCTGCTTTGAGGGAACTGCTGCGCCGTGGTGTCGACGGCACGCGCGGTCTGGACGACCTGACCTCGCGGTTGTGGCAGCGCCGGGCGTCGATCCAGCGCCGGCACCGCCTCGACGGCACGCTCTCCGAAGTCCGCCGGCTGCTCGACAAGGCGGTCGAGGCCGAGCGGCGCGCGTTGTTCCCGGACCCGTCCGACGACGCGCGCTTCCGGGAGGCCCAGCTCGACGCCCTGCCGGCGGGCACCGCGGCGGCCGTGCAGGAGCTCTCCTCCTACGACTGGCGTTCGCAGGAGGCCGGCGAGGCGTTCGAACAGATCCGCGACCTGCTCGGCCGCGAACTGCTGGACCAGCGCTTCAAGGGCATGAAGGACGCGCTGTCCAACGTGGACTCCGAGGACGTCAAGCGCATCCAGCGGATGCTGCGTGACCTGAACTCGTTGCTGGAGGCGCATTCTTCTGGTTCGCCGGACACGCCGCGCCAGTTCGACGAGTTCATGCGCAAGCACGGCGACTTCTTCCCGGAGAACCCCCGCAACGTCGACGAGCTCATCGACGCCCTGGCCGCCCGCTCGGCCGCGGCGCAACGCATGATGAATTCGATGACCGACGCCCAGCGCGCCGAGCTGTCCGCGCTGTCGCAGCAGGCGTTCGGCGGCATCGGCTCCCAACTGTCCACTTTGGACTCTCTGCTGCAGAGCCTTCGTCCCGGCGAGGACTGGACGTCCTCCGCCCGCTTCCGCGGCCAGGACCCGCTGGGCCTGGGCGAGGGCGCCCAGGCGATGGCCGACCTGGCCGAGCTCGACGCCCTGGCCGAGCAGCTCTCCCAGTCCTATCCCGGTGCGCGCCTGGAGGACATCGACCTGGAGGCCCTGGAACGCCAGCTGGGCGAGTCGGCGTCGGTGGACGCCCGCCGGCTCGCGGAGCTGGAGAAGGCGCTGCGCCAGCAGAACATCGTGGAGCGCGCGCCCGACGGCTCACTGCGGCTGACCCCGAAAGCCCTGCGGCGCCTGGGTGAGACCGCCCTGCGCGGCGTCGTGGAGAAGCTGCGGTCGTCGTCCGGGTCTCGTGACACTGTGTCCGCCGGTGCCGCGGGCGAACTGATCGGCTCGACCCGTCCATGGCAGTTCGGCGACACCGAACCGTGGGACGTCCCCCGAACCCTGCGTAACTCCGTCCTGCGTTCTGGCGCGATGTCCATGGACGTAGTGGACCTGGAGGTGTCGGAGACCGAACACCGCACACGCGCGGCCGTCGCACTGTGCGTCGACACCTCTTGGTCGATGGTGCAGGACGGCCGTTGGGTGCCGATGAAGCGCACGGCGTTGGCGTTGCATCACCTCGTGCGCACTCGTTTCCGTACTGACGCGTTGCAACTGGTGACCTTCGGCCGCTACGCCGAGACCGTGGACATCGGTGAGCTGACGGCGTTGGAAGGTGTCTGGGAGCAGGGCACGAACCTGCACCACGCGTTGTTGTTGGCGGGGCGCCATGTGCGGCGTCATCCCGATGCGCAACCCGTGGTGCTGGTGGTGACCGACGGCGAACCCACGGCCCATCTGGAGCCTGAGGGCGACGCGGAGTTCAACTACCCGCCGCTGCCCCGGACACTGACGAAGACGCTGAACGAGGTGGACGCGCTGGCCCGGCTCGGGGCGACGATCTCGGTGTTCAAGCTGGGCGACGATCCCCGGCTGGCCGCTTTCGTCGACATCGTGGCGCGGCGGGGTGGTGGCCGGGTCGTGTCGCCGGACGAGGACGGGCTGGGTGCCGCGGTGGTGAGCGACTACTTGAAGTCTCGACGCCGGCGCCGCTGAGCCGATCTTAGGTGAGCGATTAGGTGAGCCAGTCATGGGTGAGTCAGTCTTGGGTGGGCCGATCTCAGGTGAGTCGATCTTGTCGGTGGTGCTGAGTACGTTGAGATGTAGGGGTTCCCAGCTCGGGGGGACGCCTGCGTGAGCGTGCCTGTCCGCCGGTTTGTGCTTGCCGCCGTGCTGAGCGGCGTGCCGTCGACGGTGCACGCGTTGGCGGTCGGTGACGATCCGTTGCGTGCCACCAGGGCGGCTGGGTCGTTGGTGGGCGGCGGCGTTGCCGAGGGCGTGGTGGTGCACTTGGCCGTGTCGGCGTTCTGGGCGTTCGTGCTGACGCGGTTGCGGGTGCGGGGCGTGTTCGGTGGTGTCGTCGCCGGGTTGCTGATCGCGGCGCTCGACCTGGAGGTCGTGGGGCGGAACAACGCGCGGATGCGGGCTTTGCCAAAGGGGCCGCAGTGGCTGGATCACGTGGCGTTCGGCGTGCTGGTGGCCGGTCGGCGGTCAGTGCAGGAACAGCGCGGACAGGCGCGGTAGGCGACGGCGCAACTCCTCGCGGTCGTCCAGGTCGAACTCCCCTCGATCTCAAGCCGGCCGGGCGGATCGCTGGCGGGCGCGGGCGAGAGCGCGGACAGACGAGCCGTCTCGGGCTCGTCGGTCAACTTCCAGAACAGCTTCAGGCCTCGTAAAGGGCCGACAAGCGGGGCAGGCGACGAGCCATCTCGGTCTCGTCGTCGAACTCGAAGTCCCAGTCCGGGTCGAGCTCGGGGTAGCGGATCCGGAAGGCGTCCTGCGGCAGTCGCATGCCGGTGGCCTTGATGTGGGCGTCCCAGGCGATCGACAGGGCGTCCTCGCACTCGAACTCCGTGCCGGACTCGGCGGCCTCCGCGACGGCCGGTAAGGACGCGAGCGAGTCGGGGGAGGCGATGGCAGCGGTGTAGACGTCGCGGCCCTGGGTCAGCAGCCAGCCGCGGAAGTAGTCGAAGCCGTCGTCCGAGCAGCCGCCGTTGATCAGGTACGCCGCCGCCCACAGCGGGTTTCGATACGACTCCGCCATCAGGTCCCACAGGACCTGCTGGGTCGCCACGATCTCGGCGGGCGGCAGGGCCGCGAGCAGGGTCTTGGCGGCCGTGGCCACGGCCTCGCTGTCGGAGGGGTCGGCGACGCTCGCGCGGGCGTCGGCGATCAGCTTCCAGAAGGTGTCCGCATCCACGTCTCGGAGCTTGACAGACGGGTCTGACAATTTTTGGCGCCTGACGAACTGGCGCGGACGATCTAGGTTGGAGAGATGATCAGGACTCTTCATCGTTCGCTCGAGGTCGTGCACGGAATGATCTACTTCGCCCCCGAGGCGGAGACCCGGTACGCGAGCGTCGGGCTCGACCGGCCCGGTGGGTACTTCGCGTCGCGGTCGGCGGCGCTGGGCGCGGTCGGGGCCGAGGTCGTGATCGCGACGTTCTACAACTTCAACCCCGAGATCGTGCGGGCGCGCATTCCGCAGGCGTGGGAGAAGGTCTCGCCACAGCGCCTGCTCGAGCTTCGCTGGGAGGCGGCGGACGAGGCTCTCGCGAAGGCTCTGCCGGACGACCTCAAGGAGATCACCGAGCTGGCGATGCGGGCGGCCGAGCGGTCCAAGGAAATGTTGCACGGCCGCACGTTGTTCGCCGCGTACGCGAGCCTGCCGTGGCCGGACGAGCCGCGCCTGCAGCTGTTCCACGCCCAGACGCTGCTGCGCGAGTTCCGCGGCGACGGACACGTCGCGGCCCTCCTCCGGCACAACGTCACGGGTATCGAGGCGCTCGTGCTGCACGCCGCGACGGGCGAGTACCCGGCCGAGGTGCTGCGCAGGACCCGTGCCTGGTCCGAGGAGCAGTGGGCGGCGACGGTCGAGGACCTGCGCGGGCGCGGGCTTGTCGGCGAGGACGCCCTCCTGACCGACAAGGGGCGTGAACTCCGGCAGGGCATCGAGGACGACACGGACCGCATGGCCGCGCCTGCCTACGACGTCCTCGGCGACGAGGAGAAGCAGCGGTTCGTCGAGCTGGCCTCGCCGCTGAGCAAGGCCGTCGTCGACGCGGGCATGATTCCCGGCCGCTGACTACTCGGTATTCTCGTCCCGTTCGGTCGACGCGAGCGCCTTCTCGGTGGCTTCGTCCTTGCCCACCCGGTGTTTTCCGGGATGTGTCAACGAGAAGTGCGCCTCGTCCCGCATCCGTTCGACCATGTGCGGGTAGTGCAGCTCGAACGCCGGTCGCTCGGACCGGATCCGCGGCAGCTCCTTGAAGTTGTGCCGTGGCGGGGGCGAGGTCGTGGCCCACTCCAGGGAGTTGCCGTAGCCCCACGGGTCGTCCTGCGGGGCCGGGTCGCCGTAGCGGTAGGAGCGGAACACGTTGAACACGAACGGCAGCACGGAGGCGCCGAGCAGGAACGAGCTGATCGTGGAGATCATGTTCAGCGTCGTGAAGCCGTCGGAGGCCAGGTAGTCGGCGTAGCGGCGCGGCATGCCCTCGTTGCCCAGCCAGTGCTGCACCAGGAACGTGCCGTGGAACCCGAGGAACGTCGTCCAGAAGTGCAGCTTGCCCAGCGGCTCGTTGAGCATCCGCCCGGTCATCTTCGGGAACCAGAAGTAGATGCCGGCGTAGGTGGCGAACACGATCGTGCCGAACAGCACGTAGTGGAAGTGCGCCACCACGAAGTACGTGTCGGACACGTGGAAGTCGACCGGCGGAGACGCCAGCAGGATGCCCGTCAGGCCACCGAAGAGGAACGTGACCAGGAAGCCGACGCTGAACAGCATCGGCGTCTCGAACGTCAGCTGGCCCTTCCACATCGTGCCGATCCAGTTGAAGAACTTGATCCCGGTCGGCACCGCGATCAGGAACGTCATCAAGCGCGAAGAACGGCAACAGGATCGCGCCGGTGGCGTACATGTGGTGCGCCCACACGGCCACGGACAGCATCGCGATCGCCAGCGTCGCGAAGACCAGGCCCTTGTAGCCGAACAGCGGTTTTCGGCTGAACACCGGGAAGATCTCGGTCACGATCCCGAAGAACGGCAGGGCGACGATGTAGACCTCGGGATGGCCGAAGAACCAGAACAGGTGCTGCCACAGGATCACGCCGCCGTTGGCCGGGTCGAACACGTGCGCCCCGAGGTGGCGGTCCGCGGCGAGGCCCATCAGTGCGGCGGTCAGGATCGGGAACGCCAGCAGGATCAGGATGGACGTCACGAGGATGTTCCAGGTGAAGACCGGCATCCGGAACATCGTCATGCCCGGCGCGCGCAGGCAGATCACGGTCGTCGTCATGTTGACGGCACCGAGGATCGTGCCCAGGCCGGAGATCGCCAGACCCATGATCCACATGTCCGCGCCGACGCCCGGCGAGTGCACCGCCGAGTTCAGCGGTGCGTAGGCGAACCAGCCGAAGTCCGCCGCGCCGCCCGGCGTCACGAACCCGCCGAGCACGATGATCCCGCCGAACAGGTACAGCCAGTACGAGAACGCGTTCAGGCGCGGGAACGCCACGTCCGGCGAGCCGATCTGCAGCGGCAGGATGAAGTTCGCGAACCCGAACAGGATCGGCGTCGCGTACAGCAGCAGCATGATCGTGCCGTGCATGGTGAACAGCTGGTTGAACTGCTCGTTCGACAGGTACTGCAGACCCGGCCGCGCCAGCTCGCCGCGCATCAGCAGCGCCATCAGGCCGCCGATCATGAAGAACGCGAACGACGTGGTCAGGTACATGATCCCGATCTGCTTGGGATCCGTCGTCTTGAACAGCGAGAGGAAGTACGAGCCCTTCGGCCGGGCGCGTGCAGCCCCCGGATGGGGTACTACGGGCGTGGGCTTGATCGTGGTCATAACCGCGTCGCGCCTCCTCCACTGTGTTCAATCCCTCGGGGAAGAACATCGTCCTCCGGGTCAGACGGCGGGGCAATCCATGACGAGCACCGCACCGGTCACCGGAACCACGGTCGAGCCGGCCGTGATACCGCTGACCTGCACGGAGTAGGCGCCGGGGGCCAATCCGCCGAATCTGATCGACATGGTCTCGGAGATCGCCGGTCCGCGCGATTCGACCTGTTTGCCGTTCTCGTCCAGCAGCGCCACCTTCAACGCCCGCGGCGTGGTGTCCCGCAGCTCGACGGTGACCTCCAGCTCCTCGCCGGCCAGCACCAGGTCAGGCACGATGACCTGCGGTTCCGTCGCGGTCACGTTGCGCGGAATGATCGTGGTCGAGGTCAGGAACGACTCCACCATGTCGAGCACGGTCGCGTTGTCCTGCAGCGACGTGTGCTGCTCGGTCACCCGGTGCAGCGTGTTCGACGACAGCTGCAGGCCACGACGGGCCGCGCCGACCATCGGCACGGTCGCGTCCCCGTACAGCTCGTCGCCCTCGTAGGTCCGGTAGCAGGTCACCTTCCCGTCCGAGACGCGAGCGGTGGTCGCGGTCGGCTGCTTGCCGCCGAGGATCGCGTACGTCCGGTCCGCGAACTCCTCGCCCAGCGAGCCGTGGAACGCCATCGCGTCCTCGACCATCTTCGTGTCCAGCTCGGGCAATGTGGTCTCGGTCGTCTTGACCAGGCCGTTCGGCGACTCGATGCAGGCGTACTCGGGTAGCAGCTGGTGCAGCGACGGCATCGAGCGGGCGAACTCGGTCAGGTCGATCGCGAGGGGCCCCAGACCCTTGCGCACGCCGTTGACCAGCTGGTCCAGGGCCGTCGCGGCGCCACGGAACGGCGTGCCCATCGTGATCAGCTTGTCGGTGCGCTCAGCCATCCCGCACTGCTCGACGCACCACCGCGCGACGAGTCCGCCCATCGAGTGGCAGACGAAGCTGACCTTGGCGTCCGGGCCGATCCGGTCCAGCGCCTCGTCGACCCTGCGGGCGAGCAGCGCGCCGTTGTACCGGTTCGACAGCCGCCAGTCGTAGGCGAAGAGCAGCAGGTTGCCCTTCTCCACGGTGTAGCCGAGCGAGTTCATCTTCTTCGTCACCCGGTCGTAGCCCTTGAGCGGCGTCCAGATGCCGGGGATGACGTGCAGGTCGGCCATCAGCGACACGGGTTCGATGCCGTCCTGCGGATGCTCGTCCCCGATCCCGGCGGGCAGCTTGAGCCGGTTCAGGCTGCGGCCGAGCGTCAGCACCGCGCGCAACGCGGCCTTGCCGGACACCTGCCAGACCATGCCGTCCTTGTCGCGCAACGTACTGCCGAGAATGCCCGGCAGGACAACGACGAGATCACTCATCACGGCTCCTCGGCCAGTTCGCGAATGAGAGTGAGCAGCTGCAGGTTCGCGGGCACCAGATGGGTCAGCTCGCGGATCCACGTCAGGCGCTGGTTCTGCGCGGGCAACGCGAGCCGGCCGTTACCCGCTCGTACGCGCGCGACCACCTTGTACAGCGCGGCCAGCGCATGCGGTTCCAGCGCGGTCACGGCCTGGGTGAGCGCCTGCGGTGACGCTTCCGCCGCGAGCTCGCGCAGGATTTCCGTTGTGTTCGAAGGGTCTTCCAGCGCGTCCAGGACGCGGTCGAGCACATCGGCGTCCTCGTCGGCCAGCAGCAGCAACGCGTGCACCGGCCGGTTGTCCCGGACGTTCTTCAGGACTTCCTTGTCCAGCAACTCCTCCCGCCGGGTCGCGAGCAGCTCGCGGCGCCTGGACGGGGTCGCGTCGCCGAATTCGTCGGCGAGGCTCGCGAGCAGCCACGGCCGGTACGCGTGCTGGACGCCCTGCTGCTGCGCGGTCGTGCGGCGGGACTGGATGACCTGCGCCTCGATCAGGCTCGTCCCGTACAGTGCCTCGGTCACCGCGACGTCGGCGTCTGTGGACAGCAACTCGGGGTGTTCGAGCAGGATCGCGCGCTCCTCCACGTACGAGCGCGCGAACACCCACGAGCGTGCGGTCGCGAGCAGTGCACGGTCGACGGTCAGCCAGTCCGGCGCGGTGTCCCACGGCCACTCAAGGCCTGAGGCCTGGAAGAAGTCCCAGTGGCGGCGGGCGATGTCGTGGACGTCGTGCAGCGCCTGGCGGGACTGCCCGACGTGGGTGAGCGCCTGGCACAGCCACTTCACCGCGACCGGGTCGCCCGCCTCGGTCGCCGCGGCGCGCAGCATCAGCAACGTCGCCAGCTGCGGGCCGGTGAACCGCGCGACCACCCGTTCCCAGGCCTCGCCGACGATCTCCGGCTGCCGCAGGCCCGCGCAGATGGTGTCGAGCGTGAACAGCGCGGCCGCCAGCGTCGACAGCCGGTGCGCGTGCTCGGGCAGCAGGCACACCTCGACCGTGCGCAGCCCGGACACCAGCGCGTCCCTCGGCTTGCCCGCGTCCCGCTGGCGGCGCATCAGGTTGTGCAGTGCCTGACCGTGGATGCGCAGGCCGTCCGCGAGGTCCGCGGCCTGCCGGGCGCTGGTGAGCGCCTCGTCGCGGCGGTCGACCATGCTGTAGGCGACGCTCAGGCTCAGCGCGGCGTCGGCGAGCTGCGGGCGGAACGCGGCGTGCCGGCCGAGCGTGCCGCTGATGTCCGCGGCCTGCTGCGTGGTGCCGGCGGCCTCGGCAAGCCGGCCCAGCGCCAGGTGGTCGCGGCTCAGCTCGACCAGCGCGGTCACCAGGTCCGCGAGGAACACCGGATTCGTCTGCGCCAGCGAGTAGTACAGCTCGACGGCCTGTTTCGAGCGCTGCATGGCCTCGTAGCGCCGGCCGGTCTCGCTGCACCGCGCGGCCAGACAGGTCATGGCGCGGGCCAGCGGGGCATCGGAGTCGATGGGGGACACGGGGTTCGCGGCAGTGGAGGGCTGATCAGTGGCGTCCGCCAAGGCCCGGGCGGCTGACGACACGTCGGCGCGACGCCGGCCCAGTGCGCCGCCGTCGACGGCGGTCACCGCGTCCCGGGCGGTCGACAGCGCCTCGCGCCGCCGCCCCAGCATCGCGTAGACGTCGCTGAGATCGACCAGCGAGCCGCTGAGGTGCGCCGCGTACGTCGGGTTGTCGCTGCCGTGCGTGGTGGTCTTGGCGATGCGTTGTGCGAGTCGTTTGTGCGTAAGGTTTTCCGCCGTCGTCGGAGTGTGCGCGACCAGTTCGCGGTACCTGACCACGGCTTCTTCAGCGGGTGCGACGGCCTGTTGCAGCCGACCGGCCTCGCGGAACCGCTGACCGAGCTTGTTCAGCACGAAAGCCAGGTCCGCCAGGTACATCCGGATGTCCGGTACCAGCGCGCGGAAGTGCTCGGCGGCCTCCTCCAACGGCGCGATGGCGTCGTCGCCACGATTCCAGTGCGTCAGCTCGTTCGCCGCCGTCGTCGCCGCGAGTGCGATGTCCGGCAACAGCATCCGGTTCATCATCGCCAGGTCGCGCAGACCGTCCAACGCCCGTGCGCCCGCATGCCCGCAGTGCCGCCACGCGTACTTCCAGAGGTAACCCGGCACGTTCGGAGGCACGCCAGCCTCCATGCGCTGCCGGTACAGCCTGATGAGCGCGCACGCCACCTTCTCCGCGCCAGGCGCGAAGACCGTGTCCCGGCTCGGCGAGAACGGCGGCCTCAGGTGGTCGGCGAACGTCTGGTGCGTCAGCTTGAAGACGGCCGTGCCTTCCTCGCCGTCCTGCACGATGTGGCGGCCCAGTTCAGTGAGCACGGCGGTGATGGCGTCGCGGCCGAACTTCTCGCCCGACAAGGCTTCCGCGACGGCGATCCACTCGGCCTCGGGGAAGCCCGCGCCGTAGCTCCACGTCAACGCGGTGAGCAAGGCCCGCGCGGACGGCACCTTCGCCAGTTCCCGGTCGAAGGCCGCGTCCAGCGAGATCTTGAGATCCGCGCTGAACCCCGCACCGGCGTCGGCCAGCACCTGGTCGGTGATCATCCACGCGGTCAGGAACGGCAGCTTCGCCAGCTCGTCCACAGTGGACTGTGGGGCATCGGCGCCCAGCCGGGCCACGACGTAGTCGCGGACGTCGGCCTGGCTGTCGGCGTGGTCGAGGTTCAGCACCTCGACCGGGGACAGCTCGGTCAGCAGCGGCGCGCCGCCCGCGACCCGATGCGCCTGCCTGGTGGAGACGATGACGATGGCGTAGTTCGCGAGTTTGGTCAGCAGCGAAGTGGCGATCGTGAAGGCCTCACCGCGTGCCTCGTCCAGGCCATCGACCACGAGCACCGGTGGCTTCTTGAGCGCGCTGATCACGCCGACCAGCTCGGCGGCACCGCGGCGCGGCCCGTCGGGCTCGGGGATCAGGCCGGCGCCGACCAGCTGGCGGCTGAGCAGGTCGGCGACGCGGTCGGCGTCCATCGCGCGGGCGTGCACGGCCGCGGCGACCGCGCCCGGACCGGGGTCGGCGTGCCGGAACGGTGGCCCGGTGGTGAGCAGCAGGTCGCGTTCGGCGTCGTTGGACAGGCTCACGACCCGCCCGACGACCGCCGACTTGCCGGTGCCCGGCGAGCCGGTGACCACCCGCAGGCCCGCCGCCCCGGACCTCGCCCAGCCGACGACCCGGTCGACCTGGGCGGTGCGCCCGGTGAACCACGACCGGTTGTCCGCCGAGTCGCCGCCTCTCGCGGCGAGCAGCAGGTGCTTCACGACGGTGTTCGCGGCGTAGAGCGGGTTCGGCAGCATCGGCTGAGCCGACCCGTACTGCATGAACCGCGGCCGTTGCACGTCGCTGTCCCACGCGTTCAGCAGCGCCGTGCCCACCGCGCCACCGTCGACCAACGCGGTGCGGTCGCTCCACCGCCGTGCGTCCTCATCGGCCGCAGGACCGGCACGCAGCAGCTTGCGGAGCTTGCCGCCGAACAGGCCGTCACGAGCCGTTTCGATGCTCGAACACGACACCAGCACGCCCGCCCAGTGCACCTGGCCCGCGAGCAGCTCCTCCTGGACCGCGGCGACCGTGCGGACGGCCTCGTCGAGCTGGGCGCCGGAGTAACAGGCGTCGATGATGATGAGCACCTGGTGGGCGCCCGACGCGGCACACCACAGCGCGAACTCGTGCAGCATGATGCCGTCGACGGCGCCGTCGTTGTCCTTGGCCAGGAGCCTGAGGTTGCCCGCGACCGGGATGGCGTGGCCGCTCCACAACGCCACCAGCGCGCCGCCGTCCTGCGGTTTCGTGCGCAACGCCTTCATGTGGGCCCGGATCTCGGCCTCGGTCGGATCGGCCAGCGGGTCGCCCTCGTACCCCTTGAGCAGCGCACGCAGCTCCCGCACGTCGCTCACGGCGTGCTGCAGCGGCTGCACCAGCTCGTACGAGCCGACACCGATGCCGACGAACCTGCCTCTGACCCTCTCCTGCATGCGGCACTACCCCCTGCCCGGACGTCGTTCTGGGGGAGTGGGCGTTACGCCGGTTAACTCACTCGGACGAATCCCGGCCGGCCGGCCGGTCCGGCAGCTCGAGGCTGGTGTTCTTCTCCAGGAACCTCAGGAGCTCCACCGGGAACGGCAGCACCAGCGTCGAGTTCTTCTCCGCCGCCACCTCCACGATGGTCTGCAGGAGCCGCAGCTGCAGCGCGCCGGGCGTCTGCTCCATGGTCCCCGCGGCCTGGGAGAGCTTCAGGGAGGCCTGCAGCTCGCCGTCCGCGGTGATGACGCGGGCGCGGCGTTCGCGTTCGGCCTCGGCCTGCCTCGACATCGAGCGCTTCATGCTCTCCGGCAGCGCCACGTCCTTGATCTCGACGCGGTCGATGTCGATGCCCCACGCCAGCGCGGGCGTGTCGATCATCAGCTCGAGGCCCTGGTTGAGGTGCTCGCGGTTGGACAGCAGGTCGTCCAGCTCGCTCTTGCCGATGATCGACCGCAACGACGTCTGCGCCACCTGCAACATCGCGAACCGGTAGTCCTCGATGTTGATGATGGCCTTCGCCGGGTCGTGCACCTTGAAGTACACGACGGCGTCCACCCGCACGGTCACGTTGTCGCGGGTGATGCCGTCCTGCGCCGGCACGGGCAGGGTGACGATCTGCATGCTGACCTTCCGAAGCTGGTCGACGCCGGGAATCAGCATCGTCAGCCCGGGCCCGCGCACGGCCTCCTGGAGCTTGCCGAACCGGAACACGAGTCCCTGTTCGAACTGTTTGATCACTCTGGCGCTCATCGCGAGACCCAGTCCGCCGAGCGCGACCAGTCCGCCGAGGATTTCCACGACCATGAGACCCGCCCTTCACCGGCGAATACCCTTGATCCCCAACGGTACGCCCTGTTCGCGGCTCCGGAAGGGGCTCGCGGCCGTCCCAGCACCCGGAATGTGCACCCCACCCGGCGGTACGCGTTAATGTCGGACGTATGCAGACCTGGTCATCGATTCCTGTGCCGCGGGTTCCGGGGGACCCCCGCCCGCTGCGGCTGTTCGACACGGCTACGGGCGAAGTGCGTCCCACGGCTCCAGGAGACACCGCCAGGTTGTACGTCTGCGGCATCACACCGTACGACGCGACGCACCTCGGCCACGCCGCCACCTATCTCGCCTTCGACCTCGTGCAGCGCGTCTGGCTGGACAACGGCCACAACGTGCACTACGTCCAGAACGTCACCGATGTCGACGACCCGCTGCTGGAGCGCGCCCAGCGCGACCAGGACGACTGGGTCGTACTCGCGATGCGCGAGACCGCGCTCTTCCGCGAGGACATGGCGGCGCTGCGCGTCCTCCCGCCCCAGGACTTCGTCGGCATCGTCGAGGCCATCCCCGAGATCGTCGAGGTGATCGTCAAACTGGTGAACGACGGCGTCGCGTACCGCGTGGACGACCCGGACTACCCGGACATCTACTTCGCGCACAACGCCACCGGCCACTTCGGCTACGAGTCGAACTACGACACCGAGACGATGGTCAAGCTGCTCGCCGAGCGCGGCGGCGACCCCGAGCGTCCCGGCAAGAAGCACCCGCTCGACGCCTTGCTGTGGCGGATGAAGCGCCCCGGCGAGCCCTCCTGGCCGTCCGAACTGGGCGAGGGCCGCCCCGGCTGGCACATCGAGTGCAGCGCCATCGCCCACAACCGCCTCGGCATGGGCTTCGACGTCCAGGGCGGCGGCTCGGACCTCATCTACCCGCACCACGAGTACTCCGCCGCGCACGCCGAGGCCCAGACCGGCCAGCACCCGTTCGCCCGCCACTACGTGCACGCGGGCATGATCGGCCTCGACGGCGAGAAGATGTCGAAGTCACGCGGAAACCTGGTCTTCGTCTCGAAGCTGCGCTCCGAGAAGGTCGACCCGAACGCGATCCGGCTGGCCCTGCTGGCCGGCCACTACCGTTCCGACCGGCCGTGGACGCGGTCGCTGCTGGACGAGGCGCTGGAGCGGGTGGCGAAGTGGCGTCGTGCCGCGGACCTGTCGTCCGGTCCGTCCGCTGTGGACACCGTGACGCGGTTGCGCGACCACCTGGGCAACGACCTCGACACGCCGCGCGCGCTGGCCGCTATCGACGCGTGGGCCGACGAGGCGCTGACGCACGGCGGTTCGGACAAGCACGGTCCGTCGCAGATCCGCACCGCCGTGGACGCTCTTCTGGGCGTAGAGCTTTAGCTGGGGGCGACCCGGCTCCGGTCACCGGAGCCGGGTCATTCGTGGTTCCAGCCGAACAGCCGGGTGAACACGTCGCGCTGTTCGAGGCTGTGCTCGTGGTGCACCACCGCGATGAGCTCGATGAGCTTGGCGATCCCGGCGTCGTCGACACCGGGGAGGTCCTCGGGGTCGACGTGTGTCTCGGCGCACCACTTCAGCACGGCCTCCGGTCCGTTGACCGATGCGACGAACGCCCGTTGGCCCTGGTGCTGCCAGGCCTTCGCGATCTCGTCGAGCATGCCGTCGGCGATCATCCGGGCGGCTCGCGTGCGCAGCCGGTCGAGGTGCGCGCGTTCGTCGGTGAGCGGCAGCACCGTCGCGGTGAGCTGGAACGGAAACCGCCCGCGGCAGTCGGCGAACTTGCGCAGCAGCGAGATGGATCCGCCCTCCACCACCACGTGCTCGTACACCCGGCTCAGCGCCTCGACCTTGCGCAGCAGCGCGTACGCGGCCTCGTGCACCGGATAGTCGCCGTCCGGCACGGTCCGGTCGGCCAGGTGGTGGCGATGGGCGCCGCACTGCCGGGCGCTGGTGACCGGGAGGTCGAGATAGCACTGGATCCGGTCGGCCACCACGATCGGTGCGTCGTATTCGTCGGCGATTTTCGTCGCGACGTCCGTTTTGCCCGCACCTGTGGGGCCGACGACGAGATGCACGCAATTCATGTTGCTCGCTCCTTCGCAGTTGATCTCGTTCCACTTTCGCCCCGCGTCGGTGGAATTCCGCCGTTTTCCGCGTTCTTCAGAAAACGTTCAGCAAGATCGATTGCTTTCGAGACAATTGCCCGTTTTCGTCACGTCGGCCGATCGGCGTGGTTGTAGGGTGACATGATGAGAATGTGTGTCTTTTGCGGTTCGTCGGCCGGACGCGTGCGGCACATGGAGGTCGCCGCCGAAGTCGGCCGGGCACTCGCGGAGCGGGGCATCGAGGTCGTCTACGGCGGCGGCCGGGTCGGCACGATGGGGGCCGTCGCCGACGGCGCGCTGGCTGCGGGCGGGTCGGTGGTGGGGGTGATCCCGCAGCACATGATCGAGTGGGAGCTCGCCCACGACGGACTCGCTGAGCTGCACGTCGTGGACACGATGCACCAGCGGAAAGCGCTGATGGCGGGCCTGTCGGACGCGTTCGTCGCACTGCCGGGCGGTGCCGGCACGCTGGACGAGCTCTTCGAGATCTGGACGTGGGCCCAGCTCGAGCTGCACGCCAAGCCGATCGGGCTGCTCAACGTCGACGGGTTCTACGACCACCTGATCGCGATGATCGACCACATGGTCGCCGAGGGCTTCCTGAAAGCGCCCTATCGCGAGATGGTGCTGATTGACGACGACATCGACCGGCTGATAAACCGGTTACAGCGGTATGAACCGCCGGTGTACAAATGGGTGGAGGAGGCGCCGATCGAGTAGTTCGTCCGATTCGCGCCGTTGTTGTTGCATCGGGTCAATTTCGTTGGTGATGCCGAGTAATTCGATGCAAAAGTGAGCGGTCCTAGTAAGGCGTTTGTTTACCAGTTCTTATTGCGTCGTTGAGAATCGGCGAGCGCCTCCCCGGTATACGCGTGAACGCGCTAGGCCACAATGGACCGGTGATGGAGGCGGCACGGCGCGACCTGGCGCGCATGCGGGAGTCAACGGCGGCGTGGCAGGAGCTGAGCTACGAGCCTGCCAAGGACGTCGAGGGCTACGACGGCGACGCGAACGAGGTGCCGCGCGCGAAGGTGTTGTGGGCGCTGCAGTACGACCGGCGCCCCGGTGACCTGCCGCTGCTGCGGTTCCTGGCCGAGCAGGAGGCGCTGCTGCGCCGGAACGCGACGTTCCAGGGGATCGGCGAGCAGACCGAGCTGGCCGGTTTCCTGCTGGCCGAGCACCGGCGGGTCGAGGACGTCTGGCGGCAGTACGCGATCAAGCTCGCCAACTTCGACACCTGGTGCGGCTACGACCAGGAGCACGTGTTCGCCGCCGGGCCCCAGGCCACCGTCGACCACGTGCGCGCCAGTGACCACGCCGACCGGGACGAGGTGCTGGAGTTCCTGCTCGACCGGGACGTGGACGCCGAACGCGTGCAGGAGTGGGCGCAGGGCCGGCGGGAGTGGTTCCCGGACGACCCGGCCGACGAGGATCCGCTGACGTGGGTCGGGCGCGCCAGGCTGGCGGGGGAGCGGGAACTGGCCCGTGCCGAGCTTGACCGGTGGGCGCGGGAACGGCCGCGGGACGTCGGCACCCTCACGCAGCTGCGCCACGAGCTGGCCGGGCTGGGGGAGTTCGCCGAGGCGGCGCGGGTGCAGCGGGAACGCATGGCGTTCAAGGAGGACGACGAGGGCCGGCGGATTCTGGCCGGCCTCGAACGCCGGGCCGGTGACCACGTGGCCGCCTGGGAGGCGCTGCGCGAGTGCCGCGCGCCGGCTGGTCGTGACCACGTGGAGGAACTGTTCCTGCTGGCGGGGGTCGCGGGTAACGCGGGTGAGGTGTTCGCCGAGGCGCATCGGCTGGCGGCCGGGCTCGACCTGCCACTGGTGGTCTTGCAGGCCGCGGTCGACGCGGCGGGCAACGCCGGTGGCCTGGCCGGGGTGGCGCACTACGAGCGGCTCCGCGACGCCGAGCAGCGGCGCATCCGCGAGATGCCCTACGACTGAACGAGAAACCGCCCCCGAGGCGGAAGCATCGGGGGCGGCTCCTTCGGTCACAACCGGTCAGCTCAGATGTCGAGCGTCCAGTTGTTCAACGTGCCGGTGTCCAGGAACGCCGCGTCGCGCACGCGCAGCGTCCAGGTGCCGTTGGCAGCTTCACCGGAGAGGTTCTTGGTGAAGGTCTCGTTGATGTTGTCGGCCGAGCCGCCGGTGCGGTTGTGCAGGTTCACGACCGTGCCGTCCGGTGCGACCAGGTCGACCACGAGGTCGCCCTTGTAGGTGTGCGTGATCGACACCTTGATCGACGCCGTGGCCGACGCGTTGCCCGCGCAGCCAGCGATGACGATGGTGCTGGTCACGGTGGACAGGTCGCCGATCGCGACCGGGGTGGAGTTGGTCTTGGCGTCACAGCCGCCACCAACCGGGTTGACGACCCACGAGAACGTGGCCGAAGCGGTCTTGCCGGCCGCGTCGGTCACCGTGGCGGTCACCGAAGAGGTGCCGGCGGTGGTCGGCGTGCCGGAGATGGCGCCCGAGGAGGACGCCGACAGGCCGGCCGGGAGGCCGGAGACGGACCACGAGTACGGCGCGGTGCCGCCGGTGGCCGCCAGTTGCAGTGACGCCGGCGAGCCGACCGTCGAGCTCTGGCTACCGGGGTTCGTCACCGAGGGGTTGCCCGGCTGCGGGTCCCCGCCGAAGAGCGAGTAGAGCAGCTTGTTCGGGGTGTTCGCGCCGACGTTGGTGATCTTGTTCGGCGTGGACGCGGCGTTCAGGCCGGCCCACACGGCGGCGGGGCTGTCCGTCGCGTGCGTGGCGAGCCACAGCGCCGCGGCGCCCGCGACGTGCGGGGTGGCCATCGACGTACCGGAGATGTTGTTCGTGGCGGTGTCGTTGGTGTTCCACGCCGACACGATGTTCGAGCCCGGTGCGTAGATGTCCGTGCAGGAGCCGTAGTTGGAGAACGACGAACGCGCGTCGGTGTTCGTCGACGAGTTGACCGTGATCGCCTCGGTCACGCGTGCGGGCGAGGTGCTGCACGCGTCGGTGTTCGAGTTGCCGGACGCGATGGCGTAGGTGACGCCGGACGCGATGGAACGGCGCACGGCCGCGTCCAGGGTGGCGTCCGCGCCGCCGCCGAGCGACATGTTCGCGACCGCGGGCTTGACCGCGTTCGCCGTCACCCAGTCGATGCCGCTGACGACGCCGGCGGTGGTGCCGGAGCCCTGGCAGTTGAGCACCTTGACCGCGACGACCTTGGCCGCCTTCGCGAGGCCGTACTGCGAGCCCGCGACGGTGCCGGCGACGTGCGTGCCGTGGCCGTTGCAGTCGGTGTTGTTGCCGTCACCGGAGGTGTTGGTGCCCCAGGTGGCGCGGCCACCGAACGTCGCGTGCGTGGTCCGCACGCCGGTGTCGACGATGTACGCCGTCACGTTCGACGCGGTCGTGTCGTACTGGTAGCTGTTGCTCAGCGGCAGGTCCCGCTGGTCAACGCGGTCCAGACCCCACGACGGCGGGTTCTGCTGAACGTCCAGCATGTACACCTGGGCGTCCTGCTGGACGTACGCCACCTGCGGGTCCGCGGCCAGCCGAGCCGCCTGCCTGGCGTTCATCTTGACCGAGAAGCCGTTGAGCGCGTGCTGCCAGACCTGACCGACCTGGCCGCCGTACTTGCTCGCAAGACCTGGTGCGGCGGCCCTCGACGCCGATCCGGCCTTCAGCGAGACGATGTAGCTGTCCTGAACGACGTCGGCGCGGTCAGCGCCGAGAATCGTCCCTACGTTTTCCTGAGCTGAAGCAGCGGGCACCACAGCAGCTGCCAGACAGACGGCGGCCGCGGCGGCGAGTCCCGTACCCAAGACTCTTCGCATAGCAGGGTTCTCCCTCGTGCAGGGAACAGGGTGTCTGCACGCTAGCCCTAAACCGCAGGTCAGAGGGATACGCCGTCGAGTGCGAACTGTTGACAGATTTGCCGGCACGCGTCAATGCGCGCGGTCGCTCTCGGTCACCGAAATAGGCTGAGAGGACGCATTTGGATTCCCTATATCAACTCTAACGCCGAGAGGTCCACCCTCGATCGGCCCTACCGTCCAGTAGGCAGCACAACATAGCGTCACCCAGACGGAGGAACGAACTGATTGGGCAGTTCGACCGCCTGGGGACGCCATTCATCCGGTGTCGTGCGGGCTGTGTTCCAGCACAGCCGATCTCCTCATCGCGGTTGCCCGGTCCGGCGTTACCACCGGCCCTGCAAAACCTGAAAAACGAGGAGAAGTGCCTATGAAGCGCATGGCTGTCGCGACAGTAGCCGTGCTGGCGGGAGCACTCGCGACGACGGTCTCCCCTGCCGCCGTCGCCGCGCCCGCACCGTCAGCTGACCTGCTCGCCGCGATGCAGCGCGACCTCGGACTGGACGCCCAGCAGGCGGCGGATCGGCTGCGCCAGGAGAGTGCGGCCGCGGTCCTGCAGCACGTCGCGAAGGGTTTCGCGGGTGACGAGTTCGGTGGCGCCTGGTTCGACGCGTCCATCGGCAAGCTCGTCGTCGGCGTGACCGGCGCCAACAGCGCCAAGGCCGACCGCATCAAGCGGCTCGGCGCGGAGCCGAGGACGGTCGCCAACACGGCGAAGGACCTCGACTCGGCCAAGGCCAGGCTCGACGCCGAGAAGGCGCCGGCCCAGGTCACCGGCTGGTACGTCGACCCGGCGGCCAACACCCTCACGGTCACGGTCAAGCGCGGCCAGGCCGAGGTCGCCAAGTCGTTCGCGGAGAAGGCGGGCACGCTCGCGAAGGTCGTCGAGACCGACGAGACGCCCACCCTGTTCAAGGACATCCGCGGTGGCGACGCGTACTACATCAACAACGCGGGCCGTTGCTCCGTGGGCTTCGCGGTGGAGGGCGGGTTCGTCACCGCTGGTCACTGCGGGTCCAAGGGCGACACGGTGGCCGGCGTCGACCGCTCCGCGCTGGGAGCGTTCGAAGGCTCGTCCTTCCCCGGTAACGACTACGGGTGGGTCAAGGCCAACTCGGCGTGGACGCCCACGGCCAAGGTGAACCACTACGGCGGCGCTGACGTCGTCGTCTCCGGTCACACCGAGGCCGCGGCCGGCGCGTCGATCTGCCGTTCCGGCTCGACCACGGGCTGGCACTGCGGTGTCGTCCAGGCCAAGAGCCAGACGGTGAACTACCAGGAGGGCTCGGTCAGCGGTCTCACGCGCACGGACGTGTGTGCGGAGCCTGGTGACTCGGGCGGCTCGTGGGTCAGCGGCACGCAGGCGCAGGGCGTCACCTCGGGTGGCTCCGGCGACTGCACCAGCGGCGGCACGACCTACTTCCAGCCGGTCAACGAGATCCTCTCGGCGTACAACCTGACGCTCGTCACGGGCTGACGTAAATGAGGTGAGGGGGAGCTTCCGATCGTGGAAGCTCCCCCTCATCGCGTTTCGGCTTGCAGTGGGGGAGAGAACAGTGGCTGACCAACTGCCGCTGGAGGTCGTCGTCGGACCGCGCGACGAGGAGATCGGCTCGAAGCTGGACGAGGCACCCGGCTGGCCCGACTACGCGCGAGAACTGCGCGAGGTGGTTGCGCGAGGGGATCAGCATTCCCGCGGCCGAGGCCGCCGACTTCTACACGGAGACCGTGGGGCGCGGATCCAGCCCGCTCCTCTGCCTGGTGAGTGATGTTCTGCGGATCGACCTCACCTGGGACGGATGGGTGTTCCTGCCGACGACTCAGGAGGTCTGCGACGCGTTGGACGACCTGTCGGAGGAGCATCTGGAGATCGGGTGGCGGCCGTGCCAGCCGGTCAGCCAGATCGACACCCGGTCGAGACCGTGGCGGACGAGAAGTTCTGGTCCGTGGTGCGTGCCGCGGCTCAGACCAGGACGACGCTGCTGGGCGAGCGGTGGGCATCCGGGCAGTGCGGCACCCGGTGGTTCCTGCTGACGCCGGAGAACGTCGACGGCGTGATCGCGGCGATGGAGCCGGGCTCGCTCGTCAGTGTCGCGGTGGATCCTGACCTTCGGGTTCGCCTGCTGGACAAGGGGTTCACCGCGTTGGTGGCGCCGCATTCACCGGGCGAACTGGCCTACCGCGAGTTCGGGTTCGGAGTCGACGACGACGCCGCGGAACTGGCCGAGGTGACCGGCGCGGGGTTCGACCTCTTCCTCTCCGACGCCGCGCTGGCCGAGCTCTACGCGGTGGTGCCGTACGCGGACGGCGCCGCACTCCGGCAGTGGGACGACCCGAAGCAGTTCGTCTGAACGCGGACTAGCCCTGACGCCCGGCGATCCACTTCTCCCGGTGCTCGCCCCACCGGTCGAGCATCGTGCCGAGCTCGCTGTGACAGAACCGGAAGAACTCGCGCGTCTCGTCCAGCCGGGTGCCGGCCTCGCTGTCCTGGCCGAGCGCCGCGACGCCCTCGCCGAGCACCTCGTCGATCATCACGAGCATCTGGTCCTTGCGGAACGTCGCCTCGTACCAGACGTTGTCGCGCATCCGGTACACGTCCCGGCGTGATCCCGGCTCCCGTTCCCGGCTGACGATCTGGACCGTCGTGAGGTAGCGCACCGCCCCCGACACCGCCGCCGGAGAGATCTGCAGCAGTTCGGCGATCTCGGCCGCGGTGAGCCTGCCGGAGTCGGTCGTCAGCAACGCCGCGAGGATGCGCGCCGGCATGCGGGGAACCCCGGTGTCCGCCAGAATTCCACCGAACCGTTCGACGAACTGGCCCACCGCCTGCTGGTCACGCTGCGTAGCACTCGTCACGGCGGCATCATCCCCTTCCGTCAGCCGTTCGGGCAAAATTTACGTACTTCACGAAGTTGTGAAAGAAGCGTAGCTTACCGGCCATGACATCTGCGATATCCGTGTCGGGCCTGGTCAAGACCTTCGGCCCGACGCGCGCACTGGATGACCTCAACCTGGACGTCCAGACCGGCGAGGTGCACGGCTTCCTGGGCCCGAACGGCGCCGGCAAGTCGACGACGATCCGGATCCTCCTCGGCCTGCTGCGGGCCGACTCCGGCACCGCGCGGCTGCTCGGCGGCGACCCGTGGAAGGACACCGCGGCCCTGCATCGCCGCCTCGCCTACGTCCCCGGCGACGTCAACCTCTGGCCCAACCTGACCGGTGGCGAGGTCATCGACCTGCTCGGACGGCTCCGCGGTGGCCTGAACAAGTCGCGCCGCGCGGAGCTCCTGGAGCGCTTCGAACTGGACCCGCGCAAGAAGGGCCGCACCTACTCCAAGGGCAACCGGCAGAAGGTGGCGCTGGTCGCCGCCCTGTCGAGCGACGTCGAGCTGCTGATCCTGGACGAGCCGACCTCGGGCCTGGACCCGTTGATGGAGGCCGTCTTCCAGGACTGCATCAACGACGAACGCGAGCGCGGCCGCACCGTGCTGCTGTCCAGCCACATCCTCGCCGAGGCCGAGGCGCTGTGCGACCGGGTGAGCATCATCCGCAACGGTCACATCGTCGAGACCGGCACGCTCGCCGACATGCGGCACCTGACCCGCACGTCGATCTCCGCCGAGCTCGCCGGCCCGCCCAACGGCCTCACCTCGATGGCCGGCGTGCACGACCTCGTGGCCGAGGGCAACCGCGTCCGGTTCGAGGTCGACTCGGACAAGCTCGACCTCGTGCTCAAGCAGCTCGTGACCACGGGCGTGCGCACGCTGACCTCGCAGCCGCCGACGCTGGAGGAGCTCTTCCTGCGCCACTACGAGGACGCGAAATGATCGGCACCACCCTGATCGGAACCGGGCAGCTGGTCCGGCTGGCCCTGCGCCGCGACCGGATCCTGCTGCCCGTCTGGGTTCTGTTCCTGGTCGGCGTCACCTACTCCACGACGACCGCCCTGGAAGAGCTGTACGCAACGGCCGAGTCGCGGGCGCTGCTCGGGGTCACCGCGAACGCGAACTCCGCGTTCCTGGCGATGCTCGGCCCGCTGCACGACTGGTCGTCGCTGGGCGGTCTGGTCGTGTGGCGCTGGGGCGTCTTCTCCGGCCTGTTCGTCGCGGTCATGGCCATGCTGGTCGTCACCCGGCACACGCGCGCAGAAGAAGAAGCGGGCCGCACGGAACTCATCAGCTCGGGGGTCGTCGGCCGGCACGCGCCACTGGCCGCCGCCGTGATCGTCGCGGGCGGCACGAGCCTGCTGATCGGGCTCCTGCAGGCGTTGGCGCTCATCGGCAAGGACCTCGCTCCGGCGGGCGCCTTCGCGTTCGGACTGTCCACCGCGAGCGTCGGGCTCGTCTTCACCGGCGTCAGCGCGCTCACCGCGCAGCTGTCGGAGAACTCGCGGGTGTCCAACGCGATCGCGGGCGGGTTCCTCGGCGTGACCTACCTGCTGCGCGCGGCCGGCGACGCGGCGGGGGAGTCGGGCCCGCAGTGGCTGACCTGGTTCTCGCCGATCGGCTGGACCGAGCACGTGCGGTCGTTCGCCGACAACAGGTTCTGGGTGCTGCTGATCCCGCTGGCGGCGTTCGTCGGGCTGGCGGGCGTGTCGGCGTTCATCGTGACCCGCCGCGACGTGGGGCTCGGCCTGTTCGCCGCTCGGCTCGGCCCGGCGCACGGCACGATCGGCACCCCGTTCGGGCTGGCGTGGCGGCTGCAGAAGGGTTCCCTGATCGGCTGGTCCGTCGCGCTGTTCGCGGTGGGCGTGATCTACGGCAGCGTCGCGCAGGCGGTCGGGCAGATGGTGCAGGACAACCCGACGCTCGGGCAGATCGTCAGCAAGATCGGCGGCGCCGACGCGATGGTGGACGCGTTCTTCGCCACCGTCACCCAGCTGCTCGGCCTGATCTCCTCGATCTACCTGGTGCAGGCGGTGCTGCGGCTGCGGTCGGAGGAGACCTCGTTCCGCGCCGAGCCGCTGCTCGCGACCCCGGTGTCGCGCTGGGGCTGGGTCGCGTCGCACGCGGTGTTCGCGCTGGCCGGCGGCGCGGTCGTGCTGATGTCGGCGGGGCTCGGTCTGGGGATCGTGTACGGCCTGCAGACCGGCGACCTCGGCACGGTCCTGCCGCAGCTGCTCGGCGCCGCACTGGCCCAGCTCCCGGCCGCCTGGGTGGTCGCGGGCGTTGCGCTGGTGCTGTTCGGGCTGTTCCCGCAGCTCACGGGCGTGAGCTGGGCGGTGGTGTCGGTGTCGCTGGTGATCACGCTGCTCGGCCCGGCCCTGCAGCTCGCTCAGTGGATCATCGACGTCTCGCCGTTCACGCACGTCCCGAAGTACCCGGACATCACCGCGGCGCCGCTGCTGTGGCTCACCGGGGTGGCGGTGGTGCTTCTGGCTGCGGGGTTCGCCGGGTTCCGGCGCCGCGACCTGACCACGTGACGATCGCGGGCACGGTGATCAGCAGCGCCGCCGGGACGAGGAAGCCCAGCAGCGGATGGGCCTGGTAGAGCGGGACGAACGCCAGCGGGGCGGCAGCGGCACCCATGAAGCGCAGTGACTGCACGACGCTGACGCTGCCGCCCCGGTTGGCGTTGTCGCTCTGCAGCACCAACGCGTTGATGCTCACCAGGACGCCCTGGCTGGCCGCGCCGGTCAGGGCCCAGGCGAGGACGGTGACCGCCGCCAGCGGCGTGGTGCCCGTCGCGACGACGAGCCCCGCGCCCAGCGTCGCCGCCATGACCACGGTCGTCGTGGCGCCGAACCGGTCGATCGCCTTGCCGACGTGCCGGGCGGTCAGGAAGCCCACGACGCCGAACCCGGTGAGCAGCACCCCGCGTTGACCCGGCGCCGAGCCCGAAGACGTCGTCGAGCCGGAACGCCACGAGGAACGACAACCCGCCCAGGCAACCCCAGGCGATGAAACCCACGAGCGCGGGCCGCAACGTGCTCGGCACGAAAGCGCTGCGCAGACTGGCGTCGCGCTCCGGCTCGGCGTCGGTCTGCGGCACCCCCAGGACCGCCAGCGCCACGGCCACCACCGTGATCACCACGAACGCCAGCCGCCAGTCGATCTCGGCGGTGAGGCCGCCGACGAGCGGGGCGGACGTCTGCCCGGCCGCCTGCATCGACCCGAACAGCCCGAGCGCGCGGCCGAGCTTCTCCTTCGGCGTCGAGGCGGCGATCACGGCCAGCAGCACCGGCGTGGTGAACGAGTTCGCCGCGCCCTGCAGCGCACGGGAGGCCAGCAGCACCTCGAACGTCCACGATGAGGCGGCCAGCGCGGACGTCACCGCGTAGGCGATGTACGCGATCCGGACGGTCCGTTGTGGACCCCAGCGTTGCGCGAGCGTCCCGGACGCGAGCATCAGCACCGCGAACGGCACGAGGTAGAACGTCAGCGTCGAGGCCGCCGTGCCCGCCGACCGGCCGAAGCTCGCTCCGATCTCGGGCAGGATCGACGTGGTGACGGCGCCGCCGAACGGCCCGATCAGAGCCCCGGCGTACAACCCGGCGCGTGCCAAGCGGCCCACAGACACCTCCGCCGCTCACCCTAGCTGGCGTCGAACGAATTCGATGAGTTCGGGCGGGCGCGGTCGACTTTAAAATCTGTTTGACATGCTCGGATAAACGACGTTACGGTCCCGAGTTGAAGCGCTTCGACTCGTTGGGAAACCAATGGTCGTTGGGGAGAATCTGCTGGTGGCAGGCCTGAGAAAGGCCTGTTTCCTTTCGTTCGGCCTGATGTGGAAGCGGTGCGGTCGATTTAGCTTGCTTTACCGCACGCCAGTTCGCGTCAATTGACAAGTGTGGTGAGGCTTGATGATTCGCAATGCGCTCCGTGAGCGTGTTCTGCTGATGCGTTCGCTGGCCGGGGCCGGGCGAGGTCTGCTGCTCGTGATCGTCGCGATGACCGGCATCGCGAGCCTGATGCCCGCCGTGTCCGCGGTCGCGCTGGCCACCCTGGTGGACCGGGTGGCCGGCGGGGCGAACGCGGACGTGCTGGCCAGGGCCCTGGTCCCGCTGGCGGTGTTCGGCGCCGCGTTGCTGCTCGGGCACGTGCTGGAGGTCGTGGAAGAGCCATTGTTCTTCCTCGCCACCGCGCGGATCGACGGCGCGCACCGGGCGGCCCTCGCCCGGCTCACGGCGACGAGTCCGGACTTCGCGGCGCTGGAACGCCCGGAGGTGCGGGCACTGGTGTGGAAGGCCAGAGCCGATCCGGGCAACTGGACGGAGAAGACACCGCGCAGGGGGCGTTGACGCAGCTGAAGCTGCTGGCCCACGGTATCGGCCTGGTGAGCCTGAGCGCGGTGCTGGTCGCGTTCTCGTGGTGGCTGTTGCCGTTGCTGCTCGCGGGAGTCGTGGCACGCACGACGATCAGCCGGCGCAACGGGATGCGGTGGTACGACGAGTGGCTGAACGGAGTGGAGCACGGCCGGCGCGCGGAGGTGTGGGCCGACGCGATCTTCGCGCCCGCGGAGGGCAAGGAACTGCGGGTCTTCGGCTTCGGCGGCTGGGCGGTCGATCAGGTCACCGCCCACACCCGGTCGATGTTCGAGCCGGTGCGGGCGGTCGGCATGCGGAACCTGCGCCGGCAGTGGGCGCAGCTACTCCTCGTGTTCGTGCCGCTGACGACCGCCTACGTGATGGTGGCCTGGGCCGGCGCCACCGGTGCCGTGTCGGCAGCCGTCGCGACCGCGGTCTTCGCCGCGGGTTCGGCGATGTTCGCCGGCGGCGTCGACAGCCGTGAGGTGAGGGGTGCTCTCGTCGTTCTGAAGGCCCTGGAGCGGTTGCGCGAGGAGCTGCGGGCGCCCGCAGCGGCTCTCGCGTCCCCGGCGAAGACCAGCGCGCTTCCCCTCGTGCGGTTCGAGAACGTCGGCTTCTCCTACCCCGGTGGCGAACGGAAGGTGCTCGACGGGCTGGACCTGGAGATCCGGCCGGGGGAGCTGCTGGCCGTGGTCGGGCTCAACGGGGCGGGCAAGTCGACGTTGATCAAGCTGCTGGCGGGGCTCTACACCCCGGCGTCCGGCCGGATCACCGCCGACGGCGCCGATCTCGCCGAGCTCGACCCGCACGCGTGGCGCGCGCAGGTTTCGGTGGTGTTCCAGGACTTCGTGCGCTATCACCTGTCCGCAGAGGACAACGTGGCACTGGGCGATGCCGGGATTCCGCTGGACCGGGCCGCGGTCGACGCGGCGGCTCGCGACTCGGGGTTCGCCGAGGTGCTCGGCCGGTTGCCCGCGGGCTGGGCGACGCCGCTGAGCCTGGAGCGCCGCGGCGGTGTGGACCTGTCCGGAGGTCAGTGGCAGCAGCTCGTGCTCACCAGGGCCCTGTACGCGCTCAGGACCGGGGCGAAGGTGCTGGTGCTCGACGAGCCCACCGCGCATCTCGACGTGCGGCACGGAGTTCGACGTCTTCGACAGGCTCGCCGCGCGGCGCGGGGACGCGACCGTGGTGCTGATCTCGCACCGGCTGTCCACGGTGCGCCAGGCCGACCGCATCGTGCTGTTGCGCGACGGCCGGATCGGCGAGTCGGGCACCCACGACGAGCTGATGGCGCTCGGCGGTGACTACGCCGAGCTCTTCGACGATCCAGGCCGAGCGTTTCCAGCGCGGGTTCGACGACCGCGTCGAGGAGGGTGAACTGCTGTGAGTGCGGAGAAGGCGGTTCCGGTGCGGCGGTACCTCCGGTTGTGGGCCGAGTTGCTCGCGCTCTCCTGGCGGCTGCACCCGGCGATGACCGCCGGTTTGGTGGCGATCTACGCCGTGCAGTCCGTCGTGGTCGCGGCGAGCGCACTGGCACTGCGGATGGCGGTGAACGGGGTCGATCGAGACCGACCCGACGGCCGCGATCACCGGCGCCGTGACGGCCGCGGCCGTGTTCGCGCTGGGCACGTACCTGGGCAGCTTCAGCCATGGGGCTGCGGATCATGCTCGTCGAACAGGTCGGGCCTCGTACACGTGCAGCACCGGCTGCACGCCGACCTGGTCGGCCTGCCGGGCATGGACCACCTGGACGCAGCCGGACGTCCTGGACCGGGTCACGACGCTGCGCGGCGCCGCGTGGCAGCTGATGTTCGGCATGTGGAGCGCGGTGGCGGCGTGCTTCAACGTGATCAGACTGGCGGTGCTGGTGGCACTGCTCGCCACGGCGAGCCCGTGGCTGATCGCGCTGCTGCCGTTCGCCGGCGCGACGCTGTGGGCCGACCGGCGCGGGCAGCGGGGGGTGAACGCGCGCGGAGACCGGGACAGCGGAGGACTTCCGGCTGCAGCGCCATCTGTTCCGGCTCGCGACCGATCCGGCCACGAGCAAGGAGCTGCGCGTCGCCCGGTGCGGGCGACGAGATCGTGGACCGCCAGCAGGCGGCGTGGAACGAGGTCGCCAGGGTGCGGCTGCGGGCGAGGATGCGGGCCGCGGGCTGGCAACTGGCCGGCTGGACGCTGTTCACCGCGAGCTTCCTGGCGGGCCTCGCCCTCGTGGTCGCGCAGGCCGCCACGGGCGCGGGCACCGTCGGGGACGTCGTCCTGGCGATCACGGTGGCGCTGACCCTGCGGCAGTCCGTGCAGGACACGATGCGCGACGTGAACGACTCGCTGGCCAGCGGCCGCGTGATCGAGCCCTACCTGTGGCTGCGCGACCACGTGGTCGCCGCGCAGGCCGGGCACGGCACCCGCGCTGTTCCCGCGACCCTGCGGCACGGGATCACCTTCGACCGGGTCAGCTTCACCTACCCCGGCGCCGGCCGGCCGAGCATTGCCGACGTGAGCTGCACATTCCGGCGGGCTCGGTGGTCGCGATCGTGGGCGAGTACGGCTCGGGCAAGACGACTCTGGTCAAGCTGCTGTGCAAGCTCTACTCGCCGGACTCGGGCAGCGTCGAGATCGACGACGCGAATCTCGGCGACCTGCCGACGGACGAGTGGCGCCGGCGCACCAGCGCGGCCTTCCAGGACTTCGGGCGCTTCCAGACGACGTTCGCCACCACCGTGGGGCTGGGCGACCTGCCGCACATCGACGACCGGGCGCGGATCGGCGAGGCGGTCCGCGCCGCCGACGCCGAGACCCTCCTCGACCGCCTGCCCGACGGCCTGGACACCCAGCTGGGCTCGTCGTTCGGTGGCGTCAACCTGTCCGAGGGCCAGTGGCAGAAGACCGCCCTCGCCCGTGCCTCGATGCGCCCCGCCCCACTGCTGTTCGTCCTCGACGAGCCGACCGCCTCACTGGACGCCCCCAGCGAGCACGCCATCTTCACCCGGTACATGGCACGCGCTCGCGAACTGGCGGCGCGGACCGGCGCGGTGACCGTCGTGGTGTCGCACCGGTTCTCCACCGTGGCCGAGGCGGACCAGATCCTGGTGCTCGACAACGGCAAGCTGGTCCAGGCCGGACCCCACGACGAGCTGCTCGCCAGTGGGGGTCGTTACGCCGACCTGTACCGCACGCAGGCCGACGCCTACGCCGGCGCCGAACAGGGGCACGACGCGGCCGCGCGCTGAGGTTGGTCATGGCGTCTGCAAGTACCGCCGGCTCGCGGCTGGTGGTACTTGCAGACGCCCGGGAAACGGTCAGCGGGGACCGGTCGACGGCCAGCCGGGACCGCGGCCACGACGCCGCAGGTAGCGCTCGAACTCCGCCGCGATGTCGTCACCCGAGGCCTCGGTGATCTGCATGGCCGCGTCGCCGCGCTCCTCCAGCGCCCGCACGTAGTTGCGCACGTCCTCGTCCTCGTCGGCCATCTCGGTGACCGTGCGCTCCCACTCCTCGGCCTGCTCCGGGAGAGCGCCGAGCGGGACCTCGATGTCGAGCACCTCCTCCACCCGGTGCAGCAGGGCCAGCGTGGCCTTGGGGGAGGGCGGCTGGGACACGTAGTGCGGCACGGCGGCCCAGAACGAGATCGCCGGGATGCCCGCCTGCACGCACGCGTCCTGGAACACGCCGACGATCCCGGTCGGGCCCTCGTACTTGGAGTGCTCCAGGCCGAACCTCTCGGCGGCGTCCGGGTCGTAGGCGGTGCCGGTGACCGGAACCGGCCGGGTGTGGGGCGTGTCCATGAGCAGCGCGCCCAGCGTCACGACGGTCGTCACCCCGAGCGCGTCGACGTGGGCCAGCAGTTCGGCGGCGAACTTGCGCCACCTCATGTTCGGCTCGATGCCGTGCACGAGGATGACGTCCACGGCGGAACCGGGGGGCCTGCACACCGAGAGCCGCGTCGTCGGCCAGTCGACCCTTCGGGTGACGCCGTCCACCATTCGGACTGTGGGCCGCGTCACCTGGAAGTCGTAGTAGTCGTCCGGATCGATCTCGGCGAGCGGGGTGGCGTCCCAGGTGAGTTGCAGGTGCTCGATCGCGGTGCTGGCGGCGTCGCCAGCGTCGTTCCAGCCTTCGAAGGCACAGACCATGATCGGGCTCGTGAGCGGTTTGCGCGGGTGCGAAGGGGTCTCGGGTGCCTGGGACGGATCGTTCACGGCGCCAGACTACGGCCTTCGGGAACCAACGCATCGTAGGCTTGGCCCATGCGTGATCGTGGAGAGTCGCCGTTCCTGGAAGCGCTGGTGAACCGGGTTGTCGTCGCTGACGGCGCCATGGGGACCATGCTTCAGGCCGTTGACCTCTCTCTGGACGACTTCAACGGTCTGGAGGGTTGCAACGAGATCCTCAACGTGACACGGCCGGATGTGGTGAAGGCCGTGCACCGCGGTTATCTCGAAGTCGGCGTCGATGCCGTCGAGACGAACACGTTCGGCGCGAACCTCGCGAACCTCGCGGAGTACGACATTCCGGACCAGATCTCCACCTGTCCGAACGGGGTGCCGCGCTGGCGCGCGAGGTGGCGGACGAGTTCAGCACTCCCGAGCAGCCGCGGTTCGTGCTGGGAAGGTTGGACCGGGCACCAAGTTGCCGACGCTGGGCCACGCGCCGTACGCGACGTTGCGCGACGCCTATCAGGAGCAGTGCAAGGGTCTGCTGGCCGGCGGCGTGGACGCGATCATCGTGGAGACCTCGCAGGACCTGTTGCAGACCAAGGCCTCGATCATCGGTGCCAAGCGCGCGATGACCGCCGAGGGCCGCGTCGTCCCGATCATCGCCCAGGTGACCGTCGAGACGACCGGCACGATGCTGCTCGGCTCGGAGATCGGTGCCGCGCTGACGGCACTGGAACCGCTGGGCATCGACCTCATCGGCCTCAACTGCGCCACCGGTCCCGCCGAGATGAGCGAGCACCTGCGGACGCTGTCCAAGCACGCCCGCATCCCGCTGTCGGTGATGCCGAACGCCGGTCTGCCGGAGCTCGGCCCGAACGGCGCGGTCTACCCGCTCGGCCCGGAGGAGCTGGCCCAGGCGCTGGCCGGGTTCGTCCAGGAGTTCGGCGCGCGGCTCGTCGGCGGGTGCTGCGGCACGACCGCCGAGCACATGCGCCAGGTCGCCGAGGCCGTTAGGGATCTCGCCCGTCGGACCGCCGGCCGCGTCCCGAGCCCGGTGTGTCCTCGCTGTACCAGGCCGTCCCGTTCAAACAGGACGCCTCGGTGCTGATGATCGGCGAACGCACGAACGCCAACGGCTCCAAGGCGTTCCGCGAGGCGATGCTCGCCGAGAAGTGGGAGAACTGCATCGAGATCGCGCGTGACCAGACGCGCGAGGGCGCCCACCTGGTCGACCTGTGCATCGACTACGTCGGCCGCGACGGCGTGGCGGACATGCGCGCGCTGGCGTCGCGGCTGGCCACCGCGTCCACGTTGCCGATCATGCTCGACTCGACCGAGCCGGAGGTGCTGCGCGCGGGGCTGGAGTGCCTGGGCGGCCGGTCCGCGGTCAACTCGGTCAACTACGAGGACGGCGACGGTCCGGACTCGCGATTCCAGAAGATCATGCGGCTGGCCTCCGAGCACGGCGCGGCCGTGGTGGCGCTGTGCATCGACGAGGAGGGCCAGGCCCGCACCGCCGAGTGGAAGGTGCGCGTCGCGGTCCGGCTGATCGAGGACCTCACGCAGAACTGGGGCATGCGGGTCTACGACATCATCGTCGACTGCCTGACGTTCCCCATCTCCACCGGGCAGGAGGAGGTCCGCCGCGACGCCATCGAGACGATCGAGGCGATCCGCGAGCTCAAGCGCCGTTTCCCGGACGTGCAAACGACTCTGGGACTGTCCAATGTCTCCTTCGGGCTGAACCCGGCCGCGCGGCAGGTGCTGAACTCGGTGTTCCTGCACGAGTGCGTGCAGGCCGGTCTGGACACCGCGATCGTGCACGCGTCGAAGATCGTGCCGATGGCGCGGATCCCGGACGAGCAGCGCGCGGTCGCGCTCGACCTCGTCTACGACCGCCGGCGCGAGGGCTACGACCCGCTGCAGAAGCTGATGGGGCTGTTCGAGGGCGTCACCACGTAGTCGAACCGGGCGACGCGCGCCGAGGAACTGGCCGCGCTGCCGTTGTTCGAACGGCTGGAGCGCCGCATCGTCGACGGCGAGCGCAACGGCCTGGAGTCCGATCTGGACACCGCGCTGGAGCAGCGCCCGGCGTTGCAGATCATCAACGACACGCTGCTCGCGGGCATGAAGACCGTCGGCGAGCTGTTCGGCTCCGGGCAGATGCAGCTGCCGTTCGTGCTGCAGTCCGCCGAGGTCATGAAGACCGCGGTCGCGCACCTCGAGCCGCACATGGAACGCTCCGACGACGGCGGCAAGGGCCGGATCGTGCTCGCCACCGTCAAGGGCGACGTGCACGACATCGGCAAGAACCTCGTCGACATCATCCTGTCCAACAACGGCTACGAGGTCGTGAACATCGGCATCAAGCAGCCGATCAACACGATCCTGGAAGCGGCGGAGGAACACCGCGCGGACGCGATCGGCATGTCCGGCCTGCTGGTCAAGTCGACCGTGATCATGAAGGAGAACCTGGAGGAGATGAACTCCCGGGGCGTCGCCGCGCGGTGGCCGGTTCTGCTCGGCGGCGCCGCGCTGACCCGGGCCTACGTCGAGAACGACCTGGCCGAGATGTACTTCGGCGACGTGCGCTACGCGCGCGACGCGTTCGAGGGCCTGCGCCTGATGGACGCGATCATGGCGGCCAAGCGCGGCGAGACGCCGCAGGTCGACCAGGAGCCGCGGCCAGGGCCGCCGAACGCAAGGCGCGCCGCGAACGGTCGCTGCGCATCGCCGCCGCCCGCAAGGCCGCCGTGCCCGAGGAAGAGGTCGTCCGGGCCGGTCCGACGTGGCGGCCGACAACCCGATGCCCACGCCGCCGTTCTGGGGCAGCCGGGTCGTGAAGGGCATCCCGGTCGCGGAGTACTCCGCGCTGCTGGACGAGCGCGCGACGTTCATGGGCCAGTGGGGCCTGAAGGGCACGCGCGGCGGCGGACCGTCCTACGAGGAGCTGGTCGAGACCGAGGGCCGGCCGCGGATGCGGTACTGGATGGAGCGGCTCGCCACCGAAGGCGTGCTGGCCCACGCGGCGGTCGTCTACGGCTACTTCCCGTGTGTCTCCGAGGGTGACGACCTGGTCATCCTCTCGGAGCCCGCGCCGGACTCCGCCGAACGGTTCCGTTTCACGTTCCCGCGCCAGAAGCGTGACCGCCGGCTGTGCCTCGCGGACTTCTGGCGCTCCCGCGAGTCCGGCGAGGTGGACGTGATCGCGTTCCACCTCGTGACCATGGGCCAGCCGATCGCGGACTACGCCAACGAGCTGTTCGGCAAGAACGCCTACCGCGACTACCTGGAGGTGCACGGCCTGGGCGTGCAGCTCACCGAGGCGCTGGCCGAGTACTGGCACAAGCGCGTCCGCGAGGAGCTGGCCTGGCCGTCCGGGGAGACGGTCGCGGCGGAGGACCCGGCCGACGTCGAGGAGTTCTTCAAGCTCGGCTACCGCGGCGCGCGCTACTCGTTCGGCTACGGCGCCTGCCCGGAGATGGAGGACCGCAGGCGCATCGTCGACCTGCTCGACCCGTCCCGCATCGGCGTGGAGCTGTCGGACGAACTGCAGCTGCACCCCGAACAGTCCACCGACGCCTTCGTGGCGCACCACCCGGAGGCGAAGTACTTCAATGTCTGACCTGTGTTCGAGCCCAGCGTCCTGTGGGACATGGACGGCACGCTGCTGGACTCCGAGAAGCTCTGGGACATCCCGCTCTACGAGTACGCGGAGAAGCTCGGCGGCGTCCTGTCCTTGGAGACCCGCGAACGGATGGTCGGCACCAACGTGCCCACCACGATGCGCCTGCTGTTCGCCGACGTGGGCATCGAGCCGACGCCCGCGGACCTGGCCGACGGCGCCGCGTGGATCTCCCGCCGCACCGAGGAGGTGTTCCGCGCCGGCCTGCCGTGGCGTCCCGGCGCTGCGGAGGCGTTGCAGGCGGTGCGCTCCTCCGGCGTGCCGATGGCGCTGGTGACGTCGACCGAGCGCGCGCTGACCGAGGTCGCGCTGGACACGATCGGCCGCTCGCTCTTCGACGTCACGGTGTGCGGGGACGAGGTCGACGGGCTGAACAAGCCGTTGCCGGAGCCGTATCTGAAGGCGGCCCGGTTGCTGGACGTGGACCCGGTTCGGTGTGTGGCCATCGAGGACTCGCCGACCGGGGTGGCCGCGGCTGTTGCTGCCGGGTGCACCGTGCTGGTGGTGCCTTGTGATGTCGAGGTCGAGGCGGGGGAGCGGCGGATCTTCCGTGAGTCGCTCGTGGGCGTGGACCTGGACGTGCTGAAAGCGCTCTAGGTACGCACCGACTGCCAGCTCAGCACGCCGTCCCGCACTGACGGGACGTAGATCGAGGTCTTGATGAACCTTGCCTGGCGGCTCGGCGTACCTTTGGAGCCGGGTTCGGGGCTCTCCAGCGAGTGGGCGATGTCGGTGAGCTCGAGTCCATGCTCGGCCACACGTCGGATTCGATGCCTACATCGACGTCCCACTCCCGGACCCAGCCCGACCCGCGAACCACGGCGTTCGTCGCCGGAAACGGGTGCCTCATGCCGTCCGCGGCGACGGCGACGAACCCTTTGAGGAAGATCCCGGATGTGGAGCCTACGTGTCCGCCTCGACCGGAAAGCGGGTGGCCTTCCGGATGCGTTCCCGGTTCGAGTCCTCCGAGGACAGCGGGGTGTACGCCGTGGGTATCAGGTTGCCCGCTCCTGCCAGCCGCCAGAAACCATCTGCGCCCGGAGTTGCGGTGATCTGATCGAAGGTGCGAGAAGCGTTGTCGCGCAACCAGGTCAAGATGCGTTCCCAAGGTGGGAGATCGGTCATGCGGTCCATGCTGCCCGAGGCACGAGCGTCGGCGCCGTCGGTGCCCACTCCGGCACCGGCGGCAACGCCCGCCCGGCAGGCGTGTCCACCGGCCGGGTCGACGACAGGTTCCGCCACGTCCGCCGTTCCGCCCCGAGATCGCTCGACAACGGGAACCGCATCCCCACGCCCTGCCGCAGCCGCACCTCCTCGGCGAGCTCGAAGGCCCGCGGCGTGGACACGAGCCACTCCTGCACCGGCCCCCACAACCACAGCGCGGGGCCCTCCAGCAGCTCCATCCGGATCTCGGTCTGCTCGTCCGCGGCGCACCAGCGGACCGGCCGCCCGCCGCCGCGCAACGTTCCCGCGCACACCACGTGCCAGGTCGCCAACGGCTGACTCAGCGACGACGACGGCACCGTCTCGGAGACCACTCCGGGCGACACCGGCTCGAACCCCAGAAAGGTCCGCCGCACCGACACCGAGAACCGCACGCCGTTCGCCAGCGTCTCCGTCACGACCGGCAGCGATTCGGGACACGGCACGGCAGCGGGCACGACCGGCGAAGAGGCCGGCCGGCCCGGCGACAACTCGCCGATGGCCGCCGGAACAGCGGCCGCCCACTTCCCGGCGTCGGGCTGGGCGGGCGCCAGCGAGGCACCGCCCGGCACGAACCCCGCGGGCCCGGCCACCCGCAGTGCCGGATTCGTCTGCCACACCAAGGAAGCCGACACACCGCCGGACCGCGCGACCCGGTGGCGGCGGCGGTCGATCTCGGCGGCCAGCCCGCGTGGATCCGGGGTGGGGATGAAGATGTCGTAGGCCGCCCGCAACCACACCGCGGGCCCGGCAGGCAGCACGAACTTCAGCGGGTGCGTCGCGGAATGCTCGGGCGTCCGGTACTTCAGGTCGGCGAGCAACGTGCCCGGCTCGACGCGGATCACCGCCGCCAGCGGCACGCCGATCACGTCCGAGGCCACGCGCGCGCCGTTCACCATCCGCGTGAACAGCACGCGGTCCTGCTCCATCACCACGGCGGCCTCATGGGACAGCGGCACGACGATCGGGGCGTCGTTCATCGGCGCAACTCCGGTGGCAGCAAGGGAATCAGGGTGTTCAGGTAGTTCGCGGCGGTCAGGTCTCCGCCGACGCCCCGCGCCGGACGGTGATCGTGCCGCCGCCCAGCTCAAGCCCGCCCGTCGACTCGCACGGCGCTGCGGTCAGGGCCGGGGTCAGGCGACGCACGAACGCCAGATCGTCGCAGAACACCAGAAACCTGTCGTCGAAGGCAGGCACGCCGATGGCCACCGCGCCCGCGTTCGAGTCGTGCGTATCCGGCGGAAGTCTCCAGGTGGCGAGCAGCCACCCGCAGCGGCGGGCACGGGCCGATGCCGGTGCTGACCGCCACGAAGGCCGCCTCACGCGCTTTCTGGTCGCCACCAACGGATTCCAGGCCGACCACGCGGACCTCGGTGCGGGTCGTGAACGTGCGCCCGCCGATCGACGACACCGACTCCTGGGGTGTGAAGCGCCTGCGCCGCCACCACATCAGAGGTCGAGCTCCTGGTCGGTCCGGTCCGCGGCCTGGTCAGCGCCGCGCTGGTCGTACGAGATGGTCTTGTAGATGCCGTCGGCGTACCCGGCGACCTTGTTCGCGATCTTGACCGGGTCGGTGTACTTCATGCCGTCCGGGCCGCTCTTGTCCAGCCCCAGCGCCTTGTCCGCGTTCTTCTCGAAGGACTTCTACAACGCCTCGCCGAGCGTGCCGGGCTTCTTCGCGGCGCCTTCCACGAACGCCTTGCCGATCTTGGAACGACCGATCACGTCGCGGATCTTCCGCAGCACGTCCATGATCTTCTGGATCACCGAGCGGACCTTGTTGACCTCACCGCCCGCCTTGGCGGTCGAGATGCCCGCCTCGACCGGCGTGGCCGCGGCGGCCGCGACCTCGGAGGCGCCGCACGTCGGGACCGCGGCGAGCTGCGCGGCGATCCACGTGACGACCAGCCACTCGATCAGGTCGCTCAAGATCCCCTTGATGATGTCCTCGGCCACCTGCATGAACATCGAACTGCCCTGCAGCACCGCCGCGATGTGGCCCGCCGTCGAGCCGTTCCCTCGATGCCGTGGTGGAACCCGCCGAGCTTGGCCGCGGCCTTGTCGCCGGCGTCGGACTTCCAGCTCCGCAGACCCTCCTTCAGGTGCTCGTCGAAGGTGCGGGCCAGTTCCTCGGTCTGCTTCGCGATGTCGTTGAACGCGCCCGGCGGCCTTGCTCGTGGCCGCCGGGTCGCCGGAGACCAGGTCGACGGCCTGCTTCAGCGGTGCCACGACGTCGAGCAGCCAGCCGAGTCCCTTGCTGATCAGGAAGTTCAACGGGTCGGCGATCGCGCCGGCGAGCTTCATGCCCTCCTGCATGAAGTTGTTCATGTCGGAGATGACGCTGACGACGTCCTTCGCGATCGCCGCGCCGTCGCCGGAGGAGATGGAGTCGCCGAGTTTGGTGGCGTCCTTCATGAGCGCGTAGCTGCTGCCGCCGAACGGAATCGACTTCGCCGCCTGCTTGCCGATGTTGCCGCCGGAGTACTGGTCGCCGTAGCTCCTGCCCAGCGCACCCGCGCCGGAGGTCGCGGTGCCGCCGGAGACCATCGGCGGCGCGGTCGCGTTGTCCAGTCCTGACTGGAGGGTCTTGCCGAACGCGTCCGTGGTCGTCTTCTCGTTGCCGGCATACGTTTGCGCGGTGGCGGTGAGGGCGGCGTCGATCTTGCCGAAGCCCTCGGTCATCTTGCCGAAGTGCCCGTGCAGGTCGCCGAGCAGAGCGTCGTACTGCTCGTACAGGCCGAGCATGTGCCCGAGCGCGCCCCAGCTGACGGCGGGCACGGACGCGGTGGTGGCGGCGTCGTTGAGCTTCGTCGAGGTGCCGGAGAGTCCGCCGACGGTCCTGGCGCACCGGGCGAGCTCGTCCGGGTGCACGACGAACCCGGTCACCAGCGATCATCCCTGCGGAAGATGCTGCCGGTGTCCCGTCGTCGTCGTCGTCGACTGGCGGGCGTGGGCGCGCGGGCGGTTCCGGAGCGGGCCGGTCGAAGATCTCCTGCTGCGTCTTCAGCACCCGCTCGGCGATCGGGATGGCCGAGCCGACGTGGCCCTGGACGATCTCGGCCTGCTGCCGGGCGGCGGCCGCGACGGCCTGCTGCATCGTCGACATGACGGCCTGGGAGAGCTGGGTGACGGACAGGCGCTTTGCGTCCTCGGTGAACCGGATGTCCTTGATGGAACCGGACAAACCGGCGACGACGGTGACGGAGCGGTCCGGCGACTGGGCGCTCGCCTCGACCTCTCTGAGCTCGGCGCCCATCGCGTCGTAACCAGCGGCACGAGCTTCGGCGGCGCGGTTCGCCTGCTCGAAGAACTCGACCTTCTGACGCATCTGTTCGAGCAACTCGGCGCTGTCGGGCATGCACCGAACGTACCAACGAGCCCTGGGCGGGGTGGCCGCACGCGCGGCCACCCCACACCATCAAGCGACAGCCGCCTTCGCGGCGGCCTTGTTCCGGCGCGTGGCCGGGTCGATCAGCAGGCCGAACACCACGCCGATGCCGACGTAGAGCGTGGCGAGCTGGGCGAGCGAGCTGAGCCGGAACTGCCACAGCACGTTCACCGGCATGTCCGCGGGAATCGTGTCCGGCGGCGCGGGAAACGCCACCAGCACGACCGCGACGGCCGCGACCACGGCGAGCAGCACCGCTGTGACCCGCACCGGTTGCGAGCGCGTGTGCAGCCGCTCAGCCAGCCAGCTGGCGCCCCACACGATCGCCAGACCGGCCACCAGCACACCGAGGTACAGCGCGGTCCGGTAGTTCACCGTCTCCGGGTCGCCCACGGCGGGCGGGTTGGCCGGGTACTTGAGCCACGGCAGCAGCGCTACCGCACCGAACACCGCGACACCGAACGCGGTGCTGCGGCTGAACGGCGTGCGGTCGACGAACCAGCGCTTCGACAGCGCGTAGGCCGTGGCGAACACCAGCCCGACCGCGATGCCGACGATCACCACGGCGAGCATGCCGCCCACGATCTGGGCGCCGCGGCTGACCAGCTCTTCCTCGCCGTGCGAGTGGCCGGCGGTGTCACCGGCGGGTTCCCGGGCCTCTTCGACCGCGAGCGCGGCACGAATGGGGATCTCGGTCACCAGAAGTTGCACGAGCGCGGAGGCGACACCGGCGATGCCGCCCGCCGCGATCCCTCGCAGCGCAAGGGACTTGTACGTTGTCATGTGCTTGATCCAGGAAGTCGGATCAGTGGCACGGGACGCCGAGCGCGTGCCGGCCGTCGTGGAAGAACTCGTGCAGCAGCTCCGAGCTCGCACCGAGCGCGAGACCGTTCTCCTGTAGGACCAGGTACGTGACGATGAGGCCGAGCAATGTGGCGGCAAAGGCCCACTTGGGCACCTGGACGGCGGACAGTTTCGCAGCGGGGCTCGTCATGACGGGCTCCTCCATACCTCGTGGAAGGTCAACAATCCTTACGGCGCCGCAGCCGGTCTCCTGACTCCCGGATCAACGCTGCCCCCGCGTCTTCCCAGCCCTTGTTCGGGGCCAGTGACGTGCTCGGCGGGGATCGCTTCCCGGTCACAGTGGCGAGGACCGCGCCGGATTTTCACCGGCTTCCCGTCACTGCGGCGCGTGCACCGTAAGTTGAGCCGTGTCTTAAGCACAACCGGCCATAAGAGTTGTTGCGTTCCTCACTTCACGAGTGGACAGTCGCCACACTTCCCACCTGCGGCGACGCGGTAGTAAAGGCAGCACGACCGACGCCGGAACGTGACCTCGCCGGGAAAGGTAAGAAATTCTCCGGCCTGTTCGAACGGCGGCGCGCTCATGAGCTGTTCGCCGCGTTCTTCCGCTTCCTCGGCGGTGAGCATGCGTGCTCGTACAACCATTTTCAGCGCGCCCGCGACGTTCGACATCGCGTTGCCCCACAGCAATCCGCTCGCCACCGGTGTCGTCGCCTGAATCGCTTCCACCACCGGTGCCAGCGCCACCGCCGCCGGCGGGCCGAGCCGCGGCTGGTCGATGCGGACGCTCAGGCCGTTCGCCCGGTCGTAGTGCCACCACAGGTTTTCCGGTCGCACGTCGATCGGGATGTTCGCGGCGGTGAGCGGGCTGAGCAGCCGGGCGGTGTAGCTGAGGAAGAACAGGCTGGCCGCCACGCGTGGTTCGTCCGCCCGGTAGCGGGTCGCGATGGCGTCGATCGTGGATTTGAGCGCGGGGCCGTGCAGGAGTGCCGTTCCGGGCAGCCACGTTTCGTCCGGGCGGCCCACGTCCAGGGCGAAGAACGGGTTGATTCCGCGCACCCGGCGCAGGGCTGCGAGCACCTCGGCAAACTCCGACACAGAAGTACACGCTAATGGGTGTCCATGCAGGACAGATCACGTCCACGGCATGGGACAGATGTGACCGTGGTGTGGACGGGGGGCCGGGGGATGGGAGGATGTCGTGCCGTGAAGACCTTCGACTCCCTGTTCGCCGAGCTGACCGAACGAGCCGCCACCAAGCCGGCAGGTTCCGGCACCGTCGCAGCGCTCGAGGCCGGCGTCCATGCGCAGGGCAAGAAGGTGCTGGAGGAGGCGGGCGAGGTCTGGATCGCCGCCGAGTACGAGTCCGACGAGAAGCTCGCCGAGGAGATCTCGCAGCTGCTCTACCGCCTCCAGGTGCTCATGCTGGGCCGCGGCCTGACCCTCGAAGACGTCTACAAGTACCTCTGACGGAGACCCTCATGCTGCGCGTAGCAGTCCCGAACAAGGGCGCGCTCGCCGAACGCGCCTCCGCGATGCTGACCGAGGCTGGTTACCGGCAGCGGCACGAGCCGCGCGACCTGACCGTGCTCGACCCGAACAACGATGTCGAGTTCTTCTTCCTGCGTCCCAAGGACATCGCGATCTACGTGGCGTCCGGCGACCTCGACCTCGGCATCACCGGCCGCGACCTGGCCGCCGACTCGGGTGCCGACGACAACGGCTCCTCGGTCGAGGAGCTGCTGGCGCTGGGCTTCGGCGGGTCGACCTTCCGGTACGCGGGGCCCAAGGGCACCGACTGGAAGGTCGAGGACCTCGAAGGCAAGGTGCTCGCCACCGCCTACCCCAAGCTGGTCGGCCGCGACCTCAAGGCCCGTGGCATCACCGCCAAGGTGATCCGCCTCGACGGTGCCGTGGAGATCTCGATCCAGCTCGGCGTGGCGGACCTGATCGCCGACGTCGTGGGGTCCGGCCGGACGTTGCGCCAGCACGACCTGGTGCCGTTCGGCGAGCCGATCTGCGAGTCCGAGGCGGTGCTGGTGCACCGCGCCGGCTCCGAGCTCACCGCGGCCAAGAAGCAGCTCACCGCCCGCCTGCAGGGCGTCGTGTTCGCGCAGCAGTACCTGATGCTCGACTACGACTGCCACCGCTCCCTGCTGGAGGACGCGATCGCGCTGACTCCGGGCCTGGAGTCGCCGACGGTGGCGCCGCTGGCGGACGAGAACTGGGTGGCGGTGCGGGCGATGGTGCTGCGCCGCGACGCGAACCGGGTGATGGACGAGCTGGCCGCGATCGGTGCCAAGGCCGTGCTGGCGTCGGACATCAGGTTCTGCCGCCTGTGATTCTGGAACACGCCGTCCTGGACGTGGTGCCGGGGCGCGAGACCGATTTCGAGTGGGCGTTCGGCGAGGCGCGGGAGCTGATCTCCGCCTCGCCGGGCTTCCTCGGTCTCGAACTGCAGCGGTGCCTGGAGACGCCGTCGCGGTACCTGCTGCTGGTGCGGTGGGAGTCCGTCGAGGCGCACACCGTCGGGTTCCGGCAGGGGCCGTCCTACGAGCGGTGGTCCTCGCTGCTGCACGGGTTCTACTCGCCGTTCCCGGTGGTGGAGCACTACTCGAGCGCGCTCAGCACCTCGGCGTCCGTGGTCTGATCGAAGCGGTCGTACCAGCGGCTGACCGCGCCGAAGTGGCGCGGGATGATGATCGCGATCACCGGCACCGCGAACGTGGCGATCGACTCCTTCGCCGCGACGGGCACGGCGATCACCGCGCGGTTCGGTGTCTGCTCGGTGATCCAGTGCAGCGCGGCCCTCGCCGTGACACCGGTGGCCAGCCCGTCGTCGACCACCAGCACGTCACGGCCGCTGATGCGGGGCGCCGGCCTGCCCTGGCGGTAGACGTCGGTTCTCCGCCGGGCCTCCGCGCGCTCCTGGTCGCATGACAGCGCCAGCCTCTCCTCGGTGAGACCGAGCGCCCGCAGCACCTGCGGGTCGTAGATCGGCTCGCTGTCGGCCGTGACCGCGCCGACCCCGTACTCGGGATGGCCGGGCGCCCCGATCTTGCGCGCCACCACGACGTCCAGTTCGGCGTTGAGGCGCTCCGCCACCACCTTGGCGACCGGGACGCCGCCGCGGGGGAGACCGAGCACCAGCGGGTCGTGCCACGGCAAGTCCGCGAGTCGCGCGGCCAGTGCGCGGCCCGCTTCCTGCCGGTTCGCGAACCTCTTCACAGTCCGGATGACGGTACGCCTCCTCGGAACCGGTGGTGCCGTAACACATGCGAACGGCATAACGAGGCCGCAGAAACATCCGTCTCTTCGCGGCAAGCGGCGGAGGCACGGTCATCGCACCGCGATGGCTCGCGGTCTGACTGGCATCCTTTGTAGAACACCAGTATTCCATGTCGTACCGACTTGCGGAATTTATTCGATGTTGTTGGTGTAGCGTCCGTGTACCGATTTCAGATGCCTTGAGGAATACGATGCCTGCACTGCAGAGAGTCGCCTTCGTCGCGATGAAGTTCACAAATGATCCGTGGAGAGACCAGCGCTACGTCACCATCCGTGAAGTCCTTGAGGAGGTCGGTTACAGTGTCGTGCGTGGCGATGAGGTGGAGTCCTCTGGTGCGGAGTCCTCTGGTGCGGTCGTAGATGAGGTCCTGAAGCTGTTGCGCGAGGCCGACTGTGTCGTCTTCGCCACCTCCGTCGACTGCTCCGCTACCGGATGGGCGTGTCGACGCCGTTGACGGATGACCAGCTGGCTACGGCTTCTCGATGTCTTTGTCGTCGGAGCCGCTCGGGTTCTACGGATCTGACGTAGCGGAGGCGATGCTGGCGACTCTGAAGAGCGTCAATTTCACCGGTCGGTGCGAGTACTACGCCGGTGAGAATTTCATGACCCGTAGCTATTGCGTTGGTGTTGGACTGAAGCCGGTGAAACGCGAGCAGCTGGGTTACTCCTACTGGGTCAAGTTGCAGAAAATCTTTGCCGCAGAGGTCCCGAAGCACAATGCGCTGCTCGCAGTCGACTCGGATCTTTCTGAACTCGCCGAGCTTCGTGCCCTTCGGCAGGATCTTCTGCCCCGAGGTGTAGTCGAGTTTGAGAACGGCGCTCCGGTGCGGCTCCTCAACGCTGAGCAAGCTGACTCGCTTTTCTCTGCGGCAGTGCTTGAGACGCTGGGTCACGCCGGCGACCTTGAAGGTGAGGAGTGACCGGGCGGCGATCTGAGTCAGCGCTCGCGCACGAACAGCGCCTGTGCCGTTGTCCCCACCGGCCCTTCCACGTCGTGCACCGTGCTGGTCGCCAGCCCGACCCCGTCCGGCCCGATGGAGGTCCGCGCCGTCATCCCGACCCACTCGCCGACGGGCTGCCGGTGCAGGTGGACGGTCAGATCGGTGTTGATGGCGTACCACTTGCGAATGTCCAACCTGGACGAGACGCCGCTGGCCGAGTCGACGATCGAGAAGAGCCGCTCCAGCGGTGACGGCTCGAAGCCCTCGACCACGGCGACGCGCGGGCGGGCCCAGACCTCGGCGTCGCCCGGCGTGAAGATGCCGCCCGAGATCGACCGCCACTCGACGGCCGCGAGGTAGCCGCCGGACCAGAAGTCCGGGATCTCCATCGGTCCGGCGCAGGACGGTGGGGCCAGCGCTGGCAGGTCGCCGCCGGCCACGGCCGTGGTGTCCGAGCCGACGATGCGCCACGCACGCGCGGTCAGGACCGTGCGCCCGGCGTGCGACAACGAGGCCGAGAGCAGCTCGACGGAGCGGCCGGGGCGGTCGATCGAGGTGGACACCGTCAGGTCCGCGACCGGGACCGGGCCGAGGACGTCGAACGTCACGCGGGCCAGTGCGGTTTCCGGGCGGCCCAGCGCCAGCAGCGATCGCACCAGCAGTGCGGAGGGCGGGCCGAGGTGCTGGCTCTCCGGGCCCCACGGGCCGACCGTGTGCTCGGTCGAGCGGAACGTGTCGTCGCCCAAAGGCAGGTAGAAGGCGGTCATGTCGCGGTCCTGGCAATCAGTCGCGGTCCTGGAGGGGGACGGTGTCGTCCGGCTCCGGCCAGCCGGGATAGGGCGGCGGGGTGCCGTCGAACGCCGGGCAGAAGGCCTTGTGGTCGCAGTAGTTGCACAGCTTGCTCGGTGACGGGCGGAAGTCGCCGGTCGGGGCCGCGCGCATGATGGCCTGCCAGATCGCCTCGAGGGTGCGTTCGAAGCGGGCGAGCTCGGCCTCGTCGGGGGTGTAGGCCAGCGCCTGGCGGTCGGCGAGGTACATGAGGCGGAGCTGGCGGGGGACCACGCCGCGCAGCCGCCACAGCACCAGTGCGTAGAACTTCATCTGGAACAACGCCTTCGCCTCGCCGATCTCGCGCGGCGCGGCGCCGGTCTTGTAGTCCACGACCCGGATCTCACCCGTCGGCGCGACGTCCACCCGGTCGATGTACCCGCGCAGCAGGACGCCGGAGGGCAGCTCGGACTCGACCAGCAGCTCGCGCGCCTCCGGCTCCAGGCGGCGCGGGTCCTCCAGGCCGAAGTAGCCGTCCAGCAGCGCGGTCGCGGAGGCCAGCCACTCGACCTCCTCCTCGCCGCCGGGCTCCTCGAACAGCGACGCGAACTCCGGGCGCTCGGCCTTCACGCGCTCCCACGCCGGTTCGATCATCGAGCGGGCGCGGTCCGGCACCCGGTCGGCGGCCGGCAGCGCGAACAGGTCCTCCAGCACCGCGTGCACCACCGTGCCGCGCACCTGCGGCTTCGTCGGCCGCTCCGGCAACCGGTCGACCGCGCGGAACCGGTAGAGCAGCGGGCACTGCTTGAAGTCTCCGGCTCGTGACGGTGACAGCGCTGGGCGGCGCAACGTGGTGCTCATGGTTCGCACGATAGGACAGGGGTCTGACAATCCTGGGACCGCCACCAGCACAGCGGTACACCGCGAGATCACACCCGGCGATCTACAGTGCACCCGTGGCCGCGCGGATCAGCGAACGAGAGGGCGGCCTGCTGCTGTTCCGGGTAGCGGGCATCCCCGTCGTGCTCGCGCCGTCCTGGTGGATCGGGTCGGCGATCGTGGTGGCCTTCTACGCGCCGCTCGTCGACGACATCGTCCCTGGCACGCCGCCGGGCATCGGCCTGCTGCTCGCAGCACTTCTCGCCGTGTTCCTCGGTCTGTCCGTGCTCGCGCATGAGCTGGGGCACTGCGTCGCGGCGATCAAACTGGGCCTGCCGGTCCGCAGACTGCGGCTGTACCTGCTCGGCGGGCTGTCCGAGATCATGCGCACGCCCGGCAAACCCAGCCACGAAGGCGTGGTCGCGGGCGCGGGGCCGATCGTGTCCATCGCGCTCGCACTCGTCTTCGGCGTCGCCGCGTTCGTGATGGACGACGACAACGTCGTGTGGCTGCTGGTCTTCCAGATCGCCGCCGCGAACCTCGCCGTCGCCGTGTTCAACCTCCTGCCCGGCCTCCCGCTGGACGGTGGTCGCATCGTCCGAGCCGGCGTGTGGGCCGTCACCGGGCAACGGGTGATAGGCACGCGTGTCGCCGTGGTCGGCGGTTTCGTGGTCGCCTTCGCGTTGGTGGTGTGGGGCCTTTACGGCCTTGTAGAAGGTACGGAAGGCGGTTGGCTGCGCTTCGGCATCTGCGTGCTGACGGCGTGGGTCGTCGTCGCCGGTTCACGTGGTGAGCTCGCCAGCGAACGCCGCCGCACCTGGCCCGCGGGCGTCACGCTCAACGACCTCATCCGCCCGGTGCTGCAGCTGCCGGCGGAAAGCCCGGTGGCGGACGCGCTGAGCACGTCGGCGGGCCGGGGAGTGGTGCTGGTCAGGGCGGACGGCATGGCGGCCGGGCTGCTCGACACCGAGGCGGCCCGCAAACTCGCCTCCACGAGCCCCTTCGCCCCCGCGGAGCAGGCCGCCGAGCCGCTCCTGCCGGAGATGGTGCTGCTGGCCGACGAGCCGAACGAGGAGATCGTGGAACGCGTCCAGGGCACCCCCGCGTGGCAGTTCCTGGTCGTCGACCTGGAGGGCCGTCCGGCGGGCGTGCTGCGCAGGGAGGACCTGCGTGCGGCCATCGAGAAGGGCGTTTGACACCATTGCGCGGTGATTAGCGCAAGTGGACCGTTCCAGCCGGGCGACCGGGTTCAGCTGACCGACCCCAAGGGACGGCACTACACCGTCGTTCTCGAGCCCGGCAAGGAGTACCACACCCACCGCGGCGCCATCCCGCACGACCTGCTCCTCGGGCAGCCGGAGGGTTCCGTCGTGCAGTCCGTGGGCGGCACGACCTTCCTGGCGCTGCGTCCGCTGCTGCCGGACTACGTGCTGTCGATGCCGCGTGGCGCGCAGGTGATCTACCCGAAGGACGCCGCGCAGATCTGCATGTACGGCGACATCTTCCCGGGCGCGCGCGTTCTGGAAGCCGGTGCGGGCTCGGGTGCGTTGTCGTGCTCGTTGCTGCGCGCGGTGGGCGAGAAGGGCAGCGTCCAGTCCTACGAGGTGCGCGAAGACCACGCGGTCCACGCGATCCGCAACGTGGAGACGTTCTTCGGCGAGCGCCCCGGCAACTGGTCGATCACCGTCGACGACGTGAAGAACCACGAGGGCGAGGTCGACCGGGTCATCCTCGACATGCTCTCGCCGTGGGAGGTGCTGCCCACGATCTCGAAGAACCTCATCCCCGGCGGCGTCCTGGTCGTGTACGTCGCCACCACCACGCAGCTCTCCGTGGTCACTGAGGCGCTGCGGGAGATGACGTGCTTCACCGAGCCGCACGCGTGGGAGACGCTCGTGCGCCCGTGGCACGTCGTGGGTCTCGCCGTGCGTCCGGAGCACCGGATGATCGGGCACACCGCGTTCCTGCTGACGACGCGCAAGCTCGCGGACGGCGTCACCGCGCCCAGGCCGCAGCGCCGCCCCAGCAAGGGCTGAGCAGACAGCAAAGGGGGCCCAGCCGGGCCCCCTTTGTCATGCGGTTACTTGGGCGTGCCGACGCTCTCGATGCCGCAGACCTTCCAGTCGCCGCTCTCCTTGGCGAGCTTGTAGACGATGTGCGACGAGACGGTGCCCGAGCCACCGGCCGGGTCGGGGATGCCGCTGTAGTCCGCCTTGAACGTCCCGGTCGAGCTGGACGTCTTCACGTCCGAGATCCTGATGGTCGCCTGGGGATAAGCCTGCTTGGGCTGCTTGTTCGCCTTGACGCCGTCCTCGTACATCTTGGTGCAGACGTACGGCTTCAGCGCCGAAAGGTCGGTCTTGCCGGCCCGCGCCTGCTGCTGGCTCTCCTTGGCGAAGTCGTCGAGCATGTCCTTCACGTCGGCGTCGGCGCCGCTGGAGGACTCCTTCGACGGTGAGGTCGGCTTCGGCTTCGTGCTGCCGTTGGTCGGCTGGGAGTCGGTGCTCGTGCCGGACGACGCCGTGTTGTCGCTCTTCGAGTCGTCGCCGGAGAGCAAGACCGCGGCTGTGACGCCGCCGCCGACGAGCACCAGCACGCCGATGACGACGCCGATGATCAGGCCGGTGTTGCTCTTCTTGGGCGGGGGACCGCCGAACCCGCCGGGTCCGTGACCGGGCTGCTGGCCGTACCCGGTCTGGGGCTGGCCGTAGCCGGGCTGCTGACCGTAGCCCTGCTGGGGGAAGCCGCCGCTCGGCGGTCCCTGCCGGCCGAACGGGTCCTGCTGCGGCTGCCCGTACTGGCCGGGCTGCTGGCCGTAACCCGGCTGCTGCGGCTGTCCGTAACCGGGCTGGGGCTGCTGGCCGTAGCCGGGATCGGGCTGCTGGCCGTAGCCGGGCTGCGGCTGCTGCCCGTACGGACCACCGGGCTGCGGCTGCTGGCCGTAGGGGCCGGGCTGCTGCGGCGGGTAGGTCATCGAAGTTCCCCCGATGTGGCTGAAGTGATCTTTTCGCTCGACATTGTGGTGCTTCGCGGTGAGCCGCGCGGTGCGAACACATGCGAAGAGGCCCCACCGTGACGGCGGAGCCTCTTCGCGTGTCTCCCGGCTACCTGGTGGTCGGGATCTTGATGTCCTTCGCGAGCGTGCAGACCTTCCAGTCGCCCGAGACCTTCTTGAACTTCATGTCGGTGTCGATGGTCTGGGCCTGACCGCCGTAGTTGCTGGTGATGGTGATCTGGACGTCCGCGTTGCTGCCGGACACGGTCGCGCCCTTGTACGCCATCTTGGGCACCGGGAGCTTCTTCATCTCCTCGGTCAGCTTCTTCTGCTCCGGCGTGGCCTTCTTCTCCAGCTCAGCGGCCTCGTCGAGCATCTCCTTGCAGGCCATGGACTTGACCTTGCTCTCGTTCTTGGCGGCGGCCGCGGCGATGTAGGCCTCGGCGGCCTCCTTGACGTCGGCCTCGTCGTCGCCGCCGCTGCTGCTGTTGCCCGAGTTGTCGCTGCCCGAGTCGGTCGACGAGCTGCTGGAGCTGCTCGAGCTGTTGCTGGCGACCAGCACCGCGGCCGTGATGCCGCCGCCGACGAGCACCAGCACGCCGACGATGACGCCGACGATCAGGCCGGCACTGCTCTTCTTGGGCGGAGGGCCACCGAAACCGGGGCCGCCGGGGTAACCGGGCTGCTGGCCGTAACCGGTCTGGGGCTGGCCGTAACCCTGCTGGGGGAAGCCGCCGCTGGGCGGTCCCTGCTGGCCGAACGGGTCCTGCTGCGGCTGCCCGTACTGGCCGGGCTGCTGCTGGCCATAACCCGGCTGCTGCGGCTGCTGCGGCTGGCCGTAACCGGGCTGCGGCTGCTGGCCGTATCCGGGCTGCGGCTGCTGGCCGTAACCCGGCTGCTGCGGCGGCTGCTGCCCGTACGGACCACCGGGCTGCGGCTGCTGGCCGTAGGGGCCAGGCTGCTGCGGCGGGTACGTCATCGAAACTCCCCCGATACGGATGAGGTGATCTATTCGGTGGACATTGTCGTACGTCCTGGACTATCGCGCGGCCGAATGGGGCCGGACGACACGCGGGAGTGGTGGTGCACACCTTGTGCTGTTGCCACCTGCCAGCGCGAAGGCCGCGTCTGATAACGATTGTGGCAACTCCACCGGGAATCGACCGCGATGCACTGCGCTGTCGGGGTGGTGCGCCGGACGCGTCCGGGAAACCACCCGGTTGGCCGCACACCGGCCCACCGGTCTGGAGTCCCGCTGGAGCGGGACCTCCGACGAGGAGAACGGGGTGCGTTGCGGTGCGTGACCACCGATCGGAGCAGGGACTCGTCCACCTGGTGGGACAACGGCGGGTTGCCGCCCGTCACCGGGTCGCGAGCTGTACCAGGTGTGTTCGCGGTCGTCCGAGGGGGGTCGCGGACCGTAGGGGCAGGAGGTCACCGAATGGTCCTCTCCTCGGACTTCTCGCAGGTCGGCTGGCGTGTCGCGGGAAGAAACGCCGACCGGGTCACCTGGGACGCACGGTAGCGGGTGGACGGTCACATCGGACACCGAGATGGAGCAGTTGACCTCCGTTGGAGGCGGGACCGTTGCGTCACACGAGCGAAGATGATGTTGTGAGTACACGATTTTGTCGGTGATCGCCGGTACCGTAATCGGTACGAACACGGGAGGAGGGTGCCGACATGCAGCACGGTCATCCCGGCAGCCAACCCGATGAGGGTGGCGAGCTGAACCAGGGCAACAATTCTGCTGAGCTGACAGCGCAGATCAGGTTCCTCGAGGACGAGATCGCGTCGTTGCGTCGCAAGCTGACCGAGTCGCCGCGCCACACGCGGTTGCTCGAGCAGCGCTTGGCTGAGGCGACAGAGCGCGTCAGCCAGCTGACCGAGCGAAACACGAAGCTCATAGACACCCTCCGAGAAGCACGAAGCCAACTGCTCGCGCTGCGCGAGGAGGTCGACCGGCTGGCCCAGCCGCCCAGCGGGTACGGCGTCTTCATGGCGCGTTTCGACGACGGGACGGTGGACGTCTTCACGTCCGGCCGCCGGATGCGGGTCGCCGTGTCCCCGGCGGTCGAGCCGGAGAAGATGGACGTCGGCCAGTCGGTCCGGCTCAACGAGGCGCTGACGGTCGTCGAGGCCGGCGGTTTCGAGCGGTCGGGTGAAGTGGTCGCGCTGCGGGAGGTGCTCACCGATGAGGGTGAGGACACCGTCTCGCGGGCACTGGTCGTCGGCCACGCCGACGAGGAGAGGGTGGTCTGGCTCGCCCAGCCGCTGCTCGACTCGCCGCTGAAGCCGGGCGACTCGCTGCTGGTCGACTCGAAGGCGGGCTTCGCCTACGAGCGGGTCCCCAAGGCCGAGGTCGAGGATCTCGTGCTCGAGGAGGTCCCGGACATCGACTACAGCGACATCGGCGGACTGTCCCGGCAGATCGAGCAGATCCGTGACGCCGTTGAGCTCCCGTTCCTGCATGCCGACCTGTTCCGCGAGTACGAGCTGCGCCCGCCCAAGGGCGTGCTCCTCTACGGCCCTCCCGGCTGCGGCAAGACGCTCATCGCGAAGGCGGTGGCGAACTCGCTGGCCAAGAAGGTCAGGGAGCTCCGCGGCGAGACCGACAAGCAGGCGAAGTCCTACTTCCTCAACATCAAGGGCCCCGAGCTGCTCAACAAGTTCGTGGGCGAGACCGAGCGGCACATCCGCTTGATCTTCCAGCGGGCGCGCGAGAAGGCGTCCGAGGGCACCCCGGTGATCGTGTTCTTCGACGAGATGGACTCGATCTTCCGCACCCGCGGTTCCGGCGTGTCGTCCGACGTCGAGACGACGATCGTGCCCCAGCTGCTCTCGGAGATCGACGGCGTCGAGGGCCTGGAGAACGTCATCGTCATCGGCGCCTCCAACCGCGAGGACATGATCGACCCGGCGATCCTCCGCCCCGGCCGACTCGACGTGAAGATCAAGATCGAGCGACCGGACGCCGAGGGCGCGAAGGACATCTTCAACAAGTACCTGACGCCCAACCTCCCGCTGCACGCCGACGACCTCGCCGAGTTCGGCGGGGACCCGAAGGCCTGCATCGAGGGCATGGTGCAGCACACCGTGGAGCGCATGTACGAGGAGTCCGAGGAGAACCGCTTCCTGGAGGTCACCTACGCCAACGGTGACAAGGAGGTCCTGTACTTCCGGGACTTCAACTCCGGCGCGATGATCCAGAACATCGTCGACAGGGCGAAGAAGGCGGCGATCAAGTCGCTGCTGGAGACCAAGCAGCCCGGACTCTCGGTCCGGCACCTGCAGGGCGCCATCCTCGACGAGTTCGCCGAGAACGAGGACCTGCCGAACACGACGAACCCGGACGACTGGGCACGCATCTCGGGCAAGAAGGGCGAGCGGATCGTCTACATCCGCACGCTCGTCACCGGGAAGAACCAGGAGACGGGCCGCGCGATCGACACGGCCACGAACACCGGCACCTATCTGTAACCGGCTCAGTCGAAAAGGCACCACACGATCGCCCCGGCCGCGCAGCTCGCGGCCGGGGCGATCGCTCGTCAGACGGCCTGAACCGCGAACGCCGCGACCTGCTCGCCCGTCGCGGCGTCCAGCGCCAGCACGCGGCTGTCCTCGTCGATCAGCGTGACCAGACCCGCGTGCCAGCGGATCTCGTGCACTGCCGCGGTCGTCCGCGCCACGAACCGGCCCTGGGCGCAGATCTCCACGTGCTCCGGCCGCGAGAAGTACCACGCGTCACCGTCCGCGATGCCCGAGCAGAGCTCGCCGGACGGCAGCAGCGTCCGCCGAGGCGGGACGGACGGGGTCCGGTCGCGGTGGCGCTGCCGCAGGGTGAGTCCGGGCAGGTCCCACCGCCACCGCTCGACGACACTCTCGCCCTGCTTCGCGAAGACCACCGCGAGGCTGCTCTCGTCGCGTGCGATGGCGAGGATGACCGAGTCGCGGTCGAGCTCCCGCCACACCACGGTCGGCCGGTCGCGGCGCACGTCCAGGAACTCCAGGCCGTCCGGTCCCGTCACGACCGCGATGCCGCCGTCGAACGAGCCGAGGAACGTGCGGTGGGCGAGCGTCGTCCAGCGGCGGACCCGGCGGGAGGCGAGGTCGAGGTGGTGCACCTCGCTGACGGCGCCGCGCCTGCCGACCAGCAGCGCCGATCCGCCGTGGTCGGCGATGACGATCTGGTGCGCCGGCACGTCCCAGCGCGCCCTCGTCCGTCCGTCACCGGTCACCAGCCGGGTGCCGTGGTCGCCCAGCGCCACGAGGACCGCGCCGCCGCGCACCGCCACCGCGTCGTGGACCACGAGCTGGCCGGGCAGCGCCGGGACCACCAGGTCCGGTACGCCTCGGCGGGTTTCCTGGCGGACGGGCAGATCGGCGGCGAGCAACGGGTCGGCCGCTTTCTTCAGCGCGGACGGCACCTTGGCGCGGTCGCGCACGAGCGCCCTGGTGGCCGCGCCGGCGATCTCCCGGTCGTCGCCCTTCAGGGCGATCCACGCGTCGACGAAGTGCTTGCGGGCCGTCGAGAGCCCAGGGTCGTCGCTGTCCAGCAACGCGAGCGCCGGCGCGTGTGTCGTGGCGGCGGGCCAGCCGACGACGAGGTGGGCGAACAGCGTGCTGCTCACCGGCCCGCCGAGCGCCATGCCCGCCTGGATGCTCGGCAGTGCCAGTGGCCGGGTGGTGTCGTCGGGCCACGCGGCTCCGACAGCGCCGAGGTGGTCGCCCGCCTCCTGACGTTCGCGCACCCACTCCGCGCGCAGCTCCCGTCCGTCTTCGGCGGACATGCGGGCGATGGCCGCGGCGAACGCGCCGCGGGCCCGTGCCACGTCGATCGCGCGCGTCCTGTTCTTCGCGCGCCACCAGAGCCGCACGACGAGGTCCGCGTCGAGGCCGCGTCCCTCGGCGAGCTCGGCGGCGTCGGTGAGCCTGCCGAGTCGCTCGAACATCGCCACGGCCGCCGCGGGATCGTCCATCAGGTCGGCGTGCACGAACGCGGCCTCGTCGTGCCGTCCGAGCCGTTCCAGCCGCTCGGCGGCCGCCAGGTAGAGGCCGCGGAGGTGCAGTTGGACGTCTACGCCGTAGGACGGCCCCGCACCGGGCCCGCGGACGTTGGTCGGCCGCAGGGCGCCGGTCCGGCGCAGCGGCACCTTCAGGCTCAGCCCGCCTTCTCCGTCGCCACCGACCCCGATCGCGTCGCGCAGCGCGTTGTGCCAGTCCTCGCGCTCGAACTGCTCGGTGAGCCGGCGCAGGTACTTCTCGTGCTGCGACCGCACCAGCGCACGCAACGGCGTGCGCATCACCAGCCGCACCCAGAAGTTCCCCGGCTCCTTCCGCGCCGCCGGTTGTCCCGGCGCCTCGACTGTCTCCCGGTTCGCGCGCCTCATCAAGAAGAAGCCGATGACGGACGCCAGCAGGAGCGACCTGACCAGGCTGGCCGAGTTCAGCAGGGCGAGCGCGACCAGCAGCGCGACGAGGACGCCGAGGGCTCCGGCGACGATGACGACGAGGGCCGCGCGGAACGTCCGCTCGGACCCGCTTCCGACGAGCTTCCCGACCTCCTTGGAGGGCGTCCCGATACCACCGCGGATCCGCAGCTCGGGTGGCTCGGGAACGGCCGACTCGACAGGTTCCGGTGCCGGCCGGGCGTCGGCGGGTGTCAGGGCGTGCACGGCGAGGCCGCTCGTGTCCGTCCACTGTGCACAGTCGAGCGGCCGCAGACCGTCCGGCACCGCGGTGAGGGGCAGACCAGGGGCCCGTTCGGCGCGGACCTCCACCGGCTCGGTGAGCACGACGAGCCACGAACCTGTTGGCGTCTCGTAGATGCGTGAACCGCGCTGCCACAGATCGATGACGCGGGCTCGGGCCTCCTGCTCGCCGATGACGTCGACGTCGATGACGAACGCCTTGGCCGTGACGGTGCCGCGGAACGTGGTCACGCGTCACCTCGCATGGTCGCGATCCGCTGGCCGGTGATGAGGTTCCCGACCTCGATGCGCCCGTCGTCACGGGGGACCGCGACCCACGGCTGTGTCGGGTGCACCACGGCAGGTGCGCCGGACCAGGCTGTGAGCGTTCGGGTGCGGGCCGCGGTCCGCACCCGCAGGATGAGGCCCTCCTGGTAGACGATGCCCGGCCTGTTGTCCTCGAACAGGTGCAGCCCGAGCGGCTGGGCTCCTTCCGGCAGGAGGATCTTCTGCCGGTCCTCGAACCGCCACGTGATCCCGTCCTCGGACGTGGCGGACAACGGCGCAGGGCCGAACAGCGTGGTCGCCGCGGACGTGCGCGGCTCGTCCAGGTGGTGGGCGCCGGGACCGACCGCGGCGTAGTTCGTGACGTGGGCGGGCTCGTCCGGTGGGAGGCGCCACCAGGTTCCGTCCCACCGGCACAGCACGCGCCGTCCTGGACGTGCAGCGGCGCGAGTCCGGTCGCCGCGATCTGCTCGGGGTCGATGCCGAGCTCGTCGACGGTCGCCTCGACGCGGGCGAAGTGCCTGATCTTGTTGCCGATCACGTGCGGCCGGACGATGCCGTCCCGCTCGAGGATCGTGACGAGCCTGTCCCCTCGGACCTGGGTGGCGGCCAGCAGTCGTCCCGGCAGCGTGTGGATCTTCTGCTTGCCCTTGCCGACCCGCAACGTCACCAGCTCCCGATCGGTGCCGCCGCGCGCCAGCAGCCACCGCGCGTCGCCGGCGAAGGACGGGAACCGCAGCGTCGTGGCAGGGCGCTCCGGCTTCGGAGGCGTGCTCAGATTTCCGCGCAGCAGCCTGATGCCGTGTCTCCTGTCCGGCAACGTCAGCTCGGTGGTGAGCCCGTTCAGCTCGACACGCACGGCAGTGGCGCCTGCGTCGTCCCACGCCGACTCGGTGGTGGTGAGGCAGCGCGGCGCGCTCAGCAGGGGACTGCTCAGCAGCCACAGCTCGTCGGCCGTGCGTGCCCACTTCTCGACGTCGGACCGGTTCGGCCGGGTGGCGCGGCGGGCGTCGAGGAGTCTCGTGACGCTCGCGGGATGCCAGGTGCCGGGCTCGTCGCCGAGGACACCGAGCAGCAGTTCCGGTTCGTGGCGCAGCAGCACGATGAGAGCGGCGAGCTGCACCAGCCGTGCCGCGCCGAGCTGGTCGGGCCCGGCGTCGACGAGGACGGCGGCCTGGCCCTTCCGATGCGGCTCGACGAACTCCGGTGTCGTGTAGAGCAGCTCGCCGGTCACGGCTCTGCGGAGGAACTCGTGCGGGAAGTCCTCGGCCAGCGCCCACTCCGACACCAGGATCCGCTCGGGTTCGCCTCTCGTGCCGATACCGCCGAACCCGTCGGGTTCGCCGTGGTGCGGATGTGTGGCCGTGGCGGCGCTGATGAAGTCGTCGAGGTCCTTGAGCAGCGGGCCGAGCGCGGTGGCGAGATCGAGGTCCATTGTGGACAGCGTCGCGGCCCACGGCCGCAGCGCCTCCGGCAGTGTCATCTCAGCAGCTCCGGGTCCGCCGTGCGCAGCGGCGCCGGCCCGGTCAGCACCGCGCCCGGCAGAACGGCCAGCGTGTCGCCGGGCAGGGAGTGCCGCAGCAACCCGGCCGGCGTCGACGGCACGAGCGTCGTCGGCACCAGCAGGCCGTCGTCCCACCCGAGGTAGGTGGCCCCGTCCGCCCAGGGCAGATCGTCACCGGCCACGAGTGTCCACTCCGGACCGATCGCCACCCGTAGCTCGGCGCCCGCGCGCAGCCGGCGCACGGTGGCGGCGCGCAGTTCCGCGCCACCGGCCACCGCCGCGGGCGAGAGCGGCGGTTCGCGCCGTGACCAGGTGAGCGTCACGGCCGCAGTGCCGCGATGAGCCGGGTGCGGGCGTCCCGCAGCACCTCAGGCAGGTCGTCCGCCACGAAGCCCGCGTCGATCTCCCGCAGCGTGGCCTCCACGCGCAGCTGATCCCGCTCGCCGCCGAGCACCTTGTCCACGGTGAGTGCCAACCGTTCCGCACGCGCCCGCGGACCGCGTGAGAACTCCTCCGCCGCGTGCACGAGGCTCGCGTTGCGGGCCTTGTCGATCAGGTCGCCCAGCACGTCACGGGCCAGCGCCTGCGTCTCCCGGCTCGGCGCGACCAGCGGCAGCACCCACAGGTCCTCCACCGAGGCCGCCGCCCGGCCGTCCAGCACGGCGGCGGCGGCGATCAACCGCTGCGCCCGCACCACCCGCCGGTCGCTCAGCACCACACCCGCGTGCCGCAGCCTGCGCACCGCGGTGGCCGCGGCGGCCACGACCGGCCGCAGGTCCACCGCGCGAGCGTGCTCGGCCAGCCGGTCCACCGAAGGCAGCGCATCGGCCGCGGGGCTCTCGGCGGGCGACCACGCCGTCTCGAGCAGCTCCTCCAGCAGCGCGTCCGCCACCGGATCCACGAACACCCGCACCAGGAACCGGTCCGCGAACGCCGCCAGCACCGGGTCGTCCGGCAGCGTGTTCGTGGCTCCCACGCACACCCGCAGCGGGCTCGCCAGCCGGGTGGCACCGCGCCGGAACACACGCTCGTTCAGCAGTCCCAGCAACGTGTTCAGGATGGCCGTCGACCCGAGGAACACCTCGTCCAGGAACGCGACCTCCGCCTCGGGCAGCATGCCGGCGGTCTCGATCTCGACCACGCCGTCCCTGAGCCGCCGCAGGTCCACCGGCCCGAAGATCTCGTTGGGCTCGGTGAAGCGCCCCAGCACGTACTCGAAGTACGAGCCGCCGAGTTGCCGCGCCATTGCCCGCACCGCCGCAGACTTGGCCGTGCCGGGCGCACCGACCACGAGGGCGTGCTCGCCCGCGACGGCGCACAGCACCACTACCTCGGCGATCAGCTCGCGATCGACCAAACCGGACTGTGCGGCGGCCACAGCCTGCCGGACAACGGTGACATCCCCAGAGAACACCGCGTGAGTGTAGGTGGGGCTCGCGCCGGGTGAGACCGGATTTCAGCGCGCGAGGCCCGACTCGTAGGCCGCGATCACCAGCTGGGCCCGGTCGCGGGCGTGCAACTTGGACAGCAGGTTCCCGATGTGCGTCTTCACCGTGCCGGGGGAGACGTGCAGCGCGGCCATGATCTCCGCGTTGGACAGCCCGCGTGCGATCAACAGCAGCACCTCCTTCTCCCGCTCGGTCAGCACCTCCAGCCCCTTGAGCGCCGGAGAGGAGGGCTGCCGCACGAACTCGGAGATCAGCCGGCGCGTCACGGACGGCGACAGCAGCGACTCACCCGTTGCCACCACCCGGATCGCCGCCAGCAGCTCGGCCGGTGGCGTGTCCTTCACCAGGAACCCGGAGGCGCCGGCCCGCAGCGCGCCGAAGACGTACTCGTCCAGGTCGAACGTCGTCAGCACCAGCACCCGGGGCCCGTCCATCAGCCGCGTGGCCTCGATGCCGTCCATCTGCGGCATGCGGATGTCCATCAGCACGATGTCCGGCCGCAACGACGACGCGAGCTCCACGGCCTCGGCGCCGGTACCTGCCTCGCCCACCACCGTCAGGTCCGGTTCGTTGTCGACCAGCAGGCGGAAGCTCGCGCGCAGCAACGCCTGGTCGTCGACGATCAGCACCCTGGTCATCGGAACGGCAGCTCCGCGACCACCCGGAAGCCGCCCCCGGTGCCCGGACCCGCGCTGAAGGTGCCGTCGTACACCGCGACGCGTTCCCGCATGCCGATCAACCCGTGCCCCACGCCCAGCTCCTTCACCCCGGGCCCGTCGTCGGCCACGTCGACGCGGACCAGCTCCGGTGTCACCTCTACCAGCACCGTGCAGGTCGTGGGCGCCGCGTGCTTCACGACGTTGGTCAGTGCCTCCTGGACGATCCGGTACGCCGACAGCCCGACCCCTTCCGGCACCACGGAGTCGCCCCGCATCTCCAGCGACACGCGCACACCCGCCAGCGACGCCCGGTCGGCCAGTTCGGCCAGCCCGTCGAGGCCCGGCGAGGGTGCCAGGTCGGCGTCGGACCGCAGCACGCCCAGCAGGCCACGCATCTCGTTGAGGGCCGCGCGGCTCGTCTCCGAGATCACTCCGAGGGCCTCGTAGGCGTGTTCGGGTGAGCGCACATGTGCGGCGTTCGCGGCTTGTACGGCGATCAGAGACAGGTTGTGCGCCACCACGTCGTGCAGTTCGCGGGCGATGCGCAGGCGTTCGTCCGCCAGTGCCTGCCCCGCCCGCTGTTCGTGCTCCCGCGCGAGCATCGACCGGCGCAGCCGCGTGGTGTACCCGATCACCCACACCGCGCCGAGCACGGCCGTGGTGACGAGCAGGTTCTCGCGTTCTCCTCCGCCGACGCCCGCGACCGCGACGACGGCGGTCACCAGCCCCGTCAGCGACCACGTCAGGACGCGTTCGACCGCCACGGTGTAGAGCGCGAAGCTGATCGCGCCGACCGGAGTGCCGAGCGCCTGGACCGGCAGCACCTGGCCGATCACCACCGCCACCGTGGCCCCGGTGGTGACCGCGAGCGTCGTCACCGGCCACAACCGGCGCACCGCGACCGGCAGCGCGACCAATGCGGCGCACGGCACGACGAGCCACCACGACCTGGGCTGGTTTTCCACGATGGCGTAGCCGACGAGTATGCCGATCACCACTGCCGACGCCAGGTCGACCAGGTAGAGGTGCAGTTTCGCGAACACGCCGACGACGGTAACGAGCCCGTGGCGGCCGCGCCTCGGACCACGGTCCGAGATCGGGGTTCGGACCGCGGGCCGATCCGGTGCGGGCCGTGACGGCCGAAGCTCTTCGCCATGATCGAGGTGCGAAATCTGACGAAGAGATACGGGGACACGACAGCGGTCGACGACCTGTCGTTCACCGTCCACCCCGGACTGGTGACGGGCTTCCTCGGCCCGAACGGCGCCGGCAAGTCCACGACGATGCGCATGATCGTCGGCCTGGACCGGCCGGCCGAGGGCTTGGCGCTCGTCGGCGGCAAGCGCTACCAGGACCTGGACCACCCGCTGCGGCACGTCGGCGTGCTGCTCGACCCGGCCGCGGTCCACCACGGGCGCCGGGCGCTCGACCACCTGCGCTGGCTCGCGGCCGGCAACGGCATCAGCCATCGGCGTGCGGTGGAACTGCTGGAGCAGGTCGGTCTGGGAGGCGTGCGGCACAAGCGGATCAGGGCGCTGTCGCTCGGCATGAAGCAGCGGCTGGGGGTGGCGGCGGCGCTGCTGGGCGATCCGGGGGTCCTGATGTTCGACGAGCCGGTGAACGGCCTGGATCCCGAGGGTGTGCGGTGGATCCGCGACCTCATGCGCAGCCTTGCGAAGGAAGGCCGCACGGTCTTCGTCTCCAGTCACCTGATGAGCGAGATGGCACTGACCGCCGACCAGGTCGTGATCGTCGCAAGAGGACGGCTGGTCAAGGAGACACCGATGGAAGCGTTGACGCGCAACGGTTCACTGGAGGACGCCTATCTGGAGCTCACCTCGGGGAGGGGATTGTGAAGAACGCGCTCGCCGCCGAGTGGCTGAAACTGCGGACCGTTCGCGCGCCCTACGGCCTGGTCGCCGCCATCGGCCTGATGGTCGTGCTCGGCGGGCTGCTCTCGTGGTTGATGGTCCAGGACTACGACACGTCGCCGGCCGCCGAACAGGCGCGGTTCGCCTCCGCTGACGCCAGTGTGGTGATCACGCCGGTGGTCCAGTTCTGCGTCGCCGCGCTGGGTGCCCTCGTCGCGACCTCCGACCCGAGGCTCGCCGCGCTGACCGCGGTGCCGGACCGGAAACGCTTGCTGGCGGCCAAAAGCGTGCTCGTCGCCGGCGCGGCCGTGGTGATCGGCACGGTCGCGCTCGCGTTGAGCATCGGCACGAGCTGGCTGATCATGGGCGACCGCCCGCCGCCGATCGCTCCCTGGGACAGCCTCGGCGACGTGCTGCCGTGGGCCGGCGCGGCCGTGCTGTCGATCCTGGTGACCGGTCTGACCGGGCTCGGGCTGGGTCTGGCGCTGAGGTCGACGGCGGTCACGATCGTGGTGGTGGGCGTCCTGCTGTGGGGCCTGCCGGCGATCACGCCGATGCTGCCGGAGCCCTGGAACATGGACGCTTCGGCCGTGATGGTGCCGTACCTGGTCTGGGAGGTGGCCGGGGTCGTCGACGACCCGCCGCTGGGTCCGGTGGCCGCCGTGCTCTGTTTGCTGATTTACGTACTGGTGACCCTGGGTGCCGGAACCGTGACTCTGATGCGACGAGACGCTTGACGCACTCTGGGGTCGGCCCTATGGTCATCTATACCTTTAATCGGTAAGGAAACTTACCTATCTATATCGCCGCCAGCAGTCCGAGAGGAGACGCTGAATGGCTTGGCAGAAGTCTGTGGTGGCGCTCGCCGCGGCAGTAGTGCTCCCGTTGACCGGTGCGATGGCGGGCAGTTCCGTCGCCGCCGCTCCCGAGGGTGACGTCGCCGCTGCCGCGCTGCCGCCGGGTTCGAGCGCGGCGGTCAACGGTCAGTTGAAGGTCTGCGGTGTGAAGCTGTGCAATCAGGCGGGCCAGCAGGTCCAGCTGCGCGGCATGAGCACGCACGGCATCCAGTGGTACTCCCAGTGCGTCAAGACCGCGTCCCTGGACGCGCTCGCGAACGACTGGAAGGCCGACGTACTCCGCATCTCGATGTACATCCAGGAGGGCGGCTACGAGAGCAACCCCCGGAAGTTCACCGACATGGTGCACGGCTACATCGAGGAAGCCACCAAGCGCGGCATGTACGCGCTGGTCGACTGGCACCAGCTCTCGCCGGGCGACCCGAACCACAACACCGCTCGCGCCAAGACCTTCTTCAAGGAGATCGCGCAGCGGCACAAGAACAAGACGAACATCATCTACGACATCGCGAACGAGCCGAACGGCGTGTCGTGGTCGCGGGTGAAGTCCTACGCGGAGGCCGTCATCCCGACGATCCGCGCCGAGGACCCGGACAGCCTCGTGCTCGTGGGCACGCACGGCTGGTCGACGTTCGGTCTGTCCGACGGCAAGAACATCAACGAGGTCAGCCAGAACAAGGTCAACGCCTCGAACCTGATGTACACGTTCCACTTCTACGCCAAGGACCACCGGGACAGCTACCTCAACGCCCTGAAGACGGTCTCGAGCCAGGTGCCGGTGTTCGTCACCGAGTTCGGTTCGCAGGAGGCCTCCGGTGACGGTCCGAACGACTTCACCATGGCGAACAAGTTCATCACGTTCATGAACTCGGCGAAGATCTCCTGGACGAACTGGAACTTCTCCGACGACCACCGCACGGGCGCGGTGTTCAAGGGCGGTACCTGCGCCGGCAGCAGCTTCGCCGGTGAGGGTCCGCTGAAGGACGCCGGCAAGTGGGTGCGCAACCACATCCGGGCAAATCGCTAGTCCGACCCCGGCGGGTCACGTGAGCGGCGGTCCTTCGGGGCCGCCGTTTACCGTTGTATGCATGGCACAGCTCGCTCTCGGTCTCGCGTCACTCGGTCGTCCCGCGTACATCAACCTCGGTCGTGAGGGTGCATTGCCTGCCGTGCGGGACGTCGAGTCGATGCGCGCGCAATGCCACCGCGTCCTCGACATGGCCTATGAGCTGGGCATCCGCTGGGTCGACGCCGCCCGGTCGTACGGGCTGTCTGAGCAGTTCCTGTCGGAGTGGCTGCCCGGCCACGACGTGACGGTCTCCAGTAAGTGGGGCTACGCCTACACCGCGGACTGGCGGTCCGACGCCGAGGTGCACGAGGTCAAGGAGCACTCGCTCGCCCGTTTCACCCAGCAGTGGAAGGAAACCTCCACGCTGCTGCCGCGCGTCGACCTCTACCAGGTGCACTCGCTGACCGCCGACAGCCCGTTGTTCGAGGACCGGGCGCTGCAGGACGCGATGGTCGCGATCGGGGTCCCGCTCGGCTTCTCCACCTCCGGGCCGCGCCAGGCCGACACCATCCGCAGGGCGCTCGACCTCGGCATCTTCCGGTCCGTCCAGTCCACTTGGAACCTGTTGGAGACCTCGGCCGGTGAGGCGTTGCGGGAGGCGCACGCCGCCGGGTTGCGCGTGATCGTCAAGGAGGGTGTGGCTAACGGCCGGCTTGTCGTCGAGCCGCCGCAAGCGGTTGCGGCACAGGCGAAGGCGCTGGGCGTCGGACCGGACGCGGTCGCGCTGGCGGCGATCGCGCGGCAGCCGTGGGTGGACGTCGTGCTGTCCGGTGCGGCGAGCCCGGAGCAGCTGCGGTCCAATATGGACGCGCTGCGGATCGACGTGGACCTGCCGGACCTGGCCGAACCGGCCGATCAGTACTGGAGGACGCGCGCCGGGCTCAGCTGGAACTAAGATGTCCGGTTTCTGACGGATGTCACGGCGAAGCTGTGCGGAACATCGCTACCGGCGAAACCGCCCTACGATCAGCATTGTCGGCATGACAAGGCAAAACGTGACTGATCCCGACGCCCGCGAGAAGCTGCACATCGCCAAGGTGCTGCTCGGCGGCTACGCGGCCGTGAGCGTGCTGACCTGCTGGCGATCGTGGTGTTCAGCGGCGACCCGGACATCGTCACCGGCGCGGTGTGGATCCGCGGCTCGATCCTCGCCGTGGCCTCGCTGATCACCTTCGCGATCGGTGTGTCCATGGCCGGCGGCTCGCGCCGGAACTACCGCAGGGTCCAGATCATCACGCTGGCCCAGGTGGTGGCGATCGTCGTGATCGAGTCCATCCCAGGGTCGTTCCCGGTCTGGTTCAAGATCGCGAACGGCGTGTGCGGCGCGCTGCTGGTCATCGTTCTCCTGCTGGCCTTCGCGCGCACCGTGCGCGCCACCTTCGCGGCGTCGTAGGGTCGTCCACGTGGATGACAGGCGCCGCTTGCTGCTCTCGCTGGGCATGCTCTGCTACCCGTTCCTGGCGGCCGCGGGCGTCAACCAGTACGCGCACGGCGCCGGTCTGATCGTCGGCTATCTGCTGCTGGTGGCCATCTCCGCCTGCTACCTGGGCGTCGTGATCGCCTCGATCCGTTCAGCGTGGCGGGTGCACTGGTATCTGGTGGCGCTGATGACGGTGTTGACCGTGCTGCTCGCGCCGCTGGCCCACGAGATGGTGCTGATCCTCGTCGCGATGATCGTGCCGTCGGCGGCGGCGCGGGTCGGTACCCGGACGGCGGTGGCTCTCGTGGTTCTGGGAGCTGCGGCGTGCGTGGTCGTGCCGATGGCGGTACCGGGGTGGAACACCGAGGCGAGCTGGTACTTCGCGGTGGCGGTGGTGTTCACCGCGTTGCTCGTGCACGCCTTCAGCCGCACTGCCACGGCCAACCGGCAACTGCGCGAGGCCCAGGCGCAGGTGGCCAGGCTGGCGTCGGAGGCCGAACGCAACCGGATCGCCCGCGACCTGCACGACCTGCTGGGCCACTCGCTCACCGCGATCACCGTCAAGAGCGCGCTGGCCAGAAGGCTGGACCCGGCCGCGGCGCGAGCCGAGATGGAGTCGGTCGAGCAGCTCGCCCGGCAGGCGCTGGCCGACGTGCGGGCAGCGGTGTCCGGTCACCAGGACGTCACCCTGGCCGGAGAGCTCGCCAGAGGCCGCGAACTGCTGCGGGCGGCCGGTGTCGCCGCCGACCTGCCCACGGCCTGCGACGCGGTGCCGTCCGAGCACCGGGAACTGTTCGGCTGGGTCGTCAGGGAAGGGGTGACGAACGTGGTGCGGCACGCGCGAGCCGGCCGGTGCACGGTGGAGCTCACCGCGTCCACTGTGGAGGTGCGTGACGACGGCGTCGGTGGCCCGGCCGGTGCCGGGTCCGGTGTGGACGGTCTGCGGGCCAGGGTGACCGCGGCCGGTGGCGTGCTGACCGCCGGTCCGGCCGAGCCTCGCGGGTGGTCGCTGCGGGCGGAGGTGGCATGACGATCCGGCTGCTGCTCGCCGACGACCAGGAGCTGATCCGGCAGGCACTGGCCGCACTGCTCGGCCTCGAACCGGACTTCGAGGTGGTGGCCTCGGTCGGCCGCGGCGACGAGGTCACGGCCGCGGCGCTGCGACACCGCCCGGACGTCGCGCTGCTGGACATCGACATGCCAGGGCTCGACGGGCTCGCGGCGGCCGCCGTGCTCACCGCACAGGTGCCCGGCTGCCGCGTGGTCATCCTGACCACCTTCGGCCGCACCGGTTACCTGCGCCGTGCCATGGAAGCGGGCGCCGTCGGGTTCGTCGTGAAGGACGCTCCGGCCGACGCGCTCGCCGACGCGGTCCGGCGGGTGATGGCCGGCGAGCGCGTGGTGGACCCGGCGCTGGCCGCGGCCACGCTGGCGGCGGGCGAGTCGCCACTCACCGCCCGCGAACGTGACGTGCTCATCGCGGCCCGCTCCAGCGCCACCGTGGCCGAGATCGCGGCACGGTTGTACCTCGCCGAGGGCACCGTGCGGAACTACCTGTCCGGGGCCACCACCAAGACCGGCACTCGCAATCGGATGGCGGCCCTGCGCGTGGCCGACGAGCGCGGCTGGCTGTGACGCCTCCGGGGCAGTCGCGGTCCACTGTGGACGCGAGCGGCGCCGGAAATTCCGTGGGGGTCCGAGCCGGAACTGGTTACGGTGGCGCGGTGAGCGATCATCCGCAAGCGCCCGTCGAGGCGTTCGAACCTCCTTACTACGCGGCTGTCTTCACCACGGTGCGAACCGAGGAGCAGACCGGCTACCCCGAGACCGCCGCACGGATGGAAGACCTGGTGAAGGACATCCCCGGCTATTTGGGGATGGACCACGCGCAGAATCCTGGAGGACTCGGCATCACCGTCGGGTACTTCCGTGACGCGGACGCTCTCCAGCAGTGGCGGGCCAACGCCGAACACCGCGCGGCACAACAGCGCGGGCGCGCCCAGTGGTACCAGAGCTACACGCTGCACATCGCGAAAGTGGAGCGCAGCCACGGGTTCACGCGAGCGGACTGATCCGCCGCAGCCACTCCTGCCCGATGGCCCGGCCGTCGGGAACGAGCGGCCAGGCGGGGTCGTCGATCTTCGCCCGTAGTTCGGTGAGGTCCATCCACCCGCCCCACGCGACCTCCTCGGGCTGATGGATGAACGGTCCGTCGGAGTGCGTCTCGTAGACCCACGCGTGATAGCGGGTCTGTTCGTCGACGTAGGTGGTCTGGAAGAGCGGGGTGAGCGGCGTCTCGACGCCGAGCTCCTCGCGCAGCTCGCGGACCGCGGCCTCGCCGGGAGTCTCGCCCGCGTCGATCACGCCGCCGGCCGTGTAGTCGTACAGGCCGGGGAAGATGTCCTTGGTGTCGGTGCGGCGGTGCACGTAGACGCGTTCGCCGTCGCCCGAGAACACCAGGGTCAGGACGCAGCCGTGCCAGAGGTTCTCCGCGCGCATGCGTTCGCGGGTCACCTCTCCGATCACGTTCGCGTCCTCGTCGTAAAGGTTGATCATCCCTGGGTCCTCCTGTGGTCGTACGCGAGCTTGCTACCCCAGTCCGACGCCCGCTGATCGCCTTCCTTCCTACCTTCGTGAACGTCAGACGTCACCGAGGAGGATTCGTGTCCACTTCCCTGCGGCTCGGCGTCGCCGAGTTCCGCGCCCGGCCGGGCCGCGCGCTGCTGCCCGGCGTCGCGCTCGTGGTCGGCGTGGCCTGCCTGCTGGCCGCCCTGGTGCTGAGCGACGCGCTCACCAGGTCGGTCGACGAGGGCGCGCCGCTCACCCCGTCCACAGTGGAACACGTCGTGGACGTGAAACAGGTCGAGGGTGGCAGCGAGGCGGTCCTGGACGACGCGTTGCTCGCCCGGCTCTCCGCGGTCGGCCGGGCGGTGCCGGTGCAGGAGGCGCGGGCGGACCTGCTCGACGCCAGCGGGCGGGCGGGGGAGCACCGCGCCGAGGTGCAGATCCAGCAGCCGGACCTGGTGCGCTGGCCGCTGGCGGAGGGGAAGGCGCCGGCCGCCGACAACGAGGTCGCCGTCGACAAGATCACCGCCTACGAACGCGGTCTCAAGCCCGGCGACCGGATCAAGCTCGCCGCCGCGGACGGCAAGCCGATCGAGGTCACGGTCAGCGGTGTCATGAAGAAGGGCGGGATGGACGCGCGGCCGATCCTGGTCGCCGGTCCTGCCCTCGCCCGCAAGCTCGACCCGCAGCCGCACACGTCGGGGGTGTGGGTGATCGGCGGCGAGCGCTCCGCCGTCGCGAGCGCCGCCGGGGCGGCCTACGCCGTGTGGGACCCGGCCCCGGACGCCGACAAGATCGGCAGCGATCTGACCTTCATCCTGCTGCCGTTCAGCATTCTCGCGCTGGCCACGGCGGTGTTCGTCGCGGCGGCCACGTTCCGCGCGGTCTACGCGCAACGCCAGCGGCAGACGGCGTTGCTGAGGTGCATCGGCGCCCAGCGTGGGCCGTTGGTGCGCAGGAGTCTGTTCGAGGCCTTCCTGACGGGCACCGTGGCCGGTATCGGCGGTGCGTTGCTCGGCGGGCCGATGGCGTGGCTGCTGGCCAGGACGTTCGACGTCACCGGAATCTCCGTGCTGTTCGGCGCGGTGGAGCTGAGCCCCGACCTGCTGCCGTCGCTCGGGTACGTGATCCTCGGAGTTGCCGTCGCCGCGCTGTTGAGCGTGATGGCGGCGGTCCGGCCCGCGATCAACGCCGCACGGGTGTCGCCACTCGCGGCGTTGCGTGAGGCGGAGAACGAGGTGCCGCCACGTTCCGTGCGGCGCTTGCGGCTGGTGTTCGGCGTGCTGTTCACCGGTGGCGCGGCGTTGCTCGCGATGATGGCCATCGCGGCCAAGGGCACGTCCGCGGCCCCGCTCGCGGTGACGTTCTCCGCGATCGCCGCGGTGACCGGCCTGTTCTGGATCCTCGGCCCCGTCACGGTGCCGTTCATCGCGCGGCTGTTCGGCAAGATCGGCGGCACCCAGTGGAAGCTCGCCGGCGCCGAGGTGCGCAGGATGCCGCAGCGCTCGGCCTCGGTCGCGCTGCCGTTGCTGCTGGCCAGCTCGATGGTGACGTTCTTCCTGGTCGTGCTGGGCGGAGCGCAGGAGATGACGTACGCCTACGCCAACGAGGAACGCCCGGACGCCACCGTGGTGGACGCGGGCGAGCGGCCGCTGCCGTCGATCCCGACGTTGCCCGAGGTGGCCGCCGGCGTCGTCCTGCACAAGACCGGGGACAGCGCCGCGGGCGTCGACCCCGAGCAGTTCCGGACCTGGCTCAAGGCGCAGAACGTGGGCGGCGCCGAGCAGCTCGCCGCCGGGACGGCGCTCGTGCCGCCGCACTGGGACGGCCGGCCGTTCGTCGAGGCCGGCGGCAGGCAGTTCAAGGTCGTCGGCACCATTCCGGGCAGCATCACCGGCTACACGCCGATCGTCGGCGGCCTGACCTCGGGAGCGCGCGGAGAAGGTGCTGGTCGCGTTGAAGCCCGGCGTCGACCCGGCCCGGTTCCGGGCGAACCTGCAGGCCGCGCTGCCGAACAACCCGACCGTCATCGTGCGGACGGACGCGGACGAGCGTGCGGAGGCGGACCGGTACCTGCACCTCGGCACGGTGCTGATGATGGTGCTGCTCGGACTGTCCGTGGCGGTCGCCATCACCGGTATCGGTACCGCCCTGACGATCTCGGTGCAGGAACGCCGCAAGGAGCTCGCACTTAGGCGCGCCTTGGGTGTCACTAGGGGCGGACTGCAGGGCGGAGTCATCGCTGAAGCGATCATGTTGTCCTTGGTCGGGGTGATCGGTGGCGGTGTTCTCGGGTTCGGTTACGCGCAGATCGCGATCCTGTCGACCGGCATCGACATGACGCTGCCGGGCTGTCGGTGGTCTTGCCGCTGGTCATCGGGGCGGTGGCGGTGGTCGCGCTGGCCGTGGCCGCGGCGTTCGGACCCTCACGAGGGGCCTCGCGCATCCGTCCAGCTGCTGGACTCGCGTCCGGGTGAACCCCCGGTACTGGCACTTGGGTGAATAGGGTGAGGGGAGCTTCATCGCGACAGCTCTCCCTCTCACTGTTGTCGGGGTCAGGTCGTAAGGTGTTGCGTATGCGGCGGATCATGGGAACCGAGGTCGAGTACGGCATCTCAGTGCCGGGCGACGCGACCGCGAACCCGGTGCTCACTTCGACACAGGTGGTTCTTGCGTACGCGGCGGCGGCGGACATACCGCGCGCCAGGCGGGCGCGCTGGGACTACGAGGTGGAGTCACCGTTGCGCGACGCGCGCGGGTTCGATCTGGGCAGTCCCGGTGGTCATCCCGCCGACTCCGACGTCGAGGACCTCGGCGCGGCCAACGTCATCCTCACCAACGGCGCGCGGCTCTACGTCGACCACGCGCACCCCGAGTACTCGGCTCCCGAGGTCACCAACGCGCGTGACGCGGTGATCTGGGACAAGGCGGGGGAACGGGTGATGGAGGAGGCCGCGCTGAAGGCCGCCACCGTGCCCGGCCAGCCCCGCCTGCAGCTGTACAAGAACAACGTCGACGGCAAGGGCGCGTCGTACGGCACGCACGAGAACTACCTGATGCAGCGGTCGACGCCGTTCACGGCCGTCATCGCGGGCCTCACGCCGTTCTTCGTGTCGCGCCAGGTCATGACCGGTTCCGGCCGGGTCGGCATCGGGCCCTCCGGCGAGGAGGCGGGCTACCAGCTCTCCCAGCGCTCCGACTACATCGAGGTCGAGGTCGGCCTGGAGACCACGCTCAAGCGCGGCATCATCAACACGCGCGACGAGCCGCACGCGGACGCGGACAAGTACCGCCGGCTGCACGTGATCATCGGCGACGCGAACCTGGCCGAGTACTCCACGTACCTCAAGGTCGGCACCACGTCGATCGTCCTCGACATGATCGAGGCCGGGATGCGGTTCGACGACCTGCGCATGGTCGACCCGGTGCGCGCGGTGCACCAGATCAGCCACGACCCGACGCTGAAGACCAAGGTCGAGATGACCGGCGGGCGCAAGTTCACCGGCCTGGACGTCCAGTTCGCCTACCACGAGCGCGCGGCCGCGTTCGTGGAGAAGGAGGGCATCGGCGACCGCGACGTGCTGCGCGTGTGGGGCGAGGTGCTCGACGCGCTGGCCCGCGACCCCGCGGAGTGCGCGGACCGGCTCGACTGGGTCGCCAAGCTGCGGCTGCTCGAGGGCTACCGGCAGCGCGACGGCCTGGAGTGGGGGGCTGCCCGGCTGAACCTGGTCGACCTGCAGTACTCCGACGTCCGGCTGGACAAGGGCCTCTACAACCGCCTGGTCGCGCGCGGCTCGATGAAGCGACTGGTGAGCGAGGAAGAGGTGCGCGCGGCCGTCACCACGCCGCCGGAGGACACACGTGCGTACTTCCGCGGCCGGTGCCTGGAGCGTTACCCGACCTCGGTCGCGGCCGCATCCTGGGACTCGGTGATCTTTGATCTCGGTCGAGAATCGCTCGTCCGAATCCCGACGCTCGAACCGCTGCGCGGCACGAAAGCGCACGTCGGAGCCCTGTTGGAGGCCTCCGACACCGCTGAGCAACTGGTGGACGCACTGACCCGCGGGTGATCGTCTACCCGAGTGGCTCAGGGTTTTTGTCGGTGCCGCTGGGTAGTGTTCTTGTCAGGCGAGTTAGCGGGAGGCCGAGATGTCCCAGGAACAGAAGCAGCACCAGGGCGGTGGCGACGGCGACGACGGCGAGGACGGTGCCGCCGGCGCAGGTCAGGAACGCCGCGAGAAGCTCGGCGAGGACGTGGACGCGATCCTCGACGAGATCGACGACGTGCTCGAGGAGAACGCGGAGGACTTCGTCCGCGCTTACGTGCAAAAGGGTGGCCAGTAGGCCTCTGGCGGCCTGCTGACCAACTCGGGGACGGGAGAACAACCAACACATGGACCACAGCTCGACCGGGCGTTACCCGGCCGCGGCGTTGCCTTCGGCGTACCTGACGCCGGGCTCGTCGTCGTTCACGGACTTCTTGCGGGCGCAGGCGCCGGACATGCTGCCTTCCGCCCGGAAGCTCCCGGAGGGGACCGTCCAGGCCCCCCACGGGACGACGATCGTCGCGGCCACCTACAAAGGTGGCGTCGTGATCGCCGGTGACCGGCGCGCGACGATGGGCAACGTCATCGCCCAGCGCGACATGAAGAAGGTCTTCGTGACCGACGACCATTCGGCCGTCGGCATCGCGGGCACCGCGGGCATCGCGATCGAGATCGTCCGGCTGTACACGGTCGAGCTGCGGCACTACGAGAAGATCGAGGGCGTCTCGCTGTCACTCGACGGCAAGGCGAACCGGCTCTCGGCGATGATCAGGGGCAACCTCGACGCGGCCATGGCCGGCCTCGCCGTGGTGCCCCTGTTCGCCGGCTACGACACCTCGGCCACGGACTCGGAGCGCGCGGGCCGCATCGTGTCCTACGACGTCACCGGTGGCCGTTACGAGGAGTCGCAGGGCTACCAGGCCGTCGGCTCGGGCTCGCTGTTCGCGAAGTCGGCGCTGAAGAAGCTCTACAACCCGGACGCGGACGCCGACGCCGCGATCCGCTCGGTCGTGGAAGCGCTGTACGACGCGGCGGACGACGACTCGGCGACGGGCGGTCCGGACCCGGTCCGCCGCCTCTACCCGGTCGTGGTCACGATCAACGGTGCCGACGGCGCCGTCGAGGTGCCGGAACCCCAGGTCGCCACGGTGTCGGAGACGGTCGTCGAAGGCCGCCGGTCCCGCCCCTCAGGCTGAGTCCCCATCAGGTTCGACGTCAGGAGCACCACCCATGACGATGCCGCTGTACGCATCGGCAGAGCAGGTGATGCGCGATCGCTCCGAGTACGCCCGCAAGGGCATCGCCAGGGGTCGCAGCGTCATCGTGCTGAAGTACGCCGACGGCATTCTGTTCGTCGCGGAGAACCCTTCCAGCACGCTGCACAAGGTCTCGGAGATCTACGACCGCATCGGCTTCGCCGCCGTCGGCCGCTACAGCGAGTTCGAGAACCTGCGCCAGGCGGGCATCCGGTTCGCCGACGTCCGCGGATACCAGAACGACCCGCGTGACGTGACCTCCCGCTCGCTCGCGAACGTCTACGCGACCACACTCGGCACCTACTTCACCGAGCAGATCAAGCCGTTCGAGGTGGAGATCTGCGTGGCCGAGGTCGGCGACTCGTCGGCCACGGACACGCTCTACCGGCTGACCTACGACGGATCCATTGTGGACGAACCGCAGTACATCGTGATGGGTGGCGCCGTCGATGCCCCCAACACGGCGCTGAAGGACTCCTTCGTGGACGGCCTGACCCTGGCCGAGGCCGTGCCGGCCGCGGTGAAGGCGCTGTCCGCCGGCTCTCCGTCCACCGGCAACGGCAAGCCGGAGCTGCTGCCCGCGGACAAGCTGGAGATCGCGGTCCTGGAACGGGCCCGGCCCCGGCGGGCGTTCCGCCGGATCGCCGGCGCGGCGCTGGACGCGTTGCTGCCCGCGCCCACCAAAGACGGCAAGGCCGTCGAGGACGTCGAGCTGCCGCCCGACGACAAGTCGAAGTAGTCCCTCGTTGCTGTGCCGAAGGCCCCCGGTCCGCCGGGGGCCTTCGGCGTTCGGGCCTTCGGCTTCTGGATGGGGGGCCTTGTGCTGTTGGGCGGCTTGCGGGTGGTCGCTTTGCGGGCGGTCGCCTTGCGAGTGGTCACCTTGCGGGCGCGACCTTGTGGGTTGGTCGCCTTGTGGGCGGCGAGCTTGCGTTGCGTGCGTTTCCTGGGGCTCTGCCCCAGACCCCGGCAATCTGATCGGGGGATAGCGCCACCGGCGGGTTGATGGCACGCCTGTTTCGTTGGGCGGCCGCCTGTTTCGTAGGTGCTTGCGTTGCCGGGAGCTTGCGCTCAGGGACGGCTCGGCTTCGGCCTCGCGGTGGGAGGACGCCTCGCCTTCGGCTTCGGTCCTGGGCGTTCCCAGAGCGTGCGGGCCGTGCGCTCTGGTTTCCGATCTTGTCGGTACCGCCTTGTACTTTGGGACGCGGGGGAGCCGATTCCCAAGGGGACCCTTGCGTCAGCGTGCGCAACGCGCCAGCAGGTCCGCCAGTTCCACCGGCCGGCCGCCGCCAGCGCGGCCAGGTGACTGGGCCAACGGCTCATACTTACCTGCCACTGCAACATCTCCTTGCCCATCACCGCGCCGCGACGAGTTCGAGGAAATCGTCCAGCACAGCCATCAGCCGCGGAACGCCTTCAGCGCTCCACTCTCCTGCTCGCCCGCTCGAACTCGTGCAGCGCACCGGAGTGCCGGTCCATCGCTGCGCCTGCGTTTGCAGTGCACGCCCATGGCTGCCCAGCGCCCCGTGGTGCTCCTCCAGCCAGGCCGAGTGTTTGCGCAGCGCCGCAACGTACTCCTCCGTGCCGATGTTGACGCGTCGCAGCTCGAAGAACGTCGCCAACGTGGCGTCGAGCGTCGCCTGGACGAGTAGCTCGGTCTTCTCGGTGCCGGTCGCATCTCGTGCCGTCGTTCGCGCCTCCAGTGCCGCGCGGACTAATCGGTCGGCTTGCTCACCTGGGTTCCCCTGGTTCGGTTCCATATGTCTGAGCCTGCCGTGCGTCGCACCCGCAGGACACGCCCGTTCGGGTCCTTACCCCTCCGACGCGCCGAGCTGCGACCCTCAACATGCGCGAGCGCCTCGGCGGTCCGCCGGGGCCTTCGTCGTTTCAGGCCTTGAACGAGTGCAGGCGGGCCGTCCCGAGCGTCTGCTCGGCGTCCCATTCCTCGAACGTGCCGACCGGCTCGAACCCCAGGCGCGCGGCCAGTTTCAGCGACCGCTCGTTGGCCGTCTGGGTCACGACGAGGACCGGCTGGTCGGGCAGTTCGGCCGCGGCCGCGCGCAGGAGGGCGGTGGTGGCCTCGAACGCCAGTCCGGCTCCCCAGGCGTCGCGGTGCATCAGGTAACCCAGTTCGAGTTCCTCGCCGCCTTCGGTGACGTGTCCGGGCAGGTCGGCGGCGCGCAGTTTCAGTTCCAGCGTTCCGATGAGCTGGTCGGTGGCCTGGTCCGCGATGACGAAGGCGGCGGGCGCGGCGGTCAGGGCGGACAGGCCGATCTCCTCGATCCGCCGTTCGACCGCCTCTCGGGAACGCGGACCGCCGAGGTACGCGAAGACCTCCGGGTCGGTCTGCAGCTCGATGAACCTCTCTCGGTCGGCGGCGCGGACCTTGCGCAGCACGACCCGGTCGGCCACGATCCGGGCAGGGGACAAGAACGGCGGCTGGCTGATCCGCGCCAGCAACTCCGCCAGTGCCACCGGCCGGCTCAGCTGGGCGCAGTGGCCCGCTGCCAGCTCCACCGGTTCGACGCCGAGGCGGTCCGCGACCACCCGGCGCATGAAGTCCGGGGTGAAGTAGCGGTCCTCGGTGCAGAGGATGAAGTGCGTGGGTACCGACGGCCAGGCGTCGAGAGGCCACGGCCGCACCATGGCGTTCTCCGACATGCCGCGCTCCCGCTTCTGCGACTGCTCGGCGAGATCCGGTGGAACGTCGTGCCAGAACTGGTCTTCCAGGCCGGAGTCCGCGTAACCGGCAAGCGCCCACCAGTCGCCCGGTGCCTCGCCGGGGCGCGGGATCATCGCGGTGACGAGGATCAGTGCCTTGGCGTTGACGCGGGCGGCGACGAGAGGCGCGGTGAAGCCGCCGAACGAGTGGCCGACGACGACTACGTCCGAAGTGGACGGAAGAGCGTCGACCACCGTGGTGGCCCAGTCCGTCAGGTCCTTGGTCTCGTCCTCGGTCGGGAGGTCGGGGGCGACGACGGTGTGGCCCATGGCTTCCAGGGCGCCGGCCACCCGGTGCCACGACCAGCCGACGTCGCCTGCCCCGTGCACTATCGCGAAGGTAGTCACCACCTGAGCCTATTCGCGGCGTTCGATCGGCAGGCGGGAACGGGTGAAGAGGGCGGCGCCCAGCATCGCCACGCCGGGGACCACCAGCAGTGAGACGGCGACGTTGGGCCAGGGGACGGTCAGCGGGTTCAGCTCGGGCTGGGGCCAGAGGTTCTGGTAGCCCACGTTGAGCGCTGCCAGCAGGGCCAGGGCCGAACCGACACCCGCGGCGGTGCCCAGGAGGCCGCCGATGCCCGCGATCACGCCCGCCTGGCTCAGGGACAGGAGTTTGCGCAGGCCTGGTGCGGCGCCCACGGCGGCGAGGGTGGTGAGGTCGCGGCGGCCGTCGGCGGCGGCCAGGCCGGTGGCCAGGGCGGCGGCCGCGAGGGTGATGATGCCGGCCACCAGGCCCAGGAGGCCGAGTACCTGCTGGATGTCGGAATCGGTCGGGCGGTCCACGGTGACCTCGTACTCGCCGCCCAGGGCCGCGGTCAGTGCGTCCTGTTCGGCTTCGGTGGGCATGCGGGTCGTGGTGGCGTACATGGTGAACGTGGCCACGTCGAAGCCCAGGGCGCGGGCGGTCTGTTCGGTCATCATCGCCAGCGGGACGGACTGGCGGGCCGGTGTCGCGTGGCCGGGGGCCGGGATCGTGGTGGCCTGCAGGCCGGTGGCCACCAGTACCTGGCCGCCGGCTAGCTGATCGGGGTCGTTGACGACGACTTTGCCTTCGCGCAGAGCGGTTTCGGCGGCGGCGGCGTCTTCCGGGCGCAGGTTCAGGAGGGCGCGGGCGGCGTTCGGGGGTGCGACCACCAGGAAACCGTTCGGGCTGTTGAAGGTGCCGAAGTAGCTGTGGCGGCGGTCGGCGTCGGTGCAGCGCTGGTCGGCCAGAGCGGCTTTCTGTTCCGCCTCGGTCGGTTCGCGGTGCAGGACGTCGAGGACGTAGGGGCACTCGCGGTCCGCCGGTGGGCGGATGTGGGCGAAGCAGGGGCCGCCGTCGCACGAGAGGAGCTTGATCTCGTGGGTCTCCGCCACGGGCATGGTGGCGCGGATGGCGTCGGCCACGGACGGCGGGACGGCGGGGGTGCCTGCCTTGCCGAGGTCGTCCAGGCGGTAGACGGAGACGTCGCCCATGTTGCCCGCCAGCTGGCCGGCTTCCTGTTCTCCGTAGGACGTCAGCATGACGCTGACGGCGACGGTGCCGATCACGGCCGCCATCACCGCGGAGATCGCGGGTGCGGCGGCGGTGCGGTTGCGGGAGGCGTCGCGCAGGGCGATGCGCAGCGCGACCGGGAGCCACCGGCCGGCGCGGGCCAGCAGACCGAGCAACGCCGGGGTGCAGAGGACCAGGCCGATCTCGGTGAGGATCAGGGCGACGAGGATGCCGACGACCTGCGTCCGGACCGCGCTGAGGATGCCGACGGCCACGCCGCCCGCCACCAGGATCAGGCCAAGGACCAGCCAGCGGCGGCGGGAACGGGTGATGCCCCGGCGGCCGGCCAGTGCCGTGACGACGTCCTGGCGCGACGAGATCCACGCGGGGACGAGGGCGGCCAGGACACCGGTGACGATCGCGAGCAACGCCAGCGTGGCGAGAGCGGACGGGAAGAAGCGTTGTGCGCCAAAGCGTTCCGCGAGGATCCACTCGACGAGCGGACGGCTGACGACCGCCGCGAACACGCCGAGCGCGACGCCACCAAGGGCGGCCAGGGTGCCGAGCACGACCCCGTCGGCCAGGACGATGCGGCGGATGTGGGCGGGCGCGCCACCGACCGCGGCGACCAGGGCGAGGTCGCGTTTGCGGCGGCGGGCGCCGACGGCCAGGGCGGAGCCGGCGAGCAGGGACATCTCCAGCACGGCCAGGCCCGCGACCAGGACGAGGACGTCGGCGCTCAGGTCGTTCGAGTCGCGCAGTTGCGGGTAGCGGTCGGCCGCGGCCGGCAGGTCGTGCAGGACGGTGCGCGACAGCACCGCGATGCCGGACTTGTTGAGCTCCTTGACCTTCGCCCAGTCGAGCGGGGTCGTCACGAGCCAGGACCGCTCGGCCTTCTCGAAGGTGCCCGGGAGCGCCACCACCGTGGTGTTGTCGAGGCTGTTCGGTTCCTCGACGACGCCCACGACGGTGAACGCGCGGCCGTCCTCGGTGGTGACGGTGCCGCCCAGCCTGGCGCCGGTGCGGCTCATCGCCTTGCGGGACAACGTGATCTCCTGCTGGGACAGGGCGGGCCTGCCCTCCAGCACGGTGATCATGCCCTTGGTCAGCGGGTTGTTCAGGTCGAGCTGCCGGACAGCGGCGCGCCCGACACCCGCGGTCGTGCGGATGCTGACGCCGCCGCGTTCGACGGGTACCAGGTCCGCGGCGGGGAGCAGGGCGCGGAGCCGTTCTTCCGACGGCTCCTGGCCTTCCACGTCGCCGACCGGGATCGCGGAGTCGCTGGTCGGTTGCTGGATGACGGGGCCGCGGTAGTTCCAGCTCACCAGCGCCTGCGCGGTACCCATGCGGCGCGCCGAGTCCTCGGCCGGGGTCAGTTCGGACGAGTCGAAGACGATCGCCGTGAAGGACAACGCCGCGACGGGGACGAGGATCAGCGCCACGACGAGGGCCGAGCGGCCGCGGGACTTCCGGGCCTCACGCCAGGCGATGCGCAGTGCCGCGCGCCAGCCGTTCACGGCGTGCTCAGCAGTTCTTCTGGCTGGTCGCGCTGCGAGACGTCGACCACGACACCGTCGCGCAGGAAGACGACCCGGTCGGCCCAGGCGGCGTGGCGGGCGTCGTGCGTGACGAGGACGGCGGCGGCTCCGGCGTCCACTTTGGACCTGAGCAGCCGCAGCACGGCCTCGCCGGTGCGGGAGTCGAGTGCGCCGGTCGGTTCGTCGGCGAGGACCAGTCGGCGCTCGCCGATCAGTGCCCTGGCGATGGCCACACGTTGCTGCTGGCCGCCGGACATCTCGTCCGGGAAGCGGTCCGCGTAGCCATCCAGGTCCACTTCGGACAGTGCCTGCTCGGCCAGTCGGCGGGTCCTGCGGACACCGTCGAGGTCGAGGGGGAGTGCGACGTTCTCCGCGGCGGTGAGGCTCGCGATGAGGTTGAGGTCCTGGAAGACGTAGCCGATCCGCTTGCGGCGCCAGGCGGCGAGCTGCTTGCGGGAGCAGGATCGCAGGCTCGTGCCGTCGACCAGCACGTCGCCGCTCGTCGGACGGTCGAGGCCACCCGCGAGGTTGAGCAGCGTCGACTTGCCGGAGCCGGACGGGCCCATCACGGCGACGAGCTCGCCGGGGTCGACCGAGATGAAGACGCCGTTGAGCGCGTTGACCGCGGTCTCGCCGGTGCCGTGGACCCGGTGGACGTCGCGCAGTTCGAGAACGGTCATCTCGGCACCTCGACGTCCGTGGTGCGCGGGACCTGCGGCTCGTAGCGGACGAGGCTCGCCTCGCAGTGGTCGAGCCAGCGCAGCTCGGCCTCGGCCTGGAAGATCATCGCGTCCAGCACGAGCAGCCACGGCAGCTCGCCGGGTTGCGTCTTCAGCCGCGTGTACTCCTGCAGCGTCCGCATCGTGGCCGTGCGCTGCGTCATCACGACCTTGGCGACGTCGACGCCGGGCGTGGTGATCGCGAGGGCGAGCTTGATCGAGACCTCGTCCCGCGGCCGGTCACTGCGCCGCACAGGGGAGGCGAACCACTTCTTGAGCTCGTCGCGGCCCGGTGCGGTGATCTCGTAGGGCCGCTGGCCCTCGTTCTCGGGCAGCGCGACGACCAGGTCGTCGCGTTCCAGGCGCGACAACGTCGTGTAGACCTGCCCGATGTTCAACGGCCACGTGCCTCCGGTGGCGGCGTCGAACGCCGTCCGGAGCTGGTAGCCGTACATGGGTCCGCGCTCCAGAAGCGCCAGCAGACCGTGTTTGACCGACATGCGTACTGAGTATGCATACCGAGTATGTTCCTGGCAACGGTGACCGGAAATGTCAGGTGCGACCAGGGGCGATATCCGGAACCCTGGGAGGAGACGACCGGCTGGAACGGTTTGGGGGACACGTGGTCGACGCCGCGAGGGGTCGGGCTGAGGGAGTGGGCCTGCTGGGGGCCCCTGGCAGGCCTGCCGTGGTGGGCGGGCCCGGCGTGGCGGTCCGCGACTACGAGCCGGCGGACGAGACGTCGTGGCTGCGCTGCCGGGTGCTGGGATTCCTGGCCACGAGCTACCACGACGACGTGTGGCAGGCCAGGCGCCGCACGGATCTGGAACTGGTCGCGATCGACGGCAGTGTGGTCGTCGGTGCGCTGGACGTGTCGGTGTCCGGCCCGGAGGCCACGATCGACACGGTGGTGGCGCACCCGGACCATCGGGGCCGCGGTGTCGCCACGGGGTTGCTGAAGGAGGCCTTGCGGCGGCTGGAACGTTGCGGGGTGCGGCAGGTCGATGCCTGGACGCGCGAGGACAAGGCGGCACTGGGCTGGTTCGCGCGCAACGGTTTCGTGGAGACGAGCCGATACCTGCACGTGTACGCGTCTGCCGATGAGGTCGGCACGGTGCTGAGCGCCAAGCACGGGCTGATGCCGGTGGGCGCGTTCCTGCATGCCAGGATCGAGCGGGAAACCGAGATGCGCCAACGGTTCGAGCGCGTCCACGTGTGCCGGAGGCTGGTGCGGGAGATCGCTTAGAGGCCGGACTGATTGCGGTCGACGACCTGCCCCCGATCCGGGAGCAGATCATCGACGCCTACCTGGTCGAACTCGGGATGAACCGCTAGTCGCGGATGTCGTGCCACGGAGGGGTGGTGCACACGAACGCGCCCCCGTCACCGCTGACACAGGCCTGGCTCTTGATCCGGTTGATCCCGCCGGGAAGGTTCGGATTCCCGATGACGAACTGGGTGTCGCCAGACGTCACTTCGTTGTCGACCTTGGTGGATCCCGCGTAGCCGGTGAAGTGCCCCGTCACGTTGCCGCCGTAGTTGTGGTGGTCCACCACCACAGACGCCGTCCGGTTGCCCCAGGTGATCCAGCCCTCGATGTACATCAGACCGCAGTCGAAGCCGGGCAAACACAGCTTGAAATGATCGGTGGCCCATGCCGGTGCGGCGCTCGCCGGCACCTGTCCGAGGCCCAGACCCATGACCGCCAAGCTCGCGGCGGCCGCTTTCCACCCTCTGATCGCCATGTCATCCCCTTCGGCACGGTTGTGCGTTCCGGGGATGACACGCACCAGCGACCCAGGAGGTTGCCGAACCTCAGGAAGCGAGCAGTTCCGACACGCGCGTACGGACCTCGGGCGAGTCCAGGCCGCGGACCATCACGGTGGTGCGGCGGCGCAGTACGTCGTCCACTTCGGACGCCCACTCGGTGCGGCGGGCGTGCTCGACCTGGGCCCAGATGTCGGGGCCGTCCGGGTGCACGCGCTCCAGCAGCGCCGGGTTCGCCAGGCCGAGCGCGACGACCTCGTGCGACGTCGTGCCGTAGTGGGTGGCGAGGTGGCGCACCACGTCGTCGGGCAGGCCGTCCCAGGCGGTGTGCAGCACGTCGCCGACGGTCTCCGGCAGTGCGGAACCCGGCAGCGCCACGCCGTCCAGCGGGCCGTCGAAGGTGCGGCCCAGCTCCGAGTTCACCCGCGCCAGCACGGTGGCGCCGATCTTGCGGAACGTCGTCCACTTGCCGCCGGCCACGCTGATCATGCCGCCGGCGCCGGCGGTGATCACGGTCTCGCGCTTGGCGTGCGAGGTGTCGCCGGGACCGCCGGGCAGCACCCGCAGGCCCGCGAACGTGTACGCGAGGTTCGCCTTGTCCAGGCCGGTCACGGCGACACCGGCCTCGGACATGATCTGGTCGACGTCGGCGTCCGTGCAGGAGACCAGAGCCGGGTCGCCCTCGTAGGCCTCGTCCGTGGTGCCGAGCAGGAGGTGGCCCTCCCACGGGATCGCGAACGACACGCGCACGTCGTCGACCGGGATCGTCAGCGCGGCCTTCCACTCCGACGACGTCCGCATCACCAGGTGCGAGCCCTTCGACAGGCGGATCGACGGGTCGGCGGCGGGATCCTCCATGCGCCGCAGCACATCGAGCCACGGGCCGGTGGCGTTCACGACCACCGAGGCGTCGACGCCGAACTCGCCCAGCTCGTCGCGCAGCTCGACGCCGGTCACCTTCGAACCGGTCTTGCGCAGGCCCGCGACCGAGATGTGGTTGAGCAGCACGGCACCGGCCTCGGCGGCGGCGCGCGCGGCGGTGATCGCCACGCGGCTGTCGTTCATCTGGTGGTCGTAGTACATCGCGGCACCGCGCAGACCGTCGGCGCGCAGGTCAGGCACCCACTCAACGGCCCTGCGCGCCGACAGGACCTTCCCCATGCCGTCGCCGAAGCCCGACAGCGCGGAGTACAGCGTCACGCCCGCCCCGAGCACGAAGCGCGAGTGCGGGCCTCCCTTGTAGACGGGGACGAGGAACGGCAACGGGCGCACCAGGTGCGGGGCGAGGTGGTCGCCCAGGGCCCGGCGTTCCTTGTGGTTCTCGTGCACCATCGGCACAGCCGACGGGCCCATCGCGAGGTAGCGCAGGCCGCCGTGCACGAGCTTCGACGACGCGGACGACGTCGCGCCCGCGAAGTCGCCGCTCTCCACCAGTGCGACCCGGAGCCCGGAACGCGCCGCGGCCCACGTGGTCGAGATGCCCAGGATGCCGCCGCCGATCACGACGACGTCGAACTTGCCGTGCTGCAGTTCCTCACGAGCGCGCGCCCGCTGAGTCAGGCCAAGAGATAGGCCAGAAGAAAGTCCAGAAGAAACGTCAGTCATCGTCCTCGTCCATCCACCCGACGGTCCGCTCGACCGCCTTCTTCCACTTCCGGTAGCCGCGAGCTCGCGCCGCCGGTTCCATCGACGGCTCCCATTCGGCCGCCTTGTGCCAGTTCGCTTTCAGGGCCTCGACGGAGGGCCAGTAGCCCACCGCGAGACCGGCCGCGTACGCCGCGCCGAGGCACGTCGTCTCGGCCACGATCGGGCGCACCACCGGTACGTCCAGCACGTCCGCCAGGAACTGCATGAGCAGGTTGTTCGCCGTCATACCGCCGTCGACCCGCAACGTCGTGAGGTCCACACCGGAGTCGGCGTTCATCGCGTCCACGACCTCGCGGGTCTGCCACGCCGATGCCTCCAGCACGGCCCGTGCGAGGTGTCCGCGCGAGATGTAGCCCGTCAGGCCCGCGATCACGCCACGCGCGTCGGAACGCCAGTGCGGCGCGAACAATCCGGAGAACGCCGGCACGAAGTACGCGCCACCGTTGTCGTCCACCGTGCGCGCCAGCGTCTCGATCTCCGCCGCCGACGAGATCAGGCCGATGTTGTCGCGGAACCACTGCACCAGCGCGCCGGTCACCGCGACCGCACCTTCCAGGGCGTACGCGGCGGGCTGGTCGCCGATCTTGTAGCCGACCGTGGTCAGCAGGCCGTTCTGCGAGCGCACCGGCTGGTCGCCCGTGTTGATCAGCAGGAACGCGCCCGTGCCGTACGTGCACTTGCCTTCGCCGGGCGCGAAACACGTCTGCCCGAACAGCGCGGCCTGCTGGTCGCCGAGCGCCGACGCGACGGGCACGCCCTCGTGCGTGCCGTACACCTCGGAGGAGGACCGGATCTCGGGGAGCATCGCGAGTGGAACGTCCATGGCGGACACCAGCTCCGGATCCCAGTCCAGGGTCTCCAGGTTCATCAGCATGGTGCGCGACGCGTTCGTCACGTCGGTGACGTGACGGCCGGTCAGGTTCCAGATGAGCCAGGTGTCCATGGTGCCGAACAGAACTTCGCCGCGGTCAGCGCGCGCACGCAGCCCCTCGACGTTGTCCAGCAGCCACCGCAGCTTCGGCCCGGAGAAGTAGGTGGCGAGCGGCAGTCCGGAGCGTTCGCGGAACCGGTCCTGGTCGCCGAGCTGTTTGATCAACGCGTCCGTGCGCGTGTCCTGCCAGACGATCGCGTTGTGCACGGGCTCGCCGGTCTCGCGGTCCCAGACCACGGTCGTCTCGCGCTGGTTCGTGATGCCGAACGCGGCGATGTCGGCGTGGGTCAGCGAGGCCTGGGAGAGGGCGTCGCGAACGACGGACCGCACGTTCGCCCAGATCTCGGTCGCGTCGTGCTCCACCCAGCCCGGCCTGGGGAAGATCTGCCGGTGCTCGCGCTGAGCGACCGACACGATCGCGCCGGAGGAGTCGAACACGATGCACCGGGACGACGTCGTGCCCTGGTCGATCGCCGCGATGTAGGCCACCGTGCACACCTCTCTGTGTACCTGCGTTCGTACCCAGAATCGTTCGACATTGTCGAACGGTGTCAGCCTACTACCAGGACAGGCCGCCGAGCTCCCTCGAAACGCTGCGAGCTGCCTCACGTACGTAGGACACGAGTTCGAGGCGAGGCGGCTGATCGGGTGACTCGCACAGCCGCTCGACGGGACCGGAGATGCCCACCGCGCCGACGACCGCGCCACGCCCGTCGCGGATCGGCGCCGCGAGCGAGGCTTCACCCTCGACGAGTTCGTGCAGGTCGTAGGCCCAGTCACGGACCAGGGTCTCGTCCAGCGCGGTGCGCAGTTCCGCGCCGGTGAGCGTGTGCCGGGTGAACCGCTGCAGATCGCCGTCGGGCCACTCGCCGAACGCGACCAGCACCTTGCCGAGCGCGGTCGCGTGCCACGGCAGCAGTGCGCCGGTGTCGAGTGCCTGCCGGCTGTTGTCCGGCCGGAAGACGTGATGGACGACGAGCACGTGCTTGCCGTGCATCACGCCGATGCGCACGGCCTCGCGCGCACGCATGGCAAGCGAGTCGGACCAGTTCAACGCCTTGGCGCGCAGCTCGTTGCCGTCGAGGTACGAGGTGCCGATCTGGAACAGCGCGGCGCCCAGGCGGTACTTGCCACCCTCCACCGGCTGCTCAACGAACCCGACGTCGTGCAACGTCCGCAGAATCCCGTGGACCGTCGGTTTCGGCAGGTCGAGCGCGCGGGCGATCTCACCGACGCTCAGCTGGTGCGCGCCGCCGTGCGCGAGCAGCTTGAGCACCTCGGCCGCGCGCTGGATGGACTGAATAGGTCCGGGCACAGCACGCACTCTACCTGCGCACGTTCGACAATGTCGAATAAGAACAGGGTCGAACTACGGCCGATAGATCCCGAGAGCCGCCGGACGCGAACGGAACGCGAAGCGGGTGTTTTGTCCGCGCACCTCGCCGTCCGTCGCGATCGAGATGGGGCGGCCGTGCACGACGACGTCCAACGAGGCGACCTCGCGGTGCTTGTAGGTGCGCGACTGCTCCAGCGACCCCAGCAGGGCGCCCACGAAGAACCGGGCGCGAGAGAAGCGCCGGTCAGCGCGCACGTACCGAACGTCGAGCAGCCCGTCGTCCAGACGCGGGCGCATCGTCGGTGCGAACCCCTTGGGCCGATACGGTCCGTTGCCCACGAACAGCAGCCACACCAGGTGCTTCATGCCGTCGATGGTCATCTCCAGCGGCTGTGCCTGGCGCAGCACGCGACCCAGCGCGATCACCGCGGCCGGCCACTTGCCCCAGCGCTTCTCCAGCTTCTCCCGGATCCGCACCATGTCCGGATAGCCGCCCAGCGACGCCGTGTTCACGAACCACTGGTCGTTGACCTGTGCGAGGTCGACCCGCACGCCCACGCCGTCCGCGACCGCCTGCGCCGTGTCGTGCAGGCCCGTGATGCCGACATCACGCGCGAAGTGGTTCAACGTGCCGGAGGGGATCAGCACCAGCGGTAGGTCACGCTCAGCGGCGACAGCGGCCACGGCGGCCACCGTACCGTCGCCGCCCGCCACCCCCACCGCCTTCGCGGCCGGCAGCGACTCCAGCTCGTCGATCGAGACGATCTGCGCCTTCGGCCACTCCTCGGTGATCTGCGGGGTGGGGTCCGGGCCGGCACCCGAGTGCGGGTTCACCACCACGACCAGGCCTTCGCCCTCTTGCAACGGCGTCAGGTCGGCGTGCTCGTAGGCCGACGCGGGTTCGTTCATCCCGAGGGGCCACCACCGGCGAGTCAGCAGCGCGGCACCGACACCCACCGCCGCGCCCGCCGCAACGTCACTAGGCCAATGCACGCCTGTGTGCACGCGTGAGTACGCCACGGCGGCCGCGATCGGTGCGACGACGGCGCCCGCTTTGGGCGATTCCATGGCCACCGCGGTGGCGAACGCGGCGGCCGACGCGGAGTGTCCGGACGGGAACGAGGACGACGTCGGACGGCGCGACAGGCGACGTTCCACGGCGAGCAGGTCGGCGGCGGGCCGACGGCGCGGAAAAAGTGACTTCCCGACCAGGTTCGCGCTGGCCGAAGCCCCGGCGATGGCTGCGAGACCCCGCAGCGCACCCCGCCGGAACGGGCCTTTCCCCGTTGCCAGAATTGTGGCGACGACGAACCACAGCACGCTGTGGTTCGCGGCTCGCGAAAGCCTCTTGAAACCCCTGTCGAGCCTGCTCGGAGGCAGTTCGGCAGAGGAGCTCATGAGCTTCTTGTCCAGCGCGCTGACCCGTTTCCACACCCCTCCGACACTAAACCGCAACCGGCGTGCCGCCCGAACGGATCACTCTCGTACGGCCGGAAGTCGCCTACTGTTGAGGGATGCAGCGGCGGATCTTCGGCATTGAGACAGAATTCGGGGTGACCTGCACCTTCCACGGGCAGCGTCGTCTGTCCCCGGACGAGGTCGCGCGGTACTTGTTCCGCCGGGTCGTCTCCTGGGGACGTTCTTCCAACGTCTTCCTGCGCAACGGTTCTCGGCTTTACCTGGACGTCGGCTCGCACCCCGAGTACGCCACGGCCGAGTGCGACGACCTGGCCCAGCTCGTCACGCACGACAAGGCGGGTGAGCGGATTCTCGAGGACCTGCTCGTCGACGCCGAGCGCAGACTGGCCGACGAGGGCATCGGCGGCGACATCTTCCTGTTCAAGAACAACACCGACTCCGCCGGCAACTCCTACGGCTGCCACGAGAACTACCTGGTGGCGCAGGGCCGGCGAGTTCTCCCGGATCGCGGACGTGCTGCTGCCGTTCCTGGTCACGCGCCAGCTGATCTGCGGCGCCGGCAAGGTGCTGCAGACCCCGCGCGGCGCCGTGTACTGCCTCTCGCAGCGCGCCGAGCACATCTGGGAGGGCGTGTCGTCCGCGACCACGCGGTCCCGCCCGATCATCAACACCCGCGACGAGCCGCACGCCGACGCCGAGCGCTACCGGCGCCTGCACGTCATCGTCGGCGACTCGAACATGTCCGAGGTGACGACGCTGCTCAAGGTGGGCAGCGCGAACCTGGTGCTGGAGATGATCGAGCAGGGCGTCCAGTTCCGGGACTTCTCGCTGGACAACCCGATCCGCGCGATCCGCGAGATCAGCCACGACCTGACGGGCCGCCGCACGGTGCGCCTGGCAGGTGGCAAGGAAGCCTCCGCGCTGGACATCCAGCGCGAGTACTTCGAGAAGGCCACCGAGCACGTGGCCAAGCGCTCGCCGGACCCGATGGCGCAGCGCGTCCTCGAACTGTGGGGCCGGACGCTGGACGCGGTCGAGGCGCAGGACCTGTCGAAGATCGACCGCGAGATCGACTGGGCCATCAAGAACCGCCTGATGGAGCGGTACATGGCCAAGCACAACATGGACCTGTCGAACCCGCGCATCGCCCAGCTCGACCTCGCCTACCACGACATCCGCCGCGGCCGGGGCGTGTTCGACCTGCTGCAGCGCAAGGGCCAGGTCGAGCGGGTCACCGACGACGGCGAGATCGAGGCCGCCAAGGACACCCCGCCGCAGACCACGCGGGCCAAGCTGCGCGGCGACTTCATCGCCGCCGCGCAGGCCGCCGGTCGCGACTTCACCGTCGACTGGGTGCACCTGAAGCTGAACGACCAGGCGCAGCGCACGGTGCTGTGCAAGGACCCGTTCCGCGCGGTGGACGAGCGGGTCGAAAGGCTCATTTCGTCGCTTTAGCGGGCTTGTGAGAACTGGCAGAGTGCCGTCGCATGAGGATCATCGCGGCGGCACTCGCCGCTTTCCTGGTTCTTCCAGGGGTCGCTTCGGCCGAAGCGCCGTACTGGGAGCTCAAACCGACCGGATCCGACGCGCGGTTGCGCGGTTTGTCGGCTGTGTCCGGTCAGGTCGCGTGGGTCAGCGGCTCAAAAGGCACTGTCCTGCGCACCGTGAACGGTGGCCGGTCCTGGGAGTCCGTGGGGCCGCCGGACACCGTCGGCGCTGGAGTTCCGCGACATCGAGGCCTTCGACGCGCGCAACGCCGTGGCGTTGTCGATCGGCGAGGGCGAGTCGTCCCGGATCTACCGCACCTCCGACGGCGGTAAGACCTGGCAGGAGTCGTTCCGCAACACCGACCCGAAGGCGTTCTACGACTGCGTCGCGTTCTTCGACCGGTTCCGCGGCCTGGCGCTCAGCGACCCCGTCGACGGCAAGTTCCGGGTGCTGCGGACGTGGGACGGCGGCCGGTCGTGGCACGTCAACGACACCAAGGGCATGCCGGACGCGTTGCCCGGCGAGTTCGCGTTCGCGGCATCCGGGCAGTGCGTGACGACTGCCAAAATCGAGGGCGGCAACCACGCGTGGATCGCGACCGGCGGCGGCGCGAAAGCACGCGTTCTGGAGTCCCGTGACGCTGGGCGGACCTGGAAGGCCTCCGAGGTGCCGATGCCGTCCGGTGAGGCGGCGGGGGTGTTCGCGGTGGCGTTCAAGACGCCGTGGCGGGGTGTGGCGATCGGCGGCGACTACCTCAAGCCGACCGACCCGACGCCGGCGTTCGCGACCAACGACGGGCGTGGCTGGAAGGCCGGGGCGACCGCACCGGTCGGCTACCGGTCCGGGATCGCGTACCGGGGCAACGGGCTGGTGGCGGTCGGACCGTCGGGGACCGACGTCTCGAAGGACGGCCGGAGCTGGAAGGTGGCCGACACCGGCAGCTTCGACACGGTCGACTGCGCCGGCTTCACCTGCTGGGCCGCCGGGGAGAAGGGCCGGGTGGGCCGCACCTGATGCGGCTGCATCCGGGTGAGGCCGAGGCCACGGGCTGGCGGGTCGTCCGGCTGACCGATGTCGTGCGGCGCCTGCGTGAAGAAGCGCCGCACGTCACCGGACGTCCCCTGCTCGTCGCCATCGACGGGCGCGGAGGGGCCGGGAAGTCCACCCTCGCCGCCCGGCTCCGGACGATCGTTCCCAGGTCACACGTCGTGCACACCGACGACGTCGCCTGGCACCACGCGTACTTCGCCTGGGGTGACCTGATGGCCGAGCACGTCCTGCGGCCACTGCACCGGGGCGAGGCGGTGGAGTTCCGGCCGCCGGCCTGGGTCGAGCGCCATCGTCCCGGCGCGATCCGCGTCGCCGCCGGAGCGGACGTCGTGTGGATCGAGGGCACCGGGATCATCCGCGCCGAGTTCGCCCCGTGGCTCGACGCGTCCATCTGGGTGCAGGGCGACCTGGACGAGCAGGAACGCCGGCTGGTGGCCCGTGACGGTGACTCCGCCGCCCAGCGCCGCCACGTCGCCGCGTGGCTGGCCGAGGAACTGCCGCTCATGCTGCGCGAACAGCCGTGGCGGCGGGCGAGCGTCGTCGTGGCCGGCACGACGGAACTCCCGCACGATCCCGGCACCGAGATCGTCATCGCCGTTTCCCCGCGCCCCGGGCCGGGTAGCTGACAGGAGTGTTCGAGGGATTCTCCTTGCGCCGCATCGATGTCGGCGAGGCAGTGCTGCGAGTGAGGACCGGTGGTGCAGGGCCACCGGTCCTCCTCCTGCACGGCCATCCACGGACCCACACGACGTGGCACCGCGTCGCGCCGTTGCTCGCCACGGACCACACGGTGGTGTGCCCGGACCTGCGCGGCTACGGCGAGTCCAGCAAGCCCGGCGACTACTCGAAGCGTGCGATGGCACGCGACTTCATCCAGCTGATGCGCGCGCTGGGCCACGAGAAGTTCGCGGTCGTCGGACACGACCGTGGAGCGGCCGCGGCGATCCGGCTGGCGCTCGACCATCCGGGCGGCGTCACCCACCTGGCCGTGCTGGACGGGCTGCCGATCGGCGCCCACCTGCGGCGCTGCGACGACCGGTTCGCGAAGTCCTGGTACCACTGGTTCTTCCTGGCCCAGCAGGAGCTCGCGGCCGCGATGATCAACCAGGACCCGGACCTCTGGTACGGCCGGCGCTACCAGCGACACACCGCTCGCGATGGGCGTCGAGAACTGGGTGGACTTCCAGCGCGCCATCCACGACCCGGAGACGGTGCTCGCCATGTGCGGCGACTACCGGGCGGGGCTGGAGGTGGACCGGCAGCACGACGACGAGGACCAGGCTGCTGGCCGGAGGATCGCGTGTCCGGTGCTGGCGTTGTGGGCGGCGAAGGACGACCTCGGCGAGTTGTACGACGACCTCCCCGCCGTGTGGTCCGAATGGGCCGATGACGTGCAGGTACGTGCCATCGACTGTGGACACCACATGGCCGAGGAAGCACCTGTTGAACTGGTACGAGAGTTGCGGACGCTGCTCTGAACGGACCGTTCACAACAGGTGATGTCAAGGTTTCCGAGCACACGGGGTTAGGGTTTGTCCGTGGCCATCGCTCGTGCCGAACGCCTCGTCAACCTGGTGCTGTGTCTGTTGTCGACCCGCCAGTACCTGACAGCGGACCGCATCCGCGCCATCGTCCCCGGCTATCACGAAGCGCCGACGGACGAGGCGTTCTTCCGCATGTTCGAACGCGACAAGTCGGAGCTGCGCGACCTCGGCGTGCCGCTCGAGATCGGCCGGCAGTCGAACGCCGAGGGCGCGGAGGACGGGTACCGCATCGCGCGGCGCGACTACGAGCTCGGCGACATCGACCTCGAACCGGACGAGGCCGCCGCGGTGGCGCTCGCGGCCCGGCTGTGGGACTCACCGCAGCTCACCGGCGCGGTGCACGGGGCGTTGATCAAGCTCAGGGCCGCCGGCGTGGACGTCGACCAGGACGCCCCGGCCGCCGTCGAACCCAAGGTGCGCGCGAACGAGCCCGCGTTCCCGCCGCTGTTGCAGGCCGTGCAGGCGGGGCAGGTCGTCTCGTTCGGCTACCGCAAGCCGCCGCCGGGCGGGCACAAGGAACGAACGGTCGAGCCGTGGGGTGTCGTCGCGTGGCGCGGCAAGTGGTACCTCGTGGGCTGGGACCGCGACCGCGACGACACCCGCTGCTTCCGCCTCTCCCGCGTCGTCGGGCAGGTCAAGCCCGTCGGCAAGCCGGGCGTGGTGAAGGTGCCGGAAGGTACCGACCTGATGAGCCTCATCGCCCGCACGCAGGCCGATCCGCTGCACACGGCGCCCGCCCGGATCTGGGTCGCCAAGGACCGCGCGCAGGGCGTGCGCCGGCACGCGAAGGTCGTCGAGCAGCGTGACGGCGGCGACGTCGTCGAGATCGACCTGAAGTTCCCCGACTCGGCCGCCAAGTGGCTCGCCGGGTTCGGGCCCGACGTCGTCGTGCTGGAGCCAGAGGTGCTGGCGAAGTCCGTTCGCGACAGGTTGCAGGGTGCACTGGAAGGAGCGCGGTGACCGCGTCGAACGAACGGCTGCCGCGCCTGCTCGCACTCGTGCCGTACCTGCTCAACCGGCCCGCCATCACGATCAAGGAGGCCGCCGCCGACTTCGGCATCACGCCGAAGCAGCTGCGCAAGGACCTCGAGCTGCTGTGGATGTGCGGCCTGCCCGGCTACGGTCCCGGCGACCTGATCGACCTGTCCTTCGAGGGCGAGACGATCACCGTCTCCTTCGACGCCGGCCTGGACCGGCCGCTGCGGCTCACCGCGGCCGAGGCGGCGTCGCTGCTGGTGGCGCTGCGGGCGCTGGCGGACACACCGGGGGTGGTCGACACCGACGCGGTGCAGCGGGCGCTCGCCAAGATCGAGTCGGCCGTCGGCAAGGCACAGCCCGCGGGCATGGTGGTCGGGCTCGGCGCGTTCGAACGCGAGGAGACCGCGGAGATCCGTGCGGCCGTGCAGGACGCCGTGAAGCGCGAGCGGGCCGTGCGCATCCGCTACTACTCGCAGTCGCACGACGAGATCAGCGACCGGGTAGTCGATCCGATGCGGCTGCTGCTTCTGGAAGGCCGTGGCTATCTCGAAGCGTGGTGCCGCACGGCGCTCGGCGTGCGGTTGTTCCGGCTCGACCGGATCGACGACGTGGCGGTGCTCGGCGAACCGTCGGCCCCGCCGCCGCACGCCCGGCAGACCGATACGTCGGAGGGCTTGTTCCAGCCACGGGACAATCAGAAGATCGCGGTCCTTCTGCTCGAACCGGACGCGCACTGGGTCGCCGAGTACTACCCGGTCGACCACGCGGCGGAGCTGTCGGACGGCCGCACGCGTGTCCTCATGCGCTACGACGACTCGTCGTGGATGGTCCGCCTGCTCCTCGGACTCGGCGGTGATGTGCACGTGGAGCAGCCGGCCGAGCTCGCGGACGAGGTGGTGCGCCGGGCCCGCGAAGCGTTGCGCCGGGCAGATCACCTGCTGTCCACCCAGGACGTATAACGTGTGCTCGTGCCGTACACACCGACCCTGGCGCTGATCGCGCTCGGCCTGATCGTGCTGGTCGCGATCGGGGTTCGAGTCATCCGATCCTTGCGCCGATTCGCCAGTCGCCCGCACTCTGGTGGGGGACAGGGTCGGCGACGGCGTCGGTCTGCTGAGGGCGCGGTCCGCCGCGCTGAAGGTGGCCTTCGCCGAGCGACGGCGTCCGGAACAAGCCCGCACCAGGGCGAACCCCGCGTACGATCGACGTCGCGGGGCAGACGGGAGGACCAGCAATGCCTAACCTCGGACCCACCGAGCTGATCATCATCGCCGTGGTGATCATCTTGCTGTTCGGTGCGAAGAAGCTCCCGGACATGGCGCGGTCGCTCGGCCGGTCGGCGAAGATCTTCAAGGCCGAGACCAAGGGCCTGCGCGACCCGGACGCCAAGGACGACGAGCCGGTTCAGCAGCAGCCCGTGCAGCAGCCGATCCAGCAGCTGCCGCCGGCCCAGCCGCAGGTCCAGCAGCCGCAGGTCGCGCCGCCCATCGAGCAGACCGCGCAGAACAAAGCCACCAACAACTGACCTTCCGGTTGCCTGACTTGTAAGGACGGTTCGCGAGGTGGCAGGTCCGTTCCGGTGGTTCGCCGAGCGCCGGGAACGCGGCAAGCGCCGTCGGGGTAGTGCCGACGGCACGATGTCGCTCAAAGAGCACCTTTACGAGCTGAGGTACCGCCTCGGCTTGGCGATGCTGGTCATCGCCGTCGGCGCCATCTTCGGCTTCATCTGGTTCCAGGTGCGGCTCGGCCCGATCCCGTCGCTGGGAGACATCCTGACGGGGCCGTACTGCCAGCCCGACCTGGAGCAGTACCGGGCCAAGATCACCAGTGACGGCAGCTGTGCGCTGCTGCAGACCGAGCCGTTCGAGATCTTCCTCGTGCAGCTGCAGGTCGGTACGGCGGCGGGCGCGGTGCTGCTCAGCCCGCTGTGGCTGTACCAGATCTGGGCGTTCATCACGCCCGGCCTGTACACGAAGGAACGCAACTTCGCGCGGGTGTTCGTCGGCATCGGGGCACTGCTGTTCGTGGCCGGTGCGGTGCTCGCCTACCTGGTGGTGCCCGAGGGCCTGAAGGTCCTGCTCGGCTTCGGTGGCGAGAACTGGACCACGGCGCTCACCGGTAGCAAGTACATCAACTTCGTCATCACGATGCTGTTCATCTTCGGCGTGAGCTTCCTGTTGCCGCTGGTCGTGGTGATGCTCAACCGCGCGGGCGTGGTGTCGTACGAGAAGCTGGCGAAGTGGCGGCGGGGCCTGCTGATGGGCCTGTTCGTGTTCGCCGCGGTCGCGACGCCGGGCACCGACCCGATCTCGATGGTCGTGCTGGCGATCGCGTTGGCGGTGCTGTTCGAGATGGCGATCCAGGTCGCCCGGCTCCACGACAAGCGCAAGGCCAAGCTCCGCGCCGCCGAGGGCTGGGACGCCCTCGACGACAACGAGGCCGCGCCGTTCGACTACACGCCGTCGGACTCCGACGGCGACATGCCGGCGGAGAAGGCCGCCGCTTCGGAGCCCTCGAAGCGCGTGAACTACGACGACGCCACGTGACGCGGGCAGCCTTACTGGTCTGCCCCGCGTCGGGCAAGGGGCGGGCGGCCCGGATGGCCGGGTCGACCGCCGCCGCCCTGCGTCCGCACGTCTCCTCGCTCACGCAACTGGTCGCGCACGACGCCGCGGGCACCCTCGCGATGGCGCGCGCGGCGGTCGCCGACGGCGTGGACCTGCTCGTCGTGCTCGGTGGCGACGGTGCGGCCCACCTGGGTATCCAGGCGTGCGCGGGCACGTCGACGGCGCTGGGCATCGTGCCGGCGGGCACGGGCAACGACCTGGCGGCCGCGATCGGGTCCCAGTCGGTCGAGGACGTCGTGCACGGCTCTCGCAAGACCCTGGACCTGGGGCGGCTGTCCACTGGCCAGTGGTTCGCCACGGTCCTGTGCGCGGGCTTCGACTCGGCGGTGAACGAGCGGGCGAACGCGATGCGCTGGCCCGCCGGTCCGCGCCGCTACGACCTGGCGATCCTGGCCGAGCTCGCGTCGTTGCGTTCGGCGCCGCTGGTGATCACGACCGAGTCCGAGACGTTCGAGCTGGACGCGACGCTGGTGGCCGTGGGCAACACGCCGAACTACGGCGGTGGCATCCCGGTGTGCCCTGCAGCGGACGCGTCGGACGGCCTGTTCGACGTGACGGTCGTCGAGGGCGGCAGCCGCACGATGCTGGTCCGGATGCTGCCTACGTTGCGCACCGGCAAGCACACCGAGCATCCGGCCGTGCGCACGTTCCGCGCGCGTGAGGTGTCGCTGACAGGCGGCAACGGCTGGATCGCGTATGCCGATGGTGAGCGTCAAGAAGCATTGCCCGTCTCAGTTCGCACGGTCCCTGGCGCACTGACAGTCGTCGGACGCTAGATTCGTGCGCTGTTCGTTTCGTTGATATCGGTGGGGAACCATGGAAACGCTTGAATTCCAGTCCGAGGCGCGCCAGCTGCTGCAGCTGATGATCCACTCGATCTACTCGAACAAGGACACGTTCCTGCGAGAGCTCGTCTCGAACGCCTCCGACGCGCTCGACAAGCTGCGTCTGGAGTCGTTCCGCGACAAGGACATGGACGTCGACACCGACGACCTGCACATCGTGATCGAGTCCGATCCGGCCGAACGCACGCTGACCGTGCGCGACAACGGCATCGGCATGACGCGCGAGGACGTCGTCGCGCTCATCGGCACGATCGCGAAGTCCGGCACCGCGGAGTTCCTGCGCAAGCTCAAGGAGCAGCAGTCGTCGTCCTCCGACCTGATCGGCCAGTTCGGCATCGGCTTCTACTCGTCGTTCATGGTGGCGGACAAGGTCACGCTGGTGACGAGGTACCCGCACGCCGAGAAGGGCGTGCGCTGGGAGTCGTCCGGCGAGAGCACCTACACGATCGATGACGTCGAGGACGCGCCGCAGGGCACGTCGGTCACGTTGCACCTCAAGCCGTCCGACGACGAGGACCAGCTCCCGGACTACACGGAACCGGCGAAGATCCGCGAGATCGTCAAGCGCTACTCGGACTTCATCACCTGGCCGGTGCGCCTGGGCGGCGAGGAGATCAACTCCCGCAAGGCGCTGTGGGCCCGCCCGGCCTCCGAGGTGACGGAGGAGGAGTACGCCGAGTTCTACCGGCACGTCAGCCACGACTGGAACGCGCCGCTCGAGACCATCCGCATGAAGGCGGAGGGCACCTTCGAGTACCAGGCGCTGCTGTTCCTGCCGTCGCAGGCGCCGCTCGACCTGTTCATGCGCGACAGCCGGCGCGGTGTTCAGCTCTACGTGAAGCGCGTCTTCATCATGGACGACTGCGCCGAGCTGATGCCCGAGTACCTGCGCTTCGTGAAGGGCGTGGTCGACGCCGCCGACCTCTCACTGAACGTCTCGCGCGAGATCCTCCAGCAGGACCGCCAGATCCAGCTGATGCGCCGCCGGCTGGTGAAGAAGGTCCTGTCGTCGATCAAGTCGCTGCAGTCCTCGCGTCCTGACGACTACACGAAGCTGTGGGGCGAGGTCGGCGCGGCGATCAAGGAGGGCCTGCTCTCCGACGCCGACAACCGCGACGCGATCCTGGACATCTGCTCGTTCGCCTCGACGGACTCCGAGGACGCGCTGACGACGCTGGCCGGCTACGTCTCGCGGATGAAGGAGGGGCAGGAGCACCTCTACTACATGACCGGTGACTCGCGCGCCGCCGTGGAGCACTCGCCACACATGGAAGCGTTGCGCGCCAAGGGCTACGAGGTCCTGATCCTCACCGACCCGATCGACGAGATGTGGGTCGACTCGGTGCCCGCGTTCGACGGCAGGCCGTTCCAGTCCGTCGCCAAGGGACAGGTCGACCTGGAGACGGACGAGGAGAAGTCGGCGAACGAGGCCAAGGCCGCGGAGTTCTCCGACCTGCTCACCTGGATGCAGGCGCAGCTGGAGGAGAACGTCAAGGAGGTCCGGCTCTCGTCGCGACTGACCACCTCGCCGGCGTGCGTCGTCGGCGACGCCCACGACATCACCCCCACGCTGGAGAAGATGTACAAGGCGATGGGGCAGGAGCTGCCGAAGATCAAGCGGATCCTGGAGCTCAACCCGGCGCATCCGCTCGTGGAGGGCCTGCACAAGGCGTTCGCGGGTGGCGAACGCGAGTCGCTGGCCGACACCGCCGAGCTGATCCACGGGCTGGCGTTGCTGGCGGAGGGCGGCGAGCTGGCCGACCCGTCCCGCTTCGTGAAGCTGGTGGCGGACCGCGTACAGCGCACGTTCTGAGAAAGCCGCAGCTGGAGGGCAGTGTCCACGTGACACTGCCCTCTGTCGTTTCAGTGATGTCTGAAGTTAATCTATCTTGGCGGCGATTGTCGGTGCGATGTGAAAGCCTTGAGGGGTGTCAAGCGCTCCGCGGTCCCCGGCCGAGGCCTACGCCGAGTCAAGGCGTAATGCTCAGCGGCCCAAGCTGACCGATTTCGGCTCCGTCATCTCGTTCGAGCTGGACCCGTTCCAGCGCCAGGCCTGCGAGGCCCTGGAGGACGGTCACGGCGTGCTCGTGTGTGCCCCGACGGGTGCCGGTAAGACCGTCGTGGGCGAGTTCGCCGTGCACCTCGCGCTGACCGAGGGCCGCAAGTGCTTCTACACGACGCCGATCAAGGCCCTGTCGAACCAGAAGTTCGCCGACCTCACCGCGCGGTACGGGGCGAAGAACATCGGTCTGCTGACCGGCGACACGAGCATCAACGGCGGCGCGCCCGTGGTCGTCATGACCACTGAGGTGCTGCGGAACATGCTGTACTCGGGTTCGTCCACTCTGGACGGACTCGCGTACGTCGTGATGGACGAGGTGCACTACCTCGCGGACAGGTTCCGCGGTCCCGTGTGGGAAGAGGTCATCCTGCACCTGCCCGAGCACGTGCAGGTGGTCGGTCTGTCCGCGACGGTCAGCAACGCCGAGGAGTTCGGCGAGTGGCTGGTCGAGGTGCGCGGCGACACGAGCGTGGTGGTCGACGAGCACCGGCCCGTGCCGCTCTGGCAGCACATGATGGTGGGCAGCCAGATGCTCGACCTGTTCGAGGGCGACGAGTCGCACGCGCGGATCAACACCCAGGTCCTGCGCAAGACCGAGGAGCTGGCGCGCTACCACGTGCCGTTCAGCCGCGGGCGCAACCGCGGCAGCGGCACCGGGCGGCCGTCGCGCAACAGCGGCTACAAGCCACCGTCGCGGATCGACATGATCCAGCGGATGGACGGGGCCGGGCTGCTGCCCGCGATCGTGTTCGTGTTCAGCCGTGCGGGATGTGACGCCGCGGTGGCGCAGACGGCGCGTGCGGGCCTGCGGCTCAACTCGCCGGAGGAGACCGAAGAGGTCCGGCGGATCATCGACGAGAAGACCCGTGAGCTGCCCGAGGCCGATCTGACGGTGCTGGGGTTCTGGGAGTGGCGCGAGGCGCTGGAGCGGGGCATCGCGTCGCACCACGCCGGTCTGCTGCCCGCGTTCAAGGAGACTGTCGAGGAGCTGTTCGTCCGGGGGCTGGTCAAGGTCGTGTTCGCGACCGAGACGCTGGCGCTCGGCATCAACATGCCCGCCCGGACGGTCGTGCTCGAAAAGCTCGTGAAGTACAACGGCGAGGCGCACGTCGACCTCACGCCGGGGGAGTACACGCAGCTCACCGGCCGGGCCGGGCGTCGTGGCATCGACGTCGAGGGGCACGCGGTCGTCGTCTGGCAGCCAGGGATCGACCCCAAGGCGGTCGGTGGCCTCGCGTCCACCCGCACGTATCCGCTGCGGTCGAGCTTCCGGCCGGGCTACAACATGGCGGTCAACCTCGTGCACCAGCTCGGTGCCGCGTCCGCGCGCGAGATCCTGGAGCAGTCGTTCGCGCAGTTCCAGGCGGACCGGTCGGTGGTCGGGCTGGCGCGCCGGATCGACCGCAACTCCGAAGCGCTCGCGGGCTACACCGAGGCGATGACGTGCCATCTCGGTGACTTCACCGAGTACGCGAGCCTTCGCCGGAGGATCGCGGACCGCGAGAAGCAGCTCGCCAAGCAGAACACGAACGCGCGCCGCATCGAGACGGCGAAGTCGCTGGAGAGCCTGCGCAAGGGCGACGTGATCGCGGTCCCGTCCGGGCGCAGGTCCGGTCTCGCCGTCGTCATCGACCCCGGCCTCGAACCGCTGGGCGAGGCGCGTCCGCTCGTGGTCACCGAGGACCGCTGGTCGGGCCGGCTCACGAGTGCCGACTTCCCGGTGCCGGTCGAGGTGCTGGGCCACATCCGGCTGCCCAAGCAGGTGGACGTGCGCTCGCCCAAGTCGCGCCGCGACCTCGCGGCGACGATCCGCAACACCGGCATCACCGTGCCGTCGCGGGGCCGCAAGCAGACCACGGCGGACGACGACCCGGAGCTGGCGACGCTGCGCAGGGCGTTGCGGGCACACCCGTGCCACGGCTGCGACAAGCGCGAGGACCACGCCCGGTGGGGCGAGCGGTACCACCGGCTGCTGGCCGAGACCGAGCAGCTGGAGCGCAAGGTCGCGGCGACCACGCACTCGCTGGCCCGCCAGTTCGACCGCATCCGGGCGTTGCTGCGCGAGCGCGGCTACCTGTCCGAGGCCGAAGAGGTGACGGCCGACGGCAAGCGTCTGACCAGGCTGTACAGCGAGTGCGACCTGCTCGCGGCCGAGTGCCTGCGCCACGGCGTGTGGAAGGGCCTCAAGCCAGAGGAGCTCGCCGCCGTCGTGTCATCGCTGGTCTACGAGGCGCGCCGGGACGGTCCGGTCGAGGCGCGGCTGCCGCAGGGCGCGGTGACGGACGCGATGCTCAAGACCGTGCGGCTGTGGGCGGAGATCGAGGACGACGAGCGCCGCCTCAAGCTGGAGCGCATCACCCGCCAGCCCGATGCGGGGTTCGCATGGCCGGTGTTCCGGTGGGCGCGCGGCGAGTCACTGGAGAAGGTGCTCCTCGCCGCCGAGGCGGGCGGCAACGAGCTCGGCGCGGGAGACTTCGTGCGCTGGTGCCGTCAGGTGATCGACCTGCTGGACCAGATCCGCGACGTGGTGGGCCGCGACGACTCGGTCGGCGCGGCGGCGAGCAAGGCGGTCGACGCGCTGCGCCGCGGTGTTGTGGCGATGATGTGACACGGCACATGACAAAGGTTTTGCGAGTCGGAGTAAAGACTGACGTCAAGGGTGTGGTTGGATCGCGCCGCAACGTCGTACACACGGAGGTCGACTGATGAGCAGCCCGTACGGACCGTCCGGCGGGAACGATCCGCAGCAGCCCTGGGGCCAGCCGCAGCAGCCCCAGCCCGGGCAGCAGCCGCAGCAGCCCTACGGTGGCGGTTTCCCTCCCGGCACCCCGTCCGGCGGCTTCCCGGCTCAGAACCCCTACGGTCAGCCGCAGCAGCCCCAGCCCGGGCAGCAGCAGCCGTACCCCGGGTTCGACCCGTCGCAGCAGCAGACGCAGCAGTACGGCGTGCCCCAGCCTCAGTCGAACCCGTACGGCACGCCCGCGCAGGACCCGTACGGCCAGCAGACGCAGCAGTACGGCCAGCAGACGCAGCAGTACGGCCAGCAGCCCAACCCGTACGGGCAGCAGCCGGGCTTCGGCGGGCCGCCGGTGCCGCCGAAGAAGAAGTCCAGCGCGGCCATCTGGGTCGCCGCGGTCGTCGTCGTGCTGCTCGTGGGTGGCGTGCTGTTCGCCGGGTTCGTGTCGCCGGCGTTCCTCAAGAAGAAGATCTTCGACAACACCGCCGTGCAGACCGGCATCGTCCAGATCCTGAAGGACGAGTACAAGATCTCGGACGTCGGCAGCGCCACCTGCTCGGGCGAGAACGAGGTCAAGCCGAACACCTCGTTCGAGTGCAAGGTCCAGGTGGGCGGCAAGGACAAGAAGGTCAAGATCGTCGTCAAGACCGAGGACGGCGAGTACGAGGTGGGCCAGCCCACGGGCTGATCCTCGCCGGAACCGCGCTTTGCTCGTTGACCTCCCTCAAGGACTTCCTTGGGGGAGGTTTTCGCATCTGCCCGTCATTTCGCGGGTGGAAACTGAGATGCGCGCACGGTCGTGGGTGAGCGACGATCGCGGGCGTGACCGAGATTCGCGTCCTCGACGACGAAGCGCAGTTCCGTGCCCATACGACGGTCTTCCGGCGCGCCATGCACTGGGGGTCGCCCTCGGACGAGGACTGGAAGGTCGTCCTGCCGTCCTACGAGCCAGGGCGCGCGCTCGCGGCGTTCGACGGCGACGAGATCGTCGGCACCACCCAGTCGTACGGTTGCTCGATGGCGGTGCCCGGCGGCGCCGTCGTGCCGCATTCCGCCGTCTCACGCGTGGGCGTGCGTGCCGACTACACGCGCCGTGGCGTGCTGACCGCGCTGATGCGCGAGCAACTGTCCACCCTGCCCGACCCCGTGGCCACCCTGCGCGCCTCTGAGGGACGCATCTACGGCCGTTTCGGCTACGGCCTGGCCGGACGCGTGCGGTTCGTGCGGATCGACGCGAGCAAGGCCGTGATCCCGGGCTCGATGACCGGCCAGGTGCGGATGATCGACCCCGACACCGCCGACAAACTGCTGCCGGAGCTGTGCGAGTCCTTCGGTCTCACCCGGCCGGGCCAGCTCTCCCGGTGGCCGGGCTGGTGGGCCAGGGCGCGCGACCGCAAGACCGACGCCGACAACTCGGTCACGGTCGTCCACAGTGGACCCGACGGTGACGACGGCTTCCTGACCTACAAGGTGAGCACGGACATGAAGGAGTTCAAGCACTCCTTGACCATCGAGGACTACGGGTGGTCGAACCCCGACGCGTGGCGCGACCTGTGGATCTACGTGGCGCGCCTCGACCTGGTCGACACGATCGAGGCCGACGTGGCACTCGACGACCCGGTGAACTGGCTGTTCGAGGACCCGCGGGCGGTCCACACGAAGGACGTGTTCGACGAGATCTGGCTGCGGCTGGTCGACGTGCCGCGCATGCTCGCGGCCCGCACCTACGGCGCGGCCGAGCCGATCGTCCTGGAGGTCGCGGACAAGCTGCTGCCGGCGAACGACGGCCGCTACCGGGTGTCGCCGGACGGCGTCGACCGGGTCGACGTGGACGCCGACATCGTCATCCCGGTCGACCTGCTCGGGGCCGTGTACTTCGGCGACACCACGTTCGCACAGCTCGCGGCCACCAAACGCATTTCCGGCGCGCGCTTCGACCAGGCCGACGCGTTGTTCGCCAGCCCGGTGAAGCCGTACTGCGGGACGTTCTTCTAGACCCGTCGCTCCATCGCGTTCACCAGGCGCGGTACCGAACTGCCCAGGCCCCAGCGCTGCGTGAGCTCACGCAGCCGCTCGGGGTCGGCGGGCACGCGCGGCACCTCGTCGTCGCGATCGAGCACCACCGGCGCGTCCAGGGCGGTGCGCACGACCGTCGGCGCGGCCGCCAGGTAGTCCTCGGCGGAGATGAGGGAGTTGCGGGCCTTGGTGGTGAGCTTGCGGTCCATCGGGTCGGTGACGGCCTTCAGTACCGCCTCCAGCGAGCCGAACTCGGTGATGAGCTTCGCCGCGGTCTTCTCACCGATGCCCGCGACCCCCGGCAGCCCGTCCGAAGGGTCGCCGCGCAGCACCGACATGTCGGCGTACGCGGAACCGGCGTTCTCGACCGGCAGCGAGTACTTGGCCGCCAGCTCCTCGGGCCCGAGGACCTCGGCCTTGTTCCAGCCGCGGCCGACGTAGACGACGTGCACCGGCGTGGGCTCGAAGCGCACGACCTGGAACATGTCGCGGTCGCCCGTGACCACCTCGACCGGTGACTTCTGCTCACGGTGGGCGAGCGCGCCGATGACGTCGTCCGCCTCGTACCCCGCCGCCTCGCCGGTGCAGATGCCGGCCGCGTCGAGCACGTCGAGGATGATCGGGATCTGCGGCGTGAGCGTGTCCGGCACCTCCTCCTCGCCGTCCACCGCCTCCGCGGCCACCCGGTGCGCCTTGTAGGAGGGCAACGCCTTCACCCGGAACTCCGGCCGCCAGTCGGCGTCCAGACACGCGACCAGCCGACCGGCGCCGCGGTCGGTGATGACGCGGGCGATCGTGTCGACGAACCCGCGCACGGCGTTCACCGGCGTGCCGTCGGGCGCGGTCATCGAGTCCGGCAGCGCGTAGTACGCCCGGAAGTAGAGGCTCGCGGAGTCAAGCAGCACCAGGGGAGAGCTCACGTTGACAAGCTACTAGTAGACCGTCGCCTCGAACATTTGGTGTATTGGTGGCGTGTTGTGATCGGCAGGTGGCCGCGTTTCGATCATGAAGATCGCGCCCTCATGGCTTCCGCCTGTGCAGTTGGTAGTAGCTGCGATGATCAGCACACGCTTGCGTCGGCAGTTTTCTACTGCCAACTCAGCGTCGGCATTGCGTGAGAGCGCGACCATCCGGACTTGGTGACGAGCGACCGGACCATTCAGACCCTGCCCAACTCAACGGAGCACAACTAAGCCGCGACGCTCTACTAGTGGGGTGAGTGCTGACGCTTGTCGGGCGCGCGTATGTGGTGCCGGTGTCGGGCTGACTTGTCGTGCGACCGCGGTGTCGGGTCTGGCGGGCTTGCCGTGTGTGTGCGCGTGCGTGCGCGTGTGGGCCTCCGGTCGCCTTGTCATGCCGTCCGTGGCGCCGTCCCCGGTCGACCCGCGGTGTGGTGTCGGTGTCTGGCCGGCTTGTCGTGCGTGTGGGTGCCGGTGTTGGGCGGGGTTGTCGTGCGTCTGCGGTGCCGGCGTCCGACCGGCTTGTTGTGTGCGGTGCCAGCCCTCGGCCGACTCGCCGTGTGCGGTGCCGGCGTCCGGCGACGCGCCGTGTGTGTGCGGTGCCAGCGTCCGGCGACGCGCCGTGTGTCTGCGGTGCCAGCCCACGGTCCTCAGATCAGGCATACGGCCCCACACCCGAGACCAGGCAATCGGAGCCATGGGCCAACGCGGTTCGATCTTGGCGGACACGTCCGTTGCGCTGGTCGGCCCCTTGCCACGTCGGCGTCTCGGCAGACCGGGAGGTACCCCACGAACTGCCGAATGCCCTCGGCGAGCACCGCGGCCAAACCACTAGGCTTCGCACCATGGCAACGATCACCGGACCCATCGACGTGTCCGCGCTTCGTGCGCGGCTTGACCGCGCTTCCGCCGCCGCCGAGCAAGCGGGCGTCGACGCCCTGCTCATCTCGCCCGGTTCGGACCTGCGGTACCTGATCGGTGCCGGTGGCGACTCCTTCGAGCGACTCACCTGCCTCGCGCTGCCCGTCGACGGCGCCCCGACGCTGGTCGTGCCGAAGCTGGAGCAGCCCGGTTACGCGGGCATCCCGACCGACGAGCTGGGCGTCCGGGTCGTCACGTGGGTCGACGGCGAGGACCCGTACGCGCTGGTCAAGGCCGCTATCAAGGGCGACCGCACGGCTGTTGCGGACATGATGCCCGCCCTGCACACCATCAAGCTCGGCAACGCGATCGGCGGCGCCCAGACGCTGGCCGGGCCGATCATCCGCGAGCTGCGCATGCGCAAGGACGACGCGGAGATCGCCGCGCTGCGCAAGGCCGGTGCCGCCATCGACCGCGTGCACGCGCGCATGGGCGAGTTCCTGCGTGTCGGCCGCACCGAGCGCGAGGTGGCCGGTGACATCGCCGCCGCCATCGTCGAAGAGGGCCACACGGTCGCGGAGTTCGTGATCGTCGGCTCCGGCCCGAACGGCGCCTCCCCGCACCACCGCGACTCGGACCGCGTGATCGAGGCCGGCGAGGTCGTCGTCATCGACATCGGCGGCCCGGTCGCCGAGGGCTACAACTCCGACTCGACCCGCACCTACGTCATGGGCGGGCCCACCTACGACGACGTGTGGGACACCTACGCCGTCCTGCAGGCCGCGCAGAAGGCCGCCGTCGAGGCGGTGCGGCCGGGCGTGACCTGTGAGGAGATCGACGCGGTGGCCCGCAACGTGATCGCGGACGCCGGATTCGGCGAGTACTTCGTGCACCGCACCGGCCACGGCATCGGCCTGGACGTGCACGAGGAGCCCTACATCGTGAGCGGCAACGCGCTGCCGCTCGAAGCAGGCATGGCTTTCAGCGTCGAGCCCGGCATCTACCTGCCCGGCCGCTGGGGTGCCCGCATCGAGGACATCGTCGTGGCCACCGCCGGCGGCGTGGAGTCCTTCAACAACCGACCTCACGAGCTGGTGGTGCTTTGAGCCTGGAGCAGATCGACAGAGCGATCCTGAAGGAACTCGCGGCGGACGGCCGGTGCAGCTTCACCGACCTCGCCGAACGCGTGGGCCTCTCGGTCTCGGCCGTGCACCAGCGCGTGAAACGCCTGGAACAACGCGGCATCGTCAAGGGGTACGCCGCTCGCCTGGACGGCGCCGAGATCGGGCTGCCGATGTCGGCGTTCATCTCGCTCTTCCCGATCAACCCCAGTGAGCCGGACGACTACCCGAAGCGCCTTGAGCACCTTCCCGAGATCGAGGCCTGCTACTCGGTCGCCGGGGACGCCTCGTACGTGTTGCGCGTGCGGGTCGCCTCGCCCACGGGGCTGGAGGAGCTGCTCCAGAAGATCCGGGAGTCGGCGAACGTGTCCACGCGCACGACCGTGGTGCTGTCCACACCGTACGAGGACCGGCCACCGGCAGTTTGAGACGTGCGTGTGGCACCGGGTGCCACACGCACAGTTCAGCCTTGAACGCGCCCGTCGGCCAGCACCAGCACCCGATCGGCAACGGCGTGCACGGCGTCGTGGTGCGTGGCGATCAGCACCGCCGCGCCCTCGTTCGCGACCCTCCGCAACAACCCGACCGCCGCGTCCGCGCTGACGGAGTCCAGGTGCGCCGTGGGCTCGTCGGCCAGCAACGCCGCGGGCTGCGTCACCACGGCGCGGGCCAACGCCGCCCGCTGCTGCTGCCCGAACGACACCTGCCCCGGATACCGCGAGCCCAGCTCGCCGATCCCCAGCTCCTCCAGCAACCCCGGCACGACCGCCACGCTCCGCCCGGCCAGCCGCAGCGGCAGGGCGACGTTCTCCTCCAGCGTCAGCTCGGTCGCCAGCCCCAGCGCCTGCGGCAGCACCGCGCAGTCCGACCAGGAGGCGAGCCCCGGCAGCACCGAGCCCTGGTCCGGGAAGTCGAAGCCGCACAACAGGGACAGCAACGCGGTCTTGCCGGAACCGGACGGTCCGCTCAGCGTGACGAGCTCCCCGGCGGACACCGCCAGGTCCACCCCGCGCAGCACCGAGACGCCGCCGAACGTCCGGTGCACGCCCGACGCCCGGATCATGACGCGGCCAGTGGGATGCACAGGTCCGCCAACTCGACCAGCCGTGGGTCGTGAGACGCCACCACCGCGGGCACCGGCAACGACGACAACGTCTCCAGCACAAGATCAGCGGACCGGACGTCGAGCTGCGAAGTCGGTTCGTCCGCCACCACGACGGAGGCCCCGCGGGCCAGTGCGCACCCGAACGCCAGCCGCTGCTGTTGCCCGCCGGACAGGGCGCCGATCCGCCAGGTCGCCGACCCGTCCAGACCCAGCCGGTCCAACAGGGACAGATCCGCCGCCCCGGCCGCCCGCAGGTTCTCACCCACGGTCAGATGCGCGATCAGGTTGTCGGCGGGGTTCTGGAAGACCACGGCGATCTCCTTGCGCCGCAACGTTCGCAGCGCGCTCCAGGACAGCGCGGAGGTCGGCTGGTCGTGCACGAACACCTCGCCCAGCGACGGGCGCTCCACCAGGGACAGCACCCGCAGCAACGTCGACTTGCCCGAGCCGGACGGCCCGGACAGCACGGTGAGGCCGGGCGCGATGGTCAGCGACATGCCCGACACGGCGCGCACCTGGCCGTAGGACACCCCGACGCCACAAGCTCGGATCACCTGAGCAGCTCTCCCATCCGCGCGGTTCGCACGCCGCGCAACGCAAGCCAAGCCGCCACGACGACCACCACGGCGCCACCGAACACGATCGACCCGAGCAGCGGCATCAGGTCGGGCAGCATGGGGGCGGGGTTGAGCCACGGCGCGGGATCCAGTTGCGGCACGGCGAATCCGGCGCTCACGAACGACGCCAAGGCGCCGATCGCCACGGCCAGCAACGCCAGCGCGCCCACCTCGAGCAGGTGGCTGGACCACAGCATGGACGGCCGCATCCCCATGCGGGTCGACAGCGCGCCCGAGACCGCGTTCTGGCGCCGCCGCACCTCGATGGCGAGCAACAACGCGACAGCGGCGACGACGGCGAGCACCACGCCGATCGCGGCCACGAAACCGAAGGTCCACTCCACGGTCAGGAACGGCAGGCCGTCGAGCACCCGCGTCCGGTCGGCGACGTTCGTGTAGTGGATGCCGGCGGACTGCAGGGCGGACGTCAGCGTGGTCAACGGCAGCGACGACCACAGATGCCACGAACCGACCTGCTCGGCGGCGGGCACCGAGTCGCGGGTCACGACGTAGCCGCGCGTGCCCAGCTTCGGGAAGGACGGCAGCGAAGCCACCGGCTTCAGCAGCGGCAGGCCGGCGATCTGGATCTCCTGGTTCGCGGACCGGCCGATGCGCAGGGCCGGCGCGACCTCACCGGTTCGCCGAAGTGAGGAAAGCAGTGAGCGCACGGCCGCAGGGTCGTCCACGACGGCGGCGTCGGTGAAGGTCGCCGGATCCACGACCAGGGCGCCCGTGCTCACCCCGACCAGGGTCGTGTTGCCGCGCAACGAAGATGGCAGCGCGACCCGTCCGAGTGCGATGTCCTGCGACACCTGCACCGTGCTGTTCGCGCCGACGAACATGCCCGACTTCGAGTCCAGCGACGACTGCTGGGCACCCGCCACCGCACTGCCGACCGCCATGGTGCCGACCGCGAGCACACCCACCAGCAGCACCCCGGTCACCGGCCCGACCGCCGCGGCCAACCGGCGCAACGCCAGCTGGGCGGCCGGAACCCGCCACCACTGCACGTGATGCGACCACGCCAGGGACCACCGCAGCACGCGGGTCGCGAGCAGTGCGGCGCTGAGCACCACGAGCAGCGGGAACGTCAGCGCCGCCACGTCGATGCGCGGCAGCTCGCCGGCCTTCAGCGCGGTGCCCAGTCCGTTGCGGGACAGGCGAACCCACGCCAGCACCGCGAGTCCAGCGACCACCAGCTCCCACGGCACCACCGCGAGCCGCCACGACCGGGCTCGCCGCTGGAACGTCCGGTGCGCTCGCCAGGCAGCGACCAGCACGGTCACCGCCAGCGACGCGACCACCACGCCCACGACGTAGCCCAGCGCCACCCAGAGGGTTCCGGGCGCCAACGAGACCCCAGGCGCGTACAGCGGCAGCAACAGTCGTGCGGCCACCATCCCCAGTAACCCGCCGGCCACGAGCGGCAGGCCCAGCTCCAGCACGCCCCGGAAGCCCAGCGCGAGCGGACTGGCCCCGCGCACCCACAGCAGCCGCAGCTCGGAATGTCTGCGCTGCGCCCATTGCACGGTCACCGTGCCGACGCCGGCGAGCCCGACCAGCACGCTGATGACCACCAACGGCAGCAGGGCGGACGAGACGTTGTCCTGCGAGGTGCGCGCCGCCACGATCGCCGACGACAGCACGTCCGTCCGCGTCAACGGCAGCCCGAGCGACGCCAGGCGGGCGTTGGCGTTGTCCCGCAGGGCCTCTGCCTCGGCGAGCGTCGACAGCGGCTCGGTGGGGAACCGCAGCGACACCGAGGCCCAGGACGAGAACTCCTCCGGCAGCAGGGCGAGATCGGACACCTGCGCCACCCAGATCACCGAGGTGCTGGCGCCGTCACCACCCAGCGGGTTCGGCACGACGGTCTTCGCCTCGGAGCACCACCAGCCGGACACGGGATGCGTCAGATCGGCGTAGATCGCGCTGACCGTCAACGAGGACCCGGTCAGCCGGTCGCCGACCCGCACCCGCGCGGCGGAAGCGATGCTCTGCGGCACCCACAACCCGGTGCCGCCGCCCTGCACCACGGTCAGGTTCCGCAACGCCTCCGGCCGGTAGCCGAACCGGCCGTAGGTCGCGAGCCCGTTGAAGTCAGGCCGCCCGATGTGCGTGTAGACGGCGCCCAGGTCACTGCGAGCGGCCATCTCGACCGCGGTGGCGACCGGCAGCCCTTCACCGTCCAGCGACGGGTGTACCGAGTGCGGGCAGATGCGGTTCTGCTGATAGGCGAGAGCGGCGCTTCCGGCCGCTGACGAATGCATGACGGCCGCGGCCACCACGAAGCCGAGCAGCAACGTCGTCGCGATGCTCACCAGCAGGGTCAGCGGACTTGACAGCGCTGCCCTGGGCGCGGCTCTCCACGGCAACTGCACCAACGCACGCTAGCTGGCGTTCCAGGATTTGGGGAGCGTTTAGTCAGTAACGGAACACATGACGCCGAACCGGGCTCCGAATGGATCAGCGAGCACGGCGATCCGGCCGATCCCGGCCAGCTCGTAGGGCGCCACCACCACGTCGGACAGACCAGCGGCCTGGTCCGGATCGGCCACCTCGAAGTACGGCAACCAGTAGGCGGCCGAATCCTCCACGACGGCGCCGGACAACCGGCCCGCGCCGGTGCCCGCCGGCCGGAAGAACTCGCCTGGCGCACCGGGAATCACCTGCACGTCCCACGAGAACACCGAGCGGTAGAACGCCGAGGCGTCGGCGGCGGGGGAGTGCAGCTCGACCCAGGTCAGTGCTCCCACGGACGACACCGCGTCGACCCCGGCCAGATCGCCCGCCTGCCACACGGCGAACTCCGCGCCGTACGGATCGGTCAGCTGCGCCATCCGCCCGCTGGTGAACACGTCGAACGGTGCCAGCCGCACGTTTCCGCCCGCGGCGACGGTCGCGCGAGCCGCCGCTTCGGCGTCGGGCGAGGCGAAGTACACGGTCCACGCCGAGGTCGCGTCCGGTTCGGACAGCGGCCCGATCGCGGCGACCGTCCGCCGTCGTGGCGGAAGAAGCCGTACCCGCCGGCTTCCGGCCCGAGCGGAACGTGCTGCCAGCCGAGCACGCGGCCGTAGAAGTCCGCCGCCGCGCCGACGTCGGGACAGCCCAGGTCGATCCAGTTCGGGGCTCCGGGCACGAAGTCGGTGGTGAGCACGTAAGCCTCCAGCCTGGCGACTACAACGAGAACCCCTCGGGGAACGGATCGGTGGCGTCGAGGAGATACTGGCCCATGCCGGTGATCCACGCGCGTCCGGCCACCGTGGGCAGCACCGCGGTGCGGTCACCGAGCGGCACCTCGTCGAGCAGCGTGCCGATGAACCTGGTGCCGATGAACGACTCGTTGACGAACTCCGCACCGATCTCGAGCTCGCCGCGCGCGTGCAGCTGCGCCATCCGGGCGCAGGTGCCGGTGCCGCACGGCGACCGGTCGAACCAGCCGGGGTGGATCGCCATCGCGTTGCGCGAGTGGGCGCCGTCGTGACCGGGCGCGGTGAACTGGACGTGCTTGCAGCCGCTGATCGCCGGGTCCACGGGGTGCACCGGCCGGTTCACCGCGTTGATCTGGTCCATGATGGACAGTCCGGCGGCCAGGATCCGGTCCTTCTCCGTGCGGTCGAACGGGATGCCGAGATCCGCGAGCGGCAGGATCGCGTAGAAGTTGCCGCCGTACGCCAGGTCGTAGCGGACCTCGCCGAGTCCGGGCACGTCGACGACCGCGTCCAGCTCGTGCGCGTACGCCGGGACGTTGCGGATCGTCACGAGCTTCGTGCGGGTGTCGTACTCGGCGAGCACCAGACCGGCCGGGGTGTCGAGCCGGACCGTCGTCACCGGCTCGGTCACCTCGACCATGCCGGTCTCCACCAGCACCGTCGCGACGCCGATCGTGCCGTGCCCGCACATCGGCAGGCAGCCGGACACCTCGATGTAGAGCACGCCCCAGTCCGCGTCCGGACGGGTCGGCGGCTGCAGGATCGCGCCGCTCATGGCCGCGTGGCCGCGCGGTTCGTTGACCAGCAGCCGGCGGATGTGGTCGTGGTTCTTGATGAAGTTCAGCCGCTTGTCGGCCATGGTCTCGCCGGGGATCACGCCGACGCCGCCGGTGATCACCCGCGTCGGCATGCCCTCGGTGTGCGAGTCGACCGCGCTGAAGTACTTGGCGAATCTCATGACGTTGCCAGCTTCATGTCGGCGTCGACCTGGGCGCAGCTGGTCTCGGGGTCAGCGGCCCGCGCGGGAGGACGGCACGGACCGCCGTAGCGGCCGACGAAGTCCATCGAGTGCTTGATCGCCTGCACGAACTCGGTGCGCGAGTCCCAGCGGAACGCCGGCACGAGGCGTTCGTACAGCGCGCGGGCCTCTGTCGAGCTTGCCCTGCAGCGCCAGCTCGAACAGTTCGGTGCACTCGGCGGGGAACACGTTGGGATAGCCCGCGAACCAGCCCGTCGCGCCCATCAGCAGGCTCTCCAGCACCACGTCGTCCGCGCCGGCCACGACGGTCAGGTGCGGGGCGGCGGCCCGGATCTCCAGCACGCGCCGCACGTCGCCGGAGAACTCCTTCACCGCCACCACGTTCTCGATCTGGCCCAGCTCGGCGATCAGGTCCGGCGTGAGGTCGACCTTGGTGTCGATCGGGTTGTTGTAGACCATGATCGGCAGCCCGGCCTTGGCGACCTCGCGGAAGTGGTGCACGACCTCGCCGCGGTTCGCCCGGTACATCGGTCGGCGGCAGGCACAGCACGCCGTCCGCGCCGTCCTCGGCGGCGAGTTCGGCCCAGTGGCGGGCCTGGTGCGCGCCGACGCCGTGCACGCCGATGACGGCGATGCCTTTGTTCTTCACGGCGGCGATCGCGGTCTGGGCGACCTCGCGGCGTTCCGCGTCGGTCAGCGACGAGTACTCGCCGAGCGAGCCGTTCGGGCCGACGCCGCGGCAGCCGTTCTCGACGACCCACCGGCAGTGCTCGGCGAGCTTCTCCAGGTCGGGCCGCAGTCCGGCCGGCGCCTTCGGGTCCTCGGCGTAGGGGAGTGCGGTGGCGACGATGACGCCGTCCAGACGTTCGGTCATGCGTGTTCCTCCGGGAGTGCGGCGAGTTCGCCGAGGGGGATCGGGACCGCGATCACGCGGCGCTGGCCGTCGAACGGGATGCCGGTGAGCTCGGCGGCGTTGCGGGCGCAGATGCGGCCCTGGCAGCGTCCCATCGCGACCCGGCTGGTGAGTTTGAGCTCGCGCATGGTGGTCGCGCCGTCGAGGGCCGATCGAGGTCCCGTTCGGAGCGCGCTGACGTTCTCGCAGCGGCACACGGTGGTGTCCGGTTGCGGCCAGGTCTGCCAGCCCGGCCGCACGGCGTGCGCTCTGGCCAGGGCCTGGGCGAACAGCCGGCCCTCTTGCGCACGGCTTCCAGGGCTGCTCCTGGAGGTTCCTGCCCGGCCGCGGCGGCTCCGGCGACGATGCCCTCCGCCGCGGACAGGTCCGCGCCGCCGATCCCGGTGACCTCACCGGCCGCGTAGACGCCGGGGACCGAGGTCTGCTGGCGTTCGTCGACGTCGAAGAAGTCGTTGGTGCGCTTGGCGTGCGGCACCAGGTCGGTGCGCGGGAGGAAGCCGTGGCCGATGCACACCAGGTCGGCGTGCTCGGTGCGGTGGCTGACCGGGCGCCAGTGCCGGTCGAGTTTCGCGACCGTGACGCGGTCGCCGTGCTTGGCGATGACCGCGGTACGGGTCTCCAGGTGCGCCAACGCCTTGCGGTACTGCCAGAGCTCGCCGATCTTGGACCGGTTGGCCAGCACCGCCTTCGCCTCGCGCGCCCAGGCGAGCGGCGAGTTCGCCTCGTAGACGCCGACGAGCGTCGCGCCGAGCTCCTGCAGCGCGGTGGCGACGGGCAGCAGGAACGGGCCGGTGCCCGCGACGATGACGCGTTCGCCGAGCAGGACGCCCTGCTTCGCGAGCGCTTGCGCGGCACCGGCGGTGATGACGCCGGGACCGTCCCAGCCGGGGAAGGGGAGTGGCCGGTCGTAGGCGCCGGTGGCGATGACCAGCGCGTCGAAGCGGAGCAGCCGCGGGCCGCCGTCGGGAGCCTCGCCGCCCCTGATGTGCAGCGTGTTGCCCTCGACCAGCCAGGCCTCGGTGTTCCTGAGGTGCGTCACCCCGTCGTGCGCGAACCTGGCCCGGCCGCGCAGGAACTGGCCGCCCGCCTCGGGTTCCGCGTCGACCATCGTGACCTCGGCGCCCGCGTCGGCGGCGGTGGTGGCGGCGGCCATCCCGGCCGGTCCGGCACCCACGACCACAATTTTTCTGGCAACGATCCTCATGGCTTCGTCCTGATCTCGTCGCCGTCGCGCAGCGGGTGGCGGCACGCGCGGACCTCGGGCGTGCCGTTGATCTCGGCGACGCAGCCGAAGCAGACGCCGATGCCGCAGAAGAACCGTCCCGGCAACAGTTCCGCGACGTGGGCGACCTCGCGCGGGAGGCCGTTGAACGTGACCTTCACAGCATCACCTCGGGACGGTCGACGCGGAACGGGTGAGGATCGACGTGCGGGGCGCCGCCGGTGAGCAGCTCGGCGAGCAGGCGCCCGGTGGCCGGGGCGAGCCCGACGCCGGCGCCCTCGTGACCGGTGGCGTGCCACAGGCCGGGTGTGCGGGGGTCTTCGCCGATGATCGGCAGGTGGTCCGGCGCGTACGGGCGGAAGCCGCCGTACGCGCGCATGACCGGTACCTGGGCCAGCATCGGGAAGAGCGCGATCGCCTTGCGTGCCAGCGCTCTCAGCACCTTGGTCTCGATCGTGTCGTCGAATCCCTTGCGCTGCCGGCTCGACCCGATCAGCACGGTGCCCGCCGGGGTCGACTCGACGACGCCGGACGTCTGCAGGTCCGCGTCGCCGCTCGCGACCGCGCCGACGTAGTCCGCGTCGTAGACCTTGTGCCGGATCGTGCCGGGGATCGGGGTGGTGACCAGGACGACGCCGCGGCGGGGCAGCACGTTGACGCCGAAGTTCCGCGCCCACGGGCCGGTGGCGTTGACGACCGCGCCGCAGCTGATGACGCCCTTGCTGGTGGTGACCGAGCGGCCGTCCGTTGTGGACACCTCGGCGTTCATGATCCTGATGCCGCGCAGCAGGGCTTTCGTGGCCTTGACCGGGTTGAGCTGCGCGTCCTGCAGGTAGTGGACTGCGGCGGTGATCGCCGGGTTGAGGTGCGGCTCCTGGGCGAGGGCCTCGCGGGCGGTGAGCTCGCAGGCGTCGATGCCCGCCGCCCGCTGGCCGGCGGCGAACGCCCGGAGCGGCTCGGCGGCCGCGTCGGTCGTGGCGACGACCAGTCCGCCCTTCTCCTCCCACTCGGCGTCTTCGGCCAGCTCGGGCCAGAGCAGCCGGCTCGCTGTGGCGAGCTCCAGTTCCGGGCCGGGTCCCTTGTCGCTGACCAGGACGTTGCCCTCACCGGCCGAACTGGTGCCCGCCGCCGGTCCGTGCCGGTCGATGACGAGAACGTCGAGCCCGCGCGCCCGCAGAGCCTGGGCGCACGCGGCCCCGATGATGCCCGCTCCGACGACCACGACGTCCGGACGCATCGCCACCTCCGTTCAATAGAATGAACGTTAGTGCTTCGGGTACTCCAGCACCAGTACCGAGCTGACCTCGCCGCCGAGCGTCTCGTACGAGTGCGGCACCGAGCCGGGGAAGCACACGTAGTCGCCGGGCCCGAGCTCGAACGGTCCCTGCACCGGGCCGACCCGCAGGTGCCCGCTGGTGACCAGCACGTGCTCCTTGCCGGGATGGCCTTCGCTGGTCTGCGTCGCGCCGGGGCGCACCCGCTGGTCGTAGATCTCGATGACGGTGTCCGCGATGTCCATCCGCCGCATCAGCCGCAGGTCGACCGCGTTGCTGCTGAGCACCTCGACGTCCTTCGCCCGTACGAGCACGACGTCCAGTGGCGGCCGCTCGGTCACCAGCTCCGACACCGGCACGTCCAAAGCGTTCGACAAACTGAACACTGTCTCGATGGTGGGGTTGCCCGCACCGCTCTCCAGCTGGGACAGCGTGCCCTTCGCGATGGAGGACCGCCGCGCGAGCTCCGACAGGGACAACCCGCGCTGCTCCCGGAACGCCCTGATGTTGGCGCCGAGCACCTGACCCGCACTCATGCCGTTGATCGTTGCATAGGCTTGCGCCCATGACTGCGTACACGGAGGCGGAGGGGCAGACCCTCCGCACGGCCGTTTTCGGTGCCATGGTGCTGGTGTCCACGGCGGACCCCGGCTCGGTCGACGAGGAGAGCCAGGCCGGCATCAGGGCGATGTCCCTGCTCACGGACGACCTGCGCGCCACCATCGCCGCCGCACCGCCCCAGCTCCCGGCCGGCACGGCGTCCCATGTGGAGGACGGCGTCCTGACCGCACTGCGCGACGCCGTGCGGATCATCGACGCCCACGAGCCCCGCGACGTCGCGATCTTCCGCGCCGCCGTGACGGAGATGTGCCGTTCGGTGGCCGGCGCGGACGGCGACGTGGCCGCGGCCGAGCGGGAGATGGTGACCCGCGTCGTGGAGGCGCTGAGCTGACTTCAGGCCCGGGGCAGCAGCGGTTCGCCGGAGCTGCCCCGGTGCCGCGTCAGGTCGTGCTCGGCCGTGAGGCGAGCCAGGCCGAGTGCTCCTTGCTGATCACGGCCTCGGCCTCGGCGACCGTCGTGGCCCAGTCGCGCTCCTCGGTGAACGGGAGCTGCCGGTAGATCTGCGCCAGCTCACTGGCCGCCGCCAGGTAGGCGAGGTTGAGGTTCTCGTACTGCCGCAGCCCGATCCACGCCGCACCGCCCGCGACCGCCGCCGCCATCACACCGGACATGTCGACGTCCCAGACTCCGGCGATGCGCAGGATCGCGAGCACGATCGCGACGAACTCGCCGCCGAACAGCAGGAAGCGCCACAGGGTCGCCCTGTTCTCGTTGCGCTCCGCCCGCTGCCGGTACCAGGTCAGCTGCTCCTGCACACGGTTCTCGCGGTAGACGTCCCTGCGCTCGGCGAACGACTTGCCGCGCAACTCGGTCATGACCTGGTCGCCCGCGGGATTCGTGCTGGTGAGCATGAGCTTCTTGCTGTGCTCGGTGACGACCTCGTCGATCCTCGTCTCCAGGTCCCGGCGCGAGTGCTGCACGCCACCGGGGAACGGATCGCCCGCGACGGCGTAGCGCCAGGCCAGCGACTTCACGCGTTCGGCGACCGCGCGCCCGGCGTTCCACTTCAGCTCCGGATGCATGGCCCACAACAGGAACTCGCTGAACAGCGCGACGAGGAACCCGCCGAGCGCCACCCATGCCCAGATGTCGACGCCACCACCGATCTTCCACTTGAACGCGCCACCCACCGCGGCGAGCACGGCGCCGATCAGCCGCACCCGGCTGAGGCGCAGGGTGCTGCGCTGGCCACGCGCGGACGCCCGCTCCGCGTCGTGGTAGATGCCGGGCAGGTGCGACTCGTCCATCCGGTTCCTTCCCTCCTCTGTCGAGAACGCTGATCGTGAGAGACCAAACGTGTGTTACCACGCGGTGGTGGCGACGGGTGCACGATCTGGGTGATGCAGGGGCGATCACCCGTACAGCGCAAAAGGGATGCGTGGGCGCAGTGCTCCGATGAGTTCTCCTAGATCGAAGCGCACCGAAGCCTTGACCCGCGTAGTTCCGGTTGTAATCATCGGATCTCTCGCCGCCGCCCCGACGAGAAAAGCGATGGTCATGGGACTACGTCGTTTATCCGCCGCCATCGTGGCCGTGCTGCTCGCTGGCCTGGTCACGGTTGTCGTGCCCGCCGGTGCGCGGGCCGAGGTGCAGCACCCGAGGCAGGAGTGGCTGCGCCAGTCCACCGCGGGACTGTTCCTGCACTGGGGCATGTTCACCGCCCCGAAGCACCTGAACTGCGCCGAGTGGGAGCGGGACGTCACCGGCGGCGGGTGGACCCCCGACTACTGGATCGACGAGGCGCGCAAGCTCGGTGCGTCCTACGTCGTGCTGGCGACGTTCCACAGCCGCCTCGGCTACGCGCGGCCGTGGCCGTCCCAGATCCCCGGCAGTTGCGCGACCCAGCGTGACCTGCTCGGTGAGCTGACCAAGGCGGGCAAGGCCAAGGGGGTCAAGGTCATCCTCTACATGACCGACGACCCGCAGTGGCACAGCGAGCAGGGCGTGCAGATGCTCGACTCGAAGGCCTACTCCGACTACAAGGGCGAGCAGGTCGATCTCACGACACGCGAGGGGTTCGGCAAGTACAGCTACGACCTCTTCTTCGAGGTCATGAAGAACTACCACGACCTCGCCGGCTTCTGGATCGACAACGACAACGAGTACTGGGAGCGCAACAAGCTCTACGAACAGATCCGGCAGCTGCAGCCCACCTGGTTGTTGTCCAACAACAACGAGGACACGCCGATCATGGACACGGTCTCGAACGAGCAGAAGACCGGCATGTTCCCGTCCTACGACTACCCGGCCGCGACGTTCACGCCGATGCCGCGGCTGTCCGAGGCCTGCTACAAGCTGCCGAACACCGGCGACTGGTGGTACGACGGCGGCAACCACGCCGTCGACACGCGCCTGAACACCGGCCGCTACATCACGAACGCCGGTGCGTCGATCAAGTCGCTGATGGCCGAGACGCCGATGGTGAACGGCAGGATGCCGGCGCAGCAGGAGGCGTACAACAACTTCATGGCCTCGTGGGTGCCGCCGATCCAGGAGTCGATCCAAGGGGTCGAAGGCGCCGGGTACATGTACGGCGGCATGCAGCCCGGGTTCTGGAACGACGGCGCGCACGGCGTGATCACCATCAACCCCAAGACCGGCAAGCAGTACGTGCACGTCGTCACCAAGCCGCGTGCCGACTTCGTCCGGTTGCGGGACAACGGTTACCGCGTCACCGGGGTGAAGGACCTGCGGACCGGCGAGCGGCTGCGGTTCGCGCAGTCCGCCGGGCATCTGACGATCCAGGGCATCACGAAGTGGGACGAGTTCGACACCGTGTTCGCCGTGGAAACCGCCGGGCAGCAAGGCTTCTACACCGGCGTCAAGGCCTCGGCAACGTCCTCTCAGGACGGTTTCCCCGCCTCGAACCTGACCGACGGCAGCTACGAGAAGTACTGGGACGCCGACGCGGCCCAGCCCGTCTCGATCTCGCTGGACCTGGGGCGGCGCAAGGAGGCCGCGTTCCTCGCGATCAACCAGCGCGAGTCGTCGCCGACGCACGCCCGCGTGTCGTTCGGCAGGCCGGAGGACTCCACACGGATCAAGGACTACCAGCTGACCGCGTCCGACGACGGCCGCAACTGGTGGCACGTGCGGACCGGCGCGCTGCCTTCCGCGCGTGGCACGCAGTTCATCGACATCGGGTCGCAGCACGTCCGGTATCTGCGGCTGACCGTGCTGAACACGTGGGGCGGACCGCAGGCGCCGGTGTACTTCAAGGAACTGAAGATCGACGAGATCCGCGTCGGGCACAGCTATCCGCGGTCGTATCAGGGTGACCGGCTGGAGGCCGAGGACGCGGCGCGGTCCGGTTCGGTGCGCGGCGAGTTCTGCGAGGCCTGTTCCGGCACACGGCAGGTGACCGGGCTCGGCGGCGGTGAGCGCAATGCCGTGACTTACCGGGACGTTTCCGTTGCCGCGGCAGGGACCTATCGGCTGCAGCTCGACCTGACGTCACCCGAGGCGTCGAGCGTCTCGGTCTCCGTCAACGGCGGTGCGCCGATCTCCGTCGCGGTGCCGGCGGATCGGGCCGACGTTCCGGACCCGGCCTCGGTGGCGGTGCCGTTGACCGCGGGCGGCAACACCCTGAAGATCTCCGGCACCGGCCGGGCTCGGCTTGGACCGGATCTCGATCGGCGGGCCGCCGCCGTCGACCTACACGCCCAAGACGACGCTGACCGTGCAACCCCACGGCGTGCAGTGGGTGGCGCCCGGTCAGCAGTCCGTGAAGATCACCGCACGGCTGCGCCTCGACGCCGACGACCAGATCGACGCCGTGTCGCTGGCGCCCGTGGTCCCGGCCGGGTGGACGCTGACCGGTGCGCCCGCCACCCGCACGTCGATGCGCCTGGCCGGGCTGCTGGAGGGCACCTGGACCGCGACCTCGCCCGCCGGGCAGGACGTGGGCTCGGTGAGCCTCCCGGTGGCGGCGTCGTTCCAGCTGCTGGGTTCCGAGCGCAGGGTCGCCGGCTCGGTGCCGGTGCGCACCAGGCCTGCCGACCGCGTGTTCGTCCGGGAGGCCGAGGACTCGGCGAACCAGTTCGGCAGCACGGGCCTGACCGGCTGCGGGTCGTGTTCGGGCGCGGAGAAGGTGCGCAACATCGGTGGCAGCCCGGAAGCCGCGGTTACCTTCCCGAACGTCGTGGTGCCTGAAGCGCGCGCGTACACGCTGTACATCCAGTTCACGGTGAACGGGCCGCGCTCGTACTTCGTGACGGTGAACGGCAGCACGCCGGTCGAGGTCAAGCTCGACGGGGTCGGCAACAACACCCCGTATGTGGCCGAGATCCCGGTGACGCTGAACGCGGGCGCGAACACCATCAGGTTCGGCAACGACCAGGCCGGGGCACCCGACCTCGACTTCATCGCGATCGGCTGATCGGGTAGCTGAACGGCGCCCTGCGCGAGCGGGGTGCCGTTCTCAGCCGTCCCGTCGCATCATGGACGAATGCTGGATGCACTGCGGCGTCAGCTGAGCGAAGGCCTCTTCGAGAAGGTCGCGGGGCCCGAGCGCGAGAAACACGCGCGCCGGATCCACGGCGCGTCCGGCCCGCGCATGTTCGCCGAGGACCGGCCGATCCGGCACGTCCACGCCGATCACGCCATGTTCATCGGCGGCCTGCGGGCGTTGCTGCTGCAGTCGTTGCACCCGCTGGCGATGGCGGCGGTCGCGCAGCACTCCGACTACCGCACCGATCCGTGGGGACGGCTGCAGCACACCAGCCTGTTCGTCGGCGTGACCACGTTCGGCACGGCCAAGGACGCGCACGCGGCCATCGAACGGCTCGGGCGCATTCACGCACACATACACGGCACCGCGCCGGACGGCCGTCAGTACCGCGCCGACGACCCGCACCTGCTGGCCTGGGTGCACGTGGCCGAGGTCGACAGCTTCCTGCGCTGCCACCAGCGTTATGGCGAGCGGCCGCTCGACGACTACGACGGGTACGTCGCCGACATGGCCGTGATCGCGCGGGCGATGGGGATCGCGGACCCGCCGGAGACCACAGCCGAGCTCGAAGCGAAGCTCGCGAGTTACCGGGCCGAGCTGAAAGGCACTCGCGAGGCCCAGGAAGCGGCGAGGTTCCTGCTGCTCAAAGCACCGCTACCGCTGCTGGCCAAGGGCCCGTACGCGATTCTCGGCGCCACCGCGGTCGCCACCCTGCCGGTGTGGGCGCGGATCCCGCTCCGGCTGCCCTACCTGCCGATCGCCGAGGCCACCGGGGTGCGGTTCGCGGGCCACGCGCTGATGCGCGGCCTGCGGTGGGTCACGGGCTGAGGAAGTCCATCACCAGCGGCGTCGCCACGTCGCGGAACTCCTCGAAGTAGCCGTGCCGCGCGCCCTCGATGAGCTGTAGCTGTGCGCCAGGGATCCGCTCGGCGATCAACGGGGCGTTCTCGGCGGGGTTGAAGATGTCCTCGGTCCCGTGCACCACAAGCGTCGGTGCGGTGATCGACGGCAGCACGTCCCACGCGTCGTGCTCGGCGCTCGCGAACAGGTGCCGCTTGCGCGCGTAGGGCGGCATGTCCGGGTCGCCGAGCGTGTTGAACGGACCGCGATAGGCCGGCGTGTACATGAGGTCTTCCAACGCCCTGCGCGCCTTCATCGGGTCGATCTGCGCCAACGACTTCCGCACCTCGGCGCTGCGCTCGATCGCGTGCGGACCGCCCGGCGAGGTGCATCCCAGCACCAGCCGTTCGACGCGGTCGCCGTGTGCGGCGGCGATCCACTGCGCGATCCGGCCGCCCATCGACGTGCCGTAGACGTGCGCCTTGCCGATCCCGGCGTCGTCCAGGATCGCGACGCAGTCCGACGCGAAGAGCCGCGTGCTGTACGGGGCGTCGGGCTTGTCGCTGCCACCGGTGCCGCGGTGGTCGGAGACGATCGTCGTGAACCCCTTGGCGAACTCCGGCCGCACCTGCCTCCACCAGCCCGACGAGTTCGACTGGCCCGCGATCAGCAGCAGGGGAGGGCCGGAGCCTTCGACCGAATAGCAGAGGGCGGTTCCGTCGGTGGCACGAGCTAGGGGCACGACTGGGCAGTCTAGAACCTTGACGCGGGGGTAGATGGTCTAGTCCAATTCTCAAGGAACACCTCAATGACCCCCTGCCGGCCGCCACGCGTGAGGGATGGAGCAACCATGCTGTTGTTCGCTCGAATATCCGCCGTGGCCGCACTGGTGCTCGGCACCGTGCTCGTGAGCCTCGCCCCTGCCAGCGCCGCCGGTGTCACGGCGACGTTGACCAAGCAGTCCTGGGACACCGGCTACACCGCGACGATGACGATCAAGAACGAGACCAGCGCGGCCATCAGCTCCTGGAAGGTCGAGTTCGACTATCCCGCGTCGACGTCTGTCGGTGCCTACTGGGACTCGCTGCTCACCAAGAGCGGCAACCACCACACGTTCGTCAACCGCGAGTACAACGGCTCGGTCGCGCCCGGCGCCAGCATCACGTTCGGCTACAACGCCGCCGGCACCGCCGATCCGGCCAACTGCACGATCAACGGCGCCGCCTGCGCCGGTGGTGGCAACCCGCCGACGACGTCGAGCACGACCACCACCACGACCACGACGACGACCACCACGACCGGACCGCCTCCCACGGGTTCGTTGCCGCGCAAGGTGCTCGTCGGCTACCTGCACGCCAGTTTCGCCAACGGTTCCGGCTACCTCCGGATGAACGACGTGCCGGACGAGTGGGACGTCATCAACCTGTCGTTCGCCGAACCCACCAGCGCGACGAGCGGCGAGCTGCGGTTCAGCCAGTGCCCGGTCGCCGAGTGCCCGAACGTCGAGTCCGAGGCCGAGTTCGTCGCGGGCATCCGGGCCAAGCAGCAGCAGGGCAAGAAGGTGCTGATCTCCATCGGCGGCCAGAACGGCCAGGTGCGCCTGGAGACGACGGCGGCGCGCGACGCGTTCGTGCGGTCGGTCGGCGCGATCATCGACAGGTACGGCCTGAACGGGCTCGACGTCGACTTCGAGGGCCACTCGCTGTCGCTCAACTCCGGCGACGTCGACTTCCGGAACCCGACCACGCCGGTGGTCGTGAACCTGATCTCGGCACTGCGGTCGCTGAAGTCCCGCTACGGAGCCGGTTTCGTGCTCACCATGGCACCGGAGACGTTCTTCGTGCAGGTCGGCTACCAGTTCTACGGCGGTGCGGGCGGCGGCGACAACCGCACCGGCGCGTACCTGCCGGTGATCGAGGCGATGCGCAACGACCTGACGTTGTTGCACGTCCAGCACTACAACTCAGGACCGGTGATGGGCCTGGACAACCAGTACCACTTCATGGGCGGCGCGGACTTCCACGTCGCGATGGCCGACATGGTGCTCGCGGGCTTCCCGGTGCGCGGTGACACCTCGAAGGTGTTCGCCGCGCTGCGCCAGGAACAGGTCGCGATCGGCCTGCCGGCGTCGGTCAACGCGGGCAACGGGTTCACGTCCGTCGCCGACGTCCACACCGCGCTGGACTGCCTGACGAAGGGCACGCGCTGCGGCAGCTACCAGCCGAAGGGCGTCTACCCGAACCTGCGCGGCCTCATGACGTGGTCGATCAACTGGGACAAGTTCAACAACTACGAGTTCTCCAAGCAGCACCGGGCATATCTGCCCAGGTAGCCGGTCGGGAGTGGTTTCCGTCGCCCTGGCAACGGAAACCACTCACGAGCCGTCGATCTTGAACGGGTCGTGCTCGGTCAGCAGCTTGTCCAGCCGGGCTCTGTCCACCCGGCTGTGGATGTAGGTGTCCTCCTGGCGGTCCCTGAGCACCTTGGCCAGCGTGAACGCCGAGGTGACCGTGTAGAGCATGGCGATTCCCAGAAACGCGCGCACCCATCCGTCAACGGGCAGGAACACGACCCCGATGCCGACGGCGGTCAGCGAGAGTCCGAACGAGAGGACCGCCTGCACGTAGAACGCGGCGGTCGTCGGGGTGTGCGCGGGCGCGGCGGAAGTCATGATCCCGAGAGTCCCTGTGTCGCACCAGGTTGTCATGAGTACGGTTACTCATGTCCAGGTCACGCTTAGGCCAGCGTGGACCAGAACTGCAGCTCGTACGCCTGCAGGAGGCGGCCGTAGCGCCACGCGTGCTTCGGTTGCCAGCCCGCGTCCAGCGCAGCCTGGATCGCCGCGATCGCCTGCTCCTCCAGCTGTGGCGCGGGCGTGGCGAAGAAGTCGACGAACCCGCACGCCTCGTCGCCGAACCCGTAGTGCTCGCGCAGTCCCTTGGCCATGCGGGCGCAGTAGCCGCCCCACGCGGTGAAGTTCGCGAGGATCGCCAGGATCACGTCCGCCGGCTCGCCGTTCATCGCCATCCACGCCTGGTACGCGGGGTAGGCCTGGCAGCCGGGGAACGGTTCGTAGCTCTGGAAGTCCTTCGACGACATGCCGGCCGCGTTCGCCAGCGGCTCCAGCATCGGCAGGACCAGCTCCTCGCCGCCCGCGAGCAGCGTGAAGAACGCCCGTGCGTTCGGCTCCCCGGCCTTCGAAGCGAGTGCGAGGAAGGTTCGCCAGTCCGACGACACGATGTGGTTCTCCTCCGCGGCGAACGTGGCGATCACGGCGCGCGGTGCCTGGCCCGTTTCGATCAGCTTGACCACGAGGTTGTCGTGCTCACCGGGGTGCAGCTCCGTCCGGATCCGCGTGACCAGCTCTTTTGCGTTCATGGAACATGATTCTTCCGCACCGGAGAAATCGTTCGCCACACCGCGGTGCCTGCGGGCACGATGTTTCCTCGTGGCTGAACACACCTACCGGGTACTCGTCCGCGGACGCTTCGCCGACCTGACCGATGACCAGCGCGTGACGCCTGCGGGAGCACCTGAAGGGCTTCGACTTCCTGCGCGGACGGCGGGTTCAGCGAGGACGGCGCGCTGATGTTCGACGAGAAGCTCGACTTCTTCAGCTACCGGGTGATCCTCACGGCTTCCGAACAGCCCGGCGACGCGGGACTGCGGCGCGCGACCGCGGCCCTCGACGCACTGGGCGTCGACTTCCGCGGCCTGCGCGCCACCGTCACCGACATGGACGAGATGAAGATCAACCGGCCAAAGCGCTTGGCCTGAGCCGAGTTTCGAGCACGGCCGCGGCGTCCAGGGCCAGGTCCTCCCGGTACATCCGGGAGATCACCTGGACGCCGGTCGGCAGCCCGTCCCGCAGTCCGGTCGGCACCGCGACCGACGGCACGCCGACGAAGCTGCTCGCCTCGCACAGCTTCATCGCCTCGAAGTACGCGGCGAGGTCCTCAGAGCTGCGGCGGTCCTGGTCCGGCTCGAACGACGGCGTGGTGCTGACCGGTCCGATCAGCACCGGGTAGCGGTCGAGCAGCAGCGCCCATTCACGCTGGATGGCCAGCCGGGTGCCGGTCATGGTGGGGAGCTCCGCCAGGTCGAGGTTTGGCCTGCGCAATTCAGCGGTGGCAGGCAGGGCCCCGCCCTCCCAGGGGGCAGACCGCGCGACCTCTTCAGCCGATGCGCGAATCGGCCTGTCAAGGGTCCGCTGGCAGATCTGTGGACAACCGGGTCCCGCCGCCGAGTTGTCCACAGATCGCCGAACGAGGGCTTGACAGCGCGTTTTCGCAGGTAAAGTGTGCTTTTGGGAGCCGGTGGTCAGCCCCCGGGAGGGTCGGGGCCCTGCCCTCGGCCCATTCGGACACCGCGGGTCGGAGGGATCCGCCCCGCACACCAGCTCGTGCACCAGCCGCAGGTCGGCGACGGTGCGGGCGAGCGGGCCCTCGACCGTCATGACCTGGGTCGGGAACGACGGATCGAGCTGCCCGTAGATCGTGCCCTGCGGATAGCGGCCGTAGCTCGGCTTCAGCGCGCAGACGCCGTTCAGGAACGCCGGCAGCCGCAGTGACCCGCCGCCGTCGTTGCCGATCCCGATCGGCACCATGCCCGTCGCCACCGCCACCGCGTCACCGCCGGAGCTGCCGCCCGGCGACTTCGTGGCGTCCCACGGGTTGATGGTGTGCCCGGCCAGTTCGCTGTACGTGTGCATGCCACGGGCGTTCAAGAGTCGGCATGTTCGCGTGCGCGATCGGTGTCGCCCCGGCCGCCCGCAGCCGTGCCACGATCGGTGCGTCCGACGACTTCACGTTGCCCGTCAACGACTTCAGGCCGTGCGTGGTGGCGGCGCCGGCGACGTCGATGTTGGCCTTGACCGAGAACACGGCGCCGGCGAGCGGGCCGGTCGGTTCGTCCTGGCACGTCGAACACGGAGGTCAGCGCGTTGTACACCGGGTTCAAGGTCTCGATGAGCCGCAACTGCTCAGAAAACATCCCCATACTCCAGTCTATGCGGACCGGAGCACGGGGATGCGCAGTTCGAAAACCACTCAGCGGAACATCACGGGTAATTGGCCAGGTAGGCCTCGGTCGACCCGGCGGTCGCCCGTCCACCCGAGTTGTTGATGATTCGCTCGATGGTGCCCTTACCGCCCAACGAGACCGTCACCATGCTGTGGAACTTCACACCCGGCGTGTTCGGCACCTCGAACGCCCGGTCGGCCACCACGCTCGGGTTGGCGTTCATGAAGGCGTAGCTGCCGAGCCCCCACGCCTCGTGTGTCGTGACGTGGTTGGCCACCTTGTACGCCGCGTAGCCGCGCGTGGAACCGTTCATCCACGCCGCCTGGTTCGGCACCTCGTACGGCATCTCGTTCTGGTAGAAGTACGTCCGGCCGCCCTGACCGTTCCAGATGGTCTGGTACTTCTGGTAGTGCTCGACGAAGAGGCCGTACATCGTCACGTTGTTGCCGTTGACGATCAACCCGGTGTCGGCTCGGTTCACGTCCCAGCCGACACCGATGGAGTGGTCACCGCGCCACAGCCAGAGGTGGTCGCCGATCACGTCGTGACTGTTGACCACCAACGAGGTCGTGGCCCGCCCGACGGCCGAACCGCCGATCCGCACGTACAGGTCGTGCACCGAGATCGGGTTGGCCTGGTGCCGCGCCGAGCTGCCCGGTGCGCCGATCTGCATCAGCAGCGGCGAGTTCGTCGGTGCCGCGTCGATCAGGATGCCCGCGATCTTCACACCGTCCACATCGGCCACGTCGATCGCCATGTTCCCGTTGGTGGGCATGACGGTCGCGAGGCCCAGGCCCAGCACCACGGTGTCCGGCCGGGTGACCCGGATCGGTTCGCTCACCTGGTGGATGCCCGGCGTGAGCAGCAGGTGCTTGCCCGCCGCGAGCTGCTGGTTCATCGTCGCCGCGCTGGTACCCGGCTTGGCGACGAAGAAGTCCGACAGCGGGAGGTTGGTGCCCTGCTGGTTGCCGCTCGCCCACGAGGTGCCGCTGGTGTTGCTGCGCAGTGCGGGGACGAACACGCTGTACTTGCCGCTGCTGTCGATGTTCAGGAACGGCTTCTCACGCACGACAGGGGTCTGCGCGACGTTCGTGTACGGCGGCTCGGGGAACGAGGTCTGCGGTGCGTTGCGGGCACCGACGAACACCATGTTCCAGTTCTCGCCGGTCCACGAGCCCCATTCGGTGTTGCGCGACAGCCACTGCTGCTGGCTGCCCGAGCGGACCTGGCCGGTGACCACGGAGTCAGCGAGGAAACCGCCGCTGGACCAGCCGTTGTCGTCGAGCTGCATGTTGCCGTGGACGTGCGTGCGGCGCATCGCGGAGGCCTGCGAGACCGCCCACGTGTTCGTGCCGCCCGGTGGCCGGATCGCGAGGTTCTCCGCGCCACGCCAGAAGTTGTGCGTGGCGTTGCCCTCGAACCAGTCGGCCTCGACGTGCACCTGGCCGTTGATGGTCACCTGGTCCGGGTTCAGGCCGAGCCCGAGGACCTGGGTGAAGAAGCCGATGTTGACGTCGACGTTGTAGCTGCCCGGCTTGAACATGATCGCGAACCGCCGCGCGTCGTACTGGCCTTCCTCCTGCTGCCGGAAGACGTCGTTCAGCCGCGCCTGGATCGTGCTCGCCGGCATCGACGGGTCGAAGATCAGCACGTTCGGGCCGAAGTCGGGCTGGCCGGGGTCGGGCGGGCCCTGGGTGGTCAGCTTGAAGGCCTGCGCGTTGGTCCCGTTGCAGGTGTACTGGACCAACTGGACGTCACCGGTGGACGCACCCGGCACGTCGAGGCACTTCCCGCTGTGGCGGCTCACGAACCGGTAGGTGTCCGTACCCACCGGCTCCGCACGCCATTGCTGGTTGTTGGCGCTGAAGGACTGCCACATGTGGATCAGGGCGTTGTCCGCAGTGGACACGTTCGAGACGTCCCAGACCGCGCCTTCGCCGACCGTGTAGTAGCCATCGCTCGTGGGCGTGAACTTCCAGGTCTGCCCAGAGCAGTTCTGTTGGCGGAGTTGTGCGCCGTTCGCCGATCCCAGCGACTCCACGCACTTTCCGCTGGCGACGTTCGTCACCTGATAAGCGGTTCCGGGCACCACGTCGGCCTGCGCCACGACCGTCCACACAGGAACGATCGCCGCTGCTGCCAACGTTGCCACCAGCAGGGGGGTTCTCACGGGTCACAGGGTGGGGGCGGTTTGTTGCAACCGTCAACGAACCTAACCGTTTCCGGTCGCGTTCCGGTATTGACAAATGAATTTGTCAAATGAGACCGTACTGGACGTGGAGCTCTCCCCGTTGCGCAGATCGCTGCTGGAGCTGCTGAAGTCGCCCGCCTCGGCGACCCAGCTCGCGGCGGCTCTCGACCTGCCGCGCCAGCGGGTCAACTACCACGTGCGAGCGCTGGAACAGGCAGGACTCGTCGAGCTCGTCGAGGAACGCCAGCGCCGGGGCTGCGTCGAACGCGTGCTGCGCGCCCGCCCTGGCCGCACGGTGGACGCCGGCGTCCAGGACCAGTTCGCCGCGACGCACCTGGTGTCCGTGGCGGCCCGCACGTCCGCCGACGTCGAACGGATGTCCCACGCGGCGGCCGATGCCGGAAAGCGCTTGCTCACCTTCACCGTCGAGACCACGGTCCGCTTCGGCGCGCCCGGCGACGTCCACGAGTTCACCAGCGATCTGGCCGAAGCGGTGCGGCAGATCGCCTTGAAGTACGACACCGAATCAGGCCGCCCGTACCGGGTGGTCGCACTGGGCCATCCAGGAGGAGCCGATGATCTTCAGCGGCAGTGACGAGGACGGCGTCCGGATCGAGATCACCGTGGCCGCACCCGTGGACGAGGTGTGGCGGTCGTTCCGCGAGAAGGAGAAGATCCGCCACTGGCACGGCTGGGACGCTCCCGAGCTGGAAGCCGAGATCGACAACATCTACTTCGAGAACGCCGAGACCGGTGACCGTGTCCTGTCGGTGCAGAACCACGACACGTTCACCCTCAAGCCCGTCCCCGAAGGCACGCGCATCGTGCTGACCCGTGCGCCCAAGGGCACCTCACCCGAGTGGGACGACTACTACGACGACATCACCGAGGGCTGGATCACCTTCCTGCACCAGCTGAAGTTCGCGCACGAGTTCCAGCCCGGTGCCGCGCGCCGGACGTTGTTCTGGGAGAGCGAGGTCTCGCTCGGGGTCACCGGCAAGCCGTTCTTCGAGTCGGCGAACCAGCGCGGGTACGTGATCGAGGAGTGGGGTCCCGGCCTGCTGATCACGTGCCCGAAGATGACCGTCGTGTCGACCTACGGGTTCTCCGACGCCGAACTGGCGGCGTTGCGCGAGCAGGCTCAGCCCGTCGATCCGAAGTAGCGGCTCAGGAAGTCGTTGCGGAAGACGCCTTTCGGGTCATGCTCGCGCAGCATGGCCTGGAAGGCGTCCCACTGCGGGTACCGGGCGGACAGCAACGCCGGCGGCACGGTGAAGAGCTTGCCCCAGTGCGGCCGTGGCGCGATGGCCTCCTCCAGGCGGGGCAGCAGGGCGAGCACGGCGGGCGTGTTCGGCACCCAGGTGAAGTGGATCGCCAGGCTGTCGCGGTCGCAGGCGGGGCTGAGCCACTGCGGTTCGGCGGAGATCGTGCGGATCTCGCAGGCCTGGACCAGCGGCGAGATCACCGTGGACATCTCGGCGAGCGCGCGCAGGGCGGTGACGGCGCGGGTGCGGGGCACGAAGTACTCGGTCTGCAGTTCCTCGCCGACGGACGGGGTGAACTCGGCGCGGAAGTGGGGGAGCCGTTCGTGCCACGGGCCGGGCACGCCGCCCTGCTCGGTGCAGCGGGAGGGAGGCTGGCCGGTGACCGGGTGGCGCGGGCCGTCGGCCGGGCGGCCGGGGAAGGCGAACGACGGGTCACCCTCGCGGTGCTTCACCCAGAGCGTGGCGCCGCCCTGCCAGTCGACGAACGCGCTCACGCTGTACGCGCCGTCGAAGATCTGCTCGAGCGAGCCGAGCAGCGTCGTCCAGGCCACGTCCTCGTAGACGGTCTGCGCGACCTGGAACGACGGCACCACGTCGAGCGTCACGGTCGTGACGACGCCGAGGCCGCCCATCGACACGACGGCGCCGGCCGAGGTCAGTTCGACTATCGAGCCGTCGGCGCGCATGACCTCGACGGAACGCACGGCGCCTGCCAGGGAGCGGGCGCCGGAGCCGTGGGTGGCGGTGGCGATCGCGCCGGCGATGGTGATGTGCGGCAACGACGGCAGCGTGTGCAGGGCGAGGCCGGCGGCTTCCAGGCGCGTCGACAGGGCGGCGAGCGACATACCGGCGCTGACACGGACGGTGTGGCCGGCGACGTCGAAGACCTCGGGCATGGCCGCGAGCGACAGCAGGGTGCCCGTGGTGTCGGCGATCGGGCTGAACGAGTGCCCGGAGCCGACGACGTGCACCGCGGACGAGCCACGGACGAGCGCGCGCAGGTCGTCGGCCGATGTCGGCGTAACGGCCTGGGTGGCGGTGAACGTGACGTTGCCCGCCCAGTTGGTCCTCATACCGATACGGTAGGCGTCGATCCGTTTGTGCATGTTCGCTATTGCTTCAGTGTCGGCAGAAATTAGGCTACTGACGCCTGGCAGGGTGGATCTTCGTGGAAAACGACGTGCACAAGCTCCAGGAAATGGGAGGGCTGGTCACCCCGATGGCGCTGCGGGTCGCGGTGACCCTCGGCCTGCCGGATATGCGTGGACTGGTCCTGGAACTCCTCATCAGGCGTGCGCGCTTTCTGGACCTGGAAGTTGGCACGCTCACCCTCGCTGGTGTCCAGGTCACCGTGGGAGGGTTGAGATGAAGGACTTGCTCGCCGCGGCCATGCCCGATCTTCCCGACGTGCCGGACCGCGCGGACCGCGTGCGGGCGCGGGTCGACGCCGGTCGGCGTCGCCGTGCCGTCGCCGGTGTCGCGGCGACCGTGCTCGTGCTCGCCGGGTCGTACACGGCGACCCGTTCGTTCGACGGGGGAGCGCGGCCGGCGCAGGAACCGGGCGTGGCGTCCGACCCGTGTCCGTCGCAGATGACACCGGTGAACCCGAACCGTGTCAACGCCGACGTCGGCGGCTTCGCGGGAGTGGGCGGGAACCCGGTCGCGGTCACGCTGTGCAGGCACGAGCGCGACGGTGACGGCTTGCGGCTCGACACGGCGCGCACGGTGCGCGGCGACGTCAGCACGGTCATCGACGCGGTGCGTGCGTTGCCGGAACCTCGCCTCAACGAGCTCTGCACATTGGTCGCGCGGCCCTGGTACCGGCTGGCCTTCGACCTCGACGGCCGTCCGTCGGAGTCCATCGACCTCGACATGAACTGCGGGCTCGCGTGGTCGGACGTCGACGTCAAGGGCGGTGATCTCAGGGTGTCGTTGGACGCGTTCGCCGAGCTGTACCGGGCGCAGGGCGGCCACCTGGGCCCCACCCCGCGTTGGTAAGTCCACAGTGGACTGAACTTTGCCTCTGGCGCTAGGCGTTTCGATCGGTGCACAATGCGGCTGTGCGCTGTCATGGGGGCGGCGCCTAAGAGGGGGACACCGTCAACGTGTCTATTTCGCATGCGTTCATTCGTGTTGGCGTGGCTGCTGCCGTGGTGCTCGGGGTCGTGGCGCCCGCGCACGCCGCGCCGAAACCGCCGTCGAACGAGGCCGTCGCCGAGGTGGCGGGCCGTCTCGACGACCTCGGTGCCAGGACCGGGTTGGCGGGTATCAGGGTCGACGAGGACCGGCGTGCGGTCACCGTCCACTGGAAGGGCACCGCACCGGCGGACGTCCGCACCTACGCGGACTCGAAGCCGCTGGGCGTGTCCGTCCAGCTGGTCGAGGGCGCCAGGTACTCCCGCGTGGAGGGCATGGAGGCCGCGCAACGCCTGGTCAAGAGCGCGTTCGCGCGCCAGGTCGACCTCCAGTCGGTGGCGGTCAACCCGGACGGTTCCGGCATCCGGGCTCGGGTTCCCGGCGTCATGATGTCGGCCACCGACAGCCGGGTGGCCGAGACGGTGGCCAGGACGCCGGTCGCGTTCGAGGTCCGCGACCCGTACGAGAAGGCGTCCAGGGTCAACGACGCCCCGCCGTGGAAGGGCGGAATCCGCACGGTGCAGAACGGTTCGGCCTGCTCCACGGCGTTCTCCGTGCTGGTGGGCACGGCAGGTCGCCTGCTCAGCGCGAACCACTGCGACGAGAGCGCCAACGCCGCCGTCCGCGACGGCGCGGGCCAGACCATCGCAGCTGGAGGTGCCTCGGTCGCGGGTATCGCCAGCATCGACTCCCAGCTGATCGACCCGTCGTCCTCACCGGCGACGACCGGGCGGGTCTACACCGGCGGCTACAGCAGCAACACGACCGCGGCCGTGAAGGGCTGGGCCCGCAACTTCGTCGGCCAGACGGTGTGCGCGTCCGGCGCGTCGTCGGGGCAGCGTTGCGGCAAGATCACCGACGACACCACGAGCCTGCCGTGGACCGAGGGCAATTTCTACATCGAGGCCAAGGCTTCGGGCAGCGCGCACTACATCGCCGGTGGTGACAGCGGCGGTCCCGTCTTCGCCACCGTGACCGGCGGTGTGCAGGCCCGCGGCGTGATCCTGGCGGGCTCGACGGTGGTGGGCTGCACCGGCCTCAACCCCGACGTGGACCCGCGTTGCTACAACTACATGGTCTACGCGCCGATCAGCGTCGTGCTCGACACGTGGGGCGTGAGCCTGGAAACGGCCTGAGAAGGCCATCTCCCTCCTGAGAGGGATGCCGAAGATCCTGCTGACCGGCGATCCGCTCGGGTCGCCGGTTCCGCAGGCTTGAGGCATAAGTTCCTGCATCGCCGCACTCGGGTTCTTCACGTGGATCTTCCAGGACATGGTGCGGTGGATCGGGCAGCGCGGCCGCATCTTCGTCGTGGTGGCCGTCGCCGGGGCCGTCGCGCTGTCCGGTCAGTTCGCGGTGGAGGTGGTCGCCGGGTTCCTCGCCGAGGACCACCCGGAGATGGCGGCGATCACCCGAGGAGTCCGGACCACGCCGGGAATTTCGCTCTACTTCTACGACTTCGGTCCGTACCTGTTCTACTTCGGACAGCTGACGCTCGTCGTGCTGCTCGCGCTCGGTCGTCGCGTCCGGCCGTGGACGCTCCTGCTGGTGCTCGCGGACCTCACGATGCCGTTCATCGACAAGGACCTCATCCCGTTGGGAGCGGTGCTGTTGCTGGTCTCGTTCGCACCGCCGGCGCGCAAGCCCGTCCCGGTTCAGGGACCTATACCTCGACGTCATGGTCCCCACTGACGGGCGCCACCAGCGTCTTCTCGACCTCGACGAGTTCGCCGACGCGATCGAAGGCGGGCAGGTCGATGTCGGCACTGCCGTCTATGGGCTGCGCCGCTGGCAGTGGTTCCTCGACAGCCACTTACACGCCGCGCGTGATCCTCGACACCGCCGCCGGCCGCGCCGCTCTGGCGTTCGTCGACCTGGCCCACAGCGTCAGGACCGGCGAGCCCGCCTATCCGCTGGGCTACGGCCAGGACTTCTGGACCGACCTGACCGAGTACCCGCCATCTTGGCGAGGCGTTCAACCGCCAGATGACCAACCGGATCCGCGCCCGGATCCCGCGGTTCGTCGAGGCCATCGACTGGTCGCGGTTCGGCACGCTCGTCGACGTCGGCGGCGGTCATGGCACGCTGCTGGCCGCGATCCTGACCGCTCATCCCGGCATGCGCGGCCACCTGGTCGACCTCGCGCCACTCCGGCCGGCGCTCGCCGCATGTTCGGCGCGAGCGGCCTCGACGACCGCACGGAGGTCACCGGCGGCAGCTTCTTCGACCCGTTGCCCGCCGGTGATGCCTACCTGCTGTTAGACATCCTGCATGACTGGGACGACTCGCACGCCGGCCACATCCTGGCCCGCGTCGTCGACGCGATGCCCGCGTCCGGCCGTCTGATCGTCATCGAAGCCATCCGAGGTCTGGGTGCCAGCACCGAGATGGACCTGGTCATGCTGCTGCACTTCGGCGGCCGGGAGCGGAGTGTCGCGGAGTTCAAGAAACTGGCTTCAGTGCACGGTTTGGTGCTCGACGCGGTGACGGAAGTGACCGATGACCGCTTCGTGCTCGAATTCCGGAGACATCCGATCTAAAGTGGGTTCGGCCGCCGCCCGGACGAAGGGACTCCCATGCGTCTAGCAGCGGTCACGGCGGCCCTGTTGATCGTATTCGGCGGTACCCCCGCGCACGCCGCGCCGGCGGTGAGCGTGCAGGTGGATCCCGCGAGCAAGAGCCAGGTCGGCAGGGACTTCGCCGGCTTCAGCTACGAGAAGGACCGGGTCGGCGCGCGGATGTTCAACGCCCGCAACGCCGACCTGGTCCGCCTCTTCCGCCTGCTCGGCCCCAGCCTGCTGCGCATCGGCGGCAACCTCGTGGACATGACCACCTGGAACCCGGCCGGCACCGGCGGAAAACCCAGCGAGGTCGCGCCTTCGGACGTGCGAGAGCTCGCGACGTTCGCGCGCGCCACCGGCTGGAAGGTCATCTACGGCGTCAACCTCAAGACCAACACACCCGCGGCCGCAGCCGAGGAAGCCGCGGTCGCCGCCCGCCTGCTCGGCCGCGACCTGGTGGCGTTCGAGATCGGCAACGAGCCGAACGTCTACGTCAAGACCTGGCCCGAATACGAGGCCCTGTTCACCTCGTTCGCCGACGCGATCCGCGCGAAGGTGCCCGGCGCGAAGTTCGACGGTCCCGGTGAGGCCAACAAGACCGCGTGGGCCATGGACTTCGGCCGCACCCAATCCGGCCGCGGCGCGGTGATCCTGTCCACGCACCAGTACATCGCCCGCAACACCGAGGCCTCGATCCCCGGCATGCTCGCGTCGAACAAATCCGGCCGTCTTCCCAACGCCTCCGCCGCGATGCAGAAAGCCTGGTCCGCCAACGGCATCAAGGAATGGCGCGTCACCGAGGCCAACAACTACTACCACGGCGGCGCGGCAGGCGTGAGCGACGTGCAGGCCGCCGCACTCTGGTCGCTCGACTACCTGTCCGGCGTTGCGGCACAACAGGGTTCGGGCATCAACTTCCACGGCGGCACCTCGGTCCAGTTCCCGCTGCACTACTCGCCGATCCGCTACGACGGCCTCAACCCCGTTGGCGTGCAAGGCGTCTACTACGGCGAGCTGCTCTGGAAGCTGGCCGGCCCCGGCGCCTATCACGCCGCATCGGTGAGCGGCGCCGACGAGGTAACGGCCTGGGGCATCGGCAACAACGCGTTCGTCAACAACAAGAACCCCTCGGCCGTGACCGCGACGATCACCCTGCCCGCCCGCGCGCGTGCGGCCAGCGTCTACGTGCTGACCGCACCCGCCCTGGACTCGACCGCGATCACCATCGCGGGCTCGAAGGTGGAGAAGAACGCGAAGTTCACGCCGCGGCCGCGGCAGGTGCGGGTGGCCGGCACGAAGGTCACGGTCGACGTGCCGGCCACCAGCGCGATCCTGGTGGTCACGCACGGGTAGCGGGTTTCGGGTTTCGCTGCGCGTGGAATCGGTGGCGTCAGCGTCCGCGCGCCGGTCCAATGGTGTGGTGGCGACAGCGGCGTACGACGACATCGCGGACTGGTACGAGGAACAGTTCCTCAGCGCGGACGACCCGATCGGCGTGAGCCGCGCGCTGCGCGAACTCCTCGGCGACGGCGGGGGCATGTGCCTCGAGATCGGCTGCGGCACCGGCGTCCACGCCGCTCTCGTGCGGGAGCTGGGGTGGACGCCCGTCGGCGTCGACCTGTCCAGCGGAATGCTCCGGCACGCCCGCGACCGGCTGCCGGTCGTGCAGGCCGATGCGGGACGGCTTCCCCTGCGGGACAACAGCGTTCCCGCCGTCGTCGCGATGATGGTCCACACCGACATGCCCGAGTACCCCTCGGTGCTGCGCGAGGTGGCCAGGGTGCTGCGCCCCGGCGGAGTATTCGTGCACGTCGGCGTGCATCCGTGCTTCTGCGGCGGGTTCGCTGATGGTGGCGACCCTGCCGCTGTGGTGATTCGCCCCGGCTACCTCGACGGGCACTGGACCAAGGAGTCGTGGACCGACCAGGGAATCCGCGACAAGGTCGGTGCCACGCACTGGCCGCTGCCCGAGCTGCTGCACGCGTTCCTTGATGCCGGGTTGAGCCTTGAACGGTTCACCGAGGGTGGTGCGCCGACGCCGGTGGTGCTGGCGATGCGGGCTCGAAAGCAGCGTTGACCGTCGATTGCGGCGCTGGCGTCGGGTGCAGTGCTCGCGCCGAACGCAGTCCTGACGCCGGTCGCAGCGCCGGGACGTGCCATCCTGCGAAGAGGTCTCGCGGCCCACGCCTGCAAGACCTCTTCCAGTCACCCGGACGAGTGAAGTCTGTCCTGATCCACGCCGGACATCGTCTGTTAGATGTCCGGAAATCATGGTCATCTACCTCCCCGAAAAATATCGAACGCGGGGGCGGGCCGGATCAGCTCCGGTGACAGCGCAGTCGATCTGGACGGCGAGGAGGTAGTCGATGGGTCACAACGAGGCGATGCGTTCCTGGGCCTCCGCGAGGTCCTCCGCGGTAGGGGCGTCGTCCTGGGTGAGCGCACGCCGCCAGTACCCGGCGAACTCGATGTCCTTCTTGGACACCCCGAGCCCGACGAAGTGCCGCCGCAGCGCGCGGACCGCGGCCGCCTCGCCGCCGAGCCACACCCAGATCGACTCCGGCGCCTCGACCGTCGGCACGTCGGCCGCTGGCAGGTCGGCCGCTGGCACGTCGGCCGCTGGCACCTCGACCGCCGACACCACGGACACCAGGTCCTCCCCGGCGCTGCGGTGCACCCACCGCACGCCGGGAATGTCCTGCTCCTCCGCCGGATCGGCGACCTCGACGAACGCCAGCCGCCGCTGCTCGGCCGGCAGCAGTTCCAGTAGCGAGGCGATCGCGGGCAACGCCGTCTCGTCGCCAGCGAACACCAGCAGATCCGCGGAACCCAACGGCCGGGCGTAGTCGGCCGACGGCCCGAAGCGGCCGATCACGTCACCGATGGCGGCGGACGCGGCCCACGCGGCCGCCGGGCCGGCAGCGGAGTGCAGCACGAAGTCCACGGTCAGCACGCCGTCGGTCAGGGCGCGCACGGTGAAGCTGCGCATCCAGGGCCGGGACTCCTCGGGAAGGGAGAGGTAGGCCTGGTACCAGGTGCTGACGTCCGCGGCGTCCGACACCCAGGCGGTGCCGCCCGGCTTGGGGAACAACAGCTTCAGTTGCTGGTCCGGCCAGGTGCCGACCTCGGCGAGCCCGGAACCGGTGAACGTCACGCGCACCATGCGTGGGGTTAGAGGTGTAACCCCGGTGACCGTCAGGAGGCTCATGCCAGGTACTCCTTCAGGTGTTGCGCGGTGAGGGTGTCCGAGGTGGCCACGAGATCGCCGGGTGTGCCGGTGAAGACGACCTGGCCGCCGTCGTGGCCGGCGCCGGGGCCCAGGTCGACGATCCAGTCCGCGTGGGCCATCACGGCCAGATGGTGCTCGATGACGATCACCGTGTTGCCGGCGTCGATCAGTTGGTCCAGCAGGCCGAGCAGTTGGTCTACGTCCGCCAGGTGCAGGCCGGAGGTGGGTTCGTCGAGCACGTAGGTCGAGGCCTTCTCGGCCATGTGGATGGCGAGTTTCAGGCGCTGGCGTTCGCCGCCGGACAGGGTGGTCAGCGGCTGGCCGAGTGAGAGGTATGACAGGCCGACGTCGTGCAGGCGGCTGAGCACCGCGTGGGCCTGGCCCGAGCCAAAGAACGAGCGCGCTTCGGCTACGGACATGCCGAGGACCTCGCTGATGTTCTTGCCGCGCAACGTGTAGCGCAGCACCTCGGGGGTGAACCGCTTGCCCTCGCACTTTTCGCACACGGTCGCGACGCCGGCCATCATCGCCAGGTCGGTGTAGACCAGGCCGATGCCCTTGCAGTGCGTGCACGCGCCTTCGGAGTTCGCGCTGAACAACGCCGCCTTCACGCCGTTGGCCTTGGCGAACGCGGCCCGCACCGAGTCGAGCAGGCCGGTGTAGGTGGCGGGGTTGGAGCGGCGGGACCCGCGGATCGGTGACTGGTCCACCGTCACGACGCCGGGACGTCCCCGCAGCGAACCGTGGATCAGCGACGACTTGCCGGAGCCGGCGACGCCGGTGACCACGGTCAGCACGCCAACCGGAAGGTCGACCGAGACGTCCTTCAGGTTGTTCGTGCGGGCGCCGGAGATCTTCAGGAAACCCTTGGGGGAGCGGAACTCCGGGCGCAGCTTCGCGCGGTGGTCGAGGTGGCGGCCGGTCAGGGTGCCGGATGCGCGCAGGCCTGCCACGTCGCCGGTGAAGCAGATGTGGCCGCCGTGCACGCCGGCGCCGGGGCCCAGGTCGACCACATGGTCGGCGATCGCGATGGTTTCCGGCTTGTGCTCGACTACCAGCACGGTGTTGCCCTTGTCCCGCAACCGGAGCAGGAGGTTGTTCATGCGCTGGATGTCGTGCGGGTGCAGGCCGACGGTCGGTTCGTCGAACACGTAGGTGATGTCGGTCAGCGACGATCCGAGGTGCCGCACCATCTTCACCCGTTGCGACTCGCCGCCGGACAGCGTGCCGGACTCGCGGTCGAGTGACAGGTAGCCGAGGCCGATCTCTACCAGCGAGTCGAGCGTGTCCCGCAGTGTTGCCAGCAGGGGAGCGACCGACGGTTCGTCGAGGGAGTGCGCGAACGACGCGAGGTCGCTGATCTGCATCTCGCAGCAGTCGGCGATGTTCACCCCGCGGATTCGTGAGCCCAGCGCGGCCGAGTTGAGGCGGGCGCCCTTGCAGTCGGTGCACACCGCGAACGTCACAGCCCGGTCGACGAACGCGCGGATGTGCGGCTGCATCGACTCGCGGTCCTTCGAGAGGATCGTTCGTTGCAGTTTCACCACGAGACCCTCGTAGGTCACGTTCGTGCCGCCGATGTTCAGCTTCGTGGTCGGCTTGTAGAGGAAGTCGTCGAGCTGCTGCTCGGTGAACGACGAGATCGGCTGGTCCGCCGGGTAGAGCCCGGAATGCGCGAGCACCCGCCAGTACCAGGTGTCCACGCCGTAGTTCGGGGCGTCGATCGCGCCCTCGTTCAACGACTTCGAGCGGTCCACGATCGCGTCCACGTCGATCGTGGTGACCTTGCCCAGCCCTTCGCACGCCAGGCACATGCCCTCGGGGAGGTTGAAGCTGAACGCCCCGGAGGTTCCCACGTGTGGTTCGCCGAGCCGGCTGAACACGATCCGGAGCATCGTGTGCGCGTCGGTGGCCGTGCCGACGGTGGAACGGGAGTTGGCGCCCATCCGCTCCTGGTCGACGATGATCGCCGCGCTCAGGTTGTGCAGCGCGTCCACGTCCGGGCGGCCGATGGACGGCATGAACGACTGCAGGAACGCGGTGTAGGTCTCGTTGATCATGCGCTGGGACTCGGCCGCGATCGTGCCGAAGACCAGCGAGGACTTGCCCGAACCGGACACGCCGGTGAAGACCGTCAGGCGGCGTTTGGGGACGTCGAGCGACACGTCCGCGAGGTTGTTCTCCCTCGCCCCGCGGACCTGGATCACGTCATGGCTGTCGGCGACAGCATTCATCCGCACTTCTCTCCCCAGAATGATTTAACCCTGCTTGTTTATGCCGTAAAGTGTCGACCAACGAGGCTACTTTACGCTGTAAGGAGTTGCAACCGTGGTTGTGTACGCCGGACAGGGCGACCCGCGCCGGTCGATCGAGCTGCTCTGGCGAAAGAGCGCTGACGACGACAAACGCCCTGGTCCGAAGCCCGGCCTGAGCGTGGACGCCATCGTCGACGCCGCCATCGCGGTCGCTGACGAGGCGGGCATGGGCGCCCTGTCGATGCGCGCGGTGGGGGAGCGGCTCGGACGCACGGCCATGGCCCTCTACACATACGTGCCGGGCAAGAACGAGCTGGTCGACCTCATGTACGACCGCACGATGGCCGAGCTGCCCACGTCCTACGACCTGGCCGACGGCTGGCGGCCCGCTGCCACTCGATGGGCGCACGACATGTGGGAGTTCTACGGCCGTCACCCGTGGGTGCTGCAGGTGTCGCAGGCCCGCCCGGTCCTCGGCCCGCACGAGTTCGCCGTGATCGAGAACCTGGCCGCGATCCTGGTGAAGACCGGTCTGCCCGGCCGCGAACTGCGCGGCATCGTCGGTTCCGTCAACTACTTCGTGCGCGGCGCCGCCCAGACCCTCGCCGAGGCGCGGGCCGCCGGTGGCGCGACCGGCGAGCAGGACGAGGAGTGGTGGTACGCGCGGGCCGCCGTGCTGATGGAGATTGAACCCGACCTCGAGAAGAGGTTCCCGATGCTGCACGTGCTCGAGCGGGACCGGGACCCTGTCGATCCGGAGTTGCCATACCTGGAGAACGACGCCGTCGAGAACTTCCTGGGCGGACTGCGCGTCCTGCTGGACGGCGTCGAGGCGGCTGTGGCAAAACCGTGACACAGTCACGACAAGCGGCGCACATCCGCCCGCTGAGATCATCCGCATGGCAATCGTGCCCAAAACAATCGTGCCCAAAACCATGGCAGCCGTCGCGTTCGCGATGGTCCTGACCGCGCCGGCCGCCACAGCCGCCCCCGACCACCGTCTCGGCGTGCAGAGGATCGAGTACTCGCTCGGTGATCGGGCACTTCAGGTGCCTGGGTTTCACACCGAACCGGGCGGTCCCGTCGCGGATCTCGAACTCACCGCGGTCGTGCACGCGCCACGCACGCTCGTCGGCAAACGTCCGCTTGTGCTGCTCGCGCACGGTTTCTGGAAGCCGTGCAAGAACGACCAATGGGCCTGGCCGTGTCCTCAGGGAGACGCGTTCCCGAGCTACCGCGGCTACGACTACCTGGGCGAGGAGCTGGCGCGCCAGGGTTTCGTGGTCGTGTCGATAAGTGCGAACGGCGTCAACGCGGGCGAGATGGGCCAGCCCGCGGACGTCGCCAGGGCGGCCCTCATGAGCAAGCACCTCGAACTGTGGCGTGACCTCAACGACGGCAAAGGCCCGCTGGCGCAACGACTGCGCGGGTTCGAAGGCCACACCGACCTGGCGAACGTCGGCACGCTAGGCCATTCGCGCGGCGGCCGTGGCGCGGTCTACCAGGCCTCCGACAACCACGCGAAGGATCTGCCCAGGGGCGTGCGGATCAAGGCCGTCCTGCCGCTGGCACCGGCCGGCTACTACGCGCCGGACCCGGAAGCTCCGGAGAACCTCGACTACCGCATCACACGGATCCCGTTCGCGGTCATGACCGGAGACTGCGACTCCACCATGGGCCAGGCGGCCGGATACGTCGAGAACGCCAAGGGCCGCAACCTCGTCCCCGTCCACCACGTCACACCGAAGCGGGCCAACCACAACTTCTTCAACACCGAATGGTCCTACGACCACGACAACCAGTGCGACGGCCCCACGCTTACCCAGCGGGAACAGCGCAGGATCGCCACCACCTACATCCCGGCGTTCTTCGGGCAGTACCTGAACAACCGCCCGAACCCGATCGTCAGCCGCGGCCGTCCCGGTGTCGACGTCGTGACGCATCAACCGATCGGCTAAGCCTCACCACGACTTTGGGGGGTCGCGTCCCCCTTCCGCTACTGCCAGGGTTGGTGGGGGAAGGGGGAAATTCCATGTTGAAAACCACGGCGCTGCTCACTGCGGCGCTGGTAGTGCTGACCTCATCACCCGCGACCGCCCAAGCCTCCGGCGACTGGGCCGGCTGGCAGAAGGACCTGGCAGGCTCCCGGCACAACGCCGCGGAGTGGCGCCTCAACCGGCACAACGCCGGCAAGCTCAAGCTGAAGTGGGCGTTCGCCTACCAGAAGGGCGAGTTCAACGCCGTCCGCAGCCAGCCGGCGGTGGTCGGCGACACGATCTACTTCGGTGGCCCGGACGGAAAGTTCTACGCCCGAGACGCCCGCAGCGGCGAAGCCAGGTGGGAGTTCACGCTGCCGGCCGCGAGCCGGTACGCGTACAACTCCGACGGCCCGACGGTGTCGAACGGCAAGGTGTTCTTCGGTGACAGCGCGGGCCGGTTGTTCGCGCTCGACCAGCGGACCGGCCGGAAACGCTGGCAGGTCCAGATGGACGACACCATCGCCTCGATGACCACCAGTTCACCGATCGTCCACAACGGACTCGTGTACGTCGGCACGTCCAGCAGCGAAAACGTGCTGCCGCGCGACTACCCGTGCTGCACGTTCCGCGGCCACATCGACGCCTACGACATCGACACCGGCGCGCTGGTCTGGCGCCACTACACGGTGCCGGAACCGGTCGAGGTCGGCACCTGGCCCAACGGCGCCAAGCGGTTCGAACCGTCCGGCGTCGGCGTGTGGAGCTCGCCGGTGATCGACCGGCGGACCGGCACGCTCTACGTCGGCACCGGGCAGAACTACACCGGCAAGGGCGGCGAGTTCGACTCGCTGCTCGCGCTGAACGCCCGCACCGGCGCGGTGAAGTGGACCAACCAGGTCACCGACGCCGACACGTGGCGCTGGGCCTGCAACGAACCCGACGCCGAGGGCTACTGCCCGGGACTCAAGGACGGCACCAACCTCGACTACGACATCGGTGCCACGCCGAACCTGTTCGAGGTCGACGGCCGGCAGCTCGTCGGTGTCGGCCAGAAGTCCGGTGTCTACCACGTGTTCGATGCGAAGACCGGTCAGGTCGTGTGGCGCCGGCAGCTCGGCGTGCCGTTGCCCAGCGGTGGCGTCTCGGGCATCCAGTGGGGATCGAGCTACGACGGCAAACGGCTCTACATCGCGACCTACTACGCCGATCCCGGCAAGCTGTTCGCGGTGGACCCGGCGACGGGCACCGTGCTGTGGGAGACCCCGGCACCCGAGGACGGCTGCTCGACGGGCGGTGCGGTCGGTCAGCCGGGCTGCGAGCGGGCGCACGGTGTTCCGGTGTCCAGCACGCCCGGCGTGGTGTGGCTCGGCGCGGGTGACGGCAAGTTCCGCGCGTACGACGCGAAGACCGGCAGGATCCTCTGGACCTACGACACCATCCAGGACGTTCGTGGTGTCAACGGCGTGACCGGGCGCGGCGGCATGCTCGCCGGTCCCGGCACGGGCGCGGTGGTGTCGGACGGCATGGTCTACGTGCAGTCGGGCTACTACTCGGACTTCGTGAACCCGCACGGGCACGTGCTACTGGCGTTCGGGCTCTGAAGCCAGTTTGAGGCGTACGCGGTCGGCCGGCAGCCCGGCCTCCGCGTACAGCCTGAGCGAGGTCTGCCAGGCCTCACGAGCGAGTTCGGCGGCACCCGCGGCAGCGTGGGTGTCGCCGCGCTGTTCGTGAGCGGCCGCTTCCAGCGGAAGGTCGCCACCGAGGCGGAAGTACTCGGCGGACCGCGTGAACGCCGCCGCGGCCTTCGCGTGGTCGCCGAGGCCGAAGATAGCCGGTGCCGAGGTTGTCCCACGTCTCGCCCTGGCCGATGACGTGGTCCATCGCCTGCCACAGCCGCAGCACGCGCTCGCCGTACTCGATGGCCTTCGCGTACTCGCCGAGCTTGCCGTACCCCCACGCCAGTCCCGTCAGCGCGTTGGCCTGCCCGTACGAGTCACCGCACTCCTCGAACAACGCCAGGCCGCGGCGGGTGAACTCCATCGCCTCGGTGATCTGGTCGTCCGGGCACAGCATCGCGATGTTCAGCAGCACCCCGGCCTGACCGGCCGGGTCTCCCTCGTACACCTCGAAAGCCCGCTCCAGTGCGGTTCTCGACTCGGCGAGCCGGCCCATCCGGCCGAGCCCGCGGCCGAGGTTGATCAGCGTGCGGCCGAGCCCGTCGGCGTCGTCGAGCCGTTCCAGCGCGGCGACCGCGAGCTGCTGGGAGGTCAGCAGGTCCCGGTAGCGCGCCTGCCGGTCGAGCACGTCGGCGAGCGACCATCCGATCAGCCACGTCTGCGCCGGGGTGCCGTGCGGCATCGCGGCCATCAGCGCCGGGTGCTCCGTCATCAGCCAGGCGAGCGCCTCCTCGTGCGTGCCGATCGGCGGGATCACCACGCCCGGCGCCGGGTCCGGAGTGGACGGACGATGGCGGCTGGGCGTGAACACCACGCCCGCCTCGACGGCGGTCAGCGCGAGGTGGTCGAGCAACCGGTGCAGCGCCTCGCCGCGCTCGTCGTCGCCGGCCAGTTCGGCCGCGTAGTCCCGCAACAGGTCGTGGCAGGTGAACCGGCCGGGTTCGTGCTCCTCCAGCAGGTTCGCCCGCGACAGCTCGGTGAGCAGCGCATCGGTCTCGGTCAGCCCGAGCCCGGCCAGTGACGCCGCACCCGCCAGGCTGATGTCCGAACCCGGCATCAGCCCGAGCAACCGGAACAGCCGCAGCGCCGGCGGGCTGAGTGCCTTGCAGGAGTGGGAGAACACCGAACGCAGGTCCGCGGTGACGTCATCGTCGTCGGCGAACGCGTCCAGGTCGGCCAGCTCGTCCGCCAGCGCGGCCAGCGGGAACTCCGGTTGCGTGGCGGCCCGCGCCCCGGCGACGGCGAGTGCCAGCGGCAGCCGGGCGCAGCGGCGCACCACGGTGTCGATCGCGTCCGGTTCGGCCCGCGCCCGGTCGTGGCCGATCCGGCTGGCCAGCAGCTCACGGGCGTCGTCGGGCGGCAACAGGCCCAGTGGCAACGAATACGCCCGGTGCGCGGGCCGGAGCGCGGTCCGGCTCGTGATCACCACGTGGGTGTTCGTGGTGCGCGGCAGCAGCGGCTCGACCTGGTCGGCGTCGGTGGCGTTGTCCAGCACCATCAGCACGCGCCGGCCCGCGAGCGTGTCGCGCAGCAACGCCGACTGCCCCGCCAGGTCGTGCGGCACCTTGACACGCGGCACGTCGAGCGCCGACAGGAACCGCAGCAGCGCGTCGCCGGGACTCACCGCCGCCCCGCTCGGCCCGAACCCGTGCAGGTTCACGTAGAGCTGGCCGTCCGGGAACCGTTCGGCCGCCCGGTGTGCCCAGTGCACGGCGAGCGAGGTCTTGCCGACCCCGCCAGTGCCGGTGATCACGACGACCCCGTTCGGTGCCTGGTCCAGCTCCGCGAGCTCCGGCGCCCGCCCGGTGAACGGCTTCGGCGGCGCGGGCAGCTGCCGCGGCGCCGACGCGGCCTGCACCCGGCGGTGCAACGTGATCAGCTGCCGGGACGGTTCGGCGCCCAGCTCGCCCGCGAGCCGGGCGCTCGTGTGTTCGAAGTGCCGCAGTGCTTCCTGCGTGCGGCCGCTGCCGTGCAACGCCTCGATCAGCTGGGCGGCGATCCGTTCGTCCAACGGGCGCCGCGCCGCGAGCGACTGCAGTTCGGGCACCAGGGTGGTGTGCTCGCCGGAGCTCAGCCGCGCGTCGACGTGGTCCAGCCGCGCGGCGAGCAGCTCGTCGGCGAAGTCCGCCCGTGCCTGCCTGGCCCACGGAGTGTCCAATGTGGACAGCAGGTCCTGGTGCGCGAGTGCGAGGGCGTCGGAAGTCCGGCCGGTGCGCACCAGATGCCGGAACAGGTGCAGGTCGATCTCCAGCGGATCCACGCGCACCACGTACCCGGCGCCGTCGCGTTCGAGCAGGCCCGGCAACGTCTGCCGCAACCGGGTCAGCCACGTCTGCGTCATCGCCCTGGCCCGCGGCGGCGGTGCCTCGCCCAGCACCCGTTCGACCAGCTCCTCGGCACTGACCACGCGACCGGCGTCGACGAGCAGGACCCCGAGCAGTGCTCCCAGTCGCGTCGGCCCGAACTCGAGCGCGCGGCCGTTCGCCCAGGCCGAGACACCGCCGAAGACCGTGAACCGCACAGTGATCACCGTAGCCTCAGCTTCGCGAGCACGTCGTCCGCCGGATGACCGCACTGCGCGTAGAGCGACGCCGCCCGCCGCCAGGCCACGCGCGCCTGCCGGGTGTCGTTCGCGGCCGCGAGGATGTCGCCGAGCTGGTCGGTGATCATCGCTTCGAGCACCAGGTCGCCGCCACGCCGGTACATCTCGATCGACCGCGACATCGCCGCGACCGCCGCGGCGTGGTCACCGAGTCCGCTGTGGGCCGTGCCGGCGTTGCCCCACGCCTCCGCCTGCCCGGTGATGTGCTCGATCTCCTTGTACAGAGCCAATGCGCGCAACGCGTGCTCAAGGCTCGTCGCGTACTCGCCCATCCGGCCGTACGTGTGGGAGAGCCCCGTCAGCGCGTTCGCCTGCCCGTAGATCTCGCCGGCTTCCTCGAACAGCGCGAGCCCACGCCGCGTGTGCTCGATCGCATCGGTGAACCGGTCCTGGTGGACGGCGGAGATCCCGAGGTTCATCAGCACCGTGGCCTGGCCGCCCGGATCACCCGCGTACATGTCGAACGCGCGCCGCAGCGCGGCATCGGACTCCTCCTGCCGCCCGGCCCGGCGGTAGGCCCGCCCGAGGTTGATCAGGGTGCGGGCCAGACCGGCGGGGTCGTCGAGCTGTTCCAGCGCGGCCACGGCCTGCTCCTGGCTCCACCGGAAGTCGCGCCAGTGCCCCTGCCGGTCGAGCACGTCGGCCAGCACCCAGCCGATCCGCCACGTCTGCTCCGGCGTGCCGGCCCGCATCGCCGCCAGCAGTGCGGTGCGCTCGGTGAGTAACCAGTCCCTGGCCGCGTCGAGGGTGCGCGGCGGTTCGAGCAGAACACCCGGCAGCGGCGGCGGCAGGTGCGGCGGCACGCGGTGGGCGCTGAACGCCATCGCCGCGTCGACCGCGGTCTGGGTGAGGTGGTCGAGCAATCGCCGCAGCGCCTCGGCCGGCTCGTCGCCGGCCAGCTCGGCCGCGTAGTCGCGCAGCAGGTCGTGGAAGGTGAATCGGCCTGGTGCGTGCTCCTCGACCAGATGCGCCGCCGTCAGTTCCGCCAGCAAGGCATGCGTTTGCGCCAACGGCAGACCGGCGAGCGACGCTGCCGCCGCCGCGTCGACGTCCGGCCCGAGCATGAGACCGAGCAGCCGGAACAGTCGCAGCGCCGGCGGGCTGAGTGCCTTGCAGGAGTGGGAGAACACCGAACGCAGGTCGGTGACGTCGTCGTCGGCGAACGCGTCGAGGCCGGCCAGTTCGTCGGCGAGCGCGCTGAGCGAGAACTGCGGCTGGGAGGCGGCACGGGCACCGGCGACGGCGAGCGCCAGCGGCAGCCGGGCACAGCGGCGCACCACGGTGTCGATCGCGTCCGGCTCGCCGGCCGCGCGGTCGTGGCCGACGCGGCGCGCCAGCAGCTCACGGGCGTCGTCGGCGGGCAGCAGGCCGAGCGGGACGGGCAGCGCGCCAGGCAGACTGGTCAGAGCGGCCCGGCTGGTCACGATCACCACGCAACCGTCCACGTGCGGCAGCAGCGGTTCGACGTGCGCGGCGTCGCGGGCGTTGTCCAGCAGCACCAGGATTCGCTTGCCGCACAGCGTGTCCCGCAGCAGCTCGGTCTGTGCGGCCAGGTCGTCCGGGATGCTCCCGCGCGGCACACCCAGCGCGGTGAAGAACCGCAGCAGCGCGTCGCCGGGACTCACCGCCGCCCCGCTCGGCCCGAACCCGTGCAGGTTCACGTAGAGCTGGCCGTCCGGGAACCGTTCGGCCGCCCGGTGCGCCCAGTGCACGGCGAGCGACGTCTTGCCGACCCCTCCAGTACCGGTGATCGCTACCACCGACGCCGCCTCGTCCAGCAGCCTCAGTTCCACGGCCCGGCCGGTGAACGGTTCGGGCGGCGCGGGAAGCTGCCGCGGCGCCGTGGCCGGGAGCAGCCGCCGGCGGGCCGCCACGAGTCGGCGGGACGGCTCCGCGCCCAACTCGTCGGCCAGCATCGCGCAGACGACATCGAAGTGCTGCGCCGCTTCCGCCGACCGGCCGCTGCCGTGCAACGCCTCGATCAGCTGCGCGGCGATCCGTTCGTCCAGCGGGTGGTCCCTGGCCAGCGCGCGCAGCTCCGGCAGCAGGCCGGCGTGGTCACCGGCGCGCAGCCGGACGTCGATGTGGTCCAGCCGCACCGCGAACAGCTCGCGGTCGAACTCCGCGCGCACCGACCGTGCCCACGGCGTGTCCAATGTGGACAGCAACGGGCCCAGGGCCAGCGTCGCCGCGGCACTGAACTCGCGTTGCCGCACGTGCTCGCGGAACAGGTGCAGATCGATCGTCATCGGATCGACCCGCACCACGTACCCGCCGCCGTCGCGTTCGATCACTCCCGGCAGCGACTGCCGCAACCGGGCGAGATAGTTGTGCAGCCGGCCTCTGGCCGCAGCGGGTGGTTCCGCGCCCCACACCCGGTCGATCAACTGGTCCGCCGTCACCGTGCGGCCGGCGTCGACGAGCAGCGCGCCCAGCACGGCACGGCGGCGTGCCTGGCCGAGATCGATCTCCCGGCCGTCCACCCACGCCGCAACCCCGCCGAACACCGTCAACCGCACGTGATCACGTTACCCTCACAAAAGAAACGTCTCTCGCAGTTCGCGCACCATCAGCTCCGGCACCTCCAACGCGGCGAAGTGCCCGCCCTGTTGCATCTCGGTCCACCGCGCGATGTTGTGGTTGCGCTCGGCCATCCGTCGGATCGGCACACCGACGTCGTGCGGGAACACCGCCACCGACGTCGGAGTCGGCGACTCGGGTTCGAGCTCGCCCCACGTCTCGTCGCCCTCCTGGTAGTACCGCGCCGACGAACCGGCGGTCCGGGTGAACCAGTAGATCGACGCGTTCGTCAGCAACGCGTCCCGCGCAACGCCGATCTCCGGGTCGCTCCACGTGTGGAACGCCCACTCGATCCACTCCAACTGCGCGACCGGCGAATCGGTGAGCGCGTAGGCGACCGACTGCGGCCGGGTGCTCTGCATCGACACGTACCCGAACTGCTCGAACTCGTACCGGAAAGCCTTTTCCACCGACTGCCGCTCGGCCTCGACCTCCATGTCGGCGGTCTCCGCCGTGACGCCGGCGGAGAAGATCTGGTTGACGTGGATCGCGCGCACCTCGTCGCGCATCCCGAGCTCACGGGTGAGCTTGGCACCGAAGTCGTAGCCGTGCGCGACGTACCGGTCGTAGCCCAGGTGCCGCATCAGCTCGGCGAACAGGCCGGCCACGCGGGGGATGGTCCAGCCGAGCTCGGTCGTCGGGCCGGGGAACCCGAAGCCCGGCACCGACGGGATCACCAGGTGGAAGTCCCGGCTCAGCGGTTCGATCATCTCCTCGAACGCGAAGGACGTGGCCGGCCAGCCGTGCGTGAGCAGCAGCGGTTCGGCGTCGGGCTTGGTGGACCGCACGTGGATGAAGTGCAGCTGGGTCCCGTCGATCTCGGCGAGGAACTGCGGGAGCTTGTTGAGCCGCCGTTCCTGCTCCCGCCAGTCGAACCCGTGCCGCCAGTGGTGCACGAGTTCCTGGAGGTGCGGAAGCGGGGTGCCCTGCGCCCAGGTCGCGCCGGCGGGGGAGATCGGCCAGCGGGTCTGGTCGAGGCGGTGGTGCAGGTCGTCGATGTCGGACTGCGGGATGGAGATCTCGAACGGCTTCATGTCCGCAACGCTAGGTCGACTGTAGGACAGATCTTGTCCTACAGTTGGCCATGTCCTCGGCTCGTTTGCTCAAGTTGCTCGGCCTGCTGCAGTCGCGCCGTGAATGGTCCGGCTCCGAGCTCGCCGATCGCCTCGGGATCAGCACCCGCACGGTCCGCCGGGACGTCGACCGGCTGCGCGACCTCGACTATCCGGTGCACGCGTCGATGGGCACGTCCGGTGGCGGCTACCGGCTCGGGTCCGGCGCGAGCCTGCCGCCGTTGCTGCTGGACGACGACGAAGCAGTGGCTGTCGCGGTCGGGTTGCGGACCGCGAGCGGCATCGAGAACATCGGCGAGACGGCCGTGCGCGCGTTGCTGAAGGTCGAGCAGGTGCTGCCGTCGGCGTTGCGGCATCGGGTGGCGGCGCTGGAGATCGCGACCGTGCCGCACACCGGGCCGGCACCGTCCGTGGACGCCTCGCTGCTGACTCTGGTCGGTACGGCGTGCCGCGACCGGCAGCGGATGCGGTTCTCGTACGTCGGTCACTCGGGGGAGGAGTCCGAGCGCGAGGCCGAGCCCCATCGGCTGGTGATGTGGGGCCGTCGCTGGTACCTGGTCGCGTGGGACGTGGTGCGCGTGGACTGGCGGACGTTCCGGCTCGACCGGATGACAGTGCGGACCCCGTTCGGCGCGCGGTTCACGCCGCGGGAGATCCCCGGCGGCGACGCGGGCGCGTTCGTGGCGGGGCAGGTGGCTGTGCGCTGGCCGGTGCAAGGTGTCGTGCGTCTCAGCGTGCCTGCTTCGGCGGCGGACGGATGGCGGAGTTACGGCGAGGTTTTGCCCGTGGATGAAAGTTCGTGCCTCGTGCGGGTGGGTGGCGAGACCATGGATGACGTGGTGTTCATGCTCGCGAGCATCACCGTGGAGTTCGAGGTGGTCTCGCCACCGGAGCTGTCCGCTGCGCTGGTCCGTGCGGCGGACAGGTTTCGCCGGGCGGCGAAACTCTAGAGTTTTTCTCAGGCTCCTGCCAGCAGACTCCAAGGCGCACGCGGCTTAGTGGAGGTCAGGGAGGTCCGCCATGCTGATCGATCGCACCATGCCACTGGGTACCGCGCTGACCGTGACCCACGACTCGGACAAGGGCCCGCGCACGTTCAACGCCGACGCCTACGCCACCAACGGCCGCCGTACCTTCGTCGTGGCCGACGGTGTCGGTGACTCGGCCGCCGCCGCCGAGGCCGCCCAGGCCGCCGCGCAGGCCGCCGCCCTGCTCACCGACCCGGTCGCCGCCATCCTCGCTGCCCAGGACGCCCTTCAGGTGCACACGGGTGACGCGGTGATCGTCGTCGCGGTCGCTCGTCCCGATGGCGGCTTCGACGTGGCGTGGGCCGGCGACGCCCGTGCGTACGCCTCGGACGGTGAGGACCTCGTGCAGCTCACGACCGACCACACCGTGGCCGAGTACTTTCGCGAGCGCGACGTGGTGCCGGCGCCGCGGATGGAGCACGTCGTGACGAACACCGTCCGGCACGCCACCCGTGAGAACATCGGCCGTGCGACGTCGCGTGCTCCTCGGCTCGTGCTCGCTTCCGACGGTGTGTACGGACCGTTGGGGCACAACGGCATCGAGGCGATCATGGCCGGGCAGGCGACAGCTGGGCGGCTCGTTCGCGCCGCCCTGTACGCGGGCGGCACGGACAATGCCACGGCGCTCGTCGTCAGCTAACTGCCTTCTTGCTGCCGCGCTTCTTCTTGCTCGCCTCGACGCTGCGCTGCAACGCCTCCATGAGGTCGACGACACCGGTGGCCTCGGGCGGCTCGGCCTCGACGACGACCTCCTTGCCCTTCTGCTTGGCCTTGATGAGCTTGGTGACACGCTCGGTGAACGTGTCGCGGTAGTCCTTCGGGCGCCAGTCGTCCGCCATGGACTCGACCAGCGACACCGCCATGTCGAGCTCCTTGCCGCGTGGCGCCCGCCCCTCGGGCGCCACGTCCAGCACGTCCTTCGGCTGCCTGATCTCGTCGGCGAAGAAGAGCGTGTGCACGGCGAGGATCCCGTTGTCCGCCTTCAACGCGGTCAGGTACTGCTTGCCGCGCATGACGAACAGCGCGATGCCGGCCCGGTTCGTCTTCTTCATCGCCTGCGCGAGCAGCAGGTACGGCCGGGAGAACTCGGGCTTGGCCGGCCCGAGCCAGTAGGTCTTCTGGAAGTACACCGGGTCGATCTCGTCGAGGTCCACGAACGCCTCGATGTCGAGCGTGCGCGACCGTCCGGGAGCGACGTCGTCCAGCTCCTCGGGTTCCACCAGCACGTACTCGCCGTTGTCGACCTCGTGCCCCTTCACGATCTTGTCGTAGGGGACCTCGCGGCCGGTCCGCTCGTTGACGCGCTTGTAGCGGATGCGGTCGGACGTCCCGCGCTGGAACTGGTTGAAGTGCACCGTGTGGTCCTCGGTGGCGCTGAACAGCCGCACCGGGATGCTCACCAGCCCGAAACTGACCGACCCGCTCCAGATCGCCCGTGCCATGCGGCTCAGGTACCCGCTGCCGGCCGGTTCGAACCACGCGTTGACGATTGACGGCGTGCAACCCCGCCGAAGTGGTTCGCGTTTCCTCCCCATGATCGACAAACCCACTGGGAGGAAGTACATGAGATTCGTGCTGGGAAGTTTGCTCGCCGTGCTGGCTTTCGTCGCCGGATCCGGTGTGGCACAAGCCGACATCCCGCCGACGCCGTACCCGCGGGTGACGACGTGGGCCGATGCGCCCGTCCGCACCTGCGAGGCGTTGTCGTGCCCGGTGGACCACGTGATCCCGGCGGGCGTGAGCACCATCGGCATCTGCTGGACGCGCGGTGAGACCGTCTACGCGCACGGCATCTACAACAACGTCTGGATCATGGTGAGCATGAACAGCGGTGGCCGCTATCTGGCCAGCGCCATCTACTTCAAGGGCAACGAGCGCGCGAACCTGCCGTACGAGAACGACTGCGGGCCTTACTGACATCGTGAGTGGTTGTGGTCGTTCCAGCGGCCACAACCACTCACGACCTGCGCGTGCTGGTCACGCGCTCGCTTTGACGGGCCCACTCGGCGAGTTTCGGGCCGAGCAGCTCGTAGACCAACGGGTCGAACCCCATGCCGGTGTGCGTGCTGTGCACCTCGACGCACTCGGCGTACGGGTCCTGGCACAGCTCCCAGGGCACGATGCCGTCCTGTCGCGAGAAGATGGAGATCGCGGGCACCCGCAACGGCCCGGCGAGCGACTTCACGTGCTCCTCGAAGCACGGGCCGCGCATGCAGTCGTCGTCGAGCAGTCCCGGTACGCCCGCGGACGCCAGCCGGGCCAGGAAGCGCGCGATGCGTAGCACGTTCGGGTGTGCTCCCAGCGGATCCAGCACCGGACTGCCCAGCATCACCAGGCCGTGCACCAGATCGGGGCGCCGGGCGGCGGCGAGACGTGCCAGGCCGCCGCCACGGCTTTGGCCGAACAGCACCACCGGACGACCGGTGCGTTCGGCGTGTTTCTCGGTGTTGTGCAGGACTTTGCCCAACAGATCGGCGGTGCAGGCGACGGTGAACCCGACGCCCGCGCTCGCCGGCCGGTAGCCGCGGGCGCGCAGCCACGACGCGGCGGGTGACAGGCTCATCTCGCCCGCGCCGAAGCCCGGCACGAGCACGACGCCGAGACCGCCACCCTGGCCCGGATCGGCGGTGCGCCACACCGGATGACGCAGCAGCCTCGGTACGTCCCACATCGCCCTGACCACGCTTTCGCGTGCGGTGGACCGCAATCCGTCGAACATGACATTGGATTGCCGACTATTTAGGACCTAAACCACGAAGTTCCTCGTTCATACGGGATCCCCTTCGCTCACCGAGATGCTCCTGAGTGACGCGTGCCCTGGCCGCCATCCCGTCGACACGGCCACATATCGCGCTCTGCTGGCCGAGCTGTACGACTTGCCGTCGAGGCTGTAGGTGATGGTGTGCGGTGGCACCGGACCGTTCGTCCATTGCAGACTGACCCTGGCTTCATGCACCGCGCCGAGATCGACGACCATGCGGCCGTTCACGCCTGGCCTCCACGAGGTGTGCTCGTCGCCATCGACCGCGGCGGCCGGATTGCTCATGCCGGGTGGGAGAACGGAGTTCGGGAAGGTGTCGCGGCCCAGCGCGAGGTCGTTGAACGGGAAGGCTTTCGCGCCCGGCATGGTCACCGTGCGGGCTGTGTGGTCGATGCGGCCGAGCGTGACCGGCAGGCTGAAGCCGTTCCGGTGGGTCAGCGTGAACCGGGCAGGGCCGCCGCGGAACGTCACCCGTCGCGCGTCGTGCACGACGGCCGTGATGCCCGGCGGGATGTGGTGAGCGGTGAACCAGGGAGCTTCGATCCGTGCGGTGGCAGCTGGCAGGGTGAGGGTGTAGTCGGTGCCGGTCGCGGTGATGATCTGGGTGCCGCGGTACAGCCGGGTGCCGTTGAGCCGGACGGTTCCGGTGACGTCTGCAGTGGACAGGTTGAAGAGGCTGAGGAAGCCGTCCGCGGTGCTCGCTTGTACCGAGGGCGGGCATCCTGGCGCCGGCGCTGCCGCGATGGCTGATAGATCGGTGTGGGGCACGTATCCCTCCACGATCCCGGCGGGGAGCATGATCGTGTCGCCCTGCACGGTGATCGGCTCGGCGGCCCGTGCCACGAATCCCGCCCGTCCGTCGACGTCGAGCCATCCCGGCGTGCTGAGGTCCGCCCTCGGGTACTCGGCCACCGTGGTCCAGGCGACGCCGTCCACCGAGGTCCCGACCCGGTAGGCGCCGGCCGCCGCGGTCTCCCACCGCAGCCGCACCCGGCTCACCGCCGTGGCGGTACCGAGGTCGACCGCGAGCCAGCTGTCGGCACGGCCGCGTTCGGCGTGCGCCACCGCCCAGCGGGTGGCCGGATCGCCGTCTGTGGCCCTGCCTGGCTCCATGCCCGCGTCGAACGATGACGCCGTGGTCTGCTTGCCCCGTGCGAGATCGCCGTCCACGTCGAAGCCGAACACCGAGTAGCCGTACGTGGGATGCGGCCGCATCCCGACCATCCGGACGTGGCGTGCGGTGGTCGCCGGGAAGGTCAGCTCGTCGACCCGGAAGGCCTCGCGCGCCCAGACGGTCGCCCGGCCCGCGGCGCCGGTGTAGGCGCGGGAGCCGGTGAGGCCGGGCATTCCCGCCATCGCCAGGTTGTGCACGTCCACGCGGCCGGGCCGGGGGAGCGCGCACACGATCGTCCCGGTGGGCAGCGTCGCGGTCCCGGCGAACCCGTCCGCGAACGCCAGCACGCTCGCCGTGCCGTCGAACCCGTCGCGAACCCGTTGGTACGCCACGGTGTTGCGGTTCGTGACGGCGGCGGGAGGCAGCAGCATCGGGGTTGGGCCGCTGATCTTGAACAGCCAGTCGTCGTGCGCCGGCTGCCAGGCGAACTTCGTGAAGCCCGGCTTGGTCACCGTGCCCGCCCACGCGGCCGCGGACTGGTGGGTGAGCAGACCGGGTTCCGCGCCGTGGTCGATCGTGATCGCGGCCCGGGCGAAGAACTCCCGCTCCGGTACCGGGGCCGCCGGCGGGCGCAGCTCGTGCAGCAGGTAGCTGATCGCGAGCTCGGCCCGTGCTTCCGGCTCGTACTTGGCCTCACCGGAGAACTTCGCGAGCCGGTGCACCGGCGGATGCGCCTGGTAGGCCAGCAACCTGGAGGCGAGCGCCGCTTCCGCGCGGGCGGCCATCGGGTCCCGCAGCACCGTGGCGCGGAACGCCAGCGGGATGACGTCGCGGCCGTACAGGTGTTCGCGGTCGTCGACCATCGGCATCAACGGCTCGCCGGCGTCGCTCATCGTGGCGAGGATGGTGCGCCACAACAGCTCCCCGTTGGGCTGCCTGGTCAGCACCTCGGGCAGTGGCCGGCCCGCCAGCAGGAAGTGCACGGCGTTGCGGCCGGAGGTGCGCCACAGCTCCTCCTGGTAGTGCGGCCCGAACGAGCCGTGGTTCTCCACGATGAAGGTGCCGTGCAGGTTCGTCGCGGTGTTCGCCGAGATCGGGACCTCGTCCACTGTGGAGGGATTGGCCAGGTCGGCCGCCGGCAGCCCGGCCTCGTTGCGGCTCCACCGGCCGAACGCCTCCCGCCAGCCGGGCCCGTCGCCGTGCCAGGCCAGCCCCGGCGCGAGAGCCTGGGCGTATACCCCCATCTCCTCCAGTTTGGTGTCGCCGCGGTAGCCGCCGATCGCGCCGTTGGGTGTCCAGCCGCCCGAGCGCGGGTCGTTGCCGGTGCCCAGCGACGTCGTGTAGTCGGCCTGGCCGCGCGCGATCACCTCGAGGTTCGCGCGCGTGGCTGCGTCCAGGTCCGGCCAGAGCAGGTGGGCGGCGAGCACGAAGTACGACTGGAACGTGGTGTCCCAGAACAGGGTCTTACCCCACTCGGTGCCGCCCGCGAGCACGTTGCTCGCGGCGAAATGCCGGATCGTGGCGAGTGTTTTCTGGCGCAGCACGTCCTTCTCCACGCCGGCCAGTGCCGCGTCGTAGCTGCCTCTCGTGAGCAGCACGGCGTTGCCGAGTACGACCGCGAACCCGAAGTCGGTGCGCCGGTATCGGTCCGCCGCCGGGTCGTACTGCGTCTCGGCCCACCTCGTATGCCTCAGTAACACCTCGTAGTAGGTGTCTTTGACGCTGCCGGCCTGTGCGAACGAGACACCGGGCGTGGCGGCCAGCAAACCGGTGGCGTACAGGAACTGTCTGCGGTTGATCAGCACGTCAGCGCCGCTTCCGCCCAGTCGGCGTGGTCGAAGTTGCGCCCGTCGCCGCCGTCGGTGACGCGCAGGCTGAGCATCCGGACGTTCGCGATTCCGACGTCGATCGGTAGCGCCGGGCCCTTGCCTTGGAGGATTCCGCTGTCGTACAACGGCTTGCCGTCGCCGAGCACTTGGAACGCGACCGAACCAGGCTGCCCGGTCTCGTCGTCGAGGCCGATCTTCGCGGTGAACCGCTCGCAGCCGCGGCCGAGGTAGACCGACACCTCGGACGGCGCGTGCACGCCGATGCCCTTGGCGTAGGTGACGCCGCCGATCGAGAGCGGCAGACCGTCACCGCCGGAGCTCTCGCCGTTCGACCGGTCGCGCTCCACCGGGCCCCAGCCGTTGGTCTCGCTCATGAACGGCAGATCGCTCACCTGGGCACCGTTCGGGGGTACAGGTGGGGGTACAAACGCTTTGACCGCCTGCTCGACGTGCACACCGCCGCCGAAAGTCGCCACGACCGGCACGTCCACCGGCCCGATCGGGCTCTGCGCGCCGACCCGGACCTGCCAGCTGCCGGTGATCGACTCGCCCGGTGCCATCCGGCGGCGCTGCACGGCCGAGCCCGTCACTGTCCAGCCTTCGGGTGCGACCGGCTTGAGCACGACGTCGCGGATCTCCTGCTCGCCGTTGGCGAACGTGCCGGTCACCTCGAACGTCGAACCCTGTGGGGTGTCAACTGGGGTTATCGGAGTGACGGTCAAGGTCGTCGTCGGCACCTGGCGGATCGGCCGGTCGCAGGTCCGCAGACCGGGCCGGTTGCGGCAGATGACCGCCGCGAAGCCGCCGTTGCTCCTCGAGGGGACTTCGAGGGTCGCGGTGTCGCGCAGGACCTGCCGGTCGCGGACGACGTCGGCTCTGGTGGCGGGGTCGCGGACCGTTTCCACCAGCCACTGGCCGCCGCCGAGGAAACCGAGCTGGGCCTTGAGGATGCGTTCGTCGGTGGTGATGCCGCCGATGAACCACCTGTCGCCGCTGCGCCGCGCGACCATGGCGTGGGTGTCCGGGTCGCCGTCGAGCAGCCTGGTCTCGTCCCAGACCGTCGGGACCTGGTTGAGGTAGCGCAATGCTTGCGGATGGCGGTCGTAGGCCTCGGGCTTGTCGGCGAAGTGGGTCCAGCCGGACTCGTACACGACCGGCAGCGCGGTCTCGTGCGCGATCGACGCCTCTTTCGTGCCGACCTCGAGTGACACCGGCGTGTAGTCCATCGAGCCGGCGACGTTGCGGGTGAAGAACTGCACGGGGTTGTTCGCGGCGGGCGGCATGTTCTCCGCACCGCGCACGGCCTCCATGGTGAGCACGTGCGGCCAGGTACGGGCGAGGCCGTGCGGGATGGTGGAGCCGTGGAAGTTGACCATCAGCTGCAGGTCGGCGGTCTTGCGCAGCACCGCGTCGTACCATCGGTAGCGGGCCTGGGAGTCGGACTCCATGAAGTCGAGCTTCACGCCCTTCGCGCCCCACCGCTTGATCCTGGGCAGCACGGTGTCACGTTCCTCCGGCGTGTCCAGGTCGCTCCAGTGCAGCCACAGCAGGATCTCCACGCCCTTCGCGCGGGCGTAGCGGATCAGCTCCGGCACCCACGCGGCGCTCCAGCCCTCGTCGACGAGCGTGTACTCCCAGCCGTTGCGGGCGGCGAAGTCCACGTACTGCTTCTGCCGCTCGAAGTCGCTTGGGCTGGCGTGCTCGCTCAGCCACGACCAGGCGACCTTGCCCGGCTTGATCCACTTCCGGTCGTCGAGCAGCGCCGGGGTGGCCAGGTCGTCGACGAGCGTGGAGGTGCTGACGGTCGCCAGGTCGCCGACGATCGCCGTGCGCCACGGCGTGGTCCCGGTCGACTCGACCTGCGGGTCGGCCAGCACGACCTGGAATCCGTCGCCGTTCTTGCGCAGCCTGCTGCCGGCGTAGCGGCCGTCCACATCGGACTCGGTGAGCAGCGCGAAGTCGCCGCCGGCCTGGAAGAGCGACGGATAGCCGAAGTCGCCGGTGGCCGCGCCCGCGGTCGTGCGCACGCGGTTCGCCTCGTACCAGGCGTTGTAGGGGAGCAGCCACGCCTTCGCGTCGGCGGGCACGATGAAGCTGGACGCCTCCGCGGTGACCGTGGCGGGGTTCGGCAGCACGTACCGGTAGGCGACGCCGTCCGGGGCGGCCCGCACGACGAGGTCGAAGCCGCCGGCGGAGTTGCGGAAGCCGAGCCTGGTCTCGGTCATCCGGGTGGTGCGCTGCATCCGTTTGCCGTGCGGCACGGCGTACCGATCGATGACAACGCGGTCACTGCGGCCGGTGAACGTCAGGTCCCTGGTCAGGTCGGCGGTGGTCGTCGTGATGCCGACGGCCGCGGGTTGCAGGACGGTTCGTCCTTGGCGCAGGACGGCGAGCGTGAGATTTCCGCTGCTCAGAGCTACCTTGGCGGTGACCTGGCCGGGACCGGTGACGGTCCAGCCGGTGGGTGCGGCGGTGGCGGGCGCGGCGGGCAACAGCAGGGCGAGCACGAGGACGAGCAGTCGTGACATCGTTGTCAGCTCCCGGTGTGAGACCGCTCCCATCGTGTGAGCCCGTCTGATCCCGGTCAAGGGGCTGATAGTTATCAGTCGATTTGCGGACAGATGAGAAGATCTTCATCTTGGTCTCATGCGGCACTCGGACTCGACCGGCAGGCTCAGTCGCATGCTGCCGTCCGCTCGCACCGGCACGGTCCTCGTGGCCGTGCTCAGCGTGGCGTGCGCGATCGCCGCCGTGCTGCTCGTGCTCACCGTGGTGCGCCCGGTGCCACCAGACGTGCGTGAGCCAGAAGTGCAGATAGGACGCTCCGTCCAACCTGCCCCCACCTCTCCCCCCACGCCTACCCCCAGCCCCACTCCGAGTTCGGTGCTCCCACCGCCGCCTCCGGTCATCGACGACGACGATGAGGACGACTGACGTGCCCGCACGCGTGAAGATCATGTGCTGGCTCCTCGGCCTCATGACGCTCGTCCTGGCGACGGTCGTGGTGGTCGTGTGGCGGTTCCTGGCCGTCGACGTCGACGACCGCATGAACCGCGCGCTGGAACAGGAAACGACCGAATTCAGCACCTACGTCGAAAACCACGCCGGCGACGTGCCGCACCGTGGTGGACGGACACCTGCGCCTGCAGTACCCGGACGAAGCCGAGGTGCATCTGGCTGTCCTGCCCAACGGCATAGTGCAGGTGCAGCGCGCCGAGACGACGCACGCACTGGAGAAGGATCGCGCGGTGCTGAGCACGATCACCGCTTCGGGTGCGCCATGGGGTGTCACCGCTACCCCCGCCGGCCCGTTCCGCTGGGCGAAGGTGCACGGCACCGGTTCCGGCACGGACGTGTGGTTCGTGACCGGCTACTTCGAGGACGGCATGACCGCGCCGGTGAGCTCGACCGTGCGGGTGCTCGTGCTGGTGTCGCTGGCGGGACTGCTGATCGCCGCGCTGATCGCGTGGTTCGTGGCGGGCGCGATCCTCGCCCCCGTGCGCATGGTGCGCCAGGCCGCCGCGCAGATCACCGAGGACGACCTCACCCGCCGCATCACCGTCTCCGGCCGCGACGACGTGGCGGCGCTCGCCCAGCAGTTCAACGCCATGCTCGACCGCCTGGAGCAGGCCTTCCGCGAACAGCGGGAGTTCCTCGACGACGCCTCCCACGAACTGCGCACGCCGATCACGATCGTGCGCGGCCATCTGGAGCTCCTCGGCGACGACCCGGCCGAACGCGCCGAGGTCGTGCGGCTGTGCATCGACGAGCTGGACCGGATGGCCCGCCTGGTGGAGGACCTGCTGCTGCTGGCCAAAGCCCAGCGCCCGGACTTCCTGCGCCCGGTCGCCGTCAGCCTGCCCGAGCTCACCAGCGACATCGACGCGAAACTGCGCGCACTGGCCGATCGCCGCTGGATCCTCGAGTCGATCGCCGAGGGCGAGGCCGTGCTGGACCCGCAACGCGTCACCCAGGCCGTCGTGCAGCTGGCCTCGAACGCCGTGCGCCACACCAGGTCCGGCGCGGAGATCAGGTTCGGGTCCGCTGTGGACGGTGCGGTCTCCTTCTGGGTAGGCGACTCCGGGCCGGGCGTGCGGGACGCGTCGCGGATCTTCTCCCGCAGCACCGGCCTGGGCCTGCCGATCGTGAAAGCAATCGCGGAAGCACACGGCGGCGCGGTGCACGTGCGTTCCGTTGCAGGCGAGGGAGCGACGTTCACCGTGGAGGTGCCCAGATGACCGGCCGGATCCTGATCGTGGAGGACGAGGAGCGCATCGCGTCGTTCGTGGAGAAAGGCCTGCGCGCCAACGGCTTCACCACCTCGGTCGTCTCGTCGGGAGCCGAGGCGCTGTCGTGGGCCGGCTCGTTCGACCTGGTCGTGCTGGACCTCGGCCTGCCCGACGTCGACGGCTTCTCCGTGCTGCGTTCGATGCGCGCGCAGGGCATGGCCACCCCGGTGATCATCCTGACCGCCCGCGACTCGGTGCACGACACGGTCGCCGGCCTCTCCGGCGGCGCCGACGACTACATGACCAAACCGTTCCGCTTCGAGGAACTCCTTGCCCGCGTCCGGCTGCGCCTGCGTCCACCCGGCGTGCCCGAGGCCACCGTGCTGTCCGCCGGCTCCCTGTCGCTGGATCTGCGCACCCGTCAGGCCGTGGTGCCCACCGGTCCGGTCGACCTGACCGCGCGCGAGTTCGCCTTGCTGGAACTGTTCCTGCGCCACCCTGGCCAGGTGCTGGTGCGTGAGCAGATCCTGTCCCATGTGTGGGGGTATGACTTCGATCCCGGGTCCAATGTGGTCGATGTCTATGTTCGTTCGCTGCGGCGCAAGATCGGTGCCGCTCGGGTGGAAACCGTGCGGGGGATGGGTTACCGGCTCGTCTAGATGAAGGGTCCTTCATCCAGCGCTCACGCTGGGATCAGCGCCGGTGATCAGGATTGTCCACATGGTCCTGACGCTGGTGGTCTTCGCGACAGCGGTGCTGCTGTGGGTGTGCACGCCGTTGGACGACACGTTCGTCGCACTCGCCGCCGTCGCCGCACTCCTGCTCTTCGGCGTGCTGCCCGCCTCCGAACTGGCTGCTCTCGGCAGCTCGACCACGTGGCTCCTGCTGGCCGCCTTCGTGCTGGCGGCGGGCGTGACGGCGTCCGGCTTACCCGGCCGGGTGGCAACATGGCTGGTCTCCCGCGCCCGAACCGTGCGCGGCCTGGCACACCTGGTGTCGCTGGGTTTGCTGATGTCCGCGTTCTTCGTGCCGTCGACGTCCGGCCGTGCGGCGCTGGCTCTGCCGGTGTTCGGTGCGCTGGCCGCGAGCCTGAAGGAACGACACCGCGTGGTGCGCGCGCTCGGCGTGCTGTTCCCTTCGGTGATCCTGCTGACGGCGGTGGCCACGTTGGTCGGTGCCGGTGCGCATCTGATCACGAGCGCGCTGCTGGAGTCGGCGACCGGTCAGGGCATCGGCTTCGGCTGGTGGCTGCTGCTCGGCGTGCCGCTCGCGGTGGTGAGCGCGCACCTCGCGACCGAGATCGTGCTGTGGCTCTTCACGACGCGTGAGGACCGTGCGACGCCGTTGTACACCGACGTCGCCGATGAACAGCACACCGTCGCCGAGAAGGCCGCCGACGAACAGCGCACCGTTGAACTGCCCGTCGCCGCACTGGTGGGAGCAGCGCGGAGCGAGGGTCCCCTCCAGGGGGTCCCCTGTTCTGATTCTCCCACGCGGCACCGACAATTTCTGGCGCCCAATGCCCCGCCGAAGTCGACGCTGCCCCTGCCGGTAAGCGCGCCGACGCGCCTCACCAGGCCGGAGTGGACCGCGCTGGCCGTGGTCCTCGCCGTCTCCCTCGCCTGGCTCACCGAACCCTGGCACGGCATCGCCCCCGAAGCCGCCGCACTGGCCGGCGCCCTGCTGATCACGGCGCCCCGCCTCGGCACCACGACCTTCCGCAAGGCGTTCGACGAGGTCCCGTGGTCGCTGCTGCTGTTCATGGCCGCCACCACCGCCCTCGGTACCGCGCTGGTGCGGTCGGGAGCAGCGGATCTCGCCGTCCGCCACATCAGCGGCGGCTCCGGCCTGGTGCTGCTCGCCAGCGTCATCGCGGTCAGCCTGCTGGCACACCTGGTGATCCAGTCGCGTTCGGCCCGGTCGTCGGTCCTCGTCCCGATCGTGATCCCGCTGGCCGTCGCGGCCGGCCTGAACCCGGCCGCGCTCGCCTTCGCGTCCACCGCGGCCGCCGGCTTCTGCCACACGCTCACGTCCTCCGCGAAACCCGTGGCGCTGTTCGCCCACGCGTATCGCCCCAAAGATCTGCTGCGGCTGTCCTCGGTGCTCGCGCCGGTCACCGCACTGCTCGTCCTCGGCTTCGCCGTACTGGTGTGGCCGCACCTCGGAATGCCCCTGCGTTGATGGAGGACATCATGCGTTTTCTCGTCGCCCCCAGCGGGTTCAAGGAGTCGCTCGACGCATGCGCCGTCGCGGACGCCATCGCCGCCGGCATCCATCGCGTCGTGCCCGGAGCGGTGGTCGACAAGGTGCCGCTCGTCGACGGCGGCGAAGGCTCGGCCAAGGCACTGGCCGAGGCCACCGGCGGCACCCTCATCCCGGCGCTGGTCACCGGCCCGATCGGGGATCCGATCCCGTCGCACTTCGCGTTGCTGGGCGGTCCCGGGCCGCGCACGGCGGTGGTCGAGATGGCCGCGGCGGCAGGTCTGCGGCTGGTGCCGAGAGATCACCGCGATCCGACGACGACCACGACGTACGGGGTCGGCGAGCTGATCAGCGCGGCGCTCGACCTCGGCGTCGACCGCGTGCTCGTCGGCTGTGGCGACTCCGGCACGTCCGACGGCGGCGCGGGAGCGTTGCAGGCACTGGGCGCGCGCATCCTGGACGCGAACGGCCAGGAGATCGGCCGCGGGGGAGCGGCGCTGATCAACGCCCGCACCCTCGACCTGTCCGAACTGGACCCAAGGTTGGACAAGGCCGAGATCACGTTAGCGTGCAACCCGCACAACGTCCTGTGCGGAGAACGTGGCGTGGCAAGGGTGTTCGGTCCGCAGAAGGGCGCGACCCCGCACCAGGTCGAACAACTCGCCGCCGCGCTCGACAACTGGGCGGACCTGCTCGGTGACGTGCACACGGTGGCGGGCGGCGGCGCGTCCGGCGGGCTGGGCGCGGGACTGCACGGGGCTTTGAACGCCACCCTCGTGCCGCGGTTCGACGTGATCCTCGAACATTCGGACCTCGACGCACGGTTGCCGTTCGCCGACCTCGTCATCACCGCGGAGGGCGCGATCGACGGGCAGACCCCGCACGGCAAGGTGCCGGCCGAGGTCGCGCGCAGGGCGAAGCGGTACGGCAAGCCCGTGATCGCGCTCGCCGGCACGATCGGCGCCGACGCCAGGGTGAACCACGACGTCGGCATCGACGCCTACACCAGCATCATCGCCGCGCCGGTCGCCTTGGACACCGCCATCGCGAAGGCGGCGGAACTGCTCACCGACGCCACCGAACGCACGCTGCGGCTGGTGCTCGTGGGCGCGGCGCTCACACGGTGACGGCGATCTCCGCGCCGAGTTTGGCGCCGTGCATCAGTTCGAGGTCGTCGCCGCTCCAGAACCGGCCGGGGTCGTACCAGTTCGGCCGGCGCCGCGGTAGCAGGCCCATCTCCTCGTAGGTGACCGCGACGACCTCCGCGCAGAACGCGCTCTCGATGGTCGCGTCGTCCTTGGCCCGCAACGGAAGCCGTCCGCGCAGCCAGCGCGAGGCGAGCTTCGCGGTCGACGGGAACGGCGTGCCGTCCAGTCGTGCGACCGTGCGCAGCGCCGCGTCCTCCATCTCGGGCGTCACCGCGTGGTCGAGCTGGCGCAGCCACGCCCGTTGCCCGTACTTGTCGTGCCACGTCACCACGGCGTCGCGCAGGTCGTGCAGCTGGGCACCGCGCTGGTGGGTGCCCGACCACATGTCCTTGAGCGACTTGCCGAGCTCGGCGTGCCACATCAGCGGCGGCAGGTCCTCCAGCACGATCGCCATGCCGACGTGGTTGACCGGGCTGTTCGTCATCGTCTGGATCGCCCGGTCCGCGGCGCTGCGGCCGCGGAACACCCACACGTCACCCGTGCGGGTCAGCTCCACCGCTTGGTCCAGGGTTATGGCCATAACCCCGTAGCCTAGGCACATGAAGCTCTGGAAGGTGATCGGTCTCGCCGCATTCGCGGGTGTCGCGGCGAGCGGCGCCCTGGTCGCCCGTGACCAGCGCCGCCGCGCCGCCTACACCCCGGACCAGGTCAGGGAGCGTCTGCACGAACGGCTGGCCGCGGCGAACCGACCGGAATGAGCCGGTAGGCCACGAACGAGGCCACTGCCAGCAATGCCGCCGCGACCAGCGCCGTGCCCTGCATCGCCTCGGTGAACGTGCCGGTCGCGGCCCACGCCGACAGCACGGTCCCGAGGACGGCGATGCCCAGGGCGGCCCCGAGTTCGTAGGCCGTCTCCGACACCGCGGACGCCGCGCCTGCCTTGTCCGCGGGCACAGCGGAGACCACCGCGTCCGTCGTGAGGGTCAGCGCCAGTCCCACGCCCGCCCCCACGATCGCCAGCGCCACCGCGATCGCGCCGTACTCCGCCGAGAACCCGATGATCGCCAGTCCGGCGGCGCTCACGAGCAGGCCCAGGGCGATCGAGCGGCCCAGGCCCAGCAGGCGCAGCACCGGCCCGATCACCGCGATCACGAGCAGCCCGGCGATCCCGAGCGGCAGCTCCCGCAGACCGGCCTCCAGCGGCGAGTAGCCGAGCACGTTCTGGAGGTACTGCGACAGGAAGAACACCAGCCCGGTCAACGCGAACACCGCGATCATGCTCGCGCCCACGGCACCGCTGAACGCCGGTTTGCGGAACAGGGCCACGTCGATCATCGGGTGCGCGGAGGACCGCTGGCGCCGCACGAACAGCCACAGCCCGAGCACGCCGACGGCGCCGGCGGCCAGCGCGGACCACGACGGGCCGGCCAGCGCGACCTCCTTGATCGCGTACACCAGCGGTACCACGCCGACCGCCGACAGGAGAGCGGACACCAGGTCGAACGGTCCGGGTGCCGGGTCGCGCGTCTCCGGTAGCCACAGCCAGCCGAACACGAGCAGCACCGCCATCACCGGCAGGTTGATGATGAACACCGAGCCCCACCAGAAGTGCTCCAGCAGCACCCCGCCGACCAGCGGGCCCAGCGCGGCGCCCGCCGTGGCCATCGCCGCCCACACCGCGACCGCCCGCGTGCGTTCCGCTGGGTCGGTGAAGAGGTTGCGGATGATCGAGAGGGTCGACGGCATGATCGTCGCGCCCGCCACGCCGAGCAGCGCGCGGGCGACGATCAGCCAGCCGGCCGAGGGCGCGAACGCCGCCAGCAGCGACGCGGCGCCGAAGCCGGAGGCGCCGATCAGCAGCAGTTTCTTGCGCCCGATCCGGTCGCCGAGCGTGCCCATCGTGACGAGCAGGCCGCCGAGCACGAACGAGTAGATGTCGCCGATCCACAGCACCTCGGCAGGCGACGGCGCCAGGTCGCGGCCCAGCGCGGGCAGGGCGAGCGCCAGCACCGTGCCGTCGACGGCGATCAACAACAACGCGAGCGCGAGCACGCTCAGCGCAGCCCACTTCCGCATGACCTTCCCCCTTAGCCGACCATCTGGTCTGCAAAATAACGTACCGTCTAGACGGTCGGCTAAGCAAACGATAGGTTGATCACGTGCCCGGAGAACTGCGCAATGCGCCCCGTACTCGCCGTGAGCTGCTCGACGCTGCCGCGCGTGCGTTGGTCGCGCACGGACCGAACGTCAGCGTCGACGCCGTCGCCAAAGAGGCAGGCGTGTCGAAGGGCGGCCTGCTGCATCATTTCCGCACCAAGCAGGCGCTGCTCGCGGGTCTGATCGAGGATTGGTTCCAGCACTACGACGCGTTGGTCGAGAGCCTGCTTGAGCCGGAGGGGACGCCGGGCCGGTGGGCTCGCGCCCACATACGGGCGACCTTCACCCCGGATGACGACGGTCTGTGGTCTCACCCATCTGTCGTAACGGCGCTGCTCGGTGTTCCCGAGGTGCAGCAGCGGATCGACGCTGCGGCGACCCGCTGGAGGACGCAGACCGATTCCGACGGGTTGCACCCACAACGCGCCGATCTCATTTCCCGTGCACTCGATGGGGTGACCCTCGCGGACCTGCTGTGGCGTGGCCAGGAGTCGCAGGAAGACCGCGACAACACCCGTGACCTGCTGCTGAAGCTCACCGAGCAGACCGGACCGCTTGTTTGAGTTTGTCCGCTGAACGTTGTCAACCGGAACAACTCTGACACTGGACAACGAGATCTGCGTACCGTCGGAAGTGGTTGCACTCCGGGGGGAAGCAAATGCCGATAGTGTTGTCGGAATCCGCGCCCAAGGGCCGTGGGCTGACCATTCTGTTCGAGTTGGAAGATCTGGCCCGCACTCGTTTCGCGTTGGCGCCGCTGCCGATGTACGAGCTGGTCTTCACGGTGCACAGCGGTAACTGGGACCGGATGCTGCTGCCACAGATCCGCCCGCTCGCCGAGCTCGTCCGGCCGGGACGCTTCATCCCGGACTTCTTCAACTCCGCGCGCCCCGACTTCGACGAGGCCGTGCGCCAGGTGCTCGACGCGCCTCCCACCCGAGTGCGCGACCAGATCGCGAGCATGCTGGGCACGACGTCGCCGTGGCTGCGGTCGTACGCCGCCGGCACCCCGACCTCGCGCCAGGACCTGCGGTCCGCGCTCAACTCCGGCTTTCGCGACCTGCTCGAGCCGAACTGGCCGGAGACGCGCCAGGCCTTCGATGCCGAGGTGCGCCTGCGCTCCAGCCAGGCGGTCAGCCGCGGCCTGGGCGACCTGCTCGGCAACCTGCACCCGTCGATCTCGTGGAACTCGCCGGCGCTGCACGTGGAACTCGCGTGGGACACCGAGATCTCGTTGCGCGGCACGGGCATGCTCATCGTGCCGGTGCTGCGTGGGCTGACCCGGCCGGCGGTGTCGATGTTCGCCGAACCGCAACCGCTCCTCTTCTACCCCGCCACCGCACCCCAGCCGAGCGGCGCGAGCCTGGAGCTGGCCCTCGGGCGCACCCGGACCCTGGTGCTGCGGGCGCTGACGTCCGAACGCACCACCACCGAGCTGGCCAGGCACGTGGGCATCAGCCTGCCGACCGCATCGCAGCACGCGACCGCGTTGCGCACCGCCGGATTCGTGTCCACCCACCGCAACGGCCGATCGGTCCGCCACCGCCTGACCAGACGCGGCTGGGAACTGCTGAACTGAACCTGGGAGGCCCGCATGACCGCGCTGCCGCGGTACCGCACCGACCCGAGTCCCCGCGCGCTGGCCACCCGGCTGCGCGCCCTGCGCACCGCCCAGGTCCCGGTCGACTGTGGTGTCTACGCGGGACTGTCCGCTCCCGGCCCGGCCTCGGCCCTGCACGCGCGGATCACTCACGCGATGGCTTCGGCGTTCGTGGCGGGCGCTTCCGCGGGGGTGCCCCGCTTCGAAGCCCCGCCGTCCACCCAGCTGCGGTTGCTGAGCGCGGCGAGCTGGGGTCGGCTCGACGGTGCCGGCGCCGACATGATGACGTTCCCGGCCGACCTGGCCTCCGACCTGTGGTGGCGGGTGCACGAACACGCCTCAGGGCCGCTGCGCACGGCCGAACGCCGCGTCGCCTGCGATCTGTTGCTGCGCCTGGGGTATCCACGGCGCGCGGCCTCGGTGATCGGGTTGAGCGTCCTCGACGCGCGCAAGTACGTGCTCTCGCCCGAGCTGGCCGTGGAGCAACTCGCCGTGCTGCGCTGCCACCTCCCGGCGTCGGCGGTGGAGACGATGGCGTTGCAGGCCGCCCGGTCCTCGCTGCCGCCCGAGACCCGCCGCGACCTCGCGTTGTTCGTGGTGTTCCGCAACGCCGCGCGCGGAGCGGACTCCACCTCCCTGCGGGCCGGCGCGGCGCTGGCGGTGAAGGCGTCGGCCGAGCTGCCGCGCAACGGGTTCTTCGGAGCCCTGCACCAGGCCAGGCTGCATCGCGCGCTCGCGGCCGTTTCCTTTGTGCGGCAAGACATCGCGGAGACGCACCGGTTGCTCGGGCGGGCCCTGGAGTGCCTCACCACCATCGCGCCCGGCACCGCCGAGCTCGACCGGCTGGCGTGGGCGGACGAGGCCTACGCCCTGCACTGTTTCCTGGTGCGATCCCACCTCGCCATCGGGCTGGCGGACCGGGCGGTCGGGTACACCGACGAACTGGTCGAGCTCAGTCCCGGCGACGACCGGACGTGGGCGTTGCGCGGCGACGCCCTGGCGGCGTGCGGCCGGCTGGACGACGCCATCGAGGCCTACACCCGCGGGGTGGCGCTCGGGGGCTGGGGTGCGGCGCGGGCGGCCTACCTCCGGGGGTTCGTGCTGGACCGGCTCGGCCGGGTGGCCGAGGCGGCGGGGGACTACGTGCTGGCGCAACGGATCGACCCGACCGGGTCGGCCGGCGTTGGCCGTGACCAGCCGGCGGAGGCGCGCGGTGAGTCAGGTGCGCGCGGCCGGGGTGTCGGCGAACCCGCTGACCTTGGCCGCCGCCGTGCGCGGGGCCGTGCGGTGCAGACCGGTGTTGACCAGACTCGTGCGGCGCAAACCCGTGCGGCGCAGGCTCGTCCCGCGCAGATCTGTGCTGACCAGCCCCATGGCGCGCAGACCCGTGCTGACCAGACCCATGCGGCGCAGACCCGTGCGGCGCAGACCCGTGCCGCGCAGACGCACGCGGCGCAGACTCGCGCGGACCAGACCCGTGCGGCGCAAGCTCGCGATGACCTTGCGCGCGCTGGCGAGCAGGCGGTTCGGCAGGTGGTCCAGGCCTCGGTGCGTGGCCTCGGCTGACGCGTTCGGCGTGCGGCGAGCGGGTCGACACGAGGACGCCGCGCTGCCGGTGCACTGTGCCGGTGATCGTCGGTGGATTGGTGCCCCCTGAGTCCGTTGCGAAGCTGATGAGAACGAACGTACTCAGGGGGTCTGACAACGCGGTTGATCTAGAGAAGACGCAGGTCAGAACCAGATCGCGGTGTCCGGCGGAAGCAGCAGCGCGCCATCGCGCACGCCGTAGTACGAGGATGCCAGCAGCACCGCACCAGGATCCGGCAGGGCGACCACGCCATCGGACAGGTTCACCACGCAGGAGAACCGCCGGCCGTCGCGGACCCGCTCGAACCACAGCACGTCCGCGGGACTGTCCACCCACGACACGCCGTCGCCCGCACCGAGCGCAGGGTGCTCCCGCCGCACGCGCAAAGCGGTGCGGTAGAAGGACAACATCGAGTCCTGGTCGTCCGACTGCGCCTCCACGCTGAGCTTGGCCCAGTCCGGCGGCTGCGGCAGCCACGACCCGCCCGTGCCGAAACCGAGCGACGGCCCCGACACCGACCAAGGCAACGGCACGCGGCACCCGTCGCGACCGCGTTCGGTGTGCCCGGACCGTTCCCACATAGGGTCCTGCAACAGCTCGTCCGGCAGGTCCAGCACCTCGGGCAACCCGAGTTCCTCGCCCTGGTACAGGTAAACCGATCCCGGCAACGCCAGCATCAACGCCAATGCAGCACGCGCACGCCGCACACCGGTCTCGCCGCCGCCATACCGCGTCACGTGCCGTTGCACGTCGTGGTTCGACAGCACCCACGTAGTAGGCGCACCAACAGGAGCCACCGCGGCCAACGACGAGTCGATGACCGACCGCAACGCCTCGGCGGTCCACTCCGCGGTGAGGTAATGGAAGTTGAACGCCTGATGCATCTCATCGGCACGCAGGTACATCGCCGTGCGCTCGGCGGAAGGTGTCCACGCCTCCGCCACGAGAACGCGCTCGCCGGGGTAGGAGTCGACGACGGCACGCCATTCGCGGTGGATCTCGTGCACGCCGTCCTGGTCGAAGAACGGCAACGCCTCCGTGCCCAGCAGCTTCAGCTGGTCGGCGTGGCCGACGTCGGGCAGGCCGGGCGCCTTGATCATTCCGTGCGCCACGTCCACCCGGAACCCGTCGACGCCGAGGTCCAGCCAGAACCGCAGCACGTCGCGGAACTCCGCGCGCACCTCGGGCAGGTCCCAGTTCAGGTCCGGCTGCTCCGGCGCGAACAGGTGCAGGTACCAGGAGCCGTCCTCGACCCTGGTCCACGCCGGTCCGCCGAACACGGACTCCCAGTCGTTCGGTGGCTGGTCGCCGACGCCGTCGCGGAAGATGTAGCGCTCACGGCCACGGCCGGCGAGCGCCTCCTGGAACCACTCGTGCTGGTCCGAGCTGTGGTTCGGCACGATGTCGACGATCACGCGGATGCCCAGCGCGTGCGCGTCCGAGACCAGCTCGCGCACGTCGTCGAGGTCGCCGAACAGCGGGTCCACCGCGCGGTAGTCCGCCACGTCGTAGCCGCCGTCGGCCATCGGCGAGGCGTAGAACGGCGTGATCCACACCGCGTCCACGCCCAGCTCCTGGAGATGGGGCAGGCGTGAGCGGATGCCGGGCAGGTCACCGACGCCGTCGCCGTTCGAGTCGGCGAAGCTGCGCACGTAGACCTGGTAGATGACGGCGTGTCGCCACCAGTCCTGGGACATGTCCATGCCTTCCGATGGGGTGTGTCAGCGGTCCAGGAAAGACGTTGCAAAAGTTTTCCGCAAGTTGGCATGAGGATTGCTTGAGAAAGCCGTGCAATCCTGCAAACTTTTGCAGAACTTCGTTAAATGCGTTGACGCTCGGCCGGGCTGTCCGCCAGAGTTGCTCCCAACGAACCCGAGGGGAGGCAGTTGTGATCCAGCACCAGCAAATGCACAGCTGTCACCAGCACATCAGGTGCTCCCCGGCATGATCTGAACTCATGCCCAGGGAGCCGCCCGTCGCGTTGCGACGAGCGGCTTTTTTGATGCCCGTTGGTCCAATTGGCACGGACGCCGCGCTCTGGACGCGGAGATCGAGGTTCGAGTCCTCGACGGGCAGCCGTGACCGAAGCCGAAGTAGTCGAGGCGCCAGGTTGTGGTCCTGGTCGAAGCCGGTGCGAGTCCGGTCGGTCACTCCAATCGCGCGGGACCCGGAGGTCACTCGGGCCTCATAAGCCCGGGATGCCTGGTTCGACACCAGGACGCGCGATCCTGACCCACGTCACGACGGTCGTGTTCCGCTCTGCAACAGCGGTGGTACTGGGTTCGACTCCCAGGTGGGTCTCTACTTCATCGGTCGTCCCATCCCTTGGAACGGGGAAGTCGGCGGACTCCGAGCCCGTTGGTACGGACATGGGCTTCGCGGAGGACTGGCAGACCTGGAAATCGGAGCGGGAAACGAGCCTGGCCGACCCGTACGGGTGGCTCGCGCTGGTCTCCCTCGACTGGCTGGAAGCGACCCCTCGAGCCTATGACGGGCTACCGGGCGTGTGGTGGCAGGACGACGACGCGGCGTACTTCGACCGGCAGGACGGATCGGAGCCGGCTCGGTTCGAGCTTGTCCAGAGTGGTCCCGGCAGGCGGGTCCGCGACGGAGATGTGGAGATCGAGATCGCTCGCCGCGGCGGGTACCTGATCCGCGTGCACGACCCGAAAGCCGAGGCACTGCGCGACTTCCGCGGTGTGCCCTCCTACGAACCCTCCGAGGAGTGGGTGCTCGAGGGGGTCTACGAACCGTTCGACGCACCCGTCCCCACGACCGTCGGGGCGGTCGTCGAGGGGCTCAGTCACGTTTATGAGGCACCGGGCCGTGTGCGATTCGGCTTCAACGGTGCCGAGCACACGCTTACGGCGTTCAATGGCCGCAACGGCGGGTTGAGCATTCTCTTCACCGACACCACCAGTGGGGTCACCACCTATGCGGCGAACCGGCAGATCGCCGCCACGCCGCTCAACGGCAAGGTGGTGCTCGACTTCAACCGCGCGACGAACCTGCCGTGCGCGTTCACCGACTTCGCCACCTGCCCGCTCCCGCCCGCCGGTAACCACCTTCCGTTCGAGGTCGTGGCTGGGGAGCAGACGCCCTACGAGCGGAGTTGGAAGAACTCGTCGAGCAACCGGTACCAGTAGAGCTTCTCCGGGCGGGGGACGAGGCCGTAGGCGCGGTCGAACGCGGCTACGGCCTCCTCGCTCGGCTCCCTGTGCACCAACGAGATGTCGTGGTGCCGAGGTGTTCGCCGACGGCTGGCTGGTGCTGATCGATGTCGGGGCGCTGCACGAGTTGCCTTGGCGTCACTGCCTGCTCGACGCACGTGTTCCGGTGATGCTGGAGTTCGTGGTCTCGACCGCGCCCGCGAACGAGGATCCCGTGGTGGCAAACGGTGACTTCTGCCAGCCGAACGTGCTGCTGTGGCCGGGTGGTTCGACGGTGCTGTTCAACGTGGAGCGCCGGGGCGTGGCCGATCGCGGATCTCCGGAACCTCGAAGTGCTTGCTCAGCCAGCGCAACCGGTCGTGCTCGTCGGCCGCGTCCCGCTTGACGTAGGAGTCACCTGCTCGCCAGATGTCACCGGACTGGCCATCGGTGTCGTCCGACCAGGCCACGTCACCGACGACCCGCCGTATCTCTCCAGGGAACTCCACGCCGGACATTCTGTCCCAAGTTTCCGGTACCGCAGAACCTTGACCCGGCGCGGGAGGGAGCGGAAGGGTGCCAGGCAAGGGAAACTGGGGAGGAACAATGAAGAAGATCGCCGTTGTGCCGTGCGCCCTGGCAGGTCTCTCGATCGCGCCCGCCGCTTCCGCCGCCGAGCCGAACTGCGCGGTCATCGACGGGTTCTGCGCGTGGGATCAGACCGGCTACGAGGGCACCCCGTGGAACGCGCGGCCGCTCGGGTCCTCGGCCTGTGTGGACCTGGCGGCACACGGGTGGGGCGAGCGGATCCGCTCGGCCTACAACAACAGCACGAAGACCGCGTCGCTGTTCGCGAGCGACGACTGCACCGGCCGGCCCTACCCGATCGAGGGGAAGACCGGCCAGTCCGGTATCACGTTCAAGGCGAACAGCGTGTTCGTTCAGCGATGAGCGAAACAAGTTGACCTCCAGCAATGTGGAGGTTCGACGCTTGGTCACATGACGATCAAGTACCTCACGATCGCCGTTCGCATCCTCTTCGGCGCGCTGTTCGCGTTCTCCGGCTTCACCGGATTGTTCAACCTGGGGCCGCAGTCCATGGAGGGCATGCCCGCCGAGGCGGTGGCGTTCGCCACCGCTCTCGGCGAGAGCGGGTTCATCATGCCCGTCACCAAGGCCGTCGAGCTCGTGGCCGGGATCATGTTACTGGCCAACAGGTTCGCGCCGCTCGCGCTGGCGCTGCTGGCGCCGCTCGTGATCGGGATCTTCGGCTTCCACACGCTGCTGGCACCCAGTGGCGCCGCCATGGCCATCGTGCTCGCGGTCGCCGAGATCTACCTGGCGTGGGCCTACCGGGAGTCGTTCAAGCCCATGCTCAGGCCACGTCACTCGCAGGCGACGCCGTCCTTGTCGCTGTCCAACCCGTAGATGTCGGTGCCGACGACCCGGATCGGGCCTGCGACGTACGCGGGCCCGTTTCCGCTGCCACCCGCGCAGTCCACATCGGAAGCGATCGGCACACAGCCGCTGTAGTTCGAGTCGCACGCCGGCTTGGGTGCCGGGGCGGGCTGGGGCTGAGGTTGCGGCTGCGGCTGGGGTTGCGGCTGGGGCTGGGGTTGCGGCTTCGGCTGTGCGACCGCCGGGGGAGTGGTGGTCGTGGTCGTCGTCGTAGTGGTTGTCGTGGTGGTGGTCGACGTTGTGGTGCTCGTCGGCGGCGCCACCGTCGTAGTCGTTGTGGTGGGCGAGACCGTGGTGAGGGCCGCGGCCTTGTCGTTGTCCGGCGAACCACCGATCGCCGCGCCCACAACGCCGATCGCGATGAAGAACGCGAAGAGGCTCGCCGCACCGATCGCCACCGGCGCCACCCACGAACGAGAGCGGGCCACCGGCACCACCGCGCCCCGTGGCACCTCACGCGGCATCCGCAGCACGAGCTGCAGGAGGCCGTTGTTGCCGCGCTGGACCAACGCCGCGCATCCGGTCGCGCCGCCGCCGGACTCCACGTGCATCAGCACCGGCGCATACCGTTGCGACATCAGGAAAGTCAGCTCACCGACCCGCCGGCCGTCGAGCCGCGCCTCGATCGCCCGCTGGCCGCGGTACTTGCCGTTGGCGATCATGCACCAGGTCAGGTGCACAGCGACGTGCCGCGCGACGCCGGCCGGAACGTCGTACTGGGCCAGGGCGTTCTGGTGGTGTTCCTCGCCGGTGACGGTCACCGTCACGTCACCGGGCACCATCACCAGACCGGCGGCCGAGTTCTCGATCACTGCGCACTCCCTTGAGGGGTGGGTTGGTACGCCTGACCATCGAGGGACCGCGCTGGGCGTTACCGAGAGTGCCGCGATGTTGTGCCGAAAGAGTGAAAAGCGGCGCTTGGCGTCACGCAACGTCGACGATCACCGATGTAACCCCTTTCCCGAGCAGGCCGACTGCGCGACCGAATCCCGCGAGCACACAATGGGGCGAGCTTCGTACCGTGAGCTCATGTTGCAGCCGGACCGCGAGACCAGGGCCGAATGGACGAAGACGGTCACCGCCTTCGTCGAGGAGTTCATCGAGGGACTGGAGACCGCGCCCGCGTCGTCGCCGGGCACGGCGGTCCTGCCCCCGCCACCGGCGGAGACCCCGGGCGAGCTCGCTGACCTGCTGGCGCGGTTCGCCGACGCGGCCGGTCAGGCCGTCGAGACCGCGGGCCCGCGCTACCTCGCCTACTTCCCGGCGGGCGGCCTCTACAGCTCGGTGCTGGCCGAGTTCGTCGCCCAGGCCACGAACCGCTACACCGGCGTCGCGTCCACCGCGCCCGCGCTGGTCGCCCTGGAACACAGCGTCATCCGCTGGCTGTGCGACGAGTTCGGTCTCCCGGCGGGCTCCGGCGGCGTCTTCACCACCGGCGCGTCCCTCGCCACCCTTTCGGCGGTGCACGCCGCCCGGCAGGACCGCCTCGGCACCCACGATCCCGACGGGGTTATCTACGTAACCCCACACACGCACCACTGCGTCGCGAAGGCCGCGCACATCACGGGTTTCGCGCCCGAACGCCTCCGCGTCGTCCCCGTCGACGCCGGCCTGCGAATGGACGTCGAGGCCGCCCGGACCATGATCGCGCAGGACCGCGCGGCGGGCCGGAAGCCGTTCCTGATCGTCGGTACCGCGGGCGCCACCAGCACCGGCATCGTCGACCCGCTCGACGAGATCGCCACGCTCGCGGAGCAGGAAGCGCTGTGGTTCCACGTGGACGGTGCGTACGGCGGCGCGTTCCAGCTGACCGAACGAGGCCGCGAGATCCTCACCGGCATCGACCGAGCGGACTCCATCGCGTGGGACCCGCACAAGAGCCTCTTCCTGCCGTACGGCACCGGGGTGCTGCTGGTCCGCGACGAGGCCAGGCTCCGCGCCGCGCACGTGGCCGACGGCGACTACCTGCAGGATCTCGACCACGGCACGGGCGTGCCCGACTACTCCGACCTGGGGCCCGAGCTCACCAGGGAGTTCCGCGGCCTGCGGATCTGGCTGCCCCTGCACCTGCACGGCGTCGCGGCCTTCCGCGCCGAGCTGGACGAGAAGCACGACCTGGCCCGGCACCTGCGCGCCGCGCTGGCCGACATCCCGGACGTCGAGGTGCTGCCCTCGGACCTGAGCGTCGTCGTGTTCCGGTCCAGCCACGGCGACGAGGCCGGCGAGCGGCTCTTCGCCCGCATCAACGAGTCCAGGAGGTTCTTCCTGTCCAGCACCAGGCTCGGCGGCCGCTTCACGTTGCGGATCTGCGTGCTCAGCCACCGCACCCACCGCGAGCACGTCGACGAGGTGATCGAGCTGATCAGGCGCTGGTCCGCCGCACCAGCGAGGTAGGCAGCAGCAGCGACGGGGGCAGCCCGGTCCTCGCCGGCGAGCTCCGCGAGCAGCCGCCACGTCATCGTGCGGCCCAACTCCTCGATGTCCTGCCGGATCGTGGTGAGCGGCGGCGTCGCGGTCGCGGCGAACACCGAGTCGTCGAACCCGATCACGGCCACGTCCTCGGGGATGCGTTTGCCGCGTGCGTGGAGCACCTGCAGCGCGCCGAGGGCCATGATGTCCGCCGCGACGAACACCGCGTCGAGGTCGGGTGCCTGGTCCAGCAGCTAGTTCCATGGCCCTGGAACCGCTCTCCGGCGTGAAGTCGCCGTGCTCCACGAGGTCCGTGGCGATCTTGGCCTCGCTCAGCCCGCGCCGGAACCCGCTCAGCCGGTCCGCGCCGACGGCCATGTCCTTGGGGCCCGCGACCGTGGCGATCCGCTTGCGCCCCAACGAGGCGAGGTGCCGCGCGGCCTCGAGCCCGCCGCTGAAGTTGTCCGAGTCGACGAACGGCACCGACGTGGCTCCGAGCGGGCGCCCGCCGGCCACGACCGGCAGGCCGATCTCGTGCAGCATCGGCACCAGCGGGTCGTCACCGTGCAGGCTCACCAGCAACGCCCCGTCGACGTGCCCGCTGCTCAGGTACGCGACCAGGTCGCCGGTGTCCGACGGCTGGCTCATCATCAGCAGCAGCTGGGTGTGCCGTCCGGCGAGCTCGGCGTGCACCCCGCGCAGCACGCCGGCGAAGAACGGGTCGGAGAGCACCCGCCCGGTCGGTTCGGACACGACCAGGGCGATGGCGTTGGCGCGGTGCCCGGCGAGCGTTCGCGCGGCCTGGTTGGGGGAGTAGCCCAGTTGCGCGATGGCGGCGTGCACGGCTTCGCGGGACTTCGTGCTGACGTACTGCTCGTCGTTGATGACGCGCGAGACAGTCGACTTCGACACTCCGGCGACCCGCGCGACCTCTTCGATCCGGGGGCCGGGACGTCGCTTCGCCGTCTCGGTCATGGGGTCATACTAGGCGGCCTGGCCGGACCATGATCTCCTGAGGTCCATCGCGCTTCTTCCTCGTCGCAGCGGCATGAGGGAAGTTTCGAAGATCGCCCGCACAAATTCCGCACAGCGACCCCGAGTTCTGGCACCATGCCCCCACGAGGAGGGTCAGTGCGGTATCGGCTTCTTGGGCCGCTGCAGATCTGGCGTGGGGACGAGGAACTGCGGCTGGGCGGACCCCGGCAACGGGCGCTGCTCGCGGCGTTGGCCCTGCACGCCAATGAGACTGTCAGCTTTGAACACTTGAGCGACGCGGTGTGGGAATCTCCGCCCGTCGCACCGGAATCGAACATCCGCACCTACGTGGCGGCGTTGCGCAAGGTCGTGCTGGAGGACCTGGTGACGGTGCCCGGCGGGTATCGGCTGACGGTGCCCGGCGGCGAGGTCGACGTCGGCGTCTTCGAGCAGCTGTGCGCGGCCGGCGACGAGGCGCTGCGGCAGGGAGACCACCGGACGGCGGCGGCGCGGTACGAGGAGGCGCTGGCGTTGTGGCGGGGTCCGGCGCTGGACGGCCTCACCGTCGGGCCGCGGCTGGTGGCCGAGCTGACCCGGTTGCAGGAACGCCGGTTGACCGTCGCGGAGCAGCACGCGCGCCTCGCGATCGAACTGGGCCAGGGCGAGCGGCTGATCGGTGAGCTGCGGCGGCTGACGTCGCAGTTCCCGTTGCGGGAGCAGCTGTGGCTGCAGCTGATGCACGCGCTGCACCGGGCGGGCCGCGACGCGGAGGCGCTGCAGGCGTTCGAGGACGTCCGGGTGCTGCTGGCCGAAGAGCTCGGCACGGACCCCGGCGCGGAGCTGCGCGAGCTGCACGGACGGCTGCTGCGCGGCGAACGGCCGCGACCGGCGCTGAACACGCTTCCCCGCGACGTCGCGGACTTCACCGGCCGCACCGTCGAGATCGAACGGCTGACGCGCGCGGTCACCGGGCGTTCGGCGGTGGTGATCTCGGCGATCGACGGCATGCCCGGAGTGGGCAAGACGACGCTGGCTGTGCACCTCGCGCACCGCCTGGAGTATCCGGACGGTCAGCTGTTCATCGATCTGCACGCGCACACGGCGGGTCGTCCGCCCGTGGAGCCGACGGATGCGCTTGACGTGCTGCTGCGCGCGCTCGGCCTGGAGGAGATCCCGGCGAGCCTGGACGAGCGGGCTTCGTTGTGGCGGGCCGAGCTGTCCCGACGCCGCCTGCTGGTGGTGCTCGACAACGCGGCGAGCGCCGAACAGGTGCGGCCGCTGCTGCCGGGGATGCCGGGCTCGCTCGTGCTGGTGACGTCGCGGCTGCGGCTGGTCGAGCTGGAGGGCACGTCGACGCTCACGCTGGACGTGCTGTCCGAGGCGGAGGCGCTGCAGCTGTTCGCGACGATCGTGGGCGACGACCGCGGCACCGACCAGGCGGCCCGTGAGGTCGTCGAGCTGTGCGGCCGGCTGCCGTTGGCCGTGCGCCTCGCCGCCGGACGTCTGCGCAGCCGGCCGACCTGGACCACGGCGCACCTCGCGACCAGGTTGCGCGAGGGACGATTATCCGAGCTGGACGCGGTTTTCGCGTTGTCGTTCGGCCAGCTTCCTTCATCGCACCAGCGGCTCTTCGGCCTGCTGGGCCTGCACCACGGCACGGACTTCGACGTCGACCAGGCCGCCGCGCTCGGTGATCTCGACCTGCTGGAGTGCGACGGGATGCTCGAGGATCTCGTCGACGTCCACCTGCTCGAGGGCACCACGCTCGGCCGGTATCGGATGCACGACCTGCTCCGGCAGTACGCGCAGTCCAAAGTGGACTCTTCGCGTGCGCCGCTGACCCGGCTGCTCGACCACTTCCTGGACACCGCGAACCAGGCGACGCGCTTGATGTCGCCCGCCGCAAGGAAGTACGAGGTGGACATCACCTACCGGCCGGCGTCGCGGCTGGTGCTGCGCGACTACGACCACGCCGTGGAGTGGCTGGAGACCGAACGCCAGACGCTCGTCGCCGCCGTGGCAGTGGCACTCGAAGGCGGCTGGCGGACACACACGTGGCAGCTCGCCCGCGCGTTGGTGTACTTCTGCATGGTGCGTGGCCACACCCGTGACTGGTCCACGATCCACGAGTGCGCGCTGCAGGCCGTGACCGACAATCCGCCGGCGCTCGCCATGACCGTGAAGAACTACGCGATGTACTTCTGGCAGACCGCGCGCTACCAGGAGGCCATCGAGTACAACGAGCGTGCGATCGCAATGCTCCGCGAACTGGGCGACCTGCAGGGCGAGGCGGGCGGGCTGAACAACCTCTCGCTGGTCTACCGGACGCTGGGCCGGCACGCCGAGGCCGCCGACCTGCTGGAGCAGGCGATCGCGGTCGCCCGGCAGCTCGGCGACCGGCACCTCGAGTCCCAGGCGATGAGCAACGTCAGCAACATCTACAGCGCACTCGGCCGGTACGACGAGGCCCTCGACGCCTGTACCGCGGCGCTGGCCCTCATGCGCGAACTCGGCAGCCGCCGCGACGAGGCGGACACCCTGAGCGCGCTGGGCATGATCTACCACGCGATGCGGCGGCACGAGGAAGCGCTGGAGGCGTTGCGCTCGGCACTGTCGGCGGTGCGCGCGATCGGTGACGTCACAACGGAAACCGTGGTGCTGAACTACCTCGGCGAGGTGCTGACCGCCGCCGGCCGGCCCGCGGAGGCCGTGGTGCCGTTGCACGAGGCGCTGGAGCTGGCCGAGCGCATCGACGACCGGCGGGAGGCGGCCAACGCGCACAAGCACCTCGCCAAGGCCGTCGCCGATCCCGTCGAGGCGGCGCGGCACCAGAAAGAGGCCGATGAGCGGTTCGCGGCGCTAGGCCGGGACTGAACGGTTCGCTGGCTAAGCAGGCTGCCCGAAGTCCTGTCCGTTACTCGCGGAGCGGTTCGGCGTCCAGCCCGATGCGTCTGCAAGTACCACCAACTCTTGATCGAATCGCCGTCAACTACACCCAACCTGTTCCACATCCCGCAGCACCGGCACCAGGTGCCCGGGCCCGAAACGCCCTGTTGGTAGTAGAAAAACGCCTGTTGATGTTGAGTTGGTGGTACTTGCTGACGCCGGCAGCACCGAGTCGCCTGAGGTTCCGGACAAGACTTCTGGCCAGGTGCTTAGGGTCTGCAGATTATTAACTCGCCGTTTTGATCTTGCTGATGAGGTGGGTCAGGGGAATGGGCGGGTTGGCGGGTGTGATCACGGTGCCGTGCTGGTCGAGCAGTGGTCGGGCGTGACTGATCGCGCGGCGGATGGTGCTGCGGCTGCTGCTGAACAACACGGCCAGTGTGTCTGCGGGCAGGGATAGTCGCAGGTGCAGGATGGTGGCCAGGATCTGGTTGGGAAAGGTCAGCAGCGGGGGCCGACCTGAACGTGGTGCGTGCTGGCGATGTCGTTGTGCGGCACGGTGTTGTTGTCGTAGCTCGTCGAGTGCGGTGGTCAGGGTGTCCAGTTCAGGGCGGAGCATTCCGGTCAACGCGGGGTCGGACAGGGTGGTGATGTCGCATTCCGTGGGCGCGGGCGGGCCGGACTCGGTGGTGTGGCGGCTGGTGTCGGGGTGCAGGGTGTAGTTCCAGTCGCCGTGCCAGTCATGTCGCGCGATGGGCAGGGTCGCCATCTGCTGGTCGCTGATGGTGGTGCCGAGGGGATAGGTGCCGGTGTCGAGTTCGGAGTGGACGGTCAGGCCGGTGCGGGTGGTGGTGGCGGCGATGGTCTGGAGGATGACTTCGTGGCTGGTCAGGGGCCGGCCGCGCCAGTTGAGGGTGATGTGGGAGAACAGCCGGTGCTCGACCTTGTTCCATTTGGAGGTGCCGGGCGGGAAGTGGCAGACGGTGATGGCCAGGCCGGTCTGGGTGGCCAGGGCGGCGAGTTCGGTTTTCCAGGCGCGGGTGCGGTAACCGTTGGAGCCGCCGGCGTCGGCGGTGATCAGTAGCCGGGTCGCGTGCGGGTAGGTCAGGCGTCCGGCCGCGTTCCACCAGCGGCGCAGGGATTCCACGGCGAACGCGGCGGTGTCGTGGTCGGTGCCGACGTTGACCCAGCCGGTGTCCGCGGCCAGGTCGTAGATCCCGTAGGGCACGACCTTGCCCAGGGTCTTGTCCGGGAAGTCGTGGGTGCCGACCTCGACCGGCTGCCCGGCCGGGCGCCACTCCCGGCCGGCGTTGCGGAACTCGCCCACGAGTTCCTTCTTCTTGGTGTCCACGCTGATCACCGGCTGCCCGCCGGTCTGATGGTCTTTGACCTGGTCGTTGAGGTAGCGGAACTGGGCGTCGCGGTCCGGGTTCTGTTTGCCTTCCAGGGTCTTGGCGTTGCCCTGCAGGCTGAAACCCTCGGCCCGCAACAGGTTCGCGACCGTGTCGGCGCCGACCTTGTGGCCCTGCGGCGGTGAGTGTGTCGGCGAGGTTGCGAGTCGACTTCGTCGTCCACCGCAACGGTGACATCGGGTCACCCCGCTCATCCGGTTCCACCAGAGCCAGCAACGCAGGCAGCAGCCCCGGGTCCATCTCCGTCACTGGCTTGCGGCCCGCGCCCGGCCGACGCACCCGTCCCGGTGGTTTCTCGCCGGAGTCCAGCTCGTCCACCCCGTCGGTCACCGTCTGCCTGCTCGCTCCCGCCGCGCGAGCCACCGCCGCGATGCCGCCATGGCCCAGCGACCGTGCTTCCGAAGCGAGATACAGCCGCTGCTGCCGTTCATCCAGATGTGGAAGCAAGACCGCGAACTTCGCCGCCAGCGATTCCACTACCTCCACAGCAACGGCCATACCACCATCATGGTCAGTCCCAGTCATACGTCTAGCTTATTTATCGGCGTGTCCTAAGCAGCTGCCGAAGTCCTGTCCGTTACTCGCGGAGCGTTCGGCGTCCAGCCGATGCGTCGCAGTACCACCAACTCGATCGAATCCCGTCAACTACACCAACCGTCCACATCCCGCAGCACCGGCACCAGTGCCCGCCCGAAACGCCCTGGTAGTAAAAAACCTGTTGATGTTGAGTTGTGGACTGCTGACGCCGGCAGCAACGAGTCGCCTGAGGTCCGGACAAGACTTCTGGCCAGGTGCTTAGGTCGGGACTGATCGCGGTCCCGGCCGGCCGCCCGGCAGCGTGGCGTTGCGTGGCAACCCGTCGCGCAGCAACGGCAACAGCTTGGGGTGCTTGCTCATCAGCACGGCGGCGGTGCCGTTGCGCTGCTGGATCCCGCGGCGGAAGTGGGGGGACAGGGCTATCCCCAGATAGGCGCCGGCCCGTGGTCCGTAGACGACCCGGTCGCCCAGCCCGCACCACGCGGCGGCGACCGCCTGGCCGTCCACCCAGATGTACCCCTCCACGTACACCCCGCCCTGCAGGCGGGCCGCCTCGCTCGCGGCGACGCTGAAGGTGGCCTGGGGAGACAGCCGGGTGCCGGCGTCGGCGGTCCACCACGTGCCGACGTCGAGCACCAGTCCCTCGATGCTCGCGTGCGCCCACGCCGAGTCGTCGACGAGCGTGCGGAACGGCGCCTCGAGCCCGGCGAGGGCCGCCGTGAGCTCTTCCACCCGCTCATGGTGCGGTGTTTCGCCCGGTCTCGCTGTCCGGTGTGGAATAACCCGCCGAGACGGGTCAGGCGTTCCTAGGAGATCGTGACCGGAATGGTCACCTGCAACGAACCCGCGGTACCCGTGATCGTGCCGTCGCCCGCCTTGGGCCCCGCCTGCAGCCGCGCCTTGAACGTCACCGTCTGACCCGGCGCCAGCGTCTGACCGCCGGTGCACGTGACGGTGCCCTTGCCGGCCGGGCAGCCGACCGAGCCCGCCGGCACGTTGCCCGGGCCGACTGTCTTGATCTTGTCGGGCAGGTTCAGCGTCAACGTTGGCACCGTGGTGGGGGTCGAACCGGTGTTGGTGATGGCGATGTTCATGTCGTCGGGCGGGCCCTGGGTGGTCATGGCGATGTTGCTGGGTGCGTCCGCGGACAGCTTGGGTGCGGCCGCCGGTGCCGTGGTCGTACTGGTGATCACCGGGGCGTTGGGGTTGTTCGGGTCGGCGCCGGGCGTGGCGGCACCGGTGGCGGTGCCGGTGCCCGAGGTCGCGGTGCCGGAGGTCGGGGTGGTGCCGGGCTGACCGGTCGTCGGCGTGGTGCCCGGCGCGGTGCTCGACGAGGTGATCGGTGCGGCGGCTTCGGGGGTGGCCGGGTTGTCCGAGGTGACGACGCCCGAGGCGGCGACGACCACGACGGCCGCTGCGGAGGCCGCCACGCCGAACCAGGACGTTGCACTGATGGACACGGTCGCGCCCTTGGCGGCGGCCGCGGCCACGTAACCGGTCGCGCCCGCGCCGAGGATGAACGGTGCGATGAGGCCCCGCAGCGCGCCGTTGACGTCGGCCAGTTCGCTCGCGAGCTTGCGGCAGTCGGCGCAGTCGTCCATGTGCGCGTCTAGTTGAACGGCCTCGCGGCCCTTGAGACCGCCGCGGGTCCAGGCGCCGAGCTTCGTCACCGTTGTGCGGCAACCTTCCGCCGGCTCCTGGGCCACGTGCGCCTGCAGGAACGCCTTGCGCAGGCCTTCGCGGGCCCGGAACGCCATCGCGGACACGCCGTTCGCGGTCAGGCCCAGTAGCGGTGCGATCTCACCGGGTGACTGACCCTCGATCGCGGTGTGCCACAAGACGGTCTGCCACCGTTCGGGCAGCGACGCGAACGCCGTGGCGGCCAGGGCCTGGTCGAGGTCCTCCAGTGCCTTGTCGCGGAACGGCACGCTGGTCACCCGGACCGCGCCGGGGACCTCCTCGATGTCGCCGGCCAGTTCGAGCCGGCGCTCCTTGCGGGTCTTGTCGTACGCCGTGTGGCGGACCGCGGTGAGCAGGTACGGCCGGAACGCCGCGCCCGGACCGCCGCCGGTGCGCAGCGCGGCGAGGACTTTGGCGAACGCGTCGGCGACCAGGTCGTCGGCATCCGAGGACGACGAGGACAGCTGGAGCGCCAGAATGTGGGCAGCCCGCACGTGCCGCTCGTAGAGCTTCCCGTATGCCTCGACCTTGCCGTCGCGGACGGCATCGATCAGGTCGGCGTCCGAAGGCGGACGTCCGCGCTGCCCGAACAAAAGTTGCCGCCTCCGTCTTGCACTGAAGTGATAGCCGGACCCTATCGAGATCACTCAACGTGAACAATGCACGCATCCGAAACCGATGCAATAAAAGATAGTTAGGGCGGACCTAAGCCTTGGCCAAGACAGGTCCGATGGCCCTATCGCGTTCCTGCGGTCGCGCTCGTGACGGATTCTCTGACCCATTTGCAGCAGGCCCCGGCGCGCACCGTGCCGATCGAGCGGCACAGCCTGCTCTCGAACCGCCGCGCGCTCGCACTGGTCACGCCGGACGCGGACGTGACGTGGTTGTGCCATCCCGAACCGGACTCGCCCGCCTTGTTCGCCGCACTTCTCGGCGGTGCGGGGCATTTCTCGATCCGGCCCCAGCAGCACCAACCGTCACTCGGCCAACAGTACGTACCCGGCACGATGACTTTGCAAACGCGCTGGGCCGGCCTGCGGGTCACCGACAGCCTGAGCGTCGGCCTCGTGCGCGCCGTGACGGCCGTGCGCCCGCCGTCGTGGAATTCGCGCCACGCCCCGACTTCGGGCGAGCGCCCGTGCGGCTCGAACGTACCGCCGACGGCCTCCGGGTGGTGGGCACCTCCGTCGTGCTCCGCTCCCCAGGTGTGGACTGGCAGATCGCGGACGGCACGGCCACCGCGGTGATCATCCCACCGGTCGTCCTCGAACTGGGCCAGGAAGAGTCCGAAAAGGACACGGACTGGCCCGGCTGGGTGGCAACGCTGGAACTGCCGCGAACCCAGCGCGACCTGGTGCGAAGATCAGCCCTCACGTTGCGCGCCCTGCGCCACCGTGACACCGGCGCGGTGCTCGCCGCGGCCACGACGTCCCTGCCCGAGAAGATCGGCGGCGTCCGCAACTGGGACTACCGCTACTGCTGGCTGCGCGACGGCGCCCTGACCGTGCAGGCGTTGGTGTCGCTGGGATCCACGCGGGAGGCCGAGGCGTTCCTGAACTGGCTGCACGGCGTGCTGGCGACGGTCCCCGGCCCGGAACACCTGCACCCGCTCTACACCGTGCACGGCACCGCGCTCGGCCCGGAGACCGTGATCGACACCCTGCCCGGCCACGCGGGTTCCGGTCCGGTGCGCGTCGGCAACCTCGCCGATCAGCAGGTGCAGCTGGACGTGTTCGGCCCGATCACCGATCTCGTCCACGACCTGGCGCTGGCCCGCGGTTCGCTGGAAGACCGCGACTGGGACGTCGTCACCGCGATGGTGCGCGCCGTGCGGTGCCGCTGGGACGAACCGGACCACGGCATCTGGGAGGAACGGCACGCGCCCCGCCACCGCGTCTACTCGCGCGTGATGTGCTGGCAGACGGTCGATCGCGCGATCACCATCGCCGGGCGGTTCGGCCGGCGGGCCGAACCCGGCTGGTTCGTGTTGCGAGACAAGATCGCCGCCGACGTCCTCGACCACGGCTGGAACCCGGACGTCGGCGCGTTCACCACCGCCTACGACGGCACCGACCTCGACGCCGCCTCCCTGCACGTCGGCCTCTCCGGCCTGCTCGACCCGTCCGACGAACGCTTCCGCCGCACCGTCACCGCGGTCGAGGAGGTCCTGCGCAGCGGCCCGACCGTCTATCGCCACCTGCGCGACGACGGCCTGCCCGGCGACGAGGGCGGCTTCCACCTGTGCACGACCTGGCTGATCGAGGCCTACCTCCTGGTCGGCCGGCGCCACGACGCCGAGGAGCTGTTCGCGAGCTTCGTCCGGCTCGCCGGGCCGACCGGGCTGCTGCCGGAGGAATATGACCCCATCGCGGAGCAGTCACTGGGCAACCACCCCCAGGCGTACTCCCACCTGGGTCTCATCCGCTGCGCCCGGCTTCTTGACCTCCAGTAAGATCGAGGTCCTACCGTGCTCTCATGATCTTGGTGACCGGCGCGACCGGTAACGTCGGAACGGCTCTGCTGCAACAGTTGCAAGCGCCGGCACGCGGAGTGACCCGAGCCGCGGCACAGGCGGCGTTTCCCGTGGGGGTAGAGGTCGCCGAGGCCGATCTCACGCGTGCGGACCAACTCGAAGCGGTGTTCAGGGGCGTGCGCTCGCTGTTCCTGGTGCAGGGCCTGGCACCCGAGGCCCCGATCCTGGAGGCGGCCCGGCAGGCGGGCGTGGAGCACGTGGTGCTCGTCTCGTCGATCACCGTGCGGACTCATCCGCACCTGGCTGCCGTGCAGGCACACCTGGTGCTCGAGGAGCAGCTGAGGGACAGCGGCCTGGACTGGACGATCCTGCGCCCCACGCAGTTCGCGTCGAACACCCTGATGTGGGCGTCGACGATCCGGGAACACGGGATTGTCCGTGCGCCTTACGCCGACGTCGGCCTGCCCACGATCCACCCGGCGGACATCGCCGCGGTCGCCCGGGCCGCGCTCACCGAGGGCGGCCACCGCGGCCAGACCTATCCGCTGACCGGGCCACGGCGGATCACGCCTCGTCAGCAGGCAGCGGACATCGCCGCCACCCTCGGCCGGAATCTGGAGTTCGTCGAGATCAGCAGGGAGGAGGCCTACGAGGAGCTGGCGCCCGGCGTGGGGGACGAGATCGCCACCGCCATGCTCGATCTGACCGGCGGCGACGTCAACGACGACCTGCTCGCCGTGCACGACACCGTCGCGCGGGTCACCGGTCGCCCGGCCGCACCCTTCTCGGCCTGGGCGGGTGCGAACGCGGCAGCCTTCCGCTGATCGTCAAGGACGACCGCGCCATGCCCTTCTCGACCTGGGCTGGGTGAGAAAGCGGCTCTCTGTAGGCCGTCGGGATCGTCAGGGATGACCGCGCCACAGCCGCCACGCCCGTGGGCTGACGGGCTCGTGGTGGCAGTTGGCCTCCCCGAACCGCAACCGCACGCGAGCCCCGCCGAGCCGCCCGCGTTCCAGGTGGATCGTCCCGCCGGTGGCCTGCGCCGCGGCTCGCGCGATGTCCAGCCCGAGCCCGGTGGACCCACCCCCGCTGCTACCCCGGTGCAGGGCGGCGGACGGGTCCGCGACCCCGGTGCCGCCGTCCTCGACCACCAGGGTCACCCACCCGGCGTGCCGCACGACCGACACCCCGACCGGGGCAGCGGTGGGGGTATGCCGGAAGACGTTCTCCAGCAACGTGTCCACCATCGCCCCCAGCACGTCGGGGGCGAGCGGCACCCAGGCCGGTTCGCCGACGTCGATCTCGCACACCCGGCCCTGGTTCGCGGCGTGCGCGGACCAGAACTCCATCCGCGCCTCGACCACCGACGCCACGTCGCAGGTGCCCGCCTCCGAACCGGAAGCCGGCTGCAGCGACTCCGGCGTCGTGCTGTTCCACGTGGCGTTCGGCCTGCCGTTCGCGATCTTCCTGCTGCGCAACTTCTTCACCGGCATCCCGCGCGACCTGATCGAGGCGGCGCGGATGGACGGCGCGACCGAGTGGGTGATCTTCCGGCGGGTGGTGCTGCCGGTGGCCAAACCGGCGATCGCGTCGCTGACGATCTTCCAGTTCCTCTGGGTCTGGAACGACCTGCTGGTGGCGCTGGTGTTCGCGGACCAGGACTCGGCGCCGATCACCGTGGCGCTGCGCGCGCAGCTGCGGCAGTTCGGCACCGACATCGACGTGCTCGCCACCGGCGTGTTCCTGTCGATGATCGTGCCGCTGGCGGTGTTCCTGGTGTTCCAGAAGTACTTCGTGCAGGGCGTGCTGGCGGGGTCGACGAAATGACCGCCGCGCCGGGACTGTGAAGGCCGGTTGCCGCCCCCGTCGCGGCAACCGGCCTTCCCGGAACTGGCCGACTCCGTCCGCTCCTCCCCAGGTGGGAACGGTGCCGGCCACGAACCTGGGACAATTCTGGCGGCGCCACGACGACCGTGACAGCGACAACCCACACAACTCACCGATACATTCGGAGTAGTGAAGGGGTGTGTGTGGACGGGTCATTCGGTGCATTGCTGCGCGAGCGGCGGCTGGCCGCGGCGTTGACGCAGGAGGCGCTCGCGGAGCAGGCCGGGATCAGTGCCCAGGCGATCGGCGCGCTGGAACGCGGCACCCGCCGGTATCCCCATCGCGAGACGGTGCTCCGGCTGGCCAGAGCGTTGCAGCTCAGCCGCGAGGAGCACGCCGGCCTGGTCACCGCCGCGGCGCGGCCGTCGGTGCCGAGGACCGATCCGCAACCGCGCGACGACCGGACGGTGGCCGCCCAGCTCCCGGCCGGGGTGCAGGGGTTCACCGGGCGCGAGGACGTCCTGCGCACGATGGACGCGCTGCTCTCGGACGAGCCGTCGCACGCGGTGGTCGTGTCCGCGATCGCGGGCATGGCCGGCATTGGGAAAACCACGCTGGTCGTGCACTGGGCGCATCGCGCGCGGTCGAGGTTCCCGGACGGGCAGCTCTTCCTGAACCTGCGCGGCCACGGTGGGGGTACACCTATGACCCCACTTGAGGCGTTGTCGCACCTGCTGACCGGACTCGGGCTCGACCGCGCCAAGGTCCCCGCCGACGTGGAGACCGCCGCGGCCACCTACCGGTCGCTGCTCGCGGACCGGCGCGTGCTGGTGGTGCTCGACGACGCGGTCGACGCCCGGCAGGTCCGGCCGCTGCTGCCCGGATCGGCGGGCTGTCTCGTGCTCGTCACCAGCAGGTACCGGCTCGACGGCCTGGTCGCGCGGGACGGCGCGCGGCGGATCCAGGTCGAGCAGCTCGGCCGGGACGCGGCCAGGGCACTGCTCGTCCATGTGCTGGGGGAGCAGCGGGTCGAGGCCGAGCCCGAGGCGGTCACCGACCTGGTGGGGTTGTGCGCGGGGTTACCGCTGGCGTTGCGCATCGCCGCCGCCCACCTGCTCACCGGCCGGTCGATCGGCGGGTACGTGGCCGCGCTGCGCTCCGGTGACCGGCTCGCGTCTCTGGCGGCGCCCGGCGATCCCGACACCGCCGTGGGTGCGGCGTTCGACCTGTCCTATGCCGCACTGGACCCGCGACCGCGCCGGGTGTTCCGGTTGATGGGGCTCATGCCGGGGCGGGACCTGACCGCGGACGCCATCGCCGCGCTGACCGAGCTCGACCGGGCCGAGACCGAGCGGTGCCTGCACGCGCTCACCGCGGCGCACCTCGTCGACGAGCACCAGCCTGGCCGCTACACGTTCCACGACCTGCTCCGTCTCCATGCCGCGCAACGAGCCGACGGCGAGCGGGAGGCCGCGACCGAACGGCTGTGGGGTCACTTCGCGCTGACCCTGCTGAACGCCGGCGAGCGGGTCGACCCGCGGACGTACCGGCACGTGCTGGCCGAGGACTACCGCCACACGACCTTCATCGACGACATCATCGCGAACACGTGGATCGACGTCGAGACCGAGAATCTCGTGGCCACCACGCACGCCGCCGCGGCCGCCGGGCACACCCGGCTCGCGGTGCAGCTGCTGATCGCCCTGCACCCGCAGTTCGAGCGCCATCGCATGGAGACGGTCTGGCTGGACACCGGCACTGCGGTGCTGGCGGCGGCGGAACGCAGCGGCGACCTGCTGGCCAAGGCGCACGCGCTCCGGATCATCGGGGACGCTCACTGGTGCGGGTGCGACTACGAGCAGTCGCTCGCGTTGCTGGGCAAGGCACTCGACGCCGCCGAGGAGCTGGGACACACCGAGTTCTCCCGCGTCGTGCTCTGCGCGCTCGGCCGGACGTCCATCTCGATGGGCCGGCCGAGGGACTGCGCGGAGTACTACGGGCGGGCGCGGGAGCTGTGGCGGCTCGATGGGCGGCCGGGCGTGGGCTCCCTGCTGCTCGGCGACGCGTACTGGGAGCTCGGCGAACTCGACCAGGCCTACGAGCTGCACACCGAGGGGATCGACGTCGCGAGGGCGGAGGGGATCCGCTTCGGCGTGCTGCTCGGCGAAACCCACGCCGGCCGTTCCTGCCAGGCGCTCGGCCGGGTGGAGCGCGCGATCGAGCACTACGAGACGGGACTGGCGCTGTGCCGCGAGTTCGGGGAGCCGGCCGAGGAAGCCGGCAACCTCGCGAACCTCTCGGGTGCCTACCGCGATCTGGAGAAGTACGACCTGGCGCTGGACACCGCGCGGGAGGCCCTGGAGATCGCCACCCGGCTGGGGATGCGGCGCACGCAGGTCAGCGCGTGGCACGTGCTTGGCAGCACGCATCTCCTGCTTGGGTACGACGACATCGCCGAAACGGAACTGCGCACGGGGCTCGACCTTGCCGTCGCCACGTCGCATCAGCGGGGGCGGGGCGATGCCCTGATCTCCTTGGCGGCACTGTGTTTGAAACGTTCGGAGTACGAGGCCGCGCGGGCGTTCGCGGTGGAGGCGCTGGAGATCAGCCGTGGTACCGGGCATCGGCTGGTGGAAGGGGAAAGCTTGCGCGTGCTCGCTGAGGTCGACCTTGGTGAGCGTCGTCTCGACGATGCTGTGCGCCGCGCGGAGGAAGCTGGGGCGCTGCACGCGCGGTCTGGTTATCGGCTTGGTGCTGAACGGGTGGCGGAGACTGTGCGCCGCATCGCCGAGGCCGGTTGACGGTCAGGTTGGGTCTGGCAGGTGGTGCCGGAGCGTGGCGTGGGTGCTGTGTGCCGCGCATCGGTGAGAGCCCGCTGAACGTCAGGCGAGGGTCGGCAGGTGGTGCCGAGCGTGGCGTGGGTGCTGTGTGCCGCACTGGTGAGGCCCGCTGAGCGTCAGGTGAGGGCCGGTAGGTGGTGCTGGACGGGGCGTGGACGCTGTGTGCCGCATCAGTGAAGCCCGCTGAACGTCAGGCGAGGGTCGGCAGATGGTGCCGAGCGGGCGGCGGGCGCTGTGTGCCGCACTGCCGAGGCTGGGGTTCGTCAGGCGGGGCCGGGCGGGTCGCCGACACCGTGCGCCGCATTGCCGAGGCCGGTTGACGGTCAGGTTGGGTCCGGCGGGTAGTGCCGGACGGGGCGTGGACGCCGACCGTCAGGCGGGATCCGGTAGGCCGAGCTCCGTGGCCAGTTTCGCGGCGGTACCTCGCACCGCGGGCGCGTCGTAGCGGACGCATTCGGCCAGCGCGCGCACCCGCAGTTCGCGGCCCTTCGTGAACTCACCGGCCACGTCGGCGAGTTCCGCGAGCCGCGCGAGGATCTCGATCCGGTGATCGGACAACCGGGCCTCGCCCAACGCCGACAGCAGCTGCTCCCGCGCCTCGGTGAGCCGGCCCGCGTCCATCAGCACGAGACCGCGGTTGTGCCGTACCCGCGCGACCCCTGCCGTCGTGCCGTGCTGGCGGAACAACGACTCCGCCTCGTCGAGCAGTTCCAGCGCCGCCGGCACCTCGCCGGAGGACGCCAGGCTGGTCGCCAGCCGGATGAGCAGCATCGACAGCAGCTCGCCGTCGCCGCCCGCCGTGCGGTGCTGGGCCACGCTGCGCCGTTGCACCTCGACGGCCTCGCCGGGCTTGCCGACGGTGTGCAACATCAAGCCCAGCAACGAGAGCGCGAGGTTCTCGCCGATCCGGTAGCCGGCCTGCCCGAACAGCTCGACGGACCGTCGGCTGAGCAGGACGCCCTGTTCCGGTTCGCCGAGCCGACGCCGGATGGCCGAGCCGTAGTAGCAGGTCCACGCCTCCGTGACGGTGTCGCCGGTCGCCTCGGCCGCCGCCTGCTCGTGCACGGTCACCGCCTCGCGCGGTTGCCCGCACAGCGCGTAGAGCGCCCAGGCGAGGTAGTTCAGCTGCTCCGCGGTGTCCTTGGCGTTGCCCAGCTGCCGGGCCGCGTCCGCACCCGCGCCGAACACCTCGCGCCACAGCTCGCCGACGCCGTGCATGTCCGAGTACCAGTGCATCGCCTGTGCCAGCGCGAGAACGCGCTCGTGCTCCCCACACGCAGCGCCCGACTTCAGTGCGCCACGCCAGTTCTCCAGCTCCTGCGCGAGCCAGCGGCCGGCGGACTCCTTGTCGTGCACGGGATCCGGACCGTCGGGCTGGACCGGTGACACCGGGTTGTCGTGGTCGAAGAACTGCGCGGCCTTCGTCGCGACGGCGAGCAGCCAGTGCCGCAGCCGTTCGCTCACCTCGCTGACGACGCCGGGGTTCTCGTCGAGCTCGAGCCGTTCGGCGGCGAACACGCGCAGCAGGTCGTGCCGCGTGTACCGGCCGGGAGTCTCGCCGATGCCGACGAGGCTCGCGTCGGCCAGTTCCTCCAACGCCTCCTCGGCGCACTCGGTGAGCACCGCCGCCAGGTCCGCGGTCGCGTCCGAGCCGGGCACCAGCGCGAGCCGGCGGAACAGCGTCGCGGCGGCGGGGCTCAGGTGGTGGTACGAGAGCTCGAACGCCGTGCGCACCTGCAGATCGCCGGCCCGCAGCACGGACAACCGGCGCCGCTCGTCCTCCAGCTGGTCGGCGAGGTGCGCGATCGTCCACTGTGGTCTGCTGGCGAGCCGGTTGCCCGCGATGAGCAACGCCAGGGGCATGCCGCCGCACAACGCCGCCACCCGCGCGGCCGCCTCCGGTTCGGCCTCCACCCGGTGCTTTCCCGCGACGACCCGCAGCAGCGCGACGGAAGGCGTCAGCGGCAACAGGTCCAGCGCGAGCCGATGCCGGGCGTCGAGGCCGGTGAGCGTGTTCCGGCTCGTCACCAGCACCATCGTGCCGGGACTGGACGCGAGCAGCGGCCGCACCTGTGCCTCGTTCGCGGCGTTGTCCAGCACCAGCAGCACCGTGCGGTCGCGCAGCAGCGACTGGTACAGCGACAGCCGGTCGTCCGGGTCGGCGGGGATCTGCCGCTCGTCCACCCCGAACGAGCGCAGCAACCGGTGCGCGGCGCGGTCCGGCGTCAGTGGCTCGTCGTCCATTCCGCGCAGGTCCAGAAACACGCAGCCGTTCGAGAATCGGCCGCCGAGCCGATGCCCGGCATCGACGGCGAGCGCGGTTTTGCCCGCGCCGGGCGGGCCGTGGACAACGGCGATCTGCAGCAGCGACGACGATTCCGCGTCGCGCGCGAAGCCGTTCAGGATCTGCCGTTCCTCATCCCGTCCGGTGAGAGCGATGAGCACGGGTGGCAACGTGCAGGCGGGCGCGGGCGGAAGTGGCATCTCCGGTTTGTCCTCGGCGGCCCGGATCCGGCCGGCGCGGGCGAGCGCGGTGAACTCCGCGGCCTCGTCACCCTCCAGCCCGAGCCCGCCGACGAGCAGCTGCACGGTCCGGAACTGCGGCGTCAGCGTGCGGCCGCGCTCCATGTCGCTGATCGCGCGCATGCTCAGGCCCGTGCGCTCCGCCAGTTCCTCCTGCGTCAGCGGAACGCGCGAGCGGTAGAAGCGGAGGAAGTCCCCGAACGCGGTCGTGCTCACCTGGCCATCCTCCCGGTAATGCTCGGCAGCGCGCAAATCATGCTTTTGAAGAGACGTCCGGGCCGGGCTTTGGTTGCGAGAAAGAAACTTCTTCCGGTGGTTCTGCCGGTGAACCAACAAGGTGCGCATTGTTCGCGCTCACTACTTTCGGCAGCACTGTTTCTCGTTTCCCAGAGGGTGGTCGTGTCGACTCTTTCGCCATTGCGGAAAACCGGCGGAGTTCCGCTGAGAGCGTTGCCTCAGGGCGCCGCCGCTGCGCTCTGGCTCGCCGTGCTGGTGTGGCTGATGGGCACGTGGTCCACGCACTTCCCCATCGACCTGGACGTGTACCGCCTCGGTGGGCTCGCCTGGCTGGACGGCACGCCGCTCTACGTCGGCTTCACCGGGCCGCCGCTCGACCCGCGGCTGCCCTTCACCTACCCGCCGATCGCGGCGGTGTTGTTCAGCGGGCTGAGCTTCCTGCCGCAGTGGACGCTGAACCCGCTCGTGGTGGCGCTGGGCTTCGTCGCGCTGATCGCGGTGTGCGTCGCGGTAACGGCCCGCAGTTGGCAGTAGTCCAGGACAGACAAACACAAGCGTTTGCTGATCACGCTACCTGCAACCAACTTAGCGGCAGCCGGGCGTAAGTACGCTCTCACTCGCCCTGACCGGCTTCGGCGGACCGTCGCCGGTGTCCTGGGTGCACCACTGGGTGTGGTGCGTGCCCGTGCTGGTGTTCCTGGTCTTCGTGACCCGGTTGCACGAGTACGACACCTACGTGTGGCTGACGATCACAGCCGTGGTCGTGCTCGCGGTGCGGCTCATCCGGAGGACGGCCGCGTATAGCGGTGCTTGACGCCGACCGGGAAGTACTCGGGATCACCGGCGGGGCGCAGCGCGACCTCGGGCAGTTGCCGCTCCGCCGGGACGTAGTGCGCGAACTCGCTGTTGAGCCGAACCAGCTGCGCCCGCACCGACTCCGCGATCAGCGCGGCGTCGGCGGTCGCTCCCGGCGCGGTCTCCACCGTGATCCGCAACGCTCGATCGCGATCGGCGTCCTCGACCGACTCGATGACGAACTTGCCGGTCACGGTGTCGCTGATGCCCGGCTGTTCCAGGCCGACCGTCACGTTCTCCGGGTAGACGTTGGCGCCGAAGAACGACACCGTGAACAGCGACCGGCCGAAGACGTAGACGAACGGCAGCTCCGGCCCGGGCGGGGGAGCGAAGCCGTGCTGCGCGCAGTAGGCCAGCAGCTCGTCGTGCCGCAGGAGCCCGCCCTCGTCGCCGATCCGGTAGCGGATCAACGGAATCCCGCCGTCCGCGGTGAACACCAGCGCGCCGTCGTGCAGTTCGAAGTACCGGCTCGCCGGGTCGTACTGCACGAGTGTCGGCAGGCGCGAGTCGCCGAACACCTCGCGCGCCAGATCGGGACGGAGCGCGAAGAACCGGCGGATGCTCACCGACAGCGCCGTCTCGTTGCCGAGCACGCCCGCGTCGGCCGTGCCGTAGAGCGACGCGGTGTCCCGGATCGGATCGGCGATCCCGGCCCGTTGCCCCACCAGATCGCGCCACTGCTCGCTGAACACCTCGCCGGCCAGCACCAGCTTGATCGCGTACGCGGCCCAGTCGACGCCGCCGGTGTCGATCACGTCCTTGACGAACGGCGGATAGCCGAGCAGCACCACCTGCTCGAAGTACGGCGCCAGCTCGGGCAGGACCCGCAGGATCTCCGCCTTGTTGTTGCCCGGCGCCACCACGGTGATCGGGCAGCCCTTGGCCGCGAGGTGCCGCACGCACGCCTGCGTGAACAGGCCGCCGACCCAGGTGCCGAGCGGGAAGCAGACCACGGCCAGCGTGCTGCGCCGGTCCGCCGCGAACCCGTCCACCATGACCTGCTCGAACCGGCGGGCCACGTGCAGCTCGTCCTCCAGCGACCGCGGCCAGATCGTCGGCTGCCCGCTCGACCCGGAGGACACGGCGATCATGTCGTTGCCGGCCAGGGTGCCGTCGCGGCAGAGTTCGGGCAGGGGATAGCGCTGGTGGTAGCTCGACTTGTCGGTCGGTGGCACCTGCCGGAGGTCCTCGACGCCGGCGGGGTCGATCCCGTGCTCGCGCAGGAACTTCCGGTAGGCCGGCACGGTGTCCGCGGTGCGCCGGAACAGGTCGAGCGGCCAGTTCGCGGCTCGTTCGGCGGACGGCTCGAAGAACGTCTCGAACGCCCGGAGCACGCGGGCCTGCCTGTCGCTCATGATCCGAGCTTATTGACCTGGTCGAGGCCCATCACAGGATCTCGCGCAGCGCCTCCGTGATGCCGCGCCCGTCACCGGGGTCGAGCGCCGCGAAGATCAGCGCCTGGACGGACGCCACGAACAGGTCGCGGTTCTCCCTGGTGTCGTCGCCGGCGCCCGCGATGTGCTGGGCGAACCCCGACGTCTGCGCGGACACCATCATGCTGAGCTTCTTCGGCGTGATGCCGGGACGGAACCGCACGTCCAGCAACCGCAGGCCTTCCTCGTACACCGGCACCCATCGGGCGGAATACGCGTCGAGCATTTCCCGGTATGCCTTGGTGGCGACGGACTGCCACTTGGCATCGATCGTCAGCGAGAGCTGGAACAACCAGTACCGAGCTAATCGGATGCGCATCCGCAGGTCGTGCGTGGCAATCTTCGTGATGAGCTCCGTGAGGTCGAGCTCGCCCTTGTGCACCTTGGGCAGTTCGGCCAGGACCCGGCGCGGCCCGTAGTCGAGGAAAAGACCCCAGCGCGGTGCCGTGCACGTGTACTTGATGAGGCACATGAAGAAGTTCGCCATGCCACCGGGTCCCCGCCAGCGATCGCGGAACGCGCCTTCGCCGATGTGCACCTTGTGCGGCAGTTCGCGGGCTACCGCGGCCGCTCTGCGCAGGATGATCGTCCGGGTCAGCCGGGCTCCGGCGAGCTCGTCGCGGCTGCGCGTGCTGCGGCCGGCCAGCTGGTCGTCGACCTCCCTGAGCCCGCCCTCGAGGAACACCATCGTCGTGACATAGGTGGACCGGCGCGGATTGCGCGGATCGGCGAGGCTCGGCCGGGAAATGTGCTCCCCGAACTCTTCCGGCCAGTTGACTTCGTCGTTGAAGTTCACGGCACCCCCTGGAGATCACGTCATTGCAGCACACGGTGCAGGCACCGGCAACGCCCTGACGCGGACCTCCTGAACAGGAGGATGACGGCTCGGCCTGCGAGCCCCATCGTGGAATCACGCGAATTCGGTGGAAAGGGAAATCCGATGCGGATCATGGTGGAGACGTCGTTGTTGTCCGTTCGTGTGGTCGAGGTGCTGCTCGTCCTGCTGGCCGCCGTCGTCTGCGGCGGGCGCCGGGGCCGACGTCCACCACCGTGAGCGCCGGATGTCCACAGTGGCCGGTCCTTCATGATCACTTACGAGTGAATTACCAGTGCTGCAGCGGGTTTCGGTGGTTTCCGGATGGTTGGCTCTCGCCGCGGCCCGATGTGGTCCGATCATCTCGTGCGAAGGAATGGGCCGGATAAAGTGGCCGAGCGGAAGACCGTGCTCATCGTCGGTGCGGGTCCTGCCGGGCTCGTACCGGGCAACCTGTTGCGTGCGGAGGGAATCCACACCCTCATCCTGGAGCGTGGCACCCGTGACCACGTGCAAACCAGGGCGCGGGCCGGGTTCCTGGGCTCGAACAGCGCCCGCGTGCTGACCGAGCACGGGCTCGGTGCCGGGATGGCGCGCCTCGGCAGCACGCACGGTATGTGCGCGTTCCGGGACGAGACCGGCGAGTTCGAGCTGCACTACGGCAGGCTCGGGCGAGGCGAGATGCACACCGTGTACCCGCAGCATTTGCTGGTCACCGACCTGATCGAGGAGTACCTCGACCGCGGCGGCGAGCTCAGGTTCGGGGTCACCGTCACCGACGTCGATCCCGCGACCGCCACCGTCCGGTTCCCCGGCGGTCAGGCGAGCGCGTCGTTCCTGGCCGGGTGCGACGGCAGCAACGGTGCCACCCGGCAGGCCCTGCCCGCCGGGAATCGCTTCGTCCGTGACCACGGGGTGTCCTGGCTCGCGGTGCTTGCCGAAGCTCCGCAGAGCATGGCCGCGGTCACCTATGCCATGCACCCCAACGGGTTTGCCGGCCATATGGCGCGCAGTCCCGAGGTCACCCGCTACTACCTGCAGGTCCCGGAGGGCGCCGACGCGAACGACTGGACCGACGAGCGGATCTGGTCCGAGCTGGCCGTCCGGATGTGGACCGGGGAGTTCGGCCCGCTGCGGCAGGGTCCCGTCACCGAACGGCGGATCGTGCGGTTGCGCTCGGACGTCGTCGAGCCCGTCCAGTACGGCAGGACGTTCCTCGCGGGCGATGCGGCGAGCCTCATCAGCCCGTCCGCGGCCAAGGGCGCCAACCTGGCGATCATGGAGGCCGAGGTGCTCGCCCGCGCGCTCACCGCCGCGTTGGTGCGGGGTGACGACCGTGAGCTTGCCGCGTATTCGAGCACCTGCCTGCCCCACATCTGGCGGGCGCAGGAGTTCTCCCACTGGATGATCAACGCGCGTCGGAGCCCGGTACGGAACTGCTCGGGCTCCTGACCGGGGCCTGGGCCACCCAGGCCCTCGCGACGGCCGTCGAGCTGCGCCTGCCCGACCACCTCGCCGCGACCTCCGACGCCGGGAAACTGGCCGTGGCCACCGGAACCGACGCGTCGAGTCTCGCGAGACTGCTGCGCTACCTCGCCACCCTCGGCATCGTCCGCCACACCACCGCCGGCTTCGCGCTCACCGAGCTGGGCACCCTGTTGCGTTCCGACATCGACGGCTCGATGAGCGCGCTGGCCCTCATGTACGGCGGCCCGTTCTACCGCTCGTTCGCCGGGCTCACCGACGCCGTGCGCACCGGCGAGGAATCGTTCGCCAAGGTCTTCGGCGCGCACCACTTTCCCTACCTGGCGGGAGATCCGTCGCTCGCGGCGCTGTTCCACCGGTCCATGGCGGCGAGCAACGCGATGTTCGCCGAGCTGGTCCGCGTCGTGGACTTCCCGTCCGCCGGGCTGGTGGTCGACGTGGCCGGGGGCAACGGCGAACTCCTGTCGCGCGTGCTCGGGGCAGGGCCGGAACTGCACGGCATCCTCATGGACCGCCCGGAGGCACTGGCCGTCGCGTCGTGCCGCACGATCCTCGGTGTGATCGCCGAGGCCATGCCCGTGCACGCCGAACTCCTGGTCGTGGAGCGCCTGTTGCCGGAGACCGCCGGCACGCCGTCGCTCGCGGTGCCGTGGGACATCCACATGCTCTGCAACGTCGGCGGCCGGGAACGAACCGAGTCCCACTACCGCGCTCTGCTGGCCGACGCGGGTTTCGAACTGACCGCGGCCCGCCCGCTCGCACTGGACGCGTACGTCCTGTGCGCCCGCAGGACGTAGGCCGTGCCCTTTGCCGGGCAGGCGGAACAAGCGCGAGCCGTCAGGCCAATCGCTTGCTGAAGTGCAGTGCGGGGATGACGTACCCGGAAGTGAGGTAGAGCCGGTGGGCGTCGTGCCGGTGCGTGGCGGAGTCCAGGTGGACCTCCCCGCAGCCGAGGCGGCGAGCCTCCTCGTCGACCCACTTCAGCAGAGCGCCGGCGTGGCCCTGCCTGCGCGCCGACGGCAGCGTGCTCAGGTCGTCGATGTAGAGGTGTGGCCCGGCGTAGAGGTTCGTGATGGGCCGGAACCCCGCCACCGCGGCGACCTGGCCGGTCGCGTCCAGGGAGGCGACCAGGCGGTAGCCCTCCTTGCGCTGGGTGCGCACCGCGTCAACGAAGGCCTGCTCTGAGGTGAGGTGCGGGCGGAGTTCGCGCATCGTGTCGTACGCCCGTGCGGTGTTCTCGTCATCCAGTTCGACGATGGTGCGTGGCTCGCTCATACCGTTGATGCTGTCCGGGCAAGTGGCCTTCCAGAAGGCCCAGTTCAAACCTATTTCAAGAGGCCACTCACCGGAAGGTTGTAATACACATCTGGAAGCCGGTCGGGTCAGCCGAAGACGCGGCGCTGGATCTCGCGGCGATAGTCCTCGAGGGTCCGGTCCACGTGCCCGGCGGCGGCCGCGGCGGCGGCCTCGGCGTCACCGGCGCGGATGGCCTGGTAGATCGCATCGTGTTCGGCCACCGCCTCGGCGGTGTGGGTGCCGATCGAACCGTGCAGCCCGATGATGTGCGACTGGCGCTGCAGGCGGCGGGCCTCGCGCACCGCCGCGACGAGGAACTGGTTGTGCGAGGCGGCCGCGACGGCCAGGTGGAAGTCGTCGTCGCCGCGGTCGAACAGGGCGGCCTGCCCGGTCTCGTGCCCTTCCCGGCACAGGTCGGCGGCGACCTCGACGGCGCGCAGCTCGGCGGGCGTCGCGCGGGTCGCGGCGTGCCTCGCCGCCGCTGTCTCCTGCACCCGGCGGAACTCGAACAGCATGTAGATGTGGTCGAGGTCGGTGGGCAGGAAGAAGCCGCCCCACCGCGAGGAACCGAGCATGCCCTCGTCGTCGGCCACGTAGAGCCCGCGGCCCTTGTGCGCGCGCACCCGGCCGAGCGCCGAGAGGATCTTCACGGCCTCCCGCACCACGGTCCGGCTGGTGCCCATCCGCCCGGCCAGGTCGTTCTCGGTCGGCATCCGGTCGCCGGGACGCAGCTCCAGCTCGGCGATGAGCTCCAGGATCCGCTCGGCGACCAGTTCGTAGCCAGGCCGGTAGGAGACAGGCGGCGCGTACGCGGCATCGGCATCCACCGAGGCGGCTCCTTCATGAGTATGACTTTTTCTGATCGTCGAACCAGGATACAGGTGCGTCGAACGGCCAGGAAAATCAATCGAACCGGGGTCGAACCTGGTCAGAGCGGTAGTCCGGGCGACGGGCGTGGTCCCGGATAAGCATGCTCATTTGCTTGACGGCTACTTCGCCCGGCTGCTCTCATGGGTTCGCTCTCATGGATTCGCTTGGGCACGGCCCGCACTTGAGTGACACCTCCATCATCATCACCACAACGTAGTGGAGCAGTCGATGACTCGTCGCTGGAAAGCGCTTACCACCCTGCGGCTGCTGGCCTCGGTACTGCTGGCGGCCGGCCTCGTGACCGGCACGTCCGCCCAGGCCCAGGCCGCCACCAGTCAGTTCCGGGGCGTGAACTGGGCCGACCAGCGGGACAACTTCGTCAACGGCGTCCTCTATTTGTCCGGCCTCAGCGCGTCCGACACCTACTCCTCGGCGGCCGCCGTCGCGGACCGGGTGGTCGGGCAGATGTACTCGATCACCGGGGCCAACACGGTGCGGATCCCGATCAACGAGCCGACCGTGGCGAACTACTGGGGCACCTACACGGGCGCGATCGACACCGCGCTCGGCAAGGGCAACGTGATCTTCGCGTACTGGGCGCACACCGGCGGCCGGCCGCCGAACACGGCCGCGTTCGACCAGATGTGGGACAAGGTCATCGCGAAGTACGGCGGCCACCCGAACGCCTACTTCGAGGTGATCAACGAGCCGCACGGCTACAGCACGGGCGACCTGAACAACATGTACAACGGCTGGCTGGGCCGGTATTCGGCGGTCCCGCGCGGCCGGGTGATCCTCGACGGCGCCGGCCTCGCCCAGAACGTGCCCGCGGTGGGCGGCGACAGCAGGTTGAACGGCACGCTGCTCGCGGTGCACGACTACTCGTTCTTCGCCGGCTACGAGAGTGAAACCCAGTGGGCCGACCACATCGGGAGCTACATCGGGAACTACGCCAGCCGCACCATCGCCACCGAGTGGGGCGGCGCGATGGGGCCGGGCACCAAGAACAACGTGTACTTCGACGCGATCGACTACAGCATCCCCAGCGGCTCCTACATGGCCGACTACGTCCGTGGCGTCAGCGAGAAACTGCGCAGCCTCGGGATGGGCGGCGTGTACTGGCCCGGTCTGCGCGACGGTGACTGGTACAGCATGACCAGCAGGAGCGGCAGCGGCGCGAACACCACCCTGTCGCTGACGAACCCGTCTGGGCTGCAACGGTTGCGCTACTCCTGGGGGCTGGGCGAGGTAGGCAGCACCGCGGTCGAGATCCGCAACATCGGGACCGGCTGGTACGTCGACGGCCTCGGCCGGACCACTGACTCCTCGGCGGGCCAGGGCACCGGCGGCACCAGCGCCAGTCAGCAGTGGACGGTCGAGAACACCGGTTCCTACGTGCGGTTCAAGAACGTGGCCACCGGGCGCTACCTCGACGGCCTGGGGAGCGGGTCCAACGGCAGCGATGCGGGCCAGCGCGCCGGCAGCTCGGCCACGAGTCAGCAGTGGACGGTCGTGACCGGCAAGAGCAGGGGCAACGACGTGCGCATCCGGAACCGTGCCACGGGCCTCTACCTGGACGGCATGGGCCGCACGGCGGGCTCGCCGAACGTGGGTCAGTGGAGTGACAGCAACAGCACCAACCAGCAGTGGCGGCTCGTCGCCGCAGGCTGATCGGTCAGTAAGAAGTGCGCCGTGGCAGGCGGGATCCACCGCCTGCCACGGCCTTTCAACGCGCGCGGGCGGGATCTACCGCCTGCCACGACATCTCAACGTGCGCGAGCGGCCAGCGCGGTCGCACCCAGGCCGAGGGCGACGAGTCCCGCGGCGGGGAACAACACCGTCCACGGTGCGCGTTCCACGTACCCCATCCCCTCCGCGATCAGCAGTCCCCATTCCGGCTCCGGCGGCTGGGCACCGAGCCCGAGATAGCCCAGGGTCGCCAACGCCAAGGCCACCGCCGGCAGCCGCACACAGGCGTTGCGCACCACCGGAGGCACGATCGCGGGCAGCACGTGCCTTGTGGTGAGCCGCCAGGAGGACGCGCCGAGCGCGCGCGAAGCGGTGAGGTAGCTGCAATTGCGCTGTTCGATCGCCAACGCGCGGGCGTGCCCGGCGAGAGGCGCCCAGCTGGTGGCGACGACCGCGGCCACCGCGCCGTGCCAGCCAGGGCCGGTGGTGGCCGCGACGACGAGTGCGACCACCACCGGGGGCAGTGCGTTCACGAGCGCGGCAGCCAGGGAGCCGCGTTTCGCCGCCAGCCCGAGCAGCACGCCGATGACGGCGGTCGTCACGGTGACCGCGAGCGCCAGCAGGGCCGTGTGCACGGCACCGTGGCTCAATCTGGCGAGCATGTCGCGCCCCAACGCGTCCGTGCCCATCGGGTGCGTCGGCGACGGTGCCCGCAGACGCGATTCCAGGTCCACCGCGAACGGGTCGAGCAGGAGCCCGTACCCGATCACCGCCGTCGCCGCCACCACCGCGCTGATCCCGAGCCAGAACCAGGCCCGCGACGGAGACCTCGGCGAGGGCGGTGCCGCCGTCAGGGCCGCCGCCTCGGCGGCCGGGCCGAGCAGCAGGCGGCAGATCAGCCTGCCGAACCCGCTTGCGACCACCCCGACCCCGAGGACCACCAGCACACAGGCCTGCACGACCGGAACGTCCTGCGCGACCGCGCCGTTGACCGCGAGCCGCCCGATGCCCGGTACCGCGAACACCACCTCCACCGCGGCCGCTCCGCTGAGGATCCCGGCGAAGAGCAGGCCGAGCTGCTCGGCCACGACGGAGCCGGCCCGGCGCAGCACCGCCAGGCCGATCACACGCCTGCGGATGCCCGCCGCGGTCCACGCGCGCAGCCACTCCGCGCTCGCCGCGTCACGGATGGCGTCACGGGCGATCACCCCGAGCACGGCGCCCGCGGGAATTCCGAGCGCGACCGCGGGCAGCACCGCGTTGCCGAGGTCGTTCCATCCGGACGTGGGCAGCCAGCGCAGCCGTACCGCGAACACGACCACGAACAGTGCGCCCATGACGAACTCGGGCAGTCCGGCGAGCACCGCGGCGACACCGTTGCGGCTGGGCGCCGGACGGCCGTTCACCACGCGCACCAGGCTGCGCGCCACCAGAAGCGTCATGACGACGATGGCGACGAGCACAGCGAACGCGGTGAGCGTGGCGGACACGGCGAGCGCGTCCGCCACCCGCGGCCCGACCGGTTCCCGGGAGACCCAGGACCGGCCGAAGTCGCCGTGCAGCACCCCCGTGAACCACTGGCGGAGCAGGTCGGCCGGGCTCGCGTCGAGCCCGAGCTCCCGGCGCACGGCGGCCAGCGCCTCGGCGTCGGGGTCGCGCTCGGTCGACCTCGCCCGCAGCACGGTCAGCGCCGGGTCCCGGCCCGAGATCAGCGGCAGCACGCCGATCACCGCGGCGACCGCCGCGACGACGGCCGCGACGACGGCCGAGCGGCCGGCGGCAGCGGTGATGCGTCCGGTCATCCTCGCGTCGTCGACCGCGTGACGAGGCGACGTTCGTACGGGTCGTCGGCGATCTCGCCGACGTTGCCGTTGTGTCCGATGAAGGTGCGCTGGTGCACGAGCGGTACCACGGCCGAGGTCGCGAGCACCGCCGCTTCCGCGGCCAGCGTCGCCTGCTCACGGCTCGCCACGTCCTCCGTCGAGACGGCCTTGGCGATCGCCGCGTCGACGTCGGGGGAGCACAGCTTCGACAGGTTGAAGGTGCCGGCGCAGCCGAAGTCGCTGCTGAGGTAGCCGGCGGGGTCGCCGCTGTCGAGGACGTAGGAGCGCGACAGGATCACGGCGTCGAAGTTCCCGGCGAGCACGTCTGCCTCGAGCTGGCTGTACTGCCGCACCACCTGCTCGACCTGGAACCCCTTGCGGCGCCAGGAATCCGCGATGGCGGTCGCGACCTCGGGCAGCTCCGGCCGGTCGCTGCTGGTCGCCAGCACGACCCGCTGGCCGGCGGCGGGGCCGTCGGCGGCGGGAGGCGCCGCGGGTGCCTTCGCCCACGGGGTCGCCGGACCGAGCAGTGCGCGGGCGGGCGTCGCGCGGCCCTCGTAGACACCGCGGGCGAGCGCGTCCTGGTCGACCGCGCTCCTGGCGATGCCGCGCAGCGCCGGATCGGTGAACGTGCCCTTCGCGGTGTTCAGGGACACCGACACGACCCTGGGCACCGGAACTTCGATGAGCTGCAGGCTCTCCGATGTGGCCAACGGGAGTGCGGTCGCCACGTCGACCTCGCCCGCGCGCAGTGCCGCCGTGCGGGTCTGGCCGTCCGGGATGAACCGGACGTCCACTCCGGACAGTTTGGCTGCCCCCGCCCAGTGCTCGGGGAACGCCGAGAGCGTCGCGCTGTCCTCGCCCTTGAGCTCCTGCAGCACGAAGGGGCCGGTACCGGTGTTGCGCGGGCTCACCGCCGTACCGGTGTACGCGGCGGGAGCGAGCACGACGAGGTTCGGCGAGGACATCCGCTGCGGCAGTGTCGGATCGGGTTGCGCCGTCGTCACGGTGAGGTCCAGCTCGCCCTCGGCCTTGGCGACGAGGTTCAGGCCCTTGATCGCACGGGGGACCGGGGTGGCCTGGGTCGCGCGGTTCAGTCCGTCGACCACGACCTGCGCGGTGAGCGGCGTGCCGTCGTGGAACCGGACTCCGGTCCTGAGGTGGAACTTCCACTGCGTGGGCGACTGCCGCGCCCAGCTCTCGGCGAGCAGCGCTTCCGGCCGGCCGGAACGGTCGAGCTGGACCAGCGTCTCCGCGATGCCGAGCCGGGTGATCAGCAGGCTGTCGTCGCCCCACGGTGACATCGCCTGCGTGGGCGGGAACGGCACCGCGAGGCGCAACCGCTGCGGACCCTGCGACGCCGCACCCGTGAAGCAACCGGCGGTCAGCCCGCAGACCGCCAGCAGCGTGGTGACGAGGAGAGCTCGTCGTGTACTCATGTCCGGCCTTTCGGTGTTTCGGTGAACGCGCCGAAGCGCGCGAGGGCGGCGAGCACACAGGCTCCCGCCAGTGGAAGCAGTGCGAGCACGATCCAGGCGACCCGGCCGTGCTCCAGCAGGGCGCCGCTGACCGTGCTGCCGACCAGCACGGCGGCGCCGCCCGCGGACGCCAGCACGCCGAAGTAGGTGCCGAGCCTGCGTTCGCCCGCCAGCACGGGCACGAGACCCTTTGCCTGTGGTACCACCAGCATCTGGCCCAGGGTGAGCAGCACGACGAAGGCGACGGGTCCGGCCACGCCGGGCGGCCGCAGTGCGACGACGGCGAACGACAGTCCGATGAGGACGAACCCGGACAGGAGCGCGCCCGTTCGGCCGGGCAGCCGGCGGACGAGGGCGGACACGGGCAGCTGGCCGACGATCATGAGCGTGGAGGCGAGCGCGAACAACAGCCCGAGGGCTTTCTCGCTCGCCCCGACCCGGTTCAGCTCCGCGGGCAGCGCCAGGTAGAGCTGGTTGTAGGAGACGAGGTAGGCGGAGTAGCCGGCGGCGAACACCAGGAACACCCGGTTCTGCAGCACCTCCCGCCAGCCGTCGAGCAGCGGTTCCCGTCGGTGCTCACCGGGCAACCGGGGCAGCAGCCGGGCGTGCATGACCCCGATGACGACGAAGAGTGCCGCGGCCACGAGACAGGCGGTGCGGAACTGACCGGCCAGCAGCACCCCGAGCAGGGGGCCGGTGACCGCGCCGATCTCGCCGGACACCGAGAGGGCCGAGAACGCGTCGGCGCGCTGGTCCGGCCCGGCCTGCCGGGCCAGGGACGCCTCGACGGCGGGGGAGAACAGCGCGCCGGCCAGTCCGACGAGGACCACGCCGACCAGGACCCCCTGCAGTGACGACGCGACCGCGAGCACCAAGAACCCCGCCACGCGCACGGCACAGCCCGCGACGATGACGGGTTTCGGCCCGAACCGGTCGGTGAGGGTGCCGCCGACGACGAACAGGCCCTGCTGGCTGAACGTCCGCAGCCCCAGCACGAGGCCGATCACCCAGCCCGCGAGGCCGAGGTCGCCCGCGAGGTGCCCGGCGAGGTACGGGACGACGAGGTAGAAGCCGACGTTGAAGAGCAGCTGGCTGCCGACGAGCAGCCGGGCCATCGGGCTGAGTGAACCGAGTCGTCGCAGCGCTCGCTCACGACTGCGTACCGCTCCCACACCGATCTCCCGCTCGTTTCATCGACCGCCGAGCGGCAACGTTAGGTGTGAAATCACCTTAGCCAAGCCTTGCCGGAAGAACGCAGAGAATTTTCCGCATTTCTCGGAGTTGATTGCGAGAGATGGCGCACACATAGCAGAATCGCAATTATTTGATGTGTCGCGGTTCACGCCTCGGCGCGACCTCGGTCGCACGGCGTGGCGCGTGTTTCGACACTTCGTCGTCGAATGCATCGAAACGCCTTGTGGCTTGACCTGCTGGAAGGTCGTGTGTCAGCTTCATCCCGTCCTCGGCAGGTGCTCGCGAAAAGGTCCGTGGTGATCTGTCGAAGCGCTTCGATTTCTCTGGGCGACTCAACCGGAAGCAGGTGCGGGAGTGGTGACGATCGTCGAGGTGGCCCGGCACGCCGGAGTCGCGCCGAGCACCGTTTTCTACGTGCTGACCGGTAAACGGTCGATCTCACCGGAAACGACGACGAGGGTGCGCGAGAGCATCGTCGAGCTCGGCTACCAGCTGCCCGCGGAGGGGCCGGAGGCGAAACGGGCCCCGGCCGACGTCATGGCACTCGTGCTGCCGCTGCACGGCGGCATGCACCTGCCGGGGGTCACCCGGCTCGTCAGCGCGATCGCGGTCGCGGCCCGCGGGCACGACCTGGACGTGTTGCTGGTGACCGCGGACCACGGCGACGCCGGGCTGCGCAGGGCGGCGGGGAGCAGCAGGGTGAACGGGTTCCTGGTGCTGGACGCCGAACGCGCCGGCGAACGGGCGCGGGTGCTGCGCCGGCTCGGTCGCCCGTCCGTCCTCATCGGACACCCGGACGCGGAGAACTGCCTTCCGGCCGTCGCCCTCGACTTCGAGGCGGCGGGCGCACGGTGCCTGGACCACCTCGCCGATCTCGGCCATCGCAGCATCGGCTTCCTCGGCGCGCCCGGCATCGCCGGGCGGACGCACGCGGGGTTCAGCGCGGCGGCCATGCGCCGGGGCGTGGTGGGCACCGCCCTGCCGGTCGCGGCCGGCCGCGAGTCGGTGGCCCGCACGACGAGCGCGCTGCTGCGGGCGCACCCGGAGATGACGGCACTGGTGGTGCACAACGAGGCCGCCGTTGCCCAGGTGATCGACTCGCTGCGGGACCAGCACCGCCGGGTGCCGCAGGACGTCGAGGTGGTGGCGATCTGCCCGGACGGGCCGCTGTTGCCGCCGCTGACCTCCGTGGAGCTGTCCGCGGCCGACCTGGGCGGGCGAGCCGTCGACCTGCTCGTGGGCCTGATCGGCGGTGCCGTGCCGCCTCCGTTGACCTTGGTGCCGCCGCGGCTCGTGCGGCGGGACAGCACAGTTCGAAGTGGTGAGGGCCAGGATGACCAGTAACGACACGGTGCTGTGGTTTCGCGCGCCCGCCTCGGTGTGGGAGGAGGCGCTGCCGCTGGGCACCGGACGGCTGGGCGCCATGGCGTTCGGCGGCGTGCGCAGCGAACTGGTGCAGCTCAACGACGACAGGTTGTGGTCGGGGCAGCCGACGTGGCCGGCGCCAGGCGATCCGGCCGCGGTCGAACAGGCACGCCACCTCGCGCTGGCCGGAGACGCGGCAGGCGCGGAAGCACTGCTGAAGACCGTGCAGGGACCGGACACCGCCCGCTACCTCCCGCTCGCCGACCTGCGACTGGACCTGCGGGTGAGCGGACCGGGCGCGGGCGGGGTACACGCGGGCGCGGAGGCGTACCGGCGCCGGCTCGACCTGCACACCGGGGTGTACACGGTCACCTACCGCGTCGGAGAGGTCGGGGTGCTGCGGGAGGCCGTGTGCCATCCGGGCCTGCACGTGCTGGCATTTCGGGTGCAGACCGATCGGGGCGGCGAGGTCGACGTCGCCGTGCAGTTGGACAACCTCCTGGGCGGCAACAGGTTCACCGCCGGTGCTGTCGCCGGTCTGTCCGGTGCGGTCGGGATGGGGTACGCGGTGGCGGCCGTGGTCGACCGCGACGGCCCGGACGCGCTGACCGTCTATGTGGCGACCGAGGCGGGTTACCGCGGCTCCGTAGCTGAACCGGAGCGCGACCCCGCCGAGTGCGTCCGGCTCGCCACCGCGCGGGTCTCACAGGCGCTGGAGCTCGGCTGGCATCGGATGCGGACGGAAGCCGTTGCCGCGCACCGGGAACTGTTCGACCGCGTCCACTTCGACCTCGGTCCGGCGCCGGACCTGCCGACCGACGAACGGATCGCGGCGCCGGATCCGTCGCTGGCCGCGCTGCTGTTCCACTTCGGCCGGTACCTGCTGATCACCAGCTCGCGTCCGGGAACGTTGCCCGCGAACCTGCAGGGCGTGTGGAACCCGCATGTGGACCCGCCGTGGCGGGGCAACTACACCCTCAACATCAACCTGCAGATGAACTACTGGCCCGCCGAGGCGACCGGCCTGCCCGAGTGCCACGAGCCGCTGCTGGAGTTCGTCGAACGGCTTGCCGCACAAGGCGAGCACGTCGCACGGAACCTGTACGCGGCGCCCGGCTGGGTCGCCCACCACAACAGCGACCCCTGGTGCCTGGCCACTCCGGTCGGCGCCGGGACGGGCGATCCGGCGTGGTCGAACTGGCCGATGGCCGGGGCGTGGCTCTGCCTGCACCTCTGGGAGCACTACGAGTTCGGCGGCGACGCCGGCTGGTTGCGCTCGCGGGCGTGGCCGGTGCTGCGTGGTGCGGCCGAGTTCTGCGCGGCCTGGCTCGTCTCGCACGAGGGTGTGCTGACGACGGCGCCGTCGACGTCGCCGGAGAACCACTACCTCGACGGCTCGGGCCGTGCGGTCGCGGTCGGGGTGGGGTCCACAATGGACTTGAGCCTTACTTGGGAGCTCTTCGGCTGTGTCGTGGCCGCCGCGGAGGAGCTCGGTCTCGGGTCCGACGTCGTGGTGTCGCGCGTGCGAGAACTGTTGGTGCGGCTGCCTTCTCCTCCGATCGGCAGTCGCGGTCAGCTGCTGGAGTGGGCGGCCGAGGTACCCGATGCCGAGCCGGGACACCGGCACGTGTCCCACCTGATCGGCTTGCACCCCGGCCGGCTCATCGACGTCGATCGCACGCCGGAGTTGGCGGCGGCGGCCCGGCAGGCGTTGGTCGACCGGGGAGATGCGGGCACCGGGTGGTCGCTGGCCTGGAAGGCGGCGTTGTGGGCGCGGCTGGGTGATCGGGAGCGGGCTCAGGAACTGCTGGGTCTGTTCCTTACCGATGTGACGGCGGGTGATGCGCACGGCGGTGGGGGTGGTGCGCACGGCGGGGATGGAGCGCGCGGCACGCACGGTGGGCGCGGCGGCGGGGGGGTGCGCACGGCACGGGGCGGGGGTCGCACGGTGAGCACGGCGGGGATGGCGCGCACGGCGAAGATGACGAGGATGGCGGCGGGGGTGGCTCGCACGGCACGCACGGTGGGCACGGCGGGGATGGCGTCGCGTACGGCACGCACGGCACGCACGGCGGGGATGGCGGTGCGTACGGCGGGGGTGGCGCGCACGGCGAAGACGGCGGGGATAGCGGCGGGGGTGGCTCGCACGGCACGCACGGTGGGCACGGCGGTGGGGTGTACCGGAACCTCTTCTGCGCCCATCCGCCGTTCCAGATCGACGGCAACTTCGGCATCACGGCGGCGATCGCCGAAATGCTGCTACAGAGCCACAACGGAGAGCTTCGGCTGCTGCCCGCGGTGCCGCCGGCGTGGCGGCAGGGCTCGGTACTGGGGCTGCGGGCCCGCGGTGGTCTCGTCGTCGATCTGACCTGGGCCGACGGCGAGCTGACCGCGGTGGCGTTGCACGGTGCCCGATCGCCGCGTGCGGTCGCGGTGCGTTACCGCGACCGTCGCGTGTGCGTCGAGGTGCGGCCGGGTGTCCGGCACGTGCTCGGCGGCGGGTTGGCGGAGGTGTCCACCTGACCACCGCTCAGGCGAGTGTGCAGGCGTGCCCGTTGAGGCTGAAGGTGCGGGGCGCGGCGTTGGTGCTGCGGCTGGTGCCGGTGAACCCCATCAGTTGTGACTCGCCGCGTGGGATCGCCTGGTTGTACGGCACGGCGGTCGCGGAGACGTCCTGACCCGACTGCTTCAGCGTGGCGTTCCACATCTCCGACACGGTCTGCCCGTTGGCGAACTTCCACTGCAACGTCCAGCCGGTGATGTCTGTGGTGCCGGTGTTGCGGACGGTGACGTCGGTGCGGAAGCCACCGGGCCAGGTGTGTGTGACGCGGTATTCGACCGCACAGCCGGTGACCGGTTGCGGCGCAGGGGGAGCGGTGGGCTTCGGGGCGACCGGAGCCGGAGCGGGAGCCTGTGGCGGTGCGGCGGTGGCCGGGTTCACGCAGGGGGGTCCCCAGCGGCCGAGTTTCTTGGTCGACGCGGTCTGCTCCGCCTCGCGCATGGCGCGGTCTTCGGCGTCCTCGTTGCGCACCATGCCGAGCTCGACGGCGAGCAGTGCGTAGTCGGTGCCGTCCGCGAGCCGCAGCGACACCACCTGCCCGTTGCCGGGTGTGGGGTCCACCGGCTTCTCGAGCAGCATGGTCCTCGCGAACGTGGCGGCCGCGTCCGCCCAGCACCCGTCCGGTGCGGCGAGCCCCTTGACCGTGACCTCCTCGCCGTCGGAGAGCTGCACTGTCCGCACGTCGACGACCCGTTGGACGGTGACGGACAGGGACGTCTTGAGGGGAGGTTCGATGATGGAAGGTACGTCGGCGGGTGTCTCCGGAGGCGCCGTCGCTGTTCGTTCGTCGCCACCGCACGCGCTCGCCGCGCCGATCAGGAGCATGGCGGCGATCAACAGCAGGCTGGCGGGTCTCGGCCTGACGGCACCCAGAAGTCGTCTCATCGTTCCTCTGCGCGTGGCGATGTCGGCGATCGAACCAAGAGGAGTTCGCCCGAACGGCTTATGACGTTCTCGGCAGGTTACGACGCTTCCGCCGAATGCGGAAGATCTTTCGCCTAATTCGAGTATTGGCGCGCTGTTCGACGAAATTCGAATCGAATTCGTCGAAATGCCAGGAGGGAACGTTGTCAGCGAGTCGATGTGCTGCCGCGGTCGGTGAGCCGGGGCTGGAGCAGGCGCACCTCCGGCGCGTGGTCCTGGCCGAGGCGGGCCATCACCATCTCGACCGCGATCACGCCCAGTTCGTCCGCGGGAACGGCGATCGAGGTGAGCGGGACGGGCAGGTTCTCCGCGGCGTCGTCGGGGCACAGCGTGATCACCGACAGGTCGCCGGGCACGTCCAGCGACCGGCGGCGCAGTTCGAGCAGCAGGGCGCCGAGGATCGCCTCGTTGTGCACGACCAGGCCGGTGGTGCCGCGGGCGGGGTCGAGCACGGCGTCCAGGCACGCCGCGACCGAGTCGTAGCCGGGGGCGCAGGGGTGCACCGACGCGCGCAGCTTCCGCTTGGTGGCCTCGCCGCGGAACCCGGCCAGCAGCCGGGCGGCGTAGCTGGTGCCGCGTTCGTACACGGCGGGCGGCGAGCCGATCAGCGCGATCGAACGGTGCCCGCGGTCGGCCAGGTGCGCCGCCATGTGCCGGCCGGCGGTGGCGAAGTCGAGGTCGACACAGCTGAGTTCCTCGTGGTCGTCGGGCATGCCGAGCAGCACCACCGGCGCTTCGATCGCGCGCAGTTCCGGCACGCGCAGATCATCGCTCTCCACGTCCATCACGATGATCGCGTCCGCCATGGACCGGGCGGTGACCCGGTGGGCCTCGCCGGGTCCGGCCTCCTTGGTCAGCAGCAGCACGTCGTAGTCGTAGTCACGGGCGGCCGCGACGATCGACGACACGAACTGCATGATCACCGGCATGTTGACGCCGGATCGCAGCGGCACGACCAGGCCGAGCACCTGCGACCGGTTCGAGGCGAGCGCGCGCGCTCCGGCGTTCGGGTGATAGCCGAGGGCGAGAATGCTCTGCTCGACCCGGCGTTTGGTCTCCTTGGAGATACTCCGTTTTCCGCTGAGCACGTACGACACGGTGCTCATGGAGACGCCGGCGTGGCGGGCGACCTCTTTGATGGTGATCATGCCCGCCCTCCGGATCGCTCACCTGGTGGCGATCATCGTAGTGCGGGCCGTTCGCGTACGGCGTTGATTCAGCGCATGGTGACCGCGCGCCATTGCCGCGAACTGTCGTGTGCGCCCTGATCGGGCCCTGTTTCCCGGTACCAGTCGACGATGCGGCGCCGTCCGGCGTCGGTGATGTGGTAGCCGAGGTGCTGGCCCAGCGGCTCCCAGATGAGCTGGGTCTCCACCGCGCGGCGGACCGCGTCCCGGTGGCAGAGGCCTTCGAGCAGCCACGGCCAGACCATGCCCTGGGCGATCATCCAGAGCACCCGCAACAATGCTGTTTCCGGGTGTTCGGCAATTGTGTTCACGGAATGTCCTTCGGTGTTCTCTTCCCTCACTGCGACCCCCTTCTGCTCACCCGGTACTACGGTTGGGCTGGGGCTCCGGTTCATGTCAGTGGACATTCTTCTTCGGGATCTGGTTGTCGAATTTATTCGACAAGGCCGGTGCGCAGACAAACGTTTGACTACAGCCGGTCGGTCGCTGCCGATCTCCCGTGCGCTCAGCCGGTCGCGGGCGATCGCGTCCTGGGCGGTCAGCAGCACCGGGACGATGCGCGGCGTGCCTCCCACGGCACGGGCGATCAGGTCGGGTTCCGGGATCGAGACCGTGTCGGTGTAGATCATCCGGTGGTACCCCAGGGCGGCGTAGTTGCCCGCAGTCGTGTCGAGTCGTAAAACACGTGTCATTGCCGCCGAGCGTCTCAACAGGCAACAGCGGGAAAACCGGGCCGTGCCTGCATGAACTTCGCCACGGAACGTCAAGCCGCGGGCAAGCCATCGAAGCGTTACGACAAATGTGCGTAACCTGTCGTGAGGTTGAAGGTTGTACCAAATACCGAACGCCTCGTGCGTCATTCGGTGTGTGGTACCACCGCTGCGGGCGAGGGAGTCGGGGATGGCGCTGTCCGAGTCTGGTACCCGGCTGACGACCAGGCGACCGGTCGGCCGGCGCCGCGAGCTGCGGCAGCTGGTGGCGGGGGTGCGGGAGGCGAGCTCCGGCCGGATCGGTCTGCTGCACCTGCGCGGACCACGGGGCATCGGCAAGTCGTCGACGATCGAGCTGCTGCGCGACGAGATGCGCGACGAGGCCGACGTGCTCGTGACCACCTGTGCCGGCCAGGAGGATTTCGCGGCCGCGAAGGGACTGTTCGGCGCGGAGACGGTCGAGGCGCTGCTGTCCGGGCGCGACGAGTACGCACGGCTGTACGCGATGAACGACCTGGTGGCGCCACGCACGACGGAACGGCCGTTGGTCCTCGTGCTCGACGACGCCCACCGCTGTGACGGTGCGACCGCGCGGTGGCTGGGCGTGCTGGCCCGCCGCATCCCCGAGCCGCGGGTGTACGTCGTCCTGGTCTACCCGTGTTCCGAGCGCGTCGAGGCCGAGGCGATGTTCGCGGACCTGACCGGCGCGCTGGACACGACCACCATCGACCTGGGGCAGTTCGACGAGGCCGACCTGACCGAACTGGTCGTGCGCGAGTGCGGGTTCGTTCCCGGCCAGGAGCTCGTTCGCGCGGGGCTGGCCTCGGGTGCCGGACTTCCGGACGTCGCGCTGGCGTGGGCCGGAAAGCTCGAGGCAGAGGCGGCTCAGGGCGGTGCACCCGACGTCGAGGCGGAGTCCGTCGCGTGGCATCTCACCTGGTTCGACGGTCAGCGGGCGGAGATGCGCCGGTACGTCACCGCCGTCGCGGTGCTCGGCAGCGCGGCACCCGTGGCCGCCGCGACGCTCGCCGGGCTCTCGTCCGCCGCCACCACGATGAAACGGGTGGAGCTCTCGCTCGTCGGTCTGGTGGCCGACGACGGCCGGTTCCGGTCGGCGGTGCTGCGCGAGCGGTTGCTCGACGCGCTCGACCAGGACGAGCTGTGCGCGCTCAGGACCCACGGGGCGAGGCTGCTGACCGACGAGGGCCGGCCGCAGGAGGAAGTCTCCGAACTGGTCATGCTGCTTCCGGCGCTGACGGAAGTGTGGATGTTCTGCGCACTGCGCGAGGCGGCGCGCGCGGGCACGCTGAGCCCGGAGCTGTCGATCAGCTACCTGCGGCGCGTGTTGGCAGCCGTCCCCGGTCATGTCGACACCCGGCTCGAGCTGGCCGGCCACTTGACCGGTGTCGACCCCTCGGCGGCGATGGACGTCTACGTCGAACTGCTCGCCGACGTCACCGACCCCGCGGCGCGCGCCTCGGTCGCGGTCCTCTGCGGCGGGGTGGCGTTGCGGGCGGGCCGGGGTCCGGAGTCGTTCCGCCTGCTCACCGACTACCTCGCCGGCGAGGGTCCCGAAGGCGGGTTCGATCCCGAGCTGCGCGCCCAGATTGAGGCCGTGGCGCTGGTCGGCGGGTTCAGCGGCTCCGCCACCGTCGGCCTGGCGATGCGCCTGGCCCGCACCACGATCGCGCCGGAGGGCCGGGCGGAGGGCGGCCGCAGGCTGGTGCAGCAGCTCGCCAGGGCCGAGGTGCTGCGCGGCGACTCTCTTCCCGCGGCACTCGCCCACGTCCGGTCCGCGCTGCCCGCGCCGGGTGGTGATCGCGAGGTCTGGGACATCTTCCCGGCCATGTCGCTGCACTTCTGCGGCGCGCGGACCGAAGCGATGACGCTCGCGGACGAGGTCGTCGACGCCATGGCGCGAACCGGCGACACCGCCTCCCGCAAGCTCGCGCTCGCGACCCGCGCGGGCCTCGCGTACGAGAACGGTGAGCTGCTGGACGCGGAGCGGGACGCCCGCGCCGCGCTGGCGATCGACCCGCACGACGAGGACTTCGCCGCACTGGCGGTGCTGGCGTCGGTATCGGTGCAGCGCGGCGACAACGACCGGACCGAACAGCTGTTGCACCGGCTGGGCTCACCTCGCGGCCCGGTCGAGTACGGCCGGTCGATGGATGTCCGAGCCCGCTGGTTGTGGAGCCGCGGTGACGCCGACGGAGCGCTGGACGTGCTGCGGCGGTGCGGCCGGGAGTTCGACGCGATGGGCGTGCACAACCCGGTGCTCTTCCCGTGGTGGCTAGACGCGGTCGTGGTGACGATGCGGCTGGGCCGCACCGGTGCGGCGGCCGAGTTCGCGGAGCACGGTGCCGCGCTCAGGTGGGACACGGCGGCCGCGCGGGGCTACGCACTGCTCGCCACCGGGCTGAGCACCGGGCACGCCGAGACCCTGGAGCAGGCGGTGGCCGAGCTCAACGCGGCGGGCGAGCAACTGCACGAGGCACTGGCGTTGTGTTCGCTCGGTGAGGTGCTGATGCGCGCGCGGCACGAGAAGGCGGCCCGCAAACACCTGCGTGCGGCGGTGGACATCGCGGTGCGCTGCGGTGCGAGCGTGGCCGCGGACCGCGCCCACGAACTGCTGACCGCCGCGGGCGGGAGGATGAGCGCGTTGCACGCCTCACCCAAGGACGCGCTCACCGGCGGCGAGCTCAGGGTCGCGGAACTCGCCGCGACCGGGCTGACCAACCGGGAGATCGCGGAGCGGCTGTACATCACGGTGCGCACGGTGGAAACGCACCTCTCTAAGGCCTATCGCAAGCTGGGTTCCCAGACCCGCTCCGAGCTCGCGGCGCAGCTGCGATGAGCGCGGCGGGAACGGCGCTGGTCGAGCGAGACGCCGCGCTCGTCGTGCTGGACCGCGCGGTGCGGATGCTGGCGTCCGGCCGGTCGTCGTTGCTGGAGATCTGCGGGCACCGCGGCACCGGCCGCACCGCCGTGCTCGACCACGCGGTGGACCTCGCGCTGCGTTCGGGCGGCACCGTGCTGACCGCGGCGGGCGGATCCGAGGCGCTGGCCGGATCCGGCGCCGTGGTGGCCGAGCTGATGGCCCAGCTGCACTGCGCGGACCGCGGTCCGGCGGCGATCGGCCACCTGGTGGAGCTGGCCAGGGTCGCGCCCGTGCTGATCGCCGTGGACGACGCGGACCTCCTCGACGAGGAGTCGCTCGCCTGGCTGGCCTGCCTGGCCGGGCGGGTCGTCCAGGTACCGCTGGTGATGGTGGCCGTCACGGACACCTGCCGGCCGGTGCTGCCCGGTGCCACGACCATCCCGCTGCGGCCGCTGGGGCAGGACGGCGTCTCGGCGCTGGTGGCCGGCAAGTTCGGCAGAGGTGGCGAAGAGTCGTTCACCGAGGAGCTCCACCGCCGCACCGGTGGTCGACCCGCGGTCCTGTGGCCACTGCTCGACCGGTGCGTCGAGGAAGGCCTGGAACCCTGCGGTACCAACCTCGACGAGCTGACCGCCATCACGGCCGACGTGCTCGCCGAACTCACGACGCGGACGATGTCCTCGTTGCCCGCGGAGGCCGTCGAGCTGCTGCGGGCGGTCGCGATCTGCGGCCCGTCGTTCCCGGTGGAGCTGCTGAGCGTGCTGGCCCGGCCGCGGACGGTTTCCCTCGGTCGCACACTTGAGCTGCTGGTGCACGCCGGCCTGGTCACCGGCGCGGAGAAGCCGGAGCTGACCGCGGGCACGACGGTCTCGCGAGTGCTGGAGGGCATGCCCGCGCAGGCGCGGGAGGACCTCTGCACGCGGGCCGCCCGGCTGGGTCACCAGTGCGCCGTCGTTCCGTCCGCGGTGGCGCGGCTGCTGACCGGGACGCCGCCGCTCGGCGAGTCGTGGGTGGTGCCACTGCTGAGGGCGGCGGCTCGGGACGCGACCTGCCCGGCTGATGCCGTCGCCCACCTGCGCCGCGCACTGACCGAACCGCTCACGCCGGTCGAACGGGCCGAACTTGTCCTCGAACTGGCCGTCGCGGAATGCGCCGTCGCGCCCGCCGCGGGGGACCGCAGGCTCGCCGGGATGCTGCTGGAACCGCAGCCGCCGGAGTGCGCCGACCTCCGGCTGGCGGCCGCCGACCAGCTGTGGGGGCGCGGCGACGCCGCCCTGCTCCGGCGCACGCTCGCCGCGGTGCGGGCGGCGGGCGGCGACCGCGACCCCGTCACCGCGCTGTACTGGATCGCCGACGACGCCCCGGTCGAGATGCCGGAGCTCGGCATCCTCGACGCCGCGGAACGGCCCTCCGCGTGCGGGGATCCCGACCAGGCCGGGATCGCCGCGTGGATGGCCGCGTCCGAAGGCGTCGACGCGGAGCTGGCCCGGTCGCTGGCGGACAACGCGCTGACCGCACCGGCGAAGCTGCTCACCGCCCGTCTGTTCGCGTGTCTCACGCTGGCCGCGCTCGACGACCTCCCCGGTGCCGTCGCCGGACTGGACCTCGTCGTCGCCGAGTCCCGCCGGAGACGGCTGACGGCGGTCGTGCCGCAGGCGCTGCTGATGCGGGCGAAGGTGCGCGCGATGGCGGGTGACCTCGACGACGCCGCCGCCGATCTGGAGCAGGCGACGACCGAGTTCCCGCTGGCGGACCTGCATCCGGACGCCCGCCCGATCATGATCGCATCCGACCTGCTGGTGAGCATCGAGCGCGGACAGCTCGACCGGGCGATCGACCTGTCCGCGAGCGCGCAGGACGAGCGGATCGGGTTCGGCTACGCGCGCACGTTCCTCAACTTCGCCAGGTCCGTGCTGGCACTGGTGACCGGCGATCCGGCGGAGGCCGCGGCACGGGCCGACGAGTGCGGCCGCTGGATGCTGTCCCGGCAGTGGGTGAACCCCGCGGCGCTGCCGTGGCGTTCGATCTCGGCTGCGGCACTGAGCGCGATCGGCGACCACGAGCGCGCGGCCCGGATGTGTGAGAAGGAGCTGGAACTCGCCCGGCGCTGGGGGGTGGCCAGTACCACCGCCCGCGCCCACCTGAGCTGCGCCGCGGTGCTGGGGCCTGTATCGAAGTCCATGTTCGCGATAGCCGGGCGACTCTCATCGAACGGGACTTCGATACAGGCACTAGGCGGGGACGAGCACCTGCGAGAGGCCGTCCGGCTGCTCGCCGGTTCCCCGTTCCGTCTGCTGCGCGCGAACGCACTGCTCGACCTCGCCGGGATCGCCGGGCCGGAGGCGTCCGCGCCGCTGCTGGCGGAAGCGGCGGAGATCGCCGTGCGGTGCCGGTCGACGCCGCTGATCCACCGCGTCCGCGGGCTGGGCTGGGAACCCGGCGCATGACCAAAGGGCGTGCGGCCGGTGTGCTGCTGGAACGTGACGACGATCTGAGCCTGGTGGCCGGAGCGCTCGCCAGGGCGCGGGCCGGCGCCGGCAGCGTGGTGGTGCTCGCGGGTCCGGTGGGCAACGGCAAGACCGCGTTGCTGCGTGCGTTGTCCCGGCATCCCGGCGCGGCGGGTTTCGAGGTGCTGCACGCGTCGGCCACGCTGATCGAGCGCGGTCACGCCTACGGGATCGTCCGCCAGTTGCTCGGACCCGTCGTGGCCGGCGCCGCGCCGGAGAGCTGGACCGGTCCCGCGGCTCTCGCTCGTCCCCTGTTCGACCGGGGCGGACGCGATCCCGGCGAGCGGCAGCCGCAGGACGCCGAGCAGTCCGTCCACCTCGGCCTGCTCAGCCTCGGCCGCGAGCTCAGCACGGCGACACCGCTCTTCGTGCTGGTGGACGATCTGCAGTGGGCCGACGACCAGTCGCTGGTCGTGCTCGCGGCGCTGGCCCGCCGGGTCCGGCACCTGCGGGTGGTGGTGCTGGTGACGGTGCGCGAAGGAGATCCGCTCGCCGACCGTCCCGCGGCGGCGGCGATCCTCGCGGCGGCGGCGCATCGCGTGCGTCCGCGCCCGCTGAGTCCGTCCGGGGTCGCGAAGCTCCTGCGCGCCAAGCTGGGACGTGAGTGCGACGCCGCGTTCGGCACGGCCTGCCACGAGGCGACCGGCGGCAACCCCTTGCTGCTCACCGCACTCGCGCTGGCCTGGGCGGTGGACGGCCGGCCCCCGGTCGCGGCGAACGCGGAGCTCGTGCGCGCGATGCGCCCGGCTCAGGCGCGGGAGCGGCTGGTGGCCTGCATGCGCGCGCAACCGGAGCCGGTCCGGCGGCTGCTCACGGCGGCGGCGGTGCTGGCGGAGCACGCCGAGCCGGACGTGGTCAGCGCGCTCGCCGGACTCGACGAGCCGTCGGCCGCACAGGCTCTGCGCGGGCTGCGCAAGCTCGGCCTCTTCAGCGGTGCCGGGTTCGCCCACCCCGGTGCGCGGGAGGCCGTCGACGACCTGATGACCGCGACCGAACGGGAGCAACTGCACCTGCGGGCCGTTCGGCTGCTGCACGACCTGGGCAAACCCGCGGAGGCGGTGGCCGGGCAGCTCCTCGCCATCACCGTTCCGCAGGGCGCCTGGGTGGTGGAGGCGCTGCGCGACGCCGCGCACGTCGCATTGCGTCGCGGTGCGCCGCAACGTGCGGTGGTCTACCTGCGCCGAGCGCTGCTGGACACCTCCATCGACGGTTCGGACCGGGCCACCGTCCTGGTCGACCTGGCGAGCGCGGAACGCCTGTTCGACGTGCACGCGGCGGTGCGCACGACCTCCTACGCGGTCGCGTTGCTGCCGGGCCCGCGGGAACAGGCCGCCGCGTTGATGAGGCTCACGCCCGCGGTGATGAGCGACGCGCCGGAGGCGGTCGTGGCCATCCTGAGAAGGGTCGTCGAGGACTTCGGCCCGCCGGAGCGGCGCAGCGGGGTCGACCGTGATCTCGCGCTGCGGCTCGAGGCCAGGCTGCGGTTCATCAACAGGACGGATCCGGGGGAGCTGGCCGGCGCGTCCGCGCGGCTGGAGGCACTGGGGGCCGCCGGGCGAACCGACAGCGGGGCGGAACGCGAGCTGATGTCGGTGCTGGTGCACGCGGCGGCACTGGCCGCGCGAACGCCGGCGCGGCGGGTCGCGGCGCTGGCCGAACAGCTGCTCGCCCGGGAGCCCGCGTCGTCGGCGCATTCGGCCGGTACGGCACCGCTGCTGCTGACCGCGCTCGCCGCCGCGGACGCACCGAACGTGGTCGCCGGCTGGCTCGACCGCGCCCTCGACGCCGCCCGTCAGCGCGGTGACGTCGTCGAACAGGCGGTGATCCGCACCGAGCAGTCGCTGGTGCACCTGCTGTCCGGCCGGGTCGAGGACGCGGCGCGGGCGGCGTCCGACTCGTTCGACCTGGGCGCGTGCGACTGGAGCTCCGTGGGCACGTCCGCGGTTCTCGTGTCCGGCACCGTCGCGCTGCAGCTCGGTGATCCGGTGCTGATCGACCGGGTGCTCACCTCCGTCGAGACACATCAGGCGAACCCGTCGCTGACCGTCGTGACGGGACTGCTGCGCGGGTACGCCGCGGTGCTGAGCGGCGAGTTCCCCCGCGCGGCCCTGGTGCTCACCGACTGCGGCGCGCAGCTGGACCGGGTGGGCTGGCGCAACCCCGTGCTGGTCCCGTGGCGGTCGTCGCTCGCGCTCGTCAAGCTCAAGCTCGGTGACCAGGCCGGCGCGATCGCGCTCGCCGAGCAGGAGCGGCTGATCGCGCAGGAGTGGGGAGCGGCTTCGGGCATCGGCCGGACGTGGCGCGTGCTGGGGCGGATCGTCGGCGGGGATCGCGGCAGGGAGTTGACCGCGCGTGCCATCGAGGTGCTCGAGGGATCGGCGCACCGCCTGGAGCTCGTGTACGCGTTGCGGCAGTGGGCCGAAATGAACGAAAGCACCGCCGCCTGGCGCAATTGCCTGGATCTCGCCGAGGAAATCGGTGCCCAGCGGGTCGCGTTGCGTGCTCGCACCGCACTCGGCGGTGGCGTGCCCGCCGCGACCGGTGCGAAACTGACTCGGTCGGAACGGAAGGTCGCGATGCTGGCGGTGCGCGGTCGTTCGAACCAGGAAATCGCCACATTGCTCGAAGTGACCTCCCGAGCCGTGGAGAAACACCTGACGAACACATACCGGAAACTCGGGGTGCGGCGCCGTGCGGAGCTGGCCGACGCGCTCCGGGTGCTGGGTGCGGCGTCGCGGGCTGGATGACGCCGCGTCACCGGTTTGGAGCAGTCAGATCGGCGCAGTTCGGCTAATCCGATCCCCTGAACAGCGTACATGCCCAGCATACGTATTACGAATCCCGAACCGAACAGTCACGCTTCGTAGTCCCCGGACCGTACCAAGAGTGGAACGACACCACGATGTTTGGTGCCTGACGTTGACCTTGGCTTCTGTTCTTCCCTAACCTTTTCGTAGATCGGCGGAACTTTTTTCGCGAACTCGCGGAGTGCGCAACGGTGCGTTCGGCGCTCGACGAGTTGTCCGGGAATCATTTGTTGCTGATCGTGCCCTTCGGGAAGGTGGATCGACAATGACGGAAACCGTGGCCGAGTGGGGTCTTTCGGTGAACGTCAATGCCCCGTACTCGGCTTTGCGGCCGGTTCGTGACCCCAAGCCCCGCGCGGCGGACTTCCTGGCCAGGGTGCGGGCCGTCGGCGAGAACTGGGCGGGCGACCGCGGTGGCGACGTGGTGGACACGTTGCTCCAGGCCGCCGGGGACAACCCCGAACTGGTGGACCTCGTGCGCGGCAGCGGTTCGATCCTCGCGGAGTTCCTCGAGGGCCTCCAGGCCGGCGCGGCCGGCTCGGCCCTGGACGTGCCGCGCGACCTCGCCGCCGACCTGATCTCGGGCCGCCAGGTGCCGCAGGCCGTGCTGGACGGCCTGGCCGCCCAGTACCTGGTGGTTCTCGCGCGAGGCTCCGCGGTGGGGCGCGGCAACGCCGTCCCGGCCGAGATCGCCGGGCCCGGCGTGCTCAGCACCCGGCACGAGGGCGACCTGGTGCTGCTCGTCCCGGACGTCGACGCCGGCCGCACGGCCCGTGTGACCGGGCACCTGGACCAGTGGCTGGACGGCAACGGCTGGCTGACGATCGCGCGGCGGACCCGGACCGAGCTCGCCGACGGCTTCCGTGAAGCGGGCGACGTCATGCGGCTCGTCGCCGCGGGCCGGCGTCCCGGTGGCAGCTACCGCAGGTCGGACGTCCTGGTCGAGTACGCGGTGACCCGGGACCGGGAGGTCGCCGAGAACCTCGCCGCCGTGATCAGGCCGCTGCGCTCGCACGCCGTGCTGTGGGAGACGCTCACCGCGCTGATCGACGCCGACTACAACCGCAACAAGGCGGCGAAGAACCTCTTCGTCCACCGCAGCACGCTCGACTACCGCCTGCACCGGATCGCGAGCATCACGGGATGCGACCCGATGAGCGGGCGAGGCGTCCAGCTGCTCACCATCGCGCTGATCGCCGACTCGGTGGGCTGACGAAGCGGAGCCCAGGGGAAGAGGACGTTCGCCAACAGCTCTGCCCTACCGAACAGGGCAGGAGTCCGGTGGGAGATCGGCACCTCCGGCCGGACGAACCCCGGTGTGGTCCGCCACCGCGTCGTTGCGCGTGCGCGGACCGCGCCGGGGCTTTGTGCTTCGTGTCGAACGGCTGTCGAACATCGACGCCCAATTGGTCGAAATCGTCGAACAGCCGCCGTTTGCTTGACGTGCGGGTTTCCGTTGTGTCACATTCTTTAACCACGATCGAAGCGCTTCGATTCCTGACGTTGGAGCGTTTCGCGGTAGGCGCGATTTCTGTGCCGCTGCAGGACCGGAGGTGTCGACGTGGTCACCATCGTGGATGTGGCGAAACATGCGGGCGTCGCGCCCAGCACGGTTTCGTACGCGTTGACGGGCAAACGTCCCGTTTCGGCCGAGACTCGCGCTCGGGTGCGGGAAAGCATCAGGCTGCTCGGTTACCAGCCGAACGCCGGCGCGCCGGCGACGGCGAGCGGACGGACGGCGAGCGCCCGGACGAACGTGCTGGCTCTCGTCCTGCCGCTGCGCGAAGGCGTGCACGTGCCCGTGGTGATGCGCTTCGTGACCTCGGTCGTCACCGCCGCCCGTGAGCACGGCATGGACGTGCTGCTGGTGACCGCCGACCAGGGTGCGGACGGGTTGCGGCGGGTGGCCGGCGCCGCCAGGGTCGACGGGTTCCTGGTGATGGACGTGGGCCTGGACGACGAGCGGCTGCCGGTGCTGCGCGAGCTCGGCGGTCCGGTCGTGCTCCTCGGGCATCCGTCGGCGGCGCAGGGTCTGACCTGCGTCGACTTCGACTTCGAGGCGGCCGGCGCCCGGTGCGTCGACCACCTCGCCGGGCTGGGGCATCGCGACATCGGCTTCCTCGGCGCGTCGGCCGTCGTCTACGCGCGCAACACGGGCTTCGCGCAGCGGACCCTCGCGGGGTTCGGTGCCGCGGCCATGCGCCGCGGCGTCGCGTCGACCGCGCTGCCCGCTGAGCCGCGGTACGACTCGGTGCGCACCGTCGTCGGCAAGCTGCTGCGGGAGTTGCCGCTGATGACGGCGCTGGTCGTGCACAACGAGGCGGTGCTGGGCTGGGTCGTGGAGTGCCTGCGCGCGGAGGGACGGCGGGTGCCCGACGACGTCGCCGTGGTCGCGATCTGCCCGGACGAGCTCGCCGAACAGCTGCGGCTCACCTCGGTCCAGCTGCCCGCCGAGGTGCTGGGGCGGCGGGCGGTCGAGCTGCTGATGGCCAAGCTGGACGGTCAGCAGCCGCCGCCGCTGACTTTGCTGGCGCCAAGCCTGACCGGTCGCACCGGTCAGACGCGAGTGGCGCTCGAAAATCCGCGCCCGCGATTCGGCGCGCCTCCCAGACGCGCGGGCTGAGTTCGAGACAAGCGGGTCTTCAGATAGTTTCGTGGCAAATGATGTCGAATTATTTTACTCGTTTGCGTTCGACGTGTTCGATGTTAGCGTCAATTCCAGCGAACCGCTTCGACTCCAGGCGGGCGCGAATTCCGTTCAATGGCGTGCGGAAAGGGATAAATGATGAAGTTCATGCGTGCACTGATCGTCGCGATGGCGGCCGCCCTGACGGTCTCCCTGGGGACCGGTCCCGCGCTCGCCGCGACCTGGGAATCCTCGGACAGGTGGGGTACCTGGTCGAACGGCGGCTACACGGTGCGCAACAACGTGTGGGGCAGTGGCTACGGCCCGCAGTCGGTCTGGGCCAACTCCTACAGCAACTGGGGTGTCTGGGCGAATCACCCCAACACCGGTGGGATCAAGTCCTACCCGCATTCGGAGCGGCAGGTGAACCGCAGGCTCAGCTCGATCGGGAGCCTGTCGAGCAGCTTCAACGTGTCGTACCCCAGTTCCGGCGCCTACACGACCGCCTACGACATCTGGGCTGACAACAACGCCTACGAGATCATGTTGTGGATGAACAAGGTCGGCGCGGTGGGTCCGATCGGCGGCCGTGAGACGACGGTTTCGGTGGGCGGTCACACCTGGGACGTCCACCGCGGCTCGAACGGCTCGAACGCGGTGTTCTCGTTCGTCCGCACGTCCAACACCGGGTCCGGCACGGTCGACATCAAGGCGGTGATGAACTGGATCCGCGCCCGCGGCTGGTTCGGTGACGTGACGGTCGGCGCGGTGCAGTTCGGCTACGAGATCACCTCGTCCAGCGGTGGCCTCAACTTCACCACCAACAGCTTCTCCGTCTCCAGCAGCTGAGCGCCGAAGCCCTCCAGCACGAAAGGGCGCCGCCCGCCGGAACCACCGGCGGGCGGCGCCCTGTCTGGTTTGGTCTCAAGTGGACGATAGATCCCCGAACTTCGCTGAAGAAGACCAGAAATAGTCCGAAAAGGACGTTTGACTGCCGGTGTGCCGTCAGAGCTTCGCGGAAGAAGTTCCGACGTTGCCGGAATCGGCCGGTGCGGCGGGAGGTGCGTGCGAGCATGCGGTTGATCAATGCGCAGCCGCGCGGTGCCCGAGAGGACCGTCCGTGACGTATCCGCGTGTTTCCGGCCGCAGGCCGACCGCCTCCGTCCAGCTCGACATCGTCAGTCTCGCCGCGATGGCGGCGGCACTGGAGCTCGAACCCGGCGCGGTGAGAACGGTCGGCGACACGGTGCGGTCCCTGCGGGTCGCCCCGCGGCACGCGTGGCTCGTCCGCCGATGGCTGCGTGCGCTGGCGCTGCCCGGTCTGGTCGAGCTCGACGGCGACGTCTACCGCGTGGCCGGTGACGTGTCCGCCTCCGGCGCCGACGAGCTGGAGGACCTGCACGCCCGGCTGCTGATTCCCGACGAGGTCGCGCTGCTGCACCGCCGCGCGCTCGTCGTTCCTGCCGGAACTGCTCAGGGACGACCTGACCGCGGCCAAGCTGCTCGCGCCGGAGAGCACGGTGCTCGGCGCGCTGGCGGGAGAACGGCTGAGCCTGCTCACCGCGGAGCTCGACGAAGGCTGCGCCGAGATCGTCCTGCGGGCGGCCCTCGGCAGGCGGCAGCCGTTGCGGGTGGTGGAGCTCGGCTGCGGGACCGGCCGGCTGACGAAGGCGCTGCTGAGCGAGTCGCCGAGCCTGCTCGAGCACTACCGGTTCACCGACATCGCCGGACAGCCCCTGCGCGCGGAGACGCTCGACGTGAACGAGGACTTCACCGCACAGGGCTTCCGGCCGGCCAGCGCCGACGTGGTCGTCGCGGGACACACGCTGCACCACGCGGTCAACCTCTGCCGGACCCTGGTGCGCGTCCACGACCTCCTCGTGCCCGGCGGCGAGCTCGTGTTCACCACGCCGACCAGCGACGACCCGGTCGCGCTCACCTCGACCCACTTCCTGCACTCGCCGCGGCCGGGGGGAAGTGTCCCGCGCGGGGGAGAGGTCTTCCCGAGCGGTCAGGTGTGGCAGACGGCGTTGCGCGCCGCCGGTTTCGTGCTGAAAACGGAGATGTCGGTGGGCAGCGGGTCGTCGGCGCGACATCATTTGTTCCATGCCGTCCGTGAGGCGGCGTGAAACGAGTACCTCCGACGAAAAGAGCGTGACCGTGACCGTGCTGGACGGAATCCTGGCAGGCGTACGCGAGGATCTGGCGCAAAGGCAGAGCGAAGTCCCGCTCAGCGAGCTGAAGGCACGCGTCGCCGCCGCGCCACCCGCCCTGGACCCGCTGCCCGCGTTCCGGTCGCCGGGCGTGTCGATCATCGCCGAGGTGAAGCGCAAGAGCCCCAGCAAGGGTGAGCTGGCGGAGATCGCGGACCCGGCGGCACTGGCCGCGGACTACGCGGCCGGCGGTGCCGCCGCGATCAGCGTGCTCACCGAGGCGCGCCGGTTCGGCGGCTCGCTTTCCGACCTCGCCGCCGTCCGGGCGAAGGTGGACGTCCCGGTGCTGCGCAAGGACTTCATCGTGACCCCGTACCAGCTGTGGGAGGCCAGGGCCTGGGGCGCCGACCTCGCGCTGCTGATGGTGGTCTCGCTGCCCGGCGGCCTGCTGGAGGACCTGCACGGGCTGGCCCGCGAGCTCGGGCTCACCGCGCTGGTCGAGGTGCACACCGAGGAGGAGCTGGGCCGGGCGGCTTCGTTGGGCGCCGAGGTGATCGGCGTCAACGCCCGTGACCTGACCACCCTCGAGGTCGACCGCGCGGTCTTCCAGAAGCTGGCGCCGCACCTGCCCGCGGGCGCCGTCCACGTCGCCGAGTCCGGGGTGACGGGTCCCGAGGACGTCGCCGAGTACCACGGGTGGGGCGCGGACGTCGTGCTGGTGGGCGAGGCGCTGGTGCGGTCCGGTGATCCGCGGTCGTCGGTTCGCGAGTTCCGCCGCGTGGCCGGCTCCGTCTCCCGGTCGAGCTGATCCCGCCGATCGGCGGGTTGTCCACGGAGGACTCGCACCGGACGGCGATCGTCCGCTGAGGACCGCGTCGAACGGGTGAAAGCGCTCGCCGGTACCGGTCGTCCGCGCTGTTCGCGACGCTGACGGCCCTCCGGCCGAGCCGAGCCTGGCCACCGCGCCGGTGGCCAGGCTCGGAGTCTTCGCCGAGAAGGTCGGCATCAGTCCCGCTGACCGGCGATCCAGGCCTTGAACCGCTTGTTCGCCGGGCTGTTGGCGTAATCGTGGACCTGCACGCGGATGATCGTTCCGATGCCTGGGCAGTGGCGGTGGTCGCGCCGGCGATCCCCAGCGCGGCGAGTCCGCCCGCGAGAAGATTGCCGGCCGCGCGCTTTTTCTGAGCGTTCGGCTACGTGCCGGTCGCGATGGAACGGTGCGTTTCCGGGAACGTCGGGACTGTTTTCCGCGTTGTGTGGACCGGTATTTCGGGTCAGCGGATGTCTGCCGTGTAGTTGGTGACGTCGAGCTGGCCGGAGCCGGTGAAGACCTCGGTGCCGTGCTGGATGCTGCTCAGGTACTTGGTGTTGCTCATCCACCCGCGGCTGATGAGGTTGTTGAGGAAGTCCTGCGCGTGCAGGGTCGCGGAGGTCGTGTTGGACTGGCGGACGAAGGAGAAGACGTTCCAGCCGATGTTGCCCCGGTACAGGTCCCAGCTCGTGCCCGCGATGGTCACGGTGCCCTGGAGCGTGCCGAGCGGGCCCGCGCCACCCGAGCGGTAGGTCCAGATCATCACCTCGTCGGTGGGGTTGTCGGAGCTGCCGGGGTTCGAGATGTCGTGCAGCCACAGGTCGTAGGCCACGTTCATGGTGCCCGAGCCGCTCACCTGGTACGACACGTCGGTATAGAGGTCGCGCCCGGCGTTGAGCCGGACCGGCAGCTCGTGCCCGCTGGTCTTCCAGCCCCAGTGCCAGCCCAGCACGCTGCTGGTGTAGGACTTGACCGAGTTCGACTGGCCCGACCAGGTCCAGCTGGTGCCCCAGCCGATGCTGGCCCCGGATTTCGTGTCCCAGGCGCACTGGCTGCCGGAGCCGGAATCCTGACCCCACAGGTTGTTGTTGACCCAGTACTTGCCGAGAGTGATGGAACCGAACGCCTCGCAGGTGTTCGCCGCCTGTGCGGGAGCGGCGGGAACCACCGCGAAGACCACTGCGGCGAGGACAGCGGCGAACAGCGACCTCTTTGTGCGCATCATGACAATCACCTTTGACCGTCGAAGGGAAAGAGATTCGGAGGAATTACGTTTCCTGTCCTCGACGCTATTGTTCGAAGTATCGCCTGTCAATGCTTTGTGCGGTTTACGCGAACGGTCGAATGTTCGCGAATGTTTCGACGAATTCGGGAACGACCATCGACGCCATGAAGGGCGCTTTCTCCACCTTGTGTGGATGAAAGCGCCCTTCATGGCGAGTTCGCGCGTCACTGCGATCGTGGGCGCGGTACAGATCTCACGACGACTTCGGCACCAGGCCGCGCTCGCGCAACCACTCCAGCTGCGCGGCCGGGTTGGAGCCGTGCCCGCCACCGTGGTCGGCGAACGGCCACACGGTCATGGTGCGGTCCTCGCCCGCGTAGTGGTTGAACGCGGCGTACACAGTGGACGGTGGGCAGACCGGGTCCATCAACCCCACGCTGAACAACGTCGGCGCCGTGGCCCGCTGTGCGAAGTGGACACCGTCGAAGTAGGCCAGCGTCGCGAAGGCGGGTTCGACGGCGTGCCGGCTGTGCCAGCGCAGGTACTCCGCGAGCTCCGGGTACGGTCCGTCGCCGCTGATCTCGGCCGCCCGCCGGAAGTGGCACAGGAACGGCACGTCCGGCAGCGCGGCCACGACGCGATCGCCCACCAGCCCGGCGACGGCGATCGTGAGCCCGCCGCCCTGGCTGCCACCCGTGACGATCACCCGGTCCGGGTCGAGGCCGGGCAGTTCGGCGACCGCGTCGACCGCGCGGACGCAGTCGGTCATGAGGCGCCGGTAGTAGTAGTTCGCGGGGGAGTCGATGCCGCGGGTCATGAAGCCCTTGGCCCACTGCGGGCCGCCCGGGTCGCGGTCGGGGGTGTCGTGGCCCTGGCCGCGGCTGTCGACGACGAGCTGGGCGTAACCGGCGGCGGACCACAGCAGGTGGTCGGTGGGCAGGCCGCGGCCGGAGGAGTAACCGAGGTACGTGACGACGACCGGCAACGGCCCCTCGGCGCCGCGCGGCCGCAGCAGCCAGGCCGCCACCGGTTCGCCGTTCCAGCCGGGGAAGCGCACGTCGTCCACCTCGACGGTGCGCAGCAGGTACCGGTCGGTGACCCGCTCGGCCTTCACCGCGCCTCCGCACGCACGCGCCTCGGCGAGGGTCTGCTCCCAGAAGGCGTCGAAGTCCGGCGGCGCCTGCATGGGCGGCCGGTAGCTGGTGAGCTCGTCGAGGGTGGCGTCGGTCAACGGCATCTCGGCTCCTTCGGGTGGGGTGGTGGCCGGTACGACTTCGCCTGCAGGGTCCCGCGTGTGGTGGAGGTTGTGGTGGCCCGCCTCCCGCCAGAAGGCGGGCCACCACGTCTGGTTGCCGGCACGAATTCGCCGACAGTGTGCGGCGGGAGTACGCGAGGTGGGAGGTGGCCCGTCCCCCGCCGGAAGACGGGCCACCAGAATCGTGTCGCTGGGCCGGCAGGGGCCGCGCGTGGTGGAGGTTGGGTGTGGTGGCCCGCCTCCCGCCGGAAGACAGGCCACCACGTCTGGTCGCCGGTACGAATTCACCGGCACAGTGCGGCGGGAGTACTGGTGGGGTGGTGGCCCGGCTCCCGCCAGGAGACGGGGCCACCAGATCTGGTCGCCGGGCACGAACGCGCGCGGCGGAGGTCCGAGGTGGTGGCCCGCCACCGCCAGAGGACGGGCCACCGGTCTCAGCCGGCCACGCCGTCCGCGGAACTGAACCGGAAGGTGCTGAGCCGGACGTCGCCGTGCAACGTCACCCGCAGGTCGTGGACCCCCTCGGCGGCTGCCGGAAGCTCGGCGGAGACCGTCGTCCACGCGTACCGGTCGCCGGTGAGCGGGACGGTGACGTCCGCGAGCAACAGGTCGTTCGCCCAGAACTGCAGGCCCGCCGCACCCTCAGCCAACGCCACCTCGGCCTCGACCCGGACCGCGCCGGACAGGTCCAGCGACCGGAACCACAGCGTCGCCTCGGAGCCGGCGGGCGTGACCGCGTCGCCGGTCACGCGAGTCGCGTCGACCAGGGACACGCCCGTGTAGTCGTCGAAGTCGACGGCCGCGAGGGTTCGGTCGACGCCGATGCGCGGCAACGGTGCGTTGCCGGCCACCGTCAGCGGCGCGGTCAGCACCACGTCCTCGGCGGAACGGGCCACGAGCACCTCGTAGGCGCCGGGGTCGACGGTGAAGGCGCCGGTCTCGACGTCCCAGTGGGCCAGCTGGTCGGTGGACAGCCGGAAGGCCAGCACCCGGCTCTCGCCGGGCTCCAGGCTGACCTTGCGGAAGTCGGCGAGCCGCAGCCGGGGCGCCTCGTAGCGCGCGTCCAGTGCGCGGACGTAGAGCTGGACGACCTCGCTGCCCTGCCTGGTGCCGGTGTTGGTGAGCGTCACCGACACGTCCACCGCGCTGTTCGGCGTGGCGGTGTTCGAGGACAGCAGCAGGTCGCCGTAGCCGAAGCCGGTGTAGGACAGGCCGTGCCCGAACGGGTACAGCGGCGCGGTCCGGTGGTACTGGTAGGTCCAGCCCGCCTTGATGATGTCGTAGTCGAGCGGGTGCGGCAGTTCGTCGTCACCGCGGTACCAGGTCTGCGGCAGCCGGCCGCTCGGCTCGGCGCCCAGCAGCACCGCCGCCACCGCGGTACCTGTGTCCTGCCCGCCGTGAGACGTCCACACCACGGCGGGCAGGTGCTCGTCGGCCCAGTCCAGGGCGTAGGGGTAGCTGCTCATCATCGACCAGCGCGGTCTCCGGGCGGACCCCGTGCACCGCGCGCAGCAGGGCGTCCTGGGCGGCCGGGAGCGCGATGCCCGTGCGGTCCTCGGTCTCGCGGCCGTGGATGAGCGGGTGGTTGCCGAGCACGACCACCGCGACGTCGGCGGAGGCGGCGAGCTCCAGCGCCTCGGCGGTGCCGTCGTGCAGCAGTTCGCGTTGCCAGCGTTCGGCGGCCGCCGGGTCCTGGGCGGTGACGCTCACCTGGCCGTCGACGGGATCGACGACGGCGTAGAGGCCCGTCAGGACGTTCTGCAGCAACACGGAGTCGTCCGCCGGCACGAGGCGGAACGTCTCGCACACGTCCCAGCTCTTGATCAGCTCCTGCTCGGCGACCAGTGCGCCGTCGTCGCGTCGAAGGCTCAGGTAGCAGCGGGTCTCGGCGGAGCGCAGGGTCACCACGCCGTCGCCCCAGTCGACGACGTCGAACGCGGTCTTGCCGAGCAGTTCGCCGCTGGTGCGGGAGCGCAGCGCGATCCGGTCCACGCCCTCGGTGACGACGACGTCGCCGAGCACCGCCTTGAGCCCGTCCGCGATCGTGACCGCGTACGGCAGGGTGCCGCTGTACCAGTCCTCGTACAGCGTGTCGGCGAGCGGGCCGATGACCGCGATCTGCGGTGCGCGGCCGGCTTCCAGCGGCAGCAGTCCGTCGTTGCGCAGCAGCACGATCGACTCGGTCGCGGCGCGCAGGGCGAGGTCGCGGTGCTCGGGGCAGTCGATGACCTCCGGGCCGATGCCGGCGTAGGGGTCGAGGGTGGGGTCGAACTCGCCGAGGCGGAAGCGGACCGCCAGCTGCCGGCGCACCGCGCGGTCCACATCGGACGAGTCGATCAGGCCTCGCTCCAACGCCTCGCGCAGCCGGCCGACCGGGGTGGCGCTGTCCTCACCGTGGTCGGTGAAGCTGTCGATGCCCGCCTTGAGCGCGGCGGCGTGGGACTCGGCGTGGTCGTCGAAGTAGTGCTCCGGATCGACCAGGTTGGACGGTGCCTCGGCGTCGCTGACCAGGAACAGCTCGTGGCCGGTCACCTCGGCCCAGCGGCGCATTTCCGTCTCGATGAGCGGACTCACGTGACATGGGCGACCGTTGACCAGGTTGTAGCCGGCCATGGCGCCGGTCGCGGTACCGGACTCGACCACGGGCCGGAAGGCCGCGAGGTCGTACTCGTGCAACACGCGCGGGCGCACACCGGAGGAGGTGACACAGCGGTCGTCCTCGTTGTTGTAGGCCAGGAAGTGCTTGATCACCGGGGCCGTGCGCAGGAACCGGGGGTGGTCGCCCGCCAGGCCGCCGCAGAACGCCACGCCCAGGCGTGCGGTGTGCACCGGGTCCTCGGAGTAGCCCTCCTCGTTGCGGCCCCAGCGGGGGTCGCGCAGCAGGTTCAGCACCGGCGCCCACGCCTGCAGGCTGTTGGTGCCCGTGCCGATGGCGGTCGGGCGGTGGTAGTGGAACGCGCGCAGCTCGACCGAGGTGGCCTCGGCGACCCGGCGCACCAGCTCCTCGTCCCAGGTCGCGCCCAGTCCGACCGCCTGGGGGAACACCGTGGCGACACCCAGCCAGGCGACGCCGTGCAGCGCCTCCGACCCGGTGCGGAACGCGCCGACGCCGAGCCGGGGCACGGCCGGTGAGTACTGGTGCAGCATCGCGATCCGCTCGTCGGGCGTGAGCCGCCCGAGCAGGTCGTCGATGCGCTTGCGCAGCGGCAGCGCAGGGTCGCGGAAGGACAGGCTCGCGACGGTGGACACGGACTCGGAAACCACGTGGCAGCCCCTCGGGTCGGACTTGGCGTTGAAGCGCTTCGACGGTGTCATGCATGGGTTTCTGCTGTCAACGGCTTGTCTGATGCGACCCAGGTCACTACTCTCCCCGGCATCTGTTTAAGCGCTTCGACACTTCGACGATGAAGGATCGATTCCCAATGGGCAACGAGTTGAACCGCAGAAGCTTCCTGAACGCCGCCGTCTCGGCTGCCGGGCTCGTCGCGATGGGGCCGCTGCTGTCGGCTTGCGGCGGTGGCCCGGTCCAGCAGGCCGGAGTGGGTTCCGAGGCCGCTCTCAAAGCCGTGTTGCCGGCCTTCGTGCCGAACACGGCGATCAAGCCGGACATCGCCTCCGTGGCGGGTGGCCCGGACGTGTTCACGAACCCCGGCTTCCTCAGCTACCCCGCCGACCGGGTCGCCACGGTGTCCGGCGTGCCGGGCAAGGGCGGCAAGTACGCCGCGGTCACGCCGCTGTGGGGGACCATTCCTCCGGCGGACAACGCGTTCTACCAGGCCATGAGCAAGGCGCTGGGCGCCCAGCTGGAGATGAAGCCGGCGGACGGGAACAACTACAACACCATCATCCCGACGATGACCGCCTCCAAGCGGCTGCCGGACTGGATCCAGCTGCCGACCTGGTGGAACTCCCAGATGAACGTCGGCACGCTGGTGGGCAACCAGCTCGCGGACCTGACGCCCTACCTGTCCGGCGACAAGATCAAGAAGTACCCCAACCTCGCGGCCATTCCCACCGCCGCGTGGCGGACCGGTGCCTGGGGCGACAAGCTGTACGGCATCCCGTCCTTCGCCACCGGCTTCAACATCGCGGGCATGCTGTACTACCGCCGCGACATCCTCGAGGCCAAGGGCATCACCGCCGACCAGGTGAAGTCGGCCGACGACCTGATGAAGCTCGGCAAGGAGCTGACCGACGCCAAGGGCGGCGTGTGGGCGTTCGACGACGTGTACCGCTACATCTACACCTCCTTCGGCGCGCCGCTGAAGTGGCGGGTGGACAACGGAAAGCTGGTCCACCTGTTCGAGACCGAGGAGTTCCTCGCGGCGCTCGACTGGAACAACAAGCTCGCGGCCGCCGGTTACGTGCACCCCGACGCGCTGGCCGGCGAGAACGCCAACGCCAACACCCGGTTCTTCGGCGGGAAGACGCTGATCGGGAGCGGCGGCACGGGGACGTGGAACCTCGCCGACCACCAGTCCGGCCGGGCCGCCAACCCGAACTACCGGCGCGGGGCGACTGAACATCATCGCCGCCGACGGCAAGAGCGCACCGCGGGTCGACATGGGCGCGGGCGCCAGCATCATGAGCTACCTCAACATCAACCTGAAGCCCGAGCAGATCGAAGAGTGCCTGGCCATCGCGAACTACCTCGCGGCGCCGTTCGGCTCGGCCGAGTTCACGATGGTCAACTTCGGGGTCGAGGGCACCCACTTCACGATGGCCGACGGCGTGCCGACGGCCACCGAGGCCGGCAAGAAGGAAGTCCAGGCGCAGACCTACCCGTTCCTGGCCGCCCCCGCCGCCGCGACCAACAGCCCCGGCGTACCGCACGTCACCAAGGACTACCTCGCCTGGCAGGCCGCCAACGTGAAGACGCTGGCCAAGCCGGTCTTCTGGAACATGAACATCAGCATGCCGCAGGCGCAGGCCACGGCGGACGCCGCCCAGTCGGTCGAGGACGCGATCAAGGACTGCATCCACGGCAAGAAGTCGGTGGCTGAGGTGAAGGAAGCCGTGGCGGGCTGGAAGACCAGCGGTGGCGGCGACAAGCTGATCCAGTGGACGAACGACAACGTCCTGCAGAAGCACGGCACGGGACAGTGACGACCGCTACCACTGCCCGACCGGAACGCACGGAGCGACCGGCGCGGCTGAGCTGGCGGGTGAGGCTGCGCCGCGACCGGTCGCTGATCCTGATGACGCTGCCCGCCGTCGTCCTGCTCGTCGTCTTCAACTACGTCCCGCTGTTCGGGCTCGTCACGGCGTTCCAGGAGTACGACCCGCTGGCCGGGATCTGGTACAGCACCTGGGCGGGGCTCGACCAGTTCCAGCGGCTGCTCGGTGACCCGCTGTTCTGGAACGCGGTGCAGAACACCCTGTACCTGAGCTTCGTCCAGCTGGTCCTGTTCTTCCCGGTCCCGATCGCGCTGGCGCTGCTGCTCAACTCGGTGCTGAGCCTGCGGGTGCGCAACTTCATCCAGTCCGTCGTGTACCTGCCGCACTTCTTCTCGTGGGTGCTGGCCATCACGATCTTCCAGCAGATGCTCGGCGGCGCGGGTGCGCTCAACCACTACCTGCGCAACAACGACATCGGTACCTGGGACGTCATGACGGACCCGGACACCTTCGCGCTGCTGGTCTCCGCCCAGGTGATCTGGAAGGAGGCCGGCTGGGGGATCATCGTCTTCCTGGCCGCGCTCGCCGCCATCAACACCGACCTCTACGAGGCGGCGGCGGCGGACGGTGCCGGTCGGTGGCGGCGGCTGTGGCACATCACCCTGCCCGGCCTGCGCGGCGTCATCGTGCTGATGCTGGTGCTGCGCCTGGGCAACGCGCTGACCGTCGGCTTCGAGCAGTTCCTCATCCAGCGGGACGCGGTCGGCTACGACACGGCGGACGTGCTGGACACCTTCTCGTTCTACTACGGCATCGCCACCGGCGACTACAGCTACGGCGCGGCGGCAGGCTTGTTCAAGAGCGTGATCTCCCTGCTGCTCATCTTTGGTGCGAACAAGCTGGCGCACGCCTTCGGCGAGGACGGGTTGTACCGCAAATGACCGACACACTCACCGTCATCGAACGCAGCAGCGAGCTCGCGGACGCGCCGAAACCTGTCGTCCGCCGCAAGCGGCGCAACCAGCGCCCGTCCTGGGAGGAGCCGCCGACGGTCGGTGGCGAGGCCGCCAAGGGCCTGACCCTCGGCGTGGTGCTGCTGGCCATGCTGGTCCCGCTGTGGATCATCGTGGTGACCAGCCTGTCCACCCAGGCCGCGGTCACCCGCGCGGGTGGCCTCGTGATCTGGCCGGACGGCCTGACCTTCGAGGCCTACCGGGTCATGCTGGAAGACTCCACCGTGCGCACCGCACTGCTGGTGAGTCTCGGGATCACCGCGGTCGGCACCCTCGTGTCCATGGCGGTCTCGGTCATGTGCGCCTACGGGCTGTCCCGTTCGCGGTCGTTCGCGCACCGCTTCCTGCTGACCCTGTTGATCATCACCATGTTCGTCAACGGCGGCCTGATCCCGACCTTCCTGGTCGTCACCGGGCTGGGCGGCTACGGCGAGTGGTGGGCGCTGATCCTGCCCAGCGCGATCTCCGTCTTCAACATCCTGATCCTGCGCGCCTTCTACTCGAGCACCTCGGTGGACCTCATCGAGGCGGCCCGGATCGACGGCGCGGGGGACTGGCGGATCCTGTGGTCCATCGTGCTGCCGACCTCTCGTGCGGTGACCGCCGTGATGGCGCTCTTCTACGGCGTCGGCTACTGGAACTCGTTCTTCAACGTCATGCTGTACATGCCGACGGACAGCGAGAAGTGGCCGTTGCAGTACGTCCTCTTCACCTATGTCAACCGCGGCAACGGGATGCCGGGCTCGGTCAACTCGGGCTTCGGCACGGCGGTGTCCCAGACCGCGCCGCTGTCGTTGCAGATGGCCGTGGTGGTGCTGACTCTCGTGCCGTTGCTCATCGTGTATCCGTTCGTGCAGAAGCACTTCCGCACGGGCGTGCTCACTGGCGCTATCAAGGGCTGAACAAACTATGGTGACCATCGCCGACGTGGCCAAGCACGCGGGCGTGTCGTCCAGCACGGTCAGTTACGTGCTCAGCGGCAAGCGCGCGATCTCCGAGCAGACCCGGATCAGGGTCGAGAGTTCCGTGCGGGAGCTCGGCTACCACCCCAACGCCGGCGCGCGGGCGCTGGCGGGCCGGCGATCGCACATCATCGCGCTGATGGTGCCGCTGCGCACCGACGTGTACGTCCCGGTGATGATGGAGATCGCGGTGGCGGTCACCATGGCGGCCCGGCAGCACGGTTACGACGTACTGCTGATCACCAACGACGAGGGCCTGGACGGTGTGCGCCGGATCGCCGGCAGCGGACTGGCCGACGGCGTGATCCTGATGGACGTCGAACTCGACGACGAGCGCGTCCCGGTGCTGCGGGAGCAGAACATCCAGGCCGCGCTCATCGGCCTGCCGCGCGACGCCCGCGGACTGTCCTGTGTGGACCACGACTTCGCCGCCGCCGGCGCGTTGTGCGCGGACCACCTGGCCGATCTCGGTCACCGCGAGGTCGCGTTCATCGGTTACGGTTCCGGGGTCTACCACCGGCACGCCGGCTACGCCGAGCGCACGCTCGCCGGTTTCGGGGACCGGGCCGAGGAACGCGGTCTGCGGTTCCTGCACCGGGCCTGCGAGGGCACCTACGAGAGCACCGCGGGAACGCTTGCCCGCGTCCTCGCGGACCGGCCGGGGACCACCGGCTTCGTGGTGCAGAACGAGGGCGCGATCGGCCCGCTGCTCACGCTGCTGCGGACGAGCGGGCGGACCGTTCCCGAGGACGTCTCGGTGATCGCGCTGTGCCAGGACCAGCTCGCCGAGCAGTTCGCGCCGCGGCTCACCGCGGTGACCGGTTCGGCGCAGGAGCTCGGCCGGGTCGCCATAGAGCAGATCATGCACCGGCTCGCCGCGGCGGGGGACGGTGCCCGGCAGGTGGACGACCGGGTGCTGCTCACGCCGACGCTGACCATCCGGGACAGCACGGGACCCGCGCCGCGGCCCGCCGCCCAGCCCGTGATGTCCCAGCCCGTGATGTCCCAGCCTTTGCCGTCACAGCCCTCAATGTCGCAGTCCTTGCCGTCTCAGCCTTCGACGTCACAGTCCTTGACGTCACAGCCCTGACGCCGCGGTCCGCTGGACTGCTGCCCCAAATTTCACAGACCCGACTTCGGTGGCCCGGACAGGACGTCCGCGGTCCCGATGTCCGCTGGCCTCACCACCGAAGAACAACCCGCGAGGAGCGGCGCATGCCCACGCACTTCCGAGACCTCGGCAACGCCCTCGAATGGCGTGCCAAAGGCGAGACCCTCCGCGTCGAGGCGTGGGGCCGCGACGCCGTCCGGGTCCGGGCCACCCCGGGCGGACCGCTGCTCGACGGTCTGCCGGGCGCCCTGCTCGACGCGCCGCCGGACGGTGGCACGGCGGAGATCAAGATCTCCGAGCACCACGCGACGCTGGTCAACGGCAGGCTGACCGTCCGGATCGACGCGCGGACCGAAGGTCAGCTCACGCCGGAGCTCGCCGCGTCGGCGGGCCTGCTGACGTTCATCAGGACCGAGGACGGCACCGAGCTCCTCGCCGAGCAGCCCGCCCACTTCTGGTGGCCGGGGCCGCGCCTCGCGACCGCGACCGGCAACGGGCACCACCGGCTGGAGCAGCGTTTCCGTGCCTACGCGGGAGAACGGCTCTACGGCCTGGGCCAGCACACGCACGGCATGCTGAACCAGAAGGGCGCGGTCATCGACCTCGTCCAGCGCAACGCCGAGGTCACCATCCCGCTGCTGATCTCCGACCGCGGCTACGGCCTGCTGTGGAACTCGCCGGCCATCGGCCGGGTCGAGCTGGCCGAGACCGGCACCCGGTGGGTGGCCGACAGCGCCCGCCAGATCGACTACTGGTTCACCGCGGGGCAGCCGGCCGACGTGCTGCGCGGGTACGCGGACGCGACCGGCCACGCGCCGGAACTGCCCGAGTGGGCCTCCGGTTTCTGGCAGTGCAAGCTGCGCTACCGCACCCAGGACGAGCTGATGGAGGTCGCGCGCGAGTACAGGCGGCGCGGGCTGCCGTTGTCCGTGATCGTCTGCGACTTCTTCCACTGGACGCACCTCGGCGAGTGGAAGTTCGACCCCGCCGAGTGGCCCGACCCGGCGGGGATGGTCCGCGAGCTGGACGAGATGGGCGTCAAGCTCATGGTGTCGGTCTGGCCGTCGGTGAGCCCCGCCAGCGAGACCTACCACCCCATGCTGGACCAGGGTTTCTTCATCGGCACCGAGTTCGGGCCGATGGCGCACGCCGACTGGCCGGACAAGGGGCTCGGCGCCTACTCCGCGCAGGTCGCCTTCTACGACGCCACCAACCCGGAGGCCCGCGAGTACGTGTGGGAGCGCATCCGGCAGGGGTACCACGAGCTCGGCATCAAGGTGTTCTGGCTGGACGCCGGTGAGCCCGAGCTCAAGCCCGGCCACCAGTACAACCTGCGCTACCACGCCGGTCCCGGCCTGGAGGTCGGCAACCTCTACCCCCGCGAGAACGCCCGCACCGTCCACGACGGACTGCGCGCGGAGGGCGAGAACGAGATCATCTCGCTCAACCGCTCCACGTGGGCGGGCGCGCAGCGGTACGGCGCCGCGCTCTGGTCCGGCGACATCGGCACGGACTTCGCCTCGTTGCGCACCCAGATCAAGGCCGGCCTGAACGTGATGATGTCCGGAATCCCTTGGTGGACCACGGACATCGGCGGCTTCCACGGCGGCGACCCGGACGATCCCGCGTACCGCGAGGTCCTCGTGCGCTGGTTCCAGTACGGCACCTTCTGCCCGCTGTTCCGCCTGCACGGTTTCCGCGGCGACGAGCAGGTGCTGGAGCCGGCGATGACCGGCCTGAACAACGAGGTCTGGTCCTACGGCGAGGAGGCCTACGAGATCCTCGCCGGGCACCTGCGGCTGCGGGAACGCCTGCGCCCCTATGTGATGGCGCAGATGCGCACGACCTCCGAGACCGGCGTGCCGCCGATGCGGCCGGTGTTCGTCGAGTTCCCCGGCGACCCGGCGGCGTGGCAGGTCGAGGACGCCTTCCTGCTCGGCCCCGACCTGCTCGTGGCTCCGATCACCGAGGCGGGCCTGCGCGAGCGCGAGGTCTACCTGCCCGCCGGTGCCCGGTGGACCGACGCATGGACCGGCGCGGAGCACGAGGGCGGCCAGACGGTGAACGTCGCGGCCCCGATCGAACGCATCCCGCTGTTCCTGCGTGACGGCGCCAGCCTGCCGGTGCGCGAGGAGGAGGCGTGACGACCCGGCGGCTGACCGACCAGCTCGGCGGGCTCGCCTTCGGCGGCGACTACAACCCCGAGCAGTGGGACGAGCAGGTCTGGAAGGAGGACGACGAGCTGATGCGCGAGGCCAGGGTCAACCTGGCCACGGTCGGCGTCTTCTCCTGGGCGCTGCTGGAGCCGGAGGAGGGCCGCTACGACTTCGAGTGGCTCGACGCCCACATGGATCGCTTGCACGCCAACGGTGTGCACGTGGACCTGGCCACGCCGACGGCCTCTCCGCCGCCGTGGTTCACGCTGGCGCACCCGGACGCCATGCCCGTCACCCCCGACGGCACCAGGCTGGTGCCACGGCAGCCGCGACACCTACTGCCTCACCGCTCCGGCCTACCGCGAGGCGGCTCGGCGCATCGCTTCCGCGCTGGCGCAACGTTATGGCGACCACCCGGCGCTGGCGATGTGGCACGTGCACAACGAGTACGTCACGTTGTGCTGGTGCGACCACACCGCCGCCGCGTTCCGGGTCTGGCTGCGTGCGCGGTACGGCTCGCTGGACGCGCTCAACGAGGCATGGGGGACGGCGTTCTGGAGCCAGCGGTACGGCAGCTGGGAACAGATCCTGCCGCCGCGGGCCACCCAGTGGCACCGCAATCCCGGCCACACCCTGGACTTCAGCCGGTTCTTCTCCGACGAGGTGATCGCCGCCTACTCCGAGCAGCGGGACGCGATCCGCGAGCACAGCGACCTGCCGGTGACGACCAACATGATGCATGCCCGGCTACCAGAACATCGACCTGTGGGCGCTGGGCCGCGAGGTCGACGTGGTCGCGATCGACCACTACCCGGACCGGCCGGGCCTCGGCGCGGCCGCGGACGCCGCGTTCGCCGCCGACCGGGCCCGTTCGTTCGCGGGCGGCGGGTCGTGGCTGCTGATGGAACAGGGCACCAGCACCGTCTACGACAAGGGCCGCACGCTGGCCAAGGACCCCGGCGAGATCATGCGGCACTCGCTCGGCCACATCGCGCGCGGCTCCGAGGGGGCGCTGTTCTTCCAGTGGCGCCAGTCCAAGGCGGGGGCCGAGCAGTGGCACTCCGCGATGGTCCCGCACACCGGGTCGGACAGCCGCGTCTTCGCCGAGGTGACGGCGACGGGTGCGGCCGTCGCCCGCCTGGCCGAGCTGGCCGGCTCGACCGTCACGGCGCAGGTGGCCGTGCTCCACGACTCCGACGCCTGGTGGGCGATGAACTCGGACGGCCTGCCTTCGTCCGAGCTCGACTACCACTCCGCACTGCGGGACGCCCACCGGGCGTTGTGGGACGCCGGCGTGATCACCGACTTCGCCCACCCGGAAGTGGACCTCAGCAGCTACCGATTCGTCGTCGCACCGGCGTTGTACCTGCTTTCCGACGCGGGCGCGGAGAACCTGCGGCGCTACGTCGTCAACGGCGGCACGCTGCTCGTCCAGCACTTCAACGGAGCGGTCGACAGCAACATGCACGCCCGGCTCGGCGGCTACCCTGCCGCACCGCTGCGGGAGGCGCTCGGCATCCGGGTCGAGGAGTACCGGCCGCTGCGGCGCGACGAGCGGATCGCACTCTCCGACGGCTCGCACGCCACGGTCTGGACCGAGTCCGTTCGGTCGGTGGGCGCCGAGACGGTCGTCGCCTACACACACGGCACGCTCGCCGACTCCCCGGCGCTCACCCGGTACGGCTACGGCGCGGGAGAGGGCTGGTACCTGTCCACCCGCCTCGACGACGCGGACTACGCGGCACTGGTCGCCCGGCTGCTCGACTCCGCCGGTGTCGGCCCGGTGCTGCCGGGACTGCCGGCCGGCGTCGAGGCCGTCACCCGCCACGGCGAGGACGGCCGCCGCTGGCACGTCGTGCTCAACCACGGCGCCGAGGCCGTGACGCTGCCCGAAGCCGGCCACGACCTGCTCACGGGTGGTCCGGTGGCGGAAGTGCCGTCCGGCGGGTGTGTCGTGCTGCGGGAAGGAAAGCCGCTGTGACCACGATTCGCTGGGGCCACGAGGCCCTGCAGTGCGAGTTCGGCATCGCCGAGGACGGCACGGTCCGGCTGACGCTGCCCGGCGAACGCGGTTCCGGCGCACCACTGCCGCTGGTGGGGGTGATGGCCGCGAACCACGGGAGCATCTGGTCGAGCAAGCTTCTCGCCGGTACCGCCATCGGTGAGCGGCTGCGGTACCGGTCGCACCGCGAACTGTCCGAAAAGGACTGGCAGGTGCTCGTCTTCGAGCTCCGCGACGAGGAGACCGGGCTGGTCGCGGAGGTGACCTACCGGTCGCCAGACGGCATTCCCGTGCTGCGCAGCGAGGTTCTCGTGCGCAACGAGGGGAACGCTCCGCTGCGCCTGGAGTCGGTCACGTCGCTCGTGGTGTGCGGATTCACGCCGGACAGTGCCGACGTGCTGTGGGCGGAGAACGACTGGCTCGCGGAATGCCGGTGGCGGAGCGAGCCGATGCACCTGACCTCGCCGGACCGGGGCGGACGACACCACGCACCCCGCCCCAAGAGCGCGTTCATCGTTGCAGGACAAGGTGTCTGGTCCAGCGGCGGCCGGCTGCCGATGGGCGGGCTCACGGACCGCTCGACCGGCCGGACCTGGGTGTGGCAGATCGAGCACAACGGCGGTGGCTGGCGCTGGGAGTGCGGCCAGTACGAAGGCGCCGGTTACGTGGCGTTGCTCGGCCCGGAAGGGCACGATCACGGCTGGAGCCGAGTACTGGCACCCGGTGCCGAGTTCCGCACCGTGCCCGTCTCACTGGCCATCAGCGCCGAGGGTGGACCGGACAGCGGGCTGGACGGGGCGTTCGCCGCGCTGACCCGCTACCGCCGCGTGACCCGCCGGCCGCACCCCGACCACGAGGGTCTGCCGGTCATCTTCAACGACTACATGAACTGCCTGATGGGCGAACCCACGACGGCCAAGCTGCTGCCGCTGATCGACGCCGCGGCCGACGCGGGCGCGGAGTACTTCGTCATCGACGCCGGCTGGTACGCCGAGGTGGCCGAGAACTGGTGGGACACCGTCGGCGCCTGGCAGCCGTCGGGCACCCGGTTCCCCGGTGGCCTCGGGGAGGTGCTGGACCGCATCCGGGACAGGGGCATGGTTCCCGGCCTGTGGCTGGAGCCGGAGGTCGTCGGAGTGCGCAGCCCGATCGCCGAAACCCTGCCGGAGGAGGCGTTCTTCCGCCGTGACGGCGTTCGCGTCGCCGACTGCGTCCGCTATCACCTGGACCTGCGTCACCCCGCCGCCCGCGCCCACCTGGACGAGGTGGTGGACCGCGTGGTCGGGGAGTACGGCGTCGGCTACCTGAAGCTCGACCACAACATCAACCCCGGTTCGGGCACCAGCTCGAATGCCGGCGAGAACCCGGCCGACGGCCTGCTCGGCGCCAACCGTGCCCACCTCGACTGGCTCGACGGCGTGCTGGACCGCCACCCGCACCTGGTCCTGGAGAACTGCGCCTCCGGCGGCATGCGCATCGACCACGCGCTGCTGTCGCGAATGCAGCTGCAGTCCACGAGCGACCAGCAGAACCTGGACCGCTACGCGCCCATCGCGGCCGCCGCACCGACCGCGATGACGCCGGAGCAGGCCGCGGTCTGGGCCTACCCGCAACCGGAGGACACGCTCGACGAGGTCGCGTTCACCATGGCGAACGCGTTGCTCGGCCGCGTCCACCTGTCCGGGAAGATCGCGGATCTGGGGCCGGAGGCGAGCGCGCTCGTCCGCGAGGCACTGACCGTCTACAAGGCGATCCGCGCCGACCTGGTGCGGGCGGTGCCGGCCTGGCCGCTCGGCCTGCCCGGCTGGGAAGACCCGTGGATCGCGTGGCCATGTCCACGCCCTCCGCCACCTACGTCACCGTCTGGCGTCGTCTCGGTGAGGAGGACACCGTTACGCTGCCGTTCCCGCTACTGTCCGATGTGGACGTCGAGGTGGAGAAGCTCTACCCGGCCGCCGGTCCGGCGCAGGCGCGGTGGGCTCCCGGCGAACTCACGGTGACGCTGCCCGCGGCACCTTCCGCCGTGCTGTACCGGCTCACAACACGAGGAGTCTGACGGTGACCGACGCCGCCGCCCCCGTTGTCGCGGGGATGCATCCCGACCCGAGCGTCTGCCGGGTCGGGGAGGACTACTACCTGGTGTGCTCCAGTTTCGAGTACTTCCCCGGCATCCCGGTGTTCCACAGCCGGGACCTGGTGAACTGGACCCAGATCGGCAACGCGCTGGACCGGCCGAGCCAGCTGCTCCTGACCGCGGAAACCCCGTCGTCGGCCGGAATCTACGCGCCGACGCTGCGCCACCACGACGGCCGGTTCTGGCTGATCGTCACGAGCGTGAGCCACGGCGGCGGCAACATGGTGTTCACCGCCACCGATCCGGCCGGGCCGTGGTCGGACCCGATCCGGCTGCCCGAGGTCCACGGCATCGACCCGGACCTCGCCTGGGACGACGAGGGCAACTGCTGGTGCACGATGGCGGGGGTGCACCAGTACCGCGTCGACCTGGCCACCGGTGCCGTTCTCGGTGCGTCGCAACGGCTTTGGTCCGGCACGGACCGGGCCAAGGCGCCGGAGGCTCCGCACCTGTACCGGATCGGCGACTACTGGTACCTGCTGATCGCGGAAGGCGGCACGGAACGGGGTCACGGCGTCTCGATCGCCCGCGGTTCGTCGCCGGACGGCCCGTTCGAACCGTGCCCGGCCAACCCGATCCTCAGCCACCGCAGCACCGACGAGCCCGTCCAGAACACCGGTCACGCCGACCTGGTGCAGGGGCCCGACGGTTCCTGGTGGATGGTGCTGCTCGGCGTGCGGCCCGGCGGCGGCACCCCCGGCTGGCACGTGCTCGGCCGGGAGACCTTCCTGGCGCCGGTGACCTGGGTCGACGACTGGCCGGTCGTCGGGGCGCCGGTGTCCGCCCCGCCCGGCCCCCTGGTGCCGGAGCTGGACCACTTCGACCTCAACGAGCTCCAGCCGTGCTGGGTGTCGTTGCGCGACCGTTCCGAGCAGCACTGCACCACGAAGGACCGCTCCGGGTGGCTGACCCTGCACGCCCGCGGGTCCTCTTTGGACGATCCCGCCGTCGTGTTCGTCGGCCGGCGCCAGCAGCACCGGTCGTGCCTCGCCCGCACGCTGATCGATCCCGCTGATGGCAGCGGTGGTCTCGCGGTCCGGTTGGACGAGGAACACCACTACGAGATCGAGGTGGCGTCCGGCGAGGTTCGGGTGCTCGCCCGCATCGGCCCGTTGCGCACCGTGGTCGCGTCCCGGCCGGCACCGGCCGGGCCGCTGGTCCTCGTCGTGCGGGTGGACGAGGCGCGGACGCTGCGGGACGCGCGTTCCGGGCCCGACACCCTCTCGTTCGGCGTGGAAGAGCCCGACGGCACGTTCACGCCACTCGCCGCGCTCGACGGCAAGTACCTCTCGACCGAGGTAGCCGGCGGTTTCACCGGCCGGGTCATCGGCCTGTACGCGGCCGAGGGCACCGTCCACTTCGACTGGTTCGACTACCAGCCGTTCAACTGATTGCGAGGGTTCATGTTCGCACTACGCCGCACAACACGGAGAGTTCTCGGTGCCGCGCTGGCCGGGTTCACCGCCCTGGCGACGACCGTCACGCCGGCCACGGCCGTCGCGGCGGAGACCGGCTGCAAGGTCACCTACTCGGTGTCGGGCCAGTGGGAGGGCGGCTTCAAGGCCGACGTCTCCGTGACCAACCTGGGTGCCGCCGTCGACGGCTGGAAGCTCAGCTGGGAGTGGCCGTCGGCCCAGCAGGCCGGCAACGCCTGGAACGCGAAGATCACCGAGTCCGACGCCGGAGTGGTCACCGCCGCCGGCACCGGCCACAACGCGAAGCTCGCGCCGCAGGCGACGGTGAAGTTCGGCTTCATGGGCACCTGGGGCCACGCCAACACGGCGCCGTTGTCGTTCTCGCTCAACGGTGTCACCTGCGTCCACGGTGGCAAGCAGCTCACCGCGATGGAGCACACCGCGGCGATGCAGCCGGGGTGGAACCTCGGCAACACGCTCGACTCGACGGGCCTCGACGAATCGTCGTGGGGCAACCCGCGCATCACCGAAGAGCTGCTCGACAACGTGAAGGCGCAGGGCTTCAAGAGCATCCGCATCCCGGTCACGTGGAGCAAGCACCTGGGGCAGGGACCGGACTACACCATCGAGGCGGACTACCTCGCCCGCGTCAAGGAGGTCGTGCGCTGGGCGTTGGCGCGCGACCTGTACGTGATGGTCAACATTCACCACGACTCGTGGCAGTGGATGTCGGCGATGCCGGCCGAGCACGACCGCGTGCTCGACCAGTTCAACAAGATGTGGACGCAGCTGGCGGGCACCTTCACCGAGTTCGGGCCCAAGCTGACGTTCGAGAGCTGGAACGAGCCGCAGTTCGCCGGGAGCACCGGCAAGCCCCAGGAGATCGCGCTCAACGCCGAGCTGAACGCCTCGTTCCACGACATCGTGCGCCGCTCGGGCGGCAACAACGCCACCCGCCTGCTGGTCCTGCCGACCCTGCACACCTCGACCGACCAGGTGTACATCGACCCGCTGGTGGAGCAGATCCGCGGGCTGAACGACCCCAACCTGATCGCGACCGTGCACTCCTACGGCTACTGGCCGTTCAGCGCGAACGTCGCGGGTGGCACGCGCTACGACGCCACCGCCGAGAAGCACCTCACCGACTCGTTCGACCGCGTGCACGACAGCTTCGTCGCGCGGGGCATCCCGGTGATCCTCGGCGAGTTCGGGCTGCTCGGGTTCGACCGGCACACCGGCACCATCGAGCAGGGCGAGAAGCTGAAGTTCTTCGAGTACATCGGCTACTACGCCCGTACCAAGAAGATCACCACCATGCTGTGGGACAACGGTCAGCACTTCGACCGCACCTCGTTCCAGTGGAAGGACCCCGAGCTCTTCGCGCACATCAAGTCGAGCTGGACGACCCGCTCCGCCACGGCCTACACCGACCAGGTGTTCACCGGCAAGACGAGCCCCATCACCGCGAGGACGATCAAGCTCAACCTCAACGGCACGTCGTTCGCGGGGCTGTACAACGGAAACGTCGCCCTGTCGCGGGGCCGGGACTACACGATCGACGGCGACCAGCTCACCCTGACGGCCTCGGCGCTGACCAGGCTGAGCGGCTCGCGGAACTACGGCACGAACGCGGTGCTGACGGCCAAGTTCTCCAAGGGCGTGCCGTGGCGGTTCTACGTGCTGACGTATGACACGCCGGTGCTGTCCAACACCACGGGGACGCCGGAGAAGTTCGAGATCCCGACGAACTTCCGCGGCGACCAGCTCGCCACCATGGAGGCCAAGTACGACGACGGCACCTTCGCCGGTCCGCACGAGTGGACGGCCTTCAAGGAGTTCGACGTGGCGTTCGCGCCCAACTACTCCGATCGCCTGACCGTCCTGAAGCCGGAGTTCTTCAAGAAGAACCTCAAGGACGACTCGCGGGTGACGGTCACGCTCCACTTCTGGAGCGGCGCCAAGGTGACCTACTACGTCACCAAGTCGGGGAACACGGTCACCGGTACGACCGCCTGATCCTGTCCATTTCGAACGACTGCCGCCGAGGGCTTCCGCCTTCGGCGGCAGTCGCATGGCCGCTGGAGTTCCCTCTCTGGCCGCGTCGGCCAGTTCCGGGCACGTAATACGTCCATAGCCTCGTGACAACGAGAAAGACTCGTCGCCGGACTCCGGCCGTCACGTAGGACAGGACCGACCATGAGCTACGACTTCCGGGGCAAGGTCATCGCTGTCACGGGAGGTGCGGGCGGTATCGGCAGCGCACTGTGCCGGCGGTTCGCCTCGGGCGGTGCCCAGTGCGTCGTGGTCGACATCGACGAGGTCCGCGCCAGGAAGGTCGCGGAGGAACTGCCCGGCGGCGGGCACCTCGGCGTCGGCTGCGACCTGCTGGACTGGGCGCGGATCGAGGAGCTCTTCGAGCGGATCGGCGCCGAGTACGGCCGGCTCGACGTGCTGGTCAACAACGCCGGCATGAACATCTCCGCGCGGTTCGACGAGCGGGGGATCCCCGGCATCGTGAAGGAGATCGGCCTCAACCTCACCTCGCCGCTGGTCACCACCCGTCTGGCCGTTCCGCTGCTGTGGGCGTCGCACGACCCGCGCGTGATCAGCATCGGGTCGCTGGCCGGCATCTTCCCCCAGGGCGAGTCGCCGGTGTACTCCGCGTCCAAGTTCGGCCTGCGCGGCGCGATGCTGTCGATCGGGCTCGACCTGCGGGAGAAGGGCATCCTCGTCGGGTCGGTGCTGCCGTCGGCGACCGACACGCCGATGCTGCGCCTGGACGCCGTCCAGGGCGGCGGCGACATCCTGCAGTTCCAGGAGCCGCCGCAGCAGCCGTCCGACGTCGTGGCGGCCGTCGTCGGCATGCTCGACAAGCCGCGGCTCGAGACCTACGCACGGCCGAGCGAGTCGATCGGCGTGCGGCTGGTGATGGTGCTGCCCAACCTGCTGCCGAAGATCCTTCCGTTCCTCCGCAAGCGCGGTGAGCGAGGGAGGGCCCGGTACCTGAAGGACCTGGACCGCCGCGGACTGGCCCGCCGCGACGGTGGCCGCTGGGAGCTCGTGCACGAGCGTTCCGACCTGGCCCCGGCCACGACGTCCGGGCAAGCTGAGCGATGACGAAGCTGTCGTTCCCCGTCGCGGTGGCGTTGATCGCCGGGGTCGCGATGGGCAGTGCCGGCACGTGCGTGATGCCGGTGTTCATCGACGACTTCGGGTCCCGGGCCGGGGTGTCCGGAGCGGGCGCGGGACTGGTGGGTGCGGCGCAGCTGACGGCCACCGCCGTGGTGACACTCCTGCTCGCGGCCCGCGCCTCCGGGCCGGGCAGGGCGGCGATGGCGCGCCTCGGCCTGGTGCTCACGGCGTTCGGGGCGCTGTGGGTGGGGGTGGCGGAGGATCCGGTCACCCTGCTGCTGACCAACCTGCTGCTGGGAGCCGCGCTCGGCATCGTCTACGCGGCGGCCATGGCGGCGCTGGCGGCAACGGAGGATCCCGATCGGTCCTCGGCGGTCGCGGTGGCGGGCACGGTGGTGGTCGCCGCGCTGATGATCGTGGCGGTGCCGCTCGCGAACGAGCGGTTCGCCGGGGCCGGGTTCTTCCTGCTCGCGGTGTGCTGCGTGCCTGCCTGGTTCCTGGTGGGACGGCTGCCGGAGAACCCCGCCGTGCCTGCCGGTGTCGTGGGCGAGCGCTCGGAGATGCGCACTTCCGCACTGGTGAAACCGCAGCCGGTCCCGGCCTCCGCCGTCCTGCTGACCGGCACCGCGTTGCTCTGGACGATCACCCAGGGCGCCTGGGCCTACAGCGCCGTGCTCGGCCGGGAGCACACCGGCCTGCACGCCACGACGGTGTCGCTGATCCTGGCGGTGTCGAGCGTCGTGGCTCTGGCCGGCGCGGTGGCGGGAGCACCGGCGGCGCGCCGGTTCGGACGGCTGGCGTCGATGGTCGGTTTCGTTGTCGTGGAGGCGGTCTCGATCGCGATGGCCGTGATCAGCGACGAGCCGGTGGTGTTCACGGTGGCGTGCTGGTGTGGCAGGTGTGTCAGCTGGCCGTGGTGGTGCAGATGATGGCCGCGGCGGCGGTGCTCGACCAGTCCGGGCGGCTGGTCGCCTCGCTCAGCGGCGCGTCGGCACTGGGGACCGGTCTGGGGCCGCTGGCCGTGAGCCTGTTGCTGGACAACGCCGTGGTGCTGGGCGTGGTGTTCGCGGCCGGCACGGTCGTCGTTCGCTGCCGTTGCTGCGGATGACGACTGCGGCGGACAGCAGATCGGCCGCTGTGGTCCCCTCGGCGGCCGGTGAGGCCAGTTCGCGGTGACCGCCGGATCCCTACGTTGGGTCGCGGAGTCCGGAACAGCGGAAAGGCGGGTCTCGTGAACGACGGCCACCACGACACGTGCGTGATCGGAGAGGTGGTGCCCGGTTCACCGCCGCGGCGGCGCACTGGGGAACGGGGATCCGTCAGATCCGGACACGGGATAGAGCGGCTGATCAGCGTGGCGGGCGTGCACCGGGTAGCTCAGGCGGTAGAGGACGCGTGGGAGGAGGGTGCGCGGGTCCGCACGGCGGGTCTGCCGGAAGGCCTGCACTGCTGACCACGGAGCTGTTCGGTACAGTGGTGAGAGTGCAGACCTTCGCCACGGAGGAGGAGGCGGTGCGGCTCGAGAACGACACGGAGTACGGACTCGCGGCCTCGGTGTGAAGCGGACATCGACGAGGCGTGGCGGCTAGCACGAGGTATCCACGCGGGCGTCGACTCGGTGAACTCCAGCAGCGAGGGCGACATCACGACGCCGTTCGGTGGCTGGAAGCAGTGAGGGTTCGGCGGCGTGGAGAAGTCCACGACCGCGTTCGACCAGTGGACCAGGGAGAAGACCGTCTGGATCCGCACCAGATGATCAGCCGGAACCGTCCTGCTCGTTCATCGAGTCACGCAACTGCAAGGGGGTCATGTCGTGCCAGCGGCGGATAGCCCGTCGCAGTGCGCGGACGTCGGAAAAGCCGACCTGCGGGCGATGTCGGTGAGCGTCAGGTCGTCCGGCAGGCGCAGCAGCAGTTCGACCCGCTCCCGCCGCACACCGTCGACGAGTGCCTCGTAGGTCGTCCCGCACTCGGCGAGGCGACGGCGCAGCGTGCGTTCTCCCGTCGCGTGCCTGCGTGCCTGCCCGGCGAAGGAAGGCACGTTGGGCAGGCTCTGCGCGATCGAGATCTCCAGCACCTCGAGCAGGTCCTGGCGGGAGCGCCGGGACGCCACCTGGCCGTCCAGCAGTCTCGTCAGCGACGAGAACGTGACCGGGTCACGTCCGGGCATCTCGCTGCGTACGAACGGGGCGGGGAACACCACACCGCTGCGAGGAGCGGAAAAGTGGACAGGGCACCCGAACAGGCCGGTGTACGGGGTGGTGTCGAGCGGGGCGGGAAAGGCGAACTCCACCCGGCGCAGGCAGAACTCGGCGCCGAGCGCGAGCCGGGCGACGGTGACGACGCTCGCGAACGCCTCCTGGACCAGGAAGGCGCCGACACCCGCGTCCATCTCCGGATCGGGCAGGTCGGCCCACAGGGCGAAGTCCGCGTCGGACTGGCCGGCGGACCACACCACCATCGCGCCGGACAGGTTCTGGAAGCGCACGCCGGTCTCGATGGCGTCCCGCAGGGTGCCGGCGGCCATGAGCGCGAACCCCAGAAGGCCCCACGCGGTCGGATGCTGCCGCGCACCGACGAGCAGACCGAGGCTGTCGTTGCCGGCGAGCCGCAGGGCGCGGCGGATGACCTCGCTGCCCTGGCGGTAGGAGACTCGCAGGTCGGCCGACTCCAGCATCCTCTCGTCCAGTCCGACGCGGGCGAGCGCGGGCCGCAGATCGGCACCGGCCTCGTCGATGACCGCGGTGAGGTACCTCAGGATGGTGGGCGGGATCGTGGCGGAGGTGCTGCGGTTGGTCGCGCGAGCGGTGGTCTGCGCCGGGTCGGCGGACATCGCACAGATCCTTTCTGATCGCTGCGCTCCGGGAGGGACTGGACGCCGATCATGCCCGCCTATCCGATCGCCGGAACAGCGCCGCCGCCGTCGGCGCCGATTGTTCGTGAAGTCGCGGACGCCTCTCCGCAGAACGAGGAGGCTCCGGTCCCCTTTGCTTTGTGTACACGGTGTTGTCATGTCCACGATATATGAAAAATTCTCGCGTTGTTCTAATCTCGCGTCGTCGACTCGAACGTGAGTCAGGAGTCGTGCGTGCGAGTGGGCCGGTTGGTCAGATCCGTTGCTGCAATCGGCTTAGCGGTTGCGAGCGTGCTGACCGGGGCCGCGCTTCCCGTCGCGGCCGCGCCGCCGTCCAGCGGGACGTTCTCGGTGCTGAGCTACAACGTGGCCGGACTGCCGGAAGGACTGTCCAGCGGCAGCCCGAGGGCGAACACGCCGATCATCGGTCAACGGATCAGGCCGTACGACGTCGTGCACGTGCAGGAGGACTTCAACTACCACGCGTCCCTCTACGCGAACAACACGCACCCGGTCCGCACGCCCACCAGCGGCGGCGTCCCGTTCGGCGACGGGCTCAACACCCTGGCCGACTACCCGTACACGCGACTTCGCCCGTGAGAAGTGGGACAGGTGCAACGGGACGGACTGCCTGACCCCCAAGGGCTTCACCTGGTCGCGGCTCCGGCTCGCCGAGGGCGTGCTCGATCGACTTCTACAACCTGCACACCAACGCCGGTGCACCGGGACGGCCGACCTGGCCGCCCGGCGGGCCAACATCAGCCGAGCTGTCGCGCTTCATCGCCGCCCACTCGGCCGGCAACGCGGTGGTGGTCGCGGGCGACACGAACACCCGCTACACCCGCACCGGTGACAACATCCGCGAACTGCGTCTCCGCCAACGGCCTGACCGACGCGTGGGTGCAGGAGGAACGGGGCGGCGTGCCGCCGGCCGCCGGCAGCCCGGCGATGGTCTGCAACGACGCACGACGTCACCGACGCGTGCGAGGTGGTCGACAAGATCCTCTACCGCGGCAACAGGTACATCACGCTGGACGCTGACCCGGTACGCCAACGAGAACGCCGGCGTTCCGCACGGCCGACGAACAAGATGCTCTCCGACCACTACCCGATCGCGGCGGACTTCCGGTGGACGCTGCAACCCCGCCCTGTCGCTGAGCGACGACGTGGGGCGGACCGCACGGCGACGCGTTCACCGACGTCGCCACGCGTTGCCACCGGCGCAGCGGGTCACCGGGGTCAGCCTCCGCGCCGGGCTCGCGCGTCGACCAGGTCGGCCTCACGCTCGCTGACGGCACGTCCTTCACCCACGGCGGTGGCGGCGGAACGGCGCAGCAGCTGACGTTGGCAGCCGGGGGAGTACCTGACCTCGGTCACTCTCCACTCCGGCACAGTTCAAGGCGGCCGCACCAGAATCTTCTTCGCCCGCTTCACGACGAACACGGGCCGCACGCTGTCCGGTGGCTCCAAGACGTTGAACGCCGTCACCTACACCGCGCCCGTCGGCTGGCAGATCGCCGGCTTCCACGGCCGCTCCGGCAACGAAGTCGACACGCTCGGCGTCGTCTACACCAAGGTTTCGTGATGACTGGACAGACCGACCGTCGCAAGTTCCTGCTCGGCACCGGGCTCGTGGCCGGCGCCGCGCTCAGCCGCGGCACCTCCGCGCAGGCGCACGAGGAGAACGACGGCTACACGTGGCTCGCCGGCGACCACCACATCCACAGCCAGTACAGCAACGACGCCATGTACCCGGTGGCCACCCAGGTCGAGCGCGCGGCCCGGCACGGCCTGAGCTGGCTGACGATCACCGACCACGGCAACGTCCCGTTCGCGAAGTACAGCGTCCCGCCGCTGGTGGCGGACATCGCCGCGGCCCGGCGGCAGTACGAGGACGTGCTCGTCTTCACCGGGCTGGAGTGGAACATCCCGGCCGGCGAGCACACCACGCTGATGCTCGCGCCCGGCCGCAACGAGGGCAGCCTGCTGCAGGAGTTCGTCTCCCGGTTCGACGCGCGGGTGAACGGCACCCGCGACGGCACCCCGGCCAACGAGGCGATCGCGGTGCAGGCGTTGAAGTTCCTGCAGAACGCGGTCGCCACCGGCCGGATCGCCGATGCACTGGTGCTGCCCAACCACCCGTCCCGGCTGGGCATCAACTCGCCGGCGGAGACCCGCGCCTGGCGGGACACCGCGCCCGGCGTCGTGATCGGCATGGAGGGCGCGCCCGGCCACCAGGCGGCCGGGTTGCCCGCACCGGGAATGGCGCGCGGGCGCGGGTTGTACGACTCGGCGCCCGGCAAGTTCTCCTTCCCCGGCTATCCGGCCGAGAGCTACCGCACGTGGGGCGGATTCGACTGGGCGACCGCGACGGTCGGCGGCTTCTGGGACAGCCTGCTCGCCGAGGGCAAACCGTGGTGGATCACCACCACGTCGGACGGCCACCAGGGCTGCGGGGACTGGGTGAAGAACCCGGTCGACCGCCTCGACCAGCAGGCCTACGACGAGATTCCGTACGACAGCGCCGGAAACACGTTCACCAGCACGGGCCGGTTCCCGGACCCGGTCAACGCGGGCCGCCCGATCGTCGAGTACAGCTCGTTCGCGCCCGGTGTCTACAACAAGACCTGGGTCGGTGCCGCCCGACGCGGGCACCGCGAGGTCATGCGGGCGATGCGGGCCGGCCGGATGTGGGTCTGTCTCGGCGATCTGGTGGCCGGACTGGACGTGCGGCTGCGTCCGCGCGGGTCCCGCGGTCCGGGCGTGGCGATGGGCGGCACGCTGCGGGCGCGCCGTGGTGACGTGGTGGAGGTGGTGGTCCGGGTGGATCTCGCCGACCGCCCCAACTTCGCGGGCTTCGTGCCGAAACTGGCGCGGGTCGACCTGATCGTCGGCTCGATCACCGGTCCCGCCGCGGACCGGTCGGTGTTCCGCGCTCCGGAAACCAAGGTCGCGAGGTCGTGGGACGTCCGGGAACGTTCCGGCACCGTCGAACTGGTCCACCGGATCACCGTCGACGGACCGTTCTACGTGCGGGTCCGGGGCACCGACGGCAAGCGCTCCGCACCCGGCTACCACGGCGCGGCCGTCGATCCGGCCGGTCCGGCGATCGACGTCCCCGGCAAGTCCGACCCGTGGGAAGACCTGTGGTTCTACTCGAACCCGGTCTTCGCCGCCGCGCACCGCTGACCAGGTTTGATGCTGATGGCGTCTGCAAGTACCGCCGACTCAACATCAACAGGCATTTTCCTACTACCAACACGAGGCTGCCGGGCGCCGGCATGCGGCGCTGCTTAGGTGGTGGGTACCGCGCCAGGGGAGTGGTGCGGCGCGGTACCCACCTCTGCCGCGGATCAGATCAGGGTTTCCTACCCCGCGGCGGCGATCACCACGCCGTGCCGGTGGCATGGCACGGGTGGTGTTGCAGCATCGCCCTGCAAGCCCACCGCGCCGACGGTGCGAGCCGCACTCCGCCGACTGTCCGGAAATTCCAGCCACCCGGCGGGGATCTCACCGGCTGGTACGGCGGACCGGCGACCGGGAACCGCGACCGCAGGCCTGCCTTCGACGCTGTTCGACGACGGACCGTCGAACGCGATCGATCCATTTTCGACGCTCTTCGCGCCGACGTCGCCAATTCGGGCAAACACGTTGCGGCACAACGGCATCGGCCGGTGATGTCGAGGTCTTCACGCTGCCCCGCTTCTCGGCTACCGTCCCCGCTGAGAACGTTTCCAGGGCACACCATCCACAGTGGACGCCCTGCGCTGTTCTCTCCTGTGCGTTGAGCATCCGAGGAGGAACAAAGGGTGTACCGGACAACGTCGGCGCCAGCAGCCGTCCTCGCCGCCGCACTGGCGGCGGCAGTCACGATCAGCGGTGCTCCAGAGGCCGAGGCCGCCGCCGGATGCCGGGTCGACTACCAGGTGACCAACGAGTGGCAGGGCGGGTTCATCGCCGCCGTCGACGTCACGAACCTCGGCGACCCGGTCACCGGCTGGCAGTTGACGTGGTCGTACGGCGCGGGCCAGACGGTCACGCAGATGTGGAACGGGACGGTGCGCCAGTCCGGCGCGGCGGTCACCGTCGACAACGTGAGCTACAACGGCTCGCTCGCCACGGGTGCGAAGGCCGGTGTCGGCTTCGTCGCGAACGGCCCGGCCGCCCCCGTACCGTCCGACTTTCGCGCTCAACGGCACGGCGTGCACGGGCTCCGTGCCGGTGCCGGACGTCCTGGCCCAGGCGCACACCGCCGGCCGGGTCACCAGTGCCGGTCAGTACTCCTGGCCCGGCGTCTACTTCGAGGGCCGGTTCCGCGGTACCGGGGTGGGGATCGCGCTCAACGACGCGACCAACGACTACGACGTGCAGATCGACGGCGCGACCGTCGCGTCGCTGTCGAAGCCGGGCCGGACCACGCACTGGGTGAACAACCTGAGCAACGCCGACCACACCGTCCGGCTGGTCAAGCGCACCGAGAGTCCCTGGGTGGCGGCAGCGGAGTTCGGCGGGTTCGTGGCCGCGAACGGTGGCGCGATCCTCGCGAAGCCCGCGGCGCGCACCCGGCAGATCGAGTTCATCGGCGACTCGCTGACCGCGGGCTACGGCAACCTGTCCACCACCCGCGACTGCTCGGCGAACGGCGGCGTCGACCGCAACACCAACACGGACCTGAGCTTCGGTGCGCTCACCGCCCGTGCGTTGGGCGCCGACTACCAGGTCAACGCGTTCTCCGGCCGTGGCATGGTGCGCAACTACGGCGGCGGGCTGGCGGGCACGAGCTACCGCACCTATTACGACCGGGCGTTGCTGAACGTCGACGGCGACGTGTGGCAGAACCCCGGCACGTGGCGGCCGCAGCTGGTGGTGGTCGGCTTGGGCACCAACGACTTCTCCACCGCGCTCAACCCCGGTGAGCAGTGGCCCGACCAGCAGAGCCTGGTCGCCGCCTACAAGTCCGCGTACCACGGGTTCCTCGACAAGCTGCGCACCCGGTACGGCACCGGCACGACGATCCTCGTGAGCGTTCCGCAGGGCTCTGGCACGTTCGCCGACGCGGTACAGCAGGTCGCGCAGGAGCGCGCCGGTCAGGGCGACAGCCGGGTGCGCTACTGGAACTTCGCCGACCCGGCGCTCGACCTGCTCGGCTGCGACTGGCACTTCTCCCAGCGCGACCACCAGTTGATCTCCGGGAAGCTCGGCGACTACCTCGCGGGGTTGAACCTGTCCTGGTGACGGCCTGGCAAACAGGTGCGGGCGGCTTTCGGGAGAGCAGCCCGCACCCGTTGTCGTTTCGGCCCGGTCAATGGGCGGTCAATGCCGCGCGGGATCGAATGCGAATGTTGTGTCGGCCAGGTGAAAACCATGGACTTTGGTTACCTGGGAGCGTTCCCAGAATTCCACTCGAAGGGAGCAGTAAGGAAGTCCGGCGGAGCATCCTCTGCTGAGCTACCTGGTGGTATCGCGTGGTTTGTCCGGGGTAGTGCCGATTACACCGGGGCCCAGTTGGCGGATATGACCCACGTTACAGTGCCGTGAACTCTGGGAGCGCTCCCAGTTGTCGAGAGGGCGGCGGCATGACTCGACGAACAACGGCACTGACGGTTGCGGCGGTGATGGTGACCGGCGGGGTACCCGCGATGGCGGCACCTGCCGCGGTTGCCTGCACCGTCACCTACGAGATCACCAACGAGTGGAACACCGGATTCGGCGCCACGGCGACGATCCGCAACGACGGCGACGTGCTGAACGGCTGGAACCTGACCTGGACGTTCCCGGACGGGCAACGCGTCACCCAGGGCTGGAACGGCACTTTCGCGCAGAGCGGCGCCGTGGTCACCGTGACCAACCCGGCCTGGGCACGCACGATCCCGGCCGGTGGCACCGCACAGGTCGGATTCAACGGCAGCAAGGGCTCGGCGAACCGGCCACCGACCGACTTCGCGGTCAACGGCGTCGCGTGCACCGGCCCCAACCAGCCGCCGTCCGTGGCGCTGACCGCGCCTGCCACGGGCGGCACCTACACCCTGCCTGCGACGATCCCGCTGGCGGCGACCGCGCAGGACGTCGGCGGCACGGTGGCGAAGGTCGACTTCTACGCCGGTGACACGCTCATCGCGACCGACACCAGTTCGCCGTACACCGGCACCTGGGCGTCGCCGACCGCCGGCGATCACCGCATCACCGCACGGGCGACCGACGACCGCGGTGCCGCGACGACCTCCGCGGCTTCCATGATCAAGGTGCTCGCCGGGCCCGCGGTGCTGGCCTCGCCGAGCACGGTCTCGGTCAAGCAGGGCCAGACGGCCACGTTCGAGGTCTCGCTGGCCACGGCACCAAGTGCGCCGGTCACCGTCACGATCGCCCGCACCGGTAGTGCGGACCTGACGGCGTCCCCGGCGACGTTCTCGCTGGCCGGCACGGCGAAGCAGACCGTGACGGTGTCGTCGGCGAACAACGGCGGTGAGCTCGCGACCGCGACCTTCGCCGCGTCGGCACCCGGCCACAGTGCGGCGAGCGTCACGGCCAAGGAGATCGATCCGTCCACTTCGGACTTCAGCAAGGCCTTCCTCGATCAGTACAACAAGATCAAGGACCCGGCGAGCGGCTACTTCCGGAAGTTCGGCGACCTGCTGGTGCCGTACCACTCGGTCGAGACCCTCATGGTCGAGGCTCCGGATCACGGTCACCAGACGACGTCCGAGGCGTTCAGCTACTACCTGTGGCTGGAAGCGAGCTACGGCCGCGTCACCGGTGACTGGGCACCGTTCAAGTCCGCGTTCGCGTCGATGGAGAAGTACATCATCCCCGCGAAGGCCGACCAGCCCAACAACGACAAGTACAACGCCTCGAAGCCCGCGACGTACGCGCCCGAGCACCCGAGGATGGACCGCTACCCGTCGGTGCTGGACGGCAACGCTCCGGTCGGCTCCGACCCGATCGCGGCCGAGCTGAAGTCGGCTTACGGCACCGATGACGTCTACGGCATGCACTGGCTGCTCGACGTCGACAACACCTACGGCTTCGGCCGGTGCGGTGACGGCACGACGGCGCCCGCGTACATCAACACCTACCAGCGCGGCTCGTCGGAGTCGGTGTGGGAGACCATCCCGCAGCCGTCGTGCGACACGTTCAAGCACGGTGGCACCAACGGGTACCTGGACCTGTTCACCAAGGACAGCTCCTACGCCAAGCAGTGGAAGTACACCAACGCGCCGGACGCGGACGCCCGCGTGGTGCAGGTGGCGCTGCTGGCGCAGAACTGGGCCACGGCGCAGGGCAAGGCCGGGCAGATCTCCAGCGAGATCGGCAAGTCCGCCAAGATGGGCGACTACCTGCGCTACGCGATGTTCGACAAGTACTTCAAGCGCGTCGGCAACTGCACGAGCCCGACCACCTGTCCCGGAGCGACCGGCAAGAACAGCGCGCACTACCTGATGTCCTGGTACTACGCGTGGGGCGGCGCGACCGACACGTCCGCCGGTTGGGCGTGGCGGATCGGTGACGGTGCCTCGCACCAGGGCTACCAGAACCCGTTGGCAGCACACGCTCTCGCCAACGTGCCCGCGCTCAAGCCGTTGTCCGCCACCGGACAGCAGGACTGGGCGAAGAGCCTGGACCGGCAGCTCGAGATGCTGCAGTGGCTGCAGTCGGCCGACGGTGGTCTGGCCGGTGGTGTCACGAACAGCTGGGAGGGGCAGTACGCCGCGCCTCCCGCCGGCACGCCGACGTTCTACGGCATGTACTACGACGCCCACCCGGTGTGGCGCGACCCGCCGAGCAACCGGTGGTTCGGCTTCCAGGTGTGGGGCATCGAGCGCACGGCGGCGCTCTACCAGATGACCGGTGACGCCCGCGCCAAGAAGATCCTCGACAAGTGGGTGCCGTGGGCGATCGCGAACACCACGACGGGCGCCAACTTCCAGATCCCCGGTGACCTGGAGTGGACCGGCGCACCCGACAACTGGAACGCCACCAACCCGGGTGCGAACGCGAACCTGCGGGTCCGCGTGCTCAACCGCAACCAGGACGTCGGTGTGGCAGCGTCGTACGCCAAGGTGCTGCTGAACTACGCGGCGAAGTCCGGCAACGCCGCGGCCAAGACCACGGGTGAGGCGCTGCTGACGTCGATGCTGGCGCACCAGGACAGCCTCGGCATCGCGGTGCCGGAGTCGCGCGGGGACTACAACCGCTTCGACGACACGTACAACGCCACCACCGGTGAGGGTCCGTACGTGCCGCCGGGCTGGACCGGAAAGATGCCGAACGGCGACCAGATCGGGCAGACCTCGTCGTTCCTCTCGATGCGGTCGATGTTCCGCAACGACCCGCAGTGGCCCAAGGTCCAGTCCTATCTGGACGGTGGTCCGGCACCGACGTTCACCTACCACCGGTTCTGGGCCCAGGCGGAGATCGCCACCGCATTCTCCCTGCACGCCGAACTGTTCGGGTGAGGAGCACCGAGATGAGGAAACGCTTAGCGCTCTTGTCCGTGATCGCCTGCACGGCTGCTGTTGTTGTCGTGCACACCGGCGGCACCGCGCTCGCGCACGGCTCCATGACCTGGCCCGCCAGCCGTACCTACGCCTGTTACCAGGACGGCCGGGCCGGCAGTGGTGGCGGCGATCTGCAGCCCACCAACCCGGCGTGCGTCCAGGCGGTGGCCCTCGGTGGCAAGCAACCGCTGTGGGACTGGTACGGCAACCTGATCAGCAACGCCGCCGGCCGGCACCGGGAGATCATCCCGGACGGCGACCTGTGCGGCCCGACCACGAAGTACGACGCCTACAACCAGGCGCGGGCCGACTGGCCGGCCACCCAGGTCACGGCGAACGCCACGGTGACCCTGAAGTACAACGCGTGGGCGCCGCACCCCGGCACCTGGGAGCAGTACGTCACCAAGGACGGCTTCGACGTGACGAAGCCGCTCAAGTGGTCGGACCTGGAGGCCGTGCCGTTCGACAAGATCACCAACCCGCCACTGGGCAACGGCGAGTACAGCTGGCAGGCCCGGCTGCCCAACAAGTCGGGCCGGCACGTCATCTACTCGCTCTGGCAGCGCTCCGACAGTCCGGAGGCGTTCTACAGCTGCTCGGACGTCGTGTTCGGTGGCGGGGTGCCGGACACCCAGGCGCCGAGCGCACCGGGCACGCCGGTCGCGTCCTCGGTCACCGGCAGCTCCGTGCGGCTGGACTGGCCGGCGTCGACGGACAACTTCGGTGTGGCGGAGTACCGCGTCTACCGCGGTGAGCAGGTGGTCGCCACCTCGACCACGAACTCGGTCACGGTCCGAGGGTTGACCGCGGACACCGAGTACGCCTTCCGCGTGGTCGCGGTGGACACGGCGGGCAACGCGTCATCGGCGTCGCCGGGCGTGACCGTGCGCACGGGCGTCGGTGCCGGCGCCTGCACGGTGACCTACACCAAGCCGAGCACCTGGAACGGCGGCTTCACGGCCAACGTGAAGATCGCCAACGGCAGCAGTGAGGCCGTGCGCGGGTGGCAGCTGGTGTGGGACGTCCCGAGCGGGCAACAGGTGTCCTCGGCCTGGTCGTCCACGATCACCGTCGCGGCCGGCAAGGCGACCGCGAAGGGTGCGGCGTGGAACGCCGACATCGCCGCGGGCGGCACGGCGGAGTTCGGGTTCAACGGAACGACCAGCGGTGCGGTGACGGACCCGGTGTCCTTCACGCTCAGCGGCGTTTCCTGCGCCGTTCCGTAATGGTTCGTTCCGTGCAGGCTCGTTCGGTACTGAGTGTGGTCCTCGCACTCTTCCTGGCCGGTTCGGTCGCGTTCGTCATCGTCGCCGGACGCGCCGGATCGGCCCCGGACCCGGCCAGGGGCGTCGACGGAGTCGCCGCCTGGTTGCACGACATGACCGGCGAGTGCGGTGAGGTCCGGCGGGACGAGGACTTCACCGCGTTCGCCGGGCCGGTGCGGGCGAAGGTCTACACGCCGTTCATCGCGGAGTGGGGGACCTGCGTGAAGCCGCCGTACGAACGGTTGGGACTCCTGGTGTTGCGACCAGGGCTGGAAGAGGCCTGGCTCGCCGCCAAGGCACGGGGCGAGGTCCGGGGCGATCCGGACCTCGTGTTCGGCGACGGCTTCGCGCTCACCGGTTCGACCGGCATGGAGCACCTCGGCCTGAAACGGCTCGAGTGCACGACCACCAGCTGTTCGTTCGTCCAGATCGAACACCATTGAGAGACAGGAGATCCGTGGCAATGAGGCTCAACGGACGAAGGCGGGTGGCCGCGGCTGGAGTCGTGGTCGCCACCGCCGTCGCGACGTTCGGGGTGGCGCTCAGCGCACCCGCGGGCGCCGCACCTGGTTGCCGTGTCGACTACACGGCCAACAACTGGGGCGGCGGCGGGTTCGGTGGCAAGGTGAAGATCACCAACCTCGGTGACGCGGTGTCGAGCTGGACGCTGAAGTTCTCCTTCCCCGGCTCGCAGCGCGTGACCCAGGGGTGGAGTGCCACCTGGTCGCAGTCGGGCGCGGACGTCACCGCGGCGAGCATGACGTGGAACGGGAACCTGGGCACCGGCGGATCCACCGAGATCGGGTTCAACGGCAGCTACACCGGTAGCACCAACGCCGACCCGGCGTCGTTCTCGCTCAACGGCACCCTGTGCACGGGTCAGCAGCCGCCGACCAGCACGACCACCACGACCACCACGACCACGACCAGCGACCCGATCCCGGATCCCGGCAACCGCGTCGACAACCCGTACGTCGGCGCCAAGCAGTACGTCAACCCGGACTGGTCGGCCAAGGCGGCGGCCGAGGCCGGTGGCAGCCGGGTGGCGAACCAGCCGACGGGCGTGTGGATCGACCGCATCGCGGCGATCACCGGCACCGTGGACTCCCGCGGTATCGCGGGTCACCTGGACGAGGCGGTGCGCCAGGCGGCGGGCTCACCACTCGTGATCCAGTTCGTGATCTACAACCTGCCCGGACGGGACTGCTCGGCACTCGCGTCCAACGGTGAGCTCAAGGCCGACGAGATCGGCCGCTACAAGACCGAGTACATCGACCCGATCGCGGCGATCCTCGCCAGGCCGGCGTACAAGGACCTGCGGATCGTCCTCACGGTGGAGATCGACTCGCTGCCGAACCTGGTCACCAACGTGACGCCGCGCCCGACCGCCGTGCCGCAGTGCGACGTCATGAAGGCGAACGGCAACTACGTCACCGGGGTCGGCTACGCGCTCAAGAAGCTGGGCGCGGTTCCGAACACCTACAACTACCTCGACATCGGCCACCACGGCTGGATCGGCTGGGACGACAACTTCGGCGCGACGGCCGAGCTGTTGTACCGGGCGACCAACGCCGAGGGCAGCACGAAGGCGAACGTGCACGGCTTCATCGCCAACACCGCCAACTACGGTGCGCTGAAGGAGCCGAACTTCACGATCGAGGACTCGATCAACGGCACCTCCGTGCGCCAGTCGAAGTGGGTGGACTGGAACCGTTACGTCGACGAGCAGTCGTACGCGCAGGCGTTCCGGCTGAAGGCGGTCGAGGCGGGCTTCAACGCGAACGTCGGCATGCTGATCGACACCAGCCGCAACGGCTGGGGCGGTGCCGGCAGGCCGACCGGTCCCGGGCCGAGGACGTCCGTGGACGCCTACGTCAACGGCGGCAAGCTGGACCGGCGCATCCACCTCGGCAACTGGTGCAACCAGTCGGGTGCCGGGCTGGGCGAGCGCCCGAAGGCCGCGCCCGCGACCGGTATCGACGCGTACGTGTGGATGAAGCCGCCGGGCGAGTCCGACGGCGCGAGCAAGGAGATCCCGAACAACGAGGGCAAGGGCGCGGACAAGATGTGCGACCCGGCCTACACCGGAAACATCCGCAACGGCAACAACATGTCGGGTGCACTGGCCGACGCGCCGTTGTCCGGCAAGTGGTTCTCCGCGCAGTTCCAGGAGCTCATGCGCAACGCCTACCCGGCCCTGTGACAACAAGGCTGTGAAGGCAACGCTGTGAGCGCCACCAGGCTGCCGTGAAACGGTTCCTGCGCGGCTTCCGCTCGCGCAGGAACCGACCGCCGCCGTCGCGACCGCACTCGCGACGGCGGCGCTGGGCAGTCGCTCGGCAAGACTTCTCCGAAAGGTCGTGCGTGATGCCCGAAGCCGCCCACCGCACCGTTGCGCGTGCGACCGCGCCGGCCGCCGCGGCGACGGTCATCCGCACGCCCACGGGTCCCGCCCGCCAGGACTTCGGCGTGTCCGCGGAGCCTTTCCCGCTCGGTGCGGTGACGCTGTTACCGGGCCCGTTCCTGGACGACACCATCCGCACCCATTCCCGGCTGAAGTCCCTCGACCCGGACCGGCTGCTGCACACCTTCCGCCGCAACGCCCGGCTGCCGTCCGGGGTGGTCCCTTGTGGAGGGTGGGAGTCGCCGGGCGCGCAAGCCCGTGGCCACACGACCGGGCACGTGCTCTCCGCGCTGGCACAAGCGTTCGCGAGCACCGGCGACCCGGCGTTCTCGGTCCGGGCGAACTACCTGGTCGACCAGCTGGCGGTGTGCCAGGACCGGGCGAGGTTCGCCGGGTTCAGCACGGGCTACCTGGCGGCCTTCCCGGAGAGCTGCATCGGCGCGGTGGAGGCGCGGCAACCGGTCCAGGCGCCCTACCGCGCCCTGCACCGGATCATGGCGGGTCTGCTCGACGTGCACCTGCTCGTGGGCGGCGCGCGGTCGTTGGCCGTGCTCACCCGGATGGCGGCGTGGACGGGGTGGCGCAACGGAAGACTGTCCCACGCCCAGCGGCAGGACGTGCTGCGCACCGACTTCGGCGGGATGAACGAGGTGCTCGCCAACCTCTACCAGCTCACCGGCGACCCCGCGCACCTGACGACCGCGCGATACTTCGACCACGCCGAGGTGTTCGACCCGCTCGCACGGGGTGCCGTCGAGCTGAGCGGCCACCACGCGGAGGCGTTCGACTCGCTCGCGCGCGGTACCGGCCACCACGCGCAGACGCCCAAAGTGCTCGGCGCGATCCGCGAGTACCACGCCACCGGCACGGCGAGGTATCTGGACATCGCGACGAACTTCTGGCGGCTCGCGCGAGAGTTGCCCGAGCACCTCTGCGAGACCTATGACCTGCTCAAGCTGACCCGGCAGCTCTTCCGCACCGATCCCGGTCAGACGCGGTACTTCGACCACTACGAGAAGGCGCTCTACAACCGGATCCTGGACGCACCGGTTCCGCGCGGCAACGACCACGACGACCTCACCTGTTGCCTCGGCGCCGGACTGGAGACCGGCACCAAGCACGGCGACAGCATCTACTTCCACGCCGGGAACACGTTGTACGTCAACCTGTTCATCCCGTCCGTGCTCACCTGGGCCGGCCGGGGCATGTCGGTGCGCCAGGACACGACGTTCCCTGAGTCCGCCGCGACCAGGCTGACGATCACCGGCTCCGGCCGGATCGACCTGCGGGTGCGCATCCCGTCCTGGGCGTCGGGCGCGCGACTGCGGGTGAACGGTGTGGCGCAACAGCCCGTCGCGCCCGGGACCTACGCACGCGTCGATCGCCGCTGGGTCAGCGGAGACGTCGTCGACCTGAGCCTGCCGATGGCGTTGCGCCGGGAGCGCGCGCCACACGACCGGAGCGTGCAGACCGTCGAGGTCGGGCCGATCGTGCTCGCGGGCGGCACCGAGGACCGTTCTCGGGTGCCGACGCTGAGACCTTCGACGCTGCGGCCCACGGCGACACCGTTGCAGTACACCGCGATGGCGAGCACCGGGCCGGTGACGCTGTTGCCGTTCAACCGGTTGCACGGCCGGCGTCGCACCGTCTACTGGCGGATGAGTGACGCGCCGGTGGCGTTCAGTGTGGCCGCGTGGGTGCGCCTGGACACCGTTGCCGCGGGCGCGCGGATCTTCGACCTCGGCAGCGGCGACTCGTCCCTGTTCCTCTCGCTGCGCGATGGTGGCCTGCGGTACGAGATCACGTCCGGTCCGGGTGCTGGTCCGGATGCCGGTCCGGATTCTGGGCAGCACATCGACGCGCCGGTGTCGTTGCCGGCCGGGGTGTGGACGCATGTGGCCGTGTCGCAGGACGGCGGGCTCGGTGTGCTGTACGTGAACGGCGCCGAGGTCGCGAGAAATCCCGCGCTGACCGTGGTTCCCGCCGCCACCCAGAACTGGGTGCTGCGCGTGGCCGAACCCTGTCTTGACGGCGCTGTGGACGGGTTCCGCGTCCACAGTCGCGCACTGACCGCGGCCGAGGTCGTGCGGCTGCACGCGACCTCGGGGCCGAGCTGTCCGCCGGAACGCCACGGTCCGAGGTAGTCGCGGAAAGGAGGCGGTGTGGTCACCATCGCGGAGGTCGCGCGGCACGCGGGGGTCGCCCCGAGCACCGTCTCCTACGTGCTCACGGGCAGGAGATCGATCTCGGCGGGCACGAAGTCCAGGGTCCGGGAGAGCATCAGGTCGCTGGGCTACCAGCCGCACGTGGCCGGCCGGGGGTTCGCCTCGGCCAGGACGAACGTGATCGGCCTGGTGCTGCCGCTGCGCGCGAGCACGCACCTGCCCGCGCTGATGAGGTTCGTGACCGCCGCGGTCACGACCGCGCGCAGGTACGACCTGGACCTGCTGCTGATGACGGCGGACGACGGCGTGGCGGCACTACGCCGGGCCGCGCACACCTCCCTGGTCGACGGCTTCCTGGTGATGGACGTGGAACTGGACGACGACCGGCTGCCGATGCTGCGCCAGCTCCCCAAACCGTCCGTCCTCATCGGACGCCCGGCCGCGGCGCGCGGGCTCACCTGCGTGGACCTCGACTTCGAGGCGGCGGGTGCGCGGTGCGTCGACCACCTCGCCGATCTCGGGCACCGCAGCATCGTCTTCATCGGTGCGCCGAGCGCGGTCTACCGGCGCACGACGGGCTTCGCGCACCGGGCGATGGCCGGGTTCAGCGCGGCCGCGATGCGCCGTGGCGTCGCGGCGACGGCCCTTTCGGTCGAGGAGGACCACGACTCGGTGCGCCGGGCGACCGAGACCCTCCTTCGCGCGCACCCGTCGACGACCGCCCTGGTCGTGCACAACGAGGCGGCGCTCTCCGGGATCACCGCGGGACTGCGCGCGGCCGGCCGGCAGGTGCCCGGTGACATCGCCGTGGTCGCGATCTGCCCGGACGAGCTCGCCGAGCGGATGTCACCCCCGCTCACCTCGGTGCGGCTGCCCGTGGAGGAGCTCGGCAGGCACGCGGTGGACCTCCTGGTGGCCAAGCTCGACGGTCGGCAGCCGCCGCCGCTGGTGCTGCTGCCGCCCCGGTTGTTGCGGCGCGCGAGCACCCCGGAGCCGACCGGTGCCGGCGCGCCCGGCTGATCGCGGTTCGGGCCTGGGCGGAACACCGGGCATGAGCGGGAAGTTGAGACGAGCGGCGCCCAGGGCGGTGGGTGCGTAGCGGTACCGCGGAGTTCGCCTGATGTCTCGGCACGGTCTGGCGTGGACATCGCCGAGGTGTGGCCGTGCTGCCGTGCGCCGTGCCGCCGCCGTGCGCCGTGCCGCCGCCGCCGTGCTGTCGTGCGCCGCTGCCGCGTGCGCCGTGCCGCCGCCGTGCTGTCGTGCCGACGTGCCGATTTGCCGACGTGCCGACGTGTGCTGTGCCGTCGTGCCCGGAGTCGATCATTGAGATTTCAACCACTTCACCCGGCGTTGGTTAGGCTAGCCTCATAGGGTGAGGGGCCCGTTCGCCACGCCCGATCAGCGGTCGTGTCCGAATCCCTTGCCCGACAGGATTTCCATGCGCCGCTCCCGCCGCCCCGTCACCGGGCTCTGTGCCCTGTTCACCGCCGTCCCGTTGCTGGCGGGCTGCTTCGTGTCCGGTGGTGCCGGCACGACCGCCGGATCGTCCGCCCGGCTGCGCGTCGCGCTCGCGGTGCCGCCGGTCCAGGCGCTGTCGCCGTTGAGCAACGACGCCACCGTGCTGGGCAAGCTGTCCGTGGCGGAGGGGCTCACGGTGCTGGACCCGGCCGGTGCCGCCGCACCCGCGCTGGCGACCACGTGGACCCGCAAGGACGCCACCACCTGGACCTTCGAGCTGCGCAAGGCCACCTTCCACGACGGCACCGAGGTCACCGCCGAGTCCGTCGTCGCCGCGCTCGGCCACGCCGCCGCTGCCAAGGTCAAGCCGCGCGTCCTCAGCGACGTGACGCTGACCGCGCGGGCCGAGGACGCCGACACCGTCGCGATCAGCACGAGCACCGCCGACCCGGTGCTGCCGCTGCGGCTGGCGAGCCCCGCGCTGGGCATCCTCGCCGCGAAGGCGTACGCCGCGGACGGTGCCGTCAGCCCGATCGGCGCCGGTACCGGCCCGTTCAAGATCACCAAGCTCACCGGCAAGAGCGGCGTGACGCTGGACCGCTTCGACGGCTACTGGGGCACCAAGGCGAAGGCGGCCGGCATCGACGCGACCTGGATCGCCGACGGCACCGCCAGGGCCAACGCGCTGCGCTCCGGTGAGGTCGACGTCGCCGAGTGGATTCCCACCTCCCAGGCGAAGCTGCTGGCCGCCGACACCCGGCACGACGTGCCGTCCGTGCGGACCGACAGCCTGGTGCTCAACACCGGGGACGGCATCTTCGCCGACGCGTCGCTGCGCGCGGCCGCCCGCACCGCCGTGGACGGCTCCGCTGTCGTCGGCCCGGTCTTCGGCGGGTACGCCGACCCGGCGCAGGGCCTGTTCGGGCCCGCGGTCGGCTGGGCGGCGGGCAAGCGCACCGCGGTGACCGGGCGAGCGGAGGCCGCGCCGGCCGCGGAGGTCAAGGCCAGGACCCAGGGCCGGACGCTGCGGCTCGCGACCTACACCAACCGGGCCGAGCTGCCCGAGGTCGCGACCGTTCTCCAGCAGCAGCTTGAAAAGGCCGGTTTCACGGTGCAGCAGGACGTGCGCGAGTACACGCAGATGGAGGCCGACCTGCTGGCGGGCAAGTACGACGCGTTGGTCTTCTCCCGCGTGACGCTGCTCGACACCGGTGACGCGGTCGCGTTCCTCGCGAGCGACTTCACGAGCACTGGCGTCTACAACATCGCCCGTCTCAAGGACACCAAGGTTGACGAGGCCATCGCGGCCGCCGCCCTGGAGAGCGACATCGGCCAGCGGCAGCAGAAGATCATGCTGGCCGAGGCGGAGATCCTGCGCACGGACGCCGTGGTGCCGCTGGTGCACGAGAAGATCGTGCAGGGCTTCGGCACCAACGTCGAGGGCGTGGTGCTCGATCCGCGCGAGCGTTCGCTGATCACCGCCGACACCCACCTGAAGTAGTGAGCGGGAGCGGTTCGGCCGGCGTCGGCCGCGTCGTCGCCGGCGCCGGCCTGCTGGCCGTCGTCGCCCTGCTGCCGTGGTTGTCCGGCACCGATCCGGCGCTGGCCGTGCTGCGCGCCCGTTCTGCCGACCAGGACCCCAGTCCGGAGCAGCTCGCCGCCGTGCGGGAGCAGCTGGGCCTGGACCGGGGACCGCTGTCGCATCTCGGGCACTGGCTGGGAGGGCTCCCGCGCGGTGACGCGGGGGTGTCGTGGGTGTCGGGCGAACCGGTGCTGCCCGAGGTGGTGACGGCGTTCGCCGTCTCGATCACGTTGATGCTCGGCGCGCTGGTCGTCACGGCGGTGGTGGCGGCACTGGTGTGTGCCCGCACCCTGCGTGAGGGTGCGGCGTTGCGGTTGCGCGAGCAGCGGTCGGGCGGGGTGGCCGCCTTCCTCGCCGCGCTGCCGAAGTTCCTGCTCGCCTCGCTGCTCGCCACCGTGTTCGCGGTGTGGCTGGGCTGGTTCCCGTCCAGCGGCTGGGAGGGACCGGCGTCGATGGTGCTGCCCGCGCTCGCCCTCGGCGTGCCGTCCGGGGCGGTGATCGGCGGTCTGCTCGACCAGTCGCTGCCGGCCGCGTTCTCCGAGCCGTGGGTGCGGACCTGGCACGCCTGCGGGTTCCCGCCCGGCTACATCGCCCGGCGCGGGCTGCGCGGCGCGGTGGCCGGCGTGCTCCCGCAGCTGCTGCCGACGGTCGTGGGACTCGTCGGCGGCGCGGTCGTGGTGGAGAAGATCTTCAACATCCCCGGCCTCGGGCGGCTCGCCCTGGACGCGGCAGTGGCGAGAGACCTCCCGCCGTTGCAGACCGCGACACTGGTCCTCGTCCTGCTCGGCGTGGTCGCGGGTCTGGTCGTGGGTGCCGTGCGTCGTGCTCTGCTCGGTCCGGCCCTGCGCGACGGCGCTCTGCCCGCGCTGAACCCGCCGGCCCTGCGACCGCACCGCCGCACCCGGTGGATCGCCGGATTCTGCGCGGTGGCCCTGCTCACGCTGGTCATCGCGGGTCTGATGCGTGATCCGCTACACGTGGACATGGCGGCCAGGCTGGCGTCGCCGTCGGCCACGCACCCGCTGGGCACGGACGCGCTGGGCCGCGACGTGCTGTCCCGGCTGGGTCACGGGGCGCTGCGGACGACGGCACTGGCGCTGGCCGTGACGGCGGTGAGTGTCCTCATCGGACTGCTGCTCGGCATGGCCGGCCGGGTGAGCGCCGGTCTGACCGAGGTGATGTCGACGCTGCCGGCGGTCCTCGCTGGCCTGCTGACGACCGCGGTGACCGGGCCGTCGGTGTGGGGCGCGGCGGCCGCGGTGTGCGTCGTCGCGTGGACCCCCTACGCCGTCCAGGCCGCGGCGCTGTTCGAGCAGGAGCGAGCCACGGGACATGTGCGTGCGTCGAAGTCACTGGGCGCGAGCAGACTGCACCTGATGCGGCGCAGTCTGCTGCCCGCGGTGCTCCCTGCCGTGCTGCGCAACGCGTTGCTGCGTCTGCCCACGACGGTTCTCGTGCTGGCCTCCCTCGGCTTCCTCGGCCTGGGCGAGCAACCGCCCACCCCGGAGTGGGGCCGCCTGCTCTCGGAGAACCAGCCATACCTGGAACTGGCGCCGTGGACCGTCCTGGGCCCGGCCGGCGCGCTGGTGCTGCTGTCCGTGCTCGCGGTGTCCAGCACGGCGGCCGGACGCCGCAGAGCGTGAGTGAAGGCGGCCGCCGCGCCCGGTGACCGCCTTCACCCCTTCTCCCCGGCGAGCTGGTGCGCGTGACCGGCAACCTTCACCGCGTCTTCCGGCGCTCAGCAGGGCGCCTCGCGGCACCTGCCCCACGCCCGAATCCAACCAGGATGAGGACGTGGGGCCGGCACCACGATGCACCCGTCTGACCGTCGAAATACGGGGCAAAGGCTGCCGGTCACGGCACTAGTAGAGCGTCGCGGCTTAGTTGTGCTCCGTTGAGTTGGGCAGGGTCTGAATGGTCCGGTCGCTGGTCACCAAGTCCGGATGGTCGCGCTCTCACGCAATGCCGACGCTGAGTTGGCAGTAGAAAACTGCCGACGCAAGCGTTTGCTGATCATCGCAGCTACTACCAACTGCACAGTCGGAAGCCATGAGGGCGCGATCTTCATGATCGAAGCGCGGCCACCTGCCGATCACAACACGCCACCAATACACCAAATGTTCGAGGCGACGGTCTACTAGGCCTTGGCCCAGCGCTGGCCCGCGCCGCCCTGGCAGGTCGCCACGGTGACCGACGCGCCGTTGTTGTTATTGGTGGAGTTGAGGCACAGTCCTGTTTGGACGTTGGTGATCGTGCCGGTGGTGGTGATGTTCCACTTCTGGTTGTCGCCGCCGTTGCAGTCCCAGATCCGGGCCTGCGTGCCGGAACCCGCGTTGGCGGGGACGTCCAGGCACTTGCCCGTCACCTGCAGCGCCTGTCCGTTCGCGGTGAACTGCTGGTTGGCGTTGGTGTGGCAGTCCCAGGTGATCATCGTCGTGCCGTTGGCCGTTCCGGCGCCGTTGACGTCGAGGCAACGACCGGAGGCCTCGCCGCGCAACCGGGACGTGGTGGGCACCGGCGGGGTCTCGCCGGTGAAGAACTTCCACACCTCGGACTTGACCCAGCTGCGGGCACCGCTCTCACAGCCGGCGCACCCGTCCACGGGTCCCTGCTGGTGGCCGCCGTCGAATGGCGCCCACACCACCGGATAACCGGCCTTGCAACCCGAGTAGTACGTGGTGATGTGCGTGTTGCTGCCCCGCGTGGGCTCAGGTGCGTTCTGCGGGGTGCAGCCGTTGGTCCGGACCCACTTGTCGCGCAGCGCCCGTCCTCCGGCGATGTTGTCGCCGAGGCCGTGGATGCCCATGAAGGCGACGGGCGTGGTGCCGCCCGCGCACCCGCTGATCTCGCCGCCGGCGATGGAGACGATCGCGCGGAAGACCGCCGGGCGGGCGCAGGCGAGGGCGACGCTCATCCCGGCGCCGTAGCTGAAGCCCAGCGCGAAGACCTGCGTGGTGTCGACGCAGAGATCGCCGCCGATCCGGCTGATCATGTCGTCGACGAACCGGACGTCCTCGCCGCCGGGGTTGGCCCAGCCGTTGTTGAGGCCTTGCGGGGCAACGAAGATCGTCGTGTTGTTCGCCAGCCTGCGCAGGCCGTAGTGGGCGTAGACGTCACCGTCGCTGCCGCCGCCCGCCACCTGTTCCGCGGTACCGCCGTACCAGTGGAACCCGAAGACCAGCCGGTACTGCTTGGTGTTGTCGTAGTTGTCCGGGATGCTCAGGATGAACGACCGGGACTTGCCGCCGCTCTGGATCGTCAGCTTCCCGTTGCGCAGCGTCGGAGCCTTGCCACAGCCAGGAGTTGTCGCCTGCGTGGTCTGGTCCGCGGAGACCGCTGGTGTGCTCGCGCCGGCACCGCTGACGCTGGAGAGAACGAGGGTGGCGGTGGCCGCGGCGATCAGCCACCAAGTCCGACGAGGTTTGCCACTTTGTCGCATGGGCGTGTTCACACTCTCTGTTGTGGTGATCCCGGAGCGTCTGCACATCGTCAGGCGGCGGCTCTGACCACGGTGGAGGCGGCTGCGGGAAGTCGCGGCCGCCTCCACCGGTCTGGTTATGCTTTGGCCCAGCGCTGGTTGGCGCCGCTGTTGCAGGTCGACACGGTCACGGCCGCGCCGTTGTTGTTATTGCTGGAGGTCAGGCACAGTCCTGTTTGGACGTTGGTGATCGTGCCGGTGGTGCCGACGTTCCAGTTCTGGTTGGCGCCGCCGTTGCAGTCCCAGATCCGGGCCTGCGTGCCGGAACCCGCGTTGCCGGGCACGTCCACGCACTTGCCCACCACCTGCAGGGCTTGTCCGTTCTGGGAGAACCGCTGGTTGGCGTTGGTGTGGCAGTCCCAGGTGATCATCGATGTGCCGTTGGCGGTACCCGCGCCGTTGACGTCGAGGCAACGGCCGGAGGACTCGCCGCGCAGCCGGAACGTGGTCGGGTCAGGCGGGGTCGTGGTCGTGGTGGTGGGGCCGGGGCCGCCGCCCCCGAACTGGCTGATGAAGTTCCACGCCTCGCCGGACGTCCAGGTCCGCCAGCCGTCGCCGCCGCCCTCGACCGGCCCTGGGGTGTGCCCGCCGTCGAATGCGGCCCACACCACGGGGTAACCGGCCCGGCAGCCGCTGTAGGTGGTGGTGATGTGCGTACGGCTGCCAGAGCTCGGTTCGCGCGGGTTCTGGGCTGTGCAGCCGTTGTTGCGCACGAACCTGTCACGCAGCCCGCGGCCCGCGGAGATGTTGAGCACGTTGTCGCCGATGCCGTGGATACCCATGTACCCGATGGGCTGGTTGCCACCGTCGCATCCGCTGAGTTGCCCGCCCGCGTAGACCACGACCGCGCGGAAGACGCCTGCGCGGGCGCAAGCCAGCGCGTAGGACATGCCGCCGCCGTAGCTGAAGCCGCCTGCGAAGCGTTGCGTTGTGTCGATGCACAGCCCGGCGTCGAGCCGGCTGATCATGTCATCGACGAACCGCAGGTCTTGGCCGCCGGAGTTGGCCCAGCCGTTGCCGTTGCCCTGCGGGGCGACGAAGATCGTGCCGTTGTTCGCGGCGTCGGAGAGCCGCCGCAGGCCGTAGTACGACCAGTTGTACCCGTCGGATCCGCCGGAGTCGACGTCGTTGCCCGTACCACCGTTCCAGTGGAAGCCGAAGTACACCCGGTACTGGCGGTTGTTGTCGTAGTTGGGCGGCAGGCGCAGGATGAACGAGCGGTTCTGGCCGCCGCTGTTGATCGTCTGCGGGCCGCTCGCCAGCGCCGGTGGCTTGCCGCATCCCGCGGTGCCCGCACTACTCCCGACGTGGCCGTCGGGAGTAGTGCCGCCTAGCGCGATGCCGGCCGCGCCGAGGAAGACCACGGCACTGGCGGCCGCCAGTGCGATCACGATCCTATGCCGGGCCATGGCAGGAATCCTTGTGCTGATGGAACATCGTTGTCCCTTCGGTTGTCACACTGGCTGGAGTGGGCTCGCTGGTGTCCGCTCCTGCTACGCCTTGGCCCAGCGCTGGTTGGCGCCGCTGTTGCAGGTCGCGACGGTCACCGACGCGCCGTTGTTGTTATTGGTGGAGTTGAGGCACAGTCCTGTTTGGACGTTGGTGATCGTGCCGGTGGTGGTGATGTTCCAGTTCTGGTTGGCGCCGCCGTTGCAGTCCCAGATCCGGGCCTGCGTGCCGGAACCCGCGTTCGCGGGCGCCTCCAGGCACTTTCCGGTCACCTGCAGCGTCTGGCCGTTCGGCGTGAACCGCTGGTTGGCGTTGGTGTGGCAGTCCCACGTGATCATCGCCGTGCCGTTCGCCGTGCCCGCGCCGTTGACGTCGAGGCAACGACCGGAGGACTCGCCGCGCAGCCGGAACGGGGTCGGGACGGGGTCCGGGGGAGTCGTGTCGCCGGTGAAGAACTTCCACACCTCGGTCTTGACCCAGCTGCGGGCACCGCTCTCACAGCCGCTGCACCCGTCAACGGGTCCCTGCTGGTGGCCACCGTCGAAGGGCGCCCAGACCACCGGGTAGCCGGTGCGGCAGCCCGAGTAGGTGGTGGTGATGTGCGTGTTGCTGCCCCGTGCGGGCTCGGGTGCGTTCTGGGCGGTGCAGCCGTTGTTGCGGACCCACCTGTCCCGCTGGCCCCGGCCGCCGCCGATGTTGTCGCCGATGCCGTGGATGCCCATGTAGGCGACGGGCATGGTGCCGCCCGCGCATCCGCTGATCTCGCCGGGCGAGGCGATGGCGACGATCGCGCGGAACATCGTCGGCCGGGAGCAGGCCAGCGAGATGCTCATCGCGCCGCCGTAGCTGAAGCCAAGGGAGAAGCGCTGCGCCGGGTCGACGCAGAGGTCACCCTCGATCCTGCTGATCATGTCGTCGACGAACCGGACGTCCTCGCCGCCGGAGTTGCCCCAGCCGTTGTTGAGGCCCTGCGGGGCAACGAAGATCGTCGAGTTGTTCGCCAGCCGCCGCAGGCCGTAGTGGGCGTAGACGTCACCGTCGCTGCCACCGCCCGCCACCTGCTGCATGGTGCCGCCCAACCAGTGGAGCCCGAACACCAACCGGTACCGGCGGTTGGGGTCGTAGTTGTCGGGAATGCTCAGGATGAACGAGCGGGACTTACCGCTGCTCTGGATCGTGTGGGTGCCGCTGCGCAGCGTGGGGGCCTGGCCGCAGGCAGCCGCCACCGGGCCGGAGTCGGCGGCAGGGGCCGGCGCCTGTGCGCCGGCCACCCCGCCACCGGCGAGGAGCAGGGCGGTGGAGGCGGCGGCGACAAGCCACCGCGCCCTCCGGAGAATGTTGCTCTGTTGCATGGTTTTCCGCACTCTCTGTCAGGAGGAGTTGGCGCAGGTCTTGCCGTTGAGGGAGAACGAGGCCGGTGCCGCGGCGTCGCCGGTGTGGGTGGCCTGGAAGCCGACGGTGATGGACGCGTTCGGTGCGATGTCGGCGTTGTAGGACACGTTCTTGGCCGTCACCTGGCCCGACGTGGGGGAATAGGTGGCGCTCCAGCCACCGGTGATGCTCTGGCCGCCGGGCAGAGTGAAGGCCAGCGACCATCCGCTGATCGGCGCGGTGCCGGTGTTCGTGATGGTGATGTTCGACGTCAGGCCGGTGTTCCACGCGTTGATCGTGTCGCCGACCTTGCATTCCGCGTCACCGGGCGGGTTGGACGTGGTCGTTGTCGTGGTGGTGGTAGTAGTGGTGGTGGTGCTCGTCGGGCCGCCGCCGCCCGGGAGGTCGGTGATGAACTTCCATGCCTCGCCGGACGTCCAGGTCCGCCAGCCGTCGCCGCCCGAGTCGATCGGGCCTGGCGTGTGCCCTCCGTCGAACGCGGCCCACACCACCGGATAACCGGCCCGGCAGCCGCTGTAGGCGGTGACGATGTGGGTTCGGCTGCCCTGACCCGGTTCACGGGGGTTCTGGGCTGTGCAGCCGTTGTTGCGCACGAACCTGTCGCGCAGGCCGCGGCCGAGGCCGATGCCGAGCACGTTGTCGCTGATGCCGTGGATGCCCAGGTAGGCGATAGGTTGGGTGCCGCCGTTGCAGCCGCTGAGTTCCGCGCCCGAGTAGACGACCACCGCGCGGAACACGTTGGCACGCGAGCAGGCGATCGAGTACGACATCCCGCCGCCGTAGCTGAAGCCGCCGGCGAAGCGCTGGGTCGTGTCGACGCACAGGCTGTTGTCCAGCAGCCGGACCAGGTCGTCGATGAACGTCAGGTCCTGGCCGCCGGGATTGGCCCAGCCGTTGCCGTTGCCCTGCGGTGCGACGAAGATCGTGCCGTTGTTCGCCGCGTCCGAGAGCCGCCGCAGCCCGTAGTACGACCAGTTGTAGCCGTCGCCACCGCCGGAGTCGACGTCGTTGGCGGTGCCACCCCGCCAGTGCAGACCGACGAACAGCCGGTACTGCCGGTTGTTGTCGTAGCTCGGCGGCAACCGCAGGATGTAGCTGCGGTTCTGGCCGCCGCTGTTGATGGTGTGCTGGCCGCTGTTCAGAGCGGGTGCCTTGCCGCACCCGGCCGTTCCCGCCGTCACGCCGACCTCGCCGGGGGTCGTGCCGCCGAGTGCGATACCGGCCGCGCCCAGGAAGACCACGGCGCCGGCAGCTGCCAGGGCGATCGCGATCCTATGTCGGGACATCGCACGGCCCCTTGTGTTTCTGGAACATCGTTGTTCCCTTCGGTAATCAGACTTGCTGGAGTTGGAATCGCTGGTTCTCGGCCCCGCCGGGAGTCCACTGGGAGATCCGGGCACCGTCGGCGGTCGAGGCCTGCCACACATCCAGTGCGAGCCCGCTCTGCCGGTTCACCAGGCTGATCACCCCGCCGCCCTGGTCGACCACGCGCCACTGCTGACTGGTCGCGCCGGTGTCGGTCTGCTGGGTGATGTCGGCGCCGGTGCTCGAGCTCGCGGCCTGCAGCACCAGCCCGCTGTGCCTGGCCCGGACGCGGTAGTGGCCGCCGCCCGCGTCGAGGAAGTCGAACTGCTGGTTGAGCCCGGTGGTCTGGGACCACTGCTGCAGCAGCGCCCCGGCCGCGGTGGACACGCCGCTGATGTCGGCGAACTTCCCGCTGTGCCGCGCGACGAGCCGGTAGTAGACCCCTGGTTGCACCACCGGTCCAGGTCCAGGTCCCGTTCCCTGGCCGGCCGCGCGATAGACGTGTCCGGCCAGCACGGGGAACTCGGCCACGCCGGATTCCGGCTGGGCCGGTTGGATCACGGTGCCGGTCGTCGTGTCCCGCAACTCGAAGGTGCCGGTGAAGATCCGGTTGCGGATGCGGACGGTGCCGTCGCGATCCGGGGTGACGGCCAGGGTGATGGCACCGTCGGCGGCCCACGTCGCGCCGACCGTGTACCCGCCGCGCCCGCGCAGGCCCGTGACGCTGCCGGCCGGCCACGCCGATGGCAGCGCGGGCAGCACGTGCAGCTCGCCGTTGTGGCTGTGCAGCAACATCTCCGCGATGCCGGACGTCGCGCCGAAGTTGCCGTCGATCTGGAACGGCGGGTGCAGGTCGAACATGTTGGGCGCGAGGCGGTCGGTCCGCACGAGGGAGCGGATGAGGTCGTGGGCCCTGGCGCCCTCCTCCAGCCGCGCCCAGAAGTTGATCTTCCACGCGAGCGACCAGCCGGTGCCGTCGTCACCGCGCAGCTCCAGCGTTCTGCGGGCCGCAGTGTGCAGCTGGGGAGTGCCGCGCCTGGTGATCTGGTTGCTCGGGTGCAGGCCGTAGAGGTGCGAGACGTGCCGGTGCCTCGGCTCGGTCTCGACCCAGTCGTGCAGCCATTCCATGATGTTGCCGCGCGAACCGACCTTCGTCGGGGCGAGCCGCTGGCGCGCCGCCCGCACCTGCGTGCGGAAGTCGGCGTCGACGCCGAGCACCTCGGACGCGCTCGCGCAGCCGTCGAACAGGTCGCGCAGGATCTGCATGTCCATCGTCGGCCCGGCGCACACACTGGCGTTCGTGTGGTGGTTGAGCTCCGGCGAGTTCGACGGGTTGGTGACGAGGTAGCCGAGACTCGGTTCGGCGACGAGCGTGTCGAGGAAGAACTGCGCGCAGCCCTTGAGCGCCGGGTAGTACGTGCGCAGGAAGGCCACGTCGCCGGTGAACCGGTAGTGGTCCCAGATCATCGTCGAGAGCCACGCCCCGCCCGTCTGCCACATGCCCGCCTGGGCGAAGTCGACGACCGAGGAACCGCGCCAGGCGTCGGTGTTGTGGTGGGTGACCCAGCCGCGGGCGTTGTACTGCACCTGGGCGGTGCGGGCACCGGTGACGGTGAGGTCGTTGATCATGCGGAAGACCGGCAGGTAGCACTCGCCGAGGTTGGTGGTGTCCGCGTGCCAGTAGTTCATCGGCAGATTGGCGTTCAGCGTGTACTTCGAGTCCCATGACGGGGCCATCTGGTCGTTCCAGACGCCCTGCAGGTTCGCCGGTTGCGAGCCGGGCCGGGACGAGGAGATCAGCAGGTACCGGCCGTACTGGAACAGCAGGGTGGAGAACTGCGGGTCGGTGGTGCTCGCGTGCCGGGTGATGCGGACGTCGGTCGGCTGGTCGGCCGCCGCGGTGCGCCCCAGATCGAGCGTGACGCGTCCGAACAGCGTCTGGTAGTCGGAGACATGGCGGGCGCGCAACGTGTCGTAGGCGACGCCCTGAGCGGCGTTCAGGCGGCTGCGGGCGCTGCCCTGGTAGTCGCCGTTGACCGTGCGGAAGTCGACGTAGCTGGTGCCGATGGAGATCAGCAGGGTCACCGCGTTGGCGTTGCTCACCCGCAGCGTGCCACCGGAGCTCGTGGTGGTGCCGCCCTCCGCCACCGCCTTGGCCAGCGCGAGGAACCGGACCGTGCCCGCGATGCCCCGCTGGGTACCGGAAACACCGTCCAGCGCGATCGTCGTGGCGTCCGGGCTGGAGATCGTCGTGCGCTGGGGCGAGCCGAACGTCGCCGTGAACGAGATCGAGCCCGGTGTCTCCGCGGTCAGGCGCATCACGATCACCTGGTCCGGCGCGCTCGCGAACACCTCGCGCCGATAGCGGACGTTGTTCGCCGTGTAGGTCACGACGGTCGTCGCGGTCGTGAGATCGAGCGAGCGCTGGTACCCGGACGCGGTCGCGGAGGGCAGCGCCAGCCGGAGGTCGCCGACCGGCTGGTAGGCGAGCTGTCCCGCGGGACTGCCCAGCAACGTCTGGTCGATCAGCGACTGCGCCTGCGTCCACTGGTTCGCGAACACCTGCTGCCGGATCTGGGCCAGCGCGCCCGCGCCCCGCGGGTTGCTGTAGTCGTGCGGGCCGCCCGCCCAGACGGTGTCCTCGTTGAGCTGCAGGCGTTCGGTGTCGGTGTTGCCGAACACCATCGCGCCGAGCCGGCCGTTGCCGATCGGCAGGGCGCGCAGCCAGTCGGACCCGGCCGGCCGGTCGTACCACAGCGCGAGGTCGTTGGCCGCGAGCACCTCCGCAGGTACCGACGAGGCGGCGTTGGCGGTGGCCGTCCACCCTGCCTGCGTCAGCACGACACCCGCGCCGAGCTTCATGAGCTGCCGCCGGTTCAGGTCGGACATGCCGGTCCTCCAATGGGTTTCGCGGTCGCTGAAGGCACCCCTGGTGGTGTCACGAGGAGCTGGGATCGGACGGCGGGCGATCAGCTCACGGCGCACCGCTCGCCGTTGAGCGTGAATCCGCCGGCGGGTGCTCTGTCGCCGGTGTGCGTGGCCTGGAAGCCGATCGACACCGAAGCGTTCGGCGCGATCCGTGCGTTGTAGTCGACGTTGCTCGCGGTCACCTGACCGGTGGCCGGGGAGTAGGTGGCACTCCAGCCACCCGTGATGGCCTGTCCGCCGGGCAGCGTGAACTCGAGCCGCCAGCCGTTCACGGCGGCGCTGGAGGTGTTGGTGACGGTGATCGTCTCGGTCAGGCCGGTGTTCCACGCGCTGACCGAGGCCGTGATCCCGCACCCACCAGGAGGTGTTGGAGTCGTGGTCGTTGTTGTTGTGGTCGTCGTGGTTGTGGTCGTTGTGGTCGGCGGGGTGCCGTCCAGGCCCAGGAACGCGATCGAGTGCGCGAGCATCCCCGCCATCGGGAGGCTGTGCCCGGTGCCCTGGATGCTGATGCCCTCGATGGTGGCCGCCGTGCCGGTGGCGCCGTAGCGGGTGCGGGTCCAGCTCGGCTGCGGCTGGTCGGTCGACGCCGGCGTCCTGCTCACCGCGTGCAGGTCGGTCCACTGGTCGAGCGCCTCACCGAAGTTCGGGTACGCCAGCGTGGTGTCGGTCGTGCCGTGCCACAGCTGCATCCGCGGGTACCGGCCGGCATAGCCGGGGTACATGGCCCTGGCCTGGTCACCCCACTGCCGCGGGGTCTTCAGCAGGTTCCCGCCCGAACACTGGCTGTTCCACAGCGATCCGTTCGTCGTCGCGAAGCAGCCGGCGGGCACCCCGGAGAACGCCGAGCCCGCGCTGAACACGTCCGGGTACTGGGCGGCCAGCACGTTGGTCATCATCGCGCCGGAGGAGAATCCGGCGACGACGATGCGTGCCGGGTCGACGTTGTAGCGCTGCCGCGCGTGCGACACCATCGACATGATTCCGGTGGAGTCGCTGCCTCCGTCGCGGCGCAACGCATTGGCCGTCGACACGTCGAAGCAGCGCCCGTCCCTCGTCGCCTCCGGGTAGACGATCACGAACTTGTGGCGGTCGGCGGCGGTGACGTAGTCGCGCCCGTTGCCGTTGTGGACGGCGCTCGCGGAGCCACTGCAGTAGTGCACCATCACGAGCAGCGCCGGGCGTGCCGCGACCGAGTCCGGTACGTAGACGTACATGTTGAGACCGGTCGGGTTGGTGCCGAAGCTCGTGACCCGCACCAGCGACGCGGCGAGCGCGGGCTGGGGCACCAGCGACAGCGCGACGGCGGCGATCAGCAACAGCGCGGCGGCGATGATCGCGACGAGGCCGAACCCGTCCGGGTGCGACCGGGCGCTCATGACGTCCTCCCGAACTGCCACCAGTTCAGGTTGAGCAGGAAACCGTTGCCACCGCTGAACCTCAGGTAGAGGTCACGGGTGCCGGTCAGTCCGCTCACCGAGCAGGAGACGGTCGTCCAGTTCTGCCAGCCACCGGTGTTGGGCACGGTGCAGCGGCCGGCCAGGGCACCGGTCGGGCCGCCGGAGCGGACCTCGACGGAGCTGCCCGCGGTGGTGGCCGCGACGCGCGCGGTGAAGGTCGTCGCACCAGTGCCGAAGGCGACGTTCTTCACCTTGACGTAGTCACCGTTGTTGACGTGACCGACGTTCATGCCGCCTTCGCGGGAGACCTCGGTCTCGATGCCGCTGCCCCACGCGATCGTCTCGGCTTCCTGACGCTGGAAGGGATCGAGAGTGTCCACCGGCGGTGGTCCGGCCGTGGACATGGTGAGGGTGGGAATCGTGCCGTCGGCGTTGTAGCTGAACTTCTCGACGGCGACGGAGCGGGTGTAGCCACCACCGCCCGGCAGCGCGCCGTTGTGGTAGAAGAAGTACGAGCTGCCCTTGAAGTCGATGATGCCGGGGTGGTTGGTGAAGCTGCTGCCCTGGGTGGCCATCACGGTGCCTCGGTAGGTCCACGGCCCGGTGGGGCCGGGAGAGGTGGAGTAGGCGATGAACTCCGAACAGCACTTGGCCGCGAAGACGTTGTAGTACAGGCCGTTGCGCTTGTAGACCCACGGACCCTCCTCGTAGAGGGTGGGCCGGTTCGGGTCACCGGTGCGGGTGCCGAACCCGGCCGTGGTCAGCCGGATCTTGTTGACTCCGCCCGAGAACGACGTCATGTCGGGGTTCAGCTTGACGTACCAGAGGTTGGGGTTGCCCCAGTACAGGTAGGCCTGGCCGGTGTCGTCGATCATGACCGAGGGGTCGATCTCGCCGTTCTCCACCAGGGGACGGCCGATGGCGTCGCGGAACGGGCCGGTGGGGCTGTCGGCGACGCCGACCCCGATGGCCATGCGCCCGGTGGCGCGGTTGACGACGGGGACGTACCAGTAGAACTTCCCGTTGCGTTCCACGGCCTGGCCGGCCCACGCGTCCTTGCTCGCCCAGCTGAAGGTGGCGAGGCTCATCGGCGAGCCGTGGTCGGTCCAGTTCACCATGTCGGCGGAGGAGAAGACCCGCCACTCCTTCATGGTGAACCAGGTCGAGCCGTCCTCGTCGTGTCCGGTGTAGAGGTAGACCCGTCCGTTGTGGACCAGCGGCGCCGGATCGGCGGTGTAGACGTGTTGCACGATCGGGTTGTCCGCTGTCGCGGGTGCGGTCACCATCAGGACCGTGGCCACCACCAGCGCGACGCTCGTCCAAAGACGTCGTGTCCTGGCCATCATCGTCTCCCAAGGGCAGGGCGGCGGTCCGGCGGACGATCACTCGTCCGCCGGAGCCCTGTCGGTCGTGTGGTGCGGGAGGTCAGCTCGCGGCGCAGGTCGGGTTCAGCCCCGCGCCGCTGCCGGATCCCTGGAAGCCGAACTCGGTGGACTGGCCAGCCGCCACGTTGGCGTTGTAGTCCACATTGGACCAGTTGACGGTTCCGCTGTTGCCACTGCGGGTGGCGCTCCAGGAGCCGGTGACGGTCGCGTTCGACAGCGTGGTGGTGACCCGCCACCCGCGCAGGGCGCTGGACCCGGCGGTGACCTTGATCGTCGCGACGAAGCCTTCGTTCCACTGGTTCAGCGACACCGTGGCGGTGCAGCCACCCGGAATGGGGCCGTCGTCGTCGTCGTGGTGGTCGTCGTGGTCGTGGTCGTTGTGGTGGTGGTAGTCGTCGTCGTCGGGGCCGCCCGCGTTCAGCGCGTCCAGCACCGAGTTGTAAGCGGGCTTCTTGTTGCCGGTGTTGGTCGAACAGCAACGGGGTGCCGCAAGCGCGCCACGAGTCGCTGTCGCGGATGCCCCACACGGTGATGCCGGCGCAACTGCGTCACGGCCAGGCAGGCCCGCGTCACGCGTCGAAGGCGGATGGCCTGGTTGGAGCCGGAGCCCCGATGTCCAGCTCGGTGATCTGCACGTCGACGCCGAGGTCGGCGAAGCGCTGCAGGTTGGTCTGGTAGTCGGACGGGACGCGTTGTTGGGTCAGGTGGGACTGGAAGCCGACGCAGTCGATCGGCACACCGCGGGCCTTGAAGTCGCTGCACCATGCTGTAGATGCCCGTGGATCTTGGGGTTGATCCGCCGTCGGTGTTGTAGTCGTTGTAGCAGAGCTTGGCGCCGGGGTCGGCGGCGCGGGCGGCGCGGAACGCGGCCTCGATCCAGTCGTTGCCGGTGCGCTGGAGGTTGGAGTCGCGCCGGCCGCCGCTGCCGCCGTCGGCGAACGCCTCGTTGACCACGTCCCAGGAGTGGATCTTGCCCCGGTAGTGGGTGGCGACCTGGGTGACGTGGTTCATCATCGCCTGCCGCAGGGCGGTGCCGGACATGCTCTGCGCCCATCGCGGTTGCTGCTGAGTGCCACAGCAGGGCGTGCCCGCGCATCCGCTTGCCGTTGGTTCAGCGCGTGGTTGAGGATGCGGTCGCCGCCGGAGTAGTTGAACTGGCCGCGGGTTGGGCTCGGTCGCGTCCCACTTCATCTCGTTCTCGGCGGTGACCATGTTGAACTCGCGGTTGAGGATGTTCGACGTAGGTCGAGTCGTTCAGCTTGCCGCGCGGCGACGGCGGCGCCGAAGTAGCGGCCGGACTGCGCGGCGGCGGCGCCGAGGGTGGTCGCCGCGTTCGCGGGGGCGGTGACGATCAGCGTGGCGCTCAGTGCCGCCGCCGCGACTGCCGCAACGATCGGAACGAGCGACACTGACCTCGATGTCAGTTTCATGTTCCACACTTTCGAAACGCGCCCGAATGCGGGCGTGATGGGCAGGGGGCGATCCGGTCGCACGTGGTGAGATCCGGTGCGGCGGTACCGGGGCTCGGTGTGCGGGGAATCGCGAAGGCGCTGTTACGCCGTCACCCGCGGCGTCGTGGCGGGGAGGCGTCGCAGCCGGAATGTCTTCGGCGCCAACCGGAAAGGTTCACTTGCCGTCTCCTTCACACAACGTGCCGGTGAGCGTTCGTGAGTGGTCTGCGTGGCACGCCGCACAGAAGTGTTGCAGCTCTCTGTTCGCGCTCACAAGAAGGCGCGGCCAATTTCCCGGCCAGATTGAGCTGAATGGAGTACAAAAAACAAGGGAGCGCTCCCAATCTGCATGCCAGAAGGGTGAAGAGCTTTCTGGGGACGGTGCCTCGAATGGATATTGCTAAAGTTAGCGCTAACATTTTTTAGCATTGACGCTCCGTGGTGCCGTGGCTAGGTTGGGCCGAGCCCGAACCTGTTTTCCCGGGCGGCGAGCGACCATGGGCCGCGACTGCGACCGGGATCCCTCTTGGTGCCTGTGAGAGCGCTCTCACGTTCCCGGCCCGATCCCCCGTACCGCATCAGCAACGACGCTGCGAGGACCTGAATGAGAGCAAGCGACCCCGCACGAGCCGGCGCCTGTCCGCCGGCTGGTGGTTCGTCGGCACGGCCGCACCCCGCACCCGGCACCCCGAGAGGCGACAAGATGACACGGTGGAAGCCGGCGACCGGTGCGGCCGCGGCGGCCGCCGTTCTCGTGGCTGGAACCGTCGCCCTGGCGGTGAGCGGCGGCAGCACCGTCCAGGCCGCGGAGTCGGCGTTCTACGTCGACCCGGTGAGCTCCAGCGCGAGATGGGTGGCCGCCAACCCCGGCGACTCGAAGGCAGCCGGTCATCCGCGACCGGATCGCCTCGGTCCCGCAGGCGCGCTGGTACACGACCACCAACACCTCGTCGATCCGCGGGGAGGTCAGCTCGTTCGTCGGCGCGGCCGCGTCGGCGGGGAAGATCCCGATCCTGGTGGTCTACAACGTCCCCAACCGCGACTGCGGTGGCCCCAGCGGCGGCGGAGCGCCGTCGCACGCGGCGTACCGCGCCTGGGTGGACGAGGTGGCGGCCGGACTGGCCGGGCGTCCCGCGACGATCGTGCTCGAACCGGACGTGCTGCCGTTGATGTCCACCTGCCAGAACACGGACCAGCAGAACCAGACCAAGGCTTCGATGGCCTACGCGGGCAAGAAGCTCAAGTCCGGTTCCGCGGGCGCCAAGGTGTACTTCGACATCGGGCACTCCGCGTGGCTGGCCCCGGCGGAGGCCGCGAACCGGCTGCGCGGCGCGGACATCTCCAACAGCGCCGACGGCATCTCGACGAACGTGTCGAACTACCGCTCCACCTCCGACGAGGTGAACTTCGCCAAGAACGTGCTCAACGCCGTCGGCGACGGCCGCCTCAAGGCGGTCGTGGACACCAGCCGCAACGGCAACGGCCCCGCGGGCAGCGAGTGGTGCGACCCGCCCGGCCGCGCGATCGGCACCCCGAGCACGGCGAACACGGGTGACTCGAAGATCGACGCGTTCCTGTGGGTCAAGCTGCCCGGCGAGTCGGACGGCTGCATCGCCCCGGCCGGTCAGTTCGTGCCGCAGCGGGCCTACGACCTGGCGATGGCGGCGGGACCCACGCACCACGACCACCACGACGACCACGACCACAGGTGGTGGCAACCCCGGCAGCGGGTGCAAGGCGACCCACCGCCTGCTCAGCCAGTGGCAGGGCGGCTACAGCGCCGAGATCGTGATCGAGAACCGCGGACCGGCCGTCAACGGGTGGACCTTCGCGTTCTCGGCTCCCGGCGCGACCGTCACGCAGGGCTGGGCCGGGAAGTGGACGGACACCGGTGACGTCGTCCGGGTCACCAACGAGGTCTGGAACGGCTCGATCCCGACCGGCGGAACGGCGACCATCGGGTACAACGCGAACTACAGCGGGTCGACGCCACCGTTCTCGGCGCCGACGTTGAACGGCACCAACTGCTCCTGACTTCCTCCTCGACAGGAGGAAACCCGGTTCCCCGTTCTGGCCAGCACCCCGGCCGGGACGGGGAACCGTCGCGTGTGGACGATGCCCCGTCGTCGTTGAGGCGTCTGCAAGTACCACCAACAGATGATCGAATCGCCGCCAACTACACCCAACCTGGCCGCCGCCCACCCGGCCAGCGCTGCGTGCCGGCGCCCGACGCCTCGTGTTGGTAGTAGGAAAGTGCCTGTTGATGTTGAGTCGGTGGTACTTGCAGATGCCATCAGCGTCAAACGCGGGGGTGCTCCCGGCGGAAACCGGCTGCCCATGCCGAACCGGCGCGCGGGGCCGGGTGGGTACCGGTCCCGCGCGCCGGTGTCGGTCGCGCCGGTCAGCCGTGCGGATCAGCTGCGCAGGCTCCACTGCTGGTTCGTCCCGCCGTGGCACGTCCAGAGCTGGGTCAGCGTGCCGTTCGCGGTCCCGTTGCCACTGGCGTCGAGGCACAGCCCGGACTGGGCGCCGGTGATGCTGCCGTCGGCGTTGACGTTCCACTGCTGGTTGATGCCGCCGTGGCAGTCCCACAGAATCGTCGCGGTGCCGTTGGCGGTGCCCTGGCCGGAGGCGTCCAGGCACTTGGTGGTGCCGCGCACCATCAGCTGCTTGCCCGAGGTGTGGTCCCAGCGCTGGTTCGCGCCGCCGGTGCAGTCCCAGAGCCTCGCCCTGGTGTTGTTGTTCGTGTTGGCGACGTCGAGGCAGCGGCTGGACTGGGTGCCGACGACGGTGACGTTCTCCTTGCCGCCGCCGGGAGGGGTGCCGCCCGGTCCGGCGTTCGCGATCACCGCCTGGGCTCCGGCCGGCCAGTTTCCGTTGGAGACCGTGACGTTGCCGTTGACGACGTTGCCGCGATCGCCGTTGGTGATGTTCGTGCTGCCGTTGGTCGACCAGTTGTTGGTGACCGTCCAGTTGCCCATGTTCTCGCCACCCCCGTAGTTCGCGGTGGCCCACGTGCCGGTGGCGGAGAAGACGTTGCCGGACGCGCGGTAGTACTTGGAACCCTCGTCGAAGTAGACGCCGAAGAATCCGTTGGTGCGCAGGCAGTAATTGCCGCTGATTTCCGCGCTCGGGTTCCAGCCGAGCGTGTAGATGCAGCCGCCGTCGGTCATTTGCTGCATGGTGTCGTGCACGTAGTTGTTGATGAGCTTGTTGTTGGCGGCGGTGGTGGGCGTCGAATACCGGGGCTGGTAGTTGTACAGCCCGCGGTTGGCGTAGTGGCTGCTGCCGCCCGCGTCGTTGGAGCCCCAGCCGTATCCGATGGACATGCCGGAATACGGCATGTTGTAAACCTCGTTGTGGGACACGGTCGAGGTGTTCACGTAGGTGTTGAGCACCGACACGTTGCCGCGGTACTCGATGCCGAGATCGTGAATGCGGTTGTAGCTGACCGTGATGTCCCGGTTGACCATTCGCTGGTCGCTCGGATGATGCGCGTCGGCACGCACGCCACCGACGATGACGCCGCCCGCCGAGCTGTTGGCGATCTCCGACTTGGTGATCGTGATGCCGGACGCGCCGAGCCCGACACCGCTGGCGTGCGCGTTGGCGTCGTTGCCGATGCCGATCGCGGTCTGGCCGAGGTTGAGGAATTTGGAGTCGGTGAACGTGATGCCGCTGGCCGCCGAGATCTGCACCGCCGCGGGCATCTGGGACCAGTGCGGCCGGGTGGCCTCGAACTGCGTGCAGCCGCTCTGGCAGGAGGTGATCCGGTTGGCCGGCCAGTTCCAGTTGCCCGCCATGTACGCGCCGGTCTGCTGGTCGGCGAACCCCTGGTTGCTGCTGGGGCCGAGCCACGACGTACCGGTGAAGGTGATGCCGCCGAACGTGATGTTGCGCGCGGGCGCGTCATAGGTGCCGCCGACGTTGACCAGCGACTGCACCACCGGCAGTTCCACGCTGACCGTGCTCATGTTCTGCCCGGCGCGGGGGATGTAGTAGAGCGCTCCCGTACCGGGGTTGACGTACCACTCGCCTGGCGCGTCGAGGAACTCGTACGCGTTCGCCAGGTAGAGCGGGCCGGCGCGGTGCGGCCTGCTGAGCGTGTCGTAGCCGAACGTGTTGTTGTTCCACGCGGGCTGCTGCATCGTGAGGAAGTTCCCGGCGATGCTCTGCACCGGCGAGTAGCGGTCGGTGAAGGAGTTGACGCTCTCCACCTCGACGCGGTTCTGGTTCGCCAGGTTGTTCAGGTAGTTCAGCGCGCTGTTCGAGAAACGCATGCCGGTGTCGGCGAAGGTGAAGTCGGACCGGTTCATCTGGGTTCGCGCTCTGGTGGCGATCGCGCCGTCGACGTACAGCTGCCGGCTGTCGACGCCGGTGCCGACGTTCGCCCGCCAGATGTTCTTCCCGGCGTCGGCGACCGTCCACCCGGTGACCGCCCTGGCGCCGCTGATGACGGGACGGGCCGACGCGGCGGCCTGCCACAGCACGCGGTACCCGTTGTTGCCCGAGTCCGCCGCGGTGAGCCGGAACGGTTGCGAGAGCCGGTACACCCCGTCGGCGAGCTCCACGACGATGTCACCGGACATCGTGCTGTTGCGCGACCGCACCGCGGCCTGCGCCGCCGGTAACGAGCACGGGGCGGTAGCGGTGCAGTCGGTGCCGGTGCCTGCTGGGGAGGCGTAGAGGGTGGTGGTGGCCGCGACCGCCGGGGGAGCGGTGACGATCGCGGCGGCCACCACGGCTGTGACGGCGGTGAGTGCGATTCGCCGGCGCGCGGCGGGTAGCGAGGACGTGGACAAGGGACCTCCTGAGATGTGGGTGCAGCCGGAATGGCCTCCCGCGGCGGCGGAGGGGACGGCTTTGTGTCCTGTGTGGACGTTCATCGGTGGCTGCGGTTCATCGCGGCGGTTCCGGGGTCAGCCCGTCTCGTCGGAGGAGGCGCGCTGTGCGGGCACGCCGTCCACTGTGGACGAACGACTGAGCTGTCGCAGGGAGAGCCGGACCAGGTCGTCGAACGTATTCGAGGACGGTGTCGCCTGCGGGGCCGCCGGGGACGTCAGTGATCGCACCAGATCCGCGGCCGGCAACGTCACCGGTTCGGCGTAAGCCTTGGGGTGACCGGAGGCCGCCGGTGTGGCGCTTCCGCAACCGGCGACGGGCATCGACATCCCTGCGCGCAGGGCGGTAAACCGGAGTGGGCGCTGCGTCATTGCGGCTCACTTCTCCAGGAGAAGCCGGCCGTCCGGCCGGTGCGGAACAAGGCGAAAACTAACTCGTATGACGTGTGACGTCAATGGTGTTACCTATACTGTGGGGTCCAGGCGAAGAGGCCGCGACGCAACGGAGTCAAAGATGACAACGACAGGTCGGCAGTCGGAACCGGGTACGTTCGTGAGCCCGGGCTGGACGCGGAGACCGGCCAGCCTCGCCGTCGCGGTCACCGCCGAGCTCGTGCAGCGCATCGTCCGCCGCAGCTACCCTTCCGGCACCACGCTGCCCGCGGAGCCCGTGCTGTGCGAGACCTTCTCGGTGAGCCGGACGGTGATCCGCGAGGCGGTGAAAGTCCTGCAGGAAAAGGGTTTGGTCCGGGTTCGCCAGGGTGCGGGCACGATGGTCAACCCGTCGGTGCAGTGGAACATGCTCGACGAACTGGTGCTCGCCGCCTCCATCGCCGAGGACGAGAGCCTCGCGATCCTCGACGATCTCGTGGTGACCCGGCGGTTGCTGGAGTCCGACATGGCGCAGGTCGCCGCGCGCACGGCCGACCAGGAGACCGTCGACCGGCTACAAACGATGGTGGACCGGATGGACGAACTCGTCGGCGACGTTGCGACGTACGAGGAGCACGACCGTCTCTTCCACGACACGATCATGCAGACGTCCGGGAACCGCATCGCCCGCGGCGTCGTGCGCGCGCTGGAAAAGCAGGCCATCACCATGGCCAGCTACCAGGGCAAGAGCAGCCGCGATCTCTGCAAGGCCTCCAACGCGGGGCACCGCCGCATCTTCGAACACATCGCCGCCAAGGATCCGGCGGGCGCGGCGGAAGCCATGTTCACCCACATCACCGAGGCGTGGCTCGTGCGCCGCGGTGAAGCAGGGGATCCCGGTCGCCTGATGCGGTGAGAGCGCTCACGGGACGGACTCTTCCGCCAGGACTCTTCGGTGCGGACGGGTGCCCCGCGGGCAATTCGTGGAACCCGGCCGGGAGACGCGGCCGGGCCCGTACGGCAACGGGAGGCGGACCGGCGGTGGGACGAACGCGCGTGACCCTGGCCGATGTCGCGGCGGCGAGCGGGGTGTCGATCACGACGGCCTCGCTCGTGCTGACCGGACGTGCGCGGGAGCTACGCATCTCGACAGAAGCCGAACGGCGCGTGCGTTCGACGGCGCAGGAGCTGGGTTATCGCCGCAACGCCCAGCCGGCGGAGTCGTGTACCGGACGTTCGCAGACGCTCGGGTTCGTGTCCGACACCGCGGCGTCGTCCGACTGGGCCGGCGACATGGTCAAGGGCGCGGTGGACACCGCGTACCGGCTGGGGTTCATGTTGTTCGTGGGGGAGTCCGGCGGAGATCCGATGGTGGAGCGGTCGCTGGTCGGCGCGATGCGCGACCGGCGTGCGGACGGCGTGGTGTTCGCTGCCAGACACACCCGGACGGTCGTCGTTCCGGACGGCCTGCGCGACGGACCCGCCGTGCTGCTCAACGCCGTTCCTGCCACCCGCACCGCCGTTCCGTCGGTGTTGCCCGACGAGGTGCAGGCCGGCCGTTCGGCCGCGCGCGTCCTGGTCGAGGCGGGACATCACCGCGACATCCACCTGATCGGCGCCGGGCTGGGAACACAGGAGACCGCCCAGGAGACCTCGCAGTACGGCATCGCGGCCGCGGACCGCCTCCGCGGCCTGCGCGAGGTCCTGACCGCGGCCGGGATCGAACTGGCCGGTGCGCGGCCTTGTCCTAAGTGGACTCCCGAGCACGGCTTCGAGGCAACCGCGGAACTGCTGCGCGGCCACCGGCCGAAGGCGTTGGTGTGCTTGAACGACCACCTGGCCTTCGGGGCGTACCAGGCGATCGCCGAAGCGGGGCTGTCGGTGCCGGAGGACGTCTCGGTGATCGGTTTCGAGGACCATCCGATCGCCTCGTGGATGCGCCCGCGGCTGACCACGATCGCCGTGCCGTACTACGAGCTCGGCTCGTCGGCGGTCATGGTCCTGGTGGAGATGGTCCTGCGGCGCGGCCGCGGCGCCCGGACGCCGATGATCCACCGGGTGCCGATGCCGGTGCGTGAGGGCGGATCGGTGGCGGAGCCGCGCGGGTGAACCGAATGTTCACGCTAACAGGGCAATGTCATCTGCGCCGTGAACATGGTGGCACCGAACGACTTCTCCTCGTGCAATCGAATGATAATTCGACATCGTCGATGGCGCGCAGCTAAAAGTTAACGCTCACAACTTTAGCTTTGACCGACTGTGACGGCGTCGTTACATTGCAGGAAGTCGGACCCTGCCGCTGACTCCCGTCAGCGACGACGCAGGGAGACCACGAGTTCGCCACCTCGGTCTCCCGGGAAGGCTCACCATGCCGAGCCCGCTGAAGGCGCTGTGCGGAATGCTGATCGCCATCCTGCTGGTGGTGCCGCCGGCGGCCGCGGACGAGTCCGCAGATAAGTCCACTGTGGACGAAGTGGGCGTCACCGCCGACCCGGTGCGGCTGATGCCGCTGGGTGACTCGATCACGCAGGGCGGCTCGATCGGTGGTTATCGGCTCGATCTCGGCACTTCGCTGCGTGCGGCCGGGCGCACCGTCGACTTCGTCGGCTCGCTGGTGGACGGCCCGGGCTCCATGCCCGACCGCAACCACGAGGGCCACCCCGGCTGGACCATCGGGCAGATCGACGCGAACGTCGTGAACTGGCTGCGCACCTACACTCCGCGCACGATCCTGTTGCACATCGGCACGAACGACATGTACGGCAGTGATCCGGCCGGCGCTCCACGACGGCTTTCCGCGCTGGTGGACAAGATCACCAGCCAGGCACCGGGCGCGGACGTGTTCGTCTCGACGATCATCCCGATCCGGTTCGCCGACGCCACCGTGCGCGGCTACAACGCCGCCATCGTGCCGCTCCTGCGGGCCAAGGCGGCGGCGGGCAAGCGGGTGCACGTGGTGGACATGTATCCGGCGGTGCCGATCGCCGATCTGCCCGACGGCATCCACCCGAACGCCACCGGCTACCGCAAGATGGCAGCGGTCTGGTTCAACGCGCTGGCGTCCGTGCCGGGCAGCATCGGCGACCCGCCGCAGCCCGGCGGCTCGTGCACCGCGGCCCCGAAGGTGGCCGGCACCTGGAACGGTGGCTTCCAGGCCGATGTCACCGTTGCCAACCCCACCACGTCGGCGATCAACGGCTGGACCGTTCGGTTCACCTTGCCGGGTGGTCACACCGTCACGCAGTCCTGGGGTGGCACCGCCAGCGGTTCGGTCACGGTCACCCCAGCGCCGTACAACACCACGATCGCTCCCAACGGTTCCGTCACGTTCGGCTTCATCGCCTCCGGTGCCAGCCCGGCGGCGATCGGCGCCGCCACTTGCTCCAGTGGCGTGACTCGCAGCGTTGGCGGTGAATTCACGCTCAGCAGGACGCCTCGCGGCACCGCCCCCGCGCCCCCATACGGTCCAGTATGAGGACGCGGGGCGGCACCACGATGCGCCCGTCTGACCGCGAATTCGCACGGCAACGCTGCGAGCCACACCACTGGCCCGTGACCCCTGCCTCCCTCCGACGACGAAGGGTGATCATGTTCTTGGTACGACTGTTCACATCCCGACGGGCCCGCCTCACGGCCATCGCCGCGGTACCGCTCGTCGCGGTGTCCGCACTCGCCGCGGTGACGGTGCCGCCCGCCGCGGCCGCACCGGGTTGTTCGGTGACCTACGCGGCACCGTCGCAATGGGACGGTGGGTTCACCGCGGCCGTCTCCGTCACGAACCTCGGTGACGCGATCAACGGCTGGACGCTGACCTGGAGCTTCGGTGCCGGTCAGCAGATCAAGGAGGCGTGGAACGCGCAGGCGAGCCAGTCCGGCTCCCAGGTGACCGCGCGCAACGTCTCCTACAACGCGTCGATTCCGACTGGTGGCAAGGTCGAGTTCGGGTTCAACGGTTCCGCCACTGGCATGAACAACCCGAACCCCACGGCGTTCACCCTGAACGGCACCCTGTGCACCGGCGACGTCGGTCCCACCACCACGACCACAACGACGACGACCACGACCACGACCGGCAATCCGCCGGTCGGCAACCTGCCGTCGAGCTTCCGGTGGTCCTCCAGCGGCGCGATCATCAGTCCCAAGCCGGATGGCGCGCACCCGAACGTCTACTCGGTCAAGGATCCGAGCGTCGTCTACCACAACGGCAAGTACCACGTGTTCGCCTCGGTGTACACCAACGGCTACAACCTGATGTACACGAGCTTCACCGACTGGTCGCAGGCTTCCTCCGCGCCGCACTACTACCTGGACCGCACGGCCGTCGGCACGGGCTACAAGGCCGCCCCGCACGTGTTCTACTTCGCGCCACAACGCCTTTGGTACCTGGTCTACCAAACGGGCTCGAACGCGTCGTACTCCACGACCACGGACATCTCCAACCCGGCGTCGTGGTCGGCGCCGAAGAACCACTACGCCAACGGCATGCCGCAGATCATCCGCGACAACATCGGCGACGGTTACTGGGTCGACTTCTGGGTCGTGTGCGACACCGCGAAGTGCTACCTGTTCTCGTCCGACGACAACGGCCACCTCTACCGGTCCGAGACCACCGTGGCGCAGTTCCCCAACGGGTTCACCAACACCGTGATCGCGATGCAGGACTCGAACCAGAACCGGTTGTTCGAGGCCTCCAACATCTACAAGGTCGCCGGCAAGAACCAGTACCTGCTGGTGCACGAGGCCATCGGGTCGGACGGCAGGCGCTGGTTCCGCACCTGGACCGCGCCGTCCATCACCGGTCCGTGGACCCCGCTGGCCGCCGAGGAGTCGAACCCGTTCGCCCGGCACAACAACACGACGTTCCCAGGTGGACAGTGGACCCGCGACATCAGTCACGGCGAGATGATCCGCTCCGGCGTGGACCAGGCGATGGAGATCAATCCCTGCCAGCTCCGCTTCCTCTACCAGGGCATGGATCCGAACTCCGGTGGTGACTACAACCGGCTGCCCTGGAAGCTCGGCCTGCTGACCCAGACCAACTCGACCTGCTGACCTCAGGACCGACGCCGCCGGACCCCCGCACCGGCGGCGTCACCTTGCGAGAAAGGGCCGAAGATGCCCATCCGGTCAACAAGACTGCCGCACCTCGCCGCCGCTTTGCTGGTGGCGATCGCGACTGTCACCGCAAACACGGCCGCGGCCCCTGCTGCGCCTGTGGCGCCCGCCGCTCCCGGCAGTCCGGCGCTGACCCCGCCGCTCGGCTGGAACAGCTGGAACAGCTTCGGCTGCGGTATCACCGAGGCCCAGGTCCGCCAGGCCGCCGACACGATGGTGTCCTCCGGCATGCGCGACGCCGGCTACCAGTACGTGGTGGTGGACGACTGCTGGTTCGACCCGAACCGCGACTCGGCGGGCAACCTGCGGGCGCACCCGTCCAAGTTCCCCAGCGGGATGAAGGCGCTCGGCGACTACATCCACGCGCGCGGCCTGAAGTTCGGCATCTACCAGGCACCGAACGAGAAGACGTGCGCGCAGGGCGTCGGCAACCACCCCGGCTCGACCGGCAGCAAGGGCCACGAGGTCCAGGACGCCCGGTCGTTCGCGTCGTGGGGCGTGGACTACCTGAAGTACGACTGGTGCTCAGGCGCCGGCACCCGGGACGAGCAGATCGCCCGGTTCACGATCATGCGCGACGCGATCCGCGCCACCGGCCGCCCCATCGTCTACAGCATCAACTCCAACAGCTTCCACGCGCCCACCGGCGACAAGTACAACTGGGGTGAGGTCGCCGATCTCTGGCGCACCACCGAGGACCTGCTGGACATCTGGCAGAACGGCAACGTCAACAGCTACCCGATGGGCGTGGGCAACGTCGTCGACGTCACCGCCCCGCTCGCCGCCCAGTCCGGCCCCGGCCACTGGAACGACCCGGACATGCTGGTCGTCGGCCGTCCCGGCCTCTCGCTCACCGAGTCCCGCGCGCACTTCGCGCTGTGGTCGCTGATGGCCGCGCCGCTCATGGCGGGCAACGACATCCGCACCATGTCCGCCGACGTGAGCGCGATCCTGCGCAACCCGCGGCTGATCGCGGTGAACCAGGACAGCCTCGGCGTCGGCGGGCGCCGCGTGCGCGACGACGGCAACACCGAGGTGTTCGCCAAGCCGCTCTCCGACGGCTCGGTCGCCGTCGGGCTGTTCAACCGGGGCAGCGGCACCGCGACCGTCTCCACGACGGCCGCCCAGATCGGCCTGTCCGGCAGCAACTTCACGCTGACCGACCTGTGGACGGGCGGCACGTCCAGCACTTCGGGCGCGATCTCCGCCTCCGTCCCGGCACACGGCGTGGCCACCTACCGGGTGAGCGGCGGCAGTCCGTTGACGGGCACCACCTCCCGGCTGCGCGGCACGGCGTCCGGCCGTTGCGTCGACATCGAGAACCAGAGCATCGCCGCCGGTGCCAATACCACGATCCGGGACTGCCACACCGCGGCGAGCCAGCAGTGGACCGCCTGGCCGAACGGTGAGATCCGCGTCTTCGGCGACAAGTGCCTCGACGCCAACAACCTGGGCACCGTCAACGGCACGAGGGTGATCAGCTGGCAGTGCAACGGCCAGGCGAACCAGCGCTGGACGGTGGGGACCGACGGATCGGTCCGCAACGCCAACGCCGGTCTGTGCCTGGACGTCGAGGGAGGCGCGACGGCCAACGGCTCGCGGCTGGTCCTGTGGACCTGCAACGGCCAGAACAACCAGAAGTGGGCACGATCATGAGGTGGACTCCTGCCGGGGCGGTCGTCGCCGCCCTGACCCTCGTGACCGCCGGCCTCGCCGCGAGCACTGCGGCGCAGGCGGCGCCCGGCTGTTCGGTCGCCTACACCAAGACCTCGGAGTGGCAGGGCGGGTTCGGCGCGTCCGTGTCGATCACGAACACCGGTGACGCGATCAGCGGCTGGACGCTCGAGTGGACCTACGCCACCGGCCAGCAGGTCGGGCAGCACTGGAACGCCGAGATCACCCAGACCGGCGGCCAGGTCAGCGCGCGCAACGTCGGCTACAACGGAGCCGTGCCCACCGGCGGCAAGGTCGAGTTCGGGTTCAACGGCACGTTCACCTCGGCCAATCCCGATCCGGCGTCGTTCCGGCTCAACGGCGTCACCTGCAACGACACCGGAAACCCGCCCACCTCAACCACCACGACCACGACGACGACGACCACCACCACCACCACCACCACGCCCAGGCCGGCGTCGTTCACCAATCCGGCGGTGTGGCAGGACTTCGCGGACGGCGACATCATCCGCGTGGACGACGCGTACTACTACTCGGCGTCGACCATGCACTACTCGCCGGGCGCGCCGGTCCTGCGCTCCTACGACCTGGTGAACTGGGAGTACGCCGGGCACTCCGTGCCACGCCTGGACTTCGGCGCCAAGTACGACCTCAGCGGCGGCCGGGGCTACGTCCGGGGAATCTGGGCGTCGTTCCTGAACCACCGCAAGAGCAACAAGACCTTCTACTGGGGCGGCTGCGTCGACTTCGCCCAGACGCACATCTACACGGCCGCCGCGGTGGACGGGCAGTGGTCCAAGCTGTCGACCATCAACAAGTGCTACTACGACGCCGGAATGCTGATCGACGACAACGACACGATGTACGTCGCCTACGGCAACACGACCATCAGCGTCGCGCAGCTGTCGGCGGACGGGAAGTCCGAGGTGCGTTCCCAGCAGGTGTTCCAGACCCCGTCGAACATCGGAACCCTGGAAGGCGCGCGGTTCTACAAGCGCAACGGCAGCTACTACATCTGGCTGACCCGGCCGGCGAACGGTCAGTACGTGCTCAAGTCGTCGAGTCCCTTCGGGCCCTACACCGTCCAGCAGGTGCTGCTGGACATGCGCGGCCCGATCCAGGGCGGCGGAGTGCCGCACCAGGGCGGGATGGTGCAGACGCAGAACGGCGACTGGTACTACATGGCCTTCGTCGACGCCTATCCCGGCGGGCGGATGCCGGTGCTGGCGCCGATCACCTGGACCGCCGACGGCTGGCCGCGCGTCACGACCGTCAACGGCGCCTGGGGCGTGAACTACCCGATGCCGAACCTGCCCGCCCCACCGCGCCAGGTCAAACCCATGACCGGCGTGGACACCTTCGAAGGCACGAAACTCGGGCCGCAGTGGGAGTGGAACCACAACCCCGACACCACGAAGTACAGCGTCAACAACGGTTTGCGGCTGTCCACGGCCACCGTCACGAACGACCTGTACAACGCCCGCAACACCCTCACCCATCGCATCCAGGGCCCGAGTTCCACGGCCACCGTCACACTCGACCTGAGCGCGATGCGCGACGGTGACCGCAGCGGCCTGGCGATGCTGCGCGACTCCTCCGCGTGGATCGGGATCAAACGCGACAACGGCCGCAACCGGGTCGTGATGGTCAACGGCCTGACGATGGACAGCAACTGGAACACCACCGGCACCGGTACGGAGATCGCCGGCGCGAACTTCACCGGTACCCGAATATGGTTGCGCGCCAACGCCGACATCCGTCCGGGCAGTGGCAGACAGGCACGGTTCTCCTACAGCACCGACGGTGTGACGTTCACGTCGCTCGGCACGGGCTTCACGTTGAAGAACGAGTGGCAGTTCTTCATGGGGTACCGCTTCGGCATCTTCAACCACGCCACGCAGGCGCTCGGCGGCGCGGTCACCGTGTCGCGCTTCGAACTCGCCAGTCCCTAGCGGTGCGGCTCGGAACGCTGTCCGGCAGCGTTCCGAGCCGTGCCCGTCAGTTCAGCTGCTCGAAGAAGAACTCGTGCTTGAGGAAGGAGGTGCTGTACTCGACCCCCGGCTGAGGTGGGAGGAGCTGGGAGGCCTGGATGAGCCGCCAGCCGTCCCGCAGCGCGGCCACCCCGTCCGCGTACGGCGGCTCGTCGGAGTCGCCGGTGGTGGGCTGGGTGGCACCGGTGCCGTCATAGCGCGACCAGCCGACGACGGGGGAGTCGAGTGCGGAGGTGGCCAGGTAGAGGACCAGGACCTGCTGCCGGAGAGTCGTCATGAGTGGCTCCTGTGGGCGGGACGGTTGGTGACGCGGGTGACCCAGTGCTCGACGTCGAACGAGGGGTCGCCGGTCAGCGCGCGCCACAGCAGCACGCGGTTGTGGATCTCCAGCCGCCCGGTGGCGGTCTCGTACCACGGGAAGTACCGGCCCAGTTCGGCGGCGACCTCGGGATCGTCCATGTCGGCCGGGTCGCACAGGCGCACCTGGGGCACGGTCGGATTGAAGCGGATCTTGAACATGAACCGGCGCAGGTCGCTGTCGTTGCGCCGCCCGCCGTGCCAGATCCCGTGGTGCACCAGCAGGACGGTGCCCGCCGGGCAGACCAGGCGGGTCTGGCCGCGCAGGTTCTGGTAGCGGCCGGTGTCGCTTTCGTTGGTGCGGCGCAGATGGCTGCCCGGCACGACCAGCGTGCCGCCCATGTCCGGGCTGACCCGCTGCGGGTAGTACATCAGCTGGACGTCGAAGGCGTCCGGCCGCACGTCGATGATCGCGTCCCCGTGCAACGGCTGGGCGATGCCCTCGTGTGGTTCCCGCACGTGCACCGCGTGGTGGTCCACGGTCGGGCCGGGACCGACGAGACCCCGCAGGGCGCCGGCGATCGCGGGCAGTTCGACCAGGCGCCGGGGAAAGGATCCTTCGGGGTAGGCCTCGGCGACCGGGGTGCCGTACGGCACGCCCGCAATCCCTTTCGGCAGTAGTTCCAGTGCTTCCTGGTTCATCTCCGCCGGTACGACGGCGTCCATGCGCAGGTAGCCGTGCGAGACGAAACGGGCCAGCTGCACCGACGTGAGCAGCGGGACGGTGGTGGTTCGCATACGACGAACGTAAGCGCGCCGCTGTTGCGTGGCGTGGGTTGTAATCACCCACCACTGGTAGTTTTTCACCGTGCATGAGGTCTTGCTGCCCTTGAGTGAGCCGCCGCTGGTGGCGAACATGGGCGTGGCAGTGCACGGGGTCACGACGCTCGAGGACGTCTTCCTGCTTCCGGACCTGTGGCAGCTGCACCTCTACACCTACGAGGGCGCGGTCGAGGTGGGTGGCGTGGTGCACCGCATCGCCCCCGGCCACGCCAGCCTGATCCCGCCCGGCGCGGAGGTGCGTTACCGGTACCGCGGCAGGTCCGAGCACATCTACGCCCACCTGCGCCTAGACGGCACCGCGCACTGTCATGCCGCACCGGTGATGCAGGACGCTGGTCCGAACAGGACGCTGATCGCCCGGCTTCTGCGCGGCGCCCTCGGGGCGCCCGCGGCCAGGGCTTCCGCGCACCTCTGGACGGTCCTGTGGCAGCTGACCGACGCGGGTCCGGCCGGCCGGGAGGTGACCGCCGATCCGGTCGCGGTGGCCGCGGCGCACGTCGAGGCGCACCTGGCAACGTCGTTGTCAGTGGCGGACATCGCGAAGGTGGCCGGCCTGTCCCACAACCACCTGACGCGGTTGTTCCGTGCCCGCACCGGATCCACGGTGGTGGCCTACATCCGGCGCCGCCGGATGGAACGGGCCCGCCACCTGCTCACGGCCTCGACGCTGTCGGTCACGGCCGTCGCGGCGGCCGTGGGCATCCCTGACCTTCAGGCGTTCAACAAGGTGTGCCGCCGGGAGTTGGGGGAGTCGCCCCGTGCGGTGCGCGAGCGAAACGGCTCACCACTCCATCACGCCGTTCTTCTGCAGCGCGAGACGTAAAGCGCGCAAACCGTAGTGCAGCCGGGACTTCACGGTGCCCGGCGGCAGGTTCAGTGCCGCGGCGACCTCCGCGATGGTCTCGCCGCGGTAGTACGCCCGCGTGATCACCACGCGGTGTTCGGGCGTGAGCTGCGCCAGCGCGTCCGCGATGAGCCAGGTGTCGAGCGCTTTCTCGACGTGGTCGGATTTCGCGCGCTCGGGAACCTCCGCGCATCCGATCTGCCGCCGGGCGCGGGCGCTGCGGTGTTCGTCGACGGCGACGTTGTGCGCCACGGTGTAAAGCCAGGCCCTGGAGGCCGCGGAGTCCTGTTCGAGGATGTCGCGGTGGCGCCACGCCCGCAGCAGTGCTTCCTGGACGATGTCCTCGGCGAGCTGTTCGTCGCCGGTGAGCCGGAGGGCGTAGCGCCAGAGCGCCTCGGCGTGACCGTCGTGGAGCGCGCGCAGCAGCGCGCCATGGTCGTCGTCCACAACAGCCTCCTCAAGTTGGCCGGCGCACAGGTCGACGAGTTCGTCGACCTGTGCGCCGGCGGGTTCGGGCTCGACCAGCGAGCCGTCCCGGTCAGCCGGTCTTACACGCCTTGCCGTTCACCTTGAAGGCCGTCGGATCGGCTCCGCCGCCGGAGGCGTTGAATCCGATGTAGACGGCCTTGCCCGGATCGACCTGGCCGTTCCAGGTCATGCTGGTCGCGGTCACGTCCTTGCCGGTCTGGGTCCAGTTCGCCGCCCACCCCGAGGTGATCTTCTGGGTGCCGGGGAACGAGTACGTGAGCTTCCACCCGTTCCACGCGGTGGTGCCGGTGTTCTTGAGCTGCACGTGCGCCGACAGACCGCCGCTCCACTTGTTGGCGTCATAGCGCACCTCGCAGTCCGGCGTCGACACGGGCGCCCCGGACTTCTCCGCCGCCCAGCCCGAAACCCAGGCGAGTGCGGAGTTCCAGTTGACCGCCACCTCGTTCACCGAGTACGCGCCGATGTCGTCCACCCAGCACTTCTGCTGCGGGCAGCCGGCGAGCAGCCGCTGGACCACGGGGTCCTGCAGCGCGCTGTTCGGGCCGCCGGACAGCGAACCGGGCGGTGCGATCGGCAGGGTCGGGTCGTTCTGCTTGGCCCAGAACCGGTGGTGCGCGTTCTGCATGGCCTGCTCGCCGTAGCCCGCCACGTACGAGGTGCTCAGCGGGTTGCGGCCGAGAAGGTAGTGCAGTGCCTCGAAAACACCGTCGCGGTACTTGGCGGCACCGGTGAAGTCGTGTGCCAGTGCGAGCACCTGAGCGTTGTTCAGCACGCCGGAGTTCGATCCCCAGACGTACCCGTCGACGCTGTTGTCGTACGGCGTCGCGTAACCCATCTGCGCCATCGCGGTCAGGTGCTGGTCCGCCACCGTCGCGAACGCGGACTTGATGGCCGTGACGTCCGCCGCCGGCAGGCCGTTGGGTGCCAGGGCGAGCGTGATGTCACCCATCGGCGCCGTTCCGCCCCAGTAGAAGCCGGCCCTGGTCAGGCTGGCCGCCTTGTAGTGCGATGAGCCGGTCACGTCGGTGCGGTAGGCGTTGTCGCCGGTGGTCGCGTACAGCTCCGCCGCGGCCCAGTAGAACTCGTCGCTCACGGTGTTGTCGCTGTAGGCGCCACCGCCGGTGCCGTCGTTCGGGTCGGCGAGCTTGGCCGGGTTGGCCTTGGCCGCGGTGTACGCCTTGCGCGCCGCCGCGAGCAGCTTCGCGGAGTACGTCGCGTCGATGCCGCGCCAGAGCCGGGAGGCCTGCGCCGCCACCGCCGCCAGGTTCAGCGTCGCCGCGGTGCTGGTCGCGGACAGCCGGCGCGGCTGGTCGTCCAGTTCGGGCCGGGTGGGCAGCCCGGTCCACGCCGCGTCGTGGATCTTGTGGTGCGCCATGCCGTCCGGTGCCTGCATCTTCAGCAGGAAGTCGACCTCCCAGCGCGCCTCGTCGAGCAGGTCCGGCACGCCGTTGGACTTCTCCGGGATGGCCAGCGTGCCGTCGCGGTACGCCGAGGCGTCACCGATCCGGGTGGCCCGCTCGTAGGAGTTGAGCAGCTGCCAGGCCGAGATGCCGCCGTTGACCACGTACTTGCCGTGGTCGCCCGCGTCGTACCAGCCGCCGCGCACGTCGAGCGTGTAGCCACAGGCGAGATCAGCGCGGCACGGCACGTTGTTGTCGCCCTGGTTGGGTGCGACGTTGACGTGGCCTGCCGGGCGCGCGTACTGGGCGCCCACGTACTGCGCGTCGATCGGGGTGCCGCTGCGCTGGTGGTAGAAGAACGCGAGCGAGTCGTAGCGCAGCCGCTTGATCGCGTCGGCGGAGATGTCGAACGGGAAGCTGCTCTCGGCGCCGACCGACAGCGTGTACCCGGTACCCGGCGTGTCGAACGCCGAGAAGTCGATCAGGTGCACCGAGTCGCCGGACGCCGCGTCCGCTCCCTTCGGCGTGGTCTGGCCGCTGGCCACCGCCGCGCCGGCGGAGTTCTTGAGGGTCCACGTCTGTGGCGCGGTGGCGGTGGAGACGAGGGTGGCGCGCTTGGGCAGGCCCGGCACGTACCCGACCTGGTCGACCTGGACCTTCTTGGTGGGCGTGGGGTTGCCGCCGCCCGGTGGCTTCACGCCGCCGATCATCGAGACGTTGTCCACGCAGATCGTGTTGTCGGACGGCTGACCGCCCAGCTGGAAGGCGACCTGGCCGTTGCCGGCGTCCGGGAAGTCCAATGTGGACGTGAAGGTGAACGAGAAGCGCTGCTTGGTCGTGGTGACCGCGAAGTCCTGCTTGGCGATCCCGCGGTACGGGCTCACGCTCTCGCCCGCCGCGGCGGCGACGGTCTGCGCGGTGGTGGCGCGGGCGTCGAACGACAGGGTGTAGGACTGTGCGCTCTCGAACGGGATGCCGTTCTGGCCGATCAGGGCGTCCCAGGGGTTGGTCGTTCCTCCGGTGACCGCCGCGCACAACTCACCACCGGTCACCCGGTTGGTCACGCCGGCACTGCTCCACCACGGGTCGGCGGAGCCGCTGTCGAACGTTCCGTTGAGCACGCGTTCGTAGTCCGCCGCCAAGGCTGTGCCCGCTGCGGGAAGAGTGGCCGCGGTCAGTGCGGCCAGTAAGGCGGCAGCGAGCAGGCGTGGGGGTTGCGATCTCATCGTGAGAGGTTCTCCGTCCTCGTCGACGGGCGTCTGGGAGCGCTCCCACATGACCGTAGGGTCAGCTGAACAGCGCCGACAAGCGCCGTTCGGCCGCTACTCGGCAGGCCCGCTTGGACCGCATGCGCTGCTCCGGGTGCGGTAAGGGCGACTACCTCGTCCGAGCTGCCACCGCTGGTTGCCCGTGCCGTGGGCGCGCAGGTACCGGCAAGGGGCCGATCGAGACTCGAACCGGTTCGATCAAGGAGTGAAAGTACGCGCAGGGAGCAGGATCGGGCAATGCTCCGGAGGGTCGAACCGGTTCACTCCTCTTGTGGCGTCAAGAAAGGTCTCTTCAGCGTGTCTGCACCGGCGGTGCTCAGTCTTCGCGAACCCGGTCCCGCACCTCGGGCAGTGGCTGGAAACCGGCCGACCGGTAGGTGGCGACGGCGCCGGCGTTGGAACTCGGGGTGCACACGATCGCGCTCGACGACCCCATCTCCCGTAGTGCGGCGGCTGCGGCGACGGTGATCGCCCGGCCGTGACCGTGACCCCGATGGTCCCGGTGCACGCCCATCGGTTCGAGCAGTCCGGGCTTGCCAGGACCCGCCGACCACACCGTCACCGCCGCCACCGCGCTGCCCTGGTCGTCGTACGCGATCAGGCACCGGGCGTCGGCGTACGGTGCTCCGGCCGCCATGGTGTGCCAGGCCTCGTCCGAGAACGTCGACCCGTCGAACGCCGCACGCTGGACGGCCACCCGCTCGTGCACCAGTTCGGGCCCGGCCACCTCGATCCGCACGCCGGGGTCCGGCACCGGCCCGCTGAGGTCGCGGTGCAGCGGCGTCCACGGCGGCGCGGTGCCCCAGCCCTGTGCGGCCAGCACGTCCTGCAACAGCGCGTCGCTCGGCGCCTCGATGGCGACCTGTCCGGGCGGCAGCACGCCGCGCTCCGGCGCGGTCACGTCGCCGGCCAGCTGTCGTGCCAGTTCCTCGTCCCGCCGGGCGTCCGGCGCGGTCGTGAGCCGCAGGAGCCCGGGACCGTCGAGCAGGCCGACGGCGAGCGTTCGCCCGTCCCGGCTCCACGTCCGGACCGCCGCGGCCGTCGCCTCGGCGCCAAAGCGCTGGAACCAGCCCAGGTCCCCGGGATGCAGGTGCATCGGCGCGCCCTCGTACTGCCACTCCCGCAGCACGTTCGCGGTGTCATCCAGTTCGCCGGCCGCCGGTGTGCGCAGCATGATCCCCATCCCCTGATCACACCCCACCGCGCCGCCGTCCGCATCCGGATTTCGGCAGGCACGGTGGGGAGTGGGGTGATCAGAGCCAGACGACCTGCCACTGCTGGTTCGCCGCGCCGTTGGCGGGCCACTGGATCACGCGGCCGCCGTCGGTCTGCGAACCGCCGTCCACGTCCGCGCACAGGCCGGTGCGCACGTTGACGAGGTTGACGTGGCCGCCGCCCGCGTCGACGAGCTTCCACCACTGGTTGTCCGTGCCGGCGTCCGCCCACTGGCCGAGCTGGGCACCCTGCGTCGCACTGGTGCTCGCGAGCACCTTGCCGCTGTGCCGGGCGGTGAGGCGGAACGAGCCGTCGGCGTTGGGCAGCAGTTGCCACTGCTGGTTGACGCTGCCCGACCAGCTCCACTGGATGATCCCGGCGCCGTCGCCGGTGCCCGCGCCGTTGACGTCGAGCACCTTGCCGCTCCTGCGGTTGACCAACCGGAACCAGCCGCTCTGCAACGACAGCGCGATGTCCGTGCGTTGCCCGGCGACGAGGGTGACCTGCCGCGCGTGCGGGCCGACCGGCGACGGGGCGACGGTCGCCGTGGTGGTCACGGACGTCATCCCGCGCCGGCTGATCAGGGTGACGGTCTGGTCGACGGCCGAGGTGACGGACATGGTGGCCGTCCGGGCCTGCAGGTCCCAGCTGAGGCTGTGCACGCGGATCCGGCCGCGGGCCCGCACGCCGGTGATCGTGCCTTTGGTGAGCTGGCCCGGCAGGGCGGGCAGGACCTCCAGCACGCCGGGCCGGGAGTAGAGCAGGGCTTCGGCCAGCAGACCGGGGATCGCGTTGGCGGCGTCGGCGTTGTAGATGTCGAGGTTCGGGTTGTGGGACGTCATCAGCGACTTGAAGACCATGTTGTTGCCGATGATCTTGCGCAGGTTGTCGTAGACCTTGCCGCCGTCCTTGAGCCGCGCGCCCGCCAGCGCGCGGTGCAGGCTGCCGTGCGCGGAGATGTTCTGGTCGCCGCGGACCTCCAGCGCGCGCAACCCGGTGCGGACCAGGTCGGGCGTTTCCTCCGGGTTGATCTCGTGCAGGGGCCATGCGCCGTAGAGCTGCTGCACGTGCCGGTGGTTGTACTGGTCGTTCAGGCCGGGCCACGACCACTCGGCGAGCGCGCCGTCGCTGTTCGTCCGGTAGGCGGGCATCTTGGCCAGCAACGCCGTCCAGCGCTGGACACCCTGGCCGCCGCCCTGCTCGACGCCGAGCGCGTTGGCGGCGAAGATCGCGGCCTGCAGGGCGTGCTTGCCGGCCATGATCTCGCCGGTGGCGTTGATGGACAGCATCACGCCGGTGTTGCCGGGCGCGTTCTCCGCCGAGAAGCACGGTACGAAGATGACCTTGCCGCTCGAGTCGGTGCGGGTCAGGAAGTCCTCGTAGAACAGGGCGAGCTCCATCAGCGCGGGGCCGAGCTTGTCGCGCAGGAACGCCTGGTCGCCGGTCACCTCGTAGTACTCGAGCAGCGGGTACAACAGCCAGTCGGCGCCGCCGGTCCAGGTCTGGCCGGGGAAGCTGGGGTCGAAGTGCAGCATGTGGCCGTACTCGCCGTCGGTGCGCGTCGGGGCGATGAAACCGCGTGCGCCGTAGAAGTTTCGGGCGTTGGTGCGCCAGTGCGCCAGCTGGCCGAGGATCAGGTTGAAGTAGCCCTGCATGGCCTCGGTCGTGTCGAGGATGTTGCCGCCCGCGACCTGGAGGTTGACGTTGGCGTCGGTGGTGAAGTCGTCGGCCCACGCACCAGACCACGTGCCCGTCCAGATACCGGTCAGCCGCGGCGGCAGGATGCCGCTGGAGCTGATGAAGAGGTAGCGGCCGTTGTCGTAGAGCCGTTCGAGCAACGCGAGGTCGATGACGCTCTTGTTGTTGTTCTGCCGCGTGATCAGCTCGCTGGTCGACAGCTTCCGGTCGGCGGCGGAGACGTTCAGGTCCAGCCGCGAGCGGTCGTACATCTCGGTGTGGATCGCGGTGTGCCGTGCGCGCAGTGCGGTGTAGTCGGCGCCGATCGTGGCCAGCGCCGCGTGCAACGGCTTGGCGTCCCACGCGGTCGGCGACTCGTACCGGTCGAGCTTGGTGAGCAGCACCAGCTTGCTCGCCCCGGTGACGACGATGGTGGCGCCGTTCGCGGTCACGGTGCCACCGGTGGGGACGACCCTGGTGACGCCCTCGTAGCCGAACGCGCCCTGCCCGGACGGGTAGGTGCCGCGCAGGTTCAGGTAGCCGGAGCCGTTCGAGATCGTGGCCAGGGTGGCGTAGCGGACGCTCGACGGTGCTCCGTCCAGCGCGGTGCTGACGCTCAGCGTGGTGTCGATCGTGCGGCCGGACGCGGGCAGGAGCTCGTGGACGATCACCTTGTCGGCGCGGGAGACGAACACCCTGCGGGTCCACGTGCCGGCGCTGTCGGTCCAGCTGGTGGTGACCTCGCCGGTGCGGAAGTCGGTGACCCGGCCGTAGTTGTTCACCGGACAGGCCGGGCGTGCCGATCCGCAGCTCGTAGCCGGGGTGGTAGGTCTGCGTCCAGCGCAGCGACCAGCCGGCCGCGAAGTCCTTGTTCGCACCGGCGTAGTCACCGGCGAGTGCCTTGTCCCGCACGGCGTTCAGGCGTCCCGCGAGCACCGGGGGCGTGACCGACCGGGTGCCGTTGGGCAGCACCAGCCGGTGGTAGTTGAAGATCACCTTCTCGGCCGCGGGATCACCGTGCAGCACGGCGCCGTACTCGCCGTTGCCGGTGAGGAAGCCGTCCGTCCAGGACGATGCCGGGCTCGTGTCGTAGATACCGCGGTCGGGCAACGTGATCTGCGGTGGCACGGCGGCCCTCGCCGTCCTGCCACCGGGTATCGCCGCGGCTCCGGCCGTCAGCGCGGTGGCGGCGAGGAAACGCCTGCGGTTGAAGGGGATGTCCGTCACGCAGAACTCCTTTGTCCCGTGCAGGGTGGGGACTAGGCCGTGTCCTGTAGGTCCGTTCGATGAGAGTCACGTCCTGAGTGGACCCCTCGGACGCGACTATCGCGGACGAGACCTGCAGGACACGGCCTAGCTAGTCCTGGACTTTTCCTCCGGTGACGCGGGACAGCGCCAGCGCGATGAGGATGATCGTGCCGTTGAGCGCGCCGATCCACTGGGCGGGAACGCCGCCGAGCGTGAGCACGTTCTGGATCATGAACAGCAGCAGGATGCCGGTGAAGGCACCGAACATCGTGCCTTTGCCGCCGTTGAGGCTGATGCCACCGATCACGGCGGCGGCGAACACGGTGAAGATGTACCCGTTGCCCTGCGCGGAGGCGACCGAGGCGAGCCGTCCGGACAGCAGCAGACCGCTGAGCGCCGCGAGCAGGCTCGCGGTCACGATCACGATCCACAGCACCCGGTCGGTGCGGATACCGGCGGCCTTCGCCGCGTCGACGTTGCCGCCGATCGCGTAGAGGGACCGGCCGAAGCTCGTGAAGCCGAGCACCACGATGCCCGCGGCGAACAGGATCAGGCACAGCCACACCGACGCCGGCATGCCGAGCCACTGCGTCGGTGCCGAGGTAGAGCATCGACTCCGGCAGTCGGAAGAACGTCTGACCGCCCGAGACACCGGTCAGGATGCCGCGCAGCACGATCAGCATGCCGAGCGTCACGATGAAACCGTTGAGCCCGAACCGGATGATGAACAACGCGTTGATCACGCCGACGAGCACGCCGACCGCCAGGGTGACGGGCACCGACCAGCCGCCCGGCAGCAGCCCGAGCCCGTGGCCCGCGCCGACCGGCACGGTGAGCCAGGCCGCGACGCCGGGCGCGAGGCCGACCGTGGACTCCAGCGAGAGGTCCATCTTCTTGACGATCAGCACGAGGGTCTGCGCCAGGACCAGGATCGCGATCTCCGACATGGTCTGCAGCACGTTGATCAGGTTGTCGCCGCGCAGGAAGACCGGGCTGACCAGCTGGCCGACGATCGCGATCACGATGATCGCCGGGATCAGGGCCAGGTCGCGCAGCCGGGCGAACGCGATCCGCCGGCCCGTGCTGCCGCCTGCCGCTGTTGCGGTCGCTGGTGTGGTCGCGACTGGGGTCTCAGCCATCGAGGTCGACTCCTTCCATCGCGGCCACGAGCTGGTGGTCGTGCCAGCCGCGGGGGATCTCGGCGACCACGCGGCCCTGGAACACCACCAGGACCCGGTCGCACAGGCGCAGGTCGTCGAGCTCGTCGGAGGCGATCAGCACACCCGCGCCGGACTCGGCGATCTCCTCGACCTTGCCGAGGAGGAACTCCTTGGACCGCACGTCGACACCGGCGGTCGGGTTGATCAGCACCAGCAGCTTCGGGTCGTTCGCGAGCGCGCGGGCCATCACGACCTTCTGCTGGTTGCCGCCGGAGAGACCGGAGACCGGCAGCTCCGGTCCCGGCGTCTTGATCGCGAGCCGGCCGATCATGTCGCGCGCGACGCCGTCGCGGCGGCGGCCGTCGATGAAACCCGCGCGGCCCAGCTGATCCGGGATGGTCAGGGTGCCGTTGTCCGCGATGGACATCTGGGCCACGTAACCCTGGAGGTGCCGGTCCTGCGGGACGAACCCGATGCCCGCCTTCAGCGCCCCCGGCACGCTGCCCGGCGGTGGCCGCGTTCCCGCGATCTCCACCGAGCCGGTGGTGGCGGCCCGCAGACCCGCGACCGTCTCCGCGATCTCGATGCGACCGCTGCTCGCCGCGCCGGCGAGACCGACGATCTCGCCGGCCCGGACGCGCACCGACACGTCCTGGTACACACCGGTCAGAGACGCGTCCGCGACGTCCAGCACGGGCCCGGCGTTCGAGTCCGGAGCACGCCGGGCGGCACCGATCTCCGCCGCCGCCTCACCGGTCATGGCCGCCACCAGCTCGGCCCGCGGCAGCTCGCCGACCGCGGTGGTCAGGATGTGCCGGGCGTCGCGGAACACCGTGACCGTGTCGCAGATCTCGTAGATCTCCTGCAGGTGGTGGCTGATGAACAGGAACGTGACGCCCTGCTGCTGCAGTTCGTCGATGCGGCTGAACAGCCGGGCGATGGCGGCGGCGTCGAGCTGGGCGGTCGGTTCGTCGAGGATGATGAAGCGCGCCCCGAACGACAGCGCCCTGGCGATCTCGACGAACTGCCGCTGCTCGACGTCCAGGTCACCGGCGGGCAGCCGCACGTCCACGTCGACCGACCAGGTGTCGAGCAGCTCGCGTGCCTTGCCGCGCACGGTCTTCCAGCTGATCAGCCCGCTGCGGCCGTGGTCGTGCCGGTTGAGGAACAGGTTCTCGGCGACGGTCAGCTCGGGGATGATGGTGGACTTCTGGTAGACGCAGGCCACCCGCTGCCGCCACGCGTCCCGGTCGGCGAGCCGGGGCGCCGGCTCGCCGCCGAACGTGACGGCGCCCTCGTCCGGTGCCTGCAGTCCGGTGAGGACGGACACGAGGGTGGACTTGCCCGCCCCGTTGCGCCCGACCAGCGCGTGGGTCTGCCCCTGCTCGATCCTGATGGCGGCCTCGTCGCAGGGCCACGGTCGACCCGTACCGTCTTCGTCACTCCCGTCGCCTCGGCCACGGGCGGCGCTGCAACCATGTCGCTTGTCGCCCTGGTCACTGGAGTTTGGTGCCCCACAGGGACTTGTCGTCGCTCTTGAGGCTGGGCACGCCGTCGTAGGTGCCGCCGTCCGCGGTCACCAGGGGAGCGGAGAGCTGGTCCTCCAGCAGCCCGTCGCGGACCTTGACGATCGTGCTGTCGTGGTCGGTCTTGCCGGGGTTGAACGTCTTGCCGTCGATCGCGGCCTTCAGGTACTCCAGGGCGTACTTGGCGTAGAGGTCGGCCGGCTGCGAGACGGTGGCGTCGATGTTGCCCTCGGCGATGTTCTTGAGCTCCTCGGGAATCCCGTCGTTGGAGACGATGAACACGTGCTTGGGATCGGTCGGGGGCGACCAGCAGGCCCTTCTGCTTGAGCACCTGCAGCGTGCCGGCGAGCGCGAAGCTCGACTGCATGTAGACGCCCTTGATGTCCGGGTTGGCGGTGAGGTCGGTCTGCAGCTTCTGCGCCGCGACCGCGCCGTCCCAGTTCGTGGCCTCCCCGAACACGGTGATGCCGGGGTAGTTGGCCTTCATGCAGTCGTTGAACGCCTCGGTGCGGTCACGGCCGTTGATCGAGGCGAGATCTCCCTGCAGCATCACGACCTTGCCCTTGCCGCCGAGCTTCGCGCCGAGGAACCGGCAGGCCTTCTCGCCGTAGGCCCGGTTGTCGGCGCGCACGACCATGAACACGTCGCCGCTGTCCGGCCGGGTGTCGACGGTGACGACCGGGATCTTCTTGGCCGCCAGCTGTTCCAGCGTCGGCGCGATGGCCGCGGTGTCCTGCGGCGCCATCGCCACGCCCTTGACGCCCTGGCTGATGAACGTCTGGACGTTGGCGGTGAGCTTCGCGACGTCGTTCTGCGAGTTCGTGGTCTTGAGCTCCAGGCCCAACTCCTTGCCGAACTCCGGGGTGTACTTGATGTAGGAGTTCCAGAAGTCGGTGTCGGACCGCGGGTAGTCGACGCCGACCACCTGACCGCCGCCCGTCCCGGAACTCGTGGAACCGCAGGCGGTGAGGGCGGCGGTGAGGAGCGCGACGAGACCGAGACACGTGCGAGCTCTGGTGTTCACGGCGGATCTCCTAACGGGTGGCGGGATCGGCTGTGCGGGATCTGGTGCGCAGGATCGGGCGCTGTGGCGGATGCTCAGGCGGGGGCCTGCCCGGTCCAGACGGGTCCGTCCGGGAAGCGGTGGGCGGCAACGGATTCGGGGTACAGCTCGGCGCTGATGCCGGGTGCCGTCGGGGCGAGGTAGTGGCCGTCGTGGACGTGCACCGGGTCGGTGAAGTGCTCGTGCAGGTGGTCGACGTACTCGATGACGCGGTTCTCGGTCGTACCGCTGACGGCCACGTAGTCGAACATCGCCAGGTGCTGGACCATCTCGCACAGCCCGACGCCGCCCGCGTGCGGACAGACCGGGACGCCGAACTTCGCGGCCAGCAGCAGGATGGCGACGTTCTCGGTGACGCCCGCGGTGCGGCTGGCGTCGAGCTGCAGGACGTCGATCGCGTCGAGCTGCAGCAGTTGCTTGAACATCACCTGGTTGTGGGTGTGCTCGCCGGTGGCGACCTTCACCGGTGCCACCGCCCGCCGGATGGCCGCGTGGCCGACGATGTCGTCGGGTGAGGTCGGCTCCTCGATCCAGTACGGGTCGTACGGCGCGAGCGTGGCCATCCAATCGATCGCCTGCTGCACGCCCCACGCCTGGTTGGCGTCGACGGCGATCCTGATGCCGGGACCGACCGCCTCCCGGGCCAGTCGCAGGCGGCGTACGTCGGCCTCGGCGTCGGCACCGACCTTCAGCTTGATGAGGGTGAAGCCCTCGGCGACAGCCTGTTTGGACAGCCGCACGAGCTTCTCGTCGTCGTAGCCCAGCCAGCCGGGCGTGGTCGTGTACGCGGGATAACCGTTGCGCAGCAGGTGAGCGGTGCGTGTGGCGCGGCCGGGTTCGGCGCGGCGCAGGATGTCGAGCGCCTCGTCGCGGGTGAGCGCGTCCTCGAGGTACCGGAAGTCGACGAGGCCGACGAGTTGCTCGGGCGTCAGCTCGGAGAGCAACTGCCACACGGGTTTCTGCTCGCGGCGTCCGTAGAGGTCCCACACCGCGTTGACGATCGCGGCCGCGGCCATGTGGATGGCGCCCTTGTCCGGGCCGAGCCACCGCAGCTGGCTGTCGCCGGTCAGCCGGCGCGAGAAGGCGCCGAGGTCGCCGAGGACCTCGTCCACCGGCAGGCCGGTCACCAGGGGAGCCAGCGCGCGCACGGCGGCGACCTCGACGTCGTTGCCGCGCCCCACGGTGAACGCGAGCCCGTAGCCCTCCGCGCCCTCACTCGTGCGAATGACCACGTAGGCGGCCGAGTAGTCGGGCTCGGGGTTCATCGCGTCGGAGCCGTCGAGCTCGCGCGAGGTGGGGAACCGCACGTCGACCGCCTCGACGTCGGTGATCAGCTCAGTCATCCGGGAGTCCCCTCCGTCCGCCAGGAGGCGGACATGGGATGGATTTATAGGGCCTGCCGGGCTCCGTGTCTACGGGCGTTGGGTCGACAAGCGGGCACTTCGGCCATATATCTTGCTAAAGTCGGCGTAGGACGTCTCCTCCGCGCCGCCGGGGACATCCCATCTCTTCGGCAGAGATGGGATGTGTTGCTACTCTGCGCGGATGTCACTTGCCGACAAGGCCATCGACCGCATCAGGGACCTGATCGGATCGGGCGAGCTGCCGCCGGGGGCCAAGCTCCCGCCCGAGCAGCAGCTGGCGGCCGAGCTGGGCCTGTCCCGCAACCTGATGCGGGAGGCGGTCAAGGCACTGGTGGTGGCGCGCGTCCTGGAGATCCGGCGCGGTGACGGCACCTACGTGACGAGCCTCGAACCGGAGGTGCTGCTCGGCGGCATCTCGTCGGCGGTCGAGCTGCTCCGCGGCGACACCCTGCTGGAGCTCACCGAGGTTCGCCGGCTGTTCGAACCGATCGCCACCGGGCTCGCCGCCACCCGCATCTCCGACCGCGAGCTGCGCGACGTCGAACAGCACCTCCACGCGATGCGCGCGGCGCGGGACGACGTCGAGCTGCTCAACTTCCACGACGCCGCTTTCCACCGCGCGGTCGTCGCCGCGACCGGCAACGCCACGCTGACCACCCTGCTGGAGGGCATCTCCAGCCGCACGGTCCGCGGGCGGGTGTGGCGCGGCCTGGTCGACGACAACGCCGCGAGCCGCACCCTCGCCGAGCACGAGGCGATCTACCAGGCGCTGGCCGACCGCGACGCCGCACTCGCGCAGGCCGCCGCCCTCATGCACGTCAACACCACCGAGCGGTGGCTGCGCGAGCACGTCGGCGTCCTCCCGTCCGAGTCCGGACCTTCGGCCTGAGTCGAAACCCGCTGATCTTCCCCGGGCGAATTCGAGTCGAAATTCGTCGAAGTGTGTCGAACGACTTCTCTCGAATGGTTTTTGTGACGCAGATGTTGACTGCGGAAGTCGTGCATGTCACTTTGGATTAACTTTCCCGCACTGCCGGTGCGGTAAAGGACCCGACGTGCTCGACACCGGAGGAGAACTCTGTGGGCGTAAAGGCGAAAAAGCTCAGGGGCGGTTTCCTCGCTGTCGTTCTGGCTGCTGCCGTGTCCGGGTCTGGCCTGGTGGCGAGCCCCTCGGCCGGTGCGGTGGAACAGCTGAACGCAGCGCAGATCGTCGCCGGCATGGGCGCCGGCTGGAACCTGGGTAATCAGCTGGAAGCCAGCAGCAACGGCGTTCCGAGCGAAACCGCCTGGGGTAATCCGGTCATCACGCAGGCTCTGATCGACAAGGTGCGGGCTTCCGGCTTCAAAACGATCCGGATTCCGGTCGCCTACCTGAACCACATCGGCCCGGGACCGAACTACACGGTCAACTCGTCCTGGTTGAACAGGATCCAGCAGGTCGTCGACTACGCCTACAACCGCGGTTTGTACGTGCTGATCAACATGCACGGTGACGGCTACAAGAGCGTCGGCGGATCCTGGCTGATCTGCGACGCGTCCAACCAGGCCGCGATCAAGGACAAGTACCAGAAGGTCTGGCAGCAGATCGCGCAGCGGTTCCAGAACTACGACCAGCGCCTGATCCTGGAGTCGATGAACGAGAACTTCGACGGCCAGTACGGCCAGCCGACCCAGCCGTGCTACTCGAACATCAACGCCTACAACCAGATCTTCGTGGACACGGTGCGCAGGGCCGGCGGGAACAACGGCTCGCGGTGGCTGCTCGTGCCCGGCTGGAACACGAACATCGACTACACCGCGGGGAACTACGGCTTCCGGCTGCCGACCGACCAGTACCGGTCCCCGTCGATCCCCAGCAGCGAGAAGCGCATCATGATCTCCGTGCACTACTACTCCCCGTGGGACTTCTCCGGTGAGGAGAACGGCACGATCACGCAGTGGGGACGGGGATCGACCAACCCCGCGAAGAAGTCCACCTGGGGACAGGAGGACTACCTCGACTCGCAGCTGAAGCTGATGCGCGACGTCTTCGTCTCGAAGGGCTACCCGGTGGTCGTCGGTGAATACGGCTCGATCGACAAGTCGTCGTTCGACTCGTCGAGCAACAGGTACCGCGCGGACTTCGCGCGTGCCGTCGTCGCCACCTCGAAGAAGTACGGCGCAGCCACCGTCTACTGGGACAACGGCTACAACGGCCAGTACGGGCACGGGCTGTTCGACCGGAACTCCCGCGCGGTGACCCAGCAGGGCATCATCAACGCCATCATGGCCGGCCTCGGCTGATCAGCCGAGCTCCCGCGACCGAAGCCGGTGCGGCCTGATCATTCAGGTCGCACCGGCTTTGGTCTGCGGCGATGAGTTCCTGCTCGGGGAGATCCACAGGTTACCGATGGGTTTCCGTTGACGGCAGTGGTGATACGTCTTATGTTTCCCCGAGCCGCTGCCGGCCAGCGGAGCCCGGTGCTCGTCGTCAGGGTTGACGGCGAGCACCGGCGAGCTCCGTGTGCTCAGTTGACCGTCATACCGGCGTGTCCGTTTCTCACGGGATGCGCCGGCGATGACGCCTGCGCGGTTGCGGCTGCCCGGTCAATGGAGACCCACGAGAGGAACCGTTGTGGCTTCACTCTTTGCTGTGCGGCGAACGCTGTCGTCGTTACTGGCGCTGGCATTGTTCGCGCTCTTCCTCGCGGCTTCCACGCAGCCGGCGTCAGCCGCCGTCCAGGCGACCTACCACGTTTCGCCGTCCGGCAACGACAACAACCCTGGAACGCTCGCGGCACCGTTCAGGACCGTGCAGCGCGCACGGGACGTCGTCCGCACGGTCAACTCGAACATGACCGGCGACATCCAGGTGTACCTGCGCGGCGGGAACTACCCGGTGACGAGCACGATCGAGTTCGGGGCGAGTGACTCCGGAACGAACGGGAACCGGGTGCTCTACTCCGCGTACCCCGGTGAGACGCCGGTCCTCAGCGGCGGCGTCCAGGTGACCGGGTGGACGCAGCAGAGCGGCAACATCTGGAAGGCCCCGCTCAGCCGGGCGAACAAGCTGCGTTCGTTGTACGTCAACGACAAGCGCGCGTCCATGGCGTCGAAGACGATCAACTCGGCGGGCTGCTACGGGACCTACACCGTCACCGCCGGGCAGGCGCCCTGGGCGTGGGAGTCCGGTTCGGAGTGCGACGGGTCCAGGTACAGCCTGTCCGACCTGCCCGCGATCGCGGCGAACCAGGGCGATGTCGAGATCGAGACGGCGACGACGTGGACCACGGCGATCGTGGGCGTCCGGCAGGTCACCACGAGCTCTGACGGCGCCAGCCGCGTCGCGTTGTTCCAGCAGCCCGGCGCGGCCATCGCCCAGGGCGCGTTCAACGGCGACTTCCAGGACTCCGGCAGCCAGAAGATCATGAATGCCTACGAGCTCATGGACACGCCGGGCGAGTTCTTCTTCGACCGGACCACTCAGACGGTCTACTACTACAAGGCCGACTCCGAGAACATGGCCACCGCGTCGGTCTGGGCGCCGAACAACGTGGCCACGGTGCTCAAGGTCGCGGGTACGTCGACCTCAAGTCACGCCCGCAACCTGACCTTCAGCGGCATCACGATCCAGCACTCCGACTGGAACCTGTTCGACGTGGCCGGCTCGGTGGTCAAGCAGGCCCAGCAGGGCAACGGTGGCAACCGCTTCTACGCGAAGAAGAACTTCCACGACTACTTCTACCGCAACATCGAGCTGCCGCCCGGCATCGTCCAGCTTGAAAACGCCGACAACATCGTGCTGGAACGCAACAAGGTTCAGCACACCGGTGCCGACGGCATCATCCTGAACAACGACGTGAAGGACTCGAAGCTGATCGGCAACCACACCAACGACATCGCCGGATCAGCGATCAACGTGGGGCACCCGCAGCACATCTACATCGGGGACCACACCGGCACGAACAACGAGAAGTACCCCGCCTCGGCCGAGGGTGTCGTCAGGAACGTCGAGATCAAGAACAACTACCTGTACGACAGCGCGGTGCTGTTCAACGGCAGCAGCGCGGTGTCGGCCTACTTCGTCGACACGCTGTCCGTGCAGCACAACCTGATCGAGAAGTCACCGTGGAACGGCATCACGCTCGGGTGGGGCTGGTGGAACTTCGACGGTTCCGCGAACTCCATCGTGCCGAACTCGCCCACCACGACGGCCAAGAACAACAACATCAGCTACAACCACATCATCGACACGATGCTGCGCCTGGGCGACTCGGCGCCCATCTACACACTGGGCAGCCAGCCCACCACCACCATCGGCAACAACTACTTCCAGGGCGTGCCCGCCGGTCACAAGTACGGGCTGCACCCCGACGAGGGCTCGGCGTTCATCAACTACCGGGACAACGTGCTGAACGTGTCGCCGAACGTGGCGTATGCCATCAACTCCGGCACCTGGGGCCGCCAGCACGACCTGAGCATCACGAACACCTACGGCACCGTCGGCAAGATCGCCGACAAGAACGTGCCGAACAGCACCATCGAGGACGTCCGCGTCTACGCCGACAACGTCTGGCCGTCGGCGGCACACCGGATCACCGTGGACTCCGGTCTCGAAGCGGCGTACCGGAACATCCTGCCCGGCAACGGCGCGGCCAGTCCGGACCGCGTGCTGCCGGCCAGCACCTTCAACGACACCGGCGCGTCGTCGGTGGCGATCAGGAGCACCGGTGACGCGACGAGGACGATCTGGCTGGCCCCGGCCGGCACGACCAGCTTCGCCAACGGCCCCACGATGACCAGTGCGGGCGGCACCGCGACCTCCATCGCGATCCCGGAGACGGCCGGCGACTACAAGCTGTACGTCCTGGACGCCCAGGGCAACCGGTCCGCAGAGTCGGCGTCGGTCGTCCGGCAGCAGTGGACCCACACCGACGACAAGGACGCCCGCGTGACGTACACGGGCACGTGGAGCAACTGGAACGACACCCAGGACTTCCGCGGCTCGGAGAACTACACCTCCCAGGCGGGCAACTCCGCCGAGTACACCTTCACCGGCACCGGTGTTCAGTACGTGAGCATGACGCAGCCCAACATGGGCAAGGTGGACGTCTACGTCGACGGCACGCTCGTGCAGGCCGACATCGACGCCTACGCGCCCTCCACGACGAAGCAGGTCGTGTTGTTCCGCAAGACGGACCTGTCCATCGGGTCGCACACGGTGAAGATCGTGTGCAAGGGCACGAAGAGCGCGGCCTCCACCGGCACCGTGTGCGCGTTGGACGCCTTCTCCAGCGTGGCCTTCCCGGCGCCGAGCGGCTTTTACAAGATCGTGAACAGGAACAGCGGGATGGCCGTGGACGTGCTGGGAGGGTCCACTTCGGACGGTGGGAACATCGTCCAGTGGGGCTACGGCGGCGCTGACAACCAGCACTGGAAGTTCGAGTCGGTGGGTGGGGGCGCGTTCGAGATCTCCAGTCAGCGCAGCGGCAAGCTGATCGACGTCTTCCAGGCCTCCACCGCCGACAACGCGGCAGTCGTGCAGTGGGCCGACAACAACGGCGCCAACCAGCGCTGGCAGCTGGTCGACGCCGGCAACGGGTACGTCAAGCTCCGCAACGTGAACAGCGGCAAGGTGCTCGGTGTGTCCGGGTCGTCCACGACCGAGGGCGGCCAGGTCGTCCAGGTCACGGACACCGGCGCGAACAGCCAGCAGTGGCAGGTGGTCCGGGCCGGCTGACCTGATCGGTGACGAAGGCGCGGCACCTCGGGGAGCCGCGCCTTCGGTTATCCGGTCATGACATTGGCGGCAGGACGTTGTCCTTGTACGCGCCTGTCACGTTTCCGGCAGGGGAGAAGTTCACGGCGATGTAGGTTTCATACCATTTGCCGTCCGTGCTTTTCCCGTACACGCGGCCCGCGCCGATTTTGGTGCTGCCCTTCCAGACGAGCTGGGTGAAGTGCCCGATCGTTTTCGTGGCGTTGGCGGCGAGGTCGTCGAAGTTGTAGTCCTTGATCTCGTTGTACCAGGCGTTGCTCGCTGCCGCGGCCGATCCCGTGGTCGGTCCGGACGAACCCTGCGAGTAGAGGTTCTCTCCGTACCCCTGGGTCCCGTCGTGGACGAGGGTTTCCTTGTCTGCGATGTGCTCGGCGCGGGACTTGGCGTAGGTGACGAGCTCCTGGTCGAGTTCCACGGGTGGAACTCCGTGCTTCGCTCGGTACTGGTTGATGCTGGCCAGCATGCTGCTCAGGAAATCCTGAGTGGTCTCGTCGGATAATCCAGGTCTCATTCTCTTCCTCTCTTGCGGGTTATCGTTGTCGTCTGCTGATGTCGCTTGGGAATCGTGGGTCGATTTCGTAGTGGGTGTCGTACTGGCTGCTGAAGCCGGTCACGCTGACGGTCTGGCCGGCCGCGAGACCGGTGAGGTCGATGCCGGTCTGGGTGTTGACGAAGATCGTGAGCTCGCCCGAGCCGTCGTTCACGAAGAACTTGAACCCGTACGGCAGATCCGACGCCGGAGCTCGGGTGATCGTGGCGAGCCACGCGCACCAGCCGTCCCTCGGAGCTCTCGTCGACGGCGCCGGTGGCGAGCAGCCGGGGGTCGGACCGCGGGGCTCTTGCCGTGCACGACGACGGCGGCTGGATCATGCGGGAACGAGGATGAGCAACCCGGAGCTGTCGCGCAGCGTGCCGGTCACCCGCACCAGGGTGCGGGGAGTGATGCCCAGGTTGACCGGCGACGCTGACATAGATCCCGGCGCTGCGGTCCTGCAGTCCGAAACCCTTGTCGAAGAAGCTGGACTCGAACGCACCCGACGGCGTCGTCGCCACACCGTCGACCGTGACCACCGTGCCCAGCGGCAGGGTTCGTGCCTGCGCGATGGGCACCACGTGGCGAGACGCGTCCACCGCCTGGGCGGGCAGCGCCAAGCCGGCCGAAGCGATCACCAGGAACAGCACCGGAGATACAACGCCGCCACGAAGACATGCGGACTCCCTTTCCCCGCGCCGCCGGGCTCAGCCGTAGCGGCGTTCGAAGGCGGTGAACTTGGCTTCCTGCTGCCATTGCAGGCTTGCTTTCGAACTGCCGGCGAGGAACGTCCGGCAGGCCGGGCTGGGGTGGGGTGCGCCAAGCCGGTCGCGGGCGCACGGTGCGGCCGGAAGGTGGATGTCCGGGTTGCGCCACAGCGACGCGCCGTCGAGGAACGCGTGGTCCAGGCTGGTGCGGGCCAGGGTTTTCAGGTCGCGGTAGCGCAGGTGGTAGTCGGTGGTCGCGCGCTGGTACTCGTGGGTGAGGTCGATCCGGGAGACGCCCTCGTCGTCGGTGGACAGGGTGACCGGCACCCGGAACGCGCGGTAGGTCTGGAACGGGTGTTCCCGGCCGGAGACCTCGAGGATCTGCTCGTTGCTCGTGAGGTTGACCTCCACCATCACGTGCCGGTCGGCCATGGTGCGCATCAGTTGCGGCCAGTTGTCCTCGCCGAGTACGTCCACGCCGTGCCCGATCCGTTCCGCGTGGCCGGTGAGCACGGCCTCGCGGATGTGGTAGGTCAGCTCCTCCGGCTTGACCAGCCCGGGAACGAGTTCGCCGGCGTGCAGGGTGATGTGCCCGGCGGGGTAGACACCGCGCAGGTAGTCCAGCATCCGCATGTGCAGCCGGTAGTCCCGAATGGACACCTCGCCCTCCTCGGGCGAGACCAGGTTGAGCGCTACCGTGCGGTTGTCGGCGGCAGCCAGTTCGAAGGCGGACACCATGTAGGTGAACACCACATTGGGCGGATTGTTGCGGTTGACCTGCTGGATGTAGCGCATGGTCACCGCGCACCCCGGCGATGCCGCCGGCGTGCCGCAGCCCAGCAGCGTGCGGTAGCGGGCCTCGTCGGCGGTGATCTCCGTGCCGGCGGTGGCGACGATGCCGGCCATGGTGCCGCCGGCCAGCACCTGCGTCCGCATCGCGGCGAAGTCATCGGTGTACGTGACGCGCTGGGACAGGGTGAACAGGGCGCCGCCCTGCCGGGTCAGCATCGACTCCAGGTACTGCTCGTGCTGCCGGCCGGCCCGGTCGAGCACGTCGGCCAGCAACTCGACCCGGTGTGCGCCGGTGACCGCGCCGAACTTGCCGAACGTGGCGAAGAAATGGTCGTGCCCGGACTCACCCTGTCCCGGTTGGAATCCCTCCATCGACCACGACATCAGCACGGCGCGATAAAACGCGGGATCCGTCGAGGTATCCGTCGCGGGGCGCTGACCCGCGCCGCACGGCCCGCCCGCCGCGACAAAGGTCGTGGTGTCGATGCACAGCCTGTCCTGTGCGGCCAGGGAGATCAGCAGTTCGGTCGACGCCGCTCCGGACAGGTGACTGTGCAGATCGCCGCCTTTGGGCAACTCCAGCAGGAATGACCGCAACCGGGCCGGGTCGTGGCGGACCGAGTTCAGATAGCGCTCAATCCCGACCTCGCCGTCCGGATCCGCCCGCGTGGGCGAGGCACCCGGCGTCACCAGGCTCAGGAGGCCCGCGGCGACCAGCGGCAACCCGATCCGGAGCATGCCCATGTCATTCCTTCCGCGTCATGCATTCGCCGAAGCCCATACCCGGCGGGCATGGCCCTCTGCCGCCAAAAGAATTGATCCCCTGCCATCAAGAGGAGGAACTGTCATATCCGGCGACCACGGTTGGCGAATCCCATGCCAGAAATGTCATTGAAGTCGGCGATCTGGCCGGAAGATTCCACCTGGCCGTTCCTGCACGGGAGCGTTGTGCAATCAGGTGCTCCTGTGTTCCCAATGGTTCCTGGGTGTCTCACATAAGCACGACACCAATCCGGCCACAAGGGTCCAAAAGACTCTAATGGCCACGTGGCGATCGGTTGAGAAGCCGGTAGCCGTGGCTCCGGGCCTGACTGGCTCAGGCGCGCCGAACCTCGTGCGAGGTATTCGGATCTCCGATGCCTGAACAGCGGGCTCGTCCGGATGATCGCTGCCGCCGGTGCATTCCGCGGGTTAACGTACGAGATGTGGGCGGACCACGTGGTGAGGTCTGGATCCTCGGACCGGTCGAGGTATGCGGGCCGCGCGGTCGGGCGGCGCTGAACGGCGCCCGGCAACGCAGCGTCGTGGCGGCGCTCGCGCTGCGTGCGGGCACGACGGTCCCGGTCGACCGTCTCGTGGACGTGCTTTGGGGCGACGATCCGCCGCGCACGGCCGTGCGGTCGTTGCACAGCTATGTCGCACGCGTGCGGCAGGCGCTTGCCGACTGCGGTATGCCCGGCGCACTCATGACCAGGCCCGGCGGCTATCAGCTGGACGCGTCCGTCGACGCGGAGCGGTTCGAACGGACCAAGGACCTCGGCCTGTGGCGGGGCGAGCCGCTGGCCGGCACGGAGCTGTTCGGGTGGGGGCGTGCGGAGATCGATCGGTTGCGGGAGCAGCGGATCGCCGCGCTGGAGGTGCACTGGGCCAACCGGCTCGACCACCAGAACGCGACCGAAGAGCTGGAACGGCTGGTGGTGAGCCATCCGACCAGGGAACGGCTCGTCGGCCTGCTGATGCGGGCGTTGCACCTCGGCGGCAGGCACGCCGACGCGCTCGAGGAGTTCCGGAAGCTCAGATCCCGGCTCGCCGACGAGCTCGGTGCCGACCCCGGCCCGGAGCTCATCGCACTGCACACCTCGATCCTGCGCCGCGATCTCGTACTGCACAGCGCGAAACCCGCCCAGCTGCCCGCCCGCGCCGGTCATTTCACCGGTCGCGCCGCCGAGTTCGCGGCGCTCGCCGATCTGCCGCCGATCGTCGTGGTCTCCGGTGTCGCCGGGGTCGGCAAGACCACGTTCGCGGTCGAGTGGGCACATCGCGTCGCCGATCGTTTCCCCGACGGGCAGGTGTTCCTGGACCTGCAACGGCTCACTCCGGCCCAGGCGCTGGCCGAGATGCTGCACAGCCTCGGCGTCCCCGCGGACCGGGTACCCGCCGATCCGGCCCCGCTGTACCGGACCTTGTTGCACGGCAAGCGCGTGCTCATCCTGCTGGACGACGTGCGCCGCGCCCGGGACGTGCTGCCACTCGTGCCCGGCGACCAGGGAAACCTGCTGCTGATCACGAGTCGCGACACGCTCTCGGCGCTCGGCACGCGTCATGCCGTGCACACCGTGAGCCTCGACCTGCTGAGCGAGCTGGAGGCACAGGCCTTGCTGGCCGACATTCTGGGCGCACCGAGGGTGCGCGCGGAATCCGGCGCGACCTCGAACCTCGTCGTCCACTGTGGACGATTACCGCTGGCGCTGCGCATCGCGGCCGCGCGTCTCGCGGTGCGGCCGGGCAGGCGGATCGCCGACCTCGTGCGGGAACTGACGCGTAACGACCCGTTGGACGTGCTGGCGGTCGACGGGGACGACCGCACGGTCCGCACCGTGTTCGCCAGCGCGCACCGCACGCTGAGCCCGCGGGCGGCGCGCCTTTTCCGGGTGCTCGGCGAGCATCCCGGCGCGAGCTTTCCCGCCGACCTCGCCGACGCGCTGGGGCCGGGTCTCGACGAGCTCGTCGCGTCGCACCTCGTCAGCGAGACGGGGAACGGCCGGTACGCGCTGCACGATCTGATCCGGCTGTTCGCCAGGCAGAGCGGTGACCTCGGCGACGGGGTGGAACGCCTGCTCGACCGGTACCTCACGATCGCCCACGCGGCCAACAACGTGCTCAATCCGCGCCACGACCTGGTGACGCGGCCGCACTGCGACGACCTTCCGTTCGCGGCGAACCGGGTCGAGGTGCTCGCCTGCCTCGACGCCGAACGCGACAACGTGCTGCACGTGATCCGGCTGGCAGCACGCTGTGGCCTGCAGCGCGAGACCTGGCAGCTGGCGTACCTGCTGACGAGCTACTTCGAGGCACGCGGCAACTGGGCCGCACGCGTCGAGCAGTGCGAGCACGCGGTGCGGGCCGCCCGCGCGCTCGGCGACCAGCGCGCCGAGGCCGAGATGCTGCGCGGGCTCGGCATCGCGTTGCAGATGACCTCACGCATCGCCGAAGCCATGGTGGTGCAACGACAAGCGCTCGCCCTGGTGCGCGAGGCCGGCGACCTGCGCGGGGAGGCGCGGCTGCACAACAACATCGGCAACGCGCATTCCGAGCTGCGTGAGTTCGACCTGGCGATCGAGTCGTACCGTGCGGCGATGCGGGTGCACCATGCGGCGGGCGACGAGGTGGGTGCGGCACTGGCGCGGCGCAACCTCGGTTACACGTGGGTCCGGATGGGCCGGCCGGAGCTGGCGGTCGACCCGCTGTTCGCGGCGCTGGAGACGTTCCGCGCCGAGGCGAACCCGCGGCTCGAGGCCGCGACGCTGATGTCGCTGGGCAACGCCTTCCACCAGCTCGCCGATCTCGCGCCGGCGCTGCGCTACTTCGGCGACGCCCTGCGGATCAGCCGCGAGGTCACCGACCACCGTTTCGAGGCCGACGCGCTCACCGGTCTCGGCATCACCCAGCTTTCGCTCGGAGATCCAGCCGTGGCACGGGAATGCCTGACCGGCGCCCTCGCGGTGTGCCGCGCGCTCGGCGACCGGCACCGCGAGGCGTCGACGTTGCACCACCTCGGCCAGGCCGAGCTCGCACTCGGCGACCTTGGCGCCGCCGGTGACCACCTCGCGGCCGCGCTGGCGGTTCGCGCCCAGGCGCCGGACCTGTTCGAACAGGCCCAGGTCCACCGCACGTTCGCCGACGTGGAGGGTCGGTGCGGGCGGTGGACCGGGGCCGCGCGGCACTGGGCTCAGGCCCTCGCGCTGTTCACCTCTTGCCGCCGATCGTGAACACGGCCACGCTCTTGCCGGCCTGGCCGGGCTTCACCGCGGTGATCTGCAGGCTGAACTGCTTCTGCCGGTCGTCCACGCGCAGCACCGTGTACGGCACCTCGGCGTGGTCCTGGCCTGCCTTGATCGTGACCGTTCCGCGTGGCTCGGCCTTGTAGTCCTCACCCTGCTTCGCGGTGCCGTCGACGAACTTGTACGCCACCTCGACGTTCTGCTTCGCCGGGCCGTTGCGCAGCTTCAGCGTCGCGGCGTATGGACCGGTGGACTCGTGCACCGGGCCGTCGAACGCGTCCACGACGACCGGGCAGTCAGGAGGGTCGCAGTCCGCTGCCCCGTGTGCGGGCACGATTCCCAGCAACAGCAGTAACAACACCATGATCGTCTTCATTGACCACCCCTTCGGTGGGTCCGTCTCCGTTCAACGGAGACGGACCCACCGGGGCTGATACTCAGTCCCTGCCGTTTTCCTTCTCGTTGATCCGGTACTCCGCGCCGCCGAGGTCCACACCCTGGGCGTCGACCTGGCGCACGTGCAGCACGGCCGCCTCCGCCTCCACCTCGGTCGCGAACGTCAGCCCGATCTCGGCTCGTTCATCGGCCTTGAGCGCCAGCCCGTCGATGCGGGCGAACTTGGGCTCGACGATCTGGACCTCGGTCTCGCCCACCGGTTTCACCCCGACGCCCTTCTGCCCGGCAGCCTTCCATCGCGCCGCGAGCTCCCGCCCGAGGTCGATCGTCACCGTGCCGGCGAAGTGCCGCTCGGGCTGCTCGAAGATCAGGCTCTGCCTGGCGTCGAACGGATCCGGGTTGCCGATCGTGTACGGAACGCTGATCGGCCGGAACGGGAACACCCGCACGGAGTCGACGTTGCGCCACGCGATGTTGTTGTTCCGCTGGGCGTTGAGCTGCGTGTTGCTCACCTCGGCGAACGTCATCGGATCAGCGGGCGAGACCCATCTGGCGAGCAGGCAGAAGTGCGCGGGACCCGGCACGTTCCAGCCAGGCCAGGTGATCATGACCGTGGTACCGCTCACCGGCACGCTCGCGCCCGCCGCCCCGATGTAGGTCCACCCGCCCGGCCACGCCGTCCCGCCGCCGAGGTTGCTGCGGTACAGGCGAAGGATGCCGTCCACGTTGCCGAGGGCCTGCGGCTTGCGGCGCAACGTGACGAACACATAGTTGGTCGCGCCCGCGATCGGGTTCTGCGACACCGCGCAGGGCACCGGCGTCCAGCACACCTTGATGTCCGGGCTGTGGTAGATGCTGCCGGAGCTGGGCTCGCTGCCCACGTCGCTGACGTTGTCCCGCACGTAGACGTCGCGGTAACCCGGCGTGGCACTCGCCGCCGGTGCGCTGAGCGTCACGACCGCCAGCAATCCGGCCAGTATCGCCGCCAACTTGGTCTTCACCGTGTCCTCCTCGGTTGTGGTCTGCTGACCGAAGAGGTACCGGCGTGCTGTTGTAGCGCGGTTGTTGTGCTGTTGTCGGCCGCGCCGTCAGTTCTCACCAGTGGCGTGCACCCGAACCGGGCCGGTCAGGACGACGCGGGGTCATCGAGGTGCCAGACCTCCTGCATCGGCGCCCAGAAGCTGCCGGAGCCGCGCTCGACCAGCGACTCCTGGCACGGGTCGGTGAGCGTCCACCAGCGCTGTGTCTCCGGGTCGGCGGCGATGCGGGCCTGGTCGGCGTCGTGGTCGGTACCGATGTACTCGTAGTAGCCGAACAGCAGGTCGCCGTGCAGGAAGATGGTGAAGTTGCGCATGTTGGCGTCGAGCATCGTTCGCTCGACCGCGGGCCAGACGGCCGCGTGCAGCCGCAGGTACTCCTCGCGGTGTTCCGGGCGCAGCCGGATGACCATGCCGTAGCGCTGGGTGCGGTTCATCTGCTTCTCCTCGACAGCCGACTGCCGGCGGCATCTGTTGTGCCGCCGGCAGAGTAGTGGGTCAGGCGTTGAGCACGGCGCTCTCGGCCGTCCGGTCCGGCCGGTCCGCCCGGTCCGCCCGGTCCGCACCGACCGCGTGCAGCCGATGCCCCGCGCGTTCCGGCCGGATGTGCGCGCCACCGGAGGTCGGGTGGGGGATCAGGCCGCTCGACGCGGCGATCGCCTCCTCGTCGAGGCGCAAACCCAGCCCGGGGCTGTCACCGAGGACGTAGGCCCCGTCCTCGATGTGCAGGTCGAGCGACAGGCCGGTCGGCGGTTGCAGGTCCTGCAGTTCGCTGACCAGGTGGTTGGGGATCGACGTGGCGGCGTGCAGCAGGCCGACCGGGGTGGTGCCGATGGGGCTGACGGGCAGGTCGTGGGCGTGCGCGAGGGTGGCGACCCGCAGGAAGTGGGTGATGCCCCAGACCGCGGCCGTCTGCACGATGTCGACGGCTCCGGCCGCGATGAGCGGGCGGTGCTGTTCGAGCCCGGTCAGGTTCTCCCCGGTGGCGACCGAGGCGCGGATGCCGCGGCCCACCGCGGCGTGGCCCTCCACGTCCCAGCGCCGGACCGGCTCCTCGATCCAGGTCAGGTCGAGGGTGCGCTCGAGCTCGCTGACGTACCGGACCGCCTGCTTGCGCGTCCAGGTCTCGTTGACGTCGAGCATCAGGCTCGGCCGCGTTCCCCGGGAGGCCTTGGCCAGGACGTCGCGGACCAGGGAGAGGCGGTGGCGGTCGTGCTCGACGTCGAGGCCGCCCTTGACCTTCGCCGCGCGCAGCCCGAGGTCGGCGTAGACCTCGTAGGCCGCGACGAACTCGTGGTCGTCCAGGGCGATGTCCAGGCCCGAGGCGTAGGCGGGCACGCGGCGGTCGCGGCCACCGAGCAACCGCCACAGCGGCTCTCCGGCCGCCTGGGCCTTGATGTCCCACAGCGCGGTGTCGAGGGCGCCGATGGTGCCGAACACCGCGCCGGCGTGGCCCGCCTTGAACGTGCGGCGCAGCATCCGGTCGTAGAGGGCGGAGACGGAGCGCGGGTCCTCGCCCTCGATGGCGGCGAAGACGCTCTCGATCTCCACGTGCGGGCCGAGCCCGACACCGGTGATGCCTTCGTCGGTCTCCACGACGACGATCGGGACCCGGACGAGGCCGTCGGTGTACACGCCGTTGGCGTCCCCGACCGGCCGGCCCCAGTCCTGCACCGTGGTGAGAGTCCGGTAGCGAGTGATGCGCATGTCAGCCCTTCGTGGACCCGGCGGTGACACCGTCGGCGATCTGGCGTTGCAGGAACAGGTAGACGACCAGAACCGGCACCGCGGCGATGAGCACACCGGAGGCGAACGTGGGGATGTCGTCGGAGTACTGACCCCGCAACGAGGTGACTCCGACCATCAGCGTGCGGTGCTCCGCGGACGGCATCATCAGCAACGAGATGAGGACGTCGTTCCAGCAGAACAACGCGTTCAGCACACCGACCGACAGCAGGGCCGGGGCGCCGATCGGGAGCATGATCCGCCAGTAGACCCCGTACACGCTGTTCCCGTCGATGCGCGCGGCGTCGACGATGTCCGGTGGCACAGTGGAGTAGTAGCTCGTCAGCAAGAAGATCGTGAACGGCAGGAACTGCGCCACGTAAGCGAGGATCAGGCCGGGATAGGTGTCCACGAGGCCGGTGTCGGCCATGATCCGCGCCAGCGGAACCATGATCACCTGGAACGGGATGAACAACGCGGCGAGGATCGCCAGGAAGAGCGTGGACGAGCCGCGGAACTTCAGCCTGGCGAGCGCGAAGCCCGCCATCGACCCGAGCAACAGCAGCAGCGCGACCGAGCACGTCACGACGATCACCGAGTTCAGGAAGTACCGCGACATCCCGACGCTCGTCCACGCCTTGACGATGTTGTCCCAGCTCAGTGAATCGGCCAGGGAGAACCGGTCGAGCACGTACTCGCGGCGGGTCTTCATGGCGACGTTGGTGGTGAACACCAGGGGGTAGATCGTGGCCAGCGCGAGCGCGGCCATCGGGATCGCGACGACCCATCTGGTCAGCCGGGTGCCGGACATCAGTCCTCCTTGCCCGCGCGTCGCAGGATGCCGATCTGGGCGAGTCCCACCACGAGCATGATCAGGAACAGCGCTGTGGACGCCGCGGAGGCGAGCGCGGGTTGGTTCATCTGTCCCTGCTGGATCCAGACGTAGTACTCGGGCAGGTAGGTCGACCCCTCCGGCCCGCCGCTGGTCATCACGTACACCAGGCCGAACATCGACGTCAGCATGCCGATCATCGTCGTCACGAAGACGAACTGGATGGTGCGCGACAGGCTGGGAATGATGACGTGCCAGATGGTCTGCGGCAGCGACGCACCGTCCACTTTGGCCGCGTCCAGCAGCGAGGAGTCGAGGGTGGCGAACCCGGCCAGGAAAACGACCAGCGCCATGCCGAACGTCGCCCAGATGTGCACGCCGACGACCGCGAAGATCGCCACGTCCGGGTCGCCGAGCCAGTCGACCGGTCCGATGCCCAGACCGCCGAGCAGCGCGTTGAGCGGACCGTCGAAGGACAGCAGCAGGTTGAAGATCGCGCCGACGATCACGGGGGAGAGCACGGCGGGGAAGAAGTAGACGCCGCGGTAGATCCGGTGCCCCGGCACCTTCAGGTAGATGAAGGTCGCGAGCAGACCCGGGATCGCCACGGCCACCGGCAGCAGCAGCACGAGCAGCCCGACGTTGGCCAGCGCGGTGCGGAAGAGCGGATCGCCGAGCAGCGTCAGGTAGTTGTCGAAGCCGACGATCATGCCGTTGCGGTCGCCGTCACCGGTGAAGGAGAAGTTGATCCCGAGCAGCAGCGGCCACAACCGCAGCCCGACGATGATCAGGACGGCGGGTGCCAGCAGCACCAGGGGCGCCAGGCGCTCGGCCCGCCCGCCCCGGCGGTTGCGCCGGGGCGGCGGAGTGGCCGCGCCGCCGGCGGTCCCCGCAGTGTCCCCCTCTGCGGACCCGGCCGTGACGGCCGGGTCCACAGAGGACAGAGAGTGTGCGGTCACGCGGGTCAGCCCGTCTTGTCGGAGGCGGCGAGCTGCTGGAGCACCTCGTCCACCGTGATCGAACCGCTGAGCAGCTGCTGGGAGAGACGTCCCATGAGCTCGATCGTCTTGGACGACAGGGCGACGTGCAGCGCGGGCTTGCCGGTCTTGACCTGCGACACGAGCGTCTTGACGGCCGGGCCGCCCTCGGTGGTGTCGACCGTGGTGTCGGAGGCGATCGCGCCACCGTCGAGGTAGAACGACTTGAGGGCGTCGGTCGAGGTCAGCGAGCGCACGAGGTCCGAGGCCAGCTTCGGGTCCTTGGTCCACTTGGCGACCGCGTAGCCGATGCCACCGTCGACGGCCAGGCTCGGCTTCGCCGCGGGGTTGATCACGGGCGCCTGCATGACGCCGACCTTCTCCGGGGTGAGGAACTCGGCGAAGTCCTTCCAGTGCCCGACATCGGACATCAGGCCGATGATGTTGGCCGCCTTGGCGGCGTTGAAGGCCGCGAACGCGTCGTTGAACATCGCGGTGGAGTTGGCGCCGTCGGTGTTCAGCCCGGTGTCACCGGCCTGCTTCCAGAGTTCGAAGACCTTCTTGACGTCCGGTGAGGACCAGTTGCGCTTGCCGGCGATCCAGTCGTCGTACTCCTGCGGCGTCAGGACCGCCGATCCCAGCGCCGACAACCAGAACTGGATGCCGATGCCCTCCTTGTTGCCCAGCGCGAAGCACTTCGCCCCGGTCTTCTCGGTGATGGCACCGCAGTTCTTGACGAAGTCGTCCCACGTCTTGGCGGGAGCGTCGGGGTTGAGGCCGGCCTTCTGGTAGAGGTCCTTGTTGTAGTAGAGCGGATGTCCCTGCAGCGTCACCGGTTCGGCGTAGATCTTCCCGTCCTTGGTGAACGCGTCCCAGCCGGCCAGCCGCTGCTTGTCCTCGGCCACAAAGGAGTCCAGCGGGGCGAGCGCGTCGGCCCGGTCGCGGATCTGCCCGCCGCCGTTGAAGAGGATGACGTCCGGTCCCTTGCCGGACTGGATGGCCGCACCGAGCAGCGTGTAGTACTGGTCGAACGGCTGGGCGACGAACTCGACGGTCACGCCGGGGTGCTTCTTGGCGAAGTCGGCCTTGGCCTTCTGGACGTAACCGGCCGCCTTGGCGTCGCCCGACTTCCAGTCCCAGACCACGAGCTTGTCGGTCGATCCGCCGGACGAGGAGCCAGGTCCGGCGGCGCTTCCGCAACCCGCTGTCAACGCCAGCCCCACCACCAGGGCGGCGGACCACAGTGTGCGCTTCATTGCAGCTCACTTTCGAGACGGTGGTCGGGCGGCGAGCGGCCCGACGAGGTGCGCTGAACGTAATTCGTATGACGTATTACGTCAACGGCCGATTGTCGGTACACTCACCGGCACACTCTCGGCGTCCGCTGCGAGAGCGCAACCGGAGGAACGATGACGGCATCACGCCAGAAACCGATCGCGAGCGCGCCGGTCGCCCCGGCCTGGGCGCGCAGGCCGGTGAACCTGGTGGGGGCGGTCACCGCCGAGCTCGTGGGCCGCATCGTGCGCGGTGATCATCCTTCCGGGACGTCGCTGCCGCCGGAGCCCGCGCTGTGCGAGGCCTTCTCGGTGAGCCGGACGGTGATCCGCGAAGCGGTGAAGGTGTTGCAGGAGAAGGGCATGGTCCAGGTGCGCCAGGGTGCGGGCACGATGGTCACCCCGCGGGCGATGTGGAACGTGCTCGACGAGCTCGTCCTCGGGGCCGTCGTCGCCGAGGACGAGACGCTGGCCGTCCTGGACGACCTGGTCGTCACCCGGCGGCTGCTCGAGTCGGACATGGCCCAGGTCGCCGCTCGTGCGGCCGACGAGGAGACCGTCGAGGCGTTGCGCGCGCTCGTCGAGCTCATGGACCAGGTGCTGGACGATCCCGTCGCCTATCGCGAGCACGACCACGCCTTCCACGACCGGATCATGCGGGCCTCCGGCAACACCATCGCCAGAGGCGTGGTGCGGGCGCTGGAGAGCCAGGTCTTCAACACCGCCCGCTACACCGGCCGGACCGATCGTGATCTGTGCGCGGCCTCGAACCGGGGACACCGCAGCATCTGCGAGCGGATCGCGGCGCACGACCCGGCCGGTGCCGCCGAAGCCATGTTCAGCCACATCACCGAGGCCTGGCTCGTGCGTCGTAGCGACGCGGGCGAGCCCGGCCGCCTGGAACGCTAGGGCTGGTATCGAAGTCCATGTTCGCGATAGCCGAGTCTGAGGCGGCCCCTGGGGGCACGGCCGACAGGCCCACATACAACAGCGGTATGCGGGCCTGTCGGCCGCACCGCCAGGAACCACCTCAGGCTCGACTCTCATCGAACGGGACCTCGATACCGGCCCTGGCTCCCTCGCGCCGACAAGGGTGTATCGGTTGGCGGACAAGGGTTCGGTCGACGTGATGCATGCCCGGGATCCGGCTGTCTCGGCAAAAAATCGATGAACGGAGCGATCGGTTATGGGTGACTTCGACGGGCTGGTGGCTCTGGTCACCGGTGGCGGCTCGGGCATCGGCCGGAGCACGGCCGAGTTGCTGTCCGGCCGCGGTGCGCGGGTCGCCGTGCTCGACCTGGCAGCGAGCGACCTGCCGGAGGGCATGCTCTTCGTGCGGGCGGACGTCACGGACGACCAGAGTGTCCGCGCGGCCGTGGACACGGTGGCCACGCACTTCGGCAGCATCGACGTCGTGGTGAACAACGCGGGCATCGGCGCGCAGGGTGACGTGGCCGCCGCGGCCGACGACGAGTGGCTCAAGGTGTTCGACGTCAACGTGGTCGGGATGGCCAGGGTCGCCCGCGCCTGCCTGCCGCACCTGCGCAACTCCCACTTCGCCGCCATCGTGAACACCGGCTCGATCGCGGGGACCGCGGGGCTGCCGCAGCGGGCCGTGTACTCGGCGAGCAAGGGTGCGGTGCACGCGCTGACCCGTGCGATGGCCGCCGACCACATCCGGGAAGGCATCCGGGTCAACGCGGTCGCGCCCGGCACCGCCGACACGCCGTGGGTGCGGCGGCTGCTCGACTCGGCGCCGGATCCGGCGGCCGAGCTCGCGGCGCTGGAGGCCCGTCAGCCGCACGGCCGGTTGGTCTCGGCCGACGAGATCGCCGCGGCGATCGCGTATCTGGCGAGCCCGCAGTCGGGTTCCACGACCGGGACGGTACTCGCCGTCGACGGCGGCATGGACGCGCTGCGGTTGCGTCCCCGTGGCTGACACCCTGAGCCGGCTGGGACTGGGCACCTCCCCGCTGGGCAACCTGTACACCGAGGTGACCGAGCATGAGGCCCGTGCGGTCATCGACGCGGCGTGGGAAGCCGGTGTCCGGATCTTCGACACCGCCCCGCACTACGGGCTGGGTCTCGCGGAGCGGCGGCTCGGGGCTGCTCTGAAGGACCGTCCGCGCAACGAGTTCGTGTTGTCCACCAAGGTGGGGCGGCTGCTGGTGGCCGATCCCTCCGGCGCGGACCGGCTCGACGACGACGGGTTCGCGGTCCCCGCCGTCTGGCGCCGCGAGTGGGACTTCAGCGCGGACGGCGTGCGGCGCAGTCTCGAATCGTCGCTCGACCGGCTCGGGCTCGACCGGGTCGACGTGGTCTACCTGCACGACGCGGACGACCACTGGGAGCAGGCGGCGGGCGAGGCGTTGCCCGCGCTGGTGGAACTGCGTGAGCAGGGCGTGATCGGCGCGATCGGGGCCGGCATGAACCAGTGGCAGATGCTCGCCCGGTTCGTGCGTGAGTCCTCTTTGGACACCATCCTGCTCGCCGGGCGCTACACCCTGCTGGAGCAGCCCGCGCTGGCCGAGCTCCTTCCGCTGTGTGCCGAGCGCGGGGTGGAGGTGCTCGCCGCCGGGCTGTTCAACTCCGGTCTGCTGGCCCGCCACGAGGTGCCCGACGACGCCACCTACGACTACCGCACCGCGCCGGCGGACGTGGTCGGCCGGGCCCGGCGGATCGCCGCGGTGTGCGCCCGGCACGGCACGACGCTGCCGGCCGTCGCGCTGTGGTTCCCCTTCGGTCACCCGGCGGTGACCGGTGCGCTCATCGGTGCCCGCAGCGAAGCGGAGCTCCGCGCGAACGTCGCGGCGTTCACCGAGCCCCCGCCGCCCGGGTTGTGGGCGGACCTGCGCGACGCCGGGCTGCTCGACGCCGGCGTGCCGACGCCGTGACCCCGCAAACCCTTTGACCAGAACGGATGAGGAACGGCAATGCGACTGCTTCGAGTGGGCGACCCCGGCACCGAGATTCCCGCGGTGCTCGACGACGCCGGCCACGTGCGCGATCTGCGTCCGGTGACCGCTGAGATCAACGGCGATTTCCTGGCGGGCGGCGGGGTGGCACGGGTGCGCGACGCCCTGGCCGGTCTGCCGGAGCTGGACGTGACGGGGCTGCGGATCGGTGCGCCGGTCGCCCGTCCCGGTGCCCTGGTGTGCATCGGGCTCAACTACTCCGACCACGCGGCCGAGACGGCGGCGGAACCCCCGAGCGAGCCGGTGGTGTTCATGAAGAACACCAACACCGTCGTCGGGCCCAATGACACCGTGCTGGTGCCCAGGGCGAGCGTGAAGACCGACTACGAGGTGGAACTGGCCGTGGTGCTGGGTGCCACCGCGCGCTACCTGGAGAGCCCGCAGGAGGCGGCGGCGGTGATCGCCGGCTACGCGATCTCCAACGACGTCAGCGAGCGCGAGTTCCAGATCGAGCGCGGCGGTCAGTGGACCAAGGGCAAGTCCTGCGAGACGTTCAACCCGTTGGGGCCGTGGCTGGTCACCGCCGACGAGGTGGGCGACCCGCAGGCGCTCGGCCTGAAGCTGAGCGTGAACGGTGAGCCGCGTCAGGACGGCAACACCAAGAACATGCTGTTCGGTGTGCACCACGTCATCTGGTACCTCAGCCAGTTCATGGTGCTCGAACCCGGTGACGTGATCAACACGGGCACGCCGGCGGGCGTGGCGCTCGGGGTCAACGACTTCGGTTACCTGCGCGAGGGCGACACGATCGAGGTCTCCATCGACCGCCTCGGTGTGCAGCGGCAGCGGGTCGGTCAGGCATGACCGCGGCGCGCCGGATCGACGCCCATCACCACCTGTGGGATCTCTCCGCCCGGCCGCAGGACTGGCTCGACGGTCTCAAGCCGATCCGGCGTGACTTCGGGCCCGCTGATCTGCGTGCGGTGACCGGACCGGCCGGGGTGGACGCCACCGTGCTGGTCCAGGTGCTGAACGATCTCGACGAGACGGCGGACTTCCTTGCCGTGGCTGGGAAGTCCGACCTGATCGCGGGTGTCGTGGGCTGGGTCGACCTCACCGCGCCCGACGTCGCCGAGCAGCTCGCCCGGCTGCGGTCGGGTCCGGGTGGCGACCGGCTGGTGAGCATCCGGCACCTGGTCCAGTCCGAGCCCGACCCGGACTGGCTGATGCGTCCGGACGTGCTCGCCGGGTTGCGCGCGGTGCGCGACGCCGGGCTCGCCTATGACGTGCTGACCCGGTCGCACCAGCTGCCGGCGGCGGTGGTCGCGGCACGGGCGGTGCCGGACATGGTGTTCGTGCTGAACCATCTGTCCAAACCGGACATCGCGAGCCGTTCGCGCGAGCCGTGGGCGACCCACGTGGCGGCGCTGGCCGCGGAACCGAACGTGGTCGCCAAGGTGTCCGGTCTGGTGACCGAGGCCGGTCCACAGTGGACTGTCGAGGACCTGCGGCCCTACGTGGACGTCGCGCTGGAGGTGTTCGGCCCGAGCCGGCTGATGGCCGGTACCGACTGGCCGGTCTGCCTGCTCGCGGCCTCCTACGACGAGGTCCTCGGTGCCGCCGCGCAGCTGTGCGCCGGCCTCTCCGCGAGCGAGCGCGACGAGGTCTTCGGTGCGACGGCGGACCGCGTCTACCGGCTGGGGGCTCGTTGATGGAGACGGTCCGGCTGGCCTACGGCTCGACGGGCCTCGATCTGCGCGTCGACCCGACGGTGACCACGGTGGTGACGCCACGGCACCACCGGGCTTCTGAATCTCCGCAGGAGATCCTGCGCAAGGCGTTACGCGCTCCGGTCGCGGGTCCACCGTTGCGGGAGCGCGTGCGCCGTGGCCAGACCGTGGCGATCTCGGCCTGCGACGGCACGCGTCCGCAGCCGCGGCACCTGATGATCCCGGCGATCCTGGAGGAGCTCGACGGCCTGGTCGACCTCGCCGACGTCGTGGTGCTGGTCGCCACCGGCACGCATCGGGGCAACTCCGAGGCCGAGCTGCGCGAGATGTTCGGTGCCGAGGTGGTCGACTCGGTGCGGATCGTGAACCACGACGCGCGCGACCGCTCCAGTCTGACTTGGCTGGGCAAGCTCGGTGCGGACGTGCCGGTGTGGCTCAACAGCGAATGGGTCGCCGCGGACGTGCGGATCACCACCGGGTTCGTCGAACCGCACTTCTTCGCCGGGTTCTCCGGCGGGCCGAAACTGGTTGCGCCCGGCCTCGCCGCCCTGGAAACCGTGCTGGTGCTGCACGATGCGTACCGGATCGGGCATCCGCGGGCGACGTGGGGCAACATCGAGGGCAACCCGGTGCACGACGACGTGCGCGCGATCGCGGCCGCCACCGGCGTGACGTTCGGGTTCGACGTGGTGCTGAACCAGGACAAGGACGTCGTCGCCGCGTTCGGCGGTGACCTGCTCGCGATGCACGCCGCGGCCGTGCACACCGCGCGCGGGGTCGCCATGCAACCGGTGCCCCAGCGCTTCGACGTGGTGGTGACGACCAACTCCGGTTATCCGCTCGACCAGAACCTCTACCAGGCGGTGAAGGGGATGTCGGCCGCTTACGAAGTGGTCAAGCCGGGCGGCACGATCGTGTGCGCGGCCGAGTGCCGGGACGGTTTCCCCGATCACGGCTCGTACCGCTCGGTGCTGGCTTCCGCGGACTCGCCGGCCGCGCTGTTCAAGGAGATCTCGGCGCGGACGGTCACGGTGCCGGACCAGTGGCAGGTGCAGATCCAGGCCCGCATCCAGTCGGACTGCCGGGTGGTCATGCACACCTCGCACCTCAGCGACGCCGAGCTGGCGACCGCGCACCTGGAGCAGACCGCGGACATTTCACTTGCGGTGGCGGAAGCTCTCGCGGCGGCCGGCCCGGATGCCCGGCTGTGCGTGCTGCCAGAGGGGCCGCAGACGATCCCGTACATCGCCGGAGCACACCGGTGAACGGCTCGGTTCTGGTCTGCCTCGACAAGTTCCGAGGTTGCCTCACGGGTGCGGAGGCCTGCGCCGCCGTCGCCGCCGGAGTGGTCGCGTCAGGTGGTCGCGCGGTGGCGATGCCGGTCGCCGACGGCGGTGAAGGCACGCTGGCAGCGTTGGCCGGTGCGGGCTATCGGCAGGTCCCGGTCGACGTCACCGGTCCGACCGGCCGTCCGGTGCGCGCCGCGTTCGCCGTCCGCGGGTCCCGGGCGGTGATCGAGATGGCCCAGGCGAGCGGCCTCGACATGCTGCCCGGCGGCCGGATGGCACCGCTCGTCGCCGACAGCCACGGCACCGGCGAACTGATCCGCGCCGCCCTCGACCACGGCTGCCTGGACATCGTGCTCGCGGTGGGCGGCAGCGCCACCACCGACGGGGGAGCGGGCCTGCTGCGCGCCCTCGGCGCCCGCATCACCGACGCGCGCGGCGTGCCGGTGGGACCAGGCGGCGCCGCGCTGACCGGAGCCGCCCGCATCGACCTGTCCTCGTTGGACTTCCGGTTGCGGCTGGCGCGGCTGAGTCTTGCGTCCGATGTGGACAATCCGCTGACCGGTCCGACCGGTGCCGCCGCGGTGTTCGGTCCACAGAAGGGTGCGTCACCTCGTGACGTGGAGGTCCTGGAGCGGGGCCTGCGCCAGTTCGCCTCGATCATGGCCGGCTCGACTGGCCGCGACCTCCGTGAGTCACCCGGTGCCGGTGCGGCCGGAGGCACCGGGTTCGCGGCCCTGGCGGCCCTTGGCGCCCGGCGTGTTTCGGGCGCGGAGTTCGTCCTGGGCGAGGTCGGCGTCGAGGACGCACTGCGCGCCGCCTCGCTCGTCGTGGTCGGCGAGGGCCGGTTCGATGAGCAGAGCCTGCGAGGCAAGGCCCCCGTCGGCGTCGCGGCCGCGGCCCGGCGGCACGGCGTGCCGGTCGTGGTGGTGGCCGGCGATGTCCGGCTGCCGGCCGATCGGTTGCGTGACATCGGCGCGGTGGCCGCGTGGTCGTTGCTGGACCGTGCCGGTGACCTGGGGGTCGCGATCAGCCAGGCGTCCGTGCTGTTGACAGAGATCGGTCGAGAGCTGCGGGCCGTGGTCGCGCGAGGAGGGGCGGCATGACCGGACCGGACGCGGTCGACCTGGGGTTCGCGCGGGTGGACGTCGGTCGCGAGGCGCGGCAGGGACTGCCCGAGGTCATCTACGGCACCGGCAAGACCGCCGCTGAGATCGCCTCGATCGCCCGCACCTTGTTGCGGCACAACGACGGTCCGGTCCTCGCCACGCGTGTGGATGCCGAGGTGGCGGCCGCGGTGCTGGCCGCGGTCGGGGACGGCGCGGTGGGCGGGGCGCTGGAGGCCGGTGCTGCGGGTCCCGGTGTGGCTGGGACGCCGGTGGCTGGTGGCGTGGGTTCCGGTCTGGTCGGGACGTGGGCGAGCGCCGGTGCTGCCGTGGGTTCCGGTGTGGCTGGGTCGCGGGTGGCCGGTGCTGGCGTGGGTTCCGGTCTGGACGGGACGTGGGCGAGCGCCGGTGCCGCGGTCGCCATCTCGGCTGACCCCGGTGAGGAGCTGGCTCTCCCGGCCGGCGTGGACGTTCGCAGCGCGGCCGCCATCCCCGCCGGCACCTACGACGACCAGGCCCGCCTGCTCGTCTGGCGCCCCGCCGCCCCCATCGGGTTCACCGTGGTCGTCGCCGCCGCCGGCACCGCCGACCAGCCCGTGGCCCGCGAAGCCGCCGCCATCGCCACCGCCGTGGGGATCACCGTCACCACCATCACCGACGTGGGCGTCGCCGGCCTGCACCGACTCCTGGCCGAGCAGGACCGCCTGCGCGCCGCCGACACCGTCATCGTCGTGGCCGGCATGGAAGGGGCGCTGGCCAGTGCCATCGGCGGCCTCGTCGCCTGCCCGGTGGTCGCCGTCCCCACCTCCACCGGCTACGGCGCCGGCCTGGAAGGCATCACCGCCCTGCTCGCCATGCACGCCTCCTGCGCCGCCGGCATCACCGTCGTCAACATCGACTCCGGCTTCGGCGCCGCCATGGCCGCCTTCCGCCTGTCCCGCATCGCGCACCGGAGCACGTCGTGACTCGTGTCTGGCGTATCGACCCGTTGACCGGCTTGGCCGCCTTTCGCCTGTCCCGCATCGCGCACCGGAGCACGTCGTGACCCGTGTCTGCCTCATCTCCCCGTTCACCGGCCTGGCCGGCGACATGCTGCTGGCCGCGCTCGTCGACGCCGGCGCGCCGCTGGACGCGATCCGCGCCGCCGTCACCGACACCGGCCTGACCGGCTGGGACCTCACGGTCAGCCGCGTCGTGACGCACGGCCTCACCAGTAGCCGGGCCGAGGTGTCGGTGACCGACCACGCCACCAGCCGCAAGGCAGGCGAGCTGATCGCGATGGCCGGCCGGATCCGCGACCGGGCCGTCGCCGACATCGCTGTCGCCGCCCTGCGCGCCATCGCCGAGGTCGAGGGAGACCTGCACGGCGAGGATCCCGACGAGGTGCACCTGCACGAGCTCGGCGGCCACGACACTCTCGTCGACATCGTCGGCGTCGCCGCCGCCGTGCGGGCGCTCGACATCAGCACCGTCCACTGTGAACCGTTGCCGATCGGCCGCGGTACCGTCCGCACCGCCCACGGCGTCCTGCCCTGCCCGGCCCCGGCGACCGCGGCCCTGCTGAACGGCGCGCTGGTCACCGGCACCACCCTGGTCGGCGAGACCGTCACGCCGACGGCCGCCGCCCTGTTGCGCGCGCTGGCCGCCGACTACCGCGAGCCGCCGACGATGCGGTTGTGCGCCACCGGATACGGCGCGGGAACCCGGATTCTGGCCGACCGTCCCAACGTCGCCGTCGTCCGGCTCGGCGAGGGCGAGCCGGCGACCGCGGACGTGCGCGATCTGGTGGTGCTGGAGACCAACCTCGACGACGTCACCGGTGAGCTGCTCGGCTACGTCGTCGGGCACCTGCTCGACTCCGGCGCACTCGACAGCTGGATCACCCCCGCTGTGATGAAGAAGGGCCGGCCGGCCCACGTCCTGCACGCCCTCGCCACCCCGCACAACGCCGACGAGATCGAAAAGATCATGCTCGTCGAGACGGGAACCCTTGGCGTGCGGCGAAGTACCGTGCGCCGCACTGCCGCGGACCGCACCACGGACGTCGTGCACGTCCACGGACTGCCGGTGCGCCGCAAACAAGGGCCGCACCACCAAAAGCCCGAGTACGACGACGCCGCACAGGTGGCCAAAAAGACCGGCCTTCCCTTGCGCACAGTGCTCGCGATGGCCGCGGAAATGCCGGGGGAGAGCTGAATGGACGCCGAAACCGCACTGGTCGCGCGCATCGAGCAGATCGGCCCGCTCGCCGTCGCGTTCTCCGGCGGCGCGGACTCAGCCCTCGTGCTCGCGGCCGCCGCCCGTGCCAACGGGCCCGGCGCCGTACTGGCCGTCACCGCCGACTCGGCCAGCCTCGCGACCGCCGAACTCGCCGCCGCGGTCGCGTTCGCCGAGCAACTCGGCGTGCGGCACCTGACCCCGGAGACCACCGAACTGGACAACCCGGGGTATGCCGCGAACGGCCGAAACCGTTGCTACTTCTGCAAGTCCACCGTGCTCGACGCCATCACCGCCGTCGCCAAAGCCAACGGACTGACCGCGGTCGCCACCGGCACCAACGCCGACGACGCGCGCGACCCGTTCCGGCCCGGTATCCGCGCCGGCGATGAGATCGGTGTGCACACGCCGTTGCGCGACCTGGGGATGACGAAGGCGGATGTACGGGCGCTGAGCCGGCACTGGGGACTGTCCACCTGGGACAAACCGGCGCTGCCGTGCCTGGCGAGCAGGGTGCGGTACGGGCTGACGATCACGCCGGCGCGGCTGGCCAGGGTGGAGCGGGCCGAGGTGGCGGTCCGGGCCTGGCTCGCGGACGCCGGCACACCAGCCAGGGACGTGCGGGTGCGCGATCTCGGTGACGTCGGCCGGGTCGAGCTCGACCCGCACCTCGCCGCTGAGCCGGAAATCGGGCGGGCACTGGAGGACGTCGTCCGCGCGGCCGGGTTCGACGGCGCCGAGCTGGCGGTGTTCCGGTCAGGCGCGCTCAACCACGAGTGAGCCGGTCGACCAGGTCGTGCCAGCCCGCCTCCACCCGTTCCAGCGGCATGCCGTGGTCGCGCACGAGGTGGTCGACCAGCACGACGTCCACCGACGACAGCAAAGTGTGGGCCAGCAGGTCCGCGTCGGCGTCCGGGCGCAGCGCTCGCACCAGCGTCGCGACGTGGGTGTGGCGCAGCAGGCCGGGCGCGACCGCGAACCGCCGGTCGGTCGCGGGCTCCGCGGCCAGGTAGAGGTCGAGGTTGGCGCGCTCGTGGCGCAGCAGGGCCGGTCCGAACGCCCTGAGTCGCACACCCGGCTCGGCACCGGGTCCCAGCGGCGGCGGGCCGTTGAGGAACGCCTCCTGCAACCGGTGCTCCGCGTGGTCCAGCAGGGCCTGGAGCAGGCCGTTGCGATCGCCGAAACGGCGGGACACCGTGCCTTTGCCGACGCCTGCCTCGGCGGCCACCATCTCCATCGTGATGGCCGCCGCACCGTGTTCGGCCGCCAGTCGCGCCGCCGCCTCCAGCAGCCGGGTCCGGTTGCGCACCGCGTCCGCACGCAGCGGTGTTTCCGCGCCTGCGAGACGCAGTCGTGTGTCGTCGATCACCCGAGAAGCCTAGCCGGAAGATAAACGGGCCGCGTCCCGTTTAAGCTGGGGACCGACCACCACAGACTGCACCGGGAGTTCGTCATGGCCGTCCGCATCCTCACCCTCGTCGGCAGCCTCCGCGCCGGATCGCACAACCGCCGGCTCGCCGAAGCCGCGGCCCACATCGCGCCCGAGCACATCGAGGTCGGCCTGTACGACGGCCTGGGCGCGGTGCCGTTCTACAACGAGGACATCGACGCCGAGGGCAGCGTCCCCGCCGAAGCCGTCAAGCTGCGCGAGGCCGCCGCCGACGCCGACGCCCTGCTCCTGGTCTCGCCCGAGTACAACGGCACCATTCCCGCCGTGCTGAAGAACGCCATCGACTGGCTGTCGCGCCCCTACGGCGCGGGTGCGCTGTCCGGCAAGCCGGTCGCCGTCGTCGGCACCGCGTTCGGCCAGTACGGCGGCGTGTGGGCCCAGGACGAGGCCCGCAAGGCCGTCAAGATCGCCGGCGGTGCGGTCGTCGAGGACCTGACCCTCTCGATCCCCGGCTCGGTCGTCCGGTTCGCCGAGCTCCACCCGGTCGACGACCCCGAGGTCACCGAGAAGCTGGCCGTGGTCATCGAGGGCCTGGCCGCCCGCGCGGCCGCGACGGTCTGACTTCAGTGCGCGGCGAACTGTGCGCCCGTCGCCTGGATGACGTCGGCCTTGACCGGTAGGGCCGGCAGGACCAGCCGCTGCCCGTAGAGGTCGGTGACCGCGATGGCACCGCCGCACCCGGCACCCTTCTCGGAGAGGAAGTAGTTGTACTCGGCGCGCTTGAGCTCCAGCCACTGCGCGCCGGCCTGAACCTCCAGTCGTGCCACCGGGTTGCGGTGGTCGATGACCTGGATCCCGCACCAGTACCGGCTCGACCCGGTCTTGTAGCGAACGGCGATGTTCTTCTGCAGCGCGGGACTCACCAGCGTCCACGTGATCGGGATCTCGCCCTGCACGGGCGGTGCCAGCTGGGCGAACGCCTCCGCGCTCAGGTCGAGCTGGCCCACCCGGCACGGCGCCGGGCAGAGGTTGGTGATCCGCACCGTCAGCGTCTTGCCGCCCGCCGTCTTCACCAGCACGTAGGCGCCACAGGCCTTCGAGTCCTCGTAGTCCGCCCAGTTCATCGCGGCGGTCAACGTGTCGGGGCCGGGGTCGTACGAGCACGCGCCGCCGCCATCGGAGTCGTAGAACGTCGCGACTCCGGTGTGCGGTTCGCCCGGCTTGATCCGGCCGGCCGCGACCGGAACCGGAGGCGGCGTCGTGGTCTTCGGCGGCGCGCTGGTCGTGGTCGTCTCCGCGATCGAGGTCGCCTCGGCGATGGCGACCGGCGACGGCGTCGTGCTCGCGGCGACGGGTGCACCGGCGACGCCCGTCCGGTTGCTCAGCGCGACGGCACCTGTCACGCCCGCGACGGCCACCAGCAACGCGACCACTGCGGCCACGGTCCATCGTCTGGACAACACGAACCCCTAGGCGAGAAAAGGAAAACCGGCCGTGATCGTGTCAAATCGACAGACCGCCGGGCAAGTCCTCACTTCTCCCACACCGGAACCGACGGCAGACCCAGCTCTGCTCGTGCCCGGTCGGTCAGCTCCTGGATCAGCTCCGTCTTCGCCATGGCGTACCTGGCAGGGCCCACGCCGGCCGCCACGATCTCCCGCTTCATTGCCCCGTAACGGGCGGCGTCGGCCGGATGACCGCGCAGGTAGTCCCGCAGCAGCCGCTGGTTGCGCGTCGGCCAGCTGTCCAGCGTGACGACGTGCAGGATGTGCGTGCGAACCGAGTCGGGCGCGCGAACGTACAGCAGCCGGTCCGTCATTCCGTTGTGGTGCCGGACATAGCCGAGTCCGGCGAGGGCTTCCTCACACCGCCGGACCACAACGAGATCCCCGGTTGCCGCCATGAGGTCGATCACCGGCTTCGCGGCCAGCCCCGGCACGGCCGTCGAACCGATGTGCTCGATCACCGCGAACGCCCCGGGCAGCGCCTGCGTCAACTCCGCCGCCGCGTCCGCCGCCAGTCCTGGCCAAGCCGGGTCGTACGCGGCGATCTCGATTCCTGTCACGTGACCTTGCACAGGGTTCCGTTCAGTGTGAAGGCCCCCGGAGGGATGTTCGGGCCGGTGTAGTTGCCGACGAACCCGACGCCGACGGTCGCGTTCGGATCGATGCGCGCGGAGCCGACGACGGTGACCCTGCTCCCGGCCTGGTTCCACGTCGCGTTCCAGCCCGACGTCACCTGCTGCAGCCCGGTGGGCCAGTCGAAGGTCAGCGTCCAGTCGGCCAGCGCGTTCGGGCCGGTGTTGGTGATGTCGACCGCGCCGACGAACCCGCTGCTCCAGTCGCTCACGTTGGACAGGCGTACCGAGCAGGTGCTCTGGACGGGGCTGCCGGTGGTGACCGTGAGCGGGGGAGAAGCCCAGGACACGGCGCCGGCCGCGTCCCGTGCCAGCACGTTGACCGTGTATCTGGTGCCGGGGTTGAGATTTCCGGCGGTGAACGAGGTGCCGGAGGTCTCGCCCCACTGCTCACTGGTCGTGCCGAGCTGACGGTGGACCTCGTACTTCACGACGCCGGGCACGGCCGGCCAGGTGATCGTCGCGGTCCGGTCGGTGATCGGACCGGCGGCCGGCTGGCCGGGGGCGGCGGGCAGCTGGGCCGTCCCGGACGGGCGCAGCACGAGCGTCGTGAGTGAGAACGGTGGCAGCGTCCGGCTCGTCGCACTGCCGTCCGTCGACGTCGCGATCTCGGTCGCACCATTGGTGAACGTGCGCACGGTCGGCGCGGCAGCCGAAGGCGCGTAACCGGCGTAGTCGATGCTGACCGTGCGCGCGTTGTCCGGATCGGAGTTGAGCAACAGCACGGAGAGGTCGCCGTTCGGCCGACGAGCCGCGTGTGCCCGGACCGACGGATCACCGGAGCCCGCGCGGATGAGCTGGTCGCCTGGGCGAACGAAGTGACTCAGCATCTTCAGGGCGTGGTACGGCGCGAACGGCGTGTTCAACGGCGGCTCGCAGGCGCCGTCCTCCAGGCAGGTACCGCTGGAGAGCAGGCCGTAGTCGTCGAAGTCGGGCTGACCGGCCACAGTGGACGCTTTGGTCGGGCCGTTGTGGGTGTTCCACCAGTCGATGTTGAAAACACCGTTCTCCAGCAACGAGGTGTAGGCCTCCGCCGCGAACAGCGCGCCCGGCTGGGTGTTGCGGCCGTAGTTGGTGTTCAGCTCGGTCATGGCGATGCCGATGCGCTCCGCGTCCGGCCCCGCGTACCGGGCGATCTGCTGACGCAGCAGGTACATCATGTCGGTGACCTGGTCAGCGCTCGCCAGCACCTGTGCCGCCGTGGACCCACCGGGATACCAGTGCACGATGCCGAAGTCCACGTGCGGGCCCGCGATCGACAGCACCGTCTGGTTCCAGTTCGCGGCATCGCCGGTGCCGACGATCGCGTCCGGCCAGTTCGCCGGGGCGGTGAGCACGGCGCCGATCTTGATGGTGGGGTCGACCGCCTTCATCGCCTGGGCGAACGCGACGGTCTCCCTGGCGTATCCGGCCGGGCTCTTGTCCGGGTGGTTGTCCGCCTCCCATTCGGCGCCGTAGTGGCCGTTGCCGTAGAGCTCGTTGCCGATCTCCCAGTACTTCACGCCGTAGCCCTTGGTGATGTTGGCGTGGCGCACCCAGTCGGCGGCTTCCTGCGGCGTGCCGGTGCCGTAGTTCGCGATGATCATCGGCTGTGCCTGCGCCCGGCGCACGCCGCCCATGAACGAGTCGAAGTCGGTGTTCGGCGCCACGTAGCCGCCGGGGGCCGTGTGGTCCTTCCAGTGGTAGATGTCGCCGTACGAACCGCCGGGGTAGCGCATCATCCGCACGCCCGCGTCGCCGAGCAGGTCGGCCACGTCGTTCGTGCCGAGCTGGCTGTCCCAGATCGCGTGGTTCACGCCGATCGCGGTGTCCGGCACGGTGGCCAGCCCCGCCTTCGCGTTGACCACGACGGTGGCGTCCGCCGCGGCGGTGGCGCTGGTCGTCACCGCGGGCAGACAGGCCGCGACGAGGGTGATCACCAGGAGGAGCCGGCGGCCTGCCATGCGCATCACGTCCTCGTCGACGGATCTGGGAGCGCTCCCAGACTCCCGACTCGGCCGGGAATGGTCAAGACGGCGTTCGGAGTCTTCGCCCGGAGTGATGATTTCTGTTATCGGGGTGCCTCCGGTCCGTCTCCTGTGTGCAGGCAGGATCACAGGCGAGGAGTGAGCAGTGGTGAACGACGCACGTTTCCAGGGTCGTCGCCTCGCCCGCTTCGTCGAGGTGCTGGCGGGCGCGCGGACCGAGGCCGCGCCGGCCTGACAGTCCACTTTCGACCATCGAATTCGATTCGAAGATGCCCCGAAGGGACCAGGTGCCGCAGCGGAACGGCGCGTTTCCGTTGCGACACTCGGCAATCGGCTGTCGATCTCGGTTAGCATCCGAAGGTCGACCAGGCTCCGCCGGCAGTGTGGCCGCAGCGGTATCGCCAAGCCCCCAACGGAGGTCTCCTGAATGGCGCTTCTGCCCGCGCGTGTGCTGTTCGGCGCCGCGTACTACCACGAGTACCAGCCGTACGACCGGCTCAAGACCGACCTGGATCTGATGGTGGAGGCCGGTTTCACCGTCATCCGGGTCGGCGAGTCGGTGTGGTCGACGTGGGAGCCGGAGAACGGGCGGTTCGACCTGGACTGGCTGCGGCCGGTGCTCGACGGCGCCCACGAACGCGGGATCTCGGTCATCCTCGGCACACCGACGTACGCGGTGCCGCCGTGGCTCGCCCGGCAGTACCCGGAGATCGCCGGCGAGCGCGCCGACGGCAGCCGCGTCGGCTGGGGTGCGCGGCAGGAGGTCGACTTCACCCACCCCGCCTTCCGCTTCCACGCCGAACGGGTCACGCGCAAGATCGCCGACCGGTACGCCGGCCACCCCTCGGTCATCGGTTTCCAGGTGGACAACGAACCGGGCGTGCACCTGCTGCACAACAACGGCGTCTTCCAGCGGTTCGTCGACCATCTGCGCACCACCTACGGCGACGTCGAGAACCTCAACCGTGCGTGGGGCCTGGTGTACTGGTCGCACCGGCTGTCCACCTGGGCCGACCTGTGGACGCCGGAGGGCAACGCCCAGCCGCAGTACGACGTGGCGTGGCGGGCGTTCCAGGCCAGGCAGACCAGCGAGTTCGTCGCGTGGCAGGCGGACATCGTGCGCGAGTACGCGCGGCCGGAGCAGTTCGTGACCACCTGCCTGCACTACCCGCACGTCGCGCTCGACGACGACGAGCTGACCGACCACGTGGACGTCACCGCGGGCAACCCGTACTACGACATGCAGGACGCGCTCACCCTGCCGGACGCCGACGACGACGAGCAGGGCTGGAAGACCCGCGGGGTGTGGGCGTTCTACCGCGGCGCGGACTGGATCTTCTCCTCCCGCCAGGAACCGTTCCTGATCACCGAGACCAACGCCGGGAACATCGGCGGGACGTCGGACAACCGCCCCGCGTACGACGGTCAGTGGCGCCAGGCCGCGTGGGCGTTCGTCGCGCGCGGTGCCCGGATGATCGAGTACTGGCACTGGCACACGCTGCACTTCGGCGCGGAGACCTACTGGGGCGGCGTGTTGCCGCACAGCGGGCGGCCGGGCCGCGCCTACGCCGAGATAGCGCGGCTGGGAGCGGAGTTCGCCACCGCCGGCGCGGCGGTCGCCGGGATCGAGCCGGACGCCGACATCGCGATCGTCTACTCGGCGCCGAGCAAGTGGTACATGCAGAAGTACCCGCCACTGTCCACTCCGGACGGTGGCCCCGACGGCGGTGCGTACCAGCGGATCTTCGACGCGTTCTACCGCGGCGCCTTCGAGGCGGGGCGGCAGGTGCGCACGGTCCACGCCCGGCAGCTGCACGACCCGAGCGGGCGGCGGGACACGCCGTCGCCGGCCGAAGCCGCGCGGCGCCATCCCGTGCTGATCGCGCCCGCGCTGTACCTCGCCGACGACGCGACGGTCGACTGGCTCGCCGCCTATGCCCACGCGGGCGGTCACCTGGTCGTCGGACCCCGGACCGCCTACGCCGACCACGAGGCCAGGGCGCGGCACGAACCGGCGCCGGGACGACTGGTCGAGGCGGCGGGCGTCTACTACGACGAGTTCAGCAACCTCTCCCGCGACCTGCCGGTGCGTGCCACGGCGGAGTCGCCGATCGACCTGCCGGCGAACGCCGTCGCCGGCCGGTGGGTCGAGGGGCTCACGGTCGTCGACGCGGACGTGCTCGTCGAGTACGACCACCACCACTTCGGCCGCTGGGCCGCCGTCACCACCCGCAGCCACGGGGACGGCCGCGTCACGTGCGTCGGCACGGTTCCCGGCCGTGCTCTCGCGGCCGCTCTCGCCAGGTGGCTCGCACCCACGCCGCGGGCCGGCTGGCTCGACCTCCCGGCGACGGTCACCGTGACGACGGGTACCTCACCGGACGGGCGCCGCGTCCACGTGGTGCACAACTGGAGCGGCGAGGCCGTCGAGGTCGCCGCACCCGTCGCTCTCACCGACCTGCTGGCCGGCGGCGGCGTCGCGGCCGGTGGTCCTGTGCAACTCGGCGAGCGCGATGTGCGGGTGTTCGTGGAACGCCAGTAGGGCCTGTATCGAGGTCCCGTTCGATGAGAGTCGAGCCTGAGGTGGTTCCTGTCGGCCGCGCCCCAGGGGCCGCCTCAGGCCCGGCTATCGCGAACATGGACCTCGATACAGGCCCTGACTCAGGCGCTGACTCTTCGCACCAGCGAAGTGGGCAGCAGCATCGACAACGGCAGCTTCTCCTCGCCGGCGAGCTCGGCGAGGAGACGCCACGTCATGGTGCGGCCGAACTGTTCCAGGTCCTGGCGCACGGTGGTGAGCGGCGGTACCGCGGTCGACGCCAGCAGTGAGTCGTCGAACCCCACCACCGCCACGTCAGCGGGAATCCGGTAACCGCGCGCCTGCAGCACCCGCAGGGCGCCCACCGCCATGATGTCCGCCGCCACGAAGACAGCGTCGAGGTCGGGCGCCCTGCGCAGCAGTTCCTCCATCGCGCGTCCGCCGGCCTCGGGCGTGAAGTCGCTGTGCACCACCAGTTCCACGCTCATGCCGTGTTCCGCGAGGCCGCACCGCCACCCGCTGAGCCGGTCCATGCCGACCGCCATGTCGCGCGGACCGGCGATCGTGGCGACCTTCTCGCGGCCGATCGAGATGAGGTGGCGTACCGCCTCCAGCGCGCCGTTGAAGTTGTCCGAGTCGACGAACGGGACGGCGCCGCCCGCGAGCGGACGGCCGCCCACCACGATGGGCAGCCCCGTCTCGTGCAACGTCCTGGGCAACGGGTCCTCGCCGTGCAGGCTCACGACGAGCGCCCCGTCGACGTGGCCGCCGGTGAGGTAGGCGACCTGGTCCTCACCGTCCAGCGGCTGGTTCATCATGAGCAGGAGCTGGACGTGCCGCCCGGCCAACTCGGCGTGCACCCCGCGCAGCACACCGGCGAAGAACGGGTCGGCGAGCACGCGGCTGCCCTGCTCGGAGATCACCAGCGCGATCGCGTTGGCCCGGCTGCCCGCCAGCGTCCGCGCGGCGTGGTTCGGGCTGTAGCCGAGCAGCGCGATCGCGCGGTGCACCGCCTGGCGGGACCGCTCGCTCACGTAGCGCTCGCCGTTGATCACCCGGGAGACGGTGGACTTCGACACCCCGGCCACGCGCGCGACTTCCTCGATGCGCGGGCCGGGGCGCCGACTCCTGCCCTCCGTCATGAGACGGCGACCAACGCGTTGTCGCGGGCCACTCTGGCGAACCACCTCGCACTCATCTTCGGTGTCCGGATCTGCGTGGCGTAGTCCACGTGCACGATGCCGAACCTCTTCGCGTACCCCTCGGCCCACTCGAAGTTGTCCAGCAGCGACCAGCAGAAGTAGCCACGCAGGTCGACGCCCGCCTTGATGGCCGCGTGCGCGGCGCGCAGGTGCGAGGCGATGTAGCCGGTCCGGTCGACGTCGTCGATCGCACCGTTGCCGGAGAAGTCGTCGCGGAACGCGGCGCCGTTCTCCGTGATGTACAGCGGAAGCCGCGGGTAGTCGTGGTGCAGCCGCAGCAACACGGTGGTGAGCCCGTCCGGGTGGATCTCCCAGTCCATGTCGGTCCGCTGAGCGTCACGGCGGGGGAACGACGCGTGCTGCACGCCGACCCACGGCGACGGCCGTGGCTCGCTGCCGTTGGGGGAGGAGCTGACGTAGTGCTCGGAGTAGTAGTTCACGCCGAGCATGTCCATCGGCGCGGAGATCACGTCGAGGTCGCCTTCGTGGATGTGCTCGCTGAACCCGAACGGTTCGAGGTCGGCCAGGATGTCCGACGGGTACTCGCCGCGCAGCAACGGGTCGAGGAAGATCCGCTGCTGCAGCCCGTCGAGCCGGCGCGCGACGTCGAGGTCAGCAGGGTTCCCGGGATCGGCCGGGATGATCGGGTACATGTTGAGGGTGATGCCCACCTTCGCCTCCGGCGTGGCCGCGCGGATGGCGTCGGCCGCGAGCCCGTGCCCGAGCAGCAGGTGGTGCACCGCGGCGACGGCGTCACTCGGATCCGTGCGGCCCGGCGCGTGCACACCGGCCGCGTAGCCGAGGAAGGCCGAGCACCACGGCTCGTTCAGCGTCGTCCACGTGGTGACGCGGTCACCGAGCGCCTCGACGGTGGCCGCCGCGTAGTCGGCGAACCGGAACGCGGTGTCGCGCGAGGTCCAGCCGCCGGTGTCCTCGAGCGTCTGCGGCAGGTCCCAGTGGTAGAGCGTCGGCCACGGCACGATGTCGTGTGCCAGCAACGTGTCGATCAACCGCCGGTAGAAGTCGAGTCCGGCCTCGTTCACCTTGCCGCCGTCCGGGCGCACCCGCGGCCAGGCGATCGAGAACCGGTAGGCCTGGAGCCCGAGGTCCGCCATCATCGCGACGTCCTGCTCGAAGCGCCGGTAGTGGTCGGCGGCCGGCTCGCCGCAGTCGCCGCCGACGACCTTGCCGGGCATCCGGCAGAAGACGTCCCAGATGGAGTCGGTGCGGCCGTCGACGCCGGTCGCACCCTCCACTTGGAACGCCGCGGTCGCGGCACCCCACAGAAAACCCTGCGGGAAAACAATGTTCTCCATTTTCACCCCTTGACGGCGCCCTGCATCACACCGGCGACGATCTGCCGCCCGAGCACGAGGAAGATGATCAGCACCGGAACCGTGGCGAGCGTGGTCCCGGCGAGGACGAGCGAGTAGTCGACGTAGTAGCCGCTCTGCAGCTTCTCCAGTGCGACCTGGAGCGTCGGGTTGTCGGCGTTGAGCACGATCAGCGGCCACAGGAAGTCGTTCCAGGACATCATGAACGTGAACGTGCCGAGCATCGCGGCGGCCGGTCGGGCCGCGGGTAGTGCGACGTGCCAGAACGTGCGCCAGAGGCTGCAGCCGTCCATGCGCGCTGCCTCGACGAGCTCGTCGGGGATGGCGTCGACGAGGTACTGGCGCATCCAGAACACGCCGAACGCGGTGACGAGGTTCGGCACGATCACGGCTTCGAGCTCGCCGGCCCAGCCGAACTCGGCCATCGCCATGTACAGCGGGATGATGCCGAGCTGGGTCGGCACCGCCAGTGTCGCCACCACGAAGATGAACAGCGCGCCCCTGCCGCGGAACCGCAGCTTGGCGAAGGCGAACCCGGCCAGTGCCGACAGCAGCACCACCGACAGGGTCACGGTTCCGGACACGATGACGCTGTTGCCCAGCGCCTTCCAGAACGGGATGGTGTCGAACACCCGCGCGGCGTTGGAGAGGAAGTTGCCGCCGGGGATCAGCGAGAAGTCGGTGGACAGCGCCGACTTGTCCTTGCTCGCCACCAGGAAGGACCAGTAGAACGGGAACGCGGAGCCGAGCACGAACGCGGTCAGCACCCCGTAGACCACAAAGGACGGACGCTTCATCGCACCGCCCTCCTGGTGATGAAGAAGTTGAGGCCGGCGACCGCGACCACGATCAGGAACAGCACCCACGCGATCGCGGAGGCGTAGCCGAGATCGAGTCCCTGGAACGCCGACTGGTACAGGTAGAGCACGACGGTCTGGTACTGGTGCTCCGAGCCGCCGCCGCTACCGCCGGACGTTTCGAACAGCTTCGGCTCGGTGAAGATCTGCAGGCCGCCGATGGTCGACGTGACGACCACGAAGATCAGCGTCGGCTTGAGCAACGGCAGCGTGATGCTGAAGAACCGCCGCAGCGGCCCGGCGCCGTCGACGAGTGCGGCCTCGTTCACCTCGCGCGGGATCGCCTGCATGGCGGCGAGCACGATCAGCGCGTTGTACCCGGTCCACCGCCAGTTGACCATCGAGGCGATGGCGACGTGGCTGCCGAAAGTGCTGGCCTGCCAGTCGATCGGCTCGATTCCCATCGTCGTCAGCACGCTGTTCACCAGGCCGTACTGCGGCCCGAACAGGTTGCCGAAGATGATCGTCAGAGCGACCAGGCTGGCGACGTAGGGCAGCAGCACGCCCATCCGCCAGCCGGTGCGGCCCCGCAGGTTCGCGTTCAGCAGTGCCGCGATCAGCACCGCGATGACGAGCTGCGGGGCGCTGGAGAGCACGAAGATGCTGAACGTGTTGAACAACGCGTTCCAGAACTGGGCGTCCTGGAACAGGGTCGAGAAGTTGTCGAGGCCGATGAACGTCCGTTCGTCGGCGCCGAGCTCCCAGTCGAAGAGTGAGACGTAGGCCGTGTACAGCAACGGGAACAGCCCGATCGCGCCGAACAGGACGAAGAACGGCGCGACGAACAGGTACGGCGACACCTTGGCGTCCAACCTGGACATCCGATGCCGCCGCGGGGGCCGCGGGCGAGCCTCCTGTGCTCGCCCGCGGTCCACCTTGGAGAGAACGGCGGTCACTTGGCCGCCTTCTGGGCGCCCTCGACTGCCGTCTTCCAGGCCTCGTCGGCGCTCTTGCCCTGCTCGACCGACTGCAGCGCCGGGCTGAACACGGTGTCCTGGATCGTGCCGTCTGCCGGGCCCTTGTACTGCGCCGCCGTGATCTTCTTGGCCTGCGTCGAGAACAGCGCGCCGGCCTTGATGTCACCGAAGTAGGCGTTGGTCTGCTCCAGCAGCGCGGGCGCGTCGAGCGCCTTGACCTGGCTGGGGAAGGTGCCCTTGGCCTTGAACGCCTTGATCTGCTGATCCGGCGCGGTCAGCCAGGCGGCGAGCTCGGCGGCCTTCTTCGCGTTCTTGCTCTGCTTCGGCACGCTCAGGTACGAGCCGCCCCAGTTGCCGCCACCGTTCGGGAACGCGTCGGTGACCGCCCACTTGCCCTTGTTCTCCGGCCCGGCCTGGGTCTCGATCACGCCGAGCATCCACGACGGGCAGGTCTTCGTGGCGAACGTGCCGAGCTTGAAGGCGGTGTTCCACTCGGGGCTCCACGCCGCGAGCCTCGCCGACTGGCCCTTCCCGACGGCGTTGGTCACCGCGGTCCAGGTCGACTTGATGTCGGTGTTGGTCTCCACGACCAGCTTGTCGTCCTTGTCGTAGTAGCCGACCTTGTGCTGGTTGTGCATGGCGTTGAAGACCTGTGCGGCGCTGTCGAACCAGCCGACACCGCCGACCTTGGCGACGAACGTGTCACCCGCGGCGAAGTAGCTGTCCCAGGTGGCGAACAGCGCCTTGACCCCCTCCGGGTCGGACGGCAGTCCGGCCTTCTCGAACAGGTCCTTGCGGTAGCACATGGCGAGCGGGCCGATGTCGGTGCCGTAACCGATCAGCTTGCCGTCCTTGGTGGTGACGGCGTCGGTCTTCCACTGCTGCCAGCGGCCGTCCTCGATCTTCGGCCCGATCTCCTTGAGATCGTTGAACTGCCCGGACTTGGCCATGACCTGGCTGAGGTAGCCCTCTTCGATGCCTTCGATGTCCGCTAAGCCGGACCCGGCGCCGAGCTTGGTGAAGAGGTTCTGGTGGTGCGGCTGACCCTGGCCGGTCTTGCGCTGTGTGATCTTGATGTCGGGATGCGCTGCTTCGTACTCCTTGAACAGCTCTTCGTACCCGAACTCGTTGAACGTGGCGATCGTCAGTTCGGTCTTTCCGTCCGTGGTCTGACTGGCCCCGCCCGAGCCGCATGCGGTGGTGGCGGCGGCGGACACGGCGGCACAGATCAGCACGCTGACCCAACGCTGTCGCACGGGGGAACTCCTCTGGTCTGGTCTCGGCTGGCGGTTTCTGGGAGCGCTCCCAGATGCGGAGGAGTCTCGCCGCGAGCCGAGTGTGTGTCAAGCCACACTGTGGGCCGCATCAGGCGATTTAAGGTGCGGTTCGGGCCGTGACCTCGGAATTTTCTGCGTGGTTACGGTTTGGCAACCTGGGAGCGCTCCCGGAGAGGAGCTACGGCACTCCGCCCAATGGCGTAGGTGATCGTGAGTGCTTGTGGCCGCGTCGTCCGGCTTGCGGGTCCGGTCGACGAGAACCCGCGGACCGGCAGACGCGTCTAAGCGCTGGCGCGGCGCACCAAAGTGGTGGGCAGCAACAGGGACGGCGGCAGCCCCTCCTCGCCCGCGAGCTCGCCCAGCAGGCGCCAGGTCATCGTGCGGCCGAGCTGTTCCACGTCCTGCCGGACCGTGGTGAGCGGCGGGGTGGCGGTCGAGGCCAGCAGCGAGTCGTCGAACCCGACGACCGCCACGTCCTCCGGAATGCGCCGGCCGCGGGAGTGCAGCACCCGCAGCGCGCCCAGGGCGATGATGTCGGCCGCGACGAAGACGGCGTCGAGGTCCGGCGCCCGGTCGAGCAGCTCGGTCATCGCCCGCGCGCCGCTTTCCGGCGTGAAGTCGGCCTCCGCCACGAGATCGGCGTCCAGCCGCGCCTCGCCGAGCCCGCGGCGCCACCCGCTGAGCCGGTCCAGCCCGGCGGCCATGTCGCGCGGCCCGGTCACCGTCGCGATCCGCTCGCGTCCCAGCGACACCAGGTGGCGCACCGCCGCGAGGCCGCCGGCGAAGTTGTCGGAGTCCACGAACGGGACGGAGCCGGCACCGAGCGGCCGGCCGCCGACGACGACCGGCATGCCGATCTCGCGCAGCTTGCTGGGCAGCGGGTCGTCGCCGTGCAGGCTGACCAGCAGCGCGCCGTCGACGTGCCCGCCGGCCAGGTACGCGACCAGGTCGTCGTGGTCCGCCGGCCGGCTGAGCATCAGCAGCAGCTGCGTGTGCCGCCCCGCCAGCTCGGCGTGCACCCCGCGCAGCACACCGGCGAAGAACGGGTCGCCGAGCACGCGGCTGCCCTGCTCGGAGACGATCAGGGCGATGGCGCTGGCCTTGCTGCCGGCCAGCGTCCGGGCCGCCTGGTTGGGGCTGTACCGGAGCCGGGTGATCGCCTCGTGCACGGCCTCGCGGGCCTTGGCGCTCACGTACTGCTCGTCGTTGATCACCCGGGAGACCGTCGACTTGGACACTCCGGCCAGCCGCGCCACCTCCTCGATCCGCGGGCCGGGCCGTCGCTGCCGGTCGATCTCCGTCATGCGTTCATCGTAGGAGTCGGCGAGCGCCAGTTCGAACGCAGGCGAATTTGCCGCGTGTCGGCGGTGGTCGGGCCTGCTTGCTGATGGCGTCTGCAAGTACCGCCAGCTCAAGGTCAACAGGCACTTTTCTGCTACCAACTGGCCTGTGGTGTCGAGGGAACGTCGCGCATCCGACGCGCAGGTTCGTGGTAAGACGAACTAGTTGGGTGTAGTCAGAGGCGATTCGATCATGTGTTGGTAGTACTGGCAGACGCCCGAACAGCACAGACGACTTTGCCGGAGCTCTGGGGGTCCCGCACGGGGGCGTCGTGTCAGCGGCGGGAGCGTCCCCGGCACGGCGCTGTGCCGGGGACGCGGCAGGGGACCGGCGATCGGCCGGGGCTGGGATCGGCGCGGGACGCCCGGAGGCCAGGGCGTGCCGCGCCGAGGCTTGGTCAGGGTTCGGCGCCCCACGCGAGCGTGCCGGCGGTGTAGGCGGTGACCCGGTCGAAGTCGGTCAGCGCGGCGCTGACCCGGTAGCTGTGGTCGTCGGCCTGGTTGAAGGGCGACCAGTCGGACTTCGCCACCCGCAGCTGGATGTCGCCCGTGGCGGCGTTCGCGGCCAGGCTGCCGGAGGTGAAGGACACCTCCAGGTACGCGTCGGCTCCCGGTCGCGGGGTGGCGAGTTTGACCACCTGCGCCCGCACGCCGGCGCAGCCGATCTGGGCCCAGTCGCACCAGACCTGGTAGGTGGCTGACGACGGGTCGCCGGTGAACCAGTACCGGACGGTCGTGGTGGTGAGGCTCACCGGCGTGCTGCCGCGGTTGGTCACCTGGAGCGTCGCGCCGATCTGGCCCGACGAGGCCGCGCCGGTGCCCTTGTGCTGCACCGTGATCGTGCTCCGGACGCCGGGCAGCGTGCGCACGGTGACCGGGGTGCTCGCGGCGGAGACGTTGCCCGCCGCGTCTCGGGCGCGCACCGACAACGAGTACTGCGTGTCGGGGACGAGACCGGTGAGCAGCAGGCTGGTCGTGGTCGCCGAACCGACGACCGTGGTGCCGCTGAGAACTTCATACCCGGTGACACCGATGTTGTCGGTCGAGGCGGTCCAGTTCAGCGTGACGCTGCTGCTGCCGACGTTCGACGCGGTCAGTCCACTGGGGACGGTCGGTGGCGCGCTGTCGTCGACGCCGCCGCCGGGTTCCTGGCCCCACACGATCTTTCCGTCCTGCCGCAGCACGAGGCGGTCGGTCTGGACGACCGTGTTGCCGCTGCCGAGTCCGACGTAGGACCAGTCATTGGCCGGATCCCACGTGCCGGTGCTGGCGATGCGGAACTGCACTTCCTTGCGGTACGCGGACTGCCCGGCCGGAGCGATGCCGGAGCACGGGATCTCCACGTAGTACACGGCGCCGCGGTACTGCGCCGGCGGGCTCGCCGCGCCGCACTGGTTGTAGTTGGTGGTCACGGAGATCTGGCTGGGCGTGGTGGCGCCGTCGAGCGTGAAGTAGTAGCGCAGCGTGCCGTTGAACGTCCGGGCCGGCCAGGCGCTCTTGTTGAGCACGAACGCCTTGACCTCGGTGAACTGGGCGGCGCTCTGGTTCACCGACGCCTGGACGGTCAGCTCGGGACCGTCCGGGGTCTCGGCCACCGGGAAGCTCGCCAGCGGGGTGCCGCCGAACTCCTGGTACAGCCGGGCGACCGCACCGGTGAAGCCCGCGTTGTAGTCGAGCGCGACCTCGTTCATCACGTAGTCGCTGCGGTTGTCGGTGTAGGCGTCGTTGTTGGTGCTGGGTCCGCCGACCAGCGCGCCGTAGAGCACGTGCCGGCTCGTGACGGGTTCCTGGATGCTGTCGGCCCAGGGGCCGTGCGCGGTGCGGTGGTGCGGGTTGCGCGGCGGGCTGGCGCCGAAGCCGACGAGATAGCTCGCGTTGCGCGGGTTGGCGCCCGAGGGCGTAGTCGACCTGCCGCACCCCGAAGTCGTGATAGGTCCGGGCGCGCGTGCTGTCGCGAGTGGACAGCCAGTCCGAGTAGACCAGCGCCGCGAACGCGGTGTTGGCGGCGTAGCGCAGGCTGCCCCAGCTGTCGAGCACCGCCTGGCCGCCGGGGGAGTAGCGCACCCGGTTGCCGTTGTGGCCGGTGGTCCAGAAGTCCAGCCAGCGGTTGGCGTCGGTGATGTAGGTCTGTTCGCCGGTCAGCTTGGCCATCAGCACGTAGGCCCCGTAGGACTTGTCGTCCCACGCGATGGTCCACTTGTAGGCACGTTCGGAGCTCTGCGGCTCGGTGCCGAGTTTCTGGTACTCCGCCTTGGCCTTGGTCAGGTAGCTCGCGTCACCGGTCGCGCGGTGCAGCCAGATCGCGCCCCACACCAGCTCGTCCTGGTAGCCGCTCCAGGAGTTGTAGAAGCTCGCGGCGTCGGTGATGCAGGAGCTGTACTTGCCGCGGTAGGTGTCCGCGAAGGAGTAGAGCTGCTTGGCGTGCGTGAGCAGGGTGGTCGCGTAGGCCGGGTCGGTGGCCTGGAAGACCATCGAGGCCGACGCCATCGCCGCGGCGTACTCGCCGGCGAGGTCGGAGCCGGGACACGAGGCGTCCACCTTGTACGAGGGCCGGGCCATCGGCATGACCTCGGCCGATCCCCACCAGGCGTGGTCGGGGTTGCCCGCGCCGACCTGGCCGTAGACGACGTTCGGTGCCGGGTGCGCCTTGATGATCCAGTCCGTGCCCCACCGCAGGTTCGACATCAGGTGCTTGAGCTGACCGGAGTCGGCGTAGGCGGCCCGGTTCTCCACCGCGCCCCACGCGAGCATCGACATGCTGAACGCGAAGGGCAGCCCGAACTTGACGTGGTCACCGGCGTCGTAGAAGCCGCCGGACAGGTCGAGCCCGACGTCGGAGCCGTCGCGCACCGCCGAGTCCGCGCGCCAGCTCACCCGGTTGTCCGCGGGTAGCCGCCCGGAGCGCTGGGCGTCGTAGAACCAGATCGACTTCTGCAGCGCCTCGGCGTAGTTGAACGCGGGTGCGGCCGCGGACTGCTGCACCAGTGGACCGGCCAGCCCGGCGAGCAACAAGACGAGCGCGACGGTGCCGGCTCTCAACCTGCGACTGAGCACTTGAGCCTCCGATGACAGGGGTCCGGATGCTTATGGGAGCGCTCCCAGAATCGGGACTGTAACGGTGCCGAAACCTTTCGGGAAGGGGTGCTTGTTGAATGCGGACCTAAATACGGACGGCTGGCCGGTCAAAATGAGCCGGATGTCCTCCTGGGCGTTGTGCCGAACGGGCTCAAAATCGTTTCTGTTCTAAGGAACTTCCGGTCATCGCTGATCAACGCCGATCGGGAGGCAAATATCGGCTGTTTGGCGCAATTTTGTTCCTGATCATTTCGCGAGCGCGTTCGACTGCCTTGCGGGCTCCTCGCTGAAACGGCCTATCGTCGCGGAATTCGCACACTGCAGGTATGCCGGTAAGGCCATTCCGGGGGCAGCGCTGACCGGAATGCGTGCTAAGACTTTTAGCAATTGTCACGCCGAGTACAACGTGAGTTTCGCTCGCGCATCGACCGCACCTTCGACAGCTCTTCCCCGGTCGCTTTCCGGTAGCTACAGTCCGACTTCACCTGGGAGCGCTCCCAGCTCTCAGGACGCGGGGTTGATGGACGCGGACCGACACGGTGCGGCGTCGTGGAGGTCGTCATCACGTCCCGCAACGGCAGTTCGCCACCGGTGGCACCGCAGTCATCCGGTACCGCGCGAGCTACCACGGCGGCGCTCACCGTTCTGCTCCCCGGCGTCGAACGGTGTTCCTGCCGCTGGGCCGTGCCGGCCCCGCCGAGCGCTCCCTCCGGACTCGAGTTCCGGAGGGAGCGCTCCTGTATCCCTGCCCGGAAAGGTGTGCCATGACCGGACTTCGCGACAGGATGCGGGCGGTTGGCCGCCGAGGCGTCGCGCTGACAGCGGCTTTTGTGTCCGTGGCCGCGAGCGTCGGCCTGGCGATGGTGACTCCCGCGGTGGCGGCGCCGGGTTGCCGGGTCGACTACGCGGTACCGAGCCAGTGGTCCGGCGGCTTCACCGCGAACGTGGCGGTGACCAACACCGGTGAGCGAGTCAGCGGCTGGCGGCTGACCTGGACGTGGCCGGCCGGCCAGCAGGTGACGCAGGCGTGGAACGCGACGGTCACGTCGTCGGGTGGCCAGGTCACGGCCGCGGACGCGAGCTACAACGCGGTGATCGAACCGAACGGCACGGTGTCGTTCGGTTTCAACGGCAGCTGGTCGGGCACCAACACCGCGCCGCAGTCGTTCGCGCTCAACGGCGTGACCTGCACCGGCGGCGGCACACCGCCGACCACGACCACCACGACGACCAACCACCACGACCGGCGTGCCGACGCCGGGTGACGCGATGGCGCAGGTCGCGGCGATGCAGCCGGGGTGGAACCTCGGCAACACGCTCGACTCGACCGGCGGCGACGAGACGTCATGGGGCAACCCGCGCGTCACGGAAGCCTTGCTGGACAACGTGAAGGCCCAGGGCTTCAAGAGCATCCGCATCCCGGTCACCTGGGGTCAGCACCAGGGCGCGGCGCCGGGCTACGCGATCGAGGCGGCCTACCTGAACCGCGTCAAGGAGGTCGTCGGCTGGGCGCTGGCGGACGGCTTCCAGGTGATGATCAACATCCACCACGACTCGTGGCAGTGGATCAACACCATGCCGGCCGACCGCACCGGCGTGCTGGGCCGCTACAACGCGATCTGGACCCAGCTCTCGACCGCGTTCCGGGACTCCCCGGCGAAGGTCGTGTTCGAGAGCGTGAACGAGCCGCAGTTCACCGGCAGCTCAGGCGACGCCCAGAGCGCGCAGTTGCTGCACGAGCTGAACGCGTCGTTCCGCGACATCGTGCGGCGCTCCGGCGGCAACAACGCCACCCGCCTGCTCGTCCTGCCCACCCTGCACACCTCGTCGGACCAGGCGCGGCTCGACGAGCTGGCGATCGTCGCTGACCACGTTCAACGACCCCAACATCGCCGCGACGGTGCACTACTACGGCTACTGGCCGTTCAGCGTGAACATCGCGGGCGGCACGCATTTCGACGCCACCGCGCAGAAGGACCTGACCGACTCGTTCGACCGCGTCCACAACACCTTCGTCGCACGCGGCATCCCGGTGATCCTCGGTGAGTACGGCCTGCTCGGCTTCGACCGGCACATCGGCACGATCGAGCAGGGCGAGAAGCTGAAGTTCTTCGAGTACTTCGGTCATTACGCCCGCACCAAGAAGATCACCACGATGCTGTGGGACAACGGCCAGCACTTCGGGCGGACGTCGTTCCAGTGGAGCGACCCGGAACTGATCGCGCAGATCAAGTCGAGCTGGAGCATCCGGTCCGGCACCGCGTCCACGGACCAGATCTTCAACGCCAAGGCGAGCGCGATCAGCGCCAAGACGATCACGCTGAACCTCAACGGAACCACGTTCACCGACCCTGCGCCAGGGCGCCACGGAGCTGACGCGTGGCACCGACTACACGGTCCAGGGCGACCAGCTCACCCTGACCGCAGCGGCACTGACCCGGCTCAGCGGCGCCCGCGCCTACGGCACGAACGCCGTGCTTTCGGCGCACTTCTCCCAGGGCGTGCCGTGGCGGATCAACATCGTGACCTACGACCCGCCCGTGGTGCAGAACGCGACCGGCACGACCGCGTCGTTCGCGATCCCGACCGCGTTCCGCGGTGACCTGCTCGCGACGATGGAGGCGAAGTACGCGGACGGCACGAACGCCGGCCCGCAGAACTGGACTTCCTTCAAGGAGTTCGACCGGACCTTCGCGCCGAACTACCCCACCGGCGTCACCACGCTCACGCCGGAGTTCTTCGCGGAGGTCGGCGACAACCGGCGGGTGACGCTGACGTTCCACTACTGGAGCGGCACCAAGGTCACCTACTACGTCACCAAGTCGGGCAGCTCGGTCACCGGAACCACGACCTGACGACTTCGGCTATGTGGCGATCGCGCCGGGCGTCGTCGTGGCGCCGGCGCGATGCCCCAGACCGACCTCGAAGTGCACGACGTCGTCCTCCTCCCACACGATGTCGCCGGACGAGCGCCACAGGTCCATCGCGCCAGGGGAGTGGCGATAGGCGTGCAGGTAAACGGAACGGTAGCCGCCGTCCGCCCTGGCGAACTCCAGCAGCTCGGCCAGCAGTGCATGGGCGAGACCGCGCCTGCGGTGCTCGGGGCGCACGTAGACGCGCCGTAGCTGGGCGGTCTGCCCGGACGGATAACGCTGAGCGAGCCACTCGGGCTGACGTGGTCCGCGTGCGTCCAGCGCAGCGGTCGCCGCGATCACGCCGTCCTGGTCGACCGCGACCAGCAGTACGTGCCGCTCAGGGCGCAGGTAGTAGCCGGTGAGGTCGATGACGTCCTCGTGCCAGTGGGGCACATATCCAGTGCCGAAGTCGCGGTACAGGGCGTCGAGCATCACGGCTCGCGCTCCGCCCAGGTCCTCCTCGGTCGCCACCTTGATGCGATAGTCATGCACTTGCACATCGTAGGCAGTAGTGCTCGCGGTGGTCCTACCGGCGTAAAGCCACCCAGGCCGTATGGGCGGAGTTCGTCTGCGGAGGGTCATTCCTTCCGAGGCGGCGTAACGATGCGAGCGATCGTCACGATCGGCCCACTATGAGGCGACAGAGCAGACAACCCGAGCGCGTGGCTCGGATCGAGGTCCGCTGCATCGCCGTCGTGTTCTTGAGCATCGCGGTCGTCCACAGCGTGCTCGCGGCGATGGAGCGCGTCGCGTGGCCGGTCGCCGTCGCCGCGATCTGTGTCGGAGGTGCCCTGGCGCTGGAGCGGGTCGCCCTGACGCACGGGACGCCGGCCTGCCGGGGACGCGATGCCGCCCAGCGCATTCTCAGCCAGGGCCTGGCGGTGCTGCCGGGGTTGAATCTCGCCGAGGCCGCCGGCGTCCGTCAGGCGCGGACTGGTTCAGCGCGTCATCCCTACCGGCCCACGCGACTGCCGCAGGCCGACGGGTGAGTCAAGCCCCATAAGCCTGATCAATCTCAGACCACCGGCCAGCGCGCTCGACGAGATAAGTCATACAAATCGTAGGTGCCGCCGGTGAGACCGTCGTCACGAGAGCGACGCTGTCGTAATACTCTGCGGTGTGGCCAGCGACGGAGAAGATGTGCCGGTTGACGCCTCACCCACGCCGGTCATGACCGGCGTGCCTGTCGGGGAACGGAACGGTGCGCGGCCGGCCGGCTCGTACCGGCCCGGCTACGAGCTGGTGGCCGAGCGGATCCTGGAGTTCATCGGCGAGTCGCGGCTTCGGCCGGGCGACCGCCTGCCGACCGAGAACGAGCTGGCCACGAGCCTGGGGACCAGCCGTACGGTGGTGCGCGAGGCGGTCAAGATCCTCTCCGCGATCGGCCGCGTCAGCGCGCAGAAGGGCCGCGGCCTCTACGTCGCCGACGACAACGGCCTGCTGGGCTCCGCGAACTGGGGCGGGTTCCTGCCGACCGATCTCGACCACGTCTACATGCTCTTCGAGTTCCGCCGGGTCCAGGAGGTCGCGGCGAGCCGGCTCGCCGCGACCCATGCCACGCCGGTCGAGCTGCGCGCCGTCGAAGCCGCCGCCGAGACCTGCCAGCAGGGCCACGTGACCGGGCAGGCCGCGCTGTTCGAGCGCGGTGACGAGGAGTTTCACCTTGCCGTCGCCGCCGCGTCGCACAACCAGTTCCTGGTGGCGGCCGTGCGCGCGGCCCGCAGCCTGCAACGGCAGTCCACCGCCATCGGCATGCACGGCTCGATAGGTGGCCACGCCGCGGAAGCGGTCGACGAGCACTTCGCGATCTACCGGGCGATCCGGGACGGGGACCCGGACGTCGCCGCACGCGCCGCTGCGGTCCACCTGGACAACACCCTCGAGGACTACCGCCGGGAGATCCAGCGCCGGGTCTTCGGATGACTGGAGCAGCCCGAACGCGCAAGTAGCCTGACTCATGCGCGACCACATGTAGTACCTATTGACCCGGCATGGTAGTACCCCTACCGTGGGATCGGCCGGGCTGATCCGCTTGCCGGTGAAGAAGAAAAGGTACGTCGCGCGCGTTGGCGCGCACCCCTGCCCTCGATTCGAGGAGTACCTGTGACGACGCTGTCTCGTACTCTGTCCAGACCGCTGCGCTCGACGCGGTGGCGCCGCCTGTGTTGACGACCGGGCGCGCAGCACCGTGATGTCCGCGCCCCGTCGGTCAGCTGACGCGTGGCGCACACAGAGCAGACAGCCTCCCGCCGCACGGCCGTCGGTTCCTGGACAGAGCTCGATCACCTCCGCTTCGGGTCCGCCGCACCCGCACTGAACATCAATCCCCGCACCGCAGCGCGAGTCCACAGCGGACTCGCGCCGGTTCGTGGTGCCCAGCGAACGACTCGGCCAGGAACGAGGAGCAGGAGTATGGCGCGAATGCTGGCGCAGGCCGTGGTGGCGGTGCTGCTCGCCGCGGCCGTTCAGGCGGCCCCGATCTCGGTGGCCGCGGCTCCGGTGGCAACAGCCCCGGCCGCCGCTCCGGCGGCGGCCGTCAACGGGGTCACCGCGGGCAACGCCGCGATCGGATCGGTCGACCTGGCCGGGTCGTGGGGCTTCACGCCTGCCGGGCGACCGGCGACGTCGATCACCGTTCCCGGTGGTGGCTGGTACAAGCAGGGCTTCACCGACGTGTCCGAGGCGGTGTACTCGCGCACCATCACGGTGCCGGACTCGGGGCAGCCGCAGTCCGCGTGGATCGAGTTCGGCGCGGTGAACCACCAGGCCACCCTCTCCGTCGACGGCCGGGTCGTCGCCACCCAGACGACCTCGTACACCCCGTCGAACTTCGACATCACCGCCTTCGCCGCACCCGGCACCACGCACACGATCACCGTGCAGGTGAAGGGCCGCAACGCTTTGAAGACGCCGGGGGGCAAGTTCCTGGTTCCCGACGCCGCCAACTGGTCGGAGGCGGTGCCCCAGGGGATCTTCCGCTCGGCGTTCCTGCGCGTGTACCCGGCCGTGTACGTCAGCGACGCTTTCGTCCGCACTTCGGTGGCCAACCAGAACCTCACCTACGACGTGTCGGTCACGAACACGTCCGGCAGCGCCCGCACGGTCACACTCGGCGGCGCGCTCGCTTCGGACAACGGCACGTCCTTCAGCTATCCGGCCCTGCCCAGTCGTACTGTCACCGTCGCGGCCCGTTCCACTTCGACGGTGACCGTCGGTCCGGTGACGTGGAACCTCGGCGCAGCCTCGTACTGGTGGCCGAACATGCCCTACCGCCAGGGATATCGCGCCCAGCTGCACCGGTTGTCGATCAACGCCACCACCGACGACGGCCGCACGAGCGATGCCACGTACCGGTTCGGGTTCCGCGAGAGCACCCAGAACGGCGAGTACTACTACCTCAACGGTGCCCGGCTGAACGTACGCGGCGACAACCTGCAGGGCGCCAACTACGACCGGATCAACAACGGCGGCAAGGGCGACGCCTTCGGCACGCTGCCCGGCTTCCTGCCGCCGTCGGCGGGCAACGGCGGCTGGCCGCAGGCGGTCGACAACTACCTGCGGCTCAACTTCAACACCGTGCGGATCCACCAGGAACCGGGTAGTCCGTACATGCTCGACGTGGCCGACGAGCTCGGCCTGATGATCATCGACGAGACCGCCATCCGCGGCGCCGGCAACGCCCAGGACTTCAACGCCGGTCGCGCCAACATGGTGGCCCACGCCCGCGCGCTGGTCCTGCGAGATCGCAACCACCCGGCGATCATCCGCTGGAGCCAGATGAACGAGCCGAACCTCGCCGACACCGACTCCGAGCAGTTCCAGCGAGAGCTGTACGCGGCCACGAACGGCGCCGACGGCACCCGGCCGGTCATCCTCGAGGTCGCCCCCGGAGCGACGCCCAACCGGTACCCCTCGATGACGCAGGCCAACTTCAACCTCATCCCGCACTACCTGGACGGCACCGGCCGCTACGGCGAGCAGACCTGGTCCGTGGCCGGTCGGCCGGACGGCGAGGGCGAGTACATCTGGCCGGCGTGCAGCACCAAGCAGGGCGTCACGTGGTTCGCCACCGCGACCGCCGCCAAGCGCGGCAAGGACACCAGCGACCTGCGGCCGTACACGCTGCTGTCCGCCTGGGCCGGCGTCATCCCCGGTGTGCGGACCACGGACTTCACGCCGGAGGAGGGCGGCCGGCCCGTCTACGGGGCGGACAATCTGCCCGATCCGTGGAGCAACTCCCAGATCCAGCGGATCCAGGCCGGGTTCAACCCGATCGCCGCGATCGACCTGCCGTACTGGTCGGCTTCGGGCGTGTCCGACGCGAACGGCAGCTTCCCGCTCCCGGCGGCCGTTCCCGGAATCGCGGGCAACACCAGGGTGAACCGCACGATCACCGTCTTCAACGACGACCTCACCGGCACCGCCGTGGACTTCGCCTGGAGCGCCCGGCTGGACAGCCCCACCGGTACGGAGATCGCCTCCGGCAGCACGACCCTCACCATCCCGCTGGGGTCGCGCGTGGCCCAGCCGGTGTCCTTCACGGCGCCGGCCAGTGGAGCACGGGTTACCTCGTGCTGTCCACCAGCAAGTCCGGTACCACCACGTTCACCGACACGGCGCAGTACTTCACGCTGGGCGGCGGGCCAGGGCCCAGCACCGGGCAAGTACCGCATCGTCAACCGCAACAGCGGCAAACCGCTGGCGATCGCCGGCAACTCCACCGCGGACGGCGCCAAAGCCGTGCAGCAGACCGGAAACGCGACCTGGACCCTCAGCTCCGGCCAGAACGGGGCCTTCGTCCTGCGCTACGACGCGACTGGTAAGGCACTGGACGTCAACGGTTCCTCGACCACCGTGGGGTTGCAGCTGCAGCAGTGGACCGCGAACGGTGGCACAAACCAGCAATGGTTCGTGCGGCCGGCGGCCGGCGGGTACTTCAGCATCGTCAGCGCCGCCAGCGGCCTTGCGGCGGACGTCTACGGACGTCCACGAGCGACGGTGCACAGGTCGTGCAGTGGACTGCCACCGGCGGTGTCAACCAGCAATGGCAACTCCTGCCGCAATCCTGAAAGACCAGAACAGGAACGAGGAGTGACGCATGGCACGAGTACTGATGCTGGCGGGGGACGCAGCGGAGGAGCTCGACTCGATGTACCCGCTGTTCCGGCTGCGGGAGGACGACCACGAGGTGTTCGTAGCCGCGCCCACGACGCGTGCGGTGCAACTGGTGGTGCACGACTTCGAGCCGGGATGCGACGCCTACACGGAGAAACCCGGTCGCCGGTTACCCGTGGACCTGGCGTTCGCGGACGTACGCCCGGAGGAGTATGACGCTCTGGTGATTCCAGGTGGCCGGGCGCCGGAGTACATCCGCACGGACCCGGACGTGGCCCGCGTCGTCAGGTACTTCTTCGCCCACGACCTCCCGGTCGGGACGATCTGTCACGGCCCGCAGGTCCCGGCCGCTCTGGGACTTCTGCGTGGCCGCACGACGGCCGCGTACCCGCCGCTGAAGGCCGACGTGGAGCAGGCCGGCGCCACCTTCGCCGACGGGCCGGACGTCGTGGACGGCGCGATGGTGTCCTGCCGCGGCTGGCCGGACCTGCCGCAGTGGTCCCGCGCGTTCCTCCGGGTACTGGCCAAGTCGAGTGGGCAGGTCCAGTGACTGTCCACAGTGGATCAACGGGCGCCGAATCGGCAGTCAAGGGGCAAATTGGCCGATATGTGACACCACCACAACCTTGACCCTGTGAAAAATCGCTCGTTAGCTTGACGTTGACAGAACAAATTTCCTGGCGGCACAACAGTTCCTGGTGCTGGGAGGACTCAATGACGAGCTCGCCCGAGCGTGGTCCCACGCTTGTTCGCTCGTGGACCGGAGCGGCTGGATGACGGTAGCGGCGGCACCACTGCTGTCGGTGCGTGGCCTGGTGAAGCGCTTCCCCGGCGTGACGGCCTTGCAGGGCGTGGACTTCGACGTGCGCGCGGGCGAGGTGCACTGCCTGCTCGGGCAGAACGGGGCGGGCAAGTCGACGCTGATCAAGGTGCTGTCCGGGGCGCACCGCCCGGACGAGGGCGAGATCCGCTGGCAGGGCGAGGTCGTGTCGTTCGGCAACCCGACCGCCGCGATGCGCAGCGGTGTGGCCGCCATCTACCAGGAACTGGACCTGGTGGCGGGGTTGTCGGTGTCCGACAACGTGTTCCTCGGCCACGAACTGTCCACAGCGGGCTTCACCCGCCGGGCGGAGGCGCATCGCCGCACCCGCGCGCTGCTCGACCGGCTCGGCCATCCGGACATCCCGCCGGACCGTGACGTGGGCCGGTTGTCCGTGGCCCACCAGCAGGTCGTCAGCATGGCGCGGGCCCTGTCGCTGGACGGGCAGCTGCTGATCATGGACGAGCCGTCGGCCGTGCTGGACCCGGACGAGGTGCGGGTCCTGTTCGGGGTCATCCGGGAGCTGACCGCCCAGGGCGTGGCCGTGGTCTACATCTCGCACCGGCTGGCGGAGATCCGTGACATCGGCGACCGGGTGACCGTGCTCAAGGACGGCCGCACCGTCGCGACCGGTCTGCCCGCCCGCGAGGTCAAGACCTCCGAGCTGATCGCGTTGATGACCGGGCGCGACCTGGAGAACGTGTTCCCGCAACGGACTCCGCCCGACCCGGCGGCACCCGAGGTGCTGGTGGTGCGCGGGCTGGCGGGCGGTGACCGCTTCCGCGGCGTGGACCTCACGGTCCGCGCGGGCGAGGTGGTCGGGCTCGCGGGCCTCGTCGGGTCGGGACGGTCGGAGATCCTGGAAGCCGTCTACGGCGCGCGCAAACCGACGGACGGCACCGTCGAGGTCGACGGCAAGCGGTTGCGCCGGGGCAGTGTCGGGGCGGCCGTGCGCGCGGGGGTCGGCCTGTGCCCGGAAGAGCGCAAGAGCCAGGGACTGCTGCTGGACCAGGCCGTGTACCGCAACATCACCGTCTCATCGCTGTCGTCGTTCGCCCGGTTCGGGTTCCTGGACGACCGCGCCGAACGAACCCGGTCGAGCCTGCTCACTGTCGCCCTGGATGTCCGGCCACCCGGTGTCGACCGCATGGTGCGCGGACTGTCCGGCGGAAACCAGCAGAAGGTCGTGCTCGCCCGGTGGCTGCTGCGGGAGTGCCGCGTGCTGCTGCTGGACGAACCCACCCGCGGCGTGGACGTGGGCGCGCGCAGCGAGATCTACGAGCTGATCGGCGATCTGGCGGCCAGGGGAGTGGCCGTGGTGATCGTGTCCAGCGACGTCGAGGAGGTCCTGGGCCTGGCCGATCGGGTCCTGGTGGTGCGCGAGGGCCGGGTGGTCCACGAGGGACCGGCCGGCGAGATCGACGAGTCCCAGGTCCTCGACCTGGTGATGGAAGGACACGCCGCATGAGCGAGGACACCGCTGTGACCGCACCGGACAGACCCGCGACCGTGAAGAGCAGCACCAGGCGCGACCTCTCGGCGCTGCTCGCGTCCCCCGCCGGGCGCAACACCGGTCTCGTGGTGGCCCTGGTCCTGCTGTGCCTGGCCGGTGTGGTCACCGCCGGCGACCGGTTCGCCGACATCGACAACGTGCTCACCATCCTGCGGCTCGCGGCGGTGATCGGCGTGGTGAGCGTCGGCATGACGTTCGTGATCACCGGCGGCGGGATCGACCTGTCGGTGGGCGCGATCGTCGCGCTGTCCTCGGTGTGGGCGACGACCCTTGCCACCCAAGGGATCGCGAACGACACGCACTGGATCGTCATGATGTTCACCGCGTTGCTGGTGGGCGGCGCGTGCGGACTGGTCAACGGCGCGCTCATCGCCTACGGCCGGGTCGTGGCGTTCATCGCGACCCTGGCGAGCCTGGCCGCCGCCCGCGGTCTCGCCGAGATCATCTCCAACCGCCGGACGCAGATCGTGAACGTGCCGGGCTTCGCCGCGTTCTTCGACGCGTCGGTGCTCGGTGTGCCGGTACTGGTCGTGATCTTCGCGGTGGTCGCGGCGGGCGGGTGGGTGCTGCTCAACCGCACCACGTTCGGGCGGCGGACGTTCGCCGTGGGCGGCAACCCCGAGGCGGCGCGGCTGGCCGGCATCGACGTGCGGCGCCACACGGTCCTGCTCTACACGCTGCTCGGCCTGTGCTGCGGGCTGGCCGCCGTCATGCTCATCGCCCGCACCACGACCGGCAGCGCGACCCACGGCGGGCTGTACGAGCTCGACGCGATCGCCGCGGTCGTGATCGGCGGCACGCTGCTGTCCGGGGGACGCGGCACGATCGCGGGCACCGTCTTCGGCGTCCTGATCTTCACCACGTTGTCGAACGTGTTCACCCTCAACAACCTCTCCATCTCCGCCCAGGCCGTCGCGAAGGGCGCGATCATCGTGGTCGCCGTCCTCCTGCAGCAGCGGCTGGCCAGACGCAGCGGTGTCTGACACCGCCATCACGCCGCCACTTGAGGAGCCAAGACCCATGCCACACAAGAGAACCACCCGTCTCGTCGCCGCACTGACGCTCGGAGTCGCGCTCACCGCGTGCACGGGCAACACGCCCCAGAACAGCCAGGGCAGCGGCGACCAGGGCGGTGTGAAGGTCGCCAACGACGAGCCGGGCAAGAAGGTCGTCATCGGCTTCTCCGCACCGGCCGCCGACCACGGCTGGATGGCCGCGATCACCAACGCCGCCAAGGCCGAGGCGGGCAAGTACTCCGATGTGGAGCTGCGCGTCGTGGAGGGCACCAACGACGTCAACCTCCAGATCAGCCAGGTGGAGACGTTCATCAACGACAAGGTGGACGCGATCGTGCTGCTGCCGTTCGACGGCGCGGCGCTCACCCCGGTGGCGCTCAAGGCCATGAAGGCCGGCATCACCGTGATCAACGTGGACCGCCAGTTCGACAGCCCGTTCGCCGCGCGCTCCACCGTGCTGGGGGACAACCACGGCATGGGCGTCTCCGCCGGCACGTACATCTGCGAGAAGCTCAAGGGCAAGACCGACGCCGTGGTCGCGGAGATCGCCGGCATCGACTCGCTGCCGCTGACCCAGGACCGGAGCAAGGGCTTCGCGGAGGCGCTCGCCGCCTGCGGGCTGAAGGTGAGCAACCGCGTGGCGGCCGAGTTCACCGTGGAGAGCGGCGAGAAGGCCGCCGCGAACCTGCTGCAGGCCGCGCGGCGCATCGACGCCATCTGGAACCACGACGACGACCAGGGCGTCGGCGTCACGGCCGCCATCAAGAACTCCGGCCGCAGCGAGTTCTTCATGGTCGGCGGCGCGGGATCGGCGAACGTGATGCGCGAGATCAAGGCGGACAACGGAACGCACAAGGCGACCGTGGTCTACCCGTCCACCCAGGGTGCGGACGGCATCCGGCTGGCCCGGCTCGCGGTGCAGGGCAAGAGCCTGGGCGACCTCGTCGAGGTGGAGGTCCCGCGCCAGGTCGAGCTGTACGCGCCGGTCGTGACCAAGGAGAACGTCGACCGCTACCTGCCGACCGCCTTCGAGTCCTGAGAGAGGCGCCACTGTGACATCTTTTGGGACACCGATTGGGACGTCACCGACGCTGGGCATCGCGATGGTCGGCCACGAGTTCATGGGAGCCGCGCACTCCCAGGCGTGGCGGGTCGCGCCCCGCTTCTTCGACCTGCCGGTGCGCCCGGCGATGGCCGTGCTGTGCGGCCGCGACCCGGCCCGCAGCCAGGCCGCTGCCGAACGCCTGGGCTGGGCGGAGGCCGTGACCGACTGGAAGTCCTTGCTGGGCCGAGACGACGTGCACGTGGTGGACATCTGCACACCGGGTGACACGCACGCCGAGATCGCCGTCGCGGCCCTGGACGCGGGCAAGCACGTGCTCTGCGAGAAGCCGCTGGCCAACAGCGTCGCCGAAGCGGAGGCCATGGTGGAGGCGGCCGAGCGCGCCGCCGCACGGGGTGTGCGCGCGATGGTGGGCTTCACCTACCGGCGGGTGCCCGCGCTGAGCCTGGCCCGCGACCTGGTCGCCCAGGGCCGGCTGGGACGCATCCACCACGTGCGCGCCGTGTACCTGCAGGACTGGATCGTTGACCCCGCCGCGCCGCTGTCCTGGCGGCTGGACAAGGAGAAGGCCGGCTCGGGCGCGCTGGGCGACATCGGCGCGCACATCGTGGACGCCACCCAGTTCATCCTCGGCGACACCATCCGCGAGGTGTCCGGGACGCTGGAGACGTTCGTGCCGGAACGCCCGGTCGCGGCCGCCCACTCCGGTCTGTCCGGCACCGCCGCGTCGGACCAGGTGGGGCCGGTCACCGTGGACGACGCCGCACTGTTCCTGGCCCGCTTCACCGGTGGCGCGCTCGGCTCGTTCGAGGCCACACGCTTCGCCAACGGCCGCAAGAACGCGCTGCGCATCGAGGTCAACGGCTCCGCGGGCAGCCTGGCGTTCGACTTCGAGGACATGAACGTCCTGCACTACTTCGACGGCACCGAGGACTCCGCCGTCGCGGGCTTCCGCCGGATCGTGGTCACCGAGCCGGCGCACCCGTACGTGGCCGCCTGGTGGCCCGCCGGGCACGTCCTGGGCTACGAGCACGCGTTCACCCACCAGGCGGTCGACTTCGTCCGCGCGGTGGCCGCGGGAACCGACCCGGCCCCGTCGTTCGCGGACGGGCTGCAGGTGCAGCGCGTCCTGGCCGCCGTCGAGGCGAGCGCGATGTCCCGCAGCTGGCACCAGGTTTGAGAAGGAGAGAGACCGAGATGGCGCGTCCGATCACGTTGTTCACCGGCCAGTGGGCCGACCTGCCGTTCGAGGAGGTCGCCCGGCTGGCCGCCGGGTGGGGCTACGACGGCCTGGAGATCGCCTGCTGGGGCGACCACCTCGACCCGTGGCGGGCCGCGGAGGACGACGACTACGTCGCGGACCGGCTCGCGATTCTCGCCAAGCACGACCTGAAGGTGTGGGCGATCTCCAACCACCTCACCGGTCAGGCGGTCTGCGACGACCCCATCGACCAGCGGCACCAGGGCATCCTGTCCGCCCGCAACTGGGGTGACGGGGACCCCGAGGGCGTGCGGCAGCGGGCGGCCGAGGAGATGAAGGCGACCGCGCGGGCCGCGGCCAGGCTCGGCGCCGGCACCGTCGTGGGGTTCACCGGCTCCTCGATCTGGAAGACCGTCGCCATGTTCCCGCCGGTGCCCACGTCGATGATCGACGCCGGCTACCAGGACTTCGCCGACCGCTGGAACCCCATCCTCGACGTGTTCGACGAGGTCGGCGTCCGGTTCGCGCACGAGGTCCACCCGTCCGAGATCGCCTACGACTACTGGACGACCGTCCGGGCACTGGAGGCGATCGGGCACCGGCCGGCGTTCGGCCTCAACTGGGACCCGTCGCACTTCGTCTGGCAGGACCTCGACCCGGTCGGGTTCCTGTGGGACTTCCGCGACCGGATCTACCACGTCGACTGCAAGGACGCCCGGCGCCAGGTCGGGAACGGCCGCAACGGCCGGATGGGCTCGCACCTGCCGTGGGCGGATCCGAGGCGCGGCTGGGACTTCGTCTCCACCGGACGCGGCGACGTGCCGTGGGAGCAGTCGTTCCGGATGCTCAACACCATCGGTTACGAGGGTCCGATCAGCGTCGAGTGGGAGGACGCGGGAATGGACCGTCTCATCGGCGCGCCCGAGGCCCTGGAGTTCGTGCGTCGCAACGCTTTTGACCCGCCGTCGGCCTCGTTCGACGCCGCGTTCAGCACTGGCGGGTAACGGGCGCGCATGCCCGCTGACGAAAGGAGACGGCCGTGACCGAACGGATCGGCTTGTGGTTGAACGGCGCCAGGGGATCGGTGGCGGCCACCGCCGTCAGCGGGCTGTTCGCGCTGCGCGCGGGTCTCGTGCCGCCCGTCGGCTGCGTCACCGAGCTGCTGGACGCGTACCTGCCACCGTGGGACGCGTTCGTGGTCGGCGGGCACGACATCGTGACCACGCCGCTGGTGAAGCGGGTCGAATCGCTGGTGCGCGACGGGGTGCTGCCGCACGAGGTGTCGGGAGGCATCGTCAGCGGGCTGGAGACCGCGGACGCGGAGATCCGGCCCGGCTACGACCCGGCGGGGTTCGCCGGCAGCCAGGCCGACGCCGCCCGGCGGCTGGCCGCTGACATCACCGACTTCCGCGCACGGCACGAGCTAGCACGCGTCGTGGTGGTGAACGTGGCGTCGACCGAGCCGCCTATGGAGGTCGCACACGACTCGGTCGCCGCGCTGGAGGAAGCGCTCGCCGTGCCGGGAAACATCGTGCTGCCACCGAGTTCTCTCGTCGCCTACGCCGCTTTCCAGGCGGGGTGCGGCTTCGTCGACTTCACTCCGTCCACCGGGGTCGCGCTGCCCGCGCTGGACGAGCTGGCGCTGTCGAAGGCGCTGCCTTACGCGGGACGGGACGGCAAGACCGGGGAGACGCTGCTGCGGGCGGCGCTCGCACCGATGTTCACGTCGCGGGCGCTGCGCGTGCTGTCCTGGACGGGCACCAACCTGCTCGGCGGCGGTGACGGGGCCACGCTGCAGGACCCGGCGCACGCGGACAGCAAGCTGGCGTCCAAGGCCAGGGGACTGGCGGCGCTGCTCGGCGAGGGCGTCACCGCGCCCCTGCACATCGACCACGTGCCCGACCTCGGCGAACGCAAGACCGCGTGGGACCACGTGTCGTTCGAGGGGTTCCTGGGCGCGCGGATGTCACTGCAACTGACCTGGAGCGGCCTGGACTCGTCCCTGGCCGCCCCGCTGGTGCTCGACCTCGCCCGCCTGGTGGCCGCCGCCCACGCGGCCGGCCGGGCCGGTGCCCAAGGGGCGCTCGCCTTCTTCTTCAAGGACCCGCTTGGGAAGCGACGAGCATCGGCTCGCCGAACAGGCCCGCGAACTCCACGAGTGGGCGCGTGGCTTGGAAACACACATCGATTGAACGGGTTCTTCTCCGCTGCGCAACCCTTTCCCTGCAAAGGAGCCAGGCGTGAACACCTCAACGAAGAGGCGGCACGGCCATCGCCGGACGGTCCTCCCGTTTCTCACCGTTCTCTTGTCCGTCCTCGCCTTCGCCGTACCGGCGCGGGCCGCGGACGAGTCCATCGCCGTCGACTTCTCCACGGCCGGTGGTTCGCCCACCTACCGGGCGTCGGGCTGGATCTACGGCATGACCGAGAACGCGTCCGGGCCCGCCGGACAACTTCTACAAGGACGTGAAGTTCCGGTACATGCGAGCGGGCGGTGCCCAGCTCGACAGCCCGGGTGGCTGGGTGTCGGGCAAGTACGACCGCCGGTGGAACTCCACCCGCGCCCAGTTGCTGCGCACCCGTGCGCTGGGCGGCGAGTTCGTCATACTGCCGCACGACCTGTGGGGCGCCGACGGGTTCGGGATCTCCCGTTTCCCCGGTGACAACGGCAACTGGTCCGACTACGACGCCTTCCTCACCCGCCTGATCGGCGACGTGCGGGCGACCGGTGTCCCGGTGCAGTGGGACCTCTGGAACGAACCCAACATCACGATCTTCTGGAACCGCCCGCAGTCCCAGTACTTCGAGCTGTGGCGCCGCACGTTCCAGCGGATCCGGGCGGAGTTCCCGACCCAGCTGATCGTCGGGCCGAGCTGTGCGTGCACGCCGTCCACCGGTGGCTGGTGGACGCAGTACCTGGACTTCGTGCGCTCCAACAACACCGTGCCCGACATCATCAGCTGGCACTCGCTGCCCGGCGACCCGGTGTCGAACGTGCAGGTGGCGAACCAGACCCTCGACTCGCGCGGCATCCCGCACCCGCGGCCCTACCAGATCAACGAGTACGGCGCGTCGAACGAGCAGAACCCCGGCGACGGCTCGTGGTACATCTCGCGGCTGGAACGGGCGGGCGCGGACGGCCTGCGCGCCAACTGGGCCAGTGGCGGCAACCTGCACAACGACCTCGGCAACCTGCTCGTCCACAACTCGGCCGGGCAGCACCAGCCGAAGGGCGAGTGGTGGGTCTACCGCTTCTACGGCTCGCAGACCGGCCAGATCGCCACGGTCACGCCCAGCCAGAACTACGACGGGTTCGCGACGAAAGCGCCGGGTGAGGCCAAGATCCTGGTCGGCGGTGGCCGCACGACCGGCAACATCGCGGTCAACCTGCGGCGTCTCGACGCCACCGAGGGCATCGTCAAGGACAACCGGGTGCGGGTGCTCGCCGAGCGCATCCCGTACAACAACGGCGGAGCGGTCGCGGCCCCGGTGGTCGCCATCGACACGACCGTGACGTTGACCAACAACGGCACCACGGTGAACCTGCCGCACTCCAACGTCGACGAGTCCTTCACCATCACGGTCCTGCCGCCTTCCGGTGGCGGTGGCGGTGGGTCCTTCCAGTCCACCGCGGTCGCGCAGCACTCGCAGCACTGCCTGACCAATGCGGGCCGCAGCACCGCCGACGGCAACCGGCAGCAGCAGCTCACCTGCGGTACCGGTGACGAGCAGCGGTGGACCTTCACCCCGGTGGCCGGGATCGCCGACACCTTCACGGTCGCCAACCAGCAGTCGGGCAAGTGCCTCGACGTCAACGGGGTGTCCACAACGGACGGTGCCGCGGTGATCCAGTGGGCCTGCAACGGCGGGACCAACCAGCAGTTCACCCTGCGGAAGGTCACCTACGCGGGCAACGCTCCCACCGACCACCAGCTCGTCGCCCGGCACAGCGGCAAATGCGTCGACGTCAGCGGCGCCTCCACCGCGTCAGGTGCCCTGATCCACCAGTGGACCTGCAACCCCGTGAGCCAGGCCAGTCCGCTCAACCAGACCTGGCGCCTCCCCGGCCGCCAGGCCGGCACGTAGCAACACCTTTCCCGACAACGGAATCGAGCCGATGTCCCCCGGCCACTTCTGGGAGCGCTCCCGGACGTGGCCGGGGTTCGGGCTCACTCGGATCAGACCGTATGCCAGACGCGCGAACGAGACCAAAGGTAGTACCTGCCATGAGAAAACGACTCAACGCGGTGTTCTCCGCCGCTCTCCTGGCCGTGGCGGGGGTGGTGGCCGTCTCGGCCACCGCCGCGCCACCGGCCGCCGCGCACGTGGTCAACCCGGCCGACTTCCAGCAGGTCGAACTCGCCAAGGGCGTCGCCGAGATGGGCGAGCCGATGTCGATGACCGTGCTGCCGGACCGCTCCGTGCTGCACACCTCCCGCAACGGCACGTTGCGCCGCACCACGGCGGCCGGGGCCACGAACACGATCGCCAACATCCCCGTCTACACCCACGACGAGGAGGGGCTGCAGGGCATCGCGGCGGACCCCGGCTTCGCGACCAACCGGTACATCTACCTCTACTACTCGCCGCCGCTGTCGACGCCGGGCGGTGACGCGCCGTCCACCGGGAACGACTTCTCCGCGTGGAAGGGGGTCAACCGGTTGTCCCGGTTCACCCTCAACGCGGACTTCACGGTCAACATGGGCAGCCAGGTGACCGTGCTGGACGTGGAGACCAGCCGGGGAATGTGCTGCCACGTCGGCGGTGACATCGACTTCGACGCGGCCGGGAACCTCTACCTGTCCACCGGCGACGACAGCAACCCGTTCGACTCCGGCGGCTACACCCCGATCGACGAGCGCTCCGGCCGCAACCCCGTCTACGACGCGCAACGCAGCGCGGGCAACACCAACGACCTGCGTGGCAAGGTGCTGCGGATCAAGGTGAACGCCAACGGGTCCTACTCCATCCCGGCCGGCAACCTGTTCGCGCCGGGCACGGCCCGCACGCGGCCGGAGATCTACGCGATGGGCCTGCGCAACCCGTTCCGCTTCAACGTGGACAAGGCCACCGGCACGATCTACCTCGGCGACTACGGGCCGGACGCCGGCTCGACCAGCTCGAGCCGCGGACCGGCGGGCCAGGTGGAGTTCAACCGGATCACCTCGGCGGGCAACTACGGCTGGCCGTACTGCACGGGCAAGAACACCACCAATGAGACCTATGTGGACTACACGTTCCCGTCCGGGCCGTCCGGTGCCCGGTTCAACTGCGCCGCGCCGGTCAACAACTCGCCGAACAACACCGGCCTGACGAACCTGCCGGCCGCGCGCGCGGCGTGGATCAACTACGACAACTGTTCCGTGGCCGCGTTCGGCTGCGGGTCGGAGTCCCCGATGAGCGCGCCGGTGTACCGGTACGACTCGGCCAACCCGTCCACGGTCAAGTTCCCGGCCTCGCTGGACGGGCACGTGTTCGCCACCGAGTTCGGCCGGCGCTGGATCAAGACCATCGACGTCGGCTCCGACGGCTCCGCCGGAACGATCGGTGACTTCCCCTGGCGCGGAACCCAGGTCATGGACGCCGACTTCGGTCCGGACGGTGCGCTCTACGTGCTCGACTACGGCACCGGCTGGGGCAGTGGCGACGCCAGCTCCGCGCTCTACCGCATCGAGTACATCGGATCGCAGGGAAACCGCGCACCGACCGCACGCGCGGCAGCCGACCGCACGTCCGGTGCCGCGCCGCTGACGGTGAACTTCTCGTCGGCGGGCTCGGCTGACCCGGAGAACGGCGCGCTGACCTACTTGTGGAACTTCGGCAACGGCAGCACGTCCACCGCCGCCAACCCGAGCCACACCTTCACCGCCAACGGCCAGTACACGGTCACACTCACGGTGACCGACCCAGGCGGGCTCACCGGCAGTACGAACGTGGTCATCACCGTCGGCAACACCGCGCCCGTGGTCACGTTGAACACCCCGGTCAACGGAACCCTGTTCAGCTACGGCGACAACGTCCCTTACACGATCACGGTTTCCGACGCCGAGGACGGGACGATCGACTGCGCGCAGGTGAAGCTGTCCTACCTCCTCGGCCACGACAGCCACGCCCACCCGATCACCTCGCGCAACGGCTGTTCGGGCACCATCCAGATCCCGGTGGACGGTGAGCACGACACGGCGGCGAACATCTACGCCGTCTTCGACGCCGAGTACACCGACAAGGGCGCGAACGGTGTGCCACCGGCGACCACGCACGCCCAGCACGTGCTCCAGCCGCGGCACCGCCAGGCCGAGCACTACGCGGCGCAGTCGGGCACCGGCCTGTTCGACAAGACGCCGGCCGAGGGCGGCCGCACCGTCGGCGACGTCCACAACGGCGACTGGATCGCGTTCGACACCTACAACCTCAGCGGCGCGAACCGGTTCACCGCGCGCGTGTCCTCGGCGGGAGCGGGCGGCACGATCACCGTGCGCAGCGGTTCGCAGACCGGCCCGGCACTGGCCACGCTGACCGTGCCGGTGACCGGCGGGTGGGACACGTTCCGGGACGTCTCCACCGCACTGACCTCGGTGCCCACCACGACCGGCAGGCTGTACTTCACCTTCGCCGGCAGCGGCACGGGCTACCTGTTCGACCTGGACGCCTTCACGTTCGACACGTCCACGGGAGGCGGCGGCCGCACCGGGCCGATCACCGGGTCGTCCGGCAAGTGTGCCGACGTCACCGGCAGCAGCAGCGCCGACGGCGCGCGGATCCAGCTGTGGACCTGCAACAGCGCCGCGAACCAGCAGTGGACGGTCGACGGGACCACGTTGCGGGCGCTGGGCAAGTGCATGGACGTCGCGAACGGCGGCACCGCCAACGGTGGCGCCGTGCAACTGGGCACCTGCAACGGCGCCACGAGCCAGAACTGGGCCACCGGCGCCAACGGTTCCCTGGTCAACACGAAGTCCAACAAGTGCCTCGACGCCAACGGCGCCAGTTCGGCCAACGGCACGGTGCTGATCATCTGGACCTGTCACGGCGCCACGAACCAGCGCTGGACGCTGCCATGAGAAATCCACCGCGTGCTTTGGCATCAAGGAGGATGACATGAAGTTCCAGGCTTTCCGGCGAGCAGTCGGCATCGCGGCCGTGGCACTCGTCGGCGGGGCGGTCTGCTCGGCACCGACGGTGTCGGCCGCGGACACGCCGTACGACGTGCTGGTGTTCTCCAAGACCGCGGGTTTCCGGCACGACGCGATCCCGACCGGCATCCAGCTGATCCGCGACCTGGGCGCCGCCAACAGCTTCACGGTGACCGCCACCGAGGACTCGGCGCAGTTCACGGCCGCGAACCTCGCGCGGTTCGAGGCCGTGGTGTTCCTCAACACCACCGGCGACGTGCTGAACGCCACCCAGCAGAGCGCGTTCGAGTCCTACGTTCGCGGCGGGGGCGGTTACGTCGGCGTCCACTCGGCCTCCGACACCGAGTACGACTGGCCGTTCTACGGCGAGCTGGTAGGTGCGTACTTCTCCTCGCACCCGGCGATCCAGCAGGCCACGGTCCGGACGGAGAACCGGGCACACGCGGCCACCGCGCACCTCGGCCCGGCCTGGGTCCGCACCGACGAGTGGTACAACTTCCGCTCGAACCCGCGCTCCACGGCCCGCGTTCTGTCCACTTTGGACGAGTCGACGTACTCCGGCGGGTCGATGGGCGCCGACCACCCGCACACGTGGTGCAAGACCATGGCCGGCGGGCGCTCCTTCTACACCGGCAGCGGGCACACCAGGGAGAGCTACGCCGATCCGGCCTTCCGCTCCGTGATCCTCGGCGGCATCCGGTACGCGGCGAACCGGACGAAGGCCGACTGCCGTCCCGAGACCGGCTACACCGCCCTCTACAACGGCTCGACGACCGGGTGGTCGCAGGCCGGTCCCGGTGGTTTCACCAACAGCGACGCCACGCTGACGTCGTTCGACGGCATGGGAATGCTCTGGTACAGCGCCAAGGAGCTGAAGTCCTACTCCCTGAAGCTGGACTGGCGGATGGCCGGGGACGACAACTCCGGTGTGGTGCTCGGGTTCCCGGCCGGCAGCACCCCGGACTCGGCCCTCGCCAACGGGTACGAGGTGCAGATCGACGCGACGGACACCGCTGACAAGACCACGGGGGCGATCTACGGGGTCAAGGGCGCCGACATCGCGGCCAGGGACGCCGCGCTGAACCCGCCCGGCGAGTGGAACACCTACGAGCTGCTCGTCGAGGGCGAACGCCTCCAGGTGTTCCTGAACGGCGTGAAGATCAACGACTTCACCAACGCGGACCCGGCCAGGTCCCTGACCTCCGGCCACATCGGCATCCAGAACCACGGTCCCGGTGATGACGTGTCGTTCCGCAACATCCGGGTCAAGGAGCTCGGCGGGCCGAACACGCGCACCGGGCGGATCACCGGTGGCTCCGGCAAGTGCGTCGACGTCGCCGGCGGCAACACCGCGGACGGCACGAAGATCCAGTTGTGGACCTGCAACAACAACGCGAGCGAGCAGTGGACGGTCAGCGGCAACACGCTGCGCGCCCTCGGCAAGTGCATGAACGTCGCGGGTGGCAGCACCGCCAACGGCGCGCAGGTGCAGCTCGCGACGTGCAACGGCAGCGGTTCGCAGAACTGGACGGCCGGAGCGAACGGCTCGCTGGTCAACCAGCAGGCGAACAAGTGCCTGGACGCCAACGGTGGCAGCTCGGCGGACGGAACCCAGCTGATCCTCTGGACCTGTCACGGCGGCACCAACCAGCGCTGGACCTTGCCGTGAGCGCCCACCTCGCAGTCCCTGTCCGAATCGGTCTCGCAAAGGGGCGAGTCATGAAAACCATTGGTGCGGCGGCGATCCTCGCGATCGGCGCGCTCGTCGCGGTGGACGAGCCGTCGGCATCGGCCGCGACGGTGGACCCCACCGCGTGGTATGTCCTCGTCGACCGCAACAGCGGCAAGGCACTGGACGTGTCCGGCGCGGCGTCCAACGACGGTGCGCGGATCATCCAGTGGTCGCGCAACGAGGGCGTCAACCAGCAGTGGCAGTTCGTGGACTCCGGCGGTGGCTACTACCGGGTGAAGTCCAGGAGCTCCGGCAAGGTCCTCGACGTGTCCGGCGCGTCGACCGCCGACAACGCCACGATCGTGCAGTGGACCGACAACAACGCGGCCCACCAGCAGTTCCGGCTCGCCGACTCACCCGACGGCAACGCCCGGCTGATCGCCCGGCACAGCTCCAAGGCGGTGGACGTGCGGGGCGGCTCGACCGCGGACAACGCCGACGTCGTCCAGAACACCGACACCGGCGGGCCCAGCCAGCAGTGGCAGCTGGTCAAGGTCTCGGGAGGGGACCCCGGTCCGGGGCCGGGGCCCGGTGAGGGCTGCGGCAAGGCGCCGACGCTGCGTAACGGCACCCACACCATCCAAACCGGAGGCAAGAGCCGCAGCTTCATCCTGCGGATTCCGGACAACTACAACAACAGCACCCGGTACCGGCTGATCTTCGGCTTCCACTGGCGTGGCGGCACGGCCAACGACGTGGCGTCCGGTGGCAGCAGCGGTGCCGCCTGGGCCTACTACGGCCAGCAGGAGCAGGCGAGCAACAGCGCGATCCTCGTGTCACCGCAGGGCCTGGGCAACGGCTGGGGCAACTCCGGCGGCGAGGACGTCACGTTCGTCGACGACATGATCAAGCGCATCGAGGGCGACCTGTGCGTCAACCCGGCGCAGCGCTTCGCCACGGGATTCAGCTGGGGCGGTGGCATGAGCTACGCCCTCGCCTGCGCGCGGCCGACCGTCTTCCGGGCGGTCGCCGTCATCTCCGGCGGTGAGATCAGCGGGTGCAGTGGCGGCAGCCAGCCCGTCGCCTACTTCGGGATCCACGGCATCGGCGACAACGTGCTGGGCATCGGCCAGGGACGGTCATTGCGCGACCGGTTCGTCCGCAACAACGGTTGTGCCGCACAGAGCCCGCGCGAGCCGGGCGGGGGCAGCCGGACCCACGTCACGACCACCTACTCGTGCCGCGCCGGTTTCCCGGTGCAGTGGGCCGCGTTCGACGGCGGCCACGCGCCCGCCCCGGTGGAGGGGTGCGGCTGTGACGACGGCGCCCGTACCTGGACCAAGGCCGAGATCTGGAGGTTCTTCGCGCAGTTCCAGTGACACGCCCGGTGCCGGTCACACCGCGGTGTGACCGGCACCTTCCCCGTCGGCTCGTCCCAGTGGCAAACCTTCCCAGGAGGTGCAGAATGCAGCCCTCACCATCCCCTTCGACGGGGCGTGTGACCCAGTGGTGGCGCTCGAAAACGGCGGTCCGGATCCGCGTCGCACTGGCGTTGACCGTGCTGTCCGCGGCGACCCTGACGTGGTCCACGCCGGTGGTGCCCGCAGCGGCGGCGGCCACCACAGGACCCTGCGACATCTACGCGACCGGTGGCACGCCCTGCATCGCGGCGCACAGCACGACGCGGGCGCTTTACGGCGCCTACAACGGAAATCTCTACCAAGTCAGGCGTTCGTCGGACAACACCAGCAAGGACATCGGCCTGCTCGCCGCCGGTGGCAACGCCAACGCGGCGACCCAGGACACGTTCTGCGCCGGGACGTCGTGTGTCGTCACGGTGGTCTACGACCAGTCGGGCCGGGGGAACGACCTTTGGTACCAGGGGTCGAGCGTGGTTCCCGGATCACCCCAGAGCAGGCCCGCGAGCGCGACCTCCGAGTCGCTGGTGATGGGCAGCGACAAGAGCAAGGCGTACTCGCTCTACATCAACCCCGGCAACAGCTACTGGCGTGACGGTCACCTGACGGGCGTGCCCACCGGCAGCCAGCCCGAGGGCATGTACATGGTGACCAGCGGTACGCACGTCAACGGCGGCTGCTGCTTCGACTACGGCAACAGCGAGACGACCCGCAAAGCCGACGCGGCCGGAGCGATGGACGCGATCAACTTCAGCACGCAGTGCTGGTTCGGCGGGTGTTCCGGCCGCGGTCCGTGGGTCCAGGCGGATCTCGAATGGGGCCTGTTCCCCGGTGGAAGCCAGCAGTGGAACCCGAACCAGCGCGCCTTCACGGACAAGTTCGTCACGGCGATCCTGAAGAACAACGGAACCTCGCGGTTCGCGCTCAAGGGCGGCAACGCCCAGACGGGCGACCTGACCACGCTGTACGACGGCTCGCTGCCCAACGGCTACAGCCCGATGCGCAAGCAGGGAGCCATTATCCTGGGCAGCGGCGGTGACTGCTGCAAGCCCGACGGCGGCGCGAACCTCAGCGCGGGCACCTTCTACGAGGGCGCCATGGTCGCGGGCTACCCGTCCGACGCGACCGAGAACGCCGTGCAGGCCAACATCATCGCCGCCGGGTACGGCGGTGGCGGTGGCGGCCCGACTCCCGTCCCCGGCGGTTCGGTGCGCGCGGTGGGCTCGGGCAAGTGTCTCGAGGCGCCGAACGGCACCGCGGGCACGCAGACCCGGATCTGGGACTGCCAGGCCGGCGCGGGCCAGAAGTGGGCCCGGTCGGGGGATCAGCTCACCGTGTTCGACGGCACCGCCCAGCGTTGCCTCGACGCGTACGGCCAAGGGACCTCCGCAGGCACCAGGGTGTCGATCTGGACGTGTAACGGCCAGGCCAACCAGCGGTGGACCGTCAACGCCAACGGCACGATCACCGGCGCGCAGTCCGGTCTGTGCCTGGACGTGTCCGGCGCGTCCACCGCCAACGGCGCGCTCGTCCAGCTGTGGACGTGCAACGGCCAGAGCAACCAGCAGTGGAGCTTGACCTGATCAGCGGTCGTGAGTGCTTTCCGTTGCCAGAGCGACGGAAAGCACTCACGACCACCCCATCACTGACAAGGGAGTCGTGTGATGAGCATGCCCGAGCTGTACGGCGAGCCGGCGATGGAGAAGGTGGTCTTCGACCATCACGAGTTCCGGATCTCCAGTCCCGGCATGACCGCGGTCGGCGACTACGGCCGGATCACCGACATCCGCACCGGCGAGGTCACCTCGTCCTGGACCGACGGGTTCGGCACCTGGACCCGCCGCGCCTTCGCGTCGAGGGCCGACCGGGTGATCGCGCACGAACTGCTGCCGGCGCCGGGCCGGACGGTCGACACCACCCTGAGCGTCGACCCCACGCTGGGCGCTGACACCGCGCTCGACGGGTTGCCCAGCGGCATGCGTTTCACGATCAGGGCCACCGTCAGCAACGGCTCTGGTTACCTGACCCTGCAGGGCGCCGACCCCTCCGGCCGTGGTGCCTCCAGCTACGAGGGCGTCACCCGCGCGGTGGCCTTCGGCGGCACGATCTTCGCCAGCGGGGCCACCCTCGTCGTCATCGGGGCGACCCGGCTGCTCCTGCTCACCAGACTCGACCGGTACGAGCCGCCGGCCGGCTGGATCTTCCCGTCGCCGCGCACGGCACTCGCCGGGCTCGACACCGACTACGCCACCCTGTTCGCGCGGCACACCGCCGCCTGACGCCGCCCACGTCACCGGTTCGGGCGACGATCACGCGCAACCGTGACGGTCACGTCCGACCTTTCGCAGTCGGTGTGACAATTGTCCGATGGAGAGCACCCAGGGCATCGAGGCGGGCTCGCCGGCCGCCGTCTTGCGCATGCTGATGGACGGCGGACCGCGCACCCGAGCGGAGATCGTGGCCGCGACCGGCCTCGCCCGCTCCACCGTGCGGGCCAGGCTGGACCTGCTCCTGGCCGCCGGGCTGGTCACCGGCAGCGGTCCCGGGGAGTCCACCGGCGGGCGTCCGGCCAGCCGGTTCGGGTTCAACCCCGGCGCGCATCTCGTGCTGGTGGCCGAGGTCGGCGCCACCCACGCCACCGTCGCCGTCACAGACCTCGGGGGCCGGCTGATCGCCCTCGAACAGGTCGGGCTCGACGTCGCGGACGGCCCGGCCGTGATCCTCCCGCTCCTGGTCACGACCTGGCGCGAGCTGCTGAGCAAAGTGGACACCCCAGAAATCAGCCCAGAAATCAGCACAGCCCCGGAGATCGCCGGCGTGGGCATCGGGCTGCCGGGACCGGTTGAACACTCCACCGGCCGGCCGAACAACCCGCCGATAATGCCGGGCTGGGACGGGTTCGACGTGCCGGCGGCGATCAGCGCGGAGTTCGGCGCGCCGGTGCTCGTCGACAACGAGGTCAACCTGATGGCGCTGGGCGAGCACACCGCGTCCTATCCGGACGTGCGGCACATGGTCGTGGTGAAGGCGGCGACCGGCATCGGCGCGGGACTGATCAGCAACGGTGTGCTGCACCGGGGTGCGGCGGGCGCGGCCGGCGACCTGGGGCACGTCCGGGTGCCGCACGGCGGGGACGTGCTGTGCCGGTGCGGCAACACCGAATGTCTGGAGGCGGTCGCCGGTGGTCCGGCGCTGGCGGCGAAGCTGCGGGAACTGGGACTGCCGGCGCACTCGACGGCCGACGTGGTGCACCTGGTCCGGTCCGGCAACCTCGAGGCCGGCCGGGTCGTGCGGCAGGCGGGGCGCGACATCGGCGAGGTGCTGGCCGGGTGCGTGAGCATGTTCAACCCGTCGCTCGTGGTCATCGGCGGGCTGGTGGCGGAGGCGGGGGAGATGCTGCTGGCGGGCGTGCGCGAGTCGATCTACCGGCGCTCCCTGCCGCTGGCCACGGAAAACCTCCGGATCGTCGCGTCGAGCGGGGGCTCGACCGCGGGCGTGCTGGGTGCCGCGGCGATGGTCGTGCAGCACGTGCTGTCGCCGGACGTGCTCGACGCGCGGCTGGGCGCGATCGCCTCGAACGGCACCGCCGTCACACTTCTGGCAGATAGTCGCCATAAGTAGTGTAGACACGGTCGCGCTTTTGCATTGACCTCGCCATATGTCCGGCCTTACGTTCACCTCATGTGGGACATCGGCGTCAGCACATGGGTATGGACGTCACCGCTTACCGATGACGGGTTGGCCGCACTCGCGCCGAAGATCCGCGAGTGGGGGTTCGACGTCATCGAGCTGCCGGTGGAGCAGCCGGGCGACTGGGATCCGCACCGCGCCGCCGACCTGCTGGCCGAGCTGAACCTCGCCGCCACCGTCTGCGTGGTCATGTCGCCCGGACGCGAGCTCGTCGGGGCGGACACCGTGGCCGAGACCCAGGACTACCTGAGGCACGTCGTCGACGTGGCGGCGATCGTCGGCAGCCCGGTCGCGGCGGGCCCGGCGTACAGCTCGGTCGGCCGCACCTGGCGCATCGACGACCGGCCACGGGTGTACGCCGAGTTGCGCGCGAACCTGCGTCCCCGTCGTCGAGTACGCCGCCGAGAACGGCGTCCGCATCGCCGTCGAGCCGCTGAACCGCTACGAGACCAGCCTGCTGAACACCGTGGACCAGGCGCTGGAGGCGCTGGACGGGTTGCCCGAACGAGGGTTGCGGGCTCGCGCTCGACACCTACCACCTCAACATCGAGGAAGCGGCACCGGTGAAGGCCGTTCTCGCGGCCGGTGCGCGCATCGCGCACGTTCAGGTGTGCGCCAACGACCGCGGCGCACCGGGTCGCGACCACCTGGACTGGCCCGCGCTGCTGGGTGCCTTCGCCGGCGTCGGCTACCGCGGCCCGCTGTGCATCGAGTCGTTCACCCCGGACAACGCCGCCATCGCGACCGCGGCCTCGATCTGGCGGCCGCTGGCCGACTCACCGGACGCCCTTGCGGTGGAAGGCCTGGCCTTCCTGCGCGCCGCCGCTCGCACCTGTTAGCCGACTCGCTGCACCACCCCGGAGGAGTGGCAATGCAACGCAGACTCATGCGACTACTGTCAGTGCTGGCCGGTGCTCTGGTGATGACCGGGCTGCTCGTGCCGGTCACCCCGGCGCACGCCCACGGCCTGCACGTCCTGCTGTTCTCGAAGACCGCCTCCGGTGCCTACCGGCACGACTCCATCCCGGCGGGCATCACGATGATGGAGCAGCTGGCCGCCCAGCGCGGCTGGGAGATGACCAAGACCGAGGACGCGTCGGTCTTCAACGACGCCACGCTCGCCACGTACAACGTGATCGTGATGCTGCAGACGTCGGGCATGGTGTGGGACACCGCCGCACAGCGCACCGCGATGCAGAACTACGTGCGCCGGGGCGGGGGCGTGGTGGCGATCCACAACGCCACGGACATGAACATCGAGCAGCAGTTCCCGTGGTGGGACCAGATGCTCGGCATGACCATGACCGCCCACTCCGCGATCGTGTCCGGCACCGCGAAGGTCGCGGACCGCAAACACCCCTCCGGAGCGGGCCTGCCGGACCGCTGGACGCGCACCGAGGAGTGGTACAACTTCAGCCGCTCCGCGCGCGGCGACGTGCACGTGCTGGCCACCGCGGACGAGTCGACCTACGACGCGGGTCCGTCCAAGATGGGCGTCGACCACCCGATCTCGTGGTGCCGCAACTTCGAGGGCGGCCGGGTCTGGGCCACCGGCATGGGGCACCAGTCGTCGAGCTACTCGGAACCCCTGTTCCGCCAGCACATCACCGGCGGCGTGGAGTCGGCCGGCGGCACGGTGGCCGCGGACTGCGGTCCCACGGTGTGGGGCAGCTTCCAGAAGGTGCAGCTCGACAACTCCACGATCGCGCCGGGCACGCTCGACGTCGCCCCGGACGGCCGGGTGTTCTTCACCGAGTTCAACGGCAACCTGAAGATCTACAAGCCGGACACCAGGACGACGGTCGTCGCGGCCACGCTCAGCGTCTACGGCGGCGGGCAGGTCTCGGAGGACGGCCTGGTGGGCATGGCGCTCGACCCGGCGTTCGCCACCAACAGATGGGTCTACCTGAACTACTCGCCGACCGGGACCTCGGAGATAGCCAGGATCTCCCGCTTCACGATGAACGGCGACCGGCTGGACCTGGCCAGCGAGAAGGTCCTGCTCACCCTGCCCGCGTCGCGGCGCGAGGAGCCGGGGCACACCGGCGGTCAGCTGGCGTTCGGGCCGAACGGCAACCTCTACATCAGCGTCGGCGACGACATCAACCCCAACGGTGACTCGGCCGGCTACGCGCCGATCGACGAACGCTCCGGCCGCGTCGCTGTACGACGCGCAGGGCACCGCGGCCAACACCAACGACCTGCGGGGCAAGATCCTGCGCATCCACCCGGAGGCCGACGGCACCTACACCGTCCCGGCCGGCAACATGTTCGCGCCCGGCACGGCCAGGACGCGGCCCGAGATCTACGCGATGGGCTTCCGCAACGCCGTTCCGGTTCAGCGTGCACCCGACCACGGGCGTGCTCTACGCGGCCGACTACGGCCCGGACGCGGGCGGCGACAACGCGAACCGCGGCCCGGCGGGGCTGGTGGAGTGGAACGTGATCAAGTCGCCCGGCAACTACGGCTGGCCGTACTGCGTGGCGAACAACATCGCCTACAACGACTGGAACTTCGCGAACAACTCCAGCGGCCCGAAGTTCAACTGCGCCTCGCCGGTGAACAACTCGCCCAACAACACCGGTCTGACCACGCTGCCCGCGTCGCGTGCGGCGGATGTCTGGTACGGCAACGGTTCGAACGGCAACGCGTTCCCGGAGATGGGCCCGAGCAGCGGCGGCGAGGCGCCGATGGCGTTCCCCGTCTACCAGTACAACGCGAACAACCCGTCGACGACGAAGTTCCCCGCCTACTTCGACCAGACGCCGTTCTTCGGCGAGTGGTCGCGCAACCGGATGTGGGAGTTCCGGCTGGACTCGTCGGGGAACCTGTTGAAAATCAACAACTTCCTGAACAACATGTCGTTCGCCTCCCCGATGGACGCGAAGTTCGGTCCGGACGGGTCGATGTACCTGCTGACCTGGGGTACGGGCTGGGACGACAACAGGCCGCTGCCCGGCTCCGGGTTGTGGCGCATCGACTACACGACCACGGGTGAACGTCTTCCGGTGGCACAGGCTTCTGGCACTCTCCGTTGACCGGTCCCGCGCCGTTGACGGTGCGCTTCTCCAGCGCCGGTTCCAGCGATCCCGGTGGTCTCCCGCTGACCTACCGGTGGACGTTCGGCGACGGCACTACGTCCACGGAGCCGAACCCCACGCACACCTACACCACCAGCGGCCGGTTCACCGCCCAGCTCACCGTCACCAACTCGGCGGGCAAGATCGGCACCGCGAACGTGACGGTGAGCGTGGGCAACACCGAGCCGGTCGTGCGGTTCACCGGCCCGGTCGACGGCGGCATGATCAACTTCGGTGATCCGGTCCCGTACACGGTGTCCGTGACCGACCTGGAGGACGGCACGATCGACTGCAGCCGGGTGACCGTCCAGTCGAACATGGGCCACGACTCGCACAAGCACCCGATCGGCTCGCCGACGACCGGCTGCACGGGGTCGCTCCAGACCACCATCGACTCCGGGCACCAGGGGCTCAACGTCCACGTCATCGGCTCGGCCGAGTACACCGACCGCGGCGCGAACGGGGTGCCCGCCCTGACCGGCAGCGCCCAGACCGTGTTGCAGCCCAAGCAGAAGCAGGCCGAGTTCTTCACCGGTTCGTCCGGCGTGAGCATCGTGTCGCAGGCGGGCGCCGAGTCGGGCGCCAGGGTCGGCGAGATCGGCAACAACGACTGGATCTCGTTCAAGCCGGTCAACTTCACCGGGATCAACCAGGTGTCGTTCCGGGTGTCCTCGCCGTCAGGTGGCGGGGGGACGATCGAACTGCGCTCGGGTTCGCCGACGGGCACGCTGATCGCGTCGTCGCCGGTCACCAGCACCGGCGGTTCGGACACCTACGCCAGCACGCCCGCGGTGAACGTGACCGCACCCACCGGTTCCGTCGAGCTGTTCGCGGTGTTCAAGACGACGTCGTCGACCACCTTCGACCTCGACTCGATCACCTACGTCGGGCCGGGCGCCGGCCAGCCCGGCGGCGGCACCGCGAAGGAGATCGTCGGCGCCGGCGGCAAGTGCGTCGACGTCAACGGTGCGAGCTCCACCGACGGCGCGAAGATCCAGCTGTGGACCTGCAACAGCGGCGCCAACCAGAAGTGGACGCAGACCGGCACCACGTTGCGGACCCTCGACAAGTGCCTCGAGGTCAGCGGCAACAGCCAGACGGACGGCACGATCGTCCGGCTGTGGTCGTGCAACGGCTCGTCCGGGCAGAACTGGACCGCGCAGTCCGACGGCTCGATCCGCAACGGCACGAAGTGCCTGGACGCCAACGGTGCCAGCTCGGCGGACGGAACCCAGCTCATCATCTGGACCTGCCATGGCGGGACCAACCAGAGGTGGAGCTTCCGGTAGGAGGAAGGCGGTCAGCGGCTCTGCGGGTCGCTGACCGCTCTCCGCAGCATCGCTCACGGCGCCGAGGAGGAAACGATGGGCAGCTCCACCCGGTCACGCATGACCAGAGTGGTGGCCTCGGCGCCACCGGCTCCCAGCGGGAGGGGGCGCGTGTGGGCCGCTTTTCTCACCGCCTTCCTGCTCGGGATGGCGGTCACGTTCCTCATCACCGCGGGGAACGGGCCGGACGCGACCCAGCAGCGGATCGCGGAGCTGGAACGGGAGGACGCGGCACGTGACGTCGCGCAGCTCGGGCCGCTGACCGACCAGGCCAGGGAGACCAGGGATCGCCTGACCCCGGTGCTGGAGGCCATGGCGCTCGCGGCTCCCGCCGACGGGTCGGCCGCGCGGTCCCCGCTCACGGCCGACACGGTGAACGGGTGGCGGGATGTCGTTGCCGCAGCGGAGAAGTCGTACGAGCAGTCGCCTTCTGCGGGCAACGGGATCAACGTCGCGCGCTCCGGACTGCGCACGGCCGTGCAACAGCTTGCCGCGGCGGTCCGGATGTTCGAGGCGGCACTCGGGCCAGGCGGGAGCACCCTGGTGGCGCTGGCGGGTGAGCAGCGCACGCTGGCACTGCGCACGTGGTCGGTGGCCGCGGTCCAGCTCGACGTGATCAACATCGAGGCCGGGAAGGGACACGTGCACGTCCAGCTCCCCTCCGGCACCGGCTCCGGCGCGATCGCACCCGACGGCGCGCCGGAGGGCAGCGGACAACGGTGATCATGAGCTCGCCCGCCGGAACCGGCCGTCTCCTGACCGACGCGCGAACGCTGATCGAGCCCGTGCACCGCGCCACGGTCGACGAGCTCGGACCGGCACTGCGTCGCGTCGCCGGCTACCACATCGGCTGGTGGGACGCCGAAGGCCGGCCCTCGCAGACGGCCGGCAAGGCGCTGCGGCCCGCACTCACGCTCGCCTGCGCCCGTGCCTTCGCCGGCGGGACCGCGCTACCGTCGCCCGCCGTGCTCGCGGCGGCCACGGCGGTGGAGCTGATCCACGACTTCTCGCTCCTGCACGACGACGTCATGGACGGCGACGAGACCCGGCGGCACCGTCCCTGCGCCTGGGCGGTGTTCGGAACCACGGCGGCGATCCTCACCGGGGACGCTCTGGTAGGGCTCGCGATGCGCCGGGTTCCGCCGGCGCTGACCGGTGTGCTGGCGGACGTGCTCGTCGAGCTGTGCGAGGGACAGGCGGCCGACGTGGCGGCGGAGACCGCGGCGCCGGCGGACATCGAGCAGTGCCTCACCACAGCGGCTCGGAAAACCGGCGCCCTGCTGGGCGCGGCCTGCCGGCTCGGTGCGCTCGCGGCCGGAGCCGGCGCCACCGCCGCCGAGCACTACCGCTGGTTCGGCGTGCACCTGGGCATCGCCTTCCAGTTGGTGGACGACGTCCTCGGCATCTGGGGCGACCCGGCCAGGACCGGCAAACCGGCGCACTCGGACATCCGGGCCCGCCGGAGATCACTGCCCGTCGTGGCGGCACTCGCCGCGGACTCGCCGGCGGCCCGCCGGCTCGAACGGATCTTCCTGGAGACCAGCGGTGCGGAGGACGTCCAGCGCATCGCCGATCTCGTCGCGGAAGCGGGTGGGCGGACGTGGGCCGAGGCCGAGGCGGAGCGCCGGGTGGAGCTGGCCTTCGGCAGTCTGCGCCGCGCGCGTCCGCATCCGGCCGCCGCCGAGGACCTCGGCGAGCTGGCCCGCCTGGTCACGCGCAGGGACCGCTGACCGCGTCCGGTCCTCACGATGGGCACCTGGCCGATCCGGTGTTCACAACACGGTGTTCAGCTCGGCGGTGACGAACCTGAACACCCGCTTCCTCGCTTGACTCGGGATCCGTTCAGGAGCCCGGGTCACGGGCTCCCCGAGAAAGGGAGGTCCCGTGGCGCGAAGAGCAGTGGCGCTCGCACTGGCCGCCGCACTGGCGGGAGCGACGATCCAAGCTCACGCCGCACCGGCCACACTGGCAGCACCGGACCGCGGCGCGGCCCGGCACACGCAGGGCAAGGATCAGGGCGAACAGAAGACCGTCACCCTCGTCACCGGCGACAAGGTCGTTCTCGACGGTGACAGGCTCGTTTCGGTAAAACCCGGCGCGCATCGGGACAACGTCTCGTTCCAGGTCACCAGGCACGAGGGCCGCGTGCGCGTCGTTCCTTCTGATGTGGCGCGGTCGCTGGCGGAGGGCCGGGTGGACCAGCGGCTGTTCGACGTCACCGGGCTGGTCGAGGCCGGGTACGACGACGCGCGGCGCGACACGGTGCCGGTGATCGTCACCGGTGGCCGTCCGCCGTCGGGTGCACGGGTGGCCGGTGCGCTGAGCGCCGTGGACGCGGTGGCGGCGGAGGTGCCGAAGGCGACCGGGTGGCAGGAGCTGCCCGAGGGTGCCACCAAGGTCTGGCTGGACGGGGTGGCCCGCCCGTTGCTGGACCGCAGCACCAAACAGGTCGGGGCACCGGCGGCGTGGGCGGCGGGGCTGACCGGCGCCGGCGTGACCGTCGCGGTGGTCGACACCGGAGTGCAGGGTGACCATCCCGACCTGGTCGGGCGCGAGGTCGCCGCACGCGATTTCACCCACGAGCAGGACGGGATCGACCACTTCGGCCACGGCACGCACGTCGCGGCCACGATCGCGAGCAATCGCGCGCCCTACCAGGGAGTCGCGCCGGACGCGCGGCTGCTCGACGCCAAGGTCTGCGACGTGGAGGGGCGCTGCCCGGAGTCGGTGATCATCGAGGGGATGCGCTGGGCCGCGGAGCAGGGCGCGGACGTGGTGAACATCAGCCTGGGCCTGCCCGCCAGCGACGGCGTCGACCTGGTGGAGGCGGCCGTGGACGCCCTGTCGGCCAGCCACGGCACGCTGTTCGTCGTCTCGGCGGGCAACGCCGGGGACCAGGCGGGCACCGTGCTTTCCCCCGGCACCGCCGACTCGGCGCTGACCGTCGGTGCGGTGGAGCGCGACGACTCGCTGGCGGAGTTCTCCAGCCGGGGCCCGAGGGTCGAGGACGGAGCGGTCAAGCCGGACATCACCGCGCCGGGCGTGGACATCGTCGCGGCCAGGGCGACTACCGCCAATCCCATCGGCACGCCGGTCGGCGACGGGCACCAGGCCCTGTCGGGCACGTCGATGTCGTCGCCGCACGTCGCGGGTGCCGCGGCGCTGCTGGCACAGCGGCATCCGGACTGGAACGGCGCGCGGCTCAAGGCGACGCTGACCGCCTCGGCACGGCCGAACCCGGGCTTGAGCGGGTACGAGCAGGGCTCGGGTCGCCTGGACATCGCCGCGGCGCTGTCCACGACGGTCACCAGCGAGCCGTCGTCGGTCGTCCTGGGCAGCCAGGACTGGCCGCACGACGACGACGTGCCTGTGGTGAAACCCCTGGTCTACCGCAACGACGGCGCGCAGCCGATCACGCTGGACCTGGCGGTGCGAGGCCGCGGACCGGACGGCGCGGAGCACCCGGTGTTCTCGGTGTCCCCGGCTCGGGTCACCGTCCCGGCCGGCGGCAAGGCCGAGGTCGCCGTGACGGGTGACGCGCGCCAGGGTGCCATGGACGGCGGGTACTCGGGCTCGGTGGTGGCGAGCACGGGCGGCGCGGAGGTGCTGCGGACGCCGGTCGGGTTGAACCGGGAGGCGGAAAGTTATCCCGTCACCTTCGACTACGGCAGCGCGCCGGAAGGCGGGAGGTTGACGGTCTTGATGAACGTGACCACCGGCGCGCAGATCTACGTGCGGGCTGACACCGCGCGGCTGCCGAAGGGTGACTACCTGGTGCAGGCACTGCTGGGCCCGGAGGAGGGCCCGCGCACCATCATCACCAGACCCGACCTGCGGGTGGCCGGACCCACGCACGTGGTCCTCGACCCGCGCTCGGCGGGGCCGCTGGAGATCGGCGCACCCGACCCGGCGGCGGTGGCCGGTGCGCACAGCCTGATGGTCGAGCGCAGGCTGGGCAAGGACACCGCGAGCGTGACCGTCATGCACCCGAGAGGCTTTCCGGCGGGAACGCGGGTGGGCCACGCGGGGCCGGCACTGCCCGCCGGGGACCTGGACGTGTTCGTGTCCGCAGAGCTCACCAGTCCATCCGGGGCGTACTGGCTGGGGTGGACCGAGCAGGGCCGGGTGCCCAACGGGTTCGTGCGCAGGCCGCACGCAACGGAGCTCGCGAAGGTGCGCACCACGATCGCCCCGAAGCGACCGGGAGGGCCGCGCACGCTCATGGGCTACGCGGTGTCCCCGTCCGGGGTGAGCGGTCCGCCCCTCTTCACGGACTCGACCTCCACGAGGTACCTGACATCGGACACCTCCTGGCGGACGGTGTTCTTCGACGACGACGGCATGGTGGTCGGGAAAGCCGAGCGTTACCGCGCGGGCCGGACCCATGACCGCACCTTCGGCGCGCCCGTCATCGGACCGGTGCTGGACGACGACGGCTATCCGAACCTGACGCGCACCGGGGACGAGGTCGCGGTGTCGCTGGCGCTGTTCGGCGACCGGGAAGGCAACCAGGGCTACTCGAGAACCACCTCGGCGCGAACGGCGCTGTACCGAAACGGACAGCTGGTGGGGGAGAACGCGGAGCGCGGGTACGGCGTGTTCGCCGTGCCGCCGGGGCCCGGTGTGTTCCAGGTGCGGACCGAGGTGACCCGGCCGCCGGAGCTCTCGGACTTCGGCAGCCGCGTCGCGGTGGACTGGACGTTCCGGTCGGACCCGACCTCCGGTGAACGGCGGCTGCCGATGTCGGTGGTGCGGTTCACCCCGGCGCTGGACCGCGCGGGCAGCACGCCCGCGAACCGTCCGCTGACCGTGCCGTTCGTGGTGGATCAGCAGGCGGGCGTGAGCAACCCGCCGTTGCGCGGCTTCCGCGTGGAGGTGTCCTACGACGACGGGGCGCACTGGACGGGTGTCCCGGTCCTGGGTCGCACGGCGCTGGTGGGCAACCGGGCCGCTTCCGGGACGTTCGTCTCGCTCCGGGTGCATGCCGCCGACGGCCGGGGCGGTGAGCTGAGCCAGACCGTCATCAGGGCCTACCGGCTCGGCTAAGCGGTCGTGAGTGCCTCCGTCGTCCTGACGACAGAAGCACTCACGCCTCCGGGCACAGCGGCCGTTCCGAAACGCCGGGGAAGTGCGCCGCCCAGTCGACGTCGGCCGGGTCGGCGCACACCTCGCGCGTCACGCGGTCGACGTCCACCACCAGCCGCCACAGCGCGCCCCCCTTTGTGTTCAGCACCAGCAGTTCGCCGCTGCCGGGCTCGTAGCGCGCCCCGCCGAACTCCACCCCGGCCGCGCGCAGCGACAGCAGTTCCCGGCCGGCGGGGAGGTCCCACATCAGCACCGAGTCGCGGCGTGCGGCGGTGACGGCCGTGCCGTCGCTGGAGAACTCGACCTCGGCATCCCCTGGAACCCGGTCCGTTTCCAGCAGCGTTCTGGGCTCGCCCGCGACGTCGAGCACGATGAGGTGCGCGCCGTCGAGATCGGACACGGCGAGTTTGCCGCCAGGGCCGGTCACCAGGGCCAGCCGGGCCGGACGGCTGAGCACCGGGGTGCTCCGCCCGTCCAGGAAGCGCACCTCCACGTGCCGGCGGTCGCCGTCGCGACGCGCCACGACCACGCCGGTGGCGTCGGCCAGCGGCACGGCGTTCTCGACGCCACCACCCGGCAGTCGAACGCGGGTGGTGGCACCGGGACGCCAGTACACCGCCGCGCCGTCCTCGACGCCGGACATGAGGGTGCCCGCCGCGTCGACCCCCAGGGGCATCGGCCAGCCCGTCATGGTGGCGGTCTGTCGCGGGGCGTCGGGGTCGCCGAGGTCCCAGAGCTGGAACTCACCTGGGCGGACCATCATGACAGCGGTGCGCCCGTCCGTACTGAGCAGCAGCAGGAAGCCGTTCTGCGGCACCTCGATCGCACCGGCCCGCCGCCGATGCGGCTCGTCCCCGACCCAGAGGCGGTAGGTGCTTCTTGAGAGCTTGGCGTCGTACTCGTTGGTCATCACGACGTTGCCGGGCACGCGCGCGTAGCCCTCACCCAGGGTGGAGGCGGTGCCCGCTCCACGGGCGAGCAGGAGCACGTCGCGGGCACGGGTGGTGGGGGAGACGCGGTAGGCGGCCAGCGCGAGCGCCGCCGCGTCGCGCGGGCGGGCCAGCAGGCCGAGGGCGGTGTCGGCGGCACGCAGCGACAACGCCTGGTTGCGTTCGCGGGTGGCGGCGCGCTGGGCGGTGACCGCGTAGGCGGCGGTGCAGCCGAGCAGCAGGACCAGCACGGCGAGGCAACCGACGAGCCGCCGCAGTCGGCGCACACTCCTGCGGCGCAACGCTTCCCGGTCGCGTTCGGCGGCCGTGCCCGCGTCGACGAACTCGCGTTCGGTCTCGTTGAGGCGGGGAGCCAGGCGGCGGGCCTGATCGAGGTGGACGCCGCGGTAGAGGGCGTCGGGATCGCGGTCGTGGGCCCGCCAGGCGTCGGCGGCGCTGGTGAGCCTGCGGTGGGCGCGCAACGATTCGCGGTCCTCGTCGAGCCAGCCCACGAGCCTGGGCCACGCCCGCGACAACGCTTCGTGGGTCAGTTCGACGGTGTCGCGGTCGAGGGCGACCAACCTGGCCGACGCGAGCCGGTCGAGGAGCTCGTCACCCGCGTCCAGCTCGGCGCGAACGACGCGGCGCCGGGTGTCCTCGGTGCCGTCGCCGAGGGCGACCAACCGCCCGAACACCTGCCGCGCGGCCACCTTCTCCTGATCGGACAACGCGTCGTAGACCTGGTCGGCCGTGCGGGCCAAGGCGTGTTCGACACCGCCCGCGTCCTCGTAGGCCGCCAGCGTGAGCACCGCGCCACGGCGGCGCCGCCACGTCTCGACCAGCACGTGCGAGGCCAGTGGCAGTGCGCCCGGCCGGCCGGCGACATCGGCGATCAGCTGCGCGACCAGCGCGTTCTCGAGTGAGACTCCCCGGCGGGCGGCGGGTTCGACGACCGCGCGGCGGAGCTGCTCGGCGTTCATCGGACCGACGAGCGCCTGCGAGCGGTGCAGCGCGTCGAGCAGTTCGGGATGGCGAGCGCAATGCCCGTAGAAGTCGGCGCGCACACCGATGACGACGCGGGCGGCTCCCGCGGCGTGGGTGAGCGCCCGCACCAGCCACCGGCGGTCGGCCTCCCCGCAGAGACTGAACGTCTCCTCGAACTGGTCGACCACAAGCAGCAGGTCGTCCGCGACCTGGCGGAGCAGTACGCGCAGGTGCTCGGGATCGGCGGCGAGCTCGGCCCGCACGTCGACCGCCGACCGGTGGCCGGAGAGTGCCGCCGCCAGCTCGGTGATCGGGTCCGGACCGGGCGTGATGATCACGTGCTCGGCCCACTGCGCGGCCAGTCCCGCCCTCAGCAGTGACGACTTGCCCGCACCGGACGCGCCGAACACCCCGACGAAGGGCCGTTCCCGCACCAGCGCCAGCAACCGGTCCACGTCGGTCTCCCGGCCGAAGAACAGCTCGGCGTCGGCGACCTCGTAGGCGGCCAGTCCCACGTAGGGGGCGTCACCGTGGTCCGGCGCCTCGACGGCCAGCTCCCGCCACCGCGCGGTCCACTGCTCGACGTCGCCCCCGCAGGCGCGGACGAACGCCCTGGTCACCGCCAGGCTGGGCAGCCTGCGCCCGGCCACCGCCTCGGACAGCGCGGCGGGCGAGTAGTTCGCCAGGCGCCCGAGCTCCCGGTAGGACGGCAGCCCGGCGACGCGCCGCAGCCGCCGCAGCTCGCCGGCGAACCTCAGCACCGGGGTGTCCTCCCCGGTCAGCGGACGTTCCAGCCGCGGCACGTCGCCCCCTTCGGCACCTGAAAGCGCTTACCGATCACCCCGAGTATGTCCAACCATGCCGCTTCCTGGGAGCGCTCTCTTCGAGCACGATCAGGGCGTCGGCCCGACGGCGTCTGCAAGTACCACAAACTCAACATCAACAGGTGTTTTCCTACTACCAACAGGGCGTTTCGGGCCCGAGTACCTTGCAAGAGTTGGTGTACTTGCAGACGTACTCGGCGCCACCGCGCTCGAACTTGCGCACCAGCGCGAACAGCTGCCCGCAGGACACGGGACTAGCCGAGTTGCTGGTCCACGATGCTGGGCGACAGCACGTGGTGGACCACCATGGCCGCCGCGCCGAGGACGCCCGCCGCCTCGCCGGCGCGTGAGGGCACGATCCGCAGGTTCTCCGTCGCCAGCGGCAGCGAACGGCGGTAGACCGCCTCCCGCACCCCGGCCAGCAGCATCTCCCCGGCCGCGGCGAGGTCGCCGCCGACGACGATCAGCGAGGGGTTGACCATGCTGACGCACGCGGCGAGCACCTCGCCGATGGTGCGGCCCGCCTGCCGGATCGCTTGTCCCGCTTCGACGTTGCCCGACCGGACCAGGGCGACGACATCGGAGCTCGTGTGGGCGTCCACCCCCTTGGCGCGCAACCGGGCCGCGACCGCGGAGCCGCTGGCGACCGCCTCCAGGCACCCGGTGTTGCCGCAGCCGCAGGGAGCGTCGTCGCTGCCCGGCGCCTGGATGTGGCCGAGGTCCCCGGCCGCGCCGACCGCGCCGCGGTGCAGGACGCCGTTGCTGATGAAACCCGCGCCGATCCCGGTCGCCACCTTCACGACGATCATGTGGTCGGTGCCGGGGAACGAGTGCGCGTGCTCGCCCAGCGCCATCAGGTTGACCTCGTTGTCCACCAGCACCGGCACGCCGAACTCGGCGCGGAGGTGCCCCGGCACGTCGAAGCCGTTCCACGTGGGCATGATCGGAGGGTGGTTGGGCCGGCCCGACGAGTGTTCGACCGGGCCGGGCAGGCCGATGCCGACACCGGCCAGCGACACGGCGGCCAGGCCCGCGTCGCCGACCAGTTCCCGCCACGTCGCGGCCAGGTGCGCCAGGACCGGCTCCGGTCCCTTGGCGACGTCCAGGGTGAGTCGTCGCGAGGCCAGCGGGCCGCCGGCGAGGTCGGTCACGGCGACGGTGGCGTGGGTGGCGCCGACGTCGGCCGCCAGGACGGTGCGGGCGCCCGCGTTGAACGCCAGCCGACCGGCGGGCCTGCCGCCGGTCGACACCCTGATGCCGCGGTCGGTGAGGAATCCCGCGCCCTGCAGTGCGTCGAGCCTGGTTCGGACCGCGGCGCGGGTCAGGCCTGTCTGGCTCGCCAGTTCGGCACGAGTGCGCGGCACTCCGTCGAGCAGCAGCCGCAGCAGCTGCCCAGGAGATGCCGCAGGAGCCCAAGGTACGTCCGGCACAGGCCTAGTGAACCAGGGAAGACCGACTAATGGTGATGTTCATGCGTAAGACATGTGTGCTTTGGCAGAGAAGCGCCAACTTTTGATTGACAGTCGCCAATAGTCGGCTCTACGTTCGCCCTATGACTGTGACCCACGGAACACCGGGGGCAGAACACCCCGTCGGGAAGGCGCCCCGCGTCCCGTGCGTTCCGTCGTTTCGCCTGGTCGCCACCGGCACGGTGTGGACGGAGGTGCCGGCATGACCGATGTCGTCGTGCGGCTGGAAGGCATCGCCAAGAGCTTCCTCGGCGTACCGGTGTTGCACGGCGTCGATCTCCAGTTGCGCTCGGGCGAGGTGCACGCGCTGGTGGGGGAGAACGGTGCGGGCAAGTCGACGCTGCTGAAGGTGCTCGCCGGCGTGCATCGGCCGGACTCGGGGCGGATCGTGGTGCGGGACGAGGAGGTCTCGTTCGCCGCGCCCCGCGATGCGCAGGCGGCCGGCATCGCGATCATCCACCAGGAGTTCACCCTCCTGGAACACCGCACGGTGGCCGAGAACGTCTTCCTGGGCCGGGAACCGGTGCGCCGGGGCCAGGTCGACCGGCGCGCGATGGAGGCCGAGACCCAGCGCCTGCTGGACTGGCTGGGCGAGGACGGCATCGAGCCCGGCGCCGAGGTCGCACGGCTCTCCGTGGCCCGCAAGCAGGTGGTGGAGATCGTCAAGGCGCTGTCGGCCGACGCCAAGGTGCTCGCGATGGACGAGCCCACCGCGGCGTTGGCGGACAACGAGGTCGAACTGCTGTACAGCCTGGTGCGCAGGCTCCGGGACCGTGGGATCGCGATCCTCTATGTGTCCCACCGGATGCGCGAGGTGTTCGACCTCAGCTCACGGATCACGGTGCTCAAGGACGGCGCGTTCGTCACCTGTGCGCCGACCGCGGAGCTGACCACCGAGCAGGTCGTGCGGCACATGGTCGGCCGTTCGCTGGAGGCGCTGTATCCCGAGCGCGCGAGCGAGCCCGGAGAGGTGCGGATCGCGTTGCGGGGCGCGGGAAACGGCCGGGTGCGGAACCTGACGTTCGACGTGCGGGCCGGGGAGGTCGTCGGTCTCGCCGGGTTGCAGGGTTCGGGTCGGTCGGCGATCGCGCGGGCGATCTGGGGCGTCGAGCCGTTTACCAGTGGCATTTTGGAGCTCGACGGCGTGCCGACCCGCATCACCGGCCCGCGGACCGCCGTCCGGCACGGCATCGGGTACGTCACCGAGGACCGCAAGGGCGAAGGCCTGGCACTGCGGCAGTCGGTGCGGGACAACACCTTGCTCGTCCGCCGGGTGGCCTGCCGGGGTGCCGAGGCACGCCACGACGGCGACCTGGCGCGGTTGCTCGGCTCGGTCGGCGTCGTCGCGCGCGGGCCGCACCAGGAGGTGCGCTACCTCTCCGGCGGCAACCAGCAGAAAGTGGTGCTGGGCAAGTGGCTCGCCATGCGGCCACGCGTGCTGATCGTGGACGAGCCGACCCGTGGCGTCGATGTCGGCGCGAAGCAGGCCGTGTACCGGCTGCTGCGCGACCTGGCCGCCGACGGCATGGCGATCCTGATGATCTCCTCGGAACTGCCGGAGCTGATCGGCCTGAGCGACCGGATCCTCGTCATGCACGAAGGCACCCTGGCGGGCGAGCTACCGGCCGGTGTGGACGAGGAAACCGTGATGGGACTGGCCACCGGACACCGGCTCGGAGAAGCGGTGTGAGCGCCGTGCGCGAGCAGGTTCGCGAGCGGAGCGGGACACCGGCGCGCCAGCGGAACTTCGCGATCACCCCGGTCCTGGTCGTGTACCTCGCGCTGGTGATGCTGCTGGTCGTCGGCAGCATTCTGGTGGGCGCCAAGGGAGGCGTGCTCCTCGATCACGGCGGCATCCTCAACATCCTGACGCGCAGCACGGTGCTCGGCCTGGTCGCGATCGGGCAGACCCTGGTGATCGTCACCGGTTCCCTCGACCTGTCGGTGGCCTACCTGGCCGGGCTGTGCTCGCTGGTGGCCGCCGAGACCATGGCGGGCAGTCCGGCGATGATCGGGCCCGGCGTCCTGGCGGCGCTGGCGGTCGCCGCGGTGGTCGGGCTGGTCAACGGACTGGTGATCACCGTGCTGAAGGCCAACGCGTTCATCGCCACGCTCGGCGTCGCACTGGTGCTGCGGGGCTACCTGGAGCACAACTACACCGGCCCGGCCGGGAGCGTGCCGCGCGCGTTCCAGCACATCGGCTACGACCGGATCGGACCGGTCCCGGTGGCGGCGATCCTGATGCTGCTCCTCGCCGCGGCGGCGTGGTGGTACCTGCGGCGCACCCGCACCGGCTACCACATGTACGCGGTCGGCGGCGACATCGACGTGGCCCGGCTGTCCGGTGTGCGCACCGGGCGGACGATCGTCACCGCGCACGTGGTGTGCGCGGTCATGGCCGGGCTTGCCGGGGTGTTCCTGGCTTCCCGGCTGGGTTCCGGCGCGCCCTACGTCGGCACCGACGCCGGCTACGACCTGGAGTCGATCGCCGCCGTCGTGCTCGGCGGCACGCTCCTCGCCGGGGGCCGCGGCGGTGTGGCCGGCACCATCGGCGGCGTGCTGATCCTGTCCACATTGGACACGATCTTCGACGACCTCGGGGTGGACTCCTTCTTCAAGGACGTCGTGCGCGGCGTCGTGCTCATCGTGGCGGTGGCGCTGTACGCCCGCCGCAGGCAGGGCGGGAGGCCGGCATGAGAGCGTGGCGGCCGCGGCTGGCCGACGGCACCGGGCCGGTGCTGGTCGTGCTGGTGATCCTGTTGGTGGCACTGGCTTTCACCGGTCCGGCGTACGCCGAGCCCAGCGGTTACCTCGCGCTGCTCAAGCGGGCGGCGCCGCTCGTCCTGCTCGCCATCGGCCAGTACTTCGTGATCGTGTCCGGCGGCTTCGACCTCTCGGTCGGCTCGCTGGTCACGGCCGAGGTGGTGATCGCCGCCCGGCTGGTCGACGGTGACGACGCGAACACCGCGTGGGTGATCGCGTTGCTGCTGGGCTGCGGACTCCTCGTCGGCCTGGTCAACGGGCTGATCACCACGAAACTGCTGGTGCCGTCGTTCATCGTCACGCTGGGGATGCTGCTGGTGCTCGACGGCGCGGTGTTCCTGTGGACCGGGGGAGCACCGCGCGGCGCTCTGTCGCCGTCGTTCCGCGTCGTCGGCCGGGGCGGTACCGACGTGCCGCTGCTCGGCCAGCTGCCGTGGTCGGTGGTCGTCCTCGTGGTCGTGGTCGCCGCGGCGGCGTGGTTCATGCGCGGGGCGACCGGACGCACGCTGCTCGCGTTGGGGGACAACGAGAAGGTGGTCCGGCTCGCGGGCGGCCGGGTGGACCGGCTGCGCCTGCTCGCGTTCGTGCTGTCGGCGCTGCTCGCGACGGTCGCCGCGATCCTGCTCGCGGGGTTCGCCGGGGTGTCGGCCCAGGTCGGGCAGGGCCTGGAGTTCCGCGCCATCACCGCGGTGGTGCTCGGCGGAGTCCTGCTCGGCGGCGGCCGCGGTTCGGTGGTCGCCGCGGCCGCCGGTGCGCTGTCGCTCGAAGCGCTCTTCTCCCTGTTGAACCTGCTGGGTGTCTCGGGCGCGCTCGAGTCGGCCGTGCAGGGCGTGATCATCATCGCCGCCGTGGCCTACGCCGCCCACGGAGCCGGTCCGCGGCAGGCGTTGCGGCGGGTGCTGCGGCCCCGCCGGCCCGTTCCGGACCCCGCCTGAACAAACCGTCTGAACACACTGTCCGACCCACACCGCCTGAACTTCGCCGATGAAGCCGAGGAGCAGTACATGAACAGGAAATGGTCCGTCGTGGCCCTGGTGGGCGCGTTCGCGATGGCCGGGTGTTCCAGCGACCTTCCCGCCACCCAGGGCACGGGCGGCACGTCCGGTCCGGCCAAGGCGAAGTCGGAGTTCTTCGACCAGGCCGAGTTCGCGCGCCAGCTGCGGTTCCGCACCGCGAAGGCGACCGGGCTGGACTCGCAGGACGGTGCGGCCAAGCCCTGGGAGCAGATGCTCGAACCGGAGCTGGTCGACACGGCCAAGTACGCCAAGCCCGGGGGCGGCCACCATTTGTGCTTCTCCAACGCCTCAGTGGACAACCCGTGGCGGCAGGTCGGGTTCAAGACCATGAAGGAGGAGGTGAAGCTGCACCCCGAGATCACCAAGTTCACCGTGCTGGACGCGGAGGCCAAGGACGACAAGCAGATCAGCGACATCCAGTCGCTGGCCTCGCAGGGCTGCAGCGCGCTGATCGTCTCGCCGAACACGACCGCCACGCTCACCCCGGCCGTCGAGGCCGCCTGCGCGACGGGCGTGCCGGTGATCGTCTTCGACCGCGGCGTCAAGACCAGTTGCCCGGTGACGTTCATCCACCCGATCGGCGGGTTCGCGTTCGGCGCGGACGGCGCCGAGTTCCTCAAGGAGAAGGTGGCGCCCGGCGGCAAGGTCCTCGCGCTGCGCATCCTGCCCGGCGTGGACGTGCTGGAACAGCGGTGGGCGGCGGCCGACGAGGTCTTCGCCGGCAGCCAGGTGAAGGTCGTGGGGGTGGAGTTCACCGACGGCGACGCGGCCAAGACCAAGAGCATCGTCAACGAGTACATCCAGCGCGAGGGCAAGATCGACGGCGTCTGGATGGACGCCGGTGCCACCGCGGTCGCTGCGGTGGAGGCGTTCCAGGACGCCGGCGCGCCGATCCCGCCGTTCGTGGGCGAGGACCAGCAGGACTTCCTGCGCATCTGGGCCGACGAGAAGATGACCGCGGTCGCCCCGACCTATCCGACCTACCAGTGGCGCACCCCGGTCATCGCCGCCCTGCGCGTCCTGGGCGGCAAGCAGGTGCCGCGCGAGTGGGTGCTGCCGCAGCCGAGGGTCACCCAGGACACCCTCAAGGACTTCATCAAGCAGGACATGCCGCCGCTGCACTACGCCATGTGCGGCTGCGAGGGCATGCCCGGCTATCCCGCTCCCTGGAAGTAACGCCGAAGCACGGGGGAGGCAGTCAAATGACCGGTGAGCGGTACCGGTGGACGCGGGAGCCGGGGCGATGAAGGCCTACGTGGAGCTGGTGCGGGCACCGGCGGCACTCACCGTGCTGGGCGACACGCTGGTCGGCGCGGGAAAACCGTTGCGAGGCAAGCGTTTGCTGCTTCCGCTGGCGTCCGTGTCGTTGTACTGGGCGGGAATGGCGCTCAACGACTGGGCCGACCGCGACCTGGACGCGGTCGAACGACCGGAACGGCCCATCCCGTCGGGCCGGATCGCCCCGGACACGGCACTGGCCACCGCGGCCGGCCTGACCGCGCTCGGCATCGGTCTCGCCGCGGCGGCCGGTCGCAACGCACTGCCACTCGCCGCGGCGGTGTGGGCCTACGACACGGTCCTGAAGCCCACGCCCGCCGGGCCGTTCGCCATGGCCGCGTGCCGGGCGCTCGACGTTCTGCTGGGCGGCCGGGCCGTCCTGCCCGCCGGGCTGATGGCGGCGCACACCCTTGGTGTGACGGTGTTGTCGCGGGGTGAAGTGCACGGCACGTCACCCGGCACGGCGAAGGCGGTGCTGTCGGGCACGATGCTGACCGCCGTGCTGGCCGGCGCCAGCAGCCGGCGGCTCACCGGGATCGCGGCGGCGCTGGCCTACGCGGTGACGGTGGGGCGCGCGCAGTGGGAGGTGGTTCGGCACCCGTCGGCCGAGTCCGCCCGCGCCGCAACGAAGGAGGGCATCCACGGCATGGTGCTGCTCCAGTCCGCGCTGGCCGAGCACGGCGCCGCGCTGCCGCTGGTGCTGCCGCTGGCCCAGGCGTTGAGCAGGAAGGTGAGCCCGACATGACGTTCCACCTGGGCTACGGCACCAACGGGTTCGCCAACCATCGGCTCGACGACGCGCTCACCGTGATCGCCGATCTTGGCTACACGGCCGTGGCGCTCACCCTCGATCACCACCACTTGGACCCGTTCGCCGACGACATCGGCAGGCAGACCGAACGGCTCGCCGCGCGCCTGCACGGCCTGGGTCTGCGCGTCGTGGTGGAGACCGGCGCGCGCTATCTGCTCGACCCGCGCCGCAAGCATCACCCGACCCTGGTCAGCTCCAGCCAGGAGGTGCGGGTCGACTTCCTGGTGCGCGCCAAGCAGATCGCGGCGGATCTCGGTGCGGACTGCGTGTCGTTCTGGTCAGGGGTCGGGTCGCCGGACGACTGGGACCACCTGCGGTCGGGCGTCGCCGCCGTGCTGGAGAGCGGACCGTCCGTCCCGATAGGACTGGAACCGGAGCCGGGCATGGTCGTGCAGTGGCTGGAGCAGGCGCTGCGGCTGCGTACCGAGCTCGGGAACCCGGAGCAGCTGCGGATCACCCTCGACGTCGGCCACTGCGTCGCGGTCGAGCCGCAGGACGCGGCGGCGTGCATCCGGCAGGCGGGCGAGCTGCTCGTCAACGTGCAACTCGACGACATGCTGCCGAACGTGCACGAGCACCTGGAGTTCGGCGAAGGGCAGCTGGACCTGCCCGCCACGCTGGCCGCACTGACCGAAATCGGCTACGCCGGGGTCGCTGCCGTGGAACTGCCCCGGCACAGCCACGCCGCGCCGGACGTGGCGGCGCGGGCCCTGCGAGCACTGCGCGCGGCACGGTGGCTGGTCGAGGCGGAACAGGCGGTCCGCGCCGATCCGAGCGCGATCGACACCCTGTTCCCGGCGGCGGGACGGGCGGTGGGAGCGGGGGAGGACGCCGCACGGGTTCGCTTGCTCACCGCGTTCGCCGACGCGTCCGACGATCCGGTGGTCGGCTTCACGCGGCTCTACCGCCACGGCACCTCCGCGGAACGCCGCGGTGTCCTGCGCGGGCTGGCCGAGGTGGGCGACCGCGCCCCGGCCGCCGGTGTCGCCCTGGTCGAGGACGCCTTGCGCAGCAACGAGACCAGCCTGGTCGCGGCGGCACTCGGCGCGTTCGCCACCCGGCACCTCGGCCGGCACGCGTGGCGGCACGGCGTGCTCAAGTGCCTGTTCATGGGCATCCCGCTGACCGTGGTCGACGGTCTCGACCGGCACTCGGACGCCGAGTTGCTGCGCATGGTGGCCGCGTTCGCCGACGAGCGCCGCGCGGCCGGTCGTCCGGTGCCGGCCGACGCCCTCGCCCTGCTCGGAAAGGCTTCGTGATGCGCATCTTCGACCCGCACATCCACATGACGTCCCGCACCACCGACGACTACGAGGCCATGCACGCCGTCGGCGTGCGGGCGGTCGTCGAGCCCGCGTTCTGGCTCGGCCAGCCGCGGACGAGCGTCGGGTCGTTCGTCGACTACTTCGACGCCCTGCTCGGGTGGGAACGGTTCCGGGCCGCCCAGTTCGGCATCGCGCACCACTGCGCGCTCGCCCTGAACCCCAAGGAGGCCAACGACCCCAGGTGTGCCGAGGTGCTGGACGTGCTGCCGCGCTACCTGGCCAAGGACGGTGTGGTCGCGGTCGGCGAGGTCGGGTACGACTCGATGACGCCGGAGGAGGACGACGCGTTCGCCCGTCAGCTGGAGATGGCCCTGCGGCAGGACTTGCCGGTCCTCGTGCACACCCCGCACCGGGACAAGCAGGAGGGCACGAAGCGAACGCTGGACCTGGTCCGCGAGTCCGGCCTGGCGCCGCACCGCGTGCTGGTCGACCACCTCAACGAGACCACCGTGCGGATGGTGGCCGACGCCGGCTGCTGGATGGGGTTCTCCGTCTACCCGGACACCAAGATGGACGAGGCGCGGATGGTGGCGCTGCTCAACGAGTACGGCACCGCCAGGATACTGGTCAACTCCGCCGCGGACTGGGGCCGGTCGGATCCGCTGAAAACCCACAAGACCGGGCTGGCGATGCTCGCGGCCGGATTCCACAGCGCCGACGTGGACACCGTGTTGTGGCACAACCCGGTCGAGTTCTACGGCCAGAGCGGCCGGCTGACCCTCGACCCGGCGGTGGTGGGTGCGGTCGACGCGGCCACCGGCAGTTCGGTGCTGCGAGGCGAACGGTGATCGCCTACTGCACCAACGTCCACCCGGCCCCCGACCTCGCGGGCATCCTGGCCCAGCTCGACCGGTACGCGGTCCGCGTGCGCGAGGCGCTGGAGGTGGACACGCTCCCCTTGGGACTGTGGCTGCCCGCGCCGGTCGCACGAGGCCTCGCCGAGGATGACGCCGCACGGCAGGACTTCCGGGCCGAACTCACGGCCAGGGGACTGACGGTCTCGACGCTCAACGCGTTCCCCTACGGCGACTTCCACGACGAGGTGGTCAAGCACGCGGTGTACTTCCCGACGTGGACCGACCCGCGCCGGCTTCAGTACACAATGGACTGTGCGACGGTGCTGGCGGACCTGCTGCCGGACTCCGCGACCTACGGCAGCATCTCGACGTTGCCGCTGTCCTGGCGGGAGCCGTGGACGCTGCGGGACGAGGGAAGCGCCGTCGTGGCGCTCACCGAGCTCACCCGGTTCCTGCACGCCGAGTCCGGCCGGCACGGCAGACCGATCAGGCTGGCCGTCGAGCCCGAGCCGGGCTGTGTGCTGGACACCGTCGCCGACGCGGTCGGCTGGCTATCCAGTCGCGTCGACCCCGACTACATCGGGATCTGCCTGGACACCTGCCACCTGGCGGTGTCGTTCGCCGACCCGGTGGAGGCGGTCGAGTCGATCCGCCGGGCCGGGCTGTCGGTCGTCAAGGTGCAGGCGTCGGCGGCACTGGAGGTGGCGCGACCGGGCACACCGGCGGCCAGGCGGGCGATCGCGGAGTTCAGCGAACCCCGCTATCTGCACCAGGTCCGGGAGAACACCCCGGACGGCGTCCTGGCGGCGGACGACCTGCCGGAGGCGTTCGAGAACCTGCCCGCCGAGCACCCGTGGCGGGTGCACTTCCACGTGCCGTTGCACGCCGTCCCGCCCGAACCGCTCACGTCGACCACCGACGTGCTCCTGGCCGCCGTCGCGGCGGTGGACCCCGGCACCCACGTCGAGGTGGAGACCTACACCTGGACCGTGCTGCCCGGTGCGGGTGACCTCGCCGAAGGCATCGCGGCGGAACTGCGCTGGGCGCGGCGGCACCTGCGGACGGGGGCGGTGGCGTGAAACCGTTGGTGGTCCTCAACGTCGTAGGCATGACACCAGCGCTTCTCCAGCACATGCCCAACCTCGCGCGCCTGGGCTGGCAGGCCGAGCTCGGCACCGTGCTGCCCGCCGTGACGTGCAGCGCGCAGGCCACCCTGCTCACCGGCCTCACCCCGGCACAGCACGGCATCGTCGGCAACGGCTGGTACTTCCGCGACCTGGGCGAGGTCCACCTGTGGCGCCAGCACAACCGCCTCGTCGGCGGGGAGAAGCTCTGGGAGACCGCGCGCCGCGCCCATCCCGGCTACACCGCCGCGAACATCTGCTGGTGGTACGCGATGGGCGCCTCGACCGACATCACCGTGACCCCGCGGCCGATCTACCACGCGGACGGACGCAAGTCGCCGGACTGCTACGTCCGCCCGCCCGGCCTGCACAACCGGCTCGTGGGGGCGCTGGGCGAGTTCCCGCTCTTCCAGTACTGGGGGCCGACGGCGGCGCTGGCGTCGAGCGAGTGGATCGTCGCGGCCGCGCGGAAGGTCCTCGCCGAACAACGGCCCGACCTGCTGCTCGTCTACGTGCCACACCTGGACTACGACCTGCAACGGTTTGGACCCTCCTCGCCACAGGCGATCAAAGCCGCGGCGGACGTGGACCGGGTGCTCGCGCCGCTGCTGGCCGACGCCTCCGACGCCACCGTCGTGGCGCTCTCGGAGTACGGCATCACCGACGCACGCCGGCCGGTCGACATCAACCGCGCGCTGCGGGCCGCCGGGCTGCTGGAGGTCTACACGCAGGCCGGGATGGAGTACCTCGACCCGTGGACATCGCGGGCGTTCGCGGTCGCCGACCACCAGATCGCGCACGTCTACGTCGCCGACCCGGCGGACCTGCCGAGGACCAGGGCCGTCCTCGCGGAACTCCCCGGTGTCGACGTGCTGTACGACCGCGACGCGCAGACGTCCGTCGGGCTGGACCACGAGCGCTCCGGTGAGCTGGTCGCGGTGGCCGAGCCGGACGCCTGGTTCACCTACTACTACTGGACCGATGATCGCCGCGCGCCGGACTTCGCCCGCGGCGTGGACATCCACCGCAAACCCGGCTACGACCCGGCGGAGCTCTTCTTCGACCCGGCCGACCAGTTCGTCAAGGCCAAAGCCGGGCTGAACCTGGCACGCAAGAAACTCGGCCTCAGGTACACGATGAACGTCGTGCCGCTGGACCCGTCGTGCGTACGCGGTACCCACGGCCGGCTGCCCGACCAGGCGGCCGACGGTCCGGTGCTGTTGTGCTCGGACCCGGTGGTGCCGCAGTCGGTTGAACGCACCGGCCGGATCGCCGCGACCGAGGTCCGGAACCTGCTGCTCGAACTGCAGGGGATTCCCGCGGGGGAGTTGCACCGATGAGCCGGGAGGACCCTTGACCAGGGAAGCAACCATGGCGCACCCGAACACCGAGAACACCGTCCTCGTGGGCAAGGAGCCCACGGCGGCGACCCAGCGCCTGCTCAGGCTCATGCGCACCGGCGCGACCGACCGCGCGATCGCCCGCGAACTGGGGGTCAGCCTGCGCACCCTGCATCGGCGGATCGCGCGGCTGCAGTCGTTGCTCGGTGTCCAGTCGCGGTTCCAGCTCGGCGTGCTCGCCGCCGAGCTGGAGTGGCTTGCGGTGTCACCACCATCGCAGGTGGGCCGAGGGTGACTCACTGTCCACAACGGACAGTGGGTCACTCGGGCAGTTCGGTGGTGTGACTGCGCGTCGTTCTCCAGACCTACTGCTTGAGCAGCAGGCGCACGGTGAGCTCGAGGCGGTTCGCGACGTCGGTGGCCGTGGCGCGGCGGGTGACCCAGGCGACCAGGTTCGACAGCCACACGTCGCCGATGACCCTGGCGATGGCCTTCTGCTCCTCGGTCGGTTCCTCGTCGCTCATCGCGCGGGTGAACATCGACTCCATGAGCCAGGCGACGCGGTCGACCTCGGCGCCCGCGGAGGCGTCGGCGAAGGTGAAGGCGCGCGTCATGGCCTCGGTGAGGTGCGGGTTGCGCTGCAGGCCCCTGGTGATGCGGCCGAGCACGAACAGCACGCGCTCGTACGGGCTGTCGCCGGGGATGGTGGCGCGGTCCATCTTCTCCTGGGCACGCTCCAGTTCCACTCCGAGGCTGGACACGAGCAGGTGGACCTTCGACGGGAAGTAGCGGTACAAGGTGCCCAGCGCGACGTCCGCCCGGTCCGCGACGGCGCGCATCTGGACGGCGTCGAACCCGCCCTTGGACGCCAGCGCGATGGTCGCGTCGACGATCCGCTTGCGCCGTTCGCGCTGGGCCGCGGAGCTGAGCTCCTCGCCCGCCATGAGCGCGTCCGTGCGCGACTTCGAAGGTGACACGGAGTTGATCCTCCTGAAACGTGTTGCAGTAGCTCCGCCATCCTACTCGATCGGTTTCGCGGCCATGATCTGTTGCCGGAACTAGAACACGTTCTATAAACTTCTTCACGTACTGGAGGAGGCCGCATGCCGATCGCCATGACCGGGGAACAGCACTCGTTGCGGGACAGCGTGGACGCGGCCAAGGGCGAGTGGGCCGACCTCGTCCGCGTCGGGTTCTTCGAGGTGCTGCGCGAGGGCGGCACGGTCGCCGACCTCGCGGTGATGCTGGAGCGGGCCGCCGAGCACCTGGTGCCGGGGCCGTTGCTCCCCACGGCGCTGGTGTCGGCCCTGTTCCCGGACTTCGACGGGATCGCCGGGTTCGGCTTCTCGGCCGGCCACGTGGTGGGCGCGGCCGAAGCCACTCATCTGCTGGTCAGGGCGGATGACTGGATGCTCGTGCCGGCTGACCAGGTGACCGTGACCGGGCGCGAAGCCGTCGACCTCTCCCGATCGCTGGGTTCGGTCGTGGTCAACGCTCCCGGCGAGGTCGTCGCTGACCCGACCGGTCTCGCGGTGACGCTGATGGCCGCGGAGGCTAGCGGTGTGGCGGCGTGGTGCCTGAAGACCGCGGTCGACCACGCGAAACGGCGCGAGCAGTTCGGCCGCGCTATCGGCTCGTTCCAGGCGGTGAAGCATCTGTGCGTGGAGATGCTCTGCCGTGCCGAACAGGCGAGCTCGGTCGCCTGGGATGCCGCTCGCGATGTCGACGACCCGCTGGCGACGGCGGTCGCGGCGGCGGTGGCGCTGGACGCGGCCATGCGCAATGCCAAGGACTGCATCCAGGTGCTCGGCGGCATCGGCTTCACCTGGGAGCACGACGCCCACCGCTACCTGCGCCGCGCACTGGCGTTGCAACAGCTCGCCGGCGGTGTCGCGCACTGGCGCCGGCGCGTCGCCGAACTGGCGCTGGCCGGGGCCCGCCGCGCCCACACCCTGGAGGTCGAACCAGATCCGGAGGTGCGGGCGTTCGCTCAGGAGCTCGCCGGGCTGGACGACGCCGCCCAGCGGGAACGCCTGGCGGACAGCGGTTTTCTCGTGCCGCACTGGCCGCGCCCGTACGGGCTGGACGCCGGCCCGGCGCGGCAACTCGTGATCGACGACGAGCTCGCCCGCGCCGGGGTGCGCCGGCCGGACCTGGTGATCGGTGGCTGGGCCGGGCCGACGATCCTCCGGCACGGCACTGCTGAGCAGCAGGAACGGTTCGTGCGCCCGACGTTGCGCGGCGAGCTCACCTGGTGCCAGCTGTTCAGCGAGCCCGAGGCCGGCTCGGACCTGGCGGCGGTGCGCACCAAAGCCGTCCGGGTGGACGGCGGCTGGCGGCTCACCGGGCAGAAGGTGTGGACGTCGCTCGCGCACCGGGCCGACTGGGCGATCTGCCTCGCCCGCACGGATCCGGCCGTGCCGAAGCACAAGGGCATCACGTACTTCCTGGTCGACATGCGCTCGGCCGGCGTCGACGTGCGGCCGTTGCGGGAGATCACCGGCGAGTCGCGGTTCAACGAGGTCTTCCTGGACGACGTGTTCGTGCCGGACGACTGCGTGGTCGGCGCCCCCGGTGACGGCTGGCGGCTGGCCCGCACCACCCTCGCCAACGAACGCGTGGCGATGGGCCGCGGTTCGTCGCTGGGTGAGGCCCTGGAACAGGTGCTGGCCCGGCCCGTGGCGGCCGAGGACGCGGAACGTCTGGGTGCGCTGGTCGCCGAAGGACTCGCGGTGTCGTTGCTTGATCTGCGCGCGAGCCTGCGTGCCTTGAGCGGCCAGGAGCCGGGCGCGGAGTCGAGCGTGCGCAAGCTGGTCGGTGTGCGGCACCGGCAGGACGTCGCGGAGTTCGCGGTCGACCAGCTCGGCCCGGACGGCGCCGTGGACAACGAGTTCGTGTTCGAGTTCCTGCTCACCCGGTGCCTGAGCATCGCGGGCGGGACCACGCAGGTGCTGATGAACCTGGCCGGCGAACGAATTCTCGGTCTACCCAGGGAAATTTGACGCAGTGAGAGCTGATGGACTTCGGCTTCGACGAGACCTGGCAGGACCGCTCGACGCAAAATCGGGAGAGCTGATGGACTTCGGCCTCGACGAGACCCAGCAGGAGGTCGCCCGGCTGGCGGCCGACGTGCTGGGCCGGGAGAGCGACACGCCCTGGAAGGCCCTGGGGGAGGCGGGACTGCTGTCCCTGGCCGTGCCGGAACGGCTGGGCGGTGACGGGCTCGGCGTGCTGGAGACGGCCCTGCTGCTCACCGAGGTCGGCCGGCGGGCGGCGGACGTGCCGGCGCTGGCGACGCTGGCGCTGGGCGTGCTGCCCATCGTGCGGTATGGGACTCCCGAGCAGCAGGACGAGTGGTTGCCGCTGGTGAGTGAGCAGCACGGGGTGCTGACCGCGGCGATGAGCGAGCCGTCGGCGCCGCTGCCCGGTGTGCCGGGGACCAAGGCGTTCGCGGGACGGTTCCGGGGTGGTGGTGTCGGGAGTGAAGATCAACGTCCCGCACGCCGCTGCGGCGCAACGGATCCTCGTCACGGCGATGCTGGATGACGGGCCGGGGGTCGTGGTGGTCGATCCGGCGGCGAGTGGGGTGTCCATTTCGGACGGAACTGTGCGGTTCGACGAGGCACCCGGTGTGGTGCTCGGCGCGGGTGGAGAGGCTGGACGGTCGTCGCTCGACGGCGCTCGCGGCTGTGCGGTCGGCACGGCCGAAGGTCTCCGCCGCTTTGCCCTGGCCGGCGCCTGCGCGGTCGGCGACGGCGTCCTGGCCGGAGCACTCGACCTCACCGTGCGACACGTCGGCACCCGGCACCAGTTCGGCAAGCCCCTGTCCACCTTCCAGGCGGTGGCCTGCCAGGTAGCCGACGTCTACGTCGCCTCACGCACGCTCCACCTCGCCGCACTCACAGCCTGCTGGAGCCTCGACGACAACGACCTGAACACGGCCGCGTACTGGCTCGCGGCCGAAGCCCTGCCTGCCGTGCACACGTGCCATCACCTGCACGGCGGGCTGGGACTGGACATCACGTACCCGATGCACCGGTTCTACGGCATGGCCAAGGAGCTGACGCGGTTCGTCGGCGGAGTGGAGCACCGCTTGGGAGCCATCGATGTTCATTGACCTCACGGCAGAGCAACGAAAGCTGCGCGACGAGCTGCGCGAGTACTTCGCGAACCTCATGTCGCCCGCCGAACGCGAGGCGATGCTCACCGAACGGCACGGCGCGACCTACCGCGAGCTGGTGCGCCGGCTGGGCCGCGACGGCCGGCTCGGGGTCGGGTGGCCGAAGGAGTTCGGCGGCCTCGGGTTCGGGCAGATCGAGCAGCAGATCTTCGTCAACGAGGCCGCCCGCGCGGACGTGCCGCTGCCGTACGTGACGCTGCAGACGGTCGGGCCGACGCTGCAGGCGTTCGGCACGGAGGAACAGAAGGAGTTCTTCCTGCCGCGCATCCTCGCCGGCGACCTCCACTTCGCCATCGGCTACACCGAGCCGGACGCGGGCACGGACCTGGCCGCGTTGCGCACCAAGGCGGTCCGGCAGGACGATCACTACCTCGTGAACGGCCAGAAGACCTTCACGACGGGCGGCCACGACGCGGACTACGTCTGGCTGGCGTGCCGGACCGGTACAACCGAAGAGCGGCACAAGGGCATCACGATCCTGATCGTCGACACCACCGACCCCGGCTACTCGTGGACGCCGATCATCACCTGCGACGGCGCGCACCACGTCAACGCCACCTACTACAACGACGTCCGGGTGCCGGCGAGCATGCGGGTCGGCGAGGAGAACAAGGGCTGGCGGCTGATCACCACGCAGCTCAACCACGAGCGGGTCATGCTCGGCCCGTCCGGCCGGATCGGCGCGCTGCTGGAACGGGTGCACCGCTGGGCCGCCGAACGGCAGCTCCTCGATCTGCCCGACGTCCAGCGGGCCTTGGCCGAGGCAAGAGCCGTGCACCGGGTGAACGAGCTGCTCAACTGGCAGGTCGCCGGCGCCGAGGTCGAGGTCGCGGACGCGAGTGCCACCAAGGTGTTCGCCGCGGACCGGACGCAGCGCGTCGGCAGGCTGATCGAGGAGCTCGTCGGACGCCACGGCGCGGACGCGGAACTCGTCCGGTGGCTGGACGTGCAGGCACGGCGCAACCTCGTGCTGACCTTCGGCGGCGGAGTGAACGAGATCCAGCGCGAGCTGATCGCGAACATCGGGCTCGGCCTGCCACGGGTGGTGCGATGACCGACATCGAGAAAGAGGCCGCGCGCATCGCCGAACGCGGGGAGAGCGCACCCAGGCTCGCCCGCGACCCGGTCAACCTGCCGATGATCAACAACTGGCTGGAGGCGATCGGCGACCGGCATCCCGGCTACACCGAGGTCGCGCCGCCCGCGATGGTCCAGGTGTGGACGATGGGCGGACTGCACGGCCAGCGCACGCTGGACGACCCGCTCGGCGCGATGATGGGCATCCTGGACGAGGCCGGGTTCACCTCCGTCGTCGCCACCAACAGCGACCAGACCTACCACCGGTATCTCAAGGTCGGCGAGCACGTGTCGGTGACGTCGAGCCTGGAGGACGTCACCGGGCCGAAGAAGACGGGGCTGGGCGAAGGCTGGTTCGTCACCACCAGGAGCACCTGGTACGTCGGTGACGAGCCGGTGGCCGAGATGCGGTTCCGGGTGCTGAAGTTCAGGCCGCCGGAGAAGCCCGCGCCTCAACCGCAAGCCCCGAAGGCCCAGGCGATCCGGCCCGCGATCAACCGCGACACCGAGTACTTCTGGGAAGGCTGCCGGGAAGGCGAACTCCGCATCCAGCGGTGCGGCGGCTGCGGCCTGCTCCGGCACCCACCGGGCCCGATGTGCCCGGAATGCGGTGCCACGAAACCGAAGTACCTCGTCTCGGACGGGAACGGCGTGGTCTACAGCTACGTCGTGCACCACCACCCGCAGGTGCCCGGCAAGCAGACCCCGTTCATCATCGCCCTCGTCGAACTGGACGAGGGCGTGCGGATCCTCGGCGAGTTGGCCGGCGAACCGAGCATCGGGCTGCCGGTGGAGGTCGTGTTCACCAAGGTCGACGACGAGCTGACGATGCCGAGCTGGAGGCCCCGTGCGGATCGGTGATTCCCTGCCGGAGTGGCACGTCGAGGCCACTCCCACGTTCGTGATCAGCACGGCCATCGCGACCCGCGACTTCCAGGACGTGCACCACGACCGCGACCTGGCGATCCAGCGCGGCTCGAAGGACATCTTCATCAACATCCTCACGACGACCGGCCTCGTGCAGCGGTACGTCACCGACTGGGCGGGACCGGAGGCGTTGGTGCGTCAGGTGAACATCCGGCTCGGCGCGCCCTGCTACGCCTACGACACCCTGAAGTTCTTCGGTCAGGTAGTCGAACACGAGGAGCAGGACCTCACCATCGAGGTGGTCGGCCGCACCGATCATGGCGACCACGTCACCGGGACCGTGAAGATCGAGGTGCCGGCATGAACGCCGCGATCGTCGGCATCGGCGCCACCGACTTCTCCAAGGACTCCGGGCGCAGCGAACTACAACTGGCCGCCGAGGCGGTCCGCGCCGCACTTCAGGACGCCGGCCTGGAACCATCCGATGTGGACGGTCTGGTCAGCTTCACCATGGACACCAACGCCGAGATCGCGGTCGCCCGCGAGCTGGGCATCCCGGAGCTGACCTTCTTCAGCCGGGTGCACTACGGCGGCGGGGCGGCGTGTGCGACCGTCCAGCAGGCCGCGATGGCCGTGGAGACCGGGATGGCGAAGGTCGTCGTCTGCTACCGGGCCTTCAACGAGCGCTCGGGCCACCGGTTCGGCCAGGTGCAGACCGCGGCCGCCGCCAACATCGACAACAGCTGGTCCTACCCGATGGGCCTGGGCACACCGGCCGCGATGGTCGCCATGTTCGCCCGCCGGTACATGCACGAGTACGGCGCCACGTCGGAGGACTTCGGCCGGATCGCGGTGATCGACCGCAAGCACGCCGCCACGAACCCGCACGCGTGGTTCCACCAGCGGCCGATCACCCTGGACGACCACCAGGCATCGCGTTGGATCGCGGAACCGTTGCGGCTGCTGGACTGCTGCCAGGAAACCGACGGCGGTGTCGCACTGGTGGTGACCTCGGCCGAACGCGCCCGTGACCTGCCGAACAAGCCCGCCCACGTCAAGGCGGCCACGCAGGGCAGCAGCACGGACCAGTTCACGATGACCAGCTACTACCGCGACGACCTGACCGGGCTGCCCGAGATGGGCGTGGTGGCGCGCGGACTGTGGGAGAGGTCGGGCATCGGTCCGTCCGATGTGGACGTTGCCGTGCTCTACGACCACTTCACGCCGTTCGTGCTGGTCCAGCTGGAGGAGCTGGGTTTCTGCGGTCGCGGTGAGGCCAAGGACTTTGTGGCGTCCGGTGCGCTGGAGCTGGACGGGAAGCTGCCGCTCAACCCGCACGGCGGCCAGCTCGGTGAGGCCTACCTGCACGGCATGAACGGCATCGCCGAGGGGGTGCGCCAGGTGCGCGGCACCGCGGTGAACCAGGTCGCAGGTGTCGAACACGTCCTGGTCACCGCCGGCACCGGTGTCCCGACCAGCGGGTTGGTCCTCGGTCAGTCCGGGTGAACGCCGAAGTCGCCGGCGTGGTCGGACGCCCATTCTCGGAAGGTGCGGGCCGGAACGCCGGTGACGTCCTCCACCGTGGACGTGATGAAGGCCGGTCCGCTCGTCATCTGGGCGTACCCGTCGAGCACGACGTCAGCGACCGGAGCGGGTAACCAGGTGAGCATCTGCTGCCGCGCTTCGTGCCGGGAGATCTCCTCCCAGCGCAACGGGCGGCCGATCGTCTCGCCGAGAACGCGCACCTGCTCGACCTGTGTCAGGCTCTCCGGGCCGGTGAGGACGTACCTGCGTCCGGCATGGTCGTTTCCGGCCAGGGCATGCGCTGCCACGGACGCGATGTCCGACTCGTGCAGCAGTGTCGTGGCCGCCGCTCCGTAGGCGCCGCGTACGGCGTCGCCGAGGCGGATCTGCGGTGCCCAGGCAAGGGTGTTGGTGGCGAACCCGTGCGGCCGGAGGAAGGTCCACTCCATCCCGGACCTCTCGATCGAGCGCTCCACGTCGGCGTGGAACCGGCCGATCGGATCAGCCTGCTCGTCCAGGTCGTCGCGGACGGCTCCGGACGACAGGAAGACGATCCGCCGGGCCTGTCCGGCGAGTACGTCCAGCACGGCGGGAGCGTGTTCGGCGGTGGCGAAAGGCCACATCAGGAACACGGCGTCGAGCCCTTGCGCGGCGGTCTTGAGCGTATCCGGTGCGAGAAGGTCGCCGCGTGCGACCTCGACGCCGTCAGGTAGCCGGGCGTTGCCGGGATCGCGTGTCAACGCTCGTACCGGTGTTCCGCCTTCGAGGAGCTGGGAGGCCACTTGCCGGCCGACGGTCCCGGTCGCCCCTGTCACGAGAATCATGAGTTGCTCGGACCTGCCTTGCCGGTGAGCCGCTCGACGATCACCAGCGGGATGTCCCGATCGGATTGGGCCTGGTATGTCTCGTAGAGCGGGAAGATGGACGTCATCGTCGGCCACAGCCGCTCTTTCTCGTCCGCGGTGGCGGTACGGGCGTAGGCGGCGAACGAGTCGCCGCGAACCTGGACGGTGGCTTCCGGGTGTGCGACGAGGTTGAGGTACCACGCGGGGTGCTGGGGTGCTCCGGCGTTCGAGGCCACCAGCAGGTAGCGGTCGCCGTCCTGCCCGTAGATCAACGCGGTGCGCCGGAGGGCCGAGGTCTTCCGGCCGCGGGTGGTGAGCAGCAGCGTCGGCCAGCCCTGGTACAGGTGGCCGCTCTCACCGTTGGTCTCGACGTAGGTGCGGATGTGCTCGGCCACCCAGCCGGTAGGACTGTCCAGCACCTCGTCCTTTTCGGACGGAGCAGCCGAAACGCTGCGCAGCAGGTGATAGCGCCGGAAGCCGCTGTCGCGCACGCCGGGGAACTCCTGGACCTTCCGCCATTCGGGCGCCGATCCCACCGCGCCCTGACCGGACCTGGCCAGGGCGTCGCGATGTGCCTGCTCGTCGGTCCACTCGGCGTAGTTGAGCACACGGGTGCCGTCGGTGCTGGCGTGGAAATGGCCGGAGATCCCGCCAGGATGCAGCACCGTCTCGGCTGCCAGCGCCTCGAACACGGTGTCGACCCACCGCCGTTGCCGCTGGTGATCAGGTCCGTCGAACTCGACGCTGACGACGACAACGCATCCGGGAACCGGCGGGTCCTCCCGCGTCTGGCTGCGGTACAGCCGATACTCGACCGGCTCGGCGCCGGTGAGCGCTCGAAGAAACGCGCGGTCGGCCGTTCCCTCCGACCATTGGGTGTAGCTGAGTGTTGTCCCGCCGTCGGTGCCGGCGAACGTGCTGAACGAGATCAACCCTTCAGGCCACGACTTTTGCTCCAGCTCGGCGAACACGTCCTCCGGCATGGCCGGCGTTTCCACGACGAGGACGGTGTCGGCGTCGGGGCGGGCGATGTCGGGCAGCACATCGTGGTTGATGGTCATGCGGTTCTCCTGCGTCCGGGTCGGTGAATCAGGCGGCGTACGGGTGTTCGGCACGGGCCGACCTCAGGACCCGGCCCCACCAGACGAGCTGGTCGAGCAGCTTCGTGGCGGCGGCCCCGCACGACGCCGGATCCGTCGGGCGGCCGGTGGAGTCGAACTGGTGCTGGGCCCCGTGGAAGCTGACCGTGTCGCGCACGGTCACCGCGTGCAGTTCGGCGAAGACCTGCCGGAGGTGTTCCACGGCCCGCAAACCCCCGGACATGCCTCCGTAAGACACGAACCCGACCGGCTTTGCCTGCCACTGCGTGAAATGCCAGTCGATCGCGTTCTTCAGGGACGCGGGATAGCTGTGGTTGTACTCCGGCGTCACCACGACGAACGCGTCGGCCGCCGCCAGTCGCGGGCTCACGTCCGCGAGCGCCTGCGCTCCGTCGTGCTCGGGTTCGCTGGACAAGCGCGTGGGCAACTGCGCCTCTGCAAGGTCGACGACATCGACCGTGATGTCGTCGCGCTGTTCGGCGTGTTCGGCGAACCAGGTGGCGACGGTCGGCCCGAACCGGCCCTCCCGCACACTGCCCACGATCACCGCGAGCTGGACCGGGTTTCCAGACATGGTGGTGTTCCCTTCGAGGTCGCTTGCTGACACTCGAAGCGTCGAACTTAAACAGAGGTTCAGGTCAAGCTAGTGTGATCTTCATGGCAGCACTACCGGCGGACGCCACGGAGATCACCATCGGTGAACTGGCCGTTCGCAGCGGGGTTCCGGCCTCCGCCCTGCGCTTCTACGAGCGGCAGGGGCTCATCCACAGCCGGCGCACCACCGGGAACCAGCGCCGTTACCGCCGGGAGACCCTCCGGCAGGTCGCCTTCATCCGCGCCTCACACCACCTCGGCATCCCGCTCTCGGTCATCGGCGACGTGCTGGCACTGCTGCCGGAAGGTGTCGCCCCCACCCGCGAGTTCTGGGTCCGGGCATCAGAGTGCTGGAGCGCCGAGCTCAACGCCCGCATCGAGCGGCTGGAACAGATGCGGGACCGGTTCGCCGAATGCATAGGCTGTGGCTGCCTGGCCTTTAAGCAGTGCGCACTGGTCAACCCGGGCGACAAACTCGGCCAGGACGGCCCAGGCCCGCACCGCCTGTTCAACCGCGAAGGGTGAGCACCGCATCGGCGAGAACGGGACGGTCCGCCGCGGTGAACCAGGTGGCGAACGTGGAGCACGTCCTGGGTCACCGCGGGCACAGGTGTCCCGACCAACGGCCTGGTCCTCGGTCAGTCTCCGTGAACGCGTCAGTTGTAGGCGAGGTGGCCGTCGTGGTCGAGCCGCCGGTATTCCTGTGTCCTCGTGGGAACAACCGGTTCCAGGACCAGGTAGCGGAGAATCATGCCCGCGCCCTCAACGGCCGCATCGAGGTCGCCCGTTCGTTCGACCGGGACTCCTTTGTCAAGCAGGAGGCGGTACACCTCATGCGTGAGCTCAAGCGGGTCGTACCACTCGGGAACGGTGTTCACCGCACGTCCCTTCAGTTCGTCCACGTCAGGCCGGTAATGCGCTCGTACACGTCGACGTAGCGCTGCCGTGTCGCAACCACGACGTCATCGGGCATCGCCGGCCCGGGAGGGGTCTTGTCCCAGCCGGTGCTCACCGACCAGTCGCGGACGAACTGCTTGTCGTAGGAGACCTGGCCACCGGCGCGTCCGGGCTGCCATTCCTCCGCGCGCCAGAAGCGGCTGCTGTCGGAGGTGAGCACCTCGTCGGCGAGCGTGAGAACGCCGTCGGCGTCGATCCCGAACTCGAGTTTGGTGTCGGCGATGATGATGCCCTTGTCGAGCGCGCGTTCCGCACCTCGGCGGTAGATCCGCAGAGTGAGTTCGCGGAGTTGCTCGGCGATGTCCGCACCCACTTCGGTGACCACGTCGTCGAACGTGATGAACTCGTCGTGGCCCGTGCCGGTGTCGAGTTTGGTCGTGGGCGTGAACACCGGCTCAGGCAGCCGGTCGGCGTCCACGAGGCCGGGCGGAAGCTCCACTCCTGAGACGCGTCCGTCGCGCTGGTACTCGCGCAGGCCGAGGCCGGTGAGATAGCCGCGAGCGATGCACTCGACCGGCAGCATCTTCAGCGGCTTGCACCGCATCGCACGACCGGCGAACTCCTCCGGCACGTCGGTGACCGAGATCAGATGGTTCGGCACGATGTCCGCCGTCTGGTCGAACCACCACGTGGACAGAGCCGTCAGCAGCTTTCCCTTGTCCGGAACGGGCGTGGGCAGCGACACGTCGTAGACCGACACCCGGTCGGTGGCGACGAGCAGCAGGTCTCCGCCATCCAGTTCGTACAGATCGCGGACCTTGCCCGCGTGGACCTTCTTCACTTGCCGTTCCCAATCTTGTAGTCGTAGAACACCCAGCGCTCCTGGGGAGCGACCGACTCGCCGAACTCCGCCACCACGTCCTGTTCGTCGCGCCACCAGTTGCGGCCGAGCAGAACCGGTTCGCCCGGCTTGATTTCCAATTCCGCTGCTACGTCGTCGGTCGCGGCCGCCGCGGCGACGCCGTCGCGACCGTACGTGAGGTCGCGGCCTGTCTGTGAGGCGATGTACTGGGCGGTGCCGTTCTTGATCCGCTTGGGTTCGAGCAGATCGGGACAGGAGTCCTTGAGGTCACCGCGGAACCAGGAGACGGAGGTCGATTCCGGCTGGTTCTTCGAGTTGCAGATGGTTCGCCGGCGCCGGATGACCTCGGTGCCCGGCTCCAGCCCCAGCGCGTCGGCGACATGGGGCGGCGCCGGGACGAGTTCGGTGGAGCGGATCCGCGCGTAGTGCCCTGGCGGATAGATCAAGCCTGTTCGGTGGGTCACCACCAGGCGATCCTGTGCCGATGAGTGACGCTCTCGTCCCGTAACCACCGTGCCGACTCCGGGCACGCCTGCAACCAGTCCTTCGGCACGCAGCGTGTTGAGCGCCTTCACAGCGGTGGCCAGCGCGATTCCCCAGTCGGTTGCCAGCTTCCGAGCCGAGGGTACGAGGTCGCCCTCGGTCAGCTCACCCGCCGCGATCTGCTCGCGGATGTGACGAACGACCTGCATGTACGGCGGATCGGGACGTTCGACGACAGGCACTTCCATGCTCCTCATCCGGTGGTTACCGGTGTTCTAGCACAGAGATGCCGCAGGTGAAAGCCGAGTAGGCCGCACAGAGCTACAGTGCAGTAGTTGATAGTGTTCTAGTACACCACTAGATTGATGGAGCGGCTGCCCGGAGCGCACCCGCTTCGGCCTGACCGTCACGGCCGACAGCCAGACCACCTGGCTCGACCGGCCCGGCAACATCGTGGCCACGTTTGAGTAGACCGACCGACCCTCCGGCGCTCGCACCAGCAGCGTGACTACCGAGGTCCTTCTCGAGCCGATGGCCGACAGACCGGGGACGCTGCTTGTCACAGCTCGCCGCGAAGGGTGAGCACCGCATCGGCGAGAACGGGACGGTCCGCGGCGGAGGTCGTGAGCACGAGCCGCACACCGTCCCGCCACACCCGCGTGGTCAGCGTTTCACCGGGAAACACCACGCCCGCGAACTTCGCGCCGAACGACGACACCTGCTCCGGCCCGTCCAGCAGCGCGTCGATCACGGCCTTGCACACCACGCCGTACGTGCACAGGCCGTGCAGGATCGGCTGGTCGAACCCGGCCGTCCGCGCGAACTCGGGATCGGCGTGCAGCGGGTTCCGGTCGCCGCACAACCGGTAGAGGTACGCCTGTTGCGGCAACGTCGGCGTCTCGATCACGGCATCCGGCGCGCGGTCCGGCACCTCGACACGACCCGAAGGACCGCGCGAGCCGCCGAACCCGCCCTCGCCACGCGCGAAGATGCTGGACCGAGTGGTGTACAAAGCGGTGCCATCGGGCGTCACCGCCGTCGACTCCTGCACGATGACCGCGGCTTTCCCCTTGTCCCACACGTCAGCGATCCGCGTCCGCAGCACGGCTTCGCCCTCGGCTGGGAGCGTGGCGTGCACGGTGATCTCCTGCGTGCCGTGCAGGACGCGGGCCAGGTCGATGTCGATGCCGGGGAACGACACCACCGGCGGGGCGGTCTCGTGGAAGCGCGGCGCGACGACGCCGAACGTGGGCAGCACCCGCAGGCCCTGCTCGTAGACGTACCGCAGCTCCGTCGCGCCCAGGGCCAGGTGGTAGAGCAGCACGTCCGAATGCGTCCAGGAGAACTTGATCTCGGGCAGTTCCGCCCCGATCGCTACCGACGGATCGATCGGCATCAGGCACCCCTCACTCGTAGGTGATCTTCACCGTGTCGGTGACCGGAACCGACTGGCACGCCAGCACGATGCCGTCGGCGATGTCATCGGAGTCCAGCACGTCGTTGTTGAGCATCTTGACCTCGCCCTCGACGAGCCGGCACGCGCAGGCGCTGCAGGCACCCTCGCGGCACGAGTACGGCGCGTCGAGACCCTTCTCCAGCAACAGGTCGAGCAGCTTCTGCCGGGCCGGCCACGGAAATCGGTGCCGCTCACCGTCCAGCGAGACCTCGACCACCGCGTCCGGCCGATCGTCCGTGACCGGCACGACCTCGGCGAACGGATCACTGGACAGAGACACGAACTTCTCGATGTGCACGACCGGAACACCTTGCAGTGCCTTGCGTGCCGCCTCCATGAACGGACCGGGCCCGCACACGAACGCCTCGTCACAGGTCCGGACGAACGCCCGCAGCGCGTCCACGTGCGGCAACCCCTGCACGGATTCCAGCCAGTGCACGACGACCAGCCGATCCGAGTACGAGCGAGCCAGCTCGCCGAGCTCGCGAGCGAAGATCACCGAGCCCTCGTCCCGGTTGGCGTACACCAGGAACACCCGACCGGTGCCCTGGGTCAGCACCGCTCTGATGATCGACATGACCGGCGTGATCCCACTGCCCGCCGCGAACGCCAGCAGCGATCCGTCCAGCGACGAGGGCGTGAAGATCCCGGCGGGCGCCAGCACGTCCAGCTCCATGCCGACACGCACCTCGGAACACATCCACGCCGACCCGTAGCCGTCGGGAGTGCGCTTGACCGTGATCTTCAACGGCTCACCCGGCGCGCTGGACAGGGAATAGCAGCGCGCCACGTCACCGGCCCGCACGGTCAGGAACTGGCCGGGCCGCGGCGTGAACGAGGCCCCGGACAGCACGAACGAGCGAGCGTCCGGTGTCTCCTCGATGACGGCGTCGACGCGCAACCGGTGCACCTCAGCCATCGGCGACCTCCAGCGTGCCGTCCCGCACTGCCTTCTCGATACCGTCCCGCAACCGCAGGCACGTCCGCATCAGCGCCGACCGGGGCCCGGCGAGCTCAGGACACGAGCTCGTGTCGGAAAGCCACTGCACGCTGGTGTGCTGCGGGCTGTTCTTCTTGACCAGCACCTGGTTTCCGCAGTCGCACCGCACCGGCCGCATCCCGCCGGACAGGAACTCGTCGCGCTCGCTCACGGGGCCGACTCCTGGTGAGCCGGCTCTTGCTGTGCCGGCTCCTTCTTGGCGAGGTTCTCGGCGACCTCCTTCTCCCAGGCCTCGACCGCGCGGCTCGTGTCGACCTCGAACTCGAAGCGCCGCACCATGTCGTCGGTGACGTCCTCCACGTCGACGTAGAACTGCTCGTACCACCGCCGCAGCTGGTAGACGGGCCCGTCCTCCTCGCACAGCAGCGGGTTGTCGATCCGGGTCTTGTTCTGCCAGATCTCCACGTCCTGCATGAACCCCACACCGATGCCGCGCGCGAACTTGGCGGCGATCTTGTCGGCGTGCACGTCGTCGACGCCCGGCAGCTTCTTCACGATCGCGCCCCACTGCAACCGGAACGAGTTCGGCGAGATCGGGTAGTGGCAGTTGATCAGCACCGTCTCGATCTCGATGCCCTTGTAGTCGTTCCACAGGTAGTCGATCATGTACGACGGCCCGTAGTACGCGGCCTCGGACCGGACCTCCACGTCACCGGTGTAGTTCGACCCCATCGCGACGTCCGGTCGTCCCCGCGTCGTCAGGTACTGCGAGGCGACGTGGCCCTCCATCACGTTCTTGAAGAACGTCGGGAACGCGAAGTGGATGTAGAAGAAGTGCGCCATGTCGACGACGTTGTCGATGATCTCGCGGCAGTTCGCGCCCTCGATCACCACCGAGTCCCACGTCCAGTTGCTCCACTCGCTGCTGAACGCGGCGTCGATGCGCGGGATCGTGATGTGCTCGGGCGGCGGGTTGCCCTGCGGGTCGTTCCACACGAAGAGCTGCTTGTTCTCCTCCAGCGTGATCCACGACCGGGTGCGCGCCCGCAACGGAACCCGCTTGGCGTAAGGGATGTCGACGCACCGGCCGTTGCCCGCCCAGCGCCAGTCGTGGAACGGGCAGGCGATGGCACTGCCCTTGATCGTGCCCTGGGTGAGGTCGCCGCCCATGTGCCGGCAGTACCCGTCGAGCACGTTGATCTTGCCGTCGTCGGTCGCGAACACGACGAGCTTCGTCCCGAACGCCTCGATGGCGTGCGGTGTGCCGTCGCGGAAGTGGGCGGCCAGGCCGAGGCAGTGCCAGCCGCGCGCGAACCGCGCCGGTGGCGCGCTCGTGTCGATGGACCGCACGCCGTCCTGCGTCATGGGATTCCTCCAGAGATGTCGAGTCCGGCGAGATAACCGAACGTCATCGCCGGTCCGAGGGTGGCGCCCGCGCCTGCGTAGGTGTGGCCCATCACCGAGGCGCTCGTGTTGCCCGCCGCGTACAGGCCCTCGATGATCGAACCGTCCGCGCGCAGCACCCGTGCGCGGGTGTCGGTGCGCAGACCGCCCTTGGTGCCCAGATCGCCGGGCACGATCCTGGCCGCGTAGAACGGCGGCTTGAGCAGTGCGGCGAGGTTGGGGTTCGGGCGGTTGCGCGGGTCGCCGTAGTAGCGGTCGTAGGCGCTGTCGCCGCGGTGGAAGTCGGCGTCCTTTCCGTCCACGGCCAGGGTGTTGAACCGCCGGACGGTGTCGATGAGTTCGGGCAGATCCGCTTGCTGAGCCAGGTCTTCGAGGCTGGGTGCGGTGAGCACGACCTCCTTCCAGCGCCGGGGGAACGGGCGGCGCGGCGGGAAACCGGCGAACGGGTAGCGGTTGCGGTAGGTGTGGTCGAAGACGAGCCAGGTCGTGTCGGTCATCGCCTTCACGACGTCGATGTAGGGCGCGGCCTCGTTGACGAACCGCCGCCCGGCGCCGTCGACCAGCACGCACCCCGGCAGCGAGCGTTCGGCCAGCAGGAAGAACGGCCCGCGCGGCAACGGCACCGTCGGGCCCCACCAGGCGTCGTCCATCAGCGCGACGGTCCCGCCCGCCCGTAGCCCGGCCTCGATGCCATCACCGGTATTGGCCCTGGCACCGACTGTCCACTCCGTACCGATGTCGTGGTGCTGCTTGCGCATCCGTTCGTTGTGCTCGAATCCGCCGGACGCCAGTACGACGTGGTTCGCCAGGATCAGCTTCTCGCCGGCGAGAACTCCGGCGACCCGGCCGTTCTCGTAGTGCAGGTCGGTCATCGCGGTGCCGAGCCGGACCTCGACGTTCAACGCGGTGAGGCCGGCTCTCAGCCCGGCGGCCAGCGCCTGGCCCATGGTGAGGCGCCGGCCCGGCAGGAACCGGCGGGCGAAGACCTTGGCGGCGGTGAGCAGGCCGCGCGGATGCCGGCCGATCAGGGTCAGCCAGCGGTAGTCGGACTGGGTGATCACGATGCCGGCCGGTGTCGGCACGTACGGCGGTTCGAGGTGCGCCAGCTCGTCCGCCAGGATCCGGGCGTTGAGCGGCAGGGGTTCGACCGAGCGGCCCCGCGGCTGCCCGCCGGGTGCTTCCGGGTAGTAGTCGGCGTAGTCGCGGACCCAGCGGAACTTCAGCGGCGTGTGCGCACACACGAACGCCATCATCGCCGGGCCGGCGTCCAGGAACGCCTCCCGCAGGTCCGCGGGCACGTCGCCGGCGATGTGCGCGAGGTACGCGCCGGCCTGCTCTGGTGTGTCCGGCACGCCCGCCGCGGCGACCACGGCGTTGTTCGGCACCCAGATGCCGCCGCCGGACCGCGCGGTGGACCCGCCGAAGTGCTCGGCCTTCTCGATGACGAGGGTCCGCAGGCCCTGTTGAGCGGTGCAGAGCGCGGCTGTCATACCCGCCGCGCCGCTGCCGACGACGATCACGTCGTACATCGCACCTCCCCGAGACTCAGACTAGAACAGGTTATAGTTCTGGGGCGCTGTGGCGCTATGGTGTAGGAGTTCCGGGCAAGTCGAGCGAACGAGAACGTGTTCCGGGAGGGTGGCGTGGACGTCTCTGCGGACGTGGTCGTCATCGGCTTCGGTGCGGCCGGTGCGTGCGCCGCCATCGAGGCCGCGGCGGCGGGTGCGTCCGTGGTGGTGCTGGACCGGTTCAGCGGTGGTGGCGCGACGGCGTTGTCCGGCGGTGTCGTCTACGCGGGTGGTGGAACGCGGCAGCAGGTCGAGGCCGGTGTTTCCGACACGCCCGAGGCGATGCTCTCCTACCTGCGGCACGAGGTCCGGGACGCGGTGTCCGAGGCGACGCTGCGCAGGTTCTGCGAGGACAGCGCGAAGATGCTGACCTGGCTGGAGGAGCAGGGCGTGCCGTTCGACGCGAGCGTGTGCCCGTTCAAGACCTCGTTCCCGACCGACGACTACTACCTCTACCAGTCCGGCAGCGAGGACGCCTGGCCCGATCCGGCCCCGCGCGGTCACCGAACCAGGGCGAAAGGGGCCTCTGGCAAGGTCTTCTTCGCCCGGCTCGCGGACGCGGCGCGTCGTTCGGGCGTGCGGATCATGACCCAGACCGAGGCCAAGGAACTGATCACCGCCGATGGCCGGGTGACCGGAGTGCGTTGCCGCACGTTGTCGGGTGTGCCGCGGACTGTGCACAGGGTGCTGTCGAAGGCCGGGGCCAAGCCGTGGATCTACTACCCGCCGCTCGGCAGGCGGTTGTATCGGCTGGCCGCCTGGGTGGACCGCCGTTTCGGCCGCTCGATCGAGGTCACCGCGCGGCGCGGGATCATCATCGCCGCTGGTGGGTTCATCGCTGACCGGGCCATGGTCCACGAGAACGCCCCCGCGTATCGCGGTGGCCTGGCGCTCGGCACACCCGCTGATGACGGCAGCGGCATCCGGCTCGGGGTCGCGGCCGGTGGCAAGACCGCCCGGCTGGACAAGATCTCGGCGTGGCGCTTCGTCACGCCGCCCAGTGCATTGCAGCAGGGTGTTCTGGTCGACGCCGGCGGGCAGCGGTTCGGTGATCCGACGCTGTACGGCGCGGCCATCGGGAACGCGATCGTCGAACGCGGTGGCAAGGCGTGGCTGCTGATCGACGACGACACCCTGCGGGTGGCGCGGGCCCAGGTCAGGACGCAGACCGCGCCGTTTCAGCGGTGGCAGATCCGGTACGTGCTGAACCGCGGCATGGTCACCGCGCCGACGATCGAGGAAGTGGCGGCCAGGGCGGGAATCGGGACGCCGGAACCGTTCGGGCGACCGCCGTACTCGCTCATCAACGTCTCGGTCCGAGCCGGTTTCGGTTACCCCTGCCCGACGCTCACCCTGGGCGGACTCGTCGTCGACGAGGAAACCGGTCAGGTGCAGGGAGTTCCCGGCCTGTACGCGGCGGGACGGTCGGCGGTCGGGGTGTGCTCGGAGTCGTACGTCAGCGGGTTGTCGCTCGCTGACTGCGTGTTCTCGGGCCGCCGCGCAGGGCTTCACGTTGCCAGGTCAACGGGTGCAGGGGAGGTCAGATGCTGACGATCCAGAAGAGGGAGACGGCCGCGGAGCTGCTGCGGGTGGCGGAACGCGACCGCGTGCCGATCACACCGCTGGTCGAGCTGTACCCGGAGATCGACGTGGTCGACGCGTACGAGATCCAGCTGCTCAACGTCCGGCACCGCAACCGCGACGTCATCGGCCACAAGGTCGGCCTGTCGTCCCTGGCGATGCAGCAGATGATGGGCGTCGACGAACCCGACTACGGCCACCTGCTCGACGACATGCAGCTGTCGGGCACCGCGGACGCGTCGGCGTACCTGTACCCGCGGGTCGAGGTGGAGATCGCGTTCCTGCTCAGCCACGACCTGCCGGGCGAAGGCTGCACGGTCGAGGACGTGTTGCGGGCCACCGAGTTCGTCGCGCCGGCCATCGAGCTGATCGACAGCCGGATCATCGACTGGCGGATCGGCCTGCAGGACACCATCGCGGACAACGCCTCCTCGGCGGGGTTCGTCCTGGGCGAGCAGCGGGTCCGACCGTCCGAACTGGACCTTTGCGCGGTCGCCGCCACGTTGCGCCGCAACGGTGAGGTGGTCGCCGAAGGGCGGGGTGACGCCGTGCTGGGTGACCCGGCGATCGCGGTGGCGTGGCTCGCGGAGAAGGTCGCGGGCTTCGGGGTGCGGCTGCTGGCGGGCGACATCGTGCTGCCCGGCTCGTGCACGCGCGCCATCGACGCGCGGCCGGGCGACGAGTTCCACGCCGAGTTCGCCGGACTTGGCTCTGTCGACCTGAAATTCGATTGAGGTGAATGCGTGAAGGCGGCCATCGTCGGGTCCGGCAACATCGGCACCGACCTGCTCTACAAGCTCCTGCGCTCGCCGGTGCTCGAGCCGCGCTGGATGGTGGGCATCGACCCGGCCAGCGAGGGTCTGCGCCGGGCGGCGTCGCTGGGGCTGGAGGTCTCGGTGGACGGCGCGGAGTGGTTGCTGCGCCAGGACGAGCTGCCGGACGTCGTGTTCGAGGCGACGTCCGCGGCGGTGCACCGGGCGAACGCCCCGCGCTACGCCGAGGCCGGTATCCGGGCGATCGACCTGACCCCCGCGGCGATCGGGCCGTACGTCGTGCCGCCGGTGAACCTCGGCGAGCACCGGGACGCGCCCAACCTGAACCTGATCACGTGCGGCGGCCAGGCCACGATTCCCATGGTCTACGCGGTGTCCCGGGTCGTGCCGGTCGAGTACGCGGAGATCGTCGCGAGCGTGGCGTCGGTGTCGGCGGGACCGGGGACGCGGGCCAACATCGACGAGTTCACCCGCACCACGAGCCGGGGGATCGAGGCGATCGGTGGCGCGGGCCGCGGCAAGGCGATCATCGTGCTCAACCCGGCCGACCCACCGATGATCATGCGCGACACGATCTTCTGCGCGATCCCCGAGGACGCCGACGCCGACGCGATCACCGATTCGATCGCCCGGATGGAGACCGACATCCGTTCGTACGTACCGGGTTTCCGGCTGCTGCGGGAGCCGCAGTTCGACGCGGGCCGGGTAGCGATCTTCGTGGAGATCGAGGGCGCGGGCGACTTCCTGCCCGCCTACGCCGGAAACCTCGACATCATGACGGCCGCCGCGACCAAGGTGGGGGAGGAGATCGCACATGCAGCTGCGGCTGACCGACACGTCACTGCGTGACGGCTCGCACCACAAGCGGCATCAGTTCACGGTCGAGGACGTCCGGTCGATCGTGGCGGCGCTGGACGGTGCCGGCGTGCCCGTCATCGAGGTGACGCACGGCGACGGGCTCGGCGGGTCGTCGTTCAACTACGGCTTCAGCCACACACCGGAGCAGGAGCTGATCAAGGTCGCCGCCGAGACGGCGCAGCGGGCCAGGATCGCGGTGCTGATGCTGCCCGGCGTCGGGGTGAAGGACGACATCCTGATATCGCAGGACAACGGGGCGTCGATCGTCCGGATCGCCACGCACTGCACCGAAGCCGACGTCTCGATCCAGCACTTCCAACTCGCCCGTGAACGCGGGCTGGAAACGGTCGGGTTCCTGATGATGGCGCATTCGCAGCCGCCGGAAGCGTTGGCGAAGCAGGCGCGGATCATGGCGGACGCCGGCTGTCAGTGCGTTTATGTCGTCGACTCGGCCGGAGCCTTGGTGCTGGAACAGGTTTCTGATCGAGTGTCCGCGCTGGTCGCCGAGCTGGGCTCGGATGCCCAGGTCGGGTTCCACGGCCACGAGAACCTCGGGCTGAGCGTCGCGAACTCGGTCGCCGCGGCGCGCGCCGGGGCACAGCAGATCGACGGCAGCGTGCGCGGATTCGGTGCGGGCGCGGGAAATACGCCGCTGGAGGCGTTCGTCGGCGTGTGCGACAAGCTCGGTTTCGAGACGGGCGTGGACTTCTTCAAGATCGTCGACGCGGCCGAGGACGTCGTCCGGCCCGTCATGCCCGAGGAGTGCCTGCTCGACCGGATGGCGTTGATGATGGGCTACGCGGGCGTCTACTCCAGCTTCCTCAAACACGCGTACACACAGGCCGAACGGTATGGGGTGTCCGGCGCGCAGATCCTCGTCCGGGCCGGGGAGCGCAAGCTCGTCGGCGGGCAGGAGGACCAGCTGATCGACATCGCACTGGAGCTGAGCAGGGAGGAAGTTCGATGAGCGAGGAAATCCTCGGCAAGGTGCGTGAGCTGCTCCCCGCGCTGCGTGACCGCGCGGCGGAGGCGGAGGAGCTGCGCAGGGTGCCGCCGGAGTCGGTGAAGGCGTTGCAGGAGACCGGGTTCTTCCGGATGCTGCAGCCGGTGCGGCACGGCGGGTTCGAGACGCATCCGCTCGCCTTCTACGAGGCGGTCAAACTGATCGCGAGCGCGTGCGGGTCGACCGGCTGGGTCGCGTCGGTGCTGGGCGTGCACCCGTGGCACGTCGGGCTGTTCGACGCCCAGGCGCAGGACGAGGTGTTCGGCGAGGACCAGGACACCCGGATCTCGTCGTCGTACGCGCCGGTCGGCCGGGCGACGCCGGTGGAGGGCGGGTTCCGGTTCAGCGGCAAGTGGAGCTTCTCGTCCGGCTGCGACCACGCCACCTGGGTGCTGCTCGGCGGTCTGGTGATGAACGACGAGGGCAAACCGGTCGACTTCCGGACGTTCCTGCTGCCGATCTCCGACTACACGATCAACGACGTCTGGGACACGGTCGGGCTGCGCGGCACTGGTAGCAACGACATCGTGGTGTCTGACGCGTTCGTGCCCGAGCATCGGACGCTGAGCATGCTGCACACGGCGCGGTGCGTCTGCCCAGGCCAGGAAGTCAATCCCGGACCGTTGTTCCGCATGCCCTACGGATCGATCCACCCGTTCGCCATCACCGCGCCGATGATCGGCATGGCGGTCGGCGCGTACGAGACGCATGTGGGCGCGACCCGCGAACGCGTCCGTGCCGCCTACATGGGCGAGAAGTCGGTGGACGACCCGTTCGCCCAGGTGCGGATCGCCATGGCCTCCAACGACATCGACACCGCGTGGTGGCAGCTGGAGAAGGACATCGCCGACGAGTGGGAACACGCGGTCGCCGGCACGAAGATCCCGCTCGACCTGCGTCTCCGTGCTCGTCGTGACCAGGTGCTCGGCAGCGCGCGGGCGATCTCCGCGATCGACCGGCTCTTCGAGAGCGCGGGCGGCAAGGCGATCAACGCCGGCCTTCCGCTGCCCCGGTTCTGGCGTGACGCGCACGCCGCCCGGGTGCACGCGGCGAACGACCCGGAGCGAGTACTTGTCCTGTACGGCAAGGGCGAGCTCGGCATCCAGGTCCGCGACGGCCTGTTCTGAGGGGACTTTGATGAGCGTGCGACTGCACTACCACGAAGCGGGTACTGACCACGCCGAGACGCTGGTCCTGCTGCACGGCGGCGGGCCGGGCGCGTCGGCGATGAGCAACTTCGCCCGCAACATCCCGGTGTTCGCGAAGTCGTTCCGCGTGCTGGCGGTGGACCTGCCCGGCTACGGCCAGTCCGACAAACCCGCCGAGCACGACCAGTACTTCACCTTCGCGGCACGGGCCTTGAAGGACCTGCTCGACGAACTGGGCGTGGCACAGGCGCACATCCTGGGCAACTCGCTCGGCGGCGGCACCGCGGTCCGGTTCGCGCTGGACAACGGGAAACGGGCCGGGCGGCTCGTGCTGATGGGGCCGGGCGGGCTCAGCCTGAACGTCTTCTCGCCGGATCCGACGGAAGGTGTGCGCAAGCTCAGCGCGTTCGCCCGCACACCCACACGGGAGAAGATCGAGGAGTTCCTGCGCATCATGGTCTTCGACCAGTCGCTGATCACCGACGAGCTGATCGACGAACGGTTCGAGGCCGCGTCGAAGCCGGAGTCGTTGCGCGCCATGGCCGCGCTGGGCAAGTCGTTCGCCGGCCCCGACTTCGAGCAGGGCATGCTCTGGCGGGAGGCTTACAAGCTGCGCCAGCGGGTGTTGCTGGTGTGGGGCCGCGAGGACCGGGTGAACCCGCTGGACGGCGCATTGCTGGCGTTGAAGCTGATTCCGCGCGCGCAGCTGCACGTGTTCGGCGGGTGCGGGCACTGGGCGCAGCTGGAGAAGTTCGACGAGTTCAACCGGCTCGCGGTCGACTTTCTCGGGGAGGCGTGATGGGCATCCGGTCGCTGGGCTATCTCCGGATCGAGGCCACCGACATGGCCCGGTGGCGCGAGTTCGGCCTGAAGGTGCTGGGCATGGTGGAGGGCAAGGGCTCGACCGAGGGTGCCCTGTACCTGCGGATGGACGACTTCCCGGCGCGGCTGGTGATCGTGCCGGGCGAAGCGGACCGGTTGCAGGCCTCCGGCTGGGAGGTCGCGACCGAGGCCGAGCTGGACGAGGTGGCCAAGCGGCTCGCCTCGGCCGGGGTGGCCGTGGTCGAGGGTTCTGCTGCGGATCTGGCCGAGCGCAGGGTGAACGGGCTGATCAGGTTCGACGATCCGTCCGGCAACACGCTCGAGGTGTTCCACGGCGCGGCACTGGAACACCGGCGGGTGGTCTCTCCCTACGGCCACCGCTTCGTGACCGAGGAGCAGGGCCTCGGTCACGTTGTGCTGTCCACAAAGGACGACGAGGCCGCGTTGCGCTTCTACCGTGACGTGCTGGGCTTCCGGCTGCGCGACTCGATGCGCCTGCCGCCGCAGTTCGTCGGCCGGCCCGCCGACGGACCGCCCGCCTGGCTGCGGTTCTTCGGCTGCAACCCGCGCCACCACAGCCTCGCGTTCCTGCCGATGCCGACGCCGAGCGGGATCGTGCACCTGATGGTCGAGGTCGAGAACACCGACGACGTCGGCCTGACACTGGATCGCGCGACCCGGCGCAAGGTGCCGATGTCGGCGACGCTCGGCCGGCACGTCAACGACCTGATGTTGTCGTTCTACATGAAGACGCCCGGCGGGTTCGACGTCGAGTTCGGCTGTGAGGGACGGCAGGTGTCCGATGAGGAGTGGATCGCACGCGAGAGCACGGCGGTGAGCCTGTGGGGACACGACTTCAGCGTGGGACACCAGAAGTAGCCCGCCAAAATGATCTAACACAGTACCGGTCCGTGCTGGGACACTTCTGCACCGGCGTGACGGTGGTGACCGGGATGTCCGCGGACGGGCCGGTCGGGTTCGCCTGCCAGGCGTTCGCGGCGCTGTCGCTGGAACCACCGCTCGTGCTGTTCTGTCCACAACGGACTTCGCGCAGCTGGGCGGCGATGGCGTCGTCCGGTTCGTTCTGCGTCAACGTGCTGGCCGAAGATCAGCGCGAGGTGTCGACGGTGTTCGGGAAGGCCGGCGCGGACAAGTTCGCCGGCCTCTCGTGGACGCCGTCGGCGACCGGGGCCCCGGTGCTCGACGGCGCGCTCACGTGGGTCGACTGCCAGGTCTCGGCGGTGCACGAGGCCGGCGACCACAACATCATCGTCGGCACGGTCGTCGAGCTCGGCCCGGTGCGCGACGCGCAGCCGCTGCTGTTCTACCGCGGCCGCTACGCCGCGCACGCCGAGCTGGACCCGCGCGGCTGGTCCGGCGAGATCCTGGACAACCTGCTGACGTGGCAGCGCCAGTCAGAGTGGAGTTAGCTCAGAGTGGAGTTAGCGCTGTGATCTGCCAGCAGGCGGCCGGCATCCGCACCTCGTCGCCGTGCACGAACGAGTCGAACGCGCTCCGGACCGTGGCGATGATCCGGGGCCGCTCCGACTCGTCCGCCTCCGCCAGCGCGCGGGCGATCGGGCCGAGGTTGCTCAGGTACGGGACCAGCAGTTCCTCGGGCATCGTGCAGATCCGGTCCACCGGGCTGATGTCGATCCCGGTCCAGCCGCTCTGTTCGAGGAGCCTCGCGCGTCTTGGCGGCGTCCGCGAGCGAGAACGGTCCGGGCCCGTCGGGATCAGGCGCCGGTGCGTCGGGCAGCAACGGTGCGGCGGCCTGGACCGCGGCCGTCATGAACGGGTTCTCGTCCGCCGACCGCCAGACGATGAAGCAGAGCTCGCCGCCCGGCGTGGTGGCGCGCAGCAGGTTGCGGAAAGCGGCCACCGGGTCGCCGAAGAACATCACCCCGAACCGGGAGACGACCAGGTCGAAGCTCTCGTCGAACTGGTGGACCTGCGCGTCGGCCCGGATGAACCGCTCTTTCCCGCGCTCCCGCGCCGCGACGAGCATCGACTCCGCGATGTCGATGCCGACGCAGCTCGCCGGATCGCCGAGAGCCGCTGCGATCGCCCTGGTCACCGCGCCGGTGCCGCATCCGACGTCGAGCACCCGGTGCCGCGGCCGTTCCCGTGCGACCCCGACGAGCAGGTCCTGGATCGGTTCGAGCACCAGGTCCACGGTGTCCTGCGCCCGAGCCCAGCCCTGTCCCGCGGCGTTCCACCACTCCGCCTGCTCGGCATTCGCCTCAGATGTCATGCTCGCACCGTCCCACTTCAAGTCGGCTTGAGGTCAAGTGTCGTGGAAGAACTGAGCATCGGCGCGGTGGTCCGGCGTTCCGGCGTGCCCGCGTCGACCCTGCGCTACTACGAGGAGCGCGGCCTGATCGGCTCGATCGGCCGGCGCGGGATCGCGCGGGTCTTCGACGAGACCGTGTTCGACCGCCTCGCCCTGATCACCGTCGGCCGCTCCGCCGGGTTCACGCTCGACGAGATCGCGCTGATGTTCGCCCCGGACGGCCGCCCGCGCCTCGACCGCATCGATGCTCGCGGGCAAGGCCGACGACCTGGACGCCACGATCACGCGGCTGACCGCCATGCGCGACGGCCTGCGGCACGCGGCGGCCTGCCCGGCGGTCAGCCACATGGAGTGCCCCACGTTCCGGCGGATCCTGCGCGAAGCCGGGGCGGCCGGGTGAGGTCTCAAGGCTGCACCGGGCCGTCGCGGAGTACGCCGCGTACCTGGTCCAGTGTCACGGTTTCCGGCTCGAACTCCGCCAGCCACCAGGTGGCGCCCGCTTCGCCGTAGGGCATCGGATCGGTGCCGGGCGGGAGAGCGACGGCGATGTCGAACGGGGTCGTCGTCGGCTGCCGGAGGCCGGTGATGGTGGTGACGATGTCGCCGAGCTGGTCGGGGTGCCCGAGATTGATCGGGAAGAAGCCGTTGTGCCGGGCGGCGCGGCGCAGCGGTTTGGCGTTGCCGGGAAAGCCCGCGGCCCACACCGGCACGCCGGGCCGCTGCACCGGCCGGGGGCGGAACGAGATGCCGTCGACGGTGTAGTGCGTGCCGCGGTGGTGCACCGGCTCGCCGGACCACGCGGCGGTGAGGATCTCCAGTGACTCGTCGAGCATCTGTCCCCGCCGGCGATCGTCGAGCTCCTCGCCGGTCGCGCTCAGTTCGTGGGCGAAGCGGTCGCTGCCGAGCCCGACGCCGAGGGTGAGGCGGCCGCCGCTGAGCCGGTCCAGCGTCGCGGTCTCCCTGGCGACCTTGGCCGGCCGGCGGCGGGCCAGCGGCGTGACCATGGGGCCGAACCGGAGTCGTTCGGTGGCGGTGGCGATCGCGGCCAGCGTGATCCACGGGTCGGCCACCTCCCGGACCGGCGCCTGCCAGTTCAGGTGATCCCACACGAACATGCCGTGCCAGCCGGCCTCCTCCGCCTCGGCGGCGAGCCGTGCGACCGTCAGCGGGTCAGCGAGTTCGTTGAAGATCGGCAGCCAGAGCGCCGACCGCAGCTTGGTCATCACAGTTGCTCCCATCAGTCGGTCTGGGCGGCGGTCCGGCGGCGCAGTGCCGGGACGAGCGCCCGCTGTGCGGTGAAGAGTGCGATCCCGCTGATCGCGCATGTTGTTCCGAGGACGGTTGGTCCGGCCAGATCGAGCAGCGCGGTTCCGGCCAGCGGGCCGAGCACCGCGCCGATGCTCCAGGTGGTCGAGGCGAGGCCCATGTACCTGCCGCGCAGCTCGGCCGGTGCGAGGTCGGCGAAGGTGTCGCCGAAGCGGACGGCGACGCCGATCTGGCCGAGGGTCCAGATCAGGACCGATGCGGCGAAGCCGGCGGTGTCGTGGCTCATTGCGCCGAGCGCGGCGCCGGCCCCGACCAGCAGCATCGAGACGGCTGAGACCGCGCTGCCGTTGCGGCCGGCGAGCAGCCGGACCGCCAGCGGCTGGAGGGCGACGATGGCGATCCCGTTCAGCGCCAGCACCGCGCCGTACGTCGCGGTACCAAGACCGCCGGCCATCATCAGCAGCGGCAACGTCGTGAACGTCTGCAGGAAGAGCGTGAAGTAGCCGACGTGGATCGCCATCATCGCGATCATCAACCGGTCGCGCAGCAGCACGGGCAGCAGTGCCTGCCGCGTCCGCGCCGACTCCGCGGGACGGGTGTCCGGCACCTGCCGCCAGACGATCAGCGCCGCGGTCAGCGAGGCCACGATGTTGATCCAGAACAGCAGCCCGTAGCCGTGCTGGGCCAGGAACCCGGCCGTGATCGTGGCGACCGAGAAGCCGAGGTTGGCTGCCCAGTAGAGCAACCCGAACGCACGGATCCGTTGCCGCGTGGGCAGATCGGCCACCGCGGCCGACCCGGCCGGGCGGTGCAGCTCGATCGTCAGCCCGACACCGACGGCGGCCACCCAGATCTCGGACATCGAGTCCGCCGAGCCGAGCGCGGCGAGCGCCACGGCGGCACCCACGAACCCCACCAGCATCGTGTTGCGCCGGCCGATCCGGTCGCCCAGCCAGCCACCCAGCAACTGGGAGCCGATGTCTCCCACTCCGACAGCGGCGACCACCGCGCCCGCGCTCGCCGGCGAGAGGTGCTGGGCCTGCGTCAGGTACAGCACCAGGAACGACCGCACCACACCGCCGGCCCGGCCGACGAAGTGCGTGGCCGCCAGGGCCCAGACCAGTTTCGGCAGTCCCAGGTTCGGCCAGGACGGCCGATTCGGGACTGCCGTGGCTGCCGGGGTGATCGTGCTCGCGTTCGTCATGGCAACGACGCTAGGTCGGCCAGCAGCATCGTGAAAAGCGATGATTTCGCATCAAGGCGATCGCTATCGCTTATATTAGCTCTCATGGCGGACGTCGAACTGCGTTACCTGCGGGCCATGGCCGTGATCGCCGAGGAAGGCACGTTCGGCCAGGCGGCGGCCCGGCTCGGCTACACCCAGTCGTCGGTGAGCCAGCAGATCGCCGCGCTGGAGAAGGCCGTCGGTGGCCCGGTCTTCGACCGGCCCGGCGGGCCGAGGCCCGTCCGGATCACGCCGCTCGGCGAGGTGGTCCTGGCCCACGGCCGCGAGCTGCTGACGAAGGCCGAGGCGCTGACCGACGCCGTCGACCGCTTCCGGGCGGGCACCGGCCGGATCGACATCGGCACCTTCCAGGGCGTGTCGAACCTGATCCTGCCGGGCGTGATCCGCCGGCTGCTGGACTCCCATCCCGGCTGCGACATCAGGCTGTCCGACGTGACCCCGGAGGACCCGCGGATCGGGGAGCTCGACCTGCTGTTCCACGACGGCCCGGTCGACGGCGACGTCGAGCACGTCAAGCTCTTCGACGAGCAGTACCTCCTGGTGACGGGCGCGGGCGCGTTTCCGGACGGCCCGGTACCGGTGAAGCTGCTCGACGACGCCCCGATGGTCGCCTGGCCGCAGACCTATCACCAGCGATGGCTGGAACGCACACTCGCCCGCGCCGGCGCGCAGCCGCGGTTCGTGTTCCGCACCACCGGCCACGAAACCATCCTGTCGATGGTGCGCGTGGGCATCGGCTGGGCGGTGCTGCCGTGGCTCGCCCTGCACGGAGCCGATGCCTGGTCCGACGACCAGCTCAGCATCCACCCGCTGAAGCCGTCGCCTATCCGCGAGTTGTCGCTGTACTGGCCTGCCTGGCGCACCGAGTCTCCGCTCGCGATCCGGACGCGGGCGATCGCCGTCGACGTCGCCCGCGATCTCGCCGCGCAGATGTAGCGCTTGTGCCTAAAGGCTCCAGATCTGCGGTGCCACGGTGACGGCGGCGGCCTGGTACGGCGGCAGCGCCTGGTCCTCGACCACGACCTCCAGCGGCCACTTCTCCCGCAGCACCAACCACAACCGGCCGGAGAGCCTGGCGAACGCGCCGAGCAGGTTGGCGCCTTCCGCCACCTGCAGCACGTACACCCACTTCGACGAGTCGGGCGCGCCGTCGAGCGCTTCCCTCCACACGCGACGCAAGCGGCGTCCACCGTGCCGTGCGGCGTCGGCGGAAAGCACGATGTCCGCCTTGCTCGGATCCGGCGCACCGGCGGGAGCGTTGGCGCTGAAGCGGTACGGCAGCGGCGGTACCTCGGCGATGATCGGCACCGCGGCCAGGTCTGCACTGTCCGGATCATCCAATGTGGACTGGATGAGGTCGAGCTCCTCCTGGGTGATGCCGATGTTCTCGTACGCCATGCTCATCAGGAGCGTCGCCTCGGCCTGCCCGAGCTCGCCACCGAAGTAGTCCTCGCGCACCGAGCGCAGAGTGTCGTCTTCCAACCGGCCCGCGAGCGGCGCACACAGGTCCGTGACCGTGGCGTAGGTCTGCACATTCACAGAAAGGAGTCTAGGCACGTTGCCAGAATTTCTGTTCGTTCCTCGCCAACCGGCCGACGCCTGGCCCTGATGGCGTCTGCAGGGGATTGATTGCGCACAGAGCCGCGTGGTGTACCGGCCACAGAAATACGGGTCGGCGTAAGGCGAAGCCGTGCCGGTACACACCGGAACTCACACCGCTACGGAGCGAGTCGGTCGATGTGCTGCTGTGGACTGCCGAACAGCTGGGCACTGCCGTGGGCGCGCTTGAAATACAGGTGCGCGTCGTGCTCCCAGGTGATCGCGATACCGCCGTGCAACTGAACCATCTCGGCCGCGACCTTGAAGAACGCCTCGGAGCAGTAGACCTTCGCCACCGCCGCGGACACCTCGTCGGTGGCCGCGAGCGCCGCCGACCTGGCGGTCTCCACCAGCACGTGCAGGTCGGCCATCCGGTGCTTCAGGGCCTGGAAGGAACCGATCGGCCGGCCGAACTGGACCCTGGTCTTGGTGTACTCGACGGTGAGTTCCAGCGCTCGTGCGGCCGCGCCGACCTGCTCCGCGCTCAGCGCGGCCAGAGCGATGTCCCGGATCCCGGGCGACCAGGGGCCGAGGCTGGTCGCGGAGGCGTTGGCCAGGTGGACGGTGGCCAGGCGGCGGGTCGGGTCCATCGTGGGGGTGTGTTCGCACGTCATGCCGCTGACCTCGTACAGATCAACGCCGTCGGTCGCCAGGACGATTTCGGCGAGGTCGCCGTCGAGGACGTAGTGGAAGGTTCCGTTGAGGGACATGGTTCCGGAGCCCCACGGCCAGACGAGCGCGGCGACCGTGCCGTCCGCGATTCGCGGCAGCAGCCGGCCGCACGCCTCCTCGTTGCCGGTGGCCAGCAACGCCTGTGCGGCCAGAGTCGAGGACAGCAGGGGAGCGGGGGTGAGGGTGCGGCCGAGTTCTGACAGCACTACATGGGTTTCGGCGAGACCGGCGCCGGAACCGCCGTACTCCTCGGGGATCGGGAGCACGCCGATGTCGCACAACCGGGCCCACAGGTCCTTGTCGTAACCCTCGGGGGTCTCGATGGCCGCGCGGACGTCCGAGTGCTTGTCGAGCAGGCTGCGGACGGCGTCGCGGAGTGCCTCTTGTTCCGGTGTCACAACGCCTCCAGTACGCGGGTCCGGTGCATCGACGGGCTGCCCCACGCGGTGCGCAGGGCTCGGGTGCGCAGCAGGAACCGGCCGAGCTCGTGCTCGGCGGTGTAGCCGATCGCGCCGTGCACCTGCAACGCGGTCCGGGCGGCCTGCCAGGCGGCGTCCGAGGCGGCGACCTTGGCGGCCGACACGTCGCGGGCGGTCACGGTGACGGCGGCGCCGAACACCAGTGGCCGGGCCAGTTCCAGGCCGATCAGCACGGTGGCCAGATGGTGCTTCACCGCCTGGAACGAGCCGATGGGCTTGCCGAACTGGGTGCGCGCGCGGGCGTGGGCGGTCGTCATCTCCAGCATCGCGCGGCCGAGGCCGAGCAGCTGGGCCGAGCACGCCAGAACGCCGAGGTCGAACGCCCGGGCGGCGGGTACGTCGGTGGCGATCACCGCTCCGCCGACGAGTTCGACCAGGTCGCGCGTCGGGTCCACAGAGGACAGTTCGGTCGCCGGCAGCCCTTCGCGCAGGGTGGTGCCCTCGACCAGGAAGTACCGGTCGGCGGCGACCGCGTACGGCACCTCTGGTGGAAACGCCACCGAACCCGATGACTGGCCCAGCGCCGGCAGCACGGCAAGCGACTCGACGAGCGGTCCTGGCACGGCGTGGTGGCCCAGTTCCTCGAACAGGACGACGAGGTCGACCGGATCGGTCACCTCGTCGGCGCCGATCCCGGCCAGGTCTCGCCTGCCCGCGGCCAGGAAGTCGTGCAGCACGGCGGAGAAGTCCGTCTGTTCGGCGGACAGGGTGAACATCATCGCGGCAGCCCCAGCAGTCGTTCGGCGATCACGTTGCGCTGGATCTCGTTGGTACCGGCGTAGATCGGCCCCGACAGCGAGAACAGCCACCCGTCCCGCCAGCCGGGCGCGGCCTCGCCGAGCAGGTCGAGCGCCGTCTCGTGCAGCGCGACGTCCAGCTCGGACCAGAACACCTTGGTGACGCTGGCGGCCGGACCGGACGGCGGATTGGCCAGCGCACCGAACGTGTGCAGGCGGTAGGCCTGCGCGCCGATCCACGCGTCGACCACCCGGTCCCGCAGCGCCGGGTCCGGGTTCTTCCGGTACAGCTCGACCAGGCGCGCGGCGGCGGCCGTGAACCGCCCCGGACTGCGCAACGTCAGGCCGCGTTCGTTGCCCGCCGTGCTCATCGCCACCCGCCAGCCGTCGCCGGGCTCGCCGATGACGTCGTGGTCCGGCACGAACACGTCGTCCAGGAAGATCTCGGCGAAGCCCGGTTCGCCGTCGAGCTGCGCGATCGGCCGCACGGTCACGCCGTCCGCCCGCAGGTCGAACATCACGTAGGTCAGCCCGCGATGGCGTTCGCCGCCGCTGCGGAACAGCCCGAACGCCCGGTCCGCGAACGCCGCCCGCGAGCTCCACGTCTTCTGTCCCCGCAGCAGCCAGCCGCCGTCGGTCCGCACCGCCGTGCTGCGCAACGACGCGAGATCGCTGCCGGCCTCGGGCTCCGACCAGGCCTGCGCCCAGACCTCCTCGCCGCTGGCCATGGGAGGCAGGACACGGGCGCGTTGCTCGTCGGTGCCGTGCGCGAAAAGTGTCGGCGCCAGCAGGAAGATGCCGTTCTGCGAGACCCGGCCGGGTGCGCCGGCCGCGTGGTACTCCTCCTCGAACACCAGCCACTGCAGCAGCGAGGCGTCGCGGCCACCGAAGTCCACCGGCCACGACACCACGGACAACCGCGCGTCGGCCAGCGAACGTTCCCACTGGCGGTGTTCCTCGAAGCCCGGCCGCGGTGTCCATCGAGGACAGCGGCCGGACGTGCGAGGCCAGCCACGCCCGCACCTCGGCCTGAAACGCCTGGGTGTCCGAGTCCAGTGCGAGGTCCATCAGCCGGAGGCCTTCTTCATCGAGCGGGCGTCCATGCCCGCCAACGCGTCCGGGCTGACCTCGGCGTTGTGCGCGTGGGCGAGGTGGTGCAGGCCGAAGACCGAGTCCATGCCGGCCCGCATGCCCATCAGGTCCTCGGACTGGTTCACCGCGCGCTTCGCCAGCGCCAGGCCGAACCGCGGCATCTGCGAGATCCGCGCGGCCAGGGCGAACGTCTCGGTCTCCAGCGAGTCACGGGCGACGACCCGCGAGACCATGCCCCACTCGTAGGCGCGCTGGGCCGAGAAGCGGTCGCCGGTGAACAGGACCTCCTTGGCGGCGCGCGGGCCGAGCACCCACGGGTGGGCGAAGTACTCGACGCCCGGGATTCCCATGCGCACCACCGGATCGGCGAAGAACGCGTCCTCGGCCGCCACGATCAGGTCGCACACCCAGGCGAGCATCAGGCCGCCCGCGACGCACGCGCCCTGCACCATCGCGATCATCGGCTTGGGGATCTCCCGCCAGCGCCGGCACATCCCCAGGTAGACCTCCATCTCGCGGGCGTACCGGAGATCGCCGCCCTCCCGGCCGACGTGGTCCCACCACAGCACGGCCTTGCGCTCGAACGACACGTCGACGTCCCGGCCCGGTGAGCCGATGTCATGGCCGGCCGAGAAGTGGTCGCCGGCGCCGGCCAGCACGATCACGGAGACCTCGTCGTCGTCGACCGCCCGCACGAACGCCTCGTCGAGCGCGTAGGTCATCGCCGAGTTCTGCGCGTTGCGGTACTCCGGCCGGTTCATGGTCACGACGGCGACCGAGCCGCGCCGCTCGTACGAGACAGTCACGCGTTCTCCTTGCGCAGTTGGTGTTTGAGGACCTTGCCGCCGGCGTTGCGGGGCAGTGCGGGATGGAACTCCACCGCGCGCGGCACCTTGTAGTTGGCCAGCCGGCCCCGGCAGAACTCGATGACCTCGGACTCGGTCAGGACGAACCCGGGCGAGGTCACGACGTGCGCCACCCCGACCTCGCCGAGCCGCTCGTCGGCTACCCCCACCACGGCGGACTCCGCGACCCCCGGCAGCCGGGCCAGCGCCTGCTCGACCTCGGCCGGGTAGACGTTGAAGCCGCCGCAGATGTACATGTCCTTGAGCCGGTCGGTGATCGAGAGGTAGCCGTCGGCGTCGATCCGGCCGACGTCGCCGGTGTGCAGCCAGCCGTCCGCGTCGATGGCCGCGGCAGTCGCGGCCGGGTCGTCCAGGTAGCCGAGCATCACGTTCGGGCCGCGCAGCAGCACCTCGTCCTGCTCGCCCAGCCGGAGCTCGAACCCGGCCAGCGCCCGCCCGCACGTGTGTGCCACGGTCGCCGGCGAGTCGTCGGGACGGCACATCGTCGCCACCACGGCCTCGGTGAGCCCGTACGCGGTGAGCACGGTGGAGAACGACAGCTCCGACTGCATCCGCTCGATCAGCGCCACCGGCACGACGGCCGCGCCGGTCACCGCGAGGCGCAGGCTGGACAGGTCGAACGAGCCGCGCTCGGGGTGGTCGAGCAGCGTCTGGTAGATCGTCGGCGGGCCGGGCAGCACGGTGATGCGCTCCCGTTCGATCAGCCGCATCGTCTCGACGACGTCGAACACCGGCTGCGGCACGATCGTCGCGCCGGTCAGCAGGCACGCCAGGATCCCGGCCTTGTAGCCGAAGGTGTGGAAGAACGGGTTGACGATCAGATAGCGGTCCGCAGCCGTCAGCAGGCCGCAGGCAGCCCACGCCTGCGCCACGCCGAGCGACTGCCGATGCGCGCTCATCGCCCCCTTGCTGCGCCCGGTCGTGCCCGACGTGAACATGACGTCGCAGAGCTGATCGGGATCCACCGGAGGCAGCCCCACGTCCGCGCCGGCCCACTCGGCGGGCAGCCGCACCACGATCTCCGGGATCAGCTCGCCCCGCAGTTCGGCGAGCCGATCCCGGCCGAGGAACTCGCCTTCCACGATGAACGCGCGCGCGTGACTGCGTTGCAGCACGTCGAGGGTCTCGGCGGCGGTGAACCGGGTGTTGATCGGCACCAGCGCCGCACCCGCGTGCAACGCACCTAGAGCTGCCACCACCCAGTGCCGGGAGTTCGGCGCGCACAGGGCCACCCGGTCGCCTGGCCGCACGCCCATCCCGATGAGGGTTTGCGCGGCGGTGTGCACGGCAGCGCGCAGCTCGGTGTAGGTGAGACGGATGTCGCCGTCCACCAACGCCTCCGCGGCGCCGTGCAGCGCGGCGGCACGGTCGAGGACCGCTGAAACCGTTTGCCTGCTTGGATCGTCGGACACGACACCCTCCAAAGCAAGTGCTTGGTAGGGTAGATTATGGCGTATGGAGTCCTTCCGGCGCGAGGTGCGGGAATGGTTGTCCGCCAACCTCGTCGGCGAGTTCGCCGAACTCCGCGGCCTGGGCGGTCCCGGCCGCGAGCACGAGGCGTTCGAACAACGGCTGCGCTGGGACCGGCACCTGGCCAAGGGCGGCTGGACCGGCCTGGGCTGGCCGGGTGAGCGCGGCATCGAGGAACAGGTCGTCTTCCACGAGGAGTACGCGCGGGCCGACGCGCCGGCGCGGGTGAACGTCGTGGGCGAGGGACTGCTCGGGCCGACGCTCGTCACGTTCGGCACGCCGGAGCAGAAGCGGCGCTTCCTGCCCAAGATCCGCGCCGTCGAAGAGCTGTGGTGCCAGGGCTACTCCGAACCGGGCGCCGGGTCCGACCTCGCGAACGTGTCGACGAAGGCCGTGCTGGACGGGGACCAGTGGGTCATCACCGGCCAGAAGATCTGGACGTCGCTCGCGCACGTCGCGGACTGGTGCTTCGTGCTGGCCCGCACGGAGCCGGGATCGCAGCGCCACCACGGTCTGTCGTACCTGCTCGTGCCGATGCGGCAACCGGGCGTCGAGGTGCGGCCGATCCGGCAGCTGACCGGCACGTCGGAGTTCAACGAGGTGTTCTTCGACGGCGCGGTGACGGCCAGGGAGAACATCGTCGGCGAGCCCGGCGACGGCTGGCGGATCGCGATGGCCACGCTCGGGTTCGAACGCGGCGTCGCGATGCTCGGTCACCAGGTCGCGTTCCAGCGGCAGCTCGACCGGCTCATCGCCGAGGCGCCGGACGACCTGGTGCTGCGCCAGAAGCTCACCCGTGCGTGGCTGGAACTGCACGTCATGCGCTCGCACACGATCCGCACGCTCGGCGACGAACCAGGCCCGGAGGCGTCGGTGATGAAGCTGTTCTGGGCGGGCTGGCACCGCCGGCTCGGTGAGCTCGCCATGGAGGTGCTCGGCCCGCGGTCGATGATCGACGGCAACGACTGGCAGTGGCTTTTCCTGTTCAGCCGCGCCGAGACCATCTACGGCGGCTCGGACGAGATCCAGCGCGAGATCATCGCGCACCGAATCCTGGGGTTGCCGCGATGAACGGACACGATCTGCTCAAGGACAAGGTCGTCGTGGTCACCGCCGCGGCGGGCACCGGCATCGGCTCGGCGACCGCACGCCGTTGCCTGGAGGAAGGCGCGACCGTCGTGATCAGCGACTGGCACGAGCGCCGGCTCAAGGAGACCCACGAGGCGCTCGGCTCCGATCACGCGATCCCATGCGACGTCACGAACGAGCAGCAGGTGCAGACGCTGATCGACGAAACAGTGGAGCGCTACGGCCGGATCGACGTGATGGTCAACAACGCCGGTCTCGGCGGCGAGAAGTCGGTGCTGGACATGGCCGACGACGAGTGGTCGCGCGTCCTGGACGTGACGCTCAACGGCACGTTCCGCTGCACCAGAGCGGTGTTGCGCCAAATGGTCGCCCAGCGAAGCGGTGTTGTCGTTAACAACTCCAGCGTCGTCGGCTGGCGGGCTCAGCGCGGCCAAGCCCATTACGCGGCAGCGAAAGCGGGCGTCATGGCGCTCACCAGGTGCGCCGCGATGGACGTGGCCGAGCACGGCATCCGGGTGAACGCGGTCGCGCCGAGCTTGGCGGCGCACCCGTTCCTCGCCAAGGTCACCAGTGCGGAGTTGCTGACCGAACTGGCGTCCCGTGAAGCTTTCGGGCGCGCCGCCGAGCCGTGGGAGGTCGCGAATGTGATCGTGTTCCTCGCCAGCGACTACTCGTCCTACCTGACGGGTGAGGTCGTCTCGGTGAGCAGTCAGCACCCATGAGGAAGGAACGACCGGTGAGCAACAGGAGGGCCGAGCTGCTGGAGCTCGCCGCGCGGATGTTCGCGGAACGTGGCTACGGGCAGACGACGGTCCGCGACATCGCGGACGCGGCGGGCATCCTGTCCGGCAGCCTCTACCACCACTTCGACTCGAAGGAGTCGATGGTGGACGAGATCCTGCGGACCTTCCTGGACGAGCTCTTCACGCGCTACCGGGAGATCGTCGACGCCGGCCTCGAGCCGCGGCAGGCGTTGAAGGCCCTGGTCGTCGCGTCGTTCGAGGCGATCGACACCCGGCACGCCGAGGTCGCGATCTACCAGAACGAGTCCAAGCACCTCATGCCGCTGGAGCGGTTCTCCTACCTGGACGACCGCAACGTGGAGTTCCGCAAGCTGTGGACGGTGCTGCTGGAGGACGGGATGGGCGCGGGCGTGTTCCGTGCCGACCTCGACGTCGACCTGGCCTACCGGTTCATCCGCGACACCGTGTGGGTGGCCGTCCGGTGGTACCGGCCCGGCGGCGGAATGTCCGCGGACGCGGTGGCTGACCAGTATCTCGCGATCTTGCTCGACGGAATCGGCACCGGGCGCCAGCCAAAAAAGTCGAGGGTACGGCCGAAGACGTAGAAGGGGGCCTTCGTGGCCGAGGCGTACATCATCGAAGCTGTACGGACGCCGGCGGGACGACGTGGCGGCGAGCTGAGCCACGTGCATCCGGCCGATCTCGGCGCACACGTGATCACGGCGTTGCTCAACCGCGTCGACGTCGACCCGACGGACGTGGACGACGTGATCTTCGGGTGCGTGGACACCGTGGGGCCGCAGGCGGGCGACATCGCCCGGACGTCGTGGCTCGCCGCGGGTTTCCCGGAACAGGTGCCGGGTGTGACGGTCGACCGGCAGTGCGGGTCGAGCCAGCAGGCGGTGCACTTCGCGGCGCAGGCGGTGATGAGCGGCACGGCCGACGTCGTGGTGGCGGGCGGCGTGCAGAACATGTCGCAGGTGCCGATCGGCTCCGCGATGACGGTGAGCCCGTTCGAGGGCTGCAAGGGCTGGGAACACCGGTACGGGGCCGAGGAGGTCTCGCAGTTCCGCGCGGCCGACCTGATCGCGGTGCGCTGGGACCTGTCGCGCCGCGAGATGGAGGAGTTCGCGCTGCAGAGCCATCTGCGGGCGATCACCGCGACCAAGGAAGGCCGGTTCGACCGGGAGATCGCGCCGGTCAACGGGGTCGCGCACGACGAATGCCCGCGCCTCGACACGAGTGTGGAGAAGATGGCCACGCTGCAACCGTTGCGGCCGGGTGGCCGGACGACGGCGGCGTTGTCCAGCCAGATCGCCGACGGTGCCTCGGCCGTGCTGGTCGTCTCGGAGCGGGCGCTGCGCGAGCATCGGCTGACGCCCCGGGCTCGGGTGCACCACCTGTCGGCCCGCGGTTCCGACCCGATCTACATGCTGACCGCGCCGATCCGCGCGACCCGCTACGCGTTGGAGCGGGCCGGGATGTCCATCGACGACATCGACCTGTTCGAGATCAACGAGGCGTTCGCGTCCGTCGCGCTCGCGTGGGCGAAGGAGCTCAAGATCGATCTGGGGCGGGTCAACGTGAACGGGGGAGCGCTCGCGCTGGGCCACCCGATCGGCGCGACCGGGACGAAGCTGATGACCACGCTGCTGCACGAACTGGAGCGCTCCGGCGGCCGGTTCGGGCTGCAGACGATGTGCGAGGGCGGCGGTCAGGCGAACGTGACGATCATCGAACGTCTCTGAGGCCGTGTCCCATCCTGGCGATGGCCTGCTCGGCGTCTCGGATGATGTTCTCGATGAGTTCCTGGCACGTCGGCAGGTCCTGGAGCAGACCGGCGACCTGACCGGAGGCGAGCACGCCCGCGTCGGTCCGGCCCTCGACCAGGCCGGCGCGCAGCAGCATCGGCGTGTTCGCGGCCATGATCACCTGGGACCAGCTGAGGTCCTTGCCGTGCTTCATGGCCAGGCCCTCGCGGATCATCGCGCGCCAGGAGAGCCCGGTGTGCTGCCGGAACCTGGCCGCGTTGGTGATCGCGCGGGTGAGACTGCTGAGCTTGCCGGACCGTTCGAGGTGGTCGACCAGGTCCGTGCGCAGCACCCGGTGCGGCAGGCCGTCGACCCGCGTGGTCACGACCGTGCCGTTCAGATCTCGTTGCAGGTAGGCGTGTTTCACCGCGTCCGGCACCGTGCTCTCCTGGGTGAGCAGGAACCTCGTGCCCATCGCGATGCCGGCCGCCCCGTACGCGAGCGCGGCCGCCAGGCCCCGGCCGTCGAAGAAGCCGCCGGCCGCGACCACCGGGATGTCCACGGCGTCCAGCACGCTCGGTAGCAGGAGGGTCGTCGCCACGCCACCGGTGTGGCCGCCGCCCTCGCCGCCCTGCACGATCACCGCGTGGGCGCCCCACTTCGCGACCTTCTCCGCGTGCCTGGCCGCGCCGATCGACGGGATCACGACGACGCCGGCGTCGTTCAGCTTCGCGATCATGTCGGGTTTCGGGGCCAGCGCGAAGGAAGCGACCTTGACCTGTTCGCGGATCAGCAGGTCGACCCGTTCCGGCGCGTCGTGGGCGTCCGCGCGCAGGTTCACGCCGAACGGCGCGGACGTGCGCGAACGGGTTTCCTTGATGGCGGCTTCGAGTTCGGCGTAGGTCATCGTGGCCGAGGCGAGGATGCCGAGCCCGCCCGCCTCGGCGGTCGCGGAGACCAGGCGCGGGCCGGCGACCCAGCCCATTCCGGTCTGCACCACCGGATGCCGCACGCCGACCAGGTCGGTCAGCGCGGTTCTCATGACGGGACTTCCTTGTCCCGCTTGCCGGCCGGGTCGAGCACGGTCCTGATCAGCTCCAGCTCCTCGTCGGTCGGGAGCCGGGTCTCGCCGACGTCGCCGATCGTGAGCGGGAACGAGGTCTGCTTCTGGACCTCGTCGACCGAGACCCCGGGATGCACGGACGCCAGGCGCATCGAGCGGTCCGGGGTGCCGAAGTCGAGCACGCACAGGTTCGTGACCACGCGGTGGATGTCGTGGTACGGGCCGACAGCGTGGTCGTAGCCGACGCCGGACACCACGTCGACGGCGTCGACGAAGATCCGCGTGCCGTGCCGGGGCACCCAGTAGCTGGTCCGGTGGTTGATCGTGTTGCCCGGCGCGCCGCGGAACCCGAGCAGCTGCCGGGTGGGCCGGGCGTGGTCGCCGATCGCCGAGATGTTCTGGTTGCCGAACCGGTCGATCTGGTTCGCGCCCATCACGACGTGCCGGCGGCCGTGCGCGACGACGTCGAACACCTTCCGGTACGGCAGCCATCCCTCCACTGTGGACTCCTGAGTGAGGAGGTAGGCCTCGCCGTCGCTGAGCAGCAGGTCCGGTTCGGTGGTGAGCCGGGCGAGCCGGGCGCCGAGGGACGGCGTCAGTCCCATCGGGCTGGCGAGCGTCTCGCCCGCGCCGGCGAACAGGTCGGCGCAGGCGGTGATGCAGATTTCGGCTCTCGTGATGTCACTCAACCGAGCAACCTCTCGTAGAAGTCCGGCCATTTCTCCAGGTCGCCCGCCGCCTCGGCGTACCGGCGCTGGAGGTCCTCGTCGCGGCCGTAGTCGGGAACACAGCTGGTGAAGCCCGCTCCGCCCGGTGCCTCGACGACGCCGTCGACCATCATCCGGTTGAGCAGCAGGGTTTGCGGCGGTCCGTCGAACGTCTCGACGATCTGCTCGCAGGAGACGAAGCGCCGGTCCGCGGCCAGGCAGAACAGGTCGTCGAAGTACGGGTCGGGCCCGAGGTACTGGGCGTTGCCGTGCCGGTCCGCGCGGTTGAGGTGCACCAGCGCCACGTCGAGTTTCAGCGCGGGCATGGCGACCAGCTCTTCGCCGTCGTCGTAGGGCGAACGAACCGTGCGCAGTTCCGGGGCGAACTTGAGCACGTCCGAGCCGAGGCCCGCCCGGATCGGCAGGAAGGGCAACCGGTGCGCGGCCGCGCGCAGGCCCGTCTGGAACATGCCCTCGTCCAGCTCCAGCACCTCGATCGCGCCGGTTTCCCTGGCACGCCGGAACCACGGGTCGTACGGGATGGAGTCGAGGGAGACGAAGCCGTAGACCAGCTTGCGGACCTTGCCGGCCGCGCACAGCAGCCCGACGTCCGGTCCGCCGTAGCTCACGATGGTCAGGTCCGTGACGTCAGCGCGCAGGATCGCCTTGACCAGGGCCATCGGTTTGCGCCTCGAACCCCAGCCACCGATGCCGACGGTCATGCCGTCCTTGATCTGCGCTACCGCCTCGTCAGCTGTCAGTCGCTTGTCGCGCATGGTTTCCGTCCAGGAAGGCCTGCCGGGCGTGATCAGCCACGCCGATGAGGTTCAGCTCGAAGGTGAAGCCCTGCTCGAAGCGGTAGCTCGTGTGCGGCCGCTGCGGGTCGATGCCGTTGATGGCCTCCTTGGCCCTGCGGATCACCGCGGTGTCCTTCTTCGCGATCTCCCTCGCGACCTCGCGGGCCGCGTCGTCGAGCTGCTCGCGCGGCACGACCTGGTAGACGCTGCCGTGGTGGTGCAACTCCTGCGCGCTGATGGACCTGGCCGTGTAGTACAGCGTCCTCATCAGGTGCTGCGGCACGAGTCTGGCCAGGTGCGTGGCCGCGCCGAGTGCTCCCCGGTCGACCTCGGGCAGGCCGAACGTGGCGTCGTCGGACGCGATGACCACGTCCGCGTTGCCGACCAGCCCGATACCGCCGCCGAGGCAGAACCCCTGCACGGCGACGATGACCGGCACCGCGCAGTCGTACACGGCCGCGAACGCCTTGGCGCAGCCCTGGTTCACCGCGACCAGCGCGTCGTGACCAGGGGAGCGCTGCAGTTCCTTGAGGTCGACACCCGCGCAGAAGCCGCGGTTCTCGGCCCGCAGGACCACCACCCGCGCGGCCGGATCCTCACCAGCGCAGGTGATCGTCCGGGCCAGCTCGAACCAGCCCTCGGCAGGGATGGCGTTGACCGGAGGGAAGTCGATCGTCACCTCGATGATGCCGTTTTCGGTGTGGCTGCTGGAGATTCCCATCGCGCCGCCTTCCGAACCAAGCGATTGCTTGGTAATTTAGCAGTGCCGGAGCGACCGGGGTAGGTGCGGAGTGGAACTCGACCTCGACGGAAAAATCGTCCTGGTGACAGGCGGCGTACGTGGCGTCGGCCTGGGCATCACCCGCGCGTTCCTGAGCGCGGGTGCGGTGGTGGTGACGTGCGCTCGGCGTCCTGCCGAGGTGCCTGGCGCCTCGTTCGTGCCGTGCGATGTCCGGGATGCCGCGCAGGTTTCCTCGCTGGTCACCGGGATCGTCGCCGAGCACGGCCGGTTGGACGTCGTGGTGAACAACGCCGGTGGCGCGCCGTTCGCGTTGGCGGACAAGGCTTCCCCGCGCTTCCACCAGAAGATCGTGGAGCTGAACCTGCTGGCACCCCTGCTGGTGTCGCAGGCCGCGAACCTGGTGATGCAGGACCAGTCGGCGGGCGGTTCGATCGTGATGGTGAGCAGCGTCAGCGGCCGCCGTCCGTCACCGGGCACTGCCGCTTACGGTGCCGCGAAGGCCGGCCTGGACAACCTGACCGCTTCGCTGGCGGTCGAATGGGCGCCGAAGGTGCGGGTCAACGCCCTCGCCGTCGGCATGGTGCTGACTGAGCAGTCCCATCTGCACTACGGCTCTTCGGAGGGCATCGCGGCCGTCGCGCGAACAGTTCCGTTGGGGCGGCTCGCCTCTCCGGACGAGGTCGGCGCGTGCGCGGTGTTCCTGGCTTCGCCGCTGGCCTCTTACGTGAGCGGGTCGACTTTGGTGGTGCATGGCGGGGGAGAGGTGCCCGCGTTCCTGGCCGCGGCCAAGACTGATGGAGGATCGTCGTGAGGTTGTGCGAGGACCGGGTCGTCATCGTCACCGGGGCCGGCCGCGGGATCGGCCGCGCACACGCCCTGGCCTACGCCGCGGCTGGTGCGCGGGTCGTCGTGAACGACCTGTCGCTGGAGCCCGCGGCCGAGGTGGCGTCGCTGATCGGCCCGCGCGCTGTCGTCAGCACCGACGACGTGGGGACCTGGGCCGGCGCCGCACGGCGTGATCGACACCGCGGTGGAGACGTTCGGCGGGCTGGACGTGCTGGTGAACAACGCCGGCATCGTGCGCGACCGCATGCTCGTGAGCTGCGGTGAGGACGAGTGGGACGAGGTCGTGCGCGTGCACCTCAAGGGCCACTTCGCGCCGCTTCACCACGCCGCGGCGCACTGGCGCGCCGTGCACAAGGCGGGTGGGACCGTCTCTGCGCGGGTGATCAACACGTCGTCCGGTGCCGGGCTGTTCGGCAGTGTCGGCCAGGCGAACTACTCGGCGGCCAAGGCCGGGATCGCGTCGCTGACTCTGGTCGCGGCGGCCGAGCTGGCTCGGTACGGGGTCACGGTGAACGCGATCGCGCCCGCGGCCCGGACCCGGATGACCGAGCAGACGTTTTCCGCTTCCATGGCCGCGCCTTCCGACGGGTTCGACGCGATGGCGCCGGAGAACGTGTCGCCGCTGGTGGTGTGGCTGGGCAGCGCGGAGTCGGCGGACGTCACCGGGCAGATGTTCGAGGTCGACGGCGGCCGGGTGTGCCTGGTGCAGGGCTGGCAGCGCGGGCGGGAGATCGACAAGAGCGCGCGGTGGGAGCCGGAGGAGCTGGGGCCGGTGGTCCGCGAGCTCGTCGCGGACCACCGGCCGGTGCCGGTGTACGGCGCCTGAAGTGGGCTGGGTTCAGCGGTTCGCAGGCTGGACCCGCTCGAACCGCACCTTGTTCAGCCATCCCGGGAGATCGCTGAGCACGTACAGCTCGCCGCGCACGTCGGTGCCGATCGCGGTCGGCTGGGTGGGGAAGTTGCCGATGACGGCGGACTCGTAGCCACCCCTGGGCTTGGGCCGTACGGCGAACACCCGAGTCGAGCAGTAGTCGGCCGCGACGTAGGTTCCCCACGCCTCCGGGGTCCGGGACCCGCGGTACACCACACCGCCGGTCACCGAGCAGTTGTCGTTGTAGTGGTCGTACTCGAAGACCGGGTCGGTGTACCGCCCGCCCGGCCGGCACTGCTGCGGGTCGAACACCGGCGTGCCCTCCCGGCAGGACCAGCCGAGGTTCGCCCCGCCCTGCCACGGGCGGATGTGGTTGATCTCCTCGACCAGACCCTGGCCGACGTCACCGATCCACAGCGAATTGTCGACCGGGTCGACGGAGAACCGCCACGGATTGCGCAGCCCGTAAAGCCAGATCTCCGGCCGCGCACCTGGCGTGCGGACGAACGGGTTGCTGGGGGGCACGCAGTAGGGCTTTGCCCCGCAGGCGCGGTTGACGTCGATCCGCACGATCTTGCCGAGCAGCGTGCCGAGGTCCTGACCGGCCTTGAACGGGTCGTTCGCGTGGCCGCCGTCGCCCGTCGACCAGTAGAGGTAGCCGTCGCGGCCGAACGCCACCTGTCCGCCGTTGTGGTTGCCGTACTCGGCGTGCTCCTGGGTGAGCAGCACCTGCAGCCGTTCAGGAGCGCCGATGGGCACTCGCGCCAGGGTGAGCGCGCCGGCCGGCAGACTCGTGTAGGCCACGTAGAGGATCCCGGTCCGCGCGAAGTTCGGCGCGGGCGTGATGCCGAGCAGGCCACGCTCGTTGTCCGACGAGTCGATCCGTGCGGTCAGGTCGAGCACCGGCGCGGCCGCCAAACCGGTGTCGGGGTGGTAGGAGCGGACGGTGCCTTCCTTCTCCGCGATCAGCATCCGGCCGTCCGGCAGCCCGGTGATCGCGATCGGACGCTGCAGACCGAAAGCAACCCGTTCGGACACCACGGTCAGCTGAGTGAGTGGCACCGCGAGCGGGTGGGATGTGTCGGCGGTTTCGGCCACCGATGCTGATGGCGACAGGAACGCGGACAGGGTCAGAACGAGCAGGCCTACCAGCGTGGTGGCCGGGCGACTACGCCGTCGCGACATGGGTTCAGCTCCTCGTGCAGAGTGTGAGGTCGCATTCTGGGAGCGCTCCCAACCGTAGCGGCTCGTCGGCGACAGCCATGCCGCCGTCTTGCCGCTTTTGCGGTTGGGGAAAGGAGTACCGAAC
>CAVYUS010000011.1:0-363646 GCA_963771775.1 uncultured Actinomycetota bacterium
GAATCAGTTGACGCCCACCGTGAAGGTCTGCATCGCGCCCAGGGATCGACTAACGCCACCGTTCGGCCGCTGCCGTTCAACGCGCGCATCGGCGACCATCACGCCGTGACCCTCCGCCACGCCTGGGTGCTGCCGCTGACCCCCACCGTCGTCGTGCTGCTCATCGCGGTCGCCCTCGTGCCCATCACCTCGACCGACCAGGAAAGCGCCTGGCTGCTGGGTTTGCTGGCCACCGCCCTCACCCTCGCCGCCCTCGTGGCCCTGGCCGCCACCCGCCTCTCCGGCGAACCCACCCGGCGGCCGTGGACCATCGCGGCCGGCACCGGAATCCTCACCGTGCTGACCCCGTTCGCGATCAACGCCCTGCTCGGCGGCCCCCTCAACGCCGTGCTCGTCGTGCCCTGGCTGATCTTCGGACTCGGCGCCGCCTACTGGCAGCTGGCACTGTGTGAGGGAGCACGATCACGATCACTGCACGCGGCCATAGGATTCAGCTACACCTTCGTGTTCACCGCAGTGACATTGTTCCTCGCAGCGCTCGTGGCGGATCTCGTGCACTGAGCGAAACCGGGCGAAACCAGGCCCTAGTCTGGAAAGCGGTCTCACTTCACGTGAACGCGGGGTAGGGTCCCAACGCCGAATCACCGCGGGGAGAGACATGCGCGCCGTCGAGATCAGACCTGGGGTCCGGATCCGCTGGGTCGAAGTACCGGGCGCCGAACCCGCCCGCGTCTACCTGCACGGCCTGGGCGCCTCGTCCGCGCCCTACTACGCCGAAGCCGTGGCGCACCCACTGCTCGCCGGCCGCCGCAGCCTGATGATGGACCTGCTCGGGTTCGGCATCAGCGACCGCCCCGCCGGGTTCGCCTACTCGCTCGAAGGCCACGCCGACGCCCTCGCGGTCGCACTGGCCAAGATCGGCCTGCGGCGCAGCGAGATCATCGGCCACAGCATGGGCGGCGCCGTCGCCATCGTGCTCGCCGCCCGGCACCCCGAGATGGTGCGCTCGCTCGTGCTGGTCGACCCCAACATCGACCCGGACACCCCGTCCCTCGGCGTCCCCGGCAGCCGTGGCATCGCCGCCTACAGCGAAGCCGAGTTCCTCTCCCACGGCTTCGACCGGGTACTGCGCGACGTCGGCCCGCACTGGGCCGCCACCATGCGCATGGCCGGCCGCGAAGCGCTCTACCGCAGCGCCGTCGACCTCGTCCGCGGCACCTCCCCGACAATGCGCAAACTGTTGCTGGAACTGGAGATCCCGCGCGTCTTCCTGCACCCCGAGGAAGCACCGCCCATCGGCGCCCGCGAGCTCGTCGCGGCCGGCGTCCAGCTCGTCTCCGTGCCGAACACGGGCCACAACATCATGATCGACAACGTCGAGGGCTTCGCGCGCGCCGTCGCCCAGCAACGCCTTTCGGTCTAACCGGACTCACCGTCGTGACCGGGGCCGGTCCGGTTGCGCACCGAGCACATCGTCACGGTCCCGGTGCGCCGGCTCCGTAGTCCGGCCGTACGTCGGGACCTAAGCCTCTCGCGACATCCGCCGCGTGCCGCAACGCTTCCTACTGGGTGCACCGGCCGTCAGGCGGCGTAGTTGTCACGAACGAGGTCGTTGCGACGGCCGGTGCCCTCGCTGCGCAGGAAGCAGCGTCCTGAACGTCATCTGACGCGTTTTCCGGCACCTGCCTGGTTCCAGTGCACCGGACGGCTCAACGCAGCCGGCAGCTTCGTCCCGGCGTTCCCGCGCGCGGCGTTGACCTGCGGCTGCGTCAGGAACAGGCAGGTGCTCAGATCCGCGCCGGCGAGTTCCGCACCCCGCAGGTCGGCACCGATCATGTCGGCCCGCGACAGGTCGGCGTTCGTCAGATCCGCCCCGATCAGGTACGCGCCGCGGAAGTCGGCGCTGCTCAGGTTCTTGTTCCGCAGGCGCGCGCCGATCAGATCCGCGCCCCGGTAGGACTTCGCGCTCGTGCGCAGCCGTTCGCTGGTGCGCAGCAGCAGGACGTTGACCTTCGCCCGGATCTCCGTGACGTCCAGCCGGAGGATCTCGTCCGGTTCCACGAGCGTGTGCCGCTCGACCTCGGCGTAGGCGGCGTCGAGGTCGTCGTGCGGGTCGAGGCGCCGGGCCTCTGCGAGGTACCAGAGCAACTCGTGCAGTTGCCGCACCACCGGGAACACCGCGAACATCTTCTGCCGCTCGCCCGTGCGCCAGTCGTTGCCCTGGAACACAGTCTGAGACACCCGCTGACCGGCGCCGAAGCAGTCGTAGACCGTGCAGCCGGGATACCCCTTGGGCCGCAACTGGTCGTGGATGCCGCACCGGTGGTCGGCGAGCAGGTTGCGGCACGGGGTACCGGCGTCCTTGGTTGCCGCGAAGTCCGCCGACTTGGCGAACGGCAGCGCGACGCAGCACAACCCGAAACAGTTGGCGCAGTCGCCTTTCAGCTCGTCCATCGCGATCAGCCTACTTCGGCGCCACCGCCCGCAACGCACGCAGTTCCGCCGCCACCTCGTCCAGCTGCCGCTCAGCCCGTTCGGCCCGGGTCAGCGTCTGCGCCCGCGCGTCCTCCACCGCGGCGAGGGCCTGCCGCACCGCCGCGACCTGCTCCACACCCTCCTGCCGGGCCTGCACGAGACGCACGTCGAACTCGCCCCGCGTCCGCTCCAACTCGGTCCGTGCGTCAGAAGCGGTCTGTTCGGCCCGTTCCGCCCGCACGACGGCCTGGTCGCGGGCCATCGCGGCCCGGCTGACGGTGTCCGCGGCCTGCTGCCGAGCTTCCTCCGCCTGCGCCACAGCGTCGGTTCGTGCCTGGTCAGCAGCCTGCACGGCGACCTCAGCCGCCACGCGAGCGCGTTCCATTTCGGCCTGAGCCGCCGCGCGAGCACGTTCGACCTCCGCCTCGGCCTCGACACGCGCGCGTTCGACCTGACCCTGAGCCTCGGCACGGGCTCGCTCCACCTGTGCAGCAGCCTCGGCGCCGGCCTGCTCGATCTCCTTGGCCGCCTGCCGCCGCGCCTGCTCAGCGTGCTTCACCGCGTCCGCCCGAGCCTGGTCCGCCGCCTCGACGGCCTGGCGCACCTTCTCGTCCGCCTCGGCCCGAATCTCCTCGATCAGCGCCGCCGCCTGCACCCTGACCTCGGCGATCTCCGCCTCGGCCCGTTCCCCGGAAGCCTGTGCCGCCTCCCGAGCCTCATCCCGCTCGGTCAGCGCGGCGTCCGCGGTCTCGTCGGCTTCCTCCGCCGCCCGCACCGCCTGCTCGGTGGTCTCCTCAGCCACCTTGCGCGCCCGCTCGGCATCATGGCGGCGCCGTTCCGCCGCCGCGAGCTCCGACTGAGCCTCGGCCACCCGCCGCGCCGCATCAGCCTCCGCAGCCTGGATCTGGCTCTCCGCGACGCTCGGATCGGCCATCGCGTTCAGCTCGCCGACGGCCCGTCCCAGCGTCTGCGTCATCTGCTCGGAGAGCACCCGGAAGCGGTCGAGGAGCTCTTCGGCCCTGATCTTGGCGGTACCGGAGACCCTGGGGAGATTCGTCACGGTGACGACCTCCAGGTTTTGCTCGGGTGCCTCAGCGAGCCGCTGGCGCTCCCGCCAGGCCCTCCACCGGGTGTGCTCGGGCAGGTCGCAGTACTCCGAGGGCCTGCCGGGTCCGCCACCTCGGAAAACGGGGCGATCACAGCCGGGGAAGTTGCAGCTCGTCTCCACGAGAATATCGTAGCAGAATTACGTGTGCAGTTACGTTAACCAACGCAACGCTACGCAATTAGGCACGAAAAGTCTGACCCCCGATAAGTGAACGTTATCGGGGGTCAGGATTGACGGCGGTCCCCGCCGTCCTGTGCGCTGGTGATGTCAGTGCTGAATCAGCCCGAGGTCACTGAAAACCTGCCGCCCCCAGGAAAGCGCGGTGGGCAGGTCGTCCCACTGCCGCTCCTCCTCGGAGAGGAACGGGAACACGTACGGCTCGGTGATCTCGTCGGGCAGGTCGGTGGCTTCGAGCGTGTACGGGGGAGATCCGTAGCAGCCCACCGCCATCGCCGTGGCGACAGCTTTCGGCTGCGCGTCCCAGACCCCGAACCAGAGCCGCCGCAACATCGCGGGATGCGCCACCGCGAAGATCAGCCTGCCCACGTCGAACGGCTCGCCCGCCGTGATCACCCTTGCCATGCCGCAGAAGCGGTTCGCGGTCCTGCCCAGCGGCAAGGTCCCGGCGAACCCGGACCACACTTCCACGCTGTGCCCGGCGTCGATGATCGCGGCACACAGCGTGGCCAGCGCGAGGCCGCGGTTGATGATCACGTGATGCGCGATCGTGTTCGAGTAGCCGCCGGGAACGAGGAACGTGATCACCTTGCCGCGCCGGGAGACCTGCCGGGGCACCGCGTCCACCATGCACTCCGGCACTCCGGACAGGTAGGCGCCGACGTCCACCTCGCTGCCGGTCACATCCCACGTCGGTTCCAGCAGGGTGACCGAGTGGGAGAGTCCCGCTCTCTCCCGCAGCTCGGCGACCGTCACGTCGGTCTCTTCCAGGGCCAGCGGCCAGCCGTCGATGGCCAGTTCGACCGCCTGCTCCCAGGAGGCGCCGTGCCAGCCGCGATCGGCGCTCCTGCTGTCCGCGTGGCGACTGGTCGGCGGTGCTGAGGCCGCGTCGAGGAACTCGCTCCAGGACATCAGTGGTTCCAACTTCAGGGGATGCATGGATCAGTCCAGCCCGAGTGCCCTGCGGTGGGCGTCGGAGAGGCCGCGCACCACCCGCCACTGCATCACCTGGTCCACGGTGGCGCCCGCCTCCAGCAGCTTGGCGCCGTCGATGCTGGTCCGTGGCGAGAAGAGCACCGGTAGTTTCTTGTCCTCCGCCAGCTCCCGCAGATCTCGAACTTCGGCGAGGAGTTCGTGCACCGCGTCCGAGTGCGAGGGCGCGTGCCGTAGCGCGATTCGCTCCTCCAGGCCCTCGTCGATCAGCACGTCGATCACCACAAAGCGGTCCAGCGTGGCGGCGTCCAGCGTCTGCCGGCCGACGTACTGCCGGTCACCTCCCGTGCCATACGTGTTTCCGGTGGCCACCAACCGGAAGTTCTCGTGCGCGTCCACCATGCGGTCCGCGAACGCACAGGTGCCCAGCGCGAGCGCCTGGTTCAGCTCGGCGAGCAGCCCGGGATGGCCGTTGTCCAGCTCGTCCAGCAGCATCACGCCGCCGTGCTCGAACGCGCGACGGAACGGGGTGTCGCGGTACACGCCGTGAGCGTCGTAGTAGCCGAACATCTTGCTCATCGGGGTGGTCGGGCCCAGCGACAGCGCCTGGAACTCCAGGCCCAACGCCCCCGCGGCGTGCTTGGCCAGCATGGACTTCCCGGTGCCCGCCGGGCCGACCAGCAGCACATGGCAGCGCGCGTGCAGTGCCACCAGCAACTGCGGCAGCGCCGCATGCGTGTCCGCGCCCAGTTCCACCTTCCCGCCCTGGGGCAGCACGACGGTGACCAGGTTCGGCGCGTACTGCGCGAACGCCTTCTCCGCCTCCTCGCGGACGGCGCCCCGTACCGAGTTCAACGCTTCCTCGGACACCTTGCCGACCACGTCCGGCAGAGCCGCACGGGTCGCCTCCTGTGCCATCTCGGTCGCCGTGACCGCGGCTTTGCCGGCCAGTTCGTCGTGCAGCAGCCGCAGATCCGGGGTGGCCCTGGCGACCGCGTCACGGGCGAGTCCCGGCAGTACTTCCTCCGCCGCCCGTTCCACCGCATCGGCCAGCGAGGCGAGGACCTTGCCCGCCTCGCCCCGTACCGCATCGGGCCGCCGCGTCCTCGACCGCCGCGCGAACCACCTCGATCATCGCGGCGGACCCGGCGTGCACGAGCTCGTCACGCACCTTGTCACGGTCCGGGGTGGCCTTGGCGACCGCGGCGCGGGCCAGTTCGGCGATCACCTCCTCCGACTGCTGCGCGAGGGTGCCGGCGATCGCGTCGCGCACCTGGCCGGTCGCCTGGCGCACCACGTCCGCGAGCACGTGCCCGGCCTGACCGTGCACGAGGCCGGTCACTTCCGAGGCCACCGCGGCGACCAGCTCCTCGCGCAGCTTCGCCGCATCCGGTGTCGCGTCCCGCACCGCGGCCCTGGCCAGGTCTGGCAACAGGTCGTCCGCGGCGCGGTCGACCAACGCCGTCAGGTCGGCCTCCAGCTCCCTGCGCGCCGCTGCCTCGACCGCGGCCTGCATCTCGACCAGGTCCGGGGTGGCTTCGGCGACCGCGAGCTGGGCGAGCTGGGGCAGCGATGCCTGGGCGTAGTGGCGGATGGTCTCCGGCAGCCGGGCCTGGATCTCGCTTTGCACCATCCACAGCAGATTGCTCTGCGTGAACACTGCCCGCGCTACCGCCTCGGAGATCTGGGCGATCTCCGCCTTCGTGCTGGTTCGCACGTTTCCTCCCCCGGTTCCACATGGTGTCGCCCCGAGTATGTGATCGTTTCGGGACCCTCCACAGAGGTCGGCATGTTGCTGCCACGGCCGGCCGGGTCGGTGCAGGGCTCTGGAAACGACCTAATCGTCAGAGCCCTTGAGTGCCAACCCGCTCAGTAAGGGCCGCAGCCGGTGCCGGACCCGTCGCCCGAGCGCGATCTGGTCGGCGACGAGCACGTTGACCCGCGTGGCGAGCGTCTCTTCGTCACCATCCACAGGTGCGTGGTCAGCCCGACGTAGGCCACGTGCTGGGCCTCACCGTCGACGACGGTGAACGCGACCCCTAATTCTCTCGTACCAGGGGCGAGGCAGCTCCATAGCACTGAAATACAACATCGACCCAACTGCTGCGTGCTTTCGCCAGTGCCTCCGCCGGGTCGTGGCCTTTCTTGAGGTGCTGGTGGTACCTGAGCATGAGTCTTTTGCTTGCCTCGTCCGGTACGGGTACCAGCGAGGCGACCAATGTCTGGGTGCCGAGTGCCAGGAGTGCCGCGGCCAGGCCCAGCAGCTCGTCGCCTGGCTTCACGCCTGAGCTGCCCAGTTCGCACGCCGACAGCACTACGTGTCGTGGTGGGGTTTTCAGTCTCTCCAGGTCGTAGACGGTGAGCGGGCCGTCCGCCAGTTCCAGTCTGGAGAACAGCGGGTTGTCGGCGCGGAACTTGCCGTGTGCCGCGATGTGCGCCAGCTCGGCGCCGTCCAGCGCTTCGAGGACCTTCGTGGCTTTCGCTCTGTTGCCGGTGAACCTGACGGCTCCTGGGTAGCGGCGTTGGAGTGTCGTCACCTCGGACACCGCGTGCTCCAGGCCCGGTCCTGCCGCGAAGACGTGGCCCTCGTGTTTCCGCTTCGCGGTCGCGGCCCTGAGCCAGAGCGCCGCTGATGGTGCGACGGTGACCGGGTTGGTGGTGATCGCCGCATAGGGCAACGCGTGGAGAGCGCCGGTCGGGACGATGACGAGTGGTCTGTCTGTGGTGGTGAGCAAGGCTTTCTTGAGGTTTCGTGCTGCCTGCTCGACGCGTTCCGAGATGGCGGCCAGGGCGCGCGGCGAGCCCATGCGGTGGGCGAGGTGGGTAAGGCCGAACCTCAGCGCCTCGATGTCCTTGGTGATGGGGGCGGTCGGGCCCAGGTCGTGCAGGGTCAGGCGGCCGTCGGTGAGGACGACGGCGTGGAAGTGCGCGCCTGACTCGACGTACTCGATGAGTGTGTTGGTGTGGAGTGCTTTCGTCAGGTCGGCTGTCGACGGCAGCGGGTCTGTGGTGTGGACTCCGGTCGCGTGTCTGGCTCGTGCCTTGATGGCGTTTTCGAGTTCGGCCTGGCGTCTGAGCAGCTTTCGCTGGTCGCCGGTTTCCTGCTGTGCCACGACGTGTCTGAGTTCGGCGAGGTCTCTCGCCAGACCGGTGTCGTCTGGTGGGCGGACCGGGCGGATTCTCAGTGACCCGGCGCGGTGTCGTTCTGCCCAGCCGAGTACCGATGCGGGTTCCTTCGAGGCCAGGGCCAGGCGCATGCCCGTGGCGGCGAGTTCTTCGGCGTGGCCGGAGGCGTGGGCGCGCAGTTCGATGGCGCCCAGGCCGTTGCGGAACGCGGCCAGTACGTCCACGCCGGATCTCAGTGCGGCTTCGGCGCCCCGCAGGTCGCCGTCGGACAGGCGGAGGAGGGCGGTGGCGTGCCAGGCGCGGGCTCTGAGCTCGGCAGGACCCCTGCGTGCGCTGGCGGCAACCGTGCCGAGTTCCTCACGAGCAATCGCCGATGCAGAACGTTCCAGTGCCAGCCGTGCCACGATCAGCCGCGCATCCAGCGCAGCCACGACCCATCCCTCGACCTCCAGTTCGGCAACCACCCGCCGGGCCATGGCCGGCGATGCCGTTCCTGCCTCCCACCGGGCCCGCAGCGCCAGACACCCGGCGAACGCCGCCCACCCCGGCCGCCCCTGCCGCAACGCCGACCGCCGAGCCCGCGAAGCCTCCTCTAGCGCAACAGCGAACTCCCCGGCCACCAACGCCACCCGAGCCGCCAGCAACCGAGCCTGCACCAGATCCACATGGGCTCGCTGCCGAGCGAACTCCGCCACCGCAGCCGAAGCCGCCGCGCGAGCCTCCCCGACCAACCGGACCGACAACAACACCTCAGCCCGCTCGATCGGCAACAACCCGGGGTTGCGCCCCGCCGCCGCATACCGAGCAGCGGCCTCGTCGAACAACGCCAGCGCCGCAGGCACATCTCCCCGAGCCTCAGCCGCGACCGCACGGTTGTGGAACACCATCGCGACCCGTCCGGAATGCCCAGCCGCGACGTACAAACGCTCAGCCCGATCCAGATCGACGGCCGCCCCGCGCCAGTCTCGCCGATGCGCCCGCAACAACCCCCGGTTGTTGCGAATGGTCGCCTCCAGCAACACGTCGCCGGGGTTGCGAGCCAGCGCCGCGTCGAAGCCGGCAGCGGCCTCGGCGAATCGCCCGATCTCGGTCAGGATCAACGCCCGCTGCATCAGCAACCGAGCCGCCGACACCCCGTCCAACCCCGAAGGCACCCGATCCAGCGCCCGCAACGCCTCGGATGTGCGCCCGGTCAGCGTCAGCACGTACCCCAGCGAGCCGCGTGCCTGTGCCGCCCGCACCACCAGCCCGGCCCGCGACGCCACCGAGACCGCCAGCCGCAGGTGCCGTTCCGCCGCACCCAGCCGCCCGACCGCGGACCAGGCCATGCCCACCGCGTGGTGCGCGACGGACGCCGTCTCCGGATCAAGGCCGAGCAGCGGTTCGGCCAGCCTGCGGGCGCGGGCGGGTTCGGTGTACGCGAGGTCCTTCGCCTGCTCCGCACGGGCGAGCGTCATGGTCGGTGTGTATCAGCAAACCCTTGTCCGGACATCCGAGTTGGCGAATGCTCATCCGGACGCAGGAGGGGAACACACCATGGGTGGCAGAGATCCGCACGGCTACGGCTGGCCCGTGCTCGTCGAGGCACAGCTCGTGACACTGGCCGTACCGACCGTGCCGGTGGGGGTGATCGACGCGGGTGTCGCGGTGGTCAGCGCCTCGTATCGCTCCTACCTCGCGGGCCACGTCGACGCAGGGGACGCTGACGTCGAGTCGGACGAGGACCCGATCACGCACTTCAGCGGGCACGGGCCGTTCGTCGCGGGGGTGGTCCTGCAGCACGCGCCGATGGCCAAGGTGCTGATGCGGCGGGCGGTGCACGAGGATCCGTTGAAGGAGGACGAGCTCGTCGCGGAGGCGATCACGGAGCTCGGGGAACTGGCGAAGGTGATCAACCTGTCGTTCGGGGGTGGTGTCTGGGAGCACGGCACGCCATCGAACATGAAGAGCGCGATCGAGAACTTGCCCGCGGATGTGGTCGTCGTCGCGGCCGCATCGAACAACGCCTCGCCGCTGCGCACCTTCCCGGCCGCGGAGCCGAGCGTGCTCGCGGTCGGCGCGACGACCAAGGAAGGCCGGATCGCCGAGTTCAGCGCGAACGGTGCCTGGATCGACCTCTACGCGGTCGGCCAGGACGTACTTGGGCCGTTCCGCGGGGGTGTCGCACTCTGGTCCGGCACGTCGTTCGCCGCCGCGGCGGTCACCGGACGGCTCGCGAGCCTCGTCAACGGCGGCCTCACCGCACCGCAGGCCAGGGAGAAGCTGCTCCAGTCGTGCGTGCCTCGCACGATGTGGGACGTGAACGGCGAACGCGAAGTGCTGGTCCTGCGCTAGTGGTGCGGCTCGCAACGTTGCGAGCCGCACCACTAGAAGCGGGTCCACACCGTCACGACCGGGGTTCCGTCCAGTGCGGTCAGCCGCACCCGGACCAGCCCGGACGGCACCCCGGTCACCACGAACCAGCCGTCCTCGATCGGCACGACCGTCCGCGAGGACGGCGTCTCCACCACCGCCTCGCCATGAGCGCCGGTCACCAGCCCCCGCACGGACGTGTCCGTGATCTCCAGGTTCACCGTGACCTGCGCCGACTCGAACGCCAGCAGCCGGGGCCCGGCGCCGCGCACCAGCGCGTCCGAGGTCAGCAACTCCGCCAGTTCAGCGTCCACAGCCCGGAAGGTCAGCGCGGCGCCGGCGTCCCGCAGTACCGCGGCGGGCACCGGGTCGACCTGCGCGGCCACGGACCGCAGGTGCTCGAGAAAGTCGTCGTCGGTCATGATCGCTCCTCCAGCAACGAGCCCGCCGCGAGCTTGCGCAACCGGCCGAGGCAGCGTTGGCGGATCGGCCCGATGCTGCCCACCGGCATGTCCAGTGCGTCCGCGACCTCGGCATAGGTGGGTGGTGGCGAGGCCATCAGCACCCGGAGCAGGCGACGGCACCGGTCCGGCAATCCGTCGAACACCCGCCACAACGCCGCGTTCCGCTCGCCCACCAGCAGCGCGTGGTCCAGCGGTGGCGCGGGGTCGGGGGAGTCGTCGACCATCTCGGCGGGCACCGGCAGGCGGCCGGAACGCCGGATCAGCTGGAGACACTCGTGCCGGGCGGTGGTGGCGAGCCAGCCGGCGAGGCGTTCTGGTTCGGTGATGCGGTCGAGGTGCTCGACCAGCTTGATCCACGTGCACTGCACGGCGTCGGCCGCGTCGGCCTCGTTCAGCCGGTGCGCGCGGGCGATCGACCACAGCAGGCCGCTGAACTGTCTGACCAGGGCGTCCCACGCGGACTGGTCACCACGTGCGGCTGTGGCCACCAGCGCCGGGATGTCCATGCGCACATGATGCCGGGCGAACCCGTTCTGATTCGCTGTATCTGACGAACGCCGCCTGGCATCGAGTCCCCGTCCGATCGAACCGAAGGGGAGTTCATGCGCAAGACACGACTACTGGCGGCCTTGTTCGCAGGCTTGATCGCCGCCGGCCTGACGTCGGTGACGACGGCCAGCGCCGACGAGGGCACGTTCCTCGTCTCCAACGCCCACAGCGGCTACTGCCTCGACGTCGCCTACGGCAGCACCGCGAACGGTGCCCGCATCCAGCAGTGGAACTGCTACGCCGGACCGCCGGAGAAGTGGCGCTTCCTGCACACCGGCAACGGCGAGTTCAACATCATCAACGGGCACAGCGGCAAGTGCCTCGACCTGCCCAACGGCAACGCGAACACACCCGCCGGCACCGCGCTGACCCAGTGGACGTGCTGGGCGGGCGTGATGCAGAGATGGACGGTGCACAAGGACAACGCGGGCCGGGTGCAGATCAGGTCCGTCGCGAACCCGCAGCTGTGCGTCGACAACAAGGACTGGAGCCCCTCGCCCGGTTCGACGGTGCAGGCGACGTGGTGCGGCGACTGGAACGCGCAGAAGTGGAACCGGATCCGGGTCTGACCCCGTGACGGCGTGTCCCCCGTGCTGCCGCGGGGGACACGCGCCGGCCCGCGTACCCGATCATGGACGCCGGTGACCGGCGACAACTTCGAGGCGCCCTTGCGGCAAGCCAGCGAATCGATGGCACCGGCACGAACCCGAGTTTCGCGGCACCCTCCCTGCTTTCGCCGATCACCTCCGCGACGGACTTGGGATCGTTGCGCCGCAACGAGTCGAGCGCTTCGGCCGCGACGACCTCCGGTGCCCGATCCTCCCACTGTGGTCCCGCTCGGCCCGTGCGATCTCGCGGTCGTACTCGCTCGCGTCGAACCGGAACTCCCCCGGCGGGTCGCCCTTCATCGATACCAGCCAGCGGGCGGCGTTCAGCAGCCGCGGCGACCGTGGCAGCTTCAGGTCGAGCACCATCCAGGATCTGACGGTCAGGCGGGTCTTGCCGGACCGGAATTAACGCTGCGCTGGCACGATGGAGGCCATGACCCGCACCGCTCGGCGCATGTTCGAGCTCCTGGAGCCGATCTGCCTGGTCACCTACTTCGCCGACGAGTGCAACGAGGAGATGGCCGCGCTCGGCCACCGCAACTACTGGGACGGCTACTTCGCCAGCCGCGCCGCACCACTGGGCCGGGTGCCGGCGCAGGTCGTGCACGCGGCCTTCTACAGCTTCGCCGACGGCGAGGCCGCGCGGCACATCCCGAGCGCGTGGGAGACGATCCCGCCCCAGGCGTCGGTCGCCGCGCGCGAGCGGGGCAGCGCGGCCTCCCTGCGGCGGATCCTCGGCGACGACCTGGCCGGCTCCCCCGGCCTGGTGCGCGCCGCCGACCTGACCACCAAAGCCGCGACGAGCGCACCCACCGAAGGCCGGGTGATGTACGCCGGGATGCGCACCCTTCCGGTGCCGAGCGACCCGGTCACCCGGCTGTGGCATTCCGCGACCATGCTGCGCGAGCACCGCGGTGACGGGCACGTCGCCGCCCTCGTCGGCGCGCGCATCGGCGGCACCGAGGCCCACGTGCTTTCCGCACTGGCACAGGGCATTCACCCGCCGGAGTCGTTCGGGCGCATCCACCACCTGCCGAAGAAACGGTTGGCCGCGGTCATGGACGGCCTGCGCGAGCGCGGGCTCGTCGACACCGAGGGCCGGTTCACCGACGCCGGTCGCGAGACCCAGCAACGCATCGAAGCCCTGACCGACGAGCTCGCCGCCCCGCCGTACGACGCCCTCACTCCCGCCGAACTCGACGAGCTGACCACCGAGCTCGAACCCATCACCGCGAAACTGGTGGCCGTGGGCTCGCAGTGACTATCTGGTGCCGACCGAACGCAGCGTCGCGAGCACCAGGGCCCGCGCGACGGTGACGACCTCGCTCACACGGACCTGTTCCTGCGGGCTGTGCGCGAGCCGGACATCGCCGGGCCCGTACTGCAAAGTGGGGATGCCGGCCCCCGAGTAAAGCCGGAGATCGCTGCCGTAGGGAGCGCCGCGCTCATCAGGTCGTGCGCCACCGGTGACGTCGGCGTGCCCGGCGCCGACCAGGTCCGCGAGCGGGTGCCCGGCCGGCAACCGGCCGCTGGCGAACTGGCCACCGGGCCACGTCACGGTGGCGGGGTGCGACCGCAGCCACGGATCGTCCGCGCAGGCTTCGGCCACGCACAGCTCCAGTTCGGCGCGTGCGTTCGCTGGGTTCTCCCCGAGTCGCACGCCCAGTCGGCCCTCGGCCACCAGCAGGTCGGGCACGGTGCTGGCCCAGTCGCCGGCCTGCACGGTTCCGACGGACAGCGGGTACGGGAATGGGGTACTCGGCCATGAGCGGGTCGCGGACGTCGTTGCGGCGGGCTTCGAGCCGCGCGAGGGCGTGGTGGATCGGCAGGTAGGCGTCGATGGCGCTGACTCCCACGTACCTGGTGCTGCCGTGGGTGGCGCGGCCGGGCACCTCGATCCGGAAGGTGAGGGCACCGGCGTTCGCGATCATGAGCGCACCGCTGGTCGGTTCGGTGATGATGCAGGCGTCACCGGCGTGTCCGCGTTCGAGCGTGCCGAACGCCCCGAGCCCGCCGTCCACCAAGGGCGAGGCGAAGCGCATGCACGTACCCAGGGATCTTGCCAACCGGCCGTGGGACGACCTGGACATCCTCGGCTGGCGCGACCCCGCCGCGCCCGACCGCTTCTACCTCGTGATCGAGCTGGAGGGCCGGCTCGTCGGCATCGCGCTGCGCAAGGCGGCACCGGCGGCGCACGCCCGTAAGACCATGTGCGCGTGGTGTCTGACCACGCATTCCGGTGACGGGGTGGCACTGATGACCGCGCGTAAGGCGGGGAAGTCCGGGCAGCTGGGCAACTCCGTCGGCGTCTACCTGTGCGCCGATCTGGCGTGCTCGCTGTATCTGCGCGGGAAGAAGAGCGCGGGGCCGGGCTCGCGGTTTCACGAGTCGCTCACGCTGGGCGAACAGGTCGACCGGATGGTCGGCCACGTGGTGGCTTTCCTCGATCGGGTGAACTCGTAGGAAAGCGGGCGTGCGCCGCGGCGGCCGAAGCCCGCGGGGTGAGTCCTAAGCGGTCAGAGTTCGAGCACGAGTTCGGCGGTGCACGCGCGGGCGCAGGGCCACGGGTCGCCGCACTCGGTACAGCCTGTTTCCGCAGGTACGTGCGCCTCGAGCACATGTACCGCCTGGTCGCGGTAGCGCTCCAGGTCCGACTCCCAGTTGTGGCGGGAGGCCGCGGTCGCACTGGTCATGGTCATCAGTCCTCAGGTTGGTCTGCCGGACATCAGGATGCACCTGTGTAGCCGATGTTGGGCGCTTATTTCGCGAATCAGGACCGTGTTGCCCGGCATCATGTCCACATGGACATACCGGCGTTGCTGGCCGCGGCCGCGCGTGGTGACCAGGCCGCGTGGGACGCGCTGGTCAGACAGTTCGGCGGGCTGCTGTGGTCGATCGCGCGGGCCTTTCGCCTGAACGACGCCGACGCGGCCGACGCCGTGCAGTGCACCTGGATCAAGCTGGTCGAGCACCTCGACCGGATCGCCGAGCCGGAACGCCTGGCCGGCTGGCTCTCCACTACCGCGCGGCACGAGTGCCTGCAGCTTCTCCGCCGTGCCGGGCGGCTCCCGGAACCGGTCGAGGACATCGCCGACTCCCCTGACCCCACGCCGCCGGTGGACCACGACCTGCTCGTCGGTGAACGCAACGCCGTGCTGTGGCGGGTGTTCGAGACGCTGCCGGACCGGTGCCGCCGCCTGCTGCGGGTGCTGATGGCCTCGCCGCCGCCCGCGTACGCCGAGGTCGCGCTTGCCCTCGACATGCCGGTCGGCAGCATCGGGCCGATCCGTCAGCGCTGCCTCAACCGGTTGAAAGCGCTGGTCAGGGGCGACTCACTGCTGGAGGAATGGTCATGAGTGACGACGACTTCCTCGACGAGCTGCGCGCCGCCGCGGACGAGTTCGACCCGGTGCCGGCGGGCGTGCTGCGTGACGCGAGCGCCGCGCTGGCGTTGCGGACGCTGGACGCTGAGCTGGCCGAACTGCTGGAGTCGGACGCGCTCGTGCGCGGTGACGGGCCGACGCTGCTCGCGTTCGAGTCCGAGCGGGTGACGGTGAACCTGGAGATCAGCGGCGACATGGTTCGTGGCCTGGTCACCGGCGCCGAGGGTGAGGCTGTGGTGGAGACGCCGCGCTCCAGCCGTGCCGCGCCGATCACCGATGGCTGGTTCACGGCGACCGGTGTGCCGTCCGGGCTGGTCAGAATCAGGGTGACGGCACTGGACGGCACACCGGTCGTCACGCAGTGGGCGCGCTGAGCGGCCGGAGATCGGCCCGCAGATTCTCGAGCGCGCTGCGGTAGAGCTGCGGACCGACTGACACGCGGGCCACGCCGGCCGCGCGAAGCTCCGCCAGCGAGCCGCCCTTCAGCGGCAGCCCGGCGTTCACCGGCACGCCGATGGTGACGAGCGTGCGGAGCTCCTCCGGCCCGGCTCCCGGCACGAACACGCAGTCCGCGCCGGCCGACCGGTACGCCTCGGCCCGGCTGACGGCCTCGGCCGGCCTCCGGTCGCCGGAGATCTGCGAGGCCGGGAAGAACGAGTCGACGCGGGCGTTGATGACCAGCGGCACGCCGATCCGGTCCGCCGCCGCTCGCATCTCCGCGAGGTAGGAAGCGCGCACGTCGACGTCGACCAGGCCACCGTTCGCGTGGTCACTGTCCTCGATGTTGCAGCCGACGACGCCGAGCCCGACGAGCAACTCGGTCAGCTCAGCAGGTTCCAGCCCGTAGCCCGCCTCGGCATCAACGGTGACCGGAACGTCGACCGACGCCGCGATGCGCCCGGCGATGAACATCATCTCGTCCCGCGGGGCACCCTCACCGTCCTCGTAGCCCAGCGCTGCCGCGATCGCGTTGCTCGCGGTCGCGATCACCGGAAAGCCCGCGTCGACGATGGCGCGGGCACTGCCGACGTCCCAGGCGTTCGGAAGCACGAGCGGAGCGCCGGGGACATGCAGCGATCGGAGCAGATCGGCCTTGGCGGCCTGATCGGACATCAAATTCTCCTGTCGGGTTGCGTCACCACGGATCGGGCAGGCCCTGCCCAGTGGTGATCAGGCTGTGCAGACTGCCGCTGACGTAGTGCAGCCAGCCCGCGGAGCACGCGCCGAAGCACTCGACGTCCGGCACCAGGCCGACGTGGGTGAACCGCAGCTCGGTGCCGCCGGCCACCGCGACGATGTCGAACACGATCTCGCTGCCGGTCCACTCAGATGGCTCCGAGACGAAGGACAGGTGGCTGTCGGTGACGCGCCAGACCACGCGGCGGCCCGGCTCGAGCTCGGTCACGCGCTGACGGCTGTAGTGCTGCGGGGGATGCCGGTAGGTGAACTCGGCGCCCAGCTCGTCGGCCCGCCCCTCGACCTGGCCGGTCCACCAGGTGCGGACGTCCAGGACGGCGGCGAAGACCTCGTCCGGTGACTGCTCGACGGTGTACGACGTCGTGTAACCGGTGCGCGCCTCTTGTGTCGTCATGACTGATCGGCTCCTGCCTGCTTGTCGCGCTGGATCCGCTCGGCGATCCGCTTGATCCGCTGCAACCGGGCGTCCCAGGTCGTGCCGACCGAGGCCAGCTGGGCGACCGCGCGGGCGAGCTGGGCCTCGTCCACCTCGTAGCGGCGCTCGCGCCCGGCGGGCGTCACGTGCACCAGGCCCACGCGGTCCAGCACGACGAGGTGCTTGGCGACCGCCTGCCGGGTGACGGGCAGCTGCTCGCTGAGCGTGGTCGCGGTACCGCCGCCGTCGACCAGCAGCAGGTCGAGCATCCGCCGGCGGGTGGGGTCGCCGACCGCCGACCAGAGGTCGTCGTCGATCACGGCCGCGCGACCAGGCTGTTGGCGCGCGCGACGAGGCGCGGCAGGAAGTGGTCCCAGCCCTGGACGTGGTCGGCGTAGGCCTGCTCCAGCACGGCCGCCTCCCAGCCGCGCTCGCGGAAACCGCTCTCCTTGAAGCGCAGCAACGTGCCCTCGCCGGACGGAATGAGGTCGATGGTGACGAGCAGCGAGTTGTCCGGCGCCGCCGACACACCCTGGTCGTACACCCAGCGGAACGCGAACCTGCGGGGCGGATCGGCCTCCACGACGGTGAGCTGCTCGACCTTCGCGTCCGGTGAGGCCGGGTCGCCGAACGTGATCCGGCCGGTCCCGCCGGGCACCGGGTCGAGCTCGGCGTCGTCGGGCCACCACTCGCGCAGGTGCTCGGCGGAACTGACCACCTCGTAGACCACCTCGGGGGTGGCATCGATGCGCAGTTCCCGTTCGATGCTTCCGTACTCCATGTGACCCTCCAGGATCATATGCAACCTTCGGTTGCACGTGAACCTATCCGGCGCAGCCCGCTCGTGCAACCTTCAGTTGCGCAAACTCGGTGTATTTGAACGCGGTGTATTTGAAGGCTATGGGCCGCCCTCTCCCCTGGTACAAGGGGAACCAGAGGGGGAACACCACATGGTCTGCTTCATCCTTCCCGCCCACCTGCTGATCGAGCTGGCGGAAGCGGGCAACGTCGACCTCCGCGACACCATCCCGACCCTGCTCGCCTCGGCCGCCCTGCGCACCCAGCGCGACACGTTGACCGAGGCCGTGCAGTTCCTCGGCCTGAACGCCGGGCAGCTGCGCGGGCCGTCGAGCGAGTTCAAGGCCGTGCACGACGTCCAGGGCGGCGACGAGCGCAACCTGCCCGGTGTCCTGCGCCGCAAGGAAGGCGACGGCGCCGTCGGAGACCCCGCCGTCAACGACGCGTTCGACAACGCCGACCGGACCTACGACTTCTACCGCGACGTGCTGGGCCGCCACAGCGTCGACGGCAACGGGCTCCGGCTCGTGTCGTCGGTGCACTTCGGCCGGGGCTTCGACAACGCGTTCTGGGACGGCACCCAGATGGTCTACGGCGACGGCAGCGGCAAGGTCTTCCAGCCCGGTGCCCTTGCACGCGACCTTTCCGTGGTGGGACACGAGATCACGCACGGCGTCGTGCAGTACACGGCGGGCCTGCGCTACCGGAAGCAGTCCGGCGCGCTCAACGAGTCCATGGCCGACGTCTTCGGCTCCCTGGTCAAACAGCATGCCCTCGGCCACACCGCCGACCAGGCCGACTGGCTCGTCGGCGCCGGCATCCTCGGCACGCAGCTGCAGGGCGTCGCGCTGCGGTCGCTGAAGGACCCCGGCAAAGCCCACCAGCTCGACCGCCAGCCCGCGCACATGCGGTCCTACGTCGACCTGCCCGACGACGGCAACCCGCGCAACGACAACGGCGGCGTGCACATCAACTCCGGCATCCCCAACAAGGCGTTCCACCTCGCGGCGACCCGGCTCGGCGGCAACGCGTGGGAGCGCGCCGGCAAGGTCTGGTACGACGCGCTCGCCACGAAACTCGGCGTGAACTCGAACTTCGCCGAGGCGGCCGCGGCGACGGTGACGTCCGCGCAGGCGCTGTTCGGGGGCGACGTCGCGAACGTCGTCCGGGCGTCCTGGAACGACGTCGGCGTCAGCTGACTAGTCAGTCGGCATTGGCGAGTTCGGGGTGGATCGTGTCGCGGGTGACCGGTCGGCCGCAGTGGTGGCAGACCAGGTCGACCTGGACCGGCTCCCCACAGGAGTGCCGGCGGACGAGGACGGGGCTGTCCATCGCCCACCTGTCGCCCCACTCGGTCAGGGCGAGCATGACCGGGAACAGTTCCCGGCCGGCCTCGGTGAGGCGGTACTCGTGGCGAGGCGGGTGCTCACTGTAGAGCCGGCGCTCGACGACCCCCGCGGTCTCCAGCTTGCGCAGCCGGTCGGCGAGGATGTCCCGCGAGGCGCCCGTGTAGCCGGCGATGCGGGCGAAGCGGTGCACGCCGTAGCCGATCTCCCGGAGAGCCAGTAGCGACCACCGCTCGCCGAGGATCTCCAGCGCGGCCGCAAGTGAGCAGGGACGAACCCCCAGAGGCAGGTCGGCCATGCGGAAACCGGGCCGGGGTTCGGGATCGGTCATCATCCCAGTCTAATCGGGTGTGTTGTGTTTTCCAACTGACTGCCCTACCGTGGCGGCGAGTCGGTAGGAAAACACAACACACCCGCGCTGCCGGACACCGTCGCGCCGCAGGAGACGACCCATGTCGATGAGCACCAGCACCGGATCCGGGATCACCATCCCCGGGACGAGCAGTCACTTCCTCGATGCGACCGGCCACGAGGGGCAGGGCCGGCTGCGTTATCTCACCGGCGGCAGCGGCGCGCCCCTGGTCCTGCTGCACACCGTGCGCACCCAGGCCGAGCACTTCCGCCACCTCATCCCGCTCGTCCAGCAGCGGTACACCGTGTACGCGCTCGACCTGCCGGGCATGGGCCACTCGCAGATCGTGCCCGGCGCGTCCTACGACGAATCCGCCCTGCGTGCCGCCGTCACCCGGCTCATCACCGAACTCGGCCTGCGCGACGTGACCCTGCTCGGCGAGTCGATGGGGGCCGTGCTCGCCCTCACCGCGGCGGCCGACCTCCCCGACCGCGTCCGGCGGGTCGTGGCGGTGAACGCCTACGACTTCGCCGGCGGAATCGCCAGGTCCAGCCTCCTCGCCCGCCTGATCGTCACCGGTGTGATCGCACCTGGGGTAGGTCCGGTGCTCGCCCGGCTGGAACCCAAACCCGTCATGCGCGCCATCCTGACCGGTGGCCTCGCCGACCCCGCCGCGCTGCGCGAGGACTACCTGGACGAACTCCTCGCCGTCGGCCGCCACCCCGGCTACTCGACCGTCGCCCGCGCCGTGTACCGCAATCTGCCCAGCCTCGTCGCGGCCCGCGCCCGCTACCGCGAGGTCAGCGCACCGGTCCACCTCATCTACGGCGAGAAGGACTGGTCCCGAGTCTCGGACCGGCAGGCCAACAGGGAACTGCTGCCCGGCGCCGAGCTCACCCAGGTCCCGAACGCCGGCCACTTCATCGCGCTGGAACGGCCTGACGTGCCGGCCGAACTGCTGGACTCGGTCGCATGACGCGATCCTCGACCGGCCCCAAGCTTCCGGCGAAGCTCGCGGCACACCCGTCGGTGCTGGCCGTACTCGCCAAGCCCAGGCCGAGCACGCCGCCGGTGATCGACGCAGCCTGGCTGCGCGCCCTGTGCCTTGCGGCGGGTGCGGACGACGTCGCCGCCGTCAGCCTGGACCACACCGACCTGGCCGGCGAACGCGAACACGCACTGGCCGCGTTGCCCGGCACCCGATCCCTGATCGCGATGGTGTTCCGGATGAACCGCGACAACTGCCGCTCCCCGGCCCGCAGCGTCGCGAACCAGGAGTTCCACCAGACCGACGAGCACGCCAACCACACCGCCCGCAGCGTCACCCAGGCTCTGCAGGACGCCGGCTACCGCGCGCTCAACCCGTCCGTCGGTTTCCCCCAGGAGATGGACCGGTACCCCGGCCGGATCTGGGTCGTCGCGCACAAGACCGTCGCGGTGGCCGCGGGGCTGGGCGTCATGGGCCTGCACCGCAACGTCATCCACCCGAAGTTCGGCAGCTTCGTCCTGCTGGCCACCGTCCTCGTCGACGCGGAGGTCAGCGACTACGGCCGGCCGCTGGACTACAACCCGTGCATCGACTGCAAGTTGTGCGTCGCCGCCTGCCCGGTCGGCGCCATCCGCAAGAGCGGGGAGTTCGACGCGCTGGCCTGTGCCACGCACAACTACCGCGAGTTCATGAGCGGCTTCACCGACTGGGTGCAGACCGTGGCCGACAGCGAGGACGCCGCCGACTACCGCTCCCGCGTCACCGACTCCGAAAGCGCCTCCATGTGGCAGAGCCTCGCCTCCCCTCCCGGCTACAAGTCCGGCTACTGCGTGGCCGTCTGCCCTGCCGGAGAAGACGTCCTCGGCCCGTACCTCGATGACCGCAAGGCGTTCATGGACACCGTGCTGCGACCGCTCCAGGACAAGACGGAGACCCTCTACGTCCTGCCGGGCTCGCACGCGCAGGAACACGCCCAACGCCGCTTCCCCCACAAACCCACCAAGGAAGTCACCGGTGGCTGGCAACCGCCGGCGAAACGCCCCGAATCGTCTTGACCTGCTCTCAGTCGGCGTCGATGCCGCAGCCGCAGCTGTCGCCGTCGAAGCCGGTGTCGCCGTGAGAGCGCCGGCTACTGCTCCGCGACTCCTCGGGAAGTCGAAGACCGAAGATCCCGCCCAGGAGGCTCACTGCCCCGACGGTGAACAACATCCCGACCAGTGCGTTGCCGGGAACGCGTGTCGCGGTGGCCGGCCTGGGCGGGCTGGGCCATTTCGCGGTCAAGTTCGCTGCGGCCATGGGCGCCGAGGTGTCGGTTGTGAGCCGATCGGCGGACCGTGCGAGCGACGCGGTGCGGCTCGGTGCCCGCGACGTCGTCGTCTCCACCGACCCGGACAGCACGGCCGCCGCCCGCGACCGGTTCGACGTCCTGATCGACACCATCCCCGTCCCCCACGACCTCAGCCCCTACCTCAAACCTGGTCGCGATGGACGGAACGCTGAGCCGGGTCGGCTACCTCGGCCCCCTGACCGTGGACACGATGGACCTGCTCCTCGGCCGCAAGAAGCTGACCTCCGGGGTCAGCGGAGGCCTTGCCGCCACCGCCGCCATGTTGGAGTTCTGTGCCGCTCACGGCATCACCGCGGACATCGAGGTCCTGCCGTCGGCCCACGTGACCGAGGCGCTCGACCGGCTCGAACGCGGCGACGTGCGCTACCGGTTCGTCCTCGATCTGTCCGACCTCGGCTGACGGGCGCTGTTTGCTCGCCTGTGCTAATTTTTGCTCATGCGAGCAAAGTCCGTGACCGAGCAGGCCCGCCGAGCGCAGATCGTCGAAGCCGCGATCGCCACGATCGCGGAGCTGGACTACGCCGAGACGTCGTTCAAGGCGATCGCGGCGCGGGCGGGCCTGAGCAGCACCGGGCTGATCTCGTACCACTTCCGGAACAAGCAGGAGCTCGTCGACGTCGTGTTCGCGGACGTCCTGGAGCGTTTCGGGGCGTTCGTGCAGGCGCGGATGGGGCAGGACACGGCGGCTGGGGAGCTGCGGGCGTTCCTGGTCGCCAACATCGCGTTCCTCCGCGAGCACCGCGCCGACATGCTCGCGTTCCTGCGGATCCGCGCACACGCGGCGGTGACCGACGGGGGCATCGCCGACTCCGATCACGTGGCGCTCGCCGACCTGCTCCGGCAGGGACAGCAGGCCGGCGAGTTCCGCGCGTTCGACCCGGACGTGATGGCGGTGTTCATCCTCGCGATGCGCAACGGCGTCGTGCTGCGTTCCGGGGCACTCGATCTCGACGTCTGCGAACGGGAGTTGATCGCGGCCGTCGAACTGGCGACAGGAGGTTAGTCATCATGCGTCGGGGGATCTTGTTGGCCGCCTTGCTTCTGGTGAGCGCGTGCGGGAAGGGGGACGCGGTGCCGTCGGACGTCGTTGCGACCGACACCGGGCAGGTCAGGGGTGAGCAGCGGGACGGGCGCCTGGTGTTCCAGGGGATTCCGTACGCGGCGAAGCCGGAGCGGTGGAAGCCGCCGGTCAAGGCTCAGGGGTGGAGCGGCGTGCGGGACGCCCTGAAGCCCGGCAGTCCGTGCCCGCAGGTCGGATCCAGCTACTCGGAGGCGAAGAGCACCGACGAGGACTGTCTGTTTCTGAACGTCACCACGCCTTCCTCGGCCGGCCGCAAGCCGGTGCTGGTGTGGGTGCACGGCGACGGCGCGGTCGGGGCCGGGCACTACTTCAACGCCGAACGCCTTGCGCGGCAAGGGGATGCCGTCGTCGTGACGTTCAACTACCGGATGGGGGTGTTCGGCGGGTTCGGCCTGCCGGATCTGCCGCATTCCGGTGAATTCGGGTTGCTGGACCAGCGGGCCGCGCTGGAGTGGGTGCAGCGCAACATCGCCGCGTTCGGTGGCGATCCCGGCAACGTGACGCTGTTCGGGGTGTCGTTCGGCGCCACTGCCGTCGGCGCGCACCTCATCGGGCAGCAACCGTTGTTCCACAAGGCGATCATGCACAGCTCGTTCACGTTGGTGGACGTGCCGAAGGGTGCCTGGTATCCGGACCTGGAGGCGCTGCCGTCGCTCGCGTGGCGGCCGGTCGCGGAGATCGAGCAGATCGGCACGATGATCAGCCAGGAGCTGGGCTGCGCGGACGTCGACTGCCTGCGGCGGCTGCCGGTCGAGAAGCTGCTGGAGTATCCGCAGATCATGAACATCTTCCAGCCGGTCGGGTACGGCGGTTCGATGCTGCCCAAGCTGCCCGGCGAGTCGCTGGAGGCAGGCGAGTTCGCTGATGTGCCGATCCTCGTCGGGGCCACGCGCGACGAGCACAACAGCTTCGTCGGGCTGTTCCGGCCGGACCCGATGTCCGCTGCGGACTACTCGCGGCTGCTGCGCGAGGCGTTCCCGGAGCAGGCCGCGGCGATCGAGCACGAGTACCCGGTCAGCGCGTACGCGTCACCGAAGCAGGCGTGGGCCACGGTGCTGACGGACCGCGTGTGGGCGCGGGCGACGTTCCGGCAGAACTCCTTGTACGCGAAGAAGGCGCCGGTCTACGCGTTCGAGTTCGCGGACCGTGCGGCCGCCACGAACCCGGAGTTCCCGGCGGAGCTGCACGGCGCGAACCACTCGTCCGACATCGACTACCTGTTCCCGGACGCCGACTTCGCCAAGAACCGCGGGCTGTCCGACCACATGATCAAGGCCTGGACGGACTTCGCCCGGACCGGGTCGCCGGGCTGGCCGCGGTTCTCCGACGGCGAGTACGTGCAGTCGCTGGCGCCGGGGGCGATCGGGCGCGTGGACTACGCGGCCGAGCACAAGCTGTCGTTCTGGAACTAGTTCGACGGTTGTTGTCAGGTGCCGGGCGCGGCTTCTCCCCCATGTGATCCAGCGCAAGCCGCAGGTCGCTACGCTGGATCACGTGCCCGGCACCCGCAGCTCGCGACCCCGCGCGTATCTCGCGCGGGTTTTCGCCGTGCTCGCGCTGGTAGCCGGCGTCGCGATGATGCAGGGCACCCCGTGCGAGACCGAGTTCGCCTGGACCGCGCAGTGTGAAACCTCGTCCACGCATCTCGTGGGCCACGTCGACCAGGCCGATGACATCGGGCTGATCGAGGGCATCCTCGTCGCGGGCGCCTGTCTCGTGGTGGCGCTCGCCGTGCTCATCGGGTTCGCCCTGCTGCGGCGGCCCGGCTCCTTCCAGGCGCTTCTGCTGCGCCTTCCCACGGTTCTCGTTCCCCCTTCACGTCGGCAGGAAGTGCGGCTGGCGCAGCTCTGCGTGCTGCGGGCCTAGACCGAACCCGTTCCTCGGTTCGGTCCGTTCGCCTTCGTGGAGGTAGTTCGTCATGTCCAAGAACGCTCGTCTGTCCCTGATCATCGTCGCTGTCGTGGCGGTGCTGGTCGCGGGATTCCTTCTGATCAACCGCAACAGCAACACGGCCGCCGCACCGCGGTCCGGCGACGGCAAGGTGACCGTCGTCGAGTACCTCGACCTCGAATGCCCGTCCTGCCGCGCCGCCTTCCCCGGCGTGGAGAAGCTCAAGGCCGAGTACGGCGACCGGATCACGTTCACTGTGCGCCACTTCCCCATCCCCAGTCACCGCAACGCCGAACTGGCCGCGGTCGCCGTCGAGGCGGCGGGCGCGCAGGGCAAGCGGGACGAGATGTTCAAGCTGATGTTCGAGTCGCAGCAGGAGTGGGGCGGCCAGCAGACGTCCCAGCGCGCGGCGTTCCTCGGGTTCGCGCAGCAGCTCGGGCTCGACAGGGCCAAGTTCGAGTCCGGTTTGGACGACGCGGCGCTGCGTGAGCGTGTGCTGAACGAGCGTTCTGAGGGCAGCAAGCTCGGGGTGCAGGGCACGCCGACGTTCTTCATCAACGGCGAGAAGTTCTCCGGCGCCCCCAGCTACGACAACCTCAAGGCCGCGATCGAGCAGGAGCTTTCGTGAACCGGTTGGTCGCGTGGGTGCTCGCGGCCGGCGGTGGCGTCGGCCTGCTTGCCTCGTTCGTGTTGACGATCGAGAAGATCGCGCTGCTCAAGGATCCGTTCTACGTGCCGACGTGCAGCATCAACCCGGTGCTGAGCTGCGGCTCGATCATGAAAACGGCGCAGGCGGAGGTGTTCGGGTTCCCGAACCCGTTGCTGGGCATCGCCGGCTTCGCGGTGGTGACGACGGTCGGAGTCGTACTGCTGGCCGGGGTGTCGTTGCCTCGGTGGATCTGGATCGGGCTGCAGGTGGGCGTGACGTTCGGCGTGCTGTTCGTGCACTGGCTGATCGTCCAGTCGCTGTACGAGATCGGCGCGCTCTGCCCGTACTGCATGGTCGTGTGGGCGGTGACGATCCCGATCTTCTGGTACACGACGCTGCGCAACATTCGGCCGACGTTCCAGTACCACAGCGTCGTGCTGATCCTGTGGTACCTGCTGATCGCCGCCGGTGTGCTGCAGGCGTTCTGGTTCTACTGGTCGTCGCTGATCTAAGCACCTGGCCGGAAGTCTTGTCCGGAACCTCAGGCGACTCGTTGCTGCCGGCGTCAGCAAGTACCACCAACTCGACATCAACAGGCGTTTTTCTACTACCAACAGGGCGTTTCGGGCCCGGGCACCTGGTGCCGGTGCTGCGGGATGTGGAACAGGTTGGGTGTAGTTGACGGCGATTCGATCAAGAGTTGGTGGTACTTGCAGACGCATCGGGCTGGACGCCGAACCGCTCCGCGAGTAACGGACAGGACTTCGGGCAGCCTGCTTAGCAGCAGTGATCGCTGCTGCTAGGCGTCCGCTTCGAGCCGGCCACGGTGCTTGCTGATCCGAGCTCGCGGCCGGCTCGGCGCTGCGCGTAGAACGTCAGCGGGCCGTGCCGGGCCCGTACCGGATCTCAAGCTCCAGACCCAGATCACCGGTCTCCGCCGCGATGTGCCGGGCCCGGTCAAGGCGGTCCGGCGACGCCCCGGTGCCGCGCCGTGCGTGTGTCAGCCAGTCCCTGGTCAGTGCCAGGCCAAGGCCCACCTGGTCGCCGATGTCTGCGGCGGCGGCCATGGCCAGCGGGAAGCACCGCAGGGCCGCGTCGTACCGCTCGGTGCGCATCAGCACGTCACCGAGGTCGCACCACACGCGGCAGACGCCCGACTGGTTGCCGATGTCGCGAAACAGGTCAAGGGCGAGCCGTTGCTGCTCCTCCGCGGCGGAGTGCCGGCCGAGCCAGGCGTAGAGGATGCCCAGGCAGTTCCGCGCGTTGGCTTCGGCATCGGGATCCGAAGTCCGCCCGGCGACCATGATCGACCGCGGATAACAGCGCAGCGCCTCCTGGTGGCGGCCCATCCGGCGGTACACGCTGCCCAGGTTGTTGAGCGTCTTCCCCTCGCCCGCGTGGTCACCGCAGGCGCGGAACAGTGCCAGCGCCTCCCGCAGACATGCCAGCGCCGCTTGATATCGGCCGGTTTTCCACCGCACGACGCTGAGCCGCCTCAGCGCGTTCGCTCTCGTCCTCGGGCACGAGGACCGCGCCGCCCTGGCGTGCAGGGCCTCCGCATCCCGGTAGTGACAGCCGCCTTCCAGATACTGGGCCAGCAGTTCCGAGAAATCGGCACTGTGCGCTCCGGCGACGGTGATCAGGGTGGAGCGTTCGGCGTTCAGCCAAGCGATCGCGTCCGCGCGTGAGCTGAACACCGGTGCGGGGGCGTGCGCCACTGGCCGCTGGTGTGACTCGTACGGGGCGTAGCGGTCCATCGCCGAGACGGCGGTCTGCCAATAGTTGTGGAGCAACCTCAGCTCCACGCGCCCATCGACCTGCGCTGGTTCGGGTGGCCGCCCGCCGGCCAGCCCTTGCAGGGCCAGCCGCCACCGGGACGCGTCGCCACCGAGCACGGCGGCGATCTCCACCACCAGATCTTCGTTGAGCCGCTTGCGGCCAAAGGAGAAACAGCGGTGCACGGTGTCGAACGCGGGCAGCTCGACGACCCCGTGCACGATCCGGGCGCGGCGCACCCGGCGATGCACCTCGCGTTCGGACACTCCGGCCCACGCCCGCAGCTCCCGCAGCCGCCGCACCACCTCGTCGACACACCCTGCCCCAGCGGGCGCGGGCGGTACTCCCCGTTCAACAGGTCTCACTCTCCGTGATGCTACCGGTGACCGATGTTGACCGAAACCGACGACAACGCCGGACACCGAACTGGACCATCGCCTCAGCCGACCCAACCCGAGGAGCCGCAGTGAGCCGAATCGGTGGACTTCCGCTGCCCGTCCTGCCCGACATCGACGACGTACCTCCGCTGTCCGAGGCGGACCGGCCCTGCTTCGACGAAGTACGCGCGGTGCTCGCCAAACACGGCATGCTGGGGCGCTTCGGCATCGCACTGCTGCACGAGCACTTCGAGGTCGCCGACGACGAGATCCTGGTCGAGACGATCGACGTGGCGACGCGCACCCTCACCTCCCGCCCCGAGAAGATCGCCGACCTCGGCGCCTACCAGAGCGTGGAGACCTCGTGGCGGCTCGACGATCCCGACACCGCCCCGATGGCCCGGTGCACGACGGCCTGCCGTCCGGCCACTTTCACGGAGAGCCGGCACAAGCCGATGCACGTCAATCGGTGAACCGGGTCCTGCTCGTGCTCGCGCATCCCCGGCCGGGCTCGTTGACCGGCCAGGTCGCGGCACGGGTGCGGGCCCGGCTGGCGCGCGCGGGGTTCGACATCGACTTCCTCGATCTGTACGCCGAGGACTTCGACCCGCGGATGCGGCCGGAGGACGAACCGGACTGGGAGGACCCGGGCAAGCCCTGCTCACCTGAGGTCGAAGGACACAAGGCACGCATCGGGCGAACCGATCACGTGCTGCTGGTCTTCCCGGTCTGGTGGTCAGCGCCGCCGGCCATCCTCAAAGGCTGGATCGAACGCACCTGGACGCACGGCTTCGCCTACACCAACGCGGGTTCGAACCTCACGGTGCGCAGCATGCTGTGGCTGGGACTCGCGGGCAGTTCCGCCGAGCAGTTCGCCACCGCGGGCCTCGACGGTCACCTCGACCGCCAGCTCCGGGTCGAGGTGTCGGAGTTCTGCCGCATCAGGCACTCCCGAGTGCGCCTGATCTACGACAGCGTCGACGCCGGGGAACCCCACGTGCTCGCCAGGATCTGGTGCACCGCGGACGCCATCGCCGAGGAGTTCATCGGGTATGCCGCTCAATGACGATCTCACGGTTTCACGCATGGGCTGAACAATCAGAACCAGCGGCTCCAGCCGGAGCTCGCGAAGATCGTCAGTCCTGGACCGCCGGGCAGCAGGTTGCGTTCGTGCAGCCGCGGGGCGTACCAGTCGAGGACCATGCCGTCGTCGAGGTAGAGCAGCCCGAACGCTTCCGCCGCCAGCGAGTCGAGGTCACGACCGAGCACCGTCCAGTACCTCCCGGCCAGCCAGTCGGAGTCGGCCTGATGCGGGTGCGTGGTCAGGAACGCCGCCTCGCATCCGGCTTTCGCGGCCGCGTCGCGGAAGAAGCGAGCGAAGGGCAGGGCCGGATCGCGAGCGAGACTTTCCGTGGGCTCGTGCCCCTCGCGCAGGTCGAAGAAGTCGTACAGCCTGAATCGCACCGTGGCGCAGGTGTGCTCGTCGAGTCGGCTGACATCGGTCTCGACGTGCTGGAACGGACCCCAGCCTGCTTCCCCCACGCCGAGGTCTTCGAGGATGCCGGTCCTGTCGCCGGGTGCGTAGAACACCGCGGCCGCGTACCTGCGGCCCATCAGCCCATGTCCGCGCTGCGCAGGTAATCCGCGTACTCGGCCAGTGTCATGATCTCCGGCGACGTCAGGTAGTACGAGCGCTCGTGGTAGTGCCCCAGCTCGTCCAGCGGCGCGGGATAGCGGTACTGGTCGTACGGCTCGTAGAGCGCCAGCATCTTCACGACGTCGAACGGTTCCTTGCCGCGTTCGGCAGCTTCGGCCTTGGCTGCCGCGAGCTTCTCCCGCGTCTTGCGCTCGTTCTCCGCGTGGATGCGGTCGAGCACCTCCCAGTCGCCACCTCGGTCGGTCACGACTGTCTCGATCTGTCCGCCCAGCGATCGAACCGTGACCCGATGGCCGCCGACCATGAAGACCGTGTTGCCCATGAACTCGGACGTGGACCTGATCTCCAGCCCCGCGGCGGGCATGTCCGGCACGAGCGCCCGGACCGAACGGCTCGGCTCCGGCCGGTTCTCGATCAGCAGCGACCCGTCGGCCTGCGCCGTGCACACGAGGAAGTCGCCGTCCACGAACGCGAGCTGCAGTGCGGTGGCGCGCCCCTCGTCGTCGACGATCTCCGCGATGGCCGTCACCCTGAGTCCGCGCGCAATCCGGTGATCCACCTGCCGGAGAGTACTTCTAAAGCACCGCTCGCAAGCCGTCGATCCCGGTGAAGTGGTGTCCCCGCATGCCCACCCGCTCAGCAGCCCGGACATTCTCCAGCCTGTCGTCCACGAACAGGATCTCCCCGCCACCCAACGCATTCCGGCACCACTCGAACGCCGCCGGCTCCGGTTTCGCCGCCCCGATCCGACACGAGAACCCGCGCACCTCGAACAGATCGAGCCACGGGCAGGTGCGCTCGAAGTTCCGGGCATGGTCCTCAGGAATGTTGGACAGCAACGCGATCCGGCGCCCAGCGGCATGCAGCGACCCGAGCAACGCCACCATCTCGTCGTCGACCCGGCTCCAACTCGCGACGTCCGCCTCGACCAGCGGAGGGTGGCCGACGAGCTCCCAGTACTCTGCGGCCGTCACGTCGCCGCGGTCGTAGGCGGGCCGGTGCGCCCAGTACGCCTCCCAGAACGACGGCGACGTGCTCATCGTGGCCATGAGCTCGGGCGACTGGTCGCGCGCGATCACCCCGAACATGTCGAACAGCACGATCATGCGGTCACCACCGTCACGCCGGCCGCTTCCAGGTCGACGGAACCCTCGGCGTCGGTCACCACAGCGTCCAAAGAGGACACCGGCGCGACGAACGCCAGCGCCGTGCGGGTCAGTTTCGACGCGTCGACGGCGGCGATCACGCGCCGGGCCGAGGAGATGGCGGCACGTTTCACCGCGGCGTCCTCCAGGTCGAAGGCGGTGAGGCCGTGCTCGGCCGACAGACCGCAACAGCCGATCACCGCCGTGTCGAAGCGCAGCGCGGACAACGAAGCCAGCGTCAACGGGCCGGTCAGCGCGAGTTCGCCGGGACGTGGGCGGCCGCCCGGCACGAGCAAGGTGAGCGAAGCCGAGGACGACAGGGCGTTCACGGCGTGCAGCGACAGGGGCATCACGGTCAGACGACGGTCGTGTAGCAGGCGGGCGACCTCGAGACAGGTGGTGCCACTGTCGAGGACCACGGACTCGCCATCCGCGATCAACGAGGCGACCACTGCCGCGATCCGGCGCTTGGCCTCGGCGTTCTCGTCGAAACGCAGGGCGAACGGGGGTTCGGAGCCGCGCAGCAGGAGGCTGCGGGCGCCGCCGCGGAAGCGTTCCAGGACGCCTTGGGAGGCGAGGACCTCCAGGTCGCGGCGGATGGTCATCTCGGAGGCGCCGGTGAGCGCGGCCAGTTCGGCGACGCCGAGCGAACCCGCGTCGCGGACCGCCTCGGTGATCTGACGAAGTCGGGACACGAGCGAGATTGAACACCAGTTGTGTTCGTTACTCAAGCTTTCAAACACAGAGCCTGTTCGTTAGCGTGGCCGCGTGAACGCTCTCAAGGCCGCGCGGGTGGCCACCTTCACGTACTTCGGGCTCAACGGGTTCCTGCTCGGGCTGTGGCTCGTGCACATCCCGACGGTCGAGCAGCGCACGGGGATCACCCACGCCGAGCTGGGCCGGCTGCTCCTGATGCTCGGGCTGGGCGCGTTCATCGGCATGCGGTTCGGTGGCAAAACGACGGACCGCGTGGGCGTGAAGGTGATGGTGCCGCTCGCGGGTGTCGTGTGCAGCGTGTCGGCCGTGCTGCCCGGTCTGGCCGTGAACCAGTGGACGCTCGGTGCGGCGCTCCTCGTCTTCGGCATCGGCAACGGGCTGATCGACGTGAGCATGAACGCGCACGCCGTGGTGGTGGAGCAGCACTACAAGCGTCCGGTGATGTCGGCGTTCCACGCGACGTGGTCGCTCGGCGGTGTCGCGGCGGCGTTGACCGGCGCACGGACGTTGAGCTGGGAGGTCTCCCCCGCTGTCACGCTCGGCGTGGCGGGGGCGCTCGGCATCGTGGTCAGCCTGGTCACCGCGAAGGCGCTGCTCGACGAGAAGGAACCGAAGACCGAAGCGCGGACCGGCAAGCGCAAGGTGCCGCGCCGGATCTGGGTGATGGCGGTGCTCGCGGGCATGGTGATGCTGAGCGAGGGCGCGGCCAACGACTGGAGCGTGCTGCACCTGCAGGACATCCTCAACGCCTCGCCGGAGGTCGCGGCACTGGCCTATGGCGCGTTCGCGACGACGATGACGGTTGGACGGCTGTTGGCGGACCGGATCGCCGCGAAGGTCGGCCCGATGGCGGTGCTGCGCTGGGGTTCGGCCATCGGCGCGGTGGGCATCGCGACCGCCGCGTTGTCGCCGTGGATCTGGCTGGCGCTCGTGGGGTGGGCGATCGCGGGCGCCGGGCTGTCCGGCACGGTGCCGCAGCTGTTCAGCGCGGCCGGGCATGCCGAACCGGGTGCGGCCGCGGCCAACGTCTCGCGGGTGGCCGGGCTCGGGTACCTCGGGGTGCTGGCGGGACCGGCGGTGATCGGCTGGCTGACGCACCTCATGCCGCTCAACACCGCGTTCCTGCTGCCGGTGGTGTTCTGCGTGGTCGCGGCGCTCGCGGCGGGTGTGTTGCGGACCGAGTCCACCGAGGAGCGGGCGGTCAGCTCGCCAGGAGATCCGGTCCGAAGCCGGTGAGGACGAGACAGAACCAGGTTGCGAGGACGTTCCCGATGTCGCGGTAGGTGTCGGCGAACAGCGGCACTCGCCGCTACCTCGTAGGGCCAGGATCGCAACCGAACGCAAGACCGGCCGCGCGAGAAGGGGAGACTGTCCCGCATGGAGCCTCCCAAAACAGATGTGGCTGCGCTGGATCTCACCGAACTGGACCTCACCACCGCGCACCTGGCCGACGCCTGCATCCGGGCGGACATCCCGGTCCGCACGGCCACCCTCACGCCGGTCATCCCCGGCACCAAGACGGCCGGCCGTGTCCTGCCCGCCCGCCACGCGGGCAGCGTCGACGTCTTCCTGGAGGCCATCGACCGCGCTCAGCCCGGCGACGTGCTCGTCGTGGACAACGACGCCCGCACCGACGAGGCCTGCGTGGGCGACCTGGTCGTGCTCGAAGCGCGGCAGGCCGGCCTGAGCGGTGTGGTGGTCTGGGGCCTGCACCGCGACACCCACGACATCCGCGCGATCGGGCTGCCGGTGTTCAGCCTCGGTGCCAACCCGACCGGTCCGTTGAGCCTGCGCGACCGTGCGCCGGAAGCTCTCTCGACGGCGGAGGTCGGCCCGTGGACGCTCACGGCTGACGACGTGGTGTTCGGTGACGACGACGGGGTGTTGTTCGTTCCGGCGGACCAGGTGGACGCTCTGATCGCCAAGGCGGCGAGCATCCGCGACGTCGAACGCGCGCAGGCCGAGCGGGTGCGGCAGGGTGAGTCCCTGCGCGCGCAGCTCCGGTTCGGCGAGTACCTGGCGAGCGGGCTGACGTTCCGCGAGCATCTGCGCAAGATCGGCGGCGCCGTCGAGGAGTGAGGCCATGATCCCGGAGAGACCGATTCTGGCGAGATACCGAGCCCGTGCGGACGCGTTCGAGCAGAAGATCGCGAACGTCGAACCGGACCAGTGGGACAACCAGTCGCCGTGTGCCAAGTGGACGGCGCGAGGGGTGGTGGACCACGTCATCGACATGCACGGCGTGATGCTCGGCCACCCGATCCCACGCACAGATGATCCGCTGGCAGACTTCCGTGTGGCCCGCAGCCAGGTGCAGCAGGCGCTCGACTCGGACCGGGCGACGGGCGAGGTCCCGACGCCGGGCGGGTCGATGACGCTGGAAGACCACGTCGACCAGGTCGTGAGCGACGACCTCGTGCTGCACGGCTGGGACCTCGCCCGCGCCACCGGCCAGGACGAGACGATCCCGGCGGCGGACGTCGAACGGCTCTGGGCCGCGGCGACGTCCGTCCCGCCGGAGCTGATGCGGCGGTTCCGCACGCCTGGCGCGTTCGGGCCCGGCATCGAGGTCTACGGCCAGGAGATCCCGGTCGCCCAGGACGCGCCGCTGCAGGACCGGCTGCTCGGGTATGTGGGCCGGGACCCCATGTCGAAAACGCCATGACCTGCTTCGACGGGTCGGTGTAGGCCGCTCCCGAGGAGGACAGATGGACTGGACCCTGGAAGTCATCGTGGTGCCCGTGGCGGATCTCGACCGCGCGAAGCACTTCTACGCCGAGCAGTTGGGGTTCAACGTCGACCACGACACGACGTTCAACGAGGACACGCGCATCATGCAGCTCACGCCGCCCGGCTCCGGCTGCTCGATCGTGATCGGCAAGGGCATCGTGAAGGGCGAGCCGGGCTCGCTCAAGGGCGTGCAACTGGTCGTGTCCGACCTGGAGAAGGCACGGGCGCAGCTGGTCGAGCGGGGCGTCGAGGTCGGCGAGATCGTGCGGATGAACGAGCAGGACGGCGGGTCGTTCGTGTTCTTCGACGACCCGGACGGCAACAGCTGGGCCGTGCAGGAGATCAAGGCCCGCGCTACCGGTGGGGAGTGGAAGAAGTGAAGTACATGCTGGTCAGCTATGGCGGCAGCCAGGAGGACTGGGAGGGGCTCGCCGCGTGGTCGGACGAGGACATGCACCGCATGATCGACTACATGCGCGCGCTGGACACCGAGCTGCGGTCGACCGGTGAGCTGCTGCAGTCCGAGGGCCTGAGCGGGCCGGCGCGGGCGTTCGTGGTGCGGGGCAACGACGACGGCCCGCCGACCGTGGTCGACGGGCCGTTCGCGGAGTCCAAGGAGGTCATCGCCGGGTACTGGGTGGTGGACGTGGACTCGCGGGAACGGTTGCTGGAGATCGCCCGCAAGGCCTCGGCCTGTCCCGGTCCGGGAGGCCGGATCCTGAACCAGCCGATCGAGGTGCACCCGGTCATGGGCGCGCCCGACGTGGACCCCGAAACCCTGGCGCCGTACGAGAAGTAGCGGTGAGGGGCCGGTGAACCGGCCCCTCACGCCACTCACCTCAGGTCGTACGCGCGGATGATGGTCTGCTGGACCTCACCGCCCGCGTCCGCCGCGCGGGCCTTGAACGACACGTTCTTGGCGCCGTGCGGGTGCAACAGCGTGACCTGCCAGCCGGTGCGGGTCTTGCGCAGCGGCATGGGCTTCCACGTCTTGCCCTCGTCGTAGGACACCTCCACCGACGGGTCCTTGATGTCGGTGACGTTGCCGGTTCCGTTGCGCTCCACCGTGATCGGCACGGTCAGCACCCGGCCGGCCCGGTTGTGGTCGTCCAGCTTGGGCTGGAACCGGACCGCGAGCAGCGGAATCGACTTGTACAGCTCACCCGCGACATGCTCCGAGGTGAACTGCCAGTCGGCGGTGATCCGCGACGACAGCCCGTCCTGGGTCGCCTCCACGTGTGCCTGGTACCGCTTCTTCTCCGCGGGCACGTTCGAGATGTTGGCGTAACCGGGGTAGGCCTCGTCGGAGATCACCTTGCCGTCGAGGGTCACGACGGTGCGGCCGGTCGACGCGGTGCTGCCGCCGCTCATGCCCTGAGCGGAGTGGACCGGCACGTCAAGGCGCAGCTGGTTGCCCAGCCGCCCGGCGTACCGCACGTACCGGGAGTCGCTCGGCAGGCCGGGTCCGTAGACCGCGCTGTTCCAGTGCTCGGTGACCGTGCGGCCGAGCTTGAACACGCGCGGGACGGCAGCGAACTGGTAGCCGAGGCCGGGGTACTCACCCAGCTTCACGAACTCCGTGAGCGAGCCGTACCACTCCACACCTGGGGTGTAGAACTCCTTGAGCCGCAACGGCAGCGGGCCGGAGGCGCCGTCGTCGCGCCGGCCGATCGAACCTGGCACGCGCACGTGCGTCACCGAGTCGACCTTGGCCAGCTCACGGTCCTTCACCGTCCGCTGGAGGTCGGCCGGCACGCGGGTCTTCTCGCTGATCCGCACGTGGTACTGGTACGGGCTGCCGGCGAAGGAGCCGGTGCCGTCGGGCTTGGCCATGACCGACTGCGCGTAGAACTGGAACTTCGGCCACGAGGTCTTCGACGGGCGGACGAGGAATCCCTCGAAGCTGCCCAGGATCCACGTCCCACCGGTGGCACCCCAGTTGGCCTCCATGTCGAAGCCCAGCTCCGCGGACGCCGGCGCGGCCTCCTTCTGCTCGGTCGCGATCGCCGGCTGGATGGCCTGGCGCGCGTCGAGCACCAGGTCGGTGTTCCCGGTGACCTCGAAGGCCGGCTCGGTCAGCGCGGTGGTGCTGCCGCGCTTGGTCGGGTCGGCGTTGGGGGTGTAGATCGATCCATCGAGGAAGAAGGTCCCCTTCGGCAGGCGCTGGACGAGCGTGCCGGACGGGTCGAACCGGAAGTGCGCCTTGGGCTGGTTCACGTCGACGAACCGGTAGGTGTAGCTCGGTGCCGGATTGCCGTTGCGGTCGAGGAACGTGAGCTTCACGTCGTAGCTCTCGACCTCCTTCACCACACCGATCGGCGTCCGCGTGCCGTCGGAAGCGACGACCGCGGCCCCGTAGACCGCGTCCGGCACAGCGGCACGCGTGTCGGCGGTGACCACGGCGTCCGCGGTGGCGCCGGCCGGAATGGTCAGCTTGGCGGGCGTCACGCTGAACAGCCCGGTCGCCGCGGGCTTCACGTCCGCGACGCTGAGGTCCAGGGTCACGTCCGACGTGCCGTTGTTGCGGTAGGTCAGCTTCTGCGTGATGGGCTGGTCGTCGTCGTGCGGCCACAACGCGGTGCCCAGCGAGAGGCTGCCGTGGTTCGTGGAGACCCCGGCGGACACGGCGCGGCCGACGTCCAGGCGTCCGGCACCCTGGTCGTAGACGGTCAGCGCCGGGTTGGGCTTGGCGCTGTTCATCAGCGCCGCTTTGATGTCCTCCGCCTTCCACGCCGGGTTCTTCGAGGCGAGGATCGCGGCCGCTCCGGCCACGTGCGGTGTGGCCATCGAGGTGCCGGACAGGGAGACGTGCGCGTCACCGACGGGCGTGCCGATCTGGCCGTTCTTGGCCTTGGCCGCCACGATGTCGACGCCGGGTGCGGTGATGTCGGGCTTGATCGCGTTGTTCGTCCAGCGCGGGCCGCGCGAGGAGAACTCGGCGAGCGTGTCGTCCCGGTTCACGGCGCCGACGGTGAGGGCCGCGTCGGCGGACGCGGGCGAGCCGATCGCGCCACCGGAGTTGCCTGCCGCGACCACGAACAGCGCACCGGTCTGCGCGGTGATCCGGTTGAGCGCCAGCGACATCGGGTCGGTGCCCTCGTCGGGCCACGAGCTGCCCAGGCTCATGTTGATGATCTTGGCCTTGGTCGCGGCCCACTCCATGCCGGCGATGATGTCCGACTCGCGGCCACCGCCGTAGTCGCCGAGCACCTTGCCGTTGACGATCTTCGAGTCGGGCGCGATGCCCTGGTACTTGCCGGCACCGGTGACGGTCGAGGCGACGTGCGTGCCGTGGCCGAGGCGGTCGTCGGTGCTGTCGCTGTCGCTGAAGTTCTTCGACTCGACCACCGCGCCCGCGAGGTCCGGGTGGGTCTCGTCGACGCCCGTGTCGAGGACGGCGACCGTGACGTCCTTGCCGGTGAAGCCCTTCTCCCAGGCCTGCGGTGCGCCGACCTGCGCGGCACTGCGGTCCAGCGACGCCGTCACCTTGCCGTCGAGCCAGATCTTGCCGGTGCCCAACGTGCGGGCTCCGGTCCAGAAGTCGCCGTTCTTCTGCACCGTGACCGCGCGAGCACCGATGCTCGGCAGCTCCTCGGCGCCCGCCGCGCTGATCCCCTGCCCCTGCACGATCAGCGGAATGGTCTTGCTGGACGCGTCGTCGTAGCCGGATCTGGCCAGCAGCGAGACGTCGAAGAGCCGCTCGTCGAGCTCACCGGTGTTGAGCCGGTGCTGGGCGTCGAACGGGACGACGTGCAGGTCGCCCCGCGGGTCCTTGAACGTGCGGAACCCGACGTTCTCCCTGCCTTTGACGCCTCTGACCTGGACCTTGCCGTTCGCGACGGTGACCTCGTCACCGGTGACGAGCGTGACCTTGGTGGTCAGCCCGTCGGCGCGGACCTCTGGTTGTTCCTGTGGTGCCGCCGAAACCGGCACGGCTGCCGTGGCGGCAACCACGGCAGCCGCGAGACCTGCGGCTATGTGTGATCGTTTCAACGCGAACTCCCCTAAGTTCACTGAAGAGGGAATAGCCCTCAGTGATTAAGACCGTTCGCACGGTGTTCGCGTTGCGGCGTGGATCACATCACAGATAAACAGAATTATCTCAGGTCGTACGCGCGGATGATCGTCTGCTCGACCGAGCCCGTCTGGTCGCCGGCCTTCGCGGTGAGCGAAACGGACTTGGCGTTCTTCGGGTGCCACAGCGTGACCAGCCACCTCTTGCCGATCTTGACGAGCTTGACCGGCTGCCAGGTCACGCCCTCGTCGTAGGACACCCGCACGGCCAAGTCCTGCACATCCGTCACGTTGCCCGAGGTTCCGTTGCGCTGAACGGTGATCGGGAACGTGAGGGGACGGCCGGCGGGTGCCCGGTTGTGCTCGTCGAGCTCGGGCGCGAACCGGACCGCGAGGAGCGGGACCGGCCGGAACTCCTCTCCCGGCACGTGTTCCGACGTGAACGTCCAGTCGGCGGTGATCCGCGCGGTCACCGAGTCCCGGGTGTCTTCCGTGTGCAACCGGTACCGCGTGCTGACGGCGGGCACCTCGGCTGAGACATGGCCTCCCGCCGAACCGGACTCGCCGAGCACCTCGCCGTCGCGGGACAGGGGCGTCCGGCCGGTGTGCGGGCTCTCCGCCATCCGCAGACCGGAGGAGTCGCTGTACACCGGCACCTGCAGCCGCAACCGGTCACCGAGTCGCGCGGCCTGGCGGTAGTGGCCGGGACCGAACGGGAACGCGGGCCCGAACACCGCGGTGTTTGGGCGTCGGTTTGCCATCGTGGTCGAGGAACGTGAGCTTCACGTCGTGGCTCTCGGCCTCCGCCCGCACACTGACCCGCGCGCGGGTGCCGGCAGGGGCGGCTCCGGTGAGCCGCGAGACGTCGAACAGCCGCTCGTCGAGCTCACCCGAGTTCAGCCGCGCCTGCACGTCGAGCGGAACAACGTGCAGGTGGCCGTGCACATCCCGGTAGGTGCGGAAGCTGACGTTCTCGCGGCCCGGCCCCCTGCGCACGCGGACCCTGCCGTCGGTGACGGTGACCTCGTCACCGGTGAGGAGCGTGGTCTTGGCCGTCAACCCGCCGGAGCGTGCTTCGGGCGGTACCACCGGTGCTGCCGCGACGGGCACGGCCGCCATGGCCGCAACCAGGGCGGCCGCGAGCCCCGCGGCCAGATGTGATCGTTTCAACGAGCGCTCCTCACTGCGGACGTGATCGTCCTCAGTGGGCAAGAACCCGCTCGGTGCGACTGTGTTGGCTACGCGATCATCGAGATGGCCCGCTCGACGGCCGCCTCGACGTGCAGGCGGGTCGTCGGGAACGCCGGCAGCGGCACGTCGGCCTGCGAGATCAGCAGCTCGATCTCGGTGCAGCCGAGGATGACACCCTGCGCGCCGCCGAACCGGGAGATCACGTCCTGGTAGGCGCGGCGGGACTCGTCGCGGACGATGCCGACGCACAGTTCGTCGTAGATGATCCGGTGCACGGTCGCGCGGTCTTCAACCGACGGCAGCAGCACCTTGAGGCCGTGGGACTCCAGGCGTTCGCGGTAGAACGGCTGGTCCATCGTGAACCCGGTACCGAGCAGGCCGACCGTGGTCAGCCCGGCGGCCTTGATCGCCCGCGCGGTCGTGTCGCCGAGGTGGATCATCGGGATGTCGATCGCGGCCTGGACCTGGTCGAACACCTTGTGCATGGTGTTGGTGCACAGCAACAGGAAGTCCGCGCCGCCCGCCTGCACCTGTGCGGCGGCCCCGGCCAGCGCCTTGGCGGCGTCGTCCCAGCGCGACTCGACCTGCATGCGTTCGATCTCGGCGAAGTCGACCGAGTGCAGCACGACCTTGGCCGAGTGCAGGCCGCCGAGCCGTTCGCGCACGATCACGTTGGCGAGCCGGTAGTACTCCGCACTGCTCTCCCAGCTCATCCCGCCGAGCATCCCGATGGTCAGCATGGCCCCAGTCAAGCACTCCAGCGCGGGTCGCGGCCGGTGGCCGCGAGCAGCTCCTCGAACGCCGACGCGTCCGCCGGTGCCTCGACGGGCGCCTTGAACACCTTCCACTCCTGAGCCATCGGTCCCATCTGGGCGACGAGGCTCGTGACCTCGGTGAGCACCTCGGCGTCGGGTTCGAACCGCTGGCCGGTCGCCTTCGCGAGGTCCGAGGCGTGGATGGTGAGGTCGAGCAACGCCAGCCCGCCGACGGTCTGCGCGGGCATGTTCATGTTGCCCGCGATGCCCTCGTCCGAGCCCGGCTGCCCCCACGCCTCGACGAGCTTCGCGCTCTCGGCCGGGTACTGGGCGCGCCAGTCCGGATAGGACGGTGTGCTGCTGAAGTCGGCATCCTGCTTGACGGCGAGCTTCTGGAACTCGACGACGACGTGCAGCAGGTGGTCGAGCAGGGCACGGACGTCGTAGTCCGCGCACGGCGTGGGCTTGGTCAGGTCGTCGTCGGAGATGCCGTCGATGACGGGCAGCGCGTGGTCGCGGGCCCGGTCGAGCAGAACGCTGAGCTTCATGGTGCCGACGCTAGTTCCGCGCGCTGTGTCGTTCTTGAAAAAACGCGCCAACCTAGAATCAGGTGGTGCAGGGACCGCGGCGCGACACTCGGGGCATCGTGGACGCACGCGAGTTGTTCGCCCGCGTGCGGTTCCGCCGTCGCCTGCCTGCCGCCGAGCTGCAGCCGTACCTGGAGCATTACTGGCTGATCGACGGCGAACTCGACGAGCCCTACACCTCGTACGTCGTGCCGCATCCGTCGGTGAACGTCGTGTTCGAACACGGGCACGCGCATCCAGAGATCGCCGGCATCGGGCTCGGACTGTTCAGCCGGGAGCTGGTCGGGCGGATCCGGGTCGCCGGGGTGCAGTTCCGGCCCGGCGGGTTCCGGCCGTTCCGCGACGAACCGGTGTCGCACTGGACCGGGCGGCACGTGCGGCTGACCGATGTCGCGGCGTCCGGCGTGCTGGGCGTGGAGGACGAGGACGAGCGGGTGGCCGCGCTGGACTCGTTCCTGCTGAGGATGGGACCGCGGCCCGATCCTCAAGCGACGCTGGCGATGGAGCTGGTGCAGCGGATCCGCGAGGACCGGGAGATCCAGCGGGTCGCGGACTTCGCGCGGGCCGAGGGCGTGGCGGTGCGGACGATGCAGCGGCTGTTCGCGGACTACGTCGGGGTGAGCCCGAAGTGGGTCATCCTGCGCTACCGGATCCACGAGGCGCTCGAACGCGCCGAGTCGGACGTGGAGTGGTCCCGCCTGGCCGCTGATCTGGGCTACAGCGACCAGGCGCATCTGGTGCGGGACTTCACGCAGACCGTCGGCGTCTCCCCCGCGGCGTACGCGAAGGCGCTCACCTGAAGTATTCGCTGAGCTCGAGCAGGATCCCCTCGGGCCCGCGGAAGTAGCAGGTGCGCAGGACGTCCTCGTAGGTCTGAACGGTCCCGACCAGCTCGCCGCCGTGCCGCGCGAGACGGGCGAGGGTGTCGTCGAGGTCGTCCACGACGAACGCCATGTGCCGGATGCCGAGCGCGTTGATCGGGGCGCCGGAGCTGCCGTCGATGCTGTGCGGGGTCTCGAACTGGCTGAACTCGATCCGGTACTGGCCGTCCGGGGTGTGCAGCATCGCGATCTCGCTGCGGGAGTTCTCGAGTCCGATGACGTTGTCGACGAACGCGCCCTCCATGTGCGCCTTGCCTTCCAGCACCATGCCGAGGTCCTCGAAGAACGCGACGGCGGCCGCGAGGTCGGTGACGGTGATGCCGACGTGGTGCATGCTCTTGACGCTCACTTGCGGGACTCCTTCTGGTCGATGAGCTCCTGGACGTTGGTGGGCAGCGTGGTCACGAAGTCGATCAGCTTGGCCCAGGTCGGCCGGACCACGATACGGACCATGCCGTCGTAGAGCTCCCGGACGTTCGCCTCCCACTCGGTGCGCTGCTCGGGCGTCATCTTGTAGACGCCGTTCCACTGCAGGTACTCCTCCGGGATGCCGTCGACGGCGTCCAGCTCGGCGTTGCCGCGCAGGAGCAGGACCTTCGGCGGGTGTTCCTCGGTGTCGATCGTGATGGCGACCGCGGGGTTGTCGCGCAACATCGCCAGCTTCCGCGCGTTCGTCGAGGTGCACATGACGATCTCCTCGCCGTTCCAGTGGATCCCGATCGGGATCGCGCGGGGCGTGCCGTCCGGTGCGACGAAGGCCAGGCGGGCCAGGTCACGGCCCAGCAGTTCCTTGGCCGGCGGCCGGCTCAGGATCTCGGTGACAGTGGTGGGGTTCATGTTCCTCGGGCCTCCTCGTTCGGTCTCGTACCCCAGGGACGGAGCCGGGCCCGGCAGTTCGACATCAGAAGTGGTCCAACTTCGAGAACAAGTTTTGGCTCTGCCGGATGGACCGCTTCGGCGGGAGAGTGACCGGTATGAGCCTTGCGTTTCTGACCACGACGTTGATCGCGGTCGCGACTCCCGGCACCGGGGTGCTGTACACGCTGTCGGCCGGACTCGCGCACGGACGGCGGGCGAGCGTGATCGCCGCGTTCGGCTGCACCCTGGGGATCGTGCCGCACGTGCTGGCCACTGTCACCGGACTGGCGGCCCTGTTGCACACGAGCGCGCTGGCGTTCGAGATCGTGAAGTACCTGGGGGTCGCGTACCTGGTGTACCTGGCATGGAGCACGTTGCGGGACAAGAGCGAACTGGCCGTGGACACCGCTGTGGACGTTTCTGGGGAACCGGCCTCCGGGGCGGAGATCGTCGTGTCGGCGGTGCTGATCAACCTGCTCAACCCGAAGCTGACGATCTTCTTCGTGGCGTTCCTGCCGCAGTTCGCGACCGGTTTCGGTCAGATGGTGCAGCTCAGTGCGGTGTTCATGGGGCTGACGTTCGCGGTGTTCGCCGTCTACGGCGTGTTCGCGGCGTCGATGCGAGACCGCGTGCTGGCCCGGCCGCGGGTGCTGGTGTGGCTGCGCCGGTTCTTCGCGGCCTCGTTCGCCGCACTGGGTGTGAAGCTCGCACTCACCTAACTGCAGGCCGCGGCGCGTTCGAGTAGCAGCGTCTTCTCGCGTTCGTTGCGGGTGAGCGAGGCGGCCTTCTCGAACTCGGCCCTCGCCTCCTCGGTGCGACCGAGCTTGACCAGGAAGTCGCCACGCACGCTGGGCAGCAGGTGATAACCCTGCAACGCCTTCGCGCCGGAGATCTCGTCGACCAGCGCGAGACCGGCGGCGGGCCCGAAGGCCATCGACAGCGCCACCGCGCGGTTGAGCTCGACGATCGGGGACGGCGAGATCCGCGCGAGCACCTGGTAGAGCGAGGCGATCTGCTGCCAGTCGGTGTCCTCGGCCCGGCGGGCCCGGCCGTGGCAGGCGGCGAGCGCGGCCTGCACGTAGTACGGGCCGGGTGGCTGGTTCAACGCCTCGGCGCGTTCGAGCGCTTTGAGGCCGCGGCCGATGAGCAGCCAGTCCCATCTGCCGCGGTCCTGCTCGAGCAGCAGCACCGGTTCGCCGCCGGGGCCGGTGCGGGCCTTGGTGCGGGAGGCCTGGATCTCCATCAGCGCGACCAGGCCGTGGACCTCGGCCTCCTTGGGCGCGAGCTCGGCGAGCACCCGGCCGAGCCGCAGCGCCTCCGCGCACAGTTCGGGCCGCAGCCAGTCGTCGCCCTGGGTGGCGGAGTAGCCCTCGTTGAAGATCAGGTAGATCACTTCGAGGACACTCGCCAGCCGTGACGCGAGCTCGGGGCCCTCAGGTACCTCGAACGGCACGCCCGCGTCGGCCAGCGCCTTCTTGGCGCGCACGATCCGTTGCGCCACGGTCGAGTCGCTGACCAGGAACGCGCGGGCGATCTCCTCGGTCTTGAGGCCGCCGATCATCTTCAACGTGAGCGCGACCCTGGCCTCCGTGCCGAGCACCGGGTGGCAGGCGGTGAAGATGAGGCTCAGCAGGTCGTCGCCGATCTCGTCCTCGATGCCCTCGCTCGCGTCCGGCGTCGCCTCCTGGACGTCGCGGCCGATCTCCTCGACCTTGCGGTTGAAGTTCTCGCGGCGGCGGATCTGGTCGATGGCCCGGCGTTTCGCGGTCGTCATGAGCCACGCGCCGGGGTTCTTCGGCACGCCCTCGACCGGCCACTGCTCCAGGGCCGCGACCAGCGCGTCCTGGGCCATCTCCTCGGCGAGACCGACGTCGCGCACGTACCGGGCGAGCGCGGCGATGACCTTCGCCGACTCCATCCGCCAGACCGCGTCGATGGTGCGGTGTACCGAGGTAGCCCCCATGGGGGCATCAGACCACAGCCAGCTGCCGGATTTCCACGACGCACGCCGACACGGGGATGCGTCGCACGCGTTCGACCGCTTCCTCGTGTGTGCGGACGTCTATCAGCCAGTACCCGGAGATGCCGAACGCGCCGGGCACCAGGTCACCCACGTCGAGCAGGACACCCGCGCGCACCAGCGCGTCACGGTGCAGCGCCGCCAACGGTTTGGTGCTCCTCACGAACAGCATGAACCGCACTGTCGCCTCCTTCGCGTCCCTCTTGTAGAGACGTCGAACGAGGTGCCCCAGAAATCGACCCAGAAATCGACCCAGTGAATCGACCGGATGATCAGCCGTTGAGCAGATCTTCGAGGGCGACGGCCACCCCGTCCTCCTCGTTGCCCAGCGTCCGGCGGTCCGCGGCGGCGAGCACGGCCTGGTGCGCGTTGCCCATGGCGTACCCGATGCCCGCCCAGCGCAGGATCGTCAGGTCGTTGGGCATGTCGCCGAACGCCACGACGTCGGCCGCCGTGATGCCCCGCTCGGCGCACAACTCGGCGAGCGTCCCGGCCTTGCCGACCCCGAGCGAGCTGACCTCCAGCAGGCCGTGGCCGCCGGAGTGGGTGAACTGCGCTTCACCCGAGGCGACGGACTCGGCCGCGGTGAGCATGAAGTCGGCGCTGTGGTGTGCCGAGTACGCCAGCAGTTTCACGAATGGCACCTCCCACAGGTCGCCGAGCGCGGCGACCGGCCGTTCGGCGGCGGCGTCCTCGGGCATGCGCAGCAGGTAGGAGGGTTCGTACCGGAGGTGGTGGCCGGTCTCCGTGCCGAACCCGACGGACGGCACCACCGCCCGCAGCGCGGCCACCACCTTGCGGGCGGTGGCCGCGGCGAGCGGACGGGAGCGCACGACCGAACGCGACCCGATGTCGTAGACGATCGCGCCGTTGCTGCACACCGCCGTGCCGACGAGGCCGGTGCCGAGCGCGTCGACGAACCGCGGTGGCCGGGCCGTCACGAACACGACCTCCGCACCTGCCTCGGTGGCGGCGCGCAACGCCTTGAGGGTGCGCGGTGACACCGTCCGGTCGTTGCGCAGGAGGGTGCCGTCGAGGTCGGTCGCGATGAGCTTCACCCGGTCATTCTGCGTTGTTCTCCGGGTTGATCTTCGGGGTGAAGTCCTTGACGTGATCACGAGCCCACTGCGCGAACGTCCGGTAGGGCTTGCCGGTCACCGCCTCGAAGTCCGGCGACACCACGTACTCGTAGTCGGCGAAGTCGTCCGGTTCGCCGCCCTCGTAGCCGGCGATGCCGAGGATGTAGCGGGCGATCTCCTCCGGCCAGCCGACGCTCACGTAGTAGGCAAGCGCCTCTTCCGTGGTGACGTCGAGGAACCGCAACTCCCGGCCGATCACCTCGCCGATGGCCTTCGCCATCTCCCGCTGGCTGAGCTGCGGCGGCCCGGACAGGTTGTAGGCCTTGCCCGCGTGCCCGTCCTCCAGCAACGCCTTCACCGCCACCTCGGCGATGTCGGCCTCATGGACAGGCTGCCCGAACTCGTCGGGACTGGGGTGCACGATCGTGCTGTCCGCGCGGATCGACGGTCCCCACAGGTCGATCTTGTTGACGGCGAACTCGCCAGGCCGCAGGTGCGTCCACTCGACCCCGGACGCCTCGACGGCCTGCTCGACCGGCAGGTGATGACTGGTGTCGTAGCCATACGTCACCGCGCCCGAGGACAGCGTGACGATCCTGCGCACGCCGGCCTTCACCGCCCGGTCGACCACTGCCTGCGCGGTCGGCGGGTGCACGAACAGGTAGAGCTTCTCGACGCCGTCGAACGGGATGCCCGCCGGATCGTCGAGGTCGCCCCGGACCACCTCCACGCCCGCTGGGAAATTCGCCTTGGCCGGGTCGCGGGTCATCGCCCGCACCTGTGCCGCGCCGGCGAGTCCCTCCACCACCAGCCGGCCGACGTTGCCCGTCGCACCCGTCACCAGGATCGTCATCGCATGCCCCCTTCGATTCCGTCCAGCAACTTCTCGAGCCCGTAGTCGAACGACCCCCGCACCTGGTCCGCGAGCGTGCCCGCGGTCTCGTAGGCGCCCGCGTTCCACAGGCTCGTCATCGTCGGATAGCGCTCGACGTCGAAGTAGTCGTCCCAGAACAGCTGCCGCGCACCCCACCACGAGTCACCGGACTCGCCGGTGACCGCTTCGAGCTGCTGATCGTCCACTTCGGACGCCGCCGCGCCGTGTACGAACCCCTCGACCGCCACGTGCGCCACGGTGACCTGGGCCGGTTCCAGCCCGGAGTCGGCCAGCGCGGCCAGCACGAACTCCTGGCCGTCCATCAGCCCCGGCCCCAGCGGCGGCCGCACCATCGACACGTCCCGCATCCACGGGTGCGCCTGGTACACCGCACGCGTGCGGTCCGCGTAGTGCTTGATGCGCTCCCGCCACGCGCCGTCGGCCCCGAGATCGCGTTGCTGCAGCACCGTGTCGGCCATCAGGTCGATGAGCTCGGCCTTGCCGGGCACATGCGTGTAGAGCGACATCGTGCCGACGCTGAGTTCTTGCGCGACGCGGGCCATCGACATGGCGCCGAGCCCCTCGCGGTCGGCCACCGCGATCGCCGCGGTGACGATCTGGTCGACGCTCACCTTGGGCTTCCTGCCGACCGGCTTCGGTTCGGGCGGCTTGCGCCAGAGCAGCGCGAGCGTTCTGGCGACATCTCCCCCGCCACTGCGTTCGGCGGCCATCCGTCCACCCCATTTCCGTAGGCCATACGGAAACAATACCGTACATCATACGGAAATGGGGCGGCACTTCTGGAACCCGCACACGACGAAGGGGCGGCGGACCAGGTGGTCCGCCGCCCCTTCACGTGGTGGGAGCTGGTCTTTCGAGCTTACGCCCGCCACGCCAGCGAGGTCAGCATCTGCTTGCCCTGCTCGGCGCTGCGCGGGTGGCTCAGCACGTCGTAGCGCCCGGCCACGAGCTGGGTGGTCGAGGCGAAGTCACGGCGGCCACGCGTCGCCGCGTAGCGGATGGCGGCGGAGGTCAGGCCGAAGATCGTACCGACGACCAGGCCCGTCACGATCGGCGCGAGAGCGCCGCCGGTGGAGAACAGGCCGAGCAGCAGACCGACGAACAGACCGAACCAGGCACCCGACGCGGCACCCCCGCCGAGGACGCGGCCCCAGGTCAGACGGCCGGTGACGCGTTCGACGATCATCGGCTCGACGCCGACGATCGTGACGTCCGCGACCGGGAAGCTGTTGTCCGCCAGGTGGTCGACGGCTCGCTGCGCCTCTTCGTAGGTGCCGTACGAGCCGATGGGCCAGCCCGTGGGCGGAGTGGGCAGTGCATTGACGCCGGTGGAACCGGCTCCCGTGGCGAACGGAGTCGCGGTGGTCATGGTGCAACACCTCCGATGGTGCGAAGCCCTTCATCCATAACTACGAACGCGGTTGCACCGATGTTCCCAAAGTTGAGCTGATGTGACTCAGCTCCCCATCGGTAAGCGTGATGTCCAGCGATTCCAGTGTCTTGGCGAGATCATCGACGTCGGACACCACCGGCTCCGAGCCCGCGTGCTCGACGGTGAACTTCGACCCGACCAGGCGCCGGCTCAAGCCTGACGAGAGGCGCATGACGACCAGCTGGCGGCTGAACGGTGAACGCTCGTGCGTGGCGACGTAGTAGTTGGCCATCGTGTAGTCGATGGGGCGCTGCTCGATGTCGTCCTCGAACGCGTGCTGGAGCTCCCAGCCGTCCGCCGCCTGCTTCTCCAGCACCCAGCGCCGCCCCTCCCGGCGCAACCGGTGCGGCCACCCGGCCTGGTCCACGACCGCGCCGTCGACCAGTGGCATCGGGTGCAGCATTCCGGCGCCGAAGCCGACGTCGACGAGATGGCCGTCCACGATCGACATGAAGTGCGTGCGCGGTCCCGTCATCACCCGGCTCATGCGCCGGGCCACGGTGTGGCCGAGACGTTCCAGCACGGCCGTGAACAGCAGCTGGTGCTCGTAGCAGTAGCCACCGCGGCGCCGGCCGAGCAGCTTGGCCTGGATGTCGGCCAGGTCCAGTGACGGCACGAGGCCGAGCATCACGTCGATGTTCTCGAACGGGATAGCGCGCACATGCGCCTCGTGCAGCTCCGTCAGCGAACTCGACGCCGACGCGCCTGTGCGCGCGAAGTACGCGTCCAGGTCGACGAGGTCGGTCTGCCACATGTGTCCCCCTGAACTCCCCGATCGTGGCGACCGGGGCTGACAAGATTTCCGGTACCACCAATCCCGAACAGGTCTGCGCCGCCGGTTATGCCGAGTGCTCGGCGGCGCGGGACACCATCTCGCTCAGGCGAACGCCGGTCATGCCGTGTGCATCCCGGTCAGGCGGACTGCCATTCGTCCCTGGTCAGCGCGTACTCGACCTCGCCCTGCTCGGAACCGGGCAGCGGGTCGGCCCAGTCGACGTGGAACGTGCGGACATGCCGCAACCCGCACTTCTCCATCACCCGCCGCGATCCGGCGTTGACGAACATCGTGGTGGCGACGACGCGCCGCACCCCCGCCCCGAACCCGCGCTCGATCAGAGCCCTCCCGCCCTCGGTCGCGTACCCGAGGCCCCAGAACTCGGGGTACAGCCGGTAGCCGAGCTCGACCGCGCCCTCGCCGAGGTCCTTGAACTCGAACCAGCCGATGAGTCGGCCGGACGAGTTCTCGATGGCCGCGAAGAAGCCCTCGCCGAGGAAGTGCTCGACCGGCTCGGGGTCGAGGTACCGCATCACCTCGGGGTCGGTGTGCAGCCTCTCCAGTTCGTCCACATCGGACGACACCAACGGACGCAGCGTCAGGCGTTCGGTCTCCACACCCAAAATCCTGACGCTGCTGTCCAGTCGATTACGGGGTGTCGCGCGGCGTGACGGTCTCCAGCACCACACCGTCCGCGTCCCGGACGACGACGCGCGCGCCCGCGTGGCGGTCGTTCAGCGGCGCGGCGAGCACGAACGTGCCGTTGCTGATCGAGGCGGACACGTCGGCCGCCCCCGGCCGGGTATAGGTGATGGAGGCGACGCGCTGGTCGAGGACCAGACCGGCCGCGGCCATGGCCGAGCTGCGGGTGCCACCGCCCTCGTTGGGGACGAAGTCGTAGAACGCCGGGAGTGCCGCGATGGTCGTGCCGCGTAGCTCCTCCATCTCGTCCGGTTCGTAGGCCGAGCCTCGCAGTGGTTCGCCGCCGTCGAGGCAGTACAGCAGCACGCCGCCGTGCCGGCCGAGCCTGATCGTGCTGGTGGCGCTGACCTTGGCGGTGACGCCGGTCGCGAACTGGTCGGGGTCCGGGATCGGCCGGTCGGTCATGCACTCGGCGAGCTTGCGGGCGTCCGGGGTGCCGCGGTCGGCGGGCGGCAGCGGCCGGTCGAGCAGGGGCGGATGCGGGCTCGGCACCCCGCGCAGGGCGAACTCCTCGCCGTTGACCAGCGCCTTCGGGCCGTGGTGGGCCCGCGTGTAGCCGTACGGGGCGAGGAACACGCCGTCGACGAGCGCGGGTGAGGTGTTGTCCCAGCCCTTGTCGCCGATGCGGGACAGGCCGAGGAACTTCACGTCCGGCGAGACCAGTCCCGCCATCGCGCCGGAAACGGTGGTGAACAGGACCTTCACCTTGCGCGGGCCGTCGTCGACCTTGTCGTCGTCCGGTGCGGAGATCGTCGTGGTGGTCGTGGTGTTCGCGCAGAAGAACACACCGGCCGGCACCCGGAACGCGGTGAGCGTCGTGCCGTTCAGACGGCTGGTCGCGATCGTCTGCCACTCGGCGGCCGGCGGGTGGTTCTTCGCCTGGGCGGCGCACCGGGCCAGCACGTCGGGGGCGACCGTGCCGCGTTCGACGTGGTTGACGACGGCGCGGTCCTTGCCGGCGAACTCGCCGTTGTACGGGACGCTCGGCGCGGAGGGCCCAGCGAGTTCGGTGGTGCCCTGCAGGGTCTGGCTGGCGAGGACTGCGCCCGCGGCGAGCAGGCTCACGCCGGCCGCGATCAACACCGGCGTCCGCTTGCTCGGGGCGGGGTTCATGCCTTCGGAGAGCCGGCGGCGCGCCCGCATGCGGACGTCGTCGGGCAGGGTGCGGTGCTCGGGCAGCTGGTCGGTCATCGCTGGTCCTCGGGAGTCAGGTCACGCAGGCGGGCGCGGGTGCGGGCGACGCGGGCCCGGACGCTCGACTCGGTGATGCCGAGGAGCGTGGCGGCGTCGGCGGTGGACAGGTCGCCGAGCAGGCAGAGCTGGGCGATCTCGCGTTCGGACGGCGGCAGCTTCGCGATGGCGGCCACCACCAGGGCCAGCCGGCGCTGGGCGTCGGTGCGGGCGGCGACGTCGTCGGCGTGGTCGCGCTCGTTCTGCGGTGTCAGCCGTGCGACCAGGCGCAGCGCACGACGCGATGCGCGCCATTCGGTGCGGGCACGGTTCGCGGTCACCGTGTAGAGCCAGGGCAGGGCGGAATCGCGCACCAGCTGGGCTTCACCGCGCTTGCGCCACGCCGTCAGGAAGGTCGCCGACAGCAGGTCCTCGGCCTGCGACCAGGAGGCGGTCAGGCGGTAGGCGTAGTTCCACACCGCCTCGGCATGGCGTTCGAACAGTTCGGTGAACGCGGCGTGGTCGCCTTGGGCGATCAGCTCCCACAGGTGCGCGTCCGGCGGCGGACTCACGCCCGCCCGCTCGGTCGTCTCAGTCATCACACTCCGCCTGGGGCCGTCACCGACCAGCGTGCTGCGTGACGCGCGTCACGCAGCACACAGTGGTCCGCCCCTCACGCAAGGCGCCGATGACCCCGATGGCAAGATCTTCTCGTGCCGATCGAGCAGCAGCCCGGCAATGTCGAGCCGGCGACCCAGGTGTTCGCGAAGATCATGATCGAGGAACCGACGGTGCGGACAGCGCCCGCGGTGGTTGCGGAACCCGCACCACCCGCCGTGCCCGCGGTACCGGCTCGGCCGGTGGCGACTCCCGCCGCGCCGACGGCCGCACGCGGGGCCAAGTCGCTCACCCGGCGGCTGGCCCGCCGGATCCTCGGCCCGACCCTGATGACGAAGAAATAAGGGCTACCGGTCGGGGACCTGGCCCAACCCGCCGCAGACCCGGCAGGCGGTCCGGTCCTCGTTGAGCCCAGAACCAAGGCATCGGCTGCACTCCTTCACAGACAAACAGTGTCCGCTTCTACTCCAAGTGGCGGCAGCCGCCAAAAAGGGACCCTCCCGGCAATAATGGGTGACCCCCATCGTTCACGCTCGGTGATCAGGCCGGGGTGGACGGTCCGGCCGGGATCTCGTTGGCACGTGCGACATTGCCTGCGACGATCCCTCCTCTGTCGCCGTACGGAAGCTTCCACCAACCGGAGCAACCGCGCGGGCACGGATGCGACATCTCGTGCAGCACAAGGCCTTCCGGACCGGGGACGGGTTGCTTCCACGACATGGTTCCGGACCCCGCGCACAGCAGGCAGGTGTCCTCTTCGTACTCCACCAGCAGTAAGTACTCCACACGGGACACTTCTGGCAATCACTGAATCGAGGGGAGATCACCGATGGCGGTCGCGGTCGTGACGGGAGCGGGTTCCGGGGTGGGGCGCGCGGCGGCGCGAACCCTGCTGGCGGCGGGTTTTCAGGTGGCGCTGGCGGGCCGGCGCGAGGACGTGCTGCGCGAGACCGCCGACGGTTTCCCCGCCACCACGCTGGTTGTACCAACCGATGTGTCGCGTGAGGACTCGGTCGTCGCGCTGTTCGCCGCGGTGGTCGAGCAGTGGGGCCGGGTCGACGTGCTGTTCAACAACGCGGGCACGAACGTGCGGGCCACACCGATCGAGGACTTCAGCCTCAGCGCGTGGGAGAAGGTCGTCGGCGTGAACCTGACAGGTCCGTTCCTGTGCGCACGCGAGGCGTTCAAGGTGATGAAGACGCACGGCGGTGGCCGGATCATCAACAACGGCTCGATCTCCGCGACGGTGCCGCGCCCGCACGCGGTGGCCTACAACGCGACCAAGCACGCGATGACCGGGCTGACCAAGTCACTCTCGCTGGAGGGCCGCGCGCACAACATCGCGTGCGGGCAGATCGACATCGGCAACGCCGCGACGGCGCTGACCGAGCGGATGGGCCAGGGCGTGCTGCAGGCGAACTTCGAGACCGCGCCGGAGCCGACGTTCGACGTACAGCACGTGGCGGACGCGGTGCTGTACCAGGCTCAGCTGCCGTTGAACGCGAACGTGCAGTTCATGACCGTGATGGCCACGACCATGCCCTACATCGGAAGGGGTTGAGCCTGGTAGAGCCCGCCGCCGCGCTCCAGCAGACGGTGGTCCACGAGGTAGCGGCGGATGGTCACGTGGTCGAGCTCGCCCCCGTCGCACCACGCCTTGAGCCGCTCGTTGATCTCGTTCTCCTCGTAGTAGGTCTGCGGCGTGAACGCCTTCGACGCGACGTGCTCGAGGATCTTGCGGCGGCGGTCGGCGGCGACCGGCAGCGAGACGAGCTGCTCGCCGCGCACGAACGGGGCGAGCCCGTCGGCCGGCAGCCTGCTCGGTGAGGGTCGCGGCGAGCGGTTTGAGGTCGGCCGGCCGGGCCGGGTCGCCTTCGACCAGCCCGGCCTCGCGGAGCTTGCGCAGCGCGGTGCCGGCGTCCTTGACCATGAGTCCGGAGGCGGCGGCGATGTCGGCCAGGGTGCCCGCGCCGAGGACGACGGCGGCGAACGCCTGCAGCCTCGTGGGTTCGGCCAGCACGCGCACAACGGATTCCGGAGTGGTCATGTCTGCGAACCGTAACGCCGCCGTCCACGCGTTTTCCGCTGTTCTCAGCGCGACGGCGCCCCTGTCCAGTCCCTCACGCCGCGCCCACCAGCCCTTCGGCCAGCGTGTCCGCGAGGTAGGCCGCGAAGTCCGGTTCGTCGGGCGTGAGGACGTGCCGCACCCACGCGTCGCGTTCGTGCGCCAGCGGCGGCAGCTCCCACACGCAGCCGATGAGGTCCTTCGGGATGACGCTGAAGTGCGTGAGGTCCGGGTCGGTCGAGCCGAGGAACGGCTGGTCGCCGGACACGGCGGTGCGGCAGTGCAGGACGTTGTCCCAGACCCAGTTGTAGGCGTTGAGGTACATGCCCGCGGCACTGCGGTGCAGCACGGTGACCGTGGCGGGCGGCGTCGGGTCCGCGAAGTCCGGGTAGATCTTCGGCAGGAACTCGTAGGCCGCCGCGCGGATGTCGTCGGTGATCTCCAGGCCCGGCGTGACGACCTCGTACCGCTTGACGTGTCTGCCCGCGATGACCAGCGGTTCCCGCACCGCCAGCTCCTTCTCGTAAAAAGCCATGGTTCGAACATATGAGCTACCACTGACACCTTGTGGCAGTGTTATCGCGTGCGTGCGAGTCGTCTGGTGTCGTTGCTGCTCCTGCTGCAGGCCAAGGGGCGGATGACGGCGCAGTCGCTGGCCGACGAGCTGGAGGTGTCGGTCCGCACGATCTACCGGGACGTGGAGTCGCTGCACGCGGCCGGCGTGCCCCTGTACGGCGACGCCGGCCCGTCGGGCGGCTACCAGCTGCTGGACGGCTACCGCACGCGGCTCACCGGGCTGACCGAGCAGGAGGCGGAGTCGCTGTTCCTGGCGGGGCTGCCGGGCCCGGCGGCGGACCTGGGGCTCGGCGACGCGGTGTCGGCGGCGCAGCTCAAGCTGATGGCGGCGTTGCCGGCGTCGATGCGCGACCGGGCCTCGCACATGGCCGAGCGGTTCCACCTGGACGCGCCCGCCTGGTACTCCGACCCGGAGCGCTCGCCGTTCCTGGAGCAGGTGGCGGACGCGGTGTGGCGCGGGCCGGCTGATCGAGGTCAGCTACCGCCGCTGGCAGGCACCCGAGGACGTGACGCGCGTGCTGCGGCCGCTGGGACTCGTGCTGAAAGCCGGTCGCTGGTACCTGGTCGCCGCAGGACACGGGGGTACCACGCGGATCTCGACGTACCGGGTGGCGCAGATCCAGGCGGTGACGGTGCTGGAGGAGACGTTCGAGCGCCCCGCCGGGTTCGACCTGGCGGCGCACTGGGCGGCGTCGCTGCAGGACTTCCAGTCGCGGCAGTTCACCGGTTCGGCGGAGATCCGGTTGTCGCCGCGCGGCTGGGAGTCGTTCTCCTCCAACGTGCTGCCCGCGGTGGCCCGCGCGGCCGAGGAGTCCGCTGTGGACGACGGCGAGTGGGTGCGGGTGACGATCCCGATCGAGTCCATCGGGCACGCGACGGGCATGTTGCTGCGCATGGGCGGCGAGGTCGAGGTGCTCGCGCCGGACGAACTTCGCGCGCAGGTGACGTCCGCGGTGCGGCAGCTGGCGTCGATCTACCTGCCGTAACGAACCCGAACCGCGCCAGGTGGTGCCACAGGTGCTTCACGACCTGCGGCGGCGCTTCGGCGTTCTCCAGCGTTCTCGGGTCGATGAACCCGTCCTCGGCGATCGCGAGTCCCAATGCGACGGACTCCGGCGTGCGATAGCCGGCGTTGCGCCGCAGATCCTGTGTGGACAGCCGGAACCCGCCGTGCCATTCGACCTTCGCGCCCAGGCGGTGTGCCTGCTGCTCGACCTCGGTGTTCTTGAAGCTCGGGTCGAGTACGAGCGCCTCGACATCGTGCAGGGTGACCGGGCCGTGGACGTGGGCCTCGATGTAGTCGTCGAGCGGGTCCTGGTCGTCGGCGTCGGCGATCTCGATCAGCGGCATGCGGTGCGCGGTGCCGAAGTCGACCGGGTCGAAGACGCTGTCGGGGTAGCAGAACGTGATGCGGTCGAGCACGGCTTCGGTGAGGCGCAGGTGGGCCGAGCCGAACCTCGGTGCGCCGCCCTGCGCCCGCCGGCGGTGGTTGAGTGCGCCGTACTTGGGCCGTTCGGCTGGAGCGGCCTGGTCGTAGGCGCCGCCGAAGAGCCGGCTCTCCCACTCCCAGCGCGCGCCGCCGGGGTGCGCGGCGAGGCCGCCGTTGCTGGTGCCGGTCTCGAACTGCGAGCGGTAGACGCCGTCCCGCGCGAGCCCGGCCAGCACGCCGCGGCCGGGGTGGAAGTTGAGCGTGACCCGCAGATCACGCGGCATCGGTCCGCCGGTCGAGCGGGCCGTGACGTGGTCGATCGCCTGTTCAACGCGCATGTGCGAGCTGCCTGTCGTGGACCTTCGACAACGTCACCAGCGCGGTGATGGCACCCAGCAGAGCCATGAACATGTCCCATTGGGTGTCCCAGACGTCGCCCTGGGTGCCGAGGAACTCGTCCGCGGCCGAGCCGCCCAGCACCGCCGAGAGCCACTCGAGGAGTTCGTAGGTGGCGCTGAACGCCAGGCACACGCTGGTGGCGAGGAAGAACAGCCACCCGCCTGGCCGCAGCGGGCTCTTGCGCAGCAGCACTTCGCGGGCGATCAACGCCGGCACGAACCCTTGGGCGAAGTGGGCGAACCGGTCGTAGTGGTTGCGTGCGAGGTCGAACAGGTCCTGCGCCCAGAAGCCCAGCGGGACACGGGCGTAGGTGTAGTGACCGCCGAGGATCAGGATCAGCGCGTGCAGGAAGATCAGGCGGTAGAGCAGGGGTGTCAGCGGGAATCGCCGATAGGTCGCGATCAGGATGGCCGCGCCGATCACGACCGGAGCCACTTCGAGGTACCAGGTCGCGCGGTCGTACGGCCTGATGCCCGAGGCGATCAGCGCCACCGCCGTCAGCGCGAGCAGGATCAACGGCTCGGTGGCGGAGCGCTTCCGCTCGTGGTTCGTCTTCTGCTTCTCGCCGATCACCCGTCGAGCGTGCCCGATCGCAGAAGTGAGCGCGCCCTCTTTACGGCCATCTCCATCAACGCCGTCAGCTCCCCCGCCTCGTACCCCGGCGGCGGCTCGACCGCGAGCACCACAGGTGTGGTGGCCGGTAGTCCGGGTTTCGCAGGCAACTGACCAGCGGGTTCAGCTGAAACCACCACAGGTGTTCTGGTTCCGACCGGTCCCGCGATCCGTTGTTTGAGCACGGCGAGGAGTTCGGACTCCGGCTGGCCCTTCAGCAGCAGGAGCACGAACGGATCGGCGTCGAGCAGCCAGCCGACCTGGAACGCGAGCGCGGCCGCGTGCCGGCACGGCAGTTCCCAGCCGGGGCAGTCGCAGTCGGGTTCGAGATCGCCGATGCCGGGCAGCAGGTCCACACCGGACTCTTCGGCGGCCGCGACGAGATCACGCGGCATGTCGTTGTCCAGCAAGGCGGCGATGTGCCCGGCCTGCTCGGCGACGCGGTCGAGGAACCGTCCCCATTGGACTTCGGTCAGCGCCGGCACGTGGACCGTGGTGCTGTAGACGGTGTCGTCGTCGTGCACCTGCGCGTGCAGGAGGCCGGGGCTCACGGTGATCGGGCCGACGACGCCGGCGTGGGCGTAGCGGCGGCCGAGGCGGATCGCGCCGAGGTCGAGTGCGGTGTCCTCCAGTGCTTTCACCCACGCCTTGCCCCACCACGTGGTGGCGACGCGGCGTTTCATCTTCGGGAACGCGGCGAACCCGCGTGCGGTCATCAAAGGCTCCTGAGCTGGACGAGTTCGGCGAGTTCGGCGTCGGTCAGTTCGGTGAACGCGGACTCCCCGCCGTGCAGGACGGCGTCGGCGAGGTCGCGTTTGTCCTGCAGCAGGGCGGCGATGCGTTCCTCGACGGTGCCTTCGGTGACGAGCTTGTGCACCTGGACGGGCCGAGTCTGGCCGATGCGGTAGGCGCGGTCGGTGGCCTGGTCCTCGACGGCGGGGTTCCACCAGCGGTCGAAGTGGATCACGTGGTCGGCCCTGGTGAGGTTGAGGCCGGTGCCGGCCGCCTTGAGCGACAGCAGGAAGACCGGTGCGCGGCCCTGCTGGAAGTCGTCGACCATCTCCTCGCGCCGCGGGATCGGGGTGCCGCCGTGCAGGAACCGGGTGGGCTGCTTGATGTGCTGTTCGAGCAGCCGGGCCATGCCGACGTACTGGGTGAAGATGAGCACCGAGCCTTCCTCGGCGATGATCGTGTCGAGCAGTTCGTCGAGCAGTTCGAGCTTGCCGGAGGTGCCCTGCAGCGTGTCGTGGCCGAGGTAGTGCGACGGGTGGTTGCAGATCTGTTTGAGGCCGGTCAGCAGCTTCAGCACGAGCCCGCGCCGCGCGATTCCGGCGGAACCGGCGATCTGGTCGAGGATCTCCCTGGTCAGCGCCTCGTACAGGGCGGCCTGCGCCGTGGTGAGCGAGACGGGCAGGTCGGTCTCGGTCTTGGCGGGCAGTTCGGGTGCGACGCCGGGGTCGGACTTGCGGCGGCGCAGCAGGAACGGTTTGACGACCTTGGCCAGCGTGTCGTCGGGCTCTGGCCAGCGGGTGCGGAACGCGCGGTGTGTGCCGAGCAGGCCCGGTGTCGTCCAGTCCAGGATGGACCACAGCTCGGACAGCGAGTTCTCCACGGGCGTGCCGGAGAGCGCGACCCGTGCCCCGGCCGGGATCGATCGCAGTGCTTTGGCGGTGCCGGAGTGCGGGTTCTTGACGTGCTGGGCCTCGTCGGCGACCACCATGCCCCACTCGTGGTCCCGCAAAGCTTCAGCGTCCAGGCGCATGGTGCCGTACGTGGTGAGCACGACGCCTTCGGTAGCGAGGGTCCGTTGTGGACCGTGGTAGCGGCTGACCGGGGTGCCGGGTGCGAAGCGGTGGATCTCGCGTTCCCAGTTGCCCAGCAGCGAGGCCGGGCAGACGACCAGGGTCGGGCGTTCGTGGGCGCGGTGCAGGTGCAGTGCGATGAGCGTGATGGTCTTGCCGAGGCCCATGTCGTCGGCGAGGCAGGCGCCGAGGCCGAGTCCGGTCAGGTGGGCGAGCCAGCGCAGGCCGTGCAGCTGGTAGTCGCGCAGGTGTGCCTTGAGCTCGGCCGGTTGCGGGAACTCGGGGATCGTCGTGATGGCCGTGGTGAGGCTGTGGGGTGCGATGTCGACGTGTTCGCCGTCGATGACCGCGGTGCCGGTGAGGGCGGCGGTCACGGCCTGAACGGCGCTGATCGGGTTGAGCTGCTGGCGGGCCTTCTTCTTGAGCTTCGGGTCCACGAGCACCCACTGGTCACGCAGGCGCACGACCGGCCGGCTGGCCTCGGCGATGACGTCCATCTCGGCATCGGTGAGCGGCTCACCGCCGAGCGCGAGCTGCCAGTCGAACGTGAGCAGGTCGTCGGCCCGGAACTGGCCGCCGGGTTCCCCGATGACGGCCTTCGCGCTCAACGACGTGGCGAGGTTCTTGGGCCAGTGGACCTCGATGTCGGTGCCGAGGAGTTCGGCGACCTCGTCGTCGGTGAGCTCGGCCTGGTCGAGCAGGCGCTGCAGCGGGGGCCAGGTGGCGCGGCCGATCGCTTTGATGGCGTCGAGTTCGCGGCCGGATCCGCGCACGTCGCGCGGGTAGGGGTCGGTGATGGCGCGGACCTGGACGATCGCGCGGAACCGCAGGTCGTCGGTGGTCTCGATGCGCAGGGAGAGTTTGATCTGCTCGTCGGCCCACGCCCGGAGCTCAGGAACTTCGTGCTTGTCGCGGCTCGCGAACGGGCCTTCTCCTCCGCGCGCGAGCACGTCAGCGACGGCGTCGAGGTACGCACGCAGTTCGTCGTAGTCGCCGTGCGCCGCGAGCTGGCGCAGGTGCAGCTCGTCGGCGTGGTCGAGCGGTCCGATCCGCCAGGTGTCGTGGTCGCCGGCGGTCACGCCGGGCACGATCCGGCCGCGCGCGACGAGGTGCAGCGCGGTCGCGGTGGCCACTCCCCAGTAACCGTCGTCGTTCAGCGCGTCGGGCAAGGCTTCGAGCAGGGGCTTTCCGTTGAGCTGACCGAATCTGGGCGGGTCGGCAGACGCGAACATACTCTGTACCGTACACCATACGGTACGGTAGTGTCCGCGTCGTGATCGAACACACGGGCAGCGGTGACCCGGCGCGCACGCTGGCGCTGTTGTGGCGGACCCAGGAGCGGACCAGCCGCAAGGGCAAGCCGGACCTGAGCGTGGACCGCATCGTGCGGGCCGGGATCGAGCTGGCCGACGCCGACGGGCTGAAGGCGCTGTCGATGCGGCGCGTGGCCGAGTCGCTGGGCGTGGGGACGATGTCGCTCTACACCTATGTGCCCGGCAAGGGCGAGCTGATCGACGTCATGGTCGACACGGTGCAGTCCGAGACCGGCCGCTCCCCCATCACCGACGGCTGGCGCGCGCACCTCACGTACGTGGCGCGGGAGAACCTGGCGCTGTACCGGACGCACCCGTGGTTGTTGCAGGTCGCGCCGAACCGGACGGTGCTCGGCCCGCGCGTGGCGGCGAAGTACGACTACGAACTGCAGGCACTCGAAGGCATCGGCCTGTCGGACGTCGAGATGGACTCCGTGCTGAACCTGGTGCTCGGCCACGTGCAGAACTCCGCGCGCGGGCTGACGTCGGCGCAGGAGACCGAACGCGAGACCGGGCTGACCGACCAGCAGTGGTGGGACGCGGCGGCACCGTTCCTGATGAAGGTGTTCGACCCGGCCCGCTACCCGCTGGCCTCGCGCGTGGGCAACGCGGTGGGTGAGGCGCATCAGAGCGCGTTCAGCCCGGAGCACTCGTTCGAGTTCGGCCTGGAGATGATCCTGGACGGCGTGGCGAAGCTGATCGCCTCCCGCTGAGCACGACTATTCCGCCGTGGAATACGACACTTGGGGGATCCGATGAACGCACCGATCACACCGGAAGGACGGCGCAGGCTCCGCGAAGCACTGCTGGAGCTGCCCGGCCAGGACTCGGGTGACGAGCCCGCGGCCAAGAGCGAGGCCGACATCCTCAGCGAGGTGATGGTGATGCTCGCGTTCCACGGGATGAACGTGGCCAGGCGGGTGCGGACGGCGCCCGGCGTGAGCGCCGACCCGCGCGCGGCGCGCCTGCTCGACGAGTACGAGGAGCTACTGACCCGAGCGGGCTCGTTGTCGCAGCAGTTCCTCGGTCTCGCGAAGCGCTTCGGCGAACCGAACGGCTCGTGAACAGGTTGTCCGATCGGGGGTCACGGGCACTGGCGCCTCGCCAGTCGCGGTGCGGCGTCGTAGTTGATCAAGTTGGTTACGGCCTGATGACACCTCCCGGGATGAGTCGCTAATTCCCACACGGTGTCACCGTGGTGCCTACAGTTACGCCACGCGGCATGGTGACGATCTACATGTTGCGTGAACGGAACCGCCACAGGGAGGCCCGCGCGTGGTGATCGACTCGCATCCCCGGCAGGCGCTGGTGCGCCGGGTCACCGGTCTGGCGCGGTCGACGCCGGGGCGGCTGAGCCTGATCGCCCTGCTGCTGGTCATCGGGAGTCTCACCAGCGGCACGCTCACGACGACAAGCGTCATCCGGCAGGCACAGGCCCTCGAGGAGCTCTCCACCCGGTCCGAGCCCCTGGCGCACGCGGCGCAGGAGGTCTACCGGGCGTTGCAGGACGCGGACGCGACGGCGGCGAGCGCGTTCCTGTCGGGCGGGCTGGAGCCCGAGCAGCTGCGGGAACGCTACGAGGCGGACATCGCGCAGGCGCAGGCGGCGCTGTCGGTGGCGACGGCCTCCTCCCCCGACCTGACGGCGACGCTGGCCGCGCAGTTGCCGGTCTACACGGGACTGATCGAGACCGCGCGCACGAACAACCGGCAGGGCTTCCCGGTGGGCGCGGCGTATCTGCGCGAGGCCTCGGGGTTGATGCGCACGCAGCTGCTGCCGGCGGCGCAGGAGCTGTATCAGGCGGAGACGACCAGGGTGGCGGCCGCGCAGGACGAGGCGAGGTTCCCGGTTGCCGAGCTCCTGGTGGCGCTGGCGTTCGTGATCGGCCTGGTGCTCACCCAGCGCTACCTGACCCGCAAGACGAACCGGCTGCTCAACGTGGGTCTGCTGGTGGCGACCGGGGCGGCGGTGCTGTCGCTGCTGTGGGTGACGACGGTGTCGGTGCTGGTGATGCGGGACGTATCGGATTCCAGAACGGCGTCGGCGAAGGTCGACGTGCTGGCGCAGGCGCGGATCGCGACGCTGACGGCGCGCGGCGACGAGACGCTGACGCTGGTCGCGCGCGGCGCCGGGCAGGCGTACGAGAAGAACTTCGTCGAGGTGTCCGAGCGTCTGGAGGAGCAGCTGGACCAGGCCAAACGGCTCGACAACACCGAGGCCGTCGACCAGGCGATGCGGCACTTCCGGCAGTGGCAGCAGGTGCACCAGCGCATCCGTGAGGCCGACGACGCCGGCCAGTACAACGACGCGGTGGCACTGATCGACAACCCGTTCTTCGACTCGCTGGACCAGGATCTGGTGCGGGCGATCGGCGAGTCGCGGCAGACGTTCAGCGACGAGGTGGCGGTGGCACGGGCGACATTGGCCGGCACGGTGGTGGGGGTGCTGGTGCTGGCGGTGATCAGCGCGGTGGGGTCGGCGATGGGGTTGTGGCAGCGGCTCAAGGAGTACCGGTGAGGCGACTGACACTGGCGGCGGTACTGCTGGCCGGCGCGTGCTCGTCGGGGCCGGCGCCGAGCGAGGTCGTGCCGCGCGACGCCCCGGCACCGCAACCGGCGAACGCGAGCACGGTCACCGCGGCACCGAGCAGCACCGCGGGCCCGGCGCCGTCGTGCGACGCGACCGCGAGCCTGCGGCCGGGCCCGTTGCCCGCGGCCGGTCAGATGCCGGCGGGCTCGACCATGGAGAAGATCCTCAAACGCGGCCGGCTGATCGCCGGGGTGGACCAGAACTCGTACCTGATGGGGTTCCGCAACTCGTTCACCGGCGAGATCGAGGGCTTCGACGTCGACGTGGCGCGCCAGATCGCCCGCTCGGTCTTCGGTGACGAGAAGAAGGTGCAGTTCAAGGTCGTCACCGCGGCGGAGCGGATCGGGGTGCTGCAGCGCGGTGAGGTCGACGTCGTGGTCCGCACGATGACGATCACCTGCGACCGGCTCAAGGAGGTCGGCTTCTCGTCGGTCTACTACCAGGCGGGGCAGCGGGTGCTGGTGCGCCGCAACTCCGGCATCACCGGCGTGGAGAGCCTGGCCGACAAGCGGGTGTGCGTGGCGTCGGGGTCGACGTCGCTGAACAACGTCGTGAGCCGGGTGAAGACGACGGTGAGCGTGCCGAACTGGACGGACTGCCTGGTGATGCTGCAGCAGGGGCAGACGGACGCGATCTCCACCGACGACACGATCCTGGCGGGGCTGGCGGCGCAGGACCCGTACACCGAGGTGGTCGGGGCGCGGTTCACCGAGGAGCCGTACGGCGTGGGGGTGCCGAAGGGGCAGGACGACCTGGTGCGGTTCGTCAACGGCGTGCTGGAGCGGATGCGCGGCGACGGCACCTGGAGCGGCATCTACTGGCGCTGGCTGAGCACGCTGGGTCCGGCACCAGCGCCGCCGGTCGCTCGTTATCGGGACTAGTTGCCCTAGGGAGGGGTCACGATGAGCGAGGAGCTGGATCTGCCCGCGACGGGGCCCGCGACGTCTCCGGGGACCGCACCCTGGTCGGTGTCGCAGGAGGCGTCCCGGGGTTCGGGGCGGTCGCGCCGCGGCAGTGCGCGGTCGATGAGCCGCGGCCGGTTGGGGGCGGGCCTGGTCGAGGTGCCGCGGGTGCCGTACCGGGATCCGAAGACCGCGGTGCTGGAGCACCCGGAGGTGCCGGAGGCCAAGCGGTTCTGCTCGAAGTGCGGCAAGAAGGTCGGCCGCCGCAAGAACGGCAACCCGGGCCGGGTGGAGGGCTTCTGCCCGCAGTGCGGCCACGCGTACTCGTTCACGCCGAAGCTCGAACCGAGTGAGGTGCTGCACGACCAGTACGAGGTGCTGGGGTGTCTGGCGCACGGCGGCCTGGGCTGGCTGTACCTGGCGCTCGACCACGCGGTGAGCGACCGGTGGGTGGTGCTGAAGGGCCTGCTCGACTCGGGTGACGCGGACGCGATGGCGGCGGCGCTGGCCGAGCGGCGGTTCCTCGCCGAGGTCGAGCACCCGAACATCGTGAAGATCCACAACTTCATCCGGCACGAGGACCGCCAGAGCGGCAACACCGTCGAGTACATCGTGATGGAGTACGTCGGCGGCGAGTCCATCAAGGACATGATCACCCACCGGCGCCGGGAGGGCCGCGGCGACGAGGCGCTGCCGCTGGCGCAGGCCATCGCCTACGTGCTGGAGATCCTGCCCGCGGTCGGCTACCTGCACGGCGTCGGGCTGTTGTACTGCGACTTCAAGCCGGACAACATGATCCACACCGAGGAGCAGCTCAAGCTGATCGACCTGGGCGCGGTGCGGCGCATCGACGACCACCACTCCCCCATCTACGGCACGATCGGCTACCAGGCGCCGGAGATCGGCACGATCGGGCCGTCGGTGTTCTCCGACATCTACACCGTGGGCCGGGCGCTGGCGGTGATGAGCTTCCCGTTCGACTTCCGCGGCCGCTGCAAGGACCGGCTGCCGACGGTGGACGAGGAACCGTTGCTGGGCCGGTTCGAGTCGTTTCACCGGTTGCTGCTGCGCGCCACGAACCCGAACCCGGAGCTGCGGTTCTCCTCGGCCGAGGACATGGCCGAGCAGCTGACCGGGGTGCTGCGCGAGGTGCTGGCGATCCAGGACGGGGTGGCGCGGCCGGGCATGTCGCGGCAGTTCACGCCGGAACGGCGCCGCTTCGGCGTGGAGGGCGCGCTGGACCTGGCGGAGGTCGCGCTGGCGTTGCCGGCGCCGAGCGTGAGCACCTCCGACGCGGCGGCCTCGTGGCTGGCGACGGCGACGACCTCGGACCCGGAGGGGCTGCGCAAGGCACCGGAGGTGACGGTGGAGGTGCGGCTGCGGATCGTGCGGGTGCTGATCGAGTCCGGCGACACCGCGGCGGCGTTGCGGGAGCTGGAGGAGCTGACCTCGCCGTCGATGTTCGACGAGTCGGAGATCGACCCGGAGGACTGGCGGCCGGACTGGTACCGGGGCCTGGCGGCGCTGGCGGACCGCAAGCCGTGGGACGCCCAGCCGTTCTTCGACGCGGTCTGCTCGGCGGTGCCGGGTGAGGCGGCGCCCAAGCTGGCGCTGGGCGTGTGCGCGGAGGCGACCGGCGACGCCCCGCAGGCGGCGCGCTGGTACGAGACGGTGTGGCGGACCGATCACGCGTACGTGTCGGCGGCGTTCGGGCTGGCCCGGGTGCTGCTGGCGGCCGGTGACCGGGCGCGGGCGGTGGAGGTGCTGCTGTCGGTGCCCGACACCTCCTCGCAGCATCTGGCGGCGCAGATCGCGGCGGTGCGCGCGCAGCTCGGCGACTGCGGTGCGGAGGACCTGGTGGCGGCCGGGGAACGGTTGCGCGGCTTGGACATCGACGTCCATTCGCACACCCAGCTGTCGGCGGAGGTGCTGGAGGCGGCGCACGACTACGTGACCCGCAATGAAGCGGCCGAAGGCAAGGTGCTGGACTGTGCACTCTCCGAACACGAGCTTCGGCTGGGTCTCGAGCGGCGCTACCGCACGCTGGCCCGGTTCGCGGCCACGCCGGAGGAACGGATCGCATTGGTGGACCGCGCGAACGCGGTAAGGCCTAGGACGTTGGTTTGATGGACACCCAGAAGTGCCCGGAGTGCTTCGCGCCAGTCGCGGCGGAGGACCGGTTCTGCGAGGCGTGCGGGCGAAACCTGCTGGTCCGCCGTACGCCACTGGGCGGGCCGACCGGTCCCGCGCAGGCCTCGTGCATCCTGTGCGGCTCGCCGGACATCGATGAAGAGGACTACTGCACCCAGTGCGGCCGGCATCAGCCGTCGGCGCGCGACCGCGTGGAGTACACGCTGGGCGCGGTCTCCGGTGTGTCGGACCGGGGCAAGCGGCGGGCGCGCAACGAGGACTCGATGGCGTTCGGCGCACGTCGCGGGCAAGGGTGTCGCCGCGGTCGTGTGCGACGGGGTGGCGTCGTCCGAGCGCGCGGAGCAGGCCTCCCAGGCCGCCGCCGACGCCGCGGTCGACGTGCTGCTCAACGCGTTGATCGACACCGCGGACCCGGAGCAGGCGATGATCGACGCCGTCGCCGCCTCCTGCTTCGCGGTCGAGCAGCTGGTGGAGGCCGAACCGCTCGAGGCGGGCGGCCGGGGTGTGGCGCCGTCGTGCACGTTCGTGTCGGCGCTGGTCACGGAGTCCACGGCGACGATCGGCTGGGTCGGCGACAGCCGCGCCTACTGGCTGTCGGCGGAGGGCTCGTCGCAGCTCACGACCGACGACACGTGGGCGGCGCAGCTGGTCCTGGAGGGTGTGCTGACCGAGGAGCAGGCGCGCACGGACCGCCGGGCGCACGTGCTGTCGCGGTGGATCGGCGCGGACGCCGGCCCGGTGGTGCCGCAGGTCGTGACGCTGCGGCCGACCTCGCCCGGCGTGTTCCTGCTGTGTTCGGACGGGCTGCACAACTACCGGCCGGAGCCGGAGGACCTGCAGCCGTTGCTGCCGTGCGGGCCGGAGGAGTTCGTGAAGGTCGCTCTTGAGGCGGGCGGGCACGACAACATCACCGTGGTGCTGGTGCCGTTCGCTCCCGCGCCGTAGCGTCCGGCGGCCCGGCTGCGTGTATCAGATGGTGATGAGAACCTTGCCCTGGGTGTGACCACCCTGCACGTGTGTGTGCGCGTCAGCGGTCTTCTCCAGCGGGTATGTGGTCTGTACCCGCGGGATGAAGGCGCCGGCCTCCCCGAGCTGGGACGCGTCAGCGAGGTTGGCGGCGGCGTTGGTGTTGCCCGCGATGAGTGTGACGCCGAGGGCCGCGGCACCGAAGTCGGCCACGGTCACGACGCGCGAGGCGGCACCGACGAGGTCCACGATGTCGGCCAGCGAGCCGGAGCCGGCGGCGTCCAGCGCCGCGTCGACCCCGGCCGGCGCGACTGCGGCGACCCGCTCGGCCAGCCCCTCGCCATAGGTGACGGGTGTCGCGCCGAGTTCGCGGAGGAAGTCGTGGTTGGCTTCGCTCGCGGTGCCGATCACCGTGGCACCCTGGGCGGCGGCGATCTGCACGGCGGCGGAACCGACTCCGCCGGCCGCCCCCTCGATGAGCACGGTCTTGCCGGAGACGTCACCGAGGGCGTTGAGGCTCGCGATGGCCGTGGCGGAGACCAGGCCTGCCGCGGCGGCCTGCTCCACCGTCCAGGTGCTGGGCACGTGCGCCCAGGCGGTGAGCACCGCGTGCTCCGCGGCGGTGCCCTGTCCCAGGCCGAACACCCGGTCACCGGGCTCGACGCCGGTGACGCCCGCACCGATCTCGTCGACGACACCGGTCGCGTCGCTGCCGGTGATCGCGGGGAACGTGGTCGGCATGACGTCGGAGAGGTAGCCGGCCCGAATCTTCCAGTCGACCGGGTTCACGCTCGCGGCCTGGACTCTGATGCGGATCTCCCTGGGTCCGGCGTGCCGATCGGGGACGTCCTCGACGGTGAGGACCTGCGGGCCGCCGAACTCGTGGAAACGAACTGCGCGCATGGTGGTCTGCCTTTCGCTGGAAGGGATTCCCCCAGCACGGCGGACAGTCAGTGTGAGCCCTGCCGCGACTTCCGGCGCGTCGACACAGGACCCGGAGTGCGCCTGCTTCGCGAACCCGGACCCGCGCTGCTGAAATGGCCGTATGAGGAGGGCGGTGTTGATCGGGCTGGCGGTGGTTGTCACCATCGTCGCCGTGGTCTTCACCTTCCAGCGCAAACTGGTCTTCTTCCCCTCACCCGGTCCGGTGCCGTCCGCGGACGAGGTCATGCCTGGTGGGCGCGATGTCCGGCTGGTTACGGCGGACAGTCTGATGCTCGACGGGTGGCATTTCGAGCTGCCGGACGCGCCCGCCACGGTGGTGGTGTTCCCGGGCAACGGCGGTAACCGGCTGGGGCGGGTGCCGTTGGCGCGGGAGCTGACCGCGCGCGGGTTGTCGGTGTTGTTGTTCGACTACCGCGGCTATGGCGGCAACCCGGGCAAGCCGTCGGAGGAGGGCCTGGCGATGGACGCGCGGGCGGCGCTGGACCTGATCGACGGGCCGGTGATCTACTTCGGCGAGTCGCTGGGTGCGGCGGTGGCGGTCGAGCTGGCGACCTATCGCGCGCCGCTGGGGATGGTGCTGCGCTCGCCGTTCACGTCGCTGGCTGCGGCCGGATCGCACCACTACCCGTGGTTGCCGGTGAAGATGTTGTTGCTGGACAAGTTCCCCGTGGCCGAGCTGGTGTCCGCTGTGGACGTTCCGATGGTCGTGGTGCTGGGCACGGCGGACTCGATCGTGCCGCCTGCGCAGAGCCGCGAGGTGGCGACGGCGGCGCGGGCGCGGCTGGTCGAGGTGGCCGGCGCGGACCACAACGACGAGGTGCTGTTGTCCGGGCCGCAGGTCGTCGACGCGGTGCTCTCGCTCAGCTGACGCCGACCGGGTTGTCGATCACGTATCGCCACCGGCCGTCGGTGCCCAGGCGGGCGACGTCGGTGGCGGTGCCGGTGATGTCGCCGATGGTCCAGTCGACGATGAGCAACGCGATGCCGTCGCAGGCGTAGACGTGCCGCGGCGTGACGTCGATGGGCCGGCCGAGGTCGAGGAACCGCTGGTTGGCGGCACGGCGAAGGGCGCCGGTGACGGTCTGGCCGGGTTCGGGGACGAACAGGCCGCCGGGTTCGTAGACGGCCTCGACGGCGGCGGCGTCGCGGGAGTTGAACGCGGCGGCGAACGTGTGGGCCACACTGGCGGGGTGAACGGTCATGCCGACAGCGTGGTGAGCGCTGACGTGGGTCACCAAACGGTGACCTGGGACGACGAGCTGGTGCCGTCGACACAAGGCCGGACGACGCGGCCCGACCCGGACTGCCCGGTGGAGGTGGCGCTGGCGGCGATCAGCGGCCGGTGGGCGACGCTGGTGCTGCGCGATCTGATGCACGGGCCGAGGTCGTTCAGCGAGCTGCGCGCGGGGTTGCCGCGGCTGAGCGCGAAGGTGCTGACCGAACGCCTGGACGGGCTCGTCGCGCAGGGGCTGGTGCGGCGCGACCGCTCCCCTGGTTTCCCGGCCGGCACGCTCTACGCGGTGACCGACCGGGGTGTGCTGATGCGGCCGTTGCTGGTGCAGCTGTACCGCACGGGCGAGGCGCTACTGGCCCGGTCGGATCTCCCCGGAGCCGCGGCGCACGAGTGAGGCGGGCACGACGGCGTGCACGGGTGGTGAGGTGTCGCCGTCGATGCGGGCGAAGATGAGCTCGGCGGCTTTGCGGCCGATGCCGGGGACGTCCTGGCGCACGACGGTGACGCCGGGTTCGAGCATGTCGGCGAGCGGGAAGTCGTCGAAGCCGATCATCGCGACCCGGTGCTGCAGGCGGCGGTCGCGCAGCACGCGCATGGCTCCGACGGTGACGAGGTTCTGCGCGGTGAACAGCGCGGTGGGCGGCCGGTCGAGGTCGAGCAGCGCGGTGGCGGCGGCTTCGGCGAGGTCGGCGCCGTGCAGGTCGGTGCGCACGAGCTCCGCGCGCAGGGTGAGGCCGGCCTGGGCGAGGCCTTCGAGGTAGCCGGTGTAGCGCTCCTGCGACGTCCACAACGTGCGGCGGTCGCCCAGGAACGCGATGTCGCGGTGGCCGAGCGCGGCCAGCTGCAGGACGGCTTCGCGGGAGCTCTCCCGGTTCGTGGTGGTGACGCAGTCGGTGCCGCCGAAGGTGGGCGGCCGGTCGACCAGCACCATCGGGGTGCCGCGTTCGCGTTCCTGCTGCAGCGCGTCCTGGTGCCCGCCGGCGGCCATGACGACGACGCCGTCGACGCGCCGGGCGGACAGCGACACGAGCAGTTCGCTCTGCAGGGACCGGTCGTCCTCGCCGCTGCCGGCGAGCACGAGGACGCCGTTCTGGCGGGCGCGGTCCTCGACGGCGCGCAGCAGGGCGGAGTCGAACGGGTTGGACAGGTCCTCGAACAGCACGCCGATGGTGGCGCTGCGGCGGTCGGAGCGGCGCAGGCTGCTGGCGGTGAGGTTGGGCCGGTAGCCCAGGCTGCGGGCGGCGGCGCGGACGCGTTCGACGACCTCGGGACCGGCGCCGGGCAGGTCGTTGATGACGCGGGACACGGTCTTGGTGCTGACCTTCGCGAGCGCGGCGACGTCGCGCATCGTGGGTTCGCGTCTCTCACCTGCTTGATCCATGTCCGCCCACCCCTCGGTAACGCTTGAGTAACGCCCGCTTGTCGGGTCTTCTCCCGGAAAGCTAGCGTCAACGATGACGTAATGGAATCCCTGGTTTTCTAGCCGTTGGGTAGCCGCGTCAGACACATCAGGACTCGTGTCTTCCGCCCGGTTACGTCAACGTTGACGTAGGAGGAGTCATGTCGCGCAGAGCGTTCGGACTGACGGCGGCGGCGTTGCTGGCGCTGTCCGCGGCGGCCTGTGGCAACGGCGGTGGTTCGTCGGGTGACGGCACGCTGGTCGGCCTGGTCACCAAGACGGACACGAACCCGTTCTTCGTGAAGATGAAGGAGGGCGCGCAGCAGGCGGCGTCGTCGACCGGCGCGCGGCTGCAGTCGTTCGCGGGCAAGCAGGACGGTGACAACCAGGCGCAGGTGGACGCGATCGAGAACCTGATCGGCGCCGGCGCGAAGGGCATCCTGATCACGCCGAGCGACTCGAAGGCGATCGTGCCGTCGATCGACAAGGCGCGGGCGGCGGGGCTGCTGGTGATCGCACTGGACACCCAGCTCGAACCGGCCGACGCGGCGGACGCCACGTTCGCGACCGACAACTACAAGGCCGGTCTGATGATCGGGCAGTGGGCGAAGGCGAAGTTCACCAAGGAGGGCAAGCAGGCCAAGATCGCGCTGCTGGACCTCAACCCGAACCAGGTGTCCGTGGACGTGCAGCGCGACCAGGGCTTCCTGGAGGGCTTCGGCGTCGACGTGAAGGACAAGAACCGCATCGGCGACGAGTCCGACCCGCGGATCGTGGGCCACGACGTGACCGACGGCGCGCCCGAGGGTGGCCGCACGGCGATGGAGAACCTGCTGCAGCGCGACCCCGGCATCAACCTGGTCTACACGATCAACGAGCCGGCGGCCGCGGGCGCCTACGAGGCGTTGAAGGCCGCGGGCAAGGAGAAGGACGTCGTGATCGTCTCGGTCGACGGCGGCTGCCCCGGCGTGGAGAACGTGAAGGCCGGCGTGATCGGCGCGACGTCGCAGCAGTACCCGCTGAAGATGGCGCAGATGGGGGTGGAGGCGGTGGCGAAGTTCGCGAAGGACGGGTCGAAGCCGCAGAACACCGACACGGGCGTCACGTTGGTCACCGACCAGCCGGCCGACGGCGTCGAGTCGAAGGACTCGGCGTGGGGCCTGCAGAACTGCTGGGGCTGAGCGATGACGACGACCAGTCCGACCCGGCCGCCCTCTCCGCTGCCGGATCAGCCCGCGCCGTCGGTGCTGACGCGGCTGCAGCACGTGCTGCACGCGCAGGCCACGATCGGGCCCGCGGTGGTGCTGGTGACGGCGGTGATCGTGTTCGCGCTGCTGTCGGACCGGTTCCTGACGCCGGGCAACATCTCGCTGATCCTGCAGCAGGTCGCGGTCGTGGGCACGCTCGCGGTCGGGCAGACCATCGTGATCCTGACGGCGGGCATCGACCTGTCGTGCGGGGCGATCATGGTGCTGACCTCGATCGTCATGGCGAAGGTCGCGTCGGAGACCGGGATGCCGGGGTTGCCGGCGCTGCTGCTGGGGTTCGCGGTGGGCACGCTGTGCGGGTTGCTCAACGGGGTGCTGGTGACGCGGCTGAAGCTGCCGCCGTTCATCGTCACGCTGGGCACGCTGAACGTGTTCTTCGCGCTGAACCTCTGGTACTCGGGCAGCGCGACGATCCGCGGCACCGACATGCCGTCGTTGCTGCTGTGGACGGGTCAGACGTTCACGGTCGGCGGCACCCGGATCACCTACGGCTCGATCATGCTGGTCGTGCTGGTGGCCGCGATGGCGTTCGTGCTGAAGAACACCGCGTGGGGCCGGCACGTCTACTCCACCGGTGACGACGCGGAGGCCTCCCGTCTGTCGGGTATCCGCACGGCGCGGGTGTTGCTGAGCGTGTACGCGACGGCGGGCCTGATCTACGCGGTCGCGGCGTGGACGCTGATCGGCCGGATCGCCTCGGCCAGCCCGCAGGCGGGCCAGACCGACAACCTGGACTCGATCACGGCGGTCGTGATCGGCGGGACGTCGCTGTTCGGCGGCCGCGGCGCGGTGGTGGGCTCGCTGATCGGGGCGCTGATCGTCGGTGTGTTCCGCAACGGTCTCGCGCTGGCCGGTGTGGACGTGTTGTGGCAGACCATGGCGGTGGGTGTGCTGATCATCGTCGCGGTGTCGCTGGACCAGTGGATCAGGAAGGTGAAGGCATGACCACGCCGGTGCTGCGGGCCACGGGCCTGGTCAAGCGGTACGGGAAGGTGACCGCGCTCGCGGGCGCGGACCTGGAGCTGCTGCCCGGTGAGATCCTCGCCGTGATCGGCGACAACGGTGCGGGCAAGTCGTCGCTGATCAAGGCGTTGTCGGGCGCGGTCGTGCCGGACGAGGGCACGATCGAGCTCGACGGCTCCCCCGTGTCGTTCTCGACGCCGATCGACGCGCGGGACGCCGGGATCGAGACGGTGCACCAGTCGCTGGCGGTGTCGCCGTCGCTGGACATCGCCGCGAACCTGTTCCTGGGCCGGGAACGGCGCCGCAAGGGCGTGCTGGGTTCGGTGTTCCGGATGCTCGACCGCGCGGGCATGCGGGAGGAGGCCCGGCGTCAGCTCGACGCGCTGGGCATCATGACGATCCAGAACCCCGGTCAGGCCGTGGAAACGCTCTCCGGCGGGCAGCGCCAGGCCGTGGCGGTGGCGCGGGCGGCGGCGTTCGGCAGCCGGGTCGTGATCATGGACGAGCCGACGGCGGCACTGGGTGTGCGGGAGTCCCGCGCGGTGCTGGACCTGATCCTGCAGGTGCGGGACCGGGGGTTGCCGGTGATCCTGATCAGCCACAACATGCCGCACGTGTTCGAGGTGGCAGACCGCATCCACATCCAGCGCCTCGGCCGGCGCCGGGCGGTGGTGGATCCGCGGTCGGTGTCGATGTCGGACGCGGTGGCGATCATGACCGGGGCGATGGAGCCGCCGCAGGAGGCGGCGTAGCGCCCTCGATGTCGCGGATCACCGACTCCAGCGGCGCGATCACGTTGCGGGAGCACAGGAGTTCCACGGACACGAGGACGGTGTGGGTGTTCAGGCGGCGCCAGAACTGGCCTTCGACGGGCAGGAAGATGAGCTCGAGCGTGAAGACGGGTTCGCGGCCCAGTTCCTGCTTCAGGTCGGCGATCAGCTCCTGCAGCGACTGGGAGAAGACGGTTCTGGCGCCGTCTCTGGCTTTCCTGGCCTCGGGTGAGCCCGGTACCGGTTGCCAGTCCGCGTAGGCGGTGCGCAACCGGCCGGGCAGTCCGCTGGGCCAGCGGCCGGGTGTGTGCTCGGCCTCGCCGGCCGTTCGCCCGGAGCCCAGGGAGTGCACCCACCAGCGGTCCCAGTCCGCTGCGAAACCGGGCGGGACGTGAGGCCCGCCCGGGCCACCGCCGGGGTCAGCGGCGGGATCGCGGCGGCGGTGGGTGTGGCGACACCGAGCGCGTCACGGACGTAGAGCGCGAAGGTGCCGCCGTCGCGGATGTCGAGCATCCAGGTGTTCTCCCCAGGCGTGTGCATATCCGACGGTAGCCGACTTTCGCCCGCACCGGCTCACAACGGAACCGCGTCCAATGCCTTGTAGATGCGCTTGTCGCTGACCGTGTAGCGGGTGCCGATGGTCTGCGCGAAGTACGACAGCCGCAGTTCCTCGATCATCCACCGGATCTCGTCGAGCTCGGGTGCGGGTTCGTCGGCGGGCGTCTGGGCGCGCAGTTCGCGGTACTCGGCGTGGACCTGGTGGATCTTGTCGGTCCAGTCGAGGTCGCGGCGCGGGTTCTCGGGCAGTTTCTCGACCCGCCGCGAGATGCCCTTGAGGTAGCGCACGAGGTCCGGCAGCCGGTCGTAGCCGGTGCGCGTCACGAAACCCTTGTACACCAACGCGTTGAGCTGCGCTTTGATGTCGGCGACCGAGTCGGGCGCGCCCTTGAGACCGCCGAGCTTGAGCTCGGCGTCGTGCGCGGCTTCGAGGACCTTGCGGACCTCCTGGACGATGACCCAGGTGGTCTCGTTGAGCGCGGCCTGGACCTTCTTCAGCTGCGCCGCATAGGTTTTCTCGTCCCAGGCGGGTTCGCCCATGAGCCGGTCGACGGCGGCCATGATGCAGTCGGCGAGCAGGTTCGCGACGCCGCCGTGCGGGTTGCGGGTCAGCGCGAGCTTGGCGGCGTTGTCGAGGTGGCGCTGCAGGTGCTTCACCGGCGAGTTGAGGTTCATCAGCAACAGCCTGCGCACGCCGCGGCGGTGCGCGTAGGCCTGGCGGCCGGGGGTGTCGAGGACCTTGATCGCGACCGCGGAGCTCTGGTCGACCAGCGACGGGTAGGCGGTGACGGTGATGCCGGACTGCCGTTGCTCGATGGTCCGGGGCAGCGCGTCGAAGTCCCAGGTGGTCAGGCCGGTGCGTTCGAGGTGTCCGGCGGCCTGGCTGAGCGACTCGCGGACCTCGTCGCGCAGTTTCTCCTTGAGCGCGGCGATGTCCTTGCCCTCGGCGAGGGTGCGGTTCTGCTCGTCGACGACCTGGAAGGTGAGCTTGAGGTGGTCGGGGACGGCGTCGAACCGCCAGTCCTCGCGGTGCACGGTGACACCGGTCAACGCCCGCAGCTCACGTTCGACGCCGCTCAGGAGACTGGTGTCCCTGGGGTCGAGGCGGGCCAGGACGGCGGTGGCGACGTCGGGCACGGGCACGAAGTTGCGGCGGATCGGTTTGGGCAGCGACCGCAGCAGCGCGACGACGAGTTCGTGCCGCAGACCGGGGATCTGCCAGGAGAACGCGTCGTCGTCGAGCGCGGTGAGCGCCGGCAGCGGCAGCTGGACGGTGATGCCGTCGTTCTTCGTGCCGGGTTCGAAGTGGTAGCTCAGCGGCAGGGTGAGCTCGCCCTGCCGCCACTGGTCCGGGTACTGCTCGGGGCGCACGTCGGCGCGGTCGTTGACCAGCATGTCCAAGGTGTAGGTGAGCAGGTTCTTGTCCTTCTGCTTCTTCCACCAGGTGTCGAAGTGCCGCGCGGACACGACATCCGCGCCGACGCGCTGGTCATAGAACTCGTAGAGCGTCTCCTCGTCCACCACGATGTCGCGGCGCCGCGCACGGTTCTCGAGCTCCTCGACCTCTTCGAGCAGCGCGCGGTTGGTGTGGAAGAACCGGTGATGGGTGGTCCACTCCCCCTGCACGAGCGCGTGGCGGATGAACAGCTCACGGCACAGTTCGGGCTCGATGCGCCCGTAGTTGACCTTGCGGCCGGCGACGATCGGCACCCCGTACAGCGTCACCTTCTCCAGGGCGACGACCGAGCCGCGCTTGGTCTCCCAGTGCGGTTCGGAGTACTGGCGTTTGACGACGTGCTCACCGAGCCGTTCGGCCCATTCGGGTTCGATCTTGGCGGCGACGCGGCCCCAGAGACGGCTGGTCTCGACGAGCTCGGCGGCCATCACCCACTGCGGCGGGTTCTTGGCGAGCGCGGAGCCGGGGAAGATCGCGAACTTGGCGTTGCGGGCGCCGAGGAACTCCGTCATGGGGCGGCGTTTCTCGCCCGGTGCCTGCTTTTTGAGGATGTCCTTGACACCGATGTGGCTGAGCAGGCCGGACAGCATGGCGATGTGGATGTTCTGCGGGTCGCCCGGCTCGTCGTTGAGGTGCATGCCGATCTGCTTGGCGACCTGCCGCAGCTGCAGGTAGATGTCCTGCCACTCGCGCACGCGCAGGTAGTTGAGGAACTCGTTCTTGCACAGCTTGCGGAACTGGTTGCCGCTGCGCTCTTTCTGCTGTTCCTTGAGGTACTGCCAGAGGTTGAGGAACGTGACGAAGTCGGACTGCTTGTCGACGAACCTCGCGTGCTGCTGGGTGGCGGCTTCCTGCTGGTCGGCGGGGCGTTCGCGGGGGTCCTGGATGGACAGTGCCGCGGCGATGATCATGACCTCTTTGAGGCAGCCGGTGGTGTCGGCTTGCAGCACCATGCGGCCCAGGCGCGGGTCGACGGGCAGCTGGGCGAGCTTGCGGCCGGTCGGCGTGAGCGTCTGCTCGGCGGCGTTGATGGCGCCGAGCTCCTGCAGCAGGCCGATGCCGTCGTTGATGTTGCGCGAGTCCGGCGGGTCGATGAACGGGAACCGGGCGATGTCGCCCAGGCCGATCGCGGTCATCTGCAGGATGACGCTGGCGAGGTTGGTGCGCAGGATCTCGGGGTCGGTGAACTCGGGCCGGGCCTCGAAGTCGTCCTCGGCGTAGAGCCGGATGCAGATGCCTTCGCTGACGCGGCCGCAGCGGCCCTTGCGCTGGTTCGCGGACGCCTGGCTGATCGGCTCGATCGGGAGACGCTGGACCTTGAGACGGTGGCTGTAGCGGGAGATGCGGGCGTTGCCGGGGTCGATGACGTACTTGATGCCCGGCACGGTGAGGCTGGTCTCGGCGACGTTGGTGGCGAGCACGACGCGGCGGCCGGTGTGGCGCTGGAACACCCGGTGCTGCTCGCCGACACTGAGCCGCGCGTAGAGCGGGAGGATCTCGGTGTTGCGCAGGTCCTCGGACTTGAGGGCTTCGGCGGTGTCGCGGATCTCGCGTTCGCCGGACAGGAACACCAGGACGTCGCCGGGGCCTTCGGCCTGCAGTTCGTGGACGGCGTTGATGATGCCCTGGGTCTGGTCGTCGTCCTCGTCGAGCGGCCGGTAGCGGGTCTCGACGGGGTAGGTGCGGCCGGAGACCTCGATGATCGGCGCGTTCTCGAAGTGCTGGCTGAAGCGCTGCGGGTCGATCGTCGCGGACGTGATGACGATCTTGAGGTCCGGCCTGCGGGGCAGCAGCTGCTTGAGGTAGCCGAGCAGGAAGTCGACGTTGAGGCTGCGTTCGTGGGCCTCGTCGATGATGATCGTGTCGTAGCGGCTCAGCGTGCGGTCGGTCTGGATCTCGGCGAGCAGGATGCCGTCGGTCATGAGCTTGACCAGCGTCTCGTCGCCGGACTGGTCGGTGAAGCGGACCTTGTAGCCGACGGTCTCGCCGAGCTTGGTGCCGAGCTCCTCGGCGACGCGTTCGGCGACGGTGCGGGCGGCGATGCGGCGCGGCTGGGTGTGGCCGATCTGGCCGATGACGCCACGGCCGAGCTCGAGGCAGATCTTGGGCAGCTGGGTGGTCTTGCCGGAGCCGGTCTCGCCGGCGACGATCACGACCTGGTTGGCCGCGATCAGCTCCTTGATCTCGTCCTTGTGCTGGCTGACCGGCAGTTCTTCGGGGTATGTGATCTTGGGAACGGACTCCCGGCGCACCGCGACCTTGAGCGCGGCCTCGTCGAACAGGCCGGCGATCTCCTCGGTGATCTTCTTGCGGGCGAGCGGGTCCTTGACCTTGCGAACGCCGTCGAGGCGCCTGGCGAGCCGGCGTTGATCACGCGGCATGAGCTCGGGCAGGCGTTTGTGCAGTTCAGCGAGCTGGGTGTCCATTTGCGCTCAAGGATAGCCAGCAGGCCTGGGTTCCCTCGCGCCAATAACCGTCAGACCTCGCCGCCAGCGTCGTGGCATGGATCTCACCGGCTTCTCCGAAGCTGGTCGGCCACTCCCGGGAGAAGAGCGCTGACCTGGACGAACAGCGGGAGCGGCGGTGCGGCCGGCTGGCGCTGTTGCCGGCTGGCGAGATCGCGGACTTCGCGGCGCGGCTGGACGAGCAGCGCCGCCGTGGACACGTGGGCGCACTGGCAGGCGGCGACGCTGATCTGCGCGGGCTGGTGCGGACGTGTCTCCCGGCGGGGAGGTCGATCTGGAGAATCCGGCGGACATCGCACGCCGGATTCCGCGGTTGTGGGCGTTGTTCGGGAAAGCAGCGGGGTAGGCCGGTCAGCGGACCGCGAAAATTGTCAGACCCCTCCGATAGCGTTGCGGTTATGGACCTCGATGTCTTCTGGGGACTGGTCGAACATTCCACTACAACAAGCTCTGACCAGCACGAACGCCGCGCGTGGCTCACGTCGCGGCTGGCTTTGCTGCCGCCTGCCGACATTTGTGGCTTCGAGACGCTCTTAAGTGCTTCTCGTGGTCGGGTAAACACGTTCTCACACTGGCATGCGGCTTATGTTTTGTGTGATGGGTTGTGTTCGGCTGAGCAGTTCTTCTCGTTCCAGTCCTGGGTGGTCGGGCTGGGCCGGTCGGTGCTCGCGTCGGTCTCGGCGTGCCCGGACGAGCTGGCGGAGGTGCCCGCCGTGCGGACGCTGCTGGCGATCGGCGCCGACTCGTGGCCGGACAGCGCGTGGCCGATGTGGGACGGTCTCGGGCGGGTGGCTCATGACGCGTTCTTCACCGCGACCGGGCGTTCACTGGAGAACGCGCTGACGGTCCTGGGCTGTGTCCGCGCCACGGACGCGGGCCCGTTCACCGGTCCGGTGTGGGATCTCGACTCGCCGCTGGAGGCAGCGGTGCGGCTGCCGCGGCTGTGGGAGCTGTCGCGAGGCCTGGAGGAGGCGGCCTGACCTGGGCTCCGGCGGCGGGCGCCGAAAATTGTCAGACCCTGTCGCTAGCGTGCTCGGCATGGACCTGAACGCGTTCTGGGCCCTGCTCGAGAGGTCGGCCGCGGAGACCTCCGATCAGGACGAACGGCTGGAGTGGCTCACCGCCACCCTGGCCGCCATGCCGCCTGCCGAGGTCGCGGACTTCGCGGTGCGGCTGGACGAGCAGCGGCGCCGGGTGGACACGTGGGCGCACTGGCACGCGGCCGAGTTGATCTGCGGCGGGCTGTGCTCGGACGACGGGTTCTTCTACTTCCAGGCGTGGCTGATCGGACTGGGGCGGGCGGTGTTCGAGTCGGTCGTCTCGTCGCCGGACGCGCTGGCTGATCTGCCGCACATCCGGTTCCTCGCGTTGTTCGGTGGCGTGGACGACTGGTCCGATGAGGACTGGCCGGACTGGGAGGGCCTCGACTACGTGGCGGGCGAGGCGTTCGACGGCGATCTGGTGTCGGCGTTGGACTCGCGTGGCGTGGAGGTGCTGGTGTCGCCGGATCCCGCGGGTGAGCACTGGGACTTCGCCGATCCGGCGGAGATCTCGGCGCGGATTCCGCGGCTGGGTGCGTTGTTCGGGAAGGTGGCGTGATGGACGTCCCGGTTGATGTGGTGGTGTGGCGGGCGCCGGGTCCGGCTTCCTCGGCGGAGGCGGCGGCCCGGTACTCGGAGCTGCGTGCCTCGCCGCTGGGCGCGTTCGAGCCGGCGGTGGCGGCGTTCGTGCGCGAGCTGCGCCAGACGTCGCCGGATCCCGCGTCGCCGGTGTCGTGGGCCGAGGCGCTGACGGTGGGCACGGACGCGGTGATCGTGCATGTGGTGTGGCCGGGCCAGCGTCAGGTGGTGGATCTGGTGACGTTGCTGGCCTCGCGTCACGGCCTGGTGTGTTACGAGCCGGCGCGCCAGGTGGCGATGTCCTGACGCAGCTTCTTCTTCGTGTCCGCGGGCGCGAAGGAGGCGTCGACAGCGTTGGTGGCGATGCCGGCCAGGGTGTCGTCGTCGAAGTCGAACGCGTCACGGACCAGCGTGTACTCGTCGGTCAGGGTCGTGCCCGTCGACGAGGGGATGTCGGTGCTGAGCGTGACGATCAGCCCGGCGTCCATCAGCAGTGGCAACGGATGAGAGGAGATCGATTCGACCAGTCCCAGCACGACGTTGGACGAGGGACACACCTCGAGCGGAACGGCACGCTCTTCGAGCAGCTTCACGACCTCCGGGTCGTCCAGCGCCCGAAAGCCGTGGCCGATCCGGTCGGCGAGCCCCACGGTCACCGCTTCAGCGACACTCGGCGCTCCGCAACACTCCCCGGCGTGATGCACGAGCCCGATCCCAGCCTCGCGCGCGGTACGAAACACAGCGGCGAACGGGGTGAGGGGGTAATCCTCCGCACCGGCCATCCCGATCGCGACAACCTGTGGATGCACAGTCGCGAGCCGAAGCGAGTGCTCAAAGCGCTCGACCGACCGCTTCCTCGGGTGGTCCACGATCACACGGCATTCGATGCCGTGGGCGGTCTGTCCTGCGGCGAGCCCGTCGAGCACCGCCAAGAGCGGCATGTCCGGATCGCCGAGCCGTTCCCCGTGCGCAGCCGCGGTGAACGTGACCTCGGCATAGCGGGTCCCCTGCGCTGCTTCCTCGGCGCAGAACTCGTACGCGATCCGGCGAAAGTCCTCGGGCCGCCGCAGGCAGTCCCGCACAAGGCCGTTGTGCGAGGCAAACTGCTCAAACCCCTCGAACGCCCCCGCGTGCGCCCGCACCTCGACACCGTGCAGGTCCGCGAGCTCGTCAAGGGTGTCCGCCCGCACGGTGCTCTCCAGGTGCACGTGCAGGTGGGCCTTGGGCAACGTCGCAAGATCACGCATAACCGCGACCGTAGTAGCCGCCCAGAGCCCGCCGCCTCCCGTTTAGCCACCGCCCGCCGTCAGCCACAGTCGCGCCCGGCCACCCGGTCGGGTGAACCTCGTCCGGATCCACGCCCGGCGCCGTCTGTTAGATGTCCGGAAATCATGATCAACCGCCTCCCGCAAATAAGGAGGAGCGCGGGGCTGCGGCCGGAATTCGGGGCGACGGCGTGGGCTGGCGGCGGCTAGGTTTCGGTGTCATGCCTGATGTTGTGCAGACGCGCCACGGCGCGACCGTCCTGATGTGTGACCCCGACGGCCCGCCGATCGGGGACGAGCAGTCCGCTGTGGACCTGATCGGAACCCTGTGGGGCCAGGACGTCGGGTGGCTGGTGTTGCCGGTGGCGCGGCTGACGGAGGACTTCTTCCGGTTGCGCACGCGGGTGGCGGGCGCGGTGGTGCAGAAGTTCCAGCAGTACGGCTTCCGGCTCGTCGTGGTCGGCGACATCGCTGATCACGTGGCGGCGAGCACAGCGTTGCGCGACTTCGTGTACGAGTCGAACAAGGGCCGGCAGCTGTGGTTCGTCGCGGACGAGGCGGAACTGGACGCGCGCCTCACCGCGGCTGCGTGATCAACGAGGCACTCACCACGGCTGCGTGATCAACGACCGGGGGCGGACCTGTCCTGGCATACCCCGCGGAAGCACCCCGGCGGACCCGCGGAGCCACTATTGCAAATAACTTGCAACACGTAGGCTCGCGGGCATGGACATCCGCCGCTCCCTCCCGAACCACACCAGCTCCCGCCGGTCACCGCACGAGATCCTGCGCCGCCTCGCCGCCCGCGTCGGACCGGACGTCCAAGCGGAGGACCCAGTCCGCGAACTGGAGGAACGAGTCGCCCGCGAACTCGGCAAGGACAAGGCGCTGTTCTTCCCATCCGGGACGATGGCGCAGCAGACGGCGATGAGGGTGCACGCCGAGCAAACGGGCAGACACGCGTTCGCAGGGCATCCGCAAGGCCATCTGCACGTGTGGGAGAACCAGGGTTACAGCGCGGTGCACGGGTTGCGGTTCCATCCGGTGGGTGACCGCAACGCGCTGCTCACCCTCGACGACCTGAAGACCGTCCACGAACCGCTCGCGGCGATCGTGATCGAGCTGCCGCAACGCGACATCGGCGGCCAGCTCCCCAGCAACAAAGACCTCATCGAGCAAACCCGGTGGGCCAGGGAGAACGGTGCGAGAACGCACTGCGACGGCGCCCGGATCTGGGAGGCGCAGACCGGATACGACGCCACGCTCCCGGAGTTGGCGGAGCTTTTCGACACCGTCTACGTGTCGCTCTACAAAGGACTGGAGGGCACCAGGGGCGCGGTCCTCGCGGGCGACGCGCGGACGATCGAGCACGCCGCGGTGTGGCGGCGCAGGCTGGGCGGGGCGATCCCGGACGCGTGGCCGTTGGCGGCGATCGCGTTGATGGGCATGGACGAGAACCTGCCGCGCATGGCCGAGTTCAAGAGCCACGCGCAGCGGATCGCCGAGGCGATCAACGCGGACGGGTTCGCGCACACCGTCCCGGTCACGCCGGCCACTCCCCTGTTCCACGTGCATCTGCCGATGTCGCCGCACGACGCCCAGCGGGCTGCCGAGAACCTGCTGATGGACACCGGGATCAAGTTGTTCCTCTACTCGCGCAGCAATCCGGATCCGGGCAGGTGCAGCTTCGAGATCAGCGTCGGCATCAGTGCGCTCGAGTTCACGCCGCGGGAGGTCGCGGAGTTGATCAGAGGGCTACCATCGCGGGTGTGAGCCTGCCCGAACCCGTCCAGCACGCGCTGGTCCGGGTCTCGCACTCGGTGCTGATCGACATCGACGCGCTCGCGAGGGTGCGCGAGAGGTTCGACGACGAGCAGGCCGCCTCGCTGAGCAGCTATCTGCGCAACGCGCAGTCGCCGAACACGGTGCGCGCGTACCGGTCGGACTGGATCGCGTGGGCGGGCTGGTGCCAGGCGGAGCAGCGGCAGGCGTTGCCGGCGGATCCACTGGACGTGGCGGTCTATCTGGCGGCCGCGGCGGACACGGTGAAGCCGGACGGGTCACCGGCGTTCGGGGCGTCGACGCTGGAGCGCAAGTCGGCGGCGATCTCGGCGGTGCACGCGGCGAACGGGTTGCCCAGCCCGACGCGCAGTGACGTGGTGCGGCTGACGTTGCGCGGTATCCGCCGGACCCGCAAGTCCCAGCCCAAGCGCAAACGCCCGGTACTGCTCGACACCCTCGAAGCGCTCCTCAACGAGCGTCCCGGCGAGGGGCCGGCGCGGACGCGGGACGCGTTGCTGCTGCTGGTCGGGTTCGCGGGGGCGCTGAGGCGAAGCGAGCTCGCGCAGATCGAGTTCGAGGACGTCACGGTCGATGTCGATCCGCGGACGCACGAGCCGTTGCTGCTCATCCAGCTGGGGACGACGAAGACCGACCAGACGGGCAAGCATCAGCAGACAGTGGTGCTGCCGCGTGGGAGCCGCCGGCCGACGTGTCCGGTGTGTGCGTTCGCGGACTGGGCGGACGTTCTACAGGGCGCGCCCCTCAACGAGACGGGCTTGCACCGCTGCCACGGCTTCGTGGGCACGCAACGGCAGGGCGCGCTGTTCCCGGTGATCAACCGGCACGGCGGCATCGGCGTGAAGGCGATGTCGGGGCGTGCGGTGGCGGAGCTGGTGAAGCGGTACGCGCTCAAGGCGGGGCTGGATCCGGAGTTGTTCGGCGGGCATTCGCTGCGGGCGGGGTTCGCGACGCAGGCGGCGCTGGGCGGGGCGAGCGACCGGGAGATCATGCGGCAGGGGCGGTGGACGAACCCGCGGACGGTGCACCGCTACATCCGGACCGCGAACCCGCTCGAGGACAACGCCGTCACCCGTCTGGGCCTGTGATTTTGTGACCCAGGTCTCAGACAACTTTGTTAACACTAAACAAGATCCCCGCCGGTAGGGCTGCACCAAGCGGCCCAGTGGACTAGGCCATCGGCACGGTCGGCGACGAATGTTTCCGTGATGTTTCCACGGTCGTTGAGCTGCTCTTTTGTTCCACCATTCGGACAAAAGCCGATCTCCTGACCAGCGATGCTGCTCAATTCGTGAAGCAATCTCGCGATTTGGGAGTGGCCCGTCGCATGCACTCAGAGCAATACGATCACCACGCCCGGTCACACGACGATGGTCGGGTTGTTCCACGGTGTTCGATCCGGCACCCCTGTAACGCCGGAGCGAATGCCCCCTGCACCGGAACAAGGAGCGTTCATGAAGCGCACAACCCTGGGCGTCACCACCGCCCTGGTGTCCGCCGCGGCATTGGCCGGCGCGGGCACGATCGGTGCCAGCGCGGCACCAGACCCGGCGGGGACGATCTCCACCGCCCTCGGCCTGGCCGCGGGCGAGCAACTCGTCCCCCGTGACGTCCTGCGTGACGCCGACGGCACCCAGCACCTCCGCTTCGACCGGACCCTCAACGGCCTGAAGGTCATCGGCGGCGACCTGGTCGTCACGCAGAAATCCGGCACGCTCACGGCCGTGACCAAGGCATCCGAAGCCTCCCTCGCCGGCCTCGACACCTCGGCGCCCGCCGGCATCGCCGCCGCCGACTCGACCCTCGTGGTGTTCGCACTGGACCGCGCACCCGTACTCGCCTGGGAGTCGGTCCGGCACAGCGTCAAAGCCGACCAGACACCCAGCGAGCTGCACACGTTCACCGACGCCAGGACCGGTGCGACGCTGCTGTCCTACGACGACATCCACGTCGCCGAGGGCTCCGGCCAGTCCACGTTCAGCGGCACGGTGAAGCTCGACACCACCGGCTCGGGCAGCACGTTCCAGCTCAAGGACCCGTTGCGCGGCAACCAGGCCGTGAACAACCTCAACAACTCCACCGGCACCGGCACGCTGTTCACCGACGCCGACAACAAGTGGGGCAACGGCACCTACACCGACAAGGCGACCGCCGGTGTCGACGCCGCCTACGGTGCGGCGCAGACGTGGGACTACTACAAGAACGTCCACGGCCGCAGCGGCATCAAGAACAACGGCCAGGGCGCGCTGAGCAAAGTCCACTACGGCAACAACTACAGCAACGCCTTCTGGTCGGACTCCTGCTTCTGCATGACCTACGGCGACGGCGCGCAGAACCGCAACCCGCTGACCTCGATCGACGTCGCGGCGCACGAGATGTCGCACGGCGTCACCTCGGCGACGGCGAAACTGGTCTACTCCGGCGAGTCCGGCGGCCTCAACGAGGCCACCAGCGACATCTTCGGCTCGACCACGGAGTTCCACGCCGCCAACGCGAGCGACGTCGGCGACTACCTGATCGGCGAGAAGATCAACATTCGCGGTGACGGCAAGCCGTTGCGCTACATGGACAAGCCCTCCAAGGACGGCCGCAGCCTCGACTACTGGTCCGCCACCGCGGGCAACGTCGACGTGCACTACTCCTCGGGCATCGCCAACCACTTCTTCTACCTGCTCGCCGAGGGCAGCGGCCAGAAGACCATCAACGGCGTCGCCTACGACTCCCCCACCGTCGACGGCCAGCCCGTCACCGGCATCGGCCGAGACAAGGCCGAGAAGATCTGGTACCGGGCCCTGACCACGAAGTTCACCTCCGGCACCAAGTACGCGGCGGCCCGCACGGGCACCCTCGCGGCGACGGCGGACCTCTACGGCGCCTCCTCGGCCGAGTACGCGGCAGTCGACCGCGCCTGGGCCGCGGTGAACGTCAAGTAGGACCCGCCCCCCAAGACGCCGAGGCCCGGACCGACCCCCTGCACGGTCCGGGCCTCGGCACACCTCTGTGCCGGTCACCTCTGTGCCGGTCACGGCTCCAGGTCGGTGGCCGCCAGGAACGACCCGTCCATGTGGAACGGCACCGACTGGTGCTCGTGCGTCACCAGCCATCGCCCGTCACGCCGCTGCAGCCCCACGGTCGTGCGCATCCACATGGAGAACCCTTCCGGGTATCCGAGCGGCACCGCCGCCATCCGCGCCAGCCCGTGCACGAACGCCACATCACCGGACACGGCCACCGACAGGTCGCGGTGCTCGATCGTGATCGGCCCGGTGAAACCGGCCATCCACCCGGCCAGCGCCTCCGGGTCGCGGGCGTCCAGACCGGTGTTGCGCAGCGGCGGGGCCAGCGTGAACGTCACCGCGTCAGCGGCGTAGCGGGCCACGATCCGCGCCGGCGAACGGTCCCGCATGCCCTCCTCGAAGTCGGTGAACAGCTGCCGGATCGCGGTCTCGTCGGAAACCAGCGTGCGAGTCATCGAAAACCTCCCTGGAAGTGACTGACACACCGGTGTCGAAGCACGGCCCACGGTCTCGACACGGCGGTGAGAAGATTTTCAAGCCAGCCACGAGCGGAGGCCGGAAGTGAAGTACCTGATCCTCATCTACAGCAACCCGAAGTCGCGGGCCGCGTGGGACAAGCTCACCGACGAGCAGCAGATGCAGTTCGGCCAGGCGCACTACGACCTGACCGACAAACTGCGGGCGTCCGGGGAACTGGTCGTCAGCGAGGGGCTCCCGGGGCCGGAGACCGGCAAGGGCGTGAGCATCCGCAACGGCGAGGTCGTCGTGACCGACGGGCCGTTCGCCGAGGCCAAGGAGTACCTCGCCGGGTTCTACCTGGTCGAGGCGGACACCATCGACCAGGTCATCGCACACGCCGCGACGCTGCCGGACGCGCACAACGACGGCATCGAGATCCGCCCCGTCTTCGACATGAGCATGCTCGACCTGTGAGAAGCACGCCGGAGATCGACGGCCTGCTGCGCGAACTCGCGCCGCAGGTCCTCGGCGTGCTGGTGCGCCGGCACGGCCAGTTCGACGTGTGCGAGGACGCCGTGCAGGAGGCACTGCTCGGCGCCGCCCAGCAGTGGCCGCACGAAGGTGTCCCCGCCAACCCCAAGGGCTGGCTGATCACCGCGGCCTCCCGCAGGTGGATCGAGCAGTACCGCTCCGAGACGGCACGGCGGCAGCGCGAGGAGAAGGTCGTCGCACTCACCCCGGCCCCGCCGGATCCGGTGCCGGCCCAGGACGACACCCTGACGATCCTCGCGTTGTGCTGCCACGACAGCCTCACGACGGCCTCGCAGATCGCGCTCACGCTCCGAGCGGTCGGCGGCCTCACCACCGCGGAGATCGCCCGGGCGTTCCTGGTGCCAGAAGCGACCGTGGCGCAACGGATCAGCCGCGCCAAGCAGAAGATCAAAGGAGCCGGGTTCCGGCCACCACAAGACCTGACCGCGGTCCTGCACGTGCTCTACCTGATCTTCACCGAAGGCTCCACCGCCAGCTCCGGCGACGACCTGGTCCGCGTCGACCTCACCGCGGAGGCGATCCGCCTGACCCGACAGCTGCACCGCAGACGGCCCGGCGACGGGGAGATCACCGGGTTGCTCGCGTTGATGCTGCTCACCGACGCCCGACGGCCCGCCCGCACCGACGACCACGGCGCGCTGATCCCGCTGGCCGAGCAGGACCGCGAGAAGTGGAACCACGACGCGATCGCGGAAGGTACCGAACTCATCCGCACCGCGCTGGAAACCACCACCATCGGCCCGTACCAGCTGCAGGCGGCGATCGCGGCCGTGCACGCGGACGCGAAAACCGCGCAAGACACGGACTGGCCGGAGATCCTCGGCCTCTACGACCTACTCACCGTCACCGCGCCCGGCCCGATGGTGGAGCTCAACCGGATCGTCGCGGTGGCCATGGTCCACGGCCCCGGCCAAGCCCTCCAGGAGCTGTCCACACTGGACCTCGACCACTACCGCGTCCACGCCGTACGAGCACATCTCCTTGACCTGCAAGGAGAACACGACAACGCCCGGGAAGAATACGAGAAGGCCGCGAAACGGACGCTCAGCGCGCCCGAACAGCGCTACCTCAGGTCCCGGTCGCGCCGCCCACGGTAGCGTCCGACGACGGCTCCTCCTGCGGCGGCGCCGTGGGCACCACACCGGCCAGATCACCACCGTTGTCGTTGACCCGCAACACGAACGGCCGCGTCGGCGTGTACTGCACCACCGACACCGAACACGGATCCACCACGATCCGCTGGAACGAGTCCAGATGCACACCCAGCGCATCCGCCAAGATCGCCTTGATCACGTCACCATGGCTGCACAACACCCACACCGAGCCAGGACCGTGCTCCTCGGCGATACGCGCGTCATGCGCCCGCACCGCCGCAACGGCACGAGCCTGCACCTGCGCGAGACCCTCACCCTCCGGGAACACCGCCGCGGACGGGTGCTGCTGCACCACCGACCACAACGGCTCGGAGTACAGGTCCTTCAACGCCTTGCCGGTCCACGCCCCGTAGTCCACTTCGGACACATCCGGCTCGGCCAGCGCCTCAAGCGACCGGTCCGACAGCAACGGCGCCAGCGTCTCCTCGCACCGCTGCAGAGGAGACGACACGACCGAAGCCACCGGAATGTCCTTCAACCGCGCCGACGAGCGCAGCGGCCTGAGCCTGCCCGCGTTCGTCCAAACCGACCCCGAGAGATCGCCCGGCGAGCACACCGGAACCGTTGGCGGTCGAACGCGCATGTCGAAGCAGGATCACGGTGGCCACAAGACCCACCTTAGATCGGCTGCAGCAACCCCATCGACAGCAGCCCCATCAGCACGAGACCCAGCATCAACCGGTACCACACGAACGCCGAGTACGAATGCTTCGACACGTACTTGAGCAGCCACGCGATCGTCGCGTAACCCACCACGAACGAAATGATCGTCGCCACGATCATCTGCGGAATCGACGCCTGCTCAGGCCCGCCGGTGCGCTCCAGCACGTCCGGGATCGAGAACAACCCCGCCCCGAACACCGCCGGAATCGCCAGCAGGAACGAGTACCGCGCCGCCGCCTCACGGTTCAGCCCCAGGAACAGACCCGCCGTCAACGTGCCACCCGAACGCGACACGCCCGGAATGAGCGCCAGCGCCTGCGCCAGCCCCATCCCGATCGCGTCCTTCATCCGCAGCTCATCACGCTGATGCTTGGCCAACTGGTCCGCCAGACCCAGCAGCAGACCGAACACGATGAGCATCGTCGCCGTGATCCACAGGTTCCGCGCCGACGTCCGGATCTCGTCCTTGAGCAGGTACCCGAGAACAGAGATCGGCACCGAACCGATGATCACGTACCAGGCGAGCTTGTAATCCTTCTCCTTGCGCGCCTCCGCGCTGAACAAACCGCGGAACCAGGCGCTGATGAAGCGCCCGATGTCCTTGGCGAAGTAGATCAGCACCGCCACCTCGGTACCCAGCTGGATGACCGCGGTGAACGAGGCGCCCGCGTCGTTGTTGAAGAACAACGTCGACGTGATGCGCAGGTGCGCACTGCTGGAAATCGGCAGGAATTCCGTCAGTCCTTGGACCAGTCCGAGGACCAGAGCCTGCAACCAGCTCAACTACCCACTCCTGCCAGATCCAAAGCCTCGGCCGCGGTACGAAGACCCGCGATCCCCTGCTCAAGATCTTGCAGCATCGGCGAAACGGACAGCGTGGTGACCCCCGCGGCGGCGAGAGCCTTCATCTTGTCTGCTATACGCTCCTTCGGGCCCAGCAACGACGTCGCGTCGAGGAACTCGAGCGGGATCGCGGCCATGGCACCGGCGTAGTCACGCGCCAGGTACTTCTCCTGGATCTCCTCGGCCTGAGCCGGGAAACCCATGCGCACCATCAGGTTGTTGTAGAAGTTCTGCTTACGGCTGCCCATACCGCCGACATAGAGCGCGGTGTACGCCCGAACCGGGTCCGCACACGCCTTCCAGTCCTCACCGACGATCAACGGCACGGTCGGCACGATGTCGAACCCGTCCATCGTCTTACCGGCCTTCTCCCGACCCGCCTTCACCGAAGCCAGCGACTCCGCCGAGTACTCCGGCGAGAAGAAGATCGCCAGCCAGCCGTCCGCGATCTCACCCGTGAGCTCCAGGTTCTTCGGACCCACCGCCGCCAGATAGATCGGAATCTGGTCACGAACGGGGTGCACGGTCAACTGCAACGCCTTACCGGGACCATCCGGCAGCGGCAACGTGTAGTGCTCACCCTCGTAACGCAACTTCTCACGCGAGAGCGCCTTCTTCACGATCTCCACGTACTCACGCGTGCGCGCCAACGGCTTGTCGAACCGCACACCGTGCCAGCCCTCCGACACCTGCGGACCCGACACACCGAGACCCATCCGGAACCGCCCACCGGACAACGTGTCCAAAGTGGCCCCGGTCATCGCGGCCATCGCCGGCGTCCGCGCCGGAATCTGGAAGATCGCGCTACCGACGTCGATGCGTTCGGTCTGCGCGGCCACCCACGCGAGCACCGTCGGCGCGTCGGAACCGTAGGCCTCCGCGGCCCACACCACCGAAAAGCCGAGGCGGTCGGCCTCTTTGGCCAGCTCAAGGTTCGCGGCGTCGTTGCCGGCGCCCCAGTATCCGAGGTTCAGTCCGAGCTTCACGAGGCGTGACCCTACCGGCCGGTAACACCGATTGCCAGGCCGAGCCGATGATCACCCCTTAGCATCGCGCACGTGGAACAGCGATACCTCGGCCGCAGCGGCCTCCGCGTGTCCAGAACGGCACTGGGCACGATGACGTGGGGCCGCGACACCGACGCGGACGAGGCCGCCACCCAGCTCATGGCCTTCGCCGACGCCGGCGGCACCCTCATCGACACCGCCGACGTCTACACCGAAGGCGAAGCCGAACGCATCCTCGGCACCCTCCTGAGCGAAGTCGTCCCCCGCGACGAACTCGTCATCGCCACCAAAGCCGTCGCCCGCCGCACCGAAGGCCCCTTCGGCGGAGGCGCCTCCCGCGGCGCACTCCTCACCGCACTCGACGGCTCCCTGCGCCGCATCGGCGTCGACCACATCGACCTCTGGCAACTCCACGCCTGGGACGCAGGCGTGCCCATCGAGGAATCACTGTCCGCCCTGGACCACGCCATCACCTCCGGCAAGGTCCGCTACGTCGGAGTGTCCAACTACAGCGGCTGGCAACTCGCCACCGCCGCCATGACACCCACCGCACACCCGCTGATCTCCACCCAGGTCGAATACTCGCTCCTGGAACGCGGCATCGAACGCGAAGTCGCACCCGCGGCGCTGCACCACGGAATCGGACTGCTGCCGTGGGCACCACTCGGCCGCGGCGTGCTCACCGGCAAATACCGCAACGGCACCCCAGCGGACTCACGCGGCGCCTCCGCCCACTTCGCGGGGTATGTGGAGCAGCACCGGACCGAACGCGCGGCCCGGATCGTGCAGGCCGTCGCCACCGCCGCCGACGGACTCGGCACCTCGGCACTGTGCGTGGCGCTGGCCTGGGTACGAGACCGGCCCGGAGTCGTCGCACCCGTCGTCGGGGCACGCGACACCTCCCAGCTCATCGCCTCACTCGAAGCCGAACAACTCACGTTGCCACCCGCGATCAGGGCAGCGCTGGACGACGTCAGCGCCATCGAACTCGCCTACCCCGAACGCCCGATGCCGTAAAACCACCCCGCGACATTAGGCCGAACGGAGTAGGGCTACCTTCCCCGCCGTGCCCGAATTAACCCGCCGCGCCTTCGTCGGCCTCACCGCTACCGCCCTGGTCACCACCCCCGCAGCCGCGGCCGCCGACCCCAAGGCCGCCGACGACTCCTGGAACCGCCTCCTCGAAGGCAACAGCCGGTTCGTCGAAGGCCGCCAGATCCACCCCCACGCCACCGGCCACTGGCGCGAACAGCTCGTCGACGGCCAGCACCCCTTCGCCTGCGTCCTGGGCTGCGCCGACTCCCGCGTCCCACCCGAGATCGTGTTCGACGACGGCCTCGGCGACATCTTCACCATCCGCGCCGCCGGCGAGGTCCTCGACTCCAGCGTCATCGGCAGCATCGAGTACGCCGTCGAACACCTGCACGTCCCGCTCGTCGTGGTCCTGGGACACGCGAACTGCGGCGCGGTCAGCGCCACCATCGACGTCGTACGCGGAAAAGGCCACGTCACCGGCGACATCAGCACCCTCGTCCGCACCATCGAACCCGCCGTCCGCGCCACCGCCCCACACGCCGACGACCGCTCGTTCCTCGCCGCATGCGTAGCCGAACAGGCCCGGCGCACCGCCGAAATCCTGCAAGAACGGTCGGTCATCATCCGCAACGCCGTCGCCAGCCAAACCCTCGGCGTCGTTGCGGCTTCGTACGACTTGAGTTCGGGCCGGGTCGTTAAACTGGATGAGCAGTAGTTTTAGTCTGAACTGAAGTAATAGAGATAAATAACCAAAGCGTCCGAACGGAGTTTCACCCGACCCCTTGCGTGACCTTCGAACGAGGTTCAGGGATGCTGGAGACCACGACCTTTTCTCCAGGAGGACCGATCTTGCGCCGGCTCGCAGCTCTGCTCTTGACCACCGTCACGCTGGCAGCGTGCGGACAGAGCGAGGGGTCCTCCGATCCACTGCAGATCGCGGAGACCCTGGAGGCGGCGAAACCGGCCCTCTCCCCCGCCCAGAACGGCACCGTCCCCGGCGAGACCACGCCGGGCGGCACCTTCACCGACGCCGGCACCACGCTGAAGTTCGAGGTCAACGGCCGCAAGGTCGAGCTCGACCGGCTGCGCAGCGCGGTGTTCGAGATGACCACCGACGACAAGGGTGCCGAGGTCAGGGGCGCCGGCCTGCGAGCAGGTGACGGCGCCACCAACGGCGTCGCGGACCGGTTCGGACGCCTGCTCGTCGTGGACACCCGCGGCGGCGAGTTCATCGCGTTCTCGATCAACCCGCTGATCATGCGCCAGCGCTACCCCGTGCCCGGCAGCCCGTACGGCATCGCCTACGACGCCAAGCGCGACATCGCGTGGATCACGCTCACCGAACGCAACGAGGTCGTGGGACTCAACGTCGCGGCCGGGGAACCCACCGAGAAGCACCGGTTCCCCACCGTGCGTCAACCGAACACCGTCAGCGTCGACCAGGAGACCGGACGCGTCACGGTCACGTCCGGCGACAACGGAGGGATACAGGTGATCTCACCATGAACGAAGGGGTGATCGACGGGGACTGGGAGTACCGGCCGCTGCGTCTGCCGCCCGGCATCTCCCGCCGCACCGCGACCACGCAGCTGGCCATCCACGCCGAGTTCGCGGGCTGGGAACTGTCCCGCACGCTGCTCTACGGCGACGGCTCCCGCAAGATCTGGCTCCGCCGCAAACGCCAGCCCGCACTGCTGCCAGGCCTGATCACCTGACCACGGCCGCACCGAACGCGTAAGTGCTCGCCTCGCACTCCGCGATGAAGTCCGCCGGAAAGCCCCGCACGAACGGGGCCGCCGCCTCCAGGCGCGCGACCGCTTCCGGCGGCAGCACCACGTCCACACCGGACAGGCAGTCCAGCAGCTGCTCCGGCGTCCGCGCCCCGACCAACGGCAGCACGCCGTCCCGGAGCACCCACGCCAACGCCACCTGAGCCGGCGTCGCACCCAACTCCTCCGCGACCGCCCGCACGGCCCGCGCCGCGCCCTCCTCCCGCTCGGTGAGCCGCCCGGACCGTTGCGTGCCACCGGACAGCTTCCCCTGCGCCAACGGTGCCCACGCCGCCACGCTCAACCCGAGCGCCGACGCCATCGGCAGCAACTCCCGCTCCACATCGCGCTGCAGCAGGCTGTACGGCACCTGCAACCCCGAGAACGGCGTCCAGTCCCGCCACTCCGCCAACGTGTTGGCCCGCGCGACGAACCACGCCGGAGCATCGGAAACCCCGACGTACAACACCTTCCCCGCACGCACCACGTCGTCCAGCGCCCGCATCGTCTCCTCCGCCGGCGTGTGGCGGTCCCACAGATGCACCCACAGCACGTCCACGTAGTCCGTCCGCAACCGCCGCAGGCTCTGCTCCAGCGACAGCACCAGGTTCTTGCGGTGGTTCCCGCCCGCGTTCGGATCCGCCACGTCCCGCGACAGCGTGTACTTCGTCGCCACCACGAACCGGTCCCGCCGCCGCAGCACCGCGCCGAGCACCTCCTCGCTCTCCCCGTACGCCGAAGCCGTGTCCAGGAAGTTGCCGCCGGCATCGGCGTACACGTCGAGCACCCGCCGCGCTTCCTCCTCCGTGCGCAACGTCATGGTGCCCAGCAACAACTCCGAAACCCGCAGACCGGTCCGGCCGAACAGTCGATATCGCATGATCCACAGCATCGCCCGCGGCGCCGGAACGAGGGAGACCCGCTCAGGGCCCCGCTACGATCGGTGATCATGGCCGACAACGCACTGGGCCGGTTCCTGCGCGCCCGCCGCGAAGCCACCACCCCGGCGCGGACAGGACCCCGCCGCCGCACTCCCGGCCTGCGCCGCGGCGAGCTCGCGGACCGCGCCGGCATCAGCGTCGAGTACCTCACGCGCCTCGAACGCGGCACCGACCGCTCCCCGTCCGGCCAGGTCCTCGCCTGCCTCGCCGACGCCCTGGACCTCACCACCGACGAGCGCGTCCACCTGTACCGGCTGATCAAGGCCGGCAACACCTGCGGCCCCCCACGGACCACTCCCCTGCGCCCGACGGTCCTGGCGCTCCTGAACGCCCTCGAACCGGCCCCGGCCTGCGTGCTCAACCCCGCGGGCGACGTCCTCGCGCACACCAGCGGCTTCACCGACATCGCCGGCCCGCTGATGGACGGCGAACCGAACCTCGTCCGCTTCGCCTTCTCCCCCGAGGCCAAGGCCCACTACCCCGACTGGGAGTCCATCGCCGACGACCGGGCCGCCGCACTGCGGGCCGCGGCCGACCTGGGCGACCACGCCGCGACCGTGCTCGCGTTCGAACTCTCCATCACCGCCGGTACCACCTTCACCGACCGGTACGAGGCTGCCGCGTCCCTGCCTCCGCCGACCGGCACCGAGCGCTGGGGCCCGCACCTCCTGGCGTTTGAGACCTTGTTCCTGTCCGGCGAGGACGAACAGCGGGTGATGGTTTACTTCAGTCAACACTGAAGCTATAGACAATGACGAGCTGAGGACGGATGGAAGGATTGCCGTCATGCCTCGCCCGGAACGACCGCTCGACCCCTTCGCCGGGCCTGTCGAACAGTTCGCCTTCGACCTCCGCAAACTCCGCGAGAAGGCCGGCTCCCCCGGCTACCGCGAGCTCGGCCGGCTGAGCCACTACTCCGCCAGCACCCTCGCCGACGCCGCCCGCGGCCTGCGACTGCCGAGCCTCGCGGTGACGCTCGCGTTCGTCCGGGCCTGCGGCGGCGACGAGGACGGGTGGGAACGACGCTGGCGCGAGATCGGCGAGACGGACACCGAGGAACCCCGGGCCGACTCCCCCTACGTGGGCCTCAAGGCGTTCACCGAGCAGGACGCGGACCGCTTCTTCGGCCGTGAGCGCCTGGTCGGCAAGCTGCTGGGCAAGCTGGAGCACCACGACACGGTCCTCGTCGTCGGCGCGTCCGGGTCAGGCAAGTCCTCGCTGCTGCGGGCCGGTCTCCTGGCCCGCAGGGACGGCGAGCTGATCACCCCCGGCACGCACCCCGCGCTCCCCCGGACCGACGACCTCCTGGTCGTCGACCAGTTCGAGGAGATCTTCGCGCTGCCGCACCGCGACCAGTTCATCGCCGACCTCACGCACCGCACCGGCCAGACGGTGATCGGCCTGCGCGCCGACTTCTACGGCCACTGCGCCCGCTACCCCGAGCTGGTCAGCGCCGGCGAGGACGCCCAGGTCCTGGTCGGCCCGATGTCCACGGACGAGCTGCGCAAAGCCATCACCCAGCCCGCCGTCGAGGTCGGCTGCGCGCTCGAGACCGGACTCGTCGCGCGGCTCGTCGCGGACGCCACCGGCGAACCCGGTGTCCTCCCCCACGTCAGCCACGCCCTTCTGGAAACGTGGCAACGCAAGCGCGGCAACACCCTCACGCTCAGCAGCTACCACGAGAGCGGCGGCATCGCCCGCGCCGTCGCGAACACCGCCGAGCACGCCTACACCGGCTTGGACGAGCGGCAGCAGGCACAAGCCCGCCAGGTCTTCCTGCGCCTGGTGAACCCCGGCGACGGCACCGAGGACACCAAACGCCGCGTCAAACGGTCCGAGCTCGCGGCCGACGAGGTCGTCGAACACCTCGCGAACGCCCGCATCCTCACCGTCGACGACGACAGCGTCGAGATCAGCCACGAGGCCGTCATCCGCAGCTGGCCACGTCTCACGGACTGGCTCGCCGAGACCCGCGACGACCTGCGCGTGCACCGCAGGCTCACCGCGGCGGCCGCGGACTGGGAGGCGCACGACCGCGACCCCGGCTCGCTCTACCGCGGCGTGCCGCTGCAACAGGCCACGGACTGGGCCGCCCGCGAACCAGGCGCCCTCAACGCCCAGGAACAGGCGTTCCTCGACGCCGGCGTCAGTGCCGCCATCCGCGAGACCGACGCCGAACGCCGCCGCACCACCAACCTGCGCCGCGTGGTCGCACTGCTCGCAGTGCTGCTGCTGGTGGCCACCAGCGCCACCGTGTTCGCCGTGCGCGCGCAAAGGCAGAGCACCGAACAGCAGACCATCGCGCTCGCACAGAAGGCCATCGCCGAAGCCAACGTGCTGCAGGACCAGGACCCCGCACTCGCCTCCCAGCTGCGGCTGGCCGCCTACCGCCTCACCGGCCTGCCCGCCGCCCGCGACGCCCTGCTCAGCACGTTCGCCGGCCCCCAGGTCACGCTGGTCAAGGGCCACACCGACGCGACGTCGTACGCGTTGTTCCGCCCGGACGGCAAGGTCATGGCCACGGTCGGCGACGACAAGGCGCTGATCCTCTGGGACCTCGCCGACCCCCGCCACCCCACCGAGCTCGGCCGCGCGCACGCCGGCGACGACGCGACCCACCACATGACGTTCAGCGCGGACGGCACCCTGCTCGTCACCGCGAACTGGGACGGACTTGATCCGGCTCTACGACGTCAGCGACCCGCGCAACCCGCTGGAGAAAGGCCGGGTGAGCGGCCACGACGGCCAGGTGCAGGCCGTGCTGCTCACCTCCGACGCCCGCACGCTCATCAGCGCGGGCAAGGACCGGACGATCCGCGTCTGGGACCTCGCCGACAACCACGGCACCCTCGTCCGCACCATCGACGCCCACACCGACCTCGTGCACGGCATCGCGCTGAACCCCGCCGGCACCGTCATCGGCTCGGCCTCCTGGGACGGCACCGCGAAGCTCTGGGACCTCGCCACCGGCGCCCACCTCGGCACCGTCGACCCGGCCAACGGCGACTTCTCCGCCGACTCGGTCGCCTTCTCCCCCGACGGCAGCACGCTGGCCACCGGCGGTGACAACGGCGAGGTCCGGCTGTGGGACGTCACCGACCCCCGCAAGCCCAGCCTGCTCAGTTCCGCCACCGACCACGTCTTCTCCGTGCACACTCTGGCGTTCTCCCCCGACGGCCGGTTCCTCGCGTCCGGCGGCGGGGACAAGAGCACCCGGCTGTGGGACGTGCGCGACAAGAAGCTCAACGTCGCCGCCGCGCTGCGCGGCCACACCGACACGTTGTGGTCCCTCGCGTTCAGCTCCGACAGCCGCTACCTCGTCTCGACCAGCACGGACACCGCCGTCAGGCTGCTCGACGTCGGCAGCCTCACCTACCCGCGGCACAGCTGGACGGTCTGGGACCTCGCCTACGACGGCCGCGACCGGTTCTTCGCGACGGCCTCCGCGGACGGCAGCGTCAAACTGTGGCGGCCGGACGACCGGCACGCCCAGGAGCTCAGCAGCCTTCCGGCGACACCGGGGAAAGAAGCCATCGCGGTCTCCGCGCATCCCCATCGCGACGTGCTCGTCTCGTCGGCCGTCGGCAGCACCGCGCTGTGGGACACCACCGACCCTTCCGCGCCCCGCCGGATCGCCGAGGTGCCGACCGGCGCCGAATGGATCGCCGCCGCCAGGTTCAGCCACGACGGCAAGCTGCTCGCCCTCGCGGAGAACACCGGCAGGATCCAGCTCTGGAGCGTCACGGACCCCGCCTCGCCGGTGCGCGTCGGTCAGTTCTCCGTCCCCTCCATCGAGAACGTGGTGGTCGTGCAGCAGATGCAGTTCACGGAGGACGACCGGACGCTCGCCATCGCGGGTGGCAACCGCCAGCTGGAGCTGTGGGACGTGCGCGACCCCGCGCAGCCCCACCCCTACCCCGGCATCGCCACCGACGACAACGCACGCCCCATCCAGCGCGGCGGCCAGGCGGGGCGGGACGTGGTGATGAGCGTCGCCATCCACGGCAACGTCATGGCCTTCGCGAACATGGACAGCACGGCCACGCTGTGGGACCTCAGCGAGCCCGCTCAGCCGCGCAAGCTCGGCACCGTGCCGCACAACGGCCTCCCGCTGCAGCGCCTCGCCTTCTCCCCCGACGGCACGCTCCTCGCCGCCGGCACGACCGACGACCTCGTGCGCGTCTGGGACGTACGTGATCCGTCCCGGCCGTCGGAGCGCGCCGTGCTGCACGGGCACACCGACCGGCTGTGGGGTGTCGACTTCGCGGCGGACGGTCACACCATCGCGACCACCGGCACCGATCGGGCGATCCGCATGTGGGACATCGACGTGGAGGCGACCGCCTCACGCGTGTGCACGACTACGACGGCGCACCTGTCCACTCAGCACTGGGAGCACTACTTCCCCGGCGTCGACCCGAGGCCTCTCTGCTGAACAACATCCTCACCACTCCCCCTTCGATGCCCTTTGTAATGCGAAAACGTTGTGTGGTGTCGATGTCCGGGCGTCGTACAACAACGTTCGGTCAACCGGCACGCACAACCGGGGAAAGATGAGCCTTCAGTCAACACTGAAGCAATAAAATCTACCGGTTTAGTTGTAGGTGTGATCAGATTCCTTGTCATGGAGCTCGTGCCGCAAGAAGTCGGGGTCGCACACAGCGCACTGCCGCACGACGAAACATCCGCCCGCGCCCTGCTCGCCGAGGCCGCGGCGCAGGGACTGCACACAGTGGTCGTCACCGCCGAGGAAGGCGACGCCCAGGCCATCGCCGTGCTGCGCGAGCTGCGCGCCGAGTGGCACACCGAGGCCGGCAAGGTCACCGCCGCGCTCGACACGGACGCTCAGGGGCAGCTCGCGCACCTGTGGGGCCTGTCGGTGGACGGGCGCGCCGCGTGGCTCGCCGCGTTCCCGCGCCACGACGACCCGAACTGGTGGATGCACCGGCTGCTGGTGCTCAACCACCACCCGGAGTGGGCGCCGCTGAAGGACTGGCTGATCGACGAGCACACGCGGCTCTTCGGCCGTCCTCCCGGCAGACGGCGATCTAGCGCGGCAGGCCGCTGAAGTCCGGCTGGCTGAACCGCTGAATCCACGGCACCGGCGCCTCGCGCGGGGTGTCGCTATCGGGCTGCACCGCTGCGATCGTCAGCACCGGCACCCGTGGAACGCCGACGGCGATCACGTCCTCGTGCACGCCCGCGATCCACATGGTGCCGGTGTCGGCGATGTTCGCGATCACGTGCAGGTTCGGGTCGACGAACTGGACCAGCGCGAGCCGGCCGCCCTCCATGGTCGCGAGGCCGGCGACCACGGTGCCGGGCTTCCACGGGAACAGCGTCACCGGCACCGGTGTCCAGCGGTGCGCGGCGTGCATGCCCTTGACGGCGTCGCGGTACCAGCGGCTCATCTCGATCATCGACGGCAACATGATCAGCGACAGAACCGCGATCAGTCCGCCGACGACGAGTCCGGCCGGGGCGATCGGCCACAGGCTCATCAGCACGATCACCGCGCCGATCGCGGCCGGGATGACGGCGCCGAGCTTCGCGTGCCGGCCCGCCAGCAGGCCGCCGAACGCCTTGAGCACCGCCGGGTCGTCGAGCGGGCGGCCGATCTCGTGCCGCTCCCCCGGTTCGGCCTCGACGAACTCCTCCTCCCGCGCGACCTTGGCGTTCGCCGTCTCGGCGAAGCCGGCCACGCGCAGGACGGCCTTGCCCTTCGCGTTCGGACCGCAGACGAAGATCTCGCCCCGTTCACGCACCATGTCCGGCAGGTCGTCGCCCATGTAGCTCTCGAGGACGACGCCGTCCTCCAGCCGCACGTAGGTGGGGTACTTGTTGTCGGGATTGAGAACAAGCGTCGCCGGAACACGGCGCCACGGCTCGTCGAGCAGCCCTCGTCGCAGCGGCAGCGTCTCGACCCGGTGCATGATCGGGCCGATCGCGCCGAGCAGCGCCAACAACGACAGCACCACGATCGCCGCGATGTTGCCCGCGGTCATCGGCAGGAAGAGGCAGCCGGCGAGCCCGGCGAGCGAGACCAGTGCGATGATCGACATGGTCCGGCGCACGAAGCCGAGCTCCTGCAGGATCAGGCCGGTCGACCAGTCGTCCTTCGCGGGCACGTCGGTCCGCGGTTCCAGGTACTGCACGAGCCCCCCAGCTAGCGTCTGTATCGAAGTCCGTGTTCGCGATAGCCGGGCCTGAGGCGGCCCCTGGGGGGCACGGGCGACAGGAACCACCTCAGGCGCGACTCTCATCGAACGGGACCTCGATACAGACCCTATGCCTTGGCGGCGACCTCCCGGATCAGGTTCGCGAGTTCGGCAGGCCGTTCCAGGGGGAGCATATGTCCGGCATCGGCCAGGACGACCGACGTTCCGCCGAACTTCACCGCGTCCGACTCGGGCACCAGCCGATCCTCGTCCCCCACCACCGCCACGACGGTCTTCTCCTTGGCCACGGTCAGCCCCGCCTCGCGGTCGTACCGGTCGACGGCGGGCCGGAACAGCGCGACCGTCTCCGGCCAGTGCCCCCACACCATGTCCGCGGTCAGCTCCACGTCGGCGTCCTCGGGCCGATCCCCGAACAACCACCACCGCAGCCCGGCGGTCTTGGTCGGCTCGATCCGCTCCCGCACCGCCCGCACGATCGGCCCGAACGCCCGCTCCAGCTCCCGCACGAGCTTGCCGACCGCCTTGGGCCACGCCAGCGACGTCTCCGACCGCCCGCTCGCCGCCGTGGACACGAACACGTTGCCCAGCACCCGCTGCCGGAACAACCGCGGCCGCCGCTCGGCCATCGCCAGCGCCGCCATGCCGCCCATCGAGTGCCCGGCGATCACCACCTGCCCGGCCGGCACGGCCCGCTCGATCAGCTCCCCCAGGTCGTCACCGAGCTGCTCGATCGTCGCCGACTCCTTGGTGGCACCGGCCGACTTGCCGTGCCCGCGGTGGTCATAGGTGATGACCTGGAACTCCTGCGCGAGCTGGTCGACGACCTTGTGCCAGCTGCGGTGGTCAAGCGCGTAGCCGTGCGCCAGCACGACCGTGATCGCCGCTTCCGGATCACCCGCTCGCACCACGTTGAGCTCGGTCCCGTCCTCCAGCCGCACCATCGAGCAGTCCTTTCGCCGTGTTCACCTGTTCGTCCTAACGAGACGGCACGGCGAAAGGACACGGGTCAGACCCGGCCGAGCACCGCCTCGGGCGGCAGTTGCCCGCCACCGACGCCGGGCACGCCGCGGAACCGGTAGGCGGAGACCTGTCCGCCCGGCTGGATGGTCCAGGCCTCGCCGGCCGTGCCCGCGCCGAGCACGGTCTGCAGCGCCTCCGCGACGTCCTCCGGTGTCAGCAACGGGAACGACATCGCGTCGAACTCCTCCTTCGCGGCCCCCAGCAGCAGGGTGTCCACGAACCCGGGACACAACGTGGAGACGGTGATCCCGTCCGCCTCCACCACTTTCCCGGCCGCGCGTGCGTAGCCGACCACCGCGTGCTTGGTCATCGTGTACAGGGGATCCGCCGGCATCGCGGTCAGCCCGGCCAGCGAGGCGGTGATCACGATCTTGCCACCGCCCTGCCGCCGCAACGCCGGTACAGCGGCACAAACGCCGTACACGACGTGGTCGACGTTGACCCCGACCAGCTTGCGGTACCGGTCGACGTTCAACGCGTCGACGCCCGACTGCCCGCCGCCGATCCCGGCGTTGAGGAGCACGACGTCGAGCCGGCCGAGCTCCTTCTCCACCTGCTCGACCACCGCGGGCATCGTCGCCGGATCCGCGACGTCACCGGAGATGGCGATCCCGCCGACCTCCGACGCGATCCGCTGCGCCCCCGCGGCGTTGAGGTCGAGCACCGCCACCTGTGCGCCGAGCTTCGCGAGCCGCCGCACCACGGCGGCGCCGATTCCTCCAGCGCCGCCGGTGACCAGCGCGACCTGACCGGTCAAGTCCACAGTGGACACAACTATCTCCTCAGCTGTTGCGCAGGAAACGGTCGAGAACGCGGACACCGAACTTCAACGCCTCGACCGGCACGCGCTCGTCCACCCCGTGGAAGAGCCCGGAGAAGTCGAGGTCCGGCGGCAGCTTCAGCGGCGAGAACCCGAAGTTGCGGATACCGAGCCGCTGGAACGACTTGGCGTCCGTGCCGCCGGAGAGCATGTACGGCAGCACGCGGGCGCCGGGGTCCTCGGCGATGATCGACGCCGTCATCGCGTCCACCAGCGCGCCGTCGAACGTGGTCTCCACCGGCGGCAGGCCGACCCACTCGCGTTCGACGTCCGGTCCCAGCAGCTCCGCCAGCTCGCGGTCGAACGCCTCCTCGCGGCCCGGCAGGATCCGGCAGTCCACAGTGGCCTCGGCCGTCGACGGGATCACGTTCGCCTTGTAGCCGGCGGAGAGCATCGTCGGGTTCGCCGTGTCGCGGATCGTCGCGCCGATCATCCGCGACAGCGCGCCGAGCTTGCCGATCGAGCCCTCGAGGTCGTCCTCCGGGAAGTCGAGCCCGGTGATCTCCGTGACACCGTCGAGGAACTCGCGCACCGACGGCCGCACGATCAGCGGCCACTTGTGCTGGTCGAGCTTCGTCACCGCCGCGGCGAGCTTCGCGACCGCGTTGTCGTGGTGGATCATGCTGCCGTGCCCGGCGGTGCCCTTGACCCGCAGCTTCAGCCAGCGGATGCCCTTCTCGGCGGTCTCGACGAGGTAGGCCCGCACGTCGTCCTTCAGCGTGATCGAGAACCCGCCGACCTCGCTGATCGCCTCGGTGACGCCCTCGAACAGCTCCGGCCGGTTCTCCACCAGCCACTTCGCGCCGAACAGGCCACCGGCCTCCTCGTCGGCCAGGAACGCGAACACGATGTCGCGCGGCGGCACGATGCCGTTGCGCTTGAAGTGCCTGGCCAGCGCGAGCGTCATGCCGACCATGTCCTTCATGTCGACCGCGCCACGCCCCCACACGTAGCCGTCCTGCACGGCACCGGAGAACGGGTGCACCGACCACTCCGACGCGTCGGCGGGCACCACGTCGAGGTGACCGTGCACGAGCAACGCGCCCCGCGACGGATCCGACCCGGCCAGCCGCGCGACGACGTTGCCGCGCCCCTTGGCCCCCGACTCGACGTAGGTGGTCTCGTAGCCGACCTCTTCGAGCTTCTCCGCCACCCACTCGGCGGCCTTGCGCTCGCCCACGACCGTCGCGGGATCACCCGTGTTCGTGGTGTCGATCCTGATCAGCTCACTGACCAGGGTTACCGCCTCGTCTTCGGCCAGCGTCAGTGCGTTCCCCAATGTGCTCACCCAGTCTTCCTACCACCTCTCCTCTTGGCCACCTGTCAGAACACTGACCAGCCCGTGAGAGTGGTGAACCTGTCGAGTGCCTCGACCCCTGCCACGGAGTTGCCCCGTGCGTCCAAGGCTGGACTCCAGACGCAGATCGCGCACTTCCCGGGGACGATCGCGATGATCCCGCCGCCCACACCGCTCTTGCACGGCAGGCCGACCCGGTAGGCGAACTGGCCGGCGGCGTCGTAGGTGCCGCAGGTGAGCATCACGGCGTTGACGCGCTTGGCACCGCTCACGTCCAGAAGGCGGCTTCCGTCGTTGCGGACGCCATGGCGTGCCAGGAACAGGGCCGACCGGGCAAGATCCGCGCAGCTCATCGCGATCGAGCACTGCCGCACGTACTCGTGCACCACCACGTCGACGGGGTTGCGCATGTTGCCGTAGGAGGCCATGAAGTGCGCGAGGGCGCGGTTGCGGTCGCTGTGGCCCAGTTCGGACTTGGCGACCTCGTCGTCGACGCCGATCGCGGCGTTGCCGCTCTCCTGCCGCAGGAAGGCGAGGAGCTGGCCGGACGCACCGGCCCCGAGGTGGTCGGTGACGACGATCGCGCCGGCGTTGATGAACGGGTTGCGCGGGATGCCGTTCTCGGTCTCCAGCTGGACCAGCGAGTTGAACGGGGACCCGGACGGTTCGCGGCCCACGCGGGTCCAGACGTCGTCGTTCGCGGCCAGCGCGAGGGACAGCATGAACACCTTGGAGATGCTCTGGACCGAGAACGGCGTCAGGTGCTCACCAGCGCCGACGACCTCGCCGTCCAGTGTTGCGACGGCGAGGCCGAAGGCGTGCGGATCTATCCTGGCCAGCGCCGGGATGTAGTCGGCGACCGCACCTCCCGGCGTGATCTCGGCGGCGATGCGGTCCACCAACTGCTGGAGCTCCATGGGCGCCATCCCATCATGGGACAGCGCCCGGACCGGACTTAGGCGCCGGCCACCTGGAACTCGTGGAACTTGGTGGCCTGACCGGCCTTGACCGTGCACGGGACGTTGACGACACCGATCCACGTCGGTTCGCCGTTGGCGTACCTCGGCGTCAGCGCGAGCGACGAGTTGCCGAGCGAGATCGAGGTCGTGCCGGCGTTGGCGAGCGTCATCGACGGCAACGTGCCCGTGGCGACCACGTCGAACGTGCCCGAGGAGGGCACCGCGGTGTTCGGGATGGTCGACGTCGAGGTCAGGGTCTGGACGGTTCCCGCGTTGTCCACGGTGACCTGGGTGGTCATCGTGCCGTCGACGGAGCGCCCGCCGATCCAGTACAGCGTGTTGCGGACGTCGTCCGACACGGTGGTGGTCACCGTCGTCGCGGCCGGCGCGGTGGGCACACCGACGACGGCCGAGTCCGGCACGTCCGGCGAGGTGACCTTGGCCGCCATGTCGTGCGTACCCGCGATCGAGAACACGCAGGAGTAGGTGATGCTCAGCTCTGCCTCGGCGGCAGAGCCGGTACCGGCCGTCGCCACGCTGAACGTTCCGGCAAGGAGAACGCAGGCGGCGGCGCGCGCGAGGATTCCGGTCTTCATGTGCAGGGACCTCCTGAGTACGGCATTGAACTGCAAGAAGGCGACTTGCTTTACTCGCCAGTAAAGTAGCGAGCCGACATTCCGCAATGCAAGAGAAACCGCACTTTTGTCACTTGCGTACGAATTGCTCGGAAGCCGTTTGTCAGCCGCGCCGCAACAAATAGTGGGCACGCAGCGCCAGCTCCAGGTTGAACCGCTCCTCGGCGTCGTGCATTCGGTCGCCGAACAGTTCGTCCAATTGGTTCACCCGGTAGCGCACGGTCTGCGGATGCACCTGCAGCCGGGCGGCGACCTCGGGTGCGCCACCGCGGGCCGAGAGCCACACGAGCAACGTCTCGGCGAGCTTCGTCCGCTGCCGGTCGGTCAGCGGGGCCAGCGGCGCCAGCGCCCGTTCGGCCAGTTGCCGGGCCAGGAACTCGTCCGCGAGCACGGTCAGTTCGACGAGGTGGTCGGCGCAGTCGAGCACCGGCCGGTCCGGCAGCACACCGTCGCGTGACAACGTCAGCACCCGGCGCGCGCAGGCCAGCGAGCTGCTCGCCTCGGCCGGCACCACGGCCGGCCCGACCGCGGCCCGCCAGCCCGGCAGCGCCCGCCGGATCCAGCGCGGGACCGCCGCCGGGTTCGGCACCAGCAGGTACGGCGTCGCGTCCTCGAAGTTGACCAGCACGTCGGCCGGCAGGTCGCCCGGCGGCGCGGCGGACGGCTCAAGGGCGACCGCGCACAGCCGCTCGGGCATGGGCCACGCCGCCGCCTCCGCCGCGTGCAGGACCGCCTGCCAGTTGCCGGCCGGATCACCGACCAGCAGCTCCATCAGCTTGCGCCGCTTGCGTTCCAGCGTGCCGGCCGCACTCGCCTGCGCGGCCGCGTACCCCTCGACCGACAGGCTCACCAGCTCGTCGACGTGGGCGATCATCGCCTCGCCGAGCACCGACATCAGCCGCAGCGACAGTTCCCGTTGCTCGGCGAACCCGCACACGTGCCGCCAGGCGACCCTGGCGCCGATCCGGTAGGCCGCCTGGAGACTGTCGAGGCTGCGCCCGGACTTGAACTCCCACGCCCCGAGCTTGCGGTGGATGTCGTCGTGCGGATCGGCCGCGGAATCCGGCGCCGCGATCCGGTCGACGAACTTCACCAACGCCTGTCGAATGCCATCGACGACGTTGTCCCTGAACTGGCTGTATTCGGGAATCGATTTCTCGATCGCCTCGAAAATGCTCACCGAGACCGGTGCCACTTCCATTCGGAGCAGTGGCGCCAGCTCCCGCGGGACCGATCTGCGTGGATCGTCCAGCTCAGTCACGCTCGGGAGTGTAGGAGGAAAACGAGACCGGGTCGTTCAGCCAACTGGACCAAGTGGTTCACAGGAAGAAGAGCCGGGCAATGGCATCCCGTGCCACCAGGAAACCCGCGATGCCGAGAATCCAGCCCGTGGCGCTCGCCCCCTTCTCCGCGAACCAGGTGCTGACCCGGTGCAGCAACGGCTCGACCCGGCCCCGCAACGCGAGCCGCCCGCCGAGCAGCAGCGTCGCGGGCACGATCATGACCAGGCAGTACCCGCCCAGCAGCAGCCCGATCTGGGCCGGCGCCAGGTCGGCGGCGCTCATCATCCCGATCGCACCGAGGTACGGCAGCATCGTCGCGAGCTCGACCACGCCCGCCAGCAGCGCGATGCCCGCGAGCGCGGCCACCGACCCGTTGGCGTTGACTCGGTCCTGCCACTTGCTCGTGCTGCTCTTCTTCTTGCCGTCGAACCGGAAGCTGACCGCGAACAGCAGCACGCCGATCACCAGCTGGATCCACAGCGCGACCTTGCCGTCGAGATGGTCGATCACCTGCGCCGCGCCCAGCACGATCACGACGCCGACCGCGAAGTAGAACACCGTGATCGTGCCGAGGTGGACGCCGAACCGGGACAGCCGCAGCCGCCCCGGCGTGAGCATGAGCCAGATCGGGATGAACAACGTCCCGATGCTCGTCGAATCCAGCAGCGCCAGTCCCGCCAGCGCCGCCACCAGTCCCACCGTCATCCGTTCCCCCACAGTCTCGCGAGGTGGCCCGCGATCACCGTGTCCGCCACCTCACCCGTCATCACGTCCGGCTCCAGAGCACGCTGCGCGGTCACCCCGTCGACCAGCGCCGCGAGCGCGACGGCCTCCCCGCCGTCGAGCCCCGCCACCTCGAGCACCTGCCGGCACAGCTCCCTGATCTCCCGCGCGCCTTCAACATGCCGTTGAAGCAGCACAGGATTCGCCGCCGCACGAGCAGCGAACGCGAGCCACACCCGTGCGCGCGCCGCGTCGTCCACGAGCGCGATGGCACACAACGCCTTGTGCAGGCGGTCCTGAAGGCTCCCCTCCTGGTTCAGGACCGCCCGCACGCTCGTGGTCAGCTCCTCCGCGAGCTGGTCCTGCGCGAACAACAGCAGCTCGTCCTTACTGCGGAAGTACTTCTGCAGCAGGCCCGTCGTGGCGTTCAGCTCCCTGGCGATCCTGGGCAGGCTCGCGGCGTCGAGCCCCTCGGCGTCCACCACCCGGTACAGGGCCTCCACCACCTGCCGTCGGCGTTCAACGGGATCCGCGTGTCTTGGCACAGTTGTGAGATTACGACCTTAATCTAACGTCCGCAACCCATCCGGCGATGTCGGGCGAGGGCGACGATCTTTCGGATACGGGTCACTCCCCCACCATGATCTTCACCGCTGCCGGGCGGTTCGGGCATCGCCCCGACATCTCCCCTGACCCCGCCCCTGAGATCGGGTATTGATGTCGGTCATGGATCTCACGGCGGTTCCGCTGGTGGCGTTGCGGGTGTTCCAGGAGGTGGCCGAGCGCGGCACGCTGAGCTCGGCGGCGTCGGCCCTGGGCTACCCGCAGTCGGCGGTGTCCCGGCAGATCGCCGCGCTGGAACGGGTCGTGCGGGCACCGTTGCTCGATCTGCACCGCGACGGCGTTCAGCTGACCGATACCGGGCACGTACTGCTGCGGCACGCCGGTCTGGTCCTCGCGCAGCTGGACGCGGCGAGCCGGGAGCTGTCCGGGCTGCCGGCCACCGCGGGCACCGTGCGGCTCGGGTGGTTCACCAGTGCGGGCGGCACGTTGGTGCCGACCACTCTCGCGGCGTTGCGGCGCAGTCATCCGGCATTGACGGTGACCACGCGCGAGGGCACCACCGCGTCACTGGTGCGCGCGCTCCGGGCCCGCACGGTCGATCTCGCCGTGCTCGCGTCCGAGCCGCCGTTCCCGCCGCTGGACACCGAGACACCGGCGTTGCGGACCAAGGTGCTGGACGAGCGCGAGCTGGTGCTGGCCGTGCCGTTGGCGCATCCGTTGGCGCACAAGGATTCTGTGGATGTCGCCGATCTGCGCGGCTGGGCGTGGATCGCGAGTCCGCCGCCGGGGCTCGGCGTGTGGCCGGGACTGAACGACCGGCCCGCGCACATGGCCCGTGACTGGCTCGCGAAACTTCAGCTCGTGGCGTCCGGTGCGGGCATCACGACGTTGCCCGGCTCGTTGGCCGCGTCGGTTCCTTCTGGCGTGCGAGTGCTTCAGGTGCGTGGCGGCTCAACGGAACGACACCGCGTCGTCGTGGCGTGGCTCAACCTCTCCGAACCGGCGGCCGTGGTGGTGGACGCGCTCGTCAGTGGTACTCACCCGTGAGCATCGCGGTCGCCAGCTCCACCCGGGACCGGTAGCCGGTGCGCTGGAACAGCCGCGTCAGCTTCGCCTCCACGCTCTTCTCCGTCGTCCGCAGCGCGCCCGCGAGCTCACGGTTCGTCAGGCCTTCCGCGACCAGTGCGGCGAGCAGCCGTTCCTGCTCGGCCGTCGTCGCCGCGCGGCCCGGCACCGCGACGCCGTGCTCACGCATGAGGTGCCGCAGCAGAGCCCTGGGCACCAACGCGTCCAGCGTTCCGAACAGCTCGTAGGCCTCGCGCAGCAGCGGCGGGTCAGCGAACCCGTACGTGGCGAGCGCGGTCAGCGTCATCGCCGTCTCGTGCGGCTGACCGCGTTCGGCGACGAGCCTGCGCACCTCGGCGGCCGCCTCGCGGTCGCGCCAGGTCACCGCGCGGGCGAGCAGGTGGTTGCGGTGCGCGCGGCCGGTGTCCATCGTCTCGGCGATGCCGGCGAGCCGTTCCACCCGGAACTCGGCGTCCTCGCGGTCACCGTCCTCCAGCGACATCATCGCCAGCCGCAGCTCCAGTTCGTCGGTGGCGATCACGAGCGCGTGCTGGGCGGCGAACGCGAGTCCGCGCCGCAACAGGCGGCGGCTCTTGTCCCGTGCGCCGAGCACCAGTTCGAGGTCGGCTTCCGGCACGTCGAGCACGTGTGGCAGCACGTTCTGCCCGGCGCGCGCGTCGGCGATCACCTCGCGCGCACGGGTGAGTTTCGCGCGCGTGACCAGCATCGTGGCGAGGTCGCGGCACACCGCCGTGTGCGCCGCGACTTGGCCGAGCGTCGATCCGGTGACAAGGGCGCCACGTGCGTGCCCGAGCGCGGCGTCCCACCGTCCGTCGGCCATCTCCAGCAACGCCTGCTCGGTCGCCGTCTTCGGCTGGTTCGCGAGCAGCCGTGCGGCCCGGCCCGCTTCTCCCGCCAGCAGCAGCGATCGCGCCATCGCCTGCAGTAACGCGGGCCGGTGCCGTTCGACGGCGAAGAGCGGGCACAGCGCGGGATCGCTGACGACCCGTTCGAAATCCGCCATCCGCCCGGTCATCAGCGCCGCGGCCATGCCGAACAGCTCGCCGAACGTCACCGTGGCCGCGTTGCCGAGCCGCCACGTGCCGCGGGTGCTGGCGAGCAGTGTCGCCGCTTCGTCCCATCGGTCCGTGTAGCACAGGGCCACCGCACGGCCGATGAACCGCGCCGAGGTGCCACCGGGCAACGACCGCCAGCTGGCGTCGGCGACCTTGCGCAGCGCGGCCCGGTCCCCCGCCGCGCACATGCCCACGAGCCGGATGAGGTGCAGTTCCTGGAGCTGGTCCGCGTTGAAGTCGTCCGGGTGCTCCAGCGCGGCGTCCACACTGGCCATCGCGGCGCCGAAGTCCTTGTGGAACGTACAGGCGACTGCGTGCATGAACGTCGCCTCCGCCCGTTGGGTCGGGTCGGTGGCGCGGTCGGCCGCAGCACGCAGCCAACGCCGGGCGCTCGCGTCGTGCACGATCGCGGCCCGGCCGGCGGCGAGCAGCTGGGTCGTGGCCCGGTCCGGGTCGGCGAACCCTCCCGCGTCGATCAGCCGGTCCGGCAGATAGCGGGGGTCCGAGCAGAACGCCTTGCCCTCCCACAACGCCTGCACCGCGCGCCATCCGAGGTCGTGTCGTTCATACGGCCCAAGGCTGGCCGCCAGCGCGTGGGCGAGCACTGGCGCACGGAACCGCCAGCCGTCGTCGTGCCGCACGAGCACGCCCTCTGCTTCGAGTTCGGGCAGCGCTTGGGTGTCGCCCAGGAGTTCTTCCGCCGCACGGCCGAGCGGGTGCAGAACGGCCATCGCCTTCGCGGTCCGCCACGCCGCCTCGCCGAGCAGCCGGATCCGTTCGACCGCGGGATGCCGGTGACCGGTGCCGCGCGGTTCGTCCACCAGGTAGGCGGTGCGGTCGATGAACCGCAGCGCGCCGCCGCGCAGGTACCCGTCGACCGCGAGATCGACCAGCCCTGGCACGCCCCGGCTGTCGTGGTGCAGCCGCTGCACCAGTTCGGCGTCCGCGGACACGTTCAGCAGGCTCGTGAACATGCGGCTGACCTCGGTCCGGTTCAACGGACTCAACGGGACGAGCTCGATCATCGCGTTCGTGCGCAACGTTTCTGCCAGATCGGTGTGATCGAGGCGCATTGGCGTGCGGTAGCCGCCGACGACACACGTGGCGAGTTGTGGCAGTACGTCCAGCAGCGCGCGCAGCACGTCGTGGTTGAGCCGGTGCAGGTCGTCCAGGAACAGCACCGGCGGCCGTGACCAGCGGGCCAGCTCTTCCTTCAGCCGGGCGACCACGACCTGGGGGCGGTCGCGGTCGGCGCGCAGCAGTGGCACGTCTGCTGTGCGCACGCGCTGATGTTCGAGCGTGTCCCGGACGTCGTTGAGCAAAGCGGTGCGGCCGACGCCCGCGGCCCCGGTGACGAGCACCAGCCGCGTTGTCCCCGACAACAACGGCCACACCACACTTGTGTGTGCTTCCTCTCTGGCGATCAGGTGCGAGCGAGTGTCCGTGTGAGCAAGCGTTCCTGTCATCCGGTCGCTCCTCGGTCGTCGAGCCTGCCCGCCAGGCTCGCGGCGGCCAGCTCCACGCGGGACCGGACACCGGTGCGCAGGAACAGGCGGGTGAGGTGGTGCTCGACGGCCTTTTCGCTGACGTCGAGCTCGGTGGCGATCTGGCGGTTGGTCTGCCCGGCGCGCACGAGGTCGACGATGCGCAACTCCGTCCCGGTCAGCTCGCCGGGGGTCGCTGCGGTGCGCGGTGCGGTGACACCGAACTTGCGCATCAACGCGGCGACCCTGGCCGGCAACAGGAACGACGAGCCGCCCTCCTTCGCGATGGCGTGCAGCTCCCGCACGACGTAGCGCGGGTCGTCGCAGAACTGGGCGAGGATGTGGCACGCCCACAGCAGGTCCGGCCGGTGGCCCCGCCGTCGTACAACATCGACGCCGCGCGCGGCCTCGGCCGGGTCGCCGTACAACAATCCCTTGGCCAGCAACAGGATCTGGTGCGTGCAGCGGCAGTCGTCCTGGCTGTGCAGCTCGGTGATCTCGATCATCAACACGCGCGCGATGGCATCGTCACCGTTGCGCAACGCGATCTGCAGCGCCTGCAGCATCAGCCGGCCGATGCCCGGCCGCACGTTCGCCTGCTTCGCTCGCCTGACCGTGCGCCAGGCAAGGTTGACCGCGGCCTGGGAGTCGCCCGCGCGGTGCAGCAGACCGCACTCGACCATGGCGCGGATGGGCGCGTACCTCGTCGCACGGCTGACCTTGGCAAGCCAGGTGAGGGCGTGCCGGTGCTCGCCGCGAGCCGAGTGGATCGCCGCCGCGAACACCCGTCCGTGCTGATGGGCGGGCATCGGGCGGTTGATGAGTTCGAGCTGCCGAACCGCCTGCAGCGCCCCGGTCCAGTCTGCGCGTGCGTACTCACGCACCACACGTTGGAAGAGCCTCAACGGGCCGTGATCCGGTGTGCGGTAGCGCGAGCCGAGCACACACTCCAGCACCGTTGCGACGTCACCGGCAGCACCGGCCTCGATCAGTTCGTCGAAGCGTTCCCGCACGTGTTCGTCGCGGACGAACCTCAGTGCCGTACGGCAGGCTTGGGCGTCAAACCGCAACGCGTGGTAGACCGCGTTCAGCTCCGCGTTGGTGATGACCGCTTCGTCGTCGTGCGTCCTCATCGGCAGCGGCGTCCAGTCGGGACGCTCGCCCAGCCACCACCGCGCCAGCGCCACCGCCGGACCGCCCTTGATCTGCGGTTCCTCGCCGTTGAACAGCAACAGCATCGCGGCGGCGTCGGTGTTCGGGTCCTCGGTGAGCCGCTCGGCGAGCACGGTGCGCATCAGCTCGTCCTGGCCGGTGCGGACGAGCACGGCAAGCGTGATGAAGAACAGCCGGCCGCACGGCCGGTCCTGGGCCCCGCTCATCCTGACGGCGGCGGCGAGCCAGCGGCCGGCCCGTTCCGGATCGGCGGCCTCGATCTCGACGGCACGGTCCGCGAGCCAGCGGGCCCGCCTCGGCGCGTCGGGCAGGTCCGGACCGGCCAGCGCCACCAGGTCCGGGTCGGCGGAGTCGACGGCGAGCGCGACGTGCATTCTGCGCACTTCGTCCGGTCCGCCCTGATCGACGATCGCGTTGGCCAGCGCGGGACAGAGGACTTCGAGGTCCTCGGTGAGCACGCCCCGCTCGACGAGCTCGTCCAGGGCGCGGCCGCAGTCCGCCAGGTCCTCCTTGAGCAGCTTGAGGTCGCTGACCTCGATGCCCTGGCGCACCACGCACAGCAGCGCGACCCGGTACGCGAGGCCGTGGACGTGCTCCAGCAGCGGGTGGCGTCGGGGCAAGCTGATCTTCTCGTCGATCAGGAAGCGCCGGTCGCCGACCGTCGTCAGGGTGAGCTTCTCGAGAGTCGCGGTCACGGTGCCGGGGTTGCCGTACAGCGGGCCCAGCGCGGTTCGCAGCGCCTCGACGACGCTGACGTCGAGCGGGTCCTGCGCGGTGATCGCCGCGGTCACGACCTCGTCGGACAACGGCGACAGGTCGATGACGACGTCCGCGACCTCGGCCAGCTCGGCGTGGTCGCGGCAGACCGCCACCACGAGACAGCCCGGCATCCGCATGGCCGTCGCCGTGAGCACCGGGTCCGGGTGCCGGTCGGCGTCGTCGATCAGCACGACGGCGCGTGATCGCGGCCGGTGGCTGACGACGGCCACCCCCTCCGCCCGCCACATCGCCGTCGCCGCCCGCAACAACTCGGTACGCCCGCTCCCCGGTTCACCGCGCACCACGGCCAGGCGGCCGCGGGAGGCGGCGGCCTCGAACGCCGCTCGCAACGCGGCGAGCTCCCCGTGGCGTCCGCACAGCTGATCCTGCACGTGACGACTCCCCTCGCTCGGGCGGGATCCAGCGGGCCCCTGCCACCCGCCGGACCCCGGAGGTGGCCGTGCCCCGGCTCGGGCGGCGGCGGTGCTGGACCGGGTCGGCCACTGCGGCGAGATTAGGTGAGAGCGCGACCGTCGCGAGTGGACGCGGGGAAACCCCTCAGGTATCCGACATGACATCTGTCATGGAGAACTGGTGTACCACCGCACTGCCGAAACCGGGCATTTCCCGTGATCGTGGACGTATGACAGCGATCGAGGTGAAAGATCTGACCCGGCGCTACGACGGGGGATTCGAGGCGGTTCGGGGCGTCTCATTTGATGTCGAGCGCGGCGAGATGTTCGCGCTTCTGGGCACGAACGGCGCCGGAAAGACCTCCACGGTCGAGGTGGTGGAAGGGCTCACCCGTCCCGCGGCGGGCAGCGTGTCGGTGCTCGGTCACGATCCATTTCGGGAGCGCTCTCTCGTGCGGCCCCGAATGGGCGTCATGCTGCAGGAAGGCGGTTTCCCGCCCGACCTCACCGTGACCGAGGCCACACAGATGTGGGCGGGGACCCTGTCCCGGCCCCGGCCAGTTGATGAAGCGTTATCTCTCGTTGACCTTTCGCACCGCGCTTCCGTGCGCGTGAAACAGCTTTCCGGTGGCGAACGGCGGCGACTCGATTTGGCGCTGGCGCTGCTGGGAAGGCCCGAGGTGCTCTTTCTGGACGAACCGACCACCGGACTCGATCCAGAAAGCCGGCGCAACACGTGGGAACTGATTCGTCAGTTGTTGCGCGAGGGCGTGACCGTTCTGCTGACGACGCACTACCTGGAGGAAGCGCAGGCGTTGGCCGACCGGCTGGCGATCATGCACCGCGGCCGGATCGTCGCCCAGGGCACCGTTTCCGAGGTCGTGGACGCGTATCCGGCGCGCATCTCGTTCGTGCCGCCGATCGGGGTCGCGCTGCCCGTGGTGACTTCTGAGGACGTGCCCGGCCGAGTGACCGTGCGAACCAACAACCTGCAGGAGACGTTGCACGAGTTGCTTGCGTGGGCTCATGTGAACGACGTCGCGTTGTCCGGTTTGGACGCCCGCTCGGCGTCCCTGGAGGAGGCGTTCCTGGCGATCGCGGAGGAGGCGGCATGAGGGCCGTGGCTGTGGGCAGGGCCGAGCTGAAGTTGTTCTGGCGCAACCGGACCGCGCTGTTCAACTCGCTGCTGGTGCCGTTGCTGATCGTGCCGTTGCTGCTGTCGGTCGACGCGGACGGCGTGCCGCTCGTGGTCGGCCTGTCGGGGTTCGTGCTGCTGATGGCGGTGTACTACAACCTCGTCACCACCTTCGTGGCACGACGCGAGGAGCTGGTTCTCAAACGGCTTCGCGTGGGCGAACTGACCGATCCGGAGATCCTGCTCGGCGCCGCGTTGCCGTCCGTGGTGGTGGCACTGGGGCAGATGGTGTTGTTCTCGGTGATCGTGGGCGTGATCACCGGAATCCCGTTGCCGTCGCGGCCGTGGTTCCTCCTCGTGGGCATCGTGGGCGGCGTGGTCATGTTCGCGCTGCTGGCGGCGGCGTCCTCGGCGTTCACCCGCACGGTCGAGATGGCGCAGGTGACGTCGTTGCCGGTGCTGATGGCGTGCTTGCTCGGCTCGGGCCTGATGTTCCCGCTGTCGGCCGTGCCCGAGAACGTCGCCACCGCCATGCGGCTGCTGCCGTTGACCCCGGTGCTCGACCTGCTGCGGGCCGGTTGGGGCGACGGGCCGGTGCTGCAGCCGTTGATCGTCCTCGCGGTGTGGATCGTCCTCGGGACCTACGCTGTGCGGCGATGGTTCCGCTGGGATCCCCGGAGGTGAGTTTGCTCGGCTGGTGGCGGTCCCGCAGCGGCGCGGCGCGCTTCGACTTCTACGTGCGCGCCACGTTCTACCTCAGCTACCTCTTCCTGCCACCGTTGCTGATCATGGGCATCACGAACGAGGTCAGCACTTCCGCCATCGTCACGGTCGTGGCGGGCGTGCTGGTCCACGCCGCACTGGGCATGCGGCTCGCCCACCTGGGAATCGAGCACCACCTGGGCAAGGCCCCGTTCCCACGCCGCCCGCTGGCGATCTACCTGGCGCTCACCTGCGCCGTGCTGGTCGCCGGCGAGCTCGCCTTCCCGCACCCGACCCCCGGCAAGCCCGACGGCCCCGCCGACGGCATCGCGATAATCTTCCTGGTGCTGACGATCACCACCCTGTCCGCGGTGGTCCGTCCACGCACCGTCGCCTGGCATCTTGGCCGGCGGCGCCTGGGTACTGCTCACCGCCGGGCCGAGCCGCGGCCTGCTGGCGATCGTCGGGCTGCTGTTCGTGGCCTTCGCGTTCCGCACGACCCTGTGGATGCTGGGCCTGGTCTGGGAACTGGACCGCTCCCGCGACATCCGCGCCAGCCTGGCCGTGGCCGAAGAACGCCTCCGCTTCGCCCGCGACCTGCACGACGTGGTGGGCCGCAACCTCTCTGTCGTGGCCCTGAAAGCCGACCTGGCCGCCCAACTGGCCCGCCGCGGCCGATCCGAGGCGATCGAGGAAATGCTGGAGGTCCGCCGAATCGCCCACGACTCCCTGGAGGAACTTCGCGAGGTGGTCAGCGGCTACCGCACCGCCGACCTCTCCGTGGAACTGGCCGGCGCCCGCTCACTACTGGCCTCCGCCGGCATCGACTGCCGAGTGATCGGCGAGGTCGGCGTCTCCGGCGAACCCGCGGCCGCCCTGGGCTGGGCCGTGCGCGAAGGCGTCACCAACGTCCTGCGCCACAGCGAGGCCCGCTCGTGCACAATCACGTTGCACGGCAAGGTTCTCACCATGTCCAACGACGGCGCTTCACTCTCTGCCTTCCGCTTCGGCAGCGGCCTGACCGGCCTAGTCGAACGCATCGCGGCCCTGGACGGTTCGGTGACCGCGGTCTCTGAGCCCCCCAACCGTTTCGTGCTGACCGTGGAGCTCCCGTGATCCGCATCCTGCTGGCCGACGACGAACACCTGATCCGCGGCGCCATGGCAGCCCTGCTGTCACTGGAAGACGATCTAGAAGTAGTAGCCCAAGCAGCCACCGGCGCCGAAGCCCTGGCCACCGCCCGAGTAGTCCGCCCCGACGTAGCCGTGATCGACCTGCAAATGCCCGACCTGGACGGCGTCTCAGTAGCCCAAGCCCTATCAGCCGAACTGCCAACCTGCTCAACCATGATCGTCACCAGCCACGGCCGCCCCGGCCACCTAAAACGCGCCCTGGCCGCCGGAGTCCGAGGCTTCCTCCCCAAAACCGTCTCCTCCGACGTCCTGGCCACCGTAGTCCGCACCGTCCACACCGGCGGCCGCTACGTGGACCCAGCCCTGGCCGCCGAAGCCATCAGCGCCGGCGACAGCCCCCTGACCCCAAGAGAAGCCGACGTCCTGGAACTGGCCCTGGAAGGCGCCCCCATCGAGGAAATAGCCCGCCGCGCCTCCCTCTCCCCCGGCACCGTCCGCAACTACCTCTCCTCAGCCGTGGGCAAAACCGGAGCCGCAAACCGCCACGAGGCCGCCCGCTTCGCCCGAGCCCGAGGCTGGATCTAACCCCGCTCAACCTCGCTCTCGAACCACGCCCGCACCAGCGTCCAGACCACCGCCGCCACACCACCGCCCGAACCTCAGCGATGGCCTGCCCCGTCCTCCTGACCACACGCCTCAACCGCCCCTACCAGCACAGACTCCAATGACGGGAGTCGATTTGGGCGTCCACCGACGATCATGTAATCTATGGGCACCACGGCGCGAGCCGGGGTGAGAACTGAATACGTCCGGGTGGCGGAATGGCAGACGCGCTAGCTTGAGGTGCTAGTCCCCGAAAGGGGGTGGGGGTTCAAGTCCCCCCTCGGACACCAGCATTATTCACCCCCACGGGGTTGATGGAGACATCAGCTTCGTGGGGGTTTTGCTTGTACCGACACTTGCAGGTCGATCTCGTCGTACAACTCTTCGAGTCTCGTCGGCGCGTGACCTCGCAACGCCGCGCTGACGTCGCCTATCAGGTCCATCGCCGCGTAGATCTCGGCGACGTTGTGCTCTGTCGGCACCGGGACGTTGTCCAGGGCAGCTCGTGACGCGACGCGCTCTCGCTTGGGCCTCGTTGATCGCCTCGACCAACGCCGCAGGATCGACCCCAGCTTTGATCGCGTCCTGGAACCGCATCAGTTTGGCTTCCGCGTCGGCAAGCCGCCGCTTTGCCGAGTCACGCCCGACCTCGACGACCGGCTCTTGCGAATCCATCAGCGCCGCTACCGTCCGATCACGGTTTTTCCGGTCGAAGACGTGCCCGATCCAGCCGTTGACCGCGTCCTGAATAACGTCCTCGCGCAAATAGACCGCGCCAGGATGCGACGTGAGCGCGGGAGATCCCGGAGCCAAGGTCCGAGCCGGACAGCGGTAGTACATCGCTTTCTTCCGCGGGCTGCCTTCCATCTTCCGTCCGCAGATGTCGCACCGGATTCGGCCGCGGAACAGGTAGCGGTGCTTCACCGCTCGTCCAGCTCGCTCCGTCTTCCGAGCCGTCCGCAAACCGCCCTTCGACTTCCGCAGGACTTGAGCCTCCGTGAAGTCCTCGATCTCCACGATCTTGGGATGCGCCGGCTTCCGCGACCGGACCACTCGATCCGGGCTGGCCTTGCGGAACCGCACCACGTGGCCAGCCGCCACGTCGTCCGGGATCGAGCAGCGTCTCGTGCTTCGTCCACCGCCCGAAGAACGCGTAGCCGGTGTAGCGCGGGTTCTCCAGAATCGCCCGCACCGTGCCGCCCTGCCAGCCGTCCGCCAGCCGATGCCGGTTCTGGTCCGGCCGCCGCGCGGACGGGCACGGAATGCCGTCCCGGTTGAGCCCGTTGGCGATCGCCCGGTCTCCGCTGACCGCTCAGGTACTCGGCGAAGATCCGCCGCACGACCCATGCGGACTCGCTCATCGATCGCCAGCACCCGCAACCGGTAGCCCTCCGCCGCCTTGCGCGGGTTCGGGTGCGGTCCGCCGTCCACCACGACGTACCCGTACGGTGCTCGCCCGCCCTGGTGCCGTCCCTCGTTGAGCACCTGTGCGTCCATCGCAGCTCGGACCCGCGCCTGCACGTGCTGGCGCTCGGACTCGCTCATCCCGCCGAGCACGCTCATCAGCATCTTGTGCGAGGGGTTCCGCGGGTCGTACTTCCCGCCCAGCTCCGGCACCCACAGGTCGACGCCGTACGCCGCGAACCTCGGCGCGATCAACGAGAACTGGTTGCCGAACCAGCACCGCGTGCCCTCCCCGACCACAACGGCGTTCCAGCCGCGGTGCGGGTCCTTCAGCGCTGCCAGCAGCCGCGAGGCCTCGTCCCGCCGCTCCCACGGCACCGACCGCGACTGCCGATGTCGAAGAACTCCTCGACGATCTGGCCGCCCAACGGCCCGACGAACTTCTCGCGCGTTGCCGAACTGCCAGCCGCGCGACGTCTCCGGGTCCTGGTTGTCCTCGGTCGAGCACCGCCCGTAGAACGCCACCGGCCCGATGCCGTCGTCGACGGCCTCGCCGACCTCGATGCCCCACAGGTCATCGAGCGTCGCCCACGGGTCTCGGCTGATTTCAACAGTCATCATCACCTCCCTCCCGGAGGCCCGTCCAGGACCTCCGACCTCGGTCAGCTCGAACAGTATGTCTAGCAGTATGCGGCTTACTCGCCTGGTGAGGACAGGTAGTTCCGCCGGAAGGTTGACCTTCAGCTCGTCCAAGTTCGCTCGATCGTCACTGGTCACAGCTCGTCCACACGCCGACAGCGTCGACGAGCCGATTTCATCAATCGCTGCTCGGATGTTCGGCCGTCAGGTAGCCCGGACCCGCCGTGTGCCCTCGTCCGTCCTGGACGTACTGCCTGCGTCGGTCGGCAGCCAAGCTCGCCCATGTCCTGCCCGAACGCGGTCGGCTCGACCTCCAGCGCCTCGACCAACTCAGCCGTGGGCACGAACTCCCGCTCGTCCAGGTCCGTCACCGAGGTAGTCGACGACCGCCGCCAACGGCTCTGGCAGCTCGACCTCGACCGCGCACCGGCCGGTCCGAGCGCCTGCACGACCACCGCGCGATCGAGCATCGGCGGCGTCCTGCCCGGCCGCGTGACCGGTCAGCGTGCCTTCGGCCTCCCGCAGCGCACGGCCACGTTCACAGATCGTCCGCCAGTCCTCGTTGGGCATGTAGTACGTCCGCACGGTCAGCGCGAGCACGTCCGCCCCGGCTTGTGTCTCGCCGTCCGGCCGCAGGATGCCAACGCCCTTATGGGACGGGAGCAGGCGGCTGCTGTCGTACCCGCGCGTGTTCATCTGCTCGCCGAGGACGATGTTGCTGTCCCGCCAGTCCATGACCCGCAACGCGAACCGCGACCCGAGCACCGCCCGCAACTTCGACGGGATGGTGTTGCTGTCCGGCCGCTGCGTAGCCAGGACGAGGACGATGCCGGCCGCCGGCGCCTTCTTCGCGAGCCACGTCAGCAGCTCGCCGATGTACTCCCCTGCCGTGAGCTTCTTCCCTTGCACCTCAACAGGAGTGCGGTCCTCCAGTGCAATGTGGACCTCATCGACGATCAGCGCCGTGATCGGCATATCCAGCGACGGATCACGGGACATGGCCGGCGTCACCTTCGACTCGGGACACGTCACGTCGTCCAGGTCCTGCATCCGCCGATAGCGGTGCTGGACGTCCGCGACCAACTCGACGAGCCAGTCCAGGAACGCCAGCACGTGCTCGACGTCGTCACCGGCCATGAACCGGTGGGCGACCTGCTCGGCGGCTTTCCAGTCCTTGCCGTTCTTGAAGTCGGCGACGTACAGCCGCGCGTACGGGTCCAGGATCAGCCCGCGGCAGCCAGTCGTTCAGCCATCGTCTTGCCCTGCCTGGGAATCGCACCGATCAGCAGCGACGTCCACACCAGCGGCAGGTCGATCCGCCTGTCCGCGAGCATCGGTACCGAACGGCACCGGCCGCCACGCGTCCCACCGCTCGACCTCAAGCAACGGCGTCCGGATCGGCGGCTTGGCGTACGGGTCCTCATCGGCCACCCACATCGCCACGCGTCCGGCGTGCCCGCCGTTGCCTCGGACCCGCTCGACACTGAGTTGGATCTCGTCGACCGCCAGCGCCGACGCCAGGTCGTCCCGATGCTTCACGACGTCGGCAGCCTTGCGGGTGGCGGGGAGATCGACCGTGATCGCCCACCCGCCACCCTGCCGCTTCGCCCGCTCGACCAGCCGCAGCGATCTCGTCCTTGCCGATCAGCTTCGCGTCGCGGAACGCGTCCACCAGGACCTGGGGGTCCATCGTCCACGTCGAGCGTGCGCGGCCCGGCAAGAGCGCCTTCCGTCCAGGGACCCGTCCTTCCGCCTGCCGACGATCGCCAGCACCGCCGAGCCCGACAGCGCCAGCGATCCACAGCACCCGGTCCCCGTAGAGCAGATCCACGACCGCACGCGAGCACGCGACCAGCGGCAGCACAGCCCCGGTCACCTTCCACCGGAACAACGTCAGCGCACGGATCTCAGCGAACTTGTCCGCCAGCTTCTCGGACTGCTCGGCAGCCTCGCGGTAGTCGCGCACCCGCACCCATCGCCGCCAACCGCGCAGCCGCAACCACCAGCCCGCGAACGACTGCGCTCAGACAACCGGAACGGCGACCGAAGCACACCACACGAGCCCATCCTTCGCCGCGTAGCCTGAGCGCCTGCGCGAGACTTCAACGCCGCCGGAACGAACCGCGACGCAGCTGCCACCAGGCGACCCGCGACCGCGGCGGCACGAGCGTCCGCTGCTCGTCGACCAGTTCGCCTTCGAACACCGGCTCCGCCGGAACCAGCTCGCCGTTCATGGCTGACCTCCGCGTTCAGCGCCGCAGCCAGCCGCGACGACAAGCCCCGCGAGCACCCCGTCACCTCACGCACCCACGCCGGCGTGACCTTCACGTCCGGCGTGCGAGCCGCTCCGGCAACCGCCAGGTAGTCGGCGAACGACGTCCGCGGACGCGCGCTGCGCACCGTCGCCGGACTCGCGAGCCTGCGGTGCCGCAGCCGTGAACCGCGACCGCCGAGCCGAGCTTGTCCCGCAAGCTCCGTCACCGCCTCAGCGGCGACGAACACGACGAGCGGCGGCACCGAGTGCAGCACCACCAGCGCCGCCGACCCGGCCACGAACGCACTCCAGGTGTTCATGACGTACGTGGCCGCCGAGCGTGAACCACTTCGCCGCCCGCACCCAGCCACCGATGCCGGACGCCGTGCCGAGCCGTGACCTGCTCGGCACGGAGGATCGCCAGCAGCACCAGCGACACCATCGGGTCGAGCAGCCACGCCGCGAACCAGGCGAGCGACCACACCGCCGCACCAGCCGCCGCGAACTGCTGAACGTTGGTCATCGTGAACGCGAGCCCGAGCAGAATCCCGGTCCAGCACAACCGGTCCACCTGCACGGCTACGCGCTCGATCGGCTCGCTCATCGCCGATCACCGCCACGGCGACGAGGCTCGTACGTGGTCACCGTCAGCGCCTTCGTCAGCGTGTACGACGCGAACAACGCCGGCACGCCGAGCACCGCGAACAGCAGCCAGCCGTTCCCGCCGTTGCGTGATCACGACCCACTGAGCGAGCACGATCAGCACGGCGTTGAACAGCACCACGCGCCCAGCGAGCGAATCAGCCGAACGCCCGTCCGTGCCGCGCTCGCCGCAGCCTTCGCCCGACGGGAGCCGCCCGCCAGACCAACACCAGAACCAAGAGCACACCGACCGCAGCCAGACCTGAGTCGGGCGTGAGGCTGATGGCGTTCATGAACGCGGCCCCCTCTCGAGCGCGTTCACCGCGCTGGAGCCAGTGCGGGTGCACCTCCCGCCGCTCGTCCTCGGTGAGCGCACCCCACACGCCGACGCGTCTCAGCGCCGGCCGTGCGCAACTCCAGTTCCAGGCACTCGTCCTGCACGGGACACCCGGAGCACTGCGCTCGGCCAGCTCCCGATCGGTCAGTTCCTCGCCGCTCCGGCGGTTCGTCCGTGAACGCCCACATGCACAGCCCGTCGCGCTGGACGACCTCGGTCAAGCTCATCGGTCGGCACCCAGCGCAAGCGGTCCAGCGACCACGCGATCCCGATCAGCCGGTCAGATCAGTCACGAAGCACCCCCGGCTCCTGAGAGCACTCGCCGAAGCGAGCTACCGGGGACGACGAGACGGCCGTACTGGCGCTCAGCCGTGCAGCATGCCGAGCCGGATGGCGCGGAACACGGCGGACCGGCTGACACCGAGCAGCCAAGCGGTCTCGCGGATGGAGTGAGCGAGAAGACAGAGAAGTACGCATGAGGAATAGGCCCTTCAAAGAGTGAAATGATGATTTCAGCTCTGAATTGATTGATTTCAGCGCACACGAAGGCGCGCTAGATCGCGCACGGCGCGGAATACGCCGTGTCACGCCGCAAGCAGCGCGAAACGACTAATATCAGCGCCGAGGCGGAGCGCGGAGGAATACGTGTCGGAGGATTGGGCGGCAGTCGCCAAAGCCATCAACGAGCGCGTGAACGAGCTCGGATGGCGTCAGAAGCGAGCTAGCAGAACGCTCGAACGTCTCCCAGGCGATCGTCCGCGAGATCCAGCACAACACCGTGGAGCGCCGGCGGGCGCCGCGGACCCTGGAGTCCTTGTCCACAGCCATGGGCTGGCACCCGCAGCACCTCGACGCGGTGCTGCACGGCCGCCAGCCCACCAGAGCGCGACGAGCCGATCACCGACCCCGGCGACACGCTGTGGTCGCGTTTGGACAGTGTCGAACAGCGCCTGAACGACATCACCGAACGCCTCGACGACCTCAAGTCGGACCTCGCGTCGGTAGTCGAAGCAAGTCCGCGAGAACCGGTAGCACTGTGCGTTTCTGCTGGTTGAGCGCTTTGATTTCCATGCACCAATTCCACTGCGGAATCGCGCGCCCGAACCCATGCATGTCCAATGCAAGACCAATGCAGGTTCATGCGCTCCGGGGGTAGCGCGAGCATGAGCGTGAACGACGAGTGGACCGGCCAGATCAGCACGCTGCCTGCAGGCAGCTCTACGACATGAGCCACGAGGCGTTCGCCGAACACCTAGGCATCGGCGTCCGCACGGTGGCCTCCTGGCACCAGAAGCCAGACACCACGCCACGTCGGAGCGTCCAGCGCTGAACTCGACACCGCCCTAGACGAACGCGCCCGCTGAGCAGTCGAGCCGTTTCCCCGAGCTGATCAACGGCGGACCTCTGGACCTCCCGGACGGCGCGTCCAAGCGACGCGGAACTCCGGCTCAGCGAAGACCCGAACGATCGTCGCCGCGCTCGACTGGCTCGACGCACGCGCAGGCTGGGAGCCCGGAACAGCCCGCCGCGAAGTAGCCGCACGCCTGGCAGCGCTCGACCTGCACACCCTCCAGGACCGCGGAGTCCTCCGCGGACGCGTGAACCAGCGAGACATCGCCAGCGCACTCGCGGACTACTACGGCACCTCGACCACCGGCCACGGCCGCTACTCAGCGACGTTCGGCACGAACACGGCAGCCTCCACGACCGTGCTGACGCACCCGGACTGGCTAGACCTCGACTGCCCGCTGTTCCCCAAGCACGACCGGCTGAAGCTCGCCGGCGTAACCCCGGCCGGCAACATCACGATGGACGAGGCAAGCGCAGACCGCGCCGCGCAACGGCTGGCCGAAACGCTGGCCCTGGGACATCCGCATGGTGAACATGCCGCTGTTCCGGCTGCTCGACGTGGACATGCGAAAGCAGTCAGCTCGGCGGGCACGGTGGGCGTGACGGACTTCGTGGGGTACGTGGTGACGATGGACCTGCTCGAAGGCGAGCTGGTCGACGCCCTCGCCACCGGCCAGCCGACGAACCCGGCGCACTCCCCCTCCGCGACGCCTACATGCCGGACCTGACGGCCGCACTCGACGTCGGCGACCGCATGTGCGCAGGCGGAGCGCTCGCGCTCACGGCCATCGCCCGCCCCGCAGACGCGTTCCGCAGGCGAGCCGGACTACCTCCTGCTCGTCCAGGAACGCTCCGGCCACGTGATCAACGCCGCCCGTCGGCTGGCCGTGATCCCCAAGGGCTTCCACCAGCCGCTAACGGACTTCCGCGCCGACGCCCAGGTAGGCGCAACCCTCCGTCGCGAGATGGAAGAGGAACTGTTCGGCCGCGACGACGTCGACAACACCGTCGGCGAACAGCGCCACGCAGACCCCATGCACCCAAGCCGGCAATCCGAGCCGATGCGCTGGCTACTGGCCGAACCCGGCCGTCTCCGCATGGAGTGCACAGGCTTCGGCCTGAATCTCGTGAGCGGCAACTTCGAGTTCGCCAGCCTCATCGTCATCGAGGACGAGGAGTTCTGGACACGCTACGGCGGAGACGTCCAAGCCAACTGGGAGGCGACCCGTCTACACCAGTACTCCAGCCGCGACGCGGAGCTCCTGGACGAACTCGTGAACGATGTAGCTTGGAGCAACGAAGGGCTCTTCGCCCTTCTGCAGGGCCTACGCCGCCTCCGCGAGATCGGCGGCACCCGCGTAGACCTGCCAGAGATCGAATGGGAGATCAGGTGACCGCCAACTGGCAAGCCGGCAACGCCGCGGACGACAGCACGGACACTCGCGGCTGGCTGGTCGGACACTTCATCGACCCGTCGATCGGCGTCCGCTCCCAAAAGGACGTCGAAGTGAAGTGGGGAACTCACCCCGCCGGCGACAAGCGTCCAGATTGGACCGCCGACGACCAGCGTACGACGCTGGTTCTGTTGGTAGAAGGCAACTTCCGCGTCGACACCACCGACGGCAGCAAGACCATGAGCCGCCAGGGCGACTACATTATGTGGGGACCGGGCGTCAGACCACTCCTGGGAAGCCCTCGCAGGATTCCGTCGTCATGACCGTCCGCTGGCCCTCACAGACCTGACACCTCGAAGTTCGGCAGGCTCACCCGCGAGCCACCGACCTCACGCAGCCGCCGGAGCCCTTGGAGCAACGCGAACAACCCTTCGTTGCTCCAAGCCTCCTGCTGCACCAGATCCGTGATGAGTTCGCCGTCCAGGCTTGAGTACAACGTCAGCCCAGACGCCTCCCAGTTCGCCTCAAGCTGCCCACCGAACCGCGGCCAGAACTCCTCGTCCTCAATGACGATGAGCGTCGCGAACTCGTAGTTGCCGCTGACGAGGTTCAGCCCGAACCCGGTGCACTCCATCCGCATCCGGCCCGGCTCATCCTCCAGCCACCTCATCGGCGCAGACCAGCGCCCAGGATGCATCGGCGATGCCGCCCGCGCACCACCAGCAGTCGCGTCCACATCGCCGCGGCCGAACAACTCCTCCTCCAGCTCTCGCCGAAGCGTGGCACCGATCCAGACATCAGCCCGAGGATCGGTGAGCGGCTGATGAAAGCCCTTCGGGATGACCGCCAGCTTCCCAGCGGCGTTCACCACCTGGTCCGACCGCATCTGCACGATCAACGCATAATCCGTAGCACCACGGAACGGGTCCGCCGGCCGCGCAATCGCCACAAGCGACAGAACCCCACCCGCACAGACGCGCCCAGCGACATCGAGCACAGCACCCATGTCCGGCAAGTACCTGTCCCGCAACGGACTCAGAGCCCTAGAGCCGCTCACCACCGCGTCCGCCAACTCCGCTTCGAGCAGGTCCATCGTCAGCGCGTACTCGACAAAGCTCCCCACGTCGACAGCCCCACCGATGCCGCGTGCGCTGACGTCGATCTCCGCCAACCGGTACAGCGGCAGGTTCGCGAACCGCACCCCAAGAGCAGCAGCCGTCACGACCCGCTGGACAGCCGCCTCCGCGCAACCTGCGTCCAAAGCAGGTACCGCCCCAGCTCGCTGGACGAGGGCCAATCGCTCGTGGCCGGCGTCGAGCGACAGCCTGAGGTCAATCCATTCGGCCCGCGTGAACACGCTGGTCCGAACATCAAAGTCCAGGCCACGGACCCCGAACGTGGCGACGGTTCGGTAGTACCGCCTCACAGCGTCCGCGATCTGACCCCGGCCGATCCCACCCCACCGCGCCCGCCGTCCTTGAAGCAGCCCGACGTCAGAGACCTTCAGCCCGGCACTCACCTTCGCCGCGGCCGAACCTGACGGCCAGCCAGCCGCAGCGTCCAGCCACTCGAACGCACCCGCCAAGCCCGGATGAGCCGACGCGCCAACCGCGCTTTCCGCAGGACCGTGCTCCACCGGCGGAGACAGCAACACCTCGACCGTCGCACCGAACATGCTCTCCAGCAGTCGGGCTGTACTCGCTTTCACCTGACCAAGAGGCTCGCCAGCAGACCGACGACCAGCAACAAGCCGCTGAAGGTGCCGAAGCCCGAGCGTCCCTGGCTCCCGATGCTCTCGCGCGTACAGCTCAGCCTCCTCGACAAACTCCTCCAGCGTCAGCCGGCGTTCCCAAATTCGCTGTTCAAGCACGGTGCGAAACGTCCGCATCGCCCCTCCTAGCTCGCCAGGTCGAATCAGGACGTCCCTGGTCACCCTCAGGCCGTACCGCTGATCGAGCGCTGATGAAATCTTGATTTCAGTCTGACATGCCACTCGGCACCCGTCAGACCGTCCGGTGACGTGAGGACTCCGCGTCCGCCTCAAACACGTCACCGGACACCTCAAACGCACGCCTGCGGGAAGGGAGTCGCCATGACCGCAATCACGGTCGTCTTCGGCCTTGTAGCAGCGGCGACATGGTCATGGGTCATCGGTGACCACTTCGACTGGTGGCAACGAGCAGCCGCACGCCGACGTCACCAGAGCCCTAGCCACTAGGCCGGGCGCTCGGATGGACGGCCTCACAGCCGAGGCGTTCGGCGAGAAGTGGTTGTCGCTCACCAACGAGCAGCGCTCCGAGTTGCTGTCACAGCGACGCGAGAACCAGCTCAAGGAGAAGGCGCTCGACGAGGCGCCCACCAACCACGGCGAGAACGAACAGCCCTCCAGGTCCGCGAGCACACCGATGCCGAGCTTCTCATCAAGTTCTTCGCACCAGAGCAAGGAATTGGGACATGCCCAAGAGGTACTCCACCGCACGCGGCCGTGAGTTCGGCGAGAGGCTGCGAGCGGCCATCGCGCAGGCGGGCATGACCTCTCGCCAGCTCGCCGACCTGCTGGGCTGGCAGGAGGCCAAGGTCTCCGACATGGTGAACGGCAAGGGAGGGGTCACCACTCTGGAACTCGCCGTTGTGCTCGGCGTCTGCCGAGTCCCTGAGTCCGAGCGCGAGTACCTGCTCAGCCTGTTCCCCGCTACCGAGCTGAACGGCTGGTGGCAGCCACACGGCAAGCGCGCACCAGTCCGATCGCACACAGCCCGCACCAACCTTGCCGCGGCTGAGACCCTCGTGAGCTGGCAACCTCATGCGATCCCGGACCTCCTCCGGACAACGGACTACGCGCGTGGAGTGCTGGCTGCTTCAGCCACCGTGCCGGCGACCGAACTGGACGAGCGGCTGCGTGCGTTGCATGAGATGCAGGAACTGCTTCGCAACGGCCTCGATTGCACGTTCTACGCCCACGAGTTCGCACTCGAACTCCAGGTCGGCCAGCGCGAAGCGCACATCGCCCAGCTGCAACACCTCATGCGCATGGCGAACTGGAAGAAGATCAGGATCTTGATCGTGCCCGCAGCTGCCGGCGCACATGCCGGCATGGCCGGACCGTTCACACACCTGGAGTTCCCGAGGTACCAGCCGCTGATCTGGATCACAACCGAGAACTCCAGCCTCTTCGTCGAAGAGGAACACGCGGTCGAAGGGTACGAGGCAGTCGTCCAGGCACTCGACGAGATCAGCCTCGACGAGGACCAGTCTCTGAAGTGGATCTCCCGCCGATGCGTGTGTCTGCAGGAGTCCGACGGAGCTGAGGACGTGATCCGCGAAGACGAGGACGAGCCCTTTCCGCCGCTGTAGGCGAAAAGCGCTTCGCTACCGAGATGAGAGCGAGCAGAGTGATCGTGAGGCGTCGATCTCCTCATGCCTAAGGACTTCCGCGCTACTGCACTCGAACGCGCCGTCGGCCGAGAACTGGCCAGATGGCGAGACGAACGCGACCTCAGTCTCGTCGAAGCGGGCAAGCGCGTCGGTTTCAGCAGCGCCAAGCTGTCGATGATGGAGAACGCGATCCAGCCCTCCGCGGCCATAGACATCATGGCGCTGGGCTACGTGTACCAGGTGCCCACACCTGAGTGGCAGTTCGTGACGTCGCAAGCGCAACACGCCGCGGACCTTCGAGCGCCCCGGCAGCCACAAGCGGCCATCTTCGACCCAGCTGAGGACTTTCCACTCCTAATTGCTGATGCGACACGGCTGTGGACGTTCGCCACGGACACAGTGCCGACCATATTCCAGCTCGCCGACTACACCACAGCGACCACGCAGCGGGACGACCCAGCCAAAGCCGCGCAGCTCTCGCGCGTCAGGGAGACGTGGGCAACCCGATCAAGCGGCGACGATCCCCTAACCGTAGAGGCAGTGTTCCCGGAAGCTGTGCTGCGATGGATGATAGGCGGCAGACGCGTATTGAAGGCACAACTGCTTCATCTCATGGAGGTGAGCGAGCTACCAGGGGTGAGCCTTCGGGTGGTGCCATACTCGGCTGGGGCATATCCCGCAATGAGCTGCCCCTTCACGTGGCTGAGCTTTCCACACCGACAACACAACGACGTGGTGTACACAGAAACATTCCTTCGTGCCGAGTACGTAGAAACACACACACAGGTCGCGCAGGTAGCGGAACGGTTCTCCGCACTGCGCAGCCTAGCACTCGGCAATGGTGACTCGCTGGAACTCATCGCCGAAGCCGTAGCACATATGTGAACAAAACTCCGCAAGCGAACCAGAATCGGGACCTGAAAATCAGACGCCGACAAACTTTGTGTGGCGAAGTCAACGTGGCGCACTCTTCTCCAGCTGATCGCGCTCGCCCATAAAAAGCCCCAAAGCCGACTTGTAAAGTACGGATATCGGCCTAACACAGGTCGTCCAACGCGAAATACTCAGGACGCGAATGAAAACACGCTTCCGATATATCTCGTCTTGCACTACTTCTGCCACGCCTAGCATTGCACGAACCTTCAGGTCAACACCAGGGATCGACTCGATAATCCGCTCGGACGCGTCCACGTCGCCGTCCTTCGCCGTTGTAGTCGCGAGAATCCGCAAAGCGTTCCCGCTAGAGATTCTGCCTTGAATTGAATTCGCTATCGCACTAGCGTCAGAAATTCTACCCGCCGACGACAACGCCTTTACAAGGATCACCAGAGTTCGCATCCGACGTTCAACACTGCTTACGTATTCCGCATACTTCTGTGCACGCACGACGTCACCGTCGCGGCCATAGGCAGCGACCACGAAGGCAACCGCAGCGTCGCGAAATTCAGAACTACTTATCTTGAGCGCCAGATCAGCCGCGTTTTCTACATAACCAGAACCAGCTAGGCTTTCGACCAAAAACGCCATTGCCTGACTCTGTCGCCCAGGCTCAATCATCTGCACTAGCTGGGTCGCCCTATCACTTTCACCAAGGGTCCCAAGTTCCACAACAACGTCTAGCAATGCCACGGGACGCAGAATCACCGACTCGATTCTGCGCGCAATCTCTTCCGCCAAATCCGTTTCACCTGCAGCAAGTGCAATGTTCACGATATCGAGCATAAGGCTTCCCCGAAGGTCCACATCGCCTTCCCGCTCCGCGAATTGAAGCGCCTCATCGATTCCACTATCGCGAGCAATAGCACCCACGAGAAAACCAGCGATTTGACGCCTAGCTGAGATCCCAAGCTCCAGCCCGGATAGCCGCTTGAGCCCATCTATGTCTGCCACACCGGCTAGCACTTCTGCGAGTGCCGAGAGTGCGCTCCCACGAAGCCCAGAGTTGCGTATTTCCAAAGCCAATCGCTCAGCTCGATCGAATTTTCCAGCGACAGCCAAGGCTTTCACTACAGGCACTATCGACGGGTTTTCGCGATAACGCTTTGAGGTCGCGACAGCGAGAGACTCAGCGCGTTCCACATCACCCGAGTTCGCAATCGCTTCAACAAGCTGAAAGCTTACACTCTTTCGCGTGTCTGGATCCCCTATATCGCGACAAACGAGGTAAGCGGTGTCAAGTTCATTCAGGGCGATTGCCGTTTCAATAATCGCTATCACTTCGTCTAGCTTACGCTCAGATTTCGCGATGGACCGCGCGAGGAATTCCCCCTGATTTGCTAAATCCAAAGCCCCAGACCTCAGCTCATCGTCCGAGGCGCAATATCGAGCCAAGTTGATGATCACTTCTGCTCGAATTTCCAGATCACCAATCGAGTTCGCGAATTCTTTCGCGGTTTCCAAACTATCGCTTCGGGCCAACCCTGACGCCACTGAGACCAGCGCATCAACTCGAAGACGTACTACCCCGATCGCTTCAGCGAAGATCCGAGCGGCGTCGAAGAATCCACGACTACAAAGAGGCGTCACCAAGTGCGCGAAGCCCTCGCTTCGTTCAGCCACCCCCGCGATACTGAATGCAATGTTTTCAGCCCACTCTAATTCGTCAAGACATACGAGCGCCTCCACCAACTTGACCAAGGCAGCGTCTCTCGAACCGTCAGCAACAAGGCCAGAAGCAATCCCCTCCGCCTCAAACGCGTACGTTAATGCGCGATCAGAAAAGCGTTCTACCGGTGCTGCCGCTATTGCCATAGCCGCCAGCGCCTCGATCAGGTTCGCTTCTGAGCTCTCAGAACGAGCAACCACTTCCGCGCGATCAAACTCTCCCAGCGCAGCGAATGCTTTGACCAACAACAATGCAGAACGCCGTTGCAAATTAGGATCTGATTGCTCAAACAGAGTGCTCTCAGCTTCATCAGCATAGAGCAGCGCACGTTCGTCTCTGCCGTCCATTAAAGCCAATTCGGCAGCGAGAGTCGCCAGTGCCTCATTTATCCAGGGCAAGTACTCGCCCGACCGAATTAGCGCCTCAGCGCGATCAATTTCGCCGACGGCAACAAACGCCCTGAGCGTTAATAGCTGAGCGTGGCGTCGCAAAACGGGATCGACAATTCCTGATAGCGCTACACTTGCGCTATCAGACATTCTCAATGCACCATCCTTGTCCCCATGGTCACATAAAGTGGGAACAACATTGCACATCGCTTTGACTCTATTATACGTATCGGGAATAGCATCAATCGCGGCCACTGCACGCTCGGTCTCATTCCGGGAGATCAGTACTTGCGCCAGCCACGTGGAAGCCACCGCATGCTCATAGGCTTGCCTATTCATGGAGCGCACAAGCGCTTCTGCCCTATTGAGATGGTTGAGCGCAGCCCACACCGCAGGAACAGCATTGGGCATCTTCTCATTGCGGTTCATCAAATGATCTCTGTAGATCGTTAGACGGATCATTGCCTCCAAATCTGGCACCAAGGAAGATACCAATGCTTCTTGGGAGTTCGCAATCTCAGCTAACGCTGCTGCGTCACCACCTGAAATATCCAGCATACGGTCATGGCGAGCGAGATCAGAACACAGAATCACCATCTTTTCTACATCGCCGACGGCCGCCAACATTAGATAATATCCGCGCAATAAATACTCAGGTGTAGTTGGAGGCCATGACCTTGTACGATACTGATCTGCCCAGACATGCAGCCGTTCTTGGTATCCCTTTAACCTGGACCCGTTGAGATACTCGATTGCCGCAGCCTGCAGTTCCTCGTGGCCCAACAGATAGACATCTGGAGAGTCTTCTCTCTGCCAGTGTGCGCTTCTGACCGCAAAACTTCGGCCGGCTACGGTGCGGAGATGCTCATCTATCTGCCACTCGGGCCAGCCAGTTAATTCCGATAAGTCTGCACCTGAGAGACCACCTCCGGCTGCGGTGAGCAATCCGAGGAGATCTTGTTCCGCAGGTGTGCCCATCATCAATCGCTTAAGATCCCGCTGCATATCGACACGAACGACTTGCGCCGACGGCGAATGCTTCAGGATTCTGACAATTTTATTGTCTCGCAACGGGTGATTCTCAGGAACGTCTGTTGGGATAGGAGGATTCGGTCGGCCTGAGACAATTACACGCATTCCGGGCGGAAGGGAAATCGGTAGTAGCGAGGCAATGCTGTGGTAGTCAGGATCGAAATTTACTCCGCGATCCTCGTCTAGACCATCGACCAACAGAACCAGAGTTTCCCCACGTTGCTCGCACAGATGGGCCACGTCGCGCATAGCTCCCAGCATGTGGGCTTCGCGAGTCGATTCAGTCAGCAAAGCTGGAAGCGGTTCACCCAGAAAAGCGGATGTTTGCTCAAGCAGATTATCAACGAAAGCCGTCCTGTCGCTTTGACTCGCAAGTCTTGCAGTAATAAAAAAGGAAAGAACCCGGGCGCGACTCGGCGGATGCAGTACAAACCATGACATAAGTGCGGACTTGCCAGCCCACGCGTCTGCTCGCCACCAAGAATACTTTCCGTCGTACTCAGGCGCAGTGCAGAACCGCTCTAGTTCACCTAACTCTTCATCCCTCTCAATGAGCTCGTGCGGCGCGATCCGCTGCACCTGTTCACGATAGCGAGTGCGAACCGGATGGCCCGTGACTAGGTTGACGTCACCAATATGGACGCCCGTATTGGCGTAGCCCATATCCGACGCCGTTGCGTCACCCGTCCGAGACGCATCTATTCGGGAGTCCGCTTGCGAAGCCTTAGCTTCGCCTGCCCGCTTCCACCCAGGCATTTTGTAACTCACTTCGCTCTAATTTTGGTCAATACCCGAGTTCGCGTCTCCGCCGTCATCTGCACGTGCCTTTCCAGTATCCTTTACTTCCATTCGTCCAGAATGGTCACTTTTACTTACGCGAATGCCAGTATTTGCTGAACTGCTACCCATCGCCGTGGCATCCCCAGTTCCCTTTGCGTTGATCGAACTGCGCACCGACGATCCTCGCAGCGCGGCCCAGATCGCTACTCCTATAGCAGCAAGGGCACCCAGAGCCGAAAGCACCGTGGCAACACGGTTAGCGTGGTCCCAACTCGCGAGTACAAACCACGCGCCAAGGCAGGCAACTACGGCGGCCGTCAGTATCAGCACCAGCGTCTGTCGGTTCATGCATGTTCTATCGCGATGCCCGCCCATAACGTGACTACGGGAGCTGTTGTGCCTGGCAGCGCAGCTACCTACGGGCAAACACTGGTCCACCGGTGACGGTCATCAAGATGCCTGGCTACGGAAACCCGATCCCGCTCACACCTGAGCAGTGGCTGATCTTGAGTATGGCCGCCGACCGAAACGGACGCGCGGAACGCCCAAGCCGCTCAGAGGTGGTCGTCACCTCACGTCCGCTCGGCAGCGTCCCAAGGGAGACCACGACCAGTTCCCCGGCACGCGACGGCGTCATCAGGTACCCAGAAGCCAAGCTCGTCGAGGCATACCAGGAGCACCTTGGCCGCGAGCTGCGATGCCTCGCCGCACGACTCCCCTCAGGTGAGCGACTCATCTGCGATGCGTTCGACCGGCAAAAAAGGATGATCATCGAGGCCAAGGCTTCAAACAGCCGGTCCGATGTGCGCATGGCAGTTGGGCAGTTGCTCGACTACCGGCATCACATCGACCCCAGCGCCTCCATCGCCATCCTGCTTCCAGCCCGGCCGTCGACCAGCATCATCGAACTGCTTCGTGCACACGACGTGAGGCTTATCTACAAGAGTGGAACATCCTTCGAGGGCACAGACTGACTCGGATCTGTCCCGTCCTCTGTGGGCGCGACTTCTGGTCTGGCAGCGTCCTCGTTCCTGCACACGAGGGACGGGTTCAGCCAGCGTGTCCCGGGCGTCCCGTGAACTCAACCCGCAGCTCGACGCACAGGACGCGACGTAGGAGGCCTGTCCCGCGGAACACCGCAGGACAGGCCTCTCGTTCTGAACGGGCCGGGTGAGGCTATCCAGAGCCAGGAAGTGCTACCTGGGTGAATAGTGTGCGACTTCGTCCTCGGACACGAAAATGTGGCACGTGTGCCACGTCTACGTGGCAGGTGCTCAAGTCCACTTGAGCACCTGTTTTGCGTTTCGGCGCCACTTCCAGGTGGCGTTCGATGACTATTTCCTACATCCGCCCCATCGTTCCCGACACCGCGCCGGGAAATACACGGGGCGCCTCTGCCCGCATTGTCGGTCAGCCTCTCCCTCTTATCGCCGTACCGGCAACACCGCCACAACGGCTGAGCAACGTGCTGTACAGCGTGGCCACGGTCGACGCCCGCGGCCGGGTCGCTGACCGCCAGATGAATGCCGCGCTGAACTGGACCGCCGCAACCCGGCTGAACATCCGCGAACACGACGGCTTGCTGGCCGTGAGCGTTGACCCGCACGGCGTCTTCAAACTCACCAAACAGGGACACGTTCGGCTACCGGCCGACGCTCGCCGCGCAGCGCACCTGAGTTCCGGCGACCGGGTCCTCCTCGTCGCCCACCTCGACCGCCAGACAGTCACCGTGTTCCCACCTATCACCCTGGACCAGTTGGTGCTGCCCGTCCTGCCAGGCGGTGAAGACCGGTGACCGGCGCACCGACCCAGGCAGAACTCGACGCCGCCCGCCTGGTACTCGACCGGATGGGTGTGACTGCGGAGGACCTGCTCAATTCCGTGAAGCCGCCGGCTCCCACGTTCGGCGAGTACATCCCGGTCGTGGCCGCGGCCGTGAGCGACGGCACCCGACGCGCGTACAGCCCGTACTGGAACCGCGTGCTGGACCAGTGGGCGGACATCTCGCTGAGCGACCGCACCCCGACCGACATCCAGCGGCTCGTTCAGCACATCAAGGCCAACCTGACGGTCCGCCGCAACACCCGCAACGGAAACTCCGCCGCCGAGCACCTCATCGCCGCGCTGCGCTGCGTCTACCGGCACGCCGTCAACGACGAACTCATCGACGAACGCTCCAACCCGGCAGCCAAAGTCCCCAAACCTCGACGCCAGCCCAGCAATCGACGGGCGTTGTCTGGCAAGCAGATGGACCAGCTCAACGACATCGTCGCCACCACCGGCAACGACCCCCAACTCGACTCACTGATCATCCGGTTCCACACCGAAACCGCCGCCCGCCGCGGCGGCGCCCTCGCGCTGCGCCCCAAGGACCTCGACGAAGAACAGTGCCTCGTCTACCTCCGCGAGAAGGGCGAAACCTCACGCTGGCAACCGGTCTCCCCCACGCTGATGTGGCACCTGCTCCAACACATCGAACACCGAGGCGCGCCCATGAACGGACGTCTTCTCCGCTACGCGGACGGGCGCCCGATCACCTACCACCGATATGACCACCTCTGGAGCCGCCTCGGCGAGAACCTTGCCTGGGCAGGTAAGCAAGGCGTCAGCACGCACTGGATCCGCTACACCACGCTCACGTGGGTCGAACGCAACTTCGGCTACGCCGTCGCCCGCGCTTTCGCCGGGCACAACGACACCAACAGCGACGCAGGCAGCACCACAACCTACATCCGCGCCACCCTCGAAGAAGTCGCTGCCGCGCTTGCCGCGCTCACTGGTGAGCGCCATCCTCTGACCTCGTAGCTCGTCAAGATCGGCCGAGGGTTCCCGCTCGACGCACGGCGAGCGGGAACCCTCGGTTCACGACGAGCGGCTGCTCAGGAAGTGCCCTGCATGGCCGGAGGAATCGGCGGCGGACAACCGCTCGCCAAGTTGCACCAGCATCATCTTCGATGCTTCCGCGTCCAGGCTGGCTCGGTCGAGCGAACGAACAATCTCCTGGTAGCCGTCGACTGCGGCCTTGTCCTCTTCGATGAGCGTGGAGTTCTCGTGTTCCAGGAAGACCAACGGCTCGTACGTCTTGAAGGTCAGCGAGGTGAAGGCACCGCTCATGCCGGCGTGAGCACCGATCACGGTTGGCACGATCCTGATCGTCACGTTCGAGCGGATCGCCATCAGCAGAAGGTGGTGAACCTGCCCGACGTGGGCGTCATGGCCTCCGACCGGCAGGTGCAGCGCCTGCTCGTGGATGAAGAACGTGCACTGCAGTCCACGGCCGGAAAGAAGCTCCTGCAACTGCTGCCCAGCCTTCACCCGCTGCCCGACTTCCCCGGCGGGCACATTCGGAGAAGCCGAGATCACCGCGCGCACGTGGTCGACCGACTGCAGGAACACCGGAAGCCCGTGCGGGTGCCACGTGGTCAGGGTTTTGGCCGCTTCAACGTTCTCGACGAGCGTGCGAAGCCGAACGGGCACGCACACCCCGTGCCTCTGCCACCAGCCCCTGACCTCCTCCGCCGCACGGAAGAGCTTCAGCAGGTGGTCACGTTCCTCTGGGGGCGTGCGGCAGACGCCCAGCAGCAGCGCCAGCTCGATCTCGGTGCATCCGCCTTTGCCGTTCACGAAGTCCGAGACCTTGGCCTCCTGCCAGTCGAGGAGATCGGCGATCCTCCGCGACGTCATTCCGGAGGCGTTGATGGCCGCGCGGAGACCGTCGCCGAACTCGCGGCCATGAGCCGTGGAGAACCTCTTCGGCATGGCGAATTCCTTGCTGTAGCTGGGATCTGTTGTGCCAGGCACAACCAGCCAACTGACCCAGCGCAGCTCAGACCAGCTCATCTATCGCGCAGTGATCTAGCACGAATCTCGCATCCACCGCGTCTCAGCTGCAGAAATGCCACGTGCGTGCAGGGGTAGCCCGATCGGGTGTTTGCGTCATTGCCAGGATGCTCACATGAGCGTTTCGGCGTGGGCTGCGAGCGCTGCGGCAAGGTCTGGATGGTCACCTTTGTCGATCCGGCGGAAGAGCCTGGTCACGACGTAGAGCTGGGCAAGCCGCCCTGACTCGGATTCGAGCACGTCGGCGAAGACCGAGCGGACGCGTTCGACCGTCTCCGGCACGAGGAGGCTGTAGCAGAGCAAGGTCGCGGCGTCCGTGCCCGCTGGACCACGTCCCCACCACTCCCAGTCCAGCAGGCCGAAGCCCGGTCCCATGAGGTTGGCCCAATGCAGGTCGCCGTGCACGGTTTCCCATTGAGAGATAACGAGATCCGTCGAGTCCCCGAACCGCTGCCGGATTCGGCTGCTGACCAACTCCTGGTCCGCGTTGACTCGCTCCGTCGGCGTGGAGGCGACCACGTCGACCGTGCGACGAAGCTCTGCCCACCATGCATCAGGCAGGTCGATCGGCTCGCGAAGCGCATCAGTGCGAGAGCATGGCGAGCCTGGCAACAGGGTCAGTACCTCGGCACGCTGCTGCCGGCTCTCCTCCCACTCGTACACGTCCACCACGCGTGGTTTGGCCAGGTCGGTGAACACGTTGGCGTCGAGGTTGCCGGTCCAGAAGTCGCCGTCGATCCACTGCTTGTTCTCGGACACCAGCCGCAACCAGAACCGCTCCTCACCGCGGCCGGCCAGCGCGCCGATCGAGCGATCCATCCAACCGAGCCGCGGCTCGCTGGCAAGCACGAGTCCAAAGTGGGCCGCAGCTCGCTGGAGGTTCTCGCGCATCCATTCGCGGAACTGGGCGTCGGCGTCGCTGAGGTCCTCGTGCATCGCTACTCCTCAGTGACGTAGCGCAAGTACGCCTCGGGCGTCGCCATGTACCGGCGCCAGTGGTCAACCAGCGCCAAGTCCTCCCACTTGGAACGCTGGAAGCCGTGCTCCCCCACTTCGATGATGTCAGCGTCCGGTGTGGACGCCAGGATCGGCGAGTGGGTCGCGCAAATGATCTGCGCACCCGACTTGCCGAGCTCGTACATCAGGTGCATCAAACGCAGACAGGACTGGAACGACAGCGCCGCTTCAGGCTCGTCCATCAGGTAGAAGCCAGGTTCGCGGAACATCGAGGCGAACACGGTGAGGAAGCCCTCGCCGTGGCTCATCTCGCTGGTGTCCTCGTCCCAGTACCCGTTCATGCCGCTGACCGCGTTCATGAATCCGAACGCGGTCTCGGCTCGAAGGAAGTAGCCCTTGCGCTTCGTCCGCGGTCCGATGCGATGCCGGGCACCGAGGGCGGTGGTGTCGAACTGCACCATCTCGCCGAGCACTGACTTCGGCCTGTCGTTGACGTACTTCCGCCCAGCCCGCCCGCCCTGCGCGTCCAAACCCCACGCCTCAGCGAACGCCTCAACCAGCGTGGACTTACCGGAGCCGTTCTCGCCGACCAGGAAGGTCACCGGCCGCTCGAAGGTCATCCCTTCGTCTGCCAGCTGGGCGACGCACGGCACATCGAGCGGCCACGGCCTCCGTGAGCCACGAGGCAACAGCTCGTCGGGGATATACGCGCGGCGGGCGAGCATGAGGCAGTAGTTCCTTCGATCAGTGGTAGTCCGGAGCGCAGGCTCCCGTAGGCGTGCAGTTGCCGACAGGTCGACACGCCGGGCTGCAGCTCGGCCCGCACTGTGGATCACACATCGCGGGCACACACGGGTTCGCAGGTCTCCGGGCGAACTCCGTCGCGAGCACTGATGCGGTCTCCGTCATCCTCGATCCCGTCAGGATGTCGGCGAGCGACTCCTCCCGCACGTTGCCCACCGGCAACCACCGGGAGAACACGCACGGCCACACCGACCCATCCGGTGCGATCGCGACCCTACCGTCACCGCACTCACCGCACAGTTCACCCAGGTCAGGACCCCGATCACGAACACCACGCCCCACCTGCCGCAGACGATCGATCCGCACCTCGCCGCCGACGCCAAGACCTCTCAGCTCCGCCACCGCCTCCTGAACACGCTGCCCCTCATCAACGTCGATCACACCCACGCGTACAGGAATCGATCGCCGGACAGCCTCGACGACGTTCAACTTCGTCCGCTCGTAGCTGCGCCGACCTCGTGTGATCCGCTCATACTGCCCGGCATCATCGGAGTAGTAGCTGGTGGCGAGCTGAACACCGGACCGCGAGAACACCTCCCACAGCGCCGGGCCGACGTGCACCAGATTCGTGAACACCTCGACCGTCAGCCCGCGGTCAAGGGCATGGTGGACGAGTCCTGGCAACCCACGGTGCAGCGTTGGCTCACCACCGATGAACTGGACCATGCGCGTTCCGAGGTCGGCAAGCTGATCGATCGACCTCCTCCAGTCCTCGACCGTCATCGCACCGTGCGAGCCAGCCGGGCCAGAGTCGGCATAGCAATGGTCACACTGCAGCTGGCATTTCCCAGTCACTTCAAGCCACGCGAACGTCACCCGCGCTTGCAGGTCGAGTTGAGCCCCCACTTGTTTCCCCTCGCTTCTCGCGCTCCGCCGTACTACCTGCGTAGTTCTTGGAGGCACTCCAAGCCAGAGGATTCGAAGGCGTTCGCCTGATTGCGACTGAAGTCGATCAGACTCGACGGACAGACCCCGCGACGGCAAGAGCAAGTGAGCGACCAGCTGACGTAGCGCTGCTCCCAGCAGAACAATCAGGGGGTCAGAGACCAGGCGCCGGACGCCGAGCTGCCCGCGAAGCCAGCGCGGGAATGGCAGCGATCTTCGCCGGGTCGAGCTCCGACCACAGGATCCCCGCCGGCCGTCGAGGCGGCCCGCACTGGATGACCTGGGTCGGGGTGACGATCACATCGACGGAGAAGTCATGGCTGGTCTCGGGGAGGTCACCCTCGACGACCTGGAGGTCGTGGACTGTCGTCACGATGGTCGTCGCGTCGCTGATCAACCCTGCCTCCTGCAGCAAGGCCACTTCGATGTCGGCGTATCCCGCGCCCTTGCCCAGCCTGACGCCTCGACGGTTCACCGCGACCGATCCGCACACAAGCAGATCGATCTTGGGCATCTCATCCGTGTCGACGGTCCTCGCGAAAGTGGCGGCCTTCTTCGGCACGGCCGCTTCCTCTGGTGAGACAGGCAGCGTGGCGGGGTCCAGTTCGTAGAACGGCTTCGCGGCCGCGATTTTGGGTACCGCCACGTAAAGCAGCTTGCCCTGCTGCAGACCCAGCGCCCTGACCGGAGCCTGAGGCTTGTCCGGCACTGCCTTCACCACTCGCGCCAGCTTCCAGGCCGGAAGCTCGGCGAGCCTTACCGCAGCCAGCTCGGCACCCTCAAAGTTCGGGATCGAGCCGTGCACATCCTTCGGGGCAGCACGATGTTCGGCGAGAAGATCCCAGACGCGGTGACGGACCTCGTTCTTGGCCTCGTCCGGATTCGCCACAGGGCAACCCTTTCTAGGACGCCGCCATCATGGAGAACAGGCGGTCATACACCTGATCTACCACAGGTTCCTTCCGCCAGGGACGGAGTTCCTGTGCCGCGCCGAAGATCACCTTCAGGCCACCGCCACCCCATGTGGCCTCCACGCAGTCGATCGCGAGGTGCAGAACCGCTGCGGCGTTCTCAAGCTCGCGCTGCTGGATGTGCGCCAGGCTCAAGTTCGCCAACACGATGCTGCGGGACTTCGAGCGGGATGGCGCTTGAGAAGCAACTCGTTCCAGCGTCGACTGTGCCCTCGCGGCGTCGTTCAAACGCAGGTAGCAGGATCCGGCCAGGCGGTCGTACTGCGTCTCGGAGAACATCTCCAAGACTGGCTCGTCACCCGAGATCCGTCCAAAGTGGTCTTGCGCCCGGTCCAATGAACGCTCGCAGGCAACGCGTTCACCGATCATCGCGTGGGCTTCTGCTGAATGCAGTTCAGCCAGCCCTGTCAACACATCGCTGTGCCCCCGAGCCACGTCGACCGCACGTTCCGTGAGAACAAGTCCCTCTGCAGGGTCTTCGGTGCCGTACAGCTCAACGTAGGACGTTCGAAGGAGCGCAACGGCCTCCAGCACCGGGTCACTGATCTTGCGGGCCGCCTCCACCGCAGTTGTGAAGTGCTCCTTCGCAGCTTCGTGATCGCGGCGCTGAGATGCGTCCCAGACGAACTGACCCATGATGTCAACGGCGCGCGAATTTGGACCCCCAGGCGACGGATGAACGCGGACCCCCTGGTGGCTGTTGATCTTTAGTCGTTGGTCTTCATGGCCGGTGGGACGCGGCCGAGGTCGCGGTCTTTGAGGCGGTAGCTGTCTCCCTTCATCGAGATGACCTCGGCGTGGTGGACGAGGCGGTCGATCATGGCGGCGGCGACGACGTCGTCGCCGAAGACCTCGCCCCAGCGGCCGAACGGCTTGTTGCTGGTGACGATCAGCGAGGCCCGTTCGTAGCGGGACGAGACGAGCTGGAAGAACAGGTTCGCGGCCTCGGCCTCGAACGGGATGTAGCCGACCTCGTCGACGATGATCAGCGGAATCCGGCCGAGCTTGACGAGTTCCTGCTGCAGCCGGCCGGCGTGGTGGGCCTCGGCGAGGCGGGCGACCCACTCGGCGGCGGTGGCGAACGCGACCCGGTGCCCGGCCTGGCAGGCCCGGATCCCGAGCCCGATCGACAGGTGGGTCTTGCCGGTGCCGGGCGGGCCGAGGAACACCACATTCTCTTTGCCCGCAATGAAATCCAGCGTTCCGAGGTGCGTGATGGCCTCACGCTTGAGTGAGCGTTGGTGGTCGAAGTCGAACTCCTCCAACGACTTGCGGGACGGGAACCGGGCGCCGCGGATGCGGCCCTCGCCGCCGTGGGACTCGCGGGCGGCGACCTCGCGCTGCAGGCAGGCGGCCAGGAACTCCTCATGCGTCCAGGACTCGGCGCGCGCTCGTTCGGCCAGCCGCTCGACCGCGCCGGCCAGCGACGGCGCTTTGAGCGCCCGGGTCAGGTAGGCGATCTCGCTGGAAACGTTGCGGCCCTTGATGTTCGTGGTCTTGGTGGTCATCAGGCGATCTCCTCGCTGCCGGGCAGGGCCTCGTTGTCGAGGCCGAACATGCGGTCGTAGTCGGCCAGGCTGCGGTGCTCGACATCGGTGTCGATGGCCGGGACCGCGATCAGCCGGCGTGCCTGCCGCAGCTCGCTGGCGGCGGCCGCGTGGGCCGGGTCGGTGATGCTCTGGTGATCGGCCCAGCAGCGCTCGTGCCGGGCCACCTCGTTGCCCTGCAAGGTGACGACCACCTGCTCGAGGTCGGCGACGATCTCGACCCGGCGGCCGACCGCGGCCGGGTGCACCGAGTAGTCGTTGGAGTCGACCCGCACGTAGTGATCGCGCGGCAGCCGGGTGGTCAACCGCCACCCGGTCACCGGAGCGACCGGCGGCAGCTCGAGCATCGCGGCCTTGTCCGCCTCCCACCGCTCGATCGGACGGCAGCCGAGCCGGCGGTGCTGGCGCTGGTTGGCGCGGACCAGCCACTCGGCGAGCTGGGCGTTGAAGTCGGCCGGGCTAGGTGAAGCCGCGGCCGGGCAGGAACGAGGTCTCCAGATAGCCGTTGGCCCGCTCGACCAGGCCCTTGGCCTCCGGATCGGCCGGGCGGCACTGGATGACCTTGATGCCGAGCGTTCCGCGGAAGGCGTTCATCGCCTCGGTCAGCTGCGGCCGACCGGCCCGCCACTGCCCGACCGCGGACTCGTTGTCCCACACCAGCGCCCGCGGCACCCGGCCCCAGCCGCTGATCAGCGCCCAATGCCCGGCCAGCAGATCCGGGCTCTGCCGCGACGGGATCATCCGCGCGGTGATCACCCGCGAATAGCCCGACACCATGACCAGCACCGGCGGCCGCCCGACCTGCCCGAACCCGAGCGGGACGTCGACCGGCGGGAACCACAGGTCGCACTGCGCGAGCTCGCCGGGCTGGTACTCGGTCCGGCTGGCCGGATCCGGCGGGATGAACAGCGGCCGCAGCTCCCGCACCCGGTCCTTGAGCACCGTCATCGACCTGCTCCAGCCGATCCGTTCCGCGATCACCGTCGTCGGCATCGTCGGCCACTGCGCCAGCAGCTCCCGGATCTGCGGCTCGACCGCGTCCACGATCGAGCCCTTCGCCGGCCGCTGATACTGCGGCGGCGCGTCGGCGGCCAGCGCCCGCCGCACCGTGTTCCTGCCGATACCGAGCTGACGGACGATCGCCTTGATCGGCATCCCCTCAGCCCGGTGAAGACGGCGGATCTCCGCCCAGTCCTCCACGTTGAGCACTCCCTACTGTCGACGGGGGTCCGTTTTCACCCGTCGGTAGGGGGTCAGTTTTCACGCGTCGTCGACAGCAGCACCCCAAACGGCCGTTGACCGCAGGAACATACGACGAGTAGTCACGCTGGCGAGTTGCCGCCGCTCCATGTTTCACTCAAGGGACATGGGTACACGCACCCGCGCCGACAGGCTGCAGGGTACGTCGCCCACTTCGCCGACTGGCTCGACCATCGAGCGCTCGGTCTCGAGTTCCGTGCCGTCGCCCTGCTTTTCCCGATCCCGTCAGAACCTCACGGGAAAACGGCCGCCCGTGAACTCCTAGGTGCGTGAGGATCGTTACCTGCGATACCTGCTGTCGCGCTGAGCGGTCCGAAGCACCAACGACACGATGTCCGCAGTGATCTTTTCCGTGGTTTTGGCGCTCACGTGCTTCGCCACGTCGCTGTTGCTCCAGTCCGGGTGTTGCTGCGCAGCATCGACTATCTGCTGCGCGGTCTGAGACAGCGGAACGTTCCCTGTGCTGTCCGGTCCCGGCGGGTCGATCTCGAAGTTCGCCGGTCTGCCGGTGTCATCGTCGTAAACCATGAGCACCGTCCCTTCTCCCTTGCGACGCAACGACATTAGGAACCGGCGGCGGTGCAGGTCCATGACTCCTGCCTGGCAGACGACTGCCAACGGCGGCGTGTCTCGGACCGTCTTCACCCCTCGCGGCCATGGGAGGAGAGATGATCGCCTACACCCTGCTGAGCCGTTCGCTGGACGCCTCCGTCCGAAAGGGGGTCTCAGCGCTGGTGGACATCCCTGTCGCGGTGGTCGACCCCTTGCCGATCTTCCAGTTGGGTGTCGCCGCGGCCCTGTCCGGGAGCGGATACTCCGTCGTCGCCCAGAGCGATGTGCTCGCGTGGGTGCGGCGGCCTGGGTCGTCGGTCGTTCTGTTCACCGTGCGTGCCGAGTCGGATTGGGAAATCCTCGGCAGGTTGCGTGAATCCGCCGGGCGACACCGGGTGATCGCGGTCCTCGACGACGCGTCGGCGCTCACCGGCACCAGGGCCGTGCGGGCGGGAGCGGTCTCGGTGATCTCACGTAACGCCACGGTTGAGCGGCTGCGGCAGGTGGTCGAGGCAACGTGTGACGGCCAGTCCGTGATGCCGGCGGAGGTCGCGGCCACGCTCGCCCGTGTTGCGCCGGCGGATCATCGGATTCCTTCGCTGGACCAGCTCTCGTGGCTGCGGCGTTTGGCGGCGGGCAGCACGGTGGAGCAGCTGGCGCAGGACGTCGGCTACTCGGAGCGGGCCATGTACCGATTGCTCAAGGCGCTCTACGACAACATGGGGGTGCGCACGCGCCTGGAAGCGATCATGTCTGCGCAACGCCACGGCTGGGTCTGAGGTCTGAGGTCTGAGGTCTGAGGTCTGAGGTCTGAGGTCAATCACAGCACGTCGAGGACCTGACGCAGCCCGTCGTTTCCCGGTGCCAGCTCTTCCACCAACACGCGTAACCGTGCCGTGAGCTTCGGTGGTCGCGCAACGATCATGCGGGACTGCCGAAGCGCGTCGACCGCCTCACCAAGATCGGCGGCGGAAGTCACGTGCTGCCCGCAGATCGCATAGGCCCGCATGTCCCACGCGGTGAAGTCCCGCGAATTCAGGTCGTTCCGCTCGGCCGAGTCGTCGTGCAACTCGGCGAACAGCGTTCTGGCTTTGGCCGCTTCTCCGGTGCGATGCGCAGTCAACGCCGCGAGCGCCAGCACGATCAGAGACCTGCGCGGCTTCCGCACCACCCATGCCGCGCGCGCCTCGCGCCAGGCCTCGTCGAATTCACCGGACAAGACGCCGATGAACGCCAGGGTCGTGCGTGCCTGCAGCACGATCACGTCGTCGCCCTGCAGTCCTGCCAGTTCCGCGGCCGCCACAGCGTGTTCCCGCGCGGCCTCGATGTCACCTCGTTCGAGGAACGCCACCGCTTGCCCGTCGAGCCAGGAGGCGTGCACGAGCTGTTCGCCGCGGCCTATCGCCTCCTGCCGTGCCACCAGGAGCCACTCCTCGGCGTCGGAGGGCTGCCCGAGCTCGCCGAACCACCTCGCGAGCTTCAGAGCCAGGTTCACCCGGCTGCTGGTCGCCCGAGGTGCCTGCCGCCCCTCCGCAAGAGCTGGTGTTCTCGACTGAGTGACAGCCGCTCGCGCGTTGGCGATGGCTCCCTCGTAGTCGCCGTTGCGGCGCCTGCAGTCCGCGATTCCCGCCAGCGCCTGCATCAGGTCGGAGTCGCGCCCGAACACCTTCGCGCGGTCGTGGACCAACTCGTAATGGCACTGCGCGAGGAAGACCTCGTTCTGCTGCCAGTACATCGTGGCCAGGTTCCCCATGACGCTCACCACCGCCAGATCCGCCGACTCCTCTCCCAGTGCCAACGCGATCTCGTACTCCTCGCGGGCCTTCGCGAAGTTCCCGTCGGCGGCGTAGATCTGGCCCAGGACGTTGTGGTTCCTCAGCTCGGCGTCTTCGGTGCCGAGCTTCCCGACCACCTTCCGCCGCTGTTCGAGCAGCCGGTAACGGCAGTTCCACTCGATCAGGACATCGTCGAGCTCCTCGATCTTCTTCCCGGCATCGGCCCACTGTTCCCCGTTGAGCAGGGCACGCAGTTCGGCGAAACTCTCGCGCAGCATGGCGACCCCGCCTGGATCGTCCGTCGTCAGACTGGTCAGGTGTCCTGCGGCGCGTGTGTATCGCTCCGGACGCGTGGCGGCCACGGGAAGCGCGGCCTTGATCAGGTCTCTCTCGTGGGGCCGGAGCTGATAGCGACCGGGCTCCGCCTGCTGAACGACTCTGGCCTCCACGAGCTCATTCAGCGCCTTCTGCACCGGGGCCGGCTCGGCGTCGAGATCGCCGGCCACCGTCGTCTCCGGGACCGGGATGTCGAACACGACGAGAGCCTCTATCACCCTGCGCTGATCCGGGTCGAGCCCCAGCACGAGCCGGTGGATCAGACCTGCCGGTACGTTGCGTTGTTCCTTCGATAGCAGACTCTCCAGCTCCGGCAGGTCCGGGCCTGCCGCGTCGAGCAGCACCACGGCTCGCGCCAGCTCGCCGAGACGAGGATTCCCCTGCAACCTCGTGTATAGCGACCGGTGAACGCTTGGCGAGAGGCCCTGCACGTTCCAGCGCGCGTCCTGGCCGAGGGTGGCCAGGAATGCCCGGTAGTCGTCCGCGTCAAGCTTAGGGAGAACCAGGTGTGTGTGCTCCGGCCACAGGCTGTGATCATTCACCGATTCCAGCGGGTGCTGGCTCACCAGCACCACCTTCACCCGGTGGTCAGGATCGTTGACGAGCAGGTCCAGCGCGTGGTCGAGGTCCGCGTCAGCAAGTGTGCGCGTGTTCGGCACGAGCAGGTTCTCAGCAGCATCGACGACGAGAACCACCTGAGTCTCGCCCAGTCTCCTCAGCGCGCCCTGCAACTGCACAAACGCGGAACCTCGCCGCTGTGCTCGATTCGACCCGCCCTCGATGTAGTCGATCAACGTGTGGGCGTCCAGCCCCACGCCGGCCTGTGCCTTGTGTCGGGTGATCCGGACGCCCGCCGCCCCGGACGACCCTGTGACCAGCGCGCCGACGACCTCGTCGAGCAGACTCGTCTTGCCCACGCCGGGTTTGCCGCTTACCACCGCGACGCCGGGCTGGCCGTCAGTCAGCAACGAACGGACGCGCCGCGAGTCACTGGCCCGCCCGATCAGCCGTCCCTCACTCCCGCCGGACCGGCTGACGCCAGGAACGGCGGCCCACCCGCCTGGCGGCTCCTGCACCGTCGTCAGAAACCGTTCCGCGGCAAGAGCCGCGAGGTGGAAACACCACTCCTTCGTCCTTCGCTCGTCCGGCACGTGCAGCGTCCTGCCCAGGTGCAGAAGTGCCGCCGCCGCCAGGAAAAGCAGGCTTTGCCGCCGCCAGTCCGTGCGGTAGCCGCTCAACCTCAGGTCGGGTGCGTCGCGGATCTTGATCGCGAGTCGCCGCTGGGCCTCGTTGAACGGGGACAGGGTCACGACGTCGGGGTGCACGAGCGCCTGCGCGAGCTCCGGTGACACTTGCACGCCCGCTTGGCCGATCTGGTCGAGCACGAGCGCCACCAGGAGATGCATCGGGTCACGTGCCAACGGCCCGTCGTGGCGGAAGCGGTCGTAGTCGATGAGGACGAACTCACTCGGCCGCACGGTCGTCAACTGCGGCAGCAGGATGTTCCGGCCACTTAGGTCTCCGTGCGTCCTGCCCACCAGGACGGCGTCCAGCGCCACCGTCGACGGCGCACCCTTCAGCAGCGCGAACGGGTTCACCCGCACGGACCACTCGCCGCGGTCGACGGCCGCTGCGGAACCGTCGACGGGGATACCCGCTTCGCTCGCCCACGCGATCGCCTGATCTTCCCGATGAGCGAGCATTCCGTGGACCAACGCTCCGACGGTACCCACGACGTGTCTGGGGCTTCCCGGATTCCAGTCACCGACGACGGAACGCACGATGGACTCGCAGTGATCAGGCAGCTCGCGTGTGCACACCAGTTGTGACAGCGCTTCGACGTCCTCGAGGTCGCCACCTGCGATCCTCATGAACACCGCTCGCCACTCTCCGAAGATCAACGACCATCCGATGGTCTCGCCGAGATGCGACTCGAAGCCCGCCGATAGATCCCACGCTGCCTTGAGGCGTTGGATCTTGTGCTCACCGTCGGTACGAAGGAACTTCAGGGCGAGGTGATCTCCGCCTCGCTCGGTCTCCAGCTCCCGGATCGTGCTGGCCACAGGATCATCGCTGCGCCCTGCTGTGAACCAGCCGCGATGGGTCAGCGCGAAGCCATCTCTGGCAATGCATTTCTCGAACGCCGGGAAGACGTCCTTCAGCGGTTCGCCCCACGCCTCAGGGTTGCGGAGTTCCCCCATCTCGCCTCCTACCCCGACTATGCGCAATACGGGAAACTTAGACCGCGAGGGCGATCAACTGAATACGCCCTGCGGGTGCAACGAGGGGAACGACCATGGGCGATCAGCTGTCCGATGAGGCAAAAGCGAGAAAGGATCTGCTCTGGGGCCTGTACACGGACATCCGCACGCATGCCCGGCACGCGGAGACCTTGCGCACCAACGTCGTCAACTTCATGATCGTCGTCGCGTCCGTGCTGATCGCGGTCGTCGCCAACGACGGTCAGATCACCGGAAAGGACCTCCCTCTCGCCCTGGTGATCTCGGTGGTGGGCCTGATCGGCGTAGCGTTCGCCGCGTCGTACACCGAACTCTACGAACGCAACCGCAAGAGGGCGGTGAAGATCCGCATCGCACTGGACGCCGAGTTTCTGGAGCAGGGCGGTGTCACCACAACCTCCTTGCTGGACGATGCCGACAAGGAGCATGAGGCGAGCGGCCTCTACCGGTGGAGCAGGCGGCTCACCGGCAGTACTCGGCGGTTCTGGTTCATCCTGCCTGGCCTGATCCTGCTGTCGGGCATCTCCTTGTCGTTGGTGGCATTGTGACGGACTTAGCGGCTGCTCCGGGTGATGTCAACGAACTGTCCACGAAATAAGGACTTTCGACCTCGTCCTCATCCAGCGACGCAGCCGCACAGGCCTCCGGAACCCGTGCTCGATGTCGAGCACGGCAGTACACGGACTCGGTATCTCGACTGCGCCAGATGTTGCGGAACAAGAGCACGCTGTCGTTCCCGACGTGGGTGCCAACCGGCGATCCGAAGGACGAGCACCACTACGCCGGCAAGGTCGCCGACCAGGACGGCTACGTGTCGCTGGACCGCAGTTTCGCCCGTACCCCGATGCACCTGAGGTTCGAGTTCGCCGACGTGATCGGTCCGGGAGACGAGATCGTGCACATCAAGTGGCTGGCCCGCGCGACGGCCGCGAGCCACCTCTACACGCAGGCGCAGGTCTCCGCTTGGTCGCAGCGCTTCGAACCCGAGGCGATGCAACAACTGCGGGACAAGGTTCGGGCGATCGACCCAGACCGGCAGGTCGCCGAACGTCCGAAGACCGTGGTGCTCGCGATCGGCGGGCGCACGTGGGACGTCGACCAGCTGTTCACGCTGTCCCAGGTCAGCCTGCTCCGACTGAACCACGAACTCCACAACCTCGGGGTCGAGCTGCAGTTCGCCGACATCCCGTACGTACCCAAGAAAAGCAAGGCGACCGGTCAGGCCGCCTGATCACGTCCTGCCGGGCGAGCGTGCGCTTGCCCGGCAGGAACAGACCACTCGCGTTCCTGTGCGCCGATGAGGTCGTCCGGCAACGAGTCGGGCACCTCGGTGTCGAAGCGGCGCAACAAGCTTCATCGCGAAGTCATCGCAAGGTCCCGCGGAGATCGTCCTATCGGTTGATGCAAGCGTGACATCACCCACGATCGCAATCCTCGTGTCTAGCATGCTGTTCCGTGGAAGCAGCTGATCTTGGACTGAAGCTCGCAGAGACGCTCGTCTGGCCGTTGATCGCACTGATGGTCGTTCTCGTCGGCGCACGACTTCTCCGGACACGAATGGTCGCGGCACCCTCTCAGTCGCCCGTCCGCAGCATCGACTGGAACACCAGGAAGGACGCCAACACCGGAAAGGTGTCCCTGTCGATCGCGGACGCCGAGGCTCTCATCCCGTCGGAGGCGACGACCTCGGCAGATCCGATCGTGCACCTGCAGCAAGCAGTGCGGATCTCTCCTGACCAGTACCGCGACGCGGTCCGCGACATAGGCGAGCACTATGGAACCGGACGCGTGGTGATCGTCGACCTGGCTGTGGTCGACGAGAACACCGCTGTGCGCCTTGTCGACTTCTGCAGCGGGCTGACGCTGGGGTCGAACGGGACATTCTTCCAGGTCTCGACCACGGTTCTGCTGCTGACTCCCCGCGTCACCGTGGGCTGAGCAGCGAATCTCCCAGGTCCACCTCCCAACTCTGACGAGGCTCGATGACGACCGGTGTTACCAGTGGAACGACCGACGAAGCGCGCAGGCGCGGACTCGAGGCGAGTGAGGAGCTCCTGAAGCTCAACCACGAGATTCGGGAGATCGAAGCTCACATCAAGACCGCGAAGAGCCGCAGCCGCCGTGCCGCGCTGTGCTATCTGCTCGGGCCGGTGTTGCTGCTCGTCCTGTACGTGCTGCCCTGGCTGGACTTGGTGCCGCGAAAGATGATCGTGGCGATCTTCATCCCCGCCGTCCCTCTGGCGATCTTCTGCTTCCTCGCTGCCGTGAAGATCAACCGCGATCCTGGTGGCCCACGTGTTCCGCACTCGGACGGCAAGATCTACCGGTTGACGCTGTCACAGCTCGAGCTCTCCCTCTCCCGGAAGAGGGATGTCCGCAAGCTGAAAGTAGGTGAAGGCACGTACGACAGGACCACACGACGCCTCATCTACAAGGAGGACGCCTACGCCGATATCGAAAGTCTCCGGCTTGAGAGCAAGCGCTACCGGAACGTCAACAACTTCCTGCAGGGCGTGCTCATCATCGGTGCGCTGGGAGCGACCGGCTCGTCGGCCATCGCAGTCGAGCTCCAGTCGCTACGGTGGGTAACGTTCGGGATAGCGATCGCGGTCGGCATCGCAAGCGGGTTCATGGGCTACTTCAAGTACAAGGAGCGCAGTTTCTCCCTCCAGCAGACCGCCGACGCGATCGAGTACGAGTGGGAGGCGTTCGAGGTCGGCATCGGCCGCTACAAGCGCACGGCGGACAAGGAAGACCAGGCGCTCGAGGACTTCGTGGAGGAAGTACACCGTCTCAAGTCGGAGCAGCGCAAACGCCAGCAGAGCCTTGAGCAGCCACCGGACGCGCGGAACCAGGCGGAAGGCTGACCGCTGTTCAAGCGCAAAACCAGATTCCGGAAGCTTCACAACGCGCTCGCACACTGTCCGAATGTCAGAGAATCGTCGTCCGTGATCATGACAATCAACCTCTGATCGCGAAGGTCACCACGTGCCACGTGCGCCGGATGAGCGCAACTGTCCGCGCGCACTAGCAGCGCATCATCGCCGACCAGGGGTCTGGTGCCGCCGCACTGTCCATCGTGGTCGGCCTGGCTGCCGCGCCGATCAGGGCCAGGTCCGTACGAAACCTGCCCGCCAGCCCGGAAAGGCCTCCGCCGCTGACACTTCGCAGGCCGCGTAGGCCGAACCCCGAACGTCTCGTCTACCTCAGCTTCACGACCAGCTCGGGCCTTCCCCGCTTCTTGCTGTAGTCGGCGACAGGGCCACCGTCCTTCTTCAGCACGTCGAGGATCTTCCGATGCTCCTCGTCGTCCGGAACTTCGAACTGCACCTGGGCGCGGCTCACCAGATTGCTGTACTGCGCCCCCAGTTCCGAGAGCGCGGCGGCAATCTCCGCCGGGGACGCCACAGGTGAAGCACCGAGCAACAGGCGAATCACAGAAGTCGCCTCCTTCACCGCTGCGGCCACTCTGCGCACCTGGTCGGCGGGAAGGGGGCGGCGTTCGGACAATGCGTACTGTCCGGCTGCAGCCAGCGCGGCGCGGTCATCGTCGGCGGGCACGTACTGCATCAGACCTCCGACAACCGTGTCCTTGACCAGGCCCGGAACCGCCTCACTGCGCAGCAGGCTCGGGACGAACCCGCTGACCAGCTCAGGCGTCATGAACTCCACGAACCTCGTCGACGCCGTGATCGCGGGCCCGATCGCCTCCCATCCTCCGCTGTGGAACCGCGCGAACGACTCCGGACCGTCCTCGACCACTCCCTCCTTGAGCAGCAGCGCGAGGAGATTCCCTGGTTCCGGCTCGATCCGCGAGGGCGGCAGGCGCTCCTGCAGCGGAAAACTGACGGCCAGTGAAACCCGTTGTCGGGCATCGGGAATCGCACCGGCCGCATTCAGCACGGCGACCGCGACGGCCGCCCGGGAGGCTTCGCTTTCATCGTCGTAGGCGATGCTTTCAGCGCGAACGAGCAGGCCCGCGAGCTGCTCGTCAACAACGCCGATTGCTTGCGAGTAGGCCCGTACGTTGTGGACGGTGGGCCGGAAGAGGTGTCGAGCCGCCAAGTCCTGCCAGCATGCGGACGGGACGGACTCGAGGCGTTCGATCCGGCTGCCCGGCGCCGCCAGCTCGATCAGGTCGCGGACCTGGTCCTCGCTCCACGCGGACGAGATGGTGCCGAGAACCTCGATGAGCGTCGCCTCGGTCAGCACCGCATGCGGGGTGAGGCTGTCGTTCCGCACCGCCGCCACGTACTCATCCAGACGCCGCAGGCAGAAGTCGAACACACGAGGCTGGTCACGCAGAGCGTCGAGACTGAGGTCACCTGGCCTCCCCAGCACGACGCGCAGGTTGTTCGCCGTGATGCGGTACAACTCCGCCTGCACAATTCGATTCCGCATCACCTCCTCGACCCCGGAGAGATCGCCAAAGACGACTCCCAGCTCGCCAAGGAACTCAACGACTCTTGCCGCGGCCTCGCCATCCTTGCTGCGGGTGAGGAGCGGCATTTCGAGGTAGTGCTGGGCGATGAAGTCCCTCACCTCCTGCCCCAGCACGTAGTCCTGGGCGGTCGTGGCGTCGTGAAGTGCGGCGTCGACCAGCGGCGCCCGCACACCTTCCGGAATGCCGGGCTCCTGGACCAGATAGGTGAACAAGTCACGCCACGGCCGCTTGCTCAGCAACGCCACGAACGCTTCTCTCTCCGAACCGGAGTTCAGGTAGGCTCGGAGGAACTTCTGCGCGTGCTCACCGAAGTCTGATGCGACAGTATCCGCGATGTCCTTCGCGCGGTCGCCGGACCTGCGGAGAAGATGCTCCAGGACCTGGATGTTGTAGGCGCTTACCGTGCGACAGAAGTCCTCTCCCGCCTCGGACAGGAGGTTGTCGACGGCGTCGGCTCCCTTGAACGTCTGGTGGACATTCGGGATGTTCGGTTGCACGCTCTGCACAATGAAATTGGCGACGTCTACTCCGGTGAAATGCCCGTAGAACTGCGCCGCATACAGCGCGAAGTTCTGGTCCAGGTAGCCCTGCTTCATGAGCTCGCGGGCCAGCTGCGACTTCAACGTCGTGTCGACGAGGACACCGAAGGTCTTCTTCTCACCGTCATCTCCGGACAACGTGAACCGACTGTCTCGCACGAGGTCCTTGAAATCTGCCGCGCGCAACGACGCGATCTCCTGGTCGAGACGTTTGACCGCCTCCTGGCTCGCACGTGTATCGAGCTCTTCCCAGTGCTGCCGATCACCGGCCTCGGGCAGCAGGCCCTCGATCTGCTCCCAGCTCAAACTGCCCACCGGGTGCGTGCTGTTGTCCGAGCGGGCCAGGATCCCGATCTGGCCGTTTTCGGCGACAGCGGCCCAGAACTCGTACGACTGGACTTCGTCCTGGTCGAACCGCGCGGAGCCCACAGAGAACTGCAGGAACGGCCAGCCGGCGTGGCCAGTCGTGGACGCGGCCTTCAGCACGAACCCGATCGCCTCCAACCCGACACCGAGCTGCCTGGCCACCGAGTCCATCGTCTTGAACTTGGTGACCCCGGCGAGGATGTCGCGCTTCTGCGCCTCGCGCTCTTCAATCCCCGTGCGAACCAGTTCCCGCCGCAGCTCGTAGAGCCTGTCGAGGTCACTGCTCCGCCGCGCGATCTGTTCGTAGTCCTTGAGATGGAAGTTCTTGTACGCGACCAAGGCGAACAGGCGAGCGGAGGTCAGCCCAGGTGCGCTTCCCGCCGTCCCCAGCAGTCGTTGCGCGAACACCACGTACTCATTGCAGATGTTGGTCAGCAACCGCATGTCCGTGGCGTGCTGGGCGACCAGCGCCACCAGCGGGCGGTCCATCGCCTTCACGCCGCTCTTCTCAAGAACACGCACGAGGAGCTCGCGCGCGTTGCGGTGCGAGATGAACGGCACGACTGGGATCACGAGGTCGAAGAACTTCGTGCGGTTGGCGCGCTCGGTCTCTGCGGCCGCAGCGTCATTCGCCGCATCCACCGTGTCGGCTCCCAGCCGCTCGAACAGGCTGTCCTTCATCGCGTACACGAACCGGAGCGGCTTGTCCGCCTCACGACGTCTGGCCGTCTGGTTGAGCAGCGTGTTGAGCTCGCGCAACGACTCGAAGATGTGCGGATCGTCGAACCGGTCCAGATCCTCGAAGATGACCACGTCGGGGAACGTGTTGTCGAAGAAGTAGACGATCTCTTCCAGATACTCGTCGAAGTACGTCGAGGTGCGTGCCGACAGCTTCACCGTCGCCCCGGCCGCCGAGACGTCAGAAACCGCGAACCGTCCATAGATGACCATCCGCAGCGTGGCCAGCACGGCGACGGCGAGGGCGGCGAAGGCCAGCCACGCCAGCACGCGGACCAACCAGTGGTTGCCGGCTCCGGTCCCGGCGACTGCCGGGAGCAGCTTGAGGAACGCCAGGATCCCGCCGACCACGCCGACCACCAGAACGGACTCCAGGACCGCGCGCCTGCGGGACAGCGGGACGATGCGGTTGAAACGCGAGTGGCGGAAATGTCGTGGGGACGCCCGGTAGACCAGCTGTTTGACCAGCTCCTTCTGGATCTGGTTGGTGAGCGTCATGCCCTCGGAGGCCGCAGGCACCGGTCCCAGCGACGAGATCGTCACGCGCAACGTCTTCTGCTCGCTGGTAGACGCGAACTCGTCCAGGACGCTGGACTTGCCTGTGCCGTAACGGCCCGTGAGCGCGATGTTGAGGTTTCTCGAATTCTGCACGGCGGACTCGAGATGCCGCAGATAGGTCGCGTGCTGGTCAGCGATGTACTGCGACGCCAGTGTCTGCAGCTCCGGCGCCGGCTGCTGGTCATCAGCTTCGGTCATTCCACACTCTCGAACGCTCTGCGTCTTGCGACGAACGAGCGTCAAGTGTGCGATGTGCCTCAGACGTTCCGCGGGCGACGCGCCGATCAGCCATACCTAACCTGCAGCTTCACGCCTTCGCTGCCAGCGAGTTGCCGCACAGCTCGAAGAAGTCCTCGTCCGGGCCGACTGCCATCCGCCATACCAGGACGTCAAACTGCTTGTCGACTTACACAACTACCTCGTCTACTACCAGCCAGAGGACGTCGGGGTTGTTTAGCAACCTAAGTTCAGTGGCGGCCTACGCGCAGGTTCCCGACTACCAACTGATGGCTGGTAGTGGTAACCCGTGGTTCCCCGACCTCGCGCTATGCGGAGGATGTGCGGCCTGGTCGTGGCGAACCGCCGCGCCTTCACAGACCACTTCGCAGATACCGTGGGGTTGAAGTTCAACTACCAGCTTGGCAATTATGGTGATCGGTTGCCATCTTGACTCGCATGTTCTACGGCAGCGACTTCCCCACCGTCGTCTGCCCCAGTTAGCGGATCACAGTCAGCTACGGTGTTCACCGCGTCGGTTCGCGTAAATGGCGGCGCAGACAGCACTAGCAATACAATTATCACTACTGGAATGACTAGTTCTAATACTAGCGCGAGTATTGCGATCGAAACTGGCGGCACATCCCACGAACTGGCCGGAAAGACCGTCAGCGCTCCGGAAAAGACTGGTCCGCCGATTGCATAGGCCAGCAGGGCGAAAACCGAAACCGCTAGCATCCTTGTAGATGCAATCGCGCGACCCCCTTCAGTCACTTGCCTCATTCGCGCCGCCCGCCGAAGAGTCAGGATTACGGCCACGCCGCCACCAACGAGAACCGGCGACAGGGACACAATCAATCCGAGCAACACAGGGACAGGTCGACTGAAGAAGATTTCCAAGTAATCTAGCGCAAACGCGCCTAATAGAAGCATTACTGCGGACATCACCCCAAACAACATGAACCTAGATAGCCGCTCTAGGTCAATCGTTCGCTGACGATCGACTTCACCGTCGTTTACACCATCTGCGTGGTGCGACAGCAACCACGCGATTCCTTCTATGAGAGCGACGCCCCCCACTGCAAGCATGCCGCTGGCGGCCATGGCTTCAGTCCAAACTCGAATACAAATTTGATCGACACTACCTCCAGCCACCAAGCTATATAAGTAGCTATCGAATGTCAGTAGCACGAACGTTGAGGCAAACAGACTGAGAGTTTGCGTATTCTTCGGTCCGGGCCGACCGAACAAGATAAGGATACCCGCAAACAAGAAGCCTGCGAGAACGCCTGCAAGCTGCGAGTTTGTTGATGCTGCAGAGATGACACTCCACCCGTTTACCGGGCAGCCTCCATTATTCACCGGTAGCCCACCTCACCTGAACCAGGCACAGTCGCTTGATCAGTGCACCAACGGCGGCGTTGCCGCCGCAGCAGATTCACCAACGCTTCAGTCGTAACGTTGTCGCAGCAGCAGCCACACACGTTACGCAGCTATGACCACATACTTCCATCAACCGGACCCGCTTTGATCTAGCGAATCAGCACTAGGTGATCTCGGACCGCCGTCTACAACCACCATCATCGAGGCGACCTGCTGAGCATTGAACAGCCATCCTTCGTCACGCTTGCTGCCGCGCTGATACACGGCTAGCCCCCGTGCACACCCTCTACCCTGCACAGGAAGAGTTTCTCGCCGAGCCGATCTATATGTCCTTTGTGGATGGATACCGAACCAAAGCCTGCCTTGCAGTCGATCAAAGCATCGACTGCATGCAAGATCCCCCCCACGTGCATCACACGCAATGTAGTATGAGACTGACACGAAGGCTGCCTCCATTACACCGCAACCATTCAAAATCCCTATGGCGGTGTGTCACCCATAAAGCCCAACTGCGCGTAACACGGATGCAGGCAGTTGCGATGCTACGCCTAACTGACGGTGCATTAACGGGAGGTGTCGCGTGCCAACCCCCTTCCTTACGCTTCTTTCAGAATCGCCATGCCAGCAGGTAATCGATCTCGACAACAGCCAGATCGCCTCCCTGTACTCGCAGCTCGCAGGCGTCTTGGCCGGTTTCGCGTTCACTGCTGTTACGGTCGTTGTGACGGTCAGAGTAAGTGCCACAGCGCACGGACATTCCTTCGACGACTCGCTTCGCCTCTTGATCGCCGCCTTCCTCGGCCTGGTCCTTACTAGCCTTAACTACGCCGCGATTGCTGGCGACAAGACGCAGGGAGCCCGCTCAACCCTCTTGGAGATTGTGGCGGGCCTTGGCTTTGCCGCCTCAGCACTACTCCTCATTTACGCTGTTCTTCTAATGCTGATAGCGACGCGTACCTCCAGCTCAAATACTGGTTCGACTATCGCCACTACGGACATTGAGGCGGCTCTTCGACTGACGCTTGTTGTCGTATTGCCGATGATCGTCCTCGTGTTCCTGTATGTCGGCGCCCGCGATCAGCAGCTACTCAGTCTTGGACAGCGCGATGCGTTCGGTGGCATAGATGTCTTAGCGGCCATTCTGGGACTACTTCAGCTTGCGGTAGGGCTCATCGCATGGAAGAAGAGTCCCGCCGTCGCTGCGCCCAATCGATCGAAGCAGGTTAAAATTTACTCAAGTACTTTCTTGTCAATCGCGTTCGCCGGTAGCGTAGCCACCGCCATGATTACCTCACTGATGGAGCCGTGCGCTTCGGTCAGCCTCCTTGTGCCAGCTGCGGTCTTGACCGCATCAACTGCGGCGATGATCTTTACCTCCATCCACATCGCCGACGCGATGTAGCCTCTTGGTTCCGGCTGGTTGTGGCGAGCTAGCGCTGTCCCGTGCCTCTCTGCCTCCTCATCTCCGAGGCGGGCAGGCCCTTCGGGCCCTTACGAGGGACAGGTCTAGCCGGCGCGTCCCACACGTCCCGGCAGGTGTAATCGCAGGCAACACCCCCCAGGCACTACGCATGAGGCCCGTCCCGCGGATCCACCGCAGGGACGGGCCTCATGTGCCGAACGGGCCAGGTGGCCTACACAGCGCCAGGAAGCGCTACGAGGGTGAATAAGTGTGCGACTTCGTCCTCGGACACGTGGGGGTTCAAGTCGCTAGCGACTTGAACTCCGTTTCTATATCGGGTGCTGATTAACCGCTGGGCACATCTGTGCCCTAGCAGCTCTGAACAGGTTTCTGATACGGCCAGGATTGCCACGGATTGCGTCACCACTCGCGAAGTATCAGGTGGTTGGGCTGCTCCTTAACCAAGTGAACAGTCCGGCGCGGGAGAACCTGACCAGGCCGCTGGCTAGTCGCTCTGCCGGTTCGCTGTCGAGACTGCATAGAACAGCCAGCAGCTACGCCTCGCGATGATTTCGTTCTGGAATCTCGGCAGCTCGGCTTCCGCTTCAGCGAGTCGCCTCTTCGCGGCATCACGACCGATCTCGATAGCCGACTCTTGCGAATCCATCATCGCTGCAACGGTTCGGTCGCGGTTCTTCCTGTCGAACAGGTGCCCAAGCCATCCGTCGCAGAACTGCCCGACACCGCACGGTTCACTAGCCGCTACTCGGATCTCCGTCTACTGCACTCATTCACACACGAGATGATAGTGGCACCAAAGGCGGACCCTAGACCGCTGAGGGCCGCCCCGGTCAACGTACCACCTGTTGCATATGTAATTAAAGCGATAATAAGCCCGAAAACGAACAGAACAAACCATTGCCACCAGGTCAGTTTTCCCAAACAGGTCCACATGCACGACAGGTTCATAATTTCACCCCAGGTTGGCCGCACAGCCCCAATGGGGCATTAAGGTAAGTTGAGCATTACGCCTGATGATGTAGCGCGCACGGCCGCGCGCCGTGAGGTCAAGTCGGCCGACGCGACTCAGACGGGATGAGATGTCGCTCGATCACGAGAGCGACCATCGAGGCCCGCGAGTTCACCCCGAGCTTGACGAATAGTCTCCGAATATAGGACGAAACTGTGAACGAGCTGATCTCAAGCACGGTCGCGATCGTCTTGTTCGGATAACCCTGGGCCACCATGCGGACGATCTCGGATTCGCGCGGACTTAGTGCGCAAATGGTTTCCACGGTATCTACGGAATCCGTTATTTCTAGACGACAGCGAATACCATCGACGGTGAGGTCCAGCAGCACTTGCTCAGCCGCTGCCTTGCCTCCGACCAATGCGACCAGGCGCCGGACGAGCACCTCGACCTTCGCGCGATCATCCACCTGCCCGATCTCACGAATGTCGACTTTCCGGCCCATCATGCCCACGATACCGAGCCGACGACGCGATGCGATCGTCCACACGGGCGATCTGTGGCACGGTGTCGCACGAACGCACGACACACGTTCCTGCGGCCATCAAACGTGTTTGACATGAACGTGTCGATGTCCGCCGTCGCATCTCACCAGTACGGTCAGCCACAACAGCTGCCAGCCACGGAGGTGCGGTGATGCAACCCTTACGCGCGACCGAGTTCGAGGACGAGCTGGAGCTCGAGGATGAATTCGAGGGGGAGTTCGAAGGCGAATACGAGGGCGAGGAGTTTCTCGGTACGCTCGGAAGGATCGCCGGCGGATTGATCGGACAGAGCGAGTACGAGGACGAGCAGGAAGGCGAGTACGAGGACGAAGGCGAGGAGTTCTTCCGCCGGATCGGCGCGTTCATCCGCCGGGCGGCCCCTGTGCTGCGCAACGTCGCCAGGGTCGCGGCGCCGATCGTGGGCACGGCAGTCGGAGGGCCACTCGGCGGCGTTCTCGGTCGCGCGGCGTCCAACCTGCTGCGTGAAGGCGAACTGGAAGGCGAGTTCGAGGACGAGCTGGAGTATGAGGACGAAGGCGAGTATGAGGGCGAGTTCGAGGACGAAGCCGCACCGCTGAACCCCGGCCAGGCCGTTGCCGAACTCATGGCGACGGTTGCCTCCCAGGCGCAGACCGAGGCCGAAGCCGAAGCGATGGCCGGAGCCGCGACACTGATGACCCTGTCGGCTTCCGACCGTTCCGAACTCCGGCGCATCCTGCCGTCTCTGGTCCGTGGAACCGCCATTCTCACCCGAATCCTCCGCCGCAGACGGATCACGAGGCCCGCCGTCCGGGCCGTTCCCACCATCGTGCAGCGCACATCGCGGGCGCTCGCCCAGCGAGCTGCAACCGGGCGTCCGGTGACCAGGCAGGTCGCGGGCCGGGTGATGGCGGCCCAGACCCGGCGTGTGCTCGGCAGTCCGCGCACGTGCGCCAACGCCTTGCGGCGCAACGCCCGCGCGACCCAGGCCGCGCGACGGTCGACTCCGGCCATGACGCGGCCGCGGCGTGCGGCACTCGGATAACGCCACGCACCCGAGCTGAACACGGAGGTCGGCAGATGACTGTCACCGCAGATGCGTTGCGACCCATGTCCGAGTACGAACTCGAGTTCGAGGACGAGTTCGAAGCCGAGGACGAGTCCGAGGAGTTCTTCCGCTCGATTGCCGGACTCGCCCGCCGGGCGGCGCGCCACCCCGGACTGCGCCGGGTCGGTCTCGCCGCCGCGCGGTCAGCGCTCGGCGGACTCGGCAGCGTCGGCGCCGCGATCGGCGGACCGTCCGGTTCCACGGGCGCCCGCATCGGCGGCCCGGCGGGTGCCGCGATCGGGCGAGCACTGTCAGACCTGTTGCCGCAGCAGGAGTTCGAGGAGGAGTGGGAGTCGGAGGTCAACCCGATCCGCCGCGCGTACCCGAACGCGCTGATGGAACACATGGGACACGCGGCCGCCACCGCCGCCAGCGAAGCGGAGGCCGAGGCGTTCGCGGGAGCGCTCATCCCTCTGGCCGCGCGGGTGGTTCCCCGTGCCGCCCAGGTGATCATGCGTTCAACACCGCAGCTCGTGCGCGGAGTGGCGGCCATGACGAGGACTCTGCGGCGCAACCCTGCCACCAGGCCGCTGTTGCGCGTCCTGCCGACCGTCGTCCAGCGGACGGCACGCAGCCTCGCCAGGCAGACCGCCCAGGGTCGCCCGGTCACCCCGCGCACGGCGGTGCGGACACTCGCGGGGCAGACCGCCCGCGTCATGTCCAGCCCGCGCGAGTGCGTCGGTGCCTATCGGCGTTCGCGGCAGCTGGATCGCCGATTCCACCAGACCACACCGCAGGCGGCCACCGGCGGTGCACCTGCCCGCTGCGTGAACTGCGGTCGCTGAGCGAGCGCAAGATGGACACGACAGGCGGACAGCGACTGGCCCAGAACAACGGCACGGCAGTACGGGTCGCAACGACGACGAGTCGCGCGACCGTCTCGGGCATCCGGCGAACAGCCGCCGCTCCCGTGCTGCAGCCGTGGCTGCGAGTGCAGTCGGTCAACGTGGTCCGCCACGCCGCCGCGCTGCGACCGTTCGCCGACGGGGAGTTCGGCGTAGACGCGGCCGCCCCAAGCCGCGGGCACGTGCAGGCCGTCAACGCGCTCATCGTCCGGCTCAGGGACCTGTTGATCAGGCGCACCCGCCTGGTCGCCACGGCTGGCGAGCGCGCCCGGCGGCAACCGAACAGTGCGCACCTGACCCGCCTGCTGGTGACCAAGGAGCGCGCCCACGACCAGGTGCGCGCGGTGGAGACCGTCTGGGACTTCTACTTCGAGCTGTTCGGGCAGCGACAGTCCCGCTTCGCCCCGTGGTTGCTGGCGTGCGACCGGATCGCGCTCGACTGCTACCAGGTCGCCTTCCTCGGCATCGGCGAGGCCAAACCGATCCCGGCGCCACCGCCGTTCTCCTACGTGCGCACAGGGTTCTCGCCGGCCACGTTCCGCAGGAGCATTCCGCTGCGGCGCCTGGGTCGCGAGCTCAACCCCTTCCCGCTGATCCAGCTGCCGTACCACCGGCTGGTGAACCCGTGGACACTCGGCGCAATCTTGCACGAGGTCAGCCACAACCTGCAGAACGACCTTGGCCTGGCGCAGGTGATCCCGCGCGCGTTGGCCCGCAGGCTGGAGTCCGCCGGCTACCCCCGCGCGGTCGTGGCGACCTGGCAGCGGTGGAACCGGGAGACCTACGCGGACCTCAGCGGTCTCCTGCTCGGCGGCCCCGCGGTTGTCGCGTCACTGCTCGACGTCATCGGCCGCGGTCCCGCCACCGTCACGACCTACAGCCCCCGCGGTCCGCACCCGACGCCGTACCTGCGCGCGTTCCTCAGCATCGAACTGTTGCGGCGCATGGGATTCGACGGCGAGGCTGATCGCTTCCAGAGGCTGTGGAGGCAGCTCTACCCGAACCCGGCGCGCGGATCCATCCCCCACGCACTGCTGTCCACCGCTCACCGGGTCGTTCCGCTCGTCGTGGACACGATCTGCTACCAGCCGTTCCGCGCTCTGGGCGGCAGGCGCCTGACCGAGGTGCTTCTCTTCGGCCACAAGGAACAACAGATCAGCACGGAGGCCGCGCGGCGGCTGGCCTCAGGTAACGATCCGGGGATCGTGCCCGAGCGGTTCCTGATCGGCGCCACCCGCATCGCACTCGACGGCGGCCTCGCCCGTCCCGGCGTCATCGCCCACAACTTCTACGAAGCCCTCGGAAGGAGATAGTCCAATGTCGACGGACACCGCCTTTCAGACACTGTGGACGGCACTACACGCGTTGCGGGACAATCTGGGCGCGCTCGCACTCACGGTGAGCCAGGACCATCCCGCGGTCCGTGCGGTTCCACAGCCCGTACGCCGTGCCTCCGAGGACGTCGACGACCTTCGCGGCGCACTGCATGAAGCGATCGCGGCCATCGCTCCCGGTCTCACCGTCCGAGCTCTCCACGACTGTCACGCGAGGCTGATCGCCATGGGCCGCGACGCGAGCACCGGCATCGCCTCAACCGAGCGGCTCGACGACCTGGCCACCGTGGCACGCGACAGGGACGTCCGGTGGCGCAGGTGGCACGCCAGCGTGGTCGATGGCGTCGAACGCGGCGAACGTGCGCTCTGGGACTGCCATCTCGCCACCCTCACCTGCTGGGACGAGCTGAGCTCGTCCCAGCAGGTGGTGACCTGCCCGGCGTCGCGGACCGAGGAGGACTGACATGGCTAAGAAGACCGCAGGCGGGCTTCAGCTCGAGGGACGGATCAAGCTGAAGGGCAAGAACAGCGGTAAGCACGTGGACTGCGAGATCCGCGTGTCGACGGACGAATGGAACCCGGACCCAGTAGATGTCGGACAGGACCGCACGTTCAGATTTGCAGTTCCGAAGGACCTGAGCTGGCCAGCACTGGTCACCGTGAGGCCCGGCATCTGCAAGCTCGGTGCCGACAGCTACCGCGCCATACCCCCGGCACAGACCTTCCAGTTCGATCCCCGCGAGATCAACGAACCACTCGTCATCTCCTACGAGCCGGTGCCCGCCGAGATCCGCCTGACGCTCGGACCCGACGTCCGAGTCGAGCTCTTCCGCGGGCCGACCACGTCCAAGCTGGTACGCACAGCTGTGACTTCGGATGACCACCGCGAGATCGTCTTCGCCGATCTGGACCCAGGCGTCCACACCGTCGTGACGACCAGTGCCAGCACAGGTGGCCGGACGAAGGCGACCCGCCAGCTCAAGCTCATGGCGGGAGACGTGCTGGAACTGGACTACGACGTCGCCGATGCCAAGTATCCGCTCGAGGTCAGGGTGACGACCGACGACGGAACTCCGGTCGAGGACGTGACCGTGGTCGTCAGGTCCCAGCACACCGGAGACGAGGTCGAGGATGACGACACGGACGGCGACGGCTCCGTCGATTTCGACGTGGCAGCGGGGAGCTATGCGATCGACCTGGCCACCGACGCGGTCAACGCCGTCGGCCACAGGTGGACGATGGCGGGCCCACCGGTGGTGGTGACGGTCGGAGCGGAGCAGCCTGGGGCCGTGGTGCAACTGTCGTTGGTGCTCGACGAACCGCTGATCCACGGGTCCGTCCTCGACAACGACGACAAGCCGGTACCCAACGTGCGGCTGGTCGCGCGCAGCCATCCGGACGGCGCGGAGCTGGCGGATTTCGCGAGTGACAAGGACGGCCACTACACGTGGTCGGCGCCGGCACCTGGCATCTACTCGATCAGCTACAAGACACTCGACGGACAACCGGAACGGCTCACGCCGGTCTACGTCAACAGCCCCGAGCAGTTCGACGTTCGACTGTGGGAACGGGACTACCCCTATCAGAACGGCAACGCGCCGAGATCCGGCTCGCAGCCCTTCCCGTTGCTGGTGAGCAGCGTCGACATCGGCGGCGGAGGTGGCGGTGCCCGCAGTGGCGGCGTGGCGACGGGACAGTCAGGTCAGCTAGTGGAGTCCGCGCTCAAGGACGTTCTCGGCTGGCGGCCACGCAGTCAGGATCCGCGCGGGTTCGTCGCGGCGTTGAGTCAGGCGTTCACCAGCACCGAGGTCGCCGGCCACACCGAGGTGTCCTGGACACCGCGCAGCTACGCCGCCTCGATCCAAGCGGATCTCGGCGCACTCACCGGCGCCCAGGCGAGCATCTACCAGCAAGCGAACCTTCTCGTGACCGCCGCCCTGACAATTCTCGACCGGATCAGGCCCCTGTTGCCCGACCCCGATCCGGAGGACGTGGCGGCAGTCCGTGCGATCGTGCGCTCACGGCTGGAAGAGATCCCGAAAGAGCTCGGCGCTGAGGGCGGCCCGAGAGTTCAGCGGGTGGACCAACTGTTCCTCAACCTCGTCGGAAACGGCGTGGTGCTCGATCCGGCCACTGTCGCAGGCGAGCTCGGCCGGTTGCGCCTTCTCCTCGGCATGACCCGCGAGAAGGTGAACACCCTCGAAGAGGAACACGAGTACACCGAGTTCCTCATGCTCGTCGGCCACGTCGGCACCCTCTTCAGCATGTGGAAAAGCCAGCGCGGCTCATTCGACCGAATCTCCAGCCCAGGCGAACACCCGTTCCTCGGCACCCAGCTCGTGCTGCTCTCGCGGCAGCTCGAAGTCGTCGCGGAGACGGTCGGCGAGACGTACTTCGCGATGGACTCCGTGTTCCTCGGCGCCGCCGAGCGACAGACGGTTCCGCTGGCTTTCGGCGACACCGAGTCACCCATGACGATCGCCGAGCTGCTCGACTGGGTGGAGCAGTTCGCAACCGTCGAAGGGCCACGTCTGATCAGTGACGGCGGCAAGGCGGGCGTCCGTACGTTCGCCCCGACCGCGCGGCGGCTGGAGGGCCTCGTCGCCGCGGCGCTCATCACCCAGCCGGGAGCACCGCCGAGTTACCACGAAGCTCGCGTGCAGCAGGCATTGCAGCAGTTGCGGCAACAGCTGCAACGTGCGGCGGACCTGGCGCAGGCCATCCAGTAGTAGGCGCGACGAGGAGAGGCGACGATGGCGAACACCGAGCAGGGGATCCAGGACCTCCTCGACCGCGTCGCGGCGTTGCACGGGACGGTGGTCCGGGAGCGGTTGGCGGACAGCCTCACCGAGCACCCCGGGCTGGCCGACGCGCTGGTGAAGCAGATCAACGAGCTGCTCCAGGCGGTGGTCACGGCTGACGACAAGGCCCCACCACCACCGGACAAGGGGCTCGCGCAACTGGTCGGGATCGGTCCTGAGGCGGCGGCGGACCTCGGCGTCACGCGGGTGCCGCACGGGGTCGAGGCGTACGACGAGAACGTCGCGTCCGAGCGGTTCATCGCGGTCGGCGATCTCTACTACATCTACCAGCACGAGCGGATCGGCGTGTTCCGCGCGATCCAGAAGCTTCAGGAGCTCTTCCGGGCGGGCACGGTCATGTTGTCCGGCGGGGTGGGCGCCTACGGGCTGTACCAGTTCGACCGGCGCGAGGTGCTGCGGTACACGCGCAGGGATCGGTTGGCGGCCTATCGCAAGGCTTTCGGGTACGGCAACGCGGCGGTCCCCACCGGGTCGCGGCCCAACGTCGACTTCCACCCGCTGCTCACCCACTTCACGAACGAGGTGGCGTTGTACTGGCGCGACAAGCGGATCTCCGACGTGATCCGCGAGCGCGCCTACGATCCGAGCTTCGGCAGCATCGCCGTGGTCCGGCGGTCCGGGTTGGACCTGCGCAACAACCTGAAGTTCATGTCCTACGGCCATCTCAACGTGCTGCGCGTCGAAGTGATGCAGTTGCTCGACGAGGCGTTCCGGGTGCTCGGCTCCGACGACGTCAAGAAGCTGTTCGGTGCGGATAACACGTGGGACGTCGTCGAGAGCATCCTGGTCCGGTACTTCAACGAGCGACTGGTCAGCTCGCCACGGCAACGCATGGCGGTGGCCGGACGCGAAGTGCTCCGGTGGCTGGCGCAGCCGCACGTGCTGGAGACCGAGCGCGCGCAGTTCGAAGCGTTGCTAGCGAAGATCTCGGGCGACGCCGAGGAGTGGCTGACCAGCGCGCAGTCGCTCGGGCTGGCGCAGCGGTCCCAGAGCCAGCAGGTGCAGCGGCGCGGCGTGGGGCCGTTGCCGGGGCCTGGCGCCCGCCGTCCGGTGAGCACTCGTGCGCTCATCTCGACCAACGGCGCCGCGCCGCGCGGCTGATCGGTCTGCCGCCGTGATCATCGATGGACACTGCCACGCCGGCCGGGGTGAGGCGTTGACGGCGCCGTGGAACAGTTCAGCGGGCCTCGGTGACTACTTGAGGCGGGCCGAGGCCGCCGGCATCGGTCGCACCGTGGTGATGCCGGTGTTCCACAGCGACTCCCGGCGTGCCAACGCCGAGGTCGCCCGTGTCGTCGCACGCCATCCAGGGCGGCTGATCGGCTTCGGATGGGTCCACGCCCGCCGGGACGCGGGCAGAGTCGGCGATCTGGTCGGCGAAGCCGTTGTGGAGCACGGTCTCCGCGGTCTGAAGGCTCATCGCAACGAAGCGCCGATCGGACGGGAGGTGTGCGAAGCCGCACGCCAGTGGCGGCTGCCGGTCGTCTACGACGTGGCGAGCAGGCCTCACGCACTCGACCTGCTCCTCCCCGCGTACCCGGATGTGGTGTTCGTCGTGCCGCACCTGGGCAGCTTCGCCGACGACTGGCGCGCGCACAGGGTGGTGATCGACCAGTTGGCGCGCCATCCGAACCTGTACGCGGACACCTCGGGCGTCCGGCGGTTCGACTACCTAGTGGAAGCTGTGCGCCGTGCGGGGGCGGGCAAACTGCTCTTCGGCTCCGACGGGCCGTGGCTGCACCCCGGACTCGAGTTGCGCAAGATCGAACTACTGGGGCTGCGCCCCTCCGACGCCGCACTCGTCCTGGGCGGCACCATCCGCAGGTTGCTCGGCCCACCGGTGCACGCGGTGTCGGCATGACCACCCAGGTGCGCCGCGCGCTCTTCTACTCCAGAGGACACCGGGACGCGTACGTCCGCACCTTGGGCGATCTCGTCTCGATTCCCACAGTGAGCGCGGATCCCGTGCACGCGCCGGACGTCCGCCGCGCGGCGCACCAACTCGCGCGACACCTGCACCGCATCGGGCTGTCCGACGTGGCCGTGGTCAGCACAGCACGTCATCCGGTGGTCCACGCGGCATGGCGGGGCGCACCTGGACGACCGACGTTGCTGATGTACGGACACTACGATGTGCAACCTGCCGGTTCGCGCAGCGCGTGGACGTCGCCTCCGTTCAGCATGCGCCGCGTCGGTGAGCGGGTCGTCGGTCGCGGCGTCTCGGACGACAAGGGGCAACTGCTGGCCCACCTCGCCGCACTGGAGGCGTACCTCCGCACGACGGGTGCCTTGCCGATCAACGTGGTGTGCGTTCTCGACGGGGAGGAAGAGATCGGCAGCCCGCATCTTCCCAACGTGCTGCGCCGCCTCAGCGCGGACGTCGCACTGGTCTCGGACACCCGCATGCTCGGCCCCGACCAGCCAGTGATCACCTCGGCACTCCGCGGCATGGTGGCGGCGGAACTGACGATCGTCGGCGCGGAGCGGCAACGGCATTCCGGGACCTACGGCGGTGCCGTCCCCAACCCCGCGAACGTGTTGTGCCGGTTGATCAGTTCGCTACACGACACGGATGGACGCATCGCCGTACCGGCCTTCTACCGCGACGTCCGCAGGCTGTCCAAGGCCGGGCGCGACGTCGACGCCGCGCGATGCTGGGGTGAGCCGGGCTTCACCGCGTTCGAGCGCACCACCATCCGTCCCGCTCTCGACGTGCACGGCATCACGAGCGGGCGTCAGGGTCACGGCGGCAGCTCGATCATTCCATCGGCCGCGATGGCCAATCTAGGCCTGCGCCTGGTCGCCTACCAGCGACCTGATCACGTAGTCCGCCTGCTGCACAGGCACTTCGCTGCACAAAGCCCATGCGGCGTCTCCACCACCTTCCAGGTCACCAAACAGACACCGCCCGTCTGGACCAATGTCCGGCATTCCGCGGTTGACGCCGCGGCGCGCGCCTGCCGGAGAGTCTTCGGCGTAGCACCGGTGTTGTTGCCGTCCGGCGGAACGATCGCCGCAGTGAGTCAGCTCAGGACGGTGCTCGGACTAGAGACCGTCCTCCTCGGATTCGCGTTACCCGATGACGGTGCTCATGGCCCCAACGAGAGCGCACACCTGCCCACTCTCTTTCGAGCCGTCGACACGTGCATTTGGCTGCTGCACGAACTATCGCTCGACGATAGGACTTGCCGATCCACGTGAGCGGTACTCCGCGCCGAGCACGTAGGCGACCATGGCCGCCCTCGACTTGACCCTCAACTTGGTAAATATCCGGCGGAGGTACGTCGACACAGTCGATGTGCTGATACCGAGCACGTCAGCAATCGCCAGGTTCGTGTGCCCCTTGGAGACCATCCATACGATCTCGCGCTCTCTCGGGCTGAGCACCGCAGGACTGGTGTCGCCGGCGTCGGTCACCAGCTGGCAACGACATCGAACCCCATTCACCTCGACGTCGAGCAGCTGTTCGCCTCGCCCGTGCATGCTTGACTGGGATACACCTCCCATCAGCACACCGACGAGCTGGTCGACAAGGTCCCGGACCTCAGGATTGGTCGCGAGTTCGTGCGACTGTTCCATTGCTTCGCCCCTGTCCGCTCCCCGACAGGCATGGTGTACTCAGGGTCACCGGCACAGGGCGGCACGAACAAGGGGCGAAAGCCCCTCTTGGAGCAACGCCGCCCCGCTCGCCCTTCCCAGAACGCACAACGTAATCGACTGTGTACGCCGACAGGTGCGTCCACCGGTGAACAGCTAACACCGACCGTCGGTGGTGCAACTGGGCAGTTGACGCCACGTCCGGCGCGTAAGGCTGGGCCAGCCACTCCTTGCGAGGACCAAACCGTCGGGCGGCTGTGGAGGCCGTGCCCAACACCTTCGCCAAGTCGAGCAGAGCTGGGCGGCCCCGCAGACCCACGGCAGCCCGTTCCGGCAGCACGACTCTCACCAACCTGCCCATAGACACGCCTTCCTGCGATGGGACAGCCTGAATCAGGCTGTCCCCCGTCCCCCGCTGCGGATATCTGCCGGCACGGCCCTGAAACGCAACGCGTGAGGCCCGTCCCGCGTATCCATCGCGGGACGGGCGGAACGGGCCAGATGGGCCTACTCAGGGCCAGGAAGGGCTACGTGGGTCAATAGTGTGCGACTTCGCCCTCGGACACGTGGGGGTTCAAGTCGGTAGTGACTTGAACCTCTTTATTTACGCCATCACTTACCGATTTCGGAGCTACGGCTACGTGCTCCTTCTTCGCAAGTTATGTCAGCAGCTATAAGGCGGCGGTGTACGACCGCGCGTACGATCGTCACCTCTCCGCCCGACGTTCGTGCCAGGCGGAGAGGCCAGAAATACCGCTAACGCTTGTCATAGGGTCCACAGACCGGCCCCGGCGGTCGAGGCGTCGGCTCAGGCTGCGGAGGGTGGCCCGCAACAGGGTTACACGGTGGCGGGTTAACTACTGGGTTGCAATTGCCCACCGGTATACACGCTGGACTACACGCGGGCCCGCAGCCTTCGATACCTGCCGGCTCAGCTGGAGAACAATCAACCCCAATAAGCCCTCGCTGAAGGAAAACAGACGTCAGGTCCTCCCTCATGCGGTGCAGTCGGCCGCCAGTGATCACCGAAGTGATGCTATCGGCGGTAATGTTGCCTACCTTGAACTTCGCGTCACGCGAGAAGACACAAGGTTGCACGGTGCCATCTGGCATGATCGCCAATACACCGCCAGCACACTTACCGCAGAGTTCATCTTCAGTGTTACAGGCCGCTGAGCCTCTTCCGCGCCCGACGCCGCGCTGATCATCGACACCGATGGCACTTCGTCGAACTCCAATGCTTACGAGCTCCTCCGTTGCAGCTTCGATGTCTTGGTCCTCAGACAGCTTGACTATCCCTACGCGCAGCGGAATTCCCCTTCGCGCCGCCTCTGCAATATTCGCTCTTGTGAGTTTGTAGCTTGTGCCGCTCGAAAAGTCATCGCTGCACGTCATGCGGCGTATCTGTACTCGTTGATGAGCCCGCCGAGGATCCGGGTGCGCAGCAGCCTTTGGGTCTTGAGGTCGTGCACGGCGGCGGGTTGTTCTTGAGCCTCGGGTGGTAGCTGGTTGCGGGCCTGGTGAGGTCGGTGCTTGTTGTAGTGGACTTGGTAGACCGTGAGGACTTGGCGCGCGTGGGCTTCTCCGATGATGAGGACGTGGTCGAGGACCTCGCGCCTGATAGTGCCGATGATCCGTTCGCAGTGGGCGTTCATCCGGGGCGCTCGCGGTGCACTCTTGATCACACGTAGTTCGTCGGCTTCGAAGACTGCGTCGAACGCCTCGCCGTATTTGCTGTCGCGGTCGCGCAGCAGGAAGCGCAGGGACTCTATCCGCGTTCCGAGGTCGGCGGAGAGGTTCCTGGCCTGTTGGACTGTCCAGTCCCGTGTCGGGTGGGTGGTGACGCCGGTGATGTGCAGGTGTCTGGTGCCGTGTTCGAGGAACGCCAATGCGTACAGGCGTGTGCCGAGTGTGGTGTCGAGGTGGAAGAAGTCTGCCGCGATGATGCCCTCGGCCTGGGCGGTGAGGAACTCGCGCCAGGTGGGGCCGGATCGGCGTGGTGCCGGATCGATGCCTGCCGCGTGCAGGATCTCCCAGACGGTGGAGGTGGCGATCGGGTGGCCGAGTCGGGCCAGCTCGCCTTGGATCCGTCGATGTCCCCACCGTGGGTTCTCTTCTGCAAGCCGCAGGACGAGCGCCTTGATCGCTGCTCGGGTGGGCGGACGTCCGATGCGCCGTCGCGCGGTGTAGTCCCACTTCCAGGAGATGAATCTGCGATGCCAGCCCAGCAACGTGCCAGGCGTGACCGGGAAGACCTCCCGCCAGCGCGAACGATGTATCAGCCTGGATAACGCGGCGAACCAGAATCGGTCTGTCGGCTCGTAGCGGACCGGGCCGGCCAACTGCCGGCGAAGCACGGTGTTCTCGTGCCGCAGCACGAGAAGCTCCGCATCCTTCTCCGCCTCACCGCGGAGCAGTACCGACGCGGCGGACAGCAACTTCCGGGTCACTTTGTACAGCAGGGACACGATCATCCCGGCATGCTCCCAGTATGGATGGATGGGCTGCCACGCTGCGGTGACGCCTTTTCGAGCGGCACAGGATCGAGGAAGTGCCGGAGAGGGCCGGGCGTGCCGCCGCAAGACCACGACGGCGGCACGCCCGACCGGACGTTCTCCGACGATCAGCTGCGGAGTTTCCACTGCTGGTTGCTGCCGCCGTGGCAGGCCCAGAGGATCAGCTTCGTGCCGTTGGCGGAGCCGGCGCCGTTGGCGTCGAGGCACAGCCCGGACTGGACGCTGGTGATGGTGCCGTTGGCGTTGACGTTCCACTGTTGGTTGTTCTGGCCGTGGCAGTCCCAGATGACGACTTGGGTGCCGTTGCTGGTGCCTCGGCCGGAGGCGTCGAGGCACTTGTTGCCGTAGACCTGGAGTTGTCTCCCGGCGGTGTGCGTCCAGCGCTGCTGGCTGGCGCTACCGCAGTCCCAGAGCTGCGCTTGGGTGCCGTTGGTGGTGCTGCCGTTCGGCACCTCGACGCAGCGGCTGGACGCGCCGCCCACGATCTGGGCGCCCTGCTGCGGGTCGCCCGGTGCGTAGGCGGCTGCCGTGATGTTGGCTTGTACGGCGTCCTCGGTCGCCGCGGTCGGGTAGCCGGAGGTCATCACGCCCTCGTAGAAGGTGCCGCGGGCGGTGTTGCTGTTGTCGCCGCCGATGCCGAGCAGGATGGCGCCTTCCTTCTTCATCGGGTGGTAGCCGTTGGGGCGGCGTCCGTCGAACAAGGTCGTCAGCCCGCCGGACTGCGCGTTGCCGCCGCGGATCGCCCAGTGGTTCGGCTCGCCCTTGACGATGGCCGTCAGGAAGCGGTGGCTGATGGGGGGCATGGGGTTGTACCGCGCGTTCACCCCGGTGAACAGTCCCCACTCCATGTCGGCCATGATCCATGGGCCGCTGCCGTCCCCGTAGCCCCACACCTTGTTGTTGCCGAAGTAGATGGTCTCCATGATGCCGATGTCGTCGGCTATGGCGTTCGTCTGCGCGTTGCCGTAGTCGAAGCAGCACCCGTTGTTGTAGTGCGTACCGTCGAGGACGGCGTAGATGCCCTCCGGCTGGTCGCCCTTCGCGATGCCGTTGGTGTTGTTGTTGCGGTAGCCGGTGCCGGGCGCGATGTAGACGCCGTACGCCTTCTGACCGCCGATGCTGATCGGCGCCGCCTTCGCGTCTGCGAGGTTGTCCGACCCGCCAGGGCCGGGGCCCGGCACGCCGCCACCCATGGCCTGGGTGAGGCGGTTGTTCCGGCCGGACTGGTCGTAGATGACGGTGATGACGCAGTTCGTGCTGGCGCAGAACGCGTCCTGCGCGGCCGCGTCGGCTACCCCGCCCTCGCTCAGCACGCCGATGTCCTTGGTGGTGTTGTCCGACGAGCGGCGGACCTGGTACAGCGGACCGTTGTAGGCGCCGTACAGCGCCCGGGTGGTGCTGTGCGCGGCGACGCACGGCGTGCCGCCGGAGGCGTAGATGTCGCACGGGCCCACTGTGGCGGCCTGGGCTCCCGGCGCGTCGGCGACGATATAGCTGGCGGTACTGAGGGCCAGGACCAGCGGTAATCCCGCGGCGGCCATGAGGCGACTGATCCTTCTGCTCACGCTCATCGATTCCTCTCGTACGGTGTCACTCAGGAGTGTGTGGAGCGACGGTGGAGATGGAACTCGCTGGTCAGCTGCGCAGGCTCCACTGCACGGCATCGTGGCCGGGGACGACTGGGAGCAACGACTCTACGAGCGGTTGCGCTGGGCGGACGCCGTGCTGTGCGTGGTCTCTCCCGCGTACACGGCGTCGTCGTGGTGCTCGGCGGAGCTGGGCATAGCCCGGTCGCTGGGCTGCCGCCTGCTGCCGTTGCGGGTGGTGCGCGGCGCGGACTCGTTGCTGCTGCGGGCGGTCCAGATCGTCGAGCGCGACGAGAGCTGGCGGCTGCGGATGAGCGCACCGAACTCGATCCACGCCGACTGCGGCTGCCCCGACTCAGGCACGGTGATGGTCCGCGAATACGTCGCCTCAGACACGTCAGTGAAGCCCTGCTTGTACCAGCCACCACCGGGCACGGTGATCGTCGTGGCCGGCCGGCCCGCCGGTGTGAAGCTCCACCTGCCGGCCAGATCCACCGACCCGATCGCGGCGTTACCCGCGGCGACCCCGTTCACGTCCGGCACCGGAGCGGCAGAACCCGCCGCCGAAACCGGGGTCGTCACCCCGACCACGGCCAGCACCACCGCGACCACGGCCCGCAGCAACACTCGCGCCATGCCTGAACTCCTTGTCCTGGCCAAGAGTTCTCATTACTGGCGGCGGGCCAACGCAGAGTCCACAGTGGACGAAACTGTCACAGGTACTCGTCGAGTCGAGGACAGGAAGCGCGCAGGTCCCCAAGGTAGGGCTCGGCGGCTGCGACAGTCAATAGGTAGTACATGTTGAAGAGAATGAATCGGACTAGTCCAGTCGGATGCCTGTTCAGGACGCTCGCAGCTTGCGCGCCCGGCCTTATTGGTACGACTCATCCACTACGACCCAGGTAATCCAGGCCAAGTTGATCGGTCTTGTGTTGATGGTCAACGCCTTCAGGAACAACAAAGAGGCGCACCCGACGCGGGTGCGCCTCTTTGTTCGGAGGTCCTACCAGCCGCGCTCGGCGAAGCGGTGCGGCTCCTGTGGGACTCTGTTGCCCAATTCGGTTACGCGGCGAGGGCCAGGTCGAGTCTGGCGAGGTGGGTGACGCGTGGTCGGGTCGATGTGGTGCTGGTCCTGTGCCGCTCGAAAAGTCGTCACCGCAGCGTGGCAGCGCATCTCCCCAGGCTGCGAGCATGCTCGGGTGATCCTGTCTCTGCTGTACAAGGTGACTCGGAAGTTGCTGTCCGCCGCGTCGGCGCTGCTCCGCGGTGAGGCAGCGAAAGACACGGAGCTTCTGGTGCTGCGGCTCGAGGACACCGTGCTTCGCCGACAACTCGCAGGCCCGGTGCGCTACGAGCCGGCGGACCGATTCTGGTTCGCAGCCCTGTCCAGGCTGATACCTCGTTCGCGCTGGCGCGAGGTCTTCCCAGTCACGCCCGGCACGGTGCTCGGCTGGCACCGCAGGTTCATCTCCTGGAAGTGGGACTACACCGCGAGACGACGCACCGGACGCCCACCCACCCGAGCAGCGATCAAGACGCTCGTCCTGCGGCTTGCAGAGAAGAACCCGCAGTGGGGACACCGGCGGATCCAAGGCGAACTGGCCAGACCCGGCCACCGAATCGCCGCCTCCACCGTCTGGGAGATCTTGAACGCGGCGGACATCGGTCCGGCACCACCTCGCTCCGGTCCCACCTGGCGGCAGTTCCTCACCGCCCAGACCGAGGGCATCGTCGCCACCGACTTCTTCCACATTGACACCGTGCTCGGCAAACGCTTGTACGTGTTGGCGTTTCTCGAGCACAGCACCAGGCGCCTGCACATCACCGGCGTCACCACCCATCCAACGCAGGCCTGGACAGTGCAGCAGACCAGGAACCTCGCCGCAGACCTCGGAACGCGCATGGAGACCCTGCGCTTCCTGATACACGACCGCGACAGCAAATACATCACGGCGGTCGACACCGTCTTCCACGCCGACGAGCTACACGTGATCAAGAGCGCGCCGCAGACACCGCGAATAAACGCCCACTGCGAACGCCTCATCGACACAATCCGCCGCGAGGTCCTCGACCACATCCTCATCATCGGAGAAGCCCACGCACGCCAAGCCCTTGCCGCCTACCAGGAGCACTACAACAAGCATCGCCCCCACCAGTCACGCCACCAGCGGCCGCCCGAAGCCCAAGAGCACCCCACCTCGATCCACGACCTCGACACCCGCCAGTTGCGGCGCACCCAGATCCTCGGCGGACTCATCAACGAGTACAGATACGCCGCGTGACGTGCAGCGATGACTTTTCGAGCGGCACAGGGCCTGACCTGCGTATCAGGCCGCTGCAGGTTCGTACTCGTTGATCAAGCCGCCGAGTACTCGCCGACGACGTACGGACCTGCAGCCGGGCTCTGCGATCGGGTGATCAGGTCGCGGTGGGGTGTGGTGCCGCGCTTGATGTGGTCGACGGTGGTTGTAGTGGGACAGGTAGCGGTTCAGCACTGACTTGAGGTGACGCTCATTGATGATGAGCAGTCGGTCGGTGAGCTCGCGTCTGACGGTGCCGACAAACCGTTCCGCGTAGCAGTTTGCCCGCGGGCACCGCGGCGGGATCTTCACGACGTCGATCCCGGCGTCAGCGAGAACGGCATCGAACGACGCCGTGAACTGGCCGGCTCTGTCACGAACCAGGAATCGAAAGTCGCTGGCCCGATCGTCCAGCCTCATAAGGAGGTTGCGAGCCTGCTGTGTGGTCCAGCGCCCGTCAGGATCGGTGGTGGTGCCGAAGATGTGGACATAGCGGGTGCCGACCTCCATCACGAAGAACACGTACACCCGCTTCAACGTGACGACGCAGTCGACATGGAAGAAGTCGCACGCCAGCATGCTCGCCGCTTGAGCACGCAGAAACCAGGTCGCAAGTGCGGTGGCGGCCGCGCTGAGCTGGATCACCCTCACAGTCGCCACCGACGAGTGGTTCAGCCTGCCGGGACATCTCCTCGTGCTGGCCGGCGCAGGAGTCGCGGCGGCGTGTGCGGTCGGGCGTTGGTGGCCGAACAGGAAGATCCTTTCGGCCACGTCGTCCGCTCTGTTGCGAGGCCTCGGCACCGCGGTCGTGGCGACCGGAGGTGCGTTCCTCTGGTTGCACAACAAGGGCGACCTGGCTTGGTCGAGGCCGCTTGTCGTCGTTGTCCTGACGGCTGTCGCGGTGGTGACCTCGCTGTGGAGCGTCACCGGGCCAGGGCGGTCTGTCGTCACCGGGATGGCGTCCGGACTTCTCGCGGGGATCGTGGTCTGCGCGTTCCCCCAGCCACTCTGCGGAGTCGGCGCGGTGTTGGCGCTCTACGGGGCACTCGTCGTCGAGACCGTCCTCCTCACCTGGTGGTTCCCCAGGGCGTCCAGCTGAGGTGGCACTTCCTTCACGACATCGATCCCTGGTGCAGCGCGGTGGAGGACGGCGTCGGTGTCCAAGCGTGCCGAACGCGCTCACCCGACGCTCATTGAGACAACTGGAAACGAAGGCCTCGGCGACAGCCTGGTTGCCGTGCAGCAGGAGTTGTGCGGCTTGCACCAGTACCGCCGCACGATCGACCAGCGATCGCGCGAGGTATTCGAAGTCCTCGGTGTCAGCGAACTCCGTGACCAGCAACGCGACCTGGTTGTCTTGAGCCTCGGTTTTGTCGCCCCGTGCTGCTCGGTCCACGGCGCCTGCCATCGTGGCGCGACGGTCGTAGCGGCCACAGAGTCGATCATCATGTCGGTCAACACGTTGACCATCGCAGACCTGTGGATCAGGCAGTCACCGAACGCCTTGCGGTGCGTGGCGTGGCGAATCGCTAGCGCGGTACCGATTCTCATTCCCGCAGCCGTCCACAGGGAACAGTCCAGCCGGGTCATGTTGACCATCTCTGCGATGGCCCGCATACCACGTCCCTCGTCCCCCACGAGTCGCTCGTCGCCGAAGAATCTGCGCGCGTTACCTAACACAGCGTCGTCACGCGCTCACGCTCAGCTTCGAGGCCACGCACAGATCACCGACACCAACCAGCCAGCTGCCTGCACGCCGGGCCCAAGACCTGAAGCGAGCAGGGAGTTGGGGGAACCGTGCACGTGAGATTGAGAGCGGTCGACCGTGAGGTGGAGCTACTGCGCGAGTAGTGAGCCGTCCAGGGTTCCACCGGGCAGTGTGAAGTAGTAGCCGCCGCCGAAGGTCAACACGTACTTCTGCAACGCCTCGCCTTCCAGCCGACGCTGGATCGCCGCGAACCCTCGCTCCACATCCCGCTGGTAGCAGACGAACAGCAGGCCGACGTCCTCGTGGCCGGCCGCGTCTTGGTGACCAGTCCACGTAGTCGATCAAGCACGGGCGAACCTCGAACGAACCCGCAAAGAAGTGTTTGGCTGAGCGCCTCGACTCGCAGGACGGGGCAGACGTTCCGTCTGCGGCTTCGAGCGGTCAGGTTTACGGGGTAGGCACAGCAGGCTCACGTCGCCGGAGCCTACACGCGTTGCCTTCTGGCACGCAGGCGTGCGAGCGCCGTCTACACCATGGCTGCGGCGGCGGTACGCGCCGCGGTGATCCCCCTCTGACCGACTCCGCACACGCTTTTCTCCCCGGCGTGTACCCGGCGATGAAAAGCTCAGTGCTCTGGTCGCGCGTCGGTGTGGCCGGACGGTCGGCGGCGCCACGACCCCGGCCGCTGCGCGTCAGACGACAGAGCGGTGAGCCTGCTTCTGACCGTCGAGCAGGCCCGCCACGACCGTGCCCCACAACACGATCGCGCCACCGAAGCCAGGCACCAGTCGCCACGCCGCGTCGAGCCCAGCCACGCCAAGGCCGACCGCGAGCACACCCACACCACAGAGCAATGCGGCCAGCAGCAGATATCTGTTGGAACCGAAGAGCTTCGCGAACGGCGCGAAATGCGCTCCGACGACGAAGAGCACCCACGCCGGTACCGCCTGCGGCAGATCGAGGACCGTCAACAGCCGCGACCCCGCGAAGATCGCGACCACCATGAGCAGCACGGCGATGCCGTACGTCCGGCCGAACGGGCTGTCCTCACGCCCGCCACCGGGAGGCAGCTGGCCCGCGAACCGGCCGAAGCGGAGCACCCAGCCCGCGAGGCCTACGGCGATCACCACGCCCAACACCATCAGCACGGTCCCACCGCCGGAAAGTGCGGCCGCACCAGAAAACCACCACCCGGTACCGAACCCCACCCCGATCAACGACGTGATCATCAACGTGACCACATGGCTCTTGGTGAACAGCTCGTCAGTCAATGTCGTCCCTCGTTCAGTCCAAGTCCACACGCGACACGGGTTGCCGATCACGCTGTGACGAGCCAGTGCCCATCGCGCATGAGATCACGGCCGGCGATCTTGTTCATCTCGCGCGACGCCTGCACCCGCACAAGGTGAACGCGGTGGCACGTCGTCCACCGGCCGGGCAGTGCTCTCGACGAGCACCGCCGGAGGCATCTTCCTCCAGGCCGCTGACAACCAACTGACACGTCCGCGGAATACTCCGACTGTCCACAAGCGTGACACGACGCGCCTGCTGCGGGGTCAGCACCGCGGAGGCACGGCAATGGTCAGGTGTCCGTCTAGGGTGGGCGGATGAAGGTTCTGTCCATCCAGTCGGTCGTCGCCCACGGACACGTCGGCAACTCCGCCGCCGTGTTCCCGCTGCAGCGCCTCGGGGTCGAGGTCGTCCCGATCCCCACGGTGAACTTCTCCAACCACACCGGGTACGGCGCGTGGCGCGGTCCGCTCCTGCCGCCGTCGGACGTGGCCGAGATCCTGCTCGGGGTGGAGGAACGCGGAGTGTTCCCGCAGGTCGACGCCGTGCTGTCCGGCTACCAGGGCGGCACGGGCATCGCCGATGTGATCATCGACGCAGTGCGCAGAGTGAAGGCCGCGAACCCGGCAGCGCTCTACGCGTGCGACCCGGTGATGGGCAACGCCAAGTCCGGGTGCTTCGTCGCGCCCGAGATCCCCGTGCTGCTGCGCGACAGGGTCGTGCCGGCGGCCGACATCATCACCCCGAACCAGTTCGAGCTCGGTTTCCTCACCGGCACCGAGCCGGCGAGCGTCGAGGAGACGATGGCCTCGGCCGACCTCGCCCGCGCCATGGGCCCGTCGACCGTGCTGGTCACGAGCGTCGAGCGGCCCGACCGGGAGGAAGACACGATCGAGATGCTCGTCGTGGACACCGCCGGGTCGTGGCTCGTGAGCACCCCGCGCCTGCCGTTCAAGGCGAACGGGTCCGGCGACGTCACAGCCGCGCTGTTCACCGCCCACTACGTCCAGACCAACGACGCGGCGCTGGCGCTGGAGCGCACCGCGTCGAGCGTCTTCGACCTGATCGACCTGACCTACCGCTCCGGTGAACGCGAGCTGCGGCTGGTGCAGGCCCAGGAGTTCTACGCGAGGCCGCGGATGCAGTTCAAGGCCGAGCAGGTGCGCTGAACCCGAGTCGCGCGCGATCGCCGCGCAGAACGACCCGCGACCGTTCGACCGCCGCCCCGCGCAGGTCGGTGCCGAGTCACGTGACCGACAGCACCGGGGTGGCGGGCCGGACGTCGAGCAGCCCGGCGGAGGTGACGAACCATCGCCGGTCACAGGCCCGCCGAGGACCCCAAGCGCCAGCGCCGCGACGCCGACACCTCCGCCGTCGACGGTCTCAGTGCCCGCAGACCGCTTGTTGAGGCCTACTTCTTCGAGCCCAACCTGTACACCCTCGTCTCCCACACGCATGACCAGCCGGCCCGACGCGCAGGATGCCACCGTCTTCCAAAAGACCACCGAGGCTGGCTTTCACGAACGTAGCTCCCCGCGGGTTAGTGCGCGCCTGCACCAGGTACGCATGGTCGCCATTCTCTGGTCCAGTGAAGCCAGCACCGCCCGCCGTCCGCGAGGTGCTGCGTGATGGCCCAGATGGAGATGTGTCCCCCGGCGTCGCCACTGCGCCGAGACCTGCACGCACTACGCTGGCTGTTCACCTCCCTGCAGCCAGGGAAGTACCTCGAACTGATTAGCCGCCCCGTGGTCGACATGGGAGTTGCGCGGGCGCATCGAACGAATCGCGGCCGAGCGCGGTGGAGCCGCCACCGCGCTGATCCGGCCATGTTACGACTGGGTCGAGCACTGGCCCAGGCAGCACATACGCCTCCGCTTGGCCATCGACGGCGTCCGTGGTGAGGAAGCGGAACACGCTGCGTGATCAGGCGAAGACTCACCAAGCTGGAAAGTCGGTGATCGACGCCGCTCGCGCGGGACTTCAGGCCCAGCCTCCCGAAGCGATCAGCGCCGCCGATCTTGCGGTGACGACCGATGACCGACTGCTCGTCCGAGCGGAGGGGGATGCCTGACTGGTAGTTGCATCTCCGGCATCCTCGCCGACGGCCTCCACACCGACGGTCTGTTGAGATTGGCCGGAGCCAACATCCCCGGAGCAGAAGCTGGCGGAGCGATCAGGCTCCCAGGTGCGCACATCGTCGGTGAGATCGGTCGATTGGCAAGTATGAGTCTGACCGGCTGATCAGATGCCGATGACGAGGCTCCCGGCGGCAGTCAGCTGGGAGACGCCCGTGGTGCTGCAGGCGAGCGGGTTGGGTTGTGCACCGAGGCCCACCGACTTCGCGGGGTCCGGGGTGAACGTGCCCGAGGTGATCGACCCGACAGCCACGACCTGGATGTTGCCACCGACCCGGTTGGCGGTCCTGTTGTACAAGAACGTACTGGGTGCGATTGCGGTGTTGGTCCAGTTGAACACCCTGGTTCCGCTTCCTGCGGAGAAGATGCTCGTGCACGTCGCGTTCGGCACCGTGCCGTCTCGGCGTAGCTTCCGGTGGAAGCCGAACTGCTGGTGCAGTTGTAAAGCTGCCCGCTGACGCTGAACGTCACCGTCTGGGGGCTGTCGGTCAGAGGTGGTCTGTAGGTGACGACTTCGTTGAGGGCGCAGGACTGGTCGACTGCGGCATGGGCGGACGGGGAGGTACCCAGCGACCGGGGACACGACGTCTGCCAACCAGGTGAAATGCCGTCGGTGCGGCTCGCACGTCCCGCTCACCACAGCACGCGCAGACCGGCGAGCCAGCCGGACCGACGTGCGGACCCTCAGCGTGGAAGTCCGGTGTGTGAGCACATGCCCTCAACCCGATCGGCGGCATCGGTCCGTCGATCGTCCACTTCAGACGCTCCGCCGTCTGCTCGGCAACCGACCCGGCACGATGTCGCCCAGACAGCGGCCAGGACCACCACGGTGGCGATCCACGACGACACCACGGCCGCAACCATCTGCAGCACCACCAGTGAGACCGTCACGCAGCCTCTCACTGGGACGATCACCTGCTGATCGTCCCCTGGCGTGGCGAACACCGTCGGCAGTCCGATGAGGACGATCACAGCGACGATCGCCAGCGGTTGTCAGACGATCCACAACGCCCACGGCGTCGCGGTCCACGCGACCAGCAGAGTCGTCTTGCCGGCACCTCCGGGACCGTGCACGAACAGCACGGCACCATCGCGGCACAAAGCCTGACGGCCTCCGCCTCCCCGCGGCGAGCATCGCCGCCAGCCGTGTCCCTCTCCCCTGCCGCCACACCCCACATCGTCGTGCTGCTCAGCAGCCGCTGTCGGGCCCACGGGCACGAGGTGAACGTCTTGCGGCTGATCTTGCGGGACCTGCCTCGGTCGACGACCTGGTACACGGCGGCAGGTGCCGAGCAGTCGACCTTCACGAGCTCACCTCTGTCACCTGACGTGCTCTTCGGTTCCACGCAGTCTCCGGGATCCGGGGTCACCGCCGCAGCGTAGATCCACAACCCGCTGAACACGAGAACCACAAGACCGACGACCACGACGCCAACCTTGGCGACCAACGCAACTCCACGACCGCTGGGCCTCTTCCGCGACCTGATCGACGCGGCGGTGATGTGGGCGCGCGACTCCCTCGCCGGCGTTCCACACCATCCGCGTGCGGTTGGTCGAGCTGCCAAGGCCTGCTGGGCGCGGGAGTTCCCGCGCCCAGCTTCAAGGGCTGCGAACCGGCGGTCACAGCGACGACGGTCGTCACACGACCGTGGCGGTGATGGTGACGGTCATGTCGTAGCGGCCCGTGTCGTCGAACGTCACAGTGAGCGTCTGCTGGGCATCGGCCAGCAGGGCGGAGTGCGGGAACAGCAGCACTTTGAATCCGATGACGTCGTCCGGGTCGGCTCCGGCGAAGATGTCCTCGAGCAGGCTGCCCTCCGCGAGGATGGCGGCACGCACCTTTTCGCCGATCTCGCCGCTCAACGCCTCGACGTCGTCCGGACTCGGTGCCGGGTTGCCGACGCCGAGTGTCGGGATCAGTTCGTTCAGCACGCGCTTCACCTCGGCGTTGAAGGCCTGGTGCCCGGCTTCGGCGGCATCGTCGGCGACGAGGTCCTGATCGAGCACCACCGAAACGCATCCGACCACGCCCGAGATGCCGCCGACGAGGGAGTCGCGCAAGCTCACCGGGAACCGGATCAGATCCAGTACCGGCGTGAACCGGCCCACGGAGTCCGGCACCTGGACCGTCTGACCCGCGCCGACGCCGTTCACCGCGAGGTTGCCGTGACTGCCCGCCGTGGTCGCGATCGATGCCGTGCCGGAGAGCTTCAGGTTCTCCCCCAGCGTCACCGTCGTGCCGTCGATGATGAAGAAGACGTTCCACATGTACGGTTCGTCGCCGCCGACCAGGTCGGTTGGCGTTACGCAGGTCAGCTTGTCGAGGTCGAGCGTGACCCGCCTGCGCCGGGTGAAGTCGGCGGGCACGGTGGCGGTGACCGATCCGCGCACCGTCCAGTCGCCGGGCACGCCCTCGTCGAACTTCTTGCTGAACTGCTGCGTCGGATCGGCCAGCAGCGCGGACTCGGTGAAGATCAGCACGTCGCTGCCGATCGGGTCGTCAGGGTTCAGGATCAGGCCGCTGTTGGCGAGGATCGTCGCCTTGACCTTGGCCGAGATCCGCTCGGTGATCGCCTTCTTCACCTCCTCGCTGATGGTGAACGGGGTGGTGCCGGGGCTGGCCGGGTCGATGACGATGCCGTTGATGATCTTCTTCAGCTCGGCGGTGAACTGCTTCACCAGCGTGTCGTAACCGGCGACGACGGATTGATCGCTGAGACCGTCCTCCTCGTTGAGCACGTAGAGCGTTCCGACCACACCGGACGCTCCCCCGACGACGAGATCGCCGAGATCACCGGGCAGTGCCATCGGGCGCATGCTGGTGACGAAGCGTCCGATGGTGTCCGGGATCGGCTTGGTGTCGCCGTCGCGCATCTGCGGCAGGTTGCCGTGGCCGCTGGGGGTTCTGCGGATGATCGGCTCACCCTGCAGCACGAGCTTTCCGTCGGCGCGCTGCACGATCTTCATCGAGGTGCCGTCGACCTGGAAGTGGACGGTCAGGAGGTAGGGCTCGGCGAGGCCGAGACCGCCGTTCTTGGTGGCGATCACGGTGCTGAGGTCGAGCACAACGGGCAGGTTCGGAACGGTGGCCATCGAGAGCTCCTCGGCGGTGGCGGAACGTTTCCCCCACTGTCGCGAGAACCGCGGCTCAGTTCGTGAAGTTCTCGTGGAGGCCGTCTGGAGATCCGAGGAACCGGTGGACCTCGGCGAGGAACACCGGCCACGCGGGCTCGTCCGCGGTGAGGATGTGGTTGCGGCTGTGCAGGAACTTCAGTTCACTGCCGGGTATCAGCGCGGCGAGTTCCTGCGCCTGGGATTTCGGCACCCGCAGGTCGCCGCGGGAGTGCAGGATCAACGTCGGGCAGCGCACCCGCGGTGCGAGCGCGGACACGTCGATGTGCGCGAAGACGTCGAGGAACCGCACCACGTTCTCGGTGGACGTGGTGGCTCGTTGCAGGTCGTTGAACGCGTCCCACATCTCCCGCGTGGTGTCCGGGAGGAACTGGCAGGCGAACACCTGGCGGAACGTCGCGTCGTCGTGCCGCCAGCCGATCCGGCCGAGCTGCAGGTCGAGGGCGGCCTCCTCGCGTTCCTCCTCCGTGCGCGCCCGCGCCAGCCTGCCCCGCGCGTAGGCGCCGGCCAGCACGAGGTGCGACACACGCTCCGGATGCCGCACCGCGTAGGCGATCGCCACGGCTCCGCCCTGCGAGACACCCAGCAGCGGGAACCGGTCCAGGTCTGCGGCGTCCACCACGGCGGCGAGGTCGCTGACCCAGGCGTCGAAGCTGAAGTCGGTGACCTCCCAGTCCGACAACCCGCACCCGCGCTCGTCGTACCGGATCAGCGTGTGGTGCCTCGACAGACCGTCCAGCCAGTGACCCCAGATCGGGCTCGTCCACTCGAGATCGAGGTGGGTGAGCCAGTTCGCCGCCTTCACCAGTGGCGGGCCACTGCCCGACGACGCGTGGGCGACCCGCACGCCATCCGGCGAAAGGCAGTAGCGGATGTGCTGCGTCCGGTCGGCCGCCTGCGCGGGTCCGGTCTCGGGCACCTCGTCCACGGGTGCCACGAACCGGTAACCGACACCGTGCACCGTGGCGATGACCCGCTGCCGCATCCCGTCGTCACCGACAGCCCGCCGCAACGTCTTGATCCTGCTCGTGACCGCCGAGTCCGTGACGTACCGGTCGCCCCACACCTCGTCGAGCAGCTCCGACTTGGCCACGACCCGGTCGCGGTGCCGGATGAGGTGCATCAGCAGTGCGAACACCTGGGGTTCGAGGTGCACCGCGTCCCCGCCGCGCCGGAGCTCCACCCGGCGGGGCGACACCACGCAGTCGTTGAACCGGTACACGGTCTCCTTTCGATCCGAACAGGACACCGGTGATTCGGATGGACCCGTGGCCGGTACGTCGACCCGAACCGTGCTCATTGTTGCCGCGCGGGTACACCAGCGCCAGCTCACGGAATACCGAGGTGCCGGGTCAGCGGAAAGCGGACTGGACGTCGTGGGCGAACTCGCGGAACGTGTGGGGTTCGCGGCCCAGCAGCACGCGCGCCACGTCACTCGTTTTCGCCGCGACGCCGCGCTTGATCTGCCGGTGGACCTCGACGACCCCGTGTGCGAGCCAATCCGGCAGGCCTGCCCGCAAGGTCGCGTCGAGGGCCGCCTCCTCGGGCACGTCGACGTACTCCACTCTTCTGCCGAGCACGTCCGACAGCTGCGCGGCCACGTGGTGGTAGGTGATGGCCTCGGGGCCGGTGAGCTGGTAGGTGCGGCCGTCGTGCTCGTCCTCGGTGAGCGCGAGGGCGGCGACCGAAGCCAGGTCCCGCCGGTCGATCATGGCGATCTCCGCGTCACCGGCCGGGGCGAAGATCTTCCCGGTCGTCCTGATCGACTCGGCGAAGGCCAGCACGTTGGTCATGTGATAACCGGACCGCAGGATCACCGCGGGGATCCCCGAGGCCCGGAGCAGCTCCTCACACCGGCCTTGCCAGGCCGCGAAACGGCCGTCGGAGCGCACATCGGCGGCGACCGTCGACATCTTCACGATGCGCCGGACCTTCGCGGCTGCCGCCGCCTGCACGAGGGCACCTTCCCACCGATCCATGTGCGGGTGGCTCGGGGTGAGCAGGAAGACCCGGTCCACGCCGGCCAGGGCGGCCGCGATCGATGCCGGGTCGTCGTAGTCGCCACGGGACAGCTCGATGCCGGAGCCGAACAGCTCGCGCGCCTTGCCGGCATCGCGGACGAAGGCGCGGACGGCCGCACCTCGGCTCACCAGATCTTGGACCAGGTGCCGGCCGACGTTGCCCGTCGCTCCGGTGACCAGGATCGTGTTCATCTCACATTCCCTTCGCTCGGCGGGATGTTGGCGTTGAGGTGGAAGACGTTGGCCGGATCCCACCGGTCCTTGAGCGCGGTCAGCCGTTCGAGCCGCGCCTGGCCGTAGGCGGCCTGGAGCCCCGCGTGGCCTTCGTCGGAGATGAAGTTGGCGTAGACGCCGTCGCTGTACGGTGCGAGCGCCTGCCAGCCCTCCCTGGCCCACGCGCGGTGCCGATCGGGCTCGGCGTCGGTGGCGGGCCAGCCCACGGTCATGCTCATCTCGAACCCCAGCGCACGGTCGCCGACCGCGGTGGCGGCCTCGTCGACCCTGCTCACCGCACCACCGACGGCCCACCCGTTGATCTGGGCGAACGGACTGGTCCGGTTCTGGACACAGGCGGCGAAGACGTCGATGACCTCGGTGGTGAGGCTGGGCAGCCGGTGCGCCTTCCAGTAGTAGTGGCGGCCGGGCGGGGCACCGCCGTCGAGCATCGACTGCAGCGCCAGGTACGGCATGGGCCGGAACCCGTCCCCGAGGGGCGTGCTCAGTGCCCGCAACGGAGCGACGACCTGGTCGGCCATCGCCGGATCACCGGTCCAAGCCAGGATGAGCCCGACGACAGGCCTGCCGAATTCCGCGGGCGACGTGAACGGCGTCGGCGGCGCGGGCATCACCGCGACGCTGATGCCCAGTTCGTCCGGTGCACCCGCGGCGAAGTCGTCGACGAAACCCAGTACCTCCTGCGCTTGGTCCACCGGCCAGAAGATCGGCCCGCCGACGATGAACGGTCCCACCGGATGCAGCTGGAACCGGAACGCCGTGACGATGCCGAAGTTGCCGCCGCCGCCCCGCAGTCCCCAGAACAGGTCCGGTTCGGTCTGCGCGTCGACGCGGATCTTCTCCCCGTCGGCGGTCACCAGGTCCACGGCCAGCAGGTTGTCGACGGTCAGGCCGCACCGGCGCATGAGGTGGCCGAGGCCTCCCCCGAGGGTCAGCCCGCCGACTCCGGTGTGGCTGATGACTCCGCCGGTGGTGGCCAGCCCGAACGCCTGGGTCGCGCGGTCCAGTTCGGACCAGAGCAGCCCGCCCGCGGCCCAGGCCGTCCGGGTGGCCGGGTCAACCCGCACCGCCTTCAGCAGGGACAGGTCGATCATCAGCCCGTCGTCGCAGACTCCGTACCCGGCAAGGGAATGGCCGCCGCCGCGGACCGAGATCGCCAGGTCGTGCTCGCGGGCGAACCGGACCGCGGTCACCACGTCGTCCCTGCCGGCGCAGCGGGCGACGAGGGCCGGCTTGCAGTCGACCACGCCGTTCCACACCCGACGCGCCTCGTCGTAGCCCTCCTCGGGCGGGCGCAGCAGCGCGCCGCGGAACTCGGCACGGAGACGGGCGAAGGTGCCGTTGTCGAGCATGGTGTCCTCCCTTCAGCGGGACGCGGAGCCGGTCATGAAGCGGGCGAGGTTGGCGGGTGCGAAGAACTCGTCGGGCGAGAGCGTGCCCGCGGGGATGCTGACGAAGTCGTCCATCGCCTCCTGGTTGCCCTCGATCGCGGCGAACAGGTCCCGCATCTCCGGCGGCGGTGGCTCCATCGCCGCCATCTGGGTGGCGAACTCGTAGATCGGCAACCCGCGCTCGTCGCGGACTCGCTGGTACTCAGCCATCGCCGCGTCGTACGAGCGCCGGCCGCGGAAGAAGTCGTCCAACGCGGCGGCGCAGAGTTCGGCGCTCGCGAACGCGTCGCTGATGCCCTTGGGGACGACCGGGTCCTTGTTGTAGCCGGCGTCGCCGACCAGGGCCCAGCCGGGGCCGTACGGGGTGCGGAAGTAGTTCCACACACCGCCGCCGAGAAACGGCTCGACCCGCGTCGCGGCGCGCACCCGTTCGGCGAAGGCAGGCGCCGAACGGACGGTCTGCCGGAACCCGGCCTCGGGGTCGGCCTTGAGTGCCCGCATTTCCGCGATGGGCCAGCCGAAGACGACGAGCGTCAGGTCGTCGTTCGTGGCGATCGCGCCCATCGCGCGGCCTGGCCGGATGACGAACTCCACGCCGTCCACCGGCAGGTCGCGGAACAGGGTGAAGTAGCCGTACTGCAACCGGGGCTTCTCGTGGTACTGCCGCGCGCCCACCCACTTGGCGACGTGCGAAGTGCGCCCGTCGGCCCCGATCACGACGCGGGCCCGCTCGGCCACCGAGCGGCCGTCCTCGCCGTGGCCGCGGATCCCGGTCACGCGGCCATCGGACACGAGCAGTTCGTCCACGTTGAAGTGCTCGCGCACTTCGGCGCCCGCACGTGCTGCCGCGTCGACGAGGATCTTGTCCAGCATGCTGCGGCGCGGCGCGTAGGCGGTGCTGATCCCGTCCACCGCGCGCGGCGTTCCGCTCAGGGTGACCTCCCCGAAGTCGAGCGTCCACGACCGCAGCGGCGGGCATCCGGTGGCGGTCACCGGATCGAGCAGTCCCCAGCGGCGCAGTGCGGCCACTCCGGGCGGCTGGATGATCAGCGTGGACAGCGTGTCACTGGGGAACGTGGCCCGGTCGACCAGCAGCACCCGGTAGCCGCGGCGGGCCAGCAGCATCGCGGTCGGCGACCCGGCGCAGCGGGCGCCCACGACGATCGCGTCGTACTCGGCGGTCATGGCATCCTCCCTGGCAGCAACGACGATCGACCACCAGCGTCGCTGCCGGGGCGTTCCTCGAGCGTTCCGTCAGGCGTTCGCCAGCTGCTGGGCGGCGAGGAACTTCGCGCGAAGACGTTCCGCCTCCGGGCGCCACACCACCGAGTTGGTGAGCGCGATGAGTTCGCCGGCCACGCGCAGCCCGGTGTCCGCGTCGCCTGCCGCGTCGCACGCGGCCAGGAGGATGCGCAGCAGGGACGACCGCAGCCCTGGCGCGGCCTGATCCCGTTTCGGTGTGGCGGCGAGGATCCGCTCGATCTCCGCGATGCCCTCTGGCGACCCGTCGTCAAGCACCTTCAGGTAGGCGTCCAGTGCCGCGACGGCTGCCTCCACCTGCACCCCGGTTCCCGGCTGCGCCGCCGCCTTTCCCCGTTCCACGAACTCCCGCAGCGCCGGCACGTCCCCCATGTCCACCGCCAGCAGCGAGGCGAAGAGCAGTGCCGTGGCCGTGCTGTACGGGTGCGCGATCTCCACTGCGCGGGCCAGCCCCTGGTCCCTCGCGCGGATCGCCGCCTCGTCGTCGCCCAGGAACCGGTGCGTCAGCGCCAGCCGGGTCAGGCAGATCACCGCGGGATCCTGCGCGTAGCGGAGCAGGTGCTCGCGGCGGTTCTCGTCGCGGTAGGTGGCCACCGCCCGTTCCAGGTGCTCGCGAGCCGCGGTCAGCTCACCCTCCCAGAACGCGGTGACGCCGAGCAGGTACTCCCCCTCGACGCGCAGCATGTCGTCGTCGTCCCGCTGCCCGCGCTCGCGCAGGGCGGTCCCGTACTCCCGCGCGGCCGCGAAGTCGCCGAGCGCCAGGCTGCCCAGGCCCAGCGACCGCAGCAGCGGCGGTGCGGGCTCGGCGCCCAGGGACCGGGTGAGCGCCAGCGCGCGCTGGTGGGTCTCGTGGATCTGCGCCGAGGCGTAGCCCTCGCTCGCGACCAGTGGAGCCAGCAACGCTGTCGACAGTTCGAGCTCCCGCTTCCACCGCGGTGCCGACTCGGGCTGGGTGCGCAACAGCTTCAGCGCGCGGGTGAGGAGCCGGGCGGACTCGGTGTGCGCGTACAGCTGCTGGGCCACGTCGGCGGCGCGGGCGTACGCGCTCGCCGCCTGCTCGAGCTGCCCGGCCTCCTCGTGGTGTCGCGCCATTTGCCCGTTCACGCTGTCCAGGTCTTGGGCGAAGGCCGTCTCCAGCGCGTGTGCGACCTGCCCGTGCAAGTAGCGGCGCCGCATTGGGCTCAGCGCGGCACACACCGCTTCGCGGATCTTGTCGTGGCCGAAGTCGTAGGCCGTCGTACCGTGTTCGCGGATGACCCGACGTCGCCACAGCTCGTCGAGTCCGCTCACCACCGCGTCGTCGCTGAGTCCTCCTGCCAACGCGAGCACCTCGGCGGTGAACTCCCTGCCGACGGTCGCCGCGATCTCCACCAGCTCGCGGGCCGCGGCGGACAGTTGCGCCACCCTGGCCCGGATCACCGCCTGCACCTTCGGCGTGAGCACGTCGCCGGCGCGCAGCGCCTCGACGACGAACAGCGGATTGCCCTCGGTCTGCTCGTAGAGCGCGGCGACGTCGGCTTCGGCGAGCCGGTTCCCTTCGAGCTGCTCGGCCAGCACCGTCGTCTCGGTCCGGGTGAGCCGGTCCAGGTCGATCTCGGTCATGGTCTCGGCCATGCGCAGGGCGTTGAGCAGGTCGCGCAGCGGCTCCGTGGTGTCGAGGTCCTCGCGGCGGGCGGTGGCGACGACCAGCAGCGGCACCGCCCGTGGCGTTCGCACCACATAGTGCAGCAATTGCAGTGCTTCCCGGTCCCACCACTGCAAGTCGTCGGCCACCAGTACCACGGGTACGCCCGGTGCGACCAGAGCGCGGACCACGGCGTCGTAGAGCCGCTGCCGCTGCTCGCTCTCCGGCAACCGCTGCGGGCGCGGCACCGTGGCGAGCAGCTCGGGCAGCAGGCGGGCGAGTTCGGTGAGGTACGGCGCGGGCAAGCCGCGCAGCGACCGGTTGAGTCGCTCTGCGCGGAGCCAGGCCGTGACCGGCCCGTATGCCAACGTGCCCTCACCGGGATAGGCGCGGGCGACCGCAGTGACGGCGCCGCGATGTGCACACCAGGCCCGGAACTCCTCCGCCAGGCGGGTCTTGCCGATTCCGGGCTCCCCGGCGAGCAGCACGACCTGAGCCTGGGTGCGCGCTTGGCGCCAAGCGGCGGTCAGCACCGCGCGCTCGGCGGACCGGCCGACGAACGGCGTCCCGCCCACGCGGGCGACCTGCACAACCTCGTCCCGCGCGAGGAGCGCGTCGTACGCCGCCTGCGTCGCGGCCGCCGGCTCCACGCCGAGCTCGCGTTCCAGCGTCGCCGCGCAGTCGTGGTACACGCGAACCGCGCTCGTCCGATCCTCGCGAGCGTCGTAAAGGCGCATCAGCACCCGGTAGGTCTCTTCACGCGTCGGCTGCTCTCGCAGCAGCCGCTCGGCGTGCCGCGCCGCGTCGGCGAGGTCGCCACGCTCCTGGGCCGAGGCGATCAGCCGCTCCAGAGCATCGAGGTAGCGGCGACGCAGCCGGTCCCGTTCCTGGTCGACCCAGTCGTTCGACCAGCTGGCCAGCAGGTCTCCGGTGTAGACCTCGACGGCCTCCTGCCACGACTCCCGGTCCAGCGACGCCTCGAACTCGGCAGTGTCGAGCTGGTACGGCTGATCCTGCCTCCAGGACAGTGTCCGCGGCGTCACCTCGACATGGTGGTCGATCCCAGGCAACGAGTGGCGCAGGGTGTGCAGAACGTGTCGCAGGTTGGTCATGGCCTGCGCCTCGGTGGAGTCCGGCCAGAGCGCGAACGCCACCCGCTGCCGCGGCTGCGGCTCATGCCGGTGCAGCAGCAGGAAGGCCAGCACCGACTCGGCGCGGGCGGAGTCCAGCGGCACCGGAGCGTCACCCCGAAGCACCTGGAACTGCCCGAGCAGCCGAATCGACAGCGGCCTCTCCGTCACGATTTCGGACCGTAGGTTCCTCGCTCGCGCGTGTCCACAGGCATCCTGAATCCGTTTCAACGCCGTAAGGATGTCCGCCGCCGCAGCGGCCCTGTGGGGTGCCAAACCCAGCCCCACGGTCTGATCTGCACGTCAGGCCGCTGCAGGTTCGTACCCGTAGATCATGTTCGTGCCGTGGTGCCCAGTGTGCGGCGCACACAGTCCGCCGTCGCCTTCACCCGCAGGCTCCAGGTAGACCTGGACGTCGCGGTGACGCCGGCAGAGGTCTGGGCACACCCCACAGCTCAGGCCTTCGGCAGCCACATCAGAGGCCCATCCCGCATTAGCCATCGCAGGACGGGCCTCGTGGGCGTAACTGGACCAGCGGAGCCTACTCAGGTCCAGGCAGGGCTACGTGGGTGAATAGTGTGCGACTTCGTCCTCGGACATCGAAGTTGATCAAGCAAGCGGGTTGTCGTATGGTTATATGCGACAACCCGCTTGCTTGTTTCACTCTTGAGCTGTCGCGGATTGAGACCGCTTCCGCCCCTGAGGAAGATGGCCGCCATCATTTCAAAGCGTTGCCCGCCTGAGTTCGCAAAAAGGCCGCGAACCTGTCGCTTGAGCGTCCGAATGAGTTTGAGTCTCGACATGCCGCCGGCAGGGCGATTGGTCCGGTGATCGACGTGCGCTACACGACATTGCGGGCGTGAATCAAGAAGGCCCACGCGGAGGACTCTGAGCTTGCTGCATAGCCTTCACAGGGACTGCCGCCCGCGCGAGCGTAACGAAATGTTGCAACTGCGCACGGAATTCCGGCATCTCACGCAGGCTAACGAGATCCTGAAGCTCGCTTCGGCCCTTGCGCCGACGACCACGCGGAGAACCCCGGCAATCTGGCGAGGCGATCGGACAAGTGAAGCCGTGCGCGGGTACTCACGATCAACTCAACTTACGCAGAAGGAATCGAGTACACATATTCCTTGCCACCTCTGTTTGAGGTAGAACTGCGCTCACGTCGAAGTGCACCGACGGCCGCAAGTCGCTTCAGCCGGTTGTTCATGTTGGACAACGTGACACCAAGAGACTCAGACAAGTCATTGGCGCGGAACATCTTCAGATTTACAGCATGCTCGTACGTCTCATCCAAGAATTCAGGCGCAGCTATCAGACGAAGTTCCCCGCGCTCAACCGACGCTGCAACTAGTTCGCGCCGTTCCAGACATACCGATATTGTCTCTCGGGTTTCGTCATTAAGACCACTCAGCACGACCACGGCAGCCGACACATCTCCGGCTGCGACACTTGTGTAGAACTTACCAAGAAATTCGTCAGCGAAGCTAATCGTCATTGCATCGACACCAACGAAATCAATGACGACTTCACAGCCCGGTGATAGACCATCAAGTTGCTTCTCCAGGCTGTCCCTGACAGTCCGCGCCTTGCTCCGCGTGGCCAGGAACTCGCCATGCGCGCCCACGTCGAACACCTGTGCCGCAGCCATGATCCTCTCCCGACTTCATTGAACGCATTGAACCATGGTCGGCGAGTCAGCGGGGAGAGGTGACGCGAAGCCAGGCCCAGGTGCCGCAGACCCGCGTTTCGACGGTGAGCCCCGAGCATCGCCGCTCGTCCCGGTTGGCCACCACGCTGGCCACCGCGTCACCGCTGCGCAGCACCAGCCGCGTCACCCCGCCATGACGGGTGACCCGCCACAGGTCGGCGAGACCGTTGCCCCGCTCCTCCTCTGTTCCGGTGACTCCCCTTTCCAGCGCGCGAAGGAGCGCGGCCTCAGCGGTGCTGAGGTCACGGTGGCGGACGTTGCGGCCCAGGTGGGAGAGGACACCCACTCCCGTGTCGCACACCGCGAACTCGAGCCCTTGGCGGCCACTGGTGCGACCGGTGTAGAACTGGGCCGCAGCGAAAGCCCCGAGCGGACCCGTTCCGTGACTGACCGCGTTGTCGATCAGCTCCCCGACCGCCTGGAAGACAAGCACCCGCAGGTCGGGACCGAAGTGAGTCCTGATCATCCGCCCGAGCCTCACCACGACGTCGTCGGCCGCGTCCTGACCGGCAAGGTGAACGACCTCGAGCAGCCGGTCGGACAGGTTCTTCCGGTCACCGAACGGCAGCTCACCATCGATCACTGCCCCTTCCGGCAGAAGGGACAGCACGTTCATCCGCTCCAGATAGGACGTGACACCCCCGTCCCGCGGAGTGATCAGGACGATCTTCCGGTCACCCGCCGAGCGGGCGAGGGTGACGATGGCCGTCAGCTCGAGTGGGCAGGCGAACGTCAGTTCGCGCGCGTCGAGCACCAACCGCCCCCGGTCGACGGGTTCGACTCGCAACTCACGGCGCCGCAAAGGACACCGGCCCGTCAACTCGATGCGCATGCCCCCAAGCATCCCAGACGGACACGCTGGGACCCCCGCCATAAGGATGTCGCTTTCACGTGCTTCAATGAAAGCGCGGCATCCGTCCGCCCTGCCGAACGCGAGCCACGAGGAGCGACCACAGTGGCCGGAGAGAACCACGTCGATCACAAGGCACTCAAACGGTTTGCGGAGAACCGGGTCAACGTCGCGAAGGAGGACGCGCGCAAACGGCGCGAACAGGTCGGACACCTCCGGGCGCGACTCGAGGCGCACATCAGCGTCAACCCGGACTACGACCTGGTGAAGCTGCGCGCGTCCGGCAGCACGGCCAAGCACACCGCGATCAAGGCCGTGCGAGGCGAAGGGTCAGACGCGGACGTCGCCGCCTACCTGCGGACCGGTGACCCGGACCTCGACGAGGCGAAGATCCTCGAGTGGCTGCACGAGCGCTGCGTCGAGGTGTACGGCAAGACCAAGGTCGCGGACGACTTCACGATCTCGCAGCACGCGGTCGGCATCGTCCTGCGCGGGTCCGGGCTCAAGATCGACGTCGCCCCGGTCCTGTACCTCGGTGATTCGGACGACCAGGGCTACCTCGTCACCCGCCAAGGTGAGCGGGTGCTGACGTCCGTCACGCTCCACCTGCGGTTCATCGCCAAGCGGAAGGCCGCGGCCGGTCCGGGCTACGCCGAGCTCATCCGGCTGCTGAAGGCGTGGATCCGGCACGCGAAGCGCCACGACCCGCAGTTGCGGTGCAAGAGCTTCCTGCTCGAGCTCGTCGTGGCACACCTGTGGGAGGTCGGCTGGCACGCGGTTCCGCTTCAGGTGAACGACTACCCGGCTGCCTTCGAGCAGGTGCTGTCATACCTCACGGTCACCGAACTGAAGCAGCCGATCGTGTTCAGCGACTTCTACCAGCCCGACGCCGTCGGGCCGTCCACGGACGCCGTCCAGATCTGGGATCCGGTGAACGCGGCGAACAACGTCGCCTCGACTTACAGCGACCTTGACCGTCGGCGCCTGGTCGACCTCGCCGGCGAGGCGCTCGACAACGTCTCGTGGGCGGCGACGACGCCCGCCAAAGGCACGGCGAACGACGCCTGGCGCCAGCTCTTCGGACCTACCTTCCCGGGAATCTGACCATGACCCGCTCGTTGACGCGCTCCTCCTCCTACACGATCACGGACGCCCGCTACGTGGGCGCCAAGATCGGCGCGGACCTGCGCCAGCTCCGCGCCGTGTACGGCAAGCCCGCGGACCTCGATCTGATCGACCGGTACGTGGAGGAGGTAGCCCTGCTGCTGAACCAGGGCTACCTCGACACGGTCGACTACGGATTCCGCGACGCCACCGGCAACGTGTGGAAACTGCGCCTGCGTTACCGCGCAAGTTTCGGCGGCCACCTGGTGGACAACCCGCCAGGGCGCCTCCCGCGCACCGCGGACGTCGCCACCCTGCCCTTCCACTCCTTCCTCACCTACAGCCCCGCTTTCCACGCGCTCCCTCCTTCCGAACAGCACGCGTTCAAGGAGATGCTCCCGATCAGCCGGACTACGGGCACGGAGCCCGGCACCGGCTCCAGCTACACCGCGCCAGGCCATGGCTACGGCCGCAACGGCATCGGCGTTACCCGCGACGTGTACGTCGCGTCCGAGTACTGAACCCACTGCTGGAGTACCTTCCCGTGAGCACGCTGGACGACCTCTTCCACCCTGTCATCGAACTGCCCGAGCCCGTTCGCCAAGCCCGGTACGACCGGCTCGTCGGGCTCGACGACGTCAAGCACCGCCTCCGCAAGGAGGCAATGCTGCTCGCCACACCCGACCGCCTGGCCCGGTGGGCCGCGGAGCACCACGCGGGAGCCGACACCGCGGCGTTGTCGCTTTTCGCCGACCGTGCGCCACTCTTCGTCTTCGCGGGCGACGTGGGCTCCGGCAAGTCGGCGCTGGCCGAGTCGTTCGGTTGCGACCTGGCCGTCCAGCTAGGACTTCCGGTGCACCTGTACCGGCTCAGGCTCAGCACTCGCGGCAGCGGTCTCGTCGGCGAGATGACCTCGCTCATCGGCGACGCCTTCACCCGCCTGCGGGAGGAGGGCAACCTCGCGATGACCCGCCACGGAGCGGACACCGTCCTCGTGTTCGTCGTGGACGAGGCCGACGCCCTGGTGCAGTCCCGCGAGGCCCAGCAGATGCACCACGAGGCCGGGCCGGCGTCGACGCCTTCCTCGCCGGAGTCGACAGCCTCGCCGGTGCCGGGCTGCCGATCCTCGTGGTCCTGTACACCAACCGGGTCTCCGCGCTCGACCCGGCCGTCATGCGCCGCGCGGCCGCGACGTTCACCTTCACCCCGGCCCGACGCTCAGCAGCGGCACGCCATACTCCGGGCTGGACTCCAGGGGCTCGGCATCCGGGAGGACACCCTCGCGAAGCTCGTCGAGCTCACCGGACCGCACAGCACCCAGCCGCTGGCTTGAGCTAGGACCTGACCCAGCGCCTAATCCCCGCCGCGATCCTCGACGCGTTTCCCACCGGACCGGTGACCGACGACAGTCTGCTCACCCTCGCGGCCGAACTCCCGCCCCAGCCCGGTGTTCTCCGAGCCCGCGTAGAGCAGGCACGCCCTGCCCCAATCCGACCTGCAGTTGTGCACCCGCGAGTGAGGTTTCAAAGTGGCCCAGGTGAACGACCTGGATCCGATCTTCCTGAGCTACCGGCATTCGGACGGCGACGACCTGGCGATGGAACTGGTCTGGGTCCTGCGGTCCTACGGCGTTCCCGTCTGGCACGACCAGACCCACCTCCCCCCTGGGCAGTTCCAGCGGCGGCTGGACGAAGCGCTGAACTCAGGCCTGTCCGGCGCGGTGCTCCTGGTCACCCCGGACATCGTGCACTCGGAGATCGTCCGGGAGCAGGAGTTGCCCGCCCTCCTCGAGCTGGAAGCAGACCCGGCCTTCACCTTCGCCATCGGCAACGTGATCACCGATGCCACCGGCACGCTGGACTACGGCGCACCCGACCACCTGCTGCCCCAGCCGACGGGACGCTCCGAGAGTTCGATCAGTTCCCTGTGGCCGATCACGCCGGAATGGCCAAGCTGGCGGGCGAGATGGCCGTCAGGCGGGTGCGGCGCGCCGCCCCGGACGGTCAGTTGCGGCTGGACGTCCAGACACGCCTTCCCGCCCTCGGCACGCCGAAGGCGCCGCTGGCGGTGCGCACCCGCTCGCCGCTGCCGGGTACCAGCGTCCCCCTGCCCAGGCCTGGGAGGACATCGCCCCGTTCCTCGGTGACCTGCCCCGGCTCGTGCAGGCGGCAGGTGCCGATCGGGTGCAGGTCACCGGCGGCGCGCATCTGAGCATCGCGTTCGCTCTGGGCGCCGCGGTCCCCACCACCTCCGGCATCGCCGTCTCCGTCGTGGACCTGGAGGGACAGGTCTGGGGCGCCGGAGCCGCGGCGGCCGTCGAGTTGGTGGAGGAGGAGGTCGTGCTCGGCGACGCAGAGGACGGTCCGGCGGCGGTGTACCTGGACCTCGTCCCCGCCCCTCCCAACAAGGAGTTCCGGCGCTACGTCGAGAGCCACCCCTTCTCCCGCGCGGTGGAGCTCACCGTCGCCGAGCGCGAAGTGATTCCCCGCCGAGGCCGGCCCGGCGCTGGTGACGCAACCTGCGCGGAGGCTCGGCGAGATCGCGGCGGGTGGCCCCGTGCATCTGTTCCTCCGCGCTCCGTTCCCCGTCGCCGTGCTCCTGGGCCGGGCGTGCAACACCCTGCGCGTGGTGCTCTACGAGTGGGAGCGGGAGACGGACACGCCCGGGTACGTCGAGATGGCGACCGTGTCTCCGGGACGTAGCGGCGGCCCCGTCATCAGCTGGAACTCCGAGAGGTGACACGAGAAGTTCGAAGTGGACAGTTTCAGGACAACTTGTCCGCGGGCCGGTCACGGAGGCAGCTGACGGCCGGCGTGCCTACTCTCCCGCTGAGACCTCGGTGCCTGCCGCGACCGGCAGTGGTCTTCACCTCAAAACTTCACGTCCATCGGCGCACATTCGCCGCGCACCGCAGGAGGCCCGAGTGGCAACACTCGGCCCGGAGTTCGCACAAGCCATCCGGCACGTGACCGTCCGAGACGAGAAGCTCGAGCTTGCGATCGCCGCGCACACCGAGATACGCGAACTGCTCAAAGCGGACGAGGAGTTGCGCGAGTGGGGAATCAACCCGTTCCTCATCGGCTCCTACGGCCGGCAGACGGCCCGCTATCCCGGCAAGGACGTCGACGTCTTCCTGCGCTTCACCGAACTCTCGGCCCGGCACGACCCAGGGAAGATCTACAACGCGGTGCAACGCGTTCTCGTCGCCGAGTACGGCTTGAAGGACGAGGACCCCAACGGACGCGTCACCCTCCAAGCCCGATCGTTGAAGATCGATTTTCCGGACCCCGAAGAGCCTGGGCGACACTTCGTTCTCCGTCGACGCCGTACCGGCCGTGCCCCTGCAAGGCCACTGGGGCATCCCCAACCGCGATCGCAAGGAGTGGGACAAGGAAGACCACGCTGGATCAAGACCGACCCGATCCAGTTCGACAAGGACACCAACGACCTCTCCATTGCTACGTGGAGCCCGCAGGTCGGCGGCGACAACGCCTACCGGCCGGTGGTCCGGCTGCTGCGCCAGGTGCGGCACGTGCATCTCGGGACAAGCGTCCAGGAGGTCTGTTTGTCGAGGTGGCGGCGTTCCACGTGTGGAAGGCCCGGCTGGTGTCGGGCACCACCTGGGCTGAGTTGCTCGCCTCCACTCTCGAGCAGGTCGCGGGAAAGTTCGCCGAGTACGAGCGAACGGGTTGCCCGACCCCGTGTTCGGCACCCCGATGAAGCCCGTGCTCGATCCTGGTGTGTGGACGGCGGCCGCGCAGCCTTCAACGGGCTCGCGACGGTCGCCCGCCAGGCCCTCGAAGCAGATCGCTGTCTGGCGGCCAAGATCTGGCGCGATATCCTCGGCACGAACGACCGGGGTCAGGTGCTCATGCTGCCCGACGGCTGTGACGCCAACGGGTTCCCGCTCGACGCGATCTCCGCCGTCACCGCGGTGGGCAGCGACCAGCCCCGCGGCTTCGCGAGCCCTACGGCGCCGTTCGCCACCGGGGCTGACCAACAAGTTGGACACGTACGACGTCGGGGCGTTCGAACGCTTCTGCGCCGGACTGGTCAACCGGGACTTCTCCCCTATCCCCGGCACCCGGACGGGAGTGGAGCGGCCCGCTTCGACCGAGCCTCCGGCCGCTCACCCCGGCCACCCGGATGAAGATCTACTTCTACGACGGCTGGCCGCTCCAATACGCCCACGTCGTGGTGGAAGGACTCCACTCTGAACACTCCGCGGCAGGAACGATCTGCCTGTGGGCAAACGACGATCCGGCCCAGGTCGCCGGACGTGATCTCGAGGCGTTGTGGGACCGCCTGGACGAGTGGGCTGCGCTCGCGCAGAAGGGATTCCGGGTTCAGGACCGCGCGCTCGACTCCTACCTCGTCTTCGAACGGAGGTCGACCAGCTACCGGGCTGAACTTCCGTTCGCCGACCTCGTCCAGCACAGCAACGACGGCACCCTCTTCGGGCTCATCGCCACCATGGCGGGCACGAGCACTCTGATGATCGAAACGCAGGGACGCGCGGAGCCGCCCAAGCAAGAAACCTCACGCCTCAACGGAGCCTTCTGTCTCCGTCGCAATATCGGCACTCCACCGCGCAACCTCGGTGAGGTTCGCGATGCCTTGACCCGCCGGCAAAAGCTGCACCTCGACCGCGGCCTGGCGCGGAGGTCGCCGACCCGGCTGGCGGAACCCAGTGGGGGACTCGACTTCGTCGTGCTCGCCTGGTCTCGCCACGACACCTACGACGCGATGGTGCTGGCGTTCGAGAACGATGACGGCACACTCCGCACATCGGCGTTGCCCGCGACCTCCAACGACACCGGGACACGCAGGCGGCGAGCCGGTCCAGACGCGGACCTGCTGGCCTGCAAGAAGGTGCTGGTCGCTGGAGCGGGTTCCGTCGGTGGCCACGTCGCCGTCGCGCTCGCGTCCGCTGGCGTCGGCAGGATCTCCCTGCACGACAACGACCACCTCACGTCCGGCAACCTGGTCCGCCACGTCTGCCCGAAGTACCTCGTGGGCTTTCCCAAGACCGCGGCTGTGTCCTTCGTGATCGGTGACCACGCACCGTGGACCCGCACGGAGCTGCACGACGTTCTCCCCCACGGCCAGGCAGAACTGACCGAGCAGATCGACGGAGTCGATCTTGTGGTCGACTGCACCGGGTTGTTCTCCCTATCGGCGGCACTGGCCGAGATCTGCCGGAGAACGGGTGTCCCGCTCGTCACCGGCGCTCTCTACCACGGAGGTGCCCTAGCCCGCGTCCAACGGCAGGCAGAAGGCGACACGCCCATCGCCGCACGTCCGGCAGATCCGGCCTACCTCGATCTGCCGACGGAGGATCCGGTCGCGCCGTCAGCAGGCTTCCTGGAGCTGGGCTGCACCGCGCCCGTGCACAACGCGTCGCCCGTCGCCGTTCTGCACACCGCCGCGGAAATCTCGCGCACGGCCGTCGACCTCCTCACCGGCCGGCGCCAACTGCCCGACGAACGCATCATCGTGCACCAGGCGATGAAGCCCCCGTTCGATCGTGCCGGGACGTACAACGGCCCCCGCCCGGAGATGGACGGGACGACGTGACCCGTCGTCCCGTCCTCATCGTGTCGGAGACCGCACAGGCCACCATGTACACGGCGGCCACTCGCGAACATCCATGCGAGACTGGCGGAATCCTGCTCGGCGTGTACGTCAACGGTCGGCCGTGGGTCACGTCCGCGGTGGAGATCTCCAGTGCGGACCGGGGACGCCGCCACTACAAGCTTCCAGGAGGAACGACCCAGGCGGCGGTGCGCAACGCCAGGAAGTCCGATCGGCGGCTGGGGTACCTCGGGGACTGGCACAGCCACCCCTGCGACGTCGGGCCGAGCCCCACCGACCTCATGAGCCTTACGCTCATCTCCGTCAAGCACCCTCAGACGCCGAACCCCACTCTGGTGGTGGTGCGCGCGACGGCCGACGGCCATTCGCTTGACGCACACCGAGTCGTCATTGTCGCTCCACGAAGATGTGAGGTGACGCTCGCGGGGGATCTGCCACCGCCGACTCCTTCGCCTCAGGTTCGACCGCGGTAACCGACCACGAGACACCGGAGGACTTCTTGCCCGCCAACGGAATGCCCAGCGCCAGCGGTGTGAGGATCGCAGGTGACGACTACCAATGGCTGCACGCCTGGCGCTACTGCATGGAGATGTTGTACGAGACGATCACAGGCCACAGCTCGAACCCCGTCGTCGCGGTCGGAGTGGAGGAACCCGGTGTGGGGAACGGCGATGACGTCGTGCTCTACCGGCAGCATCCGCCGAACACCTACGTTCAGGTGAAGTACGCCGTCGACCACCGGACAGCGCTGGGTCTCGACTACCTCGACCAGCAGGACGTTCTCCGGAAGATGGTCCAGGCGCACATCGCGCTGACCGCCGGGGGCAACCCGGCGGAAATGCGTCTGGTGACCAATCGCACGATCGATCCCGCCGACACGTTGCTCCGAGACCGCGACGGGCGTGACGGCCGGCTGCTGCCGCGTGCCGCGCAGGGAGGTCCGCAGTCAGAAAGAGGAAGAGCACGAACCGAATGGGCGGCCAAGGCGAAGGTCGACGAGCCGACCCTGATGGCCTTCCTCGGCCAGTTCCACCTCGACGTCGCCTACGCTCTCGACCGGCTCCGGACAGACGTCAGCCTGCTCATGACCGCGAATGGTCTCCGTTCTGACACGGTCGCGGTCAACCTCGGAGCCGGCTGGATCTCACAGCAGGTCATCGCCGGCCGTCGGAGGCTGGGCGTGGACGACGTCAGGAACGCGATCTCGGCTCTGGGGCTGGAGTGCGGTTCACCGTGGACGACGATCTCCATCGCCACCATCAAACGCGACCAGGTCGCGCATCAGGCATTGGTCGCCCTCGACTGGGTGGACCGCATCAGCGGCGACACGGACTGGACCCGGATCGCACCCATGCCGCCGCACACCTGGGACGATCTCGCCGCGGACGTCCGGTCCGTTCCTAACCGACTCGGCGGCAGCAAGAGGGTTCTGGTCAGCGGGCACCTGCGACAGGCCACGGGTTTCCTGGTCGGCTCCGAACTGCGGCGCGTGCTTGGCTACGAAGTTGGGATTCGCCAAGGCGACCAGCTTTGGACCAGCGAGGCGAACACGCCGCCGTACGACCTCACGGTGTCAGAGACAGTCGTCGAGTCGGGGCCAGGAACCGCGATCATCGTGAACGTCGCGGCCAGCGCCGCAGAAGACGCCATCAGCTGGATCACTGCCAACGAGGTGCCGGTGAGCAAGATCCTCACTGTCACGCCGTCCCGCGGGGTGGGGCCGAAGTCCGTGCCCACAGCCGAGGCAGCCAACGGCCTCGCCGTGGCGATTCGAAATCTTGCCCGGCCGCACGCACCAGCGGGTCCGCTCCACCTGTTCTTGATCGGACCTCTCGGACTGGCCGTGCTGCTCGGACACCACTGGAACCGGCTCACGACCACGCACGTGTACGAGCACCTCGGTGGGCGGGAGTACACATCCGCCTTTGTCGTTCACGCTTGACCTCGCTGCGGTTCGACCGCGCGGAGCTCGGCGTAGTCGGCCCCGCGCAGACCACTCCGAGCTACTCCTCCTGCACCGTCTCGGCCGACTCGGTCTCGTCGTCCCAGTCGACGGTCCGCCGGTGCTCGGGGTGGTTTCGATCCATCAGCGACGCCAGGCGCGCCGGCGCCGGGGGCCTGGTCCGCCCGTCCCGGGACACAGCGTGGTCGCACAGCCTCGCCGCGGCGACGGCGTAGCGCTCCCGGTCGGTGTCTGCGCCCACGACCACGATCTCGGTGGTGGTGTGGACGTACCACGTGCGCCTGCCCAGCTCTGCGTTCGCGGACCACCGCCCAGCCTTCAGACCCTGTACCGCTCGAAAAGTCATCACCGCAGCCGACTTGGGCAGCAACGCTGACGAGCGGACTGGTTGCAGCGAGAGAACGCTGTCCCGTCCCCTCTGCTTCCTCGTGGTCGGGCCAGAAAGCTGCCATCGTCGATCGCAAGGACGGGTTCAGCTGGTGTGTCCCATACGTCCCGGCGCGTGAAACCGCAGGCAGCGCCCCCATGCACCACGACCGAGGCCCGTCCCGCGTCATCACCGCAGGACGGGCCTTTTCCATCGAACGGGCCAGGTGTCCTACTCAGAACCAGGAAGCGCTACATGGGTGAATAGTGTGCGACTTCGTCCTCGGACACCAGAACGGCTGGAATTCCAGCAACCGAATCCCACGCAAGGTCAGCGATCAGCTACCGAGCGTGGGATTTCTGCTTGCTTTAGCTTCCCTGCAGGAGCCCTCGCCTAGCGCGGACTCACGCTCGCACGGTGACCGCGGGCTGACGCGGCCTCAGTCGGCACCGCTATCACTGGTATCCCAGTCGCCGGCGGTGATCCGGCATGCGTGAGCGTCCAGTACCGCCGTTGCTGCCGCCGACGCCGCATCACCGTCAGATCCGCAGGCACGCCGCGTCATCGGCCGTAGCGAATCCGCACCGCCGACATCAAGCTACAATCGGAGGATAACTGATAAAATGAACGCCCGTTCACAAAATTCTGATGCCATGAGTCGACATATCGAAGTATCTCGGATACAGTCCAACTCAGACACGCCGCCACGCTCGAATGTGACCGACGACAGGATCACAATTCCCGGGGTGTATTGTCCGTTCCCGTCGGCAATCCATCCGAAAGCCTATGATTTCGATAGGCAAACGGCGGAATTCCTGGACGAGTCCGGGCTATGCAATGACCAGAGAGAACGCGCGCGTTTGACAACGAGTCTAGATGGGGTGGCCGGCCGAATACTCCCGCATGGCGACGACAATGTAGTACAGGTTTGCAGCGACTTCATAGCCTGGATATTCGCCTTCGATGACATTTGCGACAAACCGTTCCCCGAGGCGGCTGCGCATTCCGCTCGCGCTGAACTAATTGCGACGATGCTGCGGATCCAGCGAGCCATCGAAGCGCCGGTCGAGGACTGCGACGACAGGTATGCCTCATCGCTGCAGAACATACAAAACCGCCTGGTCGAGATGGCCGCACCGATACACGTCGAGCGGTGGACCGGAGCGCTGCGCGGGCATTTTCTGGCCGAGGCGGCCAGACTGGCGATGACGGCGGCCGGGCGCATCCCCAGTCTCGACGACTATGTCTTCTGGCGCCTGGACGCCGCCGCAGCGATGGCGACAGTGACGTTTGTTCCGATCGCGATGAATATCGAAATGCCGCCGGAACTCTGGGCGGAACGGAGGATCCGTTCGGTCACCGAGATGGCGGCCACCCTGTCGGTGTGGGATAGCGATATCGTATCCTATGCGAAGGAATCGGAGAGCGTCGCTGATGGCCACAACCTGGTTGAAGTGCTTCGCATAGCCCGTGAATGTAGCGTGGAGGGGGCCCTGGCGGCGGCGACTGCGATGCGTGACCGTGTCATGTGTCGATTCCTGCGGCTGCGAGAGGAACTCGCGGCCGACGGCAACCCGTCGACTGCTCATTACGCGCAAGGATTAGGCCATTACGTCCGTGGTGCTCTGGAATGGGCGAGGTCGACTTATCGTTATCGATACTTCGACGATGACCAGATCGCCTTACAAGATTCGCGCTGGAGCGAAGCTCCCAGCGATGATTCTTCCGAGCCCCTGCCCATTCCTTCGATCGCCTGGTGGTGGCCTCGCCCAGGTGCCTTTGGTAGCCCCGCCAGACGCTCAGCGAACATCCACCTGACATGAGGTGCCGTCACGGAGTTGTCTGTCTGCGCTGAACGTACAACCCGTGGGGGTCTGGTGAGGCGCTACGCCTTCAGATGCATGCGACCGTGGTGACGGATCCAGCGGCCGCCGGTGAGAGGGATGCGCGCGATCGACGGCGCGGGGCCGGCGGTCCAGTCCAGGGTGCCGCAGATCGTGTCGAGCCGGAGCCGGCTCAACGCCGCGGCGACCGCGTGCCGATCGCGCGGATCGTCCGCCGAACGCAACGCGTGCACGGCCACTTCGATGAGGGCGTGGGCAAGACCGAGTGGCTGGAGCCACGGCCTGCCGCTCGCCCTCTCGTACGCGGCGGCCAGCTCCGCCGCCGACCTGCCGTCCAGCGACGAGCGATGCGGATGACGGGGTGTCCAGGCGACGATCGTGCCCACGCCGTCCAGCCCGGCCCGCTCGGCTCCGAACGGGTAGCTCAGCCATCGGGAGCAGGTGATGAGCCGTGGCCGCAGGCCTCGCCGCTTGGCTGTCGCCGCGAACGCGGCGAGATCGCGTGCGTCGGCCGCGGCGGTGACGACCTGCACGCGTTCGGCCAGGAAGTGGTCCACGTGCCGGTCGAACGTGGAGGTCAGCTCCTCGTACCCGCCGGGGTCGACCAGCCGGTGACCGCGCCGGGCCGCGGTCGGCCCGAACCCGTTCGCCGGGTCGCGCAGCGCGGTGCCCTGTACGCCGTCGTTCCAGAGGCATCCCACGGTCGCGTGCTCGGCCACACCGTCCCACATGTCGGCGAAAGCGCCGGCGATGTCGTCGAGTCCCCAGCAGAAGTGGAACGACCACGCCGGGTCGGCAACGGCGCGGCGGGCCCGGTAAACCTGCCACGGCAACGTTGTGGACAGTCCCGGCACGGCGAACTCTTCGCACGCCGCCGCAACGGCGGGCAGGGTGTGGGTGCCACCGAGCGTGAGTACCAGGCTGACGCCCTGCCGTCCGAGCTCCCGCACCGCCGCCTGTGCGGCGGCGGGATCCGAGCAGCTGTCCGCCACCACGACCTCGAACTCCGTGTGCCGCAGCGAGTCCAGTGCGAACTCCAGCGGATCCGAGAGCTCGCGCAGCCGCCCGGTGCGCGGTAGGACGACGCCTACGGTCACCTCACCCATCGAGCTCGCCTCCGCAGGACCGCACAGCTGTTGCGCGTCAGCCTGGTGCTCGGTCCGTCCGGTGACGCGTATCGACGCGGAAGAAGCGCCCGATCGGATGACCGTCAGCCCGGGGCGTCAGCCGGTGCGTCGGTGGTCAGCCGGATGTCGATGGCGTAGGAGACACCCTCCCCGGACTTGCGGAACGTGCCGGAGGCGTCGCCTCGGGCCGTGCGGTAGTCGCCCGTGCCGCCGGTGACGGCGAGCCTGGTCTCGTTGTAGTGGATGCCCGCCGCGTCCAAGGTGTAGACGCGTGAGCTGGACATGTGGATCTCGCCCTTGCCGTCGATCGTGTAGACGGAACGGCAGTCGGCGCTGGCTTTGAGCTCTAGCGGGCTGAAGTCGGTGAACGTGCACACCGTCTTGCCGGTGCCCATCTTCTTGCTGGGGTTTGCCGCGTCGAGCAGCGAGCCCGCCACCACGAACGTCAGGATCGTCGTCGGGATCGCGCCGAGGTTCATGGAGCTCTCGCGCTTCGCTATCAGTTTCAGCACCTGTTCGCTCGCCGGCGGCTGCCGCACCGACGCGGCGGGGAGCGCGGACAGGGCCAGCACCGCTGCGACGGCGCCGCTCGTGAAATGAGCGATCCGGTTACGCATGACGATCTCCCAACGGTGTCATGGTGACTCACCCATCTGTCTGATGGCGATCTCGAACGCGGTGGGCGGAACCTTGATCCCGCCGTGGAACGGATGGTCCATGGTCCGGGCCAGACACAGCGACGACGACACCACGAGCGCCAGCACGCCCATCAGCGCCACATGCATCCAGATCTTCGGCGCCTGGAACCCCATCCCGACACCGATCAGCATCACGCCACCGCCGATCAGCCCGATCCAGAACGGCGTCGGGATCGACGGATGTGCCTGGTTGAGCCGAACGCGCCGAGTCGCGGCCAGTTTGCCCATGTGCCCGAGCATCGCGCCGTAGAGGGCGGACTGCTGAGAGTTCTGCGGCTGGATCGCCAGCACCTGGCGACGCAGGTCCTCGAGCAGCCGGTTGACCTCCGGACTGGCCTGGCCCCGGTCCATCGCCGGCCACTCGTGGTCGACCACGGCGTGGGCGTACGCCCTGAGCGTCGTCTGCAGCGCCATCCGGTGCTCGTCGGGGAAGACCGAGACGTTGTAGTACATGCCGGGCAGGTTCGACGACTCCTCGTAGATGTTCGTCTGCGCGCTGGTGAGACTGCTCCAGGTGTTCACCACGACGAACGCGAGCAGGAACGAGTAGAAGGCGCCCACCGAGCTGAAGAAGTAGCCCAGCACCGAGTTGTGGTCGGAGCTGCTCTTGCCCGCACGGTACCGGCCGACTCCGATGGCGACGAACGCACTCAACGCGGTGCTTGCGGCGATCACCAGAACGATCGTTTCCACGCGGGCACCCTCCTGACACCGGCTACCGAACGCTGACCGTAAGGCGTGCCGCGCGCGGCCGCAGCGCGTCACCGCCGTCCGTGACACGAACGGGCGATCAACCGGAATTCGGGTTCACCGAACGGATCCAGCCATCGGACTGTCCGAGGTGGCCGGTCGGCATCACCAGCCTGCTCGCCGACCTCAACATCGCTGACGGTCATGTTGTGGCGGTGGCAGGCCGCGACCCACGCTGGTCCGGTGAACTCGGTGGCGCGAGCGGTTTGGGCGACTCGATGCCTCGGCGGGCGATGATGCGCTGTCAGCAGGTGTTGAGCATGCTGGTGAGCGCGCTTTTCTCAGGGCCGGTGATGTTGAGATCCCACGCGTGCTTCACGCGAACCCAGGCGCGGGCGTACCAGCAATGGGCTGACGGCAGCGGTGGCTTCCACCGGTCGGGGCTCTTGTCGCCCTTGGCTTGGGCCACGTTGTCGGTCACTGCCACCAGCTGGGGGTTGGTGAGGTCGTTGGCGAATGCCGTGCGCCGGGCGGTGGTCCACGTATTGGCGCCCGACTTCCAAGCGTTCGGCAGCGGCACCATGTGGTCGATGTCGAGATCGGAAGCGTCCGTCCAGGTAGCGCCGTCATAGGGACTTGCCCAGGTGCCGGAGGTGGGGAAGCAATCGGCACCGGTGACGACGTTCTCGCCATCGCGCTTCAAGACGGTTTCGCGGGTGTTGCACGTGCCCGAAATAGTGATCCAGTGCGGGAAAAGGTTGCGGTCGTAGCCAGTTGCGTCACGTGTCCGCATCTTGAGCGCCGCCAGCTGTGTCTTGGCGGTGGCGGCGTTGGGCACATTGGGAACCTCGGCGGAGGCGGGTGCGGGTGCGGCGGCCGTCAGGAGAACGGTGACAGCGGCCGCGATCGCGGTCGTACTGCGGGATATACGCATGTGAGGCCCTTTTCGATCGGGGCGTCGACGCGCAGGGAACGTGACTGGTCGGTAACGGCCAGTCGCATTCTGACACCACTGAGATCGATCCACAATGGACATCATCCGTTCGGGACTACCAGGAAAAGCGCGACCGGAAACAGGACTCGGGCGCAACGCGCCGCGCATCTGGGTACACCGCCGAGTTGGTCAACGGGAATGCTGTCTACCCAGTGCCGGTAGGTGAGGTGGTCCTCCTCAGTGGCGTACCTCCAGCCGCCGGCTGCGCGCCGCGTGCAGGAACGACAAGAACGCCGCCAGGTCGCGGGCGTAGCCGTGCTGGGTGTTGCGCGCCTTCGTCCGCATGGCCGGCGCTCGAAACAGCGCGTTCAGCACGGCGTCGTAGTCCATCGAGGGCGAGATTGGGTACTGAATCCCGGAGGCGATCCCGTTGTCCAGCAAACACTTTGACCACTCCGAGGATGTCGGGACCTCGAACGGCACGCGCCGCGCGGGTGTCGGAAGTTCCTGCAGTCGCTGAACGCGGCGCGAACGCCCGCGTCGGCAGCATCTACCGGTCGCTCCTGTAAGAACTTCACCTCGTGGGGCACGAAGGGGCCAGTTGTGCCCGACAGGCCGACCACGATCAGCAGCTCATCGACCGTCCGCGGCGCGACGAACCGCAGGCGTTGTTCCTGGACTTCACCTGTCAGCGCTGGAGGAGCGGCATAGCTAGGTCGCGCGCAACGGCACGCCATCTTTCAGCCACCGATCTGAGGTTGCCCCCGAAGACCGGACACCGGGGTTTCATGCCGCTAGGGCGAGGCCTTGACGATAGCTGACGCGGGTTTCGTGTGGCGTTCGGTGGTCGAGAGTCGAATGTAGACGGTCGTGGTTGTAGTAGCCGAGATAAGAGAAGACGTCGTTGCGGGCGTCGGCACGAGTAGCCCACACGGTGGTGCCGATCTCGGCTTTGAGCGTGGCGAAGAACGACTCGGCGACCGCGTTGTCGTAGCACGAACCGGTTCTGCCCACCGACGGTCGCACACCCAGAACGGCGAGCGTGGCACGGAAGTCAGCCGCAGTGTATTGCTTGAGTTCAACCGGTCGTTGCAACACCGGGCTGTTGGAGCGAGCGTAGCTGTTCCTCGAAGACCTCGGCCGGGGTCTTCCAGTCGAGGATCTTTCGGGGTCGGTTGTTGAGCGCCAGGGCGACGGCTTCGAGGTCCTCGGGGGACCAGCGGGAGAGGTCGGTGCCTTTCGGGAAGTACTGGCGCAGCAGCCCGTTCGTGTTCTCGTTCGTCGGCCGCTGCCAGGGCGAGTGCGGGTCGGCGAAGAACACTTTCGTGCCGGTCTCGAGCGCGAACTGGGCGTGTGCGGAGAGTTCTTTGCCGCGGTCCCAGGTGAGGGTCTTGCGGAGCTGCTCGGGAAGCTTGGTCATCGACGCGATGAGCGCGGCGTTCATCGCGACGGCGCCGTAGCCGCCGAGCGCGGGACCGTTCTTCACGGGCGGGTTCTCGCCCCAGCCCTCCAGCCGGGGCAGATGCACCAGCAGCGTTGAGCGGCTGCTGCGTTCGACGATCGTGCCGATCGCCGACCGGCCGGTGCCGATGATCAGGTCGCCTTCCCAGTGCCCTGGAACGGCGCGGTCGGCGGCTTCGGCGGGCCGCTCGATGAACACGACGTCCGCGGTGACATGCCCTTGCGGCTTGTTCTGCGCTCGAGCTCGTGGCTCCCGCAGCGCCCGGCCGGTTCGCAGGCAGGTGACCAGCTCCCGCTTGAGCGCGCCACGGCCCTCGATGAACAGCGACTGGTAGATCGCCTCGTGGCTGATGCGCATGGACTCATCATCGGGGAAGTCGAGCTTCAGCCGGTGCGAGATCTGCTCCGGGCTCCACGCCGTCGCCCACCGGCCGGTCCTGCCGATGCGGCTTGTTCAGCCCCTTCCACGCCGGCGGCTCTGGCCCGACGACGATCGTGCCATCGGGCCGGCGGACGTTGCCGGCGAGGCGCTCCTGCACGTACTCACGCAACCGGTCGTTGGCCGCGAGCTTCGCCGTCTTCGGACGCTTCGCGGCCTGCTGCGCCTTCCACTGCGCCACCAGCGCCCGGTACTCCTGCTTGCCGCCTCGGGTCGCGGCGTTGCGGCGCAACTCGCGAGAGATCGTCCCGGGGTCGCGCCCGATCGCACGCGCGATCTCACGCACGCCGACCTCTTGCGCGCGCAGCAGCGCGATCTCCTCACGCTCCTCGAACGACAGATAGCGGCCAGTGGGCTCGGCCAAGCGAGATCGGTGGCATGCCGCCAGCGTGGCGAAACCAGCGGGTCCCGACCGGCACGGACACGCCCACCGCCACCGCAGCCTCGGCCGACGTGATACCCGTCGCGATCAGCCGCCAGAACTGCCGCTGCACCGCCCGCGAAGGCTCAGGCCGTCCCGGCGAGCGCATCGCGGGCCGCAGCGCCCGATCCGCGCGCCACTGCCGACGCGCACCCTCCGGCGCATCGCTGGTCTTCTTGCTCCAGTCCGCCGTTGCCATCGTCGACCACCTCCGACATCAGAGGGTGTTGCGACGACCAGTTGAATCCGCCCAAGGCGTCGACGGCACAATGGCATGCCGAACGGCGTGCCCGGCGCCCCAAGGACGCCAAGCTCGTCGTCAACGAGCGGCTGCGTGATTACGTCCAGCGGCGCCTGTCCGGTGAGGTCCGTGGCGGCGACGGTACCGCGAGCGGTCCTGACGGTCCGGCGTGGAAGGGCCGCAATAAGCCCCATCGCGGTGACCGGGCCTGGGTCCAGGCATGGAGTCCCGAGCAGATCGCGAAGCGGCTTCCGGTCGACTTCCCGGATGATGAGTCCATGCGGATCAGCCACGAGGCGATCTACCAGGCCCTCTACGTCGAGGGGCGCGGCGCTCTCAAGCGCGAGCTCGTCGCCTGCCTGCGCACGGGCCGGGCTCTGCGGGTCCCGCGCGCCAGGTCGAGGCAGAAGGCATGGGCGACGTCACCCCGGAGGTCCTGATCACCGAGCGCCCGGCCGAAGCCGACGACCGCGCCGTGCCCGGGCACTGGGAAGGCGACCTCGTCATCGGACTCCAGCGCTCCGCGATCGGCACCCTCGTCGAGCGGACGACCCGGTTCACGATGCTCGTCCACCTGCCCCGCGAAGAAGGCTGGGGCGTCATCCCGCGCACGAAGAACGGCCCGGCGCTCGCCGGCTACGGCGCGGTCACGATGGCCGACGCCCTCGCGAGGACCATCACCGCGCTTCCCGAACAGTTGCGCCGGTCACTGACCTGGGACCGCGGCAAGGAACTGTCCGCGCATGCCCGGTTCACCGTCCAGACCGGGCTACCCGTCTACTTCGCCGACCCGCATTCCCCTTGGCAGCGCGGCACGAACGAGAACACCAACGGCCTGCTACGACAGTACTTCCCGAAAGGCACCGACCTCTCCCGCTGGAACGCCGAGGACGCTCGCCGCGGTTGCCGCCACACTTAACTCACGACCCCGAAAGACGCTCGGCTGGAAGACACCCGCCGAAGTACTCAACGATCACCTACAATCACTCCAAGACAACGGTGTTGCGACGACCGATTGAATCCGCCTTGTACTCCAGGTCGTAGGTCTCAGCAAACGATAGATAGCGGCCGGAGACCGTTGCGGACAGTCGCGGATTCACCCCGCCAGCGTGGCGGAACCACCGGTAACCGACCGGAGCCGACACACCGGCCGTCTCTGATGCCTTATCGGTCAGCACCCCACCGGCGATCGCCGCCCAGAACCTCACGCGATCTTCGCGCCACGCCACCGACGGGCGTCCCGGTGAGGGCATCTGCCCGCGATACTCCCGAACCCGCTTTTGCTTTGGTCCAGCCATCATCCACCCTCGATCAAGGGTGTTGCGCAGGGCCTGCTCGACCAGGTCGGTGCGTAGGTGGCGGTGGTGGCCCAGCCGACGACCTTGCGGGATCCGAGGTCGATCACGGTGGCGAGGTACAGCCAGCCTTCCCAGGTGTTGTTGTAGGTGATGTCCCCGCACCACCGGGTGTCGATCTCCGTTGCGGCGCAGGAGAAATCCCGCTTGATCAGATCGGCCGGGGTGGTCGCGGCCGGGTCGGGAACGGTGGTGGTGCGCCACCGTTTCGGGGCCCGCCCGGCTCGGCCGGCCCGGCGCAGGAGCCGGGCGATGCGCTTGCGGGAGTGCCGATAGCCCTGGTCGACAAGCTCGGCGTGGATCCGCGGTGTCCCGTAGGTGCCCTTCGACTCGTCGTGCACCTCGATGATCTTTGAGGTTCACCCCGAACGGTGGACAGGGGCTTACGAGATTCAGGCAGCTGCTCGGAGTGACTTCTCATGGTCGCTGGGACTGCGCATCCCGAGCTTGGAGTTCGGCCGCGCAATTGGCGTTCCATGGGCAACTGACTGCCGCGTCGCCGATGCCGAGCCGCGGACCAGCGTGGCTCGGCCGTTCCGAACGTGGAGGAGTCAGGTGCCGGAGGACTCGGCGGCCGTCGGTGTAGCCGTTGACCAGCGGGTACGAGAGTTGGGCAGGCGTCAGAAGGAGCTTGCTGAGCGATCGCATGTGTCGCTGGCGACCGTCCGCGAGATCCAGCATCACGTTCGGCTGGCACCCGCAGCACAAGGCCACCCTCACCGTCCGCCGCAACACCCGCAACGGCAACTCTGCCGCCGAACACCTCATCACCGCACTGCGCTGCCTCTACCGGCACACCGTCGACGACGAACTCATCGACGAACGTTCCAGCCCGACCGCCAGGGTCCCCAAGCTCCGACCGCAACCCGGCAATCGACGTCCGCTGGCTCACCCGGCCTGCCTGAACATATCCGTGGTAAACGCGGCCCGAAACGTGTGATGCTGGGGCGACAGCGGGTGATGTGAGCATGCGAACTGGACAAATGAGTGCGGAGAGTGGCGGGAAATTCACTCTTCCAGCACTGCGGAGGGCTGGTATCGGCGCCTTGTCGAAAAAACGTTGACAGTGGGTGAAAATGCGACCGATGGTGCGCGTGGCGCGAATTCTATTCAGTAGTCACGATGACACATCAGAGGGGGCACATCCGACAGGAGTGCAAACATGTTCACAGGATTCACAAGGGCCGTCACGGCGATTGTCGCCGGTAGCATGCTCATGCTGTCGGGGGCGACCATGGCGACTGCGGACACCGCGTCGCAAGCGCGGCATGCCGCAGCGAAAGTGCAGATGAAGCACGATCAGCTGCAGAGGGCTCTCGAGGCCGAGGACTTCGGTGACATCTCTGCTCGCCTCGACCAGTTGCGCCCGGTGCTGGACAACATTGCAGGTCAGGCTGGGTTCGACAGCTCCATGAACGAGCTGCGGGAAGCGAGGCTGGCCTCCACCGAACTGGACGCGAAGATCGAACAGGCGGAGCTGGCGATGCTGTCCAATCCGATCGAGATGATCATGGGCCTGGTCCAGGGCCTGCTGAAAACCCTGCTCGGGCTGGTGACCAGCCTGCTCGGTGGCGGGCTGCCGCTGCCGGTGGGTGTTTCGCGCACCTGAGAGTTATTTGGCGCCAATCTCTCATGGTTCCGCATTTCTCGGCGCTTTTCTCGGGTCAGCCTGCCGGCAAGGCGGTGTTGGCGCAGGCGGTGAAGCCGGAGTCCGGGATCTCGCCGTCTGCGCCGACTTGCTCGGGTTCCGGCAGCCTGATCAACCTGGGGTCCGCGGGGAATACGAGTTGTCGACTATTTGACCTCCAGGACGACGCGCAGCTCGGCGATGCCCATGAATCGATGGTCGTGGCGCTGCTCGCACATACCGAACATCCCGCGGATATGGTTCCCATGCCGGAGCAGCGCAGCGCGGTTGACCTGCACCTTGAGCCGTTCCAGGTCAAGCCGCCCTTTGAACGTCTGATTGATCGACTCGATGGTCTGGCACAGCGGCTTGAACAGCCGCGCGCCAGGCCGCTCGGGCTCGCCCCTGCGGGCCCGGTCGCAGCGGGATCGGCCTCGAAGATCCCGAGCAGGGTCTGACGCTCGTCGGCCTTGGCGCCGGTCAGCGCGAAGGCGACCGGCAAACCGCCCAGAGCGCACACCAGGTGCGGCCGCAGGCCCCAGAAGTAGCGGGAATGGGTGGGCGCAGTATCCGTACTACGCCCACCCGACCAGATCGAAGCGCTTCGTGGTCTCCCGTATCGGAACAGGCGTCCGAGGTGAGCTCGGGCGCAGCGCAACCAGCGGGCTTCGGAGGTGTGACCCGGCATCGCCTGCATCACCGCGACCGGTCAACGACGAACTCGTCGACGAGCGCTCCAACCCGGCCGCAAAGGTGCCCAAGCCCCGACGCCAGCCCAGCAACCGTCGGGCGTTGTCCGGCAAGCAGATGTACCAGCTCAACGATGTCGTCGCGACCGGCGGCAATGACCCGCAGCTCGACTTGTTGATCCTCCGGTTCCACACCGAGACCGCCGCACGCCGCGGCGGCGCTCTCGCACTGCGTCCCAAGGACCTCGACGAGGAGAACTGCCTCGTCTATCTCCGCGAGAAGGGCGAGTCATCGCGCTGGCAGCCGGTCTCCCCCACGCTGATGTGGCACCTGCTCCAGCACGTCGAGCAGCGCGGTGCGCCGATGAACGGACGCCTCTTTCGCTACTTGGACGGCCGCCCGATCACCTACCACCGCTATGACCGCCTCTGGGTCCGGGTCGGCGAGAACTTGCCGTGGGCCGCGAAGCAAGGGGTCAGTACGCACTGGATCCGGTACACCACTCTCACGTGGGTCGAACGCCACTTCGGCTACGCCGTCGCCCGCGCGTTCGCCGGACACAACGACACCAACACCGACGCCGGAAGCACCACGACCTACGTCCGGGCAACCCTCGAAGAAGTCGCCACAGCACTGGCCACACTCACCGGTGAGCACCACCCGCTGGCCGCGTAACTGATTCCAGAACCGTTGGGGGCTGCCTGCCGATAGCAGGCAGCCCCCAGCTGACATCCCTCAACCGCCATCTTGGAGGTCCGTTAGCCAGCAGATCAGCGGTGACGCGCGATTGACACTGGATTTGGTCGACACTGAAATAACTATGAACAAAGGGGGTAGGAGCACAGACTGCCGTGACGATGAAGTAGCTCGTCAGTTGGCAAGCCCGCAGCTCGCTCACCAACCTCCCTGATCGGGGCATGCCCCTTTCAGCTCCTCGCATGGAGTGTTTCCAAGCGGTACCAAGGAACTCGCACAGTGTGCTCGGTGAGCACCAAGGCGAGGGGATCCCGTGTCCGAACAGCTTGACCACCCACCCGTACTCGACCGCGACGGCCAAACGTTGAGCGTCGACCTGAGCGAAGCCGACGCGCAGTTCCGGCAGTGGATGCACGAAAACCTCAGCCACGCCGCCGACCACTTCGGACTCACCGTCGCCGGGCAAGCCCGGCTCGGCTGGCTGGACCGGTCGATCAGCGCACCTGTACGAGCATCCGGCCGGCGACACTGGCTTCGGGTGGTGTCCGAGGACAAGCAGTGGATCGGCGGCGACTTCTGGACCGGCAACCTCGACGCCAACATGTTCACCACGCTGCCCAAGCCACAGGTTCTCGACGTCTACGAGTGGGAAGAGTGGCCGCAGCAACGTGCCGAGCTGATGACTTTGGCGCCAGGTTCACCCTGCTCCCCCACCGACACCCTGCGCTACGCGATCGACCTTCCCGAACAGTGGTGGGCGGAACTCCGCAGCACGATCGAGGTGATCGCGGCGACGCCGACCGGCCGGGTCAACGCCGATCAGGCTTTGATCACCGGAAGGATCCAGCAGCACTTCGGAAACTCCGCGAACCCCGTGGTCCGCCAATGGGAAACCGTGCATGGCGACCTGCACTGGGCGAACCTGATGGGAGTGGACTTCATGCTGCTGGACTGGGAACTGTGGGGCCGCGGTCCAGCAGGAACAGACGCAGCCACGCTGTTCTGCTACAGCCTTCTCGTACCAGAGACTGCTGAACGCGGAATTTGTCAAGGTGAATGAGACCAGTGGGTGTTAGGCGGCTTCTGTGTCGGTCTGCTGCGTCGGTGTCGTCGGCTGGCCGGTTGATCCAGACGGTGTCGGGTAGGTCGAGGATCTTCGGTGCTGTGGTGATGCCGCCGAACCGGTGTGGGTGGCGGGCGCGTGCCTGGGCGAGCACGGTGCGTCTGGTCGGCGGCTGTGGCGGCTGCGAGTCCGAAGTGGACGTCGGCGGGTGTGTGCAGGCCGATGCCGGTGTGGCGGTGCTCGTGGTTGTACCAGTGGGTGAACTCGTCCATGAACTGTCCTGGACTCGGTGAGTGATCCGAAGCGTTCGGGGAACTCCGGGCCGTACTTCAGGGTCTTGAACAGTGCTTCGGAGTACGGGTTGTCGTTGGACACCCGAGGCCGCGAGTGTGATCGGGTGACGTCGAGATCGGCGAGCAGGGCGGCGACGGTCTTGCTGGTCATCGAGGTGCCCCGGTCGGCGTGCACGACCTGCGGGACGCCGTGGACGGAGAAGATCTGTTCCATCAGCTCCTTTGCCAGGACACCGGATTCGTGGGCGTGGACGTGCACGCCGACGATGTACCGGGAGTAGATGTCGATCATCACGTAGGCGTCGTAGTAGGTGCCCTTCACCGGGCCGGCGAGCTTGGTGATGTCCCAGCTGTAGACCTGCCGGGGCGCGGTCGCGACCAGTTCCGGGCACACCCTGGCCGGGTGGCGGGCGAGCCGGCGGCGTTCCCTGACCTGCTTGTTCTCCGCCAGCACCCGGTACATCGTGGACACCGAGCACAGGTAGACGCCCTCGTCGAGCAGTTGGGCGTAGACCTGCAACGGCGCCAGGTCCACGAACCGCGGGCTGGTGAGCACCTCGAGAATCCGCAGGCGTTCCAGCACGGTCAGCTTGTTGACCGGGTCCGGCGCCGGACCCGGCAGCACCGGCGGAGTGGGCGCCAGGGCGGCCTTGCCGTGGCGGATCGCCGTCGACCGCACCAGCCCGGTCAGCACCGCTGCCTGTCTGGTCGGCACGCCATCGGCGGTCAGCGACGCGTAGGCCTGGGTCAGCGCTTCCTGCGCTTGCTCGTCGGAATCCGCTCTCTCGGACAGACTTTCCAAGAGAGCGTGCGCTTTTCCCATGATGTCCAGCGCGGCCTCGGTGGTGTCCAGCCGCTTGCTCAACCGGGCGTTCTCCCGCGTGAGCCGGGCGATCTCGGCCTGCTCCGCGAGACAGCCTGCCGACCTTCTCGCCCGGCGCCTTGCCCGCCAGCACACCGGCGTCGCGCTGCTTGCGCCACTCGCTGATCAACGACGAGTACAAGCCCTCCCGCCGCAGATACCCGCCGCCGTCGCCGTGCTCACACGCCTGCTCGTAGGCGCTCAGATGCGCGAGCTTCTCCGCCGCGCTGAACGCGCGCCGCCGCCTCGGCCCGTCGACCACGCGGCTGCTGGGAATCCATCCGCCCATCATCGTCCTCGACCACCGAGGACCTGGCCTTGCGGGTCATGTCAATCGATCCGAATCTCGCCCTGCGTCAGGCCGGTTTGCTGTGAACCACTGGACTCAACTCACCCTGACACGCAGGGCCGGGCGCTAACGGCACATCATCAGCGGACACCTCGCGTTCCAGCTGAAACGAGCTTTCAGCCGCCAAAGGCGAGCATTCCACGTGAGTCGCCCGGTCGACTTGTCGCGGGCAGTTCGCGGACGAACCCGGCGGTTCGGTCGCCAGCGCACACGGACCCCTACGAGGTGATCGGACTGCGGTGTGGCGACCACTACTGGCTGCTGTGCTCGCCGCCTGTCACACTCTTCAAGACCAACTCGTCCTCCAGCCCGCGCCCGCCGCCGGAACACACGTGATCCTCGACAATGCCCACCACGAGACGTCGAACCCGCGCTCAGGTCGGCTGAAAGCGGTGGCGACGGCGATCGGGCAGGTCTTGGAACCGGGCCCGTCCATGAGCTTGAGCGGGCCCGCCGACTGAGCGTGCCTGGTGAAGAATCATGGTTGGTGTATTAGGACGTGCCTGCCGGTCCGGTGCTGCGGCGCTCCGCGCGCCGCAGGTAGCGCTCCAGCCCGTTGAGGTTCTGGTCGGCGATGAACGTCGAGCGCTCGCTGATGATGATGTCCTCGGCGTGCCGGATGCATGCCCATGCCGAGTCGCCCCACGGGTCGGCGACCTTGACCTCCACGGGCTCGTCGCACGGGCCCGACAAGCCGAGCGCGCACACCTGGGGGTGCTCGCCGTCGAGGTGGTTGGCCGCGAGGTGCCGCAGCTGGCCCGCCAACTTGGCCGACGCGGTGGAGCGTGAGCCGGGGATCTGGTCCAGGCCGCGTTCCGCGCGCACCGCTTGAATGGCGGCCAGGCGCAGCTCCAACTGCTCGGCGACGATTCCGGCCAGCGCGGTGAGCGTCGCGACCTGGGTGTCGGTGACCTCGCGGGGGTCGCGGTCGATCACGTTGACGGTTCCCAGCCGGTGGCCGTCGCCGGTGGTGATCGGCGCGGCGGCGTAGAAGCGCAGACCCAAGTCTCCGCGCACCAGCGGGTGGTCGAGGGTGCGGGGGTCGACCGCGCCGTCGTTCACCACGTACACCCCATCCTGCAACACGGCCGAGGCGCACAGCCCAGGCTCGGTGCCGATCTGGGTGACGCCCGACAGACCGTGGCAGGCCGCGAACCACACGCGGTCGACGTCAACGATCGTCACGGTCGCGATCGGTGTATCGAAGACCTGCGCGGCCACACGGGCGACACTGTCGAAACTGCCGTCGGCCGGCGCGTCCAAGATGTGGTAACGGCGGACCGCCGACAGACGCTCTGGATCGGTGTGGGTAAGCACGCGAGCAACGGTATCCGAGGATCACCGCAGGTCCGGACCGTGAGCAATCTTGTGACCGTGCCACGTGCCACGTTTCACCACCGGCAGCAGCGGGTACGTGCGCAGGATCGATGCGTGTGGGGTGCCAAAACACGGTCCAGTGATGCAACGGTCGCGTTCAGTGAGCTCAAGTCGGTGATGGTCATCCGTCGTGAAGACAGAGGGCACTCCACCACCGGCGCTCTGATCCCCACGCGCCTTCGTACTCCCTGCGCCGCAAGGGAATCGTACGGCCGTGCCCGCGACGGCAAGAGATCCGCGGGCACGTACCGCGTCAGCTCACCTCTGCACGAGGTGGCGCCTTTCAGCCGAGGCCGAGCCCTCCGAGGAGGTCGGGGACCAAACCGCAATCGGTGATGAGGCTTCCGTCGCTGCCCAGCAGTCCGGTGTCGAGCAGTCCGGTGTCACAGGTCTCGACGGCCGGCTCCCCGCGGTCCGCACCGACGGCGGCGCTGGCCGTCGTCGCGGTTCCCGTGGCAAGGCACACAACAGCGGCGCCGGCGGCAAGAACATTGACGATGCGATGACGCATGAACTCTCCTGGTGACGAAACGGATCAAGATCGGAATCTGATCACCAGAAGTCCTGTCTCGCAGGACCATTCCGGCCGAGTCGACACAGATTCATCCGATCGAACGACACCCTCGCCCGCCGAATCCGACAGCACCCACCGCGCAGGCCACACCCGACAGTCCAGATAGGACCACACGTCGTCTGCGCAGGCGGAGGCGGGGAGCGCGGGCGGCATGTCGGATCGCTGCCGGAGGGAACGGCCCCACAACCGATGCCGCCGACCTGGTGCAGGGCACATCAGCCGGTCGATGCCGAGGTCGGCGTAGGCCTGCAGCTCCTGCCGCAGGTGTCGGGGTTGCCGACGATCAGCGACTGCTGTGCGCTCAGCGCGGCGAAGAGCTCCTCGTCGGGTACGTCGTCGCCCGTCGACACCCGGCCGATCAGCAACTGCGCCGCCGTGAGCGCGTTGCCGGCCTCGCCGCGCAGGAACTCGCCGATGAGGCCGCCGTCCGGCGAGGCCGGCAGTTCCTCATGCCGTTGCACGGTGGCCGCGAACTCCGTCGCGGCTTCGAAGAAGCGCAACGCGGTGACGGTGTACCACGCTGCGTCCGCAGCGGCACCGTTGTGCATCGCCTGCTCGTCGGTCTCGGCGCAGTGCACGAAGGTGAAGCACCCCCATCACTCAGGTGGTCGAGCGTGGCCGCGCTCTCCGCGATCCGAATCGGGTCGTTGAACCGCCTGCTCGCGGCCCGGCGACCAGGGCCGCAGATTCTGGATCTCGTTGAACAAGATCTCGGTCAACGCTACCTGTGCGTCCTTCGCCGAAAGTTGAACACGACTCGATTTTGACATCCGTCGAAGCCATGCGTATTCCCTGTGCCAAGGCGGTACCGGTGCACTTGATCCGAGCAATAGTCAAGACCTGTGGATGAAGATCTTTTAGGCTGCGGTGGGTGGTGCGTGTTCGTCGGGTCGTTCGACGAGTTTGCCGTTCACGAAGCGGGCGCCGGCGCGGACGAGGGCGACCAGGTGGGGTGCGTTGACCGCGCGCCAGCGGGCCTGGGCCGACTCGATCAGTTTGAACGCCATCGCCAGGCCGGCGGCGCGGGAGCCGGGGCCTTTGGTGACCTTGGTGCGGTGCCGGACGGTGGCGAAGGTGGACTCGATCGGGTTCGTGGTGCGCAGGTGGATCCAGTGCTCGGCCGGGTAGTCGTAGAACGCCAGCAGCTCCTCGACATCGTCGGTGATCTTCGCGACGGCCTTGGGGAACTTCGCGCCGTAAGCGGCGTCGAAGGCCTTCACCGCGTCCAGGGCGTGGCGGCGGTCCTCGGCGTTCCAGATCTCGGCCAGGGCCTTCTTCGCGCCCGGGCTGCGCGGACTTCGGCAGCGCGGCCAGCACGTTGCCGATCTTGTGGAACCAGCAGCGCTGCTCGCGCGTGTCGGGGAAGACCTCGCGTAGCGCGCCCCAGAACCCGAGCGCGCCGTCGCCGACCGCGAGCACCGGGGCGCGCATGCCGCGGCGCGCGCAGTCGCGCAGCAGATCCGCCCACGACTCGGTCGATTCGCGGTAGCCGTCGGCCAGGGCGACGAGCTCCTTGCGGCCGTCGGCGCGCACGCCGATCATCACCAGCAGGCAGAGTTTGTGTTCCTCCAGGCGGATGTTGACGTGGATGCCGTCCGCCCACAGATACACGAAGTCCACATCGGACAGATCTGCGTCCGGCGAAGGCGCGCTGCTCGGTCTTCCACTGCTCGGTCAGCTTCGTGACCACCGGCCCGGACAGGCCCTTGCTGCTGCCGAGGAACTGCCCGAGCGCGGGCACGAAATCCCCCGAGGACAGGCCGTGCAGGTACAGCAGCGGCAGCACCTCGGTGATCTTCGGGGTCTTGCGCGCCCACGGCGGCAGGATCGCCGAGGAGAACCGCTGCCGCTCGCCGGTGTCCGGGTCGATGCGCTTGTCGTTGACCCGCGGCACGGTCACCTCCACCGCGCCCGCGCTGGTCAGCACCTCCCGCGGCTGGTGGTAGCCGTTGCGCACCACCAGCCGGCGACCCGCTCGTCGCGCTCCTCACGGAACTGGGCGATGTAGGCGTCGACCTCGGCCTGCAGCGCCTCGGCCAGCATCCGCCGGGCACCCTCCCGCACGATCTCGTCGATCAACGACGACGACCCCGCCGCCGATCGCCGTGCCCTCGTCCGCTCGGTTCATCGCCAGGGACTACGGTGAGCATGGGCGTGCCTTCCCGACCGACGCGCCAACGTCGGCCTTGCTTGAGGATCAGCAGATCATCGGGAAGGTACGCCCCTTCCCCGGCCGATCCACAGATTTCAAGCATTGCTCGTCCATCGCCAGGATCGCCTCAGCCTGCGAGCGCAGGAAGTCAGCCCAGGTAACGGTTGTCCGGCACGGGGCCGGATCGACGCCGGCAGTCTTGAGGATCTCCTACACCGTCGACGCGGCGATCGCGACACCGAGCAGCGCGAGTTCACCGTGGATGCGGCGATACCCCCACGAGGGGTTCTCGGCTGCCAAGCGCAGGACGAGACGGCGGATCGAAGCGACCGTGCGCGGACGCCCAGGCCTACGGTTCACGCTCATGGGGGCATGGCGGCGCTTCATCAAGTCGCGATGCCACCTCAGCACCGTATCCGGGCTGACCAAGAGCCGGAGCCGGCGGAGCGTCGCGCTGGCCAGGGGCACGAGTAAAGCTGCGAACAACGCCCTGTCCTCTGGCCGCAGTCGGACGAGCACTACCCATCGACGCCTGTTGACCTGCACGGACGTATTTCCCGGCACGCACAGCGCCGAACTGCTCGGCGACGCACTGGACATCTTCTCTCAAGCAGATGAGGCTTTGAGTTGGTGGGAACGCACACTGCGGCCGTACGTGCGGCGTGCACAGACCAGGAACCGGGTACTCGAGGAGCGGGAGGGAACGTGGGACTCGCCGAGCACGAGAAGCGTGAGCTGTACGCGATAGAACAGCATCTCGCCGAGGAGGATCCGGCATTCGCCACCAAGCTGAGCAGGCCGCGGTGGCACGCCCGGCTGTCCGGCACCGCGCTGTTCGTCATCGGTCTGCTGACGACCTACGTGGCCGGACTGACCTTGCTGGCTGCGGGCGTCACGCTGTCTTCCTGGCCACTGATCACGGTCGGCGCCGGCGTGACCGCCATTTTTCCGGTGAAGATCACCCTGCACGCGGCGAGAAAGCGCAGGCGTGACTAGATAGGGCATCCAGCTGAGAAACCCTGTCAGGACGAAGACAACAGCCATCGCTGGTGTTCGTGTGTGGTTCGATCAGGCGCCGGTCGGCGTGCTGGTCAGGACGAGCAACCTGTCGTCACCACGCAGCTGTTCGACCGCCGGGTCCTCGACCCAGATCCGTTGGCCGTCCCGCACGACGGCCAGCACCTGATGACCGCAGGCGAGCGGTGAACTGCCGACCTCGTCGGTCATCACCGGACGCTCGGCCACGACCCATTCGATGCTCGACACCTGGTCGTACATAAAGCTTTCCAACTTCAACGCCCATTCGCCGACCCGGTCCGCGGCAAGGACGTGGTCAGCGCCGATGAACTCGATGAGCTCGTGCAGTCGCGTGCTGCGAACCACCGTGGTGACCGTGGTGGTCTCGTTCAAGCTGCGCACAACCGCGGTGACGCGCAAAGCCAGCACGTCATCGGTGACCGCGATGACGACGTGATCCGCAAGATGCACGCCGGCCGACCACAGGGTGTCCAGGCGCCAGCCCTGGCCTGCCACGGCATGCATGCCGTCCACTTCGGCTTGGGCAACTCGTTCGGGATCGGAGTCGACGACGGTGAAGTCAGTCGCATGCCCTTCGGCGAGCAACGCGCTCAGGACGACACGGCCGCGTGCGCTGTAGCCGATGAGCACGGCGTGTGAGCGCATCCAAACGTTCCTCATCCTGCGCGGGCGGGGACCGGCCGCCGATCCACCCGGCCGATCCCCGTATCCCCTGGCGGTTTGGCGCGGACGCGCACCCCGACCGGGTCGCGTCCGCCTCCGACAGTCTGCCGGAAACCGGCACAATGCAACCTTGCGAGGCCCTTTCGATGAGATCTCATTGTCGTGACGAGCGCGAGCGACCTGGACGGCCACCGGTCCACAGGTAGATCCCGCCCACCACGGCGGCCATCACGAGGATGCCGAGCACCGCGTCGGAGCCGTCGCTCTCGTTCTCCTGGGCGAGGTTCTGCGTCCTCGGTGGGTTCGCGACGACCTGGGGCACGGTGGGAACCGGCGCGGAACTGGGTGGCGGAGCCGCGATCGCGGCGAGCGGGATCGCCTTGGTGTCGGAGAAGTCGACCATGCCGGTGGCTTCGAGCACCTGGATGTGGTCGAGCACGACCTCCATGCAGCGCTTGGCGAAGTCGCGGATGAGGGTGTTGCGGGTGCCGGTGCGGACGACGGCGAGGAACTTGTAGACACCGCCGTGCGCAGCGCGCAGCCGATTGGCGTAGATGCGGTCGAACTCGGTGCTCCCGGTGGGAGCGTTGGTCATCTCGGCGATCCAGCCCTGTTGCTCCACAGTGGCTTCGCTGGGCAGCTGCACGTTCAAGGTGCGACCGAGTTCGAGGACCTTGGCATCGAGCTCGGCGTGCCCGTCGATGAGGTGCCGGCCCGCCTCCTTCACCCGCGGGCTGGCCGACTTCTGCAAGCCGAGACGCCCGGCCGGCCCTTCCCACAACCCGGCGAGCCGCACCTTCACGAGCATGTCTTTGCCCGCAGGCCCCAGCGGGCCGAACTGGGTCGGCGTGTAGTCCGCACCGAAGTCGGGCTGGGCCGATGCAGATGGGGCCGTGAACGAACAAATGATCGCTAGCGCCGTCACCAACTGGGCGAGACGTGTGAGCACCGTGGATCTCCCTTCACGAACAGCGCGAGCATGCGTGCTGACACGGAGGGATACGGATAATTCAGACGATCGCGACTATTGCACTATGCAAAGGTTATTCACTCGTTACCGGCACAGAAGGTGCAGTAGTGCGGGCCCAGCGGGCGGCCCGAGCCGGTCCAACCCGCTTGATCGGCCTGCAGCCAGAGCAGGTCCCACGCGAAGACGTTGGTGCTGCCGATACGGCGGGACCGCCCGCAGCCATCGCACACGAGAATCGTTACCGCGGTGCCGTTCTCGGTTGTGGGCATTCCCGTCACGACTGGTAGTGACCTCTCGTCTGTGCCGCGGCAGGCGCCAGCCGTGCTCGACGGCCGGCGCCTGGCCTTCCCCGGAACGCCAGTGCAGGCACGCGCGTCCTCAACGGGCGTTCACCCGCGGCGACAAGCATGCAGGATGCGTGCACTGTGCAACCTTACGAACTCCTTCCGAAGGCACGCGCTCCCGCCAGGATGCAGTCACCATGACGACGTGATAGAAGCAGCACTGGAAACCAACGAGGAAAAGCGGGACATGGATTTCTCCGTGCTGCTAGTGGACGACGACGAGCGCATCCGCCAGGCACTCGGCCTCGCTCTCGCCGACGAGGGCTTCTCTGTCGACGAGGCCGTCTCCGGCGAGGACGCGTTGCGCCGGCTCGACACCGGCTCGTTCGACGTCGTGCTGCTCGATCTCATGTTGCCCGGTGTGGACGGTATGCAGGTGTGCAGAAGACTGCGCACACAAGGCGATCTTCCGATCATCATCGTGACGGCGCGTACCGACACGCCTGATGTCATCGCCGGACTCGAGGCCGGCGCTGACGACTACGTGACCAAACCTCTGGTCGCAAGCGAACTGGCCGCTCGCATTCGGGCGCTGCTGCGCAGGCGTGGCGGTCCGCGGCAGAACGTCTCGTACCGCGTCGAGGACCTGGAGATCTGGCCGGACGAGGGCGTCGTCCACCGCGGCGGTGAGGAAATCCGGCTCACCCGCACCGAGTTCCGCCTGCTCGCCGAGTTGGCGGCGGCGGGCGGGCGGATCGTGACCAGGGAACAGTTGCTGCAGCGGGTCTGGGGGTATGACTACTACGGCGACACCCGTCTGCTCGACGTGCACGTCCGCCGGCTTCGCACCAAGGTCGAGCACAACCCCGAGGACCCGGTGTTCGTGCTGACCGTGCGCGGCTCCGGTTACAAGTTCGGTCCGCCGAGGTGATGGTTCGCCGACCTTCGCTGCGCTGGCGGGTCGCCGCCGCACTCGGCCTCGGCTCGGTGCTGGTCACCAGCCTTCTGGCCGTCGCCACCTGGAATCTCGCGTCGGACTACATGCTGCGACAGCGGGTGCAGGCCACGACGCGCCAGGCGGAGGTCAACCTCCGACTGGTGGAGGAGGCCGTCCGCACCAACTCCGACGGGCTCACCGAACTGCTGACCGGACTCACCACCAACCCCGACTCGACAATCATGCTCTTCCGCGCGGACGAGGTGCTCACCAGCGGACGACAGGTCGACCCCGCCGTCGTGCCTGATGACCTGCTCGCGATGGCCCGCGACGGGACTCCGGCCAGACAACGGCTGCGCGCCGACGGAATCCCGGTGATCGCGGTGGCCCAGTCACTGACCGATGGGCAGGGCGTCTACGTCGAGCTCTTCCAGCTGGTCCAGCTCGACCGCACGTTCCGGTTCCTCAGCGGCCTGCTCATCGCCGGAACGGTGCTCAGCGGCCTGATCGGAGTCGGACTCGGCTCGTGGGCCAGCAGACGCGCGCTGAGACCGTTGACCGAGCTGACCGCCGCGGCATCACGCATCGCGGGCGGGGATCTGAAAGCACGGCTGCCGGACCAGGCCGATCCCGACCTCGGCCCGCTCGCCAGCACGTTCAACTCCACTGCCGACGCGCTGGAGCAACGCGTACTACGCGACGCCCGGTTCGCCGGCGACGTCAGCCACGAGCTCCGATCGCCGCTCACGACGATGGTCAACGCGGCCGCGGTGCTGCGACGCAGACAGGCGGAGCTGCCCGGCACCGCGGGCAAGGCACTCGGCCTGCTGACGTCCGAGGTGGACAGGTTCGCGCGCATGGTGGTCGATCTGATGGAGATCAGCCGCGCCGACCAGGACGGCGATCGGGACGACCTGGAGCCGCTCGACGTCGGCGGGCTCGTCCTGGGTGCCGCAAGCCTGCGGCTGGGCACGGACGTCGAAATCGTCATCGAGCCGCCGCCCCCACTGGTGCTCGGAGACAGGCGCAGGCTCGACCGGGTGATCGGCAACCTGATCGAGAACGCCGAGCAGCACGCGGGAGGTGCCGTCCGGCTCGCGGTGCTCCACCACCACGGGAAGGTCCGGCTGGAGATCGACGATGCGGGTCCGGGTGTACCCAGCGACATGCGGACGCAGGTGTTCGAACGCTTCACTCGCGGCGCCAGGGCCGGCAGCCGGGGCGCCGACACCGGCAGCGGGCTCGGCCTTGCGCTCGTCGCCGAGCACGTCCGCCGCCATCACGGCCGGGTGTGGGTCGAGGACCGGCCCGGCGGCGGAGCGCGATTCGTCGTTGAACTCCCGGAGGCTATCGCATGAGAGTGGTCATCGCCGTCATTGCGTGTCTGCTGGCCGCCGGATGCGGAGTGTCCACTCAGGATGAACCGGAATCTATTGGCACACCGACGATGTCGGGCGAAGCACCCACTCCCGTTGTGACGCAGCGGCGCCATTCGACGCCGTCCTCCAGTTCGAACGCACCTTCCACGTCGACGGCATCGACGCCCACCGCAGCGACCGATCGTTAGCGACTCGTCAGGTTCACTGCTGCGTGAATTCGGACAGGATGGGACGAATCCGCCGGAAGGACCTCGTTTTGACCCGAAGCCGTTCCATGCCCGCCGACGCGGAGGCCGTCTTCGACGTGGTCTCCGACCTCGACAACATGACCACCTGGCTGCCCGACGCCGTCGAGGTCGAGCTGTCCGGCCCCAACCTCATCCGGCTGTGGTTTCCCGGCCGTCACACCGATGTCGACGTCGAGCGCCGCGTCACCGTCGACTGGGACCGGCTGCGCATCACGTGGGGAAGCGAAACCAACACCAGCTGCTCGGGGACGCTGCAGGTGCTGCGGCTCGCCACCGACCGCAGCGCTGTCTGCGTGCAGCTCACCGGTCCGCCCGGAACGTCGGTGAATTCGGTCGACGCCTGGATCGAGGCAGCACTGAATGCACTGGAAACGGTCGTTGCGGCCGAATGCCGCACAAAACAGGCAGTGCACCAACCTGCCCGGTGATCACAGCACCGTGGTTGCGGTACAACAGTCACATGACTCGGTCCAAGGTCGGCGCGAACGACGTCGACGCGCTCACCGACGCCGTGCTCACCGCGTCGCGCCTACTGGTCGCCGTGTCCGCGCGGTCACTCGCGGCGGTCGAGGAGACGATCACGCTTCCGCAGTTCCGGATGCTCGTCATCCTGGACAGCAGAGGCGAGATGAAGCTCAGCTCGTTGGCCGAGTTGCTGGACGTCAACCCGTCGACCGCGACCCGCATGGTCGACCGGCTCGTGACAACCGAGATGGTCGCGCGTCAGCCCAACCCGGCGACGCGCCGCGAGGTAGTCGTAGAACTGACCGATGAGGGCCGTCGCGTCGTGCGTGGAGTGACGCGCCGGCGCCGTGCGGCGATCGGCCGGATCGTGACGAAGATGTCCGAAGACGAACGGAGCGGACTCGTCGAGGCACTCACCGCGTTCACCGAAGCAGGCGGCGAACCAGCGGTCATCTCGGGTGACCTCGACTGGATCTGACCCGCTCAACCCAGCCACTTCCCGGCGTCGATGGCAACCACCAGTGACACCAGGGCAATCGCCGCCCCGACCACGATCTGGTTGATTTGCACCACCGAGCTGACGTCGGCGCGTCCGAAAAACGCTGCCGCGACGAGTGCCGCCGCGAGACCGATGTTGACCGTGCGCAGCCATGGAACGTCCAGTGGCGCCAACGCGCGCAGCATTCCTGCCAGCATGATCACCACGGCGAGCACCAGCGGAAGCCAGTAGGACCGGAACGCGTGTCGCGCAGCTTCGAAGTCGAGCAGCGGAGGTGCCGCGATCAGCCAGACGCCCGCGAGGAACGTGAGGGTTCCTGTTCTGGCTTCTGATCTCCGGCGTTGTTCTTCACGCACACCACAATCTTTGCTCCGGGCCAACGAGACACCGGCAGGTCAGCGAGATCGTAGGGAGTTCGCAAGGGGATGCTGCCGCAGGCATTCGGTGAGCTTGCTCAGTACCAACTTTGTGGTGTGCATGCGCGTGTGTTGTTCCTGCTCGGCCTGCTCCGGGTAGCCCCCGGCTGCAACGAGAGGAGAACGTCATGACCGTGGTTTCCGAGATGCTCGAGACCTACCCGGCTGACCTCGGCGGGATCGACCGGGTGGCGCTGACGCGATGCATCGAAGAGTGCATCGCTTGTGCCCAGGCGTGCACGGCCTGTGCGGACGCGTGCATATCGGAGTCGGACGACCAGCTGCCGATGCTGCGCAAGTGCATCCGCTCGTGTGCGGACTGCGCTGACGTCTGCACCATGACTGGGCGCATTCAGTCGCGCCACACCGGCTACGACGCCAACATCACCCGCACAGTGCTCCAGGCGTGCGCGACAGTCTGCCGGTCCTGGGGCGACGAATGCGCCCAGCACGCCGGCCGGCACGAACACTGCCGGGTCTGCGCCGAAGCCTGTCGCAAGTGCGAACACGCTTGTCAGGATCTACTCAAAGCTCTCGGCTGAGTAACTCGGTGGTCGCGGCGCTGTCGTGGCCACCGCCTGGGAAAGCCTCAATGGGCGCAATGTCCACACCGGACTATGGTGCAGGGTGTACGCAGCAGCCGGTGCGTTGAAACTGTTTACCGGCGACCAAAGCGGGTATTAGCCCGCGCCGCGGCAGCTGAACGGCCCGAATGCGAGTTTTGCCCGTCGTCGCGTCGGGTAACACGTCCGTTCACAGCCCGAGCGGAAGGCACACAGTGGATCCAGGCTCTCTGCTGTACACCGGTGCGGGCCTGGCCACGCTCGCCGCCGCGCTGCTGCCGCGGCTGCTCGACCGCGCGCCGATCTCCATGCCGATGCTCTTCCTCGGCGCGGGCGCCCTCACCTTCTCGGTCGTCGAGCCACTTCCGGATCCCGATCCGAACCGCCACGGCACCGCGTTCCTGCACCTCACCGAGATCTGCGTGATCATCTCGCTGATGGGTGCCGGCCTGGCACTCAACCGTGCGGTCAGTCTCCGCGGCTGGGCCAGCACCTGGCGCCTGCTCGCCGTCACGATGCCGCTGTCGATGCTCGCCGTCGGTGTGCTCGGCTGGAGCGCGCTCGGCCTCGGTGTCGCGTCCTCGGTGCTGCTCGCAGCGGCGCTGGCTCCCACGGACCCCGTACTCGCCAGCGAGGTCCAGGTCGCCGAACCCGCTGAGAACCCCGACTCCGACGAGGACGAAGCCCGGTTCGCACTCACCTCCGAGGCCGGACTCAACGACGGGCTGGCCTTTCCGTTCACCTACGCAGCCATCGCGATCAGCGTCGCGGGAGCCGCCCCCTCGGGCTGGCTGCCGCACTGGCTCGCCGTGGACGTGCTCTGGCGGCTCGCCTGCGGTCTCGTCATCGGCGTGGGGGTGGGTTGGCTGCTGGGCAAGCTGTTCTTCTCGGCGCCATCGGACAAGCTCCGCCTCGCCGAGCACGCGGAAGGCTTCGTGGCGTTCGCCGCCACGTTCCTCGCCTACGGGATCGCCGAACTCGCCGGGGGATACGGGTTCGTCGCCGTCTTCGTCTGTGCCTGCACGATCAGAGCCGCAGAACGCCACCACGGCTATCACCAGGTCCTGCACCGCCACGTCGAGCAGGCCGAACGCATGCTCACCGTCCTGATCGTCTTCCTGCTCGGCGGCGCCGCCACCACCGGCCTGCTCGCGGGCACCACCTGGCGCGACATCGCGGTAGCCGCGGTGATCCTGCTGCTGATCCGGCCGCTGGCCGGGTGGATCGGACTGCTGGTGGGCAAGACAGGACCGCGGGAACGAGCCGTCATCGCGTTCTTCGGCGTCCGCGGCGTCGGCTCGCTGTTCTACGTCACCTATGCCCTGCAGGAAGGCCAGTTCTCAGACCGCGGCACCGTTTGGCGGATCACCGGGCTGGTCATCATCGGCTCGATCCTCGTCCACGGCTTGTCTGCATCACCTGCCATGTGGCTGCTGGACCGCAAACGACAGAGGCGAGCACGGGCACTTCACGGTGACGCCGGAAACGCACCACACACTGCGGTGTAGAGAGCGCCCGAAAACCTCGGGCGAGGTCGGCCACGCGTTCTACCTCGGAGGTCCGGCCGGCCAGGATCAGCACGTCACCGCGGTTGATCACGCTGTCGGCGGCGGCGTAGGTGAAGCCCTCCACCTGCCGTTTCACGCCGACCACCGTCACTCCGTACTTCGATCGCAGACAGCTCTGGTCCAGCGGCATGCCCACGGCCTCCTCCGGCGCGCGGGTCTGACCATCGCGTAGTCGTCCTCGAACTCGATGAAGTCCAGCATCTTGCCGGTCGCACTTTGCACGGTGCCCGCCTGGTCGGCGTGGCGGTGCGCCGACCTGCTGAAATCGCCACCAGGGCATACCGGTTCGCTGAGCAGAGGTTTGCGCTGAGCCCGCATTTACGGCATCTTTACGGGTGGAGCGCCGGGAAGCCTGGTCGGCCCGTTCGTCACAACACGGTGGCGGCGGATACACGACTCGAGGTGTCATGCCCCGGACTCGATCCTCCTCCGTTCTCCCCCTTCCCCGGTCCGGCAAGACGGGACATCCGCCCGAACGCTGATCCGCGCGTTCGTTCGGCTTGACGGGCACTCGGCTTGGAGCTGCCCTTCTTCTCCTGTCTTGCAAGGCGTTCACGCCGCTGGACCGCTAGGGGTGAGGTGTGTCGTGGTTGTGGTTCCCCGCATGATTCCGATGGTCGACAGTCCGCACGTGGCTGTCGCACTGGCCGCGCGATGGCATCGGGCCAGAGTGCTGGTACTGGTCTCGATGATGGCTCTGCCGGCGTTGCTGGGGTTGATCTGCCTGACGTTCGCGCTGCTTCCGCTGCCGGATGTCTCCGCGATGACGTGGGCGGTGATTCCCGTCGTTGCGGCCACGCTGTCGGCCATCGCGCTCGTGGCGTGGTTGCGTCGCGACGGCCTCACCGATCCCGCCTCGTGGCTCCCGGCGACGGTGCTCATGACCAGCAGCCAGGTGGTGCTCGGCGTGGTGCCGGGATTCGGCATCGCCATGCGGTCGGCGACCGGGACCGCTGTGGTGTTGAAGGCGTTGCTCGCGCTTGGAGTTCTGAGTGCGGGTTCGGCGTGGTCGCTCGCGCGGCGGGCGTGCCGTTCGTTGCTCGCGTCGCCGGTGGCCGAACTCGGCTCCACTTCGCTTCGGCTGGTGTTTCGCAGTTCCTTGTCCCGCGTCGTCATCGGAACCGATCGAGTCGACTGGACGTGCCGCGCGTCCGGTGGGCGACTCGATCTTGGTGTGTCCTTCCGCAACCTCTATGCCGTCACCGTGACGACGGCGAGCGGCGATGACACCGCGCTCGTCTTGGTGTTGCACACTTCCTCCGGCCGGTGGAGGGTTCCCGTACGTGACGCGGCCGCGGTGTGCGCGGTGCTGTGCCAACGGAAGGCCTGGTGGGAGCAGCGCGTCGAGGCCGCGATCGAGCAGGAACGCGCTCGCTACCACGAGATGCTGCGACTGCTCGGCGCCGCAAGGGCGACTTCGTCCACTGAGGACGGATCAGTCTCGGTGACGGTGAACGCGGACGGGGTCGCCATCGGCATCGAGTTGACCGAAGCAGTCCGGGGAAAGAGCCCTCAGCTCATCTCCGCGGACCTCATGGTGTGCATCGACCAAGCGCAGAGGGTCGTCCGCGAGCAGGTCCAGCACCTCATGGTCAGGCGGTACGTCATGAGCCAGGACGAGGAGGAACTGCCCGCTCTCACGCAGCAGGCCTCCGAACAGATCGCCGCGTGAGGCCTGAAGCCCACAAGGGAGTGTGACTGCGTTGCCACGCAGGCGATCCGCCAGACAGGTACCGAACGACGTGCCCGCAGGTGTGCCGGCGTTCGTCCAGGCACTCCGCGAGATCAGTCTCTCGGGGCGGACGCTGTCGACCAAAGAGCGGCAGGACCTGCACGACACTGGTGCCGACGCGGCGGAACGCGGTGTCCCGTTGCGCGAGCTGGTCAAAGCGCATCTCGCGGAGGTGCGGCGGTCATGGGGGACCTTGCCCGGCGTGGCCGCTGCTGCGAACACCGACGCTCTGAAACGGACCACTGAAGCCGTGTTCCGTGCTGCGGAGGACGGCGTCGACGAGCTGACCAAGGGATACGAGGAAAACCAGCGCTGGACCGTACGCAGGGACGAGTCGCTGCGTCGCGAGTTCGTCGACGACCTGCTCACCGGACGCGATCTCGGCCAGCTCGCGGAACGCGCGGAGCGGTACGGCCTGCAGCTCGCCGGCACGAACGTCGTCGCGGCGGCATCCACGGCACAACCGTTCCTCGAATCGGGCGCGGCGACGTCGAACGTCCAGACCGCGATGAGCCTGCGGTTCAGCTCTCGCCACGTCCTCGTGACCGCGCACGAAGGCCTCCTCGTCTGTGTGATCCCGCACGACCTCGTAGGCGCGCCTGAGGAGTTCACGCGGCAGGTCGGCGAGGTCGTGGGACGCAGCTCCGGGTGGCGGGTCGGTCTGGGACAGCCGCAGTCCGGTCCTGGCGGCGCGGTCCGTTCCTTCGAACAGGCCCGCAACGCCCTCGACCTCGCCGAACGCCTCGACCTGGACGAGCACCTCGTCAAAGCCGCGGATCTCCTGGTCTACCAAGTGCTTCTGCGTGACAGCGCGGCACTGGGCGAGCTCGTCACGGCCGTGCTCAAGCCGTTGCGCGGGGCACGTGGCGGAGCTGAGCGCCTGGTGGACACGCTGGAGGCCTACTTCGCTTCCGGGCGGGTCACGACCGTCACCGCACAGAGCCTCGGCATCGGCGTGCGCACGGTCACCTATCGCCTCGACCGTGTTCGCGAGCTGACCGGCTACCGCGCCGACGATCCCGCCCAGGCGTTCACACTTCAGGTGGCGGTGCTCGGTGCCCGCCTGCTCGGCTGGCCGCGGTCTGGACCGGCTCCCTGATTGCCGGGCACAAGCAGGCAACGGCTGTCCAACTGGCCGGGCGCATGCCTTTCCGCCGAGCTGGATCGGATCGACGATGGTGGGGAGACGTCGCGCGTTGAGGCGTACCTCCACCTAGGGAGGGTCGCACCATGGATCCCTGGCTCATCTGGCTGATCATCGCGCTGGTGCTGGCCATCGCCGAGATCTTCTCGCTCACAGCGGCACTCGGCATGCTCGCGGTGGCGGGGTTCGTCACGGCGGGGACGGCGGCGATCGGCCTGCCGGTTCCCGGCCAGCTCGTGGTGTTCAGCGTTGCGTCGGCCGCGGGTGTTCTGCTGGTCAGGCCGTGGGCGCGGCGAATGATGCTGCAGCCGCGGCTCGAACGGTTCGGCGTCGACGCTTTGATCGGCGCGTCCGGCCACGTGCTGCGCGAGGTGAACGGCCACGACGGTCTGGTGCGCATCCGCAGCGAGGACTGGACGGCTCGCCCGTACGACGAGTCCATCGTCATCCCCGTCGGAAGCACAGTCGACGTACTTCACATCGACGGCAGCATCGCCGTCGTCTACCCACGGGAGTGAGCCATGTCCGCACTGCTCATCGCCGGCCTCGTGCTCGCGATCTTCGCGGCCTTCACCGTCCTGCGCGCCGTACGCATCGTGCCGCAAGCCCGCGCCCGCAACGTCGAACGCCTGGGCCGCTACCAGCGCACCCTCACGCCCGGCCTCAACTTCGTCATCCCCTACATCGACCGCGTCTACCCGCCGATCGACCTGCGCGAGCAGGTGGTCTCGTTCCAGCCGCAACCGGTGATCACCGAGGACAACCTGGTCGTGCAGATCGACACGGTGCTGTACTTCCAGGTCACCGATCCCCGTGCGGCCGCCTATGAGATCGCCAGCTTCCTGCAGGCGGTCGAACAGCTCACCGTCACCACCCTGCGCAACGTCGTCGGATCCATGGATCTCGAGAAAACCCTCACCTCGCGCGACACGATCAACAACCAGCTGCGCGGCGTGCTCGACGACGCGACCGGCAAGTGGGGCCTGCGGGTGAACCGGGTCGAGATCAAGGCCATCGACCCGCCCACGAGCATCAAAGAGGCGATGGAGAAGCAGATGCGGGCCGAACGCGACAAGCGGGCCGCGATCCTCAACGCCGAAGGACAGCGGCAGTCGCAGATCCTCACGGCCGAGGGTGACAAGCAGGCCGCCGTGTTGCGTGCCGAAGGACACCGGGCCGCCACCATCCTCGAGGCGGAGGGCCAGTCCCGCGCGATCGACCAGGTCTTCCAGGCGATCCACCGCAACGATCCAGACCCCAAGTTGCTCGCCTACCAGTACCTCCAGGTCCTGCCGCAGCTCGCGAAGGGCGAGGGCAACACGTTCTGGGTGATTCCGAGCGAGGTCACCACCGCACTGCGCGACGTCTCGAAGGCGTTCTCCGAGGCGCTGCCTCGATCAGCCACCGCCAGGAGCGACGACGCCGTCGACGCTGCCACCGCACAGGCGAAGAAGGACGCCGCCCAGGCGAGCGAGGCAGCCGCGGAAGCGGTCTCGGACGCCGCGGACGCCGCCACACCGGTGAACGCGTTGCGTCCGGAACTGGCGGGTCGTTGAGAGGACGCGGATAGTCGGTGGCGAGTTCGGGAGGTGCGTGACAGTGGGGTTGCCAGAGGACGAGCAGCGCGAGCTGGACGACATCGAGCAACGTCTCGCCGCGGACGATCCCAAGTTCGCGGCGAAACTCGTCAAGACTCCGTCACCGCATCACCGGTTGCCACCACGCGTGTTGAAGCTGATCGGCCTGCTGCTGATCTACGTGGTCGGGCTGGTGGTGGTCATGACGGGCATATCGCTGTCATCGATCGCGCTGATCGCACTCGGTGCCGCCGTGACCGCGTTCGGCCCGGTGACGATCGTCGCCCGGGCTTGGCACACTCGCGGAAACGACGAGTCCTCGGGCTGATCCGAACTCGGCCAAGATCACATCGACGAGGCTCAACGCCTGATCGTGGGGTACGGTCGGACTGTTGCCGTGACTAGCGGCATGGTGTGCCGGGAAGTCTGGTCGGCGATGTGGCCGACGACACCCGGAGTGAGCTTTGGAACCCGTGAAGACCCGGCTGTTCAGCCGCGCGTCCTGGCCCGAGGCCAAGCGCATCGCCGACCTGCTCCGCCTCGAGACCGTCGGCGGCGTCATCATGCTGGTGGCGGCAGTGGTAGGCCTGGTGTGGGCCAACTCGCCCTGGGCGTCGATCTACGAGACCGTGCGCTCCGTGGAGATCGGCCCCGAGTCGTTGCACCTGCGGCTCAGTCTCGCCGAGTGGGCGTCGGACGGTCTGCTGGTGATCTTCTTTTTCGTGGCGGGCCTGGAGCTCAAACGCGAGTTCGTCGCGGGCGACCTCCGCGATCCTCGGCGTGCCGCAGTCCCGATCGCGGCGGCCTTCGGCGGTGTCCTCGTGCCGGCGTTGATCTACACCGCGGTCAACCTCGGTGGCGGCCCGTCGCTGTCCGGCTGGGCCATCCCCACCGCTACCGACATCGCGTTCGCACTCGCGGTGCTGGCGGTGATCGGCAGGTGCCTCCCGTCGGCGTTGCGGACGTTCCTGCTGACCCTCGCGGTCGTGGACGACCTGATCGCCATCGTGATCATCGCCCTGTTCTACACCGACGACCTGTCGCTGCTTCCGTTGCTGCTGATGTTCGTCCCACTGGCGTTGTTCACTCTGCTCGTGCAGCGACGTGTCCGGTCGTGGTGGCTGCTGATCCCGCTCGCGGTGGCGACGTGGGCGTTGATGCACGCCTCCGGGGTGCACGCGACGGTGGCGGGTGTGCTGCTCGGGTTCGCCGTGCCGGTGATCCGCAAGTCCGGTGAGGGACCTGGCCTGGCCGAGATGTTCCAGCACCGGTGGCAGCCTCTGTCCACCGGCGTGGCGGTCCCGGTCTTCGCCTTCTTCGCCGCCGGCGTCTCGATCGGAGGCTTGAGCGGTTTCGTCACCTCCCTCACCGACAGCGTGACACTCGGCATCGTGCTCGGTTTGCTGGTGGGCAAACCGATCGGCATCACCGCGGCTACCTGGCTGGTCGCGCGGTTCACCAAAGCGGATCTGGACGATGACCTGTCGTGGATCGACGTGGTCGGGTTGTCGATCCTCGCCGGTATCGGCTTCACCGTCTCGCTCCTGGTCAGTGAGCTGTCGTTCGGTGAGGGCAGTGCGGGCTACAGCAATGCCAAGGTGGCGGTGCTGCTGGGTTCCGTGCTGTCGGCACTGATCGCGACGGTGATCCTGCGCGTGCGCAACCGGGTGTACCGACGCATCTACGAGGAAGAGACCCGCGACGCGGACAACGACGGCATCCCGGACGTGCATCAGATCGATCAGCCGCGCGTGGGCGGGTCAGGCCAGCGCTAGAGATTTCCCTGCAACCACAAGGCCTGGCGGCGTTGGATGAGGTCGGCGACGAGGTCCGCGTCGTGAACGGGTATCAGCCACTGGTCGTGGGCGGACGTCAGCAGAATCGCCGGTCCGGCTTGCGCGTACAACGTGATCCCTCCGGACAGGACGGTCCACGGCCTCAGTTCGGGAACGGCGGGCAGGGTCACCGGCATGACCTGCAGGAGTTCCCGGAACGGAACCGACACGTCGATCCGGGGATCAGCGCTGCGGCGCAAGTGCAGGCGCACCGTCCACTCGACACGGTCATGCTCGACGACGATCTGTGCCGACACGAGTTCGGGACCGGTGGCTGCGGCGCGCACTGCGAGCGTCAGGCGCAGGTCGGTCGATCCCAGCCCGGCTGCAAGGGGAACAAGGAGAGCCCGGCCGGCTCGGTGAGCGGACACGCAGGTCGCGACCGCGACCACCCAGCACAGGAAGAACAGGACGGCAGGCCCGGCCAGCGCGTCAGGGGTGCGGCTCGTGGCGATGTCGTAGGCGGGAACCGCGACGGACAGCAACTGCACTCCCGCCACGAGGAACGCCGCGGGCAGCCACATCAGAGGATCAAGAGGTGTCTGGCGCCGGAGCCACTGGCGCAACGCCACCGCTGCGACTGCGACGGGCACCAGCGGAACCGCTGCCGGCCAGATTGCCCCGCCACCGGCTATTGCGACGATCACCGTGCACAGCAACAACTGCAGCACCGGCAAGACAACGGAGAACATCGTGATGTGCCGCTGGCTGCGTGACCATCGTTCGCGCAGCAATGCTTCCGCGTCCTCGTCAAGGCTCACGACGATCCCGGCGCCTGGTGTCGTCTGATGGGGATGACGAACCACAGCCACAGCATGCTGATCCCGGTCACAGCCAGTCCGAGCGAGTCTGACCAGTGGCCGGTGAGCTCGCCGTCGAACCACACCAGCGCCCACCCGAGAACCGCTGGCAGCTGGACGTACCAGTAGCGGCGCGGGATCGCCGCGAAGGACAGCATCACGAGCGCTGCCAAGACCAGCGTCAGGTTCAGCGACTCCATCACGGCTGCTCCCGAGCAGGCCGCTCAGGCTGCCCTGTGGGCAGTCCGTCCGGGGGCTCGACGCTCAACGCCTTCGCCACGGGCACATCAGTCGACGAGTGCAGGACGATCGACAACGCGATGGTGATCGCGACCAAGTCGAACACGTGCTCGCCGGCGGGTATCCCCGCTTGCAGCACGAGCAGCCCGTAGACCACCGACGCGAAACCCTTCGGCCCGAACCACGCGGCGACGGACCGCTCACGTGCGGGCAGCGGTGTGCGTAGCAACGACAGCATCATCGCGGCCGGGCGCACGAGCAGGATCGCGATGATCGCGACCGCCCAGTCCCCCACACTCAGATGCGAGATGCGCTCGGGCGTGATCAGCGCACCGAAGACGAGCAGGGCGGCGAACTTGGTGATCTCGGACAGCAGGTCACCGAAGTGCTCGAAGTGTTCTGCCGCAACACGATCCAGCGTCGCGATGGTCGATCCGGCGGCGAACGCGGCGAGATAGGGGTTGGCGTGGGTGAGATGGCACGTCGCGTACAGCATCACCGCGATCGCCAACGGGCCGAGCGCCTGCAGCCGCGGTTCGGCGGTGAAGATGCGCAACCGCCAGGCCAGCACCACGACCGCGGGAATCACGACGCCCAGCGCGAGCCCGGCGGCCAGCTCGATGCCGATGGTGAGGAAGTCGGTGTCCCTGTTCGCCGCAGTGGCCAGGAAGATCAGCACGAACGGCAACGCCAGACCGTCGTTGAGCCCGGACTCGACGTTGAGCAACCGCCGCAACCGCATCGGTACATCGGTGCGGCCAACGATGGCGGAGGCGAACACCGGGTCGGTCGGCGAGAGGATCGCGCCGATCAGGAACGAGGTCGTCCAGTCCAGTCCGGTCAGGAAATGCGTCGGAACGGCGATGCCGACCATGGTCAGCGGCATGGCCAGGCCCAGCGCCCTACCCGAGAGCCGCCACCCCTGTTTCAGGTCGGGCAGGCCCGCTCGCTGACCGTCGGTGAACAGGACCGTGAACAGTGCGAGATCAGCCAGAACGGTGACGAACCCACTGTTGGACGGAATGTCGACGAGCCCGAGACCGCCCTGCCCGATCAAGGCTCCGGCGACCAGGAACATCAGCGCGGTCGACAGGATCGTGCGAGCGGCGAGACCGGACAGCGAGACGCTGATCAGCAGGACCAGACCGAATGCGAGCACCAGCGCCATCGACGAACCCCGTCCACGTCAGCCAAGCCCACCACGGTTTCGCGATGGGCGTTGCCGACCAGACTTCCCGGCGCACCGCGCGCAAAGATGCCGTAAAGGTCCACTCAAAGCAAACTGGCAGGTCTCGACAAGCACTGAACATCTGTTTAATATTTTGAACATGCGTTCAGCCTCTGATCTGACGTCGCGGGCTCGTATCCGCGACGCGGCACTGGCCCGGTTCGGCACCGACGGCATCGCCGGTACCTCGGTCCGTGCGGTGGCCGCGGATGCCGGGGTCTCGCCCGCTCTGGTCGTGCATCACTTCGGTTCCAAGGAAGGACTGCGGCAGGCTTGCGACGACTACGTCCTCGACTCGATCCGCAGCGGCGGCGAGGCCTCCACCGAAGCCTTGGCCGAGATCTTGCAAGCGGCGACACCGGTCCGGCGTTACCTGGCCAGGGCATTGCTCGACGACACGCCCGCGGCCAGCGCTTTGTTCGCCGAGATCGTCGACCGCACCGAGGCGTGGCTCGCGGCCGGCGAAGACGAGGGTTGGGTGCGTGCTTCAGCCGACGCCAGGGCACGGGCGGTCACCTACGTGTCGTGGTTGCTGGCGCCGCTGGTGCTCGGTGACCAGGTGGGGCGCTTGCTGGGCGGTGACCCCGCCGAGACCGCGACCGCGGTGCGTGGAGCCCGTGCGGGCCTGGAGATGTTGACCCACGGCCTGTTCGCCGACGACCGCTGGCTGACGGCGTTCAACGACATCGATGAGAGGACAAGGCCGTGAAGGTCCTGCTGGTCGCCCACGGCACACGCGGAGACGTGCAACCGTTGCTGGCGTTGGCGGTGGCGCTCAAGAAGGCGGGTCATGAGGCGTTGCTGGCCGCGCCGGAATCCTTCGCCGCCAGCGTGCTGGCGCAGGACGTCGAGTTCGCGGCGCTGGACAACGGTCCCAACAGGTTGCTCGAAGATCCGCTGATGGCGGAGGCGATCGAGAGCGGGTATCGCGGCGTCCGCGGCAAGATCACCGCACTGTCGACCATCAGGCGCATCAAGCCGTTGATGGCTGACGTGCTGCGCGATGTCGGCACGGTCGCACGGTCCAGCAGTGCGGACGTCGTGGTGCACACGCCGAGCGTGCCCGCACAGCACGCGGCGGAGATGCTCGGCGTGCCCGCGGTCCTCGCCGCACTGCAACCAGGCTGGGTACCGACGTCGGAGTTCCCGTGCCCGATGGTGCCGCTGCCCCGGCTGCCCCGGTTTCTCAACAGGGCGACCTATCTGATCGTGTCGGCGACCCTGCGCGCCTACTCCGGCATCGTCAACACGTGGCGCATCAACGACCTCGGTCTGCCACGCGGTCAAGGCCCCCGTCAGGTCCACGTCCTGCAGGCTTTCAGCTCCCTCGTCACGCCGGTCGATCCCGCGTGGCCGGATTCGGTGCGCACCACCGGTTTCTGGTACCTGCCGCGTGAAGCGAGCTGGTCGCCGGACGCGACCTTGCAGGCGTTTCTGGACGCTGGTCCGGCACCTGTCTACATCGGGTTCGGCAGCATGGCGGGACGCAACGCGCAGATCACCGGTGACATCGTCGCCGAGGCAGCGCAGGTAGCCGGAGTACGCGCGATCGTCGCGACCGGGTGGGGCGGGCTCGCCACGCGCTCATCGGACGATCTCCTGGTGATCGACCAGGTACCGCACGACTGGCTGTTCGGCCAGGTGAGCGCGGTAGTGCACCACGGCGGCGGAGGCACGACCGCAGCCGCACTCGCCGCCGGTGTGCCGCAGGTCGTGTGCCCGTTCGTCGCGGACCAGCCGCACTGGGCTCAGCGGATGCACGCAGTTGGCGTCGCACCAGAACCCGTTCCGTACAAGAAGCTCGCCGTCGACACACTGGCCGAAGCATTCACCCACGCCGTAGGTGACCCGGCGCTGCGTCAGCACGCGGGAGAGCTCGGCGAGCAGATACGAGCCGAGAACGGCGTTGACGCCGCCGTGCACGAGCTGGAGCGGATCCACAGTGGACATGGATCCGCCTGACCGTAAGAGAGGTTCAACGGTCGTGGTCGGCGTTGCGCCACCACAGCGCTGTCGCCGCCATTCCTGCCGCTCCAACGAGAACCACCAGGGCTACGCCGAGCAAGCGGGGCGACCCAGCGTCCGGTCCGGCAAGTCCGCTGAACAACGCCGGCACAGACCACGGGAAGTATTGACCATAACCAAGCGCAGCAACGACCTGTGCGCAGAAGATCGCAGCCATCAGCACCCCGACGCCGGGCAGATAGCCGCGGCCGGCACTGGCCGCGAGCGCAACCGGCGTCGTGAGCAGCACCGTCATCACCGCGGTCACAGCGATCGTCGCCACGCCGGACATCGCCAGATCCACTGACCATCCCGGCAGCCTGAGCGCCGCACCGATGACCAGTCCCAGCACAATCAGTTGCACGGTCAGGGCAAGACACCACGCGCCCGCCACGACGAACTTCGCCAGCACGATCGTGGTCCGCGCGCTGGGCAAGGCCAGCAGATCCTTCACGGTGTTCTGGCTGAACTCACGGCCGAACAACCACACCGACACCATGCCGAACACCAGCATCCCGCCGACAGCCGTCGTCTGCGCCAGGAAACCGAGGTATGTCGGCCAGTCCGCGTCGCCACCGACCAGCGCGGCCTTGGTGCCGATCAGCCCGAGTGAACGAGCCCGGTCCTGGTCCTGCAGGATGAACATGAACAGCCCGCCCACCGCCGCGGCGACGGTGAACGCGAGTGCGGTGATCCACGGAACACGGGATCGGCGAGCCTTGAGGACCTCAGTCGCCAGCACGTTGATCACGACTCCACCACCCGCAGGAAGAACGTCTCGAGATCGTCCTGTTCCACGACGAGCCGGGTCGGCGGACAGCCCGCCTCGACCAGCACGGTGGCGACCAGGTCAGGCTGCTCGATCGCGCGGGCGTCAGCCAGGATCAGATCGTCCGGCTCCGTCCTCATCGGACTGAATCCCGCCACGACCAAGACCCGCTCGGCCTCGGTCCGGTCACGTGCCGACACACTCAGCCGACGACGTGCGTGCGCGGCGAGGTCGCCCGCGTCGAGTTCGCGGACGAGCCGGCCGCTGTGGATGACACCAATGCGGGTGGCCAGCCGCGCGACCTCGGTGAGGATGTGACTCGACAGCACCACACTCATACCGTGCTCCTGACTCAACTCGCGCAGCAGGTCGCGGATCTCCGCGACACCGGCCGGGTCGAGGCCGTTCGCCGGCTCGTCGAGGATCAGCAGCTCCGGCCGGAGCAGCAGGGCTTTGGCCAGGCCGAGCCGTTGCGCGTTGCCCAGCGACAACGTGCCCGCCCGCTGGTCGGCGTACGCGGTCAACCTCAACCGCTCCACGACCTCGTCGACCTGATGGTCCCCGCGCAGTGCCCGTAGGCGGGCCGCCACGGCCAGGTTCTCCCTGACCGTGAGCTCCGGATACGCCGCCGGCGTCTCCACCAGATAACCCACGCGAGCCCAAGTACCGTGCGCACCCGGCCTCACCTGCGATCCCAGCACTTCAACGGACCCGCTGGTCGGTCGCACCATGCCGAGCAGCATGCGGATCGTCGTCGTCTTGCCCGCCCCGTTGAGTCCGAGCAACGCATAGATCTCGCCTGCGTTGACGCGCAAGGAGACGTCGTCCACTGCCACGACATCGCCGTAGCGCTTGGTCAGGCCACGGGCGTTGATCACCGCCGTCACTGGTCTGCGACCTTGACGCACCGCACGGTGCGCTCGATCTCCGACACAGGCAACGAACGACCTGACGGTGCGATGTACCGCTCGGTGAATTCAGGCGGGCCCAGCTGTTCGACCTCGGCCCACCCGTAGGACGCGAGGAACCCGGCGACTTCCTCGGGAAGGAGCCCGAACTTCCACACACGGCGCTTCACCACGAACTCGCGGTAAGCCGCCTCGCCACCGAACAGCGCCGTGCCGCCGAGGAAGTCCTTGCGCACGAACGTGAACACCAGCTCGCTACCTGTAGACGCCTGGGCTAGGAAACCGAACATCGCGCGCACCGCCTCTTCGGTGAGGTACTGGGTGACCGCTTCCCAGATGAAGAGCGTCCGCCGTGCAGCGTGGTAGCCGTGCTCGGCGAGCACCTCGTCGAGGTGCTGACTTTCGAAGTCGATCGGAACGAGGCTGAGGTTCGGCGGCACCTCACCGAAGATCGCGCGCAACCGGGCACGCTTGCTCTCGATGTTGGTCTGCAGGTCGACCTCGAATACCTGCTTGTGGCGGAGCCGGCAGCCGCGTGTGTCGAACCCGGCGCCGAGGACGACCACCGCCTCCGCATCGGTGGCAGCGAGACGGTCGTCGATGTACCGCTTGCGGCACAACATGCCGGCCCAGATGCCTGGGATCTTCTTCTCCGTCGCCGCGACGAGTGCGCCCCGTACCGGGCGCCAGCGAGCCGCGGACGCGGCCAGACGCCCGGAGGCGGGCAGAATGCGTGCCGCCAAGTCGTCCCGAACGATCGGATGAGCGTCGTACTGGTCAGCTGCGGCGATGACCATCGGGCCGATTGCCGTGCCTGCGACTGCCGTGTCCATGGAAGCTCCTGCGTCTAGGCGTCATTGAACAACGCCGACCAGGCTTCCCGGCACACCTGTGAGCACAGTACAGCCAAGTCACCGCCGCCGTCGGCAAACCGTTCTCAATTCGCTGCGACGTCGTGTGACGATGGGTGGTCGCCGTTGCTCGTCCACAATGGACAGCATTGGACCGCCACCGGCGCGGCGCGTCGGCGTTGCCGGCGAGGGTTGCTCGGTCCGGTTGGCGGTGCGCGCCTGGGCGGACATGATGATCCGATGGACGTGAACGAGGTTCTCCTGCCCGGAGTGGGCCTGCGGTACGAGTTCACCAACGCCGACGGCGACCACATCGGCATCGTCGCCCGTCGCGAGGGCAGCTTCGAGGTCATCCGCTACACCGCCGACGATCCGGACGAGGCGCAGCCGTTGTTCCGGCTCACCACCGCCGAGGCGGACACCGTCGCCGAGATCCTCGGCGCCCCGCGCATCGCCGAACGGTTCGCCGACCTCACCCGAGAGGTACCCGGCCTGAGCGCTGGCCAGGTCGTCGTGCCCGCCGCGTCGTCCCACACGGGCAAACCGCTCGGCCACACACGAGCCCGCACCCGCACCGGAGCCTCGATCGTCGCCGTCGTCCGCGGTGAGGACGTCATCGCCTCCCCCACGCCCGACGAGGTCCTGCGCCCCGGTGACGTGCTCGTCGTCATCGGCACCCACGACGGCATCAACGGCGTGCGCCTGATCATCGAGAGCTGACCGGTGCACACCTCTCTCGCGCTGCTGCTCGAGCTTGGCGTCATTCTCGTCGGGCTCAGCGTGCTCGGCGCGGCCGCGAGACGGTGGTCGTTCTCCCCCATCCCGCTCTACCTCCTCGCCGGCCTCGCACTCGGCAACGGCGGCATCGCACCTGTGCCCGCGGCGGGCAAGTTCGTCGAGGTAGGTGCGTCGATCGGGGTGGTGCTGCTCCTGCTCACGCTCGGTCTGGAGTTCAACACCGCCGAGTTCGCCCACAGCCTGCGCCGCCACGTCCCGTCCGCGGTGCTCGATCTCGTCCTCAACGCGACACCCGGCGCCATCGCGGGCTGGCTGCTCGGCCTGCACTGGACCGGGACCCTCGCGCTCGCGGGCGCCACCTGGATCTCCTCCTCCGGCATCATCTCCCGGCTGCTCAGCGACCTGCGCCGGCTCGGCAACCGCGAAACCCCGGCCGTGCTGTCGATCCTCGTCATGGAGGACTTCGCCATGGCCATCTACCTGCCGGTACTCGCCGTCCTCGCCTCCGGCGGCACCTGGTGGCAGGCGGTTATCGGCGTGTTCATCGCGATCACCAGCGTCGCGGCGGCGTTCACCGTGTCCCACCGCTGGGGCCACCACGTCAACCGCTGGCTCGCCCACCCCGACGACGAACAACTCATGCTCCGCGTCCTCGGTACCACCCTCGTGGTCGCCGCCCTGGCCGAACTCGTCTCCGTCTCCGCCGCTGTCGGCGCGTTCCTCGTCGGACTCACACTCACCGGAGAGACCGCCGAACGAGCACGCGCCGTACTCGCGCCACTGCGCGACCTGTTCGCCGCCGCGTTCTTCCTCGCCATCGGCTTCGCCGTCAGCCCAGCGGACCTGCTGCCGGTACTGCCCGCAGCCTTCGCACTGGCCGTCGCCGGAGCCGCCACGAAGATCGTCACAGGCTGGTACGCCGCTCGCCGCGACGGGATCGCCACCCGAGGCCGGCTCCGCGCGGGCACAGCCCTCATCGCCCGAGGGGAGTTCTCCATCGTGATCGTCAGTCTTGCCGCAGCCGCGAGTCCTGGACTCGGACCCGTGGTCACGGGCTACGTGCTGATCCTCGCCAGCGCCGGCCCACTGCTCACCCGCTGGTCCAACGACTGGTTTCGAGCTCTCCCGCAGCCACAGCGATGATCAGGTCACGCCCGCGACTGGTTCCGAAACGAGGCAGGGGCTCTGCAGGTCAGGTTCCAGCGTTCGCCGTAGATGCCCGATGTACACGCGCAGATAGTGAACCTCGCTCTCGTACTCTGGCCCCAGACGGACCGGCTCAGCAACGTTCAGAGTCCAATGAGACCTCGCTGACGAACCGCGTAAACCTGCGCAACGCTCCGGAGACCCTCCACCGAGACGCCGTGCAATGCGAGATACCACGTCGCCAGAAGTAGCCCAGGATCGACAAGTCGGCAGCCGATGCGATGATCGCCGTGACCGCCCGCGCCATGTCCTGCACCATGCTCGATGGCGAGCCGAGGACATCCACGGGTTTAAGGGACCAGGCCGCTGACGCCACGACGTGATGCCCCAGGCAGTGGCTCCGTTGCAGGTGGTGTGGATAACGAGGCAGCCGCTGCCAAACCTGTCTCGTGTTGGTGACCGTCGCCGAGTTACCGCACCTTGCTGCGCCGCCGGACCAGCAGGACGCCACCCGCCACCAGCACTGCCAGCACGATGACGAACGGCAGCGGACCGATCGAGGTGAACCAGTCGACGAGCAGCCCCTGCAGCTGTCCGGCGCCGTCGACGACCGGGTCCGCGGGATCGGCATCGCCCAGGAACAGTCGCAGTTCGTAGATCCCGTAGTAGGTCACGTAGGCCCCGACGAGCACCAGCAGCACGCCGCCGAGCCGGGACACGTGCGGCAGCAGCGACCGGGCCTTGCTCGTGACCACGTCGCTGGCCAGCGCGGTGGCGATCGCGAGCACCGTGACGACCAGGCCCATGCCCGCCGCGTAGGCGAGAAACGCCGTGAGGCCCTCGACGAGGTCGCCGCTGCGCAACGTCGATCCGGCGACGGCCAGGAACGGGCCGATGGTGCACGACAGCGACGCGATCGCGTAGGCGACGCCGTAGCCGAACATCGACCCGACGTGCCGGTTCGGCGCTCCCCTGGCCGGCTTCGGCACCAGCAGCGTGATCTCCCGCCCCATCAGCAGCAGCACGCCGAGGACCGCGAGCGCGAGCCCGATCGCCACCGTCACAAAGGGCAGGTAACGCTGCACCGACGACGCGACCAGGGAGAACAGCAAGCCGAACAGGCCGAACACGGCGACGAAGCCGAGCGTCATCATCGCGCTCGACACCACGGCACGGGTCAGCAACCGCGTCCGCGACTGTTCGCTCGCGCCCGCCACGACCAGCGCCAGGTAGGCGGGCAGCATCGCGAACCCGCACGGGTTGACCGTGGCGACCATGCCGGCCACCACGGCCACCAGCAGCGTCTGCGTCATGCCAGCTTGCTCAGCCGCTGCTTCAGGTCCTGCTCGGACAGCTGGCTGGTCACGACCTCGACCTGGCCGGAGGCGTCGACGAACGCGTAGGCGGGCTGGGCGGTCACGCCGAACCGCTTCCACACCGCGCTGTCGACGTCGGCGACGTGCTGGAACGATTGCAGACCGTACTTCTGCACGAACTGCTGCATCGCGGGCACCTGGTCCAGCGCGGCCACGCCCAGGAACGTGACCTTGTCGCCGTGTTCTTTCACGGCTGCCGCCATGCCGGGCGCCTCGCGTTGGCACTTGGGACACCACGGCGCCCAGAACCACAGCACAACCGGCTTGCCGGCCAGATCCGCGCCGTTGATGTCCTTGCCGTCGACGGTCTTGGCGGTGAACTTCAGCTGCTCCGCCGCGGCGGCAGGCGTGTCGTTCGGTTGTGTGCTGGTGCTGGTCGAGGAGGCAGGCGGTGGTGTGGAGGTGGGGCCTGGTGAACTGGCTGGACCGCCGCACGCGGTCAGGACTGCGGCCAGGACGAACGAACCGGCCGTAAGGCGTATTCCGAACATGGCCTGATCTTGCCGCACCACCGGATACCCAGTTCTTACGAACCGCTGACGGCGGTCACTCGACGGCAACGGTGATTGCCGCGGTGTGCAACCGCCCACCGTGGGAGAACTCGAGGAAGAGCCGGTATTCGCCACGCTCGGCGAACACGGACCGGAATGTCAGTTCGCCGTTGATCAGCGGTGCACCGAGCGGTTCGACGGGGTGCAAGTGCGTGGCGGAGAGCAGCATCGTGTGAAATCCGGTCATGTGGCCGTTGGCGCCCAGGTGCGGTTCGAGCGACTCGACCGGTGCGCCGTCCGGGGTGTGGATGGCGAATCGCAGCTTGTGTTCGCTCATCAACGCCAGTACGGCCGGCTCGTCCACCCCTGTCACCGAGTAGCCCGTGTCGGTCCTCGTATGCGCGTCCGGTGCGGGGACGGGGACCAGGGACGTGTCGCCGGCGAGACTGAACGCCACACCCAGCACGACGGGGTGCCGTGAATCCTTGGTGTCCAACGGAATGAACTCGGCGAACATCCGATAGGCGCCACCGTCGGGCAGGTCGACCGTGACGTGCCACGTGTCGCCGTTGAGCGTCGGATGGACGTGCCGGAACACGTGCATGTCGTCGCGGACGACGAAGAAGTGCATCTGCTTGGTCTGGTTGTCCAGGAACCGAGTGACCGGGCCGCCGTCGGCGCCGAGGATGCGGAATGCCACCGGGACCGCGTTTCCCCGGTTCTCGGGCATGACGACGCGGTGGAAACGGTATCCGCCCTCCACTTCGGACAGACCGTCGCTGTGGCTCGCGGGTGTCACAGCGGCTTGCTGGTGCAGCGAATGCGCCGGACCGGAGGACGGGCGGACCAGCACGATCGCACCACCGATCACGAGCGCCACGGCTACCAGTGCGAACAGCCAGTCGACGAAACCCAGCTTGCGCATGATCACTCCCACGGGGTGCTCCCCGATGGCGGCGCGGGCCGCCATCGGGGAGGTCGCCTCAGAACTCGAGGCTCCAGGCGTCGATGTAGCCGGTGTCGGTGCGGGCGATGTCCTGGACCTTGAGCTGCCAGGTGCCCGCTGCCGCTTCCGCCGAGGCGTCCACGGTGTAGGTGGTGATCACGTTGTCCGCCGAGTCGTTGTTCGAGCCCTTGAGGCGGAACGTGGAGCCGTCCGGTGCGACGAGGTCGACCACCAGGTCACCGCGGTAGCTGTGCTTGATGTCGACATTGACCTTCAGGGCGGCCGATGCCTTGCCGTCCACTCCCGCGACGGTCACCGCCGACGTCACCGCCGCCCCGGCGTCCGGAATGGACACGTCGGTGGTGTTCCCGAACTTCCCGCCCGCCGGCGGAGGTTCGACGGCGCCGAGGTTCGGTTTGACCACGACCAGGCCCTGCTCGATGCCGTTGACCAGCACGATGCCGCTGGCGAAGTACGGGTAGTTGCTCCACGCCCCGTTGAACTTCGCCTCGTCGGCCGCCGGGTAGATGTCGAAGAAGCCGGCCTCGGTGAGCTTCGCCGACGCGACACCGCTCACGTCCAGGATGCGCAGACCGGCCTGGTAGTTGGCCTGGTAGGAGTATTTGCCCTTGATGTACTGGTTGTGGTCGATCGCGGTGGCAGGCGAGCTGTAGGTGCCGGTGTGCACCGGGCTCGCGAGGTTCGCCAGGTCCCAGATGTAGGTCCTGGTCCGCTTGTCGGTGCCGCGCGACTCGTCGAGCTCGTCGTCGAGCAGGAAGTACCGCTGGTCCTCGGTCAGCCAGCCCTGGTGCGAGTACTGCGCGCCGGAGTAGGCCTTGCGGGAGATCTGCACCGGGTTGGCCTTGTCGGTCACGTCGACGATCGTCAGCGTGTCCTCGTTGGAGTTGAAGCAGATCTCCCGGCCGCGGTAGGTCGCGTCGGGTCCGCGGTAGATCACGCACTGGTTGTCGTGCGTGTAGCCGTCCTGCGACACACAGCCGGCGTTCTTCGGCTGCTTCGGCGTGCGGATGTCCACCATGTGCGGGCCGCCGCGGCACGTGTTGGAGCCGATCGCGTAGGCGAAGCCGGTCTCCTCGTTGATGGCGATGTTGTGCGCCGGGCCGAACTCCTTGTACAGCACATCCGCCGTGAGCGTCTGCGGCGTCGTGATGGTCCGCAGCCGGGTGAGGTCGAAGACCTGCATGCCGTGGCCGCTGATGGCGTCGGCGACGATGAACGCGTGGTCCTTGTAGACCTTCATGTCGCGCCATGAGCTGCTGCCGCCGTTGGACGGCAGGTTGCCCAGGTACTTCGGCACGGTGGGCGTGCTGACGTCGACGAACGCGGTGCCGTTGGTGCGGCCGACGATCGCGTACTCCTTGCCGGAGGACGGGTCGGTCCAGCCCCAGATGTCGTTGCCGTTGCCACCGCCCATCTGGGCCAGCGGCAGGACACTGAGCAGGTCGACGTTCTTGCAGGGGTAGATGTCGGCCTTGCCGTTGACGCAGGGCACACCGGCCGCGGTGTTCGCGACGGCGTGCCGCTCGGCAGGCTGGTAGTCGGCCATGAACGCTCTGGCCGCCGCCTGTCCCTCGGGGGTGTCGGGATCGTGCGCGGACGCGCCCGACATCGTGAGGGCGACCGCCGATGCGGTGAGCACGGCGAGCGCCCCCATGCGCAGGGTTTTCATGAAGTTGGGCTCTCCTCACGGAATCCCGTCCGCCGAGGCGGACGGGTGCAGGGTTTCCGATCAGCTACCGAAGGTAGGAGGAGAGGACGGCTCGTGTGAACCGTCGTTCGTCTGGACTCACGGACGACGCCACGTCCGGAACGCGTCGAGGAGCCGCTCGCGCGTCTCGTCCGGCAGCGACTCCGGGGACAGTTCACCGAGCTCGGCGATGGTCGCGCGGAACTGATCGAGGTATCGCTCGCATCCTGGGCACTCGGCAAGGTGCTCGACGAACGCGCGTTCGGCCGCCTCGTCCAACGTCCCCTCCAGGAACGCCGTCACGAGCTCGACGAACTCCTCGCACGTCATGCTGTTTCTCCCGCCGTCGCGAAGTAGGCCTCCAGACACGCCCGGACCGCCGCACGGCCGCGGTGCAGCAGCACCCGCTGGTTCGCCGCCGAGATATCCAGCATCGCGCACACCTCCCCGGACGTGTGGCCCTCGACATCCCGCAGCACCACCACAGCGCGCTGCCGTTCCGGCAGGCCGTCGAGTGCCCGCGCCACCAGCTGCCGGAGTTCACCGTCGAGCACCCACGACTCCGGGAATTCGCGCCAGTGACCTGGAAAGTCCTCGTCCGCCCTCCGGAACCGCGACGGGTCGACCGTCGGCCCGCCCTCGGGATCGAGGCTCGTCCACGGCACCGTGCGTTTCTCCCTGATACCGCGCTTCTTCGCCGTGTTCACCAGAATCCGGTACACCCACGTGCGCAGCGACGACGCGCCGCGAAAGCCCTCGACACCGCGGATCACAGCGAGCCAGGTGTCCTGCACGACCTCCTCCGCCGAGGCGTCGGTCGACACGAAACCGCGCGCCAGCCGGATCATCGACCCCGACCAGGCGTCCAGCAGCGACACGAACGTGTCTTCGTCGCCGGAGCGAAGTCCGGCGACCAGCACCTCGTCGGCGGGCAGCACCTCGCGGAATCTACCTGCCCGGGCACGTTCCGCCGACCGGGGCGATGTCGCGAGTTACCGGTACTCGGGATTCTCGAAGTCGTACCGGCATCCCGCGTCCCAGCCCGCCCGCTGGTTGCCGTGCGCGGGAATCCCACCCGCGTCCTTGAGCATCCTGGCCAGGTGCAGCAGGTTCCACGTCATGAATGTGGTGTTGCGGTTGGTGAAGTCATTCTCTGGCCCACCCGATCCGGGGTCCAGATAGGACGGTCCGGGGCCGGCCTCGCCGATCCAGCCCGCGTCGGCCTGCGGCGGGATCGTGTAGCCGAGGTGCTGAAGGCTGTAGAGGACGTTCATGGCGCAGTGCTTCACACCGTCCTCGTTCCCGGTGATCAGACACCCGCCGACGCGGCCGTAGTAGGCGTACTGACCGGCCTCATTGAGCAGGCTCGAGCACGCGTAGAGCCGCTCGATCACCTGCTTGGTGACGGAGCTGTTGTCGCCCAGCCAGATCGGGCCCGCGATCACGAGGATGTCCGCGGCCATGACCTGCTCGTAGATCTCCGGCCAGGCGTCGGTCGCCCAGCCGTGCTCTCTCATGTCCGGCCATACGCCGATCGCGATGTCGTGGTCGATCGCACGCACCACCTCGACCTCCACGCCCTGCTTCTCCATGATCGCCTTGCTGAGGTCCACCAGGCCTTCGGTGTTGCTGCGGTCGGGCGAACGCTTCAGCGTGCAGTTGATGAACATCGCTTTGAGGTCGCTGTAGTCGGTCATGACGACTCAGTTCCCGTGCACCCGGCAGGCGTTACACACGAACTTCGCCGCCCCGCGAGGAAGCCTTGTTCAGAGTGCGCGCAACCTGGCCGCACACAACATGAGATAGCGCTGTTCGGGCAGGCTGGCGGTCATCCTCGCCGCCCGCGAATACGACTCGACGGCCGCGGTGAGGTCTCCTGCTCGTTCGAGCAGGTGTGCCCGGACCGCTTCCAGTCGGTGGCTATGCGCCAACCGGTCGTCTCCCTCGAGAGTGCCGAGCACGGCGAGCCCGGCCCTTGCGCCGTGCACCTCGGCGACAGCGACCGCCCGGCTGAGGATGACCACGGGTCCTGGTGCAACCTGGGCGAGCACGTCGTACAGCGCCAGGATCTGCGGCCAGTCGGTGTCCAGCGCGGTAGCAGCCTCGTCGTGCACCGCCGCGATGGCCGCCTGCAGCTGATATGGCCCGACCGGGCCGGTACCGAGTGTCCGCTCCACCAGCGTGACACCTTCGGCGATCATCGCCGCGTCCCAGAGCTCCCGGCGTTGCTCGGCCAGCCGCACGATCGCTCCCCCATCGTCCGTCCGCGCCGCTCGGCGTGCATCGGTGAGCAACATCAACGCCAGCAGTCCCGCAACCTCGCACTCGCCGGGCAGCAGCCGGTGCAGCAGGCGGGTCAACCGGATCGCCTCGGAAGTCAGGTCCCGGCGGCCCAGCTCCGGTCCGCTGCTGGTGGTGTAGCCCTCGTTGAACATCAGGTAGAGCACGTGCAGCACAACGACCAGACGTTCCGGCCGCTCCGCCTCCGACGGCAACGCGAACCGCGCACCACGGATTCGTTGCTTGGCCCGGCTGACGCGCTGCGCCATCGTGGCCTCGGGTACCAGGAACGCCGCCGCGATCTCACCCGTGGTCAGCCCACCCACAGCGCGCAACGTCAGCGCCAGCTGCGAAGGCGCCGACAGCGCGGGATGGCAGCACAGGAAGAGCAGCACGAGGGTGTCGTCCTGGTCATTCATCGCGACGCCCCCAGCCGGTTCGAGCGCCGCGACCGTCACCTCTCGGCGGCGCCGGGCGCTCTCGCTGCGCCAGGCATCCACGAGCGACCTGCCGGCCGCGGTCACCAGCCAGGACCGCGGGTTGTCCGGGACGCCATCGACCGGCCACTGCCCTGCGGCATCCGCCAGTGCCTCCTGCACGGCGTCCTCGCACGCGTCGAACTGCCCGTGCCGGTGCACGAGCGCGGCGAGGACCTGCGGCGCGAGTTCGCGCAGCAGGTCCTCCAGGCGGTCGTGCGGGCTCACAGGTGCATGACCTGCCGAACTTCCATCGGGAACTCGGTGTACCCGACCACGCGTGCCGCTACCTCGAGTGCGCGTTCCTCGGTTGCATCGATGATCCAGTAGCCGGCCAGCGACTCCTTGATCTCCGCGAACGGACCGTCCGTCGGCACGGGCACGCCGTTCTGGAAGCGCACGGTCTTGGCCTGACTCGGGTCGATGAGCTTGCTGCCGGCCACGAGCTCGCCGGAGTCCCGCAACTCCTGGTCGAGCTTCATCATGTGCTCCTGCATGCCCGTGATCCAGTCGGGCGAACGGTTCTCCAGCGTGGCACCGAGCCCGCCGAACATCATGATCATGTACTTCACGTCGCTCCCTTCGCCGGCACCCGGTGCGGGTGCACGCCACTGGTCGGAGCGGGCACCCGGTTCTCGACATCCAAGCCCGAAATTGTCAGACCCGCCGTCTACGGTCGCCCTATGAGCGATCTGCTGGCCGCTGCCCGTTCAGGAGATCACGACGCGTTCGGCGCGGCAGGCGAGGACCGACGTCGCCAGCGCGTGCCATCCACACCACAGCGCCGACGAACGCCAGTACCAGCGGCCGCCGCAGCTCCAGAGGCAAGACCATCGAGATCATCGGGCTCAACAGGCCGAGCGCGAACATGCACGGCACGCTCAGCGGCGAACTCGCCGGCAACCACTGATCCCCACGACTCCCGGTCGACTGGCCCGGGTCCCCGATCAGGTCCGAAGCGGATGGTCCTCTGCCGGAGTTTCCGTTTGCCCGCAACACCGGTCGTGACGCTGCCCTCCAAACCGCACGAACACGCCTTCGACCCGCCAGCCCTCCGCCACCCTGTCGTCCGCACAACAGGCGTGGACCTCAGCGATGGCGCGCAGCCACTCCGGTCCGGCTTCGTCGGCCCACTCGTCAGACATGCCGGTTCGTCAGACCTGTTCGACCGCGCGAGTCCCAGCGGCCCGTCGAGCGATTTTGCCGATCCCCTCGTACAACAAGGCAGCGGCAATGCCACCGACCACCGGGCCAACGAGGTAGACGAGCAGCTGCGACCAGGCCACGGTGCCGCCGGCCAGCGACAGCACCACGTCGGGCCCCACCGTCCGGGCGAGGTTCACCGAGGCCCCGGTGAGTGGGCCGAACACCAAGATCTGGGTGGCCAGCGCGAGCCCGATACCCAGGCCGTGCACGCCCTTGGGCGCGTCCGGCGCGACCGCGAGCGCGAAGACGGCCGTGACAAGAATGAACGCACCGGCCGCCTCGGCGACCAGCGCCTGGACCGGGGTGACGCCCGAGCCGTACGTCGTCGCCCCCAGGCCTGCGCTCACCGCGGTTGAGGCGTACGCCGCGTAGACCACTGCGGCGCCGAGCACGCCACCCACCAGCTGCGCCAGCACGTACGCGGGCACCTCACGCCAAGCGAATCGCCCGCGCACGGCCAAGGCTAGTGTGACGGTCGGGTTGAAATGACCTCCGGAGATCGCGCCGAAGGCGTAGATCGCCACGGCGAGCGCAAGTCCGTGCGCGAGAGCCACACTCAACAGCCCGGACGGCCCGGCCGCCACTGCGGCGCCGATACCGAACAGACACAGGATGGCGGTGCCGACGAGTTCGGCGAGCAACCGGCGGACCAACGGGATGTCCATCGCAACAGTCCTCTTTCGTGAGGGTGCGTGACGTGGCGGCGGCTCGACCGTAGAACCACTCGCACTCCCGGAGGCACACCGTAAGCAGCCGTAAGCAGGCGGTAATGACCAGTGGCTGCAGCCGCATCAACAAGAGCGTCCGGATGCCCGATCCCGAAGCGCTCCTCGGGACCACAGAACGGTTGTTCTCGCAACGCCGGCCGGTCTTCGACCGACTTGCCGATGGGCAGGGACTGCCCGCGATCTCGGACTTCCTCACCGAGCCGCCCCGGACCGGCTGCGATATCTGGCATCAACCCGCCGCCGCCGTCCTCACCTCGATGGCGAACGAGATCACTGGTCTACACGTACAACACCATCAGTCTCGGGCGGCGCGACGGAATCCTGCAGACGGTCGACGACCAAGCGCGAGCAAAGCCGAAGTACATGGGCGGCCGGAAGGTCGCACGGATCAAGACGGGCATCATCAAGAGCGCGCTGTGGGCCACCTCGCACCCGACCTTCGGCCTGCCCAAGCGCAAGCGCCGCCTGGCCATCGCGCCGGACAAGTCCGCCCAGAGGACGCTCGCGTAGCCGCCCAGCCCGGGGCTCTCACTGGGATCGACCATCACATCCCGCCGCCCTGGGCATTCAGAACATCCCGTCCTGAACACCAACAAGCTCATGGAGAGAACATGACCTCGGTATTGATCACTGGAGCGAACAAGGGCCTGGGCTACGAGACGGCACGCAGGCTCGGAGAGCTGGGCTGGAGGGTCTTCCTCGGCTCACGCGACGAGGACCGGGGAAGGGCCGCCGCGCAGAAACTGGCCGCCGGCGGCGCACACGTCGTCATGGTTCCGTTGGACGTCATCTCGGAGGAGTCGGTGGCTGGGGCTGTGCGGCTGGTCCGGGAGCACACCGACCGGATGGACGTGCTGATCAACAACGCTCGGCCGCTTTGACCCGTTGCCGCTGCGCCAGGCTCGTGATGGCCGGGTCGTAGCCGGCGCGCGGTGTGACACCAGGGCCTGAGTCGGGAGGTAGTCCGGTCTCGACCTCGACCAGGTGCTCACGCCACCGCTGCGCGTCGGCAACGACGTTGGCGGGCAACGACTCCAGCGGCCCGAACGGTTCGGGAGCGGGCAGCTCGGTGGCGTCCAGCACCGCGAAGTCGGGCGCGGCCATGAGATATCCGGCCAGTACGACCTGGTTGTTTCCAGACTCCGAGCGAAGGCGCACCGAGGTGCCTGCCAGCCCTGTGACCAGGTGCTCGTCGCCGTCGAAGCGGACGAGGTCACCGGGTTTGAGCACTGCTCGCGTGTCGGCCATCAGGTCACCGCCTTCCGTGCGGTGCGGGCGAGCGCAGTGCTCACCTCAGTCTCGGCAGTCAGAGGTATGGATAGGTCCGCGACCAGCTCCTGACGCCAGAGCAGGTGAAACAGCACCGGCAGCACCGCGATCGGCTCGCCCGCCACCTCGGCGCCATCCAGCAGCGGCATCGGCCGCGAGAACACCGCGCGCAGGGTCTGCGCCACCACGTGCAGGTCGTGACGCGGGTGCCGGTATCCGGCCAGCCACCGGACATTCGCCAGCAGCACCTCAGGTGGCGTGCCGACGATCTCGTAGCGCCAGCCCAGCAGTTCGCAAGCCGCTCGGGTGGCCTCGAAGGCGACCTCGTCCTTGGGCTTGATCCGGTCCAGCGGGCGGCAGTCCAAAACGATCGCGGTTCCGTCCGCGAGCCGCGCGAAGTAGTCAGGCGCGTGCGACCGCGACCGGCCTTCCGCCGTGGTCCAGAACAGCCAGTACGGCTGCGAGGCGAGGCCGACGGTGTCCGGATCGAAGTCGAGCAGCATCAGCCGATCCCGTTCCAACCAGGACTCGAAGCCGACCAAGGTGCCGGTCGTCGCGGTCCACCACTGGCCGATGTAGTGGCATTGCCCCTTGTAAGAGGGGAAGCGTCGCACCGGCAGGCAAGACTCGAACGGCACCGACCACGCCTCGGTCAGGGACAACCGCTGCTCGCCGGCCTCGGTCGCAAACGCGACCTCGAACTCCGAACTCAGCGTCGGTGGAGCGCCTCCGGGGACAAGATCGAAGTTCGGCACCGTGGCATTGTCCCGGCAGGTTTCCAGCACACCAACACGGCTCCTGGACAATCCACAGAGTATCCAGTGGAATCGGCGTTGACCTGGGCCTGATGGGAGCGCGCTGCCCAAGCGGGCGATTGGCGAGGGAGATGATCTCCTGGCGCCCTGATTGATCACTGGGCAGTATGGGAAACATGCCTGCCATTCCCGAGAGCTCCGCCGTCATCGCCGATGTGGCCGTGGAGAACGACTACGACGGCTTCGCCGAGGCGTACACGGCCGAGAACGAGACCAGCCTCCTCAACGCCTACTACGTCCGGCCCGCGATCGTGGACCTGGCCGGCGACGTGGCCGGTCGACGAATTCTCGACGCCGGCTGCGGTGCTGGTCCTGTGTCCGCGGCGCTACGTGATCGGGGAGCCGTCGTGAGCGGCTTCGACCGCAGCGCCAAGATGGTGGAGCTGGCCCGGCAGCGGCTCGGCGACGACGTGGACCTGCGGGTCGCCGACATAACGGGCCCGCTGCCGTACCCCGACGGCGCGTTCGACGACGCCGTCGCCGCTTTGGTGCTGCACTACCTGGAGGACTGGACCGCACCTCTGGCTGAGCTGCGGCGAGTGCTGAAGCCCGGTGGCCGGCTGATCGTGGTCGTCAACCACCCCATCCTCCTCAAGATGGTGCATCGCGAGACTGACTACTTCGCGACCACCAAGTGGTCCGACGAGTACAACTTCAACGGCCAGAAGGCCGTGCTCACCTACTGGCACCGGCCGCTGCACGCGATGACCGATGCCTTCACCGCAGCAGGCCTCCGCACCGCCGTCATCAGCGAGCCGCCTCCGGCGCCGGAAGCCCACGAACTCTTTCCCGACGAGATGGCGAGGTTCCCCTCCGGGGCCTTCCTGAGCTTCATGTTCTTCGTCCTGGAGGCCGCCTAACTACGGCGTGGCACATGGGTGGCCGCAAGGTCGCGGCATGCTTGCCCTGACCTTGAGGCTGCGTACAGGCGCTACAGGCCGTTGGCAAGGAACCAACGCGGTTGTTGAGAATGCGCCAACTTCAGGCAGAACGTGTGGCGGCCCGCAAACTAGCTCGGACGCCGTAGCAAGCACCGCAAACTTGCCCTGGACACCGCAATGTTCGGCTGGACAGGACATCGTGTTCGGACACGACCAGGGGCGAGCTTCACGGATCTGTCTCCTCATATGTTGGGGAATCGGTGCGTCTGATGTCCGGCCCCACTGGCGAGTACCAGCGTGGCGGCGCCCATTACCGCCGCGGACAGTTGCCGTGTCTCAGGAGCACGCCCTGGGTCTCTGATGGCTCATGGCAGGGTCCAGCGCTGGTTGGTGCCGCCGTGGCAGGACCAGATGATCAGCTGGGTGCCGTCGGTGGTGCCGGCTCCGTTGGCGTCCAGGCACTTGCCCGACTGGGGGTTGACCAAGGAGCTGTTGGCGCCGACGGTCCAGTTCTGCGCGCCGGCGCCGTTGCAGGTCGACAGTTGCGCCTGAGCGCCGTCGGCGGTGCTGCCGCCTGCGACGGTCATGCACTTGTCTAGCGCGCGCAACGTGTTCCCGTTGACCGTCCATTGCTGTTTGGTGCCGCCGGTGCAGGTCCACAGCTGGATCTTGGTGCCGTCGGCGCTCGATCCGCCGTTGACGTCGACGCACTTGCCCCCGACACCGGTGATGCGCCCGGTGCGGCCGCCTGTCGACGTGCCGAACGTGAAAGCGTCGACGTCGAACAGGTAGCCCGCGCCGCTGCCGGCGAACGTCAGGTAGAGCGAGACGGTTCCGGCCGAGACGCCTGCCAGGATGGCGGACACCTCGACGAAGGTCTCCCAGCCACCGGTGACCGGCACGGTCGCCGTGCCGAGCACGGGCCCAGTCGGCGAACCGGTCCGCACGGACAGCGTGCCGCCCGAGCCGGCGGAGGAGACCCGGGCGGTGAACCGGGTTTCGCCTCCCAGCGCATAGGGCTGGAACGCGATCCAGTCCCCGTTGTGGATGTCACCGACGGCTTTGCCGCCCTCCGCGGAGGCCTTGTCGTACACGGCGGTGCCCGACTGGGTCGAGAAATGCTCGGCCTGGCGGTGCCGGGGCTGCAGGACGTGCTGCGCGTGCGTGGTCACCGGCGGCTGGCCGTTCGCGCCGAGGTCGGTGTACTCGGCGTCGAACACCGCATACAGGTTCGCCGCCGTGTCGTGCTCACCGTCCACCGGGATCTGCAGTGTTCCCGAGCAGCCGTTGCGTGACGTGATCAGGTGTCCGTGGCTGTCGTGACCCAGCAGGTAGCTGAGCTTCACCCGGTTGCAGTCGATCGTGCCGTCCTCCCGGTCCGAGACCGTGATCGTGTACGGCACGCTGTCGCCGAAGTTGAACACGGATCCGTTGAAGGGTGTGTTCAGCGTGACCATCGGCGCGGTGTTGCCGACCGTGATCTCCACGCTGCCGCTGCCGCTGCGGCCACCGGGGTCGGTCACCGTGAGCGTTGCCGTGTACCGGCCGTTGGCGGTGTAGGTGTGGCTCGGGTTGGCGGCCGTCGCCGAGGTGCCGTCGCCGAAGTTCCACGCGTAGGTCAGCGCACCGCCCTCGGGGTCCGAGGAGCCGGCCGAGGAGAAGGCAACCGTCAGCGGCGCGATGCCGGAGGCGGGGTTCGCGCCGGCCCGTGCGGTCGGCGCCTTGTTCCCGGCCGGGTTGTACTCGATGCGGTAGAGCGCGGAGTACTCGTTCCCGCTGCCCCAGCCGGTGCCGTAGTCCAGCACGTACAGGGCGCCGTCCGGGCCGAAGCCGGCGTCGATGACCTGGGTGCCGCGCCACGGGAACTCGCTGATCTGCCCGGCCGACCCGTCGGCGTTGACATCGACGGCCCTGATCCAGCGCCGGCCGAACTCGGTGGCGAAGACGTGCCCGTCCAACTCCGGCGGGAACTTGATCGACGACGGGTTCGCGGCGTCGTACCGGTACACCGGCGCGCTCATCGGGGACTCCGACCCGCAGCCGAACGCGGCCACCGAGCAGTTGTCGTACTTGATCCAGGCCGGCTTCGCTGCGGGCAGGTTCGCCAGGCCGGTGTTGCGCGGGGAGTTGTTGACGGGAGCGGCGCAGTTGTACCGGCTCCCGGAAGGCCCGGACGGGAACGTGTAGTCCACATAGGTCTCATTGGTGGTGTTGCCGCCGGTGCAGTACGGCCAGCCGTAGTTGCCCGCCGAGGTGATCCGGTTGAACTCGACCTGGCCGGCGGGGCCCCTGGTGCTGCTGCTCGTGCCCGCGTCGGGTCCGTAGTCACCGAGGTAGAGCGCGCCGGTCGCCTTGTCGACGTTGAACCGGAACGGGTTGCGGAAGCCCATCGCGTAGATCTCCGGCCGGGTCCCGGCGGTGCCCGGTGCGAACAGGTTGCCGGGTGGGATCGAGTACGAGCCGTTCGCGTTCACCTTGATCCGCAGCACCTTGCCGCGCAGGTCGTTGGTGTTGGCCGAGCTGCGCTGCGCGTCGTAGGCGGGGTTGCGGTTGGTCCGCTCGTCGATCGGGGTGTAGCCGCCCGACTCGAACGGGTTCGTGTCGTCGCCGGTCGACATGTACAGGTTGCCGGCCGCGTCGAAGTCGAGGTCACCTCCGACGTGGCAGCAGATGCCCCGAGTGGTCGGCACGTCCAGGATCGGCACCTGGCTGGCCATGTTCACCGTGTAGTCGGAGTTGAGGGTGAACCGGGACAGCCGGATCACCCCGTTCCACGCCGAGAAGTCCGTTCCGGTGGCCGGGGCGTCGCCGCCCGGGGTGGACAGCGGCGGCGAGTAGGAGAGGTAGATATACCGGTTGGTGGCGAAGTTCGGATCCGGCACGACGCCCTGCAGGCCGTCCTCGTCGTGCGTGTAGACCGGTATGTTGCCGATCACGCTGGTCGTGCCTTCGGCGGTGGTGCGGCGCAGCGTTCCGTTGCGGGCGGTGTGCAGCACCGAGCGGTCCGGCAACACGGCGAGCGTCATCGGCTCGCCCACCTCGCTCACCCCTCGGGCCAGCTCGACCTGCTGGAAGTCGGCTGGGTTGACCGCGTGCGCAGCGGCCGGTGACGCGGAGCTGATCATGGTTGTCGCCGTGCCCGCGGCAACCAGGACGGCAGCGGCAAGTGCCGCTCTGAGTCGGGATCGCATGGCAGGGTCACCCTCGTTCCGGAGTTTGCGGCCTTCGGGGGGTACGGTTTGTGCTGTCACATCGGTCAGAGCGTCGTGACGTTCCAGTGGTTGTTGGGGCTGCTGTTCGGTGCCCACATGGCGGTGCTGGCGCCGGGGGTGGAGTCGCCCAGGCCGTCCAGTGCGGTGCCCGTGCCCCGGTTGATGATCTGGACGCGGCCGTTGCCGACGCTGTTCAGGCGCCACTGCTGGTTGTTTCCGCCGTTCCACGCCGACTGCTGGCAGATCGCGCCGTTGGCGCTGTTGCCCCAGCTGTCGGCGACCATGGCATTGGTGCGGTTGACGATGCGGTACCAGCCGCCGCCCAGGTCGACCAGCTGCCACTGGAGGTTGGCGTTGCCGTCCCAGTTCCACTGCTTGAGCCGTGAGCCCGAGGCGACGTTGCCGCCGCTGTCGAGGGAGAGCCCGGTGGCCGCGTTGATGATCCTCGCCCATCCGGTGGGGTTGGGCGTGCCGCCCAGGTTGGGGATCTGCCCGGAGAACGTCAGCTTGACCACGTAGGCCGAAGCGCTGAACGGCGGGGTGCTCGAGGGCATCGTGACCTGCAGAGCCGAGCCGGTCTGGCTGCGGTTGGGCAGGTCGACGTACGAACCCGCCGTCGAGCCGAGCAGCTGCACCCTGGTCAGGTTGGTCAGGTTGATCCGGTTCGAGTTCAGGGTGGTGATGTTCAGCGTGCCGCCCGGCCAGCCCATCACGGTGGCGTACAGCACGGTGTTGTCCTTGCTGCGGGTGAACCGGATGTCCCGGTTGGTCCCCTCTCTGGGCTGAACGAACGAGCCACCGCCCATCTGCGTGGGCCCCTCGCCGAAAGTCGTCCAGGCGCGGGTGGCGTAGACCGACTCGCCGAAGCGCCTGAGGTAGTCGCCCATGCCCAGCAGGATCGTCCGTTGTCCGGTAGGGATGGTCCCGTCCGCCATCGGGGCGATGTTCAGCAGCACGTTGCCGTTCTTGCTGACCCGGTCGACCAACGAGTGCAGCATCGCGGCCAGCGAGTAGTAGCCGATGCCGACGGTGTAGCACCAGCTGGAGCTGGAGATGCTGTCGTCGGTCAGCCAGTAGGGGTTCCGCATCCCCGCGGGACCACCGCGTTCGTAGTCGAACACCGAGTTCCGGTCGTTCAGACCGTCCTTGTGGGTGGTGACCACGTCCTTGTTCCAGGCGACCGCCTGGTTGTAGTAGTGGGCCAGGAAGTTCAGCCGATGTGTCTCGTTGATGTACTGCAGGCCGCCGTCCTGCCAGATGAGGTCGGGCTGGTAGCCGTCGATGACTTCCTTCAGCCTGCTCGTACCACAGCTGTTCGTGCGTGGCCCAGCCGAGCTGGCCGTACAGCTTCCTCAGGGTCTGGGTCGACTGCTGCGGTGCTTGGTCGAAGTAGCCGCTGAAGTGGTACATGTGGTGCATCGACAACATGAACTTGAGGCCCTTGGCGCGGATCGCGTTGGCGTGCAACCCGACCAGGTCGAGCTTGGGCCCGGTGCGCACCGAGTTCCACTCGTTGACGGCGCTGTTCCACATCGAGTAGCCGTCGTGGTGCTCGGCCACCGGCCCGGCGAACTTCGCGCCGGCGTCGACGAACAGCTGCGCCCACTCGTCGGGGTCGAAGTTGCCGCCCGCGGACTTCAGCTTGGGCGCGAACTGCACCCAGTTGCCCGCCTTGTCCCGGGCGCCGTTGATGAAGTTGTGGTACGGCCACGCCGCAGGGTCACCGTAGATCTGCTTGTGGTGGTTGTTCTCCGGGGAGCCGTTGAGGTACATGCTCCGCGGGTACCACTCGTTGGCGAACGCCGGGACGCTGAACACGCCCCAGTGGAAGTAGATGCCGAACTTCGCGTCCTGGAACCACTCCGGCGCGGGCGGGTGCTGGTCCACCGACGGCCAGGTCGGGGTGTAGCTGCTGGGTCCCGCGGTGGCCCATGCCATTCCGGACCGCAGCAACCCGGTGGCCGCGGCGGCCCCGGTGGTGACGAGGAACAAGCGACGAGTGAACTGGTTCATCGGCTCGGGCATGGCGGTACCTTTCACGCGGGAGGAATTGCGCCGTCGGGGAACGTGTTTCCGTTGTGGCTCAACTCGTTCGGGCGCCCAGGGTGAACTCGGGCAGGCGCACGAGCTCACCGCCCTTGAGCGCAGACTCGTGCGCGCAGAGGCCCACGCACGTCCAGTTGGCCGAGCGGCGGGCGTTCGGGAACGGCTCACGCTGCTCGACGAGTGCGCTGACGAACTCGTGCACCAGGTGCGGGTGAGAGCCGCCGTGGCCGGCGCCCTGCGTGAAGCTGAGGTGCGTTTCCCCGTCGTCGTAGACGCCCCTGGTCGTGAAGCGCCGGATCGGCTCGGGCAGGCGCTCGGCGAAGTCGGGCACCTCGATCCGCTCGGGGATCTCCGGCTCGGGGCGCTTGGCCGTGTGCAGGACGTGCCGCCCACCCTCGGTGAGGGTCCACTCGAACGACCGTCGGGAGCCGTAGACGTCGATGCTCTCGCGGTACTGGCGCGCCACGTCGAACAGCGATCGGCTGACGCGTGCGGTGAGGTCGCTGTCGAGCATCTTCACGTGCGCGGTCTCGACCGCGAACGGCGACCCGTAGGGCTCGACCAGTTCCTCGCGGATCGTGCCGGAGCCGAAGCACGAGACGACCTCGGCGCTGGCGTCGGTGAGCGCGAGCACCGGGCCCACGCAGTGCGTGGCGTACCACATCGGCGGCAGCCCCGGCCAGTAGCCGGGCCAGCCGTCCATGTCCTGCATGTGGCTCGCCTGAAGGAACTGGAGCTTGCCGAGCTCGCCCGAGTCGTAGAGCTGCTTGATGTACAGGTATTCGCGGGCGAAGACGACCGACTCCATCATCATGTACTGGAGACCGGTCCGCTCGACCGCGTCCACGATCCGCCGGCAGTCCTCGATGCTCGTCGCCATCGGCACCGTGCAGGCGACGTGCTTGCCTGCCTCCAACGCCTCGATCGTCATCCACGCGTGATCCGGGATCGGCGAGTTGATGTGGACCGCGTCGATGTCCGGATCCTTGAGGAGTTCGCGGTAGTCCGTGTAGCGCTTCCCGACGCCGAACCGGTCGCCCACCTCGTCGAGGCCGGCGCGATCCGCCGGCAGACCGCGGTCATCTCGGCCTGCGGGTGACGTTGGTAGATCGGGATGAACTCGGCACCGAAGCCGAGGCCGATCACCGCTACGCGAACGGGCTGGCCGGCCATCGTCCACGCTCCTCTCCTTCGGGTTCGGTCAGACCGCTGTGGCGGCCGAGCGCGCCGGCGAGCGATTCACCGCGGAACCGGGCACCCGACGCGCGAACTCGCCGTTCGGCGTGTCGAGTGATGGCCTTGTGGCTCCCGTCGCGATCTCACGACGCTCCGTCGCAGCCGACTCGATCACGAGCAGTCCTTCGGAGCCGATCTCGACGATTGCCCGCTCGAGCCTGGGCGATGTACCGGGAGCTGTGCCCAGGTCCCGCTCAGTGGATGAGCAACGCGCGTTGATCCGGTACGGCCGCAGGTGTGCGATTCCCGCACTCGCGCCCAAGGTGACGTCCGCCGCCACGTCGGCGCCGGGATGCCGGGCAGTGGACGCAGGCCGACGATGTCGGACACCTCGTTCCACAGACCTGTCGGCAGCCCACAGGTCTTGCGGCTCGGTGCGGCGGAGCTGCGGGACGCGCGCCCTGGGCGGGCGGAGACGAAGCGGGCAGTTCGCCGTTGAACCATGAGAACTCCGAACGGAGGGAAATCGAACCGGTTCGACCAAGGAGAGACTTTGCCGTGGTTCCATTACTGTTGCTAAACCTTTAGCTCTGCCGAATCGGCTCGATAAAATGGGTGGAACCACCGCCACGGGTACATCGTGCAACGCCGCTACCTGGCAGGCGATCGATCGGCGCGCTCCGCGCCATCGCGCGGAACCTGCTCACTGCCATATCCGCTCCTCGAAATCCGATCAACGGGTCGAGCGCGAGTCGACACACCGCTCTCGGCCCTTGATCGACGACATACGTCGACCAGGCCGGGCGCGGGCACCGACTTCGCTGTCGGCTTCACCCTGAACAGTCCCCGAACGGCATCCACGCGGCGGCGGCGTGGCTACCGGGTACGGCACCGGCGCTCGCAATGCGCGTGGTCGTACCGGGCAGAAGTGTGACAGCCCAGTGTTTACGTTCACAAGATACTTTTTAGAAACTTTCGCTGATTAGCCTGAACGGTGTAGCACTTTCGGGGACGCGCTCCCCGAATTGCAGATGGGGGCCGCGCAGGGCGCACAACGCCGCGCCAACGCAACCGCCCGAAGGCTAAAGTTGGCGCTGACATATTTAGCAATCCCCGGCCCGTCGCCCTTAACCCATTCGTTCGGCTGTCCAACCACACCCTCATGCGACTGGACGACCTGATGCGCCCCGTCAAGCCCGGTGGCGGCGACCCGAGTCCGACCGCCAGGCGTTGCTTGTGCTCGCCACCCGCGCGATGGCGACACCCCACGACCGCCGGACAGTGTTCCTGGAACGTGGTGCCGTTCGGGTCGTACGTCAACGACTTGGCGGGATCGCATCGGGCGTGTGACGCCCTTGAGCGTGGACGTGGTGGGCGCGAAGTTTCGCCCCGTCAAGGACTTGCCCCTTGCTGCAGGTGGGGTTCTCATCCCGCCGTACGAGGCGGCGCACGCCGACGTCAGATCGTCCGCACGAAGAATTTTCTCGGCACCGGCTGGATGGTTCAGCGCGGATTACTGGCCAGGCTTCAAGGTGCCGGCAACACCCACGGCGGCGGACCTCGTGCCGTGCAAGGTCCGTTGACCCCACTCAAGCTCGGCCGTACCCTGCCGTCAGCGGAAAGTTTCTACCCGCATGTCAGAAACTTTTGGCGTCGCGGAGCGGCCTGAAGAACGGTGAATTAAGCGAGCCGATCATCCGACCCATCCAGACCGGTCGAAGACCGGTCGGCGTCAGTCTTCCCGTTCGCCGGAGGGTGGCGCGGTGCTCTCCCGGACGGTGAAAGTGGTCGCAAGTTCCAGCCTCACCTGCGGCGGCTGCTCGCCGCGGCCGAGGGCGAGGGCCAGTTCGGTGGCGGCCATCGCCATCTCGACCAACGGCTGATGGACCGTGGTGAGCGGGGGATCCACCATGGCGGCCACCGGCAGGTCGTCGAAGCCCACCACGCTCAGATCCGCCGGAATCCGCAGCCCTACTTCCCGCGCCGCCTTGTAGACGCCGAGCGCCTGGAGGTCGTTGCTCGCGAAGACCGCGGTTGGGCGGTCGGGCCGGGTCAGCAGCTCACGGGCCGCGTCGCGACCGGCCTCCCGGGTCAGCATGGTGCGCACGGTGAGGGCGGGGTCCACCGGCAGGCCGGCGGCCTCCAAGGCGGAGCGGTAGCCGTCGAACCGGGCATGGGAGAACAGCACGTCGTCCGGACCGGCGATCATCGCGATGCGACGGTGACCCAGGCCGATCAGGTGGCGAGCGGCCATCCGGCCGCCCGTCCAGTTCGTCGCGCCGACAAACGGGACGTCGTCGGGCAGTTCGCTCGTGGGATCGAACACCACGAACGGGATGCCCTTGGCCCTCAGCCGGTCACGCTCCTCTTGCGACAGCTGGGCGACGGTAACGACACAGGTGGGACGGCGGTCGAGCGCGTCGTCGATCCAGTAGCGGATCGCGTTGCCCTGCGGGCCGAACTCCGACAGCACCACCCCCACCCGGTGCTTGCGCGCCGCCCGCTGCACACCGCGGATGATCTCGACGCCCCACATGCTCGCGATCTCGTCGAACACCAGGTCCAGCTGGTTGCTGCGGCTCGGCGCACTCGACTTCCGGTAGCCGTAGGCGTCGATGAGCGCCTCGACCCGCGCACGGGTGCCAGCCGACACACCGGCCCGCCCGTTGAGCACCTTGGACACCGTCGGCACCGACACCCCGGCCGTCTCGGCGATGTAGGAAATCGTGACCGGCCTGGACGAGTCGCCGCTCGGGCGCCCTTCAACCACGACCGACTCACCCGACTCGGCGTGCGACAAGCCCCGCTCCCCTCGCTGACGTGCCGGACCTGGCCAGACGCGTCGCCAGGATAGGTCGTGCACGCCACAGCCGTCCCCGCTGCACGATCATTCCATTTTTCGAGCACGTCGAACGAAAGTTACCACCCGGATGACGTGGGTGACGGAGGCCGCCGGCTGTACGCCTTCGCCTGGAGCGCGAACAACTCAGCGACGTGGCGCACGAGCGGCGCACGCCGTTGAGCAACATCCGGGGCTGGCTGGAGGCGGCGGACAACGGGGTGAGCGACCTGCAGGACCTCGCGGTCGCCGACGCCGGGTCGTTGCGGCTGTCCGTCGAGCCGGTGCCGGTGCCCGCCGCGCTGGAGCAGGTCCGCGCGGCGCACGAGGTGCCGTCCGCGCAAGTAGGAGTCGCGCTGTCCGTGTCGGCAGCTGACGTGACGATCGACGCGGACGCGGTGCGGCTGCGGCAGATTTTGGACAACCTCGTCGCGGACGTGGTGATCTCGGTGGCGGACACCGGGTCGGCATCGCCGCCGAGGACCTGCCGCACGTGTTCGACCGGTTCTGGCGCGCGGACCCCTCCCGTGCCCGCAGCACCGGCGGCAGTGGGCTGGGGCCGGCGATCGTGCGGCAACTGGTCGAGGCGCACGGAGGCGCCGTCGGCGTGACCAGCACGCCCCAGTCACGGCACCACGTTCACCGTGCGCCTCCCAGTCCGCAGAAGCGCCGTCACGCCAGGGGCAGGCGGCGCAGCTCCGGTTTGAGCACCTTGCCCGAGCCGGCAGCGCAGCGACATCAAAGCCGACCACTGGCAGCACGTCGAGGCCTACCACCGAGGTGGAGACCGTAGTGGTCAGCACGGTTCCGGCGGCGTCATCGTGCAATGCGTGCGTGCAGGTGAACGGCCGCCTCCGTGTGCACGCGCCACAAGGAATACCACGGCCGAAACGAAAGTCTCCTGAAAGTGCGGGGTCACCGGCCGGGCGTTTCCGTGTATCAACGTCAGTACGGCGCGACTGGCCATCCGCCGACCCCTGTCTCGTGCATCGCCTCGGCCTCTCGCAAGCACCCTGCCGGCAAGATCGACGTTGCGGAGAAGCCATGTCTTCAGGTCGAAACCAGTCCGAGGAATCAGGTTCGCAGCTCAGCAGGCGGTCGTTGCTGGCGGCGGGCGCCACGCTGCCGGTACTCGCGATGGCGGCACCGGCCGAGGCGCAGACCGCCAGGGTGGTCGTCGAACCGTCGATCGTGCAGCAGACGATCCAGGGCTTCGGCGGCATGAACCATCCCGGCTGGATCGGCGATCTCACCGCCGCCCAGCGCGAGACGGCTTTCGGCAACGGCGCTGGGCAGCTGGGCTTCTCCGTGCTGCGCATCCCTGTCGCCGAGGACCGCGCCCAGTGGAACCGCGAGGTCGCCACCGCCAGGCGCGCCAGTGAGCTCGGGGCCAAGGTCTTCGCCTCGCCGTGGAACCCGCCCGCGTCGATGACCGAGACGTTCTCCGGCGGTAAGCGGTTGCGCTACGACTCATATGGCGCCTATGCGCAACATCTGAACGACTTCTCCACGTTCATGCGGAACAACGGCGTGAGCCTGTACGGGATCTCGGTGCAGAACGAGCCAGACTACGCGCACGATTGGACGGCGTGGACGCCCGCGGAGATGGTCAGGTTCCTGCGCGAGAACGCCGGCTCGATCAACACCAGGGTCATCGCGCCCGAGTCGTTCCAGTACCGCAAGAACGCCTCCGACCCCATCCTCAACGACCCGGCCGCACTGGCGAACGTGGACATCGTCGGCGCCCACCTCTACGGCACCAGGAACGAGGACCTCCCCTACCCGCTCTTCCGGGAGAAGGGCGGCGGCAAGGAACTGTGGATGACCGAGGTCTACCACCCGAACAGCTCCGACTCGGCCGATCTCTGGCCGAACGCACTCGACGTGGGCGAGCACATGCACCGCGCGCTGGTGTACGGCCGGTTCCAGACCTACGTGTGGTGGTACATCCGCCGCTCGTACGGCCCGATGCGCGAGGACGGGCAGATCAGCAAGCGCGGCGCAAACATGGCGCACTTCGCGAAGTGGGTCCGCCCCGGCTACTCCCGGATCACCGCGACCGCGAACCCGCAGCCGAACGTGTTCATCACGGCGTTCAAGAGCGCATCCAAGGTCGTTGTCGTCGCCATCAACAAGAACTCGTCGCCGGTGAACCAGCCGTTCACCATCCGGGACACCGGTTCCGCGACGATCTCGACCTGGGTGACCAGCTCGACCCGGACCCTCGCTCAGGACAACACCATCACGACATCGAACGGCTCGTTCGACACCCAACTGGCGGCCCACAGCATCAGGACCTTCGTCAAGGACTGACGGAGAGCCGATCAGCGCCGACGGACTCGGCGACCCCTGCCGCCGTCTCACGCAGCCAGACGTGCGCCGCGTCGAGCGCGTGCACCGGGTGCCACGACAGGGCTTCCAGGAGCGGCACGGCGTCGTAGAGCGGTTCCATGACGCTGACCGGGCGACCCCGGACAGCTGCGCGGCGAGGCGTCGCTGGACGAGCGCCACCCCGGCGGGTGCCGCCCTCTTGGGCGTTGATCCCGATGACCGCCAGATCAATCTGACCTGGGAGCGTTCCCAAATTTGCCGGTGCACATGGTGTGATTTTGAGCGAAACGACCAGCCTCACCCAAACCCGGAACTCGCCTACCGACCACCTCGACCCTGTGCATAAACGCACGTGATCGTATCGATGCACGCCGTTTAGCTTCCACAAGGGGCGCGTTGGCCATAAGCAGTCAAGGCTGCTTGACACTCCACAGCGATCCGGATCACACTTCTCCCGCCTGGGAGCGCTCCCAGAGTCGTTTGTCAAGACCAGAGGAGTTCTCACGTGCGTCGTCGCCGCTGGGTCCATGTCGACTACGAGACCCAGATCCGGACGCCCATGACGAGCGCCAGGCGGTTCGCTCAGGTGGCGCGCGGCAACGCCCTCGTCGCCGTGCCATGACCGAGAACGGCAGCCGACGCCCCGGCCCGCGCATCGACGAGGTCGCGCAGGTGGCCGGGGTGTCGAAGTCCACGGTCTCGCGCGTGATCAACGACGGGACGCACGTCAGCGCGCGTGCCCGTGCGGCCGTTCACCGGGCGATCGCAAGCCTCGGCTACAGCCCCAACCACGCCGCGCGGACGCTCGCCGGCAGCAAGGCGCACGCGATCGCGCTGGTGGTGTCCGAACAGGGCAGCCGGGTGCTCGCCGACCCGTTCTTCGCGGGCGTGCTGCGCGGTGTGCACGCCGAGCTCACCGGCCAGAGAATCCAGCTGCTGCTCATGATGAGCCAGCCCGACGACCTAGACCTGGCCGCCTACCTGAGCAGCGGGCACGTCGACGGCGCGCTCGTCCTGAGCCTGCACGGTGAGGATCCCCTCCCCCGGACACTGCATGGCAGAGGGCTGCCCGTGGTGATCGGTGGCCGCCCGCTCGCCCCGGGCGGTCACGTCCCGTTCGTGGACGCCGACAACTTCGCCGGCGCGCTGCAGGCCACGCGTCACCTCGTCGCACTGGGGCGCACCAGGATCGCGACGATCGCGGGTCCGAAGGACATGGCGGTCGGCATGGACCGCCTGAGCGGATGGCGACGTGGCCTCGGTGAACACAAGCTCCCCGCGGACCTGGTGGTGCACGGCGACTTCACCCCGGACAGTGGCGCCAATGCCATGGAGGAGCTGCTGAGCCGGGCACCGGACCTCGACGCGGTGTTCGTCGCCGCGGACATCATGGCGCTGGGCGCACTGCGGGTGCTGCGATCGAGCGGCAGGAAGATTCCCGAGGACGTGGCTGTGGTCGGGTTTGACGATTCGATGCTGGCCTCTACGGCGGTACCGCCGCTCACCACCGTGCGGCAGGACGTCGAACAACTAGGCCGCACGATGACCTGGCGGCTCCTCGCCGAACTGGCCGACGAGGAAGGCCTGCCACCGTCGGTGATGTTGCCGACGTCGATGGTGTTTCGCGACAGCGCCTGAAACTCGGCCTGCGCAGGAGAACCGCGCAAACTGACGAGTCCGAAAAGGTCGCGGCGGAACCCGCGTGAGCAGGCTCCGCCGCGCACCCTTCTACAGCGCCGGGTAGGCGTTGCGCAGCAGTTCCTGGAACTGCGCGGGGAACCAATGTCCGGCAACCGGTGCTTCTCCCAGCGCACCGGACATGTTGTTGCCGTTGCGCACGTTGCCGGTGTACGTCGGATCGCACATCCGGTCGAAGCCCTTGCCCTCGTTGTTCGGGATGGCCTTGCTGGATCCGTCGGACTCACCCGGCGGCTTCACCCACACGTAGGCGTCGATGCCAGGTTCGGGTGCGGCCTTGGGACGCTCACCGATTCCGGCGCCCTTCTGGTTGCACCAGTTGCCGAGGTGGATGCGGCGGTCGGTGCGGCTGCCGTCGACGTAGGCGTCCACGGTGGTCTTCGGGCCGGGGCCGGTCGGGCGGGCCGAGCCGCCCCAGCCGTTTCGGCTGGTGTCGATCAGCATGCCCACGCGCGAGTCGAACCCGGTCTGGACCGCCTTCTGGCGGAACGCCTGCGCGAAGGACAGTTCGTCGACGTAGCGATTCCACTCGACCCACTTCGACTGGCGCACGGACGTGCCGTTCACCGAGTCCTCGATAGAGAAGTACGGCTCCTTCAGCGCGCCGTAGTTGGCCGCGTTGGCGATGAAGCCGTGCACGTTGGCCGCGGTGCTGCCAGACGAGGTCGCCGCCCGGTAGATGACGTCGGCCGTCGCGCCGAAGTTGTCGTCCCAGCCGATCCAGCCGTGGTGGCCGATGTCGACGTAGTTGTAGACGTTCGAGATCGCACCCAGCTTCGCCAGCGCGTACCCGACGCCGTTGACGTAGTTGCCGTTCTGCTTCATCACGTCACACTGCGGCGTGGCGGTCGGCCGCGGCGACACGTTGGTGACGAGGTTCGGGAGCGAGTCCACCTCGATGGTGGTCACGATCCGCAGCTTCGAGTACGCCGGCCTGGCGAGGATCGCCGCGATCGGGTCGATGTACTCGCTCTTGTACCGCCCGATCTCGTCGGGCTTGAGCTCACCGTTGGACGCCAGCGCCGCGCAGTCGCGTCCAGGCAGGTTGTAGATCACCACCTGGAAGACGAGTGGCGCGCCCGCCGCCTGACGCACCGCCTCGTCCAGATGTGAGACCAGGCCACGCGCACCGGGCGTGCCGTTGATCGCCGCGATGCGGTCCATCCACACGTAGGTGGGCTGGTTCGCGATCCTGCTGCCGCCGGGTTCGGCGTTGGCCTTGGCCGACCAGTCCGCGTTCACGTACACCTTCGCGCCCGCGTACGCGTTGTCCACCCGCGTGCCAGGATTCGGGTTGCTGGAGGTGGTCGTCGTGGTCGTCGTGGTCGTCGTGGTCGTGGGCTGCTGCTGGCCGGTGCACACCGTGCCGTTGAGCGAGAACGACGTGGGCGCGGGGTTGCTGCCGCTGTAGCTGCCGTTGAAACCGAGGTCCGCCGATGCGCCGGCGCCCAGGTTGCCGTTCCACGACAGGCTCGTCGCCGTCACTTCCGCGCCGGACTGCGTCCACGTCGCGTTCCAGCCCTGGGTGACCCGCTGGCTGCCGGGGAACGTGAACTTCAGCGTCCAGCCCGACACCGCGTCGCCCAGGTTGGTGATCTTCACGGATGCACCGAACCCGCCGCCGCCCCAGTCGTTCGGGGTGTAGTCGACGCGGCAACCCGGTGCGGCGCCAGCGGGAGCGCTCAGCCCGATGCCGAGCGTCGCCGCGGTGAGTGAGACCACGGCTCCCGCCACGGCCACCCGCCTTCGTCCGGAGATGAGACTCATTCCGCAGAACTCCTGTCTTTCCGTGGTGGTACTGGAGTGGTGTGCGCCCTGTCCGATGTGGATGGACCTCGGCATCCGTTGATGGCAGACGAGGCGTACGGATTCATGAGCACGTCGCGCCGTTGAGTGCGAACCCGCTCGCCGCCGCGGCAGGTCCGTTGGCCTGGTAACCGATCGTCGCGCTCTGTCCCGGCGCCAGGTCGGCATTCCAGGTCGGCGCGGTGGCGGTGACCGTCGACCCGCTCTGCGTCACCGTCGCGTTCCAGCCGTTGGTGACCGTGACCCCGGACGGTGCGGTCCAGGTGGACCGCCAGTTCCGCGCGGCCGACGACCCGGTGTTGGTGATGGTCACCTCTGCGGTGAACCCGCTCCCCCACGAGTTGGTGATGTTGTGCCCGGCACGGCAGGCGATCGGACCGCCGGGGTCCGGGGTGGTCGGGGTCGTGGTCGTCGTGCCGCCACCGCCACCGCCGCTGGACGTCGTGAACGAGAACGAGTTCACCGCCAGCCCCGGTCCGCCCTGCCACGGCTCGAACCCGAACTGCGCGCTCGTCATGTACCAGGAGCTCTGGACCTGGCCCCGCTGCACGGCGTCGTTCGTGAACTCGGTGAGGTTCAGGTTGAGCGAGTTGGTGGTCTGCTGGCGGACGTAGGAGATGACGTTCCAGCCGATGTTGCCGACCCAGACGTCCCAGCCGGCGCCGGCCAGGTTCGCGGTGCCGACCTTGCTGCCGATCGGCTGGGGCGGGCCCTGGTGGCTGCCCCAGATCATCAGCTCCGCACCGGTGTTCTGGCCGCTCTGGTTGGGGTTCGGGTCGAACCAGAGGTCGTAGGAGGCGTTCCAGGACCCGCCGGCCGTGGTGTAGGCGACACTGGACGAAACCGTGCCGAGCCTGTTCACCTGCAACGGAAGTCCGCTACCGCTGGAACAGTTGCCGTAGTGGCAGCCCGCGTAGATCGACGGGTAGGAGGCGGGCGCGCCGTTGGTCGGCACGTTGTGGTTGCCCGCGGTGATGGTGAAACCGTTGTCGGAGACGCTGATGCACTGACCGTCGTTCGCGCCCCACTCGTTGTTCTGGACGACGTAACGGCCGCCCTGGATCTTCGTCGAGCCGAACTTCTCGCAGATCGTCGTGGCGGCGGTGGCCTCGGGCGGGCCGAATCCCACCACCAGCGCGGCCACCGCGGTGACAGCGGCCAGCAACAGCCCCGCCGTCCGGAAGTTTCGAGCACGCATGACGAACAACTCCTTTGTTGATCGGATGATGCGGCCAACGTGGAGAGAGCGCTCCCGGCACGGCGTGCCGTGCCGGGAGCGCGTGAGGGGCGGCAACCCCGGTCTTATCCGAACAGTTCCGAGTGCAGGTGGAACGCCGTGGCGATCTCGGCCTGTGCCCAGAACCGGTGATAGGTGAAGGTGGGCGCCGGGCCGCCGTCCAGGTGCTGCTGCACCTTCGGCCAGTCCGGGTCGTTCTTGAAGAACGACCGGATCGACAGGAACGTGGAGTCCTGACCGATCGCGTCACCGTTGGGCATCTTGCCCGTCCAGCCCGGCGGGACGTAGGTGCCCTCACCGGTCGTCGCGTTGTACTTGTCGTCGAAGCGGCTGTAGTCGCCGCGCGACTCCGGGATGGCGATGCCCTTGGCATCCTGGTGGGACAGCATCGCCGTGAGCAGACCCTCGCCCGTGGTCCGCGCCGGGGCGTTGCCCGACTTGGCCGCGTAGTTCAGCAGGGTCTTGGCGAACGACGCCGACACGCCGACGTCCTGGCTGTGGTTGAGCACCCGCGACCGCAGGCCCGCGTTCGCACCGGGCGCGGTCGGGTTCCAGTTGTCGGGAGCACCGGTCCACTCCAGGTCGTTCGGGATCTGGAATGCCCCGTTCGCACCGACCGTGGTGTTGGCGATGGCCCACGGCACCCACTTGTCGAGGATCTTCTTCGCGCGGGCGTCGCCGGTCATCTGGTACAGCGCGGCCGTGCGCTCCATCTGCCACACCTGGAAGCCGAACCACCGGTTGCTCGGCGGGTCGCGCCACACCGGGTGCGCGTCGTAGAACATGCCGTAGAAGGTCGCCGTGCCCGCGGGGGGCGTGCCGTAGTGACCTTCCCAGCTGTTCGTGACACCGCCGGCGATACCGCCGTCGGCCGACTGCAGCCACTGCAGAAGCTCCAGCTGCCGGTCCATGCTCTTGGCCCAGTCCTGCTGGCCGGTGGCCGACTTCGGCTTCAACGAGGGCACGTTCGCGAGAGCGTGTGCTGCCAGCGGGTTCTGGTAGCCCTGGTGCGAGGCACCGGTGCCGATCCGCCACGCCCAGCCCGCGGACGTGTCCGTCGCGCCGCCCCACGCGTAGTACCAGGACATCAGGTAGTGCGAGCTGTCCTTGCCGGTGCCGGCGGGACAGGCTGCGGCTCCCACGCAGTTGCCGATCTTCTTGAAGTACTTGTCGAACATCGCGTACCTCAAGTAGTCGCCCATCTTCGCGGCCTTCTCCAGCTCCGGCGCGATCTGGGACTGCTTGCCCTGCGCGGTCGCCCACTGCTCGGCGAACATCGCCACCTGCACCGCACGGGCGTCCGCGTCCGGCGCGTTGGTGTACTTCCACTGCTTGGCATAGGAACTGTCCTTGGTGAACAGGTCCAGATACCCGTTGGGACCACCGTGCTTGAACGTGTCGCACGACGGCTGCGGGATGGTCTCCCACACCGACTCCGACGAGCCGCGCTGGTAGGTGTTGATGTAGGACGGTGCCGTGGTGCCGTCGCCGCACCGGCCGAAACCGAGGGTGTTGTCGACGTCCAGCAACCAGTGCATGCCGTAGATGTCATCCGTGCCGTACGCGGACTTCAGCTCTGCGGCGATCGGGTCCCGACCCACCGAGACGCTCGGGTCCAATGCGGACGGATAGCCGGTCATCCTGTCGTGCTCGGGCGCGTACGTGGCGGGCTTCGCCGCGTTGTACTTGTCGTTGGTCGGCTGGTCGGCCTTGGCCGGGATGATGAACTTCTCCATCGACGCCCACGCCGACTTGAACGGAGCCCAGTCCCCGCTGACCTTGCCGTAGCTCGCTTCCAGCCACAGGTAGTAGCTGAACGCCTCCGAGGTCGTCTGGTGCCCGTGGTCGGGCGCCTCGACCATCAGCGTCTCCACCGCGTGGTACGGCACCAGGAGGTCGCCGAACCTGCGGAAGTAGCCGCTGGCCGGATCCTTGAGCTTGTTGTACTGGGTGAGGAACGCCTCCTCGAACTTCGGCGTGTTCGCCGAGATCTCCTTGGCCGTCACCGAAGCCGCCGCGTAACCGGTGGCCGTGGCGGAGAAGACCGCCGTCGTGAGGTCGCCGCCGTTGGCCGCCGAGGCGACCGTGACTTTCTGCGCGGTGTTCCAGTCGGCCGTGGTGAACGTCAGCGACGCCGGCGTCGCGGTGAGGTCGGTGCTGCCCGAGGAGCGGGCGACGGCGACCGCCACCGAGGACGAGGGCTGGCTCGCCAGCTTCACGTCGAAGGTGACCGAGCCGCCCTGCTTGACGCTGACCGTCGCCGGCGTGGCCACGATCGCCGCCCCTGCCAGGACCTTGACCGGCACGGGTGCCGTCGTGGTCACGGCGCCGCGGTTGTCGGTCGCGCGAGCCGCCACGGCGTGGTCACCGGTAGGCGCGCCCGTCCACGACCCCTCGTAGGGAGCGGTCGTGTCGGAACCGACGACAACGCCGTCGGCCAGAAACTCGACCTTCGACACGGTGCCGTCGCTGTCGGACGCGGTGGCCGCGAGCGGGATCGCCTGCCCGCTCTGGAACGACTGGCCCGCCGTCGGCGAGGTCACCGACACCGTCGGCGCCTTGTTACCGCCGGTGCAGGAGACGCCATTGACTGCGAAGTCGACCGGCTTGCTGTTCGTCGCGCCTCTCGATGCCTGGAAGCCGACCGTCGCGGTGCCACCACTGCCGATGTTCTTGTTCCAGTCCACCGGGTTGACGGTGACCTTGGCACCGGACTGCGTGTAGCTGCCGTTCCACAGGTTCGACACCTGCTGCCCGTCCGCGAAGGTCCACGTGAGGGTCCAGCCGTTGATCGGGTCGCCATCGTTGCGGATGGTCGCCTCGGCGACGAACCCGTTGCCCCACTCGCTTGTGACGTTGTAGTTCACCGTGCAGGCCACGGCTGCACTCGCCAACGGTGCGACCGCCGGCATCGCCGCCGTCGCGACCATCGCCGCCGCGACTAAGACGAGCGGTTTACTGCGCAACCGTCCCGTTCTGGTCCGGTACCTCATTCGTTCCTCCTCCATCACGGGTCAGCCATTGACCCGCGGGCTTGGAATCGGCACGGGACACCCGCGTTCGCCGAACGTCCCGCGCCGAGGTCTCAACGAGGCTCGACGCCCCATGCGAGCGCACCGCCGGAGTGGACGATGACGCGGTCGAAGTCATGGCCCGTTACGACGATGTTGTCCGTGGAGACCGTCCAACCGGGTGCGACACCGCTCGTGTCCACATTGGACGTAGTCAGTCCTGTTGACACCGTCGGCGGTTCCCGGTTGCAGCCGGCCGGCGCGTACCGGTTCACGTAGTCCCGGACGTCGCACAACCAGATCGACAGCGGCGGCGCCGGGCCCGCCGTTCCGGCGGGCAACGCGACCAGGGCAGCTGTGTCAGCTCTGGACATGCGGCTTTGCATGTGAGCCTCCGATGACAAGGGATCGGAAGAGAGGGAGAAGACTGGGAGCGCTCCCAGAGACGGACAGTAACGGTCACGAAACTTTCGAGGAAGGGGCGGTTACCGGATACCGCCATAAATACCGGCGAACAGCCCTGGAAAATAGGCCGAACATAGCCTCTCATCTTGCGCCGATCGGAGCTAAAAGCATTAGAACGCTGATCGATATCGATATCCACCACATTTCACTGGACCGTTCGGAGTATTTTTCCCTACTTCACGCCACCTCAATTCCACACGCAGGCGAAAAGGGTTACAGACCGCCGCTGACCTGCGCCGTCACCAGAACGGTGTAGTTCTCTCAGGATTAACAAACTGACAGTAGCCACGCCGCTCCGGAGGTCGACCAGTTACTGGTCCAGATGAGTTAAAGACGCCTACGGAGCTTCCACTCTCCGTACGTGATGTGAAGTTCACTCATGTGAAACGTCATTGACGAAACTCTTTCGTACGCACCGTCGATGTGGTTACAGTCCCGCCTCATCTGGGAGCGCTACCAGACCCACTCGGACGGCAACGATGCTGCGAGGACCTTCATGCGATCAAGAAACCTGGTGCGCGGCGGATCGGCTGTCGCGGCTTTGACGCTCTGCACGAGCCTGTTGGTGATGGTGGGCAACCAGGCCAACGCGGCCGCCGGGTGTTCGGTGGACTACGAAGCCAACCAGTGGAGCACCGGCTTCACCGCGAACGTCACGGTGGACAACCTGGGTGACGCGATCTCCGACGGCTGGACCCTGGAGTGGGACTTCAGCGGTGACCAGCGGATCACGAACCACTGGAACTCCACGATCACCCAGTCCGGCCAGCACGTCACGGCCAAGAACCCTGACTGGGCAAGGAGTTTGACGACCGGCGGGTCGCACAGTCTCGGCTTCCAGGCGTCCTACTCGGACACGAACGACAAGCCTGCGGGCTTCAAGCTCAACGGCACGCCATGTACCGGCGACCCCGGCGAGCCGACGACCACAACCACGACCACCACGACGACGACCTCGGAGGACCCGGGCGGGCCCGATGGGCACGTGGCGAACCCTTACGTGGGAGCCACCGGCTACCTCAACCCGGACTACACGGCCCAGGTGAACACACTGGCCGACGCCACCGGCGGCGCGACCGCCACCGCGATGCGCAAGGTGGCGCAGAACTCGACGGCGGTGTGGATGGACCGCATCGGCGCGATCACCGCCGGCCGTGGCCTGCGCGGTCACCTGGACGAGGCGCTGCGCCAGCAGGTCCCCGATCGGCCAATGGTATTCCAGGTCGTGATCTACGACCTGCCCAACCGCGACTGCTCCGCGCTGGCCTCCAACGGCGAGCTGAAGGTCGGCGAGAACGGCCTTGCCCGCTACAAGGCCGAGTACATCGACCCGATCGCCGCGATCCTGGCCGACTCGAAGTACCGCGACCTGCGCATCGTCGCGGTCATCGAGCCCGACTCGCTGCCGAACCTGGTCACCAACCTCGCGAAGCCCAAGTGCGCGGAGGCGAAGTCCAGCGGCGCGTACGAGCAGGGCATCCAGTACGCGCTGAACAAGCTGAGCGCGATCTCGAACGTCTACAACTACCTCGACATCGCGCACTCCGCGTGGCTGGGCTGGGACAGCAACATCGTGCCGGCCGTGCAGCTGTACACCGACGTGGTCAGGGGCACGACGAGAGGGCTTCGGCAGCATCGACGGCTTCGTGTCCAACACGGCGAACTACACGCCGACCGAGGAGCCGAACCTGCACCGACCCGACCAAGACCGTCGGCAGCCAGCCGCTGAGGTCCGCGGAGTTCTACGAGTGGAACCCGTACTTCGACGAGGCCGACTTCGGCGCCGAGCTGCACCGGCGGTTCGTCGCGGCCGGCTTCCCGAGCGGCATCGGCATGCTGGTCGACACCTCCCGCAACGGCTGGGGTGGCACGAACCGGCCCGCCGGCGCCACGGGGTCCACTGTGGACGAATACGTGAACTCCGGCCGCATCGACCGCCGTCTGCACCGCGGCAACTGGTGCAACCAGGCCGGCGCGGGCATCGGTCTGCGCCCGCAGGCCGCGCCACGGCCCAACTTCGACGCCTACGTCTGGATCAAGCCGCCGGGTGAGTCCGACGGCATCGCGACCAAGACCGAGGGCCCGAACGAGGAAGGCAAGCAGCACGACCCGATGTGCGACCCCGCCTTCCGGGGCGGCGAGCAGGCCAACGGCGGCAACCTCACCGGCGCGATGCCGGCCGCGCCGCACGCCGGCGCGTGGTTCCCGGCCCAGTTCAAGATGCTCGTCGAGAACGCCTACCCGGCGCTGTAAGGGAGATACGTCGCATGCGCAGCAAAATCGTTGCGAGCGGCGTGGTGGCGGCGACACTCCTCGCGGGTGTCGCCGCCCTCGCCGCCGGCGGCAGCGCACAGGCTGCCCCGTCACCGTTCTACGTCGACCCGGAGACCAACGCGGCCAAGTGGGTCGCCGCCAACCCCGGCGACCACCGGACGCCAATGATCCGGGACCGCCTCGCGGCCACACCACAGGGCCGTTGGTTCACCACCACCAACACCGGCACCGTCCAGGTCCGAGGTGGACGCCTACATCTCGGCCGCCGCCGCGGCGGGCAAGATTCCGATCATGGTCGTCTACAACGTCCCGAACCGGGACTGCGGCGGCGCCAGCGGCGGCGGCGCTCCGTCGCACGAGGCCTACCGGGCCTGGGTCGACCAGGTGGCGGCCGGTATCGCCGGTCGTCCCGCGGCGATCGTGCTGGAGCCGGACGTGCTGCCGCTGATGACGAACTGCCAGAGTCCCGACCAGCAGAACCAGACCAAGGCGTCGATGGCCTACGCGGGCAAGAAGCTCAAGTCCGGGTCGGCGCAGACGAAGGTGTACTTCGACATCGGGCACTCGGCGTGGCTGTCGCCAGGCGAGGCCGCGGCACGGTTGCGCGGGGCCGACATCTACAACAGCGGCGACGGCATCGCCACCAACGTCTCCAACTACCGGCACACCGGCGACGAGGTAGGCTTCGCGAAGTCCGTGTTGAACGCGCTGGGCGACTCGCGGTTCAAGGCCGTGATCGACACCAGCCGCAACGGCAACGGCCCCGCGGGCAGCGAGTGGTGCGACCCGGCCGGCCGGGCGATCGGCACACCCAGCACCGACCAGACCGGTGACAGCCAGATCGCCGCGTTCCTGTGGGTCAAGCTGCCGGGCGAGTCCGACGGCTGCATCGCCCCGGCGGGCCAGTTCGTGCCGCAGCGCGGGTACGACCTGGCGGCCGCCGCCAACTGGACTCCGCCGTCCAGCACCACGACCACAACCACGTCAACGACGACCACCACGACCACTCCCCCACCCGGTTCGTGCAAGGCGACGCACCGGGTGATCAGCTCGTGGTCGGCGGATACACCGGCGAAATCGTCCTCGAGAACCATGGGGCGCCCGTCGACGGCTGGACGCTCACGTACTCCGCGCCGGGAGTGACGGTTTCCCAGGGCTGGAACGGGACGTGGACCGACACTGGCGACGCCGTGAAGGTCGAGAACGTGTCCTGGAACGGCAAGCTCGCGACCGGTGGCAGTGTCACCATCGGATACAACGCGAGCTACAACGGCAGTGGCAACCCACCCTTCCTCTCCCCGGCCATGAACGGCATGGTCTGCGCCTGACCCGTCACCGGTCCTGACCAAGCGCCCCTCCGGACTGCGGCGTCCGGAGGGGGCGCCTTCACGTCCACGCCAAGGAAAATCGACGACTCAGACGACGAAGAACTGCCACCGGAGGTTGGGGCTGCCGTCGTCCGTCCAGAGCTTGAGCGGGGATCCCGAGCCGACGTTGCCACCGCTGTCGAGGACGAGACCGGTGGCGCGATTGGCGACCGTGAACACGTTGCCGCCCGTTCCGGTGATCGACCACTGCTGGGACGCGGCGCCGGTGTAGACCGTCTGCACGGGGTTCGCGCCGGGTTGCGCGAAGCCGCCGCCGTCGATCACCAGATCGTTGGTGCGGTTGGTGAGCTTGAAGTACCCGCCCGCGACCTCCTCGGCGCGGAAGTGGAGGTTGGGGCTGCCGTCGGGAGTCCAGATCTTCAGTCCACTGCCTGCCGGGACGGGCCCGCCACCGTCGACGGCCAGGCCGTTGGTGACGTTGAGGAGCTGGAACCACCTGGCCGGGTCGAAGGACACCCGCAACGAGACGATCGAGTTGTCGTTCCCGCTCACGCGCAGATCGGGTGTGGGCTGGACGAACCGCGACGAGGTGCCGGTGAGGTCGTCCCCGGTGTGGCCGATGGTCACGTAGCCGTCCGCGGGCCAGACGGCGGAGATGGTCCTCGGCGCGAGCGACTTCTCCTGGAGCTGGGCCGCTGTGTAGGTCCCGACGGTGAGGGTCGCGTTCGTCCCGCGGTAGCCGGCGTCGGTGAACACGGCCGTGCCGGTTTCCGGCCCCAGCGCGGGAATCCTGTCCGCGAACGTCAGCTTCACGACGTAGGCGGGCGACGCGAACGGTTTGACCGCGGGCATCGTGATGCGCAGCCCGCCGCCGTCCTGGCTGTGGCTCAACCGCGTGCGGGTGCCGAGCAGTTCGATCCCGGTGAGTCCACGCAGGTCGATTCGCTTGCTGGACAATGCCGTGACGTTCAGCGTCGAGCCGTCTCCAGGCCACGCCAGCACGGTCGCGTAGAGCACGCGGGCGGCCTTGTCACGGGTGAACCGGATGTCCTTGGCGGTACCGACCTTCGGCGCCACGAACGAGCCGCCGCCCATCTTCGTGGGCCCTTCACCGTAGGCGTCCCACGCCCGCGTCGAGTAGATCGACTCGCCGAGGCGGCCGAGGTAGGTGCCGATGTCGGCCAGCACGGCGCGTTGCTGGTCGGGGATGGTCCCCTCCAGCGTCGGGGAGATGTTGAGCAGCATGTTGCCGTTCTTGCTCACCCGGTCGATCAGTGCGTGGATCATCTGCGTGCTCGAGTAGTAGCCGATGCCCTTGGTGTAGCTCCAACTGCTGCTGCTGATCGCGTCGTCGGTCAGCCAGTACGGCCGGACGATGTCCGCCGGCCCGCCTCGTTCGTAGTCCGCGACCTCGCCACGGGTGTTGAAGCCGTGGTCGAAGTGCTTGTAGGTCGCGACGACCTCCATGCCCCATCGCTCGGCCTGGTTGTAGTAGTAGGCCAGGAACTCCAGGCGTTGCTGCTCGCCCACCGCGCACGGCCCGTTGTTGAAGCAGTAGCCGGGCGAGTTCAGTCCGAAGTCCTGCCAGAGGATGTCGGGCCGCGCACGGTCCACCACCTCCTTGAGCTTGGCAAGCCACAACGCGTCCTCTTCAGCGCGCGGCAGCTGGCCGTAGAGCTTCCGCAGACTCGGGTCCGTCCGCGGTGGTGCGAAGTCGAAGAAACCGTTGTAGTTGAACGAGTGGTGCATGGCGACCAGGAGCTTGAGCCCCTGGCCGCGGACGGCGTCGGAGAAGAGCTTCAGCAGGTTGAGCCGCGGCCCCTTCGCCACCGAGTTCCACTCGTTGACCTGGCTGTCCCACATCGAGTAGCCGTCATGGTGTTCCGCGACCGGCCCGGCGAACTTCGCCCCGGACGCCTTGACCGTCCGGGCCCAGTCCACCGGGTCGAACTTTCCGCCCTGCGACACGAGCTTCGGTGCGAACTGGACAGGGTTGCCGCTCGCGTCCACACCGCCGTCGATGAACCGGTCGTAGCCCCAGAGCGTGGGATCCCCGTACGTCGCCCTATGGTGGTTGTGCTCGTTGCTGCCCGGCCGGTACATGTCGCGGCCGTACCACTCGCTGCCGTACTCGGGCGTGGTAAAAGCGCCCCAGTGCCAGTAGACGCCGAACTTGGCGTCCTGGAACCACTCCGGGGACGGCGGGTGCCCGTCGACCGACGGCCAGGCCGGCTCGTACCTGTCGCCGCCGGCGGACGCGACAGCCGCACCCGGCAGCGCGGTGGCCGCCAGCCCGGCGGCCGCAAGAGCGCCGAACTCGCGCCGGGAGAGGGGTTTGCGGGCGGGGTGCGGCATCGCGATCTCCTGGTTTCGGCCGGTCTCAGCTGGTCACGCGCCCTTCCAGTTGGGCGTGATCGCCTGCGAACGGGGTGGGTGGACCTGTGGACAGGCCCTTGCTGCGGCTTTCGACAGGTGAACGCTAACGACTGATTGTCTTATGACACAAGGAAATGGCAGAAACAGGACCCGCACCGTGGTTCGACGCGACCACGCGCGCTCGTGATGAAAGTGTCCAGCCGGAGTTCCGCGCCGGCAGATCGGTTCAGACAGTCGATATCAACCCTGGCAACAACTTGCCACCTCCGCGGACATCATCGGCCCGTATGCAGGACGTTCGACGGACGTCGACGAAAAGGACCCGGCGTTCGACGACGGCCACCTGCCGGCCGGCGTTGACAGCCGTGTAAGTCCGTGAGCAAAGTCGTCCTGGCCGAGCTCGTACGGCACGATCCCTGCTGGCCAAGTAGTCGCCATTGGACTGTTCAGATTCCAGTCGTCACTCCTCGGATTCCCGGTCAGCACCGCAACGGCTGCTCGCGCTCGGCCTCACCCCCGAAGGAGGAGTCGTGAAAGTTCGGCGCAGCACGCGGCTTGCCATGGCGCTCATAACCGGGACCGCGCTCGTCGTGGTGCCGTTCAACGCACCGGCGCAGGGCGCGGTGGAAGGACCGTGTGACATCTACGCTGCCGGCGGCACGCCGTGCGTGGCAGCACACAGCACCACACGCGCGCTCTACGGCGCGTACAGCGGCCCGCTGTACCAAGTCCGGCGCTCAACGGACAACACTCAGCGGGACGTCGCCCCGATGAGCGCGGGCGGAGTGGCCAACGCGGCGACGCAGGATTCCTTCTGCGCGGGCGCGACCTGTCTCATCAGCATCATCTACGACCAGTCCGGCCGCGGTAACCACCTCACCCAGGCGCCACCCGGCGGCTTCCCCGGCCCGGCTCCTGGGGGCTACGACAACCTCGCGGTCGCGACCGCGGCGCCGACACTGGTCGGTGGCCAGAAGGCGTACGGCGTGTACATCGTGCCCGGCACCGGCTATCGCAACAACAGGACCAACGGCGTCGCAACCGGCGACCAGCCGGAAGGCATCTACGCCGTCGTCGACGGCACGCACTACAACGGCGGCTGCTGCTTCGACTACGGCAACGCACAGACGAACGGCCTGGCCGACGAGCCCGCCATCATGGAGACCGTCTACTTCGGCTCCAACAACTGGTGGGGGTACGGCGACGGCCCCGGCCCGTGGGTGATGGCCGACCTGGAGTGGGGGCTGTTCTCCGGCGTGAACCCCCGCTACAACAAGAACCCGACCATCAACCACCGCTTCGTCACGGCGATCGTCAAGGGCGAGTCGAACCACTGGGCCATCCGGAGCGGTAACGCGCAGTCGGGTGGCTTGACGACCGTGTTCGACGGGCCGCGTCCCAACGGCTACCACCCGATGAAGAAGGAAGGGGCGATTCTCCTCGGCATCGGCGGGGACAACAGCATTTCCGCCGCCGGCACCTTCTACGAAGGCGTGATGACCACCGGCTACCCGTCCAACGCCACCGAGGAGGCCGTGCAGGCCAACATCACCGCCGCCGGATACGCCCCCGCGCCGCCCGGACCCACCAGCACGGTGCGCGCGGCCGGCGCAAGCAACAAGTGTCTCGACGTCAACGCCTCCACCACGTCGCCGGGGACCCAGCTGCAGATCTGGGATTGCAACGGCGGGTCGAACCAGCGCTGGACACGGGCCGCCTCGGGCGCGCTGACCATCTACGAGAACAACAACATCCGCTGCGCCGATGCCTACGGCGCAGGCACCAGCAACGGCACCCAGGCGGTCATCTGGAACTGCAACGGCCAGACCAACCAGCAGTGGCGGTTCAACACCAACGGCACCATCACGGGCGTCCAATCAGGACTGTGCCTGGAAGTCGCCGGCGCGGGCACCGGCAACGGATCCAAGGTCCAGCTCTGGACCTGCAACGGCGCCGCCAACCAGCGGTGGAACCTCAGCTAGCGGTCGAGGGCAGCTGCTCGTAACGAAACGGGGAGTCCGGGCGGGGCGCCCGGACTCCCCGTTTCGCTTCGTGTGGCAACCGGTCAGCGGACCTGCCACTTCTGGTTGGTGCCACCGTTGCAGGTCCACAGGACGATCTTCGTGCCGTTCGCGGTGCCCGCACCGTAAGCGTCCAGGCACAGCCCTGACTGGACGCCCGTGATGGTGCCGTCCGAGTTCACGTTCCACTGCTGGTTCGTGCCGCCGTGGCAGTCCCACGTCACGACTGAGGTGCCGGCAGTGGTGCCTGCGCCGTAGGCGTCCATACACTTGTTGCCGTACACCATTAGTTGCTTGTTCGTCGTACGGCTCCACTTCTGATTGGTGGCGTTCGTGCAGTCCCACAACTGCACCGCGGCACCGTTCGCCGTGCTCGCGCCGCTGACTTCAACGCACTTGTTCGCGGAGACCGAGGTGATGGTCCCCGCCGCGCCGCCTCCGCCGGGCCGCTGGAACAGGCCGAACTCGGCGATGGCCGGGTTCGACCTAGATCCGGTAATGCGCAGCCTCACCTGGCTCGCGGTGACCGGGGAGGACAGGCGGATCAGCTTCTTCTGGCCGATCGTGGTGTCGGTCGCGATCTGGTTCCAGGAGCTGCCGTTCCAGGCATCCACCGCGTACGACTTCACGCGCTGGCCGAGGTTCAGGTCCTCCTGGACGGAGAGGACGTCGAACGTGCGCGCCGCGGGCAGCGTGAACACCAGCCCGCCGGTCGTCGCGGTCGGCTGCCAGGAACTGTCCAGGTTGCCGTCCAGCGCCAGGTTCGGGGTGCGGCCGTCGATGTTGCTCGTCCCGCCGGCATTGGCCACGGTCGCACCGGCGGCGAGGTTGCTGCCGAACGTCCCGGTCAGCCTCGCGTTGAACTGGTTCAGCACCGTGACCGCCGACTGGTCGAGCACGCCCTGCCGGTTCGGCGAGACGTTCAGCAGGGAGTTGCAGTTGCGGCCCACCGAGCCGTAGTACATCTCCTCCAGCTCCTGCACGGGACGCCAGGTCTCGTTGGGCTGCCAGAACCAGTTGTGGCGCGCTGACAGCGTCCCGTTGCACTCGCCCGGCGACCACTTCAGGTAGTTCCAGGCGCTGGTGCCGTCAGCCTTGCGCCGGGACAGCAGGGCGTCGCTGCCGAGGTCCGGGGCGCCGTTCCCGCCGGGTGGATTGACGATGTTGTCGGCGGCGATCGCGGCGTTGCCGGCGTAGGGCACGACCGACGTCTCGGACTGCCGGGCGTAGCCGTCCTCGTTGCCGATCCAGCGGACGTCGGGTCCACCGTCGTTCAGCATCACCGCGGTGGGCTGGAGCGCCCGGACGATCTTGATCCAGTCGAGGAAGTTGTAGGGCTGAGGGCGGCCGGTGGGGTTCGCCATGTCCCACCAGATCTCGTCGACCGCGCCGTACCGGGACAGCAGCTCGTAGAGCTGGTTCTCGAAGTACGTGTTGTAGTCGTCGGAGTTGAAGTTGAACGACACCCCGTTGACGATGTCCGCGGAGTTGCTGGGGATGGTCACCGGCCGCTGCGGGCTGCCGTTGGCGAACCGGCCGCCGGCCAGGTTCTCGTGCAGGTCGGCCGGCGAGATGTAGATGCCCACCTTCATGCCGTACTTGTGCATGGAGTCGGTGAAGTTCTTCACCACGTCGCCTTGGCCGTTCTGCCAGGCGGTGTCGGAGGCCACGTCGAAGGTGGTGTACCGCGAGGGGAACAGCGAGAACCCGTCGTGGTGCTTGGCGGTGAGGATGGCGCCCTTGAACCCCGCGTCCTTCAGCGAGGTCACCCATTGGTCGGTGTTGAGGCCGTGGGGCTGGAAGACGTTCGGATCCTCGGTGCCGGTGCCCCACTCCCGGCCGGTGAAGGTGTTCACGCCGAAGTGGATGAACGCCATCCGCTCCAGCCGCTGCCAGGCCAGTTGCCGGGGTGTGGGCACGACGTTCGCGGCGTTCTCGATGATCGTGGCGGGAGAGTCGGACGGTGCCACCGGGATGACCTGTGCCGGCGGCACCGCGGCGGCGCCCGTCGCCGGCAGGCCGAACGCGGCCACGCCGAGCACGGACAGGGTGATCAGCGCCCGTCGGGCGAGGCCGCCCCGTCGCGCTGGCGGCCTTCGCCGATCCGAGGAGTGCATGTCTGCGGTCCTTTCTCAGGTGTGCGGCGACGTGGCAGGACTGACGACCCCGATACGCTCGGCGGACGGGTCCCAGAAGGGTGTGGGACGTCGTTCGTGCCGTCAGGCGGCGGTGATGGTCCACTGGTTGTTCGTGCTGCCGTTCGGCGCCCACATCACGACGTCCGAACCGGCGGTCGCGTTACCCGCACCGTCCAGCGCGGTGCCCGTGCCGCGGTTGACGATCTGGTAGCGGCCGTTGCCGACGCTGTTGAGCCGCCACTGCTGGTTGTTGCCGCCGTTCCACGGCGCCTGGAAGCAGGCCGCGCCGTTGGCCGCGTTGCCCCAGCTGTCGGCCACCATCCCGTTGGTCCGGTTGGCGATCCGGTGGTAGCCGCCGCCGATGTCCACGAGCTGCCACTGCAAGTTCGTGCTGCCGTTCCGGTTCCGCTGCTTGAGCCGCGAGCCCGCCGCGACCGATCCACCGCTGTCCAGCACCAATCCCGTGGTGGCGTTGGAGATCCTCGCCCAACCGCCGGGAACAGTGCCGCCGCTGGTGTTCCAGTAGACGTTGTAGTTGACGCCGTGGGCGTCGTGGAACGGGATCAGTGCGACCGCGGAACCGTTGGCGGTGGCCGTGAACGCGAGACTCGTGGTGCTGGTGCGGGTGACGGACGCGGTGTTCAGCGACGGCGGCGAGCTCAGCGTGGTGTTGCCGTAGTTGCCCGCGAGGACGACCGGACCGTAGGTGACGGCCGCGATGCCCGTGTTGTCGTTGGCGGGCCGCAAGGCCACCTGCATCGGCAGGCGCACGGTGACGGTGTCGCCGGTGGTCCACGACCGGGTGAGTGTGGCGTAGGTGCCCGGTGTCGCGGCCACGCCCTGAGCCACGCCGTTGACGCTGATCGTCGCGCCGCTCGACCAGCTCGGGATGCGGACGCGCACCGGCCACGAGCCACCCACGTTGCCGGTGAACTGGAGCGAGGTGGTGTCGCTCGCCGGGTAGGTCGTCGTCTGCGTCACGGTGATGCCGCGCTGCGCCCAGTTCAGCACCGACGGCGCGAACAGGTTCACGATCAGGGTTGTGCCGTCGTGGAAGTAGATGGAGTCCATGAGCTTGGTCTGCGTTTCCAGACCCGTGCCCTGGCAGCACCAGAACGAGCTGTAGTCGGTGCTGTAGCCGCCGTTGACAGGGGCGGCACCGCGCCTGCCGCCGGGGTTGAGCGGGGTGAAGTAGCAGACGTGGCCGTGGCTGTCGTTCGGGTTCTGCTGGCCGATCATCTGGTTGACCAGGGCCCGCTCGTAGTAGTCGAACAGGTCGGTCCGATTCGGGTACAGCGTGAACAGCTCACGGGTCAGCTTGAGCATGTTGTAGGTATTGCAGTTCTCGCAGGTGTTGTTCGTCAGGAACGCGGCGATCGCGTTGGGTGGCCTGAAGTGCTCCCCCACGCTGTTCCCGCCGATGGCGTAGGTGTGCGTGCCGACCGTGAGGTTCCACGCGTTGGTCGCGATGTCGCGGTACCTGGTCGTGCCGCCCGCCTTGTACTCGCGGGCCGCGCCGATCCACTTCGGGATCTGTGTGTTCGCATGCAGACCGTCGAGCAGGTCGGTGTTGGCCGCCAGCGGGTCGAACACCGCGGCGTGATCGAACCGTTGTGCCACCACCAGCCAACGGGTGTCCCCGGCCACCTGGCACAGGTCCGCCAGGACCGCGTTCATGCCACCGAACTCGGTGTCCAGTGTGGACTGCATCTGCGCGTAGCTCAGCCGAGCCGTGCGCCAGTCCACCCAGCCCGCCAGGTCGGTGACCACCCGAAGAGCCTGGGCGCTGCCGGTCAGCCGATGGTGGTCCAGCAGTCCCGCCATGATCTTGTGGAGCGTGTACCAGGGCGCCCACACCTCCTGGCCGCTTTCCAGCCGGTCGAAGAAGTTCTCGGGGAACGCCGAAAGGTAACCCGGGTGAAAGCCCCGGCTCGGCGACGCGGCCTGACAGGACGCGAGCGCGTTGACGACGTAGTCGCCCTTCGACCGGTACTGCGGGTCACCTGTGACGGCGTAGGCCTGCGCCAAGGCAGACAGCACGTGCCCCGTCGAGTGGCCACGCAGTTCGATGCCGGGCGCCTCCCAGCCGCCGCAGGGCTGTGCCGAGGTCAGCAGGCCCCCGTTGAGACGGAACGTGTGCAGCAGCCGGTCGGCGTCGATGAACCTCAGGTATGCCAACGTCCGGTTCTGGTTGTCCAGCCAGCGGCCCGCCGTCAGCCGCACCTCGCCGAGGCCGAACGGGTAGGCCGACACTCCGATGTCGGGCAGGACGGCGGCTCCGGCATGCGCCGGCACCTGACCCACGGCGGCGACCGCGGCGGCGGCCAGCCCGGCTCGGAACAGAGTCCGACGGTGAATGGGCAGCTGGTTCATGCTCATCGCGGCCTCCGTACGGGATCACGACACCGTTGTGTGCCGACAGGGCTTTCAGCGGGACCAGAAAATTTGGTCGACTCCACATCGCGACTGCGTCGTGGTGCCCGTCGATCGACTCACTGCGCGGTGTCGCGTTGACAACATAGGCACAGCCAAAGATTGTTTCACTAGCCTGAACGAGCGACTTTCGACGTTTCCACTACTCAGAACACCACGGCGAACATCCTTCGATGAGGTCAGCTACTCGGCGGCTAAATAAGCGCTAAAGTCGTGGCATAAATCTGACATTGCTTCCCGGCGTCGCACTGGCTAGGTTGCCGGGAGGCGCCGGTGAACAACACCAACGCCCGGCCTGGCTTGTCTGAAGCGGTTTTGACGCCGTGGTCGCCATGGATCACGATGTCGAGGTGACCCGCGTGCCGGCGCCGCCCCCTAGGAGTGCGACCTGATGGCGCGCAGGCCCACGGTCTACGACGTCGCAGAGAAGGCCGGGGTGTCCATCGCGACGGTGTCGTTCGCCTTTGCCCAGCCGGAGCGGGTGCGCAAGAAGACGCTGGACAACGTGTTGGCCGCCGCTGCGGCCCTGGGCTACGTGCCGAACGTGAGCGCCCGCGGGCTGGCGAAGGGACGCACCGGCGCCATCGGCCTGTACTCCTTCAGCTACCTGCTGGACGGTGGCGGGAGCGAGCACGATCCGGCCGACGAACTGCGGGCGCACGCGACTGGTGACGCCCGGTTGTTCCCGCTGTACTCCGACCTGGTCCAGCGAGGCGTGGAACTCGAGTGCCGCCGTCGGGGTCTGGCGTTGATGCTGGGATCAGGAAGCCGGCCCGACAGCCTGCCCGCCGTGGTCGACGTCGCCGGACGCGTCGACGGCCTGATCACTTTCGCGGGCGCCGCGCCGGCTGAAGCCCTGGCCCGCATCGCGCGGCGGATTCCGGTGGTGGAGCTCGGGGGTGAGACGACCGTGGCCGGTACGCGGACGGTCCTGGTCGATCACCGATCGGGCATGCGCCGGCTGGTCGAGCACCTGCTGCGCGAGCACGGACACCGGCGCTTCGGCTACGTCGGCGCGGAAAGCGTTACAGCGGAGTTCGTGGAACGCTTCGGCGGCTACGCCGAAGCCCTCGCTGCCGCGGGGATCACGGTGGATCCAGCGTTGGAGAGCATGCCCGCCCAGGAGGCGACCACCCGTGCCGCGCTGGCGCCCGTGCTGGCCGGCGGGCGCCTTCCCGACGTCTTCGTGTGCGCCACAGACCAGGAAGCACTGGTCGTGCTGGACGTGCTGCGCGATGCCGGCATCGACGTTCCCGGCCAGGTGGCGGTCACCGGTTTCGACGGCATCGTCGCCACGCGCCTGTCGTCGCCTTCGTTGACCACGGTCCAGCAACCGATGGAGGCCGTCGGCCGCACGGCGGTACGGCTGCTCCTCGAGGCGGAAGCGGGAGAGGCCGGGCTCTCCCAGGCGCCTCTGCCCACCGAGCCCGTCATCCGGGCCAGTTGCGGCTGCCCTTCTCCGAATTGACCTTGTCGAACGATTGTCGATCGGGACGCAGAACCTTGACCGCTGCAATCTAAGCGCTTAGATTGCAGGTACGTCGCCCCGCCTTTCCGCCGTGCCGGGGCGTAGGGAATCCTCCTGCAGACAGGTCCGATGATGATTCCGAGCAGAACCGGCACGGCCGGTGCACCGCCTACACGGCCACTCAGCTTCTCAATTTACCGAAACTCTTCAGAACATTCGTGATGAATCGCGACACGGTCGATCATCACGAATTGGGCTGATCACTGCATCGAAGTCCGATCGTCGTGCCCTTCAGCCCGCCTCAATACTTGACGGAGTTCTGCGGCGCGCCGGAAAACAATCCGACGGCAACACCCGGCTTCGCAACGCTCCCACTCGCATGGTGGCCACGGTGCCTTGCCGCGCCGAGGATCATCTTCAGCAAGGGACAGTGACGTGTTGAGCCTGTTCGACGTCCACAGAACCGCCCGCCGACTCCGCGTGGCCACCTGTGCTCTGGCCGCACTGCTGGTGACGGGGACGCTCACGGCCACCGCCGCCCAGGCGGCGGTGGGTTGTCGTGTCGACTACGCCGTGCCGTCGCAGTGGACGGGCGGCTTCACCGCGACGGTGACCGTCACCAATCTCGGCGACCCCCTCGAAGGCTGGATCCTCGGATGGGCGTTCCCGTCCGGACAGCGCGTCACCTCCGCGTGGAACGCGACGGTCACGTCGTCGGGCGACCGGGTGACGGCGGTGAACGCGAGCTACAACGGGTCCATCGCGACCAGCGCGACGGTTTCCTTCGGTTTCAACGGATCCTGGTCGGACAGCAACACCGCGCCGACCGGGTTCACCCTCAACGGGGTCACGTGCACGGGGAGCGGTGCGCCGGACCCGCAGCCGGGTGACGCGATGAAGACTGTTGCCGCGATGCAGCCCGGTTGGAACCTGGGCAACACGATGGACGCCATCCCCGACGAGACTTCGTGGGGCAACCCGCGCACGACGCAGACCCTGCTACGCCACGTACGTTTCCAGGGATACAAGAGCATCCGCATCCCGGTGACGTGGAGCAACCACCACGGTTCCGCGCCGGACTACACCATCGACGCGGCCTGGCTGAGCCGAGTCCGCGAGATCGTCGACTGGTCCCTGGCCGAGGGCTTCTACGTGATGATCAACCTTCACCACGACTCGTGGCAGTGGATCAACACCTATCCGAGCGACGGGGCGAATGTGCGGGCCAGGTACGCCGCCCTGTGGTCACAGATCGCCACGACGTTCCGCGACCACTCCTCGAAGCTGGTGTTCGAGAGCATCAACGAACCGCAGTTCACCGGCACCTCCGGCATCGAGCAGGAGTCCCAGGCGCTGCATGAGCTGAACGCGGAGTTCCATCGGATCGTCCGCGGGTCCGGCGGCGGCAACGCCACCCGCCTGCTGGTGCTGCCCACCGTGCACACCAGCGCCGACCAGAGCCGGCTGGACGCGTTCCTGGCGAGCTACAACCAGTTGCGCGACAGCAACATCGCCGCGACGGTCCACTTCTACGGGTTCTGGCCGTTCAGCGTCAACATCGCCGGTTTCACCCGCTACAACGCGGAGGTGGAGCAGGACCTCATCGGCACCTTCGACCGCGTGCACAACACGTTCGTGTCCCGGGGCATCCCGGTGATCATCGGCGAATGGGCGCTGCTCAACTACGACCACACCCGGCCGGGCGTGATCGAGCGAGGTGAGTTCCTGAAGTTCCTGGAAGCGGTCGGCCATCACGCCCGCACCCGCAAGCTCACCACGATGATCTGGGACGCGGGTCAGTTCCTGAACCGGAACGAACTGCGTTGGCGTGACCAGGGTCTGCACGACCTGATCAAGACGAGCTGGACGACGCGTTCCGGCACGGCCTCGTCCGACCAGGTCTACCTGCCCCGCACCGGCGCGATCACCACCAAGACACTGGCACTCAACCTGAACGGCACATCGTTCCGAGGACTCCGCCACGGCAGTACCGACCTCGTCAACGGCGCCGACTACACCGTCTCCGGCACCACCCTGACGCTCACCGCCGGCTCGCTCACCCGACTCGCCGGCAATCGCGCCCACGGCGTCAACGCCACCATCGAGGCCCGGTTCTCCCAAGGCGTTCCGTGGCCCATCAGCATCATCACCTACGACCCACCGACCCAGGCCGCCGCCGCCGGCACGACCACGTCATTCACCATTCCCACCCTGTTCCGTGGCGACCAACTCGCGACCATGGAAGCGAAGTATGCCGACGGCAGGCCCGCCGGGCCGGCCGACTGGACTCCGTTCAAGGAGTTCTGGCAACACTTCCAGCCCGACTACAACAGCAGCGGGATGATCCTCAAGCCGGAGTTCTTCGCCGAGGTCGACGACGGCCGGGTCACCCTCACCTTCCACTTCTGGAGCGGGACGCAGATCACCTACTACATCACCAAGTCCGGCACCACAGTGACCGGCAGCACCACCTGACGAACAACTGTGTGATGCCTAAGCAGGCTGCCCGAAGTCCTGTCCGTTACTCGCGGAGCGGTTCGGCGTCCAGCCCAGGCGTCTGCAAGTACCACCAACTCTTGATCGAATCACCGTCAACTACACCCAACCTGTTCCACATCCCGCAGGGCTCATGAACCGACCCGCCGCGGACGCGCTGTGGGAGGCGTGGAGCCGCGCGCGCGACGAGCGGGTGGAGCTCGCCTGCGGCGGGGTCACGGTCGCACCGGCACCGCGCTGGCGTGCCTGGCCGTCCTGGACGGGGTGCCGGCCGCCGAGGCGGTCACGTACGTGCGGGCGCGCTACGACCACCGGGCGGTCGAGACGCCGTGGCAGCGCCGCTACGTCGCCCGCTTCGAGGCGTCGTAGGACCGTCCCGGACGGTCAGGCGTGCTCGACGGCATCGGCCTGCGGGCCCCGGTCGCTCTGCCGGATGCGGAAGCGCACCCGCTCGCCAGCCACCAGGGGCTCGCCGGAGACCACCGAGACGTGCACGAAGAGGTCGGGCCCGCCCGCGTCGGGGGTGATGAAGCCGAAGCCGCGGTCGGCGTCGTAGCGGGCCACCGAGCCGTCGCCGGCGCGGGCTGCGGGCCGGGTGACCGAACGGGCCTGGCTGGGGGCCGCGGCGGCCTCCACCGGCTCGCCGGTGGCCACGAACCGCACCTCGCGCGCCTGACGACCCTGGTCCATGGTGACCGTGGTGAACGTGACCCGGTCGCCCTCGGCTGGCAGGTACAGGTCGTCGACCAGGGCGCGCACGTGCAGGAAGACGTCGCCCGCCCCGTCGTCGGCGGCCACGAAGCCGAACGACTTCTCCTCGTCGAACCACAGGACGGAGCCGTCGGCACCGTCGCCGGGCGCGACCAGAGGGGCTCGGCGGACCCCGGCGTCGAAGCTCAGCGGCACCAGGTGCTGGGCCTGCGGCCCCTTCTCCCCGGCGATGACGACGAAGGCCACCCGCTGCCCGGCCGCGAGGACGCCCCCGGTGACGATGGCGGAGGAGTGCACGAACACCTCCGCACCCCCGCCATCCGGCGCGGCGAACCCGTAGCCCTTGGCCGGCTCGTACCAGGAGACGGTGGCGAGCACGCCCAGGGTCGCGTCAGGCGAGGCGTCCCCGGTGACGGCGACGTGCAGCGCCTGCGGACCGCGGGGTCCCTCACCGGGCTCGAACTCCACCGTCTGGCCCTCGCGCAGCGCCCGGGCCACGCCCTCGCCCTGCACCTGCGAGACGTGCACGAAGATGTCGGCGCTGCCGTCGTCGGGGGCGAGGAAGCCGAAGCCGCGCTCGAGGTCGTACCAGCGGACGGTTCCCTGCTGCACGGTGCACTCCTGGTCTCGCGGGTGGTCGGGGGTCCAGTGTCCCAGGCGCCGTATGTACATCCTGATCCCGACGCGCAGCTCCGCCGTGAGTACATCGCCGAAGTCGCCGAGTTCGCGCGCTGCGAAAATACGAGCGGCACTACAACGAGCACCGAACCCATCGATCACTCGCAGCCGCAGCGCCCTTGCGAGCGCGGCCGCAGCCTCTTGAACACGACCAGATCGAACGCCTCACCATAGATCGACAGGACCATCTCGGCGGAGTCATCCACGAGTATCACCATGCTGCTTAACCTGCGCGGATGCGGTCTTCGGCACGCGCACAGCCACCCAGCTGGAGTGGTACCTGGAGCTGCGGGCGACGGCCGGGCGCGCCGCCCAGTTCCTGGCGATCCTGGTGCTGTTCCCGGAGGATGCTTCCCTGCTGGTCGACGAGGCCCAGTTGCGGCTCAAGGCCGACTACGTCGCACAGGGCCTGATGATCGGCGAGTTCCACGACGGGCCGCCGCCGAAGTCCGGGCTGTGGAACCCGGAGTTCCGCCCGCTGCGCAGCCCGGTGCCGATGCTGGTGATCCGGTCGCTCGTGCCGACGGACTTCCCGTTCCTGCGCGACGACCGGGACTTCGTCGCGGCCTACCTCGACCGCATCGAACCCGAGGACATCCCGTCGCGCTGGCGTGACGAGGTGGCCGAGGTCGCCGCCAGGTTCGGCCTGGACGCCGCCCCGTAGCCCCAGGGAACCCGTCGTGCCAGCGCACCGACCAGCGAGGATTCTCCGGCGAGCGTGGCGGCAGCGGGGGTCATCGAGCACCGATGCCACTGCGAGGTGTTCAGCGTGAGGTAGTCGACTTGGGGCAACGACTCGATGTCCACCTCTGCCTTGGACACGTCGAGCACGCTCAGGTTCAGCAGTCGCGGCAGGTCGACGAACGCACCGTCGACCACGAGAGCGGTCGGTGTGTGTCGCACGCCGGCGGTTCGGCCTCGTACCCGCTCACCTCAAGTCGTTCCAACGGCAGGTGCGCGAGGGCACTGAGGCCAACGGATCCGCCGCGCACGACTCTGAGCCGTCGCAACGAGGTCAGCCGGGCGAGCAGGCCGGAGTCGAGGTCACCGGGATCGCGGACAGTGAGTTCCTGCAGGGTCGGCGGCCGGGAGACGTGCTGACCGCAGCCGCCGAACGCTACTCCTGCCAATTCGTGACCGTCGTCGGCGCCTAGCGCGCCCCCGACCGGCCGGAAGCCCATCCACACTCCCGCACCTCGCGGCGCGCCTCGTAGCGGTTCATACTTGATGCTTCTGGGCTGGCTCACCGAGGCTGGTGGATCACATGCGGATTCCGGGCCGTCGCCCGCGGCGAGCCGCGGACGTGGCAGGTGCGAAGGATTTCGCCGCCGCGCGTCTGGTTGCGCTGCGGTCGCTGTTGGAGGTGGCCACCTGTGCGGTCGCACTCCAGCCCACCGCCGAGCAGATCATCGGCGCCTGCGCGCAGCCTGGCGACGTCCCGGCGCAGGTGGCCCGCCGGGGCGGCCGGGTCGCGTCTGACTACTGCCGGCTGCACGGGTGGGCGATGGACCTCATCGGCGACGCCGACCGCGCGTCGCTGGAGTTCCGGGTGACCGAGCTGCTGCACTACCACGCCGAGATGATCGACACGTGCCTCAAGCTCGCCTTTCCGAAGTTCCGGAGCCCCAAACTCGAACAGCGGCGGCTGGCGTTGAGCGGACTCGGCGAGCCGGCACGCACCCTGCGGGACGCACGGGCGGCGCTTGCCCTGTGGATCTCCGACCTCGAACAAACCGACGGCGTCGTACCGCCACCCTGAACCGCCAGCGACACGTCCCGGCGGCGCATCGCAGGGCTTCCCGACCAGCCCCGCAGCGAACGCCCGCGGTTGGGCAGCCCACGGCTTGCGCAACCGGAGCCGGAGGGGCGGGCGCTTGGACACGTCGAAAGCGTCGGACGATGAGACCTTCGCGTTCATAGACAACGAGCTGACGCTGGGACCTACGAGGCCGGGCCGCCGAGCAGTCGTTTCCGCTCGGCGGCCACGATCTCGCGGGCGATCTCGGCGTCGGAGATGTCGAACGCCTCGGGGGCACTGTTCGCAGTCGCCGAGACACGTGCGAAGTCGTCGAAGAGCTCGCGCTTGCGTCCGAGGATGTCGGTGATCCGGCGGTCGACACCCTCCTCGGACAGCAGCCGGTGGACCTGGACCGTCTCGAGCTGGCCCATCCGGCGCGCCCGCGCGATCGCCTGCCACTCCGTGGTGGGCTTGAGCTGAGGTTCGCAGATGATGACCACGGAGGCGGACCTGGATGTTGAGACCGACACCGCCCGCCACGATCTGGGCGACCAGGACCGCGCCGCGGGGTGCATCGGAGAACTCGTCGACCATCGCCTGGCGCTTGGCAGCGGGCACCGACCCGGTGAGCGGCCCGAATACCTTGCCGGGCAGGATTCGGGCGACGTCGTCCAGGGCCTCCCGGAAGTGGGAGAAGACCAGCACCCTGCGGTGGTTCTCCTCGGCCTCCTCCACGATGTCGAGCAGCCTGCGGATCTTCTCGGACCTGCGGCCTGCCCGCATCGCGGCCTGGCGCATCGCCATGAAGTTCGACTCGGCCACGGACGCGCAATAGGCTCGCTGGTCCTCGTCCGAGAGCGGCAGCCACTCCTCGACCTCGACCAGCTCGGGCAGCTCGGTGAGCACGTCCTCCTGGTTGCGCCGCAGGTAGGCGGGGGCGACCTGCTTGCGGAACTGGCGCGGGGCGTGCTCCCCCGCGTCGACCGTGAGGTCGGGGCGCAGGTAGTCGACGAGGTTGCGGAACTCCTCGATCCGGTTCTCCAAGGGCGTGCCGGTCAGCAGGATCGCGCGCGGCGCGCCCTGTCGATGAGCGCCCGCGACCTAGCCGTCCGCTTGGCCGCGGGGTTCTTGATGTAGTGCGCCTCGTCGAACACCAAGCAGGAAGGGGCGGCCTTCGCGGGAATCCGTCCCTCCAGCCACGCCAGGCTGTCGTACGTCGTGACGGCCACGCCGCCGTCCCGGATCCACTGCTTGAGCGAGTCGTCGCGGCCTTGGCCGTGCAGCCGGAACGCCCACAGGTCCGACTTCGATCGGACTTCGCGGATCCAGTTCGTCACTACGGCCGCGGGGCAGACGACCAGGAAGTGGTGGGAGCCCTTGGCGCGCAGGTGCGTGAGCACGGCGATCGCCTCGACGGTCTTCCCGAGCCCCATCTCGTCGCCGATGATGACCTTGCGCTGCATGATCGCGAACCGCGCGCCGAACGACTGGTAGCCGCGCAGCGAGGCGCGGAGGTGGGCCGTCTCCAGCTTGAGATCGCGGACCGCGTCGAGGATCTCGTCCGGGAGGTCGCCGCCGGTGCCTTCCTCGTCATCGCTCAGGAAACCCAGCTCGGAAAGCATCGCGTAGTAGTCGGCAGGACGCGCGAAGAAGTCCTCCCACGGGTCGGCCGGGCCGCCGGGCGTTCCGCCGCCGTCGTGGTGCCCGAGCACGCCCGCCCAGTTCGTGACCCTGTCGCGGACCGTCCGAAGATCCGCGACCTGCCGTCCGGCGGGGATCACCACCAGGTGGGTGGCGCCGTTGACGACGGTGCTCACGATGGCGCGCAGCTCTTCCACGGCCGCCAGCTCGGCGGAGGCCGTACCGATGGACCGGACCGCGTCCCAGGCCCGCAGGGCTGACACGGTGCTCTGCAGGGCTCGCGGGTCGTGTGCGTGGCGGCGGGTCTGGAAGCACGGGGGAACGCAGGCGCTGGTCTCGCGTGGCCCGGCCGGTGGGCAGTGCAAGCTGACCGCCTCGCAGCTGGACCTCGTCGAACGCGCCTCCGCCGACCGCGGCTGGACCTATCGGCACGTGGTGGTCGACGAGGCCCAGGAACTGTCCGAAATGGACTGGCGTGTCCTGATGCGCCGCTGCCCCGGCCGTTCCTTCACGGTGGTCGGCGACCTGGCCCAGCGCCGTTCGCCGGCGGGCGCCACGTCGTGGGGCGAGATGCTCGACCCGTACGTGCCGGGCCGCTGGGAGTACCGCTCCCTGACGGTCAACTACCGCACCCCGGCCGAGATCATGGCGGTCGCCGCCCAGGTGCTCGCCGAGTTCGCGCCGGACGTGCGGGCCCGGAATCGGTGCGCTCCAACGGAGTTCAGCCGTAGTCGCGGCAGGTCACCGTCGACGAACTGCCCGCCGCCATCGAGGAGTTCGTGACGGCGGAGGCTTCGCAGGAGGGCACCAGCGTCGTGATCGGGCCGTCCGGCATGCCCGGCACCGTGCCCGCCTCGGAGACCAAGGGCCTGGAGTACGACTCGGTGCTGGTCGTCGAGCCGGAACGAATCATGGCCGACGGACCTCGTGGTGCGGCCGAGCTGTACGTGGCACTGACCCGTGCCACGCACGGCTCGGCGTGCTGCACCACGAACCGCTGCCCACCGCCCTGGGTCAGCTGGCCGAGGTGAACCTGACGACGTAGTCGCCGTCCCCGGTGCGCGGTGCATCGCACCGCGCACCGGGGTCGGGCATCACGCTCGTCGTCGTGCTCGCGGTCTTCGCACTTCTGCTGGCGCCGCGATCTTCCTTCTCTCCACCTGAGGTCAGGACTGCGGCACGAGTTGCCATTGCTGGTTGGCGCCGCCGTTGGCAGTCCATTGCACGACCTGCGCACCGTCGCTTGTGGACGCTCCGTAGACGTCCGCCGCGAGACCGTTGCCGACGTTGACGATGGTGAAGAAACCACCGGCCGCCGGCCGCAGGAACCATTGCTGGTTGGTGCCGCCGTTCGCGGTCCACTGCTGCAGCTGCAACCCGGTGGTGGAAGAGGAACCGTTGACGTCGAGCACCTTGCCGGTCGCGTCGTAGCGCAGGCTGAAGGCTCCGTTCGGACCGGTGCTGATGGTCCAGGTCGCGTTTCCGGTCTGCTGCACGGCTTTGGCGCCGTCGGCGGTGGAGCTGCCGGCGATGGCCAGCGGTTTGCCGCTGTTGCGGTTGACGACGCGGTACTTACCTGGGGTGGGGCCCTGGCCGGCGCCCAGGGTGAAGTACTCGGCCGTGTCGGTGAACGTGGTGGTGCCGGACTTACTGGTGGACAGGACGAGGTACACCCGTGAGCCGCTGGCGGGGGTCGTGAAGGACACGGGCTGGTTCACGCGCGACCCCAGCGGGATGGTGAGGGTCGTGCTGCCGGAGGCGATCACCGCGCCGGTGGGGCTGTCCAGCCGGGCACTCCAGGCGAAGTCCACGGCGGTGCCGGTGAGGGTGTCGTTGAAGACGGTGACGCTACGGTCGACCCTGGTGTTGCCGGCGAAACTGGGAACGGCTGACGGTAGCGGGAAGCTGCCGTTCGCGTCGGATGCACCAGAGGCCGACCAGTAGGGCAGGTCGATCGCGGCGACCGGGTTGAACCCGGCCTGGACCCGCTGGATCTGGGCGTTGCTCCACGGGTCGGGCAGGTTGTCCACGCCGTAGACGGGGCGGCCGCCCTCCTCCGGGATGAAGTCCGTGGTCCGCACGCCGGGGATGACGCTCGCCCAGGCGGACAGCAGCGTGTACGGCCGTATGTCGCTGGTGTCCTTGCCGCGCTTGGCGGCGGTCGCGGTGGCGAACCACTCGAAGCCCTGCTTCGTGTTGCACGCCGGCCAGATGAACTCGCCCTCGCCGTCCGGCCGACCGGCCACGGACCAGGTCTGCTCGCCGTAGCGGCCGAAGCCGTCCAGGTAGTGCGGGATGAGGTTGAAGTTGGCCTGCGTCATGCTGGGATACTGGTTGGGCGACCCGCCGATGCCCAGCTCGGCGATGATCGGCCTGGTGCCGTCGGCGCCGTTCATGGCCGCGTACAGCTCCCGCTGGAACTGCTCGGAGTCGAACTCGCCGCCGTTCGGCTCGTTCACCTGGCTCCAGCGGATGATCGCGGGATGGTTGCGGTCGCGCAGGACCAGCGCGCGGGCGTGGGCCACCATGTTGGCGCGACCGGCGTTGAAGTCCTGTGGGCCGCCGGAGCCGCGGATGGCGGTCTCGTCGATGATCATCAGACCGAGCTCGTCCGCCGTGTCGAGCATGTACGGACTGGCCGGCTCCTGATGGATCCGGACGACGTTGTAGTTGAGCCGCTGGTAGTTGTCGACCGCCTGCGGCCAGCCGCCGTTGCCGGTCGACGGCGGGAGGAAGCCCGGCAGCGTGTGGTAGGCGTCGCCCTTGCCGCCGTTGTTGATCCGGTCGTAGTCGGCGCCCTGCAGGTTGTCGCCGCGCACGTTCAGCCGCACACCGTTGAGGCGGTAGTGCTCGCCGTTCTGGGTACTTTCCCGGAACCCGAACCGGTACGTGGCGTCGCTGGTGCGGCCGTCATCGGTGGACGCGTGCACCGACAGCCGGTGCAACTGAGCGCGATACCCCTGGCGGTACGGCACATTCGGCCACCAGTACGACGCGGAGCCGAGAGACCACGCCACCGGCCCGACGGTCACCGTCGCGGTGGAGCGGGCCGCGACGGTGACGGTGCGGCTGGGCAGGGCGGGGTAGTTGAAGGTCTCGCCGTTGTCCGAGGCGAGCGTGCCACCGAGGGTCACGGTGCGGGCGCTGCCGGAGGTGTTGGTGACCGACACGTCATAGGTGAGGCTCTGATCTGTCACCGAGGTGCGAACGAAGGCGTCGCTCACGTACACGGCCGGGTACACGCGCAGGAACGCCGAACGGAAGATGCCCTGCGGCACCGCCTCGGACCAGCTGGCGGCGTCGGGAACCAGGTACTTGCCCGCCGGCGTCTTCAACGCGTTGCGGCCCTTCACGTTCACGCTGATCGTGTGCGTGGTGCCAGGCGCCGCGACAGCGGTGATGTCGAAGTTCGACGGGGTGAACGCGGTCGTCTGGGTGGCGACGACCCGCCCGTCGACCGACAGGGTCGCCTGGTGGTTCACCGCGCCGAACTCGATCCACGCCGACTGCGGCTGCCCCGAGTCCGGCACCGTGATGGTGCGCGAGTACACCGCCTCGGACACGTCAGTGAAGCCCTGCTTGTACCAGCCACCACCGGGCACGGTGATCGTCGTGGCCGCCCGGCCCGCCGGCGTGAAGCTCCACCTGCCGGCCAGATCGACCGACCCGATCGCGGCGTTGCCCGCGGCGACCCCGTTCACGTCCGCGGCGACCCCGTTCACGTTCGGCACCGGAGCGGCGGAACCAGCCGCCGGGACCGGGGTTGTCACCCCGGCCACGGCCAGCACCACCGCGACCACGGCCCGCAGCAAAACTCGTGCCATGCTTGAACTCCTTGTCCTGGCGAAGAGTTCTCATTACTGGCGGCGGGCCAACATTGAGTCCACAGTGGACCAGGGCTGTCACACGTACTCGTCGAGTCGAGGGCAGGGAGCACGCAGGTCCCAAGGTAGGGCTCGGCGCCTGCGGCGGTCAATAGATAATACATGTTGAAGAGAATGAGTCGGACTAGGCCACACGGATGCCTGGTCAGGACAGCCATCGCGTGCATACCAGGCCTTATTGGTACGACTCATCCACTGCGACCCAGGTAATCCAGGCCAAGTTGATCGGTCTTGTGTTGATGGTCAACGCCTTCCGGAACAACAAAGAGGCGCACCCGCCGCGCTCTTGTGGTCGACGGTGGCTATGGTGAAACACGTAGCGGTCCAGCACTGACTTCAGGTGATGAGCGGCCTGACGGTGCCAGCTAACCGTCACGCGTCTGCGCCCGCATCGCCGCCAGCACCCGCTGCCGCGCTCGCGTCACCTCACGCTGCGCCTGCGCACCCAGCAACACCATCAACGCCTCATGCACCGGACTACCCAGCTCCACCGGGCCACCCCCTCCGGCAGCCACACCGCGACACCCAGCGCGTTCAGCCCTGACACGACCTCACGAAACTGATCACCATGGAACGCGCACTCGTACTCGCCCACCACGACCGCATCGAAGTCACGACCAGGGTCAGCGGCAGCGGCGAGCAACGCCGCAGCCTCCGGACGGTCCTGCCACGACAACGGCCATGACGCCTCCCACGCACCGACCGAGGCCCCTGAGACAACCCACCTGCCAGCCGCATGACGCCCACCGCCCAGCGATCGCCCAAATGGACCAGCCAGCGGCGGCGCTCGGAGATGGACCGGTAGCTCCGGATCCTTCGCCCGCCGCGCATCCCCCATTCACGACCGCAACGCCTCACGCAAGACACCCAACTGCTCCGCGATCTGCCGGATCGGCTGATCACTGGCCAGCACCAACTCCACCGTGTCCGGCATCCGGGACAACCCCACCCCGGCCGCCGATGACAACGCACTGATCTCCCCAGGTCGCAGCCCTGGGGAGATCAGTCATGTCCGAAGCCGGACCAATGCGCGTCAAGCATCAATGCATCGGACATTGCTGTTGGACCACGCACAGTGCCCGGCCACACACTCAGGGCCACGCCGTTGCTCGACGACGAGACGAGGGCCCATGAGCAGGATTACCAGACGCACCGCGCTCACCCTGGCCGCGGGCGTGATCGCCTCTCCGACCGTGAGCACAGTGACGGCTGCTGGGGCGGCCGCTGCGACGGCATCGGCACCATCCGGGCGCAACCCGGCCGTGCGCGCCGATCTCATCACCACCGTGACGTCGAGCGCCGGCTGGCGCGTGACCGCGGTGGCCATCCGGTACGCGGGTCTCATCGACCTGCGCGGCAACACGAATCCACCGGCCGCGTTCAAGGTCACCGCCACCGTCAACCGGCAGACCGGGCCCAGGACCGTCACCAGGGTGTACTCGAACACCGCGGCCGAGACGGCCGAGCGTGGCCGGCCGGGCGAGTACCTGATCATCGAACTCGCCGTGGGTGACCCCAACGCGGCCGCGGCCGGCACCGACCCGTTCCCGCTCGACCGTGCCTACGCGATCCGGCAGGTGGCGGACCTGACGACCCCGGCGGGTGACGTCGTTCTGCCGGCGAGCCCGCTCGCGGTCCGCAACAACGGCGTGCTCAGCCCGATCGTCGACGACTTCGCTGCGGGCTCGTTCGTCGACTCCGCCGGTTTCGAACTGGACTTCCGGTTCCGCCGACCGCCGGACTCCGCGCAGGAAACCCGGTATCCGCTGGTCCTCACCCTCCACGGTGGTGGCGAGGTCGCCGACAACAACATGACCCAGCTGACCGCCAACCGGCTCGCGGTCACGTTCGCCACGCCGGAGCGGCGGCGCAGGTACCCGGCGTTCGTGCTGTCGCCGCAGATCCCGTTGCCGCGCCCGATGAACGGACCCGACGGCACGGACTGGACCGACCCACGCGTCGAGCGGGCGACCGTCGAGCTCGTCGACGCGTTCATCACCAGGAACCCGGTCGACACCGACCGGATCTACGTCGTCGGCCCGTCGTCCGGCGGCCGTGGCGTGTTCAACCTGCTGGCGAAGTATCCCGGCAGGTACGCCGCCGCCGTCGCCACCGCCGGCTGGGGTGAAGCGTCCACAATGGACAAGATGGTCGACGTCCCGCTGTGGGTGGATCACTCGATCGACGACCCGGTGGTGCCGTACCGCGAGGGCCGGTTCGGCAAGCCCGGCAGCTGGACGCTGATGGACGCGCTGGAGAGGGCCGGCGCGAAGGTGACCCGCGGCGAGTGGGCCAACCACCTGCCGAAAGCCGAGTTCGAGGCACGGTCACGGGAACTGCTGCGCACGGCCCGCGCGGCGGGCAGCCACGTCCTGTTCACCAGTTACCCGGCGGGGACGACGGCGGTGAACCCGCACTTCTCGTGGGCGCAGACCTACGACAATGACGTGATCATCGAGTGGCTGTTCGCCCAGTCACGTCGCCGCCCGCAGTGACGGTGTTCGCTCTGCTGAAGCTGACCTCGTTGACGGCAACGCCCCGATGTTAACGTTCACATCCCCATGAAGCGAAAAGCCGTTCTCGCCGTCGTCGGCATCGTCTTCGCCGTCTCGGGCGCCGGTGCGGTCGTCCTCGTTTCGGGCGGAAACTCGCGGCCGCCCGCCGCCGCCGGCGACCTCACCACCGCCGAGTCCGATGTCGCTGCCACCAGCACACCGAGCACGTCGTCACCGGTCTCCACCTCCACCACGCCGAGTGCGGCACGGAAATCCGTTCGCGACGGAGGCCTGCCGTACTCGACGGGGACGCTGGCAGAGGATCCGGCCAGCGATCCCGGGCCGGACCCGGTGTTCGCCACCGACCCCGATCTGAGCCGCGCCGACGGCTACAGCTTTCAGTCCAGCAAACCCGGTGACCACCAACTGGCCGCGGGGACCCTCGCGTTCCAGTACGACGTCACCACCAATGCCCTCAAGGCTCGCCTGGCCGACCGCAAACCGGACCTCGCCAAGGCGACCGGGATCGCGCTGTACCTCACCGGCGGCACAGCGCTCTCCGACAGCGACCTCGCCGCACTGCAGGGTGTGCACCGACACCTCGGCCTGAGCAATCTCAGCCGGCTCCACGTCTACAACCTGCGCGGCATTCAGGGTGGACGGGAGTGCACCCCCGCATCCGGGCTGCCGTGCGCGGGCCAGCAGGCCCGTGGCGGCCTTTCCCCCTACCTCTGGCACAACGGCTGGTGGGACACCTGGGTCAAGCAACTCGGCCTCGACGACCTGGACGCGGTGCCCGACGGCGCGTTCAGCAACCACAACTTCAGCGAGGTGCGCCTGCGCGGCGCCCGGTCGATCGGCGTCATGGCCTTCGGCCACGCCCCGTACGCCAGGCTCGGCGTCCTGTACCTGCCCAGTGTGCGCACCATCGCCCACGACGCCTTCCGCCGCAACCAGTACCTGGTCAAGGTGAACCTGCCGAACGCGACCGATGTCGCCGACCTCGCGTTCGACGACGCGTCCCGTCTCCAGTACCTCACCGCGCCTGCGCTGCGGCGGCTCGGTCGCAACGCGCTGAACGACAGCCACGAGCTGGTGTCGGTCAACCTGCCCAAGCTCGAGTACCTGGGCATCAACTGCTTCGACCTGAACCACAAGCTGACCGGGCTGCGCCTGCCCGCCCTCACCGAGATGGACAAGAACGCGGTCACCGGTTTCTCGAACCTCCGGTGGGTCCACGCCCCTCGCCTGACCACGTTGTGGCACAACGCCATCACCAACAACGCGAAGCTGACCACGGTCGTCATCCCCGGCGCCACCCGGCTCGAACCGGGCGCGGTCCGGGGCAATCCAGCCCTGACCGCGGTCTACCTGGGCTCGGCACCGCCGAGGCAGGAGGCCGACGTCTTCACCGGAAGCCCGAAGACAACCATCTTCCACACCGGCGATCCTGCGGCGTGGGCGACCTTCAAGCCGTCTGGCATCCCTGGGCTCGCGGTCCGTCCCACGCCCTGACAGTGGCTTCCGCCCCAGTCATGTCGCCGCCCGCGGTGACGGTGCACGGCCCATGTCGACGGGCAGCGACAACAGCCGGGAGCTCAGCGACTTCCCGTGCGTGTCCAGTGCCAGCGAGGTCGTCACCCCGCCGTCGATGACCTGGTGGCACACGAAGTGCAGGGCCGACAGGTGGGGCAGTTGGTAGCGCACCACGTCGCCGGCGACGAACTCCGCGAGGTGCCCGCGGACCCGTTCGGCGGTGAGCTCGCGCAGCAGCAGCGGGAAAAGCCGGTCGTCGTAAGGGAAAACCGACAGGGTGGCCACGTTTCCCTTGTCACCGGCGCGGCAGTGGGCGAGGTCGTGCAGCAGCATCGGTGGCCTCCATCAGGGTGACGACGGGACGCACGCGTTCCCGTGGGATGAGAGTCGACGCGATTCCGAGCACCTCGCCGATGTGCACCCGGACCCCGCCTCCACCGGCGGGACCGTTGGTGTACAACGACTCGACCTCGTCGCCGATCGCTTCGAGCAACGCGTCGTCGTGGCTGATCGCGGCCACGCGCAGCCGGCAGTCCGTCTCCCCGCCGAGCACCTCGGCCCGGAGCGGCCTGCCGGTGAGCCGGGTCGTGACGATCTCGGCGGCCAGCGCGGCCCGCGCGACGGCGTTCGGGCCCACGTAGGAGATCTCGGCCTCGACCTTCTTGCCGGCCCGGTAGCCGACGCTCACCTTGAGCCGGTCCGGCCGTGGCGCCCCGCGCGCACCCGCGACCCGCACCCCGCCGGCGTGCTCGTGCACGGTGACCGCGCGCAGGTCGAGCACGACGTCAGGCGTCCGGTACGCGGCCGGATCGGTGATCTCGTACAGCAGTTGCTCCCGCACGGTCGCGCGGGACAGCACGCCCCCGGTACCGGGCAGCTTGCCCAGTTCCGCCGTCCCGTCCGCGGCCACGTCGGCGAACGGGAAACCGAGGCGGGCCAGATCGGGCACGTCCTGGTAGCCGGGATCGGCGAAGTAGCCACCAGTGAGCTGCCCCGCGCACTCCAGCAGGTGCCCGACGACGGTGCCGGCGGCGGTCATCCCGAGGTCGTCGAGGTCCCAGCCGAGCCGGTGCGCGAGCGGCGCGAGGAACAGCGACGGGTCGGCGACCCGTCCGGTGATGATCACGTCCGCGCCCGTGTCCAGCGCCGTCCGGATCGCGTCCGCGCCGAGGTAGGCGCTCGCCGAGACGATCTCGCCGTGCTCGCACAGCGGGATGCCGTTCTCCCAGGCGGGCGCGTCCAGATCGACCTCGTCGAGCACGTCGTCCCCGCTCACGACGGCGACCGCGGCGCGTGCGCCGATCCGGTCCAGCAGTGCCCTGGTCACCCGGCCGGCCGCGAGCGGGTTCGCCGCGCCCATGTTCGTCAGCACCCGCACGCCGTGCCCGACCGCCAGTGGCAGCAGCCGTTCGAACCGGGCGGGCAGCCTGCGGTCGTAACCAGCGTCGGGGTCGGCGAGCCTGCGCTGCTGGGCCAGCGCGATCGTGCGCTCGCCGAGGCATTCCAGCACGAGGTCGGCGAGCCCGGCGCGGCGAAGCAGGTCCTCCGCCGGTTCGATCCGGTCGCCGGCGAACCCCGCCCCACAGCCGATCCTCGTGGTTGACACACCTTCTCCTAGGGCCTGTATCGAAGTCTCGTTCGATGAGAGTCGAGCCTGAGGTGGTTCCTGGCGGTGCGGCCGAAGGGCCCGCATACCGCTGTTGTATGTGGGCCCTTCGGCCGTGCCCCCAGGGGCCGTCTCAGGCCCGGCTATCGCGAACACGGGCTTCGATACAGGCCCTAGAACGAGATCGCACCGGTGAGCAGGGCCACGACGGTCATCACGATCGTCGTGCCGAACGCCCACTTGAAGATGAACCGCTGGTGCGCGCCCAGATCCACGCCGCTCATCCCGACGAGGATGAACGTGGACGCGGTCAGCGGGCTCAGCGGGAAGCCGGTCGTCATCTGCCCGAGGATCGCCGCCCTGCCGACCTCGGCCGCGCTGCCGCCGAAGGCCGACGACGTCTCCGCGAGCACCGGCAGCACACCGAAGTAGTAGGCGTCCGGCGTGAACACCAGGCTCAGCGGCATGCTCGTGACGGCCACGACGACCGGCAGCAGCCCGCCCGCACCGTCCGGGATGACATCGGCCAGGCTGCGCGCCATCGCCGGAATCATCCCGGTGCCGGTGAGGATGCCGGTGAACACGCCTGCCGCGAAGATCATCGCGGTGACCAGCACGACGTTGCCGCCGTGCTTGGCGAACAACTCCTGCTGCTGGGCCCACGTCGGCCGGTTCACGATCACCGCGACCACGAACGCGATCACGAAAGCGACCTCGAGTTTCATCAACTGCCCGAGGAGCACCACGACCAGCGCGAGCGTGAGCACCACGTTGAACCAGAAACGCAGGCTCTCCTGCCGGGTGCGCGGCGCCGGCTCGTCCTCGTCCGGTTCGAGCTCCACCACGCCGAGGCGCTTTCTTTCGGTCCGTCCAATGAGGACGGATGCGACGAGCACCCACACGATGCCGGCGACCATCGCGGGAATGACAGGCACGAACACCTCGGAGCTGTCGAGCTTGAGCGCCGCCATCGCCCGCGCGGTCGGGCCGCCCCACGGCACCATGTTCATCACGCCCGCCCCGAGACAGATCACCCCGGCGAGCACCAGCGGGCGCATACCGAGCCTGCGGTAGACCGGCAGCAGCGCCGAGACGGTGATCAGGAACGTCGACGCGCCGTCCCCGTCGAGCGCGACGAGCAGCGTCAGCACCGCCGTGCCGACCGTGATCTTGAGCGGATCCCCTTTGGCCCAGCGCAACACGCGCCGCACCGCGGGATCGAACAGGCCGACGTCGACCATCAGGCTGAAGTAGAGGACCGCGAACGTGATCATGACCGCGACCGGGGCGACCTTCAGCAGCCCGTCGCCGATCAACGTGCCCAGCCGGCCGCCGAACCCGGTCACCAGTGCGGCCAGGATCGGCAGTGCGGTCAGCGCGATGAGCACGGACACCCGCCGGGACAGCACCGCGACCAGGAACACGGCGATTGTGATGAAGCCACTCGCGGCGAGCATCTTCGACCTCCTTCCAGGGCCTGCTTCTCGGATCTCGTTCGATGAGAGTCGAGCCTGAGGTGGTTCCTGTCGCCCGCACCCCAGGGGCCGCCTCAGGCCCGACTATCGCGAACACGGGTCCGAGAAGCGGGCCCTTGTGGGTCCTACCTTCCGGCGAATGCGCTATCGCTTTCAAGCATCGGTATTCGATAAATTGATGCACTGTGCGCATGGATCTGACCGTTCAGCAGCTCCGCGTGGTCGTCGCCGTGCACGACGCCGGCAGCTTCACCACGGCCGCCGAAACTCTGCTGCTCGCACAGTCGTCACTGAGCCGATCCGTGCTGGAAGTGGAACGGAAACTCGGCGTCGCGCTGTTCGAGCGCACCACGCGCCGGCTGGAACCGACCGCCGAGGGGCACGAGTTCGTGGCGATCGCCCGCTCGACGCTCGCGACGTTCGACGCGAACCTCCGGCACTTCGCGGGGTTCCTGGACGGGCGGCGCGGGCAGGTCCGGGTGGCCGCACTGCCGTCGCTCGCCGCGATCCTGTTGCCCTCCATCGTGTCCACCTACCAGCGGACACATCCGGACGTCGAACTGTCCATAGAGGACGCTCTGGCGACCGAGGTGCTCGACCGGGTGCGCGCGGGTGTCGTCGACTTCGCGGTGACCGTCGTGTCCGCGGTCGCCGAGCCGACCGGCGACCTCGACGTCACCCCGGTGGCCGCCGACCGGTTCTGCTGCGTCTTCCCGCCCGACCACGCGTTCGCGCGACTGGACGAGGTGGCCTGGGCGGATCTGGCCGACGAGGCGTTCATCGCGTTCGACCGCACGACCAGCATCCGCCAGCATCTCGACCGCGCGTTCGCGGAGTCCGGCTCCCGCCCGCGGAACGCGATCGAGGCACGCAACATCAGCGCCGTGGCGGGTCTCGTCGCGGCGGGTCTGGGTGTGTCGGCGGTACCCGGCCTGGTGCTGCCGCTGACCCAGTTCGCCGGGCTGGCGCACCGGCCGCTCGGCACGCCGCGTGCCGAGCGCCGCATCGCCATCGTCCGGGTGCCGCACCGGCCGTTGTCGCCGGCCGCCGCCGCGTTCCGTGCCGCGATCACCGACGCCGGGCGCCGACGCGTGCCGCTGCCCCCGGAGAGCACCTGGCTGCCGCCGGAGCCGTCCTGAAGCCGGTTGCCCAGGACGTTTCAGGGCCACTACGGCCCGTCAGACGATAGCGACCTCACGCAGGTCCGGGAAGTCCTCGGGGATCAGCCCTCCGTGATCGGGGTAGGCCGCCAGCACCGCCCGCACCGTGGACAGCGGTACCTCTTGATGCGCGGGAATCTCCGTGCCCAGTCGACGGCGATCGAATGCGGCGTCACGGATTTCATGGCACTCGTTCAGCCGCTGACGGTCGACAACGCTGGACTCATCTACGACGGTGCTTCCACTCCGCTACACCGCTGTACGCCTGTCGAGATCACCGTGGATGCGGGCGAGTCCGACCTGGACTACCACTGGCACGTTCACGACCTGGCCCAGGACTGCGTGAACCAGGGTGGCATCTCCAATGTGCGGATGATCTGCCCACCTGAGCGGACCGAACAGCGGCAGTAACCCCGGCTGTGAAGCAGCTGACGGCCTCGTGCCGCGGGACCGAACACCTGCTGCACGGCCTACGACGTACCTGAGAACGCGGCGACGAGTGCGTGATAAGCGGGCTTGGGCCGGAACGACTCGTCGAACGGCAACGCGGCGCCCTGGCCGGGGAACACCGACGGGATCCACGAGTGCTTGTCGGACAACGCCCAGGTGGTGATGCCGACGCAGCGCGTGACCGCGAGGCAGGCGCGCGCCACGGCGCGGTAGTCGGCTGCCTGGGTCGCGAGCTTCGCCGCGTCGGACGGAAGGTTCATCCGCACGTCCAGCTCGGTGATCGCGACGTCGACTCCGAGGTCCGCGAACCGCTGAATGTTCTGCTGCATGCTCGACGGCACGCCACCGAGCAACAGGTGTGCCTGGAGCCCGACGCCGTCGATCGGTACACCCTGCTGTTTGAAGGACCGCACCAGCTCGTACACCGCGTCGCTCTTGGCGCCGAGCCCGTCGATGTTGTAGTCGTTGTAGTACAGCTTCGCGCCAGGGTCCGCGGCCCGTGCGGCTCGGAACGCCTCGGCGATGTAGCCGTCACCGAGCTTCTGCTGCCAGAACGACTGCCGGCGCGTCCCGTTCTCCTCGAACGCCTCGTTCACGACGTCCCAGGCGAACACCTTGCCGCGGTAGTGCCCGGCGACCTCGCGGATGTGGTCGAGCATCGCCTGCCGCAGCTGGTCAGCCGGCAGGTCCTGCACCCACGCCGGGGTCTGGTTGTGCCACACGAGGGTGTGGCCACGCACGCTCTGGCTCGCCGCGACGGCGCCTGCCACGACCTGGTCGCCCGCGCCGAACGTGAACTGGCCGCGGGTGGGCTCGGTGGCGTCCCACTTCATCTCGTTGCCCACGGTGAGTGCACCTGCCTCGCGGGCGGTCAGCTCGCGGTTCGGCGTGTCGTTCAGTTCCGCCACCGTCATCGCGCTGCCGAAGTACTTTCCCTTGGCAGCGGCCAGTTCCCGCAGCGGTTTGTCGACGCCGCCCGGTGCGTTGCACAGCTGCCCGTTGAGACGGAACTCGGTGGGCGGGCTGTTGGTCCCGGTGTAGCTGCCGTTGAAGCCGATGTCGGTGGAGGCGCCGGTGGCGAGGTTTTCGTTCCATGACATGCTCTTGGCCGTCACGTTGGCGCCGGACTGCGTCCAGGTGGCGTTCCAGCCGTGGGTCACCCGCTGCGCGCCGGGGAACGTGAACGTCAGCGACCATCCCGCGATGGGGTCACCGAGGTTGGTGATCTTCACGGCGGAGCCGAACCCACCCCCACCGCCCCAGTTGTTCGCGGTGTAGTCGACGCGGCAGCCGGGTGCGGCGCCCGCGGGCGTGCTCAGTGCGATCCCGGCTGTCACGACGGCGGTAGTGACCACTGCTCCCGCCGCAGCCCACCGCCTTCGTCCGTTGAACGTCATTGTTCTCCGATCTCCTGTCATGCCCCGCTGTTCGATCTGCAGGAGCAGCACGTCCGGTCTCTGGGAGCGCTCCCAGGGGCGTGATGGCACTGTAACGTGCGTCAAAGGCACTGGTGGGCGCCGGACGACAGCCGAGAAGGCCGATCAGGCCAGGGACTTGTCGCGAACAGAGCAGCAACCGCTGGCCGGTCGGTCCCACAACCGCGCTGTGGCTACTCCATTCGAATGGAACCGCGGGAAGGTTCCCGGAATTGGGCGCCTCCCCCGATCGCTTCCAGGACAACGACGTTCATCGGCTGCGCAGCCGCGATCAAGGCTCTGCGGAACATCTGTGCAGCTCGACGAGCGAGCGTGTTCCGCTCGAAAAGTCATCGCTGCACCTCACGCGGCATACCTGCACTCGTTGATGACCCCACCGAGAGATCCGCCTGCGTAGTGGTCGACGGCTAGGGCCACCGAAGTCATGCGCCGCGGCGGGGTGCGCGTGAAGGTTGGGTGGTCGCGGGCCTGGTGAGGTGGCTGGATCGTCTACAGCCGCCGGAGGCCATGCACCCGCTTCCGCCGCCTTCACGCGTGCGGCAACAAAGGAAAACGAAGCGCGCAAAGAGGTGCTCCTCCATTTCGGCTCGCTGGCTGCGTCGCACACCGCTTCCAAGGCTTCCCAGAGCGTGGGTTTGCCGCTCGGAGCGCGACACTGGTGGCTGGTCGTGTGGTGGTTACGAACGGCGTCGACACTTGTGCCCGAGTGGTGGTGGTGGTGGTGGTGGTGGTGCAACGACGGCGAACTGCTTGTCAGCGCACGTGTGGATGGACGCACGGCAGGCTGCGCCCTGTTTGCCGTGCGATACCACCATCTGGGGCTCTGGCACCAGCGCGACCGCGGTGATGACCACGGCGAGGCCCGCGCCGATCGCGGCGCCCGCCTTCGCGTGCCTCCTGGTGATGCGCATGTCTCTTCCCCCGGTGCGACGTCAGGTGGAAACAGCGAGGACCGGGACCGATCGTGCCGAGAAAAATGTCAGTAATAGTTCGACAGACCTTGAATCGGCTGGGCGTGACGGGTTAGTTCGGTTGCATGTCGGTGGAGTTCCGCGTGCTCGGCGACGTCGAGGTAATCGTCGACGGCCAGAGCGTCGATGTGGGGCACGCGCGGCAGCGGTGCGTGCTGGTGGCGCTGCTCCACGACGTCGGTCAGGCGGTTCCGGTGGAGCGGATCCTGAGCCGGGTGTGGGGAGAGCACCTGCCGCATCGCGGGAAGAACGTGCTGTACGGCTACCTCTCACGGCTGCGCCAGGTGCTCGCGGCCGCAGGTGACGTGACAGTTGCCAAGGAACGCGCAGGGTATGTGCTCACCGCCGATCCCACTGCGGTTGACCTCCACTGCTTCCGGCGGCTGGTCGCCGAAGTGGGGACAGCGGATGACGACCAGGCGGCTCGATTGCTCAACCGTGCGCTCGCGCTGTGGCGGGGCAAGCCGTTCGAAGGGCTGACCACGCCGTGGCTGGAGGATCTGCGCGCCACCCTCGAAGCCGAGCGGTTCGCCGCGGCGCTGGACCGCAACGAGGTGGCGATACGACTCGGCAGACAGGACGACGTGCTGGGAGAGATGTTCCGCGAAGCTGCGGCACACCCGCTGGACGAACGGCTTGCCGGTCAGGTGATCCTGGCGCTGCACAGGTCGGGTCGCCACGCTGACGCCGACCGGCACTACGCCGAGCTGAGCCGGAGGCTGGCCGATGAGCTCGGGGTCGATCCGAACCCGGCCGTCCGGGAGCGGCACGAGCTTTCGCCCGCCGCGCTGCAACGGCGGCCCGACCTGCCGGTGCCACGGCAGCTTCTCGCGCACTCGCCGTTCTTCGTCGGGCGTGAGGGGGAACTGGAAGTGCTCGACGACCTGCTGCGTCGGCACCGGCCACTCGTGGCGATCAGCGGCGCCGCTGGGGTGGGAAAGACGACGCTGGCCATGCACTGGGCACACAGCGTGCAGGAGTCGTTTTCCGCCGGTCAGCTCTACGTCAACCTGCGGGGGTTCGAGCACGCCGGGGCTGCCGTGTCGCCGGAGGAGGTGTTGCGGTCGCTGCTCACCACGCTGGGTGTGCCGCCCGATCGTGCTCCGTCGGACGTCGACGCGATGGCAGCCGCATACCGCAGTCTCTTGAGCTCACGGCGATTCCTGGTGGTGCTGGACAATGCGCGGGACGTGCAGCAGGTCCGCCCGTTGCTACCGGGCGGCGGCGCCTCGATGGTGGTCGTGACCAGCCGCAACCACCTGATAGGTCTCGTCGCCGGGGAAGGCGCACATCTGGTCACCCTGCGCCAGATGGACCGCCGCGAGGCCCGCGCACTGCTCGAGCGTCACCTCGGCCGCGACCGGATGGAGGCGGAACCCCAGGCGGTCGACGAGCTCATCGCGGGTGCGGGATTCCTGCCCCTCGCACTCGCGGTGCTCGCCGCCAGAGCCTCGCTGAACGCCGCCTTTTCCCTGAAGGCACTGGCGGGCGAGCTGGACAGCGAACAGTCGCGTTTGGACACCCTGGACGACGACGACCCGAAGACCAGCGTGAGGGCCGCGATCTCGTTGTCCTGTCAGCATCTTGGACCTACGGCCGCACAGGTGTTCCGCCTGCTCGGCGTTCACCCAGGCCCTGACGTCACCGCTGTGGCGACAGCGAGCCTGGCCGGACTGTCCGGTAAGGAGGCGGAAGTCGCGCTGGATGAGCTGGCGCGCGTGCACCTGGCCGAGGAACACCAGCTGGGTCGGTTCGTCTTCCATGACCTCGTGCGGATGTACGCCGCGGAGCAGTTCCGGCTGGAGGCCCTGGCGCCGGCGAGAGAGGACGCAGTGCGCCGCCTCCTGGACCACTACGTGCACACGGCGTTCTCCGGGGCATTGTTGTTGCGTCCCATGAGAGACCGCATCGACGTGGGCACCCCGGCATCGGGAACTCGCCCTGAACTGCTGAGCGACTACCATGCCGCGTGGCGGTGGTTCGAAGACGAGATCGCGGTGCTGCGGCAACTCCTCCCCCTTGCCGTCTCGGAAGGCTTCGACCAGCACGTGTGGCAACTCGCGTGGACAACCGCAGACTTCCTTGATCGCCAGGGCAGGTGGCACGACTGGGTCGAGATCGGCACGTCCGCACTCGCAGCCGGCGCGAGACTGGGCGACCAGCGCGCGCTCGCGAGTGCGCACCGCGGTCTCGGCCAGGCGTTCATCATGCTGCGTTCCTTCGCCAAGGCGCGGGCTCACCTCACGTCAGCCCTAGAACTCGGTGACACTCCCGTCGACGAGGCGGGCATTCATCGCGACCTCGCGCTGATGGCCGACGCGCAAGGCAGTTACGCCGAGGCACTGGGGCACGGCCAACGCGCACTGGAGATCTATCGGGAGTGCGGTCACCGCGCAGGCGAGGCCGCCGCGCTGAACCAGGTCGGCTGGTACCTCTGCCAGCTGGGCAGCCACCACCGCGCGCTGACGATGTGCCAGGAGGCGCTCGAACGACATCGGGGGGTCGGTGACTGGACAGGCGAAGCGGTCACGTGGGACAGCCTCGGCTTCATCCACCACCACATGGGCGCGAACGCTCGTGCGATCGATTGCTACCAAAGGGCACTCGCGCTGTACCGGGAACTCGGAGACGTGTTCGAGAACGCTGCGACCCTTACCCGCCTTGCCGACACATACCTCGCGGAAGGCGACACATCCGCGGCGCAAGACGCCCTGCGCGGCGCGGCGGCCCTGCTCGACGACCTGAGTCATCCTGACGCCAGAGGCGTTCGTGCGCGGCTCGCCGCCTTGCTCACGGGCGGCGAGCCGCGTTGAGCAGCCACAGTTTGCCTGCGAATGCCCGGTTTCGGCATACAGTCCGAAGCTGGCCGTTTGGTCGTGCCTGACACTGGTCGGCCACCTGTGCGCGTCGAGAACCGCATCCGTGCAGGTTAAGCGGCATGGTGATACTCGTGGACGACTGCGCCGAGACGGCCCTGGCGATCTACGGTGAGGCGTTCGATCTGGTCAGGTTCAAGAGGCTGCGATCGTGCCCGCAGGGGTGCTGGGGCGGCGAGTGCTGGACGTGCTCGTCGAGGAACGGCTGGACGAGCGGGCGGCGAAGCTCGGTGCCTTCCTGCGCAACGGTTTGGACGACATCGCCTCCCGTCACTCGCACGCCGCGTGGTCCAGTTCGCCGGTATGGATCGCCATGAGGCCGAGGTAGCCCAATGCGTGTGCGACGCCGGCGTCCTCCCCTGCCTGGCGACCCAGTAGGTCGTGGCGGGCTGTGGTGCCGCGCCCGGTGTGGCCGACGGTGGTTGTAATGCGCCACCTAAGCAGGCTGCCCGAAGTCCTGTCCGTTACTCGCGGAGCGGTTCGGCGTCCAGCCCAGGCGTCTGCAAGTACCACCGACTCTTGATCGAATCGCCGTCAACTACACCCAACCTGTTCCACATCCCGCAGCACCGGCACCAGGTGCCCGGGCCCGAAACGCGCTGTTGGTAGTAGAAAAACGCCTGTTGATGTCGAGTTGGTGGTACTTGCTGACGCAGCAACGAGTCGCCTGAGGTTCCGGACAGGACTTCGGGCAGCCTGCTTAGCGGTTCAGCACTGACCTCAGGTGATGCTCGTTGATGATGAGCAGCCGGTCGGTGAGCTCTCGTCTGACAGTGCCGACGAACCGTTCGGCGTAGCAGTTGGCCCGCGGACACCGCGGCGGGATCTTCACGACGTCGATCCCAACGACCGAGCCAACGCCCTCGATCAACTCATCCGATACCGCTGTGCGGAAGACGTTCCTGATCTTCGAGGATGGCGTTGGGGGGGTGTATGTTGGGGGTGAGCAGGTCCAGCTTGATGGCTCGGCGGTAGCAGATCACCGCGCAGGCCAGCTGGGCGAATCCGAGGAAGTGGGCGGCTTTACGTTCGTAGCGGCGTGCCAGCCGGCGGAACCGGGAAACCCACTCCAGGGTCCGTTCGATGACGTAGCGGTGGCGGCCCAGCTTCTTGGGCGACTCGATGCCTTTGCGGGCGATCCGGGCGATGATGCCCCGCCGTCGCAGCGCTTTCCGGCAGGACAGGTAGTCGTAGCCCTTGTCGGCGTGCAGCTTGTGCGGCCGTCGGCGAGGCCTGCCGACCAGCCCCTTGACCGGGACCACACCGTCGACGACGGCCTCCAGTTCGAGGTGGTCGTTGCGGTTGGCCGCGGAGACGCCCACGGTCAGCGGGATGCCGCCGCGCTCGCTCATCGCGTGGATCTTGGAGCCGGGCTTGCCCCGGTCGACCGGGCTGGGCCCGGTCAGATCCCCCCTTTGACCGCCCGGACGTGCATGCCGTCCACCGACGCACGGGACCAGTCGATCGCCCCGGCCGAGCCGAGCAGATCCAGCATCGTCTGGTGCAGCCGGGCGAACACGTCCGCCTCGACCCACTCGGTGAACCGGCGATGCGCGGTCGGGGTGCTGACCCCGAACGACGCCGGCAGCGCCGACCAGGCACATCCGGTCTGCAACACGTACAAGATGGCCGCCAGCACCACCCGGTCGTCCAGGCGCCGCCGGCCTCCGCACTGGTGGCGTTGCGGCGCATCGGGCAGCAACGGCTGTGCCAGCAGCCACAACGGCTCCGGGCACCACTTCTCCACATCGCTCATCGTTGATCAACGATATCGCCTACCTCGCAACACACCCAAACGAGATGCGGTCTTAGCGGTTCAGCACTGACCTCAGGTGATGCTCGTTGATGATGAGCAGCCGGTCGGTGAGCTCTCGTCTGACAGTGCCGACGAACCGTTCGGCGTAGCAGTTGGCCCGCGGACACCGCGGCGGGATCTTCACGACGTCGATCCCAACGACCGAGCCAACGCCCTCGATCAACTCATCCGATACCGCTGTGCGGAAGACGTTCCTGATCTTCGAGGACGCCGGGAACTGAGTTGCCCGCGTCACATCGGGTGGAAGTTGACACCGGTGTCAACACATAGCGTCGAAATCGTCCGTGATTCGACGTTCCAGGAGCTGTTCACGATGAGCAAAGCGTTGGGGTACAAGACTTTCGGCGAGGCCGACGTCCAGGAGTTCTTCGAGCGGCCGGATCCCGTACCCGGTCCCGCCGAAGTCCTCGTCCGCGTCACGGCGGCGGGAGTGAATCCGGCGGACCACAAGCTGCGGTCCGGACACGCCCCCGCGTTGAACGGCCACCTGCCCTTCCCGCAGGTTCTGGGATTGGAAGCGGCCGGAACCGTGCTCGCGGTCGGCGAGGAGGTGACCGGCCTGGCCGTCGGCGACCGGGTCGCCGGGTTCGCCCTGACCGGCTCGGGCACGTACGCGGGAACGACGCTGCTGCTCGGTGACTCCACTGCCCGCATCCCCGACGCGCTGCCGGACACCTGGGCGGCGACCATCCCCGTCGCCGGCACCACCGCGCTGGACGTGCTGGACCAGCTCGACCTGCCCGCCGGATCCTCGTTGCTGGTCAACGGGATCGGCGGCGGCGTCGGCATCGCGCTGGCCCAGCTGGCCCGGGACCGAGGGCTGGTCGTGACGGGTACGGCGAGCGCGGCGAAGCGGGATCTCGTCACGTCGACCGGTGCGTCCTTTGTGGACTACGTCGGCGGCGGCGTCGTGGACCGGCTCCGCGCACAGACCCCGGACGGCTTCGACGCCGCGGTCGACAACGTCGGCGGCGAGTCGCTGCGCGAGATCGCCCCGCTGGCGGCGAAGCTCATCTCCGTCGGGGACCCGTCCGTGACCGAACTCGGTGGCGTGATGGTCCACCGCCGCCTCGACCGGGCAGGCCTCGAACGCGTCGCCGAGCTGATGGTCACCGGAAAGCTCGACCCGCACATCACTCGGACGTACCCGCTCGAACGCGCGCACGAGGCGTTGGCACTCGTCGAGTCCCTGCACGCCATGGGCAAGCTCGTCATCGACATGAGCCTTTGACCACGCTCACCCGGCACCGATCCTGGCCCGGTGCCGGGTGTTGATCTCGATCAGCTCGTCGAGGACGGCCCTGGCCTCGACGAGCCGGGTGATGTCGGCGGTCAGCCGGTCGCGCTCCTCGTGCATCGTGTTGAAAGCGTCTTTGGCGACGTCCTTGGCGTCGCTGTCCACGCACGGCAGCAACCGGGCGATCACCTTGCTGCTCAGCCCCGCGTCGAACAACCGCCGGATGATCTCAACCCGTTCGACCTCCGTCGCCGCGTAGTGCCGCTGGCCGCCGACGGAGCGCGTGCTGTGCATCAGCCCCTGCTGCTCGTAGTACCGCAACGAACGAGCACTGACCCCGGTCAGCCGGGCCAGTTCCCCGATCTTCATCGTCGCGGCGGGGGACGTCGTGGTCACGACAACCAGCCTACGGCGCGGACGGTGGACATGAAGCCAGGCGGGAACAGGTAGTGCCGCATGTTGTCGTCGCCGATGGTGAGGTGAACGGGCGGAACAGCAGCCTGGCAGCGCGGACTGGGCAGCAGTCATCAGCTTGAGCCTTCCGGATGAAAGTGTCCGGTGCACACTCGCTGGCGCAACGGCGTGTACACCGCACGCGTCTCATGCTCGAACGTGCCGCGCGTGGGCACCGACGCAGGAGGTGTCGAAGTCGCCCAGGCGCGCGGAGCACCAGCTCTGTGCGTGCCCTCTCACTCATCGCGCGTCGACGAGCACAGTCGTCGGGCCCGGAGCCATCAAGGTTCCGAGCCTGCGACCAGGTTTTCCGGTTACGGGCAACGCTTCCAGGAGAAGCGGTAGTCCGTCTTGGCGTAGCCGTCGAGCGAGTCCATCGCCATGAAGCTCGTCTTCTTCGGATCCGACGTGCCCACGTTGACCCGCAGCTCGGTGTTGATGTTGAGGTTCCTGTTCACGCCACAGGGCGGGTAGATGATCGGCGAGCCCACGTCCGTGGCCTGCCATTCGTCATCCACCGGGCCCTTCCAGTTGTGGCTGCGGTGGCCCGTGTCCGTCATGCCCTGGAAGTAGTAGTTGGACTTCAGGGAACTGGTGGCACCGCGTTCGAGGTGGAGGTAGCCGGCGTAGTCGACCTCGGAGATGCCGTAGACGAATCCCTCCGGCGCGTTCACCTTGATGCTCAGTTGGCAGTTCTTCCGGAAGTCCGTCGGCGCGGCACCGGGGCCGACCTTGGCCGCATAGCTGCTGAAGACCACATGGAAGGCGGAGTTGTCCGGTGATACCGACACCGAGGTCGTGCCTCTGGGGCAGCCACTTCCGTTGATCATGTCGATGGTGACCGCGCCGGGTGGCGGGATGTCGGCCTGTGGGAGGACGACGGTGGACATCGCCATGGCCGCGGCGACAATCGCGTGGATCATTGGATACCTTCCGGCTCGTACACTGGGCAGCGGCGGAGAAGAAGTACCCAACCCGATGACGGCGGCTTGGTGGGTTTCCTGCCGCCTTGCGATTACCTGACGATCGGCCCTCCTGTCCCGTGTCCTGTTCACCCATGTGAACCGGTACGCCTGGACTGGGTGCGCTCCCCGAAGTCACCGCACCGGAAGGCTGTCCGAGCGGGTCGTTCTGAGGTGCCTATCCAGCCAGTGCAGCGGGCAGGTCATCGGCGTGGATCACGTGCAGTGTGCTCACCGCGCGGGTCAGCGCGACGTACAGCCGTTGCAGGCCTTTGGGTTCCGCGCTGACGATGCGGGCTGGTTCGATCACCAGGACGGTGTCGTACTCCAGGCCCTTGGCCAGTGACACGGGTGCCAGGGTGAGGCGTTCCTGCTCCAGCGGCGTCTCGCCCAGCACCGTGTGCGGCAGGTCTTCGACCATGATCGCCCGGCGCAGGTCCGCGATGTCCTCGTCAGCGGTGATCCCGCAGATCGAGCCTTCGCCGACCAGTGCGGTGCGGCAAGCGTCGATGACGGCCGAAGTGCTCTTGCCATTGTCGGTGCGGGTCACGTGCAGGGCGTTCGCGCTGTGCCGGAAGGATTTCGGGCCGGCAAGGCCAGGGGCGATGTGCGGGAGGAGACGGGCGGCGTAGTCGATGACCTCCGCCGGGACGCGATAACCGCGCTCGAGGACCTCGATACGGCCGTCGGTGCGTTCGAGGTGGGTGAGCACCTCTGGCCAGTCGCGTACCGCGGCCGGGCTCGTGGCCTGAGCCAGGTCGCCCAGCACGGTGCAGGCGCCGGTCAGCCTGCGGCTGATCGCCCTGAAGTGCAGCGGGCTCAGGTCCTGCGCCTCGTCGACCATCACGTGGCCCAGTTTGACCGGACGGTCGACCATGGCGGCGGCCTCGTCGAGGAGGGCCAGGTCGAGGGTGCTCCAGGTCATCGACTTGACGCCGCGCGGGCGCGGATTCAGCAGGAGGGCTTGCTGCTCTTCAGCGGAGAGAATTCCTTCTGCCGCCACAGCAAGGGTTTCCGGGTTTGTGAGGAGTTCGAAGACTACGCGGGCCGGGTCGACGGGCGGCCACATCTCGCGCACGGCCTGGCTGATCGCTCGGTCGCGGCTGAGCCGCGCGAGCGTGATCTCCGTGCCCGTCTGCTCGATGCGACGCAGGACGCGGTGGGCAAGGCGCTGAGCCAGGAGTTCGCGGCCGGCGCCGTAACCAGGAGCCCGGCCGCGCACGTGCGCGAGCTCGTCAGCCTGGTCGTCCACGGACAACCGCCAGACCCGGTGCTGCTGCTTGATCTGCGCCTCACCGGTCGGCTGCCGGATCCGCGACCACACGTGGCGGGAGACGACTTCCGCCATCCGCAGGCTGCCCTTCACCCGCGCCGCCGGTATGTCGTCCACCCTCGTCACGGGGATGCCGGGACCGGTGATGTCGTCGATGGTGCTCTGCACTACCTCGGCCTCACCGAGCGCCGGGAGCACGTTGCGGATATAGGCGAGGAACGCGAGGTTGGGACCGATCACGGCCACACCACCGTCCCGGCGCAGCTTGTCGCGCTCAGAGAAGAGCATGTACGCCAAGCGATGCAGGCCCACCGCGGTCTTGCCCGTGCCCGGCGCGCCCTGAACGCACAACGTCTCGTCGAGCGCGGCCCGCACCAGCCGCATCTGCTCGGGCTGGATCGTGGCCACGATGTCACGCATCGGTCCTTGACGGGGGCGTTCGATCTCCTGTGCCAGCAGCCCACCGCCGGACTCGGACCGGTGTGCGACACCGAGCGGCTCGTCCTCGAACGCGGTGAGCACCCCGCCGTGGTCGAAGCCGTAGCGTCGGGCGCACGCCCATCGCGTCCTGCGCCGAGGCCTCGTAGAACGCGCGGGCGAGTGAAGCGCGCCAGTCGATGACGACGGGCTCGCCGTTGTCGTCCCGGACACCGCGTCGCCCGACGTACACGAGGTCGCGGTCGGCCCTGCGAGTGTGCACGAGACGCGCGCCGGAACCCGCGCGGTGGTCGTAGACGCCGCCCGGCGCGTAGTCCATGCGCCCGAAGAACAACGGCGCGTCGTCGAACCCGGACAGGCTCTCGATCACCTTCTTCCGGAACTCGCGCAGCCCCTGGTTGAAGTACTTGTCCCCCACCCCGTCGCCCTCGGCGGCACGGTTGGCGAGCATCGCGGCGACCTCGTCGCGCATGCTGATCAGCTGGGCGCGGCAGAGCTCCATGAACTCCCGTTCGCCGCGGATCTCGGGGTCGACGACGGCAGGATCGATCTGGTGCATGGTGATGACGAGCCTCACGTGGGAACGGATGTGGAGTCACGTTCCGGCCGGTTCCCCTGCGCCGTGCGCGGGCGGTCAATCCGACGCACGTCGAAGGCGTCGTCCCGATCCAATCCGTCCGAACGAAAGTTCAGCCGGATCATGGCGCCGGTCTCGCTGGCGCTGGGCTGGTTGTTCGTCGGGCGCATGCTGCGCCCGGTACAGGCGATGACCGTCGGCCTGCGGCAGATATCCGGATCCAACGTCCACGAGCGCCTGGCCGTGGCAGGCCCCCGTGACGAGTTCAAGGACCTCGCCGACACCATCGACAGCCTGCTCGCCCGCCTCGAATCCGCACTCGAGAGCCACAAACGCTTCGTCGCCAACGCCGCCCACGAGCTGCGTACGCCGTTGACGGTCGAACACGCGCTGATCGAGGAACCGCTCATCGACCCCGACGCGACCGTGGACGCCTTCCGGGCGAACTTCGAGCGCCTGCTCGCCGCCAACCAGCAGCGCGGCCGGCTGCTGGAGTCGCTGCTCACCCTCGCCGGCAGCGAGCACGGCCACAACCGGGTCGAGAACGTGGACCTCGCCGGGATCGTGCGCCAGGCGATCCATGATCGGACCGCGAACTTCGACCGCCACCGGCTCCGGATCAAGGCCTCCGTCCGGCCCGCCTGGCTCCTCGGCGATCCGACGCTCGTCGCGCGGCTGGTCGCGAACCTCTGCGACAACGCGATCCACTACAACATGCCGGGCGGCGTGATCGACATCAGCACCCGCTTCGACACCGGCCAGGCAGTGCTGGTCATCGCGAACACCGGGCCCATCGTTCCGCCCGATCAGGTGCAGCGCCTCTTCGAACCGTTCCAGCGACTGCATCGGGTCTCTGACAACGCCCATCACGGGCTCGGCCTGTCGATCGTCCGCGCCATCGTGGCCGCGCACTCCGCCGAGCTCAACCCGTACGCACGTCCGGAGGGCGGCCTCGTGCTCGAGATCGCGTTCCCAGCCGTCGAAGCGAGCCCCGAACCTACCGAGTGAGACGCAGCCACCAACTCGAACGCGCGCGCGTCTGGCCGGCACCGACCGAGCGGGCTCGAGGACGCGGCGATTGAAGGCCGGAGCAGTCCGCGTGCGGGCACGCTTCAGCGGAACGGCAGGAAGGAGCAGCGTCTCTTGAGGACGCAGAGAGAACTTGTAGAAGGTGACGACAATGCCCCGTCGGACGTCGGGGCCGGACCATCCACTGAGGACTCCTCCGCCCTTCGCCGCCGCGGCGGCCCGCGTGGTCTCGTCCATCCGCTGCGATGGTGACATCACCATCTGGTGCTTGAACACGTCCGTGGCCCGCGTGCCCGGCGGCGCCGGGACCGGCGGAAGGACAGGCCACTCCAGCGGAAGCGTGTATCGAAGATCGTCAGAGAGGCCACGTACTGGCCCCTCGAACCACGTACGCGGTACGAGGTCGTGGAAGTGCAGGTCGGCCGGATTGCTGACGAGGCGCGGGACAGACGGCACAACATCCACCGTGATCCTCGACGAACTCGGTCGTCCACAGTGGACAGACTGGTCAAAAACGCGCGGTCGACCCACGTTGCCGACCGAGAGACGCCGGGGTGGTGCGTGGGCTCAACGCGGTTCGTCAGAGCCTGGTGGCGGTCCTGCGCATGCGTCGCAATCGAGTGATCACGCTGCACCACCCGAATGGCTGTCGGTCGAACACCCGATAAACAGCGGCCCGCGCCGTCACTACGTTCGGCATCACACATCCCTCGAAAACCTGGGAGTCGTTTGATGGCCAATGACGGGATCAGCAGACGGACGTTGCTACACGGAACGGTGGCGGCCGGTGTCGTCACCGCGATCGGAGTGGGCGCGGGCTCGGCACTCGCCGCCGTCCCAGGCTTCTACAACCCCTTCAGCGGCTATCCGATCACGGGGACCTGGCAGGACCACCTCAACGACGGCTCGCTCGGCGGCATCGACTACGGCATGTCCGTCGGCACGCAGCTGCCCGCGTCGGGCGGTGGCGTCGTGACCAACATCCCGAACAACGGCACGGGTGGCCACACCGTCACGATCCAGCACGACAACGGCTACCGCACCCAGTACATGCACCTGTCGCAGTTCGTGCTGGCCTCCGGCACGCGGGTCGGCATGGGCGGGGTCGTCGGGCTGTCCGGCGGCGCGGCCGGAGCACCGGGATCGGGCTCGTCCACCGGCCCGCACCTGCACTGGCACATGATCAACCCGAGCGGCACGCGCATCAACCCGCTGACCTACCTGGGCGGTGGTGGCGGCACGGGCCTGCCGAAGACCACCACCGAGCAGGACGGCGTCCCCGGTCCGATCATGTGGAAGCGCGCACAGAACTGGCTGCGCATCGAGCACGGGTACACCGGCCCGATCGACGGTGTGCCGGGGGTGAACACCTACGCCGCGTTGCAGCGGGCCATGCGCGGGTACGGCTACACGGGACCGATCGACGGCGTGCCAGGCGGGAACACGTGGGCGGCGGTGCAGCGACTGGCCGCACAGTGGGGCTACACCGGCCCGATCGACGGCGCGATGGGGCCCAACTCGTGGCGTGGCTTCGCACGCTTCCTCAACCAGGACAAGTACAACTAAGGGGACGCAGTGCTGGTTCACGCACTGGTCGCGGCGGTCATCGCCGTCGCGACCCCCGTACCGCCCGGCGTGGTCAGCGGCGTCGACGTCGCCACCTGGCAGGCCGGGATCGACTTCACCCGAGCCCGCGCCGACGGCCACGGGTTCGCGATCGTCAAGGCCGGTGGCTCGCAACTCGACGAAGGGCCCTACACGAGCCCGCACTACCGCACCCAGATCGCCGGGGCACGGGCCGCGGGGCTTCGGGTGGGCCACTACTGGGTGGCCGGCGACTTCTCGACACCCGTGCACGCCGCCGACTACTTCGCCGACCACCTGCACGACTACCGGCGCGGCGATGTGCTCGCGCTGGACAACGAGGTGCTGGACGACTCGACCCGGCTGTGGAACGACACCGACGTTGCAGCGTTCTTCACCCGCGTGCACGACCGCGTCGGCGATCACGTGCCGTGGCTCTACATGGGCGCGGCCGACCTGCGGTCGGGGACGTGGTCGCGCACCATCGCCACCGGCACGAAGCTGTGGGTGGCGTCGTGGGGCGCGAACAACGGCTCCTACCCCGGCGAGCCGAACCTCGGCGGCGCGTACCCGACATGGAGCGCGCACCAGTACACGTCCAACGGCTCGGTGGGCGGGATGCGGGTCGACCTCAACGTGGCGCGTCCCGGCGCGTTCGACGTGGTGACGCCGCCTGGTGGACCGCCGAAGCTGCCGAAGACGTCGACCGAGCAGGACGGGATACCGGGCGTGGTGTTCTGGCAGCGCGCCCAGAACTGGTTGTCGGCGGAATGGGGCTACGCCGGTCCGATCGACGGTGTGCCGGGGGTGAACACCTACGCCGCGTTGCAGCGGGCCATGCGCGGGCACGGCTACACGGGACCGATCGACGGCGTGCCAGGCGGGAACACGTGGGCGGCGGTGCAGCGACTGGCCGCACAGTGGGGCTACACCGGCCCGATCGACGGCGCGATGGGGCCCAACTCGTGGCGTGGCTTCGCACGCTTCCTCAACCAGGACAAGTACGACTGAAGCCGGAGTCCGATTCGCCCGATGTACCTCCACCGGCGCCGGTCCGCCGTGCTCGGGCAATGGTGACGGCCTCGCCGATCCCACGGTGAGGCCGTCACCACGGCTCGACCTCACCGGAACGGGTACCTCCTGGTCGGGGTCGTCGTTGTGTCCGGGCTGTGTGCCGAGAACCGCAGCCGTGCAGATTAAGCGGCATGGCGATACTCGAGAACACCGTGCTACGCCGGCAGTCGGTCGGCCCGCGATCGCGCGGCGACTGGCACCTCCCGGCTTCTCTTGTCGGCAGCCCGACAGCACGGCCTGGATCGGCCTCCGTTCGTGGGCCACGATTTCGTGCTCACGGTGCGGCACAGCGACACACCGGACCTGGTCGGCGTGCGGCACCGGATGGAGGACCAGCCGCACGTTTGGCCGAAGCCAGCCACGCGCAGAACGAGCAGATCAAGAGGATTTCCTCATGGGCGGCGATCCTGTTCGCTCCCACGCTGAAAGGCATGATCTACGGAATGAACTTCCGCCACATGCCCGAGCTGGACCGGGTGTGGGGATACCCGTTCGCGCTGCTGCTCATGGCTCTGGTCTGCACCGGCCTGTACCCGGTTTTCCGGCGTCGTGGCCGGCTTTGACGCATCAGGTCGGACGTGCGGCGCGGTGGTTCCAGACGTCACGCAGGATGACCTGGATGGCGCCGGGGATCGGGATGGCGAGCAGTGCGCCGAGGGTGGTGATCACAGCGCTCATCGTGGTCATCCGCCGTCGATGCTCCACCTCTTCAAAACCCGGCCGAGCCGGTGTCGTCGTCAGAACCGCGTCATCCACTGCCGACGGCCGCCAGACGACAACACCGGCCCTCTGCACGACGTCGCCGCTTCTACCTCCCAGTCACCCCAGAACCTGTACCCCAGGGTTGAACGGCAACAGATTCTGGCTCAACCCTGTTCGAGCCGCAGTCATTGCGGCAGGACGAGCCGGTTGGCGATGTCGTACAGGTCGGCCTGCGGTACCCGGCCGGCGATGACGACCGGGGCTCCCTCGACCGCGTCGAGGACCCACAACTGGTGGTAGCCGTTCTCGTCGACGTAGCGCGTCGCGTGGCCCTGCACGGGTTGTCCCGGTGTGCCGGTCGGCTCGCCGCCGACAGCCCTGTTGACGTAGATCGACGGCTGGACGGTGCACGTGCCCAGCGAGTAGCTCGTGTTGATCCCTGGCCCTGCCGCCGGGGCCTGGCCCGGGCCCTGTTCGACGTTGAAGGCGCAGATCCGCATCCCGTTGGGCAGGTCGCGCAGGCCGTACGCCGGGGTGACGGTCGTCGTGCCCGGGAACTGGATGTTCTCCGCGATCCGGCGGCCGGCCTCGATGAGTTGTTGCGCGGGCGCGTTGCTGCCCGGCGCGGCGGACACGTTCACGTACATCGAACCGCCGTCGGGGTGCGCCACGTACAGTTCGTAACCACCTGGCCCGGTGGATACCGAACTCTCGACCCCGCGCTGCCCGTTGATCGTCACGGACTGGCCTGGGCCCGACTTGAACGTCGCCTGGTCCACCGGCACCATCCGGACCTGCTGGACGTCGACCTCCAGGACCTGGCCGTCGGCCGTGACGGTCAGCATGTACTCGCCGCCGTACAGGGGCGCGTCCGGGTTGGCCGCGCTGGACCCGGTGTTGATTCGGTGCGCCCGGTAGGCGACCGAGCCCGGCGGGAGCCAGCCAAGGGAGTAGGGCATCTGCAGACCCGGCGTGGCCTGTCCGGTAGCCGCCGGGGTTTGGCTGCCTTGAGGCCCGTTGGCGGTGGCGATGAGCTGGGATTGCTCTGCGGGATCCGGCCGGTTCAGCACCACGGCGGTGGCCGCGCCGAGGGTCAGCACGGTCGCCCCGACGGCGACCGCGAACGGCCGGCTCAGCCCGGAGCGCCTGCTGTCGATGCGTTGGCGCGCCGCGGCAAGCACCGCGTCGCTGTCGGGCGCGTCGTGTTCGCGCGCCGTGAAGGTGTCCTTGATCAGGTTCTCGATGTTCATCACGTCTCCCTGGCTTCCGCCATCTGCTCGATGGCCAAGCCGTTTCGCAGTGCCGCCAATGCCTTGTGGGCGTGTGCCCGGACGGTGGCCTGAGCGCAGCCGAGCAGCCCGGCGATCTCGGGATCGGGCAGCTGCTCGTAGTACCGCAGCACCACCACAGCCCGCTGGCGCTTGGGCAGCCGCGCCAAGCGCTGCCACATGTCCTCGCGCGCGGCGTGGTCCGACGCGAAATCGTCTGCCCGTGCCTCGTCGGGGAGGTCCCCCGACGCGATCACACGCGCAGACCAGCTATGTCGCCAGGACAGGTAGCCATTGGTCACCATCCGCAGCACATACCGGTCGGGGTGATCGGTGCCGCTGATCCGGGACCAGTGCCGGTACACCTTGACCAGCACGTCCTGCACCAGATCAGCCGCCTGCTCTCGGTCGCCGGTGAGCATCGTCGCGTACCGCAGCAACCGCGGTAGTTGCGCACGGGCGAAGTCGTCGTAGTCAGCCATCACCCTTGAAGACTCACGTCGACGGCGATCCGTTTACCGGCTTCCCGAATAAACAAGTTGATCCACTCAACGAGTCATAGAGGTACTAGAGGAAACACCAGCCGACGTCACAAGGGGCGATCTGTGCACAAACGCGGTTTCATCCATGCGGCGGTCTTCGCCGTGGTGGCCACCAGTGTGGCCGTCTCACCGGCGGCCGCGCGACAACCCACACCCGCGCCGGCCGAGGCGCCCAGAACGGTCACGCTGATCACCGGTGACAAGGTGACCGTGACCAGGAAGGACGGCTCCTGGGACGCGAAGATCCAGCCGGCCGCCCGGCTCGGGCCGGTGCGGTTCATCAAGTCGGTCAGCGCCAGGGGCGTCACGGTGATCCCATCGGTCGCCGAGCCGCTGATCCGGGCGGGCAGACTCGATCGCAAGCTGTTCGACGTGACAGGCCTGATCGACCTGGGCTACGACGACGACAGCACGTCTGAGATCCCGCTGCTGGTCGAGTCCAAAGGTGCCCGGACGCTCGGCAAGATCACCCGCGAGCTGCCGTCGGTCGAGCTCTCCGCGGTGGCCACGCCGAAGAACAAGGCCGCGGAACTGTTCGACAAGGCCGACGTGGGCAAGATCTGGCTCAACGGCAAGGTTCATCCATCACTGGATGTGAGCGTGCCGCAGGTCGGCGCGCCGGCCGCCTGGCAGGCCGGGTACACCGGCGCGGGCGCGACCGTCGCGGTCCTCGACACCGGCTACGACCCGAAACACCCTGACCTGGCCGGGATCGTGAAGGGCGAGAAGGACTTCACCGGCGAAGGCATCGTCGACAACGTGGGGCACGGCACGCACGTGGCCTCGACCGTCGCCGGCCGTGGCGCCAAGTACACCGGCGTCGCCAAGGGCGCGGACCTGCTGATCGGCAAGGTCTGCCAGACCGGCGGCTGCCCGTTCGACGCAATCCTCGCGGGCATGCAGTGGGCCGCGGACAGCGGCGCCAAGGTCGTGAACATGAGCCTGGGCGGCGGGTCCGGCGACGGCGTCAGCGACCCGTTGGAGATCGCGGTCAACCGGCTCTCGGCGGAGAAGGGCACGTTGTTCGTGATCGCGGCCGGCAACTACGGCCAGCGCACGCCTGTTGCGAGCCCGGCGTCCGCAGACGCCGCGCTGGCCGTGGCCAGTGTGAGCAAGCAGGACAAGTACAGCACGTTCTCGCAGCCCGGACCGCGGTTCAAGGACTACGCCGTCAAACCGGACATCGCCGCGCCCGGTGAGGACATCGTGGCCGCACGGGCCGAGGGCACGCTCGCCGACCGCGCTGTCGACGAGCACCACGCGCGGCTGAGCGGCACCTCCATGGCGACGCCGCACGTGGCTGGTGCCGCGGCGATCCTGGCCGCGCAGCACCCGGACTGGACCGGCCAGCGGATCAAGGCCGCGCTGATGAGCAGCGCGACCCCGATCGACGCCACGATCTACCAGCAGGGCGCCGGCCGGCTCGATGTGGGCCGGGCGTCCAGGCAGACGATCATCCCGAGCACCGGGAGCCTGAGCCTCGGTTTCGTGCGGTGGCCGCACAACCAGCCCACGCTGACCAAGCAGATCACGTACAGCAACACCGGCAGCGCACCGGTTTCGCTGCAACTGAGCTTGGACGTCCCGGCGTTCCGCACGAACGTCGACCAGGTCGTGGTGCCCGCCAACGGCGAGGCCACGGTGTCGGTCACCTTTGACCACTCCGCCACGCAGATCGGTGTCTACGGCGGCAGGCTCGTCGCCAGGAGCGGCGCCGGCGACACGGTGATCCAGACGCCGGTCGGCGCGTACAAGGAACCGGAAAGCTACGACCTGACGACGAAGCTGATCGACCAGAACGGCGCTGCGCCGGCCGGCGGCCTGCTGGCGAGCGCGATGTGGGTTCCGCTGGGCACCGGCCAGGATGATTTCGACCTGATCGGGAACAACAGCACCGTGCGGCTGCCTGCGGGCCGGTACGCCGTGCTGGGCACGATCCAGACCGCAGTGCCTGGTCAGCCCCTGCCGGCGAGCACCAGGGTGGCCGACCCGGAGGTCGACCTGCACAAGGACACCGTGGTCACGCTGGACGCCAGGAACGGTAAGAAGGTCACCGTGCGGGCCGACGAGAAGGACGCCCGCCCGATATCCTGGACGAACGGGATGGTCGTCGACACCGGCGCGCGTGGCGTGGGCTACTACAGCTTTTCGGACAACAACGACTACGCCGCGCCTACCACCAAGCACACCAAGGAATTCCGGTACTTCGACCGGATGAAGCTCGAACGGCCACAGGTCCGGCTGACGGTCGGCAAGCCCGAGTCGTTCGAGGTCCCCGTGGAGTGGATACCGGGCTCGCCGCAGACGACCGACACCCGTGCGCTGTCCGCTGTGGACGTTGGACATGCCACACCCGGCGAGATCGCCGCGGCCGATCTCAAGGGCAAACTCGCGGTGTTCACCCTGGGCGACGGTGAAGGCCTCGAGTTCAGCCCGCGGGCGCGGGCGATCGCCGAGGCGGGCGCGAACTCCGCACTGTTCCACTTCTCCGGCAGCCCCGTGCGGTTGACGGAGGCGCCGCCACTCCCGTTGACAGCCACGTTCAGCCCCGAGGGCGCTCGGCTGGCGAAGTTGCCGAACGCGTCCGTGACGTTGACCGGTTTGCCGGTGAGCCCGTACCGGTACGAGTTGGTGTTCCCCAGCTATGGGGACATTCCGGCGAACGTGACCTATCGGCCGCGCAACAGCGATCTGGCCACGGTGAAGACGACCTACCGGGCGCCGGTGGACGGTGTGGGCTACGCGTCGATGTTCGCCACCGACGGGAAGTACGACCTGGAGGGCGCGCTGGAGTCGACGCCGACTCCGCTTCCCCGGGAGCGGACCGAGTACTACTCCCCCGCCACTTGGGCGAACTCCGTGAGCGTGCCGGCGGGCGGTGCCGTGCAGGACTACGAGGCCGCCAAGCGGACCTTCAAGCCCGGTGAAAAGGCCACTGTGGACTGGGGCAAGGCCGTGATCGGGCCAGGTGTCACCGGGTCGGCAGGCTTCTTCTCGCGCGAGCCGCACCTGGCGTACCGCGCGGGCGAGAAGATCAACACCCGGCTGCCACTGTTCTCCGACTCGGCCGGCCACTCCGGGTTCCCCGATTCCGGTGACACCGGCGACACCGTGCTCTACCTCGACGGCAAGGAGATCGCCCGCAGCGGCCAACCCGGCAGCGGGCAGTTCACGGTGCCCGCGGGCGCGGCGAACTACCGGCTCACCGCCGAGGCGAGCCGAAGCAACCCGGGATGGCCACTGTCCACAAAGGTCAGTGCGGAATGGGGCTTCCGGTCCGGGCACACCACCGCCGCCACACCACTGCCATTGCTGTCGATCGGTTTCGACCCCGAACTCGACCTGACGAACCACGCGCCCCGCAACGCGCTGTTCCCGGTACCGCTGCGCGTCGACCGGCAGCCGGGCGCACAGGGCGGCAAGGCCGAGCCGAAGCAGGTCGAGGTGTCCCACAACGATGGGCAGACCTGGCAGCGGGTGCCGGTGCTGCGCGTGAACGGCAGCTGGTCGGCGGTCATCCGGAACCCGGCGTCTGGGTTCGTGTCGCTGCGCGCGAACGCTGCGGACCAGGACGGCAACACGGTGACCCAGACGGTCATCAGGGCCTACCAGGTGAAGTGACCCGCGGTTTCTGACTGCGCGGCGGTCGCGACAGCGTCCGCCGCGCAGCTTGTGGGGTGCCAAAACGTGGTCCGGTGGGCCTGACCTGCGTGTCAGGCCCACCGCAGGTTCGTACACGTTGATCAAGCCGCCGAGCACTCGTCGGCGACTGCGGCGCTGCAGGCCGTGAAACAGGCGCAACCGCGTCGTGCGAACTGGGACAGCGCACGACGCGGTTGCCGGCCGAGGTGGTTGCGCACGCAGAGGCCGCCACACCGAATGCGAACGGCGTGAGGCCTTCCACGTCGACCACTGGACGTGGGCGAACCCCGTGCGGCGAGCGTCACCGAACGGCGCGTACCCCATTCTCGAAGAACGCGAGCCGTACCTCGGGGTCCACGGCCCGTTCCGGGTGGTCCATAAGGCCGAACGACAGTCCGTCCACACTCGTGATGCCGGCGATGTTGTCGAACGAGCCGTCCGGATTCGATTCCTTCTCGTACCGCAGCGCGACGCGGTACTCGGCTGCCGACGTCGTGTTGCCGGGGTGGAACCGGCCCTCGCCGTGCGCGCAGGGGAAGACGAGGGCCTGGCCGCCCAGGCCGGTGAGCCACGGGCTGTCGTTGTCCTCGTCGACGACGTGCCGCTGGTACTCCTCGTTGCGGAAGGTGCCGGAGCTGTTCACCTTCAGCCCCACCTTGCCGAAGCAGCCACCGCGCACGGCGATCTGGAAGCCGTTGCAGATGCCGATCAACGGGCGCGTGCGGCAGGCCTTGAACTGGTCGGCCAGGTGGCTGTGCAACAACGCACCCGCCACGGCACCCGCGCCGAGGTGGTCGCCGAACGAGAACCCGCCCGGGATGCAGAGGATGTCGGCGTCGTCGAGCCGCTCATTGCCTGCGAGCAGGTCAGCCGCGAACCTCAGCCGCGGGGTCGCACCCACCGCGGCGAATGCCGCGACGGTCTCCTCCTGGCAGTTGGTGCCGGGCAGGTACAGGACGTTGACGGTCGGCTTCATGCGATCCTCGCCGTGAACGAGTTGAGCCAGCCGTCGCGCGCGGCCGGGGTGAACAGGTCGGTGTCGTCGAGCTGGATTCCGGCGCCGGGCGTGAGCACGCCGAGCACGACCGGGTTCAGCTCGGCGTGCAGGCGGCCGACGTCGTCCGGGGCCACCTCGACGACAGCGCCGACGCGGTGCTCGGCGAAGAGCGACTCGGCGGTCGCGGAGTCCAGCCGCACGCCGGTGCCACTGGCCAGCACGCCCTGGGCGAGCACGGCCGCGACGCCACCGGCGCCGATGCGGGCACCGCTGCGCAACAGGTTCCTGCTCGCGGCGAGCGCGGTCAGATAGCTGTCCACATCGGACAATGCCAGGTCGTCGAGCCCGCCGGCCGGAAGGCCGAGCTTGCGAGCGGCGACGGTGCCGACCGGCGACGAGGTGGACAGGCCGATACGGACCAGGATGTTGCCCGGAGCGGTCCACTGCTCCCGCAGGAGGCGGTCCCGGTTCGGCACCTTGCCCAGCGCACTGAGGAACACCGCGGGCGGCACGCTGACGAGGCCCTCGTCGGTGTGCACGGAACCCGCGGAGGAGTCCTTGCCCGAGATCAGCGGCACGCCGAAGTGGCGTACCAGCGCGGCCAGCTCGTCGACCATGCCGACCAGCCACTCGCGCCAGTTCTCGGACAGGTGCGGGGTGTAGAAGTTGTCGCACATGCAGATGTCGCGCACCGCGACACCGGCGAGCACCTGGCCCGCGATCGCCGCGCAGAACATCTGGCGCGTCGCGGCGACCGGGTCGGCGTCGAACATCCACGGGTTGAACGCGGTGTTCACCACGGCGGCGGCCGGCGAACCCGCGACCGGCGTGCCCGCCCAGTAGGCCGTGCGGACCGACTGCTCGGTGCCGTAGTGCGGGCCGTACCAGGTGTTGCCCTGGACCGTGGAGTCGTACTGGGAGTCCGCGTGGTGCTGCGACGCCACCTCCGCGTCGCTGACGACCTGCTCCAGCAGGCCGGCGAGCTCGGCGGGCGCCAGCGAGGGCCACTGCGGCGCACCGGACGGACGTGGCGGCGGGCCGACCTCCTGCCGTTCGACCTCGATGTCCAGCAGGTCGTACGACACGTCGAAGCCGAGCTCGCCCTGGTGCGCGGGCACGGCGTCCGGCGCGGAGGCGATGAGGGCCTCCTCGGTCAGGTCCGGGGCGTGGAACACGTGGTAGCGGTTCGTGTCGGCGAACCGGCCGATGACCGTCGAGCGCACCATGTGGCGGTCAAGGATCTTCTTCGCGCGCTCCTGGTGCTCCGGCGGCACGGCCAGCAGCATCCGTTCCTGCGACTCCGACAGCAGGATCCGCCACATCGGCAACGCCGCGGTCTTCAGCGGAACCAGCGCAGTGTTGATCCACACCCCGCACGCCTCGCCGATCTCACCGACGGCGCTGTTCAGGCCCGCGCCACCGACGTCGGTCAGTGCGCTCATGCAGCCCTCTTCGCGCAGCTCGATCAGCGCCTTGCGGAACTTGACCTGCTCCAGCGGCGCACCGATCTGCACCGAGGCCGTGTCCATCGTGGCGCCCGCGGAGCTCGCGGACGCGCCGTGGATGCCCTCGTTGCCGGTCAGTCCGCCGATCAGCACGACGAAGTCACCCGGCTGCGGGGTACCGCGCTGCGCGGCGGAGACCGGCAGCAGGCCGATGCTGCCGCCGAGCGCGAACGGCTTGGCACGGTACGCGGGGTGGAACGTCATGCGCGACGACATCATCGGCACGCCGAACGTGTTGCCGTACTCCTTGATCGCCCGGATCGTCTCCCCGGCGAGCCTGCGCGCGTCCGGCCTGCCCTTGATCGGCGCGGGCGCCTCGGGCTCGCCGATCGCCGTGTACTCGAAGCTGCCGATCGGGTCGGCGCTCAGCCCGGTACCGAGGATGTCGCGCAGCACCCCGCCGAGCTTGGTCAGCTGGCCGAAGTAGCCGGAGATCGCCGACGGCCCGTTGTGCGTCTCGGCCTTGATCGCGATGGCCTGACCGTCGTAGAAGTCCCAGACGCCCGCGTTGTCGTGGAACATGCTCAGCACGTTCGGGTTCGCCACGTCCTTGGCGGCGGCGACGAGCCTGCCGAGCAGGCTGCCCAGCGACTTCCACGTGGTGTGCGCGCAGTGGTCGCTCCAGCGCGCGTCGAGCGCCTCCAACAGGACGTCGGTGACGAACTCGTCGCCGAGCGTCGCCTGGATGTGCTGCACGTGCCGCATCTGGGCGAGCGAGAGGTTGCGGCCACCGGCCACGCCCAGCTCGGTGAGCGCGGCGTCGTCGAGTCCGCGCAGGTCGTACTGCACGGCCGCCTCGTAGTGGCCTTGCGGCACGAGAGTGTCGTACCGCGGTTCCTCGTCGTGCAATTCTTCGATCGTGGCGTTGAACCGCGTCGAGGCGACCAGGTCGCGCAGCCGCGGCGAGGCCGACCGGTAGGTGGTCGCGACCTTGCCCGCGCGCGCCTTGACGCCGAGCAGGCCGCAGACGGTGATGATCGAGTCGCTCTCGTTGTCGACCACGCCGCGCTTGTAGGCCACCTGCACATCGCCCGCCGCCAGCGGCTGGTCCACGGTGACCTCGACGTCGAGCTCGTCACCGAGCACGCCCGCCACCTCGGTCAGCGCAGCCGGTTCCGGGGCGCCCTCGAACTCGACGTAGTAGTCGCGCCACACCTCGAGGTCGTCGAGTTCCCACGATCGGCCGAGCTCACGGATGTCGGGCTCCGCGGTGCCGACGGAGCGAACCGAGAACTTGTGGATCAACAATCCTCCTGAAGCTGGACGCGGGCGTCGGGGACCATTGTCCTCAATGGCGTCCCGGCCGCTGGCAACGCCCCTGCACTTCACACGGCCGGGAAGCGCGCGTTCGCCTGGTCTGCGATCTCGTGGGCCTTTGCGACGGTGTCGCCGATCACGCTGTACTCGAACTTCTGGCTCGGCGTCACGCCCATCATGACGATCGTGCCGACACCACCGGCCAGGTCGTAGGCGAGTTCTTCGTCACGCACCCACTCGACCGTGCCGTCGAAGTCGAAGCCTCTGCTCATCGCCGTGTCAGAGCTTTGTCAGCGCCATGTCCGAGTCTTGTCCCCAAGGCACTGCGCTCGCGCTGTCCCCACTGCCAGAACAAAGGGAACGACCATGTCCAAAATGGCCACTGCCGTGGTCCTCGCCGTGCCCGTCCTCGCAGGCGCCGCCGGAACCGCGCAGGCCTCCCCCTGTCCGCCTCCGGGGACGCCACCGCATTGACCGATCTCCGCTGCTGACCTGGCGCCTCGTACAGCCGCCAGGAAATGCACCTCCATGACAAGCCGCACGCACACGATTCCCGGCGCTGGACCGAGGCCGTGGCCGGGCTTTGACCGAACGGAAAGAAGCATGAAGACAAAGATGAAGACCCAGGGCGCCACTACGGCGCTGGCGACCTTCGCTGTCCTGGGCTGCCTGGCGTTGAGCGTGACGCAGGCTTCAGCCGTAGCCCCACGGGCGCTGCCGTCCCCGGCCGAAACCGCCGCCGCACTTCCCGTCGTCAACATGGAAGCCACCGTCCTGGCCGCCCAGATCGATCCCCGGCGCGCCGACGACACGCTGACCCCGGGCGCCAAGGATTCCGTGCTGGCCGTCGAGCGGGCACTCCAAGCACGCAATCTGCTGGACGCCCAGTGGGTCGACGGCTACTTCGGAACCACGACCATCAAGGCGTACGCGGCCTACCAGCGTTCGCTCGGACACACCGGACTGGCCGCGAACGGGCTGCCCGGCGCGAGTTCGCTGGCCACGCTCGGGCAGAGCCGGTTCACCGTCTCCCACGTGATCAAACCAGGCTCGAAGGTCCAGCGTGACGGGTACGTCGTCAACACCCGTACCCAGGCGATGCTCACCGAGGCCGAACGTCTGCTGGGGCGTCGCCTCGTGCTGTCGCAGGGCTCCTACAACCCCGGCGGCGACCCGACCTCCGCCGGCACCCACGACGGCGGCGGCGTCGTGGACATCAACGTCGACGGCATGTCCGCCGACACCCGCACCGCCGCCGCCCGTGCGCTGCGCCAGGTCGGCTTCGCCGCCTGGGTCCGCAGCCCGTCCCAGGGCGACTGGCCATGGCACATCCACGCTGTAGCGATCAACGACACCGACCAGGCCGGCCAGGCCCAGAACCAGGTCGGTGACTACTACCTCGGCTTCAACGGCCTCGCCAACCACCGCCCCGACGACGGGCCCCGGATCCCGATCCGGACCTGGGAGGACTACCAGCGCACGCACTGACCAGAAGCCCAGACGCCACCCCGATCATCGACACTTCACGAAAAGGAAAATCGTGAAATCGCACGCATGATGCTCGCCGCCGGGGCCGGGGCCGCACTGGCCCCGGTCGCGCCCCTCATGGGCGCCGGCGCCGGCCAAGGCGTGTGTGAAGAACAACGCGGCATCAGTGCGGACCCGCACCAGCCACACGGTGCGGGTCTACTTCAACAGCGGCTACGGCGGAGCGAGCCAGGACCTCGCACCCGGCAGGTCGTGCGGGCCGGACACGTGGCGGCCGCGGATCGTGGTGGTGAAACCGGGTGCGTGCCGCTCCACGACCTGTTCAATGCGGTCGGCGTAACGACGGACCGCGTCCCGGTCCCAGCGCATTCCACGCGGCACGTGCGTGTAGGCCCAAGCGGCCTCCGTGCCCTCAGGCGAACGAGACGGATCGGTCGTGGTCATCTGGCCGAGCAGGAGGAACGGACTGTCCGGCAGGCGGCCGCCTGCCGGCGCCGAGCCGAAGTCGGTGAGACCGTCCACATCGGAGTCCAGATGCACGGTGCCGGCCATACCGGCCTCCGGGTTGTTCCTCGGGATGGGTTTCGACAGCGTCCAGTCGACCTTGACGGTGCCGTCGTCCCAGCGGAAGTTCCGCAGGTCGTCGAGCAGGCGGGCCGGCAGGTGCTCTGCGTCCACCATGCGCCCGTAGAGGGTCGGGGCGGGCACGGTAGCTGGGCCATCCGGCCGTGTTCATCGATCGTGGTCAGCATTCCCACTCGGATGTCGCGGGCGAGTCCGGCCGCCTTGGCAACGTCGTCCATCGCTTGCTCCTCGTCACCTGAGTCGGTTGGAGGGCCACGGGTACCCGCGAGCGTCCTGGCCACACGGATGTGCTGAAGAAGAGCCTGCGATGCATATACGGCCGCGGTGCGGGTACCGCCAGTCATACGTTCCCGCCCCGAGGAGGATGCAGTGGCTACCTACAAACCGGGCAAGCTCGTGAAGGCGGCTCTCGACAAGGCCGTGGACAAGGTCACCGAACTCGTGAACCCGTCGATCCCCGGCGCCCCGGCCAGCGAGCCGCCGTCGCTCGACGAGCCGACCGACCCGCGCGGTCCGTTGCCGCCCAAGCCGGACCAGACCGGCCCGGAAACGGTGTCACCGACGGGTGCTCCCACCGGCGCACCGCAGGTGGTCAACGCGCAGCAGGGCGACTTCCTCACCACGTCCGCCGGCGCGCGGCTGCACGACACCGATCACTCGTTGAAAGCCGGTGAGCGCGGCCCGACGCTGCTACAGGACCACCACCTGCGCGAGAAGGTCATGCATTTCGACCATGAGCGCATTCCGGAGCGCGTCGTCCACGCCCGCGGGTACGGCGCACACGGCGTGTTCGTGGGCTACGGCACGGCCGCGAGCGTCTGCATGGCCGGTTTCCTGGGCGATGGCGTCGAGACTCCGGTGTTCGTGCGGTTCTCGACCGTGCTGGGTTCGCGCGGTTCAGCGGACACGGTGCGCGACACCCGTGGATTCGCGACGAAGTTCTACACCCAGGAAGGCAACTTCGACCTGGTCGGCAACAACATCCCGGTCTTCTTCATCCAGGACGGCATCAAGTTCCCGGACGTCATCCATGCCGGCAAGCCGCATCCTGACCGCGAGATCCCGCAGGCGCAGAGTGCGCATGACACGTTCTGGGACTTCGTGTCCACCCACACCGAGGCAACTCACCACGTCATGTGGAACATGTCCGATCGCGGCATCCCCCGGTCGTACCGCACGATGGAGGGCTTCGGCGTACACACGTTCCGACTCGTCAACGCCGACGGTGAGACGGCGCTCGTGAAGTTCCACTGGAAGCCGAAGCTGGGCGTGCACTCCCTGGTGTGGGAGGAGGCGCAGATGATCAGCGGCATCGACCCGGACTTCCACCGCCGCGACCTCGCCGACGCCATCGAGTCCGGCGCCTACCCGCAGTGGGAACTCGGCCTGCAGATCCTGCCGGACACGCCACGGCAGACGTTCGAGGGGATCGACCTGCTCGACCCGACGAAGATCGTGCCGGAGGAACTCGCCCCGGTGCAGCCGGTCGGCATCATGACGCTCAACCGCAACACCACGAACTACTTCGCGGAGACCGAACAGGTCGCGTTCCACCTCGGAAACATGGTGCCGGGCATCGACGTCACCGACGACCCGCTGCTGCAGTCCCGTCTTTTCTCCTATTTGGACACCCAGCTGAGCAGGCTGGCAGGACCGAACTTCAACCAGATCCCCATCAATCGCCCGCACGTGCCGGTCAACGACATGCTTCGGGACGGGTTCCACCAGCACGCGGTGCATGCCGGTGTCGCCCCCTACCGGCCGAACACCCTCGACGGCGGCAATCCGTTCGAGGCGGGGATCGAGGATCGTCCGTTGGTCGAGGTGGCGCAGCCGTTGCCGAAGTCGGTCAAGGTCAGGCAGTCGCCCACGTCGTTCGCGGACCACTACACGCAGCCGAGGCTGTTCTGGCTGAGCCTCTCGCCGGTCGAGAAGGAACACGTCGTCCGTGCGTTCACCTTCGAGCTCGGCAAGTGCTACGAGCAGACCATCAAGGAACGCGAACTGCTCGTGCTGGCCAACGTCGACCCGACGCTGTGCGCCGAAGTGGCCAAGGGACTCGGACTGCCGGCGCCGGCTTCCACCACGCGACCGAAAACGGTCACGCCGAGCCCGGCGCTGTCGCAGGTCGGGCAGACCTGGCCGACCGACGGGCGCGTCATCGGCATCCTCGTCGATCCCACCGACCTCGACGGCGTGTCGACGGTGCGCGAGACGATTCTGGCCGGCGGGATGGTGCCGCTGCTGATCGCTCCGACAGGCGGTGCGCTCGACGCCGGCAGCGGCCTGGTCGCACAACGCACTCTGCTCACCGCGCGGTCGGTCGAGTTCGACGCACTGCTGGTCGCGGGCAGCCCGCCGGCCGGCGCGGACGAACCAGGACGTGCCGCGGCCGACCTGCCGGATGACACCGTCGACCCGCGCGTCATCCGCATGATCCAGGAGTGCTACCGCCACGCCAAGGCGATCGGCGCATGGGGCGCAGGACGGATCGCCGTCGAGGCCGCGGGGTACGCCACCGAGCCGGGAATCGTGATCGACGACGACCCGTCGGACGTCCTCAAGGCGACGACGATCCTGCTCGAAGCACATCGGGTGTGGGAACGCTTCCCCGCCACGATCGCCTGAGGAGCCGGTCGTGACGGGAGCGCTCACCGAAGAGGAGCTCGCGTTCCTCGGCTCGATGTTCGACCTGGCCCGGGCAGGCGATACGGCCCGGCTGGCGGCGGCGATCGACGCGGGGATCCCGGTGAACCTCACCAACAGCGCGGGTGACTCCCTGCTCGTCCTCGCCGCCTACCACGACCACGCGGACACCGTCCGGGCGTTGCTGGAGCGGGGTGCGGACACCGGGCGCGTCAACGACCGGGGACAGACGGCGCTCGCGGCGGCGGTCTTCCGCCGCTCCGAGCGCACCACCGGCCTGTTGCTCGACGCGGGAGCGGACCCCGCGCTCGGGCCGAGATCCGCGTTGGACGTGGCCAGGCACTTCGACCTGCCCGAGATGCTGGCGCTGCTGAACTCCGCTGCGCCGAATGGGCGCTCAACGGAAACGACCCGACGGGAGTGAGCCAATGCGTGGTGACATCGAGACCTACTTCGAGGACGGTCAGTGGAAGAACAAGGCCGAAGGGAACGACAGCGCTTCCAGCATCCACCGGTCCAAAGAGGACGCGTGTACGAACGGCCGTGAGATGGCCATCGGGCACGCGGTGGACCACGTCATCCGCGACCGGGACGGCACGATCAGCGAGCACGACGTCTACCCCCACGGCCGCGACCCGTACACCGTCCCCCGTTGAACCATCCGAGCAGCCGAATTCACTGGCACGTAGCAGTTTTCTTTGACTCACCACAGGTAGCAGCCCGATGACGATTGCCACTCAGAACGAGGAGACCACCATGGTCGACGTACGAACCCGGACACCCGTCCAGCAGGCCGCGCTCGGCGTAGGAGCCGTGTTCGCGCTCGTGGGCGTGCTCGGTTTCATCCCCGGCATCACGACGAACTACGACACCATGACGTTCGCGGGGCACCACTCCCAAGCGATGCTCCTCGGCATCTTCGGTGTCTCGATTCTGCACAACCTCGTGCACCTCGTGTTCGGAGTCGCAGGTTTCCTGGGCGCGCGCACGGCAAGTGGAGCGCGGGCGTACCTCATCGGCGGCGGCGCGGTCTATCTGGTGCTGTGGCTGTACGGACTCGTCATCGACAAGGACAGTGCGGCGAACTTCGTCCCGCTCAACAGCGCCGACGACTGGCTGCACCTCGTGCTCGGCCTCGGCATGATCGGCCTGGGGTTCGGGCTCGCCCGGCGTGCGCGCTGACACTTTGATGCAGAAGAACTTCCGCTCGTCGACACGAAGTCCGCGCAGGACCTGGTCGCCCTGCGGGTGTGACACCTCTCAACCGGCATGAAGGCGATTCCTGCGGGTACTACAACGGGGTGAAACTTCCCTCACCGCGAGGTCCTCTCTCCGAGAACGTGGTCGCCGCGCTCAACGGCGAGCCCGACGGGCGCACGATCGAGTTCGTCTCCGCTGACCCGTACGGTGAGGACCTCACCATCGCCTTGCACACGTTGTACGAGCTTCACTACGGCGGTTTCGACGGCGTGGACCCCGAATGGGAGTGGGATCCGGAACTGCTGCGCCTGCGGGCCCGGATCGAGCGCGTCTTCCTCGACCGGCTGCGATCCGATGTGGACGGAGGGGACGACCTCGACGCCGCACTGGGCGCGTTGCTGATCGAGCAGGTCCCAGGCAACGGTGTGTCGCATCATCTGCGGGACAACGGAACCTGGGATCAGATGCGCGAGTTCTTCGCGCATCGTTCGGTGTACCACCACAAGGAAGCCGATCCGCACGCGTGGGTGATCCCCCGGCTGCGAGGCAAGGCCAAGGCGGCACTGGTCGCCATCGAGTTCGACGAGTACGGCGGCGGCCGCGCCGACCGGATGCACTCGCGGCTGTTCGCGGACCTGCTCGACGGGGCCGGGATGCGGTCCGAGTACCTGCAGTACCTGGACGACGTGCCGGCGCCGGCGATCGCGATCGTCAACATGATGTCGCTGTTCGGCCTGCACCGGTCGCTGCGGGGCGCTCTGGTCGGTCACTTCGCCGCCGCCGAGATCACCACCGGCCCGAGCGCGTACCGCATGACCCGGGCGCTGGCCCGGCTGGCCGCCGACCCGCGCTGTGTCGAGTTCTACACCGAGCACATCGAAGCCGACGCCGTGCACGAGCAGATCATGCGCCGTGACGTCATCGGCTCACTTCTGGAGCAGGAACCGTCGCTCAGAGCAGACGTGGTGTTCGGAGTGCAGGCGACCGAACTGCTCGAAGAGCGGCTGTCCGCTCACCTCTTGGCGTCGTGGGAGTCGGGCGAGTCGTCCTTGCGAGCCCGCTTGCGGTGGCTGGTGTCGCAGAACGGATAGCGCTTGCTGCGGCGGCACACGCACACCGCGACCACGAACCGGTCGCTGGTGTGCGTCACGCCGTCATCGGTGACCAGTTCCACCGGGCCCTCCACGAGCATCGGACCGTTCGGCACCAGCGTCACCCTGCGCGGGTCTTGCGGAGTCACACCGGTGGAGTCGGCTCGACGCAGCACTCCGAAACCGTCGCCCCTGGGAGAACTGGTCGTCTCACGGCCGCGTTCTACCCGCACGTGACTCGAACAGTTTCCAAACTTCAACGTTGCGTTCCATCGCCCATGAGCACGTCGGGACTGTCGGGTGTCAGCTGAGCGAGATCTGGGTAGCCTCAGCCCGCTGGTACACGCAGCAACCGCCCGGACCCGCGGTCTCGTCACCTCGTCCTGTGGAGAACACCGTGAGCGGTTACACCGAGCCAATCGAGTTCAGGCGGATGAGCATCGCGCTCGTCTCCGAGCACGCCAGCCCGCTGGCCGCACCGGGCACGTTCGACGCCGGTAGCCAGAACCTCCACGTCGCCGGGCTCGCGACCGCGCTGACCGCTCTCGGCCATCAGGTCGTGGTCTACACCCGCCGCGCTGACCCCCACGTGCCGCAACGAGTACAGGCAGACGGCGGCTACGAGGTGGTGCACGTGCCGGCCGGGCCCGCCCGGACGCTGAACGGGAACGAGGCGCTCGCTCACACAGGGGACTTCGTCGGTTTCCTCAAGCCCGCCTGGCAAGGACAGCGTCCCGACGTCGTGCACGCCCATGGCTGGCTGTCCGGCATCACAGCTGTGCTGAGTGCCCGAGACAGCCAGGTACCGGTGGTGCAGACTTATCACACGGCTCCCCGGCAGGACCAGCGCGCCGACGATCCGGCCTCGGTCAAACGCCTCGGCGTGGAGCGGCTCGTCGGTCACGAGGCCGCCCGCGTCGTCGCGACCAGCTCGGCGGAGGCGCGTGCCGTTCTCGGAATGGGGATAGACCGGCAGAAACTCGTCGTGGTGCCGCGGGGTGTCGATCTCGACCTGTTCGCACCGGGACGCGCACCCGCGTGGGGACAGCGCGCGCTCAAGATCGTGTCGGTCGGACGACTGCTGCCGCACAAAGGTTTCGATGACGTCATCCGTGCTCTGTCCACAGTGGACAAAGCCGAGCTCGTGATCGTCGGCGGTGGTGCGCAGGGCAACGTTCACGGCGATCCGGAGACCAGGCGACTGCTCGCTCTGGCGCGTTCGCTGGGTGTCGCAGAACGCGTCGTGTTCGCAGGGCACGTGCCGTACGGCGAGTTGCCGGTTCTGCTGCGGTCCGCGGACGCGGTGGTGTGCGCCCCTCGGCACCTTTCGTCCGGTGGCATCGCTCTGGAGGCGATGGCCTGTGGCATAGCGGTGCTCGCCACCGCGGTCGGCGGACTCATCGACTTCGTCGTGGACGGGCTGACCGGCGTGCTGGTCCCTCCGGGCAAACCGCAGGCGATCGCCAAGGCGTTGCGCGAGCTGCTCGCCGACGGCACGCGGCGCGAACTGCTCAGCGCTGCCGGGCACGACCGGGCGCACGCGCGGTACTCGTGGCACCGCAGCGCCTCCGACCTGGTGCGCACCTATTCCGGGGCAGCGGGTCCCGTTCCGGCACAGTCCTCCCGCACCGGAACGGAGTCAGTGCCGAGATGACGTCCGCAGCCGGACTCCCACCGCAGTCCTGAGCAACGTCAGCGCAAGGGCCGGGGGCGGGCAGTCCGGCAACAGCTCGTGCAGACGTTGTGTCAGGTGCGCCCGTGTCGGTGGGCCGGAGCGGATGAGCTCGCCGTAGCCGAGATTCGCGGTGCCGTCGCCGACGGGGAAGACCCAGGCGTGAGCGGGTCGGTGCGCGGCAGCCATGACGAGTCGCTGCTCGCCCGCGGGCCACGGGGCCGCGCTCATGTACCCGCGCAGCGCGATGGCGGTGGTGCCTTCTCTGGCAGCACGTGCTCCGCATTGGCTGCGAACCGCGCCTGCTCTCTGCGGGCTTCCGTCACGATCCGCACGTCCAGCAGCCGGCTCACCATCACGATCGCGCTGCCGGACGTGGTGCTGCTGCTCATCGTCACCGCTTGACAGGCCCCCGTCCGTGCGTTTCCTCCAGAGCAGGGCGCGGCTCGAACACGTTGCCAGGGCTGGGTGCGACCGTCGTCCTGGTCACGGCCACCAAGCGGTACAACGGCCCGACGAGCCAGTCGTAGATCCTCGGCACGCAACGGAACGCCGCGATGATCAACGGATTGCCTGGGCCCACCCGGACCGGGACGTGCCGGCGGGGACGATCGGCCAGGCGGCGGATCGCGACAGCGACCCGGCGTGGGCTCAGCACCGGAACCGGCGGCCGCATCGCGCGACCCGCGTAGTTGGCGGCCTGGTAGTACACCGGTGTGTTGACACTGCCGGGGCTCACGATGCACACGTGCACTCCCGGTTCGTCACGGGTTTCCTGTTGCAGGGTCCGCAACAACGCGCGCTGGCCCCACTTGGCCGCGGTGTACGCGCCCATGCCCGGCACGGTGATCGAGCCGAGCAGCGAGTTCACGCCGACGAACACGCCCGTGCCCTGACAGCGCCTTGCGCAGCTTGCCCAGTGCTTCGGTCGTCTTGTCGTCCATGCCGACCCGAATACCCTGCGACGGTTCACCTTTACCCCGTACGGGTAACCACAGATCACAACGTCCAGGAAGAGCGGAGACGGTCATTTGACAGAAGTGTGCGCCGACACCCTGGGTGTGGAAGAAGAGTTCCTGCTCGTCGATCCGGCTTCACGGGGCACAGTGATGCGCGCGAACGCCGTGCTGGCTCGTTTGCACGACACGGAACTGACCAAGTTCCACGCGGAACTGGCCGGAACCCAAGTGGAGGCCGCTACAGGGCCGTGCACCAGCGTGGCCAAACTCGGCGAAGCGCTCAGGCAGGCCCGAATGATGGTCGCGGACGCCGCCCACGAGGAGGGCCTGGAACTGCTGTCTCGTGGGACACCGCTCAAAACCGCCGCACATCCGGTCGTCACGGACGGTGTGCGGTACCAACGCATCCTCGACACCTATGCGGGGGTTATCGACGACTACGAGGCGTGCGGATGCCACGTACACGTCGGAGTGCCGGACCGCGAGACGGCGGTGGCCGTGCTGAACCACGTGCGGCCGTGGCTGCCCACGTTGCTGGCACTGTCCGCCAACTCCCCAGACCGCGGTTACGCGAGCTGGCGGACGGTGCTGCAGTCGAGGTTCCCCGGCGCCGGCGTGCCGCCGCTGTTCGCCGACGCCGAGGAATACGACGCACACGTCGGCAGAATGGTGACCTGCGAGACGCTCGTGGACCGCGCGCAGTCGTTCTGGCTGGTGCGCCTGGCCACGACGCTGCCGACCGTCGAGTTCCGGGTCGCCGATGCCGCCGCTGAAGTAGACGACGCGGTGCTGCAGGCCGCGCTCTCTCGCGCTCTCGTGCATACCGCCCACGCCGACCTCCTCGCCGGCAAGGAACCGCCTGCCGTCCGGGACGACGTGCTCGCCGCAGCCGTATGGGCCGCCTCCCGCTACGGCATCGACGGCGCTGGAGTCGACCCGTGGCGGGAATGCCGGGTGCCCGCGACCACACTGTTGGACGACATGCTCAAGCACGTCACGTGCGCTTTGGACGAACGCGGAGAACTGGCGCTCGTGCATGAGCTCGTCGCCTCGCGGGTGTGACCCCATTTACCCGCGGCCATCAGCGCCGTCACCCACCTCGACAGGATGTTCGCCCGGTTGAGCAGAGGGAGGACTAGGGCGCGAGGGCGAGGCGGAGTCCGTGTCGGCGCCGTTGTCGGCCTGGCGTTCGGTACGGCCGATTCCGTGCCAGTCCAGGCAGAGCACGGTGGCGTCGTCCTGGAGATGATCACGACAAGCGCGCCTCACTGCCCTTGTCGCCGCCCGGACCACCTCTCTGGGGTGCAGTGCTTTGGCGCCGAAGAGCAGCGTGGGTAGATCGACCGCTTCGGCGTCGCGTTCGAACATGCCGTCGGTGAGCAGCATCAGCCGGTCTCCAGGGCGCAGGCTCAGCCGTTGCACCCGGTAGGGATACGGTTTGACGCCGAAGAGCAAGTCGATCTTCAGGTCGAGCGGCTCCACGACGCCGTCGCGCAGCAGCAGCGGTGCGGGATGGCCTGCGTTGACCAGTTCGACCGCTCCGTCACGCAGGTCCACGCGCGCCAGCAGCCCGGTCGCCAGTGATCCCAGGCGGTGGTCCAGCAGAGCGTGGTTGGCCTGCTGTGCCTGCGCGACCAGGTCGTCGCCGGCCCGGCGGGCCCTGCGCAGCGCACCGACCAGCAGGGTCGCCGTCATCGCCGAGTGCACGTCGTGACCGACGGCATCGGTCATCGACAGGTGCAGGACATCGCGGTCCAGGGCGTAGTCGTAGGTGTCACCGCCGATGTCGTGAGCCGGCACCAGGGCACCGGCGACGGTGAACTGGGCAGCCTCGCAGCAGGACGCCGTGGGCAGCAGCTGGTGCTGGATCTCCGCGGCCAGACTCATCGTCGTCGTGCGCCTGCCGGTGTGGTAGAGATCGGTGAAGCGGCGGTCGGTGACGATGACATACGCCAGTGCGTGCGCGGCCTCGCCCAGTTGCGCCAGCACCTCCTCGTCGAGTGAGGGCACGGTCGCCTCCAGCACGCCGACGCAGTCGCCGCGGTTGGTCACCGGCAACACCACCCGCACGCCGTCGCCGTCTTGCTCCTGCCACGGCTGCTGGGTGCGCAGCACCTCCTCGTAGGTGCTGTCCCGCAGATCGATGCGCGCCGCGCCACCCCTGCCGCGGCTCCACGTGGTCGAGGTCAGCCGCACCAACTGCTCATCGCCGACGTCGATCAGCAGGAACGACACGTCGAACGCCTTGAACCGCTCCGCGAGGTCGCGCGCGACGACCTCCACCGACTCCACCGGTGGTGCGCTCTCGGCCGCCGCCAGCACATCACCGGGTCGCAGCACATCGCCGTCCACGGCAAACCTCCGAGCAATCGGGCCACCCTAACCACACCACCCGCATCGGTCGAACGCAACGAGACCACCGGCGACTCTCGGACCCACGAACCGCCGGACGATCGACGTCACCTTCGATCCGTCCACCCCGAGGTTGCGAACGCAGCCGGGCGTACGCGCCTCCTACGAGCTGAGCCCCGACCCGCGGAGTCGCCGTAGACCTTCAGGATTCGAGTGATAGTGAACAGGTCGAGCGCGGAGGGTGTCGTGGTGCAGAATCGGCGTGCTCGGCTCCGAGAGTTGCTGATCGCCGACCGCTCTGGAGCTTCCGACTCCACCGTCGCGCTCGTCTGTGCTCGGTGTGTGGAGGAACTGTCGGTCACCGGCACTGGTGCCACCGTGCTCAGCGACCTCCACAACAACAACTCCAACGGCAACGGTTCCAACAACGGCCACCCGACTCGAGGCTTGGTCCACGCTACGAACCCGACCAGCGCCGGGCTCGAGGATCTACAACTCACCGTCGATGAAGGGCCGTGTCTGGACACGTTCGTCTCGGGTGGCCCGGTACTGGTGGCCGATCTGGCCGCTACGGGCGCGCGGTGGCCGGCGTTCACCCCCGGCGCGCTGGCGCTCGGCGCGGCTGCGGTGTTCTCGTTCCCGCTGCAGATCGGGGTGGTACGGCTGGGGTCGCTGGACCTCTACCGCGACACGCCCGGTCCGCTGTCGCGCACCGAGGTGAGCGATGCGCTGATCCTCACCGACATGGCCACCCAGGGCATCGCCGACGAACTCGGCGGGCACGACACCGCTGATCTGAGCTAGGCAGGCTGCCCGAAGTCCTGTCCGTTACTCGCGGAGCGGTTCGGCGTCCAGCCCGATGCGTCTGCAAGTACCACCAACTCTTGATCGAATCACCGTCAACTACACCCAACCTGTTCCACATCCCGCAGCACCGGCACCAGGTGCCCGGGCCCGAAACGCCCTGTTGGTAGTAGAAAAACGCCTGTTGATGTTGAGTTGGTGGTACTTGCTGACGCCGGCAGCAACGAGTCGCCTGAGGTTCCGGACAAAACTTCTGGCCAGGTGCTTAGCTGGACGATCTGCATGTCGAGGTGCACCAGGCCACAGGCATGGTGCAGGTGCAGCTCGGAGTGAGCACGGAGGTGGCGTTGATGCGGTTGCGCGGGTATGCCTTCACCCATGACATGCCGCTGGCCGAGGTCGCCCGACAAATCGTCACGCGGACACTGCGCTTCACCCAGGAGGATCGGCCATGACGCTTGTTGAGGAAGGTCGTCAGGATGAGTACCGGTCGGGACCAGCAGTTGGCTCACGTGTTCGTGTCATTGGCCGACACCCTGGTCGCGGACTTCGAGAGTCGGTGCCGACTGGACGTGTCCTGTCGGCGAATGGCTGAACTCGGAAGCCGATCATGAACACCGCAGAACGAAGGCCGAATCTGTCCACTCTGGACGAGTGCCTCGAATAGTCCTTTCAGGACGGAGTCGTCGACTGCGACAGCCCGATCGGCCGAAGAACACCGCCTCCAGCGCACCGGAGTGGCTCCCGGCGAGGGTGAGACGCCGACGGGATCGTCAGATACCTGTTGATTGACCAGCTCGCGCGCTCGTGTGGTCAGCGAACCTCGCCGCGATCGAGCTGCGCGTCCCTCAATGCCGCGGACGGCTCCACCCCGGTTCCACGACGTCCGGCTCCAAGGTCTCCAGGCCTATGTGGACATCGAGAACCTATTTCGCAAGCGCCGTCGCGTACGCGGAAACCATCGCGAAGAATCACTCGGCAATCTCTTCACGCTGGCGCAGGAGCACCCTGCGCCGCTCCCAGTCAGGCGCGCTTCGCCGCCGGCTGATTGATCACCAAGGCTAGCGGGCACCCAGTGGGCACCTGACCGCGAGCGGAAAGGCAGGGTGAAATCGATGAACAGCAATGCCTCTTCCGATCCGGCGCACGTTCTGGAGCTGGACCGCGATGTCGCCGACCTGGGCGATGTTCGCAGGTGGACACAGTCCTCATTGACCGGCCTGCACCAGGACGACCTCGTCGACGTTCTACTGGTCGTCACCGAGCTCGTCTCGAACGTCTACGACCACGCACGGTTTCCGGCACGTCTCCGGCTGAGGAAGTCGGGCGAGCCTTGCGCCGTCAGGATTTCGGTCGAGGACGCCTCGGCGTCGGCGCCGGTGCTGCGACCAGCCTCGTCCGACTCGCCACGCGGGCGGGGCATGGTGATCGTGAACCAGCTGGCCAAGCAGTGGGGTGTGGTTCAGCGCACGGTCGGGAAGTCCGTGTGGGCGCTGATCCCCTGTCCGCTCACACCGTGACTTCCAGGCGGAGACGTCGATCCCCGCTGGACTCTCAGCGACGCCTTTGAGGTGGCAAGCCGCCGGCACCGCGCACACCAGCGAGGGCGTTGGCCTCGGACACGAAAATGTCGCAAATTTTGCGACGTCTGCACGGCAGGTGCCCAAGCCTCGGCGGCAGCCCAGCAATAGGCGGGCGTTGTCCGACGAGCACGCACGGGCAAACACGCCACCACGCTTGCCTCGCTTCGAGGATCACACAGAACGCTTGGGCCACGTCTTGAACCCCGGCATGCGCTCGAACACGGCGAACACCCCGAGTGTGCCGCGGGTCCGTTCACGCCTTCGCTGCCAAGCCGGACCACGGGCCTGGCCGCTGCCATAGAACTCGCGCTCGTAGTCACGCAATCAATGGGCGTCGGTGATCTCCGCCTGACGGTGCCTGGTAAACAGGTGCAGCGTTAGAAAGGTGATCAGCAGCGAGAGGACACAGGCGACGATCCGCGATCTCGGCCGAGCGCTACGAATTCATCCTGCGACTGCGGCTGGTGACCGCAGACCGGTTCGGGGCCGGCAGCGAGCCCCCGAACGAAAGTGGTCCTACGAGTACACGCAGCGCATGGCCGGCATTAGAGGCAAACGCATGGTTCCCGAGATAGCACCGTCGACGCCCGGCTCGAAATTCCCCCTGACGGGATGTAGACACGACGCGTCCGGCTCCGACGTCTCACACGAGGATGGGGCCGACCGGCTGCGTCCACGACGAAGACCAAGGGGCCGATGGTGAAGTACGTGATCATGATTCACTCCAACCCGCAGCCGTGGGGGCACCCGACCCCCGACTACCTGCCCGACTACCAGGACATGCCGAGAGAGCAACTGGAGCGGCTGCACGCTGAGTTCGAGACGATGCTCGGGGAGCTGCAGGAGAAGGGCGAGCTGCTCGGGGGCGAGGCGCTGGGAGCGCCCGAGACGTCGCGGCTCTACCGCTGGAGTGACGGGAAGCCGCTGGTCACCGACGGCCCGTACTCGGAGGCCAAGGAGCATCTGGCCGGGTTCTTCCTCATCGACGTAGACAGCCAGGTGCGGGCGGAGGAGATCGCGGCACGGTTCGCGGGTCCGGGCGAGACCGTCGAGTTGCGGCCCGCGATGTGGCCGGGCGGTTCCGAGCAGTGAACGCACGGGTGGTGGAGGACATGTGGCGGCGCGAGTCCCCGCACGTCCTCGCCGCCCTGCTGCACCGGCACGGCGACCTGGGCGACTGCGAGGACGCGGCGCAGGAGGCGGCCGAGGCAGCGGCGCGGCAGTGGGATCGCGACGGCATGCCCGACAATCCTCGCGGCTGGCTCATCCGGGTCGCGTCCCGGCGGCTGATCGACCGGGTGCGGGCCGACGGCGCGCGGACGGGGCGGGAGAGCGCTCTCAGCGCCGCACTTCCCGTCGACGCCCACCTCTCTCCGGCCGCCGACCAGTCAGCTCACGACGAAGGCGACGACACCCTGCGGTTGTTGCTGCTGTGCTGTCACCCGAGTCTGAGTCGTTCCTCGCAGGTCGCGTTGACGCTGCACGCCGTCGGGGGGCTGAGCACCGCGCAGATCGCCGCCGCGTACCTGGTGCCCGAGCGCACGATGACGCAACGCCTCAGCAGGGCGCGGTCCACGTTGCGGACGGCGGGTGCGGTGTTCGAGCTCCCGGCCCAGGCCGACCTGCCCGCGCGCATCGCCGCCGTGCTCGACGTCTGCCACCTCATGTTCACCGAGGGACACACTCGTTCCACCGGTGACGCGCTGGTCGACTCTCCGCTGGCCGAGGAGGCCATCCGCCTCACCCGGCAACTGCACGCGGTCGTCCCCGACCACGACGAGGTCGCCGGCGCGCTGGCGTTGATGCTGCTGACGCACGCCCGCGCGGCTGCCCGGACCGAGAACGGCAACCTCGTGCCGCTGGCCGAGCAGGACCGATCCCGGTGGGATCACCAGTGGATCGTGGAAGGCGTGCGCATCCTGGAACGGGTGCTGCCGCGCGGGCACGTCGGCAGGTTCCAGCTGCAGGCCGCGATCGCCGCCGTCCACGCGGAGGCCGAGAGCTGGGAAGCAACCGACTGGCGGCAGATCACCCTGCTCTACGCCATGCTCGCGCGGGTGGCGCCGAGCCCTGTCGTGACGCTCAACCAGGCGGTCGCGCTCGGGATGGCGTTCGGTCCCGAGGCCGGCCTGACCCTCATTGGTCCGTTGCTCGACGATCCTGCGATGCGACGGCACCATCGCACTCACGCCGTACGCGCGCATTTGCTGGAAATGACCGGCGACCTGCCAGGCGCGCTCGACAGCTACCGCCAGGCGGCCCGGCTCACGGCGAGCCAGCCCGAGCAGCGCTACCTCAACGCCCGGATCCGCCGCCTCGACCCGAAGTGAAGGCTGGAGACCGAACCGTTCGGCGAAGCGCTGAGACTCCTCGGCAAGGGGATGTCGTGGATCCTCGCGGATTCGTCACGCACGACTTTCCTCGGCGGCCTGATCAACGAGTACGAACCCGCCGCCTAACGCGCAGGTGAAGCCCCTGTGGCCGTCTTTGGACACCTCACAGGGCTGAGGCTGATGCGGCCGGCGACGACGATGGTCGAGCCCGATCACCCGACCTTCAACAGCGGTTCAGGCGGCACGTCACCGGAGATGTCAGTCCATTCGAGACAGTCGATGGAGGTGAAGAGCGCCGCGTTTGGCCGCCATTCGCGTGCCGAGCCCGTAGAGCTGCAACGGGCGGTGGTACCGCCGAGGACGCCACCGCGCACCCGGCGACCGCACCGAGGCCTTCCGCTGCGCAGCGGAAGGCCTCGGCGTGCTCGTTCCGGACACGAGGCGAAACTGCCCGTCTACGACTGGAGGCGGTCGAAGCCCGCCGTCCGTAGCGCCACGCCGCAGTTGGGGCGGTACACCATTCGATTGGAACAGCGCGCGAGGTTCCAGTTCCTCGCGAGGAACGAGCCGGCCGGCGGGTTGGGGTGGAAGTAGTCGTTGACGTTGCAGTCCCAGTAGTAGTCCAGGTTCCCGTTCGGGGACGGGCACACGTTCGAGCGGTAGTTGCCCGAATGGGGACCGCCGTCCTTGTAGCACATGACGTCGGCGTCGTCGTTGCAGTGACCGGCGCCTGAGCTGTTGGGGGTGTTCGGGAGCACGGCGCCCATCGAGTGCCCCTGCTCGTGCAGCATGTAGGTGAAGGGGCACCGGCCATAGACCACCGCGATGCCGGGCGCGTTGTTGACGGCGTTCTCCACGCCGGGCCGGGTGTCGCCGCTGCCGTAGGCGACGCCGCCTCCGCAGCCACCGTCACCCCAGTACACGACGTTGTCCTGACCGGTGCTCCGCTGGCCCTGACGCGCGATCTCCTGGTCGATGGCGCCGATGTCGCTGTTGTTGTGGCTGCTGCGCAGGACGCGGACGGCGGGCTGGCCCGAAGCGTCGCACGCGACGCGCAGCGACAGGTCACCGCCGTACTCCGCTGCGCGGTTCGACACCATCGCGTTGGACTGGATGAAGTGCTGCCTGATCAGCGGGACCATCGTCGCCGACGCGTCGGGCGCACCGGCGGGGATCAGGTAGACCAGCTGGATCCGGTACGAGTCCGAAGCGCAGTGATGCGAACGCGCGGCCAGGGTCGTGGTCGCCGACGAGTCCACCGCGTCCCGAACGCCCTTGTCCTTGGCGAGTGGGGCGTCGATGTGGGTCACCATGTCGCCGTGTGCCGTGCGCACCTTGAACTGGCCGTTGCCCAACGCGCACACACGGTCGCCCAGGCCAGGCTCGGGTGCGAACTCGTCGGCACGGCGACAACGCTCCGCGGCCAACGCCGACGGCCCATGCGAGTGCGGAGCCGTGCCCTCGGCGTGAGCGTGGTCATCGAGGTTGTGACCGGGGTCGGCGGCGCCGGCGGCGACCGGAACCGGGGTGTCGGCGGCGGCCGCGCCGGGCAAGGCCATGACGGACACGGTGATCGCGCCGGACGCGATCACCGCGAGGAACTTCTTCATCGACACTTGAACCTCCAACGGTCGGGCAGGGTTGCGTCTGAGCCGAGCCGGATGGCAACGACCGGTCGGTGCGGCGGCCGGACAGTGGGTCACGCGAAAGTTGGCGTGGTCACATCGCGGCGGAGCGGCCCCAGGCATCCAGGACGTTTTCCGGTGTCCCGGCAGTGGAGGTGGCCGGGGACTGGTTGCCGCCGGCGGGCAGGGCGGCGATCGCGGCACGCAGGTCGGGCAAGGGGCCTATGTTGCCGGTGCCGGGGTTCACCTGTGGGGTGCCGGTGGACGTCAGAATCGAACGCACCTGGTTGGGGGTGAGGGTGATGCCTCGATGCTTGGCGATGCTGGACAACGAAGCCGCGGCCGCTGCCACGATCGGACCGGCGCTGGACGTCCCGCCGAAGCTTGCCGTGTAGTAGGCGTTGGCGCCGCCGCTGCTGTGGAGGTTCCCGTACCCGGTGGTCACCACGCAGTTGCCCCAGCCCTGGACGTCGATGCGACTGCCGTAGGTGGAGAAGTTCAGCCGGGCGCGAGCGGTGCCGCACCCCGGAGCGGAGCCGGCGCCTTCGATGATCGCACCGGAGTCGGGCTTGCCGCGCGGGAACCTGCTGCCGAAGCACGGGTTGTCCAGGTTCATCGAGCCGTTTCCCGCCGTCTCGACCACGGTGATGCCCGAGGACGTGGTCGCGACGATCGCGTCGTAGATCGCGGGGATCCACTCGGGGGCGACGTACCCGGTGCAGCCGGCCGGGCCGGACGTCTGCTGCTCGATGAGCAGCACGTCACCGGGACGCAGCGAGCGGGCCAGGACGATGACGGAGTTGGCGACGTCCCAGCCGCGCTCGACGTTGGCGGCATTGGTGACGTGGATCGGAGAGTCGGGGACCAGCCCCGTCACACCGCCGGCGTTGACGTCGCCGACGAGGATGCCCGCCACGGCGGTGCCGTGGTTGTTGTCGTTGAACGGGTCCTTCGGGGTGCCGTTGCGGACGAACGTGCCGGGGGCGCGCAGCTTGGACAGGTCCTCGTGGGCGAAGTTCCAGGCGTACTCGATGTCGGCCACGCGGACGTTCGCGCCGGTGCCGCCAGGGATCGTCCGCGCGTAGTCGGCATCGATACCGCTGCCGGAGGCGGCGGACCGGTAACCCTGGCGCGGGGTGAAGTCCGGGGCGATCGGCGGTGATACCGCGAGTGGTTCGGCGTAGGCGATCTCGACCTCGCGCAGTGCGTTGAGCGCGTCGATGACCGCTGCCGGGTCGGTGCCCGGTCGCAGGTCCAGGCGGTACCACAGGGTGAGGTCGGCCTGCCTGCGGCCCGAGCGGGCTGCCGCCTGGTCGATGAACGCCCGCAGCGTCTCCTCGGACGTCGTGAACAGCCGGCGCACCGCCGAGACCGCGCCGGACCGGAGCACGCCCCGGACCGCCGAGAGGTCCGTACCCACGGCCGACGTCAGCTCGGCGCCACGGAGCCGGACCTGGCTTCCTTCCGCGAACTTCACGTGCACGTGCTCACGGGAGTCACTCGCCGTGAGGGTGGTCGAGATCGGCTTCTCCGTTGCCGGGTAACGGTCATTGGACGCCGGCGCGCCTGGCTCACCGGCTTGGGCGGGCGTGGCGGATGCGAATGAGAGCGCCGCCATGAGACAAACGGCGGTGGTGGACATCCGGCGTCGACAGCCGGAGGTTCGCAAGTTCTTCAACACGGAGGCCTCTTGGTGGAATCGCAGGGATGAGGCGCCATCTGAAGGCGATGACGGCGAATGACAGGGAAGTCCGCCGGGTGCCCGGTAGTACTCGATGGCCAGAGCTCGGTATCAGCACAGGAAGCTGCCGTACGGGCCGTTGAGGATCGCGTTCCTCTGGCTCTGGTTGAAATGCGTGTTCGGTAGCCGTAGAACGACGCCGACATCGAGGTGCCGTCGGTGTAGCGGGAATCGGGCAGGATTACCCGACCGTTGCCACCGCCACCGCCCGCGCCGGGGCCATCACCGCCGGGCCGTTCTCCGCCTGCGCCGCGCCCAGGTCACGTCAGCAGACCGGCGAGCAGGCCCGTCACCACAGGCGTGACCACTCTGCCGAAACGGGTCATCGATTCCTCACATCCTCACGCGAGAGCCGATCGGGGCCTGTCGGGAGACGACGGAGGACGCATCGTCCACAAAGGACACGTCAACTCGCCTACCGACTCGGCGACTGGCGGTGAGTGCGCCTCTTAGCACTGTGGCAGCCGAAAAATATTTCGGCAATGCCTCCGAAACCGGTTCCACAGTGGAAGCCCTACGAGGATGTGGGACGGTCGGACACAAAGTCCCCGAAGGACAACATCGCCGCCGCGCTCAGGCCGCGCAGGACGCCGACGGCTACACCGGCAGCTCGGCGTACTCCGTGTACTCCCGTGCCCCTCGCGCGCGGAACACCGACCGGGCGTGCGTGAACGCCGCGTCCGCCGCCTCCGCGTCACCCCGGCTCCGGTGCAGCAGCGCGAGGTCGTACTCGGTGCGCGCCCGCCACAGCGGTGTCTCCATGGCGTCCCAGATCGACATCGCCGCGTCGAGGTAGTCCTGCGCGAGGTCCAGCCGTCCCTCCGCCAGGTGCAGCTGTCCAAGGACGCGCAGGGTGATGGCCTGGCCGTAGCGGTCGTCCTTGGCTCGGACGGTGGCGAGCGCCGCTTCGAGCCGGGGCAACGCCTCCGCGCTGTGGCCCGACCGCATCTGCGCCTTGGCGTGTGCCCGCACGGCGTAGGAGTGCATGAGGTCGTCGCCGAGTTCGGCGAAGATCGTGGCGGCGTCGGCGCACATGGCCATGGATGTCTCGTAGGCACCGCGCGCCCGGTGGTAGAGACCCATGCTGCGCAACGACAGTGCGACCCCTCGTCTGCTGTCGGCCCGCCGGGCACGGCTGGAACGCCTTCAACATCATCATGTGACGCGATTCGCGCCTTCGGCGTGTGCTGGGGTGCGTTGACTTGGAGACTCCGTCCAGGTCAGGCGCACGGCTTCGGCATCGGTTCGTCCGGGGCGAAGCGAACCCAGTCGTCTCGGGAGATGGCGCCGGCGTGAGCGCACAGGGTCGCGATCGGTTCGGTGTAGCTCTCCGGGTCCCACAGCCGGACGCTGCCGTCGGTGCTCGCCGAGGCGAGGGTTTTACCGTCCGGGCTGAACATCATGTGGCTGACGTCGCCGGTGTGCCCCGTCAACGGTGTGCCAAGAGGTTTGCGGGTGATCGGGTCCCACAGCTGGATGTCCTTGCCGCCGGCGGTAGCGACGATCTTGTGATCCCCCCTGCTCGCGGCGACCGCCACCCGCTCGTACACGCCTGACAGCGAACGAAGCGTCGGCTTGTCGGCCGAGAAGTCCATCTCCCACATCTGGCCGGAGCTGTGCTCGCTCGGCGAGTTGATCAGCAGGCTTCTCCCGGAGTTGAAGGTGGCTGTTCGTATGCTGAGGGAGAGCTCGGCATCGAGCTTTCCGGTCAGCGCCCCTGTCGTGGAGTCGAACAACGCGGGTTTGCCGCCGAACGCGGTGAAGATGGACTTCCCGTCCGGGCTGAACGCCAAGGGCTTCTGAGTCAGAGTTTCGCCCTTCTCGTTCTTCGTGATGAGCTTGAGGTTCTCCACGTGCCGGCGGGTGTCGAGGTTCCAGAACTGTGCGTCATCGGTGGCGGCAGTGACGATCGCAACGGTGCGGCCGTCGCGAAATCCGACACCTGTGATGCGATCGACGCTCAGGCCGATGGCGCCTGTCTGACGTCCTGTCGATGTATCCCACAGGGTGGCGACGGCCGCCCCCGCGCTGAGGGCACCCCGTGCTTTCCTGGTGTTGGCGGACACCAGCTGTTTTCCGTCCGGGCTGAACGCGATGGCGTCGAGCGGTTGCCGGTACTCTCCGGGTTCCAGGGCTTCCAGCAGTTCCGCGGTGTGGGGCAGTCCGGTGGCCGTGTTCCACAGCCGGACGCTGCCGTCGACGCTCGTCGTCACGACGGTCGAGTCATCTCGGCTGAGCGCCACATCGGTGATCTTGCCTGTGTGCCCGGTGACGATGGTGCGGACCAGTTTTCCTGAATCCACCGCCCACAGTTTCAAAGTGGAGTCCGCGCTCGCGGTGACGACCAGGCGCTCGGACAGGGAGACCGCGTCGGCCGCGTCGATCCGGAGTTCGCTGCGGCGCGCACCGGTCTCCGCGTCCCAGATGTCCGCCGACCCTCTCGAGCCGGCGGAAAGGAACGATGTGCCGTCACGGCTGAACATCAGCTTCGTCGACGGACCGCCGGGATCGATGATGTAGTTGCGGAGCTTCCCGGTCTGCGCGTCCCACAGCCGGAAGGACTGGTCCCGGCTCGCGGTGACGATCGACTTGCTGTCCCCGCTGAAGGCCGCCGACACGACGTTGCCGTGGTGGCCCGTGAGCCGGATGGTCGGCGCACCCGTGCGCGCATCGGCGAGTTGCACCGCCCCATTTGGATCGGCGACGGCAACGGTGGTGCTGTCCGCGCTGAAGGCCAGCATGGAGGCGGGGCCACCGGTGGAAGTGTTGCGAACCTGCGCGATGCGCTGGCGGGTGTGCGGATCCCACAGGCCGACCGAGCCGCTGCCGTCCTCGGTGCCCGCGATGATCTTTCCGTCCGGGCTGAACGTCATGTCGGTCACCGGTTTGCCATCAGGTTCGAGAGTCCCGAGACCACGTCCGGTCAGGACGTCCCACAGTCGTGCGCCCGCGGTCATACCTGCTGTGACGAGCAGCGTTCCGTCCGGGCTGAACGCCGCTCCGTCGACCACCTCCGTCGGTCCGACGAGGATGCCTCGTTGTGGAGTGAGAAGGGTGCTCACGGCCTCGCGTGCCTCAGACGTCGGCTCCGTGTACCAGGCCGTGGCGGCGAGCCGGCGCGCCAGCACCGGGTCGGTGTCCTGGACGCTCAAGCTCTGGGCGGCCAGTTGTCGAGAGAGCGCGATGTCGTGCTGGTGGTTGGCGTCCGCGCCGTAGACCACCGCGGTCGCCGCGGCACCGAGCGCCACGACGGACAGCGTCGCGAGCGCTCTGATCATGTTCTTGCGGAAGCGGCCGCGGGTCAGTTCCGCTCTGTGAGCGGCGTCTTGTTCGCCGAGGCTCGCCTGGACGAACTCGGCGGCGTCGCAGTCGACGGTCTCGCCACGCTGTTCCATCTTGGTCACCCAGGCCGCCGCCGTGTCGAGCTGCAGACCACGAAACAGGACACCAGGATCTCGCCGCAGCGAGATCCACATCGCCGCGGCATCGGCGACCCGCCGTTGCACGATCAGGTAGTCGCGGTCGGCCGTGAGCCAGTCCGTCAGTCTCGGCCAGGCTTTGAGCAGTGCGTCATGGGTGATCTCCACATCCGTTTCGTCGACCTGGACGAGGCGTGCCTCCAGGAGGCGGTCGAGCACCGTGTGCTCCCCCAGACTCAGGACCACCTCCTTCCTGACCCTTCGACGCGTGTCCTCGACGCCTTCGGACACCGCGACCAGGGCGAGCAGGATGGAGCGCAACGATCGTTGGTCGGTGTCGTCCAGTCCCAGGTAGAGCTTCTCCGCCGCTTTCGCGACCGCACCACCGACCCGGCCGGCTCCGACGTAGCCGGCCAGGGTCAGGGTCCGGCCCCGGCGGCGGCGCCAGGTCTCCTCGAGCGCATAGCCCAGCAGCGGCAGCGCGCCCGCCTGGTACCTGTGTGCGGTCGAGTCGTAGGCGTCCAGATCAGCGAGCACCTGGGAGGCCAGACCGTCCTCGAGCACGAGGCCGGCGCGCGTCGCGGGCTCGACGACAGCCCGGCGCAGGTCCTGCGGACTCATCGGACCCACGAAGAACTGACCGTTCTCCAGCACACCGGACAGCAGAGGGTCCTCGGCGCACTGCGCCAGGAAGTCCGATCGCAGGCCGAGAACGACGATCGCGGGCGCCGGACCGCCGTCCGCACCCCTTGCGGCAGCCAGCAAGGCAGTCAGGAACAGGGCGCGCTCAGCCGAGTCCGACGACGGCAGATAGAGCTCCTCGAACTGATCGATGATCAGCACCAGACGTGCGTCGCCGGGCGATTCCGCCGCTGCGAGCTGGGCTGCTCGTCGAGCCAGTGCAGCGAACCCGGCCGGTTCACTGCGCACCTGCTTGACCGCGACACCTGCCGGCACTCCGGCGATGGCGGCGACTTTCGCGATCAACGACTGAAGCGGCCGTACACCCGGACGCAGTGGAACGACCGGCCATGCCGCACAGTTGTCCAACGGCACCAGACCGCGCCTGAACGCGGGAACGAGTCCTGCGCTCAACAAGGACGACTTGCCCGCGCCGGACACCCCTGCCACCAGCAGCGGTGCACCTTGGGCGTGCTGCTCCACCAAGCGATGACACAGGCGCGCAACGGTTTCCTCGCGACCGACGAACAGTTCGGACTGGTCGGATGTGAACGACGCGAGCCCGGGATAGGGGCAGGGGCCCGGCTTCGGTGGCTCGTGGCCCAGCGGTAAGGACTGGTGCAGCTGGGAAAGTTGCACGGCGACGTCGCCGATGAGCTGCGTATGAGCTTGATGTGCGATGCGTTGCTCGGCGAGCCCTCGTTCCAGAAACCCCAAGATCTGCGCTACTTCGTGGTTGACCCACCGTTCGGCGTGTCCGTCTGACCGCGACGACGTCTGCGCTGAGATGGCCGCGCTGAGTTGTTCGGGATTCTTGAGGGCGAACTGCAACAGGCGGTCCGCCAACGCTTCGCGCTGCTCCGGCGTGCGGATGTGGTCGGTCGATGTGCTTTCTGCCAGGTAGTTCCCGCCACCGGCGAGATCGATCAACCGCAGCACGACCTGAACGCTGATGTGCCCGGCCTGTATGACCGGTCCTGTCACGGACCCGGAAATCTCGTTGTGGATGTCGTCGGACACGTTCGGCAAAGCGGCTCCCAAGGGCAACCCGCGTCGTTACCCGCCTCGTGCAAATGCGCGAACGTTAGATCGTAGTCATCAGGTGATCGTTACGTTCCGCGAATCGCTGCGGCGACGGGCCAAGGGCGCGACGGCGAAGAGAACGGCGGGCCGGACGGGTGGCTCGAGTGGACACAGTTCAGCCGCAACGACCGCGTTCACCGCGCACGCGGTTCGTGGCCGCCGCACGGGATCATGCGCTGGCCGTGCTCGGGGACCGCTGGACCGAGTGCCTCGGCCGCGCCCTGGACGACGCCGCGCTCGCGCCTTCGCCATGCACAGCGTCGACGTGGTTCGCGACCAAATCGGCAACGGGCTCCACCGCCACCGGCTCGGCCACTGCCGCTGGTTGCTGGGGGACAGCGACATCCTGCAGACGATCTCCGCGTTTCGGGCTGTCCTGAAACGCGGAGACGACTACCTACGGCACTTGAACCGGGTTGATCGGGGTGATGACTCCAGCACGGTCCTCAATGGCCTGTGCGGCGTCCAGAATCCAGCTCTCCCGGAACCGGCCACCGACGATCTGAACCGAACCGGGCAGCGCCCCGGTGACTCCGGTCGGAACGGTCGCCGCGGGCAGACCCAGGCACGGAACGAAAGTCATGGGCCATTGTGCCCAGAGGAGCTGACTCGCTCGTTCGAGCGAGGCGAAGTCCGCGCCGTGTTCAGGCGCGAGGGCCGCTGAGGACGGTGTCAGGAGCAGTGAGACGTCGGTGAAGTGGCTTTCCATCAGGGACAGGACTTCGTTCCGCCGGGTGTGGCCGCGAAGGAAGGTTTCCAAGGTCACGTTCGGTCCCCAGGCGGCGTCCTCGACAGCGAAGTTGTACTCCATCGCCTGACGGAGTTCAGCGCCACCGAGCTTCACCATCTCAGGTGCGCCGAAGCGAAGCTCTTCGAAGAGGAGGAGAAGCCAGAGTCGATGCGCCTCGACGATCTCCGGAATGTTCATCTCGACGGTCTGGTAGCCCGCCTCCTCCAACCAGCCTGCCGCGTCATCGACCGCGCGCAGATTCTCCTGGCATGTTTCGACACCGGGCACCTCGCGCACCACTCCGACCTTGGCACCCGGCGGCAGAACCGGTTCGTCCCGATAGTCGATCGGCAACGATGACGGGTCGCGTGGGTCGTACCTGGACATTGCCCGGAGGGCGATCCGCAAGTCCTTGACATGCCGGGCGATCGGGCCTTCCACAGCCATGGTGGTTTCCGCGATGGATGGCGCGTGGCTCACGAGCGACGGCGCGGACCACTTCGGGACGCGCCCCGCGGTGGGACGGATTCCGGTGACACCGCAGACCGCCGCGGGGTAGCGGATCGAACCACCGATGTCGTTCGCGTGTGCGACCGGAACAATCCCGGCCGCGACTGCCGCGGCGGCGCCGCCACTCGAGCCTCCTGGCGTGTGCTCGGTGGTCCACGGGTTCAGCGTCCGCCCGAACAGTTCGTTCTCCGAGAACCAGCGCAGGCCCCAGGCCGGCAGATTGCTGCGCCCGACGAACACCGCTCCACTCGCACGCAGAGCGGCGACCACGGACGCGTCCTCCTTGGCCACGTTCTGGGCGCCGTCGACGATCCCGCACGTGTTGGCGTGGCCGGCCTGGTCGGTGTTGTCCTTGATGGAGACGGGGACGCCGTGGAGAGGTGCGCTGCGGTCTGCCTGCGGGCGGGAGTCGAGTTCGCGTGCCGTGGCCAGCGCCTCCTCCGCCGACACGCTGGTCAGTGCGTTGATGGAGCCGTTCACTTCGTCGCAGCGATCCAGATGCGCTGTCACCACTTCGATCGTGCTGACCTCGCCACGCCGTATCGCGTCGCGAAGCGATGTCGCCGACCACCGCCAGAGGTCGCTCGACATCTCGTCCTGGTTGCGACTCATGATCGGTTATCTCCTTGTGTGTCTTCATTGCACTGGAAGATGTTGCTCGGATCGAACGACGCGACACCGAGCCCCTGAGCGCCGCCCTGGACGACGATGGCGACCTCGATGCGGTAGCCGGAGGTGATTCGTCGAGGATCGCTGCGGACTGCATCACAGTCAAGAGGTTTGTACGAAACTTGAGGGGATGCCACGACGGCGGCCGCACTCTGCTTGCCCCTCAACACCCTCCACTCCAGCATCACGAGCCTGTCTTACCGCCTACTACCAGCCGATTGGTCACCCGCTCGCGGCGGAGTGGCCCTTCCGCGCCGGTCCTTGCGCAACGCCCT
>CAVYUS010000012.1:0-450605 GCA_963771775.1 uncultured Actinomycetota bacterium
ACGTCAGCGTCGCAGGTCACCGTCTGCCGCTAACTGCGTCGGTCTGCCACGGCTCACGGAACATGCACGGAACAAGAAACGCCCCGAGCAAGATCATTGCTCGGGGCGTTCTCATATGAGCCTACCTGCCAAAACGCTTCTCACTCCGCGTCGCCGTCGCCCTCCCGGTCGGTGCCGATCGCGTCGATTTCGCCGAGCCTCTTCAGCGGGTAGTCCTGCGCTCTCGGGGTTGACGCGATAATTGGGGCGACGTGAGGGGGTCGTCCGGTGGCTGGGCAAGAGCAACACGAGTACACGGCGTCGCTGAGGGTGTTCAGCGAGTCGCTGGCGTTCGCGGACCTCGTTGCGGTACTTGGCGAACCCACCAAGGGCTATGACATCGGCGACCTGGTGAGTCCACGTCGTCCTGACGGCCCTCGCCGGACAAGTGCTCACTGGTGTCTCAGGAGCGCTGCGCCGCGTACGCAACCACTCGACGAACACATTGCAGAACTGATCACGTTCGTCGAGGTGCACAGTCGTGAGTTCGGCGAACTCGGGGACAAGGTCCAGATCGATGTCTTCTGCGGCGTCTTCACAGGTGACGACTCGCAGGGTGGCTTCACCCTCGGGTCCGACCTGATTCGCAGGCTGGGCGATCTCAACCTCGACGTTGGCTTTGACCTGTACTAACTCTTCCGAGTGCTCACTCAGCGTCGCCGTTGTTCTCCTGGTCCGCATCGATTTCGCCGAGCAGTTCCGTGATCTTCTGGTTGGACGTGTCCCGCTGACCGTCCATCACCTTCGCGTAGACCTTCAACAGGCTAGGCCGGGTACTCGGCGTGCACCTCGCCGTCGAACAGGCGCCAGTAGAAGGCGTTCATGCGCGCGGCGACGGGTGCGTGGCGGCGCAGGATCGGCACCACGTCCGGCGGCACGGTGGCGGGGATGTCGCCGGAAGCGCAGCGGAGCACGTATTCGTTGCGCGGGGCCACGCCGCCTGCCGGGACTCCCCATTCAGCGGTGACCAGCCAGTTGACCAGGCGCATGGCGGCGTAGCCGGCGTCGTGGGTGGCGTTGCGGTCGACGAAAGCGCGTTCGTCGGGGTTCAGATCGAAGTCCGGCGAGGTGACCAGGCCGAAGTCGGTGAGGTAGAGCTGCTCGCCGTCGGTGCGCATGTTGCCGAAGTGGCCGTCCATGTGCAGGAGTCGGCGGCTGGCCAGGAAAGTCGTGATCTCGAAGAACTGCCGTTCGACGGTGGCCGGTGGGGCCGAGTCGAGGAAGGTGGTCAGCGGGTGCGGGACGTACTCGTTGACCAGCACGAGGCTTGATGACGCGGCGGCCAGCGCGGTGAAGCGGGCGCGGGCGGCGGGTGAGTTGTCGAGGGCGGCGACGACGGTGTCGATGTCGGCGTACTCGGCGGCGATCGGTGGGCGGCCGGGCAGGACGCGCCAGTGGTGCAGGACGGGGAACGCGCGGGTGTGACCCGCCAGCACGGCGGTGGTGAGGAGTTCGTTGGCGGCGAGTTCGCGCCAGGCGTTGTAGCCGGGCGTCACGATGCCGTATTGGCAGAAGGCCGGGACGTCGAAGAGGTTCGCGGTGCTGCGGGGGTTGGCGAGTTCCAGATCGGTCAGCGGGATCTGCTTCGCGAAGACCGGGAGGCCGGCGACGTCCACGACCGCGGTGGCGCCGCCGACGCCGACCGCGGCAGAGCCGGATGCGAGCAGGGTGGCGAGTTCGGTGTCGGTGCGGGAAGCCAGGAACTCGCTGATCGACATGACTCCACCGTGCCAGAAGGCCCGCCAGCGAACAGGTGGGCCGACGGACCATGGACATGGACAGGTATGCCGGCTTGCCTGGCCTCTGATCGTTGCTCCCAGCCGCCGCCCGAACTGCTGGACGAAGCCGACTCTGAACGGCCGGGTGGACCCGCGATTCAGGACGCCGACGCGATAAACGATCACAGCAGCCAAGGCCCCGTGGTGTTCGCTTCGACGTCCCGATTCTCGGATTGGCTTAAACGCCTCGCAACGGCGGATACGGCTCGTCGGGTGCTGGCGGGGGCGTGTTCTTGGCGTTGATCGCCCGAGCTTCCTGAAGCTGGTCTTCCAGGGTGACGATGCGGCAGGCGGCATCGAGTCCCGTGCCCTCGTCGACCAGCGCACGGACACGGGCGGCCAGGCGTAGTTGGTAGCGGCTGTACCGGCGGTGGCCGCCGGCCGAGCGCTGTGGCTCGATGAGTTTCGCCTCGTCCAGGCTGCGCAGGAAGTTCGCCGAGGTGCCGAGCAGTTCCGCGGCCCGGCCCATCGTGTAGGCGGGGTAGTGCTCGTCGTCGAACTTCTCGGCTGTGGTCTGCGGTTCGTTGCTTGCTGGTTCGTCGGTGTCTGGGGTCATCGCGCCTCCGCATCACGAGGGGCCCCGGTGCAGTAGCACCGGGGCCCCAGGGTTGTTGGGTTTCACTTCCACCTAGTCGACCGTGAGATCGACTTCCTCTGTCCGCATGCCCCGTACTCGAAGCGGGCGCTGCGGGGATCGCATGTGCGTAACCGAAGACCACCTTCCAATCTGATGGAACCGCGGTACCCGTTCGGCGGAGTTTCAGCCGAAGGCGGGCGATCCGATGGTGTGCAACCCTTCCCTTCTCCTCTGAGTACTGCTTTTCGTGTTCTCACGTGGCTGTCGGCACCGGACCTCGTGCACATGCCGGATTCACCTTCACCGACTGCCCCTGGTCACCTGCCGGAACCCCTTCCACTGATCGGCTCCGGCACATCTGACCGTCTTGATTCAACTGCACTTCGACTTCAGTTGCACTTGCTGGTCATGCGGCTGCCGGTTCCGGTTTCGTGCGTACTGCGTCCGGTCTTGCTCACCGACTGCCCTTGGTCGCCTGCCTGGAGCCTCGAACAATGGCTCCGGAGCAAGGAAGACCGTCTCGCTTCACGGGTAGTTCATCATCTCCCGTGTCATGTTCTCTCTCGTCCAACGAGGAGAACAGTACACACGCTCAGAGGGCAATGTCTACTCCCGCCACCATAGATTTACTCGTTCGAGTGACGTAGCTGCTCTCACCTGGGCTGATCCGGTCAGCGCGGGTGATCGGGCCACCTGCAACCGCACGACGACCTCGACCGTGAACTCGATCGGGGCGTTCTGCTGATAACAGGGCGAAGACCCTTCGCCCGAAAGGCCACCATGACAGCAACCGACGCGGAGCTCATCGAGGCGTCGCTGCGCGTGACGGAGAAGTTCGCCCAGATCTTCGACCGGCACGCACCGCACATCCAGCGCTACCTCGCCCGTCGCCTCGGTCAGCAGGTCGCCGACGACCTGCTCGCCGAGACGTTCCTCGTGGCGTTCTCGAAACGGGAGCGCTACGACGCCTCCCGCCCGGATGCGCGGCCGTGGTTGTACGGCATCGCCACCAACCTGGTCGGTCAGCACCGGCGCGAGGAGGTGCGCCGGTACCGGATGCCCTCGGTCGGGCCCTACGTGGGTGATCACGCTGACCGAGTTGCCGCGGACGTCACCGCGCAGGCCATGCGGTCGATGCTGACCGGTGCGCTGGCGGCGTTGTCCATCGAGGACAGAGACGTGCTGCTGCTGGTCGCGTGGGAACAGCTCAGCTATGCCGAGGTCGCCGATGCGCTGGCGATTCCGGTGGGCACGGTGCGGTCACGGCTGAACCGCGCCCGCCGCAAGGTTCGGGAGGCGTTGGGAACCGACAACCACACCGAGGTCGAGGAGCTGCTCAACAATGGATGACCTTCAGCTCGTCCGGGAACTGGACGAGACCCCGCTCAAGTCCGCCGACCAACTGGCGGCCGCACGTGCACAGTTCGTGGCGGGCATGAAGCCGCCCAGGCGCGGTCGGGCCGGGATCATCGCCGTCGCCACGCTCGCGGTGGCGGCAACCGTCACCGCCGTGGCGATGGTGCTGCCGTTCGACTCACCGGACTCGACCCAGCACCACGAGGCGCTCCCTACGACCGAAGCCCCGGTGGACACCGCGGTGCAGTTGCTGAACCACGCCGCCGCGGCAGCCCGTTCGAAGCCCGACGAGGTGCCTCGGCCCGACCAGTTCTACTACGTGCGCAAGGGCGAGTGGGAGGGCTGGTTCTCCGTCGACGGCACCCGTGACGGCCAGGTCATCACCGCCAAGAACCGTGCGATCACCGCGCCCGGCTGCGTCAACGGCCGCAGCAAGGTGTTCGACAAGTACGACCGGCCGACGGGCGCAACCGAGGAGTGCAGGCCGCGCCGCGCGTACCGGGACGACCTGCCGGTCACAGCCGACGGCATGCTGAAGTTCTTGCAGGGCAAGGACAAGGGTCGGCCGGTCAACTCGTACGGCAAGGACGTGCTGGGCATGGTCTCCGGCTCGTACCTGCCGGGTCCGCAGCGGGCCGCGTTGTTCGAGGCGGCGACCCGTGTGCCGGGGCTGACGGTGGTGGAGAACGTCTCGTCCGGCCGTCCCGGGATCGGGATCAGCTGGCCGGTGCCGGAGGGCTCGGGGCCGGGGGTCCATCCGGTGGTGTTGGTGTTCGACAAAGGCACCTACGAGTTCCTCGGCACGAAGAACGAGCCGCAGGACGCGTCCGGGTTCGTCAACCAGGTGGGCGACCGGGTCTAGTGGTCGGCCAGGCCGGTCCGCTATCGCCAGTCGGCGTTCGCGGCCGGCCTGCTGCCCAAAGCCATCCACAGCACGATCGCCGTGTACGCGCACAGCACGGCGAGCCCGGCCCACGCAGGCAACGGGAAGAACCCGGCCGACGGCGCGTAATGCGCCGTCACCTGTGGATACTCCACCATCGTTTGTTTGACGGCGAAGCCTGCGGCCGGGGTGAGCCGCAGCAGCCACTCCGAGACCGGGTCGGGCAGCAGCGGGAACGCCGTGACGGCGTAGGGCACGGCGACCAGCGACATCGCGACGAGGATCGCTGCCCAGCCACGGCGTAGCCACACGCCCAGCCCGAACGAGAGCACCGAGCAGAGCGCGAGCACCGCGGCGACGCCGACGATCACCCGAGCGCCGGTCAGCAACGGCACCGGCGGCGTTGGGATGCCGGTGTTTTCCAGGATCGCGACACCCGCCGGGAGAACGATGCCGACGGCGATCAGACCGGTGACGAAGGTGGCCGCCCCGACGACGGCCGCCTTGGTGGTGATCACCTCAAAAGCCGTTCCACGGGCCGTGCGAGCGCCGTAGCGGGCCGCGACGACGAGCACGATGATCAGCCCGAAGGCCAAGCCGAGCAGGGTGTTCTCGACGGTACGCGCGCCACCTTCGCCGATCGGCCCGATGTCGCCGGTGCCGCTGACGGTGATGACGCCGTTCGTCTCCACGGCTCCTGACGCGTTGTGGTACTTCTCCCAGTCGGTGTGGTTCATCTCGCCGACCGAGCCGCTCTCCCACGGGCCGGTGCCGCCCTCGACGGCGACGTTGTCGAAGACGCCGACGGCCTGGGTGAAACGAACCTGCTCGGTCGCGCCGCCGAGGCCCGTTTTCCGGAGCGTGAGGTCGCCGGGGGAGGTGGCGAAGAGTCCGATTTGGACGGTGTCGGGCAGTCCGTTCAGCTGCGCTGTCGCGACGGTGTGCCACTGCTTGCCGTCAGCCGACTCGGAGCCGGTGACGGTGTCGCCCGAACGGGTCAGACGCAGCCAGCGCGGAGACGAGACGCTGCCCGCACTTCCGGCGACGTCGTGCTTGTAGTCGTGTTGGAAGCGCACGCCGTGGTGGCCGGTCATCATGAGCGCCGCGTACTGCGAGCCCTGACGCACGCCGTCCTTGACGATGATCCCGGCCTTCGCCCACGGCACCAGCCCGGGCACGATCTCGTCGTGGTCCGGCGGGGGATAGGTGATCGTCCCGGTCATCGACGTCATCCGGACCGTGATGCTGCCGTCGCGGCCGAGGTTCTGGTGCCGGAACCAGAACGTGTCGCTGACGATGGAGCCGTCGCCGGCGGTGGGAACGGCCGGGCACGGGCCGTCGCAGGACGAGTTGCTGCCGATGGCGAACAGCAGGCCCGGCGCGATGATGCTCAGGGCCGCAGCGGCCAGGGAGATCAGGCGGCCTGGGCGGCGGAACGCGGCCCATTCCCGCCGGAGGAGTTTCGGCATGCCGCCGGTTCTACGGATCGGCGCGTAACACGGCCCGAACCGGCTTTGTCATGCCGGTGTTAGGTCCTTCCCGGCATGCTGACGGCATGAACAGGCTGCGCAGCGGGACCGTCGGGGTTCGGTTCACCATCCTGTACGCCGTCGTGTTCCTGCTGTCCGGAGTCGGGCTGCTGGTCCTGACCTTTCTGTTGTCCGGCGGCAGGATGAGCGACACCGCGCCCGCCGGGAGCCCACCCGCCCAGGGCAGCCTCGCCGCGGCACAGCAGCAGATCCGGGCGCTGGAGCACCAGCTGGCCGAGGTGCACACCCAGCAGGCACGCCAGTTGCTGGCCGGATCGCTGCTGGCGCTGATCGTGATGGTGGTCGTCTCACTGCTGCTCGGCCGCGTTCTGGCCAAACGGGTGCTGCGGCCGCTGCGGCTCATCACGAGTGCCACGCGGCGCATCTCCGCCGACAGCCTGGACCGGCGGCTGGCCGTCACCGGCCCGGCCGACGAGGTGAAGGGCCTTGCCGACACCATCGACGAGTTGCTCGAACGGCTTGAGGTGTCGTTCGCAGCACAACGTCGCTTTGTCGCCAACGCTTCCCACGAGCTGCGCACGCCGCTGACGACGATTCGGGCGTCACTCGACGTCGCGGTCGCCAAGCCCGACCCGGCCGCCTCGACGGTGGCGCTCGCGGATCGTCTGCGGGTGCAACTCGACCGGGTCGATCACCTGCTCGACGGGTTTCTGCTGCTGGCCAGGGCACAGCACGGCGCGCTGGCCGACGCCGCCCCGGTCGACCTCGGCGAACTCGCCGAGGGGGCGTTGCGCGAGATGTCCGCCGGGGTGGAGTCGAAGAAGCTGAGTGTGGTGGTGGACGTTCCACCCGGGACGGTGACGCACGGCAGTCCGGCGCTACTGGCGCGATTGGTGGGCAACGTCGTCGACAACGCCGTGACACACAACGAGATCAACGGATGGGTAAGGATCACCGGATCCGTGAGCGTGGACGAGACCGTGCTGGTCGTCGAGACCGGCGGGCGCGTCTTCGACCAGCGGGAGGTCGACCGGCTGGCGCGGCCCTTCGAACGACTCGGCGCCGAACGGATCGGCTCCTCGGGGCTGGGTCTGTCCATTGTGGCCGCTGTCGCCGCCGCGCACGGTGGCCGGCTCACCCTGCTCGCCCGGCCGGAAGGCGGCCTGCGGGTGGCGATCACGCTGCCGGCCGCGAAGGTGGCGGCGTGAGGATCCTCGTCGTCGAAGACGATCACGCCCTCGCCGAGGTCGTCGCGGAAGGACTGCGCGACCAGGGGATGCCCGTCGACCTCGCGCACGACGGGCTGGCCGCCGCGGCCAGCCTCGACCTCACCGCGTACGACGTGGTGGTCCTGGACCGGGACCTGCCCGGACTCCACGGCGACCTGCTGTGCCAGATGATCACCGAGCGGGAGGGCCGGCCGATGGTGCTGATGCTGACCGCGGCGAGCGCGCCCGGCGATCGGGTCAGCGGGCTGACCCTGGGTGCGGACGACTATCTCGCCAAGCCCTTCCACTTCCCGGAGCTGATCCTGCGCATCCGGGCGCTGGCCCGCCGCAAGCCGGATGCGAGGCCGCGGATGGTGCGCGTGGCCGGGATCGAACTGGACCCGGTGCGCCGGACCGCCGTTCGCGACGGGCGGCAACTCGACCTCTCGGTGAAGGAGTTCGCCGTGCTGGAGGCACTTCTGCGGGCGAGCCCCGGCTTTCTGAGTGCCGAGGCGCTGCTCGAGCGGGTCTGGGACGAGAACGCCGATCGGTTCACCAACACCGTCGCGGTGACGGTGGGCCGGTTGCGCCGCAAGCTCGGCGAGCCGCCGATCATCGCGACGACACCGGGAATCGGCTACCGGATCGCTTGAGTGCTCACGAGGGCGTGCTCGTAGGCGTAGATCACCAGGTGTACGCGGGTGCGCAGGCCGAGTTTGGCGAGCACCCGCGCCACGTGGGTCTTGACCGTGCCCTCGCCGACGGTGAGCGCACGGGCGATCTCGGCATTGCTCAGCCCGCGGGCCACGTGCCGCAGCACCTCTTGTTCGCGTGGGGTGAGCAGGTTCAGCTCGGGTGGTGCGGGCCGGGGCGCGATCTGGGCGAAGCGGCGGATGGTGCGGCGGGTGACCTGCGGGTCGATCAGCCCCTGCCCCTTCGACGCCGCGCGGACCGCGTCGACCAGCACCGCCGGTTCGCTGTCCTTGAGCACGAAGCCCACCGCGCCCGCCTGGAGCGCGCCGAACAGGTACTCGTCGACGTCGAACGTGGTCAGCGCGACGACGGCGGGCGCGGGGTTGATCGACTCGGCGATCCGGCGGATGGCGGCCATCCCGTCCAGCCGGGGCATGCGCAGGTCGAGCACCACCACGTCCACGCCTCGCCACCGGGCCTTCTCGACGGCTTCGGCGCCGTCACTTGCCTCGTCGACCACTTCGATGTCCGGTTCGGCGTCGAGGATCAGGCGCACCGCCCACCGCGCCGCCTCCTGGTCGTCGGCGACCAGAGTGCGGATCATCGCTCCTCCCGCAGTGGCAGCCGGGCTTCGACGAGCCAGCCGCTGGGCTGGTTCGGCTCGATCCGCAGGGTGCCGCCGAGCAGTCGGGTCCGTTCCCGGATACCGCGCAGCCCGGTGCCGTCCGCCGATGGGCTGGGAGTGGTGGAACCGTTGTCCGCCACGGTGATCACGACGGCGTCCGGTGTGTGGTGCAGGTGCAGGTCGATCTGGGTCGCGTCGGAGTGGCGCAGCGCGTTGGTGAGCGCTTCCTGGGCCAACCGATAGCCGGCGTGATCGACCAGTGGTGGCAGGGTGCTCGGCGCCGGGCCGTCCATGGTGAGGGTGACGGTGCGGTCCGGACCGGTCACGTGGTTCACGAGGGCGTCCAGGTCGGTCAGCGTGGTGCCGTGCGTGGGCAGTGCGGCCAGGACGTCGCGGACTTCGGTGAGCGCGGTGGCCGAGGCTTCGGCGATCGTGGCCAGCGCCTTGTCGGCGACCGGAGGGAGGGAGCGGACGACGTGCCGGACGGCGTTGGCCTGCATCCGGATCACGGTGAGGTGATGGCCGACGGCGTCGTGCACCTCGCGGGCGACGCGGGCGTGTTCCTCGGCGACCACGCGCCGGGTCTCCTCCTGATAGAGGCGGGCGGCCTGGTCGGCACGGTCGCGGTGCAGACGCAGGGCATAGCCGACGGCGAGCGGCGCGATGCCGAGGAGGACCAGGTCCGTGTAGGTCGCGCTCGTCGGCGAGCGGACTCCGGCCACGGTCAGGACGAGGAGCCATCCCACGACCAGAACGGGTACCACCGGCCGGGGACGGTAGTACGCGGCGGAACCGAACGCAGCCATGGCGATCAGGCGCCCGGACCAGTTCGGCACGGCGACGGCGATCACGAGCGTGGCGGACACGAACGCTGTGCTCAGGGGAAAACGACGGCGCAGCAGCAACGGAGCCGCCACCACGACCGACGCGGTGACCACGGCGAGCGGGCCCGCGGAGCCGCGTTCGACCAGCCCGAGCACCGACACGACGACCGCGGCCGCACCGGCGAACAGTGCGTCGCCTCCGACGGTGTCGCGAAGCCGCTTCGGGAGCTCGATCACCCGGCGGTCGTCCATTTTCCCGTTGTACACGTCCTGGTCAGGCCGGTGTGCCGCATCGCGCGGCCGGTGCCGGTAGCTCACCTGTCCACAGATAACGGTGCACGTGGTCGCGAACGCAGGCGTTGCCGTTGAGGTAGAGCCCGTGGTTGCCCTCCGCAGGCAGGTACGCGCCGCCCATCTGCCCGGCGACCCGGCGGCCGTGCTCGGCGGGCGTCAACGAGTCGTGCTCGCCGTTCGCCACGAGCACGCGAGGCATCGCGGGCAGCGCGGCCGGCGGGTTGAGCCCCCTCCTGGGCACGCCCGAGCAGTGCCCGGCGACCCGCCACGGCGTCACCGCCCACCCCAGCCGGGGCGCGACCGCCCGCAACCGGCCCTCCACCCGTCGCACGGTCGAGAAATCGTCCTGGAAGGGGAAGTCCGCGCAGAACGCCGTCCGCGCGAGACTGATATCGGGCGGACCGGGCCGTGGGGTCATCGCCGTCGTGTCGCCGGCCTGCGCCTGCGCGAGCCCAGTGGCCAACGCGGGCCAACTCCGGTCGTTGCCGATCCGCGCCGCGGTCCACCGGACGACCAGAGACGCCTCAGGCATCGACAGCACGCGGTCCCACACCGCGATCACGTCCTGGCCGTGCAGCGCGCAGCCGGTGTCCGCCGCGCACCATCGCGCCATCCGGTGAAGGTTGCTCTCCGCGGTCACGGCACCGGCGCGTGCCCAGCCAGCCGGGTCGCGCCGGGTGTGGTCCAGCACGCTGTCCAGGTACATCCGCCCGACCCGGTGGCCGAACAGCTCGGCGTAGGACTGCCCGTAGACCGTGCCGTACGAGTTGCCGAAGTAGTTCAGCCGCCGCTCACCCAGCGCCCGCCGGATGGCGTCCATGTCGTGTGCGACCTGGCGAGCGTTGAGACGCCCGTCCATCGCATCCGCACAGTCCGCCGCGAACCGTTCGTTGGCGGCGGTGTACTCCCGGTGGGCGGCCTCGGTCACCGGCGACGACAGCGCGGCGGGATTCGGGCTCGGACAGGTGACGTCCATGCCACGCGGGTCGAACACCACGACGTCGAACTGTGCCGCGAGGTCCGCGAACTGGTCGCGATAGCCCGGAAACGCGAAGTTGCGGATGGACTGCCCCGGGCCGCCGGGGTTGAGCAGCAGAACACCGCGCTTCTGTTCCCTGGCCGGGATCTTCAGCAGCGGCACGACTTGCGTGCCGCCGGCCGGACGGGTCCAGTCGGCGGGAACCCGGACCTCGGTGCACCGCAGCCCGTCGTGGCACTCGCGCCACGCCAGGCCCTCGTCAGCGGTGGCGGTCCCGGTGCTCCCCACGAGCACACCGACCGCGACCAAGAGCATTCTCAGCGCCTTCATGCTTCCGATTCGATCAGCCGGTTCAGGCTGATACGTCTGCCTTTAGACAGACATGTCGGCTGAACTCCCCTTCGGGACCATCACCCACACCGCCACCGCACCGAGCGCCGCAGCGACACCCGCCACCACGAACGCCAGCGCCGACGACCGCTCGACCACGAATCCGCCAACAGCCGAGCCGATCGGCATGCCCAGCACGTTGAGGCTGATCGACACGGCCAGTACCCGGCCTAGCTTGCCGGGATCGGTGCGGCGCTGACGCAACGTCAGCAGACCCACGTTCACCAGTCCGGACACCAGCCCGACCACGACCAGGCCGATCGTCAGCCCGACGATGCCGCCGACCGCGACCACCGCTGCGACCGCCGTGACCGCGATGCCCACGATCATCGCCGCGCGTTCGCGGCCAGGGCGCAGGACGTGGCCGACGATCAACGCACCGACGATGCCCGCGAACCCCGCCGCACCCCACAGCAGACCGGCCCGCGCGCTGCCCGTCACCGTCGGCACCGCCACCACCAGCACGCCCCACGCCACCTGGTAGAGGCCATAGGACACGACCAGTGCCCGCAGCGTCGGGTGCGTCAGGACATAGCGCACCCCCTCGACCGTAGAACGCAGCAACGGCCGGTGTTCCGTGTGTTCGAGACGTACCTTTGGCAGCACCAGCATGAACGCGCAGGCCAGGGCGTAGAGCACGGCGACGACCACCATGGCGGCCGGTCCGCCGGCCAGTGCGAACAACGTGCCCGCGAGCACCGGCCCCAGCACCTCGACCAGGTTGAACAGGCCGGAGTCCAGCGCGTTCACGCGTTCGACGGCATGGCCCGGTACCAGCCTCGGCAGCAGCACGCGCACGCCGGCGATGTTCAACGGGCTGGTGAGCGAGTACAACACCGCCAGCACCACGATCGGCACGATGCCACCGGGAACGAACGCCAGCGCCGCCACCAGCACCGCGCTCGCCAGCAGGTCGGCCACGATCGACCGCACGGCCCCGATGCGGTCGAGCAGAGCGCCCGCCACCGGGCTGATGATCAGGCCAGGGGCGACCGCGGCGAACACCACGACGCCGGCCAGCGCCGGCGACTCGAACACGTCGAGCACGTGGAACACCAGCACGAGCGTGAACATCTGCTCAGCCAGCCGCGAGCACAGCGCCGAACCGAGCAGCGGCGCGACGCGTGGCATCCGCACGACCTGCCGGTAGGTCACGGCTCGACCGCAACGTTCGTCGTCTGCTTGCTCCGTCAGATCTCCAGCGCCCATCGCACGTACCGCATCGTCGCCGTGAAGCCGGCCTTCTCGAAGATCCCGAACGCCCCGAAGGGATTCGCCGCGTCGACACTCAGGAGCGCCCGGTCGTAGCCCTGGTCGGCCGCGGCCCGCAGCGCATGCCCGAGCAGCGCGCTCGCGACACCCCGATTCCGGTGACCTGGAAGCGTTCCGATGACCATGAAGTGCGCGTCGCGGACACCGGTGGCCTCCGTGTCGGCCTCCCAGTTCATGGTCACGAGCATGCCCACCGCGGCCCCGCTCCCCATGTCCCGCAGCAGAAAGCTGACCTCAGGCCGGAACGTCTGGTTGGTGACCTTGTTCTGCCACGACTCCACGGGCATCGGCACCGCGCCCCAGTGGTCCCGGTACGCCTCGTTGCGGATGAACCGGAACTCCTCGTCGTTGCGCTCCGACCACCGCTCGACCTGGAGACCGTCAGGAATCGTTGCGGCGCCAAGGGAATCGAGCGGATGTTCCATGCGCTGGAAGTAGCGGACCGGCGCGAACCCCTGCGACCGGACGAGTTCGGTGAGCCCCGGGACGTGCTCGGCCTTGTGGACGTCGACCGCGAGCTTCAGCGTCGGGTGATACTGCGCGTGCAGCACCTTCGCCGCCTCGATGCCGGCTTTCACGAGCGCGGTGCCGATGCCGCGGCGCCGGTAGCCGGGGTGGACCCCACCGTCCAGGAAGACGCGGTGAACCTCCTGCGCGGCCGGCCGGTAGCGGACCTTCATGTACCCGACCATCACGTCGCCGTCGAGGACGGCGAGGCTCCCGCGCTCCAGGTCCACATAGGGGTCGACCAACTCCTGGAGGGTGTCCGCGGCGACGTAGTTCTCGCCGATCCGGTCAGCGGTCTCCATGGCGTTGAGGAGGTCGGCCGACGGCTGGGCGTCCTCGCGGGTGAGCGGTCGCCACGTGAAGGCTTCATGCATGCGACGGACGGTATTGCCGGGTGCGCGGGCTGTCGCTCCAGTTTCGCCCGCTCGCGGTAGCTTCGAGAAGGTGACCAACGTTCTCACCATCGGGTTCGACCCGTACACGATTCCCAACTTCGACCCGGCTCCCATCGCCGCCGGGATCGAACGAGGCAGCAGGGTGTTCGCCGAGCTGGGGCTCACCGAGGACCAGTGCCTGATCAGCTTCGAGGAGCTGGACGGCCCGGCCCAGGAGAAGATCGTCGACCACCTCAAGCGGAAGTCCTACGACTGCGTGCTCATCGGCGGCGGCGTTCGCAAGCCCGAGGAACTGCTCGAGGTCTTCCAGACCGTGGTCAACCTCGTGCACTGGCACGCGCCGCAAGCCGCCATCGCCTTCAACACCAACCCCGTCGACAGCCCGGACTGGGTGCTCAAGGCCCTGGAACAGCAGCGCAACCGTTAAAGCGGCCCACGAGGTCAGCAGCGGTACCGCCACCCACAACGCGACGAAGGCGAAGGCGGCCCCGGCGATCTTCGCCAGCCGCCCACGCCGGCGGTCGCGAAAGAACTCCACGCCGCCGAACGCCAGGAACGCGACGACGCCGCCGATCAGCACGGCGGCCGGCACCGGAGCCGTCCGCCAGGCCCACGATGCGAGCAGTCCGACGGCGAACACCAGAGCGAGCGCGGCCACGCGAGCAGCACCTCGTACGCGCCCTCGCCCAGTTCGCTGCCCCACCACTTCAGCGAGCGCCACACCCTGCGCGGCACGGCGAAGAACCACGCGTGCAGCCGTCGCTGCCACCAGGGGCGCTGGGCCTCCAGGCGTGCTTCGAGCACGGCTTGCCGCGCCGCTTGACGTCGCGCCTCGCGATCACTCACCCGCCCGAACCTAGTAGTTCGGTGAGTCGCCGAACGGCGAACGAGCGAAACGGCCGCATCGGGATCAACCGGCACGAAGCCGACCCGACGAGCCGCGGCGTGATTCCGAACGCGGCCTCGAACTCGCGCCCCACCACCGGGAAGAACCGCCCGTAGTCCCCGGCCACGTCGTCCACCACCAGATCGGACCCGATCGCCCGCTTCCGCAGCCGCGGAGATGGCGTCAGCGCCTCGCAGTGGTGCAGAAAGCTGTTCCGCGTGTGATCCACGCCGATCAACAGGATCCGCCCGTCCAGCGCGTGCATCGCGTCGCACGGGGAGCCAGGCCCGGTCGCGAACGCCAGCGGTTGCGCGGCCACCACTTGAGCGGCCAGCGGTCCAACGGCTGCGAAGGGCACCACTGGGTGCGTCGACAACACCGCGGACGGCATCGATTCGACGTACGCCGAAACGGCGCCCATCGGGTCGTTGCGGAAGGCGGGCACCACGAGAGTGGGAGCAATCGACAACAAGCTCTGAACCACCGTCGCCGCGCCTCCGTACACCTCTCCGAGAGAGGAAAGCGACGCATGCACCACAAGTGGAGCGTCGCCGCCCACGCCTAGAGCACGCCATCCAGCGATCAAGTCATCGCAGGTCAGCACCGATGCACCCCATGAAAACTACAAAGCGTGACCACGTCACTCGATAGCGTGGTCGTCCGACTAACCCATAACACCAGCTGGGCTCACACCGACCTAACAGACAGCTTCGTCAGTTCGTCAGGAGGCAACGATGAACTTATGCATGGAGCAAGCGGCTCGTTGACTGTCTGTCAGCATCGGATAGCCCAACTCATCGGAAACGTGACGAGAGTCACCCAACGGGTGCTGAGGCTTGCCTGCGCTCGTGACGCGAGGTTACGTTCTCGCCCGCCGATAACGGTTTGGTCACCGGCAGGACACAGGATCCACAGCACCTAGGGTCTTAAGTCCACTCGGATCCCCCGCCGAGCAGCACCGGTGGCCAAGCTCCCCGACGCAGGAGGCTCCCCCTTGGCCCGGCACAGCAAGGCCGCCGGCCGAACCGTGTACACGGTCGTGCCCAAAGCCGAAGTCAAACCCGGCGCGCATCGCGTCGAGGACGACAAGGTTCCGCTTGCTCACCGCGTGAGCGCCATCGTCGTCGCAGCAGGTGTCGCAGCCGGCACCGCCGCCATCGCCAACGCCGCGACCAGTGGCTCCTCCACGGAGCTGGCGTCCGGTGCGGCCGAGCTGGGTGTGCTGCCCGACCAGCAGGCGCAGACCGTCCGCACCATTCACGACGTGAACCCCGGTGGTGAGGTCGGCCGTCTGCTGCAGTTCCAGCAGATGTACGCGATGCAGACCTTCGAGCAGGCCACGAAGGTCGCCGCGGACGCGCATGCACAGCGTGAGGCGGCGGCGAAGGCCGAGGCCGAGCGTCAGGTCGAGATGCGCAAGCCGGCCAAGCAGCGCGAGGTCGAGGGCTGGATCAAGGAAGCCATCAAGGTCCTGCAGGCCAACGGCACGAACATCGACAACAACAGCGTCGATGAGATCTACACGATCATCATCAAGGAGTCGAACGGCAACCCGAACGCCGTCAACAACTGGGACTCCAACGCTCTGCGCGGCACGCCGTCCAAGGGGCTGATGCAGTGCATCGACCCGACGTTCCGTGCGTACAAGCTGCCCGGTTACGACAACATCCTGGCGCCGGTCGACAACATCATCGCGGGCGTCCGCTACACCTACTCGCGATACGGCGGCTTCCAGAACCACCCAGGGTTGGTCTCCCTGGGCCTTGGTGGCGGGTACCGGGGGTACTAAAGGAGTCTTTTCCGCCGTGTCGGGGTGCGGAAGACGTATCGGCGAGCGATGCTGTCAACAAGGTTCACCCACAAGCATGGCGGCCCTAGCGGGCACACGCCCGGTAGTGCTCCCATCGAAGCGATCCCCGAACGCAGGGAGTGGCCGATGAACGAGCAACAGGCACGCGACGACGAGCTGGCGAAGGTCCGCTCGGAGGCGACCAACTGGCTGGCCAAGATGGCCAAAGCCCAGAAGCGCCCCAACGTCGAGCAGCGGAGGCCTGAGCACGACGCCATGACACCCGCGAAGAAGTAGCAGGAAACAGCGAGCGCCTCGGCTACGGCCGGGGCGCTTCTGCTTGGAAAGCCGACCACAGCAGGTTCAGCGGGTGGTCGGCCGGATGCTTCGACAGCTCGTCCGAACGGGCGAAGACGCCCACAAGCCGCTCCAGCGAGTCGTCTGAGAGCTCGACGACGCGGAGCCCGCCGCCCTCCCGAAGCTCGTTGTTCGACGCCACCACGCCCAAACCAGACGTCACGATCATGGCTCCCTGGACGAGGTTCGAGCGCAGCAGCGAGATGCCGTACTGGATCTCGTCGATCTCCGCCGCGATGTCGAGCCCCTGCCGGTAGTCGGGGCCGAACCAGCCCCGCAGGAACTCCGCGATCAGCCCGGCACCCGGCACCACCAGCGGCACCGAGCGCAGCTGGGGCACCCGCACGCGGTCGCCGACGACCGTCTCCGGCAGGTTCGTCAGCAACGCGAGACCGCCGCGCCGCCACTCGATCACCTCGAACTCGGGGCGCTCCCAGTCGGCGCCGGCGCCCGTCACGACGCTGCCGCACACCAGGTCGACCTCCTGGGTCTCCAGCTTCGTCCAGATGTCCTTGGTCCGGATGTGCACGACCTTGAGGTCCACGTCGCGCTCGCGGAACTCGTCCGAGACGTGGTGCCACGCCTTCGCGAGCGTGTCCAGCATGTAGCGCGTGGTGCCGACGGTGACGGTCGTGCCGAGCTTGCGGCGGCACTCGTGAATTCCGTCGAGCCACTCCGCGAGCGTCTCTCGCGCCAATTCGACGAGTGACTCACCAGTCGGCGTGAACAGCACGTCTTTTCCACGTCCCTGCTTCACCACCAGCGGTTCGCCGCACAGTTCCTGGAAGTTCCTGTTCAACGTGTCCAGCTGCTTCTGCACGCTCGACTGCTCACGTCCCAGCGCCCGTGCGGCACGCAGCGCGGACCGGGTCTCGTGCACCGTCAGCAACGTCCTGAGCTGGTCCAACGTGGTGTCCAGCAAGGCCCCGGGCATGTGCAGCAGGCGGTGCAGCGTGGTACTGGTGGGGAGGACCAACTGGGACGAGCCGGACATCGGGACCCTCTCTGGTGTTCTACCGATCAGTTGTACTGAACTTGACCACAGTTCGTCGACAAATTATCTGCAGATCCTGTTTGCGAATCTCTGGACACTAATCCGGCGGTGTAGAAAACTACCTCCGGCGACCACGCGTGGGAGCCGATTCCGGGGGGAATCATTGGGGGGTGGGGGCCCGCCCAGGCGCAAGCTGGGTGGGCCCCCAAGTATTACCCTCACCGGATGTGACGGCTTCCGCTCGCCTGGAATGGGGCACCACCTACCAGGTCACCGTGCTCGAACTCGGACTCGCCTGCTGTGGAGTCGAAGTGATGGCAGCTCTCGACCGCCTTCCCGACCTCGGCGTCACGCCGGTCGACGGCGCGGGCGAGGCGCACGTTCTCGTTGTCTCCGGCACCGTCACGGACGTCATGTTGCCCGCTGTGATCCGCAGTTTCGAGGCCATGCCCGAACCCAGGTACGTGATCTCCGTAGGCGCCTGCAGCAACACCGGCGGCCCGTACTGGGACTCCTACAGCGTCACCAAGGGCATCGACCAGGCATTGCCGGTCCACGTCGCCGTTCCCGGCTGCCCGCCACGTCCCGAAGCACTCCTCGAAGGCCTCCGGGCGCTGCACAGGCTGGTGAACGCGTGATCACCCCGAAGACCGCCTTCGGTCAGACCGTCCACCACGTCGAACTCGCCGACTGGCTCGCGGCGGCGACGGACCAGCGGTCCGGCGGCTGCACGATGTTCGACTGGCTCGGCGTCGAGGACGCCGGCCGGCCGGGTGCCAGCGGACAGCGCCACGCGGTGTTCCTGCACGTCATCAACCCGGACACGCGCGAGGGCGTCATGCTGCGCACCGAGGTGACGAACGAGGACGCGCTGCCGAGCGTCGCCCATCTCTGGCAGGGCGCGCGGTGGCACGAGCGCGAGGCCGCCGAGATGTTCGGCATCACGGTCGGCGACGAGCCGGAACACCTGCTGCTGCCGGACACCTTCGAGGGCCACCCGCTGCGCAAGGACTTCGTGCTGGCCGCACGGGTAGTGCGTCCGTGGCCGGGCAGCCTGGAACCGGGCGAGGACAACACGAGCGCCCCGAGCCGCCGCCGCACCGCACCACCAGGAGTGCCGGACCCGTCCTGGGGCCCGCGCCGTGAAGAGGAGACCCAGTGACCAGCCTGCCGCCGCGCACGAGGGGCGTTATCGCGCTGTTGGAGGCCAACTGCACGGTCTGCATGATCTGCGCGCGCGAGTGCCCCGACTGGTGCATCCACATCACCTCGCACACCGAGGTCGAGGAACAGCCTGGTAGTGCCCGCCCGCGCAGCCGCAACGTGCTCGACCGGTTCGCGATCGACTACGGCCAGTGTCTGTACTGCGGCATCTGCGTGGAGGTCTGCCCGTTCGACGCCCTGCACTGGGCGCCGGAGTTCGGCTATCCGGGAACGGGCTCGATCGAGGGCGACGGTGCCGTCGCGGAGCTGGTGCACGAACGGGACGTGCTGGCCACGTGGGTGGAGAAGGTGCCGCCGCCGCCAGCGCTCGACGCGGCCGCGGAGCCGGCACCGGAAACGGCGACCGGAACTGGCAGGAGGCCCGGTTCGTTGAGAGGTCGGACGTAGAAGACCCGGAGGCGAAACCGTGCACAAGCACATCAACGGGTTGAAGACGGCCGTGCTGCTCGGCGGGATGAGCGCGCTGATCATCGTGATCAGCGGTCTGTTCGGCCGGACGGCACTGGTCATCGGCCTGCTGCTGGCCTTGGGCGTGAACGCCTACGCGTACTTCAACTCCGACAAGCTCGCACTGCGGGCGATGCGGGCGGTACCTGTGTCACAGGTGGAACAGCCCGTGCTCTACGCGATCGTGCGGGAGCTCTCGCAAAAGGCGCGCCAGCCCATGCCGAGGCTGTACCTGAGCCCCACAGTGGCTCCGAACGCGTTCGCGACGGGCCGCAACCCGCGCAACGCGGTGGTGTGCTGCACCACCGGCATCCTGGAGCTGCTCGACGAACGGGAGCTGCGCGCGGTGCTCGGCCACGAGCTCGCGCACGTCCACAACCGCGACATCCTGATCAGCTGCGTGGCCGGCGCGCTGGCGGGCGTGATCACGATGCTCGCGAACCTGGCCCTGATCGCCGGGATCTTCGGCGGCGGTGGCGACGACGACGGCCCCGGCCCGCTCGGCCTGCTGCTGATCGCGCTGCTCGGCCCGGTCGCGGCCACCGTGGTGCGCCTGGCCGTGAGCCGCTCGCGCGAGTTCCAGGCCGACCGGTCCGGCGCCGAGCTCACCGGCGACCCGCTGGCGCTGGCCTCGGCGTTGCGCAAGATCGAGCTGGGGACCCGGATGGCACCGCTGGCGCCGGAGCCGGCGGTGGTGTCGCAGAGCCACCTGATGATCGCGAACCCGTTCCGTTCAGGGGAACAGTTCGCGAAGTGGTTCTCGACCCACCCACCGATCTCCGACCGCATCCGCAGGCTCGAAGAGATGGCCCGGCGTTAACGACCCTGCGTTAACGCCCCGTCTTCGCCACGGCCATGAGGTACTCGCCGTACCCGGACTTCCCGAGCTTCTCGCCGAGCGCGTAGCACTCGTCGGCGCTGATGAAGCCCATGCGCAGCGCGATCTCCTCAGGACACGCGATGCGCACGCCGGTCCGGTGCTCCAGCACCTGCACGAACTGCCCGGCCTCGAGCAGCGAGTCGTGCGTGCCGGTGTCGAGCCACGCGAACCCGCGGCTCAGGTCCACCAGCTGCGCGCGCCCCTCGCGCAGGTACGCGAGGTTGACGTCGGTGATCTCCAGCTCGCCACGCGGCGACGGCTTGAGGTTGCGGGAGATGTCCACCACGCCGTTGTCGTAGAAGTAGAGCCCGGTGATCGCCCGGTTCGACTTCGGGTGCTTCGGCTTCTCCTCGATGGACAGCAGCTTCCCGGTCGAGTCGACCTCGCCCACGCCGTACCGCTCGGGGTCCTTCACCTGGTACCCGAACAGCACGCAACCATCCAAAGAGGACGCGTGCTGCTGCAGCGTGGTGGAGAAACCCTGGCCGTAGAAGATGTTGTCGCCCAGCACCAGCGCCACGTCGTCGTCACCGACGAAGTCCGCGCCGATGATGAACGCCTCCGCGAGCCCGTTCGGCGCCGCCTGCTCGGCATAGGCGAAGCTCATGCCCCACTGCGAACCGTCACCCAGCAGCCGCCGGAACTGCGGCAGGTCCGTCGGCGTGGAGATGATCAGCACTTCCCGGATGCCCGCCAGCATGAGCACGGACAACGGGTAGTAGATCATCGGCTTGTCGTAGACCGGCAGCAGCTGCTTGGAGACGGCCTGCGTGATCGGGTGCAGGCGCGTCCCGCTGCCACCGGCGAGGACGATGCCCTTCACCGGTAGTTGGTGAACTGGAGGGCGACGCCGAAGTCGGAGCCCTTCAGCAGGGCGATGACGTCCTGCAGGTGGTCCTTCTTCTTGCCGGACACCCGCAGCTGGTCACCCTGGATCTGCGCCTGAACGCCCTTGGGCGCCTCGTCGCGGATCTTCTTGGCGATCTCCTTGGCCTTCTCCGAAGTGATGCCCTGCACGAGGTTTCCCGTGACCTTGAACACCTTTCCGGAGATCGCGGGCTCGCCCACCTCGAACGCCTTCATCGAGATGTTGCGCTTGACCAGCTTCTCCTGGAAGACGTCGATCGCCGCCTTGCAGCGCTCCTCGGTCTCGGAGGTGAAGGTGATCGCCTCCTCGCCGGCCCAGGCCACGGTGGTGTTGGTCCCGCGAAAGTCGAAGCGCGTGCTCAACTCCTTGGCCGCCTGGTTGAGCGCGTTGTCGACCTCCTGCCGGTCAACCTTGCTCACCACGTCGAACGACGGGTCCGCCACGACTTCACTCCTCAGCGATCTCGGGGTCTTCGGGCTGCACCGATGCTACTGGGACCCCCGATTTGGGTCGTCCCGAACGGGTTATGTATTGTTCCCCCCGCACCGTTACGGTGGTGTGGGGCGGGTTGCCCGAGCGGCCAATGGGAGCGGACTGTAAATCCGTCGCGAAAGCTACAGAGGTTCGAATCCTCTACCCGCCACGCAGGACTGATGGGCCTCTGACCGAGCTGGTCAGAGGCCCATCGTCGTACGCAGCCGAGGGGGACCACCTTGCGCACTCAGATGGCGACAGAGGCGGGCAGAGCGACGGCGCCCAGCGAGGACCGCGCGCTCGTCGGGCCGAACCTGCTCGTCGTACTCGATGGTGTGACGGCGAAAGAGCAGACCGGTTGCGCGCACAGCGTTGGCTGGTTCGCCGACCAGCTCTGCGCGGAGATCATGCGATTCGCGCATCTCGGTCCCGCTGCGGGACTCGGAGAAGCCATTCGTCACACGGCCGAACTGCATTCCGGCACCTGCGATCTCGACCACCCGGACACGCCTAGTGCGGCTGTCGGGCTGGTGCAGATCAAGGACGATGTGCTGCGTTATCTGGTGCTGGGCGACGCCACCGTTGTGATCGACACCAAGCGCGAGCTGCACGTCGTGACGACACGCGGACCAATAGCACGGCCGGCGCGAACCCGGCTGCCGTCGAGCACGCGCTCACCGGGGAAATCCCGCTGCCGGACGTCAGGCGCGTCGCGATCCTCTCCGACGGCGCCGCGCGTGTGGTCGACCTGTTCAATCTCTTCGATTGGCCCAAGGCGCTCGAACTGATGGCGGCGAACGGGCCGGACGATCTCATTCGCAAAATGCGTCAGGTCGAAAAGGAAGACGTCAAGGCCGTTGATTGGCCGCGGAAGAAGGTTTCCGACGACGCGACGGTCGTCTATCTCGACCGATGACGGCTGAGATGGCCGCGCTGGACGAGGTCCTGCGCGGGGCCGCGAGCGTCTGCGTCTCCGAGATCGAGTGGTACGGCGAGACTGTCGTCGACCTGGCGCGTTCGGACGATCGCGATCGCCTGCGTGCGGCCATGACGGTCGCGTCGTTGCCGGGTTACGTGTGCGCGTGCCAGGGCCAGGTCCGGTTCGAGTTCCTTGACGCACAAGGCGAACGTCTCACCGTCGTCGTTCTGCACCACGGGATCTCGCTCGACTGGCGCGGGTGGGAGAGCGGCCACGCGCGAGCTCGCGGACGGCGAGGTGTTGCTGCGCTGGCTGGGCGAGCACGGCCTGCCCGCTCCGTTGCGTGGCGCACCAGGTACGTCCGGAACGGCTGGCGTGGGTCAGCGGCGATGCCGCCGGCGCTGGAGGAGATGACCGGCGAGCTGCTCGGCCACTTCGAGATGGCCGCCGACTCCCGCCACGTGGTCGAGGCGCGGCAAGCGGATGCGGAGCGTCGACCCAGTGACCGCGTGCTGCAGCTGCTGGCGTGGTGCGCGGCCGGCACCGGCGGGCAGACGAAGTACCCGCCGTACGAGGACATTCCCGGACTGGTCCTGCGTGACGTGCCGATCGCGGAGATCGTCGCCGCGCTCCAGGACGTGCGGGCCGATGGACGCCACGACCTGGGTGCGGCGCGCCTCTGCTGCTCAATGCCTAGGCGCGGGCTCGACGCCGCGGCGGTGCGCGATTCCCGGCATGTTGTCCTCGCCCCAGTCGCCCAACGGCAGCAGCGCCTCGTTCAGCCGAACGCCCAGCTCGGTCAGCGAGTACTCGACGCGCGGCGGGACCTCGTGGAACACCTCCCGGTGCACGATCAGGTCGGCCTCCATCTCGCGCAGCACCTGGATGAGCATCTTCTCGCTGATACCGGACACCTTGCGCCGTAGCTCGCCGGTGCGCAGTGCGCCGTCGTGCAGCGCCCACAGGATGAGCGCCTTCCATCGTCCGCCGATCACGTCGATGGCCGCGTCGAGTCCGCAGCTGTAGGAGCGAGGCCGCATGCTGGATCCTTACCAAAAGGTGGGTACCTGACAAAATAGTAGGTACTTGTCGCTTCTGCAGTGGCAAACCGAGTATTGCCTCATGACGGAGATCAAGAAAGTGAGCGTGCTCGGCCTCGGCCGGATGGGCAGCGCGCTCGCGAAGGCCCTCGCCGACGAGGGGTACGAGGTGACGGTGTGGAACCGGACGCCGAAGACGCTGCCCGGCACCAGAAGTGTTGCTACGCCGGAGGAAGCGTTCGAAGCGGACGTCGTCGTCACCTGTCTGTCCACTTACGACGTTCAGCAGCCGTTGCTGACCAAGAACATCAAGACGCTCGTCAACCTGACCACCGGTACGCCGGAGCAGGCGCGCGCCACGGCGAGGTGGGCCCGGGACAACGGGGTCGAGTACGTCGACGGCGTGATCATGGCTGTGCCGCAGCAGATCGGCACTCCGCAGGCGCGGATCATGTTCAGCGGATCGAGCGAGCACCACGTCCTCCAGTCGTTCGGCGAGCCCGTGTACGTGGGCGAGGACGCCGGTCTGGCGGCGATGTACGACCTGGCGCTGCTCGGGATCATGTGGTCGGCGTTCGGCGGCTACCTCCAGGCGGTCGCGCTGCTGGGGTCCGCGGGCATCACGCCGCAGCAGTTCACGCCGATGGCCGCGACCTGGCTGAACGAGCTCGGGACCATGCTGCCGGCGATGGGTGAGGAGACGCAGCACAAGAACTACGAGACCGACGTGTCCGCGCTGGACATCAACGTCGCCGGCCTGCGCATGCTCACCGAGGCCAGTCAGGATCAGGGCGTCGACACGGCCCTTCCCGCCGCGCTGCACGACCTGTACCGGCGGGCTCAGGAGCAGGGCCATGGCTCGCACAGCATCGCGAGCGTCATCGAGGTGATCCGGTGAAGTACCTGGGCAAGAAGGTCGTGGTCACCGGCGGCACGCACGGCATGGGCCGCGCGGTGGTGGACAAGCTGGTCGACGGTGGCGCCGAGGTCCTGCTGACCGGCCGCACAACGGAGAAGGCAGAGGGCGTCAAGGCACACGCCGTCGCGTTCGACGCGGCGAACCTCGACGACATCGCCAGGCTCAAGACCGAAGTCGCACAACGGCTCCAGGACATCGACCTGCTCTTCATCAACGTCGGCTACGCGACGCTGTACGAGTTTCCGGATGTCACACCGGACGATTACGACCGGACGTTCGACGTGAACACCAAGGGCGCGTTCTTCACCGCCCAGCAGCTGGCGCCGCTGATCAAGGAAGGCGGCTCGATCGTGTTCACGACGTCGATCGCGCAGACCGGCGGTGCGAAGGGGATGAGCGTCTACTCCGGGGCGAAGGCGGCGGTGCGGTCGTTCGGCAGGTCGTTCGCGGCGGAGCTCGCGCCCAGGAACGTCCGGGTCAACGTCGTGAGCCCCGGCTTCATCGACACGCCGTCCATGGGCGTGACCGGTGTGCCGCAAGACGTTCTCGACGCGTTCAAGCGCCAGGGCGACGAGATCACGCCGCTCAAACGCCATGGAAGGTCCGACGAAGTGGCCGATGCCGTGCTCTTCCTGGCGTTCGAGGCCACCTTCACGACCGGCGCCGACCTGCCCGTGGACGGTGGTCTCGGCCAAGGTCTGGCCGGGTAGAAAAAATCTTCGAAGAACCTGTCACACATGCGTCGCGCGCCGGGTCAACAGGGCAGAAGACGACGAAGACAGGGAGAACGAAGATGAGGATGGCCAACCCGATCATGTCCGTGCCGGGGGCGATGAAGGCGCTGCTGGACCTGTCCGAGGCCGCGGGGAAGACCGGACTGGACAAGGACTTCGCGTGAGTTGATCTGCCTGCGGGTCAGCATCATGAACGGCTGCGGCGTGTGCATCGACTACCACACGAAGCTGCTGCGCAAGGCGAACGTGGCCGACGAGCGGATCTTCGCCATCGCCGGCTGGCGGGACGTGCCGTACTACACCGACGCGGAGAAGGCGGCGTTCGCGCTCGCCGAGGAGATGACGCACGTGCACGTCAGCGACGAGGTGTGGAACGAGGCGGCGAAGCACTTCAGCGAGGAGGAGCTGGCGGGGCTGATGCTCGCGATCTGCGCGATCAACACGTGGAACCGGCTCAACGTGGCTACGCAGCAGAAGATTGCCTGAACAAGGTTGAAGCCGGCGCGCAAGAGCTTCCTCTCTCTTGCGTGCCGGCCTCAGCGCGCAGCCTACCCCATGTCGAACAAATGTTCGATCACCGGGCGATCAACACGCCGGTCAGCTCGCGGCGAGTGCCGCCCGGCCGTCGTCGGTCAGTTCCGCGCCGACACGTCGTTCGAACGACGTGGGCCGCGCCGGTCGCAGCAGGCCCGCGTGCACGAGGTCGTGCGTCGCCATCTGGTCGCAGCAGGGCAGTCCGTCGACGTACAGCTCGGGCTCTGTGCCGCCGGTGACCTCGGCACGTCCCGCGGCGACCGCCCGCAGCATCGCTCTTGCTCTTCCGCTGAGTTCCATCTCGACCCCCCAGGTGTGGTGTCCGAATCCCCTACCCCTTTGTCGAAATAGAGTCGGGATTCGTTCCACAAGTACGGTGCCGCTTGGGTTCTTCACTTGTGCGAACGAGGCAAGCATGGCGCGTTAGGCCGTTCGGGTCACGAAGACACGCCGGGAGACGAGCGCAAAGCCGGCCGGCGAGCCCACATGCGTCCACTTCGGCCGATAGCCGTGCGAGTACCAGAACGGCGTCGAGCGCGGGTTCGGCAGGGCGTGGTGGAGCAGCGTCGATGCGATGCCGGCGTTGTCCAGCACCTCATGCGCGTGCGCCACGAGAGCGTTGCCCGCACCGCTGCCGCGCGCATCCGGCAGCACGCCGAGATGTCCGACGTACGCGAACGGGCTGGCGTCTGCGTAGCGCTCCATCCATTGCGCGTGCGGCGGCATGTCGACGTAAAGCATGCCGATGGGCGTGTCGTCGCGGACGGCTAGCCACATCGCCTCGTGGTCGCGGTCGAGGGCGTCGGCCAGCGCGATCCGCAGGTGGACGGCGCTGTTCGGGCGTTCGGTGACAAGGCCGAACGCCGCGTCGTACCGGACCGTGTGCATGTTGATCTCGACGGCCGCGTCCAGGTCAGCACTGGTGGCGGGCCGCACCCGCACGTCGGAAGGCCGGCGCGGCGTGTCCCGGCCGGCGGGCCGTTCGGCGATGACCGTCAGCGGCGCGAAGCCGTGCGTGATCAACGGCAGTCGTGTCGGCGGTCTCGTGGCTCGGCATCAGCACGATCGCGGCGGTGTCCTGGTCGTCCACGCCGGTCAGGCGGGACTCCCACTCGTCGAGCAGCGCGGGCAGATCGCAGCCGGGCTGCCAGGTCAGGCGGTGTGTGCGCAGCGACCCCCAGGTCGCACCCATTGAGTTCGGATCGGTCTCGAGGTACGAGAAAATCTCGGTCACCACCTCATCTGATCATGGCAAGGTCGGGCGGTGGAGATCTTCGTGGTGGATTCGTTCACTGACCGGCCTTTCGCGGGCAACCCGGCAGGCGTCGTGCTCCTGACGGAACCGCGTGACGACGCGTGGATGCAGAACATCGCGGCCGAGATGAAGCATGCCGAAACGGCCTTCGTGACCCCCGACAACCACCTGCGCTGGTTCACGCCGGAGGCCGAGGTCGATCTCTGCGGGCACGCGACGCTCGCCACCGCGCACGTCCTCGGCGGCGAACAGAGGTTCACCACGCGTAGCGGTGTCCTCACATGCGTGAATGACGATGGATGGATCCGGATGGACTTCCCGGCGGACCCGCCAGAGTTGACTGACCCGCCAGTCGGACTAGTGGAGGCGCTGCCAAGTGCGACGATCAAGTCGGTGTCGCTTGGCCGGTTCGACTACCTGATCGAGTTGGAAAGCGCGGCCGAGGTCCGCTCCTTGCGACCTGATGTCCAAGGACTGACACAGATTTCGTCACGCGGTGTAATCGTGACGGCGATCGGCGACGGCGAGGCGGACATCGTCAGCCGGTGTTTCTACCCGGCCGTCGGCATCCCGGAGGACCCCGTCACCGGTTCGGCCCACTGCACGCTTGCGTCCTATTGGGTGCCCCGGCTCCAGCGCGCTGACCTGCTGGCGGAGCAGGCCTCGCCGCGCGGCGGGTGGGTGCGGGCGACGCTCGCCCAAGATCGCGTACTGCTCTCGGGGCAGGCCGTGACGGTGCTCCGGGGACACCTGAGCGTGTAACCACGTCTGGGTGAATAGATGTCACTAGGGGTGCTCGACCTGCCATTTCGTCCCCCGAGCGGGGTACATTGGTGCCCCTGGAGGGGTCCTGATCGCCAAGTGCGGGACCCCTCAGTCACGCCTAGAGGCCCCCCACCCCAGGCCGACGAGGAGGCTGGATGTCCGACCGAGCGTCGGCCCCCGTGTCGGACTCGGCCGCATGGTCGGCCAAGCCGACCAACCGCGCGTTCAGCGCGTTCGCCGTCACCCTTCTGGTGGCCGGCGTCGTCTGCGCGGGAATGGTCGCGGTCTGGCTGCCGGACAGGGAGAACACCTCTCTCTTCTGGATCGGCCCCCTTCTCGTCGTCGGCTTCCTGCTGGCCGAACAGCTCGCGATCAACGTCGACGTCCGCAGCGGCGTCGCGTGGACGATCTCCTTCACCGAGATTCCGCTGGTACTGGGCCTGTTGGTGGCCCCGTTCGAGATCGTGCTCGCTGCGCACGTGGTCGCGGGCGTGGGCACGTTGCTCGGCCGGCGGATCCTGGACCGCGCCGTCTACAACGCGGGCCTCATGTTCATGGAGATCTCCGTCGCGTTCGCGGCCGCCGAAGCCGTGAACCGGATGGTGGGCCCCGGCGGGCCGTTCTGGGCGGGCGCGTTCGTCGGCACGATCACTGTGCCGCTGCTCGCGAGCGTGCTGGGCCTCTGCGCGTTGCGGCTCATGGGCAAGTCGATGCGCGTGGGCAACAGCGTGCGTCTCGTGCTGCAGACACTGGTCGTGGCACTGCTGAACACCTCGGCCGGCCTCGTCGGCTTCCAGATCGCCTCCACCACCGAGTGGGGCGGCGTCCTGATCATCCTGGTGCTCGCGGGCATCGTGGCCACCTACCTCGCGTACTCGGCACTGTTGCGTGAGCAGCGCGACCTCGAGGCGCTGAGCGAGGTGAGCCTGCGGGTCGCGAGGTCGGGACAGCACGGCACCGGTCCGCGCCAGGCCGACGACGACCTCACCACCGGCGTCGAAGAGGACGAGTGGCAGCTCATCGCGGAGCGCATCCGCGAGCAGCTCAACGCGAACCGGATCGTGCTGCGCCTGCGCACCGACCCGCAGGAAGCCATGATCACCCTCGTCGCCGGCGAACCACTGCCCGACGAGATGACCGCGACGGACCCGCGGGCCGTGCGCGAGGACCCGATCCTGCAACTGCCCGGCACGCACGTCCGTTACTACCGCGTGGCCGACGCGACCGAGGACGTCACCGAGGCCCTGCTGCGCCGTGACGCGCAAGAAGCGCTGGTCGTCCCGTTGCGCGGCGCGACCCAGCTGCTCGGCGCGGTCGAGGCGCACGACCGCCTCTCCCGGTGGCGCGGCTTCGGCAAGGCGGACATCCAGCTGCTGCGCACGCTGGCCTCGCACCTTGCGACGGCCGTGGACAACCGCCGGCTGCTGGCCCGCCTCCGGCACGACGCCTACCACGACCCGCTGACCGGCCTGCTGAACCGGCCGGGCTTCCGCGAGGCGTGCGCCGAACCGTTGCGCGACTCCCAGAAGGGAGTGGTGCTGCGCATCGATCTCGACATCCTGTCGACGGTCTCCGACGCGCTGGGCCAGGCCTGGGGAAACCGCATGGTCGTCGCCGCCGGTCGTCGGCTGCGCGACGCACTGGGTGCCGACGTGCCACTGGCTCGCCTGGAGGGTGGCGCGTTCGCCGCGTACCTCGACGACTCCCGCGCTGTCACCGTGCACGAGATGGCGGAACGGTTGCGGGCCGGGCTTTCCGTGCCCTACCCCGTGGACCGGCTCACCGTCGAGGCTTCGGCGGTCGTGGGCTACGCGTCCAAAGCGGACTCCGAGACCGACGATCCAGACCCGGACCTGTTGCTGCAACGGGCCGACGTGGCCGTGCGGGCCACGACTGAAGGTGCCCCGGTGAAGGCCTACGCGCCGAGCATGGGCCACCTCTTCCTGCGCCGCTTCCAGTTGGTGACGCAGTTCCGTCAGGCCGTGGAGACCGGGCAGATCTCCGTGCACTACCAGCCGAAGGTCGCCCTGCCGTCGCGTCAGGTCGTCGGCGCGGAGGCGTTGGTGCGCTGGACGCACCCGGAGTTCGGCCGCGTCGACCCGGACGAGTTCGTGCCGGCCGTCGAGGCCACCGGTCTCGTCGACGTGCTGACGGACTTCGTGATGGACCGCGCGCTGGAACGCGTGCGCCGCTGGCTCGACCGCGGGCTGCGGATGTCCATCGCGGTGAACCTCTCCGTGCGGACACTGGCTGACGAGGACTTCCCGAACCGCGTGGCGGACGCCCTCGCGCGCCACGACGTGCCCTCGGGACTGTTGACCTTCGAGCTCACCGAGTCCGGCGTCATGGCCGATCCCGAGCGCGCTCTGCCGGTGCTGCGGCGCCTGCACGCGATCGGCGTCGTGCTGGCCGTCGACGACTTCGGCACCGGCTACTCGTCACTGGCGTACCTGCGTCAACTGCCGGTCGACGAGGTGAAGATCGACAAGTCGTTCGTGCTCGGCATGGGCACTGATCTCGGCGACATGGCCGTGGTGCGGTCGATCGTGGAGCTCGGGCACTCGCTCGGTCTCGTGGTCGTGGCCGAGGGCGTGGAGGACGACGCGGCTCGCGACCAGCTGGTCGGGATGGGCTGCGACGTGGCGCAGGGGTACCTGATCTCCAGGCCGCTCTCCGAAGATCGCTTCGAGGCCTGGCTGCGCGCCCGAACGGTGCAGGTCAGGGGAGCCCGCGATGAGACGGTGCTCACCTTGGTGCACTGATCGGGACCCCCGATTTCGTTCTTGGCCAAGCCTTGTTGTAGAGTTCTCCTCGCTCGGCAAGAACGAAGAGCAAGCCCCTTTAGCTCAGTCGGCAGAGCGTCTCCATGGTAAGGAGAAGGTCTACGGTTCGATTCCGTAAAGGGGCTCCACTACTGGCCGCAGTGCTGAGCGCTGCGGCTTGTGGTTGTGTTAAAGCGGTGTAGCTCAGTTGGTAGAGCAAGCGGCTCATAATCGCTGTGTCGCCGGTTCAAGTCCGGCCACCGCTACGCGAGTGGGTGAGGCGTGTCGGCGGAAAGCGCCGACCGGCCTCGCTCCGCAATCACATTCCCTGGGGGCTGCGCCCCCAGACCCCGCCGGGTGGTAAGCCCACGCTGGTCGCCTCATCAGAGGTCGGGGTTCGGAGAGCTCTCAGGAAGGCAAGGACCGTGGCTGCAACCGACGTACGCCCCAAGATCACCCTCGCGTGCGAGGAGTGCAAGCACCGGAACTACATCACCAGGAAGAACCGGCGCAACGACCCGGACCGCCTGGAGATGAAGAAGTTCTGCCCGAACTGCAAGACGCACCGCTCGCACAAGGAAACCCGCTGAGCGAGTAGCGAAGTCTTCGACGAGGCCCGTCCCACACGTGGGGCGGGCCTCGTCGCATGAGTGCCGTCCGAGGACCGCGTTAGGCTGCTCGGGTGCCACTCGACCCCGCTTTCATCGGACGTAGTTATCCGCCGTCGCAGCCGTACGACGTGAGCCGCGAGAAGATCCGCGAGTTCGCCGACGCCATCGGCGCGACCAGCCCGGTCTACCGGGACGCAGAGGCAGCGATTGCGTTGGGGCACCGGGATGTCATCGCGCCGCCCACGTTCGCGATCGTGGTGTCGATGAAGACGAACGAGACGGTCATGTTCGACCCGCAGCTGAAGCTCGACTACAGCCGCGTCGTGCACGGCGACCAGAACTTCGTCCACCACCGCCCCATCACCGCGGGCGACCAGCTCGTGTGTGTGGCGCACATCGACGCCATCGTGTCCCGCATGGGCAACGACATGGTGACTGTGCGGACCGAGATCAGCACGGTCGACGGCGAGCCCGTCACCACCGCCAAGTCGATGCTCGTCGTGAGGGGAGAAGACGCGTGACCGTCGAAGTTGGTACCGAACTGCCGGCGCTGTCCGTGCGCTTCAAGCGGGACGACCTGGTGCGCTACGCCGGCGCCTCGCTGGACTTCAACCCCATTCACTGGAACGAGAAGACCGCGAAGGACGTCGGCCTCCCGGACGTGATCGCGCACGGCATGCTGACCATGGCCGTGGCCTCGCGGATCGTCGCCGAGTGGCTCGGTGACCCCGGCGCGATCGTCGAGTACGGCTGCCGGTTCGGCCGGCCGGTCGTGGTGCCCAACGACGACGAGGGTGCGCTGGTCGAGGTGACCGCGAAGGTCACCAAGGACTTCGAGGACGGAACTGTGAAGGTCAACATCAACGCGGCTTTTGACGGCAAGTCGGTGTTGACGGGCGCCTTCGCTCGCGTGCGCGTCGGTTGATCATGTGATTAAGCACACCACCGGCTGGTCGGGCCCGGTGGTGTTTGCGGTGCTCACGGGAGCTTTGGCGCCCGGCCGTGCCGTGACTGCCCGACCCTGATTCGTGTTCTCGACTAGCGTGTGGGTAGGCTGTGCGTCAGGCCGCTCGGCATTAGCTTGGGCGGTCTGGTTGGAGTGGACGGGCGAGGCTGCCGTACACTTCCAATCTTGTGCAGTGGGGTCTCCTGTAGGCCCCAAAGGGGTGTAGCTCAACTGGCAGAGCAGCGGTCTCCAAAACCGCAGGTTGCAGGTTCAAGTCCTGTCGCCCCTGCTGTCGAAGCGTCGTGGGTGGAGTGGAGGACGGCATGGCCGAGGGCCGCGAGCAGGACCAGCCGGACGAGCGCGAAGGCGCTGTCCGGCCGTCTACTGCTGCGGCGCGACGTGAGCGTCGTGCCTCCTCTCGCCCGGCCGCCCGCAAGGACGGCAGCAGCGCTGAGTCGAAGAAGAGCGTCGCCAAGTCCGACTCGTCGGACGAGGATGCGGCGAAGGGTCGCCCGACTAAGACCCGTGATGGACAAGAGAAGCGTCCCTCGCTGATCGGGCGGGGCTTCCGCTACGTCCGCGAGGTCGTCAGCGAACTCCGCAAGGTGATCTGGCCGACGCGCAAGCAGCTCATCACGTACACCGGCGTTGTACTGGTGTTCGTGGTCTTCATGGTTGCGCTGGTGTGGGCTCTCGACCTCGGCTTCGGCGCGGCTGTTTTCGAGTTGTTCGGCTGAGCCGGACAGCTGCCGCTGCAATCAGGAAGCGAGATCCACAGTGACCTCCGATAACGGCGTCGACGCCCAGGAGCTGACCGACCTCACCAACGACGAGGTGTCCGAGGACACCGCGGTCGACGAGACGGTCGAGTCGGAGGCTGTGGAGTCCGAGGGCGTGGACACCGACGCCGCGGACGAGAGCGACGAGCCGGTCGTTTCCGAGGACGCCGACGTGCTGGCGATCGACGAGACGCCGATCGACGAAGAGCCCGAGGACCCCGCCGAAGAGCTGCGCCAGGCCCTGCGCCGCGCGCCCGGCGACTGGTACGTCGTGCACTCGTACGCCGGTTACGAGAACAAGGTCAAGGCGAACCTCGAGACTCGTATCCACACGCTCGACATGGAGGACTACATCTTCCAGGTCGAGGTGCCGACCGAAGAGGTCACCGAGATCAAGAACGGCCAGCGCAAGCTGGTGCAGCGCAAGGTGCTGCCCGGCTACATCCTGGTCCGCATGGAGCTCACCGACGCGTCCTGGAGCGCCGTCCGCAACACGCCGGGCGTCACCGGGTTCGTCGGAGCCACCTCGAAGCCCTCGCCCCTCACGATCGACGAGGTGCTGAAGTTCCTGCTCCCGCAGCAGGAGCAGAAGCCGGCCGAGGGCAAGAAGACCGCCTCCTCCAGTGCGCCGAAGCCGACCATCGAGGTCGACTTCGAGGTCGGCGAGTCGGTCACCGTCATGGACGGCCCGTTCGCCACGCTGCCCGCCACCATCAGCGAGGTCAACGCGGACGGCCAGAAGCTGAAGGTCCTGGTGTCGATCTTCGGCCGGGAGACGCCGGTCGAGCTGTCGTTCAGCCAGGTCTCCAAGATCTGAGCGGTTTCCCGGAAGGGAGACCGATCGGCCACGCTGCGGCTGGCAGAGCCGCGCGCGGACACTGCAATAACAGGAAGTACGGACAATGCCTCCCAAGAAGAAGAAGCTGTCAGCGATCATCAAGCTGCAGATCAAGGCTGGTGCCGCCAACCCGGCGCCGCCCGTTGGTCCCGCGCTGGGTCAGCACGGCGTCAACATCATGGAGTTCTGCAAGGCCTACAACGCCGCGACCGAGTCGCAGCGCGGTCAGGTCGTGCCGGTCGAGATCTCCGTGTATGAAGACCGCTCGTTCGACTTCAAGCTGAAGACCCCGCCCGCCGCGAGGCTCATCCTCGCCGCTGCCGGTGTCGACAAGGGATCGGGCGAGCCGCACCGCGTCAAGGTCGCCAAGGTGACCATGGAGCAGGTGCGCAGCATCGCGCAGGTCAAGATGGTCGACCTGAACGCGAACGACATCGACCAGGCCGCGAAGATCATCGCCGGCACCGCCCGTTCCATGGGCATCACGGTCGAAGGCTGATTTTTCTCCACTTGGAAAGCGTGGGAGAGCCGAGCGCGGCTCACGAACCACGAACTGATCTCTGAAGTCAAAGGAACAGTCGGAATGAAGCGCAGCAAGGCCTACAAGGCCGCAGCAGAGCTGGTGGACCGGGAGCGGCTGTACTCGCCGCTGGAGGCCGCCAAGCTCGCCAAGGAAACGTCCAAGGTGAAGCTGGACGCCACCGTCGAGGTCGCGATTCGCCTCGGCGTCGACCCTCGCAAGGCCGACCAGATGGTCCGCGGCACCGTGAATCTGCCGCACGGTACGGGCAAGACCGCCCGCGTGATCGTCTTCGCAACCGGTGACAAGGCCGCTGAGGCCGAGGCCGCCGGTGCGGACGCGGTCGGCTCCGAGGACCTCATCGCCCGCATCCAGGGTGGTTGGCTCGACTTCGACGCCGCGATCGCGACCCCCGACCAGATGGCGAAGGTCGGCCGCATCGCCCGCATCCTGGGCCCGCGTGGCCTGATGCCGAACCCGAAGACCGGCACCGTGACCCCCGAGGTCGCGAAGGCCGTCAACGAGATCAAGGGCGGAAAGATCAACTTCCGCGTTGACAAGCAGGCCAACCTGCACTTCGTCATCGGCAAGGTGTCGTTCGACTCCGAGAAGCTGGTCGAGAACTACGCGGCCGCGCTGGACGAGATCCTCCGCGCCAAGCCGTCCGCGGCCAAGGGCCGGTATGTCAAGAAGGTCACCGTCTCCACGACGATGGGCCCTGGCATCCAGGTCGACCCGAACCGCACCCGCAACCTGCTGGTGGACGAGGCCTGAGCCTCCCGGTTCCAGTTTTTCTCTCGAAGAAGGCCTCCGGTTCGCCGGGGGCCTTCTCGTTTTTCAGCGCTGGTGGCGGGGAAACGCCTGCCGGTAGTCGCTGGGAGACGTCCCGACCTGCTTCAGGAAGTGGTGGCGGAGGTTGTTCGCCGTGCCGATGCCGCTCAGGCCGGCGATCTTCTCCACGGACAGGTCGGTGGACTCCAGCAACGCCTGCGCCCTGGCGATGCGTTCGTTGAGAAGCCATTGCAGCGGTGTCGTGCCGGTGGTGGCGTGGAGCCGGCGGTAGAAGGTCCGCGGGCTCACGGCGGCGCGACGGGCCAGGTCCTCGATCGTCAGCGGCTCGTCGAGCCGGGCGCGGGCCCAGTCGAGCACGGGTTCCAGACCCTGTTCGTCGCCGGCGGGCACCGAGAGGTCGACGTACTGGCTCCGGCTGCCGGGCCGATGCCCAGGCACCACCATCCGGCGGGCGAGCTGGTTGGCCACGTGCGCGCCCAGGTCGCGGCGCACCAGGTGCAGGCAGAGGTCGAGTCCGGCGGTCATGCCCGCGCTGGTCAGGACGTCACCCTCGTCGACGTAGAGCACCGAGTCGTCGACCTGGATCTTCGGATAGCGCTCGGCCAGCAGGGCGGTGTGCATCCAGTGCGCGGTGGCCCTCCGCCCGTCGAGCAGACCGGCTTCGGCCAGCGCGTACGCCCCGACGCACGCCGACACGATTCGCGCGCCGTTGTCGTGAGCCTTGCGCAACGCTGAGACCAGCTCGGGCGGAACAGGCGCGTTCTCCTCAATGACCTCGTCCGGCACCCACGACACCATGACGGTGTCCGCGTGCACGACATCATCGAGTCCGCGGCTGCTGTGCAGGGTGAATCCTGGATCGGTGTTCCGTGTGCGGGTTCCGATGCCGCACAACCACATCTCGTACCAGGGGTCGGCGAGGTCGGGCTGTGGCGTGCCGAAGACGGCCGCGGGGATGCCCAGCTCGTAGAGGTCCATGACACCGAAGTCGCTGGGAACGATCAGGGCGACGGATCCAGCGCTCATGTGTCCCAGGTTATGGCAGGAATTTGGTGAAAGGGGTCATTCCGGTCACTGGTTGAGTTGATCACGCGCGGCGAAGCTGGACGCATGACATCTGAAGCGATCACCGTTCTGGGCCTCGGCAACCTCGGACGCGCGCTGGCACAGACCTTTCTGCGGGCCGGACACCCCGTCACGGTCTGGAACCGTTCTGCCGCAAAGGCTTCCGAACTGGTGGCGAGCGGCGCGACAGCGGCCTCGACCGCGGCGGAGGCGGTCGCGGCCAGTGGGCTCGTGGTCGTCGCCGTGCTCGATCACCAAGCGGCACAACAGGTTCTGCGTGGCGTGGACGTGCGCGGGCGGGCACTGGTGAATCTCACCTCTGGCAGTCCCGACGAGGCGCGTGAGCTGGCGCGCTGGGCGGCGGACAACGGCGCGGAGTACCTGCACGGCGCGGTGTACGCGGTGCCGCAGACGATCGGCACCGCGGAGTCGTCCATCATCTACAGCGGCTCCTCGGCCGTGCACGAACGCTGGCGTAAACAGTTGGCCGTACTCGGGAAGGTCACGTTCCTGGGGGCGGACGCCGGCCGCGCCTCCGGGTACGACGTGGCGATCCTCTCCGGGATGTACGGCCTGATCGGCGGCTTCCTGCACGCCGCCGCGCTGGCACGAGCCGGCGACATCACGGCCACCGAGCTCACGCCGTTCCTGTTGTCCTGGCTGACGGACATGCACCCCGCGCTGACGGCGTTCGCCGAGGAGATCGACAGCGGGAACTACGGCACCGAGGAGTCGAGTCTCGCCATGAACCAGTCCGGGCTGGCCACGCTCATCCGGGCCGGTGCGGCGCAGGGCGTTCCGTTCGCCGCGCTCGACTCGCTCAAGGCGCTGGTCGACCGCCAGGTGGAGGAGGGGCACGGCGAGGCGAGTCTCGCCCGCGCGGTCGAGTCGTTCAGCAGCGTTGTGTCACCAGGGTTTGCGCGCGGCTAGCAGGAACATCAGTGGCGCGGCGAGGAAGTCGCCTCGTTGCAGTTCTGCCAGCCAGCGCTCGCCGGCGTCCCGGTCGAGGGCACCCGCGCGGATCGCTCGTTCCGTGTTGCGGGTGAAGGCGAGGATCTTGTCGGCACTGGCGAAGTCGTGGAACACGGTGGTCGCCGCTCGAACGGTTTCGATCTCGAAGCCGGCCGCACGCGCCAGCCGGGCCAGTTGGCGGCCGATCGTGGCGTTGCGGACGATGTTCGAGCAGACGAAGCGGTTGAAGGCGCGGTTCGTCTCCAGGTCGCCGGGGTCGACGACCAGTGAGTCCCAGTCCGGTTCGGCGATGCGCAGCAGGCCGCCCGGCCGGAGCACGCGCAGCAGTTCGCTCAGCACCACCGAGGGTTCCGCGACGTGCTGCAGCGCGCGGTCCATCCGGGCCCGGTCCACCGAAGCGTCGCCGACCGGCAAGGCGTGGCCGTCGCCGAGGAGGATCTCCACCTGCGGATGGCCGCCCAGGCGAGCGCGGGCGGCCTCCACCATGGTCGGGTCGACGTCGACGCCGATCACCCGGCCGGACATCGTGACCGCGTCGGCCATCGAAGCCAGGTCCATGCCGGGGCCGCAGCCCACGTCCAGCACGACGGAGCCCGGCGTCAGATCGAGAGACGCGAGGACCTGCTGCTTGTAGTCGGTGCCTGCGGCCGCGACCTCGGCCATGTATTCGATCGGGTCGGGGCGATCAGCCATGCACCCCAATCAACCACAGGTGCTGGGCGACCAGTCGGTGATGACCCAGCCCGCGCCGACCTTCTCCACCACGAACGTGCCCAGGCGTGGGCCGCCCTCGACGGTCAGCGCGCACGAGTCGATGGTGACCTTGGTGGTGGTCGGGGTCTTCAGCATGTCCGGCGGGAACATGATCTGCTGGTACTTGTCGACGCTGGTCACCTGGGTCTTCAGCGTCTTGACGGCGTCGGCGCAATCGCTTGCGCCGAACCCGTTGGCGAACTTCTGGCGGGTGTCGTCGCGGAGGAACAGCGTGCAGGCACGGGTCGTGTCGGCGAACGAGACGTGCTTGTAGAACATGCCGACGGTGCCCTGGAGGCCGGCCGGTGCGGAGAGGCCCTGGGCCGCGCCGGTCACGCCGCCGCTGTCCTGGGCGATGTCGCCGGGGTCGTCGACGCCGAAGAAGTGGTTGTAGGCCCACATGACGGAGCCGACGAACAGAACCAGGAAGAGCACGCGCCAGAAGATGCGGCTGCCGAGCGCGATGAGCCACCAGCGCTTGCCCTGCTGCTTCGGCGGCTCCGGGGCCTGTGGGGCCTGGCCGGTGGCCTGCTGGTAGCGCTGGAACTCCTGGAACCGTTGGAACTCCTCGAACTGCCTGAGCTGCTCCGGGTCCACGTCGGGCTGCTGCCGGGGCGCGAGTTCCTTGCCGGGCTCGTCTGTCACAGGTCACATCATGCCGATTTGGTCCGGCGGACACGACTCGCGTACTCTCATCGGTGGTTCTACCGAAGACCGCAGGTTTTCTCCGCAAGGAGAACGAAGGCCCCGTTGCAACACGGGCGGCCCGCGCAGGGAGGACGAGGCAAGTCATCTGTGTGACGCCCCGTGCTGCTTGTGCGCGAGGGCGTTTTTGTTGTTTCGGGACCTTCTCTGATCGGCGGTCTAACCCAGCCCAGAGAGGAGGCGATCATGGCGAAGCCCACCAAGGTTACGGCGGTCGCTGAGCTCGCGGACCAGTTCCGCAGCAGCTCGGCAGCGGTTGTCACTGAGTACCGTGGCCTCTCCATGGCGCAGCTCACGAAGCTGCGTCGCGCTCTCGGCGCGGGCACCAAGTACACCGTTGCGAAGAACACGCTGGTCAAGCGTGCGGCTGAGGACGCTGGCATCGAGGGCCTCGAGGCTCTCCTGTCCGGTCCGACCGCCATCGCGTTCGTCGAGGGCGAGCCCGTCGACGCCGCGAAGGCGATCCGCGACTTCGCGAAGGACAACAAGGCCCTGATCATCAAGGGCGGCTACATGGATGGCCGCTCGCTCTCGGTTGAAGAGGTTGCCGCGATCGCGGACCTCGAAACCCGTGAGGTGCTGCTCGCGAAGCTCGCGGGCGCGATGAAGGGCAACCTGGCCAAGGCCGCGGGTCTGTTCAACGCCCCGGCTTCCCAGGTCGCTCGCCTGGCTGCTGCCCTGCAGGAGAAGAAGGCCGCCGCGGCTCCCGCCGCCGAAGCCGACGCTCCCGCCGAAAGCTGATCACCCAAAGACACGCCCGACGCTTTCGCGCGGGAGATTAGAAAGGACCGCCGATCATGGCGAAGCTCAGCACCGAAGAGCTGCTCGACGCGTTCAAGGAGATGACCCTCCTGGAGCTGTCGGCGTTCGTGAAGCAGTTCGAGGAGACCTTCGAGGTCACCGCCGCGGCGCCCGTCGCCGTTGCCGTTGCCGGCCCCGCCGGTGGCGCTGCTGACGACGTCGAGGAGCAGACGGACTTCAACGTCGTCCTCGAGTCGGCCGGCGAGAAGAAGATCCAGGTCATCAAGGTCGTCCGCGAGGTCGTCTCGGGCCTGGGCCTGAAGGAGGCCAAGGAGCTGGTCGAGTCCGCTCCGAAGGCGATCCTGGAGGGTGTGGCGAAGGACGTCGCCGACGCCGCCAAGGAGAAGCTCGAGGCTGCGGGCGCCAAGATCACCGTCAAGTGATCTGAGCCCCGGTTGGGGCTTGCGCTTTGCCTTGCAGTGCTTGAAAACGGGTGTGCACCTTTCAACGGGGGTGTGCACCCGTTTTTGTTTTCTGGGGTCGCGGCCTTGCGGGTGAAGATGGAAGGTCCGACGGGTACCAGACCGCGTTCGCCAGCGCGACGCCTCGACACCAGCGATGGAACGCTCTCACCCTCTCGTCCCAGCGAGTTGGCAGTAGAGAAGCGCCGATGACATCGTTGTCAGATCACCTCAACTACAACCAGCAGGCCTCACAAGCAGCCGTGTGAGCGCTACGCCATCGCCGCGGGCGATCTTGGTTCGGTTGTCGGGCAGTGGTCTACCTGCGGTGTTCATGCATCTCGAATGGGTGTAACCCTCTTGCTGGGCCTGACCTGCGACGGAAGTGTCCGGTTTGGGCGGTCACCCTACGTGGCGTTATCTGAACGCAACCGCCATTAGGCCAACTGGTGAGTAACCTGCCGCGAACGAACTCGTTGCCCTGGTATGACGCCGATCCCCCGCGGCGTCCTGGGCGTGTGCGGAGGTGCGGATGGGCGTCGAGGTGGTCGTCGAAGGTCTGACCAAGTCCTTCGGCAAGCAGACCATCTGGCAGGACGTGACGCTCACGTTGCCGCCTGGTGAGGTCAGCGTGATGCTCGGGCCTTCGGGTACGGGCAAGAGCGTGTTCCTGAAGTCGCTGGTCGGGCTGCTCAAGCCGGAGCAGGGCAAGATCGTCATCAACGGTACGGATCTGGTGCGGTGTTCTGAGCACAAGCTTTACGAGATCCGGAAGATGTTCGGCGTCCTGTTCCAGGATGGTGCGTTGTTCGGGTCGATGGACCTGTACGACAACATCGCCTTCCCCTTGCGTGAGCACACCCGCAAGACCGAGGCCGAGGTCAGGCGCATCGTCCTCGAGAAGATGGAGATGGTCGGTCTCGTCGGTGCCGAGAAGAAGCTTCCCGGTGAGATCTCCGGCGGTATGCGCAAGCGGGCCGGGCTTGCTCGGGCGCTTGTGCTCGATCCCGAGATCATTTTGTGCGACGAGCCGGACTCTGGGCTTGATCCGGTGCGCACGGCGTATCTGAGCCAGTTGCTCATCGACCTCAACGCGCAGATCGACGCGACGATTCTCATCGTCACGCACAACATCAACATTGCTCGCACCGTGCCGGACAACCTCGGGATGTTGTTCCGGCGCGAGCTCATCATGTTCGGGCCTCGGGAAGTGCTCCTCACCAGTGACGAGCCGGTGGTCGAGCAGTTCCTCAACGGGCGCAGGCTTGGGCCGATCGGCATGTCCGAGGAGAAGGACCAGGCCACGATGGCTGCCGAGCAGGCGCACGCGGAGGCTGGGCACTCCGACGGTTCGCCGGACGGGGATGTTCGCGGGATCGTGCCGCAGATCGAGCCGACGCCGGGGCTGCCGTTCCGGGATGCGGTCCGGCGTCGCAAGGACCGGGTCATGTCGATCCTGCACCACCTGCCGTACGAGGCTCAGCAGGCGATCATCGCCAGCCTCACGCCCGATGACCAGGCGCGTTACCACGTGCACGCCGCAGCGCCCAGCCCCAGCCCCTGGCCGCGGCAGGGTGGTGTGCTGTGAGCGCACCGACCACGTTCCCCGGCGCCGGTGCGCTGCGGGAGACCGGAAAGCTGTGCCAGCTCGGGATCGACGTCGTGCGCACGACGTTTCGGCGGCCCTTCCAGCTCCGGGAGTTCATCCAGCAGAGCTGGTTCATCGTCAGCGTGACGGTGCTGCCGACGGCGCTGGTGTCCATCCCGTTCGGCGCGGTCATCGCGCTGCAGCTCGGCAGCCTCACGCGGCAGATCGGCGCGCAGAGTTTTACGGGTGCGGCCAGTGTGCTCGCGATCATCCAGCAGGCCAGTCCGATCGTGACGGCACTGCTCATCGCGGGTGCGGGTGGCTCGGCGATCTGTGCGGACCTTGGCAGCCGCAAGATCCGCGAAGAGATCGACGCCATGGAAGTTCTCGGCGTCAGTCCGATCCACCGGCTGGTGGTGCCTCGGGTGCTTGCCGCGATGCTGGTGTCCGTGCTGCTCAACGGCATGGTCAGCGTCGTCGGTGTGCTCGGTGGCTACTTCTTCAACGTGATCATGCAGGACGGCACGCCGGGCGCGTACCTCGCGAGTTTCTCCGCGCTGGCCCAGTTGCCCGACCTGTGGATCAGTGAGCTCAAGGCACTGATCTTCGGGTTCATCGCGGGCATCGTCGCGGCCTACCGGGGGCTCAACCCGGCCGGTGGCCCGAAGGGGGTCGGTGACGCGGTGAACCAGGCCGTGGTCATCACGTTCCTGCTGCTGTTCTTCGTCAACTTCGTCCTCACCACGATCTACCTGCAGGTCGTGCCCGCGAAGGGGAGCTGATGGCGAACAAGGCGATGTCTGCTCTGGACGGCTTCGGCGACCAGATGGCGTTCTACATCAAGGCGCTGGCGTGGACGCCCCGTGCGCTCAAGCGGTACTCCAAGGAGACGCTGCGGCTGCTGGCCGAGGTCAGCTTCGGCAGCGGTGCGCTCGCGGTCATCGGCGGCACGATCGGCGTGATGGTCGGGCTGTCCGTGTTCACGGGCACGGTTGTCGGCCTTCAGGGCTTCACGGCCCTGAACCAGATCGGCACGAGTGCGTTCGCCGGCTTCGTGAGCGCCTACTTCAACACGCGTGAGATCGCGCCGCTCGTCGCCGGTCTCGCGCTGTCGGCGACGGTCGGCAGTGGCTTCACGGCCCAGCTCGGCGCGATGCGGATCTCCGAGGAGATCGACGCGCTGGAGGTCATGGGCATTCCCAGCCTGCCGTTCCTGGTCACCACGCGGATCATCGCCGGGTTCGTCGCGATCATCCCGCTGTACGTGATCGGCCTGCTGACGAGCTATCTGGCCGCCAGAACGATCACGGTCGAGTTCTACGGGCAGTCGGCGGGCACCTATGACCACTACTTCAACCTGTTCCTACCCCCGATCGACGTGCTGTGGTCGTTCGGCAAGGTGCTGGTGTTCGCGGTCGTGATCATCATGACCCACTGCTACTACGGCTACCGCGCGAGCGGTGGGCCCGCGGGCGTCGGTGTCGCGGTCGGGCGTGCGGTGCGGACCGCGATCGTCACGACGGCGCTGCTCGACTTCTTCCTGAGCCTCGCGATCTGGGGAGCTACGACCACAGTGAGGATCGCCGGATGAAGAAACGTGTGCTGGGCCTCGCGTTCCTTCTCGCGATCGCCATGTTCCTGTCACTGACGGTGGCGCTGTACAAGGACGCCTTCGGTGAGTACGTCAAGGTCACGCTGAAGACCGACCACATCGGCAACCAGCTGCAGACCGCGAGCGACGTCAAGGTGCGCGGGCTGATCGTCGGCTCGGTGAAGGCCGTCCGCACCAGCGGGAACGGCGCCGAGCTGGAGCTGGCCCTGTTGCCGGACAAGGTGGAGCAGATCCCGGGCAACGTCAGCGCCCGTCTGCTGCCCAAGACGTTGTTCGGCGAGCGGTACGTGAACCTCGTGCTGCCGCAGCAGAAGACCGGTGCGATCAGGGAAGGCGCGGTCATCGAGCAGGACCGCACCAGCAGCGCGATCGAGTTGGAACGGGTGCTGGACAACCTGATGCCGGTGCTGCAGGCGATCCAGCCGGAGAAGCTCGCCACCACGCTGACCGCGCTGTCGCAGGCGCTGGAGGGCCGGGGCAAGCCGCTCGGCGAGACGCTGGTGTCGCTGGACAAGTACCTCGGTGCGCTCAACCCGCAGCTGCCGGCGTTGAAGGAGAACATCTCCAAGCTCGCGGACGTTTCGAACGTCTACGCCGACGCCGCGCCGGACCTGCTGCAGGCCCTCAACGACATGACCACGACGACCAAGACCGTCGTCGACCAGCGGGACAACCTGCTGGCGCTGTACGGGGCGATGACCACTACGTCGCAGGACCTCACCAGCTTCGTCACGGTCAACAAGAACAACATCATCGGGCTCGCCGACACCAGCCGCCCGACGCTGGAGCTGCTCGCCAAGTACGCGCCCGAGTACCCGTGCCTGCTCAAGGGGCTCGCCGAGTTCGAGCCGATCATCAGCAAGGCGTTCGGCGAGGGCACGAACGAGCCTGGCCTGCACATCACGCTGGAGATCACCCAGAACCGCGGCAAGTACAAGCCGAACCTCGACGAGCCCGAGTACAAGGACAAGCGCGGACCCCGCTGCTACGACATCGTCCCGAGGCCGGACCCCTTCCCGCAGTACCCGCCGGACGGCCCGGTGCAGGACGGTTCCAGCTCGCCGCCGCCCGCGCGTGTGGCAAACGACGGGATCCTGCCGCCCGCCACCGCGGGTAATGCGACTTCGACGTCCGCCGCGCAGGACGTCCTGCGGCTCGCCAACTCCCCGGAGGAGGCCAGGTTGATCGCGGCGCTGTTCGGACCACGGATCGGCGTGGATCCCCAGGACATGCCCGGCTGGTCGAGCCTGCTGCTCGGACCGCTGGTGCGCGGCACGGAGGTGACCGTCAAGTGAAGGGCGTGCTCGCTCCGCTGCTCAAGCTGATCACCTTCGCGGTGGTCACGATCCTCGCCACGACGTTGCTCGCGGTGACCATCGCCAACGTGAACCTGGCCGATGCCACGGACTACAAGGCGCGGTTCACCGACGTCACCGCGTTGAACGAGGGTGACGACGTCCGCATCGCCGGTGTCCGGGTCGGCCAGGTCGACGAGATCAAGGTCGCCGACCGCAAGACCGCCGAGGTGGCGTTCTCGATCGACGGCGACCGCAAGCTGCCGGCGTCGGTCACCGCGACGATCAAGTACCGCAACCTGGTGGGCCAGCGGTACATCGCGCTCGAAGCCGGCACCGGGGACACCGCGGCCGTGCTGGCCGAGGGCGGCACGATCCCGCTGGAGCGGACCAAGGCCGCGCTCGACCTCACCGTGCTGTTCAACGGCTTCAAGCCGCTCTTCCAGGCGCTGTCGCCGGAGGACGTGAACAAGCTGTCGTTCGAGATCATCCAGGTGCTGCAGGGAGAAGGCAGCACGATCGACAGCCTGCTCAAGCACACCGCGTCGCTCACCAGCACACTGGCGAGCAAGGACAAGGTGATCGGCGAGGTCGTCGGCAACCTCAACACCGCGCTGGACACGGTGAACTCGCGCGACGAGGACTTCAACAACCTCGTCGTCACGCTGCAGCAGCTCGTCTCCGGGCTCGCGCAGGACCGGCAGCCGATCGGCGACGCGATCACCGCGCTCGGCGACCTGACCAACGCGACGGCCGGCCTGCTGGAGCAGGGCCGCGAGCCGTTGAAGAACGACATCGCGCAGCTCGGCATCGTCTCGAAGACGCTGGCGGACAACGAGGTGCTCGTCGACGGCATGCTGCAGCGGCTGCCGAACAAGCTGGAGACGATCACGAGGACCGCCACCTACGGCTCGTGGTTCAACTTCTACCTGTGCGAGGCGAGCGGCCAGGTCTCCGTGCCGCCGGTCATCGCCAACCCGATTCCGATCACGGCGTTGCCGGTGACACAGCAGAGGTGCCGCCGATGAAGCGCAATCCGATCGCGACCGGCGCGATCAGCCTCACGTTGATCGCGCTGCTGTTGCTGGCCGCGTTCTACTCCGACGACCTGCCGATCGTAGGCGGCGGCACGAGCTACGCCGCGGACTTCAGCGAGGCCGCCGGTCTGGTGCCGGGCAACGAGGTCCGCGTCGCCGGGGTGAAGGTCGGCAAGGTCACCAAGGTCCGGCTCAACGGCGACCGGGTGCGGGTGACGTTCAAGGTCAAGGACGCCTGGGTGGGCGACCGGACGACCGCGATGATCCGCATCAAGACGTTGCTGGGACAGAAGTTCCTGGCGCTCGACCCGCAGGGCAGCGCGACGCTCTCGCCCGGTGACCCGATCCCGAAGGAGCGCACGCTCGCTCCGTACGACGTGAACGAGGCGTTCAACGGGCTCGCGACCACCGTCGGCCAGATCGACACCAAGCAGCTCGCGGACAGCTTCACGGTCCTGTCCGACACCTTCAAGAACTCGCCCGAGCACGTGCGCGGCGCGCTGGACGGCCTGTCCGCGCTGTCGAAGACGATCTCTTCGCGTGACGAGCAGCTGGCCAAGCTGCTGGCGAACACCAGGCAGCTGACCAAGACGCTGGCCGACCGCAACGCGGAGTTCGAGAAGCTGCTCGCGGACGGCAACCTGCTGCTCGGCGAGCTGCGCAAGCGGCGTGAGTCGATCAGCGCGCTGCTGACCGGGACCCGCGACCTGGCCCGTGAGCTGAGCGGTCTGGTGCAGGACAACCAGAACCAGCTCAAGCCGGCGCTGGACCAGCTCGGCCGGGTCACCACGATCCTGCAGCGCAACCAGGACAACCTCGACCGCAGCCTCACCCTGCTGGCGCCGTTCTACCGGGTGTTCGCGAACACCCTGGGCAACGGGCGCTGGTTCGACACCTACATCTGCGGCCTGCTGCCGCCCTCGGTGAACCTCGGCCTCGTCGGGTTCAACGAGGAAGGTTGCCTGCCTCCGGGGGTGCAGCGATGACGAACACGGCTCAAGGAACTCAGTCCAAGGCAGGGCGCTCCATCGGGCGGCTCATCGCGATCGCCTGTGTGCTCGCACTGGTCGTGACCGCGGGCATGTGGTGGGTCTTCGCCGGCATGAACGGGCGCAAGGTGACCGCGCACTTCGCCGCGGCCGTCGGCGTCTACCCCGGCGGTGACGTGCGGGTGCTCGGCGTGAAGGTCGGCACCATCGACGAGGTCGTGCCGGAGGGCAAGACCGTGCGGGTCGTCTTCACCGTCGACCGCGACGTGCGGGTCCCGCAGAACGCGCAGGCCGTCGTGGTCTCGCCGAGCGTGGTCAGCGACCGGTACGTGCAGCTCGCGCCCGCCTACACCGGTGGGCCGACGCTGGGCGACGACGCCGTGATCCCGCGCGAGCGCACCGCGACGCCGGTCGAACTGGACGAGCTCTACCAGTCGCTGGACAAGCTCACGACCGCGTTGGGCCCCAACGGTGCGAACGCCGACGGCGCCCTGGCGGACCTGCTGAACTCCGCGGCGAAGAACCTCGAAGGCAACGGCCAGGCGCTCAACGACACGTTGAAGAACCTCGGCCAGGCCACCCGGACGCTGTCGGGGTCCAAAGAGGACCTCTTCGCGACCGTGGACAACCTGCAGAAGTTCACCGCGATGCTGGCGGCGAACGACAGCCAGGTGCGGGACTTCAACCGGCAGCTCGCGGACGTGTCGAAGCTGCTCGCCGACGAGCGCGGCGACCTCGGTGCGGCGCTGAACGAGCTGGCCACCGCGCTGCAACAGGTGCAGGGCTTCATCAAGGACAACCGCGAGACGCTCAAGTCCAATGTGGACAAGCTCGCCTCGATCTCGCAGGTGCTGGTGAACCAGCGGGCCGCGCTCGCCGAGACGCTCGACGTGGCACCGCTCGCGCTGGGCAACCTGCAGAACACCTACAACGCGGCGTCCGGCACGCTCGACACCCGCGCGAACATCAACGAGCTCAACCAGCCGCCGATCGTGCTGATCTGCAAGCTGGTGCAGCAGGCGACGCCGAACAACGTGCCGCCGGTGCTGGCCCAGACGTGCAAGCAGCTGGAGCCGATCCTGACCGGTGCGGTGCCGCTGAAGCCGCCGGCCGAGGTGCTCAGCGACCTGCAGGCGGGCAAGTTGCCGCTGCCCCTGCCACTCGCGGGGGTGCCCCGGTGAAGACCAGCACGGTGAAGAAGCTGCTGATCGCGTCGATGGCGATTGCTCTGACGGGCTGCGGTTCGGGCGGGTTCGACGGCGTCTACAACCTGCCGCTGCCCGGCGGCGCCGACGTCGGTGACCACCCGTACCGGGTCAAGGCGCAGTTCAAGGACGTGCTGGACCTGGTCCCGCAGGCGGGCGTGAAGGTCAACGACGTGCCGGTCGGCCGGGTCGAGCAGATCGACCTCGGCTCCGACGGCTGGACCGCCGAGGTCACCATGCTGGTCAACGGCGACGTGCAGCTGCCCGCGAACGCGTTCGCGAAGCTGCGGCAGTCCGCGTTGCTGGGTGAGAAGTTCGTCGAACTTGGCAAGCCAAAGGATGCGCGCGGGCAAGCTCGCTGACAACGCGGTGATCCCGTTGGAGCGCACCAACCGCAACCCCGAGGTCGAAGAGGTCTTCGGTGCGTTGTCGATGCTGCTCAACGGTGGTGGCGTCGCGCAGCTGCAGAGCATCACCAAGGAGCTCAACGCCGCGATGGAGGGCAACGAGCAGGAGATCCGCTCGTTGCTGGGCAACCTGGACACGTTCGTCGGGGAGCTCGACAAGCACAAGGCGGAGATCGTCCGCGCACTCGACTCGATCAACCGCCTCGCCGGCACCCTGGCGCAGCAGCGCGACAAGATCGCGGTGGCGCTGACGGACCTGGAGCCCGGCCTGCGGGTGATCGCCGAGCAGCGCACGCAGCTCGTGACGTTGCTGCAGTCGTTGACCAAGCTCTCCGACGTCGCGGTCGACACGGTGAACAAGAGCCGCGACGACATCGTGGCCGACCTGAAGGCGCTACAGCCGACGTTGCAGAAGCTCGCCGAGTCGGGGCAGAACCTGCCGAAGGCGCTGGAACTGCTGCTGACCTACCCGTTCCCGGACGCGGCGGTCGACGGCATCAAGGGCGACTACACGAACCTCTACGCCGATCTGGACCTCAACCTCGGCAACGTGCTGGACAACCTCGGGCGGTCGCGGCAGTCCCCGCTGGACTCGCTCGTGCCGACGCCGGGGACGCCACTGCCGCTGCCGAACCTCCCGTTGCCGAACCTCGGGCAGGGCACCGGGTCCGGACTCGGTGACCTGCTGGGCGGCCTGCTGGGAGGTGGTCGCAAGTGATCACGCGAGGGACCAAGCTCAAGATCGGCGCGTTCGTGCTGGTCGCGTTGCTGGGCGTCTCGTACGTCAGCGCGTCGTACGTCGGACTGTTCCGGTCGTCGTCGACGGTCGTGACGATGCAGCTCGCCGATTCGGGCGGCATCTTCACCAACGCCGAGGTCACGTACCGCGGCGTCACGATCGGCCGGGTCGGGCAGCTGCGGCTGACCTCCGACGGCATCGAGGTCGACCTGGAACTGGACGCGGACGCGCCGCCCGTGCCCGTGTCGACCGAGGCCGTGGTGGCCAACCGGTCCGCCGTGGGTGAGCAGTACGTGGACCTGCGGCCGAGGAGCGACGGCGGACCGTACCTGGAGGCCGGGTCGGTCATCCCGCGGACCTCCACCCGCACGCCTCCGCCGGTCGACGGGCTGCTGTCGAACCTGGACGCGTTCGCGTCCTCGGTGCCGACGGACTCGCTGCGAACGGTCGTCGACGAGCTGCACAACGCGTTCAACGGCACCGGCGGCGACCTGCAGGTGCTGATCGACAACACCGCGGCGTTCACGGCCGCGGCCTCCGAGCACCTGCCGCAGACGACGCAGCTGCTGAAGGACGGCCGGATCGTGCTGGCCACGCAGGCCTCGCAGGGTGGCGCCATCCGGTCGTTCAGCGGTGACCTGCGGTTGATCGCGGAGCAGCTGAAGGCCTCCGACGGCGACCTCCGCCGGTTGATCGTCACGGTGCCGCCGGCGGCCCAGCAGGTGTCGGCGCTGCTGAAGGAGAGCGGGCCGAACCTCGGGGTGGTGTTCGCGAACCTGCTGACCACCGCGAACATCCTGGTGACCAGGCGCGACGGTTTGGAGCAGATCGCGGTGACGTACCCCATCGCCGTCGGTGGTGGCTTCTCCGTGGCGCCGGGCGACGGTTCGGCGCACTTCGGGCTCGCACTCAACGTGTTCGACCCGATGCCGTGCACCGTCGGCTACGAGAAGACGACGATCCGTTCGGGCAACGACACGTCTGCCGCGCCGCTCAACACGCAGGCGTACTGCGCTCTCGCGCGCGGGAGTGCGACCTCGGTGCGAGGCTCGCAGAATGCTCCGTACGGTGGAACCCCGACGACACCGGTCGGCAACGCGACGACGCAACCGGGCCAGGAGCCGACCTCCCAGCCCGCCGCGGAGATGCCGTTGCTGACGTCACTGGGCCAGCTGCTCGGTCTGCCTGAGGAGAAGAAGTAGTGCGGATCTTCACCGTGGTCGCCGCCGTCCTTGCGGTGCTGACGTTCGGATACGCCGCGTACTTCGGCGTGGCCTGGTACTCGGCGTCGCACTCGTCGGAGTCGTCCTACGCCACCGCCCGCGACGACGCCCTGCGGTCCGGTCAGGTCGGCATCACGAACTTCCTGACCCTGGACTACAAGAAGGTCGACGAGGACCTGCAGCGCTGGCTCAACTCGTCGACCGGCGACCTGCGCGCCGAGATCGACAAGGACAAGGACTCGCGCAAGAAGCAGCTGGTCGACGCCAAGTCCGTGACGACGTCGAAGGTCCTCGACGCGGCGATCACCGAGCTGGACGACCGCGCGGGCACCGCGTCGATGATCGCGGTCGTGGAGAGCGCCGTGACGCCGGACAACGGCCAGCAGGTCACCAAGATCAACCGGTACCTGACCAAGCTCGCCCGCACCGAGGACGGCTGGAAGCTGAGCCAGCTGGGCCCGTTGCGGGCCGGCGTCTGATTTGGCCAGAGTTGATTGGACTGAGGTCGTGCCCCCATCCCGCCGCCGCCCCATCCCCACGCCGCCCGCAGGAGGCCGCCCCAAGGTCGCCGGCCTGCAGCGGCGCAGTTCCGAGCCCGCTGCTGACGTCGTGCCCGAGGTCGAGCCGGACGTCCTTGCCGGGGCGGAGGCCGAGGAGACCGAGCTCACGGCGCCGACGGCGGTCGAGTGGACCCCTCCGGCCACCTCGCGGCGCACTCGGGCGCAGAAGTCCACTCCGGCTGAGAACCCCTCGAAGGCGCCGGCCGAGAAGTCCGCGGCGGTCGCCTCGGTGCTCAGCTGGGTTCCCGGGTGGGTGCTGCCGGTGGCGTTGCTGCTGGTGGCGGCGATCCTGGGCGGCCTCGGCACGTTCTTCCTGACCAAGTCCAGGTCCGTGTCCTACGACGCCGCCCTGGTCGACTCCGCGACCACCTCCGCGGTGAACGGCCAGATCCGCGAGGCCGTCGAGAAGTCGTTCTCGTACAACTTCGCCGACGTCGAGTCCACCGAGAAGGCCGCCCGCGAACTGCTCACCGGCAAGGCGCTGTGCCAGTACAACGCCGTGTTCGGCCCGGTGCGGGAGATCGCGCCGCAGCAGAAGCTGGTCGTGACCGTGCGCGTCGTCTCCTCGGCCGTCTCGTCGCTGAAGGACGACCGGGCCACCGTGCTGGTGTTCGCCGACCAGGTGACCACCAGGACCACCGACAACCAGACCGGCGGCGGCACCGCCATGCTCCGCGTCAGCGCGATCGACGACGGTGGCCGGTGGAAGATCGACAACATGCAGATGTTCGGCGCGACGGCGGAGCAGAACCAGCAGCTTCAGGGCTGCTGACCGCACCCGCCTCCCGGGTTCCCGGAGGCGGCGGTCGTTTGGGGCAGGCCGGTAGCGGCACGTTGATCATCGTTGCCTAAGATCAACTTTGCTGCCAGGCCCGCTGGAAGTGCCCTGAAAGCACCGTTCAAACCCTCTTCGCCAGTGGTGACACGCGTGATCCCAGTCACACAAATTCTGGTGGCGCTCTGTAAGTTCACTTGAAGCCGCCAACTTCCCACCAAAACGGCCGCACACGTGTTTGTGCAGGTCAATTGAGTGACTGGCGGTAAAGGGCGCTCCATCCAGAGGGTGGATCGGCGCCCGACATCTTGACTGCACGCTCATGCAGGGTCACTCTGTCGGTGAGCAACAGGAGGGTCCTTCCAGGTGCCTCTCGACAGTCGCCGTGCGCGTGGCTAGACTGCCCCTTTGCGCTGCCCATTTTCCGCTTGCCCTTCGCCGAGAGCGTGGATTAGTCGAGCAGCGCCGCACCCTTGACAGCCGTGCTAGTTCGCTCTAGCCAGCTATTTGTCCCTGGAAGGACGCATCTTGGCGATCTCTCGCGCGACCAAGGCCACTGCTGCGACCAACTCCACGTCGGGGATCCCTGGAGCGCCGAAGCGGGTCTCGTTCGCGAAGATTAACGAGCCGCTTTCGACGCCCAACCTGCTTGACCTGCAGATCCAGTCCTTTGAGTGGTTGACCGGCGATGAGGCGTGGTTCCAGCGCCGCATCGATGCCGGCGACGAGAGCCCGACGGGTGGCCTCGAAGAGGTCCTCAACGAGATCTCGCCGATCGAGGACTTCTCCGGCTCCATGTCACTGTCCTTCTCCGACCCACGCTACGACGAGGTCAAGGCCTCGACGGAAGAGTGCAAGGACAAGGACATGACGTACGCGGCACCGTTGTTCGTCACGGCGGAGTTCACCAACCACACCACTGGCGAGATCAAGAGCCAGACGGTGTTCATGGGTGACTTCCCGATGATGACGAGCAAGGGCACGTTCATCATCAACGGCACTGAGCGCGTGGTGGTCTCTCAGCTCGTGCGTTCGCCCGGTGTCTACTACGACACCGCGGTCGACAAGACGACGGACAAGGACGTCTTCAGCGTCAAGATCATCCCGTCTCGGGGTGCCTGGCTGGAGTTCGACGTCGACAAGCGCGACACCGTTGGTGTCCGGATCGACCGCAAGCGTCGCCAGCCGGTGACGGTGCTGTTGAAGGCTCTGGGCTGGAGCACGGAGCAGATTCGCGAGCGGTTCGCGTTCAGCGAGACGTTGCTGACCACGCTCGAGAAGGACCACACCGCGGGTACCGACGAGGCGTTGCTCGACATCTACCGCAAGCTGCGCCCCGGCGAGCCGCCGACGAAGGAGTCCGCGCAGGCCCTGCTGGAGAACCTGTTCTTCAAGGACAAGCGCTACGACCTGGCGAAGGTTGGCCGTTACAAGGTCAACAAGAAGCTGGGCCTGGACACCGAGATCAACACCGGTGTGCTGACCGAGGACGACATCGTCACGACGATCGAGTACCTCGTCCGCCTGCACGCGGGTGAGACGCAGATGGACGCCGCCAACGGCACCGACATTCCCGTCGAGGTCGACGACATCGACCACTTCGGCAACCGTCGCCTGCGCACCGTCGGTGAGCTGATCCAGAACCAGATCCGCGTCGGTCTGTCCCGCATGGAGCGCGTCGTTCGCGAGCGCATGACCACGCAGGACGTCGAGGCCATCACGCCGCAGACCCTGATCAACATCCGTCCCGTCGTGGCGGCGATCAAGGAGTTCTTCGGCACCTCGCAGCTGTCGCAGTTCATGGACCAGACCAACCCGCTCGCGGGTCTGACCCACAAGCGCCGCCTGTCGGCGCTGGGTCCCGGTGGTCTGTCCCGTGAGCGCGCCGGCATGGAGGTCCGCGACGTCCACCCGTCGCACTACGGCCGCATGTGCCCGATCGAGACGCCGGAAGGCCCGAACATCGGCCTGATCGGTTCGCTCTCGTCGTACGCGCGGGTCAACCCGTTCGGCTTCATCGAGACGCCGTACCGCAAGGTCACCGACGGCCGGGTCACCGACCAGATCGACTACCTGACCGCGGACGAGGAAGACCGCTTCGTCAAGGCGCAGGCGAACTCGCCGACCGACGAGGACGGCAACTTCACCGACGACCGCGTCCTGGTCCGCAAGAAGGGCGGCGAGGTCGAGTTCATCGACCCGACCGACGTCGACTACATGGACGTCTCGCCGCGCCAGATGGTGTCGGCCGCGACCGCCATGATCCCGTTCCTCGAGCACGACGACGCGAACCGCGCCCTGATGGGTGCGAACATGCAGCGTCAGGCCGTGCCGCTGCTGCGTTCCGAGTCGCCGCTGGTCGGCACCGGCATGGAGCTGCGTGCCGCCGTCGACGCCGGTGACGTCGTCGTCGCGAAGAAGACGGGTGTGGTCGAGGAGGTCTCCGCCGACTACATCACCGTCATGGCCGACGACGGTGCGCGCAACACCTACGCGCTGCACAAGTTCCGTCGCTCGAACCAGGGCACCTGCATCAACCAGAAGCCCATCGTCAACGAGGGCGACCGGATCGAGGCGGGTCAGGTTCTGGCCGACGGTCCTTGCACCGAGAACGCCGAGATGGCGCTCGGCAAGAACCTGCTCGTGGCGATCATGCCGTGGGAAGGCCACAACTACGAGGACGCGATCATCCTGTCGCAGCGCCTCGTGCAGGACGACGTTCTCACCTCGATCCACATCGAGGAGCACGAGATCGACGCCCGCGACACGAAGCTCGGCGCCGAGGAGATCACCCGGGACATCCCGAACGTCTCCGAAGAGGTCCTGGCCGACCTGGACGAGCGCGGCATCATCCGCATCGGTGCCGAGGTCCAGCCCGGCGACATCCTCGTCGGCAAGGTCACGCCCAAGGGCGAGACCGAGCTGACGCCCGAGGAGCGCCTGCTCCGCGCGATCTTCGGTGAGAAGGCGCGCGAAGTGCGCGACACCTCGCTGAAGGTGCCGCACGGTGAGTACGGCAAGGTCATCGGCATCCGCGTCTTCTCGCGTGAGGACGACGACGAGCTGCCTCCGGGCGTGAACGAGCTCGTCCGCGTCTACGTGGCCCAGAAGCGCAAGATCCAGGACGGTGACAAGCTCGCCGGCCGCCACGGCAACAAGGGCGTCATCGGCAAGATCCTCCCCGCGGAGGACATGCCGTTCCTCGAGGACGGCACGCCGGTCGACATCATCCTGAACACGCACGGTGTGCCGCGTCGTATGAACATCGGCCAGGTGCTGGAGACCCACCTCGGGTGGATCGCCAAGCAGGGCTGGAGCATCAACGGCGACCCGGACTGGGCGAAGAACCTGTCCGAGGAGCTGTACGACGTCGAGCCGGGCACCAGGACGGCGACGCCGGTGTTCGACGGCGCGAAGGAAGAAGAGATCACGGGTCTGCTGGGCTCGACCATCCCGAACCGCGACGGTGAGCGGATGGTCAAGCAGAACGGCAAGGCGCAGCTCTTCGACGGTCGCTCCGGCGAGCCGTACCCGTTCCCCGTGTCGGTCGGCTACATGTACATCCTGAAGCTGCTGCACCTGGTGGACGACAAGATCCACGCTCGTTCGACCGGCCCGTACTCGATGATCACGCAGCAGCCGCTGGGTGGTAAGGCGCAGTTCGGTGGTCAGCGTTTCGGTGAGATGGAGTGCTGGGCGATGCAGGCGTACGGCGCCGCATACACCCTGCAGGAGCTGCTCACGATCAAGTCCGACGACGTGCTCGGCCGCGTGAAGGTCTACGAGGCCATCGTCAAGGGCGAGAACATCCCGGAACCCGGTATCCCGGAGTCCTTCAAGGTGCTGCTCAAGGAGCTGCAGTCGCTCTGCCTCAACGTCGAGGTGCTGTCTTCGGACGGCGCCGCGATCGAGATGCGCGACGGCGACGACGAAGACCTGGAGCGCGCGGCCGCGAACCTCGGCATCAACCTGTCGAGGTCCGAGTCGCCGTCCGTGGACGACGTCGTCAACTAGTCACATCGCAGGTCGGTGAGGGGATGCCTCCCGCGTCCCCTTACCGGCCCTCCGCGACCAGCTCCTTTGCCACCGATCTAAAAAGGGGAAGAGAGTAGACGTGCTCGACGTCAACTTCTTCGATGAGCTCCGTATCGGTCTCGCGACCGCGGACGACATCCGCCAGTGGTCTTTCGGCGAGGTCAAGAAGCCCGAGACCATCAACTACCGCACGCTCAAGCCTGAGAAGGACGGCTTGTTCTGCGAGAAGATCTTCGGTCCCACCCGGGACTGGGAGTGCTACTGCGGCAAGTACAAGCGCGTGCGCTTCAAGGGCATCATCTGTGAGCGCTGCGGCGTCGAGGTGACCCGCGCGAAGGTGCGTCGTGAGCGGATGGGCCACATCGAGCTCGCCGCTCCGGTCACGCACATCTGGTACTTCAAGGGTGTCCCCAGCCGGTTGGGCTACTTGCTCGACCTGGCCCCCAAGGACCTCGAGAAGATCATTTACTTCGCGGCCTACGTCATCGTGGGCGTGAACGCCGAGCTGCGCCACAACGACCTGCCGACGCTCGAGAGCGAGATGCAGGTCGAGCGCAAGCGCGTCGAGAACCGCCGTGACGCCGACGTCGAGGCCCGCGCGCAGAAGCTCGAGACCGACCTGGCCGAGCTCGAGGCCGAGGGCGCGAAGAGCGACGTGCGCCGCAAGGTCAAGGAGGGTGGCGAACGTGAGATGCGCCAGCTCCGCGACCGCGCCCAGCGTGAGCTGGACCGCCTCGACGAGATCTGGTCCACGTTCACCAAGCTCGACAAGGCGCAGCTGATCGCGGACGAGCTGCTCTACCGCGAGCTGTACGACCGCTACGGCGACTACTTCACCGGTGCCATGGGCGCGGAGGCCATCCAGCGACTGCTGGGTGACTACGACGTCGACGCCGAGTCCGACATCCTGCGCGAGACGATCCGCAGCGGTAAGGGCCAGAAGAAGCTGCGTGCGCTCAAGCGCCTCAAGGTCGTTGCCGCCTTCCAGGCGACCCGCAACAACCCGCAGGGCATGGTGCTGGACTGCGTCCCGGTCATCCCGCCGGACCTGCGTCCGATGGTGCAGCTGGACGGTGGCCGCTTCGCGACCTCCGACCTGAACGACCTGTACCGCCGCGTGATCAACCGCAACAACCGCCTCAAGCGACTGATCGACCTCGGCGCGCCCGAGATCATCGTCAACAACGAGAAGCGGATGCTGCAGGAGGCCGTCGACGCACTGTTCGACAACGGCCGTCGCGGCCGGCCGGTCACCGGTCCCGGTAACCGCCCGCTGAAGTCGCTGTCCGACCTGCTGAAGGGCAAGCAGGGCCGGTTCCGCCAGAACCTGCTCGGCAAGCGCGTCGACTACTCCGGCCGTTCGGTCATCGTGGTCGGCCCGCAGCTCAAGCTGCACCAGTGCGGTCTGCCCAAGCAGATGGCGCTGGAGCTCTTCAAGCCGTTCGTGATGAAGCGGCTGGTCGACCTCAACCACGCGCAGAACATCAAGTCCGCCAAGCGGATGGTCGAGCGTGCGCGCCCGGCCGTGTGGGACGTGCTGGAAGAGGTCATCACCGAGCACCCGGTGCTGCTGAACCGCGCACCCACGCTGCACCGCCTCGGCATCCAGGCCTTCGAGCCGCAGCTGGTCGAGGGCAAGGCCATCCAGCTGCACCCGCTGGTCTGTGAGGCGTTCAACGCCGACTTCGACGGTGACCAGATGGCAGTCCACCTGCCGCTGTCCGCCGAGGCGCAGGCCGAGGCCCGCGTGCTGATGCTGTCGTCGAACAACATCCTGTCCCCGGCGTCCGGCAAGCCGCTGGCCATGCCGCGTCTGGACATGGTGACGGGTCTGTACCACCTGACCCGGCACAAGGTCGGCGACATCGGCGAGGGTCACTCGTACTCGTCGTCCGCCGAGGCCCTGATGGCGTTCGACCGCAAGGTCCTGGGCCTGCAGTCGATGGTGAAGATCCGCGTCTCCGACAAGAACCCGCCCAAGGGGCAGGAGCCGGAGGGCTGGGAGCCCGGTCAGCCGTGGCTCGCGGAGACCACGCTGGGTCGCGTGCTGTTCAACGAGATCCTGCCGCAGGACTACGCCTTCATCAACGAGGTCATGCCCAAGAAGCGGCAGGCCGTGATCATCAACGACCTCGCCGAGCGGTACCCGATGGTCACCGTCGCCCGGACGCTGGACAAGCTGAAGGACGCCGGTTTCTACTGGGCCACCCGTTCCGGCGTGACCGTCGCGATCTCGGACGTCCTCGTCCCCGCCGCGAAGCAGGACATCCTCGAGGAGCACGAGCGCCTCGCGGACGCGGTGGAGAAGCGCTACCAGCGCGGTCAGCTCTCGCACGACGAGCGCAACTCCGAGCTGGTCAAGGTGTGGACCAAGGCCACCGAGCAGGTCCACGAGATCATGGAAGACAACTTCCCCGAGGACAACTCGATCCGCGTCATCGTGCAGTCCGGCGCCGCCGGCAACATGACGCAGGTCCGTTCGCTCGCGGGTATGCGTGGTCTCGTCACCAACCCGAAGGGTGAGTACATCCCGCGCCCGATCAAGAACTCGTTCCGCGAGGGCTTGTCGGTGCTGGAGTACTTCATCGCGACGCACGGTGCCCGCAAGGGTCTGGCCGACACCGCGCTGCGTACCGCCGACTCGGGTTACCTGACCCGTCGTCTGGTGGACGTCTCGCAGGACGTCATCATCCGCGAGGTCGACTGCGGCACCACCCGTGGTGTGCAGATGACCGTCGGCGAGCAGATGGGCGACAAGGTCGGCCTGCACGAGTTCGCGCAGACGTCGGTCTACGCCCGCACGGTCGCGGACGACATCATCGACGGCGCCGGCAACCTGGTGCTCAACCGCGGCGACGACCTCGGTGACCCGGCGCTGGAGCGCCTGGTCGAGGCCGGCGTCATCCGCGTGAAGGTCCGCTCCGTGCTGACCTGCGAGTCCGCGGTCGGTGTGTGCGCGTCCTGCTACGGCCGCTCGATGGCGACCGGCCAGCTGGTCGACGTCGGCGAGGCCGTCGGCATCGTCGCCGCCCAGTCGATCGGTGAGCCCGGCACGCAGCTGACGATGCGTACGTTCCACCAGGGCGGTGTGGCCGGTGACGACATCACGACCGGTCTGCCCCGTGTCCAGGAGCTCTTCGAGGCCCGCGTCCCGAAGGGCAAGGCGCCGATCGCCGACGTGGACGGTCGCGTCCGCATCGAGGACGGCGACCGCTTCTGGAAGATCACGCTGATCCCGGACGACGGTTCCGAGGAGATCGTGTTCGAGAAGCTGTCCAAGCGTCAGCGTCTCGCGAACACGGCGACCGGCCCGCTGCAGGACGGCGACCACGTGTCCGTCGGCCAGCAGCTGCTGGAAGGTACTCCGGACCCGCACGAGGTCCTGCGCGTCATGGGCCCGCGCGAGGCCCAGCTGCACCTGGTGCAGGAAGTGCAGAAGGTGTACCGCGCCCAGGGTGTGGCGATCCACGACAAGCACATCGAGGTCATCGTCCGGCAGATGCTCCGCCGGGTCACGATCATCGACTCGGGTGCGACCGAGTTCCTGCCCGGCTCGCTGGTCGAGCGGGCGGACTTCGAGTCCGGCAACCGCGCGGTCGTCGCCGAGGGTGGCGAGCCGGCCGCTGGTCGCCCGGTGCTGATGGGTATCACGAAGGCCTCGCTGGCCACCGACTCGTGGCTGTCCGCGGCGTCGTTCCAGGAGACCACCCGTGTGCTGACCGACGCCGCCATCAACGGGCGTTCGGACAAGCTCATCGGTCTGAAGGAGAACGTGATCATCGGTAAGTTGATCCCGGCTGGTACGGGCATCAACCGGTACCGGAACATCCAGGTTCAGCCGACCGAGGAGGCGCGGGCTGCTGCTTACGCGATTCCTTCTTACGACGACGGGTACTACACGCCTGACGTCTTCGGGACTGGGACTGGTGCCGCGGTGCCGCTGGATGACTACGACTTCGGTCGTGACTACCGGTAGGTAGTTGGTTTGGTTTGGTTGTTGAACGACGACCCCCGGAGCCTCCCGCTCCGGGGGTCGTTTGTTTTCTGATCTTGTCGGGGGGTGTGAGTACGTTGAGATGTAGGGGTTCCCGGATCGGGGGGACGCCTGCGGTCGCCTGCGGGTCGCGGGTTTGCGGGGTGGTCGGGCTTGCGGACCGCGACCTTGCGGGTTGTCGCCTTGCGGGCGGCGGGCTTGCGTTGCGAGAGTTTTCTGGGGCTCTGCCCCAGACCCCGGCAATCTGATCGGGGGTCCGCGCCACTCGCGGGTTGATGGCACGCCTGTTGCGGCTGGCGGCTGGCGGTTGCGTGGGTGGTGGCGATGGCGGTGGCTTGCGCTCAGGACTGCTCGGCTTCGCCTTCGCGGTTGGCGAGGCCGTCCAGGCGTACTGGTGCTGGGGTTGGGGATTTGTCGTACTTCTTTGCGATTTCTGGGCCGTGTTTGAAGATTTGGTAGAGCGGCATGCCGTGGCCTCTGCCCAGGTCGTAGTCGTTCTTCAGCCAGTCCAGGAAGTCGTTCGCCTTGGTGGTCGTGTCGAAGCCGCGTGCGGCGGCCTCCGTCAGCAGGTCGGCGGGGATCTTGCCGGTCTTCTTCTCGGCACCGTCTAGGTAGGCCTGGAACGACATCTTGGGTCTCCGTTCTTCGCGTCTGAACGAAGCCTAGGACAACTCTGGCTGTCTTGACAATATTTTTTGTCGGTGACTCAGTGTCTCGGGCCGTAAGTGAGCCTGCGCAGCAGTGACTCGGCGGGGCCTTGGCGGTGGGCGCGGCGCAGGAACTCGGCGAACAGGACGGTTGCCAGCCAGGTGGCGACGGCGATTGCGGATGCCGCCGCTGTGCCCAGGCTGGTGCCCAGGCCGCCTGCGTAGGGGACGAACACCGCCACGAACACCACGGACTGCAGCAGGTAGCAGGTCATGGAGCGTTGGCCGCATGCGGCCAACGCGGTCAGTACTGGGCCTGGGGTAGTGGTGCGGGTTGCGATCAGGCCCATCAGTGCTGCGTAGCCCAGGCCGCCGGCCAGTCCGGTGAGGCCGTGCACGGTGTAGGCGGATGCGGACAGTGCGGTAGGTGCGCCTGTCCAGACCTGCGCGTCCAGCAGGGCGAGGGGGAGCCCGCCGAGTACGGCTGCGCTGATGCCGGTGAGGGCGGTGATGCGCAGGGTTGTGGTGTGACGGTGCGGCTCGATGAGGAGGCGGCGGCGGGCGGCCCATACGCCGAGCAGGAACGGGACGATCAGTTCGATTAGCAGGAACGGGGTCAGGCTTGCCCACAGGGCCAATCGATCGCCGAGGGCGGTGATCGGGTCGGTGGCGGAGACCATGCCGGTCGGGCCGCCGAACTTGGCGATCTGCAGGCCGCTCAAGGTGATCGCGGTGGCGTGCACGAGCAGCCAACCGGTTGCGAACAGGAGGAGTGAGCGGTCGCGCCAACGTAGGACGCCGGTCAGGATCAGGCCGGCCAGGCCGTAGGCGGCGAGGATGTCGCCGAAGAACAGCAGTAGGGCGTGGCAGCAACCGAACGCCAGTAGCCAGCGGCTTCGTCGGCGCAGCAATCGGCGGGTGTGCTGCCAGTCGCCGGTCTGCTTGCCGGCGATCTGCACGAATCCGTAGCCGAAGAGGGCCGCGAACATTGGCATGGCTCTGCCGTCGACCAGGGTTACCTGGAGGCCGGTGACCAGCAGGTCCAGTGGGGTGCCGTCGGTCGCGTAGGCGCGGAAGCCCGTTGGGTGGCCGGACAGGTACATGTGCGCGTGGGCGAGGGCGATGAGCAGCAGCATCGCGCCTCGTGCCAGGTCGGGTGCCAGTGCGCGGGTCGCCTCGGACGGGCGCGTGGGCGCGGCGGAGGATGTGGACATCGGAAGACCCCAGGTTAGATACGGTTGCGTAGCTTATTGTGGCGATAAGATACGGCACCGTTTCTTGAAAGGGAAGGTGTCGTGGTGACGTCGGAGCGACGGCGCGGGGAAGTGCTGGTTCGTGCCATTCATGAGGCGGCTCTGGCCGAGCTCGTCGATGTCGGGCTCGGTCAGATCAGCATGGAGGGCATCGCGCGCAGGGCGTCCACGGCGAAGACCGTTCTCTACCGGCGTTGGGCGACGATCCACGAGCTGCTGCTCGACGCGTTGGAGCAGGCGCACCCGGTGGAGGTGCCCGCGCCGGCCGCGGATGATCTGCGGGCCGACCTCGTCGCGGCGCTCGTCCTGTTGACGGACTGGATGCAGACGCCGGCGGCGGCCGCGGTGTCGGCGATTCTGGCTGAGCGGGACCGGCATCCGGAGTTGGTCGAGGCTCTCTACCGGCGGGTGTTCGATCCCAGGGGTGCCACGTTCACGACCACCGTCCTGCGGCACTACGCGGACCGGGGACGGGTGGATCCGCGGCGGTTGACGTTCGTGACGACCCAGATCGGTGAGGCGCTGGTCTTCAAGCTGGCCATCGACCTCGGGCGCACGCCTAACCCCGATGAGGTCGCGGCGATCGTGGACGAAGCCCTGCTGCCTGCGCTGGGGCTCTAGCGGCGGCGGGCTCGGGCCAGGGCTCGGGCCCTGATTACCAGGTCGTCCACCAGGTGCTCGTCCACCAGTGGTGGGACGCCGGACTCGTCGGTGCAGCAGCGGGGTTTGGTGCGCTTTTCGGAGAGGCGGGGGCGTACGCCGGCCATCTCGTAGAGGGCTTCGTAGAGGTCCAGGCCTGGGTCGTCGTCGTGTGGGCCGACCAGCAGCACCCACACGACTTCTGGTGACGGGAAGGCGACGACTACTCGGTCGGCGCCTCGCAGGTGTTTCACGCACAGGCGCGGTAGTGGTTCTGGGCCTGTCACGCGGTAGCCCAGGGTTGCGCAGCCGGAGTGGGACAGTTCGTCCAGGAAGCGCTCGTAGGCGACTCGGGCGCGGCCTCGCAGGCCGGCGGCCTGGGCCTGGGCGGTTGGGGTTTCTACTACCTCGATCAAACCGAGCGGACCACGCGTCCCTTGCCGCTGCGCATCTCGTCGAGCGAGGAGGCCAGGTCGGAGCGGTCCAGCAGTGACTGGTCGCTCAGGCGGCGGTGGACTTCGTCGATGAGGCCGCGGGTCTTGCCGGCGCGGCGGAGGTCGGACACCAGGTGCAGGACCTCGTGCAGGCGCACGGTGTCGAGGAGCATGCGCGGTTCTTGGCTGTGGATGGCCAGGACGCCTTCGCGGGCCCAGGCTTTCACGGTTTTCTCGGTGAGGTCGAGGAGTTCGCTTGCCACCACGGGGCGTACCGGCGGGGCTTGGCGCAGGGTGCGGGCTACTACGCCGTCCAGCTTGCGGCGGCGGTCGTCGTCTTCTGCCAGGGACGACGCCACGGACTCGAGCTCCTCGATCGTTTCGAAGAGGTCTCGGATGTGGGCGGCCTCGGTCGCGACAGACATGGCTACTCCTCCCGTTGACTACCGATTATTGCCCATATTTTCGGTAGTCGTCAACGGCCCCGGACCACAGATCCGGGGCCGTCGCGCACTCAGGAGGAGAAGAAGAGGCCGCCGAGACCGCGGTGCTTGCGGTGGCCGTAGCCGTAGCCGGCGTGACCGCCGTGGTGGTGGTGGACCTGCTGCGGCGCGGCGCCCCAGGCGGGCTGAGCCGGCTGCGGGTAGGCGACGGGCGGCGGGGCCGGCGCGGCGGGCGGCGGGGCCTGCATCGAGGCTTCGAGGCGAGTGATCGACTCGAGCTCGCCGTAGTCGAGGAAGACCCCGCGGCAGCCGTCGCACTGCTCGATGTGAACGCCCATGCGGTCGAACGTGCGCATGTTCGCATGACACTTGGGACACTGCATCGTGGTGATCCTCCTGCGGTGGGACCGGACAAAAACGATATTAGCCGCGGTCACTGCTCTCGTGCGTCGCGACGATCCGACGACAGGCTTCAACCAGCGGTTCCACTGCCTGCAGCCCGGACATGAGTGCCCGTGCTGCCATCTGCACAACGTACGCCTGGGCCGGGATGTTGAGTGCTTCCCATTCAGATGTCGGCAGAGCCACACCACCCGTTTCACGGTAGGTGTGGAGGAACCGCGCCCACAGGTCATCGGGCAGAACCCCCGCGGCGAACAAAGCAGCAGGTCGCGCCAGGTCCCACACCGGATCGCCGACCCCGAGATCGTCCACGTCGATGAGCCGCCAGCTACCCCGGTGCACCAACTGCCCGAGATGCCAATCGCCGTGAATCAACGCACGGCCGTTCATGTCCAACGGAGGCAAAACCTCGTACGCGCGCAGCACCACATCGGCATGCGGCAAGTCCGGCGGCAACGCCCGAATAGCGCGGACAATCCGTTCCGGCGTACCGGCCACAGGCCCTCGAACGGGCAACGCGTGCAGCTTCGCGAGAAGCTCCGCGCTCTCCTCCCACGGCGCCGCGTCGGCATCGTCCTGGCTCACCGGCGTCCCGTACGGCCACAGCGTCACCGGCCGGTCGTCCACGAACTGCACCGGCTTCAACGGCGGCAGCAACAACTCCGGATGCGCCGCCGCGATCTCCAGCCGCTGCTCGAGCGCCTCGACGTCGGTGTCCGCCGGCAACGCTTTGGCCACCACGTCGCCGACGCGCACCACCACGACGTCACCGCGGTCGCCGCCGAGCACCTCGGGATCGGCCGAAGAGCCGGTCAGCGAGGCCATTGCCGCGATCAGGTCGTCCACGCGCACAGTGAATCAGGCCCGTTGCAGAGATCCCGCGTAGGAGTAGAAGAAGCCGATCAGGTAGGTCGCCGCGTCACCGGGGCTGTCGAACTCGGCGTAGAACCGGCGATCGTCGTCGTGGAGCCAGTACACGGCGTACCGGTCACCATCGCGCACCAGACACAGCGCGCCGTCGACGGCAGCGCCCAGCGAGTACGTCGTCGGGTCGAGGCCGAGGTGTTCGGCGACCCCGAGAACGGCGCTCGTCGCCTGCTCGAACTCCTCCGGCAGGCCGGGTTCTTCCTCCCGGGCACCGGTCGCCACGGCGAGCGCGCGTGCTCGTACGGCTGACGGCAGGCGTTCCGGGACCTGGTACCGGTTGGCGCGGATGTGCGCGAGCAGGGAGACGTCCGGGGCGATGTCGTGGTGTTCCAGGTAGTGCGGCACCGAGCCGGACCAGACCCACCTGCCGTCGGTGTGGAACACCATCGGCACAGTCTCAGGGTGTTCGGGATCCACCGCGTCCGGTGCGAGCCCGCGGGATGACAGCACGACCGGGGCAGCGCGCAGGTAGTCGAGCAGGAACTGCTTCTCGTGCTCGATGACCGGAGTGCGGTAGGTGAGCGCCACTCCCTGCTCCGACATGCCGTCCACGGCACGGGCGAGCAGGAGTTCTGGCTGCTCACGCGGCTTTCGGCGCTGCTGAGGCCGGAGCACCGTCGTGGTGCTCAGCGCCGCGGCCAGCCAGGTCGGTACGTAGCTGTGAGAAACGCGGGTAGAACGTGGGTTCGTGCCGCAGCGCCTGGTCGGCGAAGTCCGCGAGGTCGCGGAAGTACGGCTGCCACGCGGGTTCCGTCTCGGTGTCGAACGCCAGCGTCGGCAGCTCGCCGGGTGTCACGGTGTAGCGGGCGGTGAACCACGTTCCGAACGGGTAGGCGTGACTCGCGGCCCGCAGCCGCTGGAACCACTGGCTCACTACGCCTGACGGCAACCAGTGCACCTCGTCACCGTCCGCCGTGGTCACCGTCGTCGTGAGGGCCTGCCAACCAGCCGTCGCGTCGCATTCGACGTGGATTCGCGTCCACCCCTCAGGCGCGGTGGCGGTCAGCTCAGCGGTGATCGCGTCGACGATGGCGTCGAGGTTCCGTTCGGCGGGAGGACCCCACGACAGCGAAACGCTGTGTCCGGCCGGCGGATCGTCCAGGAACGACAGATGGTCGACCCGCACCTGGCTGAGCCGGTCCAACTCGTCCACGGACCTGCGCACCCGCAAGTTCTTGGGATGTGACAGCTCCAGCGGGCTGGTGACCAGGTCGGTGCCGTCAGCGTCGACGACCTCGTCCGCCTTTCCACCGAGGAGAGCCACGGTGATCAGCGTGAAGTACGACTCGACGAGGCTGCGCTGCATCGAGGTGCCGGGCACGTCGTCATCAGGGTCGTTGTCGACGTACGAGGTACGGGTAGGTGCGGTCGTAGCGCTCATTCGCGACGCAGAGCTGATCGGCCCAGACCGCGTGCGTGGTGCGGCCCAGTGCTCCAGACAAGATCGCCTTCACCGCTGTACTCCAGCCGTCATGGTGCCCATCGCCGTCGGCGCGGTGGGAAGTGGCCCGATCCGCATGACGTTGTCGACGCGTTCGGTCTCCGCGACCCACAGCTTGGTCAGCGTTCGCGCGGGCATTCGCAGCCGCGGCCGGGAGTTCGGGTTGAACTGGATGCCCAGGTGCGAGCTGCGGCGACCAAGGTGATCGATCACATCCTTGCCGCGCAACGACTTCCAGTGCGGCCAGGAGCTCGGTACGCGGCCGGAGGGACGTGTGGACGTCGAGCGTCGCGTCGCCGTGCTCGTTCGGCCGGATCTCCAGTTCGCCGCGGTCGTTGACCATCGCCATCAGCTCGGCACCGGCGAGCGCTCGGACGAAGGGGCCGAGCGTCAGGTAGCCCGTGATCGTGCGCCACAGCTCCAGCTCGAAGTTCGTGTGGAACTTGGTGCGCGCCGTGTCGGGATGTGGCACGAACCCCGGATTGCGCCACTCCTCACCGGTGAAGGTGCCGTCCTCGCCCACGACCCGGAAGCCCTGCAACGTGCGGAGGTCATCGCTGGTCTCCACCGGGTACTTGGCGTCGAAGTAGGCGACTTTCTCGCCGGGCATGGTCTTGGCGAGCGCAATGCCTTTGTCGTCGATCTCGGGGAGAGGTGACTTGGCCATGTACCAGTCGACGTGCACCTCTGGCACCTGGTTGCTCATCGCTGCATCTCCTGCTCGATCTCCCGTATTTCCTTCAGCCACTTGAAGTTCAGGTTCTCCTGGGGATCGCCGACGTACTGGTCGGTGATCTCACCCTTGTCGTCGAAGTACGTGACCCGCTCCCAGGTCCGGTACACGTACTCGTTGCCCATCCCGCCGGGGAACAGGTACTCGCCTTCCTTGTTGGAAGAGTTCCGCATGTTGTTGTCGCGGTCAGTGTGGTCGGTGCTGATGCCGTTGGGGTGGTACGCCTCGGTGATGCGTTCCACTCTCTTGTTGAGGCCTTCACGCACCTTCACGTCAGTCTTCTTGTCGAAGTCCACGCTGGCCAGGTTCCGGGTCGCCACGTGCTCTTCGCTCGTGCTGTACGAGACGTACCCGGTGCCGGACACGAGTCTTGCCGTCGACCATGGCTTGTGCGCCGCCGCTCACGTGGTTGCCCATGCTCATGTTGGCGGGGTTGCCCGGCGCGACGCCTTCTCCCTGGTGGATGGCGTCGATGCTGCCGGGGTCGATCCGGAAGAACGGCTGGCGCAGCATCTGCTTGACGTCCTGGACGTCTCGGAAGACCGGCTTGTAGTCGGTGGCGGAGAGGTCCACAACGGACGGTGCGCCGTCCAGGGCGCCGGGTGGCACCGACCGGGTGTAGCCGGGCGGGAGTTCACCGCCGGGCTCGAAGGTCAGGTCCTCGTCGCTCGCGACGCGTCCACCTGCCTCGTTGTCCTCGCCCCTGTTCCGCTGTCCGAGGTAGCCCTGGATGGACGCGTTCATCCTCTTTTCGAGCTGCTGCTGCCTCGACTCGCCGGGGTCCTCGTAAGAGGTCTCGATGAACCTGCCGTCGGGGCCGATCTCCAGCGTCGACGTCCTGGTCATCACGTCGGCCATGCTGAGCTCGGGGTGGTCCGCCGCGTACAACTGCCGGGCGTGTGTGAGCCGCTCCCAGTCATTCATCTCGTCCAGCGTTTTCGGCCGCTTCGGAGTGTCCGCGGCGGGTTCGCTGGAAGGAGGCGTGTGGTCCGTGCGCACCGGAGCAGGAGGTTCGAGGTTCCTGGTCGGCGTCGTGTGCTGGACGGGGGCCTGCTGTTCCTGCGTGGCGTCGGGGCGAGGGCCGAAGTCGCGCGGTGCCTGCTGGTGCTGCTGCCAGTCCGGGCGACCGTTGCCGCCGTGGAGAGGGACTCGTGCGGGCGGCTGTGGGTTGCCCCGCATCGGTACCGGGGGCATGGGCGCGTTCGGTCGCATCGGCGGGGGAGCGTTGCCAGGCGGCGGTGCCAGGCGGCCCGTGGGCTGCTGGTTCGGTCCGGCCTGGCGCTGCTGACCTGCCGCCGGATCGTGCCGCGGCCGGCCGGTGAACGGGTGCGCCTGCTGCTGAGGCCGGCCGGGCTGGTGCTGCGAATAGGGGCGACCGGGCTGCCGGCCCGCTGCCGGGAACTGGCGCGGGTGTTGCTGGTTCTGCATCGGCCGGGGTTGTGCCTGCGGCTGGCCGGTGAGCCGCGGGTCCGGGTGCTGTTGTCCGTGGCGCGGGTCGTTGCGTTGCGGGCCGGCGGTGAGCGCGGGTCGAAGCCGCTCTGTCGTTGGCGCGGGTCGGGGCCGCTCTGTTGCTGACGTGGGTCGGGGCGCTCTGTTGCTGGCGCGGGGCGGGGCCGCCCTGCTGCTGACGTGGGTCGAACTGCGGTCGGTGCTGCTGCGCACCGCCCTGGTTGGCGCGGACGATTCTGGGGGGACCGCTGCGGGACCGGACCACCCTGCGGCGGGCGTGGAGGCACCCGCCCCGGCGCGGGCGCGGCCGGGCGGGGGAGGTGGCTGCCGGTGGTGTTGCTGCTGGCCCTGGTTCGGCGCCCACTGCGGTGCTTCGTTGCCGCGGATCTGGTGCGGTGGCCGGACGCTGGACGCGGGGACCTCGTGCAGCCACCCACCGGGACCCTCGACCCACACCGTCGGCTCACCGCGGCGCCATGCACGGGGCTTCTGCTCCGGGACGTCGTTGCCCCAGGTCGGCGTTGTGCCCGGTGCGGCCGGCTTGTCGTGCTTGGCGGTGGTGCCGTCGGGCTTGAACGTCGCCCATTCACCGTTCGGGGGCCAGCCGGGGGAGTTGTCGCCTCGGACGGTGTCGTGATGCGTTGAGCTCGCGAAGACGTTGCCCATGTCATCGACCCACGCGTCCTTCGTGGGCGCGACGACCTCGACACCGAGTTCCTTGCTCAGCTGGGCCGCGAAGCCGTCCGGTTTGGTGCCGGTCTGGCAGGAGAGCAGGCGGATCGGCTGCTTCCCGTCCCAGTCACCGGTCGCCCTGATGATGTCGGCGAGTTCCTTCGGCGTGAGCTTGGTGTCGCCGACCCGGACGTTGTCCGTCGAGCCGTGGATGTCGACGGTGTAGCGGTGCGGGTCGGGTGCGACCGTCATCGCGGAGTACGGGACCGCTTTGACCCGGTCGCCGCCGAGGCCAGCGCCTTCATGCAGCGACAGGCCCGCCTTGGTGTGCGCGGCGTGGTCCTGCAGGTGCTTGAGGTTGTCCGGCAGCGACACCGGGCGCTGCCGGCGTTGGTACTCCTCCATCGGCGTGCGCATCGGCCGCTCGTGGGGAGTCGGAGCGGCAGCAGGCCGCGGGTGCTCGGCCATCGGCGGGTGCTGGCCCGTTGGAGGCTGTTGCGCCGGTACGTGTTGCGGCGCGGCCGTGGCGTGCGGGCCCGCCAGGTGGGCACCGTGTTGCGGCGGACGTTGCTGAGGCGGCGCAGACGGGTGCGGCCCCGCCGGGTGGGCACCCTGTTGCGGGCGTTGCGGAGGTGGTGCCGACAGATGCTGCGGGGGTTGGCGGGGAGGGGCCTGCTGGTGCTGGGCGGGCGTCTGCTGCCGGTGCGGTGGCCTCGGCGCGTGGCTGTCTCGCGCCGGAATGTGCGACGGCGCCGGTGCGTGCGATTGCTGAACGGACGACTGCTGAACGGGCGGACCATCGGCGTTGCCGCGGTTGACCGGCGGGACGGTCGGTGTCTGGGACGGCGCCGACATCGCTGCCTGCTGCACGACGTCCCCTGCCGCCGGCCGCTGCGAAGAGGTCGGGTTCGGGCCGTTGTGGGGTCCCGCGCCGCCCGCCGGCGACGTTCCCGGGAGATGACTTGAGGGCAACGAGTTGTGGCCGCCGACCGGTCCGCCACCGTGAGCGGGGCCGCCCTGTGGCGGGCCGCCGTGCGGCGCGGGGCCGCTGACCTGGCCACCTGGAAGCGGGCCCGCCGGGGCGTGGCCGCCAGGAGTGTGGCCGCCAGGGGTAGCGCCGCCGGGGGTAGGGGCGCCGAAGGTCGGGCCGCCGGGAGCGTGGCCGCCAGGGGCGGGGCCGCTTGTGCCGAGGTGGTTCGGCGTGTGGGTGCTGGATCCCATTCCGGTCGGGGTGCGGGCCACCTGGGCTCGGTGAGTGACCACCGGTCGGCGCCGGGCTGTTGCCGGGCGCTGGGCCGCCGGCGCTGGACGGCTGGCTGCCGGAGGCTGGCGCTGGACCGCCCGCGCTCGGCACATGGCCGCCTCCCGCCGGTGCCGAACTGCTGGCCGGCGCGTGACCGCCGCCGGCCGGGGACGGGCCGCCTGGACTGGGCGCGTGGCCGCCGCCCATCGGAGACGGGCTGCTGCTCGGCGCGAAGCCGCCACCCGTCGGCATCGAACGTGGAGCGGCCGGGCTGCCTCCGCCCGAAGCCGCGGCCGGTGCGGACTGAGCCGGCGTCTGCTGGAAGCCCTGCGGTTGCTGCGAAGGCGGGGGAGGCGGCGGCGCGGAAGACGCCGGCGGCGCGTCCGGGGTGCGGTGGGCGGGCGGCTCTGCGGGCGGGGCCGCGTACGAAAGGTCCGTGGCGTCAGAGGAGCGGCGTACAGGAGCCTCAGCGTCCGGAGAGGACGAAGACGCGGAGGACCCGGCAGAAGGCGTGGAGGACCCAGCGGAGGGAACGGAAGGCGCAGCGGGCGTTGAAGAAGCGGACGGAGCCGGCCCGTCACCGGACGACGGCCGGGGCATGTCGCCGGCGGTGGGGACGGCGATGTCGGCGTTGAGACCGTCGATGCCGGACTTGAGACCGGAGACGGAGCCGCTCACCGCTCCCGAGGTGGCGCCGAACAGCACGTTCTCGGCCTTGATGCCCTCCTCGCTCAGCGCGCCTTCGGCTAGGGCGGAACCGGCGCCGATGATGGCCTCCTCGGCGGCGTTGCGGCCGATGGACCTGCCGATCGAGTCGCCGAGGCCGTCGCCGAGCGCCTTGCCCATGCCGGCGCCCACGCCCGCGCCTACGACGCCGGAGATGAGGCCGGACTTGGCGGCGTCCAGGGTCATCTCGGTGTCGAGGGAGTCGCGGGTGCCCTTGGCGAGCTGGACGCCCTGCACGGCCAGGTCGGTGGCGACGGAGGTGGCCACCTCGATGCCCACCTGCAGGGCGAGCTTGCCGATGAGGTTGCGGCCCACCTGCTGCATCAGCTGCTGCACGAGCTGGCGGAAGACGATCTGGACGCCGGCGCGGGTGGCGAGCTGGGCGGGCACGATGCCCGCTGTCGAGGCGCCGAAGGAGACCACGGCGGACGCGACCATCACGGCGATCTGGATGGCCAGGATGACCAGGGCGATGATGATCGAGAGCTTGGCGTACTCGATCTGCATCGCGCAGTTGCGGCAGGCCGTGGAGAGCTTCTCCGAGACGTCCTTCATCTTGGGGAGGGTGGCTTCCTCGCCCTTGACGAACTTCTCCCAGTACTTCTTGAACGCGTCGGCGGCCTCACCGTCCATGTGGGACGTCGCCTGCCTGACCGCGTCCTCGGCCTGGCGCATGGCGTCGTCGACGTCGGTGGCGGCCTGTTTCCAGGTCTCGGCGAGTCGTTGCAGCGCCGTTTCGTCGCCTTCCGGCCAGCTGTCACCCACCACGATCGGGATGAGCCAGCGGACCTCGGCGGGCATCTCGATGCCCATGTGGAGCAATCCCCCCAGACTGCTAGCCGCTGATGCCGCGAGCGTTGAAGCTGTCCTGCTGTTCCATCAGGTTGGCGGACTCTTCCAGGTTCTTCCCGATGTCCTGCAACGTCTTCGCTACCTCGGCCATGACCTTGCGGACGCCGTCGGAGGCCGGAACGTAGTCGGTGCCGAACTTCTGGCCCGCCTCGTCGTTGCCCCAGCACTGGCCTTCCGCGTCGATGCCGCGGGCGAGCGCCGCCGCACCACCGGCCATGTCCTCGCCTGTGCTGACCATCTTCGCCGCCGCCGAGCGCACCCCGGCGGCGTCCATGTAGGTGTGGCCGCTCACCAGCTGTTCCTCCGGCCCATGATCGAGTTGCCGCCGAAGTCGTCGTCCTCGTCGGTGGACGTGGCGCGCTGCACGGGGCGGGCTTCCTTGCGCAGCACCGAAGAGCCGAAGTCCTCATCGGACGGTGGCGGCGGTGGCGCCGGTTCGTCGCGCTGCTCGACCTTGAAGATGTCCCGCAGCGACGGTGCGCCCGGCACGATGTCGGGCAGGTCGACCATGCCCTCTTCCGAGGTCAGCGGGGCCATCTGGGCGTTGACCTGGTCGCGCACGTTCGTGGCGGCACGGCGGGCCACCTGGGTGATCGTCTGCGCCAGCTGTTCCGGCGTGACCCGCTCGAGCGCGCGCGGGCCCAGCTCCAGCTTGTCCAGCACACCGGTCGAGTCGACGGTCACGACGACGTTGCCGTCCGGAGAGGACGCGACGCCCGACATCGCCGCGATCGCCGCCTGGGCGTCGCGCAACCCGTCGGTGCGCTGCTTCAGGTCGCGCATCAGGTTGTCGAGGGTGCCGCGCAACTCTGCGTTACGAGCCGCTAGCTGATCGTCATCGAGCACCACGGCAACCTATCGAACGTGATCAATCGCCGTCGGCTGAACGGCCCACTTGGTGATGCAGATCGTCGGTGATCCTCACGGCCGTTCCATGCAGATCGTCCTGGCGGGCTCGGAGTAGGCGAGCGAGAGCTCCTTGTTCGCGCACCGCGACTTGTCGAACGTGTCGTGCAGGACGTCGACGCTCTTCCTCGCACCCGGCGTCTTGCAGTCCCCGCGGACGAGCACCGGCTGGTTCATGTTCGGGTACTGCCTGGTCACGAAGCACACGCCGATGGAGGCACGCGACAGATAGCGGGTCTTCTCGTCGTCCCTGGGCATCGCCAGGTAGTCGCCGGCCGGGCAGGCCTTCTCGATCGCCCCCACCTCGAACTCGGCGGAGGACATCCGGGACTTGCTCGCCCGGCATCCGACCTCTTCGAACTTCAGTTCGGTGACGTTGTTCACCTGCGTGGCGCACTGCCCGACGAGCGGTTCCTCCGGCAGCAGGTCTCTCGCGATGAAGAACCCGGCTCCGAGCAGGAATGCCCCGATGAGGCCGTAGACCAGCAGGTTGAGCTTCAAAGCACGTTCTCCGTCACACGAGTAGCGTGGGCACCGGGCCCCATGCCTACTGCGGGTGCGGGTGCGGTACCCCCGTTTTGACCCAGGTAGACGTGGGCGGGTATCTTTGCTACTCGTGCCCGACCCATGTCGGGCCGCTCCGCGTGCCCGTGAGGCAGCGGTGTCCTCCACTCGCAGTGACAGTTGAAGCCGTAGTTGGTGTGAACTGTTGCCTGCGGACCTTGGGAGCGGGCGACACGCCCGACCTCGGGTGCAGAGAGGGATCAAGAAACACGAGGGTGAACCGCAAGGTGAACCCGCAAGACGGAAGAAGCAGCCGGCGAATGCCAACGATCCAGCAGCTGGTCCGCAAGGGCCGCACGGACAAGGTGGCCAAGCAGAAGACGGCGGCCCTCAAGGGCTCGCCGCAGCGGCGCGGTGTTTGCACCCGCGTTTACACCACCACCCCCAAGAAGCCGAACTCCGCACTGCGCAAGGTCGCTCGCGTGAAGCTGACCAGCGGCATCGAGGTCACGGCCTACATCCCCGGTGAGGGTCACAACCTCCAGGAGCACTCGATGGTGCTCGTGCGCGGTGGTCGTGTGAAGGACCTGCCGGGTGTTCGCTACAAGATCATCCGTGGCTCTCTCGACACGCAGGGTGTCAAGAACCGCAAGCAGGCTCGCAGCCGCTACGGCGCGAAGAAGGAGAAGAGCTAATGCCCCGCAAGGGACCGGCCCCGAAGCGGCCGCTTATCTCTGACCCGGTCTACAGCTCTCCGCTCGTGACCCAGCTCATCAACAAGGTGCTGGTCGACGGCAAGCGCTCCGTGGCCGAGAAGATCGTTTACGAAGCGCTCGAGGGCGCTCGTGAGAAGACCGGCACCGACCCGGTCGTCACGCTGAAGCGCGCGCTGGACAACGTGAAGCCGTCGCTGGAGGTCAAGAGCCGCCGCGTCGGTGGTGCGACCTACCAGGTGCCGATCGAGGTCAAGCCCGGTCGCTCGACCACGCTCGCACTGCGCTGGCTGATCACCTTCTCCCGGCAGCGCCGTGAGAAGACCATGGTCGAGCGTCTGATGAACGAGCTGCTCGATGCGAGCAACGGCCTCGGTGCCAGCGTCAAGCGTCGCGAGGACACGCACAAGATGGCCGAGTCGAACAAGGCCTTCGCCCACTACCGCTGGTGATCTGACGCCCGGCCGAAACACCGGCCGGGCTCTCCCAGCCCTAGTGAGCAGCTAACTGAGCTAGCTCAAGACAGGGGAAAGACCCGTGGCACAGGACGTGCTCACTGATCTTGCCAAGGTCCGCAACATCGGGATCATGGCCCACATCGACGCGGGCAAGACCACGACGACTGAGCGGATCCTCTTCTACACGGGGATCAGCTACAAGATCGGCGAGGTTCACGACGGCGCTGCCGTGATGGACTGGATGGAGCAGGAGCAGGAGCGCGGCATCACGATCACGTCGGCCGCGACGACCTGCTTCTGGAAAGACCACCAGATCAACCTGATCGACACGCCCGGCCACGTCGACTTCACCGTCGAGGTCGAGCGCAACCTGCGCGTCCTCGACGGCGCCGTTGCCGTCTTCGACGGCAAGGAAGGCGTCGAGCCGCAGTCCGAGCAGGTCTGGCGGCAGGCGACCAAGTACGACGTCCCGCGCATCTGCTTCGTCAACAAGATGGACAAGCTCGGCGCGGACTTCTACTTCACCATCAAGACCATTCAGGACCGGCTGGCCGCCAAGCCGCTGCCGCTGCAGATCCCGATCGGTTCCGAGAGCGAGTTCATCGGAGTCGTCGACCTGATCGAGATGCGTGCGCTCACGTGGCGTGGCGAGGTCTCGAAGGGTGAGGACTACGCGATCGAGGAGATCCCCGCGGATCTGCTCGAGACGGCGCAGGAGTACCGCGAGGCGCTGCTCGAGGCCGTCGCCGAGACCGACGACGACCTGACCGAGAAGTTCTTCGAGCAGGGCGACCTGTCCGTCGAGGAGATCAAGGCCGGCCTCCGCAAGATCGTCGCCGCGGGCACCGCGTACCCGATCCTGTGTGGTTCCGCGTTCAAGAACAAGGGCGTTCAGCCCATGCTCGACGCGGTCATCGACTACCTGCCGTCGCCGCTCGACCTCCCGCCGGTCGAGGGCACGCTGCAGGACGGCGAGACGATCGTGAAGCGCAGCCCGCGCAGTGACGAGCCGTTCTCGGCGCTGGCGTTCAAGATCGCCGTGCACCCGTTCTTCGGCAAGCTGACCTACATCCGGGTCTACTCGGGCAAGGTCGCCGCGGGCACCCAGGTCGTCAACGCGACCAAGGACCGCAAGGAGCGCATCGGGAAGATCTTCCAGATGCACGCCAACAAGGAGAACCCGGTCACCGAGGCCATCGCGGGCCACATCTACGCCGTGATCGGTCTGAAGGACACCACGACCGGTGAGACCCTGTGCGACCCGCAGCACCCCATCGTGCTCGAGTCGATGACCTTCCCCGAGCCCGTCATCCAGGTGGCCATCGAGCCCAAGACGAAGGCGGACCAGGAGAAGCTCGGCACCGCGATCCAGAAGCTGGCCGAGGAGGACCCGACGTTCCGGGTCAACCTCGACCAGGAGACGGGCCAGACCATCATCGCCGGCATGGGCGAGCTCCACCTGGACATCCTGGTGGACCGCATGCGCCGCGAGTTCAAGGTCGAGGCCAACATCGGCAAGCCTCAGGTGGCGTACCGGGAGACCATCCGCCGTGCGGTGGAGAAGTACTCCTACACCCACAAGAAGCAGACCGGTGGCTCCGGCCAGTTCGCGAAGGTGCTCGTCACCGTCGAGCCGCTGGAGAAGAAGGAAGACGGAGCTCTTTACGAGTTCGTCAACGCGGTCACCGGTGGTCGCATCCCGCGTGAGTACATCCCGTCGGTCGACGCGGGTGCACAGGATGCGCTGCAGTACGGCGTGCTGGCGGGCTACCCGCTGGTCGGCGTGAAGGTGACGCTGCTCGATGGCGCCTACCACGAGGTCGACTCCTCGGAAATGGCGTTCAAGATCGCTGGTTCGATGGCCCTCAAGGAAGCCGCCCGTCAGGCGTCTCCCGCGATCCTCGAGCCTCTGATGGCCGTTGAGGTCACGACGCCCGAGGAGTACATGGGCGACGTGATCGGCGACCTGAACTCCCGCCGTGGCCAGATCCAGGCCATGGAGGAGCGCAGCGGTATCCGTGTCGTGAAGGCACTGGTCCCGCTGTCGGAAATGTTCGGGTACGTGGGTGACCTGCGGTCCAAGACCCAGGGTCGTGCCAACTACTCGATGGTGTTCGACTCCTACGCAGAGGTGCCGGCGAGCGTCTCGAAGGAGATCATCGCGAAGGCGACCGGGGAGTAATTCCCCACCGGAGCACCGCAGTTCCACCGCGGGCTCTCCGGGGGTGAATCCCTGGGGTCCGCACTTTTCGACCCTGACGTGTAGTCCGGCGGGTGGCCACAGATACCCGTCGGACCAGCAAAAAAGAAGTCCAGGAGGACAATCCAGTGGCCAAGGCGAAGTTCGAGCGGACGAAGCCGCACGTCAACATCGGCACCATCGGTCACATCGACCATGGCAAGACCACGCTGACCGCGGCGATCTCCAAGGTTCTGCACGACGCGTTCCCTGACGTGAACGCCTCGTTCGCGTTCGATCAGATCGACAAGGCGCCGGAAGAGAAGCAGCGCGGCATCACGATCTCGATCGCGCACATCGAGTACCAGACGGAGAACCGTCACTACGCGCACGTCGACTGCCCCGGGCACGCCGACTACATCAAGAACATGATCACCGGTGCGGCGCAGATGGACGGCGCCATCCTGGTGGTCGCGGCGACCGACGGTCCGATGCCGCAGACGAAGGAGCACGTCCTCCTGGCCCGCCAGGTCGGCGTTCCCTACATCGTTGTCGCCCTGAACAAGGCCGACATGGTGGACGACGAGGAGATCCTGGAGCTCGTCGAGCTCGAGGTCCGCGAGCTGCTCTCCGAGTACGAGTTCCCGGGCGACGACCTGCCGGTCGTGCGCGTTTCGGCGCTGAAGGCGCTCGAGGGCGACGAGACCTGGGGCAAGTCCGTTCTCGAGCTCATGGCCGCCGTTGACTCGGCGATCCCGGAGCCGGAGCGCGACACCGAGAAGCCGTTCCTCATGCCCGTCGAGGACGTCTTCACGATCACCGGCCGCGGCACCGTGGTGACCGGTCGCATCGAGCGTGGCATCGTCAAGGTCAACTCCGAGATCGAGATCGTCGGTATCAAGGAGACCTCGAAGAAGACCACGGTCACCTCGATCGAGATGTTCAAGAAGTTCCTCGACGAGGGCCAGGCCGGCGACAACGCCGCTCTGCTGCTCCGCGGCATCAAGCGCGAGGAGGTGGAGCGCGGCATGGTCATCGTCAAGCCGGGCACCACGACCCCGCACACCGAGTTCACCGCGCAGGTCTACATCCTGTCGAAGGACGAGGGTGGCCGCCACACGCCGTTCTTCAACAACTACCGTCCCCAGTTCTACTTCCGGACGACGGACGTGACCGGCGTTGTGACGCTGCCCGAGGGCACCGAGATGGTCATGCCGGGTGACACCACCGGCATGGACGTCAAGCTGATCCAGCCGATCGCCATGGACGAGGGCCTCCGCTTCGCGATCCGCGAGGGTGGCCGCACCGTCGGCGCCGGCTCGGTCACCAAGATCATCAAGTGATCTTGCGCTGATCGCTGCTTGACGCGTTCAGTTCGGCGCGAGGCCGGGCCAACGACTTCGTTGGTCCGGCCTTCGTCGTTGAAGTACGAGATATGTGTGACAGCTCACGTCACATCGCGCAGGGTGGGTGGAAGCAGATCCGCTGCGGAGATTCTGTTGCCGGACAAAGGAACCGTGGCGCTCGTCGCTCCACATGCGACGGACAACGCGGTTCACCGGCCAAGATCCGCACGTGATCTGGCTCCAACTCACCCACCCCGATTTGGATCGCCTCGCAACCGTGTGGCATCCTTTACGGGTTGCTCGACGAAGGCCGGGTCACCTCGTGTGCCCATGTCCTTCGACCGAGCGTCCGCGCCCTGTTAGTGAACGCCTCCTTGCGGAGATGGGCATCAGGGTGCATGGGCTGTGGTAGGCCCAATCCCACCGGGGAGACCTTGAGTGGGACCGGTATGCGCACCGGGCGCGACACGCCCGACCGCGTGGACCGGGCACCATGACACTTCAACAGGGGCGGAGCGCGCCAAGAGGCTGTAACAGGCCTCATCCGAGGCACCGCACCGCAGCGGTTACGAGAAGCAGAGGAACGGCAAGCCATCATGGCGGGACAAAAGATCCGCATCCGGCTCAAGGCCTACGACCACGAAGCGATCGACGCGTCAGCGCGCAAGATCGTGGAGACCGTGACGCGCACCGGCGCTCGGGTCGTCGGGCCTGTGCCGCTGCCCACTGAGAAGAACGTGTACTGCGTCATCCGCTCGCCGCACAAGTACAAGGACTCGCGCGAGCACTTCGAGATGCGCACGCACAAGCGGTTGATCGACATCCTCGACCCGACGCCGAAGACGGTTGACGCGCTCATGCGCATCGACCTGCCGGCCAGCGTCGACGTCAACATCCAGTAAGCGTTGGGCGCGGAGAGTAACGAACCAATGTCTGACAGGCAGATGAAGGGCATCCTGGGCACCAAGCTCGGCATGACTCAGGTCTTCGACGAGAACAACCGGATCGTTCCGGTGACTGTCGTCAAGGCTGAGCCCAATGTCGTGACCCAGGTTCGCACCGAAGAGAAGGACGGCTACACCGCCGTCCAGCTGGCGGCCGGCGCGATTGACCCGCGCAAGGTCAACAAGCCCGTCGCGGGCCACTTCGCCAAGGCCGGGGTCACGCCCCGTCGCCACCTGGTGGAGCTGCGCACGGCGGACGCCAGCGAGTACACGGTCGGCCAGGAGATCACCGCTGAGGTGTTCGAGGCCGGCGCTGTTGTCGACATCACCGGCACCAGCAAGGGCAAGGGCACCGCGGGTGTCATGAAGCGCCACAACTTCAAGGGCCTCGGCTCCAGCCACGGCACCCAGCGCAAGCACCGCTCGCCGGGTTCCATCGGCGGCTGTGCCACGCCTGGTCGCGTCTTCAAGGGTCTGCGCATGGCTGGCCGCATGGGCCACGAGCGTGTGACGACCCAGAACCTGAAGGTGCACAAGATCGACGTTGAGAACGGGCTGCTGCTCATCAAGGGCGCGGTTCCCGGTCCCAAGGGCGGTCTGGTGTTCGTCAAGACTGCTGCGAAGGGCGGTGCCTGATGTCGACTGCGACTAACGCTCAGTCCGCGAGGACGGTCGAGATCCGCACTGCGGACGGCAAGTCCGCCGGCACGGTCGAGCTTCCCTCGGCTGTTTTCGACGCGCAGGCGAACGTCGCGCTGCTGCACCAGGTCGTGGTGGCCCAGCAGGCCGCCGCTCGCCAGGGCACGCACTCGACGAAGACTCGCGGCGAGGTTCGCGGTGGCGGCAAGAAGCCGTACCGCCAGAAGGGCACCGGTCGCGCCCGCCAGGGTTCGACGCGTGCGCCGCAGTTCGCCGGCGGTGGCGTCGTCCACGGCCCGCAGCCGCGTGACTACAGCCAGCGGACCCCGAAGAAGATGAAGGCCGCCGCTCTGCGCGGTGCCCTCTCCGACCGGGCTCGCGCCGACCAGGTGCACGTTGTGTCCGGCCTGGTGGACGGGGACACCCCGTCGACCAAGACCGCGCGCAAGGTGCTCGAGTCGGTCACCCAGGCTCGTCGCGTGCTCGTGGTGCTGAACCGCACCGACGAGGTCGCGTGGGTCAGCGTGCGGAACCTTCCGCACGTGCACGTGATCGCTCCCGACCAGCTCAACACCTACGACGTGCTCGTCAACGACGACGTGGTGTTCACCAAGGACTCGCTCGACGTGTTCCTCGCCAGCAAGGCCCAGCAGGGTCGCGGCTCGGCTGAGGCCACGGCGGTCGCGGTGGACGAGGAGGCTTCCAAGTGATCCCCGACCACAGGGACATCTTGCTCGCGCCGGTGATCTCGGAGAAGTCCTACGGGCTGCTCGAAGAGAACAAGTACACCTTCTTGGTGGCGCCGGGTTCGAACAAGACCCAGATCAAGATTGCCGTGGAGAAGGTCTTCGGCGTCAAGGTCGTCAGCGTCAACACCATCAACCGCCAGGGCAAGCGCAAGCGGACCAAGAGCGGTTTCGGCAAGCGCAAGGACACGAAGCGCGCGATCGTCACGTTGTCGGCTGACAGCAAGGCGATCGAGATCTTCGGCGGCCCTGCCGCCTGATGACGAGGACTGCGTAGAGATGGGCATTCGCAAGTACAAGCCGACGACCCCCGGTCGTCGCGGTGCGAGCGTCTCCGACTTCGCCGAGATCACTCGGTCGACGCCGGAGAAGTCGCTGATCCGCCCGCTGCACAAGCTGGGCGGCCGCAACGCGTCGGGCAAGATCACCACGCGGCACAAGGGTGGCGGTCACAAGCGGGCTTACCGCCTGATCGACTTCCGTCGCCACGACAAGGACGGCGTGCCGGCCAAGGTCGCTCACATCGAGTACGACCCGAACCGCACCGCGCGCATCGCGCTGCTGCACTACGCAGACGGCGAGAAGCGCTACATCATCGCCCCGGAGAAGCTCAAGCAGGGTGACACGGTTGAGAACGGCCCCAAGGCCGACATCAAGCCGGGTAACAACCTGCCGCTGCGCAACATCCCGGTCGGTTCCGTGATCCACGCGATCGAGCTCCGCCCCGGTGGCGGCGCGAAGATCGCCCGCTCGGCCGGCGCCTCGGTCCAGCTCGTGGCGAAGGACGGCCCGTACGCCCAGCTGCGGATGCCCTCGGGCGAAATCCGCAACGTGGACGTGCGCTGCCGCGCCACGCTGGGCGCTGTCGGCAACGCTGAGCACCAGAACATCAACTGGGGCAAGGCAGGCCGCATGCGGTGGAAGGGCAAGAAGCCCACCGTCCGTGGTGTCGCCATGAACCCCGTTGACCACCCGCATGGTGGTGGTGAAGGTAAGACCTCCGGTGGTCGCCACCCGGTCAACCCGGCCGGCAAGCCCGAAGGCCGTACCCGCCGCCGTAAGCCAAGCGACAAGCTCATCGTCCGGCGTCGTCGCACCGGTAAGAAGCGCTGAGCAGGAAGGGAGTGAAGGATGCCTCGCAGCCTTAAGAAGGGCCCCTTCGTTGACGACCACCTGCTCAAGAAGGTGGACGTTCTCAACGAGTCGGGCAAGAAGACGGTCATCAAGACGTGGTCCCGCCGGTCCACGATCACCCCGGACATGCTGGGTCACACCATTGCGGTGCACGACGGCCGCAAGCATGTCCCGGTGTTCGTGACCGAAGCGATGGTCGGGCACAAGCTGGGCGAGTTCGCCCCCACCCGGACCTTCAAGGGCCACATCAAGGACGACCGGAAGTCTCGCCGCCGCTAAGGCGCCGAACTAGGAAGAGCAAGGGGAAGCAGCGATGAACGCCCGTAACGATGCCCAGGCGCAGGAGTTTCCGCGCGCCGTGGCTCGGGCTCGCTACGTCCGCGACACGCCGATGAAGGTGCGCCGCGTCGTCGAGCTCATCAAGGGACGTAACGCCCGCGAGGCCCTGGCCGTGCTCCAGTTCGCGCCGCAGGCAGCATCTGAGCCGGTCGCGAAGGTGCTCGCCAGCGCCATGGCCAACGCCGAGAACAACCTGTCCCTTGACCCCGACACCCTCTGGGTTTCGGTGGCCTACGTGGACGAGGGTCCGACCCTCAAGCGTTTCCGCCCGCGTGCCCAGGGCCGCGCGTACCGGATCCGCAAGCGGACGTCGCACATCACCATTGAGGTGGAGTCGCGTCCGAAGAAGACCAGCGTGAAGGGAACCCGGTAGTGGGCCAGAAGATCAACCCGCACGGCTTCCGGCTGGGGATCACCACCGACTGGAAGTCCCGCTGGTACGCAGACAAGCAGTACGCCGAGTACGTCGCGGAAGATGTCAAGATCCGCAAGCTGCTCAGCAAGGGCATGGAGCGTGCCGGCATCTCCAAGGTGGAGATCGAGCGGACCCGTGACCGGGTGCGCGTCGACATCCACACCGCCCGGCCGGGCATCGTCATCGGCCGTCGTGGTGCCGAGGCGGACCGCATCCGCGGTGAGCTGGAGAAGCTCACCAAGAAGCAGGTCCAGCTGAACATCCTCGAGGTCAAGAACCCCGAGTCGGACGCGCAGCTCGTGGCACAGGGTGTCGCCGAGCAGCTGTCCAACCGCGTTGCTTTCCGCCGCGCGATGCGCAAGGCCATTCAGTCGGCCATGCGTTCGTCGCAGGTGAAGGGCATCCGCGTGCAGTGCGGCGGTCGCCTCGGCGGCGCCGAGATGTCCCGCTCGGAGCACTACCGCGACGGCCGCGTGCCGCTGCACACGCTCCGCGCCAACATCGACTACGGCTTCTTCGAGGCCCGCACCACGTTCGGCCGTATCGGCGTGAAGGTGTGGATCTACAAGGGCGACATCGTCGGTGGCATCTCGGCCAAGCGCGCGCTCGACGCGGCCCCGGCTCAGGCCGACCGCGGCGCCCCGCGCCGCGACCGTGCTGAGCGTCCGAACCGGGCCCGTCGCTCCGGTGCCAGCGGCACCACCGCGACGAGCACCGAGGCCGGCCGTGCCGCAGCTGACGCTTCGGCGGCCAGCGAGGCCCCGGCTGCTGCAGAGAAGACGGAGAGCTGAGTCATGCTCATCCCGCGCAGGGTCAAGCACCGCAAGCAGCACCACCCCAAGCGGTCGGGTGCTGCCAAGGGCGGCACGAAGGTCACCTTCGGTGAGTACGGCATCCAGGCTCTCGAGCCCGCCTACGTCACCAACCGGCAGATCGAGTCCGCTCGTATCGCCATCACGCGTCACATCCGTCGTGGCGGCAAGGTCTGGATCAACATCTTCCCGGACCGCCCGCTGACGAAGAAGCCGGCCGAGACCCGCATGGGTTCCGGTAAGGGTTCGCCGGAGTGGTGGGTCGCGAACGTCAAGCCGGGTCGCGTCCTCTTCGAGATGGCCTTCCCGAACGAGCAGGTGGCCCGCGAGGCTCTTCGCCGCGCGATCCACAAGCTCCCGATGAAGTGCCGCATCGTTACGCGTGAGGGTGGTGAGTTCTGATGGCAGCGGGTACTACCGCTTCCGAGCTGCGTGAGCTCACCGAGGAAGAGCTCGTGCTGCGTCTGAAGGAATCGAAGGAAGAGCTCTTCAACCTTCGTTTCCAGATGGCCACGGGCCAGCTCGACAACAACCGGCGGCTGCGCACGGTCCGGCACGAGATTGCCCGGATCTACACCGTGATGCGGGAGCGGGAGCTCGGGCTCTCCGTTACGCCGGATTCCACTGGTGAGGGTGCGGCATGACCGAAAGCAACGAAGTCCAGACCGAGAAGCGCAACGACCGCAAGGTCCGCGAGGGCCTCGTCGTGTCCGACAAGATGGACAAGACGATCGTGGTTGCGCTCGAGGACCGCAAGAAGCACCCGCGTTACTCCAAGATCATGCGCTCCACCACCAAGGTGAAGGTGCACGACGAGGAGAACGCGGCTGGCGTCGGCGACCGCGTCCTGCTCATGGAGACCCGGCCTCTGTCGGCGACCAAGCGCTGGCGGCTCGTCGAGATCCTCGAGAAGGCCAAGTAAGTCTCATCTAGACAGACCGAGCCCGTCGGGTCGGAAATCCGGCGGGCCAGGAATGGTCAAGGAGCAGGTAAGTGATTCAGCAGGAGTCGCGGCTTCGTGTCGCCGACAACACTGGTGCGAAGGAAATCCTTTGCATCCGTGTTCTCGGTGGCTCTGGCCGCCGCTATGCGGGCATCGGTGACATCATCGTCGCGACCGTCAAGGACGCGATTCCCGGTGCCGGCGTGAAGAAGGGCGACGTCGTCAAGGCGGTCATCGTCCGTACCGTCAAGGAGCGTCGCCGTCCGGATGGCTCGTACATCCGGTTCGACGAGAACGCCGCCGTGCTCATCAAGCCCGACAACGAGCCGCGGGGCACCCGCATCTTCGGCCCGGTCGGCCGTGAGCTGCGCGACAAGAAGTTCATGAAGATCATCTCGCTGGCTCCGGAGGTGCTCTGACCATGAAGGTGAAGAAGGGCGACACGGTCGTCGTTATCGCCGGCAAGGACAAGGGCGCCAAGGGCAAGGTCATCCAGGCCTACCCGGAGAACGGCAAAGTCCTGGTCGAGGGCGTCAACCGGATCAAGAAGCACACCAAGATCACGCAGACCCAGCGGGGCGCGCAGTCTGGTGGCATCGTGACCCAGGAAGCTCCGATCAACGTCTCCAACGTGATGGTGGTCGACTCGGACGGCAAGCCGACCCGAGTTGGATACCGGACGAACGACGAGGGCAAGCGGGTCCGCATTTCCCGTCGTAACGGGAAGGACATCTGATCATGACTACCGCAGAGAAGATCGTGCCGCGGCTGAAGACGCGCTACCGCGCGGAGATTGCCGGCGAACTGTTCAAGCAGTTCAACTACGCCAACGTGATGCAGGTCCCCGGCGTGGTCAAGGTCGTCGTCAACATGGGTGTCGGCGACGCCGCCCGTGACGGCAAGCTGATCGAGGGTGCCGTCAAGGACCTCTCGATCATCACCGGTCAGCGTCCCGAGGTCCGCAAGGCCCGCAAGTCCATCGCGCAGTTCAAGCTGCGCGAAGGCATGCCGATCGGTGCGCGCGTCACGCTGCGCGGCGACCGCATGTGGGAGTTCCTGGACCGCCTGCTGACGATCGCGCTGCCCCGTATCCGTGACTTCCGCGGCCTCTCGGGCAAGCAGTTCGACGGCAACGGCAACTACACGTTCGGCCTGAACGAGCAGTCGATGTTCCACGAGATCGACCCGGACGCTATCGACCGGCCTCGCGGCATGGACATCACCGTCGTCACCACCGCCACGAACGACGAGGAGGGCCGGGCGCTGCTGAAGCACCTGGGCTTCCCGTTCAAGGAGAACTGAGTCGATGGCCAAGAAGGCGTTGATCAACAAGGCCGCGAAGAAGCCGAAGTTCAAGGTCCGGGGTTACACCCGGTGCCAGCGTTGCGGCCGTCCCCACGCGGTGTTCCGCAAGTTCGGCCTCTGCCGGATCTGCCTGCGCGAGATGGCTCACCGCGGTGAGCTGCCTGGCGTGAGCAAGTCCAGCTGGTAATTCCAAGCTTCACATAACTTCGCTGTAGGCCCGCACACGACCGTCCTGTCCTCCTGCTCCATTGAATCTTCTCTGGGGCGGGAGGGCGGGTCTGGACCCTGAGCCGGCGAACCGCAGCGAGAAAGGTTGACCAGGTCACCATGACGATGACCGATCCCATCGCAGACATGCTCACTCGTCTGCGGAACGCGAACTCGGCTTACCACGACAAGGTCGTGATGCCGCACTCCAAGATCAAGGCGAACATCGCCGAGATCCTCAAGCGCGAGGGCTACATCGCCTCGTACCGGGACGAGGACGGCGAGGTGGCCAAGAACCTGGTCGTCGAGCTGAAGTACGGCCCGAACCGGGAGCGCAGCATCGCCGGCCTCCGCCGCGTGTCGAAGCCCGGTCTGCGTGTTTACGCGAAGTCCACCGGTCTGCCGCGCGTGCTCGGCGGCCTCGGCGTCGCGATCATTTCGACCTCTGGCGGTCTCATGACCGACCGTCAGGCCAACAAGGCAGGCGTGGGCGGAGAAGTCCTCGCCTACGTTTGGTAAGGGGGAGTAGACATGTCGCGCATCGGTAAGCAGCCGATCATTGTCCCCTCCGGGGTCGACGTGAACATCGCGGGCCAGGACGTCAGCATCAAGGGCCCCAAGGGTCTCCTGACGCTGACGATCGCTGAGCCGATCAGCCTGGAGAAGGCCGAAGACGGCACTCTCGAGGTCAAGCGCCCGAACGACGAGCGCCGCAACCGCGCGCTTCACGGCCTGTCGCGCACGCTCGTGCACAACATGGTCGTCGGCGTGACCCAGGGTTACGAAAAGAAGATGGAGATCCACGGCGTCGGTTACCGCGTCGCGCTCAAGGGCTCTGAGCTCGAGTTCGCGCTCGGTTACTCCCACCCCGTCAAGGTCGAGGCCCCCGCGGGCATCACCTTCGCGGTGGAGACCCCGACCCGGTTCTCCGTTTCCGGTATCGACAAGCAGCTCGTCGGTGAGGTTGCCGCCAACATCCGCAAGCTGCGCAAGCCCGACCCGTACAAGGGCAAGGGCGTGCGGTACTCGGGCGAGAAGATCCGCCGCAAGGTCGGAAAGACGGGTAAGTGACATGAGCGAGTCGACTGTTACGAAGCGCAAGCCGGTGGGCAAGGACATCTCCACCAGGCGCCGTGTTGCGAAGGCCCGTCGCCACTTCCGCCTCCGCAAGAAGGTCAGCGGCACCGCCGAGCGTCCGCGCCTGGTCGTGCACCGGTCGTCGAAGCACATCACCGTGCAGGTCATCGACGACCTCAAGGGCCACACGCTCGCGTCCGCCTCCTCCATGGAGGCCGACGTCCGTGCGATGGACGGCGACAAGAAGGCCCGCGCGGCCAAGGTCGGCCAGCTGGCCGCGGCCCGCGCCAAGGACGCCGGTATCACGGCGGTCGTGTTCGACCGCGGTGGTAACGCGTACCACGGCCGGATCGCTGCTCTGGCGGACGCCGCTCGCGAGGCGGGGCTGGAGTTCTGACAATGATCATCACTGGAATTGAGAGGGACGCCTGATGCCAGGACGTACGCGTCGCGAAGGCGGCGGGGGCGAGCGCGGAGAGCGCCGCGACCGTCGTGACGGCGGCCGCGGCGGCGCGGCCCAGGAGAAGACCCCCCACCTCGAGCGCGTGGTTGCGATCAACCGCGTGTCCAAGGTGGTCAAGGGTGGTCGTCGGTTCAGCTTCACCGCCCTCGTGGTGGTGGGCGACGGCGACGGCATGGTCGGCGTCGGCTACGGCAAGGCCAAGGAAGTTCCCGCGGCCATCGCCAAGGGCGTCGAGGAAGCGAAGAAGAACTTCTTCCGCGTGCCTCGCATCGGCGGCACCATTCCTCACCCGATCCAGGGTGAGAAGGCTGCCGGCGTCGTCCTGCTGCGTCCGGCCTCGGCCGGTACCGGTGTCATCGCGGGTGGCGCTGTGCGCGCCGTCCTCGAGTGCGCCGGCGTGCACGACGTGCTGTCGAAGTCGCTCGGCTCCGACAACGCGATCAACATCGTGCACGCGACCGTGGCGGCCCTCAAGGGTCTGCAGCGTCCGGAAGAGGTCGCGGCCCGTCGTGGCCTGCCCCTCGAGGACGTGGCTCCCGCCGGCATGATCCGCGCTCGCGCGGGCCAGGGGGTGTGATCATGGCTCAGCTCAAGATCACCCAGGTGAAGAGCACCATCGGTACCAAGCACAACCACCGCGAGTCGATGCGCACCCTCGGGCTGCGCAAGATCCGTCAGTCGGTCGTGCGTGAGGACACCCCCCAGGTGCTCGGCCTGATCCACGCCGTGCGTCACCTGGTGAGTGTTGAGGAGGTCCAGTCGTGACCATCAAGATTCACGATCTGCGTCCGGCCCCCGGCGCCAAGACCGCCAAGACCCGCGTTGGTCGTGGTGAAGGCTCCAAGGGCAAGACCGCCGGCCGCGGTACGAAGGGCACGGGCGCTCGCAAGAACGTCTCGCCGCGCTTCGAAGGTGGCCAGATGCCGCTGCACATGCGGCTCCCGAAGCTCAAGGGCTTCAAGAACCCGTTCCGCACCGAGTACCAGGTCGTGAACGTCTCCTCGATCGCTGCCTCCTTCCCGGAGGGCGGCTCGGTGGACGTTCCCGCGCTGGTGCTGGCCGGGCTGGTCCGCAAGGGCTCGCTCGTCAAGGTGCTGGGTGACGGCGACGTCAGCGTCAAGCTGGATGTCACGGCTGACAAGTTCTCCAAGACCGCTGTGGAGAAGTTGGCTGCCGCTGGTGGGTCTTCCACCGTGGCGTCCTGATGTTCTGAATTCAGAACTCGCTGAAGGGCCCCAGGATTCGTCCTGGGGCCCTTTGGTGTTTCTTGGGGGTGGGGACCTTCGGGGCGTGCTTGGGGGTCGTAGGTGGGTCTTCCTGGTGCGTTGGTGGGGGTTGCTGGTTCACGTCCGTGCGGGGGCGGCTTGTGGGCGCGCGGCCTTGCGGACGGCGACCTTGCGGGGTGGTCGCCTTGCGGGCGGCGGTCCTGTTGCGTGCGTCTTTCTGGGGCTCTGCCCCAGACCCCGGCAATCTGATCGGGGGATAGCGCCACGTGCGGGTTGATGGCACGCCTGTTTCGTTGGGCGGCTGGCGGTTGCGTTGGTGTTGCGTTTGGGGTGACGGGACCCCACCACCGGGCCCGGTATGGGTGGACGGCTCGCCTGCGGCATCGCTTGGGGAGGGACGGCTCTCGCGGTGGGAGGGCGGCTCGGGCTCGTCTTCGGTTTCGGCGTGGTTCTGCGGGTAGCTGAACTTTTGCTGCTTGTCGTGGGAACACTGGCTTGGGTGCGCACGTTCGCCGGTGGCGAAATTGCCGCCGGTAGCACGGAATCAGGTGGACGGCTACCCCGGATGGCCTAGTGGCGTGGTGAGAGATCAACGGTCAGCAACCTGTGATTGACCACTGGGTACGACCAGCTCGTTGGGGGCTGTTAGTGTTGCCTGCTGAACCCGGATGTCCTCCGGGTCGCTTGGTCGTGGCTACCCACCTCGGCCTGCCAACTACCGCATGTGCCGGTCCCTGGGGGTCGGCAACGCTCAGGAGGTTCGCGTGCTCGGCGCATTCCGCTCGGCTCTCGCGACGCCGGATCTACGCAAGAAGATCCTGTTCACTCTCGGGATCATCATTGTGTACCGGCTTGGTGCGACCATGCCCGCGCCGGGCGTGTCCTTCAAGAACGTGCGGGCGTGTGCTGAAGCGCTCGAAGGTCAGAACATCTACTCGCTGATCAACCTGTTCAGTGGCGGCGCGCTGCTGAACCTCTCCGTGTTCGCGCTGGGCATCATGCCCTACATCACCGCGAGCATCATCATTCAGCTGTTGACCGTGGTCATCCCGCGGTTCGAGCAGTTGAAGAAGGAGGGGCAGGCCGGTCAGGGCAAGCTCACGCAGTACACGCGGTACCTGACGATCGGTCTCGCCATCCTGCAGTCCACCGGTCTGGTGGCGCTCGCCGTGCGCGGGCAGCTGTTCGGTGAGTGCGACCAGGACGTCATCCCGAACAAGGACAGCATCTTCACGCTGATCGTGCTGGTCATCACCATGACCGCCGGTACCTCGGTCATCATGTGGCTGGGCGAGCTGATCACCGAGAAGGGCATCGGCAACGGCATGTCGCTGCTGATCTTCACCGGTATCGCGGCCCGGATTCCGGCCGAGGGCAAGAACATCTGGGACAAGGACGCGAGCCGGCTCACCTTCATCCTCGTGGTCGTGGCCGCTCTGATCATCATCGCGAGCGTCATCTACGTCGAGCAGGCCCAGCGCCGCATCCCGGTGCAGTACGCCAAGCGCATGATCGGCCGCCGCATGTACGGCGGCACGTCGACGTACCTTCCGCTCAAGGTGAACCAGGCCGGCGTCATCCCGGTCATCTTCGCCTCGTCGCTGCTCTACCTGCCGGACCTGGTCGTTCGACTCACCCAGGGTTCCTCGACGGAGACGAACTGGTTCTCGACGTTCGTCTCGACCTACCTGGTCAAGCAGTCGAGCTGGGTGCACATCGTTTCGTACTTCCTGCTGATCGTCTTCTTCACGTACTTCTACGTCGGCATCACGTTCAACCCGGACGAGCGTGCTGACGAGATGAAGAAGTTCGGTGGCTTCATCCCCGGTATTCGTCCGGGTCGCCCGACCGCCGAGTACCTCAAGTTCGTGCTGGGTCGCATCACGCTCCCCGGCTCGCTCTACCTCGGCATCGTGGCGATCCTGCCGAACATGTTCCTGGACCTGACCGGTGACGGTCAGAACCAGAACTTCCCGTTCGGCGGCACCGCGGTTCTGATCATGGTCGGTGTCGGTCTCGACACCGTGAAGCAGATCGAGAGCCAGCTCATGCAGCGCAATTACGAAGGGTTCCTCCGCTAGATGCGACTCGTTCTCGTTGGCCCGCCGGGTGCGGGCAAGGGCACCCAGGCTGAAGTGCTGAGCCGCAAGCTCGGCGTGCCGCACATCTCGACGGGCGACCTCTTCCGGTCACACATCAGCAACCAGACCGAGCTCGGGCTGGAGGTGCAGAGCATCCTCGACGAGGGGGCGCTCGTGCCGGACTCCATCACGAACGAGATGGTGCGCAAGCGTTTGGCCGAGGCGGACGCGGCGGACGGGTTCCTGCTCGACGGGTTCCCCCGCAACGTCACGCAGGCCAACGTGCTCGGCGAGATCCTCGCGGCGGCCGGCCACGCGCTCGACGCCGTGCTCGAGTTCCGGGTCGACGAGGACGTCGTGGTGGAGCGGTTGCTGGCGCGCGGGCGCACGGATGACAAGGAAGAAGTCATCCGGCACCGGCAGCAGGTGTACCGCAACGAGACGGCTCCGCTGCTCGACTACTACGCGGAGAAGGTCATCTCCATCGACGCGGTCGGTGAGATCGACGAGATCAGTGAGCGGGCTCTCGCGGCGCTGCACTCGCTGCGCGACGAGAAGTAACAGGTGGACCAGGCGGGCTTCGGTGCTCGTCGGCCTTCGGCCGACTTCGCCGGAGCCCGCGGTATTTGTCGGGGGGACGACCCCCGGCCCGCCGCAGATTGACGCGCTGCGCGCCCCAACGCTTCGTGAACCCGCCCAGTTGATTCATTTGGTGAACGCATGAGCAAGATCGAGATCAAGACCCCTGGCCAGCTGCAGGCGATGCGCGCCTCCGGCCTGGTCGTGGCGCGTGCGCTGCGCAACGTGATGGACGCGGCGAAGCCCGGGGTGTCCACCTGGGATCTCGACGAGATCGCCGAGCAGACCATCAGGGACGCCGGCGCCATCCCGTCGTTCAAGGGCTACCACGGGTTCCCGGCGAGCATCTGCGCCTCGGTGAACGAGCAGATCGTCCACGGCATCCCCAGCAAGACGCAGGTGCTGGCCGAGGGCGACCTCATCTCGATCGACTGCGGTGCGATCCTCGACGGCTGGCACGGCGACTCGGCCGTGACCGTCGGCGTCGGCGAGCTGTCGCCGGCCGACCACCGGCTCTCCGAGGCGACCAGGCTGTCGATGCTCGCGGGCATCGAGGCCGCGGTGCCCGGTGGCCGGCTCACCGACATCTCGTTCGCCATCGAGTCCTCCGCGATCGAGTCGGGGGAGCGCGACGGCATCGAGTACGGCATCGTCGCGGACTACGGCGGCCACGGCATCGGCACCAAGATGCACATGGAGCCGTTCCTGCCGAACTATGGCAAGCCCGGCAAGGGGCCCAAGCTGAAGGTCGGCATGGCCATCGCGATCGAGCCGATGCTCACGCTCGGCACGGACGACTCCCAGGAGCTGGAGGACGGCTGGACCGTCATCACGCTCGACGGCACGCGTGCCGCGCACTGGGAGCACAGCGTCGCGATCACCGAGGACGGCCCCTGGGTGCTCACCGCACCGGAGGAATAGGCCCTCAGAGCTTGGACACGACCCCGTTCGCCGTACGCCGGCGAGCGGGGTCGTTTCGTTGCCGGGGCATTTGGCGCGGTGATCCCGATCACGGCACTGCGGAACACGGTCGTGCGGGAGTGGGCGCGGCTGACGTCGGTCCGGAGGCCGCGCCGACCTGCACGGCTCGCGAACGCGCGCCTGGCGGTGGTGCGATCAACTTCGTAGCTCAGAAGCGCTTTGGCGGCTCGGGTCGCGTGCCGCGGCCGCTGCTCGCGCTGCTCGGTGGCGGGCCTGACCGGGCCCGATTTGGGTTGCCGGAGTGAGGTGCGTACACTTGTCAGGTGGCGCATCCGTCGCGCCGGTTCAGTCATGCCCTCGCAGGTGAGATCGAACCGGGGTGAGGCGCGTCCAAAGGTTATTACCACTGTCACGAAACGCGGAGGACATGGGCAAGAAGGACGGGGCCATTGAGGTCGAGGGCCGCGTAGTCGAGCCGCTCCCCAACGCGATGTTCAGGGTCGAGTTGGAGAACGGTCACAAGGTACTCGCGCACATCAGCGGCAAGATGCGACAGCACTACATCCGCATCCTCCCTGAGGACCGGGTTGTCGTGGAGCTCTCGCCCTACGACCTGTCCCGCGGGCGCATCGTCTACCGCTACAAGTGACCTCCAGTAGCAGGAGATCTCAGGCGTGAAGGTCCAGCCGAGCGTCAAGAAGATCTGCGACAAGTGCAAGGTGATCCGCCGTCACGGCCGGGTCATGGTGATCTGCGAAAACCTGCGCCACAAGCAGCGCCAGGGCTGAGCAAGTTTCACCTCGCGCTCGTCGAGATCTTCGCGGACGCAGTAACGAGACACTCCTCGCACCTACCGCACGCAGGGCTTCAAGTGTGCGGACACCCCCGGATTCCAGGCCGGGGCCGGGACACCGGCTGTGAGAGCAGCCGGAACGACAGACAGCGAGTCAGTCACCGGAAATGGGCGAGGAGCAGACCTGGAAGTAATCGACAGGAGTTAACCGCCACATGGCACGACTCGCTGGCGTAGACCTCCCCCGCGAAAAGCGGATGGAGATCGCGCTTACCTACATCTTCGGCATCGGTCGTACGCGCTCCAAGGAGCTGCTCACCGCCACGGAGATCTCCCCGGACCTCCGGGTGAAGGATCTGACGGACGACGACCTCGCCAAGCTGCGGGACCACATCGAGACGAACTACAAGGTCGAGGGTGACCTTCGCCGTGAGGTCGCGGCCGACATCCGTCGCAAGATGGAGATCGGTTGCTACGAAGGTCTTCGGCACCGTCGCGGCCTGCCCGTTCGCGGACAGCGCACCAAGACGAACGCCCGTACCCGCAAGGGTCCGAAGAAGACCGTGGCCGGCAAGAAGAAGGCCGGCAAGAAGTAAGACCTCGGGTCTGTTGTCCTCAACTTAGGAGTTCGTTTTGCCACCCAAGTCCCGCACGGGCGCCGGGGTCAAGAAGGTCCGGCGCAAGGAAAAGAAGAACATCTCGCACGGCCAGGCGCACATCAAGAGCACGTTCAACAACACCATCGTGTCCATCACGGACCCGCTGGGCAACGTGATCAGCTGGGCGTCCGCAGGCCACGTGGGCTTCAAGGGCTCGCGCAAGTCCACGCCGTTCGCGGCGCAGATGGCTGCCGAGAACTGTGCCCGCAAGGCCGCCGAGCACGGCGTGCGCAAGGTGGACGTGTTCGTCAAGGGTCCCGGCTCCGGCCGTGAGACCGCGATCCGTTCGCTGCAGGCCGCCGGTCTCGAGGTCGGCACCATTCAGGACGTGACCCCGCAGCCCCACAACGGCTGCCGCCCGCCCAAGCGGCGCCGGGTCTGAGGCACGGGGAGGAGTAAGAACTAATGGCTCGTTATACGGGACCTGCGACGCGTATCTCGCGTCGCCTGAAGGTCGACCTCGTTGGTGGGGACCAGGCGTTCGAGCGCCGTCCGTACCCGCCCGGCCAGCACGGCCGTGGCCGGGTCAAGGAGTCCGAGTACCTGCTGCAGCTCCAGGAGAAGCAGAAGGCTCGCTACACCTACGGCGTCCTTGAGAAGCAGTTCGTCCGCTACTACAAGGAAGCGGTTCGTCGCCCCGGCAAGACCGGCGAGAACCTGCTCCAGATCCTCGAGGCTCGCCTCGACAACGTGGTGTACCGCGCGGGCCTCGCCCGCACGCGTCGCCAGGCTCGCCAGCTGGTCAGCCACGGGCACTTCATCGTGAATGGCCACAAGGTCAACATCCCGAGCTACCAGGTGTCGAAGTTCGACATCATCGACGTGAAGCCGAAGTCCATGCCGACGCTGCCCTTCGAGGCTGCTCGCGCGTCCTTCGGTGACCGCCCGATCCCGGCTTGGCTGCAGGTCGTCTCCTCGAACCTGCGCATCCTCGTGCACCAGCTGCCCGAGCGCGCGCAGATCGACACGCCTGTCACCGAGCAGCTCATCGTCGAGCTCTACTCGAAGTGATCCTCTCCGAGCCACCGTCCACTGTGGGCGGTGGCTCGGGTCGGGTCCCGCATCGGCGCGAAGGGTGTGCCGAGTGCGTTTGCCGGTCCTCGTGGCTGGCTGTTGTTGACGGCGTCAAATAGCGGGCGTCGTTGTAGGAAGGAAGAACCCAGTGCTGATTTCCCAGCGCCCCTCGCTCGCCGAGGAAGCGGTCTCCGAGACCCGTTCCCGGTTCGTCATCGAACCGCTGGAGCCGGGCTTCGGCTACACGCTCGGCAACTCGATCCGCCGCACGCTGCTCTCGTCGATTCCCGGTGCTGCTGTCACGAGCATCCGCATCGACGGCGTGCTGCACGAGTTCACCACGGTTCCCGGGGTGAAGGAGGACGTCACCGACGTCATCCTGAACCTCAAGGAGCTCGTCGTCTCGTCCGAAGAGGACGAGCCGGTGACCATGTACCTGCGCAAGCAGGGCCCCGGTGTGGTGACCGCGGGCGACATCGTGCCTCCGGCCGGTGTCACCGTGCACAACCCCGACCTGCACATTGCCACCCTGAACGGCAAGGGCAAGCTGGAGATCGAGCTCGTCGTCGAGCGCGGTCGCGGCTACGTCCCGGCTGTCCAGAACAAGCAGGCGGGTGCCGAGATCGGCCGCATCCCCGTCGACTCGATCTACTCGCCGGTTCTCAAGGTGACGTACAAGGTCGAGGCCACGCGTGTCGAGCAGCGGACGGACTTCGACAAGCTGATCCTCGACGTGGAGAGCAAGCCCTCGATCACTCCGAGGGATGCTGTCGCCTCCGCGGGTAAGACCCTGGTTGAGCTGTTCGGCCTCGCTCGCGAGCTGAACATCGACGCCGAGGGCATCGAGATCGGCCCGTCGCCGGCCGAAGCCGACACCATCGCCGCGTTCGCGATGCCTATTGAGGATCTGGACCTCACGGTCCGTTCCTACAACTGCTTGAAGCGGGAAGGCATCCACACCGTCGGCGAGCTGGTTTCGCGCAGCGAAGCGGACCTGCTGGACATCCGCAACTTCGGTGCGAAGTCGATCGACGAGGTCAAGATGAAGCTCGTCGGTCTCGGCCTCGCGCTGAAGGACTCGCCTCCTGGGTTCGACCCGTCCGCGGCCGCTGCCGACTACCACTCCGGTGACGCCGGGTGGGGTGCCGGAAGCGGTCTGGACTCTCACGACGACGGCCAGGACTACGCGGAGACCGAGCAGCTCTGACGCTCTGATTCAGAGCTAGAGGATCTCTTTTAGTAACTACAGGAGCAAGCGATGCCCACCCCTACCAAGGGCCCCCGGCTCGGTGGGTCTCCGGCGCACGAGCGGCTGCTGCTCGCCAACCTGGCGACGGCGTTGTTCCAGCACGGCCGGATCAAGACCACTGAGACCAAGGCGAAGCGGCTGCGTCCGTACGCCGAGAAGCTCATCTCCAAGGCCAAGGCCGGCGACCTGCACAACCGTCGCGAGATCATGAAGCTGATCCGCGACAAGGACGTCGTGCACAAGCTGATCGCCGAGATCGGTCCGTTCTTCAGCGACCGTTCCGGTGGCTACACCCGCATCACCAAGACGCTGGCGCGCAAGGGCGACAACGCCCCCATGGCCATCATCGAGCTGGTGCAGCAGAAGCTCGTCTCCACGGAGGCCGAGGCTGCGCGCAAGACCAAGTTCGCCAAGGACGAGAAGCCCGCGGTTGTCGAGACCGAGGCCGTCGAGGCTGACGAGACCAAGGCCGAGGACGCTGTCGAGGTTGACGGCGAGCCGACCGCTGAGGCCGTCGAGGCCGAAGAGGCCAAGGACGAGACTGCCGAGGCGTCCGACAAGGACAAGTCCTGAGCGGTACGTCTGCCGACGAGCCCGTCGTTCCCGATTCCGGGGGCGGCGGGCTCGTTCGTGTGCGGTTGGATCTCGGGTACGACGGAACCGAGTTCTCGGGGTGGGCTCGTCAGCCCTCCCGCCGGACCGTGTGCGGCGTTCTCGAGGACACCTTGTCGATGGTGTTGCGCGAGGACGTTGTGCTGACGGTGGCCGGCCGGACCGATGCCGGGGTGCATGCGTCCGGGCAGGTCGCCCACGTCGATCTGCCGTCCACTGTGGATGTCGCTGGGCTGCCGAAGCGGCTGGCCCGGGCGTTGCCCACGGACGTGCGGGTGTTTTCTGCCCGGGTGGTGCCTGGCGCGTTTGATGCTCGGTTCTCGGCCTTGCGGCGGCACTACGAGTACCGGGTTTCGGATGCTGCGTTTGGGGCGCATCCGTTGCGGCGGTTGGACACGCTTGCTTGGCCGCGTCCGCTGGATGTTTCGGCGATGAACGCTGCGGCTGCGTTGTTGTTGGGGGAGCACGACTTTTGTGCGTTCTGCAAGCGGCGGGACGGGGCTACGACTATCCGGGAGCTGCAGCGGCTTGAGCTGGTGCGGGCTGAGGATGGCGTTGTTACGGCGTTTGTGTCTGCTGATGCGTTCTGTCACTCGATGGTTCGGTCGCTCATTGGGGCGTTGCTGGCCGTTGGGGAGGGGCGGAAGGGTCTTGAGTGGCCTTCGTCCTTGTTGACGCTTACTGGGCGGGCTAGTGGGGTTACGGTCGCGCCGGCGCATGGGTTGTCGTTGGTTCGGGTGGATTTTCCTGGGGATGACGAGTTGGGGGCTCGGGCTGAGGCGACTCGGAAGGTTCGTACGCTGTCTCGGTGAGGGTGGGGGTCGCGGGCCTGTGGGGTGGTCGCCTTGCGGGCGGCGGGTTCTGTTGCGTGCGTTTTTCTGGGGCTCTGCCCCAGACCCCGGCAATCTGATCCGGGGGTCCGCGCCACCTGCGGCTTGCGTTGGCGACGGGACCCCACCGCCGGGAGCCAGCGCTCAGGGACGGCTCGCCTCCGGCCTCGCGGTTGAGGGCTAATGGCGTGTGCAAGTACTACCAACCCATGATCGAACCGCCGCTACCTACCACCAACTCGTCTTCGCCTTCGTTTGAAAGGGCGGAGCCCCCGGCGGGGGGACCGGGGGCTCCTGAGGGGTGGAGAAGAGGTTTAGATGTCGAGGGTCCACGAGTCGATGTGGCCCGTGTCCTGGCGGTAGAGGTCGCGGACTCGGAGTTGCCAGGTGCCGTTTGCGTCCTCAGTGGACACGTTCACCGGGTAGGTGGCGTTGATGTCGTCTGCGCTGTCGCCGCCGCTGGAGACCTTGAGCAGCTTCACGGTGCCTGAGGGCGAGATCAGCGCCAGTTCCAGGTCGCCTCGGTAGGTGTGCTTGATGGCGACCTTCACGGAGCCCGTGGCGGCTGCCTTGCCGTTGCAGTCGGCGATGGTGATCGAGCTGGTTACCGATGAGGCGTCCGGGATGGCGGTGTCGGTGTCGTTCGTGACGGCTGGGCACTGGCCGGGCGGGTTGCCGGGGGCGGTGCCGGTGATGTGCAGGAGCTTGTTCGGGGAGCCGGAGCCGGGGTTGGTTACGGCGTCCGAGGTGGCGTTTTCTACCAGGGCGTCGCGGACCTGTTGTGGGGTCGCGGTGGGGGTGGAGCCCAGGTAGACGGCGGCTGCGCCCACTACGTGTGGGGTGGCCATCGAGGTGCCGCTGATCGTGTTGGTGGCGTTGTCGTCGGTCAGCCAGGCTGAGGTGATTGCGGAGCCTGGCGCGAAGATGTCCACGCAGGTGCCGATGTTCGAGAAGCTGGAGCGGGCGTCGGTGCGTTCGGTGGAGCCCACGGTGATGGCTTCTGGGGTGCGGGCCGGGCTGGTGTTGCAGGCGTTGGCGCCGTTGTCGTTGCCTGCGGCCAGGCCGTAGGTCACGCCTGCTGCGATGGAGCGCTTCACGGCGTCGTCCACGGTTTGGTTCGCGCCGCCGCCCAGGGACATGTTGGCTACCGCTGGCTTGCGGGACGGGGTGGCCTGGACATCGTTGGTGACCCAGTCGATGCCGGCGATCACGCCCGCGAAGGTGCCGGAGCCCGCGCAGTTCAGGACTCGGACGGCTACCAGCTTCACGTCCTTCGCCACGCCGTACTTGGTGCCGCCCACGGTGCCTGCCACGTGGGTGCCGTGGCCGTTGCAGTCCGTTGAGTCGTCGTCGTTGTCGACCGTGTCGCGGCCGTGGACGGCGCGGCCGCCGAAGTCGCTGTGGGTGGTGCGGATGCCCGTGTCGATGATGTAGGCGGTTACGCCGGTGCCCTTGTTCGGGTAGGTGTAGCTGTTGTCCAGCGGGAGCGTGCGCTGGTCGATGCGGTCGATGCCCCAGGACGGGGTCGGGGTCTGCGTGTCCGAGATGCGGACCTCGGCGTCCTGCTCGACGTAGGCGACGCTCGGGTCCAGGGCGAGGCGCTTGGCCTGGGCCTCGGACATCTGCGCTGAGAAACCGCGCAAAGCGGACTTGTAAGTGTGCTTGACCTTCGCGCCGTACTTAGCGCTGAGGTTCTCCGCGCTGGAGGTGCTGAAGTCCTTCAGCACTACGATGTAGTTGTCCTTGACCGCGTTGGACGCACCGAGGTTCCGAATCTCCCCCTCGGGCGCAGCGGTGGCGGAGACGGACGTCAGTGCGAGCGCAGTGCCCGCTACCAGTCCGATTCCAGCCGCTCGTCTGAGCCACGATTCTCCCATAGCAGCGTGCTCCCTCGTCGCAGGGTCGTGCCGGTGAGAGTTTTCTTAGTGGCGCAGACGGATTTCGCACAAGAAGGTCCACGAAACAACCTTCGAACGGCCAATCAACAGATTTTGTTTTCGTGTGAATTAGTTGGTGCCGCGGAGCTATGGACAAAACAATTGCGCCCCGAACGGTGCACCGTTCGGGGCGCAAATTGGTCGAGCGGCTCAATCGCCTCGGCGGACTGCTCCGAGGATCTGCTGTTCGGCGGGCGTGGTGTACAGGCGCAGGTGTGCCCACATGTCCTGGCCCATCGCGATGACCTGGTCGTCCTTCAGCTGGGTCAGCTGCTGGAACATCTGCGGGCGCAGGCGCCACATCTGACCGGCCAGCTGTGCCTGGCCCATCGGGAGGCGCTGCAGCAGCACGAGGTCCGCGTTGTTCGCCGTCGACGAGGCCTGCGGGTGCAGGTAGGGCAGCACGTACATGGTGGTCTGCCACGCCGCGCGGGGCGGGAACAGTTCCTGTGGCACGTGGCCGCCGTCGTGGATCACCAGCAGCGGCATGTCCTCGGTCGGCCGCGGCAGGTCCGCGGGCGAGAGGCGGCGCAGCTGCACGAGCTGGGACGGACGGCCGTCCGGGCCCTGGCCCGCGGCGCGCACGACCGGCTGCCAGGCCTGTGGGCGGCCGGTCGCGATGATGATCCACGCACCGGTCGCCATGGCCCTCAGCGCGATCTGGCGGGCCAGGTACAGGCCGCCCACGACCACCATGCGGGTCGGCGTCGGGCGCAGCACGGACACCGTGAGCGGTTCGCCCTTGACGCCCTGGCCGAGCATCATGCCGCCGCGGTCGCCGCTGGGGCTGACCACGTCGAGCATGTTCGGCGACACCAGGAACTCCGGCGCCACCGAAACGCGGCCGTGCGAGTCGAGCAGACGGGACGACGAGCTCATGCCACACCTCCCAGCGGCAGCGTCGCGGCGAGGCCGGCCAGCTGCATGCCCCGCAACGGGGTCAGCGTGATGTCGAGCTTGTCGCTCAGCTTCGACAACTGGTCCTCCGCGCGGTCGAGCTCGCTCGGCGTGCGGGCGCTCACCCGCACCAGGCCGCGCAGTGAGACCTGACCGTCCTCACGGGACGGTGAGATCGACATCGCCAGCGTCGAGGACAGCGCGCGTACGCCGGTGAGCGAGTTCAGGCTGCCCTTCAGGCCCTTCGACGGCCAGCCGGTGATCGCGTAGCTCGCGTGACCGACGCCACCCGCGGTGACGCCCGACCACTTCTCCCGCAGCGACACGGGGTTCGTGTTGCCGACGGCAGCGGTCAGTTCGGCCGAGGAGATCGCGGCGCGCAGCAGTTCGTCCGAGTCGAGCGGGCGGATCGTGACGCCGGCGGACTCCAGGGCGTTGCGGACGCGGGACAACGCGCCGATCAACGCCCGGTGCGCGCCGACGACGCCGCCGCCACGCTCCCGGATCGCCTCGCCGCAGCGGCGCGGGTCCAGCCGCACCGTGATCCACGTGGTGCGCCGGGCGGCCGCGGGCAGCGGGCCGAGCACCTCCATGTACGAGCTGATCGCCGGCGAGTTCGGCGGAAGCGCCGCGCTGCCGGGGTAGCAGTGCCAGATCACGGTGATCGCGTCCAGCACGACGCCGCGGTCCTCCAGGCACGGCGCCAGCGCGCCGAGCGGGAGCGACGGGGCCGAGCCGACCGCGGAGATCAGCGGCGGGGTCGGGTCGACCAGCAGCACCGCCGTCCACACGCCGTCGTGCCACGACAGCGCGAGCGGGCGGCGCTCGTGGTCCACGCCCTTCGCCACGACCAGGTCCGGGATCGCGAGCCGCAGCAGCGCGACCCGCGGGTCCTCGGCGCCCAGCACCTGCAGCTCGTCGTCACCCGGCGTCGACTCCTGCGGGGTCGAGCGCTTCGCGGTGCGGCTGTGCGAGCGGAAGTTGTAGCGGAGCCGAACGCCGATCCATTGGGTGAGCCAACGACCACGCGATCGGGTGAAAGCCAGGATCAGTGCGATGAGAAGCACACCGCCGGCGATCGAGACCGAGACGACGTTCAGCGCGCCGGCGTCGTTCTTCACCCCCATGAGGGCGAGCACGACGAGTCCGATGGCGAGACCGATCTCGATCGTGACTACGTTCGAGACGGGCAGCGAGCCGAGGCTGGCACCGGCGGCTCTGCGCCGGACACGCCCGACCGGACGAGGAGGCACAGGTGCCTGCTGGCCAGGACCGCCAGGTCCCTGCGGCCTTGCCATCCCTGGGTTGGGCCGGGGCGGATGTGGAGTGGTCACGGACATCCGTTGTGGTCTCTTTCCCCTCGATGGTCGGTGGGCTTGGCGAACCGGCCCACGGAGCAACCTGCGTCCGGCTATTCTGCCGAACCGTACCGCGACTGGGAGAGCAGCGAGCCGAGAATGGCATCAACACCCACCACCAAGTCACAGGTCCAGGCCTACCGATTCGTCCTGCAGCGGATGCAGTCCGCTCTGGTCCGCAGAGACGCAGTGATGCTGCATGACCCCATGCGCAACCACTCGCGCGCGACAGCGGTCGGCGTGGTGCTGGGCGTCGTCGCTCTGATCGGCTTCCTGGTGTTCGGGCTCTTCAGTCCTGCCCCGCGCCTGGACGACAAGACGCAGATCGCCATCAGCAAGGAGACCGGCCAGGTCTACGTCGTGGACGCGGCGCCGAACCGGCGGCTGATCCCGATGACGAACCTGGCGTCGGCGCGGCTGCTCTGGTTCTCGCGGGCGAACAGCGACACGGCGACCAGCGGTGGCGACGCGCCCGGCGGCACCGCCGAGAGCGGCCAGAGCCAGGTGGCGGGCGGTGAACCGAAGCTGGTGAGCGAGAAGGCGCTCGCGAGCCTGCCGCGCGGCCGGCTCACCGGTCTCCCGGACGCGCCGGACGTCCTCCCGAAGCCGGCGATGCGCATCGACGCGCAGTGGTCCGTCTGCGACACGCTCGACCTGGACGAGTCCCGGGACAACCAGGCGGTGGCGAACCAGATCAAGACCTCCGTGATCGCGGGCGTCAGCGGCGGCAACCCCGAACTGGGTGACGAGGCCGTGCTGGTGCAGCAGCGCACGGGCGCCAAGAAGGCGTACCTGATCTACAAGAGGCCCGACGATCGCAAGGACATCTCGTCGTCGACGGTCCGCGCCGAAGTGGACCTCAAGAACGACAAGGTGATGAACGCCCTCAAGCTGAAGGGCAAGCAGGCACGGGCGATCAGCACGGCGATGCTGAACGCGATCCCCGAGGTCGCCCCGCTGATCGCGCCGATCATCCCGAACGAGGGCAAGCAGGCGAACTACGTCACCGAGACGCGGGTCGAACATCGGTGAGGTCGTCGAGGTCAACCTGACCGGCACCGCGACCTACATGGTGGCGCTGGAGGACGGTTTCCAGGACGTCGACCAGACCGTCGGCGACCTGCTGCGCTGGTCCTACGCGGACAACAAGAAGGCGATCCAGCTCTCGCCGAACGCGATCACGGACCACAAGGAACCGAAGAAGCCGCTGGATCTGTCCTCGTACCCGAAGACGATCCCGAACACGGTGGAGGCGAACGTCGGCAACACGGTCGTGTGCCTGGGCTGGAAGGCGGACAACTACGGGGAGACGACCAAGGCCGAGCACACCTCGGTCACGATCGGCTCCAAGTTGCCCGGCCCGAAGGAGATGGCCCCGGTCGAGCTCAACGCGCCGGGCGCGGCGGGCGAGATCATCGACGAGTTCCTGATGTTGCCGGGCAAGGCCGCGGTCGTGCGGGCGAGTCAGGGCAAGAACGACTTCGGGACCGGTCCGGTGCAGATCGTCACCGGCCGGGGTGTCCGCTACGGCGTCCCGGACGGTGGCACCGCGTCGGCGCTCGGCCTCGAAGGGCCGTTCCCGCCGGCACCGAACCAGATCCTGAGCCTGTTGCCGATGGGACCGCAGCTCAACAAGAACGAGGCGAACCGCAGCTACGACTCGATCCCGGCGCCCAAGGGCACCATCAAGGATCCGCAGTCCACTCAGAAGTAGCGGAACCGTTCCGGGTGCATCACCGTCGGATACTTCAGACAGATTCACCCGGAAGTGTCGTGAGGGGACAGTCGTGGCCGGTCGTATTTCCGTAGATCCCGAATGGCTGGAGAAGTACGCCGATCGGATCGACGGCACGACCGACGACCTGCGGCGCGTGCGGGACGCCATGAAGGTGTCCCCGCTGCGCCCGCAGTCGTTCGGTGAGATCGGCCAGACGCTGGGCAACGCACAGGGCTACGCACGCGCGGCCGAGCTGCTGAACTCGCAGCTCGCCCGCGCCTGCGACACCCTCGATGCGGCGGCCAAGGGTCTGCACGCCGTGGCGAAGCAGTACGGGTACCACGACGACGACGGCGTGCAGCTCATCAAGAAGGCCGACCGGCGGTAGGGGGAAGCTGTGGTGGCCAAGGACGGCAGGCAGATCGCGGCCGAGGTGGGTCCCGAGCTCGACTTCCTCTCGCGGGTGAGCCGCAAGCTCGGTGTCGTGGACCTCGTGCACGACTTCTTCGACCCGCTCGTGGGCGACTGGAACGACCTGCGCGAGGAGTCCGAACGCTGGCGCAAGGCGGCGAAGGTGACCGAGGCGGTCACCAAGCACGTCGCCGGACCGCTCAACGGTGTCGAAGCGGTGTGGCAGGGCAAGGACGCCGAGGCGTTCCTCGACCACATGCGCAAGGTGGGCCTCGCCGGCGGCGACATGTCCGACGCGATGAACGCGATGGCGGACGCGCTGGAGGAGACCGCGGACGGGGTTCGCGGCATCGTGCAGGACATGGCGCACGTGCTGGCCGACGCCGCCGACTCGGTGTCCGGCACGGCGGCGCTGCCCCTGGAGGGCGACCAGCGCGCGATCAAGCACATCGAGGAGCTCAAGGACCCGGTCCGCGAGCTGTTCGAGTCGGCACGGCAGGTGCTGGAGGCGTTCCTCAAGCTGTGCGACGGGGTTTCCGGTGACGACGCCGGCACGTTCGGCGCGGTGAAGATGGACCATCGCTACCCCGAACAGAACTGGACCTACACGCCGCCCGCCAAGTCCGAGGCCAAGCTGCCGGAGCCCGCCAAGGCCTCCGACACGGCCGCCGCGGGCAAGGGTGGCGGTGGTGCACCGCCCGGTTGGTGGCGGTGGGCGGAGTCGGTGGTGGAGGGCTCGGTTCGGTCGGTGCTCCCGCCGCCGCTGCCGCAGCCGCGCAGCCGATGCAGTTCGGAGGCGCCACCGGCGTCGCTGAGCCCGTTCCGCCCGCGGAGAAGGGTGGTGCCGCGGCGCAGGCCGCCGCGGCCGGTGGTGGCCGTCCTGGAGGCGCGCCCGGCGGTGGGGCGATGATGGGCGGCATGGCGCCGATGATGGGCGGGGGCGCCGGCGGTCAGCAGGGTGGCGACAAGGAGCACAAGCCGAAGCAGCGGCTCACCGGCTCGATCGACGACCTGCTCGGCAAGCCCAAGAAGGCGGCACCGAAGACGATCGGCGAGGACTGACCGCCTCGCCAGAGCAAGCCTGACACTGCAAAGCCTGACAGAGCAACGAGAAACGGCCTCCGCCGAAGTCAGCGGAGGCCGTTTCTCGTTGCTCAGCGCACCTAGGCCGTGTCCTGCAGGTCTCGTTCGCGATAGTCGCGTCCGAGGGGTCCGCTGACGGCACCGCCGCAACCTCCGAATACAACCCGGTAGGAGGAGGTTGCGGCGGCACCATCAGCGAACCTGCCAGAAAGGGTCAACTCAGGACGTGACTCTCATCGAACGGACCTGCAGGACACGGCCTAGACCGGGCTACCGCGCCTGCGGTTGAGCGAGTTGCGCACGAACAGGGTCAGCATCAGCAGCGCGCCGGCGATGCCGATGCCCGACAGCGCCGTGATGATCGGCGGCCAGTCCAGGCCCTGCGGCGGGGTGGGGTTCGTGTTGATCTCCTTCGGCACCGGCGCCTTGAACCCGGCGGCCTCGGCGGGCAGGACAGCGGTCAGCGCGGCGACCGGGTTGATCATGCCGTAGCCGATCTTGTTGTCCTTTCCGGACGTGTTGCCGGGGTGCAGGGCCGTCGCCTTCAGCCGGTCCATCACCTGGCGGGCCTTCAGTTCCGGGAACCGCTGGCGCACCAGGGCGGTGACGCCCGAGACGTAGGGCGCCGCGAAGCTGGTGCCCTTGATGTTGTCGGCTTTCTCCGCGGTGACGTTCGCGTTCGTCAGACCGTTCGTGCTCTTGGGGTCGACGGAGATGATGTCCTCGCCCGGCGCGGCGATGGTGACCCACGGACCCCAGACGCTGAAGCTCGACACGTCGCCGCTGCGGGCGATCGACGCCACGGACACCACGTCCTTGGCGAACCACGCCGGAGACGAGACCGACGCCACGTTGTTCGGGTCCAGGTTGCTGTTCTGGTCCTTGCAACCGGTGACGCCGTCGCCGATGTTGCCGGCCGCCGTGACGATCACGGCGTCCTTGACGTCCACCGCGTACTTGATCGCGGCCTGCAGCTTCTGGTCGTCCGCGCTGAACTCCTTGGGCGGGCCGCAGTTCGTCAGCGAGATGTTGATGACCTTGGCGTTCAGGTCCGCCGCGCGGACGATGGCCATCGCCAGGGTCCCGACCTTGCCGGCACCCTTGCGCGGTTCGCGCGTCGCGTCGCCCTTGAACTCGAACCGGTCGCTGGTCTGGCGGATCGCCAGGATCGTCGCTTCCGGTGCGGCACCGACGAAGTCGCCCTCGGTCTTCTGCGCCGCGGCGACACCCGCCACCTCGGTGCCGTGGCCGTCGCAGTCGTCGCCGCCGTTCTTGTTGCCGTCCACGTACTCACCGGACGGGACGACGCGGCCGCCGAAGCGCTCGTTGCGGCCGTCGACGCCGGTGTCGATGATCGCGATCTTGATGTCCTTGCCGGTGGCGAACCGGTGTGCCTGCTCGAGGTTCAGGTAGAGCTGGCCCCAGGGCTTGTACTCGATCAGGTTGCTCTTGGTGTCCGACTCGACGCACCCCTTGTTGGTGCGCACGTACGGCACGTCGGACTTGCCCTCGTCGCGCGGCGGTCCGACGTCGGCCGGAAGCTCCGGCGGCACCGCGTTCGACCGCGCCGGGGTCGCCGGCGACGACGAGGACGGCTGGGCGGAGGCGGTGGGCGGCACCGTCCCCGTCAGCAGCAGAAGTCCGGCGGTCGCGGCCGCCGTGGTCCGCCTGATGCCGGTCCTCATAGCGTGATCAGGCTCCGGAAGACGGAGTACATGTCCATGACGGCCAGCGCCAGCGGCACCACCGCGGCGATCAGGATGGCCTCGATGATGTCGACGGTCCTGCGCAGCGGCGGCGAGAACTTCTGGCCGGGGAAGATCACACCGAGCACCAGCGCGAGCGCGCCCAGCACCAGCAGCGTGCCGAACACGAAGGCGATGCGGTTGAACGAGGTCGAGCTGACCAGCCAGCCGAGCAGGATGCCGGCGGCCGCGAACATGCCGGTCGACAGCAGTGCCACGGCCTGCGCGCCGTTCGCGTACGCCCGGCCGCGCATCATCAGCACGATCGAGACGACCACACCGTAGATCGGGCCCCAGATGGTGTCCGCGCCGGCGGCGACGATGGCCGCCAGTGCCGCGACCGTGCCGGTGCCGATGATCATGCCGGTCAGGTACTCGTGCGCGACCGCGGTGCGGCGCTCGATCACCGCGTACTCCGGGAAGCCGGTGTCCTCCTTGAGGTCCTCGGCGTTCGTCGGGACGACGGGCGGCGGGATCTTGGCCAGCTGCAGCGTCAGCCTGGGCAGCAGCGACAGCGCGGCGAGCGCCACGGCGCCGGTCGCGGCGGCCACGCCGGCCAGCGGGTGCTCGACGAACGTCGTGATCAGGAAGGCGAGTGCGACGAGCGTGCCGCCGGTCGCCGCGGCGATGAACACCGTGACACCGTGGCCGATCAGCAGGATGCCGGCCCACGCGAAGATCATCAGCAGCGCGGAGCCGAGCAGCATCTTCGGGCTGAAGCCCACGCCGGGAACGGCGTGGAAGCCCGCGACGAACGCCATCGGCAGCGAACCGCACGCGGCGATCAGCACACCGGTCGACGCCGCCGAGTACGCCCGCGCGATGGTCGCGCCCGCGGCCAGTGCGGCGACGGCGGCGACACCCGCGGCGATGGCGGCGGCGATCGCGCTGCCCGAACCACCTGCCGCGAACGGACCGGAGAGGAACAGCGCCACCGCGGAGGCGATCAGCGCGAGCGCACCCGCGAGGTGACCGAACTTCTGCGCGGTCTCCTTGGTCCAGGGCCGGAACGAGTCCGGATCGGACTCCGCGATCGCGTCGACGACGTCGTCGTAGAGCGGCGGCGGCGGGTTTTCGTTGCGGCGCCGCAACTGCAGCAGCTCGCCGTCGACGACGCCGAGCGACGCGAGCGTGCGCGCCGGGTCGAGTGGACTGTCACCGAGCTTCGCGAGGCACCAGCCACCGTGCCGGACGCCGCCGTCCGGAGTGGCCTCTCTCGCCATGTCCAGCAACATCGGCAGAAGATCGGCCACCGCCACGTCGGCAGGCAGCGCGACGTCGATACGCGTGCGTGGTGCCACCACCGTGACCCGGCTGAACACCGTCGTACCGGTCGCCACCAGGGCCCCCTAAGTCAGATCAGCGTGTGTGCAGACAACTTGCCCGACCCTATTGGTCCACTCGGACGCTCGCCGGGCGGCCCTAGTATGGCCGCACCGACGCCTGTCGCACGCGTAGTTCGCGGAACACGTTCGACTGGGATTTTTCCCGACCCACCTTCGCGGCTCGTTCAGATGCGCAATAGTGTCGGTTGCTACTGGTGGCGTAACGAGAGTTGAAGAGGTGCCTGTCAGTTGAGCACGCTGCAGTTCAAGCGAACGGCACGCCTTGCTGCTCCCCGGCCTCCCGGCGGCGAGGTGCACCTCGAGCCGCCACCCGAGGTCCCCCGGATCATCCCCGGCAACATCATGATGAAGGCGATGCCCGTCGTCATGATCGTCGCGTCCGTCGGCATGATGGGCATGATGTTCGTGTTCATGCCGCGGCAGCCCGCGGCGATGATCATGCCGGGCATGATGATGATCTCGACCATCGGCATGATGGCGAGCGGCATGGGGTCCGGCAAGGGCCAGAAGAAAGCCGAGATGAACGAGGACCGCAAGGACTACCTGCGGTACCTCGGCCAGATGCGCGACCGGGCCCGCGAGGCGGCCGACGAGCAGCGCGCCGAACGCGAGTGGGTGCACCCGGACCCGCAGATGCTGTGGTCGCTCGCCACCACCCGCCGCATGTGGGAACGCCGTCAGAACGACCCCGACTTCTGCCACCTGCGCGCCGGACGTGGCTCGCAGCGGCTCGCCACGCGCCTGGTGCCGCCGCAGACCGGTCCGGTCGAGGAGCTCGAGCCGATCGCGACGCTGGCACTGCGCCGGTTCGTGCGCGCCCACTCGCTCGTGCCGGAACTGCCGATCTCCATCGCGCTGCGCGGTTTCGCCGCGGTCGGCCTGATCGGTGAGATCGAGGACCGCCGCGACCTCGCGCGCGCCCTGCTCGCCCAGCTCGTCACCTTCCACGCCCCGGACGACCTGCTGATCGCGGTCGTCAGCGCGGGCCGCACGAAGCAGCTGTGGGAGTGGACGAAGTGGCTGCCGCACGTGCAGCACCCCACCGACATCGACGGCATCGGCCAGCGCCGCATGATGGCGAACTCGCTCGCCGAGATCGAGGCGATGCTGGACGAGAACCTGCGCGACCGGCAGCGGTTCACCCGCAACGCCCCGCCGCCGCCCGACCAGCCGCACATCGTGATCGTGATCGACGACGGCGACATCAGCCGCGAAGAGATGATCATCCTCGAGGAGGGTCTGGTCGGCGTCACGCTGATGGACCTGTCCGAGTGCCTCGGCAACCTCACGGCGCGGCGCGGTCTGCGGCTCGTCGTCGAGAACAACCAGCTCGGTGCTCGTTCCGCGACCGGTGTCGAGTGGTTCGGCGCACCGGACCGGCTCTCCGTCGTGGAGGCCGAGGCACTGGCCCGCAGGCTCTCTCCGTACCGCATGGGCGCCGCCGGCGAAGCCAGCAGCGACGGCGGCGAAGACCCGTTGGCGATGAGCAACAACCCGCCGCTGCTCGAGTTCATGGGCATTCCCGGCGACCCGATCACGTTCGACGTGCAGCAGGCGTGGCGGCCCCGGCCCAAGCGCGACCGCTACCGCATCCCGTTCGGCATCGGCGAGCACGGCCAGGCGGTCGAGCTCGACATCAAGGAAGCGGCCGAGGACGGCATGGGCCCGCACGGCCTGTGCATCGGCGCGACCGGTTCCGGTAAGTCGGAGTTCCTCCGCACCCTGGTGCTGGGCCTGCTGGCCTCGCACTCGTCGACGGCGCTCAACATGATCCTCGTCGACTTCAAGGGTGGTGCGACGTTCCTCGGTCTGGACAAGGCACCGCACGTCGCCGCGACGATCACCAACCTCGCCGGTGACCTCAGCCTGGTCGACCGAATGAAGGACGCCATCGCGGGCGAGGTGTCCCGGCGCCAGGAGGTGCTGGCGAAGGGCAACTACAAGAACGTCTGGGACTACGAGAAGGCCCGTGAGAACGGCGCCCAGATCGACCCGCTGCCCGCGCTCTTCATCTGCATCGACGAGTTCTCCGAGATGCTGACGGCGAAGCCGGACTTCATCGACATCTTCCTGCAGATCGGTCGTGTCGGCCGGTCGCTGCAGATGCACATGCTTCTCGCGTCGCAGCGACTCGAGGAAGGCAAGCTGCGCGGCCTGGACACGTTCCTCTCGTACCGGATCGGTCTGAAGACGTTCAACGCGGCCGAGTCACGTGCGGCGATCGGTGTGCCGGACGCCTACGAGCTGCCGCCGATCCCGGGCTCCGGCTACCTCAGCGTGCAGGGCATGCCGCTGACCAGGTTCAAGGCGCTCTACGTCTCGGGCACCTACCGGCCCTCGGGCATGCAGTCCGCCGGCGAGTCGGTCGCGGTCCGCAGCGACAAGCGCCCGCGGTTCTTCGTGCCGGACTTCATCGAGATCCCGAAGGAGCCGGAGCGGCCGGCCGAGCCGGTCAAGGTCGAGGCGCCGAAGAAGGAAGACGCGAACGAGCCCACGCAGCTCGAGCTGATCGTCGACCGCCTCATCGGCCAGGGCCCGCCCGCACACGAGGTGTGGCTGCCGCCGCTGAACGAGCCGCCGACGCTGGACACGATGCTGCCGCCGCTCGACGTGACTCCCGACCGCGGCCTCACGTCGCCCGGCTACCCGGCCAACGGCACGCTGCAGATCCCGGTCGGCGTGGTCGACAAGCCGTTCGAGCAGCGCCGCGACCTGCTGTGGGCGGACTTCTCCGGTGCGGCCGGTCACGGCGCGATCGTCGGTGGTCCGCAGTCCGGCAAGTCGACGCTGCTCAGGACGATGATCGCGTCGATGGCGCTGACGCACACCCCGCAGGAGGCGCAGTTCTTCTGCATCGACCTCGGTGGTGGCACGCTCGCCTCGATGGAGGACCTGCCGCACGTCGGTGGGTTCGCCGGTCGTCTCGACGTCGACAAGGTCCGCCGCATGGTGGCCGAGCTCCAGACGCTGATCAGCGAGCGCGAACTGCGGTGGCGCGACCAGCGCATCGACTCGATGGGCGAGTTCCGCAACCGCCGGCGCCGCGGTGAGATCAACGACGACAACTTCGGCGACGCGTTCCTGGTCGTGGACGGCTGGATGAACTTCCGCCAGGAGTTCGAGATGGTCGAGCCGCAGATTCAGGCGCTCGCCGCGCAGGGTCTGTCCTACGGCGTGCACGTGGTCGTCGCCGCGAACCGGTGGGCGGAGATCCGGCCCGCGATGAAGGACCTCCTCGGCACGCGCTTCGAGCTGCGGCTCGGTGACCCGAGCGAGTCCGAGATCGACCGCAAGGTCGCGGTCAACGTGCCGCCCGGCCGTCCCGGCCGCGGTCTGACCGGTGACAAGCTGCACTTCCTCACCGGACTGCCGCGCATCGACACGCTGCAGGACCCGACCACGATCTCGCAGGGTGTGCAGGACCTCAGCGCCAAGCTCAACCAGGCGTGGCAGGGCCCGCGGGCACCGCAGGTCCGGATGCTGCCCGACCTGCTCGACTACGGCCAGTTCATGGCGCAGGTCCAGCAGGTCAACCCGAACCGCGGCCACCTGGTCCCGGTCGGCGTCAACGAGGACGAGCTCGCGCCGGTCTACATGGACTTCGACGCGGACCCGCACTTCTTCGCGCTGGCCGACGGCGAGTCGGGCAAGACGAACATCCTGCGCACGATCGTCCGCGGCATCATGACGAGCTACACCTCGTCCGAGGCGCTGATCCTGCTCGCGGACTTCCGCCGCACGATGCTCGGCTTCATCGACACCGACCACCTGCTCAGCTACGCGGTGTCGGCCACCCAGCTCACGCAGAACGTGCAGGAGGTCCGCGGCTCGCTCGTCAAGCGCATGCCCGGTCCGGACGTCACGCAGGAGCAGCTCAAGAACCGGTCCTGGTGGACGGGTCCCGAGGTGTTCGTCGTCGTCGACGACTACGACCTGGTGGCCCCGCAGGGCGGTGCGAACCCGCTGCAGCCGCTGGCCGAGTTCATCCCGCAGGCCAAGGACGTCGGTCTGCACATCATCCTGGTCCGCCGCATGGGTGGTGCGTCCCGCGCGATGTACGACCCGGTGCTGGGCAAGCTGAAGGAGATCGCGGCGCCGATCTTCGTCGGTTCCGGTTCGAAGGAGGAGGGCAACATCGTCGGCAACCTGAAGCCGTCGCCGCAGCCTCCTGGCCGGGGCACGATGGTGACCCGCAAGCTCGGTCAGCAGCGTATCCAGTACGCCTGGATCCAGCCGGACTAGTTCAGTCAGTCGATCCTCGTGGGTGGTCTCGCCGTTCGGCGGGGCCACCCACGATTCGTTTCCGTCGAATTCCCGGGCAGCGTAAAAAGGCCCGCGACCGAAGCCGCGGGCCCACAACAGGTAGCAGGGGTGCTACCTGTAGCCCCCCAGCCGCCGGGTCCGTTCCGAGTGCGGTCAAGAGGGAGGAGACCGCACCGGATCGGGCTACATCGGCGGAGACACCCCCCAGCGTCTGCTTCCGTCGAACCGGCTGAGGAAGACTCTGCCGGACGTCTCTCTCATGTCGCTCACGCATCGATTACAGCTGCGATGACGCGGCGTCAGCAGGAAGTCCGGGCAACGTAAAAGGGCCCGCGACCGAAGCCGCGGGCCCACCGAACAGCAGGGGACTGTCCGGTTCCCCCCATGGCCGGGTTCCTTCCCGGCCGACCCACTGGGGAGGGGTGGCCAGGAGGGAGATCGACGATCGTGACACCCCCCAAACTCTCGTTGTCACCTTCGTCGTCCGGCTGATCACTACTTTGCACTGCGGTGCTCACACTTCGGTCACATGTCGCTGGGAGAGGTCGCCGACCAGGTCCGGAAACTGATGAGCGGTGCTGGTGGCCCCCCAGGAAACTCAGCCACCAGCACCGCTGAGGAGAACTCTGCCCGACGCCGCTCACACTTTGCTCACACTCCGATCACACCCTGTTTAGACTGCCGGTGACCTGGAGGACGTGTGCGAGCCGAGTACCGTGTGCTGGGGCCGTTGGAAGTGCTGCTCGGCGGCGCACCGGTGCCGATCCCAGGCGGACGATGCCACGTGCTGCTAGCTGTGTTGTTGTTGCGTCCCAACCAGTTCGTGTCGGCGGATGAGCTGGTCGACCGGGTTTGGGACGGCGAACCGCCGACGGCAGACCGTGCACACAAGACGTTGCAGATGGTCGTGCGTCGGCTGAGGATCGCGCTGGGCGAGGCGGACTGCGTGCACACCCGCGCCGGTGGCTACCAGGCCGTGGTCGATCCTGACCAGCTCGACCTCCTGCGCTTCCGGGCGTTGGTCGGCTCGGGTGACTTGGGCGCGGCGTCGGCCCTGTGGCGCGGATCAGTGCTTGGCAACGTGCGGTCCGAGCGTCTTCACCGCGAGGACGTGCCGCAGTTGGTGAACGAGCGGCTTATGGTCCTGGAACGGCGGATCAGCGCCGACCTGGATCGCGGATTCGCCGGCGAACTGGTGGCCGAGCTTCGGTCGCTGGTCGCCGAGCACCCGTTGCGGGAGCCGTTCTGGCGCCATCTGATGCTCGCGTTGTACCGGTCGAGCCAGCAGGCCGAGGCATTGACCGTCTATCAGGACGTGCGCACCAAACTGGTTGACGAACTCGGCGTCGATCCTGGTCCGGAGCTCCAGGAGCTGCACCAGCAGATCCTGCGGGCGGAGGTGGCCCCAGGCGCGCGCCGGCAGGTGCCTCGCCAGCTGCCGGCCGGAGTGCGGAACTTCGTGGGCCGCAACGAGGAACTCGCCCTGCTCGGCAAGACGTCCGGTGTCACGGTCGTGCACGGAGTCGGCGGCGTCGGCAAGACGGCTCTGGTGTTGCGCTGGGCTCGCGAGGTGCGTGAGGACTTCCCGGACGGCGACCTCTACGTGAATCTGCGCGGGTTCGACCCCGACGCGCAGCCGCTCGATCCGTCGGCGGCGGCCGAGATGCTGCTCATCGGCCTGGGCGTGGACGAGGTCCCGGTGGGAGCGGACGCCCGGTTCGCGTTGCTGCGGACCACGTTGGCAGATCGGCGAGTGCTGCTCGTGCTCGACAACGCCGCATCACCGCGCCAGGTGTTTCCGCTGCTGCCGGGCGCGGCCGGGGTCCGGGTGGTGATCACCAGCCGCAATCAGCTCCGTGCGCTTGTCTCGCAGCACGACGCGACCCCGATCGACCTGCGGCAGCTGGAGTTCGACGGGGCGTGGTCGTTGCTCGCGGCAGTGCTCGGCGAGCAGCGCCTCGACGCCGAGCCTGGGGCCGCACGTCAGATCGTTGACCTCTGCACCGGTCTGCCGCTGGCGCTGCGGGTCTTCGCGGAACGGGTGTCGCGCTTCCCGGACACGTCACTGCAGGAGTTCGTCGACGAACTGGAGGCCGCGCGGCTCGACGCGTTGAGCGACTTCGAGGACGTCGACGTGCGTGCGGTGTTCTCGTGGTCTTGTCGAGCGCTCGACGACGAGTCGGCACGCATGTTCCGGCTGCTCTCCGTACATCCCGGTCCGGACTTCGACGTCAGTGCCGCGGCGGCACTCGCGGGAGTGCCGGTCGCCCAGGCGCGGCGGTTGCTGGAGCGGCTCGTCGCCGATCACCTCGTGCAGTCGCGTTCACCTGGCCGGTACGACCTGCACGACCTGCTGGGGGCGTACTCCGCAGAGCTGTGCGGTGACGACGAGGCGGCCGCGCTGAGGATGACCGAGTGGTACGTCCACACCCTCGAGAACGCCGCGTTGCGGGAGAGCGCGCGAGCGCTGGTGCGGGCAGGCGAAATCACATCTGGCGTAATACCGCAGGAGTTCGCCTCGCGGTTCGACGCGATGGTCTGGGTCCGCCAGGAGTGGTCGAACCTGCGGGCGGTCCTGCACATGGCCATCGCACGAGGATGGACTCGGCTCGCGCTGATGATCCCGACGCACCTGGAGAGATATCTCGTCTACAACCAGACTCGCTGGTCGGAGGCAGGCGAGATGTTCGAGGCGGTCCGAACCTTCGGGACCACCCGGGAGCGGGGGCTCCTGCTGCTCAAGCTGGCCGGCTTCTACACCGACGTCGGACGTCTGGACGACTCGCTGACCTGCTTCGCCGATGCCCTGCGGTTCGTCCAGGAGTCGGGCGAACGAACCGCGGAGGCGGCAGGGTTGATCAACCTGGCCGTGCTTCAGCGCCGGCTCGGCCAGTGGGACAGCGCCCTCGAGAGCACACGAAGAGCAGCTGAGATCGGTGTCGAGCTCGACGATCGGTACCTGGAGAGCATCGCTCGTGCCAACGCCGGCTACCTCCTGAACCGTCTCGCTCGCCACGAGGAGGCACTCGGGGAGGCTGAACGTGCTGTCGTCGTTGTGACCGAACTGGATGACGAGTACCTGCTGGCGCGGACACACGCGTTGCTCGGCCAGTCGCTCGCCGGGTCCGGCCGCTTTGCCGAGGCGGTCGATCTGCTGACGCCCGCCGCTGAGTCCATGGTCAAGTTCGGTGACATCGACCACGAAGCCGAGACATGCGAACACCTCGGTATCGCGCTGCTGGGTCTGGACCGTCGTGAAGAAGCTGTGGCCGCGTGGCAACGTGCCGTGGCTCTGTGGCGTGATCTCGGCGACGAGCAGGCGGAAGGGCTGGCCGCGCGGCTGGCAGAACTGGGATAGCCAGGACGGGTGCGGCGACCCCCAGGTCGTCGCTCCCGAACCCAGGTCGATCACCACCACGCCAACGCATGCTCACACTGTCCAATGTGGATGAGCCGCTGAGCTGTCCTCGTCCTCTTCGAGTTCCCGTATCAGCTGCCTGAACCTGTCCGCCGCCGCCAGCTTGCCGACCTCGGCGACGGCCAGCCCTTCGCGGGCGTACCTCAAGGCGGCCTGCCGGTCACCGGCGGCGCGGAACACCACTGCGCCGCCGAGGAAGATGTCGGCGCGAGGAACGCTCGCGATGTGGTCGAGCGACTCGGCGAGGAGGTCGCGATACATCCGCGCGGCCCCGGCGACGTCGCCCATCTCGAACTTCGCTCTGGCTCTGGTGTTCTGCAGCATCTGGTTCGTCATGCCCAGCGCGGCGAACACGTCTGCGGCCTCGTCTGCGATCTTGGCGCCTTCCGCGTGGTCGCCCGTCATCACGAGCACATGGGATTCAGCGAGCGGTAAGTCCGCGTCGATCGGCGCGCGCACGGGGCAGCCGTCGCGCAGGTGAGGTCCGTACCTCATCCCGCGCGGCAAGCCGCAACGCCTCGTGCAACAGGCTGATCGCCTCTTCGAGGTCGCCGGCGTTTCGGTACGCGTAGCCCAAGGTGTGCAGCGCGGATCCTTCCGCGTACCGGTTGCCCAGTCGGCGTGCGCATCGAGCGCGGTCGAGTTGAGGCGCACGAAGTCCTCGGTGGTGCCGCTCAGGATCAGGCAGCCCCACAGGCCGCTCGGCAGCTGCCAGGCGTGCTCGTGCCCGTGCCCGTGCCCGTGCGCGAGCGCGAACTCGCAGAGCTCGAAGAGCATGTCCCGCCACGCCTTGAACCGCGCCAGCACGTCGTCCTTGTCGCGAAACGTGCTCACCTCCACCACGTCTTCACGGTCGGTCAGCGGCAACTCCATCCGGCTGTGGCGGACGACGCGGTCAGCGCTGTCCACGGAATGGAGGTGATGGTCGAGAAACCGCACGACCGCGGCGCGTTGCCAGTCGAGCGCGGCGAGGTCGTCGGTGCGGCCGGTGAAGCGTGCGAGGTCGGGCGGCAGCTGCCGCGGCACGACGGTCTCCCGCCGCGCGGCGTCGAGTGCCGGCTCAGCACGGAGGATCGACTGGTGCAGATCCCGCAACAGCGTGCGGGGTCGATGCCCAGTTCGTCCGCGAGTAGACCGCTGACCTGGCGGAATGCCTCCAGGGCCGCTGCTTGCTGTCTGCGCGGTAGAGCGCGACCATCAGCTGTGCCCAGAGCCGTTCCCGCAGCGGGTGCGCGGTGGTCAGTGCCCGGAGCTCGGGTAGGAGTGCGGCCGCGCGTCCGTCGTCGAGGTCCCGCTCGATACGCCGCTCCAGGACGACGAGCCGTTCCTCGGCCAGCTTCGGCACGTCCTCGCGGTGCAGTGTCTCCGAGAGGACGTTCGCCAATGCCGGGCCGCGCCACAACGCCAGGGCGGCGTGCGGGTTGTTCGCGGCCAGCGCGCGGAACCGCAGGAGATCGAGGTCGTCCGTCTCGGCGGCGTAACCGTTCGTGGTGGTGGAAACGCAGTTCGCGGGTCCTAGTAGAGCGTCGCGGCATAGTTGTGCTCCGTTGAGTTGGGCAGGGTCTGAATGGTCCGGTCGCTCGTCACCAAGTCCGGATGGTCGCGCTCTCACGCAATGCCGACGCTGAGTTGGCAGTAGAAAACTGCCGACGCAAGCGTTTGCTGATCATCGCAGCTACTACCAACTGCACAGGCGGAAGCCATGAGGGCGCGATCTTCATGATCGAAGCGCGGCCACCTGCCGATCACAACACGCCACCAATACACCAAATGGTCGCGGCACTAGCGCTTGTCTCAGCCGCGCGACGGTCATCTGCAAGGTCTTCGCCGCCCGGTCGATCGACGGCGGCGAACCGTCCCACAGTCGCTCCACGAGCTCGTCCACCGACACGAACTGGTTGAGACGCAACAACAACGTGGCCGGCAGGACCCGGCCCTTGCCGGCCGGCACGCTCACCGGCTTGCCGTCGAAGAAAACCTCCAACGGTCCCAGCACGCGAAATTCCGCCCCCCGCACGTATGAAGTTTATGGGGCCGGCAACGCGTGTCGCCTATTTGGCGTGCTGGTTCCGGCCGGACTTCGGCAAACTGTGAGTGAACGCCGTGCGGGCCTTGAACGGAGAGGTCGGAGGGGGTGAACGATGAGCGTCGAGTTCCGGGTGCTGGGCCCGCTGGAAGTCCTGCTGGACGGGAAACCGGTTTCCGTCCCGGCCGGCCGCGGCCGCGTGTTGCTGGCGACGTTGCTGCTGCGCCCCAACCGGTTCGTGTCGAGCGACGAACTCGTGGAGCGACTGTGGGACGGCGATCCACCCACGGCCGACCGGGTGAACAAGACCTTGCAGATGACCGTGATGCGGTTGCGGCAGGCATTGGGGGCGGCGAACCGCGTCCGCACGACGGCCGGTGGTTACCTGGCCGAGGTGGGTGCGGATGAGCTGGACCTGCTGTGGTTCCGCGAGCTGGCGCGGGCCGGTGACTTCGCCTCGGCGACGGCGTTGTGGCGCGGACCCGTGCTGGCGAACGTGGCTTCGGAGGCGTTGCACCGGGATGATGTGCCGCTGCTGGAAGACGAGCATCTCGCGGTGCTGGAGCGCCGGATCGACGCCGATCTCGATCGAGGCCAGGCCGCCGATCTCGTGGCCGAGCTGAGCGCACTGACCCAGCAGTACCCGCTGCGGGAACGGTTCTGGGCCCAGCGGATGTCCGCGCTGTACCGCTCGGGACGCCAGGCCGAAGCGCTCGAGTCCTATCGCGAGATCGCCGCGCTGCTGGCCGACGAACTGGGTGTCGATCCCTCACTGCAGCTGCGTGAGCTGCATCAGGCGCTGCTCAACGGCGAAATCGCGCCGGTGGGACAGCCTCGGCAGGCGATCTGCCAGCTGCCACCCGACACCACGAGGTTCGTCGGGCGCGAGACGCTGTTCCGCCAGGTGGAAGCGAAGCTCGCGGCTCAGGACGAGAGCGTTCCGGTGCTCGTGCTGAGCGGCTCTCCCGGAGTGGGCAAGAGCGCCTTCACGATCAGTGCCGCGCACCGGCTGCGTGATCGTTTTCCCGGCGGCCAGCTGTTCGTCCGGCTCAACGGGGCCGGCGCCACGCCCCGCGATCCGGGCGAGGTGCTCGGCGAGCTGCTGGTGGCTCTCGACGTGTCGGTCACCGGCATGCCCGATGGTCTGGAAGCCCGCACCGCGGCGTTTCGCGCCCAACTGGCCGATCGCAGGATGCTGGTGGTGCTGGACGACGCGGCTGGTCCTGAGCAGGTCAGGCCGTTGTTGCCGGGTACTCCCGGCTGCGCCGTGCTGGTCAGCAGCAGGCAACGCCTGGTCCAGATCGACGGCGCGCACAGCCTGCGGGTGCCACCGCTGAGCCGCGAGGACGGGGTCGCGTTGCTGGCCGGCGTCATCGGCGAGTCCCGGGCGGCCACGGATCGGACCGCTGTCGGTGCCATCGTCGACGCGTGTGGTGGGCTGCCGCTCGCCCTGCGGGTGGCCGGCGCCCGGCTCGCCGCCCGCGAGTCGTTGCCGCTGAGCTCACTGGCCAGGCGGTTGTCGGACGAGCGCCGCCGGCTGGACGAGCTCACCACCGGCGACCTGGAGGTCAGGGCGACGTTCGGCCCGAGCTACGAGGCTCTGCCCGCCGACGCGGCGACCGCGTTCCGCCGGCTCGGCCTGCTCGGTGCGACCGACGTGGCGTCCTGGACCGTGGGCGTGCTGGCGGGCGGCGACGGCGAGCGACTCGTCGAACGGCTGGTGGAGGCGAACCTGCTCGACGAGGTCGGCCTCGACGCGACCGGTGAACCCCGCTACCGCATGCACGACCTGCTCGCGGTGTACGCCGCCGAACTGGTCCGGCACGAGGACCCGCGGATCGTGACCGACGCCCTGCGCGACTACGTCGGCGCGTTGCTGACGCTCGCCGACGAGGCTGCCCAGGACTCGTTCGCCGCCGATGACACGCCGAAGCGTTCCATCACGCGGTCGAAGCTGCTGGAGCCTGCGGAGATCGAGCGGCTGACCGAGAGGCGTGGGCAGTGGCTGCTCGCCGAGATGGTCAACATCGACCGCGCGATCACGCTCTGCCTCGACCACGACTGGGTCGAGGAGGCGGAGAACCTGATGCACCGCGCCCTCGTCTATCTCGACATCTACCTCTCCCACGAGCGGATCCTGCAGTTGTGCGCGCTCGTGCGGGACGTGGCATTGGCTGGGGGCCACGAGCTGATCGCCTGGCGTTCCCAGCTCCGACTGACGGGTCAGCTGGTGATGAGGGGCGTCACCGAGGAAGTGCTGACCGAGTACCAGCGATGTGCGGACGGGTTCGAGGCCATTGGTGCGCAGGCCGAGCTCGCGGTCGCGCTGGGAGCGGTGGCGTACTACACGATGCTCCACACCGGACAGCCGCAGGTCGCTGTCGCCGAACGTGCGGTTGCCGCTGCGCGAGCGAGTGGTGAGCTGAGCACGCACATGAGCGTCTTGCGCGAGTTGGGCACGATGCTCGCGATCGAGGGGCGCTACGCGGACTCGGTGCGAGTCCTGGACGAGGCGCTGGCGATCAACCGGGAGATCGGCGAATCGAACGACCTGGCGCTAGTGCTTCACCGGATCGGATCGAGCGCGTTGGCCAATGGTGATGTCGATCGGGCGGCCGTGGCGAGCCGCGAGGCGCTGGACCTGATGACGGAGGTCGGCGACGATCGGGGCGCCGCCTACTGCGCGGAGCTGGTATCCCAGGTCGACCTTGCCGCGGGCGACGCGAGTGCCGCGCTGGCCGGTGCGGAGAAGGCGTTGGGTGTCTTCGAAGCGCTCGGTGAACGGCGTGGAGCCGTGCGCGCGCTCGCCGCGATGGCCGAAGCGAATCTCGGGCTGGGTCTGGTCGACAAGGTCATCGAAGTGGCGGCCACCGCACTGGAGAACTACGCCGACGCGGGTGACGCCGGGGCCGCCGGGCGTTTGCGCGCCGCGCTGGCAACCGCCCGCCAGGGCGACTGACCTTTGCCATCCGTGTCGTCCAGGCCTGCCGCATCGGGTAAGCATGTGCGCGGAAGAGGGGATGGTGCATGAGCCTGCACGTCGCGGTCGATTTCGGTACGTCGAGCACCTGTGTCGCGGTGTCGGCGCACGGCCGGGAGCCGCAGGTGGTCGTGTTCGACGGACAGCCGCTGGTGCCGTCCGCTGTCTTCGCCGCCGCCGACGGCACGTTGTTCGTCGGTCAGGAGGCCGAGCGCCAGGCCGCGGTCGACCCGGCCCGCTACGAGCCGCACCCGAAGCGCCGCGTCGACGAGGGGGAGTTGCTGCTCGGCAGCACCGTGCTGCCCGTTGCGGACGTCGTGCGCGCGGTGCTGACCCGTGCGGTCGGTGAAGCACGACGGGTCGGTGGTGGCGCACCGGTCGATCTGCTCGTGCTGACCCATCCGGCGGACTGGGGCACGGTTCGCACCCGGGTCCTGATCCAGGCGGCGCGTGGGCTCGGCCGCGAGCTGGTGCTCGTGCCGGAGCCGGTCGCCGCCGCTGTCTTCCACTCCGCGAGCCACTCCATTCCGGACGGTGCCGCGCTCGCCGTGCTCGACCTCGGCGGCGGCACGGTCGACGCGAGCGTGGTGGCGCGCGCGGGCAAGAGCTTCCGGGTGCTGTCGGCCAAGGGCGATCCGAGCTTCGGTGGCGCCGACGTCGACCAGGCGCTGCTGGAGCACGTCGGCGGGCTGGTCTCGGCGAAGGACCCCGAGGCGTGGCGGCAGCTCGTCGAGGGCCGCGAGATGGCCGACCGGCGCAAGCGCCGCGTGCTGCGGCAGGACGTGCGGGGTGCCAAGGAGACGCTGTCCCGGCACGCCTACACCGACGTGCCGATGCCGCCGCCGTTCCCCGACGCACACGTCACGCGGCCGGACCTGGAGCAACTGATCACCGTGCCGCTCAGCCGGGCCGCCGCGCTCGTCGGTGCCGCCGTCCGTGACGCCGGCCTCTCGCCCCAGCAGCTGGCCGGGGTGTTCCTCGTCGGTGGATCGAGCCGGATCCCGCTCGTCGCCCGGCTGGTGCACGACCACATCCGCGTCGTGCCGATCAGCATCGACCAGCCGGAGACCGTCGTCGCCCGTGGTGCCCTGCGCGCGGTCAGTCTCGACCCGGAGCGCACCGGTGGCGTGGCGCCCCAGGGATCGCCCCAGGGATCGCTGCAGAGGCCACCGCAGGGATCACCGCAGACGCCGAAGGGCGGTCCGGGTGAGGTGACCCACAACCTGCGGGTGGCCGACGACACGACCCGCAAGATCACCCGGCGGATCACGCCACCGCCCGCCACCCAGTTCCCGTCCGCGTTCCCCACGGCGCCGCGGCCGAAGAAGAGCAAGGCGCCGCTGTTCATCGCGATCGGTGTCGTGGTCGCGCTCGCCGCGGTCGGCGTCGGTGGCTACCTCTACTGGCAGAACCGCGAGAAAACGCGGCCACAGCCGACTCCGCCGGGCAACCAGATCGCCGTGTACGACTACAGCTTCACCCGGCCGGACGGGTGGGAGCAGACCGGCGGTGCGCCGAAAGACCGGCAGGTGCTTTTGCAACCGATTGACCGCAAAACCACCGCCGGGGAATCGCCGGCTGATCGTATTGCTGTGCAGGAGCAAACGCTTCTCTACGACAGTGATGCGGATCGCCCTCGCGCGCTCAAGGAACTGCAGAACCAATATGACAAGCGCGTGGAGGACGGCGACAAAGTTTCCGGGTTCGCCGATGCCGCCACATTTGCGGGCAAGACTGTTGTTCACTATCGCGAAGAAGTCAGCGGGGTCGCCGTCGACTGGTACATCCAGTTCGCGGGCGAGGCTCAGGTGAGCGTCGGCTGCCAGGCGACCGAGGCCGGGAAGGCCCGCGTCGGCACTGCCTGTGAGCAGGTCGTCCGCTCGCTGACCATCAAGTCGTAACCGCACCACCAGGGGAGTCGCCGATGTCCGCCACCGAGTCTCTGGGCCGGTTCCGTGCCGAGGTCGGTGCCGCCGTCACCCGTGCCCGCCGCGCCGCCGGTGAGATCGGGGAACGCAATGCCAAGCTGCGGGAACGCACGCGTGAACTCGCCGTGCAGGCTCGTGAGCGCAAGGTGGCGCCCGGCGCCCAGGTCACCGCGGCCGACGTGCGGGAGTCGGCCACCGGGTTCCGCGCCGAACGCGGATTGCCCGTCGAACAGGTGCCGGACGCCGCCGAACTGACCGCTCCGCGGCCTCCGGCTCCAGTTGAGACGGAGCCCGTGGTCACTCTCGGTTCTGCCGCCGTCGCCGGTCCGAGCGGTCAACTTCCCCGTACGAGTGATGATGACGAGGACTTTTCGCAGTCGCGAATCCTCTACTGACGCCTGGTTTCACCCGGCACCGTTTACTAGAGCAACTACTTCGAAAGAAGTCGCGACAGGGTGGAACCGGCGTGGCAGGGTCCTCGTCGTAAGAGGCGTACGAACCAAGAAGTACGCCTGAAGTTCTCTACGAGCAGGGGGCATCTCCCAATGGCTGGATTTACCGCGACCACGGCCGAGCTCGACGCCCTGGCGAAGCACATCGGCGACATCAGCGACCAGATCCAGGCTGAGGCCCGGACCGTTCAGGGCGCTGCAGATGGCGTTGCGAGCGGCTGGGCCGGCAACGCCGCGGCCGCGTTCCAGAGCCTGATGAACCGCATGAACGAGGACGTCACGAAGCTCGACCGGGCCCTGCAGGCCATCCAGGAGCAGATCGCGTCCACCGCCGACGTCTACGCCCGCAACGAGGCGGAGCAGGAGCAGTCCGTTCAGGGCATCTCCAGCCGCCTCTGATCTCGGTCGACAACCACTTCGTTTCCAGCCGTCAGACTTTCACGGGGAGATAAGCAATGACCGATCAAGGCAACTTTCGGAGAGATCGCGGCTGCGGCCTCCACGATCGCCAACTCGTCGAAGCGGATCGACCAGCTGAACGACGACCTTCGTTCGAAGGTCACCTCCACCCTCGCGGGCTGGGAAGGTAACGCGGGCGAGGCGTACCAGGCAGGCGCAGAAGACCTGGGACGACTCGTCCGAGGACCTGAACCGCGTCCTCGCCGCCATCGGTGTCGCCGTGCAGCAGGCCTCCGAGGCGTACCAGCAGGCCGAGCAGACGAACTCCCAGCGCTGGTAAGCCACCGCGGTCAGCAAGACCCTCGCGCGCCCCGGAACCACGTGGTCCGGGGCTCGCGTACGTCCGGAGGTGGGCCGTTGGAGGGGCCGTTTTGGTCCCCGCCCCACCCATCCGGTAATCTCTTACGTTGTTGTGCGGTAGCTGGCGCCCATGTGTGCCGCGTCTGTCTCGGAACCACCGCTTGGTTCGTCCAAGATCGGTCTGGGGCAACCGCCGCAGTGACCCCAGACGCAAGTGACGACGAGGTAGATCCGTGCGCACGTACAGCCCGAAGCCCGGTGAGGTGACCCGCACCTGGCACGTGATCGACGCCCAGGACGTGGTGCTCGGCCGGCTCGCCACCCAGGCCGCGACGCTGCTGCGCGGCAAGCACAAGCCGACCTATGCTCCGCACGTTGACACTGGTGACTTCGTTGTCATCATCAACGCGGACAAGGTCGCCCTGACCGGCGCGAAGCGCGATCAGGCGTTCAAGTACAGCCACTCCGGCTTCCCCGGTGGTCTGCGCAAGCAGTCCTTCGGCGAGCTGCTGGACACGCGGTCGGACCGCCTGGTCGAGAAGGCGATCAAGGGCATGCTGCCCAAGAACCGCCTCGGCCGGCAGATCGCGAACAAGCTCAAGGTCTACAGCGGACCGAACCACCCGCACGTGGCGCAGCAGCCGCAGGCCTTCGAAATCAAGAAGATCGCCCAGTGAGCGACGCAAACACCGAGGAAGTTCCTGTGACCACCCCTGAGAACGAGACCCCCGAGGTCGAGGCCGAGGTTGTCGAGGCGCCGGAGGCCGTTGAGGCTGAGGTCGTCGAGGCTCAGGCTGAGGTTGCCGACGCTGAGGCCGAGCCCGCTGAGGCTGAGGTCGTCGAGGCTGAGGTCGCTGAGGACGAGGTCGCCGAGGAGGCCTCCGCACCGGTGGTCGTCGTTCCGCAGCTGAACGGCGCCGCGCACCTCGCGCAGACCGTCGGCCGCCGCAAGGAGGCCGTCGTCCGCGTCCGCCTCGTGCCCGGCACCGGCAAGTTCACGCTGAACGGCAAGGCCCTCGAGGACTACTTCCCGAACAAGGTGCACCAGCAGCTCATCCGTGAGCCGCTCGTCACCACGGAGAAGCCCGAGACCTTCGACGTGATCGCCAACCTGCGTGGCGGCGGCATCACCGGCCAGGCCGGTGCGCTGCGTCTCGCCATCGCGCGTGCGCTGATCGCCGTCGACGCCGAGGACCGCCCGGTCCTGAAGAAGGCCGGCTTCCTCACCCGTGACCCGAGGGTCAAGGAGCGCAAGAAGTACGGTCTGAAGAAGGCCCGCAAGGCGCCTCAGTACTCCAAGCGCTAACCAGTTACGCCAGCTGTACCTGCGGGAGCAGCAGTTCACCTCGAACTGCTGCTCCCGCAGTGTTTTCCGGGTCTCACCCCGCCGCCTCGCAGTGTCCAATTCGGAGGATTCATGGCCCGCCTGTTCGGCACCGACGGAGTGCGTGGTCTAGCCAACGCCGATCTCACCCCCGAGATCGCCATGTCCGTCGCCGCCGCAGCGGCACGTGTGCTCGCCGAGCACGACCGTTCCCACCGCCCGGTCGCCGTCGTCGGGCGCGACCCGAGGGCGAGCAGTGAGATGCTCGACGCCGCCGTCACCGCGGGCCTCACCTCGGCCGGTGCTGACGTGCTGCGCGTCGGCGCACTGCCCACACCCGCCGTCGCGTACCTGGTCGCCGCGCTCGGCGCCGACATCGGCGTGATGATCTCCGCGTCGCACAACGCGATGCCGGACAACGGGATCAAGATCTTCGCCGCGGGCGGTCACAAGCTGCCCGACGCGGTCGAGGACGAGATCGAGCAGCACATGGGCACCGGCTTCGAGCGGCCCACCGGGAGCATCGATCGGCCGGGTGCGCGACATCGCGGACGCCGAGACCCAGTACGTCGAGCACCTGCTCAAGGTCACGCCGCACCGCCTCGACGGCCTCAAGGTCGTGGTGGACTGCGCGAACGGTGCCGCGTCGGTGGCCGCACCGGACGCCTACCGCCGCGCCGGCGCCGACGTGGTCGCGATCCACGCCTCCCCGGACGGCCTCAACATCAACGCCGGCTGTGGTTCGACTCACATCGACCAGGTGGCCGCCGCGGTCCGTGAGCACGGCGCCGACCTCGGCATCGCGCACGACGGTGACGCCGACCGCTGCCTCGCCGTGGACGCCCAGGGCAACGCCGTCGACGGCGACCAGATCCTGGCGGTCCTCGCGATCGCCATGCGCGACGCGGGCGAGCTCTACGAGGACACGCTGGTCGCCACCGTGATGAGCAACCTCGGCCTGCACATCGCCATGCGGGAGTCCGGCATCCGGCTGCGCACCACCGCGGTCGGCGACCGCTACGTGCTGCAGGACCTCAAGGCCGGCGGCTACTCGCTCGGCGGGGAGCAGTCCGGTCACGTCGTGCTGCCCGCCCACGCCACCACCGGCGACGGCCTGCTCACCGCGTTGCGCCTGATGGCCCGCATGGCCGAGACCGGCAAGTCGCTCGCCGACCTCGCCGCCGTGATGCGCCGCCTGCCGCAGGTCCTGATCAACGTGAAGGTCACCGACAAGGCCGCGGTCGCCAAGGCCGCGTCGGTCAGCGAGGCCGTCGCCGCCGTCGAGGCCGAGCTCGGCGACACCGGTCGCGTGCTGCTGCGCCCGTCCGGCACCGAGCAGCTCGTGCGGGTGATGGTCGAGGCCACCAGTCACGAACAGGCCGAGTCGGCGGCGAAGCGACTCGCGGGTGTGGTTTCCTCGGTGCACTGAGGATCTTGGAGGGCCTGTGGCGATCTGGTTGGTGCTGTTCGTTCTGCTGGTGCTGGTGGTCGGCGGTGTGCTCCTGGTGGTCGTCCTGACCAGCAGGAAGAAGCCCGCGCAGCCGCCGTGTCACCCGCAGCAGGGATACCCGCACCAACCAGCGCCCGGGCACCAGCAGTACGCGCAGCCGCAGGGTTACGCCCATCAACTCGCGCCCGGCCACCAGCCGCCCGCGCAGCCGCAGGGCTATCCGCAACAGGGGCATTCGCAGCAGCCGCCCGCGCAGAACGGCTGGTGACCGGCCATGTTCAACATCGGGCCGATCGAGCTGCTGATCATCCTGTTCGTGCTGGCTCTCGGTGCGGCGGCGGTCGTCGTCGTCGTGATCGTGGTGACGAGCCAGAAGAAGAAGCGGCCGCCGCAGTTCCCTCCCGGCCAGGGCTATCCGCCCCAGCCGCCCTTCCCTCCCGGGCCGCAGCAGCCGCAGCAGGGTCCGCCCGACGGTCCGCAGTGGCCCCAGCAACCTCCTGGTCAGCAGCCTCCGCCACCCAATCAGTGGTGACCACCGGCGGATGCCGTCGAGTGACTGTTTACTAAGGCAACCGACATCACGGAGCTGCGGCCAGCGAATGGGCGGAGCTGGCACTGTATGGCGGAACCCGATGCGGCCGAATTGCGTCAGATCGGGGACGAAGGGGAGGCGTGGGATGGCTGGGTTCGGCGTACAGTCCGGCGATTTGACCAAGACGGCGGGGACGTACGAGGCCGAGGGGACGCAACTCGTCCAGATGAAGGCCTCGCTCACACCGGGCGTGGGGGCCGGGCAGGTCGGACGCAAGTTCCAGGCCCGTGCCGCTGAGTACAAGACCTTCTTCGACAAGCTCGGCGTCAGCGTCGAGAAGTTCGGCAAGGAGGCGAGCGGCATCGCCACCCGTCTGAAGGACGTCGCGAAGACGTACGAGAAGACCGAGGACCAGACCTCGAACCAGTTCAAGGGATAACGAGTCGTGGCGGACCAGAACGAGATCAAGAAGCTCCTCGACGACCCCAACGTCACCCCGGAGACCAAGAAGCAGCTCGTCCCCGCGCTCGCCGGCGCCGGTGGCTCCGACGCGGACGTCGAGCGCTACGCGAAGGCCAACGGTGTCGAGGTCCCGAGCGATCCCGGCGTCGGCAGCCACATCCTCGGCGCGGTGCTCGCCGCTCCCACGCTCGGCGTCAGCTCGGCCATCGTCGCCGGCAAGGAGATGAAGCGCTCCGACTGGGAGAAGAAGGGCGGCGAGGCCGACAAGCTCGTCGGCAAGGCCAAGGAGGAGCGCGAGCTCGGCGCCACCCAGAAGGTGCTGAACGAGCAGGGCGACGTTCCGAGCAGCAACACGCTGCTCGACGCCGGTGCGCCCGGCCTGCGCTTCTTCGAGAAGTTCATCCCGGTCTACGCCAAGGCCGCGCCGGCCTGTGGTCACCAGGGTGCGGCGCCGAACCTGCAGACCGACATCTACCGGAACTACGACGAAGTCCGCGACATCGACTTCGCCAAGTTCCGCGAGGACGTGCACAAGCTCGGCGAGAACGTCCGCAAGCTGCAGAACCACGACAACACGCTGGGCAGTGCGTGGAACGGGCTCGGTTCGTGGGAGGGCCCCGCGGCCGAGGCCGCGCGCGGCTACCACGACAAGTTCGCGACCACCTCGAAGACGTTCGTCGGGCAGATGGGCGCGGCACCCGGCGCGATCACCGGCGGCGTGACGAACATCCAGAAGCACGTCAAGGAGTTCGCGCAGCAGATCCACGACCAGTACTCCGAGAAGTGCGGTGGGCTGACCGTGGAGGAGGCCGAGAAGGCCATCCGGCACGCGAACGGCGATCTTTACGAGAACGACGGCGGCATCCTGGACTGGCTGACCGGCGTGCCGGGGCCGATCTCGGGCGCCATCATGGGTGCCATCTGCGGTGGTGGCCTGCCCGGTGCGCTCATCGGTCTGGGCTGGGGCACCTTCGTCGGCAACACCCGCGACGGGATCATCAACGACGCCAAGGAGAAGCTCAAGGCGCTCTGCCAGGAGTTCGACTCCAAGAAGAAGGCGTTCGACGGCTACTGCCAGGCCGTGCAGAAGGGCGTCGACGCCGACTACACGGCCATGTTCACCGGTCTGAACCAGGCGGCCGGTGAGGACCCGTTCGGCAAGGTCGGCGATCCGCCCTCGTTCAACGACGCGGGCAAGGACGGCAAGAAGGTCGACACCGGCGGTGGTGGCGGAGGCGGCGGCTCGACCGGTGGTGGCGGTTCGAGCGGTGGCGGTGGCGGCGGTACGCCCGAGATCCCGAAGCCGGAGAACCCGCTCGACAAGAACGGCGACGGCAAGCCCGACGTCCCCGGCGACACCGATGGCGACGGCAAGGTCGACGACCTCGACGGCGACGGCAAGCCGGACCAGCCCAAGCCCGAGGAAGAGCTCGAGAGCGTCACGGTCAAGGCCGGCGACAACACGATCAAGGTCACGGAGCCCGACTCGAACGGGCACGTGAAGATGACGATCGACACGCCGAAGGGCGAGCCGAAGACCTACGACCTGGACTTCAGCAAGAACCCCGAGGCCGCCAAGGCCCTGATGGGGCAGAACGGCGCGCAGGCCATCACGAACATGGCCAACACGCTCGCCGGCACGACGCCGTCGAACCCGGCCCAGGGCTCGCAGATGCCTGGCGCACCCGCCGGCAACACGCCCGCGCCCGGTGGCGGCGCCCCGCCTGCCACTGGCCCGCTGGGTTCGGAGTCGAACCCGATCCCGGTCGAGGTCGGCGCCGACGGCAAGATCCACATCGAGCAGGACGGCGTGAACTTCACCGCCGAGGTCGACGCCGGCACCGGTGAGATCAACCTGACCGCGGACAACGGCGACGGCACGCCCGACCAGATCGGTGTGAGCTTCGGCGAGGACGAGAACCCGGCCGCGCAGACCCCCGGCTCCGAGGGCGGTCGAGGTGAGGGCGGACGCGGCGGAGTCGACTCTCCGCCGCCAGGCGACGGGCTGCGCCTGCCCGAATCCGAGTTCCCGCAGCCTGTGCCCGCCGACTCGGGCTTCACGGCGATGCCGGCCGAGGGCGGGTTCCAGCCGATGCCCGCACCGGCCGAGGGCGAGTTCCAGACGATGCCCGCACCGGCCTCCGCCGCCGAGCAGCAGATCTGGAACCCGCCGGGCCAGGAGGGCCAGCCCGGTCTGGGCGAGCGCTTCGGGGAGTCGATGGGTCGCAACTACATCGAGGACAACGGCATCATGCCGAACGTCGGCGAGCCGAGGGTCTCCGCATCCGAAGGCCCGCTGCACGCGCCTTCCGCGGACGGCACGATGACGTCCGGTGTCTCCTTCACCGGCGCCGGTTCGGGCAGCGAGTCGGTCCTCGGCGGCTCCACCCCGGAGAGCGCCTGGAGCACCCCGAACCAGGGCGACAACGGCAACGCGTTCAACACGAACGCCTCCGAGGCCGGTCAGCCGGGTTCCGCGAACCTGCCGTCCATGCAGGACGCCCACGGCCAGCAGCCGGCCGGCGCGTCCTCCGGCGGAATGATGGGTGGCGGGATGATGGGCGGCGGCGCGATGGGTGGTGCCGGTGGCGGTGGCCAGCAGGGCGGTGACACCGAGCGGGGCGCCAGCCAGTGGCGCACGACCGGCACGTTGTTCGACGATGACAACAACAACCCGTTGAGCGCCGTGCTGGGTGACGAACGAGGAGAGGCCACCAACCCATGGCGATGATCGGGGAAGTGGACCCGCGCATCCAGGCGATGTTCGACGACAACCTCGCCCAGAGCCGCCGCGCCGCGGGCGAGGTCACCGCCGAGCTCAAGGCCGACCAGGAGCGCCTGGCCGCCGAGGCCAAGGCGCGCGAGGAGAAGCACCGGCGGGATCTCGCCGAGGCCCGCGAAAGCGCCGAGAACGTCGCCAAGCAGGGCGACAAGCAGCAACCGCGCAAGCCCCAGTGGGAACGCCCCGAACGCGGGGCGGGAGAAATGGCGTTCGGCCCGGAGGACGACGACGGCGGCGGCTACTCGGCCCAGTCGCACGTTCCGCCGCCACCGCCGGTCGCACCGCCGCCTCCGGTCACGCCGCCACCGCCTCCGGCCCGCTCGCGTCGCCGGGCGCCGGTGGACGATGACGACGATCTGAGCGGCCAGACCTGGCTGAGCTGACCCCAGGGCCTGTATCGAAGTCCATGTTCGCGATAGCCGGGCCTGAGGTGGTTCCTGGGGGGCACGGCCGAAGTGCCCACATACAACAGCGGTATGCGGGCACTTCGGCCGCACCGCCAGGAACCATCTCAGGCGCGACTCTCATCGAACGGGACTTCGATACAGGCCCTAGGCGGGACGCCTGCGCAGGGCGTCCCGCTGAAAGACGAGGTTCGCGGCCTTCAGATCACTGTCGAGCAGCTCGTCGTATGTGCGGTCACCGGTCAGCACCCGCAGCAGGAACGCGGTCACGAACGCCCGGCCGATCTTGTGCGAGCCGCGTTCGGACCGGCCGTCCAGCATGAGCTCGCTCCAGTGCCGTCCCTCGGTGAACCCGAGGTGCGAGGCCTTGGGCAGCAATCGCAGCTGAACGGGTCCGCCCCACGCCTGGGCGATCGCCTCGGCGTGCCCGACCGGCGGTGCGATCCGGTCCTCGCCCGCCGCGAGGTGCAGGCCCGGTGCCCGGACAGCGCGGGCGGCGTCCAGTGCGGACGGCCGCGTCTCCGTTGCGGCCAAAGTCACAACGGCGCGGACGCGGTCGGTTTCCGATGCCGCGAGCACCGCCGCACCCCCACCCATCGAGTGCCCGGCCAGCGCGACGCGGGCCGGGTCGACGCTGATGTCGCCGGATCCCAGCCGCACGCCGGTGCAGATGTCCAATGTGGTCAGGAGGTTCGCCGACAGCACGCGCGCCGACAGCAGCGGGCCGCGCTCCACGGCCGGTGCGGCGGCCACGACGCCCCACGACGCCAGGTGCCGCAAAAGCCCGTGGTAGCGGCGAACGGGCTGCATCCAGCCGTGTCCGAACGCGAGTGCGGGCAGGCCCAGACCGGACTGCGGCGTGAACACCACGCCCGGCAGGCCGACGAGGGCGAGGTCGCCGCGCAACACCGGGTGCGGACCTGGCCTGCTCAGCTGTTCGAGGGCCTGTTTCGCGGTCAGCGTGATCACGCGGCGAGCCATGTGCTGAACCGTAGTCGATCCTGTCGCGCACACCACACCCGAGATTGGTCTACACCAAATGGGCCGCTGACCAGCGGTGACGGAGTGACCTCACTCATTAGGGTTAGCGGCATGGTCTAGCTACCCTGTTTCCCGTGTGCGGAATCGTGGGATACGTGGGTCACCGGGCGGCGCTCGACGTCGTCCTGGACGGGCTGAGGCGGCTCGAGTACCGGGGTTACGACTCGGCAGGCGTCGCGGTCATCGGCGGCGAGGGCGGCCTGGCCGTCGAGCGCAAGGCCGGTCGGCTGCAGAACCTGGAGACGAGGCTCGACGAGGTGGGCCGCGACAACTTCGCGGGCACCGTCGGCATGGGCCACACGCGGTGGGCGACGCACGGTGCGCCGATCGACAAGAACTCGCACCCGCACCGCGACGCGACGAACCGCGTCGCCGTGGTGCACAACGGCATCATCGAGAACTTCGCCGCGTTGCGCGCCGAGCTCGAGGGTCTCGGCGTCGAGATGACGTCGGACACCGACACCGAGACGGTCGCGCACCTCGTGTCCTTCGCGTACAGCGAAGGCGAGACGAAGGGCGACCTGCCGGCCAGCGTGCGCAAGATCGTGCAGCGCCTGGAGGGTGCGTTCACCCTCGTGTTCACGCACGCCGACGAGCCGGACCAGGTCGTCGCCGCCCGCCGCAACTCCCCGCTGGTCGTGGGTGTCGGCGTGGGCGAGCACTTCGTGGCGAGCGACGTCTCCGCGTTCATCGCGCACACCAAGGAGGCCGTCGAGCTGGGTCAGGACCAGATGGTCGTGATCACGCGCGAGGGCTACGAGGTCACCGACTTCGACGGCGAGCCGGCCGAGGCCAAGCCGTTCACGGTCAACTGGGACCTCAGCGCCGCCGAGAAGGGCGGCCACGAGTACTTCATGCTCAAGGAGATCGAGGAGCAGCCGGAGGCGCTGGCGAACACGCTGCGCGGCCACTTCTCGAACGGCCGCATCGTCCTCGACGAGCAGCGGCTGTCCGACCAGGACCTGCGCGACGTCGACAAGGTCTTCGTCATCGCCTGCGGTTCGGCCTACCACTCCGGTCTCGTCGCGAAGTACGCGATCGAGCACTGGACCCGGCTGCCCGTCGAGGTCGAGCTCGCCTCCGAGTTCCGCTACCGCGACCCGGTGCTGGACCGCGACACGCTCGTCGTCGCCGTCTCGCAGTCCGGTGAGACCGCGGACACGCTGGAAGCCGTCCGGCACGCCCGCGCGCAGAAGGCCCGCGTTCTCGCGGTCTGCAACACCAACGGCGCGCAGATCCCGCGCGAGTCCGACGCCGTGCTCTACACGCACGCCGGTCCGGAGATCGGTGTCGCGTCGACGAAGGCGTTCCTCGCCCAGATCGCCGCGAACTACCTCGTCGGCCTGGCCCTGGCGCAGGCCCGCGGCACCAAGTACCCGGACGAGGTCGCCCGCGAGTTCCACGAGCTGGAGGCCATGCCCGAGGCGGTGCGGCGGGTGCTCGGCACGACCGAGCAGGTCCGCGCGCTCGGTCGTGAGCTGGCCGACTCGAAGGCGGTGCTGTTCCTCGGCCGCCACGTCGGTTACCCGGTGGCACTGGAGGGCGCGCTCAAGCTCAAGGAGCTCGCCTACATGCACGCCGAGGGCTTCGCGGCCGGTGAGCTCAAGCACGGCCCGATCGCGCTGATCGAGAAGGACCTCCCGGTCGTCGTGGTCATGCCGTCGCCGAAGGGCCGCGCCGTCCTGCACTCGAAGCTGGTGTCGAACATCAGCGAGATCCAGGCCCGTGGCGCCCGCACGATCGTGATCGCCGAGGAGGGCGACGAGACCGTGCGCCCGTTCGCCGACGACCTGATCGAGATCCCGGCCGTCCCGACCCTGCTGCAGCCGCTCATCTCGACGGTGCCGCTGCAGGTGCTCGCCGCGGAGATCGCGAAGACCCGCGGCTACGACGTGGACAAGCCTCGCAACCTGGCGAAGTCCGTTACCGTCGAGTGAGTGAGAGGCGTCTGGCACACCGAACGCGTCAAGGCCGCTGAAGAAGAGCTCATGGCGGTGGTTCCGCCGGGCTCACTGATGCGAAAGGCCGCGTTCGGTGTGGCTACCCACGCCCTCAGGCTCTTGCAGGGCCGCCGCCGCGTCACGTTGCTCGTGGGTGCGGGCAACAACGGTGGCGATGCCCTGTGGGCCGGCTACTTCCTGCGCCGGCGCGGTGTCGCCGTGTCCGCTGTGCTGCTGTCACCGGAGAAAGCGCATGTCGAAGGACTCCGGGCGTTCCGTCGTGCCGGTGGCCGGGTCGTCACCGAGGTCGGCACGCCGGACCTGGTGATCGACGGCATCGTCGGACTGTCCGCACGCGGCCCGCTGCGTCCGGCCGCCGCCGCGCTGGTGGCGTCCGTCCGCGCGCCGATCCTCGCCGTGGACCTGCCGTCCGGGATCGACCCCGACACCGGGGAGACCCCGGGGCCGTTCGTGAAAGCGCACACGACGGTGACGTTCGGCTGCCTGAAGCCCGTGCACGCGTTGGCGGACTGCGGTTTCGTGCACCTCGTCGACATCGGGCTGCGGCCCGCCGATCCCGATTTCGTGCTGCTCGACCGCGCGGACATCGCCTGGCCGGTGCCGGGACCGTCCGACGACAAGTACACCCAGGGCGTCACGGGTGTGGCGGCCGGCAGCGCGACCTATCCGGGTGCCGCCGTGCTGTCCACCGGTGCCGCCGTGCTGGCGACGTCCGGCATGGTCCGGTACGCCGGTCCGGCCGCGGACGCCATCCGCGCGCGCTGGCCGGAGACCATCTGCACCGGCTCTATCACCGACGCGGGCCGGGTGCAGGCCTGGGTGGTCGGACCCGGCATGGGCACCGGGCCGTCGTCGGCCGAGGTGCTGCGGTTCGTGCTGGACGCCGGGGTGCCGGTGATCGCCGACGCGGACGCCATCACGATGCTCGCCTCGACCCCGTCGCTCTGGGACGCCCGCGATCCCGATGCCGCCTTAGTGCTCACGCCGCACGACCGCGAGTTCGAACGGCTGGCCGGTCCGGTCGGCGCGGACCGGGTCGCGGCCGCGCGCAAGGCTGCTCAGCGGTTCAACGCCGTGGTGCTGCTCAAGGGCCATCGGACCGTCGTGGCCGCGCCGGACGGGCGGGCGCTGGTCAACTCGGCGACGTCCTCGTGGCCCGCGACGGCCGGGTCCGGGGACGTGCTGTCCGGGATCATCGGCGCGCTGCTGGCCGGTGGCGTGGACCCGTTCCTGGCGGCGGGATATGCCGCGTACGCGCACGTGCTGGCAGCGGAGTCGGCCGCGGATGGGGCACCCGTGCCCGCCTCCGGGCTGATGGAGGCGATTCCCGAGGCCATTCGCGCTGTTCGACAGGGCTGAGCGCTCGCTCACACCTGATGAGCTGCGGTCTCATGGCACGATGAACAGGTTATGGCCCGTTCAGAAGTTGTTGTCGACCTCGCAGCGCTGCGGCACAACGTAGCGCTGCTGGCAGGGCTTGCTCCCGCGGCGGAGACCATGGCCGTCGTCAAGGCGGACGGCTACGGCCACGGCGCGGTGGAGGTCGCCAGAGCGGCGCTGGAAGCCGGCGCGACCTGGCTCGGTTCCTGCTCCACCCAGGAAGCCCTCGCACTGCGCTCCGACGGCATCCGGGCACCGATCCTGGCCTGGCTCGACGCTCCGGACGAGGACCTCGCCGCCGGTATCGCCGCCGACGTCGACCTGTCCGTGGCGTCCCTCTCGGACCTGCGCAGGGTGGAACAGGCCGCGGAGGAGGCCGACGCGCGGCCCCGGCTCCACCTGAAGATCGACACCGGCCTGAGCCGCAACGGCTGCCAGCCACACGACTGGCCGGAGCTGGTCGAGGCCGCGAGCAGGCACGAGGTCGTCGCCGTCTGGTCACACCTCGCCTGTGCCGACGAGATCGGCCACCCGTCGGTCGACCTGCAGGCCAAGCGGTTCGACGACGCCTACGAGGTCGCCAAGGCGCACGGGCTCGACCCGAAGCGCCATCTCGCCAACTCCGCGGCCCTGCTGACCAGGCCCGACCTGCACTTCGACCTCGTCCGGCCCGGCATCGCGATGTACGGGCTGAACCCGGTGCCGACCGGCCACGACCTGCGCCCGGTGATGAGCTACCGGTCGTACGTGGCGCTCACGAAACGTATCCCCGCCGGCGAATCGGTCTCCTACGGATTGACATGGACCGCGAGGGAAGACACGACGCTGGCACTGGTGCCGGCCGGGTATGCGGACGGTGTCCCGAGGGGGCTCTCCGGCCGGATGGAGGTGCTTCTGGCCGGGAAGCGCCGCCCGGTGGTCGGGCGTGTCTGCATGGACCAGATCGTCGTGGACTGCGGGAACGACGAGGTCGACGAGGGTGCGGAGGTTGTCCTGTTCGGCGACGGGAGCCGGGGGGAGCCGACGGCGACGGAGTGGGCGGAGCTGACCGGGACGATCGACTACGAGATCGTCTGCGGGATGTACCGGCCGCGAGTGCGGAGGATCTACACGTGAAGCCGGTGTGGAAGGTCGTCGGGTGGGTCGGTGGTGCGCTGGGTGCGGCCGTCGCCGGTGCTGCCGTCGCGCAGACCGCGAAGGTGTCGCACGAGCGCAGGACCGTCACGGACAGCCTTGCCGCCGAGCCGTTAGGCCGGCTGCGGCCCGATCGCGAGTCGACCGTGGCCGCGGACGACGGCGTGCCGATCTCCGTCGAGGAGGTCGACCCCGGTGACGGTGGCGAGGCGGACATCACCGTGGTGCTCGTGCACGGGTTCGCCCTCGATCGCCGCTGTTTCCACTTCCAGCGCCGTGACATCGAGGAACTGATCGACCCGCGGGTGCACCAGGTGCTCTACGACCAGCGCAGCCACGGCCGGTCCGGGCGGTCCACCCGGGAGTCCAGCACCATCGAGCAGCTCGCGCACGACCTCGACGCGGTGATCCGCTCGGTCGTGCCGGACGGGCCGCTGGTGCTCGTGGGCCATTCCATGGGCGGTATGACGATCATGGCGCTGGCCGAGCTGCGGCCGGACCTCTTCGCCGAACGGGTGCGCGGCGTCGCGTTGATCGGCACGGCCGCCGGTTCGGTGGGCGGCGCGGGGCTGCCGAAGTCCGTGCTGTCGCGGTACAACCCGGTGACGCTCGGCATCGGCCGGATCGCCGGCATCCAGCCCGGGCTCGTCGAGTGGGTCCGCAAGGGCACGAAAACCCTCACCTGGAGCGGGATCCGCGCGCTGGCGTTCGGCGACCGCAAGGTGGCACCGTCCCTTGTGGACCTGATGGAGCAGATGATCAACGGGACGACGGTGAAGGTCCTCACCGAGTTCCTGGAGACCCTCGGCACGCACGACCGCTACAAGGCGCTCGCCGGGTTGCGGCACTGCGAGGTGCTGATCCTGAGCGGTGACGCGGACAAACTCACGCCGTTCTCGCACGCCGAGCGGATGGCCGAGGAGATGCCGCACGCCACCCTCGTCCGGGCCCCCGGTGCCGGGCACATGGTGATGATGGAGCAGGCTGATCTCGTCAACGACCACCTGGTCGCGCTCGTCGAACGCTGCGCGGCCGATCGCGGAGAGAGTCGGAAGAAGTGGTGGCGGCGAGCGTGAAGACCGTCGAACTGCCTCTGGTGGAGGACACCGAGGAGTTCGGCCGCAAGCTGGGTGAAGTCGTGCGAGCGGGCGACCTGCTGCTGCTCGCGGGGCCGTTGGGAGCCGGCAAGACCGCGTTCGTGCGCGGGCTGGCGCGCGGCCTCGGCGTGCAGGGCCGGGTGTCGTCGCCGACGTTCGTCGTGGCCCGCGTCCACGAGCCTGCCGAGGGCGGCCGGGGCGTGCGGCTGGTGCACGTCGACGCGTACCGGCTCGGGGGTCACCTGGACGAGTTGGACGATCTTGATCTGGACACGGATCTGGTCGACGCCGTGGTCGCCGTCGAGTGGGGCGAGGGCGTCGCGGAACGCCTGAACGAAGATCATCTCCTCATCCGGCTCGAGCGCGGAATCGACGACGTTCGCACAGCTTCCCTGATCCCGCACGGCGAGTGGCGCTCGCGTGCCCTGCCTGTGTGACGTTGTCCAACGCATCGGGTGACGTCCATTAAGGACAGAGCGTGACCGGTCGATGATATTTGCATGATCAAGAAGACGCTTCTCGCGACTGCTGTCATCGGTGGCGCCATGCTGGCCGCCGCAGCTCCCGCCTCCGCCGGCGACGACCACGGCCGCTCGCGGCCCCGGCATCAGCGTTGGCGACAACCTGTGCGCCGCCCCGTGGCAGTGGAACGGCCCGGCGTCGCTGCTGCACGAGGGCCACGCCCCCGGCTACGCCGCATGTAACGACAACCACGCCGCTGGTGGCTCGGGTATCAGCGTGCTCAACAACGCCTGCGTCGCGCCGTGGCAGTGGAACGGCCCGCTGGAGATCTTCACGGTCGACCACGCGCCGTCCTACGTCGCCTGCAACGGCAACTCGGCTGGCTGATCGACGGATGTCATCGGGATGGCCGGACGAGCCCGTCGGCCATCCCGATGACGGTCCTCTTAGGACAACTCGCGTTTGAGTACCTTGCCCATCTCGTTGCGGGGCAGGGACTCCAGATAGCGCACCACCCGCGGCCTCTTGTGCGGCGACAACAGCTTCGCCACGTGGTCGCTCAGCACCGAAGGTTCCGGCGCCTCGCCACTGGGCACCACCCAGGCCACGATCCGCTCGCCCAGGTCGTCGTCCGGCTCGCCGGTCACCGCCACCTCGGCCACGGCCGGGTGCTCCAGCAGGGCGTTCTCGATCTCGCCGGCACCGATCTTGTAGCCACCGCTCTTGATGAGATCCGTGGCCCGCCGCCCGACGATGCGCAGATAGCCGTCGGGATCGCGCACCGCCATGTCACCGGTCCTGAACCAGCCGTCGCGCAACGCCGCCGCGGTCGCGTCGGGCCGGTTCAGGTACTCCAGGAACAGGTTCGGCCCGCGCACCTCGATCTCGCCGATGGCGCCGATGCCCACGTCGCCGCCCTGCTCGTCGACGACCCGCACGTCGACGCCGTCCACCGGCAACCCGACCGCGCCGGGCCTGCGATCGCCGTCGAACCGCACGCTGACGTTCATCAGCGTCTCGCTCATCCCGTAGCGCTCGACGATGCCCTGCCCGGTCGCCTTGGCGATCCGCTCGTGGTCGCTTGCCGGAAGCGCGGCCGAACCCGAGACGAGCAGCCGCGCCGTCCGGAACTGGTCGGCGAGCTTTTCGTCCCGCTCCACCGCTTCCGCGATCCGGTGGTACATCGTCGGAACGCCGAACATCATCGTGGCGCCGTTCGCCAGCTCGTGGCCGATGGCCTCCGGCGAGAACTTCACGTGCCGCACCGAGCCGCCGAGCCGCAGCGGGCCGAGGATGCCGATGCCCAGGCCGTGCACGTGGAACAGCGGCAGGCCGTGCACCAGCACGTCGTCACCGGTCCACTGCCACGCCTTGGCGAGCGCGTCGACGTTCGAGGTGAGCGAGCGGCGGGGCAGCACGACACCCTTGGGCGGTCCGGTGGTGCCCGAGGTGTAGATGACCAGCGCGGGCGTCTCCGGTCCCGGCTCGGCGAACGTCCCCGGCTCGCCGAACACGATCGGTTCGTCGCGCAGCACCAGATCGGGCTTGCTGTCACCGAGGATGTGCGTCGAGTTCGCGCTCGCCGAGCTTGGGGTTGAGCGGAACGATCGCCACGCCGGCGAGCAACCCGGCGACCACCGAGACGCAGGTTTCGAGCGTGGAGGTCGCCCACACGGCGACACGGGTGTTGCCTTCGAGTCGTCGCGCCAGGGTGCCCGCGGCCCGGTGCAGCTCGGCGTAGGTCAGGGCCTTCGTGCCGAAGCGCAGGGCCTCGCGGTCACTCGGTTCAGCGAACATGAATCCAGAGTGGTCCGAGTGCCTCGAGGACGCATCGGAAGTGTGGTTCTGCACACGTACTACCCTGGACAATCGTGCTAGTGCTCGCCGTCGACACGGCCACCCCCGCAGTCACCGCCGGAGTGGTCGAACTCGTGCCCGATGCCCCGCCGCGCCTGCTCGCGAAGCGGGTGACGCTCAACGCCAAGGCGCACGGCGAGCTGCTCACCCCGCACATCACCGACGCGCTCGCCGAGGCGGGCCACACGTTCGCCGACCTCGACGCCATCGTCGTCGGCGCCGGCCCCGGCCCCTTCACCGGCCTGCGGGTCGGGCTGGCCACCGCCGCCGCGCTCGGCCAGGCGCTCAACCGCCCGGTCTACCCGGTCGCCACCACGGACGCGATCGCCAAGGACGCCAACAGCGGCCACCCGCTGCTCGTCGCCACCGACGCCCGGCGCAAAGAGGTCTACTGGGCCGCGTACGACGCCGCCGGGCGCCGCACGGACGGCCCGCACGTCGAACGCCCGCAGGAGCTGGCCGAGAAGCTGCCGGCGCTGGGCGTGCACCACGCCACCGGCGAGGGCGCCGAGATCTACCAGGAGATCCTCGGCTTGGAGCTGCTCCAAGCGAAGCACCCCAGTCCGGAGGGCCTGGTCGCCGCCGCGGCCGCCGAGGTGCTCGCGAAGGCCCGCCCGGCCGCGCTCACCCCGCTCTACCTGCGCCGCCCGGACGCGGTCGAGCCCGCCGCACGCAAGCGGGTGACCAGGGCATGACCACCGGCACCGTCACGCTCGCGCCGCTGCGGCACGCCGACGTGCCCAGGTGCCACGAGATCGAGCTGGCCCTGTTCCCCGGCGAGGACCCGTGGAGCGAGAACGCGTTCCGCAGCGAGCTCGACAACGGCAACTACTACCTCGGCGCGTACGCGGACGGCGAGCTCATCGGCTACGCCGGGCTCGCCGCGTCGGAACACGAGGCCAGCGTGCACACGATCGCGGTCGTCCGGCACTGGCAGGGCCGGGGCGTCGGCAAGATGCTCCTCGCGGACCTGCTGGCCCGCGTCGACGAGATCAACGTGCCGGTCTACCTCGAGGTCCGCACGGACAACGAACCGGCGATCGCGATGTACCTGGCGCACGGCTTCGAGCACCTCGGCCTGCGCCGCCGTTACTACCAGCCGTCGGGTGCCGACGCGTACACGATGGGAAGGCCCGCGCAAAGTGTCTGACAGGCTCATTCTCGGCATCGAGAGCTCGTGCGACGAGACGGGCTTCGGCATCGTCCGGCTCGGCCAGGACGGTTCGCTCGAACTGCTCGCCGACGAGGTCGCGTCCAGCGTCGAGGAGCACGCCCGCTTCGGTGGCGTCGTGCCGGAGGTCGCCTCCCGCGCCCACCTGGAGGCCCTGGTCCCGACCCTGCGCCGGGCGCTGGACGTGTCCGGTGTCGAGCTCTCCCAGATCCACTCCATCGCGGTCACCGCGGGACCGGGTCTGGCCGGCGCGCTGCTGGTCGGTGTGGCCGCGGCGAAGGCCTACGCGGCCGCGCTCGGCAAGCCGCTCTACGGCGTGAACCACCTGGCCGGCCACGTCGCGGCGGACACGTTGCAGCACGGCCCGTTGCCGCAGCGCTGCCTGGCGCTGCTGGTCTCCGGCGGCCACTCGCAGCTGCTGCTCGTCGAGGGTGGCCTGGCGAACTCCATCACGGAGATCGGGTCCACTGTGGACGACGCGGCCGGTGAGGCGTACGACAAGGTCGCCCGCCTGCTCGACCTGCCGTACCCCGGTGGCCCGCCCATCGACAAGCTCGCCAAGCAGGGCAACGGATGCGCGATCGCGTTCCCGCGCGGCCTCACCGGTCCGCGCGACGCGAAGTACGACTTCTCGTTCTCCGGCTTGAAGACCTCGGTCGCCCGCTGGGTCGAGCGCGCCGAACGCGCGGGCGAGGAGATCCCGCTCGCGGACGTCGCCGCGTCGTTCCAGGAGGCCGTCGCGGACGTGCTGACCGCCAAGGCGATCCGTGCCGCGAAGGACCTGAAGGTCGACACGCTGGTCATCTCCGGCGGCGTCGCGGCGAACTCGCGCCTGAGCGGGCTCGCCGCCGAACGCTGCGCCGAGGCCGGCATCGAGCTGCGCGTGCCGAGGCCCCGGCTGTGCACCGACAACGGCGCGATGATCGCGGCGCTCGGCGCGCACCTGGTCGCGGCGGGCGCCAAGCCGTCCCCGATGGACATCTCGACCACGCCGGGCCTTCCGGTCAGCACGGTCCAGATCCTCTAGTTCCTGGGTTACGCGGGGCTCCCGCATAACCCTGGACGGCACGCGGGGCCCCCGCGTGCTCCAGGAGCACACGAAAGCTCCCCGCGTGCACTTTGGACGGAACGCAGGGGCCCCGCGTTACCCATGGGGAAACGTGGGGCCCCGCGTTACTTTCGGCAGGCGGAAAGCGGCTGTCAGACGCGGTTGAGGCCGGGCCGGCCGTCCTCCACCACGAACGAGGCCTTGGTGGAGACCGGAGCGCCGGGCTCGCGCACGTACCCGACGCCGCGGAAGTCCGTCCGCAGCTCAGACGGAGTGAAGCGGGTCAGCGTGTACCCGCGCCGGTTGTTGAAGTACTTCACATGCGGGTTCTCGCGCAGCCACAACGGCGTCTCCGCGTACTCCTCCGACCCGTCGCCACCGGCCGTGATCGACGTGGTCACCAGCTCGGTCGCGAGCGTCGGCGACGACGGGTCGTCCCACCGCTGCTTGATCTCCGCACCCCACGCCGCGTGCACGTCACCGGTGAGCACGATCGGGTTGCGGACGTCGGCGAACCCGGCCACCACCCGGTCGCGGTCGGCCACGTAGCCGTCCCACGCGTCCAGCAGGAACTTGTCGACGTCGCCGGGGATGTAGTCGTACTGCGAGAAGAACACCTGCTGGCCGAGTACGTCCCAGCGGGCGGCCGACTCGCGGAACCCGGTGAACAGCCAGTCCTCCTGGGCGGCGCCGAGCATCGTCCTGGCCGGTTCCAGCCGTTCCGGGCAGAGCTGCAACCCGTCCCCGCACGCCTGATCCGTCCGGTACTGGCGGGTGTCGAGCATGTGGAACGTCGCCAGCCGGCCCCAGCGGATCCGCCGGTACAGCCTTGGTGACCTGCGGATCGGCATGTTCTCGTAGTAGGCCTGGATGGCCGCGGCCCGGCGCGCGGGGAAGTTCGGCTGTGGCTGGTCGGGCAGTATGCCCGCCCAGTTGTTGTCGATCTCGTGGTCGTCCCACACCACCGACCACGGCGCGACGGCGTGCGCGGCCTGCAGGTCCGGATCGGTCTTGTACTGCGCCTGGCGCCGGCGGTAGTCCGCGAGCGTCACGGTGGTCGGGCCGTCGATGTGGCGGACGTTGCCCTGCGGCGCGACGTGGATGCCGCTCGCGTACTCGTAGGTGTAGTCGCCGAGGTGCAGCACCAGGTCGGGTTCGTCCTCGGCCAGCCGCCGGTACGCGGTGAAGTAGCCGTGCTCCCACTGCGCGCACGACGCGAAGGCCATCGCGAGCGGCACGTCCAGCGCGTCCGGTGCCGGCGCGGTGCGGGTGCGGCCCGTTCGCGACAGGTGGTTGCGGGCCCGGAAGCGGTAGAAGTACTCGCGGCCCGGTTCGAGTCCGGCGAGCTCGAGGTGGACGCTGTGGCCTTCCTCCGGTCGGGCCAGGGTGGAGCCGTGCTGGATGATGCGCGTGAATCGGTCGTCGTGCGCGACCTGCCACCCCACCTCGACCGGACGCGCCGGCATGCCTCCCATGCCGTCGTCGGCGAGCGGTTCGGGGGCCAGTCGCGTCCACAGCACCACTCCGTCGGGTGTCGGGTCGCCCGAGGCCACACCGAGTGTGAAAGGGTCGGCCGGCCGGGCGGACGCGGCGGCCGAGAAGGCTGTGACTCCCGCCACGCCGGCGAGCAGCAGCGTGCGGCGGGTCAAGGTGGACATGCCCTGAATACGGCTCCCACCCGGTGAACGGTTCGGGACCCTCGTTGAAGCGTTGGCACTCTCGTGGGTAGAGTGCTAGTTGCACGGCACCAGCACCGCCCCGACCCCCGCGACGGCGGGGTGGCAGGAGCCGTTAAATACGAACCTGCCAACGACCCGTGGAGGTCATCCCGGTGAGCGTGAACATCAAGCCGCTTGAGGACAAGATCGTCGTTCAGGCCTCGCGAGGCTGAGACGACGACCGCCTCCGGCCTCGTGATCCCGGACACCGCGAAGGAGAAGCCCCAGGAGGGCAAGGTCCTCGCGGTGGGCCCCGGCCGCATCGACGACAAGGGCAACCGCGTCCCGCTGGACGTGGCTGTCGGCGACGTCGTCATCTACTCGAAGTACGGCGGCACCGAGGTCAAGTACAACGGCGAGGAGTACTTGATCCTCTCCGCTCGCGACGTGCTGGCCGTCGTCAACTAAGACGCACGGCTGTCATGCCTGACGCCCCGGCGCCCCATCCGGGGTTGTCCGGGGCGTTTTCGCTACCCAGAGAGGCTTTGAGTTAAATGCCCAAGCAGATCAGCTTCGACGAGGACGCTCGTCGGGCTCTCGAGCGCGGCGTGAACAAGCTCGCGGACACGGTCAAGGTCACCCTTGGGCCGCGCGGGCGCCACGTCGTCCTCGACAAGAAGTTCGGTGGCCCGACGGTCACCAACGACGGTGTGACCATCGCTCGTGAGATCGAGCTGGACGACCCGTTCGAGAACCTCGGCGCGCAGCTCGCCAAGTCGGTCGCCACCAAGACCAACGACGTCGCGGGTGACGGCACCACCACCGCCACCGTGCTGGCGCAGGCGCTGGTGAAGGAAGGCCTGCGCAACATCGCCGCGGGTGCGAACCCGACCGCGCTCGGCCGTGGCATCCAGGCCGCCGCCGACGCCGTCATCGACGCGCTCAAGGCCAAGGCCACCCCGGTCAAGGGCCGCGACAACATCGCCCAGGTCGGCACCGTCTCCTCGCGGGACGAGTCGATCGGCGCGCTGCTCGGCGAGGCCATCGAGCGGGTCGGCGAGGACGGCGTCATCACCGTCGAGGAGTCCTCGACGCTGGCGACCGAGCTCGTGATCACCGAGGGCGTGCAGTTCGACAAGGGTTACGTGTCGACGCACTTCTCGACCGACCTCGAGGCACAGGAGGCCGTCTACGAAGACGTCCGCATCCTGCTGCACCGCGAGAAGATCTCGGCGCTGGCCGACGTGCTCCCGATCCTGGAGAAGGTCGCCGAGTCCGGCAAGCCGCTCCTGATCGTCGCCGAGGACGTCGAGGGCGAGGCCCTGTCCACGCTGGTGGTGAACGCGGTGCGCAAGACGCTGAAGGTCGTCGCCGTGAAGGCGCCGTTCTTCGGTGACCGCCGCAAGGCGTTCCTCGACGACCTCGCGGTCGTCACCGGTGGCGAGGTGATCTCCTCGGAGATCGGCCTGAAGCTGTCCGAGACCACGCTCGAGCAGCTGGGCTCCGCCCGCCGCGTCGTCGTGACCAAGGACGACACCACGATCGTGGACGGCGGCGGCACCAAGGCCGACATCGCCGGTCGCGCGGAGCAGCTGCGCCGCGAGATCGAGGCCTCGGACTCCGACTGGGACCGCGAGAAGCTCCAGGAGCGCCTCGCGAAGCTCTCCGGCGGCATCGCCGTGATCAAGGTCGGCGCCGCCACCGAGACCGAGCTCAAGGAGCGCAAGCACCGCATCGAGGACGCGGTCGCCGCTACCAAGGCCGCGGTCGAGGAGGGCATCGTCCCCGGCGGTGGCTCCGCACTCGTGCACGGCGCCAAGGTGCTCGAAGGTGGCCTCGGCCTGACCGGTGACGAGGCCACGGGTGTCGCGCTGGTCGCGAAGGCCCTGTCCGCGCCGCTGTTCTGGATCGCCGCGAACGCCGGCCTCGAAGGCGCCGTCGTGGTGAACAAGGTCCGCGAGGGCGAGTGGGGCTTCGGCATCAACGCCGCCAAGCTGGAGTTCGGTGACCTGCTCGAGCAGGGCATCATCGACCCGGTCAAGGTCACGCGTTCCGCTGTCGCGAACGCCGCCTCCATCGCCCGCATGGTGCTCACGACGGAGAGCGCCATCGTGGAGAAGAAGGCGGACGAGCCCGCTTCCGCAGGCCATGGCCACGGCCACGGGCACGGCCACTGAGTTGAGCCACTGAGTTCTTGAACTCGACGAAAACGGGCGGCACCTCCGAGGTGCCGCCCGTTTTCGTCTACACGATCGCGAGCTGGCGCTTGCGCGCCTTGATGATGTGGTCGCGCTCCGACTCCGAGAGCCCGCCCCAAATTCCGTACGGTTCCTGCACTGCCAGCGCGTGTTTGCGGCACATCTCCAGCACCGGGCAGGCGAGGCAGACTGACTTGGCGCGGGCTTCCCGTCGTGATCTTGCCGGGCCCCGTTCGCCGTCGGGGTGGAAGAAGAACGCGCTGTCCATGCCCCGGCACGAACCGCGCATCTGCCAGTCCCACACGTCTGCGTTGGGACCGGGGAGCCTTCGGGTGTCCGCCATCGAGACCGCCTCCGTGACGACTGCTCCATTCGGCTTAACGATGATCCACCGTAGAACCGCTTCAAAACTTGTTCAAGAGGCAGAAGACCCAAATCAACTGATGGGTGACGGCACGCGTGTTCGATCACTCACTGCCCGGAGTTGCCGCCCGGATGAGGTGAACGGAACATGGCTCACGTGATGACCCAGCCGGAGACCAGATCGCCCGGTAGTCACACGAGTGAGCCCCTTCTCTCAGTGGCCGCGGTGGCCAGGCGACTCGGCGTGGCTCCCGCCACCCTTCGCACGTGGGACCGCCGCTACGGGCTCGGTCCGAGCGGCCACACCACCGGGCGGCACCGTAAGTACGGGCCGCGCGATGTGGCGCGCCTCGAACTGATGCAGCGCGCTCTTCTTCGTGGTGCCTCATCGGCCGAGGCGGCCCGGTTCGCGCTCGACTCCAGGTCTTCGATGACGCACGGCGAGGTGCCGGCCGCACCTGCCGCGGGTGGCCGTGGCCTCAAGATCCCCGGCGCTTCCCGGCTCGCCCGCGGGCTCGGCCGGGCGGCGGTCGCGATGGACTCGATCGCGGTCCAGGGGATGCTCGCCGACTCGCTCGCGTCCGACGGTGTGATCGCCACCTGGAACGAGGTCGTGCGTCCGGTGCTCGCGGCCGTCGCTGCCCGATGGGAGCTGTCGGGCGCGGGAGTCGAGGTGGAGCACCTGTTGAACGAGTGCGTGCTCGCCGCGTTCGTGCGCGCGACTCCGCTTGTCACCGTCGGGCGCAACCATCGGCCGGTGTTGCTGGCGTGCATGCCGGAGGAGCGGCACAACCTTCCGCTCTACCCGTTGGCCGCCGAGCTGGCGCACCGCGGTGTGGTCGTCCGGCAGCTCGGGGCCGCTCTGCCTGTGGACGCGCTGGCCGCCGCTGTGCGCCGCACCGCGCCGTCGGCCGTCGTGCTGTGGGCGCAGTTGCCGAGGTACGCCGATCCGGGCGTGCTCGCCGCGCTGCCGCGGACCCGGCAGCAGGTGCGGCTGTTCGTCGGCGGGCCGGGCTGGCGGCGCGGTGTCGTCACGGCGCCCGCTGAGCGCGTGGAGGATCTCGCCGCTGCGGTGGCGGCCGTCGAGTCCGCGGTGACCTGAGTCCTGGTCGCTGGAGCGGCCACCGGCACTCACCGGCATCTCCGGCAGACTCGTCCGGGTGGAAGACGAGCTGCGCCGTGCCGCCTTCGGTGATTCACCCGGCCGCGAGGTCTGGGACGCGTTGCCGGCCTCGAACTCACGGCTGCGGTGGCTCGCCGCCGTCGTGCTCGGCGGGCAGGGGCACTACGCCGCCGCGGCCACCGTGCTGGATGCGCTCCGTCACGACCCCGACCCGGTGATCGCCTCGCTTGCCCTGTCCACCCGTGCCTCCCACCACCGCCAGCTGGGGGCGCATCAGCTGGCTCGTCCACTCGACGGCCTGGCACTCGCGCGTGTTCTGGCCACTGGTGGGGGCGATCCGGATCCGGACGGGATCGACGCCGATGGTGCCCGGACGGACGCACTGCTGGGCCTTGCCGCGGACGCGATCGGCGCTGGTCGGCTGGGTGAGGCACGCCTGCTGCTCGGTCGCGTGGAGAAAGCCGGGTCCTGGCGGGGTTCCGTCCGGCTGGGTTGGGTAACCGCTGAGGTTGCGCTGGCGTCCGGTCAGGCACACGCCGCGGTGGCCCCCGCGGAGGAGGCGTACGGCGTAGCGACGTGCAGGGGAGCGGTTCGCCACGAGATCAAGTCGGCACTCGTTCTGGGTACCGCGTTGGTCGTGTGGGGGACCCCCGACGGACGGACAAGAGGGGATTGAACTAGTCGAGTGTGACCTAAATCACAGCATGACGTTGGGGCTGCAACCGTTGATCTGGCCGAGCGCTCTTGTGCTGGTGGGCAATGCCCCCACGGTGGGCGCAATCGTCCTCGACCGGGCGACGAAGGCTCTGAGCTGCGTGTTACGCAGAGCTGATCCCGTCAGTCGTCTGGTCGCCCTTGAGTCCCCGTGGGTGCCGAGTGGGCTGCTCCGTTCCGGGGAACCCCCGAACGCAGACCCTCAGACGAACTTCTTGACGGATTAAGCACCGGATCGTGTCAAGGTTGAGCCGCCAGCGTCCGATAGGGGAGATGGAACGTCACTCGGCTGCAGGAAAGGAGTCCCCGTGACCACGGTCCTTATTTGCGACGACCGGCGCAGTGTGCGGGAGGGTCTCACCCGCGTGATGTCGGCTGTCCCCGGGGTTAGCCGCATCGACTGCGTAGCGCACGGTGACGAGTTGTTGGCTCGCTTTTCAAGGCAGCCGGTCGACGTCGTCCTGGTGGGAACCCAGCGCGCCGTCCCGACCGGGGTTGAAGCTACCCGTCGGCTCGTCTCCGCGAACCCCCAGGCAAACGTCATCGTGTTCGGTGCACCCGACGACGCGGGCAGTATCGCCGCCGCGATCGCCGGCGGTGCCCGTGGCTACCTGAGGTGGGACGCCTCGCGTCCCGAGCTTGTGGCAGCCCTCGCGCACACGCTCGCCAGCACCTCGGTGCCGGCGCCGCGGCAGCCCTCCGACCCCGGCGTGCAGCTCACGGAGCGCGAGCTCCAGGTGCTGCGCGGCATGAGCCAGGGCAAGAGCAACGGCCAGATCGGCCGCGAGCTCTACCTGTCGGAGGACACCGTCAAGACGCACGCTCGCCGCCTTTTCCGCAAGCTCGGTGTTCGTGACCGGGCACAGGCGGTCGCGCACGGCTTCCGGCGCGGTCTCGTTCAGTAGTTCGCCATGCGCGTGAGCAACTGATCTCGCCGCACCGGCCCCGCGTCCTCATATGCCGCATGTGAGGAAGCGGGGCCGGTGGCGTGAGACGGCTCACCTGTGCAACCGGTGATCCTTCGAGTCGCGCTTTTAGCCCAGTCCGGTGACAATGTCGCCGGGCTGTTGCCGTTCGGCGTGTCTGCTGGTCACAGGGGGTGTTCATACCCCTCCTATGAACAGAAGGCGCCAGGACCGGTACGGTGAGAAGTGCTGGTACGGGTCGCGGTGAGTGACTCGTGCTGTTTCATGTCGGTACGCCAACAAGTAACACCAGGGCTGTTGTCTGCGATGACCAACTTGGGGGACGGACTGGACGCCGAAGTGGGCGCGGCCGTCGACGGCGACCGCCAGGCGATCGAACGCCTGCTGGCCTCCATTCGTCCTCTTGTAGTGCGGTACTGCCGCGCCAGAGTTGGCAGGCAGGAACGGAGCTTCGCTTCGGCGGACGATGTGGCCCAGGAGGTGTGTCTCGCGGTGCTCACGGCATTGCCCAGCTACCGCGATCAGGGTCGGCCCTTCCTCGCGTTCGTTTACGGGATCGCGGCGCACAAGGTTGCCGACTCACATCGGTCTGCCGCCAGGAACCGCTCCGAGCCCGTTCCCGAAGTTCCCGACGCGCCGGAGACCGAAGCTGGTCCGGAGCAGCGGGCGATGCAGGGCGAACTCTCCGATCGGATGGCTGTACTACTGCGCGTCCTACCGGAGAAGCAGCGGGAGATCCTGCTGTTGAGGGTGGTGGTCGGACTCTCCGCCGAGGAAACTGCCGAAGCGGTCGGTTCGACGCCGGGTGCGGTCCGGGTTGCGCAACATCGTGCGCTGGCTCGGCTCCGCAAGTCGCTGGCAGCGGAGGAGGTGGTCTGAGTGGCCGACGAGCACGGGAAGGACGACGAGGAAGTGCGCGGACAGGACGATAGAACCCCGCACGAACCCGTCGCAGACGATCTTTCGGCTGTACAGGCCGATGACCGGCTGCTGGACGCGCTGGGGTCCGCGACGCCAGGTGCGGCCGGCTCGCTGGTCGACGACGAACTGAACGCGTTGCTGCTCGCGTGGCGCAACGAGGTGGAGACCGCGCCGTTCGGCGAACTGGTCGACACCGAGACCGCGGTCGCCACGATCCAGGCTGCCCGCCCGCAGCCGGTGAGCAGGCACCGCTTCCTGATCCCGCTGGCGAGCGCCGCCGCGGTCCTGGCCATCGCCTTCACCGGCGTGAGCCTGGTCGCCCGCGACGCCCAGCCCGGCGACGCGCTCTGGGGTCTCACGCGAGTGCTCTACTCCGAGCACGCCAAGTCGATCGAGGCAGCCGCCATCGTCAAGACCGACCTCGAGTCCGCACGCCTCGCGCTGCGCGAGGGCAAGGTCACCGAGGCGCGCGAGAAGCTGGACAAGGTCGAGGCCAGCCTCGGCTCCGTCTCCAGCGCCGACGGCAAGGCCGAGCTCGAGCAGGACCACAAGCAGCTCGAGAAGGAGCTGAACACGAACACGTCGGTGACGTCGCCCACCCCGACGCCGCCGCCCACCCAGCCGACGCAGCCCACCCAGCCGTCGACGCCGTCCTCGACGCCGTCGACGACGCCTTCCACCTCGCAGCCGCCCACGTCGTCGACGTCGGAGACCCCTCCGCCGCCGAACCCGACGTCGAACGGCGAGAACCCGCCTCCTCCTCCGCCGCCGCCCGCTGAGCCGGGTACGGGAGAGTCGCCGGGGTCCAGTGGGGCCAACGTGGGAACGCAGGGCGAAGAAGGCTAGAGCGGATCCGGCTGAGACACGGATCCAACTGAGACGCAGTGTGAACGGCCCCTGATCTGTCCAGGTCAGGGGCCGTTCACATGCCTGGGGTGTCACACGTCAGGTGGAATGTGGATGGTCCGCGGTTGGGGGCGTTCGGGGTCGGTGCCCGGTTCCGGCAGAGGGGTCACCGATGTGGGCCGGATCGCGGCAGCAGGCGCCGGGTCACCGATGGCGCGGTCGCCTTGCTCGGCGACCGGCCGGGGCGCCGACACGCCGGGCGCGGCGTTGTCGCGGCGGGTGCGCGCCCATCCTCGGATCTCCACCTTCGACCTCGGTCGCCGGCCGCCCTCCGCACTCGGCAGACCCCGCACCCGGCCGTCCTTCGACCCTGGCCGCCCTCCGCGCCCGGCCGGGCCCGCGGAACCGGCCAGACCCCGTGCCCGGCCAGACCCCCGAACCCAGTCGCCCTCCGACCCAGGCCAGACCCGCGAAACCGGCCTGGCCTGGGTCGGTCAGAGCGTCAGCGGGCCGATTCGGAGGCGGTGACGCCGTCCGCGTACCCCCGGCAGTACTCCCAGCTGACGTAGGCACCGGGATCCGGGTCGAACGCGGGCTCGTGGGGTCGCATCTGGCCGTCGGCGAGCAGCTGTTCGAGTGAGGCTCGCAACAGTGCCCAGTCGTGGTAGTGGGGTTCCTGGCACTCGCCGCAGTCGACGACGATGCCGCGCACACCGCGGTGTTGGAGCAGAGCTTGGTAGACGGCGAGGTCGCTCAGGTCGCTGACCAGCTCCGCGCGCTCGTCTTCTTCCATGGGCTGGTGGTCGTGGTCGGGCTCACCGAGAACTCGCGCGGGGTCCTCGGGGTCGCCCGCGAAGGGGTCTGGTGGCAACGCGTCGTGCGGCACGACCCCGCACGGTACCCGGCGTACCCCCTCGGGCGTCCAGATACCATGGGCAGCACCGCCTCCGCCTGCGGAAACCGGACTCGCAGGACCCAGACACACGGGCGGGGCGCAGACCGCACGACGGAAGGCAAGTCACCCGCTATGACCAGCGAGCTCAACACGGCGCTGTCAGCCGAAGTCCCGCAGAAGTTCGCCATGCTGGGACTCACCTTCGACGACGTGCTCCTGCTGCCTGCCGAGTCGGATGTCGTTCCCAGCGGCGTCGACACGAGCACCAGGATCTCACGCAACATCTCCCTCAAGATTCCGCTGGCCAGCGCCGCGATGGACACGGTGACCGAGGGCCGGATGGCGATCTCGATGGCGCGGCAGGGCGGCATCGGCGTGCTGCACCGCAACCTGTCCATCGAGGACCAGGCACGGCAGGCCGAGACGGTGAAGCGGTCGGAGGCCGGCATGGTCACCGACCCGGTCACGTGCTCGCCGGACGCCACGCTGGCGGAGGTCGACGCGCTGTGCGCCCGCTACCGCATCTCCGGTGTGCCGGTCACCGACGCGAACAACAAGCTGGTGGGCATCATCACGAACCGCGACATGCGGTTCGAGCTCGACCACAGCAAGCGGGTGATCGAGGTCATGACCAAGGGCCCGCTGGTCACCGCCCAGGTCGGTGTGTCGGCGGAGGCCGCGCTCGGCCTGCTGCGCCGGCACAAGGTCGAGAAGCTGCCGATCGTCGACGGTGACGGCAAGCTCAAGGGCCTGATCACGGTCAAGGACTTCGTCAAGACCGAGCAGTACCCGATGGCCACCAAGGACCCGGACGGCCGCCTGCTGTGCGCCGCCGCCGTGGGTGTGGGCGAGGACTCGTTCGTCCGCGCGATGACGCTCGCCGAGGCGGGTGTGGACGTGCTGATGGTCGACACGGCGCACGGCCACTCGCGCGGCGTGCTGGAGATGGTCGCCCGCATCAAGAAGGAGCTGGGTGACTCGGCGGACGTCGTCGGCGGCAACGTCGCGACGCGGGCCGGTGCGCAGGCGCTGGTGGACGCGGGCGCGGACGGTGTGAAGGTCGGTGTCGGTCCCGGCTCGATCTGCACCACGCGCGTCGTCGCGGGTGTCGGTGTGCCGCAGATCTCCGCGATCTACGAGGCCTCGCTCGCCTGCACCCCGGTCGGCGTGCCGGTGATCGGTGACGGTGGCATCCAGTACTCCGGCGACATCGCGAAGGCCATCGCGGCCGGCGCGTCCGCCGTGATGCTCGGGTCGCTGCTCGCGGGCACCCAGGAGGCGCCCGGCGACCTGATCCTGGTCAACGGCAAGCAGTTCAAGACCTACCGGGGCATGGGCTCGCTGGCCGCCATGCAGTCGCGCGGCGAGAACAAGTCGTTCTCGAAGGACCGCTACTTCCAGGACGACGTGCTCAACGAGGACAAGCTCGTCCCCGAGGGCATCGAGGGCCGCACGCCGTTCCGCGGCCCGTTGTCGCAGGTCGTGCACCAGCTCAACGGCGGCCTCCGCGCGGCCATGGGCTACACGGGTTCGCACACGATCGCCGAGCTGCAGAACCAGCAGCTCGTGCGCATCACCGCGGCGGGCCTGAAGGAGAGCCACCCGCACGACATCACGATGACCGTCGAAGCCCCGAACTACACCACCCGTTAGGGTTTCGCGGGCCGTCGGGCTCGCTCAGGGCGACGTGTGTCCGCAGAATGCGCGGACCATGTTCGCTTGCCGTGTTTTCTCTGGGGGCGGCCCCCAGGCCCTCAGACGAAGGAGGAACCACAGGTGCGCGATCTGGTCGAGATCGGCATGGGCCGGACCGCGAGGCGGGCCTACGAGCTGGACGACATCGAGATCATCCCGTCCCGTCGCACGAGGTCGTCGAAAGACGTCTCGACGACGTGGCAGATCGATGCCTACCGCTTCGACATCCCGCTGATCACCCACCCGACCGACGCCATCGTGTCGCCGGGCACGGCGGTCGCGGTCGGCGAGCTGGGCGGTCTCGGCGTGCTGAACGCCGAGGGCCTCTGGGCACGGCACGGCGACGTGGACGAGGCGTTGTTCCGCCTGGTCCAGGCGACGGAGGACAACGAGGACCCGGCGGCACCGGTCAAGGTGCTGCAGGAGCTGCACGCCGCCCCGCTGCGGATGGACCTGATCGCCGAGGCGGTCAAGCAGATCCGCGAGTCGGGCGTCACCGTGGCGGTCCGCGTCAGCCCGCAGCGCGCCGCCGAGCTCACCCCGGACCTGCTGGCCGCGGGTGTCGAGATCCTGGTCGTGCAGGGCACGATCATCTCGGCCGAGCACGTGTCGCGCGACGGTGAGCCGCTGAACCTGAAGTCGTTCATCGCGGATCTCGACATCCCGGTGATCGCCGGTGGTGTCGGCGACTACCGCACCGCCATGCACCTGATGCGCACCGGCGCGGCGGGCGTGATCGTCGGCTACGGCTACACGCCCGGCGTCACCACCACCGACAGCGTGCTGGGCATCGGCGTGCCGATGGCCACCGCGATCGCCGACGCCGCGGCCGCGCGCCGCGACTACCTCGACGAGACCGGCGGCCGCTACGTGCACGTCATCGCCGACGGCGGCGTCACGACCTCGGGCGACGTGGCGAAGTCCATCGCCTGCGGTGCCGACGCCGTGATGCTGGGCGAGCCCCTCGCCGCCGCGACCGAGGCACCGGGGCAGGGCCTGTACTGGACGGCGGCCTCCGCGCACCCGTCGGTGCCGCGCAGCCTGGTCGCCGATGCCGTGGACCAGGAGCTCGACCTGCGCAAGCTGCTGTTCGGGCCGTCGGCGGACCCGCGCGGCGTGACGAACCTGTTCGGCGCGCTCAAGCGGGCCATGGCCAAGACCGGCTACTCCGACCTCAAGGAGTTCCAGAAGGTCGGCCTGACGATCCGCGGCTGAACCTGATCAACCAGAAGGGCGCGTTCCCGCCGGAACGCGCCCTTCTGCTTTGCTGGAAGCGTGCCGCTCGTCGAGATCACCTACGCAGCCCACGTCCCCCACGCAGTGCTGAAGGAACTCGCCGCGATGCTCCCGCACGCGGTCTCGGTGGCGGTGCAATGCCCCGAGGAGCCCTACGACGGCGATCTCCTGCCCGGCGACGTGGAGCTGCGCTTCCGCCCGCGCGGCCCGTTCGACATCAGCGGCATGGACCTGGTGGTCGAGGTGCGGTCGAAGTGGTTCGAGAGCCGCGCCGCCAACCGCCAGGAGCGCGTCGACGGCCTGTGGGCGGCGGTCGAGGAGGTCGCCGGGCCGGCTGACGTCGGCGTTTACCTCAGCCTGCCGGTCGCGGCCTGGGCGCAGAGCTGATCTTGCAACCAAGGCACCACCTCGCGCGTCCTCACAGGCGTGGATTTGGATGCCCTGTTCGACAGCAAGAACGACGTGGACACGATCGAGGCGGACGCCGAGGTCAGGGAAGCCGAAGAGGTCGAAGTACCAGAGACAGAAAACGCTCTTGATGAGAGCGGCATCGGCTGGAAGGCTCTGGCCCTGTTCATCTCCGGCGGCCTGGTGATCACCGCTCTGGCCGTGGCCTTCATGGTCTGGGTCATCGAGGGGCTGGTTCTCTGACCGCGTTCGGAACGACCTGGGGGCCCGTGTGGACTTTCCTGACCTGGACGACCTGACGAGCTCCGGTGGGGGTGGGGGCGGGCGAAGACGCGGAAAGCGCGAGAAGCCCCCGAAGGTGAAAGTGCGCTGGTCACCGGTGCACTACCTGGGACTCGCGGTAGCCCTGTTCGCGCTTGTCTGCATCCTCTACGCGGTGCTGTCCGAAGTTGTCGTGCTGAGCTGAACCGATCGGGACTAGGCGTTACCGGAAGTAACGCCTACTCTCCGGTTCATGGGTGAACTCGCCGGTAACTTCGATGTCGTCATCGTCGGCTCCGGGTTCGGCGGGAGCGTGGCCGCGCTCCGGCTGACCGAGAAGGGCTACCGCGTCGCCGTCCTCGAGGCGGGGCGCCGGTTCGCCGACGACGAGTTCGCCAAGACGAGCTGGAACCTCCGCAAGTACCTGTGGGCGCCGCAGCTCAAGTGCTTCGGCATCCAGCGCATCCACCTGCTGCGCAACGTCATGGTGCTCGCCGGCGCGGGTGTCGGGGGTGGCAGCCTCGTCTACGCCAACACGCTCTACCGGCCGCTCAAGCCGTTCTACGAGGACCGGCAGTGGGCGCACATCACCGACTGGCAGGACGAGCTGGAGCCGTTCTACGACCAGGCGAGCCGGATGCTGGGCGTCGTCACGAACCCCACGACGACCCCGAGCGACGTCGTCATGCAGAAGGTCGCCAAGGACATGGGCGTCGAGGACAGCTACCACCCGACGCCCGTCGGCGTGTTCTTCGGCGAGCCCGGCAAGCCGGCCGACGATCCGTACTTCGGCGGCGCCGGGCCCACCCGCACGGGCTGTACCGAGTGCGGCGGCTGCATGTCCGGGTGCCGGGTCGGCGCGAAGAACACCCTGGTCAAGAACTACCTGTACCTCGCGGAGAAGCTCGGCGCGAAGGTCTTCCCGCTGACCACGGTCACGCGGCTCCGGCAGGACAACGGCAAGTGGACCATCGACGTCAAGCGGACCGGCGGGCGCCAGAAAGCCGTCTTCACCGCTGACCAGGTCGTTGTCGCCGCCGGCACGTGGGGCACCCAGCAGCTCCTGCACCAGGCGAAGGCGACCACCCTGCCGAAGATCTCGGCCAAGCTCGGCGAGCTCACCCGCACCAACTCCGAGTCGATCATCGGTGCCGGGCGGTTCAGCGTCGACCCGGAGAACGACTTCACCCGGGGCGTCGCGATCACGAGCTCCATCCACCCCGACGAGATCACGCACATCGAACCGGTCCGGTACGGCAAGGGCAGCAACGCGATGGGGTTGCTACAGACCCTCGCCACGGACGGCACGAAGAGCACCCCGAGGTGGCTGCAGTTCATCAGGGAAGCGATCAAGCACCCGCTGAAGCTGCTGAGGCTGCTCAGCGTGCACCGGTGGAGCGAGCGGACCGTCATCCTGCTGGTGATGCAGAGCCTCGACAACTCCATCACCACGTTCCTCAAGCGCGGCAAGCTCAGCAGCAAGCAGGGCCACGGTGAGCCGAACCCGGCGTTCATCCCGGCCGGTCACGAGGCGAACCTGCTGGCGGCCAAGCACATCGACGGCATGGCCGGTGGCACGTGGGGTGAGCTGTTCAACATCCCGCTGACCGCGCACTTCATCGGCGGCTGCGCGATCGCGGCCACCGAGGAAGCAGGCGTGATCGACCCGTACCACCGCGTCTTCAACTACCCTGGACTGTCCGTTGTGGACGGTGCGGCGATCAGCGCGAACCTCGGCGTGAACCCGTCGCTCACGATCACCGCGCAGGCCGAGCGGGCGTTCTCGCTGTGGCCGAACAAGGGCGAGCAGGACCAGCGGCCGGAGCAGGACCGGCCCTACCGCAGGATCAACCCGACGAAGCCGAAGAACCCGGCGGTTCCCGATCAAGCTCCAGCCGCTTTGCGGTTGCCGATCGTGAAGGCCTCCTGAGCTGGTTTTCATTTGGCTACGGTGGAGGCATGGCCAAGAAGCCGCCGAAGAAGCCTTTCGCCTCCAGCTCCGACCTCGCCCCCAAGGACGAGGTCTTCGTCGAGCTCGCCGAGGGCGTCTACACCCTGACCGCCGAGGGTGACCCCAACGTCGGGGCGATCGAAGCCGAGGACTTCCTGATCTGCTTCGAGGCGCGGGCCACCCCCGCGGCCGCGCGCCGATGGCTCACGCAGCTCCGCGAGCACACGAACAAGCCGATCCGCTACCTCGTGCTGAGCCACTACCACGCGGTCCGCACGCTCGGTGCCAGTGCGTTCGGAGCGCAGGAGATCGTCGCGCACGAGATGACGCGGGTGCTGATCGCCGAACGCGGGCAGCAGGACTGGGCGAGCGAGTACGGCCGCATGCCGCGACTCTTCGAGCAGCCCGAGGAGATCCCCGGCCTGACGTGGCCGACGCTCACGTTCTCCGACCGCATGACCATCCCGCTCGGCGACGAGCGCGGCGACCTCGTGCTGCAGCACCTCGGCCGCGGTCACACGGCGGGCGACATCGTGGCGTGGCTGCCGCAGCAGCGCATCCTCTTCGCCGGCGACCTGGTCGAGTCGCAGGCCGCGCTCTACACCGGCGACGCGTTCCACGACGAGTGGGCGACGTCCACTTTGGACGAGATCGAGGACCTCGGCGCCGAAGTTCTCGTCGGCGGCCGCGGCAAGGTCGCCCGCGACCGCATCGAGGTCGAGGCCGCGATCAACCAGAGCAGGCACTTCCTCAACGAACTGCGCCGCACGGTCGGCGGGATCCACGCCGACGGCGGCACGCTCAAGCAGGCGTTCGAGCTGGCGCACAAGACGCTCGAACCTCGGTACGGGCGCTGGCCGATCTTCGAGCACTGCCTGCCGTTCGACGTCAAGCGCTACTGGGACGAGTGCGACGGCAAGGACTGGCCGGAGATCTGGACCGCGGAACGCGACCGCGCGGTCTGGGATGCCCTCCAAGAACCAGCACAGCAGTGACCCCGGTGCTCGTCGTCGGTGCCGGACCGGTCGGCCTCACCGCCGCACTGTTCCTGGCCCGTGCCGGCGTTCCGAGCCTCGTCCTGGAGAAAGCGGAACAGCGGCAACAGACCGGCAGCCGCTCGATCTGCGTGCAGCGTGACGTGCTGGAGATCCTGGAACGCGTCGGCGTCGGTCAGGCCGTCGCCGACGCGGGCGTCACCTGGTACACCGGCCGCACCTACCACCGCGACCGCGAGGTGCTGACCCTGACCTTCCCGGAGGCCAAGGGTTTCCCGCCGTTCGTGAACACCCCGCAGACCGTCGTCGAGCAGCTGCTGGAGGAACGCGTCCGGGCCGAGCCGCTGATCGAGCTCCGTTACGGCCACGAGGTCACCGGCCTGACCCAGGACGACGCCGGAGTGTCCACACAGGACGGAATCCGCGGAACCCACTGCATCGCCGCAGACGGTGTGCACTCATCGGTAAGACAGCTCTTGAACATCCCGTTCGAGGGCTTCTCGTTCGACGACCGGTTCATCATCGCCGACATCCGCGTCGACCTGGACTTCGCGACACCCGAACGCCGTTTCTACTTCGATCCGCCGTGGAATCCCGGCCGCCAAGTGCTGCTGCACCCGCAACCGAACGGGGTCTGGCGGATCGACTGGCAGGTCGCGGGCGACGTCCAGCTCACCGACGAGCACATCCGCGCCATCGTCGGCGACAAGCCGTACGAGGTCGTCTGGCAGTCCACCTACCGCTTCCACCAACGCCGCGCCAGGACGTTCCGCCAGGGCAGGATCCTGCTCGCGGGCGACGCGGCCCACGTGATGAGCCCGTTCGGCGCGCGCGGCCTGAACTCCGGGATCTGCGACGCCGACAACGCCGCGTGGAAGATCGCCGCCGACCGCGCAGGCGAGGCAGGCCCGCATCTCCTGGCGTCCTACGACGTCGAACGCGGTGCCGCCGCCGACGAGAACCTCCGCATCACCGGCGCCACCATGCGTTTCCTCGTACCGAGCACGCCGGAAGAACGCGCGCACCGGGCGAGAGCGCTCGAAACCGGTGAAGGCATCGACTCGGGCAAGCTCTTCACGCCCTTCACCTACGAGAACTCCCCGCTCACCACGGACGGCGGCGAGCTGGTGCCGGAGTCGCGCACCGCAGGTCCGGGCTTCAGCTCCAGGGACGAGTGGTTGATCAGACCGGACGGGCACGTTGCCGCCCGCCACTGCGACGATCGGGTGAAGCAGCGCGCGCTCGGCTGGTGATCTCCGCGCAGGGCAACCCACGATCGGAGCCGGGGGTGTTTCTGTCATGGGGATAACCAGACGAACCTTCTTGCAGGGAACGGCACTGACCGTCGCGGGCCTGGGGATGGGCGCGGGGACGGCGACGGCGGACACGAACTGGGCGAAGCTGCGCAAACGCCTCGGCGACCGGCTCGTGCTGCCGCAGGACTCGGGTTACGACCAGCTTCGGCTGCCGTTCAACTCCCTTTACGCACACCGCAGGCCGGCCGCGATCGCGCGCTGCGTCCGGCCGGAGGACGTGCAGGCGTGCCTCGACTTCGCGTCGCACGAACGCATCCCGATCGCCGCGCGGAGTGGAAAGCACAGCTACGCGGGCTACTCGGTGCCGGAGAACGGCCTGGTCGTCGACCTCGGCGGCCTGTCGGACGTGCAGGTCCGCGGCAGTTCCGCCCAGGTCGGCGCCGGGGCCCGGCTGATCGACGTCTACGAGGGAGTCGGCGCTGCCGGTCAGGCCCTGCCCGCGGGATCATGCGGCACGGTCGGCATCGGCGGGCTGACGCTGGGCGGCGGCATCGGCGTGATCGGCCGCAAGTACGGCCTGACGTGCGATCACCTGACCAGCGCCCGGATCGTCACACCGGACGGCTGCCTGCGGACGGTGAACGCGCACCAGGAACCCGACCTGTTCTGGGCGTTGCGCGGCGGTGGCGGCGGCAACTTCGGCATCGTCACGTCGTTCACCTTCCGCACCGATCCCGCGCCGAACCTCGCCCTGTTCAGCCTGCAGTACCCGGCCGGTGCGACCGCAGACGTGTTCGACGCCTGGCAGGAGTGGATCGCGACCACGCCGGACGAGCTGTGGTCCGGCTGTGGCATCAGCGCGACGGGCGGGCCGTCCACGATCGGGTTCGACGGCACGTACGTCGGCCCGGCGAAGGACCTGCACCGGCTGCTCGACCGCATGCCGTCCGGCGGCACGCGGACGGTGCGGGAGATGACCTACCTGGAGGCCATGCGCTTCTTCGCGGGGCCTCCGGACTTCCCCGGTGAGGCGTTCGTCGCGTCGTCACGGATGCTCTACCGCCGCGTGCCGGGCACGCGCATCGCGGACCTGGTGGACGGGGAACGCGACGGGTTCCTGCAGCTCGACTCGTGGGGTGGCGCGCTCAGCCGGGTCGCGCCCGACGCCACGGCGTTCCCGCACCGCCACGCCAAGATGAGCGCCCAGACCTACGTCTTCGTGCGGAACCGGACCGAGGCCGAGGCCCGTGCGTTGCTCGCGACGTGGCGCGACGGGCTCGGCGCGGGCAACACCGGGTACGTGAACTACATCGACCCGGAGATGCCCGACTGGCCGACCGCCTACTACGGCCGCAACCTCGCGCGGCTCAGGAAGGTCGCGCGGCGGTACGACCCGGATCGCGTGCTGGCGTTCCCCCAAGGGATATGACACAAGGTCTATAGCTGGATTCCGGTCAGGACGGTCACCCGTTCCTCGGTGAAGTCCTCCATCGCCGACCGGACGCCCTCACGTCCGGTGCCCGAGCCCTTCACACCGCCGTAGGGCATCTGGTCGGCGCGGTAGGACGGCACGTCACCGATGATCACGCCGCCGACCTCGAGCTCGGCGGCGGCCTCGAACGCCACCTGCACGTCACGGGTGAAGACCCCGGCCTGCAGCCCGTACTTGGTGTCGTTGGCCTGCGCGAACGCCTCCTCGACGCCGTCGGCCACCGAGACCACGAGCACCGGCCCGAAGATCTCCTCGGTCCACACCTTGGCGTCGGCAGGCACGTCCGCCAGCACGGTCGGCTCGACCGTCGCGCCGGTCCGCTTGCCGCCGAGCAGCACCCGCGCGCCCGCGTCGACAGCCATGTTGACCCATTCCTCGACGCGCCGGGCGTTGTCCTCGTCGATCAACGGCCCGACCTCGACCTCGGGGTCGTGCGGGTCGCCGGTCCTCAACGCGCCCACGGCATCCACCAGCTTCGGCACGAACTCGTCGGCCTTCGAACGGTCCACGATCACCCGCTGCACGGCGATGCACGACTGCCCGGCCTGGTAGTTGCCGAACGTGGCGATGCGCTGCGCCGCGTGGTCCAGGTCCGTCCAGTCCGGACAGATGATCGCGGCCGCGTTGCTGCCGAGCTCCATCACGACGTGCTTGCGTGGCGCGGCTTCCATCAACGACCAGCCGACCTTCGTCGACCCGGTGAACGAGATCACCGGCAGCCGTTCATCGCGTACCAGAGCGTCCATGTCCTTGCCGCGCACGGGAAGGATCGAGAACGCGCCCTCCGGCAGATCGGTCTCGGCCAGGATCTCGCCCAGCAGCAACGCGCTCAGCGGCGTGGCGGAAGCGGGCTTCACGATCACCGGCGCGCCCACCGCGAGCGCGGGCGCGACCTTGTGCGCCACCAGGTTGAGCGGGAAGTTGAACGGCGCCACGGCGAGCACCGGCCCGCGCGGCACGTGGCGGATGATCGCCATCCGGCCGACGCCGCCGGCATCGGTGTCGAGCCGCTGCAGCCCGCCGGTGAACCGGCGCGCCTCCTCGGCGGCGAACCGGAACGTGTTGACCGCCCGGGAAACCTCGATCTCGGCCCACTTGAGCGGCTTGCCGTTCTCGGCGGTGATCGTCTCGGCGATCTCCTCCGCGCGTTCGGCCAGCGTCTGCGACACCTTCAGCAGCGCCGCCGCCCGCACGTGCGCGGGTGTGCGCCGGAACTCACGTGCCACCGCATGAGCCGCCGCCACCGCGCGTTCCACCTGGTCTCTGCCCGGCACGGCGACCGAGGCCACCTCGGTGCCGTCGAACGGGTGGAAGACCCCTAACGCCTGTTCGCCCTGCTCGGGGCGGCCGGCGATCCAGCACGGCCTGGGTTGCGGCGTGAACGCGTCCATGGGCCCACGTTAAGCCCTATTGGCTTGCACGTACTCGATGAGTCCCCGGTAGTAATCGTCGTGATGTTCAGCCCGTTGCCGCACGAACGCCGGATGCTCACGGATCGTGCGAATCGCGTCCTCCAGACGGGCGATCACGTGATCGTCGTCGTAGGTGCATCCGTACGTCTCGCAGAACAGCAGAGCCCGGCGTTTGCGCTCGTCCGGCAGCCCCAGCACGAACTGGATGATCGCCCAGCTGACGTCCCACCAGCGCGGTCCTGGGTGCGCGGAGTCGAAGTCGAACACGCCCATTGGGCGGCCGTCGCGGTAGACCGTGTTGTACGGCGCGAAGTCGCCGTGCAGCACCACCTCGACCGGTGCCCTGGCTGCGTGCTGCCACCCGTCGAGCTGATCGACGAGCGGTGCCGTCGCGTCGTGCAGCTTCCTCAGCAGCAACGCCGACTCGATCAGCGCCGCGTCGCCGGACGGGAACACGTGGCCAACGTCACCGGGCAGGTAGCTGAGCAGTTCGTGGTCCTCGTCGAGCCCGAGTGGAACGGGCGCGATTCCCAGTGGTGCCAAGTGCCGCAGCAGACCGTGCACCCGCGGCGCCCACGGCCCGGCCGGTCGCCGCACCGCGTCACCCACCCTGAACACCTGGTTCAGCCCGCCACCGGTCAGCAGTTCCCCGTCCACGCATGCCATCCTTTACGGCGTGTCCGACACCAGCAACCGCCCTGTTCTCGTCGTCGACTTCGGTGCCCAGTACGCGCAGCTGATCGCCCGCCGCGTGCGCGAGGCCCAGGTCTACTCCGAGGTGGTCCCGCACACCGCGACGGTGAGCGAGATCCTCGACAAAAACCCGCTGGCCATCGTTTTGTCCGGTGGCCCGTCGAGCGTTTACGAAGAGAACGCTCCGCAGGTCGACCCGAAGCTGTTCGAGACCGGTGTCCCGGTCTTCGGCATCTGTTACGGCTTCCAGGCCATGGCGCGCGCACTTGGCGGCGCGGTTGAACAGACCGGCACCCGCGAGTACGGCCGCACCGAGCTCGGCATCGCCGGTGCGGGCGGCACGCTGCACGAGGAGCTGCCCGGCCACCACCCGGTGTGGATGAGCCACGGCGACGCCGTCACGAAGGCGCCGGAAGGCTTCACGGTCACCGCGACCAGCGAGGGCGCGCCGGTCGCCGCGTTCGAGGACACCGAACGCCGCTTCGCTGGTGTGCAGTACCACCCTGAGGTGAACCACTCGCCGCACGGCCAGGAGGTGCTGCGCCGGTTCCTGCACGACATCGCGGGCATCCGTCCGCAGTGGACGACGTCGTCCATCGTGGACGAGCAGGTCGCGCGCATCAGTGAGCAGATCGGTGACCGCAGGGCGATCTGCGCCCTGTCCGGCGGCGTCGACTCCGCGGTCGCGGCCGCGCTGGTCCAGCGCGCCATCGGCGACCGGCTCACCTGCGTCTTCGTCGACCACGGCCTGCTGCGCGCCGGTGAGCGCACCCAGGTCGAGCGCGACTACGTGGCCGCCACGGGCATCAACCTCATCACGGTCGACGCGCGCGAGCGGTTCCTGAACGCGCTGGCCGGCGTCACGGACCCGGAGCAGAAGCGCAAGATCATCGGCCGCGAGTTCATCCGCGTGTTCGAGCAGGCCGAGCGCGACCTCAAGGCCGAGGGCGACTACGGCTTCCTGGTGCAGGGCACGCTCTACCCGGACGTGGTCGAGTCCGGCGGGGGCACCGGCACCGCGAACATCAAGTCGCACCACAACGTCGGCGGCCTGCCGGACGACCTGCAGTTCGAGCTGGTCGAGCCGCTGCGCGCGCTGTTCAAGGACGAGGTGCGCCGGGTCGGCACCGAGCTGGGCCTGCCGGAGACGATCGTGCAGCGCCAGCCGTTCCCCGGCCCGGGCCTCGGCATCCGGATCATCGGCGAGGTCACCCAGGACCGGCTCGACACGCTGCGCCAGGCCGACGCCATCGCGCGTGAGGAGCTGACCCTCGCGGGCCTCGACCGCACGATCTGGCAGTGCCCGGTCGTGCTGCTCGCGGACGTCCGCAGCGTCGGCGTCCAGGGCGACGGCCGCACGTACGGCCACCCGATCGTGCTGCGCCCGGTGTCGTCCGAGGACGCGATGACCGCGGACTGGACCCGCCTGCCGTACGAGGTACTGGAGCGGATCTCGACCCGGATCACCAACGAGGTGGCCGAGGTCAACCGCGTGGTGCTGGACGTGACGTCCAAGCCGCCGGGCACCATCGAGTGGGAATGACATGAAGAAAGGCCCCCGGAGACCGGGGGCCTTTCTCATTGCCGGGACTTCCGTCTCAACGAGTTGGTCAGCAGGACCACTCCGACCACGATGGCCGTTCCTCCCAGCGCCCACCGGAAGTCGAACCAGAACGTCCCGTTGCTCAGCACGTAGGCCGCCATCAGCCCGCCACCGATCCCGAAGACCAGGCTCAGCGGGTCGATCCGCCTGCGCATGACCGGTTGCTCAGCCACGGATCACCTTCACCTCTCCGACGTTCGCCAGAACGTCCAGGTCGATCTTCAACCCACCCTCGGCGTTCTCGCCGAAGTCGGTCCCGTTCACCTGCACGCTGCTGCCCTCCGCACGCTTGCCGAGGCAGTCGAGCTCGCCGATGGACGAGGCCTCGCACGTGAACGTCACGTCGGCGGTCCTCGGCACGTGCACGATCAGCTCGCCGAGGTTCGCCTCGAGCTCGGTCTTCACCGCGCCGGAGTCCGGCAGTTGACGCAGGTCCAGCAGCACGCTGCCGACGCCGATCTCGTAACGGCCCTTCACCTCGGCCAGCGACCGCGGCGTGTCCTCGACGCTGCCCAGGTTGTTCGGTCCGTCGAAGCCGATCGCCGTCATGCCGAAGCCCACCACGGACAACGGGATCATCAGCCAGATCAGGCCGCGGCCCGCGTTGACGAACGCGCCGATCAGCAGACCCGCCGCGACCACCGCGATCAGCAGGCCGATGACGTGCGGTGCCGTGAACCAGGCCGACCAGATCCCCGCGATGCCCGATCCGACCGCCACGGCGACCGCCACGGCCAGCGTCGTCAGGCCGACCCGCGGCCTGCGTTGCCGGGGTGCCGGCGGCTGCGGCTTGGGAGCGGGTTCCGGCAGGTCCCACGCGAACGGAGCGGCCCCGAGCGGGTCCCAGGCCGGTGCGCCCGGCACCGGTGGCACCATCGGCGGATCGGCGAGTGCGGACGCCGGCTGCAGGTGCCCGCGGTTCTTCTGCAGCAGGTAGATGCACGCCACCGACGCGGCGATCGTCACGACGACCTGGAACCCGCCGCTGCCGAACGTGAACGCGAGCGCGGGGAACATCAGGACCCCCAGCAGCACCGTCTGGGCCTGCGACATCGAGCTGCTGCCCCGGCCGATCAGCGCTTCCAGCGGGGAGGTCTGGTCGCCCTCCTCCGGCAGCAGCAGCCAGCCGGCCAGGTACATCGGCAGGCCGACGCCGCCCGACAACGCGAGCGCCACGAACGCGATCCGCACGATCACCGGGTCGATCTGGTAGCGCAGCGCGATCCCGGTGGCGACGCCGCCGAGCTTGCGCCCTGCACGGGGCCGCACCGGACGGTGGGCCCAGAACTCCCTGAGCGTGTCCGCCACGCCCTGCATTGTCTTCTCAGTCCCGCTCACGACGACAAGGTTGCGCTCCGTCGCCGCGAACCACATCAGGGACCAGCCCTGATTCGGGGAACCGGGGTCATCCCTGATGAACAACACCGCCCGACGTGTGACGATCAGGTGGTGAGTGCACGGATTGAGCCGATGCGCCGTCGACGCACCGGCCGGGTGATCGCGGGCGTCGCGAGCGGACTGGCGGATCACCTCGGCGCACCGGTCTTCTGGGTGCGCGCGGTCTTCGCCGTGTTCGCCGCGCTCAGCGGGGTCGGGATCATCGCCTACGCGTTGCTGTGGATGTTCGTCCCGCAGTCGACCCTGGCCGAACCGGAGACCGACAAGGACCGCAAGGAGTGGCAGCAGGCGGTCGGCCTCGCCGCTCTCGGTATCGGCGTCGCGGTCTTCACCGGCTTGATCGGCGGGCAGTGGAGCGGCTGGATCACCGGCCCGATCGCCGTGGCACTCGTGGGCGCCGCGGTCGTGTGGCGCGAGGCGGACGAGGCGCAACGCCGGCGCTGGAAGGACGGGGCGCTGGCACAGGGAAAGACGGGGATCGTGCGGACGGTGGCGGGTGGCGCGCTGGTCGTGGCGGGTGTCGCCGCGTTCCTGGTCGCCAACGACTCCATCCAGAACCTCTCGACCGTCATGCTCTCGGTGCTCGCCACGCTGATCGGTGTCGGGGTGCTGACCGTGCCGCTGTGGATGCGGCTGGTGCGCGACCTCGACGCGGAACGCCGGGCGCGCATCCGCACCGAGGAACGTGCCGACATCGCCGCCCACCTGCACGACTCCGTGCTGCAAACGCTCGCGCTCATCCAGAAGCAGGCCGAGTCGTCCCGCGAGGTCAAACGGCTCGCCCGCAGCCAGGAACGGGAGCTGCGCAGCTGGCTCTACGGCCGTGAGGTCGGGGAACAGCCGCACTCGATCAGCATCGCCATCGCGCAGGTGTGCGCGGAGGTCGAGGACGACTTCGCCATCGCCGTCTCCCAGGTCGTGGTCGGCGACTGCGAGCTGGAGGACGGGATGATCGCGCTCGTCCAGGCCTCGAAGGAGGCGGTGGTCAACGCGGCCAAGCACGCCGGGGTCGCCGAGGTCAGCGTCTACGCCGAGGTCGAGCCGGACAAGGTGACGGTCTTCGTGCGCGATCGGGGCAAGGGCTTCGACCCGGACGCCGTGCCGGGGGACCGGCATGGCCTCGCGGGCAGCATCCGGGGGAGGATGGACCGGCACGGCGGGGAGGTGCGACTGCGCACGGCTCCGGGAGAGGGGACCGAGGTGCAGCTCGAGATGCCGAGGAAGACGGAGGCCAGGACATGACCGTCAGGGTGTTCCTGGTGGACGACCACGCGTTGTTCCGCGCGGGCGTGCGCGCCGAGCTCGACACCATCACCGACGAGGTGGAGGTGGTCGGCGAGGCGGGCAGCGTCGGCGAGGCGGTGGCGGGGATCGCGCACCACAAGCCGGACGTGGTGCTGCTGGACGTGCACATGCCCGACGGCGGCGGCGCCGAGGTGCTGCGGCAGATCCGCACGAAGATCCCCGAGGTCACGTTCCTCGCGCTGTCGGTGTCCGACGCGGCGGAGGACGTCATCAACGTCATCCGCGCCGGTGCCCGCGGCTACGTCACCAAGACGATCTCCAGCCAGGAGCTGGTCAAGGCGGTCGTGCGGGTCAGCGAGGGCGACGCGGTGTTCTCGCCGCGGCTGGCCGGGTTCGTGCTGGACGCGTTCGCCGACCGGCCGGGTGCCGCGCCGATCAGCGACCCCGAGCTCGACCTGCTGACGCCGCGCGAACGCGACGTCCTGCGGCTGCTGGCGCGCGGATACGCTTACAAGGAGATCGCGTCCGAGCTGTTCATCAGCGTCAAGACGGTGGAGACGCACGTGTCGAGCGTCCTGCGGAAGACCCAGCTCTCCAACCGGTACGAGCTCTCCCGCTGGGCCACTGATCGCAGGCTGGTCTGAAGGGTTACTGAAGGGTCTCTGGGGGATTTGATCAAAAAGGTCGCCCGCGGCGCCACCGAGGTGCTGGCTCCGTGGGTCTGGGTGATTTTGCTGCCGTTCGCCGTGGCCGCCGCGACGGAGAACATCTGGAAGACGCTGCTGTGGGGGTTCGTGGTCGCCTTGACGGCGTCCGTCATCCCGATGGCCGTCATCGTGCGTGGCGCGCGCAAGGGCAAGTGGGACGGCCACCACGTCACGAATCGCGAGGGCAGGCTCGTTCCCCTGGTCACGGCCGGTGCCTCGCTGGCGGCCGGCACGGTGATCATGGTTCTCGGCGACGCGCCGCGGAACATGCTCGCGCTCGCGGGCAGCATGTTCGCCTCGCTGATCGTCAGCATGGCGATCACGTTCGGGCTGAAGTGGAAGATCTCGCTGCACGCCGGGGTGGCCTGGGCCGCCGTGGTGACGATGGCGATCGTCTACGGGCCGTGGCCGCTGCTGATCGCGCTGCCCGCCGCGCTGGTCGCCTGGTCGCGCGTCGAGCTCGGTGACCACACGACGGCGCAGGTGCTGGCCGGTACCGCGATGGGCGTGGTCGTTGGCGGCGGCAGCTTCTGGCTGCTCACCTCATCCTGGTAGTGCTGACGATCTTCATCTGGTTGTTCACGTTGCCCACTTCGATCTCGTAGACGCCGCGCAGCTCCTCGCCCCTGTCCGTCCTCAACACGAGTTCCACGGTGACGACCCAGTTCGCGCCGTGCGACCGCACGGGCACGCGCGCGTCACTGAGGTGAACCTCGGTGTAGCCCTTCCAGCGGGCGACGTAGTTCTCCAGCGGCTCGCTGGCGCGTTCGTAGAGGTTCGTCCAGGCCGCCTGGGGGTTGCCGGGCAGCTGCCCGTAGTGCTCCGAGACGAACGCGCTCGCCTCGCCCGCCGAGTAGAAGCGGGCCTCTTGCGTCGCGGGAAACCCCGCCTGGTTCGTCGGGGTGCCGCTGGTGCCGTTCCAGTACGCGGCGGCCGCGCCACCTCCGATCGCGAGCACCGCGATGACCGAGAGGATCACCAGGATCCGCCGGTTCGGGGCCTTCCGCTTCTTCGGCGCCGGCGCCGGCACGGGCAGCGGCTGGGACGGCTGCGGCTCGGCGGCCAGCTCGTCGGCGGCCTCCTGCGCGGTCGGCCGGTCCTTCGGGTCGATGGCGAGCAGGCGCATGAGCAGCGGGGTGAGCTCGCCCGCGCTCTTGGGGTCGCGCAGCTGCCCGCTGGCGGCCCGGTAGATGAGACCGAAGCTGTTGTCGCTCGGCCCGAAGACGGACTCACCCTCGATGGCGGTGTAGATGGTGGCACCGAGCGAGAACACGTCAGACGCCTCGTTGGGCTGCTCACCACGCGCCACCTCGGGTGCGAGGTAGGCGGGGGTGCCCGAGATCATGCCCGTCTCGGTCATCGTGCCGTCACCGCTGAACTTCGCGATGCCGAAGTCGGTGATCTTGACCGTGCCGTCGTCACCGATCAGGACGTTGCCCGGCTTGATGTCGCGGTGCACGAGTCCGGCCGTGTGCGCGGCGGCCAGCGCCGACGCGATCTTGGCTCCGATGCTCGCCGCGTGGGCCGGCTTGAGCGGCCCTCCCTCGGCGATCAGCGCTGAAAGGCTGTGTGACGGCAGGTACTCCATGACGATCCACGGCTCTTCGTCGGCATTGCCCACGACGTCGAACACCGCGATCGCGTGCGGGTGGTGCAGCCGGGCCGCGTTGCGCGCCTCGCGCATCGCCCGCTGGTGGTCTCCGGTGATGAGCTGCTTGACCGCGACCTCGCGGGCCAGCACCTCGTCCCGTGCCCGCCAGACCACCCCCATCGCTCCGCTGCCGATGCGCTCGAGCAGCGTGTAGCGGCCCCCGATGGTTGTCACGCCCTGAGACTAATCAATCGCGGAGACCGGCATTCGGGGATCGGGGGTGATGTGAGCCTGGTACGCCCCAAGGCGACCGAGTAGCGGCACTGCGGATCACTCCGAGCCAAGTCGCCGGTGGGGACTGTCTGCGGGACCTGTTCGGCTTTGAGACCCGTGGTCGTCGTCGCTGCCCACGACGTCGAACACCGCAACTCTCGGTGGTCTCTCCGGTGACGAGCTGGTCGGCCACGCTGCCCCGCGTGCCGGCACCTCGTCCCGCGCCCGTCAGACCACCTGAGACACCGGAACTAGTCGATCGTCGAGACCAGCTTCTGCAGCTCCCGGTCGAAGTCGATCCACAGGTCCTCCTCGCCCGGCTGCACGACGTCGTAGGAGCTGTCCAGGAACGCTGCCACGTCCTCGGCGACGGCGCTGAGGATGGCGAACCCGGTCGGCGCGTTCAGCTCGACCAGGACCCGCTCAGGGTCGTCGGACGCGGGGCGGACCAGGATGTCGCCCTCGCCGGACGGCGTCAGCAGGCCGTCGGCCAGCAGGTCGCGGGCGAACATCCACTCCACCCGGCCGGAGCCGGTGTGGAACACGACGGCGACCGCGTAGGGGTCCTCGGGGTCGTACACCAGCTCGGCTTCGACCGGTGCGGGAGCCGCGCCGGGGGCCAACAGCTGAAAAGTCGTCCGGGTGACGACCTTCAGGTTTTCGTTGTTCATGTCGATGTCCTTCCCAGGCTGGTCTCCATGTCCGCTCACAAACAGGAGACGGCCGAGCAGCCCGATAAGGACGCGATTCGTCTCGGAACCATCCTTCTGGGGGAGACGGGCGTCTCACCGTTCAGCGTTTGACCAGGTCGCGTGTCTCGTTTGGTGAGACGGTCTGACCTGCCGGGACGGGCTGCCTACGAGTCAGCGCGACGCCCAGGAGCACCACGAGCATGCCTGCGACGACCCTTGCATTCAGCTGCTCTTCCAGGAAGATCGCTCCGAGGAGTACCGAAACCACGGGCAGCAGGTAACCGACCGTAGTCGCCGTGGTGGCGCCCTCGTCCGCGATGACGCGGTAGTTGAGGATGAACGCGATGCCGGTGCCGAAGATGCCGAGGACCGCCACGGCGAGCACGCCGACCCAGTGCAGGTGCACCGGCTCGAGGCCACCGAACGGCATGGCCAGGATGAGCAGGCCCATCGCGGTGGTCAGCTGCATGGCGGCGAGCTGCGTGGAGGTCGCGCCCGTGTTGACCAGGTGGCGGCCGGCGTAGGTGTAGCCGACGGCGTAGCTCGCGGCGCCGATGAGGCACAGCACCGCACCCCAGCTCGCGATGCTGTTGGCCTGCTGCCACGGCGCGAAGATCAGCAGCACGCCCGCGAAGCCGAGCCCGAGGCCGAGCATGCGGACCAGGTTGCTGAACTTCTCCGTGCCGAGCGCGAGGCCGATGGCCAGCGCGAACAGCGGCGTCGTCGAGTTGAGCACCCCGGACACCCCGGAGTCGACGGTCTGGCCGCCGAACGCGAAGAGCGTGAACGGGATCGCGCTGCCGAACAGTGCGACGAAGAGCATGTGGCCCCAGAGCTTGCGGTCGCGAGGCAGCGTCATCTTCGCCATGGCGAGAACGACGACCAGCACGATCGCCCCGAAGAACGTCCGCACGAGCGAGATCTGCAGGGGAGCGAGGCTCCCGAGCGCGAGCTTCATCCACAGGAAGCTGGATCCCCACAGCAGGGCGAGCACGCCCATCCTGATCAACGTTCCGCGTTGGTTCACACGTCAACCATGCGTCCTGCGAAGCGTAAATACAATTTAATTGTTGTGCATAACCTTTAAGCACTGCTGTAAGGTCGAGGCATGCTGGACGTGCGACGCATGCAGGTGCTCAGGGCCGTCGTGACCACGGGTTCCATCACCGCGGCCGCCACGAACCTCGGCTACACCCCGTCCGCGATCTCGCAGCAGGTAGCGGGCCTGGAGAAGCAGGCAGGTCTGCCGCTGCTGGAACGCGTCGGCCGGGGCGTCCGGCCCACCGCGGCCGGCCGGCTCCTCACCGAGCACGCCGGTCGTCTCGCCGAGCAGCTGGCCGAGGCCGAGAGCGCCCTGACGGCGTTGCGGCAGGGCTGCGCGGGGACGCTGCGCGTCCGCTACTTCGCCACGGCCGGTGCCGCGCTCGTGCCGCCGGCGGTGGCCCAGTTCCGCGCCGAACGCGCGGGCGTCGAGCTCGACCTGAAGCTCACCGAGCCCACCGATCCGTTCGAGGAGCTCGCCGCGGGCCGGGCCGATGTCGCCATCACCGTGCTGGAGCTCGACGAGCCCGCCCCGGACGGCGTGGTCGCGCGGCACCTGCTGGCAGACCCGTTCTTCGCCGTGCTGCCTCGTGGACACGCGTTGTCCCGCAAGCGCGTGATCGACCTGGGCGAGCTGGCCGACGAGCCGTGGATCTACGCGGACTGCGGTGCCACCGGGCCGTGCAAGGACCTCGTGACGAACGCGTGCGCGGGTGCGGGATTCGCCCCGAAGGTCGTCGTGGAAAGTGACGACTACGCGACCGCGCAGGGGTTTGTCGCCGCCGGTCTCGGCGTCACGATCATTCCCCGGCTCGGGCTGGGATATGCGCATCCCGGCGTTGTTCTGCGCAAGCTGCGCAATCCCGAACCGGTGCGGCACATTCACGTCGTCTATCGCGAGGAAGCCGCGTCGAATCCCGCGGTGCTCGCATTGGCCGAAGCGCTGGAGAAGGCCGCAAGGGCCTCCTGACCTGCGCGGCCGTTAGGGCCTGTATCGAAGTCCCGTTCGATGAGAGTCGAGCCTCAGGCCCGGCTATCGCGAACATGGACTTCGATACAGGCCCTACGCCCCGCCGAACGGCTTGTCGTAGCTCAGCAGGAAGTTCGCGCCGCGCCACGACTGCGAGATCTGGCGCTGCATGGTCGTCTTCGTGTTGTCCTTCTTCGTGACCTCGATGGTGACCACGAAGTAGAACTCCTGCTGCTGGTCGGCAGTGACGACCTTGGCCTGCTTGTAGTTCGCCCAGAAACTCTTGAATCCGGCGAGGCCGCCGGGATAGTTGGCCTGGAAATCGGCGTTGCCGAGCTTCCACGCCTCGTCCGGGCTGGTGGTGGCCAGCGAGAAGTAGTCGTCCAGCATCACCCGGCGCTCGTCCTCGCTCGGCGATGCGGTCCACTTGCCGGCCTTGTCCGCCAGCTTCGGCGTGTTCGCCGAGGAAGGTCCGGTCTGCTGAGTCGGCTGGGCCGACGTGTTGCCGCCCGCGTTGTTGTCGTTGCCGCCGTTGCCGTCGTTGTTCGAGATCATGCTCGCGAACATGATGCCGACCACCGCCGCTGCCACGATGGCGAGCGCGGTGTAGATGGTCGACTTCTTGCTCTTCGGCGACATCGACGACGAGGCCTGCTTGGGTCGCTGCGAGTACTGCGGTGCGGCGGCCGGCCGGTGGTTCGAAGGCGGCTGGTGGTTCGGCTGCGGGTGCTGCACGGGCCGAGGAGGCGTGTGCAGGTCCACCCGCGTGGCTGCGGGACCGGGCGGCTGCTGCGGCGACAGAGCGCGTGTGGCGGCCTGTTGCTGCGGCTGCTGCTGGACCGGGACACCGCGCCACGACGGCGGGTGGGTCGGGGCGACCACGGCGGGGGTGAAGGCGGGGGCGGCCTGGCCGTTCGCGACCGCGGCGAGCGCGTCGCGGGCCTCGGCCATGGTCGGGCGGTCTTCCGGCTCGGCGCGCAGCAGGCGCATCAGCAGCGCGGTCATCGGGCCGGCGTTGCGCGGCGGGTCGACCTTGCCGGACGCCACCTTGTGCAGCAGCGCGATGGTGTTCTCGCTCAGGCCGAACGGCGGCTGGCCCTCGATCGCGGCGTACAGCGTCGAGCCGAGGGAGAACACGTCGGACGGCGAGCCGGGGTCGTAGCCCTTGGCCACCTCCGGCGCGAGGTACGCCGGCGTGCCCGCCAGCATGCCCGTCGCGGTGACCGTGACGTCACCGGTCGCGCGGGAGATGCCGAAGTCGGTGATCTTGACCGTGCCGTCGTCGCCGAGCAGGATGTTGCCGGGCTTGATGTCGCGGTGCACGATGCCGGCGTTGTGCGCGGCGGCGAGCGCGGAGGCGACCTGCATGCCGATCGACGCCACGTCGCGCGGCGGGAGCGTGCCGCGTTCGGAGAGCACTCCGGAAAGGCTCTTCGACGGCAGGTACTCCATGATCAGCCACGGCTGGCTGTCGTCCTCGGCCACGTCGTAGACGGCGACCGCGTGCGGGTGCTGCAGGCGCGCGGCGATGCGACCCTCTCGCATGGCCCGTCTCTTCGCCTCGTCCGTGTCGGCTTCGGCGAGTCCGGGCTGCAGGAGCAGTTGCTTGACCGCGACGGTGCGGTGCAGACGTTCGTCGAGTGCGGTCCAGACGACGCCCATGGCGCCACTACCGATCCGCTGGCTCAATCGGTAGCGGCCAGCGACCAATCGGCCATCGTCGGACACAATTGCTCCCCGCTGTGCGGTCACTTAGCTCTCTGTTTAACGGCTAGTCACACGTCCGGGTTCAGATCACCCATCGGTGCGGGTACCCACCTTACGAGATATCTACGACAGAACGTGCTTAGCCACGCCGGCTGGCGGCCGTAGCCGGCGTCGTGCGTCGTGGTCGAGGTCGTCGTTGTGCGTCGACGGCTTCGTGCGTCGTCGTCGTAGTCGTCGTAGTCGTGGTGGTCGTAGTTGTAGTCGTCGTAGTGGTAGACGTCGTTTCGCGGGTAGTCGTTGCCTCGGGCGTGGTGGTCGTCACCTCGGCGCTCGACGTCGTCGTCGGCACCACGGAGGAAGACGACACCACCGGCGCCGACGGAGTCTCCTGCTCCTTGTTGAACACGCCCAGCGCGACCATCAGGCCACCGATGACCAGCAGCAGAGCCAGCACCACCGCGGCGATGACCAGCGGCCGGTTGTCCTGCTGCCGGGCGACGGGCGCCATCGGCGGCGCCGTGCGGGCCGGCGCGGTCCGGGCCACGGGACGAACCACGCGGGTCCGGTCGGGCTCCACGATCGTCGTCGGATCCGGTCCGACGGGCACCGACAGGCCGGTGAACGACGGCGACTTGCCGTGGGCGACCGCCATGAGCAGTTCCCGCGCCTGCGACATCGTCGGCCGGTCGTCCGGCTCGTAGTTGAGCAGGTACAGCAGCGTGTCGGCCATCGGGTGATCGACGGTCGGCGGGTTGATCCGGCCGGCCGCGACGGCATGCAGAACACCGAGAGTGTTATCGCTCACTCCGTAGGGCGGCTCGCCCTCCATCGCGGCGAACAGCGTCGAACCGAGCGAGTAGACGTCGGAGGCCGGCGTCGGGTCCTGGCCACGCGCGATCTCCGGCGCGAGGTAGGCGGGCGTGCCGGCGATCAGGCCGGTCTTGGTGACCGTGATGTCGTCGCTCGCCCGCGAGATGCCGAAATCGGTGATCTTGACGACGCCGTTCTCGGCGATCAGCACGTTGCCGGGCTTCACGTCGCGGTGCACGATGCCCGCCGCGTGCGCCGCGGACAGTGCTGCCGCCGCCTGGGCGCCGATGCTGGCGACCTCGACCGGGTCCATCGGTCCGCCCTCGGCCAGCGCGTCCGCGAGGCTGTACGACGGCAGGTACTCCATGACCAGGCACGGGACGCCGTCTTCCTCGACGACGTCGTACACGGCGATGGCGTTCGGGTGGTGCAGCTTGGCGGCGATGCGACCCTCGCGCATGGCGCGCTGGATCGCCTCGTCCTGCTCGGCCGCGTCCAGTCCGGGGGCCAGCAGCAACTGCTTGATGGCGACCTCGCGACCGAGCCGCTCGTCGTGGGCGCGCCAGACGATGCCCATCGCGCCGGAGCCGATGCGGTCGAGGAAGCGGTAGCGGTCGGCGATCAGACGGCCGTCCGAGGTGTCGGACGTTGTCACGAGACCACCCCGGCGGTGCGCGGCGACAGCGATGTCCACACGCGCGGCGACAGTGAGATCGGGACGTGCGACGACAGTGAAGTCCGGACGTGCGGCGAGTGCGACATCTGGACGCGTAGTGACTGGGACGTCCGGACGCGCAGCGACGGGGGAACCGCGGCTGCGGCAGCAGGTCCCACGTTCGTGCTCCTCGTGCGGTAGTCAGCGGTCGTCTGGAATGCCCGCACAGGGTACCTGTCCGTGGGCGGCCGCCGAGCTACCTGTCGTACGTCAGTTCGCCGGGGTGAAGAAGTCGAAGGTGCCGACGGTGACGCCCACGGTGTCCAGCACCGGGTCGAGCACACCGAGGTCCAGGCTGACGTCGACCGGGTTGGACGGCGTGGGCAGCGGGTTCTCCGCGCTCGGCGCGGTGCTGCTCGGCGGGTTGCCCGAGGTCGGGCTCGGCGGCGGAGGCGTCTCGCTCGTCGGCGGCGTGCTCGGCTGGCTGGGCGTGGTCTCCGCGGACGAGGACGGCGTGCTCGCGGTCGGCGTCTCGGAGGTGGGCTGCTGCGTCGGCTGCTGGGTCTGCGGCGCCGGGCGCTGCGGCTGTTGCTGCTGGACGTACGGCGCGACGCGGGTGGTCGGGTTCGTCGTTTCGGCCTGCTGGGGCTCGGCCGCGTCTTCCTGCGGCGCCTTGTTCGACGGCAGCTTCACGACGCCTTCGGTGCCGGCGCTCGCGCCGCGGGCCTGGGCTCTCTCGTCGAACCGCACCTCGGCGAGGGGGCGCTCGTCCGGCGAGGACAGCCACGAGGAGGCGGCGAACGCGACGGTGCCGCACAGGACGACGCCACCGCTGGCCGCGGCGGCCAGCTTGCCGACGGTGAACCCGCCGCGCTGCGTGTCGTCGGAGCGGCCCTCGCGCTTGAGGAGCTCGGTGATGTGCAGCTCCCTGGCGGGCTGCTTGCGGGGCTTGCTGCCCGGCGCCTTCACCGCCTTGAACTTCACCGTGGACTCGAACGACTCGGGGGTGATGTCGTCGGTGATCACCGGGATCGGCATGGTCTCCGCCTCACGGCGAGCGATCAACTCGGCGACGGACAACTGTCCGGTCGACTCAGCCGAACCGCTCAGCCGCCGACGATGGTCCTCAATCGACACCGCTCGTTCACCCTTCCAAGTTCGCTACTGCGCACTGGCGGGCTCATGGATACCGAATCGTGACCGAAGATGTAACCCCTTTGGGGGAAGTTCCACGAATAAAAGAGTGTTTCCGCGACGAGCGGTCACCGTTCGACTGCGAACGGCGACACCCGGTTGGGTGCGGCCTAACTCCGTTGCGCCGAAAGGACCTCGGTGCCGATGATCCGCGGCTGGGTCGTGTCGGTCAGCCAGAAGAGCTGTTCGATGCGCAGCCAGCTGCCGTTGAGCTCCTGCATCGACACCACTGCGAGCACCGATCCGTCCGGTCGCAGCGAGGTCTGGTCGACGTTGACCGCGCGGATCATGGACCAGGACTCGACGAACTCCTTCGGGTCCGTGCCGACGAGGTCCGGCGACAGCAGCTTGGCCGCCGAGTTCGGCTTGGTCGTGAGCAGCTCGTAGAACCGCCGGACCACGTCCACCTGCGGCTGCGGGCCGGTCGAGACCTCCGGTGTGGTCGGTTCCGGCGTCTCCAGCAGCAGCGCGGGCGGCTGCGGCATCGGGACGTCGGTGGTCTGCTGCAGCGGCGAGCGGTCGTTCGGCAACTGGGCGGACAGGACGTCCGGACGCAGTGCGCTCGAGCCGGAGAGGGCGACGGGACGTTCGGTGACCGGGATGCCGGTGTTCGCCGGCCGCTTGTCCGCGAGGAGCGCCGCGCCCGCGACGGACGACACGAGCACGATCGCGCCGGTCAGCAGTCCGGCGATCTTGGCGGCGCGGTTCTTGCTGTTGCGACGACGACGGCCGGCGGTGATCGCCGGGATCGTCACCGTGGTCTCGGTGGGGCCGAGCAGGGAGGTCACGAGTGCGTCGGTGGCGGCTTCCTCGTTGGACGGGATGCGCATCGGGCTCGGCTGCTGCTTGATCAGCTCGGCCACGCTGATCGAGCCGGTGCGGGTGTGTCTCCGCCCGGTCGGCGCGGAACGCTGCACTGTCCGGCCCTCCGTACTGTCCGTGGTCACCAGAAGACGTACCGTGAGCTCACGCGACTGCGCCAGTCTCTGGAACGACTTCATTCGTTCGTGGCGTTCAGTGGTGCACGGGATTCGCTCGATGGTGCTACTTACTACGGTCGGTAACTCTGGCCGTGACCTTTAGCCACTTCAGCCGACTAGTAGATCGTTGCGACTAATATTTGGAGTATTGGCGGCGGGCGTGATGCCGGCAGGTGGCCGTGTTTCGATCATGAAGATCGCGCTCTCATGGCTGCCGCCTGCGTGGTTGGTGGTAGTTGGGGCGATCAGCAAACGCTTGCGTCGGCAGTTTTCTACCGCCAACTCGCCGTTGACGTTACGTGAGAGCGCGACCATCCGGGCTTTCGACGACAAGCGACCGCCCGGCGGGGCACAACTAAGCCGCAACGCTCTACTAGTGCCGTGACCGGCAGCCTTTGCCCCGTATTCGGCGGTCAGACGGGTGCATCGTGGTGTCGGCCCCACGTCCTCATCCTGGTTGGCTGTGGGCGTGGGGCCGGCGCCGCGAGGTGCCCTGCTGAGCGTCGAAGACGCGGTGAAGGTTGCCGGTCATGGCACTAGCTTCAACCGTTCCCCGTTGATCAGCGGCAGGTCGCCGAGCGTGAAGCTCAGCTCGCGCTTCTCGGTGCTGACCGAGCCGTCCTTCTTCGTCACCTGCAGCAGGCTCACGGTGAGGCCCTTGCTCGGGTCGACCGCGATCTCCTTCACCTCGATGAGCGAGATGTCGGCGAGCCGGCCCTCCAGCAGCGCGTCGGCGTTCGAGCGCACGGTGTCCGTGGTCATGGCGAGCGCGGTGTTCGCGTTCGTCGCCATCTCCTTGTAGAAGTGCTCGGTCTGCTGGGCGATCTTGCCGCCGTCGACGACGGGGGCGTTGGTGACCGGCACGGTCGTGATCACGGGTGGCGAGGTCCCGGACGGCTTGGGATTCGTGACGGACCCGCTGGTGCCGGGAGCGGTGCCCGAACCGGTGCCCGTGCCCGGCACGGGAGCGCCTCGGCCGGTGTTCGCGGCGGACGGTCTGGTGCCCGTGGTCGACGGCGTGGTGGCGCCGGTGGGCAGCGCGGAGATGAACGGCACGTCCGACGGGTAACCCGGCAGGCCGACCGTCTCCACCGTGCCGCCGCCACCGACCAGCTTGGCCGCGGCGATGCTCAGGCCGACCAGCACGAGCACCGACGAGACGACGGCGAACCAGGCCGCGCGCTTCCAGGTGCGCGGCGGGGTGACCGAGGCGGGCACCAGCCCGATGTTGAACTTCCGCAGACCGTCCGTGTCCTGCAGCGGGTCGATCTGGCGGCGGCGGGGCAGCGGGATGCGGTCGCCACCGACGACGGGACGCGACTCCTGCGCGGCACCGTCGTCGAGACGATGTTTGCCCAGCTGTTCGTCCATCCCGACACCCCTCTGCGACAGACATCAGGGTAGGGCCGTACGGAGGTACGTAAGCAACCGAAAGGGTGTGTTCAGGACGAGTGACACACGTTTGTGTGAAATTCCTACCTGGGCGGCAGTTGGGCTTGACCGCTGTTCAACTGCTTGTGCGTGCGCTGCACGCCGTTGATGGCGACGAGCCCGCTGCCACCCGCGATCAGCGCGCCGAACACGTCGGCGCCGAGCGTGTCGCCGTTGGTGATCAGCAAGCCGATGGCCGCGCCCGCGGTCGCCAGGATCGCGGTCTTCCAGCGGGTTCGCACGAACTGCGCGACCGGCAGTCCCGCCGCGCCCTTCTTGGTCGCGGCCGACCCGAGCATGCCCAGGTAAGCGTCGTGCGCCAACGCGGCGAGCAGGCCTGCGATGGCGATCAGTGCGGCGATGATGCCCATGTGTCCAGTGTGCCCTCAGATTTTTTCGCTGGACCATCCGTGATCGCCCTGATATCCGAGTGGCGTGGACATGTTCTGGCACGACGACTGCCTCGAGCACGACGCCGGTGCGGGCCTGTGGGAGCTGCCCGGCTCCTGGCCGTGGCTCGACGTGGCCGAACCGCACCCGGAGAACGCGGCACGGCTGCGCACGTTCCGGCATGCGTTGACGCACGGCCCGGTGGCGTCGCATCTGCGGTGGCACGAGGGACGCCATGCGTCCGTTGACGAGCTGCTGCGCGTGCACACGGCTGAGTACTTGGACTCGTTGCGTGTGTCCACACGTGTGGCGCTGGAGGTGAACACGGTCGTTGGACCCGAGACGTGGCGTGCGGCTTGCGCGGCGGCGGGTACCTCGTTGGCTGCGCTGGAGTGCGGTGCACCGTTGGCCTACGCGCTCGTGCGGCCGCCCGGGCACCACGCACAGCCGTCGATGGCGGACGGCTACTGCTTCGTGAACAACGCCGCATTGGTGGCGGAAACCGCGCGGCGGCAAGGGATGCGGGTCGCCGTGCTGGACTGGGACGTGCACCACGGCAACGGCACGCAGGAGGTGTTCTACGACCGTCCGGACGTGCTGACCATCTCGGTGCACATGCGGCACGGGTCGTGGGGGACGAACCATCCGCAGACGGGTGCGCCGTCGGAGGTGGGCGCCAACGGGCGGAACGTGAACATCGAGCTGTCACTCGGCGCGGGCGACACGGCGTACTTGCGCGCGTTGGACGAGATCGCGTTCCCGCTGCTGCGTGAGTTCGCGCCGGACCTGCTGGTGTGCGCGTCCGGCTTCGACGGCTCGGCGTTCGACCCCAACGGCCGGCACAACCTCACGGCGGCCGGCTACCGCGAGATCGGGCGGCGGGTGGCGTCGTTCGGACCTCGGGTGGTGCTTACCCAGGAGGGCGGCTACCTGCGCGGATACGCAGCGCTGTGCCTGCACGCGCTGGTGGAGGGGCTGCTGCGGCTGCCGGCGCCGTTGCTCGACGACCCGCTGGCCTACGTGCCGGACGACGCCCAGCTCGTGGACGCGGACTTCGCGCACGTGCGGGTGGCCCTGAAGCCTTTTTGGCCCGGCGTGCTGTGACGCCGGGCCGGGGCGTCGGGCCTACCTGCCGAGCGGGCCGCGACCCATCTTGAGCAGGATCATCGCGAGGTCCTTGCCCTGCGGGCCGAGCGGCTTGTAGCGGTTGAGCACGTCGATCTCGCGGTTGTGCACGATCTTCGTGCCGCCGGCCGCCATCCGGGCCGCGCCGATGATCTGGGATACCTCGACGCGTCGTTGCACGAGGCGCAGGATTTCCGCGTCCAGGTGGTCGATCTCCTGGCGCAGCTCGTTGATGTCCGGTGCGGTGGTGTCCATCGTGGTGAACCTCTCGACTCTTCGAGTCCTGGTCCGGAAGCAACGAAGCCCCGGGGTCCGAGGACTCCGGGGCTTCGTGGTGGCTTTTCAGCGCTAGACGACCACGGGAGCCGGAGTCCGGGTCCCGTAGAAAAACTCGAAGAACGTCGCGCGCACGGACCAAGTGTGCCACAGGGGACCGACATGGGCCGTATTCGTCTCATAGAGCGAGCACTGCCGCGACGTTCCCGGTGAGGGCGACGCGCACGCGGCGTCCCGGACGACCTCGATCTGAGCACCTCATCGAACACATGGTCGGGCGGTACCGGTTTTGTCGGTGCCGCCCGGTACCGTGGATGGACGATGAGCGCCTTGTTCGACTTGCCCTCAAGTCCCCCCGTTTCCCGCGCGGGCCACCTGCTCGACGACCTGAACCCCGCGCAGCGCCGTGCCGTCGAGCACGCCGGCTCACCCCTGCTCGTGGTGGCGGGCGCCGGCTCCGGCAAGACGCGTGTCCTCACCAGGCGGATCGCGTATCTGCTCGCGGAACGTGACGTGCATCCCGGCCAGATCATGGCCATCACGTTCACGAACAAGGCGGCCGCGGAGATGAAGGAGCGCGTCGCCGACATGGTGGGCGCCCGCGCCCGTTCGATGTGGGTGTCGACGTTCCACTCGATGTGCGTGCGGGTCATGCGCCGCGAGGCGAAGACCCTCGGCATGTCCTCGAACTTCTCGATCTACGACAGCGACGACACGCGAAGGCTCATCACGCTCGTCGCCCGCGATCTCGATCTCGACCCGAAGAAGTACGCGGCCCGCACCCTCGCCGTGCACATCTCGAACCTCAAGAACGAGCTCATCGACACCGAGACCGCCACCGCCCAGGCCACGAACGACCTGGAACGCCGCGTGGCCGAGGTCTACACCGTCTACCAACGGCGCCTGGGCGAGTCGAACTCGCTCGACTTCGACGACCTCATCATGAGGACCGTCGAGCTCCTGCAGACGTTCCCGGACGTGGCCGAGCACTACCGCCGCCGCTTCCGCCACGTTCTGGTCGACGAGTACCAGGACACCAACCACGCCCAGTACACGCTGGTGCGCGAGCTGGTGGGCAAGGCGGGCGGCGAGCTCCCGCCGGCCGAGCTGTGCGTGGTCGGCGACGCGGACCAGTCGATCTACGCCTTCCGCGGCGCCACGATCCGCAACATCGTGGAGTTCGAGCGCGACTACCCGGACGCCACCACGATCCTGCTGGAGCAGAACTACCGCTCCACCCAGAACATCCTGACCGCGGCGAACGCGGTGATCTCCCGCAACCCGAACCGCCGCGACAAGTCGCTGTGGTCCGACCTCGGCGAGGGCGAGAAGATCGTCGGCTACGTGGCCGACAACGAGCACGACGAGGCCGCGTTCGTCGCACGCGAGATCGACAGCCTGGTCGACAGCGGCGAGGTCAACAACTCCGAGATCGCCGTCTTCTACCGCACCAACAACCAGTCGCGCGTCTTCGAGGAGATCTTCATCCGCCTCGGCCTGCCCTACCGGGTGGTCGGCGGCGTCCGCTTCTACGAGCGCCGCGAGGTCCGCGACGCCCTGGCCTACCTGCGCACCCTGGCCAACCCGGAAGACACGGTCTCCCTGCGCCGCATCCTCAACGTCCCGAAACGAGGCATCGGCGACCGGGCCGAAGCCTGCGTCTCCGCCTACGCCGAACGTGAGCGCATCAGCTTCGCCGCGGCGCTGCGCGAAGCCGTGCACGACCGCGTCCCGATGCTGAACCCGCGCTCCCGCAACGCGATCGCCGGCTTCGTCGAACTGATGGACCAGCTCGGCGAGATGGTCGAGCGCGAGGACGACGTGGCCGACATCCTCGAGGCCGTCCTGGATCGCACCGGCTACCGGACCGAGCTGGAAGCCAGCGAGGACCCCCAGGACCACACGCGCGTCGAGAACCTGAACGAACTGGTCACCGTCGCCCGCGAGTTCACCGAACTGGAACTCCCCGAGGGCGCCGACCCGATCCCGTCCCTGCCCGCCTTCCTGGAGCGCGTCTCACTGGTGGCCGACGCCGACTCGATCCCGGACGCCGAGTCCGACGGCGTGGTCACCCTGATGACCATCCACACGGCCAAGGGCCTCGAATACCCGGTCGTCTTCTCCACCGGCTGGGAGGACGGCGTCTTCCCGCACATGCGCGCCCTGGGCGACCCGGCCGAACTGGCCGAGGAACGCCGCCTGGCCTACGTGGGCATCACCAGGGCCCAGCGCCGCCTGTACCTCTCGCGCGCCCTGGTCCGCTCGGCCTGGGGCCAGCCCTCCATGAACCCGGCCTCCCGCTTCCTGGGCGAGATCCCCCCGGAGCTGCTCGACTGGCGCCGGGTGGAACCCTCCCGCTCCGGCCCGGCCGCGGCCACGACCTGGAGCCGCTCCGCCTCCGGTGGCATCGCCTCACGCGGCCTGTCCCGGCCGGCCCCCGGCAAGCCGGGCTGGAAGGACGCCCCGGCGATGAAGCTGGACGTGGGCGACCGGGTGACCCACGACAAGTACGGCCTCGGCCGCGTGGTGGCGGTGGACGGCGCGGGCCTGAGGGCCACGGCGACGATCGACTTCGGCGGCTCCGGCACCGTCCGCCTGATGCTGATCGGCAGCGTCCCCATGACCAAGATCTGAGCCGACTTACGGAACCCGCGCGGCCCTGAAAACCCTCGCAAACCGGACTCGCCGCACCGCGCTGACCAGCGACTTCAGCTTCCTTTGAGAAAGTTCGGAGGATTTCTGAAAACCAGCGCAACGAACCCCAACTACGAGCGTCTATGTGGGTGTCGCAAGCAGCACAGTCACGGAGCGTTCGGGGCGAACCGGGGCAGCACGAGCAGCCTGCGCACGAAGGGGAGCGAAGGGAAGGCGGGGGCCCAACTTCGCGGCGAGGTGCGGCCGGACCGAACGGGAGAGCGGTCCGGCCGTACTGTATTTTCGCGAATCTCGAACGGTGTTTGCCCAGCTCAGCCCGGTAGCTAGAGCGCAAACCGAGCCCAGTCGAGCCCAAGCCGGGCCGGCGGCGGCAAAAATTGTCAGACCCTCCGAGCATCATCAACCGCATGGGAATCAACAGGCGGGAGTGCTCGGGATGGACCACGTACTCGCACAGCTGCTACACGAACGTGTGTTCGCAAATCTCAAGCAGCTGGAATCGCCGGAGACCACCGGGCTCGTCGCGGCCTGGCGCACCCTGCTCGAACTCCACGAGGCGACCGAGAGCGGGGCCTGCAAAGCCTGCGGCCCGCGATGGCGGCGGCACATGTGCTCGGTCTGGCGGGTGGCGACGGCGTACTTCATGCGCCACGAAGGCCACAACAACGTCCGGCCCGACGAACGCCACTAGCTGACGGTAGCGGACCGCACTAGTGCGGTCCTGGAGGGACGCTAGAGGCTCCTGAGCCTTGTGAGGCCCCTGAATCGGCCCGCCCCACATCAGGTGGTGGACGAGCCACGTTCAGGCCGTCAGAAAGCTACTGAGCCGTAGTTCAGGAGGAGTCGAACCTGAAGCCGGGAATCAGACGGACACGCCGCGAGCGTTCAGCCACGTCAGCGGGTTGACCTTCATGCCGTCTACCACGACCTCGAAGTGCAGGTGGGGACCGGTGGAGAAGCCGCGGTTGCCCATGCGGGCGATCTGCTGACCGGCCTTGACCTGCTGGCCCTCGCGGACGCTGTAGTCCTGCATGTGGCCGTAGATGGTGATGGTGCCGTCGGGGTGCTGGACGCGGACCCAGAGGCCGAAGCCGGAGGCGGGACCCGCTTCGAGCACGACGCCGTCGGCGGCGGCGAGGATCGGGGTGCCGATGGGGCCGGCGATGTCGATGCCGTAGTGCATCGCGCCCCAGCGGCCGCCGTAGCCGGACGTGAAGTCGCCGGCGGCGGGGCGGACGAACTTCGGGCGCTTCTTCTCGGCCTCGGCGGCCTCGCGCTGCGTGGTGAGCTGCTGGCTGCGCACGAGCTTCGCGGCTTCCGCGGAGCCCTCGGCCGTGGTCTTGGAGACCGCGAGGATCTGCGGTGCGGAGGCGGTGTCGCCGCCCACGCCGGTGAAGGTGGCGGCGCCATCAGTGTGGTTCGCGAGCTGGACGTCTTCTTGGCTGTCGCTCGCGGCGGACTGCAGGGTCTGACCTGCGCCTGCGGCGGCGAAAGCACCTACTGCGACGGCGGCGACGACGATGCGTCCGCGAAGCGCCGACGGAGGCGGGGGGAGCCGGTGAGAGCTGACCGTGCGCGTGGTGGCGCGGTCGACTGCCTGTTCAAGCGCAGCACTGCGTTCATGGCCGCCGGGGGAGCGGTGGTGAGACAAAGCTAGCCCTTCCGCCTTCGGGGAGCCTGGTCGGGTGGACTGCCGGGCGGGGGATTCCCGGTGAGTCAGAATTCGGGGTTCTGACTCGGTGTCCTTCTGTGACCAGACCGTGACAACGGACCGGGGCACCGTAACGGCGAGGAGCCTTCGAGAGCAAACCCCAGATCGTTATGTCGTCCTAATGGGCGGCAATCAGCAGGTTTCAACTGTCAACTGTGACCGTCGGTCACGCCGGGTGTGCGACACGCCTCGTCGCCAGCGGCGATGGGGTGACCCAAGGAGTCGTCCGATCGGGTGATGGCCGTCACAACTACGCGAAGCGTCCTCCTGTCAACCGGCAAAGACAGGTGACCTGAATCACGTATCTGGTGCTCCTCGACGAGTAATGACGAGTGCTCCAGTCGGGCGTTGCGCTGCGGGACGATGATCTGATCCATCTCCGACCACACCACGACGAACCGGGTCCGGCACGGCCGGCAGGGCTCGGCGAGTTCCGACAGCAGGTCGGAACCGGGCCGGAGCTGCCTGGTCAGTGGAGTCGGCAGCAGATAAGCGGCGAGGGTGCCGTTGTGCGGCGTCCCGAGTGTCACGAGCGTGCGAACGCGCGAGTCGCCGTGCAGCCGCTGCACGTAGTACCTGGCGATGAGGCCGCCGAGCGAATGGCCGACGACGTGCACCTGGTCCGCGCCGGTCTGCTCGCAGATGCGCTCGATGTGTGCGCCGAGCAGGGCGGCCGAGCGGCGGACGTCCCCGGTCAACGCCGTCAGCACGCTGTAGTTGATGGCGTGGACGACCCCGAAACCCCGCCTTCGCAGTGCCCCCGACAGCACCGCGAAGGCGGAGCGGTTGTCCCCGATGCCATGCACCAACACGATCGGGGTGCCCGCCGCGTCCATCGCCGAAACCATCAGCCCGCGCTGCAGCGGCGGCAGGCCGTCGGTGCGGTAGTGCCGGAACTGGCCGTCGGGCCGCAGTTGCTCGGTGATCGCGCCCCACGGATAGAGCACCGCGTGGGTGGTCAGCCAGGCCGCTTCCACGGCGACGCCGCGCATCCCACCGGGCGTGGCCATGGCGCGCAGCGCGACCTTGACCTCTTCGGCGACGTCGCGCGCGGTGTGGACACCCCAGCCGGCACGGTCGAGGACAGCGTCAGTCAGACGCGTGATCCACGACCGGCCGTTGTCGCTCATATGAGCGACGGTAAGTGATGAAGTCACGAGTAAGGAGAGCCGTACGGATCTTTTCCACATGCGAACGAATTTCGTCTCACTAGGGAAGGTGTCGAATTCTCGTTCGACAGGAGTCGCGTCTGAGGTCGTTCCTGGCGGTGCGGCCTGTTGTAAGTGGGCCGGTCGGCCGTCTCCCGGGAACCACCTCGGGCACGGCTGTCGCGAACACGAACTCCGATACCGGCCTGGGTCATGCCCCATCGACGCGGAATCACACAGCGGGCTTGCTAGGTTCGCCCGCGATGACTCGAACCGAGCTCGAGAACCAGACCCCGGCGGCCTCCCGGCTGCGCACCGCGTGGGCCCTTGCCGCGGCAGGCGGTCTCCTCCTCGCCGTCGGCCCCCTGCTGGGCGTGGTCGACGGAGCGGAACCCGCCTACACCTCGTGGCCGCTGCTCGCCCTGCTGGCGCTGGCGCCGCCGGCCGCGGCGGGTGCGCTGCTGTTTCGCGGCAGGCCGTTCGTGGCGGCCGGACTGCTCGCGGCCGTGGGCGTGTTCGCCGTCGGCCGCCTGATCAGCGACCTGCAGATGGCGATCGGCCCGATGGCGGTCGCACGGCCGGAGCTGTTCCGCCCGTCGACCCTCATCGCGGTCACCCCGTCGGCCGGGATGTGGTTGCTGATCGCCGGGCACGTCCTGGTGATCGCGGGTGGTGCGCTGGCGGCCGGCCGGGCCGGGATGCCGGCGGACGACTCGGAGCCGGCGGGCCTCGTCGCCCTGCCCGTGATCATCGCCTGCTGGGCGGCGGTCGGGTTGCTGGGCAAGCCGTTCACCTCGGCCGACCCGTTCCAGCTCGACCGCAGTCCGTGGGACCTGCCGGTGCTCGGGCTGACCGGCGGCCTGCTGATCGCCCTCGCCGCGCCGCTGGCCACGGCCCTCGCGGCCAGCTCGCCAGACCCGGACACCCGCGAAGGCGGGATGTACGGAGTCATGCTCGCCCTGCTCGCCGTCTCGCTGCCGCCGATGGTGGCCGGGGCGGTCTCGCCCGGTCTCGGAATGGCCGCGGGACCGCTGATCGCGTTGTCCGCCGCACTGCTGCTGCCCGCGGTGCCCCTGCTGGCCCGGCTCTGGCGGCTGGTGCGCGGCAAGCGCGACGCGACGCGCGACCTCGCGCTTCCGTCGGTCAAGCGCATGCACGTGACGGCCGGGTGTCTTCACGGTGCTCGCCGCACTGGCCATGATCAGCGGTGCGATCGTGCCGCAGCTCATCCTCACGACGGGCGACCCGGCGCCGGACCTTGCCTCCGCGAACCTCCTCTGGCCGGGCGCGCTGGTGTTCGGCGCACTGGGACTCGCGCTGTTCGTGCCTTCCATCGCCGGCACGGTGCGTCCCGCCATGTTGTTCGGCTACCTCGCGATGCAGTTCGCCGCGGCGGGCGCGACCCAGCCGGTGCTGGCCGCCAGCCAGGCGGGAATCGCGCAGCCAGGCGCGGGCTTCTGGCTGATGATCCTCGTCGCACCGTTCGGCATCCTCGCCCTGATCTGCGCGGGTCTCGCCGGTGCCGTCGAGCGGGAGAACACCGTGCCCGCGAAACGGGAGCAGCTGCCGATGACGGAGCTCGGTGCGGTGCTGCTGGGCGGGATCTTCGCGGTGGGCGCGTTCGCGCTGCCCAACGTGCGCGGCGACAACTACACGGCGCCGACGCTGGTGCCGGACAACGACCTGGTCGTCTCGGTGGCCCTGCTCTCCTCTCTCCTCTGGTTGATCATCGGCTTCGTGGTCGCGTTCCGGTCGAGGCCGGCTCGCGGTGCCGCGGTGCTCGCGGGCGCGGTACTGCTGGTCGGCATGCGGGCATTGGAACTGCCGCTGACCGGAGCCAAGGTCGAGGGAGCGGTCGCCGCGCCGGGCACGTGGCTCGCGCTGGCTTCCTGCGCGGCGCTGCTGGTCGCGGCCGGCTTGATGGGAGCTCGCGGGACGCGGTGAAAGTGGTGCTGCACACGCGTTCTCCTCTATACGCGCGCGCACGGGTGATCGACCTCACCGCCGTTGAGACCCACCTCACCGGGTGTGGCGTGCGAGCAGGACCTGCAGGTCGATAGTGTCTGGGCCCAGCCGCGTCAAGTGGGTTCGCTTGGCCCCTTGAGGACCACCCAGGCGCGGTGTTGTGTTCCGACACCGACGTCGCAGGAGACCCGAGTGGACCTGTACGAGTACCAGGCGAAGGACCTCTTCGCCGCCCACGGCGTCCCGGTACTGCCGGGCGATGTGGCCACCAACCCCGCCGACGCCAAGGCCATCGCCGCGAAGTTCGGCCAGGCCGTCGTCGTCAAGGCCCAGGTCAAGACCGGCGGCCGCGGCAAGGCCGGTGGTGTGAAGCTCGCTTCCACCCCCGAGGAGACCGAGGAGAAGGCGACCGCCATCCTCGGCCTCGACATCAAGGGGCACATCGTTCACCGCGTGCTGGTGACGCCTGCCTCCGACATCGCGGAGGAGTACTACTTCTCCTTCCTGCTCGACCGTGCCAACCGCACCTTCCTCGCCATGGCGAGCGTCGAGGGCGGCATGGACATCGAGGAGGTCGCCGCGACCAAGCCCGAGGCCCTCGCGAAGATCGCCATCGACGCCATCAAGGGCGTCGACGTGGCCAAGGCCACGGAGATCGCCGACGCGGCGAACTTCCCGGCCGAGGTCAAGGACCAGGTCGTCGACACGATCGTCAAGCTGTGGGAGACCTTCGTCTCGGAGGACGCCACGCTCGTCGAGGTCAACCCGCTGGTCCGCGACCCGCAGGGCAAGATCGTCGCGCTCGACGGCAAGGTCACGCTCGACGAGAACGCCGACTTCCGCCACCCCGCCCACGCGGAGCTGGTCGACAAGGCCGCCGAGAACCCGCTCGAGGCGAAGGCCAAGGAGAAGGGCCTCAACTACGTCAAGCTGGACGGCGAGGTGGGCATCATCGGCAACGGTGCCGGTCTCGTGATGTCCACGCTGGACGTCGTTGCCTACGCCGGTGAGCAGTACGGCGTGAAGCCCGCGAACTTCCTCGACATCGGCGGCGGCGCGTCCGCCGAGGTCATGGCGAACGGCCTGGACGTGATCCTCGGCGACGAGGCCGTGCGTTCGGTGTTCGTCAACGTCTTCGGTGGCATCACCGCGTGCGACGCCGTTGCCAACGGCATCGTCAAGGCGCTGGAGATCCTCGGCGACTCGGCCACCAAGCCGCTCGTCGTCCGCCTCGACGGCAACAACGTGGAGGAGGGCCGGCAGATTCTCGCCGACGCCAACCACCCGCTGGTGACCGTTGTCGACACGATGGACAACGCGGCCGCCAAGGCCGCCGAGCTCGCGGCTGCGGGGGTCTGACCAAGATGGCTATCTTCCTCAACGAGACCAGCAAGGTCATCGTCCAGGGCATGACCGGTGCCGAGGGCACCAAGCACACCAAGCGCATGCTCGCGTCCGGCACGAACATCGTCGGTGGCGTGAACCCGCGCAAGGCCGGCGAGAAGGTCGACTTCGACGGCACCGTCCTCCCGGTCTTCGGCACCGTCAAGGAGGCCATGGAGGCCACCGGCGCGAACGTGACCGTGATCTTCGTCCCGCCGGCCTTCTCGAAGGCCGCCGTGGTCGAGGCGATCGACGCCGAGATCGAGCTGGCCGTCGTCATCACCGAGGGCATCCCGGTGCACGACACCGCCTACTTCTGGGCGCACGCCGTCGCGACGGGCCACAAGACCCGCATCATCGGCCCGAACTGCCCCGGCATCATCAGCCCCGGCAAGTCGAACGCCGGCATCATCCCCGCGAACATCGCGGGCAGCGGCAAGATCGGCCTCGTGTCGAAGTCGGGCACGCTGACCTACCAGATGATGCACGAGCTGCGGGACTTCGGTTTCTCCACCGCGATCGGCATCGGTGGCGACCCGATCATCGGCACCACGCACATCGACGCCCTGGAGGCGTTCGAGGCGGACCCCGAGACCACCGCGATCGTGATGATCGGTGAGATCGGTGGCGACGCCGAGGAGCGTGCGGCGGCGTACATCAAGGAGAACGTGACCAAGCCGGTCGTCGGCTACGTCGCGGGCTTCACCGCCCCCGAGGGCAAGACCATGGGCCACGCCGGCGCCATCGTCTCGGGCTCGGCGGGCACCGCGCAGGCGAAGAAGGAGGCCCTCGAGGCCGCCGGAGTCAAGGTCGGCAAGACGCCGTCCGAGACCGCCGCGCTGATGCGCGAGATCATGCAGGCTCTCTGAGCTTGAACCGCACGCGGGGACCTTTCGTACCTTCCGAGAGTACGAAAGGTCCCCGCGTGCGTTCCGGGGCGGAGTACTTTCGGAGTCCGGCCCTTGCTCGGGTGGCGGAACCGGCATGATCCGGTCATCGTCTGAGCAGATGCGTCAGCTAGCGTTTTGAGAACCACTCGGCTGGAGGAGACCTCGACATGTCCGTGCCTTACGGCGCACCCCAACAGCAGCCGCCGGGTCCGGCACAGCACCAGGCACCGCCTCAGGCCCCTGGCGCCCCCGGCGCCAACAACATCAACCTGAACATGATCCTGCCGCTGGTCGCGGCCGGTCTCGGCCTCGTCGCGTACTTCATCTCGTTCGCGGACGACGTCAGCGGCAACGTCACGTACCTGCTCGCGGCGGGCATGCTCGCCGCCCTCTCGGTGCTGCCGAACATGCCGCGGTTCATCCCGGTCGCGGCGGTGCTGGCGGCCGTGCAGATGCTGCTGCAGCTGCAGGGCATCATCAAGTCGCCGTCGGTTCAGGGTCTCGACATCGTGCTGCTCATCGTGGCGCTGCTGGAGACCGCGGCCATCGTGCTCACCTTCCTGCTCGCCGAGGGCATCGTGAAGTTCGAGCCGAAGCCCGCGAACCCGTACGCCGGTCAGCAGGGCCAGCCCGGCGGCTGGAACCCGCAGTCCGGCGCGTTCCCGCAGCAGGGCCAGCACCAGGCCCCGCAGCACGGCGCTCCCCAGCAGCAGGCTCCGCAGCAGTTCGGCCAGCAGCAGCAGTTCGGGCAGCAGCCCCAGCAGCCGCAGCAGCCCGCCGCGCCGCCGCAGCAGACCAGCTTCATGCCGCAGCCGGGCCAGTTCGGCTCGCCGGGCACGCCGCCCGGTGGCTTCGGCGGACCGCAGCAGTAGTCCACACGCCGTTCGACGCTTCATCGCATTCCGTCTGTAATGCACTCCGTCTGGGGTGGTGCCGGTGTTTCCGGTGCCACCCCAGACGTATTAGGGCCGATATCGAAGTCTCGTTCGATGGGAGTCGAGCCTGAGGTGGTTCCTGGCGGTGCGGGCGACAGGCCCGCATACCGGTGTTGTATGTGGGCTTGTCGGCCGTGCCCCCAGGGGTCGCCTCAGGCCCGGCTATCGCGAACAGGGACTTCGATACAGGCCCTAACGCGGCGTGCCTCATCCGAATGGCTCAACAGGCCTGACACAGTGGAGAAGTGCCCGTGCTGCAACGCGATGTGACCCGCGAGGTGACCACTGTGCGCCCGCCGGAGTTCTCGCGCTCCGAACGGCTGCGCGTGCTCATCGCGGCGGCGTGCGGGTCGGTGGTCGTCGGGTACGCCGCGGTGGCCGCGGTGCTCGCGCTGGTGTCCGCGACGGCGACGTACGCCGCGTTCAGCACGACGGGCGTCCTCACCGCCGCCGCACCCGCGTGGCTGGCCGCGCACCACGTGCCGTTGCGCTTCGACGCAGGTCAGCTCGGTGTACTGCCGCTGTTGCCGACCGCGCTGCTGATGCTCCTCGTCAGTCGCACGGCAGCCGGTACCGCTGACCGTCTCGGTCTCTACGAACCACTTCAGGCACGTGGCGTCGTGCTGAGCATCGCCACTGCGCACGCGGTCGTCGGCGGCACCATCGCGCTGGTGATGGGTGAAGGTGTCGTGCGTGCGACGCCCGCTGTCGCGTTCTTCGGCTGTGCGGCGGTGTCCGGGGTGGCCGCGACGATCGGCGTCGCCCGTCGCTGCGGTCTGGTCGAGATGGTGTTCGACCGGCTCGACCCGGTGGCGCTGCAAGGCATGCGCGCCGGGTTCATGGCGTTGTTCGCACTGGTCAGTGTGGGTGCGTTGGCGGTGGCGGCCGGGCTCGCGGCCTCGTGGCCCACGACCAGCGACCACTTCGCGCAGGCCGGTCCGTCGTTCGGTGTCGGTCTCGGCGTGTGGCTGTTGTGCCTCGGCTATCTCCCGAACGCGATCATCGCCGGCCTTTCGTACGTCACCGGCGCGGGCTTCTCGATGGGGGCGATCGAGATCACCCCGATGAAGTTCGCCGGCGGCCCGGTGCCGGGCTTCCCGCTGCTGGCGGCGATGCCGGACGCCGAGTTCTCGCTGAGCCCGGTGGTGCTGGCCGGTGCGGCGCTGATCGGCGCGTTCGTCGGCTGGACCTGCCGCACCGTCTCCGAGCGGCCTGCCTCGCGCCTGCGGGCGGTGCTGGTCGCCGCGATCACCGCGGCCGTGGGGTGCCTGGTGCTCGCCGCGACCGCCGGCGGACGGCTGGCGGCCGGCGCGTTCGACCCCGTGACGGTGCCCGCCGGTCTGCTGGCGCTGCTTGTGGCGTTGTGGGTGCTGGTGCCGGGTGCGCTGGTCGCCTGGCTCGCCGGGGCGCGGCAGCCCGGAGCGGTCGCGGCCGATGACGCCGGGTTCGCCGAGGCGGACCTCGACTCCGACGAGGCCGTCGACTCCGACGTCGTGTTCGAGGACGACGAGCTCACCGAGCAGTTCGAGCAGCTCGAGGTCGTCGGCTCCGACGAGTTCGAGGTCGAGGAGGACCTCGACGGTGACGATGATTACTACGACGATGACGAGGCCGTCGACGACTACGACGACCGGTACGAGGACGAGGAAGACCCCGACGACGTCGTCGAGGAAGACGCCGAAGACGACGAAGACGTTGCGGACGAAGAGGAAGAAGACCTCGGCGAAGACGCTGGGGACGCCCTCGACGAAGAGGAAGACTTCGACGCGGAGTTCGACGAGATGCTCGGCATGCCGCCGGAGGAGGACCTGGACGGCAAGCCGGAACGGTGACGTCATAGGCTGCCCCTGAGCTGCTGCGACACCGCTGCAAGACCAGGCCACGCCCAGGAGTAGACGCTGAGCACCGAACTTCGGCTTCCCGCACCGGCGCGCGTCGTCGTACTCGTCTCCGGTTCCGGAACCCTCATGCAGGCCTTGCTGGACGCCGACCTCCCGATCGAGGTGGTGGGCGTCGGAGCCGACCGCGACAACATCGAGGGCCTCAAGCGCGCCGAACGCGCCGGGGTCCCGCATTTCGTCGTGAAGCTGCGCGACCACGCGGACCGTTCGGCGTGGGACGTCGCGCTGACCGAGGCCGTCGAGGCGCTCGCGCCCGACCTGGTGGTGTCCGCGGGCTTCATGAAGATCATCGGTCCCGCGTTCCTGGCGCGCTTCGGCGGCCGGATGATCAACACCCACCCCGCGCTGCTGCCCGCTTTCGCCGGCGCGCACGGGGTTCGCGACGCGCTGGACTACGGCGTGCACGTCACCGGCTCGACCGTGCACCTGGTCGACGCGGGCGTGGACACCGGGCCGATCCTCGCGCAGGAGGCCGTTGTCGTCGAACCCGGCGACACCGAGGAGTCCCTGCACGAACGCATCAAGGTCGTCGAACGCCGGCTGCTCGTCGAGACGGTCGGCAGGCTGGCCCGTGAGGGCTGCACAGTGAACGGACGAAAGGTGAGCATCCCGTGAGCACTCCTGCCGAGAGGCGACCGGTTCGCCGGGCCCTGATCGGGGTCTCCGACAAGGCCGGCCTGCTGGAACTGGCCACCGGCCTGCACGCGGCCGGAGTCGAGATCGTGTCCACCGGCGGCACCGCGAAGGTGCTCGCCGACGCGGGCGTCCCGGTGACGCCGGTCGAGCAGGTCACCGGGTTCCCCGAGTGCCTCGACGGCCGCGTCAAGACGCTGCACCCGCGCGTGCACGCCGGTCTGCTCGCAGATCTGCGCAAGGAGTCGCACGTCCAGCAGCTGCGCGAGATGGACATCGCGCCGTTCGACCTGCTGGTCGTGAACCTGTACCCGTTCACGCAGACCGTCGCGTCCGGCGCGAGCCCCGACGAGTGCGTCGAGCAGATCGACATCGGCGGCCCCGCGATGGTGCGCGCGTCGGCGAAGAACCACGCGAACGTCGCGGTCGTCGTCGACCCGGCGCGTTACGAGTGGGTGCTGGAGAACGTCCGCGAGGGCGGCTTCACCCTGGCGGACCGGCAGAAGCTGGCGGCCGACGCGTACCGGCACACCGCGACCTACGACGTCGCGGTGGCGTCCTGGATCGGCAACGTCCTGGCGCCGGACGACGAGGGCAGCGGCTTTCCCGGCTGGGTCGGCGCGACCTGGAACCGGTCGAACGTCCTGCGCTACGGCGAGAACCCGCACCAGCACGCGGCCATCTACACGCAGGGCGACGGTCGCATCGGCCTGGCGTCGGCGAAGCAGTTGCACGGCAAGGAGATGTCGTACAACAACTACCTCGACGGTGACGCCGCATGGCGTGCCGCGTGGGACCACGAGCTGCCCTGCGTCGCGATCATCAAGCACGCGAACCCGTGCGGCATCGCGGTGTCCTCGGTGAGCATCGCGGACGCGCACCGCAAGGCGCACGAGTGCGACCCGGTGAGCGCGTTCGGCGGCATCATCGCGGCCAACCGCGAGGTCACCGTGGAGATGGCCGAGTTCGTCTCGGAGATCTTCACCGAGGTCGTCATCGCTCCGTCCTATGCGGACGGTGCGGTAGAGGTGTTGCAGCGCAAGAAGAACGTGCGCATCCTCGTGGCCGAGGCGCCTGCCCGCGGTGGCGCGGAGATGCGTCCGGTGTCCGGCGGTCTGCTGCTGCAGCAGCGCGACGCCATCGACGCCGCCGGCGACTCGCCGGCGAACTGGACGCTCGCGTGCGGCAAGCCCGCGGACGAGAAGACGCTGGCGGACCTGGAGTTCGCGTGGCGTTCCATCCGCGCGGTGAAGTCGAACGCGATCCTGCTGGCGGACAACGGCGCGACAGTCGGCGTCGGCATGGGTCAGGTCAACCGGGTCGACTCCTCGCACCTCGCGGTCAAGCGCGCGGGCGAGCGGGCCAAGGGCGCGGTCGCGGCCTCGGACGCGTTCTTCCCGTTCCCGGACGGTCTTGAGGTGCTGCTGGAGGCCGGCGTGCGCGCGGTCGTGCAGCCCGGTGGTTCGGTGCGCGACCCCGAGGTGATCGCCAAGGCCGAAGAGGCCGGCGTCACGCTGTACATGACGGGTACGCGCCACTTCGCACACTGAAGTTGTTCTTGAAATGGGCCGCTTCCTCAGGGAGCGGCCCATTTCGCGTCAGAGCTTCGCGACCATCTCTTCGGCCATGCCCTTCGCGGTGGCCTCGAACTCCGCGAGATCCGGCTGCTTGTTGCTGAAGATGCCCGCGTCCCAGCCCGTGTAGTCGACCGCGACCACGTTGTCACCCTTGCGCACGACGATCCTGATGTCGGTGAACGCCGACCTGCCCTCCATCAGCACCGCGGTCGCCTCGTCGCCGAGGCCTTCGAGCGGCTTCTGGTGTGGCGTGCCCTGGTTGTTGGCCATGGCCGCCCGCACGGCGTTCTGGTAGATCTCTTCCGCCGCCTTCGACCCCTCCGTCACGGTGACGTGGGTGTCGCGGTCGCCGCTGCCGTCGACGCCCTTGGTCTGCGACCACGAGCAGATGGTGCGCGTGCTGCTCGAGGTCTTGCTCTCGGACGAGCCTCGCCCGTTCGGGTTCGTGGTGCGTGCCTTGGCGAGCGCGGACTCGGAGATGTTGCCGCACGCCGCGGGCAACTTGTCGGCGCGCTTCCGGACGCCGCTGTCCTCGTTGACGTCGAGGTAGATGAGCAGCCCGGTGGTCAGGCCGCCGAGCACCAGCAGGCCGACGATGATCGACACGACGATGACCGGGGCCTTGCTCTTCTTCGGCGGCTGGTGCGGGTAGCCCGGTTGCTGCCAGCCGGGTGGTGGTGGTTGTTGCTGCGGCCATCCAGGTGGCGGCGGCTGCTGGTGCCAGCCGTGTGGAGGTGGTTGGTTCACGGTCTCCCCAGTTCCCTGTAGTGCTGAGGGGCACCGTAGATGACCTCGTGAACCCGTGTGGGCCTGTCCACCAAAAGGGTGACGCTCTGGCATTGACACAGGGGTGCGTCCGCGCGCTACGATCATCCCATTCGTTCGAACAGGAGTTCGAATAAGCAAGTCGCCGAACTTCCCGCGGCGGTCGTGCACAGGGGTGCGCACGGTCCGGACGGGAGGTGGGTGGAGTGTCCAGGTCGGCAACGGCGTCGTTGGCCGCGCTCGGGGTGAACCCGGCCAGCGAGCTGACCAGCACCACCACCGACCACAGCACGGGGCGGGTCCTGCCGGTTCGCGGGGAACTGGCAGGCCTGCTCCCGTGGGGCGGCTTGCGGCGGGGCAGCACGGTGTCGGTGGGCGGATCGACATCGTTGCTGCTCGCCCTGCTCGCGGACGCGACCGCGGACGGCTGCTGGGCCGCCGTGGTCGGACTGCCGCAGGTGGGCGTGCTGGCCGCGGCCGAGCTCGGGGTCTCGGTCGGGCGGCTGGCCCTCGTTCCCCGTCCCGGCGCCGATCCCGGGCCCGTCATCGCGGCCCTGCTGGACGGCGTCGACCTGGTCGCGGTCGGCTGCCCGCTGCCACTCGCACTCGCCCGCCGGCTCACGGCCCGCGCACGTCAGCGCCGGGCCGTCCTGATCGCCTTCGGTGCCTGGCCCTCCCCGGACGTGGCGCTGACCGCGGAGTCCGTGCGCTGGAACACCCTCGACGACGGCGCGGAAACGTTGCGGCGTCAGGAGATCAGCGTGCGCAGCGGCGGTCGCGGCTCGGCGGGGCGGCCCCGGCACGTGCTGCTGACGTTCGGCGCGGAAGACAGCGCGGAAGACAACACCGGGGAAATCGAACTCCCGCTGGTGGCCGGTGAACCGGCCGGGTCCGACGAGCCGGCTGATGCCGGTCCGGACCGGGCTGACGAGCTGGCCGCCAGGCGGGCTACACCGTGGGAGCAGACCGCGTGAAGGACACCCGCCTGCTCGCGGTCTGGTGCCCCGACTGGCCTGTCGTCGCCGCCTGCACCGCCACCGGCACCGGTCCGCACGTGCCGGTGGCGGTCGTCGACGGCAACGAGATCGTGGCCACCTCGGCGGTGGCGCGCGCCGAGGGCATCCGCCGGGCGATGCGCAAACGCCTGGCCGAGTCGATGTGCCCGGAGCTCGTCACCTTCGAGCACGACCCGCAGCGCGACGCCAGGTTCTTCGAGCCGGTCGCGGAGGCCGTCGAAGAGCTCGCGCCCGGCATCGAGGTCGTGCAACCGGGCCTGGTCGCCGTCGCGGCGCGGGGACCGGTCAACTACTTCGGGACCGCCGAGCAGGCGGCCGAACGCATCGTCGACCACGTCGCGACCCGGACCGGGGCGGAAGCCCAGGTGGGTGTGGCCGACAGCCTCTTCGCGGCCACGAAAGCCGCGCACCGCAACATGATCGTGCCTTCGGGGCGGACCGCGGAGTTCCTCGGGCCGTTGGGCGTGCACGAACTCGATGCGCCAGAGCTGGTCGACCTGCTGCGAAGGCTCGGGCTGAAGACGCTCGGTGCGTTCGCGGACGTGCCGGAGAATGCGGTGGCATCGAGGTTCGGCGGTCCGGCCACGAGACAGCACCGGCTGGCGCGCGGCCTGCCCGAACGCCCGCTCGACAAGCGCAGGCCCGCCCCGGAGCTCGCGGTCACGGAGACCTTCGACGAACCGGTCGAGCGGATCGACGCGGCCGCGTTCGCCGCGAAGCTCCTCTCGGAGCGGCTGCACGCCGGGCTCGCGGACCGAAGCCTCGCATGCACACGGCTGGGGATCCACGCCCGCACCGAGAACGACGAGGAGCTGCACCGGGTGTGGCGGGCCGCGGAACCGTTGACACCACGGGGAATCGCGGACCGGGTGCGCTGGCAGCTGGACGGCTGGCTCACCCGCGAGCGCCTCACCTCCGGCATCCGGACGCTCACCCTCGAACCCGTCGAGGTCGTCAACGGGACCTCGCTGCAGCTCGGGTTGTGGGGCCACGACGACGAACGCGCGGTGCGCGCCCTGCTGCACGTCCAGGGTCTGCTCGGGCCGGACGGCGTGCTGGTCGGGGTGCTGGACGGCGGCAGAGGACCGAGGGAGCAGGTCAGGCTCGTGCCGTGGGGTGACGAACGGGTGCCGCTGCGCAACCCGGACCACCCGTGGCCGGGCCGGCTCACCAGGGCGCCCGCGACGCTCGCCGACGATCCCGCCGAGCTGCGGGACGGGCACGGCGAGGAGGTCGGCGTGACCGGCCGGCTCGAACTGACCGCGCAGCCCAAGAAGCTCGCGGTGCAAGGCAGAACGCGGGACGTGACCGCGTGGGCCGGGCCGTGGCCGGTCGACGAGCGGTGGTGGGCGCCGGATCCGCACCGGGCCGCGCGCATCCAGGTGCAGACGAACGACCAGGCGTTCCTGCTGATCCGCAGGGACGGCAAGTGGTTCCTGGAAGGGGTGTACGACTGATGTTCGACGATCAGGACGTGGAGTTCGACCTGGTGGAGCTCCTGATTCCGTTGCCGCGCAAGGCTCCGGATGGGCTGGAATAACCCGCCGGTCCGCTGGAAGGACCTGGAACGCGCTCTTTCCGGCAAGCCCGTCGAGCAGAAACCCGACGGCGGCGACGGTCCCGGCTGGTCGCGTCATCGCGACCGGTACACCGCGCCGCCGGGTTTCGCGCTGCGCGTGGACGAGAGCGCCGTCACCCGCAAGCGCGTGCCGTACGCGGAGCTGCACTGCCACTCCAACTTCAGCTGGCTCGACGGCGCGAGCCATCCCGAGGAACTGGTGGAGGTCGCGCAACGGCTCGGGCTCGACGCGATCGCGCTCACCGACCACGACGGCATGTACGGCGTGGTGCGGTTCGCCGAGGCCGCGAAGGAACTCGGGATGCACACGGTGTTCGGTGCCGAGCTCAGCATCGGGCTCGGCAAACCCGCCAACGGTGAACCGGATCCCGAGGGCGACCACCTGCTTCTCCTCGCGCGCCAGCAGGAGGGCTACCACCTGTTGTGCCACACGCTCACCACCGGGCATCTCCACGACGACGCGGAGAAGGGCAAACCGGTCTACGACATCGAGCAGATCGCGGCCGACACGCACGGCGAGGTCGTGGCGTTGACGGGCTGCCGCAAGGGAACCGTCCGCAGGGCGCTCACCAGGGAAGGTCCGGAGGCGGCCTTCCGGGAGATCGTCCGGCTCACCGACCTGTTCGGCAAGGGACGTGTCTACGTCGAGCTGACCGACCACGGTCTGCCCGAGGACAGCAAGCGCAACGACATCCTCAACGCGATGGCGCAGAAGCTCAAACTTCCGGTCGTGGCAACGAATGCCGTGCACTACGCCACCTCGAACCGGGGCCGGCTCGCCGCCGCGATGGCCGCCGTTCGCGCGCGAAGCAGCCTCGACGACATGGCCGGCTGGCTGCCGCCTTCACCCGCCGCGTTCCTGCGCAGCGGTGAGGAGATGTGGCACCGGTTCCGCCGTTTCCCCGGCGCCGTGCACAACGCCGCGTTGCTCGGCATGCAGCTGGCGTTCGACCTGAGGCTGGTCGCGCCGCAGCTGCCGCCGTTCGACGTGCCATCCGGCCACACCGAGAGCACCTACCTGCGCGAGCTCACCTACGAGGGTGCGCGCGGGCGCTACAAGGACGGCAAGGACGACACAGCGAAGGCGTACCGGCAGATCGAGCACGAGCTGAAGATCATCGAACAGCTCGGCTTCCCCGGCTACTTCCTCGTCGTGCAGGACATCGTGAACTTCTGCAAGCGCAACGACATCCTCTGCCAGGGCCGGGGATCCGCGGCGAACTCCGCGGTGTGCTTCGCGCTCGGCATCACCAACGTCGACGCCGTCCGCTTCGACCTGCTCTTCGAACGCTTCCTCGCCCCCGCTCGCGACGGCCCTCCCGACATCGACGTCGACATCGAGTCCGACCGGCGCGAGGAGGTCATCCAGTACGTCTACGAGAGGTACGGCCGCCGGCACGCCGCGCAGGTCGCGAACGTGATCACCTACCGCGCCCGGTCCGCGGTGCGCGACATGGCCCGCGCGCTCGGCCACTCGCCGGGCCAGCAGGACGCGTGGAGCAAGCAGATAGACAGGTGGGGCCCGCTCACCACGACCACCGACGACTGCGACATCCCGCGCGACGTGCTGGAGCTGTCCGCGCAGCTGGAGAACTTCCCGCGCCACCTGGGCATCCACTCCGGCGGCATGGTGATCTGCCACCGCGCGGTCAGCGAGGTGTGCCCGGTGGAGAAGGCGCGCATGCCCAACCGCACGGTTTTGCAGTGGGACAAGGACGACTGCGCGTCCATCGGCCTGGTGAAGTTCGACCTGCTCGGCCTCGGCATGCTCTCCGCGCTGCACTACGCCATCGACCTGGTGCGCGAACACGAAGGCGTCGACGTCGACATGGGCGCGGTCGATCTTGCCGATCCCCGTGTCTACGAGATGTTGCAGAAGGCCGACTCGGTCGGTGTCTTCCAGGTGGAGAGCCGAGCGCAGATGGCGACGTTGCCGCGCCTGAAGCCGCGCGAGTTCTACGACCTGGTCGTCGAGGTGGCACTGATCAGGCCGGGCCCGATCCAGGGCGGCTCGGTGCACCCGTACATCAGGCGCCGCAACGGCGTCGAGAAGTGGCAGCACGACCATCCCTTGCTGGCCAACGCGTTGGAGAAGACCTACGGCGTCCCGCTGTTCCAGGAACAGCTCATGCAGATCGCCGTCGACGTCGGCGGCTTCACCGCCGCCGAGGCCGACGAACTGCGCCGCGCGATGGGCGCCAAACGCTCCACCGCCCGCATGGAACGCCTCCGCGACCGCTTCTACGAGGGCTGTCGCTCGAACGGCATCAACGAGGAGCTGGCAGGCCGCATCTACGCGAAGCTCCTGGCGTTCGCCAACTTCGGCTTCCCGGAGTCGCACGCGCTGTCGTTCGCGCACCTGGTCTTCGTGAGCGCGTGGTTCAAGCTCTACTACCCGGCCGCCTTCTGCGCGGCACTGCTACGCGCTCAGCCGATGGGCTTCTACTCCCCGCAGTCACTGGTCGCCGACGCCCGCCGCCACGGCGTGACGGTGCACGGACCCTGCGTCAACGCTGTCGCTTCCGCATGCGGGCCTGGAACGCTCCGGCTCGGCGAACGCCGTCCGCATCGGTTTGTCCGCCGTGCGCGGGATCGGGGAGGCCGACGCCGAACGAATCGTTGCCGCCCAACCGTTCCGCGACATGGAGGACTTCGGCTCCCGCGTGCAGCTCACCACCGCCCAGGTGGAGGCCCTGGCCACCGCAGGCGCTTTCGCCTGCTTCGGCCTGGAGCGCCGTGAAGCGCTGTGGGCGGCCGGCGCCGTGGCCGCCATCCGCCCCGACCGCCTGCCCGGCACCGCGGTCGGCGTGGACGCGCCGTCGCTGCCCGGCATGGACGACGTGGAGCTGGCGGTCGCGGACGTCTGGGCCACCGGCCTGTCCCCGGACAGCTTCCCGACCCAGTTCGTCCGGTCCACATTGGACTCGATGGGCGCGTTGCCCACCGCCGCCCTGTCCTCCGTCGAACCGGGAACCCGGGTGCTCATCGGCGGCGCGGTCACCCACCGGCAACGCCCGGCGACGGCGGGCGGCGTCACGTTCCTCAACATCGAGGACGAGACCGGAATGGTGAACGTCGTGTGCTCACCGGGGTTGTGGGCCCGGTACCGCCGGATCGCGCGCAGCAGCGGCGCGATGCTCGTGCGCGGAACCGTCGAGTCCGCTGAAGGAGTGGTCAGCCTGCTGGCCGACCGCCTCCAGCACCTCGACCTGCGCATCCCCTCGCGTTCAAGGGACTTCCGCTGATCTGCTCCCCTGCCAGGACTCGAACCTGGTCCTCCCGAGTAACAGTCGGGTGTGCCGCCGGTAGCACTTCAGGGGATTGGTGGGCCGCCAGGGACTTGAACCCCGAACCCGTCGCTTAAGAGGCGAGTCCCGGTCGCGCGACTTCAGATGAGCGGGCATCGTCGACCCCGGAAGCTCAGCGGGAGTTCATCCGGGGTTCGGTTCGATCAGCCACACTGCGCGCCTCCAAGCTGAGTAGGACCAGTGGTCCGGTCGTGCACAGGCCTGGTGGCCTTCGTGTTGATCTTTTCGGCCGCACCCGCCACGGCATCGGTGTCCGCGCGGCTCCAGCGATTCGACACGATGCCGGTGCTGCGGAACAGCTCGGCGGCCGAGCACACCGCCGCCGAGATCGCCGCCGCCACCGCGGACGGCAAGCTGGTCGTCAGCACCTCGAAGTCGCACGCCGAACCGTCGGGGTGCTGGTGGTCGTCGACCTGAGCAGATGTGCGGTCGTAGCAACGCACGACCTGGGTGGTCAGCCGGACTCGGTCGACATCTCCAAGGATGGCCGGTAGGCGGCCATCGCGATCGAGAACGAACGCGACGAGGACGTCGACGAAGGCGAGATCCCCCAGCTGCCGGCGGGGTACCTGACGATCGTCGACCTGGTCGGTGGTGGACCGGCCGCGTGGCGGCTGCGCAAGGTCGAACTGGCCGGCATCGCGCAGGTCGCGCCGACCGGCCCGGAGCCGGAGTACGTCAGCATCAACGGCCGCGACCAGGTGGCCGTCACGTTGCAGGAGAACAACCACATCGCGATCGTGGACCGCGTTCCGGCAAGGGCACGCGTTCGTCGGCGTGGAACGCGCCAACCTCGTCGCGGTGTACGACGTGAACAACCCGCGCAAGCCCCGCTTCCTGTAGGCGCTGCGACCGGCGTCGCACCGGAGGGCCTGCTGCCGATTCCCGCGACCGGAAATCCCGTTACGAGCTGCTGCCGGCATGGGTTCGTGCCGCGCGCGGCGTCAGCACCCGGCCCAGTTCCGCATGCGCGAGCCGGGTCACGATGGCATCAGCGGTGGTTCGATTGAGTGCCAGGGGTACGTCGTGGATGCAGCATTGCCGGATGAGTGCACTCACATCCGGAGCGTGCGGGTGGGCGACGGCAGAATCGATGAAGAAGAACACCGCCGTGACCTCGCCTGCGGCGACCGCGGCCGCGATGGCGACGTCGCCGCCGCTGGGACCATGACCACAGGTCGCCGCCGGAAATTTGGCTTCGCGCAGCTTCTTTCCGGTGCCGCTGGTCGCGATCATCTCGAATTCCGACAGTGTGGCGACATGGTCGCCGACGAACTCCGACATGATCTGCTTCATACCGTCATGCGCGATGATTGCGATCAACCTCGATGAGTTTTTCACAGCAGAACAACCTTTCAGGTCAGAACCAAGCATTCACAAAGGGTGGACCGGGCCGTGGTCTTGACCCGATCGAGCCGACTGCGGCAGAAGCCGCCCGTCGTTGTTTCGGAGTCGAAAGGGGCCCCGCGACGAGTTGGGCAAAGCCTGGACCAGTTGTCAGTCAGAAATCACACATAGCTGTACGCAGGCGAACGACAGAGGCCAGTCCCCGACCTGGGCACCTGGGCTGTGGCAACCTGTCGCCTGGTTGCCGCCAGAGAACTCCGGCAGACGACAGCTACCGCTTGAAGCGTTGAACTTGCCGGTACACAGCGCGACCACCGCACTTCCCAGGTCGGTCCGAGCGGCCCGGTGCGTCGGTTTGCCGGGTGTGGTGGATTGCGGGTCCCCGACGTTTCCGCTCCTTTGACAGTCATAGGAAGAACCTCTCTAGGCGTGCAACAACGGTCACCGGATTGGTACCCCGGACCGCGGCGGACGACTCAACTGTGTTGAACAGGTTGAATCCGGGCGCCAATGACCGCCGGCATCCGACATTCGGCCTGGGAACCGTGTTGGTACCCGGTCGGTCATACTTTGCGCCGACCGTGGGAGGTGACCTCTGCGCGGTCGCAGCGGGTCACCGGACTGCCGATCCGGATGGCCCTCGTCGTCACTCAAACGCTGGCTGGCTACAGTCCGATCCGTGCCTCAGACTGCCACTGGTGCTCTTCGCGGAGCGGAACACGTCGAGGGTGCGATGTCGGAAAGAGTGCCGAATCATCTGCTTCGAAGGTTGATGGAGCAAGCGCTTCTGGGCAATTCAGCGCTGGCTTCGGAGGTCAACCGCCTCGGGTCACTGGTGGGGATTGAGTTGCGTTACGACCGGTCCGCAGTGTCTCACTGGCTGGCCGGCGCGATGCCGCGCACCCCGGTTGTTCCGCTGATCGTGAACGCGCTGAGCATCAAACTGGGCAAGAGTCTGACTACGGCCGACGCCGGATTCGCCCGGCCTGACGAGGCTGATCAGCAGGTCGTCCATGACCTCTGCGGAGACCCGCTGACCGGGCTCGAGAGGCTGGCCGAGGGCTGTCTCGACCACCGGTCCCGGACTCGTCTGCACCGGACTCCGTATCGAACTGCGGACTTCTCTTGGGATGGGCTTTCCTGGGATGGCAACGTTCTGCTCGTGCCTCAGGCCGCCGAGAAACTGCCACGAGTTTTTATGACGGCGCAGATCCAGGCAGTCGAAGAAACAACTGCGGTGCTGGGCAATCTGGATGATCTCTTCGGGGGTGGTCATGCTTGCCGGGCGACGACGGCCTACCTTCTCAACGATATCCTGAAAATGCTTTCGTGTGCCGGCCTGGACGGCAACAGGCCACGTCTTGTCCGCTGTGCCGTCCGGCTGGCGCAACGCCTCGGCATCAAGCACGTCGACCGCCACGAACACGGCCTCGGGCAGGGCTACTATCTCGCGGCTCTGCGTGTCTCCGTTGCGGCGCGCGACCATGGTCTCGCCCTGCAGATACTCTGTGATCTCGCCAACCAGGCCACGATGCTCGGCCATCCTGAGTATGCGCTGAAAGTCGTTGCGGCCGCAAAGAAGCTGGCGGGTGAATCGGGCACGCAACCGCCCGGGATGAGGCTCTTGCTTCTGACCCAAGAGGCGGTCGCGCATGCGGAACTCGGCAGCGCCGGCCAAGCCCTGCGGTTGCTCGATGAGGTCAGCTTCGGCAGGTGCTCCGGCGCCGGCGGGCGCTCCGACCCGACGTGTTCCTACAGTGCGGCCGTGCTCGCCTTTCGAATGTCCCAAGTCTACGTCAAGCTGCACGATCTTCCGCTGGCAACCGAATCATTGCTGCGTTGCCTGCGCGAGCTCCCTTCCGGGCAACGCAGAGCGCGAATCCTCACCACGGCGGTGCTGGCGGAGTGTCAACTGGCCGCCGGCCGGAACAGGTCCGCTTACTATTACTGGAACCGGTTTCTCGACGAGTACCAGTTTCTGTACTCCGGCCGAGCGGAATCTGCGCTGCGCGAGATGATCGCCCAGCTCGGGAGAATGCGAAGGACCTCGGCGGTCGATCAATTGCTCAGCCGCTGCGAATCATATGGCATGACCGCATGCTTGATGTCTCCCGGCCACCCTGAGTGGGGTTAAGGCAATCCGCTGCAGGCGTCATGACTTCGACGATGTCGTCAGCGCGCACGACGTTCCGCTCTCCGTGCGGGCGGAGGGGTGCAGCCGACCTTGGCGGGCTCGGTGCTGGCCGCGATCCGGCTGCTCGGTCCGTGATCGGCGACGATCACTCCAGTGTCATTCTTTGATTCCGACGCCGCCGAAGGCGAGTCGCTGGGCAGGTCGTGGCGCCGAAGGGCGGGGCCGTCGGGCCACCAGTGGTTCAGGCATGTGAGGCCCGGTTCGAGCAGGGGGAATCGGCGAACAGGTGCTGGACGTCGGCAGGAGTCGAACCTGCGTCTCCGGCCTCGGGTGCCGGTGCCGTGTCCGTTGGGCCACGGGGTGTGGTGGGCCGCCAGGGACTTGAACCCCGAACCCGTCGCTTAAGAGGCGACTGCTCTGCCAGTTGAGCTAGCGACCCGTTGTGGAGATATTCGGTTGTCGGATTGAGTTGTGCAGTCGGATGCCCGCGAGTCGAACGCGGTGTGTCCTTATCCCAAATGAGGTGGGTTGCCGTCTCCCTCGCACCCGTGAGTGCCCCTGCCGGGAATCGAACCTGGACTTCGGCGTTCGTAAAAGCGCTCTGTCCGTGAGCTAAAAGGGCAAGAAAAGTGACAGAAAAGAGAAAGCCGCCCGGATCGGTTACCCGATGGGCGGCTCCCCAAGACATGTCACCAGGTCAGGACAGGGTGGGGAGCCGAGTCGTTCACCTGCGACGACGGTCGCACGGGGTTCGGTCGCACCGACGGCCGCATGGAAGCGTCAGCGCTCACTGGGCGCTTCAGCCGTTCCGCTTGCTCGTCATGACTTCCCCTCCGCTCGTTGTGCGCCAAGATTACGTACGGGCCCCAGCCGATCAACGCGATTTAGGAATGGCGCTCGTAGGTCATGAACGAGACCCCGCTCTCGAACAGGCGCGCGTCCGTGCGCGCGAACTTCGTGATGTCGGCCTTCCCGTCGAACAACGGGATTCCGCGGCCGAACACCACCGGGTGAATCTTGATCAGCATCTTGTCGATCTCCGGCAGCAGCGCGGCGGCCAGCTTGCCGCCGCCGCACAGCCAGATGTCGAGCCCGTCCTGCTGCTTGAGCTCCCGGACCCGTTCGACCACGTCGTGGCCGATCACCTCGACGTCGTCCGGCGTGTCGATCGCCTGGGTGGTCACGACGAGCTGGCGCAGGTGCGCGTACGGCGAGGCCAGGCCGCCCGGGATCTGGTAGGTGTTGCGGCCCATCAGCACCGTGTCGAAGTTCCGGTTCGGCGCGTCCTGCAGGCCCAGGGCCTCGCGGAACTGGGTCGGCAGCGTGTCCGGGTACTCGGCGTTGATGCCGCTCATGTGGTCGCCTTCGAAGATGAACCCGTCGAAGGTTCCGTCCTCGGCCGCGATGAACCCGTCCAGTGTCACTGCCACGTAGTAGACGAGCTTTCGCATGCAGATCATCCCCTTAGTCTCGCTTCAACCACGACAACTGTAGTACTATGGCTGTAGTGGTTGTCAAGGAGGAATCGTGGTCCGGAACGAAGCACGGCGAACGGCCCTGTTGGACGCGGCGATCGACGTCCTGGCGGAGGAGGGCGCGCGGGGGCTGACCTACCGCGCGATCGACGCGAAGGCGGCGGTGCCGGCGGGCACGGCGTCGAACTACTTCGCCAGCCGCGACGACCTGATGTCGGAGGTGGCGGCCAGGGTGACCGAACGGCTCATGCCGTCCGAAGAGTCGATCGCGGAGTCGCTGGCGATGCCGCGCGACAAGGCGCTGAGCCTGAAGTTCATGCACGACATCGTCAAACGGGCGGACGCCGGCAAGGCCTGCTACCTGGCGATGATGGAGCTTCGGCTCGAAGCCACGCGCCGGCCGGACCTGCGGACGGCGCTCACCAAACAGGTCGCCGACAACCTCGACTTCAACATCGCGTTCAACGAGGAGTCGAAGCTGCCCGGCGACCGGATGACCGTCCTCACGCTGTACTTCGCGATGACGGGGTTGATCTACGAACGGCTCACGCTGCCGGGCATCGTCGAACCGATGGACCTCGACGAGCTCATCGAGGTCCTGGTCGACCGCGCTATCGGCCCTAATCTAACGACTCAGCGGACCACCGGTGATCGTCAGCGCCACGGCGATCAGCACGATGCCCAGGGTCGAGTACAGGAACGCGTCCATGCCCCGGCCGCGGATCTTGATCAGACCCGCCTGCTCGTCGGTCACCAGGATCCGCAGCACCGCCGCGACCAGCAGCGACACGCCCAGCAGGACCGCGCCCTGCCGCCAGTGGTACTGGAAGATCCGCACCAGCCCGAGCGCGCCGACCCCGAGCACCAGCGCGAACGGCAGGTGCTTCCCGGGGCCTGAGCGCCAGCGCTGTTCCGGCATGAGCGCCTCGGCGTCAGACCGCTGCATGGGCGCGCTCGGCGGCTTCGACGGTGTTGGTGAGCAGCATCGCGACGGTCATCGGGCCGGAACCGCCCGGCATCGGGGCGAGCCACCCGGCGACCTCGGCCACGTCCTTGGCGACGTCGCCGACCAGGCCGGCCTCGGTGCGGGTGATGCCGACGTCGACCACCGCGGCACCCGGCTTGACCATGTCCTTGGTGATCAGGCCAGGGCTGCCGGCGCCGGCGATCACGATGTCCGCCCGGCGCACCTCGGCGGCGAGGTCCTTGGTGCCGGTGTGGCACAGCGTCACGGTGGCGTTCTCGCTGCGGCGGGTCAGCAGCAGGCCGATCGGGCGGCCCACGGTCACGCCGCGGCCGACGACGGTGACGTTCGCGCCGGCGATCGGCACCTCGTAGCGGCGCAGCAGCTCCACGATGCCGCGCGGCGTCGCGGGTAGTGCGGCCTCCTCGCCGAGGACGAGCTTGCCCAGGTTGACCGGGTGCAGGCCGTCGCCGTCCTTGCGCGGGTCGATCCGCTCCAGGATCGCGTTCGCGTTCAGGTGCTTGGGCAGCGGCAGCTGGACGATGTAGGCGGTGACCTCGGGGTTCGCGTTCAGCTCGTCGATGACGGCCTCCAGCTCCTCCTGCGTGGTCGTCTCGGGCAGGTCGCGGCGGATCGAGTTGATGCCGACCTTCGCGCACGCCGAGTGCTTGCCCTTGACGTACGAGTGCGAGCCGGGGTCGTCGCCGACCAGCACGGTGGCCAGGCCCACCGGCGCCGGCAGCGCGGCGACCCGCGCCTTCAGGTCCTCGAACAGCGCGTCCCGGGTTTCCTTGCCGTTGAGCAGCGTCGCAGTCACTGTGCACCCTTCCCTCTTGGACACATCTTCCCACTGGGCCACGCCGCAATGCCCACCGACACCAGCGTCAGCGTCACGCCGACGACGGTCGCCAACGCCAGGCGCCCGCTCACCGCGTCCAGCATCACCGCCCCGATGAGCTGCCCGCACACGGCGCACAACCCGACCATCAGCACGCCGATGAACCGGACGGACACGATCGCGCCGCCCACCCCGACGATGCCGAGCAGGCCGCCGAGGTAGAGCCGCCAGTCGGACGGGAAGGCACCCGGCACGCCGCCCAGGACCACGAGGTTGACCAGCGCCAACGCCGTCGTGCCCACCGTGAAGTTCACCAGGATCGTCACCACGGAGTTGGCCGCGGCCTCGCGGACCAGCCCGTTCACCGCCTGCTGCCAGCCCATCAGCAGACCCGCCAGCAGTGGCAGCACCGCGAGCCACAGCGCACCCGGAGAGGTGAACCGGTCCGAAACCGCGACGACGACCGCGATAACGCCGACGACCGCGCCGACGACACGAGTCTTTGTGAACGGTTTCGACTCGCCCGGCCCGACCCCCAGGTGGTCGATCACCATGCTGCTCACGACCTGCCCGATCACGACCGCGACCGTGAACACCGCCACACCGATGATCGCGACCGTCAGCCCCTGCGAGCCCACCAGGAACGCGCCGCTGACCCCGCCGACGCACTCCCACCACCGGATCCGCCGCTGCCCGAGCGCGTCGTGCAACCGGCGCAGTCCGGCCCGTCCCGACTGCCGGGACAACACCACCGCGAGCAGCACGATCCACCCGCCGGCGAACGAGATCAACGCCGCGAGCAGACCGTTCTGCAACGCCTGTGCCAGCGTCCCGTTGACGCGCGCCTGGACCGCGATGGCGAACCCGCCGGCGACCGCCAGCAGGCCGCCGGTGACCCGCGCGGACCGCGTCACATCTCCTCCAGCCGAGACAGGGGTGTTCTTGATCAGCTTTAACGGGGACCGGCCACCGCGTTATGGTCGGGCCTCCACCGTTCGGCGCAGTGGCGGGGGACGTGTGCGATCCGGCGAGTTGCGGGGGAAGATGTTGGCGTGTCCGAGCCGAAGCCGTTGAACCCTACAGAGCAGGACGCTCTGGTGAAGCAGATCGGCCTGACCCTCATGCGTGCCGCGCCGGAGGACTGGCGGAGTGTGATCGCGCAGTACCGCGCCACCGGCCGGTACTTCGAGCTGGAGGCCGAACTGCGGTTGCAGGACGGCACCTCGCACGCCTGGGCGGTGCCGCAGGAGGTCGCGTCGCTGTTCGCCCGGTTGCGGGCCGGCATGCACCGCGAGGGCAGGGGAAGCTGGTCGAACGCCCGCTACCAGCTCGACCACCCGTCCAGCTACAACCTCGACTTCGACCGCGCCGAGCCGAGCTGGCAGACGCCGCCTCCGCAGCAGGCGTACTTCGACGAGATGCGGTTCTTCCCGCGGGTCGACGAGAACATCCCGGACTGGCTGCGCCGCCGGCTGAGCCCGCCGACGCCGGTGTTCCGCACGGTGCGGGTGTTCGACGGCGCCGGGCCGGGTGGCCGTCCGTCGGTCAACCGGCCGCCGGTGCCCGAGACCGAGGTCGCGCCGCTGCTGAAGTACCTGTCGAGCGCCCCCGTCGCGGTCGCCGGCCGTGGCTTCGACGCCGACGTCCTGCACGGGGACAGCCCCCAGATCGTGCCGTCCGGGTTCCAGACCGACGGTGTGTGGATCTGGCCGGCCGGTGTCACCTACTACCTGCACAAGTACGGCGTGCCGCCCGAGCCCGAGCTGGTCGAGCGCGCCCGTGCCGCGGGCTTCACCCTGCCCGAGGTCTCCGAGGAGTCCCGGCTCGCCGCCGCCGCGAACATCGGCGCGCCCGCCGCTCCTCCCGGCACCCAGCTGCTCCCGCCGCCGGTGCGCAAGGAGCCCGAACCGGAGCCGGACGCGACGCAGTACGTCGAGGCGCCGAACTTCGACGCGGAACCGGAGCCGGAGTACGACTTCGAGCCGCTGACCCCCGAGCCGGTGGCGGCCGAGCTCACCACCGAGCAGCCGCAGGTCGAGCAGGTACCGGACGACATCGGCGCCACGGTCGCGGTGGCGGTGCCGCCGATGGCCGGTGACGGTCCGCCCTATCGGGTGGTCTTCGACTCCGACGGTGTGCCCGACGTCGACGACCGGACCCTGCGCGACACCTACGGCGCCGGCATGGACCTCTTCGCCCCGCACCCGAGCGAGGTGCAGGAAGAGGAGCCGGAGCCGGTCGCGGAGATCATTCCCGCGGTCGTCCCCGAGGTCGAGGTCGTCCCCGAGACCGTTCCGGACGCCGACGCGGAGTACGTGGCCGAGACCGCGAACGAAACGGACCTCGACGACGAACAAGAGGTCGTGGACGTCGTCGAAGAACCCGAGATCCCGACCGCCGGTCCGGACGAGCCCGTCCTGCTCACGCACCACCGCGAGGAGGAGCGCACGGACAGCCTCCTGCCGGAGGTCGAGGAGCGTCCGCGCGACGCCATGCAGGACACGATGGCGTGGAGCCCGGTCCTCGACGAGCCGCAGGAGAGCCCGGCCGAGGTCACCGAGGAGCACCCGATCGTCGCCGTGACGGCCGACGAGCCGGACCTCGCCGAGGAGGAGATCGAGACCACCACGGCGTTCGAGGCCCAGCCGTTCGAGCCGCAGGTGTTCGAGCCCCAGCCGTTCGAGCAGCCGCAGGTGTTCGAACCCCAGCAGTTCGAACCACAGAAGTTCGAACAGCAGCCGTTCGAGCCGCAGCAGTTCGAACAGCAGTCGTTCGACCAGCCGGAACTCCACGAGCCCGTCGTCGAGCTCGCGCCGGTGCCGGCTCCTGTGCCCGTTCCGGTCCCCGCGCCGGCGCAGGTCGAGGAGACGACGCAGTTCGACGCGGCGTTGTTCAACGAGCCGGAGCCCGAACCGGAACCCGAACCCGAACCGGAACCGGAGCCGGAGCCGGAACCCGAGCCGCGCCAGGTCACGCCGGAGGAGGACCGCGAGCTCGCGGGCACCCGCCGGGCGCTGGACGACCTCAGCGTGCCGCACGGCGTGTACCGGATCGGCGAGCCGGCCGACCGCACCTGGACGCTGCGCCTCGACGGTGACAGCTGGGAGGTGTGCTGGTTCGACCACGGCCCGAAGAGCCCGGTGCGGTTCGACAAGGTCGAGGACGCGTCCGCGTACCTGGTCGGCAGGCTGGTGATGGGCAACTTCCGCACGATCGTGCGTACGCCACAAGCTCCGCCACCGCAGCAGCAGCGGCCGATGGGCAACGGTTTCCGCGAGGAGCCGCGCCGTCCCGCTCCGCCGCAGCGTCCGCCCCTGCCGCCGCAGCAGGCCCCGCCGCCTCCGCCTCCTGCACCGCCGCAGCAGGCTCCCGCACCGTCGCCGGTCACCGCCGCCGTCGCGCAGGAGGAGCCGTCGAAGCGGAAGTTCCCGATCGGGCCGTTGCCCGGCGAGCCGCCGCTGACGTTGTTCCGCCACAAGCAGATGTTCGAGCTGCCGACGGGTACCGAGATCGACCGCTACGGCGACCAGAGCGGCAACCTCGTCTACGTGGCGGGCACCCCGTTCCCGGAACGCAGCCTCGTGCCGTCGTGGATCAACCGCCCGTACCGCGTGTACCGGTTGCGCCGCCCGCTCGAGGTACTGAGCGGCGTCGCGGTGCCGTGGTTCGAGCAGCCCGGCGGCGGAACGGCCTACCTGCTGCCGAAGGCGATCGAGGAGATGGTCGCCGACGGCGTGCTGGTCGAGATCACGGGATCAGCCGACAACTAGTCCGTAGGCGGCCGCGAAGGCGACCGCCGTGTCGATGTCGATGAGGGCTCCGGCGAGCTTGGCTTGCCGGAGCCCGTTGGCGTCCACCTTCGCCCCGCGCAGATCCGCGCCGTCCAGCTTGGCGTCGAGCAGCCGCGCGCCCATCAGGTCCGCGTTGCTCAGGTCGGTGTTGCGCAGGTCGGCCTCGCTGAGGTTCGTCTCGCGGAACCGCTGGCCGGTCAGCTTCAGGTCGTACAGCGGCGCCTTCACGAACGACGCCAGCGTGAAGTCCACCTCGGTGAAGGTGACCGGCCGCAGCACGCAGTCCACGAAGTTCGAGCCCATCAGGCTGCACGAGTTGAAGCTCGACCGCGTCAGCACCGTGCGGTCGAAGGTGCACTGCCGGAACGCGGTCGCGTGGTGCTTCGACTCACCGAGGTCCGTCCGGGTGAAGTCGCATCGGGTGAACGTGCACCCCGTCGTGACGAGTTCGCGGAGGTCGGCTTCGGTGAAGTCGCAGTCGGTGAAAGACCTCTTCTCCCAGTGCTGACCGTGCATCACAGCGTCGGCGTAGTCCTCGCCGATCTCTTCAACAGGGTTGTCCACTCTCACACTCTCGCATTGGCCACGTGTTGGTAACGTGCGGGTCGCCGGGCGACCTGCCCGACGTCAACGAGGACCGTCATTCGGGAAGGCTCATGACCCGCACGCCCGTGAACGTCACTGTCACCGGTGCAGCCGGCCAGATCGGCTACGCACTGCTCTTCCGCATCGCTTCCGGCCACCTGCTGGGTCCCGATGTCCCGGTCAACCTTCGCCTGCTGGAGATCACTCCCGCGCTGAAGGCCGCCGAGGGCACCGCGATGGAGCTGGACGACTGCGCCTTCCCGCTGCTCAAGGGAATCACGATCACCGACGACGCGAAGACCGCGTTCGACGGCGTCAACGTGGCCCTGCTCGTCGGCGCCCGGCCCCGCACCAAGGGCATGGAGCGCGGCGATCTGCTCGAGGCCAACGGCGGCATCTTCAAGCCGCAGGGTGAGGCGATCAACGCCGGCGCCGCGGACGACGTGAAGGTGCTCGTGGTCGGCAACCCGGCCAACACCAACGCTCTTATCGCGCAGCAGCACGCGCCCGACGTCCCGCGTGAGCGCTTCACGGCGATGACCCGCCTGGACCACAACCGCGCCCTGTCGCAGCTCGCCAAGAAGCTGGGCGTCGCGGTCACGGACATCCAGAACATGACGATCTGGGGCAACCACTCGGCCACCCAGTACCCGGACCTGTTCCACGCCAAGGTGGGCGACAAGACCGCCGCCGAGGCCGTGAACGACCAGGCGTGGCTGGAGAACGACTTCATCCCGACCGTCGCCAAGCGCGGTGCGGCGATCATCGAGGCCCGTGGCGCGTCCTCGGCCGCGTCGGCCGCGAACGCCGCCATCGACCACATCCACGACTGGGTCAACGGCACCGACTGGACCTCGATGGCGATCCCGTCGGACGGTTCGTACGGCGTGCCCGAGGGCATCATCTCGTCGTTCCCGGTCAAGTGCTCCGGCGGCAGCTACGAGATCATCCAGGGCCTGGAGATCGACGAGTTCTCCCGCGGCCGCATCGACGCCTCCGTGGCCGAGCTGGTCGAGGAGCGCGACGCGGTGAAGGGCCTCGGCCTGATCTGAGTTGTCGTGGCAGTGTGGGGAACGTGCTGATCCCATGGGACGTTCCCCAGCCACAACTCTCCGATGACGTGCACCCTGCGCTCGCTGATGCCGCTCGCGCGGCGTCGGCGGCGTACGGGCACGCCCGTTCGTTGCACACGCGCCTGGAGCTCCGCGAAGAAGTAGCGGACGGCGCTGATGGAACACCGACGATGCGCGTCGATCGCATCGTCGAAGACGCGATTCTGGAGTCCATCCACCGCAATCGCGTGAACCTGCTCTCCGAGGAAGCCGGGTTCGTCGACAACGGTTCCTCGGTCACCCTCGTCATCGACCCGGTCGACGGGTCCGCGAACGCCGCGTTCGGCGTGCCTCTCTCGTGCTTCGCCGGCGCCGTTGTCGTTGATGGCACGGCTACCGAGGCGTTGACGACCTGGTTCGACACCGGCCGTGCGTGGCATGCGCGCGCAGGAGTTCCGACGTCGTTCCGCACGACCGGACGCAAGACTTTGGATGGCGCGTCCGTCTGCCTGATGCGCCCGAAGAACGGTACGCAGGACGCGTGGCTGCGCATCGCGAACCGCGCCGACCGTATCCGCGTGCTGTGCACGACCTGCCTGGAGACGATGCTGGTCGCCGAGGGCACCGTGGACGCGTTCATCGATCCGGGCAGCGACACGCACCGGATCATGGACCTCGCGACGGCGCTGGTCACCGTGCCCGCCGCCGGTGGAGTGCTGCTCGACCTGCACGGGCGGCCGTTCACGTTCGAGCCGGACCTGACCCATCGGTGGTCAGGCGTGGCGGCAGCGACTCCTCAGCTCGCCGAGGAGTTGATCACGACGGTGCTGGGCTAGGCCGCGGCGGCCTAGATGGCCCCGCGTGGCTCGACGATGCAGTCCGGGCCGGGGAACACCAGGCCCTCGTGACCGTCGTTGAAGCGGACCAGGTACGGCGGGGCGCCGTCGGTTCCGCGCACTTCGAGGATCTCGCCGAGGCGCTCTTCGAGCCCGACCGAGCGGCTGTGAACGTGGAGCCTGTCACCAACTGTTGCTTGCATGATGCTGCGACACCTCCGGTGTGCGGCGTGAGGCTGGCGCGCTGAACGCGACAAAGCCTAAGCCGACACCGGAGGGTCGCAACAGGGGCTCAAGGACTCATCCACCGCAGGCTGCGGACACCTTCGCGGCGAGATCGGCCTTCTGCTGCACCCAGTCCGCGGCCGAGCCGACGTTCTGCATGCCGTTGGCCGCTTCCTCGAGAGCCTTCTTCACCTGCTCGTCCGGGGAGGAGGTGGCGAGCTTCTCCAACTCCGCGGCCTTGGCCTGGGTCTCCTCCAGTGCCTTCTGCGGGTCACTCATGTCCGGCGAGAACCCGACCAACTGGATCGCGTCCGCGCACAGTTTGACCTTGTCCGCGGTGTCGCTGACGCCCTGGATCGCGTCGCACGCCGTCAGGCTGCCCAACGCGATGACGGCTGCTGCCAGCGGTCCGAGTAGGCGCATTCGCTCTCCTTCTGCCCGATGTGTCCGTTTATGTCACCACCGACTCTACCGAGGTGCGTGCTGCGCGACCTGGCGCTGGTAGAGCTTCCGAATAACGTCGTCGATTTCCGGCTCGACGACGGCGAGGTCGTGGACCTCCACCTGCCGCACCACCTGCGTGATCAGCGCCGCCGCCGTGGTCTCCGCTCGCCGGAACGTGAGGTGGTGTCGCAACCCGTTCGCCTCACTGCGCACCGCCGTTACTCCAGGGACGTTCGGAGGTTCTCCGGGTTCCCTGAGGTCGATGACCAGCGTGCGTTCCGGCGTGACCTCCTCGCGCAGGGTGTGCAGCGGACCGTCGGCGAGCACCATGCCGTGGTCGATCACCATCAGCCGCGGGCAGAGCCGCTCGATGTCGTCCAGGTCGTGCGTGGTGAGCAGCAGGGTGGTGCCGCGGCGGGTGTTGATGTCCGCCAGGAACTCCCGCAGGCGTTCCTTCGACTCCAGGTCCAGTCCGATGGTCGGTTCGTCGAGCACCAGCAGTTCCGGGGCGTGCAGGAGCGCGGCCGTGATCTCGCCGCGCATCCGCTGGCCCAGCGACAGCTGCCGCACCGGGGTCATCAGCAGGTCCTGCAGCCCGAGGAGCTCGACGCACTCGTCGAGCCTGGTCCGGTAGTCCGGCGCGGACACCCGGTAGATCGACCGCAGCAGGTCGAAGCTGTCCTGGAGCGGCAGGTCCCACCAGAGCTGGCTGCGCTGGCCGAACACGACGCCGATGCGTTTGGCGAGATCGCGACGCTGTTTGGACGGGTCCACCCCGCTGACCCGGAGGTGGCCACTGGTCGGCACCAGGATGCCGGTCAGCATCTTGATCGTCGTGGACTTGCCGGCACCGTTCGGCCCGACGTACCCGACGGCCTCACCCGCCGCGACGTCGAACGTGACGCCGTCGACCGCGGTGACGGTCTTGTAGTTGCGGCGCAGGCCTTTGGACGTGGCTACCTTGAACTCCCTGCGGAGCTCCCTGACCTCGATCATGATCCCGTTCCCCGGTAGTGCCTGACCGCGAACCGCCAGATGAGCCCGGCTGCCGTTGCCGCCAGTGCCGCGACGAGTGGTGATGTCCAGCTGACCCAGCCCGGCAGACCGAGCGGATCTTCTTTCCCGAGCAGCGCGAGACTCGGGTAGTACGCGACGAACGCACCCGGCACGACGAACGCCATCAGCCAGCGCAACGGCCCGGAGTAGACGTTGATCGGGTACGAGGTGAAGGTGTTGCTGCCGTAGGTGATGGAGTTCGAGAGCTCGCGGCCCTCCACGATCCAGAAGCAGACCGAGCACCCCACGACCCAGACCGAGCTGAAGATCACCGCGCCCGCCACCGGCGTCGCGATGGTCAGCGCGACCTTCGCCGGCGTCCAGTCGACGTCGACGTGGGTGAGCGCGTAGCCCATCACGGCGAGCCCGCCGATGATGCGCCCGATCCGGCGCAGGCGGATGTCCGACACCATGATCTGCGGCAACGTGCCGAGCGGCCGCATCAGCAGCACGTCGAAGCTGCCGGTGCGGATGTAGGTCGGCAGGTTGTCGAGCTGACCGGCGAAGAGGTCCGCGACGCCGAAACCCACGCCCGCGAACGCGTACATCAGCAGCACTTCGCTCTTCGTGAAGCCGCCGAGCGCGTTGATCTGGCTGAACAGCACCAGGATGACGACCAGCTCGGTCCACTGCGCCAGCACCTGCGTGACCAGGTCGAGCGCGAACGACGCGCGGTACGACATCTGGCTGCGCAACCGCGCGCCGATGAGCTTCGGGTAGATGGTCTCAGCCACCCTGGATCACCACCCTGCGCGTCGCCCGCTGCAGGGCGAGGTGTCCCAGCGCCAGGATGACCGCGGCCCAGAAAGCCTGGTACAGCAGGATCTTCACCGGATTGCCGTGCCCGAGGAACACGTCGATCGGGGCCTGCAGCAACGCCGGGAACGGCGTCATCCACAGCACCTCCCGCGCCCAGCCCGGGAAGAACGCGATCGGCACGATGAGCCCGCACAGCAGGCCGGAGGAGATGTTCCAGAACCCGTACAGCCCCCGGTTGTCGAGCAGCCAGAACGCGCTGAGGTCGATCAGGAACCGGAAGCCGAAGCTGATCACGAGCGCGATCACCGCGCTGAGGAGGAACAGCGGCCACTGCATCAGGTTTTCGGGAAACTGGAACGGGAACAACAGCATGCCGAGCGCCATCGGCGGCACCAGCCTGGTGATGAACGCGTAACCGCCGCGGCCGATGTCGCCCGCGAGCAGTGCGCCCTGCAGGTGCCAAGGCCGATACAGGTCGACGACGACGTCACCGGATCGCACGCGCTCGGCGAGCTCGTTGGTTCCCCACAGGAGGATGAACCCGAGCAGCCCCTGCCCGATCCAGACGTACGTGTTTGCAGCAGCGATGTCGTAGTTCGCGATCTCGCCGTTCGCCGCCTTGAGAGCGGCGACGAGCACGGCGACCCGCAGCAGGCCGAAGACCACGTTCGCGGTCATTCCGGCCAGCATCGCTTGTCGATAAGTTGAATACCTTCGGAAGCCGGCAATGATCAGACTGGCGTGAACACGCACATCGATCCACGTTACCGACCGTCGCAAGTGGATTTTCAGTTGATCCGCACGGAGGACTCGTGGTCAGGCCCGGGGATGTTCCAGCGCGAGCCGCCCCTCGGCCGGTCACCGGGGTTGTTCTCGGTCTCCCCGAAGCCGCTGGGGCAGACGCCGAGTCCCGGCACCGCCACGATTCCCCCAACATGTTTGTCGGGGGAATCGCAGTCAGCTGCCGAACGCGCTGGTCACCACTTCGCCCGCTTCGGGTTCGGCGCCGAGGCACAGAAAGTAGTTGCGGTTGCCGTCCGCGTATCCGACGGCGGCCATGTTCCAGCCGGTCGTGTCGACGGTCGGCCGGGTGTTCGCCTTCATCAGGCCGGGCGTGCAGATGGTCTTCACCTCCACGGAGTTCAGCAGCTCCTCCGACGCGACCGCCGGGATCTCACCGGAGAGCCAGCCACCTGCGAACGCCTCCCAGTAGTGCTCGTCCGCGCAGCTGCCGACCTTGCGCGCAGTGGACGGCTTGCCACCGACGTCGTTGATCCCGCGGAAGCAGGTCGACTTGTCGATACAGAACTTGTCGCCGCACTTCTTGAGGAACGGCGGGATGTCCTCGGCCCCGCCCGGCTGCGTCGTCGCAGGCCCCGGCCCCTGGGCGCCTGCCTTCTCGTTGTCGAGGAGGTTCCAGGTGAGCGCCGTCGCCGCCACCACGGCGGCGACCCCGGCGGCGACGAACGGCCAGGCCTTGCGCTTCCTCGGCGCCGGGGACTGGACAGGCAGCCGAGCCGGGTCACGCAGCTCATCACGCAACTGCGCCGCGCTCGGCGTGCGCAGGTTGGCGTCCGGGTGCAGGGCGCGCGCGATGGTCTCGTGCAACGCCGGCGGCACCCCGTTCACCGCGGTCACGGGTCGGCGCAAGATCTCGCCGAGCTGGTCGAAGCTGCTGATCGGCCACGGCACCGGCCGCGGCGGTTTGCCGGCGAGCAACGTGTAGAGCGTCGCGGCCAGCGAGTAGACGTCGGCCTGCGGCGTGGGCTCGGCCATCGCAAACGCTTCCGGCGGCGCATAACTGGGGCTCAGGGCGTCACGCGTGACCGTGCTGCCGCCCTGAGCGTCGAGCAACGCCGCGAGCCCGAAGTCCGCCAGCTTCGGCGTCCCGTACCGGTCGACCAGAATGTTGCCGGGCTTGATGTCCCGGTGCAGCACACCTTCCTGATGCGCCGCCGCCAGCGCGTCCGCGAGCTTGACGCCGAGATCTCGCACCTGCTCGTGGTGCAAAGGCCCGCGCTGGTCCAGCTGGTCGGCCAACGACCCACCCGTGCAAAGCTCCATGACCATGTACGGCGTGCCCTGGGCGGTGATGTTCGCGTCGTGCACCCCGACCACATGCGGATGCCCCGACAACTTGGCCGCAGCGTGCGCCTCACGCAAAAACCTGCGCCTGTCCCGCTCGTCGGCGAGCACCCGGTTGTCGATTTTCACCGCGACATCGCGCCCGAGCTGCGCCTGATGGGCCCGGTAGACGGTGGCGAACCCGCCAGCACCTAAGGGTCTCAGGTCGGTCAGGCCGGGAATGCGGGGTGCGGTCACGCGCGGCAGCCTAGCTCCGCACCCCGACAAACCCGCTTACACCGTGCAGTTCAGCGAACCGCTCCTGAGCGCGTGCCTGTCCGTGTTGTCGTCATCCGCCCACAACACGACCTTCTTGCCGTTGGCGCAGCTCGGCGAGATCGCAAAACCTTCGAGGTTCACATTCGGCAGCTTGGCCGGCCGGTCGTACGTCGCCTTCGTCCGAAACTTGCCACCACTGATCGTCAGCGTCGTCGCCTGCCCGTTGCAGTGGTTGTCGCAGGTCGCCCACAACTGGCTGCCGTCGAACTCGAGGTCCATCACCTGCCCGAGCCCACTCGCGAACTTCGCGACCAGCCTGACCCCGCTGTCCTGCAACGCATACAGGAACACGCCACCGGTCGCCTCCAGCCCGACCGCGAACAACCCGCTCCCATGCCCGGGATAGTCGGCCGGGTCGTACAACTTCCCGGCGTCGTCCTTGAATCCCTGCTTCGTGAGGAACGCATCCGGCACCCACGAGATACCTTCGGGCCCGTCGTTGGGCTCGACCGAGGGCATCCCCGGCAACTCCCACTCCGCCGTGGCATTGCTGCCACTCCCGTACTTCAGCACCATCGGCAAACTGACGTCGCCATCGTCGTTGTCCCGCTCAACGACGACGAAAAGCCCATCCGGCGTGCTCACAACCCCTTCAGCATCCGGATCGCCCTGCCCGTTCTTGAACCGCAGCGACCTCTTCTGCTCAACCTTCCACGCACTGCCGCTCGGTACGAGCCGGTAGAGCGTGGAAGGGCCGTTCTTCACCGCCCACACAACACTCGCACTCTCGAACGACAGCCCACTGAGGTTCGTGCCGAACACGTTCGTGCCGTCGGCCGTCTTGGTGGCGGAGTCGCCCGGCCACGTGGTGGCAGCGTCCGCGGCAGAGACCGTCAGACTCAGCACAAGCACCGTGAGCACGCCAATTGCCTTGATGCGCAACGCAACGCCCCTTCTCTCACGAGGTACGAAGGCACCTCGTTCGGGCTGGCGGCGTACGTCCAGTGGACCAGACAACAAGCGGCAGGCGCTACTTCTTCGCCGCTGCCTTGGCGGCCTTCTTGAAGTCCCGCACCTCGAGCAACGACTTCTGGTCCACAACATCGGCCACGCTACGCCGGGAGTTCTCCTCGCCGTAGTGCCCGGCCGCCTCCCGCCACCCCTCAGGCGTGACGCCGATCTGTTTGCCCAAAAGTGCAAGGAAGATCTTCGCCTTCTGGTCCCCGAACCCAGGCAACCCCTTGAGCCGCTTGAACACCGCGGCCCCGTCCCCCTCGGCCCAGATCCGCGTGACATCCCCGTCGTACTGCTCGACGACGAACTGCGACAGCGCCTGCACCCGCTTGGCCATCGACCCCGGGAACCGGTGCACGGCGGGCGGGGTGGCCATGATCGTGGCGAAGGCCTCGGGGTCGGCTTCGGCGATGCGGTGCACGTCCAGGCCGCCCATGCGGTCGGCCAGGACCTTGGGGCCGGAGAACGCCTTCTCCATCGGAATTTGCTGGTCGAGCAGCATTCCGGTCAGCAGGGCGAACATGTCCTCGGCCAGGAGCGCGTCCGCTTCGGGGTTCTGGGCGAGGCACAACGTGCGGGTCATGGCGGCAATCCTGACATGCGGCCAGTTGTACCGCTCAGCGGTGCAACCTCTCTCCGTCGCCACCCCGTCTCCTTAGCATCGCAGGGGGTCTGAACAGGGGAAACCACCACGAAACGCATCGCGAAGCTAGCCGCAGCCGCAAACCTCACCGCTGGCCTGACGACCGCGGCAGGTGGACGCGACGAAGCCTTGCGCGCGCAACTAGGCCCCGGCCACGCGGACTTCGGAGACCACCTGGCGGACCAGGGCGCGCAGGGCTTCGCGGTCGACGGTGGCCGGGTCGTCGGCCAGCCAGTCGCCGATCTCGCGCACGAACTGGTCCGGCGTCATCGGCGGGATCTCGAAGTCGAGGTCGTCGTCGCAGGTGACTTCGCCGGCTCGGCTGGGGTAGATGAGCAGCGCGCCGCGGACTTCCAGCCACGGCAGCATTTCGGCGAAGCGGTCCACGCCGTCGAGGAGTTGTGAGCCGCCGCCTCGGAACGGGTGGCCGTTGCGCCAGAGTTCGCCGTCCTCGTCGCAGTAGTAGTGGCCGGGCAGCCACGACTTCGACTCGATGAGGACCAGGCGGCGGCCGCACAGCAGGGCGTGGTCGATGTCGGTGAAGACGGAGCCGGGCCAGGCGAGGCCGTGGAAGATGCGCACGCCCGGTAGTTGCGTCAGATACTCGGTCAGCAGTCCGGCGGTCAGCCGTTCGCGTCTGTTTTCACCCGGACGGCCGAAGATGGTGTTCCCGTCGTACTCACCGGCGAACGCCCGTTCGGCCCTGGCGGTGGTGATGTAGCGGCGTACCAGTCGGAACGCCCCGTAACCGGCGCCGGCCACGAGGGGCAGCCAGACGGCCAGGAGCAGCGGCGACAACGGCATCGCCAACGGGATGAGCAGGACGAACCAGCCACCGATCGCGGCGGCTGCCGGGGCGTGGCCGAGGCCGGCGGCCGGTACGTAGCGGACGCGCGCGCCCAGGTCGATCCGGTTCCACCAGTCCATCGAACCGAGGTCGACGCGGGGGCGGGGGGCCGAGTAGTTCGGGTCGTCGCCGAAGTCGCGCAGGCGGCCTGTTCGGCCTGTTCGGCGAGGTCGCGAGCGTGTCGGCGGACGGCTGGCCGGTGGAGGTGGTGCGGTCGGGCGGTCGTAGTCGGCCCGCCGGACCGGGTCCTTCAGCGTCTCGTAGGCCTCTTGGAGCAGCCGGAAGCTGCCGGACGTCCCACCGGCGTCCGGGTGCATGACCTTGGCGAGAGAGCGGTAAGCCGACTTGATCTCGCCGGCGCTGGCACCGCGGCTCACGCCGAGCAACTCGTAGTAGTCGATCCCTGGCACGACACCGTCCAGTTCGAGGTTGGTGCGTGAACCTTATTGGGTCCAACACTTTCGCAGGGCATACGGCCCGGCCTTTGCCGACTAGGGTGTTCTTACGCAGTGCGAAGGGGCCTGTAGCGCAGTGGTCGACGCGCCCTCCGGCACGGAGGGAGAACGCCGGTTCGAATCCGGCCGGTCCCGCTCACTCAGGGCCCCCGTGTTCGCGGAGAGCGCGAACCTGGTCGTTCGCCGTCACTGTGGGGACACCCCACACCCCGGGTCTCTCAGGGTCCTGTGCTCGCGGAGAGCGCGAACCTGGTCGTTCGCCGTCACTGTGGGGACACCCCACACCCGGCAGGGTCCTGCTCGCGGAGAGCGACCGGTCGTCTCTCAGGGCCCTTGTGTTCGTGGAGAGCGCGAACCTGGTCGTTCGCCGTCCCGCTGGATCCCTGTTCCTGACTCGTTGGTTTCCGTGTCGTGTCCCGGTCCGGGCATTGACGTCAGTGGTCTAGTCCACTTAGCTTGAGTTGAGCGCCGCCGCGCCGTCACCCATCGAGGAGACAGCTATGTTCAGGCGCAGAATCATCGCGGCCGCGACAGCCCTGTTGACCGCGGCAACCCTGGCAGCACCGGCAACTCAGGCAGCACCGGACGTCGAAGCGCAGGCGATCACGAACCGCGTCGTCGGCTACTTCGTGCAATGGGGCGTCTACCAGCGCAACTATCACGTCAAGAACATCCGCACGTCGGGCTCGTCGAGCAAGCTGACGCACATCAACTACGCGTTCGGCAACGTGAGCGGCGGGCGGTGCGTTCTCGGCGACGCCTATGCGGACTACGACAAGTTCTACGACGCAGCGTCCTCTGTGGACGGTACGTCCGACACGTGGGACGCGGGTGCGTTGCGCGGCAACTTCAACCAGCTGCGCAAGCTCAAGAAGCTGCATCCGAACCTCAAGATCCTGTTCTCGTTCGGCGGCTGGACCTGGTCCGGCGGCTTCCCGGCGGCGGCGAGCAGCCCGAGCGCGGCGGCGGCGTTCGCGGACTCCTGCTACCGGCTCGTCGAGGATCCGCGGTGGGCGGACGTGTTCGACGGCATCGACATCGACTGGGAGTACCCCAACGCGTGCGGACTCACCTGTGACACCAGCGGTTTCAGCTCGTTCAAGACGCTGATGCAGGCCGTCCGCAACCGCTTCGGCGGCAGCAATCTGGTGACCGCGGCGATCACCGCGGACGCGTCGACCGGCGGCAAGATCGACAAGGCGGACTACGCCGGCGCCGCGCAGTACGTGAACTGGTACAACCCCATGACGTACGACTTCTTCGGCGCCTGGGCCGCCCAGGGGCCGACCGCGCCGCACTCGCCGCTCACCGGCTATTCCGGCATCCCGCAGCAGGGCTTCAACACCGACGCGGCGATCCAGAAGCTGAAGAGCAAGGGCATTCCGGCTAACAAGATGTTGCTGGGCCTCGGTTTCTACGGCCGAGGCTGGACCGGCGTCACGCAGTCCGCACCCGGCGGCACGGCCACCGGCGCCGCACCGGGCACGTACGAGGCGGGCATCGAGGACTACAAGGTCCTCAAGGGCCGCTGCCCGGCCAACGGCACCGTCGCGGGCACCGCGTATGCCAAGTGCGGTAACCAGTGGTGGAGCTACGACACCCCGGCCACGGTCCGCAGCAAGATCTCGTGGGCCAGTGGTCAGAACATGGGCGGCGTGTTCTTCTGGGAGCTCTCCGGCGACACGACCAACGGCGAGCTGGTCAGTGCGATCCGTTCGGGTATCGGCTAGCGGTGATGTGGCGCAGGATGTCCGGGTGGACGCACTCGAACACCTGCGCCGCCTCTGCCTGGCGCTGCCCGAGGTGACCGAACGCCTGAGCCACGGCGAACCGACCTGGTTCGTCCGCGGCAAGAAGACCTTCGTGATGTTCGCGAACCAGCATCACGACGACCGCGTGGCTTTCTGGTGCGCGGCGGGCCCCGATGTCCAGCAGACGCTGGTCGACCAGGCTCCGGAGAGCTACTTCCGCCCGCCCTACGTCGGCCACCGCGGCTGGCTCGGCGTGTACCTCGACGTCGAGGTCGACTGGGACGTCGTCGCGGACCTGGTCGAGGACGCCTATCGGGTGATCGCCCCGAAGGCGTTGGTCGCGCAACTGGAAGGTCGAGTTGCCGACCCGCCCGACCTGCCGCACTCTTCCGCGCATGGCGACCTGTGACGTCTGTGGCAACGAGTACTGGATGGCCTTCGAGGTGCGCACCGTCGGCGGCGGCGTGCACACGTTCGACAGCTTCGAGTGCGCGATCCAGCGCCTCGCCCCACGCTGCGAGCACTGCGACTGCCGCGTGATCGGGCACGGCGTGGAGGTGGAGGGGCGGTTCTTCTGCTGCGCCCACTGCGCGCGCTCGGCCGCCGCGGATCTGGGCGCCCAGATCCGCGACACGGTCGGCGCTCATCCGGGCTGAGGGCGGGGTTGACGCAGCGCGAGGTCCAGGCCGAGCGGCACGGGCGGTGAGGCCGCGTAACGCCACGGCAGAACATCCGGATGTTCTGCCGTGGGAGGTGCGGATTGAGCGACGACCTGGCGATTGTGCGCGATGTCCTCGGCGATGATCTTTCGCCGGAGCTGATCGACTCGGCGGTGCGGAACTCTCGGTCGGTGATCAAGGCGCTGGTGGAGGCGTGGTATCCGAACGCTCACCGCGACGAGATTCCGCGCCGCAGGAGTGGTGAGCTTTCCTACTTCGTGCCTGAGACGGGGTGGAAGGCCGACACCTGTTCTCATCAGGTGTCGGCGGCGTACGAAGGTGGGTTGACCGCTCTCCTGTACGTCCATCGGATTGTGGCCAACAGCCCGATCCTGATGTTGTCGTCTGCGGCGATGAGGGGTAAGCCACTCGACTACTGCACGAATTTGTTGCTGGCGACATTGCACCTGCTCAATTCGCTGAAGGATCTCATTGAGGCTGGGATTGTCGTTGTAATCGGTTCAGCGGCCAACTACGACCACCTTCTTGCTGACCGGGTGCTTCGTGAGAAGTTCGGCGAGGAAGTGCTCGGGCGTCTCGATCACCGGACACTCCGCAGTCTGGAACTCGCACTGGGGACTGGATGCGCGGTCGACGTCTTCACCCACGGTGATCGTGAGTTCGATCAGTTGAGAAGGACGCTGGCTGCAGATGATCATCAGGTGCTGGCGAACCGTTCCGAGGGCGTGCACCTCTCCGCCCTGCTCGACGTGCTCGTGCCGGACGCCACCGATCTCGATCTGAACGAGGTCGTCGCGATCCGGGCCGACGATTCGTTCGAGCTGTGGAGGAAAGATCTGCGAAGTGCAATCCGTCGCATGATCGCCGTTGACGGCGTCGACTGTCTCGCGGGCGAAGGCGTCGAAGAGCTTCGATCGATCATGCAGGAGAGGGTCGCCGACATCAGGAGGACTGTCAGCGCGAGCGGCGCGATGGCCAAGCTTCGCCGCAACTTCGCCTCGTTCTCGGTCGGTGGAATCGGCGCGGCGTCGGTTCTTCCTGTCGTGGGGCAGGCGAACGTGTTGTCCGAAGTTGCGATGCTGGGTGGTGCGCTGGGGGTCGGCACACTTTCTCTCGGAGCGGCTGCGGTGGCCGCGTCACTGAGGTCGGAACGAGCTCGGAACCGTGCATTGGAGCATCACTACGCATTCATCGGGAAATGTGTCACCAAGTAGCCCTAACGCAGCACGAGGTCCAGGCTGAGCGGCACGGGCGGCGGCAGTTCGTCCGTGCCCGTCCGGAAGGCCTCGAGCAGGTAGGCGACCAGGCGGCGAGACGCGGCCATCGTCACCTCCGCGGGCGCGCCCGCGAGGCCGCCGTTGGCCAAGAGCACCAGCGTCAGGTCGTGCGGCGAGAAGTCGGCTCGCAGCTGTCCGCTGTCCTTCGCCCGTTGCACCAACGCGGCGAACCCTTGCCACGTCCGGTCCCGTACTTCGGAGTGCAGGTCGGGGAACGAGGCGACGAAGGCCGCGGTGAACCCGCGATCGGCGGCCTGCAGCAGGCACACCTTCTCGATCACCGCGCAGAACCCGCGCCACGGGTCCGGATCCGCCAGCGCCTCCTCGATGGCGGTCTGGCACACCGAGAACTGCTCGGTGAACGCCTCCAGCACCAGCGACTCCTTGGCGGGGAAGCGCCGGTACAAGGTGGCGACACCAACTCCGGCACGGCGCGCGATCGCGGCCATGGGCACGTCGAGTCCACGCTCGGCGAAGAGCTCGCGCGCGACGGTGAGCACCAGTGCGCGGTTCGCCGATGCGTCGGCGCGCAACTGAGACTGTGAGGCGGTCACTTCTTCTCACTTAGAGCCAAGTGGACGGGGGTCTCCACTTACGAGGCTACGTTGGTGGGCATGAACTTCAAGGGACCGGTCGTGCGTGGCGTCAACAAGGTGATGGTTGGACTGCGTGACGCGCCGCTCGTCGGGAAGCTCGTGCGCAAGGGGATCACGGTTGTGTCCTACACGGGCCGGAGGTCCGGTCGAAAGTTCAGCACACCCGTTGGCTACCAACGCAAGGGTGACGTCATCGACATCCGGGTGATGATGCCGGACGCCAAGACCTGGTGGCGCAACTTCAATGGCGAAGGCGGCCCGCTCACGCTCGAACTCAATGGCGCCGAACAGACCGGACACGCGACGTCGCACCGTGACGACAGAGGTCGCGTCACGGTGCGAGTGCGGCTCTAGAACGCAGGGCGGCTGATCCCCGCACGAAGCCGGAGGTGGCCGATGGCCGGCTCAGCGAAGTAGCGTCAGCATGTGCCGAAGCAGGGAGAGGTCATCGCCGGGCGGTACCGGCTGATGTCGTCGATCGGACACGGGTCCATGGGGGTGGTCTGGCAGGCGCGCGACGAAAGCCTCGGCCGCGTGATCGCGGTCAAGTTGCTCAACGCGGACCGGCGGTCCCCGGACGCGGTGGCGCAGTTGCTGCGCGAGGGCCGGGTCGCCGGTCGGCTGCGTCACCCGCATGCGATCAGCGTGTACGACGTCGTCGAGCACGACGGTAAGCCATGTCTGGTGCTGGAGTACCTGCCCTCCCGCAGCCTCGCGGCGCTGATCGCCGAACGGGGCGCGCTGCCGCCGGACATGGTCGCGGCCGTGGGCAGGCAGATCGCCGCCGCGCTGGCGGCGGCGCACGCCGAGGGCATCGTGCACCGGGACGTCTCGACGTTCAACGTCCTGCTCGCCGAGGACGGCATCGCGAAGATCACCGACTTCGGCATCGCCCGCGCAGTCGGCGAGGGCACGGTGACCGATGCTCGCGTGATCGTCGGCACGCCGGCTTTCCTGGCGCCGGAGGTGGCGGCGGGTGAGGGGGCGACGTTCGCCTCAGACGTGTTCTCCCTCGGCGCGACCCTCTACGCGGCGCTGGAGGGCATGCCGCCGTTCGGGTTGGACGAAAACCCCTACGCGCTCCTGCAACGCGTGGTCCGCGCGGAGGTCGAGCCGCCGCGGTCGGGTGGCCCGCTCGGCGACGTGCTGCTGCGCCTCCTGCACCGTGACGCGGCCGAACGCCCGACGATGGCCGAGGCCCACGAGCTGCTCGCCGTGGTCGCGGAGGGACTGCCGCTGCCCGCTCAGCCCCCGGTGGCCGTGAAGAGCGGGACGCGGCTGCTTCTCGTGCACCGGCACAGGCAACGCCGGGTGATCGCGATGGTCACCGGTGCGGCCGCCCTGGTCGCCGCCGGTGTTGTGATCGGCATCGTCGTGCAGGGCGACCGGCCCGGCAGCGCCCAGACCAACTCCACCACGACGACCACGACCACGACCGCCTGCGATGCCCGTTACGAGGTGACCAACTCGTGGCCGGGCGGCTACCAGGCCGAGGTGACCGTGCGCAACACCGGCCCGCGCGGCCTCACTGGCTGGACCGTCACGTGGCAGCCACCCGCGGGCCACGCCATCGGCAACCTGTGGAACGGCACCCTGAGCCAGAACGCAACCGCGGTGACCGTCACCGACGCCGGCCACAACGCCGTGCTCCCCGCCGGGGGAACCACCACGTTCGGGTTCGTCGCCGCCGGCCCCGAACCCGTCCGCCCGGCGGTGACCTGCTCCACCGCCAACTGAAACGTTGGGCGGGGAACCCGTGTCGGTCCCCACCCGAGCCGCACCCATGGCGCCGCCTCGGTCACCGGTGGCACCGGAAGATCGGCCGCCCTCACCGGGCAAGGGAAGCCAGGCGGCGGGGCTCCAGGAACGCAGCCACCAGGTAGGCGCCGCCGCCGAGCACGGCCAGCACACCGAAGAAGCCGGGCGCGGGCACGAACAGGGTCGCAGCCGCCACCAACGTGAGCCAGGTGCCCAGGTTGTAGTGCAACGCATTGCGGCGCACAGTTCCCTCGGCGAGGTAGATCAACCCGACCACGATGGCCGAACCGGCGGGCCAGAGCACGGTCTGCAGCTCGGGTTTCTCGAAGACGGTGCTCAGCCCGGTGATCGCCAACGCCAGCGCCACGAACCCGGTGACCCACGCCGTGCCGACCAGCTTCTCGGCGCGGCGCCGCTCAGGAGCAGCGGCACGTTGAGCACGCAGCGACGCCGTCATCGACAGGATCGTGCCGGCGACGAGCCCGGCGCCCAGCAACCCGATCGGCAGCCAGGACGGGATGAGGACCAGCCCGGCCTTCGAGAGCAGGGCCGCGCCGTGGCCGAAGACGTAGGCGAACGCGAAACCCAGGTAGGCGGCGCGGTTGTCGACCTCGTCGGCTGGAACGGCGACTGCGGTGTGAAGAGCGGTGGCGTTCATGGTGAGGACCTCCGAAGAAAAGTCAGATGCGTGTGAGTGAGGCGATCAAACGCGGTGCGAGTTCGGTGAACCGGGACGAACTGCGGGCCGAGGCGCGCTGGTCGGCGAGGCCGTGCAGACCCAGCCGCGCCGGCCTGGCGCCTGCTCACGGCTCCGGAACGATGACGACCTTGCCCAGGACGGTGCGCGACTCGGCCAGTGCCAGCGCGGCGGCGGTCTCTGAAAGCGGGATACGGGCGGCGATCTGCGGCGTGAGCACCTCGGCGCGGACCAGGCCGAGCACCGCGGAGAGGTCCTCGCTCAGCCGGGCGCGGAACGCGGCCGGGCGGAAGCGTTTGCCGGCCCAGAAGTTGTAGAAGCCCGCGCGCCTGCCGTTGGGCAGCAGGTTCCACATCATCAGGCGCCCGAACAGCTTCAGCACCGGCAGCATCGCGTTGCCCGGCTCGTCCTTCGTCGCGGCGGAGCCGTAGTTGACCAGCGCGCCACCGCGGCGCAGCAGCTTCCAGGACTCCGCCAGACCCGCGCCGCCGACGTGGTCGAACACCGCGTCGACGCCATCGGGAGCGAGCTCGCGGATCCGGTCGTACATGTTCGGGTCGCGGTAGTCGACCGGGATGGCGCCGAGCTCGCGCACCGCGTCGTGGTGGCGGGCGGAGGCGGTGCCGATCACCTTGATACCCGCGTGCTTCGCCAGCTGCACCAGCGTCGAGCCGACGCCTCCGTTGGCGCCGAGCACCACGATCGTGCCGCCCGCCTTGACCTTGGCGGTGCGGTGCAGCATCTGCCACGCCGTGACGCCGTTGACCACGACCGTTTCCGCAGCGGCCGCGTCCACGCCGTCCGGCACCGGCACCAGGTCCGCCGCCTCGACGATCAGATGACTGGCCCACCCGCCGACCTTGGTGACCACCGCGAACCGGTGCAGCCGCAGGCCGCGGTCCACGCCGGGGCCGGTCGCGACCACCGTGCCGACGACGTCGTAGCCGGGCACGAACGGGAACGCGGGCTGGTCGTAGTACTTGCCGAGGCGCATCTGCTGCTCGGCGAACGAGACGCCGGTCGCCTCCATGCGCAGGACGACCTGGCCCGCACCGGGCTCGGGCAGGTCGCGGACCTGGACGTGCAGGCCCTCGGGACCGACCACGCCGGGCAGGACGATCTCGGTGGCGCGCAGGGTGGTGGTGCTGGTCATCGGAGGCTCCTCGGGTCGCTTGTGCTTGCAGACGTAAGCTAACGCCCGTAAGTCTTGCCACGCAAGACCTAACGCCCATAAGCTTTCAGGTGTATGGTTACGGGTGTGACGAACACTGAGGAAGCGCCCGTACGCAGGCGAAACCGCCGCGGAGAGGGCGGCAAGCTGCGCGAGGAGATCATCGCCGCGGCCGTCGCGCTGCTGGACGAAGGTGGCGACGAACGTGCGGTCACGCTGCGCTCGGTCGCGCGCCGGGCAGGCATCGCGGCACCGTCGATCTACCCGCACTTCGCCGACCAGCCGTCGATCATGCTGGCCGTCGTCGGGCAGGAGATGGACCGGCTCGCGGTGGCGTTGCGCGAGGCCGACCAGAACGCGGGCCCGGACGCCCGGCAGCGGCTGTTCGCGGTCTGCAACGCCTACCTGGACGTCGCCCAGACGCACCCGCAGCGCTACCGGATCATGTTCGGCGGCCTGTGGACGCCGTCCGTGGACGACGCCTCGATCACCGACGCCGACCTCGAGTCACTGGGTGCGGAGGCCCTCACGCTGCTCGCCGACGTGCTCGGCGCGTGTGTGGAGGCGGGGATCGCGACCGGCAGCGACGACCTCTACGGCGACGCGGTCGCGTTGTGGCTCGGGTTGCACGGCCTTGCGCACCAACGTGCCGTGGTGCGCAAGATGCCAGGGCCGGCCGATGTCGCGGAACGCCTGATCACGGCGCTCGCGCATTTGAATTAGGGCCTGTATCGCGAACACACGACCTCGATGCAGGCCCTAAGGAGCCTCGAACAGGGTCGACACCGACTCGCCGACGTTGATCCGCCGCATCGCCTCGGCCATCGCCGGCGCGATCGACAGCAACTTCAACTTCGGCACGGACTTCTCCGCCGGGATCGGCACGGTGTTCGTGGCGACGATCTCCAGCACGTCGTCGAACGCCTGCAGCCGGTCCAGCGCACCGGCCGAGAACAGCCCGTGCGTGCAGGCCACCCGGATCGACCCGGCTCCGCGCTCCCGCAGCTTGTCCAGCAGCTCGATCACCGTCGAGCCCTTGGCGATCTCGTCGTCCAGCACGATCACGTCTCGCCCGGCGACCTCGCCGATCACGGTCTGGATCTGCACCTTGTCGTCGGCGAACCGCTGCTTGGCGCCGGCCGCGACCGGCAGCCCCAGGATCCGGGCGAAGTGCGCGGCCTCCTTGGCATTCCCGAGGTCAGGCGACACCACGACGGTGTTCGAGAGGTCGTACTGCGAGAAGTGCGCGGCCAGCTCGCGCAGGGCGTGCAGGTGATCGACCGGCACCGAGAAGAAGCCGTGCACCTGCGGCGAGTGCAGCGTCATCGCCAGCACCCGGGACGCGCCGGCGGCGACCATCAGATCGGCGACCAGGCGGCCACCGATCGAGATCCGCGGTGCGTCCTTCTTGTCCGAACGCGCGTACGCGTAGTGCGGCAGAACGACGGTCGTGCGTGCGGCCGAAGCGCCACGGGCAGCATCGAGCATCAGCAGGAGTTCGACGAGGTGTTCCTGCACCGGCGGCACCAGCGGCTGGATCAGGAACACGTCCCGCTCACGGCAGTTCGCCTGCAACTGCACTTCCAGGCAGTCGTTGGCGAACCGCGTCAGACGGCTCGGGGAGAGCTCGACACCGAGGTGACCACAGATCTCGGCGGCGAGGGAGGGATGGGCAGAACCACTGAAGACAGCGATGTCACGCACACCCCAAACCTAGTCGATGACCAGCACCAACCTGCCGTCGGTGAAGAACGGCACAAGGTTGCCGCGCGTGTCCACGGTGTGCGTTCCGCGCGGTAAGACGACCTCGATCGCGGTGAAAGCCAGGATGTCCGAGACACCGTGGCGGCCACGCAGAGACCGTTGGCCTTGGTAGCGCAGAGCGCGCCCCTCGCGCCGGTACTGGTGCGCCTCAGCAGCAGTGGCGGCGCCTACTCGCAGCGTCTCCGGACCGACCAGACGCCCGGAGGACGCACTGCGCACGGCCACCCCGAAACCTTGCTCGACCAGGGTGTTCACCACCGCGTCAGACGGGGACACGGGCACCAGGAACGACATGGCGAAGTGCGAGTCGACCTCGTGCACCACGACCGTGCGGGCCGTCGTGAGCAGGGTGTCGTGCAGCTCCAGCGCGATCTTCTCTGCTTCCCAGCGGTTCTCGTAGCCGGCGTCGACGCCGATGAAGGTGCTGGTCACCTGACCTCCACGAAGATCGGGTTGGTGTAGCACCACAGGTCCTCCCACGGTTTCGCGGCTCCCGGAGTGTCCGCCTGCGGTTCGAACGCGCCGCGGTTGCCGTCAGTTCCGCGCAATCGGAGGTAAAAAGGCTCTCTGACGTTGCGGAACGTGTGCGTGAAGACCGCATAGTGCCAGCGCGGCTCGTAGGATCGCTCGACCTTCACATGTGGCGTGGACAACGTTTCAGATGACGCTAGACCGGTTACCGCACCTTTGATGAGGTCCAAACGGCGTAGGCGTGGGATCAGTCCGGCGCTGTTCGGGCGGGTCGCCAAACGTGCCTTGACCAGCACTGTCACGTCGGATCCGCGTCGCACGCGGAGCCGCTCACCCAAGGTCGCGGATCCGCCGGATGCGTAAACACGGAACTGCAGATCGTCGACCAATCCGCCGTGCGAAACCCACGCCCGGCCGGCCCGAAGACCCTCCATCACCGCCCCGCGCGTCCGGCGGGTCGCGCCCACCACGGTCCGCGAGAACTCGCACGGGAAGAAGTCGACGTACGGCGGCTGCACCTGCGGCGGACCGATGTCGAGCGGGTCGAGGTGCTTGCCGGTGAGATCGAACTGGTTGCCCGGCTCCGGCACGCGGACAATGGTGTCGCGCGAGTTGAAGTGCGAGTCGGAGTTGGACGTGATCCACCAGCCGAGGCCCTCGGCGAGCAGCGAGTCCCAGACGCCGCCGAGCTTCGCCGTCATCCAGTCGAAGCCGCCGTAGGTCTTGTACGCCTCGGGTGGATAGGCCGTGTACGAGTTCGAGCCGGGGCTGTTCGCGTAACCGCCGCGATGGCCGCCGGGACCTCGCAACGGGTCGCCGTCGCCCTGCGCACCGGGGGCACCCTCCATGCCGACAACGATGTCGGGCGCCAGGTCGCGCATGTTCCGCAGCTCGTGCGGCGCCACCCGGCCGTTGCGCATCGGATGGTTCACGAAGACCAGCGCGGACTTCATGGTGCCATTGCGGATCTTGGCTTGCAGGAACCGGATCGCGTCGAGCGCCTTGCGCTCGTTCGCCGGGTTCGACGCTTCGGCGCCGTTCAGCCGCCAGTCGAACTGCCGCTCGAAGTCGCGCAGTACGCCTGCCTCGTCGTGGCAGTCCTCGAAGAAGAGGGTCGCGTGCTCGGCGCCGGGGACGTTCCACTCCATGCCGTGCCACAGCAGCAGTTGCGGGAACTTCCGCTGGACGCGCTTGATGTCCGCGGCGGTCGCTTCAACGGAATGCGCTTCGTGCGACGCGTGCCCGTGGTCGGTGATCACGAGCCAGTCCGTGCCGTGCCGCAACGCACCGCGGATCTGCTGCTCGATCGTGTACATGCCGTCGTACGAGTACTGCGTGTGCGTGTGGTGATCGCCGGAAAGCCAGTGATAACGGGATGACGCCGAGGCACTTCCGGTGCTCAGCATTCCCGCCATACCCAGCGCGCCTGCTCCCTGTAGGAAGCGTCTGCGGGCTACTTCGGACACGGCTGATCCTCCACGCGACAGGTCGGGGTTCGTGGAGGCTAGACCGATCGGGTGAGGCGCAGGTAGCCGCTGAATGGCTGGCAGAAGAACGGGCTAAATCGGCAGGAGGTCGACCCAGTCCAGGAACGGCAGCGCGCCCGTGGCCTGCAAGGCCGCGAGTCCGAGCCACACCGACAGCACCGTCACGATCGGCCCGACGATGGCCATCTCGACCACGCCACCGGTCTTCATCCGCATGATCTTCGGCGGCGCCACCGGGAACCACGTCCTGCCCATGATCGGGACCGGCCACAGCATCGGGCAGCCCTGCTCGGTGATCGCGTCGCCGAGGTAGTGCGCGAAACACCCGACGCCGACCGCGATTCCGCACGCCGCGGCGGACGCGTTCGTCTGCGCGGTCCACGCGATCATCGCCCACGTGATTCCCGCCGACACCGCGGTGATCAGCAGCGCATCCTGCTTGGGGCACCAGTCGTTCATGATGCCGCGCACCGCCAGGCCGGCGAACACGAACATCAGCACCGGCAGCGCCCACTTCTGGCTGTTCTGCACGACCGCGGTGGTGAAGATGGCTGCGAACAGTGCGAAGACGAGCGTGTGTGTGAGACCGCGATGTCCGCCGTCTCGCTTGGAATCTCTCTTCAAGCGCGTCGTGCGATACACGAGTCCGCTCAACGCGTTGATGCCCGCGGACAGCCCGCTGCTCAATGCTCCGAACGTGCGCGAGATGGTCGAACCGGGGTGGTCGAGGTCCGGCAGAAGTGCCGCCCCGGTGGCGAGAACCGCGCCAACAGCCCAGCTCTGCGGCGAAAGCTGGCCGATCGGGTGACTCGACGCGAGGGCGGTGACGGCGCTCCAGGCGAGCAGCCCGCTCATCGCATGTGTTGGCCCAGTTGACACTTACGCCCCTTCTGGTGATCACCCGACAGTGGGAACAGTAGTCGCAGGTATCAGGTGTCCGAGCCAGATCTCCATATCTCCGGACAACCAACTCTCCTGAAGGAGCCCGGACATGGCGCAGGTTTGGCTCATCACCGGCTGTTCACGCGGCCTCGGCCGAAAGATCGCCGAAGCGGTGCTCGCCGCCGGACACCGGCTCGTCGCCACCGCTCGCAACCCGCGCGATCTCGACGACCTCGTCTCTGAACACGGTGACCGGGTCAGATCTGTTGCACTCGACGTGCGTGACGCCGAACAGGCCCGCCTTGCCGTGCAGACCGCGGTCCGAGAGTTCGGCCGGCTCGACGTCGTCGTGAACAACGCGGGCGCCGGCCGCGTCACGTCGATCGAGGAGTGCTCCGAGGCGGACTTCCGCGACCAGCTGGAGATCAACCTCTGGGGTGTCGTCAACGTCACCCGCGCCGCGCTGCCCGTCCTGCGGGCGCAGCGGTCCGGCCACTTCCTGCAGGTCGGTTCGACCGCGGGGCACATGGCGTTCGGCGGCGGTCTCGGCCCCTACGTGATGGCCAAGTTCGCCCTGCGCGGGTTCACCGAGTCGCTCGCCGCCGAGGTCGCGCCGTTCGGGGTGAAGGCGACGATCGTGGAGCTCGGCGGCTTCCAGACGGACTGGACCGGACCGTCTCTGGTGGTGACCGAGTTCGGGGAGGACTACGTTCCGTCTGTCGGGGCACTCCTCGACATGATGCGTGGCGCGCACGGCCACATGCCCGGCGATCCGGCCAAGGCGGCGCGGATCATGCTGGACGTGGTAGCCATGGAGGAGCCTCCGCTGAGTCTGCTGCTCGGCAGCGACGCGGTGGATATGGTGCGCCTTGCGGACCAGGCACGGAACGCGGAAATCGACAAGTGGGAGCACGTGAGCCGCTCGACCGACTTCGACCCTGAATCGGTGTAACCAGGGTCGCAGGCACACCTCGGCGGTTTACCAGTACGCTTGTCTTGCTTGCATCGTCGCGAGAGGAGCGCCCGGAGTTATGGGCAAGATCAAGGTTCAGGGCACCGTCGTCGAGCTCGACGGCGACGAGATGACCCGGATCATCTGGCAGTTCATCAAGGACAAGCTGATCCACCCGTACCTGGACGTGACCCTGGAGTACTACGACCTGGGCATCGAGCACCGGGACGCCACCGACGACCAGGTCACGATCGACGCCGCCAACGCCATCAAGAAGCACGGCGTCGGCGTCAAGTGCGCCACGATCACGCCGGACGAGGCGCGCGTCGAGGAGTTCGGCCTCAAGAAGATGTGGGTCTCGCCGAACGGCACGATCCGCAACATCCTCGGCGGTGTCGTCTTCCGCGAGCCGATCATCATCTCGAACGTCCCGCGGCTGGTCCCGGGCTGGACGAAGCCGATCATCATCGGCCGTCACGCCCACGGTGACCAGTACAAGGCCACCAACTTCAAGGTGCCCGGTGCCGGCAAGCTCACGATCACGTTCCAGCCGGAGGACGGCTCGGACCCGATCGAGCACGTCGTCACCGAGTTCCCGGCGGAGGGCGGTGTGGCGATGGGCATGTACAACTACAACAAGTCCATCGAGGACTTCGCCCGCGCCTCGTTCTCCTACGGCCTGCAGCGGGGCTACCCCGTCTACATGTCGACGAAGAACACGATCCTGAAGGCCTACGACGGCGCCTTCAAGGACATCTTCCAGGCTGTCTTCGACGCCGAGTTCAAGGCGGACTTCGACGCCAAGGGCCTCACCTACGAGCACCGCCTCATCGACGACATGGTCGCAGCGGCCATGAAGTGGGAGGGCGGCTACGTCTGGGCGTGCAAGAACTACGACGGTGACGTCCAGTCCGACACGGTCGCGCAGGGCTTCGGCTCGCTCGGCCTGATGACGTCGGTCCTGATGACGCCGGACGGCAAGACGGTCGAGGCCGAGGCCGCGCACGGCACCGTGACGCGTCACTTCCGCCAGCACCAGGCCGGCAAGCCGACCTCCACGAACCCCATCGCGTCGATCTACGCGTGGACCCGTGGCCTCATGCACCGCGGCAAGCTGGACAACACCCCCGAGGTGATCCGCTTCGCCGAGGCGCTCGAGGAGGTCGTGATCGAGACCGTCGAGTCCGGTCAGATGACCAAGGACCTGGCCCTGCTGATCAGCAAGGAGCAGGCGTGGCTGACCACCGAGGACTTCCTCGCCGCGCTCGACGAGAACCTCAAGAAGAAGATGGCGTCGTTCTGACGTTCGTCTGATTCAGACTGACGAGAAGGCCACCCCGGTCACACCGGGGTGGCCTTTTTCGTTGCGTGTCACCCGGTCGGTGCCTCTTGCGGGTGGTTGCCGCGCCGAGCCCTCCACCGGACTCGCTTTGCCGATATATCTGCAGGCTGAGGGTGGTGTGGCAGTTCGGAGGCGTGTGATGTTGGGTGTTCCGGTCCGGGGATTGATCGTGATTGGCGTGCTCGGGGTCGCCGGGGTGATGTACCTGGCGAACGGTGGCAAGCAGATGGGCAGCGAGAAGGGGGCGCAGGTCTGCAAGATCACGGTGACCGCGGACATCCTGAACGTCAGGTCGGGGCCCGGCGACATGCAGCCGATCGTCTCGACCATGCCGCGCGACGCGGTGGCCGACGCCCAGCCGAGGGTGGAGAACGGCTACCGGATGCTGAGCGACCGGCGCTGGGTGAGCGGCCAGTTCGTGGCGCTGACCAGTGACTCGACCTGCGCCTGAAGTCGAGGTGTTTCCTGGTCCGGAAAGCCCTTTCCAGGCTCCGGGACCATCCATAGGATTGCCCCGGCCGGACTAGTCGGTACGGCCTGAACGCGCGCCGCCACGTGTTCGCAGAGTGTTGCGGCGAAGGGGCGTGTCCGGTGGCGGTCACGAGTTCCGTGGCATCCGACCGCAGGCGAGAGCTCACGGAGATCCGGCGGGCTCTCGAGGAGGCCGCCGCGGGCGTCCCGTCCGTCGTTTGCGTCGAGGGCCGCGCCGGCCTGGGCAAGACGTCCGTGCTGGCCGAGACCGTGCGGATGGCCCGCGGGCTGGGGTTCGAGGTCTTCGGCGCACAGTGCTCGGCTTCGGAGTCGCGGTTCCGGTTCGGCGTGGTGGCACAGCTCTTCGAGAGCGAGGCCGACGAGATCCTCGGCGCCGGCGCGGACCAGGCGGCCATGCACCGGCTGCACCGGCTGGTGCGCGAGGTCTCGGCGGGTTCTGCAGTGCTGCTGGCGGTGGACGACGTCGAGCAGGCCGACGCGCCGTCGTTGAACTTCCTGTCCTACCTGCGCAGACGGTTGGGCGACCTGCCGGTGGCGGTCGTCGTGACCCGAGGTCTCGCGGTGGACGCGACGCCGCTGCTGCGCGAGGTGGTCGGTGCCGCGCGGCAGGTGCGGCTGAGCGGCCTGGACCAGGCGGCCTGCGGGCGGTTCCTGCGCACGGTCTTCGCGTCGGGCGTCACCGACGAAGTGGCCACGGACTGGCGGATCGCCACCCGTGGCAACCCGTACCTCCTCGGGCTGCGCTGCCGCGATCTCGGGGAACGGTCCGGCGAGCTCGTCGCCCGGCTGGCACAGGCAGGTCTGCAGGTGGTGGCGCTGGCTCAGGCGTTCGCGGTGCTCGGCGAGGTCGACCTGGCGCTGGCCGGCGCCGCCGCCGGGCTGGACCCGCGGGAGACCGTCGACGCGTCACGGGCGTTGGGCGGCTTGGGTTTCGCGGGTGTGCCGATGGTGCAGACGACGTTGGCGCAGACCACGACCGCGTTGGACCGGGCGGCGATCCACGCGCGGGCGGCGCGGTTCCGGCACGACGACCAGGCGCCGGTCGAGGACGTGGCGGCGCACCTGCTGGAGTCCGCGCCGATCGGTGCGGAGTGGGTGCGCGACGTGCTGCGGATCGCCGCTCGACGGTCCACTTCGGACAAAGCGATCGCCTGTCTGCGGCGCCTGTTGCGCGAACCACTGCCGGACGACCTGCGTGGCGAGGTGCTCGTCGAGCTGAGCGAGGCGCAGTCGCTGGTCGACCCCGGCGCGGCGCTCGCGTCGCTGAACAAGGCCGCGAGCGCGTCGATGGACGTGCTGGCCGAGGGGCGGATGGCGTTGCTGCTCGCCTACGACCTCGCGGGTCGCCGGCTGTACCGGGACGCGGTCGCCAAGGTCGAGTCGGTGATCGCGCGGGTGTCCGGTGCCGACGCGGATCTGGCTCAGCGGCTGGACCTGTACGCGTTGGCGCTCGGGCTGGAGGAGTCGTTCTTCTCCGGCGAGGTGCAGACGCGGATCGCGCGGCTGACCGGGTCGCGCATGACCTCGGCGCGCAACGAGCGGTTCCTCAACACGTTGCTCGCGTATCGGGGCGCGACGATCGGCGCTAACACGGGGGAGACGCGGCGGCGAGTGCAGGCGGCGCTGCCGTTGCACATCGGGCGCGATCTGATCGACCAGTTCTCCTTCGCGCACCTGATCGTGGCGTTGCTCGGCATCGACGAGTACGAGCAGGCGGACCGGCAGTGCGAGGAGGCGCTGCGGGTGACGTCCGAACGCGATCTCGTGCTGTGCGCGGCTTTGGTGCAGGGGCTGCGGTGTCACGTGGCGCGCCGGCTGGGGACGTTGCCGGACGCGCAACGGCTCGGCCTCGCGTCGCTGGCGGGGCTGGACGCGTTGGGCGCCAACCAGGACGGCAACGTCGTCGTGACGGTGGCCGGCCTGGTCGGTGCGTGGGTGGACACCGGTGACACGACGTCCGCTCTGCGGCTCCTGCGAGAACGGGAGCTTGCCGGCGATCTGCCCGAATACGCGCACTACCAAGCACTTCTGCACCAGCGCGGCCGGTTGCACATGGCTCTCGGCGACCCGGCCGCGGCGTTGCGCGACCACCTCGACTGCGGCCACCGGATGGAACGGCGTGGCGCACGAAACCCGTCGTTGCAGCCGTGGCGTTCGCACGCGGCGTTGGCGCACTTGGCGTTGGGGGAACGGGATCAGGCGGCGCGACTGGCCGCGCAGGAACTGGAGCTGGCCCGTGACTGCGGGCTGGCGATCCCGATCGGCGTGGCGCTGCGGGTTTCCGGTGTGGTGGCCGGGAATGCCGTTGTGCTGGAGGAAGCCGTGTCGGCGTTGCGGTCGACGCCGGCTCGGCTGGAGCTGGCGCGGGCGCTGGTCGACTGGGGTGTGGCGCTGCGTACGTCCGGTCGTGGTCCGGAGGCGTTGGCGGCGCTGCGCCAGGGCCACGACCTGGCGAAGAGGTGCGGTGCGATCCCGTTGATGGGCGTAGCGGCACGGGAGCTGCGAGCGGCGGGCGGTCGTCCGGCCCGCACACCGTCGGGTTCGGTGCTGACCGCGCAGGAGGACCACATCGTGCGCAGGGCCGTGCTCGGGCTGACGAATCGGCAAATCGCGGCGGAGCTGTATGTCACGCCACGAGCCGTTGAACTCCATCTGACCCGGGCCTATCGAAAACTGGGAATTTCCGGCCGGCGTGATTTGGCGGCCGCATTGGAAAAGGCCGGCGCGTGAGGGCGCCGGCCTTTCCGCCGGGTGTTACTTGAGCACGATGATGCCCGACGCGACGATCCTGCCGTCGACCTTCTTGCCGTTGACGCTGACCGACCCGCCGACCTTCAGCTCACCGGAGACGAGGGTCTTCGTCAGGTCGTAGTCCACGTCGACCGTCGAGGAGGCGTCGACCTTCACCTTGATGGACTTGCCCTTGACGACCGCGACGACCTCGCCGGTCACGGTCGCCGACGTCGCGGCCGACTGCGCCGGCGCCGGGGCGGCGATGGCCTGGGCGGCACCACCGAAGAGCACGGCGGTGGCGGCGAGACCGACGAGAACACCCTTGATCGCGTTCATTTCTTCTCCTTGGCGAGCTTCGTGCTTGCTGGGCCTGTTACGAACTTGGCTCAGACCGTTCCGCACGCTCAAGGGGCAGCTATCAACAATTCGTATTCACCGAAGTCCCGCTTTGCATTGGTCAACGACTTCGGTGGCGTATGGCAAACTTGCGGGCATGCTGCGGAACATGTTCCGGTGGGGACGTAACAAGAGCGTCGCCCAGTGCTCCTGCACGCCCGAGTGGCAGGGCCTCTACACCGAGATCGACGGCCAGCGCCAGCTCGCGCTGCCCCGCGACGAGATGGCGACCCTCGTCGGCTACCTCGACCTGACGGCGCACTGCGCGGGCTGCGGAGCCGAGTACCCGAAGCCCTGGGGACTGGCGTCCAAGTAGGCTGCCCGGTCGTGCTCACGGTCTCCACGATCAACGTCAACGGTCTGCGCGCCGCCGCGAAGAAGGGCTACCTCGAGTGGCTCGCCTCGACCTCCGCGGATGTGGTGTGCCTGCAGGAAGTCCGCGCGGAACCCGCCGAGCTGACCCCCGAGGTCCACTCACCGTCCGGCTGGCACGGCGTGTACGCCCCGTCGTCACTGAAGGGCCGCGCGGGCGTCGGCATCATGTCGCGCGTCGAGCCCACCTCAGTGCGGGTGGGCTTCGGCACTGCGGAGTTCGAGTCGAGCGGCCGGTACGTGGAGATCGAACTGCCGGACGTCGTCGTCGCCTCGCTCTACCTGCCGTCCGGCGACGTCGGCACCGAGAAGCAGGACGAGAAGGACCGCTTCATGGCGGCCTTCCTGCCGTACCTGGTGTCGTTGCGGGAGAAGGCGGCCGTGTCGGGCCGCGAGGTGCTCGTGTGCGGCGACTGGAACATCGCGCACCAGCCCGCGGACCTGAAGGCCTGGAAGACGAACCAGAAGTCGTCCGGATTCCTGCCGTACGAGCGGGAGTGGCTGTCCTCGGTGTTCTCCTCCGGGTACACCGACGTGATGCGGTCGCTGCACCCGGACGCCGTCGGGCCGTACTCGTGGTGGTCGTACCGCGGCAAGGCGTTCGACAACGACTCGGGCTGGCGGATCGACTACCAGGTGGCGACGGACGGGCTGGCGGCTCGGGCTCAGAGTCGCGGTCGTCGAGCGGGCTGCGACCTACGCCGAGCGCTGGTCGGACCACGCCCCGGTCACCGTCGTGTACTCCGACTGACCCCTGACCCCTGCTGGTTCTGGCGTCTGCAAGTACCGCCAACTCATGATCATCGAGCACTTTCCTACTGCCAACTCGTCCGGTACCGCCTAGCTGGATGCGCGGCGCCCCACCGGCAGGGGGCGCCGCTTCGGGGCGAGTTGGTGGTAGTTACAGGCCTGTTGATCAGTTGTCGGTGGTACTTGCAGACGCTCCAACAGCAGCTGTGGAGCGGGTTGCGACGTACGTCGAGCGCTGGTCGGACCACGCCCCGGTCACCGTCGTGTACTCCGACTGACCCAGCCCGACCAGCCTTTATCGCTCTTGTCCCCCGGCTGACGGCTCGATTTAACCCCCACGCTCCCCGAACATGAACACGATTCAGCATCGATGAATCGGGGCGCACATGACGGGTCTCAACCGGCGGACATTCCTCCTCGCGATGGGCGTGGGCGCGGCAGGCGTGCCGTTGCTCGACACGCAAGCGATTGCGTCGACGGCGGGCACCACGCTCGACGTCACCGCGACGCCGATCGGCACCAGCGGTTATCGCAGGCTCGCGGCGGGGCCGGGGTGGCCGGTGGTCGTCCGCGCCGACCTGGTCGCGGCCAAGGCGGGCCGGGAAGGGCGGCGCACTGCCCTCAGCCAGCTTCGTGCAGTTCAGCGACATGCACATCTGCGACGCGCAGAGCCCGCTGCGGTTCGAGTACCTGCACCCGATCATGGGGTCCGGCGCGCACCGGCCGCAGGAGACGCTCACGGCCCAGGGCTCGACCTCGCTCGTGAAGCGCGTCAACGCGGTCAAGCGGGGTCCGCTCACCGGCAGGCCCTTCGACTTCCTGATGACGACCGGCGACAACACCGACAACCACGAGCAGATCGAGCTCGACTGGTTCCTCACGGTCCTCAACGGCGGCCGGATCACGCCGAACACCGGTGACTCCCGGTACGAAGGCGTGCAGAACGCGGGCATCAGGACGTTCTGGCAGCCGGACCTCGGCGGCGCGGACGACTACAAGGCCGCCGGCTTTCCGCAGTTGCCCGGACTGCTCGACGCCGCGATCAGGTCGTTCACCAGCCCGGGGCTCCAGATTCCCTGGTACGCCACGATCGGCAACCACGACGACAGCGTGGTCGGCTCGCTGCCGGACGGGTTGCTGGACAGCTGGTACACCGGGCGGAAGAAGATCGTCGGGTTCGGCGACCCGGTGCAGAACGCGAAGGTCGCGAAGGCGTTCACGGATCCCGCGGCGGTGCCTGAGGCGTTGGCGATCATCGGCAGTGGCGGCGTCGTCCGGACCGTCACGCCCGATGACCGCAGGAGGTTGTTCGACACCGGTGGCTTCGTGCGCAAGCACCTGCAGACCGGCGGCCATGGGTACACACAGGACAACGCGGACGGTGTCGACGTCTTCTACACGTTCCGGATGGCGCCGGGCGTGACCGGCATCAGCATGGACACGACGAACCTCGCCGGGTTCGCCGAGGGCTCGATCGGCCTGCATCAGCTCAACTGGATCGAAAGGACTCTCAGGCGCAACAGTTCGCTCTACTACGACTGGCTCGGGCGGCCGACCCGGCAGAACGTCACCGACGAGCTGTTCGTGCTCTTCAGCCACCACACGAGCAAGACGATGGGCAACATCCTGCCGGACCGGCGCCGGCCGCTGGACCCGCGCATGAACGGCGACGCGCTCGTGAATCTCCTGCAGCGTTTCCCGAACGTGTTGGCGTGGGTCAACGGGCACACGCACCGCAACGTGATCACGCCGCACCGGCACGACACGCCGTCCCGCGGCTTCTGGGAGATCAACACCGCCGCGCACGTCGACTACCCGCAGCACGCCCGTGTGCTTGAGGTCGCGGACAACGGTGACGGCACGTTGTCGCTGTTCACGACGTTGCTGGAGGCCGACGCGCCGTACCAGGTGGACTACGACGACCGGACCGATGCCGGGCTCGCCAGCCTGTGCCGGGAGTTCACCTACAACGACATCCATTCGCGGACGAACCCGCTGGGCACGCCGCTCGACCGGAACACGGAACTGCTCGTCGCGGTGCGCTGAGTGGGATGTCCCACAGCCCGTCACAACTGATCAGGAATTTCGGCGGCCTAAGGTCGTTGACGTGGCAGTGGACATCTCGCTAACCCCACCGCAGCCCCGCCCGAGTGCGGCGGCCATGCGGCGTGCGCTGCGTCGGGCCGCTGACGGCGCTGTGCTCGACGCGACCGAGGCCGCCGTGCTGCTGCACGCGCGGGGTGAGGACCTGGACGCGTTGCTGACCGCGGCGGGCAAGGTGCGGGACGCGCATCTGCTCGCGGAGGGGCGTGCCGGTGTCGTCACGTACAGCCGGTCGGTGTTCATCCCGCTGACCAGGTTGTGTCGCGACCGGTGTCATTACTGCACCTTCGCGACCGTGCCGCACAAGGTGCCCGCCGCGTTCCTGGAACGCGACGAGGTGCTGGCGATCGCGCGGGCCGGCGCCGCCGCGGGGTGCAAGGAAGCGCTGTTCACGCTGGGGGACCGGCCGGAGGACCGCTGGCCCGCCGCGAAGGAGTGGCTGGAGGCGCGCGGCTACGAGTCCACTTTGGACTACGTGCGGGCCAGTGCCATCGCGGTGCTGGAGGAGACCGGCCTGCTGCCGCACCTCAACCCCGGCGTGCTGAGCTGGGAGGAGCTGACGCGGCTCAAGCCGGTCGCGTCCAGCATGGGCATGATGCTGGAGACCACGGCCGAGCGGCTGTGGAGTGAGCCGGGCGGGCCGCACTACGGCAGCCCGGACAAGGATCCCGCCGTCCGGTTGCGGGTGCTCACCGACGCCGGACGCGTCAACGTCCCGTTCACCACCGGCATCCTGATCGGGATCGGCGAGACCGTCGCCGAGCGCGCCGAGTCGCTGCTCGCGATGCGCCAGGTGGCCAAGCAGTACGGGCACATCCAGGAAGTGATCATCCAGAACTTCCGCGCCAAGCCGGACACGGCGATGCGCGCCGCCCCCGACGCGGACCTGACCGAGCTCGCGGCGACGATCGCCGTCGCGCGCCTGGTGATGCCGTCGACGGTGAGCGTGCAGGCGCCGCCGAACCTGGTCGGCGAGGAGTTCGGCCTGATGCTGCGCGCGGGCGTCGACGACTGGGGCGGCGTCTCGCCGATCACGCCCGACCACGTCAACCCCGAGAAGCCGTGGCCGCAGGTCGACGAGCTTGTCGAGATCACGCGCGAAGCCGGTTTCTCGTTGCAGGAGCGCCTCAACGTCTACCCGCGCTACGTCCGCGCGGCGGTGGGGCAGTGGATCGACACCCGGCTCACCGCGCACGTTTCCGCGCTGGCGCTGGAAAACGGCCTCGCGAACCCGGATGCCGCCGTGGTCGGCCGCGAGTGGCAGGAGCCCGACGGCGGGCTCGACACGTTCGGCCGGGCGGACCTGAACACCGCGATCGACACCGAGGGCCGCACCGGCGATCGGCGCGGTGACTTCGACGAGGTCTACGGTGACTGGGACGAGCTGAAGGTTCCCGTTGCGCCGCAACGGCTTCCCGAAGACGTCCAACGTGGACTGAAGATCGCTGCGAATGACCCTGGCGCGTTGCTCGACGACACCGACGCGGCGATGGCGCTGCTGACGGCGGACGGCCCCGCGCTGGAAGAGATGACGCGGCTGGCGGACGAACTCCGCCGCGAGGTCGTCGGCGACGACGTCACGTACGTGGTCAACCGGAACATCAACTTCTCGAACGTCTGCTACGTCGGCTGCCGCTTCTGCGCCTTCGCCCAGCGCGAGCGCGACGCGGACGCGTTCCGGCTCTCGGCGGAGGAGGTCGCGGACCGCGCGCAGGAGGCGTGGGACTCGGGCGCCACCGAGGTCTGCATGCAGGGCGGCATCGATCCCAAGCTGCCGGTCACCTACTACGCGGACGTCGTGCGCACCATCAAGAAGCGTCTGCCGGACATGCACGTGCACGCGTTCAGCCCGATGGAGATCGTCTCCGCCGCGGCCAAGGCGGGCGTGAGCGTGCGCGAGTGGCTGACGGAGCTCAAGGAAGCCGGCCTCGACACGATTCCCGGCACGGCCGCCGAGATCCTCGACGACGACGTGCGCTGGGTGCTGACCAAGGGCAAGCTGCCGACCGCGACCTGGCTCGACGTCGTCAGCACCGCCCATGACGTGGGCATTCGCTCGTCGTCGACGATGATGTACGGCCACGTGGACCACCCCGGTCACTGGCTCACCCACTTCCGCGTGCTGGCGAAGCTGCAGGACCAGACCGGCGGGCTGACCGAGTTCGTCGCGCTGCCGTTCGTGCACCGCAACGCCCCGATCTACCTCGCCGGCGTCGCCCGCCCCGGACCCACGCGCCGTGACAACCGAGCGGTGCACGCGTTCGCGCGGCTGGCGTTGCACGGGCGCGTCGACAACATCCAGTGCTCGTGGGTCAAGCTCGGCGACGAGGGCACCGCGGAGATCCTCAACGGCGGCGCGAACGACATCGGCGGAACGCTGATGGAGGAGACCATCAGCCGCATGGCCGGATCCGAACACGGGTCCGCGCGTACTGTGCGTGAGCTTGAGACCCTGGCTTCGCTCGCAGGGCGTAACGCGCGTCAGCGAACTACGACATATGGGCGAGTGCGAACCGATCAACAGTGACCGATAGTCTGACTTGGCGCATGGACGCTACCGGTGTTCGGTAGCTTGGCGGCCAATCAGTCAGCAAGGTTCACCCGTTCCGGGGTGGGTCTGTGCCTTGGGGAGGCTCGGCAAGTGCACGGCATGAGTCTGGTACTGAGCGCTGCGGTCGAGAGCAGCATGACCGGCACCGCTGCTGGTCCCGTGGGTCTGATCGCGGTCACGGCGGGTGTTGGCGGCCTGGTGTTCGGCCTGGTGAAGCGGCGCAAGCCGGCCACCGTCACGGCCGCGAACCAGCGCATCGACCTGGTTTCGCAGGACACCGCGCAGAACTGACGCACCTGGTCTGAGAAGATCTCGTTCGTGTCCACCGAGAACGCACCCGCAGAGCAGCCTGTTCGCAGGCCACGTGTCCTGTCCGGCATCCAGCCGACCGCAGGCTCGTTCCACCTCGGCAACTACCTGGGTGCGGTGCGGCAGTGGGTGGCGCTGCAGGAGGACCACGACGCGTTCTACTGCGTCGTCGACCTGCACGCGATCACCGTGGAGCAGAACCCGAAGGAACTGCGTCAGAACACCCGCGTCTCCGCCGCCCAGCTGCTCGCACTGGGCATCGACCCGGACCGCTCGACGCTGTTCGTCCAGTCGCACGTCCCGGAGCACGCCCAGCTCGGCTGGGTCATGCAGTGCATGACCGGCTTCGGCGAGGCCGCGCGGATGACCCAGTTCAAGGACAAGTCCGCACGTCAGGAGCAGTCCGTCGGCGTGGGCCTGTTCACCTACCCGATCCTGCAGGCCGCGGACATCCTGCTGTACCAGGCGCACTACGTGCCGGTCGGCGAGGACCAGCGCCAGCACCTGGAGCTGACCCGCGACCTCGCGACCCGCTTCAACTCGCGCTACGGCAAGACCTTCCGGCTGCCGGAGGCGTACATCGTCAAGGACACCGCCAAGATCTTCGACCTGCAGGAACCGACGGCGAAGATGAGCAAGTCGGTCCCCGGCGGCGTCGTCGAGCTGCTGGAGGACCCGAAGCGGTCCGCGAAGAAGATCCGCTCGGCCGTCACGGACACCGGCCGCGAGATCATCTTCGACGTCGAGAACAAGCCCGGCGTCTCGAACCTGCTGACGATCTACTCGGCGCTGACCGGCCGTCCGGTCGACTCGCTGGTGCTCGACTACGACGGCAAGGGCTACGGCGACCTGAAGAAGGACCTCGGCGAGGTCTTCACCGAGTGGGTCACGCCGGTCCAGGAACGCGTCCGCATGTACCTCGACGACGTGGCCTCGCTGGACAAGATCCTGGCCTCCGGTGCCGAGCGCGCCCGCGAGGTCGCGGCCACGACGCTGCGCCGCTCGTACGAGAAGATCGGGTTTGTCCTGCCCGAGTAGTGCACTTGCACTAGCGTCTTGGTCGTGGACAAGTGGCGGCAGAAGTACGCGTGGCTGAACCACATCATGCTCGCGTACGAGCGCTACACCGAGAGCTACGGCGCCCACTACGCCGCCGCTGTCACGTACTTCAGCGTGCTGTCGCTCGTGCCCATCCTGATGATCGGTTTCGCGGTCGCCGGCTTCGTGCTGCAGTCGCAGCCCGACCTGCTGGCCGACCTGCGCGCGAGCATCGCCGAGGCGGTGCCGGACAAGCAGCTGAGCTCGCAGATCAACGAGGCCGTCACCACCGCCCTGGAGTCCAAGGGCACGGTCGGCATCATCGGTCTGCTCGGCGCGGCCTACTCCGGTCTGGGCTGGATGGGCAACCTCCGTGACGCGCTGACCGCGCAATGGGGCCACGCCAAGGAGAACCTGCCGTTCTTCGGGTCGTTGTGGCGCGATCTGGTGGCGCTGATCGGGCTCGGCCTCGCGATCGTGCTGTCGTTCGGGATCACGGCCGCGGGGTCCGGGTTCGCCGAGCAGATGCTCGAGTGGATGGGCTGGGAGAACGCCGGCTGGGCGCACGTGCTGCTGCGCATCGGCACCATCGTGCTGTCGTTGCTGGCCAACTGGATGGTGTTCCTCTGGGTGCTGGCCCGGTTGCCGCGCAAGGCCGTCGGGTGGCGCAGTGCGCTGCGCGGGGCTTTCGCCGGTGCCATCGGGTTCGAGGTGCTGAAGCAGGCTGCGACGGTGTTCCTGTCGTTCGTGACCACGTCGCCCACTTCGGCTGCCTTCGGGTCTGTCATCGGTGTGCTGGTGTTCGCGAACCTGGTGGCGCAGTTTTTGCTGTTCATCACGGCTTGGACGGCTACGGCTCCGGAGAATCGGGAGCCGGTCGTGGTGCCGGCTCCGCCGCCGGCTGTCATCCAGCCTGTTGTGGCTGTTCGGAGTGGGCCCTCGCCTTCGTTGATGCTGGGGGTTGGGGCGTTGGCCGGGGCCTTGCTCGGGGCTCGGTGGCGGCGGCGGTAGCCGGCCGTGCTCATACCAGGCCTTCCAACCGAAACGGCCCCAGCGCGTGCGCTGGGGCCGATGTCGTACAGGGCTCTCAGAAGCCCTGTGCCGCCTGCGCGGCCTGGCGGCGTGCCCGTGCCGCCTTGGCCCGCTTATTGCGGATGTAGAGCAATACAGCGGCCAGCAGACCGATGCCCGCGACGGCCGTGATCGGCAGTCCGACGGTGCCGAACATCGTGGGCGTAGGACGGCCCGAGTCGGCGTCGTTCGCGGCGGCCGCGGCGTCGTTGTTCCCCTGGGTGGGAACGACCTTCGGCTTCGGCTGCGGAGCACCGTCGACGAGCTTGCCCACGCCGCCGGGGCCCATTCCGAAGCCGTAGTCGAGCAGCTTCGCGGCCTGGGCGGTGATGTGCGTCGGCTGCACCTGGCCGCGCAGCAGCACGACGACGAGGCGGCGGCCGTTGCGTTCGGCAGCGCCCACGTAGGTGTGCTGGGAGTCGTCGGTGAAGCCGGTCTTGCCGCCGAGCGCGCCCTCGTAGCTGTTGAGGAGGCGGTTGTCGTTCGTCAGCATGATGGTGCCGCCGTTGCGACCGGGGAACTGCGCCTGCTTCAGCTTGATGGCGTTCGCGAACTCCTCGAACTTCATCGCGCCGCGGAAGATCAGGCCGACGTCGTACGCGGAGGTGCTGGTGCCGGGGGCGTCCAGGCCGGACGGGGTCATGGCGCGGGTGTCGAGGGCGCCGAGCTCCTTGGCCATGGCGTTCATCTTGCGCAGCGCGTTCTGCACACCGCCGAGCTGGCGGGCGAGCGCGTGCGCCACGTCGTTGCCCGACGTGAGCAGCAGGCCGTGCAGCAGCTGCCGGACCGTGTACTGGCCGCCGTCGCGCAGGCCGACGCAGGTGCACTCCTGCTGCGTGTCCTCGGCGGTGGCGGTGACGACGACGTCGGGCCGCAGCTCCTTGGCGACGACGCTCGCGAGCAGCACCTTGATGACGCTCGCCGGACGCTGACGGCCGTGCGGGTCGTACGCGGCGAGGACAGCGCCACTGTCCATGTCCGCGAGCATCCACGACGCGGCCGTGATGCCGCTGGGAGGCTGTGCCTGGTTCGGCGGCAGGATCAGGCCGCACTCGCCCAGCCGGTCGCCACCGATCGGGGTCGCCGGCACCTCGATCAGCGGCGGGGCCTTCTGACCCGGCGTGAGCTGCTCCGACGTGTCCACCGGTGGCGGCGGGGTCTCGCGGTTCGCGCACTGCGCCGAGGCGGCCTGCTGCGCGGTGCCGGTCGGTGCGGCGAACGCGGCTGTGGCCATTGCTAGGACCAGGGCGACGATGAGCCGTTTGGTGAAGGGCACGCCTCCAGGCTATCCACCCCCGTTTAGCGTCTTGCACGCACCACGTCCGATACTGGGGAACGTGAAGCTCTCGCGCCCGATGTCACTCTTCCTGGTGGCTTTCGGAGTGTGGTCGTGGGTGATCTGGCCCACTTTCCTTCGAAACATCTGGAAAGATCCGCGTTCGTTCAGCGACGGACCGACCCCGTTCCTCACGGTGCACCTGGTGCTCGTGATCGCCTCGCTCGTGTTCGGCACCATCATCGGGGTGCTGGGCGTGCGGGGATTCCTGGCCACTCGACGTCGATAGGAAACGCTGTGGAGTTCGTACGCCTGCTGCTGGTGTTCCTGCACCTGCTGGGCATGGGCATGCTCGTCGCGATGATCATGTTGCAGGCCAAGGCCGGCAAGGAAGCGCCGGTCAACAAGGGCTGGCTGCACGGCGCCGCCCTGCAACTGCTCACCGGCGTGGCGCTGGTCGGCATCGACCCGCTCGTCGACTCGGTGCAGTACGACCACATCAAGATCGGCGTGAAGCTGCTGGTCGTCGTGGCCATCGCCGCCGTGGTCGCGATCAGCGTCAACAAGCCCAAGGCGCCCTCCTGGCTCCTGCCCACCGCCGCGTCACTCGTCGTGCTGAACGTGGGCATCGCGGTCTTCTGGACCTGATCGGGCGATGTCGCGTGCACTCGTGGGTGACGTGCGCGCGCTCCCCGTGCGACGGGCCGTACCTGGACGAACCATCGTGGCATGTCACGTATCGCCTATATCGGTGTGCTCACCGCCGGTGCGGTGTTGACGATCGTCGCGCTGCACGGTGCCGGCCCGGAGGCTTCGGCCTCCGGGGATGGCCGGGTGTGCGCCGCCGCTTGGTGTCCGAAGGAACGTCCAGGATGGCGCACGCCCGCGCCGAGAGGTGGCGAACCTCCCACCTCGACATATCCGACCACGTGGACCAAGCCGTCGACCTACACGAAGCCATCAACGACCACCTCGACCACCACGACCAAGTCGACCACCACGAGCACCGAGACGACCTCGTCCACAACGTCGTCAACTTCGTCGTCGACGACGAGCACCACTTCTACGTCGTCGACCAGCACCACGACGCCGCCGGTCTCAACGACGACCACCTCCGGCGACGACCACTCCTCCGGCGACGACCAAGCCGCCGGCGACGACCAAGCCGGTCGCGCAGCCCCCACGTCACCAGGACAACCGCCTGGCCAACACAGGCGCTTCGATCGGCTGGCTGCTGCCGCTCGGTGTGCTGCTCGCCCTCGCGGGTGCGCTCCTGCTCCTGGTCGACCGCACCAAGCGCGGCCACCAGCGCTGACCCCGGAAAACTGTCGGTGGTGCTCGTCACACTGACGAGATGCGAATCGAACAACTGCGCGAACGCAGCGATCTCGGTGTCATCAGCGCCACCGCTTTGAAGTCGCTGGGAGTCACGAACCCCTGGCGCCGATGCGAGCCCGGCGGGCCGTGGCAGCGCATGCACCCAGGAGTGGTGCTGCTGCACAACGGCCCGCCGACGCGTGACCAGCAGGTCACCGCGGCCCTGTTGCGTGCGGGCCCGGGCTCGGTCCTGACCGGCGCGGAAGCCTGCCGCCGCCACGGCCTGCCCGCGCGCGGTCCCGGGATCCACGTACTGGTGCCGGGACGTGCCGCCGGTTCCGGCTCGCTGATCGTCGAACGTGCCTCGCCGATGCCGCCGTCCTCCGACATCGCCGGATGTTCCGGTGGTACGCGCGGAACGAGCCGTAGTGGACGCGTGCCGCCAGATGCGTTCCGTGGACGAGGCCACCGCGCTGGTCGCCGCCTCCATCCCAAAGGGCCGCTGCACGCCCGAGAGCCTCGGTGCGGAGGCCCGCACCAACCGCTACGGCACCAAGCTGGCCCGTGCCGTCCTGAAGGAACTGGGACGCGCGGAATCGGTGGCAGAACGGGACGCGCGCCGACTGTCCCGCCGAATCCGCCTGACCACACCGCACTGGAACGTCACGATCGCCGACGCCGACGGCCTGATCATCGGAAGACCGGACGCCTGGTTCGACGACGTCGGCCTCGCCTGGGAGATCGACTCCAAGGCGTTCCACTTCGGACCTCGCGACTACGAACGAACGTTGGCGCGCAACAGCCGATACGCGGCCGCGGGCATCCTGGTCCTGCAGACGCTCCCGACGCGCTTGCGGGACAACCCGGACGCGGTGGCGCGGGAGCTGAAGAAGGCACACCGGGCGGCTGCGGCCCGGCCGAGACCACCGGTGCGCATGGCGACCCTCGATCACCCCGCGACTTCGGGAGACCCACCGCAGAAGTCGAACCGGTAGACGCCGTGCCCACCGACAAGCGAAGCGCCGCGTCCCCAACGGGAACGCGGCGCTTCGAAACGAACCGATCAGATGCGCTTGAACAGCAGCGCGCGCTTCACTTCCTGGATCGCCTTGGTCACCTGGATGCCACGCGGGCATGCGTCGGTGCAGTTGAACGTCGTCCGGCACCGCCACACGCCGTCGATGTCGTTGAGGATGTCCAGACGCTCCTCAGCGGCCTCGTCACGGGTGTCGAAGATGAACCGGTGCGCGTTCACGATCGCGGCGGGCCCGAAGTACGAGCCCTCGCTCCAGTAGACCGGGCACGAGGTGGTGCAGCAGGCGCACAGGATGCACTTCGTCGTGTCGTCGAAGCGCTCGCGGTCGGCGACGGACTGGATGCGCTCGCGCGTCGGCTCGTTGCCGTAGGTGATGAGGTACGGCTTGACGGCGCGGAACGCCTCGAAGAAGGGCTCCATGTCGACGAGCAGGTCCTTGTTCACCGGCAGGCCCTTGATGGGCTCGATGGTGATCGTGGTCTGCTTGTCGCCCTTTTGCGAGCAGGTCCTTCAGCAGGACCTTGCACGCCAGGCGGTTCACGCCGTTGATGCGCATCGCGTCCGAGCCGCAGATGCCGTGCGCGCAGGAACGCCGGAAGGTCAGCGTGCCGTCCACGTACCACTTGATGTAGTGCAGCAGGTTCAGCACGCGGTCCGACGGGAGCGCGGGGATGTCGAACTGAGTCCCAGCGATGGCCAGAATCAGAGTTCGTCGTCGAACTCCGGGTTGAACCGGCGGATCTTCACGGTGACCGTGACAGCGCCGTCCGGAACCGGCGGCTGGGCGCCGCGCGAGCCAGCAGAGGTTTCAGCGGTGGCGGTCATCAGTACTTGCGCTCCATCGGCTTGTACCGGGTAAAGGTCACGGGCTTGAAGTCCATGCGGATGTCCGCGGCCAGACCGTCGCCCTGCTTGTAGAACATGCTGTGGCGCATGAAGTTCGTGTCGTCGCGGTTCGGGTAGTCCTCGCGGGCGTGGCCGCCGCGGGACTCCTTGCGCGCCAGCGCGCCGTGCACCAGCACCTCGGCCAGCTCCAGCAGGAAGCCGAGCTCGACGGCCTCCAGCAGGTCCGTGTTGAAGCGCTTGCCCTTGTCCTGGACGGAGATGTGGGCGTAGCGCTCCTTCAGAGCCTGCACGTCGTGCAGTGGCCTGTCTTCAGCGTGTCCTCGGTGCGGTACACGGACGCGTTGGCGTCCATGGTGGCCTGCAGCTCGGTGCGGATGTCCGCCACGCGCTCCTGGCCGTGCTCCGACAGCGCCAGCGCGACCTGCGCCTCGACGGACGCGGCCGGGTTCTCCGGCAGCTCGACGTGCTCGTCACGCGACAGCGCGTACTCCGCGGCGGCGATGCCCGCGCGGCGGCCGAACACGTTGATGTCCAGCAGCGAGTTCGTGCCGAGGCGGTTCGCGCCGTGCACCGAGACGCACGCGCACTCACCGGCGGCGTAGAGGCCGGGAACGACGTTGTCGTTGTCCCGCAGCACTTCGCCGTGGATGTTCGTCGGGATGCCGCCCATCGCGTAGTGCGCGGTCGGGTACACCGGGACGGGCTCGACGACCGGGTCGACGGCCAGGTAGGTGCGCGCGAACTCGGTGATGTCCGGCAGCTTCGTCTCCAGCACCTCGGCGCCGAGGTGCGTGCAGTCGAGCAGCACGTAGTCCTTGTTCGGGCCGGCGCCACGGCCTTCGAGCACCTCAAGGGCCATCGAACGGGCCACGATGTCGCGCGGCGCCAGGTCCTTGATGGTCGGGGCGTAGCGCTCCATGAACCGCTCACCCGAGCCGTTGCGCAGGATCGCGCCCTCGCCTCGGGCACCCTCGGTCAGCAGGATGCCGAGACCGGCGAGGCCGGTCGGGTGGAACTGGTAGAACTCCATGTCCTCCAGGGGCAGGCCCTTGCGGAAGACGATGCCCATGCCGTCGCCGGTCAGCGTGTGGGCGTTCGACGTGGTCTTGAAGACCTTGCCGAAACCACCGGTCGCGAACACGACGGACTTGGCCTGGAAGACGTGGATCTCGCCGGTCGCGAGCTCGTAGGCGACGGCGCCGGTGCAGACCGGGCCGTTCTCCGTCTCGGTCAGGCAGATGTCGAGCACGTAGAACTCGTTGAAGAACTCGATGCCGTGCTTGACGCAGTTCTGGTACAGCGTCTGCAGGATCATGTGACCGGTGCGGTCCGCGGCGTAGCAGGCGCGGCGCACGGCGGCTTCACCGTGGTTGCGCGTGTGGCCGCCGAACCGGCGCTGGTCGATCTTGCCCTCGGGCGTGCGGTTGAACGGCAGGCCCATCTTCTCGAGGTCGAGAACGGCGTCGATGGCCTCCTTCGCCATGATCTCGGCGGCGTCCTGGTCGACCAGGTAGTCGCCGCCCTTGATCGTGTCGAAGGTGTGCCACTCCCAGTTGTCCTCCTCGACGTTGGCCAGGGCGGCGCACATGCCGCCCTGAGCCGCGCCGGTGTGCGAACGCGTGGGGTAGAGCTTGGTGAGCACCGCGGTGCGGGCGCGCTGGCCGGACTCGATCGCCGCGCGCATGCCGGCACCACCAGCGCCGATGATGATTACGTCGTACTTGTGGAACTGCATTGTGGTGGGCTCCCCGCGCGGGTCAGTTCGAGATGTTCGGGTCGAAGGTGAAGATCACGAACGTGCCGAGCGAGATGATCAGCACCATCGAGACGTAGAGCAGGATCTTCAACCAGAACCGGGTGGAGTCCTTGCGGGCGTAGTCGTTGATGATCGTCCGCACGCCGTTGCCGCCGTGGATCTGCGCGAGCCAGAGCATCGCGAGGTCCCAGAACTGCCAGAACGGCGAGGCCCAGCGGCCGGCCACGAAACCGAAGTTGATCTTGTGGATGCCGCCGTCGAGGATGTTCATGATGAACAGGTGGCCCAGGACGAGGACCACGAGCAGCAGGCCGGAAAGGCGCATGAACAGCCAGCTGTAGAGCTCGCCGTTGCTGCGGCGGGCCGCGGGGCGGCGCGGCTGGCGGGGCTTGTCGAGTGCGAGTGACATGGTCAGTGACCCCCAACCAGCTCGGAGATCGTGCGCTCCATCATGAAGTAGAAGCCGGGGATCATCACGACGACCCAGACGGCCAGCACGGTCCACAGCATGACCCGCTGGTACTTGGCGCCCTTCTCCCAGAAGTCGACCAGCATGACCCGGATGCCGTTCAGCGCGTGGTAGAGCACCGCGCCGACCAGGCCGACCTCGAAGAGGTTGACGACCGGGTTCTTGTAGGTCTCGATCACCGCGTCATACGCGTTCGGGGACACCCGCACGAGAGCGGTGTCGAGCACGTGGGTGAAGAGGAAGAAGAACGTGAGGACACCGGTGATCCGGTGGGCGACCCAGGACCACATGCCCAGATCACCGCGGTAGAGCGTCCCACCCCCTCGGGTGGTGCCCGACCGCTCGGGTGCGCCTGCGCTGGTCATGCGCCGCGACCTCCAACGTCAGTGGTGGTTGGCCGGCGAACAGTTCTTCCCGACCATGACCGGAAAATCCTAGTCCCGCACGTCGGAGCCGACCCAGCAGGCGCACCCGCTCTGTGATCGATGAGACACGCTGTCGATCGGCCAAGCGGTCTTTATCGATCCCGAAATGCGGCGCAGGCCACAAAAACGAGGGACGGCGGCCGGGACCTCCGCCTTGGTCCCGACCGCCGTCGTCATCGGCAAGGGCACTTGCCACCCTCTACACGAGCGGCGTCCGGGAGTGGTTCACCGGCATCGCGGAGTCAGCGCCGCGACAGCGCGCCGCCTCATCCTCGGGTGCAGGGGGAGGGACGATCTGCCGCGCCTGCCGCGCGGCGGACCGGTCGCCGGCCTGTCGGCGGCGCTGGAACGCTGGGCACAACGCGCGGAACTGCGCCATTTGGACGACGATCAGGGCGGCGAACCGGCTGACGAGGCCGAATTGCCACGCGCCGAACACGAGTGATCACCATTGGTACGGCCAAAGCGTCGAATGCGTAACCGATAGGGGTCTTTGTAGGTGCTGGCCGCAACGGGGTTGGTTACTAAGAGGTACGGTGCCGCGTCTAGGACCCAACAACGTCGTTGGGGAGGACCCTCAGGGAGGAGACGAGCCGTGCGTCGTCGTATGCGTGGTGTCGCGGTCGCCGCGATCGCGTTCACCAGCGTGATGTCCATGGCCGCCTGCGCGAAAGACTCAGGTGGCGGCAACACGTCCAACAACGGCAGCGGTGGCTCCGCGTGTGAGTTCGCCACGCCTCCCACCGCCCCGGCCACCACTGCCAGCAGTGCCGCGGCCGGAGCCAAGGTCGACGCCAGTGCGCTGAAGGTCGGCCTGGCCTACGACATCGGCGGTCGTGGTGACGCTTCCTTCAACGACTCCGCTGCCGCCGGCCTCGACAAGGCCATCACGGACATGGGCATCAAGAAGGAGAACACCAAGGAGCTGTCGGCGGGCCCCGCTGACGACGAGTCGGCGAAGCAGACCCGGCTGCGCCAGCTGGCCACCGAGGGCTTCAACCCCGTCATCGCCGTCGGTTTCGCGTACACCGAGTCGCTGAAGGTCGTCGCGCCGCAGTTCCCGAACGTCAAGTTCGCGCTGGTCGACTCCGTGGTGGAGGGCGCTACCAACGTCACCCCGCTCACGTTCGCCGAGCACGAGGGTTCGTTCCTGGCCGGCGTCATCGCCGCCTACCAGAGCAAGAAGTGCCACGTCGGCTTCGTCGGCGGCGTCGAGATCCCGCTGATCCAGAAGTTCGAGGCGGGCTACCTCCAGGGCGCCAAGGCCGCCGCGCCGAAGATCGAGGTCGAGAAGAAGTACATCACCCCGGCCGGTGACTTCTCGGGCTTCCAGGACGCCCCGAAGGGCAGCGAGGCCGCCAAGGGCCAGATCGACAAGGGCGCGGACGTCATCTACCAGGCCGCGGGTGCGTCCGGTAAGGGCGTCTTCTCCGCTGCGAAGGCGGGCGGCGTGCTGGCCATCGGTGTCGACTCCGACCAGTACAACCAGGCCACCGTCGCGGACTCGAAGGAGGTCATCGTCTCGTCGATGCTCAAGCGCGTCGACGTCGCGGTGTACGACTTCATCCAGGCCGTCGCGAAGAACGACCTCACGTCGCTGCCGAAGACCTTCGACCTCAAGGTCGACGGTGTCGGCTACGCCACCTCGGGTGGCAAGATCGACGCGAAGCTGCAGGGCATCCTCGAGGGCTACAAGGCCCAGATCATCGAGGGCAAGATCAAGGTCGCGGACAAGCCCTAGTCCTTAGTACTTAGTAGCCGTAGCCATGCCGGGCCCTGTGAGGAAACGCCCTCACAGGGCCTGGTGCGTGGTAGGAGGAGCACTCGGCGATGAGCAGTTCCACGTCCGTACGAACGGACGATCCCCCTGCGGTGGTGCTGACGGGCATCACCAAGCGCTTTCCCGGTGTGGTCGCCAACAGCGACGTGCACCTGACCGTCCGCCGCGGCGAGGTCCACGCCCTCTGCGGTGAGAACGGGGCGGGCAAGTCGACCCTGATGAAGATCCTCTACGGCATGCAGCCGCCGGACGAGGGCACCATCGAGGTGAACGGCGAGCAGGTGCGGTTCCGCACGCCGGCCGAAGCCATCAAGGCCGGCATCGGCATGGTGCACCAGCACTTCATGCTCGCCGACAACCTCACCGTCCAGGAGAACGTCGTCCTGGGCGCCGAGGCCCTGCACGGCATCGGCCAGAAGGCCCGCAAGCGCATCATCGAGCTGTCCGGCAAAACCGGTCTCAACGTCGACCCCGGTGTGCTGGTCGAGCAGCTGGGTGTCGCGGACCGGCAGCGCGTCGAGATCCTCAAGGTGCTCTACCGGGGCGCCAAGGTGATCATCCTCGACGAGCCGACGGCCGTGCTCGTGCCGCAGGAGGTGGACGAGCTCTTCGACACCGTCCGCGGCATGCAGGAGCAGGGCTACACGTTCCTCTTCATCTCGCACAAGCTCGACGAGGTCCGCGCGATCGCGGACTCGGTGACGGTGATCCGCCGCGGCACCACGGTCGGCAGCGCCGACCCGAAGACCGTGAGCTCCCGTCAGCTGGCCGAGATGATGGTCGGCAGCGAGCTGCCCAGCCCGGAGACGCGCGAGTCCACCGTCACGGACAAGGTCGTGCTCGACGTCAAGGGCCTGCGCCTGCTGACGCCGGACGGCTCGCGGCCCATCCTCGACGACGTCGACCTGGTCGTGCGGGCCGGCGAGGTCGTCGGCATCGCCGGGGTCGAGGGCAACGGCCAGACCGAGCTGGTCGAGACGATCATGGGCATGCGCAAGGCGGGCAACGGCACCATCGCGCTGCTCGACCAGGACCTCACCAAGGCGGGCACGCTCGCGCGGCGTGAGGCGGGCATCGGCTACGTGCCGGAGGACCGCCACCGCCACGGCCTGCTGCTCACCCAACCGCTTTGGTACAACCGGATTCTCGGCTACCAGACGCGCAAGCCGACGGCCAACGGCATCTGGCTCGACACCGACGGCGCCAAGCGCGACACCGAGCGGATCGTCGCCGACTTCGACGTCCGCACGCCCGGCATCGACGTGCCGGCGGCCGCGCTCTCCGGTGGCAACCAGCAGAAGCTCGTGGTCGGCCGTGAGCTCTCCGGCGACCCGGTGCTGCTGATCGCCTCGCATCCGACCCGCGGTGTCGACGTCGGCGCGCAGGCGCTGATCTGGGACGAGATCAAGCAGGCCCGCGCCCGCGGTCTCGCCGTGCTGCTGATCTCCGCCGACCTCGACGAGCTGATCGGCCTCTCCGACACGATCAAGGTCATGCTGCGCGGCCGCCTGGTGGCCGACGCGGACCCGAGCACCGTCACCCCCGAGGACCTCGGCAGTGCGATGACGGGCGCTGGCAGCACGAGTAGCTCCGTACAGGAGACCGGCGCTGCGCACGAGACCGCGGCGCCCGAGGAAGGCGAGCACTGATGGGACACCTGCGCGGCAAACTCCTGCCGCCCGCGTTGGCGATCGTCTTCTCGATGTTGCTGTGCGGCGTGGCGCTGGTCATCTCGGACGCGAACCCGTTCCGCGCGTTCGGGGCGATGATCACGCAGGCCGGCGAGGGCACGACCTTCGTCGACATCCTGAACTCGACCGGCATCTACTACATCGCGGCGCTCGCGGTGGCCATCGGGTTCCAGATGAACCTGTTCAACATCGGTGTCGAGGGCCAGTACCGCGTCGCGGTCGCGGTCGCCGCGGTGTTCGGCGGCTCGTTCGCGCTGCCGCCCGGCATCCACACGCTGGCGATCATCATCGTCGCCGCGCTGGCCGGTGCCGCCTGGGCCGCGATCCCCGCGATCCTCAAGGTGACCCGCGGTGTGAACGAGGTCATCTCGACGATCATGATGAACGGCCTGGCCATCGGCGTCACGGCGTATCTGATCCGCCGCGACGTCTTCGGCGAGCTGATCGGCAACAACATCCGCACGCCGGAGATCGCGGCGAGCGGCTGGATGCCGGGCATCTCGTTCGGCAGTTCCGGCACGTTCTTCGGCTTCGGCTTCCTCGCGGTCCTGCTCGGCATCGGCTACTGGGTCATGATGAACCGGACCCGGTTCGGCTTCGAGCTGCGCGCTTCCGGCGAGTCGTCCACGGCCGCGTCGGCCGGTGGTGTCAACGCCAAGAAGATGGTGCTGGTCTCGATGTTGCTCTCGGGCGCCGTCGCCGGCCTGATCGGGTTGCCGGAACTGCTGGGCCGCGACCACACCTTCAGCCTCAACTTCACCGCGGGCATCGGTTTCTCCGGCATCGCCATCGCGCTGCTCGGCCGCAACCACCCCGTTGGCATCGCGTTCGGCGCACTGCTGTGGGCGTTCCTGGACAAGTCGGGTCTCGCGCTCGACAACGTCGGCGTGCCGAGGGAGATCGTCACCATCATGCAGGGCTCGATCGTGCTGTCGGTCGTCATCGCGTACGAGGTCGTGCGCCGCTTCGAGCTGGCCGCCGAGCAACGTCGCGTCGGCCGTGAGCTCGGAACTGTCGGAGGTGCCGCATGATCACGACGTTGGAGGAGAAGCCCCACGTCCCGGCGGCTCCGCGCAAGCGGAAGCTGCCCGGCTGGGCGGTCGGCATGCTCAGCGTCGCGGGTGCGATCGCGTTGCTGTCGACGACCTCGTACCTCACCGGGTTCCCGCAGCTGACTTCCAGTGGCACGACCCAGACCGCGGTGCGCCTGGCGTTGCCGATCCTGCTGGCCGGTCTCGGCGGTCTGTGGGCGGAACGCGCCGGCGTGGTCAACATCGGCCTCGAAGGCATGATGATCATGGGCACCTGGGGCGCGGCGTGGGCCGGCTACCAGTGGGGTCCGTGGGCCGCTCTCGTCGCGGCGGTGGTCTTCGGCTCGTTGGGCGGTCTGCTGCACGCGATCGCGACGGTGACGTTCGGCGTCAACCACATCGTCTCCGGCGTGGCGATCAACCTGCTCGGCGCCGGTCTGACGAAGTACCTGTCGACGCTGCTCTTCGAGCCGCTGTCGCGCAACCCGCGCCAGTCGCCGCCGGTCCCCGGTTTCGACACGTACTCGGCGGCGGGTTTCGCGGACTGGCTGGGCGAACTCGAAGCGGGCCAGCGGGTCGTCATCTCCGACGTGGCCGGCATCCTGCGCGGCCTCGTCACCGGTGTCTCGCCGCTGACGATGCTGACGATCCTGCTCGTGCCGCTGTCGTACTACCTGCTCTGGCACACCCGCTTCGGCCTGCGCCTGCGCTCGGTCGGCGAGAACCCGCACGCCGCGGACTCGCTCGGTGTGAAGGTGTACTTCCACAAGTACGTCGCCGTCATCGTGTCCGGTGGTCTGGCCGGTCTCGGTGGTGCCGCGCTGGTGCTGAACCCCGGCCAGCTGTCCTATCTGGAGGGTCAGACCGGCGGCCGCGGCTTCATCGGTCTCGCCGCGATGATCTTCGGCAACTGGCGGCCCGGCGGTCTGCTGGGTGGTGCGGCGCTGTTCGGTTACGCCGACGGCCTGCAGCTGCGGTCCGGCGGTGAGACGGTGCTGGGCCTGGTCTACGGCGTGGTGATCCTGCTCGGCGTGATCGTGGTGTGGCAGCTGTACCGCCAGAAGTGGTTCTCCGCAGCGGCCGCGATCGTGGTGGCCGTGCTGATGTATCTGCTCTACATCAGCCTCGACGAGATCCCCGGCGAGTTCGTCTCCTACGCGCCGCACATGGTGACGCTGGCCGTGCTGGCCGTGGCGTCGCAGCGGTTGCGGATGCCGGCCGCCGACGGTGTGGTCTACCGCCGTGGCTGAGATCGACTGGGACCTGCTCCGGGCACGGGCAGTGGAAGCGGCATCGTTCGCCCACTGCCCGTACTCCGGGCTTCAGGTCGGTGCGGCGGCGTTGTGCGACGACGGCCGCATCGTGACCGGATGCAACGTCGAGAACGCTTCGTACGGCGTCGGTCTCTGTGCCGAGTGCACGATGGCCGGCCAGCTGCAGCTGACCGGCGGCGGCCGGTTCGTCGCGGTGGCCTGCCGGAGTGGTTCCGGCGAGCTGCTGATGCCGTGCGGCCGATGCCGTCAGGTTCTCTACGAACTCGGCGGTCGCTCGCTTTTGGTGGACACGCCTCGTGGTCCGCTGCCGATGACCGAGGTGCTGCCCGACGCGTTCGGACCGGAGGACCTGCCGTGAGCTTCTCCGCAGTGGACGTCATCCGGGCCAAGCGCGACGGCGCTGTGCTCTCGGATGCGCAGATCGACTGGGTGATCGACGCCTACACGCGCGGCGCGGTCGCGGACGAGCAGATGTCCGCGCTGGCGATGGCGATCTTCTTCAACGGGATGACTCCGGCGGAGACCGCGCGGTGGACGCAGGCGATGATCTCGTCGGGCGAGCGGTTGTCGTTGCACGTCGACCGCCCGACCGTCGACAAGCACTCGACCGGCGGGGTCGGCGACAAGATCACGCTGCCACTGGCCCCTCTCGTCGCGGCCTGTGGTGCGGCCGTCCCGCAGTTGTCGGGGCGCGGGCTGGGCCACACCGGCGGGACGCTGGACAAGCTGGAGTCGATTCCCGGGTGGCGGGCCGCACTGTCCACTTCGGAGATTCTCGCCCAGCTGTCCTCGGTCGGCGCGGTGGTTTGTGCCGCCACCGAAGGACTTGCTCCGGCCGACCGCAAGCTCTACGCGCTGCGCGACGTCACCGGGACCGTCGAGGCGATTCCGCTGATCGCGTCCTCGATCATGTCGAAGAAGATCGCCGAGGGCGCCGAGTCGCTCGTGCTGGACGTGAAGGTCGGCTCGGGCGCGTTCATGAAGGACCTTTCGTCGGCTCGCGCTCTCGCTGAGGCGCTGGTGGCCATCGGGGTTGAGCACGGAGTGCGGATCTCGGCTCTGCTGACCGACATGTCGGTGCCGCTGGGACGGGCTGTCGGCAACGCGGTCGAGGTCGCCGAGTCCGTCGAGGTGTTGCGTGGCGGCGGGCCTGCCGACGTGGTGGAGCTGACCGTGGCGCTGGCCTCGGAAATGCTTGCCCTGGCCGGGATTTCCGCTGATCCGGCTGCCGTGCTCGCGTCCGGTGAGGCGTACGAGACGTGGGCCAGGATGATCCGCGCTCAGGGCGGCGACCCTGATGCCGCGCTCCCGGTCGGCAGGTACAAGCACGTCGTCGAGGCCGGCGAGACCGGTCTACTGTCCTCTTTGGACGCTTATGCCGTCGGTGTCGCCGCGTGGCGACTCGGTGCGGGACGGGCGCGCAAGGAGGATCCGGTGCAGGCGGGTGCGGGCGTGCTGTGCCTGGCCAAGCCGGGGGACGACGTCGTGGCGGGGCAGCCGTTGCTGGAGCTGTACACCGACACGCCGGACGCCATTCCCGCGGCGCTGGCCACCCTGGAGGGTTCGTTCACCATCGGTGGCGAGGTCTCGACGGGGCCGCTGGTGATCGACACCATCCGCGGCCAGGCCTAGGTCCTAGCCGACTAGCGTTCCCGCCAGCGGCGCGCGGTCCTGCTTCCACACCACACACAGCACCTCCTGGCGGCCCGGCGTGGTGGGGTCATTCCAGGCCTGCCACTCCTGTTGCGTCGGTACCAGTGCGGTGAAACCGAGTGCCTCACTGGACCGCGAGGCGGTGGCCTGGAACTGCTCCGTGCAGTACTTCCGCCCGAAGCCGGCGAGCCAGTCCGTGCCGGGGTAGGCGACGGTCTTGGGCTGGTCCCACAACGGTGTCGCGGCGGCGAAGAGCTGGATGCCGTGCGGCTTGTCGCACGGCACGCTCGCGGCCACCGGCGAGCCCTGGGTGAGGAAGTCCTTGGCGCACTCCGTGCCGGTGAGGTTCCACTTCGGCACATCGCCGCCGCGGCCGTACGTGGCGATACGCCGGGAGGGCAGTGGAGCGCCGACCGGTAGTGCCGCGGTGTCGGTGCTCCACTCGGTGGAGCTCGCCGAAGTTGGTGCGCCGCTGGTGGGTGAACCGGCGGCGGACGAGGCGTCCTTCGGCTGGAAGGCCTGGTAGCCGGCGAACACGGCGCCCGCGAGGACGGCGGCGCCCAGCGCGACGGCGGCCACCCGAAGTGCCGTGTTCTTCTTGCGCTGCACGGGAACCGGTGCGGTGCCCTGGACGATCGCGGTCAGCATCGCCCGTGCGGGGCCCGCGGTCAGGCGCCGCGCCGGGTCGACGGTCAGCAGCCCGCGGATCACCTCGGCCAGCTGAGGTGAGGCCCGCCGCAACACCGGCGCCTCGTTCATGACCGCGTGCAACGTCGACGCGGTGGACGTGCGTTCGAACGGGCTGGTCCCCTCGACCGCATGGGCGATCGTGACGCCGAGCGCCCAGAGATCCGAGGCGGGCGACGCCTCCCAGCCCTGGAGCCGGTCCGGCGACATGTAGGCGGGCGAGCCGACGATGCCGCCGTTGGTGGTGAGCCGCGGGTCGTCCATCGCCTGGGCGATGCCGAAGTCGGTGAGTTTCACGGCGCCGTCCGGGCGCACCATGATGTTGCTGGGCTTGACGTCCCGGTGCACGATGCCCGCCGTGTGTGCCGCTTCCAGCGCTCCCAGCACCTGCAACGCGACGCCCGCCATCCACATCGAGTCGCGTGGCCCGTGCCGCTCGACGACGGTGGCGAGGTCGGAAGCGTCGACCAGCTCCATTGCGAGGTAGGTGCGCCCGTTCTCCCGGACGATGTCGTAGACCGTCACCACAGCCGGGTGGTTCAGCCGACCGGCGGTCCGTGCCTCGCGGAGCATGCGCTCCTCCAGCACGTTGCGTTCCTCGGCAGAGATGCCCTGCGGCGGGTGCAGTTCCTTGAGCGCGACCGCGCGGCCTAGCAGCTGGTCCTGGGCGCGCCACACGACACCCATCGCGCCGCGGCCGAGTTCGGCGAGCAATGCGTAGCGGTTGGCTATGAGTCGCTGTTGCTGCACGGACTATCCCCTTCTGGACGCCCCAGATGCCGGCGAGCATATCGACGGCCGTGTGAGCGCTCTCTTCATGGTCACGTCCGCCGCCCGTGGTGGGTTCACCGCGGACGACGAACGGCCCCGGAGCTGGGAAGCTCCGGGGCCGTTCGACGAGATGGGGTTCAGGCGATCAGGCGCCCTCAGCCGCCAGGTCGTCGTCGTCCATGTCCTTGCCACCGTTCGCCGGCTTCGGACCGTTCTTGCGGGTCCGGCGCTGCGGGCGCGGCAGGGCGGTGGGCGGCGGGGGCGGGGTGGGCGAGCCGCCGCCGAGGATGAGCTCGGCGAAGGTGGCCATGGCCTCGTCCAGCTGGCCGCCGATGCGCAGTTCGGACTCCTGGTTCGACTTGCGGACCAGGGACTGCAGCGCGTCGGCGTCCGGGCGGGCGCCGACGGTCTCGCTGACCTTCGACAGGCCGGTGTCGACCGCGCTGTTCAGCTCGGTGATGCGGGCCGCGAAGCCGTCCTCGACCTTGTCGAGGCGGTTGGTCATGGTGTCGAGCTGCGAGGTGACCTGCTCCAGGCGGCCGGCGAGGGCCTCCAGGCGGTCGGCGGCGTCGACCTGGTCGCGGGACTGCTCGATCGCCGCGTACAGGGCGGTGCGGGCCTCGTCCAGCTTGCCGTTGACGGTCTCGCGGGTGTCGGCGACGGCCGACGCCAGCTCGGTGCGGGTCTCGGCCAGCGCTCCGGACAGCTCGCCGCGGGTCTCCGCCACGGCTCCTGCCAGCGAGTCGCGGGACTCCAGCACGGCCCCGGCCAGCGCTTCGCGGGTCTGGTTCAGGGAACCGGACAGCTGGTTGTGGCGCTCGGTGATGGTGCTGACGAGCTCCCCACGGCTGTCAGCGATCGCGCCCGCCAGCACCCCGCGGCTGTCCGCGATCGCGCCGACGAGCTCCCCACGGCTCTCGGCGATCGCGGCGACCAGCTCGGTGCGGGCGGCGGCCAGCGAGTCGCGCGACTCGTCGGCGCGGCCCTGCAGGCCGGAGAAGGACTCGGCCAGGATCTTCTGCAGTGCCTCGCGGGTGCCGTCGAGGTGCTCGTGCACGCCCTCGTCGACCTCGTCGAGGCGACCGCGCAGCGCGGCTTCGAGGGCCTCGATGCGCTCGCGCAGCGGGTTCGTGACGGCGCCGGGGATCGAGTCGACCTTGCCGTCCTGCTTGTCCAGGTGGCCGTCGAGGTCGTCGATGCGCTTGTGGATGCTGGAGAGCTTGTCCTCCAGACCGTCCATGCGGCCCGCGACACCCTCGAAGCGGCCGGCGACGCCGTCGAGGCGGCCGTCCAGCTGGGCGAAGGGCTTGGCGAGCTTGTCCACCAGGGCGTCGACGGCGCGACCGATGTCCGCGACCGCGTTGTCCTGGGCCTCCAGCTTGGCGAGGGCCTCGTCGAGACGCTCAGCGAGCACGCTGACCTCGGTGCGGTCCGGCAGCTCCGACAGGCGCTTGCGGACCGAACCCAGCGACTCCAGAGGCGACATCCGAGCGTGGATCTCGTCCAGCGCGTCGAAGATCTGCTGCTGCTCGCTCTCACGGATCTCCGCGGCGCGCGTGAGCATGTTGCGCATCCGATCGAAGGACATCGTGGAGTTGTTGTTCTCTGTCACGGCTGAGTGCCTTCGTCCAGGGGAGGGGGAGACCACGGGAGCCTATCCGCGTCACGGCACGTGTCTGTACCACCCCCGCCAGAAAACGGCCGGGTGCGGACGGGCGACTGGCCCGATCAGGCTATCTCGTTGCGCTGAACGCCAAGTTACCGGCCGGAAGCACCCGGTTGCGCCGGGTGAGGTTCCTACCTTGGGGTGACTTAAGCCTCGTTTCCGGTTGCAGAAAGTTGTGATCACGGATCTGCAACGTCCGTGAACCAGCACTTGATCATAGCGAAAGCAAGATCATTTCGCCTAGCTCTGAAGTGGCGTGTCGCCAGGTATAACGTGTCGCCATGTCCACGCCGCTTACCTTGGAGACCATCCGCAGCGCGCCGAAGGTCCTGCTGCACGACCACCTCGACGGTGGCCTCCGCCCGCAGACGGTGATCGAACTCGCCGATGCCTCCGGCTACCAGGGCCTGCCCACCACTGATGCGGGCGTCCTCGGCGGCTGGTTCCGCGACAACGCGAACTCCGGTTCGCTCGTGCGCTACCTGGAAGGCTTTGCCCACACGTGCGGTGTCATGCAGGACGAGGCCGCCCTCGTCCGCGTCGCCGCCGAGGCCGTCGAGGATCTCGCCGCGGACGGTGTCGTCTACGCCGAAGTCCGCTACGCGCCCGAGCTGTTCCTGGAGAAGGGCCTCTCGCTCGAGCAGATCGTCGAGGCCGTCCAGGAGGGCTTCCGCGTCGGCGAGGCCCGCGTCGCCGCGACCGGCCGCAAGATCCGCGTCGGCACCCTGCTCTGCGCGATGCGGCAGAACGAGGGCTGGCTGCGCATCGCCGAGCTCGCCGTCCGCTACCGCGACCTCGGCGTCGCCGGGTTCGACATCGCGGGCCCGGAGGCGGGCTTCCCTCCCACCAGGGGCCTCGACACCTTCGAGTACCTGCGCCAGCAGAACGCGCACTTCACCATCCACGCCGGTGAGGCGTTCGGACTGCCGTCCATCTGGGAGGCGATCCAGCACTGCGGCGCCGAACGACTCGGCCACGGCGTGCGGATCGTCGACGACATCAAGGTGTCCGACGACGGCACCGTCCACCTCGGCCGCCTGGCCGCGTACGTCCGCGACCGCCGCATCCCGCTGGAGATGTGCCCGACCTCGAACCTGCAGACCGGTGCCGCCAAGACCATCGCCGACCACCCGATCGGCCTGCTCGCCAAGATGCGGTTCCGCGTCACGGTCAACACCGACAACCGCCTGATGAGCGACTGCACGCTCACCAGCGAGTTCGCCGCGCTGGTCGAGACGTTCGGCTACGGCTGGGCGGACCTGCAGTGGTTCACGATCAACGCCATGAAGTCGGCGTTCCTCGGGTTCGACGAGCGGCTCGCGATCATCAACGAGCTGGTGAAGCCGGGCTACGCGGCCCTCACCGCGTAGCCCGGGCGCTCTCACCGCGCGGCTGTCGTGGCCCACGCGCTCTCGTCGATCACACTGAGCGCGCGCAACGGCTCCCACCACGCGCGATTGGCCGCGTACCAGCGGATGGTGTCCCGGACACCGGCTTCGAAGCCGATCTCCGGGCGCCATCCGAGCTCGCGGCCGATCCGAGTGGAGTCCAGCAGGTACCGGCGGTCGTGCCCGGGCCGGTCCGCCACGATCGACTTCCGCGACTGCGGCAGCCCCAGTTCGTCCAGGACCAGGTCCGCGATCTGGTCGACGTTCGCCTCGACACCCGTGCCCACGTGATAGGTACGGCCGATCTCGCCGCCCTGCAGCACCGCGTCGATCGCCCGGCAGTGGTCCAGCACGTGAATCCACTCGCGCCGGTTGTCCCGCGCCGCGTAGAGCGGCAGCTGCTCGCCGTCCAGCGCAAGGGTCGTGAACAGCGGGAGCACGTTCTCCGGGAACTGATTCGGCCCGTAGTTGTTGGCGCAGTTGGTGATCGTCACCGGCAGGTCGAACGTCTCGAAGTACGAGCGCACCGCGTGGTCTGCGCCGGCCTTGGACGCGTTGTACGGCGTGCGCGGGCGATACGGCGACTCCTCGTGAAACGCCTCGACCGCATCGAGCGCAAGATCTCCGTAGACCTCGCACGTCGACACGTGGTGAAACCGCTGGACACCCGCGCGACGGCACGACTCCAGCAACGCCTGCGTGCTGAGGACGTTCGTGCGGAAGAACAGGCCGGGATCCAGCACGGCGAGGCTGTTGTGCGACTCGGCCGCGAAGTTCACGACGACGTCGATGCCCTCGACGTCGGCCTCGGCGATGTCCGCGTGCACGAACTGCACGTCGGAGGGCAGGTTCGTGCGCGTGCCCCGGTAGGTCAGCGCGTCGAGGGCGATCACCTCGTCCGACGGGTGTTCGCGCAGCCAGTAGCGGGTGAAGTGCGAGCCGACGAACCCGGCCGCGCCGGTCACGAGCACGCGCATTCTCAGTCCTCCGAACGGATCGGTGCTACCCCAGGTGGTTCCGCGCCGGGCCAGCCGCGGAACTCCACTTCCAACTGGAACCGGTGGCCCAGGTAGTGGTGTTCTGACAAGGCGATCGGGCTCTCGGACACGTCCAGTGCGATGCGCCGCACCAACAACACGGGTGTGCCGACAGCAACGCCGAGCAGCGGGCCGACATCGCCGGCCGCGACCGCTGCGATGCTCTGCCGGACCACGGCGATCTGGTGCCCGTTGCGGCGCAAGGTTTCCCAGGTGCCCGGCCCCTCCGCGTCGGCGCGGCTGACCGGTGCGGCCAGTGCGAGCGGCACCCATTCGGTCACGACGTCCAAAGGCGCGTCACCGGTGCGGCGCAACGACCGCACGCGAAGCATCTCGCCCGCACCAATGGTCAAGGCGACACTTGACGGAGCCTCGCAGTAGCCGTATTCGAGAACAGTCCGCGCCAACGAGACACCGGCTTCGGCGACGGCGGACCGCGCGTGCTGGAACGTGCCGAGCGCCAGCGGCTGCGCGAACGACACCACGTACCAACCGGCGCCCTTTCGGGACGCCAGCAGGCCTTCGTCGCGGAGCTGCTCCAGCGCGCGCCGTACGGTCACGCGGCTGACCCCGTACCGCCGACCGAGTTCGGCCTCGCTCTCAATGGCCCCTGCCGGGCCGTAGTCGCCGAGCGTGATGCGTTCCCGCAGGTCAGCGGCAAGGCCCTGCGACCGAGAACCTGTCATAAACCTGTATCATACAGGTGTTGCGCGGAGTGGTCGAGCGCCAACGAAAAAGGCCACCCGCGACATGCGGGTGGCCTTTCGGTTACGAAGATCAGTTGCTGTTGAGCCGGTCCTCGAACTTCGCCTGCAGCTCGCGGAACGAGGCCACCTCGGCGTCGTACGGAGCGGACGGCGCGAGACGCGTCGGGTCCGGCGAGACCACGAACGACACCAGCCAGCCCAGCGACTCGGACGTGGCCAGCGCGTCCTTCACGGACTCGTCGTCGGCCCACTCCGCCGCGTCCTCGAACAGTTCGACGGCGAGGTCGAGCTGCTGCGGGTCGAGGGCGTCGGGGCCCTCCTCCATGTCCTCGGCGAGGCCGGTCAGCACGTAGACGTTGTCGTCGTCCACGTCGATGTCGAGCTCGCCCGCGGTTGCCTTGACCTTGACGTCGTTCCACGTCTCGACATCGGCGAGGTCGTGGTCGTCGTTCTCCGCGACGTAACGGCCCAGGCCGCGCGGCGAGGAGAAGACCTCGATCCGGCCGCGGCGGCCCAGGAACAACGGGTCGTCGCCGAGGTAGCAGCGCAGCGTGTAGAACTCGCCGGCGGACGTGATGATCTTGATGGGGTCGATGCCCGCGTCGGCCCAGAAGCCGGTGGGCGCCGCCTTCTCCTCGTCGGAGTCCTCGTCGGCGGAGTCGGCGCCGGCGGCCGCGGTCGCGGCCTCCAGCTCGGCCAGCTCCTCCTGCGCGACGGAGAGCTCCTTCTCGGGCACCTCCGGCGTGTTCACCACACCGTCGATCGCGTCGAGGACCTCGTCCCACTTCTCGGAGACGACGGAGGACAGCTCGTCCCACAGCTTGGCGCCGTCGCGGCCGCTGAACGGCAGCGTGCCCTGCGGCAGCAGCGAGAAGCCCTCGGCCGAGTCGAGCACCTCGTGGACCTTCTCCAGGTCGCAGACGTCCGCGAGGGCGCGCACGATCGCGATGACGTCGGCCAGCTCACCGATGGTCCAGGTGTCCGGGTCCTCGGCGATCAGCTCGGGCACGCCGACGAGGTCGAACTGGTGGTTGTCGTCCGGCGAGAGGTCCGCGACCCCCAGCGACGGCACGACCGGCCACGCCGGGTGATCGGTGAGGTCGTGCTCCTCGGCGGTGCGCACGAACGCGGCGAGGTGCGCGGCGTCGGGGAAGACGAACAGATCTTCCTCGTCGCCGAGGAACGCCTCCCACTCCTCGCCCTTCTCGCGCCAGCGGGGTGCCCACAGCGTGACAACGTCACCCTGCGTCAGCCCCAGCTCGATTGGGACGATGTCCTGCGCCATCCTGACCTCCCGGTCACGCCTGCCTGATGCCGTGGGCGAGCCTAACGGTGCTGATCACCGGCGCCCAAAGGGGTTCTCGAAGAACGCGTCCTCGTCCGGGTCATCGAGGATAGGCGCTCGCTGCCGACGCTCCGGAGCCGCCTCTCCAACTGCGGCTTTCGGCGCGACGACCGGGTTCCACGTCGACCGGAAGGGTGAGTCGCCGGCGATCGACTCCACGTCGATCGCCACGCCGTCACCGAGCGCCAGTGCCATCTTGTTGAAGCTCGTCTGCACGGCCGCGTTCGTCGCGAGCCGCGCGGTCTCGGTGACGACCTCGCCGACTGCCGGCGGACCCTGCGCGAGCAGCGCGGGGTGCAGGTGCACGGCCTTGAGCTCGCCCTTCGCGGTCGCCGTCACCATGCACAGCCCGTTCGGGTGCTCGACCGTCTCGGCGGTGCCGGTGAGATCGCGCTGGAGCTGTTCGACGGCCTGCATGCGGTCCTCGTTCACGGCCGCCACCCGTACTCGTCCTCGTCGCGCGTGTTCGCGAAACCCAGCTCCGTCAGCTCCCGCGGGTCGACGACCCGCTCCAGCGACCCGTGCAGCCGGGTGGAGGCGTCGCGCTGCGCCTTGGCGGCGATGCGCATGATCTCGGCGGCCAGCCCCTGCGGACCCATCCGCAGTGCCGCCGCGCTCACCGTGATCTGCTGCGGTGGACCGCCCGGCGTCGCGACGACCGTCACCGCACCGTCCGGTGAGGACGCTCGTCCTGTGATGGGACCACTGCGCGTGACGTGCTCCGACACGGCCTGCTCGACATCGCGCACCTTCCGCGCGGCGCGCTCGACGTCGTCGTCCACCTGATCACCCCCTACCGCGACAGTGTGCCGCATGATCGTGCGTTCGGTCGTGCGGTTCGCATTCGCGCCCTGCTGGACGCCGGAAGACTCGACGAAGGTTGCTGGTCGCGGCACTAGGGTCGGGCGCATGACTGATCCCCGGGACGTCGTCATCGCGTTGCTTCGAGCCACCGAGAGCGCTGATCCCGAGGAGGTCGTGCGGCACCTGGCCGACGACGTCGTCTGGCAGAACGTGCCGCTGCCTCCCGCGCGCGGCAAGGCCGTGGTGGCCAAGCAGTTGCGGGCCATGCACCGGGTCATCACGGACGTCGAGGTGCGGATCCACAACATCGCGGCGAACGGTGACGTGGTGCTGACCGAGCGGACCGACGTGATCGGGCGCGGCGCGTTCCGGGCCGAGTTCTGGGTGTGCGGCACGTTCGTGGTGCGTGACGGCAAAGTCGTGCTGTGGCGCGACTACTACGACAACGCGACGCTGCTGTTCGCGTGCCTGAAGGGACTGGGCCGGGCGGCCGTCACGACCGCCCGGAGCAGGCTTCAGCCCGTCGGCCGGTAGAAGCCGTAGAACGACATCCCGCTGTTCGTCGTGCGGATCTTGCCGGTCTGCACCGGGTCGCCGGCCTCGACCATCTGGCCGTTGCCGATCACCATCGCCACGTGGCCGTCCCACACCACCAGGTCGCCCGGCAGCAGCTGGTCCGGCGGCACGGACGCGCCCATCGCCTGCGAGGAGGCCGGGCGCGGGAGGTCGAAGCCCGCGTTCTTGTAGGCCCACTGGGTCAGGCCCGAGCAGTCGGTGCCCTGGGGCGGGTTCGCGCCGCCCCACACGTACGGCGTGCCGAGGGCGGACAACGCGTTGCGCACGGCCTTGGCCGCGGTCTCGTTCGGAGCCTCGGCACTGCTGCCGTCGGGCAGGTTCACGCCGACGCCGGTGCCGGGCTGCGGCGGGATCGCGACCGGGAGCCGGGGGCCGGAACCGCCGCCACCGCCACTGCCACCTCCGCCGCCGCCACCCGAACCGCCGCCGCCTCCACCGCCGGAACCGGAACCGCCGCCGGAACCAGAACCGGAACCGGAGGACGAGGACTCCTGCTTCTTGGTGTCGGTGGCACCGGACGTCGTGGTGGCGCCCTCGTCACCACCGAGCGGCTCGCCGAGCTTGCCCAGCGCACCCACGTCGGGCTTCTGGATCCCGTTGAGCTGACCGACCAACTGGGCCAGCTGGTCGCGCACCTTCTGCAGCTCGGCGGAAGTCTTTCCCTGGTAACCGGAAGCCATCCCGGCGAGGTCGGCCAGCGCGGCCAGCACCACGCCGGGCCCGGCGACGAGCGACAGGGCGACGGCGGCGGCCAGCTTCGGCGTCGCCTTCGACGTGAACTCGTCGATCAGGCCCTGGATCGCGCTGCGGCCACCGGTCACCGCCGAGACGCCGGTGGAAGCCACGGTCTTGACCGTAGAAGCGTTGGCCGACAACAGGTTCGCCGCCGACGTGAAGGTGGCGACGCGACCGGTGAAGGCGTTGGCCTTGTCGCCGGACCACGTGTTCAGCACGGAGTTCGCGGCGGAGGTCTGCCGGCCGCCCAGATCGGTGAGAGCGCTCTGCGCGCGGCCGAACGCGTCGCCGGCGCGGGTGGCGCCGCCGGTGTCACCGTCGAGCTTGGCCAGATCTTCCTTCATGGGCGCGATGAACGCGCTCAGCAGCCCCTCGACGCTCATGCACGCGCCGCCTTGTCCAGCGACGCCTTGTGCGCCTCTTCCTGGGCGATGTAGGCGTCACGGGCCTTCACGACCGCCGTGCCGAGCCCGGAAAGCCCGGTGGAGGCTGCCTTCAGGGCATCGAGCTGAGCCTGCGCGGCGGTCTGGAAGGCGGCGTTCAGGCCCACCTCGGCGCCGATCTTGCCGAAGCAGTCGCCCGGCAGGGACGTGGTGCCGTTCAACGTGCCGGTGCCGACCGCGCCCACCTCGCTCGCCAGACCGTTCACCGCCGACGAGTATCCGGTCAAGGCGTCGAGGTCGACCTTGAGACCCTGTTCCGCCATCTGAAAGCTTCTTCCCCCAGTAGTGACCTGTTCGCCTTGATCCTGCCCCGATGGGCGGTACCTCGCCCGTCGTTCCGCCAAGATCATGGAACGGTGGGTGTGATCGAGCACTGGAACCGGATCCTGGCATGGCTGGCGGAGCACGCTCCCGCCACCCGTGCCGTGCTGCGTCCGAGGTATGACGCGCTGCCGGAGCTCCGGGTTCCGATCGACCTCCAGATGTGGTGGAGCGTGCACGGCGGCACGGAGGACGACCACTACGCCGAGATCCTGCCGCCCTTCTACACACCGATGGGTGCCGACCGGGCGTTCGTGCTCAGGGACACGCTCACCAGCAAGCTCGCGGACGCCTCCGAGGCGGGCACTCCGGCGACCGGCTTCCACCCCGAGTGGCTGCCCATCGCGTTCGACGGCACCGGCGACGTGCTGGCGATCGACCTGCGGCCGGGCGTGCTGCGCGGGTGCGTGGTCGAGTGGGACCAGGAGCGCAACGAGATGGTCAAGCCGGAGTGGACGTCGATCGTGGAGATGTTCGATCAGGTCGCGATGGCGCTGGAGACCCGCGGCGCGGTCGGGCACTGCTTTCCGGAGGTCAACTCCGCGGGCGAGCTGGGCTGGCGGACCAGCTAGATCCGAACCAGCTGGACCCGGATGAGCTAGGCCCGGTCCAGGATCCCCAGCGAGACCAGGCCCTCGATGATCTGGTCGACGCCCAGCGCCGCCAGCAGGACGCCGAGCACCCGCACGAGCACCCAGGCGTAGGTCATCTTCACCCAGCGCAGCAGGATGCCGAGCACCGCGATCGCGGCCAGGTCGAGCGCGATCACCGCGGCGAACCCGCCCGCCAGCACGAACGTCGTCTCGATCGACTTCGTGTCCGAGAGCAGGAACAGGTAGGCCAGCGCCACGGGGTTCGCGTAGTAGGCGGTGGCCAGCTCGTGGGTGCCGCGGGTCTGGTCGTGCGTCGGTTCCTGCTTGCGCCCGAGCACGAGGTCCAGCGCGTGCACGAACAGGATCACGCCGCTGGCCAGGTACAGCGAGCCCTCGCTGATGTGGAAGATCGAGAGCAGCGCGCGCCCGGCCACCACCACGAACAGTCCGACCGCCAGAGCGATCGCGGTGGAGGTCAACGCCACCCGCCACCGCGTCCGGGACTCGGCGCCCTCGGTGTCCATCAGGAACGCCAGGATGATCTTCGGCGGACCGACCACGGCGACGAGGATGCTGAACACCTCCACGAACTTCATGGCCGCCATGATCGAGCGGCGGGAGAGCCTTCGCTCGTTACCTCACGCCGGCGAGTGAACGCTGTGGAAGTTCGGCGGTCTTCACGCGGGCGTAGACCTTCACGGCGGCGAGCGCGCCGAGCCAGCCGAGCGCGGTACCGGTGGTGTTGGTGATCAGGTCGTCGACGTCGAAGATCCGGTTCGCCCACAGCAGTTGCGAGCCCTCGATCAGCAGCGAGACGCCGTACCCGATGAGCGCGGCCTGGCCGATCGATCGCCGGCCCCAGAACATCAGCATCGCGCCGAGCGGCACGAACAGCAGCACGTTCAGCGTCATCTGGTCGAACGCGATCTGGCCGTCGCGGAAGGTGTCCGCGATCCACTGGAACGGCACCAGCTGCACGGACTGGCGCGGCGGGAAGGTCTGCAGCGGCAGGAACGTCGCCGCGAACAGCATGCTCGCGTAGCCGGTGATGATGCCGCTGCGCCAGGTGAGCTGACGGAACAACAGCTGCGGCAGCAGGAAGACGACCGACAGGAAAAGGCCCCACTGGATGCTCGCGAGCTGTGCATTCGTCATGAATCAAAGTCTATGAAAATGGCCCTCGGCGCACATCGCGCTGAAGGCCATTTCCGTCCTCGTACTTCCGGCCGAGAACTACTCGGCCGCGTAATCCCGTGGGCTGATGCCGCGTAGTACCGGACCGCACGCCAGTGCCGCTACCAGCGCAACAACCATGCCGACGGCCACCGGGGCGAGTACCCAGGGCGTGATCGGCATTTCGCCGTGGCCCACCAGTCCGCGCGCGAGAATGAGCAATCCAATCCCTACGGCAATGCCCGCACCGCACGCCGCGATTGTGACCGCGAACACCGGCAGCATTACTTCCCGGCGCAATGCGTGACCCAGGACACGAATTGGTGTCCCGGCCGCGATCAACGCACCGAAAGTGCGCCGGCGGTCGATCACCGAACCGGCCGCGGCCACCGCCGCGCCGATGCCGCCGAGCACCGCCGCGATCGAGAGCCCGATGACGGTGGCCCGCTGCAGATCGGCCATCAGCGTGCCGCCCCACACGTCACGCAGTTCGCCGTCGACCAGCCGCACGCCGGGCAGCGTGCCGACCAGCGCCGTGTGGACGGCGTCGCGGTTCTCCGGCGTCGTCGGCACACCGACCATCGACACCTTGCCCTCGACGCCCGGCAGCAGTTCCGGATCGATCACCGCGCCGATCCGGCCGCCGCCGGCGTACGGCCGCGTCTCGTACCCCGCGGACAGCTTCGCGGTCACGACGTTCTCGGGTCCCATCGACTTGAACTCGTCCTCGCCGCTCAGCGCCGAGGACGAGTACACGGCAGGTCCCGGCCGGCACGTCAGTCCGTTCAGCACCTTCGCGACGTCGGCGCACTTGCCGACGATGACGTACGTCCCGTAGGCGCGTTCCTCGCCGGTGCTGACGGAGCCCTCCAGCATCGTGACGATCGGCGCCGAGGTCGCCAGTCGCAACGGCGTGACGTCGTGCGCCACCTGTTCCGCGACGATCGCGTCCTCGCGCCACGTGTCGTCGCGGTACGGCACCTGGCTTTCCAGGCCGGGCAACATGGTCAGCGCCATCGAACCGGTGAACACCGCGATCACCACGCCCGCCGAGCCGCGGAACGCCGCGATCGGGTCACCCGCCAGCCGCCGTCCGGCCAGCAGGGTCGACGGCCTGCGCCACCGTCCGACGAAGATCCGGCCGACCCACGCGGTCAGCACCGGCCCGGCGAGGACGAGCGCGAGCGCCACCGCGCCGAGGCCGAGGAGCACCACGGTGAACTGGCTGTCGCCGCCGGTCTCCTGCGCGTACAGGACCCCGAGGAAGAACACGCCCATCGCGGCGGCGATCGACATCAGTCGCCACGACCGGACCTTGCGCTGTTCCTCCGCCGCGAGCGGCCGGTTCACCACCCGCCGCAGCCCCAGGATCGCCGCCGCGACGACCAGCACCGGAGCGAGCACGGCCACCGCCGCCACGACCGCGGGCGAGGGCACGAAGTCGCCGGGGTACCAGATGCCGCCCTCCCACGGGATCTCGGCGGTGATGTGGCTGAACGGCTGGGCCAGCACCACCCCGAGCACGCTGCCGACCACCGCGCCGACCGCGGTCTCCACGGCCGTCATGATCACGACCTGCCGCGGGCTGGCACCGGCGAGCCGGAGCGCGGCCAGGCGCCGTTCCCGTTTCGCCGCCGTCAGCCGGGCCGCCGACGCCACCAGCACCAGGCACGGCACGACGAGCACCACGAGGCCGACGCGGGTGAGCAGGTAGAGCATGCCGTGGTAGTCGTCGCGGTACGAGCCGCTGCCGCCCTGCAGACCGGCGGCCGGGTAGCCGTTCTCGACCTTCTCCTGGCCGACGATCGCGACCAGCTCGCCGGGGAACTTGAGCGCCTCCGGCCCGAGCTCACCGATCTGCTTGCCAGGAAAGCGATTCCCGAGTTTCTCCGCGGGGGTGCCGCGCACGAGGTCGGCCAGCGCGGGGGACAGCAGCACCTCGCCCGCTTCGGGGAACTTCGCGATTCCCTTGGCCACCGGCACATCGCCCGGCTGCACGCGTGCGGCGTCGAACCGCTCGATGAGCTTGCCGTCGAACGAATCCCGGTTCACCGCAACGGAAATCGCCCCGCTGTCGTTGCCGCCGCGCTCCAGCGCGTCACGCCACGCTGAGCGGTCCGCGCGGGACTGCAGGCCATTCGGCGCGGCGAGAAGCCAGAGCACCAGCGAGACGCCGATCATCACGCCGAGCGCGACCAGGACGGTCGACACCTGGCTGCGGCGGTCGCGGCGCAGCACCGCGAGCGCGATCCTCACGCCGACACCGCCCCGGTGGTCATCTTGGGAGCGATGCGCCCGTCCTGGATCTCGACGACCCGCAGTGCCCGGTCGGCGATCGCCTTGTCGTGCGTGACGATCACGACGGCCGCGCTGGTCTCCTCGGCGGCGGCCAGCAGGGCGGTCATCATCTCCTGGCCGGTGCGCGTGTCGAGGGCGCCGGTCGGTTCGTCCGCGAAGATCACCCGCGGCCGGTGCGCCAGCGCCCGTGCGATCGCCACCCGCTGCGCCTGCCCGCCGGACAGCTCGCCGGGGCGCCGTTTCTCCAGGCCCCGCAGCCCGAGCCGGTCCAGCCACCCGCGGCCGGCGCCGAGCGACTCCTCGCGGGAGCGGCCGGCGAGCAGCATCGGCAGCGCGGCGTTCTCCTCGGCGGTCAGCTCGGCGACGAGCATGCCGGACTGGAACACGAAGCCGAACGCCGTGCGCCGCAGCTCGCTGCGCCCGGTCTCGTTGAGCTCGCCGATGGCGCGGCCGTCGAGGAACACGTCGCCGCCGTCGGCGCGCAGGATGCCGGACAGCACGTGCAGCAGGGTCGTCTTGCCGGAGCCGGACGGGCCCACGACCGCCAGCACGTCCCCGGCCTTGATGTCGATGTCCACCCCGGCGAGCGCGTGCACGTCGCCGTAGGTCTTGACCAGGCCACGAGCGGCCAGAACCGAATTCATGTTCCTCACGGTGCCGGGTGCGGGCCCGCGAAACCTCGGCCTTAACGACACACCGGATCAGCCGGATGACCGAGGCCGTAGAGGTGTGGTGGTCCTACCGTTGTCTCCCGTGGACAGTCATCGGGGCCAATGGCCGATCGCCGCCGTGCTCGCTTTGCTGATGCTCGGCGAGCTGATTCTGATGAACGGGCCGGGCAGCTCCGAGGCGCTCGTGTGGTTGCTCAGCGTGCCGCCGTGCATCGCGGCCGTCGCCTCGTTCAAGTCCCGTGCCTTCGCGATCCCGGTGACGGTGCTGTCGATCTTCGTGTCGTCGTTCGCCTTCCGGCTCTTCGACGTCACGCTGCCCACGATCCTGAGCCCGCTGACCGTCGCCGAGACCGCGGCGTGCCTGGTGCTCACCGCGGTCGTGGTGCGTGAGGAGCCGCGTCGCGCCGCCACGTGGTCGGTGGGCTCGCTGATGGCCGTGAGCCTCTTCGCCGCCATCGTCCGGGACAACTGGCTCTCGTCCGCCAACGACCAACGAGATGCTCGGCTCGCTGGTCCTGGGCTCGCTGGCGGTCGGCACCGGCCTCTACTTCCGCGCCCGCGACAGCGAGAGCGGCCGGCTGATCGCGGCCGCCGTCACCGACGCGCAGAAGGAAGAACGCATCGCGCTGGCCCGCGAGTTGCACGACGTCGTCGCGCACCACGTGACCGGCATGCTCGTGCAGGCCCAGGCCGCGCTGGAGGTCTCCGACGACGACCCGCGCGCCGCCCACCGGTTGCTGCCCGGCATCGTCCGCAGCGGCACGGAGGCCCTCGGCGCGATGCGGCGCCTGGTCGGCACCCTGCGCCAGGGTGAGACCGACGTCGCCACCACCGACCTCGCGGCCGACGTGATCACGACCGTCGAACGCACCCGCGAGCTCGGCTTCGAGACGCGGCTGCGCATGGACCTGCCCGACGACGTGCCGCCGGAGCTCGGCCGCTCGGTGTTGCGCCTGGTCCAGGAGTCGCTCACCAACGTGCACAAACACGCGTTGTCGCCCACCATGATCGACGTGGAGATCTCCCGGGCACCGGGGAACGCGCTGCGCGTGATCGTGGCCGACGACGGTCGGCTGCACGAGCTGAACCAGGGCGGCTACGGTCTCGTAGGCATGCGTGAGCGGGTGGATCTGCTCGGTGGCCTGTTCTCCGCGGGTCCGCGTGAGAACGGCTGGCAGGTGCTCGCCGAGCTACCCCTGGAAGGGAAGAAGTGATCTCGGTCCTCATCGCCGACGACCAGGAGATGGTCCGCGTCGGCTTCCGCATGATCCTCGAGAAGCAGCCGGACATCACGGTGGTCGCCGACGTGGCGGACGGCATCTCGGCGGTGACCGCGGCCCGCGAGCACAAGCCGGACGTGGCGCTGCTCGACATCCGCATGCCCGGCCTCGACGGCCTCGAGGTCACCAAGAAGCTCTCCGGCAGCACCAAGGTCGTCGTCGTGACGACCTTCGACCTGGACGAATACGTGCACACGGCGTTGGAGAACGGCGCCTCGGGTTTCCTGACCAAGGACGCCGGCCCGGCGTTGCTGGTCGAGGCGGTGCGGGCGGCGGCACAGGGCAACGCGTTGATCTCGCCGCAGGTCACCGTGCGGATGCTGGAGCACTTCGCCCGGCCGGCCGAGCGTCCCGATCTCGGGCTGCTGACCGCGCGTGAGCAGGACGTCGTGCGGGAGGTGGCGCGTGGGCTCACCAACCAGGAGATCGCTTCGTCGCTCTACCTGTCGTTGTCGACGGTGAAGACGCACCTCGCGTCCGTGCAGACGAAGCTCAACGTGCGCAACCGGGTGGAGATCGCCTCTTGGGCGTGGCGTGCCGGAGTGGTGAACTCCTGAGCATGTCGGAGCACCCGCAGACCGAGTTCCCGCGCACCATCGGCAAGGTCGCGAACCGTGAGCTGGCGTTGAACGGCTACCCGACGTTCGACTCGCTGACGAAGGTGTCGGCGAAGACGCTGCTGAAGATCCACGGCATCGGCCCGAAGTCGATCAGGATCCTCGGCGAGGAGCTGGCGGCGCAGGGCAAGGCCTACGCCGCCGACTAGCTCCAGCCCTGGCGACTTGGGCGTGTGCAAGTACTACCAACTCGCAGTTGGTAGTACTTGCACACGCCACATCAGACACCCATGGGGTGCCAGACCGTCTTCGTCTCCAGGTAGGCGCGCAGCCGCGACATGTCCGGCGTCGCGGCGAAGTCCTCGCTGACCTTGTTGCGCAGCACGCGCTTCACCGTGCCCGCGGCCGCCCGCTCCAGGTCGGTGCGCAACGACTCGGGCGCGCCGGTGAGGTCGAGCGCGTTCACGTCACCGTGCGACGCTAGCCACGGCGCGATCTCCGCGGTGCGGCCGGTGATGATGTTGACGACGCCGCCCGGCAGGTCGCTCGTCGCGAGCACCTCGGACAGCGTGATCGCGGGCAGCGGCCGGTCCTGCGAGGTGATCACCACGGCCGTGTTGCCGCTCGCGATCACCGGCGCGATCACGGACACCAGGCCGAGCAGCGACGACTGCTGCGGCGCGAGCACCGCGACGACACCCGTCGGTTCCGGCGTGGAGAACGAGAAGTACGGCCCGGCGACGGGGTTCGAGGACCCGAGCACGGCCGCGATCTTGTCCGTCCAGCCCGCGTACCAGACCCAGCGGTCGATCGCGCTGTCCACAAGGGACTGAGCCTTCTTGAGCGCGACGCCCTCGGACGCGGCGACCTCGGTGATGAACTGCTCGCGGCGGCCCTCCAGCACCTCGGCCACCCGGTACAGCACCTGGCCGCGGTTGTAGGCCGTGGCGCCGGACCAGCCGTCGAAAGCCTTGCGGGCGGCGGTGACGGCGTCGCGGGCGTCCTTGCGGGAGCCCTGTGCGGCGTTGGCGAGGAAGGTGCCCTTCGCGTCGCTCACCGGGTAGCTGCGGCCCGACTCGGAGCGCGGGAACTTGCCGCCGATGTAGAGCTTGTAGGTCTTCGCGACCGTGATGCGATCAGACATCGAGGTAGGCCTCCAGACCGGTGCGGCCGCCCTCACGGCCGAAGCCCGACTCCTGGTACCCGCCGAACGGCGCGGCCGGGTCGAAGCGGTTGAACGTGTTGGACCACACCACACCGGCGCGCATCCGTTGCGCCATCCAGAGGATGCGCGAGCCCTTCTCCGTCCAGACACCCGCGGACAGGCCGTACGGCGTGTTGTTCGCCTTGGCCACGGCCTCGTCGGGCGTGCGGAACGTCAGCACCGACAGCACCGGGCCGAAGATCTCCTCGCGGGCGATCCGCATCGCCTGCGACACGTTCGAGAACACCGTCGGGGCGAAGTAGAAACCCTTGTCCGGCAACGGGCACGACGACGTCCACCGCTGGGCGCCCTCGGCCTCGCCCGACTCGGTCAGTTCCTTGATCCTGGCGAGCTGCTCGCGCGAGTTGATCGCGCCGACGTCGGTGTTCTTGTCCAGCGGGTCGCCGACGCGCAGGGTGCTCACCCGCGCGTGCAGCTTCTCCAGCAGTTCGTCCGCGATCGACTCCTGCACCAGCAGGCGGGATCCGGCGCAGCAGACGTGGCCCTGGTTGAAGAAGATGCCGTTGACGATGCCCTCGACGGCCTGGTCGACCGGCGCGTCGTCGAACACGATGTTCGCGGCCTTGCCACCGAGTTCCAGTGTCAGTTTCTTCGAGGTGCCGGCCAGCTGCCCCTGGATGATCTTGCCGACGTCGGTCGATCCGGTGAACGCCACCTTGTTGACGTCGCCGTGCTGGACGAGCGCCGCACCGACGTCACCGGCACCCGGGATGATGTTCACGACGCCCGGCGGCAGGTCGCACTGCTGGATGATCTCGGCCAGCACCAGCGCCGTCAGCGGCGTGGTCTCGGCCGGCTTGAGCACCACGGTGTTGCCGCACGCCAGCGCGGGCGCGATCTTCCACGCGGCCATCAGCAGCGGGAAGTTCCACGGGATCACCTGGCCCGCGACGCCCAGCGGCTTCGGGTCCGGCCCGTAGCCCGCGTAGCCGAGCTTGTCCGCCCAGCCTGCGTGGTAGAAGAAGTGCGCTGCGGCCGTCGGCACGTCGACGTCGCGCGACTCCTTGATCGGCTTGCCGTTGTCGAGCGACTCCAGCACCGCGAGCTCACGCCCGCGTTCCTGGATCTGCCGCGCGATCCGGTAGATGTACTTGGCCCGCTCGGAACCCGGCATCTTCGACCACACGCGGTCGTACGCCCGGCGGGCCGCCTTGACGGCGGTGTCCACATCGGACGCTGACGCGGTCGACACCTCGGCGAGCACCTCTTCGGTGCCCGGGTTGATGGTCTTGAGCGGTTCGCCGGAGCCCTCGACGAACTTGCCGTCGACGAACATCCGGTAGTTCGGCTTGAGGTTCGCGATGTCCCGCGACTCGGGCGCGGGGGCGTATTCCCACATGTCTTCTCAGTCCACCGTCACGTAGTCCGGGCCGCTGTAGTGGCCGTCCAACTGGGTCCGCCGCTGCATGAGCAGGTCGTTCAGCAACGTCGACGCGCCGAACCGGAAGAGGTGCGGGTCGAGCCACTCCGGCCCGGCCACCTCGTGCACCGCCACCAGGTACTTGATCGCGTCCTTGGTGGTCCGGATGCCACCGGCGGGCTTGACCCCGCGCAGCTCACCGGTCAGGTCCTTCCAGTCCCGGACGGCCTGCAGCATCACGTGCGTGACCGGCAACGTCGCGGCGGGCTGCACCTTGCCGGTCGAGGTCTTGATGAAGTCGCCGCCGGCCAGCAGCGCGAGCCAGCTGGCCTTGCGGACGTTGTCGTAGGTGACCAGCTCGCCGGTCTCCAGGATGACCTTGAGGTGCGCGTCCCCGCAGGCTTCCTTGATCTTGACGATCTCGTCGAACACCTGCCCGTACCGGCCGCTGAGGAACGCACCGCGGTCGATCACCATGTCGACCTCGGTCGCGCCCTGCTCGACGGCGAACCTGGTGTCGGCCAGCTTGATGTCCATCGTGCTGCGCCCACTGGGAAACGCGGTCGCGACGCTGGCGATGTTGATCCCGGTGCCCGTGAGCTCGTCGGCCGCCGTCTTCACCATGTCCGGGTACACGCAGACCGCCGCGACCTTCGGCACGTCCGGCCGCTCGGGGTCGGGGCGCTTGGCCTTGGCCGCCAGACTGCGCACCTTGCCGTGCGTGTCGGCGCCTTCGAGCGTGGTGAGGTCGACCATGCTGATCGCCAGGTCGATGGCGTGCAGCTTGCTGGCCTTCTTGATGCTCCGCGTGCCGAGGCCCGCGGCTCGTTGCTCGACGCCGACCTGGTCGACGCCGGGGAGCCCGTGCAGGAAACGCCGCAGCGACGATTCGTCGCGCGCGGCGTCAGCCAGGGCCGACGGCAGTGTCGTTGGAGCAGCCATGCCCCGGAGTCTAAGCGGAATGGGACGCCCGTCCCTAAGTGAAGGCATTTACGCTGTTCAGGGGTATCTGAAGGGCCCGCGCAACCTCCCCCCGCAGGTAGCCGTCCTCTTGGATCAGGTGGGGGGTGGTGGCCGTGTTGAGGATCACGCTGCTGGGGTCCGTGGACGTGTGGGTGGACGGTGAACGCGTCCCGCTCGGCTCACCCCGGCAACGGACCCTGTTCGCGATGCTCGCGCTGGAGGCGGGGACGGCGGTGCCGGTGGACCGGCTCGTCGACGCGTTGTGGGGTGAGACGCTGCCCGGTGACCCGCGCGGGCTGGTGCACAGCTACTCGTCGCGGCTGCGCAAGGTGTTGCGGCCGGCCGGGATCGAGATCGGCAAGCGGGCGGCGGGGTACGTGCTCGAGGTCGAGCCGGGCCGCGTGGACCTGCACGAGTTCCGGGCTCGGGTGCGTGCGGGGGAGTTGTGGCAGGCGCTCGATCTCTGGCCTGCAACCGTGCTCGGCGGCGTGACCGACTCCGACGTGGTGGGCGCGCTGAAAGCCCGGCTGACCGCCGAACGGCTGGAGGTGGCCGAGGAGTGGGTCTCGCGGTCGCTGGAGGCGGGACGGCACCAGGAGGTGCTCACGGAGCTGAGCGCGCTGGCGGGGGCGAACCCGTTGCGGGAGAGCCTGGTCCGGCTGGAGCTGATCGCGCTGTACCGGTGTGATCGGCAGGCGGACGCGTTGCGGCGCTACGAGGAGACGCGCGAGCTGCTGGCCGACGAGCTCGGGGTCGATCCCGGGGCCGAGTTGCAGGACGTCTACGCGCGGATCCTGCGGGCGGACCTGGCGTTGCGGCCGGCGCCCGCGCAGGTGGTGGCGCTGCCGTTCGACGTGCAGGACTTCACCGGGCGGGTGCCGGAGCTGGCGCGGCTGAGCGACGGGCACCCGGTCGTCGTGGTCGACGGCATGGCCGGGGTCGGTAAGACGGCGCTGGTGGTGCGAGCGGTGCACCGGCTCGGCGAGCAGTACCCGGACGCACGGATTTTCGTTGACCTGCACGGGTTCACGCCGGGGCGCGAGCCGGTGACGCCGTTCGCGGCGCTGCAGCACCTGCTCCAGGCCGTCGGGGTGCCGTCGTCGCGGATCCCTGGTGACCTCGACCAGCGCATCACCGCGTGGCGCGCGGAGATGGCGCAGCGGCGGTCGATCGTGGTGCTGGACAACGCGGTGTCCACGGATCAGGTGCGGCCGCTGCTCGTGGGGGCGCCCGGCAGCCGCACGTTCATCACCAGCCGGCTGCGGCTGGTCATCGGCGGTGCGGCCGCGGTGTCGCTGGAGGTGCTGTCCGCCGGCGAGGCGACGGCGCTGGTGACCGGAGTCGTGGGCGAGCGGGCCAAGACCGACGTGCGGGCGACGGCCGAGCTGGTGCAGGTGTGCGGCGGGTTGCCGCTCGCGTTGCGCATCGCGGCGGCCCGGCTGGTGAGCCGTCCAAGATGGACGGTCGCGGACCTGGTCGAGCGGCTGCGCGAGCACCGGCGGACGTTGCCGGAGCTGACCGCGGGGGACAAGGACGTCGTCGCGTCGTTCCTGCTGTCGTACGAACAACTGAGTGCCGAGCAGCAAAGGATGTTCCGGCTGCTCGGCCAGATGCCCGGACCGGACATCGACGCGTACGGTGCGGCCGCGCTGGCCGACGTGCCGTTTCACGACGCGCGCGATCTGCTGGAGGATCTGCTCGACCATCATCTGCTCACACAGCACGTGCGCGGCCGGTACACGTTCCACGACCTGGTGCGCGAGTTCGCCCGGTCGCTCTCCGACGACGAACCGCTGGGCCTGCTCGACTTCTACCTGCACGTCGCGAACATCGCCGCCCACGTCCTGCAGCCCGGCCGGCCCGACTCCTCGCCCAAGGTCGACCGTCTGCCGCTCGACGCACCCGTGCTGCGCGACGCCCAGACGGCGATGACGTGGCTGCGGACCGAACGCGAGAACCTGATGGCCGCCGTGCGTTTCCTCGCGGAGATCGGGGACAACCACAACACGTGGGCACTGACCCGCGACATCGGCCACAGCCTGATCATCACGCATCGCCTGGACGACCTGGAGGAGATGCACGCGCTGGCCATCGTCGCCGCGCGCCGCTCCAACGATCTGGACAAGGAGCTGGCGATGTCGTTCGGCATGGCCAACGTCGCCTACGGCCGTTGTCGTTACCGGGAGGCGATCGAGCACGCCGAACACGCACGGGCTCTGGCGCACGAACTCGGCAACTTCCGCTGGGAGGGCGACTCCAGCGCCTTGATCGCCATGGTGCTGCACCGGCTGGGCCGGTTCGACGAGGCACTCGCCAGAGGTGAAGCGGGCCTGGTGCTGCAGCGGCGCGTCGAGTCCTTCCGCATCTTCGCGATCTGCATGAGCAACCTGGCCCGCGCCCACCTGGCCCGCGGCGACGCTGCCCAGGCCCTGGCGCGCTTCTCCGAGTCGCTCGACCTCATCCGCGAGCTCGGCGAGCAGAGCGAGGAGGCCTCGATCCTCTGCGGCCTCGGCGCCGCCCACAGCGCCCTCGGCGACCACGAGCGCGCCCTGACGCTCCTCGCGGACGGCCTGGCGCTGGCCGAGCAGGTCGGCAACGACCACTACGTCATGCGCGGCCTGATCAAGACCGCCGCCGCGCTGCGCCGCGCCGGCCGCCTGGACGACGCCCGTTCGTTCGCACAGAAGGCTTTCGACGCGCTCGGGCACGGCGTCGCGCTCGACCACCTCAGCACGATGCACAACGTCATGGGTGCGATCGAGCTCAGCGCCGGCCGTCCGGACGAGGCGGCGCGGCAGTACCGGGCGGCGCTCGCCATCGCGTCGCGGATCGAGTACCGGATCGAGGAGGCGCACGCGTTGGACGGGCTGGCCCGTGCGTTGCCCGGCCACGAGGACTACCGGTTCAGGGCTGACGAACTGTGCCGGGAGATGGGCGCAGTGCTGCTCTGACGGGTCTCAGCCCAGCAGGCCGATGATCTCCAGCAGGCACTCGTCGAGGCTGGCGAAGCCGTCCCGAGTGGTCCGGGCGGCGTAGAAGCGCCACTGCACGTCAACGCCGTACTGGACGATGACCACTTCGCCGCGACGCCCGAACTCCTCGAAGTCCTCGGCGAACGCGTCGAGGTCCTCAACGGGTTCGTCCAGCCACGACCAGTCGCCGGGCAGCTCCGCCAGCCACTTCCGCGCGAACGCGAGCGCCTGGTCGAAGCGGTTGACGTCGGCCCGGTGCGGAAACTCCAGGTGCGGACTGGAGACGAGCACGGTCCACCGCTTGGCGGCACGTTCGCCGTCGATCTTGAGCATTACCGTCGCTCCACCGAGTCCGGCCAGCTCGACGAAGTCGGCAACCGTCATCACTCGAGGAGCTCGCGCAGGATCTGGGACTTCTTTTTCTTCGGCCCCTTCACCTCCACGCCACCCATGATGGCGAGCCCCGTGATCCGCACCGTCGGCGCACCGGGAATGTGCCGCCGCCCCGGCGCACGATCCTCGAACGCACCCATGAACCCGAACCCGTCGACGTTCACGTTGATGTCGTCCGGAACGCGGATCTCGACGCCACCCCAGAACGCGAAACAGCTGATGGTGACCTCGGCCTCGGCGAACCGGGCGTGCGTCAGGTCGATCTCGATGCCACCCATGACCGCCACGGCCTGGTGCATGCGCGGGACGACCCACTGGCCCTTGCGATTGACGCCGGACCAGAAGGCGACCGACACCGAGCTGCCCGGCTGGCCACCGACGCGGTTGTCGACCGCCGACTGGTACTGCGGCACCACCGCGGCCTGCGGCAGGCCGCTGAGCACCAGATCGGCCGTGATGGGAACGAGCTCGCCGTACGTCTTCGCGGCGTAGACGGCCCCCAGCCGCTCGTCCAGCTCGTGGATGTCGAGGCGACCTTCGGCGGTCGCCTTGTGCAACACCTGTGCGATCCGTTCCCGGTCCGCATCGGAGGCACGCAGATGGCTCTGGTCAGCGGGTACCAGCTCGTCGCTCACCCGAAAGAGTCTAGAACGCTCACTTACGGTTCGGTGCGTACTTCACCGTGATCGCGAAGGCGAGCACCAGCAGCACTCCGAGGGCCGCGGCGAGCGCCGGACTGTAGCCCCACATCAGGGGCAGCAGGCCGAGCAGCACGGCGAGTGACGCCGACACACCCAGGATGACCAGCGGGGATTCACACAACTGCTGGACGGGCTTCTGTTCGACGGTCACCGTTCGTACCTCCGCGTCTCAACTGGCTAGGAGGTTCTTCGGTGTCGCTTTGTCGATTCTTGACGCCCGGATCGGGTTGACCTGCCACCGGATCAGGTGGTGTCCGGGCCACGTGACGATCAGGTGTAGATGCCCAGATGATCAACGAGTTGGTGCGCTGTCTCGACCAGTGACTCCGCAGTGGTGATCGCGTTGCGGCTCTCCGCCGCTTCGACGTGCTCGCCGGGAAACGCGGGGTACTCCAGTTCGTTTCGGCGTCGCCTCAGGGTGCCGAGTTGTGCGAACGGGCCACCGAACTGGTCGCGTACCGCCTCGCACACAACCAGGTGTCCACCCGCCTGCGTTGGTCGAAGTCCTTGCTGCGCAAGGAGAGCTGTGCCGACGAACCTGGCCCCGTCATAGGCGAGGACGAACGCCGATTCGGGGTCGTCGTCGGCGATCTGCTTCGCCGTGTCGAGCCGGCGTTTCGCCTGGCGCAGCCAGGGTTCGGCGACTGCGGCCGCGCCGCTGATGCGTTCGAGGTGGCGTTTGGCCAACAGCGCGTCGACCGTGTCTGCGCCCCTGGGTCACTTGGAAATGCTCACGTCTGGCTTTCGGTTGCGGCGACCGGGATCTCGACCACCGGCCGGGTGGAGATCTCCTGCAGCAAAGCGTCATCCCGAGATCGGGCCGTCCAGCGTTTGGCGCTCACCACCGTCGGATTCACGGCCTTCGCCAGTCGTTTCTCCGCGCGGTCGGCTGCCGCGTAGACATCAGCGCGATCGACGGGCCCATCGGCTGACTCGACGACCATGACGTCGATGTCGCGGGGTTCTGGTCCGGGCTCACCGTGCAGCCGCGCCGCCCACGAGCCGTAGATCAGGATTTCCGTCACTCCCGGCAGATGCCCGAACTCCTCTGCCACCACCTGCTGCGGGCCGAATGCCAGTTCGATCAGCCTGGTCAACGGCTCGACGAGGGCGCTCGTGCCCGCGCGGACCAGGCGTGTTCTGCCAACCTGGCGTGAGGCGAGGATGCCCGCCTGTTGCAGGCGTTCCACCTCGTTGTGGATGCCCCCCAACGAGCCGCCGACTCGCTCGGCCAGGTCGGTCAGGGAGAGTTCCAGTTCTGGGTTGAGCAGCAGGGTCGCGAGGATGCCGGCCTGCAACCGCGATCGCAGGACGGGAAGCAGCGCGGGCGCGTCACTTCGCATTAACCAAAGATATCTTCAGTTAATGCGAAGCGTCAAGACTGAGTCACACCGTCGGCTGGCGCAACGGCAGTCCGGCCGCCCGGTAGATCGAGTCGATCACCGTCATGTTCCGCACGGCGTCGTCCGCGGTCGTCGGGAACGGCTTGCCGTGCAGCACCGCGTCGGTGAACGCGTCGAGCTGGTACGCATACGTGGGACGCCGTCCGAACGTCTCCGCCACGCTCCTGTCCTTGAGTCGCAACGACAAGCGGTGGAACGTCTGTGGGCCGAGCGGGTTGAACACGCTCAGCGTGCCGTTCTCGCCGATGGCCTTCATCGACAGCTTGAGCACCGTCGACGACCACAGCGAGCAGTGCACGGAACCGGTGTGGCCGGAGGGGAAACGCAGTGAGGCGCGCATGGCCCGGTCGATCGACGGTCCGCGCAGCAACGCCCGTGCGGAACGGACCTCGGGCTCTTCGCCGCCCAGCAGGCGGGTCATGTGCACGGCGTAGCAGCCGGCGTCCATCATCGCGCCGCCTGCCAGCGAGTAGTCGTAGCGGATGTTGGTGAACATCGGCAGCGGAAAGCACACGGAGGCTTCGACGTGTCGCAGCGGGCCCAGCACTCCGGACCGCATGATCTCGTCGACCCGCACGGCCAGCGGGTGGTAGCGGTAGTGGAACGCCTCCATCACCACGAGCCCGGAAGCGTTGGCGGCCTTGGCCACCTCGGCCGCTTCGGCGGCGTTGGCGGTGAAGGGCTTCTCGCACAGCACGTGCTTGCCGGCTTCGAGGGCGGCCAGCGTCCACTTGCCGTGCAGGCCGTTGGGCAGCGGGTTGTAGACGGCGTCGCACGGCCGGGTCGGCCAGCAGGGCCTCGTAGGAGCCGTGCACTCGCGGGATGCCGTGCTTGTCCGCGAACGTCTGGGCCCGGGCGGAAGAACGCGCCGCGACCGCCACGACCTCGGCGACGGTGGAGGAGCGGGCCGGGCGGATGACAGCGGGTGGCGCGATCATGGCCGCGCCGAGCACTCCGATGCGCACGTGGTCTGTCACGCGGCCGACCCTACACCTTCAGTTAACGGTGTTCACTCCGTCAGATCGGTGGCGCGGGTGGGAAAGAACGGGATTTTCTCCACCAGAGAAGGGTCGGATGAGCTCCACGACTCCATCTGGCGACGGGAGCGGCGGCCGAAGAACGCGCGCCACAGGTCGTAGGCGTCGACCTCGAAGGTGGCCGGGCCGTCGCCGATGACGCCGAGGTCGGTCTTGAAGGTCGCCTCGGGCAGCCGGCGGGGAGCCAGCCACACCAGGGTCGGGTACCAGACGGCGTCCGGCAGGCGTTCGCGGCCGAGTGCCGCGCGCAGGTCGGCCTCGTGCGTGATCGCGTCCAACGCCAGCTGGAACGGGATCCGGTCCATCGCGTCGATGCTGGTGCCGGCGGAGTTCCACTGCTCCAGCAGGTCGTTCGCCGGGACGTGCTCGCGCTCGGCGACGTGCCGCGCGGTCCACTCGGTCCCCGGTGCGCCTTCCAGTCGGCCAGTCACCAGATCGGCGGCCCCGCCGGACAGGTGCGCGATCAGCTGATGCACGGTCCACTCAGGACAGGCAGGCACGACCCGTGCGAGTTCGTCGGCGTTCAGGCCCATCGTCAGGCCGACGATGCGCTGACGGGCCTCGCGGTAGATCTCGTCGAACACCTCTAGTTTCTCCTCAGCGGTTACGGTGTCGAGCATGGACGTCCTCGTCGTCGATCATCCACTCGCCAAGGCGAGACTCACAACCATGCGCGACGCGCGCACGGACAACGCGGCCTTCCGCGCGGCGTTGCAGGAACTCACCGTCATGCTGGTCTACGAGGCCATGCGTGAGGCTCCGCTGGCCGAAGACCGCACGCACACGCCGGTCGCGCGCACCATCGGCTTCAAGCTCGCGAACCCGCCGCTGCTCGTGCCGGTGCTGCGGGCCGGGCTGGGCATGGCCGACCAGGCGCACAAGCTGATCCCGGACGCCCAGATGGGGTTCGTGGGCCTGGCGCGCGACGAGGAGACGTTGCAGCCGACGCCGTACATGGAGTCGTTGCCGGAGGACCTCGCCGGACGGCCCGTGCTCGTGCTCGACCCGATGCTCGCGACCGGCGGCTCGATGGCGTACACGATCCGGCTGCTGACCCAGCGCGGTGCGACCGACGTGACGGCGGTGTGCGTGCTCGCGGCGCCCGAGGGCATCAACCACCTGGAGGACTCGAAGCTCCCGGTGCGTCTCGTCACGGCGTCCGTCGACGAGCGGTTGAACGACTCCGGCTTCATCGTGCCTGGCCTGGGCGATGCCGGTGACCGTCTGTACGGAGCGGTTTAGGACATACCTCCGATCGGACGTAGCAGTGGTCTAGACCTCAGGGCTAACGTGCTCTGGACCACATCGCCGCTGCCGCCAGAAATTGGCACCGTGATTGAGGGGACTCTCTTTATGTCCAGACGGAGATGGGGTGTCGCCGCACTCGCGGTCGGCGCCCTGTCCGCGTCGCTGGCCGTTGTGCCCGCGAACGCCGACGTCGAGACCAATGGGCACCACGGGTACTCGAAGACCCGCACCGTTGGGTACTTCATCCAGTGGGGCGTGTACGGCCGGAACTTCCGCGTCAAGAACCTCGTGGACAGTGGGGCCGCCGCGCGGCTCACGCACCTGAACTACGCCTTCGGTTTCCTCGACGAGTCGGGCAGGTGCGTCAGCGCCGACCCGTGGGCCGACTGGCAGATGCCCTACACCGCGGAGCAGTCCGTGAGCGGCAAGGCCGACGAGGCCGGCCAGGTGCTCCTGGGCAACCTCAACCAGCTCAAGCAGCTCAAGGCCAAGTTTCCCAAGCTGAAGGTCAACATCTCGCTGGGCGGCTGGACGGGCTCGCGTTACTTCTCCAACGCCGCGCTGGACGACGCCTCGCGCGCCGCGCACGTCGAGTCGTGCACCGACATGTGGATCAAGGGCAACCTGCCCGGTCTGCCGGAGGGTGCCGCCAAGGGTGTCTTCGACGGTATCGACCTCGACTGGGAATGGCCGGCCAGCAACGGCAACATGGCTCCGCCCAACGTCGTGCGTCCCGAGGACCGGCAGAACTTCACCAAGCTGCTCGCCGAGTACCGCAGGCAGATGGGCTGGAACCGCGACCTGACCGCGTTCCTGCCGGCCGACCCGGTGCAGGTGGACCGCGGCTTCGAGGTCGGGAAGGTGTTCTGCTACCTCACCTTCGGCACGTTGCAGGGCTACGACTACCACGGCGCCTGGGACGCCCCGGCGAACCAGCAGTCCGCGCTGCGCGTGCCCAAGGGCGACCCGTCGGAGTTCGAGTTCAGCTCCGAGGTGACGGTCAACGCGTGGCTGTCGCGCGGTGCCCCGCGTTCGAAGGCCGTGCTCGGTGTTCCGTTCTACGGCCGCGGCTGGACCGGTGTCGCACCCGGCACGCGCAACGGCCTGTTCGGCACGGGTACGCCCGCGCCGGCCACGTACGAGGCGGGCTACGAGGACTTCCACGCCATCAAGCCCAAGCTCGCCGACCCGAAGTACCGGATCTACCGCGACGAGCGCGCCGGCTTCGCGTGGATCTACGACGGCACGACGTGGTGGACCTTCGACGACGCGACCGAGATGAAGCGCAAGGCCCGCTTCATCAACGACCGCAGGCTCGGCGGCGCGATGATCTGGTCGCTCGACGGTGACACCGCGAACGGCGAGCTGATCAAGGCGCTGGACGGCGCCCTGCGGTAACGAAGACGGACTGTCCTAACCGGACAGTTCAGCGGGTCCGGGGAGGTTTCGCGGCGGCCGCCTCCCCGGATTCCGCCAGCCACCCCCTGCCGTGTGCGCGCAGCGACAGCTCATAGGTGGCGGCCGCGTCCACGCCGGGCGGCAGGTTTCCGTTGAGCTCCAGGCTCACCAGGCCGTGCGCGATGCCCCACATCGACATCGCGATCTGCTCCGCGTCCTCCGCGCGGTACACGTGCAGCTCGATCGCCCGCCGCACCGTGTTGATCACCGGCGCGAACGTCCGGCCGGCTGCGCGGCTCATCTGCTTCGAGTGCTCGACGACCTTCGAGTACAGCACCGAGTAGAACTGCGGGTCCGCGAGCGCACTGCGCCGGTACGCCAACCCGATCTGGACCAGATCCTCCGCCGGGTCCGCGGTGACCGGCACCGCCGCGAGCGCCGCCCCGAACCGGCTGAACGCCTCGTCGTAGAGCGCTTCGAGCAGCGCGGGCTTCCCGCCGAAGAGGGAATAGACCGCCGTCGTCGACGTGTTGACGTCGGTAGCGATCTTGCGCAGGCTCACCGCGCCGGGGCCCTCGGTGCTGAGCAGCTCGCCCGCCCGCTCGAGCAGACGCCGTCGCAGAGCGTCGTCGTGGGTCTTGGGCCGGGGCATCACGCAATCCTAACGGCCTCTGGTCTGAGTGGTATCAGATTGGTACCGTCCGTCCATGGCGATGACCTTGCGGTTGACCGAAGAGGAGAACCTGCGGCTCGCTCAACTCGCGGAGGCCGAGGGACGCTCCAAGCAGGAGGTCGTGCGGCTGGCGATCGCGGACCGTTACCAGCGCATGCAGCAGGAGGAAAAGCTCGGCGAGGTCCTTGGGCGCGTCCTGCCGAAGTACCGAGGTCTTTTGGATAGGCTCGGATCTTCCTGAATCTGTCAGACCTCTGTGATCAACTGGGTGCTGTGATCTCCTACCTTGACGCCGGGGACCTTTTAGTGCTGGCCACGGCTGTGACCGGCGGCGACCTCGTCGTCCGGGACATCGGCCTGCTGGACACCGCGGCCTACCGTCCCCGCGCGACTGTGCTCGGCGTGGAGGCCTACGACACGCTGTGGCTGAAGTCCTCCGCCTTACTTGACTCGATCGTGCGAACCCGCCCCCTGGCGGAGGGAAACTGGCGCCTCGGCTGGGTCTCCGCCGTCACTATGTGCGACATCAACGGCTACTGGATCGACGCTGACGAGGACGATGCTCTCGACCTCGTGCGCGCGCTGGGCCGTGACAAGATCGACGTCCCGGAGATGGCCGGGCATCTCGAAGCGTGGGGACTTCCGAAGGATTCCGCTTGACCTAGAGTGCACTCCAGGTCTTAGCGTCGAGTCCGTGAGTTACTCGATAGCCCAAGCCGCGCAGCGCAGTGGGTTGTCCATCGACACCCTCCGCTACTACGAACGAATCGGGCTCGTCGACCCGCCCGCGCGTGACTCGGGTGGTCGCCGCAGCTATTCCGAAGACGACCTCGGCTGGCTGGCCTTCGTGACGCGCCTGCGCACGACCGGCATGCCGATTCGCATGATGCGCGAGTTCGCGCAGCTCAGGCACCTGGAGCACACGGCAGGCCGGCGCAGGCAGATCCTGGTCGATCACCGCGCCGAGGTCCGCACCCGCATCGCGGAGCTGCAGACGTGCCTGGAGGTGCTCGACTACAAGATCGACCACTACGCGATGGTCGAGCGGGACTTGGAGGCGACGGCGTGAGCCGTTTGTTGGGAACACTGGAGGTCGGGCCCCAGGGCCTCGGCTGCATGGGAATGTCGGAGTTCTACGGCGCCGGCGACGACGCCGAGTCGATCGCGGTGATCCACCGGGCGCTGGAGCTCGGCGTCACGCTCCTGGACACCGCCGACATGTACGGGCCGCACACCAACGAGGAGCTGGTGGGCCGCGCGATCGCGGGCCGCCGGGCCGACGTCGTGCTGGCCACGAAGTTCGGCATCGTGCGGGAAGGCGGCGGGCGGAGCATTCGCGGTGACCGCGAGTACGTGCGGTCGTCCGTCGAGGGCTCGCTGAAGCGCCTCGGGGTCGACCACATCGACCTTTACTACCTGCACCGGGTGCCCTCGGACACGCCGATCGAGGAGACCGTCGGCGCCATGGGCGAGCTGGTCGCCGAGGGCAAGGTCCGGTACCTGGGCCTGTCCGAGGCCGGCGCCGGCACGTTGCGCCGTGCCCACGCCGTGCACCCGATCACCGCGCTGCAGAGCGAGTGGTCGCTGTGGTCGCGCGACATCGAGGCCGAGATCGTGCCCACCGCGCGCGAGCTCGGGATCGGTCTGGTGGCCTACTCGCCGCTCGGACGTGGCGTGCTGACCGGGCGGTTCACCTCCGCCGCCGACTTCGGCGAGGGCGACTTCCGCAGGAGCGTGCAGCGGTTCTCCGGCGACAACCTGGACGCGAACCTGAAGATGGTCGAGGAACTGCGTGCCCTGGCCGCGGACCGCGGCGTCACGGCCGGGCAGCTGGCGCTGGCGTGGGTGCAGCATCGCGGCGAGGACGTCGTGCCGATTCCGGGGACCAAGAGGATCAAGTACCTGGAGGAGAACGTCGCGGCAGCCGCTCTGGAGCTGTCGGACGCCGACCTGGCCGCGATCGAGGCCGCCGTGCCGGCTTCGGCGGTGGCGGGTGACCGATACCAGGACATGAGTTCCGTGGGTCGTTAGAACATGTGTTCGAAGTAATCCCCAGGGTTGTCCACAAGGTGGGGACAAGAGGCTGTGGACAACCCTGGGTTCATGTGGACAACTCGGTTGTCAGCGGTCCATCAGGGCGAACACACCCCACCCGAGGTATTCGCGCAGGTATCGGGCGTAGTGCGCGGGCGCGGCGGTGAGTTCCGCACGCATCTGCTCGGCCAGCTCGTCGTCGGGGTGCGCGTCCAGCCAACGGCGGGTGTTGAGCCACTGGGCCGCGACGTAGCGGTCCCAGCTGTCCTGGTCGGCGACGACCATCTCCACGACGTCACACCCGAGGTCGCCGAACTGTTCGGGCAGCTCCGGCAGCGGTCGGTGGTCGTCCTCGCGGCCGGCGTGGCACGCCTCGACTGTCATCTGGTCCGGGGGTTGCCGACGCCAGTAAGGATCGCCGATCAGCATCAGGCCGCCCGGACGAAGGCTGCGCCGGAGCAGGTCAACGGTGCCGGCGACGCCACCACCGATCCAGGTCGCGCCGATGCAGGCCGCGATGTCCACCGGAGTGCCGGCGATGTGGCCGGACGCGTCACCGTGGACGAAGCCGACCCGCTCGGCGACGCCCAGCTCGATCGCCCGTGCTCGGGCTCCGGCCAGGAACGCGGTGCTGACGTCGACCCCGGTGCCGGTGATGCCGTGATCGCGGGCCCAGGTGCACAGCATCTCGCCCGAACCGCAGGCGAGGTCGAGCATCCGGGCACCGCGCGGCAGGCTCAGTGCCTGGCCGAGGTCTGCCAGTTTTCCGCTGCTGAGCGGGTTGTGGATGAGATGGCTGCTCTCACGGATGGTGAAGGTACGAGCAAGATCCACTTCGGGGATTCCTCACGTCCAAAGGGTTCACAGCGGTCAGCGTGGAGTCGGCCGTCGACGGCCGCACAACCCGGACGTTCATCAAATCCCCCCTTGGGCGAAAGATCGTCTGATCCGACGGAACGCTAGACAGCGCGCACGTGCCCGTCCACCGGTTATCGCTCAGGTCGCGAGGGTGGCGGCGACGGTGGCGCCGAGCTCCCAGCACGCCTCCAGATCGGCCTTCGACGGCTCGCCGGTGACCAGCACATGCTGGGCCGCCTTCTCCCAGCCCAGCCCGATCGTGGCCGTCTCCACGCTGCGCACGGCACCGGTCGTGTCGTTGTTGCCGTGGACGTACAGCCCGAACGGCCGCCCGCGCGTGGAGTCGAGGCACGGGTAGTAGACGGTGTCGAAGAAGTGCTTCAACGCGCCGCTCATGTAACCGAGGTTCGCGGGCGTGCCCAGCAGGTAGCCGTCGGCTTCGAGCACGTCCACGGCCGTGGCGGCCAGCGCGGCCTTCCGCACGACTTCGACGCCCTCGATCTCCGGCGTGCTCGCGCCGGAGACGACCGCCTCGAACATCGCCTGGAGTGCGGGCGACGGCGTGTGGTGGACGATCAGCAGCCTGGCCATCAGCAGTCGACCTCGTGGTCCGATTCCATAGCTGGCAACCTAGATGACCATGACCCAGCGCCTCCTACGACATCGTCGCCGCGAACTATGCCGAGCTCATCCCGGACGCCCACGACGGCCGCCCGCTCGACGCCGCGATCATGCGAGCGTTCGCCGAGCTCACCGAGAGCCCGGTCGCCGACCTCGGCTGCGGTGCCGGCCGCATCACCGGGCACCTGCACGAACTCGGCCTCGACACGTTCGGCGTCGACCTGTCGCCGGGCATGGTCGAGCAGGCCCGCAAGCTGTACCCGCACCTGGACTTCCGCACGGGTGACCACGCGAACCTGGACCTGGCCGACGAGAGCCTCGGCGGCGCGGTGGTCTGGTACTCCACGGTGCACATGTCCGCGGAAGACGTGCCGTGGCAGGAGTTCCACCGCGTGCTGAAGCCTGGCGGGCATCTGCTGCACGCCTTCAAGGCCGGCGACCGGAAGACGCACCTGGGCCACGCGTACGGCCACGACGTCGATCTGGACGTCTACTGGCACGACCCTGACCGCACGGCGGAAAACGCGATCGCGGCCGGCTTCAACGAAGTGGCACGGCTGGTGCGTCAGAAGGATGGGTACGAGGGAGGCCCGCAGGCGTTCCTGTTGCTCCGGAAAGGGAACCCCGCGGCGTCCCAAACGTCTTCGTAGGTGTACACAGGAGGGACCATGAAGACCACCGCCCTTATGACCACCAGTCCTCGCCAGCGTCGCATCACCTGGGGTTTCGGCCTTGCGATCGGCATCGGGATGATCGGGATCGGGCCCCTGTTCGCGTCGCTGTGGCCGGGGTTCGACCACAGCCCGTGGGACGTCAACACGATGTTGCTCGGACTCGGCGTGGGGCTTTGCACGATCGCTTACATCTTCGGCCGGATCGCCGTCGCGGCGGTCACCGAGGGGCGTCGCAACGCGATCGCCCCGCCGACCAGAAGGGCTTACTTCGTGGCCGGCGGGGGCTTCGCTCTTGCCGTGCTGTGCCTGATGATCGCGCTGTCTAGCTGACCAGTTCGGTCACTCGCTCGCGCAACGCACCCAACCGAGCAACAGCCGCTGCACGGGCGGCCGGAAGTCCGTCCGTGACCGGCTCGACGACCTCCAGGTACGCCTTGAGCTTCGGTTCGGTACCGGACGGCCGCACGATCACCCGCACGCCCGGCGCCGTCCACCGCAGCACGTCCGCGCCGGGCAGCAGGTCCTCCGACGAGAAGTCCGCCGGAGGTTCGGCGCGCAGCCGGGCCATGGTCGCGCCGATCAGGCTCAGATCGGTGTAGCGCAGGGAAACCTGGTCGGTCAGGTGCAGGCCATGGTCCATCGCCAGCTGGTCCAGCGCGTCGAGCAACGTCCGCCCGGACGCCTTCAGTCCGGCCGCCAGATCAGCCGCGACGACCGCGGCCGAGATGCCGTCCTTGTCGGCCACGTGCTCGGGGTCGACGCAGTTGCCGAGCGCTTCCTCGTAGGCGAACACCAGACCCTCGCCCGCCCGCGCCAGCCACTTGAAGCCCGTCAGCGTCTCCGCGTACCGGGCACCGTGTGCGGTGGCGATCGACTTCAACAGTGACGAGGACACGATCGTCGTCGCCACCAACGGGTCCGTGGACTCGGTGGTCGACAACACGAGCGAACCGAGCAGCACGCCCGTCTCGTCGCCGCGCAGCATCCGCCAGCCGGAGGCGTCCCGCACGCCGAGGGCGCACCGGTCGGCATCCGGGTCCAGCGCGATGGCCAGGTCCGCGTCCACCGACGCCGCAAGCGAAAGCAGCTCGTCCGACGCGCCCGGCTCCTCCGGGTTCGGGAACACCACGGTCGGGAAGTCCGGGTCCGGCACCGCCTGCGACCGCACCACGTGCACGTCGGTGAAACCCGCACGCCGCAACGCTTCCACGGCGGACGCGCCACCAACGCCGTGCATCGGCGTCAGCGCGATCTTGAGCTCGCGCGCGTTCTGGCGCGGCAGCGTGCCGACCCGCTCCAGGTATTCGTCGACCTCTGCGTCGGACACCGTCGTGAAGGTCGACGCCCGCGGTACGGACACCGCGGCCGGTACCGCCTCGATCGCCTTCTCGATCTCGCCGTCCGATGGCGGCACGATCTGCGAACCACCGGTCAGGTACAGCTTGTAGCCGTTGTCGGCGGGCGGGTTGTGCGACGCGGTGATCTGGATCCCGGCCACCGCACCGTGCCGGCGCACCAGGAACGCCAGCACCGGCGTCGGCAACGGCCCCGGCAGCACCCGCACGTCGAACCCCGCCGCGGCCATGACCTCGGCGGCGGCCGTGCAGAACTCCTCGGACCCGTGCCGGGCGTCACGACCCACGAACACCAGCCCGGACGTGCCCGGCGTGCCCAGCCCGGACGTGCCCTGTCCCGACGCGCTCAGCCACGACGCCAGCCCTGCGGTCGTGCGGACCACGGTGGCCACGTTCATGCCGTTCGTACCCGCGCGCACCGGTCCGCGCAGCCCGGCGGTGCCGAACGTCAGCGGCCCGGCCATGCGGTCCGTCAGGTCCTCGAGCGCGGCGGGATCTCCGCCCATCGCCCGTGCCAGCACACCCTGCAGCTCCGCACGGGCAGTCTGCGGAGGGGTCGTCAGCGATCCACCGGAACGTCGCGTCACGAAGGGCTGGCGTCAAGCTCATGCGCGGTCCGCCAGCTCACGCAGCAGCGTGCCCATGCGCTGGGCGGCGGCGGCACCGGCCTCCAGCACCTCCTGGTGGTTCAGCGGCTCACCGGTGATGCCCGCCGCGAGGTTGGTGACGAGCGACAACCCGAACACCTCGACACCCTCGGCGCGCGCGGCGATCGCCTCGTGCACGGTGGACATGCCGACCAGGTCCGCGCCCATCGTGCGCAGCATCCGGATCTCGGCCGGCGTCTCGAAGTGCGGTCCGGGCAGACCGGCGTACACGCCCTCCTCCAGCGACGGGTCGATCTCCTGCGCCACCTTGCGCAGCCGCGGCGAGTACAGGTCCGTCAGGTCGACGAACCGCGCACCGACCAGCGGCGACAACGAGGTCAGGTTGAGGTGGTCGGAGATCAGCACGGGCTGCCCGACGGACATGCCCTGCCGCAGACCACCGGCGGCGTTGGTCAGCACGATCGTCGACACGCCCGCGGCGGCGGCAGTGCGCACGCCGTGCACGACCTGTCTGGACGCCCTTGCCCTCGTAGCCGTGGGTGCGGCCGAGGAGGACGAGCACCTTCTTGGAACCGATCTCGACCGAGCGGATGGTGCCGCCGTGGCCGAGCGCGGTCGGGGCCTCGAACCCGGCCAGCTCACCGACGGGAACCTCGGCGGCGGGTGCGCCGATCACGTCGGCGGCGGGTCGCCAGCCCGAGCCCAGCACGATGGCGATGTCGTGCTTCGCAACGCCGGTGCGGCTCTGGATCTCTTCCGCGGCCTTGCCGGCCAGCTCTTCTGGAGTCACCGCGAGAGCGTAAGCCGTGTCCTGTGGGTCTGTCCGATGAGAGTCGTGTGCCGTCAGGGACCCCCTCGGGCGCGGCTATCGCGGACGTGACCGCAGCACGGCTTACACCGGTGCGAAGGTGGAGGCGATCGCGTCGAACAGGCGGACCCTCGCCTCGTCCTCCTGCTCTGTGGGCACGACCACCTCGATCACCCACAGGTCACTGCCGTGCGGGAGCACGCGAGAGAAGTGCGACCTCGTCAACGCCTTGGGTCCGTCACCCTCCACCGTCTTGTAGATGAACTGGATGCCGTCCTCGCTGCGCGCCCCCGCGAGGTTCGGCGTCAGCACCTTGTCGCCGCCGAAGAACCGGCTCGGCCACCGCGCCTGCACGCTGGCCGTGTACGAGCTGATGTCGCGTTTCGGGTAGAAGTCCGGGAACCGCTGCACCGCGACCTCGTACGCACCGGTCGGAGAGATGAAGTGCACCACCGCCGAGGCGGGCATCAGCTTGTCGGCCGCGCGCTGCTCGGCGTACGTCGCCCAGCTCGCCTCGACGTTCAGCGTGAACTTCCCGCCCTGGTCACCGATGGCCGTCAGGGCGGACGCGGTCCGGGGCTCCAGGGTCGCCGACGTGGGCAGCGTCGGCAGGGTCTGCAGGGTCGGCTCGGTCGGCGGCAGCAGTGACGCGCCCGCCGCCAGCCTGGTCAGCGCGAACCCGCCACCCGAGCCGGCCACGAACAGCAACATGGCCGCGACCAGCAAGAACGTGGTCGCGACCCGGCCACGGCGGCGCGGGATCGGTTCGGTGATCATGAACGGCAGCGGGCCGGGCTCGGCGGCGAGCGGCGCGTCCGGCTCGATCTTCGGCTTCGGCCGCACGATCACCGGCATCGGCACCGTCTCGCGGACCTCGAACGCGTCCGTGCCCGGTTCGGGCAGCAGCGGGTAGACCTGCTTGCGCACGTCGACGAGCGAGAGCCGGTCGGTCGGGTCCTTCCGCATCAACCCGCTGATCACCGGCGTGAGCCGCCCGGCACCCGCGGGCACCGGCACGTCGCCGTGGATCACCGAGTTGATCGTCTGCATGACGTTCTTGCCCACGTACGGCGGCTCGCCGGACATCGCGGCCCACATCGTCGCGCCCAGCGACCACCGGTCGGCGGCCGCCGAGACGTCACCGCCCTGGGCGACCTCGGGCGCGATGTAGGCGGGGGTGCCCAGCGTGATGCCCCGCGCGGTCATGGTCGCCTCGGCGACGTTGCGCGCGATGCCGAAGTCCGTGAGCTTCACCCGGCCGTCGTCCGCGATCAGCACGTTGCCCGGCTTGACGTCGCGGTGCGTGATGCCGGCCCGGTGCGCGGACTCCAGCGCGGCCGCGATCGCGTCCAGCACCGCCGCGCCCTGCTTCTCGGTGAGGCAGCCCTGCTCCTGCAGCACCTCGCCGAGGCTGCGGGACGGCACCAGCTCCATCACCACGTACGGGTCGCCGTCGTGCTGCAGCACGTCGTAGAGCGTCACGAGGTTCGGGTGCGAGAGCGCGGCGATGGCCCGGGCCTCGCGCATGGTCCGTTCGCGCAGCTGGTCGGCCTCCGCGTCGGGCATGCCGGGCGGTCGCAGGATCCCCTTGACCGCCACCTGCCGGCGCAGCACCTCGTCGTGAGCAGCCCAGACCGTGCCCATCGAGCCCTGACCCAGGACGTGCGTCAGGCGGTACCTAGCCGCGATCAAGCGCTCCTGGTCACCGTTCTCCACCTGTCCATTGTTCCTGACACACTGGGGTCTGCTTCATGGGTCCATGTTCGCGATAGCCGGGCCTGAGATGGTCCCTGGGGGCACGGGCGGCCGACCCACGTACACACAACACCGGTACGCGGCTCGGCCGCCCGCACCGCCAGGAACCATCTCAGGCGCGACTCTCATCGAACGGGACCCATGAAGCAGACCCCACTGCATCGTTAACGGCGGTGAACCTCACATAGCCGTGTCGGTACTGGTCGGTAACACTGCAACGCATGATGGAGTTGGCCTTGCCCGCACAATTCCGCCCCAACGAGTTCCCCGCGGCCTCGCGGGAACAGTGGCGTGAGCTGGTCGACGCCGTGCTCCGGAAGTCGGGTGCCGACTTCGAGTCGCTGGTCACGAAGACCTACGAGGGCATCGACCTGCAGCCGCTCTACACGGTGGACGACGCGCTACCCGCCTACGCCCTCGCCCCGGCGAAACAGGGCTGGGACGTCCGCCAGCGCCACGCCGTGCCCGACCCGGTCGCCGTGATGAACGACCTGGAGGGCGGCGTCACCTCGCTGTGGCTCGCGTTGCCCGCCGACTCCCTCGAACGGGTGCTCGGCGACGTCTACCTCGACCTCGCGCCGATCGTGCTCGACGGCGACGTCGACGCGGCGCGCGCGATGCTGCGGATCTACGACCAGGCGCCGCTGCTGCCCGAGCAGGTCGCCGGCAACCTCGCTCTGGTTCCTCAGGGCGAGGCTCTCGACGTCATCAGGGCGGCTTCGCAGTTTCCGCTCCTGCGCACGGTCGTCGTCGACGCGCTGCCGTTCCACGACGCGGGCGGCTCGGACGCCGAGGAGCTCGGTGCCTCGATCGCCTTGGCCGTCTCGTACCTGCGTGCGCTGACCGATGCCGGGCTGAGCGTCGAGCGGGCCCTCGGTCAGCTGGAGTTCCGCTACGCGGCGACGGCCGACCAGTTCATGACCATCGCGAAGCTGCGGGCCGCGCGCCGGTTGTGGGCTCGTGTCGCCGAGGTGTCCGGTGGGGATGTGCCGCAGCTGCAGCACGCCGTCACGTCGTCGGCGATGATGACCCGCCGCGACCCGTGGGTGAACATGCTGCGCACCACGATTGCAACGCTGGCCGCCGGACTCGGCGGCGCCGACTCGGTGACCGTGCAGCCGTTCGACGCGGCCATCGGGCTGCCGGACGAGTTCGCCCGCCGCGTTGCCCGCAACACGCAGAACCTGCTGCTGGAGGAGTCGCACCTCGGCGAGGTGATCGACCCCGCGGCCGGGTCCTGGTACGTCGAGAAGCTGACCGACGAGCTGGCTCAGCGCGCCTGGTCGTGGTTCCAGGAGATCGAGCGTGCGGGTGGGTTGCCTGCCGCGCATGCTTTGGTCGCCGACCGGATCGCGGAGACCTGGGCGAAGCGGTCGGCGCGGCTGGCGGATCGCAGCGACCCGATCACCGGTGTCAGCGAGTTCCCGAACCTGGCCGAGAAGCCCGTGGTCCGCGAGCCGCTGCCGGAGCCCGCTGGCCGGCGAGCCCGTCCGCGAGTCGGTGGTCCGTGAGCCCGTTGACGAATCCGTGGTTCGTGAACCGGTCCGCGAATCCGTGGTCAGTGAGCCGGTCCGCGAGCCTGCGGTCCGCGAGCCCAGCCGCGAGTCCACCGTCGGAATCGATCCCGATTCGCAGGCCCCCTGGGGGGATCCGCCCCCCATCCCAATCATCTCAAGCAGGTCTGACAGTTTCCGCGACCTGCCGCGCGTCAGGTACGCCCAGGCCTTCGAAGAGCTGCGCGACCTGGCCGACGCCCAGCCAGAGCGCCCCCAGGTCTTCCTGGCCACCCTCGGCCCGGTGTCCGCACACACCGCCCGCGCCACCTTCGCCGCGAACCTGTTCAACGCCGGCGGTTTCGCCACCCCGAACGCGGGCCCGACCAGGACCGCCGACGACGTGGCCGAGAAGTTCAAACAGTCCGGCGCGAAGATCGCGGTCGTCTGCGGCAGCGACACCAGCTACGCCGATCTGGCCGTCCCCACCGTCGCGGCCCTGCGCGAAGCCGGTGCCGAGCGGGTACTCCTGGCAGGCAAGAAGAGCGACGCGGCGGTGGACGGCTTCGTCCACCTGGGCTGCCCGGCGCTCGAGATCCTGAACAGCACCTTCGACTTCCTCACCGGCAAAGAATCCAAGGGAGTGGAGCGATGATCCCCAGCTTCGCGGACGTCGACCTCGGCCCGCTCCCGTCGGCGAAGTACGAGACCGATCTGCCCGTCTGGGAGACGCCGGAGGGCATCGCGGTCAAGCCGGTCTACGGGCCGTCCGATGTGGACGGTCTGGACTTCCTGGAGACGTACCCCGGGGTCGCGCCGTTCCTGCGCGGGCCGTATCCGACGATGTACGTCAACCAGCCGTGGACCGTGCGCCAGTACGCCGGTTTCTCGACGGCCGAGGAGTCGAACGCCTTCTACCGCCGTAACCTCGCGGCCGGGCAGAAGGGGTTGTCCGTCGCGTTCGACCTCGCCACGCACCGCGGCTACGACTCGGATCACCCGCGGGTGGCCGGTGACGTCGGCATGGCGGGCGTGGCGATCGACTCGATCTACGACATGCGCACGCTGTTCGACGGCATCCCGCTGGACAAGATGTCCGTGTCGATGACGATGAACGGCGCCGTGCTGCCGATTCTCGCGCTCTTCGTGGTCGCGGCGGAGGAGCAGGGGGTGCGGCCGGAGCAGCTCACGGGGACCATCCAGAACGACATCCTCAAGGAGTTCATGGTCCGCAACACCTACATCTACCCGCCCGCGGAGTCGATGCGGATCATCTCGGACATCTTCAGCTTCACGAGCCAGAAGATGCCGAAGTACAACTCCATCTCCATCTCCGGCTACCACATGCAGGAGGCCGGGGCGACCGCCGACCTGGAGCTGGCCTACACGCTCGCGGACGGCGTCGAGTACATCCGGGCCGGGAGGGAAGCCGGCCTGGACGTGGACGCGTTCGCGCCGCGACTCAGCTTCTTCTGGGCGGTCGGCATGAACTTCTTCATGGAGATCGCCAAGATGCGGGCCGCGCGCCTGCTGTGGGCGAAGCTGGTGAACGGCTTCGAGCCGAAGTCCCAGAAGTCGCTCAGCCTCCGTACCCACTGCCAGACGAGTGGCTGGTCGCTGACCGCGCAGGACGTCTTCAACAACGTCGCCCGCACGTGCGTGGAGGCGATGGCGGCTACTCAGGGCCACACGCAGTCGTTGCACACCAACGCACTCGACGAGGCTCTCGCACTTCCGACGGACTTCTCCGCGCGTATCGCCCGCAACACCCAGCTGCTGCTGCAGCAGGAGTCCGGCACCACGCGCGTGATCGACCCGTGGGGCGGCAGCGCTTACGTCGAACGCCTCACCAACGAGCTCGCCGCCAAGGCCTGGGAGCACATCACCGAGGTCGAGAAGGCGGGCGGCATGGCCCGCGCGATCGACGAGGGCATCCCCAAGCTGCGCATCGAGGAGGCCGCGGCCCGCACTCAGGCGCGCATCGACTCCGGCCGGCAGCCCGTCATCGGCGTCAACAAGTACCTGGTCGGCACGGACGAGAAGATCGAGGTCCTCAAGGTCGACAACGCCGGCGTGCGCGCGCAGCAGCTGGAAAAGCTGCGCAGGCTGAAGGAAGAACGCGACCAGTCCGCTGTGGACAGTGCGCTGACCGCCCTCACGAACGCCGCGACCGGCCAGGGCAACCTGCTCGAACTCGCCATCAACGCCGCCCGCGCCAAGGCCACGGTCGGCGAGATCTCCGAGTCGCTCGGCAAGGTGTGGGGCCGGCACTCGGCGCAGATCCGCACCATTTCCGGTGTCTACCGGCAGGAGGTCGGCCAAGTGTCCAACGTGGACGCCTGCCGCGAGGTCGTCGAGGCGTTCGCGGAGCAGGAGGGCCGCCGCCCGCGCATCCTCGTCGCCAAGATGGGCCAGGACGGTCACGACCGCGGCCAGAAGGTGATCGCGACGGCGTTCGCGGACCTCGGGTTCGACGTCGACGTCGGCCCGCTGTTCCAGACGCCGGAGGAGGTCGCGCGCCAGGCCGTCGAGGCGGACGTGCACATCGTCGGCGTGTCCTCGCTCGCCGCCGGTCACCTCACCCTGGTGCCCGCGCTGCGGGAGGAGCTCGCCAAGCTCGGCCGCGAGGACATCATGATCGTCGTCGGTGGCGTGATCCCGCCGCAGGACTTCGACGAGCTGTACGCGGCGGGTGCGGCGGCGATCTTCCCGCCGGGCACCGTGATCGCGGACGCGGCCAAGGATCTGCTGGTGAAACTCGCGGACCAGCTCGGGCACCATGGCTAGGGTGATCGACGTCGCCGAGTACGCCCGAGGCGTCCTCGACGGCAACCGGGGCGTGCTGGCGCAGGCCATCACGCTGGTCGAGTCGAAGCGCGCCGACCACCGTGCGAAGGCGCAGGAGCTGCTGATCGAGCTGTTGCCGAAGTCGGGCAACGCGATCCGCGTCGGCATCACCGGTGTGCCCGGCGTGGGCAAGTCGACGTTCATCGACGCGCTCGGCACCACGCTGACCGAGCAGGGGCACCGGGTCGCGGTGCTCGCCGTCGACCCCTCGTCCACCCGCACCGGCGGCAGCATTCTGGGCGACAAGACGCGCATGGCCAGGCTGTCGGTGAACCAGGATGCGTTCATCCGCCCCTCACCGACCAGTGGCACGCTCGGCGGCGTCGCGCAGGCCACCCGCGAGACGATCGTGCTGGTCGAGGCCGCGGGTTACGACGTCGTGCTGGTCGAGACCGTGGGCGTCGGCCAGTCCGAGGTGGCCGTCGCGAACATGACGGACTGCTCGCTGTTCCTGACCCTGGCGCGCACCGGCGACCAGTTGCAGGGCATCAAGAAGGGCATCCTGGAGCTCGCGGACGTGGTCGCGGTCAACAAGGCCGACGGGCAGTTCGAGCTGGACGCCCGCAAGGCCGCCCGTGAGCTGGCCGGCGCGCTGAAGCTGCTGCGCCCGCCGGACGCGTTGTGGCACCCGCCCGTGCTGACGTGTTCGGGACTCACCGGAACCGGCCTCGACGAGCTGTGGTCGCGGGTGCTGGAGCACCGGTCGACCTTGAAGGACGCCGGAGAGCTGGACGAGCGCCGGCGCCGTCAGCAGGTCGAGTGGACCTGGATGATGGTCCACGACGAACTGTGGCGGCAGGTGCGGGAGAGCACCGCCGTGCGGTCGCTGGCGCCCTCTCTGGAGGAGAAGGTGCGCTCCGGTGAGCTGACCGCGACGCTCGCCGCGGAGCAGCTCCTGAAGGCATTTCAGGCCGACCCAGAACCGGACTCAGAACCGGACACTGCGTGAGCGCGTAGCTAGTTTGGGTGACCATCGAACGTGGTATCCGTTGTAGAGTTCAGGCCATGTCGAGGTTGCTGCTGGCCTGCGTGTTCGCGCTGATGGGTGTCTTCGGAATCGCCGGAACGTCCGTGGCCGAAGAGAGCGCGAACGCCCCCGTCGTGGTGGCGCAGCAGACGACCGTGAACCCGGCTCCGGACGTGAACGCCCCGCAGGAGCCGTCGCCTGAAGTGCGGGAGGAGACCAAGCGCAAACTGTGGATCGGCGGCATCGCGGTCGGTCTGTTCGTGCTGGTCTACTACCGCAACAAGCGGCGCTGGGCGGCGTGGCGCAAGGATCGGGCGGCCAAGAAGGGCTGACCGGGGTCGTTCGCATTGGGACCGTTCGTCCCACGTGGTGGGACGCAATAGTCAAAATTAAGCGTGCTTCCCGACCATTTGCGTCATGGTTGATCGGTCAGACCGAAACTCGCTCGCCGCTTGGCGCAGCGGTGCGACCGGCCAGCCGGTTGATCATCATCAGTGCACCGCGTCTCACAGGTGGTGATGCAGGATGGTGGCAAATGGGTACCGACTTGAAGATCAGCACACGCTCGGCCATCGAGCGGTACTCGGACGCGCTGCTGGACCTCTCGCACTCGCTGCACGCCGAGCCTGAGCTGGCGTTTTCCGAGCATCGCAGCGTCGAGAAGATCACCTCCCTGCTGGCCCGCGAGGGTTTCAAGATCGATCGCGGGGTGGCCGGCCTGGACACCGCGTTCGTCGCGACCTTCGGGGACGGCCCGCTCGTACTGGGACTTTGTGCCGAATACGACGCGCTGCCCGAGGTCGGGCACGCGTGCGGGCACAACGTCATCGCCGCCGCTTCGGTCGGCAGCGCGCTCGCTCTGCGTGACCTCGCCGACCGGCTGGGTATCACCGTGAAGGTGATCGGAACTCCGGCGGAGGAGGTCGGCGGCGGCAAGGTGCTCATGCTGGAACGAGGCGTGTTCGACGACGTCTCGTTCTCGATGATGGTGCATCCGGCGCCGTACGAGTCGTGCGCTGCCCGCTCGCTCGCCATCACCGACCTAGAGGTGCATTACAAGGGCCGGCCATCGCATGCGGCCGCCGCCCCGCACCTGGGCATCAACGCCGGGGACGCGGTCACGGTCGCGCAGATCTCGATCAGTCTGCTGCGCCAGCACCTCGAACCCGGCCAGATGGTGACGGGCATCGTCACGAACGGCGGCACCGTGCCGAACGTAATACCCGCCCGCGCATCGGCGATGTTCGATGTGAGGGCGGAAAACTTGGAATCGTTGCAGCGCCTGGAGAACCGGATCCGGGACTGTTTTCGGGCCGGTGCGATCGCGACCGGCTGCACCCATGAGGTCGAGCAGGTCTCACCGATCTACGCCGAGCTGACTCCCGATCCGTGGCTTGCGGACGCCTACCGGCGTGCGGCCACCGAACTGGGACGACGACCGCTCTCGCCGGAACTTGAACAGCGAGAGAAGATCGGGAGCACCGACATGGGCAACGTCACAAGAGTGTTGCCCGCCATCCACCCGACCATCGCAATCGACTGCGGAGACGCGGTGAATCACCAACTAGAGTTCGCGACCGCCTGTGCCTCGGCGTCGGCGGACCGGGCATTGCTCGATGGAGCACTTGCCATGGCCTGGACGACGATCGCGACAGCCACCGATTCCCAGCAGCGCGCACGGCTGCTGGCCCGCGGAGGTGCGGCATGACGGTTCTGGACTCCCGGCCACCGGGCTCTTCTTCCGTGAAGTCGTCCACCGAGATGCTCGTCGACCCCACCGGGGTGAGCATGTCTCCTGTGGATGATCTGGGAGAGGGTCGCGGCCCCGCCTGGCTCGACGACTGGCTGAAGGCGAACGCCTCGGACATCGTCGCCTGGCGGCGGCACCTCCACGCCCACCCCGAGCTGTCTCGCCGCGAGTACAACACCACCGAGCTCGTGGCCAAGCTGCTGCGCGAGGTCGGCCTGAAGCCACGGGTGCTGCCCGGCGGCACGGGGCTGATCTGCGACATCGGCAACGGCCCTCGCTGCGTGGCCCTGCGCGCCGACATGGACGCACTTCCGTTGCCGGAGAACACCGGCCTGCCGTTCTCGTCCACAGTGGACGGTGTGTCGCACGCGTGCGGTCACGACGCCCACACGACGGTGCTGATCGGCACGGCCCTGGCGCTCGCCTCGGCCACCGAACTGCCGGGACGCGTCCGTCTGGTCTTCCAGCCGGCCGAGGAGGTCATGCCGGGCGGTGCCCTGGACGTCCTCGCGGCCGGCGGTCTCGACGGCGTGGAGCGCATCTTCGGCCTGCACTGCGACCCGCGGCTGCAGGTGGGCCGCATCGGCACCCGCATCGGAGCCATCACGTCGGCCTCCGACCTGCTGGAACTGCGCCTGTCCTCGCCAGGCGGCCACACCTCGCGGCCGCACCTGACCGCGGACCTGGTCCACGCCCTCGGCACGGTCATCACCGGCCTGCCGACCATGCTGTCCCGCCGCGTCGACCCCCGCTCCGGCACCGTTCTGGTGTGGGGCGCCGTCCACGCGGGCGAGGCCCCGAACGCGGTCCCGCAGGACGGCATGGTGCGCGGCACCCTGCGCACCGGCGACCGCGACATCTGGGCCGAGCTGGAACCGCTGGTCAAGGACCTGGTCACGGGCCTGCTGGCCCCGACCGGCGTAGGCTTCGACCTGCACCACCGCCGGGGTGTCCCCCCGGTGGTGAACGAGCGCGAGTCCACCCAGATTCTGCGCGCGGGCATCGAGGCGGCCCTGGGCGACGACGCCCTGGCCGGCACCGAGCAGTCCTCCGGTGGCGAGGACTTCGGCTGGTACCTGGAACACGTCCCCGGCTCGTTCGCCCGCCTCGGCGTGTGGAACGGGCAGGAGAAGCAGCGAGACCTGCACCAAGGAACGTTCGACCTGGACGAGCGCGCCCTGCTCGTGGGCGTCCGCGTCATGGTCCACACCGCCCTGGCCGCGCTGGCCTGAGTTTTTCCGGCGTCTGGCGGGGTACCGGCTCGGTATCCCGCCAGACGTGTCTCTGGCCCGCGCAGCACCGTGAACCGAGCTTTCGGAGGTGCGAGATGACCACGGTCTTCAGGACTTTGCGGCAAGCCAGCCAGATGACGGTCGTTCTGCAGGATGATCTCGACGTACGCGCCGCGGTCGACCGCGAGACCTGCACGGTGTGGGTTTCCAGTGATCAGTCGGACGACGAGATCGTCGAGGTCGCGAGCGAGGCGCTGCGCATGCTGCTCTCGCAGCGCCCCCGACTCACGGTGCTCGACGGCGGCGCCGAAACCTGATCCCCGCTAGAAGATCACCGGCTCCACCCGAGCCGTGTCGACCCGCGTCCGCCACGAGTGCGCCTTGCGGATCGTGGCGTTCGGGTCGGCCCGATCCGACGTGTAGTACCAGTCCATCCGCACCTCGTCCGGCGTGATGTCCAGCGTCGAGACCCCGTGTGAGTCGAGCTCGACGAACTTCACGTGCGGGTTCATGGCCCTGATCGCGGCCTCCAGCGCCAGCGATCCGGTCCGCGGCGGCACCTTCAGGAACTCGTCGAAGTTGTCGGACGTGACGGAGGTGGTGATGTACTCCGTGGCCACCGACTTCAACGCCGACCCGTCCGGCACGTCGACCGCCCAGGACGAGTGGATGTCCCCGGTCAGGAACACCGCGTTCTTCATCCCGGCCCGGTCCAGCGCCCGCACCACCAGTTCCCGATCGGTGGGGAACCCGTCCCACTGGTCGGTGTTGACCGACGGGAACCCGGGAGCGGGCGGAATCACCAGCGGACTGAACATCACCGACGTGCCGATCAACCGCCACCGGGCGCTGCGGTCGCAGATGCCGCGAACCAGCCAGTCGCGCTGCTGGGCACCCAGGATCGTCTCGGGCGTGCGGAACGACCGCAGGTCCAACATCGTCACGTCGACCAGGGAGCCGTAGCGCAGCCGCCGGAACATCAGGCCCTCGCGGATCGGCATCCACTCGAAGTAGGCCTGCGTGGCGGCGGCGAGCCGGACGGCCCACGGGCCCTCGGTGGCGGGGTCGTGCCCCAGCGCGCCCACCGCGGACGAGTTGTCGGCCGACTCGTTGTCGTCCCAGGTCGCGATCATGGGATGCGTCGCGTGCAACTGCTGCAGGTGCGGGTCGGTCTTGTAGAGCGCGTGGCGGGTTCGGTAGTCCTGCAACGTGACGGTCTCGTGCGCGGGCACCGCGTCCCGCACGACCGGCTGGTAGTGCGGGTAGATGTAGTCGCCGAGGTGGATGACGGCGTCAAGATCGTCCATGGCCGCCAGGTGGCCGTACGGGACGAAGTGGCCGGCCATCCAGTTCGCGCACGAGACCACGCCGAACCGGACGCTGGAATGGTCACCGGCGGTCTTGGTGCGGCCGACGGGCGACACGACGCCGTCGACCAGGAAGCGGTACCAGTAATGGGTTCCCGGCCGCAGCCCGGACACCTCGACCTTCACGGTGTGGTCGCGCTCGGGACCGGTGCGCACGCGGCCGCGCCGGATGATCCGGTCGAACGACGCGTCGCGGGCGACCTCTCACGCCACCGGCGACGACGTCACGACCCGAGTCCACAGCAGGACGCCGTCCGGCAACGGGTCGCCGGAAGCGACACCGTGCAGGAAGGCAGCCTCCGGCGAAGCGGAGGCAGAGACAGAAGCACCGGCGGTGGCAGTGGTTGCCGCACCTGCCACCGCGCCGGCCTTCAGAAACGTTCGACGATCAACCCCAGACATGCCACCAGCATGCCCGAGATCAGCTCACCGGTTCGGTCAACTGAGGACGTGCTTCCGGTGCCGAGGCACGCACCGCGTCGGCCGCCTGGTCGTCCGGCTTGGTCTGGGACGCGCGTTCGGCGTCCACGCGGGCGTTGTAGACCTCGACCTCCCGCTTGATCGCGTCCTCGTCCCACCCGAGCACCGGCGCGATCAGCCGCGCCACGGCCTCCGACGACTCGACGCCGCGGTGCGCGTACTCGATGGAGATGCGGGTGCGCCGCGTCAGCACGTCCTCCAGGTGCATCGCACCCTCGTGCGACACCGCGTAAAGGGCTTCCACCTGGAGGTAGTCCGGCGCGGCCGGGATCGGCTTCAGCAGATCGGTGTTGTCCGCGGCCAGCGCCAGCACCTCGTGCACCAGCGAGCCGTAGCGGTCCAGCAGGTGCCGCACGCGGTAGGGGTGCAGCCCGTGCTTCGCCGCCAGTTGGTCGGCCTGGTTGACCAGCGCGTGGTAACCGTCGGCGCCGACCAGCGGCACCTTGTCCGTGATGGACGGCTGGATCCGGCCCGGCATGTCCACCTGCGCCGCGTCGACGGCGTCCGCGCCCATCACCCGGTACGTCGTGTACTTGCCGCCGGCGATCGCCACCAGACCGGGGGAGACCCGGGCCACCGCGTGCTCGCGCGAAAGCTTCGACGTCGAGTCGGACTCACCGGCCAGCAACGGACGAAGACCCGCGTAGACACCCTCGATGTCGTCGTGCGTCAACGGCGTCGCGAGCACCGAGTTCACGTGCTCGAGGATGTAGTCGATGTCGTGCTTGGTCGCCGCCGGGTGCGCGAGATCGAGGTTCCAGTCGGTGTCCGTGGTGCCGACGATCCAGTGGTTGCGCCACGGGATCACGAACAGCACCGACTTCTCGGTGCGCAGGATCATGCCCGCCTCGGCCACGATCCGGTCGCGCGGCACCACGATGTGGACGCCCTTGGACGCCCGCACCCGGAACCGGCCGCGCGAGCCGGAAAGCCGCTGCAGCTCGTCGGTCCACACGCCCGTCGCGTTGATCACCGCGTGCGCCCGCACGTCGACCTCGCGGCCGTCCTCGACGTCGCGCACGCGCACACCCGACACGCGGTCGGCCTCGCGCAGGAACCCGACCACCTGGGTCGAGGTGCGCACGACAGCGCCGTAGTGGGCGGCGGTGCGGCCGACCATCATCGTGTGCCGGGCGTCGTCGGCCTGGGCGTCGTAGTAACGGATGCCGCCGATCAGCGCGTCGCGCTTCAGGGCGGGGACCAGCCGGAGGGCGCCCGCGCGGGTGAGATGTTTCTGCCCCGGTACGGACCGGGCGCCGCCCATCGTGTCGTAGAGGAACAGCCCGGCCGCCGAGTACGGGCGTTCCCACACGCGGTTGCTCAGCGGGTAGAGGAACGCCACCGGCTTCACCAGGTGGGGTGCGATGCGCGTCAGCATCAGCTCGCGTTCGCGCAGTGCCTCGCGGACCAGGCCGAACTCCAGCTGCTCCAGGTAGCGCAGGCCGCCGTGGAAGAGCTTGGAGGACCGGCTCGACGTGCCGGACGCCAGGTCACGGGCCTCGACGAGCGCCACCCGCAGGCCTCGCGTCGCGGCGTCCAGTGCCGCGCCGACGCCGACCACACCACCACCGATCACGACGACGTCGAACGTCTCGGCTCCCAGCCGCTGCCAGGCCTCCTCGCGTTCGGCAGGCCCGAGCCTGCCGGTGATCGGAGGTGCGACATGGGTTTGCTGTGGTGCAGCTGCGTTCTTGCGCGTGGCCACGACAGACGCCTCCCTGAGCCGACTCGCGGATCACGTTACCTTCAGCCACGGCCGTTCGCCCATGGCGCCGCGGTGCAGGTCCCAACGGCCCAAAATCGGCCTGACCACCCGTGCCCGGCGTAGACAACCGATCAGCGCGAGTAATAGCGTCCGAGCACACTGTGGGCGGGCGGCGCGGCCTGACCTAGGGCTTTGCGCTTTCCCTCCTGTGTCACGACAAAGGAGGTCGGCGAATGAGCGCAGGCTCGATCTTCGTCTGGGAGATGCTGGGGACGGCGGTCCTCATCCTGCTGGGCACCGGCGTGGTCGCGAACCAGGTGCTGAAGAACACGCTCGGCAACAGCACCGGGTTCCTCTTCGTCAACGTCGGCTGGGCGTTCGCGGTCTTCGCCGGTGCGAGCATCGCGAACCCGAGCCAGGCACATCTCAACCCAGCCGTCACGTTCGGTCTCGCCATCGCCGACAAGACGGAATGGGCCGACGTGCCCGTCTACATCCTCGGGCAGATGGTCGGCGCGATCATCGGCGCGATGCTCTGCTGGGCGACGTACAAGCTGCAGTTCGACGCCCACGACGAGCCGCAGAACACGCTCGGCATCTTCTCGACGGGACCGACCATTCCGAACAAGGCGTGGAACCTCGTGACCGAGATCATCGGCACGTTCGTGCTCGTCGCGTGGATCCTGCTGTCGCCGGGAGCGAAGTCCGCGGCCGACGGCGTCCCGCAGTTCGGCAACTCGGCGCTGGGGTACGCGGGCGTCGCGTTCGTGGTCCTCGTGATCGGTACGTCGCTCGGTGGCCCCACCGGCTACGCCATCAACCCGGCGCGTGACCTCGGTCCGCGCATCGCCTACGCGTTCCTGATGCCCATCCGCAACAAGGGCAACGCCAACTGGGGCTACTCCTGGGTGCCCGTCGCCGGCCCGATGGCCGGTGGCGCGCTCGCGGCGTTGCTCTACCTGGTTCTCCCGGTCTGAAAGGACACATTCGCATGACCCAGTACGTGGCCGCGATCGACCAGGGCACCACGTCGACGCGTTGCATGATCTTCGACCACTCGGGTCGGGTGGTGTCGGTCGACCAGTTGGAACACGAGCAGATCTTCCCGAAGGCGGGCTGGGTCGAGCACGACCCGAAGGAGGTCTGGCAGAACACCCGCCAGGTCGCCGCGGGCGCGCTCGCGAAGGCCGACCTGACCACTTCGGACATTGCCGCCGTCGGCATCACCAACCAGCGCGAGACCGCGGTGGTGTGGGACAAGAACACCGGCGAACCCGTCTACAACGCCATCGTCTGGCAGGACACCCGCACCGACAAGATCGTGCAGGAATTGGGTGCGCTGGGTGGCGGGCAGGAGCGCTACCGGACCAAGGTCGGGCTGCCGCTCGCGACCTACTTCTCCGGCCCCAAGGTCCGCTGGATCCTCGACAACGTCGAGGGCGCCAGGGGACGCGCCGAGGCCGGCGACCTGCTGTTCGGCAACATGGACACGTGGGTGCTGTGGAACATGACCGGCGGCACCGACGGCGGCGTGCACGTCACCGACCCGACGAACGCGTCGCGCACCATGCTGATGGACCTCGACACGCTGCAGTGGGACGCCGGGATCGCCGCCGACATGGGCATTCCGATGTCCATGCTGCCGGAGATCCGTTCCTCGTCGGAGGTCTACGGCCAGGTGCGCGAACGCGGCGCGCTGGCCGGCGTGCCGATCGCCGGCATCCTCGGCGACCAGCAGGCGGCGACGTTCGGCCAGGCGTGCCTGTCGCCCGGTGAAGCCAAGAACACCTACGGCACCGGCAACTTCATGCTGCTCAACACCGGCACCGAGAAGGTGATGAGCGAGAACGGGCTCCTCACGACGATCTGCTACAAGATCGGCGACACCCCGGCCATCTACGCCCTGGAGGGCTCGATCGCGGTCACCGGTTCGCTGGTGCAGTGGTTGCGCGACAACCTCGGCATGATCGGCACCGCGGCCGAGATCGAGGAGCACGCGCGTTCGGTGGAGGACAACGGTGGCGCGTACTTCGTGCCTGCGTTCTCCGGTCTGTTCGCGCCGTATTGGCGTTCCGACGCCCGTGGCGCGATCGTCGGCCTCACCCGGTTCGTCAACAAGGGCCACCTCGCGCGGGCTGTGCTGGAGGCGACCGCCTTCCAGACGCGGGAGGTGCTCGACGCGATGAACGCCGACTCGGGCGTCGACCTGACGGCGTTGAAGGTCGACGGCGGCATGGTGCAGAACGAGCTGCTGATGCAGTTCCAGGCGGACATCCTCGGCGTGCCGGTGATCCGGCCGGTCGTCAGCGAGACGACGGCGCTGGGTGCCGCCTACGCCGCCGGGCTCGCGGTCGGGTTCTGGAAGACCGAGGACGACATCCGCGAGAACTGGGCCGAGGACAAGAGGTGGGAGCCGCAGATGGACGACGCCCGCCGCACGTCCGAGTACGCCAACTGGAAGAAGGCCGTCACCAAGACCTTCGACTGGGTAGAAGACTGAGTTTTTGGCCGCTGCTTCGCAGACGGCGCGCGAGTTCGCCTTTGAGTCGGTCGTCCGGCCGACTCGCTCGCAGCGAATGGGCTCCGCCGATTTCGCTGCGAGCGGGTGACCGGACGACCGACGCGAACTCGCGACAGTTGCCAGGACGTGGCTTAGGCGGGGGCAGGGGCTGCGTGCACGATCACGTTGTCGCGGGTACCGCACGTGATCAGCCGCAGCCCCTCCTCGTCGGCGTCCCTGGCCACGGCTTCGGCGAAGAAGTCGTCGCGGATGATCCTCTCGGTGCGCGACACGGTGAAGCGCGCGACCGAACCATCCTTCTTGGACACTTCGATGGTGTCGCCCTGCCGCAGGTCGTTCAGCCGGTAGAAGATGCCCCTGGCCTTGTTGCTCTCGATCCGCCCGACGATGATCCACTGCTGCGGATGCGTTTGGTGCCAACCGGCCTGCATGCCCTCGCCGGCCGGCGGCATCTGGACGACGCCGTCCGGGCCAAGGCCGAGCGCGATCAGCGACGACCGCATGCCGACGCGTTCGATCCGCAGCTCCATCGGATCGGACTTGCCCAGCGGTGACACCACCGGCGGCGGAGCGCTGTCGCTGCTCGTCGCCGCCGATGGCTTCGGTGCCGGCCCCTGGGAGCAGCCGGCGACCAGCGCCACGCTCAGCACCGCGATCAAGACACGAGTCCCCACAGACTCATTGACGCACATCTCGTGGGTTAGTTGCTCGTCCAATCAAGACAGATCTTCACCCGACCTCGAGCATGCCGCCGCCCTTGATGAGATTGCGGCCCAACCAGCACTGAACGATCACCGAGTAGCTGCCGGGTGTGTCCACCACCACACCCTCCAGCAGGTTCGGCCGGTACGCGTCGCGGAAGCCGTCCGACTGGAAGACGAAGGGGCCGTTCGGGCAGGCGACCGGGTCCACCTCGGCCTGGAACGTCCCACCCGGTGCCGGTTTCTCCGGGATGATCCGGAAGGTCGCGGCCACGCGTTCCACCAAGGTGAACTCGGCGCTGCCGATCTTCGGACTGCCCACGCACTTCATCGTCACGGTGTACGTGCCGGGCTCGCCCACCGACCAGGCCTCGGACCCGTTGGTGTTGATGGACCCGTAGAAGCCCGGTGACGTGATGGGGCCGTCGAGGCCGCCTGGGCAGGATCTCTCGTCGTACCAGACTTCCAGCAGCTGCCAGGTGCCGAGGACGTTTGGACTGACGCGGAGCTGGGGCACGACGTCGTCCTGCGCGGCGGCGTGCGGAGTGAACGCGGCCGCTGCAACGAGCGCTAACACAATCGGTGTGCGCCTCATTTTTCTTTGTTCCCCAATGCATTTCGCTGGGTGAAAGCATGACGGCGGGCAGAACCTACGCGGCGCTTGTGCCCACCGTCACGCCTTGTCAAACCCGTTGAGACGCAGTACGGCTTTTTGGCGCAGTGGCTTGCTGTTCCCGGCTTACGCCGTGCCACCTCCGCCGGTCTCCGGTGCGCCCTTGGGCTTGATGACCGGAGCCTTTGCCTTCGGCTTCTGCGCCATGACCGCGAACGTCCTCTTGATGGTGGTGTTGTCACATGTCATCGACGCCTCGTAAGTGCCTGGGGTGTCGATGACCTTGCCCGTGCCGACCATGACCGGCGGTGCATCGGGCCGGAACTTGATCGGCGCGACGAAGCCGTGGGAGTTCAGGTCACCAACGCACTTCGCCTCCATGAGGTAGGAGGCGGTGACTTTCTCTCCCGGCGCGTACTCCAGCTTGTCGAGAGCGAACGTGTCGTTCGGGTGGAGCGGAACGATCTGGAACTCCGCCGTGCCTTTGTACGCGTGGCCCGTGCAGTACGCCTCGGCGATGTACTTGCCGGGCGTGTCCGCCGCGAACCCGTGCAGGCTGCCCGGTGCGACATTCGCTCTGAACCCGGTCGAGACGACGGTGCCTCCTTCGGCGCAGTCGCCCTTCTCGAACTGGATCTCGAAGGCCTGTCCCGGCTTGAGCTTCGAGGGCGCGAGCTTGAATCTTGGCGTCGCCCGCTTGTCGATGATCTCGAACTCGGCCGTGCCCGTTTTCGCGCTGCCCTTGCACTTCAGCGTCGCGGTGAACCTGCCCGGCTGCTCGCCCGCCTCGCCGGTCAGGCTGCCGGCCCCCACCGCGGCCGCGAAACCGGGCGAGGCCGCCGACTCCAGACCGCCGGGGCAGGTGCCCTCCTCGATCTGGAGCTGGAACTCCTGCTGGAGCTGGAGCACGTCCGGCGCGATCTTGAACTTCGGTGTGACGTCTTCCTGTGCGGTCGCGCTCGGTCCGAACGCGACCGCACAGGCTGTCATCGCCGCGATGGCGACGATGGAACTGATCCCCCTCATTTTTCTTCCCCCAGATGGTGTTGTCGTGAATCAGGCGGTTCCGCCACCGCCGGTCTCAGGAGCCCCCTTGGGCTTGACGATCGGCGGCTTTGGCTTGGGCGCCGGGTTTCCCGGCAGCGGTGGAGGGTGGTCGGCGCGGCCTTGATCGTGAACTGGTTGACCACCGACTCGTTGATGCAGCGGATCGTCGCCTGGTAGCTGCCGGGCGCGTTGCCGGCCTTGGCCTCGCCCACCAGTCGCGGGTGCTCGGTCGTTCCGCCGCTGATCGTGAGCGGCGCCGGTGCCGTGAAGCCCGCGGAGCTCGCTTCGCGCTCGCACTTCCGGCCGTTCTCCAGGGCGATCCGGATCGTCTCGCCGGGCGTGTACTCCGCCTTGTCGAGGAACGGGTCGGTGCGCGGGGCCTTCGGCTTCAGGATGGTGAAGCTGTGCGGTGCCGGCCTCGGTGGTGTCCTTGCACTTCAACGTCGCGGTGTACGTGCCGGGCGCGGTGCCGAACCTGCCGCTGAGTGTGGCGAGGTCGACCGGGGCCGCGAAGCCGGGCGAGGTGACGGACACCGCCCTGCCGGGGCAGGTGGCCGCCTCGATCATGACAGTGAAGTCGTTGCCGGGCATGAAGTCCGTGCGGCTCAGCGAGAACTTCGGCGTGACGGCCTCCTGTGCGCCGGCCATCGGCGTGAGTGCGAACGCGGTGCCGAAAGCCAGCAGCACGGCCGCGGATCTCTTGGTCCCCTTCATGGTTCCCTCCTCAGATCAGCGTCGCGTAGACGATGATGTTGTCCTGGTAGCTGCGGGCGGCCTGGTTGTAGCTGCCCCCGCAGGTGATCAGCCGCAGTTCGGCCTCGTTCGTGTCGCCGTAGACGGCTTCGGTGGGGAAGCTCGCCTTGGCGATCTGCTCGATCTCTGCGCACGCGGAACCTGGCCGTGGTGCCGTCCTTTCTGGACACCTCGACCTCGTCGCCCTCGGCGAGTTCCTTGAGGCGGAAGAAGATTCCCGGCTGCTTGTTGCCGTCGACGTGGCCCAGCAGCACGGCGGGACCCGACTCGCCCGGTGTGCGGGCGTGCTTGTACCAACCGGCCTGCATCGGTTGTTCGACCGGTGGTACCTCGATCGTCTCGTCCGCGTTGAGCCCGAGCGGGACGAGCGAGGACTTCGCGCCGATCTTCGGAATGCGCAGCTCGGTCGGTTCCGAGGGCGGCAGGAACCTGTCGACGGTGCCGGAAGCGTCCGAAGTGGACGTGGCCGTCGGCGGTGCCGGCGCTGTCGGCAGCGTGACCTCAGGAGCCGAGGCGCAGCCGGTCAGCAGCGCCAGCGCCACCAGCGCCGTGCAGAGCTTCCCCCGAATAGCCATGCCCCGAACACGCGGGTGTCCGGGGCATGGTTGCCGTGCTGGTTCGGCGTTACTTAATCGAGATCGTCATGGCGCATCAGCTGGCGGCCGGCCTCGGTGATCGAGCCCGAGAGCGAGGGGTACACCGAGAACGTCGTCGCGAGGTGCTCGACGGTCAGCTGGTTCTGCAACGCCAGCGCGATCGGCAGGATGAGCTCGCTCGCGTTCGGCGCCACGACGACACCGCCGATGACGACGCCGGTCGCCGGGCGGCAGAACAGCTTCACGAAGCCGCGGCGCAGACCCTCCATCTTGGCGCGGGGGTTCGTGGCGAGCGGCAGCATGATCGTGCGCGCGGGCACCTCACCCGAGTCGATCGCCTGCTGGCTGATGCCGACGCTCGCGATCTCCGGGTTGGTGAAGACGTTCGCGGCGACGGTCTTGAGCTTGATCGGGCTGACGCCCTCGCCCAGCGCGTGCCACATCGCGATGCGGCCCTGCATGGCGGCGACGGACGCGAGCAGCAGCACACCGGTGCAGTCGCCGGCCGCGTAGACGCCGCTGACGTTCGTCCGGCTGACCCGGTCGACCGGGATGTACCCGCCACGCCCGAGCTCGATACCGATCTTCTCGAGGCCGATGTCGTTCGTGTTGGGCACCGAACCGACGGTCATCAGGGCGTGGCTCGCCTCGATCGTGCGACCGTCTTCCAGGTGGATCAGGACGCCGTCGCCGACGTTCTCGACCTTCTCGGCGCGGGCGTGCTTGACGACGGCCGTGCCGCGCTCGGCGAACACGTCCTCCAGCACCGCGGCCGCGTCGGCGTCCTCGTGGGGGAGCACCCGGTCCCGGCTGGAGACCATGGTCACCTTCACGCCCATCTCGGTGTAGGCGGAGGCGAACTCGACGCCCGTCACACCGGAACCGATGACCGCGAGGTGCTCGGGAAGTTCGGGCAGGTCGTAGATCTGCCGCCAGGTCAGGACCCGCTTGCCGTCCGGCTCCGCGCCCTGCAGGACCCGCGGCGTGGCGCCCGTTGCGATGAGCACCACATCGGCGCTGAGGATCTCTTCCTTGCCGTCCGCGCTGTTGACGACGACCCGGTGCTGGGCGAGGCCCCGCGAGTCGTCCGCGAACTTCGCACGCCCGTTGATGAGCCGCACGCCCTCACGCTGCAGCCGCGCCCGCACGTCAGCGGACTGGGCGAGCGCGAGGCCCTTCACCCGTCCGTGGACGACCGGCAGGTCGACGGCGGCGTGCTCGTTGTTGGTCTGAATGCCCAGCTCACCGGCGTTGCGGAAGGCACTGCGGGCACCCGCGGAGGCGATGAAGGTCTTCGACGGCACGCAGTCGTAGAGCACGCACGCGCCACCGGCACCGTCGTTCTCCACCACGGTCACGTCGGCACCGTGCTGCGCCGCGACCAGGGCTGCCTCGTAACCTGCGGGTCCGCCGCCCATGATGACGATGCGGGTCACGATCATTCCCCTTCTGCGCGCTTGCTGGCCGGGCACAACCGTACGCGTTGCCCGAATCCACCGTGTCGTCAGTACCGAAAGCTGATCGTTGGGTCGCTACGCTGTCGGACGTGCCGCTCTATGCCGCGTACGGGTCGAACATGGATCCGAACCAGATGATGGAGCGAGCCCCGTACTCCCCGCTCGCGGGGACCGGCTGGCTCGTGGGTTGGCGTATGACTTTCGGCGGCGAGGACCTCGGCTGGGAGGGTGCGCTCGCCACCATCGTCGAAGAGCCTGACCAGCAGACGTTCTGCGTGCTCTACGACGTCTCTCCGCGCGACGAGTCACGCCTCGACAGGTGGGAGGGCGCGCTCGGGCTCTACAAGAAGATCCGGTTGCGGGTGCAGACCCTGGAGGGATCTGTGGTCGCCTGGCTCTACGTGCTGGACGCCTACGAGGGCGGATTGCCCTCGGCGCGGTACATCGGGGTGGTGGCCGACGCGGCCGAGGCCGCCGGTGCGCCGGACGACTACGTGAACGACCTGCGCAACCGCCCCTGCCAGGGCATCGGCCCCTGATTCGCGCGCTGTCGAACTTCACGCGGGGACCTTTCGTACTCTTTTGGTGCACGAAAGGTCCCCGCGTGAACCTCAACAGGAGCTAGGCGCCGGCCGCTTCTTCCAGCAGTTCCACCAGGTGGTGGTGCAGGCGGCGGTAGTCCACCGGCGAGACGGTCGACCACGGCGGCTGACCCGGCGTGGCGCGGCGCATCTGCAGGTAGCGGCCCTTCGGCGTGTCGTAGAACGCGACCACCCGCTCCGGCCGGACCCGCTTGCCCCACTTGTCGCGGGCCGCGGCACCGAACTGACCGCGATTGGTCGCGTCGCGGACCATTTCGCCCAGCGTGTGGGCGTCGTCGGTGCGCAGGCCGCGTGAGCGCAGGCCCGCCTCCAGTTCCTCCGGCGTGCCCGCTGAGTTCGCCGCTGCGTCCAGGTCGGCCGACGGCAGGGTGATCGAGTGACCCTCACCGGCCGGTGCCGTGGGCAGAGCGGTGAGCGCCTCGCGCGGCAAACCGTCGGCCGCGGCGGGGCGCAGGGTGAGCTGGGTGCCGTCCAGGACGGCCAGGACGCCTGCCTGACCCTTTCCGGCCGCCAGGACGCGGACGCTGCGGCCCAGCCAGAGGCGGCCGTCGATCTCCTGCTGCGGGCGGTTCAGGACGTGCAGCAGGTCTTCGAGGGTCGGGTCCAGCGAGCGCGGGCCGCCGAGGCCCCTGGCCCCCAGCGTGCGCCAGACCTGCTCTTCCAGGACGCGCCGCTCCTCGCGGGTCTTGCCCGGCGAGGGCACCTTCAGGACGAGCGGCATCGTCTCCAGGCTCAGGTGCTCCCAGAGGACGTCGAACTCGAGGGTGGAGATCATCACCGGGTCGCGCGTGTCGCTCGTCCCGAGATCCAAGCCGAACAGAGTCATCAGTCGGTCGTGCTCTCCCCGATTACCGGCAGCGTGTAGCTGCCGACGCCGTAGATGTCGTCTCGTTCACGGAGGTAGTCGGCCGCCTTGTGCACCGTGTCCTCCTCGTCTTCGCCCTTGCGCGGGCCCATGCCGCCGAACGGGTCGAACGCCGGCGGCATCGGCACGGCGCGCTTGTGGATCTGGTCGTTGGCCGAGGCACCGACCGTGCCCATCGGGCCCATGCTCGACCCGGAGGCGTTCGCGACACCGGCAGCGCCGCCGTGACCCATGACCGGGCCGCCGAGCACGGCCGACGACGTGGCGGTCGCGCCATCCTCCATGTGCCCGGACTCCGAGCCGGAGGTCGAACGCCCGGACCGCTGACCTGGCACGGCGACACCCGCGGTGCCGGTGGCGGACGTACCGGCGGTGCCGGCCGACGACACGGACGTCGTGCCGCCCTTCGAAGCGGTGGCCGCCGGAGCCGACACGCCCGAGGTGCGCGTCGAGGAACCGGGAGGCGGTGCGGCGGTGGTGCGCGGAGGAGGAGCGGTGGTCCCGCGGGTACCGCCCGAGGTCCGGCCACGGGTCGCGGCGCCACCGGTGGTGCCCTGCGGTCCGACCGCCCAGACACCGGCCGTGCCCACGCCCGGTCCGCTGTTGTGCACGGGGCCGGACGTGCTGATCTGCAGTTGCGGCGGCTGGCTGAACTGGCCCAGCGTCGAGGTGTTCGAGGTCGTGGAGGAGGCGTAGGTGGACATGACCTCACGGGCGCGGCGCTCGGCGGCGTCCTGGGCCGCCTCCTGCTTCTCGTGGTCGGTCTGCCCGCCGAACAGGTGCGTGATGCCGGCGACGAGGGCACCCGGCTGCTCCGCGGTGACCTTCACCGGGGCCGGCATGTCCGCGCGGGCCTTCGAGATGTGGCCGGCCTGCAGTTCGGCCGAGTAGCGCATCACGTCCGAACCGGTGCGGGCGCCGTCCGCCCAGGCGGCGATCGGGTTCAGGCCGCTCTGCGCCATGTCGGCGGCCTTGCCCTGCCACTTCGCGCCGGAGAGGGAGATGCCGCTGTGCAGGTCGTCGTTGATCTCGGACAGCGCGGCCGACACGCCCGCCCAGCGCTCCATCGACGCGAACGACGCGGAGGGGCCGGGACCGGCGTTGATGCGTTCGTACAGCTCCTTGTGGCTGTAACCCTGCCAGCGGTGTTCGGCCATGTCAGCACCCGCTCTTGTTCATCATGCCGGTGTTGTCGCTCTCGACCACGCGGTACTGGCGCTCGATCTGGTTGAGGTTGTCCATCGCCGTCTTGAGCTGCCGCTGGTAGTTCAGCAACGCCTGCAACGCCGAGTCGCCGTCCGAGACGGACCGGTCGTTGAACTTCTCGGCCGCCTCCTGGCTGACCGGGTCGCCCGCCCACGGCCGGACGCGGAACTCGGTGATCGCCAGCTCGATCTGCTTGTCAAGCTTCGTCAGCGCCGCGGAGAACGTATTTCGCAACGCCGGGATCGCTTCTGGCTCCACGTTCAGCTCGTGCTGGACGGGCGGCGAGGAGTCTGCCCCGCTGCGTCCCCCTGGCGGCATCGTGAGACCTCCGGCGGTTGTGCGTACAAGCGCTTCGTCACTCTAACCACCGAACGTAACGCTGGGGAGTGGGATCAGTGACATCCGCCCGTGTGGGTCAGCGTTTCTGGAGCAAACTGGCCATCGCCGCCTCGGCTACCCGCTGGGCCCCGAGACAAAGATGATCTTGTTGCGCCGCAGTGCTATTCCCTCCGTCGCGGAACATGACGTCGAGGAACTGACCCTCGGCCACGTCGATCTCGACGTTGCAGACGTCGTCCATCTCTGGTGTACGCACGGTAATCGCCGCGAATCCCTCGATCGAGCCCATCTCGTACTCCACCTGGGCGTTGTCCGAGAGCCACACGTCAGCACCCGAGACCAGCACGAGGGCGATCCGCGCGACGTTGCCACTGGTCGTGCTCCGGATCGTGCACGCCTTCGCGCCCCCGAAGCTCGTCTCGACGTACGCGCTGGGCGGGTTGTCGAGGCTCAGCGACATCCGCTGGTCGGGGGTCAGGACCGCGCACGGGTCCAGGCCGTCGAGCGGCATGGCGTGCGGCCGCGGCGGGAGCTGCACGCGCGAGACCGTCGTCGTCGGCACCGGGGGCGGCACGGAGTCGGACGCCTTCTGCTCAGGCGCGGCCGTGCACCCGGCCAGCAACACCGCGGCGGCGAGGAGCGCAGTGATCCGCATGGCCGGTCACCGTAGCTGTTCGGGAGCGGGGTCGGTCGCCAGCCGTGACCACAGCAGCTCGTCGACGCGCTGATCATCGACGAGGTCCCCGTCGCGAAGGCGGCCCTCCAGGGTGAACCCGCACTTCTCGGCGACCCGCTGCGACGCCGTGTTCACCGCCGCGTGCTTGTACACGATCCGATGCAGGTCCATCGCGCCGAATGCCCAGCCCACCACGGCGTTGAGCGCTGTCGGCAGCACGCCCTTGCCACGATGCTTCGGGTGGGTCCAGCAGGTCACCTCGGCGTATCCGAACCTGCGGTCGAGGTTGTGGAGCACGACGCCGGCCACCAGGTCCGCGGTCACCGCGTCGCACACCGCCCACGACCAGCGGTAGTCCTTCGCCCAGCCATTGGTCATCAGTTCGATGAACACCGTCGCGCCCGGTGTGCCCACGAAGGGGAACCGCTGCATGTAGCGCGCGGTCTCCTCGTCGGCGTAGATCTCGGCGATCGCCGGTACGTCGCTGATGCGCTCGTCGTTGCGGAAGGCGCGCAGGTAGTACTCACCCGCGTTGATCTCGACTGGCTCCACGGGCCAGAGGTTAATGGTCGCCGGTGAACCCGTCGTGCCGCTCCGCCAGAGCGTCGAGCTCGGCCCGGTGCGCGGACGCGGGAGTGCCGTCCGGCGCGGTGGTCAGCTCGACCACCCAGTCCACGTCCTCCGCGTCGTCCTCGCCGGCCAGCATGTCGCGGTGCACCGAGCACGGCCCCCAGCCCTCGTCCAGCAGTTCGGCGGCCAGCTCCTCGGCCTCGTCGCGGTCCGGGAGGATCAGCAGCACGGTGGGCGGGATCAGCCCGCGGATCGCGAGCGCCGTCCGCAACGCCGCCGTGTCCGGCACGTGCACGCCGTCCAGTCCGGCCGCGCACGCCGCCTTCGCGTTCTCCTCGGTGTCGTCGCAGAACACCGCGGTCGAGTAACCGAGCTCGGCCAGCACCCGCCGGAAGATCTCGGGGTCCGGCTTCGCGACACCGAGCCGCGCCGAGTTGAAGACCGCGTCGAACTCCGCGTCCAGGCCGAGCCGGGCGAGGTCCGCTTCTAGCCGGGTGGTCGCGTTGGACAGCAACGCCACGAAGCAGTGCCTGCGCGCCGCCCGCACCAGCGCCAGTGCCTCGGCGATCACCTCGCCGGGCGACGCGGCCCAGTCCCGGCCGACCTCGTGCCGCCACTGCTCGTCGGAGATCTCACCGGTGACGGCGCGGTGCAGCAGCGCGGGTTCGAAGGCGATCTCGGCGATCTCCGGCGGTACGGGCGGAAACGCGCGCAGCACACCGTCGAGGTCGAGCAACAGCAACGGCTTCGGTGCCATTTTCAGCGCCGGCGTCCGTTCCAGTGTCCCCACAGCAGTGCGACGGCGGGGATGATCAGGAAGATCAGCGGGTTCTTCACCAGCACGAAGAACGCGATGATCACGGCGATGCCGACCACCGGCACGACCGCGCCCTCCCACCTGCTCACGGCGGACCGGCGGACCGGTTCGAGCACCGGCGCGTGCACGGCGAACTGCGGGCGCGGGTCCGGCAGGTCGTGGAACAGCGCGAGCACCTCACCCCGCGTCTTCGCGGTGGTGATCTTCGCGGAACGCTCGCCGTACTCGTTTATGTCGATCCGGCCCGCGCTCATGTGCTCGCCGAGCACCTGCAACGCCTGGCTGCGCTCGGCATCGCCGATGCGGATGTCCCGGGACGGGTCGCTCACAACTCAATCCTAGGTGAGCGATCGGTGCACTCGGCCCGGCCGCTCGCAGATCACATCGCTCGGGCCTGCGTCACGGCGTCTGCAAGTACCACCGACCGCGAGCCGGTGGTACTTGCAGACGCCCGAAAGCCCGTCAGTCCTTCAGCTCGCAGATCACGGTGCCCTGGGTGATCGGGTCACCGGGAGCGGCGGCCAGACCCGTCACCGTGCCGGCCTTGTGCGCCGTCACCGGGTTCTCCATCTTCATCGCCTCGAGCACCACGATGAGGTCGCCCGCCTCGACGGCCTGCCCGTCCTCGACGGCCACCTTCACGATCGTGCCCTGCATCGGCGCGGCCACCGCGTCACCCGACACGGCGGCCGAACTGCCACCCGCGCGCTTCGACTTCGGCTTCTTGGCAGCGGCGGCAGGCCGCGAACCGACGGCGAGATCACCCGGCAGCGACACCTCCAGGCGACGCCCGCCGACCTCGACGACGACGGTCTGCCGCGGCGTCTCCTCGTCGGTCTCGGACGCGGCACCGGCGAACGGCGCGATCTGGTTGTCGAACTCGGTCTCGATCCACCGCGTGTGCACGGTGAAACCTTCGGGCTTCTCGGCGGTGAACGCCGCGTCCCGCACGATCACGCGGTGGAACGGCAGCACGGTCGCCATGCCCTCCACGACCATCTCGTCCAGCGCCCGGCGGGCCCGCGCCAGTGCCTCGTCGCGGTTCTCGCCGGTCACGATCAGCTTGGCCAGCAACGAGTCGAACTGCCCGCCGATGACCGAACCGGACTCGACACCGGCGTCGACGCGCACGCCCGGACCGGACGGCGCGACGAAGGACGTGACGGTGCCCGGCGCGGGCAGGAAGCCACGACCGGCGTCCTCGCCGTTGATGCGGAACTCGATGGAGTGTGCGCGCGGCGTCGGGTCCTCGGTGTGCTTCAGCTTGTCGCCGGCGGCGATGCGGAACTGCTCGCGCACCAGGTCGATGCCGGTCGTCTCCTCCGACACCGGGTGCTCGACCTGCAGCCGGGTGTTGACCTCCAGGAACGAGATGGTGCCGTCCAGCGCCACGAGGTACTCGACGGTGCCGGCACCGTGGTAGCCCGCCTCGCGGCAGATCGCCTTCGCGGAGGAGTGGATCGAGGCGCGCTGCTCGTCGGTCAGGAACGGCGCGGGCGCCTCCTCGACCAGCTTCTGGTGGCGGCGCTGCAACGAGCAGTCGCGGGTGCCGACGACGATCACGTTGCCGTGGGTGTCGGCGAGGACCTGCGCCTCGACGTGGCGCGGCTTGTCCAGGTAGCGCTCGACGAAGCACTCGCCGCGGCCGAACGCCGAGACGGCCTCGCGGACCGCGGAGTCGAAGAGCTCCGGGATCTCCTCCATCGTGCGCGCGACCTTCAGGCCACGGCCACCGCCACCGAACGCGGCCTTGATCGCGACCGGCAGACCGTGCTCGGTGGCGAACGCGATGATCTCGTCCGGACCGGAGACCGGGTCCTTGGTGCCGGGCACCAGCGGCGCGCCGGCCCGCGTCGCGATGTGCCGCGCGGTCACCTTGTCGCCGAGGTCGCGGATCGCCTGCGGGGTCGGGCCGATCCAGATCAGGCCCGCGTCGATCACGGCCTGCGCGAAGTCGGCGTTCTCGGACAGGAAGCCGTAGCCGGGGTGCACCGAGTCGGCACCGGACTGCGCGGCGGCGTTCAGCACCTTCTCGAACGACAGGTAGCTCTCGCCGGGGGTGTTGCCGCCGAGCGCGAACGCCTCGTCGGCGAGCCGGACGAACGGCGCGTCGCGGTCGGGCTCGGCGTAGACGGCGACGCTCGTGAGTCCGGCGTCACGGCAGGCGCGGATGACCCGGACGGCGATCTCACCGCGGTTGGCGATGAGGACCTTGCGCAGCGACACGGCGTCGTACCTCCTGCTGGACCGGCAATTACGGCTCTGGCTGGTGCCGCAGTCTACGGAAATAGGTGAACTTCGAGAGCGAGAGACGGCTCACTTCACAACCATCCTGGGCCCATCGGACACAATCTGCGATGTGGGTGGATCCAGGTCCGTGCAGGTGACCGCTGTCGCCGCTGCCGTGGTCGTCGTCGCAGGGTTGGTGTTCGCCTATTTCCAGCGCCCGAACAGCACCGATTCAGGGCAGTCCGGCACCGACGGCGCAATGCGCTGCGGTACCACCGTCTGCCAGGTCGTCATCGGAAAATCGGTCGGCAAGGACCTGGTCGAGCTGCTCGGCGGCACCGGCGGCGGCCGGATCAGGGTGAGCGGCGAGTCCGGCACGTTCATCTTCGAGATGACCATCGCCGAGTCGGGCGCGACGATCAACGACAAGTCGCTGGTGTGCCAGGAGGCCGCGATCAGCGTGTGCCTCGTGCGCGGCACGCACGCCGGCAAGTGGATGGGCGAGGTGCTGATCAACAAGGGTGGTACGTGGTCGCGCGCGCAGACCGCCTATCTGGCCACTGCCGGGTACATCGGGCTGCACGACGTCAACGAGGACGGCACCGCGGACGTCGTCGCCGCCCAGCTCGCCTGCGACGGCCAGTGCGATGTCGCGTTCGTGCAGGTGTCCTCGGTCGGGGGGAAGATCATCGGGTGTACGACGTCGGCGCCGACGCAGGACCACCTCCCTGGCTGGCCCGCCCCGACGCCGAAGATGTCGCAGATACGCCCATGCGCTGACTAGTGCTAGGCGTTGACGAGTTCCTTCTCGGTAGCGGAAGGCTCCTCGATCAGACCCTCGCTCCGCGCCACCAGCACCGGCACGGTGATCTGCCCGGCCACGTTGGTCGCCGTGCGCATCATGTCGAGGATCGGGTCGATCGCGTAGACCACGGCCACACCGGTCGCGATGACCTGCGGCGGCAGACCGACGACGCTCAGCGTCAGCGTCAGCATCGTGTACCAGCCGGTCGTGCCCGCGGTCGCGAGCGCGCCGAACACCGCGACGAGCACGATGGCGACGTACTGCCACACCGAGAGCTGGATGCCGAACAGGTTCGCGATGAAGATCGTCGCGACGGCCGGGTAGACCGCGGCGCAACCGTCCATTTTGGTCGTCGTGCCCAGCGGCACGGCGAAGTTCGCGTACTCCTGCGAGACACCGAGGTCGGTGGCTGCCTTGCGGGACAACGGAAGCGTGGCGCCCGACGAACGTGACACGAACGCGAACTGGATCGCCGTGCCCGCCTTGCGGAAGAACTCGACCGGCGAGGTCTTGCCGACGAACTTCAGCAGGACCGGGTAGACGACGAACAGCACGATCGCGGTGCCGATGTACACGGCCAGGATCAACGAGAACAGCGGCTTCACGAACGAGTTGCCGTACGACGCGACGGCGTTGCCGATGAGACCGAAGATGCCGATCGGCGCCAGCAGGATGATCCAGCCGACGACCTTCTGCACCAGGTCGAAGAACGAGCGCACCAGGTTCGTGAACGGCGCGGCCTTCTCACCGAGCGCGTAGGCGGCGAACCCGACGAGCACCGCGATGAAGACGACCTGCAGCACTTCGCCTTCGGTGAACGCGCTGAAGATGTTGGTGGGCACCAGGTTGTCGAGCAACGCGTTCCACGAGCCGGACGCGCGCTTGGCGAGCTTGTCGACCGCACCGGCGGCGGGTTCGATCTGCACGCCCTGGCCGGGCTTGATGATCGTGGCGACCGCGATGCCGATCAGCACCGCGATGAACGACGTGATGGCGAACCACAGGAACGTCTTGCCGCCGAGCCGGGCGGCGGTGCGGCCGCCGCCGAGGTTCCGCAGCGACGCGATGCCGACGACGATCGCGGTGAACACCAACGGGATCACGGTCAGCTGCAGCAGTGCCGTGAACGTGGAACCGATCTTGTCGAGCACGGGCGCGAGCCACGTGCCCTTGCCGAGCCAGCCGGCGAGCGCGCCGAGCACGAGCGCGCCGAGCACGGTGAATCCGAAGACCTTGGGCTTGCGGTATGTCTGGACGAACGACACTGGAACATCTCCTGGGCAGGGATGAGCGAACAGGGCTGGGAGCGGTTAGCTCCGACAGCCCGTGCTCGTCCTGCGGCCGTGGTCGATGTGCCTGCGGCGCGTCAAAAAGTCGTTCATCGCATAGCCCCCAACGCGACGTGTGGGGGCTATCTTCCCTGATCAAGCCAAGTGTGACCAGGACTACCAGAGTGTGGACACCGAGACGCCGACCTGGCCGAGCAGCCGGCGGGTCAGCGGCAGGCTGATGCCGATGACGGACGAGTGGTCGCCCTCGATGCCGTCGATGAACCAGCCGCCGCGCCCGTCGATCGTGAAGCCGCCCGCGACGTGCAGTGGCTCACCCGTCGCGATGTACGCCTCCAGCTCATCGTCGGTCGGCGTGCCGAACCGCACGGTCGTCGACTCGGCGGCCGACGCGCGGTCGATCACGGAACCACCGGCGACGCGCAGCACGGTGTGCCCGGTGATCAGCACGCCGCTCTTGCCCGCCACCCGCCGCCACCGTTCCCGCGCGACCTCGGCCGTGCCGGGCTTGCCCACGAGCTCGCCCTCGAACAGCAGCATCGAGTCGCAGCCGATGACGACGCACTCGTCGTCGTGCTCGATCGCCTCCGCCTTCGCCGCGGACAGCGCGACGACGGTCTCCTCGGGTGTGGGGTTGGCGAGCGACGCGACCAGCGCGTCCTCGTCGACACCGGACACGCGGACGACGGGCTCGACGCCCGCGGACCGCAGGACGCTAAGACGGGCGGGTGACTGGGAGGCCAGGATCAGACGCACCAGCGGAGTCTCGCATGCCGGTTTCGCGCCTCATCAGCACCGCCGCGGTCACCCCGACGACGGTGGACGGCGACCAGCATGAGCAACGCGGCGCGCGTGGCCGTGGTGAAGTCGCCGGTCGCCGCCAGCACGATCTGCAGGATGGCGCCGGTGCCCGCGCTGCCGAGCACGCGCGCCGAACTGCCGCGAGGTGTTGTAGATCCCGGCACCCGCACCCATCAGCCGCGGGTCGAGCGTCTTCGTGGCGATGTTGGTGAGCGGCGAGTACACCATTCCCATGCCGCCGCCCACGACGACGAGCGCGGGCAGCAGCACCCACGGCGACCCGCCCAGCTGCACCGTCATCGCCCCGATGCCGAGCCCGAGCAGGACGAAGCCGGTGATCGGCAGGTACTTGGCGCCCGGCCCGTTGGACAGCCGTCCCGCGAAGAACGCGACCACCCCGGACATCAGCGAGGTCGGCGCGGTGAGCAGGCCCGCCTCGAACGCCGTCAGCTTCGGCACCGTCTGCACGAACAGCACGAGCGGCACGAACAGCCCGGTGACGGAGAAGCCGATGATCACGTTGGCGACGTTGCCGAGCGAGAAGTTCCGGTTGCCGAAGATGCGCAACGGCAACAGCGGTTCGGTGTTGCGCTTCGCCGCCTGCCACAGCACGAACGCGACCAGCAGCACCACGCCCGCGATGATGATCTCGGCGATCGTGATCGGGCCGGCGACCCGCCCCCACCCGTAGTGCTCGCCGTTCTGCACGCCGAACACCACCAGACCGAGCCCGAGGCAGCACAGCACGACACCGAGCACGTCGAACCGGTGCGACCGGCCGGGCCGCCAGTCCGGCACCCAGCGCAGCACGAGCACCATCGCGAGCACGCCGATCGGCACGTTGACGAAGAAGATCCACTCCCAGCCGAGCTGGGTGACGAGCACCCCGCCGAGCAGCGGCCCCGACACCGTCGCGAAGCCGGCGACCGAGCCCCAGACCCCGAGTGCCGCACCGCGCCGGTGCGGAGGGAACAGGTGGGTGATGAACGCCATCGTCTGCGGCGTCATGGCCGCGGCGCCCAGTCCCTGCACGGCGCGGGAGGCGATGAGCACCTCGGCGCTGCCGGCCAGTCCGCAGGCCAGCGAGGCCAGCACGAAGATCGTGAGACCGATGAGGTAGACGCGCTTGGGCCCGAACCGGTCGCCCAGCCGCCCCGTGAGCAGCAGCGGGACGGCGAACGTGAGCAGGTACGCGCTGTTGACCCAGATGATGTCGTTGAGCGAGGCGTGCAGACCGTCGATCATCGCGGGCATCGCGACGTTCACGATGGTCGTGTCCAGCAGGATCATGAAGAAGCCGACGCACAGGGCGGAGATCGCCAGCCAGGCTGTGCGGTCGGATCGAGTAGTACTACTGATGCGCACCCACCCCCTGGATCGGCACCCTCGACAGAGTGAAGCGCTGGGTGCTTGTCCTCACCGAACGCGGTTCCGATCGCGAAGGCAAGCGCAGACGGATCGCGGCACTGCTCGTCGGCCTCTGCGGCCTCGTCGGGTCGTTCGTCGTCGGCAGCGTGCTCGCCACCGATCCGATCGGCTACGGCGTACCCGTTTGGCCGTTCGCCGACACCGCCGACCGCGCGGAGAACGCGCTGCTCGGCCGGGTCGTCTCCGCCGTGCGCGACAACGTGTCGCCGGCCGGTGAGAACGTCCAGGTGCTGCGCAAGACCGATGCGTACGGCTCTGAGTTCTGGACTTTGAAGCTCAAGGTGGACGGCCAGGAACGCTGCCGCGAGGTCGTCGTCAGCCTCAACATCAACAGCCGCCGGATCCCCTGCTGAAAGGCGTCTGCAAGTACTACCGACTGCGAGTCGGTAGTACTTGCAGACGCCACATCAGCCGGGGAAGCCGGAGGCGCGCCAGGCGCCGGGGCCGTGCTGAAGCGGGCGGCGCACCCGGCGGGCCGGGTTGGCCCACTCCGAGCGTTGTGCCGGCTTGTCCTCCGGCGGGGTGGCCGAAGCCAGGCCGGCGATGACGGCGGTCAGCGCCGCCAGTTCGTAGTCGTCCGGACCGCCCTTGACGACCCGGAGCAGTGCCCTCTCCTGGGGCTTCTCCTCGGGCGCGGTCACAGCGGGATGTTCCCGTGCTTCTTGGGCGGGAGCGTCTCCCGCTTGTCCCGCAGCATCGACAGCGCCCGCGCCACGTAACCGCGGGTGTACGACGGCGGAATCACCGAGTCGACGTACCCGCGCTCAGCGGCGACGTACGGGTTGCACAGCGTGTCCTCGTACTCCTGCTGCAGCTGCGCGCGCAGTGCGTCGACGTCCTCGCCGTTGGCAGCAGCGCCCGCGAGAGTCTTGCGGTGCACGATGTTCGCCGCACCCGAAGCGCCCATGACGGCGATCTGCGCGGTCGGCCACGCGAGGTTGATGTCGGCGCCGAGGTGCTTGGAGCCCATGACGTCGTACGCGCCGCCGTACGCCTTGCGCGTGATGACGGTGACCAGCGGAACGGTGGCCTCGGCGTAGGCGTAGATCAGCTTGGCGCCGCGCCGGATGATGCCGCTCCACTCCTGGTCGGTGCCGGGCAGGAAGCCGGGCACGTCGACGAACGTCAGCACCGGGATGTTGAACGCGTCGCAGGTGCGCACGAACCGCGCGGCCTTCTCGGACGCGTCGATGTCGAGGCAGCCGGCGAACTGGGTGGGCTGGTTCGCGACGACACCGACCGAGTGGCCGTCGACGCGGCCGAAGCCGACCAGGATGTTCGGTGCGAACAGCGGCTGGACTTCCAGGAAGTCACCGTCGTCGAGCACGCGCGAGATGACCTCGTGCATGTCGTACGGCTGGTTCGCCGAGTCCGGGATGAGCGTGTCGAGCTCGCGGTCGGTGTCCGTGATCGCGTCGGAGATCGAACCCTCGGCCAGCGTGCCCTCGAACGCGGGCGAGTCCGAGAGGTTGTTCGACGGCAGGTAGCTCAGGAGCTCCTTGACGTACGCGATCGCGTCTTCCTCGTCGGTGCCGAGGTAGTGCGCGTTGCCGGACTTGGTGTTGTGCGTGCGACCGCCGCCCAGCTCCTCCATCGTCACGTCTTCACCGGTGACGGTCTTGATGACGTCCGGGCCGGTGATGAACATGTGCGAGGTCTGGTCGACCATCACCACGAAGTCGGTCAGCGCGGGGGAGTAGACGTGTCCGCCCGCGTTGGAGCCCATGATCAGCGAGATCTGCGGGATCACGCCGGACGCGCGGACGTTGCGGGTGAAGATCTCGCCGTAGAGGCCGAGCGAGACGACACCCTCCTGGATGCGCGCGCCGCCGCCCTCGTTGATGCCGACGATCGGGCGGCCGGTCTTGATCGCCAGATCCATGATCTTGACGATCTTCTCGCCGTACACCTCGCCGAGCGAGCCGCCGAACACCGTGACGTCCTGGGAGAACACGCACACCGGACGGCCGTCGACGGTGCCGTAACCGGTCACCACGCCGTCGCCGTACGGGCGGTTCTTCTCCTGCCCGAAGTTGGTGGACCGGTGCCGCGCCAGCTCGTCCAGTTCGACGAACGAACCGGGGTCGAGCAGGAGGTCGATGCGCTCGCGGGCGGTCTTCTTGCCCTTCGCGTGCTGCTTTTCGACCGCGCGTGCCGAGCCGGCGTGAACCGCCTCGTCGTTGCGCCGGTAGAGGTCAACGAGCTTGCCCGCGGTGGTGTGGACGTCCGGGGCGCCTGAAGCGCCGGTGGGGACGTGCCCGATCGGCTCGGTCGCACTGCTCATGGGCTCGGAGCCTAACGAGAGCATTGCTGAACTGCCTCGTGCAGTTGTCCAGGTCACGGGAACCTGTTGGTCATCTCGAGTCGCACGTACTCTCTTCCGGTCCAATAGCCTGGTGTGATGGACACCGCACTCGACGCCGATGCGCTGCGCGCGCGGCTGGTAGCACCCAATGGTCCGTACGCCGCTCTCGACGTCGTGGAGACCACTTCGTCCACGAACGCGGACCTGGCCAAGGCCGCTGTTGAAGGCGCCCCCGACCGCAGCGTCCTGATCGCGGTCGAGCAGAGCGCCGGGCAGGGCCGGCGCGGCCGCACCTGGTCCTCACCCGCCGGAGGGCTCTACGTCAGCGTCCTGTTCCGGCCGACCGGCGTGCCCCCGCAGCGGCTGCCGTGGCTCAACCTGATCGCCGGGCTCGCCCTGGTGCGGGTCGCCCAATCGGTTGGTGTCGAGGCGACGCTGAAGTGGCCGAACGACCTGCTGCTCGGCCCGAAGGCAGAGAAGGGCGCCGGGATCCTGGCCGAGATCACCGCGGGCGTGGCGCAGGCCGTCGTCGTCGGCATCGGCCTGAACGTGGCGAAGCTGCCGGACGACGTGCCGCCCGCGCCGGGTGGACTGGCCCCGACGTCGCTGGAGGACCTGGGCGCCACCGAACTGGATCGAGGTGAGCTCGCGTTCCGGCTGCTGACCGAACTGGTCGTGCTGGAAAGCGTGTGGCGCAAGAACGGCGGCGACGCCGTCGAGTCCGGTGTGCTGGAGGAGTACCAGTCGCACTCGGCGACCGTCGGCGAACGCGTGCGCGTCGAACTGGCCGGTGGCGTGCAACTGGTCGGCACCGCACAACGCATCGAAGATGACGGCACGCTGGTCGTGCGCGGCGCCGACGGGGTTGATCACGGCGTGTCCGCTGGTGACGTGGTGCATTTGCGCCCGGCGTGATTAGGGTTGGCCCATGGCCTATCCCGACGACCTGCTGAGCTCAGGCGAGCACGTCGTGATCCATCGGCATCCGCACTGGAAGATGCTCATCTTCCCGGTGTTCTGGCTGCTGGTGGTCGTCGCGCTCGTCACCTACCTGGCAGGGCTCGTCGTGGACCAGTCGTGGGCCACCATCGCGTGGATCGCGCTGGCCTTGATCGGTTTGGTTCTGGTGGCGTGGCTCACGTTGGCGCCCTTGGTGCGCTGGCGGACCACGCACTTCATCATCACCTCGGAACGCGTGATGGCGCGCGAAGGCGTCTTCAAGCGCACCGGCCTGGACATCCCGTTGTCGCGCATCAACAGCGTCCGGTTCGAGCACAGCCTGCTCGACCGCGTGCTGGGCTGCGGCACGCTGATCATCGAGTCGGCGTCGGACGAGCCGCTCGAGTTCGACGACATCCCGTCCGTGGAAAGGGTGCACACCTTGCTGTACCGCGAGGTCAACGACAACCCGGACGACGACTTCCACCCGAGGACGCTCGATGGGCGCGCGTGAGGCCGGCCTGCCCGACGTCGTTCCGTCCGGGTCACTGCCGTCGCGGGTGACGATCTGGGAGGTCGGCGCGCGGGACGGGCTGCAGAACGAGTCGGTCGTCGTGCCGGTGTCGGTGAAGCTGGAGTTCCTGGCTCGCCTGGCCGATGCGGGGCTTTCCGTTCTGGAGGCGACGTCGTTCGTGCACCCCAAGTGGGTGCCGCAGCTGGCTGACGCGGCTGAGTTGCTGGCTGGTCTGGATCAACGGCCTGGGGTTGTCTATCCGGTGCTGGTGCCCAATGAGCGTGGGCTCGACCGGGCCTTGGAGGCTGGGGTCACGCACATCGCGATCTTCGCTTCCGCCACGGAGACGTTTGCTTCGCGCAACCTGAATCGCACGCTGGACTCGCAGTTCGAGATGTTCGAGCCGACTGTGTCGCGGGCGTTGGCTGCTGGGATGGATGTTCGCGGGTACGTGTCGATGTGCTTCGGTGACCCGTGGGAGGGGCCCGTCGCGCGCTCCCAGGTCGTGGCGGTCGGCGAGCGGCTGCTGGAGATGGGCTGCTCGCAGTTGTCGTTGGGCGACACCATCGGCGTTGCCACGCCTGGTCAGGTTGAGTCGCTTTTGGAGGGCTTCCGGGACGTTTCCCGTCTGGCCGTGCACTTCCACGACACCTATGGCCAGGCGTTGTCGAACACGCTGGCAGCTTTGCGTTGTGGTGTAACGACTGTGGACTCTTCTGCCGGTGGGCTTGGTGGGTGCCCGTACGCGGAGTCCGCGACCGGGAACCTCGCCACCGAGGATCTGGTCTGGATGCTCGACGGGCTGGGCATCGAGACCGGGGTCGACCTGGACAAGCTGGTCGAGTGTTCGGTGTGGATGGCTGAACAGCTTGGGCGGCCCAGTCCTTCGCGGGTTGTGCGGGCGTTGGCTAAGTAGGTACGGGTGGTACCGCGGCTCGCCTCCGGCCTCGCGGTTGAGGGCTAATGGCGTGTGCAAGTACTACCAACCCATGATCGAACCGCCGCTGACTACCGCCAACTCGGCTTCGCCTCCGCGGCGGTCAGCCGCGTGCTGTGAACATGCCGGTGGAGACGAAGCGGTAGACGAGCTCGTCGCCTCGGTGGGCGGTGCCCTGCATCTCCACCAGCCCCAGGGAGGGCCTGCTCTTTGAGAGACGAGCGGTCAGCACCTCGACCTGGAACGTGAGCCGGTCTCCTGGGAGTACCGGTGCCAGCCAGAGCAGCTCCTTGACGCCGGGCGAGCCCTGCGAGGTGGAGTTGGCCAGCACGGTGTCCACGTAGCGGCGCATCCACAGTGAGGCCGTGTACCAGCCGGAGGCGGACAAACCGCCGAAAATCGAGTTCCGGCCCGCTTCCTCGTCCAAGTGGAACGGCTGGGGGTCGAACCTCCTCGCGAAGTCCACCATGTCGTCCCGGTCGACGATTGCCTCGCCGAGCGGGATGATTCGGCCCGCGGGCAGATCCTCGTAGGCGATCACGGCGTTGATCGTAGTAACTGAATCCGCCGGGAACCGATCTATTGGCGACGGCGTCCAAGAGCCCGAGGCCAGGGCTATGCGTGTGAGGGAGGCTCGGTGGACGACCACCGTGCGCAGGTCGAGGAGCTGGTTGCCGACTACCGGCGCAGCCGCGAGCAGCTCGCGTCTGTCCAGCGGGACCTCGCCGCAGTCTGCGGGCAGGCGAGCAGTCCGGATGGGACGGTCACGGCCACGGTCGGTGCCGGCGGGAAGCTCACGGCGCTTGAGATGACCGAGGTGGCCTATCGGCGGCATCGGCCTGAGCAGCTAGCGGAGCTGATCGTGCGGACTGTTGCCGCTGCCGCCGCTAGTGCGGCTGAGGACACCTATCGGACGTTGAGCACGGTGTTGCCCGCGTCCGCGGATCCTGCGGCAGTGGTGGCGGGTACCGCTGACCTGCGGCCTGCCGAGTACGAGCCCGAAGGGGCCCCGGCTTTGGCGCCGCAGCCTGCTCGTCGGCGTCTTGACGACGACGAGGACAACGAGCAGCGGGAGAGCTGGCTCGACTCCGAGCTCATCGACAGGAGGGTCCGATGACCGGGTACGAGGCCGACCTTGAGCGGCTGGACGCCGGGGCGGGTGAGCTGAAGGGCTTCGCTTCGCAGGCGACTGGGATTGCCGGGGCGCTGGACAGGGCGCTGGCGGCGTTCGGGGCGTGCTGGGGTGACGATGCGGTGGGGCAGAGTTTTGCCTCGTCGCACGAGAGGCCTTCCGGTGATGCCGCGGGGGCGTTGGCCGCGCTTGCTACGACGTTGGGGGACGTGGGCGACAAGCTTGCCTCGACCGCTGAGACGTACCGGCACGTCGAGCAGAGCAACGCGTCCGCGATGAGAAGGTTGGACGGCTGACATGGGCATCGAGCTTCCCGTCGAACTCACCGACGTCGCCGCCAAGGCCGGGGTTTCGTGGCCCAAGGCGGACGAGGACGCCATGCGTGCCAGTGCCACCGCGTGGCGCGACGCCGGCGACAAGATCAAAGGTCTCGGCACTTCCTCCGACGGGGCCGCCACGCGGGCGTTGGACGGACTTAGCGGTGCCACCGGTGACGCTGCTCGTGGTCGTTGGGCGAAGGTCGTCGCCCCGGATGGTGAGCTGCAGCGTGCCGCTCGTGGCTGTCATGCCGCCGCCGACCGGCTGGACCACGCCGCCAAGCAGGTGGGTGCCGCCAAGGTCGAGATCGTCCGCGAGCTCGTGACGCTCGCCAAGAACAACGACGCCGCCCAGGCCTCCGCCTCCACCGGCAACCCCAACGCTTTGCTCGGCCTCGACACCCTGACGAAGGGCGCCGCGGCCAACGTCGCGAACCTCCACAACACCCTGTCTTCGGCCATCCGGCTCGACAGCGGCGTGGACATGAGCCACGGCTCGCAGCCCGTCAACACCTCGCCCGGTGCCCACGGGCCCGGCGGTGGTGGCGGCCTGCTGGGCCCGGTCACGGACATCGTCGGCGGCGTGGTGGCCCCGGTCGCGGGCGTGGCCGCTCCCATCATCGAACCCGTCGCCGCCGTGGTCGCCCCGGTGACCGAGGCCGTTGCCCCCGTCGTCGGAGCGGTGACTGCTCCGGTGGCCCCGGTCGTTGGTGCGGTGACCGCACCTGTCGCGCCCGTCGTCGGTGCCGTGGGCGAGGTTGCCGCGCCTGTATTGGGCGCTGCCGCTCCGGTGACCGCGCCCGCTGCCGCCGTCGTGCAGCCGATCCTCGACGCCACGCCCGGTGTCCGTGACGCCGCCGGACCGGCGTTCGACGCCGTGGACGGTCCCGGCGAAGGTCGCGGCGATGGCAACGGTCGTGGCGAGGGCAGGCCTCAGGGGCCGCCCGGGCTGGTGGCCGAGGTGGGTCAGGCGGTCGGCCAGGTCGTCCCGCCCGTGGCCGGTCCGGTCGTCGGTGCGGTGGCCGACGTGATCCCGAGTGTTCAGGGCACCATCGGGCCCGTCGCCGAGGGCACCACGCAGGCCTCCGCCGCGGTCCTCGAACAGCCGTTGGTCCGCGGTGAGGCGCCCGGTCAACCGGCTGCTGCCGCACCTCAGACCGCCGCTCCCGCAGCCCCGGCCGCCCCCGCCGGGCCGACCCTCGGCGGTGCTCCCGTCGGCGGCCCCATGGGTGGCGCTGTGGGTGGTGCTGTCGGTGGTGCTGTCGGTGGTGTCGCGTCGGCGGCTCCGGCCGCGGCCTCCGCGGTGGGTACGGTCACCGGTCAGCAGACTCCCGGTCAGCAGGGCCAGGCCGCTCAGGCCGGTCAGCAGGCCGCCAAGGCCGTGGACGCGAAGGCAGCGGATGCGAAGGCTGCCGAAGCGAAGGCTGCCGAAGCCAAGGTCGGCGAGGCCAAGGCAGCCGCATCGGCAGCCACCAAGACCGGCGGGCCGGCGGGCCAGATGCAGGTCGGGGGCCAGTCCGGCACCCAGCTGCCCGCCCAGGGACAGGCCGGCCACCAGCCGGGTCAGTCGCAGGGACCGGGGCACGGCGGTAACCAGCCGGCCGGCCAGGCACCGCAGGCTCAGGCAGGCGCCAAGGACACCGCGGCCAAGGACCTGGCGAAGGACGCTTGGGACTCGATGCAGGAAGGCACGGCGGACACGACCGGCCCCGGCGCCGGTAGCCACCAGGTGAGCGAGACCGTGGTCTCGGCTCCGGCGGCTCCCGGAGCGGGCGTCGACCTCGGCGGCCAGCCGAGCGGAGCCCTGACCGACCGGCTCGACAACCGTGAGCAGGCCCAGGCGCTGTCCGGCGGCACCGGTGTCGCCTTCGAGGTCGCCCGCCACACCTACACCGCGGCCGCGGTCGGCAGCTGGTTCATGGCCGTCTTCCTCAGCGCGGGCCAGCCCCCGCGCCTTGCTCCGAAGCCGGCCCGGCAGTTGCCCGCTCCCGTGCAGGCGGAGCAGCAGGAGATCCCGCGGTTCGGTCCGCAGGACCACCCCAGGGCCGGTCTCGTCGACACCTCGTTCCCGCAGCCGTCACAACCGTCCGAAGGCCTCGGCGAAGATCACCTGATCGTGCAGGAGCTCCTGGCGGGTTACGACCCGTTGGCCGGCATGCACGAGCGCGACTGGGAGAGCCTCTTCCGCAACGACGACGGCACCCCGAAGTGGCCGGTCGAACGCGAGGGCGGCTACGAGGACAGCCAGCCCGAGATCGTCCGGACCGGCGCCGAGCTCGACCGGTTCGGCACGCCGGAGGGCCGCGTCCTGGCCAAGGCGGGCACGCCGTTCCAGGAACGGTCCCTCCCGCCGGTCGCGGCCACCGAGGGCTACCGCAGGTACCGCGTCGTCCGGGATCTGCCCGTCCACCGCACCATCAGCGCGCCGTGGTTCGGACAGCCCGGCGGCGGCTCCCGCTACCGCACCACCTACCCCGTCGCGGACCTCGTCGCGCTCGGCTACCTCACGGAGATCACCGCATGAACGTCGAGACGCTGCCCGAGTGGCTGACCAGGATCGGCGTGCCGGACGACGTCGTCAGCGTCGGCGAGGAGGCGGACCAGCGCTGGTGCCTGCTCGCCGACGAGGACGACAAGGGCTTCGAGGTGTTCTGGCAGGAGCAGGGCAACCGCTACGACTGGGCCCGGTTCGACGACGAGAGCGTGGCGTGCCACTACCTCTTCGGCCGGCTCGCCTGGGCTCAGGTCGCGCGCGGAACCCTCACCGTGCCAACAGCTTGAGCGCTGCCTCGTGCAGGTGGCCGTTCGACGACAGCACGTTGCCGCCGTCGTAACGCTCCACACCGGACAGATCGCTGAACCGGCCACCCGCCTCGGTCACCAGTACCTGGAACGGGGCGATGTCCCACGGGTTCGCCACGGCCTCGGGAGCGAGGTCGATGGCGCCCTCGGCGACGAGGCAGTGCTGGTAGAAGTCGCCGAACGCGCGGCTCTCCCAGGTCGCGTCGACCAACCGCAGGTACGCCTCGCGTGAGTGGTACTCCACCCACGTCTTGATGTCCGTGGTCGAGACGTACGCGTCCTCAAGAGAGCGCACGCCGGACACGGAGATCGCGCGGTCACCGGCGGAGTCCGACGCGAACGCGCCGCCACCCGCCGCGGCCCACCACCGGCGACCGAGCGCGGGCGCCGACACGACACCCACGACCGGAACACCGTCGACGACCAGTGCGATCAGCGACGCCCAGATCGGCACGCCGCGCAGGAAGTTCTTGGTGCCGTCGATCGGGTCGAGCACCCAGACGCGGGAAGCGTCCAGCGTGCCGCCCCGCTCCTCGCCCATGACGACGTCGTCCGGGCGTTCGGCGGCGAGCACCGCGCGGATCGCGTCCTCGACCGCGACGTCGGCGTCGGTCACCGGGGTGCGGTCCGGTTTCCGCTCCACGGAGAGGTCGTGGGCGCGGAAGCGAGCGGAGGTGATCGCGTCGGCGGCGTCGGCGAGGCGCAGGGCGAGTTCGAGGTCAGCATCGTGGCGGGACACGCGGCGAATCGTTCCACGAATACGCTGGGCGTCGTGAGCGTGGTGTTGCTGGCCGAGGACGATCCGGCCATTGCGGAACCGCTCTCCCGCGCGTTGACGCGGGAGGGCTATTCGGTGCAGGTCGTGAGTGACGGGCCGAGTGCCCTGGAGGCCGCGATCGCCGGGGGGATCGATCTCCTGGTGCTCGATCTGGGGCTGCCCGGTATGGACGGCCTGGAGGTGTGCCGCAGACTTCGCCAGAACGGCAGGGGCATACCCGTGCTGATGCTCACCGCCCGCGCGGACGAGGTCGACTTCGTGGTCGGGCTCGACGCGGGCGCGGACGACTACGTCGCGAAGCCGTTCCGGCTCGCCGAGCTGATGGCCCGCATCCGGGCCCTGCTGCGCCGCCGGGCACCGGGAACGCTGGAGGTCAACGGCGTGCGCGTCGACCTGGCCGCCCGCCGCGTCACCGTCGACGGCGGTGAGATCCAGCTCGCGAACAAGGAGTTCGAGCTCCTCAAGGTGCTCATCCAGCGCGCGGGCCAGGTCGTGAGCCGCGACGAGATCCTGTCCGAGGTGTGGAACGACCCGGACCTCAAGGGCAGCAAGACGCTCGACATGCACATGTCGTGGCTGCGCCGGAAGCTCGGCGACGGCACCCCGAACTCGGCCGAGCGCCGCATCGCGACCGTGCGCGGCCGCGGCTTCCGCTTCAACGCCGACTGATGCGCCGCCGAATCCTGCGGGCCATCCTGCTCGCCGTCGCCGTCACCGGTTTCGTGCTCGGCATCCCGCTCGGCTACACGGCGCTGCAAGCTCGTCGAGGACAACGCCCGCGGCGCCCTCACCGAGGACGCCCAGAAGATCGCGACCCTCCTGGACGACCAGCTCGCCAACCGGCAGGCCGTCGACATCGAGGCCGTCAAGATCCTCGTGCCCACCGGCGGCCGGCTCACCGTGACGTCGGGCGGCAACACCAGCGTCGACGGCCCGGCGCCCGGTGAGGACCCGGTGACCGTCGAGCTGCCGATCGCGCAGCAGGGCAACGTCCGGCTGGAGATCCCGTCCGGCCCGATGCACACCACCCAGGCCCAGGTGGCGGGCCTGGTGCTGCTCCTGCTCGCGCTGTCGGTCGGCACCGGCACCGTCGTGGCCCTGGTGACCGCGCAAACGCTTTCGCGACCACTGCGCTACGTCGCCGCGCGAGCATCACGCCTGGGCGCCGGCGACTTCCGCGAGGACCAGCAGCGCTACAACATCCCCGAGCTGGACGCGGTCTCCGAAGCCCTCGACACCTCCGCGACCGCGCTGGCCCGGCTCGTCCAGCGCGAACGCGAACTGGTCGGCGACGTCTCCCACCAGCTCCGCAGCCGCCTGACCGCCCTGCAGCTGCGTCTCGAAGCCCTGGCCGACCACCCGGAACCCGACACCGCCGCCGAGGCCCGCGCGGCCCTCGAACAGGCCGAACGCCTGGCCGCCGTCCTCGACGAACTCCTCGCCGCCGCCCGCGCGGCGAGGGCGGTCGGCGCCGAACCGATCGAACTGCGCCCCGCGCTGAACGCCATCGCCGAGGAGTGGCGCGAACAGGTCAAAAGCGCCGGCAGAGCCCTGCGCGTCCGTGTTCCCGAGGGCCTTCTCGCCCGCGTCACGCCCGCTCGCCTCCGCGAGGCGATCGGCGTGCTGCTCGACAACGCGCTGCGCCACGGCGAAGGCTCGGTCGTCGTCTCCGCCCGCGGCGAGGACGGCACCGTCGTCATCGAGGTCAGCGACGGTGGCGCCGGCGTGCCCGACGAGCTGGCGGCGCACATCTTCGAGCGTGGTGTCTCGGGTGGCGGCTCGACCGGTGTTGGTCTGGCGCTCGCGCGGGCGCTGGTCGACGCGGACGGCGGCCGGTTGGAGCTGTCGACGGCCCGGCCGGCGACGTTCGCGGTGTTCCTGCCGGTGCCGAAGGCTCAGGACGTGGTCGGCATCCCCTGGAAGGCGCCGAGCACGCCGCGCTGACCTAGCCGAGCTGCCCTACGAGTGGCCGAGTGCTTCTTCCTCGTTCAACGGGCGCGGGCGGCGCCCGTTCTCCTCGGGGAAGACCCACTTCTTGTAGCCGTACCAGCGGAAGACCATCGCGATGAGCGTGCCGATGATCTGCGCGCTCAGGAAGTCCGAGATCTCCTCGGTGAGCCGCGACACATGCGGCTCCTGGAGGTGGAACAGGTACCGCGCGACGTACAGCGGTGCCGAGTTCAGCACGATGCCGATGCCGTTGACCAGGAAGAACAGTGCCGCCTCGTGGTGGCGTTCGCGGCCGCCGCGGGTACGGAACGACCACTCCCGGTTGAGGATGTACGACACGATCGTCGCGACCAGGGTCGCGATGATCTTCGCCGTCACCGGGTTGTTCGGCAGGATGACGGTCTTGATCCCGAAGAACAGGACCGTGTCGATCACGAAGCAGGTGCCCCCGACCAGGGCGAACTTGACTAGTTCACGATGCTTCAGCGCGATCGACCGGATCGGCTCCGGAAACCGCGAGACCACTGTTTCGGCTAGGGACACGAGGTGATTCTACGGAGATCGGGTGAACGCGGCGGTCCGGGCGAGCGCCGGCGTCCGGGAACACCCAGCGTCGCATCGCCCAGAACTTGAACCCGGTGGCGAGCAGCATGCCGATGATCGAGCCCGAGACGAAGTCCGCGATCTCCTCGGTCATGACCGAGACGACGGGCGACTGCAGGCCGAACAGGTGCCGCGACAGCCACAGCGGAGCGATGTTGATCGCCACGCCCACGCCGCTGACCAGGAAGAACAGTGCGGCCTCGTGGTGGCGTTCGCGGCCGCCGCGGGTGTGGAACGACCATTCGCGGGACAGCACGTACGAGGCGATGATCGCCACCAGCACGCCGATGACCTTCGCCGTGACGACCTTGTCGGTCAGCACGGTGAGCTTCAGCGCGTACCAGACACCGTTGTCGATGATGAACGTCGTGCCGCCGACCAAGGCGAACCGGATCATCTCGCGGTGCTTGTGAAGCAGGAACTGGAGTGGTTCTGGCAACCGGCTCATGGCGCGGCGAACGACTGGCAGCACCGGGGCAGTTTAGGGATCATGCGCGCGCCCCCTGCCGCCGGGTGCGACCTTCAACCACCCAGAGGTACGGGACCTGCGCGTTCGGTTACCGGGCCAATCCTTGTCATGATCAACTAAAAGATCAACTTCGGGCGGGCTTGCAGGGCCACCCCAGCAGGTCCGGGATCAGCGGCGGCCGCAGGCCGGGCCACGGCTCGCACGGCTCCGAGGTCGGTGGCGGCGTGGTCGGCACGGGTCGACGGCGGCACCGTGGGCACGGGCGCCGAAGGAGGCGGCGCGGGCGTCGGGTTCGGCGTCGGCAAGGGCAGCGGCAACGGCAGCGGCGAGGTCGGCTTGGCCGGCGTCGACGGATCCGCGGGCACGGTCGGCTTCACCGGCGGCGTGGTCGTCGTCGGCGGAACGGTCGTGGTCGGGTCAGGTGGCTGCACCACGTCCTCGACCGGCGGGTGGTGCGGCCGCGTCTTCACCGGCACGGTCACGGACTTCTTCGCGTTGCCCAGCGACGCCGTGACGGTGATCGTCCCGCCCCGGTGCGGCAGCCCGAACGCCCACACCGACATCCGGAACTTCTCGTCCTTGTCCAGGTCGGTGACGCAGTGGATGGAGTTCTTGTCCGTCCGCGAGCACTCGCGGCACGGCGTGAACACCACGATGTGCTCCGACGACGACACGTCCAGCTTCAACGTGCCGGCCCGCGGGCCCTTGTTGCGCACCTGCACGTCCACGCGCGGGTCCCAGAACACCTCGTGCCACGTCGACACGGTGAGCTCGATGTCGTCGTTCACCGGCGGCACGTCGACCGTCACACTGACGTTGACCGAGATCGCGGTGCCGGCGCTGATGGTGCCGGTGATCGTGCCGGGCGCCGCGTCCGGTGTCGCGCGCAGCCGGAAGAGGAACGTCGCCTGGCCGCCGGGCGCGATGCCCTGCGGCGTCGAGCAGGTGATCGTGCCGCCGCCGGCCGGGCAGTCCACCTTCTGGTCGGCGGCGCCGTCCAGTTGCAGCAGGCGGGCGGTGAACGACGAAGGTCCGCCGGTCGACAGCACGCCCGGCGGCAGGTTCAGCACCATCGCCGCGGGCGGCGCCGCGGTGCCGCCGGTGTTCCGGACGGTGATCGGGAAGTCCTTGGGCTCCTCGCCGGGCGTGAGCGTGAACCCGCTCGGCGTGGTCGGGGTGAGCGACGCGGGCGGGGGCGGCGGTTCCTGGGGCGGCGGCTCGGTCGGCGCCGGGGTCGTCGGTACCGGCGTCGTGGTCTGCGGAGGAGGCGGCGGCTGCGTGGGTGGCGGTGGCACCACCGGAGCCGGCGGCGGGGGCGGCTGGACCTGGGTCGGCGCCGGTGGCGGCGGCGTCTCGGCGGCCTGCACCTGCGGAGGCCGCTGGTCGGCACCACCGGCGGCCAGCGCGATCACGACGGCGACGGCCACCGCGGCGGCCGAACCACCCACGGTGACCAGCTGACGGGGGAGGGAGGCACCGATGGCGCCCGCACCGCTCGCGGCCGCGCCGGCACCGACCACGGCCGTGGTCGTGCCCGCGACCGCCAGGTAGGTCGTGGCACCCACACCCAGCACCAGCGGGGCGACGAAGATCCGCAGGGAGCCGTTGACGTCCGCGAGCTCGGCGGCCAGCGCCCGGCACCGGCCGCACTCGTCGAGGTGCGTCTCGACCTGGGTCGCCTCGCGCTTGGACAGGCCCGCGCGGGTCCAGGCGCCGAGCCGGTCGACGGTCGCCTTGCAGCGTTCCGCGTCCGTCTCGGCCAGGTGCATCTGCAGGTACTGCTGCTTGAGGCCCTCACGGGCGCGGTAGGCGAGCGCGGACACGCCGTTGGCCGTCAGCCCGAGCAGCGGGCCGACCTCGGCGGGCGACTGGCCCTCGATCTCGGTGTGCCAGAGCACCATCTGCCAGCGTTCCGGCAGCGCGGCGAACGCGCGGGCGGCCAGCGACCGCTCCAGCCCGGCCACGGCGGTGTCGCTGAACTGCACGGCCGGTGCGACGTCGGTCATGTCCTCGGTGAGGTCGACCTTCTTGTCGCGGCGCGTCTTGTCGTACGCGGTGTGGCGCAGTGCGGTGAGCAGGTACGCGCGGAACGCGGAGTCGGGACCGCGGCCGGCCCGCAGCGTGTCCAGCACCTTCGAGAACGCCTCGGAGACCAGGTCGTCGGCCTCCGCCTGCGAGCGGGCCAGCTGGCGGGCGAGGTTGTACGCCGCGGCGACGTGCCGTTCGTACAACTGGCCGTAGGCGTCGATGGTCCCGCCGCGCACGGACTCGATCAGTTCCGCGTCGCTCGGCCCCTGGACGTCTGCAGGAACGGTCGCCAAGTCTCGTGTCCCTCCTCGCGGCGCTCAGTGTGACCTACGGCGCCGTGAAGAGTCATCTCAATCCCCCACGCGGGTTGCGTCACGAACGAGCGACGGCTGCGTCTCCCACCTGGAATCGGGAGAGCTGGAGGGAGACCGGGTGGGTGTCGCACAAGCGGAACGCCTGCTGAAGTCGAGGTGGCGGACCGCCACCATGGCCGCAGGCTGGGCGTTCCCCGCAGACTGGCCGCTCGCCGAGGTCGACGAGGTGTGCGCGGCGATGCTGGAGAACACCGACCCCGGCGACGCGCTGGTCCGGCTGGGCCGCGCTCGCGCCGAGGCAGGTGCCGGCCTCAGCGAGACGCTGCTGGACCTGGCCGCGCTGCACGCCGTGCTGACGGACTCGTCGCACGTCGTGTCGCCGAACGTCGACGGGCTCCCTTCACGGATGCTGCGCATGACAGCGCTGGGATGGGCGGACGTGGTGACGAAGCAGGCCGGTGACTGCGCGGCCGAGGACGCGTTGACGGGGCTGGCGACCGGCGCGTACCTGAGGACGCGGCTGGGTGAGGTGTACCGGGAGTCCCCTGTCGCACCGCTGGACCACGCGCTGGTCTTGCTGCGCCTCGACGTGCACCGCGCCACGGGCTGGTCGCGCGTCGTCGCGATGACCCTCGTCTCGGACGCGCTACGCACGGTTTTCGACGGCGGCGAGACGTTGGCGACCTTGGGCCCGTGTGTGGCCGCGGTGCTCGTGCGCCGTGACGAGGTGCTCGCGCGCCGGGTCTCCAACCTGCGTGTTCTTGCCGCCGACCGACTGGCCGACGACCCCAACGTGCGGCCCGCCGGGCCGGCGAAAGTCTGGCTGGAGCGTTTGCCGGACACGCACGCCGAGGCGTGCGCGCTCCTCACCTCTCTTGGGCGCTGACTTCCCCTGTCCCGCGCCCGAGTACTTCCCGTCCCCACCGGGAGTGCTTCCCAACGGCCTCCAGATTGTTCTATTGTCTTAGTTCACTAGAACAATCTGGGGGAGCGTGCGTGGTCGAGTTCCACGTGGACCGCGGTAGCGGTCTTCCGGCCTACCTGCAACTGAGCAGGCAGGTCAGGGAGGCCATGCGGCTCGGCTGGCTGCAGCCGGGCGATCGGTTGCCGACGGTCCGTGACGTCGTCGCTTCAAGCGGCGTGAACGCGAACACCGTGCTCAAGGCCTACCGCGAGCTTGAGCTCGCCGGCCTCGTCGAAGCCCGTCAGGGCTCCGGCACCTTCGTCAAGGCCTCTCTGGGCTCCGCCGCCCCCGAGGACCTGGACCCGTTGCGCGTCAAGCTCGCCGACTGGGTCGCGGAGGCACGCTCCGCCGGGTTGGAGGAAGAGGACATCGACGCGCTGGTGCGCGAGGTGCTGAGTGGGGGAGCGCGATGAGCGTGGTTGCGGCCGAAGTGTCGAAGTGGGCGGTGCGAGACGTCTCCTTCGAACTGTCGCCGGGCAGCGTCACAGCCCTGGTAGGGGCCAATGGCTCTGGCAAGACGACATTGCTGAACGTGCTGGCCGGGCACTTGCCGCCGACGTCGGGGCACGCCGCGGTCGCGGGCCGCGTCGCGTACGTGCCGCAGCACAAGCCGATGTACAAGAGCTTCAAGGTCGCGGACGTCCTGCAGTTCGGCCGCCGGATGAACACGATCTGGGACAACGACCGCGCCGACGGGTGGCTCACCAGGTTCAAGGTGCCGCGCCGGTTGCAGATCGGGGATCTCTCCGGCGGCCAGCGCACGCACGTGACCCTCGCGCTGGCACTGGGAGCCCGCCCGGACGTGCTGCTGCTCGACGAGCCACTGTCCGAACTGGACCCGTTGGCACGCCGCAAGGTCATGCGAGAACTGCTGACCGAGGTGAACGACAACGGCATGACGCTGGTCTTCTCCACGCATGTCGTCGCGGAGATCGGCGGCGTGGCCGACCGGTTGCTGCTGCTCGCCGACGGCCGGCTCCTGGTCGACGGCGACACCGACGAACTGCTGGAACAGCACGTTCTCTACACGGGTCCGCGCGCGACGGAGTCGCCGGTGGAAGGACGAGTGGTGCTGGCCAGGCACAGCAAGTCGCAGTCCTCGTACCTGGTGCGGTCCGGCGGCACGCAGATCGCCGAACCGTGGACCGCTCGGTTCGTGACCCTGGAGGAACTGGTCGTGGCGCACCTGGAGCGTGCCGCATGAGCGCCCTCGTCTGGCTGACCTGGCGTCAGCACCGGTGGACGATCATCGGCACCACCACACTTGCTCTGCTCACAGCAATCACCCTCGTCTTGTCGGGGGGCGGGCCGGCGGGATCGATGCTGATGGCCGGCTTCTACGGGCTCATCGTGCAGCTCGCGTTCGGCGCCGTGATCGGCATGTTCTGGGGCGCTCCGCTGATCGCCCGCGAACTCGAGGAGCGCACCTACTTCGTGGCCTGGGGCCAGGACGTCACACCCGTGCAGTGGGTGCGCGGCAAGCTTTTGCTGCTCGGTTCGGTGGCCGTGGTGCTCGGTGCGCTCGTCGGGACCGGTGACGGCTTCGGGGGCGGGCAGGCGTCGTGGGGAGTCTTCGAGGGCAGCCCCCTGGTCCAGGCCGGCTACGCGATCTTCGGCCTCGCACTCGGCGTGTTCATCGGTCTGTTGTCCCGCCACGTGGTGACCGCGATGGCGGCGACGCTGGTGTTCTACACGTTCACCCGCGCGCTGGTCGTCGTGGTGGTGCGTGACCACTACCTGCCGGCAGAGCGTGTAGTTGCCCGTTGGGACAGCACTGCGGTCATCCCGAACCAGGCGTTGGATCTCGGCGGAGGTTTCGTGGGCGCCGACCTCAGTCCGGTGGGCGTGGCGGAGCAGTGCGCCGGGCTGGTCGTCCCGAACAGCTGCATGCGCAGGTCGAACGCGGCGATCGGCACGTACGTCGACTACCAGCCGATCGACCGGCTCGGCCTCTTCCAGTTCTTCGAGTTCCTGATGTTCACCGCGCTCGCCGCGGTGTTGTTCGCCCTTACGTTCCGGCTGCTGCGCCGGGGCGGCGGGTGGAAGCCGTCCCGCTCCCACCGCCGCATCACCGCCGAACCCGTTCAGAGCACCTCCGCTGCCTTCGCGGCCCACGCAGAGGGATAGCGCGGCCGGAAGCCGAGCTCCCGTTGCGCGCGGTTCGTCGACACGATGCCGTGCCACGGGTCGAAATCCTGCTGAACGGCCTCCTGCCTGGGGGTGAGGCCGTTCAGCAGGTGCAACTCGACGGCGGTCATCGGGCTGTCGTCGGCCACGTTGAAGATCCCGCCGACACCGGATTCGAGCGCCTTCAACACCGCCTGCGCCACGTCGGCGTGATGCACCATGTGCAGCCGTTGGTGGCCAGGCCAGGTCGATGCCCAGCGCAGCGACTCTTCGAGGTGCGGGTCGCCGTCGCCGTAGACGAAGGCCAGTCGCAGGATCGTGGCCTCCCTGGTGTCGAGCACCGCTCGTTCGCCGAGCGCCTTGGTGCGGGGGTAGTCGCCGAACGCGGGATCGGGGCCGGTCGGGTCGTCCTCGGTGGCGGGCCTGCCGAGTCCGCCCGGATAGACGAGGTTCGTGCTGATGTGGACGAACAGCGGCACCTTCTCGGCGGCTTCCGTGAGCGCCTTGGTGCCGTGCACGTTCACGCCTTCGAAGTCGGTGCTCGTGCGGAGGGCGGCGGCAACGTGCACCACGGCGTCCACGTCGGAGACCAGTTCCTCGACGGCTTCGGTGTCGGCGAGCCGGTGGGTCAGCGTGCGCACGTCGTGATCCCGCTCGCGCAACCGCGGCAGCAGCCTGCTGCCCACCCGTCCGGTCGCACCGGTCATCGCGATCTTCATGGTTGCCAGCGTCGTTCGGTGTGCCTGGGGTAGCCAGGGACGATGAATCCCTGGCTACCGTGGAGGCCATGCGGGACATGGCGGGTTTCCTGCGCGGCTGCCGTGAACGGATGGAGCCCCGTGGCGGTGGTCGTCGGCGCACACCGGGGCTGCGCCGGGAAGAGGTGGCTCAGGCCGCGGGCATGTCGGTGGACTACTACGCGCGGCTGGAGCAGGGCCGTGGTCCGCGGCCGTCGGTGTCCGTGCTGCACGGCATCGCGCGGGCACTGGAGCTGTCGGCCGACGAACGCGCACATCTCTTCCGGCTGGCGGGTGAGGCCGTGCCGGAGGAGCCCGCGTCCGGGAGCGAGGTGCGGCCCGGCATCCGGCTGCTGCTCGACCGGCTGCGCGACGACATCGCGGTGGTGATCTCCGACGTGGGCGACGTGCTGGCCTGGACGGCCCGCGCCGAGGTGGTGTTCGGGGACCTCGCCGGCCGCAACCTGCTCAGGGCGTTCTTCCTCGGCGACGAGAACTGGGTGCCGGAGGAGGACCGCGAGGACGTCGCGCGTGCCCACGTCGCCGACCTGCGCGCGACTTTGGCGCGCCGGCCGTCGGTGCGGCCGTTGGTCGACGAGCTGATGCCGAGCCCGCTGTTCGCCCGGCTGTGGGCGGAGCACGGCGTGGCGGTGCGCCGGTCGGCCCGCAAGCGGCTGCGGCATCCGGTCGCGGGCCTGCTGGAGTTCGACTGCGAGGTGCTCGGCGCGCCCGAGCACGACCAGCGGTTGGTGATCCACGCCGCACCGGAGGGCAGCGTCACCGCCCAGAGGCTGGATCTGCTCGTGAGCCGCGCTGTAGTTGCAGGTAGGCTGCCTGAACCGTGGACTCCCGTACCCGTCTCCCAGTCGTCGGCATGATCGGCGGCGGGCAGCTCGCCCGCATGACGCACCAGGCTGCGATCCCGCTCGGCCAGTCGCTGCGCGTGCTCGCCGTCTCCGAGCACGACCCGGCCGCCCTGGTGGCGCGCGACGTGGTGCTCGGCACGCACACCGACCTGGACGCGTTGCGCGCGTTCACGAAGGGCTGCGAGGTCGTCACGTTCGACCACGAGCACGTGCCTTCCGAACACCTGCGCACACTGGTCGCCGAGGGCGTGAAGGTGCATCCAGGTCCGGACGCGCTGCAGTACGCGCAGGACAAGCTGAAGATGCGGGTGCGGCTGGCCGAGCTGGGGCTGCCGGTGCCACCGTTCGCCGAGGTGCACGAGGTTCGCGACGTGCTCCGCTTCGGTGCGGCTCATGGCTGGCCGTGCGTGCTGAAGGCGATCAGCGGCGGCTACGACGGCCGCGGCGTGTGGATGCTGAACCAGCCGCACAGCGCCGAGCTGGTCGTCCCCGAACTGCTGGAAGCCGGCATGCCGCTGATGGTCGAGCAGTGCGTGCCGATGCGCCGTGAGCTGGCGGCCGTCGTGGCGCGCTCACCGTTCGGACAGGGCGCGGCGTGGCCGGTCGTCGAGACCGTGCAGTCCGACGGCATCTGCGTCGAGGTCCTCGCTCCTGCACCTTCTTTGGACGGCGCGGCGGCCCAGGAACTGGCCCTGAAGGTCGCCGAAGCGCTGGGCGTGGTGGGCGTGCTGGCCGTCGAGCTCTTCGAGACCGCCACCGGCGTCGTGGTGAACGAGCTGGCGATGCGTCCGCACAACTCGGGCCACTGGTCGATCGAGGGCGCGCGCACGTCGCAGTTCGAGCAGCACCTGCGAGCCGTCCTGGACTACCCGCTGGGCCGCACGGACCTGATGGCCCCCGCCGTGGTGATGGCGAACGTCCTGGGCGCCGCGGAACCGCCCGCGATGGGCCCCGACGAGCGCCTGCACCACCTGTTCGCCCGCTTCCCGGACGCGCACGTGCACCTCTACGGCAAGGAAGAACGGCCGGGCCGCAAGGTCGGCCACGTGACCTTCCTCGGCGACGACATGACGGAAGTGCGGCAGCGCGCGCGGTTGGCGGCGGACTGGCTGTCCACCGGTACCTGGTCAGACGGATACGACATTCACGGGAGCTCGGAGTGACTCAGGTTGGCGTGATCATGGGCAGCGACTCGGACTGGCCGGTGATGAAGGCCGCCACCGAGGCCCTCGCCGAGTTCGACATCTCCTTCGAGGTGAGCGTCGTCTCCGCCCACCGCACCCCGCAGCGCATGCTCGACTACGCGACCTCCGCCGCCTCCCGCGGCCTGCGCGTGATCATCGCGGGCGCCGGCGGTGCCGCCCATCTCCCGGGCATGGTCGCCTCCGCCACCGTCCTCCCCGTCATCGGCGTGCCCGTGCCACTGAAGTACCTCGACGGCATGGACTCCCTGCTCTCGATCGTGCAGATGCCCGCAGGCGTCCCGGTGGCGACCGTCTCGGTGGGTGGTGCACGCAACGCCGGTCTCCTGGCAGTGCGAATGCTGGCTACTTCCGACGTCGCGCTGCAGGAGCGCATCGCCCGCTTCCAGGCAGAACTCGAGCAGCTCGTACTAGACAAGGACGCGGCGCTGCAGAAGTCCCTCTGAGTGCTCAACAGCACAGCGGCGCCTCTGGTGAACGGGCGCTAACATCGTGCCGAGTATTCGCTACCGGGAGGTAACAAGGTGAACCCGAGCTTCGGCACCTACCAGCTCGCCGAGGAGCACGAGGCGCTGCGAGAGGCCGTCCGCTCGCTCGCCGAGAAGGAGATCAAGCCGTTCGCGGCCGAGGTCGACGAGAACGAGCGCTTCCCGGTAGAGGCCCACAACGCCCTGGTGAAGTCCGGCTTCGCCGCCGTCCACGTCCCCGAGACCTACGACGGCCAGGGCGCGGACTCCGTGGCCACCTGCATCGTGATCGAAGAGATCGCCCGCGTCTGCGCGTCGTCCTCGCTGATCCCCGCGGTGAACAAGCTCGGCACCATGCCGATCCTGCTGTCGGCCTCCGAAGAGCTGAAGCAGCTCGTCATGCCGTCCATCGCCTCCGGCGAGGCCATGGCCTCCTACGCACTGTCCGAGCGCGAGGCCGGCTCGGACACCGCCTCCATGCGCACGCGCGCTGTGCTGGACGGCTCGGACTGGGTGCTGAACGGCACCAAGTGCTGGATCACCAACGCCGGCGAGTCCACCTGGTACACCGTCATGGCCGTGACCGACCCCAACGCGGCCAAGAAGTCCGCCGGCATCTCCGCGTTCGTCGTGCACAAGGACGACCCCGGCTTCTCCGTCGGCCCCAAGGAGCGCAAGCTCGGCATCAAGGGCTCACCGACCCGCGAGATCTACTTCGAGAACTGCACGATCCCCGCTAACCGGATCATCGGCGAGCCGGGCACGGGCCTGAAGACGGCCTTGAAGACGTTGGACCACACCCGTCCGACGATCGGCGCGCAGGCCGTCGGTATCGCGCAGGGTGCTCTTGAGGCCGCGGTCGCGTACGTCAAGGACCGCAAGCAGTTCGGCAAGTCCATTTCGGACTTCCAGGGCGTGCAGTTCATGCTCGCCGACATGGCCATGAAGATCGAGGCCGCCCGGCACATGGTCTACGTGGCTGCCGCGAAGGCCGAGCGCGGCGAGGCGAACATCGGCTTCATCACCGCTGCTGCCAAGTGCTTCGCCTCCGATGTGGCCATGGAGGTCACCACGGATGCGGTGCAGTTGTTCGGTGGCGCCGGGTACACGCGGGACTTCCCGGTCGAGCGGATGATGCGGGACGCGAAGATCACGCAGATCTACGAGGGCACGAACCAGGTTCAGCGCGTCGTGATGTCGCGCGCCGTCCTGAACGGCTAGATCCAGCTCACCGCAACGGCCCGGAGGCGTCGCTTCCGGGCCGTTGCGCTGAGATCACCGCATCAAGCTGTCACGCACGTGCCGAGCGCATCACCGATCGCCGCCTTGGCACCCAGCACGCACGTCGCTTCCGCCGTAACCGACTTGTCGGAGATCTGCTGAGCGAACGCGATCGCAACGTTCATCACCCGAGTAGGACTGCCGCTGTCCACGGCCTCCTTCACCGCGGCACCCCGAGCTTCCTCTGTCGTGCAAGAAATATCCGTGCCGAACTTGTCGACCCGCGGCAGCCACAAGGCTTTCTGACCGGACGGGCACGCCTGAACCTGCCAACGACCAGGATCAGCGGCGGAGGCGGCAGGCGCACCAACGACCAGCGCACCCAGGGCAACCAAGACTGCGGCGAGGAAACGTCCCATCGCCCGAACGTAACCCGGCCCCGCGACCACAACCGGGGGAATCGAGCAGCTCAGCCGGGTGAGGCGGCGTCACCCTGAGCTAGTCAGGCCGTCGCTAGTCGGACCAGCGCTAGCCAGGCCGGTGCTGGTCAGGCCAGGTAGAGCGCGGTGGGCAGGACGACCAGGGTCGAGCGGTCGTCCTCCCACCGTGCGACGCGGCCGAAGCAGATCGCGGTGATGGACTCGCCGTCCGCGAACACGGCCTCCGCGGAGGGCACCACCTGCGAGCGCTTGACCACGAACCGAACGCCATCAGCCGTGACGGAGATGTCGTTGTCTCCCATGGTGATCCGGTACTCCGCCTTGATCTTCACGTAGCCCGCGCGGTCCGTGAGGCCAGAGCCGGCGGTCAGGTCGGCCTGAACGAGGTGTCCGTCCGTGGCGAGCTGGCGGAGTACGACGTCGAGCGCGCGGGCGGCGTTCGTCTCCGCCTCGAACGTCTCCCGCACGGTTTCGCCACGAGAACGCTTGCCGCCTGCTTCGACGATCGAACCGGTCAGGCCGAGTGAGCCCTCGCGGTGGGTGCCCCGCTCCACCTCGCGCAGGCGCGCTTCGGCCGCGGCCTGCGGGGTTTGGCTGTACATGCTCATGATCGAGGTCTCGTCGAGCATCAGGAACGTGCGGATGCGTCCCTGTTCGATGTCGGCCGGGTCCGCGCGCTGGTGGGTGGTGGCGGTGACGATCGCCAGCTTCGCGGCCTCGACGGCCGTCGTGCTCTTGCTCTCCGCACGTCTCGCCGTCCGCCGCGACGACCACATGACGGCGCTGGTGATCGCAAGGATGATCAGCACCAGGAGCAGAAAGGTGAGCGAGCCCATGAGTGGTAACCCTCCGCGTGACCGGTCACGCGGAGCATCTCCCAGGCGAAGGCCGTATTACTCCGCCGAAAGGGTGGCGAGGACTTCGCCCAGCCGCTCGTACGACCGGCCCGCTCCATCCGCCATGCCGGTGGCCAGCACCGCGTCCCGAGCCTCCTGCGACACCAGCCGCATCGTGGTGGTCATCGTCGTCTGCCCACCGGACTCGACGAACTCCACCGTGGTGACCGCCGGCGGGTTGTCCTCGAAGTGTTCGGTGTGGACGATCCGCGAGTGAGGCGTGACCTCGGAGTACTCGCCGTGCATCTCGAAGGCGCTGGAACCGTCCGGCAACGCCCAGCCGTAGCGCCACTGGCCGCCGACGCGCAGGTCGACCTCGCAGATCGGCATTTCCCAGCCGTCGGGGCCGAGCAGCCACCGCTTGATCAGCGCGGGCTTGGTGAACGCGTCCCAGACCAGCGGAGCCGAGGCGTCGAACGAGCGCGACATCGCGATCTCGGTGTCGGACGGGAGGGTGACGGAGGTTCCGAACTTGGTGGTCATTGGTCTTGCTCCTTCATCTCGGTCAAGAGTGCGTCCAGGCGTGCGTAGCTCGCATCCCAGAAGCGGCGGTAGTTCTCTGCCCACACGGCGACCTCCTTCAACGGCGTCGCGTCGAGCTGGCAGGGGCGCCACTGGGCCTCCCTGCCGCGGGTGATCAGGCCTGCCTTCTCCAGCACGCGCAGGTGTTTGGAGATCGCCGGGCCGCTGATGTCGAACGGCTCGGAGAGCTCCTTCACCGTTGCCGGGCCCTCGGTGAGCCGCGCGAGGATCGCCCGGCGGGTCGGGTCCGCCAGTGCGGCGAAGGTGGCGCTCAGCTGGTCCATCTCGTACCTAACCACTTGGTTATCTAACCTGCTGGGTTAAGTAGGCCGCATCGTCAACCGGCTGTCAACCCCCAACTTCAAGATCGACATGGCGGATAACGCTTTCCGATGCTGCACATATAAGCGGGAAATGGCCCGGACGGACCTTTTTCTGCAGGGCACGGAATAAGAGTTGTGCCAAAAAGAGTAACTTCAAAGACGGTCCTAGACAGCAGGTCAGGGGCATCGATACGGTCCCGGAGCCGCAAGTTGACCTCGTTTAGTGAGGTAATTCGAATGAGACCGAAAAGAACCATCTCGTTATCGCTTGGATTCGTGCTGGCCGCTTCCGTTTTCGTGCCGACCGCGCAGGCGGCACCGAACGGCAGCTCGGCCAGCATGGCCAGGACCTCCGACGACAAGATCCAGTCGGCAGCCGCTGCCGAGGCGTACTGGACTCCGGAACGCATGGCGAACGCGATCCCGGCGCAGGCTCCTGCCACGGTGAAGGCCTCGTCCGCACCCCAGCCCTCGGGTCGTGCGGGCAGCATCGACGGTGCCGCGCCGTCGGTGAAGGTCGAAACCGAGCAGGCGCAAGGCATCGGCATCCAGCTCAACGAGTCCCAGACGGTCGGCAAGGTGTTCTTCACCAACCCGGCCAACGGCGGCAACTACGTGTGCAGTGGCGCGACCCTCAACAGTGGCAAGAAACGACTGGTCTCGACGGCGGGGCACTGTGTGCACGGCGGTGCCGGTGGCCAGTGGATGCGCAACTGGGTCTTCGTTCCGCGGTACCGCAACGGTGTGCGCCCGTTCGGCACGTGGAGCGCCTACCAGCTGACCGCTCGCACTGCCTGGACGAACTCCAGCAACAGTGACGAGGACATGGGCATGGTCATCATGAGTGGCCAGATCGTGAACACCGTCGGTGGCAACGGGTTGCGCTGGAACTACGGCTACTCGGTGGCCGTCACGATCCTCGGCTACCCGGCCGGTGCGCCGTACACCGGTGAGCTGCAGTACTTCTGCCAGGGCACGACCTGGCACGGTCACGCCCAGCAGGTGCGGGCCACGTGCGGCATGACCGGCGGCTCGAGTGGCGGTCCCTGGCTGCAGGAGTACAACGACCAGAACGGGCTCGGCTACATCAACAGTGTGGTCAGCCACCGGCACTCCAACGCGAACCAGATGGACGGACCGTACTTCGACAACGACATCAAGAGCCTCTACGACTATGCGGAGTCGCTTTCGCCGTGACCCTGTCCTCGTGAGTGCGAATTTCCGTTGGCCGGGCGTGGAAAACGCGTCCGGCCTTCGGGCAACCCAGGAGTTCCCATGTTCCGTCCTAGGCTCATGAGCAACCGAATCCTCCTCGCCGCGCTCGCCATCCTGCTGCTCGCCGCAACGTCCGGCTGTGGTGACCGGGCCGCCGGTCAGGGCGGTGACCTGCGGGGCAAGGTGTTCGTCTCGACGTCGGTCACCGAGCAGGGCAAGCCGCGCGCTCTCGTCGAGGGCACGTCGATCGAGCTGAACTTCACCGACGACGGCAGACTCATCGCCAGGGCGGGGTGCAACATGATCCAGGGCCCGGTGAGCCTCGACGACGGGAAGCTCGCCGCGACCGACCTCGGCACCACCGCGATGGGCTGCCCCAATCCGGACCTGCACGCGCAGGACGACTGGCTCGTCAAGCTGTTGTCCGCCACGCCGTCGTGGCGGATCGACGGCGCGAACCTGGTGATCACCGGGTCCGGCACCGAGATCGTGCTCGGCACGGAGGCGCCCGAGAAGCTCGAAGGCGGCGAGTGGAAGCTCGACAGTCTCGTCACCGCCGACGCCGTCTCGTCGATTCCCGGTGCCGTGCCGGCCAGTCTGAAGTTCGAGAACGGCAAGGTCGAAGTCTCAAGCGGCTGCAACACGGGTTCGGCGTCGTACAAGGTCGATGGGCAGACCATCACGTTCGAGTCCCTGGTGCACACCGACAAGGCGTGTGGCCCGGACGAGACGCTCGTCGAGAAGGCCGTGCTGGCGGCGTTGAACGGCCAGGTCACGTACAAGGTCGACCGCAATTCGCTGTCCCTGACGACCGCGAAGGGTGATGGAGTGGTTCTTAAGAAGTAGCTGTTGGGTTCCTGTCGTTTTCATGAGGTCGTTCAAAGCTGCACTAGATTTTGGTTCGAAGTTGAACGACCGACAGTGAAACGACAGGATCGGGGAACAGCACCATGGTGAAGGACGTCGCCGCACTCATCGGCCGCATCGGCATCGGCATCGTGTTCGTCGCGCACGGCTGGCAGAAGTGGTCCGAGTTCGGGCTCGCCGGCACGACCGCGTCGTTCGAGAAGATGGGTGTGCCGCTGCCGTCGGTCTCGGCCGCGTTCGCCGCGACCGTCGAGCTCGTGGGTGGCCTCGCGCTGATCGCCGGTGTCGCGCTGCCGATCGCCGGCGTGCTGCTCGCGGTCAACATGCTCGGCGCGCTGTTCATCGTGCACCTGCCGAACGGCCTGCTCGGCGAGGGCGGTTCCGAGCTGGTCGTGGCGCTCGGTGCGGCCGCGCTCGCGCTCGGCTTCAACGGTGGTGCCTACGCGCTGGACCGCATCCTGTTCAAGAACAACAAGGTGCTCAACCCAGCTGCTGCGTGATCTTCTCGGCGTCCCGGCGCGCGGCCGACCGGCCCGCGTCGGGATTGCTGACCTGAACCAGTGAGCCACCGGCGGCGAGCACCGCGAGGAACCCTTCCGGCACTCCGGAAGGAACGTTCCACTCCAAAGTGGACAGCACTCGCGGCTCGGTGCCCAGTGCAGCGCCGAGCTCGCGCGCCTCGGCGACCAGTTCATCCACAGTGGACTCGCCCAGGGCGCGGGTCGAACCGGGAACCGGCTCCCACGGCGTGAAGTCGTCGCCGTGCACGCGCACGTCGTCCAGGTAGTCGACGTCCGCACCCAAGCCCATACCCATGGGGTGCAACGAGGCCACGGCCACTACGTCAGCGTCGGCCGAACCACCAGGCGGCTACCACGGCGACCTTCGCGCGCGCGTCGTCGGTGCCTGCGCCCACGACGCGCGCACCGCACCACCAGGCACCAAGCAGCAGGCCCACGGTCTGCCAGTGCGCGGGCAGCAGCACCGCCACCGCGTCACCGGGTTCGACGTCGTGCTCGTCGCGCAGCCAGTTCGCCGTCTTCGCTGCCCAGTTCGCCACGGTCGAGCGGGACAGCTCCACGCGCGTGCCCGCCGCGTCGTCGTAGTGCGTGATCAGCGGACGACCTGGATCGGCCTTCAGCAACGGCGTGAAGAGGATCTCGGTCACGCTCACGCAGGACTCCTAGTCGACGCAGGGCACATCCGCTTGGGCCGCGACAGCATGCGCGCCGTCCAGCGAGAGCAGCTTCTCAGGACCGAACCGGGCGGGCGTAGTGGGGGTCGTGGACGACGGCACCGGCTTCGGCGTCTCGCCGATCAGCTGCGCCACCCACGCCTTCACCGCGTCGCGGTCGACCGTGACCACGCTCTGGCCGCGCTCGTTGCGCGCGTCGATGTTCGTCACCGGGATCGTGGCGAACTCCACGTTGCCCGACGCGAGGCCCTGCGCCTGCGTCGCCAGCGTCGCCAGGTCGAGCTTCTGGTCCACCACAACGGACTTCGAGACGGCGTCCAGCAGGCCGCCCATCTTCGCCGGATCGGTGAACGTGCCCGCGGACAGCAGCTGCTTCATCGCCTGGGACATGAACACCTGCTGCCGCGCGATGCGACCGAGGTCACCACCGGGCATGTTCCGCTGCCGCACGAACGACAGCGCGTCACCGCCCGAGATCACCTGTTCGCCCGCGCGGAAGTTCGCGCCGGAGTTCGGGTCCGACGTGCCCGCCTTCAGGCACACCTTCACGCCGCCGATCACCTCGGTCAGCAGGTAGAACCCGTAGAGGTTGATCTCGGCGTAGTGGTCGACGCGCATCCCGGTCAGGTCCTGCACCGCCTGCACCAGCGCCTTGCGCCCGGCCTCGTCCGACTTGCGCTCGCGCTCCTGCTGGTCGCTCACGCCCTCGACCTGCAGCCGCTCGGCGGTCAGGTACTTCACCGCGCCGTACGCCGAGTTGATCTTGTCTTCGCGGTAGCCGGCGATCGGCACGTAGGTGTCGCGGGGGATGGAGATCGCGCTCGCCTTGCCGCCGTTGCGTGGCACCCGCATCACGATGATCGTGTCCGTGTTCACCGTGTCGGTGCCCTCGGTGCGCAGCTTGCGCAGCACGTCCGCGGGAAGCGGACGGCCCTGCGCGTCCGTTCGGCTGTCGCTGCCGACCAGCAGGATGTCGATCGCGCCGTCCTCGACGGGCGGTGAGTTCGGGATGTCTTCCAGTACCTCGAGGATCTGCGTGGTGTTGGTGTTCTGCTTCACCAGCCGCAGTGCGGTCCAGAAGTAGCCGGAGAACGCCAACGTTGTCACGGCGACGAGCGCGACGACCGTCCGGCCAGTGACCAGTGCGGTCTTCTTCGCGCGTGCAGCGGCGCTCAACGTGGGTCCTCCAGTTGCGGGATTTGCCTGTTCAGCGTAACCAGCGAAAGCCCGTGCCGCGCGGGGTTCCGGTCAGTTCACGCAGACCAGGCCACCCGCGGTGATCGGGGGAGCACTGCTCGACGCAGCCGCGGACGACGATCCCGGCACGCCCTGCGGGTCGACGTTCTCGCCGTCGTCGCCGTCGGTGACCGGCTGCTGGTAGTCGGTGCCGACGTAGACCCGCAGCTGTCCCTTTCGGACTGACTTCTCCTCCGCGACGGCGACGTTCGATCCGAGCTCGGCCGCGGCGTTGCGTGCGGCACCCTCCTCGCCGGCCGCGTAGAACACGGTGGTGGTGTCGCTGATCTCCGGCGCCGATGCCACCGGACCGCGCTGGAACCCCTTGGCGGCCAACGTGTTCATCACCTGGTTCGCGAGACCCTGCACGCCGGCCGCGTTGAAGACCTGCACGGTCATCGACGAGTTCGGCGGCGCGGGCACCGTCGTGGTCGGCGTGGACGACTTCGACGCGGCGGTCTTGTCCGCGGCGAGGTTCGTGAGGAAGTCCTTCACCTGCCTGGGGTTCACCGGCAGCACGTTGCCGTCGCCGTAGGTGTCCGTCGGGTCACCGACCGGGATGGTGCGGAACTCGATGTTGCCGCCGACCAGGCCCTGCATCTGCTCGGCGAACGTGGTGATGTCCCAGCCAGAGCTCAGGACCACCGACTTCTGCACGGCCTCGACCAGCCCGTTCAGCTTGCCCGTGTCCGTCAGCGTGCCGGTCGACAGCACCTTCTTCGCCAGCGCGCCGATGAACACCTGCTGCCGCACGATGCGGTCCAGGTCGCCGCCGGGCAGGCCCTTGCGCTGCCGCACGAACGCCAGCGCGTCCCGGCCGTCGATCGTCTGCGGCCCGGCCCGGAAGTCCGCGCCGGAGTCGGAGTCGGACGTGGGCTCCTTCAGGCACACCTCGACGCCGCCGATGGCCTTCGTGACCTCGTAGAAGCTCGCCAGGTTCACCTCGGCGTACCGGTCGACGCGCACCGAACCGCCGGTCATGCTCTCGATCGTCCTGATCAGCGTCTTGCGGCCGGCCGCCATCGACTCGGTGCGGATCTTGGCCTCGTCGGTCTCGCCCTTGGCGCGCAGCTCCTGGTCGGTGGTGTTGCGCTGGCGGGCGAACGCGGAGTTGAGCTTGTGCTTGCCGAACCCGTCCGCGAGCTCCACGTAGGAGTCGCGCGGGAACGAGATCGCGACCGCGCGCGTGCCGTCCACCGGGATGTGCACGAGGATCATCGTGTCGGTGTTCTGCTCGCCGTCGGCGAACCCGCCGTTGAGCAGTGCGAGCGCTTCCTTCGACAGCGGGTTGCCCTGCGCGTCCGTGCGGCTGTCCATGCCGACGAGAAGGATGTCGACGGCGCCGTCGAGCGGCTTGCGCCCGGCGTCCATCGCGATGTCGTCCGAGATGACCTCGGTCTTGACGATGCCGTCGTTGGCCGCCCGCAGCTTCGCCCAGCCGAGCGAGGTGACCAGAAGCACACTCGCCGAGATGAGCGCGACGAAGATCCGGCCGGTCACCAGGAACGCGCGAAAAGCCGCTGACGGGCGGGTCCCCTCGACCCTGACCGGCAGACCTCTGCCTTCCACCGCTGGTTCCTCCCCCACTACACCGAGTTTAGCCATTTATAAAACAGACGACGTGACATTGCTGTGGGTTGCAACGATGGACAAGGTGACAGACTGCAAGCGGGGAACACCACGGGAGGAAACGGCATGCGCGTACTGGTGACAGGTGGGGCCGGCTTCATCGGCTCGCACTACGTGCGGGAGTTGGTGAGCGGCTCGTACCCGGCCTTCGCGGGAGCCGAAGTCGTGGTGCTGGACAAGCTCACGTACGCGGGCAGCGAGACCAACCTCGCGCCGGTCGCGGGCGGGTTCGAGTTCGTGCGGGGCGACATCTGCGACCCCGAGGTGGTCGCCGAGCAGATGCGCGGCACGGACGTGGTGGTGCACTTCGCCGCCGAGTCGCACGTCGACCGGTCCATCACGGGATCGGCCGACTTCGTGCTCACGAACGTCCTCGGCACGCAGAACCTGCTGCAGGGCGCCCTGAACGCGGGCGTGGGCCGGTTCGTGCACGTTTCGACGGACGAGGTCTACGGCTCCATCGAGGACGGTTCCTGGTCCGAGACGCAGATCCTCGAGCCGAACTCGCCGTACTCGGCCTCCAAGGCCTCGTCCGACCTGCTGGCGCGCGCATTCCACCGCACGCACGGACTGCCGGTGAGCATCACCAGGTGTTCGAACAATTACGGGCCGTACCAGTTCCCCGAAAAGGTGATTCCGCTCTTCGTCACCAATTTGATCGACGGCAGGAAGGTGCCGCTCTACGGCGACGGCCTCAACGTGCGCGACTGGCTGCACGTCGACGACCACTGCCGCGGCATCCAGCTCGTCGCCGAGGGCGGCCGGCCGGGCGAGATCTACAACATCGGCGGCGGCACCGAGCTCACCAACCGCGAGCTGACCGAGAAGCTGCTCGCCGCGACCGGGCGCGACTGGTCGGCCGTCGAGCCGGTGCAGGACCGCAAGGGCCACGACCGCCGCTACTCGGTGGACATCTCCAAGATCGCGGCCGAGCTGGGCTACAAGCCGCAGGTGGACTTCGCGACCGGCCTCGCCGACACCGTCGAGTGGTACCGCGAGAACCGCGCCTGGTGGGAGCCGCTCAAGGAGCGCGCCCAGTTGGCGAAGGGCTGAGCGTTGATCCTCGTTCCCGGAGGTCGTGGCCAGCTCGGCCACGACCTCGCTGCACTGTCCACTGACGTTCGCGCGGTGTCGTCCGCCGAGCTGGACGTCACCCAAGTGACCGCCGCCGACCTGGCCGGCGCGTCCGCGGTGATCAACTGCGCCGCCTACACGGCGGTCGACGCGGCCGAGACCGACGAGGAACGCGCGTTCGCCGTCAACGCCGTCGGCCCTGGTCTGCTGGCCGAAGCCTGTGCCACCGCCGGCATTCCGATGATCCACGTGTCGACGGACTACGTGTTCTCCGGCGACGGGACGCGGCCGTACGAGACCACCGATCCGGTCGGCCCGAAGTCCGCGTACGGGCGCACGAAGCTCGAAGGCGAACGCCGGGTGCTGGAGTCGGGCGGCTGGGTCGTGCGCACCGCGTGGGTCTACGGCGCGCACGGCTCGAACTTCGTGAAGACCATGGCGGCACTGGAGTCCTCGCGCCCCGAACTGTCCGTTGTGGACGATCAGCGCGGCGCGCCGACGTGGTCGCGCGACCTCGCCGCCGGACTGCTGGAGCTGTCCTCGGTGCTGCCGGAGCAGAAGCTCCTGCACGCGACGGGCGGCGGCGAGACGACGTGGTTCGGTTTCGCACAGGCGATTTTCGAGGAGCTGGGCGCCGACCCGGCCCGCGTGCGCCCCTGCACCACCGCCGACTTCCCGCGACCGGCCCCGCGACCCGCCTACTCGGTGCTGTCGGGTGCGGCCTGGGCGGCAGCCGGACTACGCCCGTTGCCGCAGTGGCGCAGCGCCCTTTCGGAGGCATTCCGGGCGGGCGTGGTAGCTCCGCGTACCGGTGCTGCGCCATTGGGGTGACCGGTCTGGCACGGCCGTTCCAAGTGCGGGACCCTTTTCCGCATGTTCGATTCCGGGCGCAATCCTCAGCGTCCCGCGACAGCGGATTCTGATCGGCAGCGCTTCCTGAAATGCGTTGCCGCCGTCACGGGCTCGCGACAGGTGTCGATGAGCCAGCTGGACAAGCGCTCGCCGAGGCCGCACTCTCGGTGAAGTCGTTGAGGCGTCAGGGTTTCCTGACGCCTCACAGCCAACAAAGTGTCAGGCCCTGCTCTGCCGGTACGCCTTGACCGTCAGCTCCGCGCACCGCCGCCAGGTGAACCCGGACGCGTGCGTCCGCCATTCCGCCTGAGCCGCGGGAGTAGCCGGTGCCGCAACGGCCTGAGCGAGCCCGTCGGCCAGCGCCTCGACGTCACCGACCGGGACGTGCAGTGCGTGCCCACCGGCGACCTCGCGCAGCGCGGGAACGTCCGAGCACACCACGGGCACGTTGCACGCCAACGCTTCCAGCACCGGCAGGCCGAAGCCCTCGTCCCGCGACGGCAGCACCAGCGCGGTCGCGCCGGCCACCACCGAGCGCAGGTGCACGTCGGCCAGGTAGCCGGTCCGCAGCACCCGGCCGTCCACACCGGACCGGCCCGGCCCGACGATCACCAGCGGTGGCAGCGACGGGTCGGAGGCGTGGGCCTTCGCCAGGTAGTCGAGGCCCTTGCGCGGGCCGTCCGAACCGACGAACAGCAGGTACTCCGACGGCAGGCCGAGGCGTCCGCGCAACGTCTCCGAAGGCGCGCGTGCGGCGAACCAGGCCGGATCGACGCCCAGCGGCGTCACCACGATCTTCTCCAGCGGCACCGAGAACCGGTCCGCCACAACGGAGGCGACGGCCGCGGTCGGCGTGCAGATCACGTCCGCGCGCTGGGCCGACAGCCGTACCAGTTCGGGCAGCCGGCGGTCCGACGGCGGCAGGTCGCCGGGGTTGTCCAGGAACGCCAGGTCGTGGATCGTCACGACCTTGCCCGCGCGGATCGTGGGCGGCAGCACGAAGTTCGTGGCGTGCATGACGTTCGAGAATCCGGCCAGCAGTTCGACCGGCGGGAACGGTACGCGCAGCCAGAATTGGCGCAACGCCCTGGCCGAGACGGGCAGGCCGCGCGCGGTGACGTCGTGCGGCAGGATGGTCCGCAACGCGCGCCAGCCGCGCAAAGTGAAGGCCACGGCCCGCACGTCGACGTCCTCCGCCATGGAAGCCAGTTCCTCGGCCAAAGCCGAGGTGTAGCGGCCGATTCCGGTGCGGTTTCCGAGCAGGGGTGTGCCGTCGAGCAGCACAGAGAGCGGTCTGGGGGATCTAGCCATGCTTGCCACCACGCGCGATTTTCCGCAGACGCCCCGTCGCCCGCTTGGCCAACTCGGTCGGGCCACCCGCGTCCAGGTACTCGCGCACCAGCCGCAGGTCCCGCTTCACCTTGTCCGCGGCGCTCAGGCCCGGTGCGCGCACCAGTAACCCGGAGCCCTGCAGACGGTCCGCCGCGGGCCTGGGGTTGCGGCAGAACTCCGCCAGCGGCGCGAGCGCCGTCTCCCAGGTGAACCGCTCACGGACGACGGCGATGCGCTCACGGCACGCGGCCGCGAACTCCTCGTCGTAGAGCACCTTCTCCAGAGCGTCCGCCAGTGCCTCCGGGTCCTCCGGCGGCACGACGACGCCCAAACCTTCGCGCAGCACCAGATCCGCGAACGAGTCGCCGGAGGTGGTGACGATCGGCAGCCCCGCCCACAGGTAGTCGAGCACGCGCGTGCGGAACGCGAACGTGGTCTCGACGTGCTCGTAGTGCGTGGTGACGCCGCAGTTCGCGTCGAGCAGCCAGTTCTGCCGCTCGGTGTAGGGCACCCAGCCGTCGTTGAAGAACACGTTCTCGCCGGTCAGCCCCAGCGAGGCGGCCAGCGCCCGGGTCTGGCCGGCGATGTCCATGTCCGGCACCTCGGGGTTCGGGTGCTTCATGCCGAGGAAGTACAGCTTCGCGGACGGCTGCCGCTGCCGCAGGTGGCCCATCGCCTTGATCAGCGACAGCGGATCGAACCACGAATACACGCCACCGGCCCAGATCACGACCTTGTCGGCGTCCGTGACACCGGGCACCACGCCCTTGATCGCCGGGCCGGTGCGCTGCGGCGGCTTGCCCGACAGTCCGAAGGGGACGATCCCGAGCAGCGACTGCGTCGTGGGGTCGTTGTCGTACAACGTCGGCGTCAACCGGCCCAGCGCCGCCAGGTGGCCGAGCCAGAAGTGCCGCTGCCGTTCCGACGCGCACAGGAAGAAGTCGCCGCGTTCGAGCTGGTTCGTCAGCACCCGCGTGACGCTCTTGAGGTCGGCCGCGCGCTTCTCGTCGCTGTCGTCCTTGCCCTGCTCCAGCAGCTCCAGGTGCATCGGGTCGTAGATGTCGCAGACCACGATCTTGGTGGAACCCGGCTGCTTGAGCTCCGCGGCCAGCTCCAGCGCGTGACCCTGCAGCACGATCACGTCCGCCCATCGGACGTTCTCGGGCAGCTGCTTGAGCTTGACGCCCTCGATGGTGAACGGCGCGTCCGGCGGGTCGCACAACGGGTTCGTCGTGATCAGCCGGACCTCGTGCTCGCCGGAGAGCACGTCCGCCATGTGCCACGCGCGGATCGCCGGGCCGGCCATCCGCTCGGAGATCGCGTCACCGGTGATCACCAGGATCTTGCGCGGCTTGCCGAACACCTCGTCGATGCCCAGCGCCTCGACCAGGATGTCGTGCGCGACGAGGTAGCGCGGGATGTCGTAGGCCGGCTCCAACGCCTTGCGCATCAACGGAACCAGGTCGACGTCCGACATCCGGCGCGCGGCCTGCTCGATCCGGCGCGACTCGGCCAGCGCCGGCATCATCTCGACGAACTGGTCGATCGCGAGGAACCCGGCGAGCGACTGCCGCGGGATCTCGGCCGGGCGGCGGTCGTCGGCCGGATCGGCGGGCCGGCGGGTGATCTCCAGCTGCTTCGCGTCGATCTCGCCGCGCGCCGTCGCCCGGCGCACCACCAGCGCCAGCGCGGCGGGCAGCACGCGTGCGAGGGTTTCGTCGGAGAAGTTCTTGTAGAGCGTCGCGAGTGCGTTGCGCTCCAGCAGGTACAGCTCGCGGCTGTGGTCGATCGAGCTCATCGACGCGTGGTGGCGGTGGAACGTGAGCGACGCCGGCTCGTAGCGGACCCGCCAGCCGCGCAGGTTCAGCCGCCAGCCGAGGTCGACGTCCTCGTAGAACATGAAGAACCGCTCGTCGAACCCGCCGAGCTCGCGGTACAGCTCGGTGCGCACGAACATCGCGGACCCGGTGCCGAACATGACGTCGCGCGGGGCGTCGAGGCTGCCGTCGTCGGTCTTGCCGACGTGCCGCTTGTAGCCCATGCCGAACCAGGTCAGCCCGGCGTCGACGAAGTCGATCTTCTTGCCGTCCCAGTCGAGCACTTTGCTCGCGACCGCGCCGACGGTCGGTTCGGCGTGGAAGACCCGGATCGCGGTCCTGATCCAGTTCCGGTCCGCCCTGGCGTCGTTGTTGAGGAACGCGAGCACCTCACCCGTGGCGTGCTCGACGCCGAGGTTGCAGCCGCCGGCGAACCCAAGGTTCTGGTCCGACGTGATGATCTTCGCGCCCTTGAGTTCGGACTTCAGCCGTGCGGTGTCGTGCGCCTCGTTGTCGACCACGATCACCTGGAGCAGCTCGGTGGGGTAGTCCACCTCGGCCAGGCCGCGCACGCAGGTGATGGTGTCGTCCGCGCCGCGGTAGTTGACGACGACGACGGACACGACGGGCAGTGAGGCTCGATCCACGGGCTAAGCCTGCCTCATCACTCTGCGCGCCCGCAGTGCGGTTGGGCAGATCAGCAGCAACACGACAGCGATTGGTACCCCGAACACCCACTCGGCGGACCAGTTGTTGCGCTCGGCGAGCAACGGTCGCATCACCGGATGGCGCAGCACGGTGGCCGGACCAGGCTGCATCCTCTCGCCCGGCACCACGATCCGCAGCTCCGCACCGTCCGGGCAGGTGAGGTGGTGCGCGAACGCCGGGTTGTCGAATCCGGGCAGCTGCTCGACGGTGTCGATCACGCAGGTCTGGGGTGTGCCGAGCAGATCCATCAACGCGCGGTGACCATCGCCGACCAGCACCGCTGTGCCGGGAATCACGATCATGAAGGCGGGCAGCACCAGCCACGCCGGACCGAGCTTGCCGAGGCCCCATGCGAACGCGAGCGACAGCAGCCCGCACGGGATCAGCACTGCGAGCTGGTACTTCTCGGGCACGACGGCACCCAGCACGGCGGCGGCGGCGATCCCGGCGAGCCCGATCACGATCAGCGGAACCGGCCGGGTCACGGCTGCTGCCGGAGCAATCGGGCCACTGGCACTGCGGCGATCATGACTACCAGGACGCCCAGCACCGTGGGCAGGTTCCAGAGGTCGGGCGACGCGAACAGCGGCCGCAGCGGCGGCCTGGTCCGCGCGTCCGCCTCCATGATCATGAGCCGGTCGTTCAGGTCCCTGCTCAGCTCCACCTCACCGCTCGGGCAGGCCAGCAGGTAGTCGACGGTCGGCCGTTTCGCGGACCGGTGCTCCCCGATCCCCTTGACCACGCAGTGCTCGACGTGGCCGGTCTGGTCCAGCAGCACGCTGTGCCCGCCGAACGTCAGCACCAACGGCGCGCCGAGGCCGATGACGAACGCGGGCAGCGCGATCGCCGCGCGCTCAGCGAGCCCGCAGAGGCCGAGCGTGAACGCGAGACCGCTGAGGAGGCTGAGCCCGAGGAAGCCGATGTCGATCGTCATGCCGAGGGCGGCGCCACCGACGATGCCCGCGACGCCTCCGCCGACCAGTTGCCACGCCAGGCGCTTCGGCATCGGCTCCTGGGGCTCGCTGCCGCGGGACATCAGCGGCCTGCCCAGTCCTGCCACACGCGCCGCCGCGGAACCTTCGTCTTGATCAGGAACCGCTGGCCGAGCGTCACCGGCAGCCGGAGCAGCACCTCGCCGATCACCCGCAAGCGCAGTCCGAGCCGGAAGTTGGCCGCGTCCGGCACGTCCTTGCGGACCGGCAGCATCGCCGTGATCACCAGGAACCGTGCCAGCTCGCGCAACGCCACCGAACCCGGAGCGCACCGCAGCAACATCAGCAGCCGGTTGCGCTCGTTCCAGCGGTGGAACAGCGGCGAACCGGGCTGCGTGCTCGCGCCGTGCCGATGCCGCACCCGCGCGGGCCCGACCGAGATCACCCGACCGCCGGCCAGTCGCAGCCGCCAGGCCGTGTCGGTGTCCTCGTAGTAGCAGAAGAATCCGGCGGGCACCCCGCCTGCGGCGCGCAGTTCGGCGGTCCGCAGCAGGGCCGCGCCGCCGCAGAACCCGAACACCTCGCGCCCGGCGAGCACGACGTCCTTGCCGTAGCCGGTCGCGGTCAGCGCCACACCGACGGACTGCGTCGAACCGTCCGTCAGCAGGATCGACGAGGTGGCCGCGGCCGCGCCCCGATCCGCCTCCAGCGCGTTCTCCAGCTCGGCCAGCCAGGACGGGTCGGGCACCGCGTCGTCGTTGAGCCACGCCACGTACGGGGTGTCGATCAGGTCGAGCACGGCGGCGAGTCCACCCGCGTAACCGACGTTGCGCGGCAGCCGCACGACCTCGTGTCCGCTGATCAGCGCGGCCGTGCCGTCGTCGGACGCGTTGTCGACGACGATCGTCCTATGTGGACTCTTCTGGGCCGCGAGCGCGTCCAGGCAGGCCGTGATGTGGTCACGGCCTCGCCACGTCACGACCACCACGGTGCTGAGTGCCGGCACGGCGTGAGACGGTACGCGACGTGCCTGAGCTAGTAGTGCTGACCGAGCAACTCAACGCCCCGGTCCCCGGCGGTACCGGCCGCTACACGGCGGAGCTGCTCAGCGCGCTCGGCCCCACCGCGCCGGCGGGCTGGTCCGTCCAGACCGCCGCCACCGCCAACGCCGACCGCGTGATCAGGGTGCCGCGGCGGGTGCTCGTCGCGTTGTGGGAACGGGGTCTGCCGCCGAAGCTCGGCCGGCACGTGCACGCCCCGACGCCGCTCGCACCGTTGCCGGGCGCGGTCGTCACCGTGCACGACGTGGTGCCGTGGACGCATCCGGAGACGCTGACCCCGCGCGGCGTCGCCTGGCACCGCAAGGTCATCACGAAGGCCGCCGAACAGGCTCGCGCGCTGATCGTGCCGACCCAGGCCGTCGCGGACCAGCTGTGCGAGCGCGTCCAGGTGCGGGTTCCGGTCCACGTGGTCCCGAACGGCGTCACGTCGCTGCGCGGCACCAAACCCGGCGATCTGCCCGACCGCTACGTGCTCGCCATCGGCACGATCGAACCGCGCAAGGGCTTCGAGCTGCTGGTGCGGGCGACCGAACGGCTGCAGGTTCCGCTGGTCGTGATCGGCCCGCAGGGGTGGGGCGGTGTGCAACTGCGCGGGCCGCACGTGCAACTGCTCGGCAAGGTCGGCGACGACCGGCTCGCGGACGTGCTGGCCGGTGCGACCGTGCTCGCCGCACCGAGCCTGGCCGAGGGGTTCGGGCTGCCGGTGCTGGAGGCGATGGCCGCCGGCGTCCCGGTCGTGCACTCCGACGACCCGGCCCTGGTGGAGGTCGCGGGAGGTGCGGGAACCGTCGTCCGGCGCGCGGATCTGGCCTCGTTGTCGGAAGGTCTGCGGGCAGTTCTGGCGGATCCTCATCACACCGTGGAGGCCGGGATCGCCCGTGCGAGTGAGTTCACCTGGGAAAAGACTGCGCAGGGTGTCTGGGAAACACACGCGTAACGGTCGGATTAGTGCATTCCCGTTAAACGCGTTAGCAAATGACATTACGCTAGCTGATCGTGTCGACCGTCGAACCCAGCGTGCTGATCGACGCTACCGCGGTGCCCGCTGACCGAGGTGGCGTCGGCCGTTACGTGGATTCGCTCGTCGCGGCCCTGGACGCCGACGGAGCGAGGCTCTCCGTCGTGTGCCAGCCGCGCGATCTGGACCTGTTCACCAAGATCGCTCCGAACGCCCGCGTGGTGCGGGCCGCGGATGCCGTCGCCACCAGGACGGCGCGCCTGGCCTGGGAACAGACGACGTTGCCGCGACTGGTGCGGTCGCTGGGCGTCGACGTCGTGCACTCACCGCACTACACGCTTCCGTTGGCCAGCAAGGCCGCTTCGGTCGTGACGCTGCACGACGCCACGTTCTTCACGGACCCGGTGCTGCACTCGTCGGTGAAGGCACGCTTCTTCCGCACGTGGACCCGCGCGTCCCTGAAGCGCGCGGAGCTGTGCGTGGTGCCGTCGCAGGCGACCGCCGACGAACTGGTGCGGGTCGCGGGAGCTGATCGCCGGGCGCTGCACATCGCGCAGCATGGCGTCGACACCGAGCGCTTCCACCCGCCGTCGCCCGACGAGATCATGTCGGTGCGGCGGACGTTGTCGTTGGGGGACCTGCCGTACGTGGCGTTCCTGGGGGCGCTGGAGCCGCGCAAGAACGTCCCGGCGCTGATCCGCGGGTTCGCCCAGGCGATGGTCGGCCGCGAGAACCCGCCCGCGCTGGTGCTCGCCGGTCAGCCCGGCTGGGACGGCCAGGTCGAGCGCGCGCTCGACTCGGTGCCGCACCGGATCCGCGTGATCCGCGCGGGCTACCTGCCGTTCGAACAGCTCGCCGGTTTCCTCGGCGGCGCCCAGCTGGTCGCCTACCCGTCACTCGGCGAGGGCTTCGGCCTGCCGGTGCTGGAGGCCATGGCGTGCGGTGCCTGCGTGCTCACCACCCGAAGACTGTCGCTGCCCGAAGTCGGTGGTGAGGCGGTCGCGTACTGCGGTGTCGGAGCAGGGGACATCGCAGCCGCGATCGCCGACTTGTTGGACGACCCGGCCCGCCGGTCTTCATTGGCAGCATCTGGACAAACACGTGCGAAGGACTTCTCGTGGGCGGTCAGCGCGGACCGTCATCGACTGGCTTACGAGCGCGCGGCGCTGGTGCGTCGACGTCGGTGAATCGGACACCACTAATGTGTCGCGCGTGAACTACGGCGACGGACTTGGTGTCGTGACGGTCACGTACTCGCCGGGCGAGACGCTGGCACCGTTCGTTGACACCCTCGCGAAGGCGACCACCCGCGACACCAGGGTGATCCTCGCCGACAACGGCTCCACCGACGGCGTGCCCGAGCAGGTGGCCGCCGACCGCGAGCACGTCTCGTTCGTGCCGACCGGTGGCAACCTCGGCTACGGCGGCGGCGCGAACGCCGGCGTCGCGGCACTGGGCCCCGAGATCGGCTGGATCCTGATCTCCAACCCCGACATCGAGTTCGCGCCCGGCAGCGTCGACGCGTTGATCGAGGCCGCCTCCCGCTGGCCGCGCGGTGGCATGTTCGGCCCGCTGATCCGCGAGCCCAGCGGCGAGGTGTACCCGTCGGCCCGCCTGCTGCCCTCGGTCGGCCGTGGCATCGGGCACGCGCTGTTCGCGGTGGTGTGGCCCTCGAACCCGTGGACGCGCGCGTACCGGCAGGAGCGGACGCCGGTCGAGCGGACCGCGGAGTGGCTGTCCGGCAGCTGCTTCCTGATGCGGCGCGAGGCGTTCGACTCCGTCGGCGGGTTCGACGACGGGTACTTCATGTACTTCGAGGACGTCGACCTCGGTGACCGGGTCGGCAAGGCCGGCTGGCAGAACGTCTACGTGCCCGACGCCGAGGTCACGCACATCGGCGGGCACTCGACCGCGCGGGCTTCGGAGCGGATGCTGGCCGAGCACCACCGCAGTGCCTACAAGTACCTGGCCGATCGTCATCAGGGCGTGCTGTGGGCGCCGTTCCGCACGATCGTGAAGGCGGGCCTCACCATTCGGGTGAAGATGCTCACACGTCGCCGCTGAGGCGCTGGCTGAGCGAGTTCCGGTGCTGCTGGTGGTTCGACACGGTCGGGATCACACCCTGCTGCACGACCTGGGTGACCTCGGCGTCGTCGACCGGACCGCCCTGCACCGGCATCGGCTGGGTGTGCATCGGGTGCATCGGTGCCTGAGGAGGCCGCTGGTGCCCCATCTGGGCCGCCTGCAGGATCATCGTGCTGTCCGGGTCGCGCCTCGGGTCGAGCGCGTTGACCAGCGCGCGAGGGATCTGCTGCGTGTCGGACGAGTCCATGGGGGACGTCATGTTGTCCGGCGTCACGATGTTCCGCCCACGTGCGCGGGCGCGGGCGAGCATGGCGTCGGCCCGGTCGCGGGGGTCCATGTCGGATTTAGCTCCTTGCCGGGACCAGATCCCGTATGACGATCTGCTTCGTGTCAGAGTATTCCGTCGAACGGCTCGCTGTAACGCGGAGGAGGAAAAAGGTGCACGGCGTCGAAGCTGTGGTGCTGGTCGGGGGCAAGGGCACCCGTCTTCGCCCGCTGACCCTGTCCGCTCCCAAGCCCATGCTGCCGACCGCGGGGGTGCCCTTTCTGACGCACCTGTTGTCGCGGATCAAAGAGGTCGGCATCACGCACGTGGTGCTCGGCACTTCCTACAAGGCCGAGGTGTTCGAGGAGTACTTCGGTGACGGTTCGAGGCTCGGGCTGGAGCTCGAGTACGTGGTCGAGGAGGTCCCGCTCGACACGGCGGGCGCCATCCGCAACGTCGCGGACAAGCTCCGTGAACCCGACGTGATGGTCTTCAACGGCGACATCCTGTCGGGTGTCGACCTGACGGGGATCGTCGACACGCACCGCAAGCACGAGGCGGACGTGACGCTGCACCTGGTGAAGGTCGCGGACCCGCGCGCGTTCGGTTGCGTGCCGACCGACGACGAGGGCCGCGTGCAGGCGTTCCTGGAGAAGACCGAGAACCCGCCGACGGACCAGATCAACGCGGGTTGCTACGTGTTCCGCCGCGAGGTCATCGACGCCATCCCGGCCGGTCGCCCGGTGTCCGTGGAGCGCGAGACGTTCCCCGGCCTGCTGGAGGCCGGCAAGCGGCTGCAGGGCCACGTGGACGCCACGTACTGGCTGGACCTCGGCAAGCCCGAGGCGTTCGTGCAGGGCTCGGCCGACCTGGTGCGCGGCGTCGCGCCGTCGGCGGCGGTCGCGGAACCTGGCGACTACCTGGTGCTCGAAGGCTCCTCGGTCCACGCGGGCGCCACGGTGCGTGGTGGCGCCACGGTCGGTGCTCAGTGCACGGTCGCGGACGGCGCGGTGATCGACGGCTCGATCCTGTTCGACGGCTCGGTCGTCGGTGAGGGTGCGATCGTCGAACGCTCGATCGTCGGTGCCGGTGCGCTGGTGCAGGCCGGCGCGGTGCTGCGGGATGCCGTCGTGGGCGACTCGGCCGTGATCGGTGCCCGGTGCGAACTGATCGGCGGAGCGCGGGTCTGGCCGGGTGTGGTGCTGCCCGAGGCCGGAGTGCGCTTCTCCACGGATGCCTAGCAGGGCCTGGACACCACCGTTCCCGTTGGATCTGGGCGCGGTGCTCGGACCGTTGCGCCGCGGACCCGGTGATCCGTCCTTCAGCATGGAGGGCGGCATCTGGTTCGCGGCGAACACCCCGTGCGGGCCAGGCACTCTGCACGTACGGCGGTTGGACGCCGTGGTCGCGGAAGCGTGGGGCGAGGGCGGGCAGTGGCTGCTGGACGGCCTGCCCGCCCTGCTCGGCGCCGACGACCCGGTGGACGAGTTCATCGCCCACCACCCCGTGATCGCCGAAGCCCGCCGGCAACGCCCCGGGCTGCGGCTGGGGGCGACCGGCCGGGTCTGGGACCTGCTGTTCGCGTCGATCCTGGAGCAGAAGGTCACCGGCACGGAGGCGTTCCGGACGTGGCGCGAGCTCGGCCGCCGGTTCGGCGAGCCGGCGCCCGGTCCGTTGCCGTTGAAGGTCCCGCCGACGCCGTCGCGGCTGCTGTCGCTGCAGGACTGGGAGTGGCATCAGTGCGGGCTCGACGGTGCCCGCCGGCGCACGCTGATCAACGCCGCCCAGGTCGCGCACCGGCTGGAGAAGGCCGCGGAGATGCGCAGCCGGGAGTTGCTGGAGAAGGTGCCCGGGATCGGTGTGTGGACGTCAGCCGAGGTCGCTCAACGGTCGTGGGGTGATCCGGACGCCGTGAGCGTCGGCGACTACCACGTGGCGAAGAACGTCGGCTGGGCGTTGACCGGCACACCAGTGGACGACGACGGGATGATGGAACTGCTCGCGCCGTACGCACCGCAGCGTCATCGCGCGGTCCGGTACCTGGAGGCCGCGGGTATGCGGCGGCCGCGGCGGGCACCGAGGTTCTCGCCGCGCGACTACCGCAAGTTCTAGGAGTGCCGCCCAGACCGACTTGCAGCTCGCACCCGGAAAACCGGTTGCCGTCGAGTGCGATCCTGACGGCGGAACCGAGGGGTGGCTGGTTGGCGAAGCGTCGATATGTGGCGAAAGGTGTGCCCGGTGGGTACCGGATCTGGAACACCAGGTCGCAGCGGTGGTGGGGCGACGACTACGAGCTGTGCCCCGACGATCTGATCGCCGAACTGAACGGCACCGCCGACCCAGCACGGATCACCGCCCTGCTCAGGCGCTACCGGGCACTCCGGCGCTGAGTTTCTAACGCAAGCGCGCCAACGCGCTTTCGATCAACGGCTGCAGGTCGTCCACGTTGTCCGGCAACGAGTCCAGCGGCCACCACTGCAGGTCCACCGACTCGGCCGACCGCACCGGCTGCGCCCCGACCGGAGCCCGCACCAGGAACCGCACGTCGAAGTGCCGCGTCGGCACGCCGAGCGAGCACGTGATCGGGTGCACGTCCAGGTGGATCGGCGTCGGCTCGAGCCGCAGGCCGCGCATGCCGGACTCCTCGGTGGCCTCGCGCAACGCGGCCGCGGCCAGGGAGACGTCCTCAGGCTCGCAATGACCGCCGAGCTGGAGCCATCGGCCCACGCGCGGGTGCAGCGTCAGCAGTGCGTGCTCCGCAGTGGCGTCCAGGACGAGCGCTGAGGCCGTCAGGTGCCCTGGAACGCAGGATCGCTGGCAGGCGTCCTCGCGGGCGGCCAGGAAGCCCAGGTAGGCCTCCTTCAGCGCGTCCTGTCCGACGAACCGGCTCAGCGTTGAGACAGCGTCGGCGTGCAGTGTCACAGCTCGATCAGCCCTTCCAGCGGCTCGCGCGGGGTCAGCGGCTCGGTCGGGTGCCCGACCGCCACCGCGCCCAGCGGTTCCCAGTCCTGCGGCACGCCCAGCACGGAGCGCACCACGTCGGCGCAGAAGATCGTCGACGACACCCAGCACGAGCCGAGCCCCTCGGCGGCCAGCGCCACCAGCAGTCCCTGCACCGCGGCGCCGCCGGCGACCGTGAACATGATCTTCTCGGCTTCGGCGCGGCGGGCGTCGGGATAGCTGTGCGCGCCGTCGCGGACCAGGAACGGCACCACGATCTCCGGTGCCTCCACCAGCAGGTCGCCGCGCCGCACCCGGCGCGCGATCTGCTCGTCGGTGAACCCGTCGCCGCGCAGGTCGCGTTCCCACCGCTCGCGCATGGCCCGCAGCAGTTCGGCGCGCTTCTCCCGCACCAGCACGAACCGCAGCGGCTTCGTGTGGTGCGGCGCGGGTGCGGTCAACGCCGCCCCGACCGCCCGGCGCAGCACGCTGAGATCAATCGGCTCGTCCGAGTAGAACCGCACGGACCGCCGCATCAGCACGGCCTCTGTGCGGCCCTGTGCGAGCGCCTCCTCCGTGCCGAGGCGGAACAGGTCCTCCTCGACCGGCCGGTTCAGGTCGCGGGCGGTGGAGCCGTCGTCCACCACGTCGAACCCGCGCAGCACCGCCACCGGCACCGCGCCGAGCTTGCCCTTCACCAGGTCGGCCGCCGCCGCGATCTCGTCGGCGATCGCCACCTGCGTCACGACCAGCTCGTTGCCGTGCTCGTCGACCGAACCGGCGTAGTCGCGCAGTACGCGGATGCCGGCACGCTCCGATCGCGGCGTCGATCTGGCCCATCCGCCACGCGCGGCCCATGGTGTCCGTGACGATCACGGCGACCTCGACGCCGAGCAGGGTCTTCAGAGCGCCGCGCAACGACGCCGCCGAGCCGTCCGGATCGACCGGGAGCAGCGCGATCTCGTCGCCGGCCACGTTCGAGGCGTCGACACCGGACGCGGCCTGCACGATGCCGAGCTTGTTCTCGGTGATCAGCGTGCGCATCTTGCGGGCGAGCACCCGCACCGACTCCGCGTCGACGTGCTCGCGCCGGATCCGGTCCCGTTCCTCCGGGTCGGCCGGCACGCGGACGAGCCGTCCCTCCACTTTGGACAGCACCTTGGACGTCACGACCAGCACGTCGCCGTCGCGCAGCCAGGGCGCGGCACCGGCGATCGCGCCGGCCAGGTCGTCGCCGGGGCGGAACTCCGGCAGACCCGGCACCGGCAGCAGCTCCAGGGCGGCCGCGGCGTGGTCAGTCAACGTCGACCCCGGCCATCTCCAGCGCGACGCGGGCCATCTGTGCCGTGGCGTCCACATCGGACATCAGCAGCGGAACCGCGCGCACCGCGACACCGGGAACGTCCGCACGGTCGCCGGTGTGGACCAGCCAGGCGTCGAGAATGCCCTCTTCGGAGCACTTGCGGGAGCCGTAGAGCCGGCCGACCGCCTCGGCGGAGGTCTCGACGTCGATCGCGTCCAAACAAGCGTCCGCCATACCGCGCAACGGTTTCCCGCCGATGATCGGCGACAGGCCCACGACACCGGCGTCGGTCTTGCGCAACGCCTCGGCCACGCCCGGCACGGCGAGAATCGTGCCGATGCTCACGACCGGGTTCGACGGGGCCAGGATCACCGCGTCCGCCTCGGCGATCGCGTCCAGCACGCCGGGTCCGGCCGTGGCGGTCTCGGCGCCGACGAACGCGAACGACTGCGCGGGCACACCGGCCCGGTGCTTGACCCACCACTCCTGGAAGTGGATCGCCTTCGGTTCGCCGTCCAACTCCACGACGACGTGCGTCTCCACCCGGTCGTCGGACATCGGCAGCAGCCGCACGCCCGGCTGCCAGCGGGCGCACAACGCCTCCGTCACGGCCGACAGCGGATAGCCGGCGCGCAGCATGCGGGTGCGGATGAGGTGCGTGGCGATGTCCCGGTCACCGAGCCCGAACCACGTCGGCTCGGCGTCGTAGGCCGCCAGCTCCTCCTTGACGGTCCACGACTCGTTCTCGCGGCCCCAGCCGCGTTCGGTGTCGATACCGCCACCCAGTGTGTACATGCAGGTGTCGAGGTCGGGGCAGATGCGCAGGCCGTGCATCCACACGTCATCGCCGGTGTTGACCACCGCGGTGACGTCGGCACCCAATGCCTTGAGCCCTTGCAGGAACCTCGCGCCGCCGACCCCGCCGACCAGTGCTACGACCTTCACGCCGCGCCATGCTTCCACAGCGCCTGGGCACGCCTACAGGGAGCGCCAGAACATGAACGCGCGTGCGCCGTCGCCCGCCGAGAACGGGGCACCGCCGATCGCCTCGAACACCGCGTACGACGCCTGGAAGAACAGGTAGTTGACCTCGGAGAAGCCGATCAGCACGGCGAAGAGCACCAGCGGCGCCCACGGCCGGGCCTTCGCGCCGAACTGCTGCGCCCGGTACGACATGAACGGTTCCAAAACACCCCAGCCGTCCAGTCCCGGAATCGGCAGGATGTTCAGCACGAACGCGATGATCTGCAACAAAGCGAGGTACGAAATTGCCGCCGCGAGCGCGGCCGGCGGCGAGAACAGCGTGACGATCAACGCGAGCAGAACGCCGATCACCAGGTTGGTGACGGGTCCGGCCAGTGAGACCAAAGACTCGATCTTCTTCGACCGCAGCGCGTGGTGGTTGATCCACACAGCGCCACCCGGAAGAGGGATACCGCCGAACGCGAGCAGCACCAGCGGAAGCACGATGCTCAGCACCGGATCGGTGTAGCGGCGGATGTCGAGGGTCAGATATCCCTTCTCCCGAACGGAGAAGTCGCCGCCCTTGTAGGCCACCGCGGCGTGCCCGAACTCGTGCAGGCAGAGCGTCACCGCCCACCCGGCGAGGACGAAGAGGACGGTGCCCGCGATGATGGCCACATCACCTTCGAGCAGGGTGAGAGCAGCTCCGGCGGCAGTCACCGCGAGCAGACCGAGGAACAGTGGACTGGGGCGCACCGCTGATCGTTTCACTCCACCAGTGTGGCGTGTCGGCTGGCGTCGTGGGCCGTTCGGGGACTCGTTGCGACACGTGGATCACTGTCTGTGCTGCCAGTCAAGGTTTTTGGGGCCATCCGCGCGAATATCCCCCGACGTGTGGACTCCACTTGACCCCCTGCTGTGACGCAGGTGTAATCACATCGGTGTCATTCGTCGTTGTGGGAGCGGCGTCTGGCGTCCGCCAACCGGGGAGAGCGGAAGGCGAGGAGGCGGACGAAATGCAGGAATTCGAAGAAGATCACGTCGCGCAGCCGGTTGTACAGGGCGAGCTGTCGTACCTGTTCGACCCCGCCGACGAGCAAGATTGGCAGGAACGCGCGCTCTGTGCGCAGACCGATCCTGAGGCGTTCTTCCCCGAAAAGGGTGGTTCGACGAGGGAGGCGAAGCGCATCTGCCTGGGCTGTGAGGTCCGGTCGGAGTGCCTTGAGTACGCGCTCCAGCACGACGAGCGCTTCGGCATCTGGGGCGGTCTCTCGGAGAGAGAACGCCGCAAGCTGAAGAAGCGAGTGCCGTCGCTCAGAGTAGCGAACACGGACTTCGGCCGTGCCGTGACCCGTGGCATCAGAAGTGTGATCTTTGTGCCTTAACTTGAGGACGTGACAAGTCCTCACCTGAGGCTCCGGACCGCGCCGGTGCTGGCCGTCCTGGTGTGCCACGACGGCGACCAGTGGCTCAGCACCGCGCTGTCCGCGTTGCGGCGTCAGCGAATTCGACCGCGACATGTGATCGCGGTCGACACCGGATCGACCGATCGCACGGCGAAGGTGCTGGCGGAGGCCGGAGATCTGCTGGACGGTGTCCTGACCCTGCCTCGTGGCACGGGTTTCGGCACCGCCCTGCGTGTCGCCGTGGAACACGCCGTCGAACGGTGGGGCGACCCGGGCAAGTGGCTGTGGTTGCTGCACGACGACAGCGCGCCCGAACCCGACTGCCTGGTCGCACTGCTCACCGCGGCCGAGGTGTCGCCGTCGGCTGCCGTGCTGGGCCCGCTGTGCCTCGATTGGGTGGATTCTCGTCTGGTCGTCGAGGCGGGTCTGTCGACCGACTCCTCGGGTCATCGGCAGACGGGCCTGTCGTCGGCCGAGCACTCCGCGTCGTTCCAGCAGAGCACCGAGGTGCTCGCCGTGTCGTCCGCGGGATCGCTGATCCGGCGCGACGCCTGGCACGCGCTCGGCGGCTACGACGAGGCGATGCCGCTGCTGCGCGACGACCTCGACTTCGGCTGGCGCGCGAACCGCGCCGGTCATCTGGTGCTGTGCGTTCCCGTCGCCCGCATGCGCCACGCCCGCGCCGCGACCAAGGGCGCACGTCGTTTGGACGCGGCGATGGCCCGTCCGGGTCCGTCGTTCCGCGGCGTCGACCGCGCACACGGCATGCGCACGTTCCTGGTCAACACCTCGGGTTTCTCGTTCGTCATCGGACTTCCGCGCCTGCTGTTCCTGTCGCTGTTGCGGGCGCTCGGATTCCTTCTGCTCCGACGTTTCGCCGACGCGCACGCCGAGGTGGGCGCCGCGCGCTACCTCCTGACCCGTGGCCGGTTGCTCGAAGGCCGGCGCGCCCGCCGGGGCTCCGCGGTCGTGCGCGGCCTGTTCACCTCCCGGCTCACCAGACTCCGCAACGCCGTACGCGCCGGTGCCACGTTCCTGATCCGCCGGCGTGTCGCGGCCGACGCCGCCCTGGGCCGGCTGCCCGCCTCCGATGCTCGTTCGGCCTGGCTCGAACCGTCCGAAGTGGACTCCCTGCCGGTCGGACCGGCTGGGCTGCCGGCCGGCGCGGCGCGTGGCCGGCCGCGGGTCGCCGGTCTGCGCCGCCCACCGGTCGTCGTCCCGGTCGATGCCGCGTTGCCGGGCACACTGCGTCCTTCGCCACGCCCCCGGCCGTCGCCGGGCCCGCGCACCGACATGGTCTTCGTCGAGGTCGACCAGTCTCGGGTGCTCCGGTCCCTGCTGCTGGCGCCTCCGGTCCTGCTGTTGTTCGGGCTGTCGGCGGTGGCGGTGATCGCCAACTGGTCCAGGCTGGGTCTGGACCTCGCCGGTGGCCGGCTGCTCCCGGTCGGGTCCCTGGGGTCGGTGTGGTCGTCGTATCTGTCGTCGTGGCATCCGGTCTTCGGCGGCACCGCGGCGCCGGCTCCGGCGGCCTTGGCGGTCCTGGGCCTGATCCCCGGCGGACCTTCGTTCGCCGTCGCGATGTTGTTGCTCGGCGACATCCCGCTCGCTGCGTTGTCGGCCTACATCGCATCACGCGGCATGCGCGTGCGGCGTTCCGTGCGCGCGGTGGTCGCCGCGTTCTACGGGTTGTTGCCCGTGGCCACGACGGCTGTGGCCGAGGGACGGTTGGACGTCGTCGTCGTCCACGTCGTGACGCCCGTTGTGTTCGCCGGCGTGTACGCGGTCTTACGCGCGTCCTCGACCCACGCCTGGCTCGCCATGGCTTCCGGAACCGCCATCGGGGTCGCGGTCCTGGGCGCGTTCTCGCCGCTCAGCCACCTCGTGGTGATCGTCGGGGCGTTGGGCGGCTTCGTGGCGGTGTCCGGTGGCGCCCGCCGGATCGCGGCCTTGTTCGCGATCGTGCTGCTGCCGATGGCCTTGCTGTTGCCGTGGCCCGCCGTGCTGCTGCAACACCCGGAGATGGTCCTGAACGGGCTCGGCGCCGCGTTCGAGTCGCCGCCACCCAACCTGATCGTGTGCTCGGTCTTCGTGGCCGCCGCGTTCGCCGCCGCCGTCCTGCGTCCCAGCACGGCGATGTTGCCCGGACTGTTCGTGATCGTGCTGGCCATCGGGTCGCTTGCTGGGGTCGCCGCGGTGAAGGCCTGGCCGGGGACGCCGTTGGTGATCTTGGCGTGGGGACTCGTGTGTGTGGTGCTCGCCGGGTGCCAGCGTGGTGTGCCGCCGGGCATCGCTGCCCAGGTTCGGGTGCGTCGGGCCGTGTACGTCGTTGGTGTGGTGACGCTGGCCAGCCTGGGGGTGGCCGGGTTGCTCGATCTGCGGTCCGGGCCGTTGCGGGCTGACGGCGGGATGCAGCTTTCGTCGTCGTTGACGGCTGAGTTGGAGCGGACTGGGCGGTCTGTGTTGATCCTCGGGGCGCCGGCTCGTCAGGTTGCCGGTCGGATGCCCGCGTTCGGGGATGACGATCTTGTGCCGACGGTTTCCTCGCCGGCTCGGCTGCGGCGGTGGAATTCGTCGTTGCTGGACGGGGCTGCCGAGGCGGTGAAGGTCGCGGTGGCTCAGGCGGCTTCGTCTGGGGTGGCGTTTGTGGTGTTGCCGTCTGAGGAGGTTGCTGGGCGGGTTCGGTCGGCGGCTGGGGAGCTGGTGTCGGTGGCTCCGGCGGCTTCTGATGGGCGGCCGGTTTTGCGGTTGCGGGTGGCTGCTGACACCGGGGTGTTGTTGGGGCCTGAACTGGCTCGGCGGGCTCGTACTGGTGGGGAGCCTCCGGCCGAGCTGGCTGCTGCTGGGGTTGCGCCGGTGAATGTTTCGCTGCCTGAGGTGGCTGTTCGGGTTTCTGGGGGTGGGGAGGGGCGGGTTTTGGTCCTTGCCGCTGAGGATGAGCCTGGGTGGCGCGTGTTTGTGGATGGGGGGCAGGTGCCGGTGGTTCGGGCTTGGGGGCACTTGGTCGGGGTGCCGTTGCCGTCGGGGGGTGGGGAGGTTCGAGTGGGGATGTCTACGACGCTGAGGGACTTTTTGTTGTTGGGGCAGGCTGCGGCTGCGTTGTTTACGGTGCTTACGGCGATTCCTACTCGGCGGCGTGGGGTGGGGGCGTAGGTGGTTGGGGTTGCGGGCGGGCGGCTTGCGGGCGGCCTCGCGGGTGAGGGCCAAATGGCGTCTGCAAGTACTACCGACCCATGATCGAACCGCCGCTAAGTACCGCCAACTTGGGCTCGTGGCGGCCTTGACAGAGGCGGGGTGCCGACGCGCCTGTGGGTTGGAGTGCCAGGCGGGTGCTTGCGGGTGTGAGAGGCGTCTCAGCCCTCGTCGATCACGTCCGGGTCCAGGCCCAGGTAGTTGGCGACCTGTTCGACCAGCACGTCGTGCACCAGGTCGGCCAGGTCGGCGCCGTCCTTGGCGCGGGCTTCCAGGGGGCGGCGGTACAGGACGATTCGGGCGCGCTGGTCGTCGGCTCCGGCCGGGAGCAGGCGGGCCAGCGGGACGTTGCCGTCTTCTACTACGCCGTCCTCGCCCTCGACCTGCACGTCTGGGACGTCGTCCACGGCCACGTCGAGTTGCGTCAGCTCGGTGCGCCAGCGGGTTTCGATGGGTTCCAGGGCCTCGATGACCAGGGCGTCGAAGCGTTCGGCGCGGGATCGGGCAGCGGGGAGGGTGGCTGGGTACAGCGGACCGCGCAGGCCTCGGCCGTGCCGGTCGCGGTTGCGCCGACGCGGCGAGTCCTGTCGACGTGAACCCCTTGCCATCACCACAACCGAGCAGCCTAGTTGCTGCGACGGGAGAGCAAACACAGCGTGCCTCACACACAGTCTTCCGTGGACGCGCTATCGTCCCCGATCGTGCGGAGCGTGAGACGGTGCTCGCGAACCGGGTGTGCTAACCCGGCTGTCGCCACGCTCACCTACGCCTATGCGGACTCCACCGCGGTCGTCGGGCCGCTCGCCACGTACTCCGAACCGCACAGTTACGACCTGTGCGAGGAGCACGCGTTGCGGCTCACGGCGCCTCGGGGGTGGGAGGTCGTGAGGCATCAGGGTGAGTTCGCGGCGCCCGAGCCGACGGTGGACGACCTGACGGCACTGGCTGAGGCCGTGCGTGAGGCTGGGCGGGCTGACGTCGCCCCGAAGATGCCCGATGTGCCCATCGGCTCCCAGCGGCGCGGTCACCTGCGGGTATTGCCTGATCCGCACGAGGACTGAACGACCACACGCATCACTAATCCGCTCGCCGGTAGGCTGCCCAACCAGTGGCCGTCAAGAGCGATTTCCCTGGGAGTGTGCGGCGTGCGTGACCTGTCCGGCATCGTCAAGGCGTACGACATCCGCGGGGTGGTCGGTGAGCAGCTGGACGCCGCCGTGGTTCGTGACTTCGGCGCCGCCTTCGCTCGGTTGGTCGGTGGACCCGCGGTCGTGATCGGGCACGACATGCGCGACTCGTCGCCGGGGCTTTCGAAGGCCTTCGCGGACGGCGTGCGGGCGCAGGGCGTCGATGTGATCAGCATCGGCCTCGCCAGCACGGACATGCTGTACTTCGCCTCCGGCAAGCTCGACCTGCCCGGCGCCATGTTCACCGCCAGCCACAACCCGGCGCAGTACAACGGCATCAAGCTGTGCCGCGCGGGTGCGTCGCCGGTCGGGCAGGACACCGGTCTCGCGCAGATCCGTCAGGACGCCGAGAACCAGGTCCCGGACGCCGAGGGTGCGGCCGAGGGCGGCTACGAAGAGCGAAACATGCTCGTGGACTACGCGGCGTACCTCAACCAGCTGGTCGACCTGAAGGGCAGCCGGCCGCTCAAGATCGTCGTGGACGCCGGCAACGGCATGGGCGGCTACACCGTGCCCGAGGTCTTCGCGGGACTGCCCATCGAGGTCATCCCCATGTACTTCGAGCTCGACGGCAACTTCCCGAACCACGAGGCCAACCCGCTCGACCCCAAGAACATCGTGGATCTGCAGGCCCGGACCAAGGCCGAAGGTGCGGACGCGGGTGTCGCGTTCGACGGTGACGCGGACCGCTGCTTCGTCGTGGACGAGAACGGCGACCCGGTCAGCCCGTCGGCCATCACGGCGCTGGTCGCCGTGCGTGAGCTGGCCAAGGACCCCGGCGGCACGGTCATCCACAACCTGATCACCTCGCACGCCGTGCCGGAGATCGTCAAGGAGCACGGTGGCAAGCCCGTGCGCACGCGCGTGGGCCACTCGTTCATCAAGGAGGAGATGGCCAAGACCGGCGCCATCTTCGGTGGTGAGCACTCCGCGCACTACTACTTCCGCGACTTCTGGAAGGCCGACACCGGCATGCTGGCCGCGCTGCACGTGCTGGCCGCGCTCGGTGAGCAGGACGGTCCGCTGTCCACGCTGACGTCGATCTACAACCGCTACGCCGCCTCCGGTGAGATCAACTCGACGGTCAACGACCAGGCCGGGCGGATCGCCGCGATCAAGGACGCGTACGGCTCGAAGGACGGCGTCACGATCGACGAGCTGGACGGTCTCACTGTTCAGTTGGCGGACGGGTCGTGGTTCAACCTGCGGGCCTCGAACACCGAGCCGCTGCTGCGCCTGAACGTCGAAGCCGCCACCCCCGAGGCCGTCGTCGCGCTGAGCGACGAGGTCCTCGCGATCGTGCGGGCCTGAGGGGAGACGACCATGGCCGTCAAGCTCGAAGAGCAGTTGCTGGAGATCCTCGCCTGCCCGTGCCCAGAGCACGCTCCGCTGCAGATCGGGACGCCGGACGACCCGGAGGCGGACTTCCTCACGTGCACTGCGTGTGGTCGTTCGTTCCCGGTGCGTGAGGGCATCCCGGTGCTGTTGCTGGACGAGGCGGTCGAGCCGCCGCCGGCTGGGTGAGATGGTGCTCGACGACACGCTGCTCGACGACCCGGGCCGCCTCGCCGACGCCGACACCGGTGGTTGGTTGCGCGCCGCCGCACGGGCGGGAGCACAGGTCCGTTCCACCGTCGAGGCCGCGGCCGAGGCGGGGGTGGAGCGGTTCTTCTCCGAACGTCCGCGCGCGGTCGTGCTGATCACCCGGCCCGGCCACTCGGTCGCGGTGGCCGGCGTCGTCATGGCGTTGCTCGGCCCAGGCTGCTCGGTGCCGGTCGTGGTGTGCGACGAGGTGCCGCCGTGGGTCGGCGCCCTCGACGTGGTGCTCGCGCACACCGAGGACCCGAGTGACCGGGTGCTCGCCGAGTCGATCTACCAGGCTGCCCGCCGTGGCGCGCGGACGTTGCTGACGGCGCCGGACTCCGGTCCGATCGCCGCGGCCGCCGCGGGCCAGGCGATCCTGCTCGCGCCCCGCGTCGAGGTGCCGCCGGGCTTCAGCTTCCACCGCGCGCTCGCCGCGTGGCTCGTGGTGCTGAACTCGCTGGGCCTGCTCAAGATCGACGTCGACCTGATCGCCGACGAGCTCGACCGCGAGGCCGAGCGTGACCATCCGATGCACGAGTCGTTCGTGAACCCGGCGAAGTCGCTGGCGTTGCGCGTCGCCGACCGCACGCCGCTGCTGTGGGGCCTCGACGAGGTCGCCACGTCGGTGGGTGGGTACGGCGCGAGCGTGCTGGCGTCGTTCGCCGGGGTTGCCAGCGATGTGGCCGGGTATCCGCAGGCGCTGACCCGCCCGGTGCTGCACCGCCGCGCGGTGCAGGGAACCTCTGGTGCGGACCTGTTCGCCGATCCGGACGAGGAAACCGGTAGCGGACTTGTGCGCGTGTTGTTGCTGGCCGTGCGCCAGGGCCCGGTGGCCGTTGCCGCACGGCATGCCGCCGAGGACGCCCTGCCGGGCGCCGACGTGCTGGAGCCGGCCGTCGAGGTGGTGGGAGGCGACGCGGTCAGTGCCGCTCTTCTCGCGCTCCGCTTCGAACTGGCCGCGCTGTACCTCGGGCTCGCCGCCGGAACTCTCGGCGGCAACCCGTACTGAATTGGGAGCTGACTTAGAAGTGGACCTGCTGCACAACGCGGTCAGGCCGTACGCGTGGGGTTCACGCACGGCCATCGCAGAGTTGCTCGGGAAGGAGGTGCCCGCACCCCATCCCGAGGCCGAGCTGTGGATGGGCGCCCATCCCGGCGACCCGTCCCGCGTGGTCGGCGCGGACGGCGTCGAGCGATCGCTGCTCGACCTGTTGTCCGTCGACCCGGACGGCCAGCTGGGCGCGCGCGTGTCCGAGCGGTGGGGCAGCAGGCTCCCGTTCCTGCTCAAGGTGCTCGCCGCCGAGGAGGCGCTGAGCCTGCAGGCGCACCCGTCCGCCGCACAGGCGGCCGAGGGCTTCGCGGCCGAGGAGTACGCCGGTGTGCCGCGCGACGCCGCGATGCGCAACTACAAGGACCCGGCCGCGAAGCCGGAGCTGATCTGCGCGCTGACCGAGTTCCACGCCCTCGCTGGTTTTCGGTCGCCGGATCGCACGGTGGCGTTGCTGCGCACCCTGGACGCGCCCGCGTTGTCGCCCTACACCGAGATGTTGGTCGGGCAGCCGGACTCGTCGGGTTTGCGGGCGTTGTTCACGATGCTGATCACGCTGCCGCAGACGTCGTTGAGCACGTTGCTGCCGCAGGTGCTCGACGCGTGCGTGCTGCACGTGAAGGAGCACGGCGAGTTCGACCTGGAGTGCCGCACGATCCTGGAGCTGGGTGAGTCCTACCCCGGCGACGCGGGCGTGCTGGCGGCTCTGCTGCTGAACCGCATCGTGCTGCAGCCCGGCGAGGCGATCCACCTGCCCGCCGGCAACCTGCACGCCTACCTGCGCGGTACCGGCATCGAGATCCTGGCGAACTCGGACAACGTCCTGCGCTGCGGCCTCACGCCGAAGCACGTCGACGTGCCGGAGCTGTTGCGGGTGCTCGACTTCACCTGCGGCGACATGCCGGTGTCGACCGGCGAGGAGGTCTCGCCCGGCGTGCGCCTCTACCGCACGCCCGCGCCGGAGTTCGAACTGTCGCGTTTGGACCTTTCCGCCGAGACGCGGATCAACCACGAGGGCCCGCAGATCATGATCTGCACGTCCGGCGCGGCGGTGCTGACGAACGCCCGCGGCGACGAACTGCACCTGGCCCGCGGCGAGTCCGTGTGGCTGCCCGCGTCGGATCCGGCGGTGCTCGTCCGCCCGGATGGTGTTCAATCCGCCCAACTTTTCCGCGCCACAGCGGGAACGGACTAAGGTTCAGCACCGGACAAACCGGACTGTTGTTCAGCGAGGAGACAGGCGTGTCAGCAGGGGGCGGAACCAAGGCCATCGTCGCGGCGTTGGTGGCGAATGCCGGTATCGCGGTGGCGAAGTTCGTCGGATTCTTGATCACCGGCTCGTCGTCGATGCTGGCCGAGTCGGTGCACTCGGTCGCCGACACGTCGAACCAGGGTCTGCTGCTGCTCGGCCAGAAGACGGCCCAGCGCAAGGCGACCAGGCTGCACCCGTTCGGCTACGGCCGCGACCGGTACTTCTGGTCGTTCGTGGTGGCACTGCTGCTGTTCAGCCTCGGCTCGGTGTTCGCGCTGTACGAGGGCATCCACAAGCTGCAGCACCCCGAGGGCCTGACCAGCCCGCTCGTCGCGGTCGGCATCCTCGTGGTCGCCATCGGCCTCGAGAGCTTCAGCTTCTACACCGCGATCGTCGAGTCCAAGAAGATCAAGGGCGACGCCTCCTGGTGGGGCTTCATCCGCAACTCCCGCACGCCGGAGCTGCCGGTCGTGCTGCTGGAGGACCTGGGCGCGCTCGTCGGTCTGGTGCTCGCGCTGGCCGGCGTGGGCCTCACCATGGTCACCGGCAACCCGGTGTTCGACGCGCTCGGCACGGTCTGCATCGGTGTGCTGCTCGGCATCATCGCGGTGATCCTGATCATCGAGATGAAGTCGCTGCTGATCGGCGAGGGCGCGCCCGACGCCGACCTCGACGTGATCATCGACGAGCTGGCCGCGGGCAAGGTGCAGCGGGTCATCCACATCAAGACGCAGTACATCGGGCCGGAGGAACTGCTCGTCGCGGCCAAGATCGCGCTGGAGCCGAAGCTGTCGCTGGACGAGGTGGCGCAGGCGATCAACGACGCCGAGCAGCGCGTCCGGGCCAAGGTGCCGCACGCCCGGCTGATCTACCTGGAGCCGGACCTGGACCGATCCAAGGTCGCCAGTTCCTGACCCTTTCCTCGCCCGCGGGGCGCTTTCGTACACCATGTGGGTACGAAAGCGCCCCGCTTGCGTTGTGAGACGAGCTTTGGCGTCCCGCATGCTGGATACCTCTAGGGTGGCCCGAACGGGTCCATCAAGGAGGTATGCACCGTGCCGGGGAACGGGTTGTGGCGCACGAAGTCGATCGAGCAGTCGATCGCGGACACGGACGAGCCGGACACCAAGCTCCGCAAGGAGCTGACCGCCTGGGACCTGACGGTCTTCGGAGTCGCGGTCGTCATCGGGGCCGGCATCTTCACACTCACCGCGAGCACGGCGGGCAATCTCGCGGGCCCGTCGGTGTCGCTTTCCTTCGTGCTGGCCGCGATCGCGTGTGCGCTGGCCGCGCTGTGCTACGCCGAGTTCGCCTCGACGGTGCCGGTCGCGGGTAGCGCGTACACGTTCTCCTACGCGACGTTCGGCGAGTTCGCCGCGTGGATCATCGGCTGGGACCTGGTGCTGGAGTTCGCGGTCGGCTCGGCCGCGGTCGCCAAGGGGTGGTCGGCCTACCTGCAGACCACGCTGGAGCTGTTCGGCATCGAGACCAAGACCGAGGTCGCGATGGGCAGCTTCAAGTTCGACTGGGGCGCGGTGCTGCTGGTCGCGGTGCTCACGGTCCTCCTGGTCGTCGGCACCAAGCTGTCGTCGCGGGTCAGCGCGGTCATCACGGCGATCAAGGTCGCGGTGGTGCTGCTCGTGATCGTGCTCGGCATCAGCTACATCAAGGCCGAGAACTACAGCCCGTTCATCCCGCCGGCCGCCGAGGGCGGTTCCGCCGGGCACACGGGCATCGAGCAGTCGCTGTTCTCGTTGCTGACCGGCTACGAAGGCAGCACGTACGGCGTGCTCGGCATGCTGGCGGCCGCGAGCATCGTGTTCTTCGCGTTCATCGGGTTCGACGTCGTGGCGACCACGGCGGAGGAGACCAAGAACCCGCAGAAGGCCGTGCCGCGGGGCATCCTCGGCTCGCTCGCGATCGTCACGGTCCTGTACGTCGCGGTCACGCTGGTGATCACCGGCATGGTGCCGTACGAGAAGCTCAAGACGCAGCCGGACGGCACGCGCGCGACGCTCGCCAGTGCGTTCGCGGACAACGGTGTCGACTGGGCGGCCACGGTGATCTCGGTCGGCGCGCTCGCCGGTCTGACCACCGTCGTCATGGTGCTGATGCTGGGCCAGAGCCGCGTGCTGTTCGCGATGTCGCGTGACGGCCTGCTGCCGCGCGGACTCGCGAAGACCGGCAGCCACGGCACGCCGACCCGCATCACGATCATCATCGGCGGGCTGGTCGCGGTCGCGGCGGGCTTCTTCCCGGCGGGCAAGCTCGAAGAGATGGTGAACGTCGGCACGCTGTTCGCGTTCATCCTCGTCTCGGGGGGTGTGCTGGTGTTGCGCAAGACGCGGCCCGACCTGTCGCGCGGCTTCCGCGTGCCGCTCGTGCCGCTGGTGCCGATCCTCGCGATCCTCGCCTGCCTGTGGCTGATGCTGAACCTGACCGCGCTCACCTGGGTCCGGTTCCTCGTGTGGATGGCGCTCGGTGTCGTCGTCTACTTCGTCTACAGCAGGCGAAACTCGGTGCTCGGCAAGACTGGCAAGGGCAAGGTCGAGCCCGAGCCGGTCATCAAGCACGGCGAGGAGCCCGGCATCTAGGCCGTCAGCAACTAATCTGCGCACCATGGAAAACGCGCGGTGGCTCTCTGAGGAGGAGGGGCACGCCTGGCATCACTTCGTCCAGGCGTACCACCTCCTCGAGAGGCAGATCGAACAGCAGTTGCAGCGCGATGCGGGCCTCTCGCACGCGCAGTACAACGTGCTGGTCGTGCTGTCCGAACAGCCCGGCAACCGCATGCGGATGACCGAGCTGGCGCGCCGCGTCGTGGTGTCCAAGAGCTCGCTGACCTACCAGATCGGCAAGCTGGAGAAGGCGGGACTCGTGCGGCGTGAACCGCACGAGTCCGATGAGCGCGGCATCCTCGCCGTGCTGACCGACGCGGGCAAGGACCTGTTGCAGATCACCGCACCCGGTCACGTCGGCACGGTCCGCGCGTACCTGATCGACCTCTTCACGCCGGAACAGCTCGCGCAGCTCGGCTCATTCATGCAGGTAGTGCACGAGAAAGCGGACGACTAGGGCCTGTATCGAGGTCCATGTTCGCGATAGCCGGGCCTGAGGCGGCCCCTGGGGGCACGGCGGAAAGGCCCACATACAACGGCGGTATGCGGGCCTTTCCGCCGCACCGCCAGGAACCACCTCAGGCTCGACTCTCATCGAACGGGACCTCGATACAGGCCCTGAGCGTCAGCAGACCGCGTTCGTCCAGCCAGTCGGCCACGTCGTCCGCTCCGTGCCGGGTCACGTCGAGCTCGAACACGGGCAGGATCGACTTCGCCGCGAGCTCGCGGAGTTGCTGCTGTTCCTCGAAGAACGGCTCCAGCGAGACGTACTGCTTCGGGTTCGCGCTGATCTTCAGCCGCTCCACCCGTGCCTGCTCGAAGGTGTCCTCCGGCCGGGTGCACAGCACGATGGCGAAGTTGAGCGGCTTCAGCCGTTCCTCCAGCCAGCCGAAGTCGAACTCACGCCCCTGCCGGGCCTGGTACGCCATCGTGGACAGGTGGAACCGGTCGACGATCCACGAGTAGTACCGCTGCAGTTCGAACATCCGCACCCACGTCTCGTAGGTCTCCAGCGCGTGTTCGGTCTCGTCCGGCGCGAAGTCGATCATCCCGCGGCCCCACGGCTCGTTGCTGAACCCGCTCCACTCGGCCGAGATCAACGGTGAGTGGTAGCGGTACTTGCGGTGCCCGACGAGGCGGGGGTGTTCGTTGAGCGCGTAGGCCAGGTCCGTCTTGCCGGTCAGCCGCGTGCCTTCGAGGATCACCTTGGGCGTGAGCTTCATGGTGGCTAGCTTGCCTCGTGATCCTCTGTCTCGACGTCGGTTCCACCTGGACCAAAGCCGCTCTCGTCACCGCGGAAGGCGAACTGGTCCGCACCGGACAGCACCCGACCACGCCGCCCGAGGTGCTGCGCGGCATCGACGCCCTGCGCGCGGAGGTCGGCGACGGCGAGATCCTGGCGTGCTCGTCGGCCGGCGGCGGGCTGCGGCTCGCGGTCGTCGGTCAGGAGCGGGTGGTGAGCGCCGAGGCCGGTTACCGGGTGGCGTTGTCGGCGGGCGCCAAGATCGTGCACGTGTCCGCCGGTCCGGTGGACGTCCGGGCACTGCGCGCTTCGTCTCCTGATCTGGTCCTGCTCGTCGGCGGCACGGACGGCGGTGACCAGTCGGTCCTGCTGCACAACGCCGCGAAGCTCGCTCGGGTGGCCGTGCCGATCGTCCTGGCCGGCAACATCGAGGCGCAGCCGGAAGCGTTGCGGCTGCTCGCTTCCCGGACCGTGATGCCCTGCCCGAACGTGCTGCCGGACGTCGGCCGGCTGGCACCCGAACCCGCGCGCAAGGCGATCCGGGCGGCGTTCCTCCAGCACGTGATCGGCGGCAAGGGACTCTCCCGCGGGCCGCGGTTCCGTCAGCTGGTGCGTGCCGTGACGCCGGACGCCGTGCTGGCGGGCGTGTCGCGGTTGGCGGCGCAGGATCGTGAGGGCGCGGTGCTGGTCGTGGACGTCGGCGGCGCGACCACGGACGTCTACTCCGCCGTGTCCACAGCGGACAGTGAGGGTCTGGAAAGGACGGTCGCGCTGCCGCCGGACCGCCGCACGGTCGAGGGCGATCTCGGCATGCGCTGGTCGGCGCCGGGTGTGGTGGCGGAAGCGCTGGCCGAACGCCTGACGACCGAGGATCTGGCCGAAGAGGCGCGGATGCGCGCGGAGAACGTCGGCTGGCTGCCCGACGACCCCGCGGTGGACGTGCAGCTGGCCTCGTTCGCCGCGATCTTGGCTGTGCGCAGGCATCTCCGGCAGGTCGACGGCCAACTCGGACCGCACGGCGCGGGTCTGCTGGTGCTGTCCGGCGGCGTCTTCCGGCACACGCCGGACATCACGCCGATCGTCGAGGCGCTGCGGAGCGACCCGGTGCTGCGGCCGGTGCTGCGGACCGCGGAGATCACCGTCGACCGCGACTACGTGCTGGCGCCGGTGGGACTGCTCGCCGAGTCGGGGCGGCTCGACGCCGCCGACCGACTGGCGAAACGGCTGGGCTAGGCGCAATGCCGGTCGGTTAAGGCATTACGGCTGGTCAGGTGCCTTGCTGCAGACTTTGGGGTGGAGTAGGCGGTGTCTGACCGTGCAGTGGTCGACGCGGCCGCCGAAGCTCGGTGGTGGGAACGCTCTCACGGCTGCGAACAGCCCGGTTGGTTGTAGTTATGCGCTCGATGATCATGAGTTGGTAGTACTTGCACACGCCCAATCGAGCCATGAGAGCGCGAACATCTAGATCAGCATCGCCTCTGGAATGCGCGACACGCGGCTCGTCGAGGGTCACAGCCTGCGCATACCCTTCAAACGACTGGCGAAACGGCTGGGCTAGGCGGTTTCCGCGACCTCTTCCTCGTCGACGAACTCCAGGAGGTCGCCGGGCTGGCACTCCAGCACCCGGCACATGGCCTCCAAGGTGCTGAACCGCACGGCCTTGGCCCTGCCGTTCTTCAGCACCGCGACGTTGGCCGGCGTGAGGCCCACCTTCTCCGCGAACTCGCCGACGCTCATCTTGCGCTTGGCCAGCTCGACGTCGATGCGCACGACGATGGCCATCAGATCACCGCTTCCATGTCGGCGCGCAACGTGGTGGCGCGCTGCAGCAGTGCCCGCATCACGACCAGCACGAGCCCGATCACCGAGACCGCCGACGTGAACAGGAAGAACAACACCAGCACTCCCGGATCGTCGGCGTTGATGCCGACCCAGATGAACACGCCCACCAGCACCACCCACGCGGCCGCGATCGCCCAGACCATCACGTTGACCCACTTGATCGCGGCGTCGGTGAAGATCAGATCTTTGCGCACCAGCGTGAGCAGCTTCCACGTGGCGACGATCACCACCTGCACGCACACCACCCAGAACACCGAAACGATCGTCGACGGCCACCTCAGGTAGGCCTCTTCGGGGTTCTGCTGCGCCATGTACGCGTAGGAGCCGGGGATCGACAACGTCTCCAGCACGACGAGGATCCCGAACAGCGCCACCAGGAAGACCCGGAGTGCCGTCACCGCCCAACGTTCAGAAATCATGCATCGAGTATCGGTAGTGATCTATCGAAAGTCAATCGGTAGCGATCGTGTCACGGCAGGTCTCTAGAGTGATCCCCGTGGGACTGCGTGAGCGCAAGAAAACCGAGACCCGAGCGGCGCTCTCGGCCGCCGCACTGCGCCTCGCCCTGGCCAAGGGCGTCGACAACGTGCGGGTCGACGAGATCGCCGACGCCGCGGGCGTCTCCCCGCGCACCTACAACAACTACTTCGCCAGCCGCGAGCAGGCGATCGTCGCGGGCATCACCGCCTCGCGCGCACTGCAGGTGGCCGCCGCGCTGCGTTCACGGCCTTCTGGACGAGCCTTTGGTCGACTCGATCATCGCCGCGTTCGCCGAGCAGTACCGCGAACCGCCCTCCGAGGCCCTGGCGCTGATCACCTCGACGCCGTCGTTGCGCGAGGCCTACCTCGACTCGGTGACGTCGATGGAACCACCGATCGCCTCGGTGATCGCCGAACGACTGGGCAAGGACCCGCTCGGTGCCGCAGTGCTGGCCGCCGCCGTGTCCGCGGCGGCCCGGATCGCCGTGCAGCGGTGGGTGGACCTGCGCCCGTCCGGCCTCGTCGTGGTGCCGGCCACCTCCGTCGAGGACCACCTGCGCGAGGCGATCGGCCACCTGGCGCCCGCTCTCAGGTGAGCTCGTTTGCCAGCACACACATCAGCAACTCGTCGTGCCACTCGCCGTCGCGGTGGAACGACTGCCGCAGCCGTCCGTCGACCTGGAACCCGATCTTCTTGTAGGACTTGATCGCCCGCTCGTTCGCCTCCACGACGCTGAGCTCGATGGAGTGCAGCCGCATGGTGCCGAACCCGTACCGGCAGACCGTGCGCATGGCATCGGTGCCGTAGCCGCCGCCCCAGTACTCCCGCTCGCCGATGTAGATGTCGACGTGAGCACGCGCGTTGATCGGGTCGGCGTCCCTCAGTGCGACGATGCCGATGGGCTTGCGCTCCTCCAACGTCTCGATGCAGAAGGTGTTCTTCTCGTACGAGTTGTCCGCGCGGTCGGCGAGTCGCTTGCGGATGGCCGCGAGCGACTCGTGGAAATAGCTCTGCAGCCAGCGCATGACGTCTTCGTCGTTGTGCCAGCGGTACAACGCGTCGGCGTCCTCGGGTTCAACGGGCCGCAGTCGAACCTGTTCCCCAGTCAGCATGAGCCAGAGCCTAGGAGCCGCCCAACGCGTCGCGCGACCGTGTTTCGGGCCTCCGCGCGAACGGCAACGGCGGCGCTTCCGGCGCGTCGACCTCCATCAACCCGGCCGCGATCGCCACCGCCCGGTCCCACTCCGGATCCGACGTGTAGTCGGAGTGCGCCGACACCCCGGACCGCCACCGCCGGCCGGGGAACGGACCCCGCTGCGGATCCGGCAGCCAGTGATCGCCACCCAGCACGAGCGCCCCGGTGGGCCCGCGCAACGCCGGTGCCAGCGCGCCCTCCGAGCCGTCCGCCCGGTAGCCGACGCCGAGCAGCATCCCGTCGAACACCTGCCGCCGCCACGTCGTCACCGCGCCGCCCAGCGGATCGGTGCCCCGGCACAGTGCGCGCCAGCGGCCGTCCAGCCCACCGGCGAGCCGGGCCAGCGACGCGTGCGGCACCACCGCCGGGAACGCCCGCGGGTAGGCCCACTGCAGTTGCGAACCGGCTGTCACCAGCCCGATGCGTTCGCGGTCGTGGGCCGGCAGTTCCTCCAGCAGCCGGGCCGCCGCGACGGCGACCAGCAAAGATCCCTGTGAGTGTCCACAGAGGACCACGCGGGTGCCGGGGTCGCGCAGGTGGTCCTGCACGCGGGAAACCAGCTCCGGCACGACTTTCAGGGCGTAGCAGGGCGGCACGATCGGATGCGCTTCCCGTGGCCAGAACTGCGCGATGTCCGCCATGATCCCGAGCCGCCGGCCGGACTCCGGCTCCCGCGCCGCCAGGTACACCGCGCGCAGCAACGACACGGCCAGCAGACCGAGCACGAACACGCCGAACGCCGAGAACGGTTCGGACCAGGACGGCAGCGGCACGTTCTGCACCCGCAGCACACGTGGCCAGCACGGCACCGACCACCAGCACGGAGGCGATGATCAGGATCATGTGGTGACTGTGGTTGCGTTCCCAGCGCGCCCACCACCATGCCCGCGTCGCGGCGCGAAGGTCCCGCATCCGGCCGGAGTGCAGCAAAGAAGCCTCGCGCGCCCACTCCTTGCCTTTGCGGAACGCGCGCCACCGCACGGCGCCGGTGAACGAGGCCACCGCGAACATGCTCAACACGGCCAGAACCCCGGCCACACCCCACAACACGGTGATGTACGAGTACCCGACGGGCAGCTGCAGTTGCGAGCCCAGCGCCTTGCGCACGGGCAACGCGATCCCGGCACCGAACCCGCCGCCCAGCAGGCCACCGATCGCGAGCACCGGCGCGGCGAACCAGCCGCCCGCCCACGGCCGCAGTTCACGCGGCAGGTCCGTCCACGTCTTGCGCGCCAGCAGCGCGGCGGGCAGGAGCATCAGCCCGAACAGCACCAGCACGAACGCCATCAGCAGCGCGACCACCTGCACGGTGACGTCCGCGCCGGGCACCCGCGTCGGCAACTGCTCCTGCAGTCCCAGCGTCGTGAGCATCAGCAGTGCCGAAAGCACCAGGAGCATCCGCCGCGGCCGTCGAGCCAGTGCCGCCCGCAGCCACCGTCCGCCGCGATGCGGGGCGCCGCCGGTCGGGTCGTCGAGCAAGAACACGCCGAGCACCGACAATCCGATGAACACCAGCGCGACGACCCATGCCACAGTGATCGCGACGCCCATCGGGCCGGTGGCCGTGAGCTGCTTCAACGGACCGCCCAGGGCGATCAGAGCAGCGGTCGCCAACGCCGCCACGACGTGCAGCGAGCGCAACGCCGGCGTGTCCGGGTCGGTGGCGACGTGCGCGCCGGGCAGACCGGAGGAGGGCTTCTGCTCCTCGTCCTGCGCCTCGGCGATCTCCTTGCGCTCGATCCGCCAGTCGACGTGCGAGACGCGCCGCATCACCGAGATGACCACCACGATCGGGAGAAGTCCCAGAAAAGTGCGGAACCACGGGAACGTGCGCACCTCGGTCGGAACGCTGGTCAGACACGCGGTGCCCGGCCGCAGACACTGCGCGGCGAGCAGGTCGAGGCTCACCACGGAGACCTGCGCGACCAGCAGCGCCGTCAACAGCAGCGCGAACACCCGCAGCAACGACCGCAGGCCCAGTCCGAGCAGGTGGGCGGGCAGATTCCGGTCCGGAACGGGAGGCAGCATCCAGTGCGCGACGTTCGCGATGCTGAACGGGAAGAGCAGCGCCCAGGTGGCTTTGGCCACACCTCCGGACGTCATGCCGCCCCACAGGTAGCCCTCGACGATGCGGGGGATCGGCCGTCCCTCGGTCTGCAACACCGGTCCCGGCGCGGGCCTGCGGAGTCTGTCGGCCGGGCGAACGATGCGCCCGAGCCCGTCTCCCGCAACGTCCACGGCCGCGACGGCGTCGACGAGCGTTTGCGGCGTCGTGCCCTGCACGCCGTGTACCCGCAGCTCGACGACCCGCGTGTCCGGGCCCGCAATCAACACCGAGACCTCCCTCACCCAACGTGGGGGTCATAGTGGTGCATCAGCGGGCGGTATGGTCGGACGACACCCTCTCTGAAGTGCCCTGGAGGACTTCGCAATGACCGCGGACCGCTTGCAGACCCGCAACGGGATCGACTTCGCCGTCGCCGATCTCTCACAGCACGAGTTCGGCCGCAAGGAGATCCGCCTGGCTGAGCACGAGATGCCCGGCCTGATGGCGTTCCGCCGCGAGTACTCCGGGGTGTACCCGCTCAAGGGTGCCCGGATCTCCGGCTCGCTGCACATGACGATCCAGACCGCCGTGCTCATCGAGACGCTGGTCGACCTCGGCGCCGAAGTGCGCTGGGCGTCGTGCAACATCTTCTCGACCCAGGACCACGCGGCCGCCGCCGTCGTCGTCGGCCCGCACGGCACCGAGGAGGAGCCGAAGGGCGTGGCGTGTTTCGCCTGGAAGGGCGAGACGCTGGAGGAGTACTGGTGGACCGCCGAGCAGATGCTGAGCTGGCCGGACGGCGGCGGCCCGAACATGATCCTGGACGACGGCGGCGACGCCACCATGCTCGTCCACAAGGGCAGGCAGTACGAGACCCAGGGTGTCGTGCCCTCGCCGGAGGTCGACGACTCCGACGAGTGGAAGGTCTTCCTCGCCCTGCTGACGAAGTCGCTCGAGGCGGACAACGGCAAGTGGACCAAGATCGCCGAGGGCATCCGCGGCGTCACCGAGGAGACCACGACGGGCGTCATGCGCCTGTACCAGCTGGCCGCCGCCGGTGAGCTGCTGTTCCCCGCGATCAACGTCAACGACGCCGTCACCAAGTCGAAGTTCGACAACCGCTACGGCATCCGCCACTCGCTGATCGACGGCATCAACCGCGGCACCGACGTCCTGATGGGCGGCAAGGTCGCCGTCGTCTGCGGCTACGGCGACGTCGGCAAGGGCTCGGCCGAGTCCCTGCGCGGCCAGGGCGCCCGCGTGATCGTCACCGAGATCGACCCGATCTGCGCACTGCAGGCGGCCATGGACGGCTACCAGGTCGCGCGCCTGGAGACGGTCCTGCCGATCGCGGACATCGTCATCACGACGACCGGCAACAAGGACGTCGTCACCGTCGAGCACATGGCGCAGATGAAGCACCAGGCGATCCTGGGCAACGTCGGCCACTTCGACAACGAGCTGGACATGGCCGGCCTGCAGCGCTACCCCGGCGTCCGCAAGAACAACATCAAGCCGCAGGTCGACGAGTGGATCTTCCCGACCGGCCGCACGATCATCGTGCTGTCCGAGGGCCGCCTGATGAACCTGGGCAACGCCACCGGCCACCCGTCGTTCGTCATGTCGAACTCCTTCTCCAACCAGGTGATCGCTCAGATCGAGCTGTTCACCAAGTACAAGGAGTACGACAACGAGGTCTACCGCCTGCCCAAGGTGCTGGACGAGAAGGTCGCCCGCATCCACCTGGAGGCGCTCGGCGGCGAGCTGACCAAGCTCACCAAGGAGCAGGCCGAGTACATCGACGTCGACGTCGAGGGCCCGTTCAAGGCGGACCACTACCGCTACTGAGTCTGTTTCGCTGACAGGGGTCTCCCGCGCGTTCGCGGGGGACCCCTGTTTTCATGTTCGACGTGGGATTCTTCGGCACTTACGCGTTTGAGCACGGTTCTTGGACGACGTTGTCCGAGGGTGAGCTGCCACCGCTCACCGAACCGTGGCTGTGGATCGACATCCATGACAGCGACATCACCTCGGTCGTGTACGCGCCGGTTGGCCCCGGCAGCGGTGTCGCCTACCTGGGTGTCACTCCGCGCACGTACTTCGAGAACGCCGCCGCCTCCGACCCCACCGACGTTTCTCGCGAGGCGTCGGGTCTGGCGCAGTGGTGGGGCTCGCAGCGTTCCGCTTCTGCCGCGGAGCACGCGGCGAAGCAGGAGGAGCTGGCCGCCTACCTGGCCGAGGACGAGAACCCGGACGACTTCGAGTGGGACGAGTCGAGGAGTGACGATCTCGACCCCGCCGAGGTCTTCGTCGAGGTGAAGACGGCGCGGTTCCTCGCCGCGCTGGGGCTGCCGTTGCCCGCCGGCCTCGAGCTGACGTCGATTGTCGGTGCCCCGCGCTACGTTTTTCCGGTGACTCTTCGGAACGAAAAGATTCTCGACCAGATCCGCACCGAGGCGCTCGCACGGGAGATTCCCGAGACCCTGGTGCTCGGGGGATATGGCACGGACTGCAACGGTTGTCTCGCGACCGAGATAGCGGTCCTCTGTGCGGTCGAGGACGAGAAAGCGGGGCGACGGCCCGGCCCTGGCACGACGTCGACCAACGCCGACGACTGGGTCGTGCTGGCCGAGTTCAACGTGTACAGGTCAGGAGGGGGTGCGGCCATCTTCTGGGTGGTTCAACGCGACGACCTGATCGCGCGCCGCTTCAACCGCGTACAGGTCCTCGTGGACTGGAATCCCTGACGTCGCCGGTGACGAACACCTGCCAGGCCTCGGGTATTTCAGACGGCGGCGACCTCATGCAAGTGAGGGAAGTCCACAGGGATCAGTCCGCCGTGATCGAGATAGGCCGCGAGCACCGCGCGGACGATGTCAAACGGGACCTCGTAGCTCGCGGGAACCAACGTCTCGTGGCCCTGAAAGTCGTACACCCGATCGCTTATCGCCTCCGAATCACCTTGCGTCGCGCGCAGCTCATCAGCTCCGCTGACGCGGACGTGTCCCCGGTCGGCGCCGATGCCGGCGTTGACGGTCGGGAAGCCGTACGGATCTTCCGCGATGGAGACCTCGACCAGCGATGGACACTGCTGGGCAGCAGACCGCGCGCTCACCCGGTCAACGAACGCCGACAACTCGTCCTGCGTGGTCACGATGATGGCTGGATCACCTGACGCTTCCCTCTTGTGAATATGGCGCGGCCAAGTTGGTAGTAGCAAAGTGCCGATGACATCGTTGTCTGATCACCCCAACTGCAGCCAACTGGACGGCAAGATGGTGCGACTGGTCAACGGTCTGTTCTCGGGACGGAAGCACCTACGAAAGCCAGCCAGGCCCCTGAACCGAACATGAGTTCGGGGCCTGCGGTGTTCTTGGAGTCACGCACGCGCACGGCCTGGGCGAACGCCACCTCGACGCACGCACTGTCCTCGGAGTCACCGCCGCTGTGGCTGCTCTTACGCCAGGTGCAGTTTCCGGCCACTGAGGTCCTCCCGCGATCGGCTGGCGAGATCCGCCACCATCGACCGCGATTGTTCCTCATTGAGCGCCAGTGCATCCAGGCGCGCGAAGATCGACTTGCAGTGTTTGATCCCGGCCAGGTCCTGCACGAACACCTGGGCGAGGTCTGACGCGGAGTAGGCCGTGCTGCTGCGCTTCTCGTACTCCCACAGCATGTATTCGGCCGAGAAGGCACCTGCCGCGCCACTTGCCTCAGGCACTATCCGGACGACGTGTGTGTGGAAGAGCAGCCGCATGAGCTGGTCCTCCATGATCTCGTCGCTGCCGACCCTGAGTCGTAGGGCGTATTCATGGATGTAGAAGGTGCACTGCGGGCGATGGTGCCGCCGCAGGATTGCCTGGCGTTCCATGCGGAAGCGAACAGCCCTCTCGATCACTTCCGGAGCGAGTACGCCACGAGCCTGGAACAGCGCCGACGCGTAGTCCTCCGACTGCACAAGGCCCGGAATGGACGTCATGTTGTAGGTGGTGATCTTGTCCGCCATCGACTCGGCCATCGACATCGTGCGCAGGTTGTCTGGAACCTGCACGAAGTAGGGGTTGAATGCCGACCGATACCGGTTCAGGAAGTCCTCGATGAAGGCCTGGCTGCGCCCGCACCGGCCCAGGTACTGGACGATGTCGATCTCGGTCGCCCGCACCTTGCCGTGCTCGATGTTCGAGACCTTGCCCGGATCCCACCCGAGCATCCGGGCGATCCGGCGCCCGCGGAACGTGGTGTAGCGCTCCCGCACCTGGCGCAACTCATCGCCCAGGTCACGGCTGTACGGAGTGGACGGATCGCCGTTCATGGACTCGACGTTAGGCGATGGAGGAAAAACAACAGCGTGCCCAAACGGGTGGAATTGCGCTGCGACTCGTGAACGAGTTCGGCCTGGCAATCGAGCGGCACGTGGTCGTGCCGCTGATCGACGGTACCCCGCTCATCGAGTGGATCGACATCTTCGAGACTGTCGAAGACATGGAGCCCGCCGGCGAGATGTACGGCGGCGTCACCGCGGACGACCGAGGCCCGAACCCGTTCCAGCCCGGCAAGGCGCGACTGGTGCTCGGCTGTTCGTGCGGTCACGCGGACTGTTGGCCGCTCTACGCGCGCATCACCGCCGACAAGCACACCGTTGTCTGGGACGAGTTCCGGCAGCCGCGTCGCAAGGAGCACGACTACACGGGTTTCGGGCCGTACGTCTTCGACCGCGAGCAGTACGAGAATGCGGTCGCGGAACTCGGTTGACGTGCGGGTTTTACTGGCCAGGTGCGGACGACCATCATCAAGAGGACCCTGCGCGTACCCCTGTCGGACGGTGCCGCGGGCGATGGCGGCGCGACCGCCAGACAGCTCGACGCCGCGCTGATCAAGGTCGGCTTCAAGGCCTCGCGCGAGCTGCTCGAACACGTCTCGAACCTGGCCGAGGCCGAGGTGTACGCCCACCCGGTCGTCCAGGCGGTCAAGGAGCTGGTCGGCGCGCAGGCTCAGCACAACCCGTACTTCAAGGACTTCCCGCACAACGTGCCGGACACCGTCGAGTTCTGGCGGGAGTGCATCGACGACGCGTTCGCCCAGGGCATCGGCTTCCGTGGCAACCTGCTCGACCTGCCCAAGTACGGCCGCGTCCAGCACACCTACGAGGAGATGCTGGCGGCGCACGACGAGCTGATCCCGTCGCTGAAGGACCGCGCCACCGTCCTGCACCTCGGCGGCACGCTCGAGGAGGAGATGCGCCGCCTCTACCTGGAGCTCGCGGCGAGCGCGATCCCGCTCGGCGAGGACGACCGGACGCTGCTCGGTGAGCTCGCGACCCAGTGCGCTCGACGTGGCCTGCCGGACGAGGTCCCCACCAGGGAGAACCGCGCGATCCTCAACGCCGCCCGCCTCGTCGCGCAGCGGCCGCTGGACCGGACATCGACACCGTCACCGACGTCCTGCGCCTGGCCGGCCGAGGCGTCCGGAGGAGACGTCACGCTGCGGGAGCCGACGCGCTTCCGGTCGTTCCGCAGGCCTGAGCGCCGGGCGTTGCTCGCCGCGCTCGACGAGGTGGCGGCGAGCAAGCTGGGCGACGTCAACCAGAACCGGGAAGCGTGGAAACGGCTCGGTGAGCGGCTGCACCCGCACGAGCACGACCAGTGGCAGCACGCGCAGGACGTGTTCGCGGTGGCGCGCGAGGACAAGATCGTGCGGTCGTTCGCCGGCCGGGTCGAGATGGCGTTCGCAGGACAACGACATCCGCAGCGGCCGTCGAGCATCTCTCGAGCGCGGCCCGGGCATGCTGCTGCGGCAGGTCGACCGGCTCCTGCGCCGCGGCACCGAAGAGGACGTTCCGGGCACGTCGACGCCATCGCCGCTGTGGCCCGAGGTGTCCGGCCGCGTGTCTGTGTCTCGCTGCTGGAGCACCTGGCGAACCGCGAAGGCCCAGATGCCGCAAGCGTGTTCGCCAACCAGTCAGGCCGCAGGCGTGGATCGCGCCGGACGCGCGACCGTGAGCCGCTCGACCACGAGGCCGTCCGAGGCGATCACCGCGGTCCTCGAGGACGAAATCGTTCGCAGGCTGCCCGAAGTGTCGGAGCTCGTCGTCGACCCGGGTGCTCGACGTCGTGGTGCCGTTGTCCGGTAAGGCTCCGAGGAAGGCTTCGGCGTGCTGCCGCGCGGGTCGAAGGTGCGGGTGGAAGGTGAGTGCTGCGGTTCTTCATGCACTGGCGGCAGAAGGCGAAGACCACGGACTACGACCTGTCGGCGGCGCTGCTCGGCCCGGACTTCGATTTCCAGGGCCACGTGTCGTGGACGAAGCTCAAGCGAGGACGGCACTTACTACTCCGGTGACATCACCGATGCGCCGGACGGAGCCACCGAGTTCATCGACATTCCGCGTGACGCCTCCAGCGCCAAGCTACATCGTGCCGGAGGTGAACATCTTCTAGGGCGAGGGGTTCGACGAGGTCGCGCAGTCGATGTTCGGGTTCATGACCCGCGACCTGGACCAGCGGGGCAAGCCGTTCGAGCCGAGCACCGTGCGGGCGCGCAGTTCCCTGCGCGGCACCGGCCGGGTCGCGCTGCCGGTCGTCTTCGCCCGCGGCGGGGACGGCTGGGAGGCGACGTGGCTGCACCTGTACCTGCGCGGCGACGCAGTGGGGCAACCGGGTCGAGGACAACCGCGGCGTCGTCGCGGAGACCGTCGCGGCGTGCGTTGCGCCGCAGGTACTTCACCGTCGCGCAGGCTCGCCGGAGCTGATCCGAGCGGAAGGCTCCACTCCGGACGGTCCGGCCATGCACATCACCTCGGACAGACTTGCTGGACATCACTGCTAGCGTGGTCGACGCGAGGCCATGAGAGAGCTTCCTTCTAATCCTGTAAAGAGCGAGCGCTCTCGCTATCGCTCGCGCTCACTCAGGAGACGTGGGTCCAGCGGAGCGTCTGCGGACCACGTCGTTTGTTAGTGTCTCTCGCTACACCTCAGCACCCGGCTAACTCCACTCGACGGCGATGCCCGCGATGCCCGGCCCGACGTCACCGAAGTAAGCGCTGACGACGCCGCCGAGCCCGCACACCAGCTCCTCGACGTCGACCGGCGTGGCGTCGGCCGAAGCGCGGAACTGCTTCATGCAGCGCGCCGGCATCGCCCGCCGGTGAAACGACAGCTGCACCAGGTACGAGCCGCTCACGTCGCGGAACGTCCGGTGGTGCCCGGGGGTCGAGCCGCCGGTCTCGTCCACGATGGTGAAGCTGAAGACGTGCTCCTCGCCCGCTGCGAGCCGCCGGTCGAACAGCATCTCCACGGCCAGGTTGCGGGAAGCGCTTTCCCGGCGCAGTCGCCCCTGCCGGCATCCTTCGCCGGCTCTGACCAGGGCGTTCTCGATCAACGAACCGTCGTCGCCCCGGTGCAGCGCGAGGTAGCGGTCCGGGCCCTGCCGGACGGCCCGCACGACCAGTCGCGTGGTGATCGAACGCTGCTCGCGGTGCATGCCTATCTGGACGGTGTCGTGCACGGACAGCACTTCGAGATCGGCGTTGCCGCGCGCCGCCTCAGGTACGGAGTCGAACGATGCGAGCAACGGCGCGGGGTCCGGCCAGGTCGCAACGGGACGTGGCGCGTAAGTGTTCGCGGTGCGCGGGCCGATCAAATCAAGAAGCGATGACGGCGGTAGCCGCAGCACGGACTCCAGCGCGCGCACCGTGCTGATAGCGCGCGGCACCTCGGGATGGCGCAGGCCCCGTTGCCAGTACGACAACGTTGACTGGCCTACCTGGACACCCAGTTGTTCGAGGTGGGCGCGCAGCCGAGCGAGCGAGAGGCCTCTGTGGGCGATCGCCTCGCGCAATGCGCGGTGGAACGGCCCGTAGCGCAGCGTCTCGGCGAGCGAGGTCGGCAGACCCCCGGTCGGGTGACCGATCGGATCGTTGACCGACTCGGCGTGCCCGGATTCCGCGACCACCGCGGCACCTACCCTTCACCACACGCGCCGTGTGACTTTTTACCGTAGTCACTCGTTCTAGTGATCGAAAGATCGGATTTCGCCCGTGTGGGGGACCTGTGCGGCCGTGTGAGTGGCGGAAGTGGCTGCGGTTAGGGTTCGCCGCGTGGGAAAGCTCGTAGTCATCGAAGGCCTGGACGGGGCCGGCAAGCGCACTCTCGCCAACGGGTTGACCGCGGCGATCGAGGCCGGGGGCAGGACCGTGAGCAGCCACGCCTTCCCGCGCTATGGGCAGAGCGTGCACGCGGACCTGGTCCGCGACGCCCTCTACGGCCGGGTCGGCGACCTGAGCGAGTCCGTCTACGGCATGGCCGTGCTGTACGCCCTGGACCGCCGTGGCGCGGCCGATCAGATCCGCAAGGACCTCGAGGAGCACGACGTCGTGCTGCTCGATCGGTACGTGGCGTCCAATGCCGCCTACAACGCGGCGCGGCTGCACCAGGACGAGACCGGCGAGTTCGTCGAGTGGGTGCGCGCGCTGGAGATCGACCGCTTCGGGCTGCCCGTCCCGGATCTGCACCTGTTGCTTCGTGTGCCGGTCGAGGTCGCGGCCGAACGCGCCGCCAAGCGGGAGCAGGACGACGACTCCCGCGCCCGGGACATCTACGAGTCCGACGGCGGCCTGCAAGCCAGGTGCGGGGTCGTTTACGACGGATTGGCGAACGTCGGCTGGCTTGCCCCGTGGCAAGTGGTCGATGGGCGGTCAAACGTGAAGTTTCACTCGCTTCTGGAACCGCTCTTCACTCCTTGAGTGGTCGCTCACGTACGTACCCATTGACACGATCGTGTGTCCGGTACGTCACCGTGAGTGATTAGGAGATCACGACTTGAAGCGTGTTCTGCAGCGCCCCCCGGTCGGAGTCGCCCGTACGGCGGTCCTGATCGCTGCCGCCCGCGCCAGTGAGCAACTGAATCGTCAACCCCTCTTCAACGACCCGCTGGCCGCCCCACTCGTGGAGGCCGCCGGCTCCGCGAACGACCTGAACGGCGTCCGCACCCTGGCAGGCGAGCACTTCGTCCTGCGCACCCGCTACTTCGACGACCAGCTCCTCAGCTCGGCCCTCCCGCAGGTCGTGATCCTGGCCGCGGGCCTCGACACCAGAGCCTTCCGGTTACCTTGGCCGCGCGGTACGACCGTCTTCGAGCTCGACCTGCCTGACCTGGTCGAGTTCAAGGAAGGCGTCCTGTACGACGAGCACGTCCAGCCGTCATGCGACCGGGTCGTCGTCCCCTGCGACTTACGCAAGGACTGGACGTCGGCGCTGATCAACGCCGGGTTCGACCCGAAGAGGCCCACAGCATGGTTGCTGGAGGGCCTCTTCATGTTTCTGCCCCCGCACACGGGCAACCGGATCCTGTACTGGCTGAGCGGGCTGTCTGCCGGAGGAAGCACGCTCGCGCTCGAACACGTCAACCGTGCATTTCGCGAGTTGCCGCAGATGAGGCCCGTGCACGAGCGGTTCGGCACGCTGGACGCCCGCTGGCTGTCCGACGTGGAGGACCCGGTCGAGTGGCTCGGTGAGTACGGCTGGCTCGCCACCGTGACGCACCACGTCGACCTGGCCGCCCAGCACGAGCGCGCGGTCCCGGCGATCACCGATCCGGCGAAAGTGGGTGATGATGCACGCATCTGGTTGGCTTCGGCGATCCGCGCGGCCTGAACCCACCAGGTAACGAAAGGTGAACGTCGTGCGGATACTCCCGCGACGAGCAGGCCAAATCGGGCGAGGTGGGGTACGTGGAACGACAGTTCCGGCCGGTTACCGAACGAGCGCACATCGCCACCAGCAGCAACGGAACATGGGTGGTGCGCGAACGCGCGACCGGCAGTGCGACGATGTTAAGCATGAAGGCACGCGTGCTCGTCGTCGATGACGACCCCGCCCTGGCGGAGATGCTGACGATCGTGTTGCGCGGGGAGGGCTTCGACACCGCGGTGGTCGCCGACGGTGCTCGTGCCCTGCCCGCGTTGCGCGAGCTCAAGCCCGACCTGGTGCTGCTCGACCTGATGTTGCCGGGAATGAACGGCATCGACGTCTGCAAGGCGATCAGGTCCGAGTCGGGCGTGCCGATCGTGATGCTCACCGCGAAGAGCGACACGGTCGACGTGGTGCTGGGCCTCGAGTCCGGCGCGGACGACTACGTGGTGAAGCCGTTCAAGCCGAAGGAGCTGGTCGCCCGCATCCGGGCGCGCCTGCGCCGCACGGAGGCCGAGCCGTCCGAGGTCCTGCAGATCGGCGACCTCACGATCGACGTCCCCGGCCACGAGGTGCTGCGCGAGGGCCGGCCGATCCAGCTCACGCCGCTGGAGTTCGACCTCCTCGTCGCGCTGGCCCGCAAGCCGCGCCAGGTGTTCACCCGCGAGGTGCTGCTCGAGCAGGTGTGGGGCTACCGCCACGCCGCCGACACGCGCCTGGTGAACGTGCACGTCCAGCGCCTGCGCTCCAAGGTCGAACGGGACCCGGAACACCCTGAGGTGGTGTTGACTGTCCGCGGTGTCGGATACAAGGCCGGTCCTCCGTGACAGGTGGCATATGAAGTTCGTTCGGCCGGTGATCACCAAAGCGCGGTTCCTCGCCGAGGAGGCGCGCAGGAGGTGGGCCGCGTTCGGTGATCTGTGGCGTCGTTCGCTGCAGCTGCGCGTCGTGGTGTCCACGCTCGCGTTGTCGTCCGCCGTGGTGTTCGTGCTGGGCATGGTGCTGCAGATGCAGATCACCAACCAGCTGCTGAACACCAAGGAGGAGGCCGCGGTGCGCCAGGCGACCGCCTCGCGCAGCCTCATCCAGTCCGACCTGGTGGGACTCAACCCCGGCCCGGACAGCGTGCAGACCCGGTTCACCAGCGCCATCAACAAGCTCGCGACCGGTGGCGTCGGCACGGACGCCACGACGGCGGGTGCCGGCGCGTTCGAACCCGTGCTGGCCGACGGGCTCGGGCCTGGGCGCGTGCCCTTCATCGGCCCGCTCGACGACGTCCCGCGCGCCCTGCGCCAGATGGTCGAGGACGGCGACGAGGGCACCCAGATCCACACCGTGCAGCGCAACGGGGCGCCGACCACGTTGTACGTCGTCGGCATGCCGATGAGCACGTCGGCGCGCTCGATGCAGCTGTACCTGATCTTCCCGCTGGCCGCCGAGCAGCGCACCGCGGAGGTCGTCCAGTCGACGCTGGTGGTCGGCGGCATCGTGCTGCTGGTCCTGCTCGCGCTGATCGCGAACCTGGTGACGCGCCAGGTCGTGCGGCCGGTGCGGCAGGCGGCCGAGGTCGCGGAACGGTTCGCGGACGGCACTTTGCACGAACGCATGCACGTCGTCGGCGAGGACGACGTGGCCCGCCTGGCCGAGTCGTTCAACGAGATGGCCGAGTCGATCCAGGCCCAGTTCAAGCAGCTGGAGGAGTTCGGCCAGCTGCAGCGCCGGTTCACCTCGGACGTCTCGCACGAGCTGCGCACCCCGCTGACGACCGTGCGCATGGCGGCGGACGTGCTGCACGCCTCGCGCGAGCAGTTCCCTGCCGGTCTCGCCCGCTCCACCGAACTGCTGGTCGACGAGCTCGACCGCTTCGAGTCGCTGCTGGGCGACCTGCTGGAGATCTCGCGCCTGGACGCCGGCGTGGAGGAGCTGACCGCAGAGCAGGTCGACATCCGCGTGCTGGCGCGCCGGGCCCACGACTCGGTGCGCGCGATCGCGACGACCGCCAATTCGCCGGTGGTGCTGGACCTGCCGGACCACGAGCTCATCGCGGAGCTGGATTCCCGCCGGGTGGAACGGATCCTGCGCAACCTGCTGGCGAACGCCATCGACCACAGCGAGGGCCAGCCGGTCGAGCTGACCATGCGCGGCAACGCCGGCGCCGTCGCGATCACCGTGCGGGACCACGGGGTCGGGCTGCGCAAGGGCGAGGCGGAGCTGGTGTTCAGCCGGTTCTGGCGCGCCGACCCGTCGCGCAACCGCCGCACCGGCGGCACGGGCCTGGGCCTGTCGATCTCGCTCGAGGACGCACGTCTGCACGGCGGATGGCTGGAGGCGTGGGGCGAACCGGGCCACGGCGCCGTGTTCCGGTTGACGCTGCCGCGCCGGCACGGCGACGACCCGAAGGAAAGCCCGCTGCCACTGGCGCCCGCGATCGAGCTGAACCCCATCGCGGTCGTCGAGGAACCTCTTGTGGCGCAGGAACCCGAGGAGGTCGAGCTGACCCCCGAGGAGATCACCTGGCAGCCCGCGGAGCCGGTCGACGGCCCCTCGCCGGACCGGACGCCGGTCCCAGAAGAGGTTTCGGAGGAAGCGCGGTGAAGCGGCTGGCGGTTTTGATGCTCGTCGTCGTCACCCTGACCGGGTGCGCCGCGATCCCGACGAACACCCAGCCGAAACCGATCGGGTCCAAGGACAGCAAGGCCACCGGCACGGTCATCGCCCCGGAACCGCGCCAGAACATCGACGCGTTCACGCTCGTGCGCGACTTCATCAACGCGACCTCGAACCCGGACAGCAACTACGCGGCGGCCCGCGCGTTCCTGACGCCGGACGCGGACAAGAGGTGGGACACCAAGAATCCCACGATCATCGAGACGGCCTTCCGGACCGTGCCGACCTCGCCGACGCCGCCGGACAGGACGCAAACCGTGCTGCTGCAAGGCAAGTACGTCGGCCGGCTGGGGCCCGACAACGCCTTCGTGCCGCAGCTCGGCGACTTCCAGACGCCGGTGAAGGTCGAGCGCAACAACGAGAACCAGTGGCGCATCTCCGAACCGCCGCCGGGCGTCTTCATGCCGCAGGGCCTCTTCGACGCCAACTACCGCCGGGTGACGCTGTACTTCTTCAACCCCGAGTTCACCGTGCTGGTCCCGGATCCGCGGTTCGTGGTCGTGCCGCCCGCGACGAGCATTCCGGCGCGCGTCACGGAGCTGCTGATCAAGGGTCCCGGTGACGGGATGCGCGACTCGCTGGTGAGCGCGCTCGGTCCGGACACGGACGTCTTCTCGGACACCAAGGAGTCCGACGACGGCGCGCTGGAGGTCAACCTCACCAAGGTGGGCAACGACCTGACACCCGAGAAGCGCAAGCAGATCGTGGCGCAGGTCGTGAAGTCGTACGCCGGTGCCACCACCTCCCGGATTCGGGTGCTCATCGACGGTCAGCAGGTCCTGCCGGACCAGCGCGACTACCGCCCGTCCGACGTGTCGGCGACCGCCGGCGAAGCCTTGCTGGCCCCGAACGCGAACCTCCCGGGCATGCTCGTGGTGGACGGCGTGGTGCGCTCACTCGCCGACGGCAACCCGATCAAGGGCCCCGCGGCCGGCGCGTACAGCGCGGTGAGCGCGGCACAGTCGCTCGACGGCTCACGCCTGGCCGTGGTCTCCCGTCAGGGCGGCTCGATGCGGTTGCGCGTCGGCGAACTCGAGCAGGACCTGCCCGAGGTGGACCTCCGGGCGACGACCCTGAGCAGACCGACCTGGCTCGTGTCGAGCGGGCCGAAGGAACCGGGCACCGAGGTGTGGACCGCGGTCGACGGCACCTCCGTCGTCCGCGTCACCCGCTCCGACAACGGTGGCTGGACGGCCAAGGGCGTCAACATCACCGACCTCGAGGGGTTCGGTCCGATCAGCGAGCTGCGGCTGTCGCGCGACGGCGCGCGGGCGGCCCTGGTGATCGCCGGCAAGCTCTACGTCGCCTCCGTGGTGCGCAACCAGCAGGACGTGGCGCTGCGAGTGCCCCGGCCGGTCCAGCCGTCTCTGCTGGGCACGTCCGTGCAGTCGATCGACTGGCTCTCCCAGGACGTTCTGGTCGTCTCCTCCTCCCTTCCGGCTCTGCCGGTCAGCAAGGTCTACGCCGACGGGTCCAAGGTGGACCGCTACAGCCAGTCGAACCTCACCGTGCCGGTCGGGTCGATCGCGGCGGCGCCGGCGCGGCAGGTGCAGGTGATCGACCCTTCCGGGTTGTGGTCTGCCACGGACATCACCGACGTGTGGAAGGCCAGCGGGATCAGGGTTTCGCCGGGCGCGGTGGTGTTCTACCCGGGCTGATGCCGGGCCTGCCTGATGCCGAGCCACGCTGACGCCGAGCCGGGCTGATGCCCAGCCTGGTCGAGCCGGGCGATGCCGGGGGGCCTGCCTGATACCGAGCTGCCTGCTCCCGGGCTTGCCTGACACCGAGCCTGCCTGATGCCCCGCCACTGCGATCGGCACCTGCGCGGCGTGGCGGTCTGTGTGGACCTCCGCTGTGGCGTCGGCGTGGCGTTCGGACGGCGTTCGGATGGCCGGGCTCAGCTTCACGAGGTCCAGCGGCAGCTCCGGTCCAAAGCAGCGCCGCGTCCTACCCGGACCCAGTGCGCGGCCGGGCCGAAGTCAGCACCAGAACGGCATGAGTGCGCACCCCGGCCCCGCGCAGCGCCCGCACGCAAGCCGCAGCGGTGGCCCCCGTGGTGATCACGTCGTCCAGCAGCACGGTGGTGCCCGGCGGCGGTCTGCCGTGGACCTGGACGCGCCCGGCGAGGTTGCGTCTGCGGGCGCCCGCGCTCAGTCCCACGGAGTCGGCGGCGCCGGCCGCCAGACCCAGCACCGGGGCGACCGCGGCTTCGTGCACGGCCTGCGCGATTCGCACCATGTGGTCGCCGCCGCGGTCCCGGGCCGCGCTTCGGCGCGACGGCGCGGGGATCAGCGTCCACGGGCGAGGGCCCACCGCCACCAGAGCCGCCGCCACGACGGCGCCGAACCACGCGGCCAGCGCCCGTGCGCCGCGCTCCTTGAAGGCCAGCACGAGTTCTCGCGCGATGCCGTTGTAGGCCGCCAGCGTCCACACAGGCGGCCCCACACCGGGAACCTGGAGTCGTAGCGGCGGACCGAAGCTGTCGAGGCACGTGGCGCAGCAGGCGGTGCCGGCGCGGCCGCAGCCGGCGCAGGAGGGTGGGACGAGCAGGTCGAGTGCGTTCATGTCACCAGGATGGCGACGGGGTCTGACAGAAAATCGGGGTCGGCCGCGGCGCTGGGTCTTTCGGCACCGCCCACAAGGGTGAAGTTCGGGTGGCGTTGTCGATCACCGTCGGGGTCCGGTAGGACGCATATGTCCAGGTCGGCAATGCCCTGGTGACCGATCCCGAAGATCGGGAACTTCGTTTCGACCCGTTTGTCTCAACGTTTGTTGAGGCGATGTTTCGGAACTGAGGGGTCCGCAGATCGGGTGCGCTCGACCGAGGTCCGGTCCGGCTCCCAGCGCGCCCGGATCGCCCGCGCTGAGAGGTCTAGACCACCCCTCGGCAGCCCGGTTCAGGTTAACGATTATTCACCTATGGAGCTGACCAGCGGTTATTCCTTGAATGCCCGGAAGGTGCCCGGCCGGTGGTGATCGACAGCCTTGTCCGGCATTGGGTGAAATCTGCCGTTCAGCCGGGCGTGACTGGGTCGTGATCGGTCATCGAAACGGATCAGTTCCCTAGGAAGAAGTGCGCCGGGGTCTCACTTGGTGGATCGGAATCGATCTCTTCGAGGTTTCGGGAACATGACGCGGGGGTCGCCCGTTGGCTGGGTATGAGGCCGCGACTGGAGCCGTTCGACGCAGCGAGGCTGCCGTCGAGTGCCGGTCAGGGGCTGAGCCGTACGGGTGAGCGAGGTGCCGGTGAGCCTGGTTCGTGGCACGCTCGGGTCATGTCTCGTGGCGCACTGTCGTCGCGCTGCGTAGTCACAAAAAAATCTGCGCGTTCCCCCGTCAAGGGGGCTTACGCGACGGAGAATCCCAAGCTAACGTGCACCGCTATCAGCGTTCCCGGCCCTCGGGGAGGAGGCGAACAGCCCATGACCCTGGCGCCGTGAGAGCTGCGGAGGACGACCCTCTGCGACACATCCGCGATCGAAGATCGCCACGGCGCTTGAATGCAGTCCAGCCATAGCTCGCAGCAAAGCGAGGGAGGTCGTGTATGGACATCGTCGTTAAGGGCCGCAACGTCGAGGTGCCCGATCACTACAGGGTTCACGTCGCCGAAAAGCTGGCCCGGCTTGAGCGCTACGACCGCAAGGTCATCCGCTTCGACGTGGAGCTTTTCCACGAGCCGAACCGCCGTCAGTCGAAGAACTGCCAGCGGGTCGAAATCACCGGCAAGGGACGTGGACCAGTGGTCCGTTCCGAAGCCTGCGCGGGTGACTTCTACGCCGCGCTCGATTCTGCGGTCGCAAAGCTCGAGAACCGCCTGCGTCGGTCGCACGACCGCAGGCGAGTCCACCACGGGGCGCGGGCCCCGATCTCGGTGGCCGAAGCGACAAGCGGACTGGGAGACATCCCCTCCGCCGGCGACACCATGACGTCGCGCCGCGGGAAGACCGCGGTGCTCGACGCACCCGAGGCCGACTACGAGGGCATGGCGGAAGTGCCCGCGCAGCGTTGGGACGACGGCCTCGATGACAAGTTGCCCGGACGCGTCGTACGCGAAAAGGAGCACGCCGCCAAACCGATGACCGTCGACCAGGCCCTCTACGAGATGGAACTGGTCGGACACGACTTCTACCTGTTCGCCGACACTGACAGCGGGCGCCCGAGCGTCGTATACCGCCGGAAGGGATTCGACTACGGCGTGATCAGGCTGGCCTGACTCACACACCTTCGACCGCCGCCGCCCTCGCACCCCTCGTGTGCGAGGGCGGCGGCGCGCGTTCGGCCGGTCCGCCGGTCGTGTGTTGACCGTCAAGGTGAAATTGGCCCGACCAGGAACCTTCACCCGGTCCTCATGCGTTCTCCACACCAGTAGCCGAGCTGGGACACGGCTGCAGGCGGTAGTGAGATCGAGTACCAAAGGGCATCTGACCTGCGTATACCAGGTCGAGGGTGCTAATCCGCCTGTGTCCGTGCGCACACCTTGGCGACTTGCCTACGATGGGCAGGGGAAAGGCGTCCGACGTGGGCGCGCCGCGATACAGGTGATGAGGTCAATCCAGATGGTGCTGTCCCGACTGCTCCGCTCCGGCGAGGGCAAGATGCTCAAGCGCCTCCGCAACATCGCACACGCCATCAACGAGCTCGAAGACGACGTCGTCGACCTCTCCGACGCCGAGCTTCGCGCCAAGACCGACGAGTTCAAGGCGCGCTACGCCAAGGGCGAGTCGCTGGACGAGATGCTGCCGGAGGCGTTCGCCGTGGCCCGCGAGGCCGCGAAGCGCACGCTGGGCCAGCGCCCCTACGACGTGCAGATGATGGGTGGAGCGGCGCTGCACCTCGGGCAGATCTCCGAGATGCGCACCGGTGAGGGCAAGACGCTGACGAGTGTCATGCCCGTCTACCTCAACGCCCTCGCCGGCGAAGGTGTCCACGTCATCACCACGAACGACTACCTGGCCAAGCGCGACGCGGACTGGATGGGCCGCGTGCACCGCTTCCTCGGCCTCACCGTCGGCGCGATCCTTTCCGAGATGACGCCCGACCAGCGGCGCGCGGCGTACAACTCGGACATCACCTACGGCACGAACAACGAGTTCGGCTTCGACTACCTGCGCGACAACATGGCGTGGAGCCTGGACGAGTGCGTGCAGCGCGGCCACCACTTCGCGATCGTCGACGAGGTCGACTCGATCCTCATCGACGAGGCGCGCACCCCGCTGATCATCTCCGGTCCGGCCGAGCAGTCGGCGCGCTGGTACACCGAGTTCGCACGGCTCGTGCCGCGCATGCGCGGCATCGACGTCACCCAGCTCTCCCAGAGGGACCGCATCGAGGTCATCGAGGAGAAGTCGAAGTCGTACCACTACCAGTACGACGAGAAGAAGCGCACGGTCGCCGTCACCGAGCTCGGTGTGGAGTTCATCGAGGACCAGCTCGGCATCGACAACCTGTACGAGGCGGCGAACACGCCGTTGGTGGGCTACCTGAACAACGCCCTCAAGGCGAAGGAGCTCTACAACCGCGACAAGGACTACATCCTTCGCAACGGTGAAGTGATGATCGTCGACGAGTTCACGGGTCGTGTGCTCGCCGGCCGCCGCTACAACGAGGGCATGCACCAGGCGATCGAGGCCAAGGAAGGCGTCGAGATCAAGGCGGAGAACCAGACTCTCGCCACGATCACGCTGCAGAACTACTTCCGCCTCTACGAGAAGCTCGGCGGCATGACCGGTACCGCCGAGACCGAGGCGGCCGAGTTCCACCAGACCTACAAGCTGGGCGTCGTCCCGATCCCGACGAACCGACCGCCGCGGCGCACCGACCAGCCCGACCTCGTCTACAAGAGCGAGGAGGCGAAGTTCGAGGCGGTCGCCGAGGACATCGTCGAGCGGCACGAGAAGGGCCAGCCGGTCCTGATCGGCACGACGAGCGTCGAGCGCTCCGAGTACCTGTCGAAGCTGCTGGTGCGCAAGGGCATCCCGCACGAGGTGCTGAACGCGAAGCACCACGACCGCGAGGCGCTGATCATCGCGAAGGCCGGCCGCAAGGGTGCCGTCACGGTCGCCACGAACATGGCCGGTCGCGGTACGGACATCGTGCTGGGCGGCAACCCGGACATCATCGCCGACCACGAGCTGCGCGAGCGCGGCCTCGACCCGGTGACCACGCCGGAGGAGTACGAGCAGGCGTGGGCCAAGGTCGTCGAGGAGCTGACGATCCAGGGCAAGGCCGAGGCCGACGAGGTCCGCGAGGCCGGCGGTCTCTACGTGCTCGGCACCGAGCGCCACGAGTCGCGCCGCATCGACAACCAGCTCCGCGGCCGCACCGGCCGTCAGGGCGACCCCGGTGAGTCGCGCTTCTACCTGTCGCTGTCGGACGAGCTGATGCGCCGCTTCAACGCCGCCATGGTCGAGATGGTCATGACGCGCCTGAACGTGCCGGACGACGTGCCGATCGAGCACAAGATGGTCACCCGCGCCATCCGCAGCGCGCAGACCCAGGTCGAGCAGCAGAACTTCGAGATCCGCAAGAACGTCCTCAAGTACGACGAGGTCATGAACCGCCAGCGCACGGTGATCTACGCCGAGCGCCACCGCGTTCTCGCAGGCGAAGACCTGAAGGAACAGGTCGAGCACATGATCGAGAGCGTGGTCGAGGAGTACGTCAACGGCGCCACCGCCGACGGCTACGCCGAGGACTGGGACTTCGAGAAGCTGTGGACCGCGCTCAAGACGCTGTACCCGGTCAGCCTCGACGCGAACGAGCTGCTCGAGTCCGATGAGGACGTCACCCGCGAGTTCCTGCGCGACGACCCTCGTCAAGGACGCGCTGGCCGCCTACAGCGCCCGTGAGGCCGAGATCGACGGCCGGGTCGGCGAAGGCGCCATGCGCGAGCTGGAGCGCCGGGTCCTGCTGTCCGTTCTGGACCGCAAGTGGCGCGAGCACCTCTACGAGATGGACTACTTGAAGGAGGGCATCGGCCTGCGCGCCATGGCGCAGCGCGATCCCCTCATCGAGTACCAGCGCGAGGGCTTCGACATGTTCGGCGCCATGCTGGACGCGTTGAAGGAAGAGATCGTCGGATTCCTGTTCAACCTCCAGGTCGAGGCCGCCGAGCCGGAGCCGGCCGCCGAGCCCGAGGTGCCCGTCACGCTGAGCGCGGCCCCGCAGGCGCTGCCGAAGACGCCGGCACAGAGCGGTGCGCGGGCGCGTGCCCGTGCGGCGGCCGCTGCCGACGCAGCAGCGCGAGCAGCAGGCCCAGGCCCCCGCGGGTCCGGCCATGGCGCAGCTGTCCAGTGGCAACGCCATCCCGCCCGCACTGCGCGGCAAGGGTCTCGGCGGTCCGGGTGAGCAGCACCTGACCTACAGCGGCCCGACCGAGGACGGCGGCGTCGACGAGCACGGCGAGGCCGACGGTTCTGGTCAGCAGGGCGGCACCCGCAAGGAGCGCCGCGAGGCCGCACGTCAGGCCGCGAAGGACCGCAAGAAGCGCTAGCAGTCGCTAGTAGGCGCGACTCGCACGGCAACGTCGCGAGCCACGCCGCCAGCCACCGTTCTGGTCAGCACGCGGGGCGCTTTCGTACTGCAGAAGAGTACGAAAGCGCCCCGCGTGCGCTTTCGGAACGCGAAACGGGCTCACTCCAGCACCGAGAACGTGGTGAGCCACCAGCGGCCACCGCGATGTTCGGCACGCGCCGCCACCGCCAGCACCCGGCTCTCCCTGCGCACCGTCACCGCGATCTCGGCCACGAACCGCGACGGGTGACAGACCCGAGGCGCTCGCACCAGCCGGGTGGTCCGCGCCCGCACGGACGCGCCCAGCCGAGCCGCCAGCCCCGGATCGGCGACCTCCCGCAACAACCGCCTGGCCCGGCGGCCGTCCAGCACCTCGAGCACCACCGCGACCAGCCTGGCGGCGTCCAGCGTGGGCGGCGGAGGCTCCGGCGGCGGTGACCACCGCGGCCGGGACCGGGGACGCGGCAGGTGAGCCATGCCGGCCGACGGCTCGTAGGCGGGCAGGCGACGAACGACTGGGGGCATGCCGAACCAGGCGACCCACCGGTGCTTTCCGGACAAGAGACACCCGAAAGTGGGTACCGTCCACAGGGTGCTCAAAGCCCTGGTGCTCGACTACGGCGGCGTCCTGACCGACCCCGGCGAGGACAACGCCGCGGAACCCCCGCTCCTCACCGTCCTGCGGAAGGTCAGGGAGCACGGCCTCAAGACCGCCCTGCTGTCCAACGCGGACGGTTGGTGGCAGCCGCCGAGTGCGCCTGGCGGGGTCTCTTCGACGCCACGATCATCTCCGGCGAGGTCGGCCTGGCGAAGCCGGAGATCGACATCTACCTGCTCACCGCGACCAAGCTGGGCCTCGAACCGCGGGAGTGCGTCTTCGTCGACGACCTCGCGATCAACGTACGAGGCGCGGCCGAAGCGGGCATGGTAGGCGTCCACCATCGGTCGACACGGTCCACCCTTGAGGAGCTGGAAATCCTGCTAGCGATCGCGCTCCGCGATTAAGAGTTCACCCCGCAGCGTAATTGCCCGTTATTCGGCTGCGCACTACTGTCGATTAGGCAGGCAGTCGAATACATAGGGGAGAAAATGCGAAGAATTGTCGCTTGTGTTGCGGTCGCCATTGCAGCCACGGCAATTGCATCACCCGCGCAGGCGCAAGGGCCGCGCGACTGTTACGACGAATACCACCGGAACGGGCGCAGTGTCGAGGTCTTCTGCGACCACGGCGCCCCCGGCCGCTTCCAGGCGGTCGCCCACTGCTCGAACGGCCTGGGGTTCTACTGGGACCAGTACGGCACCGTCGGCCGGGTCAGGGGCGCGTCCTCGTTCGCCGAGTGCACGTCGTTGCTCGGGCACCCCCAGATCAACGAGTACCACGTGCGCTGGCTCTGACACCGGCTCAGGGCTGGGCGCGGCGCACCAGTTCGAAGCAGAGCACGGCCGCCGCCGAAGCCACGTTCAGCGATTCCACGCCCGCCGCCATCGGAATCGACAGCCACGACGTGATGTGCGGACGTACGTCGTCGGTGATTCCGGTGGTCTCACTGCCCAGCACGAACGCGCTGCGCTTGGCGAACGAGGCAGAATAAATCGTGTCGGACGCGTGGGAATCGAGCGCGTAAAGCGGATAGCCGGACGCGCGCAACAATGCCGAGGCCTCCGCCGCGGTGCCGCAGCGCAAAACAGGCGCTCGGAAAGCCACCCCGGCGGAGGCCTTGACCACCAGCGGGTCGATCGACGCGACGCCACGGCGCGGCACCACGATGCCGTCGATGCCCGCGGCGGTCGCGGTGCGCAGGATCATGCCGACGTTCGCGGGCGTCGTGATGCCGTCCAGCACCAGCACGGACCGCATCGACCCCTCTTCCAGGGCCAGCGCCAGGGGCTTCATCCGGGGCGCCACCACGTCGGCGAGCACGCCCTGGTCCTGCTTGCCGTTGCCGGCCAGCACCTTCACCCGCTGTGCGGTCGCCCGCTGCACCTCGACGCCGCGGGACCGGGCCGCGTCGAGGATCTCGCGCGCCGCCGGGCCGCGGGCCGTGTCGGCGAGCACCACCTTGTCCACCGACAGCGCCGGGTCGTCCAGCGCTTCCAGCACTGGCTTGCGGCCGTAGACGGTGACGAAGCGGTCCTTGGGCGAGATTTCCACAGGAAGAGAGTGCCAGAGGCGAGCACAGCGGGCTCGAACGGGTGAAGAGCTCCACTAGAGCCGTTCGGCCCTTGTGCTTCGGATCATATCGATGATGATCGTCACATGACGGCAGGTATGCGCAGCGTCGCGCAACGTCAACATCTCGCGAGCGGTCAGGATTCGGACGTCTTCATCCGGTCCGACGGCCTGCTCGTCAAGCGCACGCGCACCGGCCGTGACCTGCGGCTAGAGGCCGAAATGATGGTGTATCTGAGCGGCCACGGCATCCCCGTTCCGCGAGTGCACGACGCGACCGCCGACGAGCTGGTCATGCAGTACGTGCCCGGCCCGCGGATGTCCGAGGAGATCGGCCGCAAGCCCTGGCTCGCCGGCGGCCTCGGCCGGGACCTGGCGGAACTGCACCACCGCCTCGACGCGGTCGCCGCCCCCGACTTCCTCAGCGGCGAGGGCCACCTCCTGCACCTCGACCTGCACCCCGGCAACGTCGTCCTCGGCCCGGAAGGCCCCGTGGTGCTCGACTGGGCGTCCGCGACGAAGGGCGACCGCAGGCTCGACGTGGCGTTGAGCTGGGTGTCGCTGGCCGTCGCCCGCCTCGCACCGGTCAAGAAGCTCACGCGGTGGCGGTTCCTCAGGTCGTTCATGGCCAACGTGGACCCGAAGGCGCTCGAAGCGATCCCGGAGGCCGCGCGCATCCGGCTCGAACGCCACGACCGCGATCCGGCCGAACGCGCGGCACTTCAGAAGTTGATGGATCGAAAACGGCACTAGGCTGGACGCTATGCCGGACCGACTGTCAGCGCTGGACGCCTCGTTCCTGTACCTGGAGGACTCCACGACGCCGATGCACGTCGGCGGCGTCGCCGTGTTCCGACGGCCCAAGGCGGGCTTCGACTACGACAAACTCGTCGACCTCATCGAGCAGCGCCTGAGCCTCGTGCCGCGCTACCGGCAGAAGGTCGTGCAGGTCCCCGGCCGCATCGCGCGCCCGGTCTGGGTGGACGACCCGGACTTCGACGTCACGTACCACGTGCGGCGCAGCGCCCTGCCCAAGCCGGGCAACGACACCCAGCTGCACGACCTGGTCGCGCGCCTGATGTCGCGGCCGCTCGACCACTCCCGCCCGTTGTGGGAGGTCTACCTGGTCGAGGGCCTCGCGAAGAACCAGACCGCGGTCATCACCAAGACCCACCAGGCCATGATCGACGGCATCGCGTCGCTGGAGATCGGCCAGGTCATGCTGGACGTGTCACCGTCGCCGCGGACGAACGTCGAGAACCTCTGGATGCCCCAGCCCGAGCCCGGCTCGCTGCAGCTGGTGACCGACGCGATCACGGACATCGTGCAGCGCCCCGGCGAGCTGGCCGAGAACGTCCGCAGCGCCGCGCTCGACACCGTCGCCACCGTCGAGAAGGTCTTCAACACGCTGGGAGTGCTGGCTTCCGCACTCCGCACCGCCGCCACCCCCGCTCCCGGCACCCCGCTGAACGTGCGGATCACCTCACCGCAGCGCCGTTTCGCGGTGGCCCGCGCGCAGCTCGACGACCTGCGCGCCATCCGCAAGACGCACGGCGGCACCGTCAACGACGTGGTGCTCGCGGCCCTGTCCGGTGCGCTGCGCAACTGGCTGCTGAGCCGCGGTGAGAACGTCACCGGCAGCACCACGGTCCGCGCGATGGCTCCGCTCTCGGTGCGGGAGGCCGATCCGGACTCGGGCAACAACGTCTCGGCGTACCTGGTGGACCTGCCGGTCGGCGAACCGAACCCGGTCGTGCGCCTGCACCACGTGAGCCACGCGATGCGCGCCCACAAGGAATCCGGCCAGTCCGTAGCCGCCGACGCCCTGGTGAAGGTCTCCGGTTTCGCCCCGCCGACGCTGCACGCACTGGGCGCACGGGCCGCCAGCTCGTTCAGCCGGCGGCTGTTCAACCTGATCGTCACGAACGTACCCGGCCCGCAGGTGCCGCTGTACGCGGCGGGAGCGAGAATGACCGAGATCTTCCCGGTCGTGCCGCTCGCCAAGAACCAGGCGCTGGCCATCGGGGTGACGTCGTACGACGGCGGTGTTTACTTCGGGCTGAACGGCGACCGCGACGCCATGTCCGATGTGGACGTACTCGCGACCATGGTCGAGGAGTCGGTGGAGGAACTGATGGGGACGGCGAGCGCATGAGGGTCTACATCCCGGCCACGGTGCCGATGCTGCGCACGTTCGTCGACAGCGGCGAACTGACTCCGATCGGTGGCACCGCTTTCGCGCTGACGCCCGCATTGCGCGAGTCCTACGCCGCCGGCGACACCGAGGAACTGGAATACGCCGCGATGCTGGACGCCGCACGCGCGTCACTGCGGTTGCTGGCGGCCGACGAGAAAGCGGAGCCGCGCCGTGCGGTGATCGCGGTGGACATGGAGGACGCGACGCTGCGTCCCGACCTGGACTACTCGGTGGTGAAGGTCGTGGGTTCGGCGACGTTGAAGGACGTTGCCGCCGTGCACCTCGACACGGCCGAGGCGGAGGACGACGTGAAGGCGGCCGCGGAGGTCATCGACGCGGCGGACCTGGGCGATCCGGATGCCGAGTTCGCGTTGGGCAGCGCTGAGGACCACGAGTTGGCCTGGTACGCGGCACAGGAACTGCCGTTCGTGCTTGAGCTGTTGTAGCCGATAAGCCCGCACCACACACGGCTCTGGTTGCGGCCGCATCACGGCACCAGCCGCACTACGAGCGTGCCCGCGGGCACGCTCGTTAGGTGACTGCGGACCACACACGGCTTTGCTGGGCCCGCATACGTCAGATGACCACGCACCACACACACGACCCTGGCCGGGTACCCCCAATTTCAAGCCTAGTGTGTGCCACCGACAGTGGCGCTCACATGCCCTCGGCGGGCTCCCACAGCTCGATCCGGTTCCCCTCCGGATCAACGCACCACCCGAACCGCCCGAACTCCGAGTCCTCGGTCTCCGGCAGCACCTCGACCCCGCGCGCCCGCAGCTTCGCCATCAACGACGGCAGGTCGTCGACGCGCAGGTTGAGCATGGTGCGCTGGTGCGGCTCGCCGATGTACTCGGTGTCCTGCGCGAACAACGCCATCGTCGTGGTGCCGGGATGATCCGTGGTGGCGGTGTCGAGCCAGTGGAAGGTGACGGTGCCCTTTTCGCTCATCGGTACGCCGAGGTTGTCGCGGTACCAGGCGGCCAGGCGCACGGGATCTCTGGAACGCAGGAATACCCCGCCGATCCCAGTCACCCGCGCCACCCGACGGACCCTACTACCGCGTGCCACGATGGGGGAATGGACGCCGTAACGTCTGCACCCGAACCGGTCAACGAGCCGGTGCACACCTACGCTCCTGGTAGCGCCGAACGTGTCGCCTTGCAGGCGCGCATCGCGGAACTGGAGGGCGTCACCCACGAGCTGACGATGACCATCGCCGGCCAGCAGCGGATGGGTGGTGGTGATCGCATCGACGTGGTCCAGCCGCACGATCATCGGCACGTGCTCGGGGTGTCCGCGCAGGCCACGTCCTCCGACGTCGCGGACTCCGTGCGGGCCGCCCAGCACGCGGCGCCCGGCTGGCAGGAGTTGCCGTTCGACGAGCGGGCCGCGGTTCTGCTCCGGGCGGCCGACCTGCTCAGCGGACCGTGGCGCGACACCCTCAACGCCGCCACGATTCTCGGGCAGTCGAAGTCCGTGCAGCAGGCCGAGATCGACGCGGCGTGCGAGCTGATCGACTTCCTGCGCTTCAACGTCCACTTCGGTCGTCGTGTCCTCGAAGAGCAGCCGGCTTCGAGCCCCGGCGTGTGGAATCGGATGGACCACCGGCCGCTCGACGGGTTCGTCGTGGCGATCACGCCGTTCAACTTCACCGCCATCGCCGGAAACCTGCCGCTGGCGCCCGCCCTGATGGGCAACACCGTCGTCTGGAAGCCGTCGCCCACGCAGCAGCTCGCCGCGCACTTCACCATGCGGCTGCTCGAAGAAGCGGGTCTGCCGCCGGGCGTGATCAACCTCGTCACCGGCGACGGCCACGCGGTGAGCGAGGTGGCGATGCGGGACAGGTTCTTCGCCGGGCTGCACTTCACGGGTTCCACGCGCACGTTCAAGGCCCTCTGGCAGACCATGGCCACCAACCTCGACTACTACCGCGCCTACCCGCGCGTCGTCGGTGAGACCGGTGGCAAGGACTTCGTGATCGCGCACGCCTCGGCCGACCCGAAGTCACTCGTCACCGGCCTGGTGCGCGGTGCTTTCGAGTACCAGGGCCAGAAGTGCTCGGCCGCCTCCCGCGCGTACATCGCGCGTTCGTTGTGGGACAACGGAGTTCGCGAACGTCTGCTCGACGTCACGAAGTCCTTGTCCTACGGCGACGTCACGGACCTGTCGGCGTTCGGTGGCGCGGTGATCGACCATCGCGCGTTCGCCAAGCACAAGGACGCGATGCTGATGGCGTCCGCGTCCACCTCGGTGGAGGTGCTGGCCGGCGGCACGTGCGACGACTCGGTCGGCTACTTCGTCGACCCGACCGTGCTGCTCGGCACGGATCCGCACCACGACATCTTCACGACGGAGTACTTCGGCCCGATCCTCGCCGTGCACGTCTATGAGGACGCGGAGTTCCCGAGGATCATGGAGACCATCGACAGCTCCACCCCGTACGCGCTGACCGGTGCCGTGTTCGCCCGCGACCGCGTCGCCGTCGCGCAGGCGCACAAGGCGTTGCGGTTCGCGGCCGGCAACTTCTACGTCAACGACAAGCCGACCGGCGCGGTCGTCGGCCAGCAGCCGTTCGGCGGTTCACGCGGCTCGGGCACCAACGACAAGGCGGGCTCGATCTACAACCTGCAACGCTGGACGAGCCCGCGCGCCATCAAGGAAACCCTTGTGCCACCGACAGATCACCAGTACCCGCACATGGGCTAACACGCCATTAGCGCGGTTTCCAGCCGGTGGCCTCGGTGAACTTCGTGCTCACCACCCGCTGCGACCGCGAGAACACCTCGAACGCCGCCGCGAACCTGCCCAGGAACCTGGGCAGGCGCGTGATCCCCAGGTCCCGCTTCAACACCGGCGACCCGACGTTGTAGCTCCCGGGCGGCGCGTCGAGGGCGGCGACGGCCGCGGCCGCCGCGTCACCGGGATGCACCACCGACATCCACCCGTCGCCCACGAGTACCGGTGGCGACATGGCCTCGCCGCCCATCAGCATCCCGAAGCGCAGGAACACGCCGCCGGGGTGCCGCAGCACGTTCCGCTGCGCCGCCACCGAACTCGCGATGTGCCCGACGGGCTTGATGGGCGCGTCCTCGTCCAGTTCGCGGTCGCCGCCGTCCGCGTAGACGAACGAGATGCCTTCCTGCACGACCCGCCCGACGCCCGCCTTCAGAGCCGCCTCGACCAGCGTGGCGCTGCCTTCGGTGCGGATCCGGTCGTTGTCCGCCCAGGCACTGACCATGATCGCCTTCATGGTCAGGGGGATGCGGGTTGCGAGGTTGATCACCGCGTCATAGCCGGTGAGTGCGGCAGTCAGCTGGTCTGGGTCGAACATCGAGGTGGTGTGCCGGTCCAGCACCCCGACCTCGTGTCCCGCCGCCTGCAGCCGCGGCACCGCTTCCCGTCCGAGAACGCCCGTCGCACCGATCACGAATACCTTCATGCCCAGTGGACGAGACAGCGCGTCAGGATGTGACGAGCCGCTTGAACGCCTTCTGCGCTTTGCCCAGCCCGATCTGCGAGACCTGGGCCGAGTTGGCCTTCGGCAGGTCCACGATGACCATGTAGGACTCGGTCGAGTTGACGGCGACGGTGTAGACGGACTGCATGACGCCGGGCTTGGTGACGAACGAGATCGCCGTCGAGTGACCCTCGATGAGCATTTCGCCCGACGCGTTCTCCGGCTTCGCGAAGGCGCCCAGGAACGCCACCACCACGAACATGTCCGAGTCGGTACCGGTGTTGCCCTCCTGGAACACGCAGGAGCGCGGAATCGCGGGGTCCGGCGCGGGCGTGCCTGCCAGCGGTGAGTCGAAGTCCGCCGCGGTCAGCAGCTGGCACGGGTCGGTCGGCAGCTTGCGGGGCGTGTCGATGCGCGGTGACGTGGTCGCGACCGTCGTTGTGGTCGTCGTTGTCGTGCTCGACGGAGTGATCGCTAGAGGCGTGGCCGTGCAGCCCGCGAGCAGAACCATCAGTGGCAACCAGCGCTTCACTTCGGCAACCTCTCCAGCGCCTTCAACGCCAGCCCCTGCGTGACCTGCCCGACCATGTTGGCGTCTTGGCTGCGCTGCACCACCTTCAGCCCAACCACCTGCCCGTCCCGCACCTCGACCACGGCATCGCACGTCACGACCCCGGACGCATCAGCGCACCGGCGGGTCATCGGGCGGTCACCGACCACGGCGCCGTATCCGCCGTCCGACAGCAACGGCTTCGAGGCGTCCGCGAACTTCTCGGTCAGCAGCGTCAGCTTCACCGTCGACGAGTCGAACGTGTAGTCGCACGTCCGCTCACCCCGCTGCGGCGTGCCGTTCAGGTTGCCCGCGTCGCCGGACGCGAGCAGCGTGCACGCGTCGGTGTCCTCGAACTTCGGGGGAGCGGGCTGCTGCGGGGAGCTGCACGCGGTGAGCGCCACGAGCACGGCGGCGGTGCTGAGCCTGGCAATCATTTCGCCACCATTCTGGTGAGTACCTTCTGAGCGTGTTCCCTGGCCAGCCCGGCGACGTACACGACGTTGGCCGGGTCGAGCTCCGTCTGGAGCAGCAGGACGTGGTCCGCGGACAGGGCGATCACCATGTCGCAGCGGGACGTCGTCGAGCCGCCCTTGGGGTGGGTGTTCGATGCCCACCACACGGAGTGCCCCTCGATCACCTGCACGGTCCCGTCGTTGATGAGCGCCGTCTTCACGTCCTCGTACGGCTCGGCGACGACCGAGAGCCGGACGCCGACGTCCTCGGTCCGGTACGCGCAGGTCCGGGCGCCGCCCACCGGCACGGTGAGCGGCTTCTTGAAGTCCTCCTGCGTCAGCAGCTTGCACAGATCGGCGTCGAGGAAGTCGCGCTGGGTGTCGATGCGCGGTGACGTGGTGGCCACCGGTGTCGCCGTGCCGGAGACGGGTGCGCACGCCGTCAACGCGAGCAGCACCGCCCCCAAGAGTCTGATCACGGACCTGAGTCTGCTGGATCGGCGTCCGGCCGGTCGCTGTAATCGTCCAGACCGGCACGTGACGCCAGCAAGCGCCGCAACGACGTCAGCCGCCCCGGCGAGTCCGGCACCAGCTCGTCCAGCATGCAGTCCGGATCCTCCGGCGCGCCCAGGTGACCGCAGCCGGGCTGGCACTCCTCGGCCGCTTCGGCGAAGTCCGGGAAGGCCTTCACGATGTCGTTCGGCGTGATGTGCGCGAGGCCGAACGAGCGGATGCCCGGTGTGTCGACGACCCAGCCGCCGCCGGGCAGGCGCAGTGCCACGGCCTGGGTGGAGGTGTGCCGGCCCTTGCCGACGCCGGACACCACGCCGACCGCGCGGTGGGCGTCCGGCACCAGCTTGTTGACCAGGGTGGACTTGCCGACGCCGGAGTGGCCGATCAGGCACGACACCGTGTCCGCCAGCCGGGCGCGCAGGGCGGCGGGCTCCTCGTCGAACCTGGTGACGATCACCGGCACGTCGAGCTCGGTGTACAGGGCCAGGAGGGAGTCCGCCGAGGCCAGATCCGACTTCGTCAGGCACAGCACCGGCTCCAGGCCGCCGGCGTACGCGGCGACCAGGCAGCGGTCGATGAACCCGGTGCGCGGCGGCGGATCCACCAGCGCGACCACCATGATGAGCTGGGAGGCGTTCGCGACGACTACGCGTTCGAACGGGTCGGTGTCGTCCGCGGTCCGGCGCAGCACCGAGGTCCGCTCCTCGACGCGCACGATGCGGGCCAGCGTGTCCGGCAGGCCCGACGTGTCACCGACGATGCCGACCTGGTCGCCCACCACCACGGGCGTGCGGCCCAGTTCGCGTGCACGCATCGCGGTGACGACGGCACCGGACTCCATCGCGCACGTCCAGCGGCCGCGGTCCACGCCGATCACCATCGCGGTCTCGGCGTCGGCGTGTTCGGGCCGCCTCTTGCTGCGCGGCCGCGTGCCCTTGCTGGGGCGCACGCGCACGTCGGTCTCGTCGAGTTTGCGCCAGTCCCGCTTGCTCACTGCTACGCGCCCCCACCGAGCATGGCGTCCCACATTCCTGGGAAATCCGGAATCGTCTTCGTCGTCGAGCCGATGTCGTCCACCGACACGCCGGGCACGACCAGCCCGATGATCGCGCCCGCGGTCGCCATCCGGTGGTCCGCGTAGGCCTTCCAGACGCCACCGCCGAGCGCGCGAGGCTCGATGATCAGGCCGTCCTCGGTCTCGGTCGCGTTGCCGCCCAACGCGTTGATCTCGTTCACGAGAGCCGCGATCCGGTCGGTCTCGTGGCCGCGGATGTGCGCGACACCGCGGATGACCGTCCGTCCTTCAGCCAACGCGGCCAGCGCTGCCACCGTCGGGGTCAGCTCGCTCTCGTCGTGCAGGTCGATGTCCAGACCGGACAGCTTCGACGGTCCCCGCACGGTCAGCCCCCGGTCCGACAGCTCGACCGTGCAGCCCATGCTCTCCAGGATCCCGCGCACCGCGTCGCCCGGCTGCGTCGTGACGGAAGGCCACCCCGGGATCGTCACCTCGCCACCGGTCACCGCGGCCGCCGCCAGGAACACCGTCGCGTTCGACAGGTCCGGCTCCACGTGCCACGTGCGCGCGGCGATCACACCGGGCTCGACGTGCCACACGTTCGCCACGTCGGTCTCCACCCGGACGCCGACCGAGCGCAGCGTCTGCACCGTCATGTCGATGTGCGGCAACGAAGGCACGGGCTTGCCGGCGTGGCGCACCGTCACGCCCTTCTCGTACCGCGCGGCCGAGAGCAGCAGCCCGGACACGAACTGCGACGAGCCGGAAGCGTCGATCGTGACCTCACCACCGGCCACCGATCCGGTGCCGCGCAACGTGAACGGCAGCGCGTCGCCCTCGATGTCCGCGCCCAGCCCGCGCAACGCCCCGAGCACGGTGCTCATCGGCCGGGTGCGCGCGTGCGGGTCGCCGTCGAACCGGATCTCGCCCTCGGCCACGGCGGCGGCGGGCGGCAGGAACCGCATCACCGTGCCGGCCAGGCCGCAGTCGACGTCGGCCGGACCGCGCAACGGAGCGGGCGTGACGTCCCAGCCGCCGTCCGCGCGATCGGCGAAGCCCACGCCGAGAGAGGAGAGCGCGGCAGCCATCAGCACGGTGTCGCGGCTGCGCAACGGCGCATGCACCGTGGAGGGGCCGTCGGCCAGTGCCGCGAGCACCAGAACACGGTTCGTGATCGACTTCGAGCCGGGCACCGGCACCGTCGAGTGGACTGGGCCTGCCGCGCTGGGAGCTGACCAGTGCTGAGTCATGCCACGAATGATCCCGCATCGCCAGTGGGGTGGCTCGCACAGGTGTTCCCGACGTGCGACGATGACGACTTCGGAGGTGATCGGTTTTGTGTGGTAGGTACGCCTCCACCAAGGACCCGGCGCTGCTGGCGGCCGAGTTCGACGCGGTGGACGGAACCGGCGACGAGGCACCGGGGGCCGACTACAACATCGCTCCCACCAAGCGCGTCCTGGCGGTGGTCGAGCGTCAACCGGAGGACGAGGAGCTGGAACGCAGCCTCCGCGTGATGCGCTGGGGTCTCGTTCCGCACTGGGCCAAGGACCTCTCCGGCGCCGCCAAGATGATCAACGCCCGCGCGGAGAGCGTGCTGACCAAGCCCGCCTACAAGCAGTCCGCGATGAAGCGCCGCTGCATCATCCCGGCCGCCGGTTGGTACGAATGGCAGCCGGGCGAGGGCCGCAAACAGCCGTACTTCATCACGCTCGGAGACGACGCCTCCCTAGCGATGGCCGGCCTCTGGTCGGTGTGGTGGAAGGACGACGTTCCGACGGTCACGTGCGCTGTGCTCACCACGGACGCCATCGGCTCGATGACCGAGGTACACCACCGCATGCCGTTGCTGCTGCCGCAGGACCGTTGGTCCGCCTGGCTGGACCCGGCCTCACAGGACCCCAGCGAACTGCTGGTTCCGGAACCGTCCCTGGTGGAGGCGCTCGAACTGCGCCCGGTGTCGACGGCGGTGAACAGCGTGAAGAACAACGACCCGACCCTGATGGACCGCGTCTCGCTCACGGAAGACGAGAAGCCCTCACCCACGTTGTTCGAGCTGTCGTGACCGCGCTGTTGGTGGACACCCCGCACGGCCCGGCACGGGCCACATTGCACTGTGCCCACGAACCGCGCGCAGCTCTACTGCTGGGCCACGGCGCCGGTGGCGGCGTCGAGGCCCCGGATCTGGTCGCCGCGTGCCACGCCGCCAACAAGGTCGGCGTGCACGTGGCCCTGATCGAACAGCCCTACCGCGTGGCCGGCCGCCGCGCACCCGCACCCGCGGGCCAGCTCGACACGGCCTGGCTGTCGGTGGCCGGCGACCTGGGCGAACGCTGGTTCGACGGCCTGCCCATGGTGTTCGGGGGCCGGTCGTCGGGCGCCCGCGTGGCCTGCCGCACCGCGGACGAGGGCCAGGCGGTGGCGGTGCTGTGCCTCGCGTTCCCGGTGCACCCGCCGGGCCGGCCGGAGAAGTCCCGCCTGGCCGAGCTGGACGCCGTCGAGGTGGCCACGCTCGTCGTGCAGGGGGAGAACGACCCGTTCGGTCAGCCGCCGACGGCTCACCACCGTGAAGTGGTGTTGCTGAAGGGCGACCACTCGCTGAAGGCCTCCGTCGCGGACGTCGGCCGGTTCGTCGGCGAATGGCTCGACCGCGTGCTGCGACCGCTCGACTGATGTCGAAATAGCCGATCCCGTGGCGCGGCAAGACTTTCGACCGTCGATGCCGGGCCCGCGACCACCCGAGGCCCGAGCAGTCGCCGCAGACCGTCTAACGTTCGGTCTATGACGGTCGATGAGCAGGGCAGGCCAGAACCGCCTCTTGAGGGCAACGAGCTCGACACCCTCAAGGGATTCCTGGAATTCCAGCGCGCCACCCTCAAGTGGAAGATCGAGGGCCTCAGCGGGGAGCAGTTCAACGAGAACGTCGGGAAGTCCACGATGACCCTCGGTGGCATGCTCAAGCACCTCGCCTACGTGGAGCAGCAGTGGTTCCGTGTCGTCCTGCACGACCGTGAGCCGCTGGAACCGTGGTCGAGCGTCGACTGGAAGTCCGACAACGACTGGGACTGGAACTCGGCCGCCAACGACACGCCGGAGCAGCTGAAGGAGCTGTGGCGGCGCGCTGTCGACGACGCCAGGAAGAACCTCATCGAGGCGCTCCGGCGCGGCGACCTGGGCCAACTGGCGAAGCGGGCGCCGTGGCGCGACGGGCGCGTGCCCAACCTGCGGTGGATCCTCACCCACATGATCGAGGAGTACTCGCGGCACAACGGCCACGCCGACCTGATCAGGGAAGCGATCGACGGTCAGACCGGCGAGTGATCAGGCGCTGATCGGCGCCACCACGGCGCTGGTCAGCCGCACGAGCTCGCCCGGCGCGATCTCGACTTCGAGGCCGCGGCGCCCGGCGCTGCAGAACATCGTCTCGAACTCCAGCGCCGACGAGTCCACCACGACCGGCAGCCGCTTCTTCTGGCCCAGCGGCGAGATTCCGCCGGCGACGTACCCGGTGGCGCGCTCGGCGGCTGCCACGTCGGCCATCTTCGCCTTCTTGCCCTTCAGCGCGGCCGCCAGACCCTTGAGGTCGAGCTGTCCGGTCACCGGCACGACCCCGACGGCGAGCGCGCCGTCCACCTCGGCCACCAGGGTCTTGAACACCCGGCCGGGGACGAGCCCGAGCGCCTCGGCGGCCTCCAGGCCGTAGGACTCGTGGCGAGGGTCGTGCGAGTACGAGTGCAAGGTGTGCGCCACGCGCTGCTTGTCCAGCAGTGCTGTGGCGGGCGTCCCACGTCCGGCCATGCGGAATTACTACCAGCACGTCCGTTGTTACTCAGGACGTGGTGACGAACATGCTCGAGCGGCCCCGCGTATTGTCGGTCCCGACCCAGAACCAGTGGGAAGGGAGCGCGGTGCCCGCCACCGGCACGACGGAGACGACGGCGGAGCGAGCCGCGCGTTTCGAGCGCGACGCTATGCCGATGCTCGACCAGCTGTACTCGGCTGCCCTGCGCATGACACGCAACCCGGCTGATGCCGAGGACCTCGTCCAGGAGACGTACCTCAAGGCCTACTCGGCGTTCGCGTCCTTCTCAGCGGGCACGAACCTCAAGGCCTGGCTGTACCGGATCCTGACGAACACCTACATCAACGGCTACCGCAAGAAGCAGCGCCAGCCGATCCAGCAGCCGACCGACGAGATCACTGACTGGCAGCTGGCGCAGGCGGAGAGCCACACCTCGTCCGGGCTGCGCAGCGCCGAGGTCGAGGCACTCGACAACCTGCCCGACAGCGACGTCAAGGAAGCATTGCAGCGGTTGCCGGAGGAGTTCCGGATCGCGGTCTACCTCGCCGATGTCGAAGGCTTCGCGTACAAGGAGATCGCAGACATCATGGGCACCCCGATCGGCACGGTGATGTCCCGGTTGCACCGGGGCCGTCGCCAGCTCCGCGACCAGCTCGCGGACGTCGCGCGTGAGCGCGGTTTCCTGCGCGGCAACAACGGAGACGCGTCATGAACTGCGGCGAACCCCACGAGACCGACTGCTCCGAGGTCCTCTCCGAGGTCTGGCTGTTCCTGGACCAGGAGTGCGACCAGACGCGGCGCAACGCGCTGCAGACGCACCTCGACGAGTGCCACCCCTGCCTGGAGCAGTTCGGGCTGGAGGAGCACCTCAAGGCGTTGCTTGCGCGCAAGTGCGGCGGGGATCACGCGCCGGCCGACCTGAAGGCCCGCATCCGTGCCACGATCGTGGAGATCCGCACGGTCGAGAACTGAGCCTCTCAACACGAAAAGGCCTGGTCACCATGGCGGTGACCAGGCCTTTTCGCAGCACTCAGGCGTTGGGGCGCTTCCCTCGGTTAGCGCCACCCTTCTTACGGTCGCGGCGCTTGCGGGCACGCTTCGACATCCGTGTCTCCTAAAATCGAACCACTGAAGCTTTCACGTCGGCGGAGCCGACAGGTCGAACACAGTGACATTTTGACATGGAGGAGTTCTGAGTACGCTCACGGACCTGCTGGCCGAGCACACGAAGCTCTCCGGCGCCGCCGTCGACCACCTGCAACTGGTCGTCGCCGAGTGGCAGCTCCTGTCCGACCTCTCGTTCGCGGACTTCAACATGTGGGTGCCGCTGGAGGACCACCGGTTCCTCTGCGTGGCGCAGGCCCGTCCCACGACGGCGCCGACGGCCCACCCGGAGGACGTCGTCGGCAGCGAGGTCGGCACCGAGGAGCATCCCCAGCTGCGCCGCGCCATCGACGAGTCCCGGATCTGCCGCGAGGAGGACCCGCGCTGGCACCTGGGCGTGCCGGTGCGGCGCGAGACCATCCCGGTGCGGCTGGGCAACCAGGTCATCGCGGTGCTGAGCCGCAGCACGAACCTGGCGGTCCCGCGGGTGCCGTCGCCGTTGGAGATCTCGTACCTCGGCAGCGCGGCCGACCTGTGCCAGATGATCGCGGACGGCACGTTCCCCGCCCCCGAACCCTCACCGGACGTGCACACCAGTCCCCGCGTCGGCGACGGCCTGATCAGGCTCGACCCGTCCGGTGCCGTGGTGTTCGCGTCGCCGAACGCGCTGTCGGCGTTTCACCGCATGGGCCACGCCTCCGACCTGGTGGGCGTGCACCTCGCACCGCTCACCCGCAGCCTCATCGGCGACCCGTTCGACGCCACCGAGGTGGCCCAGCGGATGCGGCTGGCGTTGGACGGCAAGCCGTCGATGCGCATGGAGGCGGAGTCGCGCAGGGGGGCCGCGGTCCTGTTCCGCGCGCTGCCGTTGCGGCCGCGTGGCCAGGCGGCCGGCGCGATCGTGCTGTGCCGCGACGTCACCGAGGTGCGCAGGCGCGACCGGGCGCTGATGTCCAAGGACGCCACGATCCGCGAGATCCACCACCGCGTGAAGAACAACCTGCAGACCGTGGCGGCGTTGCTGCGCCTGCAAAGCCGCAGGTTGAGCAACCCGGAGGCCAAGGAGGCACTCGCCGAGTCGGTGCGCCGTGTGACTTCCATCGCACTGGTTCACGAGACGTTGTCGATGTCCGTCGACGAGCGGGTCGACCTGGACGACGTGGTCGACAAGGTCATCCCGATGATGAGCGACGTGGCGGTCACCGAGACCCAGGTGAGCGTGCGTCGTGAGGGTGGTTTCGGTGTCGTGCCGGCCGAGATCGCCACGCCGCTGGTGATGGTGCTGACCGAGCTCGTGCAGAACGCGTTCGAGCACGCCTATGCCCCTGGCCAGCGCGGAGAGGTGGTCGTGCACTCCGAGCGCTCCGCCAAGTGGCTCGACGTGACGATCTCCGACGACGGCAAGGGGCTTCCGCCCGGTTTCTCCCTGGAGCGCACCGATCGTCTCGGTTTGCAGATCGTTCGGACCCTTGTTGATTCCGAATTGAGAGGCTCGTTGAGCTTGCGGCGACGGCCCCGAGGCGGTACAGAGGCGGTCCTGCGCGTGCCCCTCAGAGGGCGGCGCTAAACTAACGCCGTGCACACGTGACGATCAGCCTCAGCGGTCTCACGTGGTCATGCGGGAGGGTGTGCAAACAAAAGAAGCCCGACACCTGGCACGGTGTCGGGCTTCTCCTATAAAGATCAAACGCTGTGTGCTTGGTTCGCGGCTAACTGCCTGGTCAGGCGTTGCTGCGGGCCCGCGTGCGGGCGTTGCGGCGCTTGAGGGCGCGGCGCTCGTCTTCGCTCATCCCGCCCCAGACGCCGGCGTCCTGGCCGCTCTCGAGCGCCCACGCGAGGCAGTCGGAGACGACGGGACAACGGCGGCAGACGGTCTTCGCCTCGGCGATCTGAAGCAGCGCGGGACCACTGTTCCCAACGGGGAAGAACAGCTCGGGGTCCTCGTCGCGGCAGATCGCGCGGTGGCGCCAGTCCATTGGAACTACTCCTCAGCAGTGGGCGCGCACAAAGGCACGCCGGTTGTCAGCGGTCGTTTTGGGGTGCTTGTGAATGCTTTCACGAACGGCCGGGATGTCAAGGGGTAAGCACTGACCCGGTGAGTGAACTCACCCAAAAGATCGACAGCGTTCACCTGGGGTTTCACGCTCTGCTGTCACTCGACTGCAGTACATCCCGGGTGAGTACCGAGACGGTCACGAACCGATCACGGACTGTCAAGTTGCTTATACGGCAACAGTCAACGCATCGGGGACCCCGCGGAACTCCACCGCAGTCGTCGTACCGAGGAAATCGCCGTCCACCTGCAGGTTGGCCGGCTCCTCGCACTTCACTCTTACATAACCCACGTCGTCACGCCGAACGAGATTCGCGCCCTTGGGGTTCCCGGTCGAGAGGACCTGGGCGATGTAGCGCGCGACGGTCGGCACGCGCAGTGTCCGCAGCGCCGACAGGCCAAGTCCGCCGTCGAACGAAGTACTCGGGTTGAGCTGGATGGCGTTGTCGCCGAAGTACGTCCATGGGTCGGTGTTCGACACGAACACCATGCCGACGTCGTCGAACGCCGCCTCTCCGGGAATCTCGATCGTGAAGTGCTGCGGCTTGCGCACGTTCTGCGCATAAGACTTGAAAGCCACCCGCAGATAGAGAGCGGGGCTCGCATTGCGGCCCTTCGCGCGTTTGGCCTCTACACCCGCCACGACGTCGGCGTCCAGGCCCATGCCCGCGTTGAACGTGAACCAGCGGCCGCCCTCGACGACGTCCGCGAAGACCTGGCCGAGCCCGATGCGTCGCTTGGTGCCGTGCTCGATCGCCTGAAGGAGCACGTGGGTGGCCTCGACGGGGTCGCGCGGGATGCCGAGCGCGCCCGCGAACACGTTGGCCGAACCGCCGGGGACGACGCCGAGCATCGGCTTGTCCGGGCGTGGGCCGCCGCGCAGGATGCCGTTGACCACCTCGTTGACCGTGCCGTCGCCGCCGTGGGCGATGACCAGGTCGAATCCGTCCTTCACCGCCACCGCCGCGGCGTCCGCCGCATGGCCGCGGTAGGAGGTCTCGATGACCTCCAGCTTCACGTCGCTGGCCAGCGCGTGCGCTAACACGTCTCGGCCCGCCGGCGTAGTTGTAGTCGCCTGCGGGTTCACCACGAGAAGAGCGCGCACAACTTGAGAGTAGGACAGTGCGTGACCGTTCGCGGCGCGCATGTCCTCCCTCAGGGTGGCCCGAGCCTCACGAAAGTGGCGCAAATCTCCCTTCCGCTCGCGCGGCGTAGCTCCTGCAAGCCTCGCTGGCGAGTGCACCCCGGACGACCGCCGGCTCGCTGAAGGCCCCTTGATCTTCCCCCGTGGGCCGTGCCGGCCGAGACCTCCAACCGGGTGGCCTACGATCCGTGACCAGTACAGAACGTGAGGAAAGGTCCCCCGTGACCACAGAGATCTCGGCGCCACCGCGCTCGGTGCGGATCGCCGCCGCGCTCACCTTCCTGCAGGGCCTGGGCGGCATCGCGCTGGCCGTCGCGCTCGTCGTGCGGGTAGTCCAGGGAGCAGCGTCAGCAGGCCCGATCCTCGGTGCGGCCGGCGTGCTCGTGATCTGGTTCGGCGCGGTGATCTTCGCGTCGATCATGTTGTTCCGCGGCCGTCACGGTGCACGCACGCCCGTGATCGTCACGCAGCTGCTGTTGTTCGGCTGTGCCTGGTACGCGTACGGCCCGTCCGAGCAGCCGCTGGCGGGTTCGCTGGCCGGCTTCTACTGCGCCGCGGTGCTCGTGCTGCTGTTCACCCGCGACGGCCGGGCATGGGCCTTGGGCCTCTCGCCCGATGTGGTCGAAGGTGACAAAGCCGACTAACGGAGGGTGGTCACAGTCACACGAGCGGGTGAAGCTGTGCGTGGTTGCTTAACCACTCCCTGCACTCATGAGGTGACCAACCATGCGTTTGATGACCGCGATCGCGGGCGCCTTCCTGACGGCGCTCTCTCTCGCTCCCGCCACCGCGACGGCTGCTCCGGAGAACCCGGACATGTCGCCGATGATCATCGGCGGCAGCTATGCCTCGAACTTCCCCTACGCGGCACGTCTGTTCTTCAACGGGCGGGAGAACTGCTCCGCCACGAAGATCGCGCCTCAGTGGATCCTGACCGCTGAGCACTGCGTGGCCGGCAACGGCACCTACACGTTCCGCGCGGGCAGCCTGGACCAGACCTCCGGTGGCCAGCTGGTCACCGCCAACCAGATCATCAAGCACCCGACGGCCGACCTGGCGCTGGCGCGGGTCTCGACGACGATGTCCGGGCCGTTCTCCCCGCTCGTCTCGACCGTCTCGAACGGCCAGACCGTGCAGCTCTACGGCTGGGGTGCCACCTGCACCAACCAGCCGGAGATCAACTGCCAGTCGCGCTACCTGAAGGTCGCGAACACCCGCGTCACGAACACCAACGGCCGTGACTACCGCGGTGGCGTCGCCATCTCGGTGAGCAGGGTCGACGGCATCGCGGCCGGCGGTGACTCCGGTGGCCCGATGTTCGCGAACGGCCGCCAGGTCGGCGTCGCCTCGACGTCGGACCGCTCCACGCGCTCCAACTACACGAGCGTCAACCACACCCCCTACCGCAACTGGATCCGCCAGTACGCGGGCGTCTGATCTCTGGGCACGTCTCTTGGCACGCAGGGGCCCCGCGTACCGCTGGTCGGGTACGCGGGGCCCCTGCGTAACCCTGAATCGAAGGCGGATGTCACCCTGCGTGTTCACGAATGGTGGATGGACACGAACGGAGTAGCCAGTTACCGTGCTGCCAGCGTTCGCGCCGCTCGGGAGCAGGGTGAGGTGCGCAGTGCAGAACGGCCCGCAGCGGGTGAGGACAAACGGCAGTTCCGAGCGCCCAAATGTGGCTCGCCTGTTCGACTACTACCTCGGTGGCGCGCACAACTTCGCCGTTGACCGCGTGCTGGCCGAGGAAACCATCAAGCAGTTCCCGGTCGCCGAAATGGCGCGCATCATCAGGTCCTTCTCCCGCCGCGTGGTGCGGCTGTGCGTCGAGGAGATGGGCATCCGCCAGTTCCTCGACCTCGGCAGCGGCATCCCCACCGCGGGCAACGTCCACGAGGTCGCCCAAGCCCTCGACCCGTCGTGCCGCGTCGTCTACGTGGACCACGACCCGGTGACCGTCGCGCACTCCCGCACGATGCTGAGGGAAAACCTCAACGCCGCCATCGTGCAGGCCGACGTGTGCGACGTGGGAGCCGTGCTGCGCGACCCCGAGACGCGCAGGCTCATCGACTTCACCCAGCCGACCGCGGTGCTGATGGTCGGCATCCTCCCGTACATCGACGACGAGCCGGCCGGCGTCGTCGCCCGGTACCGCGCCGCGTTGTGCGAGGGCAGTCTGCTGGCGTTGACGCACCTGACGAAGGACGTCGAGCCGGAGCTCGTGGACAAGCTGGTCCAGCTCGCCGACGGCATGCAGAGCGTGCTGGTGCCGCGGTCCAAGCAGGACGTCGAGGAGTTCGTCTGCGGGCTGAAGCTGCTGGAGCCGGGGCTGGTGCTCGCCGCCCACTGGCGGGCGGACGGCGAGCTTCCGGGGGCTTCGGCTGCGGCTGACTCGTCGACCTACGGTGCGGTCGGCGTCATCGGAGGCTGAGCGGCAGGTCGCGTTCGTCGTCGATTTCGCGCCCGGAGAACAGGCCCCACCCTCCTCGGGGGACTGACCGCCACTCACCGGAACAAACTTAGCGGCGAGTCCGCGCTGTCAAGGCGCCGTTGGCCGATCTGTGGACAACTCGCCGACGCGGTGTGGTCGAAGCCGAGTTGTCCACAGATCGCCGACCGGTGGGTTGACAGGCCGTTTTCGCGGCTAGGGTCGTACGTATTGGCCGGTCAGCCCCCGAGGAGGGCGGGGCCCTGTCCTCCGGTCTAACTTGCCTTCGCCCGCAGCGCCTGACCGTTCGTCGTCGTGCTGTTCGTGACCGACGTACCGCTGCTCTTGCGCCACGACAAGTCGTTCGCGCCTGTGCTGCGCTCGACCTTGACGCCGTTCAACGAGAGCCCGGAAACGCTGTCCGTGGTGAACGCCGGCCGCCCGTCGCTGCGGTCGAACTCGATCGTGCTGTCGATGAACTTCACGTCCGTGGCGTTGCGGATCCAGAACCCGAACGCCGGCCGCACGCCGAAGATGCGCGGCGGGTACTCGCCGGAGACCTCCGGCGGGTTCTTCGCGGCGTCGGACTCCTTGTGGTTGCCCGGAACCGTCAGCCGGACGCGGTCGAAGGTCAGGCCGGTGATCTTCGAGTCCGACCGGCCGGAGATCGTCGACGCGTACTCCGGGTCGCCGGGGATGTCGCGCGGCGCCGTCAGGTTCGTGCCGGTGATGTTCCGGTAGGTGATGTTGCGGATCTTGCCGGCGGGCGGGCTGCCTGGGCAGCGGCTGCGCTTGCCGATGTGGATGTAGATCGGCGAGGCGGTCTTGGTGAGCTGGATGTTGTCGTAGAGGACGTCCTCGATGACCGCGCCGTCCATCGACACCATGCCGAGGCCCGCCTTCGAGGCACCGGTGACCTTGAGGTTGCGGAACTGGATGTTCTTGAAGCTGCCGCAGGTCTCGGAGCCGAACTGGATGGCGTTGTTCTCGGTCGACTGGATGGTCGAGTCGCGGACGATGTTGTTCTCGCTGAGGAACGTCTTGCCGGTGGCGTAGTCGCTCTTGAACGCCACCGCGTCGTCGCTGGAGACGATGGTGGAGTTCGACAGCTCGATGTTGGAGCTGTTGATGAAGTTGATGCCGTCGCGGTCCTCGGGGGAGTCGACGGTGATGCGGTCGAGCTTCATCCCGTTGCAGCCGTTGGTGATGATCGCGAAGTGCCCGGCCTCGCGGAACGTCACGTCGGTGATGTTGACGTTCTTGCAGAACTTGAGCGACAGCATCTTGTCGCCCTTGCCCGCCGGGATGTTCTCGCCGGTCTCGAGCTTGTTGGCGCCGTCGATCACGCCCTTGCCGGTGAAGCTGATGTTCTCGACGTTCTCGCCCCACAGCAGGGCGTTGCGGAAGTGGCTGTGCCCGAAGTCCTGGTACTTGCGGTAGGTCGGGTTCGGCTCCGGCGCGTCGATGCCGCTGCCGGACGCCACGATCCGCGCACCCTGCTGGATGTTGATCGTGACGTTGCTCTTCAGGTGGATCGAGCGGGACAGGTACGTGCCCGGCGGGATCTCGACCACGCCGTTGCCCGCTGCCGACGCCGCGGCGATCGCCTTGTCGATGGCGACCGAGTCGACCGCCTTGCCGTCGCCCTTCGCGCCGTAGTCCTTGACGTTGAAGCTGGCTGCCTTCGCCACACCCATCGGTGCCACGACCACCGCGAGCGCGACGAACGCGCCGGTCAGTCGACGCCTCATCGTTGAGATGTCCTTCCTCGTCATGCGTCGAGGGCGGCGGCAGCTCGGCGTCTGAAACGTTCTGAAAACGATTTCATTTCTGACCATAGTGAAGGCCGGGCCCGAAGTACAGACCCGGCCTCGCCTGAGCGCAGGGTGGCTCAGGTGTGTCAGTAGGCAGCGGCGGGCGCCGGCGGCCGGCCGGGCCGCGGTACTGCGCGTTGCCGAAGCCGAGCATCGCGAAACCGATGAGGCTGAACAGCCACAGGCCGACGACGCCGAAGATCGCGTCCTTGCCGAACGACTTCGCGATGTCGATCGCGATGAACACGAACACGATGGCGTTCACGCCGGGGATGCACAGCAGAACCGTCCACCAGGCCGGCCGGCCGGCGATCTGCGTCAGCACGTACAGGTTGTAGATCGGGATGATCGACGCCCAGCCCGGCTGACCGGCCTTGGTGAAGAACTTCCACATGATCACGATGCTGATCACCGCGAAGACGGCGGCGATGATGCCGAACACGACGAGGATGCCCAGTGCGGCCGCAGTGTCGATCTCGGGGGTAGTCGGGTCAGTCACGATCGTTCAGTCCTTCCAGAACTTTCGGATTGCCGGGGGATCGGCGTGCCGGGACGCTGCCAGTACCGCTGACCCGGCCTGTCTGGAATTCCTGTTTCGTGAGCCTTTCGAGACCTTCCCTCAACCTTCAGAGTGCAGCGCCCAGCTTGGCCAGCGCCTCGTCGGCGACGCGCATGACAGTCCACTCGTCCATCGGGATCGCGCCGAGGGACCGGTAGAAGCCGATGCTCGGCTCGTTCCAGTTGAGCACCCACCACTGCAGCCGGGTGTATCCCTTGGCGATGCATTCCTGGGCGAGCGTTTCGAGAAGCTGCTTGCCGAGACCGTTGCCGCGCTGCTCCGGCGTGACGTAGAGGTCTTCGAGGTAGATGCCGTGGACGCCGTCCCACGTCGAGAAGTTGAGGAACCACAAGGCGATTCCGGCGACCTGACCGTCCACTTCGGCCACATGACCGAAGAGCGCGGGGTGCTCGGAGAACAGTGCGGTGTGCAGCTGCTCCGACGTGAGGTGGCACTGCTCCGGCGCACGTTCGTACAGCGCGAGCTCGTGCACCAGCTTGACGACCGCGTCGACGTCACGCGGTTCCACCCGCCGGATCATCACACCTCCCAGGCAGGCACGTTGAGCCTGCGCACCTGCGGGTCGCCCCGCTCGTCGCCCAGCTGGCAGATGCCGGCCGGGTCCAGTCCGAAGTGGACGCCCTGGTCGGGAGCCAGCCCGAGCCACGCGGCGATCAGCACGCGACTGAAGTGCCCGTGCCCGACCAGCACCACGTCACCGCCGGGCAGGATCTTGCGCACGTCGTCGAGCACCTTGCGGGCGCGCTCCTGCACCTCCGCGTGCGCCTCGCCGTTCGGCATCGGGTGCGTCCACACCGTCCAGCCCGGCACGCGCTCGCGGATCTGCGGCGTGGTGATGCCCTCGTAGTCGCCGTAGTCCCACTCGGCGAGGTCCTCGGTCGTGGCGGTGATCTCGAGTCCGGCGAGCTTCGCCGTCCTGGTCGCTCGCTGCCGCGGGCTCGTCAGCACGAGTGCCGGCGCCTGGTCCGTGCCACGCAACCGCGCGAGCGTGGCGCCCGCGCGGCGTGCCTGCTGCTCGCCCTCGGGCGTCAGCTCGATGTCAGTGCGTCCCGTGTGCCTGCCGGTCTCGGACCACTCGGTCTGGCCGTGGCGCAGCAGGTAGAGGTGGGTGCTCACGTGTTCGATCCTAGGGAGTGACGGGGACCACGTTTGGGGGAGTCCCTCTGGGAGGTACCCCGCCCGCCATGACCGCCGAGCCCCCCGACCACGGCGCCCCCGACGAGGTCGACGCCCAGGAGATCCGCGACGCCTTCGGGGTCCGCATCGCGCGAATCCGGGCTGACCTGACCTCTACCTGGAACAAGCTGCGGCAGAACGAGCGCGACACCGACATCAGAGACCAGTGAGATTTCGGTCCTGCCCGAAACGAGGGCGGGTGGTCGCCGCTGTCTGTTTGTCTTGGAGGTCGGTGTTCGAGGTCCTGAGGGGAAAGTGACATGGGGCACGTGTCTCCCCATTGCTCTGAATGGCTCAGTTCGATCGGCTGGTTGTCGTCCTGATATGCGTTTTTACCGCTGAGTGACGAGCTTTGTGCAGTGCGTCATGGCTAGAACGGAGTGGATAGTCCTTTTTGAGGGGGACCCACTTATGCGCCGCACTGTCGCGCTGTTGATACCTGTTCTGCTGACCGCGGTCCTACCGGCGCTGCCCGCGTCGGCCGCTCCGGCACCACCCGCACCGGGCTGGACCGTCGCCGGTGACGTGATCCAGTGGAGCGCTCCCACGACGCTGCCGCTGTCGGACGCGGGCGTGGAGTTCTGGGAGGGCGACCGGTTCCTCGGCATGGCCAAGGAGTCGGCGAACCTGCGCACCTTCACGCTGACGGCCCCGCTGAAGGATCGCGGTGCGCTCCAGGTGCGTTCGGCCGGACGCCGGTTGGACGTGCAGCCGCCCGCGCCGCCTGCCTCGCTCGCCGTGCCGGAGCTGCCGGCGCTGTTGCCCGAAGCCGCCACGGATCCGGGCAAGCCCGGGCCCTACGCCACGACCAAGGGTGAGTACAAGCTCGACTCGATCAAGCTGCCCGACTACCAGGCGCCGATCGAGATGGAGGCCGTCGTCGTTGCGCCCAAGGGCGTTTCGGGCAAGCGGCCGCTGGCCCTCTTCCTGCACGGCAGGCACTTCACCTGCTACAGCAAGACGGTGCCGAACCAGATCACCGCCGACTGGCCGTGTCCGGCCGGCATGACCGCCGTGCCGAGCCACCGCGGTTACCTGAAGGCGCAGGAACTGCTCGCCTCGCAGGGTTACGTGACGGTGTCCATCTCCGCCAACGGCATCAACGCGCAGGACGCGTCGACCGTCGACGCCGGCGCGCAGGGACGTTCTTCCTTGGTGCGCCACCACTTGGCGAAGTGGGCGGAGTGGTCCTCGGCCCGAGGATCCGCGCCGGACGCCGTCAAGGCCGCGCCCGCCGCCGACATGTCGAAGGTGCTGCTGATCGGCCACTCCCGCGGCGGCGAGGGCGTCAACCGCGCCGCGACGGACAGCCTCACCCCGCCGCCCGGCGACACCGGCTTCAACGGCCCGGTGCGGTGGACGATCCGCGGCAACGTGCTGATCGGTCCCACGATCTTCGGCCACAACCCGGCGCCCGACGTCCCCTCGGTGACGTTCCTGCCCGGCTGCGACGGCGACGTGTCCGACCTGCAGGGCCAGATGTTCGTGGACCAGACCCGTGGCATCAGCCGCGACACCGCGTTGCACAGCGCCCTGTACATGATCGGCGCGAACCACAACTTCTTCAACAGCGAATGGACCCCCGGCCAGGCCGAAGCGCCGGCGAACGACGACTTCTGGCAGGGCCAGCCGGACGCCGTGTGCTCCGACGGCACGCCGACGCGCCTGACCGCGGACCAGCAGCAGACCATGGGCGCCACTTACGTCGCGGCGTCCGCGAAGCTGTTCCTCGCCCGCGACGAGTCGGTGCTGCCGCTGCTCGACGGCTCCGGCGTCCGCGCCCCGTCCGCCGACCCGGCCCGCGTCCTCTCACACGCCGTCGGTGGCGACCGCAGGTCGTTCGTCGTGCCGGACGGTTCTACTTCTGCTTCCGGCAGCGCACGGGTTTGCGCGCAGGTCACCCGTGACACGGCTGCAGCCTGTGGTCCTCGCTCGCCGCACTTCGTCAGCTTCCGCGGTGCGGGCGCCCAGCCCGAACGCCAGTCGGTCGCGCTCAAGTGGTCCGCCGCCGGTCAGGCCGGCACCGTCGCGCTGCCCAAGCCGGTGTCCCTGCACGGTTCGAAGGACCTGGCGCTGCGCCTGGCCGTCCCGCCGAACGCCGCCGCCACCAAGTTCGGCGTCTTCGTGACCGACCAAAGTGGACAGAGGCGCTCGCTGGGCGCGGTGTCGGTGACGCGGTCTGCCCGGAACCGACCGGACGAGTTCCCTGTGGGCGCAGGAAGTCCGCGTCCCACTGCCCGCGGACCTCGGCCGGATGACCGCCCTGGAACTGGTGCCCGAGTCCGCGTCCGGTGACGCGTGGCTCATCGACGCCTACGGCTGGGACAACGGCCTCGTCCCGGTCGTGCCCGCGCGGCTGGGCCGCGTGGACGCCGCCCTGACGACGGTCGACGAGGGCGACTCGGCGACCCAGACCCACAACGTCGCCGTCACCGCCACGGGCAACGGCACCCGCACCGTCCGGCTGTTCTACAACGACGCCGCGAACCAGCCGGCCACCAAGCTCGTGACGCTGAAGCCGGGCGAGCACCGCACCGACGTGCCGATCAGCTTCACCGGCAACACCAGGTGGAGTGCCGACACCCGCTACTCCGTCATGGTGCAGGCGATCGACAACGCCGTGGTGGGCGCGGCGTTCGGCGGCCTGCTCGTGCGCAACGACGACCCGGAGCCGTCGCTGACGGTCACGCCCGTCGCCGACAGCGTGTCCGAAGGCGGCACCCTCACCTGGAAGCTGACCATCTCGGAGCCCGCCGACGCGAGCTTCGTCCTGGTCGGTCTTCCCCTGGCTCCGGCCGGTGCGGGCGAACTGTCCACAACGGACGTCGACGCCGACTGGCTGATGCAGAACTCGGGCGAGGAGGCGTTGCCGTCGCGGCCGTTGTCGTCGACCGGGCTGCAGTTGTGGGCGTTCATCGAGCCTGGTCAGACGTCGGTGGACGTCACCGTGCCGACTCTTGCCGACAGCGAGGCCGAGGGTGCGGAGCAGGTCCGGTTCAACTTCCGAGCGGCTGCAGCCGACGGGCGCCGACTTCGAGTTGACCGGCAAGGTGGCTGACGCCGCGTAGTCCTTGCAGTGCAAGCGAACGGTGCCGCTTCCGGCTCAGGAAGCGGCACCGTTCTCGTTGCGCTGGTCGATGCTGCTGCTCAGATCACGACGCCGCCGGCCGTTCGCCCGTCGCTGCTTTGAGGCCTGCCACATACTCTTCTGTGAGCAGCCGACTGAGAAGGCCACTCGAATCGGTGTGGTTCAGGGCCATGTCGTTCAATGCCGTCAGGACTGTCCGGCACTGAGAAATCGCGGCATCATCCTGGATGAAAAGCTTGGCGAATTCACAGTCCACCACCACGGTCGTAGGTGTCTTCTCGTGCTCGAAAATCGTGAAGTCGATCGAGGAAGGCAACTCATTGCCGATCGGGATGATTCGGAGAAGCCGAGAAGAGCGCCTAAGTAGTCGAGCTGGTCCATACGTGCGCGGGCTTCATCGAGATACGCGCTCACGGCCGTTTCTGCGACATAGAACAGGAAAGTTGGTTGACCGCGGACTGAAAAATTCTCTGGCGCTCCCGTTGGGATTGGACGGCTGATGGATCTGTTGCGGGCCCACTCCCCGTATCTGTAGCAACTTTTCCGTGTACACGTCGGTTCGAAGAAGCTCCGGATCGCTGCCCTGCCGTAGCCGATGATGGTAGCCGCGGCGCGTTCGGCAAACATGACCGTGCTGAAGTTGTCTGATCCTTGGGCAAAGTAGGGCTCGAATGCTTGCCGGTAGTGGTCGGCGAAGGTGGTTATCCAACTGCGATCCTTGCCGCAGGCCGTCAGGTGCTCAGCCAGGTCTACTTCAGTCGGACGTACCTTGCCGCGCTCGATGTTGGATACCTTGCTCAGGTCCCGTCGAGCAGTTCGGCGAACTCGCTTCCCTTGGCGAACTGTTTGCGGAGGGTTCGCAGGGAATCGCCGAGTTCACAGCTCCGAGGCGTAAATGCCGGTTGATCCATCTTGCTACTGTCCTATTCGTGCAGTCGAACGGGGCATGCTTGAGGAGGCGTGGCGAGACGAACGCGATGTGAAGGAACTGGCTGCCTCGGCGATTGCTTCGACGGACTGAGCGGGAGTCAGCGCGCGTCCCCTGCAACGCCTTGAACCCTTGCTGGATCAACTGGCAGGACACCTGGTCAGCGATGTATCGCCCGCTCCCTATGTGCTCCACTTACACCACGTCATCGTGTTGCTTGTGCGGAAATTTCAAGTGCATGTAAGAACTTAGAAGTTGAAGGTCGGCCTGGACGTCGTCATCTAAAACTTGAACAGTGAAACTGTCGATTTCCGACAGGTGCACCAGCTGAACTAGGGCAGCGTTTGTGATTGTCGGGTTGCCGACCAATCGGTGAATCGACCGTTTGGTGACCACCAGGTCCGCACTAACGCCCGAAGTCTTGCTAGAGGCAAGGCTTTTGATCCAGTCCGTCTGCAGCTCTGCCTTGCGTGCCGGATCGTCACTCGGGTAGGTGGGGCACCCTAGCGCTGTAGCCGCGATCCTGTACTCAGGAGTCTGGGCAAGACGCGGGATCAGATCCGCTCCAAGCGCGCAGATCGTCGTTGCCTCAATGTGAGTACATTCTTTACGTCCTTCGCTGCGTTAAGCTCTAGGGCAGACTGCTTATCTTTGGTTTGCGTACGTTCTCTTGCTGCGAACTCGGCGCGTCTGACTTCATGCTTCCAGATCTCGTTCGGAAGTTTGTAAACGCGTCCAAGAATCATGATGTCGAGAGGATCGAACGGCTTTATCGCGTTCTCGTTCAGGCTTAATGTGGCCACCGAGAAGCCAGCCTCAACGCAAGCTTTAGCGAGCGTCATGTCAGCGTCATCTCGCCACTTGCGGAGAACGCGCCCAATTGAACGCTCTGTCATCGACGGACGGAAGTTCTTAGTCACTGCGGTCCCGGCTTGTCTTTATGGCTGCCGCACTGGAAACCTAGGTGAGGCCGTCAACCCGCGTAGTCAGGCCGCTGCGCTTGCTGCAAGCAAAATCAGCCGATCAGGCAGGCCACGACGTTCAGCTCGCTGGGAGACGATCTCTCCAGAGCGAGATGAGGGTGTTGACGGAGACTTCGTGCTCTCGTTGGGGGCTCAGAGTCTCCATGACGATGTCGAAGGCAACGCCAGGCATCAGCTCTGCGATCTTTCGAAGTCCCGCGACCAGATCAACATCCTCGGGAGACAACACGGTGCGCACTCCTCGACGCGGGCAGCTGTGGGTTGGCGCCTGAGATCGGGGGAGCTGGCCCGTATCAGCCGGTGAGCCGAGCGGGTCTGTCTCAGGCGCCAGCAGCGACGCTAGATCGACTACGGGTCAGTAACCCGGAGCTGCAGCTAGGCCCGACCGGGAGCGCTGCTGCTCAGAGAGGTGCGCGCCAACGCGAGTTAAAACGGGCGGCTTCCGTCGCGATCGACCGCCGAGCCCGCTGGACGAGCGTTTCCAGCAACTTGTGTGCGGCAGGCCAATGCTTCAGGTCTTCGGTGCTTCGCGCTCGGTGGCGGACAGCATGACCAACGCACTGCCGTAATCACGGCGCTGCACCTGGCCCTTGGCCTGATCGAGGAGGAACGCCACGCGGCGTTGGATCGAGGGGGAGCGGTCGTGATCGATCTGTTCGGCCAGGCGAAGCCCGTCGGCGGCCGCACAGGCTTCTACCTCGATGCTGACTGCGTGCATCGCGACATTCGTTGGACCGAACACCGTCCACAACGTGTTGCGTTCGCCGGTCCGCTTGGCCAAAGGCTCGACCGCCCGCACACGCTCTCTGGCTCGCCAGGCGTCACCACGACGTGCGGCTGCAATGGAACCGACGAGCAGGAGCACACCGCGGAGCGCCAAGGCGTCGAGGTTGTCCTCGATCAGCGCACCGAGCGATTCAGCCCCGTGCATCGCGACGTCTTCCGCGCCTTCAGGTTCTCCATCGGCAAGCCAGGACCTGCGCCAGGTTCCACTGGACCATCGCCAATCGCAGCGAGTCGTCCGCGTTCTCGCCGGCACGGATCTCCCGGTCCGCCGCGAGCATGGAAATATTTTCGACCCTGCAGAGCCGTTTGGTGACGCTTGCCGCAGCAACGCGTACAGATCAGCGGCGCAGCACTGAACTTCTTCGCCGTTCAGCTGCGGGGGTTTGCCCGCTGCCACGCAACGCTTGCTCAGGTTTCGACAACGAGCGCGGGGAGTTCCGGCGCGAGCTTGCTGTATCGCGTGGCCGACGTCTGCCAGGTCTCCCAAGCGAGCAAGACGCTGCAGCGCAACGCTTTCACGTCGATAACCGCGCCGCTATCCGAGACCAATGGCCGAGTGAACGCCCTGTACAGCGCGTCGCCTGCCGAGCCTGAGCGAGTCGATACCTCACGTTTCGCGGTGGAGCTCAACAGCTCGTCGGCCGACACGTTCAGCACTTCGGCAAGCTGCTTCAACACGGTGACTGTGGGGAGCTTGAGCCCGCGTTCGATTTGGTACAGGTAGTCGGGCGCAGTGATGCCCGCCAGGCCCCAGCAATCACCGTTTTCGGCATGCGCGAGGCGAGGCAACGCAAACGCACCCGTTCGCCGATCGTGACTGCGAGCTGTTCGTCCAGTACCCACCTCTGGGAAGCGTTGACCTGCGCTGATGCTACGCCCGGCACGAGAGCCCAAACGAGTGGACAAAGCTCGCTACATGATCTCATCAAGACGGGCAGCGGCTGCTCGTGCTCTGGGACATCGACCACACGCTGCTTCAGTCGCGCGGCATGGGTCGCGAGATGTACGAGCGGGCGTTCCCGGCAGCGTTCGACCGACCTTT
>CAVYUS010000013.1:0-1816378 GCA_963771775.1 uncultured Actinomycetota bacterium
CGAGCGCGGCGCACGCGGCCTTCACGGTGGCGGCGCGCAGCTCGTCCACGGGGGCGTCGGGGAACTGCATGGTGCAGTCCTGCATGCCGCCGAACGCCAGCACCGCACTGGTTTCCTGCTCCAGCGTCGGCTCCGGGCCGAACATGAGCCGGGTCAGGCGGGCCCGCCAGGACAGCACCATGTCGATGAGGCCGAGCTCGGCGAGCGTGGTGATCTCGGTGAGCAGGAGCAGCACGTCGCGGCGGTGGCGGTGGTGGAAGTCGAAGAAGCCCTCGATCAGCTCGAGGGGAGTCACGTCGCCGCGTTCCTCCATGCGGGCGAGGAACTGCTCGCCGTCGTCGAGCAGTGGCGTCACGATGCTGCGGATCAGGTCCTCGCGTGAGCTGAAGTGGTAGTAGAGCGCGGGTTTGGTGATGCCGAGGCGGTCGGCGATCTCCTGCAGGCTGGTCTGCTGCACGCCCTTGGTCGCGAACAGCTCCCGTGCGGTCTGCAGAATCCGCTGCTTCGTGTCGGTCTTGGCCACCGGCGCAGCATAACTGACTTAACGGACGGTAAGTGCAGTGCTAGGCTCGTGAAAGTGCACTTACCGACCGTTAAGTAAGGGGAGCTGACGTGCGGATTCTCATCTCCGGGGCGAGCATCGCGGGACCGGTGCTGGCGTATTGGCTGACGAGGTACGGGCACGAGGTGACCGTGGTGGAGCGGTCACCGGTGCTGCGCAAGACCGGCGGGCACGCGGTGGACCTGTTCAAGCCGGCGATGGACATCTCCGAACGGATGGGTGTCCTGCCGCGCATCGAGTCGCTGGCGACCGGGACCGAACGCCTGACGTTCCTGCGCGAGGGGACGCGCAAGCCGATCAGCGGCGATGTCCGGAAGATCTTCGCGGCCGCGTCGGACCGGCACGTCGAGATCATGCGCGACGACCTGAGCGAGATCTGTTACGACGCCACGCGCGACGACGTCGAGTACGTGTTCGGCGACTCGATCACGTCGATCGACGACGGCGCGGTGACGTTCGAGGTGGGTGCGCCGCGGCGGTTCGACCTGGTCATCGGAGCGGATGGGTTGCACTCGAACGTGCGGCGGCTCGTGTTCGGCGAGGTCGCCAAGAACTTCGTGGGTGCCTATCTCGCGGTGTTGTCCGTTCCGCGCGAGGTGGGTGTGCCCGGTGAGATGGCCGGGCACATCGGTCCGGGGCGCAGTGCGTCGGTGTACGGCGCACGGCATCTGGACGATGCGCGGGCGGTGTTCCTGTTCCGCAGTACGGAGTTGCAGTATCACCACCGCGACGTCGAACGGCAGAAGCAGCTGCTGCGGGAGGCGTTCACGGACCTGCACCCCGAGGTCGGCGAGTGGCTGCGGTACCTGGACGACGAGCGGGCGTTCTACTTCGACTCGATCACGCAGCTGCGGGAGGACACGTGGTCGCGCGGACGGGTCGCGCTGGTCGGGGACGCGGCCTACTGCCCCGGTCCGGCGATCGGTGGCAGCACGAGTCTCGCGGTGCTCGGCGCGTATGTGCTCGCGGGTGAACTCTCACGGGACGACGACTACGTGGCGGCGTTCGCGCGCTACGAGAGTGAGATGCGGGATGTGGTCCACGCCAGCAGGGCGTTCGCGCTCGGTGCGGCGAAGACGCTGATTCCACAGTCACGCGCGGGTGTGTGGGGTCTGGTGCGAGGCATGCAGTTGGTGACGTCGTTGCCGTCGTGGTTGGTGCGGCCGTTGGCCAAGCTCAACTCGAAGGGCGTGCGTCTGCACGACTCGATGCCGGTGCGGGACTACGAGCGTCAGGGCGCCGGCGTACCGGCGCCCTGACAACACGGTCTTTCAGAACTGCTGGGTCAGAACTGCAGGCTCCACTTGTCGAGGAACCCGGTGTCCTGGTTGGCGTTGTCGTTGACTCGCAGCTGCCAGCCGCCGTTGGCGACCTCGCTGGAGGCGTTGACGGTGTAGGTGGTGTTGATGTTGTCCGTACCGCTGCCGGTGCGGTTGTGCAGGACGTAGACGGTGCCGTCCGGCGCGACCAGTTCGACGCGCAGGTCGCCCTGGTAGGTGTGCTTGATGTCCACGGCGACCTTGAGGGTCGTCGGGGCGTTGCCCGTCACCTCGGACACCGTGATCGGGGAGTTGATCGTGGTGTTGTCCCTGATCTGGAAGTCCGTGGCGTTCTCGAAGAACTTGCCGGGCAGCGGCGGGGTCGTGCCGCAGTACTGCTGTTCCTTGCCGATGGCCTCGTACGGGCAGTCGGCGCGCTCCAGCAGCTGCAGCACGGCCTCCTTGTTACGGGCGGTCTGCGCCGGGATCACCTCGTCGGGCGGGTAGAAGCCGCCGCCCCCGGACGCGCCGGGGTACATCTCGAAGGTGTAGGCGAAGATGCCCTGCGTGCCCCACAGCCAGTCCGGGATCGACCCGTCGGTGATGTACAGGTCGCTGGACTGCTCGGGCGTGTAGTTGTTCGTCGCCGCCATGTCCTGGCCGATCTTGGCGAACGTGTCGCGCTGGTCCTGCGTCAGACCGGGCGCGACGTCGTCGTAGGTCCATCCCCACGGCCACAGGATGAGCTCGCTGTAGGTGTGGAAGTCGATGGACGCGCCGATCTGCTGCTTGCCACCGACGTTGCGGCCGCGGACGAAGTCGGCCACGACCTTCACCTCGGGCGCGGACTCCGCGCTCGGCCCGCGGTAGGTGTCACTGCCGGTGCTGCCCGACGAACCGCCGCAGCAGCCCCACTTGTAACCCCAGTTGCGGTTGAGGTCGGTGCCGACGTTGCTGGAGCCGGCGTTGGGCTGCCGGTTCTTGCGCCACGACCGGTAGGAGCCGGTCGCGATGTCGTACTCGCCGCCGTCGGGGTTGACGTCCGGGATGATCCAGATCTCGCGGGTGTCGACCATGGCCTTGATCCGCGCGTCGCTCGCGTACTGCGACGTGAACTGGTTGACCAGGTACAGCGCCATTTCGACGGTCAGGTGCTCACGAGCGTGCTGGTGGTGCGTGAACAGCACCTCCGGCTCGTTCTCGTCGGCCGCGACGTTGTCGCTGATCTTGAGCGCGACGATGTCGCGGTTCTCGTAGGACTTGCCGATGACCTGCTTGCTGATCAGGTTCGGGTACGCGGCGACGGCCTGGTTGATCTCCGTCGTCATCTCGGCGTAGTTGTGGTAGTTCGAGTCCGCGGCGGGGAAGTCGAACGGCCCGACCGCGGCGCTCGCCTCCATCCGCTTCGGCAGCTCGCGGACCTCGAAGCCCTGGGCCTTGAGGTTGCGCGCCTCGCGCTCGGTCGCGGTGATCACGACGATGCCGTGCTCCTCGATCGAGTCGATCGCGGCGCCGGACTTGGCGAGCTTGGTGCGCTGTTCGACCGTGCGCACGTTGCTGACCTGGTAGTTCGTCGCTGTTTCCGGAGCGTCCGGGGCCGCGCCGGTGGGCACGCCTCCCATCGCGAAGACGACGCTCGCGGCGACGGTGACCCCGATCAGGGGTCTGAGATGGCTCTTTCGCATGCAGGGCAACCCTTCGAACCACGGCAGGGACATGGCTCCGCCAAGTGAAGTGCGTGTCAAGGCTCACTGTCATCCCGCCATCCGTATGGGGTTGGGTGGTTTTTATGACGCGCTACGACACTGTGGAAGCCACCTCATACCGGGTGGCGCGTGAGGTTCCGTTGTCCGGTTTGTCGTCTTGGCGTGACGCGGTGGCACCGTATTTCCTGCCTGGGCGGACGGTGCTGGATCTGGGGGCGGGTACCGGGTTGTTCGTGCGGGCGTTCGGCGAGTGGTTCCCGGACGTGTCCGTGGTGGCGGTCGAGCCTTCCGCGGACATGAGGGCGGCGTCAGGGCTGCCGATGCTCACCGGGGACGCTTCGTCGATTCCGCTGCCGGACGCGTCGGCCGACGTGGTGTGGATGTCCACTGTGGTGCACCACGTGCCGGATCTGGCGGTGGCCGGGGCGGAGTTGCGGCGGGTGCTGCGACCGGGCGGTGTGGTGGTGTTGCGGTCGTTGTTCCGGGAACGGCATCAGGGCATCGGGTTGTTCCGGTTCTTCCCGGAGGCGGTGCGCGGCCTGTCCGGTTTTCCCACGGTCGACGAGGTGGCGTCCGGGCTGGGGTTCGCGGTGGCGCGTCTGGAAGCCGTGCCGCAGGTGACCGCGTCGTCGTTGGCGGAGAAGGCGTCGACGGTGCGGTGGGAGGCGGACACGTTGCTGCGGTCGCTGTCCGCCGAGGAGTTCACCGAGGGCCGGGTGCGGTTGATCAAGGCGGCCGAGGTGGAGTCCGGGCCGGTGGTGGATCACCTCGACCTGCTGGTGCTCACCACTGCCGACTGAGCGTTCAGGGGCGGTCCGGATCGGCCGGGGTGGTGTGGACGCCTTTGCGGTCCGTGCCCAGCTTCGCCAGGACTCGGGCCACGTGCTTCTCGACCGTGCGGGGTGAGAGGAACAGGGTCTGGGCGATGTCGGAGTTGGTGGCGCCGGAGCCGAGCAGTCCGGCGACCTGCACCTCACGGGGCGACAGCTCGCCGCCGTAGCCCCGGCGGCCGCGCCGGCCCGGTTCGTCGATCCCCAGCGCGCGCAGGGCTTGCCGGCAGCGCGCGGCGTCAGCGGTCGCGCCGAGTTCGGTGTGGACGCGCGCGGACTCGGTGAGGTGCGTGGCCGCGTCCTCGGGGTGGGAGCACGCCAGGACGTTTCCGAGGTGCTCGGCGGCTTTCGCCGCGTGGTAGGGCCTGCCGATGTCCAGCCACCGGTGGTGGGCCGCGGCGAAGTGCTCGGCGGCGGTGGCCGGCTCGGTGTCGCGCAGGAGCAGTCCCTTCACGAGGTCGCACTCGGCCGCGGCGGCCGGAGTGTCCCGGCCGCGCGTCCTGGCCTCGGCTTCGGCCACGAGCCGCTCGGCTTCGTCGCGATGCCCGGCGGCCAGCGCGGCCTCGACCGAAACCGGGAACAGATCGGTGATACGAGCCCAGTCGCCGAACCCGCGCATCACCGACATCGCGGGTTCGGCCACCGCCCAGGCCGCCTGTGGGTCGCCCTGGGCGAGCCTGGCCGCGATGAGCTCGGTGGAGATCTCGATGTTCAGGTCGTCAGAGATGACATCGGTGTGCGACTCGGCGGCGGCGAAGTGTTCGAAGGCCTGGGAGTACCGTCCCTGCACGACGGCGAGGCGCCCCCGGCACAGTGCGAGGCCGAGGTCGACCATCGTGACGTCGGGGTAGGCGCGTTTCAGGTCGGCGAAGCCGACCTCTAGCCCGTCCCAGCGGGCGGCCACCCAGTCGAGGTACAGCAGCCTGACGCGGTTGAGACAGTCGTATCGCCGGTCGCCATGCGCTGGGCGAGATCCAGGTTCTCGAGCAGCAGAGCACGGGCCCGCCGGTCGTGGCCGAGCTCTATGGCCGCCATGCTCACGTTGTGCAGCGCACGACAGGTGTGGGCCAGGACCGCGCTGTCCGGACTCCGGCGCGGCAGCTGGTCGGTCAGTGCCCAGACGGCGGGGTCTCCTTCCCTGGCCATCAGGGTGAGGCGGGTGGCCTGGACCGCGGCCTTGATCGCGTCGGTACTGTGCCGGACGGCCTCCTCGGCCCGCTCGAGCCATCCCCACGCACGCGCGGCGTCGCTGTCATGGTCGCCGTTGGCCAGGGCGATCATCGCCCGCGCCGCCTTGTCCGGGACGGTGGCCAGTTCGCCGACAGCGCGTTCGAGCTCGCGGAGGCCGGCCGGGTCGCTCGCGACGTTGACCATGATCAGCCCGAGCCCCAGGCGGACCTCGCCGCGGGTCGCCTCCGGCAGCAGCGGATCGGCCAGCACGTCTCTCAGCAGCCGGGCGCTCGCGGCGTAGTCGGTGCCGTAGTCAGCGATCCTGGCGAGCGCGAGCGCGGCCTGGGAACGCCGCCCGGCGCTGACGTCCGACTGGTTCAGGATCTGGTGCAGGAGCGTGGCCGCGGTGCCGGTGTCACCGAGAGCCACCGCCTGGTCGGCCGCCTGTTCGACGCGCACGAGCCAGCCCTCGCGATCACCCGTCGCGAGGGTGTGGTGCGCGATCTGCACCAGTGGCGCCGGGTCGTGGGACTGGCGCTCCTCGATGGCCCGCCGGTGCAGGCGCGCCCGGGAGGCCCGGGGACGTGCTGGTAGGCGACCTGCAGGGCCAGCACGTGCCGGAAGGCGTACGGCCCGCCCTGGTCTCCCGCAGCACCGCGGCACGAGCGCCCAGATGGACCGGGCCACCTCGGGTTCAACCCGGACGAATCTCAACGAGAGTTCCTGCCGGCCTGGACCCCGATCAACGCCGCCGCCTCGACCACGGCCGCGCCCGGGCGCAGGACGGCCAGCCGCTCGGTGACCGCCGCACGCAGCCTCTCCGGCACGTCGGCGTGTTCCAGCTCGCGCGGGTCCTGGCGGTCGCGGTCGCGGAAGGTCAGCAGGTCTTCCTCCGCGACCAGCGGCAGCCCCTCGCTGCGGCGGTGCAGCACCGCGCACAGTTCGGGGGTGGCACCGCCGCCGAGCGCGACGGTGGCCAGTTCGGCGACCTCGCTCTCGCTCAGCGGCGCCAGCCGGATCACGGTGGGGCGGTGGGCGTCACCGAGCACGCGGCACTGGTCCTCGGCGCGGCGGGTCAGCACCAGGGCGAGCTGCTCGGGCAGGTCACGGGCGAGCAGCAGGAGCAGCTCGCGGGTGGCGTCGTCGACCCAGTGCAGGTCCTCGACGACCAGGACCGTCCGGCCGATCGCGGCGAGCACCGAGCGCACGGCCTGGATCAGCTGGTGCCGGGCCGCGCCCGGATCGTCCGGTGTGGACGGTGCGGGCGGGAGCAGACCGGCGAGGTCCGGCAGCAGCGGGGCCAGCGCGCCCGCCGTGGGCGGCAGATCGGCGCCGGGCAGCCACGGACCGACCTTGCCGAGCGCGTCGATCACCGGCCCGTACGGCAGGGGTTCGCGCAACGGGTGACAGAAGCCGGTCAGCACCCGCCAGCCATCCGACTTCAGGATCTTCGTGGCCTCGTGCACCAACCGGGACTTCCCCATGCCGGCGTCGCCTTCGACCACGACCACGGCCGGTGCGTGCCGAATCGCGTCGAACAGCAGCTTCTGCTCGTGGCGGCGGCCGACAAATGCGAAACCCCGGCCGAATCCGGCATTCCGGTCCACCGCGTCTCCGTCCTTCGCGAACATCTTTTGTGCGCACACTACCCACTCAAATGCGTCCCCATTGTTCGTGACGGTGCTGGTCGGCAGCATCTTGATCGTTCGAGCGCACGACGACCGTCACGCGCATGCCGCCCACAACGAACGACATCCCCGAGCCAGGCGATGACGGCGGCCGTGCCCTGCACGCGTTCTGGCGGGACTCGAACGGCAGGATCCAGGAGGTCGTGTTGTGGAACCTGATCAACTTCGCGCTGATCCTCAACGTCGCCAAGCGCTAGCACGCTCCGATGCCCCTTGAGTGAGCCGGTTCGCGGGGGTCGTATCCGGTGGCGGATCACCTCGACCTGCTGGTATCCGGCGCTGTCGGTGCTGTCTGAGACGCTGCTCGGCGTGGATGAGAAAACACTGCTGCACGGGTACCTGAACGCGGCGCGCTCGGCGTTGCTGTGGAAGCTCGACGGGTTGGCGGAGTACGACGTGCGGCGGCCGTTGACGCCGACGGGCACGAACCTGCTGGGGCTGGTGAAGCACGCGGCCGGGGTGGAGCTGAACTACTTCGGCCGCGTGTTCGACCGGCCCTTCCCCGACCCTCCACTGTGGTCGACGGCGGACGCTTTCCCGGTCTCGGACATGTACGCCTCGCTCGAGGAGTCGCGGGAGTCGGTGGTGGACTTCTACGCGCGGGTGCGCGCGTTCGCCGACGAGACGATCGCGTCGTTGCCTCTGGATCGTGCGGGTGTGGTGACGTGGTGGTCCGAGGCTCGCCGCGCCGTCACGTTGCGGCAGGTGCTGGTGCAGGTGTCGATCGAGCTGCATCGTCACGCGGGGCACGCGGACGTGGTGCGGGAGCTGATCGACGGCGCGGTCGGCATGCAGGACGGCAACCCGAACCTGCCGCCGGTGCCGGAGGGCTGGTGGGCCGGGCACCACGCCCGGCTGGAGGAAATCGCTCTCGCCTCGGCGCGGCCTCTGAAAGGCTGACCGGTATGGCCTCAGATCCGAAAGCCGACCTGCACCGCTATTTGAAGGTTGCCCGTGAGGCGGTGCTGTGGAAGCTCGACGGGCTGTCGGAGTACGACGTGCGGCGGCCGTTGACGCCGACCGGCACGAACCTGCTGGGCCTGGTCAAGCACCTGGCGACGCTGGAGCAGGAGTACTTCGGCGCCTGCCTGGGTCGTCCGTTCGGCGAGCAGCTGCCGTGGGTGGACGACATCGAGAACGGTGATCCGGACGCGGACATGTTCGCCACCGCGGACGAGTCGCGTGAGGACATTCTCTCGCTGCGTGCGCGGGTCACCGAGTTCGTCGACGCGGTGATCGACGAACTGCCGCTGGACGCGCCGGGTGTCGTGCCGTGGTGGTCCGAGCAGCGCCGCTACGTGACGCTGCAACTGCTGCTGGTCCACATGATCGCGGAGACGAACCGGCACGCCGGCCACGCGGACATCCTGCGTGAGGGCCTGGACGGTGCGGCCGGGTTGGTGGTGAACAACTCGAACCTGCCGGACGCGGACTGGGCGGCGCACTGGAAGCGGGTGGAGCAGGCGGCGCGGGAGGCGGCCGGTCTGGACTGAGCTCGTTCAGCACCTGGGAATCGCGGCTGACAGATGCCGGTCGCGCCGTCGATACTGCGGATCATGGGTAAGAGTTACGAGCGCATCGAGCCGCGGCTGCAGGAGTTCATCGAGGACCAGAAGGTCTTCTTCGTGGCGACGGCGCCGCTGACGGGTGACGGCCACGTCAACCTGTCGCCCAAGGGCCGCGCGGGCACGCTGCGGATCCTCGACGACCGCACCGTGGCCTACCTGGACTTCGGTGGCAGCCACGCCGAGACGATCGCGCATCTGCGGGAGAACGGCCGCATCACGTTGATGTGGTGTGCGTTCGAGGGGCCGCCGTCGATCGTGCGCATCCACGGCCGTGGTGAGCCGGTGTTCCGCGACGATCCGCGGTTCGACGAGCTGGTCGCCGGTTTCGGTGATGCGGACGCTCCTGCTCTGCGCGCGGTGATCGTGGTGACGGCGGAGCTGATCACCGACACGTGCGGGTTCGCGGTGCCGTTCCTGGACTACCGCTCGGAGCGTGACCTGCACGCTGATTACTTCGGCCGCAAGTCCGATGAGGAGTTCCGCGAGTACACCGGCAAGAAGCCGTACAACATCGCGAGCATCGACGGGTTGCCCGCGATGCCGCTGCCGTTGCCGCCTCGGTCCGGGTGATCGGGCGGAGGGCAGAACAGACACGAGTTCGGCAGGCAACGAACAGGTTGGGTGTAGCCAGCGGCGATTCGATCAAGGGCTGGTAGTACTTGCAGACCTCCTGGCGCCAGCAGGCCCGAGGTTCCGGACAAGACCTCTGGCCAGGTGTCAGCCGGCCAGGAAGCGGTCCAGCACGCGCACCCCGAACTCCAGGCCGGCGACGGGGACGCGTTCGTCGACGCCGTGCGCCATCGACCGGTAGTCGAACCCGACCGGCAGCGACAGCGGCGAGAAGCCGTAGCAGTGGATGCCGAGCCGGCTGAACGCCTTCGCGTCGGTACCGCCGCCCAGGCAGTACGGCACGACGGCCGCGGCCGGGTCCTCGTCGCGCAACGCCTCGGCCATCGCGGCGAACCACGCGGTGTCCACGGGCGCCTCTACCGCCGGCTGGTGTTCCAGGAACTCCCGCGTCACGCCGTCTTCCAGCAGCGAGTCGATGGTCGTGACCAGCTCGTCGAGGGTGCCGGGCAGTGTGCGGACGTCGAGCTGCGCGGTCGCGGTGCCGGGGATGACGTTGACCTTGTACCCGGCCTGCAGCATCGTCGGCGTCGCGGAGCACCGGACGGTGTTCTCCACCAGCTTCGCCGCAGGTCCGAGTCGCGCGATCGTGCCGTCGACGTCGTCCAGGTCGACCTCGACACCCAGTGCCTTGCCCGCCCCCACGAGAAACGCCTCGACCGTCGGCGTGAGGCGCACCGGGTGCTCGTGCGCGGCGATGCGCGCCAACGAGGTGACGAGCGCGGTCACGGCGTTCTGGGTGTTCTTGCGCGAGCCGTGGCCGGCGCGGCCGACGGCGGTGAGCTTCATGTGCGACGTGCCGCGCTCGGCGGTGCCGATCGGGTAGAGGCGGACGCCGTCGACGTCGAACGAGAACGCGCCGGACTCGCTGATCGCCGCCTCGACGCCGGCGAAGTGCGCGGCGTGGTGCTCGACGAGCCAGTGCGCGCCGGCGTAGCCCTGGTCCTCCTCGTCGGCGACGAACGCCAGTACGACGTCGCGGCGCGGGCGGCGGCCCTCGGTGTGCCAGCGGTTGATCACGGCCAGCGTCATGGCGGCCATGTCCTTCATGTCCACGGCGCCGCGGCCGTGGACGAAGCCGTCGCGGATCTCGCCGCCGAACGGGTCGAAGCTCCACTCGGCGGGGTCGGCGGGCACGACGTCGAGGTGGGCCTGGACGAGGATCGCGGGCAGGTCGGGGTCGGTACCGTGGATGCGCGCGAGGACGTTGGTGCGGCGCGGGGCCGGTTCGAGCAGCGTGGGTGGCACGCCGTTGTCGTGCAGGATCGCGGCCACGTGCTCGGCGGCCTCGCGTTCGCCCGCGCAGTCGCCGCCGCCGCGGTTGGTGGTGTCGAACCGGATCAGCTGCGCGCACAGCTGCGCCACGTCCAGCGTCATCCGCCCACCGTATCCGGACCGGTCAGGTGGAATCGGCACAGCTGCCCTGGTCGAGCGAACCCGGTTGCGCGCGCGGGAACGATGGAGGTGATCGAGAGGAGCACGCCGTGCCGGTGCATCTGTCCAAGGCGCTGGAGGGCCTCGCGCACAACCCGGCACTGCCCGCAGGGATGGCCCGCCGCCTGATCGCCTGTCGCCGCGGCTTCGGCGAGGTCGCGAAGCGGCCGGATCTGACCGATGACCTGATCGACGAGACCATCGCGACCGACTGGCACTGGCTGCTGCACTCGCTGGCCCTCAACCGGGAGCTGCCCGACCCGGCCCGGACGCGGCTGGCCCGGCACCCGGACGTCTCGATCCGGACCGCGCTCGCCATCGGCTGTGACCGGGGTGCCGCGCGGGAGGTGTTCGAGCTGCTGAGCGACGACGCCGACGCGAAGGTCAGGCAACCCCTCGCCAAGATCGGCCACGTGCCGCCGGACCTGCGGGCCGGGTTGGCGGCCGACCCGGATCCCGAGGTCAGGGCGACGCTGGCGCGCTGGTGGGTCGACGCCCCCGAGGACGTGCGGCGCAGGTTGCTGACCGACGCCGACGACAAGGTCCGTGCGGCGGCCTGTGCGACCTACTACGCCCGGCTACCGCACCCGGTACCGCCGCCCGACCTGGTGCCGGCCCTGCTCGCCGATCCGGTCACCAGAGCGGGCGCGATCAGGCACACGAGCCTGGACCACGAGACGGCCGCCCGGCTGGCGGCCGATCCCGACCCGGACGTCCGCGCGCAGGTGGCGGAGCATCCAGCGCTGCCGCCGGCGTTGCGGGACCTGCTGGCCACGGACGCGCACGCGCTGGTCCGGCTCGGGGTCTTCGTCCGGGAGGACACGCCGGAGCCACTGCGGTCGGTCATCCACGCCGGCATCGAGGCCGCCCCCGACCTGATCGACCTCGATCCGGACCTCGACGACGACGCGCTGGAGCTGGAGGCCGAGTGCTTCGCGGCGCGGGTGAAGCTGAGCATGCTGCGCCTGGACTGGGTCACCGCCGACCCGTTGCCGCACGTGGACTCGCCGTACCCGTGCTTCCGGGCGTCCGCGGCGGCGGGCGAGTCGCTGCCGGCGCGGGTCGTGGCACGGCTGCTCGACGACGAGGACAACCACGTCTGCGTCACGATGGCCAAGCACGCCCCGCACCTGGTGGACGGGCCGGCCGCGGAACGTATCGACCGGGAGTTCCGGCCGGTGAAGCACACCAGCTGGCGCCCGGCGGACGTGCTCACGTTCGAACCGGAGGTCCTGCGCCGGTTCGCCACCGATCCGGACCCGAGGATGCGCTGCCTGGCCCCGCGCGATCCGGAGCTGCCCGCCGGGCTCGCCGCGGAGCTCGCGACCGATCCCGATCACACGGTGCGCCGCGCGGTCGCGGGTCATCGCAGCCTGCCGGTCGAGTACCTGGTCGCGTTGCTGTCCGACGAGGACGAGTGGACCGCCCACGCCGCGGCCTGCTCGCCGCGGCTGCCGGTGGAGCAGATGGAACGGCTGCTCGCCCTCGCCGGTCTGTGAGTCAGCCGTAGATGCCCTCGATCGCCCCGGCCGCGACGTGCGTGACGACTTTGAACGCCTTCATCGCCTCGGTCATCGACGCCGCGTCGAACCCGACGCGGCGTACCCCGATCAGGTCGACGGTGGGCACGACGGCGGCGGCGTCGGCGAGGTGGGTGGCGTCGAACTCGACCTCGATCCGATGGGCCGCCACGACGCCCGCCGAGCGCCCGGCCAGTGCCATCGCCGCGGTGGCCGCTTCTGTGATCCGTGAAAAAGCCACCGCGGGCGGCAGGCACACGGCGGCGTAGCGGGACACGCATTCCTTCACCGCCACGAACCGTGATCGGGGCGTGTAGGAGGCCGCGTCCTCGCACGTGAGGTCGTCGCCGGTGACCATCAGCACCGGCACGCCGTACTCGGCGGCGAGGGCGGCGTTGAGCCGTCCCTCGGAGGCCGGCACCCCGTCGAGCCAGACGCCGGTGATCGAATTCTCCAGGTAGGTGTGGGCGAGCACGCCTGGAGCGCCCGCGCCGGTGTGGTAGCCGAGGAACACGACACCGTCCACATCGGAGTCGATGCCCTGCATCATCGACAGCGGTTTGTGTCTGCCCGTGAGCAGTCGCGCGCACGTGTGTAGTTCTTCGAGCAATAGGTTGCGTTGCGAGGAGTGTGCTTCGTTGACGATTACCTCTGTCGCACCGCCTGCAACCAATCCCGCGACGCACGCGTCGACTTCATTTGTGAACAAGCGCCGGAACCGTTGCCACTGCTCGGTACCGGGGACGACGTCCCCGGTCCAGGTGACTCCGGTGGCGCCTTCCATGTCCGCCGAGATCATGATCCGCACATCTCGGTAACGTAGCGGCGGGCTTGCCTGGGGAGAGGGATTTTATGCGGGTGAAGTTGGGCGCGTTGCTTGCAACAGCAACGATGTTGGGTCTCGCGACACCGGTCGCGGTGGCTCAGCAGCCGGTGATTCTCAAGGTCGCGATCGTGCAGCAGATCGACTCGATGAACCCGTTCCTCGCGGTGTTCCAGTCGAGCACGGAGGTCGGCCGGTTGATGTACGACTACCTGACCGCGTACGCGGCGGACGACCAGCGGGTCACCGAGGGCGTCGCGAACAGGTGGGAACCGTCCGCGGACAAGCTCACGTGGACGTTCACGGTCCCGGACGGCAAGAAGTGGTCCGACGGCGCGCCGATCACGGCGCAGGACGTCGCGTTCACCTACAACCTGATGCTGTCCAACGAGGTCGCACGGACCGCGAACGGCAGCTTCGTCACCAACTTCGAGACCGTCACCGCGACCGACGACCGCACCGTGGTGATCAGGACGAAGACGCCGCAGGTGACGATGCTCGCGCTGGACGTCCCGATCGTGCCCAGGCACGTGTGGGAGCAGGTCACGAACATCAAGGACTACGCCAACGACAAGATGCCGGTCGTGGGCTCGGGCCCGTTCGTGCTGTCCGAGCACGTGGCCGGGCAGTTCATCAAGCTCAAGGCCAACAAGGGCTACTGGCGCGGCGCCCCGAAGTACGACGAGCTGCACTTCGTGTACTTCCAGAACTCCGACGCCGCGGTGCAGGCGCTGGGCAAGGGCGAGGTCGACCTGGTCAACCGGATGGCGCCGGCCCAGTTCGACTCGCTCGACGGCAAGCCCGGCGTCACGCGCAACAAGGCGCAGGGCCGTCGCTTCACCGAGCTGCTGATCAACCCCGGTGCGCAGACGAAGCTGGGTGAGCCGATCGGTGACGGCAACCCGGCGCTCAAGGACGTCCGGGTGCGCCGGGCGATCGCGCAGGCCATCGACCTCGACTCGCTGGTGCAGCGGGTGAACCTCGGCTACGCGGAGGTCGGCGGGGGTCTGGTGCCGCCGGTGTTCGGCCAGTGGCACTGGCAGCCGGGCGAGCGGGAGAAGCGCAAGTTCGACCCGGCGGCGGCGAACGCGGCCCTGGACGCGGCCGGTGTCGCGCGCAAGGCCGACGGCACGCGTCTGTCACTGCGGCTGATCGGCCGCGCCGGGCGGGCCTACGACGAGCAGGCCAGCGAGTACCTGAAGCGGTCGATGACCGACATCGGCATCGCGCTGGACGTGCGGCTGGTGTCGGACAACCAGCTCAACGAGGCGACCACGGCGGCGACCTACGACCTGGCGTTCTCCGGGTGGGCGACGAACGTGGATCCGGACTTCATCCTCGGTCTGCACACGTGCGCGCAGCGGCCTGGCGCGGACGGCAAGGGCGGCACGACGGACGCGTACTTCTGCGACGAGACCTACGACCGGCTCTACGCCCAGCAGCTCTCGGAGTTCGACGAGGGCAAGCGGGTGGAGATCGTGAAGCAGATGCAGGCGCGGTTCTACGACCAGGTGCCCGCGGTGGTGCTGGCCTACGAGAACGCGCTGGAGGCCTACCGGTCCGATCACTTCGCGCGGTTCACGACGCAGCCGGCGCAGGGTGGCGTGATCATGGCGCAGAACGGCATGTGGGGCTACTACGGTGCCGAGCCCGCCGAGCGGACCGCAAAGGCGCAGCGCACCGGGTGGACCGGGTTCGCGCTGGCCGGCGTCGGCGATCGCGGGTGCTGGTGCTGCTGGCTGTGGTCGTGCTGTCACGACGGCGCAGGGCCACGGCAGGGGAGCGCGAGTAGGTGCGGCCGGCCGGCCGGCTCGGTGGCGCCGCACTGAGCCTGGTGATGGTGGCGGTGCTGGGTTTCTTCCTGTTCCGGGTGGTGCCCGGCGATCCCGTGGTGTCGATGACGCGCGGGCGGCCGACGACGGCGGCGATGCAGGCCGAGCTGGCGGCCCAGTTCGGCCTGGACCGGCCGCTGCACGAGCAGTTCTGGAGCTATCTCACCGCGCTGCTGCAGGGTGATCTGGGTACGTCGTTCACGTTCCGCCGGCCGGTGGCGGAGGTGATCGCCGAACGCCTGGGCCCGACGCTGCTGCTGGTCGGCACGTCGACGCTGATCGCGGTGGGGCTGGGGCTGTGGCTGGGGGTCCGGGCGGCGTGGCGGCGCGACTCCGCGTTCGACCGGGCCGCCACGGGGGTGTCGCTGACGTTGTGGGCGGTGCCGACGTTCTGGCTCGGGATGCTGCTGATGATGGTGACCGGTGACCTGTTCCCGTCGCGGGGCATGCGCGACACCGACACGGCGCCGGACTTCGTGTCGCAGGCGCTGGACGTCGGTCATCACCTGGTGCTGCCGTCGATCACGCTGGTCGCGGTGGTGTGCGCGGAGTACATGCTGGTGATGCGGTCGTCGTTGCTGGAGGAGATGCACGCGCCGTATCTGGTGACGGCGCGTGCGAAGGGGTTGCGCGACGATGTGGTGCGCCGCCGTCACGCGGTGCCGAACGCGGTGCTGCCCGCGATCACGCTGGTGTTCCTGCGGTTCGGGCTGGTGGTGGCCGGGGCGATCACGACGGAGACGGTGTTCTCCTGGCCGGGGCTCGGGCTGCTGTTCTACGACGCGCTGACCGGGCCGGACTACTTCCTGCTGCAGGGGCTGCTGCTCGTGACGGCGGGCGCGGTCGTGGTGATGAACCTGCTCGCCGACCTGCTGCACGGGGTCCTGGATCCACGGGTGAAGGTCGTATGAACCGGTTTCTCGCGCACAAGGCCGGTGTGTTCGGTGCCGTGGTCCTCGCCGCGGCCGCACTGGTGGCCCTGCTCGCGCCGTTGCTGATCTCGGCGGACGCCCTGGACGTCACGCGGGTGACGGCGGCGCCGTGGCAGACGCCCGGCGGCGAGCACTGGCTGGGCACCGACCACACCGGACGGTCGGTGGCGTTGCTGGTGCTGCAGGGCGCGGGCACGTCGTTGTTCGTCGGCCTGACGGCGGCGGTGCTGGCCGTGGGCATCGGCACGCTCGTCGGTGTCGTCAGCGGTCATTTCGGCGGCCTGCTCGCCGGGACGCTGCTGCGGGTCACCGACTTCTTCCTCGTGCTGCCGGCGCTGGTGCTGGCGATCGCGTTGTCGACGGTGCTGCCGCGCGGCCTGGGGACGATCGTGCTGGCGATCGGCCTGACGAGCTGGCCGTCGACGGCGCGGATGGTGCGGGCGCAGACGCTGACGATCGAGGCCCGGCCGTTCGTGGAACGCGCGCGGGCGCTCGGTGGCGGGCACGCGCACGTGATCGGCCGGCACGTGATGCCGTCGGTGGTGCCGCTGGTGCTGGTCAACGCGACGCTGGCGGTGGCGTCGGCGATCGTGGCGGAGTCGACGCTGGCGTTCCTCGGGCTGGGTGATCCGACGCGGATCTCGTGGGGCGCGATGCTGCACCAGGCGCAGCTGCACGGGGCGGTGCCGCAGCGGGCGTGGTGGTTCCTGTTGCCGCCGGGCCTGGCGATCGTGCTGGTGGTGCTGGCGTTCACGCTGGTCGGGCGCGCCCTCGAAGCCGTTGTGACGCCGAGGAGGTGAGCACGTTGCTGGAACTGCGGAACCTCACCGTCCACTACGGACACAAACGCGTCGTCAACGACGTGAGCCTGGGGCTGGCGCGGGGTCAGACGCTCGGCCTTGCGGGTGAGTCGGGGTCGGGCAAGTCGACGGTGGCGATGTCGGTGCTGCGGTTGCTGCCCAGGGCCGCGCGGGTCGACGGTGCGATCCTGCTGGACGGCGATGACGTCCAGACGATGTCGTGGGGGCGGCTGCGGGCGGTGCGGTGGGCGTCGGCGTCGGTGGTGTTCCAGGGCGCGATGCACTCGCTCAACCCGGTGCGGCGGGTCGGTGAGCAGATCGCCGAGCCGGTGCGCCTGCACGGTGTTTCGGGTGGTGACATCAAGGGCAGGGTCGCCGAGCTGCTGGAGCAGGTGGAGCTGCCGCGGGAGAAGGCGCGTGCCTATCCGCACGAGCTCTCGGGCGGGCAGCAGCAGCGGGTGATGATCGCGATGGCGCTGGCGTGCCGGCCGGCCGTGGTGATCGCGGACGAGCCGACTACGGCGCTGGACGTGGTCGTGCAGGCGCAGGTGCTGGGGTTGCTCAAACGGCTGGTGGCCGAGCAGGACCTCGGGTTGCTGATGATCAGTCACGACCTGTCGGTGCTGGCCGAGACGTGCGACGACCTCGCGGTGATGCACCAGGGCGAGGTCGTGGAACGCGGCGCCACCCGCGCGGTGATCGCCAACCCGCAGCACTCACACACGGCGGCGCTCGCGGCGGCGTTCCCCACGATCGGCGACCCCGCCCACCGCCTCACCACCGCCACAGAGTGCACGCGGGGAGCTTCCGTACTCCAGCACGACACGCAGGGTCCCCGCGTGCTCCAGAACGGTACGCGGGAGCCCCGCGTAACCCTGGAGGGAACGCGGGGGCCCCGCGTTTCCTCCGAAGCGGCGTTGCTGGAGGTGCGGGGGCTGGTTGTGGACTACGGGCGGACCCGCGCGGTCGACGGCGTGGATCTCACGATCGGCCGGGGCGAGATCGTGGCGCTGGTCGGGCAGTCCGGATCCGGCAAAACGACACTGGCTCGTACCATAATGGGGTTGCGAAAGCCGTCCTCCGGTCGGGTGATCTTCGACGGTGCCGAGGTGCCGTTGAAGGGCAAGGCGCTCAAGGCGTTCCGACGGCAGGTGCAGCTCGTCCTGCAGGACCCGGCGAGCGCGCTGAACCCGCGGCACAAAGTGCTCGACGCGGTGGCCGAGGGGCTGCGCGTCCACAGCATTCCCGGCGACGAGGAATCGCTGGTCACGGCCGCTGTGGAGCGGGCGGAGCTGCGTCCGGCGAGCCTGTACCTGGAGGCCTTGCCGCACGAGCTGTCCGGGGGGCAGCAGCAGCGGGTGGTGATCGCCGGCGCACTGGTGCTGGAGCCCCGGCTGCTGGTGGCCGACGAGCCGGTCGCGTCGCTCGATGCCTCGGTGCGCGGGGAGATCGTGGCGTTGCTGCTCCGGTTGCGCCGGGAGCTGGGGCTTGCTTCATTGATCATCACACACGACCTCGGGCTGGCGTGGCAGATCGCCGACCGGGTCGCGGTGATGCATCAGGGGAAGATCGTGGAACAAGGCTCGGTGGAACAAGTGCTGCTCAATCCTTCTCACGAGTACACGCGCGCGCTGTTGCGTGCGGTGCCTCAGGTCTGACGTGATCCCGATCGAACACGCCCGCCTTCGGGCCTCGCTGACGCCTGCCGAGATCGGCAGGGGCGGGGCGGATGGCTGGGTGGACGTCGACGACGTACCGACGCTGGCGTGGCTGGCGTGGCAGGACCTGGGCCGCCCACCAGGAGTGCTGGGCGAACTCGCGGAGGCCTCCGAACCGCAGCACGTACTCGCGCTGTGCCGGATCCTGGCCTCGACCTCACGCGCGGACACGGCGGCGGTGTGGCGGTACTTAGCAGCGGACTGGGAACGCACGGGAGAGCGTTCCGATGGCCGGCAGCGTTTCCTGCTGGACCGTGCGACGCGTGGTGAGGGCATGAACTGGCGGGACTTCTCGGCGCTGATGGGCACCGACCGCCCTGAGGAGGTCGACGCGGCGTTCGACCGCGACGAGAGCATGGTCGGGGTGTCGGTGATCGGGCTGGCGCTGTCGTATCCGGATCCGTGGGTGACGTTGCGGCGGGTAGCGCGGGCGTTGGACCACAACCGCATCGAGGTACGTCAGAACGGTGCGACGGCGCTCGCGCATGTGGCGCGTCAGCACGGTGTGGTGTCGCGGGAGTGCCTGGAGGTGTTGCGCCGTCACCCGCACGAGGTGGCCGAGGACGACCTGTGGACGTTCATCGCGCATCACCGGCTGCCGCCGTGGTTGTGGTGGCGGCGGATCAGGTCGCGGCTAGGGCGGCGAGTTCCGCGCGCACGGCGGTCTCGGTTACGAGGTTGCGCTGTCCGACGGCCCGGCGCAGTGCCTCTTCGAGGTGCTCGCGGGCCTGCTCGGGGTGGCCTTCGGCCTTCGCGACCCGGCCGCGTTCCATCGCGATGTGGCAGCGCATCTCGTCCGGCCCGTACCAGCCGCCGGGCGTGAGCTCCCACGCCCGGTCGCACTCGGCGCGGGCGGTCGCGTAGTCACCTTCCAGGCGGGCGAGCTCGGCCAGGCCGAGGTGGCCGCCCGCCTGCACGACGAGCGCTCCGCACCGCCGGGCCAGGGTGAGCGCGGTGTCGAAACCGGCCCGCGCGCCGTCGTGGTCGCCCGCGGACAGCTTGGCGTGGGCCAGTCCGATGACCGCTTCGGCGGTGTCCTCGGTGGCGCCGAGCTCCTCGAGCAGGCCGCGGGCCCGTTCGATGTGGACCTGGGCGCTCGCGGCGTCGCCTTCGGCCAGGGAGACCTCGCCGAGCTGGTTGAACGCGAGTGCCGCACCCCACCGGTCACCGATCCGCCCGAACGCCTCGGCACCGCGGCGCAACAGGTCCCGGCCCGCGGCGACGTCGCCTTCCATGCGGGCGACGAGGCCGTCGCCGACCAGTGCGAGCGCCGTGCTCCACGGATCGTCGCCGAGCAGCCGGTCGCGGCGGTGCCACACCTGTGAGTCGTCGCGGGGCGCACCGAGCGCCATGCCCCACATCATCGTCATGATCGGGTAGCGCGGCGGCCCCTCGAGGATGGCCAGCAGTGTGTCGGCCTGCCGGATCCGCACGCTCTGGTCGCCGGTCGCGATCGGCCACGCGATGAGCAGGCACAGCGCGTACTCCTGCTCACGTCCGTGCGGCGGTGTCTCGCCGCACGCGTGCAGCACGGCGTCGGCCTGGTGCGCGGCTTCGGTGCGCAGGCCGCGGCACCAGTAGTAGGTCGCCAGCGCCGCGACCAGTTCGAGCGCCAAATCGAGGTCGTGGGTGGTGGCCCAGGTGACGGCGGCGACGAGGTTGTCGTGGTCGGCCGCGAGCGCGGTGAGCCACTCGATCTGCTCGTGCGCGCGCAGGTGCGGTTCGGCCTCTTGTGCGCGTCGCAGGAACCAGCGGGCGTGCCGGTCGCGCAGGTCCGGTGCGTGGGTGGCGCAGAACGCGCGGATGGTGTCGAGCATCCGGTAGCGGTCGCCGTGGATCTCGACGAGTGACTTGTCCACCAACGAGGTCAGGGTGTCCACATCGGACCCGGTGACGCTGGTGGCCGCGTCGAGGCCGGCGCCGCCGCTGAAGACGGTGAAGCGGGCGGCGAGGTCGCGTTCGGCGCCGGTGAGCAGGTCCCAGCTCCACTCGACGACGGCGTGCAGCGTGCGGTGGCGGGGCGCGGCGGTGCGGCTGCCCTTGGACAGCAACCGGAACCGGTCGTCGAGGCGCTTGGCGATCTCACCCAGCGGCAGCGACCGCACGCGGGCGGCGGCGAGCTCGATGGCCAGCGCGATGCCGTCGAGGCGGCGGCAGACGTCCGCGACGACCTCGTGCTCAGCGGTGAAACCCGGCTTGACAGCCTGCGCGCGGTCCAGGAACAGCCGCACGGCCGCGTCGTCGTCCAGAGCGGTGACCGGGCTGAGGGTCTCGCCGGTGATGCCGAGCGGTTCCCGGCTGGTCGCCAGCACCCGCACGTCCGGGCAGGCGGCGAGCACGGCGCCCAGGACGCGGGCGGCGTCCTCGATGACGTGTTCGCAGTTGTCGACGACGAGCAGGACGGTCCTGGCGGCGAGCGCGGCGATCAACCGGTCCTCGACCCCCGGCCCGGCGGTGGCCAGACCGGCTTCGCGGAGGCCGACGCCGTCCAGCAGCGCCCGTGCCACGTCGGCGGTGGCGCTGAGATCGACGAACGCCACCTCGGCCGGTTCACGGTGGGCGAGCTCGACGGCGAGGCGCGTCTTGCCGGTGCCGCCCGGTCCGATGAGCGTGACCAGCCGGTTCTCCAGCAGCCACTTGGCCACCCGCCGCAGATCGTCGTCACGTCCGACGAAGCTCGTGAGCTGCGCGGGCACACCCCGATGCGGCGCCTGCGCCCGCAGCAGCTCGAGGTGGGCGGCGGCCAGGCCGGGGGAGGGATCGACCCCGAGCTCGTCGGCGAGCAGTTCCCGGCCCCGAGCGAACACGTCGAGCGCGTCGGTCTGACGGCCGTCGCGATGCAGCGCGCGCATCAACGCCGCCCGCACGTCCTCGCGCAACGGATGCCCGGCGAGCAGCTCACGCAGGTCGTCGATACCGCCGGCGGCGAGCACGCAGGAGATCCGCAGCTCCTCCAGCCGGGCACGTGCGTCGGCGACGAACGGCGCGTCCACATCGGCCAGCGCGGGGCCACGCCACAACGCCAGCGCCTCCGCGGCCCGCCCGGCGGCGAGCAGGTCCGCGCACAGGTGCGCGTCGACCTCGGCCGGCTCCGCGACCAGGCGATACCCGGCCGGGTGGTGCTCGATCACCAGCCACGGCAACGCCTTGCGCAACCGCGACACCTGCGACTGCACCGCGTTCGCCGCACCCGAGGGCGCCTGCGAGTACAAGCCGCCGATCAGCTGGTCACGCCCCACGATCCGGCCAGCGTCCAGCGCGAGCATCGCCAGCAGGGCACGCTGCCGGGCCGCGGCCACCTCCACGCCGCCGACCTGCACCGGACCCAGCACCCCGAACATCACCGGGCCGATTCTTCCCGAGTCACAAGATCCACGAGACCGGAACCGGCAGTAGGCCGAATAGGTCGTCTATCTATGCAAATCGGTGACCCGCCGTATCAGCGTCCCTACGTGCGGTCTCCTTCCGTTCGGTCGGGGACGAACCAACGAGCGGAGATGGATCGCATGAGACCCACGATCACGGTAGGCACCGCACTGGCGGCCACCGTGGCACTCGCAATTCCCGCGCACGCGGCCACCGGCAACCTGCCCGGTGGCACCAGCATCGGCGTCACGATCACCAGCCCGGTGAACAACGCGGTGGTGGTTCCCGGCCCGGTGACCGTCACCGGCAAGGCCTCGATCGGCACCGGCGTCGCGGTGGTCGACACCGCGCTGACCTACGTCCTGGACGTTTCCGGTTCCACCAGCACCGGCGTCGCCGCGGGCTGCGGCGGCGACCAGAACGGCGACGGCAGTCCCGCCACGATCCTGGACTGCGAAATAGCCGCCGCCAGGGCCCTGCACGCCAAGGCCGCGGTCCCCAACACCGTCGTCGGCAACGTCGGCGCCGCAGTGTTCGGCGCCAGCGGCCAGTCCGTCGACGTCAGCCCCGCCGGTGGCGACCAGAAAGTCGTCCCGCCCGCCAGTGACGCCAACGGCAACGGCACCACCGACGTCTCCGAGGCGCTGGGCAGCGCGTTCATCGGCGGCGGTGTCCAGCTCTTCACGCCCCGCAGCGCCGGCGGCAGCACGAACTTCGTCGGCGGCCTCACCGCCGGCATCTCCTCGGCCACCGCGGCACCGCAAGCACGCAAGCTGATGGTGTTCTTCTCCGACGGCGGATCCACCGACGGCGGCACCGTCGACGCCGCCCTGCAGCAGGCCGTGAACGCCGGCATCAAGATCTTCACCTTCGCCGTGTCCAACGGCGCCGCCTGCGACAACGCCGGCACGCAAGGCTCGCTGCGCAAGATCGCCCAGACCACCGGCGGCACCTGCACCGAGGTCCCGGACGTCTCCCAGCTGCCCGACGTCGTCCCCGGCGTCATCGCCTCCAAGCTCACCCAGCTGACGCTGAAGGTCAACGGCGGCGCGGACATCCCGGTCACCTCGATCATCCCGGGCCTGCCCCAGGACGGTCCCGCCACGGTCGACTACTCCGTCACCACGCCGGCGCTGACCGCGGGCACCCACCAGCTGTGCGTCACCGCACGCGGCACCGACGGCGGCGGCGCGGGCGGCGTCACCGAGTGCACCACCGTGCGCGTGAACGCACCGCCGGTCGTCAAGCCCGGTGGCCCGTACGCCGGGCAAGAAGGTACCGACGTCGCACTGGCCGGCCTGGTCACCGACCCCGACGGCCCGGCATTGACCACGTCCTGGACCGCGACCCCGCAGTCCGGTGTGGACGCGGGAGCGACCTGCTCCTTCGGCAACGCCGCCGCCCAGGCCACCACGGTCAAGTGCACCGATGACGGCGTGTGGCAGCTGAAGCTGACCGCGAACGACGGCGTGAACCCGCCCGTCACCGCCATCACCACGCTGACGCTGACCAACGTCGCACCCCACGTCACCCTCAACGCGGACAAGACGCTCGTCACCCGTGGCACCACCGTGAACTTCACCGCGCCGTTCACCGACATCGCCACCAACGACAAGCACACCTGCACGCTCAACTTCGACGACGGCACCCCGGTCCTGAACGGCACCGTCGCCCAGGGCGCCGGTAGCGGCACCTGCACCAGCTCGCACGCCTTCACCCAGCTCGGCGCGCACAACGTCCTGGTGACCGTCACCGACGACGACGGCGCCGCCGCCACCGCGGTCGTCAAGGTCGTCGTCTACCTGCGCGGCGAAGCGTGGGCACTCAACGCGACCGGCCTGATCAACGTCGCCAAGACCCCGCACGCCCAGTGCCCGCCCAACGAGGACAAGACCGTCGCGAAAATCAACGTGCTCGGCCTCGCCTCGGTCAACGCACTGCACGCCGACTGCACCCTCGACGCGAACACCGGCCGCACCGTCGCGTCCGCACGAGTCGAAGAAGCGACACTGCTCGGTGGCGCGATCAAGCTCAACGCCATCGAAGCCTCGTGCGTGAGTGACGCAGGCGGCATCGTCGGCTCGTCGAAGGTCGGCACGCTCAACGGCCAGCCGATCGGCACGGGCCCCGTCACCATCGGCATCCCCGGCGTCGCCACCGTGCACCTCAACGAGACCGCCACCGGACCGAACGGCCAGCTGATCCAGAACGCCGTCCGCGTCCGCACACTGCTCGGCCAGGAGATCATCCTGTCGGCCTGCCGCCTGGGCTGACCTGAGAACTGATCGGGAGGGGCACCGGGCCCCTCCCGATCAGGCAGGCAGCTCGTGGCCTGTCGTCGCGTCCACGTGATCCGGGACCTCGTCGTGCCGATCGCCCACCGTCGGCGTCCCGGTGGGCTCGAACATCAGGATCGCGGCACCGGACGGGGCCGACGGCTTGTGGAAGGTCCCGCGCGGCACGGTGAACACCGCTCCCTGGGGGAGCACGACCGTGCGCTCCCCGGCAGGTTCGCGCAGCGCGATGTGCAGTTCGCCGTCGAGCACCAGGAAGAACTCGTCGGTGTCGTCGTGGACGTGCCAGACGTGCTCACCGCCGACCTTGGCCACCCGCACGTCGTAGTTGTTGACGCGCGTGACGATGCGAGGACTCCACAGGGCTTCGAACGAGGCCAGGGCGTGAGCGAGAGCGATGGGTTCGTTGTTCACGACCATCAGCCTCGCCGCTGCCACCCGGCGACCGTGAGTGCTAGGAATCGCACATGCCGCAAGAATCCTCGCACCGCGTCGTCGTGATCGTCGACGAGAACTCGAACCCGTTCGAACTCGGCTGCGCGACCGAGGTCTTCGGCCTGCACCGGCCCGAGATCGGCCCCGACCACCTCTACGACTTCCGCCTCTGCGCACCCGAACCGCACACACCCATGCGCGACGGGTTCTTCACGCTCACCGGAGTCACCGACCTCACCGCGGCCGACACCGCCGACACCCTCATCGTCCCCAACCGCCCCAACGTCGACGCACCCCGCCACCCCGCCGTCCTCGACGCCATCCGCCGAGCCCACACCCGCGGCGCACGCCTCGTCGGCTTCTGCAGCGGCGCCTTCACCCTCGCCGAAGCAGGCGTCCTCGACGGCCGCCGCGCCACCGCCCACTGGCAGTGGGCCGACACCTTCCGCACCCGGTTCCCCCAGGTCAGGCTCGAACCGGACGTCCTGTTCGTCGACGACGGCGACATCCTCACCTCCGCCGGCAGCGCCGCCGCCCTCGACCTCGGCCTGCACCTCGTCCGCCGCGACCACGGCGCCGAGATCGCCAACGCCGTCAGCCGCCGCCTCGTCTTCGCCGCCCACCGCGACGGCGGCCAGCGACAGTTCGTCGAACGCCCCGTCCCCGACCTGCCCGACGAGTCACTCGCACCCGTCCTCGCCTGGGCCCAGCATCACCTCGACACCCCGCTCACCGTGGCCGGGCTGGCGGCACAGGCCGCGGTCAGTCCCGCGACCCTGCACCGCCGCTTCCAAGCTCAGCTGGGCACCACACCACTGGCATGGCTCACCGCCGAACGCATCACCCTGGCCCGCCGGCTGATCGAACTGGGGGAGTCCCGCTTCGACGTCGTCGCCCGCCGCACCGGCCTGGGCACCGCCGCCAACCTCCGCGCCCTCATGCGCCGCGAAACCGGACTCACCCCGTCCGCCTACCGCCGCCGGTTCGCGCAGGTCAGGCCAGCGCCCGCAGGATGATCCGCTCCACCACCCGCGTCTTGGCGTCCGCGTAGTCCTGGACCCGGTTCCAGGTCTCGCCTGCCAACGCGCGCTTGGTCCGTTCGTACTCCTCACGGTCCTCCGGGTGCGTGCGCAGCCGATCGCGGAAGGCCAGCATCCGGTCGACCTCCTCGCAGGCGGGGGAGAAGACGTGCAGGTTCACGTTCGGGACCGTGCCCTTGAGCACCCGGTGCTCGTACCAGGAACGCTCCCGCGCCCGCAGGTAGTAGCCCGCCGCGACCAGCGCGGGCACATAAGCGTCCTCGTCGTTCGAGTCCGGCACCACCAGCAGGATGTCGATCAACGGCTTGGCCGCCAGACCGGGCACCGACGTCGACCCGCAGTGCTCCAGCCGCACGATCCTCCCGCCCAGCGCCGCCCGGATCCTGGCCTCCTCGGCCGCGTACCAGCCCGGCCACGCAGGGTCGTACTCCCGCAACGTGATCGGCGCGTTGTGCGGCGGATCCTGCGTCACGAACTCCACGTCGTCCGGCGTCGCCCGCCAGGTGACGTAGGCCCGTTCGAGGATCTCCAGCACCACCTCGTTCTTCGCCGCCGCGTAGTCCTGCACCCGGTCCCAGTCCTGCGCCGACAGCTTCCGCTTCGTCCCCGCGTACAGCGCACGATCGGCCTCGTTGTCACGCAACCAGTCCCGGAAGATCACATGCCGCCGCACCTGTGCACACCCACGCGGAAACACGTGCAGATTCACGTTCGTGTCCGGTCCTTTGAGGATCCGGTGGTCGTGCCAGTCGTCCTCCCGCACCGACACCCGATACCCGGCGGCCTCCAGCGCGGGCACGTACGACGCCTCGTCCTTCGCGTCGTCCACCACCAGCATCATGTCGACAACCGGCTTCGCGCACAGCCCCGGCACCGATGTCGACCCGACGTGCTCCAGTTCGGCATCCGGCAGCGCGGCCAGGATCCTCGCTCGTTCCCGCTGGTAGAGCCCCGGCCAGACCGGGTCGTACTCCGACAGTTCGATGTTCATGGCGTCCCCCTCGACATGTGGGCAGTCGGCCAGAATATCAACTACCGAAGAGGTCACCCACCGAATCGACCCGCTCCAACACCTCGTCCGCCGTGAACACCAGATCCTCCACGACCCGACACTCCTCGACCTCGTCCCACGTGATCGGCGCCGACACCGCCGGCCGCTCCCGAGCCCGCAACGAATACGGCGCCACCGTCGTCTTCGCCGGGTTGTTCTGCGACCAGTCGATGAACACCTTCCCGGTCCGCTGCGCCTTCGCCATCGTCGACACGATCAGCTTCGGGTGCTCCTGCGCCAGCCGCTGCGCCACCGCCTTCGCGTACTCCGAGGTGTCCTTCGCCGGGGCGTACGCATACACCTGCATGCCCTTGTTGCCCGACGTCTTCGCCCACGAGTCCACACCGTCGTCGTCCAGCACCGTCCGCACCTGCTCCGCGACCCGGCAACACTCCACGATCGTCGCCGGCGCACCAGGGTCCAGGTCGAACACCAGCAGATCCGGATCCCGCTTACCCCCGCGCGGCCCCACCGTCCACTGCGGAACGTGCAACTCCAGCGCCGCCAGGTTCGCGAGCCACACCAGCGTCGCCAACTCGTCCACCATCACGTAGTTGACGGTCTCGTTGCCCTTCGAACTGCCCGGCGACTCCAGCCGCATCGTCCGCACCCACTCCGGCCGATGCTCAGGAGCGTTCTTCTCGAAGAACCACTTCCCGTCCACCCCGTTCGGATACCGCTTCAACGTCACCGGACGATCCTTGAGATGGGGGAGCAGCACCGGCGCGACCCGCGTGTAGTAGTCGATCACCTCACCCTTGGTGAACCCGAACTCCGGATACAGCACCTTGTCCAGGTTCGTCAGCTTCAGCACCCGATCCTCGACCCGCACCGTGACCTCTTTCGGCGCATCACTGCTCAACCCGACGCACCTCCTCAGGCGACTTGTCCGGCCGCAACCCCCGCCACGCCGGAAAACGCATCCGCCCATCCGGCGTCCACTGCCGAAACACCACCTCCGCCACCAGCTCCGGCTCCACCCACCTCGCGCCCTTCGCCCGTTCCCTCGGCATCTCCGTCACGAACGGCGACTTCTTGCGCGCCAACGCCTTCAGCCTCGGCGTCAACACCGCCAGCTCCGCATCGTTGAACCCGGTGCCGACCGACCCGGCGAACGCCAGCCCGTCACCCTGCGGAATACCCAGCAACAACGCGCCGATCACACCCGCCCGCTTGCCTTCACCCATCCGCCAGCCACCGATCACCACCTCCTGCGCCATCAGGTCGGTGATCTTGCGCCACACCGGCGACCGCATCCCCGGCTGATAAGCCGAATCCAGCCGCTTCGCCACCACCCCCTCCAGCCCCTGCTCCCGGCTCGCGGCCAGCACCGCCGCGCCATCGGTGTCATAGGACGGGGGAGTGAGCCAGTTCGAACCCTTCAGTTCAAGCCCCCGCAGCAGCTCACGACGCTGCCGGAACGGAAGCTGCAACGTCGAACTGCCATCCAGGTGCAGCAGATCGAACAGCAGCAGAGTGACCGGATACTGCCGCGCGGCCCGGCGCGCCGCATCGGACTTGCTCACGTGCATCCGGTTCTGCAACGCGCTGAAACTCGGCCGGCCGTTCTGCAGCGCCACGATCTCGCCGTCGAGCAGAGCCTCCGTGGACCCGAGCTGCTCACCCACGCCCTGCAGCTCCGGGTAGGCGACGGTGATGTCATTGCCCAGGCGAGACCACGCCTGCACCCGGCCGCCTTCAACCCTCAGAATCGCGCGGACGCCATCCCACTTGAACTCATAGGCCCAATGATCATCATCGTCCTGGGGGAGGGGACCGGGCACCGCCAGCATCGGCTTCACCTGCTCCGGCAACACCTGCCAGTCCGGCCGCACCGGAACATGCCGGCGCTTCATCATCCAGTTCTTCCCGTTGTCATTGCCCGAACGGAAGAACACGAACTGACCCTCGACGCGATGACCGTGCAGCACCACGTCGACCTCGCGGTCCGACCACTTCACCGTCTCGTAGCGGCCGCGATCCCAGATGAACATCTCGCCGCCGCCGTACTCACCCTTCGGAATCTCCCCGGAGAACTCCGCGTACTCCAGCGGATGATCCTCGGTGTGCACCGCCAGCCGCACCACATCAGTCGTCGGCGGAAGACCCTTCGGCACCGCCCACGACACCAGCACACCATCACGCTCCAGCCGCACATCCCAATGCAGGCTGCTCGCGTGATGCTCCTGAATCACAAACGTGTCGTTGTTCCCGTGCGGAACCTCATCGGCCACAGCCGGGACGGGCTCCGGAGTCCTCCCCGGATCCCTCTTACGCCGGTACTCGTCGAGCCCGGCCATCTACGCCGACGAAGCCTTCTTCTTCGGAGGCGCCTTCTTCGTGCTCTTCCGACCGGCCTTCGCCTTCTCCACACTGCGCTCCAGCGCCGTCATCAGATCGATGACATCGCCCTTCTCCTCGGCCTCCGGCTGCTCGGGCAACTCCGCACCCTCCGCCTTCGCCGCGATGACCTTCTCCAGCGCGTCCCGGTAGTCATCGGTGAACGTGTCCGGATCGAAGTCCCCGGCCATGCTCTCCACCAAAGACGTCGCCATCTTCAACTCCTGCGGCCGCACCTCGACGTCCTGATCAAGGAAATCGAACTCCGCCTTGCGGATCTCGTCCGGCCACAACATCGTGTGCATCACCAGCACGTCATCCCGCGCCCGGATCGTCGCCAGCGTCTCCTTCTGCCGGATCGTGATCTTCACGACCGCCAGCTGACCCGTCTTCACCAGAGCATCCCTGAGCAGCACATACGGCCGCGCGGCCGCCTTGTCCGGCTCCAGGTAGTACGTCTTCTGGAAATAGATCGGATCGATCTCCTCCGCGGGCACGAACTCCAGCACGTCGATCGACTTGTCGGTCTTCACCGGCAACTTGTCGAAGTCCTCGTTCTCCATGATCACCATGCGGCCGTCATCGAGCTCATAGCCCTTGGTGATGTCCGAGAACTCCACCTCGTCACCGCACACCGAGCAGACGCGCTTGTACTTGATGCGCCCGCCGTCCTCCCGGTGCACCTGGTTGAAACGGAAGTCGTGCTCCTCAACAGCCGTGTAGAGGCGCACGGCGATCGTCACCAACCCGAAGGAGATGGCCCCTCGCCACACGGATCTCATCCTCATTGGGTACCCCTGAAATGCGGTTTTCGCACTATCAGGTCACCCACTTGGCCTAACGATCCGGCAACTGAGCAACCCCCGGCACTCGCCTTTTAGCCGAGAGTGCCCTACCGCGGTGGAGCACGGCTAGATGTCCTTGAGCGCCCGATACGTCCGATTGCTCGCCACCGCCGCCCGCCGCTCCCGCGCCGTCGCCTCGATGTAGTTCTGACTCGTCGCCAAACTCGCATGCCCCAGCAACGCCATGATCTCGCTCGCCGACGCACCGTCCTCCGCCAACCGGGTCGCGAACGTGTGCCGCAGCGCATGCAGATTCGCCCCGGTCGGCACACGGTCGTTCAGCCCCGCCCACCGGAAACACGACTTCACCAGGTACTCCAGCCCACCCCGCCCGATCGGCTCACCATGCCGATCCCGCAGCAGCGCGCTCTCCCGATCGAACCGCCCCTGCGGAAACCGCTGCTTACAACTCTTCAGGTAGGCCTCGACGATCCGCTCCATCGGCGGCTCGATCGGAACCGACCGGTCACGGTTGCCCTTGCCCTTCACGTGCAGCCGCTGGTCACCCTCACGCCCGACAACGCTCGCCAGCGTCAGCGTGCGCATCTCCGCACTCCGCAGACCCGCGACCAGCCCCAGCGCGATGACCAGCACATCCCGCTCCGGCCACGGGTCCCGGCCCTTCGACGCACCCTCCGCGGCCGCCGTCAGCAGCTGCTCCGGCGTGTCCTCACCGCGCAACGGCTTGGGGACGAGCGGAGGGGTCTTGGGGCGGGCCACCGCACCCATCGGGTTGCCGGCGATCAGGTCCTCGGCCACGAGGAACGTCAGGAACTGGTTCCACGTCGACCAGGCCCGCAGCACGGAGCTCTTGGCGTGCGTGTCCGCGAACGACCCGAAGGCCTGACGGAGGTTGGCACCGGTGAGGTGGGCGATGGTCAGGTCCTCGACGGGGGAGAGGAGGGTCTCGGCCAGGAGCGTGTTCACGCCGGCGAGGTCGCGCTGGTAGGCCGCTGTGGTGTGGGGCGAGTCCTTGCGAGTCCGGCGGGCGAGGAAGAAGGCGTCCTGAGCGGCGAGCACGTGCATATGGATCTTGTACAGCACACCACCGACAATCCCGGTTGCCGTGCTGGATAATGGCGATTATGCATGAAATGTCCGTTTTGCCCGAAGTTCGTCGGACACTGGGCCAGGCGGCGTCACTTATCGGGGATCGTGAGCGTAATGGCGCCACTGTGCGTACGTCTCACTGACGACTCGTCGGTGTCGACCGCGCTCCGACATCGCCGGGGGTTGGGAAAGTTGTGCGTCTGCAAGTACGGCCGGCCTGCCCGTTGGCCGTACTGCAGACGCGTCAACAACGGTCGCCGAACCGCTTCTGGGAACGATCTTCGCAGGTCGCCGTTTCGCCGATAATCTACATTATGTCAAGTAACGTGGATCTGGCCTGCCCGGACGTCCTCTCCTGCCGTGCTGTGCGCCGTGTCTGACTGGGATCGGTTCCTGGAGTGCGTGCCGTGGTTCGTGCAGCCCGGCCAGAGTGTCGTCGTCGGATCGCCTGCGCCTTGGTCGCGTGGTTCGGTACCTGACTTGCCCGTGTTGTCCGCTCTGCTGGCGTCCGCGGCTGTTACTCCGGTTGCCGTGGCGGGCCGCTCGTACGAACTGCTGGCCTGGGGTCCTGACGGTTCGCGCTGCGGGTGGCTCTGTGCGCCGCCTCCGGACTCCGCCGGCGCTCCCGAGTTCCTGGAACGACTGTGGCGGGTTTTCGGCGGGACGGTTGAGCAGTTCGGTGGTCCGTCGACGCTGTGGCTGAACCAGGAGAAGGTGCTGACGGTGTCGGCCACGATGACGTCGGTCGCGGACGTCATCGTCGACTACGGCTGGGCGTGGGAGAACAAGGGACTGGTCGTTCCGGTCGAGGAGATGCGGACTTACGTCACCGTGGCGATAGAGGGCAACGGGAACCTGACGGCCGCGCACCGCGAGACGGGACATCTCGTGCTGTTCGCGCCGGACCACGCGTTCGACGATGTGACGCCGTTGCCGGGGTCGCCGGAGTATTCGTTGTACTCGTTCGACCTGTTGCCTGACGTTTCGTCGTGGCCGAGGTGTGTGCGGCCGCGTGGCTAGAGTCGATTTCATGATCGATGACTTCGCGAAGGCGTACCTGCACAGCGATCTGCGCGAGGTGCGCGAGGTGATGCTGTGGAAGCTCGAGGGTCTGGACCGAGTCCGCGATACGTCGTCCGCTCACCGCCAGTGGGACGAACCTGCTGGGTTTGGTGAAGCACCTGACGTTGACGGAGTCGCGGTACTTCGGTGAGGTGTTCGGGCGGCCGTTTCCGGAGGCGATGCCGCGGTGGGACGACCTTGCGGCGCGTGGCAAGGACATGCGGGCGGCCGAGGACGAGTCGCGTGAGGACATCGTGGCTCGTTATCGGCGGGCGTGGGCGCACTCTGATGCGACGATCGCCGCGCTTTCGGTGGACTCCCCTGGGTTCGTGCCGTGGTGGCCGCGTCCTGACGTGATGTTGTTCAACGTTCTGGTGCACGTGCTGACCGAGACGAACCGGCACGCGGGCCATGCGGACATCCTGCGGGAGCAGCTTGACGGCGCGACGGGTGTGGGGCGGTGAGGCAGACTCCCCCGCATGCGTTTTGCGATCTACGTGCCTTGTTATGGCGACACGTATGGGGATCCGGCGGTGTTGTGTTCGCTGGCCGTTGAGGCGGAGGCGGCTGGTTGGGACGGGTTCTTCATGTGGGACCACGTGGTCGCGCAGCCGCTGGTCGCTGATCCGTGGGTGACGCTGGGTGCGGTGGCGGCGCGGACGTCGTCGATCACGCTGGGGCCGATGATCACGCCGGTGCCGCGGCGGCGTCCGTGGAAGCTGGCGTTGGAGGCGTCGACGTTGCAGCGGTTGTCGGGTGGGCGGCTGGTGCTCGGGGTGGGGATGGGGGTGCCTCGGGATTTCACGTCGTTCGGTGAGGCGTCGGATGCGCGGTCGCGGGCGGCGCGGTTCACCGAGGGTGTGGGGTTGGTGCGGGAGTTGTTGTCCGGTGAGCCGGTCGAGCATCGGGGTGAGGTGTTCACGGCGTCCGGTGTGCGGTTCGCGCCGGTGGAGGTGCCGTTGTGGACGTCGGGGATCTGGCCGCGGAAGGTGCCGTTCCTGGGGGCGGAGCACGCGTCGGGGTTGTTTCCGATCATTCAGGACGGTGCTGGCGGGTTCGCGGTGGCGTCTCCTGCGCAGGCTGCGCGGATGAAGGCTGATTTCGTCGCGGCGGGTGGGCCTGCCGATGGTGATCTGGCGATCTGGGGTGGTGGGGCGCGGCCGTCGGCGTCGATGGTGTCGGAGTACGTGGACGCCGGGGCGACGTGGATGTTGCTGGATGGCTGGAAGGCGTCGCACGAGGAGTTGCGGTCGTACATTTCCGCTGGTCCCCCGCGTTAGAACGATCTTGTCGGGGGTGCTTGCCACACTGGGGGGCATGCGCTTCGCTTTTGAGCTGCGGTCGTTCGTGGCGGCTGGTCCCCCGCGTTCAGTCGCTTAGGCAGTGGCCTCACAAGTCGCGCCTGAGGGGTCACCTGATGGCACCGCCGCGACCCTGTACTGGCTGATCAAGGCCGGCAACACCTGCGGCCCACTCCCCTGGCGCCCGCGGGTGGCCCCTCAATGGGGAACTCGCGGCGGCGTCCTGCCCAGAGGTGGTCGTGTCGGGCAGTGGCTCTCGCCGAACGGACTCTCAGGCGCTGAGGCCGCGCAGCAGCGTGTCGAGGTAGCGGCGTGCGGTGGGGAGCCGGTCGGCGGGGCCGTCGCTGTGGACGTAGGTGGCGTAGGCGATGCCGCACATGAGTGGCACGAGGTCGCCGTCGGCGAGGTCGGCTCGGACGGTTCCGGCGGTGCGGGCGCGGACGAGCAGTGTGGTGCCGGTGGCGATGATCTGCTGCTTGAGTTCGGTGGTGCGGGGCAGGGTGTCGGCGGCGGTGGCCGAGACCTTGGCCAGTGCGGGGTCGGTGACCTGTGCTTCGACGACCTGGTTGACGAAGCCGGCGAACGCGCGCCAGGCGTCGTCGTCGCGCAATGCCTCTTCGCCGCGGCGGACGAGTGTTTCGAAGCAGGGCGTGGCGACGGTTTCGAGCAGCGCTTCGGTGGTCGGGAAGTGCCGGTAGACCGTGCCGACGCCGAGGCCCGCGCGGCGGGCGACGTCGTTGAGCTGCAGTGGCGTGCCCTCGTCGACGAGTTCGCGGGCGACGGCGATGATCCGGTCCCAGTTGCGGGCCGCATCCTTGCGCAGCGGGGTCATGTCACCAGTTTAATTGGATATCTCATCCGGAACGTGGTTCAGCCCGTGACTTCGTGCTGCTGGAGAATGCCGTCGTGGATCTTGGGGTGATCGGCCAGGCGGCGGGCATGTTCGCGGTGACGAACGTCGACGACCTGGTGCTCCTCGCGCTCTTCTTCGCTCGCGCCCGCTCGGTGTCGTCGCCGGTCAGTACCTGGGCTTCGCGGGCATCCTCGCGGTGGCGGTCGTGGGCGCTCTCGGCGCATCCCTGCTCCCGGAGCAGTTCCGCCCCTGGCTGGGCCTCGTCCCCCTGGCGCTGGGCCTCAAGGCAGCCTGGTCGCTCTGGCGCGACTCCGATGAGGACGACGAGCCGGACGCCGCTCCCGGCATCCTCGCGGTCGCCGGCGTGACGCTCGCGAACGGCGGCGACAACATCGGGGTCTACGTGCCGGTCTTCACCGTCGCGGACTCGTTGTGGGTGTACGTGGCGGTGTTCCTGGTCCTGGTCGGCGTGTGGTGCCTGGCGGGCTGGTTCCTGGCATCGCGGCAGGTGGTGGCGCGGGCGCTCGCCAAGTGGGGGCACATCGCGTTGCCGGTGGTGCTGATCGCGATTGGTCTGTTGGTGTTGTTCTCCGGCTGATCGACCTGGTCGTGAGGTAGACACTTCGGGTGCGAAAGACCTACAGCTACAGCGAGGCCGTGAAGATCCTCGGTGGCAGCGAACACCCGATCGTCGCCAAGATGGACAAGCTCCTGGGCGGCGCGCTGCTGCTGGCCTCGGCGGGGGCGTGGGAGGTGCTCAGCCTCTTCGACGCGAAGCCCGACTTCATCAAGCTCAGCAACGAGCTGATCTCCAAGGTCTCCACGAAGCGTCGTGGCGTGAGTCGGTACACCCGCACACAGCAGCTGCATGCCGCACACGCGGTGCTGGTGATGACGGCGTTCTTCGAGGCGTTCGAGGAGCAGCGCGTCGGCGTGAAGCTCACCGCTAAGGACCGCAGCCTCGTCGTGCAATTCAACCCGTGGGACATCAACCTGCCCCTGCCGTCAGCCAGTCGGCCCCATGAGGACAACCTGTCCGACCTCAAATCCCTTTACCGCGATCTGGGCAGCGCTCTGGCCGAGGCACTGAGGTACCTGGCGTCCTGGGACGGCCTGAACGAGACCGAGCGCGATCGGGTGGTGCACGCCGCCTGGCGTGCGGCACCGGTGCGGGCCGTCGAGCGGTACGAGGAGTTGCTCGGCCAGCTCGCGGCGGAATTTCCCGAAATCAGGTTCTGGTGCGCGGTCCAGGACGGCAGGTCGGTGCGATCAGCGTTGGCGCGGCTGGAGGACGTCCTGCGCGAGACCACGACCGATCTCACGCCCGAGATGCGGCTGGCCGAGTTGGCCGGTGCGTACGCGGGTGCGTTGCGGCGACCGCTGGTGAAGTCGACCGAGGTGCCCGAGGGCGTGCGGATCCCGAGCCTGGCCGAGGCCTACATCGACCCGCGGTTCCAGGTGGTGACCGGCACCGAGCGGCCGGGAGCGCCGTCCCTGCTCGCGTGGTGGGACGAGGTGAACGTTCGGGACGATCTCTACGCCTTTCTGGTGGGTTATCTGACGTCGCCGGGGGCGTTGTCCGCTCCCCTGCTGGTGCTGGGTGATCCCGGTTCGGGCAAGTCGGTGCTGACCGAGATGCTGGCAGCGCGGTTACCCGCCTCGGACTTCGCCGTCGTGCGCGTGGAATTGCGAAGCACTCCAGCGGACGCCGATCTGAAGCGGCAGATCGAGCACGGCCTGCACACGTTGCTGCACGAGCCGGTCAGCTGGGCCGATTTCTCACGCAGGACCTGCGGGGCACTGCCGGTCGTCGTGCTGGACGGGTTCGACGAACTGCTGCAGGCGACCGGCGTGAGCCAGACGCGGTATCTGAGCGTGATCGCCGAGTTCCAGCAGACGCTGGAGGACATGGGCAGACCGGCGGTCTTCGTCGTGACGAGCCGACTGAGCGTGTGCGCCGGCCTGGAGTTGCCCACGGGCACGCACGTGGTGCGGTTGGTGCCGTTCTCCGAGGACCAGGTGCGGTCGTGGCTGGAGGTGTGGAACGCGGTCAACCCGCCCCTGCCCGCCGAGACCGTGCTGCAGTACCCGGACCTCGCGTCGCAACCACTACTGCTGCTGATGCTGGCGTTGTACGACGCGGTGGACAGCTCGTTCCAGCGCGATCACCTCAGCATGAGCCGAGGCCAGCTATACGAGCGGCTGCTCGACCGGTTCGCACGGCGCGAGGTGGCCAAGGCCGGCACCGAAAGGTCGGACGCCGATGTCGACGAGGACGTCGGCGTCGAGCTCGAGCGGTTGTCGGTGGTGGCGCTCGCGATGTTCAACCGTGGCGTGCAATGGGTCGCCGAGCACGAGGTGACCGCTGACCTGGCTCAGTTGCTCGACGTCGATTCCCCGGACCGGCTAGTGGGAACCCGCACGCCTCTCTCGGCCGGTGAGACGGCGCTGGGGCGGTTCTTCTTCGTGCAGAAGACGGAGGCGGTGCGGGAGGACAGGACCAAGCTGCGGACCTACGAGTTCCTGCACGCCACGTTCGGCGAGTATCTGGTGGCGCGGCTGGTCTGGGATCGGCTGACCGATCTGCGACGAGAGGACGAGGCGCGGTCCAGGCGGAAGTCCACTGTGGACGACACGGAGCTCTACTCCGTCCTGTCGTTCATGGCGCTGACCACGAGCAAGCCGGTGCTGGACTTCCTGCGGGAGTTCGCGGAGAAGTCCGACCGGGTCGGGTTGTTCGACCTGGTGACTCGGCTGTTCGCGGCACGGGACGAGACCCGGCCGGCCCGCGGCGACTATGCGCCGGTCTCGATGCCGGACTCTGCGCGAGACGCGAAGTACTCGCTGAACCTGGTCGTTCTGGCGTTGGTGCTGCAGCACCGGTTCTACGCCAACGAGCTGGGGTTGAGCGTGGACGACTGGCGGCGGCTGACGCTGTTCTGGAAGTCGCGGCTGTCGTCGAGCGAGTGGGCCAGCGTGGTGTTGTGGTTCTGGGTCGAGCGGGACGCCGACCGACACTTCGCAGTCAGCCTGAACAACCGCAACCGCGAGGCGCACGCGGAGTGGCTGCTGATGTCGGAGCCGTACGTGACGTTGGACGAGGTCGCCACGACGTTGCGGGACGCGGTGACGCCGTGGGCGTCGGTGCACGGGATCGAGATGACGGCGGCGCTGGTCGAGTTGGCGGCGGCACCGGTCGAGAGGTGTCTGCCGGCGATGCGCCGGTTGCAGAAGGTGGCGCCGACCGACGAGCTGTTCAAGGTGATCTACCAGCGGCTCGGCACCGGCGGTGACGACCTCGCGATGCTGGAGCTGATGGGCCGTTTCACCATCACGTCGTCGGCGAATCCTCCGCTGCTGGAGGCCTGGTTGCGGCTGCACGAGCGGGGATTCGTGTTCACCTCTCGGGTCAACTGCCCGGACATCGTCCAGGTGCTGCGTGGCACCGACTTCGACGCGATGGCGAGGATGGGACGGCTGGATCTGGTCAAGCGGGCCAGAGTGGCCGCCGCCGAGCTGGGTCTTGAATGGCCGCTGTCAAAGACTCAGCGAGGGCAGCGAGATCCTGCTCGCTGAGGTCCTTCTCCCCCACCCGCCGCAGGATCTCCGTGCGCGACACCACGACGACTGCGCCGGTGTGCCCGCCGAGCTCGGCCGCGGCGACGATCTCGGTCTCCCCGTTGTGCACGACCATGATCGGGTCGGGGGTGTCGGTGTAGAGCAGGTGCTCGATGTCCCGTCCGGTGATGGCCATGCTCAGTCTTGTACGGCGCGGGCGTAGCGGTCCGCAAGAGTGCGAACGTGTGCCACCAGTTCCGGCGGCGAGGTGACCTCGAAGTCGAAGCCGAGCATGCCGATCCAGACGGCCATGGTCTCGACGGAGTCGGCACCGGTCACGAGCACGCAGGACGTCGAGTCGACGGCTTCGACGGTGCCGACGGCCGGGTTGATGCGGGCGGCGACGGCTTCAGCGGGGGCGCGGACGAGGACGCGGGCTTCGAAGCGCCAGGCGGCGGAGGTCACCCGGGATGCGACGTAGGTGGTGGCGTCGAACTCGCGTGGGGTGAAGCGGGGGCCGTGGGGTGGTACGGGCTGGGTGATGCGGTCGACGCGGAAGCTGCGCCAGTCTTGCTTGTCGGCGTCCCAGGCGACGAGGTACCAGCGTCGGCCCCAGTTGACCAGGCGGTGCGGTTGCACACGGCGGCGCGATGGCGTGCCATCGTGCGCGTTGTAGTCGAAGCGGATGGTGTCGCTGTCGCGGCAGGCGGCGGCCAGGGTCGAGAGCAGTTCGGCGTTCACGGCGGGGGCCGGGTTGTCGCGGGGGACGGACTCGACGGTCTGCAGGGCGGAGACGCGGTGGCGCAGGCGGGACGGGAGGACCTGCTCGAGTTTGAGCAGGGCGCGCAGGGAGACCTCCTCCAGTCCGGTCACCGGGGTGGTGCGCAGGGCGACCGCGACGGCGACGGCTTCGTTGTCGTCGAGCAGCAGTGGGGGTAGTTCGGCGCCGGCGCCGAGGCGGTAGCCGCCGAAGCTGCCGGTGGTGGCGTTGACCGGGTAGCCGAGCTCGCGCAGGCGGTCGACGTCGCGGCGGACGGTGCGGGGGCTGATCCGGAGCTCGTCGGCGAGTTCGCTGCCCTGCCAGTCGCGGCGGGACTGCAGCAGCGCGAGCAGCCGCAGCAGGCGGGCCGAGGTTTCCAACATGGGCGGAACTTTAGGACAGGAGGTGGCCGCAATGGGCAATAACCTTGGGGTTATGACGGAGATCAGGGAGTTCCACATCGCAGTCGACGAGGCGGATGTCGACGAGTTGCTGCTGCGGCTGGCGCGGACGCGGTGGACGGACCAGGTGCCCGGCGCCGGCGATCGGTACGGCGACGACGTCGCGACGGTCAAGGAGATGGCGCGGTACTGGGCCGAGGAGTTCGACTGGCGCGCGGTCGAGCGCAGGCTCAACGCGTTTCCGCAGTTCGTCACCGAGATCGACGGGACGAACGTCCACTTCCTGCACGTCAGGAGCACGAACCCGGCCGCGACGCCGCTGGTCCTGATCCACGGCTGGCCGGGGTCGGTCATGGAGTTCGTCGACGTGATCGAGCACCTGCGCGACGACTTCCACCTGGTGATCCCCTCGATCCCGGGCTTCGGGTTCTCCGGGCCGACGACCGAGACCGGCTGGCACTCGGGACGGATCGCGCGGGCGTTCGCGACGCTGATGGCCAGGCTGGGCTACCAGCGGTACGGGGTGCACGGCAACGACGCCGGGTCGATCATCGCGCCCGAGGTCGGGCGGGTGGACCCGGAGCACGTGGCGGGCGTGCACGTCACGCAGATCTTCTCGTTCCCCTCGGGTGACCCGGCCGAGATGGAGGGCCTCACCGAGGACGACTTCCGCCGGCTCGGGGTGCTGCAGAACTTCTGGGAGAACATGTCCGGCTACTCGAAGCTGCAGCAGGCGCGGCCGCAGAACGTCGCGTTCGCGCTCGCCGACTCCCCCGCCGGGCAGCTGGCGTGGACGATGCAGCTGATGGGCGAACCGGCCGTCACGAAGGACTTCCTGCTGGCCAACGTCGCGATCTACTGGTTCACCGGCACCGCGGGTTCCTCGGCGCGCCTGTACTACGAGGACGCGCACCGCGAGGACGTCCCGGCCGAGCCGACGACGGTCCCGATGGGGGTCGCGATCTTCCCGGACGACTTCCAGACCATCCGCCGCTTCGCCGAGCGCGATCACCAGAACCTGGTGCACTGGTCGGAGTTCGAGCGTGGCGGCCACTACTCCGGGCACGACGCGCCGGAACTGCTCGCCGGTGATCTGAAGGTGTTCTTCGCGAAGATGTGATGAAGCGGCGGCGCGCTCGTGCTGGGCGCGCCGCCGCCTGGTTCCTGACCGCCTTCGTGGTGGAACGGTTGGGGCATTCCACCTGGTGCGGCTCACCTTTCCGAGGTAGTAGTGCAGCCATGGGTGTTCCGCGGGTGGACTTGTCCGGGTGGTTCGACGGCACGCGGCGTGCCGAGGTGGCGACGCGGATCGACGCGGCGCTGCGGGAGTCGGGGTTCCTGCTGATCACCGGCCACGGCGTGCCGGACGAGCTGCGCGGCCGCACCCGTGAGCTGACGCGCGCGTTCTTCGCCCTGCCCGACGCCGAGAAGCAGCCCTACGCCGCGCGGACCGGCGGGCGAGGCTGGCTGCCGCCCGACGAGCAGGCCACCGGGCGTTCCGAGGGCGCGATGGCCCCACCGGACCTGAAGGAGACGCTGGCGTTCGGCTCCGACGACCCCGCCGGCGGCGACCCGTTCTTCTTCCGCCCCAACGTCTTCCCGGCGCAGGTGCCGGGTCTCGACGCGGCCGTGACGGAGTACGTGGCGCGGATGCGGGCGCTGTCCGACGAGCTGCTGACGATCTTCGCGGTCGCGCTCGGCGAACCCGAGGACGTCTTCACCCGGCACACCGGCCGCTGCTCGTACACGCTCAACGTCAACCACTACCCGCCGCTGCGCCAGGTCGGACCCGCGGCACCGGGCCAGTTCCGCATCGGCGAGCACACCGACTTCGGCACCGTCACGATCCTGGACCGCCAGCACGGCGTGGGCGGGCTCCAGGTGCGTAGCGCCGACGGGGTGTGGGAGGACGCGCCGTTCGACCCGGCTGCCTTCACGGTCAACATCGGCGACCTGATGGCCCGCTGGGTGTCGGACCGCTGGCGTTCCACCCCGCACCGGGTGCTCCCGCCGGACGCCACCGCACCCGACGAGGACCTGGTCTCGCTCATCTTCTTCTACAACACTGATCACGACGCGCGGATCGTGTCGCTCGACGGCCGCTACCCGGAGGTCGGGGGCGGTGAGTACCTGCGGGCCAAGCTCGCGGCCATCTCGGTGGGATGAGGAGTGCTGTGCCGATCGGATCGCTCTACGACGTCGTGATCGACTGCCCGGACCCCGGTGCGCTCGCGGCGTTCTACCTGGAGGTGGTCGGCGGCGAGGTCGCCGACTCCGACCCGGCGTGGGTCACGCTGCGGACGCCCGGCGGCGGGCGGGTGTCGTTCCAGCGGGTCGACGGCTACGCCCCGCCCCGGTGGCCCGGCCAGGAGCATCCGCAGCAGATCCACCTCGACGTGATGGTCATCGACCTCGATGTCGCCGAGCCGCTCGTGCTCGAGCTGGGTGCGACGAAGCTGGAAGGTTCGGACAAACCGGTCGGGTACCGCGTCTACGCCGACCCCGCCGGGCATCCGTTCTGCCTCGTCACGAACTAGGGGTCCACACGGTGGCGCTGCGGGTCTCGGTGCTCTCCAGCGTGAGCGGCACCGGTACCTCGTAGCGCGCCCGCGCGGTGAAACGGTCTCTGGGCAGGTGTGCGCGGTCCGGGTCGCCGACCAGCACACGCGCGCCGCGCCGCGCGGCCCTGGTGAGGAACGGCAGGACCAGCGCGGTGATCTCGGCGTCGTAGAAGACGTCGCCCGCGAGGACGACGTCGGCCTGCAGGGCGTCGCCGTCGAGCTGGTCGCCGGGCAGGGTGGCGATGGTGACGTCGTTCGCGGCGGCGTTGAGCTCCGCGGCGGCCAGTGACAGCGGGTCGATGTCGTTGGCGGTGACCGAGTCCGCGCCCGCCAGCGCCGCCGCGACCGCGACCAGGCCCGACCCCGACGCGAGGTCGAAGACCTTCTTGTCGCGCACCAGCTCCGGGTGGTCCAGGACGTGCCGGGCCAGCGCCTGGCCGCCCGCCCACGGGAACGCCCAGAACGGCGGCTGGTCGTGGCGGGTGCGTTCCCACAGGTCCATCGCCTCGGGTGCGCTGTGCAGGACGACTTCGGGCACCAGCGGTACCGGCGTGAGCGTCGTGTTGGCTAGCACGAACTCCGTGAGCGTGGGCGCGGACATGACGGAGAAGCTTAGAGCCCGCGCGCACGGCGTTTTCAGAGGCGAAAGCCACTCGTGCGCGCGGGCCAGATGGGTCAGGTTCCGCCGGTCAACCGCGGGATCGGCCGCCGCAGAGGCGAAAGGCCGTCTGTTCGCGCAGGACACCCTCGGCCGATCGCGCGGACTCTCGGGGACGGGCCCACGCCGATCGCGCGGGCTCTCGGGGCAGCCCGCCTCAGCTCCCGGCGGTCACCCACACCCAGCCCTGGTCAGGTTCCGCCGGTCACTCGCAGGATCGCCCCCGTCGCGTACGACGCCTCCTCCGACAGCAGCCACGCGATGGCGTTCGCGATCTCCTCCGGCTCACCGGGACGTCCCATCGGCACCCGGCCCGCGACCCGGTCCGGACGGTCGGGCTGGCCGGACAGCTGGTGGATCTCGGTGCGGATCGTGCCCGGCTGCACGCAGTTGACCCGGATCCCGCGCGGCGCCAGCTCCTTGGCCAGGCCGATGGTCATCGCGTCGACGGCGGCCTTGGTGGCGGCGTAGTGCACGTACTCCCCTGGGCTGCCCAGCGTCGCGGCGCCCGACGAGATGTTCACGATCGAGCCGCCGGTCATGCGGCGGGAGGCTTCGCGGGCGACGAAGAACGCGCCCAGCACGTTCACGTCCACGACGCGCCGCAGGTCCTCGGTGCGCAGTTCGGCCAGCGGGCCCGACGGTGAGGTGATGCCCGCGTTGTTCACCACGCCCGTGATGTCGTCGCCGGCCTCGTCGAACAGGCGCGCGACGTCCTGCTCGTTGGCCGTGTCGGCCTGCACGGCGATGATGCCGAGCTCTTTCTCGAGTGCGCGCGCCTCGTCTACGGCCTGGCGGTAGCTGATTACAACCCGATGCCCGTCACGCACGAGCCTGCGCGCGGTCGCGGCACCGATACCCCGGCTTCCCCCGGTGATCACCGTTGTCATGCCACCCACCCTAACTCGTATACTCGGTGCCGAATATACGGGAGCGGATATGACCTTCAAGCGCACCAACCCTCTGGCCCTCGCGGTGCTGGCGCTGCTGGCGGAGCGGCCCATGCACCCCTACGAGATGGCGCAGACCATGCGGGAGCGTCACCAGGAGGAGGTGATCAAGCTCAACTACGGCTCGCTCTACACCGTCGTGGAGTCGCTGCACAAACACGAGCTGATCACCGCGAGCGCCACCCAGAAGGCCGGCAACCGTCCCGAACGCACCGTCTACGCGATCACCGACACGGGCACGGCGGAACTGCACGACTGGCTGCGTGAACTGATCGCCGTCCCCGCCAAGGAGTACCCGCGGTTCGAGGCCGGCATCTCCCTGGTCGGCCTGCTGCCCCCGGACGACGCGCTCGTCGTCGTCGAACAGCGCGAAACCGCCGTGGGCGAGCAGATCACCGCGCTGGCCACGTTGATCGAGCAGCTCAAAGGCATGGGGCTGCCGCAGCTCGCGTGGATCGAGCTCGACTACCGGATGGCGATGTTGCGCGCCGAACGCTCGTGGCTGACCTTGTTCGCCGCCGCCACCCGCAAGGGCACCGTCGGCGGATACCAGAAATGGGAGGAGATGCACCGATGAAGCTGCTGTTCGAGGTGTCCGGCGTGGTGCACGCGCCGCTGGAACGCGTGCGCGAGCGCATGTTCGCCGACGCCGGCGAGTCCGGCCCGCACCGGCTCGTCGACCGCGACCAGGGCGTGATCGCCTACTGGGGCGACTGGTGGTACCGCGGCGAGGACTCGCTGCACCCGCATCCCGAGGGCGCGCTGCTCGTGCACCGCGTCCACAACATCGCCAAGCAGGGCAACTGGGCGCCGTATCTGGCGAACAAGTTGTTCATCGGCTACCGCGCCCGGCTCGAGGCAGGTCTGCGGCAGCGCATCGCCCAGCTCGAAAGCTGAACCCCGCCAAACCAGACCCGCCAACCAGACGTCGCTGGTCAGAACCCTGCCGAATCAGACCCCGCCAGGTCAGACCTGGCCGTAGCGCACCGCCGCGACGAACACCGCCAGCGCGCACAGCACCAGGTTGATCGGCACCGTGCCGCCCTCACCGCGCCGTCCGTGCGTGATCGCGGCCCCCACCTGCAGCAACGCCAGTCCCACCGCCGCGACCGGGGTGAGGATGGTCGCGATGCCGGTCAGCCACGGCGCCACCAGCCCGAGTGCGCCCGCGATCTCCGCCGCACCGATCGCCTTGACCTGTCCCGGTGCGAAGTCCGCCACCCACGACATCCGCGGCTCGGCGAGCAGGTCCCGTTTCGACTTGGCCAGCTTGGTGAAGCCAGCCATCAGGTACAGGGCCGCCAGAACGGCGGACACGATCCACACGGCGACGTCCATGCGCGGAACCTAGCGATCCGGGAGCAGGAGAACCACCAGCGCTCAAGATCGGCTCAACTAAGTAAGTACACCCTTAGTCATCACCCGATCGGCCGTATAGAGTGTGCAGATGAGGTGCTCGATACTCTCCGACTTCGCGGGCGAACCGCTGGCCGGCACGGCCGCGACCGCGACGGCGTGGCTGTGCCTGGAGCAGCCGGGCCCGTGGGGCCGCGACGCCATCCTGGAGAGCCACCTCGACCCCGAACTCGGCGCCGAACTGCAACGCCGCGCCGCCGGCACCGGTGTCCGCATCCTGCTGATCCGCCGCCCCGGCCGCCACGCCGACACCCACACCGGCGGATCCCGCCGCGTGTACCTGGCCTCGACGATGCCCGGCGCCTCCTGGCTGGAGCAGGCCGACGTGGCCAGCCCGGAGGAACTGCTCGAACTCGACTTCGCGGCCCTGGGCGAGGGCCACTCGATGGCGTTCGGCACACCGGTGGCCGACCCGTTGCTGCTGGTCTGCACGAACAGCAAACGCGACGTCTGCTGCGCGCTGTACGGCCGCCCGATCGCCACCGCCCTGAACCTGTGGGAGTGCACGCACACCGGCGGCCACCGCTTCGCCCCCACCGGCGTGCTGCTGCCGACCGGTCACCTGTACGGGCGTCTGGACCACCAGTTGGCCGAACGCATCGTCACCGAGGGCATCACCGCCGATCGCTGCCGTGGCCGCTCCTGCTTCACCCTGCGGGGTCAGGTCGCCGAGGTCGCCGTCCGCGAGCGCATCGGGGAGACCCGCGACGTGCTCACCGTGGTCGGCGAGACCCACGACTCCGCCACGGTCCGGCATGACGACGGCCGCGAATGGCACGTCTCGCTGACCGAGAAGCCGGTGCCGCCGCGGCCGTCGAGCTGCGGCAAGTCGCCGGACATCGCGATCGCGCTGGTGGCCACGGCGATCGACGAGCTGGTGAAGGTCTGCCGCTAGCTCAGCGCCGCTGTCGTCACCGTCGTAGTTGTTCAACGACGGCGTTGGACAGGGGGCGGCGGATGGCCACACTGCCGCGTTGCATCCCGGCCGATGCGCCGAGCTCAGACTCGCCGCCCCGGCCAGCCGAGGTCACGGGTGCGTTTCCATGGCCGGAACGCCTAGATCGGCGCGGTTCTCACTGACGAGTGCGAACCGCTCAAGCTGTGCCGACTGGTCTGGGAAGACACCCGGATACCTGGAGCTTCGCGATCTACGAGTACAGCGGCGACCGCTACGCCGACTGCATGTTTCCCGGCGGAGGCCTGACCGGCACGCCCGAGGCCGGACTCGACTGCGCGTGCGTCCTCTACCTCAACGATCCCTCGGCCTGCTTCGAACCCCGAGGGACTGACGCGGTGCTGCACTAGTTTGGGCCGGTGCCCAGGCTGATCCACCTCAACGGCCCGACCGGGGTCGGCAAGTCGACCATCGCCGCCCGCTACGCCGCCGGCCACCCGAAGACGCTCAACCTCGACGCCGACGAGATCGTCCGGCTCATCGGCGGGTGGCGCGAGGACTTCCACGGCGCGGTCGGCCTGGCCCGCGTCAGGGCGGGCACGCGGCAGGCCTGGACGTGGGATCAGGTGCGCGCGATCGACCTGACCACGCAGGGCACCGACCTCATGTGCACCGTCCGCTTCGACGACGAGGTGATCAGGTTCTCCGGCCTGGACACCGAGAACAGCCTCGCGATCCACGACGCGCTGGGCGAGCACTGCCTCGAAGCCCTGAAACAACCGGCCACGAAGGAACGGCGCAGGGTCGGCGCGTTGACCGCCATCACCCTTGCCGGCGCCGGTGGGGTGGCGGCCGCGTTGTGGACGGCCATGCGCACCGCCGACCCCGATGGCGGCACGCACTTCGGGCTGGCCATGGTCGCGGCGGCGGGTTTCGTGACCGCCGTGGTCACCGGGATCGCGCTGATCGCGGTTCTGCGGGCCCCTCGGCCGGATCAGGCACAGCTGAGTTAGGCACTGGCGGGTTGGACACTGGCGAACTGGGCACGGTCGCCGAGAACACGCCGATGCCCAGCGCGTACGGGTCGTCCAGGCCGACGGTCTGCAGCGTCTCCACCGGCAACGCCAGCAGCGAGATCGCCACGCCCAGGAAGTACGCGTCGAGCAGGCCGGTGTCGCGCACCGTCGAGGGCAGTCCGGCCGCCTGCTGCAGCGCGGCGCCGGCCTCGGCGTTGGCCAGCACCATGCCGGCCAGGGCGGCGCGCACACCCGGCCGGCGGACGGCCTCCAGGTACAGCTCGACCATCGCGAGCATCTGGGTCGGGTCGTCGGCGACGGCGCGGCGTAGCAGTGCCGGGTAGAGCTCGGCCACGTCGGAGGCGCTGATGTCGGCGGGGGTGGTCTCGCGCAGGCGGTCGACGGCGGCGCGGTGCAGGGAGGTCATGCGGGCGGCGCAGGCCTCGAGGATGGACTCGCGGGTCGGGAAGTAGTTCTTGGTGGTGCCGATGGGGACACCGGCCTCGCGATCGATCGCGCGGTGGGTCAGGCCCCGGCCGCCGTCCACCGCGAGGATCTGGATCGCGGTGTCGCAGAGAAGGTCACGACGGCTCACGAACCGAGCGTAGCTTGATCACCACAGTTGTGGTGAATCGGGGCGAAGGTGCTGGTCCCGGCGGTCGCAGTGATCGTTCCGCGTTCGACGACGAGGAACAGGCCGCAGACGCAGCGGACGTAGGAGACGGCGCCGTGCGACGACACGGCCGAGGAGCACGGCCAGTGGCAGGCGGGGCAGGTGGCGATCATGTCCCCCAGCGTGCTGTCATGGTCTAGTGCATTTCAACCCTTACGGCGGTGCGGCGGCCGAGCTGGCGGCGAAGCTGGTCAACGCCGATACGGCCACACCCCTGATCGACGTGCTGAAAGCGTCCGGCTACAAGCCGCTGGGCGCGCTCGACGCCCGCCAGGAACGTGACGTAAGAGACTGGGTCGACCGTCTCCGGCAGGTCTTCGCCGACCCCACGGTGGACCTGCTCAACGAGTTGCTGGCCCAGTCGTCGACCACGCACTACATCTCCACCCACGACGGGCGCGCGCCGCACCTGCACTACGCGCGTGAGGACGCACCGACCGACGTACGGGTCAAGGCGTACACGGCGGCGGGCATGGCGGCGTTGTTCTGCGAGGACGCGCAGCGCATCGGCTCGTGCGGTCGCGACGGATGCGGCACGGTGTTCGTCGACACCAGCCGCAACGGCCGCCGCCGCTTCTGCTCCACCAAGTGCGCGAACCGGGTCGCCGTGGCCAACCACCGAAGCCGGCAATCGGCGTGAACCGGTCGGCGTGAGTCGATAGTCAGTCGGCGTGAATGCGGTGCCCGAACCGGGTGTCCCGGAACGACGACTCGCCCCCGAAAGCGGCGTCCACGAAGTCCTCCCGGCCGCGGAACCAGGCACCGGTGAACGACGCCGCGCCGGCGAACAAGGCCTGGCGGAACAGCGCGCGACCGCCGAACCGCACCCCTGAGCAGTCCAGGTCCGACCCGAACCGGGCACCGGTGAAGTCCGCGCGGCCGGAGAACCGGGCCCCGCGCAGGGTCACGGCACCGGCGACGTGGACGGCGGAGAACTCGCCGTTGCCGCACACGGTCGCGCCCCGCAGGTCCAGGCCGCGCGCGAACACCGACCGCGTGCACAGCAGGTGCCGGCCGAAGTAGGCGCTGCCGCAGTCTGCCTCGCCCAGGAATGTCGCCTGGTCCAGGCGGGTGTCACCGAGGAACCGGGTGCTGTCGAACCGGGCGGTGCGCACGCGGCACAGAGACAGGTCGAAGTCCACCAGCGTCGCCCGCCGCAGGTCGAGGTCGCTGTCCAGCCAGAAGCCGGGGCCGGGCCGCAGGTGCGCGGCGAGGGTGGCCTGCAGGACCATCCGCCACCGCTGGTCCACCTCGGTGCCGGGCCACGGCAACGCCCGCAACGCCTCGCACACCACGTCCAGCGCCGGCTGCCGGTGGCGCACGCAGCGGCCGCCGTACTCGACCCAGTCCCGCAGCCCGCTCAGCCGCGCGTCTGCCTCCGTTGCCATCAGCCGGGATCGGATGTCCTCCAGCTCCGAGCGTGGTGTGCGAGGCGGTGCGACCTGCTCGTCTTGGTGCGCCGACAGCCGGCGCCTGCCCAGCGTCACCGCCGCCACGGTCAGAACAGAAGAGGTCGCTGTGAGCCAGCGCGAGAGAGAGGACATGACTCGATGATGTGACCTGGGTCATTGCCTCGGACAGTGGTGGAGTTCAACCCGGTGTTCAACGCTGTGCCCACCGGTGGTAACTGTGGGTGGGCACAGCACGGCACAGCACAGGCCGATCAACCGGTGACGTTGAGGAGCTTTCGCGCCCGGTAGTTGTCGCCCGCGACCAGCCCGTATCGCAGGACGCGGTAGTCGGTGCCGCGGACGCTGCGCTGCTCGTAGGCGTAGTAGGCGGTCTTGTACGGGTCGGCCCACTTGTCGAAGATGACGACGTGGCGGCCGTCGGCGGTGTCGCCCGTGGTGTTGATGACGATGTCGCCCCACCTCAGGTCACTCATGGCGATGCCGACGGAGTGGTAGCGGTCGGCGAGGTCGATGGTGATCTTGCCGGGCTTGTCGATCCGGGCGGCCATCGAGACGTAGCCGGAGCAGTCCTGGCGGTAGCCGTCGAAGCGCAGGGTCTGGCTGTACGGGACGGGGCCGCCGCCGGGGCCCGCGGTCAGCCACACCTTCGCGCGGCTGATCAGCTCCGAGCGCGAGACGGCCGGGTAGGCCTGCGCGGGTAGGGCCGACACCAGGGTCGTGCTCACGGCGACGAGGACGGCGGCGGCCATCGCGAGGAATCTCATGCGGGTTTCTCCCATTCCGTAGATCACCTGTCGGCGCTTAGGGTCGTTTCATGGAGCTGACGGAGCTGTGTTTCGCCGGGGTGGCCCGGCAGGCCCAGGCGGTGCGGACCGGCGAGGTGACCGCGCGTGACCTGGTCGCCGAGCACCTGGGCCGCATCGAGCGGATCGACCCGCAGCTCAACGCGTTCCGCCTGGTCTTCGCCGAGCAGGCGCTCGTGCAGGCCGAGGAGGCCGACGCCCGCAGGGCCCGTGGTGAGGACACGCCGTTGCTGGGGGTGCCGATCGCGGTCAAGGAGGACGTCGCGATCGCCGGGCTGCCCACGACGAAGGGCACGAACGCCGCCCGGACCCCGCAGCCGGAGGACTCCGCGATCGTGCAACGGTTGCGCCGGGCCGGCGCGGTGATCATCGGCCGCACCCGCATGCCCGAGCTCGGGCTGTGGCCCTACACCGAGAGCGGCTGGGCGGGCCCGACGCGCAACCCGTGGTCGCTGACGCACTCCCCCGGCGGTTCCAGCGGTGGTTCGGCCGCGGCCGTGGCGGCGGGTCTGGCGGCGGCCGCGATCGGCACCGACGGGGCCGGTTCGATCCGCATCCCGGCCGCGGTGACGGGTCTGTTCGGGCTCAAGCCCCAGCGCGGCCGCGTCTCGCTCGCACCGGAACGCGAGGTGTGGGGCGGGCTCGTCGTGGCGGGCCCGATCACCCGCACGGTGCTGGACTGGGCACTGGTCGCCGACCAGATCCACGGCGCCGTGCCCGGTGACCCGCACGTCGCGCATCCGCCGCGCACCAGCTTCACCGAGGCGGCGCGGACCGATCCCGGACGGCTGCGGATCGGGGTGTCGCTGCGGCCGTGGGGGCCGGGCATCCCGATCTCCGCCGAGGTCCGCGACGCCGTGCAGGACACCGTCGCGCTGCTCACCGACCTCGGTCACGACGTGGTGCGCCTCGACCCGCCGATGCGGGATCTGTCCGCCTCGACGCGGTTCGCCGTGCGGTACCTGCACAACGCCCACCTGGCGCGCACCGGCATGGAGTTCCCGGACCTGGTCGAGCCGCGCACCCGCGCGGTCGGCGAGCTGGGCCGCCGGCTGCCGCGTGGGCTGGTGCGCTGGGCGAGCCGGGCCGACGCGTCGCTCACCGCGTACGCGAACCGGATCTTCGCCTCGGTGGACGTGCTGCTCACCCCGGCGCTGACCCGGCCGCCGATCCGCGTCGGCGAGTGGGATCGGCGGGGCGTCGTGGCGGCGTTGCTCGCCGCCTCCCACTACACGACGTTCCTGCAGCTGTGGAACGTCGTCGGCAACCCCGCCGCGGCCGTGCCCGCCGGCCGCACGTCGGCGGGGCTGCCGCTCGCGGTGCAGCTCGTGGGCCGCCAGCACGACGAGTGCACGCTGCTGTCGGTGTCCGCCCAGCTGGAGCGTGCCCGGCCGTGGGCGGACCGGTTCCCCTCCGGCCTCGATCATGCGAAATAGGATATTACGAGAACGGACTATCCGAAGCGGAAACGCCTAGAATCCGCTCTTGGACAACTCGTCGAGCAGTTCCCGGTCCGCGGCGTGCCGGGTCCTGATGTGCTGCAGGTAGTCGGCGAACGCGTCGGGCTGCAGGCCGCGTAGCTGACGCAGCCATTCGACGACCAGTTCCTGCTCCTGCACGCCGCGCCGGGCCAGCTCGACCTCGACGATGCGCCGGTAGACCTCGATCGCGAGGCGGCTGCCGTCCTGCACGAGGTGGTCGAGCAGCTCGGCCCGCAGCGGCGGCCACTCGTCGGTGTGCACGACCAGTGCGCGGATCTTGAGGTAGAGGTCGAGGTTCGGGCGCGCGAGGAACGCCTGCCGGCACACGTCGACCGCCCGGTGCGGGGTTCCCCGGCGCAGGTGCTCCTCGACGGCCAGGTCGATCAGCCGCAGTGCGGCGCCGCGCCCGCCGATGGCCCGCAGGCCGCGCTCGACCCACTCCAGTGCCTCGTCGGAGCGCTGGTTGTCCCGCAGCACGGTGGCGACCTGCAGGTAGTGCCAGCCCGACGAGAGGTCCTTCGACAGCACCAGCAGCTGCAGGTCGACGTCCTCGGAGTACTCGGCGAGCTCCTCCATGACGCGCAGCAACGCCCAGCGCTCGCGGTCGTAGCGGCCGGTCTCGCCGAACCCGATCACCGGCAGCGGCTCGAACAACGCCACGGCGCGGTCGCGGTAGTGCGCCAGGCCCTCGTCGTCGAGCGCGTCGGTGTAGGCGGCGAGGCTGACGTCCGGTGCTTCGGGGTGCTGCAGCTGCAGGTCGAGCAGCCAGTCGGCCAGCCGGATCGGGTCGGGGGTGGTCTCGGCGCACGCGCGGGCGTGCGTGCCCAGGACCCGGTGGGCCAGTTCGGCGAGTTCGACCCGGTGTCTTCGGCTGGCCGCCACCCCGTCGGCCAGCTGGGTGACGATCTGCTCGATCAACGCGACCAGCTCCGGCCCGGCGTCGGTGACCAGCAACGACTGCAGCTCCACCGAGACACCCGGTGAGGGCCTGCCAGCGGGCGGGCCAGTCGGCGTCCCCGCTCTCGCCCTCGGCGAGGGCGGAGGCCACGGTGGCGGGCAGCGAAGTCACTGCAACATCATTCACGCGTCACCCGGTCGAGGGCCACAGAAGTCGCCCAACGGATTTAAGGTTCACCCCGCGTGGTCAGACGCCTACAGATCAGCGAGTTTGCGGGCCAGGACCTCACGCTCGCGTTCGTTGCCGCACAAGCGGATCGCCTCCTCCAGCTCGGCACGCGCCTCGCCGGTGCGGCCGAGCCGGCGCAGCAGTTCGCCGCGCACGCCGGGGAGTTGGTGCGAGCCCGCGAACGCGTCCTGCGCGGCGAGCCCGTCGACGATCGGCAGGGCGGCGGCGGGGCCCGAGGCCATGGAGACGGCGACCGCGCGGTTGAGCTCGACGACCGGGGACGGCGCGAGCCGGCCGAGCGCCTCGTAGAGCAGCACGATGCGCTCCCAGTTGGTCTCGCTCGACCGACGGGGCCAGCGCATGGCATTCGGCGATCGCGGCCTGCAGCCCGTAGTAGCCGTAGCCGCGGCCCGCGTCGGCGGCCTTGGCCAGTGCCGCGCGGCCGCGGGCGATGGCGGAGCGGTCCCAGCGGCGCCGGTCCTGGTCCTCCAGCAGCACCGTCTCCCCGTCGGGGCCGCGGCGGGCGGGGAACCGGGCCGCGGTCAGCTCCAGCAGCGCGAGCAGGCTGTGGACCTCGGGTTCCTCCGGCATCAGCCGCGACAGGATCCGGGCCAGCCGCTGCGCCTCCCCGGCGAGGTCCAGGCGCATCACCTCGTCACCGGAACTGGCCGAGGAACCCTCGGTGAAGATCAGGTAGATCACGCTGAGCACCTGGGCCAGCCGCGCCGGGCGTTCCCGCACCGGCGGCACCTCGAACGGCACGTTCGCCGCACCGAGGGTCTTCTTGGCCCTGGTGATGCGCGCCTGCACGGTCGCCGTGGGCACCAGGAACGCCCGCGCGATCTCGTCGCTGGTCAGACCGCCGATCACGCGCAACGTCAGCGCCACCCCCGCCTCCCGCGACAGCACCGGGTGACACGAGGTGAAGACCAGGGCGAGGGTGTCGTCGTCGATCTGGTCCGGATCCCACAGCACGTCGTCGGGCGCGGCGGGATCGGTGGCGCCGGTGAGCGCGCCGCCCTCGCCCAGGTTGCGGGCGAGGACGGCGTACTTCTCGTCACGGGTGCTGCGGCGGCGGAACGCGTCGATCGCGCGGCGCCGGCCGACCGTGAGCAACCACCCGGCCGGGTTGTTCGGCACGCCCTCGCGCGGCCAGGTCACCAGTGCCTCGGCCAGGGCTTCCTGGGCGAGGTCCTCGGCCAGCGCGAAGTCGCCGGTGTAGCGGGTCAGCGCACCGATGATCCGGGCGGAGTCGATGCGCCACACCGCGGCGACGGCCTTGCGGCCCGTGGGGTCGCTCATCGCCAAATCAAATCACCACCGCACGAGATCAGAGCTGGCCGGTGGACTCGCGCCAGGCCCGTTCCTTCTTGATCCACTCGTTGTCCTGCGGGAACTCGTCGATCGTGGGAACGCGGCGGATCTCGGTCTTGAAGCCGGCGGCGGTCATCGGGGTGCGCTTGGCCCACCCGATCGCGTCCTGGATGGTGGGGACGTTGATCAGGTAGAAGCCGTTGAACAGCTCCTTGGTCTCCCCGTACGGGCCGTCGGTGACGACGGGCGGCTCGGAGGAGAAGTCGACGACCACGCCTTCCTCGGCGGGAGCGAGCCCTTCGGCGGCGATCAGGACGCCGGCCTCGATCAGCTCCTCGTTGAACTTGCCGACGGTCTCGAGCATCTGGTCGAAGTCGATCTCGCCGAGGTTGCCCCAGGCCTCGTCGGAGGTCACGCGCCAGATCAGCATGAACTTCATGGTGATCTCTCCCAGTGGTCGTACAGGTCCATTGCGGACCCTTTCATCCTCAGGTCGAACAGGCATCCCGGTTCGATCGACATGCGACCCGGAATTTTCTCGAAGTTTCTGTTTTCGCTGGTCAAACGCGAAGCGGCCCGCCTCGGGAACGGAGGCGGGCCGCTCAGGGGGCTGGTGCTCAGCGCTGGTCGTCGGGCTGGTGCAGCGACCGCGGCTGCTCGGTCTCCAGTTCCGGCAGCTGCGACGCCGGCGGCGACCGATCGCGGCGAGCTCAGCGGTCCGGGGACCTCCTGGCGTGCCACGGCCTCCGCGGCGGCGACCGCCTCGGCGACCTTCGGGTCGGACTTGAGGTCGAACCAGGCGGCGACCGACTCGTCCTCGTCCTCCGGCCGCGGCAGCTCGCTCGTGTCGGCGGCCGGAGGCTCGTAGCGGAACACGCCGTCGTCGCCGGGTGCGCCGAGCATGCGGGCGAAGCCTTCGAGGGCCTTGCCGAAGTCCGACGGGATCATCCACACCTTGTTCGCGTCGCCCTGGGCCATCTGCGGCAGGGTCTGCAGGTACTGGTAGGCCAGCACCTCCGGGGTGGGCTTGCCCGACTTGATCGCGGCGAAGACCTTCTCGATGGCCTTGGCCTGGCCCTGCGCCTGCAGGTAGCGGGCGGCCCGCTCACCCTGCGCGCGCAGGATCTGCGACTGCCGCTCGCCTTCCGCGGACAGGATCGCGGCCTGCTTGCCGCCCTCGGCGGCGAGGATCTGCGACTGCTTCTGGCCCTCGGCCGTCTTGATGGACGACTCCCGCTGACCTTCGGCGGTGAGGATCATGGCGCGCTTCTCGCGGTCGGCGCGCATCTGCTTCTCCATCGAGTCCTGGATGGAGGGCGGCGGGTCGATCGACTTGAGCTCGACGCGGGCCACGCGCAGGCCCCAGCGGCCGGTGGCCTCGTCGAGCACCCCGCGCAGCTGGCCGTTGATGTGGTCGCGGGAGGTGAGGGTCTCCTCCAGGCTCATGCCGCCGACGAGGTTGCGCAGCGTCGTGATGGTGAGCTGCTCGACGCCGATGATGTAGTTGGAGATCTCGTACACCGCGGAGCGCGGTTCGGTGACCTGGAAGTAGACGACCGTGTCGATGGACACCGTGAGGTTGTCCTGGGTGATCACCGGCTGCGGGGGGAACGACACGACCTGCTCGCGCAGGTCGATGCGGGCCCGCACCTTGTCGATGAACGGCACGATGATGTTCAGGCCGGGTGCCGCGGTGTTGCGGTAGCGGCCGAGGCGTTCGATGACAGCGGCCTGCGCCTGCGGGATGACCAGCACCGACTTCACGGCGACGGTCAGCACGAAGAGCGCGATGACGGCCACGACCACAAGGGTGATCGGGTCCAACTCGGTTCACATCCTTCTGGGAAGCGTTCAGACCGCGGCGATGACCACGGCCATCGCGCCCGAGATCTCGACAACGGTGACGGCTTCGCCTTCTTCGACCACGGACCCGTCGAGGGTGCGGGCGCTCCAGATCTCGCCGCCGATCTTGACCTGCCCGCCGTGCTCGTCCACCCGCGACACCGCGACGGCCTTGCTCCCGAGCAGTGCCTCGTGGTGCATCTTGATGTCCGGAGCCGAGCTGCAGCCGCTTCTTGAGCATCGGCCGGGCTCCGACGATCAGGCCGACCGACGACGCGGCGAAGACGAGCACGCTCACCAGGTCGCCTGCCCCCAGTGCGGTGACGCCCGCCGCGGCCAGCGCGGCGGCGCCGAGCATGACCAGCACGAAGTCACCGGAGAGAACTTCGGCGACGACGAGCAGTATCCCGACGATCAGCCAGATCAGCGCGGCCATGGCCCATACATACACCAACGGGGAGCGCGCAGCTCCGAGATTCACCGTGCTGGGCCCTGGACCGTAACGAAATCGATCAACCGGCCCAGCCGATCAGTCCTGCGGAACGGTGACGAAGTCGATCAGCCGCTCGACCGCGCCGAGCAGATCGGACTCGATGTCGCGGTAGCTGCCGACCGCTCCAAGGACCCGCTGCCAGCCCTCGTAGGTCTCGCCCCAGCCCAGTGCCGCGCAGATGCCTTCCTTCCACCCGACACCGCGCGGGATGACCGGCCACGCCTCGATCCGCAGCGCCTGGGGTTTCACGGCCTGCCAGATGTCGACGTAGGGGTGGCCGGTGACGAGCACGTTCTCGTCGGTGATCCGGTCGACGATGCGCTGTTCCTTGGAGCCCGCGACGAGATGGTCGACCAGGACACCGAGGCGGCGGTGCGGTGCGGTGCCGAACTCGGCGATGCGGGCGGCCAGTTCGTCGACGCCGTCGAGCGGTTCCACGACGATGCCTTCGACGCGCAGGTCGTGGCCCCAGACGCGTTCGACGAGCTCGGCGTCGTGTTTGCCCTCGACCCAGATGCGGCTGGCCTTCGCGGTCTGCGCGCGCAGCCCTTCGACGCGGACCGAGCCGGACGCGCTGACGCGGGCCTGCTGGGGCTGGGGTGCGGGTTTGACGAGGGTGACCGGGCGGCCGTCGAGCAGGAAGCCGGCGGGGTTGAGGGGAAACAGGCGGTGGCGGCCGTGGCGGTCCTCGAGGACGACCTGGCCGTACTCGAACTTCACGACGGCGCCGCAGAAGCCGCTGGCGGGGTCCTCGACGACGAGGCCGGGTTCGGCCGGGATCTCGGGGACCTTCTTGCGCTTCGGGGTGCCCAGGACATCGCGGCCGTAGTCGTGAGAACGCACGGCTGGTAACCCTAGTCGTAGAAGGGTTTGAAGGCGGTGAGCCACTCGTGGACGCGGTCGAGGTCGACGTCCGCGCCGTGCAGGTCGTAGCCGTCGTGCACGAAGTCCATCCAGTCGACGGCCGGGTCGCCGACGCACGCTCTCGGGTCGATCGCCTTCGGGCCGTGCGGGCCCTGCAGGACGTTGCCGGGGTGCATGTCGCCGTGCAGCAGCACCTGCGGGACGTTGTCCTCGGCGAGTTTGCGGGCGTGGCGGTGTTCGGTGGCGTAGTAGGTGCCGGTGCGCCGGGTCAGCAGGGTCTCGAAGAGGAAGTCGACGCGGGCGGTCAACGGCGGGAACCCGGTGGGGTCCGCGGTGTGCAGGGCCGGGACGACTGTCGCCGGTTCGGCCGCGGGTGTGCCCGGCTCGATCGCTTCGAGCAGGATGGCGCCGCGGGCGAGGTCGGCGTCGAGCAGGTCGACCACGGTGCCGATGTGGGCCCACGCGGTGAGGGCGTTGGCTTCCTGAACGGCGATGTCGTGGTCCGGGGTCACCTTCAGCACGGCGTTCGCGCAGAGGAACGTGGCGCCGGTGCCGCCCGGCATGAGCTTGACGACGGTGAGGTCCCAGCGGGCGCAGAGGGTGGCGACCAGGTCGGGCAGTGCCTCGATCCAGCCGGTCACGCCGTCGCCGAAACGTCTGGTCAGCCGGGCGGTGGCGGCGTCGTCGATCACCCGTTGAGGCTAGCGACCCGGTGGCGGCTTGTCGGGCCATTTGATCTCAGCGGAAGAACGGGTCGAGGGCGGTGATCCACTCGTGGACGCGGTCGAGGTCGACGTCCGCGCCGTGCAGGTCGTGGCCGTCGTGCACGAGGTCCACCCAGTCGAACGCCGGATCGCCCACGCAAGCCTGGGGGTCGATGGCTTTCGGGCCGTGCGGGCCCTGCAGGACGTTGCCGGGGTGCATATCGCCGTGCAGCAGCACGGGCGTGACGCCGTCTTCGGCGAGTGTGCGGGCGTGTTCGGCGGCGAAGTAGGTGCCTTTGAGTCCGGCCAGGACGAGCTCGACGAGGAAGTCGACGTGGGCGGTCAACGGCGGGAACCCGGTGGGGTCGGCGGCCTGCAGTGCGGGCACGACGCGGGCGGGGTCGGTGGCCTCGGCGCCGAGGGCTTCGAGCAGCAGCGCGCCGCGGGCGAGGAATCAGAAGGCGGGCCAGGGAATTGCGGGCCAGTCGCCGGAGGGTTCGGGGAAGACGCCGGCGGCGATGAGCTTGTCGGTGCGTTCGCCGACGGCGCGGACCTCGGCGCGGGTGAGGTGGTCGTGCAGCTGTTCCCCCAGCGTGTCGTCCAGCGCCGATCTGAGGCTGCGCAACGACTCGAGGACGCGGTCGGTCAGGGGTTCGCGGGCCCAGCCCCACAGCACGGTGCGGAGTTTGGGTTCGGTGTGCAGGCAGATGCCGTGGTCGACGCCGTAGACCGCGCCGTCCAGGGCGTGCAGGACGTGGCCGCCCTTGCGGTCGGCGTTGTTGACGACGACGTCGAAGGCGGACATGAGCTGGATGCGGGGGTGGTCGGCGTGCACGAGGACGGCCGGTTCGCCGAAGCGGTCGTGGGCGTGGAAGACGGGGATCCAGCCGGGGCGGACGTCGTTCACGCCGACGATGTCGACGAGCTCGTCCTCCTCGCGGGTCTCGATCCACAGCTGGACCATGCCGCTGCCGAACGGGCCGGGGCGCAGCACGGTCGGCGGCACGACGTCGAGCCCGGCGGCCGCGGAGATCAGGTACGTCGCGACCTCGCGGCCGGCCAGGGTGCCGTCGGGGAAGTCCCATAGCGGGCGTTCGCCGCGCACGGGCTTGTAGACGCACTGGGCGTCCACGCCGTCGAGGGAGATCTTGCAGAACAGGGTGGCGTTCGAGGCGTCGACCAGTCGGCCCTCGACCTCGATGCGGCCGTGGTTGAGCAGGTCCAGGGCCGCCGAGGTGTCCACCTCAGTCTTCTTCGGTGCGGCGGTAACCGTTCTGCCGCGGGCAGATGTGGCCGTCCGCGTCGAGCGGTTCGGCGCACAGCGGGCAGGGTTTGCGGCCGGCGTTGACGACGCGGTCGGCCCGCTCGGCGAAGGCGCGGGCGGCGATCGGCGACAGGAAGACCCGCACGGCGTCGGGGCCCTCCTCGGTGTCGTCGAGCACGACGGCCTCGTCGACCTCCTCCTCGGAGACCGCGAGCAGTTCGATCACGACGGCCTTGGACTCGGCGTCCCAGCCCAGCCCCATGGTGCCGACGCGGAACTCCTCCTCGACGGGCACGTCGAGCGGTTCGGTGTCGAGGTCGTCGGGCGGGGCCTCGTCGGGGACGTCGGTGCCGAAGCGGCGGTGCACCTCCTCGAGCAGCGAGCCGATGCGTTCGGCGAGGACGGACACCTGCTGCTTCTCGAGCGCGACACTGATCAACCTGCTCTGCTCGGAGGCCTGCAGGTAGAAGGTGCGGTCGCCGGGCTGCCCGACGGTTCCGGCGACGAACCGGTCGGGTGCGCGGAATACGTGGATGACGCGAGCCATAGCGATTACGACCCTAGGCCACGCGGAGATCGTCGGCAGGTCCTCCCCCACCAAACACTCCGCGTATATGGTCGGGTAGTGGTGAAGATCGCTTCGTACGGGACGTGGACCTCGCCGATCGCAGCCGGCGACACCTCGAAAGCGGGCGGTGGGTTCCAGTGGGCCGACCTGCACGGTGAACAGGTGTGGTGGGCGGAGAGCCGCCCGGCCGAGGGCGGCAGGGTGGCGCTGGTGCGCGACGGCGTGGAGGTGCTGCCCGCGCCGTGGAACGCCCGCAACCGCGTGCACGAGTACGGCGGCCGGCCGTTCGTGGTGCTCGCCGGCGACCGGGTGGCGTTCACGAACTGGGACGACCAGCGCGTGTACGTCTTCGACCCGGACGCGTCCGCGCCTGCGCCGCTGACGCCGGAACCCGAGCGCCACCACGGGTTGCGCTACGCCGACCTGACCGCGGGCCCGGACGGTGAGGTCTGGTGCGTGCGGGAGACGATCACCGGTGACGCGCGCACCGACGTGCGCCGCGACCTGGTGGCGATCACGCCCGCCGGCGACGTGCGGGTGCTGGGGTCCTCGCACCACTTCATGACCGGCCCGAAGATCAGCCCGGACGGCACGAAGTTCGCGTGGCTGGGCTGGGACCACCCGCAGATGCCGTGGGACGGCACCGAACTGTGCGTGGCCGACGTCGGCGCATCGGAACATCGGGTGGTGTCCGGTTCGGCTACGGAGGCGGTGTGCCAGTTCGAGTGGGAGGGCGACTCGCTGCTGGCGCTGACCGACCCGGACGGCTGGTGGAACCTGTTCCGCGTCGAGCCCGACGGCACCCGCAAGAACCTGGCGCCGTGCGCGGAGGAGCTGGGCGGCCCGATGTGGCGCCTGGGCAACCGCTGGTTCGCCACCCTGTCGCCGGGCCGGTACCTGGTGGTGCGTTCGGGACGTCTTGCGGTGCTCGACGAGCGCAGTGCCACCGTGACCGACGTGGAGACCGACCTGCCGACCTGGGCTCCGGACCTGTCCGTGTGCGACGGCGTGGTGATCGACGGCGCGGCGGGCCCGACGTCGGACTACTCCGTAGTGCGCCTGGACCTGTCCAACGGCGAGCTGACCTATCTGACCGGCGGGGAGTCCTCGCCGGAGGCGGCGTACCTGCCGGTGCCGGTCGAGCGGATGTTCGGTGAGATCCCCGCGTACGTGTACGCGCCGTCGAACCCGGACTTCGCCGGGCCGGACGATGAGCTGCCGCCCTACGTGGTGCACGTGCACGGCGGCCCGACCGGACGCGCGCAGCCGAAACTCGACACCGACATCGCGTACTTCACCAGCCGCGGCATCGGCGTCGTGGCCGTCAACTACGGCGGTTCCACGGGCTACGGCCGGGCGTTCCGGGAGCGGCTGCGCGAGCAGTGGGGCGTCGTGGACGTGGAGGACTGCGCGTTCGTGGCGCAGCAGCTCGCGAAGGAGGGCACCGCGGATCCGGCCAGGCTGGGCATCCGGGGCGGTTCGGCCGGCGGCTGGACGTCGGCGGCGTCGCTGACCTCCACGGACGTCTACCGGTGCGGGATGGTGGCGTTCCCGATCCTGGACCTCGCGGGCTGGACGTCGGAGGGCGGCGAGACGCACGACTTCGAGTCCCGCTACGTCGAGGGCCTGGTCGGCACGCTGCCCGAGGCTGCCGACCGCTACCGCGACCGCTCACCGTCGACCAGGGCACGGTCGGTGTCCGGTCCGGTGCTGCTGCTGCAGGGCCTGGAGGACGAGATCTGCCCGCCGGAGCAGGCCGACCGGTTCGCCGCCGACCTCGAGGGCTCCGGGATCCCGCACGCCTACCTGACGTTCGAGGGCGAGCAGCACGGCTTCCGCAAGGCCGAGAACATCAAGACGGCGCTGGAGGCGGAGCTGTCGTTCTACGGCCAGGCGTTCGGGTTCGTCCCGCCGGGCGTTCCGGTGCTGGACCTGCGTTCGTGAAGCTGCTGAAGCCGGGCGACCGGGTAGCGCTGGTGTCACCGGCGGGCCCGGCCGACCCGGACCTGGTCGCCGCGGGCGCCGGGGTGCTGCGCTCGTGGGGCCTGGAGGTCACCACGCCTGTGGTGGCGCGCTGGGACCTGGGGTATCTGGCCGGTTCGGACGGGGCGCGGGCGGCCGAGTTCACCGAGGCGTGGTGCTCGGACGTGGCGGGCGTGTTCTGCGTGCGCGGCGGCTACGGGTGTCTGCGGATGACGGACCTGGTGCCGTGGCGGGACCTGCCGTCTCGGGTTTTCGTGGGCTCGTCGGACGTGACGGTGCTGCACGCGGAGCTCAACGCGGTGGGGATCGCGACGGTGTTCGGGCCGATGCCGGGCACTCACGCGTTCGTCGGCGACGCGGTGGCGCAGCAGCAGCTCTATTCGCTCTTGTTCGAGGGCGTGCGGTCGTGGACTGCCGGAACACCAGTGGCGCCCGGTGTGGTGCGCGGGGTGCTGGCAGGTGGCAACTGCGCGTTGCTGGCGGCTGCTGTCGGCGGGCCTCGGTGGGTGGTGCCTCGCGATGGTGCGATCGCGGTGCTGGAGGACGTCGGCGAGGAGCCGTATCGGTTGGACCGGATCCTGACGCAGCTGCTGCGGGCGGGGTGGTTCGACGCGGTGTCGGGGATCGTGCTGGGGTCGTGGACGGACTGCGGGGACGTCGGGCCGGTGCTGCGGGATCGGCTGGTTCCGCTCGGGGTGCCGATTCTGGGTGACTTCGGGTTCGGGCACTGTGCGGGGCAGTGGTCGTTGCCGCTGGGGGTCGAGGCGTCGCTGGACGTGTCGGCTGGAACGTTGACGCTGGTGTAGGTGCGCTTTCGCAGGCGTCCCCCCGAGCCGGGAACCCCTGCATCTCAACGTACTCAGCGGGTCTGACAAGAGGGTTCGCGCTGTTCACAGCCCCGAACGCCGCTGCTGCGCGTCCGTGCGCAACTGGTCGGCCTGCGAGCCGATCTCCGCGATCCGATCGGCGAGCCCAGGATGCCCGGAGCGCAACGCGGGCCCGGCTTCGGCGAGTGGCCCGAGCAGTCCGGCCGCGTCCGAGCCGCCGAGCGCCTCCTGCACCGCCGGGTGGTGCGGGCCGACCTGCGCGGCCAGCATCCGCAGCACGCCGGCGTTCTGCCGAGCCCACGCCGCCACGGCCTTGTCCCCCGCGCGCCGGTCGCGTTCGGCCTGCACTCGTTCGTCGCCGGTTCCCGGTTCGCCGGTCTGGCGCACGCGCAGGTAGCGGCGTTCGGCGGCCTGGCGGCTGGCGACTCCGAGTACCGGTGCGAGGTCGGCCCAGCTGGTGCCCAGGTCGCGGGCGGCCTCGATCAGCTGGGGTTCCCAGCCGGACAGTTCGTCGCGCAGCCGGCGCAGCAGCATCAGGGCGGCGAGGACCTGGGTGGCGTCGGCGGGTGCGGCGGCGGTGTCGCGCACGGTGTCGTAGTCGCTCGTCATGTCGTCCTTCCGATGACGGGTGGGGTTGTCATCGTTCCGACGACATGTTACAACGGAGGGGCAGCGCATTGACAGTCCGTACGAGGGAAACAGGAGGTGTCAGATGTTGATGCGCACTGACCCGTTCCGTGAGCTGGACCGGCTGACGCAGCAGGTGTTCGGGGCGCCGGGGACGTGGTCACGTCCCTCGGCCATGCCGATGGACGCCTTCCGCGACGGTGACGAGTTCGTGGTGTGCTTCGACCTGCCGGGGATCGCGCCGGACGCGATCGAGCTGGACGTCGAGCGCAACGTGCTCACCGTGAAGGCGGAGCGCAGGCCGATCGGCAAGGACGTGGAGATGCAGGTGTCGGAACGGCCGCTCGGGGCGTTCTCGCGGCAGCTGTTCCTCGGGGACACGCTCGACACCGACCGCATCGACGCCAAGTACGACGCGGGTGTGCTGACGCTGCGGATTCCGATCGCGGAACGCGCGAAGCCCCGCAAGATCTCGATCACCTCGGGCGACGAGGCGCCCCGGCAGATCGACGCGTAGGTATCTGGCGGGGGTGTTCAACTGTTCGCTTCCAACGTCGATCGAGTACGTATGAGATCGTTTGAGTGAGCATGTCGAGGCTCACCCCCAGCGTCGATCGTGCGTTCGATACGATCACCCGTATGCTCCTTCTGCGCCCTATCGCACCCTCCTTTGTGGTGCCGGGTCAGTCGGGTGTGGCGATCCGCGATCGCCTGAAGAACCTGACGGCGCAGGACGGGTTGGTGTTGCCGCTGGTCGGTGCGCATCTGGGTTCGCTCGCCGGCCGTGATCTGAAAACCCGGTGCGCAGACGGCCTGGGACACGACTCGGCCCGCTGGGCTGCGCGTAAGCAGGGGTTGACCGCGGAGTCGTCGGCCCGCTGGGCGGGCTCGATCACGAAAGCGAGCCATGATCAGTGGGCGCTGGCGCGGCGGGGGCAGGCCGCGCATGTGCGATCTCTTGAGGCCGGTATCGCGACGATCGAACGCAGGCTGGCGTTGCCGGTTGGCACACCAGGCAGCAAGCGTGAACCGGGCGGCTATCGCAGCCGGCACGAGTGGTTCGTCAAGTCCCGTCGCCTGGAGACTGTGCGGGATCGGCTCGCTGCGGCTCAGGCTGATCGTGCCGCAGGCCGGGTCCGTGTGGTGCGCGGCGGGAAACGGCTGCTCAATACACGTCACAACCTCGACGCCGCCGGCCTGACCGAGACCGGGTGGCGGGAACGCTGGGAATCCGAGCGCTGGTTCCTGGCCGCGGACGGCGAGTCCGGCAAACGGCACGGTAACGAGACGATCCGGGTCACGCCGGATGGCGAGGTGAGCATCAAGCTGCCCGCGCCGCTGGCGGGATACGCGAACGCGAAACACGGCCGGTACGTCCTCGCCGCGCGAGTCGCGTTCGCGCACCGCGGCGACGAGTGGTGCGACCGGATCGAACAGAACCAGGCCGTCGCCTACCGCATCCACCTCGACGTGCCCCGGCGGCGCTGGTACATCACCGCAGCCTGGCAGCAGAGCGCCGTGCCCGAGATCCCCATGGCCGCCGCACTCGCCGGCGGTGTCGCTGGTGTCGACATGAACGCCGATCATCTCGCCGCCTGGCGCCTGGACCGGTACGGCAACCCTGCCGGCGAGCCCCGCCGATTCGACTACATCCTGACCGGCACCGCCGAACACCGTGACGCCCAGATCCGGCACGCCCTTACCCGCCTGCTGCACTGGGTAAAGTCCAGCGGGGTCAAGACGATCGCGGTCGAGGACCTGGACTTCGCGGAGTCGAAGACCCGCGAGAAGCATGGCCGCAAGCGTCGCTTCCGGCAGCTGATCTCCGGCATGCCCACCGGAAAACTCCGTGCACGCCTCGTGTCGATGGCCACCCAGCAGGGCGTGACGATTGTCGCGGTCGACCCGGCCTACACCAGCCGCTGGGGCGCCCAGCACTGGCGCAAGCCCCTCGCTACCAGCACACGTAAGGTTTCCCGGCACGACAGCGCCGCTGTCGCGATCGGGCGACGCGCCCTCGGGCACCCGATCCGGCGACGGACGGCACCGCCCCCACGTGACCAGAGCGATCACGCGGGGCATCGGACCGCCCAGGCCAGACCAGGCACCCGACGACGCGAGGAACCCCGCCCCCACCAGACCGGACCACACGCGCGACGTGCCGGACCCGGCGGTGGCAGGAACGCGGGCAACCAGGACACCCACCACCGTTCGGGGTGTCCGGCTGAGCAGGACTCACCCCCGCTCAGTCCATAGGAACGGTACCTGGCGGGCGGCGGCCATCCGGGTGACGCCGGGTAGGCTTCCGCCCGCCATGAGACCGCAGCCTCAGTGGGCGGCGCTGGATGTCTACGCGTCCAACTCCGACCTTTACGCAGATCCCCGACTGGTGGAACGGGTGGACTACCGGCGCCGCTTCAAACGGCACCGGCCCCGTACGCCCTCCGTCGTCCTCGCCCCGCACGGCGGCGGCATCGAGGTCGGGACCTCCGAACTGTGCCTCGCGATCGCGGGCTTCCATCCGGGAACGCGGGTGCCGATCGGGCAGACCCACGACTACTGGATGTTCGAGGGCCTGCGCCCGGCCGACAACGACGAGTTGCACGTGACGTCGTCGAACTGCGACGACCGGGTGGCCCGCACGCTGGTCACCGGCGCTCAGCACGCGCTGGGCCTGCACGGGTGCACGGCCGCGGCGGCGGGTCTGGAGGACCACGACCGGGCGGTGCTGGTCGGTGGCCGTGACGCGTTGCTGCGACTGGAGTTGCTGACCAGCTTGCGGCGGGCCGGGTTCCACACGATCGACGCGGTGGACCACCCGATCCTGGGCGGCTACGACCGGGCGAACATCGCGAACCGGACGAAGTCGCGCCAGGGCGGCCAGTTGGAGCTGACCACTCCGCTGCGGGCGGCGATGTTCGAGGAGAACTCGCGCCCGCACCGCCGGCACACGACGACCGAGGTGTTCTGGGACTTCGTGCGCGCCTGCCGGGCGGCGATGGCGGCCCGCGAGGCACTCAACAACTAGCGCTCGGCAACCAGCGCTCGACAAAGCGATCGGCGAGCGTTTCAGGACCTGGCTAGCGTGGAGGCCGTGCGCCTCACCGCCGTCACGGTCGGAACGTCCCAGCCACGCGAGCTCGCCGAGTTCTACGCGCGACTCCTGGGCGCCACTGTGAGAACGGCGGACGACGACTGGGCCCAGGTGCGGGTGCCGGACGGGCTGACGTTGAACTTCGAACGGGAACGCCATTTCCGCCGGCCGGTGTGGCCGAGCGTGGCGGGGGCGCAGACGGCTTCGCAGCACCTGGACATCGAGGTCGACGACCTGGTCGGCGCGGTCGAGCACGCCGTCGCGTGCGGGGCGGTGCTGGCCGCGGAACAGCCGCAGGACGATGTGCGGGTGCTGTTCGATCCGGACGGGCACCCGTTCTGCCTGTTCCTGGAGCAGTAGCCCGGGAACAGGCAGAACGAGCGGCGGACCTACAGGTACTTCTTGAGTTCCCGCTTGGCCAGCGACATGCGGTGGACCTCGTCGGGTCCGTCCGCGAGACGCAGGGTGCGGGTGTTGGCCCACAGGTCGGCGAGCGGGGTGTCCTGGCTGACGCCGCCGGCGCCGAAGGACTGGATGGCCTTGTCGAGGACCCATTCGGTCATCGACGGCACGGCGATCTTGATGGCCTGGATCTCGGTGTGGGCGCCCTTGTTGCCGACGGTGTCCATCAGCCACGCGGTCTTGAGCACGAGCAGGCGGGCCTGTTCGATGCGGACGCGGGACTCGGCGATCCATTCCTGCACGACGCCCTGGGCGGCGATGGGCTTGCCGAAGGCGACGCGGGACTGGACGCGCTTGCACATGAGTTCGAGGCCGCGTTCGGCCATGCCGATCAGGCGCATGCAGTGGTGGATGCGGCCGGGGCCCAGGCGGGCCTGGGCGATCGCGAAGCCTTCGCCCTCGCCGGCGATGAGGTTGTCGGCGGGGACGCGGACGTCGGTGAACTCGATCTCGGCGTGGCCGCCGTGGGTGCCGTCGGGGTAGCCGAAGACGTGCATGCCGCGCTTGACGTTGACGCCGGGGGTGTCGCGCGGGACGAGGATCTGGGACTGCTGGTGGTGGCGGTCGGCGTCGGGGTCGGACTTGCCCATGACGATGAAGATCGCGCAGTTGGGGGCCATCGCGCCGGAGGCGAACCACTTGCGGCCGTTGATGACGTAGTGGTCGCCGTCGCGTTCGATGCGGGTGGCGATGTTGGTGGCGTCGGAGGAGGCGACGTCGGGTTCGGTCATGCAGAACGCGGAGCGGATCTCGCCGTCGAGCAGGGGCTGCAGCCACTGCTTCTTCTGCGCGTCGGTGCCGAACATGGTGAGTACTTCCATGTTGCCGGTGTCGGGCGCGGCGCAGTTGAGGGCCTCGGGGGCGAGGTGGGGGCTGCGGCCGGTGATCTCGGCCAGCGGCGCGTACTGCAGGTTCGTCAGGCCGCCGCCGTGCTCGGCGTCGGGCAGGAACAGGTTCCACAGCCCCTGCTTGCGGGCCTCGGCCTTGAGGACCTCCATCACCGGGGTGCGGGCCCACGGGTCGGTGGCCTCGTCCATCTCCTTGTGCAGCACCGCTTCCGCGGGGTAGACGTGCTCGTCCATGAACGCGAGGAGGCGCGTGCGCAGTTCCTCGGTCTTGGCGTCGTAGGCGAAGTCCATGTCAGAGCTCCTTGTGGGCGGCGGCGAGACCCTGCCGCACGAGGGGGACGGTGAACGCGCCGAGCTTCTCGAAGCCGGCGCCGACGGTCTTGCCGCTGCTGAAGCGGTAGTGGATGCCTTCGACGATGACGGCGAGCTTGAAGTAGCCGAAGGCGATGTACCAGCCGAGGCCGGAGGTGTCGATGCCGGTGCGGGCGCTGTAGCGGGCGACGAGCTGGTCCGGGGACAGGAAACCGGGCATCGACGGGACGGTGCCGGTGATGGGGTCGTTGTCGACGCCGAGGCCGGCCCAGTAGACGTAGAGCAGGCCGAGGTCGGCGAGCGGGTCGCCGAGCGTGGCCATCTCCCAGTCCAGCACCGCGCTGATCCGCAGCGGCGACGCGGTCACCAGCGCGTTGTCGAGGCGGTAGTCGCCGTGGATGATCGCGGTGCGCGGCGAGTCGGGGACGGTGTCGGCGAGCTTCTCGCGCAGTTCGTCGATACCGGGCAGGTCGCGGCTGCGGGAGGCGTCGAGCTGCTTGCCCCAGCGCTTCACCTGCCGTGCGAGGAACCCTTCTGGGCGGCCGAAGTCCTCCAGGCCGACCGAGGCGGGGTCGACGGAGTGCAGTTCGGCGAGCACGTCGACCAGCTGCCGTGACAGCACGGTGGCCTTCTCGGAGTTGAGCCAGCCGCACTGGGAGCGTTCGCGCAGGGCGACGCCGGGCATCTCCTGCATGAGGTAGAACGGCGCGCCGATGACGGAGGTGTCCTCGACGAGCCGGTAGCGCGTGCGGCACCGGCACAGTCGTGGGCTCCAGTGCGGAGATCACCCGGAACTCGCGCGCCATGTCGTGCGCGGTCGCCAGCACGTGGCCCAGCGGCGGGCGGCGCAGCACCCAGCGCTCGGTGCCGTCGGTGACGCGGTAGGTGAGGTTGGACCGGCCGCCGGGGAACAGCTCCCCGGTCAGCGCACCGGTGCCGAGGTGCTGCGCGAGCGCCTCCAGATCCAGACCGGGCAGGCTCACAGGTTCACTCCGAGGGTGGCGAGGCCGGCGCGGGTGGCGTCGACGGTGGTGTGGCGGAACGCGTGCATGCCGACAGCCTGGGCGGCTTCGACGTTGATCGGCGCGTCGTCGAAGAAAACGGTGCGTTCGGCGGGCAGGCCGATCTGGTCGAGGGTGTGGCGGTAGATGCGCTCGTCGGGCTTGCGCAGGCCGATCCGGCCGCTGATCACGACGGTGTCGAACAGCTCGATGAGCAGGTCCTTCGGGTAGCCCTCGCCCCAGCTGTTGGACAGCAGCGCGGTGTGCAGGCCGGCGGCGCGGGCCTTGCGGACGAGCTCGACCATGGCCGGGTCGGGGGTGGCGCCGCCGAACATGCGCCGCAGCAGCCCGTCCTCGGCGATCTTCGCGCCGCTGGTGGTGATCAGCTCGGCGGCCAGCAGCCGTTCGAACTCCGGCACCGTCAGCTCGCCCGGTCTCCAGCCGGAAGACGGGGTTGTCCGGGACCGCGTCGCGGCTGAGCCATTCGCGCATGATCCGGTGGTAGACGTCGCGGTCGATGGCCTCGGCGTGCAGCCACGCGCCGACGAACTCCGGCACCGAGACGGTCAGGACGCCGCCCCAGTCGAAGACGAGCGCGTCGACCAGGGGCTGCGGCGGGAGTGTCGTGTCGTCCACGAAACGTGAGGGTACCGACCGGTCGGTATGTCGGCAACCGGTGGCCGGAAAATCCACTTTCGGATGATGGAACATGTTCTCCTTCAGCGCTTTTCTCCCTTCCCGGACCTCGATACGTTCGAGTCCGAAGGGGGTCAACAACAAGATGGCAAGGATTCGGACGGCGGCTCTGGCCGCCGCGATGGCGCTCGCCCTCCTACCGGTCCCGGCAGCTCACGCGGAGAGCTCCGGGCACCTCGTCAGGACCGACAAGGGTCCGGTCTCAGGCACCGTGACCAGCACATACCGCACGTTCGGCACCATCCCGTTCGCCGCTGCCCCGGTCGGTGAGAACCGATGGCGGGATCCGCAGCCTGTCACGCCGTGGCAGGGCGTGCGGGACGCGACGAGGCCCGCTCCGGTCTGCGCGCAGACCGCGGCGCTGGGCCAGCCGGCGTCGCAAACGGAGGACTGTCTCTACCTCAACGTCACGACACCGGCGAAAGACCCGCGTAAGCCGCGGCCGGTGCTGGTGTGGCTGCACGGCGGCGCCTTCGTCAACGGTGCCGCGTCGACCTACGACGCACGGTGGCTGGCCACGAAGAACGACGCCGTCGTGGTGACGGTCAACTACCGGCTCGGCGTGTTCGGCTTCTTCGGCTATCCGGGTGTGCCGGGGTCGGGGGCGTTCGGGATCGCCGACCAGCAGGCCGCGCTGCGCTGGGTGCAGCGCAACGTCCGGTCCTTCGGCGGCGACCGGGCCAACGTGACGATCTTCGGCGAGTCGGCGGGCGGGCTGAGCGTGTGTGCGCAGCTCGCCTCACCTGCAGGCGGCGGGCCTGTTCCACAAAGCGATCATCCAGTCCGGCCCGTGCGGGCTGGGCACGCCGGGTGAACGGCCCGGTGAGCTCGTGAAGTTCTGGGCGCCGCGCGAGGACGTGGAACGCAAGGGCGCTGCGGTACAGCTCGGGTGCGCGGACATCGCGTGTCTGCGCGCGTTGCCGACGTCAAGGCTGTTCGAGGTGCACAACGACTTCTGGCAGCCGGCGTTCGGCACGCGGGTGCTGCCGATCAGCCCGGAGGTCGCGCAGGACACGGGCCGCACGCACCGGATGCCGGTGCTGGTCGGGTCGACGCACGACGAGGTCAACGTGTTCATGGCGAGTGTCCCGCCGGTCCCGGACGCCGCCTACCGGCAGGTCGTCGCGGGGCAGTTCGGGGAGCCGATCGCCGACGAGGTCGTCGCCCGCTATCCGCTCAACGGCAACGGTGACGGCCGCGACGAGCTGGCGGCGGCGCTGACGGACCGCTTGTTCGCGTGCCTGTCGCACGTGACGCGGCAGCGGCTGGGGCACCGGATGCCGGTGTCGGGCTACGAGTTCGCCGACCGGGACGTACCGATGATCGTCCCGGACACTCCGCCGTTCCCCGGCGGATACGGCGCCTATCACGCCTCGGAGCTGCCGATGCTGTTCGAGTTCCCCGATGTGTCGTTGACGGCGGGTCAGCGGGAGCTGTCGGACTACATGATCACCGCGTGGGGCCGGTTCGCGCGCACCGGTGATCCGGGGTGGCGTGCGGGAGTGCAGTCGCTGGCCGCGGGTGCGGTCCGGCCGACGGAGTTCGTGGGGGATCACCGATGCGAGTTTTGGGGGCAACAGTGAGGAAGGTTCCGGTGAAGTCACGGATGTCGGCGGCGCTGGTCGCCGCGGCGATGGCCTGCGCGGTCATCGTGAGTCCGGCGGCCGCGCACGACGGCGGCGCGGTGGTGCGGACGGACAAGGGGCTGGTCTCGGGGACGGTGACCAGCACATATCGCACGTTCGGAAACATCCCGTTCGCCGCTGCCCCGGTGGGTGAGAACCGGTGGCGGGACCCGCGGCCGGCCGCGGCGTGGCAGGGCGTGCGGGACGCGACGGTGCCCAGCCCGCTCTGCGCGCAGAACTCGCAGCTGGGGCAACCCTCGTCGGACACGGAGGACTGTCTCTACCTCAACGTCACGACGCCGGCGGGTCCGGCGAAACACCGGCCGGTGATGGTGTGGATCCACGGCGGCGCGTTCACCGCCGGTGGCGCGTCCATGTACGACGCGCGGTGGATCGCGACCAAGAACGACGCCGTCGTCGTGACGGTGAACTACCGGCTGGGTGTGTTCGGGTTCTTCGGCCATCCCGGCCTGCCCGGCTCGGGGGCCTACGGGCTGGCCGACCAGCAGGCGGCGCTGAAATGGGTGCAGCGCAACATCCGCGCGTTCGGCGGCAATCCGGGCAACGTGACGATCTTCGGCGAGTCCGCCGGTGGGCTGAGCGTGTGTGCGCAGCTGGCGTCACCGCGGGCAGCGGGGTTGTTCGACAAGGCGATCATCCAGTCCGGTCCGTGCGGACTGTCGACGCCGTCGGTGACCGAGCCGGGCAAGTTCATCCACCTGTGGAGCCCGCGCGGCGCGGTGGAACAGCTCGGTGCGGGCACGCTGGGCTGCGCGGACGTGGCGTGCCTGCGGGCGCAGCCGGTCGCGAAGCTGCTGACGGTGCACGAGAAGTTCGGCAGTCCGGCGTTCGACACGGCGATCCTGCCGATCGACCCGGTGGTGGCGCAACGGACGGGCCGGATGCATCACGTGCCGACGCTGGTGGGGTCGACGCACGACGAGATGACGTTGTTCGCGCCGTTGATCTACCCGCAGCCACTGCCGGAGTCCGGCTACCGGGCGCAGATCGTCGGCCTGTTCGGGGAGCAGCTCGCGGATCGGATCGTGGCGCGATACCCGGTCAACGGCAACGACGACGCCCGCGACGAGATCGCCGAGCTGCTGACCGACAAGTCGTGGGCGTGCACGTCGCAGACCGCACGCAAGGAGCTGGGCCGGCATCAGCGCGTGTCGGGCTACGAGTTCGCGGACCCGGACGTGCCGATGATCTTCCCGGACCTGCCGCCGTTCCCCGAGTACGGCGCCTACCACGGCTCAGAACTGCTGATGCTGTTCGACATGGGCCAGACACTCACGCCCGAGCAGCGCACGGTGTCGGACTACATGATCGCCGCGTGGGGCCGGTTCGCGCGCACCGGTGATCCGGGATGGCGTGCTGACGTGCAGTCGCTGGCACCCGGCGCGATCAAGGGCACCGATTTCGATCGTGATCACCAGTGCGGGTTCTGGTCGGCCATTCTGTAGGGCATGCCCGGCTACCGCGAGCTCGCCCGCGACGGTGAGTTCCGCGCCCTGTTCGTGGCGCACGTGGTGTCGGTGGCCGGGGACCAGTTCGCCAGGGTCGCGCTGACGGTGCACGTCTACGACCGCACCGCCAGCGCGGGCCTGACCGCGTTGACGTATGCGTTGACGTTCCTGCCGGACCTGGTCGGCGGGCCACTGCTGTCGGGGCTCGCCGACCGGTTCGCGCGCAAGAAGGTGATGGTGGCCGCCGACCTGGTGCGGGCGGCCCTGCTGTTCTTGATGGCGGTGCCGCTGCTGCCCCTGTGGGCGGTGGCGGCACTGTTGGTACTGGCGCAGTTCGCGGGTGCGCCGCACGGCGCGGCGCGGGCCGCGTTGCTGCCACAGATCCTGCCCGACGAGCGGTACCCGATGGGGCAGGCGGTACTCAGCACCGTGACGCAGGGCGCGCAGGTCGCCGGGTTCCTCGCGGGCGGCGCGCTGGTCGCCTTGCTCGGGCCCGGACCGGTGCTCGTCGCGGACGGGGTGACGTTCGGCGTCTCGGCGTTGCTGATCGGCCTGTTCCTGCTGGACCGACCCGCTCCACGCAGCCCGCACGTACGGGCGTGGCCCGCGGACCTCGTCGGCGGCGCACGGCTGGTGTGGCGTGATCGGCGGTTACGGGCACTGCTCGCGCTCGCCTGCGTGTCCGGCTTCTACATCACGGCCGAGGCGCTGGCCGTGCCGCTGGCGGCCGGACTGGGTGCGGGGGCCGCGGCGGTGGGGGCGATCTTCGGTGCGTTCGCGGCCGGGACGATGGCCGGCATGGTCGCGCTCGCCCGGTTGCCGGCCGGTTTCGGGTTGCGGGCGATGCCGTGGCTGACGGTGGGGTCGTGCGCGGTGCTGCTGCCGATGGCGCTGGCACCGGGGCTGGGCTGGGCGTTGACGTTGTTCGCGCTGTCGGGTGCCGCGAGCGCCTATCAGCTGGTCGCGAACACGACGTTCGTGCGCACGGTGCCGGACGCGGTGCGCGGGCAGGCGTTCGGGCTGGCGGTCACGGCGTTGCGCGTGTCGCAGGGGCTGGGGATCGCGGCGGCCGGGGTGGCGGCGCAGTGGTGGCCGGTGCACCAGGTCGTGGCGGCGGCCGGGATGGCCGGTGTGCTGGGGGCGGCGGGAGCGGCCTGGTTGTGGTGGCAGGCCGTCGGATCGTTCGCCGAGACGGGGTCGTGAGCCAACGATCTGCTGGCGTCCCACGGTGATGCACTCGCCCATCTACTCCGCAGGGATTGCGCACTCCCGCGTGACGACCGCGCAGTCCGAGTTCGCGCCGCCTATCTCCGACCAACACAACCGCTCACGACGGCGGGAGTTCGGCCAGTAGCTGCCGGGCGCGCTGCTCGACCAGCCGCCGGCCCTGGCGCGCGGCGACCCGGACCGCTTCGGTCACGGTGTCGAGAGCGGCGGCGGTGTCGCCGAGATCGAGGTGGTCGCGGGCGAGTTCGGTGAGTACGTCGGCTTCGAGCAGCAGCTGGTGGCTGGCGCGCAGCAGGTCGAGCGCCTGCTGCGCGTGGGTGAGCGCGGTGGCGGCCGCGCCGAGTCCGCGGTGTGCGGTGGCCAGGCCCAGCAGCGCCGCCACCTCGCCGAGCCCGAAGCCGATCTCGCGGGACAGTTCGAGGGTGTGCCGGCACTTCCCGGCGGCGTCGGTGTGGCGGCCGCGGTGGTTGTCGATGCCGGCGAGCAGGGTGATCGTGTTGGCCTGGGTGCGGCGTTCGGCCAGGTCCACGCTGCGCGGCAGGGTCTGGGCGGCCAGTGCCTCGGCTTCGTCGACCCGTCCGGCGTCGAGGTGCACCTCGGCCAGGCACATCATCGACGCCATCTCGCCGACGCTCTGCCCGGCTTGGCGGCAGTAGGCGAGGACCTGTTCGTGGTCGGCGGCCGACTCGTCGAGCCGGCCCAGCGCCCACAGGGCGATGCCCCGGCAGTTGAGGCAGCGGTGGACCTGTTCGCGGTGGCCGGTCTCGCGGGCCAGCGCGAGTGCCTGCTCGTGCAGGTCCAGGGCGGTGATCGGGTCACCGGCGTAGGTGGTGGTGACGCCGATGGTGTTGAGGGCGCGCGACTCGGACTCGGTGTTGCCGGCCGTGCGGGCGACGGCCAGCGCCTGGTGGCAGAACGCCAGCGCCTCCTCCGGGCGGCCCCGCTGGGTGAGCAGCCGGCCGATGTTGCGCAGCGCGTCGGCCTCGGCGTCGAGGTCGCCGAGCTGGCGGGCGATGGTCAGCGCCTGCTCGTGGTACTCGGCGGCGCGCTCGTACTCGCTGAGGTCGTGCAGCAGCAGGCCGAGCAGGTCCAGCAGCGACATGCAGGCCTGGTCGTCGCCCACGTTGACGGCGGCACCCAGCGCCGCCGTGGACGTGGCGATGGCTTCCCGGGTGTGGCCGCCGGCGCGCAGGTAGCCGTAGAGCACGTCGACCAGCCGCCACGCGTGCCGTTGCGCGGCCGGTCGGGTCGCGGCCCAGGTCAGAACGGCGAGCAGGTTGTGCCGTTCCTGGTCGAGCCACCGCACCGCGTCCGGTTCGCTGAGGTCGGCATCGGCGGGTTCGTCCCGCACGGCCGGGACCGGGTAGGCGATGCGCACGGCCGCGGTGGCGCGCCGCAGGTAGTGCTCGACCAGCCGGAACAGGGCGGGGTCGGTGTCGTCGTCGCCCGCGACACCGGCCGCGTACTCACGGATGAGGTCGTGGAACCCGCAGCGGCCGGGCGCGGTGCGGTGCAGCAGCCCGGCGGCGACCAGCCGGTCCAACGCCCGCCGCGCCGGCGGCAGGTCGGTGCCGGCCAGTGCCGCGGCCGCCGCCGTGCCGATGTCCGGGCCCGGCACGAGGCCGAGCAGCCGGAACAGTTCCCGGTCGGCGGGGCTCAGGCGCAGGTAGGACTGGTCGAACGCGGCCCGCACGGCGTTGCGTTCGTCGCCCTCGACGGCGAGCGCGGTCAGCCGGCCTCGGGTGGTGAGCTCGGTGGTGTAGTCGGTGACGCTGCAACCGGGGTCGGCGGCGAGGTTCGCGCCCGCGATCCGCAACGCGAGCGGCAGGTGCGCGCAGGTCTTGGCGAGCACGCCGAGCGCGTGGGCCTCCGCGGTGGCGCGGCCGGGTCCGATGAGGTCGGCGAGCACGGCCTGCGATTCGTCGTCGTCGAGCACGTCGAGCGGGAACCCGGTGGCGCCCGGACTGACGACGAGACCCCGCAGGTCGTGCCGGCTGGTGATCAGCACGACACAGCCGGGCTGACCGGGCAGCAGCGGCCGGACCTGGTCCGCGTCGGCCGCGTTGTCGAGCACGAGCACCATCCGGCGGCCGGTCAGCGTGCTGCGCAGCAGTACTGACTGCTCCTCCGCGTCCGCGGGCACCCGGTCGCGGCCGAACCCGAGCGAGACGAGGACCCTGGTCAGCGCCATCGACGGCGACAGCGGCGGATCGGCCGCGAAGCCCTGCAGGTTCACGTAGAGCTGCCCGTCGGGGAACAGCGCCCGCCACCGGTGCGCGACGTGCACGGCGAGGGTGGTCTTGCCGACACCGGGCGCCCCCGAGATCACGATGTTGCGGTTGCCGCCGGGGGTCGCCGCGAACTCGTCCAGGCGCGCGATGGCGTCGTCGCGGCCGATGAACCGGTGCACGTCACCGGGCAACTGCGCCACGACCGCCGGTCGCGCGGGTTCACCGGCCTCCGCCCCCAGCGCGTCCTGCTGTGCCTGCCGCAGCCGGGTGCCCGGTTCGATACCGAGCTCCTCGACGAACCGGTCGTGCACGATCCGATACGTCCGCAGCGCGTCCGCACGCCGTCCAGACCGGTGCAGCGCCGTCACCAGCTGCGCCCAGAACGTCTCGTGCCAGGGATGTTCCTCGGTCACCGAGACCAGCTCACCGACCACCTCCCGGTGCCGGCCCAGCCGCAGGCTCACGTCGAAGAACCGCTCCCGCACCCGCAGCAGCTCCTCGGCCAGCGCCGGCACCTCCTCGCGGTGCAACGACTCCGAGGCGACGTCGTCGAGCACCCCGCCGCGCCGGCAACGCAGTGCCTGCTCCAGCAGCCGCAGCTCGTCACGGGGCTCGGCGGTCCGCGCCGCCCGCACCGCGTCCCGGAACCTCGTCAGATCCAGCGCCTCGTGCCGCACGCGCAGCAGATACCCGTCGGGATGGGTTTCGATCAGTGCCGCGTCACCGAGCACCCGGCGCAGCCGCAGCACGTACATCTGCACCGACTTGCGCCCGGCCGGCGGGGGATCCTCGTCCCACAACCGGCTGACCAGCACGGACACCGGCACGACAGTGTTCGCGCGCAGCAGCAGCGTCGCCAGCAGCGCTCGCTGCTTCGGGCCGTTCACGAGTAGGGCGTGGCCGTCCCGCAGCACCTGCAGCGGGCCGAGCACTCCGAACGTGAGCATGCCTGATCCTCATCGACGACCACCGCGGTCTCCCGGTGGGGAAAGGCCGATTCAACCAGCGGACGTCGTCGAACGGGATCCAGTTGTTCACCGGGCGGCCGTTTCGGCGGCGGCGGAGGGTGCGGCGAACACCCTCCGCCGCCACAGCCGCCCTGCGTTCTACCGCGTCCAGTCCGTGGAGGCGAACGTCCAGTCAGTGGACTTGAAAGTCCAGTCGGTCGACGCGAAAGTCCAGTCGGTGGAGGAGAACGTCCAGTCCGTCGAGGTGGAGGTGAAGGTCCAGTCGGTGGACTGCGCGCGGTTCATCATGACCGTCTCCTAGTGGGATTGCGGGGTGCTGCGAGAGGGGTGAAAACGCGAGGACTACTCACGGTGAGGTCCCCCACATGGAGCCACGACTTCGCGTGACCCGGTAGCTACAGTGGTTGCGTCCTGGATGGATTTCGGTGGGGGTGGCAGCGTGCCTTGGCTCGACCCGCGCCGGTGGAAGTTATGGTCCCTTCCTCCTGTCGTGCTGACCTACGTCGTGACGATTGCCGTGACGGCGGCACTCGTCACGCTCGCAACCGCACGGCTGACCTCCGTCGAGGCGCGCCATTGGGCATGGTTGGCGGCACTCGCCGGCGCCGCACTGATCCACCTCGAAGCGGCACGCGGCATCGAACGCATCCGCGAAATCTCCTCTGAGGGTGTCCCTCACGCACAGATGCAGTCGGTGTGGCAGTTCGCGGGCGTGCTCGTTCTCCCCATGCCACTGGTAGTCGTGCTGGTCGTGGCCATCTACCTGCACGCGTGGCTACGGGTCTACAAGCGCCGGGCGGTTCTCTACCGGAAACTGTTCTCCGCCGCCACTGTCGTACTTGGATGCGCCGCCGCGCAATGGGTGCTGCACATGTTCTCGGCCTCAGACCCGAGGGACCTCGACGGGCCACGCGGCCTGATCGCCCTCGTGGTGGCCGGATTCCTGTACTGGTTCGTGAACTACGCCCTGGTCGTGGGCGCCATCATGATGACCAACCCGGCGAACCCGGTCCGCACCGCGCTCGGCCACGCCTCCGACGTGCTCATCGTGACCGCGTCCGTCGGCCTCGGCTCCGGCATCGCGATCGTCGCGACCGCCCGCCCGTGGCTGTCCCCGATCCTGCTGCTCACGGTGCTCGCACTGCACATGGGCCTGCTGCTGCCGCAGTTCCGCGTCGCCGCCCGCACCGACTCCAAGACCGGCCTGGTCGACGCCACGTTCTGGCACGACGTCGCCGAACGCGAGATCGCCCGCGCCCGCCGCCTGGTCTCCACCGTCGGCGTGCTGCTCCTGGACCTCGACCACTTCAAGCAGATCAACGACACCTACGGCCACCTCGCCGGCGACCGCGTCCTGCGCGCCGTCGCCGACGCGCTCAAACACGCCGTGCGCTCCTACGACCTGGTCGGCCGCTTCGGCGGCGAGGAGTTCGCGGTCCTGCTGCCCGGCGTCGGCACCGACGAGGTGCGCGCGACCGCCGAACGCATCCGCTTCGACATCGCCCGCCTCGAGGTCGACGTCATCGACCGGACCGGTCACCCGCGCAGGATCAGCGGACTCACCGCGTCGGTGGGCGCCGCCGTCTTCCCCGACGCCGCCCCCGAGCTCAGCCCGCTGCTGCTGGCCGCGGACGAGGCGCTCTACCAGGCCAAGAACAACGGCCGCAACCGCGTCGCCACCGCCCAGGTCTGCTAGACCGCGCCAGTGCCGGTCACGGCACTAGTTGCCGAGGAACGCCGCGACCCGCTTCGACACCTCGGCGGGCTCCTCCACCCACGGGTAGTGCCCGACACCCTCATGCACGGTCAGAACGCGCGTTCGGGAACAGATCCGCCAGCTCGGCACAACGACGCACCGGCGAGATCGGATCGGCACTGCACGCGTAGACCAGCACCGGATGATCGAAATCCGCCATCGCGCGGCGCAGCACACCCGGCACGAACGCCCCTTCGGCGTTGTAACCCAGCGCCACGTGGTACTTCCACTGACCCAGCTCCGCGTTCGCATGCGCCTGAGCCCGCTCATCCCAGCGCGCGTACAGCACCGGGGACGCCGCCACCCGGTTCTCCACCGAGTCGTCACCGGCGGCATTGCGGCGCAACGCGGTCGTCGCGGACTCGAACCACGGCTCGTTCACCCGCGCGGCCAGGAACGTGTCCCAGTCGCTCTGCTCCGGCGACAGCCCGACACTGCGCAACGCCGGAGTCAGCAGCACCAGCTTCCCGACCCGCTCCGGGAAGTCGGCGGCATACCCCATCGCGATCCCCGCACCCGCGGAATGCCCCAGCACGTCGACCTGGCCGAGACCGAGATGACGGCGCAACATCTCCACGTCACGCACCAGCATGTCCCGCCGATAGGTGAACGGATCCCGCGGCTCGTCGGACTCACCGGTACCCCGGTTGTCCAGAACGACCAACCGCCGGTGCGCGTCCAGACCGCCGAGCGTCTCCAGGTACTCCGAAGCCCGTCCAGGACCGCCGGCCAGCACGACGAGCGGAACGCCCGCGCCTGCTTCCCGATAGGCGAGCTCGGTGCCGTCGAACGAGGTGAACCGTGCCATGCTGCACATCATGCCGAAGATCGCCACGGCCGACGTCGTCGACCGGCCGCAGCTGCTCGAGTTCCTCCGCTCCCGCCACCACGGCGTCCTGATCACCCGCCGCGGCTCCACCGGCGGCGTGCAGGTCTCCCCCGTCTCCTGCGGAGTCGACACCGAAGGCCGCATCGTCGTCTCGACCTACCCCCAGCGCGCCAAGGTCCGCAACGCGCGCCGCGACCCCGCCGTGTCGATCTGCGTGCTCTCCGACGACTGGGACGGCGCCTACGTGCAGATCGACGGCACCGCCGAGGTCCTCGACCTGCCCGAGGCGCTGGAGGACTTCGTCGAGTACTACCGCTGCATCGCGGGCGAGCACCCCGACTGGGACGAGTACCGCGCCGCCATGCTGCGCCAGGGCAAGTCGCTCATCCGCATCACCATCGACAACTGGGGCCCCATCGCCACCGGCGGCTTCCCACCCGAACTCGACGCCTGACCCCGGTGCGGCTCCTGGAGGAAGACCGATCCTCCAGGGCCGCACCCCTCAGCCAGACCAGGCACCGCCCCAGCCCGCCGGATGCTCCAGCAACACACACGCACCACCACGCGGACCCTCGATCGACGCGATCACACCCGTCGGCACCGTCGTCGGCTCCAGCAACACCCGACCGTCCAACTCGGACACCCGCGCACACGCCGCAGCGATGTCGTCCACCGCGAAATACGCCGTCCACCCCTGCGACCGGATCGTGCGCAACCGCCCCGCCACCGGCCGCGGACCACCATGCCGCGCCGACGTGAACAACACGAAGTCCTCGGCCCCCGGCCTGGTTTCCCAGCCCAGCTCCCGCATCCAGTACTCGTCGTCCGGCGTGTCCGTCATCAACTCGACCCAGCACGGCTCACCACCACGCGGCGGCGGCGCCCACGGACCGTGCAACACCCGGCCGACGTCCACAGAGGACCGATCCTTGAGCTCACGGGCCTCCTCGTCACCGAAGAACACCCGCCAACCCCGTTCCCCCGCAACAACCTGCGCCGCCAGCCGATCACCCACCCACCCGCTGAACGATCCGCCCGGCTCCGCTATCACCGTCCAACCGAGAACGCCGGCGAAGAAATCCACCGACAACTCAGGCTCGGCAACGCTCAACTCAAGACGACGCAGACCACAAGACGACACAGGCTTCCCATCAAGGCGGGATCAGGAGCGCGCACCATCCTCTGCTCCGACCACCTGAGACGACAATGCGCCATTCGGCCGCATGCGCTCCGCACTCAACACGTCACGCAACGGCACCGGCCTGCCCAGGTGAAAACCCTGCCCCACCTGCACACCCAGCCGCCGCAACGCCTCCACCTGAGAAGGCCGCTCCACCCACTCCGCCACCGCCGACAAACCCAGCCCCGTCGCGATCTGCACGATCCCCGACACCAGCACCGCGTCCGCCTCGTTCGTCTCGATGCCCTTCACGAACTCGCCGTCGATCTTGATCCCCGTGATCGGCAGATGCTTCAGATGCACGAACGACCCGAACCCCGACCCGAAGTCGTCCAGCGTGATCCGGCACCCGAACTGCCGCAACTGCGTCGCCAGCGACACCGCCGCATCCAGGTTCGTCACCGCCGCCGTCTCCGTGATCTCCAGCCCCAACCGGCCCGGCGCCACCCCCGCCCGCCCCAGCCGATCCAGCACGAAACCACCGAAGTCCGGATCCTCCAGCGTCCGGCCCGACACGTTCACGTTGAACCGCAACCGCGGATCCGGCTCCGCCACCAGCGCGTCGATCGCCGTCGACAACACCCAGCGGTCGACCTCCAGGATCAGGTTGCTCCGCTCCGCCACCGGCAGGAAGTCCGCCGGCCCCAGATACGGCTCCTGCTGATCCTCCAGCCGCAACAACAGCTCATGCCCCAGCACCTTGCCCGAACTGAGCTCCACCATCGGCATCCCGTGCAACGCCAGACCACCACCGGCCAGCGCCGCCCGCAGCCGATCCAGCACACTCACCCGCTTCACCGTGTCCGCGTAGTGGTTCGGCTCGTACACGGTCACCCGGTCACGACCCGCCGCCTTCGACGCGTACAACGCCAGATCAGCGTTCGCCAGCACCAGCTCCCACGAATCACCAGGACCGAACTCCGCCAGCCCCGTGCTCACCGTGATCCGCGCCGGCGTACCGATCCCCGCCAGAGGGAAACCCGCCACCGCGTCCCGCAGACCATCGGCCACCGCGGACGCATCCTGCGGCGACGCCCCCGGCAACACCACCGCGAACTCGTCACCACCCAGCCGCGCGATCAACCGATCACCCAGCCGCGACTGCAACGCACTCGCCAGCATCCGCATCACGCGGTCGCCCACCGCGTGCCCCCGCAGATCGTTCACGTCCTTGAAGTTGTCCAGATCCAGCACCAGCAACGCACCCGAACCGTTGTTCGCCAGCTCCCGCTCCAGCGCCCGAGTCAGCGCCCTGCGGTTCGGCAACCCCGTCAGCGGATCCTGCTCCGCCATCCGCACCAGCTCGTCATGCACCCGCGAGGACTGCGTGACGTCATGCGCCGTACCGAGCGCCCGCAACGGCACACCGTCCTCATCGACGACGACCTCACCGAAACACTCGAACACCCGCTCCTTGCCGTCCGGCCGCAACATCCGATGCGTGTACGTGAACACCGAACCCGTCTTGAGCGCCGCGTCCAGCGTCTGCTCGATCATCGGCAGGTCGTCCGGATGCACCAGCTGCGAGTACAGCTCGAAGTCGAACGCCGTCCCCGGCGCGAACCCGAACATCTCCAGCAGCGTGTCCGACCACGTCACCCGATCGTCGGAGATCGACCACTCCCACGTCCCCATCCGGCCCAGCGCCTGCGCCCGCCGCAACGCGTCCGCCTCCTGCGTGACCGTCAACTCCCGATCCCGCCACGCCGACACGTCCACAACCTCGTACATCAGGTCGTCACCCAGCCGCGAACACCGCACCTCGAGCCACTTCGGACCCGGCGCCAGCACCTCCAGCGCCGGGACGGGCGCTTCCGGCACACCCGGCAGCAGGGCGGGCAGCGAACGCCCGTACGCCTGCTCGGCCGACACCCCGAGCACCACACCCAGCGCACGGTTGCACCACAACAGGTTCCCGCGCACGTCCGTCACGGCATAGCCGACGTCCGCTCGGTCCAGCACCGTGCGGCAATAGGAGGTCACGCGCGTCATGATCGTCCGATCACCGGACGTAAGCAACCCGCTACGCCGGTTGGTTCGCTAATTTGCGAACGGCTTTCACCGAAGCCGCTCCAGTCCCTTCGCCGACTCCACCAGCTCAGCGGCCAGCTTCCGCAGCTCCTCGTTCTCCGCACCGTCCTGCGCCGCCGTCACCACGTCCTCCGCGGCACACCGCAGCTGGAACAACCGATCCTGCAGATCAGCCAGCTCCGCGGTCGACAACACCACGGCGTCCTCCGGAAGGCCACCCCTCTGCAACGCCGCCCGCCGCTCGTACGCCCGCTGCCGGCACGGCTGCGCGCAGTACCGCCTCGGCCGGCCGATCCGCCCACTCCCCGGCAACCGCCTCCCGCACCACGCACAGTGCCTGGGCTCATCCGCCTCCATGGAGCGCTCCATGGCGCGCGACGGTAGCGGGTGTGCGCGGGTGGTCTCCAGCGACGCGCCAGAAAGCCCGACCTTCGTAGGGAACCAGACCGTACCGGTACGTGCGTTGCTGTTGGTTCAGGTGGGGTCCTGGGGTTCCTTGGCGGTTTTGGTTCTGCGGGTGCGGTGGGAGCTGGAAGCCGAGAGGTTTGATATTAGTCAACACTGAAATGATAGAGATCAGAAAGAAAGTGTCTCGCCACCCACTGTCCACTCCGAAGCCACTGGCAGCAGGCACACTCGGGACGTGACCCACCCGTACCTCGCAGGCCCGCGCCCCCGAGCCTTCGCCCACCGCGGCTGGCACGTCGGCGACCTCACCGGCATGGAGAACTCACTGAGCTCCTTCCGCCGCGCCGTGCAGGAGGGCTACCGCTACATCGAGACCGACGTGCACGCCACGTCCGACGGCGTGGTCGTGGTGCACCACGACCACACTCTCGACCGCACCACCGACGGCAAGGGCCTGGTCGCCGACCTGCCCTGGATCGAGGTGAGCCAGGCGCGCATCGGTGGCCGGGAGACGATCACCCGGCTCGCGGACGTGCTGGAGGAGCTACCGGACACGTTCTTCAACATCGACGTGAAGTCCGAGGGAGCGGTCGAGCCGATCCTCGGACTTCTGCGCAAAGCCAAGGCGCTGCAACGGGTGTGCCTCGCGAGCTTCTCGGACAGCCGGCTCGCCCGCCTGCGGCGCGGCGGCGGGCCGGAACTGCTCACGTCCATGGGGCCGCGCAGTGCCGGCGCGCTCTGGGCGGCCGGCCGGATCCCGCTCGCCGGGCTGGCCGTACGCGGGCAGGTCGCCCAGGTGCCGGTGAGCCAGGGACGCCTCCGCGTGGTCGACCGCCGGTTCGTCCAGGCCGCCCACCGCAGAGACCTCGAAGTGCACGTCTGGACGATCGACGACGAGGCCGACATGCGCGCGCTACTCGATCTTGGCGTCGACGGGCTGGTGACCGACCGGCCCGACGTGCTGCGCGAAGTACTCCGGTCGCGCGGTACCTGGTAACAGCTTGGACAGTCGATCATAGGATGCGTCGGCGGACAAGTACAGTCCGCCGACATGAAGGTCAAGGGCGACGACGCCGCCGACGCCACCACCGCCGGCCGCCGCAGGGAACAGCGCGGCTGGGTCTGGTACGACGTGGCGAACTCCGTGTTCCCCACGTCCGTGGTCACAGTCTTCTTCTCGCTGTACCTCATGAGCATCGCCAAGAACGCCGCCATCGCCGACACAGCGCTCAACGGCGCGAACCCCTGCGCCGGCGACAACACCTTCGACCACTGCGACGTCGCGATCATCGGCCTGCAGTTCCCGGTCGGCTCGTTGTGGGGCTACCTGCTCTCGCTCGCCACCGTGATCCAGGTCGTCGTCCTGCCGATCATGGGCGCGATCGCCGACCGCACCCAGAACAAGAAGAAGATGCTCGCCGCCTTCGCCTTCACCGGCTCCGCGGCCACCATCGCACTCGCGACCGTCGAGGGCACCAACTGGAAACTCGGCATCCTGCTCTTCATCCTCGCGAACATCTGTTACGGCGCCAGCGTCGTCGTCTACTACGCCTTCCTGCCCGAGATCGCGACCCCCGACGAACGCGACGGCGTCTCCGCCCGCGGCTGGGCGTACGGATACCTCGGCGGCGGTGTGGCACTGGCGATCCAGCTCGCCATCACGCTGTCCGCCAAATCCCTCGGCATCACCCCCGGCGACGCGGCGCGCATCGCGTTCGTCATCTCCGGCATCTGGTGGGCGGCGTTCACGATCATCCCACTCACCCGCCTCACCGAGCACCAGTCGCCGCACGGCCGCGAAGAGGGCGTCTCGGTGATCTCCGGCGGTTTCAAGGAGCTCGCCTCGACCTTCAAGCAGGCCAAGGCGTTCCCGCTCACGCTGGCGTTCCTCGGCACCTACCTGATCTACACCGACGGCATCGCCACCGTCGCGAACGTCTCCGCCCAGTACGGCAGTGTCGAGCTGAAGTTCGAGCAGCACACGCTGATCACGGTGATCCTCATCGTGCAGTTCGTGGCGTTCCTCGGCGGCCTGCTGCACGGCGCCGTGGCCAAGCGCGTCGGCGCCAAGAAGACGATCCTCGGCTCGCTGGTGGTGTGGATCTTCGTGATCACCGCGGCGTTCTTCGTCAAGGCCGGCGACGAAATTCAGTTCTACCTCGTCGCCGCCGGCATCGGCATCGTGCTCGGCGGCACGAACGCCTTGTCCCGCAGCCTCTTCAGCCAGATGGTGCCGCCCGGCCGCGAGGCGCAGTACTTCTCGCTCTACGAGGTCGGCGAGCGCTCCACCAGCTGGCTCGGCCCGCTGGTGTTCGCCGGCGTGGGCCAGGCCACCGGCAGCCTGCGCCCCGCCATCCTCGCCCTGATCATCTTCTTCGTCGTCGGCTTCGTCCTGCTGATCTTCGTACCGGTCCGCCGGGCCATCAAGGCTGTCGGGAACCCCGAACCGGCACTCGTCTGACGACCGGAGCGGCGGCGCTGCCGACCAGCAGCGCCGCCGCCACCAGTGCCGGCAGGAACATCGGCGTCCCGCCGGAGACCGTCTGCGCCAGCAGGGCGACCGGCACGAGCATCAGCAGCGCGAACCACGACAACGCCCGCCCCAGCACCACATCACCACGGCGGTAAGCGACCACTCGCGTGACCACGACGCCCACCACCGGCGCCAGCAGCCCCGCGACACCGATCAGTCCCCCTGCGACACCCAGCAGCAGCGCTCCCCCACCCCACCAGGCGAGCCGCCGCGCCGGTGGCGTCGGCGCATCGCGGTGGAAACCCAGACACAGGCACAGGAACGTCACCACGGACGGCAGCTGGAACAGCAGCCACCAGGACACCCAACCCGGTCCCAGGATGCTCGCCACCGGCACGACGGCCACGAACGCCACGATCTTCGCCAGCGTCCGCTTACCGTTCAGCAGCGCCACGAACGCCACCGCCGGCAACAGGTCGAGCACCCGCACCCACGTGACCGCCGACGTGAATTCCGGGTCGTTGTACAGCCAGACCGCGTTCACCATCGACGACCCGGCGTAGAACATCCCGAGCAGCAGCCCGAGCATTCCCAGCGCCCGCACGACCTCGCCCAGCCACAACGTCCCGCCCGGCGCACTCCCGGCCGCGAACCGGGTGCGCACGGAAAGACCGACCATCGCGCCCGTCTCCCCCCACCCCGGCCGGCTGTGCTCCAGATCCAGCTCGTCCGTCCGGTCGGCCAGGAACAGCCCGACCATCTCCTCCTCGCGGTCCTGCCGATACCACCTCGGCAGGACCTTCAGCAGCCGCCGATACCGGCGCTCGAGGTTGCTCACGACACCCGGAACCCCTGCGCCGAGGGCCGCCGGACCGGCGCGACCGCGGTGAGCACCAGCAGCACTCCCAGCCCGATCGCGATCCCGGCGATCTCTCCCCCGAACAGGAACGCGATCGGCGCCAGCTGTAACACGGCGAACAACGACAACGCTCGCCCCAGCACCACATCACCACGCACGAACGCGACAACCCGCACGATCATCGTGAGCAACGCGATCACGACCAGCCCGGTCCCCGTCGCGACCCCACCGACCAGGCCGAGCAGCAGCGCTCCCCCACCCCACCACGCGAGCCTGCGCGCGGGCGGCGTCGGCGCCTCCCGGTGGAAACCCAGGCACAGACACAGGAACGTCACGAAGTGCGGCAGCTGGAACATCCCCCACAGCAGCACGTAACCAGGCTGCCCGAGCGAGACCACCGTCAGCAGCACCGGAGCGGCCGCCGCGACCTTCGCCAGCGTCCGCCGGCCGCTCAGCAGCGCCACGAACGCCACCACCGGCCCCAGTTCGAGCACCCGCCACCTGGTGATCATGGGCGCCCACTCCGGGTTGCCGAACGCGACGGCAAGGCTCGTCACGGCCGCCCCGGCGTAGAACACCCCGAGCAGCAGCCCGATCATCCCCAGCGCCCGCACGACCTCACCGCGCCACACCGCCTTGGTCGGCGCCTGCGTGATGGCGCTGCCCGCGGCGAGATGCGTGCGCACGGCCAGGCCGAGCATCGCTCCGGTCTCCCCCCACCCCGGCCAGCTGTGCTCCAGGTCGAGGTCGTCGGTGCGGTCGGCCAGGAACAGCCCGACCATCTCCTCCTCGCGATCATGCCGATACCACTTCGGCAGCACCTTCAGCAGCCGCCGATAGCGGTGCTCCAGCTTGCTCATCCCCGGCTCGTCCACGGCAGGACACCCCTCCCCCTCAGAACCGCCGAAGCCGCGCGCACGTTCGCGCTCAGCCTGGCGACCTCCGCCTGTAAGGCCCGCACACCGGAGTCGGTGAGCTTGTAGTACCGCCGCAGCCGCCCCTGGTGCACCTCCTCGCGGTCGCGCTCGGCGAGCCCGTCCGCCACCAACCGGTCCAGCACCCCGTACAGGGTGCCCACGCGCAGCACCATGCGTCCCTCGGACAGCTGCTCCACCGCCTGCACGATCGCGTAGCCGTGCAACGGCTCCTCCGCGAGTGCGGTGAGCACGAGGAACGTCTGCTCGGACACGACTCGACCACTCATGTCGCTGAATATATCGCGACGCGAGCTATATCGGGAGGCGGAATAAGTGAAGTGGTCTGATTTTGGTCAACACTGAAGCTATGGAGACAGCAGCCGCAGGAGACCGGCTCGCGGACGGCGGGCGTCCGCGAGCCGGTTGTGGTCATGCGTGGCGGTCCTGAGCCGTTTTTGTCCGGCTCGTTGTCGGTGGTGCTGGATTTAGTCACCACTGAAGCAATCGAGTCGACCTACATGTTTCGACCCCCGCCGAAGTGGCTATTTCCTGTCCACCGATGCAGGGGCACGCGGAAGGAAGCACGATGGGCAGGGATACGCCATGGGGATTCCTGTTGATCAGGAGCCAGGCACTAGGGTGACCCGCCGTGGACGCCCTTCCCGATCCGACAGATGCCCTTTCCGCTGTACCTGTCGCGGGTTCCCGACGATCAACGCCGGTGGTGGGCCACCTCAAGTTCTTCTTCGGCCCCATGGACTGCGGCAAGTCGACGCTCGCACTGCAGATCGACCACAACAACTCGCGCCAGGGTCGGCGCGGGCTGCTGCTGGTGCGGCACGACCGGTCGGGGCGGCCACAGATCTCCAGCCGGATCGGCATCACCCGCGAGGCCGCGGAGATCCGCGACGACGATCTCCGCCGGCTGGTCCGCGCGGAGTGGGCGCAGGGCCGGCGGGTGGACTACCTGATCGTGGACGAGGCGCAGTTCCTCTCCCCCGCTCAGGTGGAGCAGCTGGCCGAGCTCGCGGACGACGTCCAGGTCGACGTGTACTGCTTCGGGCTGGCCACCGACTTCCGCGGCGAGATGTTCCCCGGCTCGCAGCGGCTGTTCGAACTGGCCGACGAGCTCAAGGCGATTCAGGTCGAGGTGTTGTGCTGGTGCGGGGTGCCGGGCCGGTTCAACGCGCGGGTGCGGGCCGGACGAGTGATTCGCGCCGGGGACACGGTTCTGGTCGCGGATACGGTTTCGGACACGGAACAGCACCGATCGGGTACAGAGAGCAACTGTGTAACCGATACCACGGAAACTACTGTGCGCTACCAAGTGCTCTGTCGGCGTCACTTCCGATTGGGCGACCTAGGCCCTGACGTCGCACAAAGTGGCCAGCTCCGGTTGGCATAGCCGGTTACACACCGGCTTCACTGGGCCATTAGAGTGACGCGTGAGCACAGTAGCTTGATAACGCGTCACGATCCTGTGGCGATCGCATCCATTAGTAGGAAGCCTTCGTTGACGAGTGAACGACGTCACTGTGGGCGACCATGAGAGCGAACCGGAAACAAACGGAGCAATCCGGGCGTTGCACTCGGTGAGCAAGAAGCCTGGGCCCCGGCCCTGAGCCGAGCGAAAGGACACCGCCATGGCCGACCGCGTTTTGCGTGGAAGCCGGCTCGGAGCAGTCAGCTACGAGACCGACCGCAACCATGATCTCGCTCCGCGCCGGGCAGCGCGGTACGCCTGCCCCAAGGGACACGACTTCGAGGTCCCGTTCTCCGACGACGCCGAGCTGCCGCCGACCTGGGAATGCCGTCTCCACGGCACCGAGTCGAAGATCATCGACGGCGTCGAGCCGGAGGTGAAGAAGGTCAAGCCGCCGCGCACGCACTGGGACATGCTCCTGGAGCGCCGGTCGATCCCCGAGCTCGAGGAGCTGCTCGACGAGCGCCTCGAAGAGCTTCGCGGACGCCGCACCCGCACGGCCTGATCTGTTCGCAGACGCTTCAAGCCGTCCCGGTCTCCCGCCGGGACGGCTTTTTGCGTGTCCAGGGGCCCCCTAGGCTGCTCTGGCCGCCGCCGTGACGAGGTTGCGGCCCCACCACAGGCCGATCACCGCGAGCACCGCCCAGATCGACAACGCCACGATCGACCGGGGCGACCCGAGGTCGCTCAGCGCGTCCCCCAGCACCGCGGCGAGCACGGTCGACGGCACCAGCCCCAGCGCCGTGCCGAGCGCGAAGTCGCTGGCCCTGACCGACGTGACGCCCGCGCCGTAGTTCGCCGAGCGCGAACGGCAGGACCGGCAGCAGCCTGATGACGAGCGTCGCCGCCACGCCGTTGCGCCTGAACACCTCTTCAAGGATTGAGCCGCTCCCCCAGCCATCCCTTGACCGCGTCCCGGCCGAGCTTGCTGGCGACGTGAACGCGATCATCGCGCCCGGCGGTGAACCCGGCGATGGCGAGCACGCTCCCCCACGCGACGCCGAACAGCAGCCCGGCCGCCGTGGCGAGCACCGGTTTCGGGAAGAACACCGCCGTGCCCAGCGCGCAGACGGCGAGGAACATCGCCGGTGCCGCGCTCCTGCCCGGTCACGAGTTCGCGGAGTCTGCGCGCCGTCGGGCATGTCGACGACCTGGGCGAGCACGGCCAACGCGACGACGAGCAGCACCAGCAGGATCAGGCCTCGGACGTCGCATCAGCACCAACGTACCGGGCAAGCTTGGGCGCATGACGACGCTCAGGTGCGCTGCCGTCCGGTGAGACCGTCCCCGCGCTCGGCATGGGCACGTGGATGATGGCGGAGAACCCCGCTCGGCGCGCTGACGAGATCGCCGCGCTGCGTGCCGGTGCTCGACCTCGGCCTGACGCTGATCGACACCGCCGAGATGTACGGCTCCGGCGCGTCCGAGTCGCTCGTCGGCGAGGCGGCTCGACGGACGCCGCGACGAGGTGTTCCTCGTGTCGAAGGTGCTGCCCTCCAACGCCTGCCGCGTGGGCACCGTGCGCGCCTGTGAGGCCAGCCTGCGCCGTCTGGGCACCGACCGCCTCGACCTGTACCTGCTGCACTGGCGCGGCAGCGTGCCGTTCGTCCCAGACGGTCGAGGGGTTCGCGGCGCTGACCGAGGCGGGCAAGATCCGCCACTGGGGCGTCAGCAACCTGGACCTGGCCGACATGCGCGAGCTGACCGCGTTGCCCGGCTTCTGCCAGACCGACCAGATCCTCTACAACCTCCGGGCCCGCGGGCCCGAGCACGACCTCATGCCGTGGCTGGCCGAACGCGGCATCCCGGTAATGGCCTACTCCCCGGTCGAGCAGGGCAGGTTGCTCGCATGACCCACTGCTGACGGAGATCGCGCGCCGGCACGACGCCACGCCCGCCCAGATCGCGCTGGCGTGGGTGCTGCGGTTGCCGTACGTGAGCGCCATCCCCAAGGCCGGCACGGTCGAGCACGTCCGGGAGAACGCGGCGGCGGTCTCGCTTGTGCTGACGGACGAGGATCTCGCCGACCTGGACCGCGCCTTCCCTCCCCCGGCCGGGCCAGAACCACTCGCCATGCTTTAGTTCCGCTCGTGAGCTGGACCGGTATCGAGTCGTGGGCCCGGGCGAACGCACCCGGACTGCCTTTCCAACCGCCCTCCTCGGCGGCGGACATCGCGGCGGCGGAAGAGGTTCTGGGGTTGACGTTGCCGCCAAGCCTCGTGGCGTGGTGGCGGCAGTTCGGCGGTACCGGTGACAAGTACCACCCGCTGGGAGCTCATCCCGGCCTCCTGGCAACCGCACTCCCTGAGCGAGGCGCTCCACTTCCGCACGCTGATGATCGACGCGATCCGAGGCATCGCCTTCTCGTCGCCCGAGGAGGAGAGGGCCTTCGAGGCGGAGGCGCTGCGGGAACCGGCCGGCACGCCGTGCACCGAACTGTGGCTGCCCGCCTGGTTGCCTGTCGCGGCGGACGGCTGTGGCTGGGAACTGTTCGTCGACCTGCGCGGCGGCCCGTCGCACGGCTGCGTGATGGAGTGGGACAAGTACGGCGGCGCGGAAAACGAACCGCTGTGGACCGACGTCACGGCGATGTTCGAGTTCGCGCTCCGTGCGCTTGAGGGCGGCGATGACGAGCATCGCGTCGTGCTCGACGACGGCCTCTACTGGGAGTGAGACGCGCGTCCCACTCTCACTCCGGGCTCACGTCCCGTTCAGTAGCGTGCATGACCAGTCCTACCAACCAGACACAGGAAGCGAGGTGAGCGACACATGCCAGGCGACAGTTGGCCGTGCGGGTCACTCGCACGCTTCCGCACTGGCGTGTGACGCACACCCCTGACCAAGGGGAGTCACACGATGCACGTCTTCGACATGACGCTGCGCATTGCCGAGAGCATGGGCCTCGGCGCGTTGATCGGTTTCGAGCGGCAGTACCGCTCTCGCATGGCAGGCCTGCGCACCAACGCCCTCGTGGCGGTGGGGGCCGCGCTGTTCGTCCTGCTGTCCGCGCAAGGTTTCGACGGCCAGGGCGACCCCACCCGCGTGGCGGCTCAGGTGGTGTCCGGGATCGGGTTCCTGGGCGCCGGCGTGATCCTGCGCGACGGGCTTTCGGTGCGCGGACTGAACACCGCGGCCACGCTGTGGTGCGCGGCCGCGGTGGGTTCGCTGGCGGGTGCCGGGCTGCACGTCGTCGCGGCGGCCGGCACGGTCGCGATCATCGCGGTCAACGTCGGCCTGCGAGAGCTGGGCCGGGCCGTGGACCGCAAGGAGGAAGAGATCTAGCGGGGCTGGTAGGTCAGGCAGTTCGCGTGGTGGTCGCCCGCACCTGGACCGATGCGCACGCTCGGCGCCGTGCACTCCAGCGAGGCGTTGTGCGTGCAGTCGGTGCGCAAGCAGGCGCCCACCTGCGCGACGACCTTCTCCAGACCGCCCTTGGTGCTCAGCGGGATGAAGGTGCCGCAGTCCGCCGCGCCGTTGTCGCCGCGCACGGTGATCGCGAAGGCGTGGCAGCCGTCGTGGTTGTACGAGCAGTCGCTCACGGTGCAATCGTGGACGGCGGGCATCGCCGGGTTCTCGAGGGTGGTCATGTCCGCTCCTGCCGTGGTGGGAAAGGTTCGGTGAGTCGGACGATGCCACCGCGGCAGAAGGCCCGCAATTCGAGCGGAATTAGGCGAGCCTATCCTTCAAGAATCAGGAAAAGTCATTTCCGGACAGGCGATCCAGCCACGGATGTGCGCCGATGCTGATCGTGATCGCGTTGGCCAGCCACCGTCGTTGCTCGGCGCTGAGCAGCGGCAACGCCGCGCTGAAGTCGATTTCGTCCTTCGCGCGCGGCGATTCGGCCTTGTAGAAGAGCTGGATCTCCGGGGCGAGGTACGGGATACCGGCCGAGGTGAGCCGAGTGAGCTCGTCGAGAGGCCGGTGCAGGCGCGGATCACGTCGCGAAACCCACTCTTCGCCGGCGGATTCGTCGAGCATCACCTGCACTCGCCAGTGCTGTGTCCCGGCCGGGCGGCACCAGACGTCGTGGACGCCGGCCGGGAGGATCTCGCCGGCCCGCCACGGGCGCAGCACGCCCGGTGGGTCGGCCGCCCACCACTCCCAGCCGGCCAGCGCGCGTTGCGCCGCAAGCTGATCGCGGCGCAACAACAACACATCGATGTCGGCGTGTGACCGCACGGGACGCCCGACGGCCAGCTCGATGGCGTAGCCGCCCGCGACCCACCAGGGAACCCCGGAGAACAGCGCGGCGACCTCAGCCGGACTCAGGGGCTCCCACGGAATCTCCGTCAGGCTCATCCGTGGTCGTCCCCTCCGATTGCGCGGTCGCCGGTGCCGGGACGACGATCAACAGCAGCAGGAGCAGCACCGCACCCCTGATCACCTGTCGTATCCGGGCAGGGTAGAACGGACGGAGGCAGGCGCTGATGATCCACTATTCGGGACGGGGTGTGGCATGGCGACGGTGACCACGGCAGACGGGCAGCTCGTGTCCTACGTGGACCACGGCGGCGACGGCCCGGCCGTCGTGCTGCTGCACAGCTTCCTGATGGACGTGACGATGTGGGCGCCGCAGGTCGCGGCGTTCGGGGACGCCTACCGGCTGATCGCGATCGACGAGCGCGGCCACGGTGGGACGCCGGCCGGTCAGCCGTTCGACCACTGGGACGTGGCCAGGGACGTGCTCGCCGTGCTCGACCACCTCGGCGTCGGCGGCGCTGCCGTGATCGGGACCAGCCAGGGCGGGTTCGTGGCGCTGCGGATGGCGTTGCTGGCACCGGAGCGGGTCACGGCGCTCGCGCTGCTGGGCACGTCGGCCGAGCCGGAGGCGGAGCAGATCGCGGACGCCTACCACCAGCTCGCGGAGGTGTGGATCGCGCAGGGGCCGGACGCGGTGCTGCAGACCGTCGCCCAGATCTGCCTGGGCGACTACGACCCGTCGGACTGGACGCCGAAGTGGCGGGAGGTCGAGGGCGACCGGCTGCGGCTGATCATGGACGCCCTGGTCGGCCGCGAGGGGGTGCTGGAGCGCGTCGGCGAGATCGAGGTTCCCGCGCTGGTGCTGCACGGGTCGGCCGACCTCGCCTACCCCGTCACGAAGGCGGAAGCGCTGGTCGAGGCGCTGCCCAAGGCCGAGCCCCTGGTCGTCGTCGACGGTGGCGCGCACTTCCTGAGCCTCACCGACGCCGACGCGGTCAACCCGCACCTCGAACGGTTCCTCAGCGCACACCTCTGACGGCCCAGGCCCTGCGCGGTCAGCTCGATCGGGCCCTGCTCCGGCAGGCGTTCGCTCAGCAGGTCGCGCAACGCCGTCTGCTGGTCTTCGGGCAGCGTCGCCACGTATGCGGGTGCGGCGCCGGTGCCGCCCATGAACGGATCCCAGAAGTCGGCGAAGTCGCGGAACACCGTGGGCACGACGATGCCGGTGACCTCGACGTCGCGCAGGCCGGCGCCGGTCCACAACGCGCGCAACGGGTCCGGCAGACACACCTGGGCGAACCGCGGGCCTTCGTCGTGCGCGGCCGCGGCGGGGTCGATGTCCTTCGCGGCGTCCCAGAAGAGGCGCATCATCCGCATGCCGCTCGTGTAGTCCCACACGTATGACCCCACGCATGACCCCACCCGCGCGAACTCGGCCACCGCGCGGGCAGCGTCCGGTACGAAGCTGAGCACGAGCCCGCTGATCACCACGTCGGCCGTGCGCTCGCCCAGGTCGGTCGCGTCACCGATCTCGAACGTCGCGCCCTGTACACGTTGCCGCGCGAGGTCGAGGAATCCCGCGGACGGGTCGACGCCGGAGACGGCGGCCGGCTGCGCGCTGGCCAACACCGTCTCGGTCAGCGCGCCGGTGCCGCAGCCGACGTCCAGCCACGTCCGGCCGGGCGGTACGGCGAGCCAGCGCAGGAACTCCACTGCGACCGGCCGGCTCCACCGGCCCACGTAACGTTCGTACGCGTCACCGACATCCCACATTCCGGGGAACCTAGCGGAACGACCGGAAACCTGCCCGCAATCCTCGCACCTCAGTCCTACGACGTACGGGCGCTCATCAGGGTTGTGCGCACAGCCACGGTGATCCACGCGAGCACCAAGGCGCAGTACAGAACGACCGCCACACCGGTGAACATCGCGGACGGAACGTGAGCCGCGAGCGCACTCGTGCCGGTCACCAAAGTGCCCAGCGGGAAAGACGAAACTCCACCAGGTCAACGCGAACGGCAGCCCGCGCCGGGCGGTCCGCACGGTGACAGCCAGCGCGATCACCACCCACAGCAGGGCGAAGCCCCACGTGATCGTGCCGTAGAGCACGCCGAACGCGGCCTGGCCCGGCAGCACGGGCACGCCGGCGAGCAGGTTCGCGGCGGTGATCGACTGGCCCAGCGGACCGAGCACGATCCACAGCGTCGGCACCGTCGACGCCGCGCCGAGGCCGTGCTGCACAAGGCGTTGCCAGATCTGCGGCACGATGACCATCGTCGCGAACAGGCTCACGCCGAACAGGGCGTAGCAGCCGAGCACCATCGCCTGCCGGAACGCGCCCTCCGGCAAGTGCTGCGCCAGCAGGGCGCCTGACGCGGCGGACACCATTGGCGGCACCACGGGCATCAGCCAGCCACCGAAGGCGCGTTCGCCGCTGCCGATCATCCGCAACGGCACCAGCACCGAGGTCGCCAGCCCGAGCAGCGTGCCCACCGTCCACAGTGTCCAGTCGACGGCCAGTGCGGCGGGGAGTCCGATCCAGTCGGAGCCGAGCAGCAGCGCGCCGGTGCCGACGGTCATCAACGCCATCGGTGGCGCGCCCCAGAACTGCGCCATCACGGGATCGGCGAGCTGTGCGCGCACCGTCGCCCAGGTCCAGCGCCGCAGAGCCGCGGCCACGAGGAACACGAGAAGTGCGGCGTCCAGTGCCCACACGTAGGTGGCGACGGTCCGAAGTCCGGGTAGCGGCAGGGAAGCGGCGGCGGTGGCGACGATGCCGGTGCCCATCACGGAGGCGAACATGTTCGGGCCGAAGGGTGCCGCTCGTCGCACCTCGAGGGGCACGGTGTGTGGGTGAGGTGCGAGAGCGGTCACGACATGACAATCGTCGTGCTCCGCCCACCTCGGTAGGCACTGATCACCGATGAACACATAGGCTGTCCCTATGCCTCTGCCGTCCAGGGTCACCGATCTGACCAGTTTCGGCCTGCTGCTGAGCGTGGCCGAGCTGGGCAGCATCGGCCGGGCCGCGAAGGCGCACGGCATGTCGCAGCCCTCGGCCAGCGAACGGCTGCGCACCCTCGAAGCCCGCGTCGGGGTGGCCCTGCTCGAACGGACCTCGCGCGGCGCCCGCCTCACCACGGCCGGTCAGCTCGTGGCCGGGTGGGCGGCTCCGGTGCTCGCGCGGGCCGCCGACCTCGACGCCGGCATCACCAGCCTGCGCGCGGACCGGCAGAGCCACCTCAAGATCGCCGCGAGCCTCACGGTGGCCGAGTACCTGTTGCCGACGTGGCTGATCGCGTTGCGGACGGTCAGCCCGGACACCGCGACCGTGCTGACGGCGGGCAACTCGGTGCACGTCGCCGAGCAGGTGCTGGCCGACCGCGCCGACATCGGGTTCATCGAGAACACCGACGTGCCGGCGGGCCTGCACAGCCGCGTCGTCAGCCGCGACGAACTCGTGCTCGTCGTCGCGCCCGGCCATCCGTGGGCCAGGCGCCGCCGCGTCACCGCCGCCAGGGCCGCCGCGACCCCGCTGGTGAGCCGGGAATCGGGGTCGGGCACGCGGCAGGCGTGGGAACACGCGTTGAAGGCCGCGGGCATCGACGCGTCAGCCGTGGCGTTGCTGGAGATGTCGTCGACCACGGCGATCAAGGCGGCGGCGATCGGCGGCATCGGACCGGCGGTGCTGAGCGTGCACGCGGTGGCAGCGGAACTGGAGACCCGCACGCTGGTACGGGTCGAGGTCAGCGATCTGGACCTGCACCGGGCGCTGCGGGCGGTGTGGCCGGCCGGGCGGACACCCCGGGGGCCCGCCTCCGACCTGTTGACCATCGCCACGCGTACGCTCACGCATCGTGCCGACCGGCGGTAGCAAACAGGTTCGCGCTGCACGCAAGCGCAAGAAGCGGATGGCGCGCGTCGTCCACGACCTCACCGACGCGCAGTGGGACGCGCTCAAAGCCGCCTGGGGTGGTTGCGCCTACTGCGGTTCGCCCGCCACCTCGCTGCAGAAGGACTGCGTGCAGGCGATCTCGCGGGGCGGGCGGTACACGCTCGGCAACGTCGTCCCGGCCTGCGGATCCTGCAACGCCAGCAAGTGCAACGCCGAGGTGACCGGCTGGCTGCGCCGCAAGAAGCTCGACGAACGCGCGTTCCTGGTGCGCCAGTACGAGATCTCGGCCGAGCTCACCGCCAGGTTCCCGGCGATCGACCCGGTCGACCAGATCGGCTAGATCGCGCCGGACCGGATCGCGAACGCCACACGTGCATCGCCCACATATGCCGTGATCTGGGCGAGCACGAGCGAATGCGAAGTGACTACCTCGACGGGAGCACCGGTACCGGTCCGGTGTGGGGCGCGGGCACGATCTGGCCGTTCTTCGTCACCTGGAACGACATGGCCGGGTAGCGCTCCTGCAGCTGACTCGCGAAGTCACCCGGCTCGCCGGCCGTTCCGACGCTGACACCCGAGCCGTCGACCTGCGGACCGGCCATCACCACCTGGACGCCACGGCTCTCCCAGTGCTCCGAGTCGTCCATGACCCGCTTGACGAACTCCTTCATCTCGACCTGGGTGTACCTGGCATCGCGGAACTCGATCCGCACGTTCGGCACGGCCGCGCGGATCTCGGCGTCGAGGCGGGGGTCCGGCTTGCGGTAGACGACCAGCATCGGCACTTCCGCGTGGACCCGCAGCCCCGCGTAGGAGCCCGCGAACGCCGACTCCAGCCGCGGTACGACGATGTTCGCGGCCGACGACAGTCCCTGGTCGTTGAACTGGGTGGTCAACGGTGCCGCGAGCGGCGGATCGGCGTTGTCACCGCTCTGGTTTCTTCCGCAGGACGCCACGGCCACGAGCAGTAATGCCGGCACGACGATTTTGTGCATGATTCCCCCAAGTCCGGTCCCGGTGAAGACGGTACCGAGTGCCTCAGCGGTTGCTTTCCCGCCGGAACGCGAGCCCCTGCCCCACCGCCACCACCAGGTTCGCGACGGCGAGCGCGACCCACAGCCCGGTCAGCCCCGCTGCCGCCGCGACCGGCACAGCGGCGAGCGCCAGCAGGCCGTAGCCGACCGCGAAGACCACGAAGCTCGGCGTCGTGCGCCGCAACCCGGTCAGCCCGAACCCCAGCACCGCCTGCACCCCGTCGCAGAGGACCACCAGCACGATCAACGCCAGCACGCGGGCGACCGCGGCCGCCACCTCCGGGTCGTCGGTGAACAACGGCACCACGTCGCCCAGCACGACCACCGCGCAGATGACCGCCAACGCGGCTCCGGTGATCATGAGGCCCGCGAGCACCGCGCGCCGCACACCCTCACGATCCGCCCGCATGCTCACCACCGGCACGACGGCCTGCCCGATCGCCACGGCCGCCGTGAACGTCAGGCTGACCAGAGCCGTCGCGATGTTGTGCGCCGCCGCGGCCACTGTGCTCACCCGTGCGGCGGCGATGGCGAGCACGCCGAGGACCGCGAACTTGACCAGCACGGTGCCGGCCATCGGGAGACCGACCCTGGCGAGTTCGAGAACGTGTCCACAGTGGAGCCTCGCGCTGATCTTGCCATGGAGTCGCCTGCGCAGCGCGAGAACCGTGATGAGGCAGCTGAGCAGGTTCGACGTGGCGAGCGCGACGCCCGCTCCGTTGAGCCCGAGCCGCCCGACCAGCAACGGCGAGAGCACCGCAGTGCACATCGCACCAGCCAGGCCCGCGCGCATCACGACCGTGCCACGCCCGAGCCCCACCAGGCTGGAGGTGGCCATCGAGCCGAACCCGTTGACCAGCACACCGGCCGCCATCAGCAACGGGAACGGCCCGAGCTGCCCGGCCGTCGTCTCTGACACACCGCTCGCCCGCGCGATCAGCGGCACGGAGGCGACCGCGACCGCGCCGGCCACCCCGACGAACACCGCGAGCCACGTTCCGTCCCGCATCACCCGCAGCAGAGCGGGCTGATCGTCCGCCTTGGCCGCCACGAACGGCATGACGCCGCGCACGGCACCGGAAACCGCTGCCATCGCGGGGAAGTAGACCGCCATGGTGACCGCGAACCCGGCCAGCGCTCCGGTGCCGTACCGGCCGAGCGCCGCCGTGTTGACCAGCGCGCTCAGCGACACTGCCACCATCGAGAGGTAGAGCGGCAGTGCGACGCGACCGACCTGCCTGCCTGACGTCGTTACGCAGCATTCCGGACGGCGTTGTAGCTCTCGAAGAGGCCGTCCCACGCCTCGTTGCAGCGAGCATTGAGCTTCGCGTCGGCGCTCTGCCCGCCCGCCGCGAACCACGGCTCGCACGGCGCGATCTCGGTGAGCTGCTTGCGTACGTCACCGATGGCGGTGCGACCGGCGGGAGGAAGCTTGTCGGCCTGCTTCTCCACCTCCCCGATCACGGTGCTCACGTCCTCCATGAGGTGGGCGCAGTTGTCGGCCGGGTCGACCGGCTCACCGCGCAGGCGCGGGATGCACGCCGTGAGCAGGATGCCGAGGGCGTCGAGCCGGGGATGCAGCTCGGGCGACAGCGGGGACTCCGACGACGACGTGGGGGCAGGCGTGATCGTGGGCAGGGACGTCGTCCCGCTCTCACACCCGGCCAGTAGCAACGCAAGCGCTGCGGCGAAGTAGCGCACGTCCGAACAGCGTAGTCATGGCCTGGAACCGGCTTGGGGCGGGGCGGTGCGTCACTCGATCGTGCAGGAGCGGAGCGTCCACTTCGGACTCTTCGGCCGGCGGCGTTTCCGGACCGGCGTGGCACGAAAGGGCGGCGGTTTTGGCACGCCCGGTACCGTTGAGGCCGTGAACATCAGCCTGAGCAGCGACTTCGCCGACGCGGTCCCGGAGATGGCCGTCGCCTGGGAGGCGGCGGCGGTGGCGCAACCGCAGCTGCTGGTCCTCAACGAGCCGCTGGCGAAGGAGCTCGGCCTCGATCCCGCCTGGTTGCGGTCCGACGGACTGCCCCTGCTCGTGGGCAACCAGGCGCCCGGTGTGGCGCAGGCGTACGCGGGACACCAGTTCGGCGGCTACTCCCCCCGGCTCGGTGACGGCCGCGCGCTCCTGCTGGGCGAGCTGGCGCACGCCGACGGACGCCCGCGCGACCTGCACCTCAAGGGTTCCGGCCGCACGCCGTTCGCGCGCGGCGGCGACGGGCTGGCCGCGGTGGGCCCAATGCTGCGCGAGTACGTGCTGAGCGAGGCGATGAACGCGCTCGGCATTCCGACGACCCGTTCGCTGGCCGTGGTGGCCACTGGCGGCATCGTGCACCGCGAGACCCCGCTGCCCGGCGCCGTGCTGGCCAGGGTGGCGGCGAGCCACCTGCGGGTCGGCAGCTTCCAGTACGCACGCAACACCGGCGACCACGACCTGCTGCGCCGCCTCGCCGACCACGCGATCGCCCGCCACTACCCCGGCAGCACCTACCTGGAGTTGTTCTCCCAGGTGGTCGCGGCCCAGGCGGCGTTGGTCGCGCAGTGGATGCTCGTCGGCTTTATCCACGGTGTCATGAACACCGACAACATGACGATCTCCGGCGAGACGATCGACTACGGCCCGTGCGCGTTCATGGAGGCCTACGACCCGACGACGGTGTACAGCTCCATCGATCACCGCGGCCGCTACGCCTACGGCAACCAGCCGATCATCGCCGAATGGAACCTTGCCCGGCTCGCCGAGGCCCTGCTGCCATTGTTCGCCGACGACGAGGAGCAGGCCGTGGCGCTGGCCGTCGAGGCGCTCGGGACGTTCGACGGGCACTTCGAACGCGCGTGGACGACCGGCATGCAGGCCAAGCTCGGCGTTTCCGGCGACGTGCAGCCGTTGCTCAAGGATCTGCTCGCACTGATGCACGCGAACCACGTCGACTTCACGTCGTTCTTCCACCGGCTGTCACTCGCCGCGCGTGGCGATGCCGAGCCCGCACGGTCGCTGTTCCTCGACCTCGCCGGGATCGACGACTGGCTCACGCGGTGGCGGGAGCTCGGGCCGGACGGCGACGCGATGGCCAAGGTCAACCCGGTCTACGTGCCGCGCAACCACCTCGTGGAGGAGGCGCTCGCGGCCGGGACCGACGGCGACCTCAGGCCGTTGGAACGCCTGCTCGACGCCGTGACCGCACCCTACGGTGAACGCCCCGGGCTGGAGCACTATGCGGCGCCCGCGCCGCAGGACTTCAGCGCCACCTACCAGACCTTCTGCGGGACCTGATGAAACTGCTGCCGATCGGCCACGTCGAATCTCCCCTCACCGACCGCGCGTCGGCCCCCAAGCAAGGCGACGAGGGCGCCCCGGAAGCCCTGCTCGTCATCGCCCCGGAGTACGGCCGGGCGATGGCCGAGCTGGCCGCCGGCCAGGAGGTCCTGGTCCTGACCTGGCTCGACCGGGCGGACCGGTCCGTGCTGGCGGTGCACCCGCGCAGTGACCCCGACCGGCCGGAGACCGGGGTGTTCTCCACCCGCTCGCCGGACCGGCCGAACCCGATCGGGCTGCACCGGGTGCGGATCCTCGCGGTGGACGGGTCGCGGGTGCGGGTCGCCGGCCTGGAGGCGATCGACGGCACGCCGGTGGTCGACCTGAAGCCGGTGCTGGGCGCCGAACGCTGAGCTGCGCCGGGCAGGTCCGGACCGGGTGGCGCCGGTCGGATGGGGGTACCCGCTGGGTATGAGCCAGCCAGTACCGCCACCCGAACCGGTCCCGCCGACACCGGGCCCGGACCAGCCGCGGCCACCCGGCCCGGACCCGGATCCCCTGCCGCCGATGCCGGAACCCGTCTGATCGTGCGTGGTGGTGGCCTGACCACCACCACACGACAAACCCGCTCAGGCGCCCAGCAGCTGCCGCGCCGCCGTCACCACGGCCTCCGCGTCGATGTGCGCCGCGTGCAGCAACTCGCCCGGCTTGCCCGACACCGGCATCGCCGTCACCGCGAGCTTGCGCACCGGCGGCCGGTTCTCGCACGCCGCCAGCGCGTCCAGCACCGCGTCGCCGAGCCCGCCCTCCGGCCAGTGGTCCTCGACGGTGAGGACGGCACGGGTCTGTGCCGCGGCCTCGACCAGGGTGTTGCCGTCGATCGGCTTGAGCGAGTAGCAGTCGATCACGCGGACCGCGATGCCGTCGCCGTCGAGCACGTCGGCGGCCTTCTCGGCCTCGCCGACGGTGATCCCGCACGCGACGATGGTCAGGTCGTCCTGATCACTGCGGCGCAGCACCCGGCTGCCACCGATGTGGACGTTCTCGTCCGGCGGAGTGCGCACCGGTGTCTTGCCGCGCAACGTGCGCAGGTAGGAAATGCCCGGCAGCGTGGCCATCTCCGCGACGAGCGCCGCCGTCTGGTTGGCATCGGAGGGATGCAGGACGGTGCTGCCGTGAATGGCGCGGAACATCGCGATGTCTTCGAGCGCCATCTGCGACGGGCCGTCCTCGCCGATCGACACACCGGCGTGCGAGCCGCACAGCCGCAAATCGGCGCGCGACACCGCGGCCATCCGGATGAAGTCGTGCGCGCGGGTCAGGAACGCGCCGAACGTCGAGGCGAACGGCACCCAGCCGCGCGCCTGCAGACCCACCGCGGCGGCGATCATCTGCTGTTCGGCGATGAACATCTCGAAGTAGCGCTCGGGATGCGCCTTGGCGAACAGCTCCGACATCGTCGAGTTCGAGACCTCGCCGTCGAGTGCCACGACGTCCCCGCGCAGGCCGCCCAGCTCCGCGAGCGCCTGCCCGTACGCCTGCCGCGTCGCCACCTCGTCGCCGATCTCCCAGCGGGGCAGCGCGCCGCCGGGGGTGCCGAAGCGGTGTGGTGTGCCTGGAGTCGGGGTCCTGACCGTCACGGTGAGCGAGCGGGTGCCGCCGAGCTCCTCGACGGCCTCGGCCGCGTCCTCCAGCGGCTTACCGTGCTTGCCCGGCTGGTCCTCCACCGCCTTCACCCCGCGCCCCTTGTGGGTCTTCGCGAAGATGACCGTGGGGCGGTCCGTGGTGGACGTCGCCTGGGCGAGCGCCGCGTCGATCGCCGCCAGGTCGTGGCCGTCGACCGGGATCGCGTGCCACCCGAACGCCTCGGCGCGGGCAACGTAGCCATCGAGGTCCCAGCCGAGCATGGTCTCGCGGGTCTGGCCGAGCCGGTTGACGTCGACGATCGCGGTGAGGTTGTCCAGGTGCGCCCAGCCGGCGTGCTGGAACGCCTCCCAGATCGAGCCCTCGGCCATCTCCGAGTCACCGCACAGCACCCACACCCGGTACGGCAGCGCGTCGAGGCGTTTGCCGGCCAGCGCGATGCCGACCCCGACGGGCAGGCCCTGCCCGAGCGAGCCGGTCGCGACGTCGGTCGGCGGGATGCGCGGCGTGGGATGGCCTTCCAGCCTGCTGTTCAGCCTGCGGAAGGTCAGCAGTTCCTCGTCGGTGATCGCGCCGGCCGCCTTGAGCATCGCGTAGTACAGCGGTGACGCGTGGCCCTTCGAGAACACGAGGTGGTCGTTGGCCGGGTTGTCCGGGTTCTCGTAGTCGAGCTTCAGGTAGCCGTCGAGCAGCACGGCCATCAGGTCGGCCGCGGACATCGACGAGGTCGGGTGACCGGAGCCGCCCGCGTCGCTGGTGCGGACGGAGTCGACCCGCAACTGCTGGGCCAGCTCGTGGCGGAAGTCGTTGCCGGACAACGGTCACCTCCTGGCGGGTTGGGCGGAGAGGGTCTTGAACAGCTGCTCGTAGGCGTCGGCGAACTTCCGCACGCCCTGGCGTTCCAGCGTGTCGGTGATGTCGCGGTAGCTCACCCGGATCTCGGCGAACCGTTCGAGCACCCGCCGGGCTCCCGAGATGTCACGGGTCAGCGTGTCCGCGATCCGGCCGTGGTCGAGGAAGGCCTCGATCGTCTTGCGCGGCATGGTGGTCACCGTCTCCGGCCCGATCAGCTCCTCGACGTAGCGGGTGTCGCGCAACGCCGGGTTCTTGGTCGACGTGGACGCCCACAGGCACCACTGCGGCGGCGCGCCCGCGGCGGCCAGCTCCTCCCAGCCCTTGCCGGAGAAGATCTCCAGGTACTGCTGATAGGCGAGCTTGGCGTTGGCGATCGCGAGCTTGCCCTTGAGCACCTCGTGACCGCGCAGGGCATCGAGGCGCAGATCGGCCTCGGTGTCCACTCTGGACACGAAGAACGACGCCACGGACGCGACCTTGCTCAGATCGCCTCCGCCGGCGCGCAACCGGCGCAGGCCGCGAATGTAGGCCTGGGCCGCCTCGCGGTGCCGGTCCAGCGAGAACAGCAGCGTGACGTTGACCGGGATGCCGTTCGCGATCGACTCCTCGATGGCGGGCAGGCCTTCCGCGGTGGCGGGAATCTTCACGAACAGGTTCGGCCGGTCGATCATGCGGTGCAGGCGGCGCGCCTCGGCGATCGTGGCCTGCGTGTCGTAGGCGAGGCGCGGGTCGACCTCCATCGACACCCAGCCGTCGCGGGCCGAGCCGCCCTGGTTCGCCAGCACGTCGCAGGCCGCTCTGATGTCGTCGGCGGCGAGCGCCAGGAAGATCTCCTTCGGGTCGTCGCCGTCCAGCTCGCGCAGCTGGGCGTCGTAGGCGTCGCCGCTGGTCATGGCGTCGTGGAAGATCGTGGGATTCGAGGTCACCCCGAGCACGCCGGCGCGGACCAGTTCGGCCAGGTCGCCTCTCAGCAGCTCGCGGGACAGTTGGTCCATCCACGGACTTTGACCGCGCTCGGCCAGGCCGTGCAGTGCGGTGCGCATGGCTTGTCCTCTCTTATGGCCTTTTCTCGTGTACCCGCGCACCGGAGGTCCACACCTGGCCTGCTCTCACCTCGTCCGCAGCCAGTCACGCACCGTCCGCGCGACGGAGGATCTGCCGCAGCACCCGGCGCCGGGTCGGCCGCGCACCGGGATTCGCGTGCAGCCACCGCCACATCGCCGTCGGTCCTTGCCGGTGAACCGCTCGAACGGCCAGATCGGTCATGGGGAGGACGGCCCCGGGGCGGGCGGCCTGCGGACCTCGCGCCAGAGCTCGCGGCATCGCCGATGGTTCGCACGTCGGACGTCAGCGGGAGATCCGCGCCGACGAACCGATCAGGATCGGCGAGACGCCCGGTGCCGCGACCGCCGCCGCGTCGTCGACGCACATCCAGGGCCACGGAAAGGTCGCCGATCAGTTTCGGCGTCAGGTACCACATCGACACCGGCGGGTAGCCCTCCTTGTCGGTCACCAGTTCCATCCGCCTCGGGCGCAGCGACCATCAGCGGCATCCCAGCGACCCGGTGGTCGCGCCCACCTGCTTGGCCTCCCACTGGCCGCCCCCGGTGCCCCGCTGCCCGGTCCCGGCGGAGCCGTGCATCCTGCTCGCCGCACGCACCGCCGGTTTCCTCGCCGCGGTCCCGATCAGCGGCGTGCTGGCCGACCGCTACGCCCGCCGCCAGGTCATCCTGTGGTCCGGCCTGACCTCCGCGGCCGCCGCGCCGGTGCTGGCCGTGTTCATGGGCGACTCGCTGGTTCTCGCGGCGGTCGCGGCCGCGGCGATGGGTGCGGGCCAGGGCGCGTGCCGTCCCGCGTTCGCGGCGCTGACCGCCGAGGTGGTCGCCGAGGGCCGGCGGCAGGCGGCCAACGCGGCGCTGACCCTGTCGATCCGGGTGACGACCCTGGTGGTGCCCGGTTTGACGGCGTTGCTGGCACTCGTGGTGAGCACACCGGTACTTCTGCTGGGGATCGGCGCGTTGTGGCTCGTGGTGGCCCTGATGCCCCCCGCCGGTTCCGGACGCGTGGCGCCCCCGAGCGGTGCGGGGTTCGTGACCGAGTTCCTGGACGGCGTGCGCGAGGCCCGCAGGCATCCGTGGTTCCTGGCGGGCCTGGCAGCGTTGTCGGCGGTGATCGCCACCGGCTACTCGGCGACCGGCGTGATACTCCCCCTGGTCAGCCGCGACCGCTACGGCAGCGAAGCCGTCCTCGCGGGCGCCCTGACCGCCTTCACGCTCGGCGCACTGGCCGGCGCGCTGCTGATGGCCCGGTGGCGGCCACCCGCCGCCGGGTGGACCGGGCTCTTCGGCCTCGCGCTGTACGGGTTCGCGCCGCTGGTCCTGCTGCTGCCGGTGCACCCGTTCGTCGTGATCGCCGTCTACGCGGTCGCCGGGATCGGCATCGACCTGTTCAACGTGCCGTGGTTCACCGCGACGCAGCGCGAGGTCGAGCCCTCGAAGCTCGCGCGGGTGTCCTCTTTGGACTTCCTGCTGTCCTACGGCCTGGCGCCGATCGGCCTGGCGCTCATCGCACCGGCGATCTCGTCGTTCGGAGCGGCCCCGGTGCTGATCGCCTGCGCGGTGATCAGCTTCGCCGCGCCCGCTCTGGCCGCGCTGGTGCCGTCGTCGCGCGACTTCGGGCCGCGCCGGTACTGAGTGCTTTCCGTCGCTCTGGCAACGGAAAGCACTCACGACCCTGAGCTCTAGGAGCCGGCCTTCTGCAGCTCGCGCCTGAGCTGTTCCTTGGTCATGTTCGACGCGTTGGCCAGCCCCAGGTTCTTCGCCTGCTGGAGCAGTTCCTCGCGGGTGGCCTGGCCGGGCAGCTCGCCGAGGTGGTCCGCGCGGCTGCGGGCGAAGGCCTCACCGAGCGCGTAGCGGCGTTCCGCGGCTGAGCCGCGTGCGCATGCCGGGCAGGACGGTCTTCTCCTCTTCCTCCACGTGGTGGGTGATGGAGTCGACGACCTTCTTCAGCATCTGGTCGTACTGCGGGGAGTCGTACTCGCAGTCCAGGAGCTTGGCGAGCAGCTGCTCGGCCTCGCGCGTGCTCCTCCTGGCTGTGCTCGACCTCGTCGCTCTCGCCGGCCGCCTCCTTGGCGACCGGGTAGACCTCGGACTCCTCGGCCCGGCTGTGGGCGACGAGCAGCCCGCAGAGCACCGGGGTGAGCAGTGGCCGTTTCTCCGGGTGGTTCTTCAGCTCGTCGAACAGGCGCTCCACCTCGCGGTGGTCCTGCATGATCAGGTCGACGACGTCGTACTGCACGGCGGTTCTCCTTGGTGACGGCAGCCTGCGTATTTCGAGGTAGACGGGTGGGAAGCGGGCGAAGGTTGGGTACGGCCTAGTTCCTGGGATAACGGGTGCTGATGAACGACACCCCGCGGCGGCCGATCCTGGCGAGCGCCACGCCGAACGCGCTGATCACGGCGATCGCGACCACGAACCCGGTCACGATCGACCAGATCAGGCCCGCGTTCAGCAACCCCGCCGCCGCGCCGGCGACGGTGCCCGCGACGAGGCCGTTGACGAGGTTCACGAGGCCTGCCACCGAGAGCGCGGTGCCGATCAGCCGCGGGCGCCTCGCCTTGCGCCAGCCGGTCTGACCGGAGTCCGCCTCGACACCGGTGGTGTCGTCGTGGACCTGGCGCACGAACGCGTCCTTCGTGGACGGTTCGAGATCGCCGTAGATGTGCCGGATCCGGTTGATCCCCAGGCCTGCCTGCACGTCCTCGATGCCGAGCTCGACCGTGCGGAAGAGCGTCGCGAGGCCGATCAGGAACAGGCTGGTGAAGATCACCAGCATCAGGGTCAGCAGCACCTTCGGCTCCACCACCTGGGCGACGAACCCGAGGGCGATCATCGACGCCGAGATGGTGGTGAGCAGGTGGCCCGCCCGGCTGGACGCGTCGGTGATCGTCGCGGTGCGCACCATCTGCAACGTGTAGTGCTCGGTGGTGAGGATGGTGAGGGCGGAGCTCTTGTCCTCCACTCAGCGCCCCAGTGCTTTGGAGAGCTCCTTCTTCGTCATCTTGGAGCGGCCCTTGATGTTGCGCTGCCTGGCCTCGTTGTAGAGCTGGTCACGGGTCGGCCCCTCGGCGCCGGAGTGCGACCGCTGCCCGCCGCGCTTCTGCGGCGACATGTCCTTTATGGATGACCGGCTCGCGGTCTTGGACTCACCGGCCTGGGCACGGTTCTTGTTGACCGTGCGCGCGGCGATCTCCTTCGCCCGCTTGGACGAGGCGCCGCGGCTCTGGGCGGAGTCCTTGATGTGCTCGTACTGACGTTCGCGTTTCGCGTTCGATCCCGCTGGCATCACGACCTCCTGGTTCGCGCTGGTTCGCGAATACCCCCGGTCAGAACCGTTCACACCCCGCTGAGGCCGGGTAGCCGAACGGTATGGCGATCACTTCACGACTCGACACCGCCCGAGTGCTCGCGACCGTGCTGCTGCCCACGCTCGCGAAGGGCGTCATCGTCCGCCGGCCAGGCATGATGGCGGTGTCGGAGAAAATCCAGTCCGATACGACCGCGATCGACACCATGCGGCACCTGCGCGACCGGTACGGACCCGAGCCGGTGCGGCTGCGGATCACCGGGCGCAGCCTCGCGATGCTCGTCGACCCCGCCGACGTGAGCCGGCTGCTGGCCGAGTCGCCGGAGCCGTTCGCGCTGGCCACCAAGGAGAAGAAGGCCGCGCTGAAACACTTCCAGCCACACGGCGTGCTGATCTCGGAGGGCGAGTCGCGCGAACGACGGCGTGAGCTCAACGAACGCGCGCTGCGGCCGGAGAACGTGCCGGTCGAGGCGATCGTGCGCGACGAGGCCGACCTGCTCACCCGGCACGCGATGAGCACCGGTGAGCTCACCTGGGACGCGTTCAGCCAGGCCTGGTGGCGCGTTGCCCGGCGGATCGTGCTCGGGGACCACGCCCGCGACGACGACCAGCTCACCGACGACCTCAAGGCGTTGCGGCAGAACGCGAACTGGGCGTTCCTGCACCCGAAGCAGGGTGAGCTGCGCGAACGGTTCCAGCGCCGGCTCGACGACCACCTGGCACGGCACGAGCAGGGCAGCCTGGCCGCCTTTCCGGACGACATCGCAGGGCAGGTGCCGCACTGGCTGTTCGCGTTCGACGCCGCGGGCATCGTGACCATGCGCGGCCTGGCCATCGGCGCACGCGGCCGCAACGGCGTGCTCGAATCGGCGCGTCTGTGGCCCACCACGCCCGTGATCCTGCGCGAGAGCACGAAACCCACCAGGTGGCACGGGACGTGGTTGCCGGCGAACACGGAGTTCGTCGTGTTCACGCCGTTCTTCCACCGCGACCCGGACCGGCTGCCGTACGCCGACGAGTACGCGCCGGAGATCTGGGACGGCCCGCGCGACCCGGCGATCGTGCCGTTCAGCGGCGGTCCCGGCGTCTGCCCCGGTCGTGACCTCGTGCTGGCCGCCGCGGGCACGATGCTCGACGCGCTCGGCGACCACCTCACGTTCCCCCGGCTGAGCGCGCCGCTGCCCAGGTCGCTGAACCACTTCGGGCTCCGCATGCCGGCCACGCCCGTGGGTACTCGCGTCTCATGACAGCACTCAAAGCGGTGGTGACCGGCTCTGACTCCGGTATCGGCAAGGCGGTCGCGGTCGCGCTGGCGGGCGGTGGCGCCGACGTGGGCATCACGTTCCACGAGGACGCCGATGGTGCCGCACGCACCGCGGCCGAGGTCCGCGAGGCCGGCGCCCGCTGTGCCGTGCGGCAACTGGACCTCACCGATCTGCCGAGGGCAGCCGCGGTCGTCGACGAGCTGGCCGAGGAACTGGGCGGCGTGGACGTGCTGGTGAACTGCGCAGGCACCGGTACCAGTCAGCGCGCGCTCGACATGTCGTTCGACACCTGGCGCTCGGTGCTGTCCGTCGACCTGGACGGCGCGTTCCTGTGCTGCCAGCGTGCGGCCAAGCGCATGATCGCCGCCGGGCGCGGCGGCCGGATCATCAACATCACCTCGGTGCACGAGCACCTGCCCAGGGTCGGCGCGGCACCGTACTGCGCCGCGAAGGCCGGGCTCGGCGCGCTCACCGAGGTGCTCGCGCTCGAACTGTCCGAACACGGCATCACGGTCAACTCCGTGGCACCGGGCGAGATCTCCACGCCCATGACCGGCCAGGAGGACGTCGACCCGCACACCCAGAGCCAGGCCCGGCATCCCGCTCGGGCGGCCCGGCGCCGCCCACGAGGTCGCAGCCGTGGTGGCGTTCCTGGCCACGCCCGCAGCCGCTTACGTGACCGGCTCGTCGTTCGTCGTGGACGGCGGAATGTCCCTGATGGGCCCGCAGGCGAGCGGAATGCTCGCCGACGAGAAGTGGAGGCAGCCCTGATGCGCGCCGTGGTGCTCAACTGCACCCTCAAGAAGTCCCCCGGCCAGTCCAACACCGACCTGCTCGCCCAGGTGGTGATCGACGAGCTGGCCAAGAAGGACGTCGAGGTCACCACGTTCCGGCTCGCGGACGACCAGATCCCGCCCGGCGTGACGACGGACCTCGGCGACGGCGACGAGTGGCCGCGGATCCACACCGCGTTGCTCGACGCGGAGATCCTGGTGTTCGCGACGCCGACCTGGGTCGGCCACCCGTCCTCGCTCGCGCAACGGGCGCTGGAGCGGATGGACGCGATGATCTCCGAGACCGACGACGAGGAGCGGCCGGTGGCCTACAACCGGGTCGCGGGCGTGGTGGTGACCGGCAACGAGGACGGCGCGCACCACGTGATCAGCGAGATCGCCGGCGGGCTGGGCGACATCGGCTACACGATCCCCGGTCAGGCGTGGACGTACTGGAACCGCGGTCCTGGGCCGGGGCCGAGCTACTCGGAGACCGTTGAGGGTCACGAGTGGTCGGAGAACACCGGTCGCACGATGGCGGCCAACCTCCACGCCGTCGCCCTGGCCTTGGCGGAACGGCCGATTCCGGCCTGAGCCAGCGCCACGAGCGCCCCGATCAGCAGGCCGCCCAGCACGTCCGTGGGCCAGTGCACGCGGGTGCGCAGGCGGCTGTAGGCGACGAGGAGGACCAGCGGGGTCACGAAGATCGCGGCCTCGCGGTCCTCCAGCGCGGTGGCGGTGCCGAACGCGGCGGCCGTCACCGCGTGCTTCGAGGGGAACGACGACGAGTCGGGGTGCTCCGGTAGTGCCCGCCGCGCGGGCATGTTCGCGACCGGGGCCTCCTGCGATGCACGACCAGGCTCACCAGGTGACCGAGCGGCAGTGCGACGGCGGCGGCGAGAAGCGCGCGTTTCGCGGTCCTTCGCTTGCCGGACAAGGCCAGCAGGCCGGCGACCGGTAACCACAGCGCGCCACCTCGTGCCGTGACGCTGGCCGCGATGACGACCGGGTTCGGCGCCCTGGTCGGCAGGAGTTCGGTGTCGTGCAGGGACTCCTCGTCCAGTTCGTCCTCGCCGTTCATGCAGGACAACTACCCAATTCACGCGGCTGGGAACCAAGTCGGCCGGGATGCCTCGTTGTCACCGTCACAGAACGGGACTGGCGCCGACGCCGTCTCCCTGGCCGATGCCCCGCACGAGCGCCCGAAGTGTCTCGTGCGAGTCGTGGCGCGGCTGCCAGCCCAGTTCGGTGCGGGCCCGTGACGCGTCCAGCAGCGGCGATGCCAGCGCCAGGTCGACCCATCCCGGTGGCGTGGGCTGCAACCTGAGGTGCCAGGTCACGTTCGCTATCGAACGCATCAGCCACGACGGGATGGGCACATGCCGGCCACCGAGCAACTCCGCGAGCACACGGGGAGTGACGACCGGTTCGGCGACGAGGTTCATCGGCCCGTGTGGACGTTGCTTGAGTATGCGCACCAACGCATCGGCGACGTCATCCGCGTGAACGAACTGAAGAACCATGTTCCGCGGCAACGGCAGCAGTGGGATCTTGTGCCGGAACAGCGCTTTCGGCACGAGACCTCCGAGGAAGTAGTCGCGGATCTCGGAGCCGGCGTCGGGCTGCAGGATCAGGCCGGGCCGCAACCGGGACACCAGGAACCGGTCCTCGAACTGGTCCAGCATGTGTTCCACGGCGGCCTTGTGCCTGCTGTAGAAGGACGATGTCACACCCCGGACCAACCACGACTCGTCGACGCGATGGTCTTTGCGGCCGGGCGAATACGCGCCGACCGAGGACAGGTAGACGACGTGCGGCACTTCCGCGGCCGCCGCGGCGCCGAAGACGCGGGCGGATCCGCCACGTTCGTCCGGTACAGCTCGCGGTGATCGTGGGAGGGCTGGATGAGCCAGGCGAGGTGGATCACCGCGTCCGCCTTCTCGAACGCGACGTCCAGCACCTCCTCCGCGCCGGCCTGCCCGATGTCGATCGGCGTCCACTCCAGCCCCTGGTAGGGCGGTCCGTCCGCGGGCGGCCGGCGCGAGATGCCGTGCACCTCGATGTCGGGTTCCTCGGCGAGCCTGCGCAGCAGGGCGGTGCCGACGTTGCCGGTCGCGCCGGTGATGACGACCTTCACGATCGTGCCCGCGCGAACTCGCGGTTGTTCGCCTGGTGATCGGAGGATCCCTTCTCCCGGTGCGCCCGTTCGCCTTCGCCGTACGTCTCAACGGCCGAGTCGTGCGCCTTGATCCACGTCCGCTGTGCCTTCTTCGGCGAACGTGCCACCGTGCTGGGCAGTTCCGGCCGTCCGGGCATGGCTCCTCCAAGGTTTCGACGTGCGCCGATGGGTACCCGGCTGGCATGACCGCCATGCACGCCATCGACGTCCACAGCCCGCGCGACTCGCAGCTGGTCGGGTGGCTTCCCGCCGCCACCGACGCCGACGTGACGGCGGCGCTGGCCTCGGCCCGGTCCGCGCAGCCGGCGTGGGCGGCGCTCCCGGCGGCGGATCGCGGGGCCGCGGTCCGGGCGGCGGCGGCGTCGTTGCGGGCGCGGGCGAACGACGTGGCGACGGTGGTGGAGACCGAGACGGGACGGCCGTTCGCCTCGGCCCGCGAGGGCGTGCTGGCGGGCGTGGCGACACTCGAGCAGTACGCCGAACTGGGCCCGTCATCCTCGCCGGTCCTGCACGGCATGGCGGTGACCCCATGGTGCCGAACCCCGTAGCGTCGTCGTGGCGCTGACGCCGTGGAACGATCCGGTGGCGGTGGCCTGCGGCCTGCTCGGTGCCGCCCTGGTCACCGGCAACACCGTCGTGCACAAGCCGAGCGAACGTGCCCGCACGGCCAGTTGCTCGGCTAGCGTCCTGCGCGCCGTCCTTCCCGAGGGTGTGCTGCCCACGTTTCGGCGCCGGACCGGTCGGCGCCGCTGGTCCGTCGATGTCGACGTGGTCGCGCACGTCGGCGGCACCGCAACAGGTCGCGGATCGCGCGGCGGCCTGCCGGCGCAAAGTGCTCCTCGAGAACGGCGGCAACCACCCGCTGCTGGTGGACCGCGACATGGACCCCGCCTGGGCCGCAGAGCAGGCCGCGCTCGGCGCGTTCACCAACAGCGGCCAGGTCTGCACCGCCGTGGAGCGGATCTACGTCCACGAGCCGATCGCCGCGAGTTCCCGGAGGCTTGTGCGCCCGCCCGCGGCAGCACCGACCGCGGCCCCGCCGCTGGTGGACACCCGGCGACCGGGGCAAGGTCCACGCCCAGTGTCCGCAGCCCTCGGGGCCGGTGCGCCGCCGCTGAAGGGAGGCGAGGTGCCCGACGGCCCGGTGCCGGCTACCGGTGACCGTGCTGGTCGGTTGCACACCGGACATGCAGGTGCTGACCGAGGAGACGTTCGGCCCGGTTGCCCCGGTGCAGGTGGTGGACGCGTTCGACGAGGGCCTCGGCCGGGCGGCAGCGGCGGGTACGGCCTAGCGGCCACCGTGCTCAGCAGCAGATGGGCCACGCCCACAAGGCGTGGCGGCCCTGCCGGTGGGAACGGTGAAGGTCAATGCCGTGTTCGGCGGCGCGCCGGGCGGCGCCGCCCAGCCCCGCGGAGCAGTGGGGCCGGGTTCGGCTACGGCCCAGAGCTGCTGGACGAGTTCACCACGATCAAGGTCGTCCACATCGGCGTTCCCAACGGCCGGTGCTGATCAGCCGGAAGCTTGCGTGGTTGAAGACGCGGATCAAACAGAGCGCACCGCCGGCGCTCATTCCGGCCTGAATCGACCTGCTCCCCTGTCTCCGTTCCACACCCCAAGCAATAACTCACAATCACCACAGCTCAGCAGTGACCGCAGAGTTCCGGCACCCGCAGGCTATGGATAGCTTGCGGGTGGCCTGGCGGGTCGGATGTAGATGGACGTCCGTGACCGCTGTTCCGGCATGGGTCCACGAGCGCCTCGATGGTCCAGCTCCGCCGACCGCTGTTCCCATGGGTCAGAGCGCATACGGCAAGTGCGCGCTCAACCTACGTTCAGCGGGCGGCCGATCGCAGTCGACCACGTCGTCTCCGTGTCACGGCGCCCTGCTCTGCGGGCGGCGGTTGGTGCGGCGCGTCGCCAGAAGGTCGGCATGAGACGGCGGGGCCCGATCTCTTTCGGGAGATCGGGTGGGAGCATCGGCCGGTTGGCTTTTGGAAGTATCGGTGGCGGACTTCGAGCTGGTCACGGAAAAGCCGTTCGACGAAGATTCGCGAACGACGTGTCGAACAGTCGAATAGTGACGAATTCTTCGACTGATTGCTGTGATCATGATGCACTGCTGTTAACGTTTACATTCGTGCGACGGCGAACGTGTCGTGGCTCTCGAAGAACGTTGTCGGTCGGCTAACTGGAGTCCACGTGGATATTGGACGGCGAAATTTCCTCGAATTGGGTGCCGCGAGCGTCGGCGCCGGCTGGCTCACCACCGGCGCCGCCGTCGAGGCCACCGGTGGCGCGGCTTCTGGGGCGTCTGAGAGCTGGTTGACCGACACCTTCCTGCTGACGGTGCGGACAAGGACCACCCGGTCGCCTGGGACTTCTGGTGACCCCGGGCGCAACGCCAACGTGTGGTCGACGATCCCGACGCCGTCGCACTGGGAGTTCCACGGCTTCGGCACGTACAACGACGGCTGGACGCTCGTCCCGGAGGAGCAGGGGCACTACCGGCACACCTTCGCCCCGCCGGCGGAGTGGGACGGCCGGGACTACCTGGTCTTCGAAGGATCGATGACCGACACCAAGGTCCTGGTGAACGGCGCGTCGGCGGGCCCCACGCACCGCGGCGGCTTCTACCGGTTCCGCTACGACGTGACGAAGCTGCTGCGGCTGGGGCGACGAACCGCTCGAGGTCGCGGTCCGCAAGGACTCCACCGACGAGTCGGTGAACGGGCCGAGCGGCTGGGCGACTACTGGAACTTCGGCGGCATCTACCGTCCCGTCTACCTGCAGTCCTTGCCCGCCGAGCACATCGACCGGCTCGCCGTCGACGCCCAGGCGGACGGCGCGTTCGCGGTCGACGTGTACCTCGGCGGCCTCGTCTCCGCCGACGAGTGGTGGCGCAGGTGCGGCGTCTCGACGGCGACCGTCGGCCGGCGTTCTCCGCGCCGATCGCGGCCGGCGCCGAAGGCGAGGTTGACGACGGCGGTCGCGCGGCGCAGCTGTGGACCGCGGAGACGCCGCACCTGTACCGGGTCGACGTCCGCCTCTTCGCCGGACGGCCGAGCTGCACCGGACCGCGAGCGGTTCGGCTTCCGCACCGTCGAGGTGCGCGCGGCGACGGCATCTACGTCAACGGCAACGAAGATCGTGCTCAAGGGCGCCAACCGGCACACCTTCTGGCCGACTCCGGCCGGGCGTCAGCCCGCGGCTCGGCCGCGAGGACATCGTGCTGATGAAGGAGATGAACATGAACGCGGTCCGGATGTCGCACTACCCGCCGGACACGCACTTCCTGGACCTGTGCGACGAGCTCGGGCTCTACGTCCTCGACGAGCTGGCCGGCTGGCAGAAGCGCTACGACGAGGCCGCCGGCGCGCCGCTGGTGGAGGCGATGGTGACCCGCGACGTGAACCACCCGTCGATCATCTTCTGGGACAACGGCAACGAGGGCGGCTGGAACACCGCGCTGGACGACGACTTCGCGCTCTACGACCCGCAGCGGCGCACGGTGCTGCACCCGTGGGCGACGTTCAGCGGCATCAACACCGACCACTACGAGACGTACGAGAGCACGCGCACGCATCCTCGGCCGGACCGGACGATCTTCATGCCGACCGAGTTCCTGCACGGCCTGTACGACGGCGGCGCCGGCGCCGGGCTCGACGACTACTGGAAGCTGATGGGCACCGCGCCGCGCTCGGCGGGCGGCTTCATCTGGGCGTTCTGGTCGACGAGGGCGTCGTCCGCGACGACCGCGGCGGCGCCATCGACGTCGACGGCAACGACGCCCCCGACGGCATCCTCGGCCCGTACCGGGAGAAGGAAGGCAGCTTCTTCACCGATCAAGGACATCTGGTCGCCGATCCAGCTCGCGGACCGCGACTACTACGCGCACCGTTCCCGGCGGGCTTCGACGGCACCGTCGGCATCGTCAACCGGTACGACTTCACCAACCTCGGGCGTGCCGCGTTCTCCTGGCAGCTCGTCGACTTCCTCCGCCGGCGACGGCCGGACCGGTCACCACGGGATCGCGCAGGGCCGATCGCCGAGCCCGGACATCGCGCCGGGCGCCAGCGGCGCGCTGCGGCTGGCCTGCCCGCCAACTGGCGGCGCCGACGCGCTCGGTTGACCGCGACGGACCGCACCGGCCGGGAGATCACCAGTGGGTTGGCTGATCGCCAAGGCGGCCGACCACGCCCGGCGCATGGTGGTGCCGGACCCGCGGGCGTCCGCGGTCACGGTGACCGAGAACGCGAGCGGGGTCACCCTGACCGCGCCGGCACGACAGCGTCGACGATCGGCAAGGCGGACGGCTGGCTGCTGCGGGTGACCGCCGGGAGGCGGTGTCGCTGACCAACGGACCGCGCCCGGCGGTCGGCGCGGCCACGCTGACCGGCCTCAGCCACCGCCGGACGGGATCGCGTACGTGGTGAAGGCCGAGTACACCGGCGACCTGAGCGGTGCGCTGGCGCCTGAACCCAGCGGCTGGCTGCAACTGGACTACCGATACGACCTCACCGGCAGCCACGACTACTTCGGCGTGAACTTCGACTACCCGGAGGCGAAGGTGACCGGCATGACCTGGCTCGGCCACGGCCCGTACCGGGTGTGGAAGAACCGGCTGCGCGGGGTGCCCCCCGACGTCTGGTCCAAGGAGTACAACGACACCGCGACCGGCGCCGGCCCCTGGCAGTACCCCGAGTTCAAGGGCTACCACGCCGAGACCTACTGGGCGACGCTGCGGACCACCGAGGGCACGATCACGGTGGTCGCGGCGGACGAGGACCTGTTCCTCCGGCTGTTCACGCCGCGATTGGGACCGGATCCGCGCAGCGCCGCGGCGCCGTTCCCGGCCGGCGACATCTCCTTCCTGGACGCGATCCCGGCGATCGGCAACAAGTTCACGCCGCCGCCTCACTGGGCCCGGAGAGCCAGCCGACCACCGCCACCGGCGACTACCACCGCACCGTGTATTTCCGGTTTGGGCCATGAGCGCTCCCGGTGCGGGCCTGGACATCGTCGACGGTGGCCAGCGGGAGCGGAGTGGGTGAGTTCAACGAGCAGCACCACTCGGCGGGGGCAACGAGCGGTCAGATCGGTGATTCGGCGCGGCGGTCGTGCGGCGGCACGGGGCGGAACCACTCGCTGCGGTGCTCCAGGTTCGCGTGAGCGACGGTCGCCGTCGTCAACCGCAGATCGGCCTGGGCCAGAGGCGACGACGGTGATTTGTTCAGCGGCGGGGAGCTTAAACCAGCCCGAGCAGCCGTTGACGCAGGGGTGGTTCATCTCGGTCAGCACGAGTGCGCCATCCGGGCCGGGTACAGGTTGCTGCCAGGTGATCACCGTGCCGCCGCACAGGTCGCAAGGATGTACGCGCTCCACACCGCTCATCTTCCCGTGGCGTTGCGCCAGGACCGAGCGCCGCCACCGCATTGGGTGAAGATCTGAACGGTTGACCACCCGCCAGATGTGGACGAAGCGGTAGTGGACGGTGACGCTGGGTATTCCATGGTCGCCTGGCTCGGTTCGCCGGACGGGTGGGGACCGTGCAAGTGGTCTGGCCGGACTGACGCGTGCGTTAAGCAGCCAGCCCCGCGAGCCCGGTTACGCGGGGCGGGCACCGGAGTGTTCAACCGCTCGCCCCGCGCCACCGGCCCTCGCGCGTGCGAAGCCATAGCTGTAGTTGCGTTCAACCCAGGTGAATGTGGTGTGGCAGTGCACCTGGCCGGTCATGTCCAGACCGGTCTCGATCACGTGTCGCGGTGGGCCCACGGTGCGCTGTCCAGTTGGGTCACCACGAGCCGAGCCGTTCTCAACGAAAAGCTGATGGCCGCCAGCGGATGCTCTTCGTTCGTGAGGGCGGCGAGCGCGGTGGCGAGTTCTTCGATGGTGGCGCGGACGTAGGTGGTCGTGGTGCCGGCATCGCCCTTGCCGAAGTGCCCGGCGAACGCCCGCGCGACGGCGTAGCCGAAGCGCCGCTCGACCCACGTCAGTGTCGTGTAGCGAATCCAGTGGGTGCTCACTTGCCGGGTTGCGACCCAGGCCCTAACCCCGCGGGTGCTTGCCGAGCCCTTGCCACAGGTAGTCGTCTCGGCGCAGCGTGATTGGGACCCCGAGGCGGTAGAGCAGGAGCTGCTCGATGCTCACCGCCCGCGCTCGAACACCCCCGACGCCCAGCGGCACCTCGCCACAGCGACCACCCACGGCACCAAAGCCAGGGATCCGATTCCGTTGCGCGCGTATGCCATCTGCATCATCGCGGGCCCGGCAGGGAAGAATCGATGCTCCGAACGGACGTTGACTCCGAGCAGCATGGAATTTGATGAAGGACCACGAAAAGAACGGCTGCGTCGTTAGCCTTCAGAAATGCCAACCGCTCTTGTCGCGGGTGCCGCTGCTGGGCGTGAGGTGGTCGCCGATCTCGCCCGCCGGGACGACGTGGACCGCGCCGTTTCGTGCGCAACGGCGGAAAGATCACTTCGCGTCGCCCGCCCTTGCGGTGATGCTTGGGGGATTCTCGGATGAGCAGTGGGCACGATGGACGAGCCTCGCGTGCCGTGGCGGCGGTGAGCCGGGCGAGCGCGCGGCACCGGTTCGCCGTGATCGGCGCGTGGCTGCTGCTGGTCGTCGCACTGGTGACGGCCGCGCGGATGATCGGCACGCCGACGGACAACGACGTGAGCCTGCCGGGCACCGACTCCCAGGTCGTGCGTGACCTGACCAGGTCGCAGGACGCCCCGCTCACCTCGGGACTCGTGATCGTGGTGGCGGAGAGCGGACGGCTCGACGACGGCGTGTGAGGGCGACGGCAGCCTCCCTGCAGAAGGCCGGGCACGTCACGACGGTGAAGCAACCCTCCGCGAAGGAGGGTTCGCTGTCCGGGACGGCCGCACCGGTTGGTTCACCGTCGGCATGGACGTCCGCCGGGCCGAGCTGACCAAACCCATGGCGCGCACTATCGTCGCCGCGGCCGGGCCCGCCGCCGACGCCGGGCTCAGGGTGCTGCCCGGCGGTGGGTTCGCCCAGGTGATCGACGGATCGGGCACGACGGGCAACGAGTACGTCGGCCTGATCCTGGCCGCTCGTCATCCTGTTCTTCGCCCTCGGCGGTCTGCTCGGCGCCGTGCTGCCACTGCTGGTCTCGGCGATGTCGGTGGTGGCGACGCTGGAAACCGTGGGACTGGCCGGAAACCTCACCTCGATGCCGGCGCAGGCGTCGACGCTCGCGCTCATGGTCGGGCTCGGTGTCGGCATCGACTACTCGTTGTTCCTGCTCAACCGGTTCCGCACCCTCGCCCGCGAGGGCGCCACCGTGCCCGAAGCGATCGAACAGGCCGCGGCCGACTCCGGCACGGCGGTGGTGTTCGCCGGGGTGACGGTGGCGGTCGCGCTGGCCGGACTGGGCCTGACCGGCGTGCCGCTGCTGCAGACACTGGCCTGGACGTGCGGGATCGCCGTCGCGTTCGCCGTGCTGGCCGCGCTCACCCTGCTGCAGGCGTTGACCTCACTGGCCGGGCAACGTCTCGCACGACAACAAGCTGCTCAACAGGCGCACGAGCGGCTTCTGGGCACGCCAGGCCGACCGCGTCACGCGCCGGCCGTGGCTGGCGGGCGGACTCGCGCTCGTGCTGCTGGCGCTGCTCGCCGCTCCGGCGATGGACCTGCGGCTCGGTCAGCTCGACGCCGGTTCCTCGCCGGAGTCCACCGCCGTGCGCCAGGCGAACGACGCCCTCTCGGCGGCGTTCGGACCGGGCACGGGCACCCCGATCACGGTGCTCGGCCGGCTGGAAACACCGCTTGCCAGCCGCCAGGACCCCCGGCCCGACGTGCTGGCCGAGGCGATGCGGGACCAGCCCGGCGTGGACCTCGTCGGACCGCCGACGCTGGGCGGCGACGTCGTCACGGTCCAGGTGATCGCCACGACCCCGGGCGGCGACCCGGCGACCGCCGATCTCGTGCACCGCCTGCGAAACCTGGCAGTGCCGGACATGACCGTGCACGTCGGCGGCAACGTCGCCGCCAGGGTGGACCTCGCCGACCGGGTCACCGACACGTTGCCGCTCGTGATCGCCGTCGTGCTGCTGTTGTCGGTCCTGGTGCTGCTGATGGCGTTCCGCGCCCCGCTGCTCGCGATCAAGGCGGCGGTCATGGACTTCATCTCCGTCGGCGCCGCCTACGGAGTGCTGGTGGCGGTGTTCAGCTGGGGCTGGGGCGTCACGTGGATCGGGCTCTCCGGTCCGGTGCCGATTCCGAGCTTCGTGCCGCTGATGCTGTTCGCGCTGCTGTTCGGTCTGTCGATGGACTACGAGGTGTTCCTGCTCAGCGACGTCCAGCGGCGCTGGAAGCTGACCGGCGACAACCTGCGCTCGGTGCGCGAGGGCCTGGTCGGCACCGGCCGGGTGATCACCGCCGCCGCGGCGATCATGGTCGGCGTCTTCCTGGCGTTCGTGCCGAGCGGCGACCCGACGATCAAGATGTTCGGCGTCGGCCTCGCAGTCGCGATCGCCGTGGACGCGACGGTGGTGCGCTGCCTGCTCGTCCCGGCCACGATGACGGTGCTGGGCGACCTCAACTGGTGGACGCCGGGCCGGAAACGGGTGCGCGCCGCCGAGCCGGCCACCGGCTGATGTGGACGGTGGCGGCGAACACCACACCGGCATCGAGAGCGCTCTCACGCTGGCGGAAGCCACCTGTTCGGCGCTGCGGTTGTCAGTAGACGCAGGGTGGCCGATAGCCGTCGACGCGCAGTCCGCGGAACTCCAGGTCGTTCGGCGTCTTCCCGACGAACACCAGGCCACGGGCGTCGTCGAGGGCCTCGGCGAGCGGATAGGCCGGCTTGCCCATCTCGGGCAAAGTTGTCCAGTTGTCAGGCCGGAAACCGAAGAACCGCCTGACGAGAGCGCCGCGCGTGGACGGCACCTTGGTGACCCACTTGTCGCCGCCGCTCCAGTACGAGGCGGGCCGCAGCTGGACGTAGAGGTCGTCGGCGGCCCGGTAGGTCATCCAGAAACGCTCGAGCGCGACAGGTCCGCCTGCGCCTCGAACTTCTTGCCGAGCCACACGACCATGACGGCCCAGTCGTTGGCGAGAAACTTGATCTTGGCGGTGTGGTCGTGGCGGTCCCTGGGGACGAGGATGCTGCCGGTCGCGGGCTCGGTGGCGCCCTCACCACTGGCGAGCCACTGCTGCAACCGGTCGATGGACGGGGTTCTGCACTCGTTGCCATGGGAGGCATCTGCGACCGCCGTGGAGCCGAACAGGAACATCAGCGCGTACGCGGTCACCGCCACGCGGGCGAGCGTCGAAGTCGGGTGCATCTCGCGGAATGTAGCGGAAATTGGTTGAACCATTCCTCGTTGACAGATGACACCGGCACCTGGACAGCGGATTGTGAGGCGACCTCGCAACGGTCACAGTGAGCGTCGTGCGCCCTGCCAGATGGCTCGGATTCATAGGTGTCATAACGATTCTCGGTGGCGTGCTGGCCACTCCGGCCACCGCTTCCGGCCGCGAGTGCCCGACCGTGATCGACGAGACGTTCGCCTCCGCCGCCACGTTGCGGGCGTTGAACGCGACGGTGGCCGGGTTCGGGCTGCGGTCCACCGGCAGTCCGGCTCATCGGCGGCTGGTCGACTGGCTGGAACGGCGGATGACCCGGCTGCCCGGCGTGTCCGTGCGGTCCGAGAGCTTCTCGATCCAGCGCTGGCAGCCTGGTCCCGGCCTCCTGCTCTCCGGCGGTGTGGTGCCGGTCGCGAGCCCGGTTCCCTACGCCGCACCAGGTCTGCGGTCCGGCACGCTGATCTCGCTGCCGCCGGGTACGCCCATCACCGCCGCCAACGCCCGGGGCAAGGTCGTGCTGCGCGACTTCCCCGCGCTGGACCGCGGCTACCTCGCGGAACCCCTGCTGCACCAGGACATGGTCGACGCCGGAACCGCCGGGGCCGCCGGAGTGGTTGTGGCGTTTCCGTTTCCGCACGCACAGGTGCTCGGCTACTGGGATCCGCACCTCGGCACGCACTACCGCGTGCCTGGCGTGTTCATCGGCGCCGACGCGGCCCGCAAACTCCAGGTCGGCGCTCGCACGACCATCGGCGTGCTGGCGGGTCGATCACCGGCGACCACCCGGTCATCGATCGCCACGCTGCCGGGCCTGAGCAGCGAGCGGATCGTCATCGACACCAACACCGACGGCGTGGGATGGGTACAGGAGAACGGCACCGTGGCGTTGCTCGCCCTGGCCGATCACCTCTCCCGGCTGCCGATGCGTTGCCGGCCACGCACCATCGAGTTCGTCTTCGCGACCGGGCACCTGCACCGCCCGGCGGAGGGCAGCGAGTTCCGGGCCCGCGCGCTCGACGCGGAGTACGACTCGGGCTCGGTGGCGTTCGCGTTCGTGCTGGAGCACCTGGGTACGCGGGAGTTCCTGCCCAGCGAAGGCTCACTTCAGCCGACGGGCGCCGCGGAACCCTCGGCGTGGTTCGCCGGCAGTCCCGTCCTCGCCCAGGCCGCTGCGGCTGCGGTGGCCGGCCGGACCGTCGATCGCACCTTCGTGCTGCCCGGCAGCGATCCCCCGGTGCCGGGCCGGGTCCCGCCGCAGTGCTCGTTCGGCGGCATCGGCACGCACTTCCACTCGCACCTGATCCCGGCGATGGCGATGATCTCCGGCCCGTGGACGCTCTGGGCGCCGTCGTTCGGGCCCGATGCCGTCGACCACGAGCGGATGCGGCGTCAGGTGCTGGCCGCGGGTGACGCCGTGCTGGCGCTCGGCCCGGTGCCGCGCGAACAGATCGCCGGGCCGTATCTCGACCTGCGGCGAGCTCGGGCGGGCGGCGCGGCTACCTGTCCGCACGACCTTCCGCCGGAGTGGGCACCAGCCTGATCAACGCCTGCACCGGCAGGTGGTCGGACGGGAACTGGCCGCCCGGCGACGTGTTGATGCCCGCTGCCTCGACGGCGCCACGGGTCAGGATCCAGTCGATCCGGACCGTTCGGCGTCAACGGGTTGTAGCCGTGGAAGGTGGCGTAAGCGGGGTACGCCGGCCGCCGGCTGGCCATGTGTCGGTCAGCGTGGCGCCGTTCACGAGGGTGTCGTAGGAGACCGAGGTTCCGCCGGTGTGTTGAAGTCACCGGTCAGCACGACCGGCAGGCCCGGTGCGAAACCGTTGACGCGGTCGCGGACCAGGTTCGCGCTGAGTTGGCGTGAGTTCTCCGACTGGTGGTCGAAGTGCGTGTTGACGGCGATGAACTCCTTGCCGGTGCGGAGATCCGCGAACCGCACCCACGTGACCATGCGGATCACGTTGTTGCCCCACGACTTCGAGCCGATGACGTCCGGGGTGTCGGACAGCCAGAAGTGGTCGAACTCCAGCGGCTCGAGGCGGCGGGTGTCGTAGAAGATGGCCATGAACTCGTCCCGGCTGCCGCCGGCCCGGCCGACACCGATCCAGTCGTAGCGGTCCGGCAGGTCGCGCTGGATGTCCTTCAGCTGACCGTAGAGCCCTTCCTGCGTGCCCAGCACCGTCGGCTGCTCGGCCGCAGCAGCTCCGCCATGACCGGGCGCGCACGCCCACGAGTTCGGGTCGGGGGCCGAGGCGTAGCGCAGGTTGAAGGACATGACAGCCAGGGTCGACATCTCCCCGAGCATGGCACAGGCCCGCTCTCCCCGGTCGGATTCGACCGAGCGAGAGCGGGCCCGCGTCACCTATGCCGGCGCGTAGCCGGCAGGCCGGGCGGTGAACGTGCCCCGGCCGTGGGTCCGGCTGCGCAGCCGGTCGCGTAGCCGAACAGCTCGGCCAGCGGCACCGTCGCGGTGATCGTCACCGTGCCGGCCGTGCGGTCGAGGCCGTGACCCGGCCGCGGCGCATGGCCAGGTCACCCAGCACGCCGCCGATGTCGTCGTCCGGGACCGTGACCGCGACCTCGGTCACCGGCTCCAGCAGCGTCATCACGCAGGCGCGCAACGCCTCCCGGAGCCCGAACCGGCCGGCGAACCGGAACGCCAGCTCCGACGAGTCCTTCGGGTGGGTGGCCCCGTCGGTGAGGGTGACCCGAGCCCGGTGACGGGGTGGCCGCCGAGCGGACCTTCGGACAGCGCGTCCCGGCAGCCCGCCTCCACGGCCCGGACGAACTCGCGCGGCACCCGGCCGCCGACGACGGCCGACCGGAACACGAAGTCCGCCGTCGTCGCAGCGGTGCCACGTCGAGCACGACGTGGGCGAACTGGCCCGGCGCCGCCGTCCTGCTTGACGTGCCGGTACACCAGCCCCGACACACCGGGGCCGACCGTCTCCCGGTAGGCCACCTCGGGCGTGCCGACGCCGATCTCCAGCCCACGGCTCGCGCCGGATCTTCTCCACCGCCACCTCCAGGTGCAGTTCTCCCATGCCCGGACAGCACGGTCTGCCCGGTCTGGGGGTCGTTCCGCACGGTCAGCGACGGGTCCTCCTCGACCAGCTGGGCCAAGCGCCGTCGCCAGCCGTTCGGTGTCGCCGTGCCGCGTGCCTCGACCGCCACGGAGACCACCGGTTCGGTGACCGCGGCGGTTCGAGGAGCACCGGCGCCGACGGCGCGCAGAGGCTCGCGCCGACGCGGGCGGCCTTCGGGCCGACCACGGCGACGATGTCACCGGCGGCGCCTGGTCCAGCTCCGTGTGCCGGTCCGCCTGCACCCGCAGGATGCGGGCGATCCGTTCCGTGCGCCCGGTACCGGCGTCGAGCACCGTCGCTCCCTTGTGGACCGTGCCCGAGTACACCCGCACGTACGTCAGCCGTCCGGTCGCGGTCGCGACCACCTTGAACACCAGCGCCGGCGAACGGCGCCGCCGGGTCGGCGGCCGCGCCTCGCCGTCCCACTGCCGCGCACCGGCGGCACGTCCGCCGGCGACGGCAGGTACTCGACGACAGCGTCAGCAGCGGCTCGATCCCGCGGTTGCGGTAGGCCGAGCCGCACAGCACGACCACGCCGTCGCCGCTGTGCGTCAGGTCGCGCAGCGCGCGCGGTCAGCGTCGCGGCGGAGACGCGTCCCTGGCGCAGAACTCCTCCAGCGCCGCGGGTCGCCGTTCCGCCACCGCCTCCTCCAGGAGCCGCCGTCGCCGCCGTGCCTCGTCGCAGGAACGCCGGCACCGGCCTTCCTCGGTCGGCGCCGCCGCCCAGCGCAGGGCACGCATCCGAGCAGGTCGACCACACCGGTGAACCCGTCCTCCGGCCGATGGGCAGCTGGACCACGAGCGGCACGGCGTGCAGCCGCGTCCCGGATCGACGCGACGGCCGCGTCGAGGTCGGCGCCGGCGCGGTCCATCTTGTTGACGAACGCGATCCGCGGCACGCCGTGCCGGTCCGCCTGCCGCCACACCGACTCGCTCTGGGGCTCGACCCCGGCGACGGCGTCGAACACCACGACCGCGCCGTCGAGCACCCGCAGCGACCGCTCGACCTCGTCGGAGAAGTCGACGTGGCCCGGGGTGTCGATCAGGTTGATCCAGTGGTCGTCCCAGGTGCAGCTCACCGCCGCGGCGAAGATGGTGATGCCGCGGTCGCGTTCCTGGGGGTCGAAGTCGGTGACGGTCGTCCCGTCGTGGACCTCACCGCGTTTGTAGGTGGTGCCCGTCGCATAGAGGATCCGTTCGGTGAGGGTGGTCTTGCCCGCGTCGACGTGGGCGAGGATGCCCAGGTTGCGGACGGCGTTCAGTGATCGTGCGCATGGCTCAGTGCCTTTTCGTGATGAAAGGACTACAGGTCAGCGCGATGAGCCGACGAACTCCTCAGCGGGGTTCGTCAGACACTCCGGTGCCCGGCGCGCAGCGGGCAGCCGGGGCGCGGAGACACGAGGATCACGTCGAAACGGGACGGGGGAATGACGGCGGCGGTACGCACGGCCGGTCTCCCCTCGTCGCTCGGTGATGTTGATCGTGGAATGTAGACACTCGAACGCTCACACGACAGCGGTTTAACAGTCAGGAGCGCCTGAACCTTGCCCGCGACAGTACGAACAACCGGCCACAGCTCGTTGTTCCTCCAATTGGCGACACCGGCCGTCTCAATGGTGTCCAGGAGTTCGCGCAGCTCACGGACCGCGTCCACCTCCTGCTGATCGCGGAACACCCGCGAGCTCGAACGAGAGCCTCGGATTCATGATGTCCTGGACGGCCCACTGCTGGAGGACGTGTCCTGGCAGCAAATCCGCGAGTCGGTCGTAGAAGTCGACTCGCTTCAGCGGCCGGCGAACTCCGGCGTGGATGGCCGCGTCACGAGCCCACCACTCGACGACCTTCTCCGCTTCCTCCCGCGACTCCCACTGCCCCGGCACGCCTCCCGCTCCCACTCCTTGGTGAGCTGACGGTGCACGACCGGCTGGTAGACCCCGCGCACCCGGAAGTTCGTCAGGTGCACCCGAGGCACGACCATCTGGGACAACGGCCCGGGGCTGCCGCGGTGCCGGCCGACCACCAGGAGGTCCTGTCCACCGTCGCCCCACTGCGGAGGCAACACCCAGAGTTTCGTTCCAGGCGAGAAGTCCTTCAGGTCGGTGGCAGCGACGTTCGCGACCACACACCACCCCAGGAGTTCGTCCACCGTCACAGTCTGACGAGGACACCGCCTCGACGCTCGCCGTTTTAGTGGCATGCGCCTGCGTTTGCTCGGTGACTCCCTCGCCGCGGGTGTCGGCAGCACCTGCCGCGAGGACACCCTCGGCCCCCTCCTCGCCCACGCCTCCGCGCCGCGGGCCACGAGGTCGACCTGAGCGTGCGCGCCGTCGCCGGTGCCCGTGGCCGACCTGCCCTCTCAGGTGCGGGCCGCGGCGGCGGGCGGCGTGGACATCGCCGTGGTGGTAATCGGGGCGAACGACCTGACCAGGACGTCCCCGCACATGTCGGTGCGCGACAACTCCATGACGCGGTGGCTGACCTGCGCCAGGCGGGCGCCCGAGTCGTCGTCGCCACGGCACCAGACCTGAGCATCGTCACGCACGTGCCGCCCGCACTGCGCGACGTGGTGTCCGCGGTGAGCCGGGAGTACGCCCAGGTACAGCAGCAGGCCGTCATCCGCGCAGGTGGCGTGGTCGCCCACGTCGAGCGAGCTGTCACCCCACAGTTCGCCGCGGATCCCTCGCTCTTCGCCGCCGACCACTTCCACCCGTCGCAGCGGCTACCGCGCGATCGCCGCGGCACTCACGCCCGCGGTCGAGGCGGTCGCCGCAGAACAACACGCCTGAGCCGTTGCGATCACGGCCCCCGCGTCGCACCGTTCAGCGCCAAGCTCAAGCAATATCGCGGCCGGTCAGCCCGCGTCGTTCTTCAGTGACTGCCTAACAGTCCGCACACCGTTTGGGAGGGCGACGACGTCCACGGCCGCAGGGCTGTGCTCACCAGCGTCGGGATCCAGTTGGACCGCCCGTTCACCCGCACGGTGGACGCACCGCGACACGTGATCTAGTACTGGTCTGGACATGACCGGCAAGGTGCACTGTGCCGCACCACGTTCACCTGGGTTGAACGCAACTACAGCTATGGCTTCTTCCGCATGCGCGAGGGCCTGGGGCGCGGGGCGAGCGGTTGAACACTCCGGTGTCCGCCCCGCGTGACCGGGCTCGCGGGGCTGGCTGCTTGACGCACGCGTCAGTCCGGCCAGACCACTTGCACGGTCCCCACCCGTCCGGCGAACCGAGCCAGGCGACCATGGAATACCCAGCGTCACCGTCCATACAAAGCACGGTCGTCGACCCTCGCGTGGCCGATCCGGCGACGGCAGGCAACGTTGCGCACGTCAACTTGGAGCACCGTACCGAGTGGTTCCGGCCCGTACCGCCGCCGCACGAGCACCGCGCCGAACCGCCGATCTGACCGCTCGCTGGCCCACAGGGGTGGTGCTACCAAGACGCCGGTAAGTCCACATCGGACACGGAAGTAGCGGGGAGGGTTCCGCGAGTCGGCCGAAAGTCGGACCCTCAGGGCGATGAGGGGGCGGAACCGGCCGAACGTCGGAGGCGGCGAGCAGTGTCCGCAGTGGAGGGTTGTGGTGATCACACACTGGGCCATCCGCCCGGAATCACCACAGGGAGAACCGATGCTCCGGAAGACCGTGGCCGTCCGGCTCCGGCAAGTCGACCCTGGTGCATGTGCCGGCCGGAGCCAGCGTCCGGAGGACGGCGAGGCGCACCTGCGCGGAAACCGGATCGACCGACTCGGCGAGAACCAGCTGAGCCTGCTGCGCCGCAGCGCCTCCGGCTTCGTCTTCCAATCCGGACAGCTGCTGTCTGAGCCGACCGCGGAGGAGAACGCGCCCTGCCACTGATGCTCGCCGCACAGCAGGATCAGCATCTCGGCCGGACCGGACGAGGACAGCGGGGGCGGTGTGACAACCAGGGCCAGCAGGGTGACAGCGCCCGAGACCGCGGCCGGTACGACGGTCCGCACTGTTTTTGTGAGCCATCCGGGCCGCCGGTGGGGTGGCAGAGCCACCGCCGTGAATCCCGATGGCCAGAATGACGCCGACGACGAGCACCCCGGAGCCGTCAAGGCTCGCCGCGGCGAGGTCGGCGGCGCACAGCGGCACGAGCGCGATGGCGACCGCGATCCTGGCGCACTAGATCGCAACACGGGACTTCGGAGGTACCGGGAAGTCCATATCGGACATGGTAGGCAGCAGCGGGAGTTCCGCGGGTCGGCCGAAAGTCTGGCCCGCGGGGCTACCAGGGTGCGGAACCGGCCGAACGTCGGAGGCGGCAGTGGCGATGGCGGTGTACTGCCTCTGGTCGCGCGAGCGCTCATGCCCTTGCTGCCGATTGCACCGTTGCCGATGTTGCGCCATCGGCGGCATCACCGTCCGTGGTCATCACCGTCATCGCCGTCCCGGCGAGGTTCTCACAGGCGGGGAGGGTGGACCGCGAGGTCCACCCTTTCCTTTGCTAACGCCCGACCACCATCTCCGTGACCCAAGGAACCCGCGTGTGGTGCCCGGCGCACGGCTGGTCAGATCCAGCCGAACGCGTCCGGTGCTCACCGGGGTGAAAGTGACCTTGGTTGGTCTCCCGGACTGCGTCGCCCACTCGACCCGCGCGTTGCCTACCGGCACGAACGCCGTTCCGTTCCAGTAGGACACCGTGATCGTCGCGGGCAGGGCGTGTGACGAGTCGATGAGGAACGAGGCCTGCACCGAGCTGATGGGCGCTCCCTCCACACCGGACAGTGACACCCACTCCGCCGCGTGCGCACGACTCACCGCCGGCAGCAGGGCGGTGGCGGCCTTGTTGTAGTAGTTCGACCACCTCGTCGAGCCGTTGCCGTCGAGCATCGCGGCCGGGATCGTGTTCGGTGCGCCGGAGTAGCTCGCGTCCGCCGTCACCGCCGCGTGCGGCCGGGCGGCGTCCGGCACGGGCCCCACGGCCGAAGCGATGCCGTGGCGGGCGCCCGTCGCCGCGATGGTCGCGGTCCCGGTCTGCAGGCCGGGCGCCCGCGCCGTGACCGTGATCGCGGCAGGATCGCCGGCCCGGACCGGACCATCGCCAGTGCCTTGCCGTTGAACGCGGTCGCGCGAGCTCGCCTGGTAGTTCTCCGCGCTCTCCTGGCGGCCGTTGTCGAGCCCAGCCAGGCTGCCACCGGTGACCTGGAACGAGATCAGGTTGTCCGCACCGGGCACGACCACGCCGCGCGCTGTCGACGACGTCGGCGGTGACGAACGACGAGCGATCTGCCGTCGGCTTTGGTGGTGTCGCGGTCGGGAGTCAGCCTGATCGCGTGTGGCGCGCCCGCCGTGCACGACCTCGTCGCGGGCGACCTCGACGCCGCCGCGCCTGGCGACCGCGACGAGCCGGCCCGGCTGGAACGGCACCGTCCCAGGTCAGGTGCAGCTTGCCCGCGCTGCCGTTGGGACTGGTGTAACTGCCGGGGAACGGGCCGGTGGTCCTCGTCTTGTCGTCCCCGCTCGCCTCGGTGGTCTCCAGGTACCGCGCGCCGTAGGTGGTCGTCTTCGTGTTGAACTTCTTCTCCCCCAGCGACCTGCCGTTGAGGCTACAGCTCGACGGTGTCCACGTTGCTGTAGGCCCACACCTGACACGGGATCGCCCGGCTTGTGGTCGGTCCAGTTCATCGGCAGCAGGTGCACCATCGGATCGGTCGTCCACTGGCTGCGGAACAGGTGGTAGAAGTCCTTGGCGAAACCGGCCGTGTCCACCGCGCCGAAGAACGACGACTTCACCGGGAACACGTTGTACGGCGTCGGCTCGCCGATGTAGTCGATGCCGGTCCACAGGAACTGCCCGGCGAACCACTTGCGGTCACGGTCCTTCTTCAGCCCGTACTCGCCGCTGTAGCGTCCAGCGACGCCAGGTTGTTGTCGTAGGAGGACGTGTTGCCGCTTGCCCGGTGTGTAGTTCTCGCCGGTGTTGAGCTGTCCAGGATCCTGGTAGTAGCCGCGCGTCGAGGTCGACGAGGAGGACTCCGCCCTCGAAGAAGAACTTGGTCGGGGTACTTGGCGTGCAGTCGCGTCGATCGACGACGCGTTGTTGTAGTTCACGCCCAGTGCCGTCGAGCATCCGCAGGATCTGGTCCTGTGGCGACCCGCTCGCCGGGACGCGAGCGGTACACGTCGGCTGCCCATCACGATCGGACGCGTGGTGTCGATGGCCTTCACGTCGGCTGATCAGCCGCTGGGCGATCGGCACACCCACCGAGGAGGTGCTGTCGGGGATCTCGTTGCCGATGGACCACAACACCACCGACGGGGAGTTCTTCGCGGCGTGCACCATCTCGCGGATGTCGGCGCTCGCTGTTGGCGTCGAAGAACCGGCCGTAGTCAGATTGCGCACCTTGGGGGTGCGCCAGGTGTCGAACGCCTCGACCTGCAGCGGCAGGCCCAGCTCCTCGCACGCCCGGACGAACTCCGGGGACAGCGGGTTGTGCGAGGTCCGGATGGCGTTCACGCCCATGCTCTTCATGATCCGCAACTCGCACGACCGCATCGGAGGGAGACCGCCGCTCCGAGCGCCCCCGAGGTCGTGGTGGAGGTTGACACCCTTGAGCTTCATCTCCACAGCGTCGAGCGAGAACCCCATTGTCGGATGCGACGAGAAGTGCCCGGACACCCGTCAGCGTGGCCACCGTGTCCACGATCCGGCCGCCCACCCGAACCTCTGTGTCCACTGTGTACAGCTGTGGCCGGTCCACCGACCACAGCGCCGGCCGGTCGATCCGCACGTCCACGGACGCGGTCCGCGGCTGTGCGGTGAAGGCGGGAGGTGCCGTCCGGGCGCCCACGATCTGACCGGTCGCGTCCTTGACCGTCGAGACGAGCTCAGCCTGGACATCGTCCTGTTCACTGACAGCGGTGGTCGCGACGCGCATCGTGGCGTAGCCGGACCTGATCGTGTTCGCCAGGTCCGGAGTCGTCACCTGCACACCATGACGCGTCACATGCGCCGGCTCGGTCACGACCAGCCGGACATCGCGGTAGATACCGCTGCAGGAATACCAGCGGCTGCTCGGCACCTGGTTGCGCACCTTCACCGCGAGCTCGTTCGGCGTACCGTCGGTGTGCGCCCGCGAGCCGAGATCGAACACGAAACCGGTGTAACCGTACCGATGCGACCCAGAAGTGCGCCGTTGAGATACACCTCCGAATCCATGTAGACGCCGTCGAACTCGATCGACACCTTCTTGCCCGCCATCGACGAGGGCAGCGTGAACGTCTTGCGATACCAGCCGAGACCACCCGGCAGGAACCCCGTGCCCGAGTTGGTGTTCGCCCCCTGCACCGGGTCGAGACCGATGCTCCAGTCATGTGGCAGACGCGTGTCCCGCCACGCCGGATCGCTCGACCCGGCTGCGGCGCGTCCGCCCCAGTCTTGTTGGCCAGCAAGAACTTCCATGCGCCGGTGAAGTCGACCGACCGTCCGGCGTCCTCCACCTGTACCGCCGGAGCAGCCTGGGCGATCCCCGGCGCACTGCACATTCCTGCTGCCACAACGCAGCCGAGAACGATTCCCCAGAACCTGTTCGACCGTCGATTCAGCAAAACGCACCTCCCGTTTCTACTGCGCTCCTCTGGCCGGCGACAGGGTGGTCAGGCCGCCGGTGGTGGTGAACGCGATCGACGTGACGCGGCGGTGGCGGCGGTCAGCCCGCTCGCGGTGGCCCGCAGGGTGAGCGTGCCGGCGGTCCGGGCGGCCCGGACGAAGACCCGGTTGATGCCCGCCTCGGTGTCCACGTACGACTTGTGGACGCTGCCGGGGTTGCCGGGGTTGAAGCCGCCGAGGAAACGGCCGGGGCCGGTCAGCGTGAAGTCGACGCGGGCCTGGTGGGTGGGCATCCGGCGGCCCTGCGTGTCGACGGCCTCGACGTCGAAGAACGCGATGTCGCTGCCGTCCGCGCGCAGGCCGCCAGGCGCGGTGTACGGGGTCAGTCGGAGCGCGGTGGCGGCGCCGGTGGTCGTCTTCTCGGTGCGGGCGATCTCCCGGCCGCCGGCGTCGTACCCGACCGCGGTGATCGTGCCGGACTGCCAGCGGACGTGCGGGGAACGTGTAGAGGAAGTCGTTAGCCGGCGCGGTGCTGTTGCCGACCTGGGCGCCGTTGACCAGCAGCTGCACCCTCCGCACGGGCGCCGAGGCCATGACGTAGATCGTCTTGGTCGTGTTCGCCGGGTAGGTCCAGTGCCCGATGATGTGCAGGTCGGGCGTGTTGCTCTGCATGACCCGGTAGGTGTGCGCGGACTCCTTGGGGATGCGCACGGCGTCCACCCGGCCGGACAGGCGGCGCACTCCCAGCCGTACTGGCGGCCGTGCTGGTTGGAGTCGGCCCAGATCAGGGCGGCGGCGCCGGAGTAGCGGCGGTCGCCGGGGCCCTGGATGCGCTGTCCCCAGAACTCGTAGCGGGTGGCGGCGGCGTGCGGGCCGGCGAACTCCTCGGAGGTCAGGTGCTAGGTGACGTCCGGACCGGTGACGTAGCCGAAGTCCGGCGGGGAGTAGTTGTCCCATACCCGGCGCGGCGCCTCGTCGCGGGTGTACTCGGACTCGATGATCGGCTTGCGGTCGCGCGCGTAGGTGGAGTAGTGCCGGTTGAGCATGGTGCCGACGTACTCGGCGGCGTCCACGGCGGCTCTGCCGCCGTACGCGGCGTCGTCGGAGATCGCCCGGCAGCCCATCGCCCGGCCGCCGTTCGGGTCCCAGGTCTTGCGCAGGTCGGTCATCTGGGTCATGTGCGCGGCGGTGATCCAGTTGTTGCCGGCCTCCCAGAACAGGATGCTCGGGTTGTTGCGGAAGTAGATGATCACGTCCCGCATGAGCTCGACCCGCTGGTCCCACTGCCGGCCGGTCGACGTCCTTCTCCTTGTCCCCCGCCGGCTGGATCGACACGATGCCGTACCGGTCGGTCATCCGGATGTTGGCCGGCGAGGCGGCGACGTGCATCCAGCGGATCAGGTTCGCGTTGCTGTCCCGGATCAGCTGCCCGTCGAGGTCGGTCATCCACTCCGGCACGGCGCCGCCGATGACGGCCCACTCGTTGGTGGCCCGGATCGCGTAGCCGGTGAGGAAGACGTACTTGTCGTTGATGTAGACGCCGCCGCTGGTCGTGCCGCCGCGGAACTCGGTCTTGCGGAAGCCGGTGGTGACCGGGAACGCGTCCTGCACCGCACCGCCCTCGGAGAGCACCATCTCCACCGTGTAGAGGTACGGCTGGCCCGGCTCCCAGAGGACGAGCCCGCTGATCTGCTGCGAGAGCTTGACGGTCTGGGTCGCGCCGGCGGCCAGGGTGACCGGCGAGCCGGTGATCGTGGCGTGCACCGTGCCGTTGGGCTGGATGACGTTCGCGGAGACGGTGATCGTGCGGGCGGTGGTCTGCTCGTTGCGGACCTGGGCCTCGACGGTGACCGTCGCGGTCGCGCCGCGCGACGTTGACCGCGCTCGCATAGACGTAGGTGCCGGTGGTGCGCAGGTTCGTGTAGAGCGGAAGCGTGAAGTACGTCTTCGGCAGCACGTACATCCGCACGTTGCGGGTGAGCCCGCCGTAGGTCGGGTTGAAGTCGCGGGTGTCCCACTGGAACGGCATGCCGGTGGACTCCTCCGGCCGCCACTTGGTGTTGTCGGCCTTCACCGCGATCACGTTCTCCGCGCCGAACCGCACCTGGTCGGTGATGTCGAAGCCGAACGGCGCCACACCGTTCTCGTAGAGCCCGACCTTGGTGCCGTTGACGTACACCGTGGCCGCCTGCCGGACGCCCTCGAACTCCAGCAGCACCTTCTGCCCGGCGTGCTCGGCGGGCAGCGTGAACCGCTTGCGGTACCACATGGGCTGCATCGCGACAGCCGACTCACCGGAACTGCCGATGTAGTTGTCGAACGAGTCCACGTCGTTGAAGGTGTGCGGGACGCTGACCGTCGTCCAGGCCGAGTCGTCGAACGACGGCAGGTGCGCGCTCGCGACGTCCTGCTTGACGAACCGCCAGTCCGGGTTCATGTTGTAGACGACCCGCCTGCTGGCGGTTGCCGCCTGCGCCTGCGTCGCCTGGCGGGCACCGCCATGCCGAGCGCGAGCGCGCCCGCTCCGGTCAGAACGGTTCTTCTGGAGAAACCTGGAGTCTCGGGATCGGTCGCCTGGTTCATCGCGCGCCACCTCTCGGTCGGGTGATCAAGATCAGATGCTCGAAGTCGGCTCCGATCAGTCTCCGCACACGCGGAAACCGCAGTACCGTTCCGTCTAGATCGGACAGCAAATGACCGGATGCGGCACCTCCTCCTTGCGGCCTAACGGACTTCGCGGTCCGGCGCCCCTGGGCGGTAGCTCTCCGGCGGGGCGAGGTAGGTGGCGGGCAGACCTCCCGTGTTCACCACGATCTGGGTCACGACCATGGCAGGGTCCACCATCAGCAGACGCAGCACGTGCTCGCCGGGCGAGGTGACGGTCAGCGAGCCGGTGAGCTTCTCCACGCCCTGAACGACGTTGCGCGCCCAGGCGTCATCACTCCTGCCCGTGGCGATGGCCTGCCCCGACAACACCACCGCGGGACCGCCGTCGAGAGCGATGGCGAGCCGTCGTTTCCCGCGCGCGTCCAGCGACGGCAGCCGGTACACCGTCACCGGAAAGGTGCCGGTGGCGGCGAACTGGATCCGGTAGGACAGCTCCGGTGACCGCGTCGTCACGTTCTCCGTGATGGGCGCGGCGGTCGAGGGCACGGCCTCCACCGCGGCCTGCCGCCGGCCGAGCCCGCGCACCACCCGCCAGTCGGCACCGCTACGGGCACACGGCTGTGGAAATGCGCCGCGTCGATCGAGACGTAGCCGTGGGCCTCGACGAATCCGGTGACGCGCTCACGGCCTGCTCGCCGTCGTTGGCGACGTGCAGCGGCACGGTCACCGTCCGCCCGCGCCGGTGATGCGCACCGTGGGCTGCCTGAGCCCAGCGGGGCCGCGGCCCAGTCGACGCTGACCCAGATCCGCACCTGGTCCGGGATGGTGCCCGAGCTCGCACTGACCAGCACCCAGGGGTGACTGGTGGACGCCGCCAGGTCAAGGGGCGAACCCGGTGTTGAAGATGTCGATGAAGCGCCGGTCGCGCGGATAGGAGGAGAAGGACAGGCGCCGAGCGACCCGGTGTCGTTGCCCTCGGCGGCCACGCCCGAGACCCACGGCGCTCGTGCGGGTGCACCCGGCCACAGCCGGGCGGCCCGGCGCCTTGGGGACCTTGGAGGGATAGGGGTTGATGACACCGTTCCACTTACCGCCGGCGATCTCGGTGTTGTAGCGCCGGGTCAGCGCGTCCTCGTCGGCGTGGGCGCCTCGGCAGGTCGGCGAAGGTGTTCGTCCCGGCTCCGCTGCCCTGCCGGACGGCGAGCGCGTTGCAGTCCGCCCAGAAGAACTTGAGGTTCATCAGGTACGCGCCGTTCAGGGGGTATGAGCAGCTCGAAGAAAGCATCCTGGTAGGCGGGGGCAGTTGCCGGCCCACCGCCCGCGCGGCTCGATCAGGCTCCGGTAGGCGGTCATCCGCAGGTCCGCCTCATCGCCGTGGTGGACGAGGGAGAAGCGCCGCGCTCGATGAACTCCGGGCGCCGGTCGGCGGCCAGCGCGTAGTAACCCTGCGGATCTCGGCGATCTCGGCGCGTGCGCTGCCGAACTGCCGGCCGGTCCACTCGACCAGCGAAGCCTGCACGTCCTCCGCGCGCCACCGGTGGATTCCCAGGCCAGCTCCATGCAGAAGGACAGCCCTACCTCCTGGGACTTGATGTCGCCCACGTTGATGACCCACAGGCGGCCGACGCGGTGTCGTAGGCACGGCGCAGCTCCTGCCAGATCTTGCCGATCTGGGTGGTGTCCAGCCACAGGTAGCTCTTCGGGCTGCCCCAGTACGAGATGTGGTAGTAGAGCCCGTTGCCGCCGGGGCGCCGCTGCTCTGTGCCAGTGGGCATCTGCCGCATGTTGCCGTGGTTGTCGTCCGGCCAGACCAGGGTGATGTCCTCCGGCACCCGCACGCCCGCGTTGTAGAGGTCCAGGACCTCCTTGTAGGGGATGAAGATCTGCGGAGCGGCGGCGGCGCCGACCTCCTCGGCCAGGATGCGGCGCTGGTCGGTGATGATCTGGTTCATCACCGCCACCTTCTCCGGCACCGTCTTCGCGTAGCGGGTCTGGAAGGCCGGAGTCGTGCAGGCCCCGCATGCCGATCGTCCAGCAGCTCTCGTAGGCGGCGTTCTGCCGCGCCCGCGCCCGCCAGTAGTCGGCGATCACGCCGGGTTGACCGTGTAGTCGTACTCGGGCAGGGTGCCGTTGGGGTTGCGGTGCGACTCGGCCCACGGCTGCCACTCGTGGACACCGTTGCGCAGCAACGCTTCCGGGTGGCTCGAGCCGACCACGATCCCGTACTCGTCGGCGAGCCGGGCGTTCTCCGGGTACTTGTTGAAGTGGTCGGTGTACGGGTGCATCGCCGGCCACAGGTAGTTGGCCTTCAGCCGCAACAACAGCTCGAAGATCTTCTTGTAGGTCTCCGGACCGATCTTCTTGTCCCGCTCCTGCGTCCGGCTGGACCACGTGGTCAGGTTCTGCTCGTCGTTGATGAAGATGCCCCGGTAGCGGACTGACGGCTCACGACGCTTGACCGTGCCCCGCTTCGACGGTCACCGTGTGCGGCGTTCCACCGGCACGTCGGCCCACCAGTACCACGGCGAGACACCGATTCGCTCCGAGAGTCGTAGATGCCGTAGATGGTGCCACGCCGGTCGCTGCCCGCGATCACCAGCGCCTGGGCCACGCCGGGCAGCGGGTTCGCCACCACCTGCGTCACCGACGCCTCCCACCGGCCCGCCACCTCCGCGGTGTCCACCCGGCCCTCCGCGATCAGGCGGTCGATGACCGGGCTCGCGCCGATGGTGCCGATCAGCACCGCGGTCCCGGACAGGCCGGACTGCGTGCGGCGCAGACGTGGCCGCACACCACTGACCCGTTCCACATCGGCCGCCAGGTCACCCGCGGCACGGGCGACGGCAGGATCATCCGTCTGGTCCACGAACAGGTCCACCGCGGCACCGTCCCGAACGAGAGTGAACCCGCCCTCGGCAACCTCGTCCTGTCCTGGTGCCGCAACCGCGATTCCCGGCAGCAGCGGGGTGACGCCGGCGATCGCCATGCCGCGCAACAGCGATCTGCGCGTCCATCCGTTCGACTCGAAGTTCGACACCGAACCCGACCTTTCTGCGCAGCACCAACGAAAGGAGGCCTCGCGACAAGGCGTGGAAAGCGCTTACCACCTCGCACGGCAGGATGATTCGAATAGACCGTCAAGCCGCCGCACCTGCACACACCTTTCGGCCAGGACGATCGCATGTCCGCTGTGGACACTCTGCCGTGTCAGCGGCAGACAGGCGGACACCCGTCCCCGCGAGGCGGAAGGGTTGCCGTACCCGGTCATTTCGATCTCCTGTGATCGAGCGGAGCAGAGCACGCACAGCCGCAAAATGTGAACGTGCACAACAGTCCTAGACGCGCCATCAGGAACGATGGAACCGCATAGGCATGATCGTTTCAAGACTAGCTGCACGAGATTCTGTGAACGTGCACATCTCGGTTCGAATTCGACTGCCCATTCGACGACATCGTTGACATGGGTGGACATCGCCGTGGTGGTGATCGGGGCGAACGATCTGACCAGGTTCGTCCCCGCACACGTCGGCGCGCGGCAACTGTCGGCGGTGAGCCGGGACTACGCCCAGGTGCAGCAGCAGGCCGTCATCCGGGCAGGCGGCGTGGTCGCCCACGTGGAGCGCGTCGTCACGCCGCAGTTCGCCGCGGATCCCTCGCTCTTCGCCGCCGACCGCTTCCACCCGTCGGCCGCCGGCTACCGCGCGATCGCCGCGGCACTCGCGCCCGCAGTCGAGGCGGTTGCCGCGGAACAGCACGCCTGAGCGATTGCGATCACGGCCCGCGCGTCGTACTGTCCGCACTAAGTTCAAGCATTGAACGAATGAGGTGGATCATGAGCGCGCCCACTCCGGCGGACAAGTTCTCCTTCGGCCTGTGGACCGTGGGCTGGCAGGGCCGCGACCCGTTCGGCGAGGCCACGCGGCCCGAGCTGGACGTCGTCGAGGCGGTGCACCGGCTGGCCGAGTTCGGGGCCTACGGGCTGTCGTTCCACGACGACGACCTGTTCGGCTTCGCGGCGACGGACCGTGAGAAGCAGATCGGCAGGTTGCAGGGCGCCCTGAAAGAAACCGGGATGGTCGTCCCGATGGTGACGACGAACCTGTTCAGCCACCCGGTGTTCAAGGACGGCGGTTTCACCAGCAACGACCGCGGGGTGCGGCGGTTCGCGCTCAAGAAGGTGCTGCGCAACATCGAGCTGGCCGCTGAGCTCGGCGCGCAGACCTACGTGCTGTGGGGTGGCCGCGAGGGCTCCGAGTACGACACGGCCAAGGACGTGCGGGCCGCGCTCGACCGGTACCGCGAGGCGATGAACCTGCTCACCCAGTTCGTCACGGACCGGGGCTACGACCTGCGGTTCGCCATCGAGCCGAAGCCGAACGAGCCGCGTGGCGACATCCTGCTGCCGACGATCGGGCACGCGCTGGCGTTCATCTCGACGCTCGAGCGCTCCGAGATGGTCGGGCTCAACCCCGAGGTCGGGCACGAGCAGATGGCCGGGCTCAACTTCGTGCACGGCATCGCGCAGGCGTTGTGGCACGACAAGCTCTTCCACATCGACCTCAACGGGCAGCGCAGCATCAAGTACGACCAGGACCTGGTGTTCGGGCACGGCGACCTGATGAACGCGTTCGCGCTGGTCGACCTGCTCGAAACGGCGGGCTACGAGGGGCCGCGGCACTTCGACTACAAGCCGTCGCGGACCGAGGACATCACGGGTGTCTGGGACTCGGCCAAGGCGAACATGCGCACGTACCTGATCCTCAAGGAACGCGCGCTGGCCTTCCGGGCCGACCCCGAGGTGCAGGAGGCGCTGCAGATCGCCGGGGTCGACGAGCTCAAGAAGGCGACGCTGAACGCCGGCGAGTCGTACGACGACCTGATCAACGACGACAGCTTCGACCCGGACAAGGCGGCCGAGCGCGGCTTCGGCTTCGTGCGGCTCAACCAGCTCGCGCTCGAGCACCTCGCCGGGGCGCGCTGACATGACGCTCGTCGCGGGCGTCGACTCGTCGACGCAGTCGTGCAAGGTCGTGGTGCGCGACGCGGAGACCGGGCGGCTCGTCCGGGAGGGCCGCGCGGTGCACCCGGACGGCACCGAGGTCCACCCCTCGCACTGGTGGAGCGCGCTGCAGTCGGCGATCGCCGAGGCCGGCGGGCTCGACGACGTGGCCGCGGTGAGCGTGGCCGGGCAGCAGCACGGCATGGTGTGCCTCGACGAGGACGGCGACGTCGTGCGGGAGGCGTTGCTGTGGAACGACACCAGGTCCGCCGCCGCGGCCGCCGAGCTCACCGCCGAACTGGGCGCGCAGCGGTGGGCCGAGCGGATCGGGCTGGTGCCGGTCGCGTCGTTCACCGTCACGAAGCTGCGCTGGCTCGCCCAGCACGAGCCGGCGAACGCCAAGCGCACGGCCGCGGTGTGCCTGCCGCACGACTGGCTGACCTGGCGGCTGCGCGGGACCGGCGAGCTCGCCGACCTCGTGACCGACCGGTCGGACGCGTCGGGCACCGGGTACTTCGACTCGGTGACGAACGAGTACGTGCCGGACCTGGTCGCGCTCGGGCTCGGCCGCAAGGACGTGCTCCTGCCGCATGTGCTCGGCCCCGCGGACTCGGTCGAGGCGGGACACCTCCGGCTCGGTGCGGGTGCGGGCGACAACGCGGCGGCCATGCTCGGCCTGGTCGGCGCGGACGTCGTGGTGTCGCTTGGGACGTCCGGGGTGGTGACCGCGGCCAGCGACGTGCGGGCGGCGGACGCTTCCGGTGTGGTGGCGGGGTTCGCCGACGCCACCGGGCGGTACCTGCCGCTGGCGTGCACGCTCAACGCCGCCCGCGTGCTGGACGCGACCGCCCGGATGCTGGGTGTCGATCTCGGCAGGCTCAGCGATCTGGCACTCTCCGCGCCTCCCGGTGCGGAAGGCGTCGTGCTGGTGCCGTACCTGGAGGGTGAGCGGACGCCCAACCTGCCGGACGCGACGGGAGCGTTGCACGGCTTGACGCTGACGAACGCGACGCCGGCGAACATCGCCCGTGCGGCGGTGGAGGGCATGCTCTGCGGGCTCGCGGTCGGTCTGGACGCGCTGGCCGAGCAGGGTGCGGACGTCACCCACGTGCAGCTCGTGGGCGGGGCCGCGGCCTCCCCCGCGGTGCGGGAGATCGCGCCGATCGTGTTCGGGGTGCCGGTGACGGTGCCCGCGCCGGGCGAGTACGTGGCGGACGGTGCGGCACGGCAGGCGGCGTGGGCGCTCACCGGTGGCGCGCTGCCGCCGGAGTGGACGGCGTCGCAGAGCACGAGGTTCGAGGCGGCCGCGGTGCCGGAGGTCCGGGCGCGGTACGGCGAGGCGGCGCAGCGATACTTGACCCGATGACCACCGTCGACCACCTGCGGCAGGTCCGTCTCGGCAACCTGCGGACGGTCCTGCTCGCGCTCGTCGACCGGCCCGGCTCGCGGGCGGACCTCGCCGCTCGCACCGGCCTCACCAAGGCGACGCTGTCGAACCTCACCGAACCGTTGCTGGCCAACGGGATCCTGGTCGAGGAACCCGCCACGCTCGTCGGGGTGGGCCGGCCGTCGCGGCCGTTGCGGTTCCACCCGGACGGGCCGGTGGCGGTCGGTGCGGAGATCAACGTCGGACACCTCGCCGTCGAGACCCTCGGTCTCGGCGGCGAGACCGTCCGCCGCCACCGGGTGCCCGCCGACAACCGCGGCGCCACACCGGAGCAGGTGCTCGGCCGCGTCGCCGAACTGGTCCGCGAGATCACCAAGGACTCCCCCAGGAAGCTGCTCGGCGTCGGCCTCGCGGTACCCGGCGTGGTGCACGACGGTGAGGTCGTGCGGGCGCCGAACCTGCCGAAGCTGGTCGGCACACCCCTCGCGGCCGATCTCGCCGGCCAGCTGGGCGTCGACGTCGAACTCGACAACGAGGCGAACCTCGCCGCGCTCGCCCACCTGTGGCCACGGCACCTCGCGGGCGAGGACTTCGTGCACGTGTCGGCGGACGTCGGTATCGGCGCGGGCGTGGTGCTGGGCGGCGAGGTCTACCGCGGTGTCAGCGGGTTCGCCGGCGAGCTCGGGCACGTCGTGATCGAACGCAACGGCGTGCGGTGCACGTGCGGCAGCCGTGGGTGCGTCGAGCGCTACGCCGGTCTCGACGTCATGTTGCGCGAAGCCGGGCGCCGACGGCTCGACTCGCTCGTCAAGGCCCTCGAAGCCGGTGACGAACGCGCGCTCGGCTCCGTCCGGGCGGCCGGCGAGGCGCTCGGCACCGGCCTCTCGACCCTCATGAACCTCTTCGACGTGCCGACCGTCGTGCTCGGCGGTAGTTATGCGTTGCTGCACGAACACCTGAGCGCGGCCGTTCAGTCCGAAATGGACATCCGGGTGCTCGCCGGCGGCGAGCGGCACACGCGGCTGATCGCCTCGCCGCTCGGCGAGTTCGCCGTGGCGCGCGGTGCGGCGGGACTGATCACTCGACGGACGGTGCACCAGCCCGAGCGCCTGTTCGCCTGAGCGCCAGACCGCCCAGCACGGCCGCGACCACGCCCACCACCAGCGAGACGTAGCCGCCGACGATGCCGTAACCGGTGCCGGGGCCACCCTTCGCCATCACCACGACCAGCAGGCCGATCACCACACCGGCAACGCCGCAGGCAACGGCCACCACGGCAGCTCGGCGCCGGCGGAAGGCCAGCAATCCGAAGACCACACCGGCCAGCCCGAGCGCCCCGCCCACCAGGGACCAGGTCCGCCCTGCGGTCATCTCGTACGCATCAGCGGCAATCAGTGCAATAGACATGGGAGGAGCATGTCCGCCGGACCCACCGCTGGTCATCGTGCGAGCGCAGACACCACGTACTGCGGGCGCAGTAGGCCAGGAGTCCTCCCAGCGAAGGATCTACCAGCGCGAACATCGGATTAAGGTGCACGCATGAGCAAAGGCCGGCTGGACTGGGTGATCGCCGCCGGGGTGGCGGCGAGCCTGGTGGCGGCCGGGCATCCCGCGCCCGTGCTGGGCACCGTGCTGCTGGCTTTGAGCGGTCTGGCGCTGGTGGCGCGCAGGAAAGCGCCGATCGCCGTGCTGGCCGCCACCGGGCTCACCGCGCTGGGCTACCAGGCCGTCGGCGTCGACGTGCCGGTGATCGCGTTCCTGTTCGCCGTGTACTCGACGATGCGGGCCGGCCATCGCGTGGTCACCGTCGCCGGTTCGGTGCTGATGCTGGCCGCGCTCCCCCTCGCGGCCCTCGTCTCGCCGCGTGACCTCACCACCTACGAGGCCTTCGCGCAGTCCCGTGACGTGCTCCAGATCGCCTGGCTGATCGCCGCCGCCGCAGCCGGTGAAGCACTCCGGCAGGCGGAACGCCGGGCCGACGAAGCCGAGCGCACCCGCGAGGAGACGGCGCTGAGGCGTGCCAATGAGGAACGCCTCCACATCGCCCGCGAACTGCACGACTCGCTCACCCACCAGATCTCCGTGATCAAGCTGCAGGCGGAGGTTGCCGTCCACCTCGCCCAGAAGCGCGGTGAGGAGGTGCCGGAGAGCCTGCTGGCGATCCGCGACGCCGGCCGGGAGGCGGCCAGGGAGCTGCGCGCCACCCTCGAAGCCCTGCGCGACGACGACAAGAACCCGCCGCACGGCCTCGACGACGTCCCCGACCTGGTCCAGCGGGCGAGGTCGGCCGGACTGGACGCCCAGCTCACCATCGAGGGCCGGCGCGACGACGTGCCCGCCGCGGTGGAACGGACCGCGTACCGGATCGTGCAGGAGTCGCTGACCAACATCGCCCGGCACGCCGCCGCCGCGACCGCGGACATCCTCATCGACTGCCGGCCCGACGCGCTCCTCATCCGCGTCGACGACGACGGCACGGCATCCCCTGACACCGCACCGAAACCGGGCGTCGGACTGCTCGGCATGCGTGAACGGGTCACCGCTCTCGGCGGGCGGCTCGACGCGGCACCGCGCAGCGAGGGCGGCTTCACCGTGCGGGCCGAACTCCCGGTGGCACAACCATGATCCGCGTCCTGCTGGTCGACGACCAGCCGCTCATCCGCAGCGGTTTCCGCGCGCTGCTCAACGCCGAGGACGACATCCAGGTCGTCGCCGAAGCCGCGGACGGCCTGCGCGGGCTCGAACTCGCGGCGCAACACCTGCCGGACATCGCGCTCGTTGACATCCAGATGCCGGTCCTGGACGGCATCGAGGCGACCCGGCGCATCGCCGCGGATCCCGCCCTGGCCGGCGTCCACGTCGTCATCCTGACCAACTACGGCCTGGACGAGTACGTGTTCAACGCCCTGAAGGCCGGCGCGGCCGGGTTCCTGGTCAAGGACATCCAGCCGGAGGACTTCCTGCACGCCGTCCGGGTGGCCGCGCGCGGTGACGCGTTGCTCGCCCCGTCGATCACCCGCAAGCTCATCGACCGGTACGTCAGCCAGCCGCCGCGCCCGAACCACAGCCTCACCCAGCTCACCGTCCGGGAACGAGAGGCCGTCGTCCTGGTCGCCCAGGGCCTGTCGAACGACGAGATCGCCGGCCGCATGGTGATCAGCCCGCTGACCGCGAAGACCCACGTCAACCGGGCGATGACCAAGCTGCACGCCCGTGACCGCGCGCAGCTCGTCGTCATCGCCTACGAGTCGGGCCTGGTCGTCCCGCAGGCCTGATGCACGGGACCGGCCGGACAGCCCGCCGCCAGCCAGTCTCTGGTGCTCGCGTGCGCGGCGTCGATCAGTTCACGTGCTCGGCTGAAGTCGCCGGGTGACACCCGCAGCGGGCAGAGCGGCGGCACGACCCGAAGCTCGACCTCGTCCCGATATCGCTCGACGTCCACCGCCAGCCGGTGGTTCACCAGCAACGTCAACGCCTGCAGGGCGACAGCGATCGCACCGCGCGGCGGCGAGGTCAGTGCGCACGCGTAGCCCGTCGGCAGCACCCAGACCCGATCGGCGCCGAGCTCGACCGCGTGCGAGACCGGGGTGTTGTTCACCGCGCCGCCGTCCATCAGGTAGCGGCCGTCCAGGTGCAGCGGGGGGAACACCGCCGGAATCGCGGTCGAGGCCAGCACGGCGTCGACCGCGGATCCCCGCGACAGCAGCACTTCCGCACCGGAGAGAACGTCGGTCGCGCCGACGTGGACGGGAATCACCGTGCCGGTCAGGTCGATCGGGCCCAGCGAGCGTTCCAGTAGACGGCGCAGCCGTGAGTTCGGCACGAGGTGGTCGCGGACTCCCAGCAGGCCGAGCAGACCGCGCACCGGCCGGATCGGGAAGACGTCGGTTCGCCGCAACGAGACCCATCGATCGGCCAGATAGTCCACATCGGACGGATGCAACGCGAACCACACGGCGTTGGCCGCGCCCACCGAGGTGCCGACCATGAAGTCCGGGCGGACGTCGGCGTCGGTGAGCGCGGCCAGCATGCCGACCTCGGTCGCGCCCAAGCTCCCACCGCCTGCGAGCACGAACGCGGTCGCCATCACCTCATCCTCCCGGCGCGGCGCCCACCGGCGCGAGGGGCCAGCTCGTCCCGCGCGGGTGGCCGCACGCCGGTGAACCATCCCCGCGGGGTGAACCGGCCCGCCCGATCTCCCGGCCAGCCTTGGGTTTCCGGAGAGAAACGAGAGGTGGGCGACGTGGTCTGTGCGGAGAAGCAAAGGCTCGCGGAAGCTGGTCCGTGGCGAAGGTGGGGACCATATCTGAGCGAACGGCAGTGGGGCACGGTCCGGGAGGCGACCGGCGGCGGTGACGTATGGGAGTCGTTCACCCACGACCAGGCAAGGTACCGCGCCTACCGGTGGGGCGAAGACGGGCTGGGCGACCTGCAGACCGCTGCGTTCGTCTCGTTGCGCACCTTCGACTACGACGCGTCCGTCACCCTCGACGCCCGGCTCACCCGCGACGGGTGAGGACTTGCGCCGGGTGCGTCTCGCACAGTTTCGGTCATGGCCACTTTGACCGTGTGGAAGTTCGACACCTCCGACGGGGCGCGCGTCGCGCTCGATCTCCTGCGGAAACTGCAGGAGCAGCAACTGATCACGGTTCGCGACACGGCGTACGTGTACTGGGAGACCGACGAGAAACGCCCGAAGACCAAGGAGCTCGGCAAGCTCACCGGCGCGGGCACGCTCGGCGGAGCGTTCTGGGGCCTGCTGTTCGGGCTGATCTTCTTCATCCCGGTGCTCGGCGCGGCGATCGGGGCGGGCGTCGGCGCGCTCGCGGGATCGCTGTCCAAGGCCGGCATCGACGACGACTTCGTCAAGGACGTCCGGGCCAGCGTGACGCCGGGGACCTCGGCGTTGTTCGTGCTGTCCGAACACGCGGTCGTCGACCGGGTCGCCGAGCAGTTCAAGCGGACCGGCGCCACGCTGATCACCACCAACCTCTCGATGGAGCAGGAGAAGCTGCTGCGGGAGACGTTCTCGTCTTGACCCGCGCGATGATCACGGCGGTGGTGCGGCCGGTGACGACAGTCGGGGTGTTGACACTGGTCTACTACCGCCTGCCGATGGACCAGCCGGAGGACGGGTACACCGTGCTCCGGCTGGTCTGCGGTCTGCTGCTGGTCGGCCTGGTGTTCTGGTGGCAGGTGCGGATGATCGGACGGGCCGCGCATCCCGGCTGGCAGGGCGTGCAGGCGCTCGCTCTCGTGATCCCGTTGTTCCTGCTGGTGTTCGCCAACGCGTGCTTCCTGCTGGCCCGGCATCAGCCCGGCAGTTTCTCCTCCGCGTTGAGCCGTACGGACGCGCTCTACTTCGTGGTCACCGTGTTCGCCACCGTCGGTTTCGGTGACATCACACCGGTTTCCACCGCCGCGCGGGTTCTCGTCACGGTGCTGATGATCGGTGATCTTCTGGTGGTGGGGGTGGCGTTGAAGGTCGTGCTCGCCGCGGTTCGCCGTCGCTCCGGATGAACAGGGCCAGCACGAGTCCCGTCACGGAGAACAGGATCAGCAGCATGAGCGCCGCGCGGTACGGATGGCCCGCGCCGACGAGGACCGAGCCGACGAGCGCGGTGCCCAGCGAGGAACCCAGGTTGGAGACGGCGCGCGACACCCCGGACACGTCCGCCTGCTCGGCGTCGGGCCACCGCGACTGCACGACGTTGACCGACGCGGTCAGCATGATCCCGATGCCCGCGCCGAGCAGGAACAACCCGTCCGGCACCAGGAAAGTACCGGCGATCGTGAACAGGAACCCGTAGCGGATCAGCGTGCGCTGGGCGTAGCGGCGGGCCAGCCGGCCCGCGAACGCGGAGGTGAGCAGCAGACCGGCGGTGGCGGGCAGCAGCGCCAGGCCGGTCTCGATCGCGCTGAGGCCCTGTTCCTGCTGCAGGTGCACGGACAGCACGAAGAACGTGCCCTGCAGCACCAGCCACTGGACCAGCTGCGTGCCCAGGCCGAGGTTGGACGTGCGGTCGCGGAACAGTTTCGGTGAGCACAGCGGCTCTTCGGTTCTGGTGATGTGCCAGGCGAACAGTCCGAGCACGGCGGCGCCGGCGCCGATCAGCAGCCAGGTGGTGAGCTGCCAGCCGTTCACGTTGGTGCGCAACACACCCAGCACCAGCAGGAACAGGCCGGCACCGGACAGGAACGCGCCTGTGAGGTCGAAGTTCCTCTTCCGCGCGGCGATCTTCGGGATTCCCCTGGCGAGCACGACGATCACGGCGACCACGAGCACCTGCAGCAGGAACGAGGCCCGCCAGCTGAACGTGCTGGTGACCAGGCCGCCCAGCAACGGTCCCGCCGCCGCCCCCAGCCCGCCCGCGCCGCTGACGATCCCGAACCCGCGGGCGCGGGCCGCCGGGTCGGTGGCGAGCGCGGTGACCAGGATGTAGATCGGCGGGATCATCAGCGCCGAGCCGACGCCCTGCAGCAGCGCGTAACCGGCGAGCAGCAGGCCGGGACCGGGTGCCAGCGCGGCCAGCAGGGCGCCCGTGCCGTAGATCGTGAGGCCGAGGACGAAGCACCGGCGGCGGCCCCAGCTGTCGGTGAGCTTGCTGCCCGGCACCATCAGCGCCGCCATGACGAGGGTGAACAGGGTGATCGTGGTCTGGACGCCGGTGATCGTGGTGCCGAGGTCCTCGGCGATCGTGCTGATGGCGACGTTCATGTTCGTGGCCGCGTAGCTCGCGATGAACTGGGCCAGCGCCAAGGGAAGGATCTTCACCGGCCCTCCCCCGCGTGCAGGTGCTCCGCCGCCCTGCCCAGCAGCGCGTGCACCACCCTCAGCACGTCCGCCACCCGGTCGCGGTGCTCCCGCAGCACCTCCACCTGCTGGGCCGCCTCGCGCACCGTGCGGCCGGCCTGCTGCCGGGCGGTGATCTCGACGATCCGGGCGTCGTGCAGGGCGTCCCGGCGCCGCGCCGCCAGCGCGAGCTCGAAGTCCTCCTCGACCTGCGCGCGGTGCCGCGCGGCCGCCTCGTCCAGTTCGGCGCGGCGGGCCTCGCCCTCGCGGACCAGCCGGGTCATCTGCGCGCGGGTCGCGGCGAGCAGTTCCCGGTGTTCGGCGTACGCCTGCCGGGCGGACGCCCAGACGTGGTCCTCGATGGCGGCGGCGCGTTCGGCGATCGCGGCGGCTTCGGCCAGCGCGCTGTCGACCGTGTGCCGGAGCCGTTCGTCCACGGAGCCGGGCGACAGCGGCTGCCGGCACAGCCGGTCGAGGCGGTCGCGCAGGGCGCGGTTCTCGGCTCGGGCGGCCTCCAGGTGCCGGGCGAGGGACAGCGCGTGCGCCTCGGCCGCGTCGCGGTCGGCGGACAGGAGTTCGAGGTCGCGTTCGGCCTCGTCGATGAAGTGGCGCACCTGGTCGCGCCGGTAGCCGAGCCAGGCGACGTCGAAACCGGTGCGCAGCGGCACCAGCTCGGCCGTCACGACCGCACCAGGGCGAGCGGCACGCGGCACAGGCCGCCGAGGTCCTCGTGCGGTCCGATGGGAGTGCCGGCGGTGATCACGTGCACACGGGTGCCGCTGAGCAGCGCCGCCCGCACGGCCACGTCAGCGAGCAGGCCGCAGCGGCGGCTCGGGGACCAGCCGCGGGCCACGTCGGTCGGCGCCGGGCCGTACCAGGCGGTCGCCGTGACGTCCTCCGGGGAGCCGATCAGCAGGTCGTCCAGCCGGCCCGCGGCGAGTGCGGCGAGCGTCTCGTCCACGCCCTCCACCGACAGCCGGCGGGAGCGGCCGCGTTCGTTGAAGTCGGCCAGCACCTCTGCGGTCCACGAGCGGGCGGCCGCCTGCGTCTCGGCGAGGATGCGACTCGGCGTCAGGTCCCGGCCGGTCCACCTCAGCACGGCCTCGCGGCGGACGGGGGCGGGCAGCGCCTCCCACAACGCGCCCACCACCTCGTCCTCCCCCGCCACCACGAGCAGCCTGGCGTCGTGCCGGTCCAGCAGCTCCGCGCACGCCACCGCCGCGGACCGGACGCCCTGCCGCCACGTCGGCGCGGAGTAGCTCAGCACCACCCGGCGCGCGTCGCCCGCCACGAGCTCGGCGCTGTCGCGGCCGGCGGTCACGGCCACGCGCGGCGGGCGTTCCTGGACCCAGCCGAGCAGCGGCAGCACATGGGCCGGCGAGCTGAACCAGGCGAGGTCCAGATGCCGCAGGCCGGGCGTGTGGAACACCCGTGGCGGCAGTTCCTCGCCCGCGAACGCGACGAGCGTGTCCGCGGCCGGGAACGCGGCCCGCGCCCGCTGCAGCACCTCGCCGATCAGGTCGACCACCTCGGCGCCCGCGCCGTCACTGCGCAGCTGGTCGGCCAGCCGAGCCCAGCGCGACCGCCACCCGCGCAGCGGACTCGAGCCCAGGTACACGGAGGCGACCGGGCGGGCCGGGCGAACGACGTCGAGCACGTCTCGGGGTGTCAGTCGGCAGCTCATGGGCCCAGGTTCGGAGGGCGGGGCGATCCGCTGCTTCACCCGCCGCAGGTGAACCCCCTCCCCGGCCGGATGCCGTTACCGCCCGGTCAGGGGGAGGCCGGGCGCGGGCGGCGGGAGCAGCGTCGTGCCAGGAGGTGAACGATCTTGAGCCGTCAACCCGACCGTTCCCGGTCCCGGCGCGTCGTGCTCGCCGTCGCCGTGTTCCTCGCCGTCGTCGTCACCGGCCACGACGACTGCACGCCACCCAGCAGCACCGGGGCGCTCGCGACGCTGACCCTGCTCCCCCGGCTGCTGGGGGCACTGGGCCGTGGGCTGGTGCTGATTTCCTTTCCGGACAAGGCGATCGAGGCCGAATGCCCGCCCGCGCCGTGATGCGGTTCGATCACGCGATCATTAGTTTGACAAGTCAATCGGGAGACAAACCACGATGTCCGACAGTTCGGAGTGTGAGCCGTCCAGCCCCGAGACCAGTCAGGCCAAGCTGCGCGTGCCGGGGTCGGTGACACCGCTCGTGCCCCGCGAGCAACTGCTGTCCACAGTGGATGATCACGTGTCGTCGGCACCGGTCACCGTGATGACCGGGCCGGCGGGCTGCGGCAAGACCACGCTGCTCGCCGAGTGGGCGCGCCGCCGCGGCGACCGGGTGGCGTGGCTGACGCTCGACGAGCACGACAACAGCCCGGCGCGGCTTCGTGCCGCCGTCCGCGACGCCCTCGCGCTGACCGAGGCGGTCCCGTTGTCCGAACCGGGTTTCTCCTCGGCGGTGATCGCCGCGTTCGACCGCGCGCCGGCGTCCGTGTGCCTGGTGCTGGACAACCTGCACGAGATCAGCGACCCCGGCGCCCTCGCCAGCATCGACCTGCTCACCCGGCAGCCACCCGACCGGCTCAGGCTGGTGCTGCTGGGCCGTTTCCCGCCACCACTGCACCTCTCCCGGCTGCATCTGGAGGGCCGGTTGCGCGAGGTGCTGCCACACGAGTTCTCGTTCACCCGCGCGGAGACCGGCGCGTTGCTGGCCGCACACGGTTTACAGCTTTCCGCCGACGACACAGACCTGCTGCTCAGACACACGGAAGGCTGGATCGGGGGGCTGCGGTTCGCGATCCTGGGCCTGACAACAACCCGGGCGCGACCGGGTGACCTGCTGATGTTCGCGGGCCTGGACCCGGTCGTCAGCCGTTACCTCGGCGAGGAGGTACTCGCGCGGCATCCCCAGCGGGTGCGCGACGTCCTGGTCGCGACGAGCGTGTGCGACGCGGTGAGCGCGGAACTCGCCGGGGCGCTGACCCGGCATCCGAGCCCGGGCCTGGTGTTCGACGCGCTGGAGCGCACCAACTCGTTCGTCAGCAGGCTCGACACCGCCCCCGAGTGGTACCGCTGCCATCCGGTGCTGCGCGCCCATCTCTCGGCCGAACTGCGGCGCTCCCGCCCCGCCGACGAGGCATCCTTGCACCAGACGGCCGCCCACTGGCACCACCGGCACGCCCAGCCCGCGGTGGCGCTGCGGCATGCCCTGCGGGCCGCCGACGACCAGTTGACCGCGGAGATCGTCGAGCACTCCGTGCTGCCGGAGGTGCTGCGGGAGGGCAGCGGGCGGCTCAGGGCGGTGTTCGACTCGGTACCGGGCCACGTCCTGGCGCGACCCCAGGTCGGCGTGGTGGCCGCACTGGTGGCGATGGACGCGGGCGACGTCGGGGCCGCCGACCGGGTGCTCGCCGGCCTCGGTGCCGAACCACTCGCGTTGCGCCAGGACCGAGTCCGGGTCCTGCACGCGACCGCACTGCTGCGGCGCGGCCGGTTCGACGCGCGCCCCGGTCTCGGTCTCAGGGAGGCTTTGCGGGTGACGGCCCGCACCACGGCCGGACGCGGCGGCCCGGACGCCGAGGTGGCCGCACTGCTCAACCGAGGCGTCGCGGGGCTGCTGTCCGGCGACCACGCGGCCGCGGAGTCCGACCTGGTGCGCGCCACAGCGATCGCGCGGACCGAGCGGTTCGACCACGCGGTGCTGGACTGCCAGGTCCACCTGGCGGCACTGACCAGCGCGGGCGATCTGCAGGCCGCGGCCCGCCAGGCTCTTGAGGCGCTGGAGTTCGCCGAGCAGAAGGGCTGGCAGTCACACTTCGTCTGCACCCTCGCCTACACGTTGCTGGGCGTGCAGGCCTATCTTCGGCTCGACGACGCCCGCGCCGCCGAGCTGTCCACCCGCGCGGTCCACGCCCTGGGCGACCGCCCCGACCCGGTCACCAGACTGGCAGTGTCCACTTTGGACGCCGCCGTCTCGTTCCCGGCCACCGGCGACCCCAGGGCGGCCGTCAGCCGCATCCGCGACCAATGGCGCGACGTGGCGCGGCCGGCAGGTGACACCGCTGATCATCGCCCACATCGCATCGGCCGTGCAGCGCATCGCGTTGCGCTCGGGCGACGAGCAGTGGGCGTCCGCGATGCCCGACCAGGTAGAGGCGATGTTCGGCCCGTGCGGCGAACAGGCAGTGCTCCGCGCCGTCGTGCACATCCACCACGCCCGCCTCTCCCAGGCCCGCAAGATCGTCGAGCCACTGCTGTCCGGCGACCTGCGCGCGATCGCCGCACCGACCGTCGTGGACGGCTGGCTGCTGGAGGCCGTCCTGGTCGAACGCACCGGCGACCAACGACGCGCCCACGAGGCCGTCACCAAGGCCCTGGCCGCCGCAGAACCCGTTGGCGCGCTTCGGTCTTTCGTCAACGCCGGCAAGCCGGTCCGCGACCTGCTGGCCCGTGGCGCAGGCCGCTTCGGCCGACTGGAACCCTTCGCCACCACCACGATGACGTCGCTGCCCGCCGCCAGCACCGCGTCCACCGACGTGCTGACCAGCCGGGAACGCGACCTGCTGATCGAGCTGCCGTCCATGCGCACCACCGAGGAGATCGCCGACTCGCTGTTCGTCTCCGTCAACACGGTGAAGACACACTTGCGCGGCATCTATCGCAAGCTCGGCGTGAACCAGCGCCGCGACGCCGTGCTGGCGGCACGGCGACTGGGTCTGATCTAGGCCTGATCTAGGTTCTGCCGCCTGGGGATTTGGCCCCTTGGGACGCCCCGGCCGCGACCGCCACACTTGATCCACGCGAGTTCGCCGACACGATCGCCGGCTCGCCTTCGCTCGCCATCGGCGAGATTTCCAACCGCGCCAACGGCCCCCCGGCCGTGCGTTGCTTTGGGCTGCGCACGACCGGGTGGGGTGCCGCCACGTCCTTCAGTTGTGTGGCTGCTGCTTGTCGACTTCGGGCCAGGGCAGCACGGTCAGCTCAGGCCAGAGTTCGCGCCAGCGTTGAGTTTTGGTCTCGTAGACGCTGCGGGGAGCAAGCACGGGATTGGGCCGGACGACGAGGTTGAACACGTCAGCGAGACCGTGCGGTGCATAGATGCGCCACTGGCCATCGTTGTCGAGGCGGATGCCCAGACAACAGGTCGTTGCCGCGAACGAGTCGATGGCGGCTTCGGTGGAGCTGTAGGGCCTGCAGGGAACCCCGAAGTGGTTCTCGTACCACAGGTGCACGCGTGCCTCGTTGCGGATTTCGACGACGGGCAGGTCGCGGAAGGCGTTCTCGCCGGCCTGGATGACCTCGTTCTCGGCTTCCCAGCTGAGATCGGAGTCGTCGAAGTAGAACAGGTCGTAGTCCTTGATGCCCTCGGCCGGTGGCCGGCCGGTGACCACGTTCCACACGGTCTGGAACACGCACCCAGCAGTCAGGTACCAGCTCGGAAGGTCCAGCTTCGCGGCACGGGCCAAGACCTCCATCAACACCTCGTTGCGAGCGAGGGTCGTGCGCAGCGCGTCGACTTGTTCGTCCACCGGGAGTCGGCCGATCAGCATGCGACATGCCGCGCTGAACGTAGAAAAGCGTCGTTCACCGCCTGGCCTCGTACCGGGTCAGGACCACCCCGCCGGGGAAGGTCCGCGTCTCGACCAGGTTCAGGTTCACCCAACTGTCCAGCGCGGTGAAGAACGGTGTGCCGCCGCCCACCAGGACCGGGTAGGTGGCCAACTGGTACTCGTCGATCAGCCCTGCCTGCATGGCCGCCACGGCGAGCGTTGCGCCGCCGATGCCCATCGGACCGCCGTCCTCGGCCTTGAGCCGGGTGATCTCGGCGACCGCGTCGCCGGTGACCAGGCGGGTGTTCCAGTCGACCTTGTCGATCGTCGAGGAGAACACCACCTTCGGCGTGTCCCGCCAGTTCCGCGCGAACTCGACCCGTGCCGGCGTGGCGTCCGGCTGCTGGTCGCCGGTCGGCCAGTAGGAGCTCATCGTCTCCCACAGCTTGCGTCCGTACAGCAACAGATCGTTCGCCCGCTCCCGGTCGAGCCACCACTGGAACAGCTCGTCGTTCGGCCCGCCCCAGCCGATGTCGTCGCCGGGCGCGGCGATGTAGCCGTCCAAGGTCACGTTCATGCCGTAGATCAGTTTCCGCATGGTGCCAGCCTTCCGTGAGTCGGTCTCCGGCGTACAGACCGGCGCGGCGCGTGAAACTCATCGGTGCACGATCTGCCGCAGAGAGTCCTCGTGCTCGGGCCTCAACGTTGCGTACTCGGCCGTCTCGGTCACCCGCTGGATCGACCTCGCCGCCCAGCGGGCGACTGCCGCTTTGCCGGCAACCAGCTCCTTGCGACGCAGCTGCGAGCCTCGCAGGCAACCGCAGCCTCGCGAGCACAAGCGCCACGGGCGGATAGTTCCACGAAGCCGGGAGCACCAGGCTGTTGCTGGCGGCCAGAATCACCGCGCCGACGCCAGCGGCCCCACGGTGAGCGACCACACAGATCACCCGGAAACACATGGACCCCGGTCGCCGTTGTACAGAACGGTCGGTGCGGTCCGTGTCCCCCGGGCCTCACCAGAATTGCCTTCGCGGAAGACCGTTCGGCTGGAGCCGCGTCGTGCCCACCGCCGACAGGCGACCGCCGCATCGACCTCTACTGCTCGCCCTCAGGCCGTCATTCTCCCCCGACGGTCGGCCTGAGGGCGTCCTGCTGGGCTCGTCCTGCTCGGCTCGTCCTGCTCGGCTCGTATTCCACCGACACTCCGTGGGTGCTCCCTCGCGCGCTTCCTTCTTCGCGGCGAAGATGACCATGTTTTCCGGACATCCAACAGACGGACTCAGGCGTGGTTTGGGACAACGTTCACCGGTGTGGGTGAACGGTGGCGGGATCAGGCGATGCCGGCGGCGATCAGCTTCGCCCAGATCTCGCCCTGGTCCACGACCTCTACGCCGAGCTTTTCGGCCTTGGTCAGCTTGCTCGCGCCCACCTCGGCGCCGGTGATCAGCATGTCCGTGGTCGCGGACACCGAGCCGGCGGCGGTGGCGCCTGCCTTTTCGCACATGCGCTGGAAGGTGGGGCGGGTGACCTTTTCGCCGGAGCGGGGGTCGCTGATCGAGCCGGTGATGACGACGGTCTTGTCGGCCAGTGGGGCGTCGGAGGCCACTACTGGGGGCAGGTCCTCGTCGCGGACTTCCAGCGATACGCCGCGTTCGCGGAGGCGGTCGATTTCGGGGCGCAGGCGGGCCAGGTGGTGGGTCAGGGACTCGGCGACCTTCTGGCCGATGTCTTCTACGGCCACGAGTTTGTCCACGCCCGCGTCGGCTACTTCTTCGAGGGAGCCGAAGCCCGCGCGGCACAGGCGGGCGGCGGTGCCTTCGGAGGCCATGGGGATCGAGAGGCCGATCAGGGCTCGGCGCAGGCCCACGGAGCGGCTGCGGTCGATGGACTCGATCATGCGGGTCGCGGAGACGTCGCCGATGCGGTCGAACTCGAGTAGCCGGTCCTTGGTCAGCGCGTAGAAGTCGGACGGGTTCACCAGGTCGCCGGTTTCGGCGAGGCGTTCGATCCACACCTGGCCGATGGCGTCGATGTCGGCAGCGGCGCGCGAGGACCAGTGGATCAGGCGGCGCACGGTCTGGGCTGGGCAGACGGCGTTGGTGCAGAACAGTTCGCGGCTGTTGCCCTGTTCGGTCAGTGGCTGGGCGCAGGAGGGGCAGTCGGTCGGCGGGATGATCTCGCGCTCGGAGCCGGTGCGCTTGGAGGCGTCCAGCACGCCGGCGACGAACGGGATCACGTCGCCCGCGCGGCGGACCAGGACGGTGTCGCCGATCTTGATGCCGCGGGCGCGGATGACCTCCTGGTTTGCCAGGGTGGCGCGGGTGACGGTGGTGCCGCCGACGAAGACGGGTTCCAGCCAGGCGACCGGGGCGATCTTGCCGGTCTTGCCGACGTCCCAGACGACGTCCATCAGGACGGTGGTCTTCTCCTCGGCGGCGAACTTGTAGGCAATGGCGCCGCGCGGTGAGCTGGAGCGGGTGCCGGCGGCGGCGAAGGCGTCGCGGTTGGCCAGGCGCAGCACTGCGCCGTCGAGGTCGTAGTCGAGGTCGTTGCGTGCCTCCTCGATCGAGTCGATCAGTTTCTGCGCCTCGGCGGCGGAGGTGCAGTGGCGCATCTCGGCGACGCTGAAGCCGAGCTTGCGCAGGCCGGCGTCCAAATCGGACTCGGCGCTCTCCGGCTCGGTGCTCAGGTCGAACGCGAAGAACTGCATGCGCCGGCCCTCGACGGCCTTGGGATCCTTGGCGCGCAACGTGCCCGCCGCGGCGTTGCGCGGGTTGATCAGCGGCTTGTCCGCGTGTGCCTTGTTGTACGCGTCGAAGGTCGAGCGCAGCATCACGCACTCGCCGCGCACCTCGACGCGGCCGGGAGCGTCGACCTTGGCCGGCACACCGTCCGTCAGCGCGCGCGTCAGGAACGTGACGTCGTCGCCCGTCGTGCCGTCGCCGCGGGTGACGGCACGGGCCAGTTTCCCGTTCTCGTAGACCAGGGCGAGTGAAAGGCCGTCGAGCTTGGGCATGACGACGACCGGCTGGCCGGGGAACCGGGCGAAGAACGCCTCGACCTGCTCGGGCTTGTTCGCCTTTTCGAGTGACAGCATGGGCCGTGAGTGCCGCACCGGTGCGTGCAGCACCGACGGCGCGCCGACCGAGTCCAGCGGGTTGGGGTCGGGCGTGAGCTCCGGGTGGGCCGCGATCAGCCCCCGGAACTCGTCCTCCAGCACGTCGTACTCGGCGTCGGCCACCAGCGGCGCGCCCTGGTAGTACGCGTCGCGCAGCTCCGTGATCCGCGCCGCCAGCTCCTGAATCCGGTCCCCAGCACTCATGGGGAGGACGTTACCGGGGAGCACCGACAATTCTGTTGCAGTCGCGATCGAGCGCCGCTCAAGCCGCGTTGACGCGCTCCCAGAGCCACCCGAACCGGTCGATCCGCCACAGCTGCGCGCCCACGACGAGGGTCGCACCGAACACGGTCGGCCACACCGCCAGCGCCACCAGACCCCAGGTGATCAACGCGAACCCGGCCGAACCCACCACCACGAGAAACCGCACCACCGCACGATGGTCTGGCGGCACCAGCGCGCGGTTCTCCAGCCAGGCGCGTTCGCCGTAGATGCCGCGCTCGGTCCAGCCGCGCGGCGAGTCGACCGGCGGAAACACCTTCACGTTCAGCACCAGCCACACGAGCACCAACGCGACCGGCACGAGGCACCACCAGCCGATCCACGTGCGGCTCCAGATCGCGAGCAGCATCGCCGGGATCGCCGCGAACCGGGTCCAGACGCTCCACGGGTTCGCGTGCCGCCGCCAGGCCTCGTCGTCCATCCGGAACGCCTTGGCAACCGACTCAACCACGTCCATTGTGGACCTCCGAGAAAGCCGACAGATAGCGGTCATCTGCGAACAGACCGTGCGTCAACATCTCCAGACCGGCCCGGGCCCCGCGCACCGCGACACCGGTTTCGGCCGGATCACCGCCCAGCAACCGGCCGACCTGCTGTCCGAGCACCAACGGCGCCAGCAACCACGACACGTACGTCACGGCACGAGCGCGCGCGTCGGCAGTAGGACGCACCCACCCCTCGGACTCTCCCCCGGCCAGCCACGACCCCGTGCGCGCCACGATCGAGTCGAACAACGCGGACGCGCTCTCGGTGCCGTCGAGCAACGAACGGGCCAGGTACCGGCGAACCGGCGTCGCGGCCTCCAACAACTCCGCGAGATCGGCCTCCGCAGAGGCGCCGTCGAGCACGTACTCGTCGCACGCCTGCCGCAGGCCCTCCTTCGAGCCGAAGTGGTGCAGCACGAGGGCCGCCGACACCCCGGCATCGGCCGCGACCGCGCGCACGGAGGTCCCCGCGACCCCATCAGCACCGAACCCCGCCAAGGCCGCATCTCGGATCCGGGCGCGAGCCGTCAGCCTGGTGCGGTGACGATCGGTCCCAGCGGGCTGGGTAGCGCCGCCAGGTCGCGCAGCCGCTGGGGCGGGAAGTCGGTCCACGTCTGGCTGGGGTCGCGGGCGGCATGCAGGTGCTGGTCGAGGAAGCGTTGCCAGCGCCGCAGTCCGTCGACGGCGGTGGTGATGTCGAGTTGTCCTGCTTCGATCGCGTCGGCGAACTCGTCGAGATCGAGCAACCGCTGATGGCGACCGTCGGTGGGTACCAGGACATCGGCGTAGAGGTCCCGGACGGTGACCGAGTCCCGCGTGGTCGAGACGTGCACGAGGTCCACGTACCAGGTGGTCGGTTCGACCTGGGCCCGATCGGTTCCAAGGTTGGACCGCCAGGCGGGGATGGACATGCTCACCCCGAGGTCGAGCAACACGAACACGCGTTCCAGCAGCGTCCGACCGGGCCATGGAGTGAAGCTGTCCGGCAGTTGGAACTCGTAGGCGAGCGTGTCACCGAGGCGGATGCCGGGCAGCGGCCCGAACAACGGTGTCGGATCGCCGTGAGCGCCTCGCCAGACCTCAACCTGTTCCACGAACCATTCGTACCCGACACGGCGGAAGGATGTGGCGGTTCCTCCAGACGCTCAGCGGGTCCGGGCCGGCCATGACGTCGAGCAGGAGCGTGAGGTCGCGGGCGATGCGCGCCATCGGCCCGACGATGGCGAGGTCGAGGTCGACCGGCGATGTCGGAGCCGATGGACAGCGCGCCGAACCCGGACACTCAATTCTCGTCCGCTGACCGTTGATGTTCCCAATCGCCATCGTGTCCTGCCCAAACATTTTCGAGTGGCTGTCATGCCGGAGCCCGGTACCAGCGGTGGTGGACGAGCGGCTCGACGGCCAGCACGCCGGCCGCGGCCGTGATCGCAACCGCCCAGGCGAGCCGGTCGGCCGATCCCGCCATCGACCACACCGCGGCGCCGAGCACGACCGCGGGCCGTACCAGGGTGAACGGACCGAGGCCGATCAGGATCACGAACGTGCTCTCCCGCATCGGCAACAGCCAGTAAGCCAGCAACGAGACCACCACGAGCGCGGCGAACGGCACCACGACCTGGAGCATGCGCCTGCCCGCGCGGACCAGTTCGTCGTAACGAGCGTCGGGGTCCGCCGACCAGCCCAGGGTAGCCACGGCAAGCAGTGCCACGAGCCCGAGGACGATCGTCCCGCCCGCGAGACCCCTGCGTGCCGCCAGCAGGTAGTAGGAGCGCTTGTCGATCCGGGCGTTGCGGCCGGTCGCGGCACGGAAGCCCGCGAAACCCGCGTCGACGAGCGCGAGCAGGCCCAGCACGAGCGGAACCACCGCGGCCATCAGCCTGCGACCAGCCGCCGTGCGCGGCGTCCCAGGGCTCGGCGGAAGTCGGCGACCAGCGCCGGGCGGAGGCCGATGACCGGTCTCATCGCCGCGCAGAACGGGTTGGTGTGCCTGAACGACTCGAACAGGAACGCGTCCATCCCCACCGCTGCCGCAGCAGCGGACACCAGCACCGGGTCGCCGTGAGCACGCCGCGCGGATGCGACGCCGTCGTGGCGGCCGAGCTGCTCCCGCATCCTGGCGCGGTGGAACAGCCAGGCGCCCAGCGGGGCCAGCCGGGTCGCGGCGATGTCGTAGTGGATGAACGCCAGCGCACCGGCGCGGTCCTGGGCGCGGAAGAACTCGGGCAGCCGGTCGGCCGCGAAGTGGTGCAGCACCCCGTTCGACAGGTAGACGGTGGCACCCTCGGCCAGCGCGAACGCGTCCGCACGAACGAAGGTGCACGGCAGCCGCTCGTCCTCGGCCAGCCTGGTCGCCTCGGCCACGAGGGCGTGGTTGAAGTCCACGCCCACCAGCTCGACATCCGCTCCCAGCACACCGGAAGCGGCCAGGCTCCGCACCGTGAACCCCACACCGCACCCGATGTCCACCACCCGCAGGCGGCTCCCGTTCGCCCGGATGGCGGTGAGCATCGGTACCAGCAGCTCGGCGAACCGCTGTGCCATGTGCAGTTCTTCGTTGAGCCGTTGCAGTTCGGTGTGCACGCGGACCAGGAGCCGGTCCACCGCGAACGGGTCCAGGAACTCACCCGTCACAGGCATCCGCTGCACGATCCGCGCGGCTCGCCCGTCCCCGGCCGCGTGCAGGCGGTCGACCACCTCCGCCCTGCGGACCTGAACGCGCTCGCCGGTCCGCTCGTCCCACTGCGCCACCAAATCCGAAATCTCCAGCACGGCCACGACCGGACCTTAGCTACCACGTCCACGATCCGATGGCGACGTGGTTCCAACACTGTCAGGCCCGAGGGTCACGCAACCCGAACGCGCGGGCGAGGTACTGGGTGGTGGGGAAAGCACCGCGGTCGTAGTTGCAGAGCACGACGATCGTGGTCGCAGCCGCGCGGTATCGGGACACGAGGGCCGACACACCGGGGTCCGCTCCACTGTGGCCGATGATCGTCACCTCGCCGTCCTCGACCACGAGTTGGCAGCCGTACCCGTACTGCTCAAGCCTGTCCGACGGCGGCCCTTGTGGTGTCGTCATCGCGGTGGTGGTCCGGGACTCGATCAGATGACCGTCGAGCAGCGCGTCGAGGAGCCTGGCGAGATCGTGCGGCGTGGTGATCAGCCCGCCGTCGGGCATCCTGCCCGCCGGGACGCTGTAGCAGTTGGCCCGCCACATCCGGGCGGGTTCGCCGGTGACGAGGTACCCCGTGGCCAGCCGCTCGGGCTCGAGGTCGCGCTCCTCGAAGGCGGAGTCGGCCAAGCCGGCCGTGACCAGCACCTCCGCGGTCGCCACCTCGGCGAACGACCGGCCGGTCGCGGCTTCGACGGCCAGTCCCACGAGGATGAAGTTGGCGTCGCTGTACTGGTACACCGCACCCGGTGGCGATACCGCGGGCAGGTCGGCGAACAGGGGAAGCAGGTCGGCCGGGCCACGAACGTGATAGGTCGGGACGCGATCCCAGCACGAGGTGTACGACGCCCACGTCGTGTCATCGTCATCGTGGTAGTTCGACAGGCCCGAGGTGTGTGAGAGCAGGTGGTGCAGCGTGTGCTCCGCGGTGAGCGCACGCGGCCGATGGTCGGGCGCAAGCACCTCGGTCAACGGCTGATCGAGCCTGAGCACTCCCCGGTCGACCAGACGCAACGCGGTCAGCGACGTCACCAGCTTCGTGACCGAGGCGACGCCGAACCGCGTCCGCATGGTCGCCGGTACTCGATGTCCACGATGCGCCAGGCCCGCAGCGTGCTCGAAGACCGGCCGCCCCTCACGCCAGACGAGCACGGCACCGCTGAACAGGAACTCCGCCGCTCGTCGATCGAGCCACTCCCGCACCACGCCGGCGTCCACCCGGCACATGCTAACCAGGTCTTCCACCCCACCGGCGATCTCAGCTCCGGCATACTCGCGGGATGCCGGAGGACCTCTCGCTTGCCGACTATCAATTAGGCCTGCGGGCAAAGTTCCTGGCCGCGCCGACGGTGCCGGCGCCCCATCCGTGGCGACCGGCGGACTGCCACGTGATCGCTGTCGGCGGGCTGCTCGGCGTTGGCTTCGCCACCGATCCCGACAACGGCCGCGACCTGCTGCTGGTGGCGTCCACCCGCGGACTCGGGCTGTTCGACACCGGCACCGGTGAGCGCCTGGCCCGCGACCGCGAGCCTGAGTCGGGCTGGCCGGACGACAACGACCTGACGTGCCAGGGGATCGGGCCGATCGCGCGGCGTCGCGTGCCGATGGCCGGGCTGGCCGGTGGCGGTCTGCACACCGGCACCGCGGGTTGGTCGGTGGACATCGCCAGCCCGGACTGGCCGCACGAGCGGGTGCTGTTGTCCACCGGAAGTCCGTACACAGGAGCGCACGGCGAGACCTGGTGGCACATCTTCCATTCGCGCTACTCCGAGCTGCGCGCGGCCGGGTTCTCCCCGTCCGGGGCGACGCTGGTGGTGGCGACCAGCAGCGACATCAACCTGTGGACCAGGCCGCCTCAGGCATAGTGATCGAACTCGCTTTCCAGCACACCTTCCCCACGGGTCAGCGAAGGCAGTCGTCGTTGCAGCTCATGCACCCGCGCCGCCGGAATCTGTCCCTTGAGGACGGTCGCGGTCGTCGTCAGCGGAACGCCTCCGACCTTGCCCAGCGCGGCGAGCACCGCGGTGAGCGCGTCCGCCGGGATCTCCAGCCGGAAGCGGTGAATCGGTTCACACGTCACAGTTCCTGCTCGCCGCAACGCTTCCCGCAGCACGATCGGCGCCAGGCTCCGGAAGTCACCCGCCACACTCACCGGTGACGAGTATCCGGAGTGCGTCATCGTGACCGTGCAGTCGTGAATCCGGTCAGCGCGCAACGTGTCGCGCACGGCGTCCTCGGTGGCCCTGAAGAAGGCGAGCGGCAACGAGCCCAGCTCCACCTCCAGCCGGAACTCCTCCGGCCCCGGTTCGACCCGGAACCCGATGGTGGCCGCGTACGGGTTCTCGCCGAGGAACCGCACCGCCTCGCCCACGCCCCAGGGACGTTCCACCCGGACCGTTCTCGTTTCGCGGAACGTGACGGCGACGCCGTACTCCAGCGCGAGCGTCGCCTCGATGACCTCCTTCTGCACCTCGCCGTACAACGAGACCACGATGTCGTCGCCGTCGAGCCGCAGGTTGATCAACGGATCCTGCTCGGCGAGCTGCTTGAGTGCGGCGTGCAGAGCCACCCGATCACGTGATTCCACAACGGTTTCCAGCGTCGGTGGCGCGAAGTGGCGGACGCGGTCGTGCTGAGCGACGCCGATCGTGTCGCCGATGCGGACGTCGAGGCCCCAGAGCTTCGCGATCTGCCCTGCGACGGCGATGGCGCGGCGCGGCGCAGTGCCACCCTCGAACACCGCGATCGCGGTGATCTTCCCTTCCCCGTCACCGACTTTCACCCGATCACGTACTCGCACGGTCCCGGAGAACAGCCGCACGAACGCGACCTTCTCCCCTGCCCGGCCACGTTCGACCTTGAACACCGTGCCGGACAGCGGCCCGTCGACCACGCCGGTCACCGGCAACGACGACGTCACACCGGCGACCAGCTCGTCCAGTCCCTCGCCGGTGATCGCGGACCCGAAGTAGATCGGCGCCTCGGTCTCCAGCTTCTCGGCCACGTCACGCGCCACCCGCGGCCCATCAGCGCCACGACGGTCCATCTTGTTCACGAACACGACGGTCGGAATCTCCAAGCGCCGCAACGTGCGCATGAGCACGCGGGTCTGCGCCTGCACGCCCTCCACCGCTGACACCACCAGCACGGCGCCGTCGAGCACGTCGAGCACCCGCTCCACCTCGGCGATGAAATCCGGATGGCCCGGTGTGTCGATCAGGTTGACCACCACGTCACCAACGGCGAACGACGCCACGGCGGACTTGATCGTGATGCCGCGCTGCCGTTCGAGCGCGAGCGAGTCGGTCTGCGTGTTCCCCGCGTCCACGCTGCCGAGTGCGTCGATGACACCGGCGGAGTGCAGCAACCGCTCGGTGAGGCTGGTCTTACCAGCGTCGACGTGAGCCAGAATCCCCAAGTTCAAGGTGCGCGACAAGCGTCATGTCCTCTAGATAGGCAACGAATACCTTCTGGGTGAACACGAACGCCACGCGCATGTGCCTCTCCTTGTCCGGATGACTGGTCCTGCGCAGTTGAGCAGGCCGCGGCCCGCAGCGCAACCGAGATTGTCCTGTCACTTCTACCTGCACCGGGTGTGACCGCGATCGCTGTCCGGTCCGTGTGGCCGGCGAGACCGCACCGCCACCGTCGTCGGCCAGGCGTCCGGCAGACTGACCGCTATGAACCACACCGCCCGTGAATTCGCGCGGTTACGAGCCTTGCTCGAGCGGCTGCTACCCGATACCGCGCCGTTCCTCCCCGGCGCGACCGATCACGACCTCGACCGGATCGCCACCGCGACCGGGCTCGTCCTGCCGGCTGACCTGGTCGCGCTGCTGCGCGCGTCGGCCGGCCAAGACGATCCCGGCCAGCTGTGGGGCCCGCTCAACTTCCACCACTTCCTGACCGTCGATGAGATCATCGAGATGCACCGCATGCTGACTGACGCGGTCGGCGACATGGCCGTCCCCGTCGAGCAACCCGCCTACTACCGGTGGACGGTGTGGTCGGAGTCCTGGCTGCCGTTCCTCGCGTTCGAGGGCGACTGCTACTTCCTGGACCTGGATCCCGGCGAGCGCGGCACCGTCGGTCAGGTCGTGTGCCGCCCCAACGTGCCGGACCTGGGCGAGCCGCTAGCGCCGTCGCTCAGCGCGTTCCTCGCCCGTGCCGCCGACCTCATCGAAACCGGGCACGTCGACATCGAGGAGAGCACGCTCGTCCTTCTCGACCTGTACTGAACCGGTCCGAGTGCCGGCTAGTCGCGCGGCCCGCGCAGCGTCAGCACCACCCGCAGGACGTGTTCGACCGCGGCCGGGAACAACGCTCCCCGCAGCTCGTCGCGGTGCGCGAGGGTCTGGCCCGCGAACTCGACCATGCGCTCGGGGCCGACCCGGCGGACCACCAGCGCGGCGACCTCCTCCAGGTCGAGGCCGGGATTGTCGAGGCGGGTCAGCGCGAACTCGACGATCAGCTCGTCATCGGTCACCGGCATCTCCTCCCCCGCGATTCGTCGGATTCTCCCACCGGTACGGATCGAAAACTTGAGCTGGACCGACGATCGGCCCCGCCGCACGCTGTGCCCATGAGGTACATGCGGCCAGACGCCCGCGACTGGAGGTGCCCGCCCGCCTCCACCGAGGCGTGGGACTTCCACGCGCGACTCACCGGCTACGCACCCACTCCGCTGACCGAACTGCCCGCGCTCGCGGCGGAGCTGAACGTCGCGAAGGTGTTCGTCAAGGACGAATCCTCCCGGCTCGGGCTGCCCGCGTTCAAGGCCCTCGGCGCATCCTGGGCCGTCCACCGGGTGCTGAGCGACCAGACCGGACCGGTCACCCTCACCACCGCCACGGACGGCAACCACGGCCGCGCGGTGGCCCGGATGGCCCACCTGTTCGGCCAGCGCGCCCACATCTTCGTGCCGCGCAACGTGCACCCGCACGCCATCGAGGCCATCCGGGCCGAAGAAGCCGAGGTCACCGTGGTCGACGGCTCGTACGACGACGCGGTCGGCATGGCCGCCGAAGCCGACGGGATCCTCGTCCAGGACATGGGCTGGCCCGGCTACGAGGAGATCCCGGCCTGGATCGTCGAGGGCTACGGAACGCTGTGCGCCGAGATCGACGAGCAGCTCCAGGAAGAACCCGATCTGGTCGTCATCCCGGTCGGTGTGGGCTCGTTCGCCCAGGCCGTGATCACCCACTACCGGGGCCGCGGATCCCGTACACGGCTGCTCGCGGTCGAACCCGACCACGCCGCCTGCGTCCTCGCAAGCCTCGAAGCGGGCGAACTCAAGACCATCCCCACCGGCGACACGATCATGGCCGGCCTCAACTGCGGCACGCCATCGGCCACCGCCTGGCCGTTCCTGCGCAACGGGCTGGATGCCGCCGTGGCCATCTCCGACGCCGAGTGCGCGAAAGCGATGCAGGACCTCAACCTCAACGGCGGCTTTCGCCTGCTTCCCGGCCACACCGGCGTGATCAGCGCCGTCGCGTTCAGCCCGGACGGCCAGACGATCGCCACGGCCGGACATGACCGCGTGGTGCGGCTCTGGCCGGTCGGTGGCGGCGAACCACGCGTGCTGGCCGGGCACACCGACGCCGTGCGCAGCCTGGCGTTCAGCGCGGAAGGCCGGCTGGCCAGCACGAGCGTCGACCGCACGGTCCGCGTCTGGGACCTCGCCCGGCCGGGCGACCCGCTGGTGCTCACCGGCCACACCGACGGTGTCGTGGGAGCGGCGTTCGCCGGGACGACGCTGGCAACCGCGAGCGACGACCACACCGTCCGGCTCTGGGACCTGCCCGGCGGACTCCTGGCGGCGCACAGCGACTCCGTCTACGCGGTCGCGACGTCCGGCGAGCTCATCGCGACCGGAAGCTACGACCGCACGATCAAGCTGTGGCGCGACGGCACCCCGATCACCGTCCTCAGTGGACCGGCCGACGCGGTGAACTCGGTGGCCTTCACCCCGGACGGCAAGACCCTGCTGGCCGCCAGCGCCGACCACCGCGTACACCGCTGGAACATCACCGACCCGGCGAACCCGGTGCCGCTGCCCGCACTCGCCGGCCACTCCGACGCGGTCAACGCCATGGCCGTCAGCCCGGACGGCCAGACGATCGCCACCGGCAGCACCGACCGGGCGATCATCCTGTGGGACGCCACCAGCGGCGCGTCGCTCGGCACCCTGTCCGGGCACGCGGAATCCGTGCAGGCACTCGCCTTCAGCCCGGACAGCCGCCGGCTCGCCAGCGGTTCCGGCGACTTCGGCGTCCGGATCTGGGACGTCGCGGCCCGCCGGGTCGTGACGCACCTCGGCGGCCACACGCACGCCGTGAAGTCGGTCGCGTTCAGCCCGGACGGCCGGCTGCTCGCCACCGGCAGCCTCGACTTCGCGGTCCGCGTCTGGGACCTCGCCACCGGCACCCGCACGGCCGAGCTCACCGGGCACACGGACGCCGTGCACGCCGTCGCGTTCGCCCCTGATGGCCGCACGCTGGCCAGCGCGAGCGCCGACCACGACGTCCGGCTGTGGCGGGTCGACGACCACACCCCGCTCGCAACGCTGTCCGGGCACGGCGAGCGGGTGTACGCGCTGGCCTTCAGCCCAGACGGCCGCACGTTGCTGAGCGCCGGTGGTGACCGCACGGTCCGGTTGTGGGAGGCCGATGCCGGGCACGCGGCCGAACGCATCTGTGCCACGGTGTCGCCGCAGCTGAGCGAGCAGGAATGGAACCGCTACTTTCCCGACGTCGACCACGCCCCGGTCTGTCCGAAGTAAAGGACCAGGACGCCGGTGTTCAGCTCGACGATCGCGGTAAATCGACCCCGGTCAAAGAGTCGGCGAACAGGGCGGCAACGGCCACCGCGAGCACGACAGCAGATCTCATGAACGTCCCCCCGGACACACGTCTGACTAGGTCTGCGACATGTCTAGCGGGCGGGCGTTCTTCACGATCGGCGCAGGCGAGCTGAAGAATGAAACAGTGAAGAACCACCCCGCATGATCGGCTCCTCGACGTAGCGCCAGCTGAGCGCCGCCGCCACGATCGTCAGGACCGCCGCGATCGGTCCGGCGGCGGCGCCCAGTTCGGGCCGCAGCCACAGGGTCAGCGGGTAGTTCCACAGATAGGCGCCGTACGACACCACGCCCAGCGCCACCAGTGGCCGCAGCGGCGCCGACACCTTGTCCCACTGCGACCACGCCAGCAGCAACACGGCCGTGCAGCCCGCGATCGCCGGCCCCGCCACCAGGTACGTCAGCGCGTGACCCCGCAACGGAACCACCGAGAGGACGGCGATTCCGGTGAGCGCCATCGGCACGGCCCACGGCGGCACGGCCCTGCCCTTGAGCCGGACCGCCGCACCGATCACGAAGCAGACGGACCACGACGTCGGCAGCGCGTAGGCGTTGTCGGCGTTCGGCCACAACCAGAAGAGCGTGGCGGTGCACGCCGCGAGCGCCGCGACTGCGACCGTCACCAACGCGGCGCCGACCCGGCCACGCACCCAGGCGTACGCCAGAAGTGCCGGCCACAGCAGGTAGAACTGCTCCTCGGTGGCGAGCGTCCAGCCGTGGAACGCCGCCGGGCTGACCCCGCCGATCGGCAGGTTTCCCGTGAACGTCAGCAGCACCGCGGCCGTGAGCGGCAACTTGTCGCGCTCGCCCAGCGGGTCGAACACGAGCGTGACGATCGCGAACACCACGACCAGCGCTATCAGTGCCGGCAGCAGTCGGCGGGCCCGGCGCAGGTAGAACCGCCGGTAGTCGACGCGGCCGTTGTTCTGGAGCTCTCGCGAGAGCACACCGGTGATCAGATACCCGCTCAGCGTGAAGAACACGACCACGCCGGCCACGCCCGCGCCGGGGAACACGTCCGGAACCGCGTGGCGCAGCATCACCAGTAGAATCGCGATGCCGCGCAACAGGTCCAGCCCGGCGATCCGTTTCACCGCAGCGCACCCCGGACCAGCTTGTCCAGCAGGTCCGGATAGGACAGTCCGGCGGCCGCGAACATCTTGGGCACCTGCGACTCCGCCGTCATGCCCGGCATGGTGTTGACCTCGTTGAGCACCAGACCGTCCGCCGTCAGGAAGAAGTCGACCCTGGCGAGCCCACGGCAGCCGAGCGCCTCGTAGACCCGCAGGGCCGAGTCCTCGAGCACCTTCAGTTCGGTGTCGGTCAGCGCGGCGGGAATGACGAACTTGGCGCTGCCGTCGTACTTCACGGTCGTGTCGAACAGGCCGGCGACCTGGATCTCCAGCGGCGGCCCGGAGCGGCGGCCCTCGTCGGGGTCGTCGAGCACCGCGACGTCGATCTCCCTGCCCTCGACCACCTCCTCGACGAGCACCCGGTCGTCGAGCTCCAACGCCTGGCGGACAGCGGGTTCGAGGTCCTCCTCGCGCTCGACCAGCCGAACGCCGAAGCTCGACCCGGCCGCCACCGGCTTCACCACGACCGGACCGGTGAAGCCCACCGCGGCCGCGTTCGTCACCAGCCTCGCCTTGGCCGTGCGCACCCCGACCGCCTCCGCGACGAGCTTGGTGGCCCACTTGTCCATCGCGAGCGCCCCCGCCCGCACCGGCGACCCGACGTACGGCACCCCCGCGAGCTCGCACAACGCGGCCAGCGTCCCGTCTTCGCCGCGCGGCCCGTGCACCAGCGGCAGCACGACGTCGCAGCCGGCGAGCACGCCGAGCGCGGCGGCCAGGCTGCGCGCGGCCGACGTGTCGAGCATCTGGTCCTTCTCCCCGTACCACCGGCCGTCACGACCGATCGTCAGCGCCACGGCCTCGTACTTCGCCGGGTCGAGCGCCTTGCGCACCGACACCGCCGACGCGACAGACACGTCGTGCTCGCAGTTCTGCCCGCCGCCGATCACGGCGACCCTCTTGCCCCTCATCGCTGTTCCTCAGACTTGGCTCGACCCGGAAACCGACACGAACGATCAATACTGAATTCAGTCAACACTGAAGTGATAGAGATAATCATCGGACGTGCTTGCGCACCCGTGCACCGATGCCGGTCACGATCTCGTGCGGGATCGTCCCCGCCCACGAGGCCCAGTCCTCCGCGGTCGGCTCGCCGTCGTCCCCCGGCCCGAACACCACGGCCTCGTCCCCCGGCCACCACTGGGTCGTCCCCCACGTCCACCACGACCTGGTCCATCGAGATCACCCCGGCGACCGGCCGCCTCCGACCGGCCAGCCACACCTCGGCCCGACCTGTTGCCGTGCGCGGCAACCCGTCCGCATACCCGAGCGGCAGCAAAGCCAATGTCGAAGCGCGCTCGGTGACGTACGTGTGTCCATAACCGACACCGGTGCCGGCATCCACCCTCCGCACCTGAACCACCGGCGCGGTGAGTCGCAGCGCGGACCGCAACGCCGTGGTCCCGGACGGGTCGATGCCCACCAGCCCGGCACCGATCCGGACCACGTCCAGGTGGGTGGCGCGATCGGTGAGCGCCGCGCTCGTGGCCGCCAGGTGCCGCACCGACGGCCGCAACCCCGCCTGGCGAGCCATCTCGACGCCGCGCGCCATCGCCCGCTTCCCCGCCGCGTTCGCCGGATGGCCGGGAGTGTCGGCGCAGGCCAGATGGCCCATGACGCCGACGACCTCGACCTGACCGGCCAGTTCGGCACGACGCGCCGCGGACATCAGCGCCAGCCACGAGTGCGCGGCGGCGCCGTCGCGGGACATGCCCGTGTCGAGCTGCAGGTGCACGCGCACCGGGCCGGCCCGCTCGATCACTGCGAGGTGGTGCAGGCTCGGCACGCTCAGGTCGATCCCGTACCGAACGGCGGTCCGCACGTCGGCGTCGACCGGGTTGAGCCAGCTCAGGATCGGAGCGTCCACTCCGGACTCGCGCACGGCCACGGCCTCCGCGATCGACGTGACGCCGACCCAGGTCGCGCCGGCGGCGATCGCGGTGCGGGCGACGTCACCGAGCCCGTGGCCGAAGCCGTCCGCCTTGACCACGGCCATGACCTCGCCGCGCGCGAGGTCGGCGAACCGGCGGGTGTTGGCCGCGACGGCGGCCAGGTCGATCTCCAGGACCGGTGCGGCCGCGACCTGGCGGATGCTCGTCACGAGCGCGCCCATGCCGGCACCTCCACGGGTCCGTAGAGGGCGTGGTCGGCACCGGTGAGCAGGGCCCAGTAGCGGTCACCGTAGGACCAGTGCCACCACTCGGTCGGATAGTTGACCAGGCCGGCACCACTCAGCGCGTCGGCGAGCAGCGTGCGGTTGCGCCGGGCCACCGAGTCCACCGGCGCGGCGAAGAAGCACGCGCCGTCGCTGTCCTCAGGCGTGGCGTCGATCTCGGTGCCCATCCACAGCTCCGCCCCCGACGCGTCGACCAGGGTCAGGTCCACAGCAGCGCCCGCGACGTGCGGCGCGACAGCCAGCGGCGCCACGAACCGGCTGGACAACCGGTTCAGTTCGACGGCATCCGCGCGGGGATGCAACTCCCGCAGCTCACCGGTGTATCGCTCGATGATCGCGTTCTGGTTCGCGATGCTGCGATGGCCCTCGACGACCTTCAGGTCCACACCGGACGGCAACGCGTTGCGCGCGTCGACCAGCCGCATCGCGAGCCCCTGCCGAACCAGCACGTGAGGTGCGAAAATCAGTGGTACCAACGGATCGCCGGCTTCCAGCACACGCACGGCGCGCACCACCGGATCGGCTAGCAGGATGGTCATGTGGCCAAACTAGGAACGCGCGGCCACCCCGGACTCCTCCTCAAGGTCGACGCCGGACGCCGATCGGCCGGTTCGGGAACGTCGACATCAGCCGATCGGCCGAGGGCTGGTCACGGACACCGATCCGATCAGCGTTCCTCGCCCAGCTTGCGGTGCGCGACCGCCGCAGCCACGAGATGGCCGCCTGGTGCGTGGACCTGCGCCGACCCCCGGTAATGCACGCTCGCCACCACGGCCTCGCCGTCAGCGGTGTGCACGGCGCCGAGCACTTCGAGGATCTGCGCGCGGTCGTAGTCCCCGACTTCAGCTCGGTCATACAACGCGACCCTGTCCCAGATGTGCGATCGCGTCGGCGTGGTCACCCTGTTCCGCGAGCTCGCCCCCTGCCGCGGGGCCCACCTTCGCGAGGTATGTCAGCGGCTCAGCGTTGCCGGAGGAGCGCGCCGAGCAGCGAAAGCCGCCCGGCTCTGGCGTCGGCCGGCGACCGCAGCGCACCGTCCGGTTCGCCGGCTGGGAACGGCGGCCGGCGAGGCCAGGGCCGTCACTGCGCGGATCGCCGATCGTCGCGCCGGCCGCATGGGGTTGCGGCCGAGATCCAGCCGAAGCCGTCGAAGTCGGCCGCGGAAGGCTTGCCGTCCTGGAGAGCGTCGTTGTTCACCGCCACCGCCCAGCTGCCCGGCGCGGCGACGAGCACGGTCAGCACCGCCTGCGTGTCGGGCACGCCGGGCGAGGAGAACGTGACCGGGATCCGGCGACGGCCGTCCGCGGTCCCCGGCGGCACGGTCACGGTGAGCCGCGCGGCCGCTTTGCCCGCCGCGCCGGGTGAGATCGTTCCCGAGGCAGGTGTCACGGTGATCCCGTCGACACCCGTGGCCGTCCAGGTCCAGTCGCGTGCGGCTCCGGAGAGGTCCTGCACCCCGGCCGAGGCCGTGGCCGCCGAACCCGCCCCGGCGACCACCAGGTCCGGTTCCAGGAAGGACACCGCCGGCTTCTCCTCGTCGCGAAACGACGGTGGCGCGTCGGCGGGCGCGCTCCCCCACGTCGTCGGTGCGTCCGACAGGGAGAAGTCGAGGGTGGCGCCCTCCGCGATCAGCGACTCGGGCAGCCACGGCCGCGTCGCGTCCTGGCCGTCGACCGCCAGCGCGGACACGTACTGACCGGAGCCACTGCCGTTGATCGTGATCCTCTTGCCGGCACCGGTGGTGAGCACGGCCTTCGGGAACAGCGGCGAGCTGAGCACCAGCTCGGCGCGGCCGGGGGTCTGCGGATACATGCCCAGCGCCGCCCACACGTACCAGGACGACATCTGCCCGAGGTCGTCGTTGCCGATCAGGCCTTCCGGACGCGGGTTGTACAGCTCCGTCATCACGCGGCGCACAACAGCCTGCGTCTTGGCGGGCGCACCCGCGTAGGTGTACACCCACGGGGCGTTCGCGTTCGGTTCGTTGCCCATGAACGCATACGGCTCCGAGGTGCCTGCGTTCAGCTTCGTGAAGAAAGTGTCCAAACGGGACTCAACCGCCCGGTTGCCACCGAACGCGGTGATCAGGCCGCTCAGGTTGTGGGGAACCATCCAGTCGTACTGCGCGCCGTTGCCCTCGACCCAGCCCGCGGAACCGGCCGGGTCGTACGCGGCGGCGAACGCGCCATCAGCGCCTCGCGGCTGCAGGTGACCGGAGCGGGCGTTGAGCAGGTTCTGCCAGTTCTGGGCACGCTTCATGAACGTCCGGTGGACCTCGTCGTCGCCGAGCCGCCGGGCGAGCTGCGCGATCGAGAAGTCGGCGCTCGCGTACTCCAGGGTGTCCGCGCCCGCACCCGGTACGTAGCCGAGCTTCTGGTAGTCCTCCCCGCCGGGACGTTCGACGTGTCCCGCGGTCGGTTCGGTCGCGCCCTTGACCATCAGGCGAAGCGCCTTGTTCGCGTCGAAGTCCCTGGCACCAAAGGCATAGGCGGTCGCCACGATGATGTGGTAGGGATCGCCGTTCATCACGCCGGTGTAGTCGTTGGCCACCGTCCAGCGGTCCCACGAACCGCCCTGCTCGGCGAAAGCGATCATCGACCGGGCGATGTCCGACATCTCCTTCGGCGCGAGCACCGCCAGCAGCTGCGCCTGCGAGCGGTAGATGTCCCAGCCCGAGAAGTTGGTGTAGATCTCGTGGCCGCTGTCGGCCTGGTGGATCCGGCCGTCGAAGCCCGGGTACCGCCCGTCGACGTCGGAGAAGACGTTCGGCTGGATCAGCGAGTGGTACAGCGCCGTGTAGAACGTCGTGCGGTCGGCGTCCGACCCGCCCTCGATGGCGATCTGGTTCAGCCTGGTGTTCCAGGCCGCACGGGACGCGGCCGCGACCGCCTCGAAGGACCTGCCGGTGTTCTCCGCCGCCAGGTTCGCCCGCGCGCCGTCAACGGACACAAAGGACAGTCCGATCCGGACGTTGACCTCGGCGCCGGCGGAGTTCGCGAAGGTGACGTACCCACCACTGCCCGGACCGCTCACGGTGGTGTCGGCCGGTTCGATCGACGTGGACCGCACCTGGGACGGCGTCGCGACCTTGGCGTTCGCGCCACCGGTCTCGTCGCCCTTGTTCGGGGTCAGTGCGCCGTTCTTCCACGTCCCGATGGAGGCGAACGGCTTGTCGAACTTCGCCGTGAAGTGCACGCGATAACTGTTCGCGGCACCGCAGAACCGGCCGCTCGTCGCCCAGCCGCTGATGCTGTCGCTGCCGATCGTGACGGACGCGTCGTCGGTGCCCATCACCGAGCCGGAGGTGTTGACCAGCAACGTGGACGTCGCTCCCGCCGGATAGGTGAAGCGGCCGGACCCCGTGCGCGTGGTCGTCGCAAGCTCGACCCGCACGCCGCTGTCGAGCTTCACCTCGTACCGCCCAGGCGTCGCATGCTCGTTCGCGTGCGAGAACTTCGAGGTGTAGCGACTCGGATCGACGGCCGGCGAGGTGGTGACCTCACCGGCGAACGGGATGAAGGGGATGTCGCCGTAGGTCGAGCAGCCCGCGCCCGAAAGATGCGTCAGGCTGAAGCCCTTCAACGCGGTGTCGTCGTAGAAATAGCCGCCGTGCTGGGCTTTCACCGTGTCCGGACTCCACTGCACCATGCCGAACGGCGACACCGCGCCCGGAAAGGTGTTGCCCGCTCCTCCGCCGGTGCCGTGGTCCGCACCGCCGGGACGGGTTCCCACGAACGGATTCACCCACCGGCTCAGATCCGGCAGGACCACCGCGGAGGCAGGAAGCACCGCAGCCGGGACGAGCGCGGCCACCATCGTCACCAAAGAAAGGATCACCACGGTCACCCGCACGTGCACTCCCGCCCACTTCCGGCGCGCCATCTTTCCGTTCGACGCGGCCGATCAGTTCGTCAGGCAAACACACGACGTCGGAGTCCGACCAGCTGAAACACCACGTTTCAGCGGAAAGAGGACAATGCTCCGAATCGTTCGGAAGTCGCTCGTGCCGGCGGACGACCGGGTCACGCGGAAATCACTCAGAACGTGATGTACTTGATCTACCGCCGCCGAAAGAAGCGCTCTCATGACCTCCATCGACGTTCAGGCTGAGCCGGGTGGATCACCGGCGATGCCCAGGATCGCCGTGCTGACCACGTTGCACGTCCCGTCCGGTGGTCCGATCCACTCGATCTCACATGTCCGCGAGATCGAGCCACTGGACAAGGCGGTGTTGTTGCGCGGCCGCGGTATGGGCCCGATCGCCGGCTCTCTGACGCGGGCACGGTCGATCGGGCGGCGGGTGCCACCGGTGGTGGTCATCGCACCCGAGGTCGACCCGGCGGACATCGTCCAGGCATTCAGCGGCGGACCGGTGAGCTACAGCCTGGAAGGCAGCAGCCAGCCGGTTTTGGGCGATCTGCTCAGGTTGGCGGTGAATGAGCAGTACGGCCTGCATCCCGACGTGTTGCAGACCCTCCTGCGGCACGCGAAGACAAACCCGCACCAGGCGACGGCACCGTTGCCGGCCACGGTGCCGCTGACCACGCGCGAGGAGGAGATCATGTCGTTGCTGGCGGCGGGAAACGACGTGGCGGCGATCGCCGTTCAGCTCTACCTGTCGCAGAAGACCGTCCGCAACAACCTGACCAGGATCTTCACCAAGCTGCACGTCCGGCGGCAGACCGAGGCCGTGCTCAGGTGGCGGGGCTTGGCGTGAGCTCGCCGGAACCAGCCTCGTCCGCGCGGACGTCGTACTGCGCCAGATCCGCGAGCAGGCCGTCCCGCCTGCGCGCCACCTCCGCGTCGTCGGTGAAGTCCGCGCTGACCATGCCCAGGCGGTCGACCAGCTTCTCGACCACCGCGTTGTCGGCCGCGCCGCGGTGCGGGAGCATCGGCGTCTCGTAGTCGTGCTGCCAGGTCCTGGCGATCGCGTGGTCGTTGCGCCAGCGCACCTCCCGCAGGGTCTCCAGCTGAAGCCGCGCCGCGGTCTCGCTGTCCATCCCGTTGTGCCGCCAGATCCGCGCCTCACCGCCGGGGTCCTGCACCTCGAGGCCGAAACGCTCTGCGTCCTGCCAGACCGGCATGGTCTCGTCGGAGAGCATGAAGACGTAGAGCGCGAACTCGCCCGTGTACTCGTTGACGAGAAACTGCCGCGTGTCGTCGAACAGCTCGGGGGTCTCGCCCGGATAGCCGACGATGTAGGACACGAAGCGCTTGATCGAACTGGCTTCCAGCAGCTCGAACGCGGTCCGGTTCGCCTGCGCGGTGACCTTCTTGTTCATGTACTTCAACGTCTTGTCGTTCATCGACTCGAAGCCGATGAACAGCGACCGGCACCGGGCGTCCTCCAGTTGGCGTACGACCGCCTGGTCACGGATCGAGTTCGCGCGGGTGTACGCCTCCCAGTCGACGCCGATGTCCTCCAGCATGGGCAGCAGCTGCCGCAACCGGGTCGGTGGCACGGTGAACGTCGAGTCCAGCGCCTTGATGTAGCTCGCGCCGTGCTCGTCGCGGTACCTCGCCCAATCTCCGGCGATCTTCTCGGCGGACTTGTACCGCCACTGGGGCGACGCCGCCGGGTAGGCGCAGTACTTGCAGCTGAACGGACAGCCGCGCATCGACTCGTACGGAACCACGGAAGCGGGACCACGCGGGGCCGGCGAAGGGACCAGCTCCAGGTCGACGTAGCGGATCTCGGTCAGCCGGATCCGCCCCTCGTCGTCGCGGTGGACCAGGTTGGAAATCTCGGCGACACCGGTGTTCCCGCGCAGCGCGTGCAACAGCGCGGGCAGCGCGTCCTCCGCGTCTCCGCGCACGACGTAGCGGACGAAGGCGTGCTCGCTCATGATCCGGTGGAACTTGAGGTTGCTGTACTGGCCGCCGAGCACGAGCGTGGCGGTGGGATAGCGGTCCGCCACCCACTGGATCGCCTTGGCCAGGGTCGCGCGGTCCCACATGAACGTGGTGGAGAGGAGCACGACGTCGAAGTCACCGCTGGGTTCCGGGCCGGCACCGGTCCAGATCACCTCGGTCGGCATGATCGCGTGACCCGAAGCCGGCATCGTCCAGAATGGACTGAAGCGTGAAGGTTGTGAGATGGGCGGCCTTGCGAGGCTGGGCGTTCGCGTTGGCGGCGAGCGCCACCCCGCCTGCCGCCCGTGCACCGCCGCCGTCCCCTCGGCGGCGCAGGAGCGGCAGCCGGTGGTTCTCGGTTCGGGTATGCAGCCGTGACAGGTCGAAGACATCCGGCGATCGCGTGGACCGCGTCTCGAAAGAGGATCCCGCGAGGAGCGTGTTGTCCGGGAACTGCGGGCCCATGCCAGAGATCAGAAGAATGTCCACTGTGCCCCGATTCATCCAGCTGAAACGCACGCGGTCGGCGACTCCGGAAAAGAAATTCCATTTGCCACTCCAAGAAGCGTGCCAGAGCGCCATTCCACATACTTGTCGATCAGCGCATGCGTTCTTGTCGATGCGCGCCGATCCGGGACAACCGGTACTCCCTGGGCGAAAGCCCGTAGGCGGCACGGAAGATCCTGCTGAACTTCGCGGAGTCCATGATCCCCCACCGGGCCGCGACCGTGCCGATCCCGAGGTCGCGCAGCTCCGGGTCAGCGAGATCACGCGCGCATCCCGCCAACCTGCGAGCTCGGACGAGTTCCGCGACCGTCACGTCCTCGCCCTCGAACAACCGATGCAGCTGACGACGCGAGATGTGGTGTGCGGCGGCGATGCTCGCCGGACTCAGGCCCGGATCGGGGAGCTCGGCCTCGACGAAACATCTGATCCTCCTCAGCAGCGCTGAGCGCGCACCCACTTCGCCCGCGTCCACACCCTGCCCGGCGGCGCGCGCCAGCGTCGCCGTGAGCAGATCGCCCACCGCCGCCGACAGTCCGGCCTCCTCCCGCGGACGCACGCTCTCCAGGTTCGATCCCAGCGTGGTCAGGAACGACGCGAGCAGCGCACCGCTCCCCGAGGCACCATCCATCCGGGTCGCGGTCAGCTCGCCGAGGACGTGCCGTGCCACGGAAATCATCCCCAGCGGAACGATGACCCCGATCATGCGGAGGTCGTCGGGCACCACGACCCGCGAGGCGCGCGTGCCGTCCCGGAACGAGAAGTCGCCGGCCCCCAGCACCGCCTGCCTGCCGTCCTGACTGATGACGATCTTGCCCTCGACCACGAGGTCGACCTTGCCGTAGCCCTGGCCGTGCCGTCCGGGGGTCACCGGCGCGCTGCCGATCTCACACGGGTGCACGCGAACGTCGAAAAAACGGACCGACGCGATCGACCTCAGCCGGCCCGCGCAACGCACGTCGCCATTGACCGAATGAAAAGGCATCGGCCCCCTGGACGCCAGTTCCCGAAGGCGCCGGTAGTACTCATGCGAAGAGCAATCATCGGCACTGAACACGATCGCCACGAACACCCCCGGCGGCCCAAGTAACAGCGGCCTTCCATGATCGACCTGCCGCCGGGCAGCTCATAGAGTCAAATGTCCCTACGTGGTACGGGTCACGGTCGATTCACTGACGAATCCGACAATGCGGGAAATCCGCTCCCGCGGGCACTCAACGGAAGTTCAACGTGATCTGATTCCCCGATGCGTACCAATACGAAGGTGTGCACGGCCATCGTCCTCGCCGTGTTCTCCGGTCTGCCCGCTACCGCGAGCGCGTCCGCCGTGGCGCCGCACCACGCGCTTCGCGATCTGGCGAGCCACTCGGCGGAACGGGTCGAGACCGCCTCCCTGGTGGCCGCGGCCAAGTTCGGCACCGGGAAGCCCATCGACGATCCCGAACGGGAGAAGCAGGTCCTCGACAAGGTCTCCGCGGACGGAGTGGCGAAGGGCCTGGACCCGGCTTACGTCCGGGTGGTCTTCACCGACCAGATCGAGGCGAACAAGCAGGTTCAGCGCCACCTGTTCGCGCTGTGGACCGCTGATCCGGCACAGGCCCCCGCCGAACGCCCCGACCTCGCCGCGATTCGTCCGGTGATCGACCGGCTCAACACGGAGATCGTCGAGGCACTGGCGACGGCAGCCCCGGTCCGAACGTCCCGGGGCTGCCTCGGCAAGGTGGGCGGCGCCGAGGCGATCGCGGCGGCGAAGCACCGGCTACGGCCGGTCCAGCGGGTCAGCCTCGGCTACTCGCTGCGGCATTTCTGCGACTCCACCGCGAAGCCCTGATCACGTCCGAACTCCCGGCACCGGCAATGGCGCGCGCGGTCACCTAACGATGACCGCCGCGTCACCGAGCAGCGACGTCAGGCCGCATGGGCACAGGTCGGACAACTGCAGTCGGCGCACGTGCAGTTGGCGCATGCGTCCGCACAGTTGCCGCATGCGCACGTCGCGTGGTTGCAGGTCGGACAGTCGCAATCCGCGCAAACGCACTGTGCGCAAGAGTCTGCGCAGTGGGCGCAGCGGCACTTGTCGCACTCGTCGTAGTGCACGCCGTCGTCGGTCACGTGCTCCCGATGCACGTGACCGTCGTGCAGGTAGTCGACGTGGTCCCGGTGCACGACCGCGTCGTGACCGCAGCCGGGACCGTGGGTGTGGCGATGTACTTCCGCCGGAGCATGCTCAACCGTCGTCATTGGACACAACCTCTCGCTGACTTGATGCCCGAGATGCTCATATGCGCAGAGGTGCATGACAAATCGAAACGGCACAAAACATCCATACAGGTGACGGCGGCGGTCGCCGGCACACCGAGCGTCAGCGGAGCGAACGCGGACACACCGCGCCCGACGTTGAAGCAGAATCACGCACCGGTCGCACGTACCGTCTGGATCAACACCGACGCCGCGACAGGCAACCCGTTCATCCCACCGCGAGTCCAAAAAGGACATACCGGGCTGCCGCGGAAAGGCGCGCCGATTCCTCATTTTTCGGAGGTCTTTCCGCACTCGCGCCGGCTACCAAACGATCACCACTGTCAAGCGACCAACGACCGTACCGCTGAGCACCAGTGCCGCGATAACGTCCCGGCCTGTCACCGAAATCCGCTCGGCAGTACATCCGAGGAGCTACCGACGTGCCAAGATCGTCGTCACCGAACCGACGCAGGACAACAGCCGCGGCGGTGATCGCGGTGATCACATTGGCAGGATTGCCGGCGGTGGGCACCGCCGCACCGGACAACCCGTGGACCGCGATTCCCTCGCTCACGACCGCCACGCTCTCCGCCGGACAGCCGGAGATCCGGGCCTCCCGGTTCGCCGGCTACACGCTCGACCGCGGGGCCATGGCATCCACATTGGACCGACTGGCCGACGCGCGTGAGGTCCTGCTGCCCACACCCGATGGCACCATCCAGCGCTTCCGGCTGGAGTACACACCGGTGATGGAGTCCGGGCTGGCCGCGGCGCATCCCGAGATCAGGACGTTCGCGGGCCGCGGCGTCGACGACCCGGCGGCCACGATTCGAGCGGACCTCACGCCCCTGGGATTCCACGCTTCGGTGCGGTCGCCGCGCGGTCAGTGGTATGTCGATCCGTACCACCGCGCCGATCAGAGGTTGTACGCGAGCTACTACGGCCGTGACCTGACGATGCCGGCCACTCCGCTGGTGGAACGGGCGGCCGTCCGGGGATCGGCGCCGGACGTGCAGCCGAGCGGGGGTATCGGCCCGGTGCGGCTGCGCACCTACCGGCTCGCGCTCGTGACCGATCCGTCGTACGCGGCGTACTTCGGTGCCGCGAACGTCACTGCCGCGAAGGTCACGCTCGTCAACCGGGTCAACCAGATCTACGAGGACGAGTCCGCGATCCGGCTGGTGCTCGTCAACGACACCGACAAAACGAACCTCAACACCACGGCAATGGCCTCCGAACCCAACGGTCCCTGTGGCGCCGAAGCCTGTTTCCGGGCCGGTGAACTCGACGCATGCGACGTCCCCGGTCTCTATCGCAACCCCACCGTGCTCGGACAGCTCGTCGGCGCGGGCAACTACGACGTCGGGCACATCGGTCTTGGTGTCAACGGCGGCGGGCTCGCGGGCCTCGGCGTGGTCGGCCGGGAGGACAAGGCGCTGGGGTGCACCGGGTTGCCGACACCGGTCGGCGACTTCTACGCGGTCGACTACGTGGCGCACGAGATCGGGCACCAGTTCGGCGCCAACCACACGTTCAACGGAACGCAGCACGCCTGTGCCGGCGGCAACCGGAACGAGGACACGTCCGTCGAACCCGGCAGCGGGTCCTCGATCATGGCCTACGCCGGGATCTGCCGGCAGGACGACCTGCAACCGCACACCGACCCGTACTGGTCGCAGCGCAGCTACACCGAGATCACCTCGTACGTCGCGACCGATCTGCCCGTGATGGACGAGCGGCAGAACGTGGCACTGCGCGACTTCGACGGCACGGACTCCTTCCGGATCAGCTACCGCGGCCGGGAGTCCGCACCGATCGTGCGCGGCACGAACTACACCGACACCGGCATCAAGGCCGCCATCGAAGCGATCGCCGGCTGGCCCGCCGGTGCGACGGTCGAGGTGCTCGGGTTCGGCGGCCGCGAGATGATCGACGCCGGGTTCCAGGTCAGCTTCACCGGCGGCACGCTGGCGGGCAAGGACGTCTCACCACTCGTCATCACCGACGCGCACGGCACGTCGAGCCTCGTGGGTGAGGAGGTCAAGGGCGGCAGGCCCGACAACGGCGGCCGGCACGTCACGAACACGGGCAACCACGCTCCCGTGCTCAACGTCGCACCGAAGTACACCATCCCGGTCCGCACGCCGTTCGCGTTGACCGGACGTGCGATCGACGTCGACGGTGACACCGTGACCTACCTGTGGGAGCAGAACGACCGTGGCGGCGCCAACGGCACATCGTTGGTGGACAACACCAAGACGGACGGCCCGCTGTTCCGGCAGTTCGGCACCGCCGCGGTCGTCAGCGACGAGGACGCGCTCAAGTACCACTCGCCCGGCCAGAACACCGTGACCACCAATCCCGTCAGGGTCTTCCCGGACCTCGCGCAGATCGCGGCGAACAACACCAACGCCCGCGACGGCAAGTGTCCGGCCGCACCGCCGCCACCGACCACCGGCGGAACCAATGTGCCGCCGGCGCTCGTCGACTGCTACTCGGAGTTCCTGCCCACCGCGGACTGGGTCGGCATCGACAAGAACCGCACCCTGCACTTCCGGCTCACCGCACGCGACGGGCGTCCTGGCGGCGGTGGCGTCAGGAGCGCGGACACCGCTCTCGTGCTCGTCCCGACGGCGGGCCCGTTCCTCGTGACCTCGCAGGCGACCGCGTCCACGCTGACGGGCGGTTCCACTCAGTCGATCACCTGGGACGTCGCGGGCACCGACGTGGCACCGGTCGGCGTGCGCGAGGTGAAGATCTCGCTGTCGCTCGACGGCGGCCTGACCTACCCGCACACGCTCGCGAACCGCACTCCCAACGACGGCAGCCAGACCGTGCGGTTGCCGAGGGTGAGCACGTCCAAGGCCAGGATCAAGATCGAGGCGATCGGGAACATCTTCTTCGACCTCAACGACGCGGACTTCGTCGTACGGCCGCCGTCCGCTGGTGCCGCCGGGGTTTCCTGACAGACCGCCGGACCAGCTGTGTGCACAACTGGTCCGGCGGCTCGAAAGGGTTACGGGGTGGCCGGCACGACGCGTGCCGCGCCACCCCCGCGCCGCACCGGTTCGGCCACCGCGTCCCGGCGTCCGTCCGGCAACCGCTCGATCGCGGTGGCGGCGCCGATCTCCGGCGTGGAGCTGAACCTGTGCACCGGCTTTTCCAGCACGGCACGTTCCGGCAGAACCAGGAACGACGCCTCGGCCTGGGTCACCGCGCCGCTGCGCTGGGACACCCGCGGTGCGGCGATGGCTTCGAGTAGCGACTTCCCGCGGTCGACCCGCTCGGTGTGGACGTTGCTGGTGGTGGCGTCCGTGGAGCGTGTGGCCGACCGGGTGGCGCGTCCCTTGCTGACCCACGTCGCCGCGACGCTGGTCGGTCCGGCCGAGCGGATGGACTTCCTGGCCCGCGTCTACGCCGCGATCAACCTGGGGCTCACCGTCTGGCTCCGGCAGAAGGCCCTGGGGTTGCTGCCTCGACTGCGGGTTCACTGCTCCGCGTTGCTCAGTCAACCGGTCCTGTTGTCGAGTGCGGCCGTACCGCCGGCTCGAGCAGCGACAGTGTCCGTTGCTGTGCGTCGAGGCCGACGCGGATGCCGACCGGCATCGGCAGGTTCGGGCCGGCGTGTCCGAACTCGACGTTGCCCAGGACCGGGATGTCACGGTCGCCGAGGACGTCGAGGACTATCTCGGCGAGGGTGGGGGATGCGTCGGGCGTCTGGAGTCCGTCGATCGAGTGGGGCACGCCCACGACCATGCCGGAGATCCGATCGAGGATGCCGTTGTGTCGCATGACCTGCAGATAGCTCCACACGTGCGACGCCAGGCCGCCCGTCTCCTCCCAGAACAGCACCGCGCCGTCGAACCGTTCGAGCGGTAGCGCGAAAGGCGTTGCCTGCGCCAGCACGACGCGATTGATCACCCCGCCGATCAGTGGGCCTTCGACGCGGCCGGCGCGCCAGCACTCCCACGACGGGCTGGTGGGCAGCGCGCCGATCGCCTCGGTGCCGGTCAGCAACCTTGAGTAGAGGGTTTCGAGTTCCGCTTGACGCGCCGCGGGCGCGCTCTGCCAGTGCCTGCCGAGTCCGGGGGTGGCCAGGTCAGCGTGGAATCCGACCAGACCCGTGCGCGCGTAGAGCACCAGGTGCAGCAGCGAGATGTCGCTGTAGCCAAGGATCGGCTTGGGGTCGGCGGTGATGGCCTGGACGTCGATCAGGTCGAGGTACCCGAGCACCGTCTGGCCGCCGTCGTGCGCGATGATCGCGCGCACTTCGGGGTCACGCAGAAGAGCGTTGAACTCCTCGGCGATCTCCGCCGGCGTGGCAGCACTCCACCAGCGGTGCCGCCCTGCTGTGAGCAGTGGTGCCCGACGCACGCGGAATCCCATCCGCTCGAGCACGACGACCGCCTGCTCGAGCTTGGGTTCGTCAGTGGCGTGCAGCGGCCCGGACAGCGCTGCGATGACGACGAGATCGCCAGGCTTCAGGACACGAGGCCGAAGCGGGTGAGGCACTGCGGAACCGGTCACCGACGCAGTGTCCCGACACCGGCAAGGGCACGCTACGCATTTACCGATCGACCGCTCGGCAGGCCTGGCCCGCATGTCCGTTCCGGCCGGCAAAGCGGGCAACCCGACATCGCCGCCGTTGAACGGACCGCGGCGCTCCCGAGCCCGCTCAGGCTGATCGTTGCCGCACCGGGCTGGTCATCAAGCGGGCGTCGCACCGGCCCACGCCATTCATCCGCACATCGACATGAGTGCGCTCTAGCAACGCGATCAGCGGCAGAAGCGGACGTGGGCAGTTGTCACCGCTCACTGGCCATAGAGAAGCGAAGCTCAGCCAACAGCAGTTGGTTGGGCCGTCGCCGAAGGCGTGCGGTCTTGCTCTGGTCGGAGGCTTCTTCGTGGTGAGCAAGGTGAATCTCAAGCAAGCTGTTCCGTCGCGCGAGGCCGTCAGCGTGAAATGCACCTGATCGTTGGGTCGGCTTGGCCACAGCGATGACCGCGCCTGGCTGGGCTTCTCCGCGGTTAGGATTCTGGGATCGACTCGTCTGGCAGCAAGTGGAGCCACGGACGGGTTCCTGGTGGCGGAGATGGTGGCCGAGGACTTGGTGCGGGATGCGGGATGCGGCCGACCTGAGGTGCTGGAGCTCGGCTGAGGGGCTACCCCACGGTGTCCTCCACGTCCGCCCGGCCGGTCTCCGAGCTTATGCCTCGGTGGAGTCAACGGCTCGACCAAGCAGTCAGTTCCGCAGTCCCTCGATGCGGTGGAGTTGAGGGTGTTTGGCCGTGCGCTGGTCTCCGGAAGATTGGCCGCGCAGGCGCCTGCCGAGCCAAGGGCCGAGAAAGGTAGCTGCCCAACGCAGTTCAGCGGTGGCGCGCCATTGCGTTGACAGCGGGATGGGCAACGGTGGTGGGGACTCGTTCCAGGAATCGTTGCTGCCCGGCACCTGCAGGGCGTGCGCGACCGCGGCGGCGATCAGTTGATGGCCCAAGGGGCTGCAGTGCAACCGATCCTCGCTCCAGAACCGACGGTCGGCGACGGAGGGGTGCCGAGCGATCTCCGCGACAGCGACTCCGTGCCGGGCGGCCGCGGCGCGGATCCGATCGTTGATGTCGAGGATGCGGGAGCGAACCGGTCGGGCGAGGGGGATGATCCTGGTGAGGTCGGGAAAGGTCACGGTCGCCACGCGGGCTCCGGAGTCGGTGAGGGCGGCGAACATCGCTTCCAGGTGATCGACCACCGTGGCGGTTTCGACTCGAAGCCGGAGCAGATCGTTGACTCCTGCGACAACGGTGGCCACGTCGGGACGCAGTGCGAGAGCCGGTCCCAGTTGCTCGGATCGGACTTCGCCCGCGCGGCGGCCACGGACGGCGAGGTTGGCGTACTGGAGATCGGGATTGTCGACGGCGAGGTGTTCGGCGAGCCGGTCAGCCCATCCCCGAAGGCCCACGATGTCGTCACCGTCACCGACGCCTTCCGTTTGGCTGTCGCCCAAGGCGACGTAGCGCAGGTACTTGCCGCTCCGAACGGGTTCCGGGACACCGTCCTCCTGTGGCCTCATCGGTTGGCCAGGGCCAAGCCGTCGATGACGACGACCAGGCCGGCACGTGCCGCAGTGCTGGTTCCCGCGGTGCCGCAGAACCGGATGGCGAGAACGCTGTCCCGCACCGCGGTGCGGACCTGTTCAGTGACTGGCACGTCGTCCTCCTAGTCAGAATGATGACTAATCATAACCATGGGTATCATGAGCTTGCCCCATGTCGACGATGAGGAGATGCGCCGATGAGCCTGCGGCATGCCGTGCTCGCGGCGTTGTTGTCCGGCGAGTACAGCGGCTACCAGTTGACCAAGGCATTCGACGTGGGTGTCGCCAACTTCTGGTACGCCCGACCGCAACAGCTCTACCTGGAGCTGTCCAAGCTCGAGAGCGACGGGTTGATCAGCGGCCGAGAGGTAGTCCAGCAAACCCGTCCCAACAAGCGGCTGTTCATGGTCACCGACGCCGGCCTCGCCGAACTGGCGCGCTTCGCCGCCGCCGTGAGCAAGCCGTCGTTCATCCGTGACGACCTGCTGGTCAAGGTCCAAGCCGTCGACCACGTCGACGTGGTACCGGTGATCGCGCAACTGGATCAACGAGCCGCGGCAGCCGCAGCCAAGGTAGAGATCCTCGACAAGATTCTGCGGCGTTTCCGCGGGGATCTCGACGAGGAGACCTACCTGCGCCACGGGTCTCCGATCGGGCCCTACTTGACGTGCTTGCGCGGTCGGCTGTTCGAGCAGGAACACCACGACTGGTCCGTGCGGGCAGCCGCACTCCTGCGTGATCGGGCAACCCGGAACGGTGATCCGCCGCCTATCTCGGGTCAATCCCGGTAGCGCTGTCGACCAGCATCCGTTTCGAACTGCTGTGGCTGGGTGAGCGCACACCGCTGTGCCGGACGTCCGCTCATCGGCACGAGCGCACAGCAGCCGGCACACGACTTGCGGCAGAGGGGAAACAAGTCAGGTGCTCTCGGCCGGGTCGCTGTGAACGATCTTGCCTTCGATGTTCTTGCGCGGGACGCCGTCCACGTCCACGCAGAGTCCGAAGACGCGGTCCCTGGTGGTCCAGCCGTTGATTCGACCTCGGTTGTTCCCGATCTGCACCCGCTGCCCAGCGATCGCGGTCACCCGGTGCAGGTAAAGGGTTCCGGCGACTCGCACCAGCACGATGTCGTCCACGTCAAGCTCGGCCGTATCAACCGGAGCGACGGTCACCAACTGGCGGCTACGGATCAACGGCACCATTGACGAGCCGGTCGGGCGGAACTGCACCTTCTCGCCACGCGCGACCCGAGCCGCAACGGCATCCAACATCCCCACGCGCCGTAGCTTCGACGGCAGGCCGGACCTGCGCAATGCAATTTCGATCGCTCCTCGATATAGGCGAGGCGTGGTTCAGCACGCGGTCTGCGATATTCGATCGCTGCCACCCGACCCTCTGCGGCAGCATGAGGAAGCCGAGGTGGAGGGGGCGGATGGTCGTGCCAGGATCGGAAAGGCCTGTCCGCAAGAACGCGGTGCCGCTCGCTCTGCGCCTGTACGGAAAGGAATTGCGGCGCCACGGATTCCTCTCCGTGGGCGGACTCGTGTTGCCCGCGCTGGGCGTCACATGTCAGCTCTATCTCGCGCCGTTGGCGGTGGGCGGGCTCGTGGGAAAGCTTGCGGGTGGTGGCGACACAAGCCTCGGCACCGTCCTGCCGTACGTGCTGGCCTTCGGCGGTTTCATGCTGCTCTCGGAACTGTTGTGGCGCATCGGCCTGCACTGCCTCAACCGCGTGGACGGCCGCGGGATCGAGAACCTGTCCGCCCTCGCGATGGACGAGCTGCTGGCGAAGGACGCGGCGTTCTTCCACGACAACTTCGCCGGGTCGCTCACCAAGCGGGTGCTGAGCTTCGCGTTCCGCTTCGAGAACTTCGTGGACGCGTTGGCGTTCAGGATCTTCGCCAACCTCATCCCGCTGGGTTTCGCCTGTGTCGTGTTGTGGAGCTACAACCCGGTGCTCGTCGTGGTGCTGATCGGCCTGATCCTGGTCACGGGATGTGTGGTCGCGCCGCTCATCCGCCACCGCCAGCGACTGGTCGACCAGCGCGAGGCCGCCATCGCCCAGGTGTCCGGCCACGTCTCGGACACGCTCATGAACATGGAGACGGTGCGGGCGTTCGCCGCCGAGCGGCGCGAGGGCGCGGAGCACCGGACCCGTGCCGCCAAGCAGCGAACGCTGACACTGCGGTCGTGGGACTACAACAACCTGCGCATCGACACCGTGATCGCGCCGCTGTCCGTGCTCACCAATGTGCTTGGCCTCGTGGTCGCGATCGGGGTCAGTGATGGGCTCGGCGTGGAGGCGATCGTGGTGACGTTCGCCTACTTCGGGAACGCGACGCGGATCATGTTCGAGTTCAACCAGATCTACCGGCAGGTGGAGAGTGCGCTCACCGAGGCAGCTCAGTTCACCGAACTGCTGCTCGACCCGCCGACCGTGCTCGACCTGTCGCACCCGGAACCGTTGCGCGTGAAGGACTCCCAGGTCCGGTTCGAGAACGTCGTGTTCACGCACGGCGGCGGCGAGCCACTGTTCGACGGGCTCGACCTGGACATCCCGGCGGGCACGCGGATAGGGCTCGTCGGCCGCTCCGGCGGCGGCAAGACAACGCTCACCCGGCTGCTCCTGCGGCTGATGGACGTCGATCGGGGCCGTGTCCTCATCGGCGGCCAGGACATCGCCCGCCTGAGTCAGGCCGACCTGCGCGGCCTGATCGGGTACGTGCCCCAGGACCCGGCCATGTTCCACCGGACGCTGCGCGAGAACATCGCGTTCGCACGGCCAGGCGCGACCGACGCCGAGATCCACCGCGCCGCGCAGGCCGCGCACGTGACGGAGTTCGCGGACGCGCTGCCCGACGGGTTCGACACGATGGTCGGCGAACGCGGCATCAAACTGTCCGGCGGACAGCGGCAGCGGGTCGCGCTGGCCCGCGCCATCCTGCGTGACGCGCCGATCCTGCTGCTGGACGAGGCGACCAGCGCGCTGGACTCGGAGAGCGAGGTGCTGGTCCAAGAGGCACTGTGGCGGCTCATGGAGGGCCGCACCGCAATCGTCGTGGCACACCGGCTGAGCACGGTCGTGCGGATGGATCGGCTGATCGTGCTCGACCGGGGCCGGATCGTCGAACAGGGCACCCACGCGGAATTGGTCGACGTCGACGGGACGTACGCGAAGTTGTGGCGCCACCAGTCCGGTGGCTTCCTCGACGAGGCGGCGGTGAGCACTCGTTGATCAGTGCCGAGCCCCGCGATCCCGGCTCCAGGCGACCCTGTCCACGACGAATCTTCGTCGCGCGACCGCCAGGCGTCAGCTGTCCCCGAAGATCCGTTCCGTGACAATCAGGGTGTCCACGTCCGGCCGACTGTCGGCGCTGGGCAATCAGTTCCGCTGCTCGCCTTGGTCGGGATACCAGCCCGACGAAACCTTTCCTCCCGGCTCCAGGCCGTACTTGCGCAGTCGCTCGAGGTCGGCGGCGAACCGCCGCGGCAGGTCGAGTGAGGGCCGTCGATCCAGCCTACGGGCGCAGCCGGCCTCCGTGGCCCAGAGCTCGGCGGCCCAAGCCTCTTCAGGGCGGTTGAGAGCGAGGAACAGACCAGGAGTCGCGGCCAGGGCTGTCTTGTCGCCGGCCTCGGCGTGGGCACGGAGCGATGCCAGCGCCTCTCCGGCCAGCACGACATCGTGGGCCTGTACCGCTTGCCAGGCCAACTCCCGTACCGCATGGACGTTACCTGCGTCGGCGTGCCGGCGCAGCCACGCGAACACCTCCTCGCCCCGGCCGGATTCGACGAGATACCGCGCCGTCGTCGGCCACGCATGCTGCTCACCGGCCTCCGCCGCGGCTCGACCGTGCGCTACCGCTCCGTCCAGATCGCCGGCGTCGTGCAGCGCCCTGGCGTACGCCAGCGACAAGCGGACGAACTGGTTGTGGCCGTGCGGGTCGCCGGCTTCAGCGGCTCGGCGGTAGTGCTCGATGGCGGCCGGCAGGTCGTTGCTCTGCTCCAGCATCTGGGCTGCCGAGTAGAGCGCGCCGGTGTGCCCCGCCTCGACCGCTTCCCGCAGCCACGTGACTGCTTCGCTCAGCCGGTTCTCGTTGCGCAGGCGCCAGGCGGCATCGCTCCAAGCCTTGGCGTCACCGGCCTCGGCGGCTCGCTGGAAGTACCGGATCTCGTCCGGATCGGACGCAGGCTCACGCAACAGGGTCGTCAGTTCTCGAAGCGCATGGACGTCGCCGGCTTGCGCGGCCGGGCACAGCCGGGCGAGGGCTCGTGCGGTTCTCATCTTGGACTCGGCGCTGAACCGCTCGTAGTCCGCGTCGATCCGGCGCTGGATTTCGGCGGCGTCGGAGTCCCGGCCGGCGAACTCGTACAGCTCGACGAGAGCCTCCAAGACCTCGGTGCTCTCAGAGGACTCCCACGGCGCCAATGCCTCGACGACCTTGGCCACTTCGGCGGGCCGGCCACACAGTCCCGACTCTCCCAACACGCGAACGGCGTCAACCACCGAGTCCGCGTGGCCGGCGACCGCGGCGCGGCAGTAGTAGTCGAGGGCCACGTCCGGATAGCCGTCGTCCCACGGGTTCCACTCGATTTCCGACCCGTGGTCGGCGCCGGTGTTGGTGAACGACTCGAGGACACCGGCTGCCAGGTACAACGCCTCCGGCTCGTCGTGGCGCTTCAGCCAGTCGACAGCCTCCCTTTTCAGCCCGCGACTCTCCAGGAACCGGGACATACCCCCAAGTTTGCCGGTCGCGGCGTGCAGCAGGTGTGCGTGCCGATCGAGCCTGCGGAAGTCCGCGCTGCCGGCAAGTGCGGAGAGGGACTCGCGGGACGCGTGGATCGGCAGTGCGTCCCACAGCGACGCCGGTACGAGCACGGTCGCCCGGCTGGTTCGGCCGGTCTGCTCCAGGTAGTCGGCGAGCCGGTAGTGCGGCTGCGCCGATGCCGGCTCGCCGGGGCGGGGCCGAACGGGGGTGAGCGGCCCGCGAACTCCGCGGCATCGTGCACCCACGTAGGCCAAGGCTCCCTCCAGCCAGTCGTCGTCGAGGGTCTCCCACTCGTCGTCGCTGAGATAGCCGGGGGCGGCGGCTTCGAGCAGTGCGCGGGAAAGCGTCGCGCCATGGCCGAGACGGCGGGCATCCATCGCGGCCTCGATCAGCGCGCGGGGCGCGGCGGGGGCGTTGCGGTAGCGGTCGAGCAACGCGGGCACGCCGGCGAGGAACTGGGTGATCCGGCCGTCCTCCACCTGCGCCGCGGCTTCGGCGAGGCGTGGGTCCTCAACGGCGGCCTGGCGCACAGCGTCCAACGCGGCACCCGTGAAGGACTCGGGAACGCGCACGTCGGCGCCGGTGAGCAGCTTGTGCGCCTGCGTGTTCTGGTCCGCTGTCAGTGCCGCCCAGTCCTCCGGCCACACGGTGCCCAGCACCAGGACCGGCCCCCGGTCCGAACGCCGCAGCAGCTCGCGCAACCCCGCCGCGACCCGCTCGCCGAGCACCGGCGTGCGCAGGTAGGAGTGGATCTCGTTCAACCACACCACGGTCCGCGGCGCGACTCGAGCCAGCTCGGCGACGGCGGCCTCCGAACGACCGGGATCGATCGGATGCCAGAGCCGCCAGTCGTCCGGCACCAGCCGCAGGGCTTCCCAGCAGGCACGGGTCTTGCCGGTCGAGGACCCACCGACCAGGACGACGACGGCGCTGCTGCCGGCCGCCGCGCGCAGGACCGACTCGCGCAACCGCACGTCATGCGCGCGCTCGACATACGTGGGCAGCACATCGGAGTCCGGCCCGCTGTCGATGGCGGGGTGCACCTCGAACGCGAGCGGATCAGTCACGTCCCGAACAGGCCACCCGACCGGGCCGAGATCGGGCTGCGCGGAGCCCGCGACGGTGACGTGGCCAGCCTGCACAACAGTGCCGAAGACGACACCGCTGACCTCGTTGTGAACGTCGGGATCTCCCGCCATTGACGCAGTCCAGGACGCGTGAAGGACACACCTCACCTGCGAGGAATGTCGGCACCACAAGGAACACAGCGGTCCGGTCCCGCAGGAGGCGCGGGAACGCCGCCGGATCGGTGCTCGGGTGGCCGAAGATCCTCCCCCAGCCGCCCTTCGCGGTCAGGCCAGGCATCCGGCGACCGCCACCGGGACTGGACGTGGTCAATCGGGGACTTCCGGGCGCCCGAGGACGTCATGCTCCTCACCGCACGCGACCCGGGGGAATTGGGCAGACTGGCGACGTGACCCCACAGTGGACCCGCTGACGTGCACGCCGCCGGCCTGGTGCTGCACCCGCAACGAGACTCCGCCGCCGCCGTCGAGGCCATCCTCGGCTGGGCGACCAAGCGCGGTGTCGAGATCCTCGGCATCTCCGACGAGATCCAGCGCCTGCGCTGCAAGGCCACCCCGGTCTCCGCGCAGGAGCTGGGCCGCCGCGCCGACCTCGTCGTGAGCCTCGGCGGTGACGGCACCATGCTCCGCGCCATGCGCCTGGCCGACGGTGAACGCGCCCCGGTCCTCGGCGTGAACCTGGGCAAGCTCGGCTTCCTGGCCGAGGTCGACGTCCCGGACCTGCCGAGCGCCCTGTCTGCCATCGACGCGCACGAGTTCACCGTCGAACCCCGCCTCGCCGTCGACGCGACCTTCAACGACCAGAAGGTCACGGCGTTCAACGACATCGCCGTGGTCCGCGTCCCCGGCGACGGCAGCGCGCGGGTCGCCGTGCGGGTGGCGAGGCAGCCGTTCGTCAGCTACGCCGCGGACGCCGTCATCGTCGCCACCCCGACCGGCTCCACCGCGTACAGCTTCTCGGCGGGCGGCCCGATCACCAGCCCGTCCGTCGAGGCCCTGCTGGTCACCCCGGCCGCACCGCACTCCGCCTACAGCCGCGGCGTCGTCCTGTCCGTGCACGACGAGGTCGACCTCGACCTGCTGCCGTCCAGCGGCCGTCTCGCCGTCGAGGTGGACGGCATGGTCGCGGGCTACGTCGAAGCGGGCGACCGGGTCTCGCTGCGCGGCCGCCCCGGCGCCGCCCGCGTGGTGCGGCTCGGCATGACCACGTTCTACCAGCGGGCGCGGCGCAAGCTGCAGCTCACCGACTCGGCGGAGCTCACGTGAGGCTCCGCGAGTGGACCACCTTCGACGCGGCCTGGTACGCCGACACCACCAGGGATCCCGAGGTCCAGCGCTACACCACCGATCCGCCCACGATCACCGCGGACCAGGTCGCCCGGGCGATCGAGGCGCTGCCCGGCAACCCCGCCGTGGCGTCGTTCTGCGTCGAGGACGCCGGCGAACGCTGCGGCAACGTCGCCGTCGACATCGCGGACGGCATCGGACACGTCTCCTACCTGATCGCCGCGCAGGCGCGAGGTCGCGGTCTGGCCGGCGCGGCGCTCACCGAGTTCGTGGCGTGGATCTTCGCGAACCGGGCCGTGACCGAGCTGCGGCTCTGGACGCACCGCGACAACATCGGTTCTCGCAAGGTCGCCGAACGCGCCGGGTTCGTCCGGGATCCGGCGCGCGACGAGGACCGGGAGATCAAGGGCACCGTCTGGCCCACGGTCGCCTACCACCTCGTTCCCTGATCTCCAGTCGTGCTCAAGCGCCGCTTGTTCGGATGTCGGCGCCGAGCAACGGATGGGGGCAAGGGACATGGAGTTGAACAGGCGCAGGGTGTTCGCGCTGGGGGCCGGCGCCGCGCTCGCCGCGAGCACCGGGGTCGCGGCTGCCGACGCGCAGACAGCGACGCACGCCGAGGCCGATCTCCCGGGATTCCGGCACAACTACGCCCAGGTGAACGGGGTGCGCCTGCACTACGTCACCGGCGGCCGGGGCGAACCGCTGGTGCTGCTGCCGGGATGGCCGCAGACCTGGTGGCTCTACCACAAGATCATGCCCGCGCTGGCCACGAAGTTCCGGGTCATCGCGGTCGACCTGCGCGGCATGGGCGGGTCGGACAAGCCCCAGCAGGGCTTCGACAAGAAGACCATGGCGACCGACATCCACGAGCTCGTCAAGAAGCTCGGGTACCAGAAGGTCAACGTCGTCGGGCACGACCTGGGCAGCATGGTGGCGTTCGCCTTCGCCGCCAACTTTCCCAGTGCCACCAACAAGGTCGCGTTCATGGACGTGCTGCATCCCGACGAGGGCTTCTACCACATTCCGCTGCTGCCGCCGCCGGGCGGATTCAGCCTGTGGTGGTTCGCGTTCAACCAGGTGCTGGCGCTGCCGGAGCAGTTGCTGGCCGGGCGGTTCCGGTACCTGGTCGACTGGCTGTTCGCGAACACGGCGTTCAACCCGGCGGCGATCGACGAGCGGTCGCGGCAGATCTACGCGCGGGCCTACAACTCGCCGGACGCCATCCGGGCGAGCAACGGGTGGTACCAGGCGTTCCACCAGGACATCGCGGACGGCAAGACCTACGCCAAGCTGGCGCCGCCGGTGCTGGGGCTGGCCTCGGTGTCGTCCTACGACCAGTTCGTCGCGGCACTGCCGAACGTCGCGAACGAGTTCGAGGTCGTGCGGGTGGACGGTTCCGGGCACTGGCTCGCCGAGGAGCAGCCGGACGTCGTCGCCCGCGAGATCACGAGAGTTCTTCGGCTGACCCGAGGGAGGAACGCTGCGATCGCGCACCCGAGCAGCGCGGTCGCGGCGCCCCGGCCGTGCCGCTCGAAGTACTCCTCCACCGGTGCGATAGTGATCAGATGAACAAGCTCGACGACAACCCGTCCAGGGCGGAACGCGCCCAGGCCACCCGCGAGTCGATCCTGGCCGCGGCGGAACGGCTCTTCGCCGAGCACGGGGTGCTGGCCGTCTCGAACCGGCAGGTCAGCGAGGCCGCCGGGCAGGGCAACAACACGGCCGTCGGCTACCACTTCGGCACCAAGGCGGACCTGGTCAAGGCGATCGCCCGCAAGCACCTGGCGCGGATCGAGGACGTCCGGCAGCGGATGGTCGACGAGCATCGGCGACAGCGCTCGGACGTGCGCGACTGGATCAGCTGCCTGGTCCGGCCCCTCACCGAGCACCTGGCGGCACTCGGCAGCCCCACCTGGTTCGCACGGTTCGGCGCCCAGGTCATGACCGATCCCACGCTGCGCGCGATCCTCATCGAGGAGACGCAGACGTCGCCGTCGCTGGTGCGGATCCTGGACGGTCTGAACGACAGCCTGCCGGACCTCCCCGACGAGGTGCGGTCTGAGCGCTACGACATGGCCCGGCAGCTGCTCGTGCACATGATCGCCGAACGCGAGCGCGCACTCGCCGAGAACACCCCGACCCCGCGGGCCACCTGGCACGACGCGGCGAGCGGGCTGATCGACGCCCTCGTCGGCCTCTGGCTGGCACCGGTCACCAAGGACTCCTAGCAGCAACGTGCACCCAGGCCCGGTCAGTCCGCGTTGTCCCGCAACCGCCGCAGCATCAGCGCCAGCCGCAGCCTGAACCGTCCGGACGCCGTGTCGAGCTCGAACCCGAGCATCGACTCGGCCCGGGCGAACCGCGCGGTCATCGTGCTGTGGTGGCGATGCGACACGACCGCGGCCTTGCGGACCGAACCGGTCGCGCACAGCGCGTCGAGCGCGGCGATCAGGTCCGGCTCGGCCGCCAGCCGGTCGAGTGCGCGGATGTCGGGCAGCGCCGCGATGCCGGCCGGATCGAGTTGCTCGGCCAGCAGTGCGAGGCCGCCGAGCCGTTCCCACCACACGACCGGCTCACTGTCCGATGTGTACCGCAACGCGGTGCGCGCGGCCTGCCACGACTTCGCCGCGTCGAGGGCGGGCAGGACCGGCCCGACGCCGAGCCGTCCACCGGCGGGATCCGGCACGTCCGCGCTCAGCACCGCCCGCACGTCTCCCAGCGACACCGATCTCCCGGCGACCTCGCCGGTCGCCGCCAGCACCCGCATCGGTGCCGTGGCGCCGATGCCGAGCAGGTGCAGCGCACGCGAGCGCTCCGCGGTGCCGGCGCCGTCCGAGAGCACCAGCTCGACCAGCGCGGGATCGCCCAGCTCCGGCAGTGGCACGCTGGAGTGGTCGAGCAGCACGGCCGCGGCGATCGCGAACCGTTCCAGCAGCATGTCGTCCAGCGGCGCCGGGGTGCCTGCGCGGGCGATCCACACCCGCACCCCGCCCTCGAGTGCCCGGACCGCGGCCCTGGCCGGCACCGGGCCCGCCGTGACCGCGCCACCGGCATCGGCCCGCAGCGACAGCCCCTGGCCGGGCGCGTGCAGGCCCACCGGGCAGCCGGCGAGGTCGGACGTGCTGCGCACCAATGTGTCCAGGCCCGCGCGCTCGGTGATCAGGCGATCGAAGAACCCGATCACCCGCACGGCGCTCTCGGCGTCGGCGTCCAGTCCGGACAACCTCAGCAGCAGGCCTCTCATCCCGTCACCATAACCCCGACAGGTGGCTGGTCAGGTGACCGAACTGCCCGCCACCTGTCGGCTGCCCGCACCGCCGTCCCGAGCCGAGGATTGCCGCATGAGCTACGCCATCGACCCTGAGCTGCTTCCCTGGCTCGACATGCTGCCGTCCGTGGCCCTGACGGACTACGACGCTCTGCTCACCGCCCGCGCCGGGCAGTCCCAGCTGGCCGGTCTCGTGCCGGCGTACGAGCCGGCCAACACAGTCGACGTCCGTGACACGACGGTCCCCGGTCCCTCCGACGCCCCGGACGTGCCGGTGCGCATCTACGGTCCGGCCGACCGCGTCGGTGCGGTGCCGGGCCTGGTGTACATCCACGGCGGCGGGTTCGTGCTCGGCGACCTGGACATGTTCCACTCGCACGTGCTGCGGCTGGTCGACGAGCTCGGCATCGTCGTCGTGTCGGTGGACTACCGGCTCGCCCCCGAGCACCCGTTCCCGGCACCGGTCGAGGACTGCTACGCGGCCCTGCAGTGGGTCGCGGCGAAGGCCGACGAGCTGGGCATCGACCCGGCGCGGATCGGCATCGGCGGCGAGAGCGCGGGTGGCGGCCTCACCGCGGGCACCGTCCTGCTGGCCCGCGACCGCGGCGGCCCCGAGCTGTGCTTCCAGTACCTCGGCATCCCTGAGCTCGACGACCGCCTGGACACCGACTCCATGCGCGACTACGTCGACACTCCGCTGTGGAACCGGCCGAACGCGATCTTCAGCTGGACCAGCTACCTCGGCGTCGAACCGGGCAGCGACGACGTCTCGCCGTACGCCGCTCCCTCCCGCGCCACGGACCTGTCCGGCCTGCCGCCCGCGTTCGTGACCACGTGCCAGTACGACCCGTTGCGGGACGAGGGAATCGAGTACGCGCGACGCCTCGCGCACGCCGGCGTGCCGACCGAGCTGCGCCACTACCCCGCCACGTTCCACGGTTCCGGGTTCGTCGAGAGTGCGGCCGTCACGCGCCGGATGTTCGCCGACGAGGTCGAAGCGCTGCGCCGGGGACTCCGCGTCGCTGGATGAGGTCACGGTTCGACGGCGTTCGAGTCGAACGCCGTCGAAACGCAGATGCGATGACACAACTCACTTCCACATACCGGGGTAAGCCTTTTCCGGTTCCACTGAAAGGTCGTAGGCTCCGCCGCCAGTCGTCGCTGGAAGTTTGGCGCATTCAGCACAACGCGGGGGACCTTTGAGACCGTTCGGGCTACTCCTTTCCACACCCGTGGCAGTGCTGGTGCTGGCCGCGTGCTCGGCCGGCGCCGCGGACTCCTCTTCGGACGGGGACCCGGCGGTGTCACCGCCCACGCAGGCGGTAACCCTGCTTCCGCCGCCTCCCGACTCGGTGGAGGAGGTCGTGGACGGCCGGACCGTGGTGCTGTCCACCGGCCTGAAGGCACGGGTGCTGGGTCTTGCCGCACCGGGACCGTGCTTCGCGGAAGCGGCACTGGCGTTCGCCAAGGCGACCCTGCTCGGCAAGAAGGTGCGCTTCAGCCGGGCGTCCGAGTCGGTCATCAACCTGCGCCTGATCAACAACAGCGACTACGCGGCCCTCGCGGTGAGCCAGGGTGCGCTGCGGGCGGAGCAGGACGACGCGATCCTCGTGGAGATGGAGAAGTCCGCCGCGCAGGCAGGTCTCGGCCTGTGGGGCGACCCCTGCAAGGGTCAGGACGTCACGCCGACGTCCGCTCCTCCCCCGCCGCCGGCGCCGACCACCACCACGGCCGCCCCACCGGCCGCCCAGGGCTGCGCCGTCACCTATCGCCTGCTGAAGGAGTGGGCCGGCGGCTTCCACGCCGAGTTGATCGTCCGCAACCACACGCCGGGCGCCGCCGATCGCTGGCGGCTGCACTGGCGGTTCCCGAGCGGCCAGCGGATCGGCGAGCACTGGGGCATGGCGGCCTACCAGTACGGCCCCGACGTGATGGCGTCGAGTCCGGACGGCAACGGTTCGATCGCGGCGGGCGGTCAGGTGACGATGCGGTTCAACGGCAGTACGGCCGGTCCGAACATCGCACCGAAGGCCTTCACGCTGAACGGCACGAACTGCTCACTGGCCTAGCGGCCATGCGGCGGGCCGGCCGCGACTGCGACCGGCCCGCCGGCTGCCGACCTTCGCCGGGACGTCAGCCCTGAGTGCCGTGCTCGTCGACCGGGTAGAGACCGAGCACCCCGTCGGGGTCGGCGGGGTTGACCCCCTGCACGTCACCGACGTACAGCGTGATCCGCGCCTTGTAGCGGTCGAGAGCGGTGCGATCGCTCATGAAGGTGCCGAGACCGAGCGGGTTCATGTTCGGGTAGTCGAAGATGGCCCTGGCTCCGGCGGGCGGGGCGACGTCGGTGCGGGCGCTCCAGGTGAAGATGTCGTTCTGCTGCGCGTCGCGGGACAGCAGCCAGCTCAGGTACAGCTTCGCCGCCGCCTTGTGCGGGGCCTGCTTGAGCATCCCTGCCGTCTGCGGCCAGGCGACCCATGGGCTTTGCGTCGGGTAGGTCTGCTGCGCCAGGCCGGCGCGTCCGCCGCTCGTGCCGAAGCTCGCGACGTAGCCGTTGGTGCCGACGAGATCCGCGGAGTCCTGGGTGCCGCGGACGAACTTCGGGTTCTGCGCGAGCAGCTTCCTCAGGTAGTCGAAGCCGTACTTGTCGGTGAGCTGCTTGAAGTAGTAAAGGACCGCGTCGTCGTCGTTCGGGTAGGTGAAGACGAGCTTGTCCTTGAACTCCGGCTTGAGGAAGTCCGCGGCTTCCACCGGGGCGTTGCTGCCGAGCGAAGTGGCGGTGACGTTGGAGAAACCGAAGAAGAACACGCCGGTGTAGTAGCCGTCGCGGTCCTTGATCTGGTTGTAGACGCGGTCCCAGCCGACCGGACGGTACTGCTCGAGGACGCCTTCGCGCTTCCAGCGCGGGAAGTCGTCGATGGTCTGCAGGTGGACGACGTCGGCGACGACCTTGCGCTCGGCGACCTGGTTGTCGACGCGGGCGTCGTGGTTCTTGCTGAAGTCCACGATCACGTTCGCTTTGATCTTCGGGAACTTCTTCACGAACGCGTCACGCAGGTAGTCGGCCTGTCCGGGCTTGTCACCGCCGGCGTAGACGACCAGGTCGCCGCCTTCGGTCACCGCCTGCGCGTAGAGCTTCTGCAGCTGCGCCTCTTCACGGCTGCTCGTGTCGTGCGTGACCGGGGCCGCGGCCGCGATGGCGCCGCTCGCCGCCAGCACGCTCGCGGTCAGCACCGCGAGGACTGCCTTGCGGGGGGACTTCACACCAGCTCCTTGGGGGGTCATGTGTCCGTGACAGCATCCGTTACTACAAATTTGAAGCATCTGCGACGCTAGGCCGGGGTGCTTCAAATTTCAAGCTCTTACTTCAAATTTCACGTAACTGCTAGGATGCGGTCATGGAACCCAGGTGGCTGACGACCGAGGAGCAGCGGACGTGGCGTGCCTACCAGGACCTCAGCCTGCTGCTTGAGGACACCCTCGACCAGCAGCTACGGCACGACGCGGGTCTCAGCCACCTGCACTACTCGGTGCTGGTGTTCCTCTTCGAGGCGCCTGAAGGACGGCTGCGGATGACCGACCTCGCCGAACGGCTGAAGGTCGCGCGGAGCCGCCTGACCTACGTCATCAGCCGCATGGCCGACGAGGGCTGGGTGCGTCGCGAAGGCAGTCCCAGCGACAAACGCGGCCAACTCGCCGTGCTCACCGATGCGGGCATGGCCGTGCTCGAGAGCGCCGCCCCTGGACACGTCGCCATCGTCCGCGCGACCGTGTTCGACCGGCTCACCCCTGAACAGGTCCGCGCGTTCGGCGAAGCCTGCGAGACCGTACACGGCGCGCTCACGGGCCCGGACGGCCCCATCACGAACCCGCCCTGGCGTCGCTGACTCACCGTTCGGCCCGCTGAACCTCATGCCCCGCAAGGGAAAGGCGTGTTACCGCCAACCTCGGACAGTGAGTGAACGTGGCCGCACGGGCGGCCACCACCCACTACCTGGTCAACGTCTTCGCGAGCAGGGCGATGGCGTCCGGGGCGGTCCGGCAGCAACCGCCGACCAGCCGCGCGCCGCGGTCCACCCAGTCGCTCGCGATCGAGGCGAACCCGGTGCCGTCTCCGGACCAGGAACGCTTCCGCGCGTCCCACTGCTCACCGCTGTTCGGGTAAGCCACGACCGGCAGCCCGGTCACGCGCCGGGCCACCGTGACCGCGTTCGAGACGTCGCCGGGCGCACAGCAGTTCACGCCGACGGCGATCACCTCGGGGATACCGGCGGCCACCGCGAACGCCTCGGCCAGCGGCTGGCCGGCACACGTGCGGTCGCCGCGGATGCTGTACGAGAGCCAGGTCGGCACCCCGCTGCCGCGGACCACCTCCAGCACGGCCTCGGCCTCGTCGACGTCCGGGATCGTCTCGACGGCGAGCGCGTCCGGGCGCGCCGCGATCAGCTCCTGGATGCGCGGGCGGTGGAAGGCGAGAAGTTCCTTGCGGCTCAGGCCGTAGCGGCCGCGGTACTCCGAGCCGTCGGCGAGCATCGCTCCGTACGGCCCGACCGAGGCGGCGACCCAGCGCTGTCCGTCCACTTCGGACGCGGCCGACCGGGCGAGCTGCACGCTCGTGCGCAGCAGGCGCGCGGTCTGGTCGCTGCTGATGCCGCGCTTCGCGAATCCGTCGAAGGTGACCTGGTAGCTGGCGGTGATGGCGACCGCGGCACCCGCCCGGTAGAACGCCAGGTGTGCGTCTCGCACGGCGGCCGGATCGCTGAGCAGCAACCGGCCCGACCACAGCGCATCGGAGAGGTCGTGCCCGGCCAGTTCCAGCGCCGTCGACATACCGCCGTCGAGTACGACCACACCACGCGCCAAGGCGTCTTTCAGTTCCACCTCGGCGAGTTTACGGACCGCACAATCGCCCGTTCAGCCGGAAGAGGATTTTCCCCCGAACGCTGACCCCTGAGCACGCCGCCGGCCGCCGCCGTGGCCCCGGCGTACGGGCCTGCCTCGTGGCCGAAATCCCCTGAGCGAGTGGCCATTTTAATTTGGCCCCTCGCCGGTTGATCTCCGCCGTGGCTAATCTCGATTTGCACCCGAGCAGCCGCGACAGCGAGCCAAAAGCTGCTGGTAGCGCTTTCTTCGAAAATCCCCGAAATTACGAGGTGGAAATCGTGCGTGCTATTTCGACGTTGGTACTGACCACGGCCGCATTGGTCGCCACGGCGCTACCCGCCGCCGCGAACGCGCAGGTGGAGGCCGCCGTCGCCATCGGGTCGCAGGCCCGGCTCGAGGCGCGCGGCGCCGCGGTCACCGTGCCGATGAGCGTGCTGTGCGAGCGCGGCGCGACCGGATCCCTTTCCGTGCAGGTCACGCAGAACGTGCGCGGAGAACTCGCCATTGGCGAAAAGTACCTGCCGATCTCGAAGTGCACCGGCAGGTACGAACGATTGAACGTCACGGTCGTCTCACGGACGCGGGCGTTCCGGCCGGGCGTCGCGTTCTCGTCGGCCTCGCTCAGCGTCTACACGCCGGACGCCACGAACGTCGTCGACGAAGAGCGTGAGGTGATGCTCGTCCGATAACCGGATCACTCAACGGAGCACTGCACGCCGTTGAGCGTGAACGCGGTCGGCGTCGCGTTGGCTCCGCGCGTTGCGGCGTTGAACCCGATGTCGACCGAGGCACCGGGTGCGATCTGCACGTTGTAGTCGACGTTCGACGCGACGACGGTCGCCCCGGACTGCCTCTGCGTCGCGTTCCACATCTCCGTGACGAACTGGCCGCTGCGGAACGTCCAGCTCACCGACCAGCCGTTGAGCGTCGTGCCGCCGGTGTTGCGCACGACCACGCTCGCCTGGAAACCGTTGGGCCACTGGCCCTTCAGCCGGTACGAGACAGCGCAGGCCGGCGCGGGAGGCGGAGGTGTCTTGGTCGTCGGCGCCGGAGGTGCCGGCGGCGGCGTGGTCGTGACGGCGGGAGAAGGTGTCGTCGTCGGCGCGATGACAGCCTTCGTGGTGCCGTCGCAGGGCGGACCCCACAGGCCCGCCTTCGCCGCGGCGGCTTCCTTCTCGGCGCTGATCAGCGCCCCGCCGTCGACGCCTTCCGGTCGCAGCGCGCCCTGCAGCACCGCGAGCAGCGCGTAGTCGGTGCCGTCCTCCAGTGCCAGGTTCACCTCGCCCGGAGCGATGCCGCTGAACCGCACGGACCGCGCCAGCAGCGTGTTCTTCGCGAAAGTCAGCGCTTCCGCCGCCCAGCATTCCGCGGGCGGCGCCAGTAACGTGACGCGCACCTTGGTGCCGTCGGCCAGCTCGACCGTGCGGGCGTCGATCACGTCCCGCACGACGGTCAGCACGTCCTGCGGTGGCACCACCTCGTTGACGAGCGTGGGCGGTTTCATCGATTCGGGAAGAGACGATGGCGAGCCCGGCGGCTCGGTCGTGCATGCTCCGCAGAGCAGGACCAAGACCACCAGAAGGTGTTTGCGCGCCACCGTCACTCCCAATTACCTGACTACTTGTTCGAAACCGGAACCGCGGTCCAGCGCTGGTTCGCACCGGACGTCGCGTGGTAGAGACCGATCTTGGCGCCGTCCTCACGCGACTCACCGTTGACGTCGAGCAGCGCGCCGGTGGCGACGTTCACGAACGTCCAGCTGCCGTCTCCGGTGGACGAGAGCACCCACCTGGCGGCCGGACTGTCGGACTTCGTCAGAGCGGCGTCGCCGTTGACCGCGGCGATGCGCTGGCCCGTCTCGGCGTTCGTCACGGAGAACTGGACGTCGTTACCGTAGCCGCCCGTGCGCCGCTCCACTCGCCACACCTGGTTGCGGGCGTTGACGTCGGTCGTGCGCTGGATGAGCGTAGTGCCGGAAGGGGCGAGGGACTTGCCGCTCTGGGCACCCGTCAGCCGCAGGTCGCCACCCAGTGCACCCGAGCGGTTCACCCCGCTGACGCCGGTCACCTCGAACGTCGTGACCGAGCGGGCCGGCACGGAGAGCGTGGCCTTCCTGTCCTTCACCTTGACCGCGGCGCCCTTGACCAACGCACCGTGCTGGTCGGTGACGATCGGCCGCACGGTCGCGTTCGAGCGCACCGACGAGAACGCCGAGAAGTCCAGCGTCACGGACTTGGCCTGCTCGGCCCTGTTGAGGTGCACCATCGTCTTCAGCTCGGTGCCGCGGATGGCCGCGAGGTCCGAGGTGGTGTTCACCTTGACCAGGCGGTCACCCGGCTTGACGAAGTGGGTGAAGTTCCGCAGCGTGTGGAACTTCGAGTTGACCTTCGCCGGGCAGGTCGCGAGCGTGTCCTGCGGTCCGCAGTTGAACGGGATCTGCACGACGCCCCAGTTCATCCCGTTCGGCGTCTCACCGCCGGGCTTCATGTTGTCGTAGTCCTCGATCGCCTGCCACAGCAGCCAGGCGCGCGGCTCGAGCTCGCGCAGGTCGTCGATCACGCGCGCGGCGATGCCCAGGCCGGAGTCCATCGCCGTGAAGTTCTGCGAGTCGCCCCACGAACCGTCGACCTCGCTCATCCAGAGCGTCTTGTCGGCGGCCTTGGCGATGTCACGGGCCGACGTGCGGCGGTCCTGGCCGTAGGTGTGCACGTTCAGCTGCCCGACCTTGTCGCGGACCGCGGCCGGGTAGCCGGCCCAGTCGTCGGCGAAGATGCCGGGGTTCGTCTCGTCCGGAGCAGACACCACGGTCTTCGACCGCTTGGCGCGCAACGCTTCCGCCACCGCGGGCACGACCTTCGCCTGCAGTGCGGGACCCATGTGGGCGCCCTCCTGGCGGCCACCCGTGGGGTTGCCGTCGGGGCCGAGCGTGGTTTTCCAGTACGTGGTGTTGGGCTCGTTGAACGGGTCGAGCGTCTGGAACTTGATGCCGTGCGCGCGCTCCATCTCGGTGCTCACCTGCGTCAGGTACGAGGCGAACTCGTTGATCTTGTCCTCGCGCAGCTGGTCCGCGGACGCGTCGAAGCCGCCCGACACGTAGCCGCTGACGGTCTGGAACCACGGCGGGGAGTTGCTGAACGCCTCCCAGCGGTCCACCTTGGACTTGATCCTGTCGACCCACCAGCGCTGGTGCTGGTCCGCCTTCGCGTCGAACAGCTTGGGATCACCGGCCCGCCACCAGTCGGTGTCCTCACGGGTGGTGCCCGCCGGCGCCTTCCACCAGCCCGGCACGTCCGCGCCCGCCCGCAGGTACTCCGGCACGTCCGGCGCGTTGCCGCCGCCGATGTTGTAGCGCGCGATGTTCAGGTTGAGCCCGTCCTCGCCGAACAGCAGCTCCGCGAGCTGGTTGCGGATCTCGTCCGGGTAGCCACCGGTCGCGTGGGCGAACCAGATCAGGCTCGTGCCCCAGCCCTGGAACGGTTCCTGCTGATAGGTCGGGTCGGGCCGCACCGTCACCGACTCGACGGCGGCTGTCACCGGGACCGAAGTGGACAGCATGAGCGCCGACGTGGCGAGTAAAGCGGTCAGTCTCTTCATCAGAGTTGCTCCGTTGCAGGGATGATGTTCGCGCTAACATTCACCACTACCGCACAACGCGTCAAGATCCTGCCGAACGGCGGCGCGTCCGTTCGGCAGGACCCCTGGGAGACGCTCACCCCGAGGAGAGGTTTACCTGAGTGAGCAGGTAGCGAAGCGCTCCAGGCCTTCCGGCTTGGCCGCAACGCGGCCGATCGCGGTCTCGATCCGGTTCAGCGAGGCGACCCGCTTGTCCTCCAGCGGGCCGAGGATCGCGTTCTGCACGAAGTTCGGCCCGCCCTGACCGGCCGACGTGCGCAACCGGTCGTTCGCCTCGGCCTGCTGCTTGTTCAGGTTCGCGAGCTCGCGGTCGACCTCGGCGCGCGCCGCGGCCGGAACGTTCTGCACCACCGGCACCGGGCACTCGATCGCCTGCCCGGCCGCCGCCGAACCGTTGCCGTTCGCGTTGTTGCCGTTGTTGCCGCCCGCGTTGTTGCCGCCCGCGTTGTTGCCGCCCGCGTTGTTACCGGCGGCCTGCGTGGTGGTGGCCGGTGCCGCGACGGCGGGCGCCTGGCCGAGTCCACAGGTGGCGAACCGCTCCAGGCCCTCCGGCTTGGCGGCGACGCGGCCGATCGCGGTCTCGATCCGGTTCAGCGCGGCGACCCGCTTGCTCGCCAGCGGGCCGAGGATCGCGTTCTGCACGAAGTTCGGGCCGCCCTCACCGGCTGACGTGCGCAACCGGTTGTTGGCCTCGGCGATTTGTTTGTCCAGGTTGGCCAGTTCGCGCTGGACCTCGGCCTGGGCCGCGGCGGGCACCTGCCCGACAACGGCCTGCGGACAGGCGATCGACTGACTGCCGCTGTCACCACCCGCGGCGAACGCGACGGCCGCGGTGACACCGGTAAGCGTTGCGGCGACAGCGATTCCGGCGATGAGCCGGCGCTTGCCGCGCTCCGGTCGTGCATGTGCTCTCGACATGTTCGAAACCTCACGACTTGGTGGTCAACATCTGCCGGCATATCGGAATACGGACCGGGATCGTGAACGGTTCAACTACTTGTGAGCGCTCACAACGGGTGACATGCTGGCGACCTCTTTTCCGCAGTCCGCACCTGCGATCACACCGGGGAAAACGCCATGTCATCGGGGAACAGGCCGGTCCACGAACAACTCCGTCTGCGTGTGCAGGGGGTGAACCTCAAGATTGCCGCCGTGCATCGGGGCGGCGCCCACGAGCCCATCGTGTTCCTGCACGGCTTCGGCACGAGCAAGGAGGACTACACCGACATCACCCAGCGGCACGACTTCGCCGGTCGTGCTTTTCTCGCCTATGACGCACCGGGGTGCGGCGCCACGGAATGCGCCGACCTGCAGGCGATCGACGTGCCGTTCATGGTGGACGCCGCGCACGCGGTGCTCGACCGGGCGGGTATCGGCCGCTACCACCTCGTCGGCCATTCGATGGGCGGGCTGACCGCGCTACTGCTCGCGCACCGCGAGCCGGGCCGAGTGCTCAGCTTCGTCAACATCAAGGGCGTCCTGGCCCCCGAGGACTGCCTGGGCACAAGACAGGTGCTGACCCACCAGGGACCGGGCGACGTGTTCGGCCGCTTCATCGAGCAGGTGCGTCACGCGCCGCAGTACGCGAGCGGCCTGTACGCGTCGAGCCTGCCGTACAAGGTCCAGCGCGGTGCCGTGCCCGGCATCTTCCGGTCGATGGTCGAACTGGCCGACCACGGCGACCTGCTCTCGAAGTTCCTCTCGCTGCCCTGCCCGCGGCTGTACCTCTACGGCGAGGAGTGCGCGACGCTGTCCTATCTGCCCACACTGGACACGAACGGCGTCGACCTCGCCGAGATCCCGCACAGCGGGCACCTGCCGATGTACTCCAACCCGGTCGCGACGTGGAAGCGGATCGCCGCCTTCCACGCCCGCAACTTCGGTCACCGCATTCCGGTTCAGAACCGGCGCTGAACCAGCGCTGAACCGTTACAGCACCGGCGCCGAGCCCGCACCGGAACACCGAAGAGGCGCCCCGGCTCGCCGCACGGGGCACCTCCTGGTTGCCTTGATCCTGGTCCTGTCAGCCGCGGCCCGCTCCGGCCCCGGCGGTCACGATGCCCTTCACGCTGCTCGCGCTGTCGAGCGAGTAGCCGTACGGGATGCTCTTCACCGAGCCGCCCTGGTCACCCGAGCCCGAGCCGACGTGGTGGTTGTTGCGCGCCACCAGCGACCCGCCCGGTGAGCTGCCCTCACCGCGGTGGAACGGGTCCTTGGTGTTCTCGAAGTAGTTGCCCTCGACCAGAACACCGGCTTCCACAGTGGACGCGACGCCGTAGTCGGTCACCCCGCCGTAGTAGTTGTTGAACACGTGCACAGGGTTGCCGAAGCGCACCCGCGGGTGTCGCTGCTGCGTGCCGGCGAACCAGTTGTGGTGGTAGGAGACCCGCAGTTTGCCGCGGTCCTCGGAGCCGTTGTCGTCGCTGTGCCCGAGCAGCATCGTCTTGTTGTGGCTGGAGAACTTGTTCCAGGACACGGTGACGTAGTCGGAGGCGCGCTTGACGTCGACCGCGCCGTCGTAGCCGTTCGAGAAGCTGTTGTGGTCGATCCACACGCGGGTCGAGTACTGGACGTTGATCGCGTCATCGCCCCAGTTGCGGAAGTTCAGGTTGCGCACGATCACGTTCGAGACCTTGGAGATGTTCAGGCCCTGCCCGGTGATCGTGGCACCGGAGCCGACGCCCTCGATGGTCTTGTTCGAGGCCACCCTGGCCATGCTCGACAGCGTGATCGTGCCGGACACCCGCACGACCGCCGCGCTCGACGACTGCACGGCCGAGTTGAAGGCCGCCGCGGTGGTGACGGTGACCGGACTGGCGTTGCCGCCGCCGGACGTGCCACCGCCCTGGGTGGCCCAGCCGACCAGTGCCGGTGCGGCCGCGGCCGACGGCACGAACAATGCTATGCCCACCAATGCGGCACTCATGAGCGCAGCGGCGCTCCTGACTTTCAGTTGCATTCCACTCTCCCATTGATGGGCGGCGGTGAACTGAAGCTATCCATCAGCAACTGATGCGTCAACACGTTCGACAAATTCGATTCGAACATTCGAAGAATGTTGAGCAAATTCACGATCGGCCCTACCCTCGAAATTACCGCCGTACGATCCGACGGAGGGTAGATGAAGAAACTGGCGACAATGACGTTCGCCGCCACATTGGTCGCGATGACCGCGTTGGCCACACCGGCCGCACAAGCGGCCGGAAGCACGTTCCCCACCCCGAGCGGTCCCAAGCCCGTCAGCTCGACCATCAAGGTTCCGAGCGGTTCCTACGACGGCGGGATGAAACGGTTCTACGGCACCGGCGAGCTCGGCGGGGACGGACAGGGCGAGAGCCAGAAGCCGATCTTCGAGCTGGCGAACGGCGCCACGCTCAAGAACGTCGTGCTCGGCGCACCCGCGGCCGACGGCGTCCACTGCCTCGGCACGTGCACGCTGACCAACGTGTGGTGGGAGGACGTCGGCGAGGACGCGGCCACGTTCAAGGGCACCTCGTCGTCGCAGACCATGACCATCAACGGTGGCGGCGCCCGCAAGGCCGCCGACAAGGTGTTCCAGCACAACGGACCGGGCACGATGATCATCCGCAACTTCCAGGTGGACGACTTCGGCAAGCTCTACCGGTCCTGCGGCAACTGCAAGACCCAGCACAAGCGGCACGTGGTCCTGGAGAACATCACGGTGTTCTCCCCCGGTAAGACCCTGGTGGGCATCAACACCAACTACGGGGACACGGCCAGGTACTCCAAGATCACGATCGTGGGCGACAGCAGCCGCAAGATCGTGGTGTGCGAGAAGTACAAGGGCGTCACCAGCGGCGAGCCGTCGAAGATCGGCAGCGGTGCGGACAGCACGAACTGCCTGTACAAGACCTCGGACGTCACCTACCGATAGCGAAAAGGCCCCCGGCGCGCCGGGGGCCTTTTCCGTCACCAGATTTCGACGGTGTTCAAAGATATGAACTCGAAGTTCCAGTGGTCACCGATTCCAGGCGAAACCGGCAACGCGACCTCACCGTTCTCGTCCAGCGGATCGGAAATCGACCAGCGGTGCGGCGGGACCGCGTCGAAATCGACGTTCGGGTGCAGCAGGCCGCGTTCGTACCACCGGCCGGAGTCCGTCGCGCCCAGCACGGTGAGACTGCCCGTGCCGTTGCCGTGGATCTCGCAGTCGAGGTTGAACGCCTCGGCCAGGTGCACCGCCTTGAGCGTCGCCGTGATGCCGCCGCACCCGGCCGGACCGGCGCGCAGGATGTCGCACGCGCCCGACGTGATCCACTCGGCCCGGGTCAGGTGCTTGCCCCACGCCACCTCCGGCCCGATCACCGGGATGGCGAGCTGCTCGGACAGCCACCGGTAGGAGCTGATCGACGCCTCCTCCATCGGCTCCTCGAACCAGTAGTAGTCGAGCTCCTGCAACGCCTTCCCGAGCCGCAACGCCTCGGTGCGCGAGTACCAGTGGCTGGCGTCGAGCATCAGCTCGATGTCCGGGCCGACCGCGTCGCGCACCGCCTGGCACGCCGCGATGTCCCGGGCGACGCTCGGTGCTCCGGGCACCGGCGGCATCCAGGTGTGCAGCTTGATCGCGCGGTAGCCGATGGACACCAGCTGCTTCGCGAAGTCCGCGTAGTCGCTGGGTGTTGCCAGACCGTCGGTGTCACCGCACATCGTGCTGCCGTAGGCCGGGATCCGGTCGCGGGCACCGCCGGCGAGCTTCCACGCGGGCAGCCCGGCCTTGCGCGCGACGAGGTCCCACAGCGCCTGGTCGACGAACCCCAGCGCGCGGTCGGTGAACCCGCCGCCCGAGCCGCGCTGCCTTCGCCCGAGCAGTCGCCACAACCGTTCCCGGTCCCACGGGTCCTGTCCGAGCAGCACCGGCCGCACGTGCTTGTCGAGCACCGCCGGCCGCAACTGGTCGGGCTGGATCGCGCAGTACCCGGTGGCACCGTCGGCGTCGGTGATCTCCAGCAGCGCCTCGGTGACCTCGTGCTCGGGCGCGGGGTGGCGATGCCCTTCGGGATCCACGGCCGTGAAGGCGCTCGTCGTGAACGTCCGCACGGCCACCCGTTCGATCACTTTCGCTTCTCCCATTCCTGCTGGGCGGTCGTGAGCTTCGACCCGAGCTGGTCGAGGAACTCCTGCGCGCTCATCTGCCCGAGCAGCACCTTCTGGTACAGCGGCTCGGTGTCGGTCTTGGTGATCGACGAGTACTCCGGCAGGTAGACCGGCGCCGGAACGAGCACCGTGGCCGGGTCCTCCAGCACGCCGAGCGCCATCTTCACGGCCGCGTTCTTCTGGATCCACTCGGCACCGCGCACGTCGGTGTTCGCGGGGATCTGGCCGACCTTCTCGTTCCAGTACCCGTTGCTCTCCGCCGAGGTCAGGAACTCGACGAACTTCCAGGACGCGTCCGGGTTCTTGCTGCCCTTGAAGACCGCGAACCCGTCGGTCGGGTTCGGCACGACGGTGCGCTTGCCGGACGGGCCGACCGGGAGCGGCATGGCCCTGACCTTGTCCGGGCCGAGCGCCTTCATGACGTCCGCGGTGGAGCCCAGGTTGTGGTGCATCATCGCGACCGTGCCGCCGGTGAACTGGGCGACCATCTGCGTGTAGTTGTTGTTGACGTCAGCCTCGGGCGTGGCCTTCTTGTACATCCCGGCGACCAAGGTGGCGAGCTCGGCGTTGCGCGGATCGGAGACCGTGCTCTTGCCGCCGTCGTAGAACTTCTCGACGCCCGAGTAGGAGTAGGCCTCGGCGAGCAGCTGGAAGATCGATCCGGCGCCGCCGCGGATGGTGAAGCCGTACTTGTTGTCGGCGGGCTTGGTCAGCTTCGCCGCCGCGTCGGCCAGCTGGTCCCACGTCTTCGGCGTCTCGATCTTCTGCTCGGAGAACAGGTCCGAGCGGTACCAGATCACGTCGAGGTTGCCGGAGGCCGGCGCGGCGTAGAGCTTGCCGTCCGCCGCGGTCTGCCGGACGGTCTCGACCAGACCGGAGAGCAGCTTTCCCTTGAGCGGCCCGGACTCCACCCGGTCGTCGAGCGGTTCCAGGGCGTCCTGCCCCACCAGGTGCGCGAGGTAGGAGGTGGTCACGCCGCCGACGTCCGGGGTGGACCCGCCGGCGATGGCCGTGTCGTACTTCTGCTGCACCGACGAGCTCGGCACACCGACGTACTCGATCTTGATGTTCGGGTTCGCGGCCTCGAACCGCTTGATCAGCTCCTGGTAGATCGGTGTTCGGCCAGGGCCGCCGTTGTTGTCCCAGAACGTGATCGTGGTCTGCCCGTCTCCTCCCCCTCCCGCCGAACATCCGCCCAGCACGAGCACCAGCGCGACCAGCAGTCTTCTCATCGTCTCTCCCTAACCCTTGACCGCGCCCGCGCTCAGTCCCTGCACCAGGAACCGCTGCACCACGGCGAAAACCAGCACGACCGGCACCGCGGCGACGACTCCACCCGCCGCGAGTGCCCCGAAGTCGGTGTTGAACTCGCCGAGCGCGTAGCTCAACCCGACCGGCAACGTGAACTTGTCCTGCCTGCTCGCGAACATCAGCGCGAACAGGAAGTTGTTCCAGGCACCGATGAACGCGAACGACCCCACCGCGACAAGCGCGGGACGCAGCTGCGGCAGCGTGACCGCGAAGAACGCACGCAACCGGGAGCAGCCGTCGACCATGGCCGCTTCCTCCAGCTCGATCGGCACGTTGCGCACGAAGCCGCTCATCAGGATCAGCGCGAGCGGCAGCTGGAAAGCGGTGTCCGCGATGACCAGACCGGTGAGGCTGTTCAGTAGCCCGGCGCTCTTGAAGATCACGAACAACGGGATCAGCAGCATCGCGCCGGGGATGAACTGCGTGCACAGCAACGCGAGCAGGAACAGCCGCTGCCCGCGGAACTTGAACCGGGCCAGCGCATACCCGCCCATCAGCGCGAAGACGCTGACCACGACCATGGTGCCGACGCCGATGATCAGGCTGTTCTGGAAGAACAACCCGAACCCGACGCCGTTCCAGACGGTGTCGAAGTGCTCGAAGGTGATCGGCCACGGCACCAGCGCGGTCTCCCCCGCCGGCCGGACCGCGAAGACGAGCATCCAGTAGAACGGGATGAGCGTGAACAGCAGGTACAGCATCAACGGCAGGTGCAGCCGCAGGTACCGGCTGGGATCACGCGGCTTCTTCCGCCGAGGAGGCGGCGGCACGGGTGGTTCGAGTGAGGTGTCCGGGCGAACGAGTGTCTGGGTCACGTGCGGCTCCCGAACTTGGACACCCTCAGGTAGAGGATCGAGAAGAACAGCAGGATCACGAACCCGGCGACGGTGAGCGCCGAGCCGTAGCCGAAGTCGTGCGAGTCCACGGCTTTTCGCGCCACGTACAACGGCAGGGTTGTCGTCTGGTTGGCCGGGCCACCACCGGTCAGCGTGTAGATCAGGTCGACGTTGTTGAACTCCCACACCGCCCGCAGCAGCGTCGAGAGCACGATCGCGTCCCGCAGGTGCGGCAGCGTGACGCTGATGAACCGCCGCCACCGCCCGGCGCCGTCGACCGAGGCCGCCTCGTACAGGTCGTTCGGGATGGTCTGCAGGTCGGCGAGCAGCAGGATCGCGAAGAACGGCACACCGCGCCACAGCTCGGTGATCACGGTCGCGGTGAACACCGTGTCCGGGTTGCCGAGCACGGACGTGCCGGGATCGCCGATCCCCCACTGCGCGAGCTGCTGGAAGATGCCGGTGGACGGGTTGTAGAGCAGGATCCAGATGCCCGTGGTGAGCACGCCGGACACCGCCCACGGCGAGAACACCAGCGAGCGGGCCATCGCGCGGCCGACGAACGTCTCGTTGACGATCAACGCGAGGACCAGGCCGAGCACGAGCTGCAGGCCGACCTCGACGCCGACCCACTTGGCGCTGAACGCGAGGCTCTGCCAGAACAGCGGATCCTCGAAGAGCATGTGCCGGAAGTTCTCCAGCCCGATGAACCCGTTCTTCCACGGCTGGGTCACCGTGTGCTGGCGCAGGCTGAACCAGCCGACGCTCGCGATCGGGTAGACCAGGAACACCGCCATCAGCAGCAGTGTCGGAGCGATGAGCGCGTAGGGCGCCCAGGTGCGGGTCCTCACGCCGGGTTCCACCCACCCAGATACGCGCTCTTCGTGAACCGCTTGGCCTCCTCGGCGGTCAGCCGCGGCCGGTCGGGGCCGGTGCCCGCGCCGGGACCGGTGTTGCCGTACTCGAAGAACCTGGCTTCACGCCAAGGGAAACCCGACATGTCGGTCCACGGGGCCGGCTTGATGGCGGCGGGCAGCGAGGTGTTGCGGAAGACCACCTGCGCGATGGCGTCCACGTCACCGCCGGGATGCCAGGGCCGGCCGAGGTAGTAGGTGCCGGCGGGTGCGTCGCTGAGCACGCGCGAGTTCACGATCAGGAAGCCGTACGGGTTGTCGCGGCGGGTGCTCGCGGCGGTGATGTAGCCGTTCGGGTCACTGCCGCGGCTGAGCGCGGTGATCGTCGCGCGGTCGAAGACGGCGGTCGCCCGGCCGAAGATGAAGTCGACGTCGCCGGTGATCCAGCAGTCCTTGTAGTACTGACGGGCTCGCGTGGTCACGTTCGCGGTGTCGGCGTACAGCGTGTCCTGGTGTCCTTCGAACCGCACGCGCTCGAACAGCATCCGGTCGCCGGTCGTCTTCACCGCCACCGCCTGGGTGGAGGTGATCTCCGGATGCTGCTTGCGGTCGAACGAGTTGCGGAACGTGAGGTCCCGCGCGGTGAAGTCGTCCGCCGCGATGGTCGCGGTCGCGCTGCCCGTCGTGCCGTACGTCGTGCCGTCGGGCTTCTTCGTCCCGTTGGCGTTGTCGAAGTCGATGATCACGTCCTCGGCGCGGCCGGTGGCACCGCGCAACGTGAGGCCACGCTTGCTCGCCGGGATCTTCACGACTTCGCGGTAGTGCCCCTTCCTCAGGGTGATCACGGCGCCCGCGGGTGCGGCGTCGATGGCCGACTGCACGGTGGCGAAGCCGTCGCCCACGACGAGGTGGCGTCCGGCGGGCTGGGCACCCGCGTCGAGCCGGGCCACGCGGTGCGCGGGTTCGAGTCCCCGGTTCAGCGTGGGCGTCCATCCGGCGTCGGTGCCGAGTTGCAGGGCCGGGTTCGCGGTGTTGTAGGCGTCGACCAGGCTGGCCGGCTTGCCGTCGAGGAGGTTGCCGGTGTCGGTGATGGCCGTGCCGCCCCAGTTGTAGACGATCTTCTCGGGTGCGATGCCGCGGATGAGGTTGTTCTGCGCGTAGATCTTCGACTGCACGCCGACGCCCCAGCTGTACACCTGCGTGCCCTCGTACAGGTTGTTGTAGACGTGCACCTGGCCGAACCGGACCCGCGGCGCGCGTTCCTGGACGTTGCGGAAGACGTTGTGGTGCACCGAGACCCGCAGTTTGCCGGGGTCCGTGGTGGAGGAGTTCGACGAGCCGATCAGCATGGTCTTGCCGTGGTCGGCGAAGACGTTGCGCGACACGGTGACCAGGTCGGCGGCGGAGGTGATGTCGAGCTGGCCGTCGTGCACCTGGTAGGGCCGGCCGAAGTACAGCGGCTGGGTGCTGTCGAGGTTCGGTGCGTCGGTGAACGTGTTGTGGTCGGCCCACACGTTCTCCGAGCGCTGGATCGACACCGAGTCGTACAGCGAGTTCCAGTTGCCGGGAGGCGCGCCGGGGCTGTTGTCGTTCGGGTCCCAGGCGGGGAAGCAGTCGCTGGTGTCGCGGAAGGTGAGGTTGCGGACGATCACGTTGCGCACGCCGTGGATCCGCAGGTTGCCGCCGGTGATCCCGGCGCCGGGGCCGGCCCCGATGATCGTCGTGTCCGAGCCGACGTTGAGCGCGATCACCGCCGCCTGGTTGCGCGCAGAGGCAGCCCGCGCGTCCTCCAGAGGTCCTTCCGGCTCACGGTCACGGCCCCAGACGGCGGGGTCGTATGCGGCCAGATACGCGTCCAGGCGGTAACCACCCGTCGCGTAGTCCGCACATTTCAGCGCCTTCCCGTCGGCGCCGGTGTTCGCCTCGATCACGCCTTTGACCTTGATGATCCTCGGCGCGGGTGCGGCCAATGCGGCGACGAGTTCCGCGCGGTTTCGCACGGTGTGCACGTTGCCCTTGGGCGCGAATGCACCACCGGTCGTCCCGGTGCCGCTCGAAGCCCACCCGTTCCCCGCTTCGAGCACCTCCCTGGATAAGTCCTTACCGGCCTGGGCAGGTGTGCTCACCAACCCCGTGCAGGCGCACGCCAGCACAAGCGCACGTACGAACAATCGCATGGCGCATACCCTTCGAATGGTCATTTCACATTCATGAACACCGTCCACGAGCGTGAACCGGATATTACGAACGCGTGCGCCGTGCGTCAATCAAATGGCCGCCTTCGACAATTCGACCCCGGATTCGACGGAAATTCGAGTCGAACAGCTCGAATGGGGCGGGCGGTTCACCCGCCCGCCGCAGGTCACGTGCTACGAGACACATCAGTCTCGTATTGACCTCGGCCGGAAACGGGCCCTACCGTCCGCTATTGGGACAGCTCCACGTATCGCCGCAGTACCGGGGGAAAAGCAAATGAGAAGCAGACCGCACTTCACCGTGCTCACCGTGACGGTCCTGGCCGCCAGCTGCACCGGATCGCCTGCCGAACCGGCCTCGACGCCACCGACTACTCACAACCTCATCGCGCCGCCGACCATCACGACCACCCTGACCGTGCAGGGCGTGGAGGACGGCCGCACCGTCCTGCTGTCCGACGGCACGCGGATCCGGATGGCGGGGCTCGCCAGCCCGGAGGAGTGCTGGGCGAGCGCCGCCGCCGCGTTCGCCAAGGCGTTCCTGCTGGACAAGCGGGTCAAGGTCGATCAGGGGGACCCGGCGATCGTCGACGAGGCACCGCTCTGGCTCGAGGACGGCACCGAGTACGCGCTGCTCGCGGTCAGCCAGGGGGTGCTGCGCGGCGACGCGCCGCACGATCCCGCCTACCAGGACGCCGAGGCGGCCGCGACCAGGGCCGGCCTCGGCCTGTGGGGCGATCCCTGCCGCGGCCAGGCCACACCACCGAGCGGCACGACGGCAACGCCGCCACCCGTCGTCCCCAGGGCGCCGGCACCGGCTCCGGCTCCTGGGCCCGCGCCGACGACCACCACCACTCCCATCGCGTTCGGGTGCAGCGTCAGCTACCGCGTCACCCATCGCTGGAACGGCGGGTTCAACGCCGACGTGACGATCACCAACACCGGGAACGCGCCGGTCTCCGGGTGGACGCTGCGCTGGTCGTTCACCCGCGGCCAGATCGTCACGGACATGTGGAACGCGACCAGCCGGCAGTCCGGTCCGCAGGTGGAGGCCACCAACGTCGCCTACTCCGCGACGATCCCCGCCGGAGGCACCCAGGTGGTCGGGTTCACCGGCAACCACCGGATGGACAACCCCGATCCGACCGGCTTTTCATTGAACAACCGATCCTGTTCACGAATATAAACCGCCCGCATTCGCGGAACAATTGATGATCAACCGCGATGGCAATGACCTCGATGTTCGACAACTTCGACGTCGAACGTCGCCGGCCGTTCGAAGAAACGGCCGTTGACCAGCTCACGGTGTGCCTCATAACATCCGGCCTGCTTTCCGCCGCCACAAAGGTGTCCACCCCGGCCACCTTTTCGGAGAGCATTCGGAAGTGGGGATCGTCATGGGCAAAACGGAGCATCCTGCCCGCTTGTCAAAAAAGCGTCGCATGCGCGCCGGTCTGATCTCGGGTGGCGCGGCCGTCGCGCTGGTCACCACGCTCGCGGTGTGGCCCAGCATCGCCGCGCCCGCCAGTGCCGCGGTCGGCGCGGGCACCTACGTGGTGAAGAACAGCGGCAGCGGGCAGTGCCTGGACCCCGGCGGCACGCAGCTCAAGCAGGCGGCGTGTGCCGGCCAGGCATGGGTGCTGACCGAGGTCAGTGGTGGGTTCCGGATGACCTCGGGTGCCCTGTGCGCCGGCGTGCGGGACGCGTCGACCAGCGCCGGCAAGCCGGTCCAGCTGGAGACCTGCACGGGCGCCGCGAGCCAGGTCTGGGCGCTGACCGCGAGTGGCGCCGACTACCGCCTCGTCAACGCCAACGGCGGCAAGTGCATGAACATCAAGGACAACTCCACCGCGGCAGAAGCGTTGGTGCAGACCAACTCCTGCGACGGCGCGGCCACCAAGCAGTGGACCCTCACACCGGTCGGCGGCGGCCCGACCAGCACGACGACCTCCACCACCACAACGACCACAACAACAACGACCACCGGTCCCACCACGACCACCACTGGCACTCAGCCCGCCAATGCGCTGTACGTGTCGCCGACCGGTCGTGACGGCGCTGCGGGCTCGATCTCCGACCCGACCACGCTGACGTCCGCCCTCACCCGGATCGCGGCCGGCGGCACGATTCTGATGCGTGGCGGCACCTACAGCTTCACGCAGACGGTGACGATTCCGCCGACGAACAACGGCACGTCGAGCGCCCGCAAGAAGCTGACTGCCCACCAGGGCGAGAAGCCGGTGCTGAACTTCTCGGCGCAGACCGAAGATCCGGCCAACCGCGGCCTCGCGGTCAACGGCTCGTTCTGGCACATCAACGGCATCACCGTCGAGCGGGCCGGCGACAACGGCATTTTCGTCGGCGGCAGCAACAACATCGTCGAACGCACCATCACCCGTTTCAACCGCGACACCGGCCTGCAGCTGTCCCGGATGCTGTCCAGCACACCGAAGGACCAGTGGCCCTCGAACAACCTCATCCTCAGTGCCGAGTCGCACGACAACGCCGACTCCGACGGTGAGGACGCCGACGGGTTCGCCGCGAAGCTGACCTCGGGACCGGGCAACGTGTTCCGTTACGCGGTGGCGCACAACAACATCGACGACGGCTGGGACCTCTACACCAAGACCGACACCGGTGCCATCGGCGCGGTGACCATCGAGGACTCCCTGGCGTACAAGAACGGCACGCTGAGCAACGGCGGGCAGGCCGGCAACGGCGACCGCAACGGCTTCAAGCTCGGCGGCGAGGACATCGCCGTCAACCACACCATCCGCCGCACCATCGCCTTCGACAACGGCAAGCACGGCTTCACCTACAACCGCAACCCCGGCTCGATGGCCGTGTCGAACAACCTGAGCATCGACAACGACGAGCGCAACTACTCGTTCGACGCCGGCAGCTCGGTCTTCCGCACCAACACCTCGTGCCGGAGCAGCAGTGGCACGAACGACAAGACCGTCGGCAACGCCGACGGCACCAACCAGTTCTGGGCCGGTACCAACGGCTCCCGCTGCGCCGGCTTCACCGGCGCGCTCGGCTGGTCCTTCGCCTCCGACGGCAAGCTCGTCGTCACCCTCGGCGGCAAGCCAGTCGCACTCTGACCAGACCACCGCCGCCACCAGAACCAGGCCGGGTCAGCGCGTCCGCCGCGCTGGCCCGGTCTGGGCCGTTTCGCCGGGAAAGCGCGCCCGCGGTCGCCGGTTCTGCGATCCTGCCTGCACTCGAACCACCGATCTCGGAGGTACAACCATGGGTGCCGGCACGTACGGAGACGCCGCCTACCGGTTCCTCGTTCCGGACGCGCCACAGCACCGGCGCACCGACCGGGATCTGTTCCCCGCCCTGGACACCGCCCGTGCCGCCACGCTGAACGTGTTCCGCGACAAGCCCGGCGTGCGTCGTCCCAGCCTGATCTCGTCGTGGTCCGGGTCGATCGACACCCTGCTGCTGTCGTTCCCCTCCTACGGTGTGCAGGCGGCCGAGCTCACGACCGGCTACCGCTCGGTGATCAACTCGATGCGGGCCGGCACCCGGTTCGTCGTGGTGCACCACGAGAGCGACCGGCAGAGGATCGAGGAGTGGTTCGGCGCGGCCGGGCACCTGCCTGCCAACGTGACCTACGTGCCGATGCCCGACTACATCGACTTCACCGACTGGGCCGAGGACGGGTACCTCGCGCTCGTCGACGCCGACGACACCGGCGAGCAGGCGACGTACCTGCTGGAGCCGTGGTCGTTTCCCCGCGCGGGCGACTCGCTGATCGCGGACAACGTCGAGGAGTACAGCACCGTGCGGGCAAGTCAGGCTCCGCTGGTGTTCCAGGGCGGGAACTGCCTGATCGGCGACGACTTCTGGTTGCTGGGCACGGACTACTTCCTCGACACGCTCGAGCTGGTCGGGAGCGGTGAGCTGCCGGTCAGCGTGCCGGCGGGCACGACGCCGGTCGAGTTCGTGCGGGAGCTGTTCGGCCGGCACGTCGACAGTGCGCGCGAGCTCCAGCTCGTCGGCACGAAACGCCCGCTGGGCCTCAAGAAGTACTACGCGACCGTCGAGTCCGGCGCGTACCTGCTCGACCTGCCGGGCGGTGGCACCGGCGACCTCCAGCCGATCTTCCACATCGACATGTTCGTCACCCTGGCCGGCCGGACCGACGACGGCAGGTTCCGCGTGCTCGTGGGCAGTCCGAAGCTCGCCGACGACCTACTCGGCACCACGTCTCCGTTCGGTCTGCAGAACGCCTACGACGAGATCGCCGCCGAGTTCGACCGGCGCGGCTTCGCGGTGCAGCGCAACCCGCTCGTGCACCGGCCCCACATCAGCCAGGAGCTCTCGTTCGCCGCGCTGCGCGACTTCGCCGCCACCCCGGACGGCGCGGAACTGCGCGAGGTGGTCGCGGAGTTCGCGGCGGCGGGCGCCCAGCCGGAGTCCACCGTCCAGGTGCGGTCGTGGCACCACATCACCTGGAACAACTGCCTGGTGGAGCACAGTTCCAGCGTCGGGCGCAACGTCTACCTGCCCACGTTCGGCCACGGCGAGCAGGCGGACCTCGCCGCGATCGACGACGAGATGGACCGGCTGTGGACCGGTCTGGGGTTCTCGGTGGTCCGGCTCGCCGACTTCAACGCCTTCGCCAGCCGGCTGGGCGTCGTGCACTGCATCAAGAAGTACCTGGCCCGAGGCGCGTGACGACGAGTTAAGTAACACTTGACTACTTAGTAACACACGTGCAGGATCCTGCCATGGATCTGCACGACAGCGAGCCCGTGCGCGATCGCCGGGTGCGCCGCACCCGTGCGGCGGTCATGCAGGCCGCGGTCGCGCTCGTGTCCGAGCGCGGCACGAAGGCCGTCACGATCGCCGAGATCGCCGAGACCGCGGACGTCAGCCGCCGGGTCGTGTACCAGCACTTCGGTGACCTCGACGGGCTGCTGCTGGAGGCCGGTCTCGACCTCGCGCGGCGGGAGTTGCTGCCGGGTCTGTCCGGTGTCCCCGAGGGGCCGGACGGACGCGCGGAGATACTCGCGCTGGCGCGGCACTTCGTCCGCCACCGGCCGTACTACCGGGCTCTCCTCACGGGCTCGTGCGCGTTCGCACTGGACCGCGGGCTGATCAGCCTGATGCTGCCGGTCAACCGGCAGTTCATCGAGCGGATCTACGGCGACCGGCTCGCCCCGCAGGGGGTCGACGACCTCGCCTCGTTCATGACCGGTGGCGCGGGTGCGCTCGTCACGACCTGGGTCGTGCAGGGCGAGGAGCCGCTCGATGCCGAGGCTTTCACCGACCGCCTGCTGGGCGTGCTGTCGGTTCTGATGACCGCGATGAGCTCGGAGGCTTCCCGATGATCAGCTACCTCATTCAGCGCAAGCTGAAGCTGTCCCCGCCGCTGACCCGCAACGTGGTGGTGCAGCGGAATCTCCGCGTGCCGATGCCCGACGGCGTCGAACTGCTGGCGGACCGGTGGACGCCGAAGTCCGGTGGCGACGGACTGCCGACCGCGTTGCTCCGCTCCCCCTACGGCAGGGGCGGGCTGGGCTCCCTGCTCGCGCGACCGCTGGCCGAGCGCGGATACCAGGTGCTGGTCCAGAGCACGCGCGGCGGATTTGGTTCCGGCGGCGCGTTCGACCCGATGCGGCAGGAACGCGAGGACGGGCTCGCGACGCTCGACTGGCTGGTGGCGCAGCCCTGGTCCGACGCGATCGTGCTCTACGGCCCGAGCTATCTCGGACACGTGCAGTGGGCGGTCGCCGACCAGTTGCCGCCTCAGGTCAAGGCGATGATCCCGGTCGTCACGGAGTCCGCGCTGACGCTCGAGTTCCTGCGTTCCGACGGCATGTCGCTGGAGACGCCGTTCGAGTGGGGCGTGCTGGTCGGCACCCAGCAACGTCCGCTGGCAATGCTGCGCACGATGTTCCAGGGGAAGAAGACCGCGAAGGCGCTGGGGACGCTTCCGCTCAACCGCGCCGACGTCGCCGCGTTCGGTGAGTCCGCGTACATCCAGGACATCCTGGCGCACGACGCGGATGCCCCGAGGTGGGACGGGCTCGACAACACCCACCGGGTCGCCGGCGTGACCGTGCCGGTCAGCTCGGTCGGTGGCTGGTACGACATCTTCCTGCCCGGCCAGCTGCGCGACTTCCAGATCCTGCAGGACAACGGACTTCCGGCGCGGCTGACGGTCGGTCCGGGGACCCACACCGAGTTCGACTCCACTCCGGTCGACGAGGCCGTCGACTTCGCGCTGCCCCTGGCGCGCGGCGAGGAACCCGCGCACCGCTCGCCCGTCCGCCTGTACGTCATGGGCGAGAACGCCTGGCGCGACTTCGACTCGTGGCCGCCCGCCGGGTACTCGCCGCAGCGCTTCCACCTCGGTTCCGGCGGCACGTTGAGCGTCGACCCACCGGTTGAGTCCGAAGTGGACGGCTACCGCTACGACCCGGCCGATCCGACCCCGGCGGCCGGTGGCGTGCGGATGGTCAAGGATGCCGGCCGGGTCGACAACACCGCGCTGGAGGCCCGGCCGGACGTGCTCACCTACACCACGGCCGTTCTCGACCAGGACGTCGAGGTGATCGGTGAGGTGAGCGCCGAGATCTGGTTCTCGTCCAGCCTGCCGCACGCCGACGTGTTCGTCCGGCTCTGCGACGTCGACCAGGACGGCCGCTCGTGGAACGTGTGCGACGGGTTGGTCAGCTTGGTTGCGGCGGACGAGACCCGTTGTGCCACCGTACGGTTGTGGCCCACCGCGTACCGGTTCCAGCGCGGCCACCGCATCCGGGTCCAGGTGTCCAGCGGCGCCTTCCCGCGTTATGCCCGCAATCCCGGCACCGGAGAGTCGCGGGCCACCGCGACGACCATGCTCGCGGCGGACCAGACCGTGCACCACGGTCCGGCCCGTCCTTCCGCGATCACTCTGCCAGTGCGTGTCTAAGCAGGCTGCCCGAAGTCCTGTCCGTTACTCGCGGAGCGGTTCGGCGTCCAGCCCAGGCGTCTGCAAGTACCACCGACTCTTGATCGAATCGCCGTCAACTACACCCAACCTGTTCCACATCCCGCAGCACCGGCACCAGGTGCCCGGGCCCGAAACGCCCTGTTGGTAGTAGAAAAACGCCTGTTGATGTTGAGTTGGTGGTACTTGCTGACGCCGGCAGCAACGAGTCGCCTGAGGTTCCGGACAAGACTTCTGGCCAGGTGCTTAGACGCTGACGGGCTCGCGCTCGTCCGCTTCCGCCTTCTCCGGCGTGGCGAGCGCGGCGCCCTCCACGTCCAGCTCGGGCAGCCAGCGCAGCCACTTCGGCAGCCACCACGCGGCGTCGCCGAGCAGGGCCAGCGCCGCGGGCACCAGCACCATGCGGACCACGAAGGCGTCGAACAGGATGCCCATCGCCAGCGCGAACGCGATGGACTTGACCGTCGGCTCACCCGCGGGGACGAAGCCGGCGAACACCGAGAACATGATCAGCGCGGCCGCCACGACGACCGGGGCCGCCTGCTTGAAGCCGGTGACGATCGCGTCCTTCGCGGCGAGACCGCGGTGGTGTGCCTCGTGCATCCGCGACACCAGGAAGACCTGGTAGTCCATCGCGAGTCCGAACAGGATGCCGATCACGATGATCGGCGTGAGGCTGATCAGGGGTCCGGCGCTGTCGAGGTTGACCAGGTCGCCGAGCCAGCCCCACTGGAACACCGCGACGGTCGCGCCGAGCGAGGCACCGATGGTCAGCAGGAAGCCGAGCACGCCGACCAGCGGCACCAGCAGCGAGCGGAACACCAGCACCAGCAACACAAGCGCCAGGCCCACGACCACGGCCAGGTAGAGCGGCAGTGCGCGGTTGAGCGAGCCGGCCACGTCGACGCCGACGGCGGTCGCGCCGGTCACGGAGGCCTTGCCGTCGAGCTCCGCGCGCAGGTCGGCCACCAGTTGCTCGGTGGCCTCGCTCGTCGGACCGGACTTCGGGAGCACGGTGAGCAGCGCGGCGCTGCCGTCGGCGTTCGGGCGGGCCGGGGCGACGAACGCGACGTCGTTCAGCTTGCCGATGGCCGGTGCGGCGGCGCCCGCCTTCGCGACGGCGTCGTTGCCCTCGAACAGGACCAGGAGCGGACCGTTCATGCCCTCGCCGAAACCGTCGGCGATCATGCGCTCGGCCTTGGCCTGGGTGCTGCCCTCGGCCGGCATCTGCACGAGCGTCGTGCGCATCGAGGCGACCGGGACGGCGATCACTCCGAGCGCGATGATGCCCAGCAGCAGCACGGAGATCCGGCGCTTGACCACACCGTTGATCCAGCCGCGGTAGACGCCGCGGTCGCGCACCTCGGCGGTGGCGGCGCGCTGCTTGCGCGGCAGGGCGCGGCGGCCGAGGTAGCTCAGCACCGCCGGGACCAGCGTGATGGCGACGAGCACGGCGACCACGATGGTCGCCGCGGCGGCGATGCCCATCTGGGTCAGGAACGGGATGCCCGCGACGGCGAGGCCCGCCAGTGCGATCACGACGGTGATGCCCGCGGTCACGACCGCCGAGCCCGCCGTGCCGACCGCGATGCCGATGGCCGCGCCGACGTCCGCGCCGCCCCGCAGTTCCTGGCGGTAGCGGTTGATGATGAAGAGCGCGTAGTCGATGCCGACCGCGAGACCCAGCATCGTGGCCAGGATCGGGGTGGTCGACTGCAGGTCCATGAACCCGGTGGCGATGGTGACGCCGAGCGCGCCGATGCCGACCCCGATGGCCGCGGTCAGCAGGTTCATCCCCGCCGCCACAAGCGATCCGTACGTGAGCGCGAGAATCAGCAACGCGATGACGACGCCGATGCCCTCGGTGATGCCGCCGACGTGCGGCGGCGCCATGACCGCCTCGCCACTGACCTCAGCGGTGAGCCCCTGCACGCTGGAAACCTTGTCCAGCAAGGCGTTGCGCTCCGCGTCGGTGACCTCGCCCGCGACCGCCCGGTAGGTGACGGTGCTGTACGCGGTGTTCTGGTCCGCGTTGACCGACGGCGCCGCCGGGTCGAGCGGGTTGCTGGCCGACGTGACGCCGGGCAGCTTCGCGAGGTCCGCGACCAGTCCGCCGATCGCCTGGGCGTTCTCCGGCGTGGTCAGCTTCTGGCCGTCCGGCGCCTGGACGACGACGCGGGCGGTCGCACCGCTCGTGCCGAACTCGGCCTTGATCCGGTCCAGCGCGGTGGTGGACTCCTGGCCGGGCATGGAGAAGTTGTTGGAGGTCTCGCCGGACAGCGTGACGGCGCCGACGACCGAGCCGGTCAGGACGACCAGCCACAGCAGGACGAAGAGCAGCCGGCGCCGGTGGGCGGCCAGGCCGAGTCTTTGGAGCAGGCTTGCCATGATGTTCAGTCCTTCTGTGCGTGGCCGAGCGCGTCGACGCAGGTTGCGATGATGTGGGGCCGCCAGCCGGTCTTCATGCCGTGCTGGTTGGCGGCAAGGCTGAGCACGGCCAGTGCGCTGAGCGCGCCGATGACCCGGACGAGCCGCGCCGGATCGCTGGACAGCGGATCGACGCCGAACATCTCGAAGACGTGCGCGTGGTCGTCGCTGAAGTCCTTGGGCGGCTGACCGGCCTCGTGCGTGACGCTGAACGCCAGCGACACCAGGCCGGGACATTCCAGCGCCACGTCGGTCAGCAGCTCCAGCGCGCGCCGGTCGCGGCCGGGACCGGGCGGGAGCTCCGAAATCTGGTCGAGCACCCGCCTCCCCAGGTCCGCCACGAGTTCGCGAGTCGCGGCGAAGAGCGCTTCCTTGCTCGGGAAGTGGTGCAGCAGCCCGGCTTTCGACAGACCGACGGCGTCCGCCACGGTCTTGAGCGACGTGTGAGCGAAGCCGTGCTGGGCGAACAGCGCGGCGGCGCGGTCGAGGATGCCCTCGTCCACCTGGTGCCGGTTTCGTGCCATGGGATCGACGATACGTCCTGACCGACCGATTCGGTAGGTAAACCGACCGAATCGGTCGGTGATGCTCGTCGCACCCTTGACAACGGGGCTTGCGGGCGGACTCTGCCCAACTATGAGCGTTGCACCTAATCGCGATAGGCAGGCCGAACGACGTGAGGCCACCCGAAGGGAGACAGTCGCCGCCGCGTGGGACATCGCGGCCGCGACGGCCTGGCCGCTGTCACGTTGCGGGAGGTGGCGGCCATGATCGGGATGCGCTCACCGTCGCTCTACTCGCACTTCGACTCGAAGAACGCCATCTACGACGCGATGTTCGGCCAGGCCTGGACGGACTACCTCGCCGAGGCCGAGCGGAACCTCCAGAACCTGCCGCCGGCGCCACGCGAAGCGCTGCTGCGGATCGCGAGCGACTTCTTCGACTTCTCGATCGCCAACGTCGCCCGTTTCCAGCTGATGAACCAGCGCTCCATCCCCGGCTTCGTACCGTCCGAAGCCGCCTACGCCCCGTCGGTCGAGGTGATGCGACTGCTGCACGAGGCGATAGGCCGGATCGGCATCACCGACGACGCCGACATCGACCTCTTCCTGGCACTGAGCGGCGGCCTGATCGACCAGCAACTCGCCAACGAACCCGGCGGCGACCGCTGGTTGCGCCAACTCCCCCGCGTGATCGACATGTTCGCCGCCGACCTCGACCTTCCCGGACCTCCACTGAGGGGAATTCCATGACCTCCACCGTTCTAGTGAAGCCCCGCACGTCCGCGCTCGACCGCGACACCGCGATGCGTCTCGCGAAGACCGAGTACGAACGGTTCCTCGCCCTCCTCGAAGGCCTCGCGCCGCAGGACTGGGCCAAGCCCACCGAGTGCCCGGGCTGGGACGCGCGCGCAATGGCCGCACACCTGCCGGGCATGGCCGAGATGTCCGCGTCGATCCGCGAGAGCATGCGTCAGGTCAAGCTCACTCAGTCACGCGGTGGCGTGTTCATCGACGCACCGACCGCTCTGCAGGTCGAGGAACGCGTCGACATGTCCCCCGCCGACATCGCCGCCCGCTACGCCTTCGTGACCCCACTCTCTGCGAAGGCGCGCCGCCGTATGCCGTGGTTCATCCGCAGCCGGAAGATGCCCGGCACAGGCGGTGAACGGCCGCGAGGAGGAGTGGATGCTCGGCTTCCTCAGTGACGTGATCATGACCCGCGACCCGTGGATGCACCGGGCCGACCTCGCCCATGCCACCGGTGCGCCCATGGTACTGACGGCGGACCACGACGGCGTACTGGTGGACAACGTCGTGCGGGAGTGGGCCGGGCGGCACGGACGTCCGTTCACGTTGCGGCTGACCGGACCAGCCGGTGGCGCGTGGGGTTCGGACGGTCCGGTGCTGGAGTTGGACGCGGTTGAGTTCTGCCGCGCCGTCTCGGGTCGCGGACGATTCTCCCGTCCTCCTTGGCAGGGCGTGACTCCTGCGACTACTACGGGGCCTCCGTCGCCATAGGGCTCGCGCCCCTTAGGCGATCCCATGTTCGTCCTTGTCGTACGTTGTCAGCGTGACGTAGGCATCTCACTCATCTCCTTGAATACCCTCACTGGGCATCGCTCCACGCCCTGGAGGTTGCGGAGACCAACCCATCAGGCCGCCGCAGGACGTGGCACCGGTTACGGGCGCCTTTCCGGTGGATGCGGACTTACATCGTCTGGAGATTAGGATTCAGGCAATCCAGCTTTCGCCATATCACGCAGGTCCCACAACGCCTCGCCCCATGCGCCTGGGCGCGATCGTTGCTTTCCTGGCATGCTCTTGTCCCTTTCACCTTTCGGATCCGGGTTAGCCATCGGACCTAGGAACGTTCCTCCAAGTTCCTCCCATCTTTGCTAGGAATACGACAAGGCGCCTCATGGCGCAGTGGCTCTGTCCGAACAGCCCGGCGAACTGGCCGGCTACGGCCCGATCACCGCCGAGATGGCCCGCGAACTAGCCGGAGACGCGACGTGGCGCCGCCTGCTGACCGATCCCGTGACCGGTGAGGCGTTGGAGTTCGGCACCCGCACCTACCGCCCTCCGAAAGCCCTGCAGCGATTCGTCTGGATGCGCGACCGAACGTGCCGCTTCCCCGGCTGCACCCGCCAGGCCCACCAATCAGACCTCGACCACACGGTGCCCTTCCCACTCGGCTCAACCTCACCGGGAAACCTCGGCGCGTTCTGTCGACGCCATCACCGCGTGAAAGGCCGCGCCGTCTGGGAAGTAAGCCAGCCGAAACCGGGAAGGTTCTGCTTCCGCAGCCCAGCCGGAAAAACCTACCAACGCGCCCCGGAACCAGTACTGGGTGACTTGCCACCCTTTTAATCCGCGAAGTCGGAAATACGCAACTCGCACCTGGTGACCACCTACGAAACCGTCACCAGTCGCACGGCGCTGAACGACGTCCCCGTAACCACCTACGAAACCCAGCCACAGAAATACGGTCCGGCACACGCCGGACGAAGGAGGGGCATGTGCCGGGTCGGCGTAAGGCGAAGCCGTGCCGCCAGTACGAAACCGCAACCCACCACAAGACGCGACAACACGACCGAAGTCGGTCTGATCAGACATCGCTGACCGTCGGGCCGATGTCGTCCCGATCCCTGCTGACCGTGCTGTCCGCCCGCGACGTCCACGTGGAGGCGCTCTCGGTCACGGCTCACTGCTCGTGTCCGGAGCGGTCGACCCCAGCGACGACGGCCCGTTCTCGTCGTCGTTGCGCGAGATCGGCAGGCTGGTGCCGCGCAGAGACACCGTCACCGTCGATCTGGCCCGCCGGCCGCACCTGCTCGGCACGTTCGACGGGCACAAGATCGAGGCGGTAACCCTGCTCCGCAACGACGACGACGGCGGCGGCGGCTGGGTCGTGCAGCGCTGACCGGTCAGGCGCGGCGCTTGGTCCACACGTCATAGGCCACGGCCGCGAGCAGCACGAGACCCTTCACCAGCATCACCTGTTCACTGGGCGCGCCGATCAGCGACATACCGTTGTTGATCACGCCCATGATCAGGCCGCCGGTGATGGCACCGATCACCTTGCCGACGCCGCCCTGCACGGCGGCGCCGCCGATGAACGCGGCGGCGATCGCGTCGAGCTCGAAGGCCGTGCCCGCGGTCGGACCCGCCTGGTTGAGCCGGCCGGCGAAGATCACGCCTGCCAGCGCGGCCAGTACGCCCATGTTGACGAACACCCAGAACGTGACGGCCTTGACCTTCACGCCGGACAGCGTGGCGGCCTGCAGGTTGCCGCCGATCGAGTAGATGTGCCGCCCGAACACGGAGTTGTTCGCCATCAGCGAGTAGCCGAGCACGAGGACCGCGAGCAGCACCAGTACCCACGGAAGGTTCCGGAAGCGCGCGAGCTGGACGACGACCGCGAGCACGACTACCGCCACGCCGACGATCTTCAGTAAGAAGACCGGCATCGGGTCGACGGTCTGCCGGTAGCCGAGCCGGGCCATTCGCTTGCGCCACTGGGAGAACGCGAACCCGGCGATGCAGGCGAAGCCGGCCAGCAAGCTCACCACGTCGGCACCGCCCAGCGGGCCGAGGCCGACGTTGCCGAGGTAGCCGCCGGTGAAGCCGTTGGACAGCGAGCGGATCTCGTCCGGGAACGGGCCGATGCCCTGGTTGCCGAGCACGGTCAGGGTGAGCGCGCGGAACACGAGCATGCCGGCCAGCGTCACGATGAACGCCGGGATGCCGAAGTAGGCGATCCAGTATCCCTGCGCCGCACCGATGACAGCGCCCGACCCGAGGGTCAGCAGCACGGCCAGTGGCCACGGCAGTCCCCATTGGACGGTCAGCACCGCGCAGATCGCGCCCGTCAGCGCCACGGTCGACCCGACGGACAGGTCGATGTGGCCACCGATGATCACCAGGATCATGCCGATCGCCAGGATCAGCACGTACGAGTTCTGCACGATGATGTTGGAGATGTTCTGCGGCTGCAGCAGCGCACCGTCGGTCAGCACCGCGAAGAGCACGATGATCAGCGCGAACGCGACGTAGATGCCCGACTGCCTCGGGTTGATCGAGATCCGGCGCGACGAGCCGGCAGCCGCGGGGACCGCCGGCGGCGCGAGCTTCGTGGTCATGAGTTTTGTCCTCGGGTCATGTACTGCATCAGACTTTCCTGCGTGGCGTCGGCGCGGTCCACCTCACCGGTGATCCGGCCCTCGGACAGCGCGTAGATCCGGTCGCACATGCCGAGCAGTTCCGGCAGTTCCGACGAGATCACCAGCACCGCGCGGCCCTGCGCCGCGAGGTCGTTGATGATCGAGTAGATCTCGTACTTCGCGCCGACGTCGATGCCGCGTGTCGGCTCGTCGAGGATCAGCACGTCCGGATCGGTGAACATCCACTTGGCCAGCACGACCTTCTGCTGGTTACCACCGGACAGCGTGCGGGTCGGCGTGGAGACGGCCGAAACCTTGATGGCCATCGACCGCCGGAACCGTTCCGCGACCGTGTACTCCTCGTTCTCGTTCACCCAGCCATGTGGCGCGAGCTTGCGCAGTCCCGCGGCCGACACGTTGCGCTGCACGTCCTCGATCAGGTTGAGGCCGTACCGCTTGCGGTCCTCACTGACGTACGCGAGACCGTTGCGGATCGCCGCTCGAACCGTGCGGGTGTCGATCTCCGCGCCGTCCTTGACGACCCGGCCGGAGATGTTCACGCCGTAGGAGCGCCCGAACACGCTCATCGCGAGCTCGGTGCGCCCGGCGCCCATCAGGCCGGCCAGCCCGACGATCTCACCGCGCCGCAACGACAGCGTGGCGTCGTCCACGACCTTGCGGTCGGGCTGGGCCGGGCTGTGCACCGTCCAGTTCTCGACGCGCAGCACCTCGTCACCGATCTCCGGGGTGCGCGGCGGGAACCGGTGCTCCAGGTCGCGGCCGACCATCCCGGCGATGATGCGGTCCTCGCTGATCCCCTGCGCGGGCAGGGTCTCGATGGTCTTCCCGTCCCGCAGCACCGTGATGGCGTCCGCGATCCTGGTGACCTCGTTGAGCTTGTGCGAGATGATCACCGAGGTGATGCCCTCGTCGCGCAGGCCGTCGAGCAGGTCGAGCAGGTGCTGCGAGTCGTCGTCGTTCAGCGCGGCCGTCGGTTCGTCGAGGATCAGCAGGCTGACCTCTTTGGACAGTGCCTTCGCGATCTCGACCAGCTGCTGCTTGCCCACGCCGAGGTCGTTGACCGGCGTCGTGGGGTTCTCCCGCAAGCCGACGCGGTCGAGCAACTCCCGCGCCTCGTGGTTGGTGCGGTTCCAGTCGATGAACCCGCGCCGCGCCCTTTCGTTGCCCAGGAACAGGTTCTCCGCGACGGACAGCTGCCCGCACAGCGCCAGTTCCTGGTGGATGATCACGATGCCACGGCGCTCGCTGTCACGCACGCCGTGAAACGCGCAGGGCGCGCCGTCGAAGACGATCTCCCCGTCGTAGGAGCCGTGGGGATGCACCCCGGACAGCACCTTCATCAGGGTCGACTTGCCGGCGCCGTTCTCTCCGCAGATCGCGTGGATCTCACCGCGCCGCACGGTCAGTGCGACATCGTGCAGCGCGGTGACCCCGGCGAACTTCTTGGTGATGCCGCGCATCACCAGGATTTCGTCCGACACTTGCTCTACCTCAGCTGGTCCGCGGTGTAGTACCCGGACGCGATCAGCTCTTTCTCGTAGTTGGCCTTGTCCACCGTGACGGGCTGCAACAGGTAGGACGGCACGACCTTGACACCGTTGTCGTAGTCCTTGGTGTTGTTGACCTCGGGCTTGCCGCCCTTGAGCACCGCGTCCGCCATCTGCACCGTGACCTCGGCGAGCTTGCGGGTGTCCTTGTGGATCGTGGAGTACTGCTCACCGGCGATGATCGACTTCACCGACGCGACCTCGGCGTCCTGCCCGGTCACGATCGGGTAGGCCTGGCCGGCGGTGCCGTAGCCGCTGCTCTTGAGCGCGGACAGGATGCCGATCGACAGACCGTCGTACGGGGACAGCACGCCGTCGACCTTCGCGCCACCGTACGAGGAGGTCAGCAGGTCCTCCATTCGCTTCTGCGCGGTGGCGGGCTCCCAGCGCAGGATCGCGACGGTCTTGAAGTCCTTCTGGCCGGACTTGACCACGAGCTTGCCCTGGTCGACGAGCGGCTGAAGCACGGACATGGCGCCGTTGAAGAAGAACGTCGCGTTGTTGTCGTCCGGCGAGCCCGCGAACAGCTCGATGTTGAACGGGCCCTCACCGCGCGTCTTCAGGCCGGCGAGCAGCGAGTTCGCCTGCTCCACGCCGACCTTGAAGTTGTCGAACGTCGCGTAGTAGTCGACGTTGGGGCTCTTGCGGATCAGCCGGTCGTACGCGATCACCGGGATCTTGGCGTCCGCGGCCTGCTGCAGCTGCGAGGTGATCGCGGTGCCGTCGATCGAGGCCACGATCAGGAGCTTGGCCTTCTTGGTGATCTGGTTCTCGATCTGGTTGGCCTGCGTCGGAATGTCGTTCTCCGCGTACTGCAGGTCGACCTTGTAGCCCTTCGCTTCGAGGGCCTTCTTGATGTTGTCACCGTCGTGGATCCACCGCTCCGACGACCGGGTCGGCATGGTCACGCCCACCAGCGCGCCATCGCTCGAGCCGGTCTGCTGGTCGACCGTCTTCTCCGCCGAACCACAGGCGGAGAGTGCGAGTGCGAGCGCGGCGGCGGTAGCCGCGATCTGCGGAAACCTCATTGTTTCTCCTCGGTTGTCCCCGGGTGGGCACCGGCACACGCGTGTGCCACAAGCGGCGAGTGTTATCGTTAACATATCGCCAGTCAAGCCCGGCAAAGCTAAGAATCGGTATCGCTGTTAGCGCTCACAGCGTGTGGTTCGGGGTGCACGGAAACGCAAGAAGGGGCGGCCACGTGGTCGTGGCCGCCCCTGTCTCACTCACGTCCGGTCAGAGAACGCGGACGGACACCGCCTGCGGTCCCTTGCGGCCTTCGCCGACCTCGAACTCGACCGGCTGGTCGTCCGGGACGCCCTTGTGGTCGTAGTCCTGGATCTCGGACTGGTGCACGAACAGGTCGGCACCGCCCGTCTCCGGGGCGATGAAGCCGAAACCCTTGCTGCCGTTGAACCACTTCATGGTGCCCTTGCTCATTCGCGTGCTCCCTGGGTCGAAAGGCCGAGCATGGCAAGGAGTTCTCGGCAGTCGCCGACGTCGAGCGAGCGTTCGGCCACCCTGCGGGCCGCGGCCCGCTGCGCAACGGCCTCTTCCAGCTGTGCCGCGATCCTCGCCTCGGCGAAGTCGACGGCTGCGCGCCGATTGCGGCTGGACGGTTGTGTCGATGTCATCCGGGCCTCAGCCGCGCAGATGACGGACCGCGACGGCCGTCGGTGTGGAAGAAGTGGGAAGAACAAAGTAGAGCTGTTGATCCGGCGACAAGCCGGTGCTCCTGTCCCCGGCCGGAACACCACAGGCCGGACTGGTTCAGGGGACCGCGACGGCAGGCTGCCGACACCCACGTACCCCGACCACGTGGACTGTACAGCAGGGACGGTTCAAACCCGGCGCAGTACTGTTTGCGCATGTCGGAAGAAAAGGGCGGCCCCGCCGTCGAGCCCACGCTGTCCGAGTGGCGAAAGGCGCGGGCGGAGACCGAGCAGCACCTCGCCGCCGGCGGCACGCCGCCAGTGGACACCGAATGGGTGCAGCGCCTCTCGGATCTGCTGGCCACCGAGCGGTCCTGGCAGGACCAGTACACCGAACTGCTCGCGCTGGGCAGCAGCGGCGGCCAGTTCCCCTCGTCCAACCGCTGACCTCAGGGCTTGCCCTTGTTCCCTTTGCCGTTCTTGTCCTTGCCCGGGACCTTCGGCTGCTGCCCGGCCCGTTCTGGCGGCTGTGCGGCGGTGGTGGGAACGACCGGCCGCTCTACGACCGGCTCCTCCGCGACCGGCTCCTCTGCGATCGGCTCGGCAGTACCCGGCTCCGTCGACACGGGCGGAGTGGCGGCGGGCGGCGCCGGTACCCGATCACGTGCGGCGATCCCCGAACCGACCGCGGCCATCAGCACCGCGACGGACGCCGCTGCCAGCACCCGGCGAGGACGCCTGGGCAGCGGCGCGACCTTCGTGGGCGGGTCGTTAGTGGGCAGGTCCAACGCGCGCGGGTCCTTCGCCGACAGGACGTCGGCGCACTCGCGCGCGGTAGGCCGGCGACCGGCGGACAAGGCCGTCATCAGCGACAACAACCGGGCGAGGTCGAACGGCAGATCGGCCGGCACGGCGGGCGGCCGATGCAGCCGGGCCACGGCCGCCTCGATCTCGCCGCCCCCGTACTCGCGGTGCCCGGTCAGACACTCCAGCAACACCAGGCCGAGCGCGTAGACGTCCACCGCCGGGGTGATCTCGGCGCCGCGCACCTGTTCCGGCGCCAGGTAGGCCGCGGTGCCGACGACCTGGCCGGTCCTCGTGAGCCGGGCGCCGCTCGCCGTCAGTGCCAGGCCGAAGTCGGCCAAGCGCGGGACGTTGCCATCGTCCAGCAGGATGTTGGAGGGCTTGATGTCGCGGTGAATGAACCCGTTCGCGTGAACGTGGGCGAGCGCGTCGGCCACCGCGGCGCCCAGCCGGCGCACGTCCTCGACCGGCAACCGCCCATTCGCGACCCGATCGCGCAACGTTTTGCCCTCGACCAGTTCCAGCACCATGAACGGCAGGTCACCGGTCGTGTCCGCGTCGTAGACCGACACGAGTCCCGGATGCGACAGTCCGGCGAGGGTGCGGATCTCGTTGTCGAACCGCCGGACGTCCATGTCCCGGAACAGTTTGATGGCGACGTCACGGCCCAGGAGCGTGTCCCGGGCCCGGCGCACCTCGGCCACTCCGCCGGTGCCGAGCAGGTCACCCAGCCGGTATCGATCAGCGAGCAGGCCTTCGGGCATGCCAGTTGGGTGCCCGCCGAACAGGTGACCTAACCGTCAGCCGGTCTGGCGGCGGGTGCGCGTGGACGCACGGACCACCAGTTCGGGCTGGAACTTCACGTGCCGGTGCTCGTGATCCGGATCGTTCTCCGACAGCAGCAGCTGTGCGGCAGTGCGTCCGAGCTGTTCGCGCGGCTGGCGGACCGACGTCAGCGGAACCGCCGCGGCGGCCGCGAACTCGATGTCGTCGTAGCCCACCACGGCCAGGTCGTCCGGGACGCGCAACCCCTGCTGCGTCATCGACTGGAGCAGGCCGAGCGCGACCAGGTCGTTGGCGCAGAACGCCGCGGTGGGCCGGCGCGACGCGGGCAGGCCCACGAGCCGCTCCCCCGCGCTGCGGCCCTCCGCCACCTGCAGGCCCTTCGTCTCCAGCACGGTCAGCGCGTCCTTCGGCAGTCCTGCCTGCGCCAGCGCCCGCAGCGCTCCCTCGTGCCGGTCGCGCACCTGCTGGATGGACATCGGACCGCCGATCATCGCGATGCGCGTGTGGCCGGTCTCGATCAGGTGCGTCACCGCGAGCTCACCGCCGAGCACGTCGTCGACCGCCACCGAGCAACGCGCGCCGTCCGACGTCTCGCGGTCGACGAACACCAGCGGGGTGCCGCGGTCGGCGAACCGGGTGCTGTCGGCGTCGACCGGGGTGATCAGGATGCCTTCGACGCGCTGTTCGTGCAGCAGCTCCAGGTACTCGCGCTCGCGACCGGCGTCGGTGGCGCTGTTGCACAGGAAGAGCGCCAGACCGGCGTCCCTGGCCGCGTCCTCGACCCCGCGCGCGACGTCGGTGAAGAACGGGTTCGACGCGTCGAGCACCACGTACGCGATCACGCGGCTGCTGCCGGCACGCAGCTGACGTGCGGACTCGTTGCGCACGAAGCCCAGCTCCGCGATCGCGGCCTGCACCCGTTCGCGGGTGGCCGGTGCGACGACATCCGGCCTGTTCAGCACGTTCGAGACGGTCGCGTTCGAGACGCCGGCGTGCTGGGCGACGTCGCGGATGCCCACGGAAGGCTTCACCGGCGGCTCCTCGTTCTTGAAACGTGACAACGGATCATAGCCTCCCTCTTGACACGGCGCGTCGATTCGACCCACTCTGCTCGCAACCGCTCGTTAAAACGTTTCAAGACTGACCTCAACGCTGAGGAGACGGACACCGTGGACCGACCTCCCGTGGTGACACTGGACGAGGTGAGCAAGGCTTTCGGCGCCGTCCGCGCGCTGTCCGGCGTGTCGCTGCGGCTGCTGCCCGGCGAGGCGCACGCGCTGCTCGGCGAGAACGGCGCGGGCAAGTCGACGCTCATCAAGACCCTCGCCGGGGTGCACCGCCCGGACACGGGCCAGGTGCTGGTCGACGGCTCGGAACAGCGGTTCTCGGGCCCCGCCGACGCGCTCGCCGCGGGCATCGCGGTCATCTACCAGGAGCCGACGCTCTTCGGCGACCTGTCGGTGGCCGAGAACGTGTTCATGGGCCGCCAGCCGCTCGGTCTCGGCCGGCGCATCGACGTCGCCGCGATGCACGCCCGCACCTCGGAACTGTTCTCCCGGCTGGGCGTCAAGCTCGACCCGGCCCGGCCGGCCCGCGGACTGTCCATTGCGGACCAGCAGCTCGTCGAGATCGCCAAGGCGCTGTCGTTCGACGCGCGCGTGATCGTCATGGACGAGCCGACCGCCGCCTTGTCGGCGCACGAGGTCCAGCGACTTTTCGGTGTGGTGCAGGCGTTGCGCGACCAGGACGCCGCCGTGCTCTTCGTCTCGCACCGGCTCGACGAGGTGTTCGCCCTGTGCCAGCGCGCCACGGTGCTGCGGGACGGCGAGTTCGTCTGGTCCGGCCCGCTCGACGACGAGACCCCGGACTCCCTGGTGCGCCGCATGGTCGGCCGCGAACTCTCGCAGCTCTATCCCAAGGAGGACACCACGCCGGGCTCGGTCCTGCTGTCCGTGCAGCGACTCACCCGCGAAGGCGTGTTCACCGACGTGTCGTTCGATGTCCGCGCCGGCGAGATCGTCGCGTTGTCGGGCCTGGTCGGCGCCGGACGCAGCGAGGTGGCGCGGGCGGTGTTCGGCATCGACCGCCCCGACGCGGGTTCCGTGCACGTGGACGGCCGCCGGTTGAAGCCCGGCTCCCCCACCGCCGCGATGGCCGCCGGTATCGGGTTCGTGCCGGAGGACCGCCGCCAGCAGGGACTCGTGATGGACGCGTCCATCGAACGCAACACCGCTCTCGCCTCGCTGGGCCGGCTGTCGACCTTCGGCCTGCTGCGCCGCCGCAGCGAACGCGCGCTCGCCCAGGACTGGGCCGTCAAGCTGCGGCTGAAGTTCGCGCGGCTGAGCGACCCGGTCGGCGTGCTCTCCGGCGGCAACCAGCAGAAGGTCGTGCTGGCCAAGTGGCTCTCGCGCAAGCCGTCCGTGCTGATCGTCGACGAGCCGACGCGCGGCATCGACGTCGGCACCAAGGCCGAGGTGCACCGGCTGCTGTCCGAGCTCGCCGGGCAGGGCGTGGCGGTGCTGATGATCTCGTCGGAACTGCCGGAGGTGCTCGGGATGGCCGACCGGGTGCTGGTGATGCACGAGGGCCGGCTGGTCGAGGAGCTGTCGCGCGCCGAGGCCACCGAGGAACGGGTGGCGATGGCGGCGGCCGGACAGGCGGTGGCCCGATGACCGCACCCACGACACCTGCCGCTCGCCACGCGGCCACCCGACCCACGGCGGTGACGCCATGACCTCCCAGGTCGGACACCGTCGAAGCACCCCCGGCCGCCCGCCGCACCGCCGCCCGCCGCCTCAGCACCCGCGTCGGCCGCGTCCGCGAGCTCGGCATCCTCGTCGCCCTGGCCCTGGTCGTGATCCCCACCGCGATCGTGAACCCGCGGTTCATCCAGCCGCAGAGCCTGCGCGACCTCCTGCTCAACGCCTCGATCGTCGCGCTGCTCGCGGTCGGCCAGACCCTCGTGGTCATCACCCGCAACGTCGACCTGTCCGTCGGCTCGGTGCTCGGCCTGTCCGCGTTCCTCACCGCCGAGCAGTTCGCCGGCAATCCCGGCACGCCGCTGGTGGCGGGCATCGCGTTCGGTGTCGGCGTCGGACTGGTCTGCGGCCTGGTCAACGGCCTGCTCGTCGCGATCGGCAACGTCCCCAGCCTCGTCGTCACCCTGGGCACGCTGTACGTGTTCCGCGGCGTCGACTACGCGCTGGCCCAAGGCAACCAGGTCAACGCCGCGAACCTGCCGGACGCCCTGCTCGACCTGGGCAGCAGCCGGCTGGCCGGCATCCCGGTCCTGGTGCTGATCACGCTGGTGGTCATCGCCGCAGCCGCGCTCTTCCTGCGCTCCTACCGGTCCGGCCGCGAGCTGTACGCGATCGGCTCGAACCCGGAGGCCGCGACGCTGGCCGGCATCCCGGTCGCCCGGCGCACCCTGACCGCGTTCGTCCTTTCCGGACTGATCGCCGGGCTGGCCGGCGCGCTGTGGGTGGCCCGCTACGGCACCGTGGACGCGGCGGCGGGCACGGGCCTGGAACTGCAGGTCGTCGCGGCGGTCGTGGTCGGTGGCGTGGCGATCTTCGGCGGGTCCGGGACGGTCGTGGGCGCCGCGCTCGGCGCGCTGCTGCTCGCCACGATCACGAGCTGCCTGGTGGTGCTGCAGATCCCCGCCTTCTGGCAGCAGGCGATCGCGGGCGCGCTGCTGCTCAGCGCGATCACCGTCGACCGGATCCTCGCGCTCCGACTGGCCAAGGCCTTGCGCCGCAGTGAAGGGACCAGCCATGCGTAACCTCCTGCGGTGGGAGACCGCGCTGGTGTTCCTGCTCGTCGTGGTGGCGCTGACCGGCCAGGTCAGCACGGACGGCTCGTTCCTGTCCGGCGGCAACCTCTTCTACCTCGGCCTCGACATCGGCGAGATCGCGCTGATCGCGCTCCCGCTGACACTGGTGATCGTGGCGGGCGAGATCGACCTGTCCGTCGCGTCGGTGCTGGGCCTGTCCAGCGCGCTGATCGGCTGGCTGTGGAACGCGGGCTGGCCGCTGGAAACGATCCTGCCGACCGTCATCGTCGTCGGCGCGGTCTGCGGAGCGTTCAACGGACTGCTCGTCACCCGGCTCGGGCTGCCGTCGCTGGCGGTCACCATCGGCACGCTCGCGCTCTACCGCGGCCTCGCGCTGGTGGTGCTGGGCGACACGGCCGTCGCGGACTTCCCGGCGAGCTACACGGAGTTCGGCACGACGCCGGTGCCCGGCACCGACATCCCGTTCCCGATCCTGCTGGCCGCGATCCTGGCCGTGCTGTTCGGGATCGCACTGCACGCCAGCTCGTTCGGCCGGTCGGTCTACGCGATCGGCGCGAACGAGGAGGGCGCCCGGTTCTCCGGCATCCGGGTCAAGCGGATCAAGCTGAGCCTGTTCGTGCTCGCCGGGGCGGTGGCCGCGATCGCAGGCATCGTCTACACGTTCCGGTTCTCCAGTGCCCGCGCGGACAACGGCGTCGGGCTCGAGCTGGCCGTCGTCGCCGCGGTCCTGCTCGGCGGGGTCTCCATCTTCGGCGGCAAGGGATCGCTCTTCGGCGTGCTCGCGGGCGTGCTGCTGCTGGGCGGTCTGCGCAACCTGCTGATCCTGCAGGACACCTCCACCGAGGTGCTCACCATCGTCACCGGCCTGCTCCTGCTGGTCAGCGTGCTCGCTCCGTCGATCACACGCGCCATCGGGAACTCCAGGAAAGCACTACGAAAGGCAGCAACGCCATGAACCCACGTCTCGTGCTGGCCCTGGTGGTGTCCGGGGCCGTCGCACTCACCGCCTGTGGTGGCACGACAAAGGACAGTGCGGGCCAGGAGACCGGCGGCGCCACGAACGCCGCCAAGGCCGACCCGAACGCGCCGATGAAGGAGGGTCTGAAGATCACCTTCCTGCCCAAGCAGGTCAACAACCCGTACTTCACGGTGGCGCAGAAGGGCGCGGAGAGCGCCGGCACCGCGATCAAGGCGGAGCTGAAGGCGACCGGGCCGTCCGACGCCGCCGCGTCCTCCCAGGTCACCTACATCAACACCGCCGCGCAGCAGAAGCAGAACGCGCTGGTGATCTCCGCGAACGACGCCAACGCCGTGGCGCCCGCACTCAAGTCCGCGCGCGGCCAGGGCCTGAAGGTCGTCACGTTCGACTCCGACGCCGCGCCGGACGCCAGGGACGTCTTCATCAACCAGGCCACGTCGAACGAGATCGCCGCCGGCCAGGTGCAAGCTGATCTCCGAGGCGGTCGGTGGCAGCGGTGAGATCGCGATCCTGTCCGCGACGCCGAACGCCACCAACCAGAACGCGTGGATCGAGGTCATGAAGACCGAGCTCGCGAAGCCCGAGTACGCGGGCCTCAAGCTCGTGGAGACCGCGTACGGCAACGACGACGACCAGACGTCGTTCCAGAAGACGCAGGGTCTGCTGCAGGCGCACCCGAACCTCAAGGGCATCATCTCGCCGACCACCGTCGGTGTCGCGGCCGCCGCCCGCTACCTCAGCTCGTCGGAGTACAAGGGCAAGGTTCAGCTGACCGGTCTCGGCACGCCGAACCAGATGCGCAAGTTCGTCCAGGACGGCACGGTCAAGGCGTTCGCGCTGTGGGACCCGAGCAAGCTCGGCTACCTCGCCACCTACACCGCCGCCGCGCTCGCGTCCGGCCAGATCACCGGTGCCGAGGGCGAGAAGTACAAGGCGGGCGACCTCGGCGAGTACACGATCGGCGCCAAGGGCGAGGTCGTGCTCGGCCCGCCGACGGTCTTCAACAAGGACAACATCGACAAGTTCGACTTCTGACATGCGCGTCTGCTTCACCCTGCGAGTCCGGCCGGACCGGATCGACGAGTACCGGGCGCGGCACCGCGAGGTGTGGCCCGAGATGCGGGCCGCCCTGCGCGAGGCGGGATGGCACAACTACTCCCTCTTCCTCGCCGAGGACGGCCTGCTGATCGGCTACCTCGAATGCGACGACTTCGACGTGGCACTGGCCGAGATGGCCCGCACCGAGGTCAACGCCCGGTGGCAGGCCGAGATGGCGGAGTTCTTCGTGGGCACCGGAAACGCCGATGAACGTATGCGGCCACTCGACGAGGTCTTCCACCTCGACTGAGTTTTTTGGGGAGAGAACAATGAGTGTGAAGGCCGCGCTGCGCGAGCAGCGGATCGAGACCCCTTCCTGGGCGTACGCGAACTCGGGCACCCGCTTCAAGGTGTTCGCCCAGGAGGGAGTCCCGCGCACGCCGTACGAGAAGATCGACGACGCGGCGGTGGTGCACCGGCTCACCGGCGTCGCGCCGACGGTCGCGCTGCACATCCCGTGGGACAAGGTCGACGACTACGGCAAGCTCGCGTCCTATGCCCGGGATCGGGGCGTCGAGCTCGGTGCCATCAACTCGAACGTGTTCCAGGACGACGACTACAAGCTCGGCAGCGTGTGCCACCCGGATCCGGTGGTGCGGCGCAAGGCGACCGGCCACCTGCTCGAGTGCGTCGACATCATGGACCAGACGGGCTCGCGGGACCTGAAGCTGTGGTTCGCGGACGGGCTGAACTACCCCGGCCAGGACAACCTCCGCGCCCGCCAGGACCGGCTCGCCGAGGCGCTCGCCGAAACCTACGCCCGGCTCGGCGGCGACCAGCGGATGTTGCTGGAGTACAAGCTCTTCGAGCCCGCTTTCTACGCCACCGACGTGCCGGACTGGGGCACCGCGTTCGCGCACTGCCTGCAGCTCGGCGAGAAGGCGCAGGTCGTGATCGACACCGGTCACCACGCGCCGGGTACGAACATCGAGTTCATCGTGTCGTTCCTGCTGCGGGCGGGCCGGCTCGGCGCGTTCGACTTCAACTCCCGCTTCTACGCCGACGACGACCTGATGGTCGGCTCGGCCGACCCGTTCCAGCTGTTCCGGATCATGCACGAGATCGTGCTGGCCGACGCGCTGAAGCCGGCCGCGGGCATCGCGTTCATGCTCGACCAGTGCCACAACATCGAGCCGAAGATCCCGGCGATCATCCGTTCGGTGCTCAACGTCCAGGAGGCCACCGCCAAGGCGCTCCTGGTGGACCACGAGGCGTTGGCGGCGGCGCAGCGGGACGGTGACGTGCTCGCCGCGAACGGCGCGCTGATGGACGCCTACAACACCGATGTCCGGCCGCTCCTGCGTGAACTGCGCGAGGAGATGGGCCTCGATCCCGATCCGATGGCCGCGTACCGGCGATCCGGGTACGCCGAGCAGATCGTCCGTGAACGAGTCGGCGGCGAGGCCGCCGGATGGGGTGCCTGACGTGACTGAGGTGGAAGCGCTGCTGGGGCGGAGCAACCGGCTGGGAGCCGATCCGCGCAACACCAACTACGCGGGTGGCAACACCTCGGCCAAGGGCGAGTCGCTCGACCCGGTGACCGGGCAGCCGGTGGAACTGGTGTGGGTCAAGGGATCCGGCGGCGACCTGGGCACGCTCACGGCGGCCGGTCTCGCGGCGCTGCGGCTGGACCGGCTGCGGGCCCTGACCGCCGTCTACCCCGGCGTCGAGCGCGAGGACGAGATGGTCGCCGCGTTCGACTTCTGTCTGCACGGCAAGGGCGGCGCGGCGCCGTCGATCGACACCGCGATGCACGGCCTCGTGGACGCGGCGCACGTCGACCACCTGCACCCGGACGCGGGCATCGCGCTCGCGACCGCGGCGGACGGCGAGGCGCTGGTGAAGGCCTGCTTCGGCGACCGCGTGGCGTGGGTGCCGTGGCGCCGTCCCGGTTTCCAGCTGGGACTGGACATCGCGGCGATCAAACGGGCGAACCCGCAGGCGATCGGCGTGATCCTGGGCGGGCACGGCATCACCGCGTGGGGCGCCACCAGCGACGAGTGCGAGGCGAACTCGCTGGAGATCATCCAGACCGCGCAGCGCTACCTCGACGAGCACGGCCGCGCCGAGCCGTTCGGTCCCGTGGTGCACGAACCGCTGACCGAGCAGGACCGCCGCGCGAGAGCCGCCGAGCTGGCGCCGGTGATCCGCGGCCTGGCCTCCACGGACAGCCCGCAGGTCGGCCACTTCACCGACACCGGGGTGGTGCTCGACTTCCTCGCCCGCGAGAGGCATCCGGAGCTGGCCGCGCTCGGCACGTCGTGCCCGGACCACTTCCTGCGCACCAAGGTCCGGCCGCTGGTGCTCGACCTGCCACCGACGGCTCCCCTGCCCGACGTCGTCGCGCGGCTGAAGCAGCTGCACGAGGCCTATCGCGAGGACTACCGGGCGTACTACGAGCGGCACGCCGAGCCGGACAGCCCGGCGATGCGCGGCGCCGACCCGGCGATCGTGCTCGTGCCGGGCGTCGGCATGTTCAGCTTCGGCAAGAACAAGCAGACCGCGCGGGTGGCCGGCGAGTTCTACGTCAACGCCATCAACGTCATGCGGGGCGCGGAGTCGGTGTCGCGGTACGCGCCGATCGAGGAGCGCGAGAAGTTCCGCATCGAGTACTGGGCGCTCGAAGAGGCCAAGCTGCAACGGATGCCGAAGCCCAAACCCCTCGCCACCCGCGTCGCGCTCGTCACCGGTGGCGGCTCGGGGATCGGCCGGGCGATCGCGCAACGGCTGGCCGCCGAGGGTGCGTGTGTGGTCGTGGCGGACCGTGACAGTGAGAGCGCACGTGAGGTCGCCGAAGGTATCGGCTCGTCCGACGTCGCGATGCCGGTGACCGTTGATGTCACCGACGGCGCGGGCATCGCCGAGGCGTTCCGGGCGGCGGTGCTCGCGTTCGGCGGAGTGGACCTGGTGGTCAACAACGCCGGCCTGTCGATCTCCAAGCCGCTCGCCGAGACCACCGAGGCCGACTGGGACCTCCAGCACGACGTGATGGCCAAGGGCTCGTTCCTGGTGGCACAGCAGGCGGCGAAGGTGATGCGCGCGCAGGGCATGGGCGGCGACATCGTCTACATCTCCAGCAAGAACGCGGTGTTCGCGGGTCCCAACAACGTGGCGTACGGCGCGGCGAAGGCCGACCAGGCGCACCAGGTCCGGTTGCTCGCCGCCGAACTGGGCGCCGACGGCATCCGGGTCAACGGCATCAACCCGGACGGCGTGGTCCGCGGTTCCGGCATCTTCGCCGGTGGCTGGGGCGCCAAGCGCGCCGCCGTCTACGGCGTGCCCGAGGAGAAGCTCGGCGAGTTCTACGCCCAGCGGACCCTGCTCAAGCGCGAGGTGCTGCCCGAGCACGTGGCCGCCGCGGTGTTCGCCCTGACCGGCGGCGAGCTGTCGCTCACGACCGGACTGCACGTGCCGGTCGACGCCGGCGTGGCCGCAGCGTTCCTGCGATGAGGACGGCGCGGTCCACGGTCGCGGCCGTCGACCTCGGCGCGTCCAGCGGGCGCGTGCTGCTCGGCCGGGTGGGCGACGGCAGGCTGCACACCGAGGAGGTGCACCGGTTCCCGAACGGGCCGGTGCGCCTGCGCGGCACGCTGCACTGGGACGTGCTGGGGCTGTACCGGGAGGTGCTCACCGGGCTGCGGCTCGCGTCCGAGCTCGACAGCATCGGCCTGGACAGCATCGGCATAGACAGCTGGGCCGTGGACTACGGCCTGCTCGACGAGCGCGGCGCGTTGCTCGGCAACCCGGTGCACTACCGCGACGCCCGCACCGAGGGCATCACGCCGCAGGACGGGCTGTATCAGCTCAACGGGCTGCAGTTCCAGCCGTTCAACACGATGTTCCAGCTGATGGCCGAACCGCTGCTGGCGCACGCGTCCCACCTGCTCCTCATCCCGGACCTGCTCTCCTACTGGCTGACCGGAGAGCTGGGCGCCGAGTACACCAACGCGACCACGACCGGGCTGATCGACGTCCGAAGTGGACAGTGGTCGGCCGCGCTGACCCGCGATCTCCCGCCGGGTCTGCTGCCCAAGCTGCGCCACCCCGGCGATCCGGCCGGTACCCACGACGGCGTCCAGGTCACCGCGGTCGGCTCGCACGACACGGCCTCCGCGGTCGTCGCGGTGCCGGCCGAGGGCGAGCGGTTCGCCTACATCTCCTGCGGCACCTGGTCGTTGGTCGGCGTCGAACTCGACTCCCCCGTGCTCACCGCCGACAGCAGGGCCGCCAACTTCACCAACGAAGGCGGCGTGGACGGCACGATTCGCTATCTCCGCAACGTGATGGGCCTGTGGTTGCTGCAGGAATGCCTGCGAACCTGGGACGCCCAGCTGGAACCGTTGCTGCGGGAAGCCGCCCACGCGCGAGGTTCGGTGTTCGACCCGAACGACCCGGTGTTCCTCCCGCCCGGCGACATGCCGGCTCGGATCCAGGGCTGGTGCCGGGACCACGGCCAGTTCGCGCCCACGACCAGGCCCGAGATCGTCCGGTCCATCCTGGACAGTCTCGCGGTGGCACACCGGGACGCCATCGAGGACGCGCAACGGTTGTCCGGCAAAGAGGTCGACGTGGTCCACATCGTCGGAGGCGGCTCGCACAACTCGTTGCTGTGCCAGCTCACCGCCGACGCGTGCGGGCTCCCGGTGGTCGCGGGCCCGGCCGAGGCGACCGCGCTCGGGAACGTGCTGGTGCAGGCGCGTGCTGTTGGCGCCGCGCACGGCACGCTCGCCGACCTGAGGTCGCTGATAAGGGAGTCGCAACCGCTGCGCCGCTATCTGCCGAGGTGACCATTCTCGAAAAGTTATCGAAAATGAACTCGGCTTCGCAGATCAATTGACGCACATTCGCCCCGCACTCCAAGGTTGAATGATGCGAAGGCGTTCGTTTTTCGGTCTGGCCGCCACCACGGCACTCGTTCCCGCGACGGCACAGGCGTCGTCATCCGGACGTGAGCGCTGGGTGCACACCTGGACATCCATGCCGCAGCTGTGCGAACCGGGCAACATGCCACCCCCGCCGTTCACCCAGAACGGCCTGGTGATGGCCGACGCCACGTTGCGCCAGACCATCCGAGTCTCGGTCGGCGGACAGCGTCTGCGCCTGCGGTTCAGCAACGCGTTCGGCGGCGCGATCCTGCCGATCACCGCGGTCACCATCGCACTCCCGCTGGACGGCCGGGCCGGTGTCGCGGCGATCCAGCCGGGCACGACCCGGCGGGTGACGTTCAACGGACGGTCCTCAGTGGACGTCCCGAAGGGCGCGCTGGTCGTCTCCGACCCGCTGAACTTCGCCCTGCCACCGGGAACGGTCCTCACGGTGACCACCTATCTCGCGCGTGGCCAGGCATCCAACGACATCACCTCGCACCCCGGCTCCCGCACCACCTCCCATCTGCTGGCGGGCAACCACACCGAGTCGGCCGACCTGCCCGGCGCGACGCCCACCGACCACTGGTACTTCCTCAGCGGCGTCGAGGTGCGCACCAACTCGAACGTCGGGGCCGTCGTCGTGATCGGCGACTCGCTGACCGACGGCCGGGGCTCCACCACCAACGGCAACAACCGCTGGCCCGACCAGTTCTTCGACCGGTCACGCAACCGGGTCGCGGTGCTCAACCAGGCCGCGGGCGGCAACCGGGTGCTCGCCGACGGCCTCGGCCCGAACGTCCTGGCCCGGCTGGACCGCGACCTGCTGGCCCAGACCGGCGTCCGGTGGCTGATCCTGTTCGAGGGCATCAACGACATCGGCACGGCGGCCACGACCGAGACCGCCCAGAAACAGGTGGCCGACGACCTCATCGGTGCCTACCAGCAGATCATCGAGCGGGCCGACGCGCACGACATCAAGGTCTACGGCGCGACGATCCTCCCGTTCGGCGGCAGCTTCTACGACGACCCGGACGGCTTCCGCGAGTCGGCCCGGCAGACGGTGAACCGGTGGATCCGCACCAGCCGCCGCTTCGACGCCGTGCTCGACTTCGACGCCGCCGTCCGCGATCCGGCGAGCCCGCGCCGGCTCCTGCCCGTCGCGGACGGCGGGGACCACCTGCACCTCACCCCGGCCGGCTACCGCATGCTCGCGGAGGCGGTGCCGCTCAAGCTTTTCCGTTGAATCTCCAGCAGACAGCCGCTATGCCGACTACGCGCTCTCCGTGTCGTCGTCCGCATCCACGGTCCGCCGGTACTCAGGGTGATTGCGGTCCATCAACCTCGCCAATGCACCGGTACGGGATAGCTGGTCCGCCCGTCCCAGGAAACGGCGTGGTCGCACAACCTCGCTGCCGCCACGGCGTACCGCACTGGATCGGAATCCGCCCCCACGACCGTGATCTCGGTGGCGGTGTGGGCATACCACGTGTGCCTGCCCAGTTCGGCGCTCGCGGACCAGCGCCCCGCGTCAAGCCCGATACGACGGGGTGCCTTGTTACCGGCGAACTGGCGCGGAATGTTGGACCGACGCAGCGGCCGTCGCCGCCGCGGACAACGGCCGTTTGCTGCAATGCACAGGCGGCGACGAACCGCTGGCGGCAGCCCTGCGCGCCGCATCCGAAGCAGCGCAGGACGAAGCGAACCAACCGACCCTCGACGACCTGATCGCCCCGCCGGAGGACTGCACCCGACTGTCCGAAGAGGACATTCAGCGCGGATTGGCCGGTTCCCAGCCGATCCCGCACGAACGGTTCAGCGTCAACCCGGTGAACACGGCATGCACCTCACCGGCCACGTCCACGTCGAGCGGTTCCCTGGTGAACAAGGGGTCCGCGATGTCGATTGGGAGCTCGTTCTCGAGACGCCACGCCCGGCTCGGTGCCTTGTCCGGCGAGAACCGGACCACGAGGTCGAACCGGTCGCACGGACGGGTCGGTGTGCAGACGTAGTAGGGCGCGAACGTGGTGGGCAACCGCATGCGGATCACGATCGTGTGCTCCTCGCCGGCGTCAAGCGATCTGGGCAGGCCGAGGTCGAACCTGACCCGCGTCGATCCGACTCGCTCCGGCGTTCGCAGGATCGCGCCACGAATGACGTCCAATCCCAGGGTGGCGAGGTCGAGCGGCTGGTTCTCGGCGATGGTCATGGAGTAGTCGACCGCGGTCAGGTGTTCGGCCCTGCTGACGACGCGGCGCTGCTCGATGATCTCGGCCTCCTCCGCCCCCAGCACCACGACGGTGGCGAGGTCCGCCGTGTGCCAGGTCCATTCGGGCTCGCGCTCGGCATTGTTCGACTGCGTGAGGTCGATCAGCATCTCCGCGACTCGGCCCATCAGGTGGTCCACGTGGCGGCGCGCGGTTCGCACGTCGCGTTCCATCTCGGCGGCCATTCGCGCCATTCGTTCCTCGAATCGCCGCTCGCCGCGATCCTGCAAACCGAATGCCGTGGCCGCTGCGGCGGCCAGGTGGTCGGGCAACACCGCGACGACCGCGGTCAGTGCCTCGACGAGCTTCGCGCGTTGCACGGGCTGACTGTCGGATTCGACCAAACCGCAGATCAGACGTAGTTCCGGGCCAATGCGAGCGGCTATGTCACGGGACTCGACGCCGTACCCCTTGCGCAGCGCCTTCAGTTCGGCGACCACTCGGCCGCGTCGATTCGACGTCCCGTTCTCACTCATTCGATTATTCCTCACGATCAGGCCTGAACAACCGCTTGTTGACCGGCTACTGACCTTATATCGCACATTTCGCCGGTTCACGATGGTGGTTGTCGAGGAAGTCAGTGCCAATCGAAAGGCCGGTTCTCATGAACGATGTCGCGAAGGTACGTGGGTTGCGGTGGAAGGCGTTGCTGGTCGCGGTGGCGGCCAGCGCCACTGCCCTGCTCATGTCGGCCCCGCAGGCCTCGGCGGACGTGTCCGCGTTCTACGGCCCGAGCTACATCGGGTCGAACTCCGGCGGTGCCAACCTGCGCACGTGCGGGAACACCTCGTGCACCGCCATCGGCTACAACTCGAACTACACGTCGGTCACGATGCTCTGCTGGGCCGACACGCAGTGGGTCTACCCGCCCCAGTCCGACTACGCCTCACCGCGCTGGTTCCGGATCGCCTCGCCGGCCGGCACCGGATGGACCCACTCCTCGCTGGTCGAGAACCAGACCTCGGTGGGTCACTGCTGATCCGAACGCCAACACGGAGATGGGCAACGGCTGGTGCAGCCGTCGCCCATCTCCACGTCCACGCCACTAGCCAGGTAACGAGAATCCACGGCCCAACTGCTGACCGCAAAGCTGTGCGATCTGTTGCGTCGCGTTCATCAGCGCCAGAACGGTGGTGCTCTTCGAGTCGGCGATCGCCTCGAGTGCCTCAGCGTCCGACTTGAGCTGATTACCGCCCTCGTAGCGACCGGCCACACTGGACAGCGTGCCGGCATCGCCGAAGATCGCGTTGTCGAAGATTCCGTTGGCATTGCTCACACTGTGCCCGAGTTCCTGGTAGCTCTCGCACACCTCGTCCTTCGTGGTCGGTCCGAACGAGCAGCCCGCGAGAGCCACGGCGACCACGATCATCAGCGTCACTCCTCTCATGGCGGTCACCAGATCCACACCACGAACCGGCCGCCGCGGAAGATGTAGATCGAGTACAACGCGCACAGGGCGCCGGGGATCAGCAGACTCGCGTTGACGTCGAAGCCCACGTACAGGCCGACGGCGGCGAGGATCGCGTAGTACACCCAGGCGACCGAACGGCGCCTTCGCTTCTGGCTCTCCTGCTGTGGTTGCTGTGCTTGGGATTCGTCCACTGCGGCCTCCGGGCGGTCGGGTTCTTCATTGCCTCCCCGCTCGTCATCGGACGGCGTGCGTCGCCGTTAACGACCTGCCGCAGGTTGTCACGAAACTGCCCGGCTTTTGGGTAAACCGTGTCACGCCAGGGATTTTCGGGCGCGCGTCTCGCCGACCATGACATCGTTCAGGCCACCGTGCACCTGATCGGCCGCCGCCCAGTTCGTTGCCGCCGCGGCCCCATGTCCTTTCGCCGCATCGACATTGCCCAGACCGGTCGTCGCGCGAGCCATCTCGTACTGGCTGCCACAGTTCTTGGCCAGTTGAACCGCGCGCGCGTACAGTTCTGCCGCGTCGTCGAGCCGACCGGCTCGGAAGTGGGCCCACGCCGCGCAATTGGCGGACATGACGACGTCCAGCTCCAGGCCGAGCGCCGCGAACTCGGCCTCGGACTCCTCCGCGTGCCGCACGGCGTCATCGCACGAGCCGAGCTCTACTTCGGCCAACGCCATGCCGCGAAACGCGATCGCCGCGTTACGTGGGGAGTTCATTCGCAGGTAGGAAGCGCGTGCCTCACTCAGGTCGCGCATCGTCCTGCCCGGATCGCCCTGATAGAGCGCAGCCCACGCGATGTTGGACAGCGCGTCGGTCACCCCGCGCGGGTCCTCCAGTTCGCGGAACTGTTCCAGCGCCTCCTCGTAGTAGCCGATCGCGACCGCGAGCTCGCCCCGGTCGGCATGAGCCATGCCCAGGTTGTTCAACGTGATCGCGAGCGCCTTCCCGTCCCCGGCGACACGAGCGGAGTCAGCGGCGAGGAGATGGATGTCGATCCACACGTCCCACAGCTTCGTCAGGAAGAAGAAGTCCCTGAGCAGGAACGCCAGTTGCCAGCACTGGTCGTGGAGTCCGCGTGCCGCCGCGGTGCGGCACAAGGCCACCAGGTTCGGCCACTCCGCGTCGATCCACGCGGTGGCGGTCGCGCGCTCGGTGAACTTCGCCGAAACCTCCGGGAGCGTTCCGACTGACAGCGCCAGGCGATGCCGGTACGGCGCGAGGAACTCGTCGCTGGACTCGGTCAGCAGGAGGCTGTGGTCCAGCAACCGCCGCAATGCCGCCGCCTGCTCGGCCGGCACGATACCCGGAAGAAGGCGATCGCCGGCGAACGCGCGCACGAGGTCGTGCACGGTGACGTGGTTCGTGCCGAGCGGGGAAACGAGGTGCACGTCGCCGAGGTCGTCCAGCAACCGTTGCGTCTCCACGAGGCCCAGGTCGGCGAGTGCCGCCGCGCTGCGCACCTCCACGTCACGGCCAGGATGGAGCGCGAGCAGTGCGAACAGCCGCAACTGGGCAGGGGTCAACGCCTGGCACGACAGGCTGAACGCCGCGGCAACGCTGCGCTCACCGTCGTTCAACGCACTCAGCCGGGACGCCTCGTCGACGAGGCGCTCATCGAACTCCGCCAGCGTCCACATCGGACTGCCATGGAACCGCGCCGCGGCGATGCGCACCGCCAGCGGTAGACGACCACAGCGATCGACGACTCGGGCGACGACCTCGTCCGGGGCTGACTCCGCACGCTCCCGCGCAATGGCACGAAACAACGACACCGCTGTTTCCGCGGGCAGCACGTCCACCGTGACGTGCACCGCGTCATCCAACGCGTTCAGTCGGTTGCGGCTCGTGATGATCACTCGACACCTCGGTTCGGAAGGCAGCAGCGGCGCGACCTGGCGCGCACTGCCGACGTTGTCGAGTACGAACAGGCATCGCTTGCCGCGCAGCACACTGCGATAAAGGTTGGCTCTGGCGTCCGGATGGGACGGGATCTGCTCGGCCGGGACGCCGAGCATGCGCAGAAGTGGGTGGAACGCGTCCTGTGCGCTCACGGCCTGCGCCTCGGGGGCGTGTCCGGCGAGGTCGAGGTAGGCACACCCGTCCGGGAACGAGTCCGCCACGGCCCAAGCCGCCCGCAACGCGAGAGCGGTCTTGCCCGCGCCCGCGAGTCCGGTCAGCGCGCAGGCGACAGCTCCTTGCTCGGCGGACAGGAACGAGGTGATGCACGCCAGCTCCGCGGAACGGCCGACAAAATGCGGTGTGGACGGTGGTAACCCGCTCATCGTGGCGGCCAGCTGACCCACCGATCGCTTGCGCGGGCGGTCACCGGCCAGTTCCAGCAGCGCGCCGTTGGCTTTGAGCGCGGCGTCGCAGGCCTGCGCGAACTCGCGGTTGACCTCGGCACGGCCCGTCTCGACCTTGCTGAGATAACCCTTGCTGTAGTGGATCAGAACGGCGAACCGGGACTGGGACAGCCCTGCCAGCAGGCGCAACCGCCGCAGTTCACCACCGAAAAGGGACAACTCCGCTGCTGCCATGGATTGATGATGCCTCACCCGGCAGCTGAAAAGAATGCTCTTCGACGTTCCGGCCGGAAGCTTCACCCGGCGGCCGGAACATCACTGTCGCACTCAGATCAGGGCGAGCAGGAGCTGGACGAAGTCAACGACGATGACGAAGTGGGTGTGCATGGCTCTGTTACCTCCTGGGTGGCCGAGGAAGGCTGCGGAGGCGGGGCGGAACCTGTCCGGTCGCCGAACCAGGCGCCGAGGACAAGTCCCGCGACGAAGGCCAGTGCGACGATTCTGCACAGCGCGGAGACCGACATGAAAAGGCTCATCTCAAACCCCCGCTGCTACGCCCACCGACCGCATTCTTCCTCTTCTTCGTCAGCTTTTTGCTGACACCAGAAGCTTCACCTGCGGACCGATCGGACAGAAGTGGTTTCCTGTGACCCGAACCAACGGGAAACCTGGAAACAGGTGCTGACTAGACTCTCGTGCCTCGCGTTGCTCGTGGGAGGCAGAGATGCGGGTCGACATCGGTGACCTCGTCGCCGAGCTCAAGGCGTTGCGCAAGGGGCGAGGACTGGACACGCCCGACATCCTGCCCCGCATCGGACCGGCGCTGCGGACAACGTTCTCGCTTGCGTCGGACGCGGGTCCTGCGCAGGTCAGAACAGTTCTGACCACCAAGCTGACAGAACTGGCAGCACGCCTGCACCCAGACTTCGCCGCCGCCGTGGCGACGGCTCTCGGGTTGGCCGAGGACAGCCACACCCGCCTGTACGGCGACCGCGTCGCTCTCGTGGCCCGGCAGATCCACCGCGATCGGCGCACCGCCAGCAGGCGGATCGACGAAGGGATCCAGCTCCTGGCACAGCTCGCGATCGCAGAACTCTCGAAAGAAAGTCCGGGGGGCAGACCGGAGCAGGTACCGTGGCGAACAAGGGCATTGCGCACCTGGGTGGTGCTCGACCGCGACGTGACCGAGGTGTACGAAATGCGCCGGATCACGACATCAGTGAGTGAAGTACGGGAAGTGCGCCTCGAAGTTTCGGTCCCAGTTCCTGAGAACTGGGACAACAGCACCCCGATCGATGATCCGGAAATAGTGGTGCTGACCGGCGGAACATTGCGGGCGCGGACGAATTACTCGTCGAGCCGCGTCGTTTTCGATCTGGAACTGGCGCAGCCGCTCACCGAGGAGGCTGAACACGAGTTCTTCGTTCGCTTCCGATTCTCCGGCACCAGGAGAATGGGGCCGTTCTACGCGTGCACGCCGAGTTTTCCGTGCGAGTTCTTCGATCTGCACGTCAGATTCGCCCCGGACCGCCCGCCGGCCGCTGTCTGGAAGGTGGACGGGCTGCGCATGAGCGAGGTCAACGACAGCGCCGCACCGCGAGGGCCGATCCGTCCCGACAGCGCAGGTGAGGTGAAGGCGGTCTTCCGCGATCTCACCCCCAACCTGTCCTACGGAATCGCCTGGGACGAGAGGCGGTCACTCGGCTCGGAGCCTGCCCACCCTGCGCACGAGCAGGACGGCGAGCGGAACCGTCATGGCGAGCAGGACTCCTGCGGAGAGTAGCCACCACAGCGGCTCGTGCAGCCACAACGGCTCCGCGGGCACACCAGGCACATGTGACCGAACGTCCACAGTGGATGCACCGGCGGCGTACCCCCAGCGTGCCGGAGCCAGCCAGGACAGCTGCTCCAGCACCGGCCGATCGGTCACGGGGATCATCCCGCCGCACAACACCAGCTGCGCCATCACCAGCACCACCAGCAAAGGCATGACCTGCTCTGAGGACTTCACCCACGCCGACACCACCAACGACAGCGCGCAGGACGCGAAGGCGGTGAGCCAGACCGCCACGATCAGTTCGACCACCTGGTGACCGAGCAGGACAGCGTCCGCCGGTCCCGGTTTCACCGCCAGAGTCCCGGCCACCAGCAGGACCGCTTGCACAGCAACGATGACGCCGAACACCAGCAGCTTGCTCAACCCGTACGCACGGGGCCGCAGCCCGGCCGCACGTTCGCGCAGGAAGATCGCCCGTTCTGCGACGATCTCCCTTGCTCCGCAGGCGCCGCCGGTGAATGCCGCGCCGACGAACAGCAGCACGAGCATCTGTGTCGGTTCGGTGGGATCCGCCGCTCCCGGTGGTCCCAGTCCTGCCTCGCCCGGCACGGCCAGCGCGAGCCCGGCGAGCAACAACGGGATCAGCAGGAGGAACGCGGCGTAGCCGGGATCGGCCAGGATGAGCCTGGTGTGCCGGGATACCAGTGTCGCCAGCTGACGCCACACCGTTCTCGGGGTGGCAGCGGGCTGCGGCACGCTCGCGGCCACCCGCCGTTCGGGAGCACCGGCCCCGACGGGCACCGGCTGGCTCGCGGCCGCTTCGAAGATGTCGGCCCAACTGGCCGCTCCGAACCGGACTCGCAGGTCGTCGGGCGCGCCCAGGAAGAACGGTACGCCGCCGGGCGCCAGCACGAGGATTCGGTCGCATTGAGCGAGGTTGTCGGGGTTGTGGGTCACGACCACGACTGACCGTCCCGTGTCCGCAACAGCGCGCAAGGAGGTCATGATCTGCTTGTCCAGCCACGGATCGAGACCAGAGGTCGGTTCGTCGAGCAACAGCAACGGTGGCGATGTCAGCAGTTCCATCGCGATCGACACGCGTTTCTGCTGTCCGCCGGAAAGCCGGCGCACCGTGGTCCGCGCTTGCGGGGTGAGATCCACCTGTTCCAGTGCCGCGGCAACGACGTCGTTGCGTTCACGCCGCGTGGTGTCGGCGGGCAACCTGAGCTTCGCGGCATAGGCGAGTACCCGGCGTGCGCTGAGCCGGACGTGCATCACGTCCTTCTGCGGCACGACGCCGATCCGTTCACGAACAGCCGCGTGGTCGTGCACGTCGAGTCCGTCGTAGCTGACGTGACCGTGCGTCGGCACGAGCGTGCCGGTCAGCACCTTCAGCAGGGTCGACTTGCCCGCGCCGGACGGTCCGACCACCGCGACGAGCTCGCCCGGCCGCACGTCCAGCGACACACCGGAGAGCAACGGCTTACCGCTGGGCAACGTGAACCCGACGTCGTCAACGACCAGGTGTTGCCTGGCTCCCGGCAACGGCGTGAGTCCGACCGGTGTGACGAGGACGTCCGTAGAACCGAAGGTGAGCAGGTCGCCACAGGACACCACGGCGTCCGCCGCGACAGGTTCACCGTTGTGCAGCACCGGGTTCGCGCTGCCCAGATCGGACACCCGCCAGCCGTCACCGGTGTACCGCGCGGTCGCGTGCCGCCGTGACACCATCGGATCAGCGAGCACCAGGTCGTTGCCGGCCGCCCGGCCGATGCTGACCACGCCGCTCGGTGGTGTGGCGGTACCGCAGCGGAACACCACCTCCACCTCACCCGCCAGCCGCACCACGAGCTCACCGACGATGCGCTGTTCGCGCACCTGCCGTCCATCCACCCAGGTGCCGCCCGGACTACCGTGGTCGCGCAGCACCCACCCGTTGTCGTAGTCGACCCGCAGATGGTTGCGCGACACCGCCGGGTCGTCGACCACCACGTCGCTCGCCGCACCGCGTCCCACGAGGACCAGAGCTCCCGGCGGAAACGTCCACGACCGACCGCCAGACGACACCTCCAGCTCGGCTGTCACCGAAACGTCGTCGTGGTCGTCGTGGTCGTCGGCACCGTGGACGCCGCGGGTAGACCAGAGATCGGAATCTCCCTGGCCAGACCGAGAAGCTTCGCCTCACCGAGGGCAAAGGTGCTGTTGCTGCAAGTCTTGGCGCCACTCGTCACCTGGTACTGGAACGTCAGCCGCAGCACGCCGGTGAGGTCGAGGTCGAGCGGGACGTTCGAGCCGAACCCGACCGGCTTGGTGAAGATCTGCCTGCCGTCCGCCAGCACCTCGAGCTGGACCTTGACCGCGGTGTTCTCGGAGTTGTCGCTGAAACCGGCCGCGGCGACGAACCGCCGGTAGCCCTTCGAGAGGTTGTACTCGGCGCTGTACACCTCCGACGCACAGCTGTAGTGGTCGAGGTTGGTGCCCACGGAGCGCACGTACTGCTTGGCTCCCATCCCCACTACGTAACCGTTTCCCGAGGTGCCCCACCGTCCCGCAGTCGGCGTCAACGAATCGAGGTAAACGACCACGCCGGTGCGAGCGACGACGAGCTTTACACCGTCCCCGACAGGTTGCCCGGCAGCAGGTTCCTGGCTGAGCACCGTGTCCGCCGCGGCCTTCTCGTCGACCTGGTCGACGATCTCCACCTTCATCGACCTGGGCAACGCGTCCTTCGCCGCGCTGACGTTCTTGCCGACCAGGTCCGGCATCGTGGTGATCCGGACCTCGCTGGACGTTGTGGTGGTCGACTCCGTGATCGTCGTAGTGGTGCTGTTCCCACCGGTCGGAGTGGCGGCGGCCGCGCCGTTGCCGGAACTGTTCTCCTTGGCCGACATCAACGCGTAGGTACCGCCCGCGCCACCCAGCAGAACGATGATCGCGGCCAAGACGGGGAGCGCTCGGCGTCTGCGCTTGGCAGGCATGGGCGAGGAAGCGTTCGGCACGCGCAGCACCGTTTCGTTGTCGTTGCCGTGATTCAACGGAATCGCCGCGGGCGGCAGGTCGAGACGGGTGCCGACCGGCGCGTTCAGCAGCCGCGAGGAGAGGTTCAGCAGCACCGCCGAGACAAGTTCCGCGGACCGCGGCCGGGCGGCCGGGTTCTTGTGCAGCAGGTTCGCGATCACGTCCCACAGCTCGTCCGGAACGCTGTTCGGCCGCCCAGGGGCTTTCTCGCAGTGGTCGCGCAACACCTGGAACACCGAGTCACCCACGAACGGCGTGACACCGCAGCACAGTTCGTACAGGACGATCCCGAGAGAGTAGAGGTCGGCAGCCGGGCTGACGTCCTTGCCGTCGACCAGCTCGGGCGCCACGTAGTACGGCGTGCCCGCGAGCATCGTGCTGCGGCCGACCTTGGACGCGTTCGCCATCTTGGAGATGCCGAAGTCCGTGAGCCTGGGCGTGGAGGAGTCCATGAGGACGTTCTCCGGCTTGACGTCGCGGTGCACGAACCCCGCCAGGTGCACGCTGTGCAGGGCGTCCGCGATGCCCGCGCCGATGCGCGCGACCTCGGCCGGCAACAGCGTGCCGCCCGCGGCGTTGAGCAACTTGCGCAGACTGCCGCCCCGCACGAGGTCCATCACGATCGCGGCCGTGTCGCCCTCCACGACGAGGTCGTGAACAGCGACGAGGTGATGCCCCCGCAGGCTGGTCAGTATCGCTCGTTCCTGGTGGAACTTGGCGATGAAATCCGGATCGTCGACCAGGTCGGAACGCAGCAGCTTGAACGCGTAAGGCGCACCGCTCTCGTCCACGCCCTCGTACACCTGGCCCATCGCGCCGGAGCCGAGGAACTCGCCCAGCGTGTACCGACTCCCCAAGCGTCGCGTCATGCGCCGAAACCTCACTTTTCCCACAAATTGGTGAATGACGAGCGTAGGCGCCCATCACCAGGCCGCAGTGGACAGAACCGGGACAGTTCCCTGTCGCATTCCGCAGCCCGATGACGCCACAACCAGCGGATTCCACCAGGACAGAAAGGTGCCAATTTCTCGGTAGAAGTACGACATTGCCGAGTAGGAGCACGCATGGACCGATACCGTCCACGGCGTGGAAACCGGTTATGACGTGTTCCTGTCGTTCAGCGGCGACGATCGCCCGCGCGTCATGGAGCTGTACAAGGCACTGAAGGACGCGAGACTGCGGCCGTTCATCGACGAGCGTGGCATCCGGTACGGCCATGGCGTCTCTTCGGAGATCACGACGGCGCTACGCGGGTCGAAGACGATGCTCGTGTACTACTCGGCTTCGTTCCCGCAGCGGTCGGCGTGCGAGTTCGAACTGCGGTACGCCTATCTCACGGCGTTGCGCGCGGGTCAGGTCGAGCAGCGGATCCTGGTGGTCAACCCGGAGGACCCGGACACCGACCACCTGCTCCCGCTGGAGCTGAGCACCAACCGGTACGTACGGACCTGGCAGTCGAAGCGCGATCTCGCCGCGCTGGTGGAGCTGATCAAGCAGAAGGCGAACGCCCTGGACGGCCCGTTCCCCGGCATGGACTTCGGCCCGCCACCCCTGATGCATCACCGGAAGTTCGAGCCGACGGTGGACTTCGTCGGCAGGTACCGCGACCGGTGGGCGCTGCACTCGGCCCTGCACCGCGGCGACCACCCGCTGATGAACCCGGTGACAGCACCACAGGTGGCCTCGCTCACCGGCATGACCGGCATGGGCAAGACCTCGCTCGTCAAGGTCTACGTGCACGACTACGGATTCATCTACTCCGGTGGCATCTACTGGACCGACCTGACCGGCGCGAGTCGTCATGCGGACCGGGCGCGTGCGGTGCACACGGCGCGCCTGCGCGAACTCGCGGAGCAGGTCGACCGCCCACCGGATGGTCTGACCCGCCGTCAACTGCTCGGCTGGTGGACCCGGCACCTGCAGGAACGGCCGGGTCCCAAGCTGTGGGTGGTGGACGCGGTACCGGCGGGCACGCCGGACGACGTTCTCGCCGAGCTGATCCCGGACGTCGGTGGCGTGCACACTTTGCTCATCGGGCAGCAGGAGCTCTCCCACAGCATCGCCGCACCCGTGCGGCTCGATGGTCTCTTCCCGGACGACGGCCGCGAACTCTTCGCACAGCAGCAGCACCACCCGCCGGTAGGCGACGAGGTCGACGCCGTGGACACGGTGGTGGCACGTCTGGGCGGGCACCCCTATGCGATCCGGTTCGCCGCGGCGGGAGCCCTCGGGCGACAGGGGCTCTGGCAACTGCGCAAACGGGTCGACCACCTCACCTCCGACGCCGGGGTGCTCGACCGGGCCCTGGCGATGACCCGCGGCGCGATCGAACACCGTGACGGCCCCGAACGAATCGTGCTCGTGCTGTCCGCGGTGTGCGCACCCGAACCGTTGCCGGCGGCATTGATCAGCAAGGTCATCGGGGCGCTGGAACCGTCAGCGCTCCCCCACACGGCCGCGGTGCTGACCAAGCTGGACCAGGACCGGCTCGTCACTCAGGAAGACACGTCGTGGCAGGTGCACCAACTGGTGCGCGAGGCGATGTCGCAGAGCGCCGGACAGGACGAGCTGGGCGCCGTCGCCGTAGTCGCAGCACGTCAGCTGCTCGCACTGGCCAGGACCGGCACAGCCGAACTGGCACCACACGCACGCGCGTTGATCTCCCGGACCATGTCGTCACCCGACCTGTCGATATCGCTCAACGAGCTGGTAGCCGCCCATCACGACGCGCGTGGTGAGCCCGGGCTCTCGGCACCGCGCCACGAGGAGCTGTTCGGCTGGCAGCCTGACCAGCTCGGCCACCTCCACGCGGCGGCCCGGAGCAGGTTCGCCGCCGGCGACCACGACAAGGCACTGGAACACGCCGACAAGCTCGCCGGCCTGGCGCCGGACGATCTGATGGCCATGCGAGCGGAACACGTCCGGGCCGATGTGCTCGACGCCAGGACCCGGCACCGCGAAGCCGAAGCGATCTGGCAACGACTGGTCACGGGCACCGCGCTGAAGAGCGCACCACCGCAGGAGCAGATCGCGGTCCGCACCGCGCACGTCCGCAACCGCCGCGCGCTCGGTTACTTCGCCGAAGCGACCACCCTGGCGAACACGCTGGTGGCCGAGATGGGCGAACAGTTCACCGAGGAGTTGATACCCCTTCAGCTCGAGCTGGTCGCCATCGGAATGGCGACGGAGGACCGCATCGGCGCGCGTATCAAAGCCCAGGAGATCGTCGATCACTACCAACGCCAGGGGCTTCCCGGCCACATCCACGCGCTGGAGGCCTCAGCGCTGCTGCACGAGGCGCAGTTGGAGGTCTTCATCCTGGAGAAGTTCCCAGCCAAAGAGGACTGGGTGAGAGCTGAGGTGGCGTTGCGCGAACTGGTGGTGGCCGCCCGCCGCGAGTTCGGCGCCGACAACCCGAGGACTCTGGCCACGACCGTGGCGCACCTGCGAGTCATGGTCGGGCAGGGTGCCCCTCACCTGGTATTGGCCGAGTACGCGGACCTGGCCCGCGTCGTCGCCGAACAACTTGGCTCCGACCACCGGCTCCACTTGCGCACCTTGTTCCTCCTTGGCCAGGCACACGCTCAGAACAGAGATCGCGACCAGGCGTTCGACCACTACACCCGAGCTCTGAGCGGCCAGGAGCGCGTGCTTGGCGCAGGCCACCCGGAAACACTGAGGACGCGTTACGAGCTCGGGATCATGCACTTCTGGCGGAACAACCGCGCGGAGGCCAGGCGGACGTTCCGATCGGTGCGACGCGACGCGGTGGAGGAGATGGGACGCCGCAACGACCTCTACGGCCAGGCGTTCACGGCCGAACTCCTGGCGACCATCCTCCCGAGCGCGGCGATGCACGCGTTCGACTGGTTCGAGCAGCAAGTCGCCAGAAAGCGCGAGTCCTGATTTTGTCATGTTTTTTACAAGTTTCTCGAAGTTGACATTCTTTGCCACCTGGAAAACAACATTCTCGCAAACCCGGTAACACACCCGATGCCACCGTCGACATAGCGCTCAGAAAACCGAGTCTATTGGAGACGATCTGGTCGGAGGGAAACATGACCGTCTCGACGCATCAGCTCGTGTGCGAGCTGAAATCGTTATGCCGCGGTCGTGGCGTACAGGCGCCTGGTCTCGAGCGACACATCGGTCCGTTCTTGCGCACTGCAACCGCGGTGGAGGAGCACGACGGCGCGGAAATGAGCAGGGAGAAACTCCGGGCGTGGGTCGACAGCCTCGTCCACGTGCTGCCGGACGATCTGCGACTCGTCGTCACCACCGCGCTCGGCATGAACCCGCAAGCACAGCACTTGTTCCTCTCTCATCGGCTGGACTGGCTCGCCGACCGCTCACACAGGGACGCGCGCACGGTCCGCCGCAGACTCGACAACGGATTCGAGCGTCTCGCCGAGGCGGCGCTCCGGCCACGCCGGCGGCCACGGGAGGAGTGGTACATCGCGCGCATCCGCATCGAACTCCGGCTGAACGAGTCGCCACCGGCCCGCGTCGAACACTGGACGGTCGTGGCCCTGCGCGATGGCGTGGACGAGTTCACGCTTCCCTGCACCACCGACATGACCGTGCTGAAAGGCGCGCTGAAAGGAGAGTGCGGACTGCGTTTCCGGGAACCGCTGCGCGCTGGCGAGACCCAGGAGTTCTGGGTACGAGCGCCCCTGTCAGCGCCAGTGAGCTACGCCTTGCGGTGTGAACGCTTCGACCTGATCGTGACCGACGGGTCCAGGAGCGATCTGCCAGCACCTCGTGGCACGCACCAGCGGACTTGGGCGACGGCGACCACCTGAGCGATTCCACGAACCGTGGTCACGACGAACTGGCGTCCACACAGGACTCAGTCGCACACGAACCAGATGCGAAGCAGACCGTGGCGGCCGTCCACGACCCGCTGCCCGATCTCAGGAAGCTGGTTCGGCGGTCGCAGCCACTGCGGCGCTACCTCCCCCGGTGAAATTCCACCGCCCGTGCGGCACGTTCACCACTGAGAACCCGCTGGCGTGCGGCACGTGCACCTCGGCGGTGGACCCTACCGGCACCTCGACCGTCAACCGGACGACACCGTCAACCTTGGCCCACGCCACCGAAATCCGCCCACGCACACTCTCGAACTCCAGCCGTGCCCACGACACGGTGGCAACGGGTTTGACCGTGAACGTCCGGTAACCCGCGTCCCCCGGCCGCAACCCGGCGACGTGCTCGTACAACCATTGCACGACAGTGCCTTTGAAGTAGTGGTTGCGCGACCGCGTGCCGGTGTCCCACATCTCCCACATGGTGTCGGCGCCGTTGGCGAACCAGTGGCCCCAGCTCGGATACGACCGCTCGGTCGCCATCGCGTGCGCGACGTCGGCGTGCCCGTTGTCCCCCAACGCCTGTAGCAGCACGCTGGCGCCGAGGCAGCCGACGTCGACGTGGTTGCCGTTGGCGGTGACCTCGGCGGCAAGCCGGTCCGCGACGGCCCGCACGGAACCGGCCGGCACCATCCCGAACGCGAGCGGCACCGCGTTGGACGTCTGCCGGTAGCCGGGATCCTTGGCTGTGCGGTAGTAACCGCGCGGGTCGAGGAAGGTGCGGTTGAACGCGGCCAGCAACCCGGCGGCGACCTCCCGGTAGCGCGGGACTGGCCGGCCGATCACGTCGCCGAGTTCCGCGGTGTGCAGCAGGGCCCGGTACAGGTACGCGGTCGCGGTCAGCCGGGTGTCCTCGGGCGGAATGCCGCCGGAATCGGGCGGCAGGAAGTCGCCGAGCGCGGTGACGGCGAGTCCGTCTCGCAGCCGGCCGATCTCCCAGTCCAGGTAGCGGGTGAGCACCGGCCAGTGCTGCGCGGGTAGTCGTTCGTCGCCGTAGATCCGGTACATCTCCCGCAGCACGAACGGATATACCGTGGTCCACTCCGGCGCGGGTGCCAGTTCGCGGTAGCCCCAGCCGCCGCTGGGCACGATCACCGGGATCTGACCGGCCGCGTCCTGGCTGTCCGCGAGGTCGCCGAGCCACTTGGTGAAGAACTTCGCCAGGCCGAACTCGGCGAGCATCGACGGGGCGCCGACCTGGGCGTCGCCGGTCCAGCCGTTCTTCTCGTAGGTCGGGGTGTCGGTGGGGATGCCGTGCAGGTTGTTCAGGACCGTGCGGCGCATCGCGGCGTCGTACTGCTCGAACAACGGTTCTGAGCAACGGAATGTGCTCACGGAAGGCACGTCCGAGTGCACGACGCGGCCGAGCAGGCGCGGGGCCGTGGTCAGGCCGGTCACCTCGACGTAGCGGAAGCCCTTGTAGGAGAACTTCGGCTCCCACGTCTCGTCGCCGCCCGCGCAGATGTACTCGTCGAGCTGGATTCGGTTGCCGGTGACGTGGCCGTTGTCCATGTGGACGGTGCCGTCGGCGTTCAGCGTCTCGCCGTGCTTGAGCCGGACCACCGTGCCCGCGCGTGCCTGAACGCGCAGCCGCGTCCAGCCGGACATCGTGCGGCCCAGGTCGGCGACGAACACACCGGGTTTCGGAGAGGTGACGGCGATCGGCTCGACGTCCTCGACCACTCGGATCGGCTCGTGTTCCTGGGCTTTCAGCGTGCCGCGAGGAGCCGGCCGCAGCGGTGTGGCCTGCCAGCCGCTGTCGTCGAAGCCCGGTTTCGCCCAGTCGCGCGGGGCCAGCCGGGCGTCGTAGGTCTCGCCGGTGTAGAGCGAGTTCACCAGTGTGGGGCCGTCGGTCCGGCGCCACGAGCCGTCCGAGGCGATGGTTGTCCGTGTGCCGTCCGGGTGGTCGATCTCCAGCTGCGCCAGGAGTTTCGGCTCGTCGTGCCACGGCGGGCGTTCCCAGCGCCACACGTTCGGCGTCTTCATGCCGTAGAAACCGCGGCCCAGCATCACGCCGATCGCGTTGCGGCCGGACCGGACCAGGCCGGTTACGTCGTGCGTCGCATACAGAACGGTGTCGTCGTAGTCGGTGAAGCCCGGGTCGAGTACGCGGTCGCCGACGCGGCGGCCGTTGATCTCCGTCTCGTGGTAGGCCAGGCCGCTGACGTACAACCGGGCCCGCGTGACCGGCTTGCCGAGGGTGAACTCCTTGCGCAGCAACGGGGCCGGTTGCTCGCGGACCGTCACGTTCGATCCCCACGGGCCCTGGCCGTACGGCTGGAGCACGGTCGCGGCGGTCCAGGCCGAGTCGTCGAAGTCCGGTGCCTGCCAGCCCGGTTGCTCGGTCTCGGTCACCCTCCAGCCGGGTCCGGTGACGATCTCGTGCTGGCCGTCCGGGAGGTCGGCGAGCAGGCGCAGCAGGAAGCCGGCCGGGCCGTCCGACCGGTTCGTGGCGCGGGCGGCCAGCACCACCCGCCGGCCACGCAACGGCAGCGAGGCCCGCTGGCCGACCTTCCACACGTCGGTCTGCTGCGGTACGTGCAGTATCTCGGATCCGTTGACGTACAAGGTGAAGTCGTCGTCGGCGGTGGCGACGAGCCGAGCCCGGACCGCCTCTGCGGGCAGCTCCACCACAGCGCGGAACCACCGGCTCTCCGGCGGCGTCGTGGCCGACCAGATCCACGAGGCGCCGTCGAAGGAGATCGAGGTGTCCGGCGCGCCGATCCACTTCGCCTGCCACGGCGTGCCGAGCAGTGCCGTCTCCCACCAGCCGTTCGGGCTCCACGCGGACGGCCGGTTCGCGCCGTTCCACACCCGGACGCGCCAGTGGTATCGCGTGCGCGGCCGCAACTCCTTGCCGCCGTAGGGAATTCCGGTGGTGCGGTCCGAGGTCACCCGGCCGGACTGCCAGACGTCCGCGCGGCCGGGTGCCGTGCCGACCTGGACCTGGTACGCGGTCTGGCGGGCTCCGGTGCCGCCCGCGGCGAGCACCCAGGCCAGGCGCGGGGTCGTGACATCGGTGCCCAGCAACGTTTCCGCGTACTCCGCGGTGGTGCGTACGACGCGCAACCCGCCCGCTCCCTCCGCCTCCGCCCGCGCCACCCCGACCGGCAACGCCGTCGCGGACAGTCCGACCGCGGATGTCCTCAGGAACTCCCGTCTGCGCACGTCGTCTCCACCTTCGTCGCTGGATGAAACGTTTCAATTTTGGGCGGCGAAGGTCAGCGTCTTGCGCTCAGCCGAGCGCGTCAAGACGGAAGAGGTAAGCCTGTCCACAACCGGACACGCTGTTGAAACGCTTCAATCAGCGCGACTGAGTGGTGTCGGTGAAGATGATGTGCTGGTCCGGGCGGGCGTCGCTGAGCGCCCACAGCGCGATGCCGTTGGTCGCGAGCACGACCGCCGTCGCCAGCGCCGCGACGATCAGGCGCCGGCGGCGTTCCTTGCGGCGCCACCGGGTCCGCACCTCCCGGTAGGCGTCGGGCGAGGTCGTCACCCCGGCGGCCAGGGTGCTCAGGGCGTCTTCCAGCCGTTGTTCGCCGCTAGTCGCCATCCTGCCCCTCCAGCACCTTGCCCAGTTTCGCCATGCCTCGCGCCGTGTGGGCCTTGACCGCGCCCGCGCTGATGCCCATCGCCTCGGCGATCTCGACCTCCTTCAGCCCGAGCCAGTACCGCAGCACCAGCGCCTCGCGTTGCCGTTCTGGCAGCGCCCGCAGCGCCGCCACCAGTGCCCGCTGGTCGTCGCGCACCATCGCCAGCGCCTCGGCGGACGCCACGTCCTCGCGAACCCACTCGACGTGCTTGCGCACGACCTGCAGGTGCCGGACCCGCATCCGGACCCGGTTCACGATGACCGCACGCAAATAGGGTAGCGCCGCCTGCTCCGAGCGCAGCCTCTTCCAGCCGCGGTGCAGCTCGCAGAACGCGTCGGCCACCACGTCCTCCGCGTCGGACTCCGCGCCGAGCAGGGTCGCGAGCCGCACCAGTTCCAGGTGGTGCCGGTGGAAGAGGCCGGCCAGAGCGGCCTCCCGGTCGGCGGCACCGGCGGCGAGGGTCTCGACCGAGTCCGGCAGGTCCTGGCTCACCGTCGCGGTCCTGTGCCCCACACCGCGCTGACGGCGAACGCGACGGCCAGGTTCGCCACAAGCGCGATCACCGCGGCGTAGACCTGGAGACCGCCAATGACCACGACGGCCGAAAACCCGCCGGAGGTCACCAGCAGGGTGCCCGTCAGCATCCCGACGGCCCAGCCGGTCAGCATGCCGGCGGGCGAGAGCCTGCGGGTGAGCGCGCCGAGCACGACCGCGGGGAACGTCTGCAGCACCCACACCCCGCCCAGCAGCTGCAGGTTGATCGTGTCCTGGGCGGCGAGCAGCAGCACAAAGCCGAGCGCGCCGAACTTGACCAGCAACGACACGAACCGCGCGATGGCGGTCTGCTGCTTGGGCGTGGTGTTCGGGTTGACGTACTCCACGTAGACGTTGCGGGTGAACAACATCGCCGCGGCGACCGACATGACCGATGCCGGCACCAGCGCCCCGATGGCGAGCGCGCCGAAGACCGCGCCCGCCGCCCAGCCCGGCAACAGCTGGGTGATCATCGTCGGCACGGCCAGCTCGGCGCTGCCCTTCGCCACGACCACACCGAGTGCGTGCGCGGCCACGCCGAGCAACGCGAACAGCCCGAGCAGCGCCGTCCATCCCAGCAGTGCCACGGAGTTGCGCCGCAGCACCTGTTCGCCGCGCGCCGCGAACGCCGCCGTGAGCACGTGCGGGTACATCAGCAGCGCAAGCGCGGAACCGACCGCGAGCGTCACGTACGCGGTGGACAGACCGGGGTCGAGGTGGGTGGTGACCACTCCGCCGTCGACACCTGCCGACACGAGGTCCGGCGGACCCGTCGACCGTCGTTCCGCTTCGGCGAACAGCCTCGCGGGAGAGCCCAGCAGCGCCATGATCACGACGATCGCCGCGAACACCAGCACGCCCTTGAGAAAGGCGATCACCGCCGCCGCGCGCAAGCCGTTGCGGTAGGTGGCCAGTGCCAGAACCGCGAACACCACGCCCAGGATCACGTCACCGACAACGCCGGCCGGGTAGACGCCGAGCACGATCAGCACCGTGCGGATGCCCAGCAGCTGCAGCGCCACGTACGGCATGGTCACGAGAATCCCGGTCAGCGCAACGGCGAGCGCCAGCCCCGGTGAGTCGTACCGGACGCGCACGACGTCGGCGATCGTGACCGCGCCGACGTCCTTCGCCTCCCGCCACAACCGGGGCAGCAGCCAGAACGCCAGCGGATACACGATGATCGTGTACGGCAGTGCGAAGAACCCGATCGCGCCCTCGGCGTAGACCACGCCCGGCACGGCGACGAACGTGTACGCGGTGTAGATCGTGCCGCCGAGCAGGAACCAGGTGGTGACGGTGCCGAACCGGCGCCCGGCCAGCCCCCAGTCCACCGGCGTCGGCAGCACTTCGGCGCGATAGAACCAGCGGGCGGCCACCGCCACGGCGGAGGTCAGCACGAGGACGGCCGCGAACGCCAGCAGCGCGGACACGTCGACTCCGGTCACGGCTTGTCCTCCTCGTCGGGCACCGGCGCAACATACGCGACGAAAAATTTCCGCGTCTGTGTAAACCGAACCACTGCCTTGCGCAACTCATGGGTGGACAAGCGCTCTCGACGAGGAGGTGCACGGTGCGGCTGCGAGGTTCACGGCCCGCCCTCACGGTGGTTCTGCTGGTGCTGCCCTGCCTCACCGCCATGGCGGTGCCCTTGTACGCGCGGGTGACGCCGCGCCTCATGGGTGTGCCCTTCTTCTACTGGTACCAGTTCGGATGTCTGCTTGTCACCGTCCTGTGCCTGACCGTAGCGCTGCGGCTGCACCGGCCCGAGCGGGAGACCTCGTGACGTTCCTGCTAGATCCGTTGGCATGCAACGCACTCCGACCACACGAGGTTGTGGTGGTCGACTGGCACGTCACCGGCATGTGTTGTGCCGACTCCGGTGAGTTCTCCGTACGCGCGATGCGCCGCAGCAGGCTGCACCGCCGTCTTCGGGCCGTCGACGCCAGGCCGCATGGCGCCGTCTACGCCCATCCCACCGCCTGGGCACACCTGGCGGGCCGGGACGTCACGGTGAGCTGCCGGCGCATCGGACCGGTGCGCTGGTTCACGACCGACCTACCACCGGACGCGGGTCTGCGGGCCTGCATGGGTCGCCTGCCGCCCAACTAACCGCAAGTCCACACCTCACTGAACCTGCCGCTCGGAGCGGCCGGTTGGTTTCGCGCACCCTTTTTCAACGCCGACAAGGGAGTTCCATGAACAAGACCAGGTTGCGATCCGTCCTGGTGTGGACGGTCGTCGCCCTCGTGGGAGCGGTCGCCTGGGCGGTACTCGCACTGTCCAGGGGCGAGAACGTGTCCGCGGTGTGGCTGGTGGCCGCGGCGCTCGGCTCGTACGCGATCGCCTACCGCTTCTACGCCCGGTTCATCGCCAAGCGGGTGCTGCAGGTCGACGACACCCGTGCCACCCCGGCGGAACGACTCGACGACGGCGTGGACTTCCAGCCCACCGACCGGCGGGTCCTCTTCGGACACCACTTCGCCGCGATCGCCGGTGCCGGTCCGCTGGTGGGACCGGTGCTCGCCGCCCAGATGGGCTACCTGCCCGGCACGATCTGGATCATCGTCGGCGTGATCTTCGCCGGGGCGGTGCAGGACATGGTCACCCTGTTCTTCTCGATGCGGCGCGACGGCAGGAGCCTCGGCCAGATGGCCCGCGACGAGATCGGGCCGATCGGCGGCGCGGCGGCGCTGGTGGGCGTCTTCGCGATCATGATCATTCTGCTGGCGGTGCTGGCACTGGTCGTGGTGAACGCGCTGGCGAAGTCGCCGTGGGGCACGTTCTCCATCGCGATGACCATCCCGATCGCCCTGTTCATGGGGTTCTACCTGAGGATCTTCCGGCCCGGCCGGGTGGTGGAGACGAGCGTCATCGGCGTCGTCCTGTTGCTGGCCGCCATCGTGGCGGGCGGCTGGGTGCAGACCTCCAGCTGGGCCGGGATGTTCACGCTGGAGCCGAAGACACTCGTGCTGTGGCTGGTGGGTTACGGCTTCGTCGCGTCGGTGCTGCCGGTGTGGATGCTCCTGGCACCGCGCGACTACCTGTCCACGTTCATGAAGATCGGCACCATCGTGCTGCTCGCGGTGGGCGTGCTGGTCACCGCGCCGGTGCTGCGCACCGAGGCGTTCACGGACTTCGCGTTCAGCGGCACCGGGCCCGTGTTCGCCGGCTCGCTGTTCCCGTTCGTGTTCATCACGATCGCGTGCGGTGCGCTGTCCGGCTTCCACTCCCTGATCGCGTCGGGCACCACGCCGAAGCTGATCCAGAAGGAGTCCCAGGTTCGCCTGATCGGCTACGGCGCGATGCTGGCCGAGTCGTTCGTCGCGATCATGGCGCTGATCGCCGCGTCCATGCTGGACCCCGGCATCTACTTCGCGATGAACGCCCCCGCCGGTGTCGTCGGCACGACCGTGCAGTCGGCGTCGGAGGCGGTCAGCCAGCTCGGCTTCACCATCTCCCCCGCCGAACTGCAGGCCGCGGCGGCCGCCGTGGAGGAGAGCACCCTCGTGGCACGCACGGGTGGCGCGCCGACGTTCGCCGTCGGCATGTCCGAGATCTTCTCGGAGTTCCTGGGCGGTGACGCGATGAAGGCCTTCTGGTACCACTTCGCGATCATGTTCGAGGCGCTGTTCATCCTCACCACGGTGGACGCGGGCACCAGGGTCGGCCGGTTCATGCTGCAGGACGGTCTCGGCAACGTGTGGAAGCCCTTCGCACGGGTGTCCTGGCGGCCGGGCCTGTGGATCTGCAGCGCCGCCGTGGTGGCGGCCTGGGGCTACTTCCTCTACACCGGCGTCAGCGACCCGCTGGGCGGGATCAACCAGCTCTTCCCGTTGTTCGGCATCGCGAACCAGCTGCTGGCCGCCATCGCGCTCACCGTGTGCACCACCCTGCTGATCAAGAGCGGCCGGCTCAGGTGGGCCTGGGTCACCGGCGTCCCGCTGGCGTGGGACGTGGCGGTGACCCTGACTGCCAGCTGGCAGAAGGTGTTCAGCGCCGACCCGAAGCTCGGCTTCTTCGCCCAGCGGGAGAAGTACGCCGACGCGCTCGCCCAGGGCAAGCTCCTCGCCCCGGCGAAGAACACCGACCAGATGGAGGCGATCATCACCAACTCCACTGTGGACGGTGTGCTGGCCGCGGTGTTCGCGTTGCTGGTGATCATCGTGATCGTCGACGCGATGCGGGTGTGGCGCAACGTCCTTCTCGGCCGTACGCCGCCGTCTACCGAAACGCCTTACGTGGCATCGACTCTGCCCGCGCAGGCGGAGCTCGCCTCACGTTGAGTGTGACTGCCAGGTCTCCGACGAGGAGGCCTGGCGCGACGCCGGCAGCTCCACCACGCCGAGTCGCAGGTGCATCCGGCCGGCCGCCTCGCGGTGCGAGGCGGCCGCCACCGCGTCACCGAAGTCCACCAGCAGGTCCGCGATCACCAGGTGGAACAGCGCCACGTGCCGCAGATCCCGTACCTGCTCGGCCAGCCGCAGACCGTCCTCGAAGGACCGCAACGCCTCCGCGGTCCTTCCGTTCGCCCGCAACACCGATCCCGCCGTGTACAACGCCGTGGCGTGCGCCGCGGACGGCGGCAGACCGGCGTGCAGCGCCAGTGCCTCGCGCGCCGGTGCCAGCGCCTCGGCGGCAACGTGGCGGCGCAGCAACGCGTTCGCCAGGTGGTCGAGCACGGCGGCCTGGGCACGGACGTCCCCGGACGCACGGGTGATCTCCAGCGCCTCCGCGATCCGGGCCCGCGCGTCGGCGAGGTTCCCGGTCACCGCCAGGCAGTAGCCGAGGTTCGCCCTGGCCATGCCCTCGATCTTGCCGCTGGCCAGCCGCACGGCGCGCCGGGACTCGCGGACGGCGTCCTCCAGCTGACCCAGGTCGGCGAGGGCGGCGCCCTCGCTCACCAGCAGCCTGGCCTCCGCCTCCCGGTCACCGCCGGTGGCCGCGAGGCCCGTGCGGCACACCTTCACCCGGTCGACGAGGTTGCCGTTCTGCACGTAGAAGGCGTCGAGGCACAACGCCAGCTGCCACGTGCGCCACTGGTCACCGACCTCCAGCAGCAGCCGCAGGTTGTGCTCCTCCAGCTCGAACCACTCCATCGCCGACCGGTAGGAGGTGAGCTCCGGGAAGCTCGCGGGGCGGCGTACCGGCGTCGTGACCGGTTCCGGCTGGTCGGTCAGCAACGCCCGGGCGGTGTCCGCCACGTGCAGGTAGTAGTCGAGCAGCCGGTCCATGTTCTCCTGGCTGTCCTCGCCCGCGACGAGCTGCAGGGTGAACAGGCGCACCAGGTCGTGCCGCACGTATCGGTCCGGTGTGGACTCGTGCAGGAGACTCGCGGACGCGACCGTGCGCAGGTGGGTGCGCGCGGTGCACCACGTTCACGTCCAGCAGTGCCGCCGCGGCGTAACTGTCGATGTCGGTGCCGGGATGCAGGCCGAGGTTGCGGAACGTCCGCGCCGCGCCCTCCGGCAGCTCCCGGTAGCTCACCGCCAGCGCCGACTGCACACCGTGCCCCTGCTCGGGCAACGTGAATCCCGCGAGCCTGCTCTGCTCGTCGCGCAGCTCGTCGACCAACGCCTGGATCGTCCACCTCGGACGGGAGGCCAGGCGTGCGCTCACGATGCGCAGGGCGAGCGGAAGGCGGTCGCACAGGTCGATCAGCTCCGCGGTCGCCTCCGGTTCGGCCTCGGTCCGATAGCGGCCCAGCCCCGCCGTCAGCACCTCACCCGCGGTCTGATCGTCGAGCGTGTGGACACCGAGCGCCGCGGCGCCCTCGGTCACCACGAGGTCGTCGAGGCCATGTCTGCTGGTGACCAGCACCAGGCAGCGCGACGAGCCCGGCAGCAACGGGCGGACCTGCTCGACCGACCGGGCGTTGTCCAGCACGACGAGCACGCGCCGGTTCGCCAGCAGCGACCGGTACTGGGCCGCGAGCGCGTCGAGGCCACCCGAGAGCCGGACGTTCTCCACGCCCAGCGCCCGCAGGAAGCCGACGAGCGCGGTCTTCACGTCGAGCGGCCTGCGCTCGGCGAACCCGCGCAGGTCGACGAACAGCTGGCCGTCGGGGAACCGGCTCGCGACACGGTGCGCCCAGCGCAGGGCCAGCGCCGTCTTGCCCACGCCGGCGGAACCGACCAGCAGTCCGATGCCCGAATCCTCGAGCAGACGGTCCAGCAAGGACAGTTCGATGTCGCGGCCGACGAACCCGCGGTGCTCGTGCGGCAGCTGGGCCGGGACCTGGACGTGCTGACCGGGCGGCACGCGGGGACGGGGCGGCGTCGGTCAGCACGGCCTGGTGCGCGTCGCGCAGCTCGGGACCAGGGTCGACGCCCAGCTCCTCCGCGAGCCGGGCGCGGGTGCGTCCGAAGAGGTCCAGAGCCTCGACCTGGTGGCCGGTGTGGTGCAGCGCCAGCACCAGCCGCGCGACCAGCGGTTCGCGCAGCGGGTGCTCCGACACCGCCGCACGCATGCTCGGCACCGCCTCCGCGGCGCGCCCCAGCCCGATCAGCCGCGCGCCCAGTTCCTCGACGGCGGTGAGGCGCAGTTCCTCGAGCCTGGTCTCGTACGCCTCGTGCAACCGTCTGCCCGGCACGTCCGCCAGGAACGGTCCGCGCCACAGCTCCAGCGCCGAGATCAGCTCGCTCGGCCGCTGTCTCGTCGTCGGCCTGCCACGCACCGGCGACCAGGTCCTCGAAGCGGAACACGTCGATCGCGTTCCGGTCCCCCAGCAGCGCGTACCCAGGCGCGCGGGTCACCAGGTCCAAGGTGGACCCGAGCAGTTTGCGCAGCTGGGCGACGTGCCCCTGCAGCGCCGCCTTCGCCTGTGGCGGCGGGGCGCCGTCCCACACGAGCGACAGCAGCCGGTCGCCGGAGACGACGCGGTTGAGCTCGAGTGCCAGCGCCGCGAGGACCGCGCGCCGCTTCGTCGCGGCGAGCGGCACGGAGTCCTCGCCCGCGGACACCAGCTCGACCGTGCCGAGGAGGTTGACGCGCATCTCTCTGTACTTCCTCCGGCGATCAGTCTGGTCCGGGTGTCAGCAACATTGGTGGCACGTTGGCCCGGCGTTGGCGGGTTCGCCAATGCTCGGGCCATGTACCTCGTCGAACCGCAGTCGCCGCCGCCTGCCGATGGAAAGGCCGTCGCTCTTAATAACAGCGTCACCACCGGGCAAGTTACGCTCGACCCGGCGACTGGCGAGGACCTGCGCAAGACCCTCCGCGAGCAGATCGACCAGGTCGACTCCTGGCTGGAGCGCGCGGGCAGGCTCGCGCGCCCGGCACCGTTGGGTGCCAATCCTGTCGGTCGAGCGATGACATACAAGTTCGAACACCGCGCCGACGGCGAAGTTCACTCATTCGTGAGCGTGATGACGGCCTATCGCACCGTTCTGGAACAAACGCACGAAGCGGTCAGTACGGCGATCCGCAACTACCACCAGGTCGACGCCGATTCTTCCGACGACATCACCAAGCACTGCTGACCAGACCGCCGGAGAGGCTGCCATGGGCCCGGAGAACTACCTGGTGCTGCGCGACACCCAGAACTGGGCCGCGCGTTCCCACCGCGAGCTGTACGACTCGGTCCACCACTTCAACGATCCCGGCCAGGCCGGCGAGATCGGGTCCGAGTGGGCCCAGTTCGGCGCGGAGCTCACCGAGTCCGCACAGCTCATCGACAAACGCGTCGCGGCGAGCGAGGCCGGGTGGACCGGCACCGCCGCCGAGGGCGCGCGCGCCGCGATCCGCGGCCTCGCGGAGTGGATCACGCTGACCGCGCGGACCGCCGTCGAGGTCGGCAACCGGGTCGCCGCCCAGGGCCGGATCATGGAGACCGCCAGGTCCACGATGCCCGAGCCGACCTCGTTCAGCTGGGACGACGCGGCACGCGGCCAGGGCGATCCCGGGCTCGCCGGGTTCACCGCGTCGGCGGCCGACCTCCAGGCCGCCAGCGAGAAGTCCCGCGCGGCGCACGAGCAGGCCGTGACCGTGATGGAGACGATGGAGCGGCAGTCGCACGACATCGACGCGACCACGCCCGGGTTCGTCGCGCCGTACAACCCCGTGACGGGCAAACCGGAGGAACCACCACAGCCGATGACGCTGCGGTCGACCGACGTCCCGTCGCTGAGCGGCGCCTCCGGGCCGCCGCCGGTCGGCTCGCCGACCACTTCGGACTCCAGCGCGCCGCCGCCGGCGCCGAGCGGTGCGCCGCCCCTCGCTCCGGTCGCGACCTACTCGGGTCCTTCCGGCACCGGCGAGTGGAACGGTCCGGCGTCTCAGCCACCGCCGGGTCCTTCGTACCAACCGGCCGCGTACCAGCCGCCCGCCGACCACACAGGTGTGGCGGCGGCCGGGTACCAGCCGCAGGCCGGCGGCGGGGGCGGTGGGTACACCGCACCGGCCGCGAGTGGATACCAGGTGCCGGCGGAACACCGGCCGCAGCCGTACGGCGCGCCTGTCCCGTGGACGACTCAGCAAAGCGCGCCGCGAACCGGCACACCTGGCACACCCGGCACGACCGACCCGCGTGCAATGCCGCGCACGGCGGGCACCGCGACCGGCGGGCCGAACGCCGACCCGCGCTCGGCGGTGCGCCCGCCCACCGGTGCCGGCGCGTTCGGTGCCGGCGGTGGTGGCGGAGGTAGTGCCGGCGGTGGTGGCGGAGGTAGTGGCGGTGGCAGCGGCGTCGGCGGTGGTAGCGGCGGTGCCGGTGCGGGGCGGGGTGCCTTCGGCGTCTCGGCGGGCCAGCCGGGAACCGGTGGCACACCAATGCAGGCGGGCGGCGCCGCGGGCGTCACCTCGCCCGGTCGCGGTCCCGTGCCCGCCGGTGGGGTCGGGCCCGGTGCCGCGACGGCCGCCGGTATGGGCGGGGCAGGTGGCGCGCCCATGGGCGGTGCCGGAGCCGGCAAGGGCGAGGAGGACAAGGAACACCGCGCCGCGTCGTACCTGATGGGTGGCGACCTGTTCGAGGTGCCCGGCGAGCACCTGCCGCCCGCGGTGATCGGTGCCGGCAAGCAGAAGAAGAAGCAACCGCCGACGCCGGAGCCGACCACGTGATCACCCCGGACTTCATCCTGACCCAGGCCGAGCTGGCCGTGCTGTGGCGGCACCACGAGCTCGGCAGGCTGCCCTACCCGCTGGACGTGCCGGCCTTCGGCGCTACCGAGTCCGAACGCCGCAACCTCGAGCACGACGTGCGCGACGACCTCGCGGGCCGGGGCCTGATGCACGACCACGAACTGCTCGGCCTGCTGCACCTGCTGGCCGAGCACGACGTCGCGGTGGACGCGGTCGGCTACTTCGACCGCACGGTGCGGGCGCTGGCCGTGTCGAACGGCGAAGAGGCGGCGATGGTGGTCATCGACGGTGACCAGGTCGGTGTGCTGGAGGTCCGGCCGACCGGCCTGGCCCGCTCCATCGTGGAGGTGCTGCCCGTCGGCGAGGCCGGTCCGGGTTCTGGGTTGTCGGTTCCGCTGGACGCGTTGCACACGGCCGTGCGGTTGCACGAAGACGCGCCGGAGTCCGACGATCCGTGGGGCGAGGACGACCTCGACGAGCGGCAGGCTCTGGAGCAGGCGGGCCTGTCCGGCCAGGACGCCACCGCCGTCGCCGAGCTCGCGGCCGGCCGGGTCCGCGGTGGCCAGTTCGGGGTCAGCCGGGTCAGCACCCAGCTGACCGCCGACCGGTCCCACGTCGTGATCAACTGGTTCGACACCCTGCAGGGCCGCTATCTCATGGTCAACGACACCGGGTGGCTGAGCCTCGCTCCGACCGACAACGAACGCATCGCCCACCGCATCGAGTCGGTGCTCACCACGGGCTGAGGTGGCGGCGCGAGTCGCACCGCCACCTCAGGACGTTCAGGAACACTTACGCCCGTCGTTCACGCACTTCACGATCTGCGCCATCGTCTGCTCGGAGTTGACGTTGGCGAAGTCGTTGTGGTCGGAGAACGGGTTGTGGTTCTCCTCGGGGAAGGCGTCGAGCTGGTACTGGCCCTTCTCCTGCACGTCGCGCGCGATGTCGTAGGAGATGCTGATCCGCAGCTGCGGGATCGCCTTGAAGCCCTTGGGGCACGCGCCGCTCTTCTTGTCCGCGAACGCGACGTGGTCGCGGTGGTTGGCGCTGTCGGCGTTCTTGCCGTCCCAGCAACCGGCGAAGTCGTGCACGCGCATGACCTTGCTGCCGTTCGGGCAGATCACGTACTTGTCCGACAGCCGGTCCTCGAACCCGCTGCAGGTCCACGTGGCGCGGGCGTTGGCAGGACCGCGGCTGGTCGGCTTCGCGTCACCGACGACCATCTTCAGGAACTTCGGCATCGCGGTGACCTTGCTGGTCGCGTTGCCGCGGTACTCGATCTTCGCCTGGGCCGGTCGCACGATCTTGCCGACGTTGCCGACGAGCTCCAGGTTCGGCCCGGAGGGAACAGCCAGGGCCGCGTCACCGCCGCCGTTGTTGTTGCCGCCGTTGTTGTTGCCGCCGTTGTTGTTGCCGCCGTTGTTGTTGCCGCCGTTGTTGTTGTTACCGCCGTTGTTGTTGCCGCCGCCCGCGTTGTCGGTGCTGAGCTTGCACGGCGCCAGGGCCTCCAGACCCTGCGGCTTCTGGGCGTTGCGGCCGATCGCGATGGCCATCCGGTCGATCGTGGCGACCCGCTTGTCCTTCAACGGCCCCAGAATGGCGTTGTTGATGAAGTTCGGGCCGCCCTGCCCCTTGGTGGTCACGATCCGCTGGTTCGCTTCCGCGATCTGCTTGTCCAGCAACACGAGGTTGCGGTCCACCTCGGCGATCGCCTGGTCCGGCACGGCACCCAGCGCGCCGCGCACCGAGGGGCACTTCACGGTCGGGGTCGCGTCGTCGCCATTGCCGCCCGGCTGGCCGGCGAACTTGCGCGGAGCCTGACCGTGATCGGCGTGCTCACCGTGCCCCTCGGAGCCGGCCGGCTGGCCGCTGAACTTCTTCGGAGCCTGGCCGTTGCCGCCGTGTCCGGCGCCGAAGAACAGCTCGCAGTCGGCGAGCGAGGTCAGGTTCGGCTTGGGGGCGTTGCGACCGATCGAGATCGCCATGCGGTCCAGAGTGGCCACTCGCTTGTCGCGCAGCGGGCCGAGGATCGCGTTGTTCACGAAGTTCGGGTCATTGGGGTTCTCGTTGCGCGCCACCCGGTCGTTGGCTTCCTTGACCTGCTTGTCCAGCAGCTCGAGGTTGCGGTCCACCTCGGCGCGCGCCTGCTGCGGCACGGCGGGCAGACGGTCCTTGACCGACGGGCAGGCGACGTGGGGTGCGCCCGCCTCCTTGACCTTGTCCGGGCTGGAGCCGGACGAGTTCACGTTGGCCTTCGGGTTGATCCGCACGACCGGCCAGAAGTAGGACGACTTGTCGCCGTTCTTGCAGGTGGTCTCCGAGTCCTCGAGGCTCTCGTCGCTCGACTCGGCGCTGATCGACAGGTTGCCGACGAAGTCGTGGACGTGCTGGGCACCGTGGGGCAGCCCCGGCTGGGCCACCGGGTTGTCGGCGCTGAACTTGCCCTTCTCGTTCGTGCCGCAGTCGACCGTGAACACACCGCTGGTACCGCCCTGCTGCACCTTCGGGTTGACGACGTTCTTGCCGACCTCCTCGATGCGCACGAACGCGCTGACTGGCGCCGGGTCACCGTTCTTCGCGGCCAGCGCCACGGTGGCGGTACCGGCGGCCACCACGGCCACCGCCGACAACGAGGCGATCAGGCGGAACTTCCGTCTGTCGGTTACGTGGTGGGTCATACGTCCTCCTCGGTCATGCCGTGCATGATCAGGAGTACGTGCCAGGCGCCCTTCCGGATTAACCACGAGCTTCGCGTCACAAGTTGGTAAGAAATCCGGCCCTGATGAGGTAGTAAGCGTTTTCCGTGTTACCGAGGAGTAAAAATCACCCTTACCGCACTGGGCGGTAACCTGAGGTGACCGACAACGCTGTCACCCATAAGCAACTCGAATCCCGAGGCCGGAATCAGCTCGGTCTCCTCGTTGTGGTTGATCGCGAAGAGGTAACGCCCCAGCTCACCTTCCCGCTCGACCACCTCCACGTCCCGGGGCAGGTCGCGCGAGGAGATCCCGGCCTCCGCGCTCGCGGCGAGCAGCACGGCGTCGAGCCCGTCGGCCGCCAGGCAGGTCGAGACGTACCAGGCACTCCCCCGTCCCACCGCGTGCCTGGTGACCGCGGGCAGACCGCCCGCCGGACCGTCCAGATAGGACCAGACCCGCGCCGCTCCGCGCAGCGTCACGACCTCCGACCACACCTCGCCGGTCAGCCCGCCGTCCAGGCCGACCCGCTCGCCGGCGCGCAGTGGCGTGAACTCCTCCACCGTCAGGCCCAGCAGATCCCGCAGCGCGCCGGGGTGCGGTCCGTCGTGGATGGTGTCGTGCTCGTCCACGATGCCCGAGAAGCACGACACGACCAGGACGCCGCCGTCCTCGACGTACCGGCGCAGGTTGGCCGACGCGGCCTCCGTCATCGAGTACAGCGCGGGCACCACAACCAGCGGGTACGCCCCCAGATCCGCTTCCGGACGCGCGAAGTCGACGGTGAGGTGCCGGTCGTACGCGGCGGCGTACCAGGCATCGGCGCGCTCGCGGGCGTCGAGGGCGGCACTGGGCCGCCACTCCTGCCGCTGCGCCCACCAGGACTGCCAGTCCCACACCATCGCGATGTCGGCGACCACCCGGCTGCCGCGGATCGGGGCCAGCGCGGCGAGGTCCTGGCCCAGGCGCACGACCTCCCGCCAGATCCGGCTGTCCGTGCCGGCGTGCGGGAGCATCGCGGAGTGGAACTTCTCGGCACCGAACCGGGAAGCGCGCCACTGGAAGAACATCGCGCCGTCCGAGCCACGAGCGACGTGCGCGAGACTGTTGCGCGCCATCTCCCCCTTGCTCTTGGCGATGTTGCGGTGCTGCCAGTTCACCGCGCTGGTGGAGTGCTCGAGCAGCAGCCACGGCCGGCCGCCGGCCAGTGAGCGGGTGAGGTCGGCGGCCATCGCGAGGTTCACGTGGCCGCGGTCGTTCTCGGCGATCAGGTAGTGGTCGTTGGTGACGACGTCGACCTCCCGCGCCCAGGCCCAGTAGTCGATCGACTCGCACTGCGACAGCGCGGCGTGGAAGTTCGTCGTCACCGGGATGCCGGGCGACAGGGCGTGCAGGACGTCCCGCTCCCGCTTGAAGTTCGCCAGCATGGCGTCGCTGGAGAACCGGATCCAGTCGAGCTCCTGCGCCGGGTTGCCCGCCGTCGGGGTCAGGCGGGGCGGCTGCACCTGCTCCCAGGAGTTGTAGGTCTGACCCCAGAACGTCGTGCCCCAGGCCTCATTGAGCTCCTTCACCGTGGTGTAGCGGGCGGTCAGCCAGCGGCGGAACGCGGTGGCGGCGACGTCGCAGTAACACGCGCTCACCGGTGCGCCGTACTCGTTGTGGACGTGCCACATCGCCAACGCGGGATGCCCGCCGTACCGGCGGGCCAGCTGCTCGGCGATCGACACCGCCGCCCGGTGATAGGCCGGTGAGCTGTGGCAGATCGTGCCCCGGCCGCCGAACTCGTAGCGCACGCCCTCGCGGGTGACCGGCAGCGCCTCGGGGAAGCGCTCGTAGAACCAGGCGGGCGGCACCACCGTCGGTGTGCCGAGATCCACCCGGATCCCGTTCTCGTGCAACAGGTCCAGCAGCTGGTCGAGCCAGCCGAAGTCGTACTGGCCGGGTTCGGGTTCGAGCAGCGCCCAGGTGAAGATCCCGACGCTGACCATCGTCACCCCGGCCTCCCGCATGAGGCGGACGTCCTCGTGCCACACCGACTTCGGCCACTGCTCGGGGCTGTAGTCGCCGCCGTGGGCCAGCGCGTCCAACCCGACCGGCCAGTGCTGCTCCATCCGCACCCCTATTTTCTGTGATCGTGCACAGCAAATGATCCAGCCCAACTACCCGTCATCGACCGTACATTCCACCTCTTGAAAGTGTCGAGGTTGTGCTTCTACTGTGAACGTGCACAGTCGAGCACCACCCACCTCGACACCGGAGGAACGGATGCAGCGTCGCTCCGCTCTCGCAGCCCTCGCGCTAGGGCCGCGTGCGGCGGCGGGACACCGTCGGCTGACGGCCCCGTAGAGCTGACCATGTGGTCGTGGGCGCCGAACATGGCCAAGGTGGCGGACCTGTGGAACGCCGACCACCCCGACGCGAAAGTCACGGTGCAGGAACAGGGTGGCGGCGACGAGCTCGTCACCAAGGTGATCACCGCCGCGAAGGCGGGCAGCGGACCGGACCTGGTGCAGGCGGAGTACCAGATGATCCCGACGCTGGTGTCCAACGACGTGCTCGCCGACGTCGCCGAGTTCGCGGGCGACGCCAAGGGGAAGTTCACCGAGAACGTCTGGAAGCAGGTCACCCTGGGCTCCCCCGCGGTCTACGCGATCCCGCAGGACACCGCTCCCCTCGCGCTGTTCTACCGCGAAGACCTCTTCACCCAGTTCGGCCTCACGGTGCCCAGGACGTGGCCGGAGTTCGCCGCCGCGGCTCGTCAGCTCAAGCAGAAGGACCCCGGCCGCGCGCTGACCACGTTCTCCAGCAACGACGCGGGTCTCTTCGCCGGGCTGACGCAGCAGGCGGGAGCGACGTGGTGGTCGACCTCCGGTGACACCTGGAGGGTTTCCGTCGACGACGAGGCCTCCCGCCGGGTCGCGGACTTCTGGGGCGGCCTGGTGGCCGAGGGCGCGATCGACAACCAGCCGATGTACACGCCCGCCTGGAACAAGGCGCTCAACGACGGCACCCAGATCGCCTGGGTGAGCGCGGTGTGGGCGCCGGGCACGCTGACCACGAGCGCACCCGATTCCAAGGGGAAGTGGAAGATGGCCCCGCTGCCGCAGTGGACCGCGGTGCGACCACGACCGGCAGCTGGGGCGGTTCCGCGACCGGCGTCACCGCCAAGGCGGCCAAGGACGGCCGGGCACAGGCCGCCGCAAGGTTCGCCACCTGGCTCAACACCGATCCCAAGGCCGTCGCGGCACTGGTGAAGGAGGCGGGCATCTATCCCGCCGCCACCGCCGCGCAGACCAGCGGCGCACTGACCACGCCGGAGTTCTTCGCCAACCAGCCGAACTTCTACGCACTGGCCGCCGAGATCGCGAAGGGCACCGCGGCGGCGGGCTGGGGACCGAACGTCAACGTCGCCTACAACACCTTCAAGGACACGTTCGGCAAGGCGGCCACCGAGAAGTCCTCGTTCCCGGCCGGCCTCAGGACGGTGCAGGACGCCACTGTCGCCGACATGAGGAAAAACGGCTTCAAGATCGAAGGCTGACCCATGGCGTCCACCCGGCACACCGGCAGGCTCGTGCCGTACGGCTTCCTCTCCCCCGCGATCGTCCTGTTCGGACTCTTCTTCGCACTGCCGATCGGCTACGCCGTCTACCTCAGCCTGCACTCCCTGCAGGTGAAGGGACTCGGGCTCGGCCGGGGCGCCCGCGAGGAGGTGTGGGTCGGGCTGGACAACTACGCCGGCGCGCTGTCCGACCCGGAACTGCTCGCGGGCGCGCGGCCGGGTGCTGCGGTACGGGGCGATGCTCGTACCCACGATGCTCGGCCTGGCCCTGCTCTTCGCGCTGCTGCTGGACCTGCCGCGCACCCGGTTCCGCTCGTTCACCCGGCTGGCGATCTTCCTGCCCTACGCGGTGCCCGGCATCATCGCCTCGCTGCTGTGGGGCTTCCTGTACCTGCCGAGCGTCAGCCCCGGCTACTTCCTGCTCGACGCCGCGGGGTGGAGCGGCCCGGACCTGCTGCGAGGTGACGGGTTGTTCCTGGCGCTCACCAACATCTCGGTCTGGGGCGGCACGGGCTTCAACATGGTCGTCATCTACACGGCGCTGCGGGCGGTGCCGCCGGAACTGTACGAGTCCGCGCGGCTGGACGGCTGCACGGAGACCCAGATCGCGCTGCGGATCAAGATCCCGCTGATCCGGCCGTCGCTGGTGCTCACGTTCTTCTTCTCCACGATCGCGACGCTGCAGGTGTTCGCCGAACCGATGACGCTGCGGCCGCTGACCAACTCGCTGACGTTCACCTGGAGCCCGTACATGAAGGTCTACCGGGACGCCTTCGTACAGGGCGGCCTGTACTCGGCGGCCGCGACGGCGTGGTGATCGCGGATGGTGACGCTGGCGCTGTCGTTCAGCTTCCTCAAGGTGGTCAACAGGTGAGCCGCCGCGCCTCGTGGCTGCCGACGCTCGTGTTGCTGCTCGGCGCCCTGTACTGCCTCATCCCGGTGCTGTGGGTGGTGCTGGCGGCGACGAAGAGCCGCAGCGAGCTGTTCAGCACCTTCACCTTCCTGCCGGGCAGCGGGCTGTGGTCGAACCTGGTCGAGCTCACCGCCTACCGCGACGGCGTGTTCTGGCTGTGGATGCTCAACTCCGCGCTGTACGCCGGGGTGGGCGCCCTGCTGTCCGCCGCCGTGTCCGCCGCGAGAGGGTACGCCCTGGCCAAGTTCTCGTTCCGCGGCCGGGCCGTGATCTTCACGCGTCATCCTCACCGGCGTGCTGATGCCACCGATCACCCTGGCGGTGCCGCAGTACCTGCTCCTGGCCAAGGCGGGTCTGGCGGGCAGCTACTGGTCGGTGTTGCTCCCGAGCATCCTCAGCCCGTACGGCATCTACCTGGCCCGCGTCTACGCCGCCGCGGCGATCCCCGACGAGGTGCTGGAGGCGGCGCGGGTCGACGGCGCGCGGGAGGTCCGGCTCTTCGCCTCGATCGCGTGGCCGATGATGCTGCCAGGCCTGGTGACGATCTTCCTGTTCCAGTTCGTCGCGATCTGGAACAACTTCCTGCTGCCCTACGTGATGCTCGGCGACGACGAGACGTTCCCGGTCACCGTCGGCCTCTACAGCCTGCTCCAGCAGGGCGCGAGCCGACCGGCCCTCTACACGCTCGTGATCACCGGCGCGTTGCTGTCGATCATTCCCCTGATCGCGCTGTTCCTCGGCCTGCAGCGCTACTGGCGCGTCGATCTGCTGTCAGGAGTCGTAAAGTCATGACCACCGACCGGAGCAGATGAGGGCCGATGACGGAGACCACGCCACAGCGGCGCAGGCGCGCACGGACGCAGCGCCCGCCGACGATCATCGACGTCGCCGAGCACGCCGGCGTCTCCCGTGGCACGGTGTCGCGCGTCCTGCAGGGTGGCCACAACGTCAGCCCGGCCGCGCACGAGGCGGTCAACGCCGCGATCCGCAAGCTCGGCTACGTGGTGAACCGGGCGGCCCGCAGCCTGGTCACCCAGCGGGCCGGCTCGGTGGCGTTCCTGCTCTCGGAGACCCAGGACCGGCTGTTCGACGACCCGAACTTCACGACGCTGCTGGCCGGCTGCACCACCGCGCTGGGCGAGCACGACCTCCCGCTCATCCTGATCACCGCGGGTACCGAGGCCGAGCGGCGCCGCATCACCCCGTTCCTGTCGGCACACCACGTCGACGGCGTGCTGCTGATCTCCTCGCACCGCGGCAACCCGATGATCGACCACCTGCGCCAGGCGAACCTGCCGTTCGTGTGCTGCGGCAGGCCCCTCGGCGAACGTGGCGCGCTGTCCTACGTGGCGTCCGACGACCGCGAGGGCGCCAGGACGATGGTGAGCTACCTGCTCGAGTCCGGTCGCCGGCGCGTCGCGACCATCACCGGTCCGCTCGACACGCCCGGCGGGCTGGAACGGCTGCGGGGCTATCGCGAGATCCTCGCCGAGCACGACATCACCTACGACGAGCGGCTGGTGGCGGCCGGCGACTACAGCCGGGCCAGCGGTGAGGCGTGCATGCACCAGCTGCTCACCGCGGCGCCCGACCTCGACGCGGTGTTCGTCGCCTCGGACCTGATGGCCGACGGCGCACTGGCGGCGATCGACCGGGCGGGGCTGCGCGTGCCCGATGACATCGCTGTCGGCGGCTTCGACGACTCCCCGGTCGCGACCACCGTGCAGCCCCAGCTGACCACGATCCGGCAGCCGTGGGACCGCATCAGCGAAATGATGGTGCGTCAGCTGCTGGCCGAGATCAACGGCGAGGGGCCGGCCACGGTCATCCTGCCCACCGAGCTCGTGGTCCGCGACTCCGCCTGAACCCGAGGCCCTGTCACATCGCGCGCGATTTGACAGAAGTTGAACTGTGCACGTTCACACCAGTCAAGACCGCCCCTCTTGAAACGAGCGCACACATGCGGTTCTATCAGAATGAATCGCACGCAGAAAGCCTGTGTACGTGCACAGTCCCGTCGCCCGCACGAGCCTTTGCTTCACTCGATCAAGGGAGAGCGAATGACCGCGCACGGCACCGGCCGCGCGGGAAGGGTCGTCGCCCTGCTGGCGGCCATCACGCTTCCCGCGGCGCTGCCGGCCCCTGCTGTCTCCGCGGCGAACTCGCTCAGCATGCTGGGCGCGGACGTCTCGACCGCGCAGCGGGCAATTGAGCTCGGCGCGAAGTACTACGACGCGAACGGCACCGCCAAGGATCCGCTCGACGTCCTCAAGGGCGCCGGCGTCAACTACGCCCGCCTGCGCATCTGGAACAACCCTCGCAGCGGCTACAACAACAAGGCCAAGGTCCTGCAGTACGCGCGAACGGTGAAAGCCAAGGGCCTCAAGCTGATGGTCGACTTCCACTACTCCGACACCTGGGCCGATCCCGGCAAGCAGTACAAACCCGCCGCATGGGCGAGCCACAACATCGGCCAGCTGCAGACCGACGTCTACAACTACACCTACGACGTCTGCACCAGCCTCAAGGCCCAGGTCACCGTTCCGGACAGCGTGCAGATCGGCAACGAGATCAACACCGGCATGCTGTGGAACGACGGCAAAGTCGTCAACAACAACTTCGCCAACCTCGGCCGGTTGCTCAAAGCCGGGTACAACGCCACCAAGGCGTGCAACCAGGCCACCCAGGTGATCATCCACACCGCGAACGTGCACACCGGGCCGCGCTGGTTCTACGACGGCATCCGCGCCCAGGGCGTCCAGTGGGACATCACCGCCCTGTCGTACTACTGCTACTGGCACGGCAGCATGTCCGCAATGGCCGGTGTGGTGGCCGACGTCCGGTCGCGCTACGGCAAACCTGTCGTGCTCGCCGAGACCGCGTACCCGTACACCACGGCCAACCACGACGCCACAGCGAACGTGATCAGCGCTTCGCAGCCGTGCGCGGGCTACCCGGCGACGCCCGCCGGGCAGGCAGCGAACTTCACGGCTGTGCAGAACACGGCCAGAAGCGCCGGTGCCATCGGGATCTTCTACTGGGAACCCACGTGGCACGTGGTGCCCGGCAACGGCTGGGACCCGGCCGACATCAACAACTCCGGCAACGGCTGGGAGAACCAGGCCGTGTTCGACCGCACCGGGCGCCTGCTGCCCGGCATCCGCTGGACCGCGTGACCACACCGTCCGCGCGCATGACCAACGTGTGACAGGAGAATCCTTGTCTCTCAAGCAACTGGCGCTTTTCACCGTAGCGTTGAGCGCGGCGGCGCTGGCCCCCGTACCCGCTGTGGCGGCAACAATGGCGTTGCCGCCACAGTGTTCCGGCACCTCGCCGATCAAATGCAGCTTCGACGTCGCCCCCGGCAACTACGATGTCGCGGTCGAGCTCGGCAGCACCACCAAGGCCGCCAACACATCCATGTCGGTGGAGGCGCGCAGGCAGATCCTGAACGCCGTATCCACCGCCTCGGGCCAGGTGGTCCGCACGACGACGACCGTGAACGTCCGCAGCCCGGAAGGACAGCCGACCGGCCAGGGCGGCAACGGCACCCCGGGCCTGCAGATCACGTTCGCCGGCAGTGCGCCCGCGATCGGCACGCTGACCGTGACCCCGGCGAAGACACCGCTCGTGGCCTACCTCGCCGGCGACTCGACGGTGTGCGACCAGCCGGGCGCGCCCTACACGGGCTGGGGCCAGTACCTGCCCACCTCGCTGCGCCAGGGCGCGGTGGTCGCGAACTACGGCGACTCCGGCGAGAGCTCCGGCAGCTTCCTGTCCAACAGCGCGCTCTTCCCGAGGATGAAGCCGCTGATCAAGAGCAAGGACCTGGTGTTCATCCAGCTCGGGCACAACGACAAAACCACCACCGCGACGGCCTTCCGCGACAACCTCACCAGGCTGGTCAACGGCGTCCGGGAACGCGGCGGTGTCCCGGTGCTGATGACTCCGCCGGTGCGCAGGCTCTTCAGCGGTACCAAGCTCACCGCGACCGCGTTGCACGTCAACGGACAGGGCGTCGACCTGCCCGCCGTGATCCGGGCGCTCGGCCGCAGCGCGAACGTGCCGGTGATCGACCTGACCGCGAAGAGCAGGACGCTGGTCGAGGCGCTGGGGCCGTCGGCGTCCCAGGCGCTCTTCCTCACCAGGGAAGCGAGCGACAACACCCACTTCTCCGCGCACGGCGGGGCCGAGATGACCAAGCTCGTCGTGCAGGGTGTTCGTGAGCAGAACCTGCCCTTGACGACCTTTCTCAGGTAACCGGCGAATTGGGCAGGAGAATCTCCATGCATGCCGATCATCGGCGAACTCGCCGGCTTCTCCGGCCCACGGCCGTCGCCGTCCTCGTGACGGCGGCGGTCGCCCTCGCCCCCACAGCGGCGGCGGCCGGTGCCCTCATCGACGAGACGTTCAGCGCCCAGACGTCCCCGGCGAACTTCGGCTTTCCCACCGGGGCGGCCATCACCGGCGGCGTCCTGAACGTCACCAGCGGGATGGCGAACTACACCACCTCGATCAAGGCGTTCGACGCGGCCGTCGCCGGTGCACGAACCCTGGACCTGACCTTCGACTGGCGAACCGCTGTCTCCGGCAGCGGGCAGAAGACGGGCCTGGAACTCCGTGACAGCCAAGGCGATCTGGTGTTCTCGCTCGCCGGCACCGGCACCGAGCTCCGCTACGGCCTCACCGGTCCCAGGTCCGACTCGGCGGCGGCCCCCGACTCGCTCAACCCGGCCTGGACCAAGATCTCCTACGACCGCACCAAGTGGTACACGGTGAACCTGCACCTCGACTTCACGCTGCAGCGGGTGCAGTACCTCATTGCCACCAAGGAGACCGCCTCGAAGGTGATGGCCTCCGGTACGGCGAGCGTCACCGGCCGGAACCTCGCCAGGCTCGTCGCCTGCAACTACTACGGAACCGGCGTGCAGTCCATCGACAACGTCCGCCTTACCGCGCCGGCGAACGCACCGAACGGGAAGTTGCGGGGCAAGACGATGTACGCATTCGGCGACAGCATCGTGTACGGCCATACCTACCCGCGCAGCTTCGTGAACCTCGCCGCCGAACGCGAGCTCATGACGCTGAACAAGCACGCCGTGAACGGTGCGACGATCGGCCCCACCGGCAACCAGGTCCTCACACAGGTGCGCAACGCCGCCTCGCAGCCACCGGACCACGTGGTGTTCGACGGCGGCACCAACGACGCCGAACTCATCCTCGGCGGCCGGTACCGGGTCGGCACGATGGCCGCCGGCTTCGATCCCGCCACGTTCGACAACTCCGCCTACGCGGGCTCGCTGGAGACCACGCTCCACACCATGCGGGCAAAGTGGCCGGCCGCGCGGATCGTCTACGTCGCCGTCCACAAGCTCGGCTCCCGCGACTGGAACACACAGCTCGCGATCCGGTCGGTGACCCTGCAGATCTGCGCCAAGTGGGGCGTCACCGTGGCGGACGTCTTCAACAGCACCACCCTGGACACCCGCATCGAAGGCCACCGGGTGGCGTACACCTTCAACGGTGTGGTCAACGGCTATCCCGGGACCGGCGGCACCGGCACGCACCCGAACCTCGCCGGTATCACCAGCTTCTACGTCCCCGTGCTGACCGGCGCGTTGAGCTGACCACGGCGGCCCTGGCACCGCGCCAGGGCCGCTAAGGCGTCGAGTCCCTGATGGGTCCGCGTCTAAGCAGGCTGCCCGAAGTCCTGTCCGTTACTCGCGGAGCGGTTCGGCGTCCAGCCCGATGCGTCTGCAAGTACCACCAACTCTTGATCGAATCACCGTCAACTACACCCAACCTGTTCCACATCCCGCAGCACCGGCACCAGGTGCCCAGGCCCGAAACGCCCTGTTGGTAGTAGAAAAACGCCTGTTGATGTCGAGTTGGTGGTACTTGCTGACGCGGCAGCAACGAGTCGCCTGAGGTTCCGGACAAGACTTCCGGCCAGGTGCTTAGGGCCTGTATCAGCCGGTCGTGCAGGTGTTCCCGTTGAGGGTGAACGACGCCGGCGCCGGGTTGGAGCCGCTGTACGTGCCGTTGAAGCCGACGCTCGTCGACGCGTTCGGCGCCAGCGCGCGGTTCCAGGTCAGGTTCGTCGCCGTGACGTTGCCGCCGGACTGGGCGAACGTCGCACCCCAGCCGGGCAGGGTGACCTGCTGCCCGCCCGTGTAGGTGAACGCCAGCGTCCAGCCGTTGACCGTGCTGGTGCCCGTGTTGGTGATGGTCACGCTGGCGGTGAAGCCGTTGCCACCGCCCCAGGCCGGCGCGGAATAGCCGACCTTGCACGCCCCGGTGCCGCCGCCCGCGCCGGTCGTCGCCGCCACGGAGCCGGAGGCGGCCGAGGTGTTGCCCGCGGAGTCCTTGGCCCGCACCTGGTACCGGTACGTCGTGGACGCGGTGAGGCCCGTGTCCGTGTGGGTGGTCGACGCCGTCGAACCGACCAGGGTGAACGAACCACCGCTGGCACCCGGTGCGCGGTACACGTCATACCCCGCCACGCCGACGTTGTCCGTCGAGGCGGTCCAGTTCAGCGTGACACTGCTCGACGTGACGCCCGAAGCCGCCGGAGTGCCGGGGATCGACGGGGCCTCGGTGTCCGGGCCACCGCCGCCACCGAAGATGGTGGCTTCCTTCGAGGTCAGCCGGACACCGTTGGCACCGTTGAGGAACCGCTCGCCCCACGGGGTGAGGCTCGCCGGGTTGAACGAGTTCGTCATGTCGAGGTAGCCGACGTCGCTGCTGTTGCCGCTCCACGACCAGCCGAGGTAGCCCAGACCGCGGGCCTGTGCCTGCGCCATGATCGTGTCCTCGTCCGGGTCACCGTCGCTGTGGTTGTGCCCGAACTCCCCGACCACCAGCGGCAGCCCGGCGGTCCGGAACGCGTCGAAGTACGCGTTCACCTTCGCCGCGGTGTTGTAGACGCCGTACATGTGGATGGAGAACACCGTGTTGCGCTGCGGGTCGGCGTTGAACACCGAGGCCGCGTTGTCGCGCATGATGTTGCCCCAGTCCTGGCCCCACATCGGCGCGTCGGCCATCAGCAGGTGTTGCAGCCCAGCACCGCGCAGGCGGCTGATCGCGCTGCTCGTGGCGCTCGCCCAGGTCGCGCTCACCGTCGCGTTGTTGCCGAACGGCTCGTTGCCCAGGTTGATGATGACGTAGTTCTCCTGGCCCTTCAGCGCGTTCGCGACGCCGATCCAGTAGGTCGCCGCCTGGTCCAGGGACGCGGCGCCGCTCTGCTCGCCGAACCCGGTGGTGTCGTGCACCTCCAGGACGCAGATCATCTTGTTCTGCTTGCACAACGTGATCACGTTCGTGACCTCGGCGGCCGGCGTCGGTCCCCACCGCTGCCCGCTGCCCAGCACGACCCGGACCGTGTTGGTGCCGAAGGACTTCATGTCCGCGAACGCCCGGTTCTGGGTCGGGTACCAGACGTACGCGTGGTTGACGCCGCGCATCACGAACGCGGTGCCGTTCGCCTCGACGACCTGGGTGCCGCTGACGTGCAGGCCGGTCGCCGGGGTGTCGGTGCCCAGCGCCGCGACCACGGCCGGGTACCAGCGGCTCTCCATCTTCTGGATCCCGGTGGTGCCGTTGGGGTGCACGCCGTCCGTGGTGTCCGCGGCGGTGTCGAAGCCGGTCCACTGGTCGACCACGGTGATCGGTGACGCCGCCGTCGAGTTCGTCTGTGCCCAGCCGGGAATGGCGTTGTTGAGGTCCACCACCCGCTGGCCGCACGCGCCGCAGTTGCTCGGGTTCATCGGGATGATCTTCGCGACGACGACCTTCATGGCCGGGTTGCTCGCCCGCATCTGGCCGAGCATCGTGGTGTAGGCGCCGAGGATCGTGCTCGCCGGGATGTTGCTCCACACGTCGTTGGTGCCCAGGTGCATCAGCACGACGTCCGGGCGTGCCGACGACAGCCAGCCGGGCAACTGGTTGTCCCGGACGATGTTCGTGGCGAGGATCCCGCCGTGACCCTCGTTCTCACCGTCGTGGGTGAACCCGCAGCCCGACGCCGGCAACGAGCCGACGAAGTCGATGTTGGTGTAACCGGTGTCCTGCAAGTGCTTCCAGAGCAACGCACGCCAGCAGCCCGGTGAGCCGGTGATCGAGTCGCCCAGCGCCATGATCCGGGTGGGCGCGGCCGCGCTCGCCGGGACGGAAGCGATGAGCACGCTGGCCGTCAGCAGGAGACAGGCCACCACCGCTCGGAGAAGTCTCAAGGTCACAACGACCTCCTGAGGAAGGTCCGACAGGGAAAGGTCCGATTCTGGGAACGCTCCCAGAATCGGACCATAACCACGCGGTCACCTGAAGCGCCACCGCCGACTGGCCCACCACGCGAACCTGTCCGCTCCGGACAACCCGGCGACGTCGGGTTGTCCGCTTTGGAATCGACCGGACACCGACGTGATCCGTCAGCGGGGCACGGCCCCCGAGGAGCTCAGATCGCGGTTCCACACCGTGAACCTGCGCATCTTGCCCTTGAAGTATTGGTCGGCGCCGTAGACCGAGCGACCGGCGAAGTTCGACGTCGTGATGCCACCGCCGAGATCACGCGGCTTCGCCGTCACACCGTCCACGCGGGCGAATTCGACTCCGTCGTCGAACAAGCGGGCGGTTCCGTTCGACAGCGTGTACGTCAACGTGTGCCAAGTTCCACGGGTCAAAGCACTTTTGCTGTCGGCGTTCTGCTCGGTCCATCCCTTGCCGGGCGCGATCGCGGCCCGGACGGTGGGATCCCCGGTCGCGAAGAGATAGCCGTCGCCGGCGTTGTCGGTGCCATTGCCCAGGTTCCACAGGAAGTACGACGCCTGCTGGCCGGGGTCGACCCACACCTGCGCGGACACGGTGACCTCGTCGAGTCCGGTCAGGAGGTTGTCCGGCAGGTGGAGATATCCGTCGGTGCCACCGAAAACGAGCCCGTCGCGCGATCGGGTGGCGTCACCGTGGATCGTGGCGACGCGGCCGTTCCCGGACACGTCCTTGACCTCCGGACCCGATCCGCCGATCAGGTCGAAGTCGGCGACGACGCCCTTCTTGTTGGCGCTCACCGGCGGTGGCCCCTGACGCAGCCGGTCGAGTTCGGCCTTCGTCACCGGCAACACGGTGCCGTGGCGTGGTTTCGCGGGCAGCTGGTAGTCCGCCGGGATCTGCCAGTTCGGGTTCTCCAGCGAGTCGGTGACGAACGGGAGGTAGCCGCGGTTCGGCGTTTCGTCCATGAAGACGTAGAACTTGCTGCCGTCGTTGGACTTGAACGCCGTCGGCCCCTCGACCCAGTCCGTGCCGAGCCTGGTGCGGACGCAGTCGTCGACCAGTTCCCAGTTGCGCGGCTCCGACCCGGGCAGGTCCACTGCCCGCAGGTCCTTCGAGCGTTCCAGCACGATGTCCCGCTCGCACGACCCGATCACCTTCTCGTCGGTGGTGAGTCGGTAGTAGTAGTCGCCCTCCTTGAGGACGGTTGAGTCGATCACACCCTGTCCGGGGTCGTTCCAGATCTGCGGGTCCGTGAACGTGCGGAAGTCGCGCGTGGTCGAGTACATCATCCGGGGGTAGGCCGAACCGGCGTGCCTGGTGTCCGCGTCCGCGTAGAGGCTCGACGCCCAGTAGACGACGTAGGCCCCGATGGCCGGGTCGTACGTCGCTTCCGGCGCCCAGGTCATGCCGGCCGTGGCGGCCGACACCGGGACGTGCCGCTGGTCCGACCACGTCACGAGGTCGGTCGACTCCCAGATCTCCAGGTACCTGCTGCCGTGCCGCATGGCCCGGTCCCAGCCGCCGCCGTCACGGATCTGCAGGTCGGTCGCGACGAGGTAGAACTTGTCGCCTTCCGGGCTGCGGATGATGAACGGGTCGCGCACCCCGGTCTCGCCGTACCTCGACTCCAGCACCGGACGGCCGCCGTTGAGCTCGTCCCAGTGCAGCGGGTCGTTGCCCCGGCTCACCGCGAAGTGCACCTGCTCGCTCTCCTGCGTCGCTTCCCCGGTGAAGTAGGCGAACGTGTAGCCCTCCATCGCCTCCTTCTTGGGCAACGGCAGGACGGTGAGGGTGAAGTAGCGCGTGTTGCTCGTGTACCCCTTCGTCGCCCGGACCGAGAGCCGGGCCTTGCGCGGCCGCGATCCGTGCGGCGGCCGACGCACCTCGCCGGAGGCGCTGACCACGCCGGGATCGCTGCTCTGCCAAGCCAGGACGACGTCGTGGGCACCCTTGGCGGGCAGCGTGACGTTGCCCCGGATCTCGTCCTGGTCCCAGATGACGATGTCCTGCAACGCCTTGTCGACCTTCTGCCGGTCGGTGACGTCTTCCCGGACGGTCACGGTGAAGTCGCGCGTGGCGGTGAACCCGGCGTAGGCGGCGGTCGCGGTCAGCGTCGCCGTCGCGGTGCCGGACCGCGGCGCGGGACGGGTCACGACGCCGGTCGCCGACACCACGGAGGGCCTGCTGGACTTCCAGGAGATCGCCGAGCCTCCCGCGGTCCTGGTGGGCAGGGCGAGGTCGCCGGTGACGGCGGAGGTGTCGCCGAGGTCGAGCGTCGCGACGTCGGCGGCGGGCCGGCTCGACGCGGTCCCCTTCCCGAGCTCGCGCGCTTCGCCGCCGCTCACCGCGCGGCCGTAGAGCCGGAAGTCGCGAAGCCGTCCTTTCAGGTGCCGGTCGGACGAGTAGACCGAGCGGCCGAGGTAGTTGGCCGTGGTGCTACCGCCGCCGATCGAGCCGGGGGTGGTCGTCACGCCGGTCTCGCGGGCGACCTCGATGCCGTCCTCGTAGAGGATCGCCGTGCCGCCCGCGAGCGTGAAGGTGATCGTGCGCCAGCTTCCGCGGGCGAGGTCGCGTCGTGCTTCCACGGTCCGCTCGGTCGACCAGTCGCCCGTGGCGACCGACGCGCGGAACTGGTCGCCCGTGGCGAACAGGTAGCCGTTCCCGCTGCCGTCGTGGGTGTTGCCGAGGCCCCAGAAGAAATACGGGACGGACTGGTCGTTCGCGATGTCGACCTGGACCGAGACCGAGATGTCGGTGAGCCCGCGCAGGACGTCGTCGGGCAGGCGGACGTGACCGTTCGTGCCACCGAGCCGGAGGCCGTCCGCGCCGAGCCAGGTGGTGTCACCGCTGAGGGTGCCGTCGTGGCCGAACCCCGAGGTGTCGGTCGCGGCCGTGCCGCCGGCCTGGGTGAGGTCGTAGTGCACCACGAGACCGTCGTCGAGCGTCGCGGCCGCGCTGGACGTGACCGTGATCACCAGTCCCGCCGAGGTGAGGGCGAGGGCGACGAGCACGGAGGTGAAGGTGAAGGGACGAGAGGGCATGCCGGCCTTTCCTGGCACGGGCACACGACGGTGCCCAGAACAGGGTTCAACGGGGGATACGCGGCCAGCCCGGATGTGAGCGCCAACCTAGCCGCCACTCGATAGATCGTCAATGAACAGGAGCGGGCGGGGGCGTCGTCGCCCCCGCCCGCTCACCGCACCCCGTTGGTCACTTGCCCAGGTTCTCCAGCGAACGCTGGGCGGCTGCCAGGCCGTCCTTCGGTGTGATGGCCCCGTCGCAGATCTGACCGATGATCGTCCCGAACGCCTTCTGCATGTTGCCCCACTCCGGCGTCATCGGCGGGGCGTAGGAGAACTCGGCAGACTCCTTGAACGCCGCCATGCTGACGTCGGAGATGGCCCACGCCGGGTGCAGGAACTCCTCGCTGTCCTGCACCTCCCGGTTGGCCGGCGCGTCCTGTCCGTTGGCGACGATCGGCTTCTGCCCCTCGGCGCTGGTCAGGAAGTCGAGCACCTTGAACGCGAGCTCCGGGCGCTTGCTGGACTTGGTGATCGCGAAGCCGCTCTGGAACGAGATCGTCGCCTGCTTGGTGTTCCGGAACAGCGGCGAGATCCCCCAGCGCACCTGCGGCGATTCCTTGAGGGCGGCGACGTTCCAGAAGCCGGTCATGATCATCGCGGCGTTGCCCTGGGCGAAGAGCTGGTCGGGGCTGGAGATCTTCAGCGCCTCGTAGTCCTTTTTGGACGGTGCGACGTGGTGCTTGTGCACCAGGTCGGCGTAGAACTGCATCGCCTTGACGTTCTCGTTCGAGTTGATCACCGGCTTGCCGGCGTCGTCGAGGATCTGGCCGCCGTTCTGCAGCATGAACGCCATCCACCACGGCCACCAGTCACCGGCGGCGAAGCCGTACCGCATGGTCTTGTCGCCGTCCTTGACCGTCAGCTTCTGCGCGGCGGCCAGGAAGTCCGGCCACTTCCAGTCGGCGGTCGGATACGGGACGCCGTCCTTGTCGAAGAGATCCTTGTTGTAGTACAGGACCATCGGCCCGGTGCGGTCCGGCAGCGCCCACGTCTTGCCTTCGCGGTCGTAGGAGTGCGCGGCCCGTTCGCCGAACCTCGCGACGGTGTCGACCTTCTCCGAGTCGATGAAGGCGTTCAGCGGCAGCAGCTGGTTCTGGCTGCTGTAGGTGTGGACCGACTCGGCGACCTGAATGAGGTCCGGCGGGTTGCCGTCCGAGATCATCTTCTGGATCTTGCTGCCGTAGTCGCCGTTGTTGGGCACGTGCAACAGCTTGACGTTCACCCCGCTGACGCGGTCGCTGGCGAGGTCCATGCGCTGCTGGTAGGTCTTCGCGTCCTGGTCGCTGCCCCACACCGCGACGGTCAGCTCGGGTTCCGGAGCGGCGGCCGGTGTGCCGGTGGAGGTGCAGGCGGATGCGACCAGACAGGTCACCGCTGCCGTGATTCCGAACATGACTCTGTGCGGGCGGAGATGCCCCATGGTTGGTTCCCTCAGATTCAGCCGAGCAAATGGGTTTCGAAGGCGAGCACCGCCATGCCGAGCGACACCGGGTTCTCCAGTCGCCGGGCGAGGACCGTGGTCGCGGCTTCGAAAGGGGTTACGAGTGCGTACTCCTTGATCACCGGAGTGACCGCTGACACCAGGGCTTCTCCGAACGCGGCGCCGACCCACCCGCTGAACACGATCAACCCGGGGTTGAGCATGTTGACGGCGTTGGCGAGCGCCAGACCGAGCGGGCGGGCGAACCGGGCGAGCGTCTCCAGTGCGGCGGAGTCACCGTCGCGCACGGCCCTCGCGAGCCGTGCCACGGTCTCCTCCTGGTCACCGGGCACTAGGGCCTGTATCGGAGTCCCGTTCGATGAGAGTCGAGCCTGAGGCCCGGCTATCGCGAACATGGACTTCGATACAGGCCCTAGCAGCGGACTGTCCGGGTCGACCTCCGCGAGGTAGCGCAGCAGTGCGCCGGCCCCCACATAGGCCTCGACGCACCCGCGACTCCCGCACCGGCACGTCTCCCCGCCGGAGTGCAGGACGGTGTGTCCCCACTCCCCCGCGCTGTTGGTGACACCGCGCAGCATCCGGCCGTCGGCGACGATGCCCAGGCCGACCCCCGTCCCCAGGTTGACCACGATCACGTCGTCCTGGTCCCGCGCCGCACCGAACATCAGCTCGGTCAGCGCGATCGCCTTCAACGGATTGTCCAGCAGCACCGGCACGTCACACCGTCGTTCGAGCAACGACCGGAACGGCACCTGATGCCACCCCCAGCCGGGTGCGTGCACCGACACGCCACCGTCCCGATCGACCTGTCCGGGCAGGCTGACGCCGATCGCGCGGACCGTCGCCCCGTACACCTGTTCCCGCACAGCGGTCACCGCCGCGAGGACATGACCGGCAACCACTTCCGGCTCACTGTCCGACGCCGGTATCCGCTTGCGCGCCAAGCACGTCATCGACTGGTCGAACAACTCGGCCGTCACGTACGTCTCGGCGACGTCCACCCCCACGACCAGCGAGCCACCGCCGCGCAACGTCAACTGCGTGGCGGGGCGCCCGCCCCCGGTGCGCGGTCCTGCCGTTTCCTTCAGGAAGCCGGCCGTCGTCAGCTCACCGACGATGGTGCCGATCGTGGCGACGGACAGTCCGAGCCGGCTCGCCAGCTCCAGCCGTGTCCGCGGCTCGCCACCGTAGAAGCTCCGCAGGACCTCCACGCGGTGTGCCCGCCGAAGATCGCCCGAATGCTTCAGTCGCATGAAACCTGTTCCTCCGACCGGGCACAGTACGTGATCTTCGTTCGGTTAGTAAAGAAGTTCTTTTAACCATCAGCAGAACTGCGATCAGCTCTCCCGCCAGTATGTTTGCGCACACAACATTGTCGGCGGGTCGCCGGACCCTCAAACCTGCCGACGACGGAGCGTGATCAGCGCTCCTCCGGGCCGGCTTCAGTTCCCGAACCTCTGGTGCGGCCGGTAGGTGACGTGGCCGTTCACCACGACCACGTCGACCTCCACGGAGGCGTGACTCTGGCCGCCGATCGGGCCGAGCACGAGCGGCTGGCTACCCGGCCCCTGGTGAATCACCAGGTTCACGCCCAGCTGGGTCGCGATCAGGTGCCCGAGCAGGTCGCGCGCGTTGCCCGCGCTCCGGTTCTCGTTCGGGTCGGGCCGCATGCTCCAGTCGACGTTCTCCACCAGCACACCGTCGAGGTGCCCTGGAAGCATCGGCCTGCTGACAGCGAAGTCGGCCGCCGCCCTGGTGACGCCCGGATCGTTGGCGGCCCGGTTCACCACGTGCTGCCGCAACCTCATCGCGTTCGTGTTCGTGATGTGCGCGACGGCGGCGTACAGCCCGTTGGGCGTGGTCGGTGGCGGAACGGGTCGTGCGAGCACGTCGTTGGCGAGGCGGCGCAGCTGTCGCTGGGTGTCGCTGACGTGGTCGGGCACCACGAGCCCCGGTGCCACAACCCGTTGGCCCTGCTGGGTCCCTGGCATCGGCTGGGCCGGCATGGGCGGGACCGGCGGCGGGGCGGGGCGGCTCCGCTTGTTCGGCTCGGCCGCCGGCTCGTCCCCGGAGCGTTTGGCCGACGTGGCCGGAACACCCGTGGCGGGGCTGCCCAGCCGGTTCTCGACGGAGGTACGCGGCTCGAACAACGCGTCCGCCACCGGAGCCGCGGGCACCTCGGCGTCGCTGTCGGTGTCTTCGTCGAGCATCACCATGTCGACGAGTTCCTGCCGCAGCTCGGCGACCCGCTGGTCGTCCAGTGCACCAAGCTGGGATTCGAGGTCGGCGCGGTGGCTCTGAACGAGCTCGGTGAACCGGGCCGCGGTGTCCGTGCCATCAGCGGCGATGAGCCCCGCGTCGGAGAACACCTGGTAGACCCACGTCGCTTGGGACAGCGCGTCGGTGCCCGGAACGGGACGCTGGCTGACGGCCTCGGCCAGTGGCGGCGGTCCCATGATGCCGGCGAGCGCGGCGGTCTGCGCGAAGTTGGTGGCGCGGTTGTAACCCTTGTCGTGGTTGAAGATCTCGTCCGCGAGCGCTGCCACGTTCTCCGTGAACCGCGGCGTGTTGTCGATCGTGTCCCACAGCTGGTGCGCCCAGTTGCCGAACGCGGAGCGCCCGTCCGAGGTGTCGAGGGCGGCGAACGACCGAACGCTGCTCGGTCTCGATGATCGGTCGTTCGAACTGCGCGTTGAACGCCCGCGCGACCGCCTCGACACCGTGCTGCTCGATCATCCCGGCGATCTCGTCGGCCCTCGTGTGCAGGACCACCGAGGCCCGCAGCAGATGCGTCCCGGCTTCGAACTGCACGTAGTTCCGCGGGTTCGACCGGAACTCGTTCTCCACCGACCTCATCAGTGGCGAGGCGTTCTCCATCGCGTTGGCGGTCAACACCGCGAGCTGGTTGTCGATCTCCGAGGGAGCGACCGGTACCGGTTCGCTCGCGCTCGGCTCATCGGCGTCGGAGGTGTCCTCGTCGACCATCGCGTAGTCCTGCAGCACCCCGCGCAGCTCGGCGACGAGCTGGTCCTCAAGCGGGACACCGAGACCAGCCTCCAACTCGGCACGGTTACCGGCGACAGCCGCAGTGAACTCATCCGCACTCACGGAACCGTCGGCAGCAATCAGCTTGGCATCGCCCAGCACCTGGAACAGCCACATCGCCTGAGCCGACAGGTCGCTGTCCGGACCAGGCCGGTTCGCGACCACCTCGGCCAGCGGCGGCGCACCCATGATCGCCGCCAGCGCAACGTCCTGCGCGAAGTTGGTCGCCCGATTGAAACCCTTCTCGTGATTGAAGATCTCGCCAGCGAGCACATCCGGGTGCTCCGCGAGCTGCGGCGTGTTCCCGATCGTCTCCCACAGCCCATGAGCCCACACACCAAACGCCGCGCGGCCCTCAGGGCCGGCGAGATCAGCGAACGCCTCACGTTGCGCGGTCTCGAAGATCGGCCGCTCGAACTGCCGGATGAACGCATCCGCCACCGCGTCCACACCGTGCCGCTCGATCATCCCCGCGATCTCATCGGTCCTGGTGTCCAGCACCACCGACGCCCGCAACAAATGCAAACCAGCCTCAGCATCAAGATACTTCCGCGGATTCGACCGGAACTCCTCCTCCACCGACCTCATCAACGGCGACGCGCTCTCCATCGCATCGGCGGTCAACACCGCAAGCTGGTTGTCGACCTCCGCAGGGTCTAGCGGTGCCGGTTCGCTTGCACTCGGCTCGTCGATGTCGCTGTCGTCGTCGAGCATCACCATGTCGACGAGTTCCTGCCGCAGCTCGGCGACCCGCTGGTCGTCCACTGTGCCGAGCCGGGGTTCGAGATCGGCGCGGTGCTGCTGAACCAGCTCGGTGAACCGGGTCGCGGTGTCCGTACCGTCGGCGGCCAGGATCCCCGCGTCGGAGAACACCTGATAGACCCACGTCGCCTGGGACAGCGAGTCAGTCCCTGGGACGGGCCGTTGTTCGATGGCCTCGGCAAGGGGCGGCGCACCCATGATCGCGGCGAGCGCGGCGTTCTGCGCGAAGTTGGTCGCCCGGTTGAAACCCTTGTCGTGGTTGAAGATCTCGTCCGCAAGCGCCGCCACGTTCTCCGTGAACCGCGGCGTGTTGCCGATCGTGTCCCACAGCCGATGCGCCCAGTCACCGAACGCGGAGCGACCGTCCGGGCCGGCAAGATCGGTGAACGCCTGCACCTGAGCCGATTCGATGATCGGCCGCTCGAACCGCGCGTTGAACGCTCGCGCGACCGCCTCGACACCGTGCTGCTCGATCATCCCGGCGATCTCGTCGGTCCTGGTGTGCAGGACCACCGAGGCCCGCAGCAGATGCGTCCCGGCCTCGAACTGCACGTAGTTCCGCGGGTTCGACCGGAACTCGTTCTCCACCGACCTCATCAACGGTGAGGCGTTCTCCATCGCGTCAGCGGTCAACACCGCAAGCTGGTTGTCGACCTGCGAGGGGGCGGGGCGTACCGGTTCGCTCGTACTCGGCTCATCGGCGTCGGACGCGTCCTCGTCGACCATGCCGTAGGACTGCAGCTCTTCACGCAGCCCGGCGACGAGCTGGTCGTCAAGCGGGACACCGAGACCAGCCTCCAACTCGGCACGGTTACCGGTCACGGCCGCGGTGAACTGCTCCGGGCTGACCATCGCGTCGGACGGAACGAGCTGCGCCTCGGCGAGCACCTGGAACAGCCACATCGCCTGAGCCGACACGTCGCTGTCCGGCCCAGGATGATTCGCAACCACCTCGGCCAGCGGCGGCGCACCCATGATCGCCGCCAGCGCGACCTCCTGCGCGAAGTTCGTCGCCCGGTTGAAACCCTTCTCGTGATTGAAGATCTCCCCAGCCAGCACATCCGGATGCTCCGCGAGCTGCGGCGTGTTCCCGATCGTCTCCCACAGCCCATGAGCCCACACACCAAACGCCGCGCGGCCCTCAGGGCCGGCGAGATCAGTGAACGCCTGCACCTGAGCCGATTCGATGATCGGCCGCTCGAACCGCGCGTTGAACGCCCGCGCGACCGCCTCGACACCGTGCTGCTCGATCATCCCGGCGATCTCATCGGTCCTGGTGTCCAGCACCACCGACGCCCGCAACAAATGCAAACCAGCCTCAGCATCAAGATACTTCCGCGGATTCGACCGGAACTCCTCCTCCACCGACCTCATCAACGGCGACGCGCTCTCCATCGCATCAGCGGTCAACACCGCAAGCTGATCGTCCAGCGCGGTGCCGGGTTGGATGTCGCCGGCAGGAGACTGCGGGGCCGCGGACGTGTCGCTTCCCCGGCTGCCGCTCGGCGCGTCGAGGCGCGTGTCGGGCACCATCACCTGGCTGTTGGCGGTGCGTTCGATCAGCCACAGGTGACGTGGCCGCAACCCGGCGTCCGACTGGTGGACGTCCGCGCCCATCATGCCGCCGTCGCCAGCGTGCACACCCGACCGGGAGTCGCGCTCCAGGAACACCCGTGACGCGTCGCGGTACTCATCCGGCACACCGAGGTAGTGCAACGTCTCGTGGGCCAGCACGGCCGGGCTCGTGGCCGGGTTCCAGTGCGTCTGGTCGGTGCCGGTGTCAGCGACCTCGATGGTCGCGTGCGCGTCCGCCGGGCTGTCGGTGAACTCCAGCCTGACGTGGAACTGGTCACCACCGGGCAACCGGAACCCCTGGTTCAGCAACGAGTCCACACCGTTGTGAGCGTTCGCCCGCACCTGGACCAGCGTTGCGGGATCGACGCCCGCACCCGGCCGCAGGTGCACCTTGACCGTGAACTCCTGCACGAACTCGCCTGGACGCACCTCGAACCGGCGCAGGTCGAACCTCACCAGCCCCTGGAAGGACCTGATGTTCGACGGCGTGCTGTCCGACGTCACGTCCGCGACCACCGTGTCAACGGTGCGCACATGCGCACCCGCACGACGGCCCTGCCACGCCTCCGGCGACACCGGATCCGCAGGCGCGAACCAGGCCGCGGTCGCCGCCGGGTTGTGCCGCCACGACTCGTCGTCGATGACCTTCTTGTCAGGCGACGAGGCCACCTGTCGCGCGGACCCGTCCCCGCGCACGGCGTCCATGACGGGTGCAGGCCGCGTAGGAGCAGCCGCGGCGATGTGCACGTCGGCAGCGTTCGCGCGCCCCGGTGCCACCCTGACCTCGACCGCGGTGTGCTGAGAGAGGGCGTCGGCGACCTGCGCGGCGTGCTCGCCGGTGATCTCGACGACCGGCGCCGGCTGACCCTGCGCTGCCCGGCTCGCCTGCTCCTGCTCGATCCGGGCGGCCAGTGCCTCGACCTGCGTCATCTGCTGCAATGTCATGACAGCGGGGCCGGCCGGGAAGTCGAAGGACATTTCCGGCGCTGAGGCAGGAGGCGTGGCGTTGAAGCGGTCCACCTCCTGGTCGACCGTCGCCTTGGCCTGCCACCACGCCTGCTGGGCCTGGCCTGCCTCGGCGCGCGTCCGCTCGACCTCCGCCTCGGCCAGCGCGATCTCGGCTCGCAGGCTTTGCTCCGCCTGCACCGCCTGGTCACGCCTCGCCAATGCGGCGTCGCGGTTGGTCCGCGCCTCTTGCAGGTCGTTTTCCGCCGCCGGCACAGCGTTCTCGGCGATCGTGAGGTTGGTCTGCGCGATGCCGAGGTTCGTGACGACCTCCGCGTGGAGATCCCTGGCCCTGGCGGCGACCTCGGCCGCCCTTGCCGACGCGGCCAGCGCTTCCTGATGTTCCCGCACGGCCTGGTCGCGTGCCGCGGCTTCGTCGAGTGCGGCCTCCTGGTTCGGCCCCGCCTGTGCACGGGCCGCCTGCTCACGCGCCGTCGCCTCGTCCACGTCCAGCTGCAGCGCCAGCGCCACCTGCTCGGCCAGCGCGGCGGTCAGCTCACTGTCATGAACCGTGCTCGCAGCCTCCTCGACCGCGGTCTCCGCACGCTCGACCGCCTGCGCCGCTTCGGTTCGCGTGCGCTGTGCGGTGCCGAGGCGGGTCGTCGTGTCGATCAGGGACTGCTCGGCGGTCTGCAGCTCGCCGGCGCGCGTGGTGATGTCCGCCGAAGCCGCGGCCAGTTGGGGAGCGAGGTCGTTGATGGTGGCCTGGGCGGCGTGCCGGGCCTGGTCGGCGGCGACTTCCGCCTCGCGCCACGAGTCCGCCGCCTCCTGCACACCGGTCTGCGCCGTGCCGAGGTCCTCGGGCAGCGGCCTGGCCAGTGCGGCTTCGGCGTCGGCGGCGGGCATGCGCACCTGCGCCGCACCCGGCAGGTGCAGCTCGGTGACACCGAGCCGGCCGCGACCGAGGTCGGCGACGACGCGGTACTCGACGTCGAAGCTGACCAGGCCGGTCCGGCCCTCGGTCTTGATCGACGTCGCCGGGTTGTGCGTGGCGCCGCCCGTCACCGCGGCGCTGTCCTCGAGGGCGTGCCGGACCTCGACGCCGGCGACGGACGCGCCGACGTCGGGTTTCTTCGACGTGACACCGGCGGGCGCCGCGGCGAGTGACACGTCGGCGGTGTCCGAGTGCTTCGCCTCGCTCGACGTGCTGGTGACGGTCGAGCGCGGGTTGGACACCGCGACGCCGTCGCTCAGCGCCTCCAACCGAGGGTTGACCAGCTTCGCGAACACCTTGACGTTCGCGTGCTGGCCCTTCGTCAACGCGGCCTCGTGCAGGCCGGGCACCTCGAAAGCACCGTCCAACATGCCGGGCAGGTTGGGCTGCAACGTCTCCAGCGCCAAACCGGACCGCAACGCGTTCAGCGCACCGGTGCCCTTGCCCGTGATCCCGCTACCGGCGCCCGCTCCCATCAACGCCCGGATCGCCGCGTCCTGCAACGCCTGCGCACCACGCAGGTTCTCCACGGATGCCAGCGGCGGCAGCTGCGCGGAGGCGCGCTGCCACTCCCCCGTGCTCGCGGGGGTGCCGTCCTCGGACGGCCGGGTGGTGACCCTCGGCGTGAACGGGGCCGGTGCGGGCGCGGTCGTCTTCTGGTTGTCGGCAAGCATGCGGACCGCCATCTCGACCTGTCCGCTGCTCGCCCGGCCGATCTCCTTGCTGCCCTTCTCCACCACCAGCTCGAACGTCACCGGCACCGTGAACCTGGCAGCCGGACCGGAGCCCGTACGCCCGTGGCCCAACTGATTGGTCGTGGTCTCGGTCGTGGACTGCGAATGCGCCTGGCCCACGTTCCCGGCCACGGCCCCACCCACGGTGGCGGACATGTTCGGGTTGCCGGTCTTCGGCAGGGCCGAACCAGGCACCTTGATGCCCAGTCCCCAGCCGGTTCCCCCGCCGCTCGTCCTGGTGACCACCTGCGTACCCGTGGCGGAGTGCTCGATGTCGACGCCGTCGTTGACCGCGCCGTCGAACACCGGCGTGCCCGAGGTGGCCTTCAACGTGACCTGGAACGTGTCCTTGCTGAAGACACCGGGGTCGTGCACGAGCAGCGGAACACCGCCATCAAGCGCACTGTCGACCAGCGCCTTGACGCTCGCTTCCGACGTCAGGTCCGTGAGCCGCTGAAGGTTGTTCATCGAGTCGTTCAGCACCGACTTCGGCAACAGGTTCTTGCCGAGCTTGCCGAGGTTCTCCCGCAACTGCGGCACCAGACTCGACAAGTCCGGCGCCTGCTCGACCAACCCGAGCCCCAACGCCCCCGGCTCACCGTCACGCAACGTCGACGGCGGTGCCATGGTGCCCTGCTCGACCGGCGCAGTGGTGGTGCCAACTGACGGCAGCACGCCCATGTCGCGCGCAACGTCCTCGCTCACCCGGACGAAAACACCGCCGGGCAACGAGACCACGGAACCGGCGACCTTCGACGATCCCTTGTGGACGGTGTTGCTCGCCCGGCTCTCACCGACCACGGTCACCTGGGCGTCCAACTGCACCAGCACCGTCCGGCCGGTGGCGGGCATGGCCTTGTTCCGCTCGACGCTGCCGCTCGCCTCCGTACCCTTAGTGCCCGTCTTCGACCACGGCGTCCACTTCGCCGTCGCGCCAACGGCACCGGAGCCGATGGCACCCTTCGTCGGCTTCATCGGCGTGTTCAACCCTGCCGTGACGTCGACCGAGCGGGCGGCCGTCCTGCTCTCCCCCGCCTTGAACCCACCCGCGTGCGCCGCCTGCACACCGACATCGTCCGAAATGGACACCAGCTTCGGGTTGCTCAGGCCGACGGCCATGCCGACCGCGCCGGTCCGGTCCGCGACCCGGCGGCCGAACTTCATCCCACCCTCGGTCATGCCCTTGCCCACCAGCGTGGGCAGGTTCGCCCGGAGGTTCTCCGGGCTGAAGAGCTTGTCGATCCGGTTGCGCGACTCCGTGCCGGGCACCGTGAGAGCGGTGTCACCACTCGCGTTCAACGCCGCGATCGCCGCGTCGCGCACGGCCTCGGTGTTCGCGACCGCCTCGACGTGCAGGAACGGCCAACTCGGCGGCTTCGGCGCGGTCAGCAACGAATGAATCGTCGGCGGGTTCGCCAGCACGATCGGTGCGGCCGCCGCACCAGGTGCGAACGCGGCCGGATCCGAGGACATCGCCGAGCCGTCCGACACCCAGAGGTTGACCTTGCCGCTGATCTCCGGCAGGTTCGTCCCGGTCTTCGCCACCGTCTTCGGCTTCGGCACCTGCAACCACGGCGACCCCGGCGTCACCCTCTTGACCCACGCCCGGTTCCGGCTGAACTTCGTGACCTCCACGTCGAACGTCACGTCGTGCTGGAACAGCTGCGCGTTCGGGCTGCCCGCGGTGGCTCGCGTCGTGCCCACGGTCGGTCCCGCGGTGGTCTTCGTCGTCGTGGTGCTGCTGTACTTCGCGCCCACCGAAGGCGTCGGCGTGACGGTGGATTTACCACTCGTCCTCGGAATGGCGACCTTGGCCTCGACACCGACGCTCCACCCCTTCTGGGTGGCCGTCGAGCTGTCGAGCTTGGGTCCGGTAGCGGCCGAACCGCGGACGTTGCGCGCGTCGGCCTGGCCGACGTGGACCGGGTTGCTGACCTTCGCCTTCACGGTGATGTTGACGAAGTCGTTGGTGGCCAGGCCTTGCCGCTTCAACTGCACCTGCACACCCGCACCCAGCAAGCTGTCCATCTGCGTCTTCAGCGCGGTCGGCGACAGCTCGGTGGTGAGCTTGCGCTGGTTCGCCAGTTGGTCGGCGAGATCCTGCATGTTCTTGCCCGCCTTGCGCGGGTCGCTCGCCGGATCAGCGAACGACGGCAGGAACTTCTCGAATCCCGGAATGCCCCGCAGCGCGTTCTCGACCTGGCTCTGGACCTCGGCGGCGGGCGCGAACGCACCGACCTTCACCGCACCAGCGGCCGCCGCACTCGCCAGGAACGGCGGCGGGAACTTCGGCTCCGGAGTGGGACTCGCGAGACTCGTCGGCGCGTCCGGCGGCACCGGCAGACCCGCCGCACCCGCCTCCGGCAGACCCACCCGCAAGAACGCCGTGGCGTCGACCGGAATCGCCGTCCGGTGCTCCGTCTCGAACTCCAGCCGCACCTTCGTCCGGTACAACCCCAGATCACCCTTGACCTGGATACCGGTCTTCGTGGTCGCGCTCGTGCCCGCGCTCGACGACTCCGTCGTACGCGCCGTGTAACCCCCGGTGAGGCTGGCCGTGCCGCCCACCTTGCCGGCCACGGTCGCGCCGCCGCCCACGGTCAGGCCGGCGTCGAACCCGCTCTTGGTCGCGGCGGTCATACCCGTGCTCGTCGCCACGGACTCGTGCACACGCACGTTGGCAGACGAGGTCGTGCCGACCAGTTCCACGCTCACCGGCACAGCACGCATCCGGACGACGCCGCCACGCTCACCGTGCGGACTGCTCAGATCCGGCGACACCACCCAGCCGTTCAACGCCGCCCCGAGGTTGTCCCGGATCGACGTCGGCGACAGGAACTCCTGCAGAACCGCGCGACCTGGCGCACCGAGCTTGGTCACGTTCGGGGGCAACTGCCGCGCGATGTCCTCGAACGCCTTCGCCACGTCGACGTCCGTCACTGCTTCCGGTGCCGGATGCTCCAGCGTCGCCGCCCACCCCGGCTCCGGCCGCACCGCACCAAGGCCCGGATCCGCCGGCGTGAGCAAGTCGCCCGGGATCAGCAGGCTGACGTCCTGCTCCACCGAGACGGGCGCGCCGACCTGGTCGCCCCGCGCGTCGGTGAGCGTGACCTGGAAGGCCACCGGCACGTTCGCGCTGAACGCACCCTCACCGGAGTTGATGGCCCGCTGATCGGTCGTGGACGTGCCGGCCGTCGTGCTCGTGACCGGCCGGGCCTGCGCGACCTTGCCCGTCACCGTTCCCTGTGCGCCGACGACCATGCTGACGCCGGCGGCACCGCCCACATCACCCGCCGTGCCGATGGTTCCGGTCTGGGAGGTGGAGTTGCCGCTCTGGGCAGTGAAGTCCACCTTCGTCGTCGGCGTGACCTCGGCATCGGTCCCGGTGCGCAGGGTGGCCCTGACGTTGGCCTCGAACCAGTCCTTGCCCACCCTGACCTGGAAGTTCCGGCCGTTGCCCAGGAACGACTCGAAGTTCCCCGTCAGGGCGGGCGCGATCTGGTCCAGCCCGCGCGGAGTGACACCCTGACGCTGCGGGAGAAGGGCGGCGACCGCCTGTTCGATCTCCGGGCCGCCGTTCACCTCGACCGGCGTGACCGTGCCCAGCGCCGTCCCGTCCTGGAAGAACGAAGGCAGGTCGCGCGACGGGAGCACCGGCGGTTCCGACCGGGCCGACGCGAACTCGAACGACGCCGCACCGAGCGATGCGTCGGCAGCCGAAGCGAAACTGTCCGACGCGGTGCTCGTCGAACCCACACCGCTCGGACCGGCGACGTCCGCAGGCGGAGCAGGCCGCGTGGGCGCGGGCACCGCCGGCGCCGCGGTGACGTCGCCCGGAGCCGGCCGGGTGCCGGTGGACGGCACGGACCGGGACGCCGGCCTGTCCAGCCGGGTGTCGGGCACCGCGACCTGACTGTTCGCGCTGCGTTCGATCAGCCACAGATGGCGAGGCATCACCGTGGTGTCAGGCTGATAGAGGTCGGTGCTCATCATGCTGCCGTCGTCGAGGTGCACCCCCGACCTCGACTCACGCGCCAAGAACACTCGCGAGGCATCGAAGTACTCGTCTGGCACGCCCAGGTAGTGCAGCGTCTCGTGCGCCAGCACCTCCGGACCCGCGTTGGGATTCCACTGCGTCTGGTTCGAATGGACATCGACCACCTCGACGGTCGTGTGCGCATCCGCCGGATTGTCGGTGAACTCCAGATTGACGTGGAACTGATCACCGCTCGGCAACCGGAAACCCTGGTTCAGCAACGAGTCCACGCCGGCGCGGGCGTTGTTCCTGACCTCGTTCAACACGGCCGGGTCGACGTCCGGTCCCGGCTGCAGATGCACCTTGACCGTGAACTCCTGCACGAACTGCCCCGGGCGGGCCTCGATCCGGCGCAGGTCGTAAGCCACGATCGTGCGGTGCATCGTGATGTTCGACGGAGTGCTGTACGTGGTGGGGCCCGCGACTTCGGTGTCCACCGTGCGCACATGCGCACCCTCACGAAGGCCCTGCCACACCTCCGGCGACACCGGATTCACTGGGCGCGGACCAGTCCGCCGTCGACTCCGGGCTGTGCCGCCACGACTCGTCGTCGATCACCTTCCGCGACTGTCCCGGCGTCGAGGTCGTCTCTGCCCGGTTGAGGTCCCAGTCCACCCTGACGTCGGCGCCGGTCAACCTGCCGGGCACGACTTCGACGTCCACCAGCCCACCCAGCTGTGCGGTGAGGACCGGCTTGACCGACCACGCGTGCGGGCCGGACACCTCCACCTTCGGCGCCGAATACCCCTGGGCCGCCCGCCTGGTCGCCGTGTCCACGAGGTCGTTGGCCAGCGCGCCCACCTGAGCCGACTGTTCCGCCGTCAGGCTGATGGCGCCCGGCGCGAAGTCGAAGGACAGTTCCACCGGCGGGGCGGGCGGAGCTGATATGCCGTTCTCGATGCGCGCCCGGTTCGCCTGGATGGTGTCCGGGTCACGGAACATGTCGGCCAGCGTCGCCATCCTCTTCGCGGCGTCGCTGTTCGCGGCGTACTCGAAGTGCCTGCCGTCCGGCGTTTTCGTGATCCCGTCGGGGCTGTCGTCGAACTTGTCGTTGAAGTGGTTCGGTCCGGTCTGGACGTTGCCCTTGCGGTCGACGAACCTGCTGTGTTTCGTGTAGGACGAGAAGTCCGCCTGGTAGTACTGGTGGAACTCCTCGAACAGCTTCTGCGCGCTGTCCGGCCGGCCCTCCGGGTCCATCTCGGTCGTGAGATCGTTGATGAACTTGAAGGTCTCGCCGGCGGTCAGCTTGCCTCGCACGTAGAAGCCGAACGGGTCGGAGTCGACCATCGCCCTGGCGATCTGGAACTCCTGCTCGTTGTTCCAGAGTCCGCGATAGCGGTCCATCATCTCCACGGCGAGCTTGTGCTCCGGCTCGCGGTCGTGCCGGCCCTTACCGTCACCGAACTGGTTCTTGGCATTCACCTTCTCGATGTCGTGGAACAGAATCGCCTTCGCCAACGCATCCACCGACACCAACCGGGCGTCGGCGTTCTCGTTCGCGGTCAGCTTCATGAACTGCCCCAGCACCATCTGCGCGTGCTCGAAGAAGGTGTACGAACTCCTGTCGTTCTCCGCGCGGTACGGCACCTTCTGCACCTTGGTGGCGACCTCGTCGAACTTCCGATCCAGCTCCGGATGCCGGACGGTCAACTCCTTGACCACCGCGGCCACCGCCTCCGGATCGACGACCGCCTCCGGAGTGCGGGTTTCGCCGATCTTCGTGCTCAGCAACTCGCCGGTCTGCTGCTGCGCCTCGAGCTGCGCCGGCCGTTGTTGCTTCCACTCGTGGAACGAGTTCGGGAACGGAAGCGGGGAGAAGTCCTTGCCATGCGCCCGAGTGTTGAAGTCGATGCCGATCCGGTCGGAGTCCGCCGACATCAGCGCGCCGATCTCCGCCTGGGTGGCGACGCCGGGCACCTTGGCCATCAACGCCTCGACCTTGCCGGGATCGACCGGGTCGAACTCGAAGCCGGCCAGGTTCTGCTCCGCGCGCGTCTTCGCGGCGGGCGCCACCGCATCGGCCATCGCATCGCGGAAGTTCTGGTCCGCCAGCGCCAGCGCCGGATCGCTCTTCAACGCCGCGCGGGTGGCGGCCTCCAGATCGGGCAGCACCCCCTCGCGCACCACCCTCTCCAGCTCAGCGGGCTGTGTGCCGGCCAAGTCCTTGCCGGTGAACGAGTTCAACGCGTCGGTGACCACCTGGCCGAGCACCTTCTGCTCGGCGACCTCGGCGATCCTGCCCTTGTCGATCTGCGGCGACATCTCGGGCAACGGCTGGTCGTTCAGGGTGTCTTTGACGCCTTCCGCGAACGCCTTCAGCCGTTCACCGCTGAGGAAAACGTTGTTCTTGCCCGCTGGGGCCAGTCCGTCCAGCTCGCCGAGCTTGCCGAACTGGACGTTCAGCGCGGCACGCATCTGGCCGGCCAGCGCCTCCGCGGCGTCCTTGCGACTGTCCTCGTCGAGCAGCGCGAGGTCCGGGTGCTTCGCCACCTCGGTCTTGAAGCGGTCGACGGTCAGCTCGACGACCTTCGTGGCGAATGTCTTGGCCTTCTTGCCCGTCGGCTTGTTCGCGTCCATCAGGGCCTGCAACTGCGCGAGGTCCTTCGCGTTGGGGTTCACGTTCTTGATGGCCTTGTCGAGGCCGGCGACCGCCTTCTTCGCCGCCTGCGGCACGACCTGCTCGCGAAGCACCTGGTCGAACGCCACCTGGTTCACGTCGGGAGTGGGCGTGCCGGCGAGGTGCTCCCGCAGTACCGGACCACCGGTGGACAGCACGTTGGTGGTGATCTTGCTGACGTTGTCCGCCGCCGGGCCCACCTCGTTGAGGAACTGGTTGAGCCGCTGAACCCGCGCCTCGAAGCTCATGTCCTTCGGCGGCAGCGCGTCCGGCCTCGGGTTGGGGATGGTGTCGGCGTCCGGCTCGATGAGCGCGTCGGACGTGCGGTCCGCCGGGTCCTGTTTGGACTGCTCCCAGGTGAGGTGATGCTCACGCAGGCGGGTGGCGAGGTCGTGCAACCGGTGCGCGTCGTTGAGGAACTTCGCGTCCAGCGATCCGTCGTTCTTCGTCGCCCAGGAGAACCAGGGGTCGTTGTCCTTGCCCAAGGCGTCGCTGCGGAAGTCCGGGTCGAGGCCCAGCCGCTGCTGGAGCTCCGCGGGCGACACGATCCGGCCCGCCTGCTCCTGGTGGTCGAACGGTTCCGCCGGGTTCGCCGGATAGCTGATCAGCGATCCGGGTTCCGCGTGCGCGATCAGCGCGTCGAACTGGGGGCCGCCGATGCCGAACTGGTTCGCTTCACCGCGCGTGTCGACGTTGTACGTGGGAGGAACGGAGTCCTCGACGGTCGCGGTCTCCGGAATCGCCGCGCTCGTGATCTTGTTGAACGTGTCCAGCGGCACCAGGTACGACCGCAGCACCGGCTGGTTCACCTTCCCGCCCGGTTGCACCGACTTGCCACGACCTTCGGCCAGGTCGTACTTCTCCAGCCACTGCAACGCCCGCAACGGACGACCCGCGCCCGCCCACAGCACCGCGTTACCGCCCTTGGCGATCGTCAGCGCACCGGACTCCGGATCCTGCTGGACGTCCTTGAACTCCGGCTTCGCGCCCCTGAGGTCCGCCGGGTTCACCACCGCCGTGTAGATCCGCACGTGGTGCCGGCCCGCGATCGTCTCGACCTCGAACTCACCCCGGTGAATGGCCGTCGTCCCCATCTTGGTCGGGCCGGGGTACGACACTCCGCGCCGTCCGATGTGGACGGTTTCCCTGGTGGCCAGGTACCGCACGCTGCCATCCGGCGCCTTGGTCTCGACCACGTGGACCGGCCGCCCGGTCACCGGCCCGTGCGAGATGAACGTCCCGTCCGGCCTCAGCACGTGGACCTGCACGCCGTGCGCCTTGGCGACGGCCTCCAGCGTCATGGTCGCCGTCGACCTGGACTCACCGGCGGCAGCCGCGCCTCCGGCGAGGTCAGGCGCACCGTCTCGACGATGGCTTCGGCCAGGCTGGTGTTCGGGTCGATACCGGCGGCGTACTCCTTCGGCTCCACCGCCTCCATGCCGTGCAGATCCAGCATCAGCTCCATCGGCGTGCGCGGCGGCGGGGCCGTGCTCGGACCGGCGACGTCCGCCCCCGGAGCAGGTCGCGTCGGCGCCGGCGCACGGGGCTCGACCGCTTTCGGGTCCGAGCTGGTGGTCGTGTCGAGGGCCGGCGAGTCCAGGCGGGTGTCGGGCACGGCGACCTGGCTGTTCGCGGTCCGTTCGACCAGCCACAGGTGCCGCGGCCGCAACCCCGTCTCCGCGCGGTGGACGTCCTTGCCCATCATGCCGCCGTCGCCCTCGTGCACGCCTGACTGTGAGGGGCGCTCCAGGAACACCCGCGACGCGTCGCGGTACTCATCCGGAACGCCGAGGAAGTGCAGCGTCTCGTGGGCCAGCACGGCCGGGCTCGTGGCCGGGTTCCAGTGCGTCTGGTCGGTCGCACTGTCACCGACCTCGACGGTGGTGTGCGCTTCCGCCGGGTTGTTCGTGAACTCCAGGTTGACGTGGAACTGGTCACCGCTGGGCAACCGGAAACCCTGGTTCAGCAAGGAGTTCACGCCGTTGCGGGCGTTGTTCCTGACCTCGTTCAGCACGGCCGGGTCCACCTGCGCGCCCGGCTGGAGGTGCACCTTGACGGTGAACTCCTGCACGAACTCGCCTGCGCGCACCTCGAACCGGCGCAGGTCGAACCTCACCAGACCGTGGAAGGACCTGATGTTCGTCGGCGTGCTGTCCGTCGTGACGTCGGCAACCACCGTGTCGGCGGTGCGCACGTGCGCGCTCGCCCGGCGGGCCTGCCACGCGTCCGGCGACACCGGATCCTTGGGCGCGAACCAGTTCGCGGTCGCCGCCGGGTTGTGCCGCCACGACTCGTCGTCGATGACGTGCTTCACCGGCCGCGCGTCACTGTCCGGCCGCACCTGCGGCGAAGGCACGGCTCCCGGCACCTCGTCCACGACGGGCGCTGGCCGCGAGGGGCCGGCCTCCGGGATCGGGTCGAGGTGCACGTGGACGTCGGCGGCGTTCGGGCGCCCCGGCTCCACCCTGATCTCGACGGAGGTCTCCTGGGAGAGCGGTTGCGCCACCCGCGCGGCGTGCTCGCCGGTGATCTCGACGATCGGCGCCGGGAGGCCCTGGGCGGCCCTGGTCGTCTGCTGCCGCGTGAGTCGTTCGCCCAGCGCCTCGATCTGCAACCTGTGCTGGAAGTTCAGCGAGGTGGTGCCCGGCGGCAGCTCGATCGACAGCTCGGGTGCCGACCGCGCCGTCGTCGACGCGGACGGCACAGCAGCGCTCACTGCCCCAGACGGCTCGGCCGCAGATGGCTCGGCAGCAGGCACAGGTTCGGCTGTGGGTGACGCAGGCTCGGCCGCGGGTGAGTCAGGTGTGGACGTGTCCGTGGCAGGTGCGGCGTTGAAGCGTTCCACCTGCTGGTCCACCGCGGTCTTGGCCTGCCACCAGGCCTGCTGGGCCTGGCTCGCGTCCGCCCGCGTCCGCCCGACCTCGGCCTCGACCTGTGCCATCTCGGACCGCAGGCTCTGCTCCTGCTGCACCGTCTGGGCGTGCGCGGTCTGCGCGGCGTTCCGGTTGATCTCGGCCTGCCGCACACCGTTCTCGGCGGCGAGCACGGCGGCGTCGGCGGTCGTGAGGTTGGCCTGTGCGATGCCGAGGTTGTTGACCACCTCCGTGTGGAGGTCCCTGGCCCGCGCCGCCGCCTCGGCCGCCCTCGCCGACGCGACCATCGCTTCCTGGTGCTCCCGCACGGCCTGCTGGCGGGCCTGGGCCGCGTCGAGTGCGGTCTCCTGGTTCGGGCCTGCCTGTTCGCGTGCCGTCTGCTCGCGCGCCGTCGCCTCGTCCACCTCGAGCTGCGCCGCCAGCGCCACCTGCTCGGCCAGCGCGGCGGTCAGCTCACTGTCGTAAACCGTGCTCGCGGCCTCCTCGACCGCGGTCTCCGCGCGCTCGACCGCCTGCGCCGCTTCGGTTCGCGTGCGCTGCGCGGTGTCGACGCGGGTCGGCGCGTCGAGCAAAGCCTGTTCGGCGGTCCGCAGTTCACCGGCGCGCGTGGTGATGTCCACCGAAGCCGCGGCCAGCCGGGGAGCGAGGTCGTTGATGGTCGCCTGGGCGGAGTGCCGGACCTGGTCGGCGGCGACCTCCGCGGCCCGCCACGTCTTCGCGGCCTCTTTCACCCCGGTCTGCGCCGTGCCGAGATCCTCGGACAGCGGCCGGCCCAGCGCGGCTTCGGCGTCCGTCTCGAACATGCGCACCTGTGCGGAGTTCGGCACGCTCAGGTCGACGACGCCGACCCGGCCCTTGCCGAGGTCGGCCACCACGCGGAACTCGACGTCGAAGCCGACCAGACCGGTCCGGCCGTCGGTCTTCGTCACGTTCACCGGGTTGTGCGTGGTGCCGCCCGCCACCGCGCCGCTGTCCTCCAGCGCGTGCCGGCCTTCGAGGCCACCAGTGTTGCCGCTGACATCCGGATTCTTCGTCCTGACACCGCTCTCGAACGCCGTCGACGCGACGCCGCCGGATCCGAGCGCCAACGACGCGTCGGCGGTGTCACTGTGCTTCGCCTCGCTCGACGCGCCGCTGGCGGCCGAGCGGATGTTCCACACCAGCACCCCGTCGCTCAGCGCCTCCAACCGGGGGTTGACCAGTTTCGCGAACACCTTGACGTTCGCGTGCTGGCCCTTCGTCAAAGCCGCCTCGTGCAGTCCCGGCACCTCGAAGGCACCGTCCAACATGCCAGGCAGGTTGGGCTGCAACGTTTCCACGGCGAGGCCGGACCGCAACGCGTTCAACGCACCAGTGCCCTTGCCCGTGATACCGCTACCGGCGCCGGCCCTCGTCAACGCCTGGATCGCCGCGTCCTGCAACGCCTGCGCACCACGCAAACTCTCCACCGACGCCAACGGAGGCAGCTGCACGGGAGCGGCATCGCCCCGCGGTGAACGCTGCCATTCCATTGCGGCTTCGGCGGCACCGTCCTGCGCGGGCCGGGTCGTGGGACTCGGCTCGAACGGAGTCGAATCCGAAGCGGTGGCCTTCTGGTTGTCCGCGTGCACACGAACGGACATGTCGACCGGACCGCTGGTCGCCCGGCCGATCTCCTTGCTGCCCTTCTCCACCACCAGCTCGAACGTCACCGGCACCGTGAACTCGCTGCCGGACCGGAAGCTATCCGCAGGTGCCCGAGCTGGTTCGTGGTGGTCACGGTCGTGGACTGCGAGTGCGCCTGGCCCACGTTCACGGCCGCGGCGCCGCCGACGTTGGCTGACACGTTCTTGTTGTGCGTGTTCGGCAGCCCGGAGCCGGGCACCTTGAGGCCGACGCCCCAGCCGGTGCCGCCTCCCTTGGTACGGGAGAGCGCGTGCGCGCCCGTGGCGTTGTGTTCGATCTCGACGCCGTCGTTGACCGCGCCGTCGAACACCGGCGTGCCAGGGGTGGCCTTCAACGTGACCTGGAAGGTGTCCTTGCTGAAGACGCCGGGGTCGTGGACGAGCAGCGGCACGCCGCCGTCCATCGCGCTGTCGACCAGCGCCTTCACGCTGGCGTCCGAGGTGAGGTCGGTAAGCCGCTGCAGGTTGTTCATCGAGTCGTTCAGCACGGACTTCGGCATCAGGTTCTTGCCGAGCTTGCCGAGCTTCTCCCGCAACTGCGGCACCAGACTCGACAGGTCCGGCGCCTGCTCGACCAGCCCGAGGCCCAGCGCACCGGGCTCGCCGGAACGCAACGTCGACGGCGGTGCCATGGTGCCCTGCTCGACCGGCGCGGGTGGTGGTGCCGACCGACGGCAGCACGCCCATGTCGCGCGCGACGTCCTCGCTGACCCGGACGAAGACACCGCCAGGCAACGAGACCACGGAACCGGCGACCTTCGGCGCTCCCTTGCGGACGGTGTTGCCCGCCCGGCTCTCGCCCACGACCGTGACCTGCGCGTCGAGCTGCACCAGCACGGTCCGCCCGGACGAGGGCGTCACCCTGTTGCGGTCGACGCTGCCGCTCGCCTCGGTGCCCTTCGTGCTCGTCTTCGACCACGGCGTCCACTTCGCGGCTCGCACCGAGCGCGCCGGCGCCGACGGCACCCTGCGTCGGCCTCATCGGCGTGTTCAGCCCGGCCGTGACATCCGCCGAACGCGCGGCCGTCTTGCTCTCCCCTGCCTTGAAACCGCCGGTGTGCGCGCCTTCCAGGCTGATGTCGTCCGAAATGGACACCAGCTTCGGGATTGCTCAGGCCGACGGCCATGCCGACCGCGCCCGTGCGGTCCGCGATCCGGCGGCCGAACTTCATGCCGCCGTCGGCCATGCCCTTGCCGACCAGCGTGGGCAGGTTCGCCTTGATGTTCTCCGGGCTGAACAGCTTGTCGATCCGGTTGCGCGCCTCGGTGCCGGGCACGGTGAGCGCGGTGTCACCACTCGCGGCGCGGTTGAGCGCCGCGAGTCGCCGCATCGCGCACCGCCTCGGTGTTCGCGACCGCCTCGACGTGCAGGAACGGCCACGTCGGCGGCTTCGGCGCGGTCAGCAGGGAGTGAATCGTCGGCGGGTTCACCATGATCACCGGCGCGGCCGCCGCACCAGGCGCGAACGCCGCCGGGTCGGCCGGCATCGCGGCACCGTCGGACACCCAGAGGTTGACCTTGCCGCTGATCTCCGGCAGGTTCGTCCCGGTCTTCGCGACCGTCTTCGCGTCCGGCACCTGCAACCACGGCGATCCCGGCGTGAGGCGCTTGACCCACGCCCGGTTGCGGCTGAACTTCGTGATCTCGACGTCGAACGTCACGTTGTGCTGGAACAGCTGCGAGTTCGGACTGCCCGCGGTGAGCCGGTTGGTGCTGACGGTCGGGCCGGCGGTCGTCTTCGTGACCGTGGTGCTGCTGAACTTCGCGCCCACCGAAGGCGTCGGCGTGGCGGTGGTCTTGCCGCTCTTGCATCGGCAAGACGACCTTGACCTCGACCCCGGCGCTCCACCCCTTCTGGGTGGCCGTGGAACTGTCCAGCTTCGGCGCGGAGGCGGCCGAACCGCGGACGCTGCGCGCGTCGGCCTGGCCGAGGTGGACCGGATCGGTGAGCCGCGCCTTCACGGTGATGTTGACGAAGTCGTTGGTGGCCAGGCCCTGCCGCTTCAACTGCACCTGCACACCCGCACCCAGCAGAGCTGTCCATCTGCGTCTTCAGCGCGGTCGGCGACAGCTCGGTGGCCAGCTTGCGCTGGTTCGCCAACTGGTCCGCGAGATCCTGCATGTTCTTGCCCGCCTTGCGCGGATCGCTCGCCGGATCAGCGAACGACGGCAGGAACTTCTCGAACCCCGGAATGCCCCGCAGCGCGTTCTCGATCTGACTCTGCACCTCGGCGGCGGGCGCGAACGCACCCACCTTCACCGCACCCGCAGCGGCCGCACTCGCCAGGAACGGCGGCGGGAACTTCGGCTCCGGCGTCGGGACGGCAAGACTCGTCGGCGCCCCCGGCGGCACCGGCAGACCCGCCGCACCCGCCTCCGCCAGACCCACCCGCAAGAACGCCGTGGCATCGTCCGATCCGGCAATCGCTCCGTCCCCCGCTGCTCCCGTGCTGCGTCTCGAACTCCAGCCGCACCTTCGTCCTGTACAGACCCAGCTCACCCTTGACCTGCATGCCGGTCTTCGCCGTCGCGCTCGTGCCCGCGCTCGACGACTCCGTGGTGCGTGCGGAGAAGCCCACCGTGCGACTCGCCGTGGCGCCGACCTGGCCCGCCATGGTCGTGCCGCCGCCCGACGGTCACGCTGGCGTCGAACCCGCTCTTGGTCGCCGCGCTCAGACCTGGTGCTCGTCGCCACGGACTCGTGCAGGCGGAGGTTGGTCGACGACGTGGTGCCGACCAGCTCCACGCTCACCGGCACCGCCCGCATCCGGACGACGCCACCACGGCTGCCGTGCGGACTGCCGAGGTCGGGCGAGACCACCCAGCCGTTCAACGCGGCACCGAGGTTGTCCCGGATCGACGTCGGCGACAGGAACTCCTGCAACGCCATCCGGCCCGGCGCCCCCAGCTTGGTCACGTTCGGGGGCAACTGCCTGGCGACGTCCTCGAACGCCTTCGCCACGTCGACGTCCGTCACCACCTCCGGCGCCGGGTGCTCCAGCGTCGCCGCCCAGCCCGGCTCCGGCCGCGCCGCCGGAGGTCTCGGGTCCGCCGGCGTGATCGAACCCAGATCACCGGGGATCAGCAGGTCCACGTCGTGCCGCAACGAGGTGGGCACGCCGACCTGGCCGCCCCGCGCGTCGGTGAGCGTGACCTGGAAGTCGACGGGCACCTTCGCGCTGAACGCCGGCTCGGTGCCCCGGATGATCCGCTGGTCGGCGGTGGACGTGCCCGTCGTCGCGCTGACGGCCGGCCGGGCCAGCGCGACCTTGCCCGCCAGCGTTCCCTGTGCGCCGACGACCATGCCCACACCGGCGGCACCGCCCACGTCGCCCGCTGTGGTCAGGGATGCGGTGTGCGAGGTGGCGCTGCCGCTCTGGGCGGTGAAGTCCACCTTCGTCGTGCCGACCTCGCCCTCGACTCCGGTGCGCAAGGTGGCTTTGACGTTCGCTTCGAACCAGTCCTTGCCGACCCTGACCTGGAAGTTCCGGCCGTTGCCCAGGAACGACTCGAAGTTCTGGTTCAGCGCGGGCGCGATCTGGTCGACACCGCGCGGCGTGACCCCCTGCCGCTGCGGCAGCAGGGCGGCGACGGCCTGCTCGATCTCCGGACCACCGTCCACATTGGTCGGAATGATCGTGCCCAGCGCCGCGCCGTCCTGGAAGAACGACGGAAGATCACGGGCCGGCAGCACCGGCGTGTCCGACGGCGGCTCGGTTCGAGTCGACTCGACCCCGGACGACGTCTCACCGATCGACGCGTCGTCAACTGGAGCGACGCTGTCCGGCACGTCGCTCGTCGAACCCACATTGCCCGGCGACGCCTCGACGAGTGGCGACGGCGTGCTCGGACCCGCGACATCCGCCGGCGGAGCAGGTCGCGTCGGCGCGGGCACGGCCGGCGCCGCTTTGACGTCGCCCGGAGTCGATCGGGTACCGGCGGACGACACGGAGCGGGGCGCCGGGACAGACGTGCCCGGCGCGTCCAGCCGCGTGTCCGGCACCGCGACCTGACTGTTCACGGTGCGTTCGATCAGCCACAGATGGCGGGGCATAACGGTGGTGTCGGGCTGGTAGAGGTCGGTGCTCATCATGCTGCCGTCGTCGAGGTGCACCCCCGACCGCGACTCATGCGCCAGGAACACTCGTGAGGCGTCGAAGTACTCGTCTGGCACGCCGAGGTAGTGCAGCGTCTCGTGCGCAAGGACTTCCGGGCCCGCGTTGGGGTTCCACTCCGTCTGGCTCGAATGAACGTCACGCACCTGGACAGTCGTGTGCGCGTCCGCCGGATTGTCGGTGAACTCCAGATTGACGTGGAACTGATCACCACTCGGCAACCGGAAACCCTGGTTCAGCAACGAGTCCACGCCGGCGCGAGCCTTGTTCCTGACCTCGCTCAGCACAGCCGGGTCGACGTCCGGTCCCGGCTGCAGATGCACCTTGACGGTGAACTCCTGCACGAACTGGCCTGGGCGGGCCTCGATCCGGCGCAGGTCGTAGGCCACGAGCGTGCGGTAAATCGTGATGTTCGACGGAGTGCTGTACGTGGTGGGGCCCGCGACTTCGGTGTCCACCGTGCGCACATGCGCACCCTCACGACGGGTCTGCCACACCTCCGGCGACACCGGATCGACGGGCGCGGACCACTCCGCCGTCGACTCCGGGCTGTGCCGCCACGACTCGTCGTCGATCACCTTCCGCGACTGTCCGCGGCGTCGAGGTCGCCTCCGCCCGCTTGAGGTCCCAGTCCACCCTGATGTCGGCGCCGGTCGCCCTGCCGGGCACGACCTCGACGTCCACCAGCCCACCCAACTGCGCGGTGAGGACCGGCTTCACCGACCACGCGTGCGGGCCGGACACCTGCACCTTCGGCGCCGAATACCCCTGCGCCGCCCGCCTGGTCGCCGTGTCCACGAGGTCGTTGGCCAGCGTGCTCACCTGAGCCGACTGCTCCGCCGTCAGGTTGATGGCGCCCGGCGCGAAGTCGAAGGACAGCTCCACCGGCGGGGCGGAGCGGGGCTGATGAGGTGTGTTCGCGATGCGTTCCCGGTTCGCCCGAATGGTGTCCGGATCGCGGAACATGTCGGCCAGCGCGGCCATCCTCGTCGCGGCGTCGCTGTTCGCGGCGTACTCGAAGTGCCTGCCGTCCGGCGTTTTCGTGATCCCGTCGGGGCTGTCGTCGAACTTGTCGTTGAAGTGGTTCGGTCCGGTCTGGACGTTGCCCTCGCGGTCGACGAACCTGCTGTGTTTCGTGTAGGAGGAGAAGTCCGCCTGGTAGTACTGGTGGAACTCCTCGAACATCTTCTTCGCGTTCTCCGGCCGACCCTCCGGATCCATCTTGGTCGCGACGTCGTTGATGAACTTGAAGGTGTCGTCGGCGCTCATCTTGCCGCGCACGTAGAAGCCGAACGGGTCGGAGTCCACCATCGCCCTGACGACCTGGAACTCCTGCTCATTGCTTCCAGAGCCCGCGATAGCGGTCCATCATCTCCACGGCGAGCTTGTGCTCCGGCTCGCGATCGTGCCGGCCCTTGCCATCGCCGAACTGGTTCTTCGCGTTGACCTTCTCGATGTCGTGGAACAAAATCGCCTTCGCCAGCGCGTCCACCGGCACCAACCGGGTATCGGTGTTCTCGTTCGCGGTCAGCTTCAGAAACTGACCCAGCACCATCTGCGAGTGCTCGAAGAACGTGTGCGAACTCGTGTCGCCCGGCAGCGCGGTAGGGCACCTTCTGCACCTTCGTGGCGACCTCGTCGAACTTTCGGTCCAACTCCGGACGCCGCAGCGTCAGCTCCTTGACCACGGCAGCCACCGTCTCCGGCCGCACCGCCGTCTCCGGGCCGCGCGAGTCGCTGATCATCGTGCTCAGCGATTCGCCGATCTGCTGCTGCGCGGCAAGCTCTGCCGGCCGTTTCTGCTTCCACTCGTAGAACGAGTTCGGGAACGGGGTCGGGAGGAAGTCCTTGCCCTGCGCTTGGGTGTTGAAGTCGATGGCGATCCGGTCGGCGTCCGTCGAGATCAGCGCACCGATCTCCGCCTGGGTAGCGACGCCGGGCACCTTCGCCATCAACCCCTCGATCTTGCCGGGGTCGACCGGGCCGAACTCGAACCTGGCCAGCTCCTGTTCCGACCGCGCCCTCGCAACCGGCGCCACCGCATCGGCCATCCTGTCGCGGAAGTCCTGGCCGACCAGCGCCAGCTTCGGATCGTCCGTCAGCTCCGCACGGGTGGCGGTCTCCAGGCCGGGTAGCACCTCCTCGCGCACCGCCCTCTCCAGTTCGGCAACCGGGGTGTTGGCCAGGTCCATGCCGAGGAACGGGTTCAGAACGCCCGTGACCGCCGTGCCGAGCACGTTCTTGGCGACCTCGGCGATCTTGTCCTTGTCGATCCGCGGCGGAGTCGGGGGCAGCTGCGGGTCGGCCATTTGCGCGATGACGCGACTGAGGAACGCCTGCAGCCGGGGACCGCTGAGCCAGTTGGCATTCCCGCCACTGTTAGGGACCTGTTCGAGGTCGTTCTTGACAAGGTTGGGGTCTTCCTTGGCGAGCTCCTTGAACTGGTCTTCCAGCGCGGCGCGCAGCTGGTCGCCCAGGGCCCTCGCCACGTTCGCTCGACTGTCCTCATCGAGCAGCGCGAGGTCGGGGGCGGGCGCTTCTTGTCGTTGATCTTGCTCTCGAACGCCGTGACGGCCGGAACGACAACCGACACGGTGAATTCCTTGAGCTTTCCCTTCTTCGGTTTGAACCCCTCAGTGATCAGCCCCTGCAGGACTTGGTGGGACTTCACCTCGGGCGTCATGTTCTTGATGGCGACGTCGATGGCCTTCGCCACGTCCATCACCGCCTTCGGCACGACCGCAGCACGCAGCACCTGGGCGAGCGCCGCCTGGTCCACGTCGGGCGTGGGTACGCCGGCGAGGTGGCCCTTCAACGCCGGAGTGCCGGTGGACAGCACGTTGGTGATGAGCTTGCTGACGTTCTCCGCCGCCGGGCCCACCTCGTTGAGGAACTGGTTGAGCCGCCGCATCCGCGCCTCGAAGCTGCGTGTCCTTCGGCGGCAGCGCCTTCGCGTTGGGGATGGTGTCGGCGTCAGGTTCGATGAGCGCGTCAGAGATGCGATTCGCCGGGTCCTGTTTGGACTGCACCCACGTGAGATGGTGTTCACGCAGGCGGACGGCGATGTCGTGCAAGTCGTGGGCGTTGTTGAGGAAACCCTTCCACTTCCACGTGCCGTTCTCCTGCTTCGACCAGGAGAACCAAGGGTCGTAGGCCTTGCCCACGCCGTCAGTGCGGAAGTCCGGGTCGAGCCCCAGCCGCTGGAGAAGTTCCGCGGGAGGCGTGATCCGGCCCGCCTGACGCTCGAGATCGAACGACTCCGCCGGGTTCGCCGGATAGCTGATCAGCGATCCGTCTCGCGCGGCCTGGGCCAGATCGTCGAACTCCTGGCCGCCGATGCCGAACTGGTTGGCGTCAGCGTGAATGTCGACGTTGTAGGTGGGGGTGTTCCCGACCTTCCCGCCCTCCGGAACCGCCCTGCTCGTGATCTTGTTGAACGTGTCCAGCCTCACCAGGAACGACCGCAGCACCGGCCGGCTCACCTTCTCGCCCGGTTTCAGACCCTTGCCACGACCGTCGGTCAGGTCGTACTTCTGAGCCACTGCAAAGCCCGCAACGGACGACCCGCACCCGCCCACAGCACCGCGTTGGCGCCTCTTTCAACCGTCAGCTTACCGGTGTCCGGATTCTGCTGAATGTCCTTGTACGCCGCCTTCGTGCCCTTGAGCTCCTCCGGGTCCACCACCGCCGGGTTCACCACCGCCATGTACATCCGCACGTAGTGCCGGCCGCCGATCGTCTCGACCTCGAACTCACCACGATGAATCGCGGTGAGCTTCTTGTCGATCTCCATCGTGGTCGGGCCGGGTACGACACGTCCCGCCGTCCGATGTGGACGGTTGGCTTGGTGGCCGAGTACCGCACGCTGCCGTCCGGCGCCTTGCTCTCGACCACGTGGACCGGCCGCCCGGTCACCGGCCCGAACCCGTCGGGCGGGTTGAACTTCCCATCCGGCTGGAGCACGTAGACCTGCGCGTCGGCTGCCTTGGCGATGGCCTCCGGCGTCATGCTGCCGTCGACCTGGACCACCGGTGTCTGCCTCGCTTCCGGCCAGGTCAAGCGCACGGTCTCGGCGATGGCGTTGGCCAGGCTGGTGTTCGGGTCGGTACCGGAACCTCCACCGGCTCCATGCCGTGCAGGTCCAGCGTCAGCTCCATCGGCGTGCGCAGCGGAGGGGGCGTCAGCACGACGTCCGACGTGCCGGCGACGTCCGCCGCGGGCGCGTCGTCGACCTGGCGTTCGCTGCCCTGGCCCTGGGACGCGTCGCTGTCAGTACCCACACCGCTGGGCGACGCCTCCGTGCTCGGGCCGGCGACATCCGCCGCCGAAGCAGGTCGCGTCGGCGCGGCAGGCGTCGTGGTGACGCCGTCCGGAGCCGGTCGGGTGTCGGTGGACGGCACGGAGCGGGACGCCGGGGCGGACGTGCCCGGCGTGTCCAGGCGGGTGTCGGGCACGGCGACCTGGCTGTTCGCGGTCCGCTCGACCAGCCACAGATGACGCGGCCGCAACCCACCCCCCGGCTGAAGGACGTCCTTGCCCATCATCCCGCCGTCGCGGAGGTGCACGCCGGACCGCGAGGTCTTCTCCAGAAACACTCGCGAGTCGTCGTCGTACTCGTCGGGCACGCCGAGGTAGTGCAACGTCTCGTGTGCCAGCACGGCCGGGGTCGTGTTCGGGTTCCAGTGCGTCTGGTCGGTCGGGCTGTCACCGACCTCGACCGTGGTGTGCGCGTCCGCCGGATTGTCCGTGAACTCCAGGTTGACGTGGAACTGGTCACCGCCCGGCAACCGGAAACCCTGGTTCAGCGACGAGTTCACGCCATTGCGGCGTTGTTCCTGACCTCGTTCAACACGGCCGGGTCCACCTGCGCGCCCGGCTGCAGGTGGACCTTGACGGTGAACTCCTGCACGAACTCGCCGGGGCGCACCTCGAACCGGCGCAGGTCGAATCTCACCAGGCCGTGGAACGACCTGACGTTCGCCGGAGTGCTGTCCGTCGTGACATCGGCAACCACCGTGTCAGCCGTGCGCACATGCGCGCCCGCCCGGCGGTTCTCCCACATCGCCGGCGACACCGGATCCTTGGGCGCGAACCAGTTCGCGGTCGCCGCCGGGTTGTGCCGCCACGACTCGTCGTCGATGACCCGCTTCACCGGCCGCACGTCACCGTCCGGCCGCACGTCCGGCGAAGGCTCGACTCCAGGCGTCCTGTCCGCGACGGGCGCGGGCCGCGAGGGACCGGCCTCCGTGATCGGGTCCAGGTGGACGTGGACATCGGCGGCGTTCGGGCGCCCCGGTTCCACCCTGATCTCGACAGAGGTCTCCTGCGAGAGCGGTCGCGCCACCAGCGCGGCGTGCTGGCCGGTGATCTCGACGACCGGCGCCGGCAGACCCTGGTCGGTCCTGATGGTCTGCTGCCGGGTGAGTCGTTCGCCCAGCGCCTCGATCTGCATCCGGTGCCGGAAGTTCAGCGAGGTGCTGCCCGGCGGCAGCTCGATCGAAAGCTGAGGCACCGACCGCGCCGACGTCGACGCGGACGGCACACCAGCGCTCACCGTGACGGACGGCTCGGCCGTAGATGACTGGGCCGCAGGCACAGATTCGAGTGTGGGCGACGCCGGCCCGGCCGCGGGTGAGTCAGGCCGGGGCCCGGACGTGTCCGCGGGAGGTGCGGCGTTGAAGCGGTCCACCTCCTGGTCCACGACGGCCTTGGTCTGCCACCACGCCTGCTGGGCCTCGCTTGCCTGCGCGCGCGTCCGTTCGACCTCGGCCTCGACCTGCGCGACCTCGGCCCGCAGGCTCTGCTCCGCCTGCACCGCCTGGTCATGCTCGGCCTGCGCGGCATCGCGGTTGATCTCGGCCTGCCGCAGGTCGTTCTCCGCGGCGAGCACCGCGTTGCCGGCGTTGGTGAGGTTGGTCTGCGCGGTGCCGAGGTTGGTGACGACCTCCGCGTGGAGGTCCCTGGCCCTGGCCGCCACCTCGGCCGCCCTCGACGACGACGCCAACGCTTCCTGATGAACCTGCACAGCCTGCTGCCGCGCCTGCGCCGCCTCGCGCGCGGCCTCCTGACTCAGCTCCGCCTGCGCACGAGCATCTTGCATGCGCGCCGTCGCGTCGTTCAGCTCCGCCACCAGCGCAGCCTGTGCCTCCAGTTCGGGCGCAGTCGCCTGGTTGGCCTCGAGCTGTGCCTCCAGCGCCGCCTGTGCCTGCGCCACCGACTGGTTGGCCTCGACCTGTGCCGCCAGCGCGGCCTGCTCGTGCGCAGTCGTCTCGTCCACGTCCAGCTGCGCCGCCAGCGCCTCCTGCTCGGCCAGCGCGGCGGTGAGCTCGCTGTCGTGAACCGTGTTCGACGCTTCCTCGACCGCGGTCTGCGCACGCTCGACCGCCTGCGCAGCCTCGGCCTGGGTGCGCCGGGCAGTGTCGACGCCGGTCGTCGCGTCGACCACGGACTGTTCGGCGACCTCCAGCTCACCCGCCCGCGTCGTGACCTCGCCCGAGGTCACTGCCAGTCGGGGCGCGAGGTCGTTGATGGTCGCCTGGGCGGAGTGCCGGACCTGGTCGGCGGCGACCTCCGCGGCACGCCACGCCGTCGCGGCCTGGTTCACGCTGGTCTGCGCCGTGCCGAGATCCTCGGACAGCGGCCGGCGCAGCGCGGCTTCGGCGTCCGTCTTGAACATGCGTACCTGTGCGGAGTTGGGCACGCTCAGGTCGACGACGCCGACCCGACCCTTGCCCAGATCGGCCACCACGCGGAACTCGACATCGAAACCGACCAGACCGGTCCGGCCATCGGCCTTCATCACGTTCACCGGATTATGCGTCGTGCCGCCCGCCACGCCGCCGCTGTCCTCCACCCCGTGCCGGACTTCGAGACCACCGGTACTGAAGCCGACATCCGGATTCTTCGTCCTGACACCGTTCTCGAACGCCGTGGACGTGACGCCGCCAGGCCCGAACGCCAACGACGCGTCACCGGTGTCGCTGTGCTTCGCCTCGCTCGACGCGCCACTGACCGCCGAGCTGATGTTCCACACCAGCACCCCGTCGCTCAGCGCCTCCAACCGGGGATTGACCAGCTTCGCGAACACCTTCACGTTCGCGTGCTGGCCCTTGAGCAACGCCGCCTCGTGCAGACCCGGCACCTCGAAAGCACCATCGAGCATGCCAGGCAGGTTGGGCTGCAACGTTTCCAGCGCGAGACCGGACCGCAGCACGTTCAACGCACCCGTGCCCTTGCCCGTGATACCGGTGTTCGCACCCGCCTCCGCCAACGCCTGGATCGCCGCGTCCTGCAACGCCTGCGCACCACGCAAACTCTCCACCGACGCCAACGGCGACAGCTGCACCGGCGCGGCACCACCACTCGGTGAACGCTGCCACTCCAACGCGGCCTCAAGGGCACCGTCCTGCGCGGGCCGAGTGGTGGGCGTCGGCTCGAACGGGACCGGATCCGGGCGAGTCGTCTTCTGGTTGTCCGCGAGCACCCGAACGGACATGTCGACAGACCCGCTGCTCGCCCGGCCGATCTCCTTGGAACCCTTCTCCACCACCAGCTCGAACGTCACCGGCACCGTGAACCGGGCAGCCGGACCCGAAGCGATCCGCAGGTGCCCCAACTGGTTCGTCGTGGTCACGGTCGTGGACTGCGAGTGCGCCTGACCCACGTTCACAGCCGCGGCGCCGCCGACGTTGGCTGACACGTTCTTGTTGTGCGTGTTGGGCAGCGCGAGGCCGGGCACCTTGAGGCCGGCTCCCCAGCCGGTGCCGCCTCCCTTGGTGGTGGAAAGCGTGTGCGCGCCCGTGGCGTTGTGTTCAATCTCGATGCCGTCGTTGACCGCGCCGTCGAACACCGGCGTGCCAGGCGTGGCCTTCAACGTGACCTGGAAGGTGTCCTTGCCGAAGACGCCGGGGTTGTGAACGAGCAGCGGCACGCCGCCGTCCATCGCACTGTCGACCAGCGCCTTCACGCTGGCGTCCGAAGTGAGGTCGGTAAGCCGCTGAAGGTTGTTCATCGAGTCGTTCAGCACTGACTTCGGCATCAGGTTCTTGCCGAGCTTGCCGAGGTTCTCCCTCAGCTGCGGCACCAGGCTCGACAGGTCCGGCGCCTGCTCCACCAAGCCGAGTCCCAGCGCACCGGGCTCGCCGGCACGCAACGTCGACGGCGGTGCCATCGTGCCCTGCTCGACCGGTGCGGTGGAGGCGCCGACAGACGGCAGCACACCCATCTCACGCGCGACATCTTCACTGACCCGGACGAACACGCCGCCGGGCAACGAAACCACCGAACCGGCGACCTTCGGTGATCCCTTGTGGACGGTGCTGCTCGCCCGGCTCTCACCCACGACGGTCACCTGCGCGTCGAGCTGCACCAGCACGGTTCGTCCGGACGAGGGCGTCACCTTGTTGCGATCGACGCTGCCGCTCGCTTCGGTGCCCTTCGTGCTCGTCTTCGACCACGGCGTCCACTTCGCGGTCGCACCCACCGCGCCCGCGCCGACAGCGCCCTGCGTCGGCCTCATCGGCGTGTTCAACCCCACCGTGACATCGGCCGAACGCGCGGCCGTCTTGCTCTCCCCCGCCTTGAACCCGCCGGTATGCGCGCCTTCCAGGCTGATGTCGTCCGAGATGGACACCAGCTTGGGGTTGCTCAGGTCGACGGCCATACCGACCGCGCCCGTACGGTCCGCGACCCGGCGGCCGTACTTCATGCCGCCGTCTGCCATACCCTTGCCCACCAGCGTGGGCAGGTTCGCCTTGATGTTCTCCGGGCTGAACAGCTTGTCGATCCGGTTCCGCGCCTCGGTGCCGGGCACGGTGAGCGCCGTGTCACCGCTCGCCGCGCGGTTGAGTGCCGCGATCGCCGCATCGCGTACCGCCTCGGTGTTGGCGACCGCCTCGACGTGCAGGAACGGCCAGGTCCGCGGCCTCGACGCGGTGAGCAGCTGCTGGATCGTCGGCGGGTTCGGCATGATCTCCGGCGCGGTCGCCACACCAGGCGCGAACACCGCCGGATCCGACGACATCGCGGCACCGTCCGACACCCAGACGTTGACCTTGCCGCTGATCTCCGGCAGGTTCGTCCCGGTCTTCGCCACCGTCTGCGGCTTCGGCACCTGCACAAACGGCGACCCCGGCGTGAGGCGCTTGACCCACGCCCGATTGCGGCTGAACTTCGTGACCTCCACGTCGAACGTCACGTTGTGCTGGAACAGCTGTGAGTTCGGACTGCCCGCGGTGAGCCGGTTGGTGCCGACGGTCGGGCCCGCGGTCGTCTTCGTGACCTTGGTGCTGCTGAACTTCCCACCCACAGAAGGCGTGGGCGTCGCCGTCGTCCTCGTCTTGGCGCCCGCCGGAATGGCGAGCTTGGCCTCGACTCCGACGCTCCACCCCTTCTGGGCGGCCGTCGAGCTGTCGAGCTTCGGTGCGGTGGCCGCTGAACCGCGGACGTTGCGCGCGTCGGCCTGGCCGAGGTGGACCGGATCGGTGAGCCGCGCCTTCACCGTGATGTTGACGAAGTCGTTGGTGGCCAAGCCCTGCCGCTTCAACTGCACCTGCACACCCGCACCCAGCAGACTGTCCATCTGCGTCTTCAGCGCGGTCGACGACAGCTCCGTGGCCAGCTTCCGTTGGTTCGCCAACTGGTCCGAGAGGTCCTGCATGTTCTTGCCCGCCTTGCGCGGGTCACTCGCCGAATTGGCGAACGACGGCAGGAACTTCTCGAACCCGGAATGCCCCGCAGCGCGTTCTCGACCTGACTCTGGACCTCGGCTGCCGGCGCGAACGCACCCACCTTCACCGCACCAGCAGCCGCCGCACTCGCCAGGAACGGCGGCGGGAACTTCGGCTCCGGAGTGGGACTCGCGAGACTCGTCGGCGCGTCCGGCGGCACCGGCAGCCCCGCCGCACCCGCCTCCGGCAGACCCGCCCGTAGGAAAGCCGTTGCGTCGACCGGAATCGTCGCGCCGTGCGGCGTCTCGAACTCCAGCCGCAGCTTCGTCTTGAACAGACCGAGCTCCCCCTTGAGCTGCATGCCGGTCTTCGCCGTCGTGCTCGTGCCCGCGGTCGACGACTCCGTGGTGCGTGTGGAGAAGCCTCCCGTGAGACTCGCCGTGCCGCCCACCTTGCCGGCCACGGTCTTGCCGCCGCCGACAGCCAGGCTGGCGTCGAACCCGCTCTTGGTCGCGGCGGTCAGGCCCGTGCTCGTCGCCACGGACTCGTGCAGGCGCAGGTGGGTCGACGTCGTGGTGCCGACCAGCTCCACGCTCACCGGCACCGCGCGCATCCGGACGACGCCACCGCGACTGCCGTGCGGACTGCCGAGGTTGGGCGAGACGACCCAGCCGTTCAGCGCGGCCCCGAGGTTGTCCCGGATCGACGTCGGCGACAGGAACTCCTGCAACGCCGTCCGGCCGGGCGCACCCAGCTTCGTGACGCTCGGGTGCAACTGACTGGCGACGTCATCGAACGCCTTCGCCACATCGACGTCCGTCACCGCCTCCGGCGCCGGATGCTCCAGCGTCGCCGCCCACCCCGGCTCCGGCCGCGCTGTCGGAGGTTCGGGTCCGCCGGCCTGATCGACCCCAGATCACCAGGGACCAGCAGATCGACGTTATGCCGCAACGAAGCGGGCGCGCCGACCTGATCGCCCCGCGCGTCCGTGAGCGTGACCTGGAAGTCAACGGGCACCTTCGCGCTGAACGACGGCTCGCCGCCCCGAATGATCCGCTGATCAGTCGTCGACGTCGCCGTCGTCGCGCTCACGGCCGGCCTCGCCAGCGCGACCTTGCCCGCCAGCGTTCCCTGCGCGCCGACGACCATGCCGACGCCGGCGGCAGCGCCCACATCGCCTGCTGTGGCCAGGGTCGCGGTGTGCGAGGTGGCGTTGCCGCTCTGCGCGGTGAAGTCCACCTTCGTCGTCGGGCCGAACTCGCTCTCGACTCCGGTGCGGAGGGTGGCCTTGACGTTCGCCTCGAACCAGTCCTTGCCCACCTTGACCTGGAAGTTCCGGCCGTTGCCCAAGAAAGACTCGAAGTTCTCGGTCAGGGCGGGCGTGATCTGGTCGACACCGCGCGGCGTGACCCCCTGCCGCTGCGGAAGCAGGGCGGTGACCGCCTGCTCGATCTCCGGGCCACCGTCCACATTGGTCGGAATGATCGTGCCCAGCGCCGCGCCGTTCTGGAAGAACGACGGCAGATCGCGGGTCGGCAACACCGCGTACCCACCGGTGGCTCCACCGGGCCGACGTGGTGCTCGGGACCGCAGGTCGACGGCTCGGTACTCGGACCGACGCGTCCGCCACCGGAGAGGCGCGTCGGCGCGGCCGCAACCTGACCTTCCTGCCCCGGCGCTCGGCGGGCGGCTTCGCTTTCGGCCCGGCATTGGGGTCGGTGCCGGGGGCGGCAACGGTGCTGGTGGCAGCAACGGTGCTGCCGCCGCACCTACCGACGCCAATGGCGACTGGGTGTGCGGTGGTGCGGTGGTCGGTGACGCGATGCCCACGGCGATGAGTGGTCGGTGACGGAGGCCGACGGCGACGCAGTAGTCGGTGTCGCGACGGCCGTCGGCGACGCAGCGGCGGAGACGCGAGGCCTGGCGGCCGACGTGCAGTGGTCGGAGATGTGGCGCTCGACGGCGATGCAGTGGTCGGTGATGTCACGCCTGACGTGGGCGATGGCTGCCGGGTAGCGCTCGGCGCCGAAGTGGTGCTCGGGTGGGCAGCGGTGTCCGGTGTCGGGGTACCTGGCTTGGGCAATGGCTGGGCGATGCCGCTAGGCACCGACGTCTCGGGCTTGGACGCGGGGCCTGCTGGTGGCGAAGTCGTACCCGGCTGCGACGTGGGTCCAGGCGCCGAGGCTGCGGGCTTCGGCGACGGCTGCGGCGCGACACCTGGTGCCGGGGTGGCGCCTGGTTGAGGGGTCGTTCCCGACACCGGAGTGGTGCTTGGCTGAGGCGTACTGCCGGGAACCCCCACACCTGGCCTCGAGGCAGAACCCGCTGCCGGTAGCCCACCCGGCTGCGCACCAACACCAGGCGCCGAGGGCGCCGGAGGTACCGGGGGCGCAGGCCTCGACGACGGCTGCGGTGCGACACCGGGAGCCGGGGTGGCGCCTGGTTGAGGGGTCGTTCCCGACACCGGAGCAGTGCCCGAGTGAGGCGTACTACCAGGAACCCCCACACCTGGCTTCGAGGCAGAACCCGCTGCCGGTAGCCCACCCGGCTGCGCACCAACACCAGGCGCCGGGGGCGCAGGCCTCGACGACGGCTGCGGCGCGACACCCGGTGCCGGAGCAGCGCCTGGCTGTGGCGTCGGAGCCGTCCTCGACACGGGACCCGGTTGCCCAAGGCCCGGTTGCGCGGTGGCGCCGGGCGTCGGCACACCCGGCTTTGCCGCAACGCCCGGCTGAGTCACGCCCGGCTGAAGTGTGGTGCCCGGTGTGGGAACGCCGGGCTTGGACGGCGGCTGGGCCGCGGTACCTGGTGCCGATGGCGTGGCCGCGGGCGAACCGGGCGGTGCCTTGGTGGTGGCGCTGTCGGCCGCGAACGGCTTGGGCGCGTTCGGTGAGGACGGCGTCGTGTGCGGGCCGGTCGATGGGGGCGCGCTGTGGACGTTCGGCGCGGAGGGCGTCGACGGCCTGCCGCCGGGCACGGCGGGTGCACTGCTGAGGCCACCCGGCGCGGGTACGGTGCCGAGGCCGCCAGGCCGGCCGCCGGGCACGCCGGTCGTGCTGCCCGGCACCGCAGGCCCGGTGCCCTTTCCACCGGTCACGGGATCGGCCTTGCCGCCGGGCGCCGTCGGACCGCCAGGCGCCGTCGGAGCCCCTGCGGGACCGGCGGCGGCCGCCCGGCTGCTCGGTGGCGCCACCGGACCGCCAGGAGTCGGTGGGATCGTTCCCGCCGAAGGCCCAGCCGACGGCGCGGACCTACCAACGGGGGCCCCGGCCGGACTGCCGGTGCTGCCGGGAGCAGGACCGACGCCCTTCCCACCGGTCGAAGAGCCGGTCTTGGCATCAGGTCCGGCGGGCCCTCCGGCAACCGTCGGTGCGGGGCCGACGCCCTTGCCGATGTCGGAGGTACCGCGCACCGTGCCCGGCCCACCCGCGACCGTGGGTGCTGCGGACGCCGCAGGAGCAACCGGACCAGCAGACTTCCCAAGCCCACCCGCAGCCGTCGGCCCGGCAGACGGCCCGGGACCAACCGGCCCGGCAGACTTTCCAGACCCCGCACCAGGTCCACCCGCGACAGTGGGCGCGGCAGGCGCCACAGGACCACCAGGCTTCGCCCCGGACCCACCCGTGACCCCAGGCCCACCAGACGGGACCGCCGAGGCCCACCGACGCCGGACCGCGACTACCCGGCGCACCGGGTCCACCCGTAACAGTCGACCCAACGGACGGTGCAGGAGCACCCGGGCCAGCAGACTTCCCAGACACAGCACCAGGTTCACCTGCAACGGTCGGCGCAGCAGGCGCCACAGGACCACCAGGCTTCGCCCCGGACCCACCCGTGACCCCAGGCCCACCGGAAACCGGCGGCACCTTCGATCCCGCAGGCGCACCAGACGCCGGACCACGACTACCCGGCGCACCGGGTCCACCCGCGACAGTCGACCCAGCAGACGCAGCAGGAGCAACCGGCCCAGCAGACTTCCCAGACCCCGCAGCGGGCCCACCCGCGACCGTCGGAGCAGCAGGCTTCGCCCCGGACCCACCCGTGACCCCAGGCCCACCGAAACCGGCGGCACCTTCGATCCCGCAGGCCCACCAGACGCCGGACCACGACTACCGGCGCACCCGGCCCACCCACGACCGTAGGCGCGGCGGACGGCCCAGAACCAACCGGACCACCAGACTTTCCAGGCCCAGCACCAGGTCCTCCAGCGACAGCCGCCGCCGCAGCACCGCCGGGCTTCGTCCCGGTCACTCCAGGCCCACCAGGAACCTGCGGCACCTTCGACGCCGAAGGCCCTCCGGACGCCGGACCGCGACTACCCGGCGCCCCCGGCCCACCTACAACCGTCGGCGCGGCCGACACCCCGGGACCAACCGGTCCAGCTGATTTCCCGGGACCGGCACCGCTGCCGCCCGTGACCGTCGGTGGCTTCGACACCGCAGGACCACCAGGCGCGGCAGCCTTTCCAGGAGCAGCTGCAGATCCACCCGGGATGGTTCCCGGCTTCGACACCGCAGGACCGGTCGGCGCGGCACCACGAACAGGCCCAGCACCAGCACCACCACCGCCCGCGATGGTTCCCGGCTTCGACACCGCAGGACCACCCGGCGTCGCACCACGAACAGGCCCAGCACCAGGCCCGCCCGCGATCGTTCCGGCCTTCGACACCACAGGACCAGTCGGCGCGGCACCACGAACAGGCCCAGCACCACCACCGCCGGCGATGGTTCCCGGCTTCGACACCGTCGGACCAACCGGCCCCGCCGACTTCGCAGGCCCGGCACCAGACCCGCCCGCGATCGTTCCGGCCTTCGACACCACAGGACCGGTCGGCGCAGCACCACGAACAGGCCCGGCACCGGACCCGCCCTTGATCGTCCCCGGCTTCTGCACCGTCGGACCGGCAGGCGCGGCCGACTTCGCGGGCCCGGCACCAGGTCCACCCGGCGGGGGCTTCGCGTTCGTGGTCGTGTCGATGTTCTTCATCGAGCTGGCGTTGCGGCTGTCGGCGTCGTTGAAGGTGGTGGCGGTCTGCTGCAGGCGGGTCTGGACGTTGCCGAAGGCCTTGGCGCCGGCGTCGGCCTGGGAGACGGCCCGGTCGTTCGCGGCGTTGATCGGGGACACGGCGAACAGGCCGATCGGGCCGAGGGAGTTCGAGCCCAGGTTCAGGCCGCGCAGACCGCCCGAGATGGACGAGAGCCGCGACTGCATGTCGCCGGCGTCGCGCTGGAGGCGCTGCATCGACGAGTCGTTCACGGAGAAGCCGGAATTGCCGGACGACCTCGATCCCATTCCTGTTCCCGTGGGCGGCGGCGGCGGTGGCGTCGACGCCGGGCTCGAGGACGGGGATGAGGACGGGGACGGGTTGACGTCGCCCTTGGCCATTGTCGGTTCTCCAGGAGACGACTAGTGCTTCACGGGGGAAACGGACGTATCCGGTTTGTTGGGCGAATTGAGGTCGCCGGAGAAGAACGCGCCCTTGAACGTGTCGAAGTGGCCGGTGGACGCGTTCACCTTGCGAGCGTGCGCCAGCGGGTCGGCCGGCTTCTCCTCAGCGGGTGCTCGCCACCGCCCTGGCCGCCGGTCGCCTTCTCGTGAGCTGCCCGGGCCGCTTCTCCGGCGTTCTTCGCCTCGGTCGCGGCGGACTCCAGCGACTTGCCCGCCGTCTGAGCCTCCTTCGCCGCCTGCTCGGCGGCTTTGATGTCCGCGTCCGAACCGGAGGCGAACGCCTTGGCGTTGGCCTCGGCCGCGGCCGCGTTCTTGTCCATGAAGTCGACGTTCGCCTTCTCGTACGACTCGGTGGCCGCCTTCGCGGCGTCGTTCTTGGCGGTGATGTCGGGATCGGGGGTGCCACCGGTGTACTTCAGGTAGTCCTCGTACGCCTTCTTCGCCGCGTCGTCCGCCGGCTTGCCGGCCTGAAGAGCGTCGTAACTGGTCTTGGCGGCGTCGCTCAGCTCCCGTGACTCGCTGGCGACCTTCGCCGCCGCTTCCACGGTCCTCGCCTTGGCGGTGTCGTAGTCCTTCTTGGCGGCTTCGTACTCCTTCTTGGTGACATCGAACTTCGACTGGGCGGCGGCGTACTTCTCGTTGGCGGCGGCGAAAGCGGCCTGGTCGCCGGACTTGGCCGCGCGGTTGACCTCCGTTACCGCGCGGTTGACGTCCTCGGCCGCGCGGTTGGACTCGGTGGCGACGCGGCTCAGGTCGGCGCCCGCGACCTTGGTCCTGTCGCTCGCCGACGACAGGTCCGCGTTCGCCGCCGTGACGTCGTCGGCCTGTCTGGTCTCGGCGTCCTTCGTTTCCTGGTACTTGGCGCCGGCCTCGTTGGACTTCGCGTAGGCGGCGTCGAGATCCCTCTTCGCGGCGGCGTCCAGGACGGCCTTGTCGATGCTCTTGTCGACCTCGCCACTGGTCTTGTAGAGCTCCCAGCCGATCTCGCCGGCGTCGACGGCGTTGTCGCCGTGGAAACGGCTCCAGCCCTTGCCGATCCTCTCCACGATGTCGTCGATACCGCTGATCTTGCTCACCAGCTTGCCCAGCGCCTCGACGACGCGCGAAACCTGCATGGCGATCTTGATCGACAGCGCACTGACCTTCTGCGCGATCTGGGCGCCGGCGTAGACCAGCGACCCGCCGAACGTGAAGATCGCGCCGGCTATCCCGATCACACCGTTCGCGGTCAGCGAGCCGAGGAGCTGGGCGATCGCATCACGAACCAGGTCGCGCAGGACCGAGACCAGCGTGCCCATCATCGCCACGACTTTGGCCTTGCCCTCGACCGCGTTGGCCAGGCCGTCGAGCTCCTTGCCCATCGTGTCCATGCTCACCTGGAACCGCTCCGACGAGGTACCGGTCCAGCCGTCGTCGGGCTTCACCAGGCTGGCGCGATGGTCCTCCGCCAGCACCCGCAGGTCGGCGGCCTTGCCCTTGGTCGCCTCGACGTTGGCCTGGATGTCCTCGGGGTCGCCCATCACCTCGTCGAGCGCTTCCTTCAGGAGGCCGACGTGCTCCATGATCCAGCCGAACCCGGCGCCCAGCGCCGTGGCGAACGGGTCGGCGACCGCGGAGGCCGTCGAGACCCCGGCCCCGATCGCGTTGAACGCGAGGTCGACCTCGCTCTGGGCCTCGCCGGTGAGCGAGTCGATCAGGCTGTCCCAAGCCTCGATGACGAGGGTGCCCTTGTACTGGCTCTTCTCGTCCATGTTCACGAACAGCGGGTTGCCGGGGGCGTCGGCCATCACTGATATCCCTTCACCACGGCTGGTTCTCGTCGTCGTCCGCGTCGTCCGCCGGGCGGCGGCTACGCACCGGAGGCGGCTGGGCGGGTGTGGTGGTGGACGTCGGCGCCACCTTCGTCTCGGTCACCGGCTCGTCGTCCTCTTCGATCCGCTCGACGGCGTGCAGTTCCTCGGCCTCGTCGGGCTCGTCGAACTCGTCCGCGACGATGTCCGTGATCATCGCCATCGTCTCGGTGCCCTCGCCGATCGGCCGGAACACCTCGATCACCTGCGCCGACGCGCTCTTCTGGGCCTCCCGCGCGGTCTGCAGGATCAGCGCGGTGAGCTTGGGCGCGCCGAGCTCGACCGCGCGGTGTCCCAGCTGGAGGTTCGTCAGGCCACCGTTGGGGCCGACGGTGACCGTGACCGCACCGTCCTTGCTGGACGCGGTGCCCGTCACGGCCGCGAGGTTCTCCTGTGCCTCGGCGCTCTTCCGCTGCAACTCGGCCGCTCGGGCCTGGAAGTCGTTGACCCATGCGTACGGATCCAAAGCAGCCTCCTGTTGGGATACCGGTGCACGTGGAGTCCACTTGATCTCGCCAACGGGGGGCCAACGTCACACCAACGCGGGTCTCAGCGACCGTCCACTGCGGAGTGGCGGCGCTCGGTCACCCACGCCGCGAGCTGCGCGCGTGAGCTGAAGCCGAGCTTGCGCAGGATGCGCTCGACGTGCCCTTCCGCGGTGCGGCGGGCGATCACCAGCCGGGCCGCGATCTCCTTGTTGGACAGGCCGTCCGCGACCAGTTCGGCGACCTGCTGTTCACGGCGGGTCAGCGGCGTGGGCGGCTCGTCGGGCGGCGCCGGGGTACCCGGCTCCTCTTCGAGGGCGTAGGCGAACGTGTCGTCGAGTGCGAGGGTCTGGCCGTGCGCGAAGGCCTCGGCGAAGGCCGCGTCGCCGATCGCGTCGCGGATCTGCCGTTCGCACACGTCGTGGTGGCCGGCCAGATGCCGGTACGAGGCGATGGAGGCTGCCGATGTCGGCCCACCGCGCGGCGGCGGCACCCAGCAGGGTGGCGGCCCGCCGGTGCCGTTGCTGGTCGGCCGTGATCCAGGCCAGCAGCTCCAGGCACAGCGCCGTGCCGTACCGGTCGTCCGCTCCGCACGCCTGTTTGAGCCGCAGGCACTCCAGGCTCTGGCGCGGCGGCCTCGGCGACAGGTCTCCCGCGGAGCCAGGCGATCGAGGGCGCCCGTCCACAGCACGAACGACAGGTCGATACCTTCGCCTCTGGGCTCGACGATCGCCAGCATCTCCCGCACGCAGGCGCCGGCCCGCTCGTGGTCGCCGGCCAGGGCGGCGGCCGGCGCCAGCGTGAGCAGCACGTTCAGGTGCAGGTCCAGGTCCGGGATCGAGCTCGTGGTCCGGCACGCCGGACAGGGTCGTCCAGGCCCGTTCCAGGGTTTCGACGGCACGGAGCAGGTCGTCGGCGTGCCAGCGCCGCCAGCCCCCGGAGGAAGGCGGCGTAGGCGAGCACGACGGAGTCGCCCAGGTGGCGGGCCAGTTCCTCGCTCTCCGTCGAGCAGCCGCATGCCCGCGCCGGTGTCGCCCTGCCAGAAGGCGAGCTGGCTGTTGACCATCAGCGCCCTCGCACGGAGCTCCGTTCGCGCGGTGGTCCTGGCGAGCGCGCGGTCCAGCCAGCGCCTGCCTTCGCTGAACAGGCCCCTGGCCCGCCAGTGCAGCCGGGGCAGCGTCACGGCCAGGCGCAGCGCGGCCTCGGCCTCCCCCGGTTCGGTCAGGCAGAACTCCATCGCCGCCCGCAGGTTGGGCTGCTCCCGGCCGAGCCGGGCGAGCCAGTACCGGTGCCGGTCGGTGATCGCCTCGCCGCGCACCCGGTCCAGCAGCCGCTGGTACCAGTCGCGGTGCCGGCGGCGCAGTGCCGTCTCCTCGCCGGCCTCGGCGCAGCTCGTCCCGGCCGTAGTCGCGGATCGTCTCCAGCATCCGGTACCGCGCCGACTCGCCTGCCCACGTCGTCGCGGACCAGGATCGACTTGTCCACCAGGCCGCCACCAGCTCCAGCAGGTCCGCCGCGGGCAGGTGCTCGTCGGCGCAGACCCCCTCGACCGCGTCCAGCTCGAACCCGCCGGCGAACACCGACAGCCGCGCCCACAGCATGCGCTCCGGCTTGGCGCACAGGTCGAAGGACCAGTCCACACAGGCCCGCAACGTCTGCTGCCGCTCCGGCGCGGTGCGGTTCCCGCGCGACAGCAGGGCGAACCGGTCGGTCAGCCGGTCGAGGATCTGCTGCGGAGCGAAGACCCGGAGCCGGGCGGCGGCCAGCTCGATCGCCAGCGGCAGCCCGTCCAGCCGGTGGCACAGCTCCGCCACCGCGCGGTGGTTGTCGTCGGTCAGGCCGAATCCGGGCACCGCCGCCGCGCCACGGGCCAGGAACAACGCCACCGACTCGTAGCCGGCGCAGCTCGGCCGGAGCGGTCCGGCGGCCGGGGTCGGGCACGGGCAGCGGCGGTACCGCGAACAGCACCTCTCCCGAGGTCGCGAGCGGTTCCCGGCTGGTGGCGAGCAGCCGCAGCCCGGGGCAGCCCCGCAGCAGCGCGTCGGCGACGATCGCACAGCACGGGATGAGGTGCTCGCAGTTGTCCAGGATGAGCAGCAGATTCCGGCCGCGCAGCCACTCCACCAGAGCGCGCAGCGACGATCCGTTGCCCGGCTCCGGCTGCCCCAGCGTCGCTCCCACCAGGTACGCCAGCACCTCGGGGCCCTGGATCTCACGGGTGAGCAGGCCCGTGTCGCGCAGCTGCGTCAGGTCGACGAACCACACCCCGTCGCGGAACGCCCGCCGCAACTCCGCGCCCGCCCGCAGCGCCAGCCGGGTCTTCCCGGTGCCGCCGACCCCGGTCAGCGTGACCAGCCGCGACTCGCCCAGCAGCCGCTTGACCTCGTCCAGTTCCCGCCGGCGTCCCACGAAGCTCGTCAGCTCGGCGGGCAGGTTCCCGCTGGTGGCCCGGCCGGTCGTCCGCATCGCCCACCCCTCGCGCCGTGGCGAGCACCCGTTCGACCTCATGAGACCTGAGCACGACGGCAGGGTCAACGGGTCGACTCTTTCGATTAACGACTGGCAACTGTTGTCGAACAGGTTCGCTTGATCCGCATGGGCGCACGCCTCCAGGCTGGACCGGTCCATGAAAGCGTTTCCAGCCTGCCGACCAGGAGCCAGCCATGGCGAACGAGTCCCTGCCCCCGAAGGTGTCACGGCGGTTGTTCGTCACCGCGACCGCGGCGGCCGCGCTGGCCGGCACCACGGCGACCGGTTCGGCGGAAGCGGACCCGCGGCCCGCTCAGGCCGCCGACGACCTGACCCTCTGGTACGACGAGCCCGCGGCCAAGTGGGAGTCCGAGTCCCTGCCCATCGGCAACGGCGCCCTCGGCGCGAACATCTTCGGCGGCGTCGCGGCCGAACTGCTGCAGTTCAACGAGAAGACGCTGTGGACGGGCGGGCCGGGCGCACCGGGGTACAACTTCGGCAACTGGACCGCCCCACGGCCGGGCGCCCTCGCCGAGGTGCAGCAGCGCATCAGCCACCGACGGCAGGGCCGACCCGGAGTGGGTCGCGAGCAAGCTGGGCCAGCCCAAGAGCAGTTTCGGCGCCTACCAGGCCTTCGGCGACCTGCGGCTGACGTTGTCGCCGGCACCCGGCGCGGTGAGTGACTATCGGCGCCACCTCGACATCGCCAATGCGATCGCCGGGGTGCGTTACACCTCCGGCGGCGTGCGCCACACCAGGGAGTACTTCGCCTCCGCACCGGACAACGTCATCGTGGCGAGGCTGACCGCCGACCGGCCGGGCCAGGTCGGCTTCACCACCGCCGTGACCAGGCCGGCCAACCGCACCGCGACGGTCACCGCGCGCAACGGCCGGATCACCCTCGCCGGCCACCTGAACGACAACGGGTTGCGGTTCGAGTCGCAGGTCCAGGTCGTCAACCAGGGTGGCACCCGCACCGACAACGCGGACGGCTCGGTGACCGTGCGCGGCGCCGACTCCGTGGTGCTGGTGCTCGCCGCCGGCACCGACTACGCCGCCCGCTACCCGAGCTACCGCTCCGGCGTGCACCCGCACAACGCGGTCACCCGGCGGGTGAACCAGGCGGTGGCCAAGGGCTACGCCGGGCTGCGGGCCCGCCACGTCACCGACTACCAGGAGCTGTTCGGCCGGGTGCGGCTCGACGTGGGGCAGCGGATGCCGGACGTCCCTACCAACGACCTGCTGCGGTCCTACCGCGACGCGAGCATCCCGGCCGAGCAGCGCAAAGCACTGGAGGTGCTGTACTTCCAGTACGGCCGCTACCTGCTGGTGGCGTCCTCCAGGGCCGGATCGCTGCCCGCGAACCTCCAGGGCGTGTGGAACAACTCGACCACGCCGCCGTGGAGTGCCGACTACCACGTGAACATCAACCTGCAGATGAACTACTGGCCGGCCGAGACCACGAACCTCGCGGAGACCACCGCGCCGCTGTTCGACTACGTGGACTCGCTGGTACCGCCCGGCGAGGTGACCGCACGGGAGATGTTCGGCAACCGCGGCTGGGTGGTGCACAACGAGACCACGCCGTTCGGCTTCACCGGCGTGCACAACTGGGCGACGGCGTTCTGGTTCCCGGAGGCCGGGGCCTGGGTGGCCCAGCACTACTACGAGCACTACCTGTTCACCCGCGACGAGCGGTTCCTGCGGGAACGGGCGTATCCGATGCTGCGGTCGCTCGCCCTGTTCTGGATGGACGAGCTGGTGACCGACCCGCGGGACGGCAAGCTGGTGGTGAGCCCGAGCTACTCCCCCGAGCAGGGCCCGTTCTCGGCGGGCGCGTCGATGTCGCAGCAGATCGTGTGGGACCTGCTGACCAACACCGCCGAAGCCGCGACCGTGCTCGGGGAGAGCGGGTTCGCGGCCCAGGTGAAGTCCACTGTGGACCGCCTGGATCCTGGGCTGCGGGTCGGTTCCTGGGGTCAGCTGCAGGAGTGGAAGCTGGACTGGGACGAGCAGAACAACACCCACCGGCACGTGTCGCACCTGTTCGCGTTGCACCCGGGACGGCAGATCACGCCGCAGGAGGATCCCGCGCTGATCGCCGCGGCACGGGTGTCGCTCACGGCGCGGGGCGACGGCGGCACCGGGTGGAGCAAGGCGTGGAAGATCAATTTCTGGGCCCGGCTGCTGGACGGCGACCACTCCCACAAGATGCTGTCCGAACAGCTCTCGTCCAGCACGCTCGACAACCTGTGGGACACGCACCCGCCGTTCCAGATCGACGGCAACTTCGGTGCCACCGCTGGAGTTGCCGAGATGCTCTTGCAGAGCCACCGCGGCGTAGTGGACGTGCTGCCCGCGCTGCCACGGTTCTGGGACACCGGTTCGGTGAGCGGGCTGCGGGCCCGCGGTGACGTGACGGCCGACGTCGAGTGGGCGAACGGCAAGGCGACCCGCATTCGGCTCATGCCCGGTCGCAGCGGGGATCTGACGGTGTCGAGCACGATGTTCGAGGGCCGCTACGAGGTCGTCGACTCGCGCACGGGCCGCCAGGTCAAGGTGCGCGGCGGGGGCAAGGAGATCACTATCGCCGGGATCGGCGGCCGTACCTATGTCGTCCGCGCACGAACCTAACGGTGAACGCCCGGTGTCCGGAACGGCGCGAAGAACTTTGCGGCACACGAACTTCGTCGATTCGACCTCGAATTCGACGGAAGTGGCTCAAACGAGCCTATGTTAGCGCTCACAGATCGTGAATCATCATGCCGCGTTCGCCTCTCGCGGACGCTCCTACCCTGCGAGGAACAGCATGCGACGATCTCCCCTGCTCGTCATCCCGATCGCATTGGCGGCGCTCGTGACGCCCGTCGCCAGTGCCGCTTCGGGCGGTAGCTTCGAGGTGCTGACGTACAACGTGGCCGGCCTGCCGGACGGCCTGTCCTCCGGCGACCCGGCGGTGAACACCCCGCTGATCAGCCCGCGGCTGGCGCCGTACCAGGTCGTCAACGTCCAGGAGGACTTCAACTACCACGCCGCCCTGTACGCGGGCGACAACCACGCCCACCGCACCGCCACCAGCGGCGGGGTTCCGTTCGGCAGCGGCCTGAACACGCTGTCCCACCTGCCCTACAGCGACCTGGAACGCACGAAGTGGTCATCCTGCAACGGCACGGACTGCCTGACTCCCAAGGGATTCACCTTCAAGCGCGTCAGCGTGGCCGACGGCGTGTACGTCGACCTCTACAACCTGCACCCCAACGCCGGTGTCGAGAACGCCGACCTTGCGGCCCGCCGGTCGAACATCAGCCAGCTGTCGCGGTACATCGCCGCGAACTCGGCGGGCAACGCCGTCATCGTCATGGGTGACACCAACACCCGCTACACCCGCGAGGCCGACAACATCCGCGAACTGGTCACCGCCAACGGCCTGACCGACGCGTGGGTGCAGCTGGAGCGCGGCGGCCAGGCACCCGCGGCGGGCAGCCCGGCGCTGGTGTGCGACCCGGCGGCGATCACCGACTCCTGCGAGGTGGTCGACAAGATCCTCTACCGGGGCAACCGGCAGGTCCGGCTGACCGCGCGGGACTACCGCAACGACAACACCGCGTTCCTCGACGCCCAGGGCAAACCGCTCTCGGACCACTACCCCATAGCCACCCGGTTCGACTGGACCGCCGACGACAACATCCGGCTCAGCGCCGAAATCGGTGGGCCGCACGGCACCCCGTTCACCGACGTCGGCTCCGTCGACCTGGGCGCCGTCCGATCGCTGACGTTGCGCGGTGGCAGCAGAGTCGACCAGGTCTCGCTCACCCTCGCCAACGGCACCACGCTCACGCACGGCGGCAGCGGCGGCACGGCGACGACGCTCTCGCTCGAAGCGGGCGAACACCTCGTGTCCGTGAAACTGAGCCAGGCCAAGTACGACGGCCGCACGCGGGTGTTCTCCGCAGCGTTCACCACGAACCGCGGCCGCACGCTCTCGACCGGCCAGCCGAGCGGTGCCATCACGACGCTGACCGCACCGGCCGGCTGGCGCATCGCCGGGTTCACCGGGCGGGCCGGTACCGAGATCGACCGGCTCGGCGTCATCTTCGTGCCGGCCTAACAGGTTGGTGGTGGGTGGTTGTGGCGGGCCACAACCACCCACGACGGCAGGGTGTAGTTCCAGTCGCCGTGCCAGTCATGTCGCGCGATGGGCAGGGTCGCCATCTGCTGGTCGCTGATGGTGGTGCCGAGGGGATAGGTGCCGGTGTCGAGTTCGGAGTGGACGGTCAGGCCGGTGCGGGTGGTGGTGGCGGCGATGGTCTGCAGGACGACTTCGTGGCTGGTCAGGGGCCGTCCGCGCCAGTTGAGGGTGATGTGGGAGAACAGCCGGTGCTCGACCTTGTTCCATTTGGAGGTGCCTGGCGGGAAGTGGCAGACGGTGATGGCCAGGCCGGTCTGGGTGGCCAGGGCGGCGAGTTCGGTTTTCCAGGCGCGGGTGCGGTAACCGTTGGAGCCGCCGGCGTCGGCGGTGATCAGTAGCCGGGTCGCGTGCGGGTAGGTCAGGCGTCCGGCCGCGTTCCACCAGCGGCGCAGGGATTCCACCGCGAACGCGGCGGTGTCGTGGTCGGTGCCGACGTTGACCCAGCCGGTGTCCGCGGCCAGGTCGTAGATCCCGTAGGGCACGACCTTGCCCAGGGTCTTGTCCGGGAAGTCGTGGGTGCCGACCTCGACCGGCTGCCCGGCCGGGCGCCACTCCCGGCCGGCGTTGCGGAACTCGCCCACGAGTTCCTTCTTCTTGGTGTCCACGCTGACCACCGGCTGCCCGCCGGTCTGATGGTCTTTGACCTGGTCGTTGAGGTAGCGGAACTGGGCGTCGCGGTCCGGGTTCTGTTTGCCTTCCAGGGTCTTGGCGTTGCCCTGCAGGCTGAAACCCTCGGCCCGCAACAGGTTCGCGACCGTGTCGGCGCCGACCTTGTGGCCCTGCGCGGTAAGCGTGCCGGCGAGGTTGCGAGTCGACTTCGTCGTCCACCGCAACGGCGACATCGGGTCACCCCGCTCATCCGGTTCCACCAGAGCCAGCAACGCCGGCAGCAGCCCCGGGTCCATCTCCGTCACTGGCTTGCGGCCCGCGCCCGGCCGACGCACCCGTCCCGGTGGTTTCTCGCCGGAGTCCAGCTCGTCCACCCCGTCGGTCACCGTCTGCCTGCTCGCTCCCGCCGCGCGAGCCACCGCCGCGATGCCGCCATGGCCCAGCGACCGTGCTTCCGAAGCGAGATACAGCCGCTGCTGCCGTTCATCCAGATGTGGAAGCAAGACCGCGAACTTCGCCGCCAGCGATTCCACTACGTCCACAGCAACGGCCATACCACCATCATGGTCAGTCCCGAGTCATACGTCTAGCTTATTTATCGGCGTGTCCTAAGCACCTGGCCAGAAGTCTTGTCCGGAACCTCAGGCGACTCGTTGCTGCCGGCGTCAGCAAGTACCACCAACTCAACATCAACAGGCGTTTTTCTACTACCAACAGGGCGTTTCGGGCCCAGGCACCTGGTGCCGGTGCTGCGGGATGTGGAACAGGTTGGGTGTAGTTGACGGCGATTCGATCAAGAGTTGGTGGTACTTGCAGACGCATCGGGCTGGACGCCGAACCGCTCCGCGAGTAACGGACAGGACTTCGGGCAGCCTGCTTAGCGGATCGGTGCGTTGCGGGCCGTGCGGATCACCCGTTCATGGTCACCCGCGGACATCAGCCCCTGCCCCACCCACTGCCGCGCCACCGCGGTCACCCGGTCGACGAACACGCGCTTCGCCGAGAACGGCGCCGCCACCCACACCTCGTCGAGGAACGTCGATCCGTCCGGACGCGCCGGGTTCGCGACACCCGAGTCGACCCCGGCGAACACGACTTTCGGCTCCACCCGGCGGAAGTACGAGTGGAAGGCGTGCTCGGTGCCCTCGTAGAACGGCGCCAGTTCGAGATCGCCGAGCCGGAAGTGCAACGGGCTGCCCGTGATCGGCTGCAGGTTGCCCGCGAGGTCACCGGACAGCGCCGCGCGGCCGTGCAGGCCGAGCTCCAGGAAGGTGGTGCGCGCATCGCGGGCGACCAGGTGGATCGGGCCGTACATCAGGGTCTGCACCAGGGATTGGTCGAGCGCCCGCTCGGCGCGCAACCTGAACGGCATGCGCACCCGCACGGTGTCGCCGTTGCGCCATGATCGCGAGAGCGTCACATAGGTGCCCGGCACCGCGTTCACCCGCTGCTGCTCACCGTTGATCGTGACGGTGAAGTTCTCCGCCCACGCAGGCACACGCAGCAGCAGGTCGAACCTGGCCCGGCCGGTGATCCGCAGCGTCGTGCCCTGCTCGACCGGGAAGCTGGTCGTCTGGGTGACGGTGACACCGTTCCACTTGAGCACCGACGGGCTGTAGAGGTTGACGTAGAGCCGCGAGTCGTCGGCCGCGCGGAAGTACACCGAGTCCTGGTACTTCGTCGCGCTCTCCATCCCGGTGCCCTCACAGCAGGTCGTGCCCTGCTTGGGCGTGTAGTCGCGGACCGCGCCCGGGGTCAGGCCGATGAAGTACGTCATGAGCGGCAGCTCGGCGTCCGCACGGTCCTGTTTGGACCCGAGAACCTGGTTGTAGAGCGCACGTTCGAAGTAGTCGAAGTACTTCGGCGACTGCTCGTGCAGGAACAGCTGCCGGCTGAGCTTCAGCAGGTTGTGCGCGCAGCAGGTCTCGGCCGTCGTGTCGCTGAGCGCCCCGGCGACGACGCCGCGCGCCTTCCAGAACTCACCGGTGCTGGTCCCGCCGATGCTGAACATCCGCGGCGGGACGACCATGCCCCAGAAGTTCCGCGCGGCCGTCCAGTACCGCTGCTCGCCGGTGGCCTCGTACAGGCGGACGAGACCGGTGAAGATCGGGATGTGCTGGTTGGCGTGCAACCCGTCGAGCACGTCCCGGTTCTCGGCGCAGGCGGTGATGAGCGAGTCGAGGTCGAAGAGCCGGGCGAGGTCCAGGTGCACGGCCTTGCCGGTGATCGAGTGCAGGTCGGCGATCGTCTCGACGAGGCCGCCGTACTCGCCGCTGGAGAAGATGCCCCACATCCGCTGACGCACCTCGGCGGGCAGCGGGTGCAGCCGGGCGTACATCCAGTCGCACAGGCCTTCGGCGAGGTCCAGCGCCCGTGCGTCGTTGGTGTTGCGGTAGGCGTCCACCAGGCCTTTGAGGATCTTGTGGGCGGTGTAGTACGGCGCCCACACCACCGTGTAGTCCGGCTTCGTCATCGTTTCCAGCGTGATGAACTGCGTTTCCGGGTACGCGGCGAGGAATCCGGGGTGGCTGGGCCCGCCCCAGGTGCGACGCAGGGTCGCGTGGCGGCCGCGGCCGGACGCGTCGGCGAAGGTTCCGCCAGTGGTCTCGTCGAACGCGTAGGAGGCCAGGTCTCCCTTGGTCTCCAACTCGGCGGGGCCCAGTGCGCGCGAGGAGATGTTCACGTCGTCCAACGCACCCGCGAACACCGGGTCGCCGCCGAAGTGCGAGCGTCCCAGCCAATGGTGCTGCACCGTGCCGAGTGCGGCCGGGTTCACCGACATCGCGGTGTTCGTTCCGACCGGCACGCCGTTGACGTAGAGGGTGCCGGTGGTGCCCGCGATCGTGACCGCGATGTGGCTCCACTGGTTGAGCGGCAACGGTGTGGTGCCGTTGATGCCCTGCTCCGCTCCGGGACCGTTCGTGGTGATGGCGAAGCGCGGGACGCCGTTGCCGTTGCGGGCGGCCAGGTACAGGTAGCGCGTGGTGTCGTTGCCGAAGTCGAAGATCCGCGTCCAGTTCGCGTCGTGCGACGGCCTGATCCACGCCGCGAACGTGAACTCCGCCGGCAGCGGTTGCGCCGGCAGGTCGACGAACTGGTAGGCCCCGCGCTGGAGTTGCGCGGCCCGGCCGGACTTCCCCGCCACGCTCAGCACCTGCGGATCGCGGCGCAGCGCGGCCCGGCAGTCGACCAGCGCGCCGATCATCGTCCGGATCTTGTCCAGGTAGGCGGCGTTGCCCGTGCTGCCGTACGCCTGGGCGAGCATCGACAGGAAGTGGCCGGTGTAGTGGCCGCGGAGGTTGCCGTTCGCCTCCCCGTCCAGCCCCTCCCAGCCGCCCGGTGCGACGGCGCCCAGCGTGTCCAGGCCGGCGTTCGCGCGGAACACCTGGAGCAGCCGGTTCACGTCGTAACCCCGTGCGTAGGCCAGCACCAGGTCGCGCTTCTTCGAGAACACGCCGTCGGACAGCGATACCTCGGAAAGCCCGAAGGGGCGCAGGTTTCCCGGTGCGAGGGCGTGCGGGGCCGCGGCCGGCGCCTTGCCCAGAGCGGAAGCCTCGCCCGACGGCCTCGACTGATGCCGACGCCTCGACCGCGGCCAAGCCGAACAGCGGCGTCGTGGCGGCCAGAGAGGTCGCCTTGAGGAAGTTCCGCCGCGCGAACCCAGCCGTCATGTGCATGCCCCTTGTCAGGAAACCTAAGGCGGTACGAAATGTGAGCGTTAACATACGATTACCGGGCGGCCGTGTCGAGACCCAGTCGGACCGTTTCGAAACTGTCAGACCTGCCTGAGATGATTGGGATGGGGGGCGGATCCCCCCAGGGGGCCAGCTAGTCCGTATCGATTCCGAACGTGCCGCGGCTGGTCTCGGCCACTGGGCCGGCTGAGTCGAGACCTGGGCGGATCAGGCGGTCGGTGCCATCAGCTGTGCGCCCACCACCGGGGCGAGCCTGCCGTCGAGCATCAGACCGACCTCCTGCGGAACCGTCACCTCGGCTGTCCGGCCACGGCACGTCACGACCACCGTCCGGTCGCCTCCCAAGCCGCGCGACGCCACGGTCCGGTCGCCGTCCACACCGCGCAACGCCACCGCCTGCAGTTCGCCGTCGTCCCACCACAAATCAACCACGATCCCGCCACGCGCCCGCAATCCCCGCACCACACCGGTCGGCCACGCCGCGGGCAGCGCCGGCAGCAGTCGAAGCTCGCCGGTGTGGCTCTGCAGCAGCATTTCCGCGATCGCCGCGGTGGCGCCGAAGTTGCCGTCGATCTGGAACGGTGGATGCGCGCACAGCAGGTTGCGGTACACCCCTCCCCCGTGCGGACTGCCGGACGTGGCGTCGGTCAGCAGCATGGTCAGCAGGGTGTGCGCGCGGTCGCCGTCGCCGAGACGGGCCCACAGCGCCGCTTTCCAGGCGAGCGACCAGCCGGTGCCGGCGTCTCCCCTGGCGACGAGGGCACGTTCGGCGGCCTCGGCCAGGGCCGGTGTCAGCGCGCGGTCAATGCCCCGGCCGGGGAAGAGTCCGAACAGGTGGGACAGGTGGCGGTGGCCCGGCTCGGCCTCCGGCACGTCGTCGGCCCACTCCAGAAGCTGCCCGCGCGGACCGATCGGCGGCGCCGGCAGGTCGATCGCGCGCACCGCGTCCACCAAGTCATCGCGTACTCCCAGAATCTCCGCTGCCTCGAGGAGATTCGTGAACAGGTCCGCCATCAGCGCGAGGTCCATCGTGGCCCCGGTACCGACCGCGACCGGAGTTCCGTCGGCCGTCAGGTAGTGGTTCTCCGGCGACGTGGACGGTGCGGTGGTCAGCACACCGTCGCGCGCTATCAGCCAGTGCAGGCAGAACTCGGCGGCGCCGCGCAGCACCGGCCACGCGCGATCACGCAACCAGGCCACGTCGCCGGTGAACGCGTAGTGCTCCCAAAGATGCTGGCACAGCCATGCCGCCGACATCGGCCAGTTCGACCACGCCGGATCGCCGTCGCCGTTCCCGACCGGTGTCGTGAGGCACCACGGATCGCTGTTGTGGTGCGCCACCCAGCCCGGCGCGCCGTAGAGCGCCTTCGCCGTCGCCGCACCGAACCCGGCCAGCTGGTCCACGAAGTCCAGCAGCGGCTCGTGGCACTCGGGCAGCGCGGCGACCTCGGCCGGCCAGTAGTTCATCTGCAGGTTGATGTTGAGGGTGTAGTTGCCCCGCCACGGCGGGTCCACGTGCGGGTTCCACACGCCCTGCAGGTTCGCGGGCAGCGTGCCCGGCCGGGAGCTCGTGATCAGCAGGTAGCGGCCGTACTGGAACAGCAGTGCGGCCAGGGCGCGGTCGTCGGCGCGCGGCCGGGCGAGCCGCTCGTCGGTGGGCAGGTTCGGCGACGGTCCCAGGTGGAGGCTCACCCGGTCGAACAACGAGCGGTGTGCGCTCACTGCCTCGTCGCGCAACGACTCCCAGCCGAGCGAGCGCGCCTGCTCGACCCGGTCGAGCGCCAGGCGGGTGCACTCGAGCGGGTCGTCCTCCGGTTCGGTGCCGGGGCCGCGATAGCCGGCCTCGGTGGCCATGTAGATCGTCGAACCGTCGACGGCCACGACGGCCGCGTACGCCATGCCCGACGGCACCTGACCGCGCACCCCGACGATGCCACCGGCGGAGGTGAAGTGCTCGCCGACCAGCGAACTGCGCAGCAGCAGCCCGACCTGGGCACCGGTCACCCGCAGCGCCAGCACGTGCAGGCCGGCGTGACCCACCGCCTCGCGCCGCACCTCGGCGGAACCCACGCGGTAGGACACGGAGTAGACGCCGGTGCGCAGGTCGAGCGAGCGCTCGTACGAGTCGGCTTCCGCCGGTCCACCGACGAGCATGACGTTCGCGAGCGGCAGGTACTTGGCCGTGTCGGGGCCCTGGACGTGCCGGAGCACCTCCTCGGCCGCGCCTGGATCGCCGGCCAGGACGTGCGACCGGGCCTCGGCGATCAGGCCCGGATCACCGGACGGGGGCGACAGGGGTGCCCCCGTCCACAGCCGGTCGTCGTTGAGCTGCACCAGTTCGGTGTCGAGGCCGCCGAAGCACATCGCGCCGAGCCGGCCGGTGCCCAGCGGCAGCGCCTCCTCCCACTTCCGCGCGGGAGTCGTGAACCACAGCCGGGTCATCGCAGCACCCGCACGCCGTAGCGCGGCAGCTCTGTCACGCCGCCGACCTGTTCACCGCTGAGCAGGTCGACGCGCTCGCCCGCCACGACGACCTCGGCGGGCTCGGGCCGGTGGTTGATCACGAACAGCAGGTCGCCGCGCCGCACCACCTCCACGCCCTCGGCCTGTGGCGACGACGTCACCCCCGCCTGCGACACCACGTGTGCGAGCAGGGAGCGCATCGCCGCGGGTTCGGGCCGCGTCGCCACGTACCAGGCCGTGCCGTCACCGAAACCGTTGCGCAGCACCACCGGCAGGCCGGCCAGCTCGCCCTCGGCGACGGTGGCGACCACCGTGGCCGTCGACGGCTCCAGGTCGTCGGCCCAGAAGTCCGCGGTGAAGTCGCCGAGCAGCTCCGAGGTGCACGGGAACGAGTCGCGCCGGGGCAGGAACTCGTCGATCCGCAACCCCATGACGTCGGCCAGCAGAGCGGGATAGCCACCGACCCGGACGTGGTCGTGCTCGTCCACCACGCCCGAGAAGAAGCCCATCACGAAGGTGCCGCCCTCCTCCACATAGGACGTGATGCGGTCCGCGTCCGAGGCCGTGAGCAGGTAGAGGTTCGGCGCGACCACGAGCCGGTACCGCGACAGGTCATCCGAGGGCCGCACGAAGTCGACGACGACACCAAGCCGCCACAGTGGTTCGTAGAAGTCCTGCATCCGCGCGAGCAGGTCGATCCGCGCGGGCAGGTGCTCGCCGCTGACCGCCCACCAGTTGTCCCAGTCCATCAGGATCGCGACCTCGGCCGGTACCGGCGCACCCACGACGTCCGACAGCGCGGCCAGGTCCTGGCCCAGAGCGGTGACCTCGCGGAACACCCGGCTCTGCGCGCCCCGGTGCGGGACCATGCCGGAGTGGAACTTCTCCGCGCCCGCACGGGAAGCCCGCCACTGGAAGAAGCACACCGCGTCGGAACCGCGGGCGATCGCCTGCACCGACTGGGTACGCAGGTGACCGGGTGGCCGGCGGGCGCCGTGCGATCCGCTCGCCGACTGCTCCATCAGGAACCACGGCCGGCGCCCGGCCAGGCCTCGCATCAGGTCGTAGCTCATGGCCGTCTGCAGGTACGCGCCCGGATCGGTGAGGTCGGGATACCAGTCGTGGGACACGAAGTCCTGCTCCGCCGCCGCCCGCCAGTAGTCGAGCGGCGCGAACAGGCCCATGAAGTTAGACGTCACCGGCACGAGCGGGGTGGCCGCGCGCAGGATCTCGCGTTCCGCCCGCAGGCACTCGAGCAACGCCTCCGAGCAGAACCGCCGGAAGTCCAGCACCTGGGTGGGGTTGCGCAGGTACGGGGCCTTGCGCGGAGGCAGGATCTCCGCCCATTCCGCGTAGTGCTGGCTCCAGAACGTCGTCGCCCACGCCTCGTTCAGCGCGTCGACCGTGTCGTACTTCGCGCGCAACCAGTGCCGGAAGTGCTGCGCGGTGCCGTCGCAGTAGCAGACCTCGCAGTACTCGTTGTTGACGTGCCACAAAGTCAGCGCCGGGTGCTCGGCATAGCGGCTGGCCAACGCAGCGACAATGCTTCGCGCGTACTGCCGGTACACCGGCGACGAGGGGCAGTAGTGGTTGCGGGAGCCGTGCGACATGCGCACGCCGTCGTCCGTCACCATCAACGTGTCCGGGTGGCGCAGGCTCATCCAGGGCGGTGGTGAGGCCGTCGGAGTCGCGAGGCTGACGCCGATTCCGTTGGCGTGCAAAAGATCCAGCACCCGGTCGAGCCAGCCGAACTCGTACCTGCCCGGTGCGGGCTCCAGCTTGCCCCACGAGAAGACGCCCACGGTCACCAGGTTCACCCCGGCCTCCCGCATCAGCGCGACGTCCTCGTGCCACACCTCCTCCGGCCACTGCTCCGGGTTGTAGTCACCGCCGTAGATCAACCGGCCACGGGTGACATCGGACAGACGAGGCATGTCTCATTCCTTGAAGTGCTTCTGCACGAACACGAACAGCACCGGCGCGACTGCTCGATCACCACTTTCCCGTTCGGCACCGGGACATCAGGTGCGGACCAGCCGCGCGGCGGTGCTCGCCCGGCCGGCGAGCTTGGGCGGCAGCAGGGTCAGCGGCGGGGTCGGATGCCCGTTCAACCGGGCGACCAGCAGCTCCACCGCCTGCCGTCCCAGCTCTTCCGCGGGCAGCTGCACCGACGTCAGCTGCATCTGCTCGGCCTGCTCGTCCGGGCAGATCGCGACGACGGCGATGTCCTCCGGCACTCTGCGTCCCAGTGCCCGCAGGCTGCCCGCGACCCAGCCGAGCGCCGCCTCGTTGTGCACGACGAGCGCGGTCATGGCGGGTTGCGTACGCAGCAGAGCGCGCGTGGTGGCGAGCACCGACTCGTAGTCGTCCTCGGCGGGCAACGCGGTCGAGGCGATGCCGCGGCGCATGGCCGCCGCGCCGAATCCCGCCATCGTGCGCTGCGCGTACCCGGTGTTGCGCTGGTACACCACACTCGGCGCGCCGAGGAACCCGATGTAGCGGTGGCCCAGGTCGGCGAGGTGGTCGACGCACCGCCCGCCCGCGGTCTCGAAGTCGAGGTCGACGCACGTGAGTCCCTTGGCCGCCGCCGGGTGTCCGATGAGGACGGACGGCTGGGCGAGCTGACGCAGCAGCGGGACGCGGTCGTCGTCGAGCTCCACGTCCATCACGAGGAATCCGTCCACCTGGGCGCTGCCCGCCACCCGCCGCAGTCCCTGCGCGCCCTGGTCCGCCGTCACCAGCAGCACGTCCATGTCGTGCCGGCGAGCGGCGGTGACGGCGGACGTCACGAACCGCATCAGGACGGGCAGATGCACTCCCGGGCGCAGCGGCAGCACCAGCGCGACCACGTTGGCCCTGCTGGACGCGAGCGCACGCGCACCGGCATGCGGGTGGTAGCCCAGCAGCCTGATGCTCTCCCTCACCTTGGACCGGGTCTGGGCCGAGATCGACCGCTTGCCCGTCAGCACGTATGAGACCGTGCTCGGCGCGACACCGGCGTGCCTCGCCACATCCGCGATGGTGACCACGTTGGCACCTCCGAACGTTGAAGCGTTTCGACGACGTTACTGCCCGATTCCCCTTCTGACTCTCCACCGAAGGTGGGAACGTGCACATTCACCGTTGACTCTTTAGCTTGATTGCGGCCAGCCGGATGCCAGCCGCGGCGAACACGATGACGAGCCCGTGCACGCCTTGTTCCCACTTCATCGGCACGCGGACCTCGTGCCACGAGTACGGGTCAGGACTGCTCAGAGACTGTGAACGTTCCCATCAATCGGCCGGTGCTACTGCCCAGCCGCAATTCGACGACGCCGCCGCGCCCGGAGAACCGGGCGGTGCAATATGTCGAATTCCCATCGACGCGCACATCTCCCAGCAGGATCCAGCCGCCCGCCTCGGTGCTCTCGACGACGGTGCCGCGCGCCTTGGTCTCGTCCACGAGCATGACCCCGGAGTAGTCGTCGAAGTCCGCCGCGCGGATCGTGTCGCCGCGCACGCCGATGCCCTCGCCGATCACCAGCACCTCGGTCTCCGCCGACTTCCGGCGCGCCGACGGACCCACCCACAGATCGTGCACGGAAGTCTCGACGACAGTGCGGTCACCGACGACGTCCCAGTGCCAGAAGTCGCTGCCGTTCAGGAGAAAGCGGACCACGCGACGTTCGCCCGGTTCGAGCTGGACCCGTTCGAAGGCGAGCAGTCTGCGCAACGGCTGTGGTACCCGTGACTCTCGCTGTCTGCCGTAGAGCTGCACCACCTCGGCGCCCGGCCGGTCGCCGGTGTTGGTGATCTCGACCGAGACCTCGAACTGGTCACCGGGCCAGACGGTGGCGGCGGAAGCGGTCAGCTGCCGGTAGGAGAACCTGGTGTAGCTCAGGCCGTGCCCGAAGTCGTACAACGGTTCGCCGTCGAAGTAGAGGTAGGTGCTGCGCGCTCTGATGATGTCGTAGTCGAGGAGATCGGGCAGCTGTCCGGCACCGCGATACCAGGTCTGGGTGAGCCGGCCGGACGGGGTGACCGCGCCGAAGATGACCTCAGCGAGCGCGCGCCCGAGTTCCTGGCCGCCGTGCGACGACCACAGGATCGCGGGAACGTTGTCGTTCTCCCACACCAATGCGTACGGATAGCTGCTGACCACCACCAGTACGGTGTGCGGATTGACCTTCCGCACCGCCCGCACCAGTTCCTCCTGCCGGGGAGGAAGTGCGAGGTCCGCCCGGTCCTGGGTCTCACGGCCGTTGATGTGCGGGTCGTTGCCCACGAAGACGATCGCGACGTCGGCCTTGGCGGCCTGCGCGACGGCCTGCGCGAGTCCGTTGCGGTCGACCTCCATCCGCCACCGCGTCGCCTCGTCCCGTTCCGCGACGAAACCGGCGCCGTCCGCCCGCGCGGCCACGTATTCGCCGAGCACCACGTTGCGCAGCAGGCAGGAGTCCTCGCCGAGCCGGACGAGCTCGAACAGCTCACGGACGTCCCAGCCGCCGGGCGTCGTGCGGTCGGTGACGAGATCGCCTTCCTCGGTCGAGGCGAGGTACCGGCCGGTGTCGGCACCGCGCAGGGTCGCCACGTCCTGCCCCCACTCGAACAGGTCGAAGGCGCACCCGTCGTCCCACTGCTCCACCAGGCCGACCTGCCCGTCGGCCGAGGCGGCGAGGAACCGGCCGTCCTCGGCGCGCAGCGAGACCAGGTCGACGCCCTCGACGAACGCCGTTTGTCCACTGTGGAGTTCGGTGAGACCGGCCAGCGGTGTCACCGAGTACGGCAGGGTGCCGCTGTACCAGTCCTCGAACAGGACGTTCGCGTGCGTGCCGATCACCGCCAGCCGGCCGCCGCGCGCGGGGTCGAGCGGCAGCAGGCCGTCGTTCTTGAGCAGCACGACCGACTGGCGGGCCGCTTCCAGCGCGAGACCGCGGTGCGCGGGCGCGTCGATGACGTCCTGCTCGATCGCGGCGTACGGGTTGCAGCACTGCAGGTCGAACTCGCCGAGCCGCAGCCGCAGCGACAGCACCCGGCCGACGGCGCGGTCCACCTGCTCCTCGGTGACCAGGCCGCGGTCCAGCGCCTCGGTCACGCTGTCGATCGTGAGCGCGGGATCGGCGTCGCGGTCGGTGAAACTGTCGAGACCCGCGTTCAGCAACGCGGCGTGGGCCTCGACCTGGTCGCCGTGGTACGCCTGCACTTCCGCCACGTTGGAGGGTGCCCACGCGTCGCTGATCACCGCGATCTCACCGGCCGCCCAGCCCCGCAGGTGCTCCTCGATGTACGGCGTCAGGTGCGCGGGCCGGCCGTTGACGAGGTTGTAGGCCGGCATGACGGCGACCGCGGCACCGGCGGCGAGCGGGCCGCGGAAGCACGGGAACTCGTACTCGTGCAGCACCCGCGCCCGCATCGCCGAGGACGTCGTGCTCCGGCCGGTTTCGTTGTTGTAGCCCAGGAAGTGCTTCAACGTCGGTGCGGTCTTGAGGTACACCGGGTGATCACCGCGCAGGCCGCTCGCGTACGCCGTGCCCAGCACCGAGGTGAGCAACGGATCTTCGGAGTAACCCTCCTCGTTGCGCCCCCAGCGCGGGTCGCGCAGCGGGTTCACCACCGGCGCCCACACGTTCAGCCCGTGCTTCAGGGAGTCCTTGGCGTGAAAACCGCGCGCCTCGGTGGCGGTCACGTCTCCCACCTCCCGTACGAGGTCCGGGTTCCAGGTGCTCGCGAGGCCGATCGCCTGCGGGAACACGGTTGCCCGCCCCAGCCACGCGACGCCGTGCAGCGCCTCGGTACCGGTGCGGAACGCCGCGAGCCCGAGCCTCGGCACGGCCGGTTGCCACTGATGGAGCATCGCGATCTTCTCGGCGGTGGTCAGCCGCGCCAGCAGATCGGCGACCCGCCGGCGCACCGGTAGGTCGCGGTTCCGGAACGCGGGTGCTCCGCTCCGTGGTTCGACGCTCACGCCGCACGCCCTTCCTGGTCACAGAGCCGCGAAATCGAATCGCTTCGACCGATGAAGGCGAACGTGGCACGGCCGTGTCGAAGGCGTCAAGAACGAACCACTCGTTCGACGCCTTCGACTCGAACCGTTATCGAACCTAGTGCGGCACTAGCTCAGCGCGGAGCCTGCTGGCACACCTTCTGGGGCCGGACGCTCTCCAGCGTCGGAACCACCGGAGCGATCAGCCCGTCCGCGGTGAACGTGATCTTGTCGATCGTCGTCTCGCGGTTCGTGCCGTCACCACCCGGGATCGCGAACCGGTGGTACGCGATGTACCAGTCGTCGGTCCCGGGAACCTGCAGCATCGAGCTGTGGCCGGTGCCCTTGATGCCCAGGGACAGGTCCTTGCGCAGGATCAGGCCCCGGTTGGTGAACGGACCGGTCGGGCTGCTCGACGTCGCGTACGCCACCCGGTAGTCCTCGCTGCGGGTGTCGTCCACCGACCAGCTCAGGTAGTACGTGCCGGCCCGCTTGACCATGAACAGGCCTTCACGGAAGTCGGCCAGGCCGTCGATCTTGCGCACGGCCGCCGGGTCGTACGACACCATGTCCTCGTTGAGCGGCACGACGTACGCCTCACCGTTGCCCCAGTACAGGTACGGCTTGCCGTTGTCGTCGATGTACACGGCGGGGTCGATCGCCTGACCGGAACCGGGGTTGCGGGAGATCAGCGGTGCGCCGATGTCCTTGAACGGCCCCGTGGGCGAGTCGGCCACCGCGACACCGATCTTGGCGTCGGCGCAGAAGTAGAAGTAGTACTTGCCGTTGCGTTCGGCGATCGTGGGTGCCCACGCCCGGCTGTCCGACCAGCTCACGTCCGGGCCGAGGTCGAGGATCACGCCGCGATCGGTCCAGTCGACCAGGTTCTTCGACGACCACACGGAGAACTTCGTCCCGCTCCAGCCGGGGAAGCCGTCCGTGGTCGGGTACATGTAGTACGTGTCGCCGAAGACCGCGATGTTCGGGTCGGCGGTCTTGCCCGGCAGCACCGGGCTGCCCATCACCTTGGCGCTGACCGTCCACACCCGACTTACACCGCGGGCGCGGACCGTGTAGCGAACCGGGTTCGTGAGGTCGACCCGGCGGCCGCTGGAGGGCGAGATGTTCGCACCCGGCGCCAGCGTGAACGACGGCGTCATCCGGCGCAGGTCGGTGCCCGGCTTGACCGGCAGCACGACGGTGCCCTTGCTCGAGTCGATGATCGCCGGCACCTTGAGCGCCGCCGACTCGACCGACCTGATCATCGTCGCGTTCGCCGGCAGCGCGGCGACCTCGTTGGCCGACAACGCCTTGTTGTACAACCGGACGTCCTTCATCTTGCCGTTGAACGTCTTGTCCGCCGCGTAGACGGAACGGCCGAGGTAGTTCGCCGCGGTCCGTCCGCCACCGATGTCCGACGGCTTGATCGTGGCCTGGTCGTTGCGGGCGATCTCGACGCCGTCGAGGTACAGCACCGCCTTCCCGCCGCCGACGGTCAGCGCCAGGTTTCGCCAGGCACCACGTGCCAGTCCGCCGGAGCCGTTGACGGCCTGCTCGGACCGCCAGTCTCCGTTGGAGATCGCGCCACGCAGCCCCGATCCCTCGGTGCCGCCGGTCGCGAACAGGTAGCCGTCGCCGGCCCCCGACCTCGCGGTGTTGCCGAAGCCGAAGAGGAAGTAGGGCGACTGCTGGGCGGGATCGACGAACACGTCCGCCGCGAAGGTCGCCGCGTCGGCACCCGTGAGCATGTTGTTGGGCAGCTGGACGTGGCCGTTCACGCCGCCGAAGGTGAGTCCGCCGTCGGCCCACTTCACGTCACCGGCCAGTGCGCCGTCGTGGCCGTGTCCGGTCGCGTCGGACGCGACCGTGCCGGACGTCGCGTCGAGCGGCCAGTGCGCCACCAGGCCGTTACGATCACCCTTGACCGGCGCGGGCGGTGCGGTGAGCCGGTCGTGCTCGGCCTTGGTCACCGGCAGCACCGTGCCGTGCCGGGGCGCGGAGGGCAGCTGGTAGTTCTGGCTCATGGTCCACTTCCCGGACGCGAGATCCGTCGTCTCGAAGGGGACATAGCCGCGGCCACCGTACTCGTCGATCAGCATGTACCAGCGGTTCTCGGTGTTCGACTTGAACACCGTCGGTCCCTCGCCCATGGACAGGCCGGGGCTCGTCGGGGTGGCCTTGCCGATGCATTCGCCCACGAAGTCGTAGGACAGGTCGAGCAGGTCGGTCGACTTCTCCGCGGTGATGTACTTGCTGCACGGCGAGGTCGACGAGTTGTTCCGCTCGTCCTTCGTGAACCGGTAGTAGGTGCCCTTGTCCTCGATCACCGTCGAGTCGATCACCGAGTAGCCGGGGTCGATCCACACCTTGGCCGGGCTGAACGTGACGAAGTCGCGCGTCGTCGCGTACATCATCCGGTTGTAGCTGTTGCCGGTGTGGTTCGGGTCGTTGTCCGCGTACAGCTTCGATGCCCAGTAGACGACGTAGGTGCCGCGCTTGGCGTCCCAGAACGCCTCCGGGGCCCACGTGTTGCCGGCGGTCGGCGGCGACACCTGGACACTGCGCTGGCGCGACCAGGTCGTCAGGTCCGTCGACTCCCACACCATGATCGACCGGCTGCCGCTGCGCTGGGCCGCGTCCCAGCCGCGGCCGCCGTTGATCTTCAGGTCGGTGGCGAGCAGGTAGAACTTGTCGCCGTGCGGCGAGCGGATGATGTACGGGTCGCGCACGCCGAGCTCGCCGAGGCTCGACTTGAGGACCGGCTGGCCGTTGTTCAGCTCGGTCCATTTCAGCGGGTCGTTGCCCTTGCTGGCGGCCGAGTAGATCTGCTCACCGTTCGAGGTGCCCTCGCCGGTGAAGTAGAAGAAGCCGTAGCCCTCGTAGGCCTGCGGGGCGGGCAGCGGGACGACCTTGGCGGCGAAGAACCGCGTGGCGCTGGAGCGGCCGACGGTCACCTTCGCCCGCAGCACGACGGACTCGGGCCGGGCACCCGGCTTCGGGCGCTTGACCTCGCCGGTCGGCGTGATCACCTTGGGCTTGGACGAGTTCCAGGTGATCTTCGCGCCGTCCGGGCCGTCCGTCGGGAGGGTCAGGTTCTCCCGTACGTCGGGGATGCCGGGCACGGTCAGCGCCTTGGCGACGGCCTTGGCCTTCGAGTCGTGGGCCGCGACGGCAGAGGGAGTCGCGGCCAGGCCGGTCACCAGGAGGAGAGCGAGGGTCGCCAGCGTGGCCGAGACCCTTCTGAACGGTGCTGCAGGGGGCATCGTTGATCCCTGATTCTCAAGGGGAACGAATGTTAGCGTTAACACTCGACAATGAAACTGGAACGTAGTGTTCACCGCTCCCCCGGTCAAGGCTTTCGATTCGACAGGCGAGTCGAACCAGCTGTCGATGACGGCCCGCGCCGATCTCCCGACCAGGTTGAATCGTTTCAAAGAGTCGTCGAACAACGCGGGTTGCGACCTTCAGGAAACCGCTTTCCACCTTGTATGACAAGGTAGTTCACTCTTGCGCTGGGCGTTGAAACGGTTCACTCTGACCTGCGTGGTTCTGCGACGAAGCGTTCTGCTCGCGGCGTTGATCGCCGCCACCCTTGCCGGGCAGTTGCCCGCGGCCGCGCAGGCGAGACACGCCGGGCGCGTCGAACACCTGGACCGCGGTCTGGTCGCGACGACGACCACCGCCGGCGTCCACCTGAGCTGGCGAATGCTCGGCCGGGAGGCCACCGGCGCCACCGCCACCGGCCTCAAAGGACCGGACTTCGCCGTGTACCGCAACGGAAAGCGGATCGCGACGGTCACCGACAGCACCACCTACCTCGACGCGACGCCGGCTCCCGGCGCGCGCTATCAGGTCTCCCCCGTGGTGCGCGGTGTCCCTCTCGGCCGCGGCAAAGCGGTGACGGCGTGGGCCGGTACGCACCACGACCTGCCGTTGCACAAGCCGGCGGACGGCGTGACGCCGGCCGGCGAGACCTACACCTACCGGGCCAACGACGTGAGCGTCGGCGACGTGGACGGCGACGGGCAGTACGAGTACGTCGTCAAATGGGATCCCAGCAACTCCAAGGACGTCTCGCAGGTCGGCTACACCGGGCCGGTGTACCTCGACACCTACCGGTTCGACGGGACGCTGCTGCACCGCATCGACCTCGGCGTGAACATCCGGGCCGGCGCGCACTACACCCAGTTCCTGGTCTACGACTTCGACGGGGACGGGCGCGCGGAGGTGATGACGAAGACCGCGCCGGGCACGAAGACCGTCGGCCGTGACGGCCGGGAGCGGTACGTCACGATGCCGCGGGAGGACGTGCGCGCCGGGTTCCGGCACACCGACGACTACCGGCTCAGCGCCGAGGGTTACCGCCGGCACCTCGTCGAGATGTTCCGCGGCTGGCACGCGCGTCCCGAGGTCGTCTCCGGCCAGTGGCCCGCGACGCTGGAGCAGGCCTTCGGCATCCCGCCGGCCCACACCTACCCGTTGTCCGAACAGGACGCCTCCGCGCTGGTCGACCACTTCATCGACGTCTACGCGCCGAGTCGCAGCGCCAACAACAAGCTGCGGCAGTTCGCCGGGTTCATCGTGGACGGCCCCGAGTACCTGACCGTCTTCGACGGCCGCACGGGGCGGGAGCTGCAGACCGTCCGCTACGAGCCGGGCCGCGGCGATGACGGGCTCCTGTGGGGCGACTACGCCATGGCCCGCATCGAACCGGGCAACCGCGTGGACCGCTTCCTCTCCGGAGTGGCGTACCTGGACGGCAAACGCCCGTCCGCGATCTTCGCCCGCGGTTACTACACCCGGTCCACCGTCGCGACCTACGACTGGGACGGCCGGCGCCTGAAGAAGCGCTGGCTCGTCGACAGCGGCCACGCGCCGCTGTCCAACCCGTTCCTCGACTCCCCGCACGACCGTGACGGCTCGAACCCGAGCCACGCCAAGATGACCACGCAGGGCGCGCACTCGCTGAGCGTCGCCGACGTGGACGGCGACGGCCGGCAGGAGATCATCTACGGCGGCGCGACCCTGGACGACGACGGCTCGCTGCTCTACAGCTCCATGGGCGTGTTGCCTCCAGGCAGCGTGCGGCCGGGAGAAATGGCTCGGGTCGGTCATGGCGACGCCCTGCACGTCACCGACATCGACCCGAACCGCCCCGGCCTTGAGATCTACATGGTCCACGAGGGCGGCCGGTACGCCCCGTACGGCTACGCGCTGCGCGACGCTCGAACTGGCGCGACGATCTACGGTGCGTACTCCGGCCGGGACACCGGCCGCGGCATGATCGGCGACGTCCGGCCCGACGTGCCCGGTCTGGAGACCTGGGCGTCCATGCCGGGCGGTTCCGAGTCGGCCGGGATCTGGAGCGCGGACGGCCGGCGGCTCGAAGACCGTTCCCCCGGAACGAACATGAGCATCCGCTGGGCCGGCGACCTGACCACCCAGTTCGTGAACGGCGCCGGGGACGTGACGCCGACGATCGACGACTGGCGGCGCGGCACGCTGCTGACGGCGACGGGCACGCTGACCAACAACGGCACCAAGGGCAACCCGTCGCTCGTGGCCGACGTGTTCGGCGACTGGCGCGAGGAACTGGTCGTGCGCACGCAGGACAGCTCGGCGTTGCGCTTCTACATCAGCACCGAGCCGACGAACCACAAGATGTACACGCTCATGCACGACCGCCAGTACCGCGTCGAGGTGGCCCGTCAGCAGACCACCTACAACCAGCCGTCGTACCCCGGCTTCTACCTCGCGTCCGATGTGGACTTCTCGCGCGTCCCCCTGCCCCTGCGCCGGAAGGAAAATCAGTGATCAGGAAACTTCTCGTCGCGGCGGCGGTGCTCGTCAGCACCGTCGTCGCGGCCCCTGCGGCAGCCGCGGCCGGTGCGCCCAACGATCCGAACGTCAAGTACTTCGGCCGGTGGAACACGAGCACGTCGAGCGCGTACGTCTCCGAATGGGCCGGCGCCTACCTCGTCGTCGGCTTCACCGGGCGGACGGTGAAGCTCAAGCAGCGCCGCGCGATCGACTTCTTCGTCAGCATCGACGGCCGTCCCGACGTGCACTACGTGAACAGGACCGGCACCGTCGACCTCACGCCGACCCCGCTGGCCGCGGGCAACCACACGCTGCGGGTGTCCTACCGCCCGATCGCGGGCTCGTACAAGGGTGACGCGGTCTTCCAGGGCATCACGATCGACTCCGGCGCGAGGACGTTCGCGCCACCCGTGCCGTCGAAGATCATCGAGTTCGTCGGAGACTCGATCACCGTGGGACAACAGTCGTCGAAACAGGCGCTCACCGCCTACGGCTGGCTGACCGGCGAGAAACTGAAGGTGGGCCACACCCAGATCGCGGTGGGCGGCTCGTGCCTGCACCCGGCGGCGGACGGCTGCCTGAGCATGCGCGAGGGTTTCCTGCGCACCGGCCTCGCACTGACCGCGCCGGCGTGGAACTTCAGCCGCTACAAGGCGAACGCCGTGGTGATCAACCTCGGCACGAACGACGTCGGGCACAGCGTCACCAAGGAGCAGTTCCACTCCTCCTACGTCACCCTGCTGAAGCGCGCGCGGGAGAAGTACCCGACCGCGGCCATCTTCGCGCTGGGCACGTTCCGCAAGCGGTACCTGCCCGAGACGCAGGCGGCGGTGAAGGTGGTCAACGACGGCGGTGACCGCAACGTGTACTTCGTGAACACCGAGGGCTGGATCGACGAGGCCACCGACACGACGGACAAGGTGCACCCCAACGACCAGGGGCACCGCAAGATCGCCGACCGCCTGGCGCCGATCGTCGCCGCGAAGATCTGAGCCTGCCGGGAAGCCGATGGCGTCTGCAAGTACCACCAACTCAACATCAACAAGCACTTTGCCACCACCAACTGCATCGTCCGGCGTCGGACACCCGGCCGTGCTCTTCGACGAACAGTTGGGTGTAGTCAAGGGCGATCTGATCAGAGTTGGTAGTACTTGCAGACGCCTGGCCAACCAACTGCGCAGAGGAGACCGTCCGTGCCCGTCGTCGACATGTCCGAGGCCGAACTGCAGCTACACCGGGTGACCACGCCCGAACCAGCCGACCTCGACGAGTGGTGGGCGAAGAAGCTCGCCAGGACGGCGGCCGCGGCGGCGCCGGTCACGCTGACGCCGCACGAACCGGTGCTCTACCAGCCTCTGTCGGTCCACGACGTGGAGTTCTCCGGCGCGCACGGCCACCGCGTCCGCGGCTGGTACCTGCGCCCGCCCGGCGACGGACCGCTGCCGGTCGTCGTGACCTACATCGGTTACGGCGGTGGCCGCGGTCTGCCGACCGACCACGTCCTGCTGCCCAGCCTCGGGTTCGCCACCTTCGTGATGGACACCCGAGGCCAGGGCGGCCGGTGGTCGGTCGGCGCCACCGCGGATGCCGCACCGGGCGGGGGCCCAGAACACCCCGGCGTGATGACCAGGGGCATCGCCGACCCGGACGACTACTACTTCACCCGGCTCTTCCTCGACGCCGCCCGCGCCGTCGACGTCGCCGCCGAACTCCCCGGCGCCGATCCCGGCCGCATCGCCGTGCGCGGTGGCAGCCAGGGCGGCGCACTCGCCCTGGCCGCCGCCGCCCTGCGCCCCGACCTGGTCAAGGTGTGCCACTCCGACGTCCCGTTCCTCTGCGACCTGCACCGCGCGATCCGCATCGCGGGCACCCTGCCCTACACCGAGATCAGCGACTTCCTCGCACAGCACGACGCGCTCGTCCCCAAGGCGCTGGAAACCCTGCGCTACGTCGACTGCGCGCTGCTGGCCCGGCGCATCACCGCGCACACCCTCTTCAGCGTCGGCCTGATGGACGAGATCTGCCCACCGTCCACTGTGTACGCCGCCTACCACGAGGTCGGCGCGCCCAAGCAGATCACGGTCTCCCCGTTCGGCGGGCACACCACACCCACGAGCCACGTCGAAACGCAGCTGCGCCACCTCCGCGAACACCTGTGAGCCGTGCGAGGCCCGGCCGTTCGAGAAGAGGTCCAATGGTGAACCGAAAACTCGCGAGCACCGCCGTCATCGCCGCCGCACTGGCGAGCACCGTCGTGGCCCCGGCCGTGGCCGCAGCCGCGGCCACGCTCACGGTGGCGGCGGACGGCAGCGCCCAGTACCGCACCGTGCAGGCCGCCATCAACGCGGCACCGGTCAACAGCTCCTCCCGCACCCTGATCACGATCAAGGCGGGCACCTATCGCGAGGTCGTCCGGGTGCCGGCGAACAAGACCGCCATCACGTTGCAGGGCCTGGGTTCCACGGCCGCGCAGACCGTGCTCGTGTTCAACAACAGCGCGACCAGCCACGGCACGTCCGGCAGCGCCAGCATGTTCGTCGACGGCCGCGACTTCGGCGCCACGAACCTCACCATCTCCAACGACTACGCCGAGAACGGCACGACCGTCGGGCAGCAGGCGGTGGCACTGCACCTCAACGCCGACCGCGCCGTCTTCCGCAACGTCCGCCTGCTCGGCGACCAGGACACGTTCCTGGTCAACGACAGGACCCGCGCCTACATGGCCGACTCCTACGTGGAGGGCACCGTCGACTTCATCTTCGGCGGCGGCACCATGGTCTTCGAGCGCACCACGGTGCACGAGAAGCGCAAGGTCGGCGGCCCCCTCACCGCCGCCAGCACCCCGGCCGACAAGAAGTACGGCCTGCTGTTCTACCGCTGCACCGTCACCGCCACCACCGACAACACCACCCAGCTCGGGCGGCCGTGGCGGCCCGCGGGCCAGGTCCTGTTCCGCGAGTCCACCCTGACCGCCGCGATCCGCAACGCCCAGCCCTGGATCGACATGTCGGACAACTCCTGGAAGAAGGCCCGGTTCTCGGAGTACCGCAACACCGGTCCGGGCGCGGTCAAGAACGCCAACCGGCCCCAGCTGCCCGACGCCCAGGCGGGCGAGTACACCCCGCAGAAGTACCTCGCCGGCACCGACGGCTGGAACCCCAGGTAGTCCGCTGCTTCCCCTGTCACCCGCACCCGCCGCCACGGGTGCGGGTGTTCTTGTCTGCCAATGCTTCCGGAAGGGACAAACCCATGGACCTCTCCCGCCGACGTTTCGGCACCACCGCCATCGGCGTCGTGGCGGCGTTGTCCGTCGCACCATCGGCCGCCTCGGCGGCGGCCCCGGTCCGCATCCACATCGCGGGCGACTCCACCGCCTCCACGTACCTGTCCTCCCAGTCGCCCCGGGCCGGCTGGGGCCAGGCGCTGCCGGTCTTCCTCACCTCCGGCGCCGTGGCCGCGAACGCCGCTCTGTCGGGTGCGAGCTCCAAGAGCTTCGTCGACCTCGGCCGGCTCGACCGGATCATCGCCACCATCAAGCGCGGCGACTACCTGCTGATCTCCTTCGGGCACAACGACGAGAAGCGCGAGGACCCGGCCCGCTACACCGAGCCGTCCACCACGTACAAGTCCTACCTGTCCATGTACATCGACCGGAGCCGCGCCAAGGGCGCGATCCCGATCTTGGTCACCTCCGTGGAACGCCGCCGCTTCAACAGCGGTGGCACCATCACCCCGTCCCACGGCGCCTATCCGGCCGCGATGCGCGAGCTCGCGACGGCCAAGCGCGTGCCGCTCATCGATCTGACAGCGTCCAGCACCGCACTGTGGAACCGGGCGGGCGTCGAAGGCACGAAGAAGCACTTCATGCACCTGGCGCCCGGTCAGTACCCCAACTACCCCGGCGGCGTCGAGGACAACACGCACTTCCAGGCCTACGGCGCCATCGAGGTCGCCCGCCTGGTCGCCACCGCGCTGCGCAACCAGAAAGCCATGCCGCCGAGCTACTTCCGCCGGCTGACCGCCCCCATCCCCACCCGCGAGCTCAGCTGGCCCCAGGGCTGATCACCACAAACGTGCGGCCCCTGCCCTGGGGATCCGGGGCAGGGGCCGCGACGTCACGACCTCACGGCGAGGCGAACCTCGGGTGCGGAGGCTGGTTGTAGGCGGTGTTCTGGAACGCGATCGCCAACCGGTACTGCCGGTCCTGCAGCAACGACACCCGACGGATGTTCGTCGGCTCGGTCGTCGAGTAGATCCGCAACGCCCGGTTGTCCGTGGTGCGCCAGATGACCTCCTCGCGCCAGTCACCGAAGATGTCCGCGGACAGCGCCGGTGTGGACTTGGTGCCGTTGTTGGACGCCACACCGGAGCCGGTGAGCAGCCGGGTGTCGCCGTTCGGGCCGTACTTGTCGATCGTCGTGCCATTCAGCAACTCGCGCTGCGCGTCACCGTCCCACCAGACGACGAAGTTGATCGAACCCGGTTTGCGCGCCGCCACCTGTGCGCCCGTGGTGGCCGACCGCAGTCCACCCACCGAGGCCGACCACGCCTCGGCACCGGCGTTGCCGGCCCAGATGTCTGCGGCGACGGCCCGGCCGTTGTCACAGCCGCACGACGGCGCGCTCCAGATGATCTGCCCGGTGCGGGCGTCGCCCATCCAGTGCGCGACCTCGCTGGTCCACTCCGACGGCTTGAACACCTCGAGCCCGGGACGGGACGGGATGAAGTCGCCGACGTGCAGGGCGTCGCCGTGGTGGGTGCTGTTCTGCCACAGGCCACGGCCGTTGTCGTCGATCGCCATCGAGCCGTAGATGATCTCGTCGCGGCCGTCGCCGTCCACGTCGGCCACGGAGAGGTTGTGGTTGCCCTTGCCCTCCCACGCCGACCGGTTGGACTGCGTGGCCGAGTCGAACGTCCACCGCTGGGTGAGCTGGCCGTTGCGGAAGTCCCACGCCGAGATGACGCTGCGCGTGTAGTAGCCGCGTGCCATGACGATGCTCGGCCGCGAGCCGTCGAGGTATGCCGTGCCGGCCAGGAAGCGGTCGACGCGGTTGCCGTAGTTGTCACCCCACGACGACACGGTTCCGCGTGGCGGGATGTAGTTCTCGGTGTCGAGGACCGCGCCGTCGGTGCCGCGGAACACCGAGAGGAACTCCGGCCCGGTCAGGATGTAGCCGTCGGCGTTGCGGTGGTCGGCGTTCGCGTTGCCGATCACCTGGCCGGTGCCCGACCGCGTGCCGTCGCCGGTCTTCACGGCGACCTCGGCCTTGCCGTCACCGTCGTAGTCGAAGACCTGGAACTGCGTGTAGTGCGCACCCGCACGGATGTTGCGGCCGAGGTCGATGCGCCACAACCGGGTGCCGTTGAGCTTGTACGCGTCCAGGTAGACGTTGCCCGTGCGGCCGGCGTGCGCGTTGTCCTTGGCGTCGGCGGGATCCCACTTGAGGACGATCTCCTGCTCGCCGTCGCCGTCCAGGTCGCCGATCGAGGTGTCGTTCGCGACGTAGCCGGACGCCGGGATCTGGATCGGGACGTCCCGGCTCGTCGCCAGGGTGCCGACGGACCGCGTGGCCGCCGCCTTCTCCACGCCTCCGTTCACCTGGCGCACCGAATAGGTTGCGTTCGCGGGCGCACCCGCGTCGAGGTAGCTCGTCGCCGTCGTGACCGGCGCGCGGTTGACCTGCACGCCGTCGCGGTAGACGTTGAACGCCGCGGTCGCGGCGTCCGAGCCGAGCAGCCGCCACGAGACGAAGTTGCCGTCACCGTGAACCGACCGGATGCTGACGAGCCCGCGATCCGCAGAGATCTGCGCGTCCGCGAGTGCCGGAACGCCCGCGGTGAGCACCAGCGCGAGCAGAACCGACATCGTTGGTCGCCTCATCGCCGCTCAGCCGCCCGACACCGAGTAGCTGTTGGTCGTGAAGTTCTTGCCACCGCTCGACGAGGTGATCTCGTAGCCGAACTGCACCTCGCCCACCGTCACGTCGCCGTACCAGCCACGGGCCCGGATCCAGTTCATCACGGCCTTGATGTCGACCGTGCCCGAACTCGCGTTCGACGTGCGCAGGAACGAGAACACGGCATTGTGACCGTTCGAGCCGCGATAGACGTCCCAGGTGTGCCCGCCGACGGTCGCCCTGGTCTGGAACGAACCGATGGGGCCGACCGCGCCGGTCTTGGTCATCCACAACATGATTTCGTAGGCGTTGTTGTTGGCCCAGATGTCATACGCCGTCGCGTAGGCGCCCGAACCCGGCACGCTCACGTTGTAGCGGCTGGTGAGCGAGCCGATCGAGCTGAGGCGCTTGTTCACCGCCTTCCCCGCGTGCGGGTACGACTTCACGCCGCCGGTGTTGGGGTGGTTCGCCCACACGCCCCAGTTGCTGTAGGAGTTCGCCCAGATCGACTGGGCACCGGCTCCACCGCCCCAGATGTTGTTGCGGACGATGTAGCCGCCGTTGTTCCACGTGCCCCACTTGTCCGAGGACGACCAGGCCGCCGCCGTCGCGGTCGGGGCGCCCAGCGAGAACGCGAGGGTCGCGGCCATCCCCGCGACGAGCGTTCGCATGATCTTGTTCATTGGACTTGCCCTTCCGTGCACCAGTGAACGGAAAATGATCCGTTAAATCGAAACGGTTCACCTGGAAGAACATTAGCGTCGAATGCTTCGAATAGAACGTTACAACGACTTCGACTCAGTTCGACTGTCGAAACAATCAAGTCGAACCGGCCGGAAATTCCGACGTGCCCGACGTCGCACCGGCCGCCGCCCCCGGCGGGGTTAAAGTTGCCGGCACAAGGACACGCGCGCAGGAGGCCGGTTGATCACCATCAAGGACGTCGCCAGACACGCGGGCGTGTCCGTGAGCACCGTTTCCTACGTGCTCAGCGGCAAGAGACCGATCTCGCGGGAGACGTCGCTGCGGGTCCGCAGCAGCATCCGGGAGCTGGGCTTTCACCCCAACGCGGGCGCCAGGGCACTGGCGGGCAACCGCACCAACGTGCTCGCGCTCGTCGTTCCATTGCGGACCGGCCTCAACGTCCCGGTGATCATGCAGTTCGTCGCCTCGATCGCCACGACGGCCCGCGCGCACGACTACGACGTCCTGGTGCTCACCAAGGAGTCCGGGCCGGCCGAGGTGGACACCGACGAGGTGCAGCGGGTGATCGGGTCGTCGATGGCGGACGCCGTCCTCGTGATGGACGTGGAGACACACGATCCGCGCATCCCCGCGTTACGTGCGCTCGACGTTCCGGTGGTGCTGGTCGGCGTGCCCGCCGACCCGGCCGGACTCGACTGCGTCGACCTCGACTTCACGACGAGCGGCGCACGAACGGTCGAGCACCTCGCCGATCTCGGCCACGGCTCGATCGCCCTCATCGGTCCGCCGCCCGCGGTGTACGAGCGGGAAACCGGCTATGCGACCCGATTCCTGGCCGGTTTCACCGACAGCGCCCAGCGGCGTGGCGTCACAGCGCACGTGTATCCGTGCGGGACGTCCTTCGAGGCCGTGCGAACTTGCCTGGACGACCTGCTGCGTCGGGACGTCACCGGGCTGGTGGTGCACAACGAGGCTGTGCTTGGTGACCTGCTGATGGAACTGCACCGCCGGAAGCTGCGGGTGCCGGAAGACATGTCCGTGATCGCGCTGTGCCCGGACGCCATCGCCGCCAACCAGCCCGTGCCGCTCACCTCGATCGCGATCCCGGCCGACGAGGTCGGCCGGATCGCGGTCGAGATGCTCGTGCGGCAGCTCAAGGGCGAGCGACCGGCCGAGGTCCGGCTGCTCACCCCCGAGCTCACCGATCGGGGCAGCACTGTCAGGGCATCGCACACACGCGGTCGTTCAGCGTGAAGGACACCGGCTTCGTGTTCGAGCCCGTCCAGCTCGCGGTGAACCCGAAGCCGACCGTGCCGTTCGGTTTGATCTCCTTGTTGTAGCCCTGGTCGGTCACGGACACCGCGGCACCGGTCTGGGTGACCTTCCCGCTCCACAGCTGGTTGATCACCTGGCCGTTGGCGAACGTCCACTTGACCGTCCAGCCGTTGACAGCGGTCAGTCCGGTGTTGGTGACATCGACCGCGGCCTGGAACCCACCCGGCCACTGGCCCGCGATCGTGTACTTCACCGCACACCCGGTACCCGGCGGCGGACCCGTGGTGGTGGTGGTGGTCGTCGTCGTGGTTGTGGTGGTGGTTGTGGTCGTAGTCGTGGTGGTCGGCGGCGTCCCGGTCATCTCACCGAGCACGACACCACGGCCGTTGGTACCCAGGTAAACCCGTCCGTACACCCGCGGGTCACCGGTGATGGCTTCCTCGATGTTGCCGTACTGGTGCCGGTCGTCGTTGATGCGCACCCAGCTCGCACCCGTGTCGTCGGACCGGTAGACGCCGTTGACACCGCCGACCTCACCGATCAGGTAGAGCGCCGGGTACGAGCGGCCCGGGCCGGCCTTGCCGAAGCCGATGTTGAGCGAACCCGCCACACCGGCCGCCTTCGCGAAGCTCGCGCCGGAGTCGGTCGACCTCCACAGGCCGCCCGCACCCGCGAGCCACACGTCACCTTCCTTACCTGCCACGGCTTTGAACCGCGCCGAGGTCGGCAGACCGGTCGCCGCTGTCGCGGTGAACGACGCGCCGCCATTGGTGCTCACGTAGAACTGCCCGGCGGAGAACCCGTAGAACTTCATCGGGTTCACCCGGTCCGACTCGACCACCGCGCCGGCGGGGATGCCGGTCGACGCCGTCCACGAGTTGCCGAAGCCGGTCGCGTGATGGACGCCGGTTCCCGCGGGACTCCAGACGAACCGGCTTCCGTCGGCCGCCGCCGCCACGGTGCCGGCTCCGGTGACGCCGCCCGGTTCCTGGCCCTGGAACCAGTTCGCGCCGCCGTCGGTGGAGAACGCCACCCGGTTGTCGTTGGGCCTGCTCGTCTTGTCGAACTCGCCGGCCCGCACGATCGTCGCAGGGTTGAGCTCGGCGTAGTCCAGGCTGCGCGTGGTGGTGAAGTACGGCTGGTTGAACGTCCTGGCCGGTACCGCGTCCAGCCGGTCGTGCCGGAACCCGCCGATGTCACCGAGCGCGCTGATCAGCGGTGGCCCGGCCGGCGGGCTGATCAGGTCGTTGACCGCCGTCTCCTCGAGCCCGGCCGCCATCGGCTTGATCGTGAACTGGGTGCCGCGGTCCCACGCCGTGAGGTCCGTGGTGCCGTAGAGCGTCGCGCCGGTGCCGTACATCATGCGGTCGGAGTTGAACGGGTCGATCTCCAGCGACTCCGTCATCCAGCCGAGTTTCGGCGAGACCTCCGGGGGTTGCGGGTTCGCGCCGAGGTCGAGCCACGGCGACGCGCTGATGTCCATCTTGTAGCGGAAGCTGCGGTTCGGGTAGCTCGTCCAGTCCCAGACGCGGGTCCACGTGGCGCCGTAGTCCGTGCTGCGGAAGAACACCACGTCCGGCCACCACGCGATCTGGGTGGCGACCATGAGCGTGCCGGGGCGCTTGCGGTCGACGGTGAGACCGCTGTAGCCGAACGTGTTGTCGGCACTGCTCGACGGCACCGGGCTGATCTGCGTCCAGGCACCGGTGGTGGTGTTGAGCTTCCAGACGTCGCCCTTCGCCCCGTCGTACGGTCCGCCGGTGTCGCTCGTGGCCAGGTAGAGCGTGTCTCCCTGCAGGACTCCCTTGTGCGGCAGGAATCCGGTGGGCTGGCCCGCCACGCGTTCCCACGTCGTGCCGCCGTTCGTGCTGCGGTAGACGTTGTTCTGCTTGTCCGCGACACCCACGTAGATCGTCTGGGTGAGCGAGCCCGCCGAGCCGGTGCGCGGGTCGAAGGTCACCCACACCACGCCCTGGTTGTCGCTGAGATAACCGTTGGGGTCGCTGGGGTCCGCGACGTAGTTGCCGGGGTTCGGGAACGAGGTGACCTTGCCCCACGTGGCACCGGAGTCCGTGCTGCGCCACAGGCCGTTGCCGCTCGGCGCGCCGAAGTACAGCACGCTGTTGCGGCTCGGGTCGATCGCGAGCCGCTCCCCCATCCCGCGGCCCGGCATGTTGCCGCCGACCTTGAACGGCAGCGTCGTGGTCTGCCAGGTCGTGCCGCGGTCGGCGGACCGGAGGATCGCGCCGTTGTTGGGGTCCCAGCTGTTCGTGTACATGCCGGCGGCGACGTACACCCGGTTCGGGTCGACGGCGTCGGTCGCCAGGCTCGCGACGCCGTTGAGGCCCCAGTTGGCGAGACCGACGTGGTCGAGCAGCGGGATCCATCGGCCCGTCTGCTGGTTCCACCGGTACGCGCCGCCGATGTCGGTGCGCGAGTAGATCAGGTTCGGCTCGCTCTGGTTGAACACGATCCCAGGAACGAATCCGCCGCCCGCGATTTCGACGTTGCCCCACGAGTACGTCTCCGCCGCGGCGGCGGAATGATCAGGGCCGGCCGCGTGCGCCACGACCACGAGCGCGGCCGTCGTCACCGCCGCCAGTGCGCCTGCGAGAGCTCTCCGCATTGAGAAATCCCTTCTGACCTATTTCGGGAATTCTCGCGCTCGCACACCCGGCAATACAATCAACACGCATAAATCGAATCGATTCGACTGTCCGCCGGGTCGAACTCCGCCGCGCAGACCCGCACGCACGGCACGCATCGGACCCTCCGCAGAAGTTCACGCGGGGCCCCTACGTATCCATCTGGAGTACGTAGGGGCCCCGCGTGCGGTCAGGCAGCGGCGGACTTGGCCAGCACCTCGATCTCGCCGAGGGTGAGGTAGCCGGACGGGCGGGCGGTGAGGACCACCCGCACCGCGGTCACCGGGCCGGGTGACGTCAGCACGACGTTGGCCGGCGCCGCGCTCACCTCGACGTCGCCGCTCGCGTCCACCCAGGCGCCATCGACCGTGCGCACCTGGACCTTCAGGCTCTTCGCGAGCCCGCCCTCACCGTCGCGGTAGGAGTGCGTGACGACCCTCGTGAGGTCACGCGGCGACGGGAAGGTGAAGGTGATCGTCTCGGCCGGGTTCTTGGTGCCGGACTTCCAGTTCGACCACGCCTTCTCCTCGGTGACGCCGTTGCGCAGGCGTTCCGCCGAGTACCCGCTCTCGGTGAACGTGGCGGCCACCTGCACCGCGGGATCGATCACCGCGTTGACCTCGACGGGTTCGGTGACCTGGACGACCGCCGTGGCCGCGACCGTGCTGCCGTCGACGATCCGGGCGCGGCCGGTCACCGTGACCGTGCCGACCCGGTCGTACACCCCGGCGTCCCACGTGACCGGCAACTCCGCGGTGCCACCGCGCTTCCCGATGCCGGTGACGGTCGCCGGCAGCTCCGGTCGTCCGCCGACGTAGGTCTTGGCGCGGGCGGGCAAGGTCGAGGCGATGGTGTCGACGGTGACCACAGCGAGCGCGGACAGGCGGTGTCCGAGCACATCCGTGGCCGTGCCGTGCACCCGGACGGTGCCGGGTCGCTGCCAGCGCGAGTCGGGCGGGAGATCCCACACCACCGGCAACGCGCCGCGCGCACCGTCCCGGTAGACCGGAGTGATGGTCTGCGGCAGCACGGGCCGCAGCTTGGGAACGGTGAACACGGCGGCGTCCTGGGTCCGCAGCACGGTTTCGTCGATCGGTGTCCAGCGCTGGCTCGTCCCCGACGTCGGGGACTTGGCCGACACGGTTTCACCGGCCGCGTCGATCAGCATGCCGGTGGCGGCGTTGACGAACGTCCAGGTGCCGTCACCCGTGGTCGACATGATCCACTGCGTGGCGGGCTCCCGGTTCGCCTGCAGCGCCACGACTTCACCGCGGGCGGCGAGCCGGGTGCCGGTCACCGCGTTGACGATCTCGTAGCGTTGCCGGTTTCCGTTGCCGTGGCCCAGTTCCCGCACCGACCACAGCTGCCGCGCGTTCGTGGCGTCCGTGGTGCGGGAGACCGCGCGCGACTCGTCGTCGGACGGTGCCAGCGACCTGCCGCTCTGCTGCAGGCGGTACACGTGGCCGTGCTGGATCAGCGCGGCGTCCCGAGCCACCCCGGACACGCCGTCGACCAGGAAGGTCGTGACCGACTTCGCCGGGACGGTGAGCGTGGCCGACTTTCCGGACACCCGCACCGGCTTCCCGCGCACGAGTGCACCGGTCGCACTCGTGACCACCGGGGTCACGCGCGCACCCGCGGAGACGTGCCCGAACCGCGAGAGGTCGAGGGCCAGCGTCCGCTCCGCCGTGCTGTTGTTGACGTGCACGACCTTGGCGTCCCGGCCGGAACGCGTCACCGCGGCGACGGTCGACGGGTCGTCGGTCTTGACGAACCGGTCACCCGGCCGGATGTGGTGGGTGAAGTTGCGGATGGTGTTGAACTTCGTGTTGGTCTTGATCGGGCAGGACTCCAGCGTGTCGCTCGCCGTGCAGTTGAACGGGATGTGGATGCTGCCCCAGTTCTTGCCGGCGGCGGCCTGCGGGCCCGTGTCCTCGACCGGCTGCCAGAACACCCAGGCCGATGGTTCGAGCTCGCGGATGTCCTCGAGCATCCTGGTCGCCATGCCGAGGCCGGGTTCCATGCTCGTGTAGTCGGTGGTGCCGTTGCCCCAGGTGCCCTCGACCTCGCTCATCCAGAGCTTCTCGTCGGCGCCCTTGGCGATGTCACGCACGCTGGTGCGCTGACCGGTGCCGTAGGTGTGCACGTTGAGCTGGTCGATCACCTCACGTGCCGGGCCGTAGCCGTTCCAGTTCCGGACGAACGTGCCGGGGTTGGTCTCGTCCATCGCCGACACCTTGACGCGTGATCTGGCCAGATCGAGCGCTCGCTTGGTCGCCAGCAGCACTTCCTGCTGCAGTTCGGGTCCGGCGTGCGCGCCTTCCTGGCGTCCTCCGGTCGGCTGGCCGTCCGGTCCGATCTGCGTGCCCCAGTAGTTCGTGTTCGGCTCGTTGAGCGGGGCGAGGGTGTCGAACTTGATCCGGTGCGAGCGCTCGATGTGCTGCGTGACGCGCGCCAGGTAGGTGGCGAACTCGTCCACCCGGTCTCTGCGGATCTGGTCGGTGTTCGCGTCGAAGCCACCCGAGACGTAGCCGTTGACGGTCTGGAACCACGGCGGCGAGTTGCTGAACGCCTCCCACTGGGTGACCTTGCGCTTGATCTGGTCGATCCACCAGCGCTGGTTCGCGTCGGCGTCGAGGTTCCAGTGCTCCGGGTTGTCCGGCTGCCACCACTCCATGTCCGCGCGGGTCGTGCCGGGAGGAGCCTTCCAGAAGCCCTCCATCGTCGCGCCCTTTTTCATGTAGTCCTTGCGGACGTCCGGCGCGTTGCCGCCACCGATGTTGTAGCGCGCGATGTTCAGGCGCAGCCCGTCCTCCCCGAACAGCAGGTCGACGAGCTTGCGGCGGATGGGCTCGGGGTAGCCGCCGGTGATGTTGGCGAACCACACCAGGCTGGTCCCCCAGCCCTCGAACTCCGGCTGCTGGTAAGACGGATCGACGCGGACCGTCATCGCGTTCTGCGGCAACGGATCCGCGGCGGCCGCCGTGGGCACGGTGGCGGTACCCGTGCCCACGACGCAGCACAACAACAGTGCTGTCAAACGACGTGCGATGGTCATGTACTTCCTTCGGTTGTTCAGTGGACCTTTATCTCCGTCAGACCGGTCTTGAAACCGGAGACGTGAGTCATCAGCACCCGCAGTCGTTGTGCACTGACCGGGGTGAATTGGACGAGGTTGTAGTTGGCCCGTGGCGAGGCCGGTGTTCTGGTCTGCCCGGCCACGTCCGGCCCACGCACTTCCGTTCCAGTACTGGACCTGGTACGACGCCGGTGCCCGGTAGCACGGCGCCGGATCACGCCCAGCGTGGGCGTGATCCGGCCACCGTGTCAGGAGCGGCGAATCGTCAGGCGAAGGTCTTCACCTCCAGCAATCCCACCGACGCGGCGCCGCTCTGCAACACGACACGCAGCCTGCTCGTGGACACCGCTGGGAACGACACCTGGTTGTACTGGTTCGCCGCGATCGGATAACCACTGGCGCCGGGGACGTCGGCGAAGGCACTGCCCGTCCAGTACTGGAGCTTCCAGGAGCCGGGCACGTCGATGCCCTGGTTGTCGTCGAAGAAGTACACCTGGGCCGACCGCACCGACATCGGCGCGCTCCACGTCAGTTCGGCCCACTGCGTACCGGTTTCCGGCCACGTTCCCCAACGCGGGTTGACGGTGTCGTTGGACGATGCCGGCTCGGCACCATCGTTGATCGCCGCCACGCTCTCCCACGGTGAGGTGTAGGACGCCGACGCCGTGGCCGCCAAGGCCAGGTTGGACGGTGGCACCGGATCTGAGCCGCCGCCACGGTTGTGGACCTTGATCTCCGTCAACGCGGTCTTGAAGCCGGACGTGTGGGTGAACTGGACCCGCAGCCGTTGCGTGCTGACCGGGGTGAACCCGACCTGGTTGTAGTTCGCTCTCGGCTCTGCCGGTGACTTGATCTGCGCCGCCGCGTTCACCCAGGCGCTGCCGTTCCAGTGCTGGACCGTGTACGAAGACGGTGCCCGATAGCGGTTGCCCGCGCGGTCGTCGCGGAAGTACAGCCGGACCTCGTCGACCGTGCGGGACTGACCGAAGTTGATCTCGTAGGAATCGGTGCCGTTGGGCGAACCCGACGAACCCCAGATCGGTTCGTTGGTCGGGAAGCCGTCCACCGCGGCGCCGGTCGACGTGCCGGACGCGGTGTAGGAGGCCGACACCCCCGCACCCTGCGCCAGGTTCGGCCGGGTGGACGTGAGGTCGACGCCGGCCTTGGCGAACACGTCGACCACCCGCGCGCCGTTCTGGACGACGTCACGTGGTGCGCGGACGCCCGCGACCGGGGTCTGGTGCACGATCGAGCCACCGGACGGCAGGGTCACCGATCCGGTCGCCGGGTCGTAGAGCACGCGGGTGAGCCGGTCCACGGTGAAGGCGCGGGTTCCGTTGAGGTAGACCGAATAGCCCTGCGGGACGCCGTTGTAGCGGGTCACGCCGTCCGCCGGGTCGTCCCACACGACGCTCAGGTCGGCGTTGCGGTGACGCAGGTTGTTCACCGCGAAGTGCGACCAGCCGATGTTGATCGGCGAGAGCTCGATGAGTCCGTCGGTGCGCGGCCGCAGTCCGCCCACGTCCTCGACGACGGTCCAGTTGCTGCTGCCGAGGATGTTGTGGTGGATCCAGGAGCGGTACTGGATGCTGTTGCCGTTCCAGTCCGCCCAGAACTCGTTGGCGTCGGGCCACTGCGTGTTGCCGCCGACGTACTGCGCCCAGGTGTTCCAGTACAGCAGCTTCTTGTAGTCCTCCGCGTTCATCCACTGGTTCTGGTAGTTGCGCAGCACCGACGAGTACAGCCGGAACTGCACGGTCGAGTTGATGGTGGAGAAGTTGTTCGAACCGGGGTGACCGGCCGCGGCCGCTGCTGCCTTGTCCCTCTGGTTGGCGGTGTAGAAGGGGAACACCGGATACTCGGCCGCATCCGAGAACAGCCGCAGCGCCTGCTTGTACTGATCGGTGTTCGGCATCAGGCCGACCGAGAACGGGTAATAGTTGTTGATCTCCTTCCACGGCACGTGCTCGTTGGTCGCGACGTGCTTGTGCTCCAGCAGCTGCCGGGACGGGTTCCAGAGCGTGTTGATCACACCGGAGCGGATGCGGTCCGCGAGCGTCTGCATCTCGGCGGCCTTGGCGGTGTTGCCGGCCAGCGCGTAGGCCTGTTGCGCGGCAACGGCCCCGCTCCACACGTAGGCGGTCTCGGCGCGGTCGAGCCGGCCCGGCCGCCAGTCGAACGACACCGCGTCGGCGTCGTTGCCGGTGAGCGCGCCCCAGTCGTACTCGATCACGCCGTTGTTGTTCGTGTCGTAGAACGACAGCTGTCCCTTGGCGTCGCCTTCCGCGTACCGCGCGAGCTGGGCGGCGATGGCCGGCTGGCCGCCGTGGACCTGGTAGCTGCGCCACGCGGCCTCGGAGACGTACTGGGTGTAGGAGTTGGACCAGTTCTCCGGGTCGCCGGGGTTGTCCATGAACCGGCCGCCCTTGGACGACTGCCCGATCGACAGCCACGGCCCGTACGAGTAAACGGGATCGCGAAGGTACTTGAGGTCGTCGATGTGCATCGGCTGGGTCAGCACGATCGCGTTGTTGTAGCCGGTGACGCCCTCGATCGACACCGGGAACTGGTAGTCCTGGCCCGGGATGTCGACGTCGAGGTGGTTGAAGCGCATCAGCCACCAGCGGTAGTAGATGTTCTTCTTGATCGCCGCGTCCGGCACGTCGATGTACGGGATGTTGTCCGCCCACCAGCGGTTGTACGCGCGCACGTGGGTGGCGAACGCCGTCGCCGGGGTGTACCCGCGGTAGTTCTGGTACTCGGTGAGCGACTCCGGGATCTCGGTCGTCACGAAGCCCATCGCGACCTTGGTGGTAACGGTCTGCCCGGCGGCGACGGTGACCGAGCGGTCCAGACCGCCGTTGTTCACGCCGAACCCGTCACCGGACAGGCGTGGCCGGATGGTGGTGAGGTTGTTCTTCACCTGGCGGCTGCCGGTCAGCTCGCTCCCGCTCGCCGTCGTCGCGTACGGCGAAGTCGCCCGCAGCTGCAGCGTCGCCGCCGAACCGCCGGTGTTGACGATCGCCAGGTTCGTCACGGCCACGTTGTTGTGGGTGATGAACTTGGTCATCTCCACCCGCAGCGAACCGCTGGTGAAGACACCCCGGTAGTGGCTGGGTTTCTGCACCCGGCTGCCCACCTGCTCGGTGAACGTGCCGGGTGAGAGCGCGACCTGGTAGGCGTTCTGGCCGCTGAGGTCGTCCCAGTAGGCGGACCGGCCGCCGAACCCGATCACGCCGGGGTTGTGGGTGTACATGAACAACCCTCGGCCGCGGGTCATCAGGAAGTTGCCGGCCGGGTCGTTGCCGGGACGGGCCAGCAGCCGGTCCATCCAGAAGTCGGTGCCGCCGCTCTCCGCGTCGTAGATCGCACGCATGGTGCTGCCGGTGTCGTACCCGACCGGTGGCGCGGGGATCGAGGGACCGTTGAAGGTGGGATAGCCGATGGGCTGCGCGGCCGACGCGGGGGTGGCGGGGGCGAGCCCGCCGGTGATCAGCACGACGGCCAGTGCGGGTGCCGTCAGGCGGCGAAGGCTTGCCATTCCAGGACTCCCGTCGAATAGTCGGCCCTGGCGGTGACGCTCAGCCGCAACCGGGTCGTGGACACGGTGGGGAAGGTGACGCTGTTGAAGGTGTTCGCGGCGGTGCCGCAGGCCGACTGGCCGGGAACGTCCGCGTAGGCGCTGCCGGTCCAGTACTGGACGCGGCAGGAGGCGGGCAGGTCGATGCCCTGGTTGTCGTCGAACCAGTAGACGGACGAGCGGTTGATCGATCTCGCGGACGGCCAGGTGTACTCGAGCCACTGGGTGCCCTGCTCGGGCCAGTTGCCGTAGACGAGGTTCGAGCGATCCGCCGAACTCGCCGGTGTGCTGCCGTTGTTGACCGCGGCCAGGTTCTCCCACGGCGACACGTAGGACGTGGTCGCGGTGGCACCCAATGCGATGTTGCCGGTGGGTGTGCCGGGGTTCGGCGGCGGTCCGGTGGTGGTCTGGTTGACCCGCTGCATCGTGCCGTCGGCGTTGAAGTTCAACAGGTCCACGGCCACGGACCGGCGATAGTTGCCGCCGCCCGGCGCCTGGGCGTTGTGGTAGATCATGTACCACTGGCCGTTGAACTGCGCGACGCCCGCGTGGTTCGTGGTCGACGAGACCTGGCCGAGTACGACGCCGCGGTGCGTCCACGGCCCCATGGGGTTGGTGGCGGTGGCGTAGCGCTGGCAGGCGTAGCTCGACGACGTGACGCAGCCGTTGGTGTCATTGGCGGCGTACATCATGTAGTAGAGACCGTTGCGCTTGAACATGAACGGCGCTTCCCAGAAGTCCGCGAGGCCCTGCGGCGTCACGACCGGTCCGTCCAGCTCGATCATGTTCGGCTTGAGCTTCGCCGCCCGCGCGCCCCAGTAGCTGCCCCAGTAGAGGTAGGCCTGGCCGTCGTCGTCGGTGAAGACCGTCGGGTCGATGTTGAGCCCGGACGAGTTGGGCGTGCTGTCGCTGATCAGCGGCCCGCCCTTGGCGTCGGTGAACGGGCCGAGCGGGCTGTCGCCGACCGCGACGCCGATGTCCATCCAGCCCGCGCCGTTGCCGTTCACGGAGGTGTACCAGTAGTACTTGCCGTTGCGGGGTTCGACCTCACTGGCCCACGCGTCGGCGCCGGCCCACGAGAACGTGCCGATGTTCGCCTTGGCACCGCGGTCGGTCCAGGTGGCGGCGTCCGTGGACGACAGCACGCGCCACTCGCGCATGAGGAAGTTCTGTTGGCCGGACGCGGCTTCGTCGCGCCCGGCGTAGATGTACATGGTGTTGCCGACGACCAGCGGGGACGGGTCGGCGGTGTAGATCGAGGTGATGATCGGGTTGGCCGCGGATGCGGGCGTTGCCACGACAACGCCCGCTATCAGTGCGATCGCGGCGCCCAACTGCATGGCGCGCATCGATCCTCCTTATGTGCCGGTGGAGTGGAGGTTCGCGACCTCTGCGGCGGCGAGGGCGCGGCCGTAGACCCGGAAGGAGTCCACGGCGCCGTCGAGGTACGGGTCTCCCCCGTACTGCGAGCGACCGATCCAGTTCTGCGTGGTGTTGCCCGGCCGGACGGTGAGCGCCGGGTTGCGCGCGACTTCGGTGCCATTGACGTACAGCACACCGAGATCACCGTTCTGCGTCACCGCGACATGCGTCCACACGCCCTGGGGCAGCGCTGCCGGTGCGTCGATCCGTTGCTCCGCGCCCGCACCGCCGGTGGTGACGGCGAACCGGACACCTCCGGCCGAACTGAGCGGGGTCAGGAACGCGTACGCCCCGGTGCCGGAACCGAAGTCGAACACCCGGGACCAGGTCGCGACGGTGTCCAGCCGCACCCAGGTCGCGATGGTGAACGCCGTCGCGCCGGCGAGTAGACCGGCCGGCAGCACGACGTGTGCGCCGGCCAGCGCCGGCCAGGTCGACCGCCTGCCCGCTCCGCCCGGTCGTCCAGGCCGCACCGCCCGCGAGCGCGGCGGTCAGGCCGTTGCCCGTGGCGTCGTTCGCGTTGCCGTCGAACGGGTAGTGGGCGATGAACGGCGGTGTCTCGGCTACGGTCCAGTAGACGGTGTAGCGCTGCCCGTGGACTTTGTAGAACGGCAGCAGCGTCACCTGGCCGGTGCTCGCGGAAGCCGTGTACTGCAATGGTGTCGTAGTCGCCCGGATCGTCGACGGTTGCAGCGCGGGCATCGACTGCAGGTTGTTCGTGCCGTAGGCGCCCGCCAGCACGATCGGGCCGTGCCGGACCGCCTGCACCGCGCGGTTGTCCGGAGTGGACTCGCGGTGCAACGTCATCGGCAGGCTGACGTCCACGACGTCGCCGTTCGACCAGGTCCGGTTGATCGGGGCGTACGAGCCCGGTGTGACCGGCGCCTGTGGTGTTCCGTTGACGCGGATCTGCGCGCCCGCGGCCCAACCGGGGATGCGCACGCGCAGCTCGAACGTCCCGGAGCCGGTGATCGTCAGTTTCGTGGCCGCGATCTCCGGGAAAGTGGTGTCCTGTCGCACGGTGAGTCCTCGCCAACTGACCGTCGAGGCGATGAACAGGTTGACGTACAGCACCGTGCCGGAGTGGGCGTAGATGCGGCTCGGGTGATACGTGTTGGTCTCCATCCCGGTGCCGTGGCAGCAGGTGAAGTCGTTGTAGTCGTTGCTGTACGTCCGGATGCCACCGGGCCGCAGCGGGGTGTAGTAGCTGTGGTGACCATGGCTGGAGTTCGGGTTCTGCGCGCCGAGCAGATGGTTGTAGAGCGTCTTCTCGTAGAAGTCGAAGTACCGCGCGTCACCGGGGTTGCCGCGGAACAGCTGCGCGGTCAGCTTCAGCATGTTGTAGGAGTTGCAGGACTCGCAGGTGTTGTCCGACAGTTCGGACGCGATCCGGCCCGGCGCCTTGAAGTACTCGCCGTTGGAGTTGCCGCCGATCGCGTAGCTGTGCGTGCCGGCGACGAACTCCCAGAAGTTGCTCGCGATGTCGCGATACCGGGTGGTACCGGTGGCGTGGTACTCGCGGATCGCGCCGATCGCCTTGGGGATCTGGGTGTTGGCGTGGTAGCCGTTCAGCGCGTCGCGGTTCTGCGCCAGCGGGTCGAAGACCTCCGCGTGGTCGAAGTACTGGGCGGTGGTGAGGTGCGCCGGGTCGCCGGTCAGCTGGTAGAGGTTCGCGAGCACCTCGTTCATGCCGCCGAACTCGGTGTCGAGCATGTTCTGCCGTTGCGCCAGGGTCAGCCTGCCGTTGCGCCAGGCGGTCCACGCCGCCATGCGGTTCAGCACGGTCAGCGCCTGCGCGTTGCCGGTCAGCTGATGCACGTCGAGCAGGCCGGCCAGGATCTTGTGCAGGGTGTAGTAGGGCGCCCAGACCTGTTCGCGCGCCTCGACCCGGCCGATGAAGCTCTCCGGGAACGCCGAGAGGTAGCCGGTGCTGAACCCGGCCGTCCTGGCCCGGTCCTGGCACACCGCCAGTTGCTCGACCAGGTAGACCGCCTTCGTGGAGAACGCCGTGTCGCCGGTGGCCGCGAACGCCTGGGCCAGCGCGGTCAGCACGTGCCCGGTCGAGTGACCGCGCAGCTCGGTGGAGGGCGATTCCCAGCCTCCGCAGGGAACCACCTCCGACGGCAGCCCGACGTTGCGCCGGAAGGTGTGCAGCAGCCGGTCGGGGTCGAGGAACTTGAGGTAGGTGTGGGTACGGAGGGTGCTGTCCCGGAACGGTCCGGGCAGCAGGGACACCGCGCCCAGTCCGAACAGCTCGGCGGACACCCCGATGTCGGGGCGTACCGCGGCGAGCGCGCGTGCGGGCAACGCCGCCGCCGCAACGGCGAGCGCGCCCGCACGCAGAATCGTGCGTCGAGAATGGGTGCTCACTGGACGCCGTAACGGTTCTTGAGGTGCCGCCAGAAGTCGCGCAGCATCCACTTGTCGAACTCGGTGATCACGCCGGAACTACCGGCCTTCATGATGAACCCGCCGACTCCGCTCGGTGTCCAGTCGTAGAAGTCGTCCAGCCCGAACGTGTGGCCTATCTCGTGCAACAGGATCGTGCACGTCGTTCGAGTTCAGGTTGCCCATGAAGTACTCACTGCCCATCCGCTGACCCCAGTCACCGCCGGCGCCGCCGCCCATGCCGGCCGTGAGCCACAACGACTGGTCGTAGTGCCGCGCGACGCCACCGGGGCAGCGCGGGTACGTGCCGTTGCGGTTGAAGAACCTGCCGCAGCCCTCAGCGCACTGCGGGGCGTTCTCCCTGATGTCGTTGACGTAGATGTCGACCGAGTTGTCGGTCCACTTCAGCTGGTTGCGGTCACGCACCGCCCAGCCCACGACCTTGATCGGCACGGACGCGTACGGGAAGTGGTTGTGGCCCGCCATCGCGTCCATCCACTTCTTGTACTGCCGGATGAGCTGGGCGTGGATCGCGTCGCGCTGCTGCACGGTCACCGGCTGGGGCGAGTCCCAGCGCACGCAGAAGTTCAGGTAGCCACCGTTGGTGTGGATCTGGTCCCACCCGTAGTTGCGGAAGCCGTAGAGGTTGCCGTAGGTGCTCTCCACGTGCTGCCACACCTGGTTCAACGGGGTCACCAGGTTCGACGGTGGCGTCCACCCGTGGTCGGCTCTCGCTGGAGCCGCCACGCTCACCGCCATCACCGCCGCGAACAGCGCGGCCACAAATCCTTTCCAGAACCGGGTCATGCCGACCTCCTAGCCTTTCAGGGCACCCGAGGTGAAGCCTCGGACGTAACTGCGTTGCATGAACGCGAAAAGCACCAGGCAGGGCACCGCCATGAACACCACGCCCGCCTCCAGGGCGGCGTAGTCGATCGAGCCGTGGCTCGCGGTGCGCATGTTGACCACGGCGAGCACCGTGGTGAACTTGCCGGTGGAGTTGAGCAGGATGAGCGGGGCGAAGAACTCGCTCCACGACGTGAGGAACGCGAACAGCCCCACGGTGACCAGGCCCGGCCGCACGGCGGGCAGCATGATCCGCACCAGCGTGCCGAAGCTCGTGCACCCGTCGACCCGAGCCGACTCCTCCAGTTCGATCGGCACGGCCTCGAAGCTGTTGCGCATCATGAAGACCGAGAACGGCAGCTGGAAGACGATCAGCACGATGCTCAGCCCGATCAGCGAGTCCTCCAGGCCGAGCCAGCCGAGCAGCACGTACAGGGCGATCAGGATCGTCGCGTACGGCACCATCAGGATCGCGAGCGTGAGCAGGAAGAGCACGTCACGGCCGGGAAAGCGGAACCGGCCGAACGCGTAGCCGGCGAACGTGGCGACGAACAGCGTGCCGCCGACCGTCATCGCGCTCACCAGGACGCTGTTGAGCACGTGCACCGGCCGGATCCCGTTGGTGGACGTGAAGAGGCGCGCGTAGTTCTCCGCGCCGAACCCGGTGTCCGTGCGCACCGACGCCCATGCCGCTCCACAGCAACGGGAACAGGAACAGGATCGCCAGCGCGGTGCCCGTGACGTAGTAACTCCATTTCGGGAAGCCCTCTCGGTTCATGCCGACCGCCTCCGCAGGACGGCGAGCTGGACCGAGCTGAAGACCGCCAGCAGCACCAGCAGGACGACCGAGACCCCCGCCGCCGAACCGAGGTCGAGCCGGATGAACGCCTCCCGGTAGATCACCATCACCAGCGACGTGGTGCTGTTGTCCGGCCCTCCCCTGGTGAGGATCCAGAACTGGTCGAACGCGAGCAGCGACCCGGTGGTCATCATCGTGAGCACCAACGCGATCGTCGGCCGCATCAACGGCACCGTGATCCGCCGAAAGGTCTGCCAGCGGGTCGCGCCGTCGATCCGCGCGGCCTCGTAGACGTCGACCGGGATGGCCTGCAGCCCGGTCAGCAGGATCAGCATGTTGAACCCGGCGAACCGCCACAGCACGAGCAGCACGGCCGATCCCAGCGCCGGACCGCCGCTCTGGGGCAGCGGTCCGATCTCCTCGCTCAGCAGGCCGAGGAACAGCAGCGAGGCGCTGGCGAACCCGACCGCCATCGGCAGGAAGAACGCGGTCCGGAAGAAGCCGACGCCTTTCCGGCGGTTCTGCACCAGCAGCGCGAGCCCGAACGCGACCACGAACAGCAGCACCGTGATGATCACGGTGTACCGGACGGTGAACCAGGCCGCGTCCGTCAGCAGCGCGTTGTCCGCGATGCCGGTGTAGTTGTCCGGCGCGTTGAAACGGGGTTTGCCGAGCAACGGCCAGCGGTGCAGCGACATCCAGCCGACGAGCAGCAGCGGAACCACGAAGAACAGCCCCACCAGCACCGCCGCCGGCGTGGCGTACAGGGCTCCGGTCACCGCTCGCCTGCGCACGGGTCACTCCTGCCGCAGCGACTTGGTGATCGCCTCGTTGCCCGACAGAAGCGCCGAGGTGGCGTTGCCGAACAGCGCGCCGCGGACAGCGGTCAGCCACGGGCCCTGCGGGTCGTTGAACGTGGCGTTGAAGTTGCGGGCGTACGGCGTCTTTCCCTTGGCCACCAGACCGTTGGCGATGACGAGCCGCGGATCCGCCGACGAGTACTTGTTCGCGGCGAGGTCCGTGCGGAAAGGCACGCCCTTGCGTTTGGCGATGACCTCGACCTGGGCCTCGTCCGACATCGTCCAGGCCAGGAAGTCCCACGCCTGCTCGGCCTTCTCGCTGGTGGCGCCGATCCCGATCGCGTCGCCGCCGACGAAGGTCGACTCGCCGCCGTTCACGCCGGGAATCGGCGCGAGTCCGGTCTTCACGCCCTTGGCCTCGATCGCGTCGAGCCACACCGACGGACCGGGGGCGATGCCGACCTTCCCGCCCTGCAGCGCGCCGAGCCACGTCGGCCCGGCCTCGCCCTTGGACGCGGGTGACGCGGCGCCCTGGTCGTAGAGCTCGCGGTACACGGCGAACACCTCGGCCATCTCGGGCGAGTCGATCCGCGCGCTGCGACCGTCGTCGTCGAGCAGTTCACCGCCCGCCGCCCACACGGACGGCCACAGCGTGAACTCGATGCAACCGCCGCAGTTCCCGCCGAAGTACGTGCCGTGGACGTCCTCGCCGAGCTGGTCGATCTTGCGGGCGTGCTCGGCGAACTCCCGCAGCGTGCGCGGCGGCTTCTCCGGGTCGAGACCGGCCTTGGTGTAGAGGTCCTTGTTGTAGAGCATCACCGACAGGTCGATGGTGTGCGGAACCGCGAAGTTGCGGCCTTCCCACGTACCCGCACGCACGTGGGAAGGGGCGATGGAGTCCTTGATGGGCAAGGACGAGAACCGGTCGGTGACGTCGGCCCACAGCCCCTGCGCGGCGTACTGCGGTGCGAACACCACGTCCGCGGCGAAGAGGTCCGGCAACGACTTCGCGCCCGCGGCGGAGGCCAGCTTCGCCGGGTACTCCTCGTTGGGGTAGGCGGTGACCTCGATCTTGTTGCGGTGGCCGGCGTTGTAGGCGTCCGCGTAGGCCTTGGTCACCGACTCGGTCGCCGCGCGGGTCCACAGCGTCAGCGTCGCCCCGTCGTCGGTGGAGCCCGGCTCCTCCGCACCGCACGCCACGGAGGCGAGCACCAGTGCAACTGCCGCGAGCATCGCTTTCACGGTCTCTCCTTTGAGAACGCGAGGGGGTCAAGCGGTCGGGAGCCAGACCCGCATGGTCGAAGGGCCTTGGCGAGCCCAGCGGTGGTAGGGCGTGAGGTGCAGCGGAGCGGGCGAACCCGGCCGGCTCGCCGGTCCCCCGTACGGCCACGACGTGTCCGCGGCGGCGTCGAACCGAGCCCGCACCACCGCGCCGTCTCCGGCCTCCTCCGGGAGGTGTCCCGGGTCGACCCGCACTGCGTCCAGATCGATCTCGGCACCCGAGGACTCCGCGCACATCACGAGCGGACCTCGTTCAACGGCAACACAACCGCGCACCGCGTCGATGCGCGGATCCGGCCAGGTGAACCGCGGTCGCATCGGCAGTTCCAGCCGGATCTCCTGCCCCACGGTCCAGTCGCGGGACAGGACGAGCTCTCCTGGTGCGACCGGGCGGCGCTCGTGGTCCACGACGAGCACCGCCCCGGTCGCCCAGCCGGGCACGCGCAGGGTGATCGACCAGGGACCGCCGCTCCTGGTCACCCGCACGGCCACGTCTCCTCCATCGGGGTAGGACGTGCGCACCTGGAGCCCGACGGCACGGCCGTCGGCCAGCCGCGTCGAGATGTCGCAGTCGGCGTACTGGTGCAGCCGCAGCCCGGTGTCGTCGGCGGTGACGAGGTAGGACGAGAGGCTCGCCAGCAGCCGGGCGATGTTGGGCAGGCAGCAGGACACCTCGAACCACGGCGCCCGCAGCCCGCCGCCGACGTCGAGCCGTTCGCCGCCACCGTTGGCCCTGGCCGGCGTGCGCTGGTGCAACGTGTTGGCGTAGAAGAAACTCCGGCCGTCGTCACCGATCGCCGTCGCGACCACGTTGTGCAGCACGCGGTCCACGATGTCGGCGTAGCGGCCGTCGCCGGTGGCCAGCAGCAGCCGGTGCGCGAGCATCACGGTGGCCACGCCCGCGCAGGTCTCGGCGTACGCGCGGTCCGCGGGCAGCACGAAGTCGTCGCCGAACGCCTCGTCCTGGTGCCGCGAGCCCATGCCACCGGTCAGATAGGTGCGCCGCGCCCACGTGCGGTCGAACTGCGCGGCCACCGCGCTCAGCAGGTCGTCGTCGCCGGTCTCCACCGCGACGTCGACGGCGCCGCACGCCAGGTACAGCGAGCGCACCGCGTGTCCGCGCAGCACGGTCGCCTTGCGCACCGGGACGTCGTCGTTGAAGTACGCCCAGCCGAACTCGTGCTCGGGCAGCGTGCGGTGGCCGCGCCGGTCGACGAACAGCGCCGCCTGGTCCAGGTAGCGCTGCTCCCCCGTCAGCCGCGCGAGCTCGACGAGCGCGGGTTCGATCTCCGGATGCCCGCAGACGCCGGTGCCGTCCGGTCCGAAGACCTCGCACACGTGGTCGGCGGTGCGGCGGGCGATGTGCAGCAACGGCCCCTCGCCCGCGGACCTGGTGCGGGCGACGGCGGCCTGCAGCAGGTGCCCGGCGCAGTAGAGCTCGTGGCCCCAGGCGAGATCGCTGTAGCGCGGACGCTGCCAGGACCGGCCGAACGCGGTGTTGAGGTAGCCGTCCTCGCACTGCGCCGCGCCGATCATCGACGTGAGCGCCCCGATCCGGCCGTCGAGGTCGTAGGACCCGGTCCTGCCGTGCTCCCACGACATCGCCTCGACGATCTTGTAGACCTCCGAGTCGGAGAACTCGCGGCCACGCCGTTCGCGCGAGCCGGCACCGTTCGCGACGGACGTGAAGTTGCCGGTCCAGCCCAGCTCGTCCATCCACTCGAGCGCGTGCCCGAGGGTCGCCTCGCCGTTGGTCCGCTGCCGATTCGCCCAGAAACCACTGACGATGCGCACGTCATCAGTCCCAAGTGGACGGAGCGGTCCACGGGACGGCACGACCGGTCCGCGGACCGACTGGGTGTTGCGCATCATTGCCACATAACGCACTCTGGTGACCGAAAACGATTTCGGCAATGCGCCAATGGACGCAGAAATCGTCGAATATTCAGTCGAATACTCAGCCGAGTCGAGTTCGAAAGGTTTTCGATGGGCCGACGACGATCGGAAGCGGTGACGCTCGGGGACGTGGCGAAGCGGGCGGGCGTGTCGATCGCCACCGCGTCCAAGGCGATCAACAACCGCGGCGAGGTCGCGGCCGCCACCAGAGCCAGGGTGGTGCGCGCGGCGGCGGAGTTGTCGTTCCAGCCCAACATCCTCGCGCAGGGTCTCGTGGCCGGCCGCACCCGCGCCATCGGCCTGCTCACCGACGAGTTCGACGGCCGGTTCGCCATCCCGATCCTGCTCGGCGCCGAGAACGCGCTGTCCAACCAGGAGATGTCCGTGCTGCTGTGCGACACGCGCGGCGACGCCATCCGCCGAAACCATTACATCCGAACGCTGCTGGCGCGCCAGGTCGACGGTTTCATCGTCGTCGGCGACAGCAACGACGTCCGCGCGTCGCTGACCGCCGACATCCCGGTGCCCGCGGTCTACGTGTACTGCCGGTCGACCAACCCGGCCGACCTCTGCCTCGTCTCCGACGACGAGGGCGGCGCCCGGCTGGCCATCGAGCACCTGATCGCGTTGCGGCGCAAGCACATCGCCCACATCACCGGCCCGCACCACTACCGCGCCGCCCGCGACCGCGCCGCCGCGGTGCACACCGTCCTGCACGAACACGGCCTTTCGCTCGCCGGCGGTCAACCGCTGCACGGCGAATGGTCACAGCGCTGGGGCAGGCACGCCGCCCGTGTCCTCGTCGCCACCACGCCCGAGGTGGACGCGATCTTCTGTGGCAACGACCAGATCGCGAGCGGTGTCGCCCAGTCACTCGCCGGCCTGGGCCGACGCGTACCCGACGACATCGCGATCGTCGGGTACGACAACTGGGAGATCTTCGCCGCCGACTGCACCCCGCCGCTCACGACGATCGACCTGAACCTCCAGCAGCTCGGCACGACCGCGGTGGCGCAGCTGTTCGCGGCGCTCAACGGGATGCCCGCGGCCGGCGTGGTCCGGCAGCCGTGCCGGCTGGTGGTGCGGGAGTCCACGGCGTGACGGTCGCCCGACGTCGCCCGGCACCCGCACCGGCTGGTGGCGCGGGTGCCCGGCGCGTAACAGCCGGCCGACGACGTCCGGCACCCGCACCGCTCGGCGGCGTGAGAGCCCACGGCGTCACTGCCAGCCGGCGTCGTCCAGCAGCCGTGCCGGCTGGCGGCGTGAGAGCCCACCGCGCGACAGCCAACCGACGCCGCCCAGCACCCACACCATCCGGCGATACCTGAATCCACCGCGCGATTTCTCACCCGAGCCGGAAGTCGGCGACGCGGATCGCAGACGGCGTCGTGCCGCTGGAAGCCTGCTGGTACTGCACCGACAGAATCCCCTGCGACGCAACGCGGGACGTGTCCACGTTGACCTCACCGAACGCGTTGAGCGACGGCCGGTCGAACACGGTCGTCCAGTCCGTCCAGCCACTGGCCTTGCTGGCCGCCACGATCCGGCCGCGCGGCATCACCAGGTAGGCGTTGTCGGCCCGGTCCAGCACGATCTTGGTGCGCTGGGTGTGGTTCGGCGCGATCGGCACCTCCATCTTGGTCCACTTGCCGTCGGCACCACGGAAGACGTGGAACGTGCGGCCGTACTGGTTGCGTTGCTGCGCATAGTTCGACACGCACTGGGTGAACCGGCCGGGCACGTAGCTGACCACGACGTGCGGGCTGCCCTGCGCGTCGACGGCCTGGCTCTCCTGGTTCATCAGCCCGTGGTTCGGGTCGAGCGGATCCGCCACCAGACCGGGCGAGCTGATGCTGACCGGCGTGCCGCCGGTCGTGCCCACCACGGTTCCCGCGCCGTTGCGCCAGGTGCGGCCGCGATCGTCGCTGTAGACGTAGCCGGTGTCGTGGTTGGTCAGCCCACCGGAGTTGCACAGCACGCCGGTGTTGCCTTCACGCCAGGTGAAGGCGGCGTGCAACCGTCCACTTCGGTCATAAGTCAGTCCGTGCAGGTACATGTTCCGGGTGCTCGAGACAACCCCGTTGGGACCTGTGTAGGAACCCGTCGCGGACGACCAGCCACCGAGCTTGCGCCAGGTGCCACCGTTGTACTCGGCCAGCTCGTTGACGCCGTTGCCGGAACCGCCTGTGCGGTAGCTGAACTGCAGCCGGCCCTCGGGCGTCACCACGAACTGCGGGTACGTCATCGAACCGAGCTCGGCCCCGCCGAGGGTCCGCTGCACCTCACCGAACGAGGCGGCTTCCCACCGCTGCGCGCCGATCGCGAGACCCGGCTTGGACCGGAAGTAGAACAGCCGGGTGTTGTGCGTGTCGAGCGCGACGTGGATGGTGTTGTCCTGCGGCGAGATGCCCATCGAGATGACGTTGTGCGAGTCGTTGACGCTGAGCTTGTGCGGCAGGACAACGGTTTCCCACTGCGTGCTGCCCACACTCCTGCGCGCGATCACGGCGTTACGGCTCGCGGTGTACCAGGTGGCGTACTGGCGGCCCTGGTAGGTCACGATCGCGTCCTGCTGGAACGAGTTGTTGTTCACCACCCCGTCGTAGGAGACGAAGTACAGCGCCGAGGCGTCGAGCAGCGTGTCGCCCAGCAGGCTCACGCCCGGTGCCGCCGCGACTCCCCGCGACCCCACCGCGGTTCCGGATCCACCCGCGGTGCCCGGTGCGCTCAGCGAAGCCAGCAGCACCGCGGCCGCCAGCACGATCGGCGCCGTTCTGCGTTTCATCATCTACGTCCTCTTCGTTGAGGGGTCAGCGAACTTACGGACGGGCGTTGGGGTCAGCCAACTTCCAGGCGGGCGTTGAGCCCGACACCCGAGCCCGGCACGTAGCCGTGGCAGGCGACCGTCGACGTGGCGGCGTCGCCACCGGCCCACACCCACTTCCCGTACCCAACGCCGGTGAAGCGCAGTCCGGACGGGTAGGCGTCGTAGCAGTCGACCGCCACCCGGAACGAGAAGTCGCCCGCGTGCGCCGGGCACTTCGCCGTGCCGCCGGCGTAGGAGCCGGAGCCCAGCGTCACCGTGCAGTCGTCCGGATCCGCATGCCCGGTCGCGGGCACGAGCAGCGCGGCCGAAGCGACGAACGCGGTGGCGGTCAACAAGCGAAGAACGGTCCTCATCGTGGTCCCCCCAGTGGTCGCGGTGCACCTTGCTGCCCGGCAGCGTGATGTCGAACAAAATCGAACGCAAGGGATTCCTCATTCGATAACAGCGCCCGAAGCTGTGAACGGCGTGGACCTCGCGGCCCCTTGTAGCGTTCGACAGCGAACTGTTCACTTGTGTTCATTTCTGTCTGAACATGGAGGTTCAGCGTGCGGCGCGCGATTGTTCTTGCGACAGTCCTGTTGGTTGCGGCAGGTTCGATGACACCGATAGCCGCCGCCGTCGATCCGCCTCCTGACGTGCACACCTATCTCGAAGATCCGCGGAAGATCGCCGAGGGGCAGGAGCCGCACCACGCGTTCCTGCGCCCGCAGGCGGATGTCGCCGCGGCCGTTCGGCGGGACGAGCGCACGCCGTTCACGCAGTCGCTGGACGGCAAGTGGCGGATCGCCATGGCCGACAAGCCCGCCGACGTTCCGGCGCGCTTCTACGCCGACGACTACGACACCTCCAAATGGCGCCAGGTGTCCGTGCCGCACACCTGGCAGACCGACGGCCTGGACCACCCGATCTTCCGCAACATCGCCACCGAGGTGCAGCCGGACTCCCCGCCCAAGATCCCCCGCGACGTCAACCCGACCGGCGCGTACGTCCGCGACTTCGACCTGCCCGCGGAGTGGACGTCGAGGGCGACCTTCCTGCGCTTCGAAGGCGTGACCTCCGGCTACTTCGTGTGGGTCAACGGCAAGTACATCGGCTACGACCAGGGCGGCTACACCCCGGCGGAGTTCGACATCTCCTCCGCGCTGCGACCGGGCCCCAACAAGATCGCCGTGCAGGTGCACCGCTGGAGCGCGGGCTCGTACCTGGAGGACTACGACCAGTGGCGCTACAGCGGCATCTTCCGCTCGGTGTCGCTGTACTCGACGCCCGCCACGTTCATCCAGGACGTCACCATCAAGACCGACCTCGACGCCACCTACACGGACGCGACACTGACCGCGGACGTCGAGCTCGGCCAGAAGCCCGGCGGCACAACGGGAACCCACCGCGTCACCGCCAGCCTGCGTGACGGCCGCGGCACCGAGGTCGGATCGGTGACCCAGGACGTGCCCGCCACCACGGCCCGGCTGACCCTGCCGGTGCGCAACCCGGCCAAGTGGACCGACGAGACGCCCAACGTCTACACCGTCGTGCTGACGCTCACCGCGCCCGACGGCAAGGTCACGCACATCACCAGTGACACCACCGGTTTCCGCGAGATCGAGATCCGCAACAAGACCCTGCTGGTCAACGGCAAGCGGGTGCTGTTCAAGGGCGTCAACCGCGCCGAGACCGACCCCGAGACCGGCCGGCACGTGTCGCGAAAGGCGCAGGAGCGCGACGTCGCGTTGATGGAGCAGCTCAACGTCAACGCGGTGCGCACCTCGCACTACCCGAGCGACCCGTACTTCTACGACCTGGCCGACCAGCACGGCATCTGGGTCGACGACGAGGTCGACATCGAGACGCACAACCACGAGAACTGCTCCCGGTGGTGCCAGGCCAACCAGCCGGAGTGGCGCGACACGTTCATGGACCGCCTCATCGGCATGGTCGAGCGCGACAAGAACCACCCGAGCGTCTTCATGTGGGACACCGGCAACGAGGCCGGCCTCGGCGCGCATCACTACGAGATGGCGAAGTGGCTCAAGGCCAACGACCCGAGCCGGCCGATCTACCACCAGTCCAACAACCCCGACGGTGACGCGCCGTTCGCCGACGTGTGGGGGCCGCGCTACCCGTCGCCGGAACGGTTCGCCGAGCAGGCCAAGAGCACCACGAAGCCGCTGATCTTCGGCGAGTACGCGCACGCGATGGGCAACAGCCTCGGCAACTTCCGGGAGTTCTGGGAGATCATCCGCGCCAACCCGCAGACGCAGGGCGGGTTCATCTGGGACTGGGCCGAGCAGAACATCAAGCAGCGGACCAGGCTCGCGCCCGACTCGTCCGGCAACAACATCGCCGCACTGCTCTCCGGCGCGCCGAAGCTCGTCGACGGCCATCGCGGCAAGGCCCTGTCGCTGTCCGGGCTCGACGACTTCGTCGAGGTCTACCGCGACCGCAAGCTCGACATCACCGGCACGGCCCTGACGCTCGACGCGTGGGTCAAGCCCGGCAAGTGGACCGGTGACTTCCGGGTCATCACCAAGGGCGACCACCAGTGGGCGCTCAAGATGAAGAACGAGACCACGCTCGAGTTCTTCATCCACAGCGGCACGTGGCGCACGGTGCAGGCGAAGGTGCCCGCCGACTTCTACGGCAACTGGCACCGGGTGAGCGGCACCTACGACGGCACCGCGCTGCGCCTCTACCTCGACGGCGTCGAGGTGGGGAACCTGCCGTTCACCGGCGCGATCGACTACTCGGCCGCGGACGTGAACATCGGCCGCGACTTCGAGATGTCGTGGAACGACCCGTCGACCGTCGGCTGGATGACCCGCGGTGAGGTCGACGACGTGCGCATCTACGACCGCGCGCTGTCCCCTGCCGAGCTCGGCGCCTCCACTCCGGCCGGCGGAGCCGCGCTGGCGCTGGACTTCGACAGCATCCAGGAACGTGGATCGCACTTCGCGTACGGGTCAACACTGTCCGGTGTGGACGGTCTGATCAACACGGACCGCACGACCCAGCCCGAGACCACCCAGATGGCGTGGGCGCACCAGCCACTGCGGTTCGCCTACTCCGGCGGCGCGCTGACGGTGACCAACGAACGCCAGTTCTCCGGCACCGACGAGCTGACCCTGCGCTGGCGGGTCAACGAGGGCTCGAAGGTCGTCAAGAGCGGAGAGCAGCCGTTGCGCGTGGCGGCCGCGACGACCGCGACCATCCCCTTGCCCGTGCCGGTCAACGACGCCGACCGCGAACGGTTCCTCACCGTGGAGGCCGTCACCTCGGCGGCGGCCCCGATGCTGCCGGCCGGGCACGTCCTCGCCCACGACCAGTTCTCCCTGGGCGGCAGCCGGGTTCCCGGTCTCGACAAGGCGCCGCTCGACTGGCTCGTCGTGTTCACCCAGGAGGACGCGAACAAGGTCACCGCGACGGCGGCCGGCGCGGCCTACACGGTGGACAAGAAGAGCGGTGCGCTGACGTCCATCAAGTCGTGGGGCAAGGAACTGCTCACCAGCGGCCCGAAGCTCGACGCGTGGCGGACGCCGATCAGCAACGAGACCTACACGTGGGGCCGCGCCGAGGGCGAGGACTGGCGCAAGGCCGGCCTCGACCGGCTGGAGACCACGGTCAGCGGCGTGCGGGTGGAGAAGGACGGCCACAAGACGACGCGGATCATCGTCGACAGCAAGGTGGCCGCACCTGGCATCAGCGGGGCGTGGTTCGACCAGACCATGGTCTATTCGGTGGATTCGGCCGGTGTGCTGCGACTCGGACACCGGGTAACACCGCAGGGCTCCATGCGGACGCTGCCGTACCTGCCGCGCATCGGCGTCCAGCTCTCCGTGCCGGACCGGTACTCGACGTTCTCCTGGTACGGCCGCGAGGCGGAGAGCTACATCGACCGCAAGGACGGCACGCCGATCGGGGTGCACACCTCGTCGGTCAAGGACCAGTACGTCGAGTACCACCGCCCGCAGGACCACGGCAACCACACCGACACCCGGTGGGCGCTGCTCACCGACGGATGGTCGTCCGGCCTGCTGGTGTCGGGTGCGAAGGACGTCAGCGTGACGCAGTACGACGATCTGGAACGCGCCGCCTACCCGTTCATGCTGCAGCGCAACAAGGGGTACTTCACGTTGCACGCGGACCACGCCGTGACCGGTGTCGGTGACACGCCGAACCCGGTGCGGCAGCGCAGTCAGGTCCGTCCGGACGCCACCTACGAGTACACCCTCACGGTGCGGCCGCTGACCTCGCAGGAGGCGCACTCGGGTCGCCCGGCGGGCGCCTGATCGACGTGGGGTGGCCCCGGCACTGGCCGGGGCCACCCCAACGCTCTACGCGCGCGTCCGTCCGATGTAGACGTTCCGTGCCCGATAGACCGTCTCGGCGGTCGGTCCAGGACTGCCGGACGAGCCCTCCATCTGCAGGTTGATGATCACCCAGAGCGGTTTGCCGACGAAGTTCCTGCCGGTGTGCTTGGCGATCCATTTGCCGTCGAGGTAATAGTGGATCTCCACGTCGGTGTTGTTCACCTTGGTGATCCACGCCCGGTAGGTGTGCCACGAGCCCGGCGAGGACACCCCGACGATCGAGCTGGACACATCGCTGGACGACCGGAAGGTGTTGAACCAGTTCCGGTTGTCACCCTTGAACTCCAGGATGTCGCTTTCGGGCGGCCAGCTGTTGACACCGGTCAGCCAGAACGCCGGCCAGGTGCCGCGCGCCGACGGTGCCTGGAACTCGCCCTTCACCTCGTAGTTGGGGAACTGGTTCGTCACCACCACATGCTCCTTGGCGTGGATCGCGCCGGAGTGGTAGCGGATCGGCAGATGCGGGACGGCACCGCTGTTGCCCTCGTCCCAGGAGATCCGCGTCGCCTTCAGCGTCAGCACACCGCCCGACAACGCCACGTGGTTGTGGTCCGTGGCGCTCGCGTACATCCGGGCCGTGCCGTTGTGGTCGGATCCCCACGGATAACGATAGTTCCACTCCGCTTGCAGCGCACCATAGCCGCCAAAGGAACCAGTCCCGATTACGTCCTCCCACGCCGCGGCTCGGGCGCCGGTGGCGAGACCGGCCGTGAGGACGAGGACGAGGACACCTGCTGCGAGTCTCATCAATTCTTCACCTTTCACTCCGCGCGGCGGTGTTCCCACGGTGTCCGCCCTGGTAGGCCGCTGTCCAGGAAAAGTTGCTGGGACACAAGAACATCGTCGAATCGATGATTCTTCGATTCGACTTGAACCAAAGTGAGGGGCTGTCTCGTTCAGAACGGGTGACCACGCTCCGCTCCCGGAAGGGCACCCTGCAGTGAACGCAGCGTTCCAGGATTCCGCCCTGCGCGATCTGTCCCCGATGGACCGCGCGCTGTTCCAGACATTCGGCGCCGGTCCGATCCGGACGCCGCCGTTCCACCACATCCACCACGCCATCGAGAAACAGGCAGCCCGTCACCCGCGGGTAACCGCCGTGGAACATCTCGGTGCGTCACTGACCTATGCGGAGCTCGACCACAAAGCCGAACTGCTGGCCGAGTTCCTCACCCGGGCCGGCGTGCGGCCGGGTGACCGCGTCGGCCTGTTCCTCACGCGGTCGATCTCCATGGTCGTGGGCATCCTGGCGGTGCTCAAGGCGGGAGCGGCCTACGTCCCCCAGGACGTCCGCATCGCGCCAACCGTCCATTTGCGACACATCGTCCGCGTCGCGCGCATCGACTTCGTGCTGACGACGAGCGACCACGTGGCCGCGCTACCGGACGGCATCGGCACGGTCATCGCGATCGACACCGTGCCCGACACCCCGACGTTCTGCCGCACCGTCACCCCGGACACCGACGTCGCGGCCGTCATCTTCACCTCGGGCACCACCGGACGGCCCAACGGCGTGCAGGTCACGCACGCCAACCTCTGCAACGTCCTGCTCACCGCGCCCGGCAGCCTCGGCATCGAACCGGGGACCAGGGTGTCCCAGCTGCTCAACATCGCCTTCGACATGGCGATGTGGGAGATCCTCGGCACCCTGGCCCAGGGCGGCACGCTGGTCATCCGCGACTGCGACATCGAGGCGACGGCGCGCACCGTGGACGTCGTCATCGCCACACCAAGTGTGCTGGCGTCGCTCGATCCCGAGCTGTGCCGCAACGTGCGCGCGGTCGCCGTCGCCGGTGAACGGTGCCCGCAGTCGTTGGCGGACACGTGGTCGCGCCACACGGCCTTCCACAACTCCTGCGGTCCCACCGAGGTCACCATCGTCAACACCGTGCAGCGCTACGTGCCGGGCGGCCCGCTCACGATCGGCAGCCCGGTGCCGAACACCACCGTGTACGTCCTCGACGAGGACCTGCGGCCGTGCCGCATCGGCCAGATCGGCGAGATGTGGGCAGGCGGGGACTGCGTGACGGCGGGCTATCTGGGTGACGACGAGCTGACCGCCGAACGGTATCGGCCCGATCCGTTCCTGGGCGGCGAGCACCTGATGTTCCGCACCCGCGACCTCGGCCGGTGGACGCCCGACGGCCAGCTCGAGCACCACGGCCGCACCGACGACCAGGTCAAGGTGCGCGGGTTCCGGGTCGAGCTCGACGCGGTGACCTCGGCGCTGGAGGGGGCGGTGGACTGCGGCCGCGCCACCACCGTGATGCACAACGGAAAGCTGGTCGGGTTCATCAGCCCGGCGACCGCGGTGCCCGAGCAGGCCAGGAAGGCGGTGGCGGAGCGGTTGCCGTACTACTGCGTGCCCACGCTGATCGTGCCGGTCGACACCCTGCCCACGACGGACCGCGGCAAGGTCGACCGCCGCGCGCTCCTGTCGCGTTTGGACGGACAGAAGGAGACGGTCGCATGACGGCGGTCCGCCCGATCGAGCTGCCACCCGCGGGTCGCACCCTCCTGCGCCGTCGCCCGTTCACCCACCACAACCGCCTCGTCGCGGCTGTCGTGCTGGTCAACCTCTGGTTCGTGGGGACCGGCTGGGGCGACACGAACACGTTGACCGCACTGGTGGTCGCCAACCTCACGCTGGCCGCGCTCATCCGCCAGCAGCTGGTGATCAACCTGCTGTTCTGGCTGGCGACCAGTGCTCCGACGCACTGGCCGCTGCGCGTGCGCTGGACCCTGGGCAAGGTCTACCACTTCGGTGGCCTGCACGTCGGTGCCGCGATCTGCGCCACGGCCTGGTTCCTGGTCCTGACCGCCACGACGACGGTTCAGGGCGCCCCGTCGGCACCGCTGACCTGGGTGATCGCGGCCGTGCTGGTCGCGATGGTCGGCACGGCGCTGCCCCGGCTGCGCGCCAAGCACCACGACCTCTTCGAGCGCTCGCACCGGTTCGGCGGATGGACCGTGCTCGTGCTGTTCGGGGTCCTCTCCGCCGTGTCGAACCCGGTCTTCCTCTGGCCGCTCGCCCTCGTGGTGGCCAGCGTCGTGTTGCCGTGGCTGCGGTTGCGGCGGGTTCCCGTGCACATCGACAGCCCGTCGCCGCACGTGGCTCTCGTGTCGTTCGACCACGGCGTCACGCCGTTCGCCGGCTCGTCGACGACGGTGAGCCGCAACCCGTTGCTGGAGTGGCATTCGTTCGCCAACGTCCCCGCACCGGGACGCAGCGGGTTCCGGCTCACCATCTCGCGCGCGGGTGACTGGACGAAGAAGTTCATCGCCGACCAGCCGAGTCACGTGTGGGTCAAGGGCATCCCGACGGCCGGCGTCGGCAACATCGACAAGCTGTTCACCAAGGTGGTGTGGGTCGCCACCGGCAGCGGCATCGGCCCGTGCCTGCCCCACCTGCTCGCCGGCGACACGCCGTCGGTCCTGGTGTGGTCGACCCGCAGCCCGCGCCGCACCTACGGGGACGCGCTGGTCGACGAGATCCTCGGCGTGCAGCCCGACGCCGTCGTCTGGGACACCGACACCGCGGGCAAGCCGGACCTGGTCGCGCTCGCGTACGACGCCTGGCGGCGCTTCGACGCCGAGGCGGTCATCTGCATCTCCAACAAACCGACCACGTGGCGCGTCGTCGAGGAACTGGAGTCCCGCGGGATTCCGGCCTACGGCGCGATCTGGGACTCGTGAGGAGACCACTGTGGACTATCAGACTCTCGTCCTCGACGAACACGACGGCGTGCTGACGGTGACCGTGACCCGTCCACCGGCCCGCAACGCCCTGTCCCAGCAGACGCTCACCGAACTACGCCACCTCCTCTCCACCTTCGCCGGGCCGCGAGCGGTGCTGCTCACGGGTTCGGAGGGACCCGCGTTCATCGCCGGTGCCGACATCCGCGAGATGGCGGCCATGACGCCGGCGGAAGGCGAGGCGTTCGGCGAGCTCGGCCAGGAGGTCACCCGGCTGCTCGAACAGCTCCCGGTACCGGTCGTGGCCTGCGTCGACGGCTACGCGCTCGGCGGTGGCTGCGAGATGGCCATGGCCTGCGACTTCGTTTACGCCACCCGCAAGGCGGTCTTCGGCCAGCCGGAGGTGCTGCTGGGCCTCATCCCCGGTTTCGGCGGCTGCGTGCGGCTGTTCCGCCGCGTGGGCGTCGCGAAGGCCCGCGAGATGATCTACTCCGGCCGCCGCGTCGACGCCGCGGAGGCCTTCCGCCTCGGGCTGGTGAACGAGGTCTTCGACACCCGCGACGAGATGTTCGCCGCCGCCCGGCTGGTGCTCGCCGACATCGCCGCCAACTCCCCCGTCGCGGTCGCGGCCTGCAAGTCCGTGATCAACGAGGTGGACGGTCTCGGCGTCGACGCGGGTCTGCGGGTGGAGCTCGAAGCGTTCCGGGAGGCGTTCACCACCGACGACATGCGTGAGGGCACGGCCGCGTTCCTGGCCAAGCGCACCCCCGAGTTCCGGACGTAGGCGAGGTGCGCCATCAACGACGACCACACCACCCTGTTACGAGCGCTGCACGACGGCCATGCCGACGCACTCTGGCGCTATGCCCTGCGCCTGACCGGTGACGAGCAGCTTGCCGAGGACGTCGTGCAGGAGGCGTTGCTCCGGGCCTGGCGCCACCCCGACATCCTGGAACAGGGCTCAGCCGCGTCGAAGGCGTGGGTCTACGCCGTGGCCCGCAACTACGCCATCGACGAACGCCGCAGCGCCCGGGCCCGCTGGGAGATCGGCTCGGACCGGCCGCCCGAACGCTCGCGGTCCGACCACACCGACCGGACGCTCGACGCCTGGCTGGTCGCCGATGCCCTGTCACAGCTCAAACCCGAGCACCGGGTGGTGATCGTGCGCGCCTACTACCGCGGCGAGTCCATCGCCGAACTGGCCGACGCGCTGGGCGTGCCGCAGGGCACGGTGAAGTCGCGGTTGCATTACGGCCTGCGCGCGCTGCGGCTCGCTCTGCAGGAGAACGGCGTGACGGGGCGGTGACCGATCCCTTCCGGGAGTGGGATGTCGCCTACGTGCTCGGCTCGCTGTCGCCGGGCGACCGCCAAGCGTACGAACGCCACCTCGACGCGTGCCCGTCGTGCGAACGCGAGGTCTGCCTGCTCGTGGGGACGGCCGGGCTGCTGTCGCGCGTTCCGGCGGACTGGGCGGTGCAGTCGCTCCAGCCGAGCGAGTCGCTCCCGCCGAGCGCGGCCCTGCCGGCCACCGTGCTGCCGCGGCTGGTGCGGGCGGCGCGGCGAAGACGTCTGGTGGTCACGTCGACCGCGGTCCTCGTCGCCGCCGTGATCGGCGCGGTGCTCACCTTCCTGCTGTTCTCGTGAGCGCTTTCCGTTGCCAGAGCGACGGAAAGCGCTCACGAGCGGAAGATCGTGATCGAGTGGCCGACCTCATCGATCGGCGTGCTGCGCGCGATCAGCGCCGCCAGCCGGTCGTCGGCCTTCGCGATGGCGGTGTCCGACACGACGAGCAGCCCGCGCACCTGGTCCGGTGGCACCTTGCGCGGATCGGCGGCGTCGATGCCGTAGTAGGACGGCACACCGCTGCCCTTGTAGACGAGCCAGATCCGTTCACCGGGATAGCGCTGCCGCAGCCGGTCGGCCAGCCGGCCCAGGTCCTGGCCCCAGTCGGCGTTCGAGTCGTGCAGGCGCAGGTGCGTCCGCGCCGGCCCGCCGAACGCCTCGTTGGAGTACGGCAGGTAGTACGGGAACGTCCGCAGTGAACTGACCGCGACGAAGACGACCAGGACCACCGTGGCGATGTGCGCCCACCGTCGACCGAGGGTGACCACGCCGGCCGCCGCGACCGCCAGGAAGATCGGCACGAAGATCGCGTACCGGACGCCGAGGTCGCGGTCGCCGGTCATCGCCGCGGCCAGCAGCACCGCCGTGGGCGCGAGGACGTACGGCGCCGCCGGACGCAGCCGGGACACCATCGCGACGGCACCGGCGATCCACAGCACCAGCATGCCGAGCGGTGTCTTCACCAGCAGCGCGGCCGGCAGGTAGTACCACAGCGAACCCTCGTAGTGGCGGCCGAAGAGGTAGCCGCCCCACACCCGGTCCTCCATGCCGAACTGGACGAGCATCCCGTCCCGGTACGGCTCGGGGAACGGCAGCCAGCCGACGAGCGCGCGCAGCCCGTGGGCCGGCGGGTCCGGCGACTCCCAGCGCAGCAACGGATCCACCGCGAGGTAGGAAACCCACACCACGGCGATCGCGATCAACGCCACGGTGGCGACATCGCGCTTGCGACGGCTCAGCACCACAAGTAGCAGCAGCACCGGAACCGCGGCCAGCGCGCTCATCTTCGTGGCGACGGCCGCGCCGAGAGCCAGGCCCGCCAACGGAAGGTGGAGTGCGGGCCGGCGCCGCGCCCGCCACAGCAACCAGGCCGTCGTGAGCAGGAATCCGGCCGCCGGTACGTCGAACGTGGCCAGCGACCCGTGCGCGATGACATCGGGTGAGAACGTGTACAGGGCCAGTGCCACGACACCGCCGGCCCGACCGGCCAGATCGGTGGCGAACGCGAAAACGACCAGCCCGAACAGCAGCGTGAGCACGATCATCGGCAACCGGGCCAGGAGCAGCAGCCGGGCGGGGTCGTTGCCCGACTCGTAGAGCACGTGCCGGCCGAGCTGAGTCTGGTCGCCGCGGAAGCCGGGATCCAGGTGCACGTCGGCGAACGCCAGCCCGGTCGCGATGATCAGCTTGCCCAGCGGCGGATGTTCGGGGTTGTAGCGCAGGCTGTGCTGCTGCAGGTGGACGACCGCCGCGCCCACGTAGACCGGTTCGTCGACGGTCGGGGTCTGCCGCGCGGCCGCCGTGATCATCGCGATCGCCATCTGGGCGAGCAGCACGGCCGCGGCGAGCGCCACCCACCACCGCCGGTGCCGTCCCTGCGGACGGCTGACCGGCGGTGGCCGAACTTCCTCGCCCACGCCTGACAGCAGGCTCGTCGCCAATCCCGAGGTCCTTCCGTACGCGGAAAGTCCGGGCGCGTTCCACCCGTCTGATGGTGGAACGCGCCGCCGGGATCTTCAGGTTGCTCCGCCGCCGGGAAACTCGCGACTCGATCAGGCGTGCGGCGGTCAGTACATCGTGACCTTGGCCGTCGCGAGGTCGTAGGAGGCACCGACGATGCGGAGCTTCCCCTGCGCGATCGGGTCGGCGAGCGACTTGGTGGCCGTCAGCGTCTCCACCGTCCGGCGAACATGTGCCTGCAACGCGGCCGAGTAGATGTCGGCGCCCTTGTCCTTGACCTCCTGGGCGGCGGGGAGCAGACCGGCCACCAGTTCGCCCAGCGCGCCGGTCGGCATCTTGGACGGGTCCTTCATCGCGTCCACGGCCGCCTTCACGGCACCACAGTTCTCGTGGCCGAGCACCATGATCAGCGGGGTGTTCAGCACCAGCACGCCGTACTCGATCGTGCCGATGGTCGGCGAGGACAGCACGTTGCCCGCGGTCCTGGTGACGAAGACGTCGCCGAAGTCCTCGTCGAAGACCACCTCGACCGGGACCCGGGAGTCCGCGCACCCGAACACCTGGGCATAGGGAGCCTGGCCCGTGGCGTGCTTGCGGATGTCGTCCAGCGTCTGCACGTGCACACGCTGGTTGGCGAGCAGGCGCTTGTTGCCCTCCAGCAGCCGCTGCAACGCGCCGTCCGGCGTCTTGGGCAGGTCCGTGCTCGGCGGCATGGGTATCTGCGAGCTCGTCTGCCCTCCGGCCGCGCTGCTGCCTCCGGAGGCGCAGGCGCTCACGGCGACCGAGAGCGAGCCGAGGGCGAGCCGAGGGCGAGCCCGCGCAGAACGGTGCGCCGCGCGGGGTTGTCAGAATGGATGTCGACCATCGCGGCAGTAGGTCCAAAGGTCCGGTCCGCCGCTCGCCCACTGGCGATTCACCACCTCATCGAGCGACGGCGGCAACCGAAAGGGCCCGAGCCGCCGGCTCGGGCCCTCTCCCCGCTCCTCCCGCCGGAGGAGCCAGTTCAGTCGTGCGGTGACGTACCCGCCGCCGGATCGTGGACGTCGAGCCGACCGCACATGCCGAACCGCTGCGGCCCCTCGTTGCGCAGCACGTGGATGTCGGCCTCGGCGAGGTGCCCGATGTCCCCGTCCCCCAGCCGGTTCAGGTGCTCCCCGGTGCGTTCCGCCGCCGCGAGCGCACCGGCCCGCCACCGCTTCTCCCAGTCCCCCAGGGAATCCTGCTTGAGCGCGAGCGCGGCGCGGTAGAACGAGTCCAGCGCCGCGGCGTCACCTTCCTCCACTCGCCGCCGCAGCTCGAGAAACCCTTCGAGCGCGAGGTCACGGCGCCGCTGAGCCGCGTCCTCGTCGCTCGCGTAGGCGTGACCGGGCTGAGCCAGCGAGGCGGCCGTCGCGTAACGCACGGGATCGCCCAGCACCTCGGCCGGGAACGTGAACACCGCGTCGCCCGCCTCGGGCAGGCCGCTGTTCTGCATGACCACGATGATCCGCAGGTCGTCGTCGTTGACCAGCCGGTGGATGGTGCCCGGCGTGAACCACGCGACCGTGCCCGCGTGCAACGGCGTCTCGGCGAACCCACGCTGGGTGAGGGTCTGCACGCGCCCCTCACCCGAGACCACGTAGTAGCACTCCGCGCAGGTGAGGTGGACGTGCGGCGAACCGCCGCACAGTCCGTCCACCGTCGGCCAGTCGTACACCCGCAGGCCGGAAAGCCCTACCCCGCCGGGAAACGGTGTCACCACGGATGGGTCTCCACATAGGATTCCAGTGTGGAGCGGTCCCACGACCCGTTCGCGATCACGACCCGGTACCGCAGGGTCAGCGCCTCTCCGGGAGGCAGCTCCACCGTGTCGAAGAAGGCGAAGGACGGGTTCACCGCCGCGAACGGCGTGCTACGCACGAACCAGTGCGTGCCCTTGTTGTCCGGGTGGTCCAGGAACAGCAACGTCGACGAGCGGTCGACCTCGTCGTGGCGCCCGACGAAGGCGAGCCACTGCGCGGTCTTGCCCATCATCTCCTCCCCGGTCCCGCCGCCGGCCGCGATGACCTCGCCCTCGGTGAACGAGCGCGGGCCGCGCCAGAAGAACCCGGTGTAGCCCGCGGCCTCACGGCCGTTCGTGGTCGGGCTGCCGAAGACCAGCGGCTCCGAGCGCAGGTTCGTGAGCGTGGTGGCGAACTCCAGCGTCCACGACTCGTCCTCGACATCGCGCACGGTGAACCCGCGCGTCTCGTGGACCCAGTGCTGGCCCTCCTCGGTGAACCAGGACAGCACCTCGTCGAACCGGACCTCGCCGTCGATCTCGCCCTCGGCGAAGACGAAGTCCTCGTGCCGCATGGTGCCGACGTTGGACAGGGCCGCGTAACCCCGGTCGCGCACGTACGTGTTGCCGCCCCAGAAGTTCTCCCCCGACACGTCGGTCGCGGTCATCTGCAGGCCCTTGTGCCACCGGTGGTCGTGCGGCCGGAACGCCGTCACCACGTCCCCGGCGAGGGTTCGCAGCGGGTGCAGGTAGGGCTTCGGCCCCTCGAACGCGGGTGTCGTGGGGTTGTGCACGTACTCGAAGAGCTCGACGTCCCCCACGGACACGGCGAGCACCTCGTCGTCGTGCCTCGCGATCACCGGGCGCTGGCCCATGGGGCACCGATTCCTTCCATCGTCGCGTAGAACGGGCTGTCCGGGCCGATCTCGCCGGCCTTGACCGAGGCGCCGGTGAACGCCGAGGCGTACAGCGCCGCGATGAACTCCATCGTGTTCCTGGTGTCCGCCAGCGTCACCGGCGGCGTCTCCCCGCTGTCCAGGGCGTCGAGGAACGCGTCCAGCTGGCACCCGTGCCCGCTGACCACGCCGGACTGTTCGGCTCGCCATCGGTCGGCGACCTCGTCGTGGCCGGGCGCGGGCGTGACGGTCCAATGCGCGTCGGTGTAGCCGTAGAGGTGCTCGACCTCGACCGTCGCGTGCTCGAAGTCGAACCTCAACATCGACGTTTCCCGGGGCGACAGGACCGAGTTGATCACTGAGGCGACCGCGCCGTCGGCGAACGTCACCAGCGCCATCGACAGGTCCTCGGTCTGCACGTCGCGGGCCTGCCTGGCCGCGACGGCGCGCACCTCCTGCCACGGCGCCAGCACCGACAGCATGAGGTCGAACTGGTGGATACCGTGCCCCATCGTCGGACCACCGCCCTCGCTCTCCCACGAACCGCGCCACGGCACGTCGAAGTAGGCGTCGCCGCGATACCAGAGCGTGTCGCTCTTCGCCAGCATCGACCGGCCCAGCTCACCAGCCGCCACCATTCGCCGCAACCGGACCGCGGCAGGCCCGAAGCGGTGCTGGAACACCGTCGCGACCCGTCCGGCCGAGCTCCGTTCGGCCGCGATCAGCGTGTCGATCTCGCTCAGCGACACCGCCGGCGGCTTCTCCACGAGCACGTTCACGTTCGCGGCGAGGCATTCGAGCGCGAGCGGCGTGTGGGAACGCGGCGGGGTGCACACGTGCACCACGTCCAGCGTCTCCTCGTCGAGCAGGGACGCCAGCGCGGGGTAGACCCGCGGCACACCCCACTCCTTGGCGAACGCGGCCGCGCGATCGGCATCCAGGTCCACCACCGCGACGAGCTCGATCCGGTCTCCCGCCGCGCGCAACGCCCCCGCGTGGGAGTTCGCGATCGCGCCGGTACCGACGATGGCCGCGCGCCTCACTTCGCCGCGTCCACTTCGGACTGGACTTCCTTGATGAACGCCGCGGCGGCGGCCGCCGGCGTCGTCCGCTCGAACAGCACGTCCTCGGTGTACCGCTTGAGGATCGCGTCGGTCGTGCTGGCGCCGTTGGGCGTGATCCGCGGCGGGTCGCTCACCGGGACGGTGTCGAGGTACTCCTTGGCGGCCTTGTCGGTCTCCTTGAGCTGGCCCGCGATCGCCGCGCGGATCTTCTCGTTGGCGGGCACGCCGCGCTCGGTCAGCAGGATCTTGGCCGCCTCCTCGTCGTTGGCGAGGAAGCTGACGAACGCCGCCGCCTCCGCGGGATGCTTCGACCGCGACGAGACCGACCAGAACATCGACGGCTTGTAGTAGGCGCCGGGCGCCTTGCCCGTGGTCTCACCGGGCAGTCGCAGCAGCTTCAGCTTGGCGCCGCTGGCCGCGGTCAGCGCGGTCAGCTGGGTGTTCCACCACAGGCCGAAAGCCGCGGCGTTCGTGGCGGTCAGGGACTGGTTCAGCCCGGCGGAGGCCTTCTCCACCGTGACCGACGGGGCCGCCGTGGTCCCGGTCTTGGCGAGGTCGAGGATGTACTGCCAGTACTCGGTCGCGATCTCGGGCGGGAGGACGACCTTGCCACTCTCGTCGAACATGGCCTTGCCCTGTTGCCGCGCCCGGATGCTCAGCCCCGCCGTGTCGTTGATCCCGGGAGACTGCAGGCCGAACACGGAGCCGCCGCCGGCCTTGGAGACCTGCTCACTGATCTTCCTCAGGTCGTCCCACGACCACTTGGTGTCGTCGGGCAGCGGAATGTTGTGCTTCGCGAGCAGGTCGGTGTTGACCATCATCGAGTACATGGCGAGGCCGACCGGGAGCCCGTACCGCTTGTCGCCGATCGAACCGGTGGCGAGCGCCTTCTGGTCGAAGTTCGCGGTGTCGATGTGCTTCTGCGCCTCGTTGAGGTCGAGCAACGCACCGCGTTCGGCGTAGGAGGCGATGTACTGCTCGTCCATCTGCATGATGTCCGGCGCGTCGTTGGCGGCCATGGTGGTCGCGAGGCTGTCCCAGTAGCCGTTCCACTCCTTGAACTCACCCTTGATGGTGATGTTCGGGTGCTTCTTCTGGAACATGTCGATGACCTGCTGGGTCCGCTTGTGCCGGTCGTCGGCGCCCCACCAGCTGAAGCGCAGCGTCACCGGCTCCGCGGTCAGCTCACCGCCCGCCTCCGAACCCGATCCGCACGCCGTGAGCAACGACGCGGTCAACGACAGCAGAACCGCCCATGTGGCTGTTCGGCGGTGCTTCCCGTTCAACATGCCCAAGTCCTTTCGGCTACTTGCCGCCGGTAGTGGCGATCCCCTTGACGAGGTACCGCTGTCCGATGAGGAACGCGAAGAAGATCGGGAGGAGCGAGACCACGCTCATCGCGAACTGGGAGCCCCACGACGTCGCCACCGTCGAGTCGACGAACGAGCGCAGGGCGACCGGAACCGTGTACATCTCCGGGTCGGTCAGGTAGATCAGCTGGGCGAAGAAGTCGTTCCACGTCCAGATGAACGTGAAGATCGTCGTGGTGGCGAGCGCCGGTTTCATCAGCGGCAGGATGATCTGCACGAAGATCCGCGGATGCCCGCAGCCGTCGATCCGCGCGGCCTCGTCCAGTTCCCGCGGCAGCCCGCGGATGAACTGCACCATGAGGAAGACGAAGAACGCGTCCGTGGCGAGGATCTTCGGCACGATCAGCGGCAGGAACGTGTTCACCCAGTCCAGCTGGGAGAACAGCACGTACTGCGGCACGATGATCACGTGGATCGGCAGCATGATCGTGCCGAGCATGATGCCGAACCACCAGCGCTTGCCGGTGAACTCCAGCCGCGCGAAGGCGTACGCGGCCATGGAGCACGACACCAGGTTGCCGATGATGCAGCCGAGCACCAGGATCGTCGAGTTCGCCAGGTACGTCCCGAACGACGGGCTGAGCGCGTTCCAGCCCTCCGCGTAGTTCTCGGTGTGCAGGCTGTCGAGCACGAGTCCCGGACTGCGGAAGATCTCGTCGCCCGGTCGCAGTGAGCTCACGACCATCCACAGCACCGGGTACAGCATCAAGAACCCGAGCAGGATCAGGCCGGTGTGCTTGGCCGACACGGTCGCGATTCGGCCCAGATTGGTTCGACGCAGCTCAGTCGTCATAGAACACCCAGTACTTCGCCGCCCAGAAGTTGACCGCGGTGAACGCCGCGATGATCAGGAGCAGGAACCAGGCCAGCGCCGACGCGTACCCCATGTCGAACCGGCTGAAACCCTGCTGGTACAGGTAAAGCGTGTAGAACATCGTCGAGTCGGACGGGCCGCCGGTGCCACCTGAGACGACGAAGGCCTGCGTGAACGACTGGAACGCGTGGATGATCTGCAGCACCAGGTTGAAGAACACGATCGGTGACAGCAGCGGCAGGGTGATCCGCCAGAACTGCGACCACTTGCTGGCCCCGTCGATCGCTGCCGCCTCGTAGTAGACGGCCGGGATCTGCCGCAGCCCGGCGAGGAAGATGATCATCGGCGAGCCGAACGTCCAGACGTTCAGCACGATGAGCGTCGACAGCGCGGTATCCGGGTCGGAGATCCAGCCCCGGCCCTCGACGCCGAAGAAGCCCAGCACGCGGTTCACCAGGCCGTCGGTGCCGAAGACCTGGGTCCACAGCACCGCGATCGCCACGCTCGAACCGAGCAGCGACGGCAGGTAGAACGCCGATCGGTAGAACGCGAGCCCACGCATCCCCCGGTCGAGCAGGATCGCGACCAGCAGCGCGAACCCCAGCTGCAGCGGCACCGACACCAGCACGTAGGTGAAGGTGACCCGCAGCGCGTTGTGCAGCCGCTCGTCGCTGAGGATCCGGGCGAAGTTGTCCAGCCCGATGAACTTCGGCGGCTGGATCAGGTTGTACTTGGTGAAGCCCAGTCCGAAAGACGCGAGAACCGGACCGACCGTGATGAAGACCAGTCCGGCGAACCAGGGCGCCAGAAACCAGAACGCCGCTTTGTTGTCGCGCTTTCGCGCCTGGGCACCCCCGTGGCGCAGTTGGCGCAGTTCGTCGACGACACTCATGAACTCCCTGACCCCATCAGCTGGAAAACGCTTTCCGGAGTCTGCATCGGCTCATCACGAGCGTCAAGCAACACTGTCGAACAGCATCGAACGGGCCGTCGAACAAGCCGTCGACCCGTTTCGATACCGTCCTATGTGGACTAGACGTGCCTCAGCGGCGGCAGACCTGCACAGACAGGCCGTTCGGCCGGTAGCGGGCCACCACGTCGTACTCCCCGCCGACCACGCTGATGCGGCTGAACCGGCCGAGGACGACGGGAGCGGTGATCACCGGCAGGACGTCGCCGGGCCTCAGGTTGTCCGTCGAGATCTCCAGCACGCCGCCCAGGCTGACCGGCCGCCCGGCGGTCAGCGCCGCGCAGTCGCGCCGGAGCGTGACCTGCAGCGTTGTCCCCGCGCCCTGCCGGTACGCGCCCCGCACGCGGAGGTGCTCGGCCGTGATCCGGAACGTCCCCGCGCGCACCGCGACATCGCCCGTGCCCAGTGCGGACTCGGAAGCGGCGACGAGCGTGCCACCCTCGACGCGGGTGCTGCCGGAGTAGCTGTTGGCACCGGCCAGCGTCAGGGTCCCGGCGCCCTTCTTCACCAGTCCGCCCCGGCCACCGATCGCGTTGTGCCAGGTGTCGAACGCGTGGAAACCACCCCGGTTGGAATCCATGTCGACGCGCACGTCGCTGTCGAACGCGCCGTAGCCGTCGGCCGCGGCGAAGAGGTTGAGCCTCCCCCACTGCTCGGGACCGTCGAGCAACGCGTGCCCGGACGGCAGCGCCGTGGTGCGCAGGACCTCGCGGCGCTGGTTGGCGGTGAGGTACGGAAGCCGGGTCTCCAGCAGGACTTCCGCGCCCTTCGGCACGGTCATCGGGATCCGCTGACCGGTCTTGGGCAGCCCGTAGGTGAGGCGCGGAGCCACCAGGGCCGCGTTCTCTTCACGGTCGGCGTACGGGTCGCTCGCGACGTCCGCGGAGTGCGCGTACTCGAACACCGCCGCACCGGCGTGGCGCTGGAAGTACTCGCTGGCCTGGGTCCTGGCGGCGGCCTTGAGGCCGGCGTTCTGCGGGTCGGCGAGGGTGGCCGCGGCGAGCGCGGTGGCCAGGGTGCGGCCGCTGACGACGTCCAGCGGCGAGTGCATGCCGGCCACGATCCGGGTGTCGGCCAGGTCGAACGCCCTGGTCACCAGTTCCTGGAACCGTTCGGGGATCGCGTAGGCGAGCGCCAGGCAGGCCAGGTGCACGGCATTGGTGTGCCCGCTCGGGTAACCGCCGTCGTCGACGGGCTTGAGGTTGCGCTGGCGCAGGAGCTGCGGGGCGACGACCACGTCGGAGTGGTAGACCGGGTAACCGAACTCGTCGGTCGCGCCGGTCGGGACGACCGTGCTGTCCGGGCTCAGCCGCCAGGGCCGGGGGTACTGATAGGCGGCCTTGGACGGGTTGCCCGACGCGAACGGCCCGCGCACGGTGTTGACCAGGAGCACCACCTGGCCCAGGTCGGAGTCGGGTGAGCCGGCCCCGAGCGCCGAGCCCGCCGGCGCGTCGGCCGGCAGCTTTTCCTCCACAGTGGACGGTGGGGTGCCGTCCGGCGCGGAGGTGATGCCGGTGACTGCCTTGGCGCCGGCCTTGTACAGGTCGGCCAGCGGCCCGAGGCCACCGATGGCGCTGTAGCTCTGGTGCTGACGATCCACGATGAACGCTCGCTTGGCCTGGTCGAGAGTCCGCGCTCCGGTGATCCGCGCGACGTGGCGGACGTTCGCCGCGAGCACCTTGCGGTTGAGCACGACGCCGTTGTCCCATGCGCTGCCGGTGCGCCAGAGCTCCTGCATCCCGGACAACGCGCGCACTGCGGCGTTGGTCTCCGGGGTGAGGTTGGCGGGCACGTTGGTGCGGTAGGAGTCGACGAACGGTGTCGCGCCTGTCGGCAGGGCGGCGGCACTCGCTTCGAGGGCGAGATCCAGCGCGCTGGGGCCGAGGACCAGGCCCACGGACAGCATCGCCGAACGACGCAGGAGGGTTCTGCGATCGAACGCGTCGGCGGTGGTCATTGTTAACGCTCCCAACAGTCCTTCAAGGACCGTGTGTGGCGGCACGGGGATGTGGGTGCACAATACGGAACAGCGCGTTACCTGGCGCGTCGTGAGGAGATGTGATCGTTAACAGTTCACGGTGTGGTCAACCGCAGCACAGGTTCACCGGCCACGTCCCCGGCGGGATGGCCGACCAGTGCGGTGAAGAACGGCGTGCGCACCTGCACACCGTCCACGACCTTCTCCGCCGCGACCGGCAGAGCCACCGGTGCGGGCCCGTAACAGAGCGCGAAGACGGCCAGGCCGTGCGGCGCGTCCGCGATCGGATCGGCCAGCACGTGGTTGGTCGCGATCACGCGGCGCCAGCCGGCGTCGGGGTTGCCGTACCCCCTCGGATCGTCACCGAGCCAGAACGACAGCTGCTCCTGGGTCAGATCGGCGGTGCGCGGGCTGTTGAAGTACGCCGGACCGTCCGGCGGGTTCTCGACCCGCAGCGGGCCACCCGCGCTGAGCGCGAGACCGCCGGCGAGCAGCGTCCCCTTGGCGGTGAGCGCTTTCCAGGGCTCACCGAGGTCGAACGGCTCGCCGCCCGGCTCGGCGACGGTCCGGATGCGCCGCTGCTGTTCACCCTCCGCGGTCGCGTAGGGCAGGCCCGCCAGGAAGGCCAGCTCCGCGTTGGCGGGCAGTGCGCGGCGGTCGAGCACGGCGATCACGTGCAGACGCTCGCCGTCGGTGACGTACAGGTGCTGCACCGAGAGCATGACCTGGTCCCAGGTCACCACCGCCTTGGTCACCAGCTTGGCGCCGAGACCGCCTTCGGCGAGGTCGCGCACGCGGACCGGGCCGAGCGGGCGGGTGAGCAGCGTCCTCCTGCCGTCGGCGTAGCCCACCAACGGCCCGATGCCGTGCTGGTGGTCCACAACGGACTCGATCACCGCGGTGCCACCCGCATCGATCAAGTAGGGCGTCAGCTGCGCGGTCAGCGACACCGACGCCCGCCCGTGCCGCAGCGAATAACGGGTGTGCACGGGGCCGTCGGCGGGCTCGCGGTACCACTCGTGGTCGTCGAGGAAGAACCACACCGTGGCGAACGCGAAGTGCCCGCTCGGCAGGCCCGGCGTGCCGGCGCAGTAGTAGGCCACCCGGCGATCGCCGAGGTAACGGCCGAGCGCGGCGCCGATCCGGCCGCCGAAGAACCGCAGGCCGAGCATGCCCTCGCAGCCGCAGTGCTGCTCGCTGTACCGGGGCCCGCCGTAGTCGAAGCCGCGGGCGGAGAGCCTCGTCTCGAGGTGCCGGGCGATCTCGTCGCCGTCGTCGAGGAAGCACTGCTCGCCGCTCACCTGGTAGGCCCTGGCCAGGAACGTGAGCGAGATCGGCAGGTAGTTCTGGTCGTGGCCGGCGCCGTGCTCGACCGGCAGCCGCAGCTCCCGGTCGACGACGCGGTTGGCCCTGACCTCGGTGTGGTACAGGTACATCGCATCGTCCACGATGGACTTTTCGGACAACAGCCGTCCCAGCGTCAAACCGGCCACCACGGCACCGATCGCCTGGTTCGCCGTCTGCTGGGGGTTGAACAGGCTCGCGTCGGTCAGCCAGCGCCAGAACCCGGTGGCCACGCTCGGCCAGCGCGCCGTACTGCTCCTCGGTGATCACCTCGCGGCCGAACTCCAGCACGTTGACCGCGTGCAGCAGCGCCCACACCGTGCTCGGCCAGTCGCCGAAGGGGTGCTCACCGGCCTGGAGCACGTACCGGGCATACGGCAGGCCGCTGTCGCGCACGCGCAGGAACGGCTCGCCGGGGTTGTCCTCGCGGAACACCCGCTCGGCCAGCACGAAGTCCAGGCCGCGCCGGGCCGCGTCCACCAGGTCGCGATCCCGCCGGTCACCCCGGTGCCAGGCCAGGCACAGCAGCGACACCACGCCGAGGGCCATGTCACCGACGTCGTCGGTGGCCTTGAGGTCCTCCAGGTTGCCGTCGGCGCGCTGGCGGCCGATCGCCGCGGCCACGGCCCTGGCGAGCACCATCCGGAGCTCTTCGTCGTGGTGGGGCAGGTCGTGCACGCTGGCGTGCTGGCTCGGCAGGTACACCGCGGCGGCGGCCATGGAAACTCCTTGCGCGGATCCGGAAACGGACGTGCTCAGGCGCACGGTGAGGCGGTGCGCGAGTGCGTGGTCCGGAACACTCCTTCCCGCTGTTCCCGTGCTCGATGCGGCTGGGACCCGCTCAGTTCGTTTAAACGTAAACTTATCGCCCCCCTCGCAGTCAAGGCACGAAACGGGCCGTTTCAGCGGGGAACAAGGTTTCCAGTAGATCGTCTTGACAGGCCCGTAGCAGGTTCCTACAGTCCCGGAAAGCGCTTTCCGGCTTTCCCTGGGACGGACCACTGGAACGGCGCCGTGCGTGGGTCCGACGGCAGTCAGCAGCAATCACGTCCCAGGAGTGGAACACATGTCGGAGAACAGCGGCGTCGCCGTGCTCGACCCTCCGGTCCCCGAGCAGGCAACGCCCCCGGTCCGGCCGCGCAAACGCAAGCGGCACAAGCACAACCTTGCCGGCTACGCCTTCCTGGCGCCGTGGCTGATCGGGTTGTTCGCGTTCACGCTGATCCCGATGGTGTACTCGCTGTACCTCTCGCTGACGAAGTTCAACCTGCTCACGCCTCCACAGTGGATCGGCACGGAGAACTACGTCCGGCTGTTCTCCGACGAGCGGTACCTGCAGTCCATCAAGGTCACGCTGCTGTACGTCTTCACTTCTGTACCGCTCAAGCTGGCCGCGGCACTGCTCGTCGCCGTGGCGCTCAACCGCGGTCTGAAGGCGCTCGGCTTCTACCGGGCGACGTTCTACCTGCCGTCGCTGCTGGGCGCGAGCGTCGCGGTGTCGGTGATGTGGCGCCAGATCTTCTCGCGGGACGGCCTGGTCAACCAGTTCCTCAGTATCTTCGGCATCCAGGGCGCGGACTGGATCGGTGACCCGCGCTACGCGATGTGGACGCTCGTACTGCTGTCCGGCTGGCAGTTCGGCACCCCGATGCTGATCTTCCTGGCCGGCCTCAAGCAGCTGCCGCAGGACCTCTACGAGGCGGCGTCGATCGACGGTGCCGGCCGGTTCACGATGTTCTTCCGGATCACGCTGCCGCTGCTGACCCCGATGGTCTTCTTCAACCTGGTGCTGGAGACGATCAACGCGTTCCAGACGTTCACCCCGGCCTACGTGATCTCCAACGGCCTGGGCGGCCCGATCGACTCGACCCTGCTCTACACGCTCTACCTGTACCTCAAGGGATTCGGCAGCATGCAGATGGGCTATGCCTCGGCGATGGCGTGGGTGTTGTTCGCCGTCATCGGTCTTTTCACCGCGGTCTACTTCTGGTCGGCCCGCAGGTGGGTGAACTATGCGGACTAGGAGCCACTGGCGTGCGCACGCCGTGCTGCTGATCGTCCTGGTGGTGATGATCTATCCGATGGTCTGGCTGCTCGGCGCGTCGTTCAAGCCGGAGAACCAGATCTTCACCACGATGAACCCGGTGCCGTTCGCCTTCACGATCGCCAACTACGTGACCGGCTGGACGGCGACCGGCACCTCGTTCACCGTCTACCTGGCCAACTCGCTGACGGTCTCGATCACGACCGTGATCGCGAACGTGGCGTCCTGCTCGGTGGCGGCGTACGCGTTCGCCCGCCTGGACTTCGCGTTCCGCAAGTTCTGGTTCGCGGTGATGCTCGGGACGATGATGCTGCCGTTCCAGGCGACCCTGATCCCCCAGTACGCGATCTTCTACCAGCTGAACTGGATCAACACGTTCCTGCCGCTGGTGGTGCCGTACCTGCTCGCCTACGACGCCTTCTTCATCTTCCTGATGGTCCAGTTCATCCGCGGCATCCCGCGCGAGCTGGACGAGGCGGCGGCACTGGACGGCGCGGGTCACGTGCGGGTGTTCTTCAGCATCATCCTGCCGCTGCTCAGGCCGGCGCTGCTCACCACCACGATCCTGACGTTCATCTGGACGTTCAACGACTTCCTGCGTCAGCTGGTCTACCTGTCCGACCACAACCGCTACACCGCGCCGCTGGGCCTCAACGCCTTTGTGGACCGGGCGAGCGGGTCGAGCTACGGCGGGATGCTGGCGATGTCCGTGGTCACGCTCGTGCCCACCGTCGTCGTCTTCCTGATCTCGCAACGCCGTCTCGTCGAGGGTGTCGCCACCACCGGCATCAAGTAGGGCCTTTTCACCGCCAGAAAGGGAAACACATGTCCATCTCCAGAAGGGGCCTGTTCGGCCTCGCCGGTGGTCTCGCAGCGGCCTCGGTGGCCGGCTGCGGTTTCGCGCCGACCAGCAACAGCGGCTCGGCTTCCAACTCGCTGACGTTCCGCTGGTGGGGCGGTGAAGCGCGCAACAAGGCCTACCAGGCCGCGCTGAAGATCTTCACCGAGAAGACCGGCATCAAGGTGGACGCGCAGTACTCCGGGTACGACGGCTACTTCAACAAGCTCAACACGGAGTTCGCGGGCGGCAACCCGCCGGACCTCTTCCAGATGGACACGGCGCTGGTGAGCACGTACGCCGCCAAGGGCGTGCTGACCGACCTGACGTCGTACATCCCCGGCACGATCCACATGGACACGCTGTACCCCGCGGTGCGCTCGGCCGGCGCGGTGGACGGCAAGCCCTACGGCGTGCCGTCGGGCTCGGGCTTCGCCCCGATCCTCTTCGACAAGACCGTCTTCGAGCAGGCGAAGATCCCCGTCCCGGCGGACAGCTGGACGTGGGACGACTTCAGCCGGATCGCCGGTGAGCTGTCGAAGGCGATGGGGCAGGGCAAGTACGGCGCGCTCGACGCCTCGAAGGACGACTCCGGCGCGTTGCAGCCCTGGTTGCGCCAGCGCGGCAAGGACCTCTACACCGCCGACGGCAAGATCGGGTTCGACAAGAACGACCTGGCCGAGTGGTTCACCTTCTGGGACGGCCTGCGCAAGGCCGGCGCCATCTGCCCGCCCGAGATGCTCTCCAGCACCGACTCCGCGACCGGCAACCACCCGTTGATCGCCGGTCAGATCGCGATGACCACCGGCTGGGGTCTCGCGCAGATGCAGCCGCTGACCCAGCACGCGCTCGACATCGTCGTCATCCCGCGCGGCGGCAACGGCAAGACCGGGCAGGCGCTCAGCGGCGGTGTGCTGCTCTCCGTCCCGGTGAAGAGCAAGAACGCCGAAGGCGCCGCCAAGCTGATCGACTTCTTCGTCAGCGACGTCGACGCGATCAAGGCCATGGCCATGACCCGCGGCATCCCGCCGTCGGGCAAGGCGCTGGAGGCTCTGACGCCGTCGCTCACGGCCACGGACAAGCGGGACGTCACCTACGCCCAGTACGTCGCCGACGAGGTGGCGAAGGACGGCCTGCCGGCCGCACCGACCGCGCCGCCCGGGTACAACGACGCGAAGTCGGCGCTGGACGCGGCGGCCAAGCAGGTCGCGTTCGGCAAGATGTCGGTCACCGACGCGGTGGCGCAGTACTTCCGCGACGCCGAGGCCGCGCTGGCAGGAGCCAAGTAGTGCCAGGGCCCGTATCGAACGGGACCTCGGTACAGGCCCTGGTCGCCTCGGTCGAGAGCACGGACCTGTTCGCCGGGTCCGTTGCCGCACCTCGTCAGCTGGTTCGGGTCACGGTCACCGGACCGCGGCCCGAACCGGTGGTTCTGCGGATCACCGGCCCGTTGGTCGACACGCCCTCGCCGGTGCAGGTGCCGGCCGGCACGGACACCGTCGTGGCCGAGGTGGGCGTGGTCTTCGCCGCGCCCACCTCGGTGGGCACCGCGTACCCGGCGACCGTGCTCCTCGGCTCGTCGCGGCACGACACCACGGTCACCGTCGCGGAGACCGGGTGGACGATGTGGATGGTCTCGCACTTCCACTACGACCCGGTGTGGTGGAACACCCAGGCCGGCTTCACCGAGACGTGGCTCGACCTGCCGGGCGCGCAGGAGAAGCGGATGCCGTTCCAGCTCTCGGCGTTCGACCTGGTGCGCGCCCATCTCGACGCCGCGCGCCAGGACGAGGACTACCGGTTCGTGCTGGCCGAGGTCGACTACCTGAAGCCGCACTGGGACGCGTTCCCCGGTGATCGTCACGACCTGCGCCGGTTCCTGCGCGACGGCCGGATCGAGATCGTCGGCGGCAACTACAACGAGGCCAACACCAACCTCACCCACCCCGAGTCGACCATCCGCAACGCGGTCTACGGCGTCGGCTACCAGCGCGACGTACTGGGTGCCGACCCGCGCACCGCCTGGATGCTCGACGTGTTCGGCCACGACCCGTCCTATCCCGGCCTGATGGCGGACGCGGGTCTCACCTCCAGCGTGTGGGCACGCGGCCCGTGGCATCACGTCGGCGCCAAGCGCCACACCGGTGACATCACCCGGATGCAGTTCCCGTCCGAGTTCGAGTGGATCTCGCCGAGCGGCCGCGGCGTGCTCACCGCCTATCTCGCCGACCACTACGTCGCCGGCTGGGACATCGAGCGCAAGGCGAACCTGGAAGAGGCGATGGCCGAGGCCTACCGCCAGTTCAGCACTCTGCGCCAGGTCGCCGCGACCCGGAACGTCATGCTGCCGGTGGGCCACGACCACAACGTGCCGTCCAGGTTCTGCACCGAGATCCACCGGGAGTGGAACGCCCGGTACGTCTGGCCGCGCTTCGTCGTCGGCCTCCCCCGCGACTTCTTCGCCGCCGTGCGCGCGGACGCTGATCGGCGCTCGGTGACGTTCAGCCCGCAGACCAGGGACATGAACCCCGTCTACCCCGGCAAGGACGTCTCCTACATCGACACCAAGCAGGCCCAGCGCGCCGCCGAGGTGCTGGTGCTGGACGGCGAGCGGATGGCCGCGCTCACCACGTTGCTGGGAGCTCCGTACCCGGATGCCGCACTGGACAAGGCTTGGCGCCAGCTGGTCTACGGCGCGCACCACGACGCCATCACCGGTACCGAGTCCGACCAGGTGTACCTGGACCTGCTGACCGGGTGGCGCGAAGCGGAGTCGCTGGGCCGGTCGGTGCTGACCGGTGCCGTGGACCACCTGGCTGAGCGCGCCGACACGGCCGGGGCGGGTGAGGCCGTGCTGGTCGTCAACACCCTGGCCTTTGCCCGTGACGCGATCGCCACCGTGACGGTTCGGCTGCCCGGTGCCGGACCGCGCGGCGCCCGCGTCGTGGACCTCGACGGCCGCACCGTTCCCGCCGTGACCGAGGCCGTGGTCCGGCACCCGGACGGCACCCTCGAACTCACGCTCACCTTCCTGGCCCACCAGGTACCGGCGACCGGCTACCGCGTCTACCGAGTGGTCGAGGCCCAGGCCATCCCACCGGCCTGGACCCCGCGCCTCGGTGTGGCGGCGGCCTCCGAGTCATTCATCGTGCAGGCCGACCCGGCTCGCGGCGGCGCGTTGAGCAGCGTTTACGACCGCAGGGCCGGGCGCGAACTGGTGCGGCCCGGCGAGGTCGTGGCGGAGTTCGTGGTGCAGGAAGAACATCCGGGCCATCCGGTGTGGGGCGAGGGGCCGTGGCACCTGCTGCCCACCGGACCCGGCGCCGGCGCCGGTCCGGCCGACGTGCACGTCGAGACGAGCCCGGTCGGCGAACGGCTCGTCAGCCGCACGACTCTCGGCGACCTGCGGATCACCCAGCACGTCACGCTGTGGCACGGTCTGCCCAGGGTCGATCTGCGGTCCTTCGTGGACGGTTCGATCGGGCAGGACCGGTTGCTGCGCACCCGGTTCGCCTTCGACCTGCCGGGCACGCTGCCCGTCGCCGAGGTCGGCTTCGGTGCGGTCGGCCGCTCGTTCGGCTTCCCGGACGTCGACGCCGCCGAGCACCTGTGGACGCTCGACAGTCCCGCGCACACCTGGGCCGGCCTCTCGGCCCCGGTCAAGTTGCGCCTGCGCCATGCCGACGGCTCCAGCGCCCTGCACGCCATCGGTGTCGCCGAGGTCGTCGCCGAGACTGTCACCGGGACCGCCGCTGGGGTCGTCGCCGAGACCGAGACCGCCGCCGAAGTCGTCGCCAATACCGAGACCTCCGCCGAGTCCACCGCCGAAACCACCGCTGGGACCTATGCGCGTGACGTGCTGGCCGCGCTCGCCGCCAAGGGCGTCACCGCCACCTGCACCCGTCCGACCGGCCCCCGCTACGGCGCCCTCGACGTGGACTCGAACCTCCCCGACGTCCGAATCGTGCTGGGGCACAACGAGTTCGCCGCCGAGGTGCTGGCCCTCGTACCGGCCGGCTACCGGGAGAGTGCTTGCCGCGACCGGCCGGGTGTTCGTGCCCGCCACCCACATCCGGGCGAAGCAGTGGGTGCCGGACGCCGACCTGCGCGGCCCCCGCGACCTGCCCGTGCTGATCGTCACCGACGCGCGGGCCCTGATCGCGGACCTCGCCGACGCCTGCGTCGAGGTCGAGGTGCCCGCGGACCTGGAAGGAACGGCCGAGCCCGCCGTCGACTACTCGGCGGCCGTGATCAACCGCGGCACACCGGGGTTCGTCGTGTCGCCGGACGGCACACTGCACGTGTCGCTGATGCGGTCGTGCAGCGGCTGGCCCGCGGGCGTCTGGATCGACGGCGAGCGGCGCACCGTGCCCGACGGCTCCAGCTTCGCCTGGCAGCACTGGTCCCACACGTTCGACCTGACCCTGGTCGCCGGCAACGGCGACTGGCGCCACGCCGGGTTCGCCCGGTCCGCGCAGGACGTCAACCACCCGCTGCACGCCCGGCAGGTCGCCTCCGCGGCCGGTGATCTCCCGCGTGAGCTGAGTCTGCTGGCGGTGTCGCCGCCCGAAGTCCTCTCGACGGCGACCAAGGTCCGCGGCAACCCGCTGGCCTCCAACGCCGCGACCGAATCCGGCCCGGACATCACGCTGAGGCTGTACGAGTCGGCTGGAACTCCGGTGACCGCCTCGGTGTCGCTGTACGGCGGCATCAGCGCGGGCCACCGCACCGACGCATTGGAGGAACGCGACCTCGCGCCACTGACCGTCCACTCCGGACACGCGGAAGTCGATCTGACCGCGGCCGATGTCGCGACACTGCGTCTCGCGCCGACCACCGCGACTCCCCGCGCGTCGGCCAGGACCGTCGAACCGGCCCAGCCGGTCTACACCCGTTACTGGCGCCACAACACCGGACCGGCCCCCGTCGGCAACCTGCCGGTGAGCGTGCACGTGCACCCGTCCCGCCTCCAGCTCGACCCCGGCGCCACCGGCCAGGTGCGGATCACCGTCAGCTGCAGCGGCCGGCCCGCACAGGGACAGCTGACGTTCGAAGGCGGCCAGACCTGGCCCTACGACCTGGAAGCCGGCGACTTCGCCGAGTTCACCGCCACCGTGACCGCGCGGCCGGGCCGGCACCTGCTGGCCGCCCGCATCCAGGATCACCTGGGGCAGACGCTCGAAGACACCGTGGAGGTCGGTCCCCGCACCACCGAGGACCTGATCAGCCTGGAACTCCAGGCCGACGCCATCGACCTCGAACCCGGCCACACCGCACAACTACCGGTGTCGCTGACGAACCTGGCCCAGAGCGAGGTGCGCGGCGAGCTCACGGTGATCAGCCCGCACGGCACCTGGCACGACGAGGTGCACATCGGCCCGCGGACCCAGCCGTTCGTCATCCCGCCGGAGGGCACCATCACCGTGCCGGTAACCGCGATCGCGGCCGCCACCGCCAGACCAGGCGCCCACTGGTGGGCGCTGGTCCGGGTGGCCGCGCACGGAAGGCTGCTCTACTCCCCCGCCGTCCCGGTCAGCGTGCGGTAGGTGACGTCGGAGAAGTAGGCCCACGACGAGCTCGGCGCACCGTCGCTGGTCGCATACAGTCCGATGTGGACACCGGTGAACCCGCCCGCGACCGGCGTGCTGAGGATCCGGCCGTCGAACGGGGCACCCAGCGGCTCCAGCTCCGCGGCACCGGCCAGCGCCTGGTAGTCCTGGCCGCGCGCCTCGAACCCCAGCCGCACCGCGCCCGGCTCCACCTCGGTGCTGGCCAGCAGCTCGTCCTTCCCGCCGGCCCGGCGCACCAGCGTGACCGAGCCGTCCGCGCCCAGCAGCAGCCGGACGTGGTAGTCGTTGCTCTGCAACAGCACCAGCCCGGCGGCCTCGGTGGGCCCACCGGCGGCGAGCTCGAGCACACCCGAGAAGTGGAAGTCCTGGTGCTGCTGCCGGCGCACCACCAGGCTCGGCGTGACCAGATCGGCGAGCGACTCCGGGCGGACGGACAGCCGCACGTGGCCGGGCCCGTCGACCGACCAGAAGTCCTCCGAAGGCGTGCGCAGGACCATCCAGACGTCATCGGGCGCGGAAGGCCACGGGTACGCCGGCAGCGGCAAGGGATAGCTCTCCTCGACGCGCCCGGTGCCGGGGCTGAACACGGGGCCGGCCTCTTCCCACGACACCGGCACGAGAAAGGTCTCCCGGCCGAGGTTGTAGTAGTAGCCGCCATAGGGCCGCACCGCGAGCAGCACCGCGTACCACTCGCCGTCCTGCGTGCACACCAAATCGGCATGCCCGGTCGCCGCGATCGGATGCGCGCGACCGAGATGCCGATGGGTCAGCACCGGGTTCAGCAGCGACCCGCGATACGGACCGGTGACCGAGTCCGCCGAAGCCACCACCACGGAGTGCTCGAAGTCGGTACCGCCTTCGGCGCACACCAGCCAATACCGGTCATCCACGCGATACAGGTGCGGTGCTTCCAGCCACACCGGATCCTGCAGCGCACCGCGCCACAGCACGTGCTCCGGTCCGGCCAGCGAAAGCGACGCGGTGTCGAACGAACGCAGGTAGATCTCGTTCAGCCCGGGACGCTCGCCCGGAATCACGCGCGTCGCCAGCCACCAGGCGCTGCCGTCGTCGTCGAAGAACAGCGACGGGTCGAACCCCGCGGCCTCGGGCAGCCACACCGGCTCGGACCAGGGGCCGGCCGGATCGGTGGCGGTCACCACGAAGTTGCCGGTCTCCCGCGGGCCGTCGACCAGGGTGCACACCACGTAGAACACGCCGTCGTGATGCCGGATCGTGGGCGCGTAAAGGCCCCCGGACGCCCGCACTCCCTGCAACTGCAGCTGTGACGGACGGTCCAGCACGTGGCCGAGCTGGCGCCAGTGCACCAGGTCACGGCTGTGGAAGACCGGCAGGCCGGGGAAGTACTCGAAGGTCGAGGTGACGAGGTAGTAGTCCGGACCCACCCGGCACACCGAAGGATCCGGGATGTGAGCCGGGCAGGACCGGGTTGGCGAACTGTGTCAAGTAGACACTCCTGTTACGGGTTGATCCGGTTGTACGCGGGCTTCGGCCTCAGGTTCCGGTCGAAGAGGCAGGCATCGCCCTCACCGGGGAACGTGCCGGGCACCCACGAGTGGCGGTCGGTGAAACCCCACACGGTGAACTCGACGCAGCGGGCGACGGCGTGGCAGTCGTCCCAGATCTGCTTGTACATGGTCGCCTGCTGGTTCAGCTTGTTCTGGTCGGCGGGCAGCTGGATGCGCACGTCGGCCTCGGTGATCGCGACATCGAGGCCGAGTGCGGCCAGTCGCTCGATGTTCTGCCGGAATCCGGACGGGTAGCCGTACCGGGTCGCCAGGTGGGTCTGGATGCCCACGCCGTCGATCGGCACGCCCTGCTGCTTGAGCGAACGCACGAGGTTGTACATGGCGTTGCTCTTGGCGTTCATGCCTTCCGTGTTGTAGTCGTTGATGTAGAGCTTCGCCGACGGGTCGGCGGCGCGGGCCGCGCGGAAGGCGTCGGCGACGAAGTTGTCACCGAGCTTCTGCTGGAAGATCGACTGCCGACGCGAGCCGTTCTCCTCGAAGATCTCGTTGACGACGTCCCACGCGCGGATCTTGCCGCGGTACCGGCCCATCTCGGTGTTGATGTGCTGCTGGACCACGTTGCGCAGCTCGTTGCCGCCGAGGGGGTTCAGCCAGCCGGGGTACTGGCTGTGCCACACCAGCGTGTGCCCGCGCACGGTCTTGCCGTTCTGCTGGGCGTAGTTGACGATCGCGTCCGCACCGGACCAGTTGAACTGGTTGCGTTGGGGTTCGACGACAGCCCACTTCATCTCGTTCTCGGGGGTGACGTTGTCGAACTCGCGCGTCAGCACCGTCCGGAAGTCGGCCTGGTTCAGGTTCTGGGCGGCCACAGCGCTGCCCACGATCCTGTTCGTCTTGTCCTTCAACGGTCCCGCAGCCGACGCGGGTGCCGCCTGGCCCGCCGCGATCGCGGCCGCCGCCGCCGCGATCGCGAGGAACCGGGTACCAAGGGATAAACGCAACATCATTGTCGCTCCTTGAGGGGTTGTCAGAACCGTTTGCTCTCCGGCGGACCGAGGTAGCTCGGTCGCAGACCGCCGGTGTCCACGACCAGCTTCTGCACAACGACGGTCGGATCGACCATCCAGAACCTGAGCACGTGCGGGCCGGGTGCCGCGATCACGTGCCGGGTGGCGGTGAGGTTGACGTTGTCGGAGGTGGTGCGTTCCCACTGCCGGTTCATCGCCGTGTGGTCGGCGCCTGTCACCTTGATGACGTCGACGACCTGAGGTGCCGCGTCGTCGAACGAGACCGCGTAGCGCAGTCCTGGTACGGGCAGCACTCCGGCGCGGGGCGAGAGGTACGCCCACACCGTCACCTCGCCCGGGGTGAGCAGTGTCATCCGGTACTCCAGCCGCGGGCCACGACCGGGTTCCTGGCTCGCAGCCGTCACCGGGAACGGCTTCAGGCCGGCTCCCGTCCGGCCGAGACCGTCGATGCGCCGCCACTTCACACCGTCCACAGCGATGTTCGCGCTGTGGTGCTCGGCCTCCATCGACACATATCCGTTGGCCTCCATGAACCCCTGGCGCCACGCACGCGGCACGTCGGGGTTGCGGACCACGGCTTCGACGGTCACCGTGCGGCCCGCGCCGGACACCACGATCGGAACGCGTGTCACACCCTTCGGCGCACGCGACCAGTCGACCTCGATCTCCGCCCGCAGCTGCTTGTCCACCCGGCCGGAGCCCGGCCGCACCCGCAGCCAGGACACACCGGCGCGAATCGTGCAGTCGAACGGTTCGCGGCCGCGGTTGAAGACATCGACGAACTGTGCGGCCTGGCTTTGGAACGGGCTGAACTCGGGCAGCACCGGTATGTCCGAAGAGGACGGCCACCACTGCTCGGAGCCGTCGATCGCAACGCCCATCTCGGCGCCGCCGACCACGGTGATCCGCCGCACCGGCGGAAAGATCTCGTCGGGCAACGCGACGTGGTCTTTCTCCGGCTGCTGCCACGGTGCGTTCGGCCCGTAGCGCTCCACGTCGCCATAGCCGATGTGCGGCTGCGTCTGGAAACCACGCCACTTCCCACCCGCGACGGCGGTGTTGAACCGCTCGGCCAACGCCAGGTCGTCGGCGAACCGCGCCTCTGCCGTCGCGGCGAGATCGCCGGTCAGTGCGCGGCCCTGCCCGGCGTAGAAGATGTTCGTGAACTCCGCGTGCCGCAGCTCGTAGAGGTTCGCGGTCGCCTTCACCTGGTACAGCACCAGCTCGTAGAACGCGTCCTGGTACGCCGCCGGGAGCCGTGCGGCGATCTGCTCGGCGCGTTGCGCGAGCTTCCGCCATTCCTCGGTCACGCGGTCGAGCTCGCGGTAGTTCACCAGACTGAACGGCGTGGCCTTGTCGTCGTAGACGATCGAGGTGCCTTCACCCGTGATCTTGCGGTTGAGCAGCTCGGGCTTGCGCCGCGCCTGGAGCCTGCCGTAGGTGCTCAGCACCTCGGCGATGGCCGCGGCGTTGCGCAGGCCGAAGTTCTGCTCGGCGTACGCACGCTCCCAGGTGGGCAGCCGATCGTGCGGGAACGGTTTCCAGGCGTAGTCGAGGAAGAACTGGGCCGGCAGCTCGTTGCCCTTGAAGTCCCCGACGTTGGCCACCCAGAGCTGGGAGACGCCGAACTCGGCGGCCTGGTTCAGTTGCTCCCACACGTTGGCGACGGGGCACGTGTCGACCCACTTGTAGTTGCGGCCCCCGCCGACGTAGTCGAAGTGGTAGTAGAGACCGTATCCGCCCGCGCGGGGCGGCAACGACCGGTCGGGCAGCTTGCAGAGGTTGCCCCAGTTGTCGTCGGGGAAGACGACGGTGACGTGGTCCGGCGGGCGCAGGCCCTTCTCCCAGTACCGCATCACTTCCTTGTAGAGCGTCCACACCTGCGGGACGGAGGCCGGGTCGCGGCCGGTGACGCGGGCCAGCACGTCCTGCTCGGCGGCCAGGATCGACCGCATCAACTCGATGCTGTCGCCGTCGGGCAGGCGGGTGTCGCCGTTGCCGCGCATGCCGACGGTGACCACGCCTTCGAAGTCCTCGTCCACCATGCGCTTGATGCCGTCGGCCCAGTAGGCCTTTATCGCCTCGGCGTTGCGGCGGAAGCTCCACTCCCCCGTGCCGCCGTACGGGTCGTGGCCCGGCGTGACGATGTTGCCGGCGGCGTCGCGCTCGGCCGCCACGGCATGACGGTTCCACTCCTCGATGCCGCGCATCATCGGTGCCTCGTGCGAGGTGCCCATGACGATGCCGTAGCGCTTGGCGGTGGCGTGGTTGAGCGGGTCGTCCTCGGCGAACGCGCGGCCCCACACGGCCGGCCAGACGTAGTTCCCCTTCAGCCGCAGGACGGTCTCGAAGATCTTCTCCCAGAACTGGTGGTTGAACCCGTTGGGAAAGCCGGGCGCGTGGCCGGAACCGAAGTACCAGGGCGCCCACGTGCCCAGCGCCGGGTTCTCGTCGTTGATGAAGATGCCGCGGTACTTGACGAACGGCGTGCCGAGGCTGTGCCGGTCCGCCTCCACGTGCAGTTCGTCGCGGTGCTCCGGCGGCACGTCGTCCCACCAGTACCAGGGTGAGACGCCGATGCACCGCGAGATGTCGTAGGCGCCGAAGATCGTGCCGCGCGGGTCGCTGCCGGTGATCACCAGCGTCCGCGTCCGCTGCGTCCGCACGACCTGCGTCAGCGAGGTCTCCCACTTCCCCGCGATGCCGGTGACGTCGAGCTTCCCCGCCGCCACCAGGTCGTCCACCAGCGGGCTGCGGCCGAGTGAGCCGATCAGCACCACGTCGCCATGGGCCGGGACGGTGTCGAGCACCAGGGCCGGTCTGATCCCGGTGACGCGCTCGATGTCGGCCTGGAGATCAGCGGCTACCCGGACCACTCCGGGATGATCCCCGCCGCTGACCACGAGTGTGGTCGCCTTTCCCTTGGACACCAGGGGAAAGCGGCCGGATCCGCCCTGGCTCGACACGCGTTCGGCTGCTGTCGCTGTCGTCGCTGTCGCGCCCATGGCCGTCAGCACGGCCATCAGTTGCAGGAAGTTCCGTCTGGCGAGGGGTGGGGTCATCGTCGAACTACTCCTCAGGAGGGAGTTGGGTTCAGCCCTTGACCGAACCGGTGAGGCCGCCGACCATGCGACGTTCGGCGAGCACGAAGAACGTGAGCGCGGGAATCATGGACAACGCGGTGAAGGCGAGCACCTTCGCGGTGTCCTCCGAGTGCTCCGACTGGAACATCGCGACGCCCAGCGGCAGCGTGAAGTTGGCGGAGTCGTTGAACACGAGCAACGGCAGCAGGAAGAAGTTCCAGCTGCTGACGAACGCCAGCACCGACACGGTCATCAGTGCCGGTCGCGAGAGCGGCAGCAGGATGCGCCAGAAGAAGCCGAGCTTGGCCGTGCCGTCGAGCAGCGCGGCGTCCTCCAGCTCGGCCGGAATCGCGTGCATGAACGGGCGCAGGATCACGATCGTGATCGGCAGCGAGAACGCCGCCTCGGGAATCGCGACGCCGAGCGGGTTCTCCAGCAGGCCGAGCTGGCGCAGCCACAGGTACAGCGGCAGCGCCGCCACGCCCAGCGGGAACAGCAGGCCGAGCGTGAACAGCGTGTAGAACGCCTCCCTGCCCCGGAAGGTGTAGCGGGACAACGCGAACGCCGCCATCGAGCCGAGCGCGACCGCGAGCGTCGTCGCGATCACCGCGATCAGGGCGCTGTTGCCGAGCAGCCGCCAGAACACCGGCGACATGAGCACGTCGCGATAGTTGTCCCACACCCACGGGCTGGGCAGCCCCGCGGGTGAGGTGTTGATCTGGGCCGTCGTGCGGAACCCGCCCAGCAGCACGAACAGCAGCGGCACGACCGTGACGCCCACGACGGCGAACGCGGCGAGATAGCCGGCGGTGTTACGACGTGCCATCTCAGTTCACCGCCCTGGTCAGTGCGCCGTCGGTGTCGCGGCGCAACGCGAATCGCTGGTACAGCAGTGCGAAGGTGAAGCAGATGATGAAGAGGATCACCGCGACCGCGCTGCCGAACCCGAACTCGTAGCGCTTGAAGCCGTGGTCGGTCAGGTAGGTCACCATGGTCGTCGACGCGTTGGCCGGTCCGCCGAGCGTCATGATCCAGACCAGGTCGAACAGCTGCAGCGACCCGATCACCGCCAGGAAGATCCACACCCGGATCGTCGGGCCCAGCAACGGGAGCACGACGTGCCGGGTCGCCTGCCACGGACTGGCGCCGTCGAGTGCGGCGGCCTCCCGCAGCTCGGCGGGGATACCCTGGAGCCCCGCCAGCAGCAGAATCACGCCGAACCCGATGTACTTCCAGGTGATCACGACGAACAGCGTGTAGAGCACGATCTTCGGATCGGCCAGCCACTGCTTCACGAACCAGCCCAGGCCCACGCCGCGCAGCACCTCGTCGACGAACCCGCCCGGCTGCAGGATCAGCAGCCAGATCACCGCGGTGACGGCCTCGGACAGCACGTACGGCGCGAAGACCACCATCCGCAGGAACGTCCGGCCTCGCAGCCTCCGGTTGAGCAACAGCGCGAGGCCGATGCTCAGCGGAAGCTGCACGACGATCGTGAGCGCCACGATGATCAGGTTGTGCCCGATGGCGCTGCGGAACACGTCACCGGAGAGGGCGTCGACATAGTTGTCCAGGCCGACGAAGTTCGTCAGCGGGCCGAAGCCGTTCCACGAGTAGAGGCTGTAGTACGCCGCCACGCCGATCGGGATCAGCACGAACCCCACGAACAGCACCAAAGCCGGTGCCAGCAGGAGCGTGAGCTCAAGACGGGTCCGAGTGCGGGACCGCCGCCGGGCGCCCCCAGCCACCGGCGCGGGTGAGCTGGGGGCGGTCAACGGCCGCGAACTGGTCGCGGTGCTCATCACTTGTTCCCGGCGGCTGCCTTGGTCACCGACTGCACGATGGTGTCCGGTCCGCCCTGACCTGCGAAGAAGTTCGCGATCGTGTCGTTCAGCGCCTGACCGACGTTGGTCGGGAAGGCGATGTCGAAGTAGAACTGCAGGTGCTGCGACTTCCCGACGTACTCGGAGATCGTCTTGTGCGTCTCGGTCTTCAGCGACGCCACGGCGGCCGGATGCACGGGCAGGCCGGATCCGGTGGCGGCGAGCTTCTTCTGCACTTCCTCGCCGACGAGGTAGCCGAGGAAGTCCGCACAGGCCTTGGCAGCGCGCGAGGTGCACGAGAAGCCGTCACCGCCGCCGAGGACCGCGGTCGGGTCGCCCTGACCGCCCGGCACCGTCGGGAACGGGAACCAGCCGATCTTCGAGTCCAGGTCCTTGTCCTCGGAGAGCGACTGCATCACGTCCGGGTTCCAGTCGCCCTGCAGCTCCATGGCGGCCTTGCCGTTCGCGAGCATGCCCGCCGAGCTGCCCGCGCCCTGCTGGGCCGGGGTGCCGACGAACCCGTCCTGGAACGGCTTGGTGTCCAGGAACGTCTTCAGGTTCTCGCCGGCCTTGAGGAAGCACTGGTCAGCGAACTCGGTCTTCTCGACGGCCTTCTTCAGCGCGTCGACCGAGCACTGGCGGATCGCGAAGTAGTTGAAGTAGAACGCGTCCGGCCAGCGGTCCTTGCCGCCGACCGCGATCGGCACCAGGCCCGCCGTCTTGAGCTTGGCGACGGCGGCGTTCAGCTCGTCCAGCGTGGACGGAGGGCTGGTGACGCCGGCGGTGGCGAAGAGGTCCTTGCGGTACCAGAACCCGACGGCGTGCATCTGGTACGGCACGCCGTACTGCTTGCCGCCGACCTGCCAGCCCTTGGCGGACTGACCGAGCGGGCCGATCCAGCTTGACGACGCCTGCGTGATGTCGCCGAGCTTGCCGGATTTGAGCTGGTCCGCGAGGCCGCCGCCGCCCCACTGCTGGTAGATGTCCGGCGGCGTGTTGCCCTGCAGCGCCAGCGGCACCTTGGTCTGGAACTGCTCGTTCTGGATCGGCTCGATCGTGAACGAGACGTCCGGATGGGTCTGGTGGAAGTCGTCGGCGATCTGCTGCCAGATCGTCTTCATCGGTTCCGTGGTCCGGTTGTGCCACCAGGTGAGCGTGACCGGACCGTTGGTTGAGGCATCGCCACCGCCCGAGCCGCTGCACGCGGCGAGCAGGAGCGTCGCTGCGGCGGCTAAAGCGACGGACAACTTGTGCACAGAACGCATTGGGTCCACTCCTGACGACGTCGGCCGAGTTGGACGGGTCGTGACGTTGCGCGACGGCTAGTGAGAATTCCGCGTCTTTCTCGCCGTGTCAATCGTTGTCGATAACGTTTTACACGGCTAGCCTGTGCCCGTGCCTCCACGCTCACGTGTCACTATCCGTGACGTCGCCGCTCAGGCCGGCGTCTCGGTCGCCACCGTCTCCAAGGTCCTCAACCAGCGCTACGGCGTCTCCGCCGAGACGTTCGCGCGGGTGACGGCCGTGATCAAGGAGCTGGGGTACGAGGCGAGCCTGGTCGCGCAGAGCCTGCGCAACCACCGCACGAACGTCATCGGGATCCTGGTCGCCGACATCGAGCCGTTCAGCACCGAACTGCTCAAGGGCACGGCGGATGCCATCCGCGGCACCGGTTTCGAGCTCGTCGTGTACTCGGCGGGTGGGCGCACCGGCGACCCGCAGGGCTGGGAACAGCGGTACCTGACGCGGCTCAGCGGCACCCTGGTCGACGGCGCCGTGCTCGTCACGCCCGCGGTCGACCTCGAGGGTCTGCCCGGTACCCCGGTCGTCGCGGTCGACCCGCACACCGGGCGCGCGGCGCTGCCCACCGTCGACTCCGACAACCTGCACGGCGGACAGGTCGCGACCGAGCACCTGCTCGAGCTCGGCCACCGCCGGATCGCCCTGCTCACCGGCCGCGAGGACCTGAAGTCGGCCCAGCAGCGGGAAACCGGCTACCGGCGCGCACTGGTCGCCGCGGGTGTACCGGTGGACGAGACCCTGATCCGCCGCGGCGAGTACGACCACGACGTGGCCGCCGGATCGGCGCGCGAACTGCTGAACGCCCCCAACCGGCCGACCGCCGTGTTCGCCGCCAACGACATCACCGCCATCGCGACCATCGAGACCGCCCTCGAACTCGGCCTCCGGGTGCCCGAGGACCTCTCCGTGATCGGCTTCGACAACATCCCCGAGTCCGCGCTGTGCACCCCGCCGCTGACGACGGTGCAACAGCCGATCCGCGAGATGGGCCGGCGCGCCATCACGTTGCTGGTGCGGCTCATCAACGGCGAAGAGCCGGAAGACACGCACATCACGCTCGGCACCGAGCTCGTCGTCCGGCAGTCGACGCGCGCTCTGCTCTCCTGACTCCATTGGAGGACCTGTGACGACCGACGCCACCACGTCCGGCGAACTCTGGCGCGACCCGCACGCCGCACCGGCCGACCGTGTGCGCGATCTGCTGCCGCGGATGACACTGCGCGAGAAAGTCGCGCAGCTGTACGGGGTGTGGGTTGGCATCGAGTCCGGCGGCGAGGTGGCGCCGCACCAGCACGACCTCGCCGTGCCCATGGACTGGGACGAGCTCGTCGAGCACGGCCTCGGCCAGCTCACCCGCGTGTACGGCACCCGCCCCATCGCGCCCGAAGTGGGCGCCCGCAGTCTTGCCCGCACCCAGCGGGAGATCATCCGCCGCGGCCGGTTCGGCATTCCCGCGGTGGTGCACGAGGAGTGTCTGACCGGGCTGGCCGCCTGGCAGGCCACCGTGTACCCGTCGCCGCTGTGCTGGGGCGCGAGCTTCGAGCCGGACCTGGTGCGGCGCATGGCCGAACTCATGGGCCGTTCGATGCGCCGGCTCGGCGTGCACCAGGGCCTGGCACCGGTGCTCGACGTGACCAGGGACCTGCGCTGGGGCCGGGTCGAGGAGTCGATCGGCGAGGATCCGCACCTGGTCGGCGTGATCGGCAGCGCGTACGTCGCCGGGCTGGAGTCGACCGGGATCGTCGCCACCCTCAAGCACTTCGCCGGCCACTCGGCCTCGCGCGCCGGCCGCAACCTCGCGCCCGCCTCGATCGGCCCGCGCGAGCTGGCGGACGTTTTGCTGCCACCGTTCGAGATGGCGCTGCGGGCGGGCGCGCGTTCGGTGATGAACTCCTACACCGGCAACGACGGTCGTCCCCGTCGCCGCCGACCCGGCGATGCTCACCGAACTGCTGCGCGGGCACTACGGCTTCACCGGAACCGTTGTCGCCGACTACTTCGCCGTGCCGTTCCTGGAGAAGCTGCACGGCGTGGCGGCCGACCGCGAGGACGCCGCGATCCAGTCGCTCACGGCGGGCATCGACGTCGAACTGCCCACAGTGGACTGTTACGGCGAGCCCCTCCTGGCCGCACTCGACGCCGGCCGGGCCGACGAGGCGCTCGTCGACCGGGCGCTGGAACGCGTGCTGCTGCAGAAGTGCGAGCTGGGCCTGCTCGATCCCGGCTACACCCCGGAGATCACCGGCGACGACATCGATCTCGACGACGCCGAGTCCCGCGCACTGGCACGACAGCTCGCCGAACGCTCGATCGTGTTGCTGCACAACGGTGGTGCGCTGCCGCTGACCGGCCGGCGCCGCATCGCCGTCGTCGGCCCGCGGGCGAACGACCCCGGCGCGATGATGGGCTGCTACTCGTTCCCGCTGCACGTCGGCGTGCACCACCCGGACGTGCCGATGGGCATCGAGGTGCAGACGGTGCTGGACGCGCTGGCAGAAGAGCACGACACCGTGTTCGCGCTGGGCTGTCCGGTAACGGGCGGCAGCGACGCGGAGATCGCCGAGGCCGTCGAGGCGGCCAGTCGGTCCGAGATCTGTGTCGCCGTGCTGGGCGACCAGGCCGGCCTGTTCGGCGGCGGCACGTCCGGTGAGGGCTGCGACGCCGTCGATCTCCGGTTGCCCGGCCGGCAGGAGGAACTGCTGGAGGCACTGCTCGGCACCGGCACGCCGGTCGTGCTGGTGCTGCTGTCGGGCCGCCCGTACGAGCTCGGCCGGCAGATCGACCGGCTCGCCGCCGTGGTGTGCGGCTTCTACCCCGGTGAGGAAGGCGCCGCCGCACTCGCCGGTGTCCTCAGTGGACGGATCAACCCCTCCGGCAGGCTGCCGGTGAGCTTCCCCGGCGCGGGTTCGAGCCAGCCGTCGACCTACCTCACCGCCGCACTCGGCGCGCGCACCGAGATCAGCACCGTCGACCCGACGCCGCTGTTCCCGTTCGGTCACGGCCTTTCCTACGCCTCCGCCACCTGGCTGACCGTCGGCACGGAGTCAGCCGAGTGGCCGACCGACGGAACCTGCCGGCTGACCACAACCCTGTGCAACAGCACCGAGACCAGCACCGCCGAGGTCGTCCAGATCTACCTCCACGACCCGGTGGCCGAGGTCGCGCGGCCCGTACTGCAGTTGGTCGGCGCGGTGAAGGTCGATCTCGCGCCCGGTCAGACCCGCACGGTCACCGCGACGCTGCATGCTGATCTCACCGCCTACACCGGTCGGGCGGGCGACCGCCAGGTCGATTCCGGTGATGTGGAGCTGCGCGTGGGCCGGTCGAGTGCGGACATCGACACCGCTGTGCGGCTGACGATGACCGGGCCTGGTCGCCGCGTCGGGTTCGACCGTGCGATGGAGCCGGTGTTCGAGATCGGGGACTGACCGGGGCGCATTGCCGTCGCAAGTTCCGATGCCGGCGTTCGGCATCGGAGCTTGGCTTCATCGGGTTCAACCGCGCCGTGGTGTCGCGGCTCGGATCGGTGTGTAGTGCCAATGCCGGTCGGTGATGCTGACCTCGATGTTCGCGCTCTCATCGCGAGTTAGGTGTGTGCAAGTACTACCAACTCGTGATCATCGAGCACATAACTACTACCAACCTGGTTGTTCACAGCCTTGAGAGCGTTCCCACCACTGGCTTTGGCGGTGTCGTGGTTCGGCCCGGGGCCGGGTGCTGTCGGCCGCGACCAGGACCTGCCCGCATCGGGTTCCACCACGCCCCTGGCACGTCACTCAAGACCGGCGCCACACCACATCGCGAGCCACCGCAGACCCCGATGCCGCAGTTCGGCATCGGGGTCTGCCCGCGTCAAGTTCGACCGCACCTCGGCACTGTCGTTCAAGACCAGAGCCAGACCACACGAGTGCGACCGTACCCCCAGCACGGTCGTTCGAGCCCCAACGTCTGACAGCGCCGCGTTCTCGCATCGGAGGAGGCCACAGCTGCGAGAACGCGACGCACCCAACCACCTGGTTCGTGGAGAGGTGGGAGCCTCCGGTGGTTGTTAGCGCTAACATAGCAGGCGCTGACCACCCTGACGAGAGGCGCCGATGCACCGCTCCGACACCGCGGCACCCACCATCAGCCGCGAGAACTTCGGCAAGATCGGCGACACTGCCGTCCACCGCTACGTGCTGACCAACCCCGGCGGGATCACCGTGCGGGTGCTGGATCTCGGCGGTGTACTGCAGTCGCTCGACGCACCTGACCGCGACGGCGAGCTGGCGAACGTGGTGCTCGGGTTCCCGGACCTGGACGGCTATGTCGCCAACAACCGACCTGACGCGGGCCGCGTGTTCTTCGGTGCCACGGTCGGTCGCTACGCCAACCGGATCGCCGGCGCCGCGTTCACCCTCGACGGCGTCAAGTACCACGTGTCCGCCAACGAGAACGGTAACTGTCTGCACGGCGGTGTCACCGGGTTCGACACGCACGTCTGGCAGGCGAGCACGTTCACCGACGCCGACGGGGCCGGCGTGCGGCTGAGTCACGTCAGCGACGACGCCGACCAGGGCTTCCCCGGCCGGGTCACGGTGGAGGTCACCTACCGGCTCGACGCGCGCAACCGCCTGACCATCGGCTACCGCGCGGAAACCGACGCGCCCACCGTCCTGAACCTCACCAACCACGCCTACTGGAACCTCGCGGGCGAGGGTTCCGGCGACATCTACGACCAGTTGCTGACGATCCGGGCCGACCGCATCCTCCCGGTCGACGACCGGCTGATCCCGGTGGGCGATCCCGCTCCGGTCGGCGGCACGCCGTTCGACTTCCGCGAACCCACCCCGATCGGTGCGCGCATCGAGTCGCCCGACCCCCAGCTGCGCATCGGGCACGGGTACGACCACAACTGGGTGCTCGACGATCCCGCGTTCGCCGCGCAGGTGCACGACCTGTCCTCGGGCCGGGTGCTCACGATGCGCACGACCGAGCCGGGACTGCAGTTCTACTCCGGCAACTTCCTCTCCGACGCGCTGATCGGCACGAGCGGCCGCCCCTACCGGCGTGGCGCGGGTTTCGCCCTGGAGGCACAGCGCTTCCCCGACTCGCCGAACCGCCCGGACTTCCCGACCAGCGTGCTGCGCCCGGGCGAGACCTACCACCAGGAGACGGTCTACGAGCTGACCACCGGATGAGCCTTCTCGAACTGAGACACGCCGATTCTCAGCTGCCGCGGCCGAATTCGTCGAAGAATCGTCGAATTCGACTCGAATGGTGTTATCGGTAATTAATCGAGCAGCCATCCCGACTACTGACACCGGCCCCGAACACCGTTAACGTTCACGGAGCCGGACGCGCTGAGCTGCCTTCCGCGTCCGGCGCCCGAACAATGGCGCGGGGGTGGCGAACAAATGACTACTGCGACGCCGGGCAAGGCCGAGTTCGGTCAGGAGCTCCGCCGGCTGCGTGAGCGGGCGGGTCTCACTCAGGTGCAGCTGGCCGCCCGCCTCGGCTATCACCACACCTACGTTTCCAAGATCGAGAGCGGCGCCCGCGAGCCGCGGGTCGCGTTCGCGAGCAAGGCCGACGACGTACTGGCAGCCGGTGGCGCGCTGCTCGCACTCGCGACGAAGGTCCGCGCACGGCTGCGGTCCGACTGGCGAATGCCGGCGGGGACCACCGCGATCCCGCCGCCCAGGGTCCCGCCCGGCGCAGATCCGCCTCGGCCGCAGAACCGGTACGTCGAGCTGCCCGCGTTCGGTGTCATCTGCCCGATGCACGGCGCTGACGGCTGCACCACGCCCACGCCACCGAGCCTCGCGGACGTGCCGGGCGTTGCGGCGGGGGCGGTGGGCACCGAGACCGTGCACGGGTTCGCCGCGCTGCTCACGACCTTCGTCGAAGCCGACGTCAGCATGGTGGGCGGCGACCTCGCGGCCCCGGTCGAGCAAGCACTGCGCGCACTCATGGCGACGGTGTCGAGGGCGCGGGGCGACGATCCGGACAGCCTGCTGCGGCTCGCCGCCCGCTACGCCGACCTGGCCGGCTGGCTGCGGGTGAAGCGCGGCCAGCACGGGATCGCCATGGCGTGGCTGCAGCGCAGCGTGGAGTGGGCGCTGGCCTCGGACGGCCTGCCGACCGCCTGCTCGGCGCTGAGCAGCATGAGCGTGCTCGCCATGATGGAGGGCGACGGCGCGACCGCGCTCGAGTACGCCCACGCCGCGGCGGCGGTGGACCCCGGCCGCCGGTGGACCGCTGTCCAGGCAAAACTCGACCAGGCCCGCGCCCACGCGCTCCTCGGTGATGAGCGGCAGTTCGCCCAGCTGTCGCGGGCCGCCCAGCGTGCCGCCGAACAGCTCGGCGACCGGGATCGCATCGAGGCACCGTGGCTGACCGGCGCGGAGGGTGCCACGTTCATCGCCTCGCACCTGGCGGGCGGCCTGCGGGATCTCGCGGAGGCCACCGGACGGCCGGAGGTCGCCGGCCGCGCGGCGGGGTTCGCCGAGACGTCGCTCGCGAACATGCCCGCACGGATGCACGGCAGCAGGTTCCTGCTGACCCTGCGCCTGGCCGACGCCCAGGCGTGCCTGGGTGATCTCGACGCCGCCGTGGAGGTGGCGAGACCGGTGATCGGGGCGGCCACCGCCACGTCCGCCACCCCGATCCGCCGCGAGCTCGGCAAGCTGCGCACCCGGCTCGGCGATCGATTCGACGAACTCCTTGACAGTTGTTGACATCGGCGCTCGCCACAAGATCTCACTAACTCATCACCCCTATCGTTCGTGATCAGCCTGAAATTCGACAATCCCTGCGGTTCGTCGGATGGGAAATTCCGCTTCTCAGGAGGAACGATGGCGCTCACGAAATCAGCCGTCCGGCGGGCCACCGGGATGGCCGCCGCATTGCTGGCCGGCGCGGCCATGTGCACACCGACAGCCACCGCTGCACCGATCACCACGGCGCAGATCAACGCTGCCACCGCGGATCTGACGGAATCGGCCCGCGTCCCGGGAACCGCGTGGGCCGTCGACCCGGCCACCGGCCAGGTCGTCGTCTCCGTGGACGACACGGTCACCGGTGCGAAGCTCGATCAGGTGCGGGCGGTGGCCGCCCGGCACGCGCAAACCGTGCAGCTCGAAAGAATGGCCGGCACGCTGGAGCCGATGATCAGCGGCGGCGACGCGATCTACACCGGCGGCGCACGCTGTTCGCTGGGCTTCAACGTGAAGGACAGCGCGGGCCGCGACTTCCTCGTCACCGCGGGGCACTGCACCAACATCGGCTCGACCTGGTCGGCGTCGGGCGGAGCGCGCATCGGACCGCGCACCGGCACCAGCTTCCCCGGCAACGACTACGGCATCGTGCGCTACGACTCCTCGATCGCGCGCTCGGGCACCGTCGGCTCCCAGGACATCGCGCGGGCGGCCAACCCGACCGTCGGCCAGCGGGCGTGCCGCCGCGGTAGCACCACCGGGACGCACTGCGGCTCCGTCACCGGCCTCAACGCCACGGTGAACTACGCCGAGGGCAGCGTGCACGGGATGATCAGGACCAACATCTGCGCCGAGCCGGGTGACAGCGGCGGTCCGCTCTACGCCGGCAGCACCGCGCTCGGAATCACCTCCGGCGGCAGCGGCAACTGCCGGTCCGGTGGCGTCACGTTCTTCCAGCCCGTCGTCGAGGTGCTCAACCGTTACGGAGTGCGCGTCTACTAACCAGCGGAGGTCATCGCCGTGTCCGCACGACTCCCAGCGCTCGCAACCATCGCCCTGCTCAGCCTCAGCACACTGGTGGGCACACCCGCGGCACACGCGGCCGCCACCGTCACGATCGACGGTGCGCGCACCTACCAGCAGATCGACGGTTTCGGGTTCTCCGAGGCGTTCGGACGCGGCGAGATCATGCACGGTTCACAGGGTCTGTCCGCGGCGAAACAGCGGGAGATCCTCGATTTGCTGTTGTCCCGCAACACCGGTGCGGGCATGTCCATCCTGCGGCTGCACATCGGCTCGACGGCCGCCAGTTCGATCCAGCCGACGAACCCCGGTGGCCCCAACGCGACCCCGCGCTACGTCTGGGACCGCGCCGACGAGAGCCAGGTGTGGCTCGCCAAGGAAGCCAAGGCCTACGGGGTGAACCGCTTCTACGCCAACGCCTGGAGCGCGCCCGGTTACATGAAGACCAACGGCGACGAGGCGAACGGCGGCAACCTGTGCGGGCTGGCCGGCGCGTCCTGCGCGAGCGGCGACTGGCGGCGCGCGTACGCGAACTACCTGGTGCAGTACGCCAAGTTCTATGCGCAGGAAGGCATCACCGTCAACGACATCGGGTTCACCAACGAACCCGACTACACCACCGACTACTCGTCGATGCGGTTCACCCCGGCCCAGGCGGTGGAGTTCACCAAGGTCCTCGGGCCCATCGCGGCCCAGGCGGGGTTGAAGGTCACCTGCTGCGACTCGTTCGGCTGGAACCAGCAGGCGGCCTACACCAGGGCGATCGAGGCCGACGCGACCGCGCGCGGCATCGTCGCGACGCACACCGGCCACACCTACGCGAGCAAGATCGCCGGGCCGCTGCCGACCTCGAAGCGCTCCTGGATGTCGGAGTGGAACCCGAGCGGCACGACGTGGAACGAGAACTGGGACGACGGCAGCGGTTACGACGGCATGACCATCGCCAATGCCGTGCACACCGCTCTCGCCACCGGCAATGTCAACGGTTACGTGTACTGGTACGGCGCCTCGGTCGGTGCCACCCGCGGTCTCATCCAGATGAACGGCGACCGCTACCGCGTCTCGAAACGGTTGTGGGCACTCGCGAACTACAGCCGGTTCATCCGTCCTAACGCGACTCGCATCGGTGCGACGAGCTCGGACGGCGGCCTGCTGCTCTCCTCGTTCCGCAACACCGACGGCTCTCTCGCCGTCGTCGCGCTCAACAACGGCAACAGCGCCAACTCGGTGTCCTACTCCCTGCGCAACACCGGTATCACCACTGCCACCGCGACGCCGTACCTGACCAGCAACACCGGCAACACCACCGCCCAGTCCGCCGTCCGCGTCAACGCCGGCACGTTCACCGCCACCGTGCCGGCCCGTTCGCTGATCACCTACCGGATCACCCCCTGACGGAGACGAAAACCATGCGCTTCAAGGCCTTCCTCGTCTGCGCCGGCATCGTGGCGAGCATGCTCGTCGCCCAACCGGCCACCGCCCTGCCGAGCAGATTCCAGTGGCGGTCCAGCGCCCAGCTGATCGCGCCGAAGTCCGACGCCACCCACAACATCCGTGCGGTCAAGGACCCGTCCGTCGTCTATCACAACGGCCGCTGGCACGTGTTCGCGAGCACGGTGAACACCGCCGGCTCCTACAACATGGTGTACCTGAACTTCACCGACTGGTCGCAGGCGAACAACGCCCAGCACCACTACCTCGACCAGAGCGCCATCGGCACCGGCTACAAGACCGCGCCGCACGTCTTCTACTTCGCGCCCCAACGCCTCTGGTACCTCGTCTACCAAACCGGCAACAACGCCGCGTACTCGACGACGACCGACATCAGCAACCCGCGGTCGTGGACCGCGCCGAAGTACTTCTACGCCAACGGCATGCCGCAGATCATCAAGGACAACATCGGCGGCGGCTACTGGGTCGACTTCTGGGTCGTCTGCGACAACGCGAAGTGCTACCTGTTCTCCTCGGACGACAACGGGCACCTGTACCGGTCCGAGACCACGATGGCGAGCTTCCCGAACGGCATCACCAACACGGTCATCGCCATGCAGGACAGCGCCAGGTATCCGCTGTGGGAGGCGGCCAACGTCTACAAGATCAGCACCGAGAACAAGTACCTGCTGATCGTCGAGGCGATCGGCACCGGCGGCCGCCGGTACTTCCGGTCGTGGACCGCACCCGCGATCACCGGACCGTGGACCGCGCTGGCCGACACCGAGGCCAACCCGTTCGCCGGCGCCGCCAACGTCACGTTCAGCGGCACCCCGTGGACGAAGGACATCAGCCACGGCGAGATGATCCGCGCCGGCGTCGACCAGAAGATGGTGATCAACCCCTGCAACATCCGCTACCTGTACCAGGGCAAGGATCCCGCCGCCAACGACCCGTACAACCTGCTGCCGTGGCGGCTCGGCCTGCTGACTCAGACGGGCCCCACCTGCTGACCGGTGGTCGTGAGTGGTTTCCGTTGCCAGGGCGACGGGAGCCACTCACGACTGTCCTAACTGGAGAGCCGGTAGACCGACACGTGCGAAGTGGACTCGTCGGTGAACTCGCCGCCCGTCCAGTCGGCGTGCCTGCTCTCCAGCTCGAACCCGGCGACCTGCGCCATCAGGTCGAGCTCGGCCGGCCAGGCGAAGCGGTGCTGGGTGCGGAACAACCGTGCCTCCCGGTCGTCGCCGAACCGGAGGTGGTGCGACACCATCTGCTGGCGCCCCAGGTCATAGGTCTCAAATGCGATGTAGCCGGGTTCGACGTGCCGGACCCGGCCCGGTTGTCCCGGCGGCAGGGCGCGCAACGCGGGCACGCCGAGCTCGATCACGAACCGGCCGCCGGTGCTCAGGTGCCGTGCGGCGTTGCGGAAGCAGTCGACCTGCCCGGCCTGGGTGAGCAGGTTCGAGATGGTGTTGAAGACGAGGTAGACGAGGCTGAACTCGCCGGGGGCGACCGCCGAGGCCATGTCGCCCTGGACGACCGGGATGACCGTCTCGTCGGCCTTGTCGCGCAGCCGGGCGATCATCGGGCCGGACAGTTCGATGCCGGTGACCGGCACGCCGCGTTCGGCCAGCGGGACGCCCACCCGGCCGGTGCCGATGGCGAACTCGAGGGCCCGGCCGGCACCCGCGAGTTCGGCGAGGCGCTCGACCACGGGCCCGAGCACCTCCGGGGCGAACACACCGATGCCGGGAGTGTCGTAGTTGTCCGCGACCTCGGCGTCCCACATGTGTTCCTGATCCATGGCACCAATCCTGGTGTCGGCGCCGCGGTGGAGTCCACCGGTTTACGCGCCGGACGGGCTGAGGGCGGTGCCGCACGACTCGCGCACCGTCAGGGTCGGCCACAGCACGACCCGGTGCACCGGCCGGTCCAGCGGGTCGGCCAGCCGGGCGAGCGCGAGCTGGGCGGCGAGCGCGCCGAGCCGGTGCTTCTGCGGACGCACAGCCGTCAGCGGCGGGTCGGACGCCGCCGCCACCTCGTCGTCGTACGACACCACCGCGAGGTCGTCCGGCACGCGGATGCCCCGGTCCCGCGCCCGTTCCAGCACCCCGATCGCCTCCCGGTCGGCGTGCACCAGCACGGCGTGCACTTCCGCGCCCAGACACTCGTCGATCACCTGGTCGACCGCGCGGGTCCACTGTGGAGAGCCGTAGGGTGGCACGTCGAGCGCGGGAACTCCGTTGAACGGCAGCTCCAGCGACGACACGGCCGTGGTCCAGCCGGATCGGATGGCGTCGCTGTGCGGACTTTGGCGGGAGGTGACCAGGCCGATGCGGCGATGGCCGAGGGTGGCCAGGTGCCGGACGGCGAGACCGGCGCCGATCGCGTGGTCGGTCACCGCCGCGTCCAGCGCGATCGTCGGAAGCTCTGGCGGTGGAAGCCGTTCGACCAGCACCACCGGCACCGTCTGCGCGCCCAGCCAGCGCATCAGCTCGACGCCCGCGCGGCCGGTCGTGCTGGGGGCGACCAGCAGCGTCTGCACGCCGCGGTCGAGCAGCTCGCACACCCGGCGGCGGTCCTCCCCCGCGTCGTAACTGGACGCGCGCAGCACCAGCCGGCCGCCCGCCGCGGCCACCGCGGTCTGCGCGCCCTGGATCACCGCGGGCCAGTAGTACTCGACCGAGGGAGCCACCATGCCGACGAGCGTGTGCGCCGGAGCAGGGCCGGCGACGGACTGCGGTCCGCGCGGGAACGGCTCGGTGTGCCGCGGCATGGTGATCCCGCCGTGCACGCGCACCACCAGGCCGCGGTCGGCCAGCGCGGTCACGTCCCGGCGCACGGTCACCGCCGACACGCCGAGCAGCTCCACCAGTTCCGGCAACCGGACGGTGCCGTGCGTCCGGACGGCCCGCAGGATCAGCTCATGGCGCTGAGCAGCCAACTTCTGCGTCATCACTTCGCTTCTGATCGTTTCCGAGCGTTTCTGTTCGTTTCGTTGACCGCAGAGTGTGCCACGCGTTGAGGTGTGCCACATCACTCAGCAGGAGGGTCAGCAATGGAGCTTTCCCCAGCGCTGCAGCCCCGTGGCCTCTCGCGCCGCGGGTTCCTGCGCGCCTCCGCCGCCGTGGGCGCGGCGGGACTCGTCGGCGGCTGCGCGGCGACCGCCGCACCGCCGGGCAGTACCAAGGTCACCGTCTGGTCGTGGATGACCGGCATGGACAAGTACGTCGCCGCGTTCAACGCCACGCAACGGGACGTCTTCGTCGAACTGCGGGTGATCGCGGCGGGGCTGTCCGGCGGCTACGCCCAGCAGACCAACGCCATCCGGGCGCACAACGCGCCGGACGTGCTGCACGTCGAGTACCAGGGTCTGCCGCAGATCCTGCTCACCGGCGGACTGCGCGACCTCACCGCCGACATGGCCGACCTGGAGAGCCAGTACTCCCCGGCAGCGTGGCGCGGCGTGCGGCCCGACGGCCGGACGTGGGGCGTGCCGATGGACCTGGCGCCGATGGTCTTCTACTACCGCAAGGACCTGTTCGACCAGCACGGCATCGCCTTGCCGCGCACGTGGGACGAGTTCCGCACCGCGGCCGCGGCCGTGAAACAGGTCGACCCGCAGGCGCGCATCTGCTCGTTCCAGCTCAACGACGGCTCGTTCTTCGCGGGCATGTCGTGGCAGGCGGGCGATCCGTGGTGGACCGCGCAGGGCGACACCTGGGCCGTCGACATCGCCGGTGAGGGCACGATCCGCACCGCGTCGTACTGGCAGTCGATGATCACCGGCAACCAGGTCGGCGGGCTCGTCTACGGCTCGCAGGACTGGATCGCCGGGATCCACGACGGCAAGCTGTGGGGCGTGCTCGGCGCGTCGTGGAGCGTCGGCACGCTCAACCGGACCATCCCGAAGGACACCGGGCGCTGGGCCGTGGCGACCATGCCGACCTGGGACGGCAAGCCGGCCAACGGGATCCAGGGCGGCACGGCGTTCGGCGTCTCCGCGGAGAGCAAGCAGCCGGAGGCGGCGACGACGTTCCTGCGCTGGCTCAGCACGGACCCCGAGGTCCCGAAGATCGGCAGCGCCTTCACCGTGCCGTTCCCCGCGCACCTGCCCAACCGCGCCGTGGCGCGACAGGTGTACAAGGGCGGTTTCTTCCTCGGCGACCCGGTCTACGACGTGCTCGACGAGGCGGCGAAGCGGGTGCCGGACTGGACCTGGGGCCCGAACGCGCTGCGGTCGTTCTCGACCATCTCCGACTCATTCGGGCCGGTCCGCAGCGGCGGGACGACGTTGCCCGACGCGATGCGGAAGGTTCAGCAGCACGCCGTGGCCGACATGCGCGCCAAGGGACTTTCGGTGCGAGAAGGGAAATCGGCATGAGCGTCCTCGCGCCCGAGCGCGCGCCTGCCCAGGAACAGCCGTCCGGCGACGTCGAGGTGACCGGCCGCACCCGCAAGAAGGACTTCGCGGGGGCGGTGCTGGCCATCCCGTTCGCGGTTCTGCTCGTGACCACCGTGCTGGTGCCGGTGGCATACGCGCTCTATCTCAGCCTGTTCACCGAACGCCTGCAGGGCCTGGGCTTCTCCGGTCCCGAGAACGTGTTCATCTGGCTCGGCAACTACCTCTCGGTGATCGTGGACTCCGCGTTCCACTCGAGCCTGGGCAACGTCGCGCTGTTCGCGCTCATCCACATCCCGAGCATGCTGATCGGCGCGCTGATCCTGGCTCTGCTGCTGGACTCCGCCGTGGTGCGGTTGCGGCGGGTGTGGTCGCTGGCGGTGTTCGTGCCCTACGCGGTGCCGGTGGTCATCGGCGGTCTGATCTGGGCCTACCTCTACAGCCCCACGATCGGCCCGATCAAGAACCTGCTGGGCATCGACCCGTTGAGCGACGTGGCCCTGGTGCCGGCGATCGCCAACATCGCGACCTGGCAGTGGGTCGGCTACAACATGATCATCTTCTACACCGCGCTGCAGGCCGTCCCCAGGGAGATCGTCGAGGCGGCCAGGGCCGACGGCGCCGGCGGGGTCCGCACGGCGTGGTCGATCAAGCTCCCGGTGATCCGGCCGACGATCTTCGTCGCGGCGGTGTTCACCGTCATCGGCTCGTTGCAGGTGTTCACCGAACCCATGGTGCTCAAGGGCTTCACCGGAACGGTGACCAGCACCTGGTCGCCGAGCATGTACGTGTACGAGGCCGCGTTCGTGGCCGGTGACAACGGTCGCGCCGCCGCGGCGTCGGTGCTGCTCGCGGTGATCTGCGCGCTGCTGTCCGCCGTCGTCATGCGCTTCTCGACGAGGAGGTCGCGGTGAGCACGTCCATTGTGGACAGGAAGTCGCGCTGGGTTTCCATGCCCGCCGTGCACGTGATCCTCGTGGTCGCGGCGCTGTACAGCCTGCTGCCGCTGGTGTGGCTGCTGACCTCGGCGACCAAGTCGCTCGGCGACTTCTCCACCACCGGCGCGTTCGAGCTCGGCGAGTGGAACCTGTGGACCAACGTCAAGACGTTGTTCACGCAGGAGAACGGGATCTTCTGGAACTGGCTGCTCAACTCCGTCCTGTACGCGGGCGGCGGAGCGGTCCTCGGCGCGCTGATCTGCGCCGCCTGCGGGTACGCCATCGCCAAGACGAGCTTCCCCGGCCGGCGGCTGCTGTTCGCGCTGACGCTGACCGGCGTGCTCGTGCCGACGACGGTGCTGGCGCTGCCGATGTACCTGCTGGCCTCCGAACTGCGGATCGTGGACACGTTCTGGGCGGTCTTCATCCCGTTGCTCACCAACCCGTTCGGCGTCTACCTCGCCAAGGTGTACGCCGACGCGTCCGTGCCGGACGAGGTGCTGGAGGCGGCGCGGGTCGACGGGGCGGGCCAGCTGCGCACGTTCTTCACGGTGGCGCTGCCGATGATGCGACCCGGTGTGGTGACGGTGCTGTTGTTCCAGTTCATCGGGATCTGGAACAACTTCTTCCTGCCGCTGGTCCTGCTCACCGACCCGAAGCTCTTCCCGGTCAGCCTCGGGCTGTTCCAGTGGAGCACCCGGCAGACCCAGTTCCCGCAGTACACCCCGCTGGTGATCACCGGGTCGCTGCTCGCGGTCCTGCCGCTGGTGGTGGCGTTCCTCGTGCTCAACCGGCAGTGGCGCAAGGGCCTGGCGGCGGGGAGCGTCAAGTGAGGGAGGATCGGCCCCAGGTCATGCTCGCGATGAGCCCCGACGTGGCCGCGCTCCAGTTCGGCAAGCACGAGCTGGACCGGCTGCGCGGGATGGCGACGCTCGGCGATCCGCTGGTGGTGCAGGAGTTCTCCTCCCCTGTCGTGCGCCGCCGCCTCGCCGAGGTCGAGGTGCTGATCACCTCGTGGGGCTGTCCGCCGATCGACTCCGACGTGCTGCGGGCGGCGCCGAACCTGCGCGCCGCCCTGCACGCGGCGGGCAGCGTCCGTGCGCACGTCGGTGACGCCGTGTTCGACCGCGACGTCCTGGTCACCACGGCGGCGCACGTCAACGCCGAACCGGTCGTCCAGTACACCGTCGCGGCGGTGCTGTGGGCGTTCAAGAAGGTGCCGTTCCTGGCCGCGGACGCCCGCCGGTTCCGCGAGGACTGGAGCTACCGCGACCAGCGCGGGGAGCTGTCCGGGCTGGACCGGACGATCGTGCTGGTCGGGTTCTCCCGGGTCGGCCGGCGGGTGGCGGAGCTCCTGCGCCAGCTCCGGCTGGGCCGGGTGCTCGTGGTCGACCCGGTCGTCGAACCCGGCCTGGTGCGGGCGGCCGGCGCCGAGCTCGTCACGCTCGCCGAGGCACTGCCCCAGGCCGACGTGCTGAGCCTGCACGCACCCGAGCTGCCGGAGACCCGCCACCTGATCGGAGCGGCCGAACTGGCCGCGCTGCCCCGGCACGCCACGCTCATCAACACCGCCCGAGGGTCCCTTGTGGACACCGCGGCGCTGGAACTGGCGTGTGCGGACGGACGAGTGCACGCGGTGCTGGACGTGACCGATCCGGAGCCGCTCCCCGCCTCCTCCCCGCTGTACGACCTGCCGAACGTGGTGATCACGCCGCACGTGGCCGGGTCGCTGGGATCGGAGACCAGGCTGATGGCCGCGGCGGCGCTGGACGAGCTGGAGCGCTACGTCCTCGGTCTGGCGCCGGTGGAACCGGTGACCCGGCACGGGTTGGCGGTGCAGGCGTGACCCCGCCACCCGAGGACCGTCTCCTGTCGCCGCACACCGGCTGGACCAGGGCGCACTGGGAGTCGGTGGCCGACCGCATGCTCGACGCGGTCGGCGGCCACTGGTCCCCGCGCTGCGCGCGCATCGACCTGCCCGGCGAACCGAGCCGGTACGGCCCGGCCTCCGACGGCCTGGAGGGGTTCGCCCGCACGTTCCTGCTCGCCGGGTTCCGGGTGGCGGGCGGCGGCGATCCGGCCAGGCTGGAGCGCTACGCCCGAGGTCTGGCGGCCGGCACCGACCCGCACTCCCCGGAGGCCTGGCCGCGGCCGGACCAGCTGGGGCAGGCCAAGGTCGAGGCGGCGTCGATCGCGCTGGTGCTGCAGATGACCCGGCCGTGGCTGTGGGACCACCTCGACGACGACGTGCGCGAGCGGATCGTCGCCTGGCTGGCCACCGTGGTGGGCCAGCCGTACCCGCCGATCAACTGGGTGTGGTTCCGCATCGTCGTGGAGTCGTTCCTGCGGGAGGTCGGCGGGCCCTGGTCGGCCGAGGACGTCGAGCACGACCTGGCCCTGCACGCGTCGTTCCGGCGCGCCGACGGGTGGCTCAGCGACGGTGCCGAACGCGCGTACGACCACTACACGGGCTGGGCCCTGCACCTGTACCCGCTGCTGTGGACGCATCTGTTCGACATCCCCGACTCCCTGTGCCCGCAACCGGTCCGCCAGACCTGGTCGGACGACCTGGCGCGGTACCTGCAGGACGCGGTGGCGCTGCTGGGCGCCGACGGCTCGCCGCTGATGCAGGGACGCAGCCTCACCTACCGGTTCGCGGCCGCGGGACCGTTGTGGGTCGCCGCGATGACCGGGGTGCCCGGACCGCGACCGGGCCTGCTGCGGCGCGCGGCCTCCGGTGTGCTGCGGCACTTCGTCGACCGCGGCTCACTCGAACCGGACGGTCTGCTGCGCCTGGGCTGGCACGGCGGCTGGCCCGGGATCCGCCAGGCGTACTCCGGCCCCGGCTCGCCCTACTGGGCCGCCAAGGGAATGCTCGGCCTGGCCCTGCCGGCCGACCATCCCGTGTGGACGGACTCCGAACAGCCGCTGCCGGTGGAGACGGCGGACTTCACCAGGGTGATCTCCGCACCGGGCTGGCTGGTGTCCGGCCGGCGCGCGGACGGCATCGTCACGACGGTCAACCACGGCACCGATCACGCGTTGCCCGGCGACCAGCGGGCGGACTCCCCCTGGTACGCCCGGCTCGGCTACTCCACCGCCACCATGCCACCGTTGAACTCGTATCTGGTGGACAACTCGGTGGTGCTGCTCGACGCCACCGGCGCGGCCAGCCACCGCGCGGGCTTCCGGACCCTGTTCACCGAGGAGCTGCCCGGCGGAGTGGTCGCGGGCGCGTCCTGCGGACCCGTGCGCTGGGTCGACACCGGCAGCGACGACTCAGCCGACCACGGTTCCGGCCGCGGCGGCGAGATCGTCGAGGGACCGCCGGTGCTGGTGGTCTCGGTCGTGCGCGACGGCGTGGAGATCCGCATCGTGCGCGTCGACGGTCCGACGGACGCCTGGTTGCGGATCTCCGGCTGGCCCGTCGCCGCCGACACCCGGCCCCTCACCACCACGGGCACCCAGGTCGTGGTCACCGGTGCCGGCCTGCGCTCGACCCTGTGCGGTCTGCGCGGGTTCGACCGGACCGGCACGGACAGCGTGTCCGGTGCGTCGCCGCTCGGCAAGCACGTCGTGGTCCCCTGGGTCGCCACCGCCGGCCCGGTGCCACCGGGCGAGATCTTCGCCGCGGCCGTGCGCCTGGACCGCAACCGCGGCTCGCTGACCAACCCGGTCCTCACCACGGGCCCCGACTCCGTCGTGCTGCGATGGCACGACGGGCTCCACACGGAGATCACCCTGCCCAGTCCCTAGGAGGAGCCATGGTCACCCGCAGGACAGTGCTGTCCGGCGCAGCGGCCGCCATCGCGGCGACGACACTGGGAGCGCGGACCGCCGGCGCCGACCAGACCATCACCATCGATCCCGGCACGAACTACGGCACGTGGGAAGGCTGGGGCACCTCACTGGCCTGGTGGGCCAACGTGTTCGGCGACCGGGACGACTTCGCCGACCTGTGGTTCACCACGAAGTCCGTCTCCTACAACGGGACCACGCTCCCCGGCCTGGGCATGAACATCGCCCGCTACAACCTCGGCGCGTGCAGCTGGAACGCCGTGGACGGCGAGCGCATGGTCGTGTCGCCGAACATCCCCCGCTTCAAGCAGATCGAGACCTTCTGGCAGGACTGGCGCAACACCGATCCCGCCTCGTGGCAGTGGAACGCCGACGCCAAACAGCGCGCGGCGGTGGTCAAGGCCGTCGCACGCGGCGCGAAGACCGAGCTCTTCTCCAACTCGCCGGCGTGGTGGATGTGCATCAACCACAACCCGTCCGGCGCCGCCAACGCCGCGAGCAACAACCTGCAGTCGTGGAACTACCGCACGCACGGCGCGTACATGGCCGAGGTCGCCCGGCAGTTCCGTGACCGCTGGGGCGTCAACTTCGGCACGGTGGCCCCGTTCAACGAGCCCGCGTCGGACTACTGGTCGGCGACCGGGAAGCAGGAGGGCTGTCACTTCGACCCCTCGACCCAGCGGACCGTGTTGCAGTACCTGCGCCAGGAGCTGAACAACCGCGGCCTGACCGGGACGCGGATCTCGGCGTCCGACGAGACCAGCTACGACGCCGCGCACAGCACGTGGACCTCCTTCGACGCCACCACGAAGTCCGTCGTGAACCAGATCAACGTGCACGGCTACCAGGGCGCCGGAGGCCGCCGCGACCTCGTCTACACCGACGCGCGGTCCGCCGGGAAGGTGCTCTGGAACTCCGAGTACGGCGACAAGGACGGCACCGGCCTCTCGATGGCGAGCAACCTGTGCCTGGACTGGCGCTGGCTGCACCCGACGGCGTGGTGCTACTGGCAGGTGATGGACCCGACGCCGGTGTGGGCGTTGATCGACTACAACCCGGACACGCTGCAGGCGGGCGCCGTGCAGAAGAAGCTCTACGTGCTGGCGCAGTTCACCCGGCACATCCGGCCCGGCATGCGGATCATCTCGGCCAGCACCGGAAACGCCGCGGTGGCCTACGATCCCGCCGCCCGCCGCCTGGTCCTCGTCGGCGTCAACACCGCGACGTCGGCCCAGACGATCACCTTCGACCTGACCAGGTTCACCACCCTGCCGACCGGCCTGCTCACCCGGTGGTCCACCTCGACCACCACCGGCAGCGACCGGTACGTCCAGCGCACCGACGTCCGCCTGGACGGCAAGCTGCTGCGGGTCCCGTTCGTGGCGGGACAGGTGCAGACGTTCCAGCTCGACGGGACGTCAGTGTGAGCCCGTCGGCACCGGCCGCGAGGCGATCGGCTCCGCCTGCGCGGCGACCATCCGGCGGCGGAAGATCCTGACGAAGACGCGCTCGTCGAGCACGAGCGCGGCGAAGAAGACACCGGTGATGAGCACGGGCAGGAGCTTCACCAGAACACCTGCCCGTGCCATCAGCGGTGCCGCGACCGTCAGCCACAGGAAGACGTTCGGCGTGCCCTGCGTGACATAGAGGTGACGGCGGGACTCGAGTACACCGGCCAGGAGCCGGGGCACGGCGAACGCGACCACGACCAGGGCCGCCTCGCCGAGCCCGAAGGGGATCAGCGCCGCGGGCACCGGCGTCGCCGGGGTGAGTGCGTAGCCGGTCACCCCGGCCAACGGGATGAGCGCGGCCGAGCCGAGCCAGTTCCAGTTGGTGGTGAGCCTGCCCGCCATGATCGGGTCGCGCTGCCGCAGTCGTTGCGCGGCCAGCGTCGGCAAGGCGACGGCAGCGACCAGCACGATCGCGGATCCGGCCAGCAGTCCGCGCGGCAGCGAGTCCTGGCGCGTGACCGCGACCACCAGCAGCACCGCCGGTGTCACGAGCGAGGCGATCAGGGTGTGCCGGACACTCGCGTGGAAGTCGCCGCCCCACAACAGGGCGAGCACCGGCGCCAGCGTCGCCGGCGGCACCAGCAGCGCGATTCCGAGCAGCAGCAACGGCACGCTGTGGGCGTTGACCAGCAGCGCCGCGCCCACGCCCGACTTGAGCAACGTGCCCGCCGCGACGCGTCCCAGCCCGCTGGTCTGGCGCAGCGTCCGCGGCTGCAGGCGCAGCATGCCGAAGAAGGTGCCGCACATCAGCAACGCCGTGATCACGATGGACAGCACCGGGGCGGGCAGCGGGGTCCGCAGCACGAGCTGGAACAGCACTCCCAGTGCACACGCGGAGGCCAGCAGCACCGGCAACCGGATCTCGACGTGCTCACCCAGATCGTTGACCTTCGCCGCCACGGCGGGGGCGGCCGCGATCCGGCGGAGGTCCTCTTCGGACAGCGGACGGGCGTTGGGGATCTTCATGTCGCGGTAGTCGCGCATGTCGGCGAGTACGACCGCGAACATCTCCACCACGTACTTGTGTGTGACGACGAGCACCTGCCTGCCCGCCCGCGATGCCGGCAGCAGCACGTCGACGTAGTACCGGTGCACCCGTTCCCGCAGCTCGTCCCAGCTCTCACCACCCGGCGGCGTGCCGGTGGCGGAGTGGAAGTACTCGGTGTAGGCGCGGAACCCGACCGCCTTCTTGACCAGGCTCTTGTTCGCCGCGGTGAACGCGCCGAAGTCGCGTTCGTCCAGCGCGGGCGTCTCCGCCCTGGTCGCGGGCTGGTCGGCGAGGTGGTCGATGATGACGTCCGCGGTCCGCCGTGCTCGGTCCAGTGTGGACGTGTGCACCTCGTCGAACCTGATGCCCAGCGCCGCGACCGCCGCACCCGCCTGATGGGCCTGCCGCAGGCCGAGATCGGTCAGCGGCGTGTTCTGCTTACCCGCGAACCGGTTCTGCTCGTTCGCCTCAGACTCGCCGTGCCGGACGAAGTGGATGGCCATGTCAACTCCCGATACTTCTGGTCATTGGTCCACGGCCGGTGGGGACCCTTTCCATCCAAGGCCGGACGCGGCTCGCGACGCCATCCGCCGACGCCGGAAGAAGTTCCACGATCTCCGAAGTCGGCGTGACCGCTCCAAAGCACCTGGTCAGAAGTTCTGTCCGAAACCTCAGGCCTCTGGTGCCGGCATCTGCAAGTACCACCGACTCTTGATCGAATCGCCGTCAACTACACCCAACCTGTTCGCTGTCTGACGAACCGTCGAACCGTCGATCTGCTATCTGCTGTGCTCCGGCAGGTCCGAGAGCTGTTGGCGGTAGAAAGTGCCTGTTGATGTTGAGTTGGGGGTACTGCAGCCAGGCGTGGCTCGCTTAGCGCCGGTCGAGACCGAAGAACTGGACGGCACGCAACGCCATCCCGTTGACCATCAGGTTGTGCCCGACGCCCTGCAGCGAGATCGACTCGACCTTGTCGCTGTAGCGGCGGCGGGTCCAGTTCGCCTGCGGGTAGTCGGTGGACGTCGGCGTGGTGGACAGCCGGTGGACGTTGGTCCACTGGTCGACTGCCTCGCCGAAATTCGGGTAGCGCAGGACGTCGTCCGCGGTGCCGTGCCAGAGCTGCATGCGCGGACGCTTGCCGTTGTAGCCGGGGTAGGCCGATCGCGCGATGTCACCCCACTGCTGAGGCGTCTTGAGCACTCGGCCGTTGGCGCACTCGGTGTTCCACAAGGAGCCGTTGGTCGTCGCGAAGCAGCCGTCCGGCACGCCGGCGAACGCCGCACCGGCGTCGAAGACGTCGGGGTAGTTGGCGACCATCACGTTGGTCATCATGGCGCCGGATGAGATACCCGTGACGTACACGCGGGCCGGGTTTCCCTGGTACTGCCGCAGTGCCCAGCGCACCATCGAGATCAGTCCGACCGGGTCGCTGCCGGCGTCACGCCGCAGTGCCTGCGGCGACGACACGTCGAAGCACTTCTCGCTTCGGGTGGCCGTCGGGTAGACGGCGACGAACCCGTACAGGTCGGCCAGGCGCGCGAACTCCGTGTTGCGGTACATGTCCGGGCCCGAGCCGGTGCAGTAGTGCGGGACCAGCAGGATGCCCGGCCGGGCGGCGACCCGGTCCGGCCGGTACACGTGCATGCGGAGGTTACTGGGGTTCGGTCCGAAGTTCGTCACCTCGACGAGCGTGGCCGCGGAGGCCTGAGGTGTCACGACGAGACCGAGCAGGACGGCTAAAGCCAGAGCAATGCGGAACATGACGCTCCTAACGTCCAACCGTTGCTTCCGAAATAGCCAGGAACCCTTGGGGAGTTCCTGGTGCGGAGCTGGTGAGGTCGAGGCGGATGCGATCACTGCGCACCGCGGTGAACGTGATGCGGGCGGGTTTGCCGGCCGGCCATTCGACCTTCGCGTCGCGCACCGGCACGAACGCACGGCCATTCCAGTACGACACCGCGATCGAGGCCGGCAGGGCGTGTGACGCGTCGGTGCGGAACGAGGCCTCTACCGAGCCGGCCGGACCGCCATCGGGAACAGGCAGCGACACCCAGTCCGTCGCGTGCGCACGGCTCACCGCGGGCAGCAATCCGGTGGCGCGCTTGAGGTAGTAGTTCGACCAGTACGTCGACGCGTCCCCGTCGAGCATCGCCGCCGGGATCGTGGTGCGGGCACCCGAGTAGCTCGCGTCCGCCGCCGGAGCGAGCACCGGTGCGGGTGCGGGTGTGGGATCTGCGGTGGTTCGCACCGGGCCGGGCCGTCCGCCGATCGCCGCGACCAGGGTGGTCGCCGTGCGCAGGCCGGGAGCGCGCGCTGTCACCGTGATCACGGAGGACGTCTGTCCGGATCGGACCATCGCCAGCGCTTTGCCGTTGAACGCGGAGCGCGAGCTCGCCTGGTAGTTCTCCGCGCTCTCCTGACGGCCGTTGTCCAGCCCCGCGAGGTCACCGCCCCTGACCTGGAACGAGATCAGGTCGTCCGCGTCGGGTACGACCACACCCGCGCGGTCGACGACCTCGGCCGTGACGAACGTGAGCGACCTGCCGTCGGCCTTCGTCACCCTGCGGTCCGGTGTCAGCCTGACCGCGTGCGGCTCACCCGCCGTGCGGACCTCGTCCCTCGCCACCTCCACGCCACCGCGCTTGGCGACCGCGACGAGCCGGCCTGGCTGGAACGGCACCGACCACGTCAGGTGCAGCTTGCCCGCGCTGCCGTTGGGGCTGGTGTAGCTGCCGGGGAACGGGCCGGTGGTGACCGTCTTGTCGTCCCCGGTCGCCTCGGTGGTCTCCAGGTACTTCGCGCCGGAGATCGTGGTCTTCGCGTCGAACTTCCGCTCCCCCAACGACTTGCCGTTGAGGTACAGCTCGACGGTGTCCGCGTTGCTGTACGCCCACACCGACACCGGTTCGCCCGGCTTGTGGTCCGTCCAGTTCATCGGCACCAGATGCACCATCGGTTCGCTGCTCCACTGGCTGCGGAACAGGTGGTAGAAATCCTTGGCGAAACCGGCGGTGTCCACCGCGCCGAAGAACGACGACTTCACCGGGAACACGTTGTACGGCGTCGGCTCACCGATGTAGTCGATGCCGGTCCACAGGAACTGCCCGGCGAACCACTTGCGGTCGCGGTCCTTCTTCAACCCGTACTCGCCGCTGTAGGTCCACGTCTCCAGGTTGTTGTCGTAGGAGGACGTGTTCCGCCGGCCCGGAGTGTGGTTCTCGCCCGTGTTGAGCTGGTCCGGGTCCTGGTAATAGCCGCGCGTGGAGGTGGAGGACGACGACTCGGCCTCGAAGAAGAACTTGGTGGGATAACGGGTGTGCAGCTCGTCGATCGACGACGCGTTGTTGTAGTTCAGGCCGAGCCCGTCGAGCATCTGCAGGATCTGGTCCTGTGGAGTACCAACAGCGGGGACCCGGCGGTAGCGGTCGGTGCCCATCACGATCGGACGGGTGGTGTCGATCGCGCGCACGTCGTCGATCAGGCGCCGGGCGATCGGCGGGCCCGCGGCGCCGCTCGAGTCCGGGATCTCGTTGCCGATGGACCACATCACCACCGACGGGGAGTTCTTGGCGGCATGCACCATTTCGCGGAGGTCAGCGCTGCTGTGGGCGTCGAAGAACCGGCCGTAGTCGTACTTCACCTTGGGCGCGCGCCACGTGTCGAAGGCCTCGACCTGCAGGAGCAGGCCCATTTCCTCGCAGGCCTGGATGAACTCGGGCGAGGGTGGGTTGTGCGAGGTGCGCACCGCGTTCACACCCATGCTCTTCATGATTCGCAACTGCCGGACGACAGCGTCCTTCGAGACCGCGGCACCGAGCGCGCCGAGGTCGTGGTGGAGGTTGACGCCCTTGAGCTTCATCTCCACGCCGTTGAGCGAGAAGCCGTTGTTCGGGTCGAACGAGAAGTAGCGGATGCCGGTGCGCGTGCTCACCCGGTCCACTACCTTGCCACGCACCCGGATCTCGGTGTCCACCGTGTACAGGTGCGGCCGGTCCACCGACCACAGCACCGGCCGGTCGACCCGCACATCGGTGGTCGTGGTGCTCGGTCGCGCGGCCAGATCGGCATTTGCCGTACTCCGGCCCACCACCCGGCCGCTCGCGTCCTTGACCGTCGAGACGACCTGCGCCTGAGCCTCGGTGGCGCTGACGGCGGTGGTGGCCACGCGCATGGTGGCGAACCCGGACTTGATCGTGCTCGCCAGATCCGGCGTCGTGACCTGCGTTCCGTGACGGGTGACGTGCGCCGGTTCGGTGACGACCAGCCGGACGTCGCGGTAGATGCCGCTGCCCGAGTACCACCGGCTGCTGGGCACCTGGTTGCGCACCTTGACGAGCAGCACGTTCGGCGTGCCGTCGGTGTGCGCGTCGAGGTCATAGGCGAAACCCGTGTAACCGTACGGATGGCGTCCCAGCAGCGTGCCGTTCAGGTACACCTCGGAGTCCATGTAGACACCGTCGAACTCGATCGACACCTTCTTCCCGGCCATCGACCGGGGCAGGGTGAAGGTCTTGCGGTACCAACCAAGGCCGCCGGGCAGGAAACCGGTGCCCGCGCCGGTGTGCGGCCCTTCCGCCGGATCGAGCCCGATGCTCCAGTCGTGCGGCAGCCGCGTGTCACGCCACGCCGGATCGTTCGCGCCGGGCTCCGGTGCGTCCTCGCCGGTCCTGTTGGCCAGCAGGAACTTCCACGCGCCGGTGAAGCCGACGGACCGCCCGGCGGCCCGCACCTGCTCGACCGGAGCGGCGTCGGCGGCGACCGGTGCCGCGCACAGCCCGCCCGCGACCACACCGCTGAGCACGAGTCCCCAGAACCTGTTCGACCATCGATTCGATCGTCGAATGTACAAATCACACCGCCCCGTCGGGAATTCGCTACTTCCGACCTTCAGGGAAGCGCTTTCCAGCGGTCTTGCGCAATAGGCCAGATTCCGTAACGCGGCTCTGGCCTGTCCGGTGTGGACGTTCCCCCGGCCGGCCGTGCGGGCAACCGCGGTCACCCCTGGGTCGGGTGACCGCAATCCGTTGGACAACAACAAAAGCCGTCGATCTTCGGGGTTGCCCGGCGGTCCGCGGATCTCCTAGGTTCCAGGAATGACACTGCGGAAAGCGCTAACCGTCATCCTGGCTCTTCCCCTCATCGCGATCGCCACACCGGCGGCACTCGCCGGCCCTTCCCCTTCCTGCGCACGGCCGGGCGTGCTGTTCTGCGAGGACTTCCAGTCCGTCCCGCTCGGCGGCGCCACCAGCCTCAAGTGGGGCGTGGACACCAGCCACGGCACCCTCACCGTCGAGAAGGCACCGCGCGGCAACCGGGTGCTGCACGCGCACACCGAGCGCAACGGCCGGGCGTTCCTGAAGGTCGAGGACTTCTCGGCGCCGGGCAACAGCTTCTACGGCAGAGTGCGGGTCAAGGTCGACGCCTTCCCGCGCAAGCCGGACTGGGCCCACTACACCCTGATCGAGGCCACCGGCCAGGGACCGGAGATCGTGCGCCCGCTCGGCGGCCAGTACGCGCCCAATGTGGACGGTGCGTTCTGGGGCGTCGGCGCTGACGGCGGCCCGACCGGCGACTGGACGAACTGGAGGGAGTCGGCTCCCTCGCGTGAAGACGTGTGGCAGTGCGTCGAATGGCGGATGGACGCCTCCGACAACCGGGTCGAGCTCTGGTTCGACGGCGTTGCCCAGCCGGATCTGACCGTGTCGACGCGCGTCCACGGCGGTAACCAGGTGGACTTCGTGTTCCCGCGCTTCGACACCGTCAAGTTCGGCTGGCAGCTCTACCAGCAGAACGAGGGTGCGTACGACCTCTGGCTGGACGACATCACCCTCGCGACCCAGCGCATCGGCTGCTAAGGCCTGTATCGAAGTCCCTGAGCGGGAGGCGCCCCCTGCCGCGCGGAGGGGGCGCCTGGTGCTCACCCGCACACGGCGCCGTTCAGTGCCGGTGAGAGGAACGGTGGAGTGCTGCCGTTGTAGTTCGCGCTGTAGCCGATGGTGGCTGTCCCACCAGTGGCCAGAGCACCGTTCCAGGACGCGTTCCCGACCTGCACGACGTCACCCGTGTCGGTCCACGTCCCGCTCCAGCCCTGGGTGACGGTCACTCCCGGCGAGGAGAAGGTGAACGTCCAGCCGCTGACCGGGGCTGCGCGGTTCTCGATGACGATCTCGCCGGTGTAGCCGCCCGACCAGGAGCTGACCACCTTGTGCGTGGCCTTGCACGTCCCGGTCACCGGCGGGGTCGTCGTGGTGGTGGTCGTGGTTGTTGTGGTGGTGGTAGTGGTGGTGGTGACCGGCCTGCCCGCGATCGCCAGGTCGTACGCCCGCTGCGGCACGAACTGGCCGGCCCCGGCGATGCACCCGTCCGCCTCGCCCGGCAGCTTCACCCACAGGTACGCGGCGATCTGGCCGTCACCGGTCTGGTCCGTGCTCGGCGTGCCGATCGCCCGCCCGGCGGGGTCGCACCACTCGCTGCCCGCGGGACCGTTGCCGTTGCGACTCGTGTCGACGACGGCACGCAGCCGGGAGTCGCCCAGCGCGCCCAGCACCGACTTGGCGAAGGACACCTCGTTCGCCGTCCAGCGGTAGTTGGACACGTTGGTGGAGATGCCGTCGCCGCTGTTGGAGATGTCCGCGGCCCGCAACCGCGCCGCGGCCTCCCCCGGTGCCAGCCACGCGGAGTGGCCGATGTCGAAGTACACCTTCGCCTGACCGGACCCGGCCTTGAGGCGTTTGCCCGCGTACGCCATGGACGCCGAGGTCTGGGCCTGCTGACCGGCGTTCTGGCAGTTCGTCATCAGCGGCAGCACGTCCGGCTCCAGGACGATCACCGCCGGCCGTCCCGCCAGGCCCGCCGCGACCTGGTCGACCCACGCCCGGTAGGCATCGTGCGAAGGTGCGCCACCGCCGCTCGCCCCGCCGCAGTCCCGGTTCGGGATGTTGTAGACGACCATGATCGGGACCTTCCCCGCGTCCGCCGCCGATCGCGTGAAGGTGTCCACCTCGCCCCGCACCGTGGCGGTGTTCGTGGTGGTGAACCACCTCGCCTGCGGCACGCTCGCCACCCGGTCGCGAATCACCGGGGTCCGCGAGTCACCGGGGTTCGCCGCGACCCACTTCGCCGCGTTTGTTTCCGGGTCGACGTAGAACGGCGACGCGGCGGCCTGTGCGTTGCCCAGGGCCGCGATGGTGGCGACGCTCGCGACGAGCGTGACCATCGCGGCGCCGGCAGCAAGTGCTCCGTTGCGCATACTGCCTCCTCAGCTCTGGGAGCGCTCCCAGACTGGCGTCGCACTCTATTCGCTGCCCAGCCGACGGGGAAGAGCGCTCGATTCGAGTTCGATGTTGCCCGCGATCTTGTTGTCGCACAGCCAGTAGGCGACGCGTGCCGGTGTTCGAGTGCTTTCTCGACAGCCCGTCGACTCGATGGAATACGCACTGTGCAACGTTCCTCAGCCCGCTAGGCCGTTCCGGGAGACGGTGAGCGGACGCTTGCCGAACGCCACCACTTGCAGATCTGGCGCGAAGTTGCGGCAAAAGGAGCAGTCCACGCGGGACCAGTCGCGCCGGGAGCGTTCCCAGCCATCAACGAACGGCGAACTGGACATTCGTGGCCTGAACGACGTCGGGCTTGACCGGTAGCGGGTTCACGACCAGGCGCTCACCGTAGATGTCGGTGATCGCGATGGCACCGCCGCAGCCCGCGCCGCTCTCCGAGAGGAAGTGGTTGTACTCGGTGCGGCGCAACTCCTTCCACTGACCGCCCGCCTGCACCTCCAGGCGTGCCACCGGGTTGCGGTGGTCGATCGCCTGGATCCCGCACCAGTGCTGGCTGGAACCGGCCTTGTAGCGGATCGAGATCTTCTTCGTCAGGTCGGGCGGGCTCACCAGCGTCCACGTCACCGGGATCTCTCCCCGCACCGGATCCGCCAGCCGCGCGAACGCCTCCTTGCTCAGGTCCAGCTGGCCGACGCGGCACGGCGCCGGGCAGAGGTTCGTGACCCGCACGGTCAGGCTCTTCCCGTTCGCCCGCACCAGAATGTAGGCACCGCAGGCCTTCGAGTCCTCGTAGTCCGACCAGTTCATCGCGACCGTCAACGGATCGGGGCCCGGGTCGTACAGGCACGCGCCACCACCGTCGGAGTCGTAGAACGTCGCCGGCGCGGTCCGGACGACGCCGGGCTTGATCTTCCCGGCCAGTGGCGCGCCGGCCGCCGCCGCGACGGGCGCCGGTTCCTGCGCCGGTGCCGGTTCCTGCGCCGGCGTTGTCTCCTGCGCGGTCGGTTCCGGTTGCGCTGCCGGCGTTTCGCCCGTTGGCGGCGGGGCGGGGGCGGTCGTCGCGGCGACGGCGCGGCCGGCCACACCGTCCGCCCGGTCCGCCAGCGCCACGCCTGCCACACCCGCGGTCGTCAGCGACAACACGACGACCGACACCACCAACCACCGTTTGGACACGGAACTCCGTTCACCCGCGATCGGTCACCAGGCCAGTCCCAGCCTGGAGAGGAAGTCGTTCAGCTTCGTGGAGATCAACCGGTGGTCGCGCTGCGAGAAGTGCCAGTCGCAGCCCAGCCGGTCGATCGCCGGGTCGGCGTAGTTCCAGTAGCGCACCCGGCTGTCGCCCTGGTTGGTGCGCTCCTGCGCCACCTGCCGCACCGCGTCGGCGAACGTGCCCGAGCCTTCCCCGAGGCTCACGAGGATCGTCGTGCCGGAGCCGTAGCGGGCTCGCAGCTTGTCGAGGAACCCGTGGTACGCCGACTTGTAGGCGGCGACGAGGCTCTGCTGGTCGGGCCACTGCTCGCCGGGCTTGAGGGCGGTGGAGAAGTCGTTGGTGCCCAAGCCGACCACGACGACCTGCGGTCGCCATGAGGCGGGCCGTTGCCAGACGTCGCCGTTCACGTGCAACAGCGCCCGGTCGTAGTAGGTGCGGTAGCTGGTGCCGGGCTCGCCACCGCCGTAGTTGCGGACCATGCCACGGCCGGAGAACGCGTTGACCTGGTAGTCGGCGTTGAGCGCGCGGGCTGTCAACGCACCGAAGCTCAGATCGGTGTTGGTGTTGCGGTCGACGCCGCCGTTCGCCGAGCAGTCGCGAGTGGTGGACAGGTTGCCGTAGCCCGCGGTCAGCGAGTCGCCGATGAACTCGATCTGCCGGGAGCGCGCCACCGGCCTGGTCAGCACGGCCCCACCGGACACGGCGACGAACCCGCCGAAATCACTTGCGGCCCAAGGACTCTCGGACCGCTTGACCAGCCGGACGGTGTGGTCGGCATTGCTCAGGCCACGCACCCAGTACGTCGTCCTGCCCGGTTTCGCCAGCGTTGCCGTGGTCCGGCCGTCGATCTGCACGTCGTAGTAGCTCGCTGCGTCGTCGAGAACGATCCCGACGCCGGTGCCGCGGATCCGGCCCTCGAAGTAGACACCGGGCCAGGAGTACTGAACGGACTGGGTGACGCGGCCCGCGGTGTGTGCCCGATCCAGGGCTCCGGGGGCGGCCTCGACCGCCGGGGCGCCGCCGGCCGTCATCAGCACGACGAGCAGGACGGCGGCTGCCGGTGAACGGGTCATGGGGTCGCCTCGCAATCGGTGCGGAAGTCGCTACCGAAGCTGACACGACGCCTTGAGATCGTCAAGGCGTCGCGTCGGAAATCAATGCGCTTCAACGGATTCGACACGTTCGACGGTCGAATTCGCTACTACTCCCTGCACTTCTTGCCGGTGTTCACACAGTTGACGAGCCGGTTCATGATCTGCTGCGACATGACGTTCGCGAAGTCGTTGTGGTCGGAGGCGGGGTTGTGCTCCTCCTCCGGGAACGAGTCGACCGCGTACTGGCCGGCCTGCTGGATGTTGCGGGGGATGTTGTAGGTCAGGGAGATACGCAGCTGCGGAACGGCCTTGAAGCCCTTCTTGCACTTGCCGTTCTGGTCCGGGAACACGATGTGGTCGCGGTGGTTCTTCGAGTCGATGTTCTTGCCGTCCCAGCAACTCGGGAAGTCGTGGACGCGCTTGACCTTCGAACCCTGCGGGCAGATCGGGTACTTGCTGATGATCACCTTGTTCTCGAAACCGGAACAGGTCCAGCCCTCGCGGGCGTTCTTGGGACCGTTCGCCGTCACCTTGGCGTCGCCGTACAGGACGCGCAGGAACTTGGGCATCGCCACGACCTTGCCGGTGGGCGAGCCGCGGAACTGGAGGTCGACGACCTCGGGACGCAGAATCTCGCCCTCGTTGCCCTCGAGTTCATTGTCCTCTAGTGCTTCCCCGCCGCCGCCCGCGAGCTTGCAGGGCGCCAGCTTCTCGAGCCCCTGCGGCTTCTGCGCGTTCCGGCCGATCGCGATGGCCATCCGGTCGATGGTCGCGACCCGCTTGTCCTTCAACGGCCCGACGATCGCGTTCTGGTTGAAGTTGGCGGCGCCCGGGTTCTCGTTCTTGGCCAGGCGCTTGTTCGCCTCGTCTATCTGCTTCTTCAGCAGTTCGAGGTTGCGGTCGACCTCCGCCTTCGCCTGGGCGGGCACGTTCGGCAGTTTGCTCTTGACGTCCGGGCACTCGACGACCTTCGCGCCGGCCTCGGCCTCATCGTCCTCGTCGCCCTCGTTGATGCGCACCACCGGCCAGAAGTAGGCCGACTTGTCCCCGTTCTTGCAGGTGGTTCCGGCCTGTTCCAGCGACTTGTTGTTCGAGTCCGCGTCGGTGGAGAGGTTGCCGACGTAGTCGTGCAGGTGCTGTGCACCGTTGCGGACGCCCGGCTGCGCGATGAAGTTGTCCGGGTTGAAGTGCCCGTTCTCGTTGCGGCCGCAGTTGACCGTGAACGTGCCGGTGGTGGCGTCGTTCTCTGGTCTTGGCGCCTTGACGTTGGGCTTCTGCTTCGTGATGTCGACGAACTGGGACTTGTCCGCACCGTCGGCCAGCGCGGATCCCTCGCCACCGTTGGTAACCGCTACCGCGAGCGCGCCGACCGCGGTGAGGCCGAGTAACCCCGCGGCAACCTTCACCACGAAAGGGCGTCCTTTGTAGAGGCTCATGTCCCGGCGTACGTACCGGGAGCGCAAACGGCTCACTTCGACCTTGTTCGACTCGAACATCCGTCGAACCTCGGCATCGTGTCGATGCGTTGAAACGTTTCATTCTTTTGGCCCAATGGCATCGACATCGATTCGAATGATTTCGCCACATCGACACCCCGCTGCACTGCACGGCATTGACGTTGCCAAAACACGCTCGTAACCTCCCGGCATGCGGCGATTAAAACGATTCAATCGACTAGCTGCGGCGACGGTCGTGCTGCTTTCCGTCGCCGGCGGCTCGGCTTGCGGCACCGGGGACGGCGCGCAGCAAGCGGACGAAACCGGCCCGGTCACGTTGCGTTACTCGTGGTGGGGCAACGCCGAACGCGCCGACCTGATGCAGAAGGCCATCGACCGTTTCCAGGCCAAGCATCCCAACATCAAGGTGACGCCGAGCTTCCAGGAGTTCGAGGCGTACTGGCAGAAGATGGCCACGGAGACCGCCGGCGGCAACGCTCCCGACGTGTTCCAGATGGACTTCGGCTATCTGCGCGAATACTCGGATCGCAACGTGCTGTACGACCTCAAGAAGCAGGAAGGCGCCCACCTTCAGCTCGGTGACCTCGTCGACGGCCTGAAAGGTGCCGGCGAGATCAAGGGCAAGCTGTACGGCGTTCCGGTCGGCGGCAACACCTGGGGTTACCTCTACAACCCGGCGCTCTACGACAAGGCGGGTGTCGCCGCACCCAAGGCCGGTTGGACGTGGGACGAGTACTGGCGCGGCGTCGAGCAGATCACCGAGCGCACCGGTGTCTACGGCGGCGGCAACATCATCGGCACGTACTACAACCTGGAGCTCAAGCTGCTCCAGGAAGGCAAGTCGCTGTACACGGAGGACGGCAAGCTCGGCTTCGACAAGGCGCGGCTGACGAAGTTCCTCGAAGAGGGCATGCGGATGGCCGGCAGCAAGGCGGTCCTGCCGGTCGAGAAGGGCGTGCAGATCAAGCCGAAGCACGCCCTGGAGGCTGATCTCATCGCCGGCGCGCTCGGCTGGGACAACTTCCTCGCCCGCTACGCCAAGGCGACCAAGCAGGAGATCAAGCTCGGGCCGGTGCCCACCGACAACCCGGAGAAGCTCGGCCAGTACGTCAAGCCCGCGATGCTGCTCAGCGTCTCGCAGAAGTCGCAGCACGCGGTGTCCGCGGCCAAGCTCGTCTCGTTCATGATCAACGACCCGGAGGCCGGCCGGATCTTCGGTGCGAACCGGGGCCTGCCGCCGACCAACGCCCAGCGCGCCGCCATCCAGCTCGAGGGTGCGCTCAAGGTGGTGGCCGAGTACGAGGACGGCCTCAAGGGCAAGTTCGTGCCGACCCCGCCCGCACCGCCGAAGGGCGCGGGTGCGCTGGAACAGTCGTTCACCCGGATCACGGAGGAACTGCAGTACCGCAAGATCTCGGTCGACGACGCCGTGAACCAGTTCTTCGCCGAGGCCGACGAGACCCTCGGCTCGTGACCATGGTGACGACCGCTCCCCCGCGCGGCTCCGACACCGGCCAGAGGACGACGGCGGGCCCGCACACACGGGCCCGCCGGCAGGCTGACGGTGTCGCGGGCTACCTGTTCCTCTCGCCGTGGATCATCGGCATCCTGCTGCTCACGCTCGGGCCGATGGTCACGTCGCTGTACCTGTCGTTCACCGACTACGACCTGTTCAACACTCCACAGTGGATCGGGCTGGAGAACTACGAACGGATGTTCTCCGATCCGCGGTGGCTCTCCTCGCTTCGGGTGACCGCGCTCTACGTGCTGCTCGCGGTGCCGCTCAAACTCGCCGCCGCGCTGGCCATCGCGTTGCTGCTCAACAGTCAGCGCCGGGGACAGGGCTTCTACCGGGCGGCGTTCTACGGCCCGTCGCTGATCGGCGGCAGCGTGAGCATCGCGATCGTCTGGAAGATGATGTTCAGCGACGACTCCGTGGTGGACCAGGTCCTGCGGACGTTCGGCATCAGCACCGGCGGCTGGGCGGGCAATCCGGACTTCTCGCTGCTGATGCTGGTGCTGCTGGCGGTGTGGCAGCTCGGCGCGCCGATGGTGATCTTCCTCGCCGGGCTCAAGCAGGTGCCCAGGGAGCTCTACGAGGCGGCCGAGGTGGACGGTGCCGGTGCGATGCGCCGGTTCTGGTCCATCACGTTGCCGATGATCTCACCGGTGGTGTTCTTCAACCTGCTGATGGAGACCATCAACTCGTTCCAGGTCTTCACGTCCGCGTACGTGGTCGGCGGTCCCAACGGCCAACCGGCCGGCAGCACCCTCTTCTACACGATCTACCTGTTCGACCGCGGCTTCGGCGACTACCGGATGGGCTACGCCTCGGCGATGGCCTGGATGCTGATGCTCGGCGTCGGGCTGGTGACCGTCTTCCTCTTCCGCACCGCGCGCGGATGGGTGCACTACTCGGGAGACAAACGATGAAGCCACGAGTCCCCGCGGTGGTCTGGCACGCCTGCGTCCTGGCCCTGCTCGCCGTCGTGCTGTATCCGGTGCTGTGGGTCGCGGTCTCCACGTTCAAGCCGTCCGCGGACATCGTGGGCAGCCTGGGCCTGCTGCCGACCGAGCCGACGACCGACAACTACCGGCACGCCGTCGACGGGGTGGGCGGCGTCGGGATCGGGACGTACTTCCTCAACTCGGCCGTGCTCGCCGTGTTGTCCGTCGTAGGCACGGTCGCGTCGTCAGCGCTCGCGGCCTACGCCTTCGCACGACTGCGCTTCCGCGGCCGCACGCCGATGTTCGCCATCATGATCGCGACGCTGCTGCTGCCGTTCCACGTGCTGATCATTCCCCAGTACGTGCTGTTCCAGCAGCTGGACGTCATCGACACCTACGTGCCGTTGCTGATCGGCAAGTTCCTCGCCTCGGAAGCGTTCTTCGTGTTCCTGATCGTCCAGTTCATCCGGACCATCCCGAACGAGCTGGACGAGTCGGCCAAGATCGACGGCGCGAACCAGTGGCGGCTGTTCTGGAACATCATCCTGCCGCTGACCCGGCCCGCGCTCATCACCACGTCGATCTTCACGTTCATCTGGAGCTGGAACGACTTCTTCGGGCCGCTGATCTACCTGAGCACACCGGACAAGTACCCGCTGCCGCTCGCGCTGCAGCTCTTCATCGACGAGACGAGCGGCTCGGACTTCGGTGCGCTCATGGCGATGTCGATGCTCGCACTCGTGCCGGTGATCCTGTTCTTCCTGTTCTTCCAGCGGTTCCTCGTCGAGGGCGTGGCCACTTCCGGGATCAAGGGATGAACCGGTTCGCGCTGTTCGCGGAGTGTCTGACGGCGGGTCTGCTGGTGCTGCTGACCGCACTGCCGCTGGTGACCCTGCTCCCGGCGCTCGCCGCGGGCTGCGCGCACATCAGAGGCCACGTCGACGGTGAGACCACCGCGATCCGCGCCTTCTTCGTGCGGTTCCGCGCCGCCTGGCCGGGCAGCTGGCCCGTGTCGGCCGGTGTGGTCGCGATCTTCGGTGTGCTGATCCTGGACATCGCCGTGCTCCGCAACGTCGTACGCGGCGGTCCGCAGGTGGCGGTGGTCTGCCTGGTGGTGGGCGCGGGCCTGGCCGTGGTGACGCTGCGGGCCGCGGCGGCCTGGTCACCCGGAACGCGCTGGTTCCCGCTGCTGACGACCGCGGCCCGGCGCGGTGCCACCGACCCACGCGGCTCGCTGCTGCTCGTCATGGCCGTCGGCCTGCTCGCGCTCATCACGTGGCAGCTTCTGCCGCTCCTGCTGCCGATGCTCGGCTGCGTCGTGATGGCGGCGGTCGCGGTGGAACGCCGATGAGAACCCACAGAAGGAGTAGTGCCTTGCCCCTCACCTCAGGCTCGGTCGTCCTCACCGGGATGCTCGCGCTGACCGCGGTCGTCTCGCAGGTCGCCCACGCCGAAACCACACCACGCGTCGGCACGGCGTACTACGTCGATGCGCAGAGCGGCAACGACACGGCCTCGGGACGCGACCGCGCACGCGCGTGGCGCTCCCTCGACCGCGTCAACAGCGTGAACTTCCAGCCGGGTGACCGGATCCTGCTGCGCGCGGGCAGCCGCTGGACCGGTCAGTTGTGGCCCAAGGGCTCCGGCACCTCCGCCGCGCCCGTCCGGATCGACCGCTACGGCGCCGGCGCCGCACCGCGCATCGACGGCGCGGGGCAGGTCGGCGAGGCGGTGCGCCTGGCCAACCAGCAGTTCTGGACCATCCGCAACCTGGAGGTGACCAACCAGACCCCGGCCACCCCGACCCCCGGTGAGAACCTGAAGGACCTGCGCGGCATCCACGTCACCGGCGACAACGGCAAGCAGCTCAGAGGTTTCGTCATCGACAAAGTGCACGTCCACGACGTGACCGGCGAGGTGAACTGGATCGGCGGCAACACGGCGGGCAACAAGCCCGGCATCAACTTCAAGACGGGCTGGGACCGTTCCAAGAGGACCGGTGGCATCGTCTTCGACACGAGCGTCCCCGACCCGGCGGCACCTCCGGCGACGCCGACGACGTTGCACGACGTCACGATCAAGAACTCGATCATCGCGAACACCTCGTTCGCCGGCATCGTCGTCAAGCAGTACACCGGCGACCTGCCCGGCGCCGTCCCGACCGGCTGGGGCACCCGGACCAAGGCCGACGACCCGAAGTTCGCCCCGCACACGAACTTCGTCATCCGCGGCAACCACATCAGCCATCCGGACACCAACTACGGCTGCAACGGCATGTACATCACCAACGTGCGGCACGCGCTCATCGAGCGCAACGTGGTGAACCGCACCGGTACCTCGGGCATCGAGACCTACTTCGCCGACGACGTGACCATCCAGTTCAACGAGGTGTCCGAGACGAAGCAGCGGGCCGGTGGCGCGGACTCCAACGGCATCGACCCGGACAAGGGCACGACCAAGCAGCTGGTCCAGTACAACTACACCCACGACAACGGTGACGGAATCCTGTTGTGCCAGTTCACCTTCGGTGACGTCGTCGTGCGCTACAACGTGATCGCCCGCAACACCCGCTACCAGATCTACCTGCACTCCGACCCGGCGGCGCGGGCCTCGGTGTACAACAACACGATCTACAACGACCGCAGCAACTACGCGATCTACGGCTACGGCAAGAGCCTGCAGTCGACCTACACCCTCACCAACAACGTCATCTACTCGACCGTGGCCAACGCGGCGCTGACCACGAGCCCCACGGTGCATTACCTCAACAACCTCTACGGCGGCGCCACCCTGCCGATCCCCGGTGACGACACCGCCGCGGTCACGGGTGATCCCAGGTTCGCCGCGGCGCTCGGTCAGGGCACCGGCACCCCGCAGTCAGGGCCGCGACTCGACATCGCCCACGCGCTGAAGCTGCGCTCCGGTTCACCGGCGATCGACCGCGGGGCATCGATCGCCGACGCCGGTCGCCGCGACTTCGCCGGTCGCCCGCTCTACCGCGGCAAGCCCGAGATCGGCGCCTTCGAGTACCGGCCGTAACCGGCCAGTCAGATGTCGAGGTAGTCGATGTTGGGCAACCCGGCCGCCGAGGTCGGGTCCAGCCGGATGGTGTTGGCGCCTGCGGTCAACGGGACGGTCAGAGTCTTGGTCGTCCACGTGGTCCAGGCGCCGGTCGGTGCGAACGACACCGTCGCAACCGTGGTGCCGTTGACGACCACGTTCGCCGGCCTGGCGTCGGAAGTGCCGTTGGCGAACCGGACTCCCACCGTCGCCGTGCCCGCCGCCGCGGTCACGGCGAACTGGGCGTAGGCACCCGCCGCGTTGTTGCCGTTGCAGAACCCGCTCCCGGAGAACCCGGCCCGGTTCGAGTCGATCGTGCCCTGGCACTGCGGGCGGTCTCCGCCTCGTACCGCTCCCCCGGCGAGGTGCCGCCGCCGGAGGTCCGGACGAGGGACAACTGGTCGGTGAAGAGGTACCCGTTGCCGCCTGCCGCACGGATGGTGACAGTGGCGGTACCGGCCGACAGCGGGATGTCCGCGAGCTCACGACGGGTCCAGCCGCTCGCTGCCGGGACGTTGAGCGTGCGGGAGCTGCCGCCGGCGTCGGTGACCGTGACCTGCGCGGCGCTCATCGAGCCGGAGGTCTTGGCGGACAAGGCGAGCCTGTAGGTGCCGGCCGGGACGGTGACCTGTTGCCGCACCCCGCCCGCGAAGGACGAGGAGGCGCCCACCCGCAGCCCGAACCGGCTGCCGTTCGCACCACCGTCCACATTGGTCACGATCGAGCTCGCGCCGGACTCGCGGAAGTTGGTCCACCCGGTCACCGTCCCGACGATGATCCGGTCGGCCTGGAAGTCGGGGTTGAGGACGTAGTTGTTCTGCGGCCCGGCCCGCCATTCCCCGGTGACCGCGTTGAACTGCCACTGGCTCACCGAGTGGAACTGGGGTCGTGCACCGGTCCTGGTCACCGGCATCCACTGGTTGTAGCCGATGCCGTTCCAGGCGAAGTCGGCCCAGCGGTCGCCCGCGAAGATCACCGTGTTCTGCTTGGTGCCCTTGACCGTCACGAAGAACCCGGTCTGGGTCACGTGGCTGTAGTCCATCTCGGTGCCGGCCATCGTGTACTCGCCCGAGTAGCCGCTCTGGACGCTGCCGGACTCCAGGACGTGCGTCACCGAGGTGTTCCAGCCGTGCAGGTCCGAGGCCGCGTGGTAGTACCTGCCGTCCAGCTTGAACATGGCGTTGCCCTCGCGGCCGGCCGGGTTCGTGCCGATCAGCGCACCGGGCTCGATCCGCAGCGAGTCGGACTCCCGGAACTTCGAGACGAAGGCGCGCGAACGGCCCTCGCGGTTGGAGAAGATCAGGTAGTCCTTGCCGTCGTCGTCGGTGAAGACCGTCTGGTCGCCGGTGCCGGTCGTCGGCGAGTTGGTGATCTGGGTCTGGAAGTAGCCGTAGTCGAAGGTGTCGGTCGGCGAGTCGCCCTGCAGCAGCAGAACGCCCTGCCCGCCCCGGCTCGGGTGGTGCATCTGCACGGCCAGCACGTACTTGCCGGTGTTCTCGTTGTAGGAGACGCCGAGCCGGCCGACCCAGCCCGCCCCGCCCATGTTCGCCCCGCTGCCCACGCCGGTGGAGCGGGTCGCGACCCGGTTCTCGAACTTCCAGTTCACCAGGTCCTTCGACGAGTACACCGGGATCGAGACGAACGAGACGTTTCCGTCGTACTTGCGCGTCGGGTTCGCCCGGTAGAGCTCGGCGCCGGTGTAGTGCACGCCGTACCAGTAGTACGTGTCGCCGAACTTGAAGACCCCGCCGCCCTGCGAGTAGATGGGGTTGCCGCTGGTGTCGTTCCAGAACGTGTTGTTCGTGATGGTCTGGAACGTCCCCTCGTCGGCGGCCTCCAGCTCGCCCGCGGTGGTCATCAACGCCGTCTTCGCGGCGGCCACCCGCGCTGTGCCGGCCGCCGGATCGTCCGCGACCTTGGCCGCCGTGGTCAACGCCTTCGCGAACGGCGCCCAGGAGTCGGCGGTGTACTTGGCCTGCACGCGGGTCTGGTAGTCCGCGACCAGATGCTTGAACCCGCGCTCCGCCGGCTCGGCTGCGGCGGCGCTCGCCGGGAGCGGCACCGCTGCCGCCACCAACAGGAGAGCTGCGGCGGATAGCTTCCAGTACCTCACGATGTCACCTTCCGTCGTCCTCGAAGGCACCGAGATCCGGTGCGCTTCCGCGGTAGGGAAGTCCCACGTCGGTGCCCTTGTCGATCAGAACGCTGTTCACGGCGAGGCGGAGATGGGGCAGCACGGGCAGGCTGCCGTCTGTCTGGCGCGGTCCGTCCCAGCCGGACGTCGACACACTCCGGAACTGCGCGTCCGACAACGGGATGCCGAGGTTCCAGGAGTTGTGCGAGGCAGTCGTGCCGTTCATGTTCGCCAGCAGCGTGCCGGTGTAGGCGATGTTGTTGCGCAGGTTGCCCCTGCCGACGGAGGCGCCGCTCGAGTCGATGCCCCGCATGTCGAAGTCGGGGCGGTTGCCGTAGCTGGTGTTGTTGAAGTAGTCGTTGGCCACGGGGTGGTGGTTGGAGTAGAAACCCGCCGCCTTGTTCAGGAACGCCACCGAGAAGCGGGCGGTGTGCCGCACCGCCTTGGCGTCGTAGTCGCGGCCGAAGCCACCCATCTTGAACCCGGCGCCGTTGCCGGCCCCCGTCGTCGTCCCCGGCACGTACCCGTTGCGCCAGGCCCAGGAGTTCTCGACGAGGACCGGCGAGTAGGTGGAGATGAGGTCGAACCCGTCGTCGGAATTCCACCAGGCACGGCAACCGCGGAACACGTTCGCGAGGCGGCCGACCGGCGTGTAGTGCGCGCCGAACCCGTCGCCGCTCTCGCCGGCACCGTTGGAACTGTGCCGGTCGTAGTTGTCGTGCGAGTCCGAGTTGAGGACGAGGTTGCCGCCACCACCGCTGACGAACAGCCCGGCGCCCATGTGGTGATGGGTGTCGATGAGCTCGAAGACGTTGTCGCTGCCCGAGATCCAGAGACCCCAGGACTCGTGGTTGCGGTTGTTGTTCTGCGGCACACCGACGACCTCCAGTCCTTTGAGGTGCAGGTGGCTGCCGGTGACGGCGAAACCCTTGATCCGGCAATCATCCTTCGTGCCGGAGAAGGTGAAGACCGGCTTCTCTCCCGGAGAGGCCCAGTACCGGATCGGGCTGCCCGCGCTGCCGCTCTTGTCAAGGGTGATTGCGTCCACAATGGCCGTCTGACTCGTACAAGCGCGAGTGGCACGGGTGTAGGCGTACGTGCCGCCCCGGAAGTAGACGGTGTCCCCTGGTTTGGCCGCCGTCTGCGCACGCGCGATCGAGGCCCACGGATCTGCCTGCGTGCCCGCCGCGCTGTCGTTGCCGTTCGGGGCGACGTAGTAGGTCGTCGCTGCATCACTCGCCGGGACGGTGACCGTCGCCGCGGTGATCACCGTTGACAGCAGGACACGTCGTAGCACGACGACGGCAAGTCTCATGATCCGCTCCCGATTCTGGAAAGCGTTTTCCGACTGGCACACTCAGTCTGGCCAGAGCCTTGGCGAAGAGTCAACGACAGGAGTGCGTTGTGGTCGAACCCTTCGACGTCGAGGAGTGCTGCTTCGACGCCGTCGACTCGATCCGGTTGCCGCACCGGCAAAACGGCAGCTCACCGCAGGATCTGACGGTGACGCTGATCGCCGACTACACCCTGAGCGCTCGCGTCCCGTTGCCCACCCCGGCGATCGTGGCTCTGCTGGGCGAGTTCGGGATGACCACCGGTGCCGCGCGGACCACCGTGAGCAGACTGACCCAGCGCGGCGTGCTCGCGGGCAGCAGGCAGGGCCGGAAGAGTTCTTGCCGGTTGACAGAGGCCGCCGCGGCCGCCCTGTCGATCGGCGGCGCCGGCATCGCGGCGTTCGGCACCGAGCGCGAGTCCTGGGATGGTTTGTGGACGGTCCTCGTCTTCGCCGTGCCGAAGGACGAGAAGACCCTGCGCGCCCAGCTGCGCCGGCGCGGCTACGCACCTCTCGACGACGGTGCGTGGGTCTCACCCTATCCGCTCACCGAGGACGTCCATGCGGAACTGGTCAGCCACGGCACGATCACCGCGTTCCGCGCGGAACACCTGCCGTTCCGCCCGGCCTCCACTCGCGACCCGATCGAGGCCTGGGACCTCACGGCCGTCGCGGCGGAGTACGAGAAGTTCGTCCAGCACTGGGAACCGGTGCTGCCCCGCATCAGGGCGGGCCGCGTCACCGGCGCGGCCGCCGTTCGGGCCCGCACCGAGGCCATGGACGCCTACCGGCGCTTCCCTGCCATCGATCCCCTGCTCCCTGCCGGACTCCTACCTCACAACTGGCCACGAACCCGCGCCAGGGACGTGTTCCTCGCGGTGTACGACGGGCTTGCGTTGCCGGCCCTGAGCCACGTGCGAGCCGTCATCTCGCGGGTCGGTGAGGTACCGCGGCCCGAACTGCGGACCCACACGCTGGCCGAACTGGCCGCCGGGATCTAAGCAGGCTGCCCGAAGTCCTGTGCGTTACTCGCGGAGCGGTTCGGCGTCCAGCCCGATGCGTCTGCAAGTACCACCAACTCTTGATCGAATCGCCGTCAACTACACCCAACCTGTTCCACATCCCGCAGCACCGGCACCAGGTGCCCGGGCCCGAAACGCCCTGTTGGTAGTAGAAAAACGCCTGTTGATGTTGAGTTGGTGGTACTTGCTGACGCCGGCAGCAACGAGTCGCCTGAGGTTCCGGACAAGACTCCTGGCCAGGTGCTTAGGGCAGCCGATCGCCGACCAGTGCCAGGCACTGGATCGCCGCGAGCCCGTACTGGGCGGTCGCGTTGGTCGATACCCACGTCGCCTCGTCGACCGGGTTGAGAACGGCGGGACCGGTGACTTCGGTGCTGCGCCAGGGACTGTTCGCCGGATAGCCCGCCTCGCCCCGGTTGAACTCCGTCCAGGCGCGAGCGGCCAGGACCGGGTCGTCCGTCTTCGCCGCGGCGTAGGCGGTCAGCCGGGCATGCGCCTGCTTGAGGTTGAGGCTGCCGAACGACTGCCCGACCGCGGCGATCTGCTCGGCCGCGGTGGCGTTGTACAGCGTGCAGTACTGCAGCCAGGCGCGCTCGAACTCGGGCAGGTCGGTCGCGGCGATGATCTCGCTGCACATCTCCGCGAGCCCGAACACCGCGCTCAGGTGCGACACGGACACCGCGACGACGTCGGTGGCGAACGTGCCCGTGGTGAGGTCGTACCGGCCCCCTCCGGTGATGAACCCGTTCTTCATCTTGCCGATCGCGGTGCAGGTGTTGAGGAGCTTGGTCTTCGCGATCGGATCGCCACCGCGTTCCCATTCGGTGAACCACGCGGCGGCGAGCGCGCCCCAGTCGGTGCCCAGCCCGACGGCCAGTGCCCTGGGATCCGGTTCGTAGGGCTCGGTCCGGATCTTGCGCAGCGGGTCGAGGGCGAGGAACGTCTTGTCCGCGTCGACCAGGTCGCGCATCAGGTCGCCGACGCGTTCGTCCGCGGTGAGGAAGTAGAGGAACCTGCGGTTGGCGGCGGTGCTGATCCGCAGCTGTTTGGCGCTGTCGGCCCAGTGCTGCACGCCGTGCCTGGTGCCCAGGTCCGCGTACTTGCCGAGGTGGTAGACGTCCACCTCGCCGGTGTGCCGCGTCATCGCCTCGGCCAGCCGGAAGGTGTCCGCCCGGCCGGTCCTCAGGTAGCTGTACCAGAGCCACAGATCGGTGCTGAGCTCCGAGTTGTCCCAGGCGTAGCCGCCGATGTCGTAGCGCCACTCGTGCCGGTCGTTGTCGTAGGTGTGCATGACGTCGCCGTAGTCCCAGAACCCGTACCACCGGCGCTGCTCGACCTGGTCGCGGTAGAAGTCGACGAGGAAGTCGAGCCTGTCTTCCACCAACGCCTTCGCCGGTGTCGATCTGTCCACGGGGGACCAGTCGCCGAACACGCCCGCGGCGCGCATCCGCTGCGGCGATGTGACCAGCAACGGCGGAGCGCCGACCGTCGCGGCCTGGGCGGCCAGCCGGTCGGCCGTCGGAGTGGCGCCCAGCGCCCAGAACATCAGCTCGCTGGTCCGCGCGACGCCGTACGGGTCACCGAAGCCCGGCTCGTAGTCCTCGTAGGTGATCTCCAGGCCCTCCAGCTGTTCGGGGTAGGTGTCCATGCCCATGCCGTCGTGATAGAACCGCAGGTCCATCGGCCTGGCGTCGGGTGACCACAGCCAGACGGTGACCTCGGCCGACGCACCGGCCGCGCCGCGGATGTCGAGCTGCGTCGGGTGTGTCTGCCAGAAGTCGCGCATCCCGAACGCGAACCCGCCGCTCACCCCGCCCACGTAACCGAATCCGCCGGCCCGCCGGCCCGCCGCGGCGTGGATCCAGCCGCAACCGGCCTTGGTGCGCTTGCGGATCTCGAACCCGTCCGCGGTGAGCTGGCTCAGGGTGTAGTCGCCCCAGGCCGGGATCAGCGGCAGCCGTGAGCTGACCCTGGTGTCCCAAGTAGACACCGCCGGGGTGGCCCGGCCCGCGACCTGGGCGGCACGGACGGCCGCACCCGGATCGCGGCGCAGCCCGGTGATGCCGCGCACCGCCTCGGTGAACAGGCCACCGTCCGCACTGGCGAACCGGACGTGCCGGTCGTGCGGCTCGTCGGACAGCGGCACCTCGAAGCGCACGCCGAGCCCTCGGATGAAGTCGTTCGAGGCCTTGCCGTCGAAGACGAAGCTGTGCACCATCCGGAAGTTCTCCGCACCGGCGTGGAAGTACAGCCGGACGGTGAAGGGCAGCCACGCCCGCATCCGGCGGTCGGAGCGGTGCTTGCCCTCGATCCGCACCACCGCGCGGATCGGCCCCTCCTGTTCGACGGTCACCCGGTGCACCTCGCTGGTGAACTGCTCGTGCCGCTCGTCACCGCGTTCGCCGAACTCGCCGGAACCGTTCTGGTGCAGGCAGACCAGCTCGCCCTTGCGCGCGGTCACCCGGCCGCCGCGGGCGATCGAGTCGATCAGGACCCGGCCGCTTCGGTTGAGCACGCACCGCACGATCCCGGTGTCGACGACGATCCGGCCGGACTGCCGGGACACCGTGACGGCCTTCTCCGGTGCCGCGGCGGACCCTGGCGCCAGCAGGTACCGCTCGGCGGCGGGAACGCCGGCCGGGATCGCGTGCGCACTCCACTTCAGCGAACCGTCCGGCCAGTAGCCGATCGGCCAGGTCTGTACCGGCACCGCCGCGCCGCCGGGCGTGCTCAGGCCGAACGACTGGTCCGGCCGCAACTGTCCCTTCGGCCACGGCACTCCCCACGTCACGCCGGTCATCTCGGCCGGTGCACCGCCTTCGAGCCAGCGCACCTCCGTCGGTTCGCCCGGCGCCGCGACCGCACTGCCCGGCGCCGCGGACATCGCCAGTGGCAAGGCGCTGCCACCGACCAGCAGGGTTCGTCGAGTAAGTGGGGACATAAGCCTAGGAAAGCGCTTTCCGGAATCGTGCGCAAGACGTAAGGTGATGGAAAGAAGGCCCCCTGAGCATGTCCGGATCAGACCCCTGCCGTCTGGAGACATCATGAGGAAACGCATTCTGGCATTGGCCCTGCTGGCGGCATCGCCACTGGTCACCGGCGTCGGAACCGCCTCAGCCGCGGTCGATCAACGCATCTGTTCCCCTGCCACGAAAACCTCGACCCAAGCGGCGCCGATCAAAGTCTGGCTCGCCGGCGATTCGACGGTGTCGAATCCGCAATCCAGCTGCCCAGTGGGCTGGGGCAGCCAATTCGACGCACTGTTCGACGAAAACGTCACGGTGGTCAACAACGCGGTGGCCGGCCGCAGCATCCAGACGTGGTTGTACGAGTCCAACGTGAAGGGCACCAAGGACTCGGCCGGCGAGTGCGTGGTGAGCCCCAAGACGTTCGCCTCGCGCTGGCAGAACATGCTCAACCCGACCAGCGGGATGAAGCAGGGCGACTACCTGATCATCCAGTTCGGCATCAACGACGGCGACCGCAACTGCCCGCGGCACGTGGGTTCCGCGCGGTACAAGGAACTCCTGTCGATGATGGCCAAGTCGGCCAAGGACCGCGGTGTCACCCCGATCTTCGTCACGCCCGTCTCGGCCATCAGGTGCAGCGGCAGCACGGCCGTCGGCACCCGCGGCTTCCTCACCGAGACCGCCGACGCCGGCCGGGCGAGCCAGGCGACCGTGATCGACCTGCACAAGCTGAGCTACACGCTCTACAACGCCCTCAAGCTGTGCCCCAACGACGGCGACTACACCAAGGGAGCCGTCGGCGCCTTCTTCTGCAACGACCACACCCACTTCGAGGCGGCGGGTGCCCGGCAGATCGCCGGTGTCATGGCGAAAGCACTGCGCGACCAGCGAATCCCGCTCGCGAGCTACCTGAAGTGACGGTCGTGGGTGGTTCGGCCGCGGTGCCGGCCGAACCACCCACTGTTCACCGCACGTCCTCGATGGTCACGGCGTTGCCGACGCCGGGAACCGGGGCCGCACCGCCGGGCAGCACGACCTGCCACGCCGACGGTGGCGACTCCACCTCGACGTCGATCCGGTCGCCGCTGCGACGGGTGTGGAACGTGGAACCGGCGACCTCGGTGGTGATCGAGGCACCGTCGTCGAGCTGGTGCAGCTGCAACGTCACGCCCTCGGCGTAGTCGTAGTCGGGGCGGTCGTCGACGGCACCGAGCGCGAGCACCGTGTTCGGCCGCACCAGCAGCGGCACGGTGAGGAAGTCACACTTCATCGTCACCCAGCGACCGCCGGCGATCGCGTCGCCGGTGAAGAAGTCCGTCCAGACGCCGTCCGGCACGTAGAACGACACGTCTCCGTCGTCGGAGAACACCGGCGCCACCAGCAGGCTGTCGCCGAACATGTACTGCCGCTCCAGGTGCGTGCACGCCGGGTCGTCCGGGAACTCCAGCGCCATCGCGCGCATCATCGGGGTGCCCTCGGTCGAGGCCTGCAGCGCGGCGTGCTGCAGGTACGGCATCAGCCGCGCCTTGAGCTTGGCGAACACCCGCAGCACGTCGACGGATTCCTCGTCGAACAGCCACGGCACCCGGTAGGACTTGCTGCCGTGCAGGCGGCTGTGCGACGAGAGCAGCCCGAACGCGATCCACCGCTTGAACAACGCCGGATCCGGCGTGCCCTCGAAGCCGCCGATGTCGTGGCTCCAGAAGCCGAAACCGGACAGTCCCAGGGAAAGCCCGCCGCGCAGGCTCTCGGCCATGGCCTCGTACGTCGACTCGCAGTCGCCACCCCAGTGCACCGGGAACTGCTGCGAACCCGCAGTGGCCGCCCGCGCGAACACTACGGCCTCGCCGTCACCGCGCCGCTTGCGCAGCACGTCGAAGACGGTCTTGTTGTAGAGGTAGGCGTAGTAGTTGTGCATCCGCTCGGGATCGGAGCCGTCGAAGTACACGACGTCGGTGGGCACCCGTTCGCCGAAGTCGGTCTTGAAGCAGTCCACGCCCTGATCGAGCAGCGCCTCCAGTTTCGACGCGAACCACTCGCGGGCGGCCGGGTTGGTGAAGTCCACCAGTGCCATCCCCGGCTGCCAGAGGTCCCACTGCCACACGTCGCCGTTCGGCCGGCGCAACAGATACCGGCCGTCGACGCCCTCGGCGAACAGCGGAGACCGTTGCCCCACATAGGGGTTGATCCACACCGAGATCCGCAGGTCCCTGGACTTCAACCGGTCCAGCATGCCGACCGGATCGGGGAACGTGCGCGGATCCCACTCGAAGTCGCACCAGTGGTACTCGCGCATCCAGAAGCAGTCGAAGTGGAACACGCTCAACGGCAGATCGCGCTCGATCATGCCGTCGATGAAGCCCGACACCGTCTGCTCGTCGTACGACGTGGTGAACGACGTCGACAGCCACAGTCCGAAGGACCACGCCGGCGGCCGAGCCGGTCTGCCCGTGAGCAGGGTGTACTTGCGCAGGATCTCCTTGGGGCTCGGGCCGTAGATGACGAAGTACTCCAGCGACTGCCCCTCGACGCTGAACTGCACGCAGGACACCTTCTCCGAGGCGACCTCGAAGGACACGTGCCCCGGAGTGTTGACGAAAACGCCGTAGCCCGCGTTCGTCAGGTAGAACGGGACGTTCTTGTACGCCTGTTCGCTGCTCGTGCCGCCGTCGGCGTTCCAGATGTCCACGACCTGGCCGTTGCGCACCAACGGCCCGAACCGCTCACCGAGCCCGTAGACCACCTCGCCGACGCCCAGGTCGAGCTGGTCGCGGACGTAGTGCTTGCCGTCCAGGCTCATGAAGCCCATGCCCTTGGCCGGACTGGCGGTCAGGACCTCGCCACCGACGACGAACTCGACCTTCCAGTCCTGGCTGACCCGCACCTCCAGCGCGCCGGACGTGAGGGTGTCGTCGGTGAGATGCACATATGGTTCCGCGGTGGCGAGCGCGAACTGCGGCTGTCTCGGCTGCCCGCCCTCGAAATGCGTCAGGCTCACGCCGATCACGTCCGGCATCGGCGAGGAGAACCGAACCGTCGCCACCGGGCCCTGCAGCATGTCACCGCGATGCCGGATCGGGCGGGTGGGTGCGTGGACCACGAGCTGGCCGGCCGCCTGGGTGATGTCGTACACCTCGACCGGATGGGCCGCCTGCACTCCGTCGCGCAGCAGCCAGTACCCGTTGCTGAACTTCATTCGACCATCCCCGCTGTGCCGCCCCGGTTTCCGATCTGATTTGTCGAATCGAATCGAATCGCTTCGATTTCTGAAGCATTGCCTGAACGTTAGCGATAACCTGTCGTACGAGGAAGCCTCCGGGATTCCCCTTTCCCTTCATTCCCTGCATGAAGGAGATTCGTCATGTTCCCGATCAAGTGGCGGCTGGGCGCGACCATCGCCGCCGGCACCCTGCTCGCCGGCCTGACACCGGCGGCGGCGAGCACCGAGCCGCGCATCCTGGCCTGCGGCGATCGTTCGTTCAACGCCGAGGCGGTGCTGAGCGGCAGCACCTGGACCGCCCGCAACGGCAGCAGCACCGTCTACACCGGCGGTGACATGCGGGCTGCCGTGCAGGCCGCGGTCACCAGCCTCACCGCCGGCCGCACCTCGAAGCAGTGGGTACTGGTCCGCGGCTCCGGCGCGATCAGTGCGGGCTCACGCATCAGTCTGCCGAGCTACACCGGCATCGACGTCTGCGGCACGATCAACGTCACCGGCTCCGGTTCCGGCGACCAGGCCCCGATCTACTCCCGCGGCACGCGGGACGTCGAGGTGCGCTACCTCACCCTCACCGGCCGGCCGCTGTACGGGATCTTCATGCGCAACGTCGACAACCTTGTGCTCGGCCAGATCGACATGCGCCTGTCCGGCGGCCTCGGTGTGCGTATCGACAACCGCGGCAACACCAGTGTCCGCAGCCGCAACGTCCGGATCGACAACGTCTTCGTCTCCGGCGCGGGCAGTCAGGCCGTCGAGACGTACGGCGTGGACGGGATCACGATCGGCACCGTGACGGCACGCAACGTCGGCGAGTCCGGCTTGCTGCTCAACGACACCATCAACGCCACGGTCGGCACGGTGGACGCGGAGAACGCGGGCGCGGGCACCGGGTACGCGGCCTTCCGGACGGCCAACCGCAACGGGCGCGTGGGCAGCAGCTATCCCACCAACATCCGGGTCGGCACCGTGCGGGCACGCGGCGGCGGCCGCGGCGTCTTCTGCGTGTCGGAGAGCGGTGGGCTGACCATCGACCGGCTCGACCTCGCGAACACCGGCAACAACTCGGTCCTCGTCGAGAACTGCTACAACGTGAACCTGGCGGCGCAGAGCGGCACCGTGTCCGGCGGCGGGGAGATCCGGCTGGCCGCTCGCTCGGAGTTCGCGAACAACAGCGACATCACCGTGCAGAACCTGACGGTGACGAACTCCTCCGTCCGCGAGAACCCCTGTGGCACCAACACGACGTTCCGCAACATCAAGCTGAACAACAGCACTATGAACGTGTGCCCATGACCGTGGGCTGGAAGACCGGCGGCTCCTCCGCGGCCAGGTCGTCCGGCAGGTCCAGACCCTGTTGCCGCGGCACGAGCTCGGACTGCAGCACGATCGCCGCCGCGCCGATGGCCGGTGCCGACGCCGCGGCCGGTGACAGCCGCACGGAGATCGGGTGTGCGTCACGGGCGAAGAACGCGGTGTCGAGCTCCGCGCGCAGGACCGGCAGGTAGACCGAGCCGGCGATGGCGAAGCCCGGACCGGTGAGGACCAGCACCTCGAGGTCCATCACGTTGGCGAGCGTGCGGGCAGCTGCCGCGAGGTAGCCGGCCGAACGCTCAAGCAATGCCAACGCGCGTGCGTTGCCGCGGCGGGCGGCCCGGCCGATCGCGGCGAAGTCCGCGTAAACCGGCGCGGCCGCCCGAGTCCGGCCGCCCACCAGACCGGCCGCTCGGGACAGTGCCCGGTCGGCGCGTGCCTGCGCGACGACCGCCGCCGGACCCGCCAGCACCTCCAGGCAGCCCCGCGCACCGCACCAGCAGCGCGGACCGGCGACGTCGAGGCAGGTGTGGCCGATCTCGCCGGCGTTGCCGCTCGGTCCCCGGTAGGTCGTGCCGCCGAGCACCACCCCCGCACCGACCCCGGTGCCCATGTACAGCGCGGCGAAGGTCGACGTGGCGCCGACGGCGCCGGACCAGTGCTCGCCGATCGCCGCCGCGGTCGCGTCGTTGTCCAGCACCAGCGGCAGCCCGGTGGCGCGTGCCAGCGCGTGGTCGAACTCGTAGTCGTCCCAGTGCCGCATCGACGGCGGCGTCAACCGGTGACCGGACGCCAGGGCCTGTATCGAGGTCCCGTTCGATGAGAGTCGCGCCTGAGGTGGTTCCTGGCGGTGCGGCCGAACGACCCGCATACCGCTGTTGTATGTGGGTCGTCCGGCCGTGCCCCCAGGGGCCGCCTCAGGCCCGGCTATCGCGGACATGGACCTCGATACAGGCCCTAGCGGCCGGGAGCCACCAGTCCCAGGCCCAGGATTCGATCGCGTTCGACACCGACGCTGTCGATCAGCGCGCCGACCTCGCGGGCCATCCTGGCCACGACCTCCGCGGGCTTCTCGGTCCCGGCGCCCGCACGCGAGATCCGGGCGACCACGGCCCCGCCGAGGTTGGTCAGCACGTAGGTGATCCGCGCGTCGTCGAGGTGCACGCCGACGGCGTAGCGCGCGAAGTGGTTGAGCTGCAACATGACCCGGCGTTTGCCGCCGGTCGACTCGGCGTGCCCGGTCTCGACGACCAGCCCCTCGTCGATCAGGCCGCGCACGACCGTGGAGATCGTGCCCCCGGTCAGGCCGCTGGCGTTGACCAGGCCGACGCGGCTGATCGTGCCCGCCGCGCGGATCAGGTCGAGCAGCACCGCCCTGGTGCTGGCGTGGCCCACCCGCGCCGGTCCGCTCAACTTCACTCCTCCGTCGAACGACGAACTTCCTTCATCGACAACTGGTAACCAGTAAACCACTTCGGGGCGTTGACTTTCTTTGTTTATCAACTGAAGAATCTCTCACCGCAGGCGGCCCGACCGGGCTCCACGGGCCGGGTGTGCGACCCCACCCAGCCACGGGAGGATCAACGATGTTCCTGTTGAAGAGGCTCTGCTTACTCGCTCTGGCGGCCGCGCTGGCCGCAACCGGCTGCTCCAGTTCCGGCAGCGGCGGCCGGGCCAAGGACGCCCTCGTCGTCTACACCGGCCAGGCCGGCGACTTCCAGCTCAACTTCAACCCGTACTCCCCCACCCAGATCGAGGGACCGGGCACCATCTACGAGTCGCTGTTCTTCTACAACATCGCGGCGGACCAGCCGCCGAAGCCCATGCTGGGCACCGCGTTCTCGTGGAACGCCGGCGGCACCGAGCTGTCCGTCACCCTGCGGGACGACGTGACCTGGTCCGACGGCCAGAAGTTCACGGCCAAGGACGTCGTCTTCACCATGGACATGGTCGTCAAGACGCCGGCCATCAACAAGACCGGCTTCAAGGGCACGACCACGGCGACCGACGACACGCACGTGGTGATCAAGTTCCCGGAACCGTCCTACATGGACGGACCGCAGGTGCTGGGCCAGCTGTGGATCATGCCGGAGCACATCTGGAAGAACTACGCCTCCCCGGCCACCGAGGTGAACGCCCAGCCCGTCGGGACGGGCCCGTTCGCGCTCGGCGACTTCAAGGCGCAGTCGTTCACCCTCAAGTCGAACCCGAAGTACTGGGGTGGCGAGCCAGCGGTCAAGCAGATCCGCTACCTGTCGCTGTCGGGCAACCAGGCCGGCGTGGACGCGCTCAAGGCCGGGTCCATCGACTGGCAGACCGGTCCGGTGCCGGACATCAAGAACGTCGAGAAGAACTATCCCGGCTACAAGGCGATCACGTTGCCGCTCAACCAGGTCGCGCTGTTCTCCTGCTCCAACGCGCAGCTGGGGTGCCAGGGCGCGCAGACCGATCCGGCCGTGCGCAAGGCGATCTACTACGGCATGAACCGCACCCAGGTGAACTCGCTGGCGTTCCAGAACGTCAACAGCGAGATGTCGCCCGGGTACACGCTGCTGCCGCGGGACAACGCGCTGGTGTCCAGCAAGCTCACCGACCGCATCGCGCCGATGAACCCGGACGCCGCGAAGGCGGCCGAACTGCTCACCTCCGCCGGCTACGTCAAGGGCGCGGACGGCCTCTTCGCCAAGGACGGCAAGCCGCTGGCGCTGACGGTGAAGGTGGTCGCCGGCTGGACGGACTACATCACCGCGCTGGAGACCCTCAGCCAGCAACTGCTCCAGGTCGGCATCAAGCTCACCCCGCAGCAGCTGTCGTGGAACGAGTGGGCCGACGCGCGCGGCCGCGGCCAGTACGAGCTGCTGATCGACTCGGTGGAGCAGGGCCCCGCCCCCGACCCGTACTACACCTACAGCTACTTCTTCTCCACCGCGACCACGGCACCGGTCGGCCAGACGGCCACGCCGAACTTCTCCCGGTTCAGCAACGCGATCGTGGACCAGGCGCTGGCGGAGCTGAAGAAGACCGACCGGGGCGACCCCGCGCGGCAGCCGCACTACGACGCCATCCAGGTCGAGCTCGAGAAGTACCTGCCCTACATCCCGGTGCTGACCGGTGGGATCCCGAGCGAGTACAACGCCAAGGCGTTCACCGGCTGGCCCTCGAAGGACGACCTGTACGCGTTCCCCGCGGTGTGGAAGCGGCCGGACGCCTCGCAGGTGTACATGCGGCTCAAGCCCGCCGGGCAGTGAGGATGAACTACTACCTGCGCAAGGCCGCCTTCTACCTGGCGGCGTTGTGGGCGGCGGTGACGCTGAACTTCGTCATCCCCAGAATGCTGCCGGGCAACCCGGTGGACATCCTGATGGCCAAGCTCCAGCAGCGCGGCGGGAGCGTCGATCCCGCCGCGCGCCAGGCCTACGAGACGCTGCTCGGCACCGGTGGCCGTGACTCGTTCTTCAACGAGTACATCGCCTATCTCGGCAACCTGCTGCGCGGCGAGCTGGGCGTGTCGGTCAGTGCCTTCCCGGCGAAGGTGTCCAGCGTGATCGCCGACGCGCTGCCGTGGACGGTGGTGCTGGTCGGGCTCGCGACGCTGCTGTCGTTCCTGCTCGGCGTCGGGCTCGGCGCCGTCGTCGGCTGGAAACGCGGCACCTGGCTCGACGCGCTGGTGCCCGCGACCACGGTGTTGTCGGCCGTGCCGTACTTCTGGCTGGCCCTCATCCTGGTCGCGCTGCTCTCGTCGGGGCTCGGCTGGTTCCCGCTCAACGGCGGCTATGACGTGGTGCTCGATCCCGGCTGGTCCGGCGAGTTCCTCGGGTCGGCGGTCTACCATGGCATCCTGCCCGCGCTGACGATCGTCATCTCGTCGGTCGGCGGCTGGTTGCTGGGGATGCGCAACATGATGGTCTCGGCGATGTCCGAGGACTACGTGCTGACCGCCAGGGCGAAGGGGCTGCGGGACAGCCGGATCATGATCCGGTACGCGGCCCGCAACGCCGTGCTGCCCTCCGTCGCCGGGTTCGCGATCTCGCTCGGGTTCGTGGTGTCCGGGTCGATCGTCACCGAGCTGGTCTTCTCCTACCCCGGTATCGGCTCGAAGCTGCTGCAGGCCGTGCAGAACAACGACTACGCGCTGATGCAGGGAATCTTCCTGGTGATCACCATCGCCGTCCTGGGCGCGAACCTGGTCGTGGACCTGCTGTACGGGCTGATCGACGCCCGTACGAGAGATCGGAGCGTGGTCTCGTGAACCGTCTCGGCCTGCGCTGGTCCCCCAAGCTCGTCGCCGGTCTCGGTCTGGCCGGCGCCATCGTCCTGTTCGGACTGATCGGGCCGCTGTTCACCGGCGACCCGGCCACGATCAGGGACATCGGCCTCATCCCGCCCGGTGGCGAGCACCTCCTGGGCACCACGATCACCGGCCAGGACGTGCTGGCCCAGCTCGCGCACGCCACCCGCGGATCGCTGTGGATCGGGGTGCTCGTCGGGGTCATGGCGACCGTGCTGTCGGGCTTGTTCGGCATCGCCGGCAGCTACGCGGGCGGCGTCGTGGACGAGGCGTTCTCGTTGTTCTCCAACGTGATGCTGGTGATCCCCGGCCTGCCGCTGGTCATCGTGATCGCCGGCTTCGTGCCACCGGACCAGCGCGGCATCGGGACGGTCTCGCTGGTGCTGGCGATCACCGGGTGGGCAGCGGCCGCGCGTGTGCTGCGAGCGCAGACGCTGTCGTTGCGCAACCGCGACTACGTGGCGGCCGCGCGCGTTTCCGGGGAACGGACCTGGCGGGTGATCTGCGTGGAGATCCTGCCGAACCTGCTGCCGGTCCTGGCCTCGCAGTTCGTGTTCGCCGTCGTGCTGGCCATCCTCAGCGAGGCGGGCCTGTCGTTCCTCGGCCTGGGCGCGGCGAACTCGTCCACGCTCGGCACCATGCTCTACTACGCCCAGAACGGTTTCGCGCTGCAACGTGAGGCGTGGTGGTGGTTCGTCCCGCCAGGGTTGATCATCGCGCTGTTCGGCGGCGCGCTCGCGCTGATCAACTTCAGCATCGACGAGATCATCAACCCGAAGCTGCGCGGCCGGCCCCGGCGCGGACGTGACGTGGTGGCTGTTCTTCCCGACGTCGTTCCCTCGGAACAAGACGCCGTGCTGACGGTCCGGAACCTCAACGTCGTCTACCAGGCGGCCACGCCGGTGCACGCGGTCAAGGACGTGTCACTCACCCTGCACCGCGGCGAGATCCTCGGCCTGGCCGGCGAGTCCGGTTGCGGCAAGACGACGCTCGCCTACGCGATCAACCGGCTGCACCGGCCACCGGCCGAGGTGACGTCCGGCTCCGTGGTCTTCCACAACGGCGAGGACGTCGACGTCCTGGCACTGCCACCGGAGGAGCTCAGGGCGTTTCGCTGGGTGAGGCTGTCCATGGTGTTCCAGGGCGCCATGAACGCGCTGAACCCGGTCACCCCCATCCGCGCCCAGTTGCAGGACGTCCTGCGCACTCATCGGCCCGGCATGTCCATGCCGGACCGCGAGGTGCGGTGCGCCGAGGTGCTCCGGCTGGTCGGTGTCGACCCGGCCCGGCTCGGCTCCTACCCGCACGAGCTGTCCGGCGGCATGCGGCAGCGGGTCATGATCGCCATGGCACTGCTGCTCGAACCGCAGGTGATGATCATGGACGAGCCCACCACGGCGCTCGACGTCCTGGTGCAGCGCGAGATCCTCGACGAGATCAAGCGGCTGCGCGACGAACTGGGCTTCGCGGTCGTGTTCATCACCCACGACCTGCCGTTGCTGCTGGAGCTGAGCGACCGGATCGCGGTGATGCGCGACGGCGAGGTCGTCGAGTACGCGACCGCGGAGGACCTGTACCTGCGGCCACAGCACGCATACACGCGCGAGCTGCTGGCGTCCTTCCCCAGTCTGACCGGCGACGCTGGAGCGCTGATCCGATGACCACACTCGAAGTCCGCGACCTGACCAAGACCTTCCACGTCCGGGAAGGCGTGCGGCGAACGACGCTGTGCGCGGTGGACAACGTCTCGTTCACCCTCACCGCCGGCCGCACGGTGGCGCTGGTCGGCGCCTCCGGTTCGGGCAAGTCGACGATCGCGCGGATGATCGCCCGCCTGGTCCGGCCGACCTCCGGGGAGATCCTGCTGACCGGGCCCGGCGGTGCACCGATGCCGAAACGGAGCTACCGCGACCACGTTCAGATGATCTTCCAGGACCCGTTCGCCTCGCTCAACCCGTTCCACACCGTCGAACACCACCTCGTGCGGCCGCTGAAGCTGCACGGGCATCCGCACACGGCCGCGGAGGTCGCGCGGCTGCTCGACCGGGTGAGCCTGCCGCCGGACTTCGCGCAACGGCGGCCGCACGAGCTGTCCGGCGGCCAACGGCAACGGGTGGCCATCGCCCGCGCGCTCGCTCCGGGCGCTCAGGTGATCATCGCGGACGAGCCCGTGTCCATGCTGGACGTCTCGATCCGGCTGGGAGTGCTGAAACTGCTCGCCCGCCTGCAACGCGAGGAGAACCTCGCCGTCCTGTACATCACGCACGACCTCGCCACGGCACGGCACTTCTCGGACGAGGTCATGGTGATGCACCGGGGCCGGATCGTCGAACACGGACCGAGCGACGACGTGCTCGTCCGGCCGGAGGACCCCTACACCCGGCGGCTGGCCGCCGCCGCGCCCGATCCCGAAGCCCGTTTCTCCGCAGGAGGTCTCACTTGATCCGCCAGTACCTGCACGACGGCTGGCAGCTGACCTCGACCACGAGCGAGGTGCCGGGCAACATCCGGGGCCGGACGGTGCCCGCGACCGTGCCCGGCAGCACCCACCTGGACCTGCTGGCCTCCGGGCTGATCACCAACCCGTTCCTCGACCAGGCCGAGGCCGAGCTGACCTGGATGCACCGCGCGGACTGGCGCTACAGCAGCACCTTCCTGTCCTCGGCCCCGAAACCGGGCCAGCGCGCCGACCTCGTGTTCGACGGCCTGGACACGGTGGCCACCGTCGAGCTCAACGGGCACGTCCTCGGCCACACCGCCAACATGCACCGCGGCTATCGCTTCGACGTGCGTGAGTTCCTCGCCGACGGCGCCAATGACCTCACGGTGTCGTTCTCCTCCGCACTGGCACACGCCGAAAAGGCCGAGGCCGCCCTCGGCCAGCGCGCGCACGTGAACCAGCACCCGTTCAACATGATCCGCAAGATGGCCTGCAGCTTCGGCTGGGACTGGGGCCCGGACCTGCAGACCGCCGGTATCTGGCGGCCGGTCCGGCTGGAACGCTGGCACACCGCGCGACTGGCCCAGGTCCGGCCGATCGTGACCGTCACCGGCACCACCGGACACGTCGAGGTCCACGCCGGCATCGAGTGGGCGGACCAGCCGGCGGACCTGACGGTGCAGATCACCGTCGGCGCACAAACCGTCGTCGTGCCGGCCGGGGAAGTCGCCCGTATCGACGTCCCCGATGTCTCGCTGTGGTGGCCTGTCGGGCATGGCGCCCAGCCGCTCTACGACCTGGAAGTCGTGCTGCACGGACAATCGGGCCCGCTCGACCGCACCACGAAACGGATCGGGTTCCGCACGATCACCGTGGCCACCGCACCCGACGAACTCGGCACGCCGTTCACCGTGGTGGTGAACGGCAAGGCGCTCTTCATCAAGGGCGCCAACTGGATTCCCGACGACCACTTCGTCACCCGGATCACCCGCGAACGACTGGCGCGGCGCGTCGACCAGGCGGTGGCGGCGAACATCGACCTGCTGCGGGTCTGGGGCGGCGGCATCTACGAGTCCGACGACTTCTACGACGTCTGCGACGAACGCGGCGTCCTCGTCTGGCAGGACTTCCCGCTCGCGTGCGCCGCCTATCCGGAGGAAGAGCCGCTGCGTGGTGAGCTGGAGGCAGAGGCGCGCGAGAACGTCGTCCGCCTGATGTCCCACGCCTCGCTCGCGCTCTGGAACGGCGGCAACGAGAACCTCTGGGGGTTCGCCGACTGGGGCTGGCCGTGGCAGCTGGACGGCCGGACCTGGGGCCTCGGCTACTACACCGACGTGCTGCCCAGGATCGTGGCCGAGCTCGACCCGACCCGCTTCTACTGCCCCAGCAGCCCGTACAGCCCGGTCGACGGCCTGCACCCGAACGACGCGAACCACGGCACCCGGCACGAGTGGGACGTCTGGAACAACGACGACTACACGCACTACCGCGACCACGTGCCCCGGTTCTGCGCGGAGTTCGGCTTCCAGGGCCCGCCGACCTGGGCCACGCTCACCCGGTGGATCCACGACCAGCCGCTGACCCCCGGTTCGCCGAGCTTCCTGGCGCACCAGAAAGCCGAGGACGGCAACGGAAAGCTCGACCGCGGCCTGGCCGCGCACCTGCCCGTCCCGCAGAGTTTCGAGGACTGGCACTGGGCGACACAGCTCAACCAGGCCCGGGCGGTGAGCTTCGGCATCGAGCACTTCCGCTCCTGGTGGCCGCGCACGGCCGGCGCGATCGTCTGGCAGCTCAACGACTGCTGGCCGGTGACGTCGTGGGCCGCGATCGACAGCGAGGAACGGGTCAAGCCGCTCTGGTACGGCCTGCGGCAGGCCTACGCACCCCGGATCCTGACCTTCCAGCCACGCGGCGAACGGCTGGTGCTCGTCGCCGTCAACGACCACGACGAACCGTGGGACGCCCACCTCACCCTCGACCGCCAGTCCTTCCGGGGCGTGACGCTGCACCTGACTAGACTGCGCCGCACGGTGCCGCCCCGGTCGGTCGTCGAGATCGACCTGGACGAGAGGCTGCGGCAGCCGGAGAACGACGACGCGGAGGTGATGGTGGCGACCACCGCCGACGCCCGCGCGGTCTTCTCGTTCCGGCCGGACACCGAGCTGGCTTACCACCCGAAACCCCTTGTCGCCCAGGCGGAAGCCGTACGCGGCGGCTACGAGGTCGAGGTGCGCGCCGAGTCGTTCGCGGCGGACGTGGCGATCCTGGCGGACCGGGTGGCGCCGGACGCCGTGGTGGACGACATGCTCGTGCCGATGCTGGCCGGCGAGGTCCGCGTGTTCCACATCCGCACCGACGCCGTCGTGGATCCGGCCGCCTTCACCGACCCACTGGTACTGCGCTGCGCCAACGACCTCGGGGACGGCACCGGTGCACGCTGAGTCGACGGGCGCGGTCGGGCTGGTGCTGGCCCGGCCCGCCCGGCTGCTCGGGGTCGAACCGTTCTTCATGGAGTTCATCGCCGGCATCGAGGAACGGCTGGCGGAGCGCGACCTGTCGGTGCTCCTGCACGTCGTGGCGGACCACGACGCCGAGATCGCCGCCTACCGCCGCTGGGCCGCGCGCGGTCTCGTCGACGCGACCGTCGTGGTCAACCCGACGGCGGACGATCCGCGCCCGGCCGTGCTGCGCGAGCTCGACCTGCCCGCCGTGATCGTCGGCGACGATCCCCAGTTGCCCGCGGTCCGCACCGACCACGCCGGTCCGATGGCTGCCGCACTCGGCCACCTCCTCGACCTGGGCCACCGCCGGATCGCCAGGGTCACCGGGCCCAGCGGCCTGCAGCACACGCGGGCCCGCACGGCCGCGCTGCTCGAAGGCTGTGCGGCGGCCGGCGTCGAGCCGGAGATCGTCGAGGGCGACTACTCCGAGGAAGCCGGGCTGAAGCTCACGGCGGCCCTGCTGCGCCAGGCCGAGCCGCCCACCGCGATCCTCTATGACAACGACGTCATGGCCGTCGCCGGTCTCGCCGCGGCCACCGAACTCGGGGTCGCGGTACCGGACCGGCTCAGCCTCGTGGCATGGGACGACTCGACCCTGTGCCGCCTCGCCTCGCCCGCGCTCACCACCATGAGCGTCGACGTCCACCAGTTCGGCGTATCAGTGGCGGAGTCGGTCCTCGAACGCATCGACGGCCTGCCGGTGACGCCGCGCTGGTCCCCCACCGCTCGCTACCAGCCGCGTGGCACGACGGGACCGGTTCCGTCCAGTTAGGATGGACGCTGGCGCAAGAAGGCACTCCAGGCCGCCACGGGACACGAAGACACGAGCCGTCCACCTACGATGGACGTCGCGCCAGCAACGAGAACGCGTTCGGCAGCCGCCCGTCCCACACCGCCGCCGAGATCCCGTCAGGCCGCCAGAACGGCTCCGCGTACTCCCCCACGTGCACCAGCTCCAGGCCCGCACCGAGCACCGCGTTGATGACGTCCCCGAGCGTCGCCTGCCACTCCACCGCCCCGTTGCCGGGAAACGTGTCGTTCACGTGTGACCGCTCGAAATACCCGCGGTCCGGCCGAATCCGGGGCTCGTCCTCGTCCCACGTCCACAACGGCACCGCCGGATGGGCCTCGTACACGAACAGGTGCCCCGACGGCCGCAGCAACCGCGCGGCGTCCTGCGCCCAGGCAAGCAGATCCGGCATCCAGATCAACGCGCCCTTGCCGGTGTACACCAGGTCCGCGCACCCATCGAGCAGCGGAGCACCCGGCAGCTCGCCGATCACATAGCGGCAGGCCACCCCCAGCTCGTCCGCCCGGCGCTGCGCGGCAGTCGCCGTGACCGAGCTGAAGTCGACGCCGACAACGGACCGGGCACCTTCGGCGACCAGCGCGATGTCATCCAGGCCGTGCCCGCTCTGCAAGTGCACGACATCAGGCGAGGTCGCCAGCAGCGGGCGCAGGATGTCGAGCTCGGCAGCGAACAACGACGACGAGTTCCTGGCTTCGTCCAGCAGATCGTCGTGCTCCACGACGTACTTCTCCGCCGCCGTCTCCCACGCGATCCGGTTCTGCCTGGTCTCCACGCCACTGTCCCCTAGGTGCCGACCCGCTCCGACAACCTCGGAGCCAACAAGGTCAACGGCGGCACCGCAACTCCGTTTATGAGCCCCGCCAGCAGTTCCACCGCGCGGCCCGCCAGTTCCTCCGCCGGCAGGTGCACCGTGGCGACCGGGGACGAGGTCCGTGCGGCGGCCGAGTCCGGGCAGATCGTCACGATCGCCATGTCGTCGGGCAGCTTGCGGCCCACCGCGCGCAGGCTGTGGGCCACCCAGCCGGCGGCGGCCTCGTTCTGCACCACCAGCGCGGTCATCGCCGGGTGGGCCCGCAGCAGGGACGTGATGGTGCGCGACACCGACTCGCGGTCCTCCTCGGCCGGTACCGCGGTGGTCGCGATCCCGCGGCGCATCGCGGCCGCGCTGAAGCCCGCCATCGTGCGGTGGGCGAAGCCGGAGGTACGGCGGTAGATGACGCTCGGCCCGCCGAGGAAACCGATGTAGCGGTGCCCGAGATCGGCGAGGTGGTCGACGCAGCGGGCGCCGGCGGCCTCGAAGTCGAAGTCCACACACGTGAACCCCTTGGCCGCGACCGGCTGCCCGACGAACACGGCCGGCCGGGTGAGGTGGCGCAGCAGTGCGAGCCGCTCGTCGTCAGGACTCGCGTCCATGACGAGGTACCCGTCCACGCCGGCGCCCCGGCGGATCCCGGTCATCAGCAGCACGTCCATGTCGTGGCGGCGGGCGTGCATGACCGTGGCCGCCATGAATCTCGACTCCACCGGCTGGCTCAGCGCGGCACCCGGTGGCAGCACCAGTCCCAGCACGTTCAACCGGCCGGGGGCTCTGCTGGCGGAGTGCCGGTCGTAACCGAGCGCCCGGATGCTGTCGCGCACCCGCGACGTCGTGTCCGCGGAGATAGACCGCTTGCCGGTGAGAACGTACGAGACCGTGCTCGGCGCGACACCGGCGTGCCGTGCCACTTCCGAGATCGTGACCACACCCGTCAACGTAGTGAACGCTCACATGGCGGTTCAAGAGCGGGTTTCGTTGTCGTTACAACCAGTATTCATCTGGGAAGTTACCTGAAAAAGCGAAGTCCTGCCGAACAACGACGGCGGTGTCGTTCGGCAGGACTGCGGTCAAGATGTTAACGCTCTCAGGATTTAGCGGAATCCCTGGGCCAGCCGGTAGTAGGCCTGGTTCCAGCGCAGCCGGTCGGCGAACGACCGCGGCGTGGTGTCGTCGTCGATGACCACCAGTTCGGTGCCCACCATCTGCGCGAAGTCGTACAGCGTCTCGCTGCCGACGGCCTGGGTCAGCACGGTGTGATGCGGCCCACCCGCGGTGAGCCAGCACTCCGCCGACGTCGACAACGACGGCGCCGGCCGCCAGACCGCCCGCGCCACGGGCAGGTTCGGCAGCGGCTCGTCCGGGGCGACGACGGTGATCTCGTTCGCCACCAACCGGAACCGGTCGCCCATGTCCGCCATGCCGATCACGACGGCGGCTCCCGGCTTGGCGTCGAACACCAGCCGCACCGGGTCCTCGCGGCCACCGATGCCCAGCGGGTGGATCTCGCACGACGGCTGTGCGTCCGCAATGGACGGACACACCTCGAGCATGTGCGCGCCCAGCACCTTCGGCTCGCCCGGCCCGAAGTGGTAGGTGTAGTCCTCCATGAAGGACGTACCGCGGCCGGTGCCCGTGCCCATCGCCTTGACCGTCGCCAGCAGCGCGGAGGTCTTCCAGTCGCCCTCACCGCCGAAGCCGTAGCCGTCCGCCATCAGCCGCTGCACGGCCAGGCCCGGCAGCTGACGCAGGCCGCCGAGGTCCTCGAAGTTCGTCGTGAACGCGCCGAAGCCGCCGTCGGTCAGGAAGGTCCGCAGACCCGCCTCGATCCGTGCGGCGTAACGCAGTGCGGCGTGCTGCTCACCGTCGCGCGCCAGAGACGACACGAGGCGGTAGGTGTCGGCGTATTCGTTCACCAGCACGTCGATCTCGGCGTCCGGCACCGCGTCCACGACCGCGACCAGGTCGTTGACGCCGTAGGTGTTGACCGAGACGCCGAACCGCAACTCCGCCTCGACCTTGTCGCCCTCGGTGACGGCGACGTCGCGCATGTTGTCGCCGAACCGCGCGAGTCGCAGCGTGCGCAGGTGGTGGTGGCCCGTCGCGGCCCGCACCCAGCCGTCGATCCGGTCCACCACAACGGGATCCGCCGCGTGGCCGACCACGGTCTTGCGGTCGACGCCGAGCCGGGTCTGGATGTAGGCGAACTCGCGGTCACCGTGCGCGGCCTGGTTCAGGTTCATGAAGTCCATGTCGATGCTGGACCACGGCAGCGTCTGGTTGAGCTGGGTGTGCAGGTGCAGCAACGGCTTGCGCAGCGCGTCCAGGCCGCTGATCCACATCTTCGCCGGCGAGAAGGTGTGCATCCACGCGATCACACCGATGCACGACGGGTCCGCGTTGGCCTCCATCAGCACGGTCTTGATCGCGGCGGAGTCGGTGAGCACCGGCCGCCAGACGATCTCCGCGCTGATCTTCCCCGACTCGGTCAGCATCCGCTGGATCTGCTGCGACTGCTCGGCGACCTGGTCCAGCGTCTCGGGGCCGTAGAGGTGCTGGCTCCCGGTGAGGAACCAGACCTGGGGCTTCACCGCGTTGGACATGAGGGCTCTCCCCTGTGGGCTCATTGCCCGTAGACGTTCTGGTAGCGCTCGTAAAGGCTGTCGACGTGCTTCTGCTCGATGACGTCCGGGGTGCCGAGCTGGCGGGCGAAGTGCACCGTCCGCGCGACGTCCTCCACCATCACCGCCGCTTTCACCGCCGCACGCGCGGTCCGCCCGACCGTGAACGGGCCGTGATTGCGCATCAGCACGGCCGGAGACCTGCTGTCGCGCAGGGTCTCCACGATCCCCTGGCCGATCGAGTCGTCACCGATCAACGCGAAGGGCCCGATCGGGATCTCGCCGCCGAACTCGTCCGCGATCATCGTCAGCACGCACGGGATCGGCTCACCGAGAGCGGCCCATGCCGTCGCATAAGGCGAATGCGTGTGCACGACCCCGTTGATCTCGGGCATGTGCCGGTAGACGTACGCGTGCGCGGCGGTGTCCGACGACGGGGCGAGCTCGCCCTCGACGAGGTTGCCGTGCAGGTCCGTCACGACCATCTTGTCCGGCGTCAGCTCGTCGTAGGACACACCGGAGGGCTTGATGACCATCAGCTCGTGCCCGGGAACCCGCGCGGAGACGTTGCCCGCGGTCCAGATCACCAGTTCGTAGCGGGTCAGCTCGCGGTGCAGGTCGGCGACCGTGCGGCGCAGCTCTGCCGTGGCGGACATCAGATCTTTCCTTCCAGGGCTTCGCGGCGGTACTTGCGCAGCCGGTGCATCACTTCGTTGGCACCGCGGCCGAAGTAGTCGTGCAGCTCGGCGTACTCGTTGAAGAGCCGTTCGTAGGCCTCGACGTTGGCCGGGATGGGCTCGTACACGTTGCGGTGCACCGATCCCATCGCGGCCGCCGCCTTGCGGATGTCGTCGTACTCGCCCGCGGCCACGGCCGCGTGGATCGCCGAACCGAGCGCCGGGCCCTGTTCGGAGCCGATGACGGACAGCGGCAGGTTCGTGACGTCGGAGTAGATCTGCATCAGCACCTTGTTGCGGGTGAGCCCACCCGCGACGACGAACTCGGTGACCGGGATCCCGGCGTCGGTGAAGGTGTCGATGATCGTGCGCGCGCCGAACGCGGTCGATTCGAGCAGCGCGCGGTACATGTCCTCGGGCTTCGTCGCGAGCGTCTGCCCGACGATCATCCCGGAGAGTTCGTGGTCGACCAGCACGGACCGGTTGCCGCTGTGCCAGTCCAGCGCGACGAGCCCGTGCTCGCCGACAGCCTGGGTGCTCGCCAGCTCGGTCAGCAGCTCGTGCACCGAGAGGCCGCGTTCCCGCGCCTGCTCGTGGTACGCCGGCGGCACCTGCTCGCGGACGAACCACGCGAAGATGTCGCCGACACCGCTCTGCCCCGCCTCGTAACCCCACAGCCCGGCCACGATGCCGCCGTCGACGACGCCGCACATGCCCGGCACGTCGCGCAGCACCGAGCCGTTCATCACGTGGCAGGTGGACGTGCCCATGATCGCGACCATCTGGCCCGGCTCGACGGCCTGCGCGGCCGGAGCGGTGACGTGCGCGTCGACGTTGCCGACCGCGACCGCGATGCCCTCGGGCAGCCCGGTCCACCCGGCGGCCTCGGCGGACAGACCGCCGGCCCGGTCACCGAGCTGCGAGAGCGGGTGATCCAGCTTGTCAGCGACGAACGTCGCGAAGTCGGGGTTGAGCTTCCCGAGGAACTCCTCGGAGGGGTAGCCACCGTCCTGGTAGATGCCCTTGTAACCGGCGGTGCAGGCGTTGCGCGTGTAGGTACCGGTGAGCTGCCAGATGATCCAGTCCGCCGCCTCCACCCAGTACGTCATCGCGGCGTAGACCTCGGGCGCCTCTTCCAGCAGCTCCAACGCCTTCGCGAACTCCCACTCGGAGGAGATCAGACCGCCGTAGCGCGGCAGCCACGTCTCACCCCGGCGCGCGGCCAGGTCGTTGATCCGGTCCGCCTGCGGCTGCGCGGCGTGGTGCCGCCAGAGCTTCACGTAGGCGTGCGGCTCACCGGCGAACTCGGGCAGCTCGCACAGCGGCGTCCCGTCCCCGGTCGTCGGGAACCATCGTGCAGGCGGTGAAGTCCGTGCCGATGCCCACGACGTCGCGCGGGTCCACCCCGGCCGCCTCGACCGCGGCCGGCACAGCGGTGCGCAGAACGTCCACGTAGTCGGACGGCACCTGCAACGCCCACTCCGGCGGCAGCGCCTTTCCGGTGTGCGGCAGCACGCGGTCGACGACCGCATGCCGATATTCGTGCACCGCGGTCCCCACCTCGGCCCCGTCGCGCACCCGCACCACCACCGCGCGGCCGGAGAGCGTGCCGAAGTCGACACCCACCACGAACGCGTCCCGATCCATCGTCATGGATGCGAGTGTTATCGCTAACATTTCATGCGTCAAGCCGCCGGAACGACTTTGTCTGGAAACGATTCCGGACAAGTTAGCGCGCCCACGTAACTCGCCGGCAATCGAACGTGCGCGAAACGGCTGTACGCGAACGAACCGCCCCCGGTCGAGGGCGGTTCGATCCGTTGTTCGGTCGTACGCGCTGCTGCCAGGCGGGCCTCAGCCGGGCGAGGCGGTGCTCTTGCGCACCACCAGGCAGGGCTCGACCGACCGCCGCTGCTCGGCGGTCTCCCCGTCGTTGAGCTGGGCGAGGAGCAGTCCGAGCGTCTCGCGGGCCACGGCCGCGAAGTCCGGCCGGACCGTGGTCAGCGGCGGGATGAAGTAGGCCGCCTCCGGTACGTCGTCGAACCCGACCACGCTGACGTCCTGCGGCACCCGCCGGCCCCGCTCGCTCATCGCCCGCAGCACCCCGAGCGCCAGGTGGTCGTTCGACGCGAAGACCGCCGTGACCTCGGGCATCCGGGCCAGCATCTGACCCGCGCGGTACCCGGTGGCGGCACTCCAGTCGGCGGGCACGATCGGCGGCACCTCGGCGCCGGCGACCTCCAGCGCCCGCCGCCAGCCCTCGATCCGGCCACCCGCGTCGAACCAGTCCGGCGGACCGGACACGTGCCACACGGTCTCGTGTCCCAGGTCCAGCAGGTGCTTGGTCGCCTCGAACGCGCCGGCCCGCTGATCGACCGTGACCAGCGCGGTCGGCCGGTTCGGGTCGCCGTCGACGGTCACCAGCGGCACCCCGGCGGGCACGTCCGCGAGCGCGTCGGCGGCCGACGAGGTGGGGGCGATGACAACGATGCCAGCGACGCGCTGGTCGCGGTGCCGTTCCACCGCCTCCGAGATCGCGTCGCGGTCGAGCACGCGGACCCGGCCCACGCTGACGAGGAACCCGGCCTCCGCCGCCGCCCCCTCGAAGGCGGCGAGCAGGGAGGCCGGGCCGTACAGCGTCGAGTTCTGCGCGACCACGCCGATGAGCTGGGACTTTCCGGTGACCAGGGCCCGTGCGGCCTTGTTCGGCCGGTAGCCCAGCTCCTTGATCGCGGCGCGCACCCGCAGACGCGTCTGCTCACGGACGTGGGGGTGCTCGTTGAGAACTCGTGACACCGTCTGGTGCGAGACCCCGGCCAGCTTGGCGACATCCGTCATCGCAGGCTCGCGTACGGTCCTGTCGTCCACGAACATCTCCGTCCAGCCGATGTTAACGATAACATCCCATGTCTATCACACATGTGAGCAAGAGCATTGTCCACCATCAGGGTGTCACGTCAGCTCATTCCCTCACGAGAGCCGGAAAGTGGCGCGCCTCGCGGTGGACCGGGAACTTCCCGGTTTCGCAACGACCAGCCGTCCCGTGTCGTGCGCGAGATAGCTGCCCGCGTCGCTGACCAGCCGCAACGACACTCCCGAACGGTCCGAGAGCCCCTGTAGCCGCACAAAGCTCGCGGCCCGGGCATAGCCATCGGTGTCCTCGTACGGATCGACACGCACGACGCCGTTGTCCACGCGCGCGTACCGATCCGGGAAGTTCACCGACTGCAACGCGACCGTGCCCGTGCCCGAGAAGCCCGCGACGAGCCGGAACTGCGAGTCGGCCACGTCCCGCACGTCGCCATCGACGCGCAGCCGGTACTCGTAGTGCCGCACGAACAACGCGGGTGCGTCCAGCGGCGACAACCGGATGATCGGGCCGCCCTTCCCCACCGGCACCCCGAAGCTCGGCGTGCCGTCGTCGTTCCAGTGCAGGCGCTGCACGCGGGTGTGCCGGTTCGGGTCGAACAGCGGGTCGCCAACGATGTCCCGGTAGTCACGCGCGTGGTAGACGAGCACGTCCACGTCGCCGACCCGCGTGAACGAGTTGTGCCCCGGCCCGTACTGGCTCGTCGCGACCGAGGTCGCGAAGATCGGGCTGGGCGACTTGGTCCACGACCGCGCGTCGAGCAGGTTCGCGTTCTCGTCGGCGGTGAGCAGGCCCATGCAGTACCGCGCGTCCGTGGCGCTCGCGGAGAAGGTCATGAACACCCGGCCGTTGCGCACCAGCACGGCCGGTCCCTCGTTCACCCGGAAGCCCTGCGTCTCCCAAGCCGCCGTCGGCGTGGCGATGCGGACCGGGGTGGTCTTCAACGCCAGCGGGGAGGCCATCTCCGCGATGTAGAGGTTGGTGCCGGAGCCGACCGCAGGGTCGTTCTGAGCCCACACGAAGTAGCGCCGGCCGCGATGGGCGAACGTCGTCGCGTCGAGGGTGAACGTGTCCAACGCGGTCTGGATCTGACCGCGCAGCACCCAGCCGCCGTCGCGCGGGTCGGCGTTGGGCGACTCGAGGACGTAGGTCCGGATGCGGAACGGCTCGTCCTTGTCCCCGGCGGCGAAGTAGATGTACCACTTGCCGTCGATGCGGTGCAGTTCCGGCGCCCAGATGTAGCCGCCCATCTTCCCGGAGGTGGGACGGCGCCAGATGGTGCGTTCCCGCGCCGTGGTCAGTCCGTCCAGGGTGGACGCGCCGCGCACGACGATCCGGTCGTACTCCGGCACCGAGCCGGTCAGGTAGTACATGCCGTCGGTGGGCGGCGTGATGAACGGGTCGGCGCGCTGTTCGACCAGCGGGCTCGCGGTCGGCAGCTCGCTCGTCGTCTCCTCGTGCGCGGAGGCCTGGGGCACCGCGGAGGACACGAGCGGCACGGCCGCGAGCACACCACCGGCTCTGAGCAGGGAACGGCGTTTCACGAGCGGCTCCTGACGCGGAGGAAGGTGACGGAGTTCGGCGGGAACGTGTAGGTGAACGACCGCGCCACCGACACCTGGGAGGTCTTCGGCCGGATCGGCTGGGTGAACTCGCCGTTCACGTCGTCCGGCTCGCCCTGCAGCGTGGTGACCTTCGCGGTCCCCTGCACCGCCGTACCGAAGTCGATCTTCGTGCGGGCGGCGTCGGCCTGGGCGTTGACCACCTTGACGACGAGTTCGCCGGTGGCGGTGTCGCGGGTGACGACCTGGCGGAACGGCTCCGGTCGCTTGTCGTCGGTGAACTCGCCCCACTTCTGGCCGTCGAGGAACAGCGCGACGTGCTGCCCGCGCACCTCGACCCGGACGTCGTAGGTGCGGCCGGTCTCGATGCGGGTGTTGTCGGTCAGCAGCGCGTTCTTGCCGCCGCCGACGGCCTTCTCGACCGCGGACTGGGTGTTGTTCCAGCCGCCGAGGTTCCACCAGTAGAAGTTGCCGGTGTCCTTGACGCCGAACGCGACCAGGAAGCCCTCCCGGCCGGACTGCTTGGTGGCCTTGAGGTTCAGCGTGTAGTCGTGCCACTTCGGGTCGCCTGCGGTGACGAGCGTGTTCTCCGCGGCGGCGTCGGACTGCACATACGCGCCGTTCACGACGTTCCAGGTGCCCGGACCGGTCTTGGTCCATTTGCTGTCACCGGCGGCGAAGTCGTCCGCGAAGAGCTCGGTCCCGGCCGCGCTGGTGACGCGGACGTCGTCGTAGGCGGCCGCGGTCGCCCAGGTCGACAACCCGATGGCGCCGGTGATCGGTTCCACGGTGGACGGCGTGCCGGACGCGGTGCTGGGCACGACCTGGTTGCCCACGTTGGTCATGAACAGCTTCTGCATCTCGTAGCTCGTCGAGCCCCACGAGGACTTGTTGTCGAACCAGATCATGTCCGGCCGCCACTGCACGTGGTCCTCGTTCGCGAGCAACGGCGCGTAGGACGCCAACTTCACCACGTCCGCGTTGCGCTCCAGGCCGGTCATGAACGCGGCTTCGGCCAGTGCGTTGCGGAACCTGTTGTCCTGCGAGGCGTACTCACCGAGGAACACCTTGGGCCCGTTGCGGTCGTAGGTGTCGTAGCGGTTGTTGTTCTCCAGGAACCAGGACGGGCTGTTGTAGTAGTGCTCGTCGACCATCTTGACGCCGGCCTGCTTGTTCAGCTGCCACAGCCGGTCGAACGTCGTGCCCGTGTCGTCGGGACCGGAGTTGCCGACCACCGTGATGCCGGGGTACTTCGCCTCGATCGCCTTCCGGAACTCGGTGAACCGGGCGAAGTACTCGTCGGGCAGGTTCTCCTCGTTGCCCACGCCCACGTGCGTGAGCTTGAACGGCTCGGGGTGGCCCATCTCGGCGCGCTTGCGGCCCCAGGTCGAGGTGGCCGGTCCGTTCGCGAACTCGATCAGGTCGAGGGTGTCCTGGATGTGCCGCTGCAGCAGCGCCGGGTCGTTCGTGGCGCGGTTCTGGCCGCAGCCGGTGACGAGCGCGGGCACGACCGGCAGCGGCATGGCGCCGATGTCCTCGGAGAACTGGAAGTACTCGTAGTAGCCGAGGCCGTAGGTCTGGTTGTAGCCCCAGAAGTTCCAGTTGGTGGCGCGCTGCTCGACCGGGCCGATGGTGTCCTTCCACTGGTAGGACCGGCGGCGCTCGTAGTCGGGCGCGTCGTAGCCGTAGTGGCTGCCGGTGTTGACCAGGCAGCCGCCGGGGAAGCGCACGAAGCCGGGCTTGAGCGCGGCGACCTTCTCGGCCAGGTCACGGCGCAGGCCGTGGCCCTTGTAGGTGTCCTGCGGGAACAGCGAGACCATGTCCAGCCGCAGCGTGCCCGTGCCGCCGCCGGTGACCAGCAGCCGGCCGACGGTGCTCGACGAGCGGGCGCGGAACGTGCCGGTGTACTTCGTCCAGCCGGCGCCGCGCACCGGGATCGCCAGGCGGGTGGCGAGGTCGTTGCCCGCCGGGTCGGTGAGGCCGACGGTGAGCGTCGTCGCCTGGTCGGCCCGCGCCCAGACGGAGAAGTCGTAGCGCTTGCCGCTCTCGACGTTCATGCCCGAGTTGTAGCCGCCGTTGATGACACCGGCGGGCAGGCCGAGCTTGAGGTAGCGGCGGTTGCGCTCGTTCATCCGGCTCGCGTCGTCGACGACGTCCACCGTGCCGCCGGTCGGCGACCAGGACGTCATGCCGGTGTACGAGGCGTTGTCCGCCCGGTCGAACTCGAAGGAGCGGTTGCGGACCATCTCGGCGTACAGGCCACCGTCGGCGGCACCGTTGATGTCCTCGAAGAACACGCCGTACATGGACTTGTCGATGGTGGCGCCCTTACGAGCCGCATCGATCGTCAGCGTGTAGTTCGTGTCGGCCGCGGCTGCACCGGCCGGCACGAACAGGCTCGCGACCAATGCTGCACAAAGCACCACGCGTAAGCGGGACATGCGATCTCCTACACGGCAACAGGGTTGCCCATTTCCCGGATGAAGTACGGTGCGCTGTTCGGTGTGATAAGGAGACACAACTGTGTCTCAGGGCACAAAAGTGAGCGCTAACATATGCGGGCCCCGAGAACGGTGTCAACCGCGTGAAGTTCGTGCTACCGGAGGGTTGACATGCCGTATGTTAACGCTCACTCTTGTGCCTCGGGTCACAACTGCCACCTCTAGGAGAGCAAGTGTTGAAGCGCCTCACGACCGCCGCGTGCGCGCTGCTGTTGGGCACGCTGACCGCCTGCGGTTCGTCCTCGACGCCCGGTACGTCCGGTTCCGGGAACGACGACCAGATCACCATGGGGTTCGCCCAGGTCGGTGCCGAAAGCGGCTGGCGCACGGCGAACACCAAGTCGATCCAGGACGAGGCCAAAGCAGCCGGGATCGAACTGAAGTTCTCCGACGCGCAGCAGAAGCAGGAGAACCAGATCAAGGCGATCCGGTCCTACATCCAGCAGAAGGTGGACGTGATCGCGTTCAGCCCGGTCGTCGAGACCGGCTGGGACACGGTGATGCTCGAGGCCAAGCGCGCGAACATCCCGGTGATCCTCACCGACCGCGCGATCGACTCCGACGACACGTCGCTGTACAAGACGTTCCTCGGCTCGGACTTCGTCGAGGAAGGCCGCAAGGCCGGCGACTGGATGGTCGCCAACGCGACCGGCCCCACGAACATCGTCGAACTGCAGGGCACCACCGGTGCCGCGCCGGCGATCGACCGCAAGAAGGGCTTCGAGGAGAAGATCGCCTCCAAGCCCGACATCAAGATCGTCGCGTCGCAGACCGGTGACTTCACCCGCTCCGGCGGCAAGCAGGTCATGGAGGCGTTCCTCAAGTCCCAGCCGAAGATCGACGTTGTGTACGCGCACAACGACGACATGGGCCTGGGCGCGATCGAGGCCATCAAGGCCGCCGGCAAGGTGCCCGGCAAGGACATCAAGATCATCACCGTTGACGCGGTGAAGGACGGCATGACGGCGCTGGCCGGCGGCGAGATCAACTTCATCGTCGAGTGCAACCCGTTGCTGGGCAAGCAGCTCATGGACCTCGCGAAGAAGGTCGTCAAGGGCGAGGAGGTGCCGGTCCGGGTCGTGACCGAGGAAGGCACCTTCACCCAGGAGCAGGCGAAGACCGCGCTCCCGCAGCGCCAGTACTGAGTTTCCACCGGATCCACCCATAGACCGCGGGACCCGTCAGCTCGCCCAAGTGGTGACGGGTCCCGCACCCCAATGACGAAGGCACTGGCCCATGACCGAGTCACCGCAGCCGGTCGTCGAGATGCGGGGCATCAGCCTCGCGTTTCCTGGCGTGAAGGCGTTGCAGGACGTCGATTTCCGGCTGTTCCCCGGCGAAGTGCACGCTCTGATGGGCGAGAACGGCGCTGGGAAGTCCACCCTGATCAAGACGCTCACCGGCGTGCACACCCCGGACACCGGCGAGGTCGTCCTGGCCGGCACGGGCGTCGCGTTCTCCTCCCCCGGCCAGGCACAGCAGGCCGGGATCAGCACGGTGTACCAGGAGGTCAACCTCTGCGCGAACCTCACGGTTGCGGAGAACATCCTGCTGGGCCGTGAACCCCGCAAGTTCGGGGGCATCGACTTCCCCGCGACGCGCGCGCGGGCCGCCGAGGTGCTGGCCCGCATCGGCGTGCACATCGACCCCGCCTCGGTGCTGGAGTCGCATCCCATCGCGGTGCAGCAGCTCGTGGCCATCGCCCGCGCGATCGCGGTCGACTGCCGGGTCCTGGTGCTCGACGAACCGACGTCCAGCCTGGACGCCGGTGAGGTCGCCGAGCTGTTCCGGATCATGCGGGTGCTGCGCGACGAAGGTGTCGCGATCCTGTTCGTGTCGCACTTCCTGGACCAGATCTACGAGATCGCGGACCGGATGACGGTGCTGCGCAACGGAGCCCTCGTCGGCGAGCACCTCACCGCCGAACTGGACCGGCGCGCGCTGATCTCGAAGATGATCGGCCGCGAGCTCGGCGCCCTGGAGGCGATCGAGGACGCCAGCGAGAAGCGCAGCGCGTCCGGCCCGGTGCTGGTGCAGGCCGAGGGGCTCGGCCGGCGTGGCGCGATCGCGCCGTTCGACCTGGACATCCGCGCGGGCGAGGTGGTCGGCCTGGCCGGCCTGCTCGGGTCCGGCCGCACGGAGCTCGCCCGGCTGCTCTTCGGCGCGGACCGCGCCACCGAGGGCAGGCTGCTCGTGGACGGTGCCCCGCTGCACCTGCGCGGACCCCGGTCCGCGATCGCGGCCGGCATCGCGTTCTGCTCGGAGGACCGCAAGGGCGAAGGCCTCGTCGCGGACCTCAGCATCCGCGACAACCTCGTGCTCGCCATGCAGGCCGCCCGCGGGTGGAGCCGCCCGGTGCCGCGCAAGCTGAAGGACAGCCTCGTCGAGAAATACCTGACGGCGCTGGACATCCGGCCCGCGAACCCGGACGCGCTCGTCCGCACGCTCTCCGGCGGCAACCAGCAGAAGGTGCTGCTGGCCCGCTGGCTCGTCACCGAACCGCGGCTGCTGATCCTCGACGAGCCGACCCGCGGCATCGACATCGGTGCCAAGGCCCAGATCCAGCAGCTCGTCACCTCGCTCGCCGCCGAGGGCACCGCGGTGCTCTTCATCTCCGCGGAACTGGAGGAGGTCGTGCGCATCGCCGACCGGATCGTCGTGCTGCGCGACCGTCACAAGATCGCCGAACTCGACGGCGGCGCGAGCATCGACGAAGTGGTCGAGCTGATCGCGGGCGACCCCGTGCCTGAGAAGGCCGCGTCATGAAGGACAGGATCTTGAAGAACCGGCTGCTCTGGCCACTGGTCGCGCTCGTCGCGCTGCTGGTCCTGAACCTCGTCGTCACCCCGTCGTTCTTCTCGTTGCGCGTCCAGGACGGTCACCTCTACGGCGGCCTGGTGGACGTGCTCAAGAACGGCGCGCCGACGCTCCTGATCGCGCTCGGCATGACCCTGGTCATCGCCACCCGCGGCATCGACCTGTCCGTCGGCGCGGTGGCGGCGATCGCGGGCGCGGTCACGTGTGTCCACATCGGCACGTCGGACAGCGCCGGCACCGCGTTCGCCGGCATGGCGATCGCGCTGGTGCTGTGCGCGTTGCTGGGGCTGTGGAACGGGTTCCTCGTGGCGGGGCTGGGCATCCAGCCGATCATCGCCACGCTGGTGCTGATGACGGCCGGCCGCGGCATCGCCATGCTGGTGACCGAGGGCCAGATCATCACCGTCAACAACGACGCGTACCGGCAGGTCGGCGCCGGGTTCGTGATCCTCCCGATCTCGATCCTGATCAGCCTCGCCGTGCTCGGGCTCGTCGCGTGGGTCACCCGCAAGACCGCGCTGGGCATGCTGATCGAGGCGGTCGGCGTGAACCCCGAGGCGTCCCGGCTGGCCGGCGTGCGCTCGCGCACGATCATCTGGACCGTCTACGTGTTCGCGGCGGTCTGCGCGGGCATCGCGGGCCTGATGATCAGCTCGAACGTCAGCGCGGCCGACGCCAACAACGCCGGCCTGTGGATCGAGATGGACGCCATCCTGGCCGTCGTCATCGGCGGCACGTCGCTCGCGGGCGGCCGCTACTCGCTCACCGGCACCCTGCTCGGCGCGCTGATCATCCAGACCCTGACCACGACCGTCTACACGATCGGCGTGGCACCCGAGATCACGCTCGTGTTCAAGGCGGTCGTCGTCATCAGCGTGTGCCTGGTGCAGGCACCGAAGGCGCGCGCCGCGTTCAGTTTCCGGAAGAAGGTGGCAGTCGCATGACCGCTCTCGCCCAGCGCGTGACCGAGAGAGTGTCGCAGCGGGTGCCGTCGCGCTTCCTCCCCGTCCTCGCCACTGTCGTGCTGTTCGTGCTGACGTTCGGCGCGGGCTCGGTCCGCTACGAGGGCTTCGCGTCCGGCCAGGTGATCGCGAACCTGTTCATCGACAACGCCTTCCTGATCGTGCTCGCGGCCGGCATGACGTTCGTGATCCTCAGCGGCGGCATCGACCTGTCCGTCGGCTCGGTCGTGGCGCTTTCGACAATGGTCACCGCGGCGGGTCTCAAGGCGGGCTGGCCGGTTCTCCTCGTCGTGATCGCGGTGCTGGTGATCGGCTCGACGCTCGGGTTCCTGATGGGGCTGGTGATCCACAAGTTCGACATCCAGCCGTTCATCGTCACGCTCGCCGGCATGTTCCTCGCCCGCGGCCTGTGCTTCATGATCAGCGTGGAGTCGGTGTCCATCAAGGACAGCACCTTCCGCGACGTCGCCACCGCCGTCCTGGAACTGCCCGGCGGCGTCACGATCACCTACAACGTCGTGATCGCGCTGGTGGTCGTCGCCGTCGCCCTCTACGTCCTGCACCGGACCCGCTTCGGCCGGACGGTCTACGCGGTGGGCGGCAACGAGTCGTCCGCGCTGCTGATGGGCCTGCCGACCGCACGGGTGAAGGTCGGCGTGTACGTGATCAGCGGTTTCTGCTCGGCGCTGGCCGGCCTGCTGTTCAGCCTCTACATGCTGTCCGGCTACGGCCTGCACGCGGTCGGCATGGAGCTCGAGGCCATCGCAGCGGTCGTCATCGGCGGCACCCTGCTCGCGGGTGGCGTCGGCTACGTGCTCGGTTCGCTGACCGGGGTGCTGGTGCTCGGCACGATCCAGACGCTGATCTCGTTCCAGGGCACGCTCAGCTCGTGGTGGACCAAGATCGTGATCGGCGCGCTGCTGCTGGTCTTCATCGCGGTGCAGCGGACATTGGTCCGAAGTCCACGTACCTAGAGCCGCGACCGGCAACCTCCACCGCGTCTTCCGGTGCTCAGCAGGGCACCTCGCGGCACCGGCCCCACGCCCACATCCAACCAGGATGAGGACGTGGGGCCGGCACCACGATGCACCCGTCTGACCATCGAAATACGGGGCAAAGGCTGCCGATCGCGGCTCTAGTAGATCGTTGCGACTAATATTTGGAGTATTGGCGGCGGGCGTGATGCCGGCAGGTGGCCGTGTTTCGATCATGAAGATCGCGCTCTCATGGCTGCCGCCTGCGTGGTTGGTGGTAGTTGGGGCGATCAGCAAGCGCTTGCGTCGGCAGTTTTCTACCGCCAACTCGCCGTTGACGTTACGTGAGAGCGCGACCATCCGGGCTTTCGACGACAAGCAACCGCCCGGCGGGGCACAACTAAGCCGCAACGATCTACTAGCCCCGTTCCTCCCGACTCCGTGTCATAGGCTGGTTTGCTGACACGGGGTCGGGAGGTTCGTTGGGATCGGCGGTCGAGATCGCCCTGCTCGGAGAGGTGAGCGCGCGGGTCGGCGGTCGTCCGGTCGAGCTGGGACCCGCCCGGCAGCGGTGTGTGCTGGCGGCGCTGGCGGTCGACGTCAATCAGGCCGTGTCGGTGCCGCAGCTGACCGAGCGGGTGTGGGGCGCCGATGCTCCGCCGCGGTCGAGGGCGACGCTGCACAGCTACCTCTCGCGGTTGCGGCGGGCGTTCGCGGAGACGGACGCGGTGACGCTCACCGGCCGCTCCAGCGGGTACGTGCTGATCGCCGACGAGTCCGCCGTGGATCTCCTGCGGTTCCGGACGCGCCGCGACGAGGCGCGCGGCCAGAGCGATCACCGGGCGGTCCGCATCCTCACCGAGGCGACCGCGCTGTGGCAGGGCGAACCGCTGACCGGCATCGGTGGCGAGTGGGCGGAACTCACCCGTGACCGGCTCGCGCAGGAGCGCGACGCCGCCGAGCTCGACCTCGTCGACGCGCGGCTGCGACTGGGGCAGGGAGCCGAGCTGGCGGCGGCGCTTTCGACGCTCACCGCGCTGCGGCCGCTCGACGAACGCGTGGCGGCGCAGTACATGCGGGCGCTCGCGCAGGCCGGGCGCGGTTCCGAGGCGCTCGACCAGTTCCTCGTCGTGCGGGCCCGGCTCGTCGAGGAGCTCGGCACCGAGCCGGGGCCGGAACTGCGCAAACTCCACGAGAAGCTGCTGCGGGGCGGCCAGGTGGCCGCCGAGCCGCCGTCGGCCGAGGTGCCCAGGCAGCTGCCGTCGGCACCCGCGCAGTTCGTTGGACGGCAACAGGATCTGACGCAGCTCGACAACGCGATGCGGACCGTCGGGGTCGCGGCGGTCGCGGGTGCGGGCGGGATGGGCAAGACGTGGCTCGCGCTGCACTGGGCGCACCGCGAGCTGCACCGGTTCCCGGACGGCCAGCTGTTCGTGGACCTGCACGGGTTCAGCCCCGACGAGAACCCGATGGAGCCGGACGTCGCGATCCGCGGGTTCCTGCACGCTCTGGGCGTCGACGCCGGCCGTGTTCCGTCCGATCCGCACGCGCGGGCCACCCTGTTCCGCAGCCTGACCGCGGGCCGGCGGATGCTCGTGGTGATCGACAACGCGGCCGACGCCGCGCAGGTCGTGCCGATCCTGCCCGGCGGCGACACCTGCCGGGTGCTCGTGACGAGCCGCAACCGCCTGCTCGGGCTCGTCACCGCGCACGGCGCCCGGCCGGTCGGGCTGGAGGTGCTCGCCGACAACGACGCGAGTGCGTTGCTCGCCAACAGGATCGGCGCCACCAGGCTGAGCGTCGAACCGCTCGCCGTGGCGCGGCTGGTCGACCTCTGCGGCGGCCTTCCGCTGGCGTTGAGCATCGTCAGCGCGCGGGTGCTGACCGAACCGGGCCTGTCGCTCGCCGCCATCACCGGGCAGCTCGAGGAGCTCGGGCTCGGCGCCCTGGACGCGGACCCCAGCGTCAGCGTGCCGGCGGTGCTCTCCTGGTCCTACCGGGCGCTGACCGACTGGCAGAAGGTGATGTTCGCGCTGCTCGGGACCGCACCCGGCGAGGACATCGGCCTGCCGGCCGCCGCGAGCCTCGCCGGTGTGTCCACAGAGGACGCCCGGGTGACGTTGCGCGCCTTGGAACAGGCGTCGCTGGTCTCGATCGGCAGCGGGTTCCGGGCACGCATGCACGACCTGGTGCACGCGTACGCCGCTGACCAGGCGCCGCACGCCGCGGATCGGGAGGCGGCACTGCGCCGGCTCGTCGACCACCACGTGCACGTCGCGCACGCGAACGACCGCCTGATCGACCCGCACCGGCCGTTGATCGACCTTCCGGAAGCGACCCCAGGCATCCTCGTCACCCCGGCCGGCGACCGGGCCGGCGCGCTGGCGTGGTTCGACGCGGAGCGCGTGGCCATCCAGGCCGTGCAGCAGGCCGCGGCGGCGCACGGCTGGAATGACCGGGTCGTGCTGCTGGCGAGGGTTTCCCATGCGTACCACCAGTTACGCGGGCACCTGGACGACGAGCTGACCGTCTGGCAGGTCGCGCTCGACGCCGCGCAGGACGTGGCGGGCCAAGTGGTCGCGCACCGGATCATGGGCAGCAGTCTCGGCCAGGTCCAGCGCTTCGACGAGGCCCAGCACCACCTCAGCGAGGCGCTCGTGCTCGCCGAACGGGCCGGCGACCCGCTGCTGCTCGGCGACACCCACGGCACGCTCGCCTGGCTGTGGGCGAACCGGTCGGAGTTCCACCGCGCGCTGGTGCACGCCAAGGCGTCGCTGCCGCACTACCGCCACGCCGGCAACCAGATGCTGCTCGCCATGGCGCACAACAACATCGGCTACTGCGCCGCGGAGATCGGCGACCTCGGCCAGGCCCGCGAGCACGCCACCACCGCCCTGGCCGTCTTCGTCGAGCTCGGCGACCAGTACGGCCGCGCGCTCGCGTTCGACACGCTCGGCCGCATCGAGCACCAGAGCGGCAACCACGCCGAGTCGATCAGGCTCTACGAGGACACGCTCGCCATCTACCGGGAAGAGGAGGACGTGTACCACCTGGCCGACACGCTCACCGACCTCGGCCACCCGCACCTGGCGCTCGGCGACTACGCCGCCGCCGCCGCGGTGTGGCGGCAGGCGCTCGGGATGTTCGAGCAGCAGGGCCGTGCCGAGGAGGCCGACCGGGTCCGCAAACAGCTCGCGACGCTAGGACCTGTATCGAGGTCCATGCTCGCGACAGCCGGGCCTGAGGCGGCCCCTGGGGGCACGGCCGAACTGCCCACATACAACACCGGTATGCGGGCAGTTCGGCCGCACCGCCAGGAACCACCTCAGGCTCGACTCTCATCGAACGGGACCTCGATACAGGCCCCAGACCCGACTTGATCTCCACCTTTGTGGAGGTTCAAGAATTGCTGCATGACGATCTGGATCTGTGGAACCTGCGGGGTCGAGCACCCCGACACCAATCACCCTCCGGCCGACGAGTGCGCGATCTGTTCCGATGACCGGCAGTGGGTACCTGCCTCCGGCCAGGTCTGGACGACCCTGGAGAAGCTGTCCGCGGACGCGCACGAGCTGGTGCACGAGGAACTGGAGCCGGGCCTGCACCGGCTCAACCGGGAACCGTCGTTCGGCATCGGCCAGTGGACGCACCTGGTGCAGACCGCGCGGGGCAACCTGTTGTGGGACCCGCCGAACCACCTCGACGAGTCGATGGCCGTCAGGATCGAAGAGCTCGGCGGTGCCGCGGTGATCGTGGCCAGCCACCCGCACATGTACGGCTCCCAGGTCAGCTGGAGCCATCGCCTCGGGCACGTGCCCGTTCTGGTGCACGCGGCCGACCGGCGGTGGGTGCAGCGGGAGGACCCGGTGATCCGGGAGTGGTCCGGCACCGAGCAGGTCCTGCCCGGGGTGACGCTCATCGAGGCGGGCGGGCACTTCCCCGGTGCGGCGGTGGCACACGTCGCCGGCGGCGCCCTGCTCGTCGGCGACACCATCGTGCCGGTGCTCGACACCGGCTGGGTGACGTTCATGCGCAGCTACCCGAACAACATCCCGCTCTCCGCGGGGCTGGTGCAGCGGATCGTGGACCGGCTCGAACCCTACGAGTTCGACCGCCTCTACGGGCTGCTGGGCAGGATGGTGCTCGGCGACGCCAAGGGCGCGGTCCGCCGTTCCGCCCAGCGCTACATCGCGTGGGTGAGCGGGGCGAACGACCACCTGGGCTGATGGTTAGGTAAGGGTGGCCTGGGTCGCGGCGGAGTGCGGAAGCTAACGTAGCCCGTCGTGAGCATGGTGGTGGAGCAACGCGGGCTGGAGCCCGCACCGGCTGGAGAGGTCGCCGGTCCGCGTCGGCGACGACTGACCGGGCTCGCGTGTCTGGTGGCCCTGCTCGCCGTGGCGGCGGTGCTGTCGCTGGTCGTCGGCGCGCGGGCGCTCACCCCGGCCGAGGTGTGGCAGGGGCTGTTCGGCGATCCGGGCACCGACCAGCGACTCACCGAGATCACGCTGATCGTGCAGACGCTCCGGGTTCCCCGAACGATCCTGGCGATCGTGGCGGGCATCGCGCTCGGCGTCGCGGGCGGGTTGATCCAGGGTCACACCCGCAACCCCATCGCCGACACCGGTCTGCTGGGCGTCAACTCCGGCGCGTCGTTCGCCGTGGTGCTCGCGGTCTACCTGTTCGGACTGCAGAACCCGCTGCAGTACCTGTGGTTCGCGATTCTCGGCGCCGCGGCGGCCGGCGTGCTCGTGTTCGGACTCTCCAGCCTCGGCCGCGGCGCCGGCAACCCGCTCACCCTCGCCCTGGCCGGCCAGGGCGTCACGATCTTCCTCGCCGCGATGACGACCGCGGTAGCGCTGGCCGACACGCAGACGCTGGACGTGCTGCGCTTCTGGAACGCCGGTTCGGTGCAGAACGTCGGGTATGACGTCATCGGGGTGTCCGCGGTCTTCATCGCGGTGGGACTGGTGCTCGCCCTGCTCAACCTGCCCACGCTCAACCTGCTCAACCTCGGCGACGACGTGGCGCGCGGCCTCGGCGTGAACATCGCGGCCGGCCGCACCATCGGCGTGCTGGCCGTCACGCTGCTGGCGGGCGCGGCGACGGCGGCCTGCGGCCCGATCGCGTTCCTCGGCCTGATGGTCGCGCACATCGCGCGCTGGATGACCGGCCCGGACTACCGCTGGATGGTCCCGTACGCCGGTTTACTGGGCGCGCTCGTCCTGCTCATCGGCGACATCGCGGGCCGCCTGGTCGTGAGCCCGGCCGAACTGCAGGCCGGCATCGTCATCGCCCTGCTCGGCGCCCCGTTCTTCGCGGCGCTGGTCTGGCTCGGGAAGTTCAGGCAGGCATGACCACACAAATGCATCCCGGTGTCCGCGTCGGCGCCTGGTCCTGGGTCTGGCGCCCGTGGATCGTGCTCGTCACGGTCCTGCTCGCGGCGGCGACCTTCCTGCTGTTCTGCGTGTCGATCTCGATCGGCGACTTCACCATCGAACTGCCCGCGGTCTTCCGCACGATCTTCGGCCAGGGCGAGCGAGTCGACGAGTTCGTGATCATGGACCTGCGCATGCCACGCGCTCTCGTAGGCCTGATCGTCGGCGCCGCCCTGGGCATCTCCGGCGCCCTGACCCAGTCGATCGCACGCAACCCACTGGCCAGCCCGGACGTTCTCGGCATCACCGGCGGCGCCAGCGCCACCGCGGTCTTCCTGGTCACTGCCACCAGCGGCGCGGCCGTCACGAGCACGATCGGCCTGCCCGCGGCCGCACTCACCGGCGGCCTGCTGACCGGCCTGCTCGTCTACTTCCTGGCGTGGAAGAAGGGCGTCGACGGCTTCCGCCTGATCCTCATCGGCGTCTCCGTCAACGCGGTCATGCAGGCGATCACGACGTGGCTGCTGGTGCTGGCCGACATCCGCGACGTAGCCCGCGCCCAGTCCTGGCTGGTCGGCTCGCTGGACGCGCGCTCGTGGACCGAGGTGTGGACCTCGCTGTGGCTGACCATCGCACTGGTAGTGATCGTCCTGTGCGTCTCGTTCCACCTCAAGCCGATGCACTTCGGCGACGACGTGGCCGCCGGCCTGGGCGTCCGCTACTCCGCAGTGCGCGCTGTGCTGCTGCTCTGCGCCGTATTGCTCGCCGGAGTAGCCGTCTCCGCCGCCGGCCCGGTGCCGTTCGTCGCACTGGTCGCCCCGCAGATCACCATGCGGCTGCTCCGCTCCCCCGTGCCGCCGCTGATCGCGTCCGGCCTCTTCGGCGCGCTGCTGCTGATCGGGTCCGACCTCATCGCGCGGATCGTGCTGCCTAACGACCTGCCGGTCGGCATCGTTACGGCGATCATCGGCGGGCCGTTCCTCGTCTACCTGCTGGTGCGGGCGAACATGAAGCGCCCGGCTTGAGAGCTCACCGCTCTCTTGAGGTGTTGCTTTCGCCGGCCAAACTGACAGCCGACAGCGCCGCGCCCCAAGGGTATGAGTCCAAGACCTGTCCGCCCGTACGCGGCGGATGAGGCACGAACCCGCCCTCACCGAACAACACAGTCACGCCTGACGCACGCAACTCTTCGACACTACGCAGAAATGGACGGTTGTTCGCCAGTGCCGTGTTCACGAACGGCAGCACGGCGATCGGGACTCCCAGGCCGGTCAGCTCGGCGAGCTGAGTGAGCGGGTAGGTGTCGGCGATGCCGGCCGCCCGGCCCGCTGGTGGCCCGTCCGGACGGGGTGACCGCTCAATGCTTCGAGCGCTTCGAGGTCGAGGACGTGTTCCACCGCGGCAGGCGTAGCGACACACCACACGTCCCATCCGTCCGCCTGGGCCAGCTTGACCATGCGGTCGACGTGGTCGGCAGGACCGGCCCCACAGATCATCAAGTACAGGACAGGTGCACTCACGCCTCGACCCCCGCTCGCCCGGCCATCTGACGAACCAGCTTCGCAGGCTCGCCCGTGGTGTTGTTCAGCAAATGACGGTTCGCGTCCTCGGGTTCGAAGTGGCGGGCGTGCCGGGTGCGCTCTACCGCAAAGGCTCCGTCGCACCTGTCGCAGTCGCGGCGGCGAACCTGTCGTACGACAATCCCGATGTTCGCTGGCTGGTCGCTTCAGCCCTGATCCGCGAACTGCGGGACTGCACCATCGTCTCGTTCGAGGAAATCTCCGAAGCGACGCGCCACACGCTGGGAGTCCACAAAGGAGCCTGAGTGGCCGAGACCATGAGCGCCTTGTCCGACCACCGAGTCAACACCGCCGATAGCGAAGTAGGTGGCTGTGCGTGACGGGCGACAGTAGGGTTGGGACTGTGGACCGAATCGCGGGATCGTTGTACGGGTTGGCTTTCGGGGACGCGCTCGGCCGGCCAACGGAATTCCTGACCGTTGTCGAGATCGACCGGGAGTTTGGTCCTGCCGGACCGGATGATCTGGTGGGTGATCCTGCGTCGGTCACCGATGACACGCAGATGGCGCTCGCGGTCGCGTGGGCGCTGCGCGACGTCGATCGGTACACCGCTGACGCACTCGAGCCGCGGTTGCGGGATCGGTTCGTGGCTTGGGCGCACAGTCCGGAGAACAATCGTGCGCCTGGGATGACGTGTCTTCGCGCGTGCGGAGGGCTGGCGGAGGGCGCGCCGTGGGTGGAGGCGACCATCGCGGGATCCAAGGGATGCGGCGCCAACATGCGGGTGACTCCGGTGGGTTTGGTGTCTGGGCTTGACCTCGACGTGCTTGCCGGGGTGTCGCAACTGCAGGCCGCGATGACCCATGGTCATCCCACCGCGCTGGCCGCGTCCGAGCTCACCGCCTACGCGACGCGACTGCTGGTCGACGGCGTCGAGTTGGCCGACGTGCCCGCCGCGCTACTGGCCCGCTGCGGCGAACGGCGCTCGATCTACCTGGAGGAGTGGCTGGGATCCCTGTGGCAGATGCCGGGGGCGACCACACCCGCTGACTTCATCGCCCGTGGCTGGGATGAGTGTGTCGCGGTCCTCGAGCGGCTGGTGGCTGCCCTCGCCCGGCCTGACGATGGCCTGGACGCGTGCCTTGCCACCGGCGAGGGCTGGATCGCCGAGGAGGCCCTGGCGACCGGCCTGTACTGCGCGATCCGGCACGCCGACGACCCGGTGCGATGTCTGGTGCGGGCCGCTCGAACCAGCGGCGACTCCGATTCGATCGCCGCGCTGGCCGGAGCGTTCGTAGGTGCTGCGCACGGTCTGGCTGCCTGGCCGGCCGACTGGGTCGCCCGCATCGAGTACGCGGACCAGTTGGCCGCACTGGCTTCTGGCACACACAAGCTGATCTAAGGCGTCGGCGCTTGGTGCGAACGGGCACTGTGCTGCCCGACGGCAGCGCGACGAGCGGCACGAGCGGACGTTCGTCGGGTTGCGAACGGCGTAGTTCTGAGTGGGCGTACAGCGACGTCGCAGGCGTGCCGCGGCAAACGGAGGACTACTCCAGGCGTGGATGCGGACAAGATATGGGTTTGCCGAAGGGCACCTCCATGCTCGCGTTCTCCTGCGCATTTCGGGTGGCGGGACTTTGGGCGCATTCCGGTCACTCCGTGCGCGGCGTAGCGTTCGGGGGCATGGCAGGGGTGCCAGATGACTGAACTGTTGATGGAGAAGGATCTCCGCGTCCTGATGGAGCTAGTGGGCGCCGGCCGCGAGGATGCTCCCACCAGGGGCATCCCCTGGGCCGCGATGGCCGGGCTGCGCACTCTGATCGGTTGCGACGCGGTCAGCTTCTGCGAGTTGGATCTGCCGCACCACAACACCCTGACGTTCCAGGGGACGGACGGCGAGTTCATCAAGGTCGACATGGGCGACGCCGACGATCCGTACTGGGAGGTGTCGCGAGGCTTTCTGCCGTGCGAGTACCACGAGAAAGGCGACCACCTCACCGCCGTGGTCAAGTACTCGGACTTCTACACGATGTCCGAGCTGCGCAACACGCCGTTCATGGCTGACGAACTCGCTGGCGGTGCGTCGATCTGCGTGATGATCGCAGCGATGCCGACAGCGCCGGGCCGCACGCGGCGCGTCATGTTGTGGCGTGACGGCGAGAAGGACTTCAGTGAGCGGGATCGACTGATCATGCAGATTCTGCGACCGCACCTTTACGAGTTATACCTCGGTTCTCAGCGGCGCCTGCAAGGCATCCCGCGGTTGAGCCGGCGCGAGGTTGAGGTGTTGACCTTGGCGGCCCAAGGACGTGGCAACGCGGACATCGCACGGGAGCTGTTCATCTCCGTGAGCACCGTGCGCAAGCACATGGAGCACATCTTCGACCGCACCGGTGTGCGCACGCGGACCGAGGCGGCGGCGATCGTGCTGCCGCACCTCAGCGTGGTTACCCACTAGGCGATGCGGATCCGCGGGTCGAGGACGGCGTAGAGCAGGTCGGGCGAGCAGGTTGCACAGGATGATCGTGGTCGCGGTCGACACGAGCCAGCCCATGACCATGTGCGGGGCGTCCTGCCGCGCCGCGCTGACCAGCCCGGTGAACCAGGCCCAATGCCACTGGAGTTCGGCTTGTCCAAGCCGAACTCCTTCCCAGCGCCTGGAACTGGGCCTCGGTGACACCGGGCCGCAGGTGTGCCTCCGCGAGCGGGTTGCCCGCGCTGGCCGCGAGTACGAACGACAGGAACCTACCGACCAGCAACGTGACGGCGGTCAGCAATAGCCGGCGAAGCAGGTAGATGACCTCGACGAGTCCCTCTGCGGCGCCCTGCGCCGGGGCTGACGCCACAGGCAGGGCGCACACCCTGTAGGTCGGTGGAGTCGCGGGCCGTGTTGTCCAGCGAGTCTGGGGGTCAGCACGGGACGAGCGGTCGCGCACAGTCGGGTCCGGGGCTCGTCAGGGTCTCGGTGATCTGGACATGTTGCGGGGGCATGACTTCCGGCGTACGAGTGGCCGCGAAGTAGATCGCCAGCGCGGTCGCGACGGCGAGTCCGACTGCGAGCAGTGCCATTGCGGGCCAGTACCACTTGGCCTGAGGTGCGGATGTGATCGTTGCCATGATGTTCAACTCCCTTCGATGCAACGAGCGTGCGCTCGTCGGGCCGGAGGGGGTATTCGCCTTCAGGCGTATTCGGTTGGCAGGCGAGCCGGGGCAGTTTGCGCTTCCTCGATGGTCGTCCGCCTCAGCGGCGTTCTTGTCCGGCCTGTGTCGGACCACCCGCGCCAATCGGAGGGCCACGCCCCTGGATAGCGCGTGCTGCCCTGCCCAGCCGCCGTCCACCAGTACTGCGTAGAAGGTCCACACATCGGCATGAGCGCTTTGAGCAACGCGCCCGGCGGCATGGACAGACGTTGCGCATCGGCTTGCCTCCCCGCGGTCGTCGGACTGGGCCCGTACAACAGCCGTTTGGCCACGAACTCGTGATCCCCATCCCTATCCCGAGCACACGAGGGACTGGCGACCGGCAGGCCGGTTACGGCCGATGACAAGCTCAGGCTGCCGGCCCCGGCGTAGCCCAGTTCCCGCGTGACCGGACGTTTCGGGGAGGGTCGAAACGTTTCAGCGAAGTTGACGTTGTTCGCGCACCGCTGGCAGGCTCGATCCTCGAGGGCGTCTTCACGCGGCTGGGGGTGAACGGCCGGAAACAGTCCACTGACGATTGCTGTCGATGAGCTGCTTCTCATACGTGGCCCGGTAGTTGAACTCCGCATGAACGCCCGAGGTTGCTCGAACCACGGCGAATCCCACTCTGTCGCAGCAGAGATCGAGAGGAAGTTCTTTGAAATTGAGAACCAGAGTTTTTGCGCTCATCACGTTCACTCTGTCCGTGGTCTTGGTCGGTACCACGCCGGCACCCGCCGCCACTGCCCAGACCGTGGAACTCGCCGCGCCGGCCGGCAGCGGCCTCCCGCCCTACGTCGCCGTCATCAAGCCGGTCACCGCGAAGCGGCTCGCTTCCAGCTGGCGCGAAGGCTGCCCCGTCGGGCCTGATCAGCTGCGGCTGATCAGCCTGAACTTCGTCGGCTTCGACGGTGCGGTGCACCGCGGCGAACTGGTCGTCAACGCCGATCTCGCAACCGAGGTCGCCCGCGTCTTCGCCGACCTGTACTTCGACCGGTTCCCCATCCAGCGGATGGAGACCGTGGAGAAGTACAACTCCGACGACGACGCGTCGATGGCGGCGAACAACACCTCGGCGTTCAACTGCCGGGCGATCACCGGCGGCACCGCCTGGTCCAACCACTCCTACGGACGGGCCATCGACATCAACACCGTGCAGAACCCCTACATCTCCCGCAGCGGCACGGTCTACCCGCCCAACGGCACGCCCTATGTCGACCGCACCCAGAACGTGCCCGGCATGATCCACGCGGGCGACGCCACCGAGCAGGCGTTCACCACACGCGGCTGGACCTGGGGCGGCTTCTGGGACACGCCGATCGACTACCAGCACTTCGAGAAGCCCTGACACCGGCCCGAGAAGCCGTCGGCGCGGCGCGTCGCACCAAGTAACGCGAACACCGCCTGGGATCGCCGCCAGATGGAGTGGCGGCGACCCTGGGCGCCACGACCGGCCCTCTGGGTGCGGCGGCTCAGAACGGATCGGCTGTGCGCGCGTGCAACCTGGTCCTATGTCCGCGCGGGTGAATCAGGCCGGCGACCGGCGTCGTTGAGCGCTACATCAAACGCATCCACCAAGCCGGCATCAGGCGGCTTGCTGGTTCGTCGGCCGGACCTGACTGTGGGTGTCGTGCGTGCGGTGTCCCCGCCCTCGGCTTGGAGATCGAACTACTGACCCGCCGCCCACTGGATCGTCGTAGTGCGACCGAACGACAGCAGGACATCCGCGGCAGGCGCTCGAGCCGGCCGGCAGTCGCGTGTACCCGCGACGCACTGGACGGCCGTTCGCGAGGGTGCGGGCGGCCTGAGGTAACCCTCGCCAAAGTAAGGTTGCCCTATGACCGCGCTGCGCAACGATGCCGCCCGACTGGGTGCCGAGGGCGTCACGGTCGGGTACGCCGACCGGGTCGTGCTCGACAACCTGGACGTCGCGATCCCGACCGGCGTGATCACCACGGTGATCGGCCCCAACGGTTGCGGCAAGTCGACGCTGCTGCGCACGCTGTCCCGCCTGCTCAAGCCGCGTAAGGGCACGGTGCTGCTGGACGGCAGCGACATCGCGCGGCTCAAGACCAAGGACGTCGCGAAGCGGATGGGCCTGCTGCCGCAGACCCCGATCGCGCCGGACGGTCTCACGGTCGCCGACCTGGTCGCCCGCGGCCGGCACCCGCACCAGAGCTGGGTGCGGCAGTGGTCGAGCGATGACGCGGACGTCGTTGCCAAGGCGCTGCGCATGACCGGTGTCGCCGACCTCGCGCACCGCCCGGTCGACTCGCTCTCGGGTGGCCAGCGGCAGCGGGTATGGATCTCCATGACGCTTGCCCAGGGCACCGATCTGCTGCTGCTCGACGAGCCGACTACCTACCTCGACCTCGCGCACGCGATCGACGTGATCGATCTCGTCGACGACCTGCACGAGGGCGGCTGCACGATCGTGATGGTGCTGCACGATTTGAACCTGGCCGTTCGCTACAGCGACAACCTGATCGTGATGAAGTCGGGATCGATTGTCGCGCAGGGACATCCGAGCGATGTGATCACGAGTGAGTTGTTGCTGGACACGTTCGGTCTGGTGGCGAAAGTGATCGACGACCCGGTGAGCGAACGGCCATTGATCGTGCCTATCGGGCGGACGCACGTGGTATCGAAGAGTGACCAAGGACTAGGTTAGCCTGCCCTAACCGGGTGATAAGGTTCGGCTGTCCTAATTTCCCCCGCCGCGTGGGCAGCGAAGAACGAGGTGCCGAATGGGCCAGAGAACAGCCACTACCTGGAAGCGGATGACCGCCGTGGCAGCAGCCGTGGTGGTCGGGGCGAGTGTGCTCGCCGGGTGCGGTACTTCCGCGCCCGCGAACGCGCCTGACTCGAACAACGCCTCCGGTGGCACGTTCCCGACCAAGGTCGAGCACTTCTTCGGCACGACCGAGATCAAGGAAGCGCCCAAGCGCGTCGTCTCGCTCGGCTACACCGACGACCAGACGATGCTCGCGCTGGGCACCGTGCCGGTCGGCATGGTCGACCAGTACCCGAACCCCGAGGGCAAGAAGCCCGACATCAACACCCAGTGGGCCTGGGTGAAGGACAAGTGGGGTTCGACCACGCCCGAGGTCGTCATGAAGAACGGCGACACCGAGCCGAACTACGAGAAGATCGCGCAGCTGCGCCCCGACCTCATCGTCGCGGTGTACTCCGAGGCCGACCAGGCCTGGTACGACAAGTTGAGCAAGATCGCTCCGACGGTCGCCCGCACCAAGGCCGAGACCGAGCCGTTCAGTGCCAAGTGGCAGGACAACGCGCTGCAGATCGCCAAGGCGCTCGGCAAGGAGGCCGAGGGCGCCAAGGTGATCAAGGAGGTCGACGCCAAGATGGCCGAGGCCAAGAAGGCGAACCCGGCCTGGGCGAACGAGACCGCGGTCGTCACGTCCTGGTACAAGGACGCCATCGCGCCGTTCACCACCACTGACGTGCGTGGCCAGGTCGTGACGGGCATCGGCTTCAAGGGCAACACGAAGATCGACGAGATCGCGGCCGGCAAGTTCTACGTCTCGCTGTCCCCCGAGCGCATCGACCTCATGAACGTCGACCGCATCTTCGTGATCGCGGACAAGGCCGACGCCGACTCGCTGAAGGCCTTCCCGCTGTTCGCGAACCTGCCCGCGGTCAAGGCCGGCAAGGTGCACTGGCTGCTCGACAGCGAGGGTCCCGCCATCGGTGCCGCGATCTCGCAGGCCACCCTGGCGTCCATGCCCTACGCGGTCGACGAGCTGGTGAAGGCCGCCAAGTCGGCCGCCTGATCCAGTGGCGCGACCCGGAACGCTGGCGAGGCAATTCACGCTCAGCAGGGCGCCTCGCGGCACCCGTCTGACCGAGAATTCCCCCGGCAACGTTCCGGGCCACACCACTAAGCAGGCTGCCCGAAGTCCTGTCCGTTACTCGCGGAGCGGTTCGGCGTCCAGCCCGATGCGTCTGCAAGTACCACCAACTCTTGATCGAATCGCCGTCAACTACACCCAACCTGTTCCACATCCCGCAGCACCGGCACCAGGTGCCCGGGCCCGAAACGCCCTGTTGGTAGTAGAAAAACGCCTGTTGATGTTGAGTTGGTGGTACTTGCTGACGCCGGCAGCAACGAGTCGCCTGAGGTTCCGGACAAGCCTTCTGGCCAGGTGCTTAGCAGCACAACCCTCTCCGAAAGGCCCCCGTGTGAGTACCACTGTGTCCGCCGTGCCCGTGAACATCCTGCGCACGGCGACCGGACGTGAGGCTCTTCGGTGGGTGCTCGACCACTGCCGTTCCGCTCCCGGCCTGCCGATCGCCACCGTGGTGGCGACGGTGGCCGGGGCGGCACTGCAGATCGTGCCGGTGTTCCTGCTGGGCACGGTCGTGGACGGGATCGTGGCGGGGCGCGATTCCTCCCTGCTCTGGTCGGTCGGCATCGCGACGGTCCTGGCCGCGCTGTTCGGCGCGGTCATGACCGCGGTGTCGACGTACCTCATCGGCCGGGTCGGCGCGGATCTGCTGGCGCGGTTGCGGGAGGGCGCGGTCCGTTCGGTGCTCGGGATGCCGAGCGCGCGGATCGAGCAGGTCGGCCGCGGTGACGTGCTGTCCCGTGTGGGCGATGACGTCGCGGTCATCTCCAAGGGTTTCCGCACGGCGATCCCGACGATCTTCTCGGCGACCGTGCTGGTCGTCATCGCCACCGTCGGCATGTTCGGGCTCGACTGGCGCCTCGGCATCGCCGGTGCCTGCGCGCTTCCCGCGTACGCCTTGGCGTTGCGCTGGTATCTGCCCCGCTCGGCGCCGCTCTACCGGGCGCGGTCCGAGGCGCAGGCCGACCGGGCGCAGGCGTTGATCAGCGGCCTGGACGGCATCGCGACCGTCCGCGCCTACCGCCTGGAGAACGCTTTCCGGGACCGGGTGACCGCCGAGTCGTGGCGGGTGCGCGACATCGGCATCGACGTCTTCCGGTTCTTCGGCCGGTTCATCGGCCGGGAGAACCGCGCGGAGTTCATCGGACTCGGGCTGATCATCGTGGTCGGCTATTTCCTGGTGACCGGCGGGCAGTCGACGCTGGGCCAGGTTTCGGTGGCGGCGTTGCTGTTCCACCGGTTGTTCAACCCGCTCGGCCTGATCATGGCGTTCTTCGACGAGGCGCAGAAATCCGGCGCCGGGTTGACGCGACTCGTTGGCGTGCTGAGTGAATCCGACGGCGACAAACTTGTGCGCAGCGCGGTGGCCGTTGATCCGGACGCGGAACCACTTCCAGTGTCGGTGCGTGGCCTTTCCTTCCGCTATCCCGAATCCCAGCACGACGTGCTGCAGGACATCGATCTGGAAATCCCCGCGGGAACGTCGTTGGCGCTGGTCGGCGCGACCGGTGCGGGCAAAACGACATTGGCCGCACTGGTGGCCGGTATCGGCACTCCGCTGACCGGTTCCGTGCACATCGGGCCGGCCGATCTCGACGACCTCGACGAGGCCGGTGCCCGCGCGCTGGTCAGCATCCTGACCCAGGAGGCGCACGTCTTCGCCGGTCCGCTGGCCGAGGACCTCCGCCTGGCCGCGCCGGACGCGACGGACGCCGAGTTGCTGGAGGCGTTGCGGGTGGTCGGCGCCGAGACGTGGGTGGCAGCGCTCCCACAAGGCCTGCGAACAGACGTGGGCGAGGGTGGCGAACGCCTCGACGTGACCAAGATCGCCCAGATCGCGCTGGCCCGGCTGGTGCTCGGCCGCTCCCCCGTCGTGGTGCTCGATGAGTCGACCGCCGAGGCAGGCAGCCAGGGCGCCGCCGCACTGGAGCGCGCGGCGCTGGCGGCATGCCGTGGCCGCACAACGCTTCTGGTCGCGCACAGGCTCACTCAGGCCATCGCTGCCGACCGCATCGCGGTGCTGGACGCCGGCCGCGTCGTGGAACAGGGCACGCACGAAGAACTTGTGGCGCGTGACGGGCGTTACGCGGCACTTTGGGCCGCTTGGCGATTCGGAACCGCAAATACTTAGGTTAGGCTCACCTTCACCGAAGATGAAGGGATGGCTGAGTCGTCGATGGAACAGATGGCCGACCGTGACGTACTTCTTTCGACCGCTCGGATCGCCTCCGTTCGGCGCCGTGCCGGTGAGTACCCGCAGCGGACCATCGCCGTCGCGAGTGCCGTGGCGCTGACCCACTGGGCGAACCCGGAACTCCAGGTCGACGGCATCGAGCTCACCCCGGCGACGCTCTTCGGTGATCTGCTCGTCTGGGCCGACAAGGGCCAGCGGTGGAACGTGACCGAGCAGCCCGGCGGATGGCTGATCCCGCTGCCGGACGGCGTCGACCAGGCTGTGGTGCAAAGGGCGCTGGACGACCTGGCCGAGTTCCCGAACCGCGCCATCGGCACGCTGACCTCCCAGACGTCCGACGAGCGGCTCGCGGAACTGGCCCGGTGGAACGACAACGAGTTCTCCCGCGAACGCCCCAGCATCGTGGAGCTGTTCCGGGACCAGGCCGGGCAGCGCCCCGATGCCGTCGCGATCAACGACGGCGACCGCTCGCTCACCTACGGCGAGGCGCTGGAGCGGTCCAACCAGCTGGCCCGCCACCTGCTCGACCGCGGCCTGGCGAGCGAGCAGGTCGTCGGCATCTCGCTGGACCGCTCGGCCGAGATGGTCATCAGCCTCCTCGCGGTGCTGCAGGCCGGTGGCGCGTTCGTGCCGCTGGACCCGCAGTGGCCGGCTCAGCGACGCGAATCGGTCATCATCGACGCCCAGGTCGCCCTGATTCTGGGCACCGGCCAGGAAGACGAGCCCGAGGCGATCGGGGTCGACCTCGGGAACTGGGCTTTCGCCGGGTACTCGGGCGCGCCGACCGACGTGACGATCCTCGGTCCGCAGCTGGCCTACGTGATGTTCACGTCCGGCTCGACCGGCCGTCCCAAGGGCGCGATGATCCGGCACGAGGCGATCAGCGAACGCCTGCTGTGGCAGGTGCACCAGATCCTCCACTTCGGACCTGACGACGCGTCGCTGTTCAAGGCGCCGCTGTCGTTCGACATCTCCATCAACGAGATCTTCCTGCCGCTGGTGTGCGGCGGCCGCACGGTCGTCGTGCGGTCCGGCGGCGAGCGCGACCCGCACCACCTGCTCGGCACGATCGCCCGGCACCGCGTGACGTTCGTGTACCTGGTGTCGTCGATGCTGGACGTGCTGCTGAACATCGCCGGCGACGGTGAGCTGGCCAGCCTGCGGCACGTGTGGTGTGGCGGCGAGGTGCTGACCCCCGAGCTGTACGAGCGGTTCCGCACGCAGCTCGACATCCCGATGTACCACGGTTACGGCCCGGCCGAGGCCACGATCGGCGTCTCGCACGTGATCTACCGGGGCGAGGCCGAGCGGCTGTCGACGTCGATCGGCAAGGCCAACCCGAACACCGACCTGTACGTGCTCGACGACCAGCTGCGGCCGTGCCCGGCCGGGGTCGGCGGTGAGCTGTACCTCGGTGGTTTCCTGCTGGGCCGCGGTTACGTGAACGCGCCGGGCCTGACCGCGTCCCGGTTCGTCGCGAACCCGTTCGCCTCCGACGGTTCGCGCCTCTACCGGACCGGTGACCTGGCGCGGTTCGCGGCGGACGGGTCGCTCGACTTCCTCGGCCGGATCGACAACCAGGTCAAGATCCGCGGTATGCGGCTGGAGCTGGAGGACGTCGAGTCCGGGCTCGCCGAACACCCGCAGGTCCGCCACACCTGTGTCGTGGTCAGGAAGAACTCCGCGGGCGGCAACTATCTCGTCGGGTACGTGATCCCCTCCAAAGAAGGATTGAACACAGCCGAGGAACTCACGGCCGATGCGGTCAAGCACTGGGCGATCGAGCACATGGTCGAGTACATGGTGCCCGCCCACATCGTCGTGATGAGCGAGTTCCCGTTGACCGCCAACGGAAAGCTGGACCGCCGCGCACTGCCGGAGCCTACCGCCGACACCGGTCCGGTCACCGCGGCCGCCAACGACGACGAGGCCGTGATCTGCCAGGCCGTCGCGGCGGTGCTGCGGGTCGAGCAGGTCGGTGCCGATCAGGACTTCTTCGAGCTGGGCGGGGACAGCATCCTCGCGATCTCGCTGCTGAGCGCACTGCGGGCCGAGGGCGTCTTCGTCACGGCCACCCAGATCTTCCTCAACCGCACTCCGCGTGCGCTCGCGGCCGTCGCGTCGCGTGACGGCGCCTCGACCGTCGACCACGACGACGTCCCGACCGGGCCGGTGGCGGGTCTGCCGATCGTGCAGTGGCTCGGCGAGACCACCGACGCGATCGACGGGTTCGTGCAGTCGGTCGTGGTCAACACCCCCGCGGAGCTGACCGCGCCGGCCCTCACGCAGATCCTGGACGCGGTGGTCGACCGGCACGACATGTTGCGCGCCAAGCTGGTGCGGGGCCGGCGGTGGTCGTTCGACATTCCCTCCGACGGCCACGCGCTGTGGGAGGAGAGCAACGCGCCGCTGGAGGAGTGCGTCGCCGCCGCTACCGAGGGTCTCAATCCGGACGCGGGTGTGATGCTGCGGGCAATCTGGCGTTCCGCGGCACAGCAGCTCGTGATCGTCATTCACCACGTGGTGATCGACGGCGTCTCGTGGCGGATCCTGTTCGACGACCTCGCACAGGCGTGGCAACAGGTTTCGTCCGGCGCCACCGTGGAGCTGCGGCCGGTCGGCACGTCGTTCCGCCGCTGGACCCAGCTGCTGGAGCAGGCCGGGTTCGAGGCAGATCGCGCGCACTACCAGCGTGCGTTGCCGGGCGTGGACCAGTTGCTCGGCCAGCGCGAGCTGACCGACGACGATGTCGTTGCCGGCGAACAGCTCCGCACGGTCACGGTCGGTTCCGCGGCCACGGCGGCATTGCTGGGCGACGTCCCCGCGCTGTTCCATGCCAAGGTCAACGACGTGCTGCTGACCGGCCTCGCGGTCGCGCTGGCCCGCTGGCGGCGCGACAACGGTCAGGACCAGACCTTCGCGCACATCGAACTGGAGGGCCACGGCCGAGAAGGCCGGTTCGTGCCACTGGATCCGGACCTCTCCCGGACCGTCGGCTGGTTCACCACGCTGTTCCCGGTGACCGTGGATCCCGGCACGACCGACGACCTGACCGCGGCTTTGAAGCGGGTCAAGGAAGACCTCTCCCGCGTGCCGAGCAACGGTGTCTCGTACGGTGCACTGAAGTACTTGGGGCACAACGAGTTCCACACTCCGCAGCCGCAGGTGCTGTTCAACTACCTCGGCCGGTTCGGCGGCGGGACCACCGGCGACTGGCAGCTCGCGGAGAACGCCGGCCAGCTCGGCGAGAAGCGCGACCCGGCGATGCGGCTGCCGCGCGCGCTGGAGTTCAACGCCAGTGCGGAACCCGGTGCCGACGGCGAGCTGGAGCTGGTCACGGTTATCTCGTGGCCGTCCGGCGTCTTCACCGACGAGGACACCGCGAAGATCGGTGCGTACTTCGTGGAGGCGCTGGAGAGTCTCGCCGCGCTCACCCAAGGCGGCCACTCCCCCAGCGACTTCGACCTCCTGCCGCTCAGCCAGGCCGACGTCGACACGCTCGACAGCCCGGCGTTGCGGGACGTCCTGCCGCTGACGCCGTTGCAGGAAGGTCTGTACTTCCACTCGATCTTCGACGACGAGTCGGCGCACCGCTACGTCGAGCAGCAGCTGCTGACGCTGACCGGTTCCGTTGACGCCCAACGACTCGAAGCCGCCGCGGTCCGGGTGCTGGAGCTGTTCCCGAACCTCGCCGCGCGGTTCGTCGGCCTGCCCGACGGACGGGTCGTCTCGGTACTGGAGTCCGGAGTCCGGCCGGAGTTCTCCACCGTGAACGGTCAGGGCATGACCGGCGAGGAGATCCAGGCATACGCCGAGCAGGACCGCGTCGCCGGGTTCGACCTCGCTCGCGGGCCGTTGATGCGCTTCACCCTGATCCGCCTGGCTCCCGGCCGGTACGTGCTGGTGCAGACCGTGCACCACATCATCGCGGACGGCTGGTCGGTGCCGCCGATGCTGCGGGCGTTGCTGGCGGAGTACGAGGCGCCGGGTTCGGTCCACGTGCGGGGCAGCTACGCCGACTACGTGCGGTGGCTCGTGACGAGCGACGCGGACGAGAGCGACCGCGTGTGGGCACAGGAACTGGCGGGGCTGGAGACGCCGTCGCTGGTCGCTGAGGGACACACCGCGTCCGAGCACTTCGCCGACATGATGATCGACGCGGCCGCCGATCTGGACGAGAAGACGCGCGCCGCCGGTGTGCCGCTGAGCGTCGCGGTGCACAGCGCGTGGGGCGTGACGCTGGGCGGCATCCTGGGCCGCTCCGACGTCGTGTTCGGCTCGACGGTGTCCGGCCGGGACGCGGACGTGCCCGGCATCGCCGAGATGGTCGGGCTGTTCATCAACACGATTCCGGTGCGCGCCAGGTGGTCCAGCGACACCACCGCGCGGGAGCTGCTGGCTTCGGTGCGCGACCACCAGACCAACGTGCTTTCACACCAGCACGTCTCGCTGACTCGGATCGGACGGCACGCGCCGAACGGTTCGGCGTTCGACACGCTGGTGGTGTTCGACGTCGCCACGGACGTGACGTCGCTGGACGGCCCGTTCAAGATCACCGAGGTCACGAACGAGGGTGCGTCGCACTACCCGCTCACGCTGGTCGTCGAGCGCGGCAACGACGGCGCCTTGCGGTTCAACCTCATCTACGACACCACAGTCGTACGCGAGGCCGGTGCCCGCACGATCCTGCAGGCCTTCATCGACACGCTGGACTCGTTGCTGCGCGGGGAAATCATTCCCGCGCCGAGGCTGGGCCAGACTCGCGCCGCGGCCTCGGTCGAGCCGGTCACGCTGGCACAGCTCTTCGACGCGGCCGCCGAGCGCGACCCGTCGGCGCGCGCCGTCACGATGTGCCACCTCGACGGCAGCTCGGAGGGCCTGACGTACGGGATGCTGGCCGCCGCCAAGAACCGGCTGGCCCGCACGCTCGTCAACGCCGGCGTCGGGCCGGACCAGCGGGTCGCCGTCGCGATCGGCCGGTCGCTGCAGCAGGTGACCGCGCTGGTCGCGATCGTGTCGGCCGGTGGCGCCTATGTGCCGCTGGACCTCGCTTATCCGGACGAACGCCTCGAGTACGTCCTCGCCGACTCCGCTCCGCAGGTCGTGCTGGTCGAGCGCGAGCACCGGGAGCGCTTCGAGCGCCTGCTCGCCAACGCCGGGGTGCCCGCGCGCGTGCTGGTGTACGGCGACGAGGTGCCGGGCGAAGCCGAGGCGCCGGCGTTCGACTGGCGCAACCCCGCGTACGTGATCTACACCTCCGGCTCGACCGGCAAGCCCAAGGGCGTTGTCGTGCCGCACGCCAGCGTCGTCACGCTGCTCGCGAACACCCAGCCGGACATGGACTTCGGGCCGGACGACGTGTGGACGCAGTTCCACTCGTACTCGTTCGACTTCGCGGTGTGGGAACTGTGGGGCGCCCTGGCGTACGGCGGCGAGCTGCTGGTGCCCGACCACGGCCTCACCCGCTCCCCGGTCGACTTCCACAAGCTGGTTCGCGCGCGTGGCGTTACCGTCCTGAACCAGACGCCATCGGCGTTCTACCAGTTCATCGAGGCCGACCGGCTGAGCGAGCCGCTGCCGGCCCTGCGCCGCGTCATCTTCGGCGGCGAGGCGCTGGAACTCTCGCGCCTGCGCGGCTGGGTCGAGCGCTACGGCACCGGCCGGCCCGAGCTGGTCAACATGTACGGCATCACCGAGACCACGGTCCACGTCACGCATCGCGTGCTGGACTCGGCTGATTTCGCGTCCGGTCGCGAGGTCAGCCCGATCGGCGGCCCGATCCCCGGCCTGCGCACCTATCTCCTCGACTCCCGGCTGCAACCGGTCGCCCCCGGCCAGGTCGGCGCGATCTACGTGGCGGGTGCGCAGCTGTCGCTCGGCTACCTCAACCGGCCGGAGCTCACGTCGAGCCGGTTCGTGGCGGACCCGTTCGCTCTCGACGGCTCGCGCATGTACAACACCGGCGACCTCGCGCGCCGCAACCTCGACGGCGAGCTGGAGTTCGTCGGCCGCGCAGACAACCAGGTGCAGCTCAAGGGTTTCCGGATCGAGCTGGGCGAGGTCGAGTCGGCGATCCGCTCGGTCCCCGGTGTCGTGGACGTGGCTGTGACGGTGGCGGACACCGCCGACCACCTCATCGCGCACGTGGTGGGCAAGCCTGCCACCGACATCGCCGTGTTCCTCGGGTCGAAGCTGCCGGTGCACATGGTGCCGCAACGGGTGATTGCGTTGGACGCGCTGCCGCTGACGGTCAACGGCAAGCTGGACCGCAAGGCGTTGGAGGAGCGGGCCCGGCAGGAGGACGCGCCGGTTCAGGTCGCCGACTCCTCTGCGGTCGACTCGCTGATCGGCATCTTCGCGGATGTGCTGCCGGGGTCCACTGTGGACGCGGACACGGACTTCTTCGTGGCCGGTGGGGACAGCATCATCGCGATCGGCGTGGTGAACCGGGCGCGGGCGCTCGGTCTGCGGATCGCGCCGCGTGATCTGTTCCTGCACAAGACGCCGCGTGCGTTGGCGGAGAAGTTCTCAGTCACGCCGGTGGCGTCACCTGTTGCGGTGGTCGAGGTTCAGGACGGGCCGGTGGTACCGACGCCGATCGTGTTGCGGCAGCGGGAACTCGGCGGCGACCTGAAGCGCTTCGTTCAGGCACGGCAGCTGCAGGTGCCGGACGGCGTCGAGCTGCAGGACATCGGACGGGCGGCGAAGGCCGTCATCGACGCCCACCCCGCACTGCGGATGCGCCTGCGAGTCGAGGACGGCGTCTGGTCCCTGCTCACCGAGCCGGACCGGGACGTGGACATGATGCTGGTGGACGGGGACGATCCCGCGGTCGCGCTGGACCAGGTGGCCGGCTGGGTCAACCCCGAATTCGGGCGCACGATCCAGTTCGGCTGGCTCGAGACCACGCGCACGCTGGTCGTCGTGGTGCACCACCTCGCCGTGGACGCGGTCTCCTGGCTGATCCTGCTCGACGACCTCACCGCAGCCATGCGCGGCGAGGAGCTCGCGCCCGCGACCACCTCGTTCGCCGCCTACACCAGCGCGCTGACTCTGAGCGCGCAGATTGGTGGCGACCTGCGCCGGTGGATAGAGGTCCTGGACAGCCCGGTCCTCACCCCGCAGATCGGCGACCAGCGCGAGGTCACGGTCAACCTCTCCGCCGACATCACCGACCGCGTAGTGCGCACCGCACCGACCGCACTCGGCATCGGCCTCACCGAACTGCTCTGCGGTGCACTGCGCACGGCGTTGACCGAGATCCAGGGCACGCCAACGGATCTGGTGGTCGAGCTGGAGCGGCACGGCCGGGTGCCGGTACTCGAACACCACGACTACACCCGCACGGTCGGCTGGTTCACCTCCATCGCGCCGGTGAAGCTCAGCCCGCACACCGACCCGGTCGCGGCGGCTCGTGAGCTCCTAGCTCGCCAGCCGGACGAGCAGGAGCACGTCGGCTACGGCCAGCTGCGCTACCTCAACCCGCAGACCGCGCCCGTGCTGGCGGCACTCCCCCGCCCGCAGGTGCTGTTCAACTACCTCGGACGGGGCAGCGAGTCCCAGGCGCTGCACGTCGACGCCGGCGCGCAGCCGAGCCCGTACGCGGTCGAGGTCAACTCCTGGGTCGACACGACGACCGGCAGCCTGCGGGCGACGTTCGCGCTGGCCGAGGACGTGTCCGACGAGATCGCGGCCCGGTGGCTGCTGGCACTGGAACGGATCGCGGACGCCTCGGTGACCGCGCGCCGCACCGCGCCGGTCTCGCCGCTGCAGCGCGGGCTGTACTTCCAGGCCGAGCTGGCGGGCCCGGCCGGGCATTACGTGGCGCAGAGCTACTTCACGTTCGACCGCCGCCTCGACACCGGCGCGCTGGCCAAGGCGATGGCGCACGTCATCGCGCGGCACCCGGTCGTCGGCGCGGGCTTCGAGGACGAGGACGGCTCGCCGGTCCAGGTGCTGACGCCCGGCGGCAAGGTCGACGTCCACACAGTCGACGTGCTGAACCAGGAAGCCGTTGACGCGCTGCGCGTCGAGGACCGCGGCACCGGCTTCGACCTGAGCGCACCGCCGCTCATCAGGCTCACCGTGCTGCGGCTGCCGGAGGGCCGCGACGCGTTGCTGTTCAGCTACCACCTGCTGCTGTGGGACGGCTGGTCGCGCGAGATCGTGCTGCGCGACCTGTTCGGTGCCTACCGGGCGTTCCTCGCGGGTGAGGCGGTCGACTCCTCCCCCGCGTCGCCGAGCTTCGAGAGCTACACCCGTGCGCTCGCGGCGAAGGACTTCCAGGCGGCCGAACGGTTCTGGGCCGGCTACCTCGCGGACCTGCCCGGCCCGACGCTGCTCGGCGGATCGTCCACATCGGACGCGCTTCCGGCCAAGATCGTGCGGACGCTCTCACCGGAGGACTCGGACCGCGTCAAGGAGGCCGCGCGCAGGCACGGCGTCACCCTGAACTCGGTCGTCACCGGCGCGCTCGGGCTGTTGCTCGGCAGCGAGACCGGCCGCGGCGACGCGACCTTCGGCGTCACGGTCTCCGGCCGTGAGGAAGAGGGCACGGCCGAGATCGTCGGCGTGCTGCTGAACACCGTGCCGATGCGGATCACGGCACGTCCGGACGACACCGCGGCGACGTTCCTCGCGAACGTGCAGGCCTCCAGGGTCGACGCGATGGAGCACGAGCACGCCGGGCTCGGCGAGATCCAGCGCGCGAGCGGGCACGACCAGCTCTTCGACAACCTGTTCGTGCTGCAGAACTTCCTCGACGACAGCACGTTCGACGAGCTCAACACGGCGAACGGGATCATCGACCACGAGTCCGAGGACTCGACGCACTACCCGTTCACCTGGGTCGTGACGCCGGGCCGGCAGCTCACGGTCAAGCTGGAGTACCGGCCGCAGGTCACCGACACCGCGCTGGCTCAGCGGTTGTTCGACGACTACCTGCGCGTGCTCGATGATCTCGCCGCAACCGACGGCCCGCTCGGCGCCATCAGGAGCACCGGTCCCCAGCCGGAACTCAACCCCGCCAACGACTTCGGCAACAAGACCGTGGTCGACCTGTTCGACGAGGCGGCCGACCGCAACCCGGACCGGATCGCGTTGGTCGCGCACGGCAAGACGATGACGTTCGCGGACCTCAGGGACCGCAGCCGGCACCTGGCCGGTGTGTTGTCGGACCACGGCATCGGCGTGGAGACGTCGGTCGCCATCGCGGTGCCGCGATCCCTGGAGTGGGTCGTCGCGCTGTTCGGAATCCTGCGCTGCGGCGCGGCCTACGTGCCGGTGGAGCTGGACCACCCGGACGAGCGGATCGCCACGATCATCGACGATGCACATCCGGCGTTGATCATCACGACATCCGCCGTGGCACCGCGGATCCGCGGCGACGTCTTCAAGCTCGACGAGCCGTGGCCGGACGCCGAGCCGGTGGTCACCTTCTCGCCGGACGACCCGAACCGGCTCAAGCACGCGGCCTACACGATCTACACCTCCGGTTCGACCGGCAAGCCCAAGGGTGTGGTGACGGAGTACGCGGGCCTGACCAACATGCTGGTCAACCACCAGCGGCGGATCTTCGAACCGGTGCTGGCCGAGCACGGGCACCGGATGTTCCGGATCGCGCACACCGTGTCGTTCGCGTTCGACATGTCGTGGGAGGAGCTGCTCTGGCTCGCCGACGGCCACGAGGTGCACATCTGCGACGAGGAACTGCGCCGCGACGCGACCGGGTTGGTCGAGTACTGCCTGAAGCACGAGATCGACGTCATCAACGTGACGCCGACCTACGCGCAGCAGCTGGTCGCCGAGGGCCTGCTGAACGACCCCGAGCACAAGCCCGCGCTGGTGCTGCTGGGCGGCGAGGCCGTTACGCCGACGCTGTGGCAGCAGCTCGCCGACACCCCCGGCACGGTCGGCTACAACCTTTACGGGCCAACCGAATACACGATCAACACGCTCGGCGTCGGCACGTTCGACTGCGTCGACCCAGTGGTCGGCGTGGCGATCGACAACACCGATGTGTACGTGCTCGACCCGTGGTTGCGGCATGTGCCGGACGGCGTTCCCGGCGAGCTTTACGTGTCCGGCGTTGGTATCGCACGGGGCTACCTCGGTCAGCCGGGGCAGTCGGCCGAACGGTTCGTGGCGTGTCCGTGGGTGCCGGGTGAGCGGATGTACCGCACGGGCGACCTGGTGATCCGGCGTCCCGACGGCAACCTGCTCTACCTGGGCCGCACGGACAAGCAGGTCAAGATCCGCGGCCACCGCGTGGAGCTGGGCGAGGTCGAGGCCCGCTTCGCCGCGCATCCGGACGTCCGGTTCGTCGCGGCCGTCGCGCAGTCCGACCCCCAGGTCGACGGCGCGTACCGGCTCGCGGCCTACCTCGTCCTCACCGACGGCGCCGACATCCCGTCGATCGCCACCGCGGTCGGCGCCGGGATGCCGGACTACCTGCGGCCGTCGCACTACGCCCAGGTGGACGCGATCCCGTTGACGGTCAACGGCAAGGCCGACACCTCGGCCTTGCCCGAGGCCCGTCCGCTCGGCACCCTGATGACCAGGACCGAGGACCGGGAGCTGACCGAGACCGAGTCCCTGGTGCGCGAGATGTTCGCCGAGGCGCTCGACCTCGACGAGGACGAGGTGGGCATGGGCAGCGGCTTCACCGACCTCGGCGGTCACTCGATGCTGGCGGTGCGGCTCATCGGCCTGCTGCGCCGCGAGTTCGGTCCCGTCATCACGATTCGCGACCTGCTCTCCCTCTCCACCCCCGAAGCGATTGCGCGGCACATTGACGAACACTGAAGTCCGTTCCGGCCGGGAGATCCTCCGGGTCGCGTTGCGCCGCAACACCGGCGCGATGACGTCCGGAACCCTGCTGATGGGCTCCTACCAGGCCGCTGAGACGGCCGTGCCGATCCTGCTCGGCGCGATCGTCGAGTTCGCGCTGCGCGGCGGTCGGCTCAGCTCACTCGGGCTGGCTCTGCTCGCGCTCGGGCTCGTGATGGCCACGGTGTCGTACTCGTGGCGGTTCGGCATGCGCATCCTGCAGAAGGCGAACACGACGGAAGCACACCGGTGGCGGGTCGCGGTCGCGGACCGCGGCCTGCAGCCGGTGGCGCGCGACGTCGACCTGAAGTCCGGCGAGGTGCTCACCATCGCCACCGAGGACGCCGACCAGACCGCGGACATCATCGAGGTGGTGCCGCTGCTGATCAGCTCCCTGGTGTCGGTGGTGATCACGGGTGTCGTGCTGGCGGTGATCAGCGTGCCGCTCGGGGTGCTGGTGTTCGCCGGTACCGCGACGATTCTGACCGTGCTGAGCGTGCTGTCCCGGCGGATCGGTACCAGCACCCAGTCACAGCAGGCGAAGGTCGCCCTGGCCGGCGCGAAGGTGTCCGACCTGATCGCGGGACTGCGGCCGCTGCACGGGTTCGGCGGCAGCTACCAGGCTTTCCAGGCCTACCGCCGGGTGAGCACCGAGGCGAAGAAGCAGTCGATCGTCGTGGCGCGGGTCAACGGCGTCTACGCGGGCACGGCACTGGCGCTGAACTCGACGCTGGCCGCGGCGGTGACGCTGTGGGCGGGCCTGCTGACGTTCCAGGGCCAGATCTCCATCGGCCAGCTCGTCATGGCCGTCGGCCTGGCGCAGTTCCTGATCGAGCCGCTGAAGATGTTCTCGGAGATGCCGAAGTACGTCATGATCGCGCGCGCCTCCGCCGAACGGATGGCGCTGATCCTGGCCGCGCCCGCGCTGATGACGCCGGGCGTCGAGGAACCCGATCCGGACAGCTGCCTCGAGGTCGAGTCGGTGACGCACGGGTCCTTGCGGGACCTGACCTTCTCGGTGCGGCCGGGCGAGTTCGTGGCGATCGCGGCCTACCAGCCGCAGGCCGCGGCCGAGTTGGCCGCCGTGCTGTCGGTCGACGTGCCGCCGGCCTCGTACGCGGGTGTCGTGCGGGTGGGCAAGCGGGAGATCGCTTCGCTGACGATCGAGGGCGTGCGCACCCACCTGCTGGTGAATCCTGCGCACCACGAGGTGTTCGCGGGAACGTTGCGCGACAACGTCGATCCGTCCGGCACCAGCACGCTGGTGCACGAGGCGGTCGGCGCGGCGATGCTGACCGACGTCGTGGCGCTGCACTCCGACGGCCTCGACTACGCCGTCCGCGACCGGGGCGCGAACCTCTCCGGCGGCCAGCGTCAGCGGTTGTCCCTGGCCCGCGCGCTCGCGGCGAACCCGGAGATCCTCGTGCTGCACGACCCGACCACGGCCGTCGACGCGGTGACCGAACAGCTCATCGCCCGCAACATCACGGCGTTGCGCCAGGGCCGCACCACAATCGTGATCACCAGCAGCCCGGCGCTGCTCGACGTGGCCGACCGCGTGATCGTGCTCGACGACGGCGCGGTGACCGGCGAAGGCACGCACCGCGACCTGCTCGGCCGCGACTCCGGCTACCAGCTGGCGGTGGCCCGATGAACCCCGGCTCGTTCGCCGGGCCCGTGGCAGCGCCGTCCGGCGATGGCTACCGGACGACGTTCCTCTGGCGTGGCGGTCCGGCAACCCTGCGGTTCGAGAGCTCGCTGGAGCCGGTCGAGCTGCGACCCCGGGAGGACTTCTGGTTCGCCGAGGTCGAGATGCCGGCCGGGCTTCGCGTGACGTACCACTTCTTCGACGGCGACGAGGAGCACGCCGATCCCCTCAACCCGGCGGGCGCGGGCCCGAACCGGTCGATCTTCGCCACCCCGGACCTGGAGCCGCAGCCGCACTGGCCGGTCGTCGGGCCGGACGAGGTGCTGGACGTGCCCAGGCTCCGCATTCGCTGGAACGGTGCGTTGGGGCGCAAGACCGTGCGGGTGCACCAGGGCGGCGAGCCCGTCGTGCTGCTGCTCGACGGCGACGACTGGATGTACGTGCACCCGGCCGTGACCGCGTTCGAGTCGGCGGTGAAGAACGGCGAGATGCCCGCTGCCACCCTGGTTTTCCTGCCCACGCCCCGTGATCGTGACGCCGAGTACAGCTCTTCCGCGCTGTGGCAGGCGATCCGCGACGAGCTGCTGCCGTTGCTAGCCTCCAACGGGGTGCCGGTCGACCTGGGCAGGTTCGTGGTCGCGGGCCAGAGTCTCGGTGGCCTCAGCGCGTTCCAGGCCGCGCTGGACTTCCCGGACCTGGTGTCGCGGGTGGCGTGCCAGTCGGGCTCGTTCTGGTGGGCGCGGGATCTGCCGGAGCACGGGCTTTCGCTGGACGGCCCGGCCGGTGGTGACACCGCGGAGAGGCTGCGGGCTCGCCCTGACCTGTCCGGTCTCCGGGTCGCTTTCGACGTCGGCGAGCATGAACCGGCGATGCACCGGCATTGCGCGACCGTGGAGGAACTGGCCGCACAGACGGGTGCGACCGCGCGCGTCAACCGATCGCCCGCCGGCCACGACCGCGTCGGCTGGCGGCACGCGCTGGTCCGCGACGTCGCCTGGTTGCTCAGCGACCTCTGACCGGATCCGGCAGGCTGTCCGGCATGACCGAACCTCCGGTGATCTCGGTGATGCTGATCGTGCCGGACGCCGACGCGGCCGTTGCCTGGTACGAGGCCGCGCTCGGCGCACGGCAACTGTGGAACCTCGGTGGCGTGGCGGGCCTGGAGATCGGTGGCGCGCCCTTCTTCGTCCACCAGGTCAATCCCGGTAACCCGGCGGAGTCCAGCCCGGCCGGGGTCACGAGTGTGCGCATCGAGGTGTTCACCGGCGACCCCGACGGTGTCATCGCACGCGCCGTCGCCGCCGGAGCCGTTCCGGGTTCGCCGATGCAGAACCACCAGATGCCTTGGGGCCCGCACCGTCAAGGTGGCTTCACGGATCCGTTCGGGCACAAGTGGTCCGTGGGCGACAGATCACCCCTGCTCCCCCGCTGACCCCAGCGGCCACACCTCGACCACCCCGTGTGCGACGGCGCACGGAGTCTTCGACACGAGCTCGACGGCCTCCTCCGCCGATCCGGCCTCGAGGATCGCGAATCCCGCGATCGGCAGGGCGGACGACAAGAAGGCCCCGTTCGCCACCTTCGTCCCGGCGCCGCCGTGGTTGCGCACCTGTACGGGTGAGCCGGCTACTCCCATCTGTACCCCCATCGCACGCAGACGTTCGTCGTGCGCGTGGGCTTCCTTTCGAACGGCCGCATCGGTCCGGTCGTAGCCCTCGCGGTCGCCGTATCCGATCGTCACGAACTTCGGCATCGCTGATCCTCCTGTCAGGTTCAGCGGTACTGACTCGTGCGTCGCCCAGAACTCATCGGTCCGTTCATCGAGAGTTCATCTCACGATTGCGACTACTCACCACGCGCGTGCGTCGGAGTGACGAACGATCTGTTCTCCGACAAGTGGTTTCCGCAATGAGGTGGTCAGTGAAGAGAACGCTCGGCATCGGTCTGGCGGTCGTGCTCCTGGTGGGCGTGGTGACCGCGATCGTCCTCGGGCAGGGCGGTGACCAGCCCACCCGACTGGAGACCGTGCGCGGTGTGATCGGCTCGGAGAAGCTCGCCTTCTTCGCCGACCAGCGGGTCAGGGACGTGTTCGCGCGGCACGGGCTGAAGGTCGAGGTGGATCCGGCCGGGTCGCGGCAGATCGCGACGGTCACGGACCTGGGCTCCTACGACTTCGCCTTCCCGTCGAGCGCGCCCGCGGCCGAGAAGATCCAGCGCGACCGCAAGGCAGCGCGCACGTACGCACCGTTCTCCTCGCCGATGGTGGTCGCCACGTTCGACCCGATCGTCGAGCTGCTGACCAAGGCCGGGGTGGTCAAAGCCGGGCCGGGCTACCCGACGTTCGACGTGCAGGCGTACCTGGACCTCGCGGCCAAGGGCACGCGATGGGACCAGCTGCCGGGCAACACCTCCTACCCGGCGCGCAAGAACCTGCTGGTCACCACGACCGATCCGCGTGACTCCAACTCGGCGGCGATGTATCTGGCGATCACGTCGTTCGTCGCGAACGGCGGGGTGGTGAGCACGCCGGAGGCCGAGGCGAAGGTACTGCCGGCGGTGTCGAAGCTGTTCCTGGACCAGGGATACACGCAGAGCAGCTCCGAGGGGCCGTTCGAGGACTACCTGTCCGCCGGGATGGGCAAGACGCCGCTGGTGCTGGCCTACGAGGCGCAGTTCGCCGACCGGGTGGTGCGGGGCGACTCGACGGTCCGGCCGGACATGAAGCTGCTCTACCCGGCGCCGACCGTGCTGTCCAAGCACACGCTGGTGCCGTTGCGCGAGGCCGGTGACCGCGTCGGGCAGCTGCTCACGAGCGACCCGGAACTGGGCAAGCTCGCGGCGACGTTCGGGTTCCGCACGGCCGATCCCCGGCACTTCACCGAGATCGTCAAGGAGAAGAACCTGGCGGTGCCGCAGACGATCGTGGACGTCGTCGAACCGCCGGCGCACGAGACCCTGGAGCGGATGCTCGAGGCGATCGCGAAGCAGTACTGAGATGGCCGACTTCGTCCTCACCCCACCGGATCCCGTCGAGCCTGTGCCGATGGACCGCGCGGCCGACCTGATCCCGCTCGACGACGGCACCAGGACCGAGCTGTCCTCGAAGGCGCAGGACTTCGTCTCCGCCCTGAGCGCCGTCGACCCGCGGTCACCGGACTTCGGCCGGATCGTCGACGAGGCGCTGGTGCTCGGCGAGGCGGAGATGCGGGTGGCGGCGCAGATCGCGGGCCGGCTGCTGGACCGCACGCTCGCGTCGGTGTCGTCACCGAACACCGCCCAGGTCTCGACCAGCCTGGCCGAGCTGCGCCGGTCGGTCCGCGAGCTCGACCCGCAGGACCTGACCAGGCTGACCGGCCGCAAGATCCTCGGGTTCCTCCCCGGCGGCAACGCGGCGAAGGGGCTGCTGGCCCGGCTGCGGGCGGCCGACGAGCCGGTCAACCGGATCGTGCTGAAGCTGCGGTCCGGCCAGGACTCGCTCAAGCGCGACAACGCGGCCATCAAGGGCGAGCGGCAGCGGTTGTGGGACCTGATGACCAAGCTGTCGCAGGACGCCGCGCTCGCCGCCGAGATGGACGAGGCCGTCGAACGGCAGGTGATGATCCTCGACCTGTCCGATCCCGGCCGCGCCACCGCGTTGCGCGCCGACGTGCTCTTCGGTCTGCGGCAACGGCATCAGGACCTGCTGACCCAGCTCGCCGTGTGCGCGCAGGGGTACCTGGCGCTGGACGTGGTGCGCCGCAACAACGACGAGCTGATCAAGGGCATCGAACGGGCGGTCGCCACGACGGTCACGGCGCTGCGGATCGGGGTCGTCGTCGCGGCGGCGCTGACCGGGCAGCGCGAGGTGATCGACCAGGTCGACGCGGTGCGCGGGCTCACCGACTCGATCCTGCGCTCGAACGCGATGCTCATGTCGTTGCAGGGAGCGGACATCCAGCGCATCGCCGCCACTCCCGCGGTCGGCATCGACGCCGTGCGGACCTCGTTCGACCAGATCTACACGGCGATCGACGCGATCGACACCTTCAAGGCCCGCGCGGCCGACTCGATGTCCAGCACGGTCACCGCGCTGGACGCCGAGATCAGGCGCGCCCACGACCATCTGCGCCGGGTCCGCGAGACCGGGGAGCAGCAGTGACCACCACCCAGGAGCCAGCATGATCCGCCGCTTCCTCCCCGCAGTCGCCGCCGTGGCGCTGCTGGCAGGGTGTTCCGACGAGGCAGACCCCGCGAGACCGCTCGGTGAGCCCGCGGCCGGCGTCCTGCGGGTGCTCGCCGGCAGTGAGCTCGCCGACCTGCAGCCGGTGCTCGACGAGGCCGCCAAGGCCACCGGCGTCACGGTGAAACTCAGCTTCACCGGCACGATCGAGGGCGCCGAGAAGATCGCGAGCGGTGCCGCCGAGCAGGGCTTCGACGCGGTGTGGTTCTCCTCCAACCGCTACCTCGAACTCGTGCCGGAGGCGCAGAAGCGGCTCGGCACCCCGGCGAAGGTCATGTCCTCCCCCGTCGTGCTGGGCCTGCCCGCGGCGAAGGTCCGTGAGCTCGGCTGGGACAGCAGGCGGGTCGGCTGGGCGGAGATCGCCGCCGCGGCCGGCGCGCGGAAGTTCACCTACGGCATGACGGACCCGTCCGCGTCGAACTCCGGGTTCTCGGCGCTGGTCGGCGTGGCGGCGGCGTTGTCCGGTTCGGGTTCGGCGCTCGACGCGGCCCGCATCGCCGCCGTCGCACCACAGCTCAAGGAGTTCTTCTCGGCCCAGACGCTGTCCGCGGGCTCGTCGGGCTGGCTGTCGGAGGCCTACGTACGGCGGGCCAGGGGCGAGGACCCCGGCGCCGGAGTGGACGGCCTGATCAACTACGAGTCGGTGTTGCTGTCGCTCAACGCGACGTTGCCCGAACCGCTGACGCTCGTCTACCCGAACGACGGCGTGGTGACCGCGGACTACCCGCTCACCCTGCTGACCTCCGCACCGTCGGAAGCCCGTGGCGCGCATCAGAAGCTCGCGGACCACCTGCGCGGTGCCGACGTCCAGCGCAAGATCATGGACACCACGCACCGGCGCCCGGCCGTGCCGCAGGTGCAGCCGGACGCGAAGTTCACCGTGCGGGACCTGGTCGAGCTGCCGTTCCCCGGCAGCCAGTCCGCTGTGGATGGTCTGATCACCACCTACTTCGACCAGTTGCGCCGCCCGTCCCGCACGCTTTACGTGCTCGACACGTCCGGCTCGATGCAGGGCGACCGCATCGAGGGCCTGCGCACCGCCCTGGCCGGGCTGACCGGCGCGGACGAGTCGCTGGCCGGCAAGTTCAACCGGTTCCACGGCCGCGAGCAGGTCACGTTGCTGCCGTTCAGCAGCACCGCCCGGCCCGCGTTGAAGTACGAGGTGCCGACCGGCGACCCGCGCCCGGTCCTCGACCAGATCCGCGGCACCGCCAGGTCGTTGGACGCGTCCGGCGGCACGGCCATCTACAGCAGCCTGCGCGAGGGGTACGACGTGCTGCGTGAACAGATCGACGCCGATCCGGACCGGTTCACGTCGATCGTGCTGATGACCGACGGCGAGAACACCGGCTCCGAGAACGTCGACGACTTCACCACGTTCCACGCCGGTCTGCCGCAACACTTCAAGGGCATCCCCATCTTCCCGGTGCTGTTCGGCGAGAGCGCGACGTCCGAGATGGAACGGGTCGCGAAGATGAGCGGCGGCAAGGTGTTCGACGCCCGTGACCGGTCGCTGGCCGCGGCGTTCAAGGAGATCCGTGGCTACCAGTAACCCGGTGCCGCGCTACCTCGCCTCCTGGAAGAACCTCGCCGGGTGCGCCGGCGGGTTGCTCGGCCTCGGCCTGCACTTCGCCGGACTCGCCGGTTCCTACTGGATGCTGGTCGTCATCGGCCTGTACGGGGTGGGCGCGCTCGCCGCCCCGCCCGAGCGGGTCGTGCTGGTGACCGATCCGGAGGAGGAGGCCGTCGGACTGCGGGCCGAACTGGACGCGCTGGTCGAGCGGGTGCGCGGCTTCGGCGGCCGCGTACCGGGCGAGGTGGCGCCGAAGCTGGCGGAGGTCGCCGAGGTGTTGCGCGGCATACTGGACCGCCCGCGTGAGCTGCGTGCCGACCCGGACGCACTGCATTCCGTCACCCGGCTCGTCGGCACCGATCTGCCGTTGTCCGTGCAGACCTACCTGAACCTGCCGTGGTGGTACGCCGCCGCGCGGGGCTCGGGCACGGAGCTTCTGCGGCAGCTGGACCTGCTGAAGGCCGACGCCGTCCGGGTCGCGGAACGGTTCCACGCGGCCGACGCGCAACGGCAGGCCGACCACACCCGGTACCTGGAAGATCGGGGTCAGTAACCGAACCTGGTCTGGACGGAGCGTTCGTTCAGCACGATGCCGTCCGCGTTCTCCAGCCGCGTCGTGACCGTGACGTCCGCGCCGGCCGTGAACTCGCCCTCGCCCGGAACCGTGACGACGAGCCGGTCGATCGAGGACTTGCACGGCAACAACCTCGTGCGGGTCGCGCCCTTCGGTCCGTCCGCCTGCCAGACGGCCGTCCGCACCCAGAACTCCTCGCCGATCTCGCAGTTCAGCGCGACTTCGACGCCGGCGACGGCGCCCGTCGCGTCGGCCTTGAGGATGTACGACTCCCAGGACACCCCCGCGTCCGGCCAGTCGATGGCTCGTCGGGCCGAGGTGGACGTCAGCACCTCTTCCTCTGGACCGGTCATGGTCACGTCGACCACGCCGGACCGTCCGGCGAGCACCGGGTCCGCGACGGGCACCTCGGCCGACCAGGTCGCGGTGCCCGGATCGCATTTCAGGCCGGAAACCCGCGTCTGGCCGTTGGTCTGGTCGGTCAGGCCGGTGTACTTGACGTCGAGGGCGACGAGACCGCTGTTCTCGCAGGAGTAGTCGCCCGTGACGGTGATCGAACCGTCGTCGCCGGAATGGACTCCTGCGACCGTGACGGTGGGATCCACCGCCGCGAACGCGGGGACGGCGAGCGACACCATCAGTACGGGAACCAACGCGATGAGACGTCTCGACATGCGTGCAAGCTATTCCGCCTGCGACCGAATGGACCCGTCGTTCACCTAATAGGGTGATGATGTACAGCGGTAGCCTCGGGATCATGCGCTACGTGCGGATCTTCGCGGACGAGAACGGCAAGTCGGCCTTTGAGGACGTAGAAGTGAAAGGCACTCGCACGGCGACGGTCGAGGGGATACCGCCGCTGCGGATATCCGGGCCGTTCCCCGCGACCTCGATGACCGCGGTCGAACAGTCGTCCGGTGGCTCGCCCGAATGGCAGCAGCACGTGGCGCCGCGCAAGCAGTGGCTGATCATCCTGACCGGACGGGCGGCGGTCACGGTGTCGAGCGGCGAGCGGCGGGAGTTCGGTCCGGGCGCGCTGTTGTCCTTTGAGGACACCGAGGGCACGGGTCACCTGACGACGCCGCTGACGGACGACCTCTCGTTCGTGAACATCCCGCACCAGGCCGGGTGACCCAGGCTCGCCTCCCTGAACCCGCGACAGGTGCTTCACCCACTAAATGCGTGCCGACCGCGTACGTGGCGGTCTCCGTCCTCCGCTAGGTTCTTGCGGTCCCAGCTGAGAAAGTGCATTCGAAGGTGAAGCGGTGCTGCCGGATTCGGCGTTCGAACGGGCAAAACAGGGTTCTGGTCAGCTTTTCACAGTCAACGAACCCCAGGGATCGGTACGCACGCAACGCCTGGTCCGGGCCGCGGAGCTGGCTCGGACGCATGGTTTCCCGGTCGCCTGGGCCAGTTGCCGCACCGACGCTGCGCCGTTCTGGCCATGGCACGCGATCCTCGCGGTGTTGTGCGGCAACACATCCGTGCTCGACGCGGACGTCGAACCCGAGGTGTGCGCACTCGCCGTCGTCGACGCGCTGACCGGCGGGCCGGCCCTGATCCTGATCGACGACATCGATCTCGCGAGCAGCAAGGCCTTCCAGCTCACCCAGCTCGTGGCGAGCGGCGTGCATCAGTTGCCCGTCCTCATCATCGTCACGTCGACCGGTCCGACTGCGCTGGATGGCGCAAAACTGGTTGAGCGCGCACACATCGAGTTGGCGAATGGCCGCATCACCGAGGCGCGGGAACTGCTCGACCAGGCGGCCAGGGACGGCGATCCAGAGGCGGCGCTCGGGCTGCCGGGCATGTGGGTCAACAAGTTCCGCGGCCGGTCCGACCGCGCGCTGGCGGTCGCCCGGATCCGCGAGGCTCTGGCATCCGAACCGCCCGAACCGCTGCGCACCCGGCTGACCGTGCGGCTCGCGGCCGAGCAGGCCTACGACCGGCGGGAGACCACCTGCGTGCTGGAAGCGTTGACGCAGGCGGAAAACACCGGTGACCAGCTGACGATGGCCGAGGCCTTGTCGTTGGCGCACCACGCTTTGTGGTCGCCGGAGCACACCACCGTCCGGGTCGAGCTGGCCGGGGAGCTGATCGCGGTGGCCTCGGGGGCTGGCCTGGACCTGTTGGCGCTCAGCGGTTTGTGCCGGCGCACCATGGACCTGTTCTGCCTGGGCGATCCGCACGCCGAACGGTCGCTCGTCGAGCTGGCGCGGCGGGCGAGCGGCAATCCGGCGGTGCTCTTCTTCCACGCGGCGATGGACGTGATGCGGACGATCCGGGCCGGGCGGTTCGCCGAGGCCGAGCAGAAGTCGCTGGCCTGCCTGAAACTCGGGGTCGAGGTGGGCGACGTGGACGCGGAGACGTTCCACAGCACGCACCTGTTCGCGATCAGGTGGCTGCAGGGTCGCGGCGGCGAGCTGGTCGACCTGGCCGAGCAGGTGACGCACTCCCCCACGTTGCCGGACCTGGAGTTCAGCTTCGAGGCGGCGCTCGCGTTGCTGGCACTCGAGGCCGGGCAACCCGACCGGGCCCGCTCGGCGTTGCACCGCCTGACCATCAACGGGCTGGCGGCGGTTCCGTTGTCCAGCACCTGGATCACCTGCATGTTCTGCGTGGTGCACGTGGCCGCCGCGCTCGGCGACGCGGAGATCGCCCGCCAGGCCTACCGGTTGCTCGAACCGTTCGCGGACCTGCCGGTCGTGCCGGCCACCGCGATCGTCTGCTTCGGCTCGACGGAGCTGCTGCTGGGCATCGCCGCCACGACGTTCGGGGACGACGGCCTCGCCACCGCGCACCTGGAACGCGCGATCGTCACCAACATCCGGCTGGGCAACCGGCCGATGACCGCCTACGCGAGGGCGACCCTCGCCCAGAGGGTGACCGGCGAGCGGGCCCGGGAGTTGTTCGGCAGCGCCATCGCCGACGCGACCGCGATGGGCATGACCGAGCGCGCCGCGCTGTGGGCCGCCGCGCGGGACGGCCTGGCCGGCCGGATCACCATCCGGCGCGAAGGCGGTTGGTGGGTCGTGTCCCACCACGGCCAGGAGGTCCGCGTCGAGGATCTCGTCGGCATGCGATACCTCGCGCGGCTGGTGGCACAGCCCGGCACCGACATCCCCGCGCTGGAGCTCGTCGGCGGCGAGGACAGCGGCAACCAGTCGCTGCTCGACCCCTCGGCCCGCGCCGCCTACCTCACCCGCATCCGCGACCTTCGCGCGCGGATCGACGAGAACCCCGCAGGCGTCGAGAAACTCGAAGCCGAGCTGGAGGCGGTGCTCAGCCACCTCGAACGCGAGAGCGGCCTCGGTGGCCGCACCAGGAACTTCGCCGGCCCCGCCGAACGCGCCAGAACCGCGGTGCGCAAGGCGATCCGGCGGGCCATCGACACGATCGCGGCAACCGCACCGTCCACAGCGGACGCCCTGCGAGAGGGCGTGACCACGGGCTACCGCTGCAGCTACCACCCCGGTCGATCTTGACCACCGGACGGCAGCCGGTTCGCCACCGCGGGTCCGTAGAAATTGGTGCACGGGGGGCGCCGGTGGGGCGCCCGGCACCACACAAGGAGAACAATGGACAAGCAGGGGGTGCTGCAGCGCCTGGCGCGCTACGGCGCGATCTCGCTCGCGGCTCTCGGCGTCATGACCGTGACGGCGGGCGCGGCCGAGGCGAAGCAGACGTGCTCGACCGGCACGAACCACACGATCTGCTTCACGATCACCAAGGTCGGCTCCGACACCTACGACGTGAGCGTGGGCCTCGACGCCAAGATGTCGCGCGGCGACGCGCAGAACATCATCGACCAGCCCGGCGACCCCGTCGACGCGTGGGCCATGGGGGCCGACTGGTTCGACAACGCCGAGTTCCGGATTCCGGTGTCCTGGGTGCAGGCGACCGACAACGGCCTGAGCGCCCAGTTCTACATCCGGGTTCCGTACAACGCCCTGGACGAGGACTCGGACGGCGGCGACGAGCTGTACGCCCGCGCGCGCCTGTTCGACACCCGTACGTCGACCAAGACGTACAAGTCGAAGGAACTGCACAGCCCGTTCTAGCAAGATCGGCAGCGCGGCTCTCCGCCCCAGGGCGAGCCGCGCTGTCCTGCTGACCGGCACCGCCGCTGCGCCCCCATGGACGAGCCGCGGTGCCCAGTTGACCGGCACCGCGGCTTGCACCCCCGACACGAGCCGCGGTGCCCACCACTATCCAGCGAGCACAGCGGCTTCCCGGCGCCGCAGCGCGTCACCGGGTTCCAGGCCGAACTCCTCCACCAGCAGCGCCCGCACCCGCCGGTACGTCCGCAGCGCGTCGCCCGGCCGGCCCGCCCGGTGCTGGGCCTCCATCAGCAGGTCCCACAGCGACTCCCGCAACGGGTAGAGCGCGACCAGCCGTTCCAGCTGCCCGATCGCCTCCCCGTACCGCCCGTCCAGGCACAGCGCCGCGGCGTGGTTCTCCTCCGCGAACGCCAGCGCCTCTCGCAGCCGGACGATCTCCGCGCCCGCCCAGCCCTCGACCGGGCAGTCCGCGAGCGGGTCACCGCGGTGCAACCGCAGCGCTTCCGCGTATCTCCCGCGTCTGACGTGCTCGTCGAACTCCTCGACGTCCACCACCACCTGCGTGACGTCGAGCAGATACCCAGGCTCCCTGGTCAGCACCACCCCGTCCGCCCCGGCCTGTGCCAGCGCCTTGCGGACCTTCGCGACGTGACCCTGCAATGTCTTCGTCCCCGTCGGTGGCACGTCCTCGCCCCACAGGCCGTCGACCAGCGCCGACCGCGACACCAGCCGGCCCGTTCGCAACGCCAGCAGTGCGAACACCGCCCGCCGCCGCGACCCGGTGAAGTGCACCGGTCCTTCCGGTCCACGCACTTCCAGCGGCCCGAGCAGCCGCACCTCAACCCTCATCACCAATTCCCCTCCCCTTGGACACAGGAAGAGGCGTGCCGCCCGTGTGCCGCGCGGTGGCACATCACGGAAGATAACCACAAGATAACGCTACGATCTCTGGACGATATACCGACCGACCACTCGGTCGGTGGATCTGGTCTGCTCGTCTCATGGACATCGAGAAGGCGATCACGTCCCTGGACCTGCCCCGGAAAGTGCGGCTGCTGACCGGTTCGGCGCTGTTCGCCCTCTGGCCGGAGCCGGAGATCGGCCTGGCCGCGATGAAGCTGTCCGACGGGCCGACCGGGGTGCGGGGCGCCGAACTCAGGGGCGGCGTGATCGCCTGCGTGCTGCCCAACGCCACGTTGCTCGCCCAGCACTGGGATCCGGCGCTGATGCGCGAGGTCGGCGAGGTGCTCGCCGACGAGGCGGCCGCGCAGCAGGTGCACGTCGTGCTCGGCCCGACGATCAACCTGCACCGCACGCCGCTCGGCGGCCGCCTGTTCGAGGCCTACAGCGAGGACCCGCTGCTCACCGGCGTGCTCGCCGCCTCCTACGTCAAGGGTCTGCAGGAGCGGGGCATCGCCGCGACGCCGAAGCACTACGTCGCCAACGAGTCCGAGACCGAGCGGCGCACCGCCAGCATGGAGCTGGACGCGAAGACGTTGCGCGAGGTCTACCTGCTGCCGTTCGAGATCGTCGTCGAGGACGCGGCACCGTGGGCGATCATGGCCGCCTACAACAACGTCAACGGCATCCCGGCGACCGAGCACACCGAACTGGTCGAGGGCGTACTGAAGGGCGAGTGGGGCTTCGACGGCCTGCTGATGTCCGACTGGTTCGCCACCTCGTCGACCGCCGAGAGCGCGAACGGCGGTCTCGACCTCGTCATGCCCGGCCCCGGCGGTCCGTGGGAGGACAAGCTCGTCGCGGCCGTCGAGGCGGGCGAGGTCGCCGAGTCCACCATCGACGACCACCTGCGCCGCCTGCTGCTGCTCGCGTCCCGGGTCGGCGCGATCGGCGAACGGTCCTGGCCGGCGGACCTGCCCGCGCCGGACAGTCCGGAGCGCCGGGAGCAGCTGCGCAGGTTCGCCGCGGGCGGCATGACCGTGCTGACGAACTCCGGCGTGCTGCCGCTGGAGGCCGAACGCGTCGCGCTGATCGGCCGGCACGCGATCGACACCGTCGCGCAGGGCGGCGGTTCGGCCGGTCTGCGGCCCCCGCACGTCGTCAGCGTCGCCGACGGCCTGACCTCGATGCTGGGCGACCGCGTGTCCGTTGTGGACGGTGTGGAGGTCCGGCTGCGGCACGCCGCTCCCGGAGCCGGTGTGCTGCGGGACATCCGCGCGACGACGTTCGACGCTTCGGGCGCCGTGCTCGCGTCGCGCGAGCTGGACATCGCCGAGCTCGCGGCTTACGGCGGCTGGGCTCAGGGTGCCGCGGCGATCGAGGTCTCCGCCGAGGTCGTGCTGTCCGAGCCGGCCCGCCTGCTGGTGGGGGTGCGCGGGTTCGGCGACTGGACGCTCGAAGTCGCGGGCCTGGAACATCGGACGCGACTGGCCTGGGCGGACGGCATGGTCGAGGAGGCGCTGCTCAAGCCGCCGTCCTGGACCACCGAGGCCGAGGTGTCCCCCGGCGACCGGATCACGGCGACGGTGCGCGAGGCCAGCGCGCTGGTCGGCCTGGTGGCCCAGCCGGTCCCCCGTCCTCCGGCCGAGGCGATCGGCGCGGCTGTGCGGGCCGCACGGGAGGCGGACGTCGCGGTCGTCGTCGTCGGACTCACCGACGAGCAGGAGACCGAGGGCTTCGACAAGACGACGCTGGCGTTGCCCGGCGAGCAGGACGCACTGGTCGCGGCCGTTGCAGCGGCAGCGAAACGCACGGTCGTCGTGGTGAACGCCGCAACGCCGGTACTGATGCCGTGGCTCGCCCAGGTCGACGCCGTGCTGTGGGCGGGCCTGCCGGGCCAGGAGTCCGGCGACGCGGTGGCCGCCGCGTTGCTCGGCCACATCGAGCCGTCCGGTCGTCTGGTCACGACGTTCCCCCGCACCGACTCGGACGCGTTGACGCCGGTGCCTTCCGACGGGGCGCTGCCGTACTCCGAGGGAACCGCGATCGGCTACCGCGGCGCCGTCGGATCCCCTGTTCTGGTTCGGCCACGGTCTCGGCTACACGACCTGGGAGTACGGCCCGGCTTCGCTGTCCACAGTGGACGGCGCGGTCGGTTCGGTCGGGGTGGAGCTGACCAACGTCGGTTCGCGGGCGAGCCGCGAGGTCGTGCAGGTCTACCTCCGGCCCGCCACCGAACCGGTGCGGCTGATCGGCTGGGCCGTCGCGGAGGTCGCCGCCGGGCAGACCACGAGGGTCGAGGTGCCGTGCTCGGCGCGCGTGCAGCGGATCTGGGCCGACGGCTGGCAGCCGTTGACCGGCGGCGAGGTGCTGATCGCCCGCGGGCTGGGCGACGTGCGCGTTACCCTGCCGGTCGATCAGGAGTGAGGTGAGCCGTGTCGTTCCCCCCGAAGTACCGGGCCAGGTCGCGGGGCGACCTCTCGGGCGAGGAGTCCAGGGCCAAGGCCGTGGCCGCCGCGACCGAGCTGTTCGCCCTCTCCGGGTTCCGCGGCACCTCGGTGGCGGCGGTCGCGGCGAGGACCGGGCTGTCCCAGTCCGGTCTGCTGCACCACTTCCCCAGCAAGGCGGCCCTGCTCGCCGCGGTACTGCAGGAACGTGACCGGCAGGACGGCGAGTTCCTGTCCGGTGGCGCCGAGCCACTCCTGGGCTGGGCCGCCTTCGACGCGCTGACCGCGCTGGTGGCCCGCAACTCGACCCGCCCGCACCTGGTCGGCCTGTTCGTGCGCCTCGCCGCCGAAGCCACCGAACCGTCCCACCCCGCGCACGCCTGGGTGCGCGAGCACTACAACAGCACGCTGAGCTGGCTCACCGAGGCAGTCCACATTGGACAGAAGCGTGGCGAGATCGCTGACGGCGCCCCGGTGGGCACGATCGTCCGCACGACGATCGCGGTGATCGACGGGCTGCAGCAGCAGTGGCTGCTGGAGCCGGACGAGGTGTCGATGGCGGCCGAGTTCGAGACATTCGTGGCCACGCTGCGCCTGCGTTGGAGTACCGTCGACTCCGGGTGAAGTCAGGTGACAGTGGTGGTGCCCAACTTCCACGGGAAACAGGCGCTCGACGCGTGGCTGGCCGGCCACGACGCGGGTCTGCTCCTGCAGGGTCCCGATCCGGACAGCCCGCATCCCCTCACGAACGGCGTCGTCGTCGCGCAGCGTCCTGCGGCCGGCACGCGACTGGACCGGTGGGGTGTGGTGACCGTGTGGGTCGAGGGTGGTGGCGACGGCAGCGGGGTTCGTGAACCGCGTCGTCCGTTGCCGCAGCACCGCGAAGCGTCCAGGTACTACGACGGCTGACGGACGCGTCGCGTGTGGTTGAAGAGCAGGTTGAGCACGAAGGCGGTCAGCGCCGCGCTGGTGATGGCGCTGCCGCCGATCACCTGTGCCCAGGCGGGGAACGCCTGGTAGATCTTCGGCGCCACGACCGGCAGCAGCCCCACGCCGATCGTGACGGCGATGATCAGCAGGTTCGCGGTGTTCTCGAAGTCGACCCGGCTCAGGATCCCGACCCCGATGGCGGCGACCGTCGCGAACATGACCAGCCCGGCCGCGCCGACCACGGGACCGGGCAGCGCCGCGACGATCTCGCCCAGCTTCGGCACCAGCCCCAGCAGCACCAGGATCGCGCCGGCGACCGCGCAGACGTAGCGGCTGCGGACCTTCGTGATGCCGACCAGACCGACGTTCTGGCCGAACACGGTGTCCAGGAAGCCGTTCATGACCCCGCCCAGCACCCCGGAGACACCTTCCGCGGCCAGTCCGCGGGCCAGGTCGCGTGAGGTGACCGGACGGCCCGTCATCTCGCCGACCGCGATCATGTCGGCGGTGGACTCGGTGAAGGTCACCAGCATGACGACGCACATCGAGATCACCGCGGCGAGCGGGAACTGGGGCGGGCCGAAGTGGAACGGCTGGGCGATCCCGAGCCAGGCCGCGTCGCCGACCGACGAGAAGTTCGTCAGGCCCAGGAACACCGCGGCGATCGTGCCGCCGACCAGGCCGATCAGCACCCCGAGCTGAGCGAGGAGCCCTCGCCCGAACCGGCCTACGAGCACCACGACCAGGATGATGCCGCCCGCCAGCGCGAGCTTCGACGGTGCGGCGTAGTCCGCGGCGTTCGGGTCGTAGCCGGTGATCAGCCCGGCGGCGACACCGATCAGCGACAGTCCGATGACCGTGATCACCGAGCCGGTGACGACCGGCGGGAAGAACCGGACGGCGCGGGCGAACGGCACGGCGACAAGCAGGCCGAACACACCGGCCGCGAGCATCGAGCCGTAGACGGCCTGCACGCCGTACTGGCCCGCGATCAGGATCATCGGCGTGACGGCGGTGAACGTCGCGCCCGCCACGACCGGCAGCCGGATGCCGAGGACGTTGCCGACGCCGAGCGCCTGCACCAGCGTGATCAGGCCCGCCACCAGCAGGTCGGCGTTGACCAGCAGGCCGATGGTGTGCAGGTCGAGGCCGGCGGCGGCGCCGAAGACGAGCGGGACCGTGACGCAGCCGGTGTACATGGCGAGCACGTGCTGCAGACCGAGCAGCCCGAGACGGGCGGGTGGCAGCACCTGGTCCACCGGATGCTTGAGTTCCATGGACCTCTTCTAGTGCCTGATCGTGTCCACGACGTGACGCCGGGGAGAACTCGCCCGCTGAGCGGTACGTTGTCGATCAGGAAAACGAGGTGGTGGCCCGGTGCAGTCTGGGGGACCCGTCCGGGCCACCGGTCTCGCTTGGCCGTGTCCTGTAGGTCCGTTCGATGAGAGTCACGTGCGAGAGGTTCGCGACTATCGCGAACGAGACCTGCAGGACACGGCCAAGGTGGCCGACGTGCGCGGTGACTTTCACACGCCGGCCGGGTTCTTGGGGGAACCGGACCCGGCAACTGCGCCGACCCCCTGTCCCGGGTCTTCTCGGGCCCGGCGGCGCAGGTACCGGATCTGGGTACAAATGTGTCACGAGGTGTGCACAGATTTCGCCCAGGCGGCGCACAGACGGTTTTCGGTTCGAAACGCGACGATGACCCAGCCCCTGCTTCAGTGATCATCGAGGAGAGGTTCACCCGTGGAGTTCCTGTTGCTCGGCTCGCTGACGGTACGGCGATCGGGCACATCGCTGGAGCTGGGCGGCCCCCGCCAGCGCGCGGTGCTCACAATGCTGTTGCTGCACGCGAACGAGGCGGTCAGCGTCGGACAGCTCACCGAGGCGGTCTGGGACTCGCCGCCGGTCTCGCCCGAGTCGAACCTGCGCACCTACGTGGCCGGGTTGCGCAAGGTCCTCGGTGACCGGCTGGTCACCCGGCCCGGTCACGGCTACCAGCTCGTCGTCGAACCCGGCGAGCTCGACCTGGACGTGTTCGACCGGCTGGTGCGGCAAGGCGAGGAGGCGAACGCGGACAACGACGCCGAGGCCGCCGCGGACCTGTACGCACAGGCGCTCGCGAAGTGGCAAGGCACGCCGAACATCGACGCGGGACCTCTGCTGCGAGCCGAGTTCACGCGGCTGCAGGAACGCCGGCTGACCGCGGTCGAGCGCTACGCCAGGGCAGCGCTGGAACTGGGCCGGTTCGACGACGTGATCGACCGGCTGCGGCGGGAGTCGGCGCAGCACCCGTTGCGCGAGGAACTGTGGGCGCAGCTGATGCTCGCGCTGGACCGCTCCGGCCGCCGCGGCGAGGCGCTGGAGGCCTACTCCGCCGCGCGCAGCCACGTGGTGGAGCGGCTCGGGGTCGAACCGGGTGCGCGGCTGCGGCAGTTGCAGCAGGTCATCCTGGAGAGCCGGGTGCCGATGCCCGCGACGTTGAGCGCGCATCGGCAGCTGCCGATGGACATCGCCGAGTTCACCGGACGGGAGTCCGAGCTGCGCCGGCTGTGCGAGCCGGGGCCGCAGACCACCGTGGTGATCTCCGCGATCGAGGGCATGGCGGGCGTCGGCAAGACCAAGCTGGCTGTGCGGGCCGCGCACCGGCTGGCCGGCCGTTATCCGGACGTGCAGCTGTGGGCCGACCTGCACGGGTTCGACGCCGACGAACTGCCCGCCGACCCGGCCGCGGTGCTGGAAAGCTTCCTGCGGTTGCTGGGCGTGCCCGGCGGGCAGATTCCGGAGTCGCCGGCCGAACGCGCCGCGCTCTACCGCGACCGGCTGGCGGGCAAGCGCGCGTTGGTGCTGCTGGACAACGCGGCGGGCGAGGACCAGGTCCGGCCGTTGCTGCCGGGCGGCGCGACCTGCCTGGTGCTGATCACCTCCCGGCGCAGCCTGATGGGGCTGGACGGGGTGAAGTCGCTCTTCCTCGACGTCTTCACGCCGCCGGAGGCCGTCGCCCTGCTCACCCGGATCGCGGGAGCGGACCGGGTGAACGCCGACCAGGAGGCCGCGGCGCGCGTCGCGGAACTCTGCGGGCACCTGCCGATCGCGGTGGCACTGGCCGCGAAACGACTCGCCCGCCGTCCACAATGGACCGTCATGGATCTGGTGGCGCAGCTGGAACGAGGGGGTGGTGCGCGGCGCGCGAGGCGTGTTCGACCTCTCCTACCAGGCGTTGCCGGACAACCAACGCCGATTATTCCGGCTCCTCGGACTCCACCCCGGCGAGGACGTCACGGCCGAATCCGCCGCCGCCCTCGCCGGGCTGACCGCGTACGAGGCCGAGGACCTGCTGGAGACGTTGCTCGACGAACACCTGCTCCAGCAACACGCTCCCGGCCGCTACGTGCTGCATGACCTCCTGCGCGCGTACGCCGTCGAGCAGGTCGTCGCCGCCGAACCACCGCCCGCGCGCACCCTGGCGCGCCGCCGGGTGCTGGACTGGTACCTGCACACCTCGTGGCAGGCGGTGATGCAGCTCAACCCGGTGCGCAAGCTGGAGATCGGCACCGCGGACCCCGCCGTGCACCCGCGCACGTTCACCGACCGCGACGCCGCACTCCTGTGGTGCGACACCGAACGCGCGAACCTGGTGGCCGCCATCCGCGACGCCGCCGAGCACGGCCTGCCGGAGTGGTCCTGGAGCCTCGCCCAATGCCTGTGGGACTTCTTCAACCTGCGCAAGCACTGGGCCGACTGGATCGACACGCACAGCGTCGCGCTGGCCGCCGCCCGCTCCGTCGGCGACCGCGGCGCCGAGGGCCGCATGCTGATCACGCTCGGCATCGGCCTGCGCGAGACCCGCCGCCACGACGAGGCCGTCGACTGCTGCCTGCAGGCACTCGCGATCTTCCGCGCTATCGGCGACAAGGCACGGCAGGAGGTGACGCTCAACAACCTCGGCATCGCCTACATGGTGCTCGGCCGGGTCGACGACGCGTTGTCCTGCTACGAACAGTCCGCCGTGATCGCCCGCGAACTCGGCAACCTGCACACGGAAGCCGTGCTGCTCAACAACATCGGCCTGCTGCACGCCGACGCCGGCCGGTTCGACGTGGCCCTGGCGCGCTACCTGCGCGCGCTGGAGATCCGCCACGAGATCCAGGACCCGTACAGCGAGGCCATCCTGCTCAACAACATCGGCGAGGTCCACCGCGGCCTGCTCGACTTCCCCGAAGCCGTGTCGTACGTCGAACGCGCCCTGGAGACGTTCCGGCGCATCGGCGACCTCTACGGACAGGCCGAGTCGCTGGACAACCTCGGGCTCGCGCTCGACGGGATCGGCGACCGGCGCGGCGCCGAGAAGTGCTGGCTGGAGTCGGTGGCCCTGTTCGAGGAGCTGGGCGAACCCAGGGCCGACGAGGTCCGCACCCACCTCTGACGTCGTGACCCTTCGATCAAGTGGAGCGCGATCCATTCCGGATCGCGCTTTGCCAACCTGCCCGAATGACCGGACGCGTGCAGGGAGAACTCGCGCCATACGCACTCGTGCGTCTGGCCGCCCTGCCGCACCCGGACGGCGCTGCCGAGGCGGCACCGTTCCGGCGGGCGGTGGAGGCGCTGGCAGGGGTGGAGTCCAAGCTGTTGACGCTGGCCGGCCCGGTGTCCGGGCTGCTGCACGACAGCGCGGGCACGCACCCGGACTCCTTTCATCGCCGGGTGGTGCTGCCGTTGCGCCGCGACGTCCACAACGGACGGATGCCCCGCCGTTCCCTGCTCGCCGCCGTGGATCCGCTGATCTCGCGGTTTCCGCAGCTGGGCACGTGGCTCGACCTGATGGACGAACGGGCCGCGTTGATCGACGAGGCCGAACGGTGCCTCCCGGTGGCACTGGCCGCCGAACGCGAGGCGCTGGCCGCGGTGTGCTCAGCGGAGTCGTTGCGGCGAGCGGCCATCCTCAGTGGACGCGACCTGTGGCAGGGACTGGCCAGGGCCGGTGCCTGCGATCGCCGCGCCCGCAAGGCCGAACCGTCGGTGCTGCGCCACGCCCTGCGCGCCACCTCGAAGACCAGTCCGCGGTCCTGGTACGCCGCTGTCGGCTGGGGCACCTGGTCACCCGACGCGCCGGCACCCGACTGGGGCACGCCCGTCGCCTTCACGCGCGTCAACCAGCTGTTGCTCACCCGGTTGATCGCCGCGCTGGTCGCCGACCGCAGCCGGCTCTTCGACCACCCGCACCGCCTCGCGCCCGACGTCCACGAGCACAACGGTTTCCTGCAATTCCGGCGCGATGTTCCCGCGGCCGGCGCCTCGCACGCCTATGTCGGCAACGAGGAAACCGTCGAGGTGGCCACATCGCCACCGGTGCAGTTCCTCGTCGGCCTGACCGGCGCGAACCCCAAGGGCATCAGCCCGGCCGAGCTGACCACCGCGCTCGCCACCCGACTGCCCGACGGCGAGTCCGAACGCGCCCAGCACCACGTCGCGCTGCTGCTGACCATCAAGCTCCTCGTGCCGGTCCGGCCCGTTGATCCGCAGGACCCCGCTGCGCTACCGGGGCTCGCGTCGTGGCTGCGCGACCGCGGCCAGGCCGACCTGGCGGACCTCCTGGTCTCGGTGCACCGGGACACCATCGCGTTCGCGGCGCTGGACGCTGCCTCCCGCCCGGCCGCACTGGCCGCGTTGACCTCGGCCTGGGAGTCACTCGGCGCGCTGGCCGGCGCCGATCTGAGTGGCGTTCCGCCGTTGAGCGAGGACGTCGTGCTGCCCGAACCCGTCCGTCTCGGCCGCGCGCACGGCTACACCTCCATGCGGTCGCTGGCCGGCCTGACGCCGCTGCTCATGCTGTTCGACCGCCGGCTCGCCGTCCGCCGGTTCGCGCGCGACCGGTTCGTCGTGGAGTTCGGCCACGGCGGCGTCGCCCGGCCGGCCGCCTGCGCTCCCCTGCTGCAGGCCGCGGTGGCCGACGCGCTGGCCGGAGGACTGGGCGCGAGCCGGGCCCAGGTGGCCGATCTGGTGTCCGGCGGCGTGATCACCGACGAGGCCGTGTCCGCCGCCGCGGACCTGCTGCCCGCGTGGATGAAGACCCGCCCGGTCTCGTACTCCTTCTTCGCCCAGCCGCTGGATCCCGGGCTGGTGGTCAACGAGGTCCACGACGGTTTCGGCCGCTTTCCCGGCCGTTTCCTCGACCTACTGCCACCCGAGGCCTACGCGACCGTCCGCGCCACTTTGGACGGTGTCTTCGACCGCGGCTTCACCGAATACCGCCCGGTGCAGGGCTTCACCCCGAACCTCCATCCCATGCTGGGACGCTCCGAAGTCGGCGAGGACCCCCACTGGGCCGACCACACGCCCGACTCGTTCGAGGTCTTCCACGACCCAGTCCGCGACGAGCTCCGCCTGCGCCGCCGCGACACCGGCGCCGTCCTGGACGTCCTCTACCTCGGCTACCTGCTGCCGGCGTCCCTGCCCGAACGGGTATCCGCCCTGCACGCCGACCTGGCCTGCGGCTGGACCGACCTCTCCCCATTGCAGTCCACTGTGGAATCTGCCGGCGTCCGGTTCGCGGACCGCCTGCGCTACCGCGACATCGTGCTGCTGCGCCGATCCTGGGAGTTCGGTTCCCTGGACGTCTCCGACCCGGCGTCCGTCGCCGCCCTGCGCGCCAGGCACGGTCTGCCGGCCTCCGTGTTCGTCGGCACCCCAAAACCGCAGTACGTCGACCTCACCAACGCCCTGCACCTGCACTGCCTTCCCCGCCTGCTGAGCCGGTACCGCGGCCGCATCCGGCTGACCGAGGCCCTTCCGGTGCCGTCTGGTCAGGCCCTTGAGGTGATCGCGGAAACGTACCGGAGGGCAAAGGGCTGAATTTGGTCAGCACTGAAGCCACTGAGTCAACAAAACAGGCGTCATAGATAACCGACGACGTTGGCCATCGCGATCGCCCCGATCAGCAGCGCCAGCAAGGACAACAGCGCGCCGATCGCGGCCATCGCCTTGCCACGCCGGTTCCCGAGCAGGCCGAAGCACGCGACCACGAGCGCAGGCAGCCCGAACAGGAAGGCGACGTACGGGCGCACGAGGTCCAGGTTGATCGGGAGAAACGTCACCACGACCGCGAACGCGCCGAGGATCAGTGCGAGTACCCCCAGCAGTGCGCCCTTCGGCTGCGACGGCTGGGGCGGCTGCGGTTCGAGCGACATGCCGGCGACCCTAACCAAACCGCTACTTAGATCTCCATGGAATCCAGCAAGGAGTCCACGGTCGGCTCGATCGCCGCGGCGGCACGCGCGTCCCGGAACCTGCGCTCGATGCCGAGATCCCGGCGGAAAGCCGCGTCCCCGCACACCTTCATCGCCAGGTCCGTGACCGCGACGGCGGCCTCGGTCGCGGTCACCGCCAGCAACCGGACCCGGTCGGCCGAGCGCTCCGGATGCCAGGTCACCGCGGACAGGGTGTCGTTGTAGAGGACCCGGACCGAGTCGGTCCGCAGCCGCATCCGCACCAGGTCGGCCCGCGTGCGCGGATCACCACCGCCGAGATGTCCCAATGCCGCCGCCAGCGCGCCCTCCATCAGCCCCAGCGACACGGCAGCTCCCAGCGTCAGGAACCACGGGAAGGCCAGTTCCTCGGTCCACAACTGGTTGGACGCAGGTACCCACACGGGATCCGCCTCCACACACGTGGCAACGGTTCCCCGCAGACCCATCCCGGCGTGGTCGGCCGGCACCAGCAGTCCCGGCGCCTGAGCCGGCACCAGCCACAGCGCCGAGCCGCACGACCAGACGTAGCTGTCCGCCTCCCCGGCCGCGATCACCCAGCTCTTGCGCGCCCGCACCTGCACCACATCGCCGTGTGCCGACATCGCACCGGACGAGCCGAACGCCGCCAGTGTCGAAAGATGCCGGCCGGCCGCGATCTCCGCGCGCAGCCAGTGCGGTCCGGAACGGTCCAGCACGGAGGCCGCCGAGTAGTGCGAGCGCAGCACGGAGGCCGTCGCTCCGCAAACGCGGGCGATCTGCTCGACGACTCGCCCGGCCGACCGCAGATCCTGCCCTCCCCCGCCGACCGACCGCGAGATCGTCATCCCCAGAATCCCGCGCGCGCCAAGGGCGTTCAGAGCCGCGCGGGGAAATCTGGCGTGTTGATCGACATCAGCGGCCGAAGGCGCCACCACGGTCTGCACGATGCGGAGCAGGTCCGCCCGATACGTCACGTGGGCGGGTAGAGCGAGTAGGAGGGGAAGTTGCCGTACGGGCGTTCATCGGAAGGTCCTTCGGTGACGGCATGAACCAGCAGCGAGCCACCGACGAACGCGCCGCGCCAGGACGCTCCCCTGCCACCGAACACCTCGTCCCGGTCACCCCGCGACCGCGGCTTGTTGATCCCGACCTTGAACGCCTGGATGTCCGGGCTCAGCCGCCGGGCCACCGCCTCGTCGTCGCAGGCCAGTGACGCGACCAGCGCACCGTTCGAGGCGTTCATCGCGGCCAGCAGCTCGGCCTCGGTGTCCACCAGCACGATCGTGTCGACCGGCCCGAACGGTTCGGCGTGGTGCAGCACGGAGGACCGCGGCGGATCGAGGATCGCGACCGGCGCCAGGTACGCGGAGGTCTGCTGGCCCGGCAGGAATCCGCCGGTGTCGAGCGATCCCCGGTACAGGGGCACGCCGCCGGACTTGATCGCCTCGTCCACGACGTCACCGAGCTCCTTGGCCTTCGCGTCGTTGATCAACGGCCCGAAGTCCAGCGAGGGCAGCGGATCGCCGGGCGACGCGACAGCGAGCGGATGGCCGAACGTCACTCCCCGCACCGCAGGCAGGTAGACGTCCAGGAACTTGTCGAACAACGACCGTTGCACGACGTAGCGCGGATAGGCGGTGCAGCGCTGCTTGCCGTAGTCGAACGCCTTGCGGATCTGAGTGCCCAGCATCTCCCAGTTCTCGAACTCCCAGACGCCCCAGCAGTTCAGGCCTTCCTGCTCGAGGACGTGCCGGCGCTGCGAGTCGACCAGCCGCGCCGCGATGGCACCGCCGACGTCCCGGCCGCCCACAAAGGACACACAACCCAGGAACGACGACCCGACCAGCGCCGGTGCCAGCTCGGCACCGCTGCCGCTGACCAGCGTCAACGGCAGACCCGACCGCACGGCCAAAGCGGTCGCCAGCGTCAGGCAGCTCACGCCACCATCGGTCGGTGCCTTGGCGATGACCGCGTTGCCCGCCAACGCCTGCACCAGCATGGCGTGCATCAGCACGCTCATCGGGTAGTTCCACGACGCGATGTTGCTGACCGGACCGGACAGCGGCGACCGGCCGTCGAGCATCCCGTCGATCTCGTCGACGTACCACCGCACGCCTTCGATGCAGCGGTCGACGTCGGCCGTCGCGAGCCGCCATGGCTTGCCGATCTCCCACACCAGCAGCAGCGACAGCAGGTCGCGGTGCTCGATCAGGGCGTCCAGGGCAGCACGGACACGCGCTTTCCGGTCCGGCAGAGGCACGTTGCGCCACTCGACGTGCTGGTCGACCGCGGCGACCACCGCGCGGTCCGCGACGTCGAATTCGAGGAACGGCGGGCCCGCGATGGTGGAGCCGTCGACCGGGGTGGTGGCGGGCATCGGTTCGCCGGAACGACTCCACGCTCCGCCGAAGTGGTTGAGCAGCCGATCGTCGTGGAACGCCTCGGGTGCGACCTTCACGCACTGCGAATACACGTCGTTCCAGGAAGTTCCGGGCTTGAGGATCAACGACATCGGAGCGCCCTCCCGGTGCTTTGATCAGCGGTTTTGCACGTGCTGCCAGCCGAACCGGCCCTTGATGCACAGGTTTCCGTGCGTGACTGTGCTTTCGTGCGGAGAAGTGACCTTCACGATCTCGTTGTCCTGCACGTGCAGGGTGAGGTTGCACCCGACGCCGCAGAACGTGCAGATGGTCGTGGTCTGGATCTGGGCCTCTTCGTCCCAGGTGCCGTCTTCGCGCTTGTCGTGCTCGCGCTTGAAGCTCAGCGCACCGGTCGGACAGACCTCGATGCAGTTGCCGCAGTACACGCAGGCGCTGTCCGGCAACGGCGCGGAGAACTCGGTGGAGATCCGCGAGTCGAAGCCGCGGCCGGCCACCGAGATCGCGAAGGTGTTCTGCCACTGGTCGCCGCAAGCGTCGACGCACTTGTAGCACATGATGCACTTGCCCAAGTCGCGGACGTACAGCGGATTGTCCACAATGGTCGGCTGAAGCTTCGTGGCGGCGTCAGGACCGAACCGGGACGGGTCGGCGCCGCACGCGGACATCCACTCGTCCACGTGCGGCGTGGTGGAAAGGTCCGTGGCGGACCCCAGAAGTTCCAGCACCATCTTGCGACTGTGGGTGGTGCGCTCGGAATCGGTACGCACGACCATGCCGGGCTCGACCTTGCGCGAGCACGACGGCACCAGCGTGCGCGAACCCTCGACCTCGACCATGCAGACACGGCAAGCATTTGCCGGCTTCAAAGTGTCGCCGTAGCACAGGGTCGGGATCGACTTCCCGGATGCCGTGCAGGCGTCCAGGATCGTCGCACCCTCAGGTACGCGAACGCTTTCGCCGTCCAGCGTGAGTTCAACCAATCGCTTCGGAAGCCCGATCTCGACGATGGTCACGATGCTGCCTCCTCGGCGTAACCCAACCGGTCGAGGGCTGATTCGATGGCGTTCCAAGCGGTTTGTCCCAGACCGCAGATGGACGAGTCGCGCATGACCTGGCCGACTTCCCGCAGCAGCTGGAGATCGGCCGCGCTGGTGGTCAACGGCCGCTTGCCGACGAGCCGGTGCAGCGCCTCCTCCTGGCGCACGGTGCCGATCCGGCACGGCACGCACTGCCCGCACGACTCGTCGCGGAAGAACGCGGCGATGCGCAACAGGAAGCTGCCCAGGTCCGCCGTGTCGTCCAGCACCAGCACCACACCGGAACCGAGCGTGGTGCCGGCGGCGCGCGCGTCCTCCATGGTGAGCGGCAGGTCGAGCTCGTCCGGGCGGACGAACCCGCCTGCCGCCCCGCCGAGCAGTACCGCTCGCAGCTCCCGGCCTGGCGGCACGCCACCCGCCAGATCGAGGAGTTCCCCGAGCGTGGCGCCGAACGGCACCTCGTACACGCCCGGACGACTCACGTTGCCCGACAGGCAGAAGAGCTTCGACCCGGTGGATCCGGCGGTGCCGATCCGGGTGTAGGCCTCGCAGCCTTCTGTGAGGATCACCGGCACGTTGACCAGCGTCTCCACGTTGTTGACCACGGTCGGTTTGCCGAACAACCCCTGCTCCACCGGGAACGGCGGCTTCGAGCGCGGCTCACCGCGGAAGCCCTCGATGGAGTTGAAGATCGCGGTCTCCTCGCCGCAGATGTACGCGCCCGCGCCGCGGCGGATCTCGATGTCGAACGAGAAACCCTCGTGGCCCATGATGTTCGTGCCGAGGAAGCCCCGTTCGCGGGCCTTCGAGATCGCGTTGCGCAGCAAGTGCAGCGCCAGCGGGTACTCGCCGCGCAGGTAGAGGTAGCCGCGCGAGCAGCCGGCGGCGAACCCGGCGATCGTCATCGACTCGATGACCGCGAACGGGTCGCCCTCCATCAGCAGCCGGTCCTTGAAGGTGCCGGGCTCGCTCTCGTCCGCGTTGCACACCAGGTAATGCGGCCGCACCGGCTGGCGGGCGGCGGCATCCCACTTGCGTCCGGTCGGGAACGCCGCACCGCCGCGCCCCATCAGCTTGGCGTCGGTGACCTCGCGGATCACCCCGGCCGGCCCCACCCGGAGAGCCGTCCGCAACGCCGCGTAGCCGCCCGTCGCCCGGTAGTCGTCCAGCGACTCCGGATCGACGACACCGACCCGTTTGAGCAGCCGCAGGCCGGGAGCACCGGCCTGCGGCACCTCCGCGCGCCCACCGTCCACATGGGAGGCACCGGCGGCCGCCACCGCGATCACCTCACCGGCGTGGGTGGGTGCCAGGAGCTGCTCCTTCGCCACCTCCCCCGCCTCGAACGCCAGCGCCGCCGGAGCCTTCTCGCAGACCCCGAGGCAGGGGCTGCGCAGCCAGCCGCTCTTCGCCCCGGCCGGGCCGAGCTCGTCGGTCAGCCGGTCGCACAACGCCTTCGCGCCGTTGACCTGGCACGCCAGATCGACGCAGACGTGCACGATCTTCGCCGGCCGTTCCGTGAGCGAGAACAACGAGTAGAAGCTCGCCACGCCGTAGGCCTCGGCCGGCGGGATGTGCAGGACGCGGCAGATGTGGTTCAGCGCGCCCTGGCTGATCCAGCCGACCCGGTCGTTGACCGCGTGCAGGGCAGGCAACAGTTGGTCGCGCCCCATGCCGGCGAACAGGTCGACGACGACACGTTCGGCCTCGGTGGGCTCGACGTCGAGGAGCTTCAGGTCCATCAGCTCACCACCGCGACGGGAAGCTTGTCGATGCGGATCGCCGCGGCCTTGTACTCGGCCGTGCCCGCGATCGGGCAGGTCGCCTCGATCGTGATGATGTTGACGTCGATCTCGTCCGGGAAGTGGAACGTCATGAACACCAGCCCGGGCTTGAGACCGTCGTCGATGCGCACCGGTGCCTGGATCTGCCCGCGCCGGGAGGTGATCCGGACTTCCTCACCGTCGCGCACCCCGAGCGTCGCGGCGTCTTCCGGGCACAGGTCGAGCGTCTCGCCCTTGCGCAGCGGCGACTCGAACCCGCTGGACTGCACGCCGGTGTTGTAGGAGTCGAGCCGGCGGCCGGTGGTGAGCCGGAACGGGAACTCCTCGGTCAGCTCGTCGACCGGTGGACTGTGCAGCACCGGCGAGAACGTCGCCGGCATGCCCCGCTTCACCGGATCCTCGTCCCAGAGCCGGGCGTGCAGGAAGCTGGGTTCGAGCGAGTCCTCACTGGGGCACGGCCACTGGATGCCGCCGAGGTCCTCCAGCCGCTGGTAGGACATGCCGGTGTGCAACGGGGACAGGCTGCGCAGCTCGTCCCACACGTCCTCGCCGGTCTTGTGCTGCCACTCGGCACCGAGCCGGTGCGCGATCTCGCTCATGATCTCGATGTCGTCGCGCGCGCCCTCTGGCGGGTTCAACGCCTTGCGGACCCGTTGGACACGGCGCTCGCTGTTCGTGAACGTGCCATCGGTCTCGCACCACGCGGCCGCGGCCGGCAGCACGACGTGGGCGAGCTGCGCGGTCTTGGTGAGGAAGATGTCCTGCACCACCACGTGGTCCAAGTTGGACAGACGCTTGATGGTGTGCTCGCAGTCGGCCTCGGACTGCACCGGGTTCTCGCCGATGATGTAGACGGTGGTCATGTCACCGCGTTCCATCGCCTCGAGCATCTGGGTGAGGTTCCAGCCCTTCTGGGCCTTGATGTTCGACCCCCACGCGGCGTTGAACTTGGCCGTGACACCGGGATCGGTGACGTCCTGGAAACCGGGCAGCCGGTCCGGGATGGCGCCCATGTCGCCACCGCCCTGGACGTTGTTCTGCCCGCGCAACGGGTTCAGCCCCGCGCCGTAGCGGCCCACCTGGCCGGTCAGCAGCGACAGGTTGATGAGACTCAGCACGTTGTCCGTGCCGTTGTGGTGCTCGGTGATGCCGAGGGTCCAGCTGAGCTGACCGCGATCCGCCTTGGCGTAGGCATGCGCAAGCTCGCGGATCAGCTCGGCCGGCACCCCGGTCTCCAGTTCGGCGACCGGCAGCGTCCACGGCTCGACCGCCTTGACGAACTCGTCGAAGCCGTCGGTGGCACGCTCGATGAACGCGTTGTTCGTGAGCCCGGAGGCGATGATCTCGCGGGCGATCGCGTGGGCCAGCGGAATGTCCGTGCCGACGTTGAGCCGCAACCACTTGTGCGCCCACTTGCCGGTGCTCGTCAGCCGCGGGTCGACCACGTACAGCTTCGCGCCCTTGTTGACCGCCTTCAGCACGTGCTGGAAGAAGATCGGATGGGCGTCCCGCGCGTTCGAGCCCCACAGGATGATCAGATCGGCGTCCTCGATCTCCTGGTAGGAGGAGGTACCGCCACCGCTGCCGAACACCTTGGCCAGCCCGGCCACGCTCGGCGCGTGACACGTGCGATTGCACGAGTCGACGTTGTTCGTCCCGATCACCGCACGCGTGAACTTCTGGGCCATGTAGTTCATCTCGTTGGTGGCCCTGGCGCAGGAGAACATCCCGAAGGCGTCCGGTCCACCCCTCGCCACGTTCCTGCGGAAACCCTCTGCGGCGCGGTCCAGTGCCTCGTCCCAGGTGGCCGGGCGCAGCATGCCTGAGTCGCGCACCAGCGGCTGGGTCAGCCGGACGTAGGGCTCGGTCTTCTTCCGCCTGCTCATCACGACACCTCCTGCTCCCATACTGTATGCAATCTGCGGTATGCGCTAGCCCCTGTCGCAGTTTCTTCACGGCTTCAGGCGGACAGCCCGCGACCAGAAGTCCACGCGAGCGCGGCGCCGAGACGCCACACCGGTCTCAGCGCGCCGACCGCTCCCCTTCCGGCGTCAGCGACTCGAACCGGCGGCCGCGGGACACGATCGGCACCCCGGGCTTGCTGACGCAGCAGCAACTACGACACCATCGAGGTGCGCGAGAGCAGGTCGATCGCCGCGTAGACGTGCCGCAACGTCGGTGCCGGCACGCGGGTCAGCGACGCGATCTCCACTACCGCCGCGATGATCGCGTCGATCTCCAGCCGCTTGCCGGCCTCCAGGTCCTGCAGCATCGACGTCTTGTGGTGCCCGACCCGCCGGGCGCCGTCGATGCGCCGGTCGATGGAGATCTGCGGATCGCAGCCCGCGGCACGGGCGATGGTCAGCGTCTCGGCCATCATCTGCGCCACCAGGTCGCGGCTGTCGTCGTGGTCGCAGATCTCGACCATCGTCGCGCGGGTCAGGGCGCTCAACGGGTTGAACGCCACGTTGCCCATCAGTTTGATCCAGATGTCCTCGCGGACATCCTTCTCCACCGGGCACTTCAGCCCGCCCGCGATCATCGCCTCGCTCAGCGCCACGCATCGCGGCGAGATCGACCGGTCCGGTTCGCCGATCGAGAACCGGGTGCCTTCGAGGTGGCGGATCACGCCCGGCGACTCGATCTCGGTCGAGCAGTAGACGACACAGCCGATCGCCCGCTCCATCGGCAGGACGGCCGTCACCGAGCCGCCGGGGTCGACGGCCTCGATCCGCTGACCTTCCAGCGGATGCCCGGTCATGCCGTGGAAGTACCACCACGGGATGCCGTTCTGCGCCGCGATCACCGCGGTGTCCGGGCCCAGCAGCGGTGCCAGCAGATCGCCGGACGACGCGTACGAGTACGCCTTCAGACCGAGGAACACGTAGTCGGCCTCGCCCACTTCGGCGGGGTCGTCGGTCGCCTGTGGATGCGCGGTGAAATCCCCACGGGGACTCAGCACCCGCACGCCGTGCTGCCGCATCGCGGCGAGATGAGGGCCACGTGCGATCAGGTGGACCTCCACGCCCGCACGGTGCAAGGCCGCACCGACGTAGGCACCGATCGCCCCGGCTCCGAGAACAGCGATCTTCATTGCACGCCCCGCTCTGCCACAGTTCCCGGCAAGATTGCATACAGTATACGGACAACCCGACGGAAAGCTCTAGAAGTGCTTTTTGCATACCAAAAGCTGTATTCTGTCTGACATGACCTCTTTGCCCAGTGGCCGCCGGGCCGCCGCCCGCGGCCCGCTCAGCGCGGCGGCGAGCCGTCGTGTCGAACGTCCGGCGCCGCTGCGTCAGGCCGTCTACGACGCCCTGCTCGAGCTCATCGTCAACCGCACCCTCGAGCCCGGCCAGCACCTGGTGGAGGCCGAGCTCGCCGAGTACCTGGGCGTGAGCCGGCAGCCGGTGCGCGAGGCCCTGCAGCGGCTGCAGACCGACGGCTGGGTGGACCTGCGCCCCGCCCAGGGCGCCTTCGTGCACACCCCGACCGAGGAAGAGGCCGACCAGCTGCTCGCCGTGCGCAGCGTGCTGGAGACGTACTCCGCCAAGCTCGCCGCCGAACACGCCACCGCCTCCGACGTGAAGCTGCTCAAGAGGCTGCAACAGGCCGGCGAGGAGGCACTGGTCACCGCGAACGTCGAGCGCCTGGTCAAGGCGAACGCCGATCTGCACGCGGCCGTCGCGGCGGTCGGCCGCAACAAGGTCCTGTCCGAGATGATCGGACTGGTCGACCGCCGGGTGCGCTGGTACTACACCCCGATCGCCCGCCCGCGCAGCCATGACTCGTGGAACGAGCACGCCGAGCTGGTCGCGGCCATCGCCGACGGCGACGTGGAACGGGCCGGCGAGGTCATGCACCGTCACGCGGAGCAGACGCGGCAGACCTACCACGACCACAAAACGCCCGATAGCTCTACGCAGAGCGACTGAGACGTTACGCTCAGATCACCCGAAATCGATCATTCGAGGCCACGCAGGTGATGCGCGACACGAGGACTGCAGATTGCATACAAAACGCAGTATGCTGAATTTCAGCGAGGCAGGGGTCAACGAGGACCCGTAGTGGGTATCCCGTGACCTGAGAAACAGCCGCAGCCTTGCTACGGCCCCCGGCGTGCGCCAGTGCCTGATCGGCTGCCGCACGCCCTGGGAGCGCAGACCATCGACAGGGAAAGAAGGAAAGCCATGTCCCGCCTCAAGAACTTCGCGCGTGCCCTCACGAGGCCGCGCCAGGGCTTCTCCGCCGACGGCCGCACGCTCGGCCTCGGACTGGCCACCGCTCTCAACGAGCAGCGCAAGGACTCCGAGGCCGTCGCGGCCGTGGCCAAGACGCTCCGCGAGGACGCCGAGGGCCACTCGATTCACGGCTGAGCGCCTTCAATCCGTTGTGAGCGCTGAGCTTCAGCCTCCTCCACGGCGGCACGGGCGGCCCGCCGAGAGGTGTGCAGACTCCACACCGTGGTGATCGCCAGCGTCACCACGATCACGCCGAGAGACATGACGATCGGAATCTCGGGCGCCCAGGGCACACCGTGGTGGTGCATCGCTTCGAGGATCAGCTTGAGTCCGATGAACGCGAGCACCACCGCAAGGCCCTTGCTCAGATGCACCAGGCGATCCAGCAGTCCGCCCACCAGGAAGAAGAGCTGGCGCAGGCCCATCAACGCGAACGCGTTGGCGGTCAGCACCAGGTACGGCTCCTTGGTGAGCCCGAAGATCGCCGGGATGGAGTCCACCGCGAACAGCAGGTCCGTCGTCCCGACCGCGACCATGACGATCAGCAGTGGACTCGCGCGGGGGAACACCTTGCGCACCGCGCGCAGCGCGGCGTTCTCGGAGAACTCGGCCTCCTCGGTTTCGTTGTGCGCCACCAGCTTCCACGCGGTGTAGATCAGGAAAGCGCCGAAGAGGTAGAAGAGCCAGTCGAACCGGGAGATCGCCTCGGCGCCGACGGCGATGAAGATCGCACGCAGCAGCAATGCGAGCAGGATGCCCACGATCAGCACCTTCTGCCGCTGCTCCCGCGGCACCGCGAACCGGGCCATGATCAGGACGAAGACGAACAGGTTGTCGACGCTGAGCGAGTACTCGGTGATCCAGCCGGCGAAGAACTCGCCGCCGTGCTGACCGCCGGCGAACAGCGTCACGCCGAGTCCGAAGAGGACGGCCAGGCCCACGTAGAACGTGACCCAGTAGACCGACTCGCGGAATGACGGCTCGTGCGGCTTGCGCACCACGAGATAGAAGTCGAACGCGATCACCAGGCCCAGTCCGCCCACGGTCGCGATCCACACCCAGACAGGCAGATCCAGCATTCTCGCTCCTCCGGCGGAAGGTCAGCGGGACGTCGTGGCGGCGGCACGCATCCGCATGCGCGCGGCGATGCGCTCGTGCAGCCACAGGAAACCGATCGCCCAGCCCATGCTGACGATTCCCTGGTAGGCGAGGAACCCGGCCAAATCCGGAGGCAGCCGGACCTGGCCGGTGAGCACGGTGCCCACGGTGAACTCGTGCACCAGCCGGGCCAGCGGGAACCCCACCAGCCAGTAGAGGGCGACCGGCGCGAACCGCCCGGCCGGCAGCCGGCCCGCCGCCACCAGCAGGCCGAAACCGCCGCCCAGCAACGCGAGCGGCACACCGAGCGCGAGCATCGTGAGCGCCGCCCACGCGAGGGGCTGGCCCACCAAGGCGGCCAGCCCAGCGGCAACGAACCCGGCAGCGAGTCCAACCGCTGCCCCAGGTAGTGCTTTCCCGGTAGTCCATCAGTCCACCACGACGCCGAAGCGGATGAGGCTGTAGAACAGCATGCCGAGGTAGAACACGGCACCGAAGCCCACGATGAGGTTCGTGACCAGCTTGGGCCGGATGGGTTTCGGCAGCATTCTGTTGTTCACGAGCAACAGGACCACGCAGTAGGCGCCCATCGCGAACGTCGACAGGAACGCGAGCACGTCGAGAATCGCTCCCGGCCCCTTCGCCGGTCCCCACAGCAGGATGATGATGCCGAACGTGATGACACCCCAAAGGAATCCCGCGTAGAGGTGCGACATCCGGAACCTCTTCGCACCCTTGACGAAGTGGTACGTCATGTCCGCCTGGCCGCGCGAGAACGAGTCGAACAGACCCAGCGTGGCGTTGAGGCCGATCAGCGCGATGAACCCGAGGAACACGGCACCGAGCACCGGTCCACCCGCGGAGGCGAAAGCGTCCGACATGGCGTTCAACGCCGCTGTCCGTTCACCCGACTCGATCAGCCCGCGTACGTTCGGATTCTCTCTGCTGGCAGCCTGGGCGAGCACCGTGAACGAGACGGTGACGAGCATGGTGATGCCCCAGAACAGCAGCAGCGCGTCGAACGTGACCCAGCGCCGCCAGCCCTTCCACTTGGCCATCTCGCTCGGGTCCTCGGTGTCGAACATGTAGCCGCGGGCCGGCATCTTCTCCTCCTCGCCCGCGTGCCGCAGTCCGCGCACCTTCGGGATGTGTGCGCCCATGCCGGCGCCGCTGTCGCGCAGGTGCAGCGTGTACCACATCTGCTGCATGCCGGACGGGCCGGCGAACGCGATCGAGCCGACGATGACCGGGAACCAGGTGGCCGAGAGCGCGTCCGCCGGGAGGTAGCCGAACTGGAACATGCCGGTGATCGTGCTGACCAGGTCCTGCCAGGTACCGACCATCGCCGCCACCACGGCGGTGCTGACGACCAGCAGTCCGATGAGGATGGACAGCAGGTTCTCCAGCAGGTTGTAGATGACCTTGGCCAGGCTGAACAGCACGCCGACCAGTACCAGGCCGACGCAGGCCGAGACCGTCCACGGGATGCCGGTGATCCGCTCCAGCGCCGCCGCGCCGGCGGAGAGATGGCCCGGCCAGATGTACACGGCCATGGCGACGATGAAGAAGAACCACATGATCGGCTTGAACACGCGTGCGGCGCCGAAGAAAATGCTCTCTCCGGTCGCCATCGCGTAACGGGCCATCTCCAGCATGACGACGGCCTGCAGGCTCACGCCGATCAGGAAGAGCCACCGGATGTCCGGCCCGAAGAGCAACACGAGCCGAGGCCACATGTAGGCCTCGCCCATGCCCACGCCGAGTGCCACCAGGAAGACGGTGGGGCCGAGCAGGTGGATCGACGGTGGTGCGTCGGGCAGTTTCCTGATGGGCATCGCTTCCAGCTTGCCCGCCGGCCAGAACCGCTTCCCTGAAGATTCAACACTGTCAGGGGGCGTGCTGACATCCGTGCGAGCAGCCAGATTTGGATCATCCACGGTTAACAACCTCCAGAGGACCGGCTGTCTTCGTTGACCTCCCTGGCGGGTTCGCGACCATGGGCGTGTTCACGGTCGCGGACGGGCCATCTCTCCCTTGCTACACAAAAACCCTGTTGCTAAGCACCTGGCCAGAAGTCTTGTCCGGAACCTCAGGCGACTCGTTGCTGCCGGCGTCAGCAAGTACCACCAACTCAACATCAACAGGCGTTTTTCTACTACCAACAGGGCGTTTCGGGCCTGGGCACCTGGTGCCGGTGCTGCGGGATGTGGAACAGGTTGGGTGTAGTTGACGGCGATTCGATCAAGAGTTGGTGGTACTTGCAGACGCATCGGGCTGGACGCCGAACCGCTCCGCGAGTAACGGACAGGACTTCGGGCAGCCTGCTAGCCCAGCAGTCCGGCGGCACGTGCCCACCGGTACTTCGCACCCAGTACCGCGACAGGTTTCTCCGTTGTGTACGGATACGCAACCACCCCGTTCCGGTACAGGTACTCGCTGGCCTCCTCGACCTCCACGTCACCGGCGAGCGAGGCGACGACGGGCTTGTGGATTCCGTTCGCCCGGTACTGATCCACGACGTCGACCACGAGCTTCGCGAACACCATCGGTGGCGTCACGATGGTGTGCCAGTAGCCCAGGATCAGCGAGTGGATGCGGTCGTCGGCGAGACCGAGCGCGATCGTGTTCCGGTACGTCGAGGGCGGTTCCCCGCCGGTGATGTCGATCGGGTTGCCCGCCGCGCCGAACGGGGGGATGAACTTCCGGAACGCCGCGTCCAGATCGTCCGGAATGGTCATGAGGCTCAACCCGTTGTCCACACAGGCATCCGAGAGCAGCACGCCCGAACCGCCCGCGCCGGTGATGATGACGACGTTCTCGCCCTTGGGGGTGGCCAGCAGCGGAATGCCGCGCGCGTACTCCAGCAGGTCGTTCAGGCCGGGTGCGCGGATCACGCCGCTCTGCTTGAGGATGTCGTCGTAGACCCGGTCGTTGCCGGCCAGTGCGCCGGTGTGCGAACTCGCCGCCTTGGCGCCCTGCGCGGTTCGTCCCGCCTTGAGCACGACGACCGGTTTCTTTTCCGAGACGCGCTTGGCTGTCTCCGCGAAGGAACGACCGTCCTTGAGGTCTTCCAGGTGCATCGCGACGAGCTGGGTGTTCGGGTCCTGCTCGAAGAACGTCAGCAGGTCGTCCTCGTCGATGTCGGCCTTGTTGCCCACACCCACGATCGCGGACACGCCCATGCCCGCGGAACGGCTGAATCCGAGGATCGCCATACCGATTCCGCCACTTTGCGACGAGAGCGCGACTCCGCCCTTGACGTCGTAGGGCGTACAGAACGTCGCGCTCAGGTTCTCCGGTGTGTAGTAGTAGCCGTAGATGTTCGGGCCGAGGATGCGCACACCGTGCCTGCGCGCGATCGCGACGATCTCGTCCTGCAGTTCCTGGTTGCCCGTCTCACCGAAGCCGGACGGGATCATGATCGCGCCGGCGACGCCCTTCTTGCCGACCTCTTCCAACGCGGCGGGCACGAACTTGGCCGGGATGGCGAACACCGCGACGTCGACGTCTCCTGGCACGTCGGCGATGCTCGCGAACGCCTTGCGGTCGAGAATCTCGTCGGCCTTGGGGTTGATCGGGTAGATCTCGCCCTGGAACCCGCCGTTCACGAGGTTCTTCATCACCGAGTTGCCGATCTTGCCGTCCTCGTTGGAGGCACCGATCACGGCGACGGCGGCCGGCTTCATGATCCGGTTCATCGAGGCGAGGATCTCGTCCTGTGTGAACCGGTGCGGCTGTTTGCCGGCGTCCTCGTCGACGAGGATCCGGACGTCGACCGCGGTGGCGCCACCGGGAGTGGCGAGCACCGGGTTGAGATCGACCTCGGCCAACTGTGGGAAGTCCGTGACCAGATCCGACACGCGGTGGATCAGATCGGCGAGCTTGTGCGCGTCGACCCCTTGCGCGCCACGCACTCCGCGCAGGATCTCCGCGGCGGCGATGCCGTTCACCATCGACAGCGCCTCGGAGGCACTCGTGGGAGCCAGTCGGAACGTGACGTCCTTGAGCACCTCCACCAGGATCCCGCCGAGGCCGAACGCGACGATCTTGCCGAACGTCTCGTCGGTCGTGGCGCCCACGATGACCTCGTGGACCTCGTTGCCGGTCGGCAGCTGCTGCTGGACCTGGACGCCGGTGATCTCCGCGTCGGCCTGGTAGTTCCTGGCGTTGTGGATGATCGTGCGGTAGCCCTCGGCGACCTCGTTCGCGCTGCGCAGGCCCACGAGGACGCCGCCGGCCTCGGTCTTGTGCAGGATGTCCGGTGAGGCGATCTTGAGCACGACCGGGTAGCCGATCTCCTCGGCGAACGCGACGGCGCCCTCCGACGACTTCGCCAGCGCCTCGGCCGGGGTCGCGATCCCGTAGGCGTCGCAGACCCGCTTGCCCTCCGGTGCACTGAGCGACGACCGTCCCTCCGCCCGCACCTTCGCGAGTACGTTCTCGACCGCGGCGCGGTCGTAGCCGTTGTCCGGCATGAGATTTCGTCTCCCTAGCGGTTTAGATGACGCCGGCGGTGCGGAGTTCGGCCAGCCGTTCGGTGCTGTACCCCAGAGCCCCGAGGACCTCGTCGTTGTGCTCACCGAGCAGCGGCGGGCGCTGCACCTCGACCGGGGAGTCGGAGAGCTTCAACGGGCAGCCGACCGTCTTGAACGAACCGCGCTCGGGGTGGTCGACCTCGACGACAGTCTCCAGTTCGGCCAGCGTCTCGTCCTCGATGATCTCCTTTGTGGACAGGATGGGTCCGCACGGGATGTTGTGGGCGTTGAGCTTGTCCATCACCTCCCACTTGGTGTGCTTCTCCGTCCACTCCTCGATCAGCGCGAACGCCTTGTCCAGCTTGGAAAGGCGCACTTCCGGCGTGGCCCAGGCGGGATCCTCGGCGAGCTCCGGCTTGCCGATCAGCTCGGTCAGCGGCTGCCACCCGACCGGCTGGATGATCACGTAGATGTAGTCGTTGGGGCCGCCGGGGGCACAGCGCACCGCCCAGCCGGGCTGGCCACCACCGGATGCGTTGCCGGAGCGGGGCACCTCGTCCCCGAACTGCTCGTTCGGGTACTCCCCCAGCGGCCCGTGGGCGAGCCGCTGCTGGTCGCGCAGCTTCACCCGGCACAGATTGAGCACCGCGTCCTGCATCGCGACCTGGACGCGCTGCCCGCGCCCGGTGCTGGTCCGCTGGTACAGCGCGGCCAGGATCGCGGCCACCAGGTGGATTCCGGTTCCGGAGTCACCGATCTGCGAACCGGTGGCGAGCGGCGGGCCGTCCTCGAACCCGGTAGTGCTCATCGAGCCGCCCATCGCCTGCGCGATCACCTCGTACGCCTTGAAGTCGGCGTAGCGGCCGGGCCCGAAGCCCTTGATGGACGCGTAGATCAGCCCGGGGTTGAGCTCGTGCAGCTTCTCCCACGGGTAGCCGAACCGTTCGACGACACCGGGACCGAAGTTCTCGACGAGGATGTCGGCCTCGCCGACGAGCTTCTCGAAGACCTCTTTGCCTTCCGGGGCCTTCATGTTCAGCGTGATGCTCCGCTTGTTGCAGTTGAGCATCGTGAAGTAGAGACTGTCCACATCGGGCAGATCACGCAGCTGGCCGCGGGTGATGTCACCGCGTCCGGGCGTCTCCAGCTTGATGACGTCCGCACCCAGCCACGCGAGCAGCTGAGTCGACGACGGTCCGGACTGCACGTGCGTCATGTCGAGCACTTTGACGCCTTCCAAGGCCTTGCCGGCGGTGTTTCCCATTGGCGCGCTCACCTACTTGTACATCGTCTGGTTCACGGTTCCGGGCGCGTACACGTCGGGGTCGATCCACACGTTGATCAGCGAGGGCTTGCCCGACTCGCGTGCGCGCTGCAGCGCCGGGCCGATGTCCTTGGGGTCGCGCACCTCCTCGCCGTAGCCGCCGAGCATCTTGGCGAACTGGTCGTAGCGGACGTCGCCGAGCGTGTTGCCGACGCGTTCGCGTTCGAGGCCGTACTTCGCCGCCTGGCCGTAGCGGATCTGGTTCATGGACGAGTTGTTGCCGACGATGCCGACGAACGGCAGGTTGTAGCGGACGAGCGTCTCGAAGTCCCAGCCGGTGAGGCTGAACGCGCCGTCACCGAAGAGCGCCACGACCTCCTTGTCCGGCCTCGCGAGCTTCGCCGCCAGCACGAAAGGAATGCCGACGCCGAGCGTCCCGAGTGGACCGGGATCCATCCAGTGGCCAGGCGACTTGGGCTGCACGACCTGACCGGAGAACGTGACGACGTCGCCGCCGTCGCCGATGTAGATCGAGTCCTCGGTGAGGAAGTCGTTGATCTCGCTCACCAAGCGGTACGGGTGGATCGGCAGGTCGTCGGAACGCAGGTGCTCCGAGCGCTTCAGCCGGGCCTTCTCCTCGACCGCCTGCAGTTCTTCCAGCCACACCTTGCGGCCCATCGCGCCGTTGTCCTCGCGACCGGACGCGGCCTGCGCGACGCTCGACAGCACCAGGTCCGCGTCACCGACGATGCCGAGGTCGATGTCGCGGTTCTTGCCGACCGTGCGGTAGTCGAGGTCGATCTGGACGACCGTCGCGTTCGCGGAAAGCCTGCGGCCGTAGCCCATCCGGAAGTCGAACGGGGTGCCGACGATGACGATCACGTCGGCGTTGTCGAAGGCGTAGCGGCGCGACAGCTGGAAGTGGTGCGAGTCGCCGGGTGGCAGGGTGCCGCGGCCGGCACCGTTCATGTAGGCGGGGATGTTGAGGGTGCGCACCAGGTCGATGGCGGAGTCGGTGGCCCGCGTCGTCCACACCTGGCTGCCGAGCAGGATCGCCGGTTTCCTGGCGTGTACCAACAGGTCCGCGAGCTTCTCGATGTCCGCCGGGTCGCCGACGCTGCGGGTGGACGCCCGGTAGTGGCCGGACTGCGGGACGCGGGCCGTGCTGAGCGGCACCCTGGCGTCCAGGACGTCGCGCGGGATCTCCAGGAACGACGGGCCGGGCGCGCCGGCGTTCGCCTCGCGGAACGCCATCGACACCATGTCCGCGATGCGGGCGGTGTGCGGGACGTTCGCCGCGAACTTGGTGATCGGCGTCATCATGTCCACGTGCGGGAGGTCCTGCAGTGAGCCCATCTTGTGCTGGCTCAGCGCACCCTGGCCGCCGATCAGCAGCATCGGGCTCTCCGCGCGGAACGCGTTCGCGACCCCCGTGACGGCGTCGGTGGTGCCCGGCCCCGCGGTCACGACGGCACACCCCGGTTTGCCGGTGATCCGCGCATAGCCGTCGGCCGCGTGCGCCGCGACCTGTTCGTGCCGGACGTCGACGACGGCGATGCCCTCGTCCACGCAGCCGTCGTAGATGTCGATGATGTGGCCACCGCACAGCGTGAAGATCGTGTCCACGCCCTCGGCCTTGAGCGCCTTGGCGACCAGATGGCCTCCAGAAATGGACTCTTGAATCGACTCCGGCTCCGCGGAACTCGTCATCGGCGATCAGCCCCTTAGCCCTCGACTGTAGATTGCATACCGTATGAGGTAGGCATATCGTTACTCCGCTACCAACCGGATGTCCAGTGATGGCCGCAAGTTTTCGGCGAGAGGACGTAGACGGTGGATCTTTTCGAACACGAGGCCCGGGACCTCTTCGAGCGGTACGGGGTGCCCGTTCCGCGTGGTTTCGTGGCGGGCACTCCTGAATCCGCGCGCGAGGCAGCCGCCCGGCTCGGCGGGACCGTTGTCGTGAAGGCTCAGGTGAAGACGGGCGGGCGCGGCAAGGCCGGCGGCGTCAAACTCGCTTCGACGCCTGGCGAAGCAGCGACCGCGGCCGCCGCCATCCTGGGGATGGACATCAAGGGCCACACCGTGCACAAGGTGCTGGTGACCGAGGCGAGCGAGATCGCCGAGGAGTACTACCTGTCGTTCCTTCTTGATCGTGCCAACAGGACGTTCATCTCGATGGCGTCGGCTTCCGGCGGCGTGGAGATCGAGGAGATGACCGACTCGATCGTGCGGATGCCCGCTTCGCCCTTCGACGCATCTGCGGTGTTTTCACCGGAGGTGGCCGAAGAGATCAACGCGGTCGCTGCCGCCCTGTGGAAGGTCTTCGTCTCCGAGGACGCGACCCTGGTCGAGGTGAACCCGCTGGCGCGCACGAAGTCCGGCCGGATCGTGGCCCTGGACGGCAAGGTGACGCTGGACGACAACGCGTCCTTCCGGCATTCCCGGCCCTCCACCGGCGCCACAGGCGACCCGCTGGAGGTGCGGGCGGCCGAGAAGGGCCTCAACTACGTCAAGCTCGACGGCTCGGTCGGCGTCATCGGCAACGGCGCCGGTCTGGTCATGTCCACTTTGGACGTCGTGGCGCTGGCCGGTGCCGCGCCGGCGAACTTCCTCGACATCGGCGGTGGCGCCACGGCCCAGGTCATGGCCGACGGCCTCGACGTCATCCTGTCCGACCCGTCGGTGCGCAGCGTGTTCGTGAACGTGTTCGGCGGCATCACCGCGTGCGACGCGGTGGCCAACGGAATCGTGCAAGCACTGGGCATGCTCGGCGATCGCGCCGACAAGCCGCTGGTCGTGCGGCTCGACGGCAACAACGCCGGGGCCGGCCTGCGCATCCTCGACGGCGCACGACACCCGCTGATCACCGTGGCGCACACGATGGACGACGCGGCCGGCCGGGCCGCCGCGCTCGCCGGCGCCGGTAAGGAGTCCTGATGGCGATCTTCCTCGACGAGCACAGCCGCGTGGTCGTGCAGGGCATGACCGGCGGCGAGGGCTGCAAGCACACCAGGCGCATGCTGGCGGCGGGCACGCGGGTCGTCGGCGGCGTCAACGCGCGCAAGGCCGGCACGTCCGTGGACTTCGACGACGTGACCCTGCCGGTCTTCGGCACGGTCGCCGAGGCGATGGCGGAGACCGGTGCGACCGTGTCGGTGCTCTTCGTGCCGCCCGCGTTCACCCGCGACGCCGTGATCGAGGCGGTCGACGCGGGCATCGGGCTGGCCGTCGTGATCACCGAGGGCGTGCCGATCCACGACACGGCCCAGTTCTGGGCACACGCCAAGGACTCGGGCACGCGGATCATCGGGCCGAACTGCCCCGGCATCATCAGTCCCGGCAAGTCGAACGCGGGCATCATCCCGGCCGACATCACCAAACCCGGCTCCATCGGCCTGGTGTCGAAGTCCGGAACGCTGACCTACCAGCTGATGCACGAGCTCAAGGACTTCGGCTTCACCACGTGCGTCGGCATCGGCGGCGACCCGATCGTCGGCACCACGCACATCGACGCGATCGCCGCGTTCGAGGCCGACCCGGAGACCGAGCTGATCGTGATGATCGGCGAGATCGGCGGCGACGCGGAGGAACGGGCCGCGGAGTACGTGCGGGACAACGTGTCCAAGCCCGTCGTCGGGTACGTCGCCGGCTTCACCGCGCCCGAGGGCAAGACGATGGGCCACGCGGGCGCCATCGTCTCCGGTTCCTCGGGCACGGCCGAAGCCAAGAAGAAGGCCCTGGAGGCGGTCGGGATCCAGGTCGGCAAGACGCCGTCGGAGACCGCCGCATTGGCCAGGGCCATCCTCACTGGTTAGTGCAAAGAGCCTTGTCCGCCACGTCGAACGAGGAGGGCTTCGAGTTCATCCCGTTGTTGTTCGTCACCACGGACGCGTACCGGCCGTCCTCGGTGACCAGGGTGAACGAGTGGTGACCGGTTGGCAGAGCGCCGTTGTGGCCCCACGCCACGCCACCGCACGTCAACGGCAGCTTGACCAGCGCGAGCCCGTAGGTACCTGACGGCCCCCACGTCTGCTTCATCTCGGCCAGTGCCGCGGGTGAGACGACCTGGCCGTTGACCAGCGCCCGGTAGAAGCGCTGCAGATCGTCCAATGTGGACGACATCGCGCCGGCCGTGCTCCAGAACGACAGTTCAATGGCTGGTGGTCGCCTCGGTCCAGACAAAGATCGGGCCGAGGCGGCCACCGAGGTAGCCGGGCAGGAACGGGCTCGGCAACGCGCGGTTGCCCGGTGCTGGGAAAGCCGTCTCGGTGAGGCCGAGCGGGCTGATGATCCGTTCGGTGATCGCGGCACCGGCCGGCTTGCCGGTGACGCGTTCGATCAGCATGCCCAGCACCAGGAAACCGACGTTGGAGTAGTGCTGCGCGGCACCGGGCGCGGACTGGGCCGGCTCGTCCATGGCCGAGCGGACCATCTCGGCGAGGCTGAACGTGCCGTCGGGGTTCGCCTGGGCGTCGCGGACGTTGTTCACCAGGCCGCTGGTGTGCTGCAACAGTTGGCGGACGGTGATGACGTCGCCGTTGTAGTTGCCGGTGACCACGCCGGGCAGGTACCGGGCGATCGGCGCGTCCAGCTCCACGCTGCGCTCGTCGACGAGCTGGAGGACCACCGCGGCGGTGAACGTCTTGGTCTGGCTGCCGATCCGGAAGTGGTCGGCGGCGGTGATCGCGCGCTGTTCGTGGATCTTGGCGGTGCCGGCGGACCGGGTGCCGGCGTTGAAGTGCACGGCGGCACCCGGTCCGGCCTGCGTCTGGAACTGGTTGAGCACCGTCTGGACCGCGTCGTCGGCGTGCGCCGGTGTGACGCTGACGCTGATGGCGAGTGCGATCCCGGTGGCGATGGCGGCCAGGCGCTTCACGCGGGCACCTCCAACTTGGCCGGGTCCTGCGCGGTCGGGGTTTGGGCGGTGGGGTTCTGCGTGCCGCCGGGGATTGAGCCGTCGGGAGTTTCGCCGTGCTGCTGCTCCCCTGGGCCTGCTCGCCGATGACCGACAGTGCCTGCTTCACGACCTTGAGCACGGCCTGGGCACCCTCGACCAGCTTGATCAGGTTCTCGCCGCTCGCCAGCAGCTCGCCGAGCTTGGCCGCGATCTGGACCCCGCAGTCGACGGCGATCTGCACGCACTGCGGGATCGCCACGGCGATGCTCTGCCCGAACGTCGCGGGCGCCGCCGCGATCGCCTGGGTCATGATCGGCACGATCTTGCCGATCGCCTCGGTGATCAGCCGCGTGACCTCGGCGACGACCTGGGCCACCACCTCGCCCGCCTTGATCATCGCGGTCGCGTTGGTCAGCGCGGTCTCGGCGACCGAAAGCACGCCGTCCACGAGTTCCTTGCCGGTCTTGGCGTAGTCGGTCGCGCTCTGGCCGGACCAGCCGCTGGTCTCGCTCGCGGCCTTGTCGCGGTAGTCGCCGGCCAGCGTCGTGGCCGCCTTGCCCGCGTTCTCGAACTCGCCGGCGCCCTGCTGGACGCCGTCCGGGTTGCCGCGCAGCTGGTTCAGCGGCTCCTCCAGGAACGAGATCATCGGCGTGAGGAAGCCGACGCCCGCACTGTCCAGTGCCTGCAGGGGTTTTCCGTTCGAGCCGAGCTCGCTCATGGCCGCCTTGGGCGTGCCGGCCAGGTCCGACGACAGCCACTCGTCGTTCGTGATGGCGGTGGTGGCGGTGCGGAGTTCGTTCAGCAGGGCGTTGATCGTGCCCGCGTCCGTCGCTGTGGTCATCGGGCGGCCCCGGTGATGTTCGCGGTGCTGTCGTCGTCGGTGCGCTGGTAGGTGTCGGCGGCCTGGCGCATGCCGGCGCTCACCTTGTCCATTGTGGACGCGACATGGGTGAAGGCGCCGAGCGTCCCGTTCATCGCGCCGCCGAGCCCGGAGGTGAGGAACTGCGCGAACGAGCCGAGCGACTCCTGTCCGAGCTGGTCGGGAAGACGGGTGCCCGTCTCGGCGAGCTGGTCGGCGTATCCGGCGAGCGTCGCGGCGTGCCCGCGCAGCTGCTCGTGGTCGACGGTGAAGTTCATCGCACGGCCTCCGGCTGGTGCGAGGTGATCTGGTGCAACGCGTCGCTCTCGCCGAGGTAGCTCGCCATCACCTCGGTCATGCGCGCGCTCGCCAGCCGTTGCGCCTCCCGCGCGGTGCCGACGATCAGCATCGCCAGCGTGTCCACGTCGAGCTTGCGCGCCGCCGGCGTCAGCGCGACGTCGCCGAGCACGCCCGCGGCGTTCACCGTCACGGTGACCTCACCGCGTGGCGAGGTCGCGCTCGCCCCGACCTCGGCCAGGCTCGCACTCGCCGAGCGGGCGCTGTAGGCGACCCGCTCGAGCCGTTCCTGGTAGTCCGCCAGCCACTGTGCTGGATCCACTTCTCCCCCTCTTCTAGGGCCTGTATCGGAGTTTCGTTCGATGAGAGTCGCGCCTAGGCTCGCGCGATCGCCGCGAGCTCGCTGATGATGCGAACGAGGTCGTTGCGCCGCATCGGGTTCACGCTGACCCAGCCGTCATCGGCCACGTCGACCCTGGCCCGACCGGTCGCACTGTCCAACCAGGACACTTCTCGACGCTCCCCGCCCCTGACCACGCCGAGCTGGCCCTGTCCGGTGGGCTGCAGCGCGGCGAACTCGGCACCGGGCGGCAAGGTGATCGGCATGATCGGCGCCGGCTTCAGTGCGGGGATCAGCCCGATGAGCACGTCGCCGAGCGCCTCGGCCTCGACGTGCGTCACCCGGACCGTGTTCGCGTACTGGCGGCACACGACCGCCGCGTCCCCGTAGACCAGTGCGGCCGCGCCGACCTCGGTCACCACGAGGTCGACGACGCCACGGTGTTCACGCAGGGCGGTGACAAGCTCGGCCGCCATGCCGACCGGCCCGTGGGCTTCGGCGAGTCCGCGCGCCTCCAGTCCGTGCGCCGCCTCCGCGAGCAGTTCGGCCCGCTCGCTCGCCAGCCGGCCGAACGACGGCACCCGCAGCGGGAACGGCCAGCGCACCCCGGCGTGGGTCGCGAGCAGATCCAGCTCGACGAGGTCGAACGCGATCCCGTGCTCCGTCGTCGTCATCGCGCCGCCTTCGCGGCCTGCTCGGCGTCGGTCTCGGTGTAGAGCGTCCTGATCTGGGCGAGCATCTCCTGGAACGCGCGCACCTCACGTTCGGCGGCGCTCACCTCGTCCGCGAAACCCGAGCCCGCCGCCTTGAGCCGGTGCGAAAGGTCCTGGGCGGGCGGGGCGGTGCCGAGCAACGGCTGCCGTTCGGCGAGCCGGCTCGCGGTCGCCACCAGGTCGCCGGTCAGCTCGGCCAGCCTGGTCAGCGTCCTGATCCGGTCCTGCAGCTGGTCCGGTGCCACCTCGTAGCCGGTCATGCCTGCACCTCCTCGCCGATGACCGATGGCGACACGCGCTCGTCCACCGTGAACAGGCCGTGGTCGAGCGTCGGCATCTGGTTCTCGTGCGGCTGGTCTTCGTCCTTGCGCGCGCCACCTGCCTGCGGTGCCATCGCGCCGGACTGGGCGGCCGACCTCGAACTGGTGTCCGCCGCGAACGAAGTCATGCCGGTGAGCACGCTCGGGGCCATCACGCCGGTGCGCATGCCCGGAGTGACCTGCGCCAGTGCGCTGACCGGGCTCACGCTGCCGATCACCGGGCCTCCGCGCGGTGCGGTGGCCGTCGCGCCCCCGGTCAGGCGTCGCCAGGGCACCCCGCCGGAGCTGGGTGTCCTCGTTGGTTGCGGTGTGGCCGGGCGGGCCGGTGCCGCGGCGGCCTGCGGGACGTTGCCGCGGGCGTCGTCGATCAGGCGGCCGCTGCCGTTCAGGCTGGACTCGTAGGTCCGCATCGCCTGGACGGCCTGTGCCTTCTGCTGGTCGGCCGAGGCCACGCCGAAGTAGAAGCTGAAGCCGGGCGTGAACGTCGCGGGCATCGTCGGCGCGCTGGGCAACGCGAACGGTGCCGGTGCGCTCGGCAGTGCGAACGGTGCGGCGCCTGCAGTCGTCGTCGGCAACGCGAACGACGGCGCGCTTGGCAGTGCGAACGGCGACGGTGCGTTCGGCAAAGCGAACGGCGCCGTACCCGCAGGCGTTGCCGGTGGTGCGAACGGTGCCGGCGCGCTCGGCAAGGCGAACGGCGCCGCCCCAGCCGGCGTGGTCGGCAGCACAGGCGCGACCGGCGGTGGCGGCATCTCCGCCCGTGCCGCGGCCAGCGCGTCGGCGGCGTCCTGCGCGGCCTTCTGCCCCGCCGCCGCCAGCTCACTGATCTTCTCGACCCGCGCGGCCAGCGCCGCGAGCCGTGCCCCGGCCTCCTCGGCGGCAGCGCCCCGCCACCCGTCGAGCAATGCCGTGCGCTGCTCCCTCAGCACCTCGGCGTGCGTGTCCAGCGCGGCGCGATGACGCGTCCAATCGGCGGCGACCGTGCTCACGTCCGCGACATCGGCGTCCTGCCACAGCATCCGGTGCAGTTCCTCGTGGCTGTACGCCTCCCAGTTGATCTCGTCGGGCGGCGGCGATTGTTTGCCTGACACCTCTGGGTCCCTCCCCTCGTCCGGCCAGGAAAACGATCACAGCCGGGCCAAACGAAGGACAGGCCAGACGACCGGCCACTTATGGCCGGTCACTCTGATCAGCGCAAACGTGCGAGGTGATCCTGCAACCGCGCGTGCCGGAACTGGTAGACCGCCCCCGCCCGGCGCAGCACGCCACGCCGATAGGCGTCGTCGAGAAACGCCGGCAGCCGCCACGGCAGCCGTCCGGTCAACGGCAACCAGACGCGCGCGAACACCACCCACTGCCCCCACGCGGTCAGGCTCAGCACATAGGCCAGTCCACCCCCGCTGCCACCGATAAGTCCGAGCGCCAACGCGGTCGCCGGAGTCCACACGACCTCGACCCGCAACGCCACGAGCCCGCCCACCGCCATCCCGGTGGCAGCCGTGACGAACACCGCGAACAGCGGCGCGAACAGCATCGCCAGCCCGAGCACGTGGCGCCGGTTGACCTCGATCGAGTCGTCGGGACTGCCTGCGGAGCGCAGGTCCAGCGGCGCCTCCACAGCTGCGATCAGTCCGCAGGCCAGCCCAGCCCCGAGCCCGAACACGAACCCGAACACGCCGACGTCCACCAAGATCACGGCCGATATCTCGTAACCAGGCGTGGACAACCACTGCGCGGCCGCCTTCACCACCGCGTACGCGCCTCCCACCGCCCCGCCGAACGCCAGCCCGAACACCCCCCGCGACCACACCTTCGCCCCGATCCGGCCCCTCAACCGCAACCGGGCCCGCACAGGTTCGAGCGGCGAACTCTTCACGACGTACCAGTGCGCCAGCCCGCCGGACACGCCGGTGACCAGGCCGATCAGCGCCGCGAACAACAACCCTCTGACGGTCAGCGCGCCGAACGTGATGAAGGTGTCGACCACCAGGTCGGTTACCCCGACCGAGGCCCCGACACCGAGCCCGATGATCGACGCTCTGCGCCTGGCCGAGGTGCCGAGCTGCCACCACGCCAGGTCGTGGGTGCCGAGCCGGTTCAGGTGATCCGCGAGGTACCCGAGCCACGGCTGCACGCGCTCGGCCTCAGCGCCGTACACCGCGGGCACGAAGCTGCCGAGCAGGTGCCGTTCGATCTCTTCGGCGTCGTGGAACCGCAGCAGCTCGGCGGGATCGTGGTCCGGGGTGTCGCTGTAGATCCGCCGCGCGAGCGCCACCATCAACGGCGTCGTCAGCACCTTCGCGAGCGTCCCGCCTCCCCGCACCTCGTCGAGCACCGGAGTCCACACGTTCCTGCGCGTGGTCCGCGGCAGGTAGTCCGCCAGGTCGTCGCACGTCAGATCCGCCAGCACAACAGCAGCCGCCGAGGTCAGCACGTCCGTGCCCTCGACCGCGTCCCGGTACTCGTCCACCCGGCTGGTGAGCAGCAAGGGCAGAGTGGTGGTGTTCAACGCGTTGAGCGCCGGCCGATGCAACCCGGTCGCGATCTCGTCGAACCCGTCCAGCACCGGCAACACCCGCTGCGCGTCCACCAGGGCCGCCGCCACTGTGCCGCCACTTGGCCCAGGCGCCCCGAGGTACGGGTGGTCGCGGATCAGCTGCTCGGCCATCCAGTCCCGCAGCCCCACCCGTTCGGGATGCCACGACCCGAGGCTGAAGATCACCGGCACCGGGTCCGCCATGTCATTGGCTTTGAGCAGGTCCAGCACGAACCGCGTGGTCAGCACCGTCTTCCCGGACCCTGCTCGCCCCAGCACCACGAGCCGCCGCGACCCGACCTTCCGGTGAACCTCGACGACCTGGTCCAGACGCCCGTCGAGCTCGACCTCACCACCGATGTTGAGCCAGCTGTCCCGCAGCTCCGCGGGCGCCCCGTTCCACCGCACCGGCAACGGCTCGGGGTCGTGGATCTGCCGCTGTTCCTCCTCACGCCGCCACCGCGCCTCGACTGCGACCTTCAACGTCTCCGCGGCCTCGGCCAGTGGATCGAATCGCACCGGCTCGACCACGGGCGGCTCGTCGCGTCCGGCCGCGGCGAACAACTCGGCCCGCTCGGCCCCGGTCAGCTTCAACGCGTCGGCCAGTGACCGCACGGTGCCCATCCGCGGGTCGGTCCGCTCCCCGGTCTCCAGTCCGCGAACCGTGCGGATCCCCACCCCCGCGCGCTGGGCGAGCGCTTCCTGGCTCAATCCCGCTCGCTGCCGCCACTGCCGCAGCAGTGAGCCGAACTGGCTCGCCACAACCGCCCCCTCGTCCCCCGATGATCGGAATGGTAGCGAGATTGCGCCGATCGGAGGAAGATCGCGAACGTGCTGACGCAGTGGCTTCACACCGTTCCACCGCTGCTGGTCTACGTCGTCGTAGGCCTGGTGGTCGGCATCGAGAGCGTCGGGATCCCGTTGCCAGGGGAGATCGTTCTCGTCGCGGCGGCACTCATGGCCTCACACCACGACGGCATCTCACCGATCGCGGTCGGCGTCACGGCATCGGCCGGCGCGATCATCGGCGACAGCATCGGTTACGCGCTCGGCAAGCGGTTCGGACCGCGCGTGTTCGCCTGGGCGGGAGACAAGTTTCCCAGCCACTTCAGCCAGGACAGGGTCGGCCGCGCCCAGGCGCTGTTCGAACGCTACGGCGCCTGGGCGGTGTTCTTCGGCCGGTTCATGGCGTTGCTGCGGATCCTGTCCGGACCGCTTGCGGCCACGATGGGCATGCACTACGGGAAGTTCCTCGCGGCCAACGCTCTGGGCGGCATCGCGTGGGCCGGCGGCACGACGGCGGCGGTCTACCTCGTCGGCGAGGCGGCCGAGCGCTACCTCGCCGAGTTCTCGTGGATCGCGCTGCTCCTCGTGCTGGTCGCGGTGGTCGGGTTCAGCGTCCGAGCCCGGCTCCGCCGTTCACGCCGATCACCTGAGCGGTGATGTGCCCGGCGTCGGCCGAGGTCAGGAACGTCACCGTCGCGGCGACGTCCGCCGGGGTGCCCGCGCGGCCGTTGGCCGGGTTGCCGACCAGCTTCTTGCGTCGCTCCTCACTCAAAGTGCCGCCGAAGAACTCGGTGTCCTCGGTGACGCCGGGCGACACCACGTTGACCGTGATCCCGCGCCCTCCCACGGCGAACGCGAGGTCCGCCGTCCACGCCTCGACCGCCGACTTGGCCGCACCGTAGGCACCCGATCCGCGCCGGCCCGCGATCGAGCCGATCGTGACCACGCGGGCGTTGTCGGCGAGCCGCGGCTGCAGCGCGGTCGTCACCAGCACGGCGCTGATCACGTTGGACTCGTAGTTCGCGAGCCACAGGTTCCGCACGTCCGCCAGGTTCTCCGGCGCGGGCAGGCGGCGGGTCATGTTGCCGCCCGCGTTGTTGACCAGCACGTCCACCCGGTCCGGCAGGTCGCTCAGCGCCGCCTCGACCGCGTCCGGGTCGGCCGCGTCGAACACCACCGCCCGCGCGCCGACCTCCTCGGCCGCCGCCTTCAGCACGTCCCCCCGCCGGCCCGTGATCACCACGTCCAGGCCCTGCTCCACGAGCCGGGCCGCCACCGCTTTGCCGATGCCCGTGCCGCCGCCGGTCACCACTGCTGTTCGTGTCATCCGATCTTGATAGCAGTCGAATACATACAGGTCGATCGGCCTGTCAGCCCAGCGGGATTCATGTGTGTGACTACGCTGCTCAGGCCAACCGAAGCTGGGGAGTTTCCATGACAACTTATGTTCTCGAAACCGACAAAGCTGCCATCACCTACGACGTGGAAGGCGAGGGCGGCCGCCCGCTGATGATGATCGGCCAGCCCATGGACGCGAGCGGCTTCACGGCGCTGCGGGCACAGTTCCCCGACCGCACGGTGATCACCTACGACCCGCGCGGTATCGGCCGCAGCACGCGTTCCGACGGTCGCACCGACAACTCGCCCGAGACGCAGGCGGCCGACGTGCACGCGGTGATCGAGGCTGTTGGTGGCCCGGTCGACCTGCTCGCGTCGAGCGGTGGCGCGGTCACGGCGCTGGAACTCGTGGCGAGCTACCCGAACGACGTGGTGACCCTGGTGGCGCACGAGCCGCCCCTCATCGACGTCCTGCCCGACGCCGACGCGGCCCGCCGCGCCCGCGACGGGTTCATCGACGCCTACTTCGCCAAGGGGTCCGGCGCGGGCATGGCGCAGTTCATGGTGATGTCGTCGTGGCAGGGCGAGTACACCGACGAGTACTTCGCGCTGCCGGCCGGCGATCCCGCGCAGTTCGGCATGCCCACCGACGACGACGGCACCCGCGACGACCCGTTGCTGTCGCGGGACTCGCTCGCGATCACCGACTACCAGCCGAAGGTGGACGCCCTCGCGGCCGCACCCACCCGAGTCGTCATCGCCGTCGGCGAGGAGACCGGAAACACGTTCACCGCGCGCACGGCCGTGCACACCGCGAAGCTGCTCGGGCAGGAGGCCACCGTCTTCCCCAGCCACCACGGCGGGTTCATGGGCGGCGAGTTCGGTTACGCGGGCAAGCCCGAGGAGTTCGCGGTCAAGCTGCGCGAGGTACTCGGCTGAGGATGACCTCGGCGGCCCGCGACGCACCGCCGCCGGCCTCGATGGCGGCACGCATCCGGTCCAGGTTGCGCCGGATCGTGCCGCTCGACGCCACCCGCTCGACCGCCGCCCGCAGCCCGGCGTGGTCGTCGACGCGTTCGCCGAGCCCGAGTTCGGCGACCCGGTCACCGTTGGCGGCCTGCTCCGGCGTCTGCGGCACGACGACCAGCGGCACGCCCTGGTGCAGCGCCTCCATGGTGGAGTTCATGCCGCCGTGGCTGATGAACACCTCGGCGTGCCGCAACACCGCAGGTTGCGGAAACCACTGCTGGACATCGATGTTCGCCGGCGTCGGCCCGACCTCGCGAGCGGTCATCGCGACCTGCCAGGCGCCATCACCGAACTGGTCAGCGCACGCCTGGTAGAACGCGGCGTCGCTCAGCACCGAGCCGAGCGAGACGAACAGCAGCGGCAGGTCGGCGCGGCGCGGTGCCCACTCCTCGGTCAGCCGGCTCCCGAGCACCGGGCCGACGAAGTGAAACGACTCGTCGAACGTCTCCCCGAGCGGCTGGAACTCACGAGGCACGAACACCACGCTGCACTCTTCGGGCGCCTCGATGGTGCTCGCGATGTCGAGTTCGACGTCATACGCGGCGACGAACCGCGCGAGGTCGTCGGCAATGTGCCGGGCCAGATGTGCGTCCATCAACGTGTAGTGCTCGTTGGACGCGGTGTGCGGCACGGTGCGCACCGCCGGAATGCCGAGTTTCCGTGCGACGAGCCGGGCGGGCCAGTTCGTCGAGTCGTAGCAGATCAGCTCGGGCCGGTCGGCGCGGCAGCGGTCGAGCAGGATCGGGTAGATCGTGCTCATCGCCTTGAAGTAGTGCGGAAACCACTCGTTCATCGGGTTGGCGGTGGTGGGCCGGAAGTCGGGCAGCGCGGGTAGCTCCACCCACCGCGCGCCCGCTCCGGTCACCGCTTCGGCGTGCTCTGCCCCGGTCGCGTAGTCGATCTCGGCTCCGCGTCCGGTCAGTTCTTCGACGACCGCGAGGGTCGGCGTGAGGTGGCCATGTCCTGCGAGCGTGACGAACAAGATCCCCATTTGCCCGATCCTGCCGAACACGGTCAAGCGCTTTTTCAGCCCAGATTCTCAGCGCAGGAAGGCCTCGACCACCTCGGCCACGCGCAGCCCGCTCGCGAAGTCCGCCAGGTCACGCGGATGCTCGCCCCGCACGGCCTGCGCGAACAACGTGAGCCGCGAGTAGTCGGAACCGGTCTGCTCCAGCGAAACCGGCCCCCAAACACCACCGTCCGAAATGGACAGAGCGGCCCACTGGTCCAGCCGCAGCGAACGTTCGGCGCCCCAGACCGTCCACTCGTAGATCTCCGGTCCGGCGAGCCCCGAGAACGCGGACACGTGCACCGGCACGCCACCGCCCCGCAACAGGCCGCGCGACGCCACCTCGGCCGCGCCGGGCGACGGGAAGTCCGACGACACCGACTCCACCGACAGCGGCCCGAGCATCCGGTCCGTCAGATACACGAAGTGCGACAGCACCTCCCGGACGAACCCACCCTGCTCGGCCCGCGCGAGCCACGCCGCGTCCGCCTGGAAAGCCCGTGGCCAGCGCGGGAACTGCAGCCGGATCTCCACGCCCCGCAGCTCGCCCAGCGACGGCAGCCGCCGTTCGATCTCCAGCGTCGCGACCATGTCCGACAAGGCGAAGTTCACCGCGGCCGGCCGTCCCGCGGACGCCTGCACCATCGCGCGAGCCTCGTCGAGGTCCACGGACAGCGGCTTCTCGCAGAACACCGCCTTGCCCGCTTCGAGCGCCGCGATCGCCTGGGCGGCGTGCACGGCCGGCGGCGTCGAGATGTACACCGCGTCCACATCGGACAGCACGTCGTCGAGCGACGTGACAACCGGGAGGTCGAGCGTGCGGGGAACGACGTCGACGCCCGCGACCACGGTGTAGTCGGGATGTGCCTGCGCCGCCGTCAGCATCCGGGTGCCCATGGCACCCAGGCCGACGACGGCGAGGCGAATCGGATCAGCGATCATGCGCCTATTCTGCCGGAGCCCACGCGCGGGACAGCTTCACCCGCGAGCCGGTCTGCAGCAGCGATCCCGTGTAGAGCCGCGACGCGACCAGCAGGATCACCACGACGGTCGCCGCGAGGATGCCGAGCGAGGCCAGCGCCTCCCACGGCTGCGCCTGCTGGGCGAACATCCGCACCGGCATCGCGACACCCGCTGTGAACGGCACGAACGACATCACCGCGAGCACCGCCGGGTTGTCGAAGAAGAACTGCACTCCGAAGTACGGGCCCATCACCGCGAGCATCACCAGGCCCATCGTCGAGCCGAGGTCCTCCTGCCGGCTGACCAGCGCGCCCGCGACCGCCCACATCGACGAGACCAGCACGAACCCGAGCATCAGGAACGGCACGAACCAGCCCAGCGCGGGTGCGACGACGGCCAGCAGCTCGGACTGCCCGGCGACCCGCAGCGCGATCGGTGCGGTGAGCGCCAGGACCACGACCTGTCCCAAGGTCAGGATCACGTGCCCGAGGATCTTGCCCGCGAGCAGCGCCCGCACCGGCACCGTGGACACCAGGATCTCCACGATCCGCGTCTGCTTCTCGGTCACGGTGCTCTGCGCGATCGCCGCACCGCCCATGCCGAACATCAGGAAGATCAGCCCGAACACCAGCACCGTCACGAACCGCTGGTCGGAGCTGACCGCCGAGGCCTGCAGCAGTTCCACCGGCGGTGTCGCGACGAGCTGCGAGATCACGTCGCCCGGCGGGTCGTTGAGCGCGAGAACCTTGATCCCGCCGCCGTCCGGCACGATCGCCGCCTCGACCTCGTCGGAGCGGACCAGCTCGGCCGCGGTGGCGACGTCGGCGACCTCACGCACGTCGAGGTCCTTGCCCTGCACCACCTGCACGGCCGATCCCACCGCCGCGACCTTCGGGTCGTCGCCGCCGAACACCGTCGGCAGCACGGTCAGCGCGAAGAGGCCGACGATCGTGGCGAGGAATCCGATCCAGAACCCCTTGGTGCTGACGAAGGTCCGCATCTCACGTTCGGCGACGAGCCACGTCGCCTGGGCGAAGGACGCCCTCTTGGCAGATACCGAGGCCATGTCAGATCACTTCCTTGAAGATCTCGTCGAGCGTGGGCACGACCGGCGTGAACGACCTGACCTCGCCACGGCCGACCGCTTCCGCGAGCACCCGCTGGGGTTCGGCCTCGAACACGGCGCGAGGCCCGTCGAGCTCGATGATCCCGACGCCGGGCACGTCGCGGACCCAGCCCGCGTCCTCCTCGACGACGATCTGGTAGCGGGACGTCGCGTGCCGGTTGCGCAGCTCCTCGCGCGATCCGGCGGCGGCGATCCGTCCCTTCGAGATGATCACCACGTCGTCGCAGAGCCGTTCCACGATCGCGAGCTGGTGGCTGGAGAACAGCACCGGCACCCCGCTCGCGGCCCGCTTGCGCAGCACGTCCAGCACCGTGTCGACGGCGATCGGGTCGAGGCCGGAGAACGGCTCGTCCAGAATCAGCACGTCCGGATCGTGGACCAGCGCGGCCGCGATCTGCACGCGTTGCTGGTTGCCGAGCGACAGCTGCTCCAGCCGGTCGTTCGCCCGGTCCGTCAGCTCCAGCTCGTCGAGCAGCTGATCGGTGTTGCGCTGCGCGGTCGCCCGGTCGACGCCGTGCAGGCGGCCGAGCCAGGTGATCTGCTCGCGCACCTTCATCTTCGGGTACAGACCGCGTTCTTCGGGCATGTACCCGAAGTGCGGCCGGTTTTGCGGCGTGATCACCTGGCCCTGCCAGCTCACCGAGCCCCCGTGCGCGGCGAGCACCCCCAGCACTATTCGCATCGTGGTCGTCTTGCCCGACCCGTTCGCCCCCAGGAAGCCCGTCATGCGGCCGGGCCGCACGTCGAAGCTCACCTCGTCGAGCACCCGGTGGTCGCCGAAGCTTCGGCTGATCCCCGTCACCGTCAACATGGGGGAAACGCTAGATCGCCGGTTCCAAGATCGCGTCCTCCGCGCCGCGTCATCCGCGCGGAGGACTCCTTACGGACTAATCCCGGCGGTGACCCCAAGCCGGTGGGCTCCTGTGTAGACGTTCATCGAGCTGCCCCGCAGGAACCCGACGAGCGTCAAACCCATCTCTTCGGCCAGGTCGGCCGCGAGCGACGACGGCGCGGACACGGCGGTGAGCACCGGAATCCCGGCCATGACCGCCTTCTGCACCAGCTCGAACGACGCCCGGCCGCTGACCATGAGCACGGTGCCGGTGAGCGGTAGCCGTCCGTCGCGGGTGGCCCAGCCGACGACCTTGTCCACCGCGTTGTGCCGGCCGATGTCCTCCCGCAGGCACAGCAGCCGACCGTGCGCGTCGAACAGTCCGGCCGCGTGCAGGCCACCCGTGCGGTCGAAGACCTTCTGCGCGGCCCGGAGTTTCGCCGGGAACTCGCTGATCCGCCGCGGCTCCAGCCGGATCGGATCGGCGGCGACCGACCAGGTCGCGGTGGTGCGCACGGCGTCCAGGCTCGCCTTGCCGCACAGGCCGCACGACGAGGTGGTGTAGAAGTTCCGCTCGATCGACGGGTCGGGCGGCGCGACGCCGTCCGCCAGGCCGACGTCCAGCACGTTGTAGGTGTTGCCGCCGTCCGCCGTGGCGCCCGCGCAGTAGCGGATCGAGGCGATGTCGGCCGGGTCGCGCACCACGCCTTCGCTCACCAGGAACCCTGCGGCGAGGTCGAAGTCGTCACCCGGCGTACGCATGGTCACGGCGAGGGACCTGCCCCGCACCCGGATCTCCAGCGGTTCCTCTACCGCCAGCGTGTCCGGCCGCGTGGTCACCGCGTCGTCCACCAGCCGCACCACGCGCCGCCTGCTCGTCACCCGTCCCATCGCCAACCTCTCTGCAGATCGCGACGCACTCGCCGAGCAGCTGCCGCAACACCTCGTCCTCGGCGATCACCCGCACCGCCCTGGCCACGATCCAGCCGCGCGGCCACCACCTCGGCACGACGATTCCGGCCCGGCGCACGCAATGCGCGATCAACCTCGCGGCCACCGAGGCTTTCTCCGTGCCAATCACCTTCGTGGCGAAGGGCAGGAGCCGCTGCCGACCCTCTCTTGTGGACTGATCGTTCACACAACGCGCCACGCACGCGAGCACCGGGTGCACGCAGGCGGGCCGGTCCGACCACACCTCGCCCGCGAGCACCGACGTCAGCTCCATCAGGCAACAGCCGTCCGCGGGCGTCTGGTGCCAGCCCTTTGTCAGCATCGGCACGCGGGTCACAGGCGCGGCCTCCCCGGTTGCGACAGGTTCGCGGTGAGCACCGCACCCGACAGCCCGAGCACGCCGGCCGCGATGAACGCGAACGAGGGCCCTTGCGAGGCAAGGACTATCGCCGCGATGAGCGCCCCGGCCGCCTTGGCGGTGTAGAGCACGCCGAAGTTCTGCGCCCCGTTCGCCTCGCCGAAGTACTCCCGGCTGACGCCCACCAGCAGCGAGTAGCAGCACCCCGTGCCGAGTCCGGCGAGGGCGGCGCCGACCAGCAGGCCGGTGACGTTTCCCGCGTACAGCAACACGAACTGCGCCACACCACCGGTCGCCAGCGTCCAGGTGAGCGCCTTCCGCCGGCCGACCCGGTCCGAGATCCACCCGACCAGCACCCGCCCGGTCCCGGTGGCCGCCGCGAGGGTGGCCAGCGCGACCGCCCCGAGCACCTCGTTGCCCACGAACAGCGGCAGATACGCCAGGTCGTACAACGACACCGCCGCCGCGAACGCCACTCCCCCGTACAGCCACCAGAACGTGCCGCACCGCATGGCTTCCCGCGGCCGGAACTCTTTTAGCGCGAACCGGTTCGGCACCCGCGCTCGATCCAGCGCCCACTCGCGCGGCGACACGTGCGGCGGCCACCAGTGCTCGGGCGGGTCCTTCATGAACGCGCCCGCGACCGCCACTGTCGCGGTGATCACGATCGCCGCCTGCGTCAGGAACCCGGTGACGTCTCCCGGCCGGAGCATGATCCCGGCCGCGATCACGAACGGCACCGACCCGTACGCGAAGGCGCCGCTGACGAACGCGACCTTCCCGGTGACGCGTTCCGGGAACCACCGCACGATCGAGCCGAGGCACGTCGCGTAGACGAGCCCCGCGCCGATGCCGCCGAGCACCGAGTACCCGAGGAGCTGCCCCTGCCCGAGAGTCAGCAGCCCGGCGCCGCACAGGACCGCACCGATCCACATGGCCCCGGTGGACGTGAGCCGGCCCTGCTGCCGCAGCCAGGCCGCCGGGAACGCCGTGCCCGCCTGGCACACCGTCCAAAGCGCCAACGCCCAGAACAGTTCCAGCATGGTGTGGCGGCCGTTGAGCTCGGAAATCAGCGCGCCGAACCCGTACTGCCCAACGCCGGCCGCGAGCATCGCCACCCAGGCCGCCCACAGCACGGTGCGCCGGGACCGCCCCGACACCTCGACGTCGGTCTCCCCGACCCGGTAGAGCCTGCCGACGTGATCCCGAAGGTAAGTCGCGACTGGCATGCCCTTCACCCCGTCCCGGAGATTGCATACAGTATGAGGTAGGCTATACCACGGGAGCCGCCATGAACATGCCTTGGACGCTGGCCCGCCAGACCGCACGGGAGGCGACGAAGCCACTGGAAGCCGTCGACGTGGGGTTCGGTGACGCGCTCGGCCTGGCGCTCGCGGCCGGTGTGCACGCGTTCGCCAGCCAGCCGAGCTGCGATACGTCCGCGATGGACGGCTATGTCGTTGCCGGGCCTGGGCCGTGGGTTGTCGTGGGGCGGGTTGGTGCGGGTGATCCGGTGCCTGGTGTGCGGCTCGGTGCCGGGGAGGCCTTCGCGGTCGCGACTGGGGCTCCGGTTCCGGACGGGTCGGACTCGGTGATCCCGGTGGAGAGGTGCTCGGTCGTGGGCGCGAGGCTTCGCGCCGAGTCGGTCGAGGGCAGGCGGCTCGGCACCGGTGCGGGCACTGGCACTGGCACTGGCACTGGCACGCAGCCCAGCACCACCTCGGACACGGGCAGCCAGCCCAGCCCCAACCCGGACGCATTCCCCATGGCGCCACCGTCCCGTTCAGACCTCGGCAAACACATCCGCCGCCGAGGTGAGGACTGGTCGGTCGGCGACGAACTCGTCCCCGCCGGCACCCTCGTCACCCCAGCCGTCCTCGGCCTGGCCGCGGGCGCCGGCCACGACACCCTCCTGGTCCACCGCCGCCCCCGTGTCGCTGTCGTCGTGACCGGCGACGAACTCCTCCACTCCGGCCCGCCCCGTCCCGGCCGCGTCCGCGATGCCATCGGCCCGATGCTGCCCGGCCTCCTCACCGGAGCCGGCGCCGAACTGCTCGGCACCACGCACCTGCGCGACGATCCGCACGCCCTCGCCGACGCGCTGGCCGTCGACCAGGCCGACGTCCTGGTCACCTGTGGCGCCACCTCGGTCGGCCCGGCCGACCACCTCCGCCGGGTCCTGGCGGAACTGGACGCCGAGATCCTGGTGAGCGGCGTGGCGTGCCGGCCGGGCCACCCGATGCTGCTCGCCGTCCTGCCCGACGGCCGCTGCGTCGTGGGTCTGCCGGGCAACCCGTTCGCCGCCCTCGCCGCAGTCCTGACGCTGCTCCGGCCGCTGCTCGACACGCTCGGCGGGCGCGCGGTCCGGCCGCCTGTCACGGCCTGGCTCGGCGATGTCGGCGCGCATCCCCGCGACACCCGGCTGGTGCCGGTGACCAGGGTCGGCGGCGAGGCGGCCCCGGTCGGCCACGATCGCCCGGGGTCGCTGTGGGGTGCGGCGCTCGCCGACGCGCTCGCAGTCGTGCCGCCCGGTCACCGGGGCGGCGAGGTCGAGCTCCTGGCCACTTCCTGGAGCGCTGGGTGACGCTACTGGTCACTTCCTGAAGCGCCGGCTGACGCTCCCGCTCACCTCCCTGAAGCACCGGCCGACGCACCCGCTCACCTCCCTGAAGCACCGGCCCGACGCTCCCGCTCACACTCCCTGAACACCGGCCCGACGCTCCCCTTCACTTCCTGGAACACCGGCTGATGCTCCCCCTCACTTCCTGGAGCGCCAACTGACCTTCGACGAGCCCGCCTCCGGTGCGTCCTTCACGACCGTGCGCACCGGCAGCCCGAGGAAGTCGCCGAACCGCCGCGTGTGCTCGACGAGCCCGTCGATGTCGAACCCCGGCAGCGGCCGCAGCTCCACGTCCACCGAGGTCTTCTTCATGACCCGCTTCCACAGCCCGGCGATCTGGCCGTCCTCAATGATCGTCGCGTAGAACATGCCGTTGTACGTGGAGATCGGGATCTCGCCGTACCGGGTGAAGAACGCCCCGCGATCCTTGTAGCCGATCACCAGCTCGTCATACGCGGGCAGCAGGTAGGTGCCGGTGCCCGGCGCGAGGTCGGGCGGCAGCCAGTACTCCTTGCCGTCGAACGTCTCCCGCACCAGATCGCGCTTCACCGGTTCCAGGCCTTTCGCGGCCTCACGGATCCCGATGCCCGCCCAGTTCGCGAAGTCCGCCACCGTCGCCGGCCCGTGGCTGCGGAAGAACCGCGATGCGAGGACTGCCAACGCCTCCTCGGCGTCCAGTGAACGCTGGTGCGGCGCCCATTCCTCCAGCAGCACGAACGTCTGCTCTCGGCCCTGCGGCGGACCGGGCACCACCAGGCCCTCCTGGGCGAGGTGGATGAACGTGAAGTAGCTCTGCTGGCGGTCGTCCGGGATGCCGACCCCGGCCATCAGCTCGATCATCTCGCGCCGCGTGAGGCATCCGCCGCCGGTCAGCGCCTGCACGAACGTCTTGCGCGCCAACGACATCAGCTCGGGCGTCATGTGGTGGTACTGCCAGGCCTTGGGAGTGAGGCGGGCCAGGTCGCGCGCGCCGAAGAGGCCGAGCATCCACCGGACGTCCTCGGCCAGGACGTAGTGGATCGTGCCGCGCATCAGCCAGGTCCGCACGACCTCGCCGGACTTCAGCGCCTCCTCGACGTCGGCGACGCGCCCGGACTTCGTGCGCAGGCCCAGTGCCCACAGCGACTGGCCGTAGTCCTGGCCCTGCATGGCACCGAGCGAACGAACGGCGTCCGCCGCCGACTCGAACCGCCCGATGTTCTGGTTGGCGAGCCGGAGCGCCGCGATGTCCATCAGGACAGTCTGGGCGACGGCGCTCCAGCCGCGCTCAAGCGGGCCAGGTGCCGGTGTAGCCCTCCGCCAGGAACCTCGAGCCCGCCTCCGACCCGACCACCGACCGCAGCTCGCCGAGCTGCCGCCGCACGTCGAAGTCCGTCGCGCCGGGCAGGGCGTGCAGCATCGTCGTCATCCAGTACGAGAAGTGCTGGGCCTTCCACACCCGGTCGAGCGCCCGCGGCCCGTACTCGTCGAGGGCGTCGCGGTCGTTCTTCAGCAGCGCGCGTTCGATCACCTCGGCGAGCACCCGCACGTCGGCCAGCGCCAGGTTGAGGCCCTTCGCGCCGGTCGGCGGGACGGTGTGGGCGGCGTCGCCGGCGAGGAGCAGGTTGCCGTGGCGCATCGGTTCCGCGACGAACGAGCGGAAGCGCAGCACGGTCTTCTCGACGATCGGTCCCTCGTTGAGGGTGAAGCCGTCCGGTCCGGCAACGCGCTTCTGCAGTTCCGCCCAGATCTGGTCGGCCGACCACGCGGCGGGATCGGTCTCCGGGTCGCACTGGAAGTACATGCGCTGGTGGGTCTCGGTGCGCTGGCTGATCAGCGCGAAGCCGTGCGGGGAGTGCGCATAGACCAGTTCGGGGGCGCTGCGCGGGGCCTCGGTGATGATGCCGAACCAGGCGAACGGGTACTCGCGGAAGCTGTGCGTGCGCAACGCTTCCGGGACCTGCTGCCGGCAGATCGACCGCGACCCGTCCGCGCCGACGAGCAGGTCGCAGTGCACCTCCTGCCGGACTCCCTCGCTGTCGGTGAACCGGATCGTGGGCCCGTCGAGGTCGACCGCCGTGTCGCTGACGCCGAACCGCACGTCGCCGCCGTCGCGTTCGCGGGCGTTGGCCAGATCCACGAAGACGTCGGTCTGCGGGTAGAGCCACACCGATTCGCCCACCAGCGCGCGGAAGTCGACGCGATGGCTCTCTCCGTTGAACCGCAGGTCGATGCCCTCGTGCGGATGGCCGTCGCGCAACACCCGATCGGACACGCCGGTGTCGACGAGCAGGCGCGCGCTGTCCGCTTCGAGGATGCCGGCGCGGACGGTGGTCTCGATCTCCAGCCGCGTTCTGCAGTCGACGACGATGCTGTCGATCCCGTTGAGGGACAACAGGTGTGAGAGCATCAGCCCGGCCGGACCGGCGCCGACGATGCCGACCTGGGTGCGTGTCATGACAGCTCCTTCACGAGCGGGACGTCGAGCAGTGCTTGGAGGTCGGCGAACTCGATGCCGTGCAGGTCGCGCACGACCACGCCGTTCTCTGTGATCAGGAACGTCGCGAGGTCGGTGTAGACGCGGCTGACGCACCGGAGCCCGGTGAGCGGGTACGTGCATTCCTTGAGCAGCTTGGGTTTTCCGTCGCGGGTCAGCAGGTTCATCATCACGAACACCTGCTTGGCGCCGACCGCGAGGTCCATCGCGCCACCCACGGCGGGAATGGCGTCCTTCGAGCCGCTGTGCCAGTTCGCGAGGTCGCCCTTCGCGGACACCTGGTACGCACCGAGAACGCACACGTCCAGGTGGCCACCGCGCATCATCGCGAACGAGTCGGCGTGGTGAAAGTAGGACGCGCCCGGCAGTTCCGTGACCGGGATCTTGCCCGCGTTGATCAGGTCGAGGTCGATGTCGTCGCCGCGCGCCTGCGGTCCCATGCCGAGCATGCCGTTCTCGGTGTGCAGCACGACATTGCTGTCCGGCGAGAGGTGGTCCGCGACCTCGGTGGGCTGCCCGATACCGAGGTTCACGTACGCGCCGTGCGGGATGTCCGCCGCCACCAGCTTGGCCAGCGTCTGCCGGTCGATCATGCCGCACGTCCGATGTGGACGATCCGGTTGACGTAGATACCAGGCGTGATCACGTGTTCCGGGTCGATCTCACCGATCTCCTCCACCTGCACCACGGTCGTGGTCGCGGCCGCCGCCATGATCGGCCCGAAGTTGCGTCCGGTCTTGCGATACACGAGGTTGCCGTACGCGTCGGCCTTGTGCGCCTTGATCAGCGCGAGATCGCCCTTGATCGGATACTCCAACACGTACCCCTTGCCGTCGATCACACGCGTTTCCTTGCCTTCCGCGAGGGTCGTGCCATACCCGGTCGGCGTGAAGAACGCCCCGATGCCCGCCCCACCGGCCCTGATCCGTTCCGCGAGGTTGCCCTGCGGCACCAGGTCCAGCTCGATCCGTCCCGCCCGATACGCCTCGTCGAAGTGCCGCGAGTCGACCTGCCGCGGATAGGAACACACGATCTTGGCCACCCGCCCCTCCCGGATCAGTGCCGCGATCCCACCCTCCCCGGCGCCGGCGTTGTTGCTCACCACGGTCAGGTTCACCGCCCCGCAGTCGAGCAGCGCCTCGATCAGCTGCACCGGCTCGCCCGCCGGCCCGAACCCGCCGATCAGCACCGTCGCCCCGTCCGGCGTGGACGCCAGGGCCTGCCGAGCGTCCATTACGCTTCCTCCCGCAACACTCGCCGGGCGACCGCGAACGCGTGGTTCGCCGCGGGCACACCGCAGTAAATCGCGCTCTGCAAGATCACCTCACCGATCTCGTCCTCGCTCAGACCGTTCCTGCGCGCCGCCGCGACATGCAGCTTCAGCTCGTCCCAGTGCCCCAGCGCGATCAACGCCGTGAGCGTCATCGCGCTGCGCATCCGCCGATCCAGCCCAGGCCGCGTCCACACCTCACCCCACGCATACCGCGTGATGAACTCCTGGAAGTCCTGGGTGAAGTCGTCCGGCACCACCCGATCCACGTGCGCGTCGCCGAGGACCTCACGCCGCACCTTCATGCCTTCGTCGTAGGACACAGCGTCTCCTTGAGAACCAGGGCCACCAAGGCCGGATCTTCGGCAGGCGGCAGATGCCCGCAGCCCTCGATCACCTTGTCCGCGCCGTCCGGCGACACCACGACGTCGTGCTCCCCCACCAACACCCGCACGGGTCTGAGGGCCTCGCCCGCCTCGAACAGACCCAGCGCCTCACAAGCCAGCGCGTACGACTCCCGGTCCACCTCGGTCAAGGCCCGCAACAACGCCCCGGCGACCTGCGGTTCGCGCGCGATGAACCCCGGCGCGAACCACCGCTGCGCCGCGCCCTCGACCACCACCGGCGTCCCCGCCCGCCGGACGAGAGCCGCCCGCTCCCGCCACATCGGCGGCTCCCCGATCCGCGGCGCCGACCCGATGGTCACGTGCGTCTCGAACGGGCCTTGTTCCCGCGCGGCCAGCTCGAACCCGACGGCCCCGCCGAAGGACACACCGGCGTACTCGACGCGCCGTTCGCCGGCCAGTGCCGGAACGCGTTCGGTGAGCTCGTCGGCGATGTCGGCGACCGTGAACGACTCGGTCGCCGGTGCGCCGGAGCCGTGGCCGGGCAGGTCCCAGCCGATCACCTCGAAGTCGTCGCCCAGCAACGCCGCGCAGTCCCGCCACAACTGGGCGACGGAGGTGCCCAGCGAGGGGCCGACGACCAGCAGCCGGTTCGAACGCTCCGACCCCGCCAGCCGCGTCAGGCTCAGCTCAGTCGCCATTTTTGTCAGACCCCTTTGAGACGATAGGAGTGGGGACCTCGTGCGCCCCCCGGAGGGGCGCCAGTCGGGATCGATTCCGATGAAGCACATGGTCGATGAACTGCTCCGCCGCGCCGAGGTACGTGGCCGGATCGGTCTTGCTAGCTCGGTCGGCCGACAACTGCTTGGCCTGCGGCTGCTCGACAGGCAAGTCGGCGGCAGCCTCGGCCGGCGACGCTCAGCCGACAACTGCGGCACAGGCAACCCGTCAGCCCGCTCGACAGCCGACCGCCCGGCCGACCGCTCAGCTGGCGACTGCTCGACCGGCAGCTGCTCAGTCGGCAACTGCTGCACGGGCAGCCCCTCGACCGACGACAGCTCAGTCGGCACCTGGTCGACCGACGGCCGCTCAGCCGACAACCGCTCGACAGGCAGCCGCTCGACAGGCGGCCGCTCAGCCAGCAACTGCCCGGCCACCTCACCAGCCCGCCGAGCCATCACATCAGCACGCACCTCAAGCCCCTCCACCAGCTCAGCAGCCTGAGACACCGCCACCACCGCGAGCTCCAGCAACGCGCGCAAAGCGGGCCACTCCGCGTGCCAGGCCCCGTCCGGCCGCTCGTCCACCGCCCGCGCCGAACACAGATGCAGCTGCGCCCCAAGCTGCGGAGCCTGCAACGCCGCACTGTTCACCAGCACCGACAGCACCGGATTCTGCTTGTGCGGCATGGTCGACGACCCACCCCGCCCCGCCACCGTGCCCTCCCGAACCTCCGCGATCTCCGGCCGCCCCAGCGTCAGCACGTCCGCGGCGATCACACCGACCGCCGAACACGTCCGCACCAGCGCATCGCCGAGCCGCGTGATCGGCGCGCGATAGGTGTGCCACGGCAGACCCGGCCACACCAGCCCCAACGACCGTGCGAACGAGGAAGCGGCAGCGATCGGATCCACAAGTAGAGCCGCACGCGACAACGTGCCCGCCGCTCCCCCGCACTGCACCGGCAACGTCAGCGCCGCCAGCTCGTCGATCGAATCGAGCACGCCCACCAGCCACCGCGCGGCCTTCAGCCCGAACGTGATCGGCACCGCGTGCTGGGTGAGCGTCCGGCCGGCCATCACGCTGGACCGGTGCTCGTCGGCGAGCCGGTCCAGCGTGGCGCCGACCCGTTCCAGCTCCGCGCACACACGCTCGACCACCTCGCGCGCCAACAGCATGAGGGCGGTGTCAAGCACGTCCTGACTGGTCAGTCCGGTGTGGACCGGCTCGGAAACCCGCTCACGCAGCGCGGAGACCAGCGGCAGCACCGGATTGCCCGCGGCCTCGACAGCCACGGGGTCCAGCGCGGGCAGCCAGTCGCCGAGTGAGATCGACGAGCCCAGCTCGCGCGCCCACGCGACCTCGACCCGCAGCATCGCGCGGACCAGCGCGGCATCGTCGACGAGACCGGCGGCGCGATGTGAACCAGGCAGCACGTCAGGTCCGCGGGAACTTGAAGAACGCCGTCTCGGACGGACCCTGCAGGTGGATGTCGAACCGCAGCCGGCCGTCGGACTCGCGCGAGGCGACCAGACCGTCCAGCGCCGAAGCGGCTTCGGGCAGGTAGATCCGCGTGAACAACCGGTCGAGCAGGCCGCGCGCGAACACCGTGACCGCGAAGAACGGCAGACCCGGCTCGACCGTGCTGAACCAGTAGTGCCCGGACCGGTCGGTGCAGCACCGGCCCCACCCGGTGAACCCGGCTCCGCCCCGCCGCAACGACCCGCCGACGGCAGGCACCACTCCGGCGGCGTCGGCCTGCCGGATCTCGATCATCGCGTCCGGGACCGGAGTGCCGGCGCCGTCGTAGACGTACCCGTGCAGCACAACGGATCCGGCCGCGCCGAACGGCACCAGCTCGGAGTCGCCGGAATAGGCCAGCGCGTGGTGGAAGAACGGGCCGAGGGTCTGGCCCGGAGTGAACTCACTCATCGGAGGCCTCCATGAGGGTCGCGTGGCTGCCGGTCAACACGATGTCCCAGCGGTACCCGAGCAGCCACTCGTGCTCCGAGGACGGGTGGTCGTAGGACGCGACCAGGCGGGCCAGCGCGGCCGGGTCGGTGATCGACTGCGCGATCGGGTCCAGGGCCAGCAGCTGGTCGCCGGGGAAGTACATCTGCGTGATCAGCCGCTGGGTGAAGTCGGTGCCGAACAACGAGAAGTGGATGTGCGCGGGCCGCCAGGCGTTGTGGTGGTTGCGCCACGGGTAGGGGCCGGGCCTGATCGACGTGAACGAGTACCCGCCGTCGTCGTCGGTCAGGCAGCGGCCGACACCGGTGAAGTGCGGGTCCAGCGGGGCCGGGTGCTGGTCGCCCTGGTGCGAGTAGCGACCGGCGGCGTTGGCCTGCCAGATCTCGACGAGCTGACGCCGCACCGGCCGCCCGTCGCCGTCCAGCACCCGGCCGTGGACGCGGATGCGTTCGCCGATCGGCTCACCGCCGCGCTGCACGGTCAGATCGGACTCGACGGCAGCGACGTCGGAGTGGCCGAACACCGGGGCGAGCAGCTCGGCGCCCTCGGGGTCGGCGAGCAGGAGCTCCTTGGTCGGGTGGCGCAGCAGGGTGCTGCGGTACGGCGGGAAGTCCAGCAGCGGCGCACCGGTCGGTGAGTCGGCCTGGATCTTCGCGATCTCGTCGCTGATCTCGTGCTGGCTGGTCGTCACGGGATCAAACGCTAGGGACGCGCCGCGAAGGGCGCGACCGAAGCCTTCCACTGAGTGGAAAGCACCGGCCACCGAACCAGGGCCTGTATCGAAGTCTCGTTCGATGAGAGTCGAGCCTGAGGTGGTTCCTGGCGGTGCGGCCGACAGGGGCCGCCTCAGGCCCGGCTATCGCGAACACGGACTTCGATACAGGCCCTAGCTCCTTGCGCAGGCCACGCCGTTCAGCGTGAACCCGGACGGCGTTGAGTTCTCACCGCTCGCCGCGCCGTTGAAACCGAGCGAGACCGTGCCACCGGGCACCAGCAACGCGGTGTAGTCGGCGTTCACCACGCTCACGTCGCCACCGTTCTGCGCGACGGTCGCGTTCCACATCTGCGTCACCTTCTGGCCGTCGGTGAACCGCCAGCGCAACGTCCAGCCGTTGATCAGCGCGTCGCTGGTGTTGCGCACGATCACCTCGGCCTGGAACGCGCCGGGCCACTCGGTGTTCACCTTGTACGTGACAGCGCACGGCGGCGGAGGAGGAGGTGGAGCCTCAGAAGTCGGCGTCTCAGAAGTCGGTGCCACCGAAGGAGAAGGTGGGGTCGAAGTGGAACAATCCTGGGCCCACAGACCCAGTTTCTCCTGCGCCGCCGCGCTTTCGGCCACGGTCAGCGGGCCGCCGTCCACCCCCTGGGTGCGCAGCACGCCTTCCCGTACGGCCAGCAACGCGTAGTCGGTGCCGTCCGCGAGCGCCAGGCTGACCTCGCCGGGCGTGATGCTGTTGACCCGGACTTCCTTACCCAGCAACGTCTTCGTCGCGAACTCCAGCGCGGCCCCGGCGGCGCACGAGGTGGGCGCGGCGAGCAGGGAGACGCGTGCCCTGGTTCCGTCCTGCAGCTCGATCGTGCGGCCGTCCAGCACGGTTCGCACCTTCGTCAACGACTCTTGCTCGGCCGACGGAGGTGCGGAAAGGCGTGGCGCGGCCGAGGGTCTGCCGTCGTGCTCAGCCGTGCAGGCGGTGCAGGCGGCGAGCAGGGCCAACAGCACCGACAAGTGCTTCCGTGCTGTCATTGGGCAACCGTATCGGCGGTGGCAGCGACCGCAATCCACTGTTCGGCGTTGATCAACTCCCGCGTTCGGCCGTTGGTCCACAGGAGCCGTTGCGCCAACCGTTGCCCGCGGTTCACCCTGTATTGGTGATCAATCGACATGATCATGACCATCCGGATCCCTGCCGATGGAGGTCAGAAGTGCACACCCTGCAACCGCACTGGACGCGTCGCCTGCTCGCCGCCCTCGCCGTGGTCGCGTCCGTTCTCGGCGTGACGACGGCAGTCGCCCCCGCCGCCGAGGCGACCGTCTACAGCTCCTGCACGCAATCCCGCTGTTCCGCCGCTCGCTCGGCCAACTCGACGTGGTCGTCGAAGAGCTACCCGAGCTCGCGCGGCTGGTACGACTGGCCGAACGGACAGTGCAACTTCGCCGGCGGCACCTTCCAGAACCGCGAGGGCCAGCTGCCGGCCGGCCACCGCTACCAGGAGTTCGACGTCTACCCGCGCGCGTGCAACGCCTCGCGTGACGCGTACCGGATCGTCGTGGACCGCACCAACGGCAACGTCTACTTCTCGCCGAACCACTACGCCGACTTCTACCGGCTCTGATGCCTCACCGGGCGCTGCGGTCGATCCACGACCGCAGCGCCCACCACGAGTGCAGCCCGGCCGGCGGACCATTGAGGACATTCCCGGACCGTCCATTCCGCACGTTGTGTAACGGCCAGCCCTTGTGGGACGACCACAACATCACCGTCGGTAGTTGGTGACGAGGCCCTATCCCTCGCCGCGTGGTCCCTGGTTACCTCCCTATACGCGAGAGTAATTCGCGTTTGCACCACCCTTCAGCGAGGAAGGCCCTGGGATGTCGGACCGGAACATCAGCCGCCGCAACCTGCTGGCCGCGGGCGGCGCGGTCGCAGCGACCGCCACCCTGGGCCACGTCGTCGCGGGGGCGGCACCGCAGGTCGACGCGGACGTCATCGTCATCGGGCACGGGCTCGCGGGTCTCGTCGCCACCTCCGAACTCGCGGCCGCGGGCCGCAAGGTGCTCCTGCTGGACCAGGAACCCGAGGCCAGCCTGGGTGGCCAGGCCTTCTGGTCGCTGGGCGGGCTGTTCCTCGTCGACTCGGCCGAGCAACGGCTCGCGGGCATCAAGGACTCGCTCGAGCTGGCGCGCGCGGACTGGTTCAACACCGCCGGGTTCGACCGCGGCGTGAGCGATCCCATGGGCGAGGACTACTGGGCGGCCAGGTGGGCGGAGGCCTACCTGCAGTTCGCCGCCGGCGAGAAGCGGTCGTGGCTGCACGGCCTCGGCGTGCGGTGGGTGCCGATCGTCGGCTGGGCCGAGCGCGGCGGGCAGCTCGCCGACGGGCCCGGCAACTCGGTGCCGCGGTTCCACATGACGCTCGGCACCGGTCCCGGCGTGATGGAGCCGTTCGAGAAGAAGGTGCGCGACGCGGTCCGCGACGGCAAGGTCACCTTCAGGTTCCGGCACCAGGTCGACGGCCTCATCGTCACGAACGGCGCCGTCACCGGTGTGCGCGGCACCGTGCTCGAACCCAGCAACGCCAAGCGCGGCACCCCGAGCTCCCGCACCAAGGTCGGCGACTTCGAGCTGCACGCGCCGATGGTCATCGTCACCTCCGGTGGCATCGGCGCCAACCACGACCTGGTGCGCCGCAACTGGCCGGCGCGCCTCGGCCCGGCACCGCAGCGCCTCGTCACCGGTGTGCCCGCGCACGTCGACGGCCGCATGCTCGCGATCAGCGAGCTGGCCGGCGCGCGCCTGGTCAACCGCGACCGCATGTGGCACTACACCGAGGGCATGATCAACCACACGCCGATCTGGCCGGACCACGGCATCCGCGTGCTGGCCGCGCCGTCGTCGATGTGGTTCGACGCGCAGGGCCGCCGGTTCGCGAGCCCCGGCATCCCGTCGCTGGACACGCTCGGCACGCTGGAGCTGATCGGCAGGTCCGGCCACGACTACTCGTGGTTCGTGCTGAACAAGAAGATCATCGACAAGGAGTTCGTGCTCTCCGGGTCCGAGCAGAACCCGGAGATCACCAGGAAGGACCTCGCCGCCTACATCGCGATGCGGATCTTCAACAGCACGCCGCCGCCGGTGAAGGCGTTCATGGACAAGGGCGTCGACTTCGTCATCAAGAACAACCTGCCCGACCTGGTGGCGGGGATGAACAAGCTCACCGGCCAGAACCTGATCGACCTGGACGAGCTGCGCCGCCAGATCGTCGTCCGCGACCAGCAGGTCGACAACCCCTTCACCAAGGACGTGCAGGTGATGGGAATCCGGAACTCGCTGGCGTACAGCGGGGACAGCCTCGCCCGCACGGCGCCACTGCACAAGATCCTCGACGCCGGCTCCGGCCCGCTGATCGCGATCAGGATGAACATCCTGACCCGCAAGACGCTGGGCGGCCTGCAGACCGACCTGGCAGGCCGGGTGCTCGGCTCGAACGGCCAGCCGATCCCCGGTCTGTACGCGGCGGGCGAGGTCGCCGGGTTCGGCGGCGGTGGCGTGCACGGCTACCGCGCGCTGGAGGGCACGTTCCTCGGTGGCTGCCTGTTCTCCGGACGGGCGGCCGGGCGGGCGGCCGCGGCCGAGAGCGCCTGACGGCCGAGAGCGCCTGGTCAGCCGAGGGCGTCGAGCAACTCGCGCTCACGCTGCGCACTGAGGCCTGCGCGCCTGTCCCGGTCCAGCCCCTGCTCACGTTCCCAGCGCAGCGTGTCGGCCAGCATCTCCGCCGGGGGCCCGAGCAGCCGCCCGGCCAGGCGGATCCGCTGACAGCAGATGGTCGCAGTCAGATCCCAACCTAGACGTCGATGTGCGCACCCAGCAACACAGTTCGCTCCTTCGGCAGACCGAAGTGCTCGGCCGCGTCCGCGGTGATGAACGACGTGGCGATGAAGAGACGCTTGCGCCACACCGCCATCGTCGGTGACGTGCCGCGCTGCAGCTCGATCTTCGACAGGAAGTACCGCGCCTGGTCGAGGTCCAGCGCGCCCTCGGTCTGCGCCGGATCCAGCAACGCCAGCGCGGCGGGCACGTCCGGCGTCTCCATGTACCCGAAGCGGGCGCACACGTGGACGATGCCGTCGTCGGCGTGACCGAGCTCGTCGACCTCGACGCGACGGTCCAGCGGAACGCGCGGCACCGGTTCGGTTTCGATGGACACGATCACCACGCGCTCGTGCAGCACCCGGTTGTGCTCGACGTTCGCGCGCATCGCGAGCGGCGCGGTTTCCTTGCCGCGGTTGAGGAACACGGCGGTGCCCGGCACGCGGGTCAGCGACTGGCCGCGCAGGTCCTCGATGAACGCGGGCAACGGGCCTTCGGCTTCGTGCCGGGCCTTGGTGACGATCGCGCGGCCGCGTTGCCAGGTCGTCATGACGGTGAACGCGGTGAGGCCGATCAGCAGTGGCAGCCAGGCGCCGTGCAGCAGCTTGGTCAGGTTCGCGGCGAGGAAGAGCAGGTCGACGCCCAGCAGCACGACGCAGCCGAGGCCGATCGCCCAGGCCGGGGCGCCGAACTTCCAGCGCGCGATGAACAGGAACAGCGCGGTGGTGATCGTGATCGTGCCGGTGACCGCCATGCCGAACGCGAACGCCAGCGCCGCCGAGGTGCGGAACGCGAACACCAGCGTCAGCACCGAGACCATCAGCACCCAGTTGATCCAGGGCACGTAGATCTGCCCGATGGTCGACTCGGAGGTGTGCGCGATGCGCAGCCGGGGCAGGTAGCCGAGCTGCGCGGCCTGGGAGGCGACCGAGTACGCCCCGGTGATCACCGCCTGCGAGGCGATCACGGTGGCCGCGGTGGCCAGCACGACCATCGGCCAGCGGCCCCATTCCGGTACCAGCAGGAAGAAGGGGCCGCTGACGTTCGCCTGGTCCTCGAGGATCAGCGCGCCCTGACCCAGATAGCTGAGGACGCAGGCGGGGAACACCAGGACCAGCCACCCGCGGGCGATCGCCGGCCGGCCGAAGTGGCCCATGTCGGCGTACAGGGCCTCGGCGCCGGTGACCGCCAGCACGACGGCGGCCAGCGCGAAGAACGCGATGCCGAAGTGGCCGAAGAGGAATCCGAGCGCGTAGGTCGGCGACAGCGCCCGGAGGATCTCCGGGTGGCCGGCGATCCCGCCGACGCCGACCGCGCCGATCGTCACGAACCACAGGATCATCACCGGGCCGAACAGGCGGCCGACGACCGCGGTTCCCCTGCGCTGCACCAGGAACAGGCCGACGATGATCACCGCGGTGATCGGCACGACGAACTTCCCCAGCTCCGGCTGGACGACCTTCAGGCCCTCCACGGCGGACAGCACCGAGATCGCCGGGGTGATCATGCTGTCGCCGAAGAACAGCGCCGCGCCGAAGATGCCCAGCGCGGCCAGCGTCGCCGCGGCCTTGCGTCCCTGGTTGGCCTTCCACCTGCGCAGCAACGTGATCAGGGCCATGATGCCGCCCTCGCCGTCGTTGTCGACGCGCATCGCCAGCAGCACGTAGGTGGTCGTCACGATGATCGTGACCGACCAGAAGATGAGCGAGACGATCCCGTAGACGTTGGCGACGCTGACCGGGACCGGGTGCGGGTCGGCGGGGTTGAACACCGTTTGGATCGTGTAGATCGGGCTGGTGCCGATGTCGCCGAACACGACGCCGAGCGCACCGACGATGACCGCCAGCCGGACCGTGTCGTGCGTGAGTTTCTGCCGGGACGGCCCGTCCTGAGTCTGCCGGTCAGCCACGTGCTACCCCCTCCGCCGCGTGCTGCCCGCAAGGTAACCGCAGGACAGGGCCTCCGCTGGGCACTAGCGAGTGACCTCTACGCGTTGCTGACGCGCGGCTCCTTCGACACGGAACGACGCGGTGATCGCCGAAGCCCGCTAACACCGGGGTCACGGCGCGGTACGTAGCCTCGGCACATCGACTTCCGATGGGATGGAGCGGTTGTGCCGAGGTTCGCGCTGGTCATGGTGTTGCTCACGGCGCTGGCCGGGTGCACCTCGACCCCGCCCGCACCGACGCCCCCGAGTACCCCGCCGTCCAGCACCCCGCCCGCCGAGCAGGTGTACGTGTCGATCGGCGACTCGTACGCCACCGGGTTCGCGCCGGGCGGCACCGGTGAGAGCTTCGCGCAGATCGTCGCCAAGCAGTCCGGGCTCAAGCTGCTCAACCTGGCCTGCAACGGCGCCACGTCCGCCGATCTGGCTGCCAAGCCCGCGTGCGGCCCCGATGCCGGCGGCAGGACCCAGCTCGATGCCGCCGCCGAGGCGTTGCGGGGCAAGAACGTCGGCCTGGTCACGGTGGTGATCGGCGGCAACGACCTGGCGCCGTGCGCGCTCTCCCAGGAAGCGCTGCAATGCGCGACCAGAACGGTCGCGGACATCAGGACGAACGTCGCGGCCACGCTGGCCAAGCTCCGCGAGGCCGCCCCGGACGTGAAGATCGTCGGGTTGACCTACCCGGACATCTTCCTCGGCGCCTGGGTGAACCCGTCGTTCCCGAACGGCCGGAACCTCGCCCGCCTGTCGGTCACGATGTTCCAGGACTTCAACGGCACGATCGCGGCCGAGTACGAGAAGGCCGGCGCGAAGTTCGCCGACGTCACGAACACCACCGGCGGCTACGGGTCGCTGACCGAGCTGACCCAGGACCCGAAGTACGGCCAGATCCCGGCCCCGGTCGCGAAGGTCTGCGCGCTCACCTACTTCTGCGACCGCACCGACGTCCACGCCACGCCCGCCGGCCACCAGGCGATCGCGGACGCCGTCACCGCTGCGGGTCGCTGAACTCCGCTCGCACCGTGGTGCCGGAACCGACCGGCGAACACACGATGAGTCGCCCACCCACGGCCGCCACACGGTCGTCCAGACCGCGCAACCCAGAGCCGCTCACCGCAGCACCGCCAACGCCGTCATCGCTCACGACGACCGTGACCACTCCGTTCGCGAACCCGACCTCGATCGTCACCTCACGGGCTCCCGAGTGCTTGGCGGCGTTCGTGAGCGCCTCGGCGACGACGAAGTAGCAGGTGCGTTCGGCGACGGGCGAAAGTCGCTCGGCAGGCACGGCGGCGAGCACCGCCGGAATCGCGGACCGTTCGGCGAGCGAGAGCAGTGCCGGGCCGAGTCCGGCGTCGGTCAGCAGCACCGGGTAGATGCCGCGGGCCAGCGAGCGCAGGTCGTCCAGGGCCCTGGCCAGCTCCTCCCGTGCGGCGGTCAGCAGTTCGGGCGCGTTCTCGGCCAGCCGCAACGTCAGCAGCACCGAGACCAGCCGTTGCTGCGCGCCGTCGTGCAGGTCGCGTTCGACCTGGCGGCGTGCGGCGTCGGCGGCCTCGACAATGCGCTGCGCCCGCATCTCGTTCTGCACGGCCAAAGCCGCACTCGCCGCGACCGCGTGCACGAACTCGGGATCCAGCGCGGGATCGTGCACGAGCGCTGCCAGCCGCGTCCCACCGGACTCCAGATAGGTCACCGACCGGGAAGCCGGCGGCAGCTCGCCGTAGACGATCTCCAGCGACGGGTCGTGCAACGTCCGGGCGAGCACCGAGCGCAGGTCGTCCGGCAACCCGGCACCCAGCGAGACCGCGAGCTCCCCCACCGCCGACCGGTCGAGCCGGGCTCGCAGCAGGCCGTAGAGCAGCGCCAGTGGCCACCCGACCAGCACCACCTCGGTCGACCACTGCAGCGCCGCCTGCACGGACGACGGCAGTCCGAGCAACGCCGCCGCGTACGTGACGACGATCGAAAGCACGATCGCCGCGCCGCCCCACACGACAGGCCCGAGATCGCGCCGGGCCACGCTACCCGAACGCAGCCAGCGCGTGATCATCCGCGCCAGCAGCGCGACGCCCAGCACGATCCCGGTGCTGAGCACGACCACCGCCACCGCGGGAATGCCGCGGCCCGGCGGCACCTCGCGGATCACCACGATGTTCTGCGGCCCCTCGATCGGCGTCAGCAGCAGGTAACCGACGTTGACCGGCACGGTCAGCAGATAGACGACGCTCACCACCACGCGCTGCCAACGGCTCGTGATCCGTCCGGTCGGGTAGGTGACCAGCAGATGCCCCAGCACCGCCAGGTACAGCGTCTTCGTGGCGACCCCGACGGCGAACGCGACGTCGTTCTCGATCGCCCCGGTCAGCCGCAGGAACCACGCCAGTCCGACCGCGATCATCAGCTGTCCGGCCGCGCTGTCCGGGCGCCGGTCGGCCGCCTCGACCCCGGCGCCGATGAACGCGAGCCCCACCGCGAGGTTCAGCACGACGGCGGGCACCGAGACCTCGTACCCGCCCCAGACCAGCGCGGCCAGTGCGAGGAATCCGGTGCCCAGCCAGAGGATTCTCACCGGCGCAGGTAGGCGAGCACGGCCAGCACGCGGCGGTTGTCGTCGGGCCCCTGCTGCAGTCCGAGCTTCGTGAACACCGACCGCACGTAGGCCTCGACCGTCTTGGGACTGAGGAACAACCGCTCGCAGATGCCCTGGTTCGACCGCCCCTCGGCCATCACGGCGAGCACCTCGCGTTCCCGTTCCGACAACGACTCCAGCGGATCGTCGGCCCGCCGCCTGCCCACCAGCGTCGCCACCACGCCGGGATCGATCACCAGCCCGCCCGCCGCGACCCGCCGGACCGCGTCGGCCAGCTCCACCACGTCCGCGACCCGGTCCTTCAGCAGGTAGCCGGCGCCACGAGCCTCGGAATCGAGCAGCTGCAACGCGTAGTGCGGCTCGACATGTGCCGACAGCACCAGCACCCCCACTTCCGGATGCCGTTCACGGACCTCCCGCGCGGCTTCGAGCCCCTCGGTGGTGAAGCCCGGCGGCATCCGGATGTCGACGACCACGACGTCCGGCGGGTCGGCGTGCACCCGAGCCAGGAGCTCGGCCGCGTCGCCGGCCTTCGCCACCACCTCGAACCCCGCGTCGGTCAGCAGCCGGGCGACGCCTTCGCGGAACAGCGCCGAGTCGTCAGCTACCGCTACTCGCATGGACCGATGGAACCACGTGCGTGGCGTGCCGACGCCGCCACACGACCAACAGGACCGCGTTCACCACGACAAGACCGGCCGCGGCGGGGTACAGGAGCTGCAACGCGCCCGCGGTATCGCTCACCACGAACGACCACATGATCTTGAACAGACCGCCGCCGTTGATCGCCACCAGCGCCCACACGAGCGAACGCCGCCACAGCGCCGCGGCCAGACCCCCGAGCACCAACGGAACCGAGAGCCCGACCGCGATCTTCGCGATCGTCCACTCCCCCAGCAGGTACTCGCGTTCGGCGGCGAGGAACTCGATCGCGCCCGCGGTCGGGTGCTCCGGCGCGGGGAACCACGCCATGCTCGTCGCCAGCGCCACCAGCGTCAGCGCGATGCCCCATCCGCTGCGCCGGTACGCGAAGTACGCGAACGGCAGCAGGAACAGCGGCCGGATGTACCAGCTGAGCTCGTTGTGGTGCCGGGCCCACGCCCACGCGGCGAGCTCGTTCAGCCACTCCATCATTGTTCTCTCCCTCCGAGTGGCCTTCAGAGTTCGCCTTTCCGGAGGGCGCCACCACGAGGCCATCCCGCGAACCGGGGGCAGGGTTAACCCGGTACCGCCCGGTACTAACCCGAAAGCCTCTGTCGGCCGGCGTTCGCTGCTGCCAGGCTCTGAAACCGTTGCCGCAGGGGAGGAAGTGCCCGATGACCGTGCTCCCGCAGAACAGGGACGCCCTGCACCGGCTCAGCGACGCCGTCGACGCGTTCCTGCGCAGCAGGACGGAGCTGAACCTCACCGACCCCGCGGTGTTCCCGCACGTCGCCGGCCGCTTCCGCGCGCTCGGCGCGCAGATCGGCGCCAGCGTCGCCGCCGCGGTGCCCGACGAGGACATCGCCGCGATCGTCGAACCCGTCCGTGCGGCGTGCGGGCGATCGCCGTTCCTGCGCGACGAGGAGGAATGGGTGCGCGGCTACCCCGGCGACAGCCGGCTGGTCGAGCACGTCATGGCCCACGCCAACAGCGGCGCGCCGGGCACCCTCGGCTGGCACGTCGAGGCGAACCTGCAGACCTCCGCGATCAGCCAGCAGCTCCGCAACCGGGTGCTGCACCAGGCCCGGCTGATCAGCGACGTCCTCACCGCACAACGCAACGGCCCGCGCGCCGTGCTGCTGCTCGCCGCCGGTGGCGCCGCGGACCTGCGCGCCATCCCGCCCGGTGTCGTGCGCCCCGGCGACCGGTTCGTGCTCAACGACGTCGACCCGGACGCGCTCACCCTGGCCAGTAAACGACTGGGGCTGCTGAACGACCGCACGACCATGGTGCCCGGCAACGTGTTCCGCGCGATCGGCCCGCTCGCCGAGCTCGGGCCGTTCGACCTGGTGCTCGCCGGCGGCCTCTACGACTACCTCAACGACCGCGCCGCCCAACGGCTCACCGACGCCGTCCTGACCAGGCTCTGCCGTCCGGGCGCCACTCTTCCACCTCTCCGCCATCGCCGCGGGCAACCCGTTCCGGTGGACGATGGAGCACCTGATGGGCTGGTCGCTGATCGAGCGCGACGAGGCCGCGGTCCGGGCGCTCGTGCCGGGGTGCGAGGTGTCGGTCGGCCACGACCCGACCGGGCTGGCGCTGCTCGGCCACGTCCGGACCAGGCGGGGATGACCAACCTTTCAGAACATGCTCAGCGCAGGCCGTGCGCGATCCGGGTCACGAACGCCACCAACCGGTCCGGCGTGAACTTCTCGGGCTCGGTCAGCACGAGCCGGCCGGACATCTCGGCCAGGGCGAGCATCGCGTGGCCCAGCAGTGCCGAGTCCAGGTCGTCGAGTCCGCCCAGTTCCTTCACCCCGAGCGCGGCCAGGTCCTCGATCTGAGCCAGCACGCCCGCGCGCACGAGTTCCACCTGGGCGCGGAACTCGTGCGGCGTGCCCTCGGGTGGCAGCAGCACGAGGCGCCAGCGGTCGGGGGCCTCGACGACGGCCTGCACGAAGACGCGGACCGCGTCGGCGAAGGCGTCGTCCGGGGCGCGGGTGGCGAAGTCGGTCGGGAGGGCGGCGAGGACCTGTTCGGTGGCGCGCGCGGCCTCGCGTTCGAGCAATGCACTGATCAACGAGGCACGGTTGGCGAAGAGGTCGTAGAGGACGGGCTTGGTGACCTCGGCCTGCTTGGCGACCGATTCCATGGTCACCGTGTCGAAGCCCGCCGGGATCAGGCTCAGGGCGGCGTCCAGCAGCTGCTCGCGGCGCTGCTCCGGCGGCAGGCGGCGGGCGTACTTCCGGCGCGTTGTGCTCACGGGTCCATATTGCTACGGTGGCGTAGCTTTCACAAAGCTACGCGGGCGTAGTAATTGTCGGCCCGAGATTCGGCGGAGGTCGCGATGGAGCCGGACAACCTCGTTCTGCAGCCGCGTGACGTGCGGTTCGACTGGTCGGCCCTGCCGATGCACTGGGTCCCGGACGAGCCCGTCACCACGCACGTCATGAACGTCCTGCACCTGCTGCTGCCCGAGGGCGAGCGGTGGTTCGTGCGGACGTTCCAGCAGGCCGTGCCGCTGATCGAGGACGACACGCTGCGCGAGGACGTGCTCGGCTTCATCGGGCAGGAGGCGATGCACGCCGAGGCGCACAGCGAGGTGCTCGACCACCTGCTCGCGAACGGCCTGGACCCGCGGCCGTTCACGCGGCGGATGGAGCACGTGTTCCGGCGGATCCTCGGCCCGAAGCCGGGGCTCGGTGCCGAGCAGGCGCACGAGCAGCTGGTCGAACGGGTCGCGATCGTGGCGGCGGTCGAGCACTTCACCGCGTACCTGGGCGACTGGATGCTGAACGCCGACGCGCTCGACCGGGCCGGCATCCACCCGGTGATGCTCGACCTGTTGCGCTGGCACGCCGCCGAGGAGGTCGAGCACCGCAGCGTCGCGTACGACCTGATGTGCCACCTCGACCGCCGGTACGTGCGCCGAGCGCGGACGATGCTGCTGGTGGCACCGGTGCTGTTCTGGCTGTGGGTGCAGGGCGCCCGGTTCATGATGCGGGCGGACCGGACCACGTCCGAACGGCTGACCTGGCGTGCCACCGTGCGGGCCGGGCGGCGCGGGCTGCTGCCGAAGCTGTCGGAGATCCTCCGGGCGTTCCTGCGGTACTTCCACCCCGCCTACCACCCGAAGCAGGAAGGGTCGACGGCGCAGGCCGTCGCGTACCTGGCGTCCTCGCCCGCGGCACGGGAGGCGCACTGATGCTGCGCGGCCTGACCCGGCTCGGCGACCTCTACGACGCCGCGGTCCTGCGGATCGGCGGCCGTGCGCGGCCCGGTGTGGCGCGGGATGCGTTGTGGCTCAACGTCGTCGAACGCACCGAGGTCGCCGAGGGCGTGGTCGGTCTCCGGTTCGGCGGAGCGGCGTTGCCCGCGTGGCAACCCGGCTGCCACCTCGACCTGCTCCTGCCGTCCGGGCTGCGCCGCCAGTACTCGCTCTGCGGCGACCCGGCCGACCCGACCTACCGGATCGCCGTGCGCGCGGTCGGTGCCGGATCGCGCGAGGTGCAGGCGTTGCGGGTGGGCGAGCGGATCCAGGTTCGCGGGCCGCGCAACGCGTTCCCGTTCGCCGGCATCGGGCCGGTGCTGTTCGTGGCCGGGGGCATCGGGATCACGCCGATCCTGCCGATGGTGCGGGCGGCGGCGCGGGCGGGCCTTCCCTGGCGGCTCGTGTACTGCGGCCGGTCGATGGCGGCGATGCCGTTCCTCGACGAGCTGCCGATGGGCCGGGTCGACGTGCGGATCGGGCGCGGCGGACCACTGCTCAAGGACGCTCGGCCCGATGGCGCGGTGTACTGCTGCGGCCCGGCGACGATGCTGCACCAGGTGCGATCCGAGTTCGCGTCGCGCTGGCTGCACTTCGAGCGGTTCAGCCCGCCGCCGGTCGTCGGCGGCCGCCCGTTCACGGTGGAACTGCGCCGCAGCGGGGTATCCCTCGACGTGCCCGCCGACCGGTCGGCGCTCGACGTGATCAGGGATCATCGGCCGTCGGTCGCCTACTCGTGCCGACAAGGGTTCTGCGGCACGTGCGAGGTCGGCGGCGTGCGGATCTGCGTGGACCGGCCCACCGGTGACCGGCTAGTTCTGGAGGAGCTGTGAAGGTGCGTTCCGGGGAAGTCGAGCTCGCCGTGCAGGTGCGCGGCACGTCCGGGCCGACGGTGGTGCTGGTCCACGGATATCCCGACACGCACATCGTCTGGGACCGGGTGGCCGCCTTGCTGGAGAAGGACTTCAAGGTCGTCACCTACGACGTGCGCGGCGCCGGCGAGTCCACTCCACCCTCCACTGAGGACGGTTACCGGCTGGAACACCTCGCCGCCGACCTGTTCGCGGTGATCGACGCGGTGAGCCCGGACGAACCGGTGCACGTCGTCGGCCACGACTGGGGTTCGATCCAGTCGTGGGAGGCGGTGACCACGCCCGGCGCGCGGATCGCGACGTTCACGTCGATCTCCGGGCCGTGCCTCGACCACCTGGGCCACTGGTCGCGCCGCAGGCTGTCGATCGCCCATCTCAGGCAGTTCTTCCGGTCCTGGTACATCGCCGCGTTCTACCTGCCGGTGGTCGCGCCGCTGTTCTGGCGCCTTTACCTCGGCCGCCGCTGGGGTGCCGTGCTGCAGCGGCTGGAGGGCGTCAAGGCCAGGCCCGCGAGCACGATCACGCGCGACGCGGTGCGCGGGATCTCGTTGTACCGGGCCAACATCCGCCAGGTCATGCGCTCGCCACGGCAGCGTCTCGCGCCCATGCCGGTGCAGGTGATCCAGCCGACCAGGGACCGCTACATCCGCACCGAGCCGCTCGACCTCGAACGCTGGGTGCCGTCGTTGCGCCGGCGCCGGATCGCCGCCGGGCACTGGGCCCCGCTCAGCCACCCCGAGCAGGTCGCCCGCATGATCAGCGAGTTCGTCGCGGACACCACTCCCCCGCGAGAGCTCGTCGTGATCACCGGTGGTGGCAGCGGCATCGGCCGGGCGACGGCGGTGGCGTTCGGCAAGGCGGGCGCGCGGGTCGTGGTGTCCGATGTGGACTTCGCGGCGGCCAAGGAGACCGCGGACCTGGTCGACGGCCACGCCTACGAGGTCGACGTGCGCTCCGAAGAGGCGGTGCGAACGTGGGCGCGGCAGGTCGCCGACGAGCACGGTGTGCCCGATGTCGTCGTCAACAACGCCGGTATCGGCCACTCCGGATCGTTCCTGTCCACCTCCACCGAACAGTGGCAACGGGTGCTGGACGTCAACCTGTGGGGCGTCGTGCACGGCTGCCGCGCGTTCGGCGAGCTGATGGTCGAACGCGGCGAGGGCGGCCACATCGTGAACCTGTCCTCGGCGGCGGCCTACCTGCCGTCGAAGATCCTCTCCGCGTACGCCACCAGCAAGGCCGCGGTGTTCATGCTGTCGGACTGCCTGCGGGCCGAGCTCGCGCCGCACGCCATCGGTGTCAGCGCGATCTGTCCGGGGCTGGTGAACACGAACATCACGGCCACCACGACGTTCTCCGGGGTGAGTGCGGACGAGGAACGCCGCAAGCAGGCCCGCGCGTCCCGGCTCTACGCCCGCCGGGGCTTCGGCCCCGAGGGCGTGGCGGCCGAGATCGTGCGTGCGGTGCGCCGCAACCGTGCGGTGGTGCCGGTCACCATCGAGGCGAAGGCGGCCCGGCTCGCCGGGCGGGTCGCGCCTGGCCTGCTCAGGGCGTTCGCGAAACTAGACGTCGGCTAGTTCGCCACCGAAGGCGGCGGCGAGCCGGAGCCACGGGGCGGCCTCTTCAGGCCGTCCCTGCCGTTCCAAGGTCCGCCCGAGCAACAGGTGGGCGTAGTGCTCGACCGGGTCGCGGTCCACGACGACGCGGAGCTGCGCCTCGGCCTTGCCCAGCTGGGCCGAGTGGTAGTAGGCGCGGGCCAGCAGCAGGCGGAGGTCCGTCTGGAACGGCACTTCCTCGGCGACCTCGGCCAGCAACTGCGCGGCCTTGGCGTAGTCCTTGGCCTCGAACAGCAACTGCGCGCGCTCCCACCGTTCGGCCGTGGTCTCCTCGTGGCCGCCGAACAGGTACGTCGCGGTGACCCAGCGGTCGGCCGCGACCTCGCCGTTGGGCTGGTACTCGGTGAAGTTCTCCTTCATCACACTTCAGGAACGTCGTGCGGCCGCCGGTATTCCCCTAAGGTCACCAGCCCTCGTCGCGCATGATCGGCCGGTCCGTCTCCTCCTCGCGCGGCTCGGGCCGGCGGGGCCGGGCGGGCGGCGCGGGGGCGGCCGGTTCCGGCAGCAGCGCGGGCAGCTGTTTCGCCAGGCCCTCGTCGTGCGGCTGGGGTGAACGTGCGCCGGATCGCGGCCCGCGGCGGGGCGACGGCCTGCTGGGTCACCGTCGTGATCAACGCCGCGAGCTCGCGCGGGTCCAGCTGCCGCACGCCGGACGCGAGGAACAGCGAGGTGAGCATGCCGCCCGCGTCGACCCTGGCCCCCACGAGGCCGTCCGGGGAGGAGGCCTCGCCGGTCTCCGTCACCGCCTGCAGGGAGTCAGGACTGAGAAGGTGACAGCAAGTTCACGCCGAACGTGTGGTTCTGCCAGATCAGCCGGGACGCCTCCTCCGGGTACGCGGTCACCTGGTCCTGAACGTCGAAGACCTGCGTGAGGCGCTGCGCCGTGTCGTAGGCGGGCCAACCAGGATCACCGCTGGTCGCGAACGCCGTCCACGCGCCGCGCATGCGTCCCGACAACTCCTCCGGCGCCTGTTCACCGAGCAACACGGCGGGCTGGCCGCGGTCGAGGTTGCCGAAGACCAGCGGCACGTCCAGGCCGTGGCAGGCGCCCAGCCCACCGCCCATCCCGGGCGCGTTCCAGGCCAGCACGTAGACGTGCGCCCGGCCGCCGGCCGCGACCTGGGCCTCGGCGAGGCGCAGCGTCGGCATCCGGAACAGCCAGTCCGAGCAGGCCAGGTCGTACAGCTCGTCCGGGCCCGCGTCCGGGAAGCTCTCCCGATATCCCAGGCCGGGCGCGAGGACGTTCAGCGCGGTCGCCGCCTGCTGCTCGGTCACCTCGCCGAGGATCCCGTCGAGCGCGGTGAGGATCCGTTGCTCATGCCGGGTGTGGCCGACGAGCAGCTCGACGTCCCTGGCCGCGCCCGCGGCCAGGGCCTCCCACGGGGTGACCGGGAGCACGTCGCCGTCGACGACCGGCGCGAACGGGATCACCTTGAACGCGACCTGTCCCCAGCGGTCGGCGAACCGGTCCATCTTGGCCATGATCTCGTCGCCGGCCACCGGCAGCAGTTCGGGGTCCACAGTGGACAGCTCGTCCGGCCGCACGCCCAGTTCGGCGGCACAGGCGGCGGCGATGTCGGCGGCCAGCTCACGCGAGAAGTACGGGCTCGGCACACTGCTCGCGACCGCGCGGTGGAAGAGGCCGGCGGCCCGCGGCATCGCCAGCAGCGCGGCGACCGAGCCACCGCCCGCGGACTGGCCGAAGATCGTGACGCGGCCGGGGTCGCCGCCGAACGCCGTGATGTTGTCGCGCACCCATTCCAGGGCGGCAACCTGGTCGAGCAGCCCCCGGTTCGGCGGCGCGCCGTCTACCAAAGCGAAGCCCTCGATGCCCACGCGGTAGTTGAACGTCACCACGACGACGCCGTCCAGCGCCAGCCGCGTGCCGTCGTACTCGGGCAGACCGGACATGCCGAACGTGTAGGCGCCGCCCTGGATCCACACCATGACCGGCAGGTTCGCGCCGAGGTCCGGCGACCACACGTTCACCGTCAGCCACTCGTCGCCGGCCGCGCCCACCAGGTCCATGCCGAAGACCGCCGGCTGCGGCGGTGGCGGACCGAACGCCAGCGCGTCCCGCACACCGTCCCAAGACTCGGCCGGTCGCGGTGCGGCGAACCGCAGTGCGCCGACCGGGGGCGCCGCGAACGGGATGCCACGGAACACCGCCACGCCCGCTTCTTCAGTGCCTCGAACCGCTCCGGTGGTGACCCGAACCTCGACCATCGCCGGATCCTCGCTGCCACACGGGGTCGAGCGCCACGTATTTTCCAGCGTCAGGTTTTCTGGCGTCAGGTGGTGACCACGACCTTCGCCCGCGCGTGTTCCCGCTCCACGTGCCGGATCGCGTCGGGGGCGTCGGTCAGCGGGTAGGTCCGCTCGATCACCGGGACGAGCTTCCCGGCCTCGGCGAGCTCCCGCAGTGCGGCCAGATTCTCCTTGCCGGCCTTGGCTTCCAGCACCACGATCCGCTGCCGGGTGAACGGTCTGAGCACCTTGGCCAGGATCATCAACCGGTACGGGCCGAACAGCACCCCGCCGGTGAAGCTGCCGCCGCCGGACAGCACGAGCACGCCGTCCTCGGTGAGCGACCCGCGCAGCTCCCTCATCGTCCGGTTGCCCACGAGGTCGAAGATCAGGTCGTAGCGCTCGCCGCTGCGGGCGAAGTCCTCGGCTTGGTAGTCGACGACCTGATCGGCGCCGGCCTCGCGCACCATCTCCACGTTGCGCGTGCTGCAGACGCCGGTCACGTTCGCCTTGCGCGCCTTGGCGATCTGCACGGCCATCAGCCCGACCCCACCGGACGCGCCGTTGATCAGCACCCGCTGCCCCGCCTGCAACTCGCGCAGCCCCATCCACGCGGTGTTGCCCGCCAGCGGCAGCGTCGCCGCCTGCTCGAACGTCAGGTTCGCCGGCTTGTGCTCGACGAGCTCCGTCTTGACGCAGACGTACTCGGCGAAGGACCCCTCGACCTCACCGAACACCTCGTCGCCGACCTGCAGCATCCCGCCGACACCGGGCCCGACGGCCTCGACCACGCCCGCGAAGTCGAGCCCGCGGATCCGCGTCTTCGGCGCGCGCAGTCCCAGGAACAGCCGCGCGAAGTACGGGTCGCCCCGCATCACGTGCCAGTCGGCGGCGTTCACCGACGACGCCCGCACCCGCACCAGCACCTCGCCGGCCGCGGGCACCGGGCGGTCCACCTCCCGAAGCTCCAGCACGTCCGACGAGCCGTATCCGTCCTGCACGATCGCCTTCATCGCGGCCTCCCTCGCTTGCGTGGAAGTTAAGCCGCGCCAACGAGTTCGCACATCAGGGACGACCCCTAGGGTGGCCACCCGATGCTGTCGTCCGTCATCCGGGCAACGAGCTCCCGTGCCTCAGCGACGTACTTCGCCCAGTCGGCTGCACGATCGCCGCGGAAGTCCTCCCGCAAGCGCACCGCCGAGACCACCGACGAGCTGACCGCGCAGGAGTACCAGATCGCCCGGCTGGCCCGCGAGGGCTACTCGAACCCGGAGATCGGCACCCGCCTGTTCATCAGCCCGCGCACCGTCGAATGGCATCTGCGCAAGGTGTTCGGCAAGGTCGGCGTCACGTCGCGGAGGCAGCTGCGCGACGCGGAGTTCTAAGCACCTGGCCAGAAGTCTTGTCCGGAACCTCAGGCGACTCGTTGCTGCCGGCGTCAGCAAGTACCACCAACTCAACATCAACAGGCGTTTTTCTACTACCAACAGGGCGTTTCGGGCCCGGGCACCTGGTGCCGGTGCTGCGGGATGTGGAACAGGTTGGGTGTAGTTGACGGCGATTCGATCAAGAGTTGGTGGTACTTGCAGACGCATCGGGCTGGACGCCGAACCGCTCCGCGAGTAACGCACAGGACTTCGGGCAGCCTGCTTAGGTGGAGCGACGTGATCGGATCCCCCGCGGTGAGCGGGCACGCGGTGGCAGAAACCGTCTGAAGTGGACGGTAGGCGGGTTCGACGACGTGGACGCCGCGATGCGAAGCAGTCGGTCGGGCGGATCCGGGCGACCCCCTTCACCATACGAAGAGGTTCGCCCGGCCGAGCCTGTCGTATCTCAGGTCAGCTGACGACCCACTTGACTGCGGTCTGCCCGGAGACACCGTCGACGACGCCGACGATCACACCGGCGTTGTTGATACTCGTCGGTCCGCCGGAAACGGCGCCAGCCGGCAAGCCCAGGTCGAGCGCGTCACCGTTGGCACGCCAGCGAACCGGCCTGTTCCCGACGGTGCCGACCGCCACCCCGGCGTCATTGATCGCCGTCGAACCGGAGTTCGCACCGAGCAACGTCATCGACCCATCGCGGTTCCACCGCACCGCCTGCGTGACCCCGTCGTAGTCCACGGCGTGCCCGATCACCTCGCCGTACTGGTTCACCCCGGCCCCACGGGCATCCTCACCGCCGGGAATGCCGGAGAGCACCGTGACCGAGCCGTCGCGGTTCCAGCGTGCCGCGGTCCGCGACGTCCCCGCGTGCCCGGCGACCCAGCCGGTCGCGATCCCGTTCGGCGAGACAGCGGTGATGCCACCGTTCAGGTAGCCCTTCGGCATCGGCAGGTAGGTCTGCACGCCGTTCGCGTCCCATCGCAACGCGTACCACCTGAAGGACGTAGGCCCGGCTTCGTAGCCGTAGCCGTAAATCGCGCCGGTGTCGTCGATCCCGGTGATGGTGGTGGCGGCGTCGTACGCCGGGCTCAAGACCGTGTGCGTCCCGTCAAGGTTGAACCGGACGCCTGTCGTGGAGCCGGACAAGGTGATCTCGCCCGCGATCACGCCTTGGCTGTTGATAGCTTTCGCTCTGGTGACCGAAGAACCGGTCGGGCCACCGAGGTCCTTCACCACGCCGTTGCTGTCCCACACAACCGCACGGGTCAAGTTGCCGGCGCTGGTCGCGGTTCCTGCCGCAACGCCGGCGTTGTTGACCGCAACCGCGATCTGAGACGTCGCTCCCGGCAGCTTGCCGAGTTCGGTGATCGTGGTCGCCGCGTGTGCGGGTGTGGCGCCGACAACCGTTGCCGCAACGAATGCGGACAGCACAAAGCCGAATTTTCGACTCATGAATCCCCCCAGATAGTGAGTCAGACGCGGCAACCCTAGCGGGGGCCGGTCTGGGAGATCAAGTGTTCGATACCGGCTCGCACTGAGGCGGCCAGAATCGCGAGGATCAGCACGGTGCTGACGGTCAGCGCCGCCCAGCCCGCGACCTGCCATCCCGCGAAGTGCACGCCCGCGGCCCAGCGGATGCCGATGTTGCCGAGCACCGCGAGCGGGAACGTGAACACCCAGAACTGCGTGCTGAACGGCAACCGCAGGTAGTCGCGGACGAAGAACAGCTGCACCAGCAACATGAAGAGGGTGACGCCGCCGATCGCGGCCTGCAGGTCGTCGATGGCGCCGCCGGTGATCGCGAACCAGGCGACGCTCGCGGTGCCCGGCGGCGAGAGCAGGATCGAGAGCACGGGCTTGAGCGGCAACGGCATGGCGGTGCCGAAGAAGAGCCGGGCGGTGATCACGGCGCCGAGCAGCAGCCAGAAGTAGATGCCGACGCCGAACACCGCCACGGCCGCGCCGTGGAAGCCAACGCTCACAAAGCCGATGGCGGCGATGAACGCGCCTGCGGTGACCGGGAGGAAGTAGCCGGGGTGCATGGCGTCGCGGTCCAGCGGTTGCTTGAGCCAGCGGGCGAACAGCGCCGCGGCGTTCAGCGCCAGGCCGGCCACCGCGAGCCAGATCAGCCACGCGGCCGCGGCACCCAGGGCCGCGGCGTAGTGCGCGAGCAGCAGGATCGCGATCACCGGGAGGTAGGCCGTCAGCGGGCCGAGCAACGGGTGGCGCAGGTCGAGGCGGAAGCACCGCCACCGGTGCCCGGCCGGAACGTGCCGGCGAGATAGGAGAGCGTGAACGCCGCGAACACCAGGGTGGCGGCGCCGAACGCCACCGAGGACGGCCACGTGGGTGCGCCGAGCAGCCTGGCGGCGGCGGTCCAGGCGCCGCCGAGTCCGGCCAGGCCGAGCGGGATGGAGAACAGGCTGATCGGGAGCGCCCAGCTCGGTGTCCTCACCGGCGCGTCGAGCTTCGCGGTCATGCGACCAACAGTCGGTCAGGTGCCCCTGCGTTCGCACCAGGGAAACACCCTGGTCGGCATTCGACGCGCACTGTTTCGCGCGGGCGGCGGCTCCGGCCGGGAAGTTCGCCCGCCGGCAGGCCGCCGACTTCCCGCGCGACTCCTCGACAACCCGGCCACGCCGTACTCAGCACCTGGCCCGCCGGCACCACCTCGGACGGGCGACGACCAGCCGCCCGTCCACTGTGGACGTTCAGTTACCAGCCGCCAGCCACTCCTTCAGGCTGGTCTGCTGCAGCTGCGCACCGGAGTTCGGCACGAGCTGCCGGCCCGTCAGCAAGGTGCCGAAGTACTTGGCCTGCGGATCGCCGACGACCTCGCGCGAGTCGCCGCGCGCGGTGAGCACCGTGCGAATCCACTCGTCCATGGCGAACTCCTCCGGTCCACCGATCTCCAGCACGCCGTTGACCGGCCCGGTCGCCGCGGTCCGGCCGACCACCGCCGCCACCTCCGCCGCCGCGATCGGCCGCACGCCACCGTGCGGCAGGTGCACGACGCCGTCCACCGTCGCCGAGTTCGCGATCGCGCCCGCGAACTCGAAGAACTGGGTGGCGCGGATGATCGAGTGCGGCAGGCCGGACTCGGTGATCAGCTTCTCCTGCGCCGCCTTCGCCCGCAGGTAGCCCGAGTCGGGCAGCTCGTCGGTGCCGACGATCGACAGCGCGACGTAGTGGCCGACGCCCGCCTCCTTGGCCGCCTCGGTCAGGTTCGTCGTGGCGGTGGTGAAGAAGCTCATGACGTCGTCGTCGGCGAACGACGGCGAGTTCGACACGTCGATGAGCACGTCGGCGCCCTGCATGACCTCCTTGACGCCCTCGCCGGTGACAGTGTTGACGCCGCTGTTCGGGGACGCCGGCACAGCGTCGTGGCCGTGTTCACCGAGCCGCTGCACGACCTGGCTGCCGATCAACCCGGTGCCACCGATGACAACGATCCTCATGGTCCGTCCCTCTCGTGAGCCCGTCCCGTGCGGGCGTTCACGAGCTAGGACAAGACAGCCGGCGCAGTTGTGACAGGGCTACTGGAACGCGGCCAGCTTTTCCGGGTTGACCAGCCACATCACCTGGTCGATGCCGTCCTCGGTGGCCGTCACGGTGATCACGGCGTAGGTGTTGTCGTCCCTGCGCAGCCGGACCGCGGCCAGGCCGTTCGCGTCGACGTAGCCGACGTCCGCACCGGCCCAGAAGCCCGGCGCCCACGCCGCGAAGATCTTCGCCAGGGTCGCCGCGCCGAACAGCGGCCGTTGTGCCGCCCGCACCGCGCCGTTGCTGTCGGAGTAGCTCACCACGTCCTGCGCGAACAGCTTCTCCAGCCCGGCGAGGTCACCGGCCTGCGCGGCCGCCACGAACGCCTCCAGGAGCCTGCGCTGCTCGGCCCGCTCGACGGGCACGCGCCGCTCGTCCGCGAGGTGCTTGCGCGCCCTGCTCACCAGCTGCCGCGCCGCGACCTCGCTGGTCTGGACGATCTCGGAGATCTCCCGGTACGGGTAGTCGAACGCCTCGCGCAGGACGTACGCGGCCCGCTCGGTCGGCGTGAGCTTCTCCAGCAGCAACAGCACCGCGAGCTCCAGCACCGCGCCCTGCTCGGCGCCGAGCTGCGGGTCGGCGGCGGTGTCGACCGGTTCGGGCAGCCACGGCCCGACGTAGGTCTCCCGCCGCGCGCGGGCCGTCTGCGACTCGTTGATCGCGAGCCGGGTGATCGCGGTGGCCAGGTACGCCTCGGGGTTGAGCACCGACGCGCGGTCGGCGAGCTGCCAGCGCAGCCAGACCTCCTGCACCAGGTCCTCGGCGTCCGCGACGCTGCCGGTCATGCGGTACGCGATGCCGAACAGCCTCGACCGGGCCGCCGCGAACACCGACTCCGCCTGGTCGAGCTGCGCCATCACCGCTCCCCTTTCCTCACCGGCAACGTTAGCGCCGATCAGGAGCGAGGAGCGGTGTGGCGCCCCGCACGTCACCTCGGGTCGCGCGTCTCCGGCCGGCACCTCCAGCGCAGCGGCCCGACCTGGCTCGACTCGCTGAAGAGGACGTTGTCGTCGCCCACCACGAACAGCTCGGAGACGAAGGTGATGCCGTCGGGGTAAGGAAGTTCACCCAGGAAGGCCGTGTCCCGCCAGATCGACTCGTGACCCACCATCGTGGACCGTTCGCCGGTGATCAGCCCGCCCGCGTTGATGGCGAACGCGGTCCCGCCGTCCTCGATGTCCCGGACGTTGCCGTCGCGGTCCCACAGCAGGGCCTGCGAGTCCGGCCACGGTGACACGACCTCGTAGCCGACCACCTTGCCGTTGCGGATCGCCTCCACGAACAGCTGCTTGTCACCGTCGGCGGCCAGCGGGGTCACCTGACCGTTGCGCCACAACGACGCCGACCTCCCGTCGCGGCCACGGAGCAGCACCGTGCCGTCGTCGTCCAGGTCCACCGGCGAGCCGAGCGAGGAGTCGATGACGAGCGGCCCGGCCGCGATCGTGGACCACAGCAGGGAAACCACCTGGCCGTCCGAGATCCGCTCGCCGTGGCCCAGCACGTCCCCGCGTTCGTTGAGCGCGGTCGTCCCGGAAACGCGGTACCCGGCCGGCGGGACCAGTTCGGTGAACGTGCCCGCACCCCAGTGCCCGCCCGAGTACAGCATGGCGATCCGCCGCTGCTGGTCCGGCCAGCTGGCGTCGAACAACACCGTGCCCGCCGAGTTCTCGTCGGCCATCTGCAGAAACAGCAGGTGCTGCAGCCCATCGACGACCCGCGGCTGCCCGTTGGTCCAGAGCACGAGGTCGAACGTGTTGGTGCCCGGCCTGATCGAGACGCCCGCGTAGTTGCCGTGACTGTCGGTGCCCCTACACATGGGTGCGGGTCGGTTCGTAACCGTCAGGTGCGAGCACCTTCGACACGACCCACGTGCACGTTGCCGGATCAGGGGCCGCCACGGCCGGTGCCGCGACGGCCGTGCAGGCCAGACCAATTGCCGCGATGAGCGCGAGACTGCGCATCTGGGATTCCCCCCGGGATCTCTTGATGACGCGACGGACACGCCCGGCCTGTGCGACCGGTTGCCGTGGCGATCAAGCCTCACCCGAACGGCCTAAAGGCGCGGCCGCCAGACACGTCCACCACCGCTCCGGCCACGTAGGACGACAGCGGGGACAGCAGCACCGCCACGATCGGCGCGACCTCCTGCGGCGTGCCGAACCGGCCGAGCGGAATCCCCCGCCGGCGCGCCTCAGCGGCCTCCCACCCGGCGAAGTCCGAAGCGCCGGACCGCTCGAACCTGGCGCGGTCCCGCACGTCACCGGCGCGCGCCGGCACCTCCGGCCCCCACGCCGGATCGTTGCGCGAACACGTCGCCACCAGCGCACCTTGGGCCAGCAGCACATCGACGATCGCGCGGCCGATACCGCGACTGCCGCCCGTGACCACGTACCGGCGTCCCGTCAGTCCCAGGTCCACGAGATCATCCTGATGCCAGACTGGCCCGGTGACCACCGAACGAATCGGGCCGCCGCTCCAGGCGGGCGAACGCGAGACCCTGCGCGCGTTCCTCGACTTCCACCGCGCCACCCTCGCGATGAAGTGCGAAGGCCTGTCCGACGACGACCTCAAACGCCGCTCGATGCCACCGTCCACGCTGACGCTGCTCAGCCTCGTGCGGCACATGGCGGAGGTGGAGCGCACCTGGTTCCGCAAGGTGATCAACGGCGAGGACATCCCGCTCGTGTGGTCCGCCGAGAACGACTACCAGGTGGCCTACGACGCCGGGAACTCGTCCCGCGGCGAGGCCTTCCAGGCGTGGCAGGCCGAGGTCGAGCACGCGCGCCGGATCGAGCGTGAGGCCGAGTCGCTGGACGTCACCGGCTACCAGCCGCGGTGGGACTCCGAGGTGTCGTTGCGGCTGGTCATGCACCACCTCTGCCACGAGTACGCGCGGCACAACGGCCACGCGGACTTCCTGCGCGAGGGGATCGACGGCGTCACCGGGGTGTGAGGCCGCCGCACCGACGACCACGGCCATCGCTTCAACACCCGCCACGGCGGGTATTCCCGGTCACGGCGGCGCCTCGATCGAGAGCCCGGTCGGCACAGCGGCGTCGCGGCCTACCAGGAGGTGACCGTGCTCTTCCACGTCCGGATGGATGTCTCGCTGCCCCACGACCTCGACCCCGGCCGCCGCGCCGAACTCGTCGCCGCCGAGAAAGATCGGGCCCTGGAACTGCAGAAACTCGGCGTGTGGCCGCACCTGTGGCGGGTCGTCGGCAGGTACAGCGACATCAGCATCTTCGACGTGCCGACCAACGACGAGTTACACGCCGTCCTGTCGTCGTTACCGCTGTGGGAGTTCATGACGGTCCAGGTGACGCCGCTGGCGCAGCACCCCTCCGACATCACGGCCCAGCCCTGACCACGGCCGACGCGCGGGTTCTCGCGACGATTTACTACCGGCTAACCGGCGAGCGCCACCGTGAGGCATGCGCAAAGCAATGTTGATCCTGCCCGCGGTGGCGCTCTCGGTGCTCGGCATGACGAGCTTGACGAGCACCGCCCAGGCCGAGCAGGCACCCGGCTGCTCGCAGACCGTGAAGATCGGCTCGACCGGCTACGTGAAGAAGGGCGACACGATCATCGCGTCGGTCAAGCAGTTCAAGGGCTGCGACAAGAACTGGGCCTACACCTACGTCTGGGACTCCTACGCCTCCCTGCCGGGCGGCTTCAGCTCCAGCGCCGGAATGACCATCAACGGCCTGTACAACCACGGCAGCAACGTCAACGGGCGCAACAAGCAGGAAGTCTGGTCCGAGGGCACCAAAACGCTCACCAAGTGCACCAAGGCACACGGCGAAGTGTGGGGCGACGGCAACGTCTACTGGGGCGAGACCGACGAACGCTGCTAGCCTAGGGTCCCGGTATGGGGATTCGCCTGTCGGTACTGGACACCTCACCCATCGTGCAGGGTTCACGCCGCGGCAGGCGCTCCTCAACACCGTCGATCTCGCGGAGCTGGCCGAAGAGCTGGGGTTTCACCGGTACTGGGTACCGGAGCACCACGGCATGCGAGGGGTGGCCAGCTCCGCGCCCGCCGTCCTCGTCGGACACCTGGCGACCGTCACCGAACGCCTGCGCGTCGGCTCGGGCGGGGTGTTGCTGCCGAACCATCCGCCGCTCGTGGTGGCCGAGCAGTTCGGGACGCTCGCGGCGCTGCATCCCGGCCGGATCGACCTCGGCATCGGCCGCGCGCCGGGCGGGGCGCCGCACGTCGTCGCCGCGCTGCGCAGAACCGACCGGCCGTATCGGGAGCAACTGGAAGAGCTGCAGGCGTTGCTCACCTCGGAGAACACCACAGCGGTCCCGGTGCAGGGCGGCAACGTGCCGGAGCTGTGGCTGCTCGGTTCCTCGCCCGGCACCGCGACGCTCGCGGCCGAGCTGGGGATGCCGTTCGCGTTCGCCCGGCATCTCAGTCCGAGCCGAGACGTGCGAGGCGGACCTGGTCAGCGTGTCCGTGATCGCCGCCGAGGACGACGAACGGGCCGAGTGGCTGGCCGGTCCGATCAGGACGAAGGTGCGCAGCCGCAGGGAGGGCAACCGGATCCTGTTGCCCAGCCCGCAGGACGCGGCCGCGCACCCCAACCCCGACGACGGCCGGGTGCTGGTCGGCGGGCCGGAGACGATCACGCGCGGGCTCCAGGCGGTGCTCGACGAGACGGGCACCGGGGAGCTGATGATCACCTCGCCGATCTACCACCACGCGGACCGCCGGCGCAGCTACGAGCTGGTCGCGTCGATCGCCGGCTCGCTGGTGCGGCGCGCGGCCCAGGACACCGCTGAGGCGCTCGCCGCGCCGTCCGAAACGCAGCATGCTCGAATGTCGAGTTCCAGAGGGTTCGTTCGTCCTCGGAGCGACGACTGGAGGGCATCGATGCACTACATGTTTCTGATCTACAACTGCGAGGACCGGCCGAGGCCCGGTGATCCGCGGTTCGAGGAGATCCTGACGCGGGTCAACGCGTTCGCCGACGAGTGCCGGCGCCGGGAGGTGTTCGTGGCGGGCGACCCGCTGAAACCGGTGAGCACCGCGACCACGCTCAGGGTGCGCGAGGGCAAGGCGATGCTGACCGACGGGCCGTTCGCTGAGACGCACGAGCACCTCGGCGGGTACTACCTGCTGAACTGCCGTGACCTCGACGAGGCGCTGGAGCTGGCCGAGATGGTTCCGCAGGCACAGTTCGGTGCCACGATCGAGGTGCGCCCGGTCGACCACTTCCCCGGCCTGAACCACGGGGTGGCATGAGCGATCTCGCCTCAGCCGCGGTCGAGCGGGTGTACCGCGAGCACCGGAGCCGGATGCTCGCGGCGCTCGTGCGTGCGCTCGGCGACTTCGAGCTCGCCGAGGACGCGCTGCACGAGGCGTGCTCGCAGGCGTTGCGGAAGTGGCCGCGGGCCAGCGTGCCGGACGACCCGTTCGCGTGGCTGCTCACCGTCGCCCGCAACCACGCGCTCGACCGGATCCGGCACGCCACAATGGCGCGCACGAAGCTGCCGGAGCCGCCGCGACCGGTCACGATGACCGAGAAGCAGCTCGTCGACCTCGGCGACGAACGGCTGAGCCTGATCTTCACCTGCTGTCACCCCGCGCTGGCCGAGGAAGCCAGGGTCGCGCTCACCCTGCAGGCGGTCGCGGGGTTCACGGCCGCGCAGATCGCGCGCGCCTTCCTCGCCGCCGAACCCGCGCTGGCCCAGCGCCTGGTCCGGGCCAAGCGCAAGATCCGCGACGCGGGCATCACGTTCGAGGTGCCGGCGGACCACCTGCTGCCCGAACGCCTCTCCGGTGTGCTCGCGGTCATCTACCTGATCTTCACGAGGGGTTATACGACGGGAGACACCGATCTGCGGCGGGAGGCGCTTCGGCTCGGCAAGCTCGTCGCTGCCCTGATGCCCGACGAACCGGAAGCGCACGGGCTGGTGGCGTTGATGCTGCTGCACGACTCGCGCAGCGCCGCCCGCCACACCGCGAACGGCGACCTCGTGCTGTTCGACGACCAGGACCGCACGCTCTGGGACGCCGACCAGATCTCGGAGGGCGTCACGCTGCTCGACCGCGCGCTGCGGTTCGGCTCGCCCGGCCCGTACGTGCTCAACGCCGCGATCGCCGCTCTGCACGTGCAGGATCCGGTCGACTGGGCCCGCGTCGCCGCCCTCTACACCGAACTCCTCGCCACCGCACCGACTCCGGTGATCGAGCTCAACCACGCGGTCGCCGTCGCGCTGGCCGACGGACCAGAAGCGGGTCTGAAGCTGATCGACGAAATCACCGGCCTCGACGAGTACCACCTGCTGCACTCCGCCCGCGCGGACCTGCTGCGCCGACTCGACCGGCGCGACGAAGCCGTTGCCGCGTATGAACGTGCCCACGAACTTGCGGTCAGCCCGGCGGACCGCCGTTTCCTCGCCGGACGCCTGCGTTCCCTGGAGGATTCCTGATGCGACTCACCGTGCTCGATCGCGGCCACCGCCTGCCCGCGCGGATGTTCTTCGGTTTCACCGAGCTGGTCTCGCGGGTGCCGATGTCGGACGTACCGAAGACCCTGTTGTACCGCCCCGACTTCTTCGGCGCGGTGTTCCTCGACCTGACCGCGAAGGCGATGCGCGGGCCGTCGTTCTGGACAGCGGGCGAACGCGAGTACATCGCCATGCGCACAGCCGAAGGACTCCAGTGCCCGTTCTGCGCCATCACGCACACCGAACTGATCCAGCTCGCCGGTGATCCCTCCCCGCTGCGCCCGGAACTCACCGCCGCGCTCACGTTCCTCGAAGACCTGACACCACAAGACATCCCGCGCACCGCACTCCAGGACGCGCTGAACGTCAGCCTGATCTTCCAGGTCGTGAGCCGGCTCGCCAACGTGTTCAAGTTCGAGCTGCTGCCCGGCCAGCTCGAATCCGGCACCCGCTCGCTGCACCGGTTCGGCTACCGGTTCCCGCGCTTGTTCACCGGCCCAGGCGTTGGCAGCCCGGCGGAGCTCCGCCGCGCCGTGCTGGAAGCTCCGGCACGGACGTCACCGGCGCTGCGCCAGGCCGCCGCGGCCGGGAATGCCTGGGGTTCCTACGCGGCAACAGTTCGCACCGCCTCGTACCGCATCACCGACGAGGACATCGCCCAGCTCAAGCTGCAGCACACCGAGGACGAGATCTTCGAGGTGACCGTCGCCGCCGCCGTCGGTGCCGCTCTCGACCACTTCGACACCGGCCAGAAAGTTCTCGGGACCTGATGTCGAGTTCGGACCCGCTCGCTCGTCCTTCGCTCGACGCAACGACAACCGAAGGAGCGATCGAGATGTCCGGAGAGGCCAACTGGTTCGAGCTGCCCGCCGAAGACACCGCGCGGGCACGGGCGTTCTTCGCCGGTGTGTTCGGCTGGGAGACCAGCCCGATGGGTGAGGACTACCACGTGGTCACCAACGGCGCGGCGGGTGCGATCGCGGCGAAGGACGCGCAGCTCACCCAGCCGCGCATCTACTTCCACACCGCGGACATCGACGCGTCCGTGCGCAAGGTCGGGGACCTCGGCGGCAAGAGCGACGACGTGCAGACCGTGCCGGAAGTCGGCCGCATCGCCCACTGCTGGGACGACCAGGGCACGCCGTTCAGCCTCTACGAGCCGCAGGAGCTGACCCACCTGAGTGGCCCGTCACACGGCGGGCCACTCAACAACTTCTCCCGGAACTGCGTCTAGCTGCTGTAAAGGGCCGTAGCCTGGATCCAGCTTTCTGGGGGTACACATGGAGCACTTCAGACCCGTGCGCGGCCTGGGCCTCGCGGCATCCGTTCTCATCGGCCTGGTCGCCCTCGGCAACATCGCCGAGGCCGCGGTCGGCTGGTACACCTACGCCACGGTCAGCGACTACCGCGCCGGCGCGGTGACCGAAGCCGACCTGGGCATGGTCGACCTGCTCAACAACCTCATCGACCTGCCGCTGACGATGCTCCTGCTGGTGGCGATCGTCGTGTTCGTCATCTGGTTGTACAACGCGCGGATCAACGCCGAGCGCGTCACGTACGCCAACGAACACCGGCACAGCCGGGTGTGGGTCGTGCTCGGCTGGTTCGTGCCGATCGTGAACCTCTGGTTCCCCAAGCTCGTCATCGACGACATCTGGCGGGCCGCCGATCCGCAGCAGCAGGGCATCCCGCTGCAGCAACGAACGCTGCCCACCACGACCACCAGGTGGTGGACCGCCTACATCCTGATGTGGCTCTTCGATATCGCGTACCTCAGGTTCTACGAGAACGGCGTGCTGACGAACGAGTCGTTCATGGTCTCGGCCGCGTTCTCGACCATCTCCGCTGTGGTCGGAGTCGTCGCCGCCATCCTCGCGGTCCAGGTGGTGCAACGGATCTCGGAGTTCCAGACCACACCGCTGCCGCCCCGCCCGAGCCCAACCAGCAACACGTCCAGTAGCGCCCGAGTGACTACCAGTGTGACCGACGAGGCAGCAGCAGCGGAGTGGCCAGCAGGAGCACGCCGGAGCAGGTGATCGCGGCCAGCGGGCTGGTGAGGGTGGCGAGGAAACCCCAGATCACCATGAGAGCGGCGTGCACGAGCCGCGTCACGACACTCCACGTCGTGAGCACCCTGGCGGCGTGATCGGCCGGAGTCCGCTGCAGGCGTTCGGTGGCGTAGATCGGGTTGAACACGCCCATGCAGGTGATCAGCAGGCCCTCGACGACGATCACGGTCAGCAGTCCGGGGATGCCCGGCCCGATGAACGCGAGACCGAGCGGGAAGAGCGACCGCAGCCAGCCGAACGCGGTCATGACCTGGAAACGGCCGTAGCGCGCGACCAGCCGAGCCGAGAGACGGGCTCCGACGAAGCCGCCGAGTGCCGGAACGCCGAAGGCCAGACCGTACTGCCAGGCCGGGAAGTGCAGCTCGCCCAGCAGCAGGACCGCCAGGAGCGGGACGGTGGCCATGATCAGGCCGCCGACCAGGACCGAGTTGAGGAAGAGGCGCCGCAGGACGCGGTCGCCGACGATGAACCGCCACCCGCCGAGCAGGTCGGCACGACGCAACCGCACGGCGGGCGCCGCGACGTCGTCCCCTCGGATGCGAAGGACCGCGAGCGCGGACAGCAGGTAGCTGAAGGCGTCGGCCAGGACGGTGACGACCGGGCCGAGCACCCCGATGAGCGCGCCACCGAGCGGCGGGCCGACCGCGGTCGCCGCCCAGCTCGTGCCCTCGAACTTCCCGTTCGCGGCAAGAAGGTGCTCGCCGCGGACGAGGTGCTTCAGATACGCGCCGGACGCGGCACCGAAGGCGATGTTCGCGGTCCCGGACACGATGGACACGACCAGCAGCTGACCGAAGGACAGCAAGCCAAGGAAGTACGTGACCGGCACGCTCGCCAGCGCGAGGAACCGGGCCAGGTCCATCGCGATCATCACCGGGCGCTTGGCCCGGCGCTCGACCCACGGCCCGAGCGGGAACGCGACGACCGCCGCGACAGCGAGCCCGGCCGCCTCCATGAGCGATACCGCGAAAGCCGGCGCGTGCAGCACCTGAACCGCGATGAGCGGGAACGCCCCGAAGGCGATCCACGTGCCATACGTGCTGACGGCGTAAGCCGACCACAGCCAGCCGAAATCGGACCTCGGTTTCACGCGCACGATCAGATCGGCTGGGCGCGAGCAAGATCAAACAACCGTCGCCCGGCGCGCCACAACCATCGGTTGGGCCTGCATAGGGTGGGGCGATGGACACCGAGGCAGTGCGATCGTTCGTCCTCGCGGCCGAGCTCGGACAGCTGCAGCGCACGGCCGACGAGCTGGGCGTGACGCAGCAGGCGGTCTCGAAGCGGATCGCCGCGCTGGAACGCGAACTGGAGGTCCGCCTCTTCACCCGCACCGCCCGAGGGGTCGAACCGACGCTCGACGGCAAGGCGTTCCTGCCCCACGCGCGAAGCGTCGTCGCGAGCGCCGATCGCGCCGTCGCCGCGATCAGGCCGGGTTCGCGGGCGCTGCGGATCGACGTCCTCGGCCTGCGCAGCGCCCAGGCCGTCGTACTGCACGAATACTGGCGGGCACACCCCGAGTCCCGCCTCGACGTCGTGACGCTGCGGGCCAACGACCCGCAGGTGGCGGCCGCGGCTGTCCAGGCCGGCGAGGTCGACGCCTCGTTCCGCAGCGTCACCGATCCGGCCACACTGCCGCACGACGTCCGGATGATCCACGCCTTCGACTCACCGCTGGAACTGCTCGTCGGTCCCCTGCACCCGCTCGCCGCCGAACGCACGGTCACCCCGGCTCAGCTGCGCAAGCACCGCCTCTGGGTGCCCGGGATCAAACCCCGCAGCGAGTGGTCGGAGTTCTACGACCAGCTCACCACCGACTTCGACCTCCGCCTCGACGCGGCGGGCCCGCACTTCGGTGACGAGGTGCTGCTCGACGCCCTGGCGGACGCCGCCGACGTGGCAACGCTCGTCGGCGCGCGCGACCGGTACACCTGGCCCGCGAGCCACGACCTGCGCCGCATCCCGATCACCGGACCGGCGCTGGTCTACCCGCTCTCCTTGCTCTGCCCCGCAACGAATCCGCACCCTGGACTCCAGGCGATCATCGACCACCTCGCGAGCCTCGCGCCCGTTCCCGAGCCGGCCTGGCGCCCGGCCTGGGTCAGCCGTCGAAGCGCTGACGCGCCTGCTCGATCTCGCCCAGATACCGCTGCGTCCAGTCGCACATAGCGTCGACGGTGGCGCGTAACGCCTTTCCCGGCTCGGTGAGGGTGTAGTCGACGCGCGGCGGCACGGTCGGGTGCACGACCCGGAAGACCAACCCGTTGCGCTCCAACAGCCGCAGGTTCTGCGTCAGCATCTTGTGGCTGACGCCGTCGACGTCGGCCTTCAGCTCGGTGAACCGCCGGGTCTCGTCGCCGATCGCCTCGATGATCAGCAACGCCCACTTGTTCGCGATGTCGGAGAAGATCTCGCGCGCCAACGAGTCCGCACGGGCGATGTCACCGCTGAGCTGCTTGCTCACCTTTTGGTTCCCCACTCACGAAAAAGTGCGTTCTTCCAGTTCAGCGACCACTCTCCTACGGTTTCCCAGTAACCACAAGAGAGTAAGAGGAAGCATGATCACGCTCATCCACCCCGACGGCCTGCCGAAGATCGACGTCTACCACCAGGTCGCGGTGGCGACCGGGTCGAGGACGGTGTTCGTGGCCGGCCAGGTCGCCTGGGACGGCGGGGATCTCGCCACCCAGGTCGAACAGGCCTACCTGAACGTCCACACGGCACTGGAAGCGGCCGGCGCGACGGTGCGGGACCTCGCCAGGATCACGGTGTACGTAGTGGACTGGACGCCGGACAAGATGCCACAACTGCTGGAGGGCATCGCGAAGGCCGCGGCGAAGCTCGGCGAGACACCCGCGCCGCCCGCCACGTTGATCGGCGTGGCCGCCCTCGACGTGCCGGAACACCTGGTCGAGATCGAGGCGACCGCGGTGATCGACTGATCTACCGAGTCGGCTTAGGGCCTGTATCGAAGTCCATGCTCGCGATAGCCGGGCCTGGACTTCGATACAGGCCCTAACAGAACTCCGCGAGTCCGTCGGCCGGCCGGACCGTCACGGTGGTGCGCCCGACCGGACTGTGCCGGTCGGGCCCGTACTCCGGCAGCCTCTTCTTGTGCGCCTTGACACTCGTGTCGTAGGCGCGGACGTGCTGGGCGCACTCGCACCGGTGGTCCAGCGGCGCGGGGCAGGCGAAGATCTCCCGCAACCGGTCGACGTCCGCGGTGACGAGCACCGCCGACCAGACCATCACGTCGTCTTCCTCGCCGAACACCACGAAGTCGTCGTAGTCGAAGGAGCGCAGCTCGCCGACGTCGCAGGCCGCGCAGAACAGCACCCGCGTGTAGTTGTGCTGCCGCTCCCAGGGCCCGCGCTCGCGGATGCCGACGACGACCTCCTGCTCGCCCTTGCAGATCAGGCAGGCGTCCGACGGCGTCGTCCACTTGTTCATCGGCGCAGGCCGATCAACAGCGCCAGCCCGGCCGACAACGCGACCACCACCGAGACGACGAGCTGGTTGAGCCAAACGGCCGCACTGCCACCGTCTCCCGCCTGCAGCGCCACGATGATCAGCCACGCCGCGAGCACGATCGTGATCGGCTGCACCAGCGGCACGTCGAGCGGCGCCATCGCCCGGACCATGCCGAGCAGCATGAGGACGACGGCCAGCCCCATGGACAGCCAGTAGGGCCGGAAAGCGTGCAGCGACGCGTGGAAGTGCAGGACCGGTGGTGCCGCGATCAGCCACACACCGGCCAGAAAGGCGGCGACACCGGCCCTGCTCTCGACGGTTCGTCCGTGTAGGTCCCCCACGCGGGTAATTCTCACCGCCGAACGACCATCAGGGAACACCTCATTCGTCGCGATACGCCTTCATGTTGCGCAGCAACAGATAGGTGTCCTGCAGTTGCGCTGAGTCGCCGAGCGAGCGGTAGATGCCCCACTTCGGATGCGCCTGGTCACCGCCCAGCCACGTGTCGAAGCCGGAGCGCGACGCGTTGACCACGGTGGTCGCGCCGTCCTTCAGCGAAAACCGCAACCGGCCCGAGTCGGCCACCTTGATCTCGATCTCGACGTCGATCCACCTGTTGCGCAACGGCGCGAGCGGCGTGGAGCCGAGCTTGGCCTGTCCCGCGCCGAAGAGCCGCATCTCGACGGTCTCGGTGGAGCCGGAGCGGAACAGCGACATCGTGACCACGGGCGACGCGACCGCGGTGTGCTTGACCTGGAAGATGTGGGTGAAGCTGGTGGTCCCCTTCAACGAGCCGGGGATGTACATCTGGTAGTTGTAGCGCCAGGTCTCGTTCTTCCTCATGTCCTGGCGGCTGCTGCCCTTCTGGATCGCGCGGACCTCCTGGCGCTGCCGGTCGGATCCGTCGCGGTCGGACCTGTGCATCACGAACCGGTACTGGTCCTGCTCCGCGAAGATGTGCGTGGCGGACGGGTGCGAGTTCGCGCGGTCGTCCTCGATGCCCACGAACGCCTTCAGCCCGTCCACACCGGGGTTCGGGCCCCACTTCTGCACGAAAGCCGTCGCTCCCACCTCGGCGGACGCCACTCCGGCTGTGACTCTGGCTGGACTCCGGCTGCGAGCGGTGTCGCCGCGATGGCGAGCGCTCCTCGCATTGCCGTGCGGCGGTTGACCAACTCCATCGTTTCCTCCTCGAACCAGGGCGGCGGTTCGAGGCGGCGGTACCCACCACGATCTGTGACAGACCTCCGATGTGTCAAGGCCTCACGTTCGTGGAGAAACCGTGCAGATTCGGTGAAGGTGTTGCGGGAAACCGGGAAACCCCGGCACGGTCGATTCTACGGTCGGGGCATGGACACCGTGGACGTGCTCGTCGTCGGCGCCGGCCTGGCCGGTCTGCGCACCGCCCGCCGGCTGGCCGAGGCAGGCCTCGACGTCGCCGTGTGCGAACGGCGCGGCAGCCTCGACACCGGCATTCGCACCACCGGCATCTTCGTGCGGCGCACCCTGGAGGACTTCGACCTCCCGCACCTCGGGCCCGCGGTCCGGCGCGTGCTGCTCTACCCGCCGTCGCACCGCAGACCGGTCGAGCTGGTCAGCACCCGCGACGAGTTCCGGGTCGGCGACATGGCCGGGATCTACGCGCAGGCCGTGAAGGACGCCGAACAGGCCGGCGCCCAGGTCCGGCTCAACGCCGGCTACCCGTCGAAAGCGACGAAGGCCCGCTTCACGATCGGTGCCGACGGCGCACGTTCGACGGTCGCGAAAAGCCTCGGCCTGAGCGTCAACCGGCAGCTGATCACCGGCATCGAGGAGGTGTACCCGGTCAGGACCGGCTCGACGCCGACGTTCCACTGCGTGCTCGACCCGCGACTCGCACCCGGCTACATCGCGTGGGTCATCGACGACGGCGAGCACGCGCACATCGGGCTGGCCGGCCGGGCGGACCGCTTCACCGCGCCGCTCCCCCAGCTGCTGCAGAGGTTCAAGGACTCGTTCCCCACGCCGGAGCCCACCGGACCGGTGCGGCGGCGCGGCGGCCCGATTCCGGTCGGCGGCGTGCTGCGGCGCATCGTCAGCCCGCAGGGGCTGCTGGTCGGCGACGCGGCCGGCGCGGTCTCACCGCTGACCGCCGGCGGGCTCGACCCGTGCATGCGGATGTCCGAGCTGGCGGCCTCGGTCACGTTCGACTACCTGCGCAGCGGCAACAGGTACGTGCTGGAGCACTACGACGGCGCCGCGTTGAGACGGCGCTACCGCATCCGGTCGCTGATGCGCCGCGGCCTGTCGGTCGTCCGCGAACCGGGCCTGGCCGAGCTGGCGTTCACGGGCCTGCGCACGCCGCTCGGCCGGGCTGTCGCGTCGAAGATCCTTTTCAGCTAAAGCACCTGGCCAGAAGTCTTGTCCGGAACCTCAGGCGACTCGTTGCTGCCGGCGTCAGCAAGTACCACCAACTCAACATCAACAGGCGTTTTTCTACTACCAACAGGGGCGTTTCGGGCCCGGGCACCTGGTGCCGGTGCTGCGGGATGTGGAACAGGTTGGGTGTAGTTGACGGCGATTCGATCAAGAGTTGGTGGTACTTGCAGACGCATCGGGCTGGACGCCGAACCGCTCCGCGAGTAACGGACAGGACTTCGGGCAGCCTGCTTAGTGGTCGATCACGCCCAGGGCGAAGTGACGGCCCAGCTCACGTCCGCGAGGTACGACGCAGGGTTGTCGTAGACGTGCGCGCCGCCGTTCGTCGCGACCCAGACCTCCTCCTGGTAGTGGCGGATGCTGGCACCGAGCTCGTTGACCGACTCCAGCCGGACGCCACCCGAACCCGGCTGGGCGCAGAAGGTGGCGTCGCGGCGGAACAGGTCGCTGTTGTCGTTCACGCCGAGCCGCACGCGGAAGTCCGCGTGCCGCAGGTACTGGTTCGGGTAGTTGCGGGACTCGAGCGAGTAGCAGGTCGGGTCGGCGAGTCCGCGCCTGACCACGAACGTCGAGTCCGCCTTCAGCAGGCCGTCGCTCGCGCCGGTCACGACGTCCGTGCGCGCCAACGCGTCGCGGTGGCGCAGGTAGCGGTCGGTGAAGCCGGGCGTGGTCACCTGGAACGAGCGGGCCTGGTCCAGCGGCAGGTCCGCACCGCTGCGCCACAACGCTCCGCCGATCGCCCAGGTCGAGTCCGCGGCGAAGGAAGTCGGCGGTGTCCCAAGGGTTTGGGCCACCGCTGCGCGCCAGGTACACGTCCGCGTTGAAATGCCGGACGTAACTGCCGCGCACGTTGTAGGACTCCAGCGCTGTTCCGCCAACGCCTTCCCGCGCGCAGAACGTGGCATCGGCCGCGAACGTGCCGTCGTACCGATCCTTGCGGATACGCGAGTTGCTGTGCCGCAGGTACTCGCCCGGGAAGTTCCGCGACTCGAACGACAGGCAGGTCGCGTCGCCGAGACCGGGCCGTACCCGGTAGGTGGCGTCCAGCCTGCCGAGATCCGTGCCGATCACGTCGGTGCGCACCGACCCGTTCTGATGCCGCAGGTAGCGGTCGGTGAAGCCATTCGTAGTCACCCGCAGAGACACCAGCTCGTCCACGCCCACCGACGTGCCGCGCGCGATCGCGAGCACCTTCTGGTTGATCTCCCGCACCCGTGCCTCGTTCATCTTCAGCACGCGGCGGTCGTAGGTGTAGAAGCCGTTGACCTCGTTCTCCACGTCGTAGGGCTCGGTGTAGACCGACGCGGACAGCCCGCGCGTGTGCACCAGCCGGCCGACCTGCTTCACGATCTCCATGTACCGGTTCGTCAGCGACAGCTCGTCCGGGTACAGGGCTCCGTACGCGAACCCCTTGCCCGGCTCGTACTCGTGGCCGACGACCCGCCGGCCCAGACCGCCGAACTCGCCGAGCATCGCGACCCGGCTGCCATCGGGCGGGCGGTTCGCGGTCGTGATCTGGTAGGCGTGGTCATCGATCACGTCACCGTTGCCAGGATCGGGATCCGAGACGCAGCAGTTGGAGCCCGAGTTGTGGTTGACCAGCCTGGTGTTGTCGATCGAGCGCACCAGGTTCACGATCCGGCCGGCGTCGTACTCGCCCCAGCCCTCGTTGAACGGCACCCACTGCACGATCGACGTGATGCCCTTGAGCTGGTCCAGCATGCGGCGCAGCTCGGACTCGTAATGCGCGTGCCCGTTCGGCACCTCGTCGACGGCGTCCAGCGACGGCATGTCCTGCCACACCATCAGCCCGAGCCGGTCGGCGTGGTAGAACCAGCGCGCCGGTTCGACCTTGATGTGCTTGCGCACCATGTTGAACCCCAGTGCTTTCTGGCGTTCGAGGTCCCAGCGCAGCGCCTCGTCGGTCGGCGCGGTGTAGATGCCGTCCGGCCAGTAGCCCTGGTCGAGTGTGCCGATCTGGAAGACGAACTTCCCGTTGAGCAAAGGCCGCATGACGCCGCCGACCATCGCCTTGCCGAGCGAGCGCATGCCGAAGTAGCCGGTCACGACGTCGCCACCGGGCAGTGTCACGCGCAGGTCGTAGAGGAACGGGTCGTCCGGCGACCAGAGCCGGGCGTTCGGCACCGGGATCCGCAGATGGCTGCCGACCGTGCCGGTCCGCGAGCCGACCACCGTGTTCCCGGTGCGGACCTCGGCTGTGACGCTCTGGCCCGCAGTTCCCTGCACCACGAGGTCGAGACCACCCGCAGCGACGTCCGGAGTGGTGTCGAGCCGCGTGATGTGGGCGCTGCGCACCGGTTCCAGCCACACCGTCTGCCAGATTCCGGACGCGGCGGTGTAGAAGATGCCGCTGGGATCGCGGCGCTGTTTGCCGATCGGATACCGGCTGCCGTCGATCGGCGAGTGCACGCCGACGACGATCTCGTTCACACCGGCCCGCAGCGCGGACGTGATGTCGAACGAGAACGCGTCGAAGCCACCCGTGTGCGTGCCGACCTGCCTGCCGTTGACCCAGACCCGTGTCTCCCAGGTGACGGCACCGAAGTTGAGCTTGACGTTCCGTCCGTCCCAGGTGGACGGAACGGTGAAGGTGCGGCGGTAGAACATGTTGTCCTCGTGCCTTTTGATCCCTGACAGCGCGGACTCGATCGGGTACGGCACGAGCACACCCTCGGCCAGCGGCCGGCCGAAGGGCGGGTTGTCCAGGTTCGGTGCCCCGGCGAACTCCCAGACACCGTTGAGGTTCTGCCACTCGGTGCGGACGAGCTGCGGTCGCGGGTACTCGGGCAGGGCGTTCGTCGGCGACACCTGACTGGTCCAGGGTGTCGTGAGCGGTGGGACCTTCGGTTCCCACGTGGCGGCGTGCGCTGTCGGGCTGATGGTCGTGGCTGCGATGAGGATTCCTGCCAGCACGCCCAGGACGCGTCTGGTCATGGTGCTCCTATCTCCGGAGTATTCGTTGCAGGACAACGACGACGAGCAGGAAGACGCCGCTGACCACGGACTGGTAGTTGCTGTCGAGGGTGCCGATCTGGTTGATCACGTTCTGGATGACCTTGATCAGGCCGACGCCGATCACGGTGCCGAGGACCGTGCCCATGCCACCGGTCAGCAGGGTGCCGCCGATGACCACGACCGAGATGGCGTCCAGTTCGGTGCCGACGCCGATGACCGTCACGCCGGACTGCAGGTAGGCCGCGGTCAGAGCACCCGCCAGACCGGCCAGTGTGCCGCTCATCGTGTACACGAGGATCTTGGTCTTCGCGACCGGGACGTCCATCAGGATCGCTGACTGCTCCGCGCCGCCGGTGGCGAACACGTTCTGCCCGAAGCTGGTGCGGTTCAGGACCATTCCGCCGAGCAGGCACAGCGCGGCCGCGACGAAGATCGGGTAGCCGAAGCCGAACACCGTGCCCCGGCCCAGTTCGACGAACGCCGAGTCCTGCGGGATCTGGTAGGTGGTTGCGCCTTCGTCGGTGATGGCGAGGAGCAGGCCGCGCGCGAACAGCAGCGACGCCAGGGTGACGATGAACGGCGCCATGTTCGTGCGAGCGATCAGCAGGCCGTTGACCAGCCCGATCAGGCCGCAGACGACGAGCGGCAGCACGAGCGCCGCCAGGAACCCGTACTGCGAGCCCCACGCGGCCAGCACCCCGCCGAGGGCGTAGAGCGAGCCGACGGACAGGTCGATGCCGCCGGTGATGATCACGAAGGTCATGCCGAGGGCGATCACCGCGAGGAATGAGCCCTGCAGGGCGAGGTCACGCAGGTTGTCGAGGCTGCCGAAGCGTGGGAAGACCAGCCAGGACACCGTGAGCATCAGGACGAGCGCTACCGCAGCACCCTGCCGTTGCAAGACTTTCGTGCGTTGGACCTGAGTGATCATCGCCGCTCCCGTGCCGCGTAGACAGCGGCGACGATGATCGCGGCCTGGATCATCTGCGCGATCGAGTCGGGCAGGTTGTGCTTGATCAGCGTGGCTCGCACCAGCTGCATCAGCACCACGCCCATGACGGTGCCGAGCACCCGCACCCGGCCTCCGGTCAACGGGGTGCCGCCGACGACCACCGCGGTGATCGCGGACAGTTCCATGAGCAGGCCGAGGTCCGCCGGGTCGCTCGCGGCGAGCCTCGACGTGGCCAGGACGCCGGCGACCGCCGCGAGCACGCCGCAGAGGGCGTAGACGCCGATCAGCACCCGGTCGACCGGCAGTCCGGCCAGCTGGGCCGCCCTGCGGTTGCCGCCGATGGCGACCAGCTGACGTCCGAACGTCGTGCGGTTCGTCAGGCCCGCCACCGCGACCGCGAGCAGGCCCGCGATCAGCACGCTGAACGGGATCCCCAGGAGGTTTCCCGTACCGAGCGCGAGGAACGCCGGGTCGTGCAGCTGGACGAGCTGGCCGTTCGCGATCACCAGCGCCAGGCCGCGCCCGGCCACGAGCAGGGCCAGCGTGGCGACGATCGGCTGGATGCCCACCCTGGCGACGAGGACTCCGTTGAACGCCCCGGCGACCAGACCGGCCATGAGCGCCATCAGGATCGCGGGCAGCGGGCCGGCGCCCAGGTAGAGCGGGATGATCGCGGCAGCCAGCGCCATGACCGCGCCGACGGACAGGTCGACGCCTTCGGTGCCGATCACCAGCGCCATGCCCAATGCGACGATCAGGACGGGTGCGGCCTGGACGAGCTGGGTGCTGACGTTGCCCAGTGTCAGGAAGTTGGCCGTGAACAGGGCGTTGAACAGCAGCAGGGCGGCAACGGCGAGGTAGACACCGTTGTCCTGCAGCCAGCGCGTCCTAGTGACCGTCAGCGTCATCCAGCACCTCCGCCGCGATGGCCCTGAGCACGTGTTCGCGGGTGAGCCGGGCTCCCTCCAGCTCCCCCGCGACCTCCCCGTCCCGCAGCACGATCAGCCGGTCGGCGCCGTCGAGCAGCTCGTCGAGCTCGGAGCTGATCAGCAGCACCGCCAGGCCTTCGCGCGCGAGCTCGTCGATCAGCGCCTGCACCTCGGCCTTGGCACCGACGTCGATGCCGCGGGTGGGTTCGTCGAGCAGGAGGATTCTGGGTTCGGTGCACAGCCAGCGGGCCAGCAGCACCTTCTGCTGGTTGCCGCCGGAGAGCTCCGCGACCTTCTGCTCCGGGCTGGAGACCTTGATGCGCAGACGGTTGACGAACGTCTCGACGATCCGGTCCTGCTTCGCGCGGCTGATCACGCCGAACCGGCTCAGCCGCGGCAGTGCGGCCAGCACGATGTTCTCGCGCACCGAGAGGTTCGGGATGATCCCTTCAGTCTTACGGTCCTCGGCGAGCATGCTGATGCCCGCTCTGGTGGCCGCTTTCACGTTGCGCGGCACGGGTTTGCCCGCGACGAGCACGGTGCCGTGGTCGAGCGGAAGTGCGCCGATGATGGCTTTCGCGGTCTCCGTGCGGCCGGAACCGAGCAGACCGGCGAGGCCGACGACCTCGCCGGGCCGGATCGCGACGTCGATGCCCCTGATCCGCGGCCTGCTGGTCAGGTCGAGCGCTTCGAGCACCGGCCGGGTGTCGGCGTGGTGATCTTCGCCGAACGCCGTGGTGCCGCGTTCGCGGATCTCGTTGACCGATCTGCCGAGCATCGACGACACCAGTTCGATGCGCGGAAGTTCCTTGAGGGGTCCACTGTGGACGTTCTGTCCGTCGCGCAGGACCGTGACGGTGTCGCAGATCCGGTACAGCTCGTCCATCCGGTGGCTCACGTAGACGATCGCGATGCCGTCCCCGTGGAGCTTCCTGACGACGTCGAGCAGCGTCTCCACCTCGCGTGGTTCGAGTGACGACGTGGGTTCGTCCATGATCACGACGTCCGCGTCGGCCTCGACAGCCCTGGCGAGAGCGACCATCTGCTGCTCGCCGACCGCGAGCGTCCCGAGTGGACGGTCGACGTCCGCGGTGATGCCGTAGCCGCGCAGGAGTTCTGCGGCGTCGGCGGTGCGGCGGGCGCGGTCGATCAGGCCGAGCCGGTTGCGCGGCTCGCGGCCGAGGAACAGGTTGGCCGCCACGCTCAGCAGCGGGACGAGGTTGACCTCCTGGTAGATGGTGGAGATGCGACCGTTGCGCGTGATCCGGCCGCTGTCCGGGGTGTGGATGCCGGTGAGCACCTTGATCAGCGTCGACTTGCCGGCGCCGTTCTCCCCGACCAGGGCGTGGATCTCGCCTGGCCGCAGAATGAAGTCCACGTCTTTGAGTGCACGCACGCCGGCGAAGGTCTTCGTGACGCCGGCGACCTCGATGACCGGCGTGTCAGTAGGCATTGCCGACCTTCTGCGCGGCGTTCGTGGTGTCGTACTCGTCGTCGGAGATCACGATGTTCTGCGGGATCTCGTCACCCTTGGCGAACTTCTCCAGCGTCTCGAACGCGAGCGGCCCGAACCGCGGGTTGGACTCGATCACCGCGGTGTAGCTGCCGTCCGCGACGAGCTGCACGGCGTTGCGCGTGCCGTCGACCGACACGATCTTGACGTCCTTGCCGGGCGCCTTCCCGGCGGCCCGGAGAGCAGTGACGGCGCCGATGCCCATCTCGTCGTTCTCGGCGTAGACCGCGGTGATGTCCGGGTTGCTCTGGATGAGCTGCTCCATCACCGTCTGCCCCTTGGACCGGTCGAACTCACCGGTCTGCTCGGCCACGATCTGGAGCCCGCTGCCGGCGATCCCGTCCTTGAAGCCCTTGGTCCGGTCGACCGTGACGTTGTTGCCCGACGAGCCGAGCAGGATCGCGACCTTGCCACTGCCACCGGTCGCCTTGATCATCTGCTGAGCGGCCCGTTCACCCTGCTCCACGAAGTCGGAACCGATGAAGGTGAGGTAGTCCGCGCAGGGCCGTGAGGTCACCTTGCGGTCGATCGTGATGACCGGCACCTGCTTGGCTTTGGCCGCGTCGAACGCGGGCTGCAGCCCATCGGAGTTCAGCGGCGCCACGATCAGGAGCTTCGCCCCGCGGTCCAGCAACGACTTGATGTCACTGATCTGCTTGTTCAGGTCGCTCTGCGCGTTGGTGTAGAGCAGGTTCACGCCCTTCTTGGCGGCCTCGTCCCTGATCGACTGCGTCTCGGCGGTGCGGAACGGGTTCGCTTCCTTCTCCGACTGCGAGAACCCGACAGTCGCCCCCTGGACGTCGACCTGCGGATAACCGGTCGTGGCCCGCGCACAGCCCGGACCAGCGGTTTGTTGCTGCGCGGCGGACGCGGCCGGCCCACCGCTGGCCGTGGTCTGCTGACTCTCCCTCGCGGTGCAACCGGTGACGAGCAGGGCGGCGACGGCGATGAGCAGGATGCGAGACATCGTTGGCTCCTACACGGGCTGTGCGTGGACGCGCTCTCACAGCTAGATTTGCATCGTTGTTCCAACGATGTAAAGACCGTGACTTCCCGGTACTTTTCCCGGTACGAAGCTCGGTTCTGCTTTGGCAGGGAGGCAATGTTGGCCACGCTCAAGGACGTCGCCCAGCTGGCGGGCGTCTCGGTGAAGACCGTCTCGAACGTGGTCAACGGCTACGCGTTCGTCAAACCCGACAACCGCCGCCGCGTCGAGGAAGCCCTGGCGCTGACGGGCTACCGCCCGAACATGGGCGCCCGCAACCTCCGCCGGGGCCGTACGGGCTTCATCGCCCTGGTCCTGCCCGAACTCTCGATCCCCTACTTCGCCGAGCTGGCCAGTCTCGTCATCGCCGCCGCCCAGGAACACGAGTGGAACGTGCTGATCGAACAGACCTTCGGCACCCTGGCCGGCGAGAGGTCCGCTCTGGCATCCCTGGGACCACACCTGGTGGACGCCGCGATCCTGAGCCCGGAAGCGCTGCACGAGAACGACTTCCAACTCCCGGTGCCCGCGGTCATGCTGGGCGAGCACGCCGTCTCGGTCCCGATCTCCCGCGTGGGCATCGACAACGTGGCCGCCGCCAAGACCGCCGTCCGCCACCTGATCTCCCTGGGCCGCAAGCGAATCGCCGCCATCGGCGCCCACCCCCAGCGAGGCACCGCGGCCCTGCGCCTGGAGGGCTACCGAGCCGCCCTGGCCGAAGCCGCCCTGCCCTTCGTCTCGTCACTGGTCGTACCGGCCCTGAACTACCACCGCGCGGACGGCGCCGCCGCGATGAAGTCCCTGCTCGACCTGCGCGACCCACCCGACGCCGTCTTCTGCTTCAACGACCTGCTGGCCATCGGCGCCATGCGCACCGCGGGTGAGCGCTCGGTGCGCGTCCCCCACGACCTCGCCGTCGTCGGCTTCGACAACAACGAGGAAAGCGCCTACAGCTCCCCATCCCTGACCACCATCGCCCCCGACAAGGCCGCCATCGCCCGCGCCGCCGTCGACCTGCTGCACCAGCGCGCCGGTGCGCCTGACCTCGTGGCGGACCACGTGGAGACGCCGTTCTCGCTGCAGGTTCGGGAAAGTACGTCGTTGTGACGCGGTTCGGCGCGGACCGCGGGTTCGGGCCGAACCACGTCGTCTTCGCGGACTACGGCCACGTGTAGGCGTCGTACGCCGCCTGGTCGAACAGCACGAACCGCACCAGCTCGACCGGCGCGTCCCGCACTGCCTCCAGCACCGCCGCCCGCGCGATCTCCGCGGCCGACTCGACCGGCCACCGGTAGATCCCGGTGGAGATCGCCGGAAACGCCACGCTCGACGCCCCGAGCTCGGCCGCGATCCGCAGCGAGTTGCGGTGGCAGTCGGCGAGCAGCTCCGAGCGGTCCTCACTGGCCGACCACACCGGCCCGACCGTGTGCACGACCCACCGCGCAGGCAGCCGGCCGGCCGTCGTCGCCACCGCCTGGCCGGTCTTGAGACCGCCGCCGTAGTGGCCCGCCCGCAGCTTCCGGCACTCGGCGAGGATCTCCGGGCCGCCCTTGCGGTGGATCGCACCGTCCACGCCACCGCCGCCGAGCAGCGAGGAGTTGGCGGCGTTCACGATCACGTCGACGTGCTGCTCGGTGATGTCGCCCAGGACGTACTCGATGGTGGTGGCCACGCCCCCGATTGGATCACGACAGCGGGCACGTGGCCACGTCAGCCGACCTCGGCAGAGGCCCCGCCCACCCAAGGGGGCAGACCACCGACCTCCACTCAACTTAGCGACGATTCGGCGGTGTCGACCCACCGCCCGGCGATCTGTGGACAACTCGGGTGGACGTGCGGTTGAAGACGGAGCTGTCCACAGATCGCCGGCAACGGGGCTTGACACCTCACGTTCGCTGCTAGGTTCAGTTCTGGGGAGTGGTGGTGGTCAGCCCCCTAAACACCTGGCCAGAAGTCTTGTCCGGAACCTCAGGCGACTCGTTGCTGCCGGCGTCAGCAAGTACCACCAACTCAACATCAACAGGCGTTTTTCTACTACCAACAGGGCGTTTCGGGCCCGGGCACCTGGTGCCGGTGCTGCGGGATGTGGAACAGGTTGGGTGTAGTTGACGGCGATTCGATCAAGAGTTGGTGGTACTTGCAGACGCATCGGGCTGGACGCCGAACCGCTCCGCGAGTAACGGACAGGACTTCGGGTAGCCTGCTTAGGGTGGGCGGGGCCTCGGCAGCCATGATCACGACAGCGGGCACGTGGCCACGTCAGCCGGCCTCGACAGGGTCGCCGACCGAGGCGGCGTAACACCGTCAAGCCACCGCTCCAAAGCAACAAACGCCGACCGGTGACAAGGCGCAAGCGGCCGCAACCGATCCGGATAGGCGTCAACAAGCCCATCCACATGCGTACCCTGCTCAATCCGGTAATACCGGTGTAGCCGAGAAGGCGTCAGCGAGGCATACACATCCGAGTCCTGACCGATGGGCAGCAAAACGTCATACGTCCCATGCACGGTCATCAACGGCCGCTTCACCTTCCCCGTCAACGCGATCCGCGAAACGGCCGGCCCGGCGATGCGACGTCGCGCGGCATACGAGTAGTCCGCGTCGCACGCCGGCGTGCCCGGAGCGCAGAACGGAACACCCGCCTCCAGCGCGCCGTCGTAGCCGGGATCCAGCTCCTCGCGGTAGATCCGCTGCGTGAGGTCCCAGTAGTAGCGATAGTGGTAGTCCCACAAGAATTCCGTGCCGGCCGGGAAACCCGCCTCGACCATCGCGGCGTGCGCCTGCGGGCTTCCCGCCAGGTAGTCCGGATAAGCCCGCAGTGCGGGTGGCAGGAAGGTCAACGGGTGGGGGCCGTCGTCCGTCCACAACGTGCCTTCCCAGTCGACGCCACCGTCGTAGAGATACGGGCGGTTCTCCAGTTGCCACCGCACCAGGTAGCCGCCGTTGGAGATGCCGGTCGCGATCGTGTGGCGGGGCAGGTGGCCGTACCGTTGGGCGACAGCGGATCGGGCCGCGAGGGTGAGCTGGGTGAACCTGTGGTTCCACTCCTCGATCGCGCGGCCGTCGCGGTAGAACTGCGTGCCGGTGTTGCCCTTGTCGGTGGCGGCGAAGGCGTAGCCGCGGGCCAGTACCCAGTCCGAGATCGCGCGGTCGTTGGCGTATTGCTCGCGCACTCCTGGCGAGCCGGTGACCACCAGGCCGCCGTTCCAGCGGTCGGGCAGGCGGAGCACGAACTGCGAGTCGTGCCAGCCGTGGTTGGTGTTCGTGCGCGACGAGTCCGGGAAGTAGCCGTCGATCTGGATGCCGGGGACGGCGGCGGGCACGGGCAGCCGGGTGCTCGTGAGGCCCGCCCAGTCGGCCGGGTCGGTGTGGCCGCTCGCCACCAAACCGGTGGTGGTCAGGTCGGGCAGGCGGGCGAGTTGCTGATGTTCGGCGCCCGGCACCCGTATCGCGGCCGTGGGCGGAGTCAGCGCGAGCACAAGTACCAGCGGGAGCAACATAGCTGGTCAAGCTAGTGATGGTGGCTCCTCGGCGACATGGTCGCGTCCCACACAAGACCTGCTTTGAACGTGGTGAAGCCGAACAGGTCCAGGACGCGCCGCACCTGTGGCTGGGTGCGGCGCAGGTCGAACGACTTGCCGTTGTAGTGCGCGGCGCACAGCAGGAGCAACAGGCTGCGCAAGCCGCTGGCGGACAGGAACGTCACCTCGGCCAGGTCGACGGACACGCGGTTGGTCGCGGTGTCGGTGATGCCGGGCAGCACCGCGGCGAAGAACAGGCCGCAGGTGGTCACGTCCATCTCACCTCGGCAGATGGCGACGAACTCCGTGCCCGTGCGCTGCGTCCGCACGGCGAACGGGCTGGTGTCACAGGCGGTCATCAGACCTCACATCGGAGAACGGGACACCACTTCACCGCACCGCGGCAGCCGGCGATAGCAGCGGAAGCGAAGGCACGACCGGGAAAGCGAAGCGCCTTACCGTGACCACAGCGTCTGCGAGGGCGGCACACCGTAGGCGGCGCGGTAGTGAGCGGCGAAGACACTCGAACGGGCGTAACCCCAACGCGCGGCGATTGTGGTTACAGAGCCGTTTCCCGCGCGTAGATCCGCGTCAGCGCACGAAAGGCGCACACGGCGGAGGTATGCCATCGGCGTTGTGTCGAGGTGGCGGCGGAAGGCGAGTTGTATCGCGCGTATGGACACGCGTGCGGCGAACGCGATGTCGGCGGCGGTGATGTCCATCGCGGCGTTGTCCTCGATGAACGTGATGGCGCGCTGCAGTGACTTAGGGTGCGCATCACGACGATCCGTCGCTGTCGAGCCTGTGAGCGCGGTGTTCGGAAAGGTGGCGAGAGTGGTGGCCACGAGCAGGCGCGTCGCGTTGGCCACGACCAAGGGCTCGTCCGCGAACACCGGAAACACCTGGTCCCTCAGAAAAACACACGTCGAACGCCACACGGCGGCGGCATCGGGCGAGACAGCGCCGCAGCCTGCGAAGCGCACGCGGCCGATGAACTCGTCGACGACGGACTCGTGCATCACGACCAGCTTCGCCCGCGGCTCGTCGATCACCGCCGAGTACGGGAGACCGGGCTTGGCGCTGAGAAACACCTCGCCGGGCAGGACGAAGTGCTCCTCCCCGCTCGCCCGATAACAGAGCCTGCCGGTGTCCAGGTACCCGAAGTGGTAGGTCTGCTGCGGCTCACTGGTGACTTCCAGCCCGATGTTGCCGTCCACCTCGTCGAACCGGAGCGGTCCGACCGTCCTGGACGCCATCCGCATCCACGAGCGCTCGCGGCCACCGTCGATGCGCATCGTGCCGTAGGCCGCGCTGAGGACGTGCTGCGCCTCGTCCAGATCCGTCAACTCGACGACCTGCTCCACGTGGTGAACGATCCTCGCACTCCCACGCCGTGTCCATCGCCAGTACGGAGGCTCCTGCGCGAACATCCGGCACTACCAGTGGGCGGAACGCTCCACCTCGATCCGCTGTAGAGCGTTCCGCCGCACGAACTCAGACCCGGACGAGCTTCGCCAGCGCGGCCTGACCCGCCTGGTTCGGGTGGAACACGGCTTCCGGCCCCTCCTGGCCCGGGGCCAGCGCGTCGAACCCGCGCAGGAACGGCGTACCGGCCTCGCAGAGCGCGTGCCCCGCGAACAGGTCCGGACGGTCGAACGGGCTGACGAACGTGGTGAACGCCTTCGGGCGGGCCGAACGGACCGCGGACCGGAGGGTGGCGTCGAGGCCGTCCGCGACCTTGTTGCCCTCACGGCGTTCGGCGGTGGTGAGGACGCCCTCGCCGCAGATCGGGTCGAGGGTGGCGTTCGGCGGGTTGTCCGAAGTGGACACCTGGCGGCCGTAGCCGACGACGACGACGCGGGCGTACGGGCTGCGCTTGCCGATCTCGGTCAGCAGGGCGGTGACGTTGCGGCCCATCTGGGGCAGCTTGGCCAGAATGCCCTCGGTCGGGGCACCTGTGCAGTCGGCCTGGAGGCAGGTGCCGCCGTAGGTCGCGTAGTCGATGTCGTTGGTGCCGATGGTGAGCAGGACGAGGTTGGTGTCGCGCTTCAGGGCGTCCAGTTGGGCCGGACGGTCCTTGAACGTGCGGGACAGGTCTGCGGTGGCGGCGCCACTGCAGCTCACGTTCGTGAACGAGGAGAGCCGGCCCTGCGCCCGCAGCCGGGCGGCGACCTGTTCGCCGTAGGAGTTGTTGCTGCGCCAGCAGTTTCCGGTGGTGCCGTCCTGGTAGTCGCCGGCGCCGGTGCCGGACGCGTAGGAGTCGCCGAGCACCACGAGCGAGGTGGGCCGGGCGGCCTGTGCCGTGGGAGCGATCCCGAGGGCGGCCAGGACGGCGGTGAGGACAACGACAGTTCTTTTCACATAGACCCCCAATGTTGATGTTGCTCGGAAACCATCCTGCCCCAACGAGATGGTGCAGGGAGCGAAACGAGACATCTGATCGGCAAGGACGAACACAGCCGCACACAGCCGCGGAAGTCCCCAATCCGGTGACAAAACGTCGCGCGGGTGACACGATCCGCGCGACAGAACATCTCTAGGGGGATCGTTGAGAACATCAGGCAGACCCTGGCGTGGCGCCGGGGCACTCGTCGTCGCGCTCACAGCCGGCCTCGCGGTCGTGCCGGGGACCGCGGTCGCCGCCCAGCAACCGACCTGGGCGACGCTCAACCCGGCCAAGTGGGTCACCACCGACTCCAAGCAGCCGCACCGGTCGATCACGACCGGCGACGCGCGGGTCGGGGCCTGGCGGGATGCCAGGCACCACATCGGCAAGTCGTACTTCACGTTCGACATCACGCGGTTCAAGGGCACACAGGTGTTCACAGCCTCGTTGCGCACGCCCGAAAAAGCCGCGGCCGACTGCACGAAGCCGCGCGCGACGCAGCTGTGGGTCGTCAAGCCGCAGGACAAGATCACGTGGGCGCACCAGCCGCGCGAGGTCACGAAGGTCGCGCCGAACCCGAACGAGGAATGCGTCTCGCCCTGGGTGACGTGGAACGTCGTCGAGCCCGTCAAGAAGGCTCTTGAGCAGGGCAAGACGTCGATCACCTTCGCGCTGCGCATCGCCGAGCAGTTCCAGGGCAGGGTCGAGTACGGACGCACGTACGATCCGGCCGCCGTGCTCAACACGACGTACAACACGCCGCCGGGCGTCCCGACCGACCTGAGTGTCGGGAATGGACGAACCTGCGACGCCGCGACGAACTTCCAGTACGACCCGCGCGCGGCCGTCGGGGCGATCGTGCACGACGCCGACGGCACGTACGGCCTCGAAGGACGGTTCGCGTTCTGGCCGGTCGCCGCACCGGAGCAGCGTTTCGAGAGCGCGCCGATCTGGGCCGGCCTCGGCAGCATCATGAGCTACTTCCCCGACGGCATGGTCAAGGACGGCGGCGTCTACGCGTTCGCGGCCCGCACCGAGGACGGCTTCGTCAACTCCGAGTGGTCCGCACCGTGCTCGTTCACCGCCGACCTCACCCCGCCGGCGACCAAGCCGACCATCACGTCGACGACCTACCGCGAGAACGGTGGCCCGCCCGGCGACGGTGGCGAGGGCCTGCCGGGTGACTTCACCTTCGACGCGGGCGGCGACCAGGACATCGTCTCGTTCGACTACAGCGGCACCGGCATCGGCAGTGGCCGGGTCAACGCCGACGCGCCCGGCGGCAAGGCCACGATCACGGTCACGCCGACCACGGACGGGCCGGTGTCCATCTCCGCCACCGGCATCGACCGGGCCGGTCTTCGCGGGCCCAGCTACGACTACCGCTACTGGGTGCGGACCACCGCGCCGTCCGTTGAGGTGCCGTCCTTCGACCTCGGTGTGCAACGCGAGATCGTGTTCACCGCCAACCAGGACGGCGCCACGCAGGTCGTCTACCAGATCGACGGCGGCGAGCAGAAGACGCTGCCCGTCGGCGCGGACCGCAAGGCCCGCGTGTCGCTGACGTTCACGGAACCTGGCCAGGAGCAGCACAACCTCAAGGCCTGGACCGTCAACGGCAGCGGGGCCAGGTCGGGCGACACGGACCGCTCGTTCCGGGTCAACCAGCTCCGGCCCTGGGTCGAGGTCGACCCGTGGGACGGGCTCGTCGGCGAGAAGCGCACGGTCACCGTGACGCCGAACCGCAGCGGTGTGACGTCGTACGTGTACAAGGTCGGCAACGAGCCCGAGAAGTCGTTGCCTGCCAACGCGGGCGGGTCACTCACCTTCGATTTCATCCCCACGGCCAAGGGTGACTTCGTGGTGCGGGTGGCGAGCGTCAACGCCGCGGGCGTGCGCTCCGGCTGGGGCGAAGGCGAGTTCTTCGCCGAGGCTCCGGCGCCGACCATCACGAGCGATCGTCGGGAGGGCACGCCGGGGCAGGTCGTCACGTTCACGTTCTCCTCGCCACGGCTGCCGGTCACCTCGTACCGGTACCAGTTCCTCGGCGAGCCGGTGCAGACCACCACGGGCACGCAGGTCCAGCTGACGCCGAAGAAGCCCGGCACCCAGTACCTGAGCGTGTGGGGCGTGACCGAGCACGGGGTGGAGTCCGACGAGCAGAGGTTCACGCTGCCGGTGAAGTCGTTGCCGCCCACCGTGACCAGCCCGCAGTTCCCCGAGGGTGGCCCGGTGACCGCGCGACCGGGTGAGCCGGTCGAGTTCGTGGTGACGCCGGCGCTGCCCGGTTCACACGAGGTGCTGTGGCAGATCTCGTTCAACCAGCCACAGGTCGTGCCGGTCGGCGAGGACGGCAAGGCGCGGTTCACCTACACGCCGGCTGGTTCGTTCCAGCTGACCGTGTCGAGCCGGACACCGGAAGGCGTCGAGTCCGGCGGCATCCAGCGCACGTACACCGTGCCGGGTAGCTGAACCACGGTGGCCCGCCGGCGAACACCGGCGGGCCACCAGGCTCACACCGATGCCAGAACCGACGCGATCTCCTCCAGCAGCGCGGTCTTGCGCCTGTTCGGCAGGAACGAGGCCAGCACGGCGTTCTCCGCCAGCCGCGCGACCTCCGCGGGCCCGAGGCCGAGCGCCGAGGCCACCGCCAGGTACTCCCCTTCCAGTGTGGCACCGAAGAACGGCGGGTCGTCGGTGTTCAGCGTGACCACCAGACCGGCCGCCAGCATCTGCCGCACGGGATGCGCCTCGATCGACGCCACCTGCTGGGTGCGAACGTTGGACGTCGGGCACACCTCCAGCGGGATTGCTTTCACCGCAAGGTGTTCCATCAACGCGGGATCGCCGACGCAGCTCGTGCCGTGCCCGATCCGCTCGGCGCCCAGATCACGCACCGCCGACCAGATGGTCTCCGGACCGCTCGTCTCCCCCGCGTGCGGCACGCAGCGCAGGCCCGCATCCCTTGCGGCGTCGAAGAAGGGCGCGAACTGCGCGCGGCCGACGCCGGCCTCGGGCCCGCCGAGCCCGAACGAGACCAGCCCGTCCGGCCGCTCGGTCAGCGCGAACGCCAGCGTCTCCCGCCCGGCGTCCGGTCCCTTCTCGCCCGGAATGTCGAAGCACCAGGCCAGTTCCACCCCCAGGGCCGACGCGGCGGAGCGGCCGGAGGCGAGCCCGGCGAGCAGCTCGTCACCGGACATGCCGTCCAGCAGGTGGTTGTAGGGCGTCACGGTGACCTCGGCGTACCGGACGTTCTGCCGGGCCAGCTCACGAGCCAGGCCGACGACGAGCGTGTGGATGTCGGCGCGGCCCTTCAACATCGACTGCACCGCCCAGAAGACCTTCAGGAAGTGGTCGAAGTCGCGGAACGTGTAGAAGCGCTCCAGCTCGTCCCGGTCGGCGGGCACCCCGGCCTCGGGGTGCCGCCGGGCGAGCTCGAGCACGGTGTCGACGCCGGCCGAGCCGACGAGGTGGACGTGCAGCTCCACTTTGGGCAGGGCATGGATGAACGAGCGCATGGCAAAACTCCCTGGGAAAGCAGGTGAAGGGTGCCGGAACGGAACGGGGCGACTCAGGGAGCGAGGTCGCCACGTTCGGTGTCAGCGCCGTAGAGCGGCAGCTTGAAGTCCGGCACGATCTTCAACGTAGCAGGTTCCGCGCCGACGCACTGGTGGGTCGGGAGACGCGACCGTGGGCCGGTGGAGCGCGGCCGCATCGGCCATTTGACCGCACGAGCCATTTGAAATCCCGATGGCGGCGGCCACCCAAAAGGGCAGCGTTTCCGGAAGATCATTCCCGCTGACCGGCGAAGTCGGTTCAGGGCAACCGGAAACCGGCAGCTCAAGGCACCACAAGGGCACCCAAGGCCGAATCGTGACCATTTTCGCGACTTACGGAACGCGCTCCGATTCAGTACTTCCCCTAGCTTTCCCCGGCTTAGAACTCCGGCGTCCCCCACGTTGCCGGCCCACCGAACATCTGCGAAGAGGACCTCGATGACCACAACCTCTCAGCCGGACGCCGCGCTGGAAGCGATGAGACCGGTGCTGCCGAGCGACCTGATGGAGCGTGCGAGCACGTTCGACCCGGCCCCGCGGCTCGCCCGGCTCAGCGCGACCGGCCCGATCCACCGGGTCGAGCACAACGACGAACAGCTCTGGCTGGTGACCGGCCAGGACACCGCCCGCACCCTGCTGGCCGACCCGCGGATGAGCGCGGACCGGTTCAAGGTCAAGCGGCTGCGCGACAAGCTCAGCTCCGAGATGCGCGACAAGTTCGCCGCCGCCGAGAGCCGGGCCGGCTCGTTCATCACCACCGACCCGCCCGAGCACACCCGCTACCGCCGGCTGCTCGCCCGGCAGTTCACCATGCGCCGGATGCGGGCGCTCACCGAGCAGATCGAGGAGATCATCGGAGGCCGGGTCGACGCCATGATCGCCACCGGCCCGCCCGCCGACCTGATCCGCGACTTCGCGCTACCGGTGCCCTCGCTGGTGGTCTGCGAGCTGCTCGGCGTGCCGGTCGCCGACCGCGGGCACTTCCAGAACGACACCATCGAACTGCTCGACCTGGCCACCAATCTGGAGGGCCTGATCGAGGTCGGCACCCGCATGCACCGCTACATGGCCGGCCTGGTGCGACAGAAGCGCGCGAACCCCGAGGACGACCTGCTGTCCGAGCTCGCCACCACCAGCGACATGTCCGACGACGAGATGGTCGGCCTGGCCAACCTGCTGCTCATCGCCGGGCACGAGACCACGACGAACATGCTCGGCCTCGGCGTGCTCGCGTTGCTGGACCACCCGGTGCAGCTGGCGGCCCTGCGCGACGACCCGGCCGGTCTGATGGACACCGCGGTCGAGGAGATGCTGCGCTATCTGTCCATTGTCGACACCGGGATCGTGCGCTACGCGTTGGCGGACGTGGAGATCGGCGACGTGACGATCCACGAGGGCGACACCGTCATGTGCTCGGTGATCGCCACCAACCGCGATCTCGCCGAGTGCCCGGCCCCGGACGAGTTCCGCATCGACCGCCCGCGTGGCCGGCATCTCTCGTTCGGCCACGGCGTGCATCAGTGCCTGGGCAACGAACTCGCCCGCATCGAGATGTCCGTCAGCTTCCGCGAACTGCTGCGCCGCCTGCCCGGCCTGCGGCTCGCCGTGCCCGCCGAGGAGGTCCACGTGCGCACCACGTCGACGATCTTCGGCGTGAAGCGCCTGCCGATCACGTGGGACGTGCGGTGAGCAGGTCGAGGTCGCGTTCGGCGAAGAGCCGGTGCTCCCACTCCTCGTTGAGGATGCAGCGCAGGCACCGGGCGACCGGATAGCTCTTCGACTCCGGCCAGCCGGGAGGTTCCAGCACCGCGACGGTGTCCGAGGCCAGCTGCTCCTCGGTCAGGTTCGCGAGCACCTCGCGCATGCCGTCCATCCGGTCGCGCCTGATCTCGAGCATCTCGTCGAGCGACGGCCGGGCCGCGCGGTCGTCCGGGACGTTCGGGATGTCGTCCATCCCGGCGCAGCCCAGACCGAGCGGATGCCACGGCGCCGGCTCGCCGAGGACCGCCCGCCGGATCCACGCGTCCGTCGCGAACACCAGGTGCCGCAACGTCTCGATGAACGAGAACTCGTCGTTCACCGACTCGTGCAGCAACTTGGGGTCCAGACCGCGGGCACGCTCGACCGTGCCCGCCCACAACCGTTCGATGATCTCCCACGCCTCGCGGTAGCCCGCCGGATCCGTCGGCCGCATCTTGGGCCGCTCCGGGTAGCGGCGGTCCAGCTCGGCCTCGACGAGCGGCACGACGTCCACCCCGTTGACCACCAGCTTGCCGATGTAGCCGTCGATGTCGAGATCGACCACTTCCATGCCGCGCATCACGACCTGGTCCAGCTTGGCCTCGCGGAAGCTCGCACCGCTCAGGTCCACGTGCTCGAACCGCGCTCCCCGCAGGTCCTCCCCAGTGAAGTCCATAGAGAGGACCCTAGTCCCGAAAACTCGGTGGCGCGCGGGTCTAGCGTGAAGTGGCGTGAAGGGATTCAACCCGAGCTTCAGCCGCGAAACCGCGCGCACCTACGACAACTCGCCCCGCGGTGACGAGGCCGAGACCGTGGCGTTCCTCGCGAGATTCGGCAAGCACGCCTTGGAGTTCGCCGTCGGCACGGGCCGCATCGCACTGCCGCTGGCGGCGGCCGGCGTGACCGTCGACGGCATCGAGCTCTCGCCCGACATGGTCGCGCGGCTGCGCGAGAAACCGGGCGGCGATCAGCTCGACGTGACGATGGGCGACATGTCCCGCGTCGGCACCGGCCGCACGTATTCGTTGGTGTACCTGGTCTACAACACGATCACGAACCTGCTCACCCAGGACGACCAGGTCCGCTGCTTCGAGAACGCGGCCCGCCACCTCGCGCCCGGCGGCGTGTTCGTGATCGAGTGCGGCCTGCCGAGCTGGGCCGCGCGGCAACGGCACCAGTTCATCGACGTGGAGACCGTAGAGGTGGACCACGTCGGGTTCGACGTCAACCGCTACGACCCGGTGACCCAGATCCTCGACGAGAACCACGTGACCATCAGCGCGGACGGCATCCGGTTCGGCCCGATCCGGCAGCGGCTCGCCCACCCGTCCGAGTTCGATCTCATGGCGCGGATCGCCGGGCTGCGGCTGCGCGACCGCTGGGGCGGCTGGAACGGCGAACCGTTCACCGCGGCCAGCACGCGGCACGTGAGCGTGTACGAGGCCGCCGCGTAACGTTCCGCGCCCACGACCGAGTTCCTCTGTGTCCACTCTGGCGGCACGGAGGTGGCGATCATGATCGCAGTCGTTCCGGTGCGGTACGCGTCCACGGACAGCGTCTGGTCACGCGAGCACTTCGAGAACTGGATGCGCCCAGGGCTCGATCTCAGCCTGGGTGACTTCTGGTGGCGGTGCTCGCGCGGGATCTTCGACGTGAGCAGCCAGGTGTACGACCCGGTGGTCATACCCGACCCGGGTGCCGTGTCGGACAACGACAAACGGGCTGCCCTGCAGGAGGCGGTGGTGAAGGCCGCCACGCAGGTCGACTGGGTGCACACGGACATCCTGCTGATCTGGCTCGCGCGGCCGACCGGCTGGTGGGGCGGCGGCGAGGTGTTCGTGCCAGGTCCCGATGGTCAGCAAAAGAAGATCCGCGTGACCGTGGTCGACTCGATCACCCCGTTCGACGCGGCGTGCCAGGAGCTCGGGCATGGCTTCAAACTCGACCACGAGCTCGACGCCGCCGGGACGGCGTACGCCTCGCCCTACTCCGTGATGAGCGCGCGCATCTACGGCCCAGGGGCGCGGGCGAGCTGGATCCGCCCCTCGACCCCGAAACTGCCCGACGGCGGTCCGAACAAGGAATCCCCGTACGTGGGCATACCGGCGAACCGCATCGTCGGACCGCTGGTGCCGGGTGCGCACCTCTACCCGGAGCCGTCGTTCCGCGACAGCTCGTCGGTGGTGCACGTCCGCGCCCTGCCGGCGAAGGTGCGGCTGTACAAGCCGAACTACCTGTCGCCGGGCTCAGGCAAACCCGTGCTGATCGCCGTGCCGTCCCAACGGCGCGACGGGCGGATGTTCTTCGTGGAACTGCGCCGCGCGACGACGGGCACCTACGACGAGGCGATCAGAAGCGAAGGCCTGGTCGTGCACTCGGGCAACCCCGACGGCCGCGTCCGGTACGACGGTGTGGCAGACCTGGCGCTCACCGAGTGGGCCTGCGCCGCGGGCGACTTCTCGTTGAGGCTCAACGGTGTTGGCGACGACTTCGCCGACGTGGAGGTGCGCGCCGGGTCGGTGATCTCGTTCCCGATCCGCGGCGTGCTACTGGCTGGCGGATTCCGCACGCAGCACCAGCTCAACACGATGACGCACGACCAGATGCGCAACACCCTGATCGTGGTCATGGCCTCGCTCAGCAACCAGTCCGACTACCAGCGCTTCGACAACGACACGCTGGCGGGCATGGGTGCGATCATGGTCTTCCTGCGCCGCAACGGGCTCCGCGACGACGTGGCGCTCAAGAGCATGACCGCGGACGATCAGCGCAACGTGGCGATCGTCGAACTCGGAGCCCAGACCGGCGCCGGTCAGGCGTTGCAGGGCTTCACGAACCTGCAGCTGGCCCAGATCGCGCTGGGCAGCGATCTCGCCGTCCGCGGGCGGCGTCCCGGCTCGAGCCCGTTCTACGGCCGCGGCGTGCTGCTCGCCGGGCGGTTCCGCACGCAGCACCAGCTCAACACCATGTCTCGCGACGACATGCGGAACACGTTGATCGTGGTGATGACCTCGCTCAGCAACCAGACGAACTACCAGGCCTACAACGACGCGGACCTCGCGGGCGTCGGTGCCGTCATGGTGTTCCTGCGGGAGAACGGGATTCGGGACGACGCGACGCTCAAGAAGATGTCGGCCGACGACCAGCGCAACGTGGCGATCGTCGAACTGGCCGCGCAGACCGGCCGCAATCTGCAGGGCCTGGGCAACCTCGACCTGGCGCTGGTCGCGTTAGGCGTTGAACGCTTCTAGCGCCTCGGCCTTGATCTGCTCGAACTGCTTCGCCATCGCCTCCGACAACGCCTGGGCGCCGGACAGCGGCCGCACCATCACGGTGAACTCGTCGATCAACCCGTCGGCGTCCAGGTGCAGGAAGTCGCAGCCCTGGATCTCCTTGCCGCCCACCTCGGCCCGGAAGACCAGGGCGTGGTTCGCGCCGTCCGCGATCTCGCGTTCGTAGCGGAAGTTCTCGAACACCCGCATCACGCCGCGCAGGATCGCGGCGGTGATCGGCTTGCCGGGGTACGGGGAGAAGGCGACCGGGCTGGTGAACACCACGTTGTCGGCCAGACAGGCCGCCATCGCCTCGGTGTCGCGTGCTTCGACGGCTGCGCGGAAGGCGTTCACTGCTCACCCCGGAGATACTCAACTTGTTGACTAGGTCACCGCACCGTAGCCTGCGGGTATGTCCCTGCGCAACGCCGTCATGGCCGCGCTGCTCGACGGCCCGGCATCCGGCTACGACCTGGCCAAGGCGTTCGACGCCTCGGTCGCCAACTTCTGGACGTGCACGCCCCAGCAGCTCTACCGCGAGCTCGACCGGATGGCGGCCGATGGCCTGGTGCAGGCCCGCACCGTCGAGCAGGAGCGCCGACCGAACAAGCGGCTGTTCTCGCTGACCGGCAGGGGCCACGAGGCGCTCGCGGAGTTCACCGCCGAACCGCACAAGCCCACCGCGATCCGCGACGAGCTGTTGGTCGCGGTGATGGCGGCGGACGCCGGGAACGCCGCGGCGGTGCAGGCGTCGCTGCGAGAACGCCGGCAGTGGGCCGAGGCCAAGATCGCGCGGTACGAACGGCTCCGGGCCAAGTTGCTCGACGGACGCACCGAGGACGAGTACCTGGCGGCGGCCGACCGTGTCGGGCCGTACCTGACTTTGTTGCGCGGCTTGTCGTTCGAGCGGGACAACGTGAAGTGGTGTGCGCGCTGCCTCACGGTGCTGGAGCGGCGTGGTGCACGCCTCGGCACGCCCACGTGAGGTTGAATCGGAACCATGAACGGCATCTCGTTGTTGCAGGAGGCACTCAGTGCGCCCGCGGAAGAGGCGCGCAACCGGTTCGCGGGGCGGCTCAACGGATACCTGGAGGGATCCGGCGTCGTGCACGCCGTGCGGTTGCAGGGCTGGCTCGGGCTGGAGGTGCCGGGGCCCGGTTGCCACGTCGGCACAGGCAGCTGGGACTTCACCCGGTTCAAGGCGACGACCTCACCCGTCACGTGCGGGCGGTGCCGGTCGGCCGGACTGCTCACCAGCTCGTTCACCGGCGGGCCGCACCAGCAGACCCTGGACCTCGAAGGAATCTAGGGCGCATCGCAGGCGTCGCGGTTACGCACTCCCATCCCGGTCAGCGCGAACATGCCCAGACGTTCGTAGTACGGCCGCAGCGGCTCGTCACACACGAGGTCCACCGAGTACAGGTGCGCCCCCTCGGCCAAGATCCGCCGCATCAGCTCGGTCCCGATCCCGTGCCCGTGGAACTCCGGCCGCACCTCCAGCCACGGGACGAACGCCGTCAGCACGCCGTCGCTGATCATGTTCACGAAGCCGGCCACCTGGTCCCCGGAGCGCGCAAGCACCACGCGGTAGCTCCCGCGCAGGACGGCCAGGTGCTGGGCAGGCGACGGTGGCGCCGGCCATCCCACGAAGAAGCCGGTCAGCTCGTCTTCTGTGAGATCGCTGACATCGGTGCTGTAGGTGATCACCGCGGCAGCGTGTCAGGTCGATTGAACCTCCGGCCAGCAAATTTCGTACCGGTGACGTTGTCCCGTCCGCCCGCTACGCTCCGCCCGTGCCCCTGCCGACAGCTCCATTGCGCCGTGCGCGCTGTGCTGCCGTTGGCGCCGTCACGGGGGCCCTCGCGGTTCTCGCGCACACGGGCGCGGACGGGCATCTTCCCGACGCCGGGCTGATCGGCTCGCTCATCGCGCTGCTGACATGGGCGACCGCGGGATTCGCCCGGCACGAGCTCACCGCGGGCCGGTTGCTGGCGCTGGTCGGCGGCGGTCAGCTGGCGATGCACCTGATGCTGACGCTCGCCCGGTCCCAGCACGAGCACGACGCGTCGCGCATGCTCGCCTCGCACGTCCTGGCCACCGCGCTGACCGTGGCCGTGCTCACGGTCGCCGAACGCACGGTCCTCACCCTGGCCCGCACCGTCGCGTCGGTGCTGCCCCGCAGGCTCACTCCCCTGCCCGCCACTGCTCCCCTGGTCGTCGCCACGCCCCGGCGGGTGCCGACCACGATCGTTTTCCTGGACGTGCTGTCGTGGCGCGGTCCTCCGGCTGAACAGGTCTGACTCCCCCTCACAGGGCCGCCGAACGCGGTCCTGCACCTGTTTATGCCCATTGGAGCCGTGCCATGACCACCACAGCAACTCCGCCACGCACCTCGATCGCATGGCGTGGACTCTTCCTGCGCCTGCACTTCTACGCCGGCGTGCTCGTCGGCCCGTTCATCCTGATCGCCGCCCTCACCGGCGTGCTCTACGCCCTCACCCCTCAGCTGGAGTCGTGGGTCTACTCAGACAAGCTGCGCGTTCCCGTTTCGTCGCAACAACTCCCGCTCTCCGACCAGGTGAACGCCGCGCTCGCGACGTCACCGCAGGGCTCGCTGGTCGCGGTGCGACCGGCCCCCGAACCCGGTGCCACGACCCGTGTCCTGTTCGCGGAGGAGGGTCTCGGCGAGTCCGAGCGCCGGGCGGTCTTCGTCGATCCCGGCACTGGACGCATCGCCGGCGACCTCGTCGTCTACGGCACCAGCGGTGTGCTGCCGTTGCGGACTACGCTGGACCAGTTGCACCGCAACCTGATGCTCGGTGAGCCCGGCCGCCTCTACAGTGAGCTCGCGGCCTCCTGGCTGGGCGTGATCGCGCTCGGCGGCCTGGTGCTGTGGATCACCCGGCCCCGCAACAGCAAGCGCATTCGCCGGCACGGCCTGATCGGCGTGTGGGTGCTCGCGGGCGCGTTGTTCCTGTCCGCCACCGGACTCACGTGGTCGGCCTACGCCGGCGAGAACGTCGCCACGCTGCGCCAGGCCCTGGGCTGGACCACACCGGCGCTGAAGATCCCCGGTGGCTCGGGTGATCACGGCGACCACGGCGAGCACACCTCGACCGGCGGCGGGCACAGCGACGTCGACAGCGTGCTGGGCACCGCACGTGCCTCGGGCATCGACGGGAAGGCGATCGAGATCGGCCTGCCCACCACGCCCGACGGCGTGTGGAAGGTCGTCGAGGTCGGCCGCGGCTGGCCGACCCAGGTCGACTCCGTGGCCGTGCAGAACGGTGCGGTGGTCAGCTCGGTGAACTTCGCCGACTACCCGTTCGCCGCGAAGCTGACCCGCTGGGGCATCGACGCGCATATGGGCGTGCTGTTCGGGTGGGTCAACCAGCTCGTCCTGCTGCTGCTCGGCGGCGGGCTCGTGGCGCTGGTCGTGCTCGGCTACCGGATGTGGTGGAAGCGCAGGCCGACCAACGGGTTCGGCCGCCCGACGCCGCGCGGCCAGTGGCGCAAGGCCCCGCCGGCCGCCCTGGCCGGACTCGGCGTCGGCGCGCTGGTCGTCGGCTGGTTCGCGCCGTTGCTGGGGATCAGCCTGGTGGTGTTCCTGGTGATCGACGTACTGCTCGGCCGGCGCGCGAAGACGAGCTGACCCAACAGAAACGGTGTGGCGCGGCTCAGGCCGCGCCACACCGTCCACTGTGGACAGATTGCCAGATCTGGACATTTACGGCATATTTACGCACAGGTGAGCCGGGAAGTCTGGTCGGCCCGCACGTCACACCACGTGGCGGCGGAGAGCTGACGAGGGGTGCCCTGATGACACTCATTCCACGCTCCATTCCCCTGATCAACGATCCCCAGGTCGTACACGCGCTCGCCGCGCGCTGGCACCGGGCCAGGTCCCTGATGCTGCTGGCGGCGTTCGCGCTGCCGGTCGTGGTCGGAATCGTCTGCGTCGCGCTCGCGGGCATGACCGCGGCCGGGCAGCGCGTGATGCCGTGGTGGTCCGCGATTCCCGCACTGGCCGCGACGGCGTGCGCCTGCGTTCTGATGACCTGGTTGCGCCGCAACGGTTTGACCGATCCCAGCTCGTGGTTGCCGGCCACCACCCTGATGACCGGGGCCCAGCTGGTGCTCGGCGTGCTGCCGGGCTCCGGCATCGCGCTGCGGCTCAGCCCCGGCGCCGCGCTGGCCGTGAAGGCGTTGTGCGCGGCCGGAGTCCTGGGTGCGGGCTCGGCGGGAGTGCTGGCGCGACTCGCCGGGCGGTCGTTGCTCGGCTCGCCCGTCGCCGAGCTCGGCGGGACCGCGTTCCCGATCACGCTGACCGACCGGGACTCCCGAGTAGTCGTCGGCACCGACCGGGTCGACTGGCGGACCGGCCGGATCGAGGCCGGGGTGGCGTTCGCGCGTGTTCAGGAGGTCACGGCGCAGGACGGCGCCCTGGTGCTGCGGACCTCGTCGGGAGTGTGGTCGATTCCGCTGCTGGACGCCGAATCCGCGCGCGACCTGCTGCGGCGCCGGCTCCAGTGGTGGGAGGAGCAGACCGCCGCGACCGCCGACCGGGAGCGCGAGCGCTACCAGGAGCTGATCCACGGGCTCGGCGCGATCACCGGCCGCGCGTCGACCGGCCCGATCACCGTCACCGTCGACTCGAACGGCGTCACCACCGGCATCTCCCTCGGCCCCGCCGTGCGCGAGCGGGATCCCGAGGAGGTCTCGGCCCTGCTGATGGCGTGCATCGACCGTGCCCGCGCGGACGCTCGCAAGCGGGTGCAGGACCTGATTCTCGAACACGCGGCCTGAAGCTCCTCCGGAAGTCGGTTGTCCCTGCCGCCCGGCGCGCTTACGTTCGGCCGGTAGACGTCGGGAGATGGGGGACGGCATGCGCAGACGTGACTTCTTGGCAGCAGCAACCGGAGCAGCGGTGGTGGCGGCGAATCCGGCCAGCGCGTTCGCCGCGACCGGCCAACGGACCGGCGCCACGCTCCCGCCGAACCTCGACCTCGGAGACTTCCCGGTCGTGGCAAGGGTTCGGGCCCGCAAGGCGCTCGAACACCTGAAGGTGCTCAGCGACAGGATCGGGCCGCGCATCGGCGGCACGGCGTCCGAGCACCAGGCCCGCGACTACCTCGTCCGGGTACTGAAGGGCCTGCGGTACCAGGTGACGACGCAGCCGTTCACGGTGCCGGACAAGTATCTCGCCGACATCGACGGCAAATGGCAGGCCGGCTCCTCCCGGTTCGGGACGCTCGGCGTGACGGTCAAGGCACCGTTCGTCGAGGTGGTCGACGGCCAGCTGCCCGACCTCACCGGCAAGATCGCGTTCTACGTCAACGCCCCCGCCGGCTCCGCTCCCACCCACGCGGCCATCGAGCGCGGTGCGGTGGCGGTGATCCTGGGCCGGATCTCCACGACGGCGAACAAGTCCAGCGCCTTCTCCCCCGTGCTCGACCGCAACGTCACCGTGCCGGTCATCGGCCTCGCCCAGGTGCACACGGAGAAGCTGCGCGCGCAGGCGTCCGGCGAGCTGACCATCACCACGATCCACCACCCGAACCTCACGTCCTACAACGTGATCGCAGAGCGCCCGGCCACGTTCCCGTGGCGCGACAACGGCGTCGTGATGGTCACCGCGCACTACGACAGCGTGCCGGGTTCGCCTGGCGCCAACGACGACGGCAGCGGCACCGTGCTGTGCCTGGAGCTGGCGCGGGTGCTGCGTTATCTGCCGACGCACAAGGCGATCCGGTTCGCGTTGTGGGGCTCGGAGGAGCAGGGCCTGCTCGGCTCGCGCCACTACGTGTCGCAGCTCACGCCGGAGGAGATCACGCGCATCAAAGGCGTGTTCCAGAACGACATGGTCGCCACCAGCCACGACCCGGCGACGGCGTACTGGCTGCTGTCCGTGGACGGCGCCGACAACGCGACCACCAGCGAGGTCCGCGCGGCAGCCGGCCGCCTCGGCTACGACCCGCGCGTGCACGGTCCCGTCGCCCGCGGCTCCAGCGACCACGTGCCGTTCCACGAGAAGGGCATGGCGTCGGCGAACTTCAGCTGGCGCGGCGAGGGCGGCCCACAGCTGCTCGAACCGATCTACCACACGCCGGAGGACACGATCCGCGACAACATCAGCCTGGAACGGTTGCAGGTGTCGCTGGAGCTGATCGGCGCCGCGGCCTACCGGCTCGCCACGCGGCGCTAGAGCTCAGCGGCGAGTACGAGACAGTCCGAACGGGACAGAGCTTCGGACCTGTGATTTCATGGTCACGTGCTTGAGATCACCGGACTGACCTGGGCGATCACGATCGGACTGATCGTCCTCCTGCTGGCTGTCGACCTCGTGCTCGCCGCGTGGCGCCCGCACCGGATCGGTTTCCGTGAAGCCAGTCTCTGGTCGGTGTTCTACATCCTGGTCGCGATCGGCTTCGGCGTGTGGTTCGCGACCGCGCACGGCGGCGGGTTCGGCGCGGAGTACTTCGCCGGCTACATCGTCGAGAAGAGCCTGTCGGTCGACAACCTGTTCGTCTTCGTGATCATCATGACGACGTTCCTGGTGCCGGAGGAGCACCAGCACAAGGTGCTGACGTTCGGCATCGTGCTCGCGTTGATCATGCGCGGCATCTTCATCGCCGTCGGCGCGACGCTGCTGGCGTTGTTCTCGTTCATGTTCCTGCTGTTCGGCCTGCTGCTGATCTTCACGGCGGTGCAGCTGTTCCGGCACCGCGACGAGGATCCGGACGTCGAGAACAACGTGGTCGTCAAGACCGCGCGCAAGCTCCTGCCGGTCACCGACGACTACGTCGGCGGCAAGATCTTCACCCGCGTCGGCGGCAAGCGGATGGCCACGCCCCTGTTCGTGGTGCTGGTGGCCATCGGCGGCGTCGACCTGCTGTTCGCGCTCGACTCGATCCCGGCGGTGTTCGGCGTGACCGAGCAGCCCTACATCGTGTTCACCGCCAACGCGTTCGCCCTGCTCGGCCTGCGCGCGTTGTTCTTCCTCGTCAAGGGTCTGCTCGACCGCCTGGTGTACCTGTCGACCGGTCTCGCGATCATCCTGGCGTTCATCGGCGTCAAGCTGATCCTGCACTGGGCGCACGTCGACATCTCCGCGAGCGTGCCCGAGGTGTCCACCCCGGTCAGCCTCGGCGTGATCATCGGCATCCTGGTGATCGTGACCGTCGCCAGCCTGGTCAAGACCCGCAACGACCCGTCGGCCAAGGCACACGCGGGCTCGTTGCGCGCTTCCAGTCCCAAGCCGGACGACGACTGAGGTAGCTCGCAAACGATAATCGTTGTCATGTAGGCTGCCGCCCATGGCAGCTCAGGTCGTATTGGTAGCCGGGTTCACGCAGCACGACGTGGCGGACGAACTCTGGCGCGCGTCACCGGACTCGGTGCTGGTCCGGCACGACCTCAGCGACCTGGCCAAAGGCGTGGTGCGGCGGTGGGTCGACGGTCGGCTGACGGTGCTGGAACTCGCGCACGGCTGCGTGTCCTGCACCCTGCGCCTCGACCTCATCCCGCTGCTGGAGAGCCTGACCGGCCGGGTGATCGTGCACCTGGACCAGGTGCTGGAACCGGAAGCCGTCTGCTTCGCCCTGAGCGAGACCGAGGTCGAGGTCGAGGCCGTGGTCACGGTGATCGACCGCACGACCTGGCTGGACGACGCGACCGGTGGCGTCACGCTCGCCGAGCGGGGCATGCAGGCCGCCGAGGAAGACGAGCGGACGGTCGCGCAGGTCGTCGTGGGTCAGGTGGAGTTCGCCGACGCCCTGGTCCTGATCGGCCCGAACGACGACCCGGCGCTCCCGGCCGTGCTCGACCGGCTCAATCCCCTCGCCCCGCGACAGGTGGTGGACGAGCTGGACGTGACCGCGTTGCTCGCCGCGATTCCCGCCGGCGCCCGGCGTGGCGGGTTCGACGACGGGTTCGGCTCGCTGCTGTACGGACAGCCACCGCTGGATCCGGCGCACGGCGTGTCCGTCGTCCACTTCACCGAGCGGCGCCCGTTCCACCCCATGCGGCTGCACAAGGCGGTCGACGTGCTGCTCGACGGCGTGGTGCGGGCGCGGGGCCGGGTGTGGGTGGTGAGCCAGCCCGACGAGGCGCTGTGGCTCGAGTCGGCGGGCGGTGGCCTGCGGGTCGGCAACCTCGGCCCCTGGCTCGCGGCGACGGACGACTGGTCCGAGACCGATGCGGAGCGCCAGGCGATCGCGTCTCTGCACTGGGACCACCAGTACGGCGACCGAGCGCAGGAACTGGTCGTCATCACCGCTTCGGCCAGCCCGGAGGAGATCACGACGGCACTGCGGTCGGCACTGGTGACCGACGAGGAACTGGCCCTGAAGGACGAGCTCGACTTCGCCGACCCGTTCGCCGAATGGCACGAGGAGATGGAAATCTGATGCGCACCCCCGTGACCGTGCTGTCCGGCTTCCTCGGCGCCGGCAAGACCACGCTGCTCAACCACGTGCTGGCCAACCGCGAGGGCCGGCGCGTCGCGGTGATCGTCAACGACATGAGCGAGATCAACATCGACGCCGCGCTCGTCGCCGATCAGGGCACCCTCGACCGCACGACCGAGCGGCTGGTCGAGCTCACCAACGGCTGCATCTGCTGCACGTTGCGCGAGGACCTGCTCGACAGCGTCGGCGAGCTCGCGAGGTCCGGCCGGTTCGACACCATCCTGATCGAGTCCACCGGCATCTCCGAACCCATGCCGGTGGCCGCGACCTTCGACTGGACCTTCGCCGACGGCACGAGCCTGTCCGATCACGCCCGGCTCGACACGATGGTGACCCTCGTCGACGCGGCGGGCTTCCTGCGCGAGCTGACCACCGGCGAACGCCTGGCGGAACGCGACATCGCCGCCGCCGACGAGGACGAGCGCACCATCTCGGACCTGCTGGTGGACCAGGTCGAGTTCGCCGACCTGCTGGTGGTGAACAAGACCGACCTCGTGACGACCGAGCAGCTCGCCACCCTCGACGCCGTGCTGCGCCGCCTCAACCCGGCCGCCCGCGTCCTGCACACCCGCCGCGGCGTCGTCGACCTGGCCGAGGTCCTCGACACCGGCCGCTACGACCCGATCACCGCCGCGCAGGCACCCGGCTGGGCCCAGGAGCTGGCGGGCGGGCACACCCCGGAGACCGAGGAGTACGGCATCAGGTCGGTCACCTACCGCGCCGACCGGCCGTTCCACCCCGCCCGGCTGCTGGCGGCCCTCGCCGACTGGGAAGGCGTGTTGCGCAGCAAGGGTTTCTGCCACATCGCGACCCGGCCGGACGTGCTCGCGGTGTGGTCGCAGGCAGGCCCCAACCTGACGCTGGAACCCGGTCAGCTGCTGGCCACGCCGCAGGCCCGGCAGGAGCTGGTGTTCATCGGCGTGGACCTCGACGTGACCGAACCGCGGCGGCGCCTGGATCCCGCGCTGCTGACCGATCAGGAGCTGGCGGCAGGCCCCGGCCACTGGCGCACGTTCGAGGACTCGTTGCCGGAGTGGGACACCACCGAACTGCACGAGCACGCGCACTGACCGGGGCCGTGGGCCGTGCGCTCGCACGGCCCACACACGTCAGAACGTCCAGACCGCGCGCTTACCCGGCCCCACGACCAGCGTGGACGTGCCGAGCCGCTCCACGTGGCGCTGCACCACGCGGTTCAGCTCGAACTCGACCCGCTTGAGCCCGGTCTGCCCCATCGCCACCTCGTCGAACCGGATGGTCGTCCCACCCCGCACGGCCTCGACCCCGCCCGGCACGGGCCGCAGGGCGAACCCACCGGCCTTCAGCAGCGGCTTGGTGGAGGCAAGGTCGCGCGCGGTGACCGCGAGCCGGATGAACGTGATGTCGCGCATCAGCTTGTTCTGGTAGCGGTCGGGCAGGTAGCGCTCACGGCCGACGTCGCCGGGGTACCGCGCGGGCTGGGTGTTGCCGCGCGGGTCGGCGAAGTACTCGTCGCGGTACTCCATCGCCCAGGCGCCGAACCTGTCGTACTGCTCGAACGTGAAGATCGCGTCGAACCACGGCACCGGCTTGTGGTCGCCGAAGTCGCGGGTCTGCAGGAACTCGATCGGCTGTCACGCCCGCGTCTCGCAGCCGGGTCGTCACCTTCTCGATGTCACCGTCGCGTTCAGTCGAGAGGCCAAGCCCGGCCGCGCCGAGCTCACCGTCCTGCCCGCCCACGTCACCGATGCCGAAGATCTCCAGGTAGGTCTCGCGGCCGCGCAGGTAGCGTCCGGTCCAGACCTCGCCGCCGGCACCGGTCGTGGTGCGGACCTCGAAGTCCGCGAACTCCCTGATGTACGCGGAGTGCTCGACCGCATCCGCGGTCGCGCGGTCGAACGTTCCCCACGCATGGTTGTAGTACAACAACTGCCGCTCTCCTGCCTGCGCCGGCGCCACGGCCGCGAACGCCAGCAGAGCGGCCAAGATCATGCAAAACGCTCGTCTCGTCCCCATGATTCGATCGTAGGGCCGACGCACTCAAGCCATGCTCAAGTTGAACAAGAGGGACTCGGGGTCCGACACCGCTCGTCCGGCTCGACCAGCCGTAGGACCCCATCCAGGAAACCGTCCTGTTCAGAACATCGAGTTCGTGTTCGCGCGCTCTTCCGGCATCTGCATCATCGCATCCCAGTGCTCAGCCAACCGGCCGTTCTCAACACGATAAATATCGATGAACCGCCACTCGGCTCCCGCCATTTCATAGCGCGAATGGAGGATGACGACGTCGCCTTCGGCAACGATGTGCTTGAACTCGATCTTCTGCTTTGACACTCCTTGCGAAGAGAGCATTCGAATAAGCGCCTTCACGCCCTCCGGGCCGTCTGCGATCGTTGGATTGTGCTGCTTGAAATCCTTGCTGAAAAATTCATCGATCGCAGCCACGTCCAAATCACCGAAGGTGCGCTGGTACGCCTCGATGACGATTTCCTTGTTGGCCTGTTCTTTGCTCATGGCGCCAATGGTCACCATCAGTGCCCAGTCACCTCAACGTAACCAACAGACTTGCATGACGCACATCACATCCACAGTGCAAGAGTCCACAGAGGACATATCGGTCGCGCCTGTGCGATCGGCCGCGTCTGGGTGATCGCACAGCGACTACCCCCAGACCTCCCGCACGGCATCGAGCACCGACTCCGCCTGCACGCGCCCCGCCTCCGCCGCGGGCCGTCGCCGGGCGGGATCCAGCAGGTTCGGGCCGATCGCGGCCAGTGCGGCCTTGTCCGGGCTCACCACGATCGACGGCACCCCGAGCCGCGCGGCCTGCGCGCCCGGAGTCGCCGCCGCACTGACCGCCCGCGTCAACGGCGCCACCACCACGACCCGCGAGTACCCGGCGGCCAGGTCGACGTTGGCCACGGACCGCATCCCGCCGTCCATGTACCGGCGGCCGTCGATGGTGACCGGCGGCCACACCAGTGGCACCGCGCAGCTCGACGCCACCGCCTTCACCAGCGGCACCCCGCTGTCCCGGTCGAACGCCACGAACTTCCCGTCCGCGGTGTCGACGGCGGTGACCTTCAGCGCCCGCTCTGGCCAGTCCTGAATGGACAGACGGTGCTCGAACACCTCCAGCCGCGACGCCTCGGACGCCGTGCGGGCCTGCACCGCGGCCCGCCCCAGCCGGGCCCGCTTCGCCGCCGCGGTACCGGGCATCACGTACGAAAGCGCGTACCTGACCATCATCCAGGCCGTCAGCCGCGCCGGGATCTCCCCGTCCGGCGGCAACAGCTGACCCGCGTACAGGTCGGCCAGCGGCACACCGCCCGCCAGCTGCGTGGCCACCACCGACCCGGCCGACGTCCCCACGAACAGGTCCGCTTCCGTCAGGTCGGCGCCCGCTTCCGCTAGTCCGTGCAGAATCCCTGTCTCCCAAGCGATTCCGGTGACGCCACCACCGCCAAGGACCAACGCCCGTTTCTCGGTCACGACTGCCATCCTACGAAGTGGGACGGCTTCCTGCCCCATGGTCGGAGTTGGTAGCCTTCAGCGCGAGGCCGAGAAGCGCTGCAACGGGCCACCGCGCCTGCCACGCTCGACCTCGTACCACGAACCAAGGGCGCTTCCGACTTTTCGGGAGCGCGCGTGAGTGGTCTGACGTCCCTGCTGAACCAGCGCATCGCCGTGCTCGACGGCGCCTGGGGCACGATGTTCCAGCAGGCCAGGCTCTCCCCCACCGACTACTACGGCACCGAGTTCGGCGACCACCACCTCGACGTCGCCGGCGACCCGGACCTGCTCAACCTCACCCGCCCGGACCTGGTGCTCGACGTGCACCGGCAGTACCTCGCGGCGGGCGCGGACATCACGACGACGAACACGTTCACCGCGACGACCATCGGCCAGGCCGACTACGGCCTCGAACACCGGGTGCGCGACATGAACCTCGCGGGCGCCCGGCTCGCCCGCCAGGCCGCCGACGAGTTCGGCGGCCGGTTCGTCGCCGGTTCGGTCGGTCCGCTCAACGTCACGCTCTCGCTGTCGCCCAAGGTCGAGGACCCCGCGTACCGCGCCGTCACGTTCGAGCAGGTCAAGGCCTCCTACGCCGACCAGATCGCGGCGCTGCGCGACGGCGGCGTCGACCTGCTGCTGATCGAGACCATCTTCGACACGCTCAACGCCAAGGCCGCCATCACCGCCGCCCGCGAGGTGGCGCCGGACCTGCCGCTGTGGATCTCGGTCACGATCGTCGACCTGAGCGGCCGCACCCTGTCCGGCCAGACCGTCGAGGCCTTCTGGGACTCGGTCGCGCACGCGAAGCCGCTGGTCGTCGGCGTGAACTGCTCGCTCGGCGCGGAAGAGATGCGCCCGCACGTCACGGACCTCGCGCGCCTCGCGGACACCTACGTGGCCTGCCACCCGAACGCCGGCCTGCCCAACGCGTTCGGCGGCTACGACCAGACCCCGGAGGAGACTTCGGACCTGCTGCGGGACTTCGCCGGCCAGGGCATCGTCAACATCGTCGGCGGCTGCTGCGGCACCACCCCCGCGCACATCGGGGCGATCGCGGAGGCGGTCAGGTCCGAGCGGCCGCGCGAACTGGTCAAGTCCCGCCACACCACCAGGTTCAGCGGCCTGGAGACGTTCGAGATCGGCCCGGACACCGGCTTCGTGATGATCGGCGAGCGCACCAACGTCACCGGCTCGGCGAAGTTCCGCCGGCTGATCGAGGCCGACGACCACCAGGCGGCCCTCGCGGTCGCGCTGGACCAGGTGCGCGGCGGCGCGAACCTGCTCGACGTCAACATGGACGCCGACCTGCTCGACGGTGAGCAGGCGATGACGACGTTCCTCAACCTGATCGCGACCGAGCCGGAGATCGCCCGCATCCCGGTGATGATCGACAGCTCCCGCTGGGGCGTGCTGCAGGCCGGCCTCAAGTGCGTGCAGGGCAAGGGAGTCGTCAACTCGATCAGCCTGAAGGAGGGCGAGGGCCCGTTCCTGGAGCAGGCCCGCACGATCCGCGACTACGGCGCCGGCGTCGTGGTGATGGCGTTCGACGAGCAGGGCCAGGCCGACACCACCGAACGCAAGGTCGAGATCTGCGGCCGCGCCTACGACCTGCTCACGCAGAAGATCGGTTTCCCGGCCGAGGACATCATCTTCGACCCGAACGTGCTCGCCGTCGCGACCGGCATCGAGGAGCACAACGGCTACGCCAAGGCGTTCATCGACGCCCTGCCGCTGATCAAGCGGCGATGTCCGGGCGTGCGCACCAGCGGTGGCATCTCGAACCTGTCGTTCTCCTTCCGCGGCAACGACGTCGTCCGCGAGGCGATGCACTCGGCGTTCCTGCTGCACGCCGTCCGAGCGGGCCTGGACATGGGCATCGTCAACGCCGGCCAGCTCGTGGTCTACGCGGACATCCCCGCGGACCTGCTGGAACTGGTCGAGGACGTCATCTTCAACCGCCGTGAGGACGCCACCGACCGGCTCGTGACGCACGCCGAGACGGTCAGGGGCCCCGGCACGAAGCGCGTCACGGACCTCTCGTGGCGCGAAGCACCGGTCGGGAAACGCCTCTCGCACGCGATCCTGCACGGCATCGTCGACTTCATCGAGGACGACACCGAGGAAGCCCGCCAGCTGCTGCCCCGGCCTCTCGACGTGATCGAGGGCCCGCTGATGGACGGCATGAAGGTCGTCGGCGACCTGTTCGGCGCGGGCAAGATGTTCCTGCCCCAGGTGGTGAAGAGCGCCCGCGTCATGAAGCGCTCGGTCGCGTACCTGGAGCCGTTCATGGACGCGGAACCCAAGGCGACGGCCGGTGGCAACGGCAAGGTCGTGCTCGCCACGGTGAAGGGCGACGTGCACGATATCGGCAAGAACATCGTCGGCGTCGTCCTGGGCTGCAACAACTACGAGGTGATCGACCTCGGCGTGATGGTCCCCGCCGCGAAGATCCTCGACACGGCGATCCGCGAGCACGCCGACGTGATCGGACTGTCCGGGCTGATCACGCCGTCACTGGACGAGATGGTCTCGGTCGCCGAGGAGATGCAGCGGCGCGGCATGAAGCTGCCGCTGCTGATCGGCGGCGCCACCACGTCCCGCCAGCACACCGCCGTGAAGATCGCGCCGGTCTACGACGAGCCGGTCATCCACGTGCTCGACGCGTCGCGGGTCGTCGGTGTGGTCTCCGACCTGCTCGACGACCGGCGTGCGCACGAACTGAACATCTCCAACCGCGCCGAGCAGGCCCGGCTGCGCGAACAGCACGAAAACCGCAGGCAACTCCCGTTGCTGAGCCTCGAAGCCGCGCGGGCGAACAGTGAAAAGGTGGATTTCGCCGATCTGCCGACGCCGGCGTTCACCGGCACCCGCACGGTGAGTCCGTCGCTGTCGGAACTGCGCGAGTTCATCGACTGGACGTTCCTGTTCCTCGCCTGGGAGCTGAAAGGCAAGTTCCCGGCGATCCTCGAACAGCCGGTGGCGCGCGAGCTTTATGACGACGCGACGACGTTGCTGGACGAAATCATCGCCGGGGATCTGCTCGAGCCGCGGGGCGTCTACGGATTCTGGCCCGCGCATTCGCAGGGCGACGACATCCAGCTCGGCAACGGTGTCCTGATCCCGATGCTGCGCCAGCAAACGCAGAAACAGGTGTCCCGCCCGAACCGCAGCCTCTCGGACTACGTGGCGCCGCAGGGCGACCACCTCGGCGGCTTCGCGGTGACGATCCTCGGCGCCGGCAAGCTCGCCGCGAAGTACGAGGCCCAGCACGACGACTACCGCGCGATCATGGTGAAGGCACTGGCGGACCGGCTCGCCGAGGCGTTCGCGGAATGGATTCACCTGCGGGCGCGCAAGGACTGGTTCGAGCCGGACGCCGAACCGGCGCTGACCGACCTGCACGCGGAACGGTTCCGCGGCATCCGGCCCGCGCTGGGCTACCCGGCCTGCCCGGACCACACGGTGAAGCGGGAGCTGTTCGACCTGCTCGGCGCCGAGGACCTCGGTATCGCCCTCACCGAGTCGTTCGCGATGAACCCGGCGGCGAGTGTGAGCGGCCTGATCCTCCAGCATCCGGAGGCGAAGTACTTCACCGTCGGCCGGCTCGGCCGCGACCAGGTCGAGGACTACGCGCTTCGGCGCGGCAGGCCACTGGCCGAGGTGCAGCAATGGCTGCGGCCCAACCTCGGTTACGAACCGGCCTGACACTTCCGCAACGTGAAAGCGTTTCCCGGTACTAAGGCCTGTATCCCGATTTGGCACCAACCGATGTAGCATCGGCCGCTCTGGAGATCATCACCCCGTCTCCTCGAACGAGCCCGAGGTCATCCATGCGAGCTGCGGCGCTGGTGCTTGGCCTGTTACTCCTCCCGGCCTGCGGCGGCGCGGCCCGTTCGGAGGCGTTGCCGCACGTCGGCTTCGTGGTCAAGCGCACCGGCGGCTCGTTCGCGCAGGAGATGACCAGCGGGTTCCACGAGGGCGTCGGACGCATCGGCGGGGTGAGCGCCACGGTCACCGGACCACCAGGACAGGACGGGCACAAGGAAGTCGAGTTGTTCCGGGATTTGACGCTCGCCGCGAAAGGCGGAATCGCGGTCGCCACGTCGGAGCCCGCGCTGATGGCACCGTCCATCGGTGAGGCACTGGGCCAGCACGTCGCCGTTGTCGGAGTCGACATGCGACTCACCACGAGTTCCGGGGTGAAACTGCACATCGGTAACGACAACTACGAACTCGGCGAAAAGCTGGCTGACGAGTTGATGCGCCGATTACCCCCGGACGCGACCGGAACAGTGGTGCTGGGAAACACCTCGCCGGGACTCGCCGGTTTCGACGACCGGGCCGACGGGATTCGGGGGCGTTTCGCCGAGAAACTACCGGGAGTGCTCGTGTTGGGCCCCTTCGACACGCAACGCGACGACGAGGCGAACCTCGACGCGTGGCGCCGGCTCGTTGCCGCGAACCCGAACGCGCTCGCGTTCGTTGGAACGGGCGACTGCGACGGCGTCAACCTCGCCGCGATCAGGACCGAGAAGTCGGCGAGGTGGCTGGTGGGCGGTTTCGGGGTCGACCCGAGAACGTTGCAGGCGGTGCGGGACGGCGCGATGGTGGCGACGATCTCGCCGGAGCACTACCTCAAGGGCGCCGTCGCGGGCTGGATGCTCGCACGGCATGCGACGGGGGCGGCGGCGCTACCGGAAGGCTGGGTCGAGACGCCGGGGCTGACGGTGACCACCGAGAACCTCGACCCGATCCTGCGCCGGCAGGAGTCGGAGAAGGCTCGCCGGGAGTTCTTCCAGTCACAGATCGACAGTTTCGTCGAGGAACCGGCGAGCTGGGTGCGACCGTTGGGGCAGGCACGGTGACGGCGCGCAAGAAGGTCTTCCAACCAAAGACCCACAGCTACAACAGCTTCGTCGAGAACCCGGCGAACTCGGTACGACCGTTGGAGCAGGCACGGTGAGCTTTTGGGAAGACCGCGCCACCGCACGGGTGGCGACGGTGGGGCTGACGGCCGGACTGCTCGTCCTGGCGGGACTGGCGCTGTGGAGCAGCGTCAGCGCGCAGACGACGACCGCACACGTGCGGCAGATCAACGAGACCAGCGAGCGCTGGAGCCGGGTGCTCGAACACGTCAACGTCGCCGACAACGCGTTGCGGGACCTGCAGCGCGTCCGGACCGAGCAGACCGTCGCGCCGTTGCGCAACGCCGTCGGCGCGGCCCGCGGCGAACTGGAGTGGCTGCGCACCCGCGGTACCGCGGCCGACATCGAGTCCGCGACCAAGCTGCTGCCGCTCTACGACCAGACCACGGACACCCTGCGCAAGGTGATCGCCGGCGAGGACCCGCTGCAGGCCGACCAGGCCGAGTTCGCGCATTCGTCGCTGCGCAAGCAGATCTCCTCGAACATCGGCGCGGCCCGGCTCGACACCACCGACTACCTGCGGGCCGCCGACGAGAAGAACACGCGGCTGCGGGTCGCCCAGATCGTGGTGTTCGTGCTGGACGCGTTCCTGGTGGGACTGTTCGGCATGGTGTTGCTCGGCCACCGCCGCAAGATCCTGCGCCAGGCCGCGAAGAACGAGCACGAGGCGCACCACGACGCGCTGACGGGCCTGGCGAACCGGACCCTGCTCGCGCGCCGCATGGAACAGGTCATCACCAAGGCGCATCGCAAGAACGAGCCGCTCGCCCTGCTGATCGTGGACCTCGACCGCTTCAAGGAGGTCAACGACTCGCTCGGCCACCACTCCGGCGACCTGCTGCTGCGACAGGTGGCGAACCGCCTGTCGTGGGCGGTGCGGGACACGGATCTGGTGGCCCGCCTGGGTGGCGACGAGTTCGCGGTGCTGCTGCCCGGCGTCGGCTCGGCCGAGAACGCGAGCATGGTCGCGGACAAGATCCTCGGCGCGCTGGCCATGCCGGTCACGCTGGACGGCCTGGAACTGGAGATCGCGGGCAGCGTCGGGGTGGCGATGTGCCCGGCGGACTCAATGGACGGCCACGAGTTGTTGCGGCACGCGGACATCGCGATGTACGCGGCCAAGCGCGACAAGTCCGGTGTGGCCGTCTACGACGCCCGCCTGCACGAGCGCGGCGCCTCGCAACTCACCGCCGTCACCGACCTGCGGCACGCCATCGACCGCGGCGAACTGTTCCTGCAGTACCAGCCCAAGGCCCTGGCCGACACGGGCGCGGTGTGCGGCGTGGAAGCGCTCGCCCGCTGGCAGCACCCGACGCGTGGCCTGGTGCGACCGGACGACTTCATCCCGATCGCCGAGGAGAACGGTCTCATCGAGCCGTTGACCCGCTACGTCATCGACGCGGCACTGCGCCAGTGCCGGGCCTGGCAGGACGCGGGCTGGGAGGTGCCGGTGTCGGTGAACGTCGGCGCGGCCTGCCTGCACCACACCGAGTTCCCCGGCGACGTGGCATCGTTGGTCAAGCGCCACGGCCTGCCCGCACGGCTGCTGACGCTGGAGATCACCGAGTCGGCGATCATCTCGGACCCGGACCGCGCGGTGGACGTGCTGCGCCGGCTGACCGAGCTCGGCGTGCGACTGTCCATCGACGACTTCGGCACCGGCTACTCCTCGATCTCCTACCTGCGCAGCATGCGGGTGCACGAGATGAAGCTCGACCGCTCGTTCGTCACGCACATGTGCACCGACGCCGGCGACAGCGCGATCGTGCACGCCCTGGTAGCTCTCGCCCGCAACTTCGGCCTGCAGGCCGTCGCGGAGGGCGTGGAGGACCAGGACACCTGGACGGCACTGGCCGAGGCAGGCTGCGACGTCGTCCAGGGCTACTTCCTCAGCGAGCCGCTGCCCGCCGAGGAAGTCGTTGCCTGGCTGGGAGATCGAGCGGGCGCTCACGCGTAGGGCTGGTTGCCTCGCCACTGGTTGATGAACGGCTTCATGAACTCGACCATGGCGGGCAACTGGTCCGCGCACGCCAGGTAGGCGATGACCCGGATCGCACCCACGGCGTTGACGAACCGGAGCACGTCCTCGTCAAGCTGCCTCAGGCCGTTCTTCTCGGCACCGCGGTTGTAGGCAGCTTCGAGGTCGGGCCCGAGCGCGGCCACGTCCCACTCGACCGGCCCGTAGGTGACGAGCTCGAAGTCCGAGAACAGCGGCCCATTGGTGCTCGCGAAGATGTTCGCGGGCGGGGAGTCGCCATGGATGGGCTGCAGCTCGACGCCGGGGAACGCCCGCTCGAAGTTGGCGCGGTCACTGACGAGCGGCTCCAGTACCTGCCACTCCTCCTGCGCCCTCTTGAGGTCTGCGGGGTCGACGACGTCCGGGTGGTCGGCCAGCTTGACGAGGGCCTCGCGAACGAACCTCGGTTCCGCCGAGGACAGGAAGTCCAGCTCGCCGGGATAACCGCGCATGGCCTTGTGCAGGTCCGCGGTCAGCTCGGAGTTCCTGACGTAGTCGGGTTCCTGGCTCTTGTCCTCTTCGGTGAACGGCCAGAAGGTGATCGAGAAGCCGTCCTTCTGAACCGGCCTGCGCGGGACAAGTGGGCTCGGCGCGATCACCGGCGTGCCCTGGTCGGCCAGCCACTGGGCCACGTCCAGTTCCTGTTGCTGGCGTTGGGCAAGGTCTTCGAGCGTGGTCGTGTGCGGCAGAACCGTGGGGATCCGGGCCACCACCGACGCCGGTTCGAGGTGCACGACCACGGAGAACAGTTCGTAGAGCACCTTGCCTTCGGTGATCTCGAGTCCCAGGTCGCGACCGGCTGCCACCGCTGCTTCCTTGGCTGCGGCTGTGCGGTTGGCGATGTCTTCGGGGGTCGCGAAGGCTGTCATAGCACGATCGTGCCATGGTGCGTTGTGGTCGGCGCAGATCATTTATTCGGCGTGAGATCAGAAGGGCGGCGGGTCGCCGAGTACTGGTTCCGGGTCGCGTTGGTACGATTTTCCGGCTGGGCTGCGAAAGCAGAACCTGCCCGGTTTGGGCTGGCTGACCTGCCAGGCCGAGCTGTGCTTGAGCCGATGGTGACGGCGACAGTAGGCGCCGAGATTTCCCGGCGAGGTCGGGCCAAGCGGGAGCGGCACCGTGTGGTCCAGGTCGGACTGGTGAGCCGCACGCATGCACCCTGGGAAACGGCAGGTGCGATCCCGCGTCCAGACGAACCTCTGCAACGCGGCTGGGGGACGGTAGGTGCGGGTGCCGAACTCCAACGCCTCACGGTCACGGGATCGGTCAGCAGGCGGCGCCACGTCGCGTCTCCGGCTAGTTCGCGGGCCATCTCGGCGGTGATCGGGCCATAGCCGGCCAGTTCGCCGGGCTGCTCGGACAGACCCATCAACGTCGCCGCCGACACGGTCACGTACAGCTCAACCTTCACCGCACTCGCCTTACCCGGCGTCGCGAGCAGCAGGTCAGCGAACACGTCGGCGCGGACCTGATCGAGCGTGCGCGGATCGGTCGGCGTCTTGACCTGGCGCGCGATGGCATCGACCCGCGCGTAGCAGGCGGTGGCCAGGTGAGCGGGCAGCATGGCCCAGATGCGGCCGGTGTCCTCTTCCAACGAGTCGATGCCGGTGCAGCGCTGCGCCTTACGCGCCGCGGCTCGTTCCTTGTGCCCCTCCGGGTCGACACGCATCACCACGCGGTTGGTGAGCTGCCGCATCTGCGCGCCGGTCTGATCGGCGCGGCCAGTACAGTTCTCGACTCGGGCGCTCGGAGGGCATGGTCTTGTCGTGCAGGACGCGAGCCTTGCACAGGTCGATCTCGCCCTTCTCCAGGGCATCAAGCGTGTTCGGCAGCTTGGACACGAGGTCGAGCGCCGTGTGGATCTGGTCAGCAGTCCAGCGGGAGGTTCACCGCATCGCCGCCGCGATTTCGGCGTCGAAAAACTCATCACCCTCACACGCGATGGCATGCTCCGCGAGCACACGGATCAGCTGAGCTTGGCGATAGGCGATCTGCTTCTCATGATAAGCGAGAGAATCCAACACCTCGGCGACTTCCACACCACAAGTTCATCGGCTCGCAATATACCGAAAGACCAGATCAGCCATCACTTTAGGGTGAATCGAAAACAGTCGATCTTGAATACGCCAACACCCGCCTGCCACAGAATCACGCCCTACCCACCCGGCGTGACAATCCCCCGCTCATAAGCAAACACAACGGCATGGGTCCGATCCCGCAACCCAAGCTTCGCCAACACCCGAGAAACGTGCGTCTTAACCGTCGTCTCCCCCAAATACAACACAGCCGCGATCTCAGCGTTGGAAGCCCCCTTGGCCAACTCCACCAACACCTCGAACTCCCGATCGGTCAACTCCGGCGGCCGAGTCCGTTCCCGCACCGCACCACCGCTGAACCGAGCGATCACCCGCCGAGTCACCTCAGGCGACAACAACGCATCCCCGCGAGCCACCACCCGCACGGACTCGACCAGGTCCTCCGGCGAAGCGTTCTTCAACAGGAACCCGCTGGCCCCGGCCTGCAACGCCTCGAACAGATAGTCCTCACGATCAAAGGTCGTCAGGATGACCACCCGGACCCCATTACCGGCAGCAAGAATCTGCCGAGTCGCCTCAAGCCCGTCCATCCGCGGCATCTGCACGTCCATCAGCACGACGTCGGGCCGCAACCGGGTCACCAGGTCAACAGCCTCGACACCGTCCCCCGCCTCCCCGACCACTTCAATCCCAGGCTCGGTACCGAGAATGACGCGGAACCCGGCTCGCACCAGGTCCTGGTCATCAGCCAGAACAACTCGCAGACTCACGCGCTCTCCTCCGAGACCGTAGGCAGCGACGCACGCACCAGATAGCCGGCGTCACGCCGTGGTCCCGCTTCCAACGAACCGCCGTGCACAGCCACGCGCTCCCTCATGCCAACAAGTCCAAAACCTGCTGCGGATCCACCGCGACCACGGCCGTCATCGGTGATCTCCAGTTCCAACGCGCTGTCCAGGAATCGCATTCGCACGTCGACGTGCTGGGCGCCCGCGTGCTTCACGACGTTCGTCAGCGCTTCCTGCACGACCCGATACGCGGACAACGCCACCGCGGACGGCACATCGCGCGGCGCGCCATAGACACCGTGCGACACCTCCAGCCCGGAGGCACGCGCGCTCTCCAGCAACTCCGGTAGGTCGTCCAGGCCGGGAGCGGCACGAACCTCCGACTCCGCGTCCGCGCGCAGTACACCCAGCAGCCCGCGCAGTTCGCTGATCGCGGTCCGGGCGGTCTTCTCCACGGTCTGCAACGCGTCGCGCGCCATCTCTGGATCAGAATCCAGCACGCGGCGTGCGGCGCCGGCCTGGATGCCCATCACGGACACATGGTGCGCCACGACGTCGTGCAGGTCGCGGGCGATGCGCATGCGTTCGGCCGCGATGGCGCCACGGGTGTTCTGCTCCTGCGAGCGGCGCAGCTCCTCGGCCTGGAACTCGAGCTGGGCCTGGCGTCGCGCCGCCGTCCACGCCATGTCACCGACGACGTAGGCGAAGATGAAGAAGAAGACGTTGAACTCGAGTCCGTAGAGGACCCAGGCCAGCGCCGGGTCCATCGGCCCCGCAGCGCCCTCGAAGTCGGTGGGCGGGCCGATCAGGAAGCGCACGAGCGAGAAGCCCAGCCAGAGGAACATCACGACGATGACGCCGATGCGGGCCCACCGCGCGACGAGGCGGTTCTTCTCCCACGCGCCGACGGTGAAGATCGCGAGGAACAGGATGAAGGACGGCGCCATGTTGTCGCCGACCTGCCGCCACTGCGCGGCGATGAACAGGACCGACACGGCGAGCATCACGGCCAGCGGGTAGCGGCGGCGCACGACGAGCGGAACCGAGAGGGCGAGCGCCCAGGCGGTCTGCTCCGGCAGGTCGGGGGCACTGCCTTGAGCGAAGGCGCCCATGCTGTTGATCAGCACGGTGATCTCGACCGCGCACAGCAGCACGATCACGGCGATGCCGATGTCACGCCGACGCTGGGCCGGCGTGGGGCCGGGACGCCGCCACTCGTTCCACACTGGCTCTTCCACCCGATCACGGTACCTGCCAGGGCATTTACATCGACAATCGAAGCTCTTCGCCCCCGCGGAGTGTTTCGGACCACAAAGTTGGACTCGTCCGGACCCGCTGACCAATACTTCAAGTTACCGACGAGTAACCCCACTGCGACAAGGACCCGCAATGTCCATTCGGCACGTGTTCTTGTCCGCCGCCCTGACCCTTCCCTTACTCACGGCGTGCGGATCCGATGAGCAGGCGCCCGCGCCTGTCAAAACGGGTCCCGGCGTCACCGCCGATGCCATCTCACTCGGCGTTCTGACAGACATGACGGGACCGTTCAAAGGGTCGTCCGGTTACCGCATCCGCGGTTACGAGCTCTTTCTGGACGAGGTGAACAAACGCGGTGGCATCTGCGGACGGCGCGTCGATCTGAAGCAGAAGGACCACGCCTACAACGTCGAGAAGGCCCTCGACGGCTATTTCGAGCTCGAACCCGCAGGTGCTCGGTTTCATCGACGTGCTCGGTCAGCCGATGACCGCGGCCATCGAGCCGGACCTGATGCAGACGCGGGCACTGATCGCCCCCGGTTCGTGGTCGGCCGACCTGCTCGGCAACCCGCACATGATGATCGTCGGCACCACCTACGACCTTGAGATCATCAACGGCCTCGACCACTTCAAGCGCAAGGGCGTGCTCGGCACCGGCGACACGATCGGCCACCTGCACGTGCGCGGCAGCTTCGGCGACAACGCGCTGGAGGGCAGCCGGTTCGTCGCGGAGAACTGGGACATGAAGATCGCCGAGCAGCCGGTCACCGAGACGACCGCGAACCTCGTCGCGCAGATCACCGCCCTCAAGGCCGCGAACGCCAAGGTGCTGGTCCTGAGCCTGACGCCACCGCAGGCCGCCGCGGCCGTGGGCATCACGGCCCAGCTCGGGTGGAACGTGCCGATCCTCGCCAACGCCGTCAGCTACGACCCGGCGATCATGCAGTCGCCGGTGGCACCGGTGTTCGCCAAGCAGGTGCTGATCCCGACGCCCGTCTCGCCGTGGGCCGGCGACGGAGCGGGTATGCGCGGGCTGCGTGACGGCTACCAGAAGCGTTGGCCCGGCGAAGAGGGCACGCTCAACACCGTGCACGGCTACACGGTCGCGATGGCGTTCGTCGCCGTGCTGGAGAAGGCATGCGCCAAGCGCGACCTGACGCGCGACGGGGTGCTGCGGGCGTTCCACGACACCAACGGCCTCGACACCAGGGGCATCAGCGGTCCGCTGCGGTTCTCGTTGGTGGGGCGGCCTTCCAGCACGCAGTCGTACATGACGCGGCCGGACGCCGGTGTGCCCGGCACGCTCAAGGTCGAGGAAGACCTCTACGAGTCGGACCTGGTGCAGCTCAAGGGCACCCGCGCCCGTTGACCTAGCCTGAGCCGATGGACCAGCTGAGCCTGACCGTGCTCGGGTGCGCGACCCCGTACCCGAGCAAGGACAACCCGTGTTCCGGCTATCTGGTGTCGCATGGCGACACTCGACTGTGGATGGACGCGGGCACCGGCACGCTCGGCCCGCTCCAGCAGCACACGCGACTGCAGGACCTGGACGCCATCTGGATCTCGCACCTGCACGCGGATCACAGCGCGGACCTGCTCACCGCCTACTACGCCCTGCTGTTCGCGGACGTCGACCGCGACCCGGTCCCGTTGTACGGCCCGCCGGGCATCGCCGACCGGCTCGCCGGGTTCCTCACCAACGGCCCGGTCCGCAGCCCGGTCGAGGAGGCGTTCACGGTGACCGAACTGCACGACGGCCACCAGACCACGATCGGCTCGCTGCGGCTGACCACGCGAGCCGTCGAGCACGGCATCCCGGCGTTCGGCGTGCGGATCGAGGCAGGACAACGGTCACTGACGTTCTCCGGTGACACTGCGCCATGCCAGAGCCTCACAGAGCTGGCGAGGAACACCGACATGTTGCTGTGCGAGTCCGAAAGCGCGCAGCAGACGGCCGACCAGGTGCACCACACGCCGGAGGACGCGGGCGAGACCGCGGCCGGGGCGAACGCGGGCCGGCTGGTCATCACGCACGTGGGCCGCTTCCTGACCCCGCAGGAAGCGGTCGCCCGTGCCCGCGCCCGGTACGCGGGGCAGATCGACTACGCCGCGCCGGGCACCACGTTCACAGCTGGTTGATGCGGACCAGGTTGCCGGCCGGGTCGCGGAACGAGCAGTCGCGCACGCCCCACGGCTGGTCCTCGGGCTCCTGGAGCACCTCGGCCACGCCTTCCCGCTCGACCCACGCCTTGGCCCGGTCGAACGTGCCCTGCAGGTCCTTTGAGGCGAGCGAGATGGCCGTGTAGACGCCCTTCGCCATCAGAACGGCGATCGTGCGGCGCTCCTCGTCGCTCACACCGGGGTCGGCGGCGGGCGGGTGCAGCACGATGCCGGTCTCGGGCTGGCCGGGCGGGCCGACGGTGATCCAGCGCATGGTGCCCTGTCCGACGTCCTTGCGGACCTCGAAACCGAGCGCGTCGCGGAAGAAGCCGAGGGACTTCTCGGGGTCGTCTGCCGGCAGGAACGCCGAGGCGATGATGACTGACATGCCGGTCAACCTAATCGGACGAACCGGCCGCCGCTTCTCGATTTCTGATCGGCCTCATAACGGCTTTGGCGAGGCAGTTCGGGATGCCCTGCCCGTCCTCGGCGGCGACCTTGCGGTACTGGCTCGGCGACATGCCGACGAGCTCGGAGAACCGGGTGCTGAACGTGCCGAGCGACGTGCAGCCGACCTCGAAGCAGACCTCGGTGACGGACATGTCGCCGCGCCGCAGCAGGGCCATCGCCCGCTCGATGCGGCGGGTCATCAGGTAGCTGTAGGGCGACTCGCCGAACGCGGTGCGGAACGCGCGCGAGAGATGGCCCGCGGACAGGTGCACGCCACGCGCCAGCGCCGCGACGTCGAGCGGCTGCCGGTACTCGCGGTCGATCCGGTCACGGACCTTCCGGAGCAGCACGAGCTCCTGCAGGCGCGGGTCTTTGGCGGTCACACCGGACAGCCTAAAGGCCCGCGCCCCTGTCAGGAGTGCCTAACAGGCGCCCTGGTCGCGCCAGACGCCCCATTCACCCGTGGTGCCGGGCTCCTCGTTCTGCGTCCACCACTGGGCCCGCCACTTGCGGCCCTTGTGCGACACCTCGTTGCCACCGTTGTAGACCTTGTCCTTCTCCCACGCCGGCAGCGCGCACGTCGGCGGGTTCGAGGTCGTGGTCGTGGTGGTCGTGGACGTGGTGGTCGGCGGGTTGCCGCCACCGATCCGCGGGTGGTCGGCCGAGATGGCGTACGACTGGCCACCGAAGGTGAACACGAAGTTCGACGGCGTCGAGATCGGCAACTGGTAGCTGACGGTCATCTCGATCGAGGCACCCGGAGCGAGGGACTGCCACGACGGCAGCGTCAGCTCCGCCTTCTGGAAGTCGCCCTTCAGGCCGCCGACGTTCGACCCGCTGTGCCCCTTGGTCACGACCTTCAGCCCGAACCCGGACTGGTCGGCCATGCTGCCCGGCGCACTCGTGCCGTAGTCGAACGAGATCTTGGTGCCACCGGGGACGGTGACCGCCGACCGGTTGGTGAACTTGATCTTCGGCGTGATCGGGTAGTTGTTGTCGCCCAACGCGAAGCCGTGCACGTCCACGTCGACCGCGAGGGACTGGGTCTGCTGCGTCGCGGCCTTCGCGGCACCGTAGGGCGCGGCGCCGTTGAGGCCGGTGTCGATCGTCGACAGCAGCGTGTCGCCGATGAAGTACTCCTTCTTCACGGAGTCGTACCGGTAGTCGCCGGCGAGCTCCCAGATCATGATGCCGCCGAGGCCCTTGTCCTTGACGTACTTGGCCTTCTCCGCGATCGACTGCTCGGTCTCGGTGGAGAGGAACACCTTCTTGTCGTTGTTCCACAGCCACGGCGACTTCAGGGTCGAGTCGTACTGCGGCGCGTACGTGCCGGTCAGCCGGTCCGTCGGGTCGTTGACCGGGTCGAGGCCGTACTGCGCGGAGTAGGAGCCGGTGATCTTCGCTTCGAGGTTCTTGGTGTGCCACAACGGGTTCACGCCGGAGGGCACCTCGGCGCCACCGGCCGTGACGTCGTGCCAGATGTTGTCGATGCCGGTCGCGCCGTTACCGCACGGGGTGGTCGAGCCGACCGACGAACCCGTGCCGGGCGGGCACTTCGACTGGTCCGGCAGCGCGGCCTTGCCCCACAACCCGTTCGTGCCACCGGTGACGCCCTGCCAGCCGCGCGAGTAGAACGGCACACCGAGGTTGATGCGTCCGGCCTGCATGGCACCGCGGTAGTAGTGGTAGGACCAGTCGGTGTTGAGGTAGCCCATGCCCTCGTACTGCGGCGCCGTGTACACACCGCCCGCCGACAGCTCGCCGTCCTTGCCGTCGTCGTAGAGCGCCGCGTTCGGCCCGACGAAGTGGTTCCACGAACCGTGCAGGTCGTAGCTCATGACGTTGAGGTAGTCGAGGTACTTGACCACCTGGTACGACTCCTGGCCGCGCAGCAGCCAGCCGGACGCGGGCACTGCCGCGGTCAGCAGGTAGTGCCTGCCGTCGGCCGCACCGGCGCGGTCGAGCTTCTCCCGCAGCGTCTTCATGATCGCCTGGTAGCCGGCCCACAGGGTGCCGCGGTTGGCGTTGGAGATCCAGAAGTCGTCCGGGTTGCCGGCGTGGTTGTTGGAGGTCGCGTACTCGTAGTCGATGTCGGCGCCGTTGAAGCCGTACTGGCGCAGGAAGGTGACCACCGAGTCGGCGAACGTGTCGATCGCGGCCTGGTTCTGGCCGAGCTGGTAGAAGCCGCCCGACGCGTTGCGGGTGCCGTCGGCGTTGAAGAAGCCGCCGGTCTCCGCCCAGCCGCCGACCGAGATCAGCGTCTTGACGTCCGGGTGCTGCTTCTTGAACTTCGTCAGCTGGTTGAAGTGCCCCTTGTAGGACAGCGACGGGTCCATCTCGGCGCCCGGCACGCCCGGCCACTCCATGCCGATGGAGGAGTTGTTCGCGTCGGGGGCACCGACCGAGATCTTGTTCTGCGCGTCGATGTGCGCGAACGCGTAGTTGAGGTGCGTGACCTTGTTCCAGGGGATGTCCTTGGCGAGGTATCCCGGCTGACCGTTCTTGCCGGTCCGCCAACTGGTGAAGTACCCGATCACGCGCCGGGAGTGCGCGGACCCCATGTTCTCGCGACCCGCGGTGTCGTAGACGGTGCAGTAGGGCACCTCGACGCCCGGCGTCCGGTACAGGCCGTCCGGGACGGCAGTCCTCGTGGGCGGCAGCGGCCGTCGGCGCGTTGGTCACGGCTATGACCGCACCCGCCAGCAAGGCGAGCACGGGAACAACTCTGGCTAGCAGGCGCAAGGCAAGGACCTCCTGGCTATGGCGGCGGCCACTGGCGCAGACGGTAAAATGGTCCAGACCTTTACGTCAATACTCGATCACTGACATCGGGTGTCAGTGATGCCGTTTTAGCGTCTTCACCATGAGTGAGAACGATTTCGACTTCTTTCACGGCCGGTGGCGGGTGGCCAACCGCAAGATCGCCGACATCGTCGGCCGCGGCACCGAGTGGGTGGAGTTCGACGCGGACGCCGAGGTCCGGCCGATCCTCGGCGGCGCGGCGAACATCGACAGCCTGCACGCGGACGGCTGGGAGGGCATGACCCTGCGGCAGTACGACCCCGAACGGCAGGTCTGGCGCATCTGGTGGGCCTCCACCCGCGCTCCCGGCCACCTCGACCCGCCGCTCGAGGGCCGGTTCACCGACGGGCACGGCGTGTTCTTCGGCGACGACGTGGTCGGCGGGCACGCGGTGAAGCTGCGGTTCGACTGGACGGCCGGTGACTCGCCGAGGTGGGAGCAGGCGTTCTCCTACGACGGCGGCGAGACCTGGGAGACGAACTGGACGATGCGCTTCAGCCGCGCGGAAAACACGGCCTGACCTGCGCATTGCAGAATCGCGCAAACGCCGGCTCGCATGATGGACCTCGTCCAACGATGGGGAGGTCGTGATGAGGGGAAAGAAGGCAGCCGGCGCCGTGCTGGGCGGACTGGCCGCGCTCGTACTGGGGGTGGGCGCGGCCGCGGCGGCAGCGGACGACATCAGGGGTTCCGGCTCGCCGATGTGCGGGGTCGAGGCGACATGACCGGAGCACGTCGAGGCGACATGCCGCCGGAGCGGGCTGAGGCGACCATGCCGCCTGAGGTCGCGCCGGTGACCATGCCGCCGGAGCAGGCGGACAACCGGGAGATCTGACCGGTTCAGTGGTGGTGCTGATGGACGAACGGCAGCAGCTAGCCGACCTGGGTCAGCGCGAGCCCGCCGGCCATCAGCACCGCACACGCGAGACCGTGCACCACCGGGTTGCAGACGAGCAGCGCCACGAACTCCCGCAGGAACGCGCTGGGCACGAAGTACCAGGCCGTCGGCGAACCGATGACCTGCAACCGCAGTCCCTGGTTGCGCGACAACACGGCGGTGCGGAACACGTGATAGTTGTTCGTCACCGCGGCCACCCGGCCGTTGAGCCCGCGTTCGGCCAGCAACTTCTTGCTGTACCGCAGATTCTCCGCGGTCGTGGTGGCCTGGTCCTCCAGCACGACGTCGTCCTCGGGCACGTCGCGTTCCAACAGGTACTGCCGCATGGCGGCCGCTTCCGAGACGTCCTCGTCGGCTCCCTGCCCGCCCGACACCACGATCACCGGCGACCGGCCGGCCGCGCGGTCGCGCCGGTAGAGCCGCAGGGCCCGGTCGAGCCGGCTCGCCAGCAGCGGCGGCACCCGCGAGCCGATCAGTCCGGCGCCGAGCACCACGATGCCGTCGAACCCGCTGCGGCGCCCGGTGCGGCCGTAGATCACGGAGTACAGCAGCAGGCTCACGAACAGGAAGGCCACGTACGCCGACACCAGGAACAGTCCGATCGCGCTGCCGCGGATCCAGTCGTTGGGCTGGCTGATGCCCCAGCCGAAGTAGGCCATCAGCCCGATCAGGCCGAGCCCGGCGAGCAGCGACAGCAGGTTGCCCAGCGACCGGCCCTCGCGGCGGACCATCACCAGGCCGTTGGCGAGCAGCGCCAGCGGCAGCAGGGCGAGCCCCAGCACCGCGAGCATGAACGCGAGGATCAGCGGCAGGCTGATCACCGGGTTGTCCTGACCGGCCTCCGCCAGCAACAGCAGCAGCATCACCAGTGAGATGCCGAGCCAGATCGCGTTGCTCAGCCTGCGGCGGTCACGCAGCATCCCGTACGCGAAGAAGGCGGCGGGAATGAGGAACAGGAGGCCGGCGAGCACCGGCCCAGCGTAGTACCGAAGATCACTGCTCGCGCTCGGGCTCCGGTGCGGGTTTGGGGCGCGGCCTCAGCTGCACGACGCCCGCCGTGAGGTCGAGCGGCCCGGTCTCCTCGAAGTCCTCGCCGGTGCCGGAATCCGCCGCCTCGGTGCGCAGCTTGCGCCCCGGGAACAACTCGCCCAACTGTCCCATGCCCGCGACTTTACGCGTCGGCTCAGAACAACGCGATGAGCAGCACGATCACGGCGATGACGACCAGGATCGGGATCAATGCCCCACCGGCCGGCCTGCGGTAGTGGCTGCGAACCGTGTGAGTGCGGAACCAGCTGTACGGACTATGGCGGCGGTGCCTGCTGACCCAGGGCATCTTCGGTTCTCCTTCGCTGGCAGGTGACTTTCACCCTGGGGATACCCCGTCCCGCAACCGCTCACGTACTCCGTTCAGCCCATCCGTCGTCACCCGCGGGTCGCCGATGTCGTTGCCGTACAGCACCTCGTGCCACGGACCGAGCCGATGCCAGAGCAACGCCCGCTCGCGCAGTTCCCGCGTCACCCCGTAGGTCTCGGCGAGCGCGTCCGCGAAGTCCGGCGGCGCCCAGTGCAGCGCCCAGGTCAGGTCGAGCGCCGCGTCCCCGACGTGCAGGTCACCGAAGTCGATCACGCCGGTCAGCACGCCGTCGCGGCCCAGCACGTGCTCTGGCGCGATGTCGCCGTGCACGAGCGTGTCCGCGGGCAGGTCGCCGATCCTGGCCAGCAGCTCCTCGCCTTCGGGTACGTGTGGCAGCACCTCGGCCCGGAATCTCTCGACCGGCAGGTTCATCGGGCCGACACCGCGCCGGGTGGCCGGACCGACGGGAACCGCGTGCAGCGCCAGGAGGAACTCCCCCAGCTGGCGGCCCTGCACGGCGTTCAGCGACGTCAGTTCCTCTCCTGGCACCAGTTCGTGCCGCACCACCACCGGCGACTCGGCGACGACGACCGGCACCGGTACGGGCAACGGCAGAAATGGGGCCAGCCACGGCATCACCACCGACTCGCGCACGAGCTGCGGCCCGATCCCGGGACGGCGCGGCCGTCGTTCCACCCAGCGGCCGTCGACCAGTGTCGCCGTGCTGTCCCAGCCCGCACCGAGGAACGTCACTCCCCAGTGTTACCAGTACAGAGTTCCCCGGCGACTCCGGCGCGTCGCGGCCGGACCGGGCCGGACGAGGCAGAATCCCGGTGTGGCCGCCACCGTCTCCTCGAAGCTCCTCTCGCTGCTGGGCACGTTCGACACCCGGCACCGCCGCCAGACGCTCAGTGCGATCGCGCGGCGCAGCGGGGTGCCGGTCAGCACGACGCACCGGCTGCTGGCCGAACTGGTGACGTGGGGCGCGGTGCGGCGGCTGGCGTCCGGCGAGTACGTGATCGGGCGGCGGATCTGGCGGCTCGGGTTGCTGGCGGCGGGCGAGGTGGACCTGAGCCGGGTCGCGGAGCCGTTCCTGCACGACATCCACGCGGCGACGCGGGCGGTGGTGCACCTGGCGGTGCGCGAGGGCCGGGAGGTGCTGTACCTCGACCGGGTGTCGGGGCACGCGTCGGTGCCGATCGTGAGCTCGACCGGCAGCAGGTTGCCGCTGCACTCGACCGGCGTCGGGAAGGTGCTGCTCGCGCACGCGCCGGCGGACGTGCAGGACGACGTGCTGGCACACCACCTGACCCGGCTGACGGCGTTCACGGTGACCGAGCCGGGACGGATGCGGGCGCAGCTGCACCGGATCCGGCGCGACGGGTACGCGCAGACGTTCGAGGAGATGACGCTCGGCGCGTGTTCGGTGGCGGTGCCGGTCGAAGTGGACGGTCACGTCATCGCGGCGCTCGGCATCGTGGTGCCGGACCTGCGCAACATCCGGGCCCGGCTGGTGGCCGCGTTGCAGGTGGCGGCGCGCGGCATCGGCCGGACGCTGGAGTCGGGTTTCCATCCATCGGAAAGCCGACTTGGATGATCCAGCACACACACGCTTGAATCTTCAACCGTGGCAAGCGACAAGCGTCAGCTATTCATCGGCGGCGAAAGCGTTTCGGCGCTGGACGGCCGCACCACCGACGACCTGAACCCGTACTCGGGGGAGGTCCACGCCGTGGTCTCCGCGGCGAGTCCCGCGGACGTCACGCGTGCCGTCGACGCGGCGCAGGAGGCGTTCGCGTCCTGGTCCGCGACGTCGCCGTCCGCCCGGCGCAAGATCCTGCTGCGCGCCGCGGACGACCTGGAGGCGAGGACTCCGGAGGCCATCGGGCTCATGGCGGCCGAGGTCGGCGGTGTCGCCGGCTGGGCCGGGTTCAACGTCATGCTCGCGGCGAACATGCTGCGCGAGGCGGCCGCCTCGGTCACCCAGCCGGTCGGCGAGGTGCTGACCACGGAGACCGAGGGCCAGCTGTCCCTCGCCGTCCGCGAGCCGCTCGGCGTCGTCGCGGCGTTCTCGCCGTGGAACGCCCCCATCATCCTGAGCGCGCGGGCCGTCGCCGCGCCGATCGCCGCGGGCAACACCGTGGTGCTCAAGCCCAGCGAGGACGCGCCGATCGCGGCCGGGCTGTTCATCGCCGACGTGCTGCACGAGGCCGGACTGCCGGCGGGCGTGCTCAACGTGGTGACGAACGCGCCGTCGGACGCCGCCGAGATCGCGGCGGCGTTGATCGCCGACCCGAGGGTGCGCGCGGTGAACTTCACCGGCTCCACCGAGGTCGGCCGGATCATCGGAACCCTCGCCGCGCAACACCTCAAGCCCGCACTGCTGGAGCTGGGCGGCAAGAACGCCCTGCTGGTACTCGACGACGCCGACCTCGACCACGCGGTCAGCGCGGCGGCCTTCAGCGCCTTCTTCAACGCGGGCCAGATCTGCATGTCCGCCGACCGGATCCTGGTGCACCAGTCGGTCGCCGAGGAGTTCACCGCGAAGCTCGCCGCCAAGGTCGCGGCACTGCCCCACGGCGACCCGGCCGACCCCGGCACCGCGATCGGCCCGGTGATCACCCCGCGCGCCGCCGAACGCGTGGCCGCCCTGGTCGCCGAAGCGGTCGAGGCCGGCGCCCGCGTGCGGGCCGGAGGTGACGGCGCCGCCACCGTGCTGGACGGCGTGACCACGGACATGCGCATCTTCCGCGAGGAGATCTTCGGGCCGGCCGTCGTCGTGGTCCCGGTGGCCGACGACGACGAGGCCGTGGCCATCGCCAACGACACCGAACACGGACTCACCGCCGGCATCATCACCGAGGACACCCGGCGCGGCCTCGGACTCGCCCGCCGGATCCGCACCGGCATCGTGCACGTCGGCAACCAGACCGTGGACGACGAACCGCAGGCGCCGTTCGGTGGCGTGAAGTCGAGCGGCTACGGCAGGTTCGGCGGGCGGTGGGGCATCGAGGCCTTCTCCGCCACCCGCTGGGTCACGCTGGCGAGCCAGCCGGGCCACTTCCCGTACTGATCAACCCGCCACGAGCCCGGCCTCATGCACCGCAGTGCCCGACCTGATCACCCAGCCCGTGCACCACGACGCGCAGCCTGATCAACCCGCCACGAGCCCAGCCTCGTGCGCCACGATCGCCGCCTGCACCCGGTTCTCCGCCCCAAGCCGGGTCTGGATGGCGCTCACGTGCCCCGTTACCTCGAAGAGTAGCGCGAGTGAATGTGCGTTCGACAGCCCGTCGCCCAGCAACGCCAGCACGTCCCGTTCCCGCGCGGTCAGCCCCTCCACGCGGGATCGGGCGCTCGCCGACCCGCCCCACCCGGAACCGGCTGATCATCCGCGCCGCGACCTTGGGCGCCAGGTAGGCACCACCGGACGCCAGCGCGTGCACCCCCGCGATCAGCTCGCGCGGATCACCGGACTTCAGCAGAAACCCCCGCGCACCACCGTCCAGCGCCTGGTCCAGGTAGTCGTCGCCTTGAACGGCGTCAGCATCGCGCCCGAACCTCAGGCGGGTCAGCTCCCGGGCGGCCGCCACCCGTCGAGCCGGGGCATCCGGGTGTCCAGCAGCCCTCGGGCCGGTGCTTTAGCGCCCGGTCGATCGCCTTGGACTGTCCCCCGCCGTCCGCCGACGAGCGGCGAGGTGCGGGCGGCGTTGAGGTCGCGATCGCACGAGGCCGCACCATCGCCCGCGTCGCGAGCAAAACCCGGACGCGACAGCGAGCAGTGTGGCTTTCACCGCGCCCAGTCCGAGCAGGTCTTCGAGACGGGTACCAGCGAGTCCGGCGAGCGACCAATCGCAGCGACCAGCCCACGGTTGTCTGGTCTGCCGCCGCAAGCTCGCCCATGCCGCCACACCGTGGCGATCCGGCCGCAGGGCCAGGCGGCGGTTGCGCAGCATGCCGGACACGATGAGGTCCTCCAAGGGAGCACAATCGTGCCGGAGAACTCGCGGACCAGGGCGGGTGGTCAGAGCTTCTGCAGGCCCTCCCGGCGGCGGTTCGCGACCCGGTGCAGACGCGCGATACGGGCTTCGTGGCTGCGCGCACCGGTGCGACGGTGTCTGGCGGGTGCGCCTCGGGAACGAGTCCGGCGCGCCGGCCTGCGCGTTGCAGGCGGCGCAACTCCGCGCATGCGCCACGTCGAGATACTTGGGGTTGGCGATGAACTCCCCGGTGGCGGCGGCGAGCGCGGCCTGCTGGTGCGCGACGCGACCGAGGGACCACGGCAGCGCCACAGCGACCGCGACCACTGCCACCCCGAGAGCCCGCTCCGAGCCCGCCACGAACACCTCCGCGGGCCGGGTCGCGTGCGGGCGTCCCAACAAGAAAGAAGCAGAACCAGCGCCCAGACCGCGGCCGTCAGGGGCACGTGTCGCGCATCGCGAACGAACCGCCGGTGCCGCCTCCACACGGCCGGCCAGCGCCGCCGTCTTGACGCCGCAGCCGCGCACCGAATGCCGATGCACCGCTGGACACGCCAACCACACCAAGCGGCGCGAATAGTCGCCAGTTGAAGAACTGATGTCGCGCCCGCCGTGAACCGGCCCGACAACCCGGCAACGCCAGCAGCACCCCGAGCGCACCAACCTCGGAACCTGCACGCCTTGGGCAACCGCCGCGGCCGCCGCTGCGCCCGGATGCCCAGCACGATCGCCAGCGCCGTCAACGCCGCCAGCACGAGGTCGGCACAGCCCCCACGAGCACGGCTCCTGGCGTCCGGCCCTCCAGGAGGTCGATGATGCCGTTCTCCAAGGTGTACGTGCCCTCGTTGCCCAGGCCGACTCCGCTGTTGGCCAGCACCGCGACGCCGTAACCGGACGGCGTCAGCACGTGCCCGGCCGTGCCGGTGAACCAGATCCCGCTGTGCCGCAACCGTCCCTCGGAATCGGTCTCCCAGCCCACCCCGTCCTTGGCGCCGGCGACTTCGCCACGTCTAGCAGCAGGCATGTCCCGCCGTGGTGACCACGCCGACCGAAGCGGTCAGACCGATGATTCGGTCACGGCAACGGAGAACCCGTACGCGTACGCGTAACCCCGGTGGTAGTCCGCCGGCAGATCGCGCGGCGCCACGTCGATCGCCACCGTGTCCCGCATGCCCGCCGGCTCGAAGATGTGCGTACGCAGATGTCGTAGGACTTCTCGGCGGACGCGCTGGTCCAGCCGTGCGGCCAGGTCGTAGTTGAACGTGTATCCGCTGCCCACCACAATGCGACCGCAGAGCAGGCTCCCGGGCCGCCCCACGGCCTCCGCCGGACTGTTCGGCTGCGGCAGGCTCTTCTCCGGCAACGTGCGGTCGCTGATCCCCGACGTGTGGTTCAGCAGCTGCCGGGCGGTGATCCGGGAGTCGAACACCGGCCGAGTCGTGCCCGTACCCCTTGACCGCGATCACCTGATCGCCCTTGGTGATCGCGACCGCCACCCCGGGATACGAGGCCTCCGCCAGGTATTCGGAAACGTAACTGTCCACAGCGGACAGATCCTGCGCCGGTACGACGCCCAGGGTCAGCGCGACCACCGCGCCCAAGATGCTCTTCATGGTCAAAAACTACGAAGCGGCGAACTGGAAGACCCGACCCGAAAGACAGAGCGGACCCCCGACGAAAGTCAGGGGTCCGCCCAGAACGAACTCAGGACGAACTCAGCGACGAAACTCAGTGACCCGCGGCCATCTCCGCCGCCAGCCGGTCGTCGCCGCTCTGCTCCTTGAGCGGCTTCTCCTTGATGAAGACCACCGCCAGCAGCGCGAGCACCGCGAACGGCGCACCCACCAGGAAGATCTCCGCGGTCGCCGTCGCGTAGATCTCGGCGATCACGGCCTTGATCTCGGGCGGCAGCACCGACAGGTCCGGCACCTGGTCGCCGCCGGTGCCGCCCATCGGGCCGAACTTCTCGGCGGCCAGCGACGAGACCTTGGTCGCGAGCACCGCACCGAGCGCCGAGACGCCGATCGCACCGCCCAGCGAGCGGAAGAACGTCAGCGTGGACGTGGTGGCACCCAGGTCCTTGGCCGGCACGTCGTTCTGCGCCGCCAGCACCAGGTTCTGCATCATCAGGCCGACGCCGACACCGAGCACGAACATGTGCACGGACACCATGAACACCGTGGTCGTGGACGTGATCGTGGACAGCAACAGCATGCCGCCGACCATGACGACGCCGCCGGAGACCAGGAACGCCTTCCACCTGCCGTACTTCGTGATCAGCTGACCGGCCACGGTGGACGAGATCAGCAGGCCGAGGATCAGCGGCAGGCCCAGCAGACCGGCCTGGGTCGGGGTCTTGCCGAGCGAGAGCTGGAAGTACTGCGAGAGGAACACCGTGCCGCCGAACATCGCGACACCGACCAGGGCGCTCGCGACGGTGGTCAGCGCGACCGTGCGGTTGCGGAAGATCGACAGCGGCACGATCGGGTCGTGCGCACGGGATTCGACCCACACGGCGGCCACGAGCAGTGCCACGCCCAGCGGCACCAGCAGGGCGGTCCAGCCCGACCACCACTCGAACTTCTGGCCGGCCAGCGAGGACCAGATCAGCAGCGTCGACACACCTGACACGATCAGGAACGCGCCCAGGTAGTCGATCTTCACGTTCTCCTTGCGCACGACCGGAAGGTGCAGCGTGCGCTGCAGCAGCAGGATCGCGGCGATGGAGAACGGCACGCCGATGAAGAAGCACCAGCGCCAGCCCAGCCACGAGGTGTCGACCAGCACGCCACCGATCAGCGGACCGGCGACGGTGCCGACGCCGAACACGGCGCCGAACAGGCCCGAGTACCGGCCGAGCTCACGCGGCGGAATCATCGCCGCCATCACGATCGTCGCGAGAGCCGTGACGCCGCCGGCGCCCAAGCCCTGCACGACGCGGCTGACGATGAGCATCTCGATGTTCTGCGAGAAGCCCGCGATCAGCGAACCGGCCACGAACAGGCCGAGCGACGCCTGGATCAGCAGCTTGCGGCTGTAGAGGTCGGCGAGCTTGCCCCACAGCGGCACGGTCGCGGTCATCGCGAGCAGCTCGGCGGTCACGATCCAGGCGAAGATCGACTGCGAGCCCTTCAGCTCGGCGACGATGCGCGGCAACGCGTTCGACACGACGGTGCCGGCCAGGATCGCCACGAACATGCCGAGCATCAGGCCGGACATGGCCTGGACGACGTCGCGTTTGCTGTAGATCGGTGGTGGAGCTTCGATGTTCTCGGTGGTCGTCATGATTCCCCCTCGTGGCGATGCGGTACGTGAACCAGTCCGGTGCCGAGCAGGTCGAGCGCTTCGCTGATCAGGTCACCCAACGCGACGTTGTCGTCAGTCGCCCAGCGAGTAACCGCACAACGGAACGCGGCCGTGCCCGCGGCCACCATCAGCCGCGGATACAGGTGATCGGCCGGCAGACCGGCGCGCTGCGCCAGCGCGGCGCCGAGCAGCTGCTCGGACTCCGCGCTGTTCGCGAACGCGCGGACCAGCAGGTCCGGCCGCTGCATCAGCACTTCCTTGCGCAGCAGCCACAGGTCGCGGGAGTTGTTCAGCTCCTCGCTGATCTCGGCGAGCACCGCGACGCGAAAGGCCTCGAACGGCTCGACCCCGTCCGGTTCGCCGAGGATGCGCCCGGCCATGCGCGGACCCGACTCCGGGTCCGCGCCGATCAGCGCGTCGTCCTTGCCGGCGAAGTAGTTGAAGAAGGTCCGCACCGAGACGTCGGCCTCGGCGGCGATCTCCTCCACAGTGACGTGGTCGTAGCCCCGCTCGGCGGACAGGCGCAGCGTCGCCCACTCGAGCGCGGCACGCGTGCGGCGCTTCTTGCGGTCGCGCAGACCTTCCCCCGACTGGTTCACGAGGAAAGAGTACAGGATCGTTTTGCAGTCACTGCAAGTTTGCAGTGTGTGAAGAACTACTCGCTGAGAGTTGCTATGACCAGGGCGTCTTCGGCTTCGCCTGCAGCTCGCCGTCCAGGTAGAGATCGACCTTCTCGCTGTAGAAGCACGCGAGCCCGGCGACCTTCTGGCTCTCCGGCAGCGGCGTCCGGTAGATCCACACCAGGTCCTCGTGCACGACGCCGTTCACCTCGACCGACCAGTACGTGGCGGTCCCCTTGTAGGGGCACTGCGTCTGCGTGTCCGACGGCCTGAGCAGATCAGTTCGAACGTCGCTCAACGGCAGGTAGTAGCGCGGCGGCAGGCTCGTCTCGAAGAGGATCCGCGGCTGTGTGGACGACGCGAGCGTCACCCCGTCCAGCGCCACCCGGACGTGCCGCGAGCTGCCCAGCACGTCGACCCGCTTGTACGGGTCGCGCGGGTGGACGTAGATCGGCTCGTCCTCCTCCAGCCACTCGTCCATCGCGGCGAACTCGAACCGGACCAGGTCCCGCAACTCCTCGATCGGCGAGTCGGGGTAGGTCAGCGCCGCACCCTCGGCGGTACCTCTGGCGGTGACCACGTCGTGGACCACGCCCTCGCCCCGGCTCGGCGAGTGCTCGGTCTTCCCGGTCGTCTTCAGTTCCACCCGCACGGCGGAAAGCGGCAGGTAGTAGGCCGGGTAGTAGGGGATCTCCCACACCAGCCGCGGCGAGGTCGTGTCCACGACCAGATCGCCACCGAAGAACGCCCGGACCCGCTTCGCCGAGTGCTCCACCCGCACCCGGCCACGCTGCTCGTTGCCCATGTCACAGGACAACGCACCGCGGCCGGGCAGACTTCCCGATCAGGCCCCCGGATCAGGCCCCAAGATCAGGCATTGCCGTCGAACAACGAGGTGACCGAGCCGTCCTCGAAGACCTCCTGGATCGCCCGCGCCAGCAGCGGGGCGATGCTCAGCACGGTCAGCCCCGGGAACCGCTTCTCGCGCGGGATCGGCAGGGTGTCCGTGATGATGACCTCGCGGGCCTTGCTGGCGATGAGCCGGTCGTACGCCTGGCCGGACAGCACGCCGTGCGTGGCCACCAGGACCACGTCCTTCGCGCCCTGCTCGAGCAGCTGCCGGGCCGCCGACGTGCTCGTCATCGCCGTGTCGATCATGTCGTCGACCACGACGCAGGTCCGGCCGGTGACGTCACCGACGACGCGGTTGGCCAGCACCTCGTTGGGACGCAACGGATCGCGCGTCTTGTGGATGAACGCGACCGGGCAGCCGCCGAGCAGGTCCGCCCACTTCTCCGCGAGCCTGGTGCGACCGGCGTCCGGCGACACGATCGTCAGGTCCTCGCCCTGGTACCGGGCGCGGACGTGGTCGTGCAGCAGCCACATCGCGTGCAGGTGGTCGACCGGGCCGTCGAAGAAGCCCTGGGCCTGCGCGGTGTGCAGGTCGACCGTCACGATCCGGTCCGCACCCGCGGTGGAGAACATGTTCGCGACCAGCCGTGCGGAGATGGGTTCGCGGCCGGCGTACTTGCGGTCCTGACGCGCGTACGGATACGACGGCATGACCGCGGTGATCCGCTTCGCCGACGCCCGTTTGAGCGCGTCGACCATCAGCAACTGCTCCATCAGCCAGTCGTTGATCGGGGCGCAGTGGCTCTGCAGCACGAACGCGTCGGCGCCGCGCACCGACTCCTCGAACCGCACGAAGATCTCGCCGTTGGCGAAGTCGTAGGCCGCCTGTGGGGTCGTCGAGATACCCAGGTGCCCGGCCACGGCGTCGGCGAGCTCCGGGTGTGCCCTGCCGGTGAGCAGGATCAGCTGCCTCTTGGCGACTCCGCGTTTACCGCTGACCATCGTCGTCCTCCAAGGGATTCACGGCAGGCACGAAGCCCCACCCTCGGTAGAGGTTAACGATATGGGATTCACCTCTTGGGGTATGTCGAGAGTGATTTCTTGATCGGCGGGTTTGGGGGCTCAACGGCCGTGCCTAATCTCGACGCATGCCTGAAACCCAGGACTCGCCGGGACCGACAGCACCGCCCCCGCCGAACCCGATCGTGATGACCACGCCGATCCACGACCAGATCGCGAGCCAGCTGGGGATCCGCCACAAACGCCGCCGGCCCGACTGAGACGCTGCCCTACTTTCGGCCGTCGACGTACGGCGGGCCCACCCGATAGGAATGGCCCCCTCTACGGACAAGAGGGGAGCTTGTCGGATGCGTTTCACCGTGCTGGCCGCCGCGGCGGCACTCATGATCACCGGTACACCCGCCGTGCAGGCGGACACCGAGCACGATGCCAGAGTTCCGAAGATCAACTGGGCGGCCTGCGGCCCCGAGAACCCTGGCTTCGAATGCGCCTCGGTGACGGTGCCGCTGGACTACGACAACCCGCGCGGCGCCACGACGTCGATCGCGCTGAACCGCAAGCCCGCGACCGACCAGGCGCGCCGGATCGGGTCGCTGTTCCTCAACCCGGGCGGACCGGGCGGCTCCGGCGTGGACTACGCGTTCGCGGTGGGCAACCGGCTCTCGACCGCCCTGCAGGGCCGGTTCGACGTCGTCGGGTTCGACCCGCGCGGCATCGGCCGATCGGATCCGCTGCACTGCTTCGCCAGTGAAGCCGACCTGATCAAGTTCTTCGACGGCCTGCCGGGCTTCCCGTACCAGGCGGCCCAGGAGCGGCCGTACTTCGACCGGTACCGCTCGCTCGGCCCCGAGTGCCGCGACGACCAGCCGATCGCGAAGCACATGAGCACCGCGGACGTGGTGCGGGACCTGGACCTGCTGCGCCGCGCCGTCGGTGACCGCAAGATCTCCTACCTGGGCTTCTCGTACGGCTCGTTCGTCGGCACCACCTACGCGAACATGTTCCCGAACAACATCCGGGCGCTCGCGATCGACGGCGTGCTCAACCCCGAACTGTGGTCGAGCGGCCGGCAGATCGAGTCGGACCGTCTCGCCTCCAAGGAGGTGATGGACGAGTTCCTCCGCCTGTGCGACGAGGCGAAGTGCTCGCTCGGGCCGAACGCGAAGCAGCGCTGGAAGGACCTGCTGGCCTCGGTGCGCGCCAAGCCGATCGAGCTCGGTGGCCAGGTCTACACCTACGACCAGGTCATCGGCATCGCCGTCGGCACCGGGTACTCGCCGCGCGCGTGGAAGGGCATCGCGGACCAGCTGGACCAGCTGTCCGACGCGGCCGCGGGTCTGACCGCGGCGGCGGAACCGGACTACGCCAACGGTTTCGACGCCTACAACGGCAACGTGTGCGCGGACATCGAGTACCCGCGCGACTTCGGCACCTACAAGGCGATCTCCCGCTACGCCGAGGCCGGCTCGGAGTTCGGTCCGTACTGGTGGTGGGGCAACGCCGCCTGCGCGAACTGGCCGACGAACCACGACCGGTACGCGGGACCGTGGCGCACCCGCACGTCCGCCCCGGTTCTGGTGGTGGGCAACTACTTCGACGGCGCAACGGACTACCGCGGCGCACAGGCCGTGTCGAAGCAGCTCTCCGGTAGCCGGTTGCTGTCGTATGCGGGTTGGGGTCACACGGCGTACGGGCAGACCAAGTGCATCGACGACTACATGAACGCCTACCTGCTGTCCGGTGCGTTGCCGCCGGTCGGCACGGTGTGTGCGGCGAACCCGAACCCGTTGCTGCCGAGCGCGGCGGCGGTGTCGGAGCCGCTGTACCAGCCCACCCGGAGGTAGAAGTTCAGCGCCGCCGTTCGAGCCCACCCGGCATCAACTCCTGGGTGAGCTCGACGGCGGCACGCGCCGGATCGTGGCCGAACCGGCTGCCGAACGCGTCGTGCACGCGCCACCCCGCGTGGGTGAGCGCACGCCAGCGGGCCAGATGCGCCGCTGCCCCCTCGGGATGCGGGCGCGTCTCCACCGCCACCGCGTCCTCCCGCTCCCCCACCACGAGATCCACCCGCCATTGCCCCACCGGATAACCGGTGCGCACGGTCAGCCCGGCGGTCCTCAGCTCCTGGGCGAGCCCGGCCGTCCAGGCGTCCTCGGGTTCGACGCCGGACGTCTCCGTCGGCGGCACGTCGGCGTGCCTGAGGTACTCGCCGACCAGACCCGGCGGCTCCGGCGCCGAGGTGATCACGTGCACCTTCCGGCGGGCCCGCGTCGTCAGCACCGCCAGCAGGTTGCGGTCGTTCACGAACCGCCACCCGCCGGGCTTGTCGTCCACCGCCAGGCTGATCACGACCTCGTCGAACTCGCTGCCCTGCACGCCGTGCACGGTGCCGACGCGGACCCCGCCCTTGGTGATCTCGTCCAGCGTCAGCTGGTCGAGCAGCGCCTCTTCCAACGCGTCGGCCTGCGCGCGGAACGGCGTCACCACACCGATCGACCGCACGCCCGCGGCGACCCGCTTGCGCAGATGGGCGAGCACGGCCTCGATCTCGGCCTGGTTGACGCCCTTCGCGGTCCGCTCCCCCGGCACGTGCTCGGTGTCGATGCAGTCGACGTCCGCGATCGCCGGGTGGGTGGTCATCAACGCGATCCTGCCCTCGTAGAACCTCTCCGCGGCGAAGCCGATCAGATGCGGCGCGCAGCGGTGATGCTCGGCGAGCCAGTGCACGCCCGCGGTCGCGGCGCCCGCGTCGAACAGGCTCACCTTCGGCACGTCCAGCCGGTCGCGCAGGTCCTGGGTGCCCTCGGCGTCGACGGCCGCCTGCACGGCTTGGTCGCTGACGAACGACACGTGCCGCAGTTGCCGGGGGTCACCGCCGATCACCGCGGACCGTCCGCGCAGCAACGCCGGCGCGGCGAGCGGCTGGTCGACGTGGCTCGCCTCGTCGATGATCACCAGGTCGAACATGCCCGGCACCGGCGGCAGGATGTCCTCCACCTCGGACAGCGTCCCGACCCAGATCGGCAGTGCCGCCACCAGTTCCGCGCTGTCGATCCCGGCCAGCGCGCGCCGCCGGGCCGCCCGCCCGGACCGCAGCGCCTTCGCCAGGGCCGCCACCGCCCGCCTCGGACCGTGTCCCCGCCAGCTCACCGAGTACTCCTTGAGCCACGCCGCCGTGGCGCCGCGGCTGGTGCCGTCCTGCTCGGTGAGCAACGGCCGCAGCTCGTGGAACGCCGTGCCCCCGCTCGCACCGATCCGCACCGCGGCGGCGGTCTGCTCGGCGGCTTCGACGGCGGCAGCGAGATCCTCTGTGGACACTTCGCCCGCGCCGACTCGCCTGCGTGCCTTGCTCAACGCCCACCCGGTGCGCAGGCCGCCCAGGAACCCGGTGCGTGGCCGCAGCAGTCCGCGCAGCGCACGGAAGTCCACACCCGCGTCGAACGCCTTGGGCGCCACCGACCGGTGCGCCGGCATCAGCGCCTGATGACGCCGGGCTCGGGCCGCCAGGTCCTCGTCGGCGAGCGAGCCGGCGACCGTTCGCTCCACTCTGGACACCGCAGCGGCGGCCGCGTGCCGGACCTGGTCGAGTTCCTGCAGTCGCTCGGGATTGGTGTACGCGGTCAGGCCGTCGCTCAGCTCGCGCGCCATCTCCTGGCGCAGCTCCGAGTCGCCGAACAGCACCGGCACCGGCCCGCCCGCCCGGCGCAGCGCGGCACCGAGGACTTCCGCGGCGTTGCGGGTGCGGCTCGCGAGCAGCACGGACTTGCCCGCGGCGACGGCGTCCAGGGCCACCGCGGCGAGCGTGTGCGTCTTGCCGGAGCCGGGAGGTCCGCCCACGACCGTGATGCGTGCCCGGCGGGCGTGCTCGACCGCGTGCTGCTGGCTGTGACTGAGCGGCAGCGCCGAGCTGATCGGTTCGGTGTGGTGGTCAAGGGGCTCACCGGCGCCGTACAGGGCGGCGAACGCGGTGTCCGGGATGCTCTTCTTCGTCGCCCATCCGTACAGCGACGCACCCTGCTCGGTCGTCACGACCGGCTCGCCCGCGTGCAGTCCCGCACCCACGGCCACGACCAGTTCGCTGCCGGAGATCAGCGTCTTGGGATCCGCCCGCACCACCGGCACGTTCTCGAACCCGGCCAGGCGGAGCGTCTCGGCGATCCACTCCTCGGTCTGTGCGAGCGTGGACTCCCGTTCGGCGATCTTCGCCCAGTTGTCGATCAGCGGGAACACCGCTGTGTCACCGGCGACGTGGTAGGCGTAGGTCAGTCCGATCCCGTGGTGCAGCCGCACCGGCCGGGAGACCAGCGGCAGGCACACGCGGCGCCGCTGCCCGTCGATCTGCGCCGGCCCGACGAGGAACGCCCAGCCGACGCGCAGCAGCCGGTCCTCCTGGTGCAGCGCGTCGAACGCCGCCAGCCGCTCGATCTGCTCGCGCGCCGGTTTCGGCACGGACCACGTGATCGGCGTCCATTCGAGAGACTCCTGCACCGTCGTGATCGCCCGCCACGACGGCTCGTGGTCGCCGAGCCACAGCAGGCCGGCCGCCTTGGTGAGGTCGAGCTGGACCTTCTGCGGTTGTTCGGCGGCGCTCAGGCGGGCCAGGGTGCGCAGGACGGCGGGCACAATCACGCGCACATGGTGCCATCGAGAACGATGGCACCATGTGCGTTGGGCCTATTAGAGCGTCAGGCTCCACGTGTCGATGGTGCCGACGTCGGCCGTCGCCGCGTCACGGACCTGAAGCTTCCAGGTGCCGTTGCGCGTCTCGGACGACAGGTTCACGGTGAAGGTCTGGTCGACGTTGTCCGTGCTGCCGCCCGCGCGGTTGAGCAGGGAGTAGGTCGAGCCGTCCGGCGCGACCAGCGAGATCACCAGGTCACCGCGGTAGGTGTGCTTGATGTGCACCTCCACCTGGCTGCTCGCCGACGCGGTGCCGGTGCAGCCGGAGAAGGTGATCGAGCTCGAAACCGTGGTGTTGTCCGGGATCGCGACGTCCGTGCCGTTGGTCTGCGTGGCACAGGTCGCCGTGCCGACCGTCCAGGTGAACGAGGTGCTGCCCGCACCGCCGGCCGCCGCGGTGGCCGTGACGGTCACGTTGTAGGTGCCCGCCGTGGTGGCGGTGCCGGTGACGAGACCGTTCGAGGAACCGATCGACAGGCCGGTGGGCAGGCCGGTCGCCGACCACGTGTACGGCGCGGTGCCGCCGGACGCGGACAGCTGCAGGTTCGCCGAGCCGTTCAGGGCCGTGCTTTGGTTGCCCGGGTTCGCCACGGAGACACTGCTCGTGCCGCCGGTGTTGGTGCGCAGCAACAGGTTCGCCGAGTTGGCACCGGGGTTGGTGACCTTGTTCGGGGTGGCGGCCGCGAGGATCGCGGCGTGCACCTCGGCCGGCGTCTTGGCGGGGTTGTCCGCCAGGTAGAGCGCGGCCGCGCCCGCGACGTGCGGCGAGGCCATCGAGGTTCCGCTCATCGTGGCGGAGCCGGAGTTGTTGTTGTAGGACGCGGAAACGATGTCCTGACCCGGTGCGAACAGGTCGCTGCAGGTGCCGAAGGACGAGAACGACGCGCGGGCGTCGGTGCGGGCGGACGCCATGACGTTGATCGTCTCGGTGACCCGCTGCGGCGAGTACTTGCACGAGTCGTCGTTGAAGTTGCCCGCCGCCACGACGTACGTGACGCCACCGCGGATCGACGCGCGCACGGCGTCGTCGAGCACGCGGCTCGGCTCGTTCACGTTTCCGGTGTAGAGGCTCATGTTCGCGACCGCCGGCAGAACGGCGTTCGCCGTCACCCAGTCGACGCCCGCCGCCTCGGTGGCGACGGAGCCGCCACCCTGGCAGTTGAGCACGCGGACGGCCTTGAGCTTCACGTTCTTGGCCACACCGAACGTCGAACCGCCGACCGTGCCGGCCACGTGCGTGCCGTGCCCCTGGCAGTCCTTGCCGTTGCGGCCGTCGGTGAACGCGTCGAACCCGAAGCTCGCGCGCCCGCCGAAGTCGGTGTGGTCGTAGTTGATGCCGGTGTCGATCACGTACGCGGTGACGTTGTCCGCGCCGGTGCTGTAGCTGTACTTGCTGTTGAGCGGCAGGTCGTTCTGGTCGACCCGGTCCAGGCCCCACGACGGCGGGTTGAGCTGGTCGGCCAGCACCTGCACGGTCCGGTCCTGCTCGACGTAGAGCACCTGCGGGTCGGCGGCCAGGCGCTTCGCCTGCTGCTTCGACAGGGTGACGGAGAAGCCCTTGAACGCGGCCCGGTAGGTGAAGCCGATCTTGCCGCCGTAGCGGCCGACCAGACCATCGGCGTTGCCCCGAACAGCCTCACGCGCCATGCCGTTGTTCTTCAGGACCACGATGTAGCTGTCCTGAACGGCGTTCGGCGCGCTTTCGGCGACGATGGGGCCTTCCGGCTGCGCGGCAGCAGCCGATGGAAGTACCAATACTGTGCTGACGGCGGCAATTGCCGCCACACCGAGCGTGCGCAGGGTGCGTTGTCTCATCACTGCTCCTCGTTCGCAGGGGAACCACGTGCGAACGCGGGCCGGCCCTCGACGGCCCTACAGATGCGTCCGCACGCGGTTTACGAAACAGCGGTAGTCCGCGAGCGGACGTGATGAGTCTTTAGTTGCGACAATGATCTGAACAAGCGACTTTCGTCGGTTGTCAGCCGGCGAGCGCGAAAAGATCCTCTTGGCGGCCGGACGACTTCAGCACCGCGAGCGACTGCTTCTCCAGCTGCCGGATCCGCTCACGGGTCAGGCCGAGTTCCTGCGCGACCTCCTGGAGGGTGCGCTCACGCCCGTCCTCCAGCCCGTAGCGCAGGCGCATGATCCGGCCCTGCCGCGCGGGCAGCACCTCGAGCAGCGACCGAACGCCTTCCTCGAACGCCTGGCGCTCCACGAGCTCGGGCGCCGACACCCCGTCGGTGTCCTGGATCAGATCGCCCAGCACCGAGCCGCCGTCGTCACCGACCGGCGTCTCGAGCGACACGCAGGTGCGGGACGCGTCGAGCAGGTCCTGCACCCTGGTGGGCGAGGACTTGGCCTCGACCGCGATCTCCTCGACCGTGGGCTGACGGCCAAGCGCCGCGGCCAGCTTCTGCTGGGACCGCTTGAGCTTGTTGACCTCTTCCACGACGTGCACCGGCAGGCGGACGGTGCGGGTCTGGTCGGCCAGACCGCGTTCGATCGCCTGGCGGATCCACCACATGGCGTAGGTGGAGAACTTGTAACCCTTGGCGTAGTCGAACTTCTCGACCGCGCGGATCAGGCCGAGGTTGCCCTCCTGGACGACGTCCAGGAACGGCAGGCCGCGGAACGAGTGCTTCTTCGCGACCGACACGACCAGGCGCAGGTTCGCGCGGATCATGTGGTCCTTGGCGCGCTCGCCCTGGACGACGATCCGGCGCAGCAACCGCGGATCACGCGTGGTCTCACCGGTGCGCAGCAACTCGGCCGCGTAGAGCCCGGCCTCGATGCGCGTGGACAGGTCGACCTCTTCGGACGCGGTCAGCAGCGGCGTGGAGCCGACATCGCGCAGGTACTGGCCGACCAGGTCGGCGTCCTGCCCGGACGCGGTGTTCTTCTGAAGTGCAGGCATGACGAATCCCCCGTTTCCGTTGGCAGGAGTGGCAGCGGAAATCTCGCTGCATGAGTGTGTAACGGTTCAGTGGCCCTGATCATTCCGCGGTTCGGCCTGTGACCTCAGCCTCACCTGCGTGATCGCGTGGTGCTCGACCTCCAGCACCTCGATCCGCCAGCCCGAAACCTGGACCACATCACCTGGCTGCTCGGGGATCCGGCCCAGCAGCACCAGCACGAGACCGGCGATCGTCGAGTACGGACCGGGTGGCACGTCCGGCAGGTCGACACCGACGTCTTCCAGGTCGTGCACCGGAAACGTGCCGGGCAGCTCGACCGTGCCGTCCGGTCCGGTCCGCACGCCGACCACGTCCACGTCGGTCTCGTCGTAGATCTCGCCGACGATCTCCTCGAGCAGGTCCTCCAGCGTCACGATGCCGTCGACGGCGCCGTGCTCGTCCACCACCAGCGCCAGCTGCTCGTGCTCGGTCTTCATGCGCCGCAACGCGTCCACGACGCGCACCGAGTCCGGCAGCACCATCGGGGTGCGCACCACGTCGGCCAGCTTCACGTCGTCGTCGAGCAGGTCGCGCAGGTTCACCACGCCGATCACGTCGTCCAGGTGGCCGTCCTTCGTCACCGGCGCCCGCGAATGTCCGGACTTCGCGAGGACTTCCCGCGCGACGGGGGTGGTCAAACCTTCTTCCAGCACGGTGACCTGACGACGCGGCACCAGCACCTCGCGCAGCCGCCGTTCGTGGATCTCCAGTGCGCCGGTCATGATCGTGCGCTGCTCGGGGTTCAGATGCTTTTGCACGGCAACGAGATCGCGCAGCTCCTCCGGCGACATCTGTTCCTCTTCGACGTCCGGGTCACCGCCGAAGATCCGCACCACGAGGTCGGTCGACTTGCTCAGCGACCACACCGCCGGCCGCGACACGGTGGACAGGACGTCCAGCGGGCGCGCGATGATCGTCGCCCAGCGCACCGCGTACTGCATCGCGAGCCGCTTCGGAGCGAGTTCCCCGAACACCAATGTGAAAAACGTGAGAACGATCGTCACGAGCGCGATCGCCACGCCGTTCGCCGCGCCGCCGAGGAACCGCAGCGGCGGCACGAGCGGCTGCGCGAGCGAGACGGCCGCGGTCGCCGAAGCAAGGAAGCCCGACAGCGTGATGCCGATCTGGATGGTGGCGAAGAACCTGTTCGGATCACGTGCCAGCCGGATCAGCGTCCGGTGCCCTTCGCGTTCCAGCGACCGCAGCTGGCCCTCACGCAACGACACCAGCGCCATCTCGCTGCCGGCGAACGCCGCGTTCAACAGGACCAGTACGCCTACCAGCGCAAGGTCGAAGCCATAGCCATCCATACGTTTGGGGTAGCACGCACGGTGGTATTTCGCGACCTGACGGCCTTCTTGAGCAGCCAGGACGGTCGCGACGAAGAGGTGGGGGATCGAGATGGACGCTCCCGAGGTGCTCGGCACCTCCGCGAGGACCCGGTTCACCCTGCCAGCGGAAAAGCCGGACCTCGCCGCATTGCGCGTGTGGGTGGGGGCCTTGATCGGAGATCTGCCGGAGGACGTCCGGCTTGACGTGCTGCTCGTGTGCACCGAACTCGCGAGCAACGCCTACGAACACGCCGCTGGACCACGGGTCGTGCGCGTGCAACGGCACGGCGACTTCATCCGGATCGAGGCCGACGACCGCACACCCGCCGAACTGCCTCACCTCGGCGAATCCCGGCTCGGTGACTCACGAGGACGCGGCCTTCTCCTGATCGCCCAACTCTCTCGTTGCTGGGGCACGCGCGAGTTCGCCGGCGGCAAGACCGTGTGGGCGGAGGTCAGCGCATAGGTCATCTGTGCGTTTCGCACAGGAAAGTCATGACATCGCACGGATGGGTCTTGCGGCGAGATTCTTCGACTCTCAATGCATGACAACAACGGTTTCGGCGGCCAGGCCGCTGGTTCGGCACATGCGGCACGGCGAGATGCTCGTGGCGATGCTGATCGGGATGGAGCTGCTCGGGTCTCTGTGGACGCCCGGACGGTTCGGCTGGTTGTGGAGCATGGCCACGATGGTTGTGCCCATGGCTGTGTGGATGCGCTATCGCGGGTATGGCTGGGCTTCGGCCAAACGTGGGACTCCGAGCACGAACCCGGTGATCCGGGCGTTGGGTGATCGCTGGCCAACGTGGATCGCTCTGGCCGTGTCGCTTGACTTCTGGCACGCGCCGTACGTGCCTCCCGTATGGACGCTGCTGCTGTGCCAAAGCGCGTACCTGTTCTGGGGCCGTCGCGCTCCACGGGTACAGCTCGTCGTGTTCGGCCTGTACGCGGCCCTCGCGGCGTTGGTCATCACGGTGTCCCCCGACGCAGGTGTTCTGCTGATCGCCTTCGGGTGGGGCGCACATGCCGTGTGGGACCTCGTGCACCACGTGCGCAACGCCGTCGTGCCGCGCTGGTGGTCCGAGTGGTGCGGGATGTTCGACCTGGTCATCGCGGTCACGATCCTGCTGATGTGGTTCTAGGTTGATGGCGATGAACGATCTTCCGCACACCGCTCTTCGCGGGACGCTGCACGCGCTGTGGCTCAGTGCCCTGGTCGTGCCGCTGGTCTCGGTGCTGCGCGAACCGGCAGCCTTGCGCTGGGCCGGCCTCCTGGGCCTGGTGGTGCTGGCCGCCGGATACGCGATGACGCTGCTGCGCGGGCAGCTGTGGATGGTCGTGGCCGCGACCCTGGTCTCGATCCCGCTGGTGGCACCGGTCGGCCCCGGCGAGCTGTTCACGTGGGCGTGGATCGGTGGTGCCGCGGCCGGGTTCGCGCCACTGCTGCTCACCGGCGTCTGGCGCTGGACGGCGGCCGTCGGCGCGGTCGTCCTCGCGGGCGTGGTCGGGTTCTTCGTCAGCCGCGACCCCACGGCCTACCTGATGATCGCGGCCGCGATCGGGGCGACGATCATCGCGATGGCCGGGCTGCCGATGTGGTTCGCGAGCCTGCTGGAGCAGGCGCGGGCCGGCCGGGAGGCGCAGGCGGAGCTGGCGGTCAGCGAGGAACGGCTGCGGTTCGCCCGCGACGTGCACGACCTGCTCGGCCACCGGCTGACCGTGATCGCGCTGAAGGCCGAACTGGCCGGGCGACTCGCCGGCACCGACGCCGAACGGTCGGCGGCCGAGGCGTTCGGGGCCCAGCGGCTGGCGTCCTCGGCGCTGGGCGAGGTGCGGGACGCGGTGCACGGCTACCGTTCGGTGAACCTCCCCGAGCAGCTCGAAGCCGTGCGGAACGTGCTGACGGAGGCCGGGATCCGCTGCACCGTCTCGGACGTCCCGGTGCACGGCGAGGGCGCCACCCAGCTCGCGCTGGCGTTGCGGGAGGCGTGCACGAACGTGCTGCGGCACAGCCACGCGACGTGGTGCACTATCGACGTCGCCGAGTACGACGGGGAGGTGCGGATGACCGTCACGAACGACGGCGTCGAGGCACCGCCCCGCGAGGGCAACGGAATCAGGGGCATAAGCGAACGAGTGACCGCGGCCGGTGGCCAGGTCTCCGTCGAACGGTCCGCCGGCGAGTTCACGCTCCGGGTCGTGGTGCCCGCATGATCAGGGTGCTGCTGGCCGACGACGAGGAGCTGATCCGCGACGCCCTCGCCGCTCTCCTCGACCTCGAACCCGACCTCGAGGTGGTGGCCCGCGCCGGTGACGGCCGGGCCGCCGTCGAGGCCGCGCGGGCCCACCGCCCGGACGTGGCCGTGCTCGACCTGCAGATGCCGGAACTGGACGGCCTGGAGGTCACCGAGGAGCTGGCGCGGGTGCTGGCGTCGTGCGCGGTCGTGATCCTGACCGGCCGCGGCAAGCCACCGCACCTGCAGCAGGCCCTGCACGCGGGCGCGAAGGGCTTCCTGCCCAAGGGATCCCCCGGAGGCACCCTGGCCGACGTGATCCGCCGAGTGCACGGCGGTTCGCGCTGGGTCGACCCGGCACTGGCCGCCGACGCACTCGCCGCCCCGCCGTGCCCGCTGACCCAGCGCGAGCTCGAAGTGCTGCGGCTGACCGAGTTCGGCACCCCGGTCGCGCAGGTCGCGGCGCGGTCGTCGTTGTCCCCCGGGACCGTCCGCAACCATCTCTCGGCCGCGGTCGCGAAACTCGGTGTCGCCAACCGCGCGGAGGCGTTCCAGCTCGCCCAGGACCACGGCTGGCTGTAACCGGGACGTCGTGAGCACGCCATCAAGCTCGTCGAGATCTCGCTGACCGCCGCCGAGGCGCGGCGCAACGCCCCCGTGGTCACGTCGTGGCTGCTGGCCCGCGGGGTGATCACGCCGAACCCGGACCGCGACCTGATGGCGCCCAGCGAGTTCCGTGTCGAGGCACCGGTCCGGTGCGTCGCTTGTGGACGGACGTCGCTCGTCGGCGACCTGGATGGCCGATGGTCGTTCCACGTCGGCGACCTCGCGGCGGTCTTCCACAACTGGCCGCCGCTGCACGACGAATTCGCCGCGGACCTGGGCCCGGCGATGGGCCCACGCACCCGCATGGTCCTCGAACGCCTGTGAACGTCGGCGCTCACGTTCATCCGTAAAGCCAGGGCAAAATTCTTGCACGGCGCGCAAGTTTCTGTAGCGTGGAGATGACGCCGAGCCACGACCTGGTCACGCCGGGTCAGACAGGGAGAGGCCATGACCACGGCAGAGCGGCAGCGCAGCGCGCAGGAGCTCATCCGCCCTCAGCTGCCCGCCGAGCTCACCAAGCGCGAGGGATGCCCGTTCGACCCGGCCGGTGGGCTGACCGAGCTGAGCGGGCACGGCAAGATCCACCGCATCGAGCACAACGGGGAGTCCGTCTGGCTCGTCACCGGTCATGACGAGGCACGGACGGTGCTCGCCGACCCGCGGATGAGCGCAGACCGGATCAACAGCCCGAGGGCGCGCGCTCTCATCTCGCCCGAGCTGCACGCGGAGATGTTCCCGCCGGAGCGGCAGGCCGGGTCGTTCATTTTCATGGACGCCCCTGAGCACACCCGCTACCGCAGGCTGCTGACCGGGCAGTTCACCGTGCGCCGGATGCGGGACCTGACGCCGCGTGTGCACGAGATCGTCACCGCGCAGCTCGACGCGATGATCGAGCAGGGCCCACCGGCCGATCTCGTGCAGGATTTCGCGCTGCCAGTCCCGTCGCTGGTGATCTGCGAACTGCTGGGGGTCGACTACGCCGACCGCGAGGAGTTCCAGCGCAGCACGTCCAAGCTGCTCAGCCTGGAGACGACGGTCGACGAGCAGATCAAGGTCGGCACCGCGCTCCGCCGGTTCATGCACGGACTCGTCCGCCAGAAGCAGCGCCACCCCGGCGACGACCTGCTGTCCGGACTGGTCCGCGACACCGACCTCGACGAGAGCGAGCTGGCCGGCGTCGCGAACCTGCTGCTCATCGCGGGCCACGAGACGACGGCGAACATGCTGGCGCTCGGCACGTTCGCGCTGCTCGAACACCCGGACCAGCTGAAGCAACTGCGCGAGCACCCAGAGCTGACCGAGAACGCGGTCGAGGAGCTGTTGCGCTACCTGTCCATCATCAGCATGGGCGTCTCCCGGCACGCGAAGGAGGACGTCACCATCGGTGGCGTCACGATCCGCGCCGACGAGACCGTCGTCGTCTCCGTGCCCGCGGTGAACCGCGACGAGGACCAGTACGCCGAACCGCACGAGCTGCGTGTCGAGCGCCCGCGTGGGCACCACGTGGCGTTCGGGCACGGCATCCACCAGTGCCTCGGCCAGCAGCTGGCCCGCGTCGAGATGACCGTCGCCTTCACCGAGCTGCTGCGCAGGCTGCCGACGCTGAAACTCGCCGTGCCCGCGGACGAGGTGCCGCTGCGGACCGACATGTCGATCTACGGCGTGCACGCCCTCCCGGTCACCTGGTGAACCCGGCGCCAAGCTGGTCGATCATCCGCTCGACCAGCTCTGCCGCCGTGTACTTCGCCGAGGCCTGGGGCGTGTCCAGCCGCCACTGCACGACCGCGCGCAGCGACGCCAGGATCGTCGAGGCCGTCACCGCGGGATAGAAGTCCTCGGCCGGGTCGACGCCGCACCGCACCGCGATCGCCGCGGTCAGGTCGTGCTCACGCGCGGAGTACGCGGCGAGGATGTGCGGCAGCAGTGCCGGTGTCCGGCGCAGCTCGCGCAGCTGGCGGAGCCGTTCGAGGTCGACGTGGCGCGGGTAGATCGTGTGCAGCGCCGCCCGCAACGCGACCAGCACCGGCTCGTCGGCCGGGCGGGCGGCGAACTCCAGCACGAACGCCTCGGCGGGCACCGTGTCACCGGCGACGACCGCTTCCTCCTTGGAGGAGAAGTAGTTGAAGAAGGTCCGCAGCGACACCCCGGCGGCACGCGCGATCTGCTCGACGGTGACGCCGTCCAGGCCGTGCTCGACGCAGAGGCTCCACGCGGCATCCCCCAGCGCCGCCCTGGTGGCGGCCTTCTTGCGCTCACGCAGGCCCGTCATGGCCCGAGAGACTAGGGCCTGTATCGGAGTCCCGTTCGATGAGAGTCGAGCCTGAGGTGGTTCCTGGCGGTGCGCCCGGCACCGAACGTCCGCAGAGCACCGCGCCGACCCCCCAGAATGGCTGGGTGACGGAACTTACCGACGAGATGGTCGTCGACCACTGCCCGCCGCGTACCAAAAGCCCGGACGTGTCAGCTGAAGTACACATCGCGGGCCGGCACGTCGCCGAGGTCGCCCGGCACCCCGACGGCCGGCTCGCGGTCATCACGTGGTCGTCGCCGGAGATCGACCCCGGCCTGCTCAACCCCGCTCTGCACGTCGTCGACAACGGAGTCGTCACCGATCTGGGCGCGACCCCTGCCGACGCCGGTTCGCCGGTCTGGTGGGGCGACGAGATCGTGTACCTGGCCCTGACGCCACCACACCTGCAAGGCGGCAACGCCGTCTTCGACCAGCGCCACCGCAACCTCACCGAAGGCCTGCCCGCCTGCCCAACCGATCTGGTGCAGGACGACGGAAACGCGCCGATCATGGTGATCGCCACGGGGCTGGACACCGAGTTCCACCGCCTCGGCCAAGGCCTGCTCGGTCGCGTCAAGGGAGCACACCGGCCGCGCGGCGTGCATGCCGGACAACTCGGCGACATCCCGTGGGGCGTCCAGGAACGCCTCAGCTATTCGGCCTCCGACGGGCTCGGCCTCGACGGACTCCTGGTGCTCCCGGTCGGCAAGACTCGGGACGACGGGCCGTTCCCGCTCGTCACCCTCGTCCACGGCGGCCCCTACGACCGGTGGGCCGACGACTTCCAGCTGCAGTGGGTGCCGTCGGCGCAGTGGTTCGCGCATCAGGGCATCGCGAGCTTCCTGCCCAACCCCAGAGGGGGTCAGGGCCGGGGCCACGAGTTCGCGGCCGCGGTCTCCGGACGCGTCGGCCAGGAGGAGTGGCACGACATCGAGACCGGCATCGACCTGCTGGTCGCCGAAGGTGTCGCCGACCCCGACCGGCTCGGCATCTCCGGCTGGAGCCATGGCGGGTTCATGGCCGCTTGGGCCGTGACGCGGACCGACCGGTTCAAGGCGGCACTGGTCGGCGCCGGGATCTCCGACTGGCCGCGGCAGATCGCGACCGGCGAGTGGGGCGCGTTCGAGGCCTCGCTCGGCGACAGCCCGGAACACAGCCCGATCACCTACGCGGACCGGATCCGCACGCCGCTGCTGATCGTGCACGGCGCCGACGACACCAACGTGCCGGTGGAGCAAGCGGAGCTGCTGCATCGTGCCGTTGTGCACTCCGAGCTCGTCATCTATCCCGGCGAAGGCCACTCGCTCACCGGCCGTGAACACAGGCTGGATCTGCTGAACCGAGCCAGGAGGTTCTTCGCCACGCTGTCAACTTGCGCAGATCTTACGCAAACGCTGCAAAATGACCGCAAACCGCCGCAAGCGATCCCATCGAGCAGGAATCAATTTTGAGGGCCTGTTCGGGTTCGAACCTCCTCAGACGAAGTCCGTCCTGCCGCTGGTGATCGCCCTTGCGTGCCCAGGAGAACTGTTCAGATAGCCGAACCGCGACACGTCTTTCCTGTTCAGAGGGCTATGTCGCAAATTTGCGCAATCACGTCGACATATTGCGGCAATCTGCTGGGCACTTCTACGGTGAGGCGCGCCACACCCCCTCGCGTCCCCACCGAGAAGGGCCCAGCACGCCATGTCATCGACGACACGCGCCCGGCTAGCGCCCCTGCTGGCATTGACCATCACTGCGGCCACCCTGGTAGTCGCACCACCCGCACTTGCCGCGCCGGTGAGCCTGGACCTGCAGCGCCAGACCCGCATCGACCAGGTCACGCTGACCGCGCCGAGCACCGGCACAGAAACGTTCGCGATCCAGACGAGCCTCGACGGCAGAGGCTGGTCGACGCTCGTCGCGGAACGACCACACACCTACCAGAACCGCAGGATCACGTTCCAGGTCGACCCGACCCTCGTCCGCCACGTCCGCGCCACCAGGACCACGGCGAAGCTCCAGGTCCACGAAGCCGCCGCGAGCGTGAAGCTCGCCACGAACTTCAGTGCCAGCAGCCAGAACCAGGGCTACGGCGCGGGCAACGCCGGTGACGGCAACCAGTCGACGTACTGGGAAAGCCAGAACAACGCGTTCCCGCAATGGATCCAGGCCGACCTCGGCTCGGCGGTCAAGGCCGGCCGGGTCGTGCTCAAGCTGCCCACCGCGAACTGGGGCACCCGCACCCAGACCATCGCCGTGCAGGGCGGCACGGACGGCCAGAACTTCCAGGACCTGGTGCCCGCCAGGGGTTACGAGTTCAACCCGGCCGCGAACAACACCGTCGCCATCGACTTCACCGCGGCCACCACCCGGTACGTCCGGCTGCGCGTCACCGCGAACACCGGCTGGCCGGCGGGCCAGCTCGCCGAGTTCGAGGTGCACGGCCCCACGACGGGTGACACGCAGGCCCCCACCGCCCCGGCCGGCCTCGCGTACACCCAGCCGCAGTCCGGGCAGATCCGGCTGACCTGGAACGCGAGCACGGACGACGTCGGCGTCACCGGCTACGACGTCTACGCCAACGGATCCCTGCGCACGACCGTCACCGGCACCACCCACACCGACAGCCAGCCCGACGGCCTCCGGGTGACCTACCACGTGGTCGCGAAGGACGCGGCGGGCAACCAGTCCCCCGCCAGCGGTTCCGTGACGCGGGAAGGCGCCGCCGGCCCGAACCTCGCCCAGGGCAAGCCGGTCACGGCCAACCACAACGTGCACAACTTCGTCGCGGCCAACGCCAACGACGCGAACCTGGGCACCTACTGGGAGTCCAACGGGTTCCCCGGCACGCTGACCGTCCAACTGGGATCGAACGCGGATCTGAGCTCGATCGCGGTCAAGCTCAACCCCGACCCGATCTGGGGTGCCCGCACGCAGAACGTCGAGGTCCTCGGCCGCGAGCAGGGTGCCACCGGCTTCACGAGTCTCGTCGCAGGCCGCGACTACCGCTGGGACCCGGCCAACGGCAACAGCGTCACGATCGGTGTCTCGGCGCGGGTCGCGGACGTGCAGCTGCGGTTCACGTCCAACACCGGCGCGCCCGGCGCCCAGGTGGCGGAGATCCAGGTGTTCGGCACCCCTGCCCCGAACCCCGACCTCACCGTCACCGGCACGTCGTTCACGCCCGCAAGCCCGGTCGAGACCGACCAGATCACGCTCAACGCAACGGTCCGCAACGCCGGCAACGCCGCGTCCGCCGCGACCGACGTGACGTTCTTCCTGGGCACCACCAGCGTTGGCACCGCTCAGGTCGGCGCCCTCGCGGCGGGCGCACAGGCGAACATGAGCACCACGATCGCCGCTCGGCCGGAAGGTTCCTACGAGTACACCGCGAAGGCCGACGAGACCAAGAAGGTCGCGGAGCAGAACGAGGCGAACAACGCCCGCCTGCACCCTGACCCCCTGGTGGTAACCCCAGTGCCGAGCTCGGACCTGGTCGCGGTACCGGCCTGGTCCCCGAGTAACCCAGGCAACGGCCAGAACACCACCTTCACCGTCGCGATCAAGAACCAGGGCACGATCGGCAGCACGTCCGGAGCCCACGGCATCACGGTCACGATCCTGAGCAACGGCCAGACCGTCCGCACGTTCACCGGCAGCCACAACGGAACGATCAACGCCGGTGCCACGACCGCTCCGGTCAGCCTGGGCTCGTGGGCCGCCGCCAACGGCCGGTACACGATCCGCACCACGATCGCCAATGACGGCAACGAGATCCCGGCCAAGCAGGGCAACAACACCAGCGAGCAGTCGCTGTTCATCGGCCGCGGGGCCAGCGTTCCGTGGCAGCACATCGAGGCCGAGGACGCCGTCACCGGCGGAGGCGCGCAGGTGCTGAGTCCCAACCGGACGATCGGCGACCTCGCCGGTGAGGCGTCCGGCCGCCGCGCCGTCACACTGAACAGCACCGGCTCCTCGGTCGAGTTCACGACGTCGGCACCCACCAACACCCTCGTCACCCGCTTCTCCATCCCGGACAGCGTCGGCGGTGGCGGCATCACCTCGAACCTCAACGTTTACGTCAACGGCCAGTTCCACAAAGCCATCGACCTGACGTCGAAGTACATGTGGCTCTACGGCAACGAAGCCGACCCGGGCAACTCGCCGGGAGCGGGCGGGCCGCGCCACATCTACGACGAAGCGAACGTCATGTTGAACTCGACGTTCCCGGCGGGCACGAAGATCAAGCTGCAGAAGGACACGGCCAACACCACGAACTACGCGATCGACTTCGTGAACCTCGAACAGGTGTCGGCGGCCGGAAACCCTGATGCCGCACGCTATGCCGTGCCCGCCGGGTTCTCCCACCAGGACGTCCAGAACGCGCTCGACCGGGTGCGGATGGACACCACCGGCACGCTGATCGGCGTCTACCTGCCCGCGGGTACCTACCAGACGGCGCAGAAGTTCACCGTGTACGGCAAGGCGATCAGGGTGATCGGTGCCGGTCCGTGGTTCACCAGGTTCCAGGCCCCGGCCAGCCAGGAGAACACCGACATCGGCTTCGACGCCCAGTCGTCGGCGAGCGGGTCGACGTTCAGCGGGTTCGCCGTGTTCGGCAACTACACCGCGCGCATCAACGGGCCGGGCAAGGTCTTCAACTTCGCCGGTGTGCAGAACATGACCATCGAGAACATCTGGGTCGAGCACATGATGTGCATGTTCTGGGGCAACAACGTCGACAACAACGTCATCAGGGACAGCCGGCTGCGCGACCTGTACGCCGACGCGATCAACCTGACGAACGGGTCGGCGGGCAACCGGATCGCGAACATCGAGGCGCGGTCGACCGGTGACGACGCGTTCGCGTTGTTCGCCGCCACCGACAGCGGCGGCAGCGGCCAGCGGGACAACGTCTTCGAGAACCTGAGCGCGCTGACCCCGTGGCGCGCGGCCGGGGTAGCGGTCTACGGCGGCAAGCTCAACACGTTCCGCAACATCTACGTGGCGGACACGCTCACCTACTCCGCTGTGACGATCAGCTCGCTCGACTTCACCTACCCGATGGAGGACTTCGGGCCGGAGCCGACGACGCTGAGCGGGCTCACGCTGGTGCGCTCGGGCGGTCACTTCTGGGGCGCGCAGACGTTCGGCGCGATCTGGATGTTCTCGGCTTCCAAGAAGTACACCGGAATCCGGGTGAGCGACGTCGAGATCATCGATCCGACCTACAGCGGAATCATGTTCCAGACCAAGTACAACGGCGCCCACGAGAACATCTTCCAGGACACCGTGCTGTCCAACGTGAGCATCTCGGGTGCGCGCAAGAGTGGCGACGAGTTCGACGCCAAGTCCGGTTTCGGCCTGTGGGCCAACGAGATGCCGGAACCGGGCCAGGGTCCCGCGGTCGGCGAAGTGACGATCAACGGCATCCGGTTCAGCGACAACTTCCTGGACATCAGGAACACGACGTCCACCTTCAAGATCACCATCAACTGATTTCCCTGCCGCGAAGGACAATTCGATGAAAAACACGCTGTTGAAGCGTGCGATGAGTGCTGCTCTCGTCAGCGCTCTCGCACTGTTCGGACTGACACCGACGGCAGGAGCAGCAGTCGCCCGGCTGTCCGCGAACCTGACCGCGTCGAGCAACAACGGCCCGTTCGGGGCCGGCAACGCCGGTGACGGCAACCAGGGCAGCTACTGGGAGAGCACGAACAACGTGTTCCCGCAGTGGATCCAGGCCGACCTCGGCGCCGCGAAGGACGTCAGCAAGGTCGTGCTGCGGCTGCCCTCGAACTGGGAGCAGCGCACGCAGACCCTCGCCGTGCAGGGCAGCTCGAACGGCTCGCAGTACAGCGACATCGCAGGCTCGCGCGGGCACGTGTTCGCGCCGGGCTCGAACAACACGGTGACGCTGGACTTCGGGGCGACGTCCGTGCGGTACGTCCGCGTCACGATCACCGCGAACACCGGGTGGCCGGCGGGTCAGCTCAGCGAGTTCGAGGTGCACGGCGAGTCCGGTCCCGTCGATCCGCCACCGGCCGGGGACGATCTCGCGGCCGGCAAGCCGGTCGAGGAGTCCGGTCACGTGCACAACTTCGTGCCGGGCAACGCCGTCGACGGCAACACCGGCACGTACTGGGAGTCCAACGGCTTCCCCGGTCACCTGACGGCGAAGCTCGGTTCGAACGCGGACGTCACCTCGATCGTGGTGAAGCTCAACCCGGACCCGATCTGGGGTGCGCGCACGCAGAACTTCGAGGTGCTGGGCCGGGATTCGAGCGCCACGGCGTTCGCGACGCTGAAGGCGCGCGCCGATCACCGGTTCGACCCGGCGACCGGCAACAGCGTGACCATCCCGGTCACCGGCCGGGCGACGGACGTGCGGCTGCACTTCTACTCCAACACCGGCGCGCCCGGCGGTCAGGTCGCCGAGTTCCAGGTGTTCGGCGCCGCCGCACCGGCTCCCGACCTGACCGTCACGAACCTGACGTGGACACCGGCCAGTCCGAGCGAGGCCGACGCGATCCGGCTCACCGCGACCGTCCGCAACGCGGGCCCGATCGCTTCGGGCGCCACCAGCGTCAACATCACCCTCGGCGGCACCGACGCGGGCACCGCCCAGGTCGGCGCCCTGGCCGCAGGCGCCTCCGCCACGGTCACGGTCGATGCCGGACGCCGGGCCGCGGGCAGTTACCCGGCCGCGGCCACGGTGGACCCGGCCAACCAGGTCGCGGAGACCAACGAGGGCAACAACTCCTTCACCTCCGGCTCGCCCCTGGTCGTCGGCCAGGCTCCCGGACCGGACCTGCAGATCACCGGCATCACGCCGAACCCGTCGTCGCCGGCGGCCGGCCAGCAGGTGACGTTCGCGGTGCAGGTGCACAACCGCGGCACCTCCACCGCCGGTGCATCGGTGACCCGCGTAGCTGTCGGCGGCAGCACGTTGAGCGCCAACACCTCCGCCGTCAACGCCGGCCAGACCGTGACGGTCAGCGTCGGCACCTGGACTGCCACCAACGGCGGCGCCACGGCCACCGCGACCGCTGACGCCACGGGTCAGGTCGCGGAGAGCAACGAGAACAACAACACCGCGACCCAGTCCATTGTGGTCGGACGCGGCGCCTCGGTTCCGTTCACGTCGCACGAGGTGGAGAGCGGCCGTTACCAGGGTCAGCTGCTGGTGGCCGACGCGAAGCGGACGTTCGGGCACACGAACTTCGCCAGCGAGTCCTCCGGCCGCAAGTCCGTGCGGCTCGACTCGCCGGGTCAGTTCACCGAGATCACCTCGACCGTGAGCACGAACTCGATCGTGGTGCGCAACTCGATCCCGGACGCGGCCGCCGGTGGTGGCCAGGAGGCGACGATCAGCCTGTACGCGAACGACCAGTTCGTGCAGAAGCTGACCCTGTCGTCGCGGCACAGCTGGCTCTACGGCAGCACCGACGACCCGGAAGGCCTCACGAACCGTCCGGGCGGCGACGCGCGCCGGTTGTTCGACGAGACCTCGACCCTGCTCGCGAACACCTATCCGGCCGGTACCCGCTTCAAGCTGCAGCGCGACGCGGGTGACAGCGCGCAGTTCTACATCATCGACCTGATCGACCTGGAGCAGGTCGCGCCGGCGTCGTCGCAGCCCTCGGGTTGTGTGTCGATCACGCAGTACGGCGCCACGGCCAACGACAACACCGACGACGCGGATGCCATCCAGCGCGCCGTCACGGCCGACCAGAACGGTGAGATCGCGTGCGTCTGGATCCCGGCCGGCAAGTTCCGGCAGGAGAAGAAGATCCTGACCCAGTTCAACAGCGGTCAGTACAACCAGGTCGGCATCCGCGACGTCACGCTCCGCGGCGCCGGCATGTGGCACTCGCAGCTGTTCTCGCTGACCCAGCCGCAGGACGCGGGCACGATCAACCACCCGCACGAGGGCAACTTCGGGTTCGACATCGACGACAACACGCAGATCTCCGACATCGCGATCTTCGGTTCCGGCCGGATCCGCGGCGGTGACGGCAACGCCGAGGGTGGCGTCGGCCTCAACGGCCGGTTCGGCAAGAACACGAAGATCACCAACGTGTGGATCGAGCACGCCAACGTCGGCGCGTGGGTCGGCCGCGACTACACCAACCTGCCGGACCGCTGGAACCCCGGTGACGGCCTGGAGTTCAGCGGCATGCGCATCCGCAACACCTACGCGGACGGCGTGAACTTCACCAACGGCACGCGCAACTCCAAGGTGTTCAACTCGTCGTTCCGCACCACGGGCGACGACGCACTCGCGGTGTGGGCGTCGAAGTACGTCAAGGACCAGAACGCGGATGTCGCCAGCGGCAACGCGTTCCTCAACAACACGATCGCGTTGCCGTGGCGTGCCAACGGAATCGCGATCTACGGAGGTGCGGGCAACCGCGCGGAGAACAACATCATCTCCGACACCGCGAACTACCCGGGCATCATGCTGGCGACCGATCACGACCCGCTGCCGTTCTCGGGCGAGACCCTGCTGGCCAACAACGCCCTGCACCGCACCGGTGGCGCGTTCTGGGGTGAGGCGCAGGAGTTCGGCGCCATCACGCTGTTCTCGCAGAACCTGCCGATTCCCGGTGTCACGATCCGCGACACCGAGATCCTCGACTCCACCTTCGACGGAATTCAGTTCAAGGGCGGTGGCAGCGGGATGCCGGACGTGCGGATCACGAACGTGCGCATCGACAGGTCCAACAACGGTGCCGGGATCCTCGCGATGGCTCAGGCGAGGGGTTCGGCACGGCTGACGAACGTCACGATCACCAACTCGGCCAAGGGCGACATCGTCCGGGAGCCGGGCACGCAGTTCGTGATCAGTTAGCAGATCTTTAGCGCCACCTCCGGCTGGGTATTCCCTGGCCGGAGGTGGTTCCCATGTCCGCTGTCGTGGTCGGGTTCGACGGCTCCGAACTGGCCAGGCGCGCCGTGCTGTGGGGCGCGGAGGAGGCCACGCGCTGCGGCTCGTCGCTGCAGGTCGTGCAGGCCGTCCGCGCACCGCTGCCCGAGCCGGTGTTCACGCCGATGTCCATGCCGGTGCCGGAGTTCGTCACCGAGGAGACGATGTCCCGCGCCGCCGAGGACCACCTCGCCGAGCTTGCCGAGGCGATCGGCCGGCGCTGGCCGGAACTGCGGGTCGGCACGCACGTACGTCTCGGCCGCCCGGTCGACGTGCTCGCCGACGAACCCGGCGACCTGCTGGTGCTCGGCTCGTCCGGCCGGACCGGCATCGCGGAGATGTTCCTCGGTTCCACCGCCGCCGAACTGGTGTCGATCGGCGGGCGCCCGATCGTGGTGACCCGGTCCGGACCGCTGGACGGCCGGGTCGTCGTCGGCGTCGACGGCTCCGAGATCTCCGCGGACGCCATCACGTTCGCCTTCTCGTTCGCCGAGCGCCACGGCCACGAACTGCTCGCCATCTACGCCTGGAACGACATCGGCTGGGCCGAACTGCCCGAGCAGGACTGGGACCACATCCGCGTGGACCTCGCGAAACTGCTCGAGGACCAGCTCGCCGCCCATCGCGCGGAGCATCCCGGTGTGCACGTCGCCCAGGAGGTGGCTTTCGACGCTCCCGCACGGACGTTGCTCCAGGCGGCCGATGGCGCGGCCCTCGTCGTGGTCGGCAGTCACGGCCGTGGCGCGGTGAAGCGTGCAATTCTGGGATCGGTAAGCCACGCTGTGCTCCACCACGCGCCGTGTCCCGTCGCGGTCGTGCATCGTCGGAGGTGACGTCATGCGCGGGTTGCCCGTGCTGTTGATGTGCTTGGCTCTCACGGCCTGTGGGGCGCAGAACTCGCCACCGCTGACGCCGGCGTCGAGCACACCCACGTCCGAGACGTCCCTGCCGAGCATTCCCGCGCCGCTGCCACCGTCCTCGACGCCGCTGCCCACCACGACCACGCCCTCACGGGCGCTGGAGCCGGGGATGACCGTGCGCGGCACCGTGGCCGCGGGGGTGGAGGCCGGGTGCCTGATCCTCGACACCGGGACCACGCAGTACCTGCTGCTCGGCGCCGACCCCGCGATCGCGGTGGCCGGCGCCCAGGTCGAGGTGACCGGGCGGGCCGAGCCGGGGGCGATGACCACCTGCCAGCAGGGCACGCCGTTCGCGGTGCAGAAGACCCAGCGCGTGGGTGGCTAGCCCGCCAAGGCCTCCCGCAAGCGCGCGTGGTTAGTTTCCAAGGCTTCCCGCAGGAAGGCCGCGGCCTGGTTGATCGCGGCCTCGGCGGCGTGCGTGCCGCGCAACGCGTTCAGCATCACGAAGTCGTGGATGGCGCCCGCGTACCGGACCGCGGTCACCGGGACGCCGGCCTCGCGCAGCTTGTCCGCGTAGGCCTCGCCCTCGTCGCGCAGGACGTCGGCCTCGGCGGTGATCACCAGCGCCCGCGGCAGTCCGGCGAGCTGGTCGGTGGTGGCGCGCAACGGGGACGCGGTGATCTCGGCGCGCTCCGCCGGGTTCGTCGTGTACTGGTCCCAGAACCACCGCATGGCGTCGCGGCGCAGGAAGTAGCCCTCGGCGAACTGCAGGTACGAGTCGGTGTCGAAGGCGGCGTCGGTCACCGGGTAGAAGAGCACCTGGGCCCTGAGGTCGATGTCGCCGCGTTCCTTGGCCTGCAAGGTGAGCGCGGCCGCCATGTTGCCGCCGACCGAGTCACCGGCGACGGCGACGCGGGTGGTGTCGAGGCCGAACGACGCCCCCTCGGCGACGATCCACCGCGCGGTGGCGTAGTTCTGGTCGATCGCGACCGGATAGCGGGCCTCGGGCGAGAGCGAGTAGTCCGGGAAGACGACGGCGGCACCGGTCTTGGTGGCGAGCTCGCGGACCAGGCGGTCATGGGTGTGGGCGTTGCCGAAAACCCAGCCGGCGCCGTGGATGTAGAGAACGACCGGGAGCACACCCGTGACCCCGGCCGGTTTCACGACCCGGACCTTGAAGCCGTCGAGCTCGACCCACCGCTCGTCGACCTCGGGCTTCTCGATCTCACCGGACTGCACCTCGTCGACGGCCTTGCGGCCCTCTTCGGGGGCGATCTCGAACAGGAACGGCGGCTGGGCGGTGGCGGCGGCGAACTCGGCGGCGGCGGGCTCGAGGACTGGACGCTTCATGGCTTCCTCCGGGCGTTCGGGGCGGATGCCATAAACCTAGGGCGCGATTAAATCGTGCACAACGTAACTGTCGCCTCACCGCCGACGGGAATAAGCCGACGCTTTGGAACCGCCGGAAACGACTCGACCCCCGCCATCACGGACGAGGGTCGAGAAAGTTCCGCAAGCACTCAGCCGACCGTGAAGCCCGCCGTCGCACCGGTGAACCCGGTGATCCGCCCGGTCCAGCCGCTCTTCTCGTCGCCGTGATGCAGGATCCGGTAGGTACCCGCCGGGGTGTCCGCCGGGATCTGCCAGGTGATCGTGGCGTTCGAGAACGCGATGCCGACCCGTTCCCACTTGTAGCGCGTGGACCAGTCGCCGTCGTCCGCGACGCGCGTCCACTGGCCGTTCACCTGCCGCTGCACCTCCAGGAAGGTGTGGTTGCGGTGCAGGTTGTTCTTCGGGTGCCCGGTGACGAACACGGCCGTCACGGTCTCGCCGCGCTGGTACGCCCCCTTGGGAGCGCTCAGCACGTCGCCGTACTTCTTGTCCGCGGGCTTGTCGTCGAGCACGACACCGGTCTGCAGGTTGATGTCGGTGAACGGCGGCTTGCCGGGGTTCGGACCGGCGGGCAGCGTCGTACCGGCCTTCATCGACGCCGCGAGCTTCCCGAACTCCTGCTGGTAGGCGGGCGTGGTGTTGCGGCCGAAGAGGGTGGAGCCGCCCTCGTACTGCTGCGAGTCGTACTCCTCCGGCGTGGTGACGTACTGGCTGTAGTCGTTGGCGTAGCCCTGGATCAGCACGTTGCGCACCGGCACACCGAGTTCGGCCGCGACGGTCTGGCGGATCCGCAGGCCCGCGGTGATCGTGACCTCACTCGGCATGGCGACCAGGTGCAACTGTCCGATGCGGACGATCTGCAGCGGCACGATGTTCGGCGTCGCGGCCACCAGACCCGTTGGCACCAAAGAGGCTTTCGGGTACTGGCAGGACTTCAGCCACTCCGGCACCTCGATGTCGAGCGGCTCGAACAGCTTCTTCAACGGCGACTGCATGCCCTCGGAGAAGCCGGGGATCGCCGGGCCGTCCTCCACGCTGCCCGCGATCGTCGACGCGCCGACGACACCGGAGCACGTCGTGCCGGGCTGGCCGGTGGAGGTGAAGCGGCCCTCGACCTGGACCGTCGACATGTCCACGAACCGCATCCGGGCGTCGACGCCGCCGCTCATCTGCTGCTGCGGGCCGTTGAAGACCTCCTGCGCCTTGCGGTTCTGGCGCTCGCCGATGATGCGGGTGTTCTCCCACTCGTTCTCGGTCGGGCCGGAACCGGGCTTCAGGTTGAGGTTCGGCGACATGTCGCCGGCGTTGGTGTTCGGGAACGCCGCCACGAAGCCCGCGGTGTTGTCCAGGTACCGCACGCCCTCGTCGTCGTGCTCCCACTGGTAGGCCGCGTAACCCTTGTTGTCCGGGCTGATCAGCGTGTTGGCGTTGGTGATCGACGTGTTGTGCGTGGCGAACCAGCTGATCGCGCCGACGTCGTCGCCGGACTGCTTGAACTTCAGCACGGTCATCTGCGGGTCGATGCCCAGCGGGAAGGCGCCCTTGTCCGGGTTGCGGTCGAAGGCCACGCGCGACCGGTTCACGCTCGCGTTCGTGAGCTCACCGACCCCGAGGCTGATCGAGCCGGGCTTCACGTCCTCGTGCGCCTCGACGACCGACTCGGTGATGCCGTCGACCACGGCCGCGAGCGCCTGCGGCTGCATGCCGAGGATCGAGAGGTTGTAGGCGAGGTTGTGCGACTGGCCGCCGGGGCCCGAGTGCGTGTGGGTGGCGGAGAGCAGCAGGTTCTCGCGCGTGTAGGTGTTGCCGTACTTGGCCTGGAGCTTGCCGAGCACGCCCTCCTGGACCGCGCGGAAGATCATCGCGAGGTCGGCGTTCACGTACGCGACCCGCTTGTTCGTGCTGCGGTCGACCACGACGTACGCCCGCGACCGCAGCCGCTGGGCGATGCCGGTCGTCTTCTGGTCGAACTTCGAGTAGCCCATCATGCCGTTCTCGGCGGCCGGGCCGGTGACGTCCGAGATGCCCCTGCCGACGAGGTAGGGCTCCGGATCCGCCCACGCGAAGGGGCCGCTGACCAGCGCCGCTCCTGCCAATGCCGCAACGACCGTCATGACTGCAGTCCGCATGGACACCCCACTAAGTGAAGGTGATTCACATTTCGCGTTGAACGGTAAGTGATCCAGACCACTTTGAGCAAGTCACCGCGAGCGCATTGGCGGTTACCACGAGCAAGATTCCGGCCCACTGGTGCAACGCCAGCCGCTCCCCCAGCACCACGAGCCCCGCCAGCGCCGCCAGCACCGGGTGGACGCTCATCGTCAGACCGAAGAACCGCGCGGGAACCTTGCGCAGCACGATCAGGTCGGCCGCGTAGGGCACGACGCTGCTGAGCAGGCCGGCGCCCACCGCGTAGAGCACGGCGGCGCCACCGAGATGCCCGTCCACCACCAGGAACACCGCGACCGGCACGTAGAGCAGGGCCGAGACCGACGTCGCCGCCGCCGGCGCCTGCAGGCCCGGCAGGCGCGCGCCCATCACACGGTTGAGCAGGATGTACGCCGCCCAGCACGCCGCCGCGAGCAGGCCGAGCCCGACGCCGAGGTAGTCGCTGGCCGGACCGGGCAGCACCAGCACGTAGACCCCGGCCACCGCGATCACCACGAACAGCACGTCCCACCGCGTCCGCGAGCCGAGCAGCGCGATCGCGAGCGGCCCGAGCACCTCCAGCGTGACCGCGAGGCCGAGCCCGATCCGTTCGACCGCGGTGTAGAGGCTGAGGTTCATGACCGCGAACACCAGGCCGAGCGCGATCGTCGGCCACCACTGGGCCCAGGTGAAGCGGCGCGGGTTCGGCCTCGCCAGCGGCAGCAACACGGCCGCGGCCACGAACTGCCGCACCGCCACCACCCCGACCGGGCCGATCGCGGCGAACGCGTGGGCACCCACGGCGGCGCCGAGCTGGTTGGAGGCCGCGCTCGCGGTCAGCGTCGCCAGCCCACCGAATCTCTTCATGCGGATCAGCCTGCGGTTCGCCGACTGATGCGGGAAATGCATCAGCCGCGGTAGTTATACGCTGAACGCATGGATCTGCGGCAGTTGCGGGCGTTCGTGGCGGTGGTCGACGCGGGCACGTTCACCGACGCGGCAACGACTCTCGGCCTCACCCAGGCCTCGGTGTCCCGTTCGGTCGCCGCCCTGGAGGCCGCGCTCGGCGTGCGCCTGCTGCAACGCTCGACCCGGCACGTCGCACTCACCACGACCGGCACCCAGGTGCTCGCCGGCGCCCGCCGGGTGCTGGACGAGGTCGCCCACCTGCACCGCATCGTCGAGCAGTCGCAGACCGAACTGCGCGTCGGCTACGCCTGGGCGGCGCTCGGCCGGCACACCCGCAAGGTGCAGAAGTCCTGGGCCACAACACATCCAGGACTGCCACTGGTGTTCGTGCAGTCGAACTCGGTGACCGCGGGCCTCGCCGAGGGCACCGCCGACGTGGCGGTCGTGCGCAGGGCCATCGACGATCCCCGCTTCGAGACGGCGCTGCTCGGCACCGAGCTGCGCTACGGCGTCGTCGCGACGGACAACCCGCTGGCGCGCAAGCGTTTCCTCAAGCTCGCCGACCTCGCGAAGTACTCGATCGCGATCGACGACCGGACCGGCACGACCACACTGGACCTCTGGCAGACCGGCAAGGCACCCGCCGTCGTGCGCAACACCAACAGCGTCGACGAGTGGCTGACGCTGATCGCGGCCGGGCAGGCCGTCGGCATGACCTCCGAGGCCACCGCCAACCTCAACCCACGCCCCGGCGTCGCCTACCGGGCGGTGCGGGACGCGCCGCCGATCGCGGTGTGGCTCGCGTGGTGGAAAGACCAGCCACCGCAGCACCTGAGCGACCTGGTCACGCTGGCGTGCGACGCCTATCGCGCTTGAACTGGCAGGGCTGGGAACCGGGCGACGCCACCTGGGAAGCAGGGTTTCGGCACATTTTTCTATTTGCCCGTTAGTGCAGTTGATGTAACCGATGCATGTCATGCACTAATGGATCCATGTGGGACATGTACCGGATGTTCGTCCACCCCGATGGGCGGCCTGGGGAGGCGGGCGCCCGATTGATGGCCCGCACCGGCCAACCCATGGCGCGACAAGCGGCCGCTCTCCTCGCCATCGACGATCCCGCCGCACGCATCCTCGAAATCGGCTTCGGGCCGGGCATCGGCATCGCGACGCTCGCAGAGACCGTTCCGCGCGGGCACGTCACCGGGGTCGACCCATCGCGGGTGATGCACCGGCACGCCGAACGCCGCAACGCCGAGGCCATCCGCGACGGGCGCGTTACCCTCGTCGAGGCCGAGCGCCGAGGATCTGCCGTTCCCCGCCGACAGTTTCGACGCAGCGATGATGATCGACAATCTGCACTTCTGGCCCGATCCGCTCGCCGGCCTGACCGAGTTGCAACGGGTCCTGCGCCGCGGCGCGAGAGTGGTGTGTGCGTTCACCCCGCCATCCGGCGGGCCACCGCGCGGGATCAAAGACCTCTTTGACCGCGCTGGATACGCCGAGATCGCCACCCATCGGCGTGGACCGGGATTCCTGCTCTCCGCCATCACTGGCGACGCGACGTGACCGGCTCGAGCACCCACGCGTCCTGACTCCACCGGCCAAGCCGGGAACAACCCGCTCCCGGCCCCCGCGAAGGGGCCGGAAGCGGGGAAATCAGTCCGTTCCCGACTCGATCGCCGCGAGGTCGGACAGCTCGTCGTCCACGGCCTCACCGCGCGACGCGATGGCCTCGGCGCCGCCCTCGGGCATCGAGCCGATCAGCTTCGTCGGCTCGACCTGGGGCGCGGTGATGAGCGCCGCGTGCCGGTTGCCGACCATGCCGAGGCTCGCGAAGAGCTCCAGCTTGGCGCGCGAGTCGGCGATGTCGAGGTTGCGCATCGTCAGCTGACCGATGCGGTCGACCGGGCCGAACGCCGAGTCCTCGGTGCGCTCCATCGACAACTTGTCCGGGTGGTAGCTGAACGCCGGCCCGGTGGTGTCGAGGATCGAGTAGTCGTCGCCGCGCCGCAGCCGCAGCGTGACCTCGCCGGTGACCGCGGAGCCCACCCAGCGCTGCAGCGACTCGCGCATCATCAGTGCCTGCGGGTCGAGCCAGCGGCCCTCGTACAGCAGCCGGCCGAGCTTGCGGCCCTCGTTGTGGTACGAGGCGACGGTGTCCTCGTTGTGGATCGCGTTCACCAGCCGGTCGTAGGCGATGTAGAGCAACGCCATGCCGGGCGCCTCGTAGATGCCGCGGCTCTTGGCCTCGATGATCCGGTTCTCGATCTGGTCGGACATGCCGAGACCGTGGCGTCCGCCGATGGCGTTCGCCTCCAGCACCAGGTCGACGGCCGAGCCGAACTCCTTGCCGTTGATGCTGACCGGGCGGCCCTGGTCGTAACCGATGGTCACGTCCTCGGTCGCGATCTCGACGGCCGGGTCCCAGAACCGCACGCCCATGATCGGGTCGACGATCTCGATGCCCTCGCTCAGGTGCTCCAGCGACTTGGCCTCGTGCGTCGCGCCCCAGATGTTCGCGTCCGTCGAGTAGGCCTTCTCGGTGCTGGCGCGGTAGGGCAGGTCACGCTGCTGCAGCCACTCGGACATCTCCTTGCGGCCGCCGAGCTCGGTCACGAACTCCGCGTCGAGCCACGGCTTGTAGATCCGCAGCGACGGGTTCGCGAGCAGGCCGTAGCGGTAGAACCGCTCGATGTCGTTGCCCTTGTAGGTGGAGCCGTCACCCCAGATCTGCACGTCGTCGTCGAGCATGGCGCGCACGAGCATCGTGCCCGTCACGGCCCGCCCGAGCGGGGTGGTGTTGAAGTACGCGCGGCCACCGGACCGGATGTGGAACGCGCCGCACGCCAGCGCCGCGAGCCCCTCCTCGACGAGCGCGGCCCGGCAGTCGACCAGGCGCGCGATCTCGGCACCGTACTGGCCGGCGCGATCGGGCACCGTCTCGATCTCGGGCTCGTCGTACTGACCGATGTCCGCGGTGTACGTGCAGGGCACAGCGCCCTTCTCACGCATCCACGCGACCGCGACCGACGTGTCGAGACCACCGGAGAAGGCGATGCCGACGCGTTCGCCGGCGGGAAGTGAAGTGAGCACCTTGGACACGTTGAGAATTATGCACGACAATGTATGGACATGCACGTCGGGGTCGCTGTTAGTTGCGCCTCAGCGATGTCGTCGCTGGTAGTGAGCCACAGATCGGTCCTGGCCGCGAGGCGGGCCAGCGTCCGGTCGAGGTACTTGTGCCGCAGCGGCCAGCCCTCGCGGAACGGCCGCAGCACGACCGGCCGGGCATCCAGTTCGCCGACCTCGTACGCGAGCCCCGGCGCAGGCCCTGGCCCGGACCAGCCGCGAGGCCGGCTGCCGGTCGCGTCGCGGATGGCGTCGATCGCGTCCACCTCGCTCGCGAGCCACACCCAGTTCCGCGCGAGGCCCGCCCGGATGAGCAGCGGGTACTGCTCGACGGCCGCGCGGGTGAGCGGCACGCTGGCGCGCAGGCCGTGCCGGTCGAGCGCGTCGATCGTGTGCCAGATGCCGATCCGGGCGCCGTAGTTGCGCCAGCCGCGGTCGTTCGTGATGTCGAGAAGGACGTACACCGCTTGCCTGTTCGCCGTCATGACGGGACGGTAGGAGCTGACATCAGTGTCAGGTTCAAGCTTGGGGGTGACCGTGAAGATCGGCGAACTGGCGCGCCGCACGGGCGTGAGCGAACGGTCGTTGCGCTACTACGAGCAGCAGGACCTGCTGGCACCCACCCGCACACCCGGAGGCCAGCGCGAGTACCCGGAGTCGGCGGTCGACCGGGTGATCAGGATCCAGGAGCTGTTCGCGGCCGGCCTGTCGAGCAAGAAGATCGCCCTGATGCTGCCGTGCATGCGCGACTGCGACGGCGGCCCGTCCGAGATCGCCACACCCCTGCTCGTGGCCGACCTGCGGAAGGAACGGTCGCGGATCGACCAGATGATCGCCGACCTGCACAACACCCGCGAGGTGCTCGACGACGTGATCAGGACAGCCGACGGGGTTTAGGTGGAGTACTTCGGCCTGCTGACCGCGACCGGCCGCGAACTCGTGATGCCCGCCGACGACCGCATCAACGTCCGCAGCTCCCTGCGGGCCATGCCCGAGGACGACCGCCCGGACCTGCGCTGGTACACGATCCGCGCCCACCGCCCGGACACCGCCGAGATCGACGTCGACTTCGTCCTGCACGGCGACGCCGGCCCCGGCACCCGCTGGGCCCGCCGCGTCCTCGCGGGCGACAAGGCAGGCTTCCGCGCGGGCGGCTCCGCGTACAAGCCACCCGCTTCCGGCTCGGCGCTGCTCGTGGCCGACGAAACCGCGTTGCCCGCACTCGCCGCGATCCTGGAGGTGGAAACGCGGCCGGTGCACGTGTTCGCCGAGGTGCCGGACGAGTCGTTCCGAGTGCCGCTCGACGGCGTGGAGTGGGTGTTCCGCGGTTCCGAAGCCCCTGGAGCCGCTGTGGTGAAGGCGGTTCAGGAAGCCGCGTTGTCCACCGTGGATTACGCGTGGGCGTGCGGTGAGTCCGCTTTGGCCACCGGTGTGCGGCGGCATCTGGTGAAGGACCGCGGGGTGGACCGGAAGGCGATCATGTTCAGCGGTTACTGGAAGGTGGGGTCGGCCCGGATGTAGCCGCGCGGTGACCCGGAGGTGGAGCCGACCTTGCGAAACCCGGTCGCGGCGGCAACGGGTCAGGAGTCAACTTCTCGACCCTGAAGGGGCCAAGCTTGTGCTCGGTTCCTTCAAGTCGGGTCGCGTTCCTCGTCCGCCACTGGTTGTGGTGTGCGGGCCGCATCTACCGGCAGCTGCTCAGGCGGCTGCGGGTAAGGGCACGTTGACGAGTACCCACGCGCGCCGTGCCCGGTCACGGATGTTCACGGCGGCGACGACGTCGGCGGGTCCAGCGAGACCGCACCGGCGACACGAGAACTGGTCCCTGGTGGGACGGTTCGAACGGGATGTGTGTTTGCACCTGGGGCACATTTGCGAGGTGTAGCGGGCGTCCACCAGCAGCACCGGCACCCCGGCTCGGCGGGCTTTGTAGGTGAGGTGCTGTTCGAGCTGGTGGAACGGCCAGCAGGACTGGGTGGCTCGCTGGTGCCGGTGCAGCCGTACCCGGTCGCGGATGCCGTGGAGTTCCTCCAGGGCGATGCCACGGCCGGTGCGTTCGGCAACAGCCACAATGTCCTTGGCGATCTTGTGGTTGATGTGCGTCGCGTGCCGAGCCTCTGTGCGGGCTCGTTTCTTCAGGCGACGGTGGGCGGACTTGGTGCGCCTGGCCTGCAACTCGGCGCGTTTACGCGTGTGCCAGCGGCGGTACCGCCGCAGGCGGCGGCCCCCGAAGTTGTCCAGGTCCGAGGTGGTGGCCAGGTTGGTGATGCCCCGGTCGACACCGATCCAGTCGGCGGGCTCGAACACCTCCGGCTCGGGCACCTCACAGACGGCGACCAGAAACCACATGCCGTCGCGGAACAGCAGGTCCGACTCGCCCTGACGGTGCGCACGCAAGGTCGTCACCTGCTCCGGCGAGCAGGCGAACCGGAGGTCCTTCACCCTGCCCGCGGTCGTCCAGATGCTGACCGTCCGTACGTCCAGCCGCCACGACAGACAGCGGTCGTCGAACGGCTGCGCCGCCCACCGGCGAAACGAGACCGGCTTCGACTCGGCCTTGACGCGGCGCCGGGACTTCTCTCCGCCGAGGTTTCCCGCCCTGATCGCGGCCCGCAGGGTGGTGTAGGCATCGACGACTTTCTTCACCACCCGCACCGCGGGCTGCGCCGACAGACCGAACCGATCCTTGACCTCGTGGTAGCAGAGCTTCTGCAACTCGTTACGGGACTTCACGTTCCGCTCGAACGCCACCCTCGACGTGTACTCCGCGGCCTCGTTGCAGGCATGCAGGGTCGCCGCCAGCGCCGCCGCCTGGACGGGCGTCGGCAGCAGCTTCACCCGCACCACCAGCTTCACACAGACGATCCTATCGAACGTGTGTTCGGTCACCATCGGCGCATCGGCTTCCTCCCGGCCGTGAACGGCCGGGCTTCCGCCGGCAAACCATAAGGAGTGAATTTCCCGGTACGGCAAAGATTTGGCGAACTACCTAGACGCGAAGGCGGTTCATGTACCACCTTCTGCCTCGCAAGCCTCTCCGCTCCCCTGCTTTCGGAATCGAGGCCCCTGTTGAGGAAGAAGATCCTGCCCGCGCTGGCCGGTGCCCTGCTGATCACCGCGCTGTTCCCGGGAATCGCGTTCGCCGACCCGCCGCAGGCCATCCCGGCCAGTTACACGGCGGAAGACGGCAAGTGGCAGCCGGCGTTCGACTACGACGGCGACGGCTGCTACCCCACCCCGGCGATCTCGCCGTCCGGTCAGGTGGCGACGGGGTTGAAGAACTCCGGCGCCCTCAACGGCAGCTGCCACGACCGGTCCGATCTGGACAACACCAACTCCTACAGCCGCTCCAAGTGCAACAACGGCTGGTGCGCCTACCTGTACGACCTGTACTTCGAGAAGGACCAGGCCGTTCCGGGCTGGGACTGCTGCGGCCACCGGCACGACATCGAGCACGTGGTCGTCTGGGTGCAGAACGACGTGGCCCAGTACGTCTCGACGTCGGAACACGGCAAGTACAAGACCCACCCGCGCAACAACGTGCAGTGGGAAGGCACCCACCCGAAGATCATCTACCACAAGGACGGCGCCAGCACGCACTGCTTCCGGCTCGCGGGCTCAGGCGAGCAGGCGGAGAACCACTACGGCGTGTACCAGTACCCCGACCTGGTGAGCTGGGACCGTTTCCCAGCCGGGGTGCGCGACACCCTGGTGAACGCGAACTTCGGCAGCGCTTCGCTGGCGATCAAGGACGGCGCGTTCAACCACAACCTCGGCCAGGCCAAGCCCGCCGGGATCGCGTTCGACCCGAACGCCTGATCACTTAGCGACCCGATCAAGCCACTCGGCCAGGAGGGCCCGTTCCGCCGGTGACAACATCAGCGGCGGGTCCTCCTCCAGTGCGACCCTCAGTGCGACCGCCCGACTGGGGATGTCCGTCGGCTCGTCCGGCGAGCTCTCCGTCGTGATGGCCCTGATCACCTGCTCGCGCGAGAACGTGATCAGGTCCAGGTCGCGTTCCGCTTCCGGCGTCGCGATCAACGACAGCACGACGCCCATCCCGGCCGCGTGCACGAACTGCGCGCCCTGATCGACCGGAACCTTCAACCGGCCCACCGCCGCGATGCGGCTGATGATCTCGCGGAGCATCGCGTCCGCCTCCAGCCGCGACTCACGCTTGCGCGGCTCGCCGTACATCAGCAGGTAGAACGCGGGCCGCGCCAGGCCGAACCCGATGTGCATCTCCCAGCCCCGGCGCAGGTCGTCGACCGGGTTGTCACTGGCGCCCATCGCATGCTTGGTCGCGAGGTAGTCCGCGAAGCCGTGGGCCGCGACCGCGTCGAGCAGGCCTTCCTTGTCCCCGAACAGCCGATACAGCGTCGGCGCCTGCACACCCGCCGCCGACGCGACCGCGCGCGTGGAGACCGCTTCCTTGCCGCCCTCGACCAGAAGGCCGGCCGCAGCCTTCACCAGACGCTCTCTCGTGTCCACGTAACGACGGTAACACATCTGCAGTAGCGCTGATTCGATACCAGTGCTACGTTTATTGTGTTATCGACGGAAACAGCAGCTAGGGAGCGTCCAATGACTCGCGTAGCGATCGTCACCGGCGGATCGAGGGGTATCGGGCGAGCGAGCGCCGAACGCCTCGCCGCCGACGGAACCGCCGTCGTCCTCATCTACGCCGGCAACAAGACCGAGGCCGACACCGCGGTCGAAGAGATCAAGGCCGTCGGTGGCCAGGCCATCTCCGCCCAGGCCGACGTGGCGGACGAGACCGCCGTCGCCGCGGCCTTCGACCTGGCCGAGCAGACCTTCGGCGGCGTCGACGTCGTCGTGCACGCCGCCGGTGTCATGCCGCTGGGCAAGGTCGCGGACATGGACCTCGACGCGTTCGACCGCCTGCAGCGCACCAACGTGCGCGGCACGTTCGTCGTGGCCCAGCAGGCCGCCCGCCGCCTGCGCGACGGCGGCGCCATCATCAACTTCTCGTCCTCGGTCGTGGGCCTGCGCTTCCCCGAGTACGGCGCCTACGCCATGACGAAGGGCGCCGTCGAGGCCCTGACGCTGGTCCTGGCCCGCGAACTGCGCGGCCGCGACATCACCGTCAACGCCGTCGCCCCCGGCCCCACCGCCACGGCGTTGTTCCTGGACGGCAAGGACGAGGCCACCATCTCGAACCTCGCGAAGCAGGCTCCGCTGGAGCGCATCGGCACCCCGGAGGACATCTCCGAGGTCGTCTCCTTCCTGGCGGGCCCGGCCCGCTGGATCAACGGTCAGGTTGTTCGTGCGAACGGAGGCATCATCTGATGGGCAAGGGCGCTGAAAAGCGCGAAGAAGGTCATCGTCGTCACCGGAGCGTCGAGCGGTTTCGGAGCACTCGCGGTGCGGGCCCTGGCTCAGGCCGGGCACACCGTCTACGCGGGCATGCGTGAGACCACCGGCCGCAACGCGCCGGCCGTCGCCGACCTCGGCGCATTCGGGGCGGAGCACAGCGCCGACGTGCACGCCGTCGAACTGGACGTGCTGTCCCAGGACTCCGCCGACGCCGCGATCGAGCTGATCGTCGCCGAGCAGGGCCGGCTCGACGTGGTCGTGCACAACGCCGGCCACATGGTCACCGGCCCGGCCGAGGCGTTCACATCGGAGCAGTACGCGGCTCTCTACGACGTGAACGTCCTTGGCACGCAACGGGTCAACCGCGCCGCCCTGCCGCACCTGCGCGGTCAGCGTTCCGGGCACGTCGTGTGGGTCGGCAGCTCGTCGACCCGTGGCGGTACTCCCCCGTACCTGGCCCCGTACTTCGCGGCCAAGGCGGCGATGGACGCGGTCGCCGTCTCGTACCGCGCCGAGCTGCTGCGGTTCGGCATCGAGACCACGATCGTCGTGCCGGGCGCCTTCACCCATGGCACCAACCACTTCGCGCACAGCGGCAGGCCTGCCGACGACGCTGTCGCGAAGGCCTACGAGGACCTGTATCCAGGCCTCATGGAGCAGGTAGGCGCGCGGCTCGCCGAGCTGGAGCCCGCCTGGGCCTCCGTCTCAGCCGTCGCTGACGCCATCGTGAACGTCGTCGGCGCCGCGAAGCCCCCGTTCCGGGTCCACATCGACCCGTCCGACGACGGCGCCGGGGTCGTGAACGCGGTCGCGGACCGGATCCGCGCGGAGTTCCTGAACCGGGTCGGGCTGCCGGACCTCGTCTAACGGCTGTTGAGGAGCGCTGACACGGTGACGAACCGGTAGCCGCGCTCCTTTAGCCCGGTGATGACCGGTTTGAGCGCCTGCCTGGTGGCGCCCCGGGACACGTACATGGGGTGCAGCAGGATGATCGAACCCGGCTTCGTCTGCGCGAGGGTGTCCTGGACGATCTGTTGCGCGGTGGGCGTGCCCGCGGAGTCCGGTTCCACGTCCCACATCACCGTCGTCCGGTTGTGCTCGCTCAGGTAGTACGGCAACGCGAAGAGCTTCTTGCCGTTGGGCGGCCGGAAGTGGATGTCACCGCGGTAGCCCGTCGCCCGGATCCGCGCGTCGGTGTCCTCGACCTCCCGGGCCACGGTGCCCGGCGTAACACCGACCATCCGCTGGTGGTTGTACGTGTGGTTGCCGATCTCGTGTCCCGCCGCCGCGATGGCCTTGCCGAGTTCGGGGTGCTTCTCGAGGTCGCGGCCCATGAGGAAGAACGTGGCCTGGACCTGTTCCTCCCCGAGAACGTCGAGGACCTGTTGGGCGCCCGCGGGATCGGGGCCGTCGTCGAAGGTCAGCGCCACGACCTTCTCCGTGGTCTCGACCCGGTCCACGAGCTCACCGAAGAACTGGAAGGTGCGGGAGCTGCTGATGTTCCAGAGACCGGCGGCGGTGCCGAGGATGACGACGAGCGTGCTCGCGATGATGATCGTTGGCTTGCGGCGCAACCACTTCATGCGCTCACTATGACGAATGTCGCTGGGGCGCCGTGCGGCACCCCAGCGACATGACGATCTCTACCGCTCGCCGAGCTGCCATTCCGGCCGCACGTAGTGGCACGTGTAACCGTTCGGGTAGCGCTCCAGGTAGTCCTGGTGCTCCGGCTCGGCCTCCCAGAAGTCCGACGCCTGGGTGACCTCGGTGACGACCTTGCCCGGCCACCTGCCGGAGGCGTCGACGTCGGCGATGGTCGCCTCGGCCACCTGCTTCTGCGCGTCGTCGGTGTAGAAGATCGCGGAGCGGTAGCTGGCGCCGATGTCGTTGCCCTGGCGGTCGCGGGTCGACGGGTCGTGGATCTGGAAGAAGTACTCCAGGATCTGCCGGTAGCTCAGCAGCGCCGGGTCGAACTCGATCTCGATCGCCTCGGCGTGGGTGCCGTGCCGGCGATAGGTCGCGTTCGGCGTGCTGGTGTCGCCGGTGTAGCCGACGCGGGTGGAGACGACTCCGGGGTGGCGGCGGAACAGGTCCTGCATGCCCCAGAAACAGCCGCCCGCGAGAACAGCCTTCTCCGTCACGGTGGTTCTCCTCTGCTCGGTGTTCATTCAGGAGAACGTTCGGGCTTGGCCGGTTCATCCCCGTCAGGTTGTGACGTGTCCATTACGGGCTCGACCTCCGAACCCGCGTCGATGACCTCGCCCAGATAGCGCAGCACGACGGCGATAGCGGCCGCGACCGGCACTGAGAAGAACGCGCCCGCGATGCCGTACAGGCTGGTACCGGCGGTGACCACGAGCAGCACGACCGCCGCGTGCAGGCGCAGGCTGCGCGACTGCAGCAGCGGCTGCAGCACGTTGCCCTCGACCTGCTGCACGACCACGACGATGATCAGCATGATGATGGCCGCCGTCAGCCCGTTGCTGACCAGCGCGACCAGCACCGCCAGCGCCCCGGCGATGAGCGCGCCGATGATCGGGATGAACCCGCCGAGGAACGTCAGCGCGGCCAGCGGAATCGCCAGCGGCACCCCCAGGATCACCAGGCCGAGCCCGATGAACACCGCGTCGATCAGCGACACGACCGCCTGGCTGCGGATGAACGACCCGAGCGTCGCCCAGACTCGCTCCAGCACCGTCGTCACGTGCCCGCCGGCACGCTCACCGATCACCCCGCGCAGCCACGGCGTGAACCGCGTGCCGTCCTTGACGAAGAAGAACGCCAGCAGCAACGCCACCAACCCGGTCACGACACCGGACGTCACCGCGCCCGCCCCGGTCAGCAATCCGTTGGCGATCGACCCGATGCTGGACTGGATCTGCTCGACCCCCTGCGCGATCAGCCGGTCGAGATCGGTGTCCTTCAGGTTGAGCGGCGGCCCACCGGCCCACCTCTGCGCCTGTTGCAGGGCCTCCGTCGCACTGTCCGCGATCTCCGGCACACCGGAGGCGATCGACGTGGCGATCGCCGCCACCACGCCACCCAGCACCACGAGCCCGCCGACCAGCACGATCGTCGCGGCCAGCGCCGCGTGCAGCCCCTTCGACACGAGCCACCGGGCCGGCGGCCACAGCACCGTGGTGATCAGCAACCCCAGCAGCACGGGCATCACGACCACCCAGAGCTTCCCGACCAGCCACAAGACCATCCAGAGGCCGAGGACGGCCAGTGCCAGCCGGAGGCTCCACCGCGACAGCCAGCTCACGCCGTGCCCGATGGCCTCGCCCTTGTCCTTCCACCTGCGATCGCGTTCCACACCGCACAGTCTGTCGTGACCTAGCCCGAACGGGTGGCAGACATGCCGTTTTCAGTCGCGCAGCGTCTCGAGGGGTCAGCAGGTCGAGCCAAGGCCGAACGTTGTTGCGACCCGAACGGTCAGGCAGGCGTGAGCACGTCGCCCACGTCCAGCATGACCGAGCCGCGGATCAGGTTGCGCACGACCGGCAGCCCGGCCAACCGGAAAGCCAGGTCCCGCACCGAGATCCGCCACCGCGACGTCGGCGCCATCCAGCCGATGAACCGCTGCCCGAACTCCTGGGTGTGCACGACCGCGGGCTTCATCCGAGCCTGGTAGCGCGCGAAAGCACCGTCCGGATCAGCCGAAAGTTCTTCCGCCAGAACGTAGGCGCCGGTCATCGCCAAAGAAGCACCGTGGCCGGCGAACAGCGACACCGCCCCGCACGCGTCACCGACCAGGACGACCTTCCCCCGATGCCAGACCGGCATGTCCACCTGGGACACCTCGTCGTAGTAAACGTCGTCCGGCACAACGGAAAGCAGCGAGGGAGCCACCCAGCCGAGGTCACCGAACCGATCACGCAGGGCGGCGGCGGGATCCGCGGGCAGGTCCGGCGAGTCGGACCGGTACAGCATCAAGGCGGCCATCGCCCCGTCGCGCACCGCGTAGCAGCCGATCATCCGGTGCGGCACGGTCAGCATCTGGTAGCGATACCCGATTCGCGCGCTCAGCACCGGATCGTCGAACGAGAACGCCGCCGTGTGGTGCCCCAGGTACCGCACGAACTCCGCCGACGGCCCGAACACCAGCTCGCGAACCTGCGAGTGCACGCCATCGGCCCCCACGACCAGGTCGAACTCGCCGACCGAGCCGTCCGAGAACGTCACCCGGCCGTCGTCGATCGCGGAAACCGTGGTGCCGTAACGGAAGGATGCCCGCACGTCGTCCCGGATCGCGGCGGCGAGGTCACCGCGGAGCAGGCTGATGACCCCGTCGGCCACCTCTTCGTAGGCCGACGTGGAGATCTCGCTCCGCCGCCGCCCCTGGGAATCCACGCTGGTCACCGAGGAGATCGGCGCGCGGCGGGCCTCCAGGGCCGGCAGGAGTCCCATTCGCCGCGCCACCTCGTGGCCCGGCCCGAAGAAATCGATCATGTAGCCGCCCGTCCGGAACGCGGGCGCCCTCTCCACCACGAGGGCGTCCCAGCCCGCACGTTCGAGCCACCACGCCGTCGCCAGGCCGGCGATCCCCGCTCCGACGATCAGCACACGCTTTTGGTCATACGCCTTGGGCATATGCCCAAGATACCCCTAAGGATGCCGCTTGGAGCTACTTCGCCCGCTGGTCCACAGGTAGAGGCCGATCGCCACCGCTGCGAGCACGCCCAGACTGATGAGGCCGTCGTTACCCGGACCACCGTCCAGCAGCTCCTGCTGCTGCGCCGGGCTCTGCGCGACGACCTGCGGCGCACGGGCAGGAGTGGTCAAGGGTGCAGACGTCGGTGCCCCGGCGACCAGGGCGATCGGGATCGCCTCGGTGTCGGCGAAGTCGACCATCCCGGTGGCTTCCAGCACCGTCATGTGGTCGAGCACGGTGTCCATGCAGACCTTCGCGTAGTCACGGATCGCCGTGTTGCGGGTGCCGGTCCGGACCGCGGCGAGGAACTTGTACACAGCTCCGTGCGCCGCACGCAGCCGGTTCGCGAAGACCCGGTCGAACTCGGCACTGCGCGCCGGCGCGGCCTGCATCTCGTCCAGCCAGCCCTGCTGGTCGGCGTTGGGCTGCGTGGGCAGCTGCACGTTGAACGTGCGGGCGAGCTGCACCGTCCTGCGGTCCAGGTCGGCGTGCCCGTCGATCAGGTGCCGACCGGCCTCCTGCACCAACGGGTTGGCCGACTTCTCCAGTCCCATCCGCCCGGCGGGGCCTTCCCACAGCCCGGCGAGCGCCACCTTCACCAGCAGGTCGCGCCCGGCCGGCCCCATCGGCCCGAACTGGGTCTGCTCGAAGTCGGGCCCCAGATTCGGCTGCGCGAACGCGGGTGGCGCGCCCAGCAGTAACACCATGATGGCCACGAGCAGTATCCGCACGAGTTCTTCTCCCTTCGCCGTTGACGGGAGGTACGGACGAATCGGGCACGCAGACATGTTGCACAGTGCAGTGGTTATCAGTTCGTAATATTCAGCGGGCCCTGTAGAAATAGGCGAGTGAGCGACATCGATGATCTGACCGACGCGGTCCTGACCGCGTCCCGCCTGCTGATCGCCGTGTCGGCACGGTCGCTGGCGGCGGTCGAGGAGACACTCACGCTGCCGCAGCTGCGCATGGTCGTCCTGCTGGAGGATCGCGGCCCGATGAAGCTCACCTCGCTCGCCGATCTGCTCGAGGTCAACCCGTCCACCGCCAAGCGCATGATCGACCGGCTGATCACGTCGGGCATGGTCGAGCGCGAACCCAACCCCGCCTCGAAACGCGAGGTCGTGGTCGTGGTGAGCACCGAGGGCCGACGTGTCGTCGGCGAGATGATGAAGCGCCGGCGGGCCGAGATCAGCGCGATCGTCGAACGCATGCCGGAGCACCTGCGGCGCGGCCTGGTGGAGGCGCTGACCGCGTTCGCCGAGGCCGGCGGTGAACCCCGCTGGTCAGCCCTCGACGAGACGGCGGAACGGGCCCGCGACCACGCGGAAGTCGACTGACTCGTCCAACGCCCGATGCAGCACCAACCCGTCGATGGCGGCGCCTAACAACAACGCGACCGCGTCGGCGTCCTTCACTCCGGCCTCGCGCAGCCGGGCGGCGACCTGCGAGCGGAAGCCGGCGACCAGCGCGGCCAGCGCGGAACGCAACTCCGGCAGCCGGTGCGAGGCCAGCAACGCCTCGGCCAGCAGCAGCGACTCCGGGTCCGTGCCGGTGTAGCGGGTCAGGTCGGCGAGCATGCGGTCGATCCCGTCCGCCGGTTCCACCGACCGCAGCACCTCCGCGACCTCGGCCAGCATCTGTTCGGCGAACCGCAATGCGGCCGTCGACAGCAGTTCCGGCACCGACGAGAAGTGGTAGTGCACCAGTGCCGCGTTGACGCCCGCACGTTCGGCGATCAGCCGCGTGGTCACCGCACCCCAGCCGACCTCGCCCACGAGCTGGGCGGCGGCGTCGAGCAGTTGTTCACGGGTACGGCGACCACGATCGACTGACTTGGGCACCTGATCAATCTAGCTTTCGGCTTTCTTCCGGAACGCGTCGAGCACCTCGGACCAGCCGCCCGTGTTGTCCTGATGAGCCTTCACGCGCAGCTCCTCCGAACCGGCCAGCGCCGCGAACCCGCTCTCCACCACCCGCAGGCGCGTCCCGGCACCTTCGGGCGTGAGGGTGAACTCGACCAGCGTGGTGTTGTCCCCGGTCAGCGCCTGGCCGCCGAACGCACTGGCCCAGCGGTACGAGACGTACGTCCGCGGCGTGACGGTCTCGACCCGCACCGGGAAGTCGCCGTACTGCTCGTTCTTGCACACGGTCGTCTCCCCGGCGACCGCGGTGCCCGACGGCTCGGAGGCCACCCAGAACCCCGGCTCGGTCACCAGCTGCCAGACCCGCTCCAGCGGCGCCTCGATCAGGGTCTCGCGTTCGATCCGGTCCACGCTCACGACGCACTCCTCAGTCCGACTCAATGTTGCAACCTCAGAGTTGCACATCCCCGATCGGATGTGCAACCTCAGGGTTGCACTAGTTAGGGACGCGCGCCGGGCGAGCCGGCCACCCCGGTGATCACCGAGTAGACCGACCGCACCGTGCCCTTCTTCAGCGAACCGCCCTCCTCCGCGACGGTCTCCCGGATGCCGATGAACTCGCCGTTGGCCGGATTGATGATCAGCTCCTCGAAGGTGTCGTGGTACTTGATGCCCAGCGCCACGCCCTCCACGCCGTCGAGGTTCGCCCGCTTCTCGGTGACCACGAGGCCCGGGAGCAGGGCGAGCGCACGGAACATGGTCGCCCGCACGTCCGCGGGCAGCCGGCCCGACAGCAGGCCGATGATCGCCGTGTTCAACGCCCCGGAGTTGTCAGTGCCGCCGTCCTTCACCATGCGCTCGTAGAGGGCACGTGGGTCCGTGGGCAGGGAAGCGACGAACGACGGGATCGGGTTGCGCCAGCTGCCGATCGTGCACTGGTCCGGGTAGTCCGCCGCGTAGTAGGAGAACTTGCCGCAGGGCGCACGGAACTCCCTGTCCCGGCCTTGGTCCGGCTCGCCCTCACCCTCATGGCCGGGCAGCCACTCGGACTTGACCTCGATCGTCTGACGTTCCAGCCACTCCTGCCGGTAGTCCGCCGGAATCCACACCTCGGTGCGTGAGCCGTCGGTCTGCACATTGTTCGAGCCGATCCACGGGCTGACCGACCGGTGCCGGCGGCTGACGTAGCGGTACTGGCCTGGCGCGACCGGCTGGTCGCTGACCTGCACGGCGAGGTCCGCGGCCCGGATCAGCTCCTCGGCGGCGGTCGCCGAGCCGCCACCGTCGCCGGTGAGGTCGACGGTCGACGCGACCAGGCCTCCTGCGGTCAGCACGCCCACGGCTGCCGCGGCGGCGAGCCAGCGGACGCGCCGGCGCGGCGCCGGCGCGGCAACGACGGCCACCGGCTCCTGGGCACGCTCCTTCAGCGCCAACGCCAGCGCCTGCCGGCCCGCGGCCACGTCGAAGGTGACCGGTTCGTCGGCGGCGCGGGCGAGTGCCGCGTCGAGCACTCGGTCGAGGTTCTCGGGCTGGTCGCGGTCACTCATGGCGGTCCCCGGTGAAGTCGTTGTCGATGGCGGCGAGACGAGTGCGCAGGCGTGCTCGGGCGCGATGCAGCCTGGTGCGCACGGTCGCCACCGGAACGTCGAGTGCGACGGCGATCTCGTTGGACGAGAACTCGGCCCACGCGTTGAGCAGCAGCACCTCGCGTTCCTCGACGCGCAGGTCGGCGAGCCAGCCGGTGAGCGGCCCGGAGAGCGCGTCCGCGTCCGCCGCGGCGCTCACCCGGTCACCGATGTCGGCCTCGTCGACCCTGGCGGCATACGTCTTGCTCCACGCCCGCAGCTTGCGTTCCTCGGCGCGCACGTGCCCACGCAGCAGGTTCGTCGCCACGCCGAAGAGCCACGCGCGGACGGCATCGGCCTCGTAGACCTGCCCGGCCCGCTGGTCCCACAGCACCAGGAAGGCCTCCGACACCACGTCCTGTGCGGTGTCGCTGCCCACCCGCCTGGCCACGTAACGGTGCAACCGCTCGGCGGTTGACTCGTAGAGGGTCAGCAGTGCTGATTCGTCCAGCTCGGCGGGCGCCACATCCGGTGTCAGCGCCACGGGCGCCACGTCGCTTCGCACACCCCTACCTGACCGATGGCCACTCGGGCGTTCCCGACGTGTGCTCACCGCCACATGGTGGAGTTCCTGATCAGATCGCGCTCGGGAACGGGTGCCGCGCGGCGAACTCGGGTGCCGTCATCCCGAACAGGACGACGTCGTGGTGCCGCCCGGCGAAGAACTCGTGGTCACGCAGCCGGCCCTCCTCCGTGAAGCCGAGCTTGCGGTGCAGCGCGATCGACGGGTCGTTGAACGCCCAGACGCTCGCCTCGCACTTGTGGAACCGCCGCTCACCGAACATGAAGCTCAGCAGCAGCGGCACCGCGTCCGACGCATAACCCCGTCCTTTGTGGTCGCTGCCGATCGCGACGCCGTACGAGAACCTCCCCGCGCGCTCGTCGAGGAGAGCCGTCGACAGCATCCCGACGAGCGCGCCGTCGGCGAGCGACTCGATCGCGAGCATGACCCTGGTTCCCTCGTCCTTGAGCGCGGTCTGCTCCGCCCACTGACGCTGCCGCGCGACCGACCGGGGCGGGTGGACCCGGTCACCCCTGCGCATGTCGGTGGTGTTCTGGTCGAACCGCTGGAAGGCCTCCCAGTCCTCCGGTTCGACGCCGCGCAGCCGAACGAGTTCTCCTACCCACACCGAGTTCATCGGATGATCAAACGACCACCTGATCGTGTCAGGCAACCCGATTACTACTATCTGGCCGATGACCACCTATGACGATCTTGAGCACCTCGACACCTCGGTGCTGCCGGAACGCCAGCAGAAGATCCTGGTCGCCATCCGCGACTGGGTGGTCGAGCACGGCTACTCCCCCAGCACCCGCGAGATCGGCGACGCGGTCGGCCTCCGGTCGTCCTCCTCGGTCTCCCGGCACCTGGGCGCGTTGGAGGACAAGGGTTTCCTGAAGCGCGGCGCCTCGGTGACCCGGCCGATGGACGTGCGGATCTTCCTGCACGAGACGTCGTCGTCGGCACCGATCCCGGAGGACTCGATCTCGGTGCCCGTCGTCGGTGACATCGCCGCCGGCACGCCGATCTCCGCCGTGGAGCACATGGACGACGTGCTGAACCTGCCGCGCGAGCTGGTGGGCCGGGGCAGCAACGTGTTCGCGCTGCGCGTGCGCGGCGACTCGATGATCGAGGCCGCGATCTGCGACGGCGACATGGTCGTGGTGCGGCAGACGCACGAGGCCTACAACGGGCAGATCGTCGCCGCGATGATCGAGGAGGAGGCGACGGTGAAGGTCTACCAACGCCGCGACGGCCACGTGTACCTGGAGCCGCGCAACCCCGCCTACCCGGTCATCGACGGCGACAACGCGGTGATCCTGGGCGTCGTCGTGTCGGTTCTCCGCAGCGTCTGATCATTTTGGGTCTGATCACTTCGGGGCCTGATCACTAGAGCACGCCCCAGTCCCGTGACCGCAGGTGCTCGACCACTGTCTCCACCACTGGGGTTATAACCCCACGGGTAACCACGTAGAGCGTGTTGAGCGGCTGAACCTCCGGGTGGTGCAACAGTTCGACGGAGCCGGCGGCGAGCGCCGGCTCGGCCAGGTAGCGCGGCAACGCGGACACTCCCGCCCCAGCGATCACCGCGGCCAGCACCGCCCGCAGGTCCGGCACGACGACGGCGACCGCGTTCTTCGGTCGCTTGCCGAACTCGCTGCGCCAGTACCGGCGGATGATCGGCAGCTCGTCGGAGTAGGCGACCAGCGGCAGGTGTTCGAGGGCCCGCCCGGGGTCGCGGCCGAGCAACTCCTGGTCCACGGATCTGGCCAGCACCGGCGGCCCGACCAGCAGGAACTCCTCGTCGGTCAACGGGATCGCGGTCAGTCCGGCGGCGGGCCGGATCGAAGACAGCACGATGTCGAGCTGGGCGTTCTTGAGGGCGCCGAGCAGGTCGTTCGCGAGGCCGAGGCTGACCTCGAACCGGATGCCGCGCCGGGTCAGCGGGGTGAGCGCGGGCAGGCCGCGGGCGGTCATGAACTCGGCCGCTCCCCCGATCCGCACCGTGCCCTCGACGGCGGCCACGGGGTCGAGCGCGGACCTGAGCTGGTCGAGGTGCGCTCCGACGCGGCGCGCGAGCTCGTCGGCGCGGGGTGTGGGTGTGACCCCACGGCTGCCCCGGACGAACAGCGGTTCGCCGATCTCCTTCTCCAGCTTGGCGAGCTGGCCGCTCACCGCGGGCTGGGTCAGCGCCCGCCGGCCGGCCGCGGCGGTGATCGAACCGCCGCGGTAGATCTCCAGGAACGTCGCCAGCAGGTCGAGGTCCACCATCTTCCCAGCCATAAGGAAGTTTATATCTTCATCGGCGAATACGAATGCTCTGTGATGGACTGGCTTACATGACGAAGCTACTGATGGTTGTGTCCGGTGCCGACGCCCTGACGATGGCCGACGGCACGAGCCATCCCACGGGATTCTGGGCCGAGGAGGTCGTGGAGTCGGTGCGCGTCCTGCGCGAGGCCGGCGTCGAGGTCACCATCGCCACGCCTGGCGGTGTCGTGCCGACCGTCGACAAGATGAGCCTCGACGGCAGGTTCGACCAGGCGGTCGCGGACCTGGCTGACCTGCGCGCGCCGGCGACACTGGCCGAACAGAAGGCCGCGGACTTCGACGCGATCTACCTGCCCGGCGGGCACGGCCCGATGGCGGACCTGGCCTTCGACGCGACGCTGGGCGCGTTGCTGGCGGAGTTCCACGACAGCGGCAAGGTCGTGGCCGCACTGTGCCACGGACCGGCGGGACTGCTGAGCGCGGTGCGCACGGACGGCACGTTCGTGTTCGCGGGCAAGGAGATGGCGGTGTTCAGCAAAGAGGAGGAACGCCAGAGCGGCCTGAAGATCCCGTACCTGGTCGATGACCGGCTGGCCGAACTGGGTGCGCGGCTGTCGGTCGGTGCGCCGTGGTCGAGCACGGTGGTGGTGGACGGCCGGCTCGTGACAGGCCAGAACCCGCAGTCTACTGTGGACACCGCGACTCGGGTGGCTGCGCTTCTCGGTTAAAGATCTGGCCTGGGCGCTGACCTCAGCCGAGGATCACCTGCAGGACACACAACAAATACAGCAGTACCGGCCCGCGGCTCAGCTGCAGAACGAGCCCGATCGGCACCGGCCCGAACACCCCGAAGTCGATCGCGACGACGCCGTAGTCGAGCGGCGGCCGCGTCGCGATCCGGTACACCACCGCCACCGCCCCGACTGCGGACACCACACCGTTGAGCCAAGAGACGTGCGGCGTGAACGGCACAGTCGCCGCGCACCACACCACTGCGGCCACAGCAGGCACAACGAGATGCGCGAGACGGAGAAACCCGTCCGGCACACCGAGCATCCGGCGAATCGCCGCTGACCGGCAGACGGCCTTCAACCCGGCCGCCAACCGGTCTGCGGCGACGAACGCGGCAATCACGTGCACCGCCGGCACCCAGTCGACCTCGCCGCCGAGCGCCACCAAAGCGGGCAACGGCAGCAGGCCGGCCCAGACCAGCACCGCGTTCGGCGTCGTCGAGCAGCGCGGCGGCCAGCGCCCGGAACGACGCCGAGGCCTCGTCGCGCACCGCCCCGTGGACGAGCACCTCGCCCGCGTCGAGGGTCTCCGCCCCGACCAGGCACTTGAGCAGCGTGGACTTGCCGGACCCGTTGCGGCCGACGATCGCCACCGCCTCGCCCGCGGCGACCGTGAAGCCGAGACCTGCGAACACGGGGTCGTCGCCGTAGCTTTTGCGGACGTCCCGCACTTCGAGCATGTGATCAGCCTAGTTGGGAATAGCCCGGCCCCCGGTGCGTTAGAGTAGATGCAAACGCATAGAACTTGAGACTGAAGGAGGCGGGTGCCGTGCAGTTCGGAATTTTCTCGGTGAGCGACATCACCAGGGATCCGGTGAGCGGCGAGACCCCCAGCGAGGCCGAGCGCATCGACGCGATCGTCCAGATCGCGCAGAAGACCGAGGAGGTCGGGCTCGACGTCTTCGCGATCGGCGAACACCACAACCCGCCGTTCTTCTCGTCCGCGCCCACCACGCTGCTCGCCGCGATCGCCGCGACCACGAAGAAGCTGATCGTCAGCACCGCGACGACGCTGATCACGACCAACGACCCGGTGCGCATCGCGGAGGAGTACGCGATGCTGCAGCACCTGTCGAAGGGCCGCATGGACCTGATGCTCGGCCGCGGCAACACCGCACCGGTGTACCCGTGGTTCGGCGCGGACATCCGGCAGAGCCTGCCGATGGCGCTGGAGAACTACAACCTCCTGCACCGGTTGTGGCGCGAGGACGTCGTGGACTGGGAAGGCAAGTTCCGCACGCCGTTGCAGGGCTTCACCTCCACGCCGCGCCCGCTGGACGACCTGCCGCCGTTCGTGTGGCACGGCTCGATCCGCACGCCGGAGATCGCTGAGCAGGCTGCCTTCTACGGCGACGGCTTCTTCGCGAACAACATCTTCTGGCCCAAAGAGCACTACATGCGGCTGATCAAGTTCTACCGCCAGCGGTTCGCGCACTACGGCCACGGCACGGAGAAGCAGGCCGTCGTCGGTCTCGGTGGCCAGGCGTACATCGCGAAGCGGTCGCAGGACGCGCGCAACGAGTTCCGGCCGTACTTCAACGAGGCTCCGGTCTACGGCCACGGGCCGAAGATGGAGGACTTCATGGCGCAGACGCCGCTGTCGGTCGGCAGCCCGCAGGAGGTCATCGACAAGACACTGACCTTCCGCGAGCACTTCGGCGACTACCAGCGGCAGATGTTCCTGATGGACCACGCCGGACTGCCGCTCAAGGCCGTGCTGAACCAGCTCGACCTGCTCGGCGAGGAGGTGGTTCCGGTGCTGCGCAAGGAGATCGAGGCACGGCAGGACCCGGAGACCGCCAAGCCGCCGACGCACGCCGTGCGCCTGCGGGAGAAGTACGGCGATCTGCCGCCGCGCCAGCCGAAGCCGAACGCCAACCGCGGCGACAACGTCACCGGAGGCTCGCCCTACCAGGACTCCGAGTAGGGAGTCACCATGACGCGTGCGAACGAGGCGTGGGAGTCGCTGATGACCGCCTATGCCGTGTTGATGAAGCGGTTCAACGCCGAGGACGTCTGGGGCGACCTGACCATGCGGGAGTACGACGTGCTCTACACGTTGTCCAAATGCGACGGTCCACAACGGATGAGCGAGCTGAACCGCCACGTGTTGCTCAGCCAGCCCGCGCTGTCCCGCATGGTCGACCGACTGGCCGACCGCGGGCTCGTGGACCGCTGCACCGATCCCGGTGACCGCCGGGGTGTGCGCCTGTCGCTCACCCCGGCCGGCCGGGAGGTGCAGCGGCAGATCGGCCGCCCGCACGCCCGCAGCGTCACGCGCGCGTTGAACGTGCTGACCCCCGAAGAACTGGACCAGCTCGCCGCGATCACCGGCAAACTGGTGCGAAGCGAGGAATCCCGATGACCGAACAGTTCCAGCTCGTGGTCGTGTCGGCCGGTACGAGCGACCCGTCGTCCACCCGCCTGCTCGCCGACCGCCTCGCGCAGCGCGTCACCCAGCTCGCGGCCGAGAAGCAGGGCAAGGTGTCCACCCAGGTCGTCGAGCTGCGCGAGCTGGCCTCGGAGATCGCGAACGCGCTGGTGTCCAACCACATCGGCGCGAAGCTGCAGAAGGCGATCGCCGCGTTGCAGCACGCGGACGGTATCGTCGCGAGCACCCCGGTCTACAAGGCGGGCGCGAGCGGGCTGTTCACGTCGTTCTTCCAGATCCTGGACAACGACCTGCTGATCGCGAAGCCGGTCGTGCTCGCCGCGACCGCCGGTACCGCACGGCACGCGCTCGTGGTCGACGACCAGATCCGCGGGCTCTTCGCCTACCTGCGGACCGTGGTGGTGCCGACGTCGCTCTTCGCGGCGACCGAGGACTGGACCGACCCGGCGCTGAACAAGCGGATCGACCGCGCGGCCCTCGAACTGGTGGCGTTGATGGCCTCCGGGTTCGAGAAGCAGGTGCGTTCCGAGTCGTGGGGCCGCTACCAGCACGAGTTCGGCAGCGCGGGCGGCACCGAGCTGTCGATCGACCTCGACTCGGACCTGATGCGCCTCGCCGCGGGCGGTCACGCGTAGGGCAGCAGCTTTCGCTCCACGTAGGTCAGGCCGTAGAAGAGCGCGACGCTCATGATCGCCAGCAGGCTCATCGCCGCGAAGGCCAGTGCGGTGTTGGCACTGGCGCCGGACTGGGAGATCACGTAGCCCAGTCCGGCGCCGGCGCCGACGAACTCACCGATCACCGCCCCGATGACCGCCAGCGTGATCGACACCTTCAACCCGACGAAGATCTGCGGCAACGCGTGCCGCAGCCGCAGCTTGAAGAACTCGTGGCGGCGCGTGGCGGCGAGCGACCGGAACAGCTCGACCAGCTCGAGCGGCGTGGACCTCATCCCCGAGGCGGTCGAGATCACGATCGGGAAGATGCACACCAGCACCACCATCAGCACCTTCGACTCGATGCCGAACCCGAACCACACCACCACGATCGGCGCGATGGCGACCTTCGGCACGGCGTTGAGGGCGACCAGCAGCGGGTAGAACATCCGCTCCAGGATCGTCGACCCGACGATCAGCAACGCCATCGGCACACCGATCACAATGGACAGTCCGAACCCGGACACCGCCTCCCACAACGTGATCAGGGTCTGTTCGAGCAGGTAACCCGGCAGTTCCAGGAACTCTGCGACGACGTCGACCGGCGACGGCACCAGGAACGGCTCGATCCCGAACACGATCGTCGCGAGCCACCAGGCCCCGATGATCGCCAGCAGGCCGAGCACCGGCAGCACGACCTTCACGCCGCCACCTCCGCCAGCAGCCCGCGCAGCTCACGCGCGACCTGGTCCAGCTCGACCTGCCCCAGCGCACGCGGCCGGGGCAGGTCGACGTCGACGATCTTGTGGATCCGGCCGGGCCGCGGGCTGAGCACCACGATCCGGTCCGCGAGCAGGACTGCCTCCTCGATGGAGTGCGTCACGAACACGACCGCCCGCGGCAGCTCCAGCTGTACCCGTTGCAGCTCTTCGGCGAGCTCCTCGCGGGTCAGGGTGTCCAGCGCGGAGAACGGTTCGTCCATGAGCATCACCCGTGGGCTCTGGATCAGCGACCGGCACAGCGACACACGTTGCTGCATGCCACCGGACAGCTCGTGCGGCAGCCGTTTCTCGAAGCCGCCGAGCCCGACCAGGTTCAGCAGCTCGTGCGCCCGGTCGCGATACTTCCGCTCCCCCAGGCCGAAGATCTCGATCGGCAGCAGCACGTTCGACAGCACCGACCGCCACGGCAGCAACGCCGGGCGCTGGAACATGAACGAGACGTCCCGGCGCGGTCTGGTCACCTCGTCGCCCGCCACCACGATCCGGCCCTCGGTCGGCTCCAGCAGCCCGGCGACGAGCCGCAGCAACGTCGACTTGCCGCACCCGGACCGCCCGATCACCGCGACGAACTCGTGCTCGCCCACCTCCAGGTCGATCCCGGCCAGGGCGTGCACCGTGCCGAAGGTCTGCGCGACCCCGTCCAGCGTGATCACTTCGGCGCGAGCCCGAAGGAGGCGAGGTCGGCGGGCCGCACCGAGCCGTCCGGGATGGCGCCGGCCTCCACGAGCGTGCGGATGATCTTCTCGGTCCGCGGCTCGGTCAGCTCGCCGACCCGGCCGGTGAACCCGGACGGCTTGACGTACGGCGCCATCAGCGTCATCTCGGCGCCGGCCACGCCCGCGTCCTGGGCCGGCTGGTACTTCTTCAGGATCTGGCCCAGCTCGTCCGGGTGCTCGATCGAGTACTCCAGGCCCCTGAGCAACGCGGTCAGGAACCGCTGCGCCAGCTCGCCCTTGTTCCGCACCAGGTCCGGCGAGGTCACCAGCGCGTTGCCGTAGAGGTCGGGAACCAGGTCGCCGTACGGCAGCACGACGGCCTTCCTGCCCTTGGCCGCGGCCTCGATCAACGGCTTGCCGACGACGAACTGCCCGATCCCGTCGACCTGCCCGGCCGCCAGCAGCTGCGGGAGCGCCGGCGGAGCGGACGGTACGAACTGGACCTGCGCGGGATCGATGCCCGCAGCCTTGGCGTAGACCGGGAACATCACCTGGTTCGTCGAGCCGGGCTGGTCACCGATCTTCTTCCCCACCAGGTCCTTGGGGATCGAGATCCCGCTGCCCTCCAGCGAGACGATCGCGGCCAGCGACCGCTGCTGGATCGCTGCGATCATCGTGACCGGCAGCTTCTCCTTCGCGATGGTGATCGCGGTGGCGGTGAAGTCCGCGATGCCGAACTGCGCCCGGCCTCCCGCGACCAGCTTGAGCACGTCGACGCTGCCGGTGCCGGGCGTGATCGTGACGTCGAGACCCGCCTGGTCGAAGTAGCCCTTCTCCTGCGCGACGTACACGTAGGCGTCCCGGCCGAACGTGCTGAACGACGTCAGGTAGCTGACCTTCTCCTTGGCTCCCGGTTGGTCCGCTGACCCGCCGCAGCCCGTGACCGCCAGCATGATCGCCAGCACGGCTGAAACCGCTTTCCTCATGTTCTCTCCCCCGAAGACACCCTCTTACCCGAACATAGAGGTCGGGAAGGGACCATGAACACGTCCGATCTGCGGGTCGCCGGCACGGGTTGGGGTTATATGAGGGGTGACATCGTGCTCTCGCCGTCCGGCGAGGAGATCGTCCTGGTCGACGTCGGCCAGGTCGTGTTGTACGACGACCCGCTGGTCCGGGTGTGGGAGGTCGCGCTCGAACCGGGCGAGACCCATTCCTGGCACCTGCACCACAACCCGTACGTGGTGCTGAGCGTCGACGGCTCGGAAGGCCGGATGGACTGGCTCGACGGCAGCGAGCCCAGGTTCATCTCGGAACATCGCGGCGGCCACGTGTACCGGCCCGTCTCACCGGTCCACCGGCTCACGAACATCGGGCCGTCCGCCTACCGCAACCGGCTGGTCGAGCTGAAGGACCTGGGCGAGCACCTCGCCGCACCGTTGGACATCACGCCCGACGACGTCAGCGTGCACACCGCCGCCGACCGCGTCCTGGACCTGGAGGGGCCGCACGTTCTCGTCGCCCTCGGCAGCGAGGACGTGCGGCTCCACCCAGGCGGACCTTGCGTGCTGGACGGCGAATGGTTCGTCGTCCAGCTCCGCTACCTGGCCTGATACTCCTCCAGGTCCTCGGCCTCGAAGACCTGCCTGACCTCGACCGACATCTCCTCGACGCCGGCGAAGCAGGTGATGTACTCCTCCGCGACGGCCGTGGCCTCGGCGAGGTCCTTCGCGCTGATCAGCAGGAACCCGCCGATGACCTCCTTGGCCTCGGCGAACGGCCCGTCGACCGACTTGATCGCCGCACCACGCCTGCGCACCGTCGCGCCCGAACGATGCGTGCCCTCCGCGGTGAGCAGCAGGCCGTCCGCGGTCAGCTTCCCGACGAACGCCTCCATCCGCTCCACGAGCTCAGGGCCCGGCTCCCAGGCCGCGTCGTCGTTCTCCGGAACCCGGTGCATCAGCAGAAACCGCATGTCGTCTCCTTGGTGTCGAGAGGCAGCGTCGGGCTGCCCACACCTGCGTCGATCGACGCCGAGGCGCTTTCGACATTTCGGCATCATGGCCCGGTGAGATCTTCCAGGCTGGTCGTCCCCCTTGAGCACCGCGGCCGGCCTTCGGCTTGCGCTCGGTCACGGTCACGGTCGAGGTCACGGCGAAGATCCTGCTGATTCAGCGAGCGCAGCGCATCCCTGCGCCTCCCGCCTAAGCAGGCTGCCCGAAGTCCTGTTCGTTACTCGCGGAGCGGTTCGGCGTCCAGCCCGATGCGTCTGCAAGTACCACCAACTCTTGATCGAATCGCCGTCAACTACACCCAACCTGTTCCACATCCCGCAGCACCGGCACCAGGTGCCCGCGGCCCGAAACGCCCTGTTGGTAGTAGAAAAACGCCTGTTGATGTTGAGTTGGTCGGTACTTGCTGATCGCCGGCAGCAACGAGTCGCCTGAGGTTCCGGACAAGACTTCTGACCGGACGCCGTTCCCCCGGCTTCACCCGCTCACCGGTCGTGCGCGAGATAAGGCGCCGGACTGAGCTCGACCCGTCGTGACACGAGGTGGTCAGCCGTGCGCAACGCGAGCGCGGCCATCGTGAGCGACGGGTTCGACGTCCCGAGCGACGGCATGCTGCCGCACCCGACCGCGTACAGGTTGGGGTGGTCCCAGCACCGCTGCCACTGGTCCACCACCGAGTCACGCGCCGACGTCCCCATCACGTGCGTACCGCCACCGTGCCCGGCTCCCCAGAACCGCATCGGCTCGCCGTCGTGCTCGAAGTACCGCTCCTGGTCCGGCTTGTACTCCGTGTGGTCCTCCGCCCCCAGCAGCTCGAAGATCCGTTCCGACGCCCGTTTCGCGGCCAGCAGGCCGTCCTGCACGTACGCGGACAGTCCATAGTGGATCGACGGTCGCGGGTTGCCGAGCTGGTCGCGCCGGCCGTGGTCGAGCGTGACGCGGTTCGCGGGATCGGCCTCCTGCTCGACCTCGATCTGCAGCGTGACCTGCCGGCCGACCTGGTCCGCGACAGCCTTGCGCAGGGCGTTGCCGCGCAGGCCCTGCTCGACCAGCCTCGCGACGTCGGTGTCGGGACTGCCGGCCGCCCAGCCCCAGCCCCAGTTGCCGATCTCGATCCGGAAGGGCGCCCGCGTGCAGCGCTGCGGCCCGCACCGGAACGCCTCGATGCCCGTCGTCGACCCCGGCCCGCGGAACGGCCCGACCGGCTGCGGCATCAGCGCCCACAGCAGCAGCGCCGGGTGGTCCATCAGGTTGCGGCCCACCTGGTCGCTGCTGTTCGCGAGCCCGGACATCAGCAGCAGCTTGGCGTTCTCGATGGCGTGCGCGGCCAGCACGACCACGTCCGCCTCGACGTCATGCCGCGTGTGCGCACCCGTGGTGTCATCGACGTAACGCTGATAGCTGACCTTCGTGATGCGGCCGAACTCGTCCGCGTGCACCCGGTTGACCACACATCGGGTGCGCAGTTCGACGTTGGCGGGCCACAGCTTCTGGGTCCGGTGCGGCGTGTACTTGGCGTTCTCCGGGCAGACCGGCACGCAACTCGCGAACCCCGAGCACAGATTCCCGTCCGGCCGGTAACCCTGAACCGGAACACCGTTGCGCGCCTGCGGTGTGCCGACGATGCGCAGCTCGTTCCCGTCGACGTACGCACCGTCCACAACGGACGCGATCGTGTGGTCGAGATACGTGCGGGGCAACGCGTGCATCGGATAGCGGTAGCCATCCGGAATCGGCAGGTGGCCGCGCTGCTCGTCCGCATCGGCCGCGACGCCGATCTCCCACTCCGCCGCGCGGTAGTAGGGCTCCAGGTCGTCGTAGGAGATGGGCCAGTTGCGGCCGTGCCCCAGGTCCGCGGTGCGGAAGTCCTCGGGGTGCATGCGGGGCGTGAGCCCGGTCCAGGCGGTGCCGGTGCCACCGTTCATCCGCAGGTAGGGACTCGAGTACGGGAACGGCCCGGTGTTGATCAGGTAGTCGCTCGACGGCGCCGCCACCGTCCGGCGATACGGCGCGAGCGGCGTCTTCACCAGCGCGGTCTGGAACCGGCGCACCGCCTCGTCGTGCGCCGTCTCGACCCCAGCCTCCAGGACGAGCACCTGAAACCCGTTGTCCCCCAGCACTTTCGCGATCAGCGAGCCGGCGAACCCAGCGCCGACGACCACGGCTCTCATAAGGCGCTGCCTCGCGGTCTGCGCTCCCAGCTGCCGAAGCCGGGCCCCGCCGTCCCCGGCGCGGCCACCCCGACGGCCTTCCACGCCAGCCCCTCGGCGTAGGCGCGGGTGCTGGGGATGACCCCGCGCCAGACACCGGTGTACCAGAGCTGGATGATCTCGGCCGGCGACGCGTCCTGCGCCAGCGCACGGTACTGCTCGACCAGTCCGGTCGACCTCAGCTCCTCCGCCGAGAACCCGGTGAGCTCGGCGGACAACTCCACGAAGGCGTCCATCGGGCCATCCTCGACCGCCGAGCCGCCCTACGCCCGGCCTCTCACCCGCGTGGCGCAACCTCGAACTCGCCCAGCCGCGACCAGTCGTCCTGCTCCAGCACCGAGTTCACGATCTTCGGCGTCTCCTGCAGGTACGGCGGCAGCTCGGCCTGCGCGACCTTGAAGTGCGCGGACTGCACGTGCGCGGCACCCGCGTCGCCATCCCGGAACGCCTCGACGAGCACGTACTCCGTCTCGTCGTCGATGCTTCGCGACCAGTCGAACCACAGGCAGCCGGGTTCGGCGCGGGTGGCCTCGGTGAAGCCGCGGGAGATCTCGGGCCAGGTGTCCGCGTACTCCGGCAGGACCCGGAACTTGGCGGTGATGAAGATCAAGACTGCCTCCTTCGCGTGATCGCTTCGGAGCCTAGTCCGTGCTCGGCACCTAAGACCCGTCCAGCGTGCTGTCCTCGGCCGGCTTGCCGCCGCACGCGCTGCGAGGTCGCCCAACCTGCGCGATCATCGCCGACGTGCCCGAGATCGACACCCGCAGGCGGAACCTGGTCGTCGCGGCCGTCCTGCTCGCCATGCTCCTGGCGGCGCTCGACCAGACGATCGTGTCCACCGCGCTCCCGACGATGGTCGCCGACCTGGGCGGCGGTGCGCACCTGTCGTGGGTGGTGACGTCGTACCTGCTCGCCGAGACGATCATGACGGTGCTGATCGGCAAGTTCGGCGACCTGTACGGGCGCAAGAAGACGTTCCTGATCAGTGTCGTGCTGTTCCTGATCGGGTCGTTCTTCGCGGGCTGGTCGGAGTCGATGGGCACGCTCATCGCGTTCCGCGCGGTCCAGGGCCTCGGCGCGGGCGGGCTCATGGTCACCTCGACCGCGATCATCGCCGACGTGGTGCCGCTGCGGGAACGCGGCAAGTTCCAGGGGTTCGCGGGCGCGGTGTTCGGCATCGCGACGGTGGCCGGGCCGCTGCTCGGCGGGCTGTTCGTCGACCACCTGAGCTGGCGCTGGGCGTTCTACGTGAACATCCCGCTCGGCGTCGCCGTCATCCTCGTGGCGGTCGCCGCGCTGCCGACGATCAAGGCCGAGGGGCACCCGAGGATCGACTACGCCGGCATCGCGCTCATCGCCCTCGCCGCGACCGGGTTGACGCTGGTCACGAGCTGGGGCGGCACCGAGTACGCGTGGACCTCGCCGACGATCCTGTGGATGGCGGCCGGGTCGATCACCCTGCTGGTGGCGTTCGTGTTCGTCGAGCAGCGCGCGGCCGAGCCGATGCTGCCGATGAGGTTGTTCCGCAGCCGGGTGTTCACCGTGTCCGGCATCCTGAGCTTCGTCGTCGGTTTCGCGATGCTCGGCGGCATCACCTACCTGCCGATCTACCTGCAGTACGTGCGCGGCGAGTCGGCGACCGCGTCCGGGTTGTGGATGCTGCCGCTGATCGCCGGGCTCATGGCCACGGCACTGCTCACCGGCAACACGATCAGCCGCACCGGCCGGTACCGGATGTTCCCGATCATCGGCTCGATCGGCCTGACGATCGGCATCTTCCTGCTGTCCTATTTGGACGCCAACACCAGCTACCCGGTGATGGGCGCGTTCATGTTCGTGCTCGGCGCGGGCATCGGCCTGGTGATGCAGGTGCCGGTGATCGTCGTGCAGAGCACCACGAACTACGCCGACCTCGGCGTCGCCACGTCCGGCATCAGCTTCCTGCGCACGATGGGCAGCTCGTTCGGGGTGGCGCTGTTCGGCACGATCTACGCGAACCAGTTGCCGAAACATCTCGTGATCCCACCGGGCGTCGACCCGCGCGCGATCGCGAGCCCGGCCGCGGTGCACCTCCTCCCGGAGGCGGTGAAGGCGCCGATCATCAACGGTTACGCCGAGACGGTGTCGATGATGTTCCTGATCGCCACACCGATCGGTCTGGTCGCGTTGCTGGTCGCGTTCTTCCTGCCCGAGGTGCCGCTGCGGGACACGTCACGCGCCGCCGCCACCGGCAACAGCGGTGTGGGCGAGAGCTTCGCCGCGCCGCCCTCGAACTCCTACGACGAGCTGCGCAAGCTCGTGTCCACCGTGGTCGCGAAGTCCAAGGACGACCCCGGCCTCGCGGTGCTGCGCCGCTCCGGCGTCGACCTGCCGCTGGAGCAGGCCTGGCTGCTCGGGCGGGTGTACCGGGCCTCGACGGACGACGGCATCGCCACGCTGGACGAGATCGCCGAGATGACCAAGGTGCCCGGCGGCATCTTCGAACCCACGGCGCAGACGCTGGTGCGGTCCGGGCACCTGGCGCTCAACGACGACGGCTACCGGTTCACCGATCTCGGCGCAGACGTGTTCGCCCAGCTCGTCCGGGCGTGGCGGCGGTGGCTGCTCGACCAGCTGGAGGACTGGCACGAGCCGGACCAGCGCGACTTCGCCCAGGCGCTCGACTCGTTCACCGACGAGCTGATCGAGAGCGGCCGCGCCCTGAGTCGCGTCTAAGCACCTGGCCAGAAGGCTTGTCCGGAACCTCAGGCGACTCGTTGCTGCCGGCGTCAGCAAGTACCACCAACTCAACATCAACAGGCGTTTTTCTACTACCAACAGGGCGTTTCGGGCCCGGGCACCTGGTGCCGGTGCTGCGGGATGTGGAACAGGTTGGGTGTAGTTGACGGCGATTCGATCAAGAGTTGGTGGTACTCGCAGACGCATCGGGCTGGACGCCGAACCGCTCCGCGAGTAACGGACAGCACTTCGGGCAGCCTGCTTAGCAGCGTCGCGTCTGGCGCCCGAAACCAGCCCATCGCTGGCGAAGATCACCCGGCCGGACCTGACCGAGCCCGTACCTCCACATGCGACCCTGGAGGCGATGAGCACCACGCGAATCGGGTCGTTCAACGTGGAGAACATGTTCGAGCGCCCCAAGGTGATGGGCCGCAACGCGACCAAGCACGCGGCCCCGATTCTGGCCGCCCACGCCCGGTTCAACGAGCTCATCGCCGCGGAGACCTATTCTCCAGAAGTCAAGGAAGAACTCAAGGAACACCTGGCGGCACTCGAGTTGCTGAGAAGCGACCGGAGCAAGTACGCGATCCTGCGGCGCATCCGCGGCAGGTTCCTCGCGCGCCACCGCACCGGCGAAACCTCGGTCGTGGCAAGCGGTCGCGAGTCGTGGGTGGGCTGGGTCGAGCTCACCACCGAGCCGATCAGCGAGCTCGCCACCCGCCACACCGCCCAGGTGATGCGCGACGTCGGCGCCCACGTGCTCGGCGTCGTCGAGGCCGAGTCCCGTGAGCTGCTGCAGATGTTCTCCGCGAGCCTGCTGAAGAACGTCGGCTGGACCCCGTACGACGAGGTCCACCTCATCGACGGCAACGACGAGCGCGGCATCAACGTCGGTCTCCTGACGCGCGACGAGCACCAGGTCATCACCATCAGGACGCACGTGTACGCCAAGGACACCTCGGGCGTGATCTTCTCCCGGGACTGCGCCGAGTACCACGTGCGCACCCCGGCCGGCCCCGAGGTGGTCGTCCTGGTGAACCACCTGAAGTCCAAGGGCTACGGCGCTCCCGGCGACCCGATCGGCTCCCGCCGCCGCTTCCGCCAGGCCGTCCGCATCGCGCGGATCGTCAACCGGCTCCGCGACGAGGGCCACGAGCACATCGCGGTGGTCGGCGACCTCAACGACACCGCGGACAGCGAGTGCCTGCGCCCGTTGTTCCAGCGCACCGGACTCAGGGACATCAGCGAGCACGAGAACTTCGACTGGGACCACCGGCTCGGCACCTACCGCGGCACCAACGAGCGCGGCAAGATCGACTACGTGCTGCTCACCCCGGAGCTGTTCGCGAAGGCGACCGGCGGCGGCGTGTTCCGCAAGGGCGTGTGGCGCGGGCCGAGGACCAAAAACCGCTGGGACGTCTACGAAAGCATGGTCAGTGAGGTGCACGCGGCCAGCGACCACGCCGCCATCTACGCCGACATCGACTGGGACCGCTAGACGACCCTGTCCAAGAGCGCTAGACCACCTCGACGGTCACCTCGATGACGTCACCGGGTTCGACGGCGTTCTTCTTGCGCACCGCCGCCTTGATCGGCAGCACGTAACAGCCCGACGCCTTGTCCGGGAACACCGACGTGGACCACGAGGACGCACCCACCCCGGCCCGCACCTTCACCGAACCGAAGCCGCGGCCGGGCACCGCGAGCTCCCGGATCTGGTCCGAGACATCCTCGGGCAGCGTCACGAATGTCCACGTGTCCATGCGGCGGGCGTCCCACAGCCACAATTCGGCGTCGAAAACGAACATGCGGACATTATGGGTCCGAACAGGTGATGTGTCCGTCGTCGCATCACGTAATGGCATCCACATCTTGAATGACACCTTAGGTTAGCTTTACCTTGTCGACGCCCCGGACGACCTGGGGTTGAGCCGAGGAGGACCGCTGGTGAGGCGTCGTGCACGCACCGTTACGTTGATCGCCGCGCTGTTGGCGTCGACGTTGACCGCCTGCAGTTCCGCAGACGACCTGATCATTTACTCCGGCCGCAACGAACAATTGGTCGGCGCCCTCCTCGACCAGCTGGAAGCAGCCGTCGGAATCGACGTGGAAGTCCGCTACGGCGGCAGCGGCGAAATGGCCGCCCAGCTGCTGGAGGAAGGTCAGGGCACCGAGGCGGACGTGTTCTTCTCGCAGGACGCCGGCGCGCTCGGTTCGGTGGGTGCGCAGGGCAGGCTGGCCGAGCTGCCCGCGGACGTGCTCGGCATGGTGCCGCAGAACTATCAGGCACGCGACAAGAGCTGGGTGGCCACGAGCGCGCGGGCCCGGGTGATCGCCTACGACCCCAGCGTGGTCAAGGAGAGCGAGCTGCCCAAGTCGATCGAGGACGTCGTCGATCCGAAGTGGAAGGGCAAGGTCGGCTACGCACCGACCAACGGGTCGTGGCAGGCGTTCGTGACGTCGGTGCGGGTGCTCAAGGGCGAGGACTTCGCCAAGGACTGGCTGAAGAAGTTCGCCGCCAACGACCCCAAGCGCTACGACAACAACATCAGCATCCTCAAGGCCGTCGACGAGGGCCAGCTCCCCTTTGGACTGATCAACCACTACTACTGGTACGCCTCGGCCGCGGAGAAGGGCGGCGAGGGCGCCATGAAGGCGAGGTTGCACCGCGTCGGCGGCGGTGATCCGCTCGCGCTGGTCAACGTGGCCGGCGTCGGGATCATCAAGGGCAGCAACCAGAGCGAGGCCGCGCAGAAGGCCGTGCGGTTCCTGCTGTCCGAGCAGGCGCAACGCCACTTCGCCGACCAGACCGCCGAGTACCCGGCCAATCCGGGCGTGCAGCCGGGCAAGCACAAGCTGCCGCCGATCACGGACCTGCAGGCTCCGGACATCGACCTCTCCCAGCTGTCGTCGCTGCAGGAGACCGTGAAACTGTTGCAGGAAGCGGGGTTGTCCTGAGGCGCGCCTACCGGGCCGCACCAGCACTCACCACTCTCTCGCTCCTCGTCGCGGCAGCAGCCTTGCTGCCGCTGGCGTACCTGGCCGTGCGTTCGTTCGAACGCGGCGGGGGTGTCGTGTGGGACGTGCTGGCGCGCACCCGGACCGCGGAACTGGCACTGCGGAGCCTGTCGCTCGCGGTGGCGGTGACGGCCGCGTGCCTCCTGCTGGGCGTGCTCACCGCGTGGCTCGTGACGCGCTCCGACCTGGCCGGGCGCCGGGCGTTCGGGGTGCTGCTCGTGCTCCCGCTGGCGGTGCCGTCCTACGTCGCCGGGTTCACCTGGATCTCGGTGCTGCCGGACCTCACCGGGTTCGCGGGTGCGTTCGTGGTGCTGACGCTCGTGTCGTACCCGTACGTCTCGCTGCCGGTCGCGGCCGCCCTGCGCACCGCCGACCCGGCCGTCGAGGAGGTGGCGCGGTCGCTCGGCCGGACGAGCCGTCAGGTGTTCTTCTCCGTGACGCTGCGGCAGATCCGGCCCGCGGCGCTCGCCGGCGGGTTGCTGGTGGCGCTCTACGTGCTGAGCGACTTCGGTGCCGTGTCGCTGATGCGGTACGAGGCGTTCACGCTCGGCATCTACACCAGCTACCGGGCCACGTTCGACCGCACGCCGGCCGCGATCCTCGGGTTGATCCTGGTGGTGCTGGCGATCGCGTTGACCGTCGGCGAACGGCGGGCGCGCGGTGCCACCGCGCATCGCGGACGCCGGCAGCCGCTGACCGTGCCGCTCGGGCGGGCTCGTGTGCCTGCCTTCACGGGAACCGTGGTGCTGATCCTGCTGACGCTCGGCGTGCCGGTGGTCAGCCTGGTGTGGTGGCTCGTGGCGGGCACGTCGACGTTCTCCGTCACCGACGTGCTGGCGACCACCGGGAACACCGTCGCGGTGTCGGCGTTCGGGGCGCTGCTCACGTTGCTGCTGGCGTTGCCGGTCGGGATTCTGGCCGCGCGGCACCAGGGCCGGCTCGCACGAGGGGTCGAGCTGGCCAGCTTCGCGGGGCACGCGCTGCCGGGCATCACCGTCGGGCTGGCGCTGGTGTTCTTCGGGATCCGGTTCGCCCCGGCGCTCTACCAGACGGTGCCGATGCTGGCGTTCGCGTACGCGGTGCTGTTCCTGCCGTTGGCCGTCGGTGCGGTGCGCACAGGTGTGGCGCACGCGCCGCCGGTGCTGGAGGACGTGTCGCGGTCGCTGGGTGTCGGACGGGTGCAAACCGGATTGCGGGTCACAGTGCCGTTGGCCGCACCGGGGATTCTCGCCGGTACCGCGCTGGTGTTCCTGACCTGTGCCAAGGAGTTACCGGCGACGTTGCTGCTGCGGCCGACCGGAGTGGACACCCTGGCGACCGAACTGTGGACGCGCACCGAGGTCGCCGCCTACGCCGCGGCAGCGCCCTATGCGGCGGTTCTGCTTGTCGTGGCGGCGATTCCGGCCGTGGTGCTGGACCGGTTCCTGGGAGGTGAGCGATGAGCGGCTTGACGGTCAAACGACTGGTCGCGGACTACGGCGGGGACCCCGTCCTGCGCGAGGTCGACTTCGAGGTGTCGGAGGGCGGGCTGCTCGCCGTGCTGGGGCCGTCCGGGTGCGGCAAGACGACACTGCTGCGGGTCCTGGCCGGGTTCCACCCCGTGTCCTCGGGCGAGGTCTGGCTTGGCGAGCGGCAGCTGACCGCGGAGGTACCGCCGGAGCGGCGCGGGATCGGCATCGTGCCGCAGGAAGGGGCGTTGTTCCCCCATCTCAGCGTGGCGGGGAACGTCGGGTTCGGCCTGCGGCGGGGCGAGCGCGCCGAGCGGGTCGAGGAACTGCTCGACCTGGTGGGGCTCGCCGGGTTCGGCGCTCGGATGCCCGCGCAGCTCTCCGGCGGGCAGGCGCAACGGGTCGCGCTGGCCCGTGCTTTGGCGCCACGGCCCGGAGTTGTGCTGCTGGACGAACCTTTTTCGGCGTTGGACGCCGGTCTGCGCGAGGAACTCCGGGCGGACGTGCGCGCGAGTCTGCGGGCGGCCGGCGCGACGGCATTGCTGGTGACACACGATCAGGAAGAGGCACTGGGCATGGCGGATCTCGTCGCCGTGCTGCGCGATGGCGCGGTGGCCCAGCTCGCGCGGCCGCAGACGATCTACTCCTCCCCCGCCGATCTCGGGGTGGCGTTGTTCGTGGGCGATGCGGTGACCTTCACCGGCGTCGCCCGCTCCGGTGTGGTGGACACGCCGCTCGGGACGTTCCCGGCCACCGGGGAAGGTCCCGGAACGGTGTTGCTGCGCCCGGAACAGCTGATCCTCGGCCCGACCGGCGTTCCGTCCATTGTGGACGACGTGCGGTTCCACGGCCACGACGCCTCGGTGACGCTGAGTCTCCCGGACGGCACGCGGGTGCGTTCACGCGTGCAGGGGAAGGTTTCGGTGCGGGCCGGGGATTCGATCTCGGTGACGGTGTCGGGAGCAGTGTTGTTCTTCGGCGGCACACCGTGACGGCCACGGCGGACCTCGGGTTCGCGGACCGGCTCGCGGTGTACGGCGACCAGCTCGCCCTGGTCACGCCGGACGGCTCCCTCACCTATCGCGACCTGGACGAGCTGGTTTCGGCGGCGGCGTCGAGACTCGGCACGACCCGCCGGCTGGTGCTGCTCGCGGCCGAGAACGACGTCGACTCGATCGTGGCGTACCTCGCCGCGTTGCGCGGCAGGCATCCCGTCGTCCTGGCCTCCGCCGTCCAGGTTCCGGGGCTGACCGCGGCCTACGACCCGGACGTGGTGATCTCGGGATCGTGGACGGAACGCCACGAGGGCACGGTGCATTCGCTGCACCCGGAACTGGCGCTGTTGCTGTCGACGTCCGGCACGACGGGGTCGCCGAAGCTGGTGCGGCTGAGCGCGGACAACCTCGCCGCGAACGCCGCCTCCATCGGCTCGTACCTGGACATCCGGCCGACCGATCGGGCGATCACGTCGTTGCCGCTGCACTACTGCTACGGCTTGTCGGTCGTGAACAGCAACCTCGCGCACGGAGCCGGCCTGGTGCTGACCGGACGTTCGGTCATCGAGCCGGAGTTCTGGGACCTGATGCGGTCTCAGGGCGTGACAAGCCTGCACGGCGTTCCGCACACGTTCGGCCTGCTCGACAACATCGGCTTCGACGAGATGGACCTGCCCAGCCTGCGCTACGTGACGCAGGCCGGCGGACGGCTCACTCCAGCGGACGTGGTCCGCTACGCGTCTCTCGGCGCCGAACGCGGCTGGTGCTTCTTCGTGATGTACGGCCAGACCGAGGCCACCGCGCGCATGGCCTACCTGCCACCGGATCTCGCCGTATCGCACCCGTCCGCGATCGGTGTCGCGATCCCAGGTGGCCGGTTGCGCATCGACGACGGTGAACTCGTGTACAGCGGTCCCAACGTGATGCTCGGCTATGCCCACACGCCCGACGATCTGGCGTTGGGCCGCACGACGTTCGAGCTACGGACCGGGGACCTCGGTTCTGTGGCGGACGGCCTGTTCTCCCTGACCGGCCGCAAGAACCGGTTCGTCAAACCGTTCGGGCTGCGGGTCGACCTCGACCAGATCGAGCGCTCGCTGCTCCAGGACGGCCTCCGGGTGGCGTGCACCGGCGACGACAACGGCCTCGTGGTCGCGGTGCTCGGTGACGTCGATCGTGCGGTGGCGCTGATCCGCGCCCTGACTGGACTGCCGGCCGTCCGGGCCTACGCCGTGACGTCGTTTCCATTGCTGTCCAACGGGAAAATCGACTACCAGGCCGTGGCAGCGCCGCCTGACCCCACGCGGACGTCCGTGCGCGAAGTCTTCGCCTCGGTCCTGGGTGAGCGTTCGGTGGCCTCGGACGCCACGTTCACCTCGCTGGGCGGCGACTCATTGCGGTACGTACAGATGACCGTGCAACTCCAACGCGTGCTGGGCGATCTTCCGTCGTCCTGGCCGGTGATGCCGGTGTCCGAGCTGGAGAAGCTCCGCGCCCACCACCGCCGCGTACCGATGATCGACACCACGATCGTGCTGAGGGCGTTGGCGATCCTGCTCATCGTGGGGTCACACGTGGGGTTCTTCAAGTTGCTCGGCGGCGCCCACCTGCTGCTCGTGGTCGCGGGCTGGAACCTCGCCCGGTTCCTGCTCCCGGCCGGGCCGGCGCGCATCCTGCGCGCAACGGCGTTCATCGCCGTGCCGACCTCGCTCTGGCTCATCTACCGCGTCGCGGTCACGGACGACGTCACCCTCGACAACGTCCTGCTGGTCAACAACTTCACCCGCGTCGGCGCGGCCGGCTACTGGTTCGTCGAGGTCGTCGTGCACGTGATGGTGGTGTGCGCCGCGCTCTTCGCGATACCCGCACTGCGCCGCTGGGAACAACGGCACAACTTCGCCTTCGCCGTGATCCTCCTGGGACTGGCGCTGCTCGCCCGCCTCACCGTCGACGGCGACTTCTTCGCCCGCAACATGACCACCCTCGGCGCGGCCTGGTTCGTCGTCCTCGGCTGGGTGGCCCACCGCTCCCCCGCGCTGTGGCAGAAGTGCTTCGTCGTCGTGGTCATGGTCGCGATGGTCCCCGGCCGCATGGAGGACCTCTCGCGCGAGATCATCGTCATCGCGGGCGTGGCCCTGTTGCTATGCCTGTCGCGGGTGCCGGTGCCACGCGGCCTGCTGACCCCGATGAGCCTGCTGGCCAGCGCGTCACTCGCCATCTACCTCACGCACTACGCCGTGTTCCCCCACCTGCAACCCCAGGTGCCGTCGCCGATCGTGTTCGTTGTCTGCGTGGCGGTGGGTGTCGCGGTGTGGCTCGGGATCAGCCGCGTCGGCCGGCTCAGAGTGGCGCGCTGATGTGGAAATGCTCGTCGAACCGCGCGGCGACCTGATCCCCGAGTCCGTACGGCGCCCACTTCCGCACCAGGTCCAGGAACCCGAGCAGGTCCTGCCGCACGCGTTCGAGATGCCCCGGCAGGTCGGCGAGCGCAATCTCGCACGAGGGTTCGTCAGTCCGCTCGGAGTCCGGCCTCAGCCGCACCGTCGCGCCGGAGAGCTCCAGTCCCGGTTCCGGTGAGTGGCCCAGCCAGGGCACCTTCCCGTCGAGCAGCTCGTACCAGCCGCGCCAGTCCTCCAGCCCCGCACAGCAGCCGGGCTCCACCACGACGCCGGACTCGACGTCGCGCACCCGCACCCCGCCAGGGGCGATGATCGCGTCCTGGCGCAGCAACGCGTCGAGGAGGGCCGGACCGTCCAGCTCATCCTCGTCCTGGTCGTTGTACTGCGCGATCGAGGCCAGCGCCGTGCCGACGTCCTCTCGGGACATCCGGCCGGACAGCACCACACCTCCGGCCGAGGACGGTCCTGTCGGCCAGTCCGCGTAGGCCACGTCGTGGTACGCCTCGACAACCGCGTTCATTTCGAGCACGCCGAATTGTCACCCGCCGGGTGCACGCGACCCCACCGAATTACCCGGCGCGCTGGACCGCGTGCAACTCCCGGTGTGGTTCTCCGCCGACGAGCAGGTGCCGCACCCATCGGGCCACCGTACGAGGCGGCGGATCGACAGCCCCGCCCATGTGTGCCACAACGGTCACATCAAGAGCCCCGGACTCCTCCACCGCCACCGACCACCCGTGGCATTCGGTCCAGAGCAGGGCCACGTCGTGCGAGGGATAGCCGGGCAGCCGCCCGTCCACCGCGATGTACACCCGCAGTGGCTTCTCCCTGTCGATGCAGGACGACTCGCCACGCAACCCGAGCTCCTCGGTCACTCGCCGTGCGTAGTTCCGCGCCGCCGTCAACACCTCGTCCACCGCCTCTCGTCCCAACGGGGCAACAAGCGCCGACTGCTTGACGCACGGCCCGAGTACCCCGTTCTGGGGTACCGGAACCGGACAAACCTCAGTAATTATTCACCTTTGAACCAACTCTCACTCGCCGCCGAAGTCCTCGAACGCGTCGTCGATCATCTCGCCCATCACCATGCCGCCCACGACACCGGCGGCACCGGCCGCGACGACCGTGCCCATGCCCGGACCCCGTCGATGACCACCGTGCTGCCCGTGCTGGTCGTAACCGTGCATGGCGCCGCCACGCTCCGCCACCTGAGCCAGCCACCCGTTGACCGACGTCGCCCAGTCGGCGACCTGAGCCTCCTGGTGCGGCAGCCGGAAGTGGCCGAACGCGTCGCCGCCCGACGAGAACATCCCGCCGCGCCGGTCCGCCTCCAGGATCACGAACAGCTCGTGCGGGGTGGCCACGAACGTCAGCTCCACCTGCTGCACGCGCCCCGCGAACTGGGCCGGCGGGTAGAACTCGATCTCCTGGTAGAAACCGAGCTCCTGCGGCACGCCGTGCAGGCGCCCCGCCTCGACGTCGGCGCTGCGGAACGAGAACCCGAGCTGCCCGAACGCGTTCAGCACCGCGTCCTGCGAGGGCAGCGGGTGGACCAGCACCGGGTCGAGGTCGCCCTTGTCCGGCGCGCCCGCGATCACGAGCTCGGTCCGCACGCCCACGGTCACGCCCGGCAGCGGTGCGCCGCCGACCGCCGTGATCGGGGTCTCCCACGGGATCGGCAGCTGGAACGGGATCGACACCAGCTGGCCGGCCCCGACCCGCACACCCTGCTGCACCACGACGCGCGTGAACTCGGAGACGCCGCCGTACTCGTGGTCACCGTGCTCGACCTCGACCCTGGTGACCAGGGACAGCACGACCTGGCCGATCTCGGCGTCCGCACTGCCGCCCTGGATGCGCACCTGGCCGCTGACCAGCTGGCCGGGCGCGGTGTTCGGCGAGTCCAGCACGGTGTCGACCGAGGGTCCGCCGACGCCGAAGGCGCTGAGCATCCGCTTGAACATGAAAAGTTTCCTCCCGGGAAACTCCGGTCAGCGGACGCCGACCGGACGGGTGTCGGTTTCGTCCTCGAAGTCGCCGATCAGCTCTTCGAGGAGGTCTTCCAATGCGGCGATGCCTTGAATTTCGCCGTCCTCTACCAGGGCGAGCTGCGAACGTTCCGCACGCATCGCCGTCACCGCCTGGGCCACCGGCATCGACGCGGGCAGCGTCAGCACCGGCCCCATCAACGACCGCGCCGTCGGATCCTCGCCGCGGGCCGTCGCCCGCATCGCCTCGCGGATGTGCACCAGGCCGACGTACCGGCCGCGCAGGTCGGTGACCGGGAAGCGCGACCGTCCACACTGGAGGCTGCGCCGCTCGATCGCCCGCGCGGTCGTGTGTTCGGTGACCGAGGCCGTCTGCGCGATCGGCACCATCACCTCACCCAGCGTCGTCCGCTGCACCTGCAGCATCCGGGTCAGCAACCGCTGCTGCCCCTCGGGGATCAGGCCGTGCTCGGCGGACTGCCGCAGCAGCATCCGCAGGTCGTCCGGCCGGTGCGCCTGCGCCAGCTCGTCCTGCGGCTCGACCTTCATCAAGCGCAGCAACGAGTTCGTGACGCCGTTCAGTCCACTGAGGAGCCAGCGGACCGAGCGGGCGAACGCGCGGAACGGCAGCGCCAGGATCAGCGCGGATCGCTCGGGGTGGGCGATCGCCCACGACTTCGGCGCCATCTCGCCGACGACCATGTGCAGGAACACCACCAGCACCAGGCTGATCGCGAACGCCACGCCGTACGCGACCGCGTCCGGCAGGCCGGTCCATCGCAGCGCCGGCTCCAGCAGGTCCGCCACGGCCGGTTTCGCCAGCGCACCAAGACCCAGCGTGCACAGCGTGATGCCGAGCTGGGCGCCCGCGAGCATCAGCGACAGCTCCCGGATCCCGGCGACGGCGGCCCGCGCCGCCCGGGACGTCTCGGCGGCCTGTTCCAGCCGGTGCCGCTTGGCCGCGATCAACGCGAACTCGGCGGCGACGAAGAAGCCGTTCAACGCCAGCAGAACAAGAGAGATCACGATCGTCATCGCGCGGCCGCCAGGAGGCTGAGCACCACGGAGTCCGGCACGTTGCGCGCCACCGCCGTCACCAGCACCGTCATCCCATCCAGCACGATCTCGTCGCCAGGCACGGGAATCCGGCCCAGCTGGTGCAGCACCAGACCCGACACGGTGTCGTAGTCGTCGTCCTCCGGCAGCTCGACCCCGGTCATGTCCTCGACCTCGTCCAGCCGCATCCGGCCGGGCACCTGCCAGCGGTGCTCGCCCAGCGCGGAGATCACGTCCTCGACCAGGTCGTCCTCGTCGTGGATCTCACCGACCAGCTCCTCGGCCAGGTCCTCCAGCGAGATCACCCCGGCGAACCCGCCGAACTCGTCGACCACGCACGCCAGCTGACGGCGTTCGGCCCGCAGTCGCTCCAGCACCGCGGGCAGCGGCAGCGTCGCCGGCACCACCAGCGCGGGCGAGGCGATCCGCTCGATCGCCGCGACCGCACGCTCCTCAGGCGTCAGGGTCAGCACCTCGGCCAGGCCGACGACACCGCGCAGGTCGTCGAGGTCGTGACCGACCACCGGAAACCGTGAGTTCCCGGTGTCCAGCAACGCGACCACCCGCGCCGCGGGCTCGTCGAACCGGACGGTGTGGACGTTCACGCGCGGCGTCATCGCCTGCTCGGCGACGAGCTCGCGGAACCCGATGCCGTGCTCCAGCAGGCGCGTCAGCTCGGGATCGAGATGGCCCCGCTCCCCCGCGTCCTCGACGATCTGCCGGAGGTCCTCGGGGGTCGCACCCTGCGGCAGCTCCTCGACAGGCTCGATGCCGATCGCGCGCAGCAGCCGGTTCGCGGCCGCGTCGAACAACCGGATCAGCGGCCCGGCGACCTTCAGGTACGCCAGGGTCGAGGCGCTCAGCGCCAGTGCGAGCTGTTCGGGCCGGGCGATCGCGAGGTTCTTCGGCAGCAGCTCACCGAGCACCATCTGCACGAAGGTCGCGAAGACCAGCGCGATCACCATCGAGAACGGCACGCCCAGGCCGGTGCCGAGCAGCGGCTCGGCCACGTAACCGACGAGCAGCGCCGTCACCGTGATGCCGAACTGAGCACCGGACAGCATGAAGGAAAGCTTCTGAGTGACGCGCAGCGCACGTTCGGCGGGCCTGGAACCGGCCTCGGCCAACTGCTGCAGGCGGCCGCGATCGACCGCCATGTACGCGAACTCCTGAGCAACGAAATACCCCGTGGCGACAGTCAGCACCACGATGGCGAGCAAGCCGGATGCGATCAACAAGACGCACCCGGCCACGTACTACAGCCGTCTATGTCGGCTTCGTCAGGCATACTCCAACAGTAGCACGTAGCACTGTACGGTTTCCGGAGCGGAGGTGCCTGTTTTGTCCGAATCACTGCTGAAGATCGGCGAACTGGCCGCCCGCGCCGGAGTCAGCATCCGCACCGTCGACTACTACACGACGCTGGGACTCATCGCCCCTGCTCAGCGCACCGCGAGCAACTACCGCCTCTACCGCTGCGACGACGTCGGCCGCATCGACCTCGTGCGGCGCCTGGAGGTCCACGGCCTGCCGCTCGAGGACATCGCGTCGGCGTTCCGGGCCAAGCCCGCCGACACGGCCGCGTTGCTCGGCCAGATCGACACCGACCTGCGCACGCTCCAGGAGGCCGCCGACGCCGCCTCGCCCGACATGCACGGCCTGATCGCGGTGATCGCGAACCGCGTCCACTCGCTGGTCGCCATCGCCCTGCAGTTGCCGCCCGATCTACCGCTGTAGACAGGTCTTTGCCAAGGCGGCCGTGGCGGGTGATCAAAGGCTAGTGTCGAAGGCATCCGGTAGGAGGTGCCGTGGGGCTTCGCAGTGAGCAGTGGTACGCAGGTCAGGACCGCAACGCCTACATCCACCGCGCCTGGATGCGCCGCGGCGCTCCCGGCGACGCCTTCGCCAGACCGCAGATCGCGATCGCCAACACCGCCTCCGACCTCACGCCGTGCAACGCGCATCTGAACGAGGTCGCCGCCTCCGTGTCGAATGGCGTGCACGAGGCCGGCGGCACTCCGCTGAACCTGCCCGTGGTGTCGCTGGGCGAGACGAACGTGCGCCCGACCGCGATGCTGTGGCGCAACATGGCCGCGATGGCGGCCGAGGAGATGCTGCGCGCCAACCCGGTCGACGGCGTGGTGCTGCTCGGCGGTTGCGACAAGACGATTCCCGCGCTGCTGATGGCCGCGGCGTCGGTCGACATCCCGGCGGTCGTGGTCCCCGGCGGGCCGATGCTGACCGGCACGTTCCGCGGCGTGCCCCTGGGCTGCGGCACCGACGTCTGGCGGCTGTCCGAGGAGGTCCGCGCCGGCACGTTGTCGCAGGAGCAGTTCATGCGCTCCGAGTCCGCGATGATCCGCAGCCGCGGCCACTGCAACACCATGGGCACCGCCTCGACGATGGCACTGGTCGCGGAGGCGCTCGGCACCGTCGTTCCCGGCGTCGCGGGCACCCCGGCGCCGGACAGCAGGCTGCTCGAGGCCTCGCACGGCACCGGCCGGCTGATCATCGACATGATCGAGCGGGACCGGCGCCCCAGCACGTTCCTGACCAAGGCCTCGTTCCACAACGCGATCGTCGCGCTGGCCGCCATCGGCGGCTCGACCAACGCCGTGGTGCACCTGCTCGCCATCGCCGGGCGGCTCGGCATCGACCTCACCCTCGACGACTTCGACCGCATCGGCTCCGGCGTGCCGCTGCTGGTGGACCTCCAGCCCGCGGGCCGGTTCCTGATGGAGGACTTCCACCGCGCGGGCGGCCTGCTCGCCGTCCTGCGGGAGGTCCGCGACCTGCTCGACCCCGACGGCGCTCACGGTCACCGGCCGGCCGCTCGTCGACCACCTCGACGACGCCCCGATCTGGGACCCGGAGGTGATCCGCAGCCGCCAGACGCCGATCATCGCCGAGGGCGGGATCGCGGTGCTGCGCGGCAACCTCGCCCCGTCCGGCGCGCTGGTCAAACCGGCCGCCGCCTCACCGAACCTGTTGCAGCACCGGGGCAAGGCCGTGGTGTTCGACAGCATCGAGGACTTCCACGCCCGCATCGACGACCCCGATCTCGACGTGGACGCGGACTCCGTGCTGGTGCTGCGCGGCTGCGGCCCGCGTGGCTATCCGGGCATGCCGGAGGTGTCGAACATGCCGCTGCCGAAGAAGTTGCTGGAGCAGGGCGTGCGCGACATGGTCCGGATCTGCGACGGGCGCATGAGCGGCACCGCGTACGGCACGGTCGTCCTGCACGTGGCACCGGAAGCGGCCGCGGGCGGGCCACTCGGTCTGGTCCGCACCGGCGACGTCATCGTGCTGGACGTGGAGAACCGCCGCATCGACGTGGAGGCACCGGACTTCGCGACCCGCACACCCAGCGCCGCCATGACCGAGGCGTTCGCCAAGCCGTCACGGGGCTGGGAACGCCTCTACATCGACCACGTCCTCGGCGCCGACACCGGGGCGGACCTGGACTTCCTGGTCGGCTCCAGCGGTTCGGAGGTCACCCGCGAGTCGCACTGACCAGCCGCGTCAGTGCGAGTGTCCGTGCTCCTCCAGGTGACCCGCGTCGTGCACGTGGACGTGCGAATGCGTCTCGCCGTCATGCGTGTGGGTGTGCTCGTGCTCGACGTGATCGTGCGCGTGTGCCCCGTGCGGGTGCGTGTGCGACGCGGCGCCGTGGCTGTGCTCGTGGGTGTGCACTTCGTTGCTCATGCGCCGGATGCTGGCACGTGTCCGGCCAGCGCGCAGAGGTGCAACTTCTTGCTTATTGCAACTTCCTTGCTGTTAGCTGCACGCGGCAACACGGACACCTTGGGAGGAATTGGATGCGCCGAACGGTTTGCGCGCTGCTGACCGTCGTCGTTGGTGGCGTCGTGCTCGTCGCCGGACGGTGAGGTGGCCGGGTCGGCGACGTCCATCGTGATCGGTGCGGGCAGCGAGCCGGAGAACCTCAACCCGGTGCTCGGCTACGCCCCGGACGGCGCCGCGAAGATCTTCGACGGCCTGGTGGCACCGCGACGCCGCAGCTGGCGCTGAAACCGGCGCTGGCCGCCGAGCTGCCGACCGCGTCGGCGGACGGTCTGACGTGGACCGCCAAGCTGCGCGAAGGACATCACGTTCTCCGACGGCACCCCGGTGTCCGCACAGGACGTCGTGTTCACCTACAGGTCCGTGCTGGACAAGAAGGTGAACTCCACGATCGCCTCCGGCTTCGACGCGGTCACCGACGTCGTCGCCGCTGATCAGCACACCGTTGAGTTCAAGCTGTCCTACCCGTACGCCCCGTTCGCCCAGCAGCTGACGCTCGGCATCGTGCCGGCGGCGAAGCTCGACGGGGCAGGACATCAACAGCGCGCCGTTCAACACCGCCCCGGTCGGCACCGGCCCGTACACGGTCACCGAGTGGCGCAAGGGCGACCGGATGGTGCTGAGGGCCAACGAGAAGTACTGGGGCGGCGCGCCCGCGATCAAGTCCGTGACCGTGGTCTTCGTGCCGGACGACAACGCCCGCGCGACCCGCATGGCCGCCGGCGAGTTCGACGGCACAGTGCTGCCGCCCAAGCTGGCCCGCACCTACGAGTCGCCAAGTCCGGCTACCGGATGCGTGCGGAACCCCTCCGCCGACTACCGCGGCCTCGGCATCCCGTCGGAGCTGCCGTTCACCTCCGACGCCCGCGGTGCGGCGCGCGATCAACCTCGGCCATCAACCGCCAGGCCATGATCGACGCCGTGCTGGCCGGCTCCGGCAAGCCCGCCGCCACGCCGATCTCGCCGTACCTGAAGGACTGGTACAACGCAGGAGTCCGGCGTTCCCGTTCAACGTGGCCGAGGCCGAGAAGCTGCTGGACGAGGCCGGCTGGCGCAAGGGCGCGGACGGCAAGCGCGCTCGTGACGGCCAGCCGGCGCGGCTGCCGGTGCTCTACCCCGCGCCGGACGTGCTGCGCAAGGAACTCGCGCTGGCCGCCGCCGTCCGACATCGCGAAGCTCGGCATCGACGCGCCCGGTCGAGGCCACGACGTTCGAGATCATGCTGCAACGCCAGAAGGAAGCGGCGGCGATGCTGGGGCGGCGGCGACCCGTACGACCCGGACACGGCGGCGTACACGTTGCTGCACTCGCGTTACGCGGGCCGGCGGGCTACGTGAACATGACGCTGTACAAGAACTCCACTGTGGACACCGCACTGGACACGGGCCGCCGCAGCCTCGACCCGGCCGTGCGCAAGAAGGCCTACCTCGACTTCCAGCAGGCCTACGTCGGACGACCCCGGCTGGGCGTTCCTGGTGTTCCTCGACCACACCTACGTCCTGCGCGACAAGTGGACCGGCCAGGAGACCCAGGTCGAGCCGCACGACCACGGCCTTGTGCACGCCGTGTGGTGGAACCTCGAACGCTGGACGCCGAAGCCGTGATCCGCTCGCATCGGCCTGCTCACACTACGGCAGGCTGGCCTTCGCGGTCCCCGTGCTGCTCGTGGTCAGCTTCGCCCTGTTCGCCGCTGGCCAAAGCCTCCCCGTTCGACCCGATCGAACGCTACTTCGGCGTGCGCATCATCGGCGCGTCCCCGGAACGCATCGCCCAGCTGCGCGCGAACTGGGGCGTCGACGAACCGGTCGTCGCCCAGTACTGGGCGTGGCTGCGGCACGCGGTGGCCGGCGACCTCGGCGACTCCCTGTCGCTGCAACAACCCGTGTCGGCGGTGATCGGCGACCGTCTCGGGTGGACGGTGCTGCTCGTGTCGGTCGGCTTCACCCTGGCCCTGCTGCTCGGCCTGGTGCTGGGCACGCTGGCGGCCTGGCGCCAGGGTTCCTGGCTCGACCGCGGCGATCACGGGCGGCTGCTACGCGCTGGAGGCCGCGCCGGTGTTCTGGCTGGGCCTCGCGGTGCTCTACGTGTTCGCGCTGCAGCTGCGGTGGCTGCCCGGCGGTGGCGTGACGACCGGCGCCGAACCGGTGTCGTTCGGCGGCGTCGCGGCGCACATGGTGCTGCCGGTGACCGTGCTGGCGATCTCGCAGGCCCCGTGGTTCGTGTTGTTCGTGCGGCAGAACCTGCTGGAGTCGTTCACCCATGACCACGTGATCGGCGCGCGGGCCCGCGGCCTGCCCGACCACCTGGTGGTCTCGGGGCACGCGCTGCGCACCTCGCTGCTGCCGTTCCTGACCCTGCTCGGCGCCCGGTTGCCGGAGCTGATCACCGGCGCGCTGCTGGTCGAGACGGTGTTCTCGTGGCCGGGCATCGCGCGGGCGACCGTGGAGGCCGCGCTGAACGTCGACTTCGCCCTGCTCGGGGCGCTGACCGTGATGGCGACGGGAGTAGTACTGATCGGCAACCTGCTGGCCGACGTCCTGTACGCATTGGCTGATCCCAGGGTGGCGCTCGATGGCTGACCTTGCCGCTCCCCCCGCGCTTCCTATTTCGCGGAGGAAGATGACCATGATTTCCGGACATGTAACAGACGACGCCAGCCGTGGATCGGGACCAGGATCACCCGGTCGAGTGAGGCAGGCCGACCGACCCAGCCGAACGAGACAGGCCGACCGTGGCTGCCAGACCGACCAACCCAGCCGAACAAGGCAGACCGACCGACCCAGCCGAACGAGGCAAGCCGACCGCGACTGGCAAGCCGACCGTGACTGGCAAGCCGACCGTGACTGGCAGGCCGACCGTGACTGAGCTGACCTGGCGCCCCGCCCCGCGCTCCCGCCTCACCGCGGCCACCCCGTCCCGCTCACCTCGCCGGCGCCTCATCCCCTCCTCGACCATCCTCGCGATCGTGGCGCTGACCGTCGTGATCGTCCCGCTGGTCGTCGACCTCAACCAGCAGTACGTCGACCTGGCCAGCGCCAACCAGCCACCGTCGGCCGGCCACCTCTTCGGCACCGACGAACTGGGCCGGGACGTCTTCCTGCGCTGTATCTACGCCCTGCGCGTGTCGCTCACGGTCGGCATCGTCGCCGCCGTGATCTCCGCCGTCGTGGGCACCGCGGTCGGCGCGCTCGCCGGCTCGATCGGCGGCTGGTTCGACCGGATCCTGATGCGCCTGGTCGACGCGGTCGGCATCGGTCCCGCACCTGTTGCTGGGCATCGTGATCGTCGCGATCCTGCGGCCGAGCCTCACCGCCGTCATCATCTCGATCGCGCTCACCCACTGGCTCACCGCCGCGCGGATCGTGCGGTCGGAGGTGCTGTCGTTGCGCACCAGGCCGTTCATCGACGCGGCGATCGTGGGTGGAGCGTCGCGGACCCGCGTGCTGACTCAGCACCTACTGCCGAACGTTGCCCCGCAGGTGCTGCTCGCGACCACCCTGATGGCGCCGCACGCGGTGTGGCACGAGACGGCGTTGTCGTTCCTGGGCCTGGGTTTGCCGCCACACGCGGCGAGCATCGGCAACATGATCAACGACGCCCAGCGGTCGCTGCTCATCGGCGGCTGGTGGATGTCGCTGGCACCCGGTCTGCTGCTGGTCGTCACGACGCTGGCGGTGTCCGGCGTCAGCGGGGTGTGGCGGGATCGGTTGAACCCCAAGCGGCGCACGGAGCTGACGTGGTGAACCTGGAGATCGACCGGGTGTCGGTGCGGTTCGCGCTGCCGGGCGCGACCGTCGACGCGGTGAGCGACGTGTCGTTGCGCATCCGGCCCGGCGAGTGCGTGGCGCTGGTCGGTGAGTCCGGCTGCGGCAAGACGGTCCTGGCGTCGGCGCTGCTCGGTTTCCTGCCGGGCAACGCCGAGACCGCGGGCAACGCACGGCTGGGCGACACCGAACTGCTGACCGCGACCGACCACGAGCTGGCGACCAGGATCCGGGGGCGCCAGATCGGCCTCATTCCGCAGAGCCCGGCCAGTCACCTCACACCGGTTCGCACGGCCCGTTCGCAACTGGAGGAGGCTGCCCGCGTTCTCGGTGGCGACGCCGACAAGGCGGCACAGCGTGCAGGCCTGCGACCGGAACACCTCGACCGCTATCCGCACGAGCTGTCCGGCGGCATGGCGCAACGTGTGGCGAACGCGTTGGCGCTGGTCGGCGACCCGTGGCTGCTGATCGCCGACGAACCGACCACGGGCCTCGACCGCGACCTGGTCGACGGCCTGCTGGACGAGTTCCGCCGGCTGGTCGACGACGGGCACGCCGTCCTGCTGATCACCCACGACCTGGCGGCGGCGCACCGGATCGCCGACCGGATCGCGGTGATGTACGCGGGCCGGATCGTGGAACTGGGCCCGGCGCACGACGTGCTCGACCAGTCCCGCCACCCGTACAGCCGCGGCCTCGCGAACGCGTTGCCGGACCGTGCCTTCACCCCGATCCCCGGCCAGCCGCCACTGCTCACCGACCTGCCGGCGGGCTGCGCGTTCGCCCCGCGCTGCGAGCAGGCCACCGCGATCTGCGAGGACCGTCCCGTGCTCACCGACGACCCGCACGCCGTCGCGTGCCACCAACCGTGCTGACCGGCACCGGCATCACCGCCGGCTACCGGGATCCGGTGATCACCGACGTCACCCTGACCGTCCAACCGGGACAAACCGTCGGTCTGGCCGGCCCGAGCGGCTCCGGCAAGTCCACTTTGGCCCGCGTACTCGCGTTGCTGCACAAGCCTTTCGCCGGAACCGTGGAGATCGACGGTGAGGTCGTCCAGGGCTTCCGGTTCCGCGCCGCCCAGCGCACCCGCATCGGCGTGCTGTTCCAGCAGCCCAGGCTCTCCGTCGATCCGCGCTTCACCCTCCGCAAGGCCATCGGGGAACCGTTGCGCGGCGACCAGGACCGCGTCGCCGATCTCGCCGGCCTGGTCATGCTCACCGAGGACCTGCTCGACCGCCGGCCGCACGAGGTCAGCGACGGCCAGCTGCAACGCGCCTGCCTGGCCCGCGCGCTCGCGTTGAAACCGCGGTACCTGATCTGCGACGAGATGACGACGATGCTGGACGCCTCGACCACGGCCGCGCTGGTCGCCGTGATCCGCGCCTATCAGGCCGACACCGGCGCAGGGGTGCTCGCGATCTCGCACGACGCCACGCTGCTGAAGAGGTGGGCCGACGACACGGTCAGACTTTCAGCACCGCTTCCACGATGACGTTGTTGCGATAGCTGCCCGCGACCCGGTCGAACTCGCCGCCGCACGTCACCAGCCGCAGCTCGGACAACGGCGTCGGCCCGTAGACGATCGCGGTCGGGAAGGCGGCCTTCTCCGTCGAGTACGCGCTGCTGACGACGAACGTGAGCTTGCTGCCGTCCTTGCGCTCCACCTGCACCTCGGCGCCGGGCCGCAGCTCGGGCAGCCGGAAGAACACCCCGGGCCCGGTCTTCGAGTCGACGTGCCCCGCGATCATCGCCGGTCCGGCGTCTCCCGGCGCGACCCCCTTGGCGTACCAGCCGGCCTTGTCCGCGCGCGTCGGCGGCTCCAGCGCCCCCGCCTTGTCCACGTCCAGCGCCTCGAGCGACGTCTCGACGCCGATCGACGGGATCCGCACGGTCACCGGCTCCGGCACCTTCCCCGCGCCGGGATCCTTGACGATGTAGATCAACGCGACCACGATGACCGCGCCCATCGCGAGCTTGGCCTTGCTCATCCGCGACTCATCCGCAGCTCACCCGCGACTCATCCGAACCGGAACATCCGGCCGCGCACCGAGTACATCGCGATGCCCACGATGAGCGCGATGACCAGCGCGGTCACCCAGTCCCAGCCCCCGGCCATGCCCCCGAAGCCGGTCTCCTGCCCGCCGCCGGGCACGACCTCGGCCCCCTTGGCGTCGGTGCGCAGCTCGATCCGCCGCGCGCTCACGAGCAGCGAGTAGACCGCCCCGGACTCCAGCGTCACGTCGAGCTGCGTCGAGTCCTTGCCGCGCGGCAGCACCTGCAGCGCGTCCTTGCCGGGCAGCATCACCACGTACCCGGTCGTGGAGTTCGCCTGCACGTTGCGGTGTACGAACACACCCGCGCGCACCAGGTCCATCTCGGCGTCGCCCGCGTTGATCACCCGCAGCCGCGCCTGCCCGTTCGGCGGCAGGCTGACGTCGTCCTCCAGCACCTTCATGGAACCGGCGACGTCGACGACCGTGTACGCCTTCCCGGCGCCCGCCGGCACGAGCACCGACCGCAGCACCGGGCTCGCCGGATCGGCGCCCGCCGTCCGGAACTCGACGATGTGCTCCCCCGGCTCGACGCGCCGGTAGTCGTAGAGCTGGGCGTAGTCGAGGGTGCCGAGCTTGACGCCGTCGAGGGTGGTGTCGACGCGTGCCTGGTCCATCGAGAAGTGCCCCAGGCGTAGATAGGTGCCCGTCGCCGCGTGCGCGGGCACAGCCGAGAGCAGCAACAACAGCACGACGGCGAGCACTCGCACGCAGACCTCCCCTCACCGGACGGGACCCCAGATGTCATTACGGTATCGCGCCGGGGCCGGGTTGATGGCGCGCTGTTGCCCGATCACAACCTGCTGAGATCCGGCCGCCCACCCGGATGTGTGACGGTGGCACCGGACGCCCTGACCGCCAGCTGGGCAGCCTCCTCGGGCGGGCACCGCTGGCCAGAGCGAACGTCAACCCGGCCACGAACGCGTCACCACCGCCGGTCGTGTCCACCACCTCGGCGTCGTCCAGCGGCACCACGAGCTCTCCCCCGTCCCACACGAACACGTTGCCCACGCCGTCCACAGCGAACACCACGAGCCCAGGACCGTTCGTCATCACCTCGCGGGCCGCACGCACCGCGTCCTGGGCGTCCGTGATCTTCCGGCCGGCCAGCAACTCGGCCTCGCGATGATCGGCCCGCACGACGTCCGCGCACGCCAGCAACTCGTCGCACAGCCGCCCGGTGCCCCGTCGAGCACCACCCGCCCCCGCGCCGCCCGCGCGGCCTTCAGCACCACCTCGGGAGGTTGCTGCAACTGCAGGACCACGGTCCCCGCCTGGGCCAGGACGGCTGGGGTTATGTCTGTCTCCCCCAGTAGCACCCCATCGGGGAGATCTTCGAGGTACCGCCACCCGTCGGCGACCACGTTCACGATGAGCCCGGTCGCGCACCCGGCTCGCCGGACGACGGCCTCGGTCCCGATCCCGTCCGCGGCGGCCCGCGCGACCAGTCGTCGCCGATGTCGTCGTCCCCGACGACGCCAACGAGCTTGACCGGCGCACCCAGCTGGGCCAGGCCGACCGCGATGTTCGCGCCCTTGCCGCCGAGCATCTCGCGCCGTTCCCGCACGGGCGCCGAGCTACCTGGACCTGGCACCTCGTCCACGACGAGCACCAGGTCCCGCGCTATCTGTCCCACCACCACGATGTCGTCCACGGCGGCGGGGTACCCACACGGCTCAACTCGGCGCGAACCGATCGGTGACGTCCTCGCCGTCGGGCAGCACGGCGAACAGATCCACCGGCGTGCGCTGCGACACCAGCTCGTGGCGGTGCCGGCGTTTCAGCTGATCCTTGGCGACCGCGACCTCCTGGCCGGACGCCGCCAGCACGAGCACGGCGACAGCGCCGAGCCCGACGTGCGCACCCACGCGTTCGGAGCTGCCGCGCCCGAACTTGAGCACCTTCCCGTACCGCACCAGGTAAAGCAGGTTCTCCTCACCGCGGATGCGCTTGACCTGGTGCACCTCACCGGTCTCGTCCTTGCGCCCCCAGGTGCCGTGCGACTTGGTCAGCCACCGGAAACCGGTCCACGGCAGGCCGTGCACGTCGGTCGCGAGCACGGTCCAGCCCGGCTGGAAGTACCTGGCCAGCCGGATCTTCACCCTGGTCGCGGCGATGAGCTCCGAGTTCTCCCGCCACGTCCCGTCGAGTTCGAGCCGGCGCGCGGTCTTCTGCACCGCGGGGTCCGGTACCGACCTGTCATCCAGGCACACCAGGCACCTCGTCCGCCAGCCGACGCCGCACGACCGCGTGGTGCCGCACCAGCCGCACTGGAAGATCTGCACGGGCTCGCCGTTCGGCTGGTCGTGCACCAGTTTCATCTGGTCCGCCACCAGGAGCAGGCACGGTGCGCACAACGCACACCACGCGACCTCGGTGACCTCCTTGCGCGGCAACCGAGTCATGCAGTTGATGCACTGCTTCACGTTGTCCTCCCCCGTGGGGAGCCTATTCCAACGCCCGGCGCAGGCGTGAGGAGACCAGTGCGTGGCGCGGATCCTTGGCCGGTAGCAACAGATGCAGCCGTTCGAGCACCTCGGCGTCCTCGCCGCTGTCCGCGAACGACAGGAGCGCGTCGACGTCGTCCCTGTCCAGCACGCCTTTCCGCATCGCGGCCGCGAGATCCACGCGCTCCTCGCGGATCACCGGTGCGTCCGAACGGGGCAGCAGCTCGCCGCTGTAGTGCCGAGTCGCCTTGCGCGCATCGCCGGATCTGAGTGCGGTGCGGACTTCCAGGAAGTCGCCGCGGACGTCGGCGTCCAGCCGGTACGGCCTGGTCAGCAGCACGCCACCGACCTGGGCGCGCAACCGGTGCAGTTCCGCGCGGACCGTGGTCTGGTTTCCGCGTTCGCCGTAGAGGTGCAGCGCCAGCTGTTCCGCCGTCAGTCCCTTGGGATGAAGTGCAAGCGCGGTCAGCACTTCCGCGTTGCGCAACGTCAGCGCCAATGGTCTGCCGTCGAGATCAGCGGTCAGTCCGCCGAGGAAGTTCAACGTCAGCACGTGCCGGCGCGGCACGAGGTGCTGCAGCAGGTGGTGCTCGGCCAGCCGCGCCGCCGCCGACACGAGCTGCGCGACGGCCGGGTGCATCGTCCTGAGCGGCCCGCTGACGTCGACTACCCCCAGCAGTACCCCCGAGTGGGGGTCGTGGATCGGGCTCGCCGCGCAGGTCCAGCCGTGGTACGTGCGCACGAGATGTTCGCGCGAGTGCACCGTGACGGGCCGGCCGGTCGCCAGCGCGGTGCCCATCGCGTTGGTGCCGATGACGTCCTCGCTCCAGCGCGATCCTTCGGTGAGGTGGACGCGTTCGGCGCGGTGCCGGACCTGGTTGTCGCCCTCGCACCACAGGATGTGGCCGCGGGTGTCGGTGACGATCATGATCGTCTCGTCCATCGAGAGGGTGTGCTTGAGCAGCGGCAGGGTCGCGGCCAGCGGGTGGGTGCCGCGCAGGTCCGCGATCTCGTCCGCCCCGTAGACGACCGGTGCCTCGTGCCGGTCGGGGTCGACGCGCGCCGCGAGGGACCGCTGCCACGACTCGGCGATCACCGGTCGCGTTGCTTCGCCGAGGTCCACATCTCCCAGGATGACGGGCCCGCTGACGCATGGGGTTACTCCTTTCGGATGCAACGTCGGTGAAACGTCGCACTACCTAGCGTCGCCGGCAGTGCGCAACGATGCGGGAGGCGAGACCCATGGCGAAGTACGCGGCTCCAGGACAACCCGGCAGCGTGGTGACGTATCGCGACCGGTACGACCACTTCATCGGAGGCGAGTACGTGCCGCCCGCCAAGGGCGGGTACTTCGCCAACCCCACCCCGGTCACCGGTGCGGAGTTCACCGAGATCGCCCGCGGCACCGCCGATGACGTCGAGCGGGCACTGGACGCGGCCCACGGCGCGGCCAGGGCGTGGGGCCGGACCTCCCCCGCCGACCGCGCGAACGTGCTGAACAGGATCGCCGACCGCATCGAGGCCAACCTGGAGATGCTGGCCGTCGCGGAGTCGTGGGAGAACGGCAAGCCGGTCCGCGAGACGCTGGCCGCCGATCTGCCGCTGGCCGTCGACCACTTCCGCTACTTCGCGGGCGTGATCCGCGCGCAGGAGGGCGGCATCTCGCAGATCGACGAAGACCTGGTGGCGTACCACTTCCAGGAGCCGCTCGGCGTCGTCGCCCAGATCATCCCGTGGAACTTCCCGCTGCTGATGGCGACCTGGAAGCTCGCGCCGGCGCTGGCCGCGGGCAACGCGGTCGTGCTCAAGCCCGCCGAGCAGACGCCGGCGTCGATCCACGTGCTGATGGAGCTGATCGCGGACCTGCTGCCGCCGGGCGTGCTGAACGTGGTCAACGGTTTCGGTGTCGAGGCCGGCAAGCCGCTGGCGTCGTCGCGCCGGGTCGCCAAGGTGGCGTTCACCGGCGAGACGACCACCGGGCGCCTGATCATGCAGTACGCCAGCGAGAACATCATCCCGGTGACCCTGGAGCTCGGCGGCAAGTCGCCGAACGTGTTCTTCGCGGACGTGGCCGCGCAGCGGGATGCCTTCTACGACAAGGCTCTCGAAGGTTTCACGATGTTCGCCCTCAACCAGGGCGAGGTCTGCACGTGCCCGTCGCGGGCACTGATCCAGGATTCGGTCTACGACAGTTTCCTGGGCGACGCCGTCGAACGCACGAAGGCGATCAAGCAGGGCAACCCGCTCGACACCGAGACGATGATCGGCGCGCAGGCGTCCAACGACCAGCTCGAGAAGATCCTGTCGTACATCGACATCGGCCGGCAGGAAGGCGCGAAGGTGCTGACCGGCGGCGAGCGCGCGGACCTCGGCGGCGAGCTGTCCGGCGGCTACTACGTGACGCCGACGATCTTCGAGGGCGACAACAAGATGCGGATCTTCCAGGAGGAGATCTTCGGCCCGGTCGTCGCCGTGACGTCGTTCTCCGACTACGACGACGCCATGAAGACCGCGAACGACACCCTTTACGGACTGGGGGCGGGCGTGTGGTCCCGCGACGGGTCCGTGGCCTACCGCGCCGGCCGCGACATCCAGGCGGGCCGCGTGTGGGTGAACAACTACCACGCCTACCCGGCGCACGCGGCGTTCGGCGGCTACAAGCAGTCCGGCATCGGCCGGGAGAACCACCGCGTGATGCTGGACCACTACCAGCAGACCAAGAACCTCCTGGTCAGCTACTCCCCGAACGCCCTCGGCTTCTTCTGATGGCCCGCGTGGCACTGACTCTCGGAGGCGGCGGAGGTGCTCCGCCGCCTCCGGGCCGACCACGGCGAACTGATGTTCCACCAGTCCGGCGGCTGCTGCGACGGCTCGGCCCCCATGTGCTACCCCGCCGGGGAGTTCCGGACCGGTGCCGCGGACGTGCACCTCGGTGACCTGAGCGTGGACTCGTTCGTCATTCCTGTGTGGATGTCCGCGGCGCAGTTCGAGTACTGGAGCCACACCCACCTCACGATCGACGTGGTGCCCGGCCGGGGCAGCGGTTTCTCGTTGGAGGCACCCATGGGGGTACGTTTTCTCGTGCGTTCCCGCCTGCTGAAAGCCGAGGAGCACTAGCCTTTCCGCATGACCGTCCACTGCGGATGCTGCGGAAGCGAGATCATGGCTACCGACCGCATCGACTACCGGTTGAACCGTCCGGACCCGCTGATCGGCCTCCCCGGCGAGCAACTCGGCGCGCCGACCGGCGGCCTGCTCGTCGGACCGGACGGCGACTCCTACCTCCGTTGCCTGCTACCGGTTCGCCTGACCGGCGGAGTGGAGCTGGTCTTCGGGGCGTGGATGCAGATCAGCAAAGTCGACGCGATGTACGCCCATGCGGTGTGGGACAACGACAGCGAATACAAGAACCTGCGCGTGTCGGGCACGTTCGCGAACTTCATCGCGCCGTGGGATCTGGTCGGCACACCGGTCGAGGCCGCGGTCCTCAACGCCGACGAGCTGCCGTACTACACCTCGCACCCGTTGCTGGAGCACGAGTGGGACCGAGACGAGATCCTGACCCACATCCGCCACCCGCTGCCGATCCCGATCCGCGAAACCCTCGGCGAGGTCTGGACGATCGAGCGCACCGAGGGCATGCGCTGCGTGGTCGAGGAGCCGCACGGTCTGGTTCTCCAGTCCGGGCCGCCGGGTCGGCCTCGACGTCTACGCCGACCGCGCGCACCGCAGCGTGAGCGACTTCCTGGCCGCCGTGATCGACGGGTACCCGTCGGACCAGCACACCGTCGAATTCGAAGGCGACGAGCTGCGGCACGCGTTCTGGCTGAGCGAGGTGATCGACGGCCACGAGGAGCAGGTGTTCCACGGGCACGTCGTCCGGCCGGGCACGATGTTGTCCGTACGCATCGTGCACCGCTTCCCCGCCGATCGGGTGTGGGCGCAGCACGTGCTGAACAGCGTCCGCTACATCGGGGAGTAACGAGCGTGACCACCTGCCAGTGCTGCGGCACCGAGATCGACGAGACCGGCGCGCTCGACCTGAACCTCGGGCTGCCGGCGGAACTGGCCGACGTCACCACCGAACAGCTGGCGGGCGGCAACGTCCTGCTCGCCGACGGCGCCGCGTTCGCCCGGTGCGTGCTGCCCGTCCAGCTCGACGGCGACCTCGAACTGTGGTTCGGCGCCTGGATGCGGATCAGCGCCGAGGACGCCCACCGCGCCGACGAGGCGTGGGGTGGCCCCGACTACCCCCAGCTGCGCCTCACCGGCACGTTCGCGCACGACATCAAGCCGTGGGACGACCTGCACGGCACCGAGGTCACCGCCGAGGTCCGCGAGCCCGACTACCTGCCCGAGTACGTCAAGCACCCGCTGCTCGGCACGACCTGGGACCGCCACACCGTGCTGAGCGCCTTCCTGGTGGAGCTGCCGGTCTCGATCCAGCAGAAGCTGATCGGCGCCTGGAGCGTCGAACGCACCGCCGGTATGACCCCACACCTCCAGCCCGACGGCCTGCGGTTCGTCGGCCCCGGCCGCACGGTGATCCTGGACATCCGCAGGGCCCCCGGCACCACCCCGGACCGGTTCCTCGACATGGCGCTCGAAGGCGCCCCGCCCGTGCCGGAGGACCAGCGGTTCCGCACCCGCGACGGCGCCGAGGTGCGGCACGCCCTGTGGCTCACCACCAGCCCGAAGGGTGTGCCGCAGCACGAGTTCTTCGGTCACGTCGTGCGGCCCGGCGACATGCTGATCGTGACGTGCATCCACGACGACCCCGCCGACCACGCCTGGGCGCGGCACGTGCTGAACAGCGTCCGTTACGACGGAGAGGGCACCGCGTAGCCACCTCACCAGAGCAGGCTCAACGCCCACCACCAGCCTCATGATCATGAATTCCGTGATTGCCCCACCACTCCGCGTGATCTCCCGGTAGGGTCGAGTAACGCGCGGTCACTCGTCGTCTATATGGAATCAGCAGGACGACGAACCGGACGCCGGAAGACCGCGCGAGCGCCAGGAATGGGCTACTCGCGGTACTCCACCGAGTAGGCGGGGTAGAAGGATCCTAACCATGACCGAGTGGAGCGAACACGTCCGACCAGCGGTAGCGTGCATCTACCGCCTGATCCGCGCGTAATGGACGCGATGGGTCGAAACCACTGCTGGAAACAGCACTCGCTGATTGTCGACAACTCAATCGACGCGAAGCGTCGCGTACTGATCCAGTTCATCGATCGGGTGGAAAACTGCGATCTCTCTACGTGATGGACAACGGCAAGGGTATGAGTCCGAGCAAATCGACACCGCGATGACGATCGGAGGGGAGCGGACTACGAGGCAGGCGATCTCGGCCACTTCGGACTCGGGCTCAAGGCCGCTCGTTCAGTCAGGCACGCAGCTGACGGTGGTGTCCGCAAGGCCGGTTATCGGCTGTAGGACGGCGTTGGCACTCGACGAGCGAAAGACGACTACAGCTGCGACACGTTTCCGATGAGTTCGCGACAGCACTCATTGACGCTGATTGGGGCACTCCGAGCGCTGATACGCTACGGTCGTCGATGGGATGACGTACGGGGCTTCCGTCACAGCAGATTCCGATCGCGTCGAGAAGTACATCACGCACACAACGACTGAAATCCTCAATCATCTCGGCTGGTTTTCCACGGTTCATCGAGCGCGGACAGATCCATATCTCTGTCGAGTTCAGGGATGTCGAGCTCGACGGGCTGGCTCCACGCACCGACGTGACGCTGATCAACCGTTCGACTACCGGCTCCGGGCTGAGCAGATTTTCCAAAGAGCATCAGAGCTACACGGGCACCACATCGTGTTCTCGTGTCATCTGTGGCTGCGCGCTCAGCTGGCGGAGTTCAAGCTTCCGCAGGTGCGGAACGGTCGCAGGGTTGGTACTTCGACGAAACGACAGGTTGCTGAGGCTGGCGCAGGCTGGTCCGGTACGGCACTCCAGCGCACCGGCGCTGCAGTTGGCGCGAGTCGCTGTGGAGATCGACAACGCGCTGGCTGACCTGTTCCAGATGAACTCCGAAAAGTCCAAGGTTGTGACTGGCCTCGGTTTCGCGGAGCTCTGCATCCGCTCAGGCGGATGACGGCACCACATCGCGGGTTACTCACTATCGCTGAGGACGTCTATCGGAAGGCGCGCAAACCGAGCAGGGCGCGCAAGAGCATGATCCACCCGGTCAGGGCTACCGGCCTGCGCAAGGCCATCAAGAACGAGATACCGGCGATCAACGAGCACGAGGCCATCGACGTCCGCTGGAAGGTCTTCGCTGACGACGTGTTCTTCGCGATCGATCGCGAAGAGAAGACGCTGTGGCTCAACAAGCGTTATCGGAAAATGCTGCTCGGCGGCAAACATGGAGGGCTGAACGACTTCCACTGATCAAGACCTTGTTGTACTTGCTGATGGAGAACATCTTCGAGGGCGAGTACTTGGCGCCGCGACAAGGACAACTCGACCTGTGGCAGGAGCTCTTGACCATCGCGGTGCGGGCGGAGCGGCAATGACGGGCGTCGACAGATCAGTCAACGGCACCTCACCGCAGCGGGCATCAACAAGTACATCAACAAACTGGTTCCGCAGAGCTGCGATCGCGGGTCACCGCAGGTCTCGATCTTCATCCACCGGACACGCCTGAGATGGGCTTGCGCATCCACAACACAGGGGACGCGCCTACCCAGACCAACCTCAGGCATGTCGTGACTCGCGCGACTCTGTACAACGACAAGAAGTGCTTTGAGATCGTGGTTACTGTTGCCTGGCTGTTCCGCGACGCGTACTCGCTTCTCTGCTCCATCGCTGACTGAGTGCAACTCGAAGGCCTACGACTGTCTGAAGCGGTTCGGATGAGTCTGCAACAACTCTCAATGCTGTTGCGGCAGAACAGCACTCTGTCGGCGAGCAGGAAATCGGCCTGACGGGCGAGTTGCTCACCTTGAAGGGGTTGATCAGTCACCTCGGCGCGGACGAAGCGGTCAGGTCGTGGCTGGGCGGTAAGAACGAAGAGCACGACTTCCGGCTCGGTAAGGTTGATCTTGAGGTCAAGTCGACACGGGCGAGCAGCGGTCACACTGGATCACCTCGCTCACACAGCTGGTCGCCACCGTCGAACGTCCACTGTGGTTGGTGTCGCACCAGCTAACCGAGGCGGGTGCTGGCGATGGGGCAAGCTGCTGAACTAGTCGATGAGTCGACGGCTGTCCATCCGGCCGCAGGGAAATGCTCGAACTGGCTAGAGGACGGATGGTCCGATGACCGATCCCTGCCGACACTTGGACAAGAGAGCTGAATCTCGGGCGTACTCGGTGAGTGGTGACTTCCGCGACTTACTCCTGCACAGTTCGCACCTCGACATCGACGCGATGCGGGTCTCAGAAGTCAACTACGGATCAACTCCTGGTCTCACCGCTGACACCCACCGCCGTGATCCGCGCGCGATCAGTTGTGAAGGACACGCTGACTGAGCCGTCTCAAGGCATACTTGATCGCCTGGACGCGATGAAACGTGTTGGCCCGAGGACATCACGCAAGCGATGATCGCCGGCGAGGATCTCTCATTCGAAGGTCACGTCGGACGCGAGTTGCGCGCTCATCTGCTTTCAGCCACCTGACGACGAGCTGCGCTCACTTCACCTCCAGTTGGCGACGTGGGACACCGCAGGATCGACGACGCGAGTGGGCGGAGAACACCGTTCCGAACACCGACGAGCGGCGTGACGTGATCCTTCGCGGCCTCAAGGTGGACGACGAGACCGGCGCCTGTTCCACACTGTCCCCGTTGTGCATAGTGGCGAGACGATCGTCATCGCCGACAAGTGGGACCTTGGTACACCGCCGAGGTCCAGCAGAAGCGCAACTTCTACTGGGAGCACTACCAGAACTATCTCGTGAAGCAGCGCTCCTGGGATCCGAACGCCGTCGCCAAGCTGGACGACGCGACCGCACATGTCGTGGAGCGACTAACCAACCCGGTCAACAAGAATCCTTACCAGGCAAAGGGACTCGTCGTCGGCTACGTGCAGAGCGGCAAGACGGCCAACTTCACCGGCGTGATCGCCAAGGCGATCGACGCTGGCTACCGGCTGATCATCGTGCTCACCGGCACGACGAACCTCCTGCGTGAGCAGACACAGCGGCGCATCGACATGGAACTCGTCGGCGACGAGAACATCCTGCGCGGTGTCGACATCGACGAACGCCGAAGCGCTCGGCGACGTCGACTATCAGCAGCGACGAGGACTGGGCCGACGGAAAGTTCGTCCGGCACGGACAGCCGACCGTCCACGCGTCGGCGTGTCCGGACATCCACCGCCTGACCACACGCCGACGCCGACTACAAGCAGCCTGCATGCAGGGCATCGTCGCCGCTCGACTTCGAACGTCGCGACCGCACAAAGCCCTCTGACGCATCCGGACAACCTCTTCACCAGCGACGCCCGCGCTCGTCGTCGTGAAGAAGAACAAGTCGGTGCTCAAGAAGCTCGTCAAGGACCTCAAGCCGCGATCACCGCCGAGCTCGCACGAGATTCCCGCGCTGATCATCGACGACGAGTCCGACCAGGCTTCGGTCAACACCACGAACCCGAAGAAGTGGGAGCAAGGGCAAGCACGAACCGCACGGCCATCAACGAGCTGATCTCCCAGCTGCTCGACATGCTGCCGCGAGGCCAGTACGTCGGCTACACGGCGACGCCGTTCGCCAACGTCTTCGTCGACCCGAGCGACGCCGAGGACATCTTCCCGAGGGACTTCCTCATCTCGCTGGAGCGGCCGCCCGGCTACATGGGCGCGCAGGACTTCCACGACCTCGACTCGACCGATCCCGACCGGAAGAGCGCACGGTCGCGAACTCAAAGGAGCGGGCGTACGTCCGGCTTCTGCAAGGCGACGACGACGAACGCCGAACTGCTCAAAGCGCTGGACTTGTTCGTCCTCACCGGCGCGATCAAGCTGTTCCGGCAGCGGCCTTGGCGTCGGGGCGCTTCAGGCACCACACGATGCTGGTGCACGAGGCGATGAAGACCGAGGCACACCGCGACCAAGGCCGACGACGATCAGGGAGATCTGGCGGACGGCCGGCTACTTCTCGTCGACCTGTCACCCCAGGCTGCGGCACATCTATCTGAACGACGTTCTGTCCGGTGTCCCGCGCGACAGCGCCGGACCAGCCGACGCCCGCTACGTTCGACGAACTGGTCCCATATCTCGGGAACACCGCTCAGCTCATCGGCGCCAACAGCAACCCGGTCCTCGTCGTCAACAGCGACAAGGACATCGAGCAGGAAGACCTCGACTTCGACCAGTACGCGCTGTCTGGCGCATCCTTGTCGGTGGCAACAAGCTCGCACGTGGCTTCACGGTCGAAGGTCTGACGGTCTCCTACTACCGCCGAGAGGTGACAAGCACGCGGACGCGCTCATGCAGATGGGCCGCTGGTTCGGCTACCGCAACGGCTACCGCGACCTCGTACGGCTCACGTCACGCCGAACTTGCGCGACACCTTCGAGTCGATCTGCCGTGACGAGGAGGACTTCCGCGCGGAATTGCGACAGTACGCCGGGTTCGGCGCCGACGGGCGTCCATTGGTTACACCCGCTCAGATCCCTCCGTTGGTCAGCAGTCGCATGGTACGCCCCACTGCGGCGTCGAAGATGTACAACGCTGAGCTCGCGGAGCGGCGGACGCTCAAGAAGGAGCCGAGCTCCGGTTATCCGTCACTGTCGGACAAGGCAGCACTCGAGCAGAACATCGACGCTTGCGTTCCTCTGCTCCAGGCCGCACTGGCAGAGCGACGAACCATTACCTTCGAGAAGTCGAAGTTCGAAGCCTTCACCGGAACCCTGTCACATCAGGACATGGTCAAAGTGCTGGGAAACCTCCGGTGGGCGCACGACCACACATTCGCTCCAGACGTCGCGTGGTTGAAGGGGCTCGGTCCCGACTGCGTCAAGAACTGGAGGATCCTCCTGCCGCAGCAGCAGAGCGGGATCGTAGCCTCTTTCCGAGGTCTTGGACCGTTGAGCCTCCACGGCCGCGCCTATGACGGTCCGACCGGGACCGCCTGCGCGGCAACTCGACCAGCGCCCACCGCAACGCTGTGGGGGAAGCGATGCTTGAGGACGATCTCTTGACAGGTTGGTTGACGCTCTACCCGATCGTGTACAAGGACCGGAAGTTCGTGCACTCCGAAGATCCGGACGAGGTGGTGATGGCGATCAGGCTCGACCTGCCTGGTGCCGCCACACCCGCTGACAAGCGTCCACTCGCGTACAGGGTGCGGGACAAGACGAAGCCGGACTACACGGTGGTCGCCGGCTAGCTGCACAAACCGTTCACGCACAACGACATCGACACGTTCGGAACGGGTGGTCGTGCGCGGCGGGCCACTCGTGTTGCGATATCGTTCCGCCATGCCTCAACCACCCACGGACACGCAGAGAGACCGCAAGTCGGTCGAGTTGTTCGCTGGAGGTGGAGGCCTCGCGATGGCGGTCCACACGCCGGCTTCCGGCCAGTTTTGGTCAACGAGTTCGCGAAACACGCGTGTGCCACACTCGTCGCCAACAAGGCGGAGCCCAGGGGCGAGGCCGAGTTCGTCCCCACCAAGGACGATCCGTGGCCACTTGTGCCCGGTGACGTGCAGGAACTCAAGATGATCTACCTGCACGGTCAGGTGGATGTCATCGCCGGCGGCCCACCTTGTCAGCCGTTCAGCCTCGGTGGTGTGGCGAAGGGCGACGAGGACAAGCGGAACATGTTCCCGCAGATGTTCCGTGCCGTGCGCGAGATCCAGCCCAAGGCCGTTATCTGCGAGAACGTGCGCGGATTGTTGCGACCGTCCTTCCGTCCGTACTTCGACTACATCCTCCGCGAATTGGAGTTCCCGTTCAAAGAGCGGGATGGCGACTCGAAGTGGTTCGAACACGACGCCGTGCTTCAGGCGGCTCATGCCAATAAAGAGTCGGTGCCAAGAGCGAGCGCTACGACGTCAGGATGTTCCCGGTGAACGCGGCGGACTACGGTGTTCCGCAAGTCAGGAACCGGGTGATCATCGTCGCCTTCCGCGCCGATCTCGAGGTGGACATGGAAGCCTTCACTCAAAAGGTGAAGCCCACCCACTCGGAGTTGGCACTCTTCCACGCGATCCAGGACGGCAGCTACTGGAACAAACATCGCGATGTGCCTAAACACGTGCGTGACCAAGTGGACGCCCGGATTCCCTCGAACCTCCCGGCGCCTGATGGACTGCAAGCGTGGCGCACGCTGCGTGACGCGGTCAAGGGGTACATCTACGGTGAGCCGGCCCTCCCCCAGCGGTTGTGGGAAAGGCTCGATCGACAGGACCGCTTCGACGAGAAGAAGTGGCCATATCCGAACCACGTCGGCTGGCCTGACGCCCGGATCTATCCTGGACACACTCCGAATGAGTACGACCGACCAGCCAAAACAGTCAAAGCGGGCGTACATGGCGTTCCCGGTGGTGAGTCCGTGCTCCTCACCGACGACCGGGAGCCGGACGAGACCGTGCCGGGTGGCAAGCGATATCGGCACCGGTACATGACTGTGCGGGAGACAGCACGGGTCATGACCTTCCCAGACGATTGGACGTTGACCGGCCCACGCGGCGAGCAGATGCGGCAGCTCGGAAACGCTGTTCCCGTACTGCTCGGCGAGGTGTTCGCCAAGGCTGTGGCCGAGTCACTGGACGAGGTGGAGTTACGGTCGTGACCGTGCGCGACCAGGCGTGGAAACCCCGCGCCGGGCGTAGCCGCATTGCGTCCAGCGGTGAACAGGACCGCGCCGCAGGTGGACATCATCGCCGCGTTGTCAGCGCCAACGACGTTGCTGGCCAAGCCTTCGTCGAGTTGAAGCCACACCACCGGACCGAAACCGTACGAGCGTATCTCAGGTGGTCAGAGCAAGGGCGGTCGCGATCCAAGCTGATCGGCGACGTTCGCCACGACACGCGAGCCGAGAATCTCGCTGCCGGATGGCGGTTGGCACGGGAGGCCGGCCTCGTTCGTGACGGCTTACCTGAAGGCTCATGGGCCTCGTCACCCGAGGTTCGTGCGTCCATGCAAGGCAACAGAGGCCGCGACACTAGCCCGGAGATGCGGCTGCGATCGCTCCTGCACGCCAAGGGACTCAGATACCGGGTGTCGTCCAGGCCGCTACCGGACTTGCGCCGCACGGCCGACATCGTGTTCCCCAAGGCCCAAGTCGCCGTTTTCGTCGACGGCTGCTACTGGCACGGATGCGCGGAGCACCATCGGCCTTCACGCACTAATGCCGAGTTCTGGCACACCAAGATCACGGGCAACCAGCAGCGCGACACGGAGACCAACCAGAGACTCACCGACGCGGGCTGGACTGTGATCAGGGCGTGGGAACACGAAGATCCGGTGCTCGTAGCGGAGAGGGTGAGCAACGCCGTGGCTCAGCCGCACCCGACGCGATGTAAGGGGTAGGCAGTGGCAGACATCGAGACTCCGAAGGAAGTCCGCGAAGCGGTCATCCGAGAGTTGTATTCCAGACTTGAGTCGATCGGCTGGGAATCCATGACCAACCCGCAGAAAACGCAGCAGTACAGCGACTGGGTCGACCATCCGTTGATCGGAGGCGAGCTCGCGGACAGCATGACAGCCGAAGGAATCCGGGTGTGGCTGAAAGACGTGCCTCTGAAGGAGTACTCTCGATCATTGGAGGGAATCGGTCCGTTCACGCAGTTCGCGCAGCATCGACTCACTCCGGCCTCCACGATGGTTCGCGACGCATTGGGCGCCGGTTGGGACATTCTGTCGGGAACTATTCGAGACCGACCAATGCACGCGGTGGCATCAAACGGCGCCAGCACTCGCTATGTCTGCTGGGGTAAACCGTCGACGTTTCGAGACCTTGTCTGGGCATCGATTCAAGAGGCGGCTTCGGGCGCCACGAACCCGTTGATCATCGTATTCGTTCGCGACGACGACGAGTTCGAAATAAAGGCGATGCGGGAGCGCGAACGCATCGCCGCATACTGTCGGTTCGATCTAGCCCACGCGCACCGAAAGCTGGAGGCGGTCTGAACAGCGTCCGTTATGGAGCCTGACCGAACGTGAGCTGCATGTCCCGCAACGCGAAGCTCACCAGTGGCGTGCGGCCGGTCAGGTAGCCGAGCGGTCCGCCGACCGGGAACATCCACCCGGTTCGCACCAGCCGCACGCGCCCGGACATGCGCATCCTCGTGCGCACCTCGCGGCCGTCCAGGCGTTGCGCGGTCCGGCCGGCGGCGGTCCACCGGCCCGGCAATGGCACCCCAGGGGTAACCCCAACGGCCGCGAGTGACGAACCCCGGCCGAACCGGGCGAGTTGTTTCGGGATCGCCCACAGTTCCCGGCCGCCGTGCCGGGACGCCTCGCTGTCGACCCAGATCTGCGGCACCGACACCGCCACCCGGCCCTGGTCCCACACCGGCGTGGCCACGAGCAGCTCCTCGTAGGACAGCACCCCGCCCGGTTCGTACGACACGAAGGCCACGGCCACGAACGCGTTGCCCGCCAACGTGATCATCCGGGCGCCGGCCGGGAGGTGGGCGTCCGGCACGAGCTCGCGCGGTACCCGGAAGACGGAGATCACGAGTGATCCCCGCAGGTGCCACGGCTCGGCTGGGTACCGCACGTCCCCGATCGTAACGTCAGGGAAATCCCAAGTTTGGATGAGTGAGCTGGACCACTAACAGAGGCGGGCTCACGATTCCCGCCATGAACGTCCTGCTGGCATTCGCACTCGCCGCGAGCGTCACGACGCCCGCCCACCTGCCGCCGACGGCGGCCGTGCCCGGAGAGGGTGCCCGCCGGCACCACCTGTTACGAGGGCAGGGACGCCAACGGCGCCTACTACACGATCGCCGTTCCGAAGCACTGGAACAAGACGCTGGTCGTGCACTCGCACGGCGGACCCGACCTGGGCGACCCCACGCCCGAGCGCACGCGGGACGACCTGAACCGCTGGGCCGTCATGGTCAAGGAGGGTTACGCGTGGGCCGGCACCTCCTACCGGCGCGGCGGTTACGGCACGCGGATGGCGGCGGAGGACACCGACAACCTGCGCAGGATGGTCAGCGCGATGCTGAAGCCGCGCAAGGTCTTCATCCACGGGCAGTCGTGGGGTGGCAACGTCGCCGCGAAGACCATCGAGCTCTACCGGGGTTATGACGCCGCGCTGCTCACCAGTGGGGTTATGGCCGGGGGTACCCGCGGCTACGACTACCGCGTCGACCTGCGGGCGGTCTACCAGTACTACTGCGGCAACCACCCGCGGCCGTCCGAGGCGCAATACCCGCTGTGGATGGGTCTGCGGCCCGGCTCCACGATGACGACCGCCGGGTTGCGCGGCCGGATCGAGGAATGCCTCGGCACCGCGGGCAACCGCACGCCCGAACAGCAGCAGAAGCTCACCGACATCCTCACGGTGACGAAGATTCCCGAGGAGACGCTGAACTCGCACCTCAACTTCGCGACGTTCACGTTCCGGGACATCGTGTCCAACCGGCTGGACGGCAAGAACCCGTTCAGCAACGCCGGGGTGCGGTACAAGGGCTCGCACGACGACGCGGCCCTGAACGCCGGTGTCGAACGGTTCTCCGCCGACCCGGAAGCCAAGGCAGCGTTGGCCTACGACAGCGATCTCACCGGGAAGATCGACATTCCGGTGCTGTCCGTGCACGCGATCGGTGACCCGACGGCGTTCGTGGAGCACGAGTCCGCGTACCGGGACACGGTGATGAAGGCCGGCCGCTGGTGGAACCTCGTGCAGACCTTCACGACCGAGGCCACGCACAGCGCCTTCAGCGACTCCGAGTACGCCACGGCCGTGCAGTCGCTGTCGGTCTGGGAGAAGTGGGGTCTGCGCGCCAACCCGTACCTGATCGCGGCCGACTGCCCGAGGCACGACCAGGGGTACGGCACGGGGTGCTTCTTCGACCCGCGCTACCGGCCCATGCCCTACGAGTCACGCGTGATTCCCAGGAGCTGACCGGAGAAACCCCCGCACGAGATCCAGCACCGCGCCGGGCGCGTCGAGCTGCACGAGGTGCCCGGCATCCGGCACCAGGTGCAGGGCGGCCCCAGGAACGGCGGCGGCCAGCTGCTCGCCCTTGGCGGGCGGGATCCAGTCGTCGTCCTCGCCCCAGCACACGGTCACCGGGATCGCGATGTCGCCGTACCGGTGCTGGATCTCGTCGGTGTACTTCTCGTCCGCCTGCGCGATCTGGCGGTAGAACGCCGGTTGCCCCGCCGGACCGGTCCACGGCGACACGAGCTCGTCGAGCACCTCCGGCGCGAGTCCTGGACTGCTCGCCGAGCACACATACTCCCGCACCAACGCCTCGTGCAGGTTGCCCGGCAACCGTTCGAAGACGGCGGAGTGCTCCTGGACCAGCCGGAAGAACGGCGATCCCCACGGTGCCAGGGCGACCGGGTCGAACAATGCGAGCGCCGCGTACTCGGCACCGTGCAACAGATGTGCGCGCAGGGCGACGGCCCCGCCGAAGTCGTGGGCGATCACCATCGGTTTGACCAGACCCCATTCGACCAGCAGATCGGCGAAGATCCGGCCCTGAGCCCGCAACGAGACGTCCTGCCCCGGCCTCATCTCGGAGCGGCCGTAGCCGAGCATGTCCCACCCGAACACTTCGTGGTCCGTGGCCAGATCCGCGGCGATCGCACGCCACACGACCGAGCTGAACGGCGTGCCGTGCAGCAGCACCACCGGTTTCCCCGCGCCACGCCTGGCCCAGCGCACCACACCGTCAGGGGTGACGAACTCCTCGGAAAGATCCATCAGCCCGATCCTACCCAAGACGACCCCGTGCGGGCTTGACCTCAACCTTGGTCGAGGTACGACGATCTTGACCATGACCACAGCACAGGACACAGCAGAGATCGAGAAGCTCGTCGCCACCGTTCAGCACGCCCAGCAGAACGAGCTCGCGGAGGAGTTCATCAACCTCTTCCGGGAGGACGCGATCTGGACGACCGCGCACGGCAAGCGGCTGACCGGCCGCGACGAGATCGGCTCCTTCACCCGCCAGGTCCTGCCCGGCGCGACGAAGGAGTCGACCGCGACCTACGAGGTGGCGCACGTCGTGTTCATCCGGCCCGACGTGGCCGCCGTGAAGATCCGCCAGCGACCGGTCAAGCCCGACGGCACCCCCATCACCGATCAGAACGAGGGCTCACCGCTCTACATTCTGTCCAAAGAGGATGGTGAGTGGAGGATCGCCGCCGGGCAGAACACCATTGTTCTCTGAGCAGGCGTTCCCTAACGGCCCTGCAACGACTTCACCTTGTCGCCGAAGGTCCAGTTCTTCGAGCCGTCCCAGTTGATCGACCAGGTCATCAGGCCCTTGAGCTGGCCGCCGAAGCTGTTCCACGCCTGACCGACCAGCGAGGGGTTCAGGTAACCCCCACCGGCACCCGGTTGCGCGGGCAGTCCTGGAACCTGCTTGTCGTAGGGCACCCGGATCGTGGTGCCCTGCACGACCAGCCCGCGGTTGAGGCACTGGGTCTGCGCGACGAACCCCTGCACGGTCCCGGCCTGGTAGCTGTCGCCGGCGCAGCCGTACATGGAACCGTTGTAGTACTGCATGTTCAGCCACCACAGGCGCCCGTTGTCCGCGTACTTCTTGATGATCGGCAGGTACGCGCCCCAGATGGAGCCGTAGACGATGCTGCCGCCCGTCACGTACGCGGTCTCCGGTGCCATCGTGAGCCCGAAGCCGGACGGCATCGCGGCCAGTACCCCGTCGATGATGCGGACCAGGTTGGCCTGCGAGGCGGACAGCTGGTTGATGTTGCCGCTGCCGACCAGGCCGGTCTCGATGTCGATGTCGATCCCGTCGAAGTTGTACTTCTTCAGGATCGGCACGACGGTGGCGACGAACCGGTTGGCGACGGCGGTCGAGCTCAGGTCGATGCCCGCCGCCGCGCCACCGATCGACAGCAGGATCGTGGCGCCGGCCGCCTTCGCCGCGCACATCTCGGCGGGCGTGGCGACCTTGACGCCGGCGTCCATGCCGTCCTCCCACAGCACGGTGCCGTCGGAGCGGATCACGGGGAACGCCGCGTTGATCACGTTGTAGCCGTGCTGCCTGATGCGGCTGTCGGTGATCGGGGTCCAGCCGAACGGCGGGTGTACCCCGTTCGACGCGCCGTCCCAGTTCTCCCAGTACCCGTGCAGGACCTTGCCGGCCGGGCGGGACTTGAGCGCACAGGTGTCGGCCGCCTGCGCGGTGGACGGGACGAGCAAGGTGCTCATGAGCAGAAGCAGGGCTGCCAACGTCTTCGACACGGGCGCCCTCGGCAACAAGCGGGCAGACATTCGCTCACCTTTCGCGTTCAGGCGGCGACCCGTTGTCATTGAAGCACGAAATGGTCCAGACCTCTACCGGCCGAGCGTCTCCTCCGAGACCTTCCACAGCTGCGCCGCGGCCTCCGAGTCCTGCGCATAGGCGGCCACGCCGGAGAGGACTCCCCCGGTGCTCGGCAGCGCCTCGTCGCAGTTCTCGAAGTACCTGCCGGACAAGCCTTCCAGCAGCGGCGACGTGGCCACCACCAGCGTCGTGGCCGCGCCCTGCTCCGGCGTCTTCATCCGGCGCGTGGCCGCACCACCGCTCAGCCTGATCCGCTCCTGCAGCTCTTCCCGCGTGAGATGCCGTTGCAGGTTCGTCGCGATGCTGCCGGGCATCAGCGCGTTCATCGTGATGCCCTCGGCGGTCCAGCGCCGGCCGGCCTCGATCCCGAAGAGGATGTTTGCGGTCTTCGACTGGCCGTAAGCCTCCCAGCGCTCGTACTCGCGAGTCTCGAAGTGGATGTCGTCGAACACGACGTCACCCATGAGGTGCGCGGACGAGCTGACGTTCACCACGCGGGCTCCTTCTGCGCGCAGCGAGTTGAACAGGCCGCGAGTCAGCGTGAAGTGCCCGAAGTGGTTGGTCGCGAACTGCAGCTCCCAGCCCTCTGGGGTGCGGGTGAGGGGTGTGGCCATAACCCCGGCGTTGTTGATCAGCAGATGCAGCGGCCCGTCCCAGTTCCGCGCGAACGCCTTCACCGACTCCTGCGAAGCCAGGTCCAGCCGCGCGACTGAGATCTTCTTGTTGCCGGTGGCGGTGATCAGCGACGACGCCACGCGCTGACCGGCGTCGAGGTCACGCGCCGCGATGGTGACCTGGGCTCCCGCCGTCGCCAATGCCCGGACGGTCTCGACGCCGATGCCCGACGCCCCACCGGTGACCACAGCGCGCCGACCGGAGAGGTCAACTCCCTCAACGACTTCCAGCGCCGTCGTCTCGAACCCGAACCCGGTGGTGATCAGCTCGCTCATGCCAGCTCCTTCGCCTTCAGCCCCAGGGTCTCCACGGAGACCTTCCACAGGTGGGCGGCCGCGTCGGGATCCAGCGCGTAGCCGGCGACACCGGAGCGCCTCTCCTCGGTGGCCGGCAACGCCTCGTCGCAGTCCTCGAAGTACTTCCCCGACACGCCTTCGACGAGCGGCGAGACGGCCAGCACCAGCGTCGTGGCCGCACCCTGCTCCGGCGACTTCAACCGCATGCCGCCGCCACGCAGCCGAATCCGCTCCTGCAGTTCCTCCGCGGAGATGTGCCGCTGCAGGTTCGTCAGGATCCCGCCAGGCATCAGGGCGTTCATCGTGACGCCGTCGGACGCCCACCGGGCACCAGCCTCAACGCCGAACAGCACGTTTGCGGTCTTCGACTGGCCGTACGCCTGCCACGGGTCATACGCGCGGCGCTCGAAGTGGATGTCGTCGAACACCACCGGGCTGCTCAGGTGGCCAGCCGAGCTGACGTTGACGACGCGCGCACCCTCGGAGCGCAGCGCGCCGAACAGGCCGATCGTCAGCGTGAAGTGCCCGAAGTGGTTCGTGGCGAATTGCAGCTCCCAGCCCTCAGGGGTGCGAGTGAGGGGTGCGGCCATAACCCCGGCGTTGTTGATCAGCAGGTGCAACGGTCCGTCCCAGGCCCTGGTGAAGGCCTTGACCGAGTCCTGCGAGGTCAGCTCCAGCGGAGCGACGAAGATGTTCTTGTTGCCGGTGGCGGCGGACAGCTCCGCGGCGACCTTCTGTCCTGCCTCGACGTTCCTGGCCGCGATGGTGACCTCGGCGCCCGCACTCGCGAGGGCCCGCACGGTCTCGACACCGATGCCCGACGCCCCACCGGTGACCACGGCGCGACGGTCCGAGAGGTCGACGCCCTCGACGACCTCGAGAGCGGTGCTCTCGAAGCCGAACGGGGTGGTGATGCACTCACTCATCTCGAATTCCCCAACCTTGTCGTACACTGAAACGGAGGTTCCTCCGGTTCGAGTTCCACTCTAAGCGGAGGTTCCTCCGTTTCGCAAGTGACATGACCTACAGGAGTGCAGAAGTGCGTGCTGACGCTGCCCGCAACCGGGCCGTGCTGCTCGAAGTGGCGCTGGACGCCTTCACTCACGAAAAGGACGTGACACTCGGCGCCATCGCCAAGAAGGCGGGCGTCGGGATCGGCACGCTGTACCGGCACTTCCCCACCCGCGAGGCGTTGATCGAGGCCGTCTACCGCCAGGAGCTGGAGAAGCTCTGCGACGCGGCGCCCGAGCTACTGGAGACCCACGAGCCGGAAGCAGCGCTGCGCGAGTGGATGGATCGCTTCATCGCTTATGCCGCAACGAAACGCGACCTCAAGGACGCGCTGCAGGTCGCTGATCACGGCCGGTCTGAACCCGTTCGAGCACAGCCGCGCGAAGATGACCGAGGCGGTAACCCGTCTGCTGACCCCACTGGGAGCGCGGACGGAACCCATGGACCTGATGGCGTTGCTGATCGGCGTCGCCCAGAACGGCGACCCGGATCAGGCCAGGCGGATGCTGGACCTGATCATGGACGGGATTCGCCACGACGCTGTTCGAAGCGCTCGATGAGCGAAGGCACCTCGCCCAGCAGGAACTCGTAGAAGTCCCGCATGTAGACCAGCCGTTCGCGGGCCGGTCCCGGCTCGACCGCCTCGACGCCGCGTGCGACGGCGGACAGGATGTCGTCGATCGGGGCGTGCTGCCTGCCGTAGAGCGTGGTCCACGCGCGATCACGCATCCGGTAGTGCTCGCGGCGGCTGCCTCGCACCGGCACCCGCTCGATCAACCCCATCTGCATGAGCGTCTTGATGGCGCCGGACACCGATCCGGCGCTCGCCTCAAGGCCCTCACTCAGGTCACCGGCGGTCAGCGACGGCTCGTCGGTGAACAGGAACGCCGCCAGCACCCGCGCCGCCATCCGCTGCATCCCCGCGACGACCAGGGTGAGCGCGAGGTGCTCCGCCGCCTGCTTGCGATCTGTCTCGCCCGTCACAGTGTTCCTGTCTTCAGAACTTTCTGAACATTCGCTAGCCTCAATCTTAGGGGAAGGGGCTGGTCATGGCCACAGCACTCGTCGTCGGCGCCGGGATCGCCGGTCTCGCGACCGCACTCCGGTTGACCCGCAGCGGGTGGGAGGTCGTCGTCCTCGACCGCGGCACCCGGCACGACCGCGTGCGGCTCACCGGCTCGGACCGGCACGCCGCCCGTCGGTTGTCCTCCCTGCCCTACCCCCTGCACTACGAGACCCGGCACAGCACGGTCATCGCGCTGAGTCCGGACCGCTTCGGTGTCACGGTCGCCTTCAACGACCGCGAAGACGAGTGGTTCGACCTCGTGGTGTGCGCCCAACCTTGCTGCGACGCCGAACGATTACCCGGGCTGCGGCTGGAGTCCTGGTCCCGCGACCACGTGGCGCTGCTCTACCGAGCCGTCCGGGACACCGGCATCCCGCTGAGCGCGGCCGAACTGCTCGCGGACGCGTTCGACCTCCACCGCGACGACTACGAGGCTTTCGCTTGGTGGGAGACCACTCTGAGGCCACACGCAATTAGGCGGGCCTTTACCCGCGTTCGGTAAGCCTTCGGGTCATGACCACGTTACGGAGACGTACCTTCATCGTGGGCGGCCTCGCGGGAGCGGGCGCCGGAGTCCTCGTCCCCCGACTGGCGAACGCCATCGGCTACCCCTTCACCCTCGGCGTCGCGTCCGGCGAACCGGCCGCGGACGGGTTCGTCATCTGGACCCGCCTCGCCCCCAACCCCCTGAACGGCGACGGGCTCGGCGGCATGCCGAACACCAACACCGCCGTCGAATGGCAGGTGGCCACCGACGAGCGGTTCACCCAGATCGCCCGCACCGGCACGTTCACCACGACCCAGGCAGCTGCCCACTCGGTCCACGTGACCCTCACCGGTCTGCTGCCCGGCCGCGAGTACTGGTACCGCTTCCGCACCGGAGGGCACATCTCCCCCGTCGGACGCACCCTCACCGCTCCGGCGCCCGGCAGTTCCCCCGAACTGACCATGCTCTTCGCCTCGTGCTCGCACTACGAGGAGGGTTACTTCACGGGTTATCGCCGGATGGCCGAGGAGAACCCCGACCTGATCCTGCACCTCGGCGACTACATCTACGAGGGCGCCGCCACCACCACGAAGGTCCGGAAGTTCGCGCCCGCCACCGAGATCAGCACGCTCGCCAACTACCGGGTCCGCCACGCCCAGTACAAGACGGATCCGGATCTCCAGTCCGCACACGCCGCGGCACCGTGGCTGGTGGTCTGGGACGACCACGAGGTCGAGAACAACTACGCCGACCTGATCCGCAACGACAGCTCGCCGGCCGGTGACTTCTCGGCACGCCGCGCGGCCGCGTACAAGGCGTACTACGAGCACATGCCGTTGCGCAGCGCCCAGGCGCCCAGTGCGGAGAACATGTTGCTGCACCGCAGGGTTCGCTGGGGCAGCCTCGCCACGTTCCACATGCTCGACACCCGCCAGTACCGCAACGACCAGGCGTGCGGCGACGGCACGAAGGTCTGCCCGGCCGCGGACGATCCGGCGCGTTCGCTCACCGGCACGGCGCAGGAGACGTGGCTGGTCGACGGCCTGCGGCAGCGGCTCGGCACGTGGGACTTCCTGGGCCAGCAGGTGTTCTTCGCCCAACGGCTCGCGAGCGCGGACGGCGCGAAGAGCATGGATGCTTGGGACGGCTACACCGCCAACCGCACCCGCCTCCAGAACGCCTGGGACACCAACGGGAACAAGGGCACCGTCGTGCTGACGGGCGACGTGCACCGCAGCTGGGCCGCGAACCTGATGCAGAACTACCAGTCGCAGAACCGGATCATCGGCACCGAGCTCGTCACCACGTCGATCACGTCCGGTGGTGACGGCAACGCGGCCGACAACAGCCTCAACCCGGCGCTGAACCCCCACGTGAAGTTCTTCAAGAACCTTCGGGGTTATGTCCGTACCCACACCAGCCCCACCGAGATGCGGGTCGACTTCCGCGCCGTCGACAAGGTGACCGTCCGCGACTACCCGGTGAAGACCGTCGGGAGCTACGTGGTCGAGGCGAACAACCCCGGATTGCAGGCGCCGTGAAGACACTGCTGATCGCCACTCTTCTGCTCGCACCCGCCCCGATCACGTGGTCCACGGTCAACAGCGACTCGACCGGTGACCAGGACAACGCGTCCGTCTCGGCCACCCGCAACGGCTACACGGCCGTCGTGTGGGAGGACGACCGGGACACGACCGACCCCGCCGACCCGGTCCACTCCGACATCTGGATCCGGCTCTACCAGGAGGGCACCTCCCGCTACGAGAAGAAACTGTCGACCGGCGGCACCGGGAACTGGCGCCACTGGCAGCCGGACGTGTCACTGCACGAGGACGGCACCGCTGTCGTCGTGTGGTCGGAGGACCCGGACGGCAACGGCTACTACAACATCGCGGTCCGCTCGGTCAGCGCGAGCGGCACCGTCTCGGGTTCCGGCACGGCCAACGCGAACTCCGACGGCCAGCAGTACTTCCCCACCGTCGCGGCGGATCCGGACACCGGCGGGTTCGCGGTGGCGTGGGAGGACAAGCAGGGCACCAACCCGCCCACCGTGCGGATGAGCGGGTTCGCGTCCATCAGCGCCAAGACCTACGAGGCGCAGGTCAGCAACGCGGGTGGCACCCACGCCAAACCCCAGGCCGCGATGGGTGCCGCCGGCAACGCGATCGTGGTGTGGGAGGCGGGCGCGAACATCGCCCGCAAGATCGTCACCCCGGCCGGCGGCGTGAAGCAGGCGCAGACCACGACGGGACAGGGAAAACGCCCCGCCGTGGCCGCGAACTTCAACGGCGACTTCGCCGTCGCCTGGGAGCAGTCCGGGGTGAAGACCCAGTCCTTCACCGCCGCCGGCGCGACCCGCGGAACGACGGCGAGCACCACCGGCACCGATCCGCAGATCGGCATCGACGACCAGCTCGGCGTCGCGGTGACCACCGCGGAAGCACAGGACATCTATACCCACACCTATAACCCCGACGGCACCACCACCGGCCGGCCGCCGAGGCAGATCACGGTCTCGAACGCCACCGGCAGGCAGGACGAACCCGCTGTCGGCGTCGACCCGTGGGGCCGGATCACCGTCGTCTACACCGACGACAACGACGGCAACGGGTCCGACCAGATCTACCTGGGCACCGGCCTGACCACCCAGGTCTGGTAGCTCAGCGCAGGTCGAGCGGCCTGCGTCGCTGGTGGACGTCCACCAGCGACGCGGGCTTCCAGAACCCCTGTACGTCGTAGCGGTCCTCGCCCGGCGGCACGATCTCGTCGATCCGGTCCAGCACGTCGTCGGTCAGCACGAGCGAGGCGCCCTCCAGCAGCGACTCGAGCTGCTCCATCGTGCGCGGACCGGTGATCGCCGAGGTCACCGCCGGGTGCGTGGTCACGAACGCGATCGCCAGCGCCGGCAGCGACACCCCCATCTCGTCGGCCAGCTTCGCGAACTCCTCCACCGCGTCGAACTTCGCCGCGTTCTCCGGCAGCGTCTCGTCGAACCGCTGCGGGTGCAGCGTGGACCGGAACGCCTCGGCGGCAGCACCCCGCCGGTGCTTGCCGGTCAGGAACCCGCCGGCCAGCGGACTCCACACGAGTACCCCCATCCCGAGCCGCTGACAGGTCGGCAGCACCGACCGTTCGATCCCCCGCGCCAGCAACGAGTACGGCGGCTGTTCGGTCCGGAACCGCAGGAAACCGCGGTTCAGCGAGACGTGGTGGGCCTCGACGATCTCCTCGGCCGGGAACGTCGAGCACCCGAACGCGCGGATCTTGCCGTCGCGCACCAGGTCGGTCAGCACGGACAGCGTTTCCTCGATGTCGGTCGTGCAGTCCGGCCGGTGCACCTGGTAGAGGTCGATCCAGTCGGTGCCGAGCCGCCGCAGGCTGTCCTCGACCGCGCGCACGATGTAGCGGCGCGAGTTGCCGCTGCGGTTGCGGCCCTCCCCCAGCGGGAAGTGCACCTTCGTGGCGAGCACGACGTCATCGCGCCGGTCCGCGAGAGCCTTGCCGACGATCACCTCGGAGTCCCCGGCCGAGTACATGTCGGCGGTGTCGACGAAGTTGATGCCCGCGTCGAGTGCGCGGTGGATGATCCGCACGCCCTCTTCGTGGTCGTTGTTGGCGACGGAGCCGAACATCATGGCACCGAGGCAGTGATGGCTGACCTCGATGCCGGTGCCCCCGAGCACCCGATAGCGCATAGTCATGCCGGGAAACATAGGAGCTGGAGTCGTCTCTAGGTCAAGAACCTATGCTCGGGTCATGGGGTTGAGCATCGGACAGGTCGCCGAACGCACCGGACTGAGCGTGCACGCGCTGCGGTTCTACGAGAAGGAAGGCATCCTCGCCCACGAGGTCCACAGAGGACCTGGCGGGCGACGCGTGTACACCCAGAACGACGTCGACTGGCTGCGCATGTGCATCATGCTGCGGATGTCGGGGATGCCGGTGCCGGAGATCCGCCGCTACACCGAACTGGTGCGCAAGGGCGACGGCAACGAGCTGCAGCGGCTGGACATCCTCAAGGAGCACCAGGAGCGCGTCCGGCAGCAGATGGACCAGCTGCAGGAGTGCATGAACCTGATCACCCACAAGGTCGGCGTGTACGAGAACTACGTCAATTCGATCGCGAGGCCGGAGCTGACCACCTAATGTCGGCTGCATGCCCGTAGTGCTCTCGCTGAACGTTGCCCAGAAAACGATGCCGGTCGACTACGCCCGCACGGGCTTCACCGGCATCGACAAGCGCCCGGCCGACGGCCCGCTGCAGATCAGCCCGCCCGGTCCGAAGGGCACCGCGGGCAGCGGCGTGGCGGGCGACGCGATCGGCGACTTGACCGTCCACGGCGGCGATTACCAGGCCGTTTACGCCTACGCCCGCGAAGATCTGGACTGGTGGCAGGCCGAGATGGGCGCCGAGTTCCACAACGGTCAGTTCGGCGAGAACCTGACCACGCAGGGCATCGACCACACGAGCGCCGTCGTCGGCGAGCACTGGCGCATCGGCACCACGACGCTGGAGGTCACCGGGCCGCGGATCCCGTGCCGCACGTTCGCGGAGTTCCTCGCGCAGCGCGGCTGGGTGAAGCGGTTCACGCAGGTCGCGCGGCCCGGCGCCTACTTCCGGGTGCTGGAGGCCGGCCTGATCGCGCCCGGCGACGAGATCACCGTGCTGCACCGGCCGGACCACGACGTCACGGTCGAGCTGGCCTTCCGCGCCCTCACCACGGAGGCGGACCTGCTCCCCCGCCTGCTGGAGGCGGGGGACTCGGTACCACCCGAGGTGATCGAGCTGGTGCACAAGCGCCGTGTCGTCGAGCTCGAATCCTGACCTGCCTGGATTGTTACTGGGCGGGGAACTTCCGCACCCAGCGCTTCTGCCACGGCGTCTCCACCGCGCGCCGGTGGTAGTTGGCGCGCGTCCACGCGACGGCTTCCTCAGCGGGAACGCCGGCGAGCACGGCGAGACACGAGATCACCGTTCCGGTCCGCCCGACGCCACCACTGCACGCCACCTCGACGCTTTCACCGGCCAGCGCTCGCTCGTGCAGCGAGCGGATCAGCTTGATCGCGGCGTCGTGATCACGCGGAAGGCGGAAGTCCGGCCAGTCGATCCAGTCGTGTTCCCACGGGACGTCGACCGGCCGGGGCTGCAGGTATACCCCGTAGTGAGGGTATGGCTCGACGAGCTTGCCGTCCCGCAGGCCACGCCCGGTCACCACGGCTCCGTCAGGTAGTTCAACGGTCTTCACGAACACTTCCCCCAAGTTGTCCTGTCTTGGGATCAGCGTAGGCCGCGTCCTGTAGGTCCGTTCGATGAGTTTCACGTCCTGAGTTGACCCTTTCTGGCAGGTTCGCTGACGTGGCCTAGGCGAACAGCAGCACGATCAGCGGCGGGATGCCTTCCGCCGCAACACCTCCCCATGCCTGGTTGCGCGGCCGGCTCATCGACAGCTGGTCCGCCACCGCCAGCACGACGGCGGACAGGACCATGAACCAGGCCGTGTAGATCAGCAGCGTCTGCCCGACCAGTCCGTGCCCGGTGTGCAGCGCGATCAGCCCCGCGATCACGCCACACGCGAGCCAGAGGTTGTAGAAGCCGACCCCGAACGCCCACAACCGGATCGCCGGCACGTGCTCGGCGGGCTGGCGGAACACGCTGTAGTGGACGCGGTGGATCAGGAACGCCTCCCAGACCCACACGACGAGGTGGACCAGGGCCGCGATCGCCGCGGCGACCTGGGCAACGAGGCTCACAGCGTCACCCCGTGCCGTCCCAGCGCGGCCAGCCCGCTGGAGGAAAGATCGCGGAAGAAGGCGCTCATCACGTCGCCCACGGCGAAAGCCAGGAACTGCGCGGACGGCGTGTGGACGGTGAAAGTGTGGGGTGCGTTGGGTGGGATGGTGATGGCGTCGCCCGGCGAGAGGTCGTGCAGTTCGCCGTCGAGCAGCACGGCCATGCGTCCGTGCAGCACGTAGTAGGCCTTGGGCCATGGGGTGCGGTGCGGGGGTGCGGCCTCGCCTCGGGGCGCGTCGATCTCGAACAGCTCGTACGCGCCATCGGTGTGCTTTCCGGAGATCCGGACGGTGATCTTCGCGTCGGGCGCGGTCAGTTCCTCGCCCTCGCCGGCAGTGGTCATCATGCTGAGGAGCGTCCGTTCCGCGGACGAGGGCCGGTATCCCGGGAAACTGGGATGTCCGCATAACGCCACGTGGGCGCATACTTCGAGGCATGTGGGAGGGTCGGGCGCTGGGCGTGCGACGCGACGTGACGGCGCTGGCGAGCACCGGTCTGGACGTCGCGGAGCTGCACGCGGCGGCCATCGCTTTGGTGGACCGGGTCGTGCCCTGCGAGCTCACGTGCTGGGCCTCGATGGACCCGGACTCGGGTGCGATCAGCTCGATGACCAGCGGCGTCAACCACATCCCGCAGCAGTACGAACCGGTGCTCGCGTCCTGCGAATACACGCCGGGCGAGCCGCACACGTTCGCGACGCTGGCCCAGCGCGGTGACACCGTGGCACGGCTGGAGGACAAGAGGTCGACGCGGCTCAACGAGGTCTGGCGGCCGTTGGGGCTCAGCCACGAGCTGCGGGCGCTGTTCCGGGCCGACGACACCTGCTGGGGCGCCGCCGGGATGGTGCGCACGAACGACTTCAGCGAGCGCGAGATGGAGTTCATGGCGTCGGTGGCACCCGCGTTGGGGGCCGCCACCAGGGTCGCGGCGAGGACCGCGGCCCGCCGCACCGGTGCGCCCGCCATCGTCGTCGTCGCGCGGGACGGGACGATCCGGGCGTCGACCGCCTCCGCCGCGCGCTGGCGGGACGAGCTGGAGGACGTCGCGCCGGGCCGGTTCGCGGTGATGCTGCGAGCGGCGGCGGCCGGGGCGCGGTCCGGGACGTTCAAGGCGAGGCTGCGGGACGCGCACGGCGGGTGGATCCTGCTGGAGGCGAGCGAGCTCGTGAGCGACGACGAGTTCGAAGCGGCGGTGACGATCAGCCGGGCGTCCGGCGCTGAGCTGATGGGGTTACTGCTGAAGGCCTACGGGGTCACCGCCAGGGAGCAGGACATCTGCCACGAGGTGCTCGCCGGGCAGTCGACGGCGGAGATCGCGGCACGACTGAGCATCTCGCCCTTCACCGTCCAGGACCATCTCAAGTCGGTCTTCACGAAGTTCGGCGTGCGCAGCCGGGCCGAACTGGTCGCCAAGCTCACCTGACCGGGCGCTTGACGGAACTTTCGGGGGATCGATTCGGGAGGCGGGCTCTGCCAGCATGAGCGCCATGTACTCCGACCGCGCCCTCGTCATCGGCGCCGGCTTCGCGGGGCTGGTGGCGGCGAGGGTGCTGTCCGAGTCGTACGGAGATGTGATTCTCGTGGAACGCGACCAGATCACCGCGGACACCGAGTATCGCCCAGGCGTTCCTCAGGCCCAGCACCCGCACGCGCTGCTGGCGCGCGGGGCCGACGTGCTCGAACAGCTCTTCCCCTCGCTGGGCGCGGAGCTCGAAGCCGCCGGCGCGGCCGAGGCCGATCTCGGCAGCGACGTCCTGAGCCGGACGCCCGCGGGAACGGCCCCGCGCGACCCCGTCGGGCTGAAGGTCCGCTCGGCGACGCGGGTGACGATCGAGCGGATCATCCGGCGACGGGTGCTGAGGCTGCCGAACGTGTCCCTTGTGGACAGTGTGACGATCGAGGGTCTGCTGCACGACCGCGGCACGGTCACCGGAGTGCACGGCAATCGGTCCGGAACGCCGTTCACCGACTACGCGGACCTCGTGGTCGACGCGTCGGGCCCGAACACCAAGCTGGTGTCCTGGCTCGCGGAGTTCGGCGTGCACTGCCCGGCGCCGATGATCGTGAACGGGCACCTCACCTGCTCCTCACGCCGCTATCACGTAAACCACGACCTGAAGCTGGACTGGAAGTCCATCTCCGAGGCAACCCAGGCACCAGAAGCGAAACGCGGCGGCGCAGTGTCCTCAGTGGATGGTGGACTGTGGTTCGTGACGCTGTTCGGCGCGGGCGGCGAGGACGCACCGACCGACGAGGACGGGTTCCTCACCTTCGCCTCGACGCTGACGTGCCCGGACATCGCGGAGATCATCAAGACGGCGACCCCGGCCTCGGCGATCCACCGGGCCGGCAACCTGCGCAGCCGCTGGAACAGGTTCCACCGGGTGCCGAACTGGCCGCGCGGCCTGCTCGCGCTGGGCGACTCCGTGGTCTCGCTCAACCCCGTCTACGGAACCGGCCTGACGCTCGCCACCCTGAACTGCGCCGACCTGCGCGACCTGTTGCAGGAGCACGACCTGGCCAAGAATCCGCTGGTGTTCCAGCGTGCGGTCGCGAAGGCCGCGCAGCTCCCGTGGACGGCGGCGACCACCACGGATCTGGGCTGGAGCAACAAGAAGCTGTCGCCGCGCACGCGGTTCGCGCAGTGGTACACACGCCGCCTGCTCGGGGTCATACCTGGGAGCCCACGGGTCCACCGGTCGTTCGTCCGGGTCGCGCAGATGGTCGACCACCCGGCGAAGCTGTTCCGGCCGGCGGTCCTCTGGCGGGTGCTCAGCGGATCGCGCCGTCGGGCCACAGGACAGTGACCGGCACGCCCCGCGACCGCGCGTAGGCGACCACGTCGGCCGTTCCGCCGGCACCGCGACCGGGCAGGCCGTCCCACACGGCGATCAGCGAGTCCGACTCGTCGACCACCCGCTTGCCCGCCTCCATGTAGGCGTGCGGATCCGGTGTCACATAAGGCAACTGCACAACTTTGCCGGCGCGAGCGAGGAGCCGGTCGTAGACGGGCCGATAGTCCTCGGGCAACGTCTCGCGGTACTCCACCGCGGGCAGCACGGCCACGAGTGAGCCGCCCGCGTCCAGCACCGCCTGCGCGAACACGGCGTCCGCGCCATCCGCCAGACACGACACGCCCACCACGTCGTTGTTCGTGGCCACTGCGCTGCGGATCATCTGGTCGACCGCCGCCTCCAGCTCTGCGGAGAGGCCGCGGTGTCCGGTGATGGCGAGCTGCGTCATCTCTGCAGGATAGGTGCCCACGCCGGTTCGGGGCCGCCTTCAACGGGCACCCCGACCGGCGAACGACGGTTCTCAGCCGCGACCTTTGTCGCTCTTCTGCTCGGCGATCGACATGTAGTGGGTGTTCGTCATGACCCCGAGGATGTTGCCGAACGGGTCGATCACGGAGGCGGTCACGAAACCCTCGCCCCGCACGCGCGGTTCGTCGTGCTCCTGCGCCCCCAGTTCGAAGAGCCGCTGCCGCGTCTTCTCCAGGTCGTCGACCGCCCAGTAGAGGATCTCTCCCGCCGGGGCCGCCGACGGGGTCACCTCCCACTTGCGGTTCACGAGGCCGAGCTCGGCCTGGAAGTCACCGATGCGGAACTCGACGTACGCCAGCTCGCCCGTCGGGGTGCGCACCTCGAAGTACGCCTCGGTGCCGAGGAACTCGGCGTACCAGGAGCGCGCCTCCTCCAGGTCGTCGGCGAAGTAGGACACCGTGGACATGCCTCGCAACATCGTGGTTCTCCCTCGTTCTCGCTGTTGAGAACCACTATTCAGGTTAAAGTGCTCATCAACTGAGCACTTTCTGGAAGACGCTGGAACACATGAGAGCTGACCGTTTGGTGGCCACGCTGCTGCTGATGCAGAGCCGTGGCCGGGTGACCGCCGCCGAGCTGGCGCGCGAGCTGGAGGTCTCGGTGGCCACGGCACGCCGCGACCTGGAGGCGCTGTCCTCGGCGGGGGTACCCGTGTACCCCCAACCGGGCCGGGGTGGGGGCTGGGAGTTGGTCGGCGGCGCGCGCACGGACCTGAGCGGGCTGACGTCGGCGGAGGCGCAGGCGTTGTTCCTGGTCGCCGGTCCGGCGGCATCCGTTGCGCCGCAGGTGAAATCGGCCCTGCGCAAGCTGGTGCGGGCGCTGCCGGGGACGTTCCGCGCGGACGCCGAGGCCGCCGCGGCCGCGGTCGTCGTCGACACCTCCGGCTGGGGTGAGGACACGCGGGACCAGCCGGCGCTGGTGTCGGCGTTGCAGGAAGCGGTGGTGCGGCAGGTGAAGGTCCGGCTGACCTACGAAAAGCGCGGCACCCCGGCCCGGGAACGCGTGGTCGATCCGTGGGGGCTGGTCGACAAGGACGGCATCTGGTACTTCATCGCCGGCACGCCGGACGGTCGCCGCACGTTCCGGCTCGACCGCATCTCGACCATGTCGCTGACCGGCGAACCGTCGTCCCGGCCGGCTGACTTCGAGCTCGCGGCGGCGTGGGACTCGATCGTCACCAGGGTGGAGGGACTGCGTTCGGAGACCGCGGCGGTGCTGCTGGTGCCCGCGCGGTTCCTGGACGTCTTCCAGGGCCGGCACGGACGCCACTGCACCGTCGTCGAGGAGGTCGGCGACCAGGTGCGGGTGGAGCTGACCGCGCCGCGCCCACTCGACATCGCGCGCAACATCGCCGGGTGGGGCGGCATGGTCGTCGTGGAGTCACCCGAGTCGGTTCAGGAGCACCTGGTCCGGATCGGAGCGGAGCTCGTCAGCCAATACCCGCCTGCTGCTCCAGGCGGTCCAGCCGAGTCATGATCATCTCCAGGACCTTGGTGGCGTCCGGCACGGACTGCTGCTGTTTCTTGAGGTGCACGATGCCGGCGAGCGCCGTCTGCACCGCGCGGCGGGTGGACTTGAGGTCCGCACCCACCCCGCGCAGGAACTCGCCACCCTTGCCGTCGGGCTCGGCGACGATGCCGAGCAGCAGGTGCTCGCAGCCCACGTAGTTGTGGCCCATCGCGACCGACTCGACGACGGCGAGCTCCAGCGCGTTGACCGCGTCGGTGGCGTATCCCTCGCCCTTGACCTGCTCGACCGCTTCCGGCGGGAACTCGTCGAGAAGCTGGTGCGGCTCGATGTCGATGGCACGCAGCACGTCCAGCGCCAGGTTGCCGCCTTCCAGCGCGAGAGCGTGCACCAGGTGCGCCGTGGTGATCTTGCCGTCCGGTCCGGTGCTCACGGATGCGTGGGACAGCACGTCGATCGCACGTCTCGTGAACTGCGAGCCGTGCTCGCCGTGGATGTCGTCGGGCGTGAGGGCGCGGATGGTGGCTATGCGTTTGACCGACACCTCCAGAGCGCGCTGACAGATCGCGGAGATGGGAATGTTGAGGTCCCTCACCGTTTCGGCCAGCTCATCGGGCAGGTACACGTTGATTTTTGGCATAACCCCATATGTACCCCCATGTGGGGTTACAGTCAACCGAGATCGCGGCAACCGTCACACTTGTGGGTGATCAAAGGAACGGGAGCCCGGACGTGGAGGAGATCAACCGGCTCATCGCGAGTCGCTACCGGTTGAAGCAGAAGGTCGGCCAGGGCGCGATGGGAGTCGTGTGGCAGGCCTATGACGAGCAGCTTCACCGGGTCGTGGCGGCCAAGGAGCTGCTCGCGCTGGACGGCATGGACGACGCCAAGATCGCGCGGGCGAAGGCCAGAGCCATGCGCGAGGCAAGACTGGCGGCCCGGCTCGAACACCCGAACGCCATCCGCGTCTACGACGTCGTGGAGGAGGACGGTCAGCCCTGGCTGATCATGGAGTACCTCCCCTCCCGCAGCCTCGCCGCCGTCATCACCGACCAGGGCACGCTCCCGCCCCGCGAGGTCGCCCGCATCGGCTGCTACACCGCCGCCGCACTGGCCGCCGCGCACCGCCACGGCATCCAGCACCGCGACGTGAAGCCCGGCAACGTCCTGATCGGCGACCAGGACGTCAAGATCACGGACTTCGGCATCTCCCGCGCCACCGGCGACGACGGCTCGGCCACCGCCACCGCGACCGGCACCGTGGGCACGCCCGCCTTCTTCTCCCCGGAGGTGGCCCGCGGCGAGGACGCCGGCCTGCCCTCCGACGTCTTCTCACTCGGCGCCACCCTCTACAACGCCGTCGAGGGCACCCCGCCATTCGGCGCCGCGGACAACCACATCGCGATGCTGCACCGCGTCGCCAGCGGCTCGATCATGCCGCCCGCCAACGCGGGTCCCCACCTGGCACCCGTCCTCTTCCGCCTGCTCGCCACGGACCCGCGCCGCCGGCCCTCCATGCAGGAGGCCGTGCACCTGCTGGCCGCCGTGGTGAACGAGACCCCGCAGGTCTCGGAGGCGACCGCCGTCATCCCGGCGACCTTGGAACTGCCGGCCGAAGCCCAGCCCGACGAGAAGGCGAAGCAGGAAACCGGATCGGCCGAGGCTGTGGCGGGGGCCGGCGCGGCCGGTCTGGTCGCGGCAGCCGCGCAGTCGGAGGCAGCCGGGCTGACCTCGCCGCCTGCGACAATCGGGCACGGACGAGGCAGCCGAACCTGCCGCTGACGCCGACGAGCCTGTCGACACCGCGCCGGAGTCCGAAGAGGACACTGCGGCCGAGTCCTCCACACCGGCAAGCGCACCGGCAGACACCGCTGCCGCGTCGAGCGAGCCGGCGCCGAGCCAGGCCGCCGAGCCCGAAGAAGCCGTCGCCGGAGCCGCCGCGGCCGAAGCCGCGACCTCCACCGCAAGCGAGGCCGCAGCGAGCCAGCCCGCAACCCAGCAGCCCGCAGCCTCACCTGTCGCGGCGCCGTCACCCACCCGACCGGCGGCCACCCCGGCACCGACCCGACCGGCAACCTCTCCCCCACCGGCTCCTCCCGCCGAGCCCGAAGAGAAGCGCCGCAAGTTCCCGCTCGTCCCCATCCTGATCGTCCTCCTCGTCCTGGCCGTGGGCGTCGGCTCGTTCCTGTTGTGGCCCAAGGGCAACAACAGGAACAACCAGACGCAGACCGGCCCGACCTCCTCTGGCGCGTCGAACCCGCCGGCCAGCAGCCAGTCGCAGACCCAGCCCCAGAACAACCCGCAGCAGCCCACGGACACTTCGACGCAGCCGCAGACCAACCCCCAGTCGAATCCCCAGACCAACCCGCCGGGCACCCCGGGCCAGACGTCACCCGCGACGCCCCAGACCGCCGAGCAGGCGATCACGGCCTACTACGCGTTGGTCCCCGGCAACCTCGAAGCCGGCTTCGCGACGCTCACCGACGCATTCAAGGTCAGGCGCAAGCAGACCTTCCAGACGTACCAGACGTTCTGGAGCCAGTACACCTCGGTGCAGGTCTCCGACCCCGCACCGCAGGGCGACAACGTCGTGACCGTGACGGTCACCTACATGCAGGGCTCGGCCGTCCACAGCACCGAGCGGCACACGTACACGCTGGTGCAGCAGAACGGCAAGTGGATGATCGACAACCAGGCGTAGGACCTCCACGTCGGGTCATGATGGGGTCATGACCCGACGTGCTCTTGTCACCGGCGCCTCCCGCGGCATCGGCGCCGCCATCGCCCACGCTCTCGCGCAGAACGGCCACCAGGTCGCCGTCCACTTCCGCTCCGATCCGGACAAGGCCCGCGAGGTGGCCGAAAGCCTTCCGGGTGAGGGCCACACGACGGTCCAGGGCGACCTCGGCGCGAACCAGGCCCAGCAGATCGTCGAGCAGACCGTCGAACGGCTCGGTGGCCTCGACATCCTGGTCAACAACGCCGGTATCTACTTCCACCACCCCATCGCCAAGACGACCTTCGCGGAGTGGCAGGACTCCTGGCGCCGCACCATCGAGCTCAACCTCTTCGGCCCCGCCGACCTCGCCTGGCACGCGGTCGGGCACATGGCCGACGGTGGCAGGATCATCAACATCGGCTCCCGGGGTGCGTTCCGGGGTGAGCCCGACGCCCCCGCCTACGGAGCGGCGAAGGCCGGGTTGCACGCGATGACCCAGTCGCTCGCGCAATCGCTTGCACCACAAGGAATCGCGGTCGCCGCGGTGGCACCGGGCTTCGTCCGCACCGACATGGTCACCGACCTGCTCGCGAGCCCCGAGGGCGAGCAGATCCGCGCACAGAGCCCCTTCAACCGGGTGGCCGAACCGGAGGAGGTCGCCGCCGCGGTCGCGTGGCTGGCGACGCCGCAGGCCACCTGGGCCAGCGGCACGATCATCGACCTGAACGGCGCGTCCCACCTCCGTTGATTCCCAGCCTGGCGACCGGAACTCGTTCCGGTCGCCAGTCGATCTTCCTAGCAACCGGTCTAGACCACTAACGTCGCGGTGGGCGTACGACGAAAGTGGAAGGCACCCCTGCAATGCGTTCACTCAAATCTCGCCTCGGGACGGCCTGCCTCGCGCTGGCCGCCGCCGCGGCGACCATCACGATCACCGCGCCGGCCGCGCACGCCGCGTATCCGCCGGGCTTCAAGAGCGTCGGCTACCAGCCGTCCTGGTCGAGCAACGTCGGTTCGATCCCCTACAACAAGCTCACGCACATCAACTACGCGTTCGTGCTGCCGAACGCGAACGGCACGCTCCAGGGCACGCCAGAGCCCGGCAGGCTGCAGCAGCTCGTCTCCGGCGCGCACGCCAACGGCGTCAAGGTCTCGATCGCCGTCGGTGGCTGGAACAACGGCAACGACGACAACTTCGAGATCCTGGCGGCCAACACGAACAGCCGCACCACGTTCGTGAACGCGTTGATCAACCTCGTCAACCAGTTCAACCTCGACGGCGTCGACATGGACTGGGAGTACCCGGATCCCGGCGCGGAGGGCGACAACTTCACCGCACTCATGCGCCAGCTGGGCGACGCACTGCACAGCAGGGGCAAGCTGCTCACGGCCGCGGTCGTGAGCGAAGGCCCGGTCGCCCAAGGTGTCCAGCCCGCCGTGTTCGGCATCGTGGACTGGCTGAACATCATGGCCTACGACGGTGGCAGCCCGCACGCCAACTTCGACTGGTCGATCAACTCGGTCAACTTCTGGAAGAACCGCGGACTGCCGGCGAGCAAGGCCGTCCTCGGTGTGCCGTTCTACAGCCGGCCGACCTACATCTCCTACCGCGATCTCGTCGCGCAGGACGCGGCCAACGCCAATCGCGACTGCTACAACGGCAACTGCTTCAACGGCCTGCCGACGATCCGCCGCAAGACGACCTGGGCGCTGTCCAACGCCGGCGGCGTCATGAACTGGGAGCTGTCGCAGGACACCACCGGCAGCACCAGCCTGCTCAACGCGATCTGGGAGACCGCGAGCAACGGCGACCCCGGGCCGCCGCCGGGTGGCACGATCACCGGCTTCGGCGGCAAGTGCGTCGACGTGGCCGGTGCGAACTCCGCCAACGGCACCGCGGTTCAGCTCTGGACCTGCAACGGCACCAACGCCCAGCAGTGGACCCGCAGCGGCAACACGGTTCGCGCGCTGGACAAGTGCCTCGACGCGAGCGGCACCGCCAACGGCGCCGTCACCCAGATCTGGGACTGCGGCGGCGGACCGAACCAGCAGTGGACGTCCGAGGCCAACGGCCAGCTACGCAACGCGGGCTCAGGAAGATGCCTCGACGCCACCGGTCCCAGTTCGGCCGACGGCACCAGGCTCCAGCTCTGGGACTGCGCCGGCACCGCCAACCAGCAGTGGCGCTTCAACTGAAGGTTCTGACCTAAGGAACTTCAGCCCGATGACGCAGGCGATGATCCCGGTGAGGAACCCGATCTTCCACAGGGAAACGGCTTCCGCGCCGGTGATCATCGCCCACGCCACCGTCAGGGCCGCTCCGATGCCGACCCACACGGCGTACGCGGTCCCGACCGGAATCCGTTTCATCGCAAAGGAAAGCCCGACCATGCTCAGCGTCGCGGCCACGACGAACAGCACGTAGGCGCCTTCGGACAACGCGGTCGCCCAGACCGCTTCGAGCACCGCGCTCACCAGCAGCACGATCCAGTGCACGTCAGCTCACCACCTTCAGGCCCGCGACGCAGCCGATCAACGCGACCAGCAACAGCGCCCGCGCCAGCCCGAGCTTCTCCTCGCCGCGCAGCACCGCGACGAGCACTGTGAGCACGGCCCCCACGCCCACCCACACCGCGTAGGCCGTACCGACCGGGATTCCCCGCATCGCCCACGCCAGCCCGACGACGCTCAACGTCATCGACACGGCGAACACCACCACCGGCCAAGGCCTGCGGAAACCGCGCGACGCCGCGAGCGCCGTGGCCCACACCGCTTCCAGCACCCCGGACAGCACCAGCACAACCCAGTACATTGGTACGATCGTACCAGAAACGCTCGACCCCACCGCTACGATCTAGGACCCATGGCCCCCAGCCTCGAAAACCTGCTGGTCGTAGGCATCGCGTCAAGCGCGCTGTTCGACCTCACGGACTCCGACGCCGTCTTCCAGTCCGAGGGCGAACAGGCCTACCGCGCCCACCAGGAGGCGCACCTCGACGAGCCGTTCGGCCCCGGCGTCGCGTTCCCGTTCATCCGCCGCCTCCTGCGCCTGAACGACATCGGCCCGCTGGTCGAGGTGATCGTGCTGTCCCGCAACTCCCCCGACACCGGCCTGCGCATCCTCCGCTCAGCCGCCCACCACGGCCTCACGATCACCCGCGCGATCTTCACCGAGGGCCGCGCACCACACGAGTTCATGCCTGCGCTGAACATGTCGCTCTTCCTGTCCGCCAACGAGAACGACGTCCGCAGGGCGACCGCGGCCAACCTCCCCGCGGGACAGGTCCTCAAGTCCTCCTTCAAGGACGACGACGATCCGGCGCTGAGAATCGCCTTCGACTTCGACGGCGTCCTGGCCGACGACGCGGCCGAGCGGGTCTACCAGGCCGGCGGCCTCGACCAGTTCCAGCAGCACGAGGCCACCAACGTCGTCACCCCGCTCGACCCCGGTCCGCTGCGGAACTTCCTCGCCGGCCTCAACCGCGTCCAGCGCCAATCCGAGAACCGCGTCCGGGTCTCCGTGGTCACCGCGCGGTCGGCCCCCGCGCACGAACGCGCGGTCAACAGCATCAAGGCCTGGGGGCTGACCGTGAACGACGCGTTCTTCCTGGGAGGACTGGAGAAGGCGCCGATCCTCGACGTGCTCAAGCCGCACATCTTCTTCGACGACCAGCGCCGGCACCTGATCCAGACCGTGCCGTGCGTGCACATCCCGTTCGGGGTTACGAACGAGATCGCAGACGATCGATCTCCGCGGTGAGCTCGGCCCTGAGGTCGTCGTGCCGGGGCCCGAGCGCGCTCGCCGGATCGGACCAGCGCTCGACCGGGTACAACCAGACCGGACGAGCGACGATGTGCTCCGGCTCCCAGTCGTAGCGCGGCCAGATGTGCGCGTGCAGGTAGGGATCCTTGTTGCCGAGGATCTCCAGGTTGACCCGGCGGAACCCGGAGTCACGACGCCCGCAGACCCGTTCGACGGCCTCACCGGCGAGGTCGAGGTCGGCCAGGAACTCGAGCCGCCTGCGCCGCGGCAGGTCGGTCAGCCGCTGCACGTCCGGCGTGTCCACCAGCAGAACGCAGTACCCGGGAAGGAACTGCACGTCGCCGATGTTCGCGAACCCCGCGCTCAGCCGCCGCAGCACGGTCGGGTTCTCCCCGCGCAGCGCCGCCCCGATCCGGTCGTTGCTTCCAGTCCACCACGCCCATCACGTTACGGCCCGTCAACGACAAGGGAGCCCGGCCACCGAAAGGCGACCGGGCTCCCCCGTTTCAAGCATTGCTATCGAACCAGACCGTCCTCGATCGCCTTGATGATCGCCGGCCGCAGCTCGCAGCCGAGATGATCGCGTCGACCGCCCCGACGTCGACCGCGCGCTGCACGCTGTGCACCCGGTCGAACTCGGCGGCCATCTCGTTCAGCTTCTCCGTCCGCACGCCCTGCCGGGTCGACGCGAGCTCGGCGGCCAGCGCCGCCCGCTCCGCACCGGCGGCGGCCTCGGCCACGGCGGCCTCCAGCTTCTTCACCCGCGGGTCGTTGGCCGTGCGGCCGTCGACGTCACGGGCGAACACCACGGCCGCGGCGGGTGCGCCACCGATGACCGACGCGTACGAGCCCTCGACGGCGAGCACCGTCATGGACGGGTTCAGGGCCTTCGAGAAGACCACGAACGCGCCGCCGTGGTAGCGCGAGATCACGCAGAACACGATGGGGCCGGCGAAGTTCACGATCGCGCGGCCGATCTCCGCGCCGTACTCGAGCTGCAGCTCGCGCATCGACTCCGGTGAGCCGTCGAACCCGGACAGGTTCGCCAGCACCACCAGCGGCCGGTTGCCCGAGGCCGCGTTGATCGCGCGGGCCGCCTTCTTCGACGACTTCGGGAACAGCGTGCCGGCGGTGTAGGTGTCCGGGCCGTCGGTGGGCGGGAAGCCCGTGCGGGCCACGCCGCGCGACTCGACGCCCAGCAGCGTCACCGGGATGCCGCCCAGGTGCACGTCCTGCACGACCGCGGTGTCGGCGTCGGCCATGCCGGCCCAGCGCTCCAGCACGTCGTGGTCCTGGTCGGACAGCGCGCGCATGACCGTGCGGATGTCGAACGGCTTCTTGCGGTCCGGGTTCGACTCGACGGAGAAGATCTCGCCGACCGTCGCGAACGGGCTGTCTGCCACCACGTGCGGGTACGACGACACGTCACGATCGACCGGGTCCGAGCTCGAAACCCGGCGCGGACCGGACTCGCCCGGCGCGATGTAGCTGTGCTCGTAGTGCGCCAGCAGGACGTCGAACGCCGAACGCAGGTTCGGGGCCCAGTACTGCGCCTGGCCGTTCGGGCCCATGACGCGGTCGTAGCCGCCGATGCCGTAGTTGTCCTCGGCCGAGACGCCGCCGGAGAAGTCGAGCGCCTGCTTGCCGGTCAGCACCATCGCCGAGTCCGGCGTCATGACCAGGATGCCCTTGGTGTGCATGAGCATCGTGGCCTCGGCGTTCCAATACGGCTGGGCGCCGACATTGATGCCGTTGACGACGACGTTGATCTCGCCGCCGGCCTGGGTGAACTCGACGATCCGCTTCAGCGCGGCCGCGACCCAGTCCATGTTCTCGACACCGGAGCTCATCGAGATCTTCGCGCCGGACGACAGCGAGAACCATTCCAGCGGAACGGAAAGTGCCTCGGCGAGGTCCAGTGCGTGGATCACGCGGGAGCACTCGGGCTCGGCCAGCGCGCCCAGCGACTTGGTCGGGTCGCCGAGCAGCACCACGCGCTTCATGCCCTCGGGGTAGGCCGGGGTCGGCGTGGTCACCACACCGACGACGATGCCTGCCTTGTTGCCGCCGCGCGGGCGGTCCACCGGCACCAGGGAGCCGTCGACGAGGTCGTGCTCCACAAAGGACCCGCCGTCGCCGACGAGCATCTCGACGAGCTCGTACGGGTAGATCGTGCCGCGCGACTGGGCGCGCAGGACGTTCTGCCGGTAGTCGTCGAGCGGCTGGATCGGCTCGGTCGGCGGCTGCACGAACGAGAACCGCACGCCGGAACTGGCGTCGTTCGCGATCCGGACGCCGATGTCGGACAGCTCACCGGTTTCGGAGTCCTTGCGGCGCGCCAGGAACAGGACCTCTTCCAGGTCCAGGCCGGTCGTCGTCGGCAGCACGCGGGTGGCGATCGCGTCCAGGTCCGCCGAGTGCAGATCGGTCGGCGGCCACGCGTACAGCACGACCCGGTTGGTGGCCAGGCGAGTCCGGCCACCCGCCTGCGCACGTGCCCGGCGAATGCCGTCCAGGCAGGTCGCGAGCACGTCCTCGGCCGCGGGCAGGGCGACGATCCGGCCGTCGTCGTCACGCAGCGGCGTCAGGTCGCGGACCTGGCCGAGCGCGACGAGCCGCTCGTCGGACTTGTTCGCCTTGGCCACCGCGCGGAACAGGTAGACGTCCTCGTCCACAGAGGACAGCCGCGTGAGGTCGAACTCCCGCAGCCGCTCCAGCTGCATGCGTTCGGCGATGCGCGGGTGCAACCCGCGCACCAGCCTCTCCTCCGCGAACCCGTTGGACGACGGGCGGAACGTGAAGTGGTGGTGCATCGACTCGCCGCGGCGACCGGCCACGGTGGTGGTGATGCGGGTGATCGTCGGCGGAAGCTGGTGCGCCGCAAGGGCGGCACCGAGGCCGGCGGCCATCTCGTCCTGGTCGGAGGGGCCGTCGACCCAGTTGACGTAGACGTCCGCGACGACCGCGGTTCCGTTGCCGTGCTTCACCACGTCGCCGACTGCGGCCGACAGCGCCGGGAACTCCACCGCGGTCGAGACGAGCCGGGTCTGCTCCGGCTCGTTCTCCGCGATGAAGAACGCGCCGTTCACGCGCGGCTTCTCCAGCGCCTTCTTGGTGTAGTAGCGGCGGGCCAGCACCTCCAGCAGCGGCGTGTTGTCCGCGCCGGGCTTGCCGATGCGCTGGCCGAGCAGGCGCACCAGCGGTTCGGCCGACGCCACCATCGCCGCGATCCGCTCCTCGCGGTCCTCGGCCTGGGGCTGCGCGTCGAGGTGGATCAGGTGCTTGCGGACCTCGCTGTGCACGCGGGCGCGGTTGCGGCGCACCAGCGGCTGGGCGAACCAGGTGAACACGACGCTGCGGGCGAGGTCGGCCACCTGCGGGTAGCGGACCTGGGTCGCGGCGACGATGTGCTCCAGCACCAGGCCGACCTGCACCTGCTCGGACTCGACCGGCGGCGCCTCCTGCACCCACTGGCGCAGCAGGGTCGTCGCGACGGCCGCGTCGAACACACCGCGGCGCAGCGCGAGAAAGACCCGGAACACCGCCTGCTCCAGCTCCGGCGTGCGGTCGAGCTCGGTGATGCCGTAGTGGCCGAGCACGTGCTGCAAACGCTCGCGGAACGTGTCCGGCAGGGCGGCGCGGTCCGCGTCGAGCGTCTTCAGGTAGGTGTGGAAGTGCTCGCGCGGAGAGTGGATGTGGTTCTCCGGCTTGGTCTCCTCACCGGCCGGGCGGTTGCGGGACAGGTCGCACAGGTCGGCGAAGATGCCGAGCAGCTGGGCTTCCGCGACCAGCGGCCGCTCCAGCAGGTCGTGCCGCGCGCCCATGTAGTTCGACAGCACGCGCTCGGTGTCGGCGGCCGTGGTGTCGAAGCCCAGCAACAGGTTCCGGAGGTCGTCGATGCCGCGGCCGGCGAGCTCCTCGGCGTGGACACCGGTCTGCGGGGCGGGCAGTTCCAGCTCGACCGCGGACTCGGACTTCTGCTCCTCGGCGGCGCCCGACGCGTCCTCGACCTCTTCGAGCTTCAGGAGCGGACCACCGGCGGGCACCTGGGTGCCGACGACGACGTTGAGCTCCTTGAGGCGAGCGCGGAACGGCGCGCGCAGCACCGTCTCCATCTTCATCGCCTCGAGCACGAGCACCGGAGCTCCGGCCTCGACCTCGGCACCGACCGCCAGCGGAGTCGCGACGACCAGCGCGGGCATCGGCGAGCGCAGCACGCCGCCCTCGTCACGGGTAACCCGATGGGTAACCCCATCGACCTCGACCTGGTGGACCGGGCCGGAGGTGCCGGTGACGACGCGGAACCGCGTGCCGTTCACGGTGATCTGCCCGACGTGGTGGTCGAACCGCTCGACGTCGACGTCCGCGGACAGCACGGTGTCGGAGTCGACGGCGGACACCCCGACGCGGTACTTCGCGGAACCGACGCGGGCGACCTGCACGAGATAGGGCTGGCCGCGCAGCACGAACTCCAGCTTGCGCGCGCCCTCGTGGTTCGTGCGCGGCTGGCCACCGCGAGCGGACGCCAGCAGCTGCGTGCGGTTGATCTGCTCCTCGTCCTCGTACACCTCGATGCCGGCCGCGGCGAGCGCGATGGCGGAGTGGCGGTGCGAGATCAGGCCGCCCTCGGAGCGGACGCGGTCGATCCAGCTGGTGTCCGCGGACCCGTCGATCACCGCCGGCTCGTCGAGCAGGTCGAGCACGAAGCTCTTGTTGGTCGTGCCGCCCTCGATGATCACGGTCGTCTCGGCCATGGCGCGGCGCAGCTTGCCGAGCGCCTCGTCGCGGTTGCGGCCGTACGCGATGATCTTCGCGATCATCGAGTCGAAGTCGGACGGGATCTGGGAGCCCTCGGCCACACCGGTGTCGACGCGGATGCCGGGACCGGCGGGCAGCTCCAGCCGGACGATCTTGCCGGGACACGGCGCGAAGTCGCGGTCCGGGTCCTCGGCGTTCAGCCGGGCCTCGACCGCGTGGCCGAGCTCGACCGGCTTCTCGCCTTCGAGCCTGCCGCCGCCCGCGACGTGCAGCTGCGCCTTGACCAGGTCGAAGCTCGTGGTGATCTCGGTGATCGGGTGCTCGACCTGCAGGCGGGTGTTGACCTCGAGGAACGCGAACAGCTTCTCACCGGGGTGGTACAGGAACTCGACGGTGCACGCGCCGCGGTAGCCCACCGCGTTCGCGAGCCGTTCGGCGGAGGTCTTGAGGTCGTCGACCTGCTCGGGCGCGAGCACGCACGAGGCCGACTCCTCGATGATCTTCTGGTTGCGCCGCTGCACCGAGCAGTCGCGGACGCCGAGCGCCCACGCCGTGCCCTGCCCGTCGGCGATGACCTGCACCTCGACGTGGCGGGCGCCGGTGACCAGGCGCTCCAGGAACATCACGCCGGAGCCGAACGCGCGCTCGGCCTCCAGGCTGGTGCGCTCGAAGTTCTCTTCCATCTCCTCGGGCGAGGTGATCTTGCGGATGCCGCGGCCACCACCACCGGCGGTCGCCTTCAGCATCAACGGGTAGGTGACCTCCTCGGCCACCTTCAGCGCGTGCTCCAGGTCGGTGACGGCACCCCGGCTCCACGGCGCGACGGGAACGCCGACCTCCTCGGCGATCAGCTTCGAGCCGATCTTGTCACCGAGCTTGCGCATGGCCTCGGCACTGGGACCGACGAAGGTGACCCCGACCTTCTCGCACAGCTCGGCGAACTCGGGGATCTCGGCGACGAAGCCCCAGCCGACCCACGCGGCGTCGGCCTTCGTCTCGACGAGCGCCTTCTCCAGCACCTCGAGGTTGAGGTACGGACGATCGGCCGCCAGGCCGAGGTTGTAGGCCAGGTCGGCTTCCCGGACGAAGGGCGCGGACTTGTCGACATCGGTGAACAGGGCGACGGTCTCGATCCGTTCCCCTGACTCGGCGGCGAGTTCACGGACGGCGTGGATCAGCCGCATAGCGGCTTCTCCGCGATTGACGATCGCTACACGACTGAACAACGACTTCTCTCCTCGCGGACAGACAACCTCAGCGGCAGTCGCCGCCCAATCGATGTACAGACTCTCGTCTACTACCCGGTAGGAGAACCGCTAGATCGAAGCGAGTTGAGCAGCGTGGTTTGTATGAAACCAACAAGCCACCAGGTCCCTGGCACAGCTTCACTTGAGCCCGTGTCCCAGCTCACGGTCGGCCAGGTGGGCGGTGCTGCCGGTGAGCGAGCACATCAGCACCGGCAGCGACCAGGTCACGATTGCGGGATGCGGATCACGCTCCCGGGATGGATGACGTTGGGGTCCGTGATGACGTGCGGGTTCGCTCGCACCAGCCGGGTGTAGAGGTTGCCGGAGCCGTAGAAGTGCGTGGCGATGGCCCACAGCGAGTCGCCGGGCTTGATCTCGTACTCCTGGTAGACGCGGTAGCCCGGCACGATCCGCGGCCCGTAGACGACGGGCACGATGACCTTGTCGAGCTCCTCCCCGTCCTTCGGCGAGACCCAGAAGACCTCGACGAAGAGCCGGTCGAGCGCGAACGACGCTCCCGAGACGTCGACGCTCACCTGGAACTGGCCGTGGCCGCCGGTCCCGTCGCCGGCCATGAACCCGCCGGTGACCTCGTCGTGTCCCTCGTGGATCCGGTAGTTGAACTGTGCCTCGAACGCGCCGCCCGCGGTGCCGGCGATCTGGACCTGGCCCCCGACGAGGCCGAGGGGCCGAGGCTGCTGGATGTCGATCGACATGGGTTGATCCCCCTTTCACCCCTTGTAGTCGCGGGGCGGGCGGAGGACGTTGCCCGGGGTCACCCCGGTGGCGCAACGGAAAGTGGTGGAGGACGGAGTCGAACCGACTTTGCGCGAGGCTCCCGTTTTACCGACGGGCGGGGCTCCACAGCCCCATCTCCACCATTGGTTTCAAAGCATTTTTCCAGCGCACGAAAAAGCCGCCCTGGCCGGTGTGTACCGGTGGGCGGCTCTGCGTTGGCAACGCCTGACGACGTCGCTACGGAGAGCCTGAGCTGCGCAGATAGTTGCGATAGTGGCGCACGTAAGGCTCCTCCGAGTCGGTGTTGACGCCGATCATTGCCGCCTGGCAGCAGCACCGTCAACCATTTATCGAGCGAACTCCGGAAACGCCGTTCCGGGCGCGAGCGATATCCGGGACGTGAAGGTGGTGGGGCGGAGCCGTGAGCTCGCGATGGTGCGTTCGCGGCTGGCCGCGGGGACCGGCGGGCTGGTGCTGTGCGGCGGCGAGCCCGGCATCGGCAAGACCCGGCTGGCGCAGGAGCTCGCCGGGCACGCGCTCGCGATCGGCCGCGAGGTCGTGTGGGGGCACTGCGTCGAAACCGAGGGCGCGCCGGCGTTCTGGCCGTGGCGGCAGATCCTCAAGGCGGCCGGTGCCGGTCCGGACGAGGTGCTCGCCCACGACGCCGAGGTGCCACAGGACAGGTTCCGGGTGTTCGACGCCGTCGCCACCGCGCTGGACCGCGCCGGCCTGGTGATCATCGTCGAGGACGTCCACTGGGCCGACCAGGCCTCACTGCTCGTCCTCGCGCACCTCGCCACGAACCTGCGCGACGTGTTGCTGTTCGCCACCTTCCGCGACCCGTGCCCGGCGGTCGCGGACCTCATGCGCGCGGCCGTCCGCATCGACCTGCACGGACTGTCGGCCGACGAGGTCGCCGAACTCGCCGGCGCCGAGCACGCCGCCACGATCACCGAGCTGACCAGCGGAAACCCGTTGTTCGTCACGGAGATCGCCCGTGCCGTGCAGGACGGCACCTGGCGCGCGGACCAGCTGCCGCGCAGCGTCCGCGACATCGTGACCGCCCGCCTCGACCGGCTCGCCCCCGACACCCGCGAACTGATCAAGACGGCCGCGCTGATCGGCCGCGACTTCGACCTCGACCTCGCCGCCACGGCCGCCGGCCTGCCCATCAGCGCGCTGGAAGGGGCCACGACCCTGATCGACGCGACCGGGCACCGGTTCGTGCACGCGCTGACCAGGGATGCCGTCGAGGCCGCGCTCAGCACCTCCGAACGCCGCACGCTCCACCGCCGGATCGCCGAGGCGATGGCGGACAGCACCCGGTACGCGGACGTCGCCCGGCACTGGAGTGCCTGCGGTGCGACCGCGGAAGCCCGCGGCTGGACGATCCGCGCCGCCGAGGACGCGGTCACCCGCCTCGCCTACGAGGAGGGTGCGCGGCTCTACCGTGCGGCCGCGGCCATCGAGGACAGCTGCGAGGTCCAGGTCGCGCTGGGGAAGGCCGCGTACTTCGCGGCGGATCTCGCGGGCTGCGTCGAGGCCGCCCAGCGCGCGGCCGAACTCGCCCGCACCCCCGAGCAGATCGCGGAGGCGGCCCTGGTGCTCGAAGCCGCACCGGGAGCGGGGGTGAACGCGGTCGCGACCCCGTTGTGCGACAACGCACTGCGCCACGAGGTCAGCCCGGCCACCCGAGCCCGCCTGCTCGCCCAGCGCAGCCACCTCGCGTTCTACCGCGGCGAGCAGCACCGCCTCGACGGCCTGAGCAGCGAGGCACTCGGCCTCGCCCGGCGCAGCGGTGACGACCGCGCCCTCGCCGAGGCTCTGCACGCCCGCCAGGAAGCCTGCCCCGGTCCGGCCGGCCGCGCGGAACGGCTCGGGCTGGCCACCGAGATGATCGGCCTCGCCCACCGCACCCACAGCCCGCGCGGCGCGATGTGGGGGTCGCTGTGGCGCGTCCACGCGTTGATCGAGAGCGGCGAACTCGCTTCCGCGCAGGAAGAACTGCCCGCGTTGCGGCTGGCGTGCGACCGCGTCGGCGGTCAGGTGCCGCGATGGCACCTGGAGGTCGTGACCGCGTGCCTGGCGCAGGCGCAGGGCAGGTTCGCCGAGGCGCGGGAGGTCGGCAGGCGGGCCTACGAGCGCATGCGCGTGATCGAGCGCGAACCCGCGTCGGGCGCCTACTTCGCCCTGCAGTGCGGGCTCGCGTGCCACCTCGGTGTCACCGAGGACGGCCTGGCGCTGGCCCGCCACTTTCACGACCCGCCGCCGCGCTTCCGCCTGATGGCGAAGCTGACGCGGGCGTTCCTGCTGCACCGCGCGGGTTTCCACGACGAGGCGCTGGAGTGGTTCCGGCGCACCGGCCCGATCGCCGGGTGGGACCTGCCGGCGTTCTTCGTGCTGCCGGGCCTCGTCGACGCCGTCCTCGTGACGTCCGGGCTGGGCCTGCTCGACGACCTGGCCCTGGTCCTCCCCCGGCTCGGTGCGTTCCGCGGCGAGCACGCGGCCGGCAACGGCGTCGCGTACATGGGCCCGGTGTCGCTCGCGCTGGGCCGTGGTCACCTCGCCCTGGGCGCGCACGAGGACGCCGTCGACCATCTGACGGCCGCCGTCGACGAAGCCTCGCGGGCGGGTGCACCGGCGTTCGCGGCCGAGGCTCGCTGGCACCTGGCCTCGGCGTTGCGTGCGCTGGGCCGGGACGCGGACCCCGTTCAGCGCGCGGCCGACCGCGCCATCCGCTCGCTGGGCATGACCGCGTTCACGACGACCGACCTGAGCAGCCGCGAACACGAGGTCGCCCGGCTCGTCACCGAGGGCCTGACCAACCGCCAGATCGCCCGGCGGCTCGTGATCTCCGAACGCACCGCTCAGAACCACGTCCAGCACATCCTCACCAAGCTCGGCTTCAGCACCCGCAGCCAGATCGCGGCGTGGATGAGTACCCGGCCGAGTACTCCGGCGGATGGCTGACCGGCCCGAAGTTCCTAGGTTCGAGCCACGACCACCAAGGAGGAACATCATGTGGCTCACCATCGCGACCCCGCCCGCCAAGTCCCTCGGCCAGCTCGACGAGGTGATGGGCGCGGTCACCCCGGACGGCCTCAAGGCCCGCTACGCCTGCCAGTCCGACGACGAGTTCCGCATCATCGCTGTCTGGGAGTCGAAGGAGCACGCCGACCGCTTCTTCCGCGAGGTGCTCGGTCCGGTCCTGGCCCGCGTCCTCGGCCCGGAGCCCGCCGGCCCGTCCTCCATCACCGGCATGGAGGTGCTCCGCGAGTTCGTCCCGGCCACCACCGGGTAACCGCGCGAGGCCGGAAGCTGCCTAGTTGAGCACGGCGATCGACACGTTGAGAGCCCCCGCAAAGCTCACCCACGCCAGATAAGGCACCAGCAGCAGCGCGGGGGCTTTGCCGCGCCGCCAGAACACGGCGACCAACGTGGCGATCGCCAGCCACAACACCACGATCTCGGCGAACGCGATCCAGTACCACCCGAGCCCGAAGAACAACGGCGTCCACAGCGCGTTCAGCACCAGCTGCCCACCGAACAGCATCAGTTCGGCCCGCGTGGCACCCGCCCGCCACGCCAGCCAGCCCGACAGCGCGATCATTCCGTAGAGGACAGTCCACACCGGACCGAACAACCAGGCCGGCGGCGCCCAGGACGGCCGGCGCAGAGCCAGGTACTCGTCCCCCGCCGACACCGAGAACAACGATCCGACGACAGCGGTCACCACGACCGCCGCGAGGAACACGAGCAGCATTCGAACGGGGTGATGACGCATCGGCAACGTGGGCAAGAGGAACTCCCGACGGGCAGGGTGCGGACGATGGCGAGCACCGTGGCGCGGCTCGGTGCCGCGCGTTCGGCGTCGTCGAGCAGGGACAGTTCGTCGGCCAGCACGGCCTGGCGGATCTCGTCGGCCCGTCCGGGCAGTTCCAGCCGGAGCGCTTCGACCAGCCGGGACCGCAACGCCCGCCCGGCCGCGTCGTCGGACGGCAGCACCCGCCAGTGCGAGCGCAGGACCCGTTCGGCCACGTCCTCGCCACCCACCGCCCACACGAGGCGGATCATGCGGTCCGCGAGGCTCATGCCTCAGAGTCTAGATTCGATTCAAAATCGTTTCAACGGCGGCCGCGAGCGTGTCCACCGTCCGGACGCCCGCCGGTAGCGGCACGCCGTCCCACCCCGGACCGCCGACCAGCACCGGTACCGCCAACTCCGCCAACGGCACCTGCTCCGCGTACGCCCGGTTGTGCGCCCACACGAACACGACCCGCGGCTCCAGCCGCGTCACCGCGCTCACCAGCGCGCGGCCGGGCACTCGGGCACCGAGGTTGCGGGCCACGCAGCCCTGCTCGGCGAGCGCCGCCGCCAGCACGTCCAACGGCAGGCTGTGCTGTTCGTCCGGCGCGCACGCCAGCAACACCGCGGGCGTTCCCATCACCACCCCCGACACCCGCATCGCGTCGGTGATGCTGCCGCTCGCGACGTGTTCGACCTCGATGCCGGTGGCGGCCGCCGCGACCCGCTCGCCGAGCTCGATCAGGAACGGCATCAGCACCGCGTCCCACGTGTGCACGACGCCGTGGCGGGCGATCAGGCCGACCGCCATCCTGCGCATCCGCGCCGCGTCGAGCAGGTCGGCCGCGGCCCCGAAGTCCAGGGCGCCGGACGGCATCAGGGAGGCGGCGGCCGACGCGGGCGCGACACCCGAGCCGGTCAGTTCGACCATGCGCTTCAGGCGTGCGACGTCCTCATCGCTGTAGCGGCGGTGCTTGCCCTCGTGCCGTGTGCTGGGACCGAGGCCGTAGCGGCGGTCCCACGTGCGCAGGGTCGTGGGCGAGATGCCGAGCATCCGCGCGACCGCTCCGGCACTCCACTCCACCGCTCACCTCCGCTGCACCGATTTTGAATCGTAATGCGCGGACGGTGCTCGCGAGTGCGCTCAGCCCGCCGGGACGGGTGCGGCGGCGTCGTCGAGCCGCTGCCGCAGTTCGTCGTCGAGCACCAGTCCGACCGCGCCAAGGCACTCGTCGAGCTGGCTCACCGAACTGACGCCGAGCACCGGCAGCACCGGCGGATCGCCGCCCAGCAGCCAGGCGAGGACCACCTGGTTGGGCGTCGCGCCCAGCTCACGGGCCACGTCGGCCAGCACGGCGAGCCGGCGCCCGCTGTCCTCGTGGTCGTACTGCTCGGGCAACAGCCGATCGGAACGGGTGTAGGCACCGGACAGCAGCACCGAGTAGCCGAGCACCGTCACGTCGGGCTCTTCGCGCGCGTAGTCCAGCATCTCGTCGCTGATGTGCGGGTTCGCCCCGAAGTCCGCGCCCGCCCTGGGACGCAGATAGGTGTGGCGCTGCTGGACGCAGGTGAACCCCGGCAGCCCCTCGGCCCTGGCGATCTCCCGAGCCTGGGCGACCCGCCAGGCAGCGTGGTTGCTGCACCCGGTCACCCGCACCACGCCGTCGGTCACCAACGACGCGAAGGTGGCCACGGTGTCGTGCAGCGGCGTACGGCGATCTTCGATGTGGGCGTAGTACACGTCGAGATGGTCGGTGCCCAGGCGGCGCATGCTGGCCGTGGCCTGCGCACGCACCACCTCGCGGGACAGCCCTTCCGCGTGTTCCGGCCAGGCGGCGCCGGGCGGATCGGGCAACGCGCCCACCTTGGTGGCCAGCACGACCTCGTCACGGACGCCCCGCGACGCCAGCCACCGGCCCAGCAGCTCCTCGCTCTCCACACCGGTGCCGCCAGGCACCCAGAACGAGTAGGTGTTGGCGGTGTCGATGAACGTGCCACCCGCCTCGACGAACCGGTCGAGTACGGCGAACGCACTTTGCTCGTCCACCGTCGTGCCGAAGAACATGGTGCCCAGGCACAGTGCACTCACCGCCAGCCCGGACCCACCGTCAGCCAGCATCCGTTGTTCCACGTCAGGCCCCCACCTCGACGAAAGCACCGGCCGCATCCGGACCGGCCTGTACACACCCCTGATCCCGGACCATCCGAAGTGAACGGTCCGGGATCAGTGGCGCTTACTTCTTCTTACCGGAGAACAGATCCTTGAGCTGGTTGCCGCGTCGCCGCAGGCCCCACTTCGTCACGCGGATCAGTGCCTCGCGGACGATGTTGCCGCTCATCTTCGACTCGCCGAACTCGCGCTCCTGGAACGTGATCGGCACCTCGCGCACGCGGAACCCGAGCTCCAGGGTGCGCCACAGCAGGTCGATCTGGAAGCAGTAGCCGGCCGAGGCGACCGACGCGAGGTTCAGCTTGCGCAGGGTGTCCGCGCGGAACGCCCGGTAGCCACCCGTCATGTCGCGGATGTTCGCGCCGAGCGCGAGCCGCGAGTACAGCGAGCCGCCCAGCGACAGGAACTTGCGCTGCGCCGGCCAGTTCACGACCTCGCCGCCGGGCACCCAGCGCGATCCCAGCACCAGGTCGGCCTGCGGCAGCGCGTCCAGGAGCCGGTGCAGCTGCTCCGGGGCGTGCGAGCCGTCAGCGTCCATTTCGCACACAACGCCGTAGTCCCGCTCCAGCGCCCAGTGGAAGCCGGCGACGTACGCGGCGCCCAGTCCGGCCTTCTCGGTGCGGTGCATCACGTGGACCCGCTCGTCGGCGGCCGCCATCTCGTCGGCGAGCTGGCCGGTGCCATCGGGGCTGCCGTCGTCGACCACCAGCACGTGCACGTCGGGCAGTGCCGTGTGCAGTCTCTTGACGATCTTTCCGATGTTGTCCCGCTCGTTGTAGGTCGGGATCACCACCAGCACCTGCCCGAGTTCCTGGTCAGGCTGCTGCGCCATTCGAGTCCTTCCGTCGTCGGGTGAAGCCCAGCGCCAACGCCACAAGGCCCGTAGCGGTCAGCACCCACTCGGGCCAGGCTCCTAGCCAAGTCGCCAGCGTAGTCTGTGACCGCAGCGGCAGTGTCGCGACCAGGGCTCCGGGCACGAAGAGCCCAGTCTTCTGAGTGACGGAACCGTCGGGTTCGACGATCGCGCTGACCCCCGAGGTAGCGGCCACGACCACCGCCCGGCCGTGCTCCACCGCACGCACCCGTGACATGGAAAGCTGCTGGTAGGTCATCTCCGTGTAGCCGAACGTGGCGTTGTTCGTCGGGATCGCGATGATCGTCGCGCCGGCCGTCACCGAGTCGCGGACCACTGAGTCGAACGCCACTTCGTAACACGTGTCGAGCGCCACCTTCGCGGGCCCCATGACGAAGCCGTCCGGGTCCGAACCAGGCTGGAACACCCCGGCCCGGTCCACCGTGGACGAGAACAGCCGGAAGAACGACCGCATCGGCATCGTCTCGCCGAACGGCTGCAGCTTCCGCTTCGTGTAGGTGTCGGTGACCCCCTTCTCGGGGTCCCACAGCACCACCTGGTTGCGCGGCAGCCCGTCGCTCCGGTCGACCACCACGGCACCCACCGCGATGGGCGCCCCGATCGCCTGCGCGGCCGAGTCGATCACCGCCGCCGCGTCGACGTTGCGGAACGGGTCGATGTCGGAGGAGTTCTCCGGCCAGATCACGATGTCGGGCTGCTTGGCCTCACCCCGCGCGACCGCGGCGGCCAGTTCCAGCGTCCGCTTGGCGTGGTTGTCGAGCACGGCCCGGCGCTGCGAGTTGAAGTCGAGACCCGCGCGCGGCACGTTGCCCTGGATCGCGGCGACCGTCACGGTGCCGGCGGAGGCGTCTACCCCCACGGGTACCCCCAGGCCGGCCACCAGCGGCACCAGGAAGAGCGGCACCCCGAGCTTCCAGTTCCGCGCGATCCAGAACAGCCCGAACCCGGTCAGCGCCACCGCGAACGACACCAGCGGCGCCCCGCCCAGCGAGGCGAGCGGCAGGTACCACCCCTCCGACTGGCCGAACGCGATCTTGCCCCAGGTGAAGCCGCCGAACGGGAAGACCCCGCGCAACGCCTCGTCCGCCACCCACAGACACGCCGCCCACAGCGGCCATCCCGGCACCCGCGACGCGAAGGCCATCGCGGCCGTGCCGATGGAGATCATCAGCGCGCACGCGAGCGCCAGCGGCAGCCACGCGATCAGCCCGACGAACTCCCCGGTCCACCGCAGCAACGGCACCATGAACCCGAGCCCGAACAGCACGCCGTACCCGAACCCGGCCCGCGCTCGCCGTTCGTGGATCACGTAGGCGAGCAGCGCGAACCCCACGGGCGCCAGGAACCACAGCGGCCGCGGCGGGAACGACAGGTAGATGAGCACACCGCCGGTTACGGCGAGTGCCATGCGCAGCAGGACCGGTCGGCTCAGCCGCCGCCTGCGGGCGGGCGATTCCGGCGATTCCGACGAATCCGGCGCGATGGGGGGTGCGACCACCGGGTCAGCCTACGAGGCGCCCGTGCACACCGGACGGATGACCTGGTGTTTGCGGTCACGAAACCGGCCGAAGACCTGGGCGAAATGGTCCGCCGGTACGTAGTACGCAGTACTGGAAACGGCCACGAGCTCGACTTCGACGAACATCGCTATTCGGTCATCGCCGAACTGGGTGATCTTCACCAGCCCAGAGGCGTCACGATCGTGCCGCGATTCCCTCTGTCCATGGTGGGAAAGGTCGACAAGCTCAAGCTTCGTTCCCTGTTTCGGTAAGGTCGGCGTAAATCAGGAGGTGACGGATGCCCCGTCCAAGCGTGGAAGCCGAACGCAAGGCGCAGATCCTCGCGTCCACCTGCAAGGTGATCGCGGCAGAGGGCTTCCGCCACCTCCGGGTCTCCGACGTGGCGAAGGACGCCGGTGTCTCCGGCGGCACGGTGCACTACTACTTCGAGACCAAGCGGGAGCTGACCGACGCCGCGTTCGCGCACTGCTTCGAACAGTCGCTCACCCGCCGCCGCTGGATCCTCGAGTCCGACGAACCCCCGCTGTCCCGCCTGCGCCTGGTCGTCGAGTCCTACCTCCCCGAGGGCGCGGAGACCGTCGAGGCCTGGAAGGTCTGGGCCGAGCTGTGGGTCGAGGCCATCCGCAGCCCCGATCTGCAGGAGCTCAACGAGCGCTTCTACGGCGAGTGGCGCGACATCGTGGCGAGCATCTTCGTCGACGGCCAGGAAACCGGCGACATCGCTGCGGCCGGCGACCCGGTCGAGCTGGCCAACATGCTGATCAGCATGCTCGACGGCCTCGCCCTTCAGGTCCTGGCCGGCTCGAAGTCCATGACCGTGGACGCCATGCGCACCACCTGCCTGAGGTTCGTCGACCAGCTCTCCACCGCGTCCGTCGGATAACCCGCACCACTCAGGACGACGCACAGCACGAGCAGCAACACGACCGGCGTCCGGCTGAAACCCAGGAACAGCAACCCTTTCGGCACCGGCACGGTCTCCGCGAACCGCTGCGCCTCGCTCAGCAACAACCCGGCGAACATCAGCACCAGCACGAGCAACGGCAACGTGCGCCCCAACGCGGCGACCGTGACCAGGCACCCGCTGAACACCACCACGATCCCCGCGGTCAACCACCACCGGTGCGGCGTGTGCCAGGGCTCCTTCCCCATGTGCGTCATGAGCCAGTACCCGTACAGAACCGTGGCGCAGCACAACACAAAAACGCCCAGCCCCGTCACGAACTCCCACCCGTCCAACCGATCCACGATCGGCACGTAGGCCAACGCGAGCACCACCATCGGCGCAACAGCCAGCACGCGAGCCACCCGCATCACCGCCACGCGCCGCTCCGGCCCGGGCCGCATCGCCACCCGCGCCCGAACCCGATCCGCCGCGTCGGCCTTGGACCGAGCGGCCCCGGCATCACCACCGCGCTCCCAGGCCACCCACACCAGCCCGAGAAACACCACCGCACCAAGCACCACCGACGGCCCGGCCAACTGCCCCGGCCCGTACTTCACCGCGACCACCGCCACCAGCACGCACAACCCGAGCCGGATCACCGCTCCCCACTCCGGCCGCGCACTGCGCCACGTCTTCTGCGGCCACGAGGTGAGCACCAGCCGCCGCGTGACGAACCAGACGCTCGCCCCCATCGCCACCGCCGCCAGCCACATCGCCACCCCGACGCCAGGCCGTTCCAACTGCCCCGCACCACCGAGCAACGCCACCGACGCGACCACCACAACCACCGCCGGCACCCGCAACCGCCCCAACGCCCACGCGTGTACCCCCACCCACCGCTCGCGGTTGCGCCAGGCCGACTCGACAACCACGGTCAGCAGAAACCCGAGCACCGCGAACTGAAGCGGACTGTCCGCGACATCGGCCCCCACCAGCACCGCCAGTGGCACGATCCGCGGGTACGGACTCGCCGCCAGCGTGAGGCTGCGCAACGGCGACGGCGGCCCAGCGACCTCGTGCACCCGAAGCCACCGCCACGCATGCCACAGCACCGGCACGTACACCGCGATGAAGACGATGTCGACGAGGAAGTTCACGCGCATCTCGGCTCCCCATGGCTCGGGTAACCGTGCTGTCGCAGGTCAGAGCCTCAGGGTTACGTGCTGTAACACGTCCGGGTGAAACTCAGGGTCGTCCCCGATGCAACGGATGGACTAGCTGGCGCATTCTGGGTATATGACCACGACAGTTGCTTTGAGCAGGCCCAGGACCAACCGGATGATCGCGGGTGTGTGCGCGGGGCTCGCCCAGCGCTGGGGCATGAAGGCGAGCACGGTTCGCCTTCTGTTCGTGCTGTCCTGCCTTCTGCCCGGACCGCAGTTCGTCGTCTACCTCGTGCTCTGGGTGATCATGCCCGACCGCGGTTACTGACCGACCGCAGGAACGCCTCCCACGCTGCCGGCGCGACCGGCACGTGGGCGGCGGGAGCCTTCGAGTCCCGGATGCCGACGCCACGACCGACCTCGACGCAGTCGTCGCCGGTGGGGCTGTAGCTGCTCTTGCGCCACTCGGCCATCCAGGCCGCCTCCTCAACTAACGAGTCGGGTGATCATCTCCCTCGATTCTTCCTCACTCAGGGCGACACGGTCCAGCGTCTTCAGCACGTGCTCGTACAGCGAGATCGATGCCTTGTCGTCGAGAAACAGTGCTGAGTTCAAGCTCTCGACATAGACGAGCGGCTCGTACTTCGGGAACTTCATCAGCCGGAAACCGCCGCAAGGGGCCAACCCGGCAGGCACGACACGCAAGCTGATGTACGGCCGTACCAAGATCCGCAGCAGCTCGTGCAGCTGGTCGCGCAACACCTCCGCACCACCAACCGGCGAAGTCAGCACAGGTTCGTACACGTAGAAGACGAACTTTCGGCTGCCTTCGACGATCTCCCGCCTGGCCATCCGCGCCGCGACCAAGTTCTCGACTTCCTCGGCCTTGACCGAAGGTGAGAACTTCGCGGCGGCGCGCGCGTACGACTCGACCTGCAGCAGTCCCGGTACCCACAACGCACTCCACACCACGATGTGCGTCGCGATCCGCTCGTGGTGGATCAGCGTCCGAAGCTGAGGCGGCACGACCGACTCGTAGAGCTGGAGCCAGCCCTTCTCCCGCGACTCAAGGTAGAGCCCCTTCAGGTACTGGAACTCGTCCGGCTTGGAACCGCACAACCCCAGCAGGAACGTGAACTCCTCCAGGGAAGTGCCGCCCTTGCCGTTGACCAGATCCGACAACTTGGCGTGCTCCCAGCCCAGCTTCCGCGCGAGTTCTGACTCCAGCAGCCCGGTCCGGGCGATCATGGCACGCAGGCTGTCGCCGAACTCGCGTCCCAGCACAGTGGACACTCTCTTTGGCATGCCGACGAAACTAACGCCGCAGCTCCCCCGACCTCCATCATTTCGGGCCCAAAATGACCTGAAAGAAGCAGGTGTAGAAGGGTTCTACGTCATCGGTTCTGTTCGGCGGGTATACCCGCGAGTTCGTCCGTGACGCTCGTGAACGCTTCCGGCTGCACGCGCAACACACCGCTGAACGGATGCGTCATTCCCAAGCACAGCACACAGACGAACGCGAGCACGGCGGCCGTGACGCTCATCTGCAGGACGTGCCGCAACCGCGCCGTGAACCCGATCAGCAACGGGAACACCACCATCCCGACCGCCCCGGCGAGCGTGCCGGCGAGCATGAACTTGCCGGTGTTGTCGAGGCCGCCGGCCTGGTCCAGGCGATCACGGCGCAGGTCGGTGATCTCGCGCAACCGTTCCAGCGACCGTTCGCGCGCGCTCTTCACCTGGTCCGGCGTGCCGGGCAGGCTCAGGATCTCCTGGTGCAGCGAGTTCAGGGTCTCGGTCGTGCGCTCGTCGGACTCACCGGCAGCGAGGCGGGGCCATTCCTTGTCCGCCACCAGTTTCGGGTACTCGACCAGCAGGCCGCGGATGTGGTCGCGTTGCGGTTGCGGCAGCACGGCGGTCTGCCAGTAGGCGTCGGCGATGGCGGCGGCCTCGCGGGCCGCGTTGTCGCCGGCGGTGCCGTTCTCCTCCCAGACGATCACCATGTAGAAGGCCAGCGCGACGATGAACAGGCCGCTGATCACCGCGCCGAGGAAGCCGCGTGAGTCCGCGTCGCGGTCGTCGGCCTGGTCGTGCGCGCGCGAGCGGCCGAGCAGGAGGCAGGCGACGACGGTGACTACCACCGACGAGACGACGATGACGAACGCGGTCCACATGGGTCCATCTCCCCACAGCGGACACCGTTTGGCCACCAACACCACGCTTCTCGGCGGTGTGTGCGCCCCATCAAGAGCAATGCCGGTTGATCGAGCACACAGCAGGTCCACATGGGACCGCTCCCAGAAAATCCTTTGACACGAACAGGAGAACCGATGCCTGTTCGTCCCCAACGGAGAGTTAAGGCGCCACGAACGGGTGCGGTGACAAGGGCGCGGAAGGCGTGCCAACCTGTGCGCCGACCCGACCGGAAGGCGTGGCATGCGCGTACCGATCCTCATCGCTGTCGTTCTGCTGGTTCCGCTGCTCGCCCCTGGCCCACCGGTCGCCGCGGCCGAGGTGTGGCACACCCAGTTCAACGAAGCGGTGTACGGAGACGTCACGGTCGTCGGCAACTCCGTGCTGACCTGTCCCACGGCCGAGCAGGCCGGGCATAACCCCAAGCATGACCCCAAGTCCTGCGTGGATGCGCTGCACCGCAAGGGCCATGGGCCGGCCGCGATGAACAACGGTCACCGCATGTCGTGGGCCGATGTCGACGGCGATCCGAGCGACGTTCAACTCCTCCAGCGCCCGGCTCGCGATCCCGGCCGGGGCGCGGGTCGCCTTCGCGAAGCTGGGCTGGGCGGGCAGTGCGACCTGCCACGACGAGACCGCACCATCCGGCCGGCCCACGGACCAGGACGTCACGCTGACGGTGGACGGCGCCGCGACCCGCATCGGTCCCGACCGCTTCCAGGCGATCGTCGACTCGCCCGATCACGTCTCCGGCACCGACAACACCTTCTACAGCGCCGAAGCCGACGTGACGCAGGAATTGGCCGGCGGCGGTGCCACCGTCGTCGTCGGCAACATCTGGGCGCCGCAAGGGTTCGACTGCTTCGGCGGCTGGTCGCTCACGGTCGTGTGGAAGTTCGCGAACGCCACCGCCGCGGTTCCGGCCCGGCGGCACGTGTCGGTGCACGGCGGGCACGTCCGGCTGCCCACGAAGCAGCCGGTGCTGCGCACCCCCATCGCCCCAACGCATCCCGCGGGTGGGGTTATCCGGATGGGTATCACCGCCTACGAAGGCGACTGGGCCACAGACGGCGACCAGATGCTGGTCAACGACACGTCCGTCGCCGGTCGCAACGCCTTCGTCTCAGAAGCGCAAGGAGCCGCAGAACCAAGTGCTCCCAACAACATGAGCGTCGACGCGCACACAGTGAGCATCGCGGAGAACGCGCTGAAGCCGGGCACCAAAAGCGCCGAGCTGACGTTCAAAAGGGCCGAGGACGCGTTCCTGGTGCAGAACCTCGCGTGGTCGTTCCCGCTGCCCGAACTGACTCTGGCGGTGACCCCGGAGCAACCGGCCGCGCACGCCAAGGACACCGTGGCCCAGACAGCGACCGTCACGAACGTCGGCGACGCCCCGGCAGCCGATGTGGCCGTGTGCGGTCAGCAGATCGGCACCCTGGCGCCAAAAGACAAGGCGACCCGCACCTGCACCACGACAGCAGCCGACGACGATTACCCGGCGATCGTCGCCGCAAGCGGTTCCAGCCTGGCAAGCGATCCGCTGGCAACTCAGAAGACTTCGAAGGTCGACGTCCTGCACCCGGCGTTGCGCGCGACCACCGCGACGGAACCGGTGACCGCGCTCCCAGGCCAGTCCGTCAAGTTCACGACGACCGTCACCAATACAGGCGACACCGCACTGTTCGATCTCGACGCACGCACTGGGGGTCATGGATGTAACCCCATGCAGGCGCAGCTCGACCCCGGCGCAACCTCCACTGTGGACTGCACGGCCCCCGCGGGCGGCGAGACCGGTGAGCTGACCGCCACCGTCAGGGCCGCCGACCGGATCGGCGGCAAGGTCGAAGCGTCCGCCACCGCACGGGTGCGGGTGATCTACCCGAGGCTGACGATCAGCGCGCTCTGGTCGAAGGACCGGGCCGCGGACGGCGAGCTCGTCACGGTGACGATCACCGTCGGAAACCCGTCCGATCTGCCGGTCGACGACGTGCGCGTGGAAGGCGAACCGGCCGCGTGCCACCGGGTGTTCCCTGTGCTGCAACCCCGCGAGCGGCTCACCTACACCTGTCAGGTCGCCGCGCCGGTGAATTCGCGCCTCACGGTTTCCGGTGCGGGTGCCGGACAGGCGGTCAGTGAAAGCGCGGTCGTTCGAATCGAATCGATCACCGCGCCGCGGCCGGCCGAACCCGCGCAGAATGTGTCGCCGCCGGACGAACCCACAGCTCCGCGCCCTGTCGCACACGTTGCGCAGGTGTCGAAACCGGCGGTGGGCGGTGTCGCGGCAGTAATCGGCGTGATCGGAATGATGATCGTGGCGAGCGCATTTTCCGGTCTTGGCAAACGTTGACCCGGGAAAACGTTCCGGGTGTGACGACAAGCGTGTTCCTGCCGCGCCCGGAATGCGGTAGAAGGGCTGCATGGAGATCACCGCCTTCCTGGCCCGCAAGCTGGCGCGCCGGTTCCGGACTTACGACTCCGACGGCGACGGCTTCATCGGGCGCGGGGACTTCACTCAGGCGGGCGTGCGCACGACGAAGGCGTTCGGGCTGGCCGACGACGACCCGAAGGCGGTCCGGTTCCAGGCGGCGCTGATCGGGCTGTGGGACCAGCTCAGTTCCGTGATCGACCCCGGCCACCGCGGCCGGATCAGCCTCGGCGACTACCAGAAGGCGTTCGCGAACGGGCTGCTGGAGACGCCGGAGTCGTTCGACGCGGGGTACGTGCCGTTCCTGGACGCGGCGATGGCGATCGCGGACGAGGACGACGACGGCAAGCTCACCGTTGAGGAGGTGGTGAAGTGGACCGGCGCGCTGATCAACCTGCCGGAGGCGGACGCGCGGACGATCCACGACATCCTCTGCGACGACGACGGGCTGCTGTCGACGCCAGGCGGTACTGGAGGTGGTCCGGGAGTTCTACTTCTCCGAGGATCCCGCGGCGGCCGGCAACTGGCTGATGGGGTCGTTGGACTGACGTGCTGCTCAAGACGCTGCAGGAGTACGCGGCGCGGGCCCAGCCCGCCGCGCACGTCGAGGAAGCGGGCGGCTGGTGGCTGCGGCACTCCCCCGGCGACGCCTGGTGGGTGAGCGCGGTGCTGCCGCACGACCGCGAGGACCGGGTCGACCTGGCTGAGGAGTTCTGCGCCGAACGCGGTGCCGGGGTGCGGTTCCAGATAACCCCAGGTGTGTGCGCGGCACGATCTCGACGCGCGGCTCGGCGGGCGGGGTTATACCCGGGGTCATGCGATGTCCCTGCAGATCGCGTCGACGGCAGACGTGCTGCGGCACGCGGACGCCGACGCGGGCGCGGTGTCGACCAGGCCGACCGACGCGTGGCTCGCGGCGTGGCAGGCGGTGACCACGCGGGACGTCAGCGCCGAACGCGACCTGCTCGCCGAGTCGAGCTGCCGAGCGCCTACGCGTACGCCGAGGTGGACGGTCAGGTCGTGGCCGTGGGCCGAGCCGTGGCCGAGCAGGGCTGGGCCGGGGTGTTCGGCATGGCGACGCTGCCGGAAGCCCGAGGTCAGGGCGCCGCACGGGCGGTGCTCGCCGCGCTGGCGGCGTGGGCGGCCGCGCGGGAGGCCGACCGGATGTACCTGCAGATGGAGAAGGCCGACAGCAGTGCGTTCCGGCTGTACGAGCGAACCGGGTTCCGCGAGGTGTGCACCTACCACTACCGGATCCGTACATAACCAATCAGGAATCAAGAAGGCAGGAGCGAGGTCGCGGAGTTAGCTTTGCGCCATGACCAGGACAGCCCCGGCCCACGATGCCGACACCCACGATCTGATCCGCGTGCAGGGCGCGCGCGTGAACAACCTGAAAGACGTCGACGTCGAGATCCCGAAGCGGCGCCTGACCGTCTTCACCGGTGTCTCCGGTTCCGGCAAGAGCTCGCTGGTGTTCGGCACGATCGCCGCGGAGTCGCAGCGGCTGATCAACGAGACCTACAGCGCGTTCATCCAGGGGTTCATGCCGACGCTGCCGCGCCCCGAGGTGTACCTCCTGGAGGGGATCACCACGGCGATCCTCGTCGACCAGCAGCGGATGGGCGCCGACCCGCGCTCGACCGTCGGCACCGCGACCGACGTGAACGCGATGCTGCGGATCCTGTTCAGCAGACTGGGCGCGCCGCACATCGGCGGCCCGCAGGCGTTCTCGTTCAACGTCGCCTCGATCAGCGGCGCGGGGGCCGTGACGATCGAGAAGGCCGGCCAGAAGATCAAGGAGCGGCGCGAGTTCAGCATCACGGGCGGCATGTGCCCGCGCTGCGAGGGCCGCGGCCAGGTCTCCGACATCGACCTCACCGAGGTCTTCGACGAGTCCAAGTCGATCCTCGAGGGCGCGATCAAGGTGCCCGGCTACAACGTCGACAACCAGTGGACCGTGCAGACGTTCACGCAGTCCGGGTTCATCGACCCGGCCAAGCCGATCCGCAAGTACACCAAGAAGGAACTGCACGACTTCCTCTACAAGGACCCGGTCAAGATCAAGGTCAACGGCATCAACCTGACCTACGAGGGCCTGATCCCGAAGCTGCAGAAGTCCATGCTGTCCAAGGATCGTGAGGCGCTGCAGCCGCACATCCGGGCGTTCGTCGACCGCGCGGCCACGTTCGGCACGTGCCCGGACTGCGACGGCACCCGGCTCACCGAGGCGGCGCGGTCGTCGAAGATCAAGGGCGTCTCGATCGCGGACCTGTGCGACATGCAGATCACCGACCTGGCGGACTGGATCCGTGGCCTCAAAGAGAAGTCCGTCGCACCGCTGCTGGACAAGCTCGCGCACACGCTGGACTCGTTCGTCGAGATCGGACTCGGCTACCTGTCGCTGAACCGGCCCGCGGGCACGCTGTCCGGCGGTGAGGCGCAGCGCGTGAAGATGATCCGGCACCTCGGATCCGCGCTGACGGACGTGACGTACGTGTTCGACGAGCCCACGATCGGCCTGCACCCGCACGACATCCAGCGGATGAACAACCTGCTGCTCCGCTTGCGGGACAAGGGAAACACCGTGCTCGTCGTCGAGCACAAGCCCGAGACGATCGCGATCGCGGACCACATCGTCGATCTCGGCCCCGGTGCGGGTCGTGGTGGCGGCACGATCTGCTTCGAGGGGTCGCTGGAGGGGCTGCGCAAGAGCGGCACCGTGACCGGGCGGCACCTGGACGACCGGGCCTCGTTGAAGGAGTCGGTGCGCAAGTCCGCCGATGTGCTGGAGATTCGTGGCGCCTCGGCGAACAACCTGCGCGACGTCGACGTCGACATCCCACTTGGGGTGCTGACTGTGGTTACAGGTGTGGCGGGCTCGGGCAAGAGTTCCCTGATCCACCAGTCGATGCCGCGCGACGCCGGTGTGATCATGGTCGACCAGGCGCCGATCAAGGGCTCGCGGCGGTCGAACCCCGCCACCTACACCGGGTTGCTGGAGCCGATCCGCAAGGCGTTCGCCAAGGCCAACGGCGTGAAGCCGGCGCTGTTCAGCGCGAACTCCGAGGGCGCGTGCCCGAACTGCAACGGCGCGGGCGTCGTGTTCACCGACCTCGGGATCATGGCGACGATCGAGTCCCCCTGCGACGTCTGCGAGGGCAAGCGGTTCGACCAGGCGGTGCTGGAGTTCAAGTTCGGCGGCCGCGACATCTCCGAGGTGCTGGCGATGCCGGTGGCCGAGGCCGTCGAGTTCTTCGGTGCCGGGGAGGCGCGCACGCCCGCCGCGCACGCGATTCTGACGCGGCTGCAGGACGTCGGCCTCGGGTACATCTCGCTGGGCCAGCCGCTGACCACGCTGTCCGGCGGTGAGCGCCAGCGGTTGAAGCTGGCCACCCACATGGCCGACAAGGGTGGCATCTACGTCCTGGACGAGCCGACCACGGGTCTGCACCTGGCCGACGTCGAGCAGCTGCTGGGTCTGCTGGACCGGCTGGTCGACTCGGGCAAGTCGGTGATCGTGATCGAGCACCACCAGGCGGTCATGGCGCACGCCGACTGGATCATCGACCTCGGCCCCGGCGCCGGCCACGACGGCGGCAAGATCGTCTTCGAGGGCACGCCCGCCGAACTGGTGGCCGACCGGTCCACCCTGACCGGCGAGCACCTCGCCGAATATGTCGGCGCCCCGGCCCGTCGAAAGAAGCGCTGACGGGGTACACAAGGGGCTATGGAAATCACGGCGTTCCTGGACCGCAAGCTCACCCGGAGGTTCAAGACCTACGACAGCGACCAGGACGGGTTCATCTCGCGCGAGGACTTCGAACTGGCGGGTGCGCGCACGACCGCGGAGTTCGGGCTGAGCGACGACGACCCGAGGGTCAAGGAGTTCCGTGAGCAGTTACTGACCGTGTGGGACCACCTGTCCGCCGTGACGGACGTCAACAACGACGGCCGGATCAGCCTCACCGAGTACAAGATCGCGTTCGCGAAGGGGCTGCTGGAGAAGCCGGAGTCGTTCGACGCGAAGTACGTGCCCTACCTGGACGCGTTGATGGCCGTCGCCGACACCGACGACGACGGCCGTCTCGGCGTGGAGGAGCACGTGCGCTGGACCGGGGCGCTGATGAACCTGCCCGAGTCCGTCGCACGCGACGTCCACGCCCGGCTCGACCACGACGGGGACGGTCTGATCAGCACCGACGATCTACTGGCCGCGATCAGGGCGTACTACTTCTCGGAGGATCCCAACGGGCCGGGCGCGTGGCTGCTCGGCCCGCTCGACTGAGTCAGAACCTTCGCTCGATCTCCTGCACCGCGGCGGCCGCGATCTCGGCGGCCGTCGCGCGCGGGGATCGGGTTCCTCCGAGGATCTTTCCGGTGAGCCCGCGCATGTTCGTGCTGATCTTCGCGAACGCCGACTCCGCCGTGGCATCGATGTCGCCGAACAACGTCCACCACCACCAGGAGTTCGTGGCGGAGTTGGCGACGACGTCCGGGATGACCAAGGCGTCGATCCGCGCTTCCGCCTCCTCGGTGACCGGCATGTTCGCGGCCTCGACGATCAGCTTGGCCCGCACGCTGTGCGCGTTGTCCCCGTTGATCGCGTAGCTCGTGGCGGCGGGGACGAGGACGTCGGCGTCGACGTCGAGCCACTTGTCGCGGTCCAGCTGGATGTCCGTGTCCCGGAGCGTCGTGCGGTCGATGCCGCCGTGGGCGTCGCGGGACAGCAGCAGGGTTTCCACGTCGAGACCGGCGGGGTTGGCGACGACGCCGTGGACGTCCGCGAGTCCGACGACCTTCACCCCGGCCTTCGCGAGGTAGCGTGCGGTTGCGCCGCCCATGGAACCGAAGCCCTGAACGAACGCGGTGGGGTTATGCAGGTGGAGATACTCGATGCCGGTCAGCGCGGCCTGCGCGACGCCGTAGCCGCCGACCAGTTCGTCGAGGCTCACGCCGTCGACGGTGACCGCGAAGGCGTCCGCGAGCCGTTGGCGAGCCTTCTGCTCATCGTCCAGCAGGGGGTACACGGCCTGGATCGACGACTGCAGGCCGATCTTCTCGATGGCGGTGTCGATCGTGGACTGCCGGAGCCCGAGGTCCTCCCCCATCGTCCAGAACCGCTCGATGTACGGGGACATGGCGAAGAGGTACGCGGTGAGCACCTCGGTCGCCCTGGGGTCGTACGGGTCGAAGTCGATGCCGCCCTTCGCACCGCCGAGCGGAACGTACCGCGCCTCGGGGTCGTAGTTCAGGGCTTCCTTCGCGGTCATGCCCTCGGCCAGTCCGCGCACCTCGTCGAGCGTGCAGCCGGCCCGCATGCGCAGACCCCCACTGCTGACCCCGCGCACGAGCCGGTCGATGACGAGGTAACCCCGCGCGCCCGTCGCCGGGTCGGTCCAGGTGACCTGGAGAAAACTCATCGAACACATCCCTTGACTTCAGCGTATGACCGCGGTCACATGGTCCGGCCAAATAACTGACTGGCGAATCAGTTAACCATCTGGAGGCCCGTGAGCGAGGTACAGCCTCTCAGCGGCAACTGGCTCGGCGAACGAACCCACCTACGGAAGTCGCTGCGCCGGGTGGACGTGACGTTCTACCTGCTCTGCACCCTCGTCGGGCTCGACACGATCGGCAGCGTCGCCGCCAACGGGCCGCAGGGCCGAGTGCCGTGACCGCCAACCTTCACCGCGTCTTCGACGCTCACCAGGGCGCCTCGCGGCCGTCTGAACGCCGAATACGGGGCAAAGGCTGGCGATCACGGCACTGGTGTGGATGGTGATCCTGGCGGTGGTGTTCTTCCTGCCGTACGGGTTTCTGACCACCGAGCTCGGCACGGCGTTCCCGATCGAGGGCGGGCCCTACGTGTGGACCAAGCTCGCGTTCGGGCGGATGGCGGCCGGCGTCAACCAGATCCTCTACTGGCTGTCCAACCGTTCCTAACTGAGTTAGCCGGTGTTGGCCGTATCAGTTGATTCCGGACTGTGTCCGGTTGCACCCCGAACGGTCTTGGGTGCCGGGAACAGCGCGAGTTGTCCGTCCGGGTCCCTCCAGGTCTTGTCGCCCCGGTGGGGCGTGCCTGCGGTCCTGGGCGGGCTCGCGGTCCCAGCGCGCCATCGGTGGAGTAACGGTCTGGCCGGTAGCTCTCCGCGCCACAATCCTCTGGTCGTGTGCGGTCACACCTGGCCGACGCCGTATCCCGTAGCCGAGGGCGCGTCGTCCGATCGCCACTGCGGCACCGTGGTGCCGGGTGACGACGGTCGTGGATTGGTTGTGCAGGGGGCGTTGCCAGTGCTGGGCGCCCCACCGGCTGCTGTAGGCCGGGTCGACCGCGACGACGGTCAGCCCCTGGTGGTAGGCCATGCCGCGCAGCCGGTCCCGGAACTTTGCGGTGGGCATTCCGGCGACGGTGCGGCGGAACTTCTTCCCGCGCCGAGCGCGTCCCATGGTCTCGCGGCCGATAGTGCGGGCGTCGTCGAAGCCGAGGTTCTCGATCGCGATCCCCGCGCAGTCGTGGGCGCGGGCGAGGCGGATCAGCTCACTGATCGCAGTGCGCAGGCGACCGTCACGGCGGTCGGCAGGGCCGGTGAGATCGGTGGTCACGGTGAACGGTTCGCCGACGGGGTTGCCGTGCCGGTCGAGGACACAGGCCGCGAGGTGGTCGGCGTTGAGGTCCACGGCGAGCAGCCGAGCATCGGCTGCGGCGAGTTCTTCCGACGTCGGGAGCGCGGCGGGGCCGGTGGACCACGAGGCGTCGAGGTGCCGGCGGTCCCGCACCGGGTCATAGGTGATGTCGTACCGCACGGCCCGATGCGTGGTGGCGCGGTCGAGCCACTCGTCGCGGCGGTGGGAGAACGCGACGGTGCAGGCGAGTCGGTAGTGGCCGCGCGGGGCGTTGGCCAGATGCCGCAACGGTTCCGGCAGGACGATTGTCACCGAGCCGGTTCCGGGGTCGACGGTGATGGTGTAGTTGCCGTACGGGGCGCCGGACTCGCCGTCGGCGGTCAGGAACATCCGCTGCGCGTCCCAGCGTTCCCGCCACTGGGTTTCGGTGGGTGAGCTGCGCGTCGGTGCGGTTGTGCCGGATCTTCGCCAAGCGTCGGCCGCCGACCACGATGGACGGACGGCCGTGCTCTGCCCGGTCCTCGACCGTGGTCAGGCGTGCGGCGAGCACGGCCAGACGGCGCTGTTTCTGCCGGCGTTCGGCCTGCGTCAGGTAGCCGCGCACGCCGTTCTTCCGCTGTCCGCACGGGACTTTGAGACGGCCGGTGACGGTATGGATGGCGCGGAGCAGGGATGCCCGCTCGTTGTGCAGGACTCGCTTCGAGAGCTGGTACTGGTCCTCGCTGGCGCGGGTCATCGCCTCGCCCACCGCGACGACGACACAGCTGTAAGTGTCTTTTTACGCGGAGCCCGCTGGTTGTTCTTCGCCGTGACATCACCCAGACGGCTACGCGCGGCGAGATCCGTACGGGCATGGTGCCCGAGATGGTGGCCGACCTGGCGTAGTACCTCAACGTCACCACCGGGCAGGCGCAGGCGGTCCCGGATACGCGCGCCCGCAGGCGCGGCCACCGTGAACGGGGCCGCGATCGTGCGCAGTTCCCGCTTCCTGCCCGTCCTACGGCTGCCCACGCCTCACACCGTTACCGGATAGGCGTCCATGTAACGGACACCGCGTTCCGGCGCGATCGGCTCGCCGGTCACGGCATCGGTGCAGGACGCGGAAAAGATCGCCTGCTCATCGAGGGGGTCGAGCACGCCGCCGCTCAAGAGCCAGCCGCGAACCTCCTTGACCGGAATTTCCGTCCCATTGGAGAGCGTGTGAGAGGTCTCCTTGGTGAAGGTCCGGACGATGATGCCGGCTTCCCGCCCCTCGTTGACCATGCGGTGCAATCCGGCAACGACCATCGGGTTCTCAATCTCGATGACACCGTCCTTGCCGACAGTGACGCTGGTACTCCAGTCGTTGACCTGTACAAGGTGGGTGCCGGAACCTGCGGGACAGACCAGGGCGCGGAGTGTTCCCTGCGCGGGGGTCCCCGGCTGCGTAGCTCGTGCTGCTTCCGCCATCTCCCGCGCGCGACTCACCGAAGCCAATTCCCCTCCAAGGTCAATGTCCAACAATGACCTAACTCTAGCGACCGAGGAGACGACCGATCCGCAGCGCACCGTGCCGTTCGCGATCCTGCGGGCCGGTTTCGCGGCATTTCTGCTTTACGGCGGACCGATTGCCGGAATTCTGCTGGTGGTCCCCGCCGCGCAGATCCAGGGGCTGGGCGGGTTCATCGATGCCGCCAAGCAGGTGCTCGCCGTCTACGGCGGATCCGTTGCCGCTGACGGGACCGTGACCTTGACCGGTGCCGGCGCGGTTCTGGGAACCCTGTGGGCAGCCGGTTTGATCATCGGTGTGCTGACCTCTGGCGTCTCGTGGGAGATCGGGGCACAACGGGCGCAGGCGGTGGCCTGTGCGGACGGTTCCGGCCCCGCGTACCTCGGGCGGTTGTCCTCCCGCCACGGCACACCGATCCGGGTCAACGTCCTTTCCGGACTCCTGGCCTCCGTCGTCCTGGTGACGGCGCTGAACCTCACTGGCGGGAACTCCGAGAAGTACTTCACCGCCGGGCTCGCCCTGGTCATCTCGACGACCGGGCTCGTGGCGTTCACCGTTGTCGTGCTGCTCTGGCCGCTGGAGCTGCCTGCCGCGTTCGCCGGGGAACGCTTGCAGTACACGCTGTCGCAGGTCGTGCCGCTGCTGATCGTGATCGGTGTCGGGTTCCTGTTCTACGCACTGGGTGCGCCGACCCGAGCCCGGGACTTCATTTCTTCATCTGGATGAGGAACTCCGCATTGGTCTGGGTCTTGCGCAGACCGTCGAGCACCACGTCGATGTCGCGGTCGGTCATGGCCCGGCGCAGCGCGTTGGTGATGGCCAGTTCTTCTTTGCCGACCAGGAGTTCCACCTTGCGCGTGCTGGACTGCTGGAGGTCGACCGCGGGGTAGATCCGCTTTGCCGCGATCTTGCGGTCGAGCTTGAGCTCGGCGTTGCCGGTGCTCTTGAGCTCCTCGAAGATCACGGTGTCGGCCAGCGACCCGGTCTCGACGAGCGCGGTGGCGAAGATCGTGAGGCTGCCACCTTCCTCGATGTTGCGTGCGGCGCCGAGAAACCTCTTCGGCGGCGTCAGCGCGCCGGCGTCGATGCCACCGCTGAGGATGCGACCGCCGTTCGGGGCGGCCAGGTTGTAGGCGCGGCCCAGGCGCGTGAGGGAGTCGAGCAGAACGACCACGTCCTGGCCTTCCTCGACGAGGCGCTTGGCCCGTTCGATCGCGAGCTCCGCGGCCTCGACGTGCTGCTTCGGGTGCTCGTCGAACGTGGAGGCGAACATCTCGCCCGGGACCGTCCTCGTCATGTCGGTGACCTCCTCGGGCCGTTCACCGACGAGCGAGACGATCAGGTGGCATTCCGGGTGGTTCTTGCCGATGGCGTGCGCGATCTGCTGCAGCACGATCGTCTTGCCCGCCTTGGGCGGCGCCACGACGAGCGCCCGCTGCCCCTTGCCGACCGGCATGACCAGGTCGATCGTGCGGCTGGTGAGTTCGTCCGGGTCGTGCTCGAGACGGAGGCGCTCGTTGGGGTAGAGCGGCGTGAGGTCCTCGAACTTGGGCCTCTTGTGCGGCTTGCGGCCGTTGACGGTGTCAACGCTGAGCAGCTTGCCGTCTTCGGCCTGTCCGCTGATCTGGTCACCTCTCCTCAGGTCGTGTTGCCTGACGAGGTGTTGCGATACCAGCGTCCCGTCAACGAGGGAAGCCTTGTTGTTGCGTATGTCGAGTACACCGATGTGCACCATGGACTGTCCTTTCAGGATGGTTGTGTGCATAGCGCTTCGGTCGACTCCGCGCACAAGTGCCGGAGGAGAGAGCGCTGCAGATGCTTTGCCGATGCATCTGATGTGTGTCCGCCAGCGTGGGAAGCTGGGGGTCGGCCGCGGTTCTCGATCGTCCAGCGGCTCGTCGGAACTTACGTGCGCCTGGCGCACTGCCGGTTACAAACGGACTGTAGCAGACAACGTCAAGCGTCCGCCGCTTATTCCGCGCACTTCTTCCACGACAGCCGGAACGTCGTGCTCACGCTCGAATCCGTCGAGTCCATGGTCATGAAGCTCGTCGCCGCACCCTTGCCGGTCACCTTCAGCTCAGCCTCGATCGTCAGCGGCTTGCGGTTCTTGCACGGCCCGTGCGCGACTCCGTCCGGTGTGTCGGTGACCTGCCAGTTGTCACTCATCGGCGCCTGATAGGTGTGCGTGCTGTGCCGCGTCGGGAACCCCGGGAAGCGGTAGCTGTTGCGTTCGACACCCCGCGCCCCGTCGACGAGGTGCGCGAATCCACGGTAGTCCGTCGCCGCGATGCCGTACGTGTACCCGGCCGTGTGGTTGAGCCTGAGCGCGATCGTGCAGCTCTTCTTGGCCTCGACCCCCTTGGCCTGGACCAGGAAGTCGCTGTAGGTCACCGTGAACGCCTGGTTGTCCGGCGACATGGCCACGCTTGTCGTACCGGCCGGGCAGCCCGAACCGGTGGTGCTCACCACCTCGATGGTGACCGGACCGGGAGGCGGCACGAGCGACGCGGCCAGCAGAGCCACCACAGCGAACATCGAGGCCTCCTCACATTGCTGTGGGACAACCTATCGGGCCTGGCAATCACGCAAACGGCCCAGCGAAGGCGTTATCGCTCCAACGATCTGATCAGAGCCCGTGCCTCCGCACGGCGGTCGTCACTCCATTCGGCGAGACAACTCGCCGCGCCCAGCCTCAAGTACCACGGCACCTCCAGATCGGCCGCGACCTCGCGGGCCACCACCGCGGAATGGCTTCTTTGGTCACGTCGCAAAGAAATGAGCTCGAGCGCCGCCCGCATCCGAACCTGCGGGCCGAACCGGATGTCGGCCGTCATGGCGCGCAACTCGGGAACCGCTTCGTGCCACCACCAGGTTCCGATGACGTGGAGCACCTGCACCCGTTGCAGCGGCGTGGCGAGCGAGAGCAGGTCACGCAGTGCCTTGCGCATCTCCTGACGAGTGGTCGGCCAGAGTTTGCAGAGCTCCGCCGCTGCGTGATAGCGCCCGCTGACACCGAAGTCGTCGTCGCGAACCATCTCTTCGAGCAACGGCTTCGCTTGCGCCCGCCCTCGTTCACCCAGCTCGGCGAGGTCAGCGGCCACCCGCCACCGCAACGCCGGCGCGACACCCGGATCGACCGCGATCCCGGCGAGCGCCGCGACACCGGCCGCGCGGTCGTTCAACGACCGGTCGACGAGGCAGTCGACCGCGCGCCACCGTTGTGCCGGTGGCGCTGCCGCGTTGTCGCGGATCGCCCGGAGTTCGTCGAAAGCACGCGCGAACCGGAGCTCGTCGATCCGCACCCGCCACGGCGCGGCGCAGTCCGCCACGAGGAAGTCGTGCACAGAGGGCTGATCGGAGATCTTGCCGATCAGCAGCGCCGCGGTTCGGCGTTCCCGCATCGGGCGGGCCTCGTCCAGCACAATCGCGAGAGCACTGTCGTGCACGCGTTCCCATGCACCCCACTTCGCCGCGCCGATCAGCGCCGCTGTGGTTCCTTCCGCGAGCAGCACCGCGACGGCTTCGCGATCGATCCGCACGGACAGCCGCAGAAGCGCCACCGCCGCCTTGCGACGATCACTGGCGCAGAACTCCGGGGCGGACAAGGTTTCTCGGGCCTGGGCCGCCGCCTCGATGCGCAAAGGAATATCGTCCCAGACATCGGGCCACGGAACGCGATACCTGATGTCCGCCGAATGGTCGGCGAGCAGGAAGCGCTCGACCTCGGTCCGAGGCTCGCGTGGCAACGAGCGCGTCAGCCTGGCGGAGACGCTGTCGCTCAGCCCGGGGTCACAGGCAAGCGCGGTGATCAGCCGCGCCAGCCGCCCGGTGACCGGAGTGTCCACACTCGACAGCGTCTCCGCCGCAGCGGCACGCTCACTGACCTGCAGGTGGCCGCTCTCCGCGAAGCGCCACAGGACCTCGCTCATCACCGGCAGGAACGAGCGGTCGAGTTCGACGAGAGCGGCCGCGGCGGTGCAGCGGACCGAAACGGGCTCGTCGGCGTCGTGCAGAACCGACAGGTGGAAGTCGATCGCTTCCTGTCGCGCCGAGGGATCGACGTTGTTCACGAGCATCAGGTAGGCGCGCGAACGTGCCGAAAAGCCCGTACAGCCGTCCTCGACGTGCTTGCGGAGCAACGGGAGCGCGGTTGCGCCCAGCAGGCACGCCGCGGCCGCGGACTCCTGGTGTTGCCGATCGCGATCGTGTGCCAGTGCCCACAGACCGGGACGCATGTCGGCACCGAGCCCGGCCAGATCCACGACGAGTGGCCGCCAGCCGTCCAGTCCCATGGCGCCGCACGCGCGGAGGACCAAGCTCACCGCGTCGGGAAGACATGTGCTGTCGGTCCTCGCCAGCAGCACGGCCACCCACGCCCGGTCGTCGAGATCGGCCGCCTGATCATCGACAAAACGTCGCATCACCTGTGCGGGCACTTCCTTGCCGAGGACGTCGAGCGCCTCGATCGCCAGACGCGCGCGAATCCAGCCGCTGTTCTCCGCGTCGTCGAGGATCTCGTACAGCGCTTCGGCGAGCGTGGCTCGCACGCCCGGCCCCGATGCCGCGAACTTCCTGGCCACGAACAGGGTGTCGAGGACAGCTCCGGAGCGGACGAGGTCGGCCGCGCCGTCGACGGCGATCCGGTGAAACGCTCCGCCGAGCCAGAGAAGTCCCTGCGCTGCCTGCAACCGCGCGTGCAGGTCGCGGTCATCGTCCTGGAGCAACGCGGTGAGCACGTCCGCGGCAGCGCGACGCTGAGCCGCGTCGGCGGAGCTGAAGGTGCTGCCCAGGTTGGCGACCTGACTGTACGGAGCGTGGTCTCGGGCGATGGCGAGCAGCATCGGCAACGCCTGCTCGCGCAGCGCGGGTCCGAGCGAGTGCAGCTGGTCCCACGCCGCGAACACGACCGCGGGATCCCGCTCGCTTCTGGCGATGAGCAGCAACTGGCCGACGGCCTCGGAATGATGCTCGGGACCCCGCGGGATCAGCTCCCCCGCGAGGAAACACCGGTTCGCCGGATCCACACTCAGGTCGAGCATCGCCGCCCGGATGTGGGCGATCGTGTTGCTGCGGTGGGGTTCACTCAGATTCCCCAGCGCCCGCAGACATGCCACGAACGCGTAACGGGACCGGTCGACGTGCGCGAGCGTGCGCTGTAGATGGCCGGCCACCTCGTCGTGGAACCCCGGTCCCAGTCCGGCCAGTTCGTCCGCCGCATCGACGATCTCACTCCACTGCGCCGCCGGATCGCGCAGCGCCGTCCGGAGGTGCTCGGCCGCGACCTCCCGGCTGACGAGACCGCTGAGCCGCGCCGTGAAGATCCGGCGTTCCGTCGGTCCGTCGTCGAGCTGAGCCAGCAGCAACTCACCCGCGATGGCTCGCTGCCGCGGGCCGAGTGACGCCAGCGTCGCCGCGGCGTTGCCGCGCATCGCTGCCATGACCCGGCGGTCGCGGATGAACGTCACCAGTGCGTCCGCGGCGAGCTGTGGCTCGCCGACCGAAACGAGACCGGCCGCTGCCCGCCTTCTGCCCTCCGTGCTGTGTGCTCGATCGCGCAGCACGGAGAGCAGGACCTCGGTGCACCGGCTGTGGAACTCGAGGCCGATCTCGGCCAGTCCCACCGCGGCCTCGACCAGATCGACGACCTTCGCGTCTACATCGGACAGAACTCGCTGGAGCGCGGCGACCGCGTACTCGCGGGCCTCGCCGCCGAACGCGGACAGGACCACAGCGGCGCCGTAGCGGTCAGCGCCGGACGCGAGCGGGTCGTCGAGGACCGAGCGCAGGCCGCGTTCGGCCGCGTCGCGTTCGGCGGTCGCGCTGTCCGCCAGCGCTTCTGCCGCGATCAGACGGTGTTTGGAAGGGGCCGACTGGTTCTCCACGCCGGTCAGCAGGAACGCGATCGCCTCGCCCGCACGAGGATCGCGCAGCCGCACGGCCAGCGCCGTCGCGGCCTCGGCGCGTGACTCCCAGGGCGCTTCCTCGTCTGCGAGCAGGCCGGCGAGCCAGGCGGCCAGGCCTGGGTGGTGGGTGGCGCGGCTGGCTCTGGCCAGGATCAGGCCGGGGAGGAACTGGGTGGTCATCGCCCAGCCCCGCACGACGGTCAGGAACTCGTCGACCACAGGCGCGCTCGCCGGCAGATGCCGGCAGAGGAGGCGGGCGGCGAGCAGGTGCTGCTCGGAGGTTCCGTTGTGCAGCCAGCGCAGCAGCTCGTCCGCCTGATGGGGGTACAGGTGGGTGTAGTGCAACAACACCGAGCGCGCGAAACGGCCCGCCTCCAACAGTTGCGCCTGATGCAGGAGTTCGGCGACGACGGTGTCCTCGGGGTTGAACTCGCCGGCGAGATCACGGGCGTCGGCCGTGGCTGCCACGTGCTCGGCGAAACTGTGGTGCAGGAAGGCGAGGTCGCCTCCACGCGGGATGAACGGGCCTGCCGCCGTGAGGTGCGCGACGAGCTCGTCTTCGGTGCCGGCGTCCGGGTGGTCGGCAGCCCAGTCGCGGACGGCGGCGGTCAGCGGGATGTCGGAGCGGAGCCTGGTGCGGCCGAGGTGTTCGACCAGGGCGGTGCGGTGGCGTTCGAACGTCTGCGGGATGGGGCGCGAGGACCTGATGAACGCCAGGTAGGACTCGTAGAGGCGGTATTGGTTGCCGGGCAGCGGGCGGTTGTCGTGCTGATCGAAGACGATCGCGGCGATGGTGGCCAGCAGGGGGACGGCGACGAGCTCGGACAGGTGGGCGTCGCGGATCTCGCGGAGGAACGTGCGGGCCTGGTCCTCGTCCTCGAACCAGTGCTCCGCGAACTTCCGCAGCGCCTCCTCGTCGAACGGCAGGAGCTCGTACCGCGCGGCACCGGCGCGTTGCAGGGGTGCGAGGGTGCCACCCTCGGCCGGTCTGGTGGTGAGGATGACGCGATAGGCGTCCTTGCAGGCCCACGCTGCCAGGGTGTGCACGATCCTGGCGCGGGACTCGCTGTCGGCGACCTCGTCCAGTGCGTCGATCAGCAGCAGCCAGCGGCACCCCGCCACCCGGCTCGCGAACAGGGCCGGCTCGAGTGGTCCGCTCAGGTAGTGGCCATATTCGGCGGAGGCGCTGCTCGCGAGGGTCTGGGAGATCGACAGACCGAGATGAGCCGCCAGCACGCGCGCTGGGATGCGAAGGGGTAGCACGGGTTCGCCGATGGGGGCATGGCCGTCGTCCCTGTTCGACCACGCCTTGGCGATGTCGGCGGTGAGCCGGAGCGTGAGGGTCGACTTGCCCTGGCCTGGGCCACCGGTGATCACCAGGTGTTCGTCGTTGTCGAGCACCGAACGCATCGGTTTCGACGGCGGTCGCACCGCCACGCGGACCACAGCGGGTGCGGCCGGGGCCTCGACGAGCTGTCCGTGTCCGTCGAGCTTCGGCGTGGACGGTTGATCCGCCGGGGCCTCGTCGAGGCCGCTGCCCACGTCCTGGCGCACGTAGACGGTGCCGAGCGACGGTCTGCGGGCGCCGGGAAGCTGGTAGGGCAGGAGATCAGCGGCTTGTTCCTGGGCCCACAGCAGGTCCTTGACCTCGGCGGGCAGGCCGGTGACCGACGCCCAGCCCGTCCGGGACTCGCTGGGGTCCACCCGGCCGCGGGCTTGGATGGTGAACCTCAGATCATCCTCCGCCATCGGGGGATGGTCCCACGAACCGGCCGTCCATTTCGTGTCAAATCATGGACTTCCGATGGGGTTATGCACCTGCCAGATCTCCGATCACGTGGATCACGGTCGGGCGGTCCGCGGCGAAGGCCTTGCGCAGGGCGGTGACGAACCTGTCCTCGTCGTCGACGGTGCAGCCGTGGCAGTTGAGCCCCTTGGCGACCATGGCGAAGTCGACCCCCGGGAGGTTCACGCCGTGCACGGGTTCGCTGCGGTCGGTCATCTCGCGGCGGATCTCGCCGTAGCCGCCGTTGTCCGCGATGATCACGGGCAGCGCCAGGCGTTCCTGTGCGGCGGTGGCGAGTTCGGGAAGGGTGAACATGACCCCACCGTCGCCGTGCAGCGCCACGACCTGGCGTTCCGGAGCGCCCATCTTGGCGCCGATGGCGGCGGGGAGACCGTAGCCGAGCGTGCCGAAACCCGTGGGGTACAGGAAGCTCGCCGGGCCTTCGAGCGCCAGGTTCGACAAAGCGCCGTAATAGCAGGCCATTGCGCTGTCGCCGGCCACGATCGCCCCTGGTGCCAGGACTTCCTGCATGGCTTCGACGAGCGGGAGCCAGGCGGCACCCTGCGCGCGGGCGTGTTTGCGGAACAGCCGTTGCCAGCGTTCGGCGCGCTTGACCGCCTCCTGGCTCGTCCCGCCGTTGCCGAGGCGCTGGTTCAGGGCCGCCACGGTGGCCTGGGCGTCACCGACGAGCCGGTAGTCCGGGAGGGCGTTGGTGATCATCTGGGCCGGGTCGACGTCGATGCGGACGAGGTCGCCGCCGAACTTCAGCGGACCGTTCCACAGGTCGGTGGAGGCGAGTTCCGTGCCGATGGCGAGAACGACGTCGCACTCGGCCACGAACTCCGCCACCGCCCGGTGGTGCAGGCCGGCACCGATCGAGAGCGGGTGCCGTTCGGAGAAGGTGCCCTTGCCGTTCGCGGTGGCGACAACGGGAGCGCCGAGTCGTTGCGCGAGAGCAGTGATCTCTTCGGCCGCACCCTTCGCGCCGCCACCGACGATCAGGCCGGGTCTCGTCGCGGAGTTGAGGCGTCCAACAGCCGCGGCGATGGTGACCGCGTCGGCCGGCGGGTGGGCGACCAGGACAGGTGCCACGTCGCTGACCTTCTCGACGGCGTCGATGAGGTCGAGCGGGATCTCCAGGTGGGCCGGGCGCGGACGTCCGGAAGTCATGTGCGCGAAGGCTTGTGCGACCGCGAGCGGTATCTCGGCAACGCTGTGCACACGGTTCGAGTAGCCGATCACGGCCTCGAGCGCGGCGCTCTGGTGCCTCACCTCGTGCAGCGTGCCGTTGCCGCGTCCGGGATGCCGTAGGGGCATACCTGGGGAGACAAGGAGGACCGGCACCGAGTCGGAGTACGACTGGGTCACCGCGGTCATGGCGTTGAGCACAGCCGGACCGCTCGTGGTCAGGCAGACCCCCGGTTTCCCGCTGACCCGCGCATATCCGTCGGCGGCGAACCCGGCGCCCTGCTCGTGGCGCGGCGTGACGTGCTTGACGTCGTGCTCCGCCAAGGCCTTGTAGATGCCGAGGTTGTGGGTACCGGGAATGCCGAACACCAGCTCGGTGCCGTGCGCGACGAGTGCGCGCACCAGCGCGTCACCGCCGCTGATGCGAGGAACGGTCATGCTCATGCCACGCATCGTCGTTTCGTATCGTTCAACGTGTCCTCTGAAGGGATGATCAGCGCGTCGACGGCCAGCACGCCGTCGGGCCCCACCCGGACGGGGTTGAGCTCGATCTCGGCCAGGTCGGGTCGGGCCACGAGCGTCTCGGAGACCAGTGCGATCACCTCGGCCAACGCTGCGACGTCCGGAGCCGGCGCGCCACGCCAGCCGGACAGGAGCGGGGCGGAGATGAGGCGTTCCAGCATTTCGCTGGCAGTGGCCGGAGTAACGGGCGCCAGCTCGATCGCGGTGTCCTTGAACAACTCCGCATGAATGCCGCCCGCCCCAACGAGAATCACTGGGCCGAACGAGTGGTCTCGCTTGGCGCCGATGATCAGCTCGACCGTGTCCTGCCTGGTGTCCATCTCTTCCAGGACGTAGGTGCCGGGGCCGAGCCTGGCTTCCATCTCCTCGAACGCCGTGGCGGGGTCGGTGAGGTTGATCCGGACGCCGCCTTGCTCGCTCTTGTGGGCGAGCCAGTCAGCCTTGAGCGCGAACGGGCCTTGCAGTGTGGTCGCCTTGACTTCAGCCGCTGACGTTACGGCGTGGGCCCTGGGGAACCTGACGAAGTTGAGGAGTTCGCGGGCAGCCAGGTAGCCGGGTCGGTACGCCGTGGTTGTGGCTGGCCGGCTCGTCGGAGTTGTGTCTGGCAGGCCCGTCGCAGTTGTGTCTGGCTGGTTCGTTGAAGTGCCTGGCAAGCTCGTCGCAACTGCGCCCGGCAGGCTCACGCAGGGGTCCCCTCCCAAGGGGACCCCTGATCTAATTATTCCAGGCACCACTGACAATTCCGGGCCGCTCGGACAGCCCGCGCTCCCGCCGGACACCGCGCCGAGCCGAACCGCGTCACCCACCGCAGCCACCGCTCGCTCGATCGTGTGCTGCACGGGCACGCCGCCTCGACGCAAGGCACGCACCGCCGGGGAGTCCCCGCACATGCTGTGCACCACCACGGGTACGCCGGTTTCCCTTGCCAGCACACAGATCTGTTCAGCGACAGCCACCTCGACATCCGCCAGCGACGCCGTATCCGCACCGTAACTGCCGAAGTAGCCGGACAGCACGACGGTGTCGACTTCGCCCCCGCGCGCGAGCACTTCGATCGCGCGGGCGTAGTTCACCAGGTCGCGCTCCCCCGCGCCGGCGAGGTCGATCGGGTTCCGCTTCGACACCCCCGCGGGCAGGCCGTCCACTGCGGACAGCACCGACACCGACAACCCGGCCGCGACAGCGAGGTCCGCCGCGATCGCGCCCTGACCGCCGGAGTCGGAGATGACCCCGACTCTGCCCCCACGTGGCACCCCACCCGACAGCACCGCGGCCAGATCCACCAGCGCGGCCGGTGTCGCCACCCTGACCGCTCCGGCACGACGGCAAGCCGCGTCCACGACGTCCAGCGAAGACGTCAGCGCGCCGGTGTGCGAGAGCGCCGCTTCCTGGGCGGCCGCGGACGATCCTACGGTCAGCAGCACCACCGGTTTTCCGGCCGCACGCAACGAGGACATCGCCGCGAGGATCCCCGGGCCGAAGCTCTCCAGGTATAACCCCACCACGGTGGTCATCTCGTGCGAAACCAAGTCCTGCAACGCTTCCGTGGCCGTCACGTCCGCCTGGTTGCCGACCGAGACGAACCGTGAGATCCCGATCCCGGCCTCGGCCGCGAGCCCGGCGATCTCCAGACCGACCTGCCCGCTCTGCGACACCACCCCCAGCGAACCGGCCTGGAACTGTCCCCACGCGAGCTGTAACGACGTCGCCGCGTCGAACACGCCCAGGCAGTTCGGTCCGAGTAGCCGCGCGCCCGCTCCCCGGATCCGGTCTATAACCCCATCGTCGATCCCCGCGGTGATGCCGACGAAGGCGCGTGTGCCGATCGCCAGCGCCTCGTCCACCACCGCGGAGACGTGAGCGGCCGGCACCGCCAGCACCACCAACTCGGGTGCCTCGGACAGTTCCGAGAGCGTCCGGACGGTCTGCTGCTCCAGCACCGCGCCGCCGCTGCGGTTCACGAGGTGCACGGCCCGGCGATCGCGACCGGCCAGAGCGCCGCGGGCGAGCCAGTGGCCCCATTTCGCGGGGTCGTCGCTGGCGCCTACGACCGCGACGGACGCGGGATCGGAGAAGATCATCTCGCACCGAGGCCGCGGGAGATGATGAGGCGCTGGATGTCCGAGGTGCCTTCCTCGATCTCCTCCAGCTTGGCGTCGCGCATCCACCGTTCGACGGGGTACTCGCGGGAGTATCCGTAGCCCCCCAACGTCTGCACGGCCGCGTGCGTGCACCACATGGCGTTCTCCGAACCGACGAGTTTCGCCATCGCCGACTCCTGCGTCACCGCGTGCCCCGCGTCGTACAACGTCGCCGCGCGCACGGTCAGCAGGTGCGACGTGTCTACGCGCGTGGCCATGTCCGCGAGCCGGAACGCCACCGCCTGGTGCTGGATGATCGGCACACCGAACTGGTGCCGGTCCCGCGCGTACTCCGCTGCGAAGTCGAGGGCGGCGCGCGCAAGCCCGGTCGTGGCCGCGCCGATGAGGATCCGCGAGGCGTCGAACGTCCGCATCAGGCCGGCGAACGCCTGCCCCTCGTCGCCGAGACGGTTCTCCACGGGCACGCGCACGTTGTCGAGGAACACCTCGGCGTTCACGATCGCGCGCTGCCCCATCTTCTGGAACGGTGGCCCGATCGCGAGCCCTGGGGTGTCACGTGGCACCACAAACGCCGTCACACCGCGCGCCCGCTTCGCCGGGTCGACCGTCGCGAAGATGACGAAGTACTCGGCGTAGGGGGCGTTCGAGATCCAGGTCTTCTGTCCTTTGAGGACGTACTCGTCACCCTCGCGCCGGGCCGACGTCTGGATGCTCGCCGCGTCCGAACCGCTGTCCGGCTCCGTGACCGCGACGGCAGTGAGCGGCGGCCGGTCGGTCCCGAGTGGACTGAGGAACCGCTCCTGTTGCTCGGGCGTGCCGAGGTGCTCGATCGGCGCGCTGAAGAAGCCGTTGGACGTGACCAGGTTGCCGATGCCGATGTCGCCATGACACAGCTCCTGCTGGACCAGCACCTGGGTGAGCAGGTCGGCGACGCCGCCGCCACCGAACTTCTCGGGGATCATGAACGTGGTCAGCCCGAGCGCCGAGGCCTTCTCCCACACGTCGAGCGGCGACTCGGTGTCCGCCTCGTCGACGGCGCGCCCTCGCGGACGGATCTCCTTGGCGGCGAACTCCCTGGCCAGATCGACGAACTGCTCCTGGTCGGCCGTGAGCCGCAGGCCGTCGCGGACGGTCCGCCCCATCTCGCACCCCTAAATTGACTGACGAATCAGTTATTCACGATCCACCGGGCAGCCTAGCTGTGTCAAGACACCTCCGGAGGTGCGCGAACGGGTGATCGACGCGGGGTTCGACGAGGTGATCGGCGCGGGTCGGAGCAGGTCTACCAGGAGTTGTCCACAGATCGCCGAACGGTGGGTTGACACGCACCTGCCGTCGCTAGGTTGGGTGTACGCAGCCGTCGACGAGGAGCCCGGACGTACCGTGAGCGCCGTGGAAGTAGTGATCACCTGTGTGGAGCGTCCTGAGGCGCGGGTGCGACTGCACGATTGCGTCGCGTTCGACCAGGACATCACGACGATGGGCGTTGAGGCGCAGGCGTGCGGCATCGAGGCGCGGCTGGGTGTCGAACTGCTGGACCACGACGGCCTAGCGCGGTTCTTCCAAGGGCTCGCCGAGAGCTACTCCGGGTGGGAGGGCGAGCGGGTGTGGCGGTCGTATCACAACGAGCTGGCGGTGGTGGCGCGCTTTCACTCTCGCGGGCACGCCGAACTGCGGTGGGATCTCACGTACGAGCTGGAGACGCACGGTTCGTGGAGTGCCGCTGTCACAACGTGGATCTACGCGGGTGAGGACATGCGCCGACTGGCCGACGATCTGCAGGAACTCTTCGATGCGCGAGGGCGGACCTGACCGAAGCACTCGGCCGGCCCGCCCACGAGGCAGCCTGATCAGACCCGCTGCAGGGCAGCGCGAACGATCTCCAGAGCCTCCTGCGCGCTAAGACCCAGCTCCGCGGACATCGACGCGTACTGGGCCGCTGCCGAACGAACACGCTCCCGGTTGCTGTCTCCGTTCGCGCTCACCACGGTGCCGGCCCGGCCCCGCGTTTCGACGAGGCCGGCTTCCTCCAGTTCACGGTAGGCGCGGGCCACCGTGTTGACCGCCAGGCCCAGGTCTTTGGCCAGAGCGCGGACCGTTGGCAGCTTGGCACCCACCGGAAGCTGGCGGTTCGAGATCGCGTGCGCATAGTGCACCCGCACCTGCTCATATGGAGGTGTCTCCCCATGGTGCTCGATCTTCACTGCTCCCCGTCCCCTCCCCACATGTAACTACCTCTGTGTTGACCAACGGGAGAAAGCGGCGGAGGTTGCGGGTCGATTCAGCGAAGATTGATCTGGTCCGCGCCCATCTGCACGTAGAGCTTGCGCCAGCCCTGGTCGGCGGACGTGGCTGCTTGGCCGTCGCAGTAGGACTTGGACCCGTTCGTGGTGTAGTAGCGCAAGATCGACAGCGAGACCACGGTGTCCCAGTCGGCCTCTTCGAAATACTCCTCCCCCGGCTGTTGCTCCTGGTGTTTCATGCACGAGATGTCGGACTGCTGCTCGTCGTCGAACTGGGCGGTAACCGCGCCTTCCGAGGAGCACGCGCTCAGGGCGAGTGCGGCGAACACGAACACAACCAGCTTCTTCATGATCCTTCTCCGATGTGATCAACCGGCCAGGGCACGTGTGGCCAGACCGACTCCGACGAGCATCACCAGCGCCGCCGTGCCCAGCGGCGTGAAGTCCGCGTACTTGCGGAAACGGGCCAGGCGCGGGCCGAGGCGGTCGCGCACCGACACCAGCAGCAGGCCGGCGGCGGTCAGCGTCGCGGCCATGCCCAGGCCGTACGCCAGCACCAGCACCACGCCGAACCACGTGCGGCCGAGCGCGATCGCGCCCAGCAGCACGACCAGGGCGGAAGGGGAAGGTACTAACCCTCCGGCTACCCCCATTCCGACGAGCCCCGCCCGGCGATGCCCATGACCATGGCCGTGCCCATGACCATGACCATGTCCGTGGCCGTGCCGCATACGGCCACGGGACCGCACCGCCGAGCGGAGCAGCACCCCTCCGATCACCGCGACCAGCAGACCGCTCGCAACGCCGAGCCAGCGCAACACCGACTCGCCCGCGATCACGCTGGACACGCTGAGCAGCAGCCCCAGCACCAAGACACCCGCCGTGTGGGTGATGGTGACCGTGGCCCCAACAAGGAGTGCGTCGCGGCGGGTTCCCCTCGAACCCGCCAGATAGGCGGCCATCACGGTCTTGCCGTGGCCGGGCAGCGCCGCGTGTGACGCGCCCAGCACCAGAGACAGCAGGACCGCACCGATACCGACCACCGGGGTGAGATCACCCACCAGTCCGACGGCCGCCTTTGTGGCCTCACCTATAACCCCAGGTGGGGTTACAGAGTTCAACGGCGCCTCGGCTGAGCCACGTACCTCGGCGCGCGTGCCTTCACCCGGTTGAGCGACGAACCGCACCGCGCGCACGTCTGGCGGCGACGACAGCAGGTCCTCCGGGTAATTGCGAAGCTCGTTGCTGATCGACTCCGCCGGTGCACCGGACACCGAGACGTCGACGCCGACGACGGTGATCTCCCGCCAGCCCGGCTTCTCGTCCAGGTAGGAGTCACTGAACGTCACCTCGACCTCGCCTCGCACCGGCAGCAGCGCGGTGTACTCACAGGTCAGCCGCATGGTCGGGAGGCCGGCCTCGCCCGGCGGCCGCACGACGTCCGCGTCGCGCACCTCCCACCGCAGCTCCCGCTCGCCGGCCATGGCGTCCAGCGACTTCGCGCGTTCCGCGCAGCGCTTGCGGGCGTCGACGAAGTCGCGGTCCTGCAGGGTCGGGATCTCCGAACTGTCCACAACGGACCGAAGCTCGATCCGGTCGAGGTGCACCCGCAGGCCGTCGTAGTGGTTCACGCTGAGGTTGCTCAACGGGTGCGCCTGGGCGACTCCGCCCATCAGCAGCATTCCGAACAGCACCAACAGGAAGACTCTCATCGCAGACTCCCCAGAATCGCCGTGCGGTGCCGCAGCACGTCGGGATCGCGCCAGCCCAGGGCGACCGCCTTGTCCGAGTACGGCAGCGCTTCCGCGGACCGCTTGTTGACGTGCAGAGCCCACGCCATCGCGTCCGCCGTGAAGACGCTCTGCCGCTTGGCCCACTCCTTCTCCGCGAACCGCAACGCCTCCGCGGGGTCGCCGTGATCAGCGGAGATCAAGGCCGCCGTCAGGTCGTCACCACCCAACGCGCGCAACTGCCGCAACGCGAGGTCGTATTGCACCTGTGCTTCAGCAGGCTTGCCCGCCTTGTCCAGCGCCTCGCCGTACCTCACCAGGTGTTCCGGTGACGGCACCTTCGACACCAGCTCGCGAGTGGTTTCGACGGACTCGTCGGTACGCCCGTCCAGTTCGTCGAGGTGGAGGCGGCAGAACGCGACCTCGTCCGGCGAGGTGGCGGACTCCAGCGCCCGCTCCAAAGCCCCGCGCGCCTCGTCCAGCCGGCCGTGCAGTTCGAAGTGGTAGGCGGCGCGGGTGAACGACGCGACACCCGGACGCAGGTCCAGCATCCGTTGCAGTGCAACAGAAGCACCTGCATCGTCGCCGAGCTGGGTCAGCGCGTCGACCAGAACTCCCTGGGCAGGAGCCGAATCGGGCAACGCAGCGGCAGCACGTTGTCCCCAGTCGCGGCCGACAGCGAAGTCATGGCGGGCGTTGGCGAGCGCACCGCGCCCGATGAACGCCTCACCGTTGCCGTCCGGCTTGAGCCGCAACGACTCGGTCAGCGCCTTCTCGGCACGGGAGTAGTGCTGGGGGTCGAAGGTGGCGCGGGCGAGCTCCACGTGCGTGGCCCCGAGCTGGGCCCAGGCAGAGGCGTCCTGGGGAGTTCGGCGCAGTTTGGCCTGCAGCGACTCGGCGTTGCGCTGCAAGGAAGAAGTCTGGGTGACGGGCAACGGGGGCTCCTGCGCACAAGCGGTGAGCGCGAGCAGGGCAGCGAGCAGCGGCATGACTTTCCACATTTTTCGGGCACCCTTCGAAAGGACCTGGGGACGCGTGCGGGGTGTCGGGGGGCGGCACGCGTCCCCAGGGGCTCACTCAGCGGGAGTTGACCGCCCTGTTGCTCGGCAGGCCGACGTACGGGAACCGGTCATCGAAGCGAACGTCGTTGCCGTTCACCCGGTCACCCTTGGCGAGCGCCGGCACGAGCTTGCCGGTCAGCGCCGCGCCCACTACCGCCTGGATCTCGATGTCCACCACGTCGTCGGTGAGCCTGCGTCCGTTCGGGAACCCCTGCAGGTCGCCGGCGAGCACGCCGAGCCGGTTCGGGCTGCGCGTGACCGGCGTGGACATGTTGAGCCGCAGCATCTCCGACGGGGTGAACTTCTTCGGATCCACGTCGGCGTTGTTCAGCTGCGAGTTGAGATCGACCTTGATCGGACCACCCGCCTTCGTGGTGATCCCGGTCAGGAAGATCTCCACGAGGTCGGCCCTGGGCGTCTTCGGCGCGGGGATGCCGTAGATCGCCTGGATCAGCCGCGCCAGCTCCGGGTCGTTCACCCGGTCCAGCAGCGCCTGCACCTTCCCGTCGTTCACGGGTTCCAGCCCGTTGAACGCGTCTTTGATGGCCGCCGACGACACGACCTCGTTCACCAGCGGGTTGCCCAGTCGCGAGACCTGCACGAACGGCCCCTGCGGGGTCGCCCGGCCCGGGTCGAGCTTGAGGGTCCGCCGTTCCGTGTCGCTCCACACGCCGATCACGGGGTTGCGCTTGGGGTCACCCTTGAGCGCCAGCATCGTCTTGGGCACCTGGATCGCGATGGTGTTGACGTTGTAGCCCATCAGCGTGTCCTGGTTGACTTCCTTCAGGTTCCCGCCGTAGAGCAGGTCGAACACCCGCAGGTCCAGGAAGAACGAGTCCTCCGCCGGTCCGATGTAGACCTGGCTGCCACCAGGAACCTTCGCCGTCGCCTGGTTTCGCACCGCCGCGAAGTCGGGGAACGACGCGGGGCCCGTGTTGGAAGGCGCCGCGCGGCCGTTGCGCACCAGCATCGTGGTGTTGCCGGGTTCGATCAGCTCGAGGTTGTAGTTCTGGCGGAACAACAGGTTGTCGTCGTTGATCGACGTGACCGGCCCGTTGTTGTAGAGGAAGGTGTTCTTGCCGCGCCGGTCGTCGGTGCTGAACGTGACCCGGAAGGTCTTGTCCGGCACCGCGTCACCGTCGGCGTCGACGTTGATGTCATACCTGGCGTCGGTGGCCCACGGGTAGAAGTTGGGGCCACCGTTGGGTTCCTGCAGTCCGAACCAGTTCGCGATGAGCGTGACCGTGTCCGGTCTGTCCGGGCTGGTGAACGCGTACACGTCGGTGTTGTCGACCGCCGGATCCGCCGCGATCAACGGTGCCTCGCGATGGCTCGACGCCTCCGCGGGCACGACCGCCGCCACCGCTACTACGGCCGCGGCGATCACACCTCGGCGTAATCGGGTTTTGTTGCTGGTTGGCATTGTCCTGCTCCCTTCCCACGGCGGGGGATTCGGAAGCAGGACGCCTGCCGGTTCGAACTTTATTCTGTTGTTACCCGGCGGGTTTCGGCACCACGACCGTGCCGCGGGCCCGCGTTACGACGATCGGCGCAGCCAGTACGTCCGCCGCCGAAGGTCCGCGTTCGGGCGCGGAACGGCACACCACCCGCGCTTCGAACTCGAGCTCACGCGCGCGATTTCCGATGCGCACCAACGTTGCCGACGCTTCGACGACGTCACCCGCCTGGATCGGCGCGACGAACTCGACCGAGCTGTACCCCGCGAACAGCCCCTCGTCGGAGTCTGTGTGGATGAGCAGCTCGGTGGCGACGTCACCGAACATGCCGAGCCCGTAGGCGCCGTCCACCAGGTTGCCGCCGTAGTGCGCATGCGAATGCGGCACGTACCGGCGGTGCGTCACCGAGAAACCTTCGACCAAAGCCCCGCTCACGCGGCGACCCCCTTCTTCTCCTGCATCGCGTGCACCAGGTAGCTCGCGACCTCGCCCGGCGTCGTACCCCGGGAGAACACGCGATCCACCCCCAGCTCCCCTGCCATCAGGGGATCGAACCGGGGGCCTCCCGCGACGAGCAACGGCCGCCGCTCCCCCATCGCCTCGCGGAACGCCGCGGACATCTCCTGCGTGTTCAGGATGTGCGCGTCCCGTTGAGTCACCACCTGGGAGATCAGCACGGCGTCGGCCTTCTCCGTGCGGGCGGAGCGCACCAGTTCGGGCACCGACACCTGCGCGCCGAGGTTCACGACCTTCAGCTCGCGGTAGTACTCCAGGCCCTTCTCGCCGGCGAAGCCCTTGATGTTGAGGATCGCGTCGATGCCGACGGTGTGCGCGTCCGTGCCGATGCACCCGCCGACGACAACCAGCTTGCGCCGCAACACCTTCTTCAAAGCCGAGTTCACCTCGGCCGGCGACAGCAGCGGGTATTCGCGCTCGACGACCCTGACCTCGTCCAGGTCCACGAGGTGCTTCACCGAGCCGTAGACGACGAAGAACGTGAAGTCCTCGCCGATGGGGTTCGAGTGGACCACCATCGCGGGGTCCATGCCCATCTTGTTCGCGAGCTGCAGCGCCGCGCCGTCCGCCTTGGGCCCGAAGGGAATCGGCAGCGTGAACGACGTCTGGATCATGCCATCACCGGTGGTGTCACCGTACGGCCGCACGTACCTCTTGGCGTCAGTCACTGCGAAGCCTCCAGCATCTCCGAAGCCGGGTTGAAGTACGCGGGAGCCTTCTCGACCACGCCATCCGCGCCCTTGCCCTTGTCCGCCGGGCGCTTCATCAGGCCGAACGTGCCGTCCGCGATGGCGTTGAGCAGGCCGTCGTCGACGATGCGCTCCAGCAGGTCGACGGCCTCGCCGAGCACCTGGTGCGCACGCTTGACGATGAGGCCGTCCGGGGAGGGCCGGAAGTCCTCGGCGAGGCTGCCCGCCGCGTTCAGCACGTACCGGACGTTCTTCAGTGCCAGGTCACGGTCCGACAGGAACGGCGTGACGACGGCCTCGGTCATCATGCCGACGAGCAGAATGGACTGTCCTGTCAGGACACCCGCGAGGTTGAAGAACCCGTCCAGCAGATAACCGTCGAAGACGTCACCGGTCATGTGCTTGGTCGGCGGCATCCACTTCAACGGCGCGTCCGGGAACAGTTCGCGGGCCAGCAGGGCGTGCGCGAGCTCCAGCCGGAACGAGTCCGGCACCTTCGGGTTGATCTCGAATGCGTGGCCGAGACCCAGCAGGTGGTCGGGCAGTCCCGCCTCGTGGGCGAAGTGCTCGTTGAGGAGTTGGGAGACCGTGACGGTGTGCGCGGCGTCGACGGCATCCGCGGTGGTGAGGTAGTTGTCCTCACCGGTGTTGATGATGATGCCGGCGCGGGCGTGCACCTGGCGGGAGAAGCGCTGGTCGACGAACGTGCGGATCGGGTTGATGTCGCGGAACAGGATGCCGTACATCGAGTCGTTCAACATCATGTCGAGCCGCTGCAGGCCGGCCAGCACCGCGATCTCCGGCATGCACAGGCCGGACGCGTAGTTGGTCAGCCGTACGTACCGGCCGACCTCCTTCGACACGTCGTCCAGTGCCGCACGCATGATCCGGAAGTTCTCCTGCGTGGCGTACGTGCCCGCGAACCCGTGGTGCGTGGCACCTTCCGGCACGTAGTCGAGCAGCGACTGGCCGGTCGACCGGATCACCGCGATGATGTCGGCGCCCGCGCGGGCCGCGTTCTGGGCCTGCACCACGTCTTCGTCGATGTCGCCGGTCGCGACGATCAGGTAGATCCACGGGCGCTGCGCCGGGTCGCCCCACTTCGCGATCAGCCGGTCGCGCTGGACCCGGTTGCGGTCGACCGACTTGAGCCCCTTGGACACCGCGCTCGTGGCGGCCTTGCGCGCGGCCGTCAGCTCTTTGCCCGTGGGGATCCGGAACTGGATCTGGCCGGCCGCCGTGGCTTCCGCGAGCTCGGTGAGCGAGCCGAGGTTGTGTTCTTTGAGCGCGTGGAAGGCCGGGAGCACCACGCCGTGCTCCAGCCCGCACTGCTCGCGCACGGTGTCGATCACGCGGTTCACCCACGGCACGTCACCGGCGCGGTGCGTGGAGTCCGCGCCCGTGATGCCGGCCAGGCGGAGCGTGGCGCGCTCGACCGCAACGGTGGTGTGCGCCTTCGCGATGGACACCACCGGTTCGGCCGCCCGCGCCGCGAGTTTGCGCGCGGTGGCGACGACCTTCGGGTCGAGGTCGAGCAACGCCATGAGTCACTTCCTCTCGTAGATAGTGCGGCCGTTCAGGACGGTTCGCACGCAGACCGGCGCGGGGCCGGTGAGGTCGGGCAGTCCGGGTACCCCCGAGCGGGGGTCGGTGGACCAGCGCCGCACCCGTGAGTCGGAGATGGCCACGACGAGGTCGCCGGTCTCCCACACCGCGTAGGTCGCGGGGGCGCCGGGCTGCAGCGTGCCGGTCAGCCCGTCGTCCACGCCTGCCGCACGCCAGCCGCCACGGGTGTGGGCGGTGAAGGCCGCACGCGGGGAGATGCCGTGGCCCTCGGTCCGGTGGTGCACCGCGGCCTTGACCGCGGCCCACGGGTCGATCGCGGTCACCGGGGTGTCCGAGCCGAACGCCAGCACGACGCCTGCCGAGGCAAGGCGCGCGAAGTGGTTGAGCCCCACTCCCCGTTCCGCACCGAGGCGCTGGGCGTACATGCCGGCCGGGCCGCCCCACTCCGCGTCGAAAAGCGGCTGGACGGAGGCGATGACCCCCCACCCGGCGAGTTTCTGGGCCTGCTCGGCGGACACCATCTCGACGTGCTCCAGCCGGTGGCGTGCGGACGCCAGCGTCGGGGTGCCCAGCGCCTTCTCCGCGATGGCGAAGCCCTCGATCGCGGCGGCCATACCCCCATCGCCGATCACGTGGAACCCCGCCTGTACCCCCAGCTCGGCGCACTTCACCAGGTGGTCGGCGATCTGCTGACCGTCCAGGTAAAGCGCGCCGGTGGTGTCGGCGTCGGCGTAGGGCTCGACCATCGCGGCGGTGCGGGAGCCGATCGCGCCGTCGATGAAGTGGTCACCGGCGAGGCCGCGCACCGGGACGTCCGGCAGGTCGTGGGCGCCCCAGTAGGGCACCACCTCGGGACCTTCGGTGTGCGCGAGGAGTTCGCGCAGGTCGTCCTGGCCCGAGATGTCCGGGCCGGCGCACTCGTGCACCGACGCGATGCCCATCGAGGCGGCGTGGCGGAGGAACGTCAACTGGGCGGCCTGGCGCTGCTCCGGGGTGATGGCCGCCTTGGCGTCGCCACGCACGAGATGGTGAGCGGCGCGCGCGAGGGGGCCCTCGTCGGAGTAGCCGTCGGCCTCACGGGCCGCAGGCATGATCAGGTTCGAGGAGACGAGGGCCGAGTGCACGTCGATGCGCGACAGGTACACCGTCTTGCCCTGGGCGGCCTCGTCGATCTCCGCGCGCGTCGGCGGACGGTTCTCCGGCCAGCGCGTCTCATCCCACCCATGACCCCACACGAGGGGGCCGGGAGCGGAACGCACCTGCTGGAGCAGTTCGTCCACAGAGGACGTGCGGGTCAGGTCGAGGCCGGTCAGCAGCAGGCCGGCACTCGTCGCGTGCACGTGGGCGTCGACGAACGCGGGCGCCACGAACGCGCCGTTCAGCTCGATGACCTCGGCGTCCGGGTGCAGCGCGCGCCCGACCGAGTCCTGTCCGATCCACACGATGACGCCGTCCGTCACGGCCATCGCCGACGCATCCGGTGCGTAGATGCGGCCGCCGACCAAAAGTTGCGTACTCACGTCACGCAGTCTGCCGTTGCTCGAACAGCGCCCGCACACCCGGCTGCGTCCGGACCAGGTCCAACGCGAACTCGGCGTGACCGGGCACATACCCGTTGCCGACCAGCATCTCCACGTCCGCCGCCAGACCTTCCGCTCCCAAAGCGGCGGCGCTGAACGAGGTCGCCATCGAGAAGAAGATCACGGTCCCGCCGTCTGCCGTCGCGAGAATGGCGCCGTGCTCGCACCCCGGCACGTCCACACACACGACCGTGACGTCGACCTGCTTGCCAACCTTCTCGGCGACCTCGACGGGGTTACGTGCGTCCGCGATCACGATCTCGTCCGCGAGCCCGGACGCACGCACCTGCTCGGCCTCGCGCTCAGTCGGAACCAACGCGACGAGGCGCGTCGCACCTGCCTGACGTGCGGCCGCGAGAGAGAGCGACCCAGACTTGCCGCCACCGCCGAGCACCAGCACGGACCCACCGGGATGCTTCCTGACCACCCTGTCCGTGAGCGCCGGCGCACCACACACGTCCAGCACGGACAGCGCCAGCTCGTTGGACATGTCGTCCGGCAGCACCGCCGCGATCGACCGCCCGAACAGCACCGCGGTCCCCCGGCACGGCACCTGCTCGTCCTCGCCGCTCCACTCCTGAAGGCCGTCGTTGATCCGCAGCGGCGTGAGCGTGAGGCTGACGAGCGTCGCGATCCGGTCGCCCGCCTTCAGCCCGAGCGGCGACTCCGGCCCGACCTCCAGGACGGTGCCGAGCAGCATGCCGCCCGATCCGGTGACCGGGTTCTGCATCTTGCCGCGCTCCGCGACGATGCCGAGCACGGCCTGCCGCACCGCGTCGCCGCTGCCGTGCAGCTCCCTGAGCTGCCGGAACGAGGCCGCGTCCAGGTTGAGCCGCTCGACCGCGACGATCACCTCGTCGGCGGCGGGGACGGGTTCCGCGTCCAGGCGCCACGCCTGCTGCGGCAGGACGCCCGTGGGGTCTAGGACGCGGTGCAGTCCGTACGCGCTCACCTGAAAATCCTTCGGTCGAGGACGCTGTCTCGACAATATCTTCACGTGAAGCGCTAAGATCCCGCAAGCATCACTTGGTGACCAGGCGATACCAACGGCAGTCGTAGGGCGCGAGGTCGACCTTGGCACCGCTCTTCGCCGGCTTCACCTCACCGCCCGAGAGCAGGTCGGTGAGCACTCCCTCGGCCGGAATTCGCACGCTGACCTCCTGGTCCGCGAAGTTGTGCACGGCGATCACCGTGCCGCCGTCGCAGTCGGCGCGGTGGGCGAACACCGTCGGGTCGCCGGCGTCGAGGATCTGGACCTCGCCCCACGCCAGTTCCGGGCACTCGCGGTAGTGCTCGACCATGCGCCGCATCCAGGTCAGCAGCGAGTCGGGGTCGTGGCGCTGCTGCTTCGCGGCCTCCCAGTCCATCGGCACGCGCACGGCCAGCCTGCCCTCCAGCGACAGATCCTCGACCAGGCCGATCTCCTCGCCGTAGAACAGCACCGGCGTGCCCGGCAGCGTGAACAACAGGCTGTAGACCATGCGGAGGCGGCGCTGGTCTCCGTCGAGCATGGCCGGCAGCCGACGGCGCAGACCGCGGCCGTAGAGCTGGTGCTCGGGCTTCGGCCCGAAGGCGTCGAACACCTCCTTGCGTTCGTCCTCGGGCAGCTTGTCCAGGGTCAGCTCGTCGTGGTTGCGCACGAACGTCGCCCAGTGGCCGTCGCGCGGCGGTTGCGGGCGTTCCTGCAGGGCCTTGACCAGCGGGCCGCTCGACTGGCGGGCCAACGCCAGGTACATGGCCTGCATGCCGACGAAGTCGAAGCACATCGTCAGTTCGTCGCCGACGCCTTGGCCGTAGAAGGCCATCGTGTCCTTGTACGGCAGGTTCACCTCGCCTAGCAGGACCCCTTCGCCGTTGCGGCGGCTGAGGAACGCCCGCAGGTCGGTGAGGTAGTCGTGCGGGTCGGGCAACGAGAGCGAGTCCAGCCGGCCCGAGTGCTCCAGCAGGAACGGGACGGCGTCGACGCGGAAGCCGCTCAGGCCCAGTTCCATCCAGAAGCCCATGATCCGCGCGATCTCGTCGCGCACCTCGGGGTTCGAGACGTTCAGGTCGGGCTGGTGCTTGTAGAAGCGGTGCAGGTAGTACTTGCCGACCTCGTCCGAGTACTCCCAGAGGCTCTTCTCCTTGTCCGGGAAGGTGACGCCCTGGGGGCCGTCCTCCGGCGGCTCGTCGGCCCAGACGTACCAGTCGCGCTTGTCCGGGTCGTGGAACCACGGGTGCTGGTCCGAGGTGTGGTTGACGACGAGGTCCGCGATCACCCGCATGCCCCGGTCGCGGGCGGCGCGGGCGAACTCCACGAAGTCGCCGAGCGAGCCCAGGCGCGGGTCGACGGCGTAGAAGTCGGTGATGTCGTAGCCGTCGTCGCGTTCCGGGGTCGGATAGAACGGCATCAGCCACACACAGGTAACCCCAAGTGCGTGGAGGTGGTCGATTCGTTCGGTGCAGCCCCGGAAACCGTTGTCCGAGAAGGTTTCCACGTCGAGGCAGTAGATGACGGCGTTCTTCCACCAGACGTCCGACGTGCGGATCACTTGGTCACCTCCGGCAGAACGTGCTCGCCGAACGCTTCGACGAACGGGGTCAGGTCCTTGCCGACGTGGTGCAGGTAGATCTCCTCGAATCCGAGTTCGGCGTAGGCGTGGAGCTGCTCGGCGTGCCACTTCAGGTCCGACGACACGTCGACCACCTGGGCGACCTGCTCTGGGGTTATCTGCTCGGCTACGACGTCGAAGTGCTCGGGCAGCTCCAGGTCCCAGCACACCGGCGGGCGGAAGACGTTGGTGCGCCACTGTTCGTGCGCGATGGCCAGCGCGGTCTCGTCGTCCTGCGCCCAGCTCAGGTGGACCTGGAGGTGGAGCTTGCCGCGACCGCCCGCGTCCCGGTACGCGTCGGCCATGGTGCGCAACCGTTCAGGCGGGGCGTTGACGGTGATCAGGCCGTCCGCCCACGACGCGCACCAACGGGCGGTCTCCGGGCTCACGGCGGCGCCGATCAGCAGCGGGGGTTCCGGTGGGAGCGTCCAGAGCCGGGCACGGTCGACCCGGACCAGGCCGTCGTGGCTGACCTCCTCACCGTTGAGCAGTGCACGGATGACATCGACGCACTCCTTCAGGCGTGCGGTCCGGACGTCCTTGCGCGGCCAGCCGTCGCCGGTGATGTGCTCGTTGCTGGCCTCGCCGGTGCCGAGCGCGGCCCAGAACCGGCCGGGGAACATCGCGGCGAGCGTGCCGATGGCCTGCGCGGTGATCGCCGGGTGGTAGCGCTGGCCGGGTGCGGTGACCACGCCGAACGGGAGCGTGGTGGCCTGCAGTGCCGCGCCGAGCCACGACCAGGCGAAACCGGATTCGCCCTGACGTGCGCTCCACGGCGAGAAGTGGTCGGAGCTCATGGCCGCGGTGAACCCGGCCTCCTCGGCTCTTCGCACGGCCGTGAGCAGGCCGGCGGGAGGGATCTGCTCGTGGGAAGCGTGGATGCCATAGACGGTCATGCGACTTCAGGTACCCCGTCCGGGGAGCTGGGCAACCTCCATGGCGGTTCGCACGTGAAGGACCCGAGATCCACTTCACCTGGAGGTTCCGTTGCTGATCCGTCTCGCCGTTCTTGCCGCTCTTGCCGCGTCCGCGCTCACGGCCGGTGCGTCCACGGAGATCCGCCCCGTCGCCGCCCAGCACGAGATCATGGGCTGGTGCCTGGCGGGAGACCTGCGCATCAGCGTCGAAGAGGGCGACGACATCTGCCGCCGGTAGGTCGGCGAGATTTCTTCGCCGATGTGTTGAACCGATCCCGAACCGCAGCCGTGTGGACATCAGCACCCCTCGAAGCGGAGGAGAACGGCGATGTTCAACGAGACGCGCGTCGGCACTGCCATCGTGGCCGAGTTCATCCGGCCGGACGGCTCGGTCGAGCCGATGAACGTCGATCTCCACTACCGCTCCGACGATCCGCACGCGGTGACGATGCGCTTCCACACCAGGGATCAGGAGTCGACCTGGCTGGTGGGGCGCGAGTTGCTCGCGGACGGGCTGATGGCGCCGGCGGGCTTCGGCGATGTGCGGTTGCGGCCGCACCACGGCGACGTGCTCGTGCTGGAGCTCCTCACCGAGGACTCGCACGCGGTGTTCCACCTGTCGGCCGACGAGCTGGACCGGTTCCTCGAGTCCACCTACGCGGCGGTGCCGGCCGGACGTGAGGCCCTCGACTTCGACCTGCTGCTGAAGGACCTCCTGAAATAACCCCGCCTGGGGTTAGAGGCGTAGCCCCAGGACGAGCTTCTCGGCCGAGTCGACCACGCGGAACCCGAGGTGCTCCCAGAAGCCGAGCGCGTGTGTGTTGTGGTGCCGCACGTGCACGTGGACGCCCTTTTCGAGACGTTCGAGCACCGTGCGCACGAGCGTGCCGCCGAACCCTTTGCCCTTCGCACGCGGCAACAGGTTCGCGTGCATGTGCGCCGGATAGTCCAGTGCCAGCCGCGGATCGACCCGCGCGGGCCGGTGGATCTGCTGCACGACCCGGTTCGCGTCCGGCGTCAGGGGGTAGCGAATCCGCAGGTCAGGCCACCAGTCGCGGTCCATCCGCTCCTCGAACGCCGGGCTGTCGGAGGCCGCGATCGCGTAGCCGCAGACACCGAGGTCGTCCTCCGCCACGAACGCCAGGTCCGGCTCGAACGCCACGTACGGGCCGACGTGGGCATGGCCGAGCAGACGCGGGGCGTCGAACAGATGGCGCGCGCCTAGGCCGTGTCCTGTGAGTCCGTTCGATGAGAGTCACGTGCGAGCGGTTCTCTGACGGTGCCGGTGTCGAGGCAGATCTCGTAGAGCGCGTCCAGGTCCGAAGACCTGTACGCGCGGATCACGGCAGCTCGCGGCGTTCGGTGATGATCACCGGGTCCGCGTCGACGGTGACGACCTCGCCCTCGACGACCTGACCGGCGCCGAAGCGGCGTTCGTGCTCGAACTTCAGCGCCGCCGCCTCCGCCTTGCGCGCGATCCGCTTGCTGACCAGCCGTCGGGTCGGCGGGAACAGCAGGAACAACGCGGCCACGTCACTGATGAAGCCCGGCACCATGATCAACGCGCCGGCGGCCGCGATGAGCACACCGTCAGCCATCTCCTGATGCGGCTGCTGACGCTTCAACACGGCCTCGGAGAACGCGGCCATCGTCTGGGCCCCCTGCCTGCGCACCAGCGACAGTCCGACCAGGGTGCCAACGAGGAGCAGCGCGATCATCCACAGGCCGCCGATGGCGTTGCCGACGGCGATCATGACCGCGATCTCGGCGAAGATCGCGACGAGCAGCAGCGCGAAAAGGGGCATACCCCCACAACGTACGGGACCTCTCAGATGCTCCCGCACCCACCTCCACCAGGTCTCAAGCTGAAATATTTACGGCGCGCTAGCGATGTGACAGGATATCTTTACGCGACCTCGACACTGGGGAGTACGGATGACTGCGCTGCACGACGCCCCGACGGCGTTGGAACGGCTGGACCGCCAGCCGTACACGTACGTCCGCCGTGAGCTGGTCGAACCTGACTGGCGACGCTTCCCCGGCTGGGCCCACGTGACCGACGCGCAGTGGCGGGACGCGCAGTGGCAGCGGGTGAACTGCGTGAAGAACGTCAAGCAGCTCCGCAAGGTCGCGGGCGATCTCCTGACCGACAGGTTCTACGACGACCTGGCCGCGGACATGGAGAAGTTCGCGACGATGTCGATGCTGATCCCGCCCCAGATGTTCAACACCATGGCGGTCGACGCGGCACTGACCCCCGACGCGTTCACCGAGGCGTTCCTCAACGACCCGGTGCGCCGCTACATGCTGCCGGTCTCCTCCGACCGCGACCCGCAGTGGCCGTCGCACCCGCACTCGCAGCGCGACTCGCTGCACGAGGCCGAGATGTGGGTCGTCGAGGGGCTGACCCACCGCTACCCCACCAAGGTCCTCGCCGAGATGGTGTCGACCTGCCCGCAGTACTGCGGCCACTGCACCCGCATGGACCTGGTCGGCAACTCGACGCCGCTGATCGACAAGCACAAACTGTCGCTCAAGCCGGTCGACCGCCAGGACCAGATGATCGACTACCTGAAGAAGACTCCCGGCGTCCGCGACGTCGTGGTCTCCGGCGGCGACGTGGCGAACGTGCCGTGGCCGCAACTCGAGTCGTTCCTGATGCGACTGCTGGACATCGAGACCGTCCGCGACGTCCGCCTGGCCACCAAGGCCCTGGCCGGCCTCCCGCAGCACTGGATCCAGCCCCGCGTGGTCGAAGGCCTGGAGCGCGTGGCCCGCACCGCTTCCCGCCGCGGCGTGAACCTGGCGATCCACACCCACGTCAACCACGCCCAGTCCGTGACACCTCTCGTCGCCGAGGCCGCACGAACCGCACTGGAGGTCGGCGTCCGGGACGTCCGCAACCAGGGCGTGCTGATGAAGGGCGTCAACGCGACGTCGGCCGACCTGCTGGACCTTTGCTTTGCCCTGCAAGGGGAAGCGAACATCCTGCCGTACTACTTCTACATGTGCGACATGATCCCCAACGCGGAGCACTGGCGGGTGTCGGTGTGGGAGGCGCAGGAGCTGCAGCACGCGATCATGGGCTACCTGCCTGGGTACGCGACGCCGCGGATCGTGTGCGACGTGCCGTACGTCGGGAAGCGGTGGGTGCACCAGCTCGCCGAATATGACCGTGAGCTGGGCGTTTCTTACTGGACCAAGAACTACCGCACCGGGATCGAGCTCGAAGACCCGGAGGCGTTGGACCGCCGCTACCCCTACTACGACCCGATCTCCACGCTCGGCGAGGCCGGCCAGAAGTGGTGGGCCGACCAGACCTGACAGGCCACGATGGGGCCGTTTCCGGGACATCTTCCGGAGGCGGCCCCATCGGCATGTTTTGCCTGCTCAGACCCGTTGTGACTCGTGGAGTCTCGACGACAAAGGGCCCAGAAGGGGCCCAGAAAGTCCATCGTAGACACTAACTATGAGTCCATAGTGGATGCATCTTGTCACTCAAGGTCTAGTACGCGGTGACGCTCACTCCTGCCGTCAAACAGGCGCCGTTCCCCCTGCGGCGGCGATCCCTCCGGGGCGGAGCTAGCCAAGATCCCGACGTCCGACACCCGACTCGCGGCTGTTGCTGCTGTCGGCGCACCGCTCACGCTCCGGAACGCTTCGTTTGGCCGCTCGCTTCGAGTCAGGCCGGAGTACTCGGCGCGCCGACCGAACACGCGCTGCCGGAGGACACGCGACGAACACGATCCCCACACTGCCGTGCTGTGCTGCCGAGTGATCGAACAAGCGCTCACGGACTCCCTGTTCGACTTCGTGCCACCGCGATCACCGGTCACCGACGCAGACGACCGCACACCCAGAGCTTCTCGCACAGATGCGTGAACTCTGCTCGAAGTCGAAACCCAGACGTCGTTCTCCGGGCACGGCTTCGCTGCGCGACCGCGAGGGTTCCGCCACGCTCAAGGCCTCGTCACGTCTCGCGCGGCGTACGCCCACCGCCCCAAACCGGGTGGACCGCGGCCTTCGCCAGTCGGCGAGGAGATGACCATGGCAACGTCGCACCAGGTGCCACCCGTTGCGGCCTGTTGTGCTGGACGAGGTGACACGGCGCTGTAGCGACTCCCGGAAGCGCCCGATCACGTGTGGCTGGACGTCACGTACTCAAGATGGCCGGTGGCAGGCCACAGACCGGTCCCCGGTAACGACTTCCGGTGGCTCGTCGGTGTGGCACGGCAAACCGGGGTCGGCGTGGAGGACGGGGCAACGCGGGTGGAAGCGGCAGCCGGCCGGGATGGACGTGAGATCCGGGGGTTCACTCGGCGGCAGGCTCGTCTGGGGCACCGCCGACAGCAGCGCACGTGTGTAGGGATGGGCCGGTGCGGCGAAGATCTGCGCGGCCGGCCCCGCCTCGACGATGCGGCCGAGGTACATCACGGCGATGCGATCCGCGGCCTGCGCGGCGAGCACGAGGTCATGGGTCACCACCAACGCGGCGATTCCGCGCAGGGCGCGCAGTCGCCCCAGCAACGAGACGAACTCCTTGCGGGCGCGTGGATCCAGTGACGCGACCGGTTCGTCGGCGATCAGCACTTCGGGGTCCAGCACCAGTGCACCGGCGATCGCCACGCGCTGGCGCTGGCCGCCGGACAGCGTTGCCGGGGACCGGTCGAAGTAGTCCTCGGCCGGGCGCAGGCCGACGTCGTGCAGAGCCGTGCGGACACGGCCGAGTTCGTCGTCCAACCGGTGAATTCGCACGCCTTCGGCGACTGCCTCGTACACCGAGTACCTCGGGTTCAGCCAGTCTGCTGGGTCCTGAGGAATGAACTGCACCTCACGGCGCAGCCGGCCACCGGTGTAGCTCACCGAGCCGGCTGCGATACGGGTCAAGCCGAGCAGCGCGCGGAGCAACGTGGTCTTGCCACCACCGGTCTCCCCCACCACAGCCAGAATCTCACCGCGGTGCAGGTCCAGCGAAACCCGGTCGACGGCGGGTGCGATGTGCCGGCGGCGCGCCCACGGGCGAACGTGCACGGTCAACTCCTTGGCCTGCAACAGGAGTTCGCCACGAGGTTGGCCACCCGGTACCGGCAGGTCCTCGTCCGGCTGCTCGGCCGAGTCGACCAGACGGCCGGACGAGAGCACCACGATCCGGTCGCATACCGTTCTCAGCATCGGCCGGTCATGACTGATGATCAGCAAGCCGATGCGCCTGCGGGCCACCACGCGGGCGAGCACATCCAGCACCTGGGACTGGACGATCGCGTCGAGTGCCGTGGTCGCCTCGTCCGCGATGACGATCTCCGGCTCGCACGCGAGCGCCAGCGCGATCATCGCGCGCTGGCGCTGGCCTCCGGACAACTGGTGCGGATAGGCGTTCACGACCCTGGCAGGAAGCCCGACCTCGGTGAGCAGACCCGCCACCCGGCCGGCGGCAGTGGCGCGGTCGCAGTGTCGATGGGTGAGGATCGGCTCGGCCACCAGGCTGCCGATGGTGCGCACCGGGTTCAGTCCATAGGTGGCGCTCTGGAACACGATCGACAGCTGGTTCCACCGCACCGCGCGAAGTTCGCCCCAGGACATCGCCGCCAGGTCGGCGCCGTCGATCAGCACCTGGCCGGAGAGCGTCGCCTCGGCGGGCAGCAGGCGGAGTGCGGCCAGCGCGAGTGTGGACTTTCCTGATCCGGATTCGCCCGTCATGCCTACGACTTCGTTCGCTCGCACGCTGAGCGAGACGCCGCGCACGGCCTGGGTCGCGCCGTAGGTGACGGACACGTCGCGGAACTCCAGGCTCATCGCCGCTCCAATGAGCGACCCCAGAGCGAGAACGCGAACGCCACCATCACGACCGCGGCACCCGGCGACAGCAGGTACCACCACGCCCCGAACGTGATCGCGCCCGAGTCGACCGCGTCACGCAGCATGCGGCCCCATGACACCCGTGTCGGGTCACCGAGACCGAGGAAGGCGAGGGTGGCCTCGGCGAGAACCGCGTTGGCCATGGTGAGGGTCGCGTTGGCGAGCACGAACGGCAGCACGTCCGGGAACACGTGCCACCGAATACGATGCCAGTGGCTCGCACCCATTGTGCGGGCGCGTTCGAGGTAGCCACGGGAAGAGACCGCCAGTGTCTGGGCACGCAGCACGAGTGCGACGTTGGGCCACGAGGTCACCGCGATCGCCACGACGACGGACTCCAGGCCCGGTCCCAGGACGGCGGCCAGGACGATCGCGAACGGCAGCGACGGCAGGATCAGGAACCAGCTCGTCACCGCCGTCGTCACCGACCTGACCCAGCCGGTGAAATAACCGGCGACGACGCCGAACAGCGTGCCGATCACGATCGTCGCCGCCATTGCCAGCACCCCGGCGAACAGCGACGTGCGTGCTCCCCACACGAGCAGCGCCAGCACCGAACGACCAGTCTCGTCCGTCCCCAATGGATGGTTCAGGGTCGGCGGTGTGAGCGGTGCCCCGGAGGCGCGCGTGACATCGACCGACGCGGGATCCACGAGCAGCGGCGCGGCGACGGCCACCGCGCCGAGCGCACCGATCAACACCAGCGGTGCGCGGCTGATCATCTTTCCCGCACCCGAGGATCGAGTACCGCGAGCAGCACGTCGCCCAGCGCGTTGGCCAGGATGACGCTTCCCGCGAGCAACAGGAACGTGCCCTGCAACAACGGGAAGTCCGGCACGCGCAACGCCTGGAAGGTCAGGTAGCCGAGGCCCGGCCAGGAGAACACGGTCTCCACGACGACCGCTCCCGACACCACGAACCCCGCGTTGAGGAAGACCAGTGCGGTGACCGGCAGCAGCGCGTTGGGCAGCGCGTGCCTGCGCAGCAGGTCCACGTCGCGCAGACCGGTGGCTCGCGCCACCACCAGGTAGGGCCGGTTGCGCTCGGTGAACACCGACGACCGGGTTATCACCAGGTACTGCGCGACCTGCGCCGCCGCAAGCGTGACGCACGGTGGCACAAGATGCCACGCAACGTCCCAGAACGAGCCGGAACCGCTCGGTGAACGCATACCGCCGGCCGGGAACAAACCAGGAAGAGGTCCGACGCCCACGCCGAGCACGACGAGCACGGTCAGGCCGAGCCCGAACACCGGCACCGACCACAGCACGAGCGCACCGCCGGTCACGACGTGATCGAACGCGCCACCAGGACGCCAGCCGGCGTGGCTGCCCGCAGCTATCCCCACCAGCACCGCGAGGAGCGTGGCGCTGACGCCGAGCAGCACTGTCGGCCACACCCGCGCCGCGATGACGTCGAGTACCGGCTGGCGGAACTCCAGTGACGTCCCGAGATCGCCGCGAAGGGTGCGGCCGAGGAACTCCAGGTACTGCGTCCACAGCGGACGATCGAGGCCGAGTTCCGCGCGCAGCAGGCCGATCTGCTCGTCGGTGATCGCGTTGCCCCGCGTCAGCGAGACGACCGGGTCGCCCGGCAGCACCCGGAAGAGGAAGAAGCCGGTCGTGAGCAGGCTCAGCACGCTCAACGCCGTCGTCGCGAGCCGCCGGACGAGATCATTCACGATCGTGCGCGGTACGCCGCCGATACCACACGAAGACACCGGCACCGACGACGAGCAGTACACCGGCACCTATCACCAGCGGCACCCCGCTGGCCTCAGAAGACGCCCTTGCGCTCACCGGAGTCGCGGACCGGTACGCCCACGGGCCGATCATCGTGCCGTCCGCCTCCGGCCTACGCTTGAGGTCCGTGAACCGGTCGGAGCGGTATGCCTCAAGACCTGCCGGGTAGAACAAGGTCACCTGGGCCGCGGTGTCGTAGAGCCGTTGCTGCATCTGCCGCACGAGATCACTGCGGCGCGACTCGTCCACTTCGCGGCCCTGCGCGAAGTACAGCCGGTCGTATTCGGGATCGCAGTAGAACGAGTCGGTGGAGCCGGCCTTGCCGTCGGCCTCCGGCCGCTTGTCACAGGTCTGCACCGACAGCACCTCGTCGGGGTCGGGTTTCACCCGCCAACCGCCGAGGTACATGTCGAAGTTCCCGGCCCCGGCCAGGTCGTTCAGTCGCGTCGACGCGAGCACCTGCAGGTCGACCTTGATCCCGATCCGGTCCAGCCAGCCCGCGAGGTGCTGACCGGTCACCTGGTAGAACTGCTGCTCAGCAGGCGCGTAGAGGCGCAACCGCAGCGGACGGCCGTCCTGCGGCGCCACCCGGACACCGTCCGCGCCGCGCACGTAGCCGGCGTCGTCCAGGGCTTTGTTCGCCTTGTCGATGTCGAACTCGCGCGGTGTGGCGGGTGCCCATTTCCACTGGCCGTACACAGGAGGCAGGTAGCCCTGACCGGGCTCGCCCAGCCCGCCGAGCGCCTTGTCCACCAGCACGCGCTTGTCGATCGCGTGCTCGACGGCGGCCCGCACGCGCTGGTCGGTGAGCGCCGGGTTCCCGTCACCGATCGGTGTCCCGTCCCGCTTCTGCGCGCCGGGGTTGAACGAGAGCTGGATGAACCGGGCAGGACGGGCCTGGTTGCGCCGCACACCCGCCTCCTGCTCGAGCGCGGCGAACTGCGCCGGGGTCATGCTGTCGACCAGGTCGACCTCGCCCTTGCGCAGGGCCTGCACGGCGGCCTCGTTGTTCTTGAAGTACCTCAGCACCAGGAAGTCGGTCTTCGGCGCGCCCGCCCAGTGTCGTTTGTTGGCGCGGAACTTGAGGTATTCGTCTACTTTGTACTCAATGAGCTCGAACGGGCCGCTGCCGACCACGGGGAACGTGTCGTTGCGGCGCTCGGCGATCTTCTCGACGCCCTGCCAGACGTGGGCGGGGACGATCGGGATGTCGAGCGCCAGCATCGTCGGCGTCGGCACCTTCGTGCGCACGACGAACGTCGTGTCATCCGGCGCGGACACCGACGCGAAGTTGACCACGGCGTGCCCGTTCGCCTTGCGGGCGGCCGGATCGCGCATCATCAGGTCGTAGGTGAAGGCGATGTCCCGCGCGGTGAGCGGCTGCCCGTCGGAAAAGCTGACACCGGAGCGGATGCGGTAGGTCCACTCCAGACCGTCCGCGGACGTGGTCCACGACTCCGCGAGGCCAGGACCGGGCGTGTTGTCCGTCTCCCGGTAACGGGTGAGCGAGTCGTACACCAGCCGCTGGACCTGTGTGGACGAGGTGAAAACCGCCTGGAACGGGTTCAGGGAGTCGATGCCTTGTTGGATGGACACCGTCAAGGTGACCGGATCGTCAGCTTTTGACGTGCTCGCGTTCACGGGCGCCAGCGCCATCAACAGCGCTACGGTGCCCACGGGGACGCGCGGCGAAAGCCTCATCAATGGCCATCCTCAGGGGTGTGACGGACAGACATGTCCGGATCGAGCGAACAGTAGCGAACACACGGCAAGGGGGCTGCGTGGTGTCGAGGGTGGAGTTCGGCGTGCTGGGGCCGGTCGTGCTCCGGTACGAGGGCGCGGTGGTGACACCGACGTCCGCCACCCAGCGCGCGTTGCTCGGCGTACTGCTGCTCGCCGAGAACCGGCCGCTGTCCGCCGAACGACTGGCCGCGGTCCTGCGGCCGGAGGACTCCCTCGGCGACGCGCGGGCGTGGGTGCAGGTCGTGGTGTCGCGCCTGCGGAGCCGGCTCGCCAAAGCCACCGGCGACGTCGTCACGGTGGCCAGGCGCACCGACGGCTACCTGCTGGAGGCTCCCGACGGCTCCGTGGACCTCGGCCGGTTCCGCGGCCTCCACGCGGCTGCCGCCGTCGCCGACGCGGCCACCGGGGTCGAGCTGTGGGAGGAAGCGCTCGGGCTCTGGCGCGGTCACGTGCTGGCCGATGTGGCCGACTCGCTGCACGACGACACGCTGTCGGTCCACATCGAAGGACTCCGGGTCGCGGCCGCGCTCGGATTGGCCGACGCGGCCCTCGAGACCGGCCAGGCGCAACGGCCGCTGGCTCAGATCACCGCACTGAGCGCGGAGTACGAGCTGGACGAGCGGCTGTACGCGGCCCGCGCCTTGCTGCTGGCGGGTAGCGGCCGGCAGAGCGAGGCGCTCCAGCTCATCGAACGCACCCGCGACCGGCTCGCCGGAGATCTCGGCGTCGACCTCGGCGAGCACCTGCGCGAGGCCCACCTCCGCGTACTCCGCCAGCAGGCGGTCCCGCCGGCTCCGGTCGTGCCCGCGACGCCGCGCGTTGTCCGATGGCGGGGCCCACGACCGGACGTGAACGCGGTCATCGGCCGTGACCGTGAACGCGTCGCGATCACGGACGCCCTCGGCGGACGCAGGCTGGTGACCATCACAGGACCGGGCGGAGGCGGCAAGACGACACTCGCCACGCACATCGCGGAGAAGGCCGAGTCGCAGTTCGGCGACGGTGTCGTGGTGGCTGCGCTCGCCTCGCTGAGCAGCGGTGACGACATCGTCACCGCGCTGGCGTCCCTGCTGGACGTCTCCGCACCGACGATCGGCCAGACCAAGGTCGCGCTGGCCCACGCACTCGCCACCCGGCACATGCTCGTCGTGCTGGACAACTGCGAGCACATCATCGCGGACAGCGCCGAGCTGGTCCGCTACCTCACCGGCCAGGCGCCGCGGATCACCGTGCTCGCCACGTCGCGCCAGCCGCTCGGCATCGCCGAGGAATGGGTGTGGCCGCTGGACACGCTCCCCGTGCCGGATGCCGTGGAGCTCTTCCTCCGGCGCGCCGTGGAGGCCGTCCCGACGCTGCGGCTCACCGATGCCGATCGGGCGCTGGCGGGCGCGGTGTGCCGACGGCTCGACGGCCTGCCGCTGGCCATCGAGCTGGCCGCTGCCAGACTGCGCGCGTTGTCCGTCGCACAGCTCGCCGCGCGGCTCGAACGCGACCTCATGTTCCTCGGCCGGACCACGTTGCACGCCACCATCGACTGGTCCTACCGCCTGCTGACCGAGTCCGAGCAGCTTCTGCTCACCCGCCTCTCGGTGTTCCGGGGGAGCTTCTCCCTCGAGTCGGCCGAGGCCGTGTGCGGCGGAACCGGCGACGTGCTGTCCGATCTCATCACGCTGGTCGAACGGTCCCTTCTGCTGGCCCGCGACGGCGGAACGGAACACCGCTACCAGTTGCTGGCCACGGTGCGGGCCTTCGCCGCTGACCGGCTGGCCGACCCCGGCGCGGTGCTCGACCGGCTGCTGGACCACTGGTTGGAGGTGAGCAGGGATGTTGACGCGTTGCCGCACTACCGCGACCGCATGGCACGGGCGCGGGTGCTGGTCGACGACGGCGAGAACATCAAGGCCGCGCTCGACCACGGCTTCGACGGCGCGCGGGCGTGCGACGCCGCGGAGGTCTTCGTGCGGCTCACCTCGTTCTGGCTGGCCAACCGGGCTTTTCTCGGTGCCAGCGAGCGGCGGTTGAGCCAGGCGGCCGAGTACGCCGACCTGTGCACCGCAGAGGTGCGCAGCCTCATCCTCTTCTGGTCGTCGTTCCAGCGGGCACTGCGCGAGGACTACGTCGGAGCGCGTGACCGGATGGAGGCGGTGCTGCCGGAGATCGCCGAGCACCGGCCGAGGGAGTACCGCGAGGGCACGATCTCGCTGGTGACCGCGAGCAGGTTCGCGCTGAACCCGGTCGCGCTCGAACGGGTGCCCGCGATGCTCGCCGCGGTGCCGGAGACGCTGGATGGCGACGAGCCGTCCACCGCGCTCACGGTCGCTGCCGGGGTGTACGGCACGTGGGGCCACTATCCCGACGCTTCCGAGATGTGCGCGCGGTACGCCGCCCGCGCGGCCCGGCGGGACACGCCGTTCTCGCTCAGCCACCAGGTGGTGCGCCTCGAGCTCGCGCTCGGCATGGGCGCGCTGGAGGAAGCCGGCGCCTGGTCCCGGCTGCTGACCGAACAGCTCGAGACCGCGGGCAGCCCGTTGGAGCAGGAGCCCGCGCGGCGCGCGATCGCGCTCGACCTGCTGGCACGAGGCGAAAACGAGGCGGCCGGAAAGTTCCTCGCCGAGTCGGTGGCCGAGCTCGAACGCTCGTACGCGCCGGAGCTCGCCCGCAGCGCCCATCTCGGCGTCCTCCTGGCCCAGGCCATGCGGCGGACCGGTGACCAGGAAGGCGCCCGCGACGCGCTGGTCGCCGCGCTGTCCCAAGCGGTGCGCCGGACTCACCTGCGCGTCGGATTCACCGGCGTGCTGGCCGCCGCACTCATCGCAGCCGATCTCGGTGATCGCGCCGGCACGGAACTCGCGCGCGACTGGGACGGACTGCGGCGCCGGATCGGACTGCCCGTGCCGGTCGGTTTCGCCGACGCCGCGACGGTGCTCGGCATCGAGCCCGGCCCGGCGGGCACCCCGGACCCGTGCTGGGTGTGGCGGGCCGATGAGGTGCAGGACGTCATCGACCGCGCGCATCGCTGGTCGGTGGGCCGGGGTCGCCTGCCACATAACCCTTACCCCGCATGAGGTTCATCAGCGTGTCGATCGGCAGCGGGTACGTCGGCGGCACCTGGTGGCCCCAGGACACGTCGTGCCCGTTGCTCGCCGGGTCCGCGATCAGCACGGTGTCACCCAGGTCCTCGTAGGCGAAGACCGTGACGATGTGCTTGATGCCGTCACCGGTGGGTCGCGGGTAACCGGGTGGCCGTGGCTGGCCCGCTCGCATCCACATCGTCACGACCAAGGGCCAGCCGGTGTCGACACCGCCGACGAGATCCGCGCGAAACCGCGCGGTCTCCTCCTCGGTAGGGCCGTGCACGTCCACGACCCGGTACGGCGCACCGAGCACCCGGCTGAGCGTGTCGCGGATGACGATCCGGTCCGGTGTCTCCCGGTGCAGCTCGGTCCGCAGGTGGCTGTCCTGCGCCAGCTCCCACTGGCTCGGCGCCGCACCGTTCAGCCGGGTCGCCAAGGCCATCCGCACCGCCGCAGGACCGCACCAGTACCTGCGCTCCTGCGGCGAGTGGTGGAGCGGGAGACCGGCCATCACCCGACCTGCAGGGTGTCGCGCTCCACACCGAACACGGCCTTGACCGTGCCCCATCCGCCGAAGGTGCGGTCGGCGTTGCCCGCCATGACGTGGAACTCGGTCCGGTTCTCCCCCGCGTCGCGGCCGAGCACCACGTCCGCCCGCCGGTCACCGTTGACGTCGGTCAGGGTCAGGACGGCCCCCGCCATGAAGAGACTGTTGCCGAAGTGCTGCGTCGGCACCTCCCAGAAGTCGGCGTGCTGGTTGCCGCCGAAGCTCCACAGCTCGGCGTTCCCGTTCGCACCGCGGCCCAGCAGGACGAGGTCGCCGTAGCCGTCCCCGTTCACGTCGTCCATCCGGATCTGCATGGCGGCCAGCGGCATGCCGAACACGGCCTTCGGCTCGCCGGTCGGCCCGAGCGTCCGGTCCGCGTTGCCGACGAGCACGTGGAACTCGGTGCGCGACTCGGTGGCGGCCCTGGCCAGTACCACGTCGGCGCGGTAGTCGCCGTTGACGTCGGTGACGTTCAGCTCGGCGCCTGCGAACGCCGTGCTGAGGAAGAAGTGCTTGAGCGGGACCTCCCAGAAGTCGCCGTGCCGGTTGCCGCCGAAACTCCACAGCTCGGCGGTGCCGTCCGCCGCACGGCCGAGGATCACCAGGTCGTCGTGGCCGTCGTTGTCGAGGTCACCGGCCGCGAACTTCATGGTGTCGAGTGGCAGGCCGAACACGGCCTTCGCGGTGTCCCAGCCGCTGAACGTGCCGTCCGCGCCGGCGGTGCCGACGTAGAACTCGGTGCTGGTGGGACCCGCCGCGCGAGCCACGATCGCGTCCGCCCGCTGATCGCCGTTGACATCGCCCATCGCGAGCCTGGTGTTCGCCATGTGCGCGCTGTCGAAGTGCTTGAGCGGGACCTCCCAGAAGTCGGCGTGCTGGTTGCCGCCGAAGCTCCACAGCTGGGTCCCGGTGGACAGCACGAGGTCGCCGTGGCGGTCGCCGTCGCGGTCCGTGCGCGGACGGCCCCACCAACTGGTGCGCTGGTAGGCGCCGTCCCAGCTGAAGCTGAAGTGCACGTGGTCGGTGTGCGGGTTGCCGGTGCCGGTGTAGTTCTGCCAGCCCAGGCCGGCCCGGTAGGACTCCCAGATCTTGTGGTTCCAGATGATGTACTTGATGCCGAACCGGCGGGCGAGCGCGTGCGGGTTGCCGTACCGGTCCGTGGCGAGCAGCCAGTTCAGCAGGTCGTTCGCGGTGCTGAGCTGAGTGGAAGCGGACACCATCCAGTCGAACGCCCGGCCCTCCTCGTGGTCGTCCGGGCTGATCGAGCCCTCGCCGCACGCCTGCCCGATGCCCCCGCTGCGCGTGTTCGGATACTGCTTCAGCACCAGCTGCTGGAACGCCACCGCGCCCGGCTTCGCGGCCGGACTGCACGTGCTCGGGTTCTCGGCGGCCGCGTAGGCGTCGATGGCGGGCCCGAACCCCCTGGCGGCCGGAGCGGCCACCGCGGGACCTGCCTGTCCGAACAGGACCAGGAACGTGCCGACGATCAGCACAGCCAGTGTCTTTCTCATGGGACGCAGTGTCGTCGAGCTTTCTTGCAAGTCCCTTTCAAGATCCGCCCGGTGACCATGGGCCACCGGGCGGACCCGTGATCACGGCGTCGGCAACGCGTGCGCCGCGAATGCCGTGTTCGCCTGGTACTGGTAGACGAACGGCCGGTTGTTGATCGTGCGGAACATGACGCCCCAGTTGGCCCCGCTGCTGTTGGTGTAGGTCACCAGCGCCGGATCGGTGGCGGGCAGGTCGTCCGGGGTGAGCGTGATGTCCTGCCAGGCACGCCACGTGCCGGAGCCCTGCGCGGTCTCACCGGTGCTGTACATGTGGCCGTCCTCGCCACGGATCACGACCTCGGTGGTGCCCAGCGCCGGGCTGAGCACCGCAGCGGGCGAACCGGCGGCCGCCTGGCCGGACAACGCCTGCCAGTCCGCGCTGTACGGACCGGACTCGGTGTCCTGTCGATTGGTCACGATGGTGCCGTCGCCGGCGCGCACGAACACCCGGAACAGGTAGCCGGGGTACCGGACGACCGCGGGCGTGCCATTCAGCCCGGTGCCGCCGAGGTTCGTCCAGGCCGACAGGGTGCCCGAGCGGTAGGCGGCGGTGACGAGCTGGCCGCTGGTGTTGACGGCGAAGACCTGTAGACCGTCCCGGATGAGCTCGACCGTGGGGGTGCCGACGAGGTCTGCGTCCCCGAGGCTGCGCCACGTGGCGTTGGTGTAGTGCCACAGCTTGCCGTCGGCGTCGGTCGCGAACAGCACGTTCGCCCCGTCGGCCTGCTTGCCGACCGCCGGGGAGGACGCCATCGAGCCGCCCTCGTCGGTCCACGGCGTCCAGGCGGGCGGTGCCGCGGTCTGCCGCTTGATCGACCACAGGTCGCCGTCGAGTGCCTGCGCGACGACCTCGACCTTGCTGTCCGTGGTCGCCATCAGCACCGGCGTGCCGGTGAACGCGTCGTTACTCGGCACCGCGGTCCACTGGATGCTGCCGAAACTGTCCGCGCTCGGCTGGTGCCCGTGCCACAGCGTGCCGATGTTGTCGACGTAGGAGTACTCCAGCGTGCTCTGCGAACCCGGCGTCGCCGGCGGCGCCTGCAACGCGCTCGCCCGCGCGAACCGCTGGACCGGCAGCTGCGGCAGCGGTTCCCCGAACCACGCCTGCAGGTCGGCGTACAACGTGATCGGGGCCGCGCTCACGTTGCGGACCTTGATGATCCCGTCCGGGCCCGGCTTGACGATCGCCATGTCCGCCCGCTGCTGCCCCTTGTTGAAGTACAGGTGCGGCGGCGCCGGTGCCGGGTCATTACTGGGCCACACGCGCAGGTGACCACCACCAGTCGCGCCCGCGTACACGGTGAAGTTGACTGCGGCGGCGCCGACCGCGCGGGTCGGCAGCCCGAAGCGCCCGGCGACCTGGACGTCGATGGTGCCCTGCGCCGGGATGGTCTGGGCGTTGGCCAGCCGTCCGGAGGCCTTGCGCAGGCCCGCACCCGTGGCCGGGTCGGACGAGAAGTAGCCCTCCAGCGCGATCATCAGGTTGATCGGCGAGCCACCCTTGTTGACGAACACGACCTTGCGGTCGGTGCCCAGTTTCACCGCCGCACCCGATGACGTGGCACCCGTCTCGAACTCCACGACCGTGCTGCCCATCGTGCCGCCCACCGGGTACGCGAACAGCCCACCGTTGTCCGTCGGCCCGTACACCGTGATGTCCAGGTAGGCCGACGTCGCACTGGCTGGCACCACGGCGGGCATCTGAACCGTGAGGCTGCCGTTCGCCGGGACGGTCGCCTTGGGCGCGCCGACCCCGGTGAGGGTGTTCGCCACCCACGTGTGGGCCGTCGGCACGAAGCCACCCCGGCCCGCTGTGCCGGTCGACGTGGTGAAGTAGCCCTGGATCTCGATGGCGACGTGCGTGGCGCCACCGCCGTTGTACAGCGCGATCTTGCCCGCCGCGCTCACTGGCACGATCGCCGCGTTGGAGTGCACCGTGGCGCCCAGCGCGACGATGCTCGACGTGCCGGGACGGGGCTGACCGTCCTCCCACAGGACCATGCCGGTGTGCGAGACCGGGGCGATCGGGGTGACGTCGACCAGGACCGCGCTCACGCCTGTCGCGGGAACGCCTGCCACTCCCGTCATGGTGAAGGCGGTGGTGGTGTTGGTCGCTCTCGCGCCGGTCGCGCCTCCCAGGCCTGTTCTCGTGTCCACCACTCGGGTGGGGGTGGCCAGGGGGACGAAGTCGCCGCCCCGGCCGGCGACGTCGGCGGTGGCTTGGTGTGGCGCCACCGCGACCACCAGTCCCAGCACCAGGCTGGTGACCACACCCAGCACGGGCAGGCTTCTTCGAGTTCGCATCTCGCGCGTCTCCTGACACTGTCGGTCATTCATCTGGATGTCGAGGCGCCGCTCACATCGAAGTGAAGCCAGCCGCCTGTTCGCGCAGCCTGGTTCATCACCCTTGCAAGTCGCTTTCACAACCCGCCCGACCCGAGCAGGCAGGTGTGCATCCGCTGCCTACTCGCCGAACATCTGCTCGATCCAGAGTGGATCGGATGGGGACGCGACAACAGTGATCGCGGGAAGCGTCAACACCCACGGCTCCAGTTGGTGACTGGAGAACACCTCCAGCACGACGCCGTTGGACAATGCCAGGCTCGGGTCAGCAGGCAACGCTGGTGACTGCGGCTCGATGCCGACGACGGTGAGCCCGACCAGGCGAGCGATCTCGTCAGCGGCACCGCTGCCGTCCCAACCGACCAGCAGTCGACCCCTGCTGACCAGTCGCCACGAACAGTTGACGGCCAAGCTCCACCCTTCACCAGCCAGGGTCAGCACCTCATCAGTCCACGACGCACGCTCAACTCCGAGCGGCAGTGCGGCAGTGACGACAGAACGTAGGTTGGGGCTCACGGCGATTGCTCCACGTGCGTGCGTTCTCGGACGAATAGTTTTCGTTCAGCCGGGGACAGCCCAGGTGGCGGCTGAACAGGTTTACCAGTAAAGGGACTGATGGGCCCACCGTCGCCATTCGTGAAAGATGCCCGGCGTGGAGCCTGACCACTCGGATCCATGAGTCTGACTTTCGAACCGTCCGGCAAGATCCATCCCTTGCCTTTCGACGCGACGTCAAATGTTGCGAAGTCAGTGGCTTCGAATCCCTCCGCCATCCTGCTCTGACTCGTCGGAACCACCGTACCGCTGGCATCGGCCACGAAGTCCGCCTTGCGTGTGCAGTTGTGGACCAGGACGTCCACCGAGCCTGCCACCACGTGGTAGGTGTGCACGGCTTCGACGGTCAGGTCGTAAACCGGCTCGAACTTCTCGTAACGCCGCACATCGGCAACCACCGGACGTGACCCGTCCGCCGCCCGCAACCGCTGCCCCGGCTCGAGGTCGCCGATCTCGACGAACTTCCCCTCGTCCTCGACCCACACCGGGTGCCACGAAGTCGCCTCGACCGACCCTTGGGAGTTCTCGGAGCCGGACACCGTCAGGCGGGTCATGTCGCCCTCATCGGTGTGCACGATCGTGTCGACCACAGCCCGATCGGACGTCTGCCCGGTAGCCGGATCGGTCGCCTTGACCGAGTCGCCGACGCGGACCTCGGCGATGGGCTTGGTCGACCCGTCTGCCATCAGCACCCGCGTGCCCGCCACGAAGCTGTGCAGCCGGCAGACCTTGGCCAGGTCGTCGGATCCGCTGCCGCCTGCCTTCGACTGCCTGAGCTTGGAAGCCATCGACTTCACGTACTTCCCAGCCTGGCCGACACCGGGGAGCTTCGCGCCGATACCGCCGGTGACCCCACCGATCAGACCGCCCACCGCGGCGTTCTTCGCCATCTCCTCACCGCTGTGTCCGCCCTCCACCATGTCGTGCACGAGGGACCCGACCACTCCTGCGAGCGCGCCGCAGGCGACCGCACCGACTCCGGTCCATCCCACCGCGATGCCGCAGGCAACGCCGACGACCGCACCCGCGACGAACCCGGCGATGTCGGCCTTGTGCTCCGACACCCACTCCCCGACCGCACCAGCCGCTTTCGACACGCTCGAGATGGCCGACTCGGTCATCTCCTGAGCCTTTTTGTAAACCGCGTCGACGTGCTTGCGAATGTCCTTGACGACCTTGTCGTACGCCGCCTTGGGATCCTTGACGAGGTCGACGACCTTTTTGACCCTCTCGACGTGCGGCTTCAGCGCGGCCGCGATCACCTTCCCCGGACCGGTCTTGGCGGCGTATTCGACCGCGGCCCGTACCTGCCGCACCGCGGCCGCCCTCTGTTCCCTAGCCCACTTCCGGGCGTCCGCGGCCTTCTCCTTACCCCAGTTGACCGCGCGGTCCCGGAGGTTCCCGAGGTCCGGCTTGTGCCGGTCCCAGGCGTCGGTGACCGACCTCTTGAGGTTCTCCCAGGCATTGCGGAGCGGGCGGGTGAAGGTGTCCCAGGCCTGCGACGCCCGGTCTGTGATCGACCGCGCGGCCGACACGGCGGCACTCTTGATCCTCTTCTTCCACTTGTTGACCCACTTCGGCCAGTGCCCGTCGGGGTCGTCGAAGTCGAGTGGCGCGCCTGCGCCGTAGGTGTAGCGGTTGGCGAGGATCGAGCCGCCGCTCGAGTAGCCGGCGCTGTCGCGTGAGGTGAACGTTCCGCTGTCCGGGCTGTACCACCGGGCACCCATGTCGACCTGGCCGGTGTCGGGGTCGGTCCAGTCGCCCTGGAAGCCGACGTTCGCCTTGTCGCCGGCAGCAGCGATCACCTTGCCGAAGGGGTCGAACGCCGTGGAACCGGTCAGTGCCTTGGTCGTGGGATCGACGGCGCCGACCACGTCGCCGTGCCGGTCGGTCACCGCGATCCGTTTGGTGGCGGCCTCGGCGATAGCCAGCAGCTCGTCGGCGGGGCCGCGCGAGTACAGCTCGATTCCGTCGGACACCACCGCGTCGCTGAGACCGGCGTAGCGGAACTCCCTGCCGTTGCGGGAGATCAGCCGATCGCTGTCGTCGTAGGTGTAGTTCAGGTTCCCCGACGAGATCAGCCGGTCGAACGCGTCGAACGAGAACTGCGTGCCGGACTTCGACGCGAGCGTGCCGCGTGGCGTGTAGCTGTAGGTGTGCGAACCGTCCGACTGAAGCCGGTTGCGCTCGTCGAACGTCGACGACTGCGAGCCGGCACGAGTCCGGTTGCCGGCGGCGTCCCACTCGTACGAAGTGGTTGTGCTGCCTGCGGTCCACGACGTCAGCCGGCCGGCGAAGTCGTAGCCGTAGGTGTTCTGCGCCGCGCCTGCGGTGCCGGTGGTCGTCTTACCGGCGAGGTGGTTGTCGAGGTCGTAGGAGTAGGCGACGGACGACACGACGTTGGTGCCGTTGCGCATCTCCTCGGACGTGGTGCGCCCGAGATCGTCGTACCCGAAGGTGCGCGCGAGCCCGCCGCCGTAGATCACCGAGGTCACGTCGCCCGCGGAGTCGTAGCCCAGCGCCTGGGTGGCCCCGGTCAGGCTGTCGGTCAACGTCGACACGCGGCCGTTGGTGTAGCCGAACCGCGCGGTGCCGGACGCGTCGGTGCGTTCCGTGAGCTCGCCGTCGGAACCGTACACAAAGGACGCGTTGCCGGACGGGCCTTCCGCAGCCAGCAGCATACCCTGGTCGTTGTACCGGTAGGTGTTGTCGCCGACCTTCACCGCGCGGCCGAGCAGGTCGTGCTCGACGGCGCGCTCCGCGGTCGCCGACGAGGCACCGGAGCCGGTCTCGCGGGTCATCCGCCCGGCCGCGTCGTACTCCCGTGACCGGACCACGCCGCCGGGCGCCGTCAGCCGGACCGCCTCGGAGGCTCCGTTGTAGGCCACCGTCCAGGTGCGGTCCGCGGCCGCCGGATGGGCGGAGGTCGACGGCTCGACCACCGACTCCGGCAGGCCGAGGGTGTTGACCGTGAAGTAGGTCGAGTAGCCGCGGCCGTCGGTGTAGCGGGTGCGGTTGCCCGCCGCGTCGTAGCCGAAGCTCGTCGTGATCGTCGACGTGTCCGACACCGGTTCGACCTGACGCACCAACTGCTCCGCCGCGTTGTAGGCGTACGTCGTGGTGCGGCCGAGCGGGTTGGTGGCCGAGACGAGGTTGCCCGCCTCGTCGTAGCCATAGGTCTGCGAGCGGATCGCCGCACCGTTGGGCGCGAGGTCGGACTCCTTGACCACCTGCCCGAACAGGTCGTGGTCGACACGCGCGGTGCGGCCCTTGCCGTCGGTCGTGCGCACCTTGCGGCCGAAGCCGTCGTAGCCGAACTCCGTGACCACGCCCGCCGGATCCGTCGTCTTCAGCAGTTCGCCGACGGCGTCGTGCACGTTGGCCGACACCGTGCCGCTCGGCGACTTCACGTGGGTGGCGTTGCCCGCGTCGTCGTAGGTGAACGTCGTGGTGAAGTTCGCGGCTACCGGGTGCCGCTCCACCCTGGTGGCGGTCACCTGGCGGTCGAGGTCGTCGTAGGTCGACCGGACCTGGCCGCCGTGCGGGTCGGTGACCGACAGGACCTGCCCGGTGCGGGTGTAGGTGTACGCCCACCTCGCACGATCCTCGTTGGTGCGGCCAGGTTCCTCACGGGTCACAACGCGGCCGAGCCGGTCGTAGGTGTACCTGGTGGCGCTGCCCTTCTCGTCGATCGACTCGACGACGTTGCCGATCGCGTCGTACCGAAGAGACGTCGTCGGCGTGATCCGCGCGGAGCCGCCGGGCGGCAGGTAGGACGGCGCGGACGTGCCGACGGCCCGGCCAAGCTTGTCGTGGTGGATCGTGTGCACGTTGGCCAGCGCGTCCCGAACCGCCGTCTGGTCACCGAAACCGTTGTAGCCGCTCAGTTTCTCCGGCCTCACGTCGACCGGGGGCCCGCCGTTGCTCTCGGCCGTGACCTGAGGACCGGTCTCCCTGACCTGTCTGCCGAGCTCGTCGTACTCGAACGCCGAGGTGTCGCCACCCGGACCCGTGGCCGACGTCAGCAAGCCGCGCTGGTTGTACACGTAGTTGGTGACGCGCGTGGTTCCGTTGCCGGAGATGGTCTCCCGCGTGCGGTTGCCAGTCGCGTCATAGATGAAGTCCGCGACTTCCGGTGCGGTGGGCATGAGCCACGGAACACCCGAACTCTGGCCGGACCGCGTCGTGCGAGTCACGTTGCCGTTGAGGTCGAAGGTCGCGGTGGACCTGCGGGCCAGGCCTCCAGGATCGACGGTGGTGCTCTCCACCTGGCCGGACCTGCCCACCGTGTAGTCCACGACGGACTTTCCGTTGTCACCCACCTGACGTTTCAGGTTTCCCGCGGCGTCGTAGGTGCTGAGCTCCAGCACGTAGTCGCGCTTGCTCCCGTCCGGGTTCCGGAAACCGATCAGGACGTTCCGCTTGGGCAGGTCGTCGCCGTAGTACTCGTGCTCGACCCGGCGGCCCATGGCGTCCGTCGTGCTGGCGAGCCGCCCGGCGTAGTCGTAGGAATACGAGTTGAGCACCAGGTAGTCACCGGTCTGCGGCTCACCCGGTGCCGGCGTCCAGTCCCGCAACCGCACCTGTGCCACCTGATTGCGCGCGGTGTAGGCGTAGTCGACCCGATTCCCACCAGCGTCCACAGTGGACGTCCTGTTGCCGAAGGCGTCGTAGCTGAAGCTGTGCTCGTTGCCTTCCGCGTCGACCGTGCGCTGCTGGCGGTTGCGGTCGTCGTACTCGATGGTCGCGAGCCGTGCCGGGTCCGTGCTCTTGAGATCCTCGGACTTGACCTCGACGAGGTTGCCGTCCGCGTCATAGGTGTTGGTCGTGCGTTGCTGGTGAGTGGCCTTCGTGACCGAGTTGGTGGTCACCGGACCGGTCGTCGTGAACAGGCGGGACTGCGCGTCGTAGGTGTACGAGGTGGTGACACCGGGCTTGCCGTCCGCCGTAACGGTTTCGGATGTCTTGCGGCCGAGAACGTCGTAGGTGTAGCCCAGCACCATGCCGGACGCGGCGGTCACCTTGGCGGTGTCGCCGTTCTGGAAGTACTCGAACTTGATGACCCCACCACGAGGATCGGTGGTGGTGGAGATCAGACCGGCCGGGCTGATGCCGCCGCCGACGGCAAGCTGTGCACCGGTCGTGTAGGTGTGTTTGAGCGTGCCGCCCTCGGGACCGGTCTGCGTCAGCAGGTCGCCGGCCGGCGAGTAGGTGAACGAGGTTCGGTAGGTGTTGTCCGTCGCGCTCGCGGACCGGGCGTCCCTGGACTCGGTCACCAGGTCGGCGCGGGGATCGAACTCGTCAGCGGCCACCGGGAACGTGAAGTACGCGGTGTTGCACTCGGTCTTCGTCCGGCAGGTCTTGCGGGACACGACGTTGCCGCGCTCGTCGTGCGTCATCGTGATCTGGTCGCCGACCTCGTTGGTGACGACGTTCTGGAAACCGCGCGCGTCGTAGGAGAACGTGCGGATGGACATGCCGTCGAGGGGATGGCGCACGAACACCGGCCCGCCGGCAGCCGCCGGGGATGATCGTGCAGAACCGCGGGTTGCCGGGATCCGGTGCCGTGCACTGCTCGACCGGTTCCTGCGGCGGCGACACCGGGTCGCCGGGACGATCCTCCTCCCTCATCTCCAGCCCGGCGGGCGTGCCGAGCCGCAGCAGCCTGCCCGCGAGCGCGTCGTACTCGTACAGGTGCGGGCGGTTGCCGGGATCCAGCACCTGGACACTGCGCCGGAGGTCGGTGTCACCGCCGTAGACCGCGGGAACGCCGATCTTCCACGTGCCGCCGTCGCGGTCGGTGTACTCCGCGATCCGGCCGAGCTTCAGGTCGTAGGCGACCTGGGCCGCGACCTTGCCGCTCGGCCAGGTCACCTGCGAGATCCGCTGGGTGCCGGCACCCGACCGGAAGTGCGCTGAGCGCCGCGGCCGGCCCGAGTGCCTTGGCGTACAGGGACGACCTCGTCGATCACGCCGGCGAAGTGGCGCTGGCCCGGCGCCCCAGGCGGGCCAGGCGCCGGTCGCGTGTGCGGCACCGATCTGGTTGAACGTCAGGTTCGCGTGGTCGAGCACCTGGTTCTCCAGCGTCCCGGTCTTGACGCCGTCGACGTACATCGTCTGCGTCGAGCCGGTCGCCGACAGCACGACGTGGTGCCACTTGCCGTCGTTGAGCCCGTTCGCGGTGGTGATCGGCGTGATGGTGTTGCTGGCGAACTGGCCGCGCAGCTTGCCGTCGGTGCCGATGTAGAGCACGGGAACACCGCGGTCGGGGACCGTGCCGAGCGCCTTGTCCTGGTAGCCGAGCCAGCGGACCGCCCGCGCCGGTCGCCTTCGACTTGAACCACAGTTCGAGCGACGACGTCGCGGCTCTTCTTGACCACGCCCTTGGGCAGCTCGACCGTCGACGACGTGCCGTTGAACGACGCGGCGGGGCTGTCGCCGTCCGGCAGCGCGCCGGGCGAGTCCAGCGTGACGTCCGCGGTAGGTGGCCGCGTCCTTGCCGAGGTTGACGGCGATGTCACTGGCCGCCGCGGTGCCTTCCGGCTCGTCGAGCCGCCAGTAGGACTCGGGCTTCGCGTCGAGCACCGCGCTCCGGTAGCGCGAGCCTGCGGTGTACTCGTAGGTGGTGCAGGCGTTTCCGGGCGCGCAGACCTTCGTGAGCCGGTCACCGTCGTAGGTGTAGCGTCCAGGTCGCCGTGTCCGGTGGTGACCGCGGAGATGTGTGCGCCGGACCAGGTGAAGGTGACGGACCGGCCGCTCTGGCTCGTCTGGCTGTTCGCCGAGTGCGCCTTGACGAGCTTGCCGTCGGTGGAGTTGTACGTGAGCACGGTCGCGCGGCCGGCCGCGTCGGTGATCCGGCTGAGTTTTCCGTCGCCGGCGAACTGGAACGTGCTGCCCGCCTTGTCCGCGAGCCGCCACCACGTGCCATCGAACGTCAGGCGGGCGACCCGGCCGGACGGTGCCGCGTAGGTGCCGTCGGGGTTGCGGCCGAACCTCACCTCCTGCCCGTCCGGGTAGGTCACCACGACGTTGCCGCTCGCCGTCGCCGTCGGCCCGCAGCCGCATGTCGTACCGGGTCACCCAGCCGGCACCGAACAACGAGTCGGTCCGCGGGTCGAGGCTGTTGTAGGTCCGCTCGACACTCAGCTGCGGTCCCGACGCCGTTGACCGGAGCGTCCACGGCCGCGGTCGTGAAGTTGCCGATCTGCGCGTCGTACTCCTGGTTCTGGCTGCCGTACGGCGCCGCGGCGATCCGGGAGGTGATCTCCGGCTGTGGCACCTCGGTGAGCAGCGAGGCGTACGGCGACGGGACCTCGGTGCCGGTGTCCTTCACGAACGCCCGCCAGAGATAGTTCTTGCTCCACACCAGTTTCTCCGCCGGAACGACCCACGATCGGCCGCTGAGCTCGCCGGAACCGAAGCACTGCACCGGGTTGCCCGCCGGCGTCGGACTGGCAGATCTCGAACCGGTAGCGCATGTGCGAACCGGGCGGCGCGTCGATGTCGAGGCCCTGCGCCCACAGCTGCGGTGTGAGAGTCGGCGTCTGGTAGCCGTTCGGCGGATGCAGCTCCTTGAATGTCGGCGGGATGTCGTAGACCTCGAGCATGATCCGGCCCGGCGGCACCATGATGGTCGGTGAAGAACACGGTGCCGTTCTTCACCATCGTGAAGTCGAGGTGGTAGCGCGCCCGGCGGGAGCGGCTTGATGGTCGCGTCCAGCGTGATCCGCCCGTTGCGGACGACCGGGGCGGTCAGCTGCGCGGCCAGCTGCTGGGTGACGGCCTGACCGGTGTCCGCACGGTAGGCGCGGTAGGCGAGCGTCGTACGTCCCCGGCTGCCACGTTTCGGCACCCAGGTTCTTCAGCGTGATCCCCTTGACCTTGCCCGTCCGGGTTCTGCAGCACCGGCGGATCCGGCACCGGGTTGGGGATCGAGTAGGTGGCGTTGTACGGGCTGTGCGTGACGAACAGCTTCGGCGGGTTCGTCGTCGCGGTACCGGTGAACTTCTTCCACGCCGTGCCGTCCACAGTGGAGGCACGCAGCGAGATACCGTTGTTGGGCCTGGTGCCGTTGACCCAGCCCTGCACGAGGTCACGCCCGCCCGCCCCCAGCGGGATCAGCTCGCCGGCCGCCGGGCAGGAGGACTGACCACCGCTCGTGATGTGACCGTGCGCGAACGAGGCGGTGGCGACCGCGGCGTCGACACCGGGACCGGGAAACGCGTGCCCGGTGCCCGCCGTCCAGGACTCGCGGACGGGGTGCACCGAGACCGCACGCGGCGCGCACGACCCCGATTCGTAGTTGACGAGCTGGAGCTGCGCGCCGTGGATGGTGTGGTTGCGCAGCGCGGTCACGACGCCGCCGAACTTGAGGTACGCCGCGGAGTTCGCGCCTTCGTGGCGGCCGACGATCAGGTCCGAGGTGCCGGCGATCGAGCTGGATCCCTTGACGTACATGGCACTGTCCGCGGTGCCAGGCGTCACCGGCGGTCCGACCGTCGGATCGACCTCGATCGGAAACGCGCGCGCGGGATCGTTCAGCCAGCTCTGGTCGAGCGTCACACGCAGCGTGTTGCCGTCCAAGACGTACCTGACGCCGGTGGAGCGGGCGCCTTTGGCGTCCTCCATGTAGCCGGCGGGAAAGACGGCGCGCCGCGTGCCCGACACGTCGGTGAGTGCGACCTCGTCACCGTCGACGCGAGCGGTCAAGCCTTTGAGCTGCAAGGGGAACGCGAAAGCCTGTGGTGCATCGCGGTGGTGCAGGACGATGGTCTCCTTGACCGAGCCCCCACCCCGTGGCTCGAGACGGACGTCGGCGTGCGGCCAGACCCCGGGGTACGTCACGGTCGTGCCGTCGGCCTTCGCGGCCACGGCGACCGGCTTCTCCAGGCCGTAAGCGACCGCGTGGTCGGCGTCGAGGCTGAGCTTCACCAGTTCCCGCGCGTCCGACGTCCCGGCGATCTTGACTTCGGCGGAGTCCGCCGTGGTCCGCCAGCCCGCGCCGTCCGGGGTGAGCGCCGGGTCGATCGGCGCCCAGGTGCCATCGGTCTTGCGGTAGTGCAGCGGTGAGGCAGAGAACTCCGTCGTCTCGGTGCCGTCGGTGTTGGTGAACCGCCTGGTGTGCTCGTCACGACTGCCGGGGAGCTCACGACTGGTGGCACGGTCGAACCCCCGTGCCGGTGCCGCCGGTGCCTGTTCCACCTTCGCGTCGTTGCGCTTGTGCGCGCCGTCGGACGCCCGCGGATACAGCGATCTGAGCGAGGCGGGCAAGGTCTTGTTCGGTTCCGACCGGCGTCCGCGCGGGTTGTCCTCGGCCGACCCCCACTGCTGATCCGGCGCGGGCGCCGCCGGGGACGCGCCGGCACCGAACCTGGGCAGGACGTCCGCCCCGCAACCCGCGACGGTCAACGCCAGCAGTCCGACGAGCCCGAACGCCTGGACACGCCGGAACACACCAGGTCTCGCCACGAGTCCTCCCCAGTCACCACGGTTGGTGAGTCGGGAAGGTAGCCAGCAAATCTTGCAGATCGCTTTCACCCCGCGGCTGAAAGCGATCTGAATGGCGACTTCCCTACCGTGCCGACCTGCGAAGAACCGAAGGGGAAAATCATGATGAGAAGGACGTTGGCCGCGGCGGCCGCGCTGACGCTGGTGGTCACACTCGCCCCAGCTGCTGTCGCGGCACCCGCGCTGGAGTGGACGGCGTGCGGCGACGGGTTCGAGTGCGCGACCGCGACGGTGCCGCTCGACCACGCCAAGCCATACGCAGGCACCACGGCCCTGGCAGTGATCCGGTCGCGGGCGACTGATCCGGCGCGCCGCGTCGGCGCGCTGTTCGTCAACCCGGGCGGGCCCGGCGGATCGGCCATCGACCTGGTGCGCGACGGGGCGTCGGTGTTCAGCGAAGAGCTCAGGGCGCGTTTCGACATCATCGGGTTCGACCCGCGTGGTGTGGGACAAAGCCGCGCTACCAAGTGCTTTACGCACGAAGACCAGCAGAAGGCCATCCTCGACGCGAAAGCACGGCCCACCGCCGTGGACTTCCGGCAGGCGGTGACCACCGCCGCGCGATTCAACGAGGCTTGTCGGCTGGGCACCGGCGAGTTCCTGCGCCACCTCAGCACGGAGAACGTGGCGCGGGACATGGACCTGCTACGGGCGGCCGTGGGCGAAGACAAGATCACCTACTACGGCATGTCCTACGGCACGTTCATCGGCACGGTCTACGCGAACCTCTTCCCGAACCGGGTGCGACGCCTGGCACTGGACGGCGCGGTCGAACCCGACTCCTACGTCAACCGGCCACAGGAGTTCGACCGCCGCCAGACCATCGCTCTCGACCAGGCCGTGAACAGGTTCCTCGAGTGGTGCGAGACCACCGGGTGCGCGTTCGGTGCCGGCGACCCGAAGGGCGCGTACCGCAAGCTGGTCGACCTGCTGGAGGCCAAGCCGCTCCAGTTGCCGGACGGCCGCCTCGTACGCGGCTACGACGTCCTGATCGACAGCGTGTACCGCATGTTCAACCGCGCCGCGTGGCCCCGGCTCGCGACGATGCTGGCCGCGGCGGAACAGGGTGACGGCTCGGCGTTCGGGCGGATCACCTCCCAGGAGTCCTTCACCGACCTGATGGCCGCCAACGTCGCCGTCGAATGCGCGGACCGCCGCTATCCCGGACTGGGCCAGGTCCACGCGAACATCCGCAGGACGATCGCCGAGGCGCCGACAGTCGGCCCCGTACTCGCATACGGGCCGCCTGGGGTCATGGAGATCGCCAACGGCGCGGCCTGCGCTCAGTGGGACGTCGACCAGAACGCGCGCTACACCGGTCCGTTCCACGCCAAGGGTGCCGGTCCGATCCTCGTGATCGGGACGACCGGCGACCCGGCCACGCCTTACGGCGACTCCGTGCGGCTGGCCAAGACGCTCGACAAGGGCCGGTTGCTGACCATGCGCGGCGAAGGGCACACCGCGTACGGCAAAAGCCCCTGCGTCACCGGCGCCGTCGACCGGTACCTGATCGAGGGCGTCCTGCCGCCGGCCGGCACGACCTGCGACCAGGTCGACTGATCTGGATCCGCTGCCTGGTGGAGAAGCGAGGTGAGCCGCTCGCCGAGATCACTCCCGGCGAGCGGCTCGGGCTTCTTCAACCACCCCAGCGGCACCGGCGCTGGGGTCGGTCTGCAGCGTGACGGCCGAAAGTACGGCCTGGGAGTCGCACGGCTCCGCGCCCATTCGATCGTGGCCCAGGGCTCCTGCCCCGACTCGGCCGCCCGCGCCTGCCACCGGTGGGTGCGGGCGGCCGTTGATCGTGCCGTCGATCGGATCAAGGACTCAGTAGGAAATCTACTCGTCCCTCCACAGTGGATACTCACAGGCGGGTATTGGTCCAGTGTCGCGGCTGACTCGTGCAGGCCCAGTGCGCTTCCGACGGAATGCCTCAGTGGCTTCAGCTTGGGCGATGTAGCTCATCGGCAGACGATTCGCCTGCCGATCGCGCAGCCGGCCGACCGCATAACCATCGCCAGGTCCAGGAGAGGCGGGAGCCCGCTTGTCACGTTGACTGCCAGCAACATTGCGAGATTCCGCTGGCAGTCTTCTCGATACAGGCGGTCAGGTCCCATGAGGTCGAGCGCGCCGGGTGGACGAGATGGCGTTTGCCAGTCGGTGTCACGTGCCTGCAAGTGTCCGCAGGAGAATTGGGGGCTCCGCTGGGGGACATCTTCGCGCCTTCGCGTCGTCTTGCGTCCAAGCGCGCCTTCGCCCGCCAGTCCACTGTGGAGTTTGGCGGGATCGTCGACCCCTCCTCTCACCTGCTGTTGAACACCGAGGAGACAATCCGTATGCGCAATAGACCTCTGCTCATCGCAATCGCCGCGGTCACCGTCGTGACCAGCCTGCTCGCACCCACCGCGCCGGCCGCCGCGGACTGCACCTGGCAGCTCTCACCGTTGCCGATCCAGGACGGCATGAACTGGAGCAACCTCCGGATCACCGGCGTGGACGCACAGGGCAACGTGTCCGGATTTCACGCCACCAAAGGAAAGAACGACCACGCACTGATTCGCTGGACCGCCTCCGGTGTCGAGATCGTGCCGAGGCCGGAGGGCACCACCGCGTTCGTGACCATCGCCGGGAACGCCTCGGGCGTGGTCATCGGCCGCGTGGACCGCGCCGACGGCGGCGGGGCGCTCATGACGCATGCGCCCGGCGCCGGTTACCGCGAACTGCCGATCCCCGCCGGGTACGACGCGACGCGGTTCAGCCTGACTGACATCAACGACCGGGGCGACGTGCTCGCCAAGTGGTGGGGCACAAGCACGCTCCCGCAGGCCGCCGTGCTGTGGCGGGCGGACGGCAGCACCCCGGTCGTCATCAACCCGCCTGAGGTGCGGTACCCGAACCCGGTCGCGATCAGCAACGACGGCACGGTGCTGCTCGGCGGCACGTGGGACCCGGTGTGGCTGTGGCGCGATGGAGCTCTCACCGCGTTGGGCGACTGGGGTTCCTCGGTTCATCTGCGTGACCTGACCCGTGACGGCCTGGTCGCCACCCGCGACTACGACAGGCCGCGCACCTCCTGGAAGTGGCACGAGGCGACCGGGCAGATGGAGCAGTTCGACGTCAACGGCGTGGTCGAAGAGGTCAACGAGGACGGGCTCGCCATCGGTTACCTCGACGACGGCAACTACACCTACGCCGTGTGGCAGGGCACCAAGTTCGTGGCCGAGCTTCCGATGGCCCCCGGTGCTTTCGAGGCAACGGCAAGTGCTGTCGGCGCGAACGGCGTGATCGCCGGGTTCTCCGGCACGAAGCCGGTTGTCTGGGCCTGCGGCTGATGTTCGGGGCAGCGGGCCGGAAGGCCGGTCCGCTGCCCTTCGCCGAGTCCGCGACGCCAGGCGAGGAGCTTCCGGATGATGTCGGTGGCGGTGTCCGACGGGCTCCAGGACACCGCCGGCGCATGTGAGGATGTTCAGATGTCACCTCGCGCGCATGCGGTCGATCCGGCGCGCCTTGCTCAGTGGTGCATGGAACATCTCGGCAGTCCGCCGGCGGAGGTGTCCACGTTCGAACCGGCACCGTCGTGGGCGGCGTGGAACCACGACGAGGACGGACTCTGGCCATGTCCGGAGAACCACGAGGCCGACCTCAACGAGGTGGCCGGCCCGGAGTGGATCGACGATGCCGGGCGCCGTGCCCGTGACCGGCTGCGAGCCGGCGACTCCGAACCCGTGATCGGCCACTGCGACTGGCTTGCCGGCAACCTGCGCTGGAGCGGAGACGCGCTGCTGGTGGTACACGACTGGGACAGCATGATTGTGGACAGCGAAGCCGTCCTCGTCGGCTTTGCCGCCGCGCTGTATTCGACCGGCAGCGTGGACGAGCTGGCGACCGTCGAGGACACGGAGCGTTTCCTCGACGCGTATTGCCACGCTCGTGGCCGGGACTTCAGCGCCGACGAACGTGAGCGGTCGTGGGCGGCCGGCGTCTGGACCAGAGCATACGACGCCAAGTATCAGCACACGGTCGGGCAGCCCATCACCTCACTGTCCGAGAGTGAGGCCCGCGAACGCCTGCGTCGCAGTGGAACCAACTCGCGGAGACCATGAACAGGCCTCTGTCTAGCCCGCAGACGACGCCCGGGTCATCCAGCCGAGGTAAACCGCCTGGTAAATCCCTGCACATCGCTTCAGCGCTCAACTGCGCTGGTGCCGTCCACCCTCGACCCTGTGGCTGGACGGCACCAGCGCAAGCGGTGTCAGACCGACTCGACCCGCACGACTACGTCCACACCACGGCACTTCGCGTTGCTGGCCCCGACGCCGTTCGTCGACGAAACCTTGGGGCCGTAGACGATGTAGTTGGAGCCACCCGCTTCCCTGACGCAGGTGATGCGGACCTGGGCGATCCCGGAACCCGTGGCGCAGTACGACCGTCCGCCGTTGCTCCCGACCTTCTGCGCGACCCACCTGGTGCAGGCCTGCGCCGAGATGTCGGCCGATCCGACAGCGGTCGGTGCGCTCGGCGCGGCGAGCGCAGTGGCTGGAGCGACGAGCAGGCAGGCTCCGGCCGCGAACGCCAGCACAGCACCCTTGATCTTGTTCATCGTGTTCCCCTCGATCCGTTGGAACTACCGGACGGAGAACAGCCAAGCGACAGGGACTTTCAAATCGCTTGCAACGATCGCCCAGTACCCGACTCGCACTGAAGACTGGGCCATCGGCCTGCGGGTGCCGACCAGCGGACGGCCCGGGCCGCCGAGTTGGGAGCCGGCATGGTCGTCCCGCTGGCCACACGGGAGCAGTCGCCTAAGCACCTGGCCAGAAGTCTTGTCCGGAACCTCAGGCGACTCGTTGCTGCCGGCGTTAGCAAGTACCACCAACTCAACATCAACAGGCGTTTTTCTACTACCAACAGGGGCGTTTCGGGCCCGGGCACCTGGTGCCGGTGCTGCGGGATGTGGAACAGGTTGGGTGTAGTTGACGGCGATTCGATCAAGAGTTGGTGGTACTTGCAGGACTCTGTTGGCGAATTGCTGGCGGTGCCTGGTCGTGATCTTGAGGCTAAGGTTCTCGGGCATGGTGCTGCGTCCAGAGTCGTTGGTGTCGATCCCTGAGGAGACTGTGCGGGTCGCGCGGGCCGCGCATCGCAGGGGCAGTCTGTGTATGCGGATCCGCGACGAGCTCGGCCCGATCTTCGCGGATGAGTCGTTCGCGGGGCTGTTCTCGCGGCGAGGACAGCCCGCGGCCTCGCCCGCTCGGCTGGCCATGGTGCTGGTGCTGCAGTTCGTGGAAGGACTCAACGACCGTCAGGCCGCCGACCAGGTCCGGTCGCGGCTGGACTGGAAATACGCGCTCGGGTTGGAACTGACCGATCCGGGGTTCGACTTCTCGCTGCTCTCAGAGTTCCGGGACCGCCTGATCGCCGGGACGGCCGAACAGCACTTGCTTCACCGACGCGCAGACGCTACTGCCTCAGCTCGGCGGTGACTTCACCGGCATGATCGGCACCGTCGAGCCGAAGCAGAGCCTTGCCGCCCAACGGATGTACGTCGCCGCTTTCTTCGACCTGCACCTGCGCGGCCGGCCGACCTCGATCTTCGAGCAGGCCGCCCACCCGGACGTGCGGATCGTCCCGTGATCACCGGCTTCCTCGAGACCGGACTGTTCGTGCTCGGCACGTGCCGTATGTCGGGAAGCGGTGAGTGCACCAGCTTGCGGAGTATGACCGTCAGCTTGGGATTTCCTACTGGACCAAGAACTACCGCACCGGGATCGAGCTTGAGGACCCGGAGGCATTGGACCGCCGCTACCCGTACTACGACCCGATCTCCACGCTCGGCGAGGCCGGCCAGAAGTGGTGGGCCGACCACGCCTGACGGGTCACGATGGCCGCTACTTCCGCACGCCGGTCGCGCGGAACTCCTGTACGCCAACGCTTCCGTTCTGGTTGCTGTTGCGCGCGTAGAGCCGGATGCTGGTGGTGGCAACGTCGGCCGGCGGCCGGTAGACGACCGGCGCCACCGTGTTGATCGCCTGGTAGGGCATGATGTCGATCCAGGCGTTCTGGCCGGCGCTCCACCGCTGCACCTTCCAGTGGGTGGTCATCCAGGTGCAGCAGTTGTCCTGCTGGATGGTGAAGGCGAACCGCTCGTAGTCGGCGCCGAGATCGAACTGCACCCAGGACTCGTTCACGTTGGAGCTGGCCTCGCCGGTCTCGGTGACGCCGTCCCAGAGCTTGCCGAGGCCGCTGTCCCAGGCACTGCGCTGCGACACGGTGGAGTGGTCGGCCAGGTTCTCCCTGGGCACCTTCCACCGCAGCGCGGCGTACGCCGGTTCCAGGCCCGCCTGGTTCATGATGGTCCGCGCCTCGGCCGGCCACGCACCACCTGTCACCACGTGCGGTCGCCCGTCGCCGTCGTAGATGGCTCCGCTGAGCCAGTTGTCGGCGAAGTCGGTGTAGTTGTGCGACGCGTACACCGACAGGGGCCGGCGGTAACGCGGGGAGAAGTCGAACCGCCCGCCCTGCCCGACGTTGTAGTCCCAACGGGTCTGGTGACTCTGGTTGTCGCTGTAGTAGTTCGCGGTCGACGTCGAGTGGTGCACGTAGTTGTGGCTGACCACGCTGCCCGGCCACGACCCGAACGAGTAGACGGCCCCCGAGTCGTGCACTCCCCAGGACATCTTGGACGTGGCGTTGTACACCTCGTTGTGGCTGAACGTCGTCTTGCCGATCCCGTCCACCCCGTCGAGGAGGCTGGTCTCCTCCGCCTTGCGCTGATGGAAGCCCATGAATGCGGTGTCGTAGACGAGGTTGTGGGTGACCGCCACGTTGTAGGTGTTCATCAGGCTGATCCCGGTCGCCGGGAAGAAGTCGTCACCGATGTCGGTCACGACGTTGTTGCTGATCGTCACGTTCCTGGTGCGCCGGGCGCCATCGACGTGCACGTCCATCCACCGGCCGGCGATGATCCCGGCGGCGGTCAGGTTGTAGAAGACGTTGCCGGTGACCGTGACGTCCTCGGCTCCGGTCAGCAGCTGCAGTCCGCCGCTGCCCATCTTGCCCACTGTGTTGTTGGTGAAGGTGATGCCCCTGGTGTTGGTCAGCTTGATCTGACCGGGCACCTCGCCGCCGTAGCCGTCGTAGTTCGGATCCTTGAAGGGGTCGTCCGCGTACTGCGCCTCCGCTTGCGAGCCGCCGATGAACCGGTCGCGAGGCAGCAGCCAGTTGCCGTGCTCGAACGTGATGCCGTCGAACGCGATCGCGCTCGCCTTCGCGGACGGGCTGGACCCGGCCACGTTCACCAGCGTCTCCACCACCGGCACGTACGCCCCGGCCTGGTTGACGTCCTCTCCCGCCCGCGGGTAGTAGTACACCTTGTTCGTCGCCCGGTTCAGGTACCACTCGCCGGGGGAGTCCAGCTCCTCGAACGCGTTGAGCACGTAGAACGTGTCGTCGTAGTCCAGCGAGAAGCCGTCGTCGCGGTTCAGTCGCACCTGGAAGTGCGGCTGTGCCAGGCGGATCCGCTTGTCGGCGCCGCTCGCGCTGATGTCCACGACGGGGAAGTAGTCGATCTTGAAGCCGATCGCGATGTGCAGCAGCCGAATGTCGCGGACGTTGGTGTACGCCGGAACGCCGGCCGCCGGGAACTGCACACCGTCGTAGGAGCGGGTCGGCCGCTCCGGGTTGGCCGGCGGGTTGGGGATCGATGCCTCATCGAAGAAGCCGCTGCCCACGATGCCCTTGCCCATTGCCAGCTGAGCCCGCCGGCCGCCGACGTAGAGCTGCCGGAAGTAGTCGGCGTAGCCCGCCGACTCCGGCACGTCGGCCACGAAGTAAGGCCGGTCGGTTACCTGCTTCCAGCCCGTGACGGCCTTGCCACCGTCGATGATGGGCGTCTCACCCGGGTAGGCCTGGTAGACGACCTTGAACCCGTTGGAACCCGAGTCCGCCTCGGTCAGGTTGAAGGTGGCCGTCCGGGTGTGCCGGCCCCCGCGCAGGCAGACGCCGAGGTCTGCCCGCATGTCCTTGTTGAGCCCGCGCTGCCGGATGTGGTCCCGGGCCCGTTCCAAGGTCGCCCAGGGGCGATCCGGTGAGGTTCCGGCGTTGCCGTCGCTGCCCGACGCGGAGACGTAGAAGGTGCACGCTGCTGCCGCCTCCGCCGTACCGGTGACCACCAGCCCAGCAGCCAGCACGACCGCCACCGCGGCGCCCACGGCCAACCTGTGTTTGCGCATCATCATCTTCACTTTCGACTTGGGAATGGGAGTAGGAGCACGCAAATGGCGGTCGCGCAGTACCGGGCGGGCGTGGGCCGCTCTCGGAGCGCAGGCGTTGAAATCCTTCCAAGGCCGGCAACAGATGCCGGAACCATAAAGTCGTCATATGACTTACGTCAACAGTCGTATGACGACTGCCGACGCCCGCTAGGACGGGTGGCGTAGTGGCGCTTGGCCGTCCGGGCGGCGGACCACACCGAGCAGCCGATAGACCTGCCGAGAAGATCGCCGCCGCCGTCGGCGTCTCCCGTAGGCGATGAGTCGTTCGCCGGCCTGACAACCGCGAACATGCTCCGACAGGCCGGTATCGACTGCGTGGTGCTGGAGCGTCAGAACCGCTCTGCCTTCGTAGTTGCGCTGTCAGTCGACCACGACCGTGCTTGCCCAGGAGCGCAACGGATTCCAGGTCGGTGGCCGCACCGCCGTAGGTGCGGACGGACCGCAGCGTGTCCTGGAGGTCTCTGGTACCGACCAACTCCAGTGCCGCGTCGACCCCCGTCGAACGAGCGCCCATCCCGCCCATCGTGGTGGCCACCTGCTTCGTCGACCACACCGACACATTCGATATCCGCCGCTACCAACGGGAAACAGGCGCCGGCGTGCGAGTCGCGACCGTGCTCGTGGACTGGCTACGAGCCTGAGTGATGCGTGCGAGCAGCACGCGAGGTGAATCGAAAGCGTTCGACTACCGTTCGAAACCAACATGCCGACCATTTCTCTTGCGCACATTGACGCTTTCTTTCCGATCGACCTACGTTGCGATAGCAGAACAACGCGGAGGAACCAGGATGACGGGCACGGTGGCGTACGAGCGAGAGATGGAAATCCTTCGCCTGCTTGACGTCGAGTCGATGGTGTCGGTCGCCGACCTCAGCGCTCTGTTCGGTATTTCCCCGGTGACCATCCGCAAGGACCTCGAAGCGCTCGAACGACGTCGGCTGCTGCGCCGTGTGCGCGGTGGTGCTGTCCGGGCGGACGGCAGCGACGAGGGTGCGTTCGAGTTGCGGCTCCGGCACCGTGCTGAGGTGAAGCGCGCGATCGCTCGCGATGCCGCGCGGTTGGTGCAGGACGGTGACGCGATCGCGCTGGACTGCAGCACGACCTGCTACTACCTGGCGGACCTGCTCCGCGCTCGGCAGGGCTTGGTGGTCGTCACCAATGGACTGCGTGCCGCCGAGCTTCTCAGCGACACGGCGACAGTCGTCGTCACCGGCGGCACACTGCGGCCGTCGTCGTGGTCACTGGTGGGAGACCACATGGAACTCCCGATCCGTGGAGGCCCACTGACTCGCGGGTTCTTCGGAGTGCGGTCGTTGTCCCGCGAACACGGGCTGGTGGAGCTCAGCAGCGAGGAGGGCGCGGCCAAGCGGCGTATCGCGAGCGCTTGCCGTGAGGTGTACGCGCTGTTCGATTCGTCGAAGGTGAGCCGGTTCGCGCTGTTCCCGTTCGTGCCGGTGGACCGGATCACCGGGCTGTTCACCGATGCGGGCTTCACGGACGCCCAAGCGGCCGAGTGGAGCCAGGCCGGCGTTCAGGTGCACCGCGTCGCGACCGCGCCACAGGACTGATCGCGTTGTCCCGCATGTCATTCGGCATCACAGAGGAGAAGTGTTTCACCGTGGAAGAACGAATTCTCGGACGCACCCACAAGCAGGTCGGAGTGGTTGGGCTGGGAGCCTGGCAGCTGGGTGCCGACTGGGGCGACGTGAACGAGGATCAGGCGCTGGAGGTGCTGTCCGCCGCCGCCGACGCCGGGGTGACCTTCATCGACACCGCTGACGCATACGGTGACGGGCGCAGCGAGCAGGTGATCGGCCGGTTCCTCAAGTCGCGCGGCGACGCGGCGATCACCGTCGCCACCAAGATGGGCCGGCGGGTGATGCCTCAGGATCCGGCGATCTACGCGCTGGACAACTTCCGCGAGTGGACCGACAGGTCTCGTGCCAATCTTGGTGTGGACACGCTGGACCTCGTGCAACTGCACTGCCCGCCCAGCGTCGTCTATTCGACCGACGCGGTGTTCGACGCGCTCGACACCCTCGTCGAGGAAGGGCGCATCGCGGCGTACGGGGTCAGCGTGGAGACCCGTGCCGAGGCGCTCGCCGCGATCGCCCGACCCGGTGTCGCGAGCGTCCAGATCATCCTGAACATGCTGCGGCTGGGGCCGTTGGCCTCGGTTCTTCCCGCTGCGAGCGCGGCGGGTGTCGGCATCATCGCCCGAGTGCCGTTGGCCAGTGGGCTGTTGTCCGGGCGTTACGACGAGAACACCACGTTCGCGGCGAACGACCACCGCACGTACAACCGGCAGGGCGAGGCGTTCGACATCGGCGAGACGTTCTCCGGCGTCGACTTCGAGTGTGGGCTGGCAGCGGTCCGGCGGTTCGCTCCCCTGGTGCCGGCGGGCGCGACCATGGCGCAGTTCGCCCTGCGCTGGATCATCGACCAGCCCGGTGTCACCGTGGTGATCCCCGGCGCTCGCAGTCCGGAGCAGGCACGTGGGAACGCCGCCGCGGCGGACCTCTCCCCTCTGCGACAGGACGCGCTGGCGACCGTGCAGGCCGTCTACGACGAACTCATCGCTCCCCAGGTGGCCGACCGGTGGTGAAGGAAGCGAAGTCCCCTGACGGTCTGCTGGTCCGCGTTTCCCACCACCACAACCCGTACAGCTATCTGCTGGACGACGACGAGCTCGACGCTGTCCTGCTGGAACTGGGTCTGCGGCGGGCGGCGAGTATCTGGCGCAACCACACGGCGACCGAGGCGAGCGCGCCCCGCGGCGTGTACGGCCGGGCCTGCATGGCATTCGTGCTGATGGACCCGACCGCGGATCCGTGGGTGCCAGACGACCAGGCGGTCATGGCCGCGGTGGTGATCGGCGACGACGGGGCGGCGTTCCTGCCCAACGCCGGGGCCAAGGCCGCGGGCCACCGCCGGCTTGCTCGCCACGGGAAGCTTCGTCGACGCCGTCGCCGAACGCCATCTCGCTTGGGAGCAGAACGCCGGTGCCGGCGACGTGGCTGTCCGCCGACGGCGAGCCCGGACCCGTGCACACCTCGACTTGGTCGCCTGGATTTCCAGCCGACTGATTTCCGCTGAGTTGATCTCCCGTGCATGCCGCCGCCGCCCGGTCCGGTTCTGCTCACCACGACCAGGAGTACATGGTGAACCGAGGGGAGGGTCCACATCGGACAGTGCTGATGTCGTGCCAGGGCACCGGTGACGGCAGCGACAGGCAGCAGTGGCTCCGCCAACTCCCCTGATCAGCATTCTCAACGTCGAGAGGCGGATTTCATGGCACAGAAGCGTGGCATTCGAAGGCTCCTCACCGCGACGCTGGCCGCAACGCTCGCGGCAGCGGGCTTAGGCGGCACCTCCGCGCCGGAGGCAGCGGCAGCGACCTACGCCGGGTACCTTTTCGTCCACTTCAGGGGCGAGGGATACTCGGACGGCGAGCAGATCTACTACTCGCTGAGCAAGGGCAACGACCCGCTCAACTACGCGCAGCAGAACGGCGGCAGGCCGGTGCTCGCGTCCACTGTCGGCACCAAAGGCGTGCGGGACCCGTTCATCGTCCGCTCGCCGCAGGGCGACAAGTTCTACCTGATCGGCACCGACCAGCGCCAGTACGGCAGCAGCGACTGGGACACGCCGCAGCGCAGGGGCAGCAAGAGCATCGTGGTGTGGGAGTCCACCGATCTGGTGCGGTGGACCAACCAGCGGCTGGTGAAGGTCGCACCGGACACCGCGGGCAACGTCTGGGCGCCGGAGGCCACCTACGACGCCGCCCAGGGCAAGTACGTCGTCTACTGGGCATCGAAGATCTACGCAGCCAACGACCCCAACCACACGGGCAACACGCACAACCGGATGCTCTACGCCACCACGAGCGACTTCAAGACGTTCAGCGCGGCCAAGACCTGGAAGGACCCCGGCTACTCGGTGATCGACTCGACGGTCATCAAGAACGGCAGCACGTACTACCGGTACAGCAAGGACGAGCGCAACAACACCTCTTCGGCGCCGTGCAGCAAGTTCATCATGGCCGACAAGTCCAGCACCATCCTCAACACCAGCTACAGCTTCCTCTCCGAGTGCATCGGCAAGGGCTCGATCACTCGTGGCGAGGGCCCACTGGTGTTCAAGTCGAACATCGCGAACAAGTGGTACATGTTCATCGACGAGTACGGCGGCCGAGGCTACGTGCCGTTCGAGACGACCGACCTCAACTCCGGCAAGTGGACCATGTCCGGGAGTTACTCCCTGCCCGGCAGGCCGCGCCACGGCACGGTGCTGCCGGTCACCCAGGCCGAGTACGACAGGTTGAAGAAGCAGTACGGCTAACCGTGCTCGTTCGGCCACTATCCCTTCTGCAACCTTGATGAGCAGGGTTTGAGCACTCGGTCCTGGTAGGTGCACGGCCATCATGGCGAGCCGCTCGACGGCCGCTGTGAGTACTGCCGGGGCCGAGGCCGCCTCACCCGCCCTGGGGACATGATCACTGCCGGACGTGGAAGTGCCTGGTGATGCTCGCGAGCTTCCCAGGGGCGCTGTATCGCCAGACCGTCTTCCCGTCGCCGCAACCGAGGACCTCGTCGGGCTCGCCGAAAGTGCGGATGATGAACTCCTTGTCGATCACAGGCTCACCGCCACTGACCTCGTTGAGGTAGAAGAAGGTGCCTGTCTCCGCGTGCAGGTAGTCGAGGTTGGTGAGCCAGGTCGATTGGGCACCGGTCGACTTGAGCGGGATGAACCGGATGCCGCGTTCGCTGGTGAGGGACAGCCGGCGCGCGTCGGTGAAGGTCGCGTAGCCGACCTCGTCACCGGCGGGCAGCACGTCGTCGAGGCACTTGGTCTCCGCTGAACGATGTCCGAAGTAGCGCCCTTCGTCGCCGAACGACGAGGTCGTCGCGACCAGCATGACGATCACGAGGAGTCCAGCGGCGAGCGTCCCCGGTACAGCGCGGAACGGAACGGCCAGGAGCAGGAAGACCATCGGTGCCACGAGCACCGGCCACAGGTAGTACTGGTGCGTGATGAGCAGCAGGACCGTGCCCGCGAGGCCCAGGAGCGGGACGAGGCCGTACCAGACAGCGACGAGGTGACGCGGGTCGCGGCGATGCCAGTAGAACCGCGCGAAGCGCACCGCGCCCCCAAGGCACGCGATGGCGGCGAGGAGACCCACGACCAGGATCGCGATCCCCGTCGTATCCGCGGCATGCGGCCACAACCAGCCGAGCCGCGCTCGGAACGACTCGATGTTGACGTACGTGAACGGCGACGTGCCCTGCAACCCGGTGAAGGCGACGATCCGGACCACGAAGGCGGTGGCGAGCACCGCGCCGAGCCACAACGCCGGGCGCTTGATCGCTTGCCGGCCCGACCGCAGCCACACGAGCAGTCCGACGAGCCCGAGCGCCGGCACCGCGAACACCAGGACGAGCGGGTTCGACGCGGCGGTCAGCGTGATCGCGCCGGCTATCGCGCACCGCGCGCCCCTGGAACGCGCGAGATAGAGCGCGGGCGCCCCTAGCAGGACGAGGTACATGCCGAAGTAGTAGGTGGGCGCGAGGTGGAACGAAAACACCCACGCCGTACCGACGAGAGGAAGTATCACGAGCGGCAGCCACGCGACCGCCGCACGGGCAAGGTGAGCCACGACGTCCGCCCCGGGATAGAACAGGCGCACGACGAGGTAGAGCGCGCCGAACAGCAGCGCGTTGTTCAAGGCCGCGACGAGCACGTAATACGCGTAGACATTGCCGGACGTCAGCACAAAGGCGAGGGCACTGACCGGCAATTCGGGAAAGACGTAGACCTGTGGCGAGAAGCTCCAGTCGAGAGCGCGGCCCGCCGCGACGTCCTGGAGCAACTGGAAGAGCACCCCGTTGTCGCTGGACCACAGTTCCCAGTTCACCGGCCAGTTGGAGGTGCCTGCATCGCCCGCCCGCACCACGAACACCAGCGTCGTGAGCAGCGCTGCGGCTGCCATCGCCCCCAGGACCCACACAGGTCCACGCCACCGGTCCTGGCTGCGTCTGGTGTCCGGGACGAGCAATCCCCGCCGCAGTGCGACTTCTTCGTCCACCAGCGATTCGAAGAATCGCGAGGCATCTCCTACCTCATCAACGGGTGACTTTTGCACGCGATCGCCCTATCTTGGCAACTTGTTCGATTGCGACCGGCATCGATGGCGACGATTCCGCTAATTACTCCGCGCTTCGGTCGTGTTCCCCCGGGACCGCGCAGTTGTCAGCAAATTTGGTCACGCCAGAAGACGAGTCGATGAATTGTTGGCACGGCCTAAGACCGTGCCGGCACCGTCGTCAGCGCCGTAAGTCGGTCGACCTCTTCATGCTCATCCCCCCAAGGACGTCGTGTGCCATGCAATCTTGAAGACGGTCACCGCCCCGGAGTGGGTGCTCGCATGTGACCGAGCACACATCCGTCGACCTACGGAGTCGGCTGCGCAACGCACGACGGGCGGTTTCAGGATCTGCCGAACTGCCGAGTCAGGCTGGTGCCTGCCGTTCGTCGGCGGTGCGGAATCCCTTGTCCGCCAACACGTCGACGGCTCAGGGCCTGGAGAACAGCCTCACCATCGACCCGGTCCGTTGCGAATGTGTGCTGGCCGCCCTGCTGTCCTGAGGCCGAATGGTTCGCAACGCCGTCTTGTCGGTGGGATGCCCTGCGGTGAGACTTGGCCCGTGCCGAGTGCCGCTGAGTTCGCCCGCGCGAAGGTCTGCGCGGTGCGCGATGACCCGCAGGGTCGTCTGGCGCTGCTTCGTCGTCTGTACGAAGGGCCCGACCGGGACGGCACCACGCACCTGCCGTATCGGCGCGCGGCGACCGCGTTCATGACCTGGCAGCTGCGCCGCGGGCTGTTGGCGGCCGACGACGCGCCGGTGCCCGGCAGCCGGTGGTGGAGGGCGGTCAACCAGCGGCTGCTTCGCGACGGCTGGGAGGCACTCGGCCTCGCCGTCGGGATGGACGCCACCGGTTCGGCGCCGAGTGCCGTGCCGTCGTTGGACTTCATTCGCCGGCCGACCTCGCGGAACTGGTACCGGGCGCACAACAGCAGCGTCGTCGCCGGGTACCTGGACAACCTCGAGCTCGCCCAGGTCGAGAGCCGGACCGAACGGTTCTTCTTCAACCTGGTGCTGATGCGCGTCCTGTACGCACACGCCCTCGTGGCCGCGCCGCGTCTTGCGTTGCGCTGGCTGTCACCACTCGCGCCCGCTCTGGGCGACCCGCGGCTGGGCATGACCGGGATCTTCCTGTCGATCTCGCGGATCCTGCCCGCGACCTATCCGCTCGGTGATGACGTCGAGCGGTACGTGTCGCGCGAGCACGGTCTCGGCCGCCTGGTCGACGTCGGGATCATCCAGCCCCGGCTCCGGGACCTGTTCGACTGGTCGGCGGACGAGCTGGGCGAGCCACGTCTCGCCGAGCTGCTCGACGGCGACATGCCCTGCTACGCATGGCCCGCCGAGGACCGGCAACCGTGGCTCCCCCGCCCCACGATCACCGCGCGCCTCGCCCTCCGCGCCTTGGCACCGAGCTCGCGCCGGCCTCGGTAGCCGGTCACGGAGCGGGAACGAGGGTACGGGCGACCGGGGCGAGCGTGATCGATCCGACCTCCAGTACCTGCCCGTCGGGGTACGCCGTCGGACGGAACGCCGGACTGAGGTGGATCGGGGCGTCGTCCCGCAAGGGCAGCAGGTGTAGTTCGATGCCGTGCCGGATGGCCTGGTCCCGGTGGCGGCCGAGGCCGATCTCCCAGGTGGGGCCGTACCCGAAGCAGTCGGCGATGAGGGTGCCCGCGCAGTAGGCGCGGCCGACGTCACCGGTCCAGTCGATGCGCAGGAGGCAGTCCGCGGTGGAGCAGTCCGCCGGGATGTCGACGTGGATCACGGCCGCGGCGGCGAAGTCGGCGTCCACGGGCGCGGACGCCCGGCCGGACTTCGGGTCGATCACCGCCGCGCGGCGCTTCCCCGCCGCTCGGATCTGCCGCCATCGCAAGTGCATCGGCGCGGGCGCTTCGCCGGGCACCTCGATCCGGGCGAACACGCCGGCGGACGGGGCGCCTGGTGGCGGGTACACCAGGACGGCGCCGGGTGAGCCGTACACGGTCAGTTGCCCGGCGTCGATCACGGCCGGGCCGGCGCTGAGCACGATCCGGTCGGCGCCCCACAGCACACCTCGGGTCGCGGTGAGCGCGGCGGCCTCGTCCAGGACGAGCACGCGGCTGGCAGAACCGTTGGGGGAACGCAGTTCGAGCACGCAGTCAGGGCCCGGCCGGAGGTCGGTGACGCGCCAGTGGCCCGCTTCGGCGGTCACCGTGGCCGGGCCGCGCACCTCGGCGGCCTCCACCAGCAGATCGACCGGGATGCCCGCGGTCTGGGCCAGCACCGCGGTCGGCACGCCGTCGACCACGAGGTCGCAGAGCGGCTGGGCGGCGGCGGTACGGATGGTGCTGTCGCCGATGCGCCGGTTGAGCGGCCACACGAAGTACGCGCCGGACGGCACGGTCACCGGCTTGGCTGGCAGGACAAGGCGTTGCCCGCCCAGTGCCACGGCGAACTGCACGTCACCGTGTTCGGGCAACGGCTCCGGCTGGTGGTTGTTGACGAACAGGTATCCGCGCTCGCCGTCGGACCGGACCGCCCAGCGCAGCGAGTCGCGGTCGGCGGTGTCGGGCGGCGCGTCGGCGGGCAGCCGGAGCGTCATCGTGGCCAGGTCCGCACCGTGGTCGGCGATCAGCAGGTGCTGCCTGCGCAGTTCGGCATAGGACGCCCGGAACTGGCCGTACTCGCCCAACGGTGCCTGGAAGTCGTAGTTGATGACCGGGCAGTCGTTGGGGTAACCGGTGGCGTGCGACTCCTGGAGCGTGGACAGCTCGCCGATCGGCGTCGACCCGCCGTGGTAGAGGTAGTACCCCTGCCACACCGACCCGCTGCCCAGCTTGACCAGCGCGAGCGCGGCCACATCGGCTGCGGTCACGACCGGGCGGCGGTGGTACGAGGTGTACATCCCGCCGCCCAGTTCGCAGGTGGCGAACGGGTAGTCGCCCTGATCGGCGCCGACGGGCTCGTCGTCGCGCTGGTGCCGGAAGAAGTAATGCGGTCGGCTCTGGGCGGACCAGCCGTCGTGGGCGGTGTCCCAGGACGCCTCCGGGTAGCCGCCGTACACCGGCAGGACCTCCCCCGCGGGCAGCCGCGCCCCGTTCCAGCCGGTGGCCGTCCACAGTGGAGGGTTGAGGCCGGCCTCCCGTGCCATTCGACGCAGTGTCACCAGGTGCTCTGGCTGGTCGTGGAGCTCGTTGTCGAGTTGGACGGCCACGACGTGGTCAAGACCGGCGAGTTGGGCGCCGGTCTCGCCGTAGAACGCGCGGACGAGACCGAGGTAGCGCGGGTCGTCGGTGCGCGGCACGCAATCCGTTGCCAGCAGCCAGTCGGGGAAGCCACCGTTGCGGACCTCGCCGTGCGCCCACGGTCCGATGCGCGCCACCACGTCGAGGTCAAGCTCGCCACACAGCACCACGAAGCGGCGCAGGTCCAGGTCGCCGTCCCAGCGGAACCGGCCGCGCCGCTCCTCGTGCATGATCCAGAACACGTACGTCGACACGACCGTGATCCCGCCTGCCCGCATCTTCACCAGCTCTTCCGGCCAGTGCTCGGCGGGACAACGGCTGAAGTGGAACTCACCGCTGACCGGCAGCCACGGCCTGCCGCCGCGACTGAGGTGGCGGGAGTTCACGCGGATGGCGCGATCCGGGGCCTCCCCCATCCGAAGGTGTGCACTCGTCGGCTCTGGTGGCACCGCGGTCGCGTCGATCTCTCGCGCGATCCTCAGGTCATCGGGGATGCTCAGCGACGGGCGTTTTGAAACGTTTTTCACGGCTTAGCAGACGACCATGATCGCCGGCGTCCGTCAACAGCCGCTACCACCGGAAAGGGCGTGCACATGACAGCCGTAGGTAACGAAGCTGATCGCCTGGAGTTCGAGGAACACGGCTTCACGGTCGTGCGCGAACTGTTCAGCCCGACGGAGATCCAGCGGTTGCAGGAGGAGTTCACGGCATTGCATGCCGCTGGGCCGATCCCAGGGCACTTCGAACCGCGGGAGTCCGAGACGGCAGGCCTCGACGACCCGCTGAACGCCTATCCGCGCGTGATGCACCCACACCTGATCAACGAACTGGCGCTGCACTATCTGCTCGAACCGCGGCTGCGCACCGTGCTGGAGACACTGCTCGGCGAGGAAGTGCTGGCCGCCCAAAGCATGTTCTACTTCAAGCCGCCGGGCGGCCGCGGTCAGGCACTGCACCAGGACAACTTCTACCTCCGGGTGGAGCCGGGCACCTGCGTCGCCGCGTGGATCGCCTGCGACGTGATCGATCGCGAGAACGGCGGCCTCGAGGTCGTGCCCGGTACGCACCGGATGGACCTGTTCTGCCCGGAAGCCGCGGATCCGGAACTGTCCTTCGTCAAGGAGTACGTTCCCCCGCCGCCGGGCCTGGCCGTGGTGCCCGTCGACATGTCCCCCGGAGACGTGCTGTTCTTCAACGGCAGCCTGGTGCACGGTTCCCAGCCCAACCGCAGTACCGACCGTTTCCGGCGTTCCTTGATCTGCCACTACGTCGGCCGCTCGACGGAGCGGATAGGACCTTGGTATCCCACGCTGTCCATGACCGGCGACCGGGTTCGGCTGCCGGAGAGCGAAGGCTCCGGTCCGTGCGGCACGGAGTTCGCATCGTCGGGTCCCCACTGACCGCCTGGGACTGAGGTACGACGAGCCTGAGCCGGACGGAGCAGTAAGTAAAGTAGCCTGGCAAAGCAGCCGGGTGGAGGGTGGAACCGTGGCGAGGAGCCCGATCTGGGCAAGTCGGCCGAAGACGCGCGGCTTGGTCCTGGACGCGATCAGGGCCGCGCGCACGATCAGCCGGGTGGAGCTCACGGCGGCGACCGGTCTGACCGGGGCGACGATTTCCGAGGTCGTGCGGGAACTGCTGAGCGACGGCCTGGTCGTCGAGGTCGGTCGTGGTGCGCCGACGGGCGGTAAGCCGCGCACGCTGGTCCAGCTCAACCCGCCGGCCCGCTACGGCGTGGGCGTCCTGCTGGAGCGCAACACGTGCGTCATCGTGGTCGTCGACCTGGCCGGGCGCCCGGTGGCCCGGACCTCGTTCCAAGGCGTGGCGTCGATGTCGCCGGAGCGGGCGCTGCCGCTGGTGGCGGCGCAGGTGGATGCCCTGTTGACGACGGCGGCCGTCGACCGCGCGAAGGTGCTCGGGGTCGGGCTGGTCAGTTACGGTCCCCAGGACCAACGGGCCGGTGTGCTGTTGACGCCGCAACCCACCGAGGAGTGGTGCGACTATCCCGTCGCGCAGCGCCTCGCGGAGAGTCTCGGCCTGCCGGTGCTGCTCGACAACGACGCCGCCGCGGCCGCCATCGGCGAGTACTGGATGGGTGCGGTGGAACCGCACAGCACCTACGGCTGCATCTACATGGCCACCGGGATCGGCGGCGGCGTGGTGGTCGCCGGTGAGGTGTATCGGGGTAGCTCGTCGAACACCGCGGAGATCGGCCACATCTCGATCGACGTCCACGGCGACGAGTGCCCGTGCGGCAACGTCGGGTGCCTGGAGAACTACGCCGGCCCGTCCGCTCTGGTCCGGCAGGCGCTGGCGACACCGGGACTCGCCCGGCGCCTGGCGCTCGATCCGACCGGCGACGACCTGCTGACCGAGTTCGCGCGGATCGCGGCCGCCGCGAACACCGGCGATCCCGAGGCCCGTGAACTCGTCGAGCGGTCGGCCCGTTACCTCGGTCATGCCGCGGTCACCATGGCTGTCCTGTTCGACCTGGACGCCATCGTCCTGGCCGGGCCGAGCTTCGCCGTGGCGGGTTCGATCTATCAGGCCGTGATCCAGCAGGAGGTGGACCGCCGGTTGTTCGCCCGGCGGGCGCACCCGGTGCGGGTGGTGCCGTCGGTCAACGGGTCGGACGCGGCGGCGATCGGCGGGGCGATTCTCGTCCTGCAGAGCGAGCTGACGCTCGGCCACGCCCGTTCCGAGAACGGGTCGCGGCCGGTGCCGGCCGGTGCGGGCGAGACGCTCTGATCGTTCGCGAGCAGCCCGCCGCGCGGCTTCCCGGTAATCCCTTGTGGACTGTCGGGAGTGGACCGTGATTCAGGACGTGATCCGGTCCACCGCGTCGGCGATCGGGGTGTCACCAGTGGTGAGCTCGACGATCACCCGTCCGAGGGCCGGTTCGTGCAGGGCCACGTCGATGAACGCCGCCACGTCGTCTCGGGGAACGTCGCCGTACTCGATGGCGGGGCCGGCGGTGATCCGGCCGGTGCCGGGTTCGTCGCGCAGGGTGCCGGGGCGGACGATGATCCAGTCGAGCTCGGTTCGGGCGAGGTACACGTCGGCGGTCTTCTTGACCTTGGCATAGTGCTCGAATCCCTCGCCTGCGCCCTGGCCTCGCAGGGCCTCCGGGAACACCGAGACGAGGACGAACCTCGACACGCCGGCGTGGGTGGCCGCGTCCGCCGCTTTCTCGAGGCCCCGGCCGTCGATCGCGGTCGTCAGGTCCCGGCCGGTTCCGTGGGCACCGGCCGCGAAGACGACGGCATCGTGGCCACTGATCTTGGCCGCCAGTTCTTCGACCGTGTCGTTGATGAGGTCGCCGGTCAGCGGTGTCGCGCCGGTGGCTCGCACGGTGTCGGCCTGCGCCGGAGCGCGGTGCAGGCCGGTCACCTCGTCGCCGCGATCGGTGAGGCGGCCGGCGAGGCGGCGCCCGATGCCGCCGGCTGCGCCGATGATGAACACCTTCATGATCGTCGTCTCCTCTGGCGTCAGGTCGCGAAGACCTGGGAGTCGTCGGCGAAAGCCTTGAACTCCAGGGCATTCCCGGCCGGATCGAGCAGGAACATCGTCCACTGCTCGCCGGGCTGTCCCTCGAAGCGGACGTACGGCTCGATCACGAACTCCGTCCCCGCGCCGCGCAGCCGGTCGGCGAACTTCTGGAACGCCGGGACGGTGAGGATCAGGCCGAAGTGCGGAACCGGGACGTCGTGACCGTCGACGGGGTTGTGGATCTGCTGCGCGCGGCTCGGCGCCAGGTGCGTGACGAACTGGTGGCCGTGCAGGTTCCAGTCGATCCAGGTCTCGGAGCTGCGGCCTGGTTCGAGGCCGAGCACCTCGCCGTAGAACTGCCGGGCGGCGGCCAGGTCATCGACCGGCACGGCCAGATGGAACCGCGGGATGGGCGAGTTGAGCACGGACATCTCCAGTGCACTTCCCTTCGTGTCGAAGCACCTCGAACGAGGTTGTAGCAATGTTAACATTCATACAAGCAGGAGGGCGAGCGGCCCGAAGTTAGGATGGGCGCTTCGGATGGAGGCAGAACGTTGAGTGAACCTGGACGGGTGGCGCCCGCGCGGCGCCGCGGCCTGGCCGACGAGGTCGCCGACCGGATCAGGGACGCCATCTTCAGCGGTTCTTACGAGCCAGGAAGCCAGTTGCGCGAGGTGGAGCTGTCCGCGGCGCTCGGAGTCAGCCGCGGTCCGGTGCGGGAAGCGTTGCTCAGGCTTGAACGCGAAGGCCTCGTCCGCAGCGAATGGCACCGTGGCGCCACGGTGACGGCGCTGTCGAGTGAGGACGTCGCCGAGCTCGACAGCCTCCGGGACGCGCTGGAGCAGCTCGCCGTCGGGCTGGTGATCGACCGCGCCACGGACGAGGACCTGGCCACGATCGACAAGACCGTCGAGCGGATGGACCGTGCGGCGGACGAGCACGAGATGGTGCGCTGCGACATCGACTTCCACGACGCCGTCTACGCCGCCACCGGGCACCGGCGCCTGCTCGAAGCCTGGGAGGCGATCCGGTCCCAGGTCTACCTGTTCCTGTTGACCCGGATCGGGCTGAACACCGACGACTACCTCGCCTGCATTCCGGACGAGCACCGTGCACTCGCCGCCTGCCTGCGCACCCATGACCGCGAGGCCGCTCTCGCATTGTTCGCCGAGCATCGCGGTCACGCCGTCGACGTGCTGGTCGGGCGTCACCGCACCGAGGCCTGAGCGCTCATCAGTCCAGGCTGTTGACTTAGTTCGGCTACCTGAGTAAGCATGGGAGTTGGTCTTCAACCCTGCGTCGACCAACATGGAAGAGAGCTGCCGTGACGCGCTCGAACCTGCACGACGGCTGGCGTCTGCGCGCTGTGGGAGGCCCGGTGCCGGCGTTCCTCGCCGACCGGGACATACCGGCCCAGGTACCCGGCAGCACCCACCTCGACCTGATGGCCGCGGGCCTCATCCCGGACCCGTACCTGGACAGCAACGAGTCGGCGCTGACCTGGTTGCACCGCGTCGACTGGCAGTACTCGACGACGTTCCAGGCGCAGGCGCCCCAGGCCGGTGAGCGCGTGGACCTGGTCTTCGAGGGCATCGACACCGTCGCCACCATCGAACTGAACGGCGATGTGCTCGGCCACACCGTCAACATGCACCGCGGCTACCGCTTCGACGTCGGTCAATCGCTGCGCGACGGCGGCAACGACCTGACCGTGACGCTGCGGTCCGCGCTCGCCCACGCCGAGCAGGCCGAGGCTGAGCTCGGTTGGCGCCAGCGGGCCTACCCGCACCCGTACAACGCGATCCGCAAGATGGCCTGCTCCTTCGGCTGGGACTGGGGACCCGACCTCCAGACGGCCGGCCTGTGGAAGCCCGTGCGGCTGGAACGCTGGGACACCGCGCGGATGACTCAGGTACGCCCGCTCGTCACCGTCTACGACGACGGCACTGGCCGCGTCGACGTGCACCTGGAACTGGACCGCGCCACGGATCACGACTACTACACCGCGCTGGTCACGGTCGGCGACCACGCGGAACGAATGGCGATCACCGGCGACGTCGCGCACATCACCGTTCTCGTGCCAGAGGCCGAGTTGTGGTGGCCGGTGGGCTACGGCGACCAGCCGCTCTACGACCTGACCATCGCGCTGCTGGCCGACGGCCGGGAGGTGGACACCGTCCGGCACCGGATCGGGTTCCGCACCGTCACCGTGGACACCGAACCGGACGAGTTCGGCACCCCGTTCGTCTTCGTGGTCAACGGGAAGCGCGTCTTCGCCAAAGGTGCCAACTGGATCCCGGACGACCACCTCCTCACCAGGATCACCCGCGAGCGGCTCGCCCGCCGGATCGACCAGGCCGTCGGCGCGAACATGAACATGTTGCGGGTGTGGGGCGGCGGCATCTACGAATCCGATGACTTCTACGAGGCCTGCGACGAACGCGGCGTGATGGTGTGGCAGGACTTTCCCTTCTCGTGCGCGTACTACGCCGAAGAAGAGCCATTGCGCGGGGAGGTCGAAGCCGAGGCCGAGGAGAACGTCACCCGCCTCGTCCCCCACCCGTCCCTCGTGCTGTGGAACGGCAACAACGAGAACCTTCCCGCCTACACGGACTGGGGCTGGCAGGACGGTCTGCAGGGACGAAGCTGGGGCGGTGGCTACTACCACGAACTGCTGCCCAAGATCGTCGAGGAGCTCGACCCCACCCGCCCGTACGCACCGGGCAGCCCGTACAGCCCGGGCGATCTGCCACCGAACGACGCCGACCACGGCACCCGCCACGACTGGGACGTCTGGAACTTCCTGGACTACACCCACTACCGCGACCACATCCCGCGGTTCTGCGCCGAGTTCGGCTTTCAGGGACCACCCACCTGGGCCACCCTCACCCGGTGGATCCACGACGAGCCGTTGACGCCTACCTCGCCCGCGTTTCTGCTCCACCAGAAGGGCCACAACGGCAACGTCAACCTGGATCGCGGCTTCGCGCCCCACCTGCCGGTGCCGGCCGGCTTCGAGCAGTGGCACTGGGTGACCCAGCTCAACCAGGCCCGCGCGGTGGCCTTCGGCGTCGAGCACTACCGCTCCTGGTGGCCGCGGACCGCGGGAGCCCTGGTCTGGCAGCTCAACGACTGCTGGCCGGTCACCTCGTGGTCGGCCATCGACAGCGACGAACGACTCAAACCTCTTTACTACGCCCTGAAGCACGCGTTCGCGCCACGGTTACTGACCGTCCAGCTCCGCGAGGAAAAGCCCACCCTGATCGCGATCAACGACCACGACGAGCCCTGGACAAGCGCGGTGCGGGTGACCCGGCAGGACTTCGCGGGCGAGGTGCTGGCCATCGCCGAACTACGGCTGCACGTACCGCCTCGATCCACCGCGACGCTGGACCTGGCAGACGACCTCCTCGAACCCACCGACGCGACGAGCGAAGTGCTGGTCGCGACCGCCGGCGATGTCCGCACCCATCACCTGTTCCGCGAAGACCTCGACCTCCGCTACGACCCGGCGCCGTTCACCGCCGACGTCACACCCGTCGCCGGCGGGTACCGCGTCGACGTGCGCGCCACCTCGTACGTCCGGGACCTCAGCCTGCTGGCCGACAAGGTGGCCGGCGACGCGGTCGTCGACGACATGCTCATCTCGCTGACCGCCGGCGAGTCACACCACTTCATCGTGCACACGTCGGAGAAGTTGGACGAACCAGCCGCCTTGCTGCACCCGCGCGTTCTTCGCTGCGCCAACACGTTCGCATAAACGCTCTTGACCACATTTCACCGCATCTTCGCTACGGTTCTTCTGGGAGCGCTCCCAGAAACGGGGAGCACCTGTCCAGGCTGAACATCACCTGCACAAAGGAGTGCTGATGTCAGGAAGAGTCAAAAACCGCCGGTCCGCGTTCGCCGCGTTGGCTGCCGCGGTGTCCATCGCATCCACGGCCGTGCTGGCAGCGGCGGGCGGGTCGTTGGCGAGTGACGCGAGCGCGACGGCGGCGTTCGCGTGCCGCGTCGACTACACGGCCAACGACTGGGGCAGTGGGTTCGGCGCCAAGGTGACCGTCTCCAACGTCGGATCATCGGCGGTCAACGGCTGGACGCTGACCTACACCTACGCCGGCAACCAGACCCTGCAGCACGGCTGGAGCGGCAACTGGTCCCAGTCGGGCAAGAAGGTCACCGTCACCAGCATGAGCTGGAACGCCACCGTCCCGGCGGGCGGCAGTGTCAGCACAGGGGCGAACTTCTCCTACAGCGGCACCAATGCCAAGCCGACGGACTTCGCCGTCAACGGTGCAGCGTGCACCGGCGTCCCACCGACGACGACGACCACCACCACGACCACCACCACCACGACGACTACTCCGCCGGTCGACGGCCCAGCCCCGGCGCTGCGCGTCTCCGGCAACAAGATCGTCACCGCGCAGGGCAAGCCGTACCGGCTGCTGGGTGTGAGCCGCTCCAGCGGCGAGTTCGCCTGCGTGCAGGGCAAGGGCATGTGGGACAGCGGCCCGGTGGACCAGGCGTCGGTGGACGCGATGAAGACCTGGAACATCCACGCGGTGCGCGTCCCGTTGAACGAGGAGTGCTGGCTGGGCGTCAACGGCTCGCCCGGCGGCGCCACCTACCAGCAGGCGGTCAAGGACTACGTGAACCTGTTGGTGGAGAACGGCATCAACGTGATCCTCGACCTGCACTGGACGTGGGGCGCCTACCCGAACGGACCGGAGTGGCACTGCAAGGACGAGCACGCGGTGTGCCAGAAACCGATGCCCGACGCGCAGTACGCCCCGCAGTTCTGGACCGGCGTCGCCACCGCGTTCAAGGGCAACGACGCCGTCGTCCTCGACCTGTTCAACGAGCCGTACCCGGAGATCGCCAGCGACTGGAACAAGACCCTGGGCTGGAAGTGCTGGCGGGACGGCGGCACCTGCACCGGTCTGCCCTACGAAACCGCCGGCATGCAGGACCTCGTTGACGCGGTGCGGGCCACCGGCGCGACCAACATGCTCATGCTGGGCGGTCTGGAGTGGGCCAACGACATGCGGGAATGGCTGGCCCACAAGCCGGTCGACCCGTTGAACAACATCGCGGCGTCCTGGCACGCCTACAGCTTCAACGCCTGCGCCAACGAGTCCTGTTGGGACACTCAGATCGCCCCGCTGGCACAGCAGGTTCCGGTCGTGGTCGGTGAGTTCGGCCAGGACAACTGCGCCTTCGACTACATGCAGCGGCTGGTGAACTGGGCCGACGCGCACGACATGGGTTACCTCGCGTGGACCTGGAACCCGTGGGGCTGCAGCACAGGTGCCGTGCTCATCAAGGACTGGAACGGCACGCCCGAGCCCGGTGTCGGCGAGGGCTTCAAGGCCCACCTGCTCAGCCAGAGACCCCTACGTCAGGTAGTCCGGACGTCCTCGCTGATCGCCAGCCGATCAGCGAGGACGGCCGACCCCTCGCACGTTGCCAAGGAGGGCTTCATGCGTCGTACGGTCGCGCTGATCGTCTCGGCACTGCTTCCACTTTCCTTCATCACGCCGACCACTGCCGGCGCCGAGCCTTCCGGGACAACGGCTCCCGTGCTGTCCACTCCCCCGCTGGGCTGGAACTCGTGGAACGAGTTCGGGTGCAACATCGACGAGACCCTCATCCGGCAGACCGCGGACGCCATCGTGGCGTCGGGGATGCGTGACGCCGGGTACACCTACGTCAACATCGACGACTGCTGGATGGCCCGCGACCGAGACGCCGCAGGCAGACTGCAAGCGGACCCGACCCGCTTTCCCGGCGGTATCAAGGCATTGGCGGACTACGTCCACAGCAAGTCCCTGAAGCTGGGCATCTACTCCTCGGCGGGAACGCACACCTGTGCGGGCTTCCCAGCCAGCCTCGACCACGAGGAGGTCGACGCTCGGACCTGGGCGGACTGGGGCGTCGACTACCTCAAGTACGACAACTGCTTCAACGAGAACCGACCGGCGCTGGACCGGTACCGCGCGATGGGCGAGGCGTTGCGCAAGACCGGCCGCAACATCGTCTACAGCCTGTGCGAGTGGGGTCAGAACCGGCCGTGGGAAGGGCTCGGCCGGGAGGTCGGCGGACACCTGTGGCGGACCACCGGCGACATCTCCGACAACTGGACGTCGGTAATGGGCATCCTCGACCAGCAGGTCGGTCTGGAGCGGTACGCGGGCCCGGACGGCTGGAACGACCCGGACATGCTGGAGGTCGGCAACGGCGGCATGACCGACGCCGAGTACCGCGCGCACTTCGCACTGTGGTCCGTGCTCAACGCGCCGCTCATCGCGGGCAACGACGTCCGCTCGATGGACGACGCGACCCGGCGTATCCTGCTCAACCGCGATCTGTTGGCGGTCAACCAGGACTGGTCGGGCACCCAGGGGCGCAAGATGCGTGACGACGGCGACCACGAGGTGTGGGCCAAACCCATGACGGACGGTTCGGTCGCGGTCGTCCTGCTCAACCGCGGCACGACCAACGCCGCCATCGGCGCGACCGCAGCCGAACTCGGTCTGCCGGCGGGAAGGTCGTACCGCGTCAAGGATTTGTGGAGCAAGGAACAGCACGCGAGCTCCGGCACGATCCGCGGCGGCGTCCCGGCACACGGCGCGGCGACGTACCGGGTGTGGCCGGGCGGCACGGCGAAGCTCGCCCCGCTGACGTCGTTCACCCTCGCCGGACCGGAGCTGGTCGAGGGCACCCGGCCGTTCACGGTGACCGCCGGTCTGGTCAACGACGGCACGTCCCCGCTGATCGGTGCCAGGGTGCAACTCCAGGTGCCGGACGGCTGGATGCTCAACGGCCCGTCGGTGCGCGAGACGCCGCTTGTGTTGCCTGGGCGCGGTTTCACCGCAACCTGGACGGTGACGGCGAGACCGATCATGTCGGCCGCGACCGTGAAGCTGAGCGCGGGGGCGAGTTATCACACGACGGCGGGAGCGCAGTCGCGGTGGAGCGAGATCGCGCCGCCTGTGGTGAACGCACCGCCCAAGGGCGCCAACAGCGTTTCCGGTCTGCCGTTCGTCTCGGAGGTCAACAGCTGGGGCCCGGTGGAACGCGACCGCAGCAACGGCGAGCAGTCCCCCATCGACGGCCGGCCGATCAGCATCGGAGGTGTCCGGTACCAGACCGGCCTGGGCGTGCACGCCTCGTCGTCCGTGCGGATCTACCTCGGCACCGGCTGTTCCGCGTTCTCCGCACAGGTCGGTGTGGACGACGAGACGAACGGTCTGGGCAGCGTGCTGTTCCGGGTGCTGGGCGACGGCCGTGAGCTCGCCGTCACCCCGGTGCTGCGGGGTGGAGCGGCGGCGGTGCCGGTCCAGGCCGACGTGACCGGTGTGCGGATGCTCGATCTTCAGGTCGCCGACGGCGGTGACGGCAACGGCTCCGACCACGCGGACTGGGCCGCGGCCACCATCACCTGCTGACCACTTGTAGTGGGTAGTGGAAAGAGGTGCGGCAGTTGGGTTTCAGCAGGGCGCCGCCCAGTAGGGTGGGTGAATGCGGCAGGACGAGGAGGAACGCTCGCAGCGTGCAAGCCGGGCGGGCATCCGGCAGGTCGCTGCCGCCGCGGGTGTGTCCACGTCCACCGTGAGCAACGTGCTGAACAACCCGGATGTCGTGGCGACGTCCACCCGGCGCCGGGTGGAGGACGCCATGTCCGAGGTGGGCTACGTCCGCAACGGTGCCGCACGCCAGTTGCGCGGCGCACCGAGCACGATCGCCGGCTGCCTGCTGCTGGACACCGCCAACCCGTTCTTCGCCGAGGTCTCCCGGGGCATCGAGGACCGGCTCACCGAGGCGGGCTGCCTGCTCATCGTCGGCAGCACCGATGTGCGCGTCGCCCAGGAGAACAACTACCTGCGCATGATGGAGGAACTGGGCGTTCGCGGCATCCTGGTCAACCCGGCCAGCTCACGGCTCGACCGGCTGGTGCGGCTCAGCGAGCGCGGCACTCCAGTGGTCCTGATCGACCACCCCCAGGCGGGGGCTGAGCTCTGCGCGGTCGCCGTCGACGACGTGCACGGCGGCGGCGTGGCAGCCGACCACCTCCTTGCCCTGGGACACCGGCGGATCGCCTTCCTGGGCAGCCGGTCGGGCGTCAGGTCGCTGCGAGAGCGCGCGGAGGGGGTACGCCGGTCGATCGCGAGGGCCGGATTGGACGTTTCCGCGACGCTGGTGGAAATCCCGGTGCCAGAGCCGTGCACGGTCGACGTGTCCGACTCGGTCGTCGATCAGGTGCTCGCGGTGTCGCCGCGCCCGACAGCGATCATCTGCTTCAACGACGTCGTCGCTTTGGGACAGCTGCGTGGTTTGCGCCGGCGCGGCATCGCGGTGCCGGAACAGATGTCGGTGATCGGGTACGACGACGTCCAGTTCGCCGAGCAGCTCTCCCCCGCGCTGACCACCGTCCGCCAGCCCAAGTACCAGCTCGGCCGCGCCGCCGCGGAGCTGCTCCTGGCCGAGCACCGGCCCGGCCATCGGCACCAGGAGATCCGGTTCACCCCGGAACTGGTCGTGCGGGCCTCCACCGCGCCGCCCGCCGCCAACAACTGACCGATCACGATCTTCACGCATTCGGCCCTGCCGCCTGGTTCCGATGCCGTCGTTCCGTTGAGCTGACCAGTCTTTCGTCTCGTCCAGTCGTCCACACAGGCAGCGGAAGTATTGCCGGGTGGCTTTTTCCGGCGGTACGGTCCTGACACCGGCCATCCCTGACCCGGCTCTCGGACGAAGATCAATTGGAACGTCGCAATTCTTCTTGGGCGAGTCTCGCCTCCCTGGAGCCACGGAGGCCGTCGAGGCAGTACTCCGCACAACGCAGTGCTTGGAGGAACGGATGATTCCTGTTCTCACCGTCCAACCGAGACGTCGAAGCAGGTGGCTCGGCGCGCTGTCGGTCACCGCACTGGTGGGTGCGACCCTGCTGAGCGCCTCCGCCGCGTCGGCAGCGGCCGGCGGCGCGCTCGTCGGCACCGGTTCGGGCAGATGCCTGGACGTGACCGGAGCGAGCCAGAGCGCCGGAACCGCGCTGCAGATCTGGGACTGCCACGGCGGCGCCAACCAGAACTGGGCCACCACGCCGGCTGGGGAACTGCGCGTCTACAACGAGACGATGTGCCTGGAAGCGCAGGGAAATCAGACGACGCCCGGCACGAAGGCGCAGATCGGGAACTGCACCGGCGGGCAGAACCAGCAGTGGCGGCTCGGCGACGACGGCTCGATCACCGGCCTGCAGTCCGGGCTGTGCCTGGACGTGTCGAGTGCCGCGACGACGAACGGCGCGCCCGTGGTCCTGTGGAACTGCAACGGGCAGAGCAACCAGAGGTGGGCGTTCAACGACGGAGGCGGCGGTGGCGGCGATTGTAACGTCGCAACCGTCGATCCGAACGCAACGGCGCAGGCCCGCCGCCTGCTCTGCTACGTCTACAGCCAGTACGGCAACCACATCCTCTCGGGCCAGCAGGAGACCAACGGCAGCGAGAACGAGTTCAACTTCATCTACAACAACACCGGCAAGAGGCCGGCGATCCGCGGAATGGACATGTGCGACCGTCCCGGCGCCGTCGACCGCGCCGCCGCCTGGTGGAACGCCGGTGGCATCCCGATGATCGGGTGGCACGTCGGCGCACCGGGCACCAGCTACTGCAACTACGGCGGCACCGCGTCGATCAACAACACCCTCACCCCCGGCACCCGCGAATACACCTCCTACATCGCCGAACTGGACGCCGCGGCGAGCCAGCTGCTGCGCCTGCAGTCGCAGGGCGTCGCCGTGCTGTGGCGGCCGTACCACGAGGCCGGCGGCACGTGGTTCTGGTGGAGCAAGGAGGGCGGCGCGCAGTACCAGCGGCTGTGGAAGTTCCAGTTCAACTACTTCGTCAACGTCAAGGGCCTGCACAACCTGGTGTGGCTGTGGCCGGCCAACGGCTCCCCGAACTCCTCGTTCTACCCGGGCAAGTCCTATGTGGACATCGGCGGTGCCGACACCTACGTCAACGATCGCGGTCCACTGACGTCGCTGTTCAACTCCACGCGCACCATCGTCGGTTCCACGATCCCGATCGCGTTGCACGAGAACGGCGCCATCCCCGACCCGGCCCGGCTCCAGTCCACCGCCACCCGCTGGGTCACGTTCTGCACCTGGAACGGCAGCTGGATCACCGGCCAGGACCCCGGTTACCTCAGGTCCACCTTCAACAGTCCCTATGTCGTCACCCGCGACGAGGTGCCCAACCTCAGGTAACCCCTCGAACCACCACCGCCGCCGCCGCCGCATCGCCACCGCTCGTCCGACCCGAGCGGGACTCCACCCTGCCCTGGAGGAAAGATGAAATCGTTCTTGGTGAAGGAGAACGGCGCGCCGGCCCGGTTGCCGCGTATTGCACTCGTGTCACTGCTCGCGGTCGTGCTCGGCGCGACGAATGGAGCCCAGCAGACTCCGGCAGCCCGCCGCCGCGGAAGCCGACGTCAACGGTTTCACCGCGGGCAATGCGGCGCTCACCTCGGTCGACCTGGCCGGGAGATGGAGCTTCACCCCGGCGGGCCGGGCGACGACCTCGATCACGGTGCCCGGTGGTGGCTGGTACAAGCAGGGCTTCACCGACGTCAACGAGGCGGTGTACGCCCGCACCATCACCGTGCCGGACACGGGACAACCGCAGTCCACCTGGATCGAGTTCGGCGCCGTCAACCACCAGGCGACCCTGTCGGTGGACGGACGGGTGGTCGGCACTCAGACCACCTCGTTCACACCGTCCAACTTCGACATCAGTGCCTACGCCGCCCCCGGCACGACCCATACGATCAGCGTGGCCGTCAAGGGCCGGGGCGCTATGAGAACGTCGTCGGGCAAGTACCTCGTTCCGGTGGCCGCCGAGTGGTCGGAGGCGGTCCCTCAGGGCATCTTCCGCTCCGCCTTCCTGCGGGCGTATCCAGCCGTGCACGTCAGCGACGCGTTCGTCCGCACCTCCGTCGCGAACCAGGCGCTCACCTACGACGTGTCCGTCACGAACACCTCGGCCGTCAGCCGGACCGTGACCCTGTCCGGATCGCTCGCTTCGGACAGTGGCGCGTCGTTCACCTACCCGGCGTTGCCGAGCCGCACGGTCACCGTGGCCGCCCGCTCGACCGCCAAGGTGACGGTCGGGCCGGTGGCGTGGAACCTGGGCTCCGCCTCGTACTGGTGGCCCAACGTGCCCTACCGGCCGGGGTACCGCGCCCAGCTGCACACCCTGTCGGTGCACGCGGCGACGGACGACGGCCGCACCAGCGACGCGCGCTACCGGTTCGGGTTCCGGGAGAGCACCCAGAACGGCGAGCACTACCACCTCAACGGCGTGCGGGTGAACTATCGCGGCGACAGCCTGCAGGGCGCCAACTACGACCGGATCAACAACGGCGGCAAGGGAGACGCGTACGACACGCTCCCCGGCTTCCTCCCGCCGTCCGGCACCAACGGCGGCTGGCCGCAGGCGGTCGACAACTACCAGCGGCTCAACTTCAACGTGGTGCGGATCCACCAGGAGCCGGCCAGCCCGTACATGCTGGACGTCGCCGACGAGCGCGGCCTGATGATCATCGACGAGACGGCTGTCCGCGGCTGGGCACAGGATCTGGCCGCCGGCCGCCAGTACAACGTGAACCACGCCCGCGATCTCGTCCTGCGCGACCGCAACCACCCGGCGGTCGTCCGGTGGAGCCAGATCAACGAACCGAACTTCACCGACGACTCCGAGAGTTTCGAGCAGGCCCTCTACGCGGCGATGAACGGCAACGACGGCACCCGGCCGATCAGCATCGACGCCTCGCCCGGCGGCGATTCGCCCGGCCGGTACCCGAACATGAACTACCCGAACTTCGCGATCTTCCCGCACTACCTCGACGGCAACAGCAAGTACGGAGAGGCCGTGCGCCCGGTGGCCGGGCGGCCCGACGGCGAGGGCGAGTACCTCTGGCCGGCCTGCAGCACCAAACAGGGCTTCCTGTGGTTCGCCACGACCACCATCGCCAAGCGCGGCAAGGACGCTGACGACCTGCGCCCCTACACCCTGCTGTCCGCCTGGGCCGGCTTGGTTCCGGGAGTGCGGACCACCGACTTCCTCACCGAGGAGAACCGCAGCCCGGTCTACGGGGCGGACAACCTGCCCGACCCGTGGAGCAACTCGGTGGTGCAGCGGGTGCAGGCCGCGTTCAACCCGGTAGCCGCGATCGACCTGCCCTACTGGTCGGCCTCCGGCGCGTCGGACTCGAACGCCACCTTCCCGCTCCCGCAGGCGGTGGGCAGGTACTCCCCCGGCAGCACGATCAGCCGCAACATCACCGTGTTCAACGACGACTTCGCCGGCAGCGCTGTGGGACTCGACTGGAGTGCTCGCCTCGACAGTCCTACTGGGACGGAGGTCGCGTCGGGCAGCACCACCCTCACCGTCCCACTGGGCTCCCGGACGACTCACAACGTGTCGTTCAGGGCCCCGGCCGGCGGCTCACGGGTGTACCTCGTCCTGTCGACCACCAAGTCCGGGATCACCACGTTCCGCGACTCGGTGGAGTACTTCACCCTCGGCAGTGCAGGCGGCCCGGCACCGGGTAACTACCGCATCGTCGCCCGCCACAGCGGTAAGCCGCTCGCCATCGCCGGCAACTCCACCGCCGACGGCGCCAAGGCCGTCCAGCAGTCCGGAACCGCGACCTGGACCCTCGGCACCGCCCAGGACGGGGCCTACACCCTGCGGTACACCCCGACCGGCAAGATGCTCGACGTCGACGGACACTCCACGGCAACCGGGTTGCAGTTGCAGCAGTGGACCGCTACCGGACGGCACCAACCAGCAGTGGTACCTGCGGCCAACGGGTGACGGGTACTACACCATCGTCGGCTACGAGAGCGGGCTGCTGGCCGACGTGTACGGCAATTCGGCCGCTGACGGCGGCGCCGTCGTGCAGTGGACCGGTACCGGTGGCACCAACCAGCAGTGGCAGCTGATTCCGGTGTGATCCCCGCCTGATCCGCTCACGCGTCGAGCATCGACGCGACTGTGTCGAATGCGCAGTCGAATCGCAGACGTGGTGTGTACGTTCACAGGATTCGGTCGATTGGCCTTGAAACGATCAGGGGCATGCGGTTTCATTTGTTCAGATACCTGAAAAAGGCCCCAGCTGTGCACGTTCACAGTTCTCCGCTGGTGCGCCCCTTGTGGAACACAGCACGCGAGGACCAGTTCGCTGTGCCTTCCAGCTGACCTCTCTTCGTCAACCCTGTCCAGGAAGAGGTAGTGCTTCATGTCCGAAATCCAGACTTCTCGAACGAATGCGTCCGTCCGGCGAGCTACCGGCGCCCCTCCCGGCGTGGCGCGGAGGGCGGCCGTCGCGTTCACGGCCGCTCTCGGCATCCTCGCGTCCACTGTGGCCCCGGGATCGGTGTCCGCCGCCGACAACCCGTATCAGCGGGGACCGAATCCCACCCAGTCGAGCGTCGCGGCGAACCGCGGCACGTTCGCCACCGCGGAGACGAGTGTGGGTGGCGGGAACGGCTTCGGTGGCGCGAAGATCTACTACCCGACGGACACCAGCCAGGGGAAGTTCGGCGCGCTCGCGGTCGTGCCCGGTTACACCGCGACCTGGGCGGCCGAAGGCGCGTGGATGGGGCACTGGCTGGCCTCGTTCGGGTTCGTGATCATCGGCATCGACACCAACAGCCGCAACGACTTCGACACCGCACGCGGCACGCAGCTGCTGGCTGCGCTGGACTACCTGACCCAGCGCAGCTCCGTGCGCGACCGCGTCGACGCGAGCCGCGTCGGCGTCATGGGTCACTCGATGGGTGGCGGCGGCGCCATCTCGGCCGCCCTGCGCCGGCCGACGCTGAAGGCCGCCATCGGGAACGCGCCGTACAGCCCGTCGCAGAACCTGAGCACCATGCGGGTCCCCACCGCGCTGCTGGCCGGGCAGCGGGACGGGACGGTCACCCCGTCGCTGGTCTCGGGCTACTACAACCAGATCCCGGCCGCGACGGAGAAGATGTACCTGGAGCTCACCGGCGCCGGGCACGGCTTCCCGACCTCGAACAACTCGGTGGCCACGCGCAAGTGGATCCCGTGGATGAAGCTCTTCCTCGACCAGGACACGCGCTACCACCAGTTCCTGTGCCCGTTGATGGACAACACCGGCATCTCGGCATACCGCAGCAGTTGCCCGCTCATCCCCGGTGACCCGACGCCCGGCACCACCTTCGGCCTGGCGGGCTCCGCCTCCGGCAAGTGCGTGGACGTGCCGGGTGGGACCCAGACCGACGGCACCGGACTCATCATCTGGCCCTGCCACGGCGCGACCAACCAGCAGTGGACCCAGACGGCAGCGGGTGAGCTGCGGATCTACGACAACGCGAAGTGCATGGACGCCAACGCTTCCGGGCAGGGTACGAGAGTGACGATCAACTCGTGCAACGGCGGCGGAAGTCAGAAGTGGACGGTCAACACCAACGGCACGGTGACGAACTCGGCGTCCGGACGGTGCCTCGAAGCCGTTGGTACCGCTGACAACGCGCCGGTCGTCGTGAACACCTGCAACGGCGGCTCCGGTCAGACCTGGACCAAGCGGTCATGAAGTAGCACAGCCGTGGAAGGGTTGCCATGACCGGCTTCTGTGCCGGTCTGGCTCCCGCCGCGTCGGCCGCGCAGACGACCCACGAGGGAGCGAAACATGTCGTCCCATCTGAACCGCCGCCAGTTGCTCAAAGCAGGCGCCGTGGGCGCGGCCGCGGTCGCCCTGCCGTTCGCCTTGCCTGCCATGTCAGCGGCCGCGTACACCGTCCCGGCGAAGATGCAATGGTGGTACGCGGCCCGGTTCGGCATGTTCATCCACTTCGGGTCGTACTCGTACCGCGGCCTCGGCGAGTGGAACATGTACAACGAGAACTGGTCGAAGGCCAACTGGCAGACCCAGGTCTCGGCCAGGTTCAACCCGGCCGGCTTCAACGCTGCCAGCATCGTCGGTCTGGCGAAGAGAGCCGGAATGAAGTACCTGGTGATCACCGCGAAGCACCACGAGGGGTTCGCGATGTGGGACTCCAGGGTGGCCGGCTTCACCGACACCACCGGCAGGCGGCCGTACACGCTGCCGTCCTACACCGGTTTCCAGCGTGACCTGCTCGCGGAGTTGAAGGCCGAGTGTGACCGGCAGGGCATCGTCTTCTCGCTGTACTACTCGATCGTCGACTGGAACCACCCGTCCCAGACCGTCCGCGGCACCGGTTTGACCACGATGGCGTCGATGACCGCGCGCGCCGATTACATCAGGGACATGAAGGAGCACTTGCGGGAGCTGGTGACCCGTTACGATCCGGCGCTGCTGTGGTTCGACGGAGACTGGTTCCCCGAGCGGAACCCGCAGACCCTGACCGACTGGTGGAACGCCGCCGACGGCCGCGACCTGTACAACTTCTGCATCGGCCTCAAGCCCGGCCTTGTCATCAACGAGCGGGTCAAGCGCGACGCGGGGCTGGGCGACTACCTCTGCCCGGAGCAGACCGTTCCGGCCAGACCGCTGCCCCGGCCATGGGAGACCTGCCAGACGCTGAACGGCGCGTGGGGCTACGACTCCCGCAAGGAGAACCAGTACAAGCCGGTCCGGACGCTGGTGCGGGAACTGGTGCGGGTGGTCTCGCGGGACGGCAACTACCTGCTCAACATCGGCCCGCGCGGCGACGGTGTGGTGACCACCGGGGCGGTCAACGCGCTGACCGGCATGGGCACCTGGATGAGCACCTACCGCGACAGCATCCACGGCACCACCGGCAGCCCGTTCGTGTCCGAACCCACCTGGGGTTACTACACCAAGAAGCCCGGCAAGCTGTTCGCCCACGTCTTCACCTGGCCCACCAGCCGTCAACTGGTGATCGGCCCGCTGACCAACACCGTCAACCGGGTCTACCTGCTCAACAACCCCGGAACCTCATTGCGCTACAGCAGAACCAGCAGTGGCATCACCGTCTCCCTGCCCGCGTCGGCGCCCGACGCGGACGTGTCCGTGGTCGTGGTGGACGTCGTTGGCGAGCCCACGACAGGCACCCCGTCAGGCACCCCGTATCAGGCCGAGCAAGCGGTGCTGGGTGGTGGCGCGAGCGTCGACTCGAACAACGCGGGGTTCACCGGGACCGGGTTCGTGAACTTCCCGGCCAGTGGCGGATCGTTGCAGTTCAACAATGTTGATGGTGGTGCCGGGGGCAGCAGGACGTTGACGGTCCGGTTCGCCAACGGCAGCGGGAGCAGCCGCACCGGCCGCCTGGTGGTCAACGGCGCCGGTCAGAACATCACGACTTCGGCAACCGCTTCGTGGTCCACCTGGCAGTCGATGTCGGTGACGGTGCCGTTGAACGCCGGTACCGGCAACACGATCCGGTTCGAGTCCACCGGTCAGGACCTGGCCAACATCGATCACATCGTCGTCGCGGCATGATTGGAGTGGGATCAGTGAGATCTCTGCGTCGCACGAGCACGTCCGCAGCAGCCGCACTACTCGTCACACTGGCCACCATGACGGCGATGCCGTCGCTCGTGTCGCCGCTCGCGGTCGAGGCGCATGCGGCTACGACGCGGTACGAGGCGGAATCCGTACCCGCCGGGTGCGATGGTGTCGTGGCCTCGAACCACTCCGGCTACTCCGGCAGCGGCTTCTGCGACACGACCAACGCCGTTGGTTCCGCTGTGCAGTTCACGGTCAACTCCGCAGCGGCCGGCACCGCGACGGTCAGCGTCCGGTACGCCAACGGCGGCTCCGAGAGCCGGCCTGCGGACGTCGCCGTCAACGGGACGATCGTGCAGTCCGGCTTCCCCTTCGAGGCCACCGGCGCGTGGACGACCTGGGCGACCAAGTCGGTCACGGTTCAGCTGGCGGCTGGCATCAACACCGTGCGGCTCGCCGCCACCACCTCCGGTGGGTTGGCCAACATCGACTTCCTCGAGGCGGTCACACCGGACGGCGGCGGGGACGGCCCGATCATCGTCCGGGGCACCACCCAGGGTCTGAACGCCCCGCTCGCGGTCGACAACTCCAGGCCCGAGTTCGCGTGGACCGTGACGTCCAGCCGGCCTGGAGCCGCCGTCGCGGCGGCCGAGGTCGAGGTGCGTGACGCGGAACGGACCGCCGAGCCGATCTGGACCCACCGTGCCGAGGCCAGTGGTGTCGCCGCCGTGACTTACGGCGGGCCGGCGTTGGCGGCGAAGCACCGCTACACCTGGCGCGCGCGGGTGAGGGACGCCGCCGGTGACTGGAGCGGCTGGAGCCCGGACTTCCGGTTCGGTACCGGGATGCTCCGCGACCAGGACTGGAACGGGGCGGCCTGGATCTCCCAGAAGGACTGGGTGGCGAGTCGAGGAGTACCCGCACCCGGCGGCGTCTTGCTCGGACTTCCCCTTCTGCGCACGAACTTCTTCGTCACCAAGCCGATCGCCAACGCAAGCCTCTACGTCTCGGGTCTCGGCGCGTACGCGGCATCCGTCAACGGTAAACCGGCCGGCACCATCGTGCTCGGCTCCGGATGGACCAAGTACGACAAGGTCGGCTACTACGACGGCATCGACGTCACATCCGCGGTCCAGACAGGCCAGAACACCGTCGGCATCGCGCTCGGCCAGGGAACCCTCAACGGCCTGCACACCTGGACCACGCCCGAGAACCGCGGCGCTTGGGACGGCATCCTCCGGACAAAGGCACTGCTCCAGGTGACCTACGCCGACGGCACAACGCAGTCCGTCCCCACCAGCACGAGTTGGACCGCCGCACAGGGACCGTCCCTGCCCTTTGCCAGCAGCGCCGTGATCCCGGAAATGGAGGGTTACGACGCCAGGAAGGAGCAACCCGGCTGGAACACTCCTTCGTTCGACGCCGGCCGATGGGCACCGGCCGTGACCGCCGGCAACGGCACGGCACGCCTGCAGGCCAGCCCGATCGAGCCCTCACGCGTCGTCGGCGAAATCAGCCTCGGGAACCCTGCCACGCCGGCCGCGGGGGTGTTCGTCTACAACGTCCGCCAGAACATCTCCGGCAACGCACGCATCACGCTCGACGTGCCGGCTGGCACGTCGGTCAGAATTCGGTACGCGGAGTCGCTCAGCAACGGACGAGCTGTGATCGTGGGCCGCCGCCCGCAGGACGACACCTTCATCAGCAAAGGTTCGGGACCGGCGACCTGGGCTCCGTCGTTCACCCACAAAGGGTTTCCAGTACATCGAAGTCAGCGGCGTGCCGAGCGGCGCCCCAGCACCCCGGGTCACCGCCTTGCGCATCCACAACGACATTCAGAGCGTAGGGACCTTCGAGTCGTCCAACGATGTGCTGAACTTCGTCCACAAAGCCGGCCGGGAAACAGTCCTGAACAACTTCGTGCTCGCGGCACCCACCGACGGGTCCTACCTGGAGAAGCTGCCCTGGCTCGGCGACGGCGCACTCATGGCCGACGCGACGATGCGCAACTTCGACGCCAAGACCCTCTACATCAAGTGGTACAACGACATCGCCGACAGCCTGCGCGGCAACGGCGACCTGCCCGCCTGGGCCCCGGTTCCGACCAAGGCGGCCGATCTGTCCAGCGCCGCCTGGGGTAACGCCTTCACCGAAGTGGCGACACTGCTCCTGCGCGACCACGACGCCAAGCAGGCCGTCAACGCCCGTTACGGGCAACTCAAGACATACGCCGAGTTCGTGTCGTCCCAAGCCACCAACCCCGTCGAACTCTGGGGCGACTGGGTCTGCCCCGGCGGAGACAGCGTGTGCAACACCTCAGCCGACAAGAGGCTGGTGGCCCGCGCCTACGTAATCCGCACGCTCGACCAATTCGCCGGCATTGCCCAGCAGCTCGGCCATCCCGACGACGCCGCGACGTTCACACGCCGTGCCACCGCTGCACGGACAGCGTTCAACACCGACTACTTCAGGTCAGGCACCTACCGGACAACGAGCGGGGCCAGGTTCCTGCAGACCAACAACGTCCTCCCGGTCGCGTTCGGGATCACGCCAGAGGCGAACCGCCAGGCCGTGGTCAACGCCGTGGCCGCCGACGTCGCGGCCCGCGGCGACCACCTCGGTACCGGCGTGCTGGGCACCAAGTGGCTGTTCCGCGTGCTCACCCAGTACGGACACCTCGAGACCGCCTACAAAGCCGCCACGCAACGCACCGCTCCCGGTTACGGCGCATGGATGGCCGCCGGTGCGACCACTCTGTGGGAGGAATGGACGACCACGCGATCGAAGGGCCATCCCTTCCTCGGTACAGCCGAAGACTGGATGCTCGCCGACATCGCCGGACTCGCTCAAACCGGAACCAACTCGACCAAGGTTGTCGTGAAGCCTTATGTACCAGCCAATCTCCAACGCGCCGCCACCTCGTTGCAGACCAACGGCGGCACCGCCTCATCCGGCTGGAAGCTTGAGAACGGCCAACTCACGCTCACCGTCGAGGTGCCGGTCAACCGGACAGGCACGATCCACGTGCCCGTCAAGGGTGGCCAGCGGGTGATCGCGCCGCCTGGAGCCGTCCCAGCGGGGCCGGAAGGCAACTACCGGCTCTACACCGTGCCAAGTGGACGCTACGTCTTCACGACGGCAAACGCCTGACCGGAACGAGGCAGACCAGCCCCAGCTTCACGGCCGGTACTGGCCGAGTGAGCGCGCTCGACGGACGGAGGTGGTCCCGGTTGCCCGAACGCTCATGCCCGGACGACACCGGCTCCACGCTCGACACCTCGCTCATCACCGAGGCACTGTCCCAGCTCAGACCCGAGCACCGGACGGTGATCGTGCGGGCCTGCTACCGCGGCGAGTCCGTGGCCACGCTCGCCGACGCGCTGGGCGTACCGCAGAACACGGTGAAATCGTGGTTGCACCACGGCTTGCACGCATTACGGCTCGCGCTTCAGGAGAACGGGGCGGCAATCCCGCAGGCGATGCGGCAAGCGACACAACGAGGAGACGGTGTGGTCAGGTCATCGGGCATGCGCACGACGGCGCGACTTCGCCTCGTTCCGATTGGACCGGAGCAGGCCGACGATCTTCTTCGACTGCACCAGGACCCTGGCATCGCCCGCTGGTACGGCGGTGCTTGGACCCCGGACGAGGCCCGGCGGAGCGCGGCGTCGACAGGCCGCGCCTGGCAGGACGACGGCGTTCACAAGTGGATCGCGTACGACCGGGTCGACGACAAGCTGATCGGGCGCGGCGGTCTTTCCTACGCCGAGGTCGACGGCGCACGCCGGCTGGAGATCGGATGGGCCGTTCGCGAACGGTTCTGGGGGCAGGGCTATGCCAGCGAGATCGGACGTGCCGGACTGAATCTCGCGTTCGACGAGCTGGATGCGCCTGAAGTGGTTTCGTTCACCGAGACCCACAACACGCGTTCCCGCGCGGTGATGGAGCGATTGGGCTTTCACTACGAACGCGAGATTCGCCACCACGGCGAGCCCTTCGTCCTCTACGCACTTCGCCACCTCGTTCGGTAGAGGCATGGGTTCCCGGCTCGTAGGACCCGTCGCTGCGCGCACAGCAGGAAAGCGCTTACCTGCGGCTCGTGCAGCTGGAACCGCACATCGAAGATCGGTGCAAGTTGTGTCGTCGAATCGAGGCTCGCCCATCGACAACCCCGCGCAGTGGCAAGACTTCTAAGCTCCGGACAGCGATCTCGACAACTGCGGCGAACACCTTGACATGGTGGACCAAGCCTCGCCATGCTGACTTCACCGCCCGGAATTGAAACGTTTCATCCTGCGATGAAGGTGGAGGCGGCGTGCGCAGACGAGAGTTCTTGCGGACATCAGCGGTCGGGCTGCCCGCGACGGCGTTGCCCATCGGCGTGGCCCGAGCTGAGCCGGCCGCGCAGGCGAGCCGCTTACGCGTCGTAGGCACCACAGTGGAGTACGCGGAAACGCTGCTGGGCACCGATGTCACGGCACCGCGGCTCGCGTGGACGCTGGCCGCGGATGGCACCGGCGCTAGGCAGAGCGCCTACGAGATCCAGGTCGGCACTTTCCCCGAGCTTTCGGACGTGTGGCAGTCCAGCCGGGTCGGGTCGGACCGCACGACAGGAATTCCCTACGGCGGTGGGGCCTTGCGACCGCGCACGCGGTACCACTGGCGAGTCAGGGTGTGGGACGGCGACAACCAGCCGTCCGAGTGGAGCACGAGCAGCTGGTGGGAGACGGCACTGCTCGGCGCGTCATGGCAGGCGCGCTGGATCGGCGCGGCAGCCGCCACCAGCGAGCAGCCCGCGCCGTTGCTGCGCAAGGAGTTCACGCTCGGCAAGCCGGTGTCGCGCGCCCGGCTGTACATCAGCGGACTCGCCTACTACGAGACTGAGATCAACGGCAGCCGCATCGGCGACCGGGTGCTCGATCCCGGCTTCACCGACTACGACAACACCGTCCTGTACGCGACGCACGACGTCACCGCGCAGGTTCGCACCGGCAGCAACGCCATCGGCGTGACGCTGGGCCGCGGCTTCTACGGGATGAGGACGCCGAACACTTGGCGGTGGGAGCGCCCGGCGTGGCACGACGAGCCGAAGCTGCTGGCACAGCTGGAAATCGAACACCCGGACGGCACGCGCACCACCATCGCCTCGGACGAGTCGTGGCGTCTGACGTCCGGCCCGACGCTCGTGAACAACCTCTACGTCGGCGAGACCTTCGACGCCCGGCGTGCCCCGCGGGACTGGACGAAACCGGGCTTCGACGACAGCAGATGGCAACGCGCGCCCATCCGGCCCGCTGCAAGGGGCACGCTGAAAGCTCAGGAGCACGAACCGATCCGCGTGATCGAGTCGATCACTCCGGTCGCGATCACCCGGCAGCGGGCCGGCGTGTTCGTGGCCGACATGGGGCGCACGATGTCCGGTTGGACGCGGCTCACCGTGCGGGCATCCGCAGGCACCGTCGTGCGGCTCAAGCACGGCGAGACGCTGAACTCCGACGGTACCGTGCGCATGACCAACGGCCACGTGTCCGGCAGCCGCGACCAGGTCGACGAGTACATCTGCGCGGGCTCCGGCGAGGAGACGTGGGAACCGAAGTTCTCCTACAAGGGTTTCCGCTACGTCGAGGTGACCGGGTTGTCCGCGGCGCCACGACTGGCCGGCCGCCTCGTGCACTCGGACGTGCCGTCGGTGAGCACGTTCCGGTGCTCGGAGCCGTTGTTCGAGCGCTACGACGCGGCGATGCGCCGCACGGTGGTGAACAACCTGCACGGCATCCCCACCGACACGCCGACCTACGAGAAGAACGGGTGGACCGGTGACGTGCAGGTCGGTGCGCCGTCGATGCTCGCCGAGTTCGGCATGGCGAAGTTCTTCACCAAGTGGCTGGGCGACCTCGCGGACAGTCAGGACGCGGCGGGTCAGCTGCCGGTGATCGTGCCGAGCGGCGGCTGGGGCTACCGCGAGCTCGCACCCGCTCCGGAGTGGACGACGGTCTACCCGTTCCTGCTGCGCGAGATGTACCGGATCTACGGCGACGACCGGCTGCCTGTACAGCACTGGCCGGCGCTGACCCGCTACCTGGACTGGGAGATCGGCCGGCTGCGGGACGGGCTCTCGGTGACCGCGCTCGGCGACTGGGTGCCGCCCGGCTCCGACGGCCTGCCGCCGGAGGACACCCGGCTCACCGCGACCGCGTATCTGTACCGCGCGCTGCTGCACACCGCCGAACTCGGTGACGTGATCGGCAAGCCCGTTCCGCGCTACCGCGAGGTCGCCGCGAACCTGCGGTCGGTGTTCAACCGGACGTTCCTGCACCCAGGCGGCTACTACCGCACGGCCAAGGACCCCGGCTACCGGCAGACGTCCAACGCGATCCCGCTCGCGTTCGGGATGGTGCCGTCCGGCTCGGTGCAGGCGGTGGCGGACCGGCTCGCCGCCGAGGTGAAGGCGAACGGCAACCACGTCAACGTCGGCTGCCTCGGTGCCAGCGTGTTGTTGAAGGCGTTGACCGACAACGGACACGCCGGCGTCGCGCACGCGATGGCGACCGAGCGGACCTACCCGAGCTGGGGCTACTGGTTCGCGAACGGTGCCGACACCATGTGGGAGAAGTGGGACACCGGCACCCGTTCGCGCAACCACTACTTCAAAGGCACCGTCGTGCAATGGCTGTACGAGCACGTCGCCGGGTTGCGGCCGGGAGACGCCGGTTATCGGACGTTCACGGTGCGACCGGACGCCACCAGGGTGTCGTGGGCGCGGCTCGAGTTCATGAGTGTGCGTGGACGCATCTCGGTGGCGTGGACGAAGGTCGACGGCGTGCTGCGGCTGACGGTCGAAGTGCCGGTCGGTTCAACGGCGGACGTACATGTACCGACCCAACGCGGGTTCACCGTCGTATCCGTGCCACACGGGACGTGGAGATTCGACGGGGGAAGTAGCGCCGCAGCTGCGACTCCCGTGCCAGCGTCCTGAGTTCGAGCCAGCCACCGGCCGGACGACGCCCGAACTCCCGTCGTCCGGTGTACCGGTTCTGCCGCCGTGGAGATCAACCCCTGATGAACGGATTTGGTGATGCACAAATCAAAGGCGATGCGTGCACTGATGGCCGTCGCGACGTCGGCCGTCCTGATGGCGGGAGCCACCGCGCCCTCGTCGACAGCTGACACGCCTCGCGTCTCTCAACCCGACAAGCTCGATCGCGGGCTGCTCAGCGTCCACACAGGACAAGGCAACTTCCTCAGCTGGAGGCTGCTGGCCGAGGACGCGCCGGGCACTGCCTTCAACATCTACCGCGACGGGGTGAGGGTGACCGCGAATCCCGTCACCCTCACGAACTTCCAGGATCGCGGTGCGCCCGCGAACGCCGCCTACACGGTTCGCCAGGTGGTGAACGGGGTGGAGCAGCCGAGCGCCGCGTCGGCCGACCGCTCACTGCCGATGTCCGCCCACACCGACGGCGAACTCGGTGTCACCGCGAGCACGAGGGATGTGCCGCTGCAGATACCTCCGGGTGGGTCGACGCCGCAGGGCAGCTACAGCTACGAGGCCAACGACGCGAGCGTCGGTGACCTGGACGGCGACGGCCAGTACGAAATCGTGCTGAAGTGGAACCCCACCAACGCGAAGGACAACGCGCACTCCGGCTACAGCGGTAACGCGATCATCGATGCGTACAAGCTGGACGGCCGGCGGTTGTGGCGGATCGACCTGGGTCGCAACATCCGTTCCGGCGCGCATTACACGCAGTTCCAGGTGTTCGACTACGACGGTGACGGCAAGGCCGAGGTGGTCATGAAGACCGCGGACGGCACGCGTTCGGGAACCGGTCAGGTGATCGGCAACGCGAACGCCGACTACCGCAACTCCAGCGGCTACATCCTGTCCGGCCCGGAGTTCCTCTCGGTGTTCCGCGGCACCGACGGCGCGATCCTGGACACCGAGAACTACGTTCCGCCGCGCGGCAACGTCTCCGACTGGGGCGACAACTACGGCAACAGGGTCGACCGTTTCCTCGCGGGCACGGCCTATCTGGACGGTGCGCGGCCGAGCATCATCATGGCCCGCGGCTACTACACCCGTGCGGTGATCGCCGCCTGGGACTTCCGCGGCGGTCAGCTCACCCGGCGCTGGACCTACGACTCCGGCCGGGGCGGCGCGTACGGGCAGGGCAACCACAACCTGTCCATCGCCGACGTGGACGCCGACGGCCGTGACGAGATCATCTACGGCTCGGCGACGATCAACGACAACGGCACGCTCATGTACAGCACCGGTCTGGGTCACGGCGACGCGCTGCACGTCAGCGACCTCGCGCCGAGCAGGCCCGGCCTGGAGGTGTTCACGGTGCACGAGTCGACCAGCTCGCCGGCGATGGACGTGCACGACGCTCGCACCGGCCAGTTCCTCTACCGGGCACCGTCGTGCGGCTGCGACAACGGCCGCGGGGTCGCCGCGGACGTGTGGGCCGGCAGCCCCGGTGCGGAGATCTGGTCCGCGGGCGTCGGAGGATTGCGCAGCGCCACGAACGGCAACCAGGTCGCGTCCCGCAAACCCAGCTCGATGAACTTCGTGATCTGGTGGGACGGCGACGCCCAGCGCGAGTTGCTGGACGGCACGCACATCGACAAGTACGGCACGGGCGGTGACACCCGCCTGCTCACCGGATCCGGTGTGGCGTCGAACAACGGCACGAAGTCGACCCCGGTGCTGCAGGCCGACATCCTCGGCGACTGGCGCGAAGAGGTCATCTGGCGCACCACCGACAACCGCGCGCTGCGGATCTACTCGACCACCACCCCACCAGCATCAGCCGGCCGTCACTGATGCAGGACCGCCAGTACCGCCTGGCGGTGGCGTGGCAGAACACCGCGTACAACCAGCCGCCTCATGCGAGCTTCCTCAACCCGTGACCGCCACCAAGCACTTCAAAGCATCCCTGCACACACGGAGTCATCCATGACCATGCAACGACGTACTTTCCTGCGGGTCGGCACGGCCGGAGCGGCAGGCCTGGGACTTGGCCTGCTCGGCACCGGACAGTCGCTCGCGACCGTCACCCCGCTGGGCGCGCCGACGGTGACGTTCGCCGTCGGTGTCCGCCAGTACAACTGGATGCGCGGCAACCGCCGCATCACCACCTCCGTGTACTACCCCGCCAAGGGCACTCCCGGCGGCGGGCCGGTCAGCAATGCGCCCGTGGCCGACGGCGTCTTCCCCATCGCCGAGTACACGCACGGTCTAGGAGGCAGCCCGCAGGGCGCACTGGCGCTCATCCGGCCCCTCGCCGCGGCGGGCTTCATCGTGCCGGCACCGCACTTCGGCAGCGCCGGAATCGGTGACGCCTACAACGGCAACCTGGGCAGGGACGTCTCCGAGGTCATCACGCGGACCTTGGCGCTCAACTCCGCCAACGACCCGTTGCGGGGCCACGTCAACACCACTGCGGGCATCGGCGCGTACGGCCACTCGATGGGCGGCATGACCACGCACTCCCTGCTCACCAATGCGGCGGACCCGCGGATCACCGCCGCGATCCCCCTCGCCTGTGTGGACATGGGCAACCCGGCGCCCTCGGTCAGGGCCAAGGTCCTGTTCATCCATGGAGACCGGGACAACCTCTGTCCCTACTCCTCCGCCCGCCAGGCGTTCAGCGAACTGCCGCGGCCCAAGGCGTTCCTCACCTTCCGCGGCGGGGATCACGGCAACTACTTCGGCGACTCCCGCACCCGCAACACCGTCGTGGACTGGATGCGCTGGGGCCTGTACGCCGACACGGTCGCCCGCGACCGCCTCCGCTCCGACGCCTCCTCCAGCACCACCACCTGGGAAGCCCAGTTCTAGCCAGGCACCTCAAGACATCCCTGCACACACGGAGTCAACGATGACTATGCAACGACGTACTTTCCTGCGGGTCGGCACGGCCGGAGCGGCAGGCCTCGGTCTCGGCCTGCTCGGCGCAGGACAGGCACTCGCCACCGTCACCCCGCTGGGCGCGCCGACGGTGACGTTCGCCGTGGGCGTCCGCCAGTACAACTGGATGCGCGGCAACCGCCGGATCACGACGTCCGTGTACTACCCGGCCAAGGGCACGCCCGGCAGCGGACCTGTCACCAACGCACCTGTCGCCGACGGCGTGTTCCCCATCGCCGAGTACACCCACGGCAGCGGCGCCAGCCCGCAGACGCGCACTGGCGCAGATCCGGCCCATGGCCGCGGCGGGCTTCATCGTGCCGGCACCGCACTTCGGCAGCGCAAGTATCGGCGACACCTACAACGGCAACCTGGGCCGGGACGTCTCCGAGGTCATCACGCGGACCTTGGCGCTCAACACGGCCAACGACCCGTTGAGGGGCCACATCAACACCACGGTGGGCGTAGGCGTGTACGGCTATTCGATGGGCGGCATGACCACGCACAGCCTGCTCACCATCGTGCCCGACCCGCGGATCATCGCCGCGATCCCCATCGCCTGTGTGGACATGGGCAACCCGGCATCCTCGGTCAGGGCCAAGGTCCTGTTCATCCACGGGGACCGGGACCCCGTCTGTCCCTACTCCTCCGCCCGCCAGGCGTTCAGCGAGCTGCCGCGGCCCAAGGCGTTCCTCACCTTCCGGGGCGGGGATCACGGCAGCTACTGGAGCGACTCCCGCGCCCGCAACACCTACGTGGACTGGATGCGCTGGGGCCTGTACGCCGACACGGTCGCCCGTGACCGCCTCCGTTCCGACGCCTCCTCCAGCACCACCACGTGGGAAGCACAGTTCTAAGCCTTAGTCACCAACGCGGGTGACCTTTGTGGACTGATGTCCGCAAAGGTCACCCTCTTGGCAAAGCACATAGCCTCAGCGACGGGTCCACTTCTGGTTGGCCTGGCCATTGCAGGTCCACAGCTGGATCCTCGTGCCGTTCGCGGTGCCCTGCCCAACGGCGTCGAGACACAGGCCGGACTGCACGCCCGTGATGGAGCCGTCCGAGTTGAACGTCCACTGCTGGTTGTTCTGCCCGTTGCAGTCCCAGATCTGCACGGCGGTGCCGGCAGCCGTGCCCCGTCCCTCGGCATCAAGGCACTTCGACCCGAACACGCGCAACTCGCGGGCGTTCGTGGTGGTCCAGCGCTGGTGTGTGCCGCCGCCGCAGTCCCACAGCTGGGCCTTGGTGCCGTTGACGGTGCTCGCCCCCGCCGGTTCGAGACAGCGCCCCGACTGCGTGCCGACCAGCGTCGGCGCCGTGTCGGGCGGACCGTCCAGTGCCGCGGTCAGCGCGGGGTACCAGCGGCTCTCGATCTTGCGGATTCCGGTGGTGCTGTTGGGATGGACGCCGTCCGTGGTGTCCGCCGAGGTGCTGAACCCGGTCCACTGGTCCACCACCGTGATCGGCGACCGTGCCGTGGAGTTGGCCCGCGCCCAGGCCGGGATGGCGTTGTTGAGCGCGACCACCCGCTGCCCGCACGCCGCACAGTTGCTCGGGTTCATCGGGATGATCTGGGCGACCAGCACCCGCATGCCGGGGTTGCTCGCCCGCATCTGGTTCAGCAACGTGGTGTAGGCGCTCAGGATCGTGGCGGCGGGGATGTTGCTCCACACGTCGTTGGTGCCCAGGTGCATCAGCACCACGTCCGGCCGGGTCGCCGACAACCAGCCCGGCAGCTGGTTCTGCTGGGCGATCCGGGTGGCGAGGAAGCCGCCGTGTCCCTCGTTCTCGCCGTCGTAGGCGAACCCGCAGCCCGGCGCGGGCAGCGTTCCCACGAAGTCGACGTTCGTGCGACCGGTGTCGCGCAGGTGTTGCCACAGCAACGCCCGCCAGCAGCCTGGCGATCCGGTGATCGAGTCACCCAGCGCCATGATCCGCGTCGGTTCCGCCGCCGAGGCCGGGACCGGGACGAGACACGCCAGCAGCGCGACGAGCACGCCGGCCAACCACCTGGTGATCTTTTTCACGGACATGGCACCTTCCAGTTCGTTTCAGTGCTTCTGGTCCGGCACGACGGAAGAACTCCCGCGAACGACGAGCGCGGCGGTGGGCGACCACCGTTCGGCGACCGAGTGTCCCCCGATCAGCTCGAGCACCGACTCCGCGACCGAGACGCCGAACCGGTGGACATCCACGCTCATCGTCGTCAGCGCGGGCGACGCCAGCCGGCACAACGTCGAGTCGTCCCAGGCGATCAGGCTGAGCTCGCCGGGCACCGAGACACCCAGTTCCTTCGCCACGCCCAGTCCGGCGACCGCCATCACGTCGTTGTCGTAGAGGATCGCGGTCGGCGGCTCGGGCCGGCCGAGCAGCGCGGCGGTCAGCTTCGCGCCCGACTCCTCGGAGTAGTCGCCTTCCAGGATCAGCGGAACGGCACCAGCCGCGCGCATGGCCGCGGTCCTTGCCGCTGTGTGCAGCAGACCGGCCGGACCGGTGATCCGGGCGATGCGGGAGTGACCGAGTTCGAGCAGGTGGCGCAGTGCTTCCGTGACCGGACCTGCGTCGTCGGTGCGCACGGCGGGCGCGTCCAGTTCGGCGGCGGGTTCGCCGACGACGACCACGGGCAGGCCGACCTCACCCAGCAGCGCGGGTCTCAGGTCGCCGACGGACCGGTTGACCAGCAGGACCGCGTCGACCAGCCGGCCGGCCGCCCACCGCCGGTACGCGGCGAGCTCCGCGTCGTGCGTCGTGACCACGTGCAGCAGGACGGACATGTCCTGCTCGGTGAGGCGTTCCTCGATACCGGCGATGAACTCCATGAAGAACGGCTCGACGCCGAGCAGCCGGGCCGGGCGGGCCAGCACCAGCCCGACAGCGCTCGAAGACTCCCCGGTGGTCACTCGGACCTCACCATCGGCGCGCAGAGCCCGTTGGCACTGCGCAGGACCAGCAGCCCGGCGAGCACCGCCGGGTCGGCAAGCCGGGTTTCGGTCCGCACGACGAACGAGCGGCACTCGCCGGCGAGCATCGGCACCAGCATCTCGTCGACGACAGCATCTGAGGCGACCCGGTCGGCCAGCACCGCGACATCTCGTGCGAACGACGTGGCGCGCACGTCGACTCGGTATCCGCCCTCGATCGCCTCCACGTGCGCCGTGAGCGCCTCCGGGGCGTACGCCAGGTCGAGATCCTCGCGGAACACGTGCACGACACGGGCTTCGTCCGTGGTCGCGACGAGCACCTCCCCCACCGGACCGGGCGGGGCGAGCACGGCGTCCGGCAGCGCGACGCCGACGACGGATCGTGCGGCCGCCGAGAACGGCAGCACGATCTCCAACTGCACCGCTCCCGCGAACGACTGCCGCTGGACCCGCACGTCGCCGCTCCACGGCTCGTCGTGATCGTTCACCAGGAACAGGACGGGCCGACCCTCCCGCGGTTGCACCGTCAGCAGACGTGGCGCGAACGCGTGCCGCAGCGCGTACCAGAGCGGCTTGCGCCGGCCTTCGCTGTCGACCGCCGCCCACGACGTCGCGGGCCAGCAGTCGTTGAGCTGCCAGACCAGCGCGCCCGCCGTGCGCGGCCACCACGACCGGAAGTGCTCGATGCCGAACGACACGGCACGTGCCTGGTTGAGCTGGGTCGCCCAGTGCCAGTCAGCGAAGTCCGCGGGCACCGGCAGGTGGGTGGCCAGCCCGCGTTCGAGTTTTCCGTTGCCGTCATCGGCTTTCTGGTGCAGGAGGAACCCCGCCGAGGTCGGGGTCAGTGGTTCGTCGTGCACCCAGCTCGACAGCGTCGCCCACGTGGGCGGGCCCTGGAAGCCGAACTCCGAGCAGAAGCGCGGCACGTGGTCGCGGTAGTGCGCGTAGTCGATCTGGTTCCACACCTGCCATTCGTGGCGGGTGCCGTGGCGGGCGTCGTTGGGATGCCGGTCGCCGGGGCTGTACGGGCTGCCCGGGGCGTAGTGCCGGGTCGGGTCCAGCTCGGCGACGATCGCGGGCAGCAGTTCCGTGTAGTACCGCAGGCCCCACGTCTTCCCGCCGAGCTGGTCCGACCAGCCCCAGTCGGCGAAGCCCCACAGGTTCTCGTTGTTGCCGTTCCACAGCGCGAGTGACGGGTGACCGGTCAGCCGGGCGACGTTCTCCCGTGCCTCGGCCTCCACCTCGCTCCACAACGGTTCTTCTTCGGGGTAGGCGGCGCATGCGAACGGGAAGTCCTGCCACACCAGGATTCCGCGTTCGTCGCAGACGTCGTAGAAGTCCTCGGTCTCGTAGATGCCGCCGCCCCACACCCGCAGCATGGTGAAGTTCGCCTCGACGGCCTGGTCGACCCGGCATGCCAGGCGGTCACGGGTGATGCGGGTGAGGAAGTGGTCGTCCGGGATCCAGTTCGCGCCCTTGGCGAAGATCCGCCTGCCGTTGACCACGAAGGTGAACGGGGTGCCGATCTCGTCCGGTTCGGTGTCCACCGTGATCGTGCGGAACCCGATGCGGTGCTTGGTCGCGTCGATCGTCTTGCGGTCGACCTCCAGCGACACGGAGAGGTCGTACCGAGGCTGGTCCCCGTGTCCGGCAGGCCACCACAGCCGCGCGTCGGGGACGAACGCGGTCACCACGGCCTTGTCCCCGCTGAACGGAACCCGTGCCGTGCGTCCATCCACTTTGGCCACCAGCCACAGCCGCCGCGTCCTGGACTCGCCGCGCTCGACGTCGGCGTGCACCTCGACCCGGCCGGTGCCGTCGGGGTCGACGGTGACCAGCGGGCGCACCGAGGCCAGGCGCGCGGTGCGCCAGCGTTCCAGCCGCACCGGCCGCCAGATGCCCGCGGTCTGCAGGTCGGGTCCCCAGTCCCAGCCGAACGAGCAGGCCATCTTGCGGATCATGTTGAACGGGTGCGGGTAGGCGTGGTCACGCCAGCCCAGCTGCTCCTCGACCTGCTCGGCGTGGGTCAGCGCGGAGGAGAAGATGACAGTCAACTCGTTGGCGCCGTCGCGAAGCAGGTGGCGCACGTCGAACCGGTGCGTGCGGTGCATGTTCACCGTAGTGCCGACCGGCAGGCCGTTCAGCTCGACGGAGGCCACCGTGTCGAGTCCCTCGAACACGAGGTCGGCCCGCTCGTTGCCGGTGGGTGCCCTGGTCACGAACGTCAGCTCGTAGCGCCAGTCCGTGCGGTGCATCCAGTTGAGCGACTCCTCGTTGCGGTCGAGGAAGGGGTCCGGGATCAGACCCGCGGCCAGCAGGTCGAGGTGTGTGCTGCCGGGCACGGTGGCAGGCACGCGGGCGTCGCGCACGCTGTCGGGCACAGGTCCCGCCGCAACGCTCAGCTGCCACCCGTCGTGCAACGTCTGGCGCTCCATCGTTTCTCACTCCCCCGGTGAAGTTGGTCGACGCCTGTTCGGACCGGCTGTCGCGGGCCCACCGCCCGTGTGCCCGCGACAGCCGGGGCGGGGCTACCTCAGATTCGGCAGCTCATCGCGGGTGATCACATAGCTGTGGCCGTACACCTTGCGCAGGTGGCTCAGCGAGTTGCTCTGCGTCAGGTGGTTGCCGTGCCAGGTGCCGAAGAGCACCCAGCGCGCACCGGAGGACTGCAGGCGGTCCGGGTCCGGGATGGGGCCGTTCTCGTGCAGCGCGATCGGGATGGTGCCGCCGACGACGTTGCGCACCGAGTCGTACATCGGCTTGAGCGGGTCGTAGTTGCCGTTACCGGCATAGGTGTCCGCGCCACCGATGTCCACATAGGACTTCCCCGGGTAGAACGAGGCCTGCGGCGCACCGTTGTACCCGTGCAGCCACACCAGGTTGTTCAGCCCCTTGACCCTGGTGAAGTAGTCGAACACGAAGCGCCACAGCCGGTTGTACTGGCCGCCGCCCTCCTTGCTCCACCAGAACCAGGTGCCGCCCGCCTCGTGGAACGGGCGCCAGATCACCGCGGCACCCGCGTTCTTCAGCTGCTGCAACATGCCCGCGGCGCCGTCCAGCCGCTGGATGAACGAGGCGTACTCCGCCGTGCCGGGCGTCAGGACGGCGTTGATCGACACCGCCATCATGGTGCCCTCGTAGGTGTCCGGCTTGGTCGGCGCGCCCATGTGGTAGCCGATCATCGGGATGCCACCCGCCTGCCACCACGCGATCGCCCTGGGCGCGAGGTCCTTGGAGTCGCCATAGTCGAGTCCGCGGATGGCGGGCAGCTTGCCCGTGTTGTCGCGGATGTAGTTCATCTCGTACTCCGGGCCGCCGATCCAGGTCGACTCCTGCTGCCCGGACAGGATGTGGTTGCCGTACTGGCTGTAGACGTAGCACAGCAACTTGCGGGCCTGGACGGTCGAGTTCGGGCCGACCGGGGTGGCCGTGCACTCGGGCTGCGGGGTGCCGCCGCCGGTCGACCAACGCTGGTTCGCCTGCCCGTTGCAGTTCCACAGCTGCACCGCTGTCCCGTTCGCCGTGGCGGCGGCGTTGACGTCCAGGCAGAGCCCGGTCTGGGTGGCCACGATGCTGCCGTCGGGGTTGAGCCGGAACTTCTGGTTGGCGCCACCGGTGCAGTCCCAGCTGCGCAGACGCGTGCCGGGCGCGGTCTGGCCGCTCGGCGCTTCCAGGCATCGGGTGCCGGCGTACACGCGCAGTTCCGCGGCGGCGGTCAGGTCCCAGGCCTGGTTGGTCTGGCCGTTGCAGTCGTAGATCTGCACCAGTGCGCCGGGGGTGGTGGAGGCGCCAACGACGTCCAGGCACCGGCCGGACGCCGCGCTGACGTACGGCGAGGGAGCCGCGACCGCGACCGCCGGGTTCATCAGCGCGAGCAGGGGTGGTATCAGGACGAGCGCGGACAACGCCGCGCCCACCCGGTGAAGGTGCCGCATGAGATCTCCTTTGATCACTTGCCAGCAGGCAGGGATGACGGCGGAAGCAGGGGGATCCGGCGCGACCAGATCACGCGGCGCCTTCCCACTGTCCGGTGTGGTGGTCGTACGCGGCGCCGGCACCCACTGCCGCCATGACGTCGCGCCCGGTGTCGAGCGTGCGCCCGCGCGCCTCCGGGTTCGGCGAGGCCGCGGCGAGCAGCTTGGTGTAGGGGTGGCGGGGTTCGAGGATCACCGCGTCGGCCGGACCGCGTTCGACCACGCGGCCCCGGTAGAGCACCAGGATCTCGTCCGAGAAGTGCCGGGCCGTCGCCAGGTCGTGGGTGATGTAGAGGACGGCGAGGTTCTCCTCGCGTTGCAACCGGGCGAGCAGCTTGAGCACACCGAGCCGGATCGACACGTCCAACATGGACACGGGCTCGTCGGCGACGAGGATCTCCGCACCCGGTGCGAGCGCACGGGCGATGGCGACCCGCTGACGCTGCCCGCCGGACAGCTCGTGCGGCCGCCGCTGGACGTAGTCGCGAGGCGGCAGCAGGGTCACCCGGCCCAGCAGCTCCTCGACCCGTTGAGCCGTCTCCTCGCGCCCGTTCGCCTTGCCGTGCAGGCGCAACGGGCGGGCCAGGTGGTGCTCGACCGTGTGGAACGGGTTGAGCGAGGCGAACGGGTCCTGGAACACCATCTGCACGCGGTGCCGGTAGTCGCGGTTCGGCACCTGGTCACCCGCCGAGTCGGTGACGATGATGTTGCCCGAGGTGGGTCGCTCCAGGCGGGCGATCATCCGCGCGATCGTCGACTTGCCCGAGCCGGACTCGCCGACGAGTGCCACGGTCCGGCCGGGTTCGAGCGTGAAGGAGACACCGTCGACCGCGCGCAGGGCGGTGCGACGGAGTCCATTGCGGACGGTGAAGTCCTTGACCAGGTCGCGGGCCTGCAGCGTGGTCATCGCACTCCTCCTTCGTGCAACAAGGGCTCCGCGTCGCGGATGAAACCACCGCGTTCCCCGGTGAGGCTGGGAAAAGCGGCGAGCAACTCGCGGGTGTAGGGGTGCTCGGCGGCGCGGTGGATCTCGTCCGCCGTGCCGAGCTCGACGATCTGGCCGTCGCGCATGACCGCGATCCGGTCGCTGATCTCCAGCAGCAGCGGCAGGTCGTGGGTGATGAAGACGACCGCGAAGCCCAGCTCGTCGCGGAACCGCAGGATCTCCTGCAGGATTCCGCGCTGCACCACGACGTCCAGCGCCGTCGTCGGCTCGTCCATGATCATGACCTGCGGGTCGAGCAGCAGGGCCATCGCGATCATGACCCGCTGCCGCATGCCGCCGGACAGCTCGTGCGCGAACGAGCCGAGCCGCCGTGGGTCGACACCGACCAGTTCCAGCACCTCGGCGCACCGCTGCCGTCGCTCGTCACGTGACATGTCCGGCCGGTGCGTGATGAGCACATCGTCCAGCTGTGCGCCGATCGTGATCACGGGGTTGAGCGCGTTCATCGCACCCTGGAAGACCATGGACAGCTTCGACCAGCGGAACGCGCGCAGTTCTTCGGGTTCCAGTGCCAGCACGTCGACGTCCGCGCCGTCACGGTCGTGGAAGGTAACCGACCCGGACGTCACTTCGGCCGGAGGCCGGTGCAGCCGGTTGACCGCGTAGGCCAGGGTGGTCTTGCCGCACCCCGACTCCCCCGCCAGGCCGAGAATCTCGCCTCGGCGCAGGGTGAACGACACGTCGCGCACGGCATGCACCGGCGAAGGGCCTTGATAGACAACGGAAAGATGCTCGACGGTGAGCACCACGTCGTCGTGCACGCGTGCGGCCGGTCGTGCCTGCGACGCCACGGGAGCCTCGTCCGCACGCAGCGGCACGTCCCGCAGCTTGGGGTTGATGATCTCGTCGATGCTGAAGTTCACCAACGAGAGCCCGCACCCGAACAACGCGATGATGAGGCCCGGCGGGACGAACCACCACCACGCGTTGAGCTGCAGCGCGAATCCGTTCTGGGCGAAGAAGAGCATCGTGCCCAGCGTCGAGGAGTTCGACGCGCCCAGCCCGAGGAACGACAGGCCGGCCTCGCCGAGGATCGCCGCGATGACCGCGAACACGAACTGGGAGGCCAGCACCGGCAGCAGGTTGGGCAGGATCTCGACGGTGATCACCCGCCAGGAACTCTCCCCGGCGACCCGCACCGCGGCGACGTAGTCCCGGTTGCGCAACGACAGCGTCTGCGCCCGCAGCACCCGCGCCGACGCCGCCCAGCTCGTGATCGCCAGCACGATCGCGATCGTCCACGACCCGCGCTGGTCGGCCGGCACGAACCCGGCGATGACGATCACCAGCGGCAGGCCGGGGATCACCAGCATCACGTTGGAGAACAACGAGAAGAACTCGTCGGTGAAGCCGCCGGCGTAGGCGCCGATGATGCCGAAGAACGCGGACAGGATCGTGGCCATCACGCCCACCAGCAGGCCGATCTGCAACGAGCCCCTGGTGGCGTGGACGAGCTGGGCGAGCACGTCCTGGCCGGTCTGGGTGGTGCCCATCAGGTGCTCGCCGCCCGGCGCGGTCAGGCCGATGTCGCGCACCGCGTCCGGATCGCCCGCGAGCAGCGGCCCGATCAGTCCGAACAGGACGATCACGATGATCAGGCCGAGCCCGACACCGAGCTTCGGCGTCCAGCGCGGCAGCATCGACCGCCAGCCCGCCCTCGACGCCGCGGCGGCGGACGGGGTGGTGGCTGTGCTGATGTTGGTCACGGCCGGCTCCTCTCAGCCGCTCACGCGGGTTCGGGGGTCGATCAGGGCGTACATCAGGTCGACCACGAGGTTGGCGCCGAGCACGGCGATGGTGATCACCAGGAAGATGCCCTGCATCAACGCGTAGTCGTTGTTCTGCACCGCCTGCAGCAACCGTCCGCCGATGCCGGGATAGGAGAAGACCTGCTCGGTGACGATCGAGCCGGCGACCACGAAACCCAGCGAGATCGCGAAACCGGCCACCGACGGCAGAACGGCGTTGCGCGCCGCGTAGCGGACCATCACCCGGCTGCCGCGCAGGCCTTTCGCCCGCGCCGTCAGCACGTAGTCCTCGGACATCGACGACACCATCATGTTGCGCATGCCCAGCAGCCATCCGCCGACCGACGAGATGACGATGGTCAGCGCGGGCAGTGTCCCGTGGTAGATCGCCGAGGAGAGGAACTCGGCGTTCCAGCCGGGCGACAGCACCACGTCGTACCCGCCGAGCAGCGGGAACCAGCCCAGCGCCGACGACAGCAGCGCCACCAGGAGCAGGGCGAGCCAGAAGTACGGCACCGCCGCGAGCACGGTGGTCGACGGCACCAGGTTGTCGAGCCAGGTGCCGCGCCGCCAGCCGACCACGGCACCGAGCGCGACGCCCAGCAGGAACGACAGCAGGGTGGCGATGCCGACCAGCACGACCGTCCACCACAGCGACGCCATGATGACCTCCGACACCGGCGCCGGGAACACGCTGACCGAGATGCCGAGGTCACCACGGGCGAGGTTGCCCAGATAGGACAGGTACTCGCTCACCGGGGACCCGCCCTTGCCCGTACCGAGCAACAGCTCGTACGAGCGCCGCACCGCCGGGTCGACCGAGCCGCCACGCTGCTGCAGCCTCGCCATCAGGATGTCCACCGGGTTGCCCGGCATGAGCCTCGGGATGACGAAGTTCAGCGTCACCGCCGCCCAGAGGGCGACCACGTAGAACAGCAGCTTCCGGGCGTAGTACGCCATCGGTTCGTCACTTGCCCGCTGGCTTGAGCTTCATGTAGATCTCCGAGTTGTCCGGCTTCGACCAGATCGCCGGGAACGCGTAGAGGTCGTCCTTCGTCGGCCAGCCGGTGAACTTCTTCGCGTTGTACTCGCTGGTCGTGCCGCCGGTGAGCACCGGGATGTACGGCATGACCTCCTCGATCCGCGCCTGGATCACGTCGAAGTGCGGCTGCCGGGCCGCGGCGTCCTCGGGGTTGATCCGCTTGAGCGCGGCCAGCGCGGCGTCGACCTGGGCATCCTTCATCCGCCCGTAGTTCGGGGTGGCGGTCTCACCGACCGGCGCGGTGGTGGCGCCGCTGAAGAAGTAGCTGAAGGTGTAGTACGGGTCCGCCGCCGGCCCCTGGCTGACCGAGTCGATCAACAGCTCGAAGTTGCCCTGGTTGCGCTGGTCGGACCACTCGTTCCAGGAGAGCTGCTGCGGTGTCACCTTGATGCCCACCTGCTGCAGCTGCTGGCCGATGGTGTTGACGGCGGTGATGTAGTCGGTCCAGCCGGTCACGACCTTCACGGTCAGCGCCAGCGGCTTGCCGTCCTTGGCGTAGATCCCGTCGGCGCCCTTGGCGTAGCCCGCGCCCTCGAGCAGCTGGGTCGCCTTCGCCACGTCGGGGCTCATCGGCGCCACCTTCTCCTTGAGCTTCCCGGAGAGGTAGGTCTGGTCGCGCTCCAGCAACGCGAATCCCGGCGAGATCTCGCTCGAGGTGTCCTGGAACGCCAGTGCGTTGAGCTGCGCGCGGTTGAGGCCGTAGTAGATCGCCTTGCGGACGGCGGGGTCGGTCTGCGGGCCGACGCAGCCGAGCTCGGCGTTGGAGCAGGTGAACAGCGCCGTCTGGTTCTGCGGGATCGTGATCGCCTGATAGCCGGGATAGTTCTTCGCGACGTTCTTGATGTCCGGGACCGGGCCGGTCTGCCAGTCGACCTTGCCCGCCTTGAGCGCGTCCGCACCGGCCTGGTTGCCGGACAGGGACAGGTAGCGAATCTTCTTCACGGCGGGCTCGCCGCCGTAGTAGCCGGGGTTCGACTTCAGCGTGATGGCCTGCGCCTTGAACTCGTCGAGCTGGAAGGGACCGGTGCCGACCGGGTTCTTCATCGGATCGGTCGCCGGCGTGGCGATGTCCTTCCACAGGTGCTCGGGGACGATCCAGAGCCGGCCGAGAATCTGCGGGCCTTCCATGAACGCGGCGTCGTCGAACTTGATGACGACATGCGTGTCGTCGACGGCGGTGGCCTTGCCCTCGTAGCCGGTCGAGTTCATGGTGGCGTTCTTGCGAACCATGTCGAGCGTGAACACGACGTCCTTCGCGGAGAACTTCTGCCCGTCGGACCACTTGACGTCGTCGCGCAACGTCACCGACAGCTCGGTGCCGTCGGCGTTCCAGGAGAACTCCTTGCCCAGCCGCGGCTTCGGCTCGGCGCCGCGCTTGATGGCGTTGAAGTAGAACAGCGGTTCGAAGATCGTGCCCGCACCCTCGTTGGAGGTCGGCGAGTACGGGTTGAAGTTGGCCTGGTAGTCCCCGGCCTGGCCACTGAAACCGATCAACGTCTCGGCGTCCGCCGACTGGTGCCGGAGAGAGGGGCCGCATCCGGTTGCCACCAGGCCGAGCACCGCTAAGCCGGCTGCGGCGACGCGCACCCGCTGTGACTTCAGGGACATCGTGGATCCTCTCGCTGGCCGGACCTTCGGGTGGGCTGGATCACACCAACGGGTGGATTCTTAAGTAAGTGAAGAAACAAAGTCAATACTTGCCGTGATCACTGGCGTTAACGCTTGCGTTGTCAATCAAAGTGACTGGTCATGCTTTGATCGTGAGCCGAAGTAAGCATGCGGAGGTCACCGTGAACAGTCCGGCCCGCAGCACCCCGCACGCGAGCAGCAAGGCCGCGGTGCTCGACGTCATCCGAGCGGCGGGCACGATCAGCCGGGTCGGTCTGGTCACCACGACGGGGCTGACCGGCGCGACGATCTCCGTCGCGGTCCGCAAGCTCCTCGACGAGGGACTGGTCCTGGAGACCGGGCACGCCGAGTCCACCGGCGGCAAACGCAGGGTGCTGCTCCAGCTGAACCACAACTCCCGCTACGCGGTCGGGGTGCACCTGGACCACGAACGCATCACCTACGTGCTGACCAACCTCGGTGGCGCGGTGGTCGCGCGCATCACCAGGCCCGGCGCCGGCGTCCAGGACCCCGCCGTGATCGTCCGGCGCATGGCCGGCGAGGTCTCAGCGCTCATCACGAGGGTCGGCGTCGAGCCGAACCGCGTACTGGGCCTCGGGCTGGTGTCCCCCGGTCCCCTCCGCGCGAACACCGGCATGACCCTCACTCCGCCGCCGATGCGCAAGTGGGAGGACTACCCCGTCGACCGCGCACTCGCGGACGCGACCGGCCTGCCGGTGGTGCTGGACAACGACGCCACCGCCGCGGCACTCGGCGAACACTGGTCGGGCGGCATGGGGAACGCCTCGACCTCCGCCGCGCTCTACATGGGATCCGGCATCGGCGCGGGCATCGTGATCGGCGGCATCACCTATCGCGGCAACAGCGGCAACGCCGGCGAGATCGGGCACGTGTGCGTCGACGTCATGGGTCCCGAGTGCTGGTGCGGGGCGCGCGGTTGCGTCGAGGCACTGGCCGGCCCCGCCGCGGTCGTCTCCGCCGCACGTGCGGACCAGGAACTGGCCAACCTGGTCGGCGCCAACCGATCCCGCCGCTCCCTGGCAGCGGACTTCGCCTCGGTGAGCCGCGCGGCCCGCCGAGGCGAACCGCGGGCTGTCGAGATCCTCGAACGCTCCGCGCGGTACGTCGCGGTGGCCGCCCGCACCCTGGCCAACGTCATGGACGTGGAGTTCCTCGTGCTCACCGGACCGAGCTTCGCGATCGCGGGATCGGTGTACCTGCCGATCGTGCGCGAAGAACTCGATCGCGGCTTCTTCGCGCGTGGCGTGCATACGGTCGACGTGCGGCTTTCCCAGACGGCCGCGACCGCACCCGCGATCGGCGGCGCTGCCATGGTGCTGCAGTCCGAGCTCGTGCCTCTGCATGCGGCGCAACGGCTGCCGGAAAACCTCACTGTGGACGAACGCGCGTCGGTCTCCCCGCCCAGTGCGTGACCGGCCCGCTCATCGCCGGGTGACGTGGCCGGACTCCCAGGCCCAGGCGGCGACCTCGACCCGGTTGCGGGCACCCAGTTTGAGCTGGACGCTGCCGAGGTGGGTCTTCACGGTGGACAGTGAGATGTGGAGCTCGGTGGCGATCTCGTGGTTGCTGCGGCCCCGCGCGGCCAGCCGCACAACGTCGAGCTCGCGTTCGGTGAGCGGTTCGCCCGGCGCGCCTGAACTGTCCGTTGTGGACATCGGCCGGGCCTGCTGGGTGAGCTGCCGCAGCAGCCGGACGGTGATCGACGGCGAGACCAGGGCGTCGCCCGCCGCCGCGGCTCGCACCGCCTCGACCAGCAGGCTGGGCCCGGAGCCTTTCAGCAGGAACCCGCAGGCGCCGTTGCGCAGTGCGCGGTAGACGTAGTCGTCAAGGTCGAACGTGGTCACGACGACCACCCGCAGCGGATCCGCCTGGTCCGGCCCGGCGAGCAACCGGGTGGCTTCCAGACCGTCCAGTTTGGGCATGCGGATGTCCAGCAGGCACACGTCGGGACGCAGGTGGCGGGCCAGGTTCACCGCCGCCTGTCCGTCCGCGGCTTCGCCGACGACGGTGATGTCCGGCTGTGCGTCCAGGAAGAACCGGAAACTCGTCCGGACGGCGGCCTGGTCGTCCGCGAGTAGTACCCGGATGTTGCCGCTCATGACGTTGATCCTGCTACAGCCGCCGTGGTTCGTCGTAGCGGTACCACCGCGACGGTCTCCCATCCCCCGCCGGACCCTGGCCCGGCTCGCAACGTCCCACCGAGCGCGGCTGCCCGCTCGGTCAGCCCGACCAGCCCGAAACCGCCTCCCCTGGCGGCCATCGGCGTGGCGGTGGTGCCGCGCCCGTCGTCCCGGACGGAGACGACCAGCGTTTCGCCGGCACGGCGCACGGCGACCTCGACCTCGGTCGCGTCGGCGGCGTGCCGGCGGACGTTGGTCAGCGCCTCCTGGACGACCCGGTAGGCAGCGGACTGCACTTCCGGTGGCACGTCCGGGGGAACGGACTCGTCCCGTACCAGGGTGACTCGCGCCGAGGCGCGCTGGGCGAAACCGTCGACGAGGTCACCGAGCTGGGCGAAATCGCCGGCCGGATGGCCAGAACCGGTGTCGGAGCGCAGCATGCCGACGGTGTGGCGCATGGACGCCAGTGCTTCGGCGGCAGCCTGCTCGATCTCGGCGAGCACCGGGTCCAGCCGAGCCGGTTCCGTTCCGGCCAGCACCCTGGCCATCTGCGTCTGCAGCAGGATCGCCGTGACGTGGTGGGCGACGGAATCGTGCAGGTCCGCCGCCATGGCCAGGCGCTCGGTCCGGCGGACAGCGGCAACGGCGTGCCGACGGCTGCTGTCGCGGAAGCGCAGGTAAACGCCGAGGCCGGCCGCGCACAAGGTGAGGAGCACCAGGGTCGCCTCGAGGCCGATCAGGGCGGGATTGCCGCCACGTGCGGCGTAGGTCCGCACGGGAAGGGCCAGGAGGGCGACCGCGCCGAGCACGGCCGCCGATGTGCTGTGCGCCGGCGGGCCCGTGCGCACCGCGACGGTCAGCAGGCACAACAGGATCAGCATCTCGGCCGGACCGGACGAGGACAGCGGGGGCGGTGTGACAACCAGGGTCAGCAGGCTGACAACGGCCGACACCGCGGCCGGCACGACGGTCCGCACCTGTTTCGTGAGCCAGCCCGGCCGCCGGCGCGGTGGCAGAGCCACCGCCGTGAATCCGATGGCCAGGACGACGGCGACGGTGAGCACCCCGGAACCCTGAGTGCTCGCCACGGCGAGATCGACGGCACACAGAGGCACGAGCGCGACGGTCACCGCGATCCGCGCACGGGATCGCACACGGGACTTCGGTGGTACCGGAAAGTCCATATCGGACATGGTAGGCAGCGGCGGGGTTCCGCGGGTCGGCCGAAAGTCGGGCCCGCCGGGGAACAACGGGTGCGGAACCGGCCGAACGTCGGAGGCGGTGAGCAGTGTCCGCAGTGGAGGGTTCTGGTGATCGCACCGGGCTCGTCCGCCCGGATCACCCACAGGGAGAACCTGATGCTCCGGAAGACCTCTGCTGACCGCACTACCGGCATTCGAAGGAGTGGACGATGAACCGGGATCCACTCCTCGTCGGCCGCGGCCTGGTCAAGCGGTACGGCACCACCACGGCACTGGCGGGCGTCGACGTGGCCATCGGCGCCGGGGAGTCCGTGGCCGTCATGGGCCCGTCCGGCTCCGGCAAGTCGACCCTCGTGCACGTGCTGGCCGGCGTCCTGCGACCGGACCACGGCGAGGTGCACCTGCGCGGGAACCGGATCGACCGGCTCGGCGAGAACCAGCTGAGTCTGTTGCGCCGCACCGCCTTCGGCTTCGTCTTCCAGTCCGGGCAGCTGCTGCCCGAACTGACCGCGCAGGAGAACGTCGCCCTGCCGCTGATGCTCGCCGGAGTCCGGCGGGCCGAAGCGGTGAAGCGCAGCCGGACCTGGTTTCCCCGGCTCGGTCTGGACGGCCTCGAGCGACGCCGCCCCGGACAGCTGTCCGGCGGCCAGGCACAGCGGGTCGCCATCGCCAGGGCGCTCGTCGTCACCCCCGAGGTGATCTTCGCCGACGAGCCCACCGGCGCTCTGGACCAGCGCACCGGCAAAGAGGTCATGGAGCTGCTGACCGCCGTCGCCAGGGAGCACGGCACGGCGCTGGTCGTCGTGACGCACGACCAGGGCGTCGCCGCCCACTGCGGACGGGTGCTGCACGTGCGGGACGGACTGCTCGAACTGCCCGCGGCAGCCGCCCGGCTCTGACCTGCCGTCCCCTGTCCCACGTCCGCTCCCTTGGAGGAGAAATGTCGTTCGTCCCGCCCACCCCCGGACGCGGCAGCCGCCTGGGCGCCGTTCCCGCACTGAGCTGGCACCTGTTCCGCGCGGCCGGCCGCCGTGGGCTGCACACCCAGCTGCTGTCCGCGGGCGCGGCCGCGGTCAGCACGGCCATTCTGCTGGTCGTGCTGGGTGGCCTGTTCGGCTCCGGAGCGCGCGCTGAGCACGCAGCCTGGCGCTACCCCGCGGCCGACCCGGCGGGCACCGCGATCCAGGTGGTGTCACCGACGTTCGTCGGCGGCGAGCCGATCACCGTCGTCGAGCTCGCCCAGCTACCGGGCAAGCCCGCCACCCCGCCACCGCCCGGACTGAGCGCGTTTCCGGCGCCCGGCGAGGTGGTGCTGTCCCCCGCCCTCGCCGAACTCGTCGCCCGGGTGCCGGCCGACCAGCTCGGCAACCGGTTCCCGCACCCGCCCGGCTACGGCAGGATCAGCGACGCGGGCCTGGCGGCACCGGACGAACTGGTCGCCGTCGTCGGCCGCACCGCCACCGACCCCGCGATGGGTGAGCAGCGCGATGCCGTGGTCCTGAGCACCGAGCGAGCCGTCGTCTCCGGTTTCGGCGGCACCCAGGCCGGTCCCCCGTTCCTGGCCGACGAGGATCTGTTCCAGCTCGCCGCGGCACTGCTGGTGGTGCCGCTCCTCGTACTCGCCACCGCGGCGGGCAGGCTCGGTGCCTCCACCCGCGAACGACGGCTGGCCATGCTGCGGCTGGCCAACGCCACGCCGCGGCAGATCATCGCGATGACCGGGCTCGAATCCGCCGCCGGCGGCATCATCGGCGCGGCCGCCGGGGCGATCGCCTACGGTCTCCTGCTGCCCGTGCTGGCGAAGTTCCGCTATGGAATCGGCAGTTGGTTCCCCTCCGACCTGTGGGTCGGCGTGCCCATCCTGCTCACCGTGGTTCTGGCGGTCACCTTGCTCACCGCGCTCAGCGCCGTGTCGACCCTGCGCCGCGTCGCCACGGCTCCGCTCGGCGTGGCCCAGCAGTCCGACCCGAAGAGCACCAGGAAGAGGCGGCTCGTCCTGTTCGTCGCGATCGCGGGCGCTTGTGCCGTGGCGGGCTCGACCGGGGGGCTGAGCCGCGCCGCGGGCCTGGCCCTGCTGGTGCTGTTCGTCGCGTCGTTCAACATCGTCGGTCCCTGGGTGGTCGACCGGCTGGGCCGGCTGGCGGCGCGGTTCGCGCGCAGGCCGGCACTGCTGCTGGCCGGTCGGCGGCTCAGCGACGACCCGCGCGGTGCCTGGCGCACCGTTGCCGGGCTGGTGCTCGCCGGCTTCGTCGCGGGATTCGTCAGCCTCGCCAGCCTCGCCGGCATCGGCTTCTCCTTCCCCGGACAGGTGGCGGTTCCCATGGGCGACGCCACCCCGGCCGCGGCCGCGGCCGCCGGGCAGCAGGCGCGAGAACTCCTCACCGCGGGCGGAGTCACCGCCACGGTGCGCATCTCAGCAGAAGACTCCGCGCTGTTCGGCGACCCCGGCGTCGTCGCCGAGGTCACCGGCGGCCAGGATCGCCTGGACACCGCCCGCACCGCGCTCTCAGGACTGGTACCCGGTCACCCGCCCTACACCGACGAGGACATGAACCTCGGCGACCGGCTGGTCCTGCAGAAGTTCAAGAGCCTGTCGATCGGCCTGCTCGCGCTGAACTTCGCGATCGCCGCCGCATCGGCCGGACTCGCCGCGGCGGCCGGCACACTGGAACGCCGCCGGGTGTATGGACTGCTCCACCTGGCCGGCACGCCGTTGCGCGTACTCGACGGCGCCCGGTTCCGGGAGACGCTCATCCCGCTGACCGTTCTCGCCGGAACGACCACGGCCATCGGTGCGGCCATCGGACTCAAGGTCGGCGCGGAAGCCGGAGGGAGTTTCCAGGTCGGCGGCCTCGTGATGCTGACAGTCTGCCTCGGTGTCGGCACCACGATCCTCTTCGGCGCCATCAGCCTGAGCAGGCCACTGCTGCGCACGGTCACCGCCCAGGCCGCACGGGCCGAATGACCTGCATGCCAACGACTTCGTCGTGCCGAACCTCGAGTCCGGCGGTGACGCGAACTGGCGTGATCAGGCAGTGGTCTCGATGTCGTCGTCGAAGCCCAGTCCGAGGTGCTCGATGTGGTAGACGGCCTCGTCGAGCAGCATCGCGACGTGGTTGTCGTACAGGCTGTAGACGACGCTGCGTCCCTGCCGCGTACCGGTGACCAGCCCGAGCGCCCGCAACAGCCGAAGCTGGTGTGAGACCGCGGACTGCTCCATCTCGACGGCCTCCGCGAGCTCGCCGACCGGGCAGGCGCCGTGGCGGAGCCGGGTCAGGATGCGCAGGCGGCTCGGTGTCGCGAGCGCCTGGAGGGTGGCCGCCACCGTCGCCGCCGACTCCGCGTCCAGCTGCGCGGGCGGGGTGACCCTGCCTTCGGCTCCGTGACCCATGGCAGCATCCTACTCAGTGTACATATGAAGAGGTCTTCAGATGTTCCTGTATGGTGTCTGCCGTGACTTCGACGCTTCTCACCGACAGCCCGCATCGAGCTCCAGCGACCACACGTTCACTGCTCGCGATCACCGAGGTCCGGTGGGCGATCGCGGCCACCGCCCTGTTCCTGCTCGGCGTCGGCGCGAAGCTCGCGGGCACGGCGCCGTGGACGTGGTGGACGCTGCTGCTCGCCTGTTACGTCGCCGGTGGCTGGGAGCCTGCTCTGGCCGGACTCAGGGCGCTGCGTGAACGCACCCTCGACGTCGATCTGCTGATGATCGTCGCGGCGATCGGCGCCGCCTCGATCGGGCAGGTCGTCGACGGTGGCCTGCTGATCGTCATCTTCGCGACGTCCGGCGCGCTCGAAGCCGTGCTCACGCAGCGGACCGCCGACTCGGTGCGCGGACTGCTCGACCTGGCACCGCAGCGGGCGTGTCTGCTCGTGCCGGACAGCCGGGAGCGGGAGGTCGACGTGGCAACGCTGCTCGTGGGTGACGAGATCCTCGTGCGGCCGGGCGAGCGGATCGGCGCGGACGGTGAGGTGGTCGACGGCAGCAGCGAGGTCGACCAGGCCTCCATCACCGGTGAGCCGTTGCCGGTGCCAAGGCAACGCGGGCACGAGGTGTTCGCCGGGTCGCTCAACGGCACCGGTGTGCTGCGGGTGCGGGTCACCCGTGAGCCGAAGGACTCCGTGATCGCCCGGATCGTGGCGATGGTCGAGGAAGCGTCGGCCACCAAGGCGAAGACGCAGCTGTTCATCGAGAAGGTCGAGCAGCGCTACTCGGTCGGCGTGGTGGTCGTGACGCTCGCGCTGTTCACGGTGCCGCTGCTGTTCGGCGCGGCGCTCGAACCCACGCTGCTGCGGGCGATGACGTTCATGATCGTGGCCTCGCCGTGCGCGCTGGTGCTGGCGACGATGCCTCCGTTGCTGGCGGCGATCGCGAACGCGGGCCGGCGTGGTGTGCTGGTGAAGTCCGCGGTGGCGATGGAACAGCTCGGCACGATCGACGTGGTGGCGTTCGACAAGACCGGCACGCTCACCGAGGGCACGCCCCAGGTCGTCGGCATCAGCACCGGCCAGGTCGAGGACGAGGTGCTGGCGCTCGCCGCGGCCGCCGAGCAGTTCAGCGAGCACCCGATCGGGCGGGCCATCGTGGCCGAGGCACGGCAGCGCGAGCTTCGGCTTCCGGTGGCCGCTGATTTCCAGGCGACGCCAGGCGTCGGGGTGACCGCGCGGGTGTCCGGGCACGTCGTTGCGGTGCGGCGGCACGACTCTCAGCACAACACCGCGGTCGAGGTCGTCGTGGACGATCGTCAGGTCGCCGTCATCGAGCTCGCGGACCAGATCCGGCCGTCGAGCGAAGCCGCGGTGCACGGTCTCACCGTGCTCACCGGGCAGCGTCCGGCGCTCTTGACGGGCGACAATCATGGTGCGGCGCAACGGGTTGCGGCTGCCGTCGGGATCATCGACGTGCAGGCGGAGCTGCTGCCTCAGGACAAGGTGCGGGCCGTGCGGGAGATGAACGGCAACGTGCTGTTCGTCGGAGACGGTGTCAACGACGCGCCGGCGCTCGCGACCGCGCACGCCGGTATCGCGTTGGGGCGCAAGGGTTCCGCGCTCACCGTGGACACCGCCGACGCCGTGGTGGTCGGCGACGACCTCACCGTGGTCCCGGCAGTGGTCGCGCTGGCCCGCCGGGCGCGGCGGATCGTCACCGCGAACCTCGTTATCGCGGGCAGCTTCATCGTGGTGCTGTCGGCGTGGGACCTGTTCGGCACCCTGCCGCTCCCCCTCGGCGTCGCCGGGCACGAAGGATCGACCGTGCTCGTCGCACTGAACGGCATGCGGTTGCTGAGCCGGCGGAGCTGGAAGGCCCTGACCGGCGTCAGGCCTTGCGGCCGACCGCCGCGAGTCCGGTGAAGCGCTGCGGGTTCTCGTCCACGTCGTCGAGCGAGGCCGGCCTCCACAGCGGCAGGAACACCACTCCGGGATCGACCACGTCGAAGCCCGCGAACAGTTCGGTGACCTGCGACTTGGAGCGCATGGTCATCGGGGTCGGGGTGCGGCGGTAGAGATCCTGGTGCGAGTCGGCTTTCTGCGGCTGGCCGTCCTGGCTGGCGTGGGAGATGGTCAGGAAACTGCCGGGTGCCATGGCCTCGCGGTACCCGGCGATGATGGCCGCCGGGTCGTCGCTGTCGGACACGAAGTGCAGGACCGCGACCATCATGACCGCGATCGGCTCGTCGAAGTTCAGCAGCGAACGGACTTCGGGGTGGTCCAGGACCTGTTCCGGCGTGCGCAGGTCGGCCTGCACGGCGACGGTCAGCGGGTTCTCGGCGAGGATGGTGCGGCTGTACGCGACGGCGACGGGATCGATGTCCACGTACGCGACCCGCGCACCGGGCGCCGCGGACTGGGCGACCTCATGCACGTTGCCCGCCGTCGGAATACCGGAGCCGAGGTCGAGGAACTGCCGGATGCCGGCGTCGACGCAGAACCGCACGGCCCGGCGCAGGAACGCCCGGTTCGCCTGCATGATCAACGGCAGGTCCGGCCACAACCCGATCGCCTGCTCGGCCATCTGGCGGTCCACCGCGAAGTTGTGCGCGCCGCCCAGGTAGTAGTCGTACACCCGCGCCGCGCTGGGTCGGGTCAGGTCGACATCGTCCGCCATGCTCGTCCCATTCCGATCGAGGCCTGTCCGACGTGGACGCTACCTGTCCTGGCGCGCCCCGTGGTCGTCGATGCGGTCACGGGCGGGTCGTCCCGGATGCGGCGAGCACGACGCGCGTGGTTCGCTGGAGCGGCAGCGACCGACGAACCGGGGCGGGGATCATAGCTCGAACCGATGATCGCACCAGCCGATGGCAGCGGTACTGGGACCGCAAGTCGACGACCTACGACAAAGAGATCGGGGTACTGGACCGCCGGCTCTTCGGCGACTCGCGCCGGTGGGCGTGTTCGCAGGCCACCGGGCAGGTCCTCGAGGTCGCCATCGGCACCGGTCTCAACCTGCCGTTCTACCCCGGCGACGTCGCTGTCACCGGGCTGGACCTCAGCGAACGGATGCTCGATCTCGCCCGGCTCCGCTCGCGGGAACTCGGTCGCGACGTGACGTTGCGGCAGGGCACCGCGCATGCCCTGCCGTTCGACGACACTTCGTTCGACACGGTGGTGTGCACGTTGGGCTTGTGCGCGATCCCGGACCACGAGGCCGCGGTCGGCGAGATGGTCCGGGTGCTGCGTCCCGGCGGGCGGTTGATCCTCGTCGACCACGTCGCCGGCTCGTCCCGGTTGACCAGGGGTGTGCAGTGGCTCGTGGAACGGATCACGGTTCCGTTGGCCGGCGAGCACTTCCTGCGCCGGCCGCTGCATCTGGTCCGGGCTCGCGGACTGGAGGTCGAGCAGTTGCAGCGCTTCAAGCTCGGCCTGGTGGAACGACTCGTCGCACGCAAACCGGCCACCTAACCGCTCAGCTGAGCGGCTGACCGGACAACCCGCGCAGGACGTTGCGCACGGCGGCGGCGATGTCGTCGCTGTGCGCGTCCAGCACTTCGGTCGTGACGCCTCCCTCTTCGTAGGAGAGGTGGTCGACCACCGCCTTGAGCACCGCGCTGACGGCGGCCGCCTGCACCCGGATCTCGAGCGAGCCGACCGGCAGGCCCGAGCGTTGGGCGAGCACCTCGGCGAACGTGGCTTCCGCACGCTCCCTGAGCACGAGGTAGGCCGCCCGCAGCGCAGTCTCGCCATGCGTCATCCTGACCACGGAGAGGACCGCGTCGATGTCCGCGCCGGACGACGAGCCGAAGACGGGCAGGTAGGCCGCCTGCAGGTACTCGGTCAGCTCCAGTTCGGCCGGCCAGGCGCGCAGCACCTCCTGGAAGCCGTCGACCATCGTGGCGAGCAGCGGCGCGACGCAGCTCTCCTTGGTCTGGAAATAGCGCCACAGCGTGCGTTCGGAGACACCGGCGGCCCTGGCGATCTGCTCGCCGGACGTGGCGGCCACGCCCTGCTCGGCGAACAGCCTGATCGCGTGCCGGGAGATGTCCAGGCGCTGCCGCTGACGTTGCTCCTCGCTCACCGGCGGCCGTCCCCGGCGGGGCGCACCGTTTTCCGCCACAACGTCCTCCATCGGGCGATTTAAGCACGTCCGAGGCGCGCGGCTTAAATGGCAGCCACTGCCAATAAAGTGCTACGGTCGAGTTGTCGCCAAGATCGGGAGGACACCTTGAGCGCCACCGCCGAACGTCTGCAGCTGCCGCTGCCCAGGCCGAACATCCTCGACCTCGCACCGTTGTACGAGGTGCTGCGCCGGGAGGCGCCGATCGCCCCGGTCACGACACCGGCCGGGGACCCCGCCTGGCTCGTCACCCGGTTCGAGGAGGTGCGCACGCTGCTCGGCGACAAGCGGTTCGGCCGCTCGCACCCCGAGCCGGAGCGGGCGTCACGCATCACCACCGCCGCGGTGCTGGACGGGCCGACGGGCAACTACGAGACCGAGGAAGCCGACCACGCGCGGATGCGCCGGCTGCTGACCCCGGCGTTCTCGGCCAAGCGGATGCGGATGCTGTCCGACCACATGGAACAGTTGGTCGACGGCTACCTCGACCGGCTGGTCGCCGAGCACGAGACCGCGCCGGACGGTGTCGTCGACCTGCACTCCCGGCTGGCCTTTCCGTTGCCGGTCGCGATGATCTGCCGGCTGCTCGGCGTGCCGGAGAGCGACAACGAGCGCTTCTCCTCGCTCTCGGAACGCATGGCGAGCACCGTCGTCGGCGCGGAGGCCCACCAGGCCCGCGAGGAGTTCTTCCGCTACATGGTCGGGCTCATCGAGACCAAGCGGCCCCAGCTCGGTGAGGACGTGATCTCCGACCTCGTCCGCGCCCAGGAGGCCGACGAGAACTACGACTACGTGGAAATGGTCCGGCTCTGCGTCGGACTGCTGTTCGCCGGGCACGAGACCACCGTCAACCGCATCGGCCTCGGCACGCTGTTCCTGCTCACCCACCGCGAGCAGTGGGACGCCCTCGTCGCCGATCCGGAGGGCAAGGTCGACGCGTGCGTCGAGGAGATCATGCGCCTCGGCGCACCCGGCGACCTCGGTCTGCTGCGCTACGCGCACACCGACGTCGACATCGCCGGCGTCACCATCAACCGCGGTGACGCCGTGGTCCTGTCGATCAACGCCGCCAACCGCGACACGGACGTCTACGGCGAGGCCGAGACCTTCGACCCCGACCGTCCGGAAAGGACACACCTCGGGTTCGGTCACGGCGCGCACTTCTGCATCGGCGCGAGCCTCGCCCGCACGGAACTGCGCGTCGTCTTCGCCGCACTGGCCCGCCGGCTGCCCGGTCTGCGGCTCGCCAAGGACCTGGACGACCTGGAGGTCCGCGCCACGCTCACCGGTGGTGTCTCCGAACTTCCCGTGACCTGGTGATCGACACCGCGAAGATCGACACCGCGAAGGAGGCTCTCGTGAAGGTGACCGTCGATCAGGAGAAGTGCGTCGGGTCCGGGCAGTGCGTGCTGGCCGCCGACGACGTGTTCGACCAGCGCGACGAGGACGGTCTCGTGGAGCTGCTGGACGCCAGCCCGCCCGCGCCGCGGCTGACCGACGTCCGGCATGCCGCGGCGGTGTGCCCGGCGGCGGCCATCATGGTGGAGGACTGACGGGAGTTCTCGGCCACGTTCCGGATGGTGCCGGGCAACCCCCTGTCCGGCACCATCCGGTCGGCGTTCAGGCACACCTTCAGCCGTGGCGGCGAGAAGACCGCAGCTCACCTGGTAAAGCGGGCGGCCTCGCTGTCAATGAAGATCTGCGCTCGTTCAAGGGTGTGCGAGCCGTAGGTGCCGCCGGCGCGGGCGTCGAGCAGTGCGTTCTGCTGGGCGTCCATCATCAGGCGTTGCAGCTCACGACGTTGGTTCAGGTGGCTGTCGGGGTCCTGCTCGGTCAGCATCCGATCGATCGCCTCGGCGGTGCGGAGGCTGCGATTCCGTGCCTGTTCGAGCAGCTCCAAGTCGAACGGTTTGCCGCTCTCCCGCACCAAGGCCGGACCCTCCAGCAGGGTCTGGGTGGCCGTGATCAGCTCACCGGCGAGGCGCGCGTACTCGCGGCGTTCGTGCTCCTCGTCGTTGCCGCGGATGCCCAGCCATCTGATGACCAGTGGCAACGTTCCGCCCTGCAGCACCAGCGTGACGATCGCGACGACGAACGCGATCAGGATCAGCTCGGCCCGGTGCGGCACGTCGGTCGGCAACGACTGGGCGGCGGCGAGGGTGACCACGCCGCGCATTCCCGACCACGCGAGCACCGCGCCGCCGCGCCACCCGAGTCCTTCGTTGGCGTAGAAGGTGATGTCGGCGTGCCGGCGTTGCAGGGCGCGGGTCGCCCGGTCGAAGCGTTCCTCGTTGCCGGGGCTGGGACCTCGCGCGGTGAAGCGGTCCAGCACCGTCTCGATCTTGCCGGTGAACTGGTCCGCGCGGCGTTGCTGGTGGCGCAGCACCACGACCAGGGGCACGACGAACACCACCCGCAGGACGATCAGCGTGAGCGTCGCGAGCAGACCGATGACCAGTGCGGCACCCAGGCCGTCGTCCGCCACGTCGCTGACCACCGAGGTCAGCTCGAAGCCCATCAGCAGGAACACGCCGTTCTCCAGCAGCAGCTGGATCGTGCGCCAGTTGGTGCGTTCGGAGATGCGGTCGTGCGCGGCGAACCGTTTCGCGCTCTGGTGCCCGGTGATCAGCCCGGCCACGACCACGGCGATGACCCCGGACGCGTGCAGCTCCTCGGCCGGGATGAACGCGAGGAACGGCACCACGAACGAGATCGCGGTCGTCAGCACCGGCTGGCCCTGGATCCGCGAGCGCGCCCACACCGACCCGGCGCCGACCACGGCCCCGACCGCCACGCCCATCACGACGGCGAACGCGAAATCACCGACCGCGCCGCCGAACGAGACACTGCCCGCGATCGCAGCCACGGCCGTGCGCATCAACACGAGCGCCGTGGCGTCGTTGACCAGTCCCTCGCCTTCGAGGATCGTCACGAGCCGCGGCGGCAACCCGAGCCGCTTGCCGATGGAGGTGGCCGCGACCGCGTCCGGCGGGCTGATCACCGCACCGAGCGCGAGCGCCGCCGCGAACCCGATGTCGGGCAGCAGCCACCAGATCAGCAGTCCGGTGCCGAACGCCGAGCCGGCGACCAGCAGCACCGACAGCGCCCCGATCACCTTGAAGTCGCGCCGGAAGTCGACGACCGGCACGTTCACCGCCGCCGAGTACAGGATCGGCGGCAGCACGATCACCAGGATCCACTCGGGCTCCACGAGGATGTGCGGCGCACCGGGAATCCGGCTGCAGCCCATGCCGACGAGCACGAGCAGCACGGGCGCCGCGACACCCAGCTTCGGGGCGGCGTACGACACCATCACGATGATCAGCACGGCCGCGACGGCGAGCAAGGCCAGTTCCTGCATGCCGTGCAGTTTGTCCGATCAGAACTGATCTTGCGCGTCAGCCCTGGGGCGGCAGGACGTGCCGGCCGTCGCGGTCGGTGCTCAGGCACAGCGAGCAGATCGTGCCGCCGATCGCGCTCGCCGTCATGTCCGGCCGCTCGTAGGCCTCCCCGCACACCACGCAGTCGTACCGGGTGCCGCTCGGGTTGCCGTCGTCGTCGAGCCGCGGCTCCTCGATGCCGTCGTCCGTGCGGCGCAGGTAGAACCGGCCGCGGGTGAGCACGGCGATCAACGGCGTCAGCACGATCGGGACGCCGACGGCGACCAGTGGCGAGTACGGCTGGACCGCGCCGCCGAACAGTCCGAAGTAGACCGAGATGGACAGCGTGGAGGACGCCAGGAACGAGCCGACGCCGACCGGGTTGACCGCGTACAGCATGCCGCGCCGGAACTCCGGCAGCTTCGGCGACAGCTTCAGCAGGTACTTGTTGACCGCGATGTCGGTCGCGACGGTCACCACCCACGCCATGGCGCAGTTGGAGTAGAAGCTCAGCAGGTTGTTCAGGAAGCTGAACATGTCGGCTTCCATCAGGACCAGCGCGATCGCGAGGTTCACCAGCACGAACACCAGCCGGCCGGGGTAGCGCCGGGTGACGCGGGTGAACGAGTTCGTCCACGCCAGCGAGCCGGAGTAGGCGTTGGTGACGTTGATCTTCACCTGGCTGAGCACCACCAGCACCAGGGCGAGCGGGATCACCAGCCACGGCGGCATGAACTGCTTGAACACACCGGTGAACTGCTCGATCGGTTCGACCGCGGCCACGGCACCGACGGCGTCGAGCACGTAGACGGCCATGAACACGCCGATCGCCTGCTTGAGCGCACCGAACACCACCCAGCCGGGACCGGCCAGCACCGTCGCGGTCCACCAGGCCCGCCGGTTCGCCGCGGTCCGCGGCGGCATGAACCGCAGGTAGTCGATCTGCTCACCGATCTGGCCCATCAGCGACAGGCACACCCCCGCGCCCAGCATCACGGCCGCCGTGCTCATCCCGGCACCGCCGGTGCCCTCGTAGGCGAGCCAGCGCCGCACCGAGTCCGGGTCCGCGATCACCAGGTACAGCAGCGGCGTGACCATCAGCAGCAGCCACAGCGGGTTCGTCCAGCTCTGCAGCTTGGCCAGCACCTTCATCCCGTAGATCACCAGCGGGATGATCACCAGGGTGGAGACGAGGTAGCCCAGCCACAACGGCAGGCCCAGCGCGTAACGCAGGCCCTGCGCCATGATCGAGCCTTCGAGCGCGAAGAAGATGAACGTGAAGCTCGCGAAGATGACGCTGGTGATGACCGATCCGTAGTAGCCGAACCCGGAACCGCGCGTGATCAGGTCGAGGTCGATGTTGTAGCGCGCCGCGTAGTACGCCAGCGGGAACCCGGTCACGAAGATGACGACGGCCGCGAAGCCGATGGCCAGCAACGCGTTCCCGGTTCCGTGGGCGAGGCCGATCCCGGCGCCGATCGAGAAGTCGGCCATGTAGGCGATCCCGCCCAGCGCGGACGCTCCGACGACCGCCGGCGTCCAGCGCCGATACGTGCGCGGCGCGAACCGCAGGGTGTAGTCCTCCAGCGTCTCCTTGGACGCTTCGGGCGCCGGCGCTCGCACCTCGTCAACGGTCATGAGCCGTGACGCTAGGAAGCGCGCGTTTCAGTTGGGCACCGCATCTGTGACGGCCGTGTGACGCTACCGTCATCGGCCATGGATGATCTGGTGGCGTTCATGAAGGAACGCAGGCGCGCCGACGAAACGGCCGCCGCGGCTTGGGCCGAACGGGCGGCGGGCATCACGGCGTGGGCGCACAAGGTCGCCGCCCTCCTGACGCGCCACCAGGTCCCGTCCGAGCAGACCCTCTACGACCGGGTCGGCGACCAGAAGGTCCGGATCGCGGCCGGCTGGCTCGTCCTCTCCACCAGGACACCCAGGGCGCGTTCCGGCGTGCTCAAGGACGCCGGAATCCTGCTGACACCGAGTGGCGAGCTCTGGCAGTACGACAACGAATGGCCGATGTCCGCCCGCCTCACCCCGGCGATCCCGGCCTTCCGGACCGCCGAGGGAGCCGCGTTGATGGCTCGGTGCGAGTGGATCCTCGACAACGCGATCGAGGCGTTCGCGGACGCGCTGGACCGCCACGGCATCGACGTGGCGGAGCTGGAAGAACTATGACTTCAGCTTCCAGATGCGGACCGACTTGTCCCTGCCACCGCAGGCGATCCGCTCACCCTTGGGGTCGAACGCCACGTCCTCGATCTGGGCACCGGCGCCGATGACCATGGCGCGAACGCTCTTGGACGCCACGTCCCACAGGTGCACGGCGTTGCCGTGGCCCCAGGTCGCGATGGTCTTGCCGTCCGGGTGGAACAACGCCTTCGTGATCGGCTCGTCGCCCTCGGTGCGGTCGAAGACCACCTTGCTCTGCCCGGACGCCACGTCGAAGATCTGCATGCTGTTCGAGCCGTCGTCGTCCGGGACCGCGACGGTCTTGCCGTCCGGCGAGAACGACACGCCGTCGCCGGTCGAGTCCTTGATGATGCGGACGGTCTTGCCGGTCGCCGGGTCGACCAGCTTGATCTCCTGGAACTTGGTGGTGGCGTAGGCCAGCAGCGAACCGTCCTTGGTGAACGAGAGCTCGGAGCTGCCGTTGGCCTCGGTCAGGCCGATCTTGACCTTGCGCGTCGCCACGTCCCACACCTTGAGGCCACCGGTGTGGGTCAGGCCGACGATCGTCTTGCCGTCCGGGTGGAAGCGCAGGCACTTCATGATCGATCTGGCGTCGTCCAGCGCGCCGATCATCGTGCGGTCGGCGATGTTCCACAGGTAGGTGGTGCTGTCGGTGGTGACGTTTCCGCCGGCCGCGAGGATCTTGCCGTCGGGGCTGATCGCCACCGCGCACGCCGAGCCGCCACCAGGCCCGTCCGGGTTCTGGACGGTACCGATCAGCTTGCCGGTCTCGGTGTCCCACAGCCTGACGATGCGGCCTTCTTCGTCGTCACCGTTGTCGTCGGCGCTGGCGAGGATCTTGCCGTCCGGGCTCCACGCGATGGACGTCACGGCGTCCTTGTGGTCGGACAGCTGGATGTGCTCGGTGATGTCCACCGGCTCTCCCGGCGCGGCCGGCACGGAGGTCGACGTCTGCTCGGACCCGCCTTCCTTGACCGAGAGGTCGGCCTTGTTCTTGTCGCCGTTCGACGGCAGCTCCGCCCCGGCACCCGCGTTGTTCTTGGAGCTGAGCCACCAGGCGGTACCGCCGCCGGCCACGGCGAGCGCGCCGCCTCCCGCCAGGAGCAGGGTGCGTCTGCTGACGCCGGATCTGGCCGGTGGCAACAGAACGGGAGCGCCGGCGAGCAGCGCCATCGCCTGGTCGACGGTCGCGCGTTCGGCCGGGTTCTTGCGCAGCAACGCTCCCAGCAACGACGAGAGGTTGCCGGCGCGCATGGGAGGCGGCGGTTCCTGGGTGAGCAGCATCGACAGGGTCGACATGAAGTCCTGGCCCTGGAACGGCGGCCGGCCCTCCACGGCGGCGTACAGCGTCGCCCCGAGCGACCACATGTCGGTCGCCGGGGTGATCGGCGCACCGGTGCCCTGCTCGGGAGCCATGTACGCGGGCGTGCCCACGATGGAGCCGTCGGTGGTCAGCGCGACGTCGCCGGTCAGCCTGGCGATGCCGAAGTCGGTGATCACGACCCGGTCGCCGGACAGCAACACGTTGGCGGGCTTGAGATCGCGGTGCACGATTCCGGCCTGGTGCGCCACCCGCAACGCCCCCAGCATCGCGTTGCCGATGTAGGCGACCTGGTCGATGGGCAGCGCGCCCTGTGACCGGATCGCGTCGGACAGCGACCCGCCGCGGACGAACTCCATCACGATCATCGGGGTGCCGTTGTACTCGACGACGTCGTGCACGGTGACGATGCCGGGATGGTTGAGATGGCCCGCGAGCTGCGCCTCACGCATGGCGCGCTGGCACAGCAACGCCCGCTGCTGCTCGTCAAGCCCGACCGGCAGCAGCAGCTCCTTGATGGCCACCTCGCGGCCGATCAGCTCGTCGCGGCCCAGCCACACCCGGCCCATGCCGCCGGTACCGACCACCTGCAGGAGCCGGTACCGCTGGGCAACCAGGTTTCCCGTCGCATCTGTCACGGCGCGCAGCTTAGATGGGAAGCCGCTCCCACACGTGCGCATCCCTCAAGTTCGCGAAAGACCGGAACTGTTGGTAGCAAAGAAACATTGTGCGTTCTCAATCGGTCTGGAATGGACTCGTCGTTTGGGCCCTAGTGGACTCTGGCGACCTCGATACCCACCTCACCGAACATCCGCAGTTTCCGCGTCCTCGTCGGCTCGACCGTGAACCCGGCCGCGGCGATCCGCTTCGCCACCGCGTCACCGACGTTGTCGAGCAAGTGCTCCTTCGTCGGCCCGTGGTCGTGGAACGTCGCATCAGCGAGCACCAGCACACCGTCGGGCCGCAACACGCGGTGCACCTCGGCGAGCATCCCGTCCTTCGACGGGGTGTCGAGGTGGTGCAGCATCAGGCTGGAGAAGACCACGTCGAACGAGGCGTCCGGGAAGGCCAGTTCCTGCGCGAACCCCCGGTCCAGCACCGCCGTCAGCCCGGATCGCCGCATCTTGCGCTCGGCCCTGGCCAGCATCTTGAGATCCGGATCCACCCCGGTCAGCCGCACGTTGCGGTGCCGTTTTCCGGTGGCGCGCAGGAGGTTTCCGGTGCCGCAGCCGACGTCCAGCACGCGGTGGCCGTCCTGCGGCCCGGCGAGCGTGATCATCTCGTCGTGCACGCGGGCGAGCCCGGACACCCGGTGCACCAGGTCGTAGAGGGGCAGCAGGTAGTGCTTGCCCATGCCCGGCAGATAGTCCCGCTCCTGGGACGATATTTCGGTCATGCCTCCATTCTGATGGCTCTTCCACCTCGATCTCTGTGCAGATCGGCGGTTTGAGTGGGACGATCTGACGATGCGGGCCCGACGACTGAAGACGGCCGGGAACGAGCCGGTGACCTACTCGTGGCAACCGGTCGCCGGCGAGCTGGCCGTGGCCGCCATGCCACTGGGCCACGAACCCGGCGTCGACGGCGCGTACGAGGCCCACTCGCACGATTTCCCCGGCCTGACCTACTTCTCGGCGGCCGGTGGCGTCGTGCGGACCGGGAAGCAGGTCCGGCAGATCGAGGCGGGCGACCTGTTCGTCATCGCGCCCGGCGACGTGATGGGGCAGGCCCAGGCGGACGACCTGGCCGGCGCACAGGGCTGGGGCGTGTTCTTCACCGCCGACGCCCTCGGCCCGGACGTCCCCGGCGCGCACCTGGCCTGGCGCACGCATCCGCTGCTGTTCCCGTTCGTCCGCGGCGGCGCGATCGGTGCGTTGCGGCTCAAGGTGCCCGAAGCCGAACGGAACGACTGGAGCGCCCGGATCGAGGCGTTGCACGGCGAGCTGACGCACCGCCGCGAGGGCTATCGGGAGGCGGTGTCCGCGTACCTGGTCCTGCTGCTGGTCGGGGTGTCGAGGCTCGCCGCGGACGTCGTGGGCGATCTGCGCGAGAACGCCGAACCACTGCTCGCCGAGGTGTTCGACGTGATCGAACGCCGTTACCCGCAACCGTTGTCACTGCGCGAGGTCGCCACCGCCGTCCGCATCTCCCCCGGCCACCTGACGTCGACCGTGCGCAGGCGAACCGGCCGGACCGTGCAGGAGTGGATCACCGAGCGGCGCATGGTGCAGGCGCGCCGCCTGCTGGCCGCGACCGAGCTGCCGATCGGCGACATCGGCCGGCAGGTGGGCTTCCCCGACGCCGGCTACTTCGCCCGCACGTTCGGGAAGCTGCACGGCATGAGCCCGACCCGGTGGCGAACCGTGAACACCGGCTGAACTCCGGCGGACGGCCCGGCGATCCGCCGGCTCGGGCTTGCCCGGTCCTGGCACCGTCGATGTCATGACCACCTTGAACGACGCCGGAACCGACTACGGGCAACGGTTTCACACCCTGATGGAAGTCGTCGTGCGGTGGCTGCCGTTCGGTCTGTCCCGCGTAGTCGCCCCGAGTTTCCTGGGCTTCACGCTGATCAACGGCTGCACGTTCGGCATCGACCTGCTGCTGCTCGCGCTGTTGCGCGGCGGGCTGGGCCTGCCGGTACCGGTCGCCTTCACGGTGGCGTACGTGCTGGCGTTCGGGCTGAGCTTTGTGCTCAACCGCGCGCTGAACTTCCGCTCGCACGCACCGGTCGGCCCGCAGGCAGGTCTCTACGCGGTGGCGATCCTGGTCAACTACCTGGCGTTCATCCTGGGTCTCGGCAGCGCGCTGACCGCGCTCGGCGTCCAGTACCTGCTGTCCCGCATCGTCGCGGGCGCCTTCGAGGCCGCGTTCATGTACAGCGTGCTGCGCTGGATCATCTTCCGCGACACCGAGCCCGACTAGGGCCTGTATCGAAGTCCCGTTCGATGAGAGTCGCGCCTGAGGTGGTTCCTGGCGGTGCGGCCGAAGTGCCCGCATACCGCTGTTTGTATGTGGGCACTTCGGCCGTGCCCCCAGGGGCCGCCTCAGGCCCGGCTATCGCGAACATGGACTTCGATACAGGCCCTGGTTCGCGTGGGAGATCAGGCGGTACGGGCGGCGACGTTTCACCTGATCGGGTTTCGGCGGGTGGCGTAACCCGGCACGCCCGAACCGCGACTCATCTACATGACCGCCGCGCACAACCCACACCTCGAGGAGATCCGCTTCGCCGTCGTCCTCAACGGCGGGGTCAGCCTCGCCGTGTGGATGGGTGGCGTGGTGCTGGAGCTCGACCGCCTCACGCGCGCCACGAAGCCCGGTGGCGATTCCGCCTACCACGCGATGCTCGACCTGGTCGGCGGCAGCGCGCGGGCCGACGTCATCACCGGCACGTCCGCCGGCGGGATCAACGGGGCGGCGCTGGCCCTGTCACAGGTGAACGAGAAGGCCGACTTGAGCGCGCTGCGCAACATGTGGGTCGAGCACGGGCGATTCGACGAGCTGCTGCGGCAACCGTTCAAGGGTCAGCCCCCGTCGCTGCTGCGCGGCGACGAGTACTTCCTGCCACGCCTGACCGAGGCGCTGGGCCGGCTCACCGAGAACTTCACGCCGGAGTCGACCGACGTGGCACCGATCGACCTGCGGATCACCACGACGCTGCTCAACGGCGTGCCGAAGGTGAGCTACGACGATCTCGGTCAGCCCCTCACGCAGACCGTGCACCAGGGCAGTTTCTCGTTTCGCCGCGATCCCGCCGAATCCGGATCCCCCCGCGATGACTTCGTCGACGACGACAAGAAACTGAAGCCGAACCTGGTGTCGCGCCTCGCCCTGGCTGCCAGGTCGACCGCGTCGTTCCCGTTCGCCTTCGAGCCTTCGTACGTTCCCGTGCCGTCCGACGACAATTCCGGAATGGGTGAGGCCGCGAGCTGGCACGGGGGAAACCGCGAGAGATCACGGTTCGCGGTCGACGGCGGTGTGCTGGTCAACACGCCGACAAAGGAAGCGCTGGAAGCCATCGACCGGATGCCCGCGCAGGACCGGGTTCGGCGCGTAATGCTGCTGGTGTTCCCGCACGCTCTTGGTGCGGAGGAGGAACGGCAGCACGACCTGCCGGACGGCTGCCCCACCGTGTTCGGTACGGGCGGCAAACTGCTCGGCGCGCTTTACAGCCAGAGCGGCCGGACCTATGTGGACAGAGTCGAGGAGCACAACCGCGCAGCCGCGTCCCGACGCATCGGCCGCAACGCGCTGCTGAACCAGTTGTACGGGGAACGCCCGGTTTCGTTGGTGTCAAAGGTCTACGAGTTGGCCGACGCACTGTACGGCCAGTACCGGGACGTGCGGATTCGTTACGCGGCAAAGCAACTGGCAGGCCGGCTGGTCAACGCCGAAGAGACCGTCAGGCGAAGCTGGTCGTTCGAGCGCGTCCGCGCCGAGGCCGAGGCCGCCCAGCGCACCTGGCCGGCGACCCGGCCACTGCCCTACGTGCCACACACCCAGCCACCCCGGACCGTGCTCGGTGACGAGGACTGCTGGCCGTGGGGCTTCACGATGGCCGAACGGCTCGCGTCTGCCACGCTGGACGTGCTCAAGCGCCTGGTGTGGGTGGTGCCTGGCACCAGCGACGCCGCGAACGAAGTCGCGCGTCTGCGTAAAGAGCTGCACGCCTGCCGGGCCGAAATCCGCAAGCAGCGCACGGGACTGGACGCGGATGCCGAGCGCACCGTGCCCGATCAGGAGCACTGGGCACGGCGATTGGACCGGTACCACCTGCGGCTTTGCACACCGGGCGGTGACCTCGGCCGGAAGGTGCGTAAAACCGTCGAGGACATCGGCCGGATCCTGTTCGACACCAGGAAGGTGCTGAACGGTGTTCGGTCGAAGCACGACAAATTGGCCGGGCTCACGGCGTGGCGCGCGTTGCTCAACGCAACGCGCACCGACGCTGAGAAGGACGCCGGGCTGAAGGGCTCGGAACTCCTGCTGTCGCGGCTTCTGGCGTTGGAGATCTCGGCGACCTGCGTGGGCGACGTCGCACCCACCGGGCTGGACCAGCCGGTGGAACTCGTGCAGCTGAGCCTCCAGACGAAGAACCCGTTCGCCAAATACAGTTGCACGCCGGACGACAAGGCCGCAGGGGCCTCACTCGGCCGGTTCTCCGGATTCCTCAAGCGTTCCTGGCGGGTGAACGACTGGATCTGGGGCCGGCTCGACGCCGCGACGACGCTGTGTCAGGTCGTGCTCTCACCGGAACGGCTGCACCGCCAATACAAGATCGAGATCGAGGTGCAGGAAGCCGTCGACGCGAAGGCGGGTGCCGACGCCAAGATCGGGCGCCTCGTGACGGAGTTGTTCGGCACGCCACCGCCCACACTGAGGAGCGAGATCGAGGCGGCCACCGCCGAACTCAAGACCATCTACGGCGCCGACTCAGCCGACCGCCTGCCGCCAACGGCCCCAGCACTCGCCACTCTGGTCACGTGGGGCCTGCACATGCGCATCATCACCGAAGAGCTCAGCGCTCTCAAAGACGCCGTCCAGGCCGACACCAACGACGGCGCGAACGAGCGGTCGGCAGGCGCGTTGTTCGTCCTGCAGCGACAGACGTTGCTGGCTGAACTCGAAGGACTCAGCTCGTTCGTACCCGAGCCGACGGCGGTGGAACGCGCGCACGCCGCACTCGACGCGTTCGACCAGGCGAGGATCGGCCGCGAGCCCCTGGCCGAGGAGCTCACCGGCGACCAGATGATCCGTACCGCCGCCACCGCCGTCGCCGTCACGGCGAGCATGCTGGACAGCGACCGCTCGGGACTCGGGGCGGTCAAACCGGTGACGCGCATGCTTCGCGGAGCCACGCTGCTGCCGTACTGGACGGTCTACGGCCTCACCCGTGGCAACCGCATCGCGCAGGCAGGAGGGCTGCTGGCGATCGCGATCGGTGCCGCGATGCTGATGCTCGCGATGTTCAACCTGCTGCCCACAGGTCTCATCGCGCCCGCCGCGGCGCTGGGCGCGGGCATGTTGCTCACCGTGTTCGGATATGCGGCACTGCGCTCTCGAACGATGCTGCACGGCCTGGTGCTGCTGACTCCGGTCGTGCCGCTGGTGACGCATGCGATCACGACCACCGACGACACGAAGTCGGAGGTGGGTGCCATCTCGCTCGCGGGTGTCGCCGCGGTCGTCGTCGCGCTGATGATCCTGGGCAGCATTCCGGTGGTGCGCCGCACTCCGCTCGCACTGTTCGTGGACGTGTGGCGCGTGCTGCTGAGAAGGCTGGTACTCCTGCTGATCGGCGTGGGCTTGCTCGGTGTCATCGGCATCCTGTTGGCCCGCCCGGTGACGTTCCTCGTGAACAACCACCTGACGGCCACCATGATCGTGCTCGACGTCGTCGTGTGGTTCGCCGCCATCGCCACCGCGTTCGTCCAGGGCCAGACGCTCAAGAGGTGGCAGCGGGCCCCTGATCAGAAGTGGCGACTCGCGCCTGCCGACCACCCGGCCGCCGCCACCTCGGGCTGGGCTGTGGTGTACGGCGCGGTCCTCCTCGCCGCCGGCACGGTCGGGTTGCTGACATCGCGGGACAGCAGGCCCGCGGTTCTCCTCTCCGCCCTGATCACCGCCGGGGTGTTCGCGGGCGTGCTGCTGCTGATCACTCCCTGGTACGTCCCGGCCAAGGCCCGCCGGGAGATCCAGCGGGCGCTGGCGGGTGAGTCCAGACCGGACAGACTCGAGCAGAAGGGGATGACCTACCGCTTCCTGCTCGACCTGGAAGGCAACGACCTGGTGCCGCGCCCCGCTGCGCAGGGCCGGGTGCGCAAGAACCTCGGCGGGCTCGGCGCCGCGATCCGGGAAGCGTGGAAACCGTCAACTACTCGGCCCTGAAGGGGACCGAGCTTGAGAGCTCGGTCCCGGTGGGGCGTTGTTCGCGTTCCTCGTCCACGGCTGGCTGCGCGTGTGCGGGCCGCATCTACCGATCGCCTAGGCAGGGACCGGGTCGGGCACGTTGACGTGTACCCACACCGACCGTGCCCGGTTTCGGACGTTCACGGCGGCGACGACGTCGGCGGGTCCAGCGAGACCGCACCGGCGACAGCAGAAGTGGTCCCTGGTGGGACGGTTGGCGCGGTCGGTGTGCCCGCATCGCGGGCACATCTGGCTGGTGTACCGCGCGTCGACGAGCAGCACCGGCACACCGGCGCGCCGGGCTTTGTAGCGGAGGTGCTGCTCGAGCTGGTGGAACGGCCAAGTGTTGAGTGTGGCTCGCTGGTGCCGGGAAACCGTGACCCGGTCACGGATACCGCCCAACTCTTCCAGGGCGATACCGCGGCCGGTGCGTTCGGCAACAGCCACAATCTGCTTGGCGATCTTGTGGTTCACGTGTGTCGCGTGCCGCGCCTCACGCTTCGCGCGGCGCTTCAACCGGCGGGTCGCGGACTTGGTGCGCTTGGCCTGCAACTCGGCACGTTTGCGGGCATGCCAGCGCCGATAACGCCGCAGCCGACGCCCCTGAAAGTTGTCCAGATCGCTGGTGGTCGCCAGATTCACGATGCCCCGGTCCACCCCGATCCAGTCGACCGGTTCGAACGCGGGCCTCTCCTCGACATCACAGGTGGCGACCAGAAACCACATGCCGTCCCGGAACAGCAGGTCCGACTCGCCCCGCCGATGCGCCCGCAGCGTCGCGAGCTGATCCGGCGACCCCGTGAACCGCAGGTTCTTCACCCGGCCCACGACAGTCCAGATCGACACCGTGCCCGCGTCGTACTGCCACGACAAGCAGCGGTCATCAAACGGCTGCGCCGCAACAGACCGGAACCCGATCGGTTTCGACTCGGCCTTCACCCGCCGCCTGCCGCCCACCGGGCCGAGATTGCCGTTGCGGATGTTCGCGTGCAACGTCGTGTACGCGTCCGCAACCTTCTTGATCACATGCTGAGCGGCCTGCGCACCCAAACCCCGCGCCTTCAACACCGCGTAGGTCGGCTTACGCAGCGCGTACTCACGAAACACGCCCGTCTCGAACGCCACCCGCGACACCACATCAGCGGCGTCATTACACGCCTGCAGAGTCGACCACAACACCGCCGCCTGCTCGGCAGTCGGCAGCAGCTTGACCTGCACGACGAGCTTCACCCGAGCAACCGTACCGAACGCGTGTTCGAGACTATTGCCAGGGCCAGGCAACGTCACCTCCCAGCGTCGTACCGTTCCTCGGCGCCAGGGCGCCGCGGAACCGGAGAGCGCATTCCTCCCGGCCGTAACGGCCGGGGTTCCTGCGATAGCTTTGCTGAACGAGGGTCAGGCGTGGCGGCTCCACAGACCTACTCCGGCAGTGCGGCCAGCGACAGGCTGTTGCCGTCCGGATCCAGCACCTCGACGTGCCGGACACCGTTGGCATAGGTCTCGACGGGCTCGTGCGCGATGCCCTGGGCGACGAGCCGGGCGAGGGTCTCGCCGAACTCGGTGACGGTCACCCCGAACGTGATCATGGAGCCGCCCACCCTCTTCTCCCGCACGTCGCGGTCGTCGAGGACGAGGTAGGCGTTCTCCCCGGTCTGCCAGAGGTGTTCCTCGCCGATGACCTCGTCGGCCTCGCGTCCGAAGAACACCTGGTACCACGGCAGCGACCGGGTGAGGTCGCGCACGCACATCACGCTGTGCATATCCATGAGGTCCACTCCTCGCAAGCTTGCTGGGAGGGTGGACCACTATCGCGGCCAGAACTCATCGGATTAAAAACTGCTGCGCGGCACGATCACGTTCGCAGGCGGCACGTTGTGGGACGCGCTGCCGGTCCACACCCCCTGAAGTGGACGGCAGCGCGTCTGCGGGTTCAGCTCGTCGGTCACCGCACGAGCGTCGCGCCCAGGCCACTGCCCGGGAAAGGTCTTCGGACGACTCCGGACACATCCGGACAGCCGGTCAGCCCCTCCACGGGGAGCAGTTCGCGGTGCCCTCCCCGACGCACACCCGTGCCTCGAGGCCCTCGATGAACGAGGCGGACCACTGGACGTCCTTCGTCGCGCCCACCCCGGAGACGGTGGCAATCGACTCCTCGTAGGGGCCCGACGCAAACGGTTCCGCGTAGCTGTACCGCACCCACAGGTGGACGGCCTGGCCGTCGTCGGCGGAGTCCTTGATGAACGACGGGGCCTCGACGGTGATCGTTCCGCGCTGGTAGTAGCCCTTCACCAGCGCACTGCCACCCGTCATCGCGGGGTTCATCGAAAAGTCGACCTTGCACTCGGAGCCGGGATCGAAAACGGGATCGCCGGGAGGCCCGCAGATGATGTCGGCCTGGGCGGACGGTGCCGCGACCAGCCCGAGAATCAGGGCAGCCGCGACCGACATGGACAGTTTCTTCATGAGAATCCCCCTTCAACACACGGATCTATCAAGCACCGCGGCTGCTCACAAGCCGTTCGGACGATCCCGGACGCCTCGGTACCCGGCGCTCGCCAGCACGTCCGCCGCCCGCCGTCCGTTGTCCTGAGCCGCCACCGAATCTCCGCCGGCCTCGCAGGCGCTGGTCAGGACGGTGAGCGCCAGGCCCTCCAGGATGCGCTGACCGGTCGCCGCCGCACGTTCCGCCGCCTCGGACGCGTTCCACACCGCCGCCGGGACGTCACCGGCGGCGAGGTCCAGCCAGGCCAGCTCGACCAGCGCGTCCGCCACGCCGTGGCCGTACCCGGCGTCGACCGCCATCCGCCACGCCCGGCGCAGGTCGTCGCGCCGGCCCCGCACCGCGGCGACGGTGATGAGCGCGTCGATCTCGACCCGGCCGGAGCCCTTCGCGAGCGCCAGCGCCTGCTCCGCGCACCGCAGTGCCTCCCGCGGCCGGCCCGCGTCCCGGTGCACGCGGGCGAGGTCGTCGAACGCGGCCGCTTCGCTGACCCGGTCCTCGTGGTCGTGGTTCAGCTGCTGGGCGCGGCCCAGGAAATGCGCGGCCTGGTCGAGGTCGCCGAGGTAGCGGTGCACGACGCCGAGGGCACCCAGCGAGTTCGCGGCGGACCGCGTCTCGCCGATCTCCTCGCGCAGCTCGACCGCCGCCGCCAGGTCGGCCGCCGCCTCGACCAGGCGCCCGAGCCGCATCTCGGCGAGGCCGAGGTTGCCGAGCGCACGAGCGCGCCGGGCCGTGTCCCCGATCTCCGCGTAGAACGCGAGCTCCTGGCGGAAGCAGTCGGCCGCCTCCGCCAGCGACCCCAGCTCCGCGTGCACGCCGCCCAGGTTGCCCAGCGTGGTGAACTCGCGCAGCCGGTCTCCGGCGATCCGGCTGAACTCCACCGCGTGCTCGAAGTGCCCGGCCGCGGCTCGGTGATCACCCGCGCCCCACTGCGCCGTGCCCAGCGACAGGTGCATCGCCGCGGACGCACTCGCATCGTGGCGTCGCTCGGCCTCGGCCAGACCGATCCGTGCGACGGCCAGCCATTCGACGGTGTGGCGGCGCAACCAGTAACAACCGCGCAGCGCGTCGGTGAGCAACCACGCCATGGGCGAGTGGGCCTGCTCGATCGCGGAGACCAGGGTGGCGCGTTCGGCGTCGAACCACTGCAAAGCCTCGGTGGCATCGGCGAACGAGTGCTGCGGGACGGAGGCAAGCACCGAGAAGTCCGGCCGGACCGCGCGTGCCGCCGCGACCGCCAGGTCCAGGTACTGGTCGTACAGCCGGCCGATCGCCGCATCGGTCTCGGCCGCGCTTTCCTCGGCAGCGCAACGTTCCCGCGCGTAGAGGCGGAGCAGGTCGTGCAGTCCGTACCTGCCCGCGGCCCGCACCTCGACCAGGTGAGCGCTGACGAGAGCGCGCAACGCGGGCCCGGCTTCCGCGCCGAGCAAGGCCGTCGCCGCTCGCGCCGGAAGCTCCGGCCCTGGTGCGACCCCCATGCGGCAGAACAACTTCCGCGCCAACGGGTCGAGCGCCGCAGTAGGAGTGCCCGAACGCCGTCCGCACCGCCGCGTCGTCGTCTCCCTCCACCTCCAGCGCGGTGAGGCGGTCGCCGGCGGTCAGCTCGGCCATCAGCTCCGCGATCGTCTGATGTGGACGGTCTGCGAGGTTGGCCGCGGTGATCCGCAACGCCAGCGGCAGGTACCCGCACAACCGGACGAGCTCCTCGACGGCGTGTTCCTCGCGCAGCACCCGTTCCGGGCCCAGCACGCTGATCACGACGGCCGGTGCCTCCTCCGGCGAGAGCACCCCGAGCTCCAGCCGGTGCGCGCCGTCGCGGGCGACCAGACCGGCCAGGCGGTCCCGGCTCGTCACGACCGTCAGGCAGCCCGGCCCGCCCGGCACCAGCGGTCGCACGTGGGCGGCGCTCGGCGCGTTGTCCACGACGACCAGGACGCGCTTGTCGGACGTGATCGACCGGAACATGCCGACCATCGCGTCCTGCTGCAGCGGGATGTCCTCACCGGGCACGCCGAACGCCCGGATCGCGAGCGCGAGCGCCTGATCCGGGGTGACCGGCGGCCCGGACGAGTACCCGCGCAGGTCGACGTACACCTGGCCGTCGGGGAACCGGCCCGCCACCTGGTGCGCCCACTGCACGGTCAGCGCCGTCTTGCCGACGCCGGGAATCCCGCACACGACCGCCAGCCTGCTGCCGCCCTCGAGCAGCGCGGTCAGCTCCTTCAACGCCTTGGCGCGCCCGGTGAAGCCCGGCACGACCGCGGGCAGCTGTCGCGGCACCGCGACCGGAACGCGGACCGGTTCAGCCTGCACCCGGCGCCAGGCGGCGAGCCACGGCGCCACCTCGTCGTCGGGCACGCCGAACGCCCGCAGCAGGCCGCGCAGCACCTCCACGGCCGGCGCGGTCTTCCGGCGCGGGCTCAGCGCGTCCGCCAGGGTGCTGCGCGCGAGCCCGGACAGCTTCTCCAGCTGCCGCAGCGACGGGTTGCCGGCCCACACCTTCAGCGCACGCAGCGCGGCGACGAGCTCATCGAGCGCGTGCACGTCGTCAGGTCTCGGGCCGGGCATGTCAGCAGCCTAATGATCGGCCCGCCGTGCGGGCCGCGGGCGGCGGCCAGCACGTCGGGCTGGCTCTGATGGCGCCCGCAAGTACCACCAACTCAACATCAACAAGCACTTACCTACTACCGACAGGTGCTTTCGAACCTGCCGGTTGCGCGCCACGGAGCTCGACCGGGTCCGGTGATGATCTCCCGGCGAAACGGGTACCCCGGTGGTTCAGGTACAGCGAGGTACGAACGCAGGGAGGTCGAGATGCAACCGTTCCCGTTCGCCCCGTGGGTGTGGCGTGACCCGTCCTGGCTGAACGAACCCGAGCGCGAAGACGAGCCTGACCTGGCCCAACGCCCGGACACCGGACTGATCGGCTATCACGTCGAAGCCACCGACGGCAGCATCGGCAAGATCGACGAGGCCAACGCGAAGCTGCCGCACGACAGCCTGATGGTCGACACCGGTCCGTGGATCTTCGGCCACAAGGTCGTGCTGCCCGTGGGCACGGTGCAGCGGGTGGACCACGCCGAGCGGAAGGTCTACGTCGACCGCACCAAGGAGCAGATCAAGAACGCGCCGGAGTACCACGCCGACGCCGACCACGACGACTACCGCCGGCGCACGGACGATTACTACACCGAGAGCTACCGCGCGTTGCCACCGATGCTTTAGGGGACACCGAATGAAGAAGGGCCGCGTCAACAGAGGCCGCGACGACAGGGACAGGGCGCTGAACCAGCAGGCCGACGCGGAACGGCTGGTCGCGGCACGATCCGGACTGCGGGTCGTGGCCGGGATCGTCGTGATCTGGGTGGTGCTGCGCTGGATCAGGCACGGTTAGCGTGGTGCACGAGCAGTGACTTCTCGCGGTTGTGCTGCCACTCCACGAGAAGCACGCTCGCGTCGTCCTGCAGCCGCCCGTTCTGGTGGTCGAGCACCGTGCGCATCAACCGGCGCAGCGTTTCCGGCGCCGGGCAGCCGTCGGCTTCGCGGCGGATGACGAAGTCCGCGAACCGGCGCAGGCCGAACTGGCTGCCGTGGCTGTCACGCGCCTCGACGATGCCGTCGGTGTAGAAGAGCAGCCGGTCGCCTGGTTCGAGTTGTTCGCGGCACAGCACGGGAGTCGCCGGTAGTTGGAAGCCCATCGGCGGCGTCGGCCGGCACCGCAGCTGCCGCAGCCAGCGGCCCTGGCGGATCACCAGCGGGGGCGGGTGGCCGCGGTTGACCCAGCTCAGCACGCCGGTGCGGAAGTCGAGCTCGGCCAGCACGCCGGTGGTGAACCGCATACCGCCGAACTGGGTTCCGATCACCTCGTCCACGGCGGCGCTGGTGTCGACCAGGTTCGCGCCGCGCCGCCGGTGGCTGCGGCAGGTTCCGGTCGCGAGCGCCACCGTCAGGCCGGCGGACTGGTCGTGGCCCATCGCGTCGAAGATCGACAGGTGCACCACGTCGCCCTCGATCGCGTAGTCGACGGCGTCGCCGCCGATCTCGTACGCGGGTTCCAGCACCGCGGTGAGCACCAGGTTGTCCGTGGCGAACGTGAGCGGCGGCATCAACGGCCACACGACCTCGGCGGCGACGGCCATCGGCCGCGACCGCACGAGCCGGGCGTAGGTGTCGCTGTGCGGGCGTTTGCTCACCAGCATCAGTGCCACCAGCGAAGCCAGCGCCCGCAGACGGTCCATTGTGGAGGGTGACGCGTCCGGTGCGGCGGCACCCAGCACGCCGAGGCGTTCCGTGCCGTCGAGCAACGGGATCCAGAAGTGGTGGTCGCCGTTCTGCCGCCGTCCGGTGGCGATCAGCGTGACGTCGCGGAAGGCCCTGCCGGGCAGGCTCGCGTCCACCGGGAACGAGCGCACACCGTCGGGATGCAGCGTCACCAACGACTCTTCGCGCAGATCCGAGAGCAGGATGAGGATCTCCGACAGCCCCACGGCGGCGGCCTGCTGCCCGACCAGCTCCGGCAGGCGTTCCATGGTGAGGAGATGGCTTTCCTGCAGCAGGTTCGCGAGCATCGCGTAAGCCGTGTCGTCCGTGGGCACCTCCTCGGAGGTTTTGTGGACCGATCAGGCCGAGCCGGACACCTCTCGCGCCACCGCCGGCAGGGTGGGCCGCACGCCCAGCACGTCCGTCAGCTCCAGCGCCTCCAACGGCCGCAGCACCGCCGCCGTGTTCGCCACGACCACCAGCGCGCTGCCCCGGCGCAGGCACAGGTCCTGGTGGTCGAGCAGCTCCGCGATGCCGCGCGCCCCGAGGAAACCCAGCGCGGTCAGGTCGACCACGACGGGAGCGGGTGCGGCGACCGAACGCACCGCGGCACCCAGACAGCCGGACAGCTCGTCGACCGTCTCCCAGTCGAGCTCGCCCTCGACGTGCACGACGACGGAGGCGCCCATGCTTTCACTCGTGGTACGGAACGGAACGTCATCGTCGGTGCGCATGCGGCAACCTCCCAGGTGGGACGGCCCGGCCGTCGCTCAGGGCTGCCTGCTCAACCCGGATCCGACCGTATCGCAGACAACGTCTGAACGCCTTCCCGTGAGCCGAGCACAGCCGATGGGTGCGCAGATTCGCTCGGATGGACCACACGGGGAGCGAGCGTAGGATCGGGCGATGCGCACGTCCGGGGTCACCGACGTCGTCGTCGGGCCGCACTCGAACGACCATTTGTGCCGGCCGTTCGACGACTTCGCCGAGTTCCGCGCGCGGGCCCTGGAGTTCCTCGCCGACGGTCTCGCGCTGGGCCGGCGTGCCTGCTACCTGGCCCGGGGTGACGTCGCCGACGTGGAATGCGTCCGATGACGGGCTTCTACCACGAGACCGCTTTCTACGGCTCCGACGACGACTTCCTCACGATCGCCGTGCCGTTCGTCGAGGGCGGCCTGCGGGCGGGCCAGCCGACCTTCGTCGCGTGCACGGAGCAGAACACCGCTCTGCTGCGCGCCGCACTGGGCGCCGACGACGCCGTCACGTACCTGCCGAGTGCCGACCAGTACGCCCGGCCGGTCGACACGATCGCCGGCTACCGGGACATCTGCGCCAGGCACGCCAAGGCGGGCGCGACCCAGATCCGCGCCGTCGGCGACGTGCCCCACCCCGGTGTCGGCGTGCCGTGGGACTGGTGGGGCCGCTACGAGAGCGCCATCAACCAGGCGTTCGCCGAGTTTCCGCTGTGGGGCCTGTGCCCGTACGACACCAGGATCACCCCGCCCGAGGTGCTCGCCGACGTCGCGCGCACCCACGAGTACATCGCCACCACCTCGGGCGAGCACCTGCCCAGCCCCGTGTTCGGCAACGGTCTCCCGCTCAGCGCACCGGTCCCGGACGTGCTGGAGCAGGGTGCTCCGCTGGTCGACCTCGTCGACCCGTCGCCCGCCGCGGTCCGGCACGCCGTCGCCGCGGCAGTCCGTGCCACCCGGCTCACCGAGGACAACGCGCACGACGTCGTGTACGCGGCGAGCGAGATCATCACGAACGGCCTCAGCCACGGCGTCGCGCCGGTGTGCTTCCGGTTGTGGGCGGACGAGTCCCGCGTGGTGGTGACGGCGACCGACCGGGGCGCCGGTCCCGCGGACCCGCTCGCCGGCCTGATGCCCACGGAGGCGTCGCGCACGGCCGGCCTCGGGCTCTGGATCCTGCACCGCACCTGCGACTACGTGTCGATGGGCCGCGACGACGAGGGCTTCACCGTCCGGGTGAGCGTCGGCGGCTCCTGATCACACCGTGACCGGGACAGGCCAGACGAACGGCAGGTCGGCCGGCACGCCGGGGAAGAACCGCCGGTAGTGCGCGGGATCCTTGCGCACCAACGCCGACCGGTGACTGCGGTGCAGCGCGGGATCTCCGAACCAGCCCGGCAGCGCCCCCGCCTCGGCGAGCTCGTCCTGGGTGCGCACGTGCGTGATCTCCTTGGCCCGCGCCAGGTCCGACCGCATGGTCGCCGCGCAGGTGTCCTGAAACCCCTGTGCCCGCCACACCGCGCAGATCTCCAGCCCGTACCGCACCAGCGCTTCCTCGTAACCGGCCCACATCCGCACCGCCGGGTGGCGCCGCCAGCCGTGACCGGGCACGACCAGCGCGCGCTGGATCTGCGCCGTCTCGACCCGTTGCTTGCCGAGGCGGCGATGGTCCAGCACGCGGGCGGTCGCCGTGAAGTCCGGGAACGGCAGGAAGGTCTGCATGGACTCAGCGCACGTAACGCGCCGCCTGAGCGGCTCGGTCCAGGTCGACGTGCACCTCGTACCGCCGCGCCTGCAAGGTCATGACGCTGGAGAAGTCCCGCCGGCCGCGGGTGCTCCAGTGCGCGACGAAGCCGAAGACCGCTCCCCAGAAAGCGCCGATGACGAGGCTGATGAGCACCATCCAGATCCACGCGGTGCCGGCGGTGAACAGCCCGAACAGCAGACCGATCAGCACACCGAACCAGGCACCGGCAGCCGCGCCGGCTATCGCCGCCCGGCCCCTGGTCATCCGCCCGGTCACCTGCTCGACGGTCCGGACGCCGTCGCCGATGATCCGCACGCTCTCCACCGGGAAGCCGTCGTCGGACATCCGGTCGACCAGCCGCTGGGCGTCGAGGTAGTCGGTGTAGCTCGCGAGCAGGCTCGATCCGGTCGCCGCCGCACTCATTTCGTGATCGATTTCCACACTGTCCGGCTACCCCCTGGCGCGTTCCGCAAACGGCCGCCGGCGGCTACCGGTCCCTCACCCGCGCGCGTAACGCGACATCACCAGGGGTGGACGGACTGGGCAGGACCGGCTCCAGGCGGGCCAGCAGGCCGTGGGCGACGGTAAGGAGCGTCCGCGCCTCCATCAGCTCGCTGTATTCGAGGTGTTCGTCGGCGGCTTCGAGGCACGCCACCACCTCCCGCGGAGCGGTTCGAGCGCCGTCCGCCAGCGCCTCGCTCAGATACTTCCTGGCCTGCTCGGCGTCAGCGCAGGCCAGCGCCCTGCTGATCGCACTGTCCACCGGGTTCACGGTCATCGCCGCCTTCACAGTCGTAATTGTCGCGCCGACTGTTTGACGCCGCGACCGAGTACCCGGGTCAAGCCTGCTCAAACCGGCGTTTTACCTGCGGCGGCTACCGTGTCCGAATGCGTGTGAACTGGCGCGAGAACAACGCGCGGCGGTGGATCTCCGACCTGTCCGACCGGATCGGTGTGACCGGGTGGGCGGCGCTCGCCCTCACGCCCGCGCTCGCCGCCGAGGTCGACCAGCACGGCGCCGCGGTGCGCGACATCCTGCTGCTCGGCGTCGAGGGTGCCGGCACGGTGGCCGCGATCGTGCTGCTCGCCGCGTACGCCCGCGGGCTGCTGGACGAGGCGGGCGAGTCGGAGTGGACGACGTCGTCGTGGCTCGGCGCGCGCCTGATGGCCGTGTGTCAGCTGGCGACCATGCACGGCGTGCGGCCGCTGACCAACGAGGTTCCGGAACTCGCCTGACACGCGAAACGGGACGCACCCAGGCGTGTCCTGCAAGCCGGTGCGCCCCGTTCGACACTTCGTTACCGGTCCTCCGGCCTCGGTGCGCCGAGCACCGGGTCCTCCGCCGGCGCCTGCCGTCCGGTCGTGGTGACCGGCTCGGCCGCCTCGACCGGCTCCGCCGCCGGCCGCGCCCGGACCGCGTCCTCGCGACCGCGCTGGTAGGCCTCCGCCTGAGCCTGCGCCTGCGGCAGTTCCCGCTCCGCGCGCCCGAGCCAGCCCTCCCAGCGGTCCTGCATCGGCCGCACCAGGCCACCGCCCACACCGACGATGAGGATGCCGCCGACCGTCGCGAGCACCGCGATCAGCACCGGCGTGGTCACCGTGGTGGCGACACCGATCTGGTTCAGCGCGGCGATGATGCCGAGCGCCCAGATGAACACCGACGCGACGTTGGCCAGCACCCTGCCGTAGGAGAGTCCGCCGAGCGCACCGCCGATGAAGTCCTTGACCGCATTGGCGATCGCGCCGGCCACCACGACGATGATGATCGCGACCGCGGCCTTCGGCAGCCACGCCACGATGCCGGTCAGCAGCTCCGAAACGGGGTTCGGTCCCCACACGCCGAACGCGAGCTGCAGCGTGATCAGTAGCAGCGCGTAGTAGACCAGCTTCGCGAGCAGGTCAGAGGCGTCGAACTTGGTCCGCGAGAGCATCTGCTTGATACCGCCGCGCTCGACCAGCCGGTCGAACTTGACCCGCTCGAGCACCTTGTCGATCAGCTTGGCCACCGCCTTGGCGACGAACCAGCCGATCAGCAGGATCAGCAGGAAGGCCGCCAGCTTGGGCACGAACGTCGCCACCGCTCGCCAGGCGTCGGTCAGCCCTTGTCCGAAGTCCATGTCGAACTCCCTTCGCACGGGCGCCCGACCGGGTCACCCGACCAGGCAATACCCGGTGCGGGCGCCCTTCACACGGACCTCACGACACCGGCTTCACGACACCTGCCGCAGCTCGCGGTCACTCGCCACCAGGTGCTCCCACGTCCGGCCCCGCTGACTGGGTGGCGGGGAACCGTCCGCGGTGCACACCGGGTACACCAGTCCGTAAGGAACGGGCTGATCGAACTCGTCACCGGTGCGAACGTCGACGACTCGGCGCAGGTGTGCCATCTCAACCACTCCTCACGTCCAGGAGGGGCCGCACGCGTCCGGACGACACCCGGACGGGGGACCTGGGGTTTGGGATCCACTGAGTACCCCGTGTGCTGCGCGGACATGCGCCGGAACGTTGCTGCATAAGAGTGAATATCTATCCACAGTGGACTAACGGACCGAGGTCGTCAGTGTGAACGTCCCGTTGTGCGGCACGGTGAGGAGCCCTCGCGAGTCGAGCGCGACCGCAGCGGGTGTGCCGGTCAGACGGGGAGGCAGCATCCTCCCGGCCTGCCCAGCTCCTACCGGTAACGCGGATGCGTCGTGTGCCACTCGAAGCCGCCGCCCATCCAGGCCTTGGTGCCCTTCAGGAACCGGTGCAGTTCGGGCGAGGGCACCGCGAGCAGCGCCCGGTGCCCGGCCTCGAAGTCGCGCACCAGCTGGTTGTGCAGCTCGACGGTCCGCGCGGTCGCCTCGGCGATCGAGCACTCCCGGTCCGCCGCGATCTGCAGCACCATGTTGCAGACCGGCTTCTCGTCGGCGGCGTCCTTCTCCACCGACACCAGGTCGTTCACCATCACCGACGCCGTGCCCGCGGACGTCAGCAGCTGCCGCACGCGCGGGTCGTAGTACAACGGCGCGGGCAGCTCGTAGCCACCGACGGCGTCGATCAGCGTCATCGACGTGTAGAAGGTGTCGTGCTGCCGCGTGGCGAGGTACTGCCACGCCGGCGGGTAGTTCCCGGTGTGCCGCCAAGCCGCGTAGGCGCTCCAGGACACGAACATCGCGAACGTCGAGTAGCAGACCCGTTGCACCACAGTTGGGGTGCTGCGGGACGTCAGGTGCGCGATGCCCGACCGCAGGCCGACCAGCACCGGGTCCGCCGCAAGCGTTTCCTCCAGCTCCCGGGTGAACTCGGCGGCGGGCGCGACCGGGTCCATCGCGGCCATCGCCAGCGCCAGGCGTGGCGGCAACTCTGCCGGGACGGCGCCCATCTCGGTGCTGTCGGCGTACAGGTCGTCGGCCGCCCACCACGCCGCGTTCAGCTTCGCGGCGATCAGCAGCTGCTCGACGTCGTCGGTGTCGACGTGGGTGAGCACGGCCAGACGCCCGAACAGGCCGCCCAGGAACCGTTCCGGCTCCTCGAAACCGCAGTCCCCCGCCCAGGCGATGAGCCGCTCGTCCACCGCGGCCGCCAGCAGGTCGTCCTCGCGCTCGACCACCGGCACGTACAACGGGGGTGCCGTGCCGTCGCCCCACGGGCGTTCCGCGTAGCCGGGCTCGGGTGGCAACTCGACGGGCTCGGGCCGCCCGAGCCGGGCAGCCGAAGTGCCCAGCCCGGACGGCCCGTTCAGCACATCCCTCATCACACCCGGTCCGCGGCGATCAGCAGGTAGTGGAAGCTGCCCTCCTTGTACGCGGTGAGGAACGGGTCCTCGATGCCGGTCGCGACCGACGACTTCGCGCGCAGCTCCCAGTACGGGATCGTCTCCGACGTCAGGTCGACGACGCTGATCGGCACGAAACCGTTGTCCGCCAACGCCTTGAAGTACTCGCTGCGCGGGTGGATGTTGCAGATGTAGTGCTGGTCGATCTGGCTCACCGCACGCGAACGGCCACCCGTCAGGTCGTTGTAGCAGCCGGTGATGCAGACGTACCGGCCACCGGGCGCGATCAGCCGCGCGAACTCGCCGTAGAGCTGCTGCAGGTCCACGTACATCGTGGTCTCGTTGGTCCAGATGCCGTTGAACGCGCCGGTCTCGAAGCCGGTGTCGAGCATGTTCTTGAAGTGGAACCGGACCTGGTCGGAGATGCCGCGCTCGGCCGCCTGCCGGTTGGCGAACGCCACCTGCTGCTCGGAGATGCTGACGCCGTCGACCTCGCAGCCGAACCGCGCGTTGGCCATGACGCTCGTGCCGCCACGACCGGAACCGCCGTCCATCAGCCGGCCGCCGAACGGAATGTCGCCGAAGTGGTCGAGCAGCACCTCGGCCTGCGCGGTCTCCAGCCGGTGCATCTCGGCGATGATCGCCGCGTCGCGCACCTCGACCGGCGCCTCCAGCACGGCCGGGTCGTACGCGCCGAGCCCGTAGTGGTGGTGGTACAGCCCGTCGACCTCGCCCAGCTTGATGTTGACCGGGTCCTTCTCCTTGTTCCAGTAGTCGGCGACGGAACGCTGGTAGTCGGTGCGCAGAACCGGCTTCACGGTAGGGCTCGCCATGACCTTGGATGCTCCTGTTCGTTGGAACGCAAGCTGCCGAACAGCCACCGACCCTTGCAGCCCTCGGCCCAGTCGGCGATCCGCCGTTCAGGGGTTGGTTCGGACACGAACGGGTGTGCCGAACGCATACGGAGAGCCCGTATTCCACGTCAGCCAGGATGTGCGGCACCGCCCGAAGCAGGAAAAGAATCGTCATTGAAAACCATTTCAGAATCCCCAATTCAGAAATGTGAATGTTTGACACATATACAACTGTCGACTACAAAGAAATAGCCCCGCCCTGCCGAAGAGGGTTGTCAATGACGCGAACCTCCCTACCCCTGCTGACCCTGCTCCTAATCGGTTCACTCGCCGTACCGGTGACCACCGCCACCGCCGCACCAGCACTGACGGGCCTGGATGTCTCGTCAGGCAACCGGCGTTCCCCTGTTTCCGGCCTCTACGACTGGTCGAAGGCGGGGTATCGCGGCAATGGCGTGCTGCCCGGAAACAATGATGTGAACCCGAACGAGAGTTGCCGGATAACATCTGCCGAACTCGCCTCGCAGTTCAACGTCCGGCCGAATGACGCCACCGACGACACCGCCGGGCTGCAGGCCGCGATCGACGCCATCAGGACGTCGTGCTCGCCCAGCGCGAGCTATTCGAAGCTGAGCCTCATCACGCTGCCGGCCGGCGAGCTGAGGGTGTCGAAGGAGCTGCACGTCGACGCCGACTACCTGATCATCAGAGGAGCCGGCGCGACCGCCGACGAAGGTCGTCTACTCCCCCGACGCCGACACCCGCTACGACGCGCTCACCCCGGACGGCTCGGACTGGGACGAGGACGGGATGACGTACGGCGCAGGGCAAGGGCGGCTGGCTGTGGCCGGGCCGCGGCCTGTTCCGGGTGCAGTCGCGCGGCGTGCACTCGGCCTACGCGAGCGATCACGCCTCGGCGCCCGAGAACCGCAAGGACATCTTCGAGGGCACGGTCAACGTGCACTGGAAGGCGGGCGCGAAGGTGCGGGCCGCCGCCAAGGCCGGCGACCGGACCATCCAGGTCCAGTCCACCAGCACGATCAAGGCGGGCATGTTCGTCAACGTCCGCGCCGCGAACTCGGTCAAGTTCTACGAGCAGCAGTTCGCCACCGGGACGCCGTACCCGATGCTGAACATGCACATGCGCCAGCAGATCTTCACCGTCGCCTCGGTTTCCGGCACCACGGTGACGCTCGACAAACCGCTGGAGTTCGACGTCCCGGTCAACTCCACCTCGGACGGTTCACCCGCGATCGGCGGGACGACCTACGACTCCAAGGTGTCGCCGCTGGTGGACCCGGTCCTCGGCGTCGGTTTCGAGAACTTCGGCTTCACCCAGGCGATGCCGGACCTCGAACCCCGCCGAGGCCGTCAACAACTACGGCAACATGGCGCCCGCCGACGAGATGCACGGCATCGTCTTCAAGTGGGCGGCGAACTCGTGGGTGAAGGGCATCCGCGCGGAGATGACCGGGTCGCACCCGATCGTCACCGAGGAGGCCAAGAACCTGCAGATCGTCGACAACCACCTCGACGGTTCGTGGAACAAGGGCAAGGGCGGCAACGGTTACTTCCGCGGTTCGCGCGTGTGGGACTCGCTCTACGCCGGCAACACCTCGCGCAACCTGCGGCACTTCACCTTCCAGTGGTCCGCGGCGGGCAACGTGGTGCTCGGCAACGACTTCGACTCCGACCTGAACCTGCACGGCGGCTGGGAGCGCAACAACCTGTTCGAGAACAACACGGTCCGCGTCTCCTACGCGCACCGCTCGGGCAACTGCCGCGCGAACTGCGGTGAGGAGGGCGGCGGCGGGCCGGACGACTCGAACTGGTTCCCGATCTGGTGGGGCGCCGGCAAGAAGGCCGTCAAGTGGTCGGGCGCTTCCGGGCCGCGCAACGTCTTCTTCAACAACGAGATGACCAAGCAGCTGTCGACCGGTGGCGCTTTCGAGCCCTTCTACGACGACCGGCAGCGGGTCTACCAGTTCGGCTGGAACGGCAGCGCGTACCAGCACCTGGACGTCGAACGGCACCGCGATCGCGGACTGGGCGAAGAACGAGCAGCGCGACTACACCGGCGGTCACGGCGTCGACGCGACCAAGACCGACACGGCGAAGTCGTTGTTCCTCAAGAACATTCCCGGCTCCGGCACACCGGAGGAGCCCACCGACCCGGAGGAGCCCGCGGGGACGATTCCGGTGTCCACCGCGGACCAGCTCAAGACCGCACTGGCGAACGCCAAGCCGGGTGACACGATCTCGTTGGCGGCCGGCACCTACCGCGGCGCGTTCCTGACGCAGAAGGCCGGCACCGCGAGCAACCCGATCACGCTGACCGGCCCGTCGACCGCGGTGCTGATCAACGACGGCCCGGCCGGCACCGCACCGACCCCCTGCCCGGTGCCGACCGCGGGCTGGGACTCGGGCTACGGCCTGTGGCTGTACAACGCGCCGTACTGGCACATCAAGGGCATCACCGTCGCGGAGTCCAAGAAGGGCATCATCCTCGACAACTCCCACCACGTGACGATCGACGGCGTCACCGTGCGCAGGACCGACGAGGAAGGCGTGCACTTCCGCCGCTCGTCGGCCGACGGCGTGATCAGGAACTCGACGATCACCGACGCGGGCGTCGTGACGAAGGACTACGGCGAGGGCGTCTACATCGGCTCCGCGAACTCCAACTGGAAGTGCCACGGCAACTCCGGCGGTGTCGACCGGTCCGACCGCGTCCAGGTGCTCGGCAACAGGATCGGCCCGAACGTCTCCGCCGAGCACATCGACGTCAAGGAAGGCACGCAGGGCGGCGTCATCCGCGGCAACACCTTCAACGGCACCGGGATCAGCGGCGCGAACTCCGCCGACTCGTGGGTGGACGTGAAGGGCACCGGCTACCTGATCGAGGGCAACACCGGCTCCTTCGCCTCGCCCGGCACGTTCAAGAACGGCTACGAGACGCACAACCCGAGCACCACGCCGTCGTTCCTGAACGGCTGCGGCAACACGTGGCGCGACAACAGGTCCGATCTCGGCGACGTCGGCGAGTACGCGGTCTACGTCGTGTCCACGTCGAAGTGCCGGGAGAACCCGAACGTCGTGCACGCCTCGAACACGGTCTCCCGTGCGAAGAAGGGCCTGACGAACGTCCCGGTCACCCCGTAACCCGGGGTCGAGGAGTCCCGATCGGTGCACGGCGGCGTCGCCGATCGGGACTCCTGGCACCGGTCAGCTAACCGGTGCCATGATCTTGGTGAGGCGCAGCGGCCCGTTGACCGGCGCGGGCCAGGCCGCGGTCATCTCGCTCTCGGGCGTGGTGGGCACGCTGAACGCCATGCTGCCGATGGGCAGGCCGCCGCTGCCCGCGGGGGCGGAGACGTAGACGACGGCTCGGCGGAGGTCGTCCACCCAGACCTGTTCGAACGGTGGCACCGCGAACTTGTCGCTGAACCGCACGTCCAGCGGCCGTCCGGAGGTGTCGTAGAACCGGATGAAGTCCAGCTGGCCGCCGAGCAGGCAGCTCACGCCCTCGTTGCCCTGAAACGAGATGACGAACAGTCTGCTGGTGCCGGGACTCGGGGAGTGCCCCTCGCCGATCTGAACGGACAGTTCGCCGGCGGCACATGCCCGCGTCGGCCGTTCGTCGGCACCGGCCGGCCCGGCGGTGGTCAGCAACGCGACACCGGCCAACGCCACCATCGTCAGTGCCCGCCACATCCCTGGCTTCGTCATGGTCATCTCCTGGATTCGTTGCGTCCCTTACGATCCGAGGAGACGATCACCGTCGAAAAAGGGTGCTCGCATGTGACCGGCGACACATCCGATCCGCAAATGTCCGAACTGTCCCCGAACCGGTTGACGGCGGTGGCTAATGCCATTAGCCTTTTGGTTATCTCACTTAGCCACTCAGGGGGGATGGACATGACGGAGTTCCTGGAGCTCGACGGCGGACGGCTTGCCTACGACGTGATCGGCGAAGGGCCGTTGATCGTGCTGGCCCACGGCATGGGCAACAACAGGGCGGCCTACCGCGAGGTCGCCACCCGGCTGGCCGGCGCGGGGTACCGCGTCGCCAGCATGGACCAGCGCGGCCACGGCGAGTCCACCACCGGCTGGGCTTCCTACACCCGCACCGACTCGGCGGCCGACCTGCTCGCCCTGGTCCGGCACCTGGGTGGCCCGGCCGTGCTCGTGGGCCACTCGTTCACCGGCGGCTCCGTCACCATCGCGGCCGCCCAGGAACCCGAGCTGGTCAGCGCCATCGTGCAGATCAGCCCGTTCACCCGCGCGCAGAAGATCGACGTCGGTGGTCTTTTCTCCAACGCCCGCTACCGCAAGGGAATGACGCTGCTCATGGGCGCGGGGATGTTCCGCAGCGTCGGGCTGTGGAAGCGCTACCTCGACCACGCCTACCCCGGCACCAAACCCGCGGGCTACACCGAGCACGTCGCCGCGCTCGACACCGACCTGCGCAGGCCTGGCCGGATGGCGGTGGTGAGCAAGATGGGCATGTCCGCGCCGACCGACGCCGGCGCCCTGCTCGGCGACATCCGCTGCCCCGCGCTGGTCATCGAGGGATCGCTGGATCCTGACTGGACCGATGCCCGCGCCGAGGGCGAGGGCATCGTGGCGGCCATGCCGGCAGGGCTGGGCCGGGTCGAGGTGATCGAGGGAGCGGGCCACTACCCGCACGTGCAGTTCCCGGCCGAGGTGGGCGCCGCGATCCTGGCCTTCCTCAAGTCAGGCGTCCGTGGCTAGGGCGGCACTGTCCGCGGACGCGGTGGTCGACGTCGCGCTGCGGCTGGTCGACGAGGAGGGCCCCGCCACGCTGACCCTGGCGGCGGTGGCCTCCCGCGCGGGAGTAGCCACTCCGTCGCTCTACAAGCACGTCCGCAACCTGGCCGAGCTGCGCGCGCTCATGTCGATGCGGATCCTGGACGAGCTGGCCGAACGGATCAGCGGGGCGGTGCTCGGCCGATCCGCCGACGAGGCGATCCGCGCGCTCATGCTGGCCTGGCGCGATTACGTACTGGGGCATCCGCACCGCTACGCCGCGCTCGACCAGGCACCTGAGCCGATGGTGGCGCCGGCCGCGGAGAGGGTGGTCGGCATCATGCTGGCCGCCCTGCGCGCGTACGACTTGAAGGACTCCGAAGCCGTCCACGCGGCCCGCTGCCTGCGCGCGGCCGCACACGGGTTCGCGGTGCTGGAAGCGGGAAATGCGTTCCAGCGGCCCGAAAAGCTGGACGAGACGTACGACCTGCTGATCCGCCTGGTGGTCGCCGGTCTGCGGACACCTCTTCGCGCCGCCTAAGCAGGCTGCCCGAAGTCCTGTTCGTTACTCGCGGAGCGGTTCGGCGTCCAGCCCGATGCGTCTGCAAGTACCACCAACTCTTGATCGAATCGCCGTCAACTACACCCAACCTGTTCCACATCCCGCAGCACCGGCACCAGGTGCCCGGGCCCGAAACGCCCTGTTGGTAGTAGAAAAACGCCTGTTGATGTTGAGTTGGTGGTACTTGCTGACGCCCAGCAACGAGTCGCCTGAGGTTCCGGACAAGCCTTCTGGCCAGGTGCTTAGACAGAGGAACGCAATGCCCGCACCTCGTCCCGCAACGCCCGAACCTCCTGCAGCAACAGGTCGTCGTGCGCGGCACTTCGGGGCGCGGGCAGCGTGATCTCCTCCTGCATCGCGCTGCACACCACGGCGATGAACAGGTTCAGCATCGTGAACGACCCCACCATCAGGTAGATCAGGAAGAAGATCCACGCGAACGGCTTCTGCTCCATCAGGTCGCGCATGACGTCCGACCAGCCGTCGCCGGTGGTGATCTGGAACAGCGTCAGCAATGTCGGGCCCAGCCCGGTGAACCGCGGGTCGCCGGTGTCACCGAACAGGTTGCTCGCGATCACGCCGCCGACGTAGACCAGCAGCAACAGCAGTCCCGACAACGAGACCAGGCCGGGAATCGACTTCACCAGCGCGGTGACGACCCGGCGCATGCTCGGCACCATCGCGACGAGCCGCAGCGCGCGCAGGATCCGCAGGCTGCGCAGCACGGCCAACGGACCCGCGGTCGGAATCAGCGCGATGGCCACGATCACGAAGTCGAAGACGTTCCACGGGTCCTTGAAAAACTTCCAGCCGAACGCGTACAGCCGGGCGGCCAGTTCGAGCGTGAAGATCACGAGCGCCAGGTGGTCGATCACCGTCAGCGCGGGCCCGAAGTTCGCGCGCAACACCGTCGACGTCTCGGCGCCGAGCGTGATCGCGTTGAGCGCGATCACACCGACGATGAACATCTGGAACCGGTTGCTCTCCACCAGCTCGCCGATCCGGGCGCGCACCATCTTCACTTGCTGCTCCTACGCACAGGGTGTTTTGGTGACTATCGGCGGCGGAGGCAGCGGAACTGTTCACCCGGTGGTGTTGATCAGCTCCAATCGGCTGACGGTGCGCGCGAGGTCGAGCGCCTGGCCGCCGACGATCTCGCTCAGCGGGTGGTCACTCACCAGTGTCAGCCGGACATCCCGGTCGACCAGCACGTCCACGACGTTCGCAAACCGTTGCTGCGCCTCACGATCACAATGCTGCAGCTTCGGCACGGCGGTGATCACCCAGTCGTCGTAGCTGTTCGCCAGCACCAGGTAGTCCTGCGTCGACGTCGGTTTCTCGCACAGGTCACCGAAGTCGAACCAGATGCGGGTTCCTTCGGTGCCGAGCGCGGTGATGTCGCGGCCGTTGACGTTCAGGGTGACCGGCGTGGCGGGTGATTCGGTCTCGGTGACGATCTCGCCGGTCTCGAACCGGGACCGCGGCCGGCCGCGCAGGTGCCGGTAGTCCGTGGCGCCGTTGAGTTCGACGGTGTCCATGAGTTCCTTGACGAGCGCGATGCCCGGCAGGAAGTGGTCGTGGTAGAGCGGGTTCGGCAGCAGGCCGTCCGGCGGGTAGTTGGAGGTCGCGATGATCATCACCTGCCGCTCCCGCAACGTCTCCAGCAGTCGGGTCATCAGCATCGCATCGCCGATGTCGTGCAGGTGGAACTCGTCGAACGCGAGCACGTCGGTGCGGCCGATCAGCTCGTGCACCGCCTTCCGCACGGCACCAGGCTCGTGCAGCCGTTCGGAGATCCTGGCGTGCAGCTCCTGGAAGAACGCGTGGAAGTGCACCCGGCGTTTGCGCCTCACCGGCAGGACGTCGAAGAACGCGTCCGCGAGGAAGCTCTTGCCGCGGCCTACCGGACCGTGCAGGTAGACACCGCGGCGTTCGCGTCCGAGTTCGGCAAGCCGGTCGATGGCTGCCCGCTGTGCGTCGTCCAGGTCGTATCCGCTGCTCGACACGTTCTTGAGCAGGGCGTCGCGAAGATCCACTGTTACCCCCGCGCCAGCTTACGATCGGACCCCCGACGCCACGCAACGTCCGCTACGTCTCACGCGGTGATCGCGAGGGGCGCTTCGGCCTGGATCGTGTGGTGGCGGCGGACGGGGAGCATCGAGGTCGGGTGGGCGATGCTCCAGGCCGCGCCCGTGCAGATGAACTCCTTGAAGCGTGCGGCCATCTTGCCGGTGAGCGGGGACGGCTTGGGCTGGTCGTCGGGGGTCACGCACTGGATGATGCCGTCGTGGCGGCCGAGGCTGATGCACTGGTTGAAGTAGCGGAGCGGGGTCTGGGGGATCTCGCCGACCGGTCAGGCGGGCGGCGATGGCGTCGGCGGCCTGCCAGGCCATGGGGACTCCCGAGGCGCAGGACATCCGCAGTGGCTGTGCCGCCCGGGCCCTCGGCGATCGCGGCGTCGCCGACGGCGTACACGTCGGGGTGCGAGACCGACCGCATCGTGGCGTCGACGACGATCTGCCCGGTCGCGGCGACCTGCCAGGGTCGTGGCGGCGGCGATGGGGTGGACGGCGAAGCCGGCCGTCCAGACGGTCACCTGGGCCGGGATCGCCCGACCGTCGGCGGTGACCGCGCCGGTCGGCCTCGACCCGCGCGATGTCGGTGTGCTCGTGGACGGTGATGCCGAGCCGGTCGAATGCCGCGCGCAGGTGCTGCTGGGCCTTCTCGCTGAGCCAGTCGCCGAGGCCGCCGCGGGCGGCGAGCGCGACGTCGAGGTCCGGTCGGGCCTCGGCGATCTCGGTGACCGCTTCGAGGCCGGTGAGGCCGCCGCCGACGACGAGCACGGTCCGCGCCGGGGGCGAGGTCGGCGAGCCGCGTCGCGCAGCCGCAGCGCGGACTGCTTGCCGGCGATGTTGTAGGCGTGCTCGGCGACACCGGGGACGCCGTGGTCGGCGGCGGCGCTGCCGAGGGCGTAGACGAGCGTGTCGTAGGCGATCTCGCCGGGGCCGTCGGCGTCGGCGATGCCGACGGTCTTGCGGTCGGCGTCGACGGCGGTGACCCGCGCCAGCCGCACCTGCACGCCGGTGCCCGCGTAGACGTCGCTCAGCGCGCGCGGCTTGAGGTCCTGCCCGGTCGCGAGCTGGTGCATGCGGACCCGCTCGACGAAGTCGGGGTCGGCGTTGACGACGGTGATCTCGGTGTCGTCGGGGTGCAGCCGCTTGGCGAGGCGCCCGGCGGCGATGGCTCCGGCGTATCCGGCTCCGAGGACGACGATGCGGTGCTTCATGGTTCCACTCCTGTCTGGCTGGTGTCGCTTCCTGAACCGGACAGCGGCGCGATTCCTGACAGGAGTGGGCTATGATCTGGGTCACCAGATGTCGGCGAGCGGTTCCTCGTGTTCGGAGGCGGACCACTGCCGCGTGGCGCGTTCGAGCTTGTCGGGGTTCGACCTGGGTGTGGATGGCCGCGATGCCGTCGGCGGTCACCTCCAGCGACATGACGCCGACGACCTGGTCGCCGACCACGACCACCAGCGCGGGCACGCCGTTGGCGACCGCGGCGAACAGGACGGGCCTGCCGCCGATCAGGTCCCGCTTGGCCGCGCTGGGCTTGAACAGGCCGCGCAGGAACCTCGCCACCGGCAGCGCGCCGATGATCGGCCGCGGCAGCGGGGGGATCTTGCCGCCGCCGTCGCCGACGCTCGATCGCGTCGTCGGTCAGCATCCGCACCAGCGCTGGGTCTGGCCGCTGAGTGCCGCGGCGAGGAACTCCTCGACGATCTTGCGGGCCGCGGCCGCGTCGACCTCCGCCCGGGGCCGGTCGGCGGCGAGGTGCTGCTTGGCACGCCGGTAGATCTGCTGGCAGTTCGACTCGGTGAGGTCGAGCACCTCGGCGATCTCGCCGTGCGAGTAACCGAAGGCCTCGCGCAGCACGTACACGACGCGTTCGTTGGCCGAGAGCCGCTCCAGCAGGGTGAGCATCGCGATCGAGACCGATTCGCGCTGCTCGACGGTGTCGGACGGACCGAGCATCCGGTCCCCGGCGAGGACCGGCTCGGGCAGCCACTGGCCCACATAGGTCTCCCGCCTGGCCCGCGCCGAGGTGAGCCGGTTGAGGCAGATGTTGGTGAGCACCTTCGTCAGCCACGCCTCGGGCGTCTCGATGAGCTCCCGGTCGGCGGACTGCCAGCGCAGGAACGTGTCCTGCACGGCGTCCTCGGCGTCGTTCGCCGAGCCCAGCAGGCGGTAGGCGATCGCCTCCAGCCGCGCCCTGGACTCGCTCGAACACCTCGACCTCGTGCGCGCCAACCCGCATGGTTCGAAGATTAGCCATCCGTGCTGATCACCGTGATCCTTCCCGTCCTGCCGGGCCTACTTGTAGTACCCGTCAAGCGGGACCTTCGCCTCGTCCTGCAGGTGTGGTCCGTCGGCCGGGACCGGGACGAACCGGCTGGGAACCGCTGCCGGCAGCGCGAACACGACCCGCCCGATCCCGGACCGCGCCAACGCTCCCGCGCACATTCCGCACGGTTCGCAACTGGTGTACATCGTGGTCCCCGCCGCCGTGGCCGGATCGAGCGTCCGGGCCGCCCAGCGAGCCAGCTTCAGTTCCGGGTGTGCGGTGATGTCGTCGTCGGTGAGGCAGGTGTTGCGTTCCTCGGCGAGCACCGAGCCCGTCCGGCCCGGCCAGCAGCGACCCGAACGGCGGGTTCCCGCTCGCCCGGGCCTCGACCGCCAGCGCGATCGCCCGCCGCAGAGTCCTCTCGTCGTCCGGTGTTCACCGGGATTCCTTCCGTATCCGTGCTTGCCGCACGGTGGCCAGCGCGTGCCAGGCGACCTCCGGGGGCCGCGTCTCCTCCGGATCGCCGAAGAACGGGTCGAGCACGACGGCCCGCGCGCCGTCCGCGCGCAGCCGCTCCAGGTCGCCGACGACCTGCTCGATCGTGCCCTCGCCCGGCCACGCCGGTCGCCCGACCGGCGCGTCGGTGAGCCGCAGCAGCGATGCGCGGCGCGAACGCCGGGCAGCGAACGCCCCTCTTCGTGCGGCGAGCGTCCTCAGCCGCGCCAGCGACTCCTGCCAGCCCGCCGGGTGTCTGCCGCAGCGGATGCCACGCGTCGCCGAGCCGGATCGCGCGCCGCAGCGCGCCGTCGCTGTTGCCCGCCGACCCAGATCGGGATGTGCCCCGGCGCGATAGCCCGTCGTCCCGCCACACCTCGCGCGAACACCGTGATCAACTCGTCGGTCAGCTTGCCCGCGCCGGTCGAACGGCACCCCGAGCGCCTCGAACTCCTGCCGCGCCCAGCCGACGCCCACGCCGAGGACGAACCGGCCGCCGCTGAGCTCGTTCAGGTTCGCCGCCATCCGGGCGACCAGCAGCGGATGCCGGTACGGCACGATCAGCACGGTGGTGCCCAGCCGGACCCGCTCGGTGACCCCGGCCAGCCAGGACAGCGTGGTGAACGGCTCGTAGAACGGCGCCGGGTACTGCTCGGCCACATCGGGCGTGACCGCCACGTGGTCGGACACCATGAGCAGGTCGAAACCCGAGCCCCTCGACCGTCCGCGCCCAGTCGCGCAGCACGCCCGGGCTCGGTGCCGGGGCCGAAGTTCGGGACGTTCACGCCGATCAACACGTGATCAAGACTATGACGGCGAACTCGCTTCGCAGTGAAGGGACTATCCACGGCATCATGGAGGCGATTACGCCGTGGATTCCACGGTAGATTGGCGGAATGACCGATGACTCTCGACCCTGGACGCCACCGACTGGGCGATCCTCGCCGAGCTCCAGCAGGACGGCCGCCTCCCGCTCACCGAACTGGGCCGCCGGGTCAACCTCGGCGCCTCGGCCACCACCGAACGGGTCAAACGCCTGGAGAGCACCGGGCATCATCACCGGCTACCGCGCCACCGTCGACCTCGACAAGGTCGGCTACGGCGTGCTGGCCGTCGTCCGCCTGAAGTACCCGGGCAACCAGCACCAGCCGCTGCACCGGCTGCTCGCCGAACGCACCGAGATCCTGGAATGCCTGCGCACCACGGGCGAGGACTGCTACATGCTCAAGGTCGCCGCCGGCTCGATGGGGCACCTGGAACAGGTGATCAACGAACTGACCGCGTTCGGCAGCACCACGACCAACATCGTCTACAACCAGACCCTGCCTTACCGCGGCGTGAGCACAACGCCACCAGGGCGTCGCGAAGATCCACTGTTCCCCCCGCGCCAGCTTACGATCAGACCTGTGAGCAACGTCGAGGCCAACCCCGCGGAAGTGACGTGCACGTCCGCTCAGCGCGAATCCCTTCTGGGCGGCGTCGAAGTGCTGACGCCACGCGACGTCCCACTGGGTGGTCCGCGCGCGATGTCAGTGCGCCGGACGTTGCCGCAGAAGCAGCGCTCACTCATCGGCGCATGGTGCTTCTGCGACCACTACGGGCCGGACAACGTGCAGATGGACGTCGCGCCGCACCCGCACACCGGACTGCAGACCGTGAGCTGGCTCTTCACCGGCGAGATAGAGCACCGCGACAGCCACGGCGTGCACGCGTTCGTGCGGCCGGGCGAGCTGAACCTGATGACCGGCGGCCGCGGCATCTGCCACTCCGAGGTCTCCACCGCCGCGTCCTCGGTGCTGCACGGCGTCCAGCTGTGGCTGGCCCTGCCGGACGCCAGCCGAGACGCTGCGCGCGACTTCCAGCACTACGCCCCACCTGCGGTATCTGTGGGCGGCGCCTCGATCCGCGTGTTTCTCGGTTCGCTGGCCGGTTCGACGTCTCCTGTGACGACGTTCACACCGCTGCTCGGCGCGGAGATCGTCCTGCCCGCCGGGGCAACGTTGTCGCTCGACCTGGCACCCCAGTTCGAGCACGGAGTGCTGCTCGACACCGGTGACGTGATCGTCGGCAACACCGCTCTCACCCCCAGCTCGCTCGGCTACGCCGACCCTGGCCGTTCGACGCTCACCCTCTCAACGCGGGACGGTGCAAGGGTTGTGCTGCTGGGCGGCGAGCCGTTCGGCGAGGAAATCGTGATGTGGTGGAACTTCGTGGGTCGCACCCACGACGAGATCGTCGCCTATCGAGACGAATGGCAGGCCGAGACCGAGAGGTTCGGTCGCGTCGAGGGTTACGACGGTGCGCGGCTGCCTGCTCCGCCGTTGCCCGGTGGCCGTCTGCGTCCGCGCGGCAACCCCGCGTGACTGTTGTCAAAAGTCATACTTCGGGCCCATTGAAAATCACGTTCTGATCGCTTTTCCTGAGCGAGGCATCCACGACCGTGGCCGAGCGTCTTAGGGGGCATGACGAACGTGACACGAGTGGGCGCCGAGTCAACCTTCGCCTTCATCGCCCCCTCCGGGCGCCCCATGCCCGTCGAGGTCGAGCTCGGTTACCGGGCCGACGACCCGCACGCCGTGACCATGACGTTCCGCATGGGACGCCAGGAGACGGTGTGGCTGGTGAGCCGCGACCTGCTCGCCGACGGCCTGATCACCACCAGCGGCGCGGGCGACGTGCGGCTGCGGCCGCACAACTCCACCACCGCCGTGCTCGAGCTGCGGTCCGACGTCTCGCAGGCGATCTTCCACGTGCGGTCGTCCGAGCTGCAGGAGTTCCTGAACTCGACCTACGACGTGGTCGCCCCCGGACACGAGAACGACTACGTCGACTTCGAGGCCGAACTGCGCAAGCTGATCGACTGAGCTCGCAGCCATACCGGCTAGGTGAGGTCCAGCAAGCCCCGGCGTACCGCTTCGGAGACCGCTGCCGCCCGGTTGTCGACGCCCAGCTTCCGATAGATGCGCACCAGATGTGTCTTGACGGTCGCCTCACTGAGGTACAGGGACTGTGCGATAGAGCGGTTGCTGTGACCGTCGGCCATCAACCGGACAACTTGCTTTTCCCGCTCCGTCACTCCAGGCGAAGGACTGATCACTCGGCCGACGAGGTCTCCGACGACCTCTGACGCGAGGCCGATACCGCCGGCGGCGGCAGCGCGCACAGCTTGGAACAGTTCTTCGGGCGGACCCGCCTTGAGCACGTAGCCGCGAGCGCCGGCCTCCAACGCGCGTACGACGTCGGCATGTCCGGAGTAGCTGGTCAGCATCACCACCACGGTGCCGGGAGCCTCGACGGCCAGCCGGCGGACTGCCTCGACTCCGTCGATGCCGTGGTCCGTGCCCGCGAACCGCAGATCCATCAGCACGACATCGGGCGCCTGGTCGACCGCGAGGCGGACGGCTTCCTCGCCACTGCCCGCCTCCGCGACGACGACGAAGTCCGGCTCACCGTCGAGCAGTGCCCGCAGTCCGGCCCGCACGACCACGTGATCGTCGGCGATCAGCAGGTGCAGCGGAGAGGTGGTCATGAGGCCGCCGCGGAACTCACGGGCACAACCGGTGCGGACAGCCGGCAGGCCGGGAGGGTGGCCCGGATCCGCGTGCCCCGGCCCGGAGCGCTGTCGACGTCGAGGTCACCGCCGCACTCGCGAAGCCTCGCCCGGGCGGACGGAAGGCCCAAGCCCCGGCCCGGACGGAGCACATCGCCGATGTGAGCGCGATCGAAGCCGACACCGTCGTCGCGCACCTCCAGTTCGACGTGATCCGCGTGGTGGTGCAGGGTCACCGTCACGTTGGTGGCATGCGCGTGTTCACGGACGTTGGCCAGCGCGCTCTGCGTCACGCGGAACAAGGTGATGGCCTGCTCGCCGACGTCGGGATCGTGAGATCCGACCGAGCGGAACTCCACACGCTCCGCGACTTCGTCCTGCTGCGCGCGGGCGCACAGCAGGTGCAGTGCGCCCGCCAGGCCGGCCTCGGCGACGGCGGACGGAGTGAGGTCGGTGATCACCCGCCGGGTCTCGGCGAGACCCGCACTCAGGTTGTCGGCAGCCATGCGAACACGGACACGCGCCACGTCCGGCCGCTCTTCCCAGCTCCGCTCGGCCGCCTGCAACAGCATCACGCTGCCGGACAGTTCCTGGGCGAGCGTGTCGTGCAGGTCCCGGGCGATGCGCGTGCGTTCCTCCAGAACACCGGCCCGGTGCTGCTCCTGCGCGAGCACGTCACGCGTGCCGCGCAACTCCTCCACGAGGCGCTGGCGCTCCGCGGCATCCCGCTGCAGTGTCCGGTACAAGGCCACAGTGCCCCAGACAGCGGCTACGGGTACCAGCACGACCTCGGGATCGAACCCGCCGGTGGCCGAGATCAGCTGACCAACCAGCACGATGGTGATCGCCGCTACCGCGATCACGGCTCCACGGCGACCGAGCGCGCGCAGAACCGCGCACGCCAGCGGCACGGCACACCAGACGTACGCGACGGTCAGGAACGGCGGAGTGAGCTCGACGAGGACCGCCCACAGCAGGATCAGGGCCGCGATCCAGGCGTGCCGGGCGAACGCGCCCAGCCTGCGCCACAGCGCCAGGCCGGCCGCGTACACGGCGGCGAGCGCCGAGCTGACGGCCACGATCTCCCAGCACAGTGCGATGTTCAGGCTGGCGAGCCGGACCAGTGCGGCACCGACGACGAGGAAGAACACCAGGTGCGGGACGTGCCTCAGGGCAAACCAGCTCCCGAGTGCCGACGGCGGCGAGTGGGCGGGCCCGCGGTCGGACACGGCAACCCCTTGGATGGAGGATCCTTTTAGGACAGGGTGCCGAGTTTATCCGCCACTGGTGTGGCTCAGGTCAAGAACTGTGCTCCGGTCCCGCCGGTCGCGGCACCGGAGCACAGTTCGACAGCTACGCGCCCGGGCGCAGTCCGGGCCAGCCGGGCGTGGGGTCGCCCTTGACCTCGCCGAAGTACAGGGCGAAGGTCTGCTTCCAGCGCTCGACCTCGGCGCGGTCGGCCATGAAGCGGGGGAAGCCGTCGAGGTGGGCGTTCGGGTACTTCCAGATCGGCTTCAGGCCGGCCGGCGGAGTGACGTCCGTGCGTACCGACCAGCCGTTGAACGACGCCTGCTGCTGCGGCGAGGGACAGCTGCCAGTTCAGGTAGAGCTTGGCGGCGGTCGGGTTCTTGGCCTGCTTGAGGATCGCGGCCCGCTGGCCCCAGGCCATGAACGGGTGCCCGTCGGCGACCACGAACCTCGCGGGTGACGACGCCGGGGCGGTCAGCGAGCCCGCACCGCCGACGCCGATCGCCTTCTGCCCGGCGAACACCGCCTCGCCCGGCGTGTTGCTGCCGCGGGCGAACCGCACGTCCTGGGCGGCGAGCTTGGCCACCCAGTCCCAGCCGTAGGTCTGCGCGTAGAGCGAGTAGAGGTAGAGGACCGCGTCGTCGTCGTGCGGGTAGGACGAGGCGATCTTGCCCTTCCACTTCGGGTCGACCAGGTCGAGCGGCGTGCGCGGCGCGGCCGAACCGACCGCCGCCGTGCCGTACATGAAGCTGAAGGCGAGCGCCGAGACGGCGACCCACGCGCCCTGCGGATCCTTGAACGCGTCGTAGACCTTCGAGAACCCGGCGGGCTTGTAGCGCAGCAGGCGGCCCTGCTCCTTCCAGCGCACGAAGTCCTGGACGGTCTGGAGCTGCACGACGTCGGGGACGAGGGTGCCGGTGGCGAACTGGTTGTCGACGCGGACGTCGTGGTACTTGCTGTAGTCCACGATCAGCGTCAGGTCGATGTCCGGGAAGCGGGCCTTGAAGGCCGCCTTGGTGCCGTCCTGCTGGGTCGGCGTGTCGCCGCCCGCGTAGATGACGAGCTTGCCGCCCTCCCTGAGCGCGGCCTGGTAGAGCTCGTCGAGCGTCCTGGTCTCCTCCGGCCCGCCGGGGTGCGCTGCCCCGTCGGGCGAAGCCGAGGCGCCGGCGGCACCGAAGGCGCTGAAGCCGAAGGCTGCGCCGGCCCCGGCGGCAAGAACACGTCGTCTGCTGAAGGAGCTGGACAAGGTGAGGAAGCCTCTCTGCTGGGGATGTGCAAGACCAGGCGCCTGTCATCCTGGTGCGAGCAAGAGGATTCCCGCGTCATCCGCACGGAGCGAAAGACGCGCTGGAGATGGACACCGCGTTCAACCGAACGATTGAACGCCGGGTGGCGTGGCCGTTCCCGCGGAACAGGCACGGCCACGCCACCAGATCTCAGTGGCCGTACACGAGGTCGTAGGCCAGCTGCGGGTCGAACTTGCCCGCGTCGACCCCAGGCGCCTTGCCGCAACGGCCGTCCGAGTCGCCAGGAACCTTCACCCACAACAACATCTCCGCACCGCCACCGGTGCGCGCGGGCGTGCCGAGCTTGCGTCCACCGGGGTTGCACCACTCGCCGTTGTGCCCGTTGCCATTGCGGCTGGTGTCGATCACGTACGGCTTGGTGTAGCCGGGAAGCGCGCCGCTGACCGCGTTGCCGTACGACGTCGAAGCCGCGGTCGTGTGGTAGTTCGACACGTTGATCGAGAAGCCGCGCACGTTGCGCACGCCGGCGGAGTCCAGCCGCGAGGCCATCTGCGCCGCCGGCACCCACTGCGCGTTGCCCGCGTCGAGGTAGGCCCACGTGTTGGGCGCCTTGGCCTTGAACTGCTCGGTCGCGTACTTGACCATCGCCGTCCGCGCGGCGATCTGCGTCGCGTTCATGCAGTTGAAGTCGGCCAGCGAGTCCGGCTCGATGACCACGACGGCCGGGCGGGTGCCGATGGCCGCGGCGAAGGCGGAGATCCAGGTGCGGTAGGCCTCCGGTGTGCCCGCGCCGCCGCCGGAGTGGCCGCCGCACGCGTCGCGGCCGGGGATGTTGTAGGCCACCAGCACCGGCAGCTTGGTGACCGGTCTTGGTGACGTAGCCCTTGACCGCGCCGCCGATGTCGCCACTCCAGTTGCCGAACCAGCGGGCGATCGGCTTGGTGGAGATGTTCTGCTTGATCGCGGCCTGCGCGGCCGTCACCGGCGTGGTCGCGTACCCACACGGCGGGGTTGGAGTCCGGGTCGACGTAGAAGCCGTCGGTCAGGCCGATCGGGCTGGCGGCGTGCGCGGCGGGGGCGGCAGCCACGACGGCCAGCAGGGCCAGTGCGAGTGCTCTCATCATGTCCCGCACACTCGCGCGGACCGCTTAAGGCACGGTAAGTCCGGGGTTGAATCCGCAGCAAGCCCCACGCTGACGCAGGCGTCCCCCCGTCCTGGGAACCCCTACATCTCAACGTACTCGGCACCACCGACAATCCCGGACTGCAGCGGCAGCAGCGGAGCGACCACCCTGGCGAGCGGCCCGCTGCGCACGGTCCCGCCGACCGGCCCGGCGAACGGCGACGCCGCGTCGAGTGCGTCGGGCAGCCGCGCGAAGGCCGCCCAGCGCTCGTCCCACGCCTGAATCACTTCCAGGTGTCCGCCGGGCAGGAACCGGGACAGGTGCACGCCCGCGACCTGCCCGGTGTTGCCCAGCAGCGGCAGCAGCCGGAAGCCGCCCTCCCGCCGTAACCGCTCGATCAGCTCGGCGCTGTCCATCTCATCTCGCCGCCAACTCCGCGCTCGACTGGTACGCCCGCACCGCAAAGTTCCGTTCAGCAGCCGACCAGCCGAGCGGGCCGGCGATCAGCTCGGCCACCTGACCGGCGACGGACGCACCGGCGTCCAGGTGCTCGATCGCGATCCGGGTCCGCCGAGCCAGCACGTCCTCCAGATCCAGCGCGCCCTCGTGCGTCACGGCGTAGACGATCTCCGCGGCCAGGTGACCCGCCACGGGCGCGGCCAGCGCCGGGTCCTGGGCGATCAGGGCCAGCACGTCGGACACCGCGGAGCCGTAGCGCCGCAGCAGACGCTCCACAGTGGACGTGGGCAGGCCGGACTCGGCGGCGACTCGAGCCCGGTCCGCCCACAGCTCCTGGTAACCGACAGCACCACACAGCGGCAACCGGGAGGTCAGCGAGGGCGCGACCGCGCGCCCAAGACCGGAGACGGCGGCATTGACGACGTCCGCCGCCATCACGCGGTACGTCGTGTACTTGCCGCCCGCGATCACGAAGAACCCCGGCTCCGGCTGCGCCACGGCGTGCTCGCGCGAGAGCTTGGCCGTGTCGCCGGAGGCACCGTCGAGCAACGGCCGCAGCCCCGCATAGGTACCGGCGACGTCGTCCACGCTCAGCGGCGAATGCAGTACGGCGTTGACGTGGTCGAGGATGTACGAGACGTCCTCGGAAGTGGCTGTCACGGCGGCAGGATCGCCGTCGTACGGGGTGTCGGTGGTGCCGATGATCCAGTAGGCGCCCCACGGGATCACGAACAGCACGCTCTTCTCGGTCCGCGTGATCAGCCCGCCGTCCAGCTGGATCCGATCGCGCGGCACGAGCACGTGCACGCCCTTGGACATCCGGACCTGGAACGGCGCGGGACCGGGGCTCATCGCGTTCAGCGAGTCGGTCCACACGCCGGTCGCGCTGATCACCCGGCGGGCCCGGATCTCGACCTGCGCACCGTCCACCTCGACCTGCGCACCGGTGACGGCGCCACCGGAACGCACCAGCGAGGTCACGCGAGCCCGTGAGAGCACCGTGGCGCCGTGCTGGGCGGCCGTGCGGACCAGGGTCAGCACCAGCCGGGCGTCGTCGACCTGCGCGTCGTAGTAGCGGATCGCGCCGGCGAACGCCGAGGAGTCCAGTGACGGACCCACCTCGGCCATCTTGCGCCGGGAGAGGTGCCGGTGCATCGGGACCGCACCGGCGCCACCGATCGAGTCGTACAGGAGCACACCGGCGCCGATGTACGCGCGCTCCCACTGCTTCTCCAGCGGGAAGAGGAACGGCACCGGCCGCACCAGGTGCGGTGCGAGCCGGCGCAGCAGCAAACCGCGTTCCTTCAACGCTTCCCGGACCAGCTTGAACTCCAGCTGCTCCAGGTACCGCAGCCCGCCGTGGACGAGCTTGCTGGACCGGCTCGACGTGCCCGCCGCCCAGTCGTGTGCTTCGACCAGCGCGACGGAGAGGCCGCGCGACGCCGCGTCGAGCGCAGCACCCGCACCGACCACACCACCTCCGACCACGAGCACGTCGAACTCTGTCGAGCCCAACGACCGCACCGAGTCAGCCCGCCGAACCGGATCCAGCCTTGCGAACAACTTCAGCTCCTCAGCAGAGAGTCAGCGAACGTCGGAGTCGACCCAGTCGAACGACTTGGTGACGGCCTTCTTCCAGTTGCGGTACTGGCGCTCGCGCTCGTCCGCCGCAAGCTCCGGCGTCCAGCGCTTGTCCTCGGACCAGTTCGCGCGCAGCTCGTCCAGCGACGACCAGTAGCCGACCGCGAGACCGGCGGCGTAGGCGGCACCGAGCGCGGTGGTCTCCGCGACGACCGGCCGGATCACCGGCACGTCGAGGACGTCCGCCTGGAACTGCATCAGCAGCTCGTTCTGCACCATGCCGCCGTCGACCTTCAGCTCGGTCAGCGGCACGCCGGAGTCGGCGTTCATCGCGTCCAGCACCTCACGGGTCTGGAACGCCGTCGCCTCCAGCACGGCACGCGCCAGGTGGCCCTTGTTCACGAACCGGGTCAGGCCGACGACCGCGCCGCGCGCGTCCGCCCGCCAGTACGGCGCGAACAGACCGGAGAAGGCCGGCACGAAGTACGCGCCGCCGTTGTCCTCGACGCTGCGGGCCAGCGTCTCGATCTCCGGAGCCGAGGAGATGATGCCGAGGTTGTCGCGCAACCACTGCACCAGCGAGCCGGTGACCGCGATCGAGCCTTCCAGCGCGTACACCGGAGCGTCGTCACCGAGCTTGTAGCAGACCGTCGTCAGCAGGCCGTTCTTCGAGGCGACCTTCTCGGTACCGGTGTTGAGCAGCATGAAGTTGCCGGTGCCGTAGGTGTTCTTGGCGGTGCCGGGCTCGTAGCAGGCCTGGCCGAACGTCGCCGCCTGCTGGTCGCCGAGGATGCCCGCGATCGGCACGCCCTTCAGCACACCGCCCGAGCCGGTGCCGTAGACCTCGGACGAGGAACGGATCTCCGGCAGCATCGACAGCGGCACGCCCATCTCGGCGGCGATCTCCGCGTCCCACTGCAGGGTGTCGAGGTCCATCAGCATGGTCCGCGACGCGTTGGTCACGTCGGTGGCGTGCACGCCACCGTTCACGCCGCCGGTGAGGTTCCACAGCGTCCACGTGTCGGTGTTGCCGAAGAGCAGGTCGCCCTTCTCCGCACGCTCGCGGGCGCCCTCGACGTTGTCGAGGATCCAGCGGATCTTGGGGCCGGAGAAGTAGGTCGCGAGCGGCAGGCCGACCTTGGTGCGGTAGCGCTCGGCGCCACCGCCCAGCGCGCCGAGCTCCTCCACGATGGCCTGGGTGCGGGTGTCCTGCCAGACGATCGCGTTGTAGACGGGCTCGCCGGTGTTCTTGTCCCACACCAGCGCGGTCTCACGCTGGTTGGTGATGCCGACGGCGGCGAGGTCACCGGTGTTCAGGTCGGCCGCGGCGAGCGCCTGGCCGATCACGAACCGGGTGTTCTCGGAGATCTCCACCGCGTTGTGCTCGACCCACCCGGCGCGCGGGAAGATCTGCTCGTGCTCCTTCTGGCCCACGGCGACGATCGAGCCGCTGTGGTCGAAGACGATCGCCCGCGTGCTGGTCGTGCCCTGGTCGACGGCGAGAACGTACTGCGTCATCGAAAAGTCCTTTCCGGAATGGTCAGAACACGTCAGAACGCGAGCGAGGCGACCACACCGGCGAGCGCGCCGCCGAGCAGCGGGCCGACGACCGGCACCCAGGAGTAGCTCCAGTCGGAGTCCTTCTTCCCGATCGCCTCACCGTCGGTGCCCTTGTACGACAGCGGCAGCAGGGCGTGCGCGATGCGCGGGCCGAGGTCGCGAGCCGGGTTGATCGCGTAGCCGGTGGGCCCACCGAGCGAGGCACCGATACCGACGACCAGTAGCGCCGCGGCCAGCGGGCCGATCTGGGTCGGGGTCTTGCCGAACGCGAGGATCACGAAGACCAGGACGAACGTGCCGATGACCTCGCACACCAGGTTCCAGGTGTAGCTGCGGATCGCCGGGCCGGTGGAGAAGACGGCGAGCTTGAGGCCCTCGTCGGGCGTCTCGTCGAAGTGCGGCTTGTACGCGAGCCACGCGAGGACGGCACCGAGGAACGCGCCGAGCATCTCGCCGGCGAAGTAGACGATCGTCGAACCCGCGCCGACCGGAACGCCAGGGGCGTACTCGGCCGCACCACTGGTCAGGATGCCCACCGTCACCGCCGGGTTGAGGTGCGCGCCCGACTTGAAGGCGACGTACACACCGGCGAACACACCGAGGCCCCAGCCGAAGTTGATCAACAGCCAACCGCCGTCGAATCCCTTCGACTTGGCGAGCAGCACGTTGGCCACCACGCCCGCACCCAGCAACAGCAAGACACCCGTACCGAGCACCTCGCTGAGGAACACTGCCCCGAGACCCACGCTGGCCTCCCATTCGTCCTTGAACGGCTGATCACCCCGTGGTGATTGAGGCGGAACGTAATGACCCACGTCACGCCAGCTCAATGGGCACGGTTCGACAATGTCGACACCTGTGGGGTGCGGAGCTGTGACCAGCCGGTCACGCTGCGCTCAGACAAGGCGTTTCCGGCCGTTTTCCAGGGACGATGGCGGGCGGAGCCGTTCGACATTGCCGACACGGGTCGTCTCAATTACGTTTCACGCGTGCCGGGACCAATCCAGTCGATCGAACGCGCCGCAGCCGTGCTGCGGCTCCTGGCGCGTGGCTCCGGCCATCACGGTCTCACGGAGATAGCCGACTCGCTCGGTCTCGCGCGCGGCACCGCGCACGGGATTCTCCGCACCCTGCAACGGGTCGAGTTCGTCGAACAGGACCAGGGCACCGGCCGCTACCGGCTCGGCGCCGCACTGCTGCACCTGGGCACCTCCTACCTCGACGCGAACGAGCTGCGCTCCCGGTCGATCAACTGGGCCGACACGCTGGCCGCGCGGTCGGGCCAGGAGGTCCGGATCGGCATGCACCACGACGGCGCGGTGCTCGTCGTGCACCACGTGTTCCGGCCGGACGACTCCGTGCAGACCCTCGGCATCGGCGCGATGCTGCCGCTGCACGCCACCGCGCTCGGCAAGGTGCTGCTCGCCTACGACCCGGACCTGTCGGCGGCCGCCCGCAGCCGGGAGCTGACGTCGCTGACCCGCCGGACGATCACCCGCGCCCAGGCCCTGGAGCGGGTGCTGACCGAGGTGCGCGCGGCGGGCTGGGCGGGTGAGGCCGAGGAGTACATGCCGGGCGAGGCCAGCATCGCCGCGCCCATCCGGATACCGGGCGGCCTCGTCGTCGGCGCCATCGGCATCTCCGGCGCCGCGGACCGGCTGTGCGACTCCACCGGACGGCCGCGCGCGACGATGGTGCGCCAGGTCTGCCAAGCCGCCGAAGCGGTCACCACCTCTCTGGTCGACGAGAACTGAAAGGCGAGCCGTGCAACGGTTTGTGATGGCGATCGACCAGGGAACGACGTCTACGCGCTGCATCCTGTTCGACCAGAACGCCCGCCTGGTCGCGGTCGCCCAGCGCGAGCACCGCCAGTACCACCCCCGGCCGGGCTGGGTCGAGCAGGACGCCGTGGAGATCTGGCGCAACGTCGACCGGATCATGCCGCAGGCGTTGCGGCAGGCCGGGATCACCGAGGACCAGGTGGTCGCGCTCGGCATCACGAACCAGCGCGAGACGTTCGTGCTGTGGGACCGGCACACCGGCGTCCCGATCGGGCGCGCGATCGTGTGGGAGGACATCCGCACCGAGGAACTCGTTGCACAGCTGGAGAAGCAGCCAGGCATCGAGGAGGTCCGCGAGCGCTGCGGACTGCCGCTGGCAGGCTACTTCTCGGCGCCCTCGCTGCGCTGGATGCTGGACAACGTGGCCGGGCTGCGCGCGAAGGCCGAGCGCGGCGACGTCCTGTTCGGCACCATGGACACCTGGCTGATCTGGAACCTCACCGGCGGCGTCAACGGCGGCCTGCACGTCACCGACGTGACCAACGCGTCGCGGACCATGCTGATGAACCTCGGCACCCGGCAGTGGGATCCGATGCTGCTGGAGTTCTTCGGGGTGCCCGCGTCGATGCTGCCGGAGATCCGGCCGTCGAGCGAGATCTCCGGGCGCACCACGCGGGTGGTGCCGGGCATCTCGATCACCGCCGCCCTGGGCGACCAGCACGCGGCGCTGTTCGGGCAGACGTGCTTCGAGAAGGGGTCGATCAAGGGCACGTACGGCACCGGCGGGTTCCTGCTGATGAACACCGGCAACGAGCTGGTGCGGTCCAAGCACGGGTTGCTGACGACGATCGGCTACCAGATCGGCGGCGAGCCGGCCTACGCGCTGGAGGGCTCGATCGCGGTCGCCGGGTCGCTCGTGCAGTGGTTCCGCGACAACCTCGGCCTGATCCACAGCGCGCCGGAGATCGAGACCTTGGCGCGCACGGTGAAGGACAACGGCGGCTGCTACATCGTGCCGGCGTTCTCCGGGTTGTTCGCGCCGCACTGGCTCGCGCAGGCACGCGGGCTCGTCGTCGGGCTCACGTCGTACATCAACAAGGGGCACCTGGCGCGGGCGGTGCTGGAGGCGACCGCCTGGCAGACGCGAGAGGTCGTCGACGCGATGAACGCCGATCTCGGCGAGCCGACGCCGGTGCTGAAGGTGGACGGCGGGATGACCGCCGACCACCTGTTGATGCAGTTCATCGCGGACGTGCTGGACATCCCGGTGATGCGGCCGCTGGTCGCCGAGACCGTGTCGCTGGGTGCCGCCTACGCCGCGGGGCTCGCCGCCGGGTTCTGGCCGGACCTGGAGGGTCTGCGCCGCAACTGGCATCTGGCCGCGCGGTGGAACCCGGCGATGGACGCCCAGCACCGCGAGAACGAGTACGCGAACTGGAAGCGGGCCGTGGAACTCACGTTCGCGTGGGCCCGCTCCACCCCGTCCACTTAGGACTGGCTTTTGGGCGTGTGCAAGTACCACCGACCGGGTGGTTGGTGGTACTTGCACACGCGCCAACAGCAGGGGCTCAGGAGCGCTGTTTGCGCACCCAGGCGGCCACGTCGTCCGCCTCGATGGGCAACGCGTCCGACAGGATGTCCGCGCCCGTCGAGGTGACCACCAGGTCGTCCTCGATACGCACGCCGATGCCGCGCAGCTCCGGCGGCAGCGTCTCGTCGTTCGGGTGGAAGTACAGGCCCGGCTCGACGGTCAGCGCCATGCCGCGCTCCAGGATGCCCTGCTGGTAGGTCTCCTGGCGGGCGTCGGCGCAGTCGTGCACGTCCAGGCCGAGGAAGTGCCCGGTGCCGCAGACGATGTAGCGCCGGTGGTGCTGGCCGCCCGGGTCGAGCGCCTTGTCGACGCTGACCGGCAGCAGGCCCCAGTCGTGCAGGCCTTCCGCGAGCACGCGCATGGCGGTGTGGTGGAAGGCGCTGTAGTCGTTGCCGGGCTTGACCTCCGCGAGCGCGGCGACGTGCGAGGCGTGCACGAGGTCGTAGACCTGGCGCTGTGCCGCGCTGAACTCGCCGCCGACCGGGAAGGTGCGGGTGACGTCCGCGGTGTAGAGGGTGTTCATCTCCACGCCGGCGTCGAGCAGCAGCAGGTCGGCGTCGGTCACCCGGCCGTCGCAGCGCGTCCAGTGCAGGACCGGGGCGTGCGGGCCGGACGCGACGATCGAGGTGTAGCCGGGACCGTTGCCCTCGGTGCGGGCCCGGCGGTCGAACGTGCCCTGCAGCCACCGCTCTCCCCCGCCGCGCACGGCCTGGCCGAGTTCCATGGCGACGTCGGCGAAGCCCTTGACGGTGGCGTCGACGGACTGGCGGAGCTGGTCGATCTCCCAGTCGTCCTTGATCCTGCGCAGCTCCGAGACGGTGGTGCGCAGCTCGTCGCTGTGGCTGCCGGTGAGGGCGTCCAGCAGCGGGTCGACGCCCTTGGCCGCGAGCGTCTCCGGGTGGCGGCCGCGCAGTGCGTGCGCGAGGTCCTCCAGCGGACGCGCCGTGATCCCGAGCGCCTCGCCCCACTCCTTCGGGCCGGCCGCGGCGCCGATCCAGAACGGGCTGCGGTCGGCGTCACCGAAGAAGTCGACGCTGTGGGGCTCCGACGGCACCGGCACGAAGAGGGTGGCGTCGGAGTCGGACAGCACCAGCACGGCGCCCTCGACCTGGCAGCCGGTCAGCCACACGAAGTCGCTGTCGGCGCGGAACTCGTGGAACGTGTCGTTCGAGCGGACGTGCGCACGTCCCGCCGCCAGCGTGATCCGCTTGCCCGGAAGCGCCGCGGTGAGCCTGGCCCGGTGGGCGGCGGCTGCCTCGGCGGTGCCGGCGGGCAGGTCGATGGGGTTGTCCCACGCACCCCAGCCGTCGCGGATGTAGGTGCGGAAACCGTCCGCGTCCACCAGTTTCGCCATGTCGCGGCGTGTGCGGGCCACTCTGCAATCCCTTCGGTCAGATGTGCCCAGCCTGCCTGCCTGGGCACCGCGTCACCCATCCCGGCTCTCCATAGCTTCACGTTATGGAACTCGAATATCACCGAATCGGATGTATCTGGTGGTGCCACTGTGCACCCGTGACCTGCGTGAGGACTCCAACCCGCTTCGATTGGTGCCAAAAGGCTCTGTCCGGCCTGCGGCGAACGGACGAAGATCCCGGTGCGGCGGCGAGTCACGGTCGGTTCGGAGGGGAAACCAGATGACCATCTACTGGCCCGAGGCCCATACGGCTCAAGACCCCGGCAACGAGAACACCGGGTTCGTTCTCGAACTGCCGGAGGAGGTGCTGCAACGGCACGGCGCGCGCATGCTCCGGCCCACCACCGCTGTCAGCGTCGTGGGTCTCGACCCGCCGGCGCGCTCGACCGCATACGTGGCATCGGTGCTGCTGATGCCTCCGAACCTGATGAACACCGACGAGAAACGCGGGAACTTGAACAGGTTCCTCGCGGACGTCGACATGCAGATCCCGGAGAAGAGCCTCGATCCGGATCGGCCGGAGGAGGTCCAGCCAGTCCTGCTGCGACCGCTGGACGGTCCCCGCCCGGTCGTCGTCGACGCGTGGACCGCGCTGCTGGCGATCAGGAAGAGCAACCCGGATGTCGGCAACCAGATCGGGCTGGACCACCTGATGATCGCGTCCGCGGACTTCGGCGGGGTGCCCGGCGCCATCCAGGGCGTCGCACCGCCGTTCGGCTTCGGCGGCCCGGTGGCGACCGGCTACCTGGATGGACCGGTCGCACTGGAGATGCCGCCGATCCACCGGAATGCCGCCGCGCTGGCACTGGGCCGCCCGGCGGTGGTCGCCGTGCTGGACACCGGCATCGGGGTGAACGACCGGCTGGGCATCGAGCAGCTGACCGTGACGGCACCTGCCGCGAATTGGCCCACCGGGCTCCACGTGACGGTGGACGCCGAAATCCAGGAGGCCGTCCGGAAGGCCGGTCAGAAGCTCGTCGACGACGGCTTCCGCGTCGAGGTCATCAGCACGCCAAGGACGAGCCGCTCACCAGGAACCCGCTCATCGGTACCCAGGACTGGTGCTTCGGGCACGGCACGTTCATCGCCGGGATCATCCAGCAGATCGCTCCCGACGCGACCGTGCTCGCCGTCCGCGTGATGGGAAGTGACGGCATCGCAAGGGAAAGCGTCGTGGTGGCGGCGCTTCAGGCGCTCGTCAAGCGGGTCGACCGAGCGCTCGCGTCAGGCGACATGCGCGAGATGGTCGACGTGGTGTCGTTGTCGCTGGGATATCCGTACGAGGGAACCATCGAGCAGGAGAAGAAGTCTCCGGTCGCCAAACAGATCACCGAGCTGCGCAGACGCGGTGTCCTCGTGGTGGCGGCCGCGGGCAACTCCGCCTCCGCCGAGCGGTTCTTCCCCGCCTGCATGTCCACGCACTCCGACGCCGCGAAGCCAGGAGAGGTCCCCGTACCCGTCGGGCCTCCGGTCATCAACGTCGGCGCGCTGAACCCGAACGGCAGCAAGGCGTTGTACACCAACGAAGGCCCGGCCGTCACGTGCTACGCCACCGGTACCAACGTGGTGAGCACCTTCCCTCAGGACGCCAACGCGAGCCGTCAGCCACTCGTGCAGGTGGCCGCGGTCAACCGGCCGGGCCTGCCGCAGTACCGGCAGTCGCCCGACGTCGACGACCACACGCGCAGCCCGTTCGCCATCTGGACGGGAAGCTCGTTCGCCGCACCGCACGTCGCGGCGCACCTCGCGAACGCGTTGCACGGCCTGGCCCCGCTCGTGGGGACCGTGTCGGCGCAGGAGGCGGCGCTCGACCGTGCGGCCACCGCCGTCCACACGGTGAAGACAGCAGCGGCGAAGCCGTGAGCGATGGAGACCGGTAACCGCACGACAGCGGGCCCGCCCGGTACCGACTGGGCGGGCACCGCCATGGTGTTCGAGGCCGCGCGGGCCGGCGATCGCCAGGCGTTCCACACCCTCGTCGCGGAGCTCAGCCCGTTGCTGTGGCACGTGGCTCGCACCCAGGGCGTCGACCGCGAGACGAGCCAGGACGTCGTGCAGACCGCGTGGCTGTTCCTGCTGCGCGACATGCACGACATCCGCAGCCCGATCGCGCTCGTGGGCTGGCTGATCACCATCACCAAACGGGAGTGCTGGCGGGTGCGCGACCGTCGCCGGCCCGAGCTGCTCGTGGGTGACGGGAACGACCTGGACGGCACGGATTCCGCGCCCGGACCGGAGGAGCTGGCCGGGCTGGACGACCAGAAGCGCCGGTTGTGGCAGACCGTGAGCCTGCTGGAGGAGCGGTGCCAGGAACTGCTGCGCATCGTGGCGTTCATCCCGAGGCCCGACTACGGCGCGGTCGCCGAACTGCTCGGGATGAAGCGCGGCAGCGTGGGACCGACGCGCATCAGGTGCCTCGGCAAACTCCACGCGCTGCTGCGGGCCCGCCAGGCGGGAGGCAAGCCATGACCGAGTCCTTCGACGCCGAGGACCTGCGGATCCTCGACGAGCTCCGTGAGCTGTACACGGCGCTCGAACCCGTACCTCCCGGCCTGGTGCGGTGCGCGCAGTTCGCGGTCGACGTGGCGGGGCCGGGCTTCGACGTCGCGCTGATCGAGTCGTCCGGACGGCTGACGGCGGGCGTGCGGGGCGACTCCGGCATGCAGATCACGTTCGACCGTCCCGACGGGCCCGCGATCATGGTGCAGCTCCAGGTCCACGACGACGGGCACGTGCGGATCGACGGCTGGCTCGCCCCGCCGGACGGGCAGCAGGTCGAACTCCGTACCGCGACTCGCACCATCGCGGTGGAAGTCTCGCCACCGGGCCGTTTCGTCATCGACCGGGTGCCGCCCGGCCTCGTCCAGTTCGTCGTCCGAACCGGCGGCACGACCGTCGTGACCCCCGCGATCGTCCTATGAGGACAGAGCAGCGCGCACGGAGATTGCGCGAGGAGGGCTCGCTGCTCACCAACAGCGGCAATCCCGCCGCGGGAGCGCGGAAGCTGCGGGCCGCGCTGCGGTTGCTGCGGTGGTCACCGGACCTCGCGCCCGAGCACCTCGAGCACCTCGAGCACGGAGCCTCACCACCTACGTGCTGATGAGCCTGGGACTCGCCGAGGCGGAGCTCGGCGACACCGCGCGGGGCCTCGCGACCCTCGACGCCGCCGACCGGATCGTCACCGACCACGACCGTCCGGTCCTGTGGCAGCAACGCGCTCTGGTGCTGCACCGCGCGGGCCGGGTGACCGAGGCGCTCCGGTTGCTCGACGCGGCCGTTCCCCGGCTCGTCCGCACCGGCGAACCGTTCCCGCTCACCTCCGCGCTGCTGACCAGGGTGGCGATCGGCATCGGGGTCGGCCGGACCCGCCGGGCGAGGGAGGATCTCCACGTCTGCCAGGAGATCGCCGAACGTGAGGGGTTCGCGCTCACCGGGGCAAAGGTGGCGCACGACCTCGGCTACTGCGACCTGCTCGACGGGGACATCCCGGCGGCGCTGCGGACCTTCGAGCAGGCGGCCGGGCTCTACGCGGAGCACGGTGCGGGTTATCTGCCGGTGCTGAAGATGGACAAGGCCCGTGCCCTGCTGGCGGCGGGACTGGCCGGGGAGGCCACCCGCGAGCTGGACGCGGCGTTCGCGCTGTTCACCTCCGACCGGTTCAGCGTCGACTACGCCTGGGCCGAACTGACCCGTGCCCAGGCCGCGCTCGCCACCGACGATCCGGCCACCGCACTGGACTGGGCCGGGCGCGCCCGGCGCCGCTTCCGCCGCCACGGTGACCACGCGTGGGCCGCCATCGCCGAGCTCACCGCGATGCGCGCCAAGCTGGAGACGGGCCGGTCGGCGGTGTCCGCGGCCGCCCAGTGCGGGCGGCTGGCGACCAGGTTGCGGGCACTGGGTCTGCACAACGACGCCGACCTCGCTGATCTGCTCGCCGCGCGGGCATTGCTGGACGCCGGACGGGCGGACCAGGCGCGGGCGGTCCCGGCGGTCGGCGGGAGGGGCGGGCCGCTGGAGGTCCGGTTGCTGCGCAGGCTGGTTCGCGCCCGGCTGCGGGACACCGGGGCGTTGCGCGAGCTGCGCGCGGGACTGGACCTGCTGGACGCCCAGCGCAGCCGGTGGGGCAGTGCCGAACTGCGTGCCGCCGTGGCCGGTACCGGCGCCGACCTCGCCGGCCACGGGCTGGACGTGGCGCTCGCCAGCGGCTCCCCGCGGCTGGTGTTCTCCTGGACCGAACGCTGCCGCGCGCAGTCGTTCCGGCTGACCCCGGTGCGGCCGCCCGCCGACCCGGTCGTCCGCGACGCGCTGGCCGAACTCCGCCAGTTGCGCCACAACCTGCGCGAAGCCGAGGTGCGCGGGCGTTTCGACCCCGCGGCACGCGCGCGGTGCACGAGCCTCGAACGCCTTGTGCAGCAACGAACCTGGCAGCTGGACGGCGGCGGCGCGCACCGCGGTGTGCTGGGCGTGGCAGCGGTCCAGGCCCAGCTCGCCGAGGCGAACAAGCTGATGGTCAGCTTCGTCGACCGCGACGACCGGCTCTGGGCGATCGTGGCCGACCGGCACCGGGTGCGGCTCGTGCGGCTCGGCAGCACCAGCGTGGTCGTCGAGACCGCGACCCGGTTGCTGAAGGACCTCGACGCGTTGTGCGGCAGGCGATTGCCCGCCCGGCTCGAACAGGCGCTGCTGGCATCGCTGGCCCACCACCTGGGCCTCCTGAGTGCGCACGTCGTGGCACCGCTGCGGGACCTGCTGGGTGACGAGGACGTCGTGATCGTGCCGACCAAACACCTCAGCGCGATCCCCTGGGGACTCCTGCCGGAGTTCCGCGGCAGGCCGGTGACGGTGGCGCTGTCGGCGTCGATGTGGTCGTACGGCAGGCAAGCGTCCCTCTCGACGGCCAGGTCGGGCACCCTGCTCGTCGGCGGGCCCCGGCTGTCCCACGCGGAGAAAGAAGTCATCGGCGTCAACGCGATCCATCCGCAAGCCCGGTGCCTCACCGACGAGCAGGCGACCGTGGCTGCCGTGCTGGGTGCGTTGGACGGCGTGGACGTCGCGCATCTGGTCGCACACGGGCATCACGAGCCGGACAACGTGCTGTTCTCGTGCCTGGACCTGGCCGACGGTCCGCTGATGGCGTACGACCTGGCACAGCTGGAAGTCGCGCCACGGCACGTTGTCCTGTCCGCGTGCGACGTCGGGCGGGCGATCGTGCGGACCGGCGACGAGGCGCTCGGGTTCACCACGGCGTTGCTGCACGCCGGCGCGGGCACGGTGATCGCCAGTGTCGCGCGCGTGCCCGACGACCTCGCGGTGGATGTCATGAGCGGCTATCACCGCGCGCTCGCGGCGGGTGCCGAGCCGGCGCGGGCGCTCGCGGACGCCGCCACCGCGGAAACCCGCATCCCGCTGGTCTGTTTCGGTGCGGGCTGAGCTCCCCTGTATTCACCGGTCGGCGGCAGGCCTCCAGGTACGGAGAGGAGACGCCACGATGAACCGCCGAACCTGGCCTGTCTCCTGGCCGCTGCGGCGCTGGCCTCATGTGGCCAGCCGCCGTCGCCCGTCACCGCAGAGGGCGAGCCGGCTGGGACCACGACCACGACCACCACCATCGCGACCACGACCACGACCACGACGACAGCGTCGTACCGGCGCCGATCGCCACGACACCGCCACCGAAACCACCGCGAAAGACACCACGACAGACGACCAAACCGCCGCCACCACCGCCCCACCACCGCCGAAGCCCCCGGACCGCTGGGTGCTCCCGGCGAACCTGCGCACGATCCATCGAGCAGCGCACAGTCAGCCGTTCCCCGGTGTGTGGAAGGGGACTGAAGACGAGCTGGCATCGAGCGTGCCCCGACAAGAAAGTGTGCGTGGGATACACGCTGGTGGTCGATCCGTCCATCGTGAACGAGCAGGACTGCTTCATCGCCAAGGGCGGCATCAAGGTGCCCGATCCCCTGCACGAGGGTGGAAAGATCACGTTCAGGGTCAACAACGACCTGTGCGCCGAGGGCTGAGCAGTGCGCGCCGCACCCGCCCGGCCACGCGACGAGGCACCGTCCAAAGCGTTGCGGGTCTTCGGTTCCCTGCTCGCGCCGACCACCGTGCTGACGGCGCTGCTGTTCTACTTCGGTACCCGGCACGCGACGTTCTTCTGCGGGTGGTTCGGCGTGCACTACTCCGTGCTGGGTCTGTCCGCGCCGGACTACCTGATCCGCAGCGCGGACGGCATGTTCGTGCCGCTGACGGTGCTGGCCGCCGCGGGGCTGGCGGCGTTGTGGGGCTACCGCTTCCTGCGGTCCGCCCTGGCGCCGAGGACGTGGCGGGTACTGGCCCGGCGCGCTGTTCCGGTGCTGGTGTCGCTCGGTTTCGGGCTCGTGGTGCTCGGCCTCGTCGGACTCGCGGTGCCGCCGCTGCTCTACGCCGTGCCCGGACTTCCGGGCCTGTGCGTGGCGCTGGGCGTCGTCCTCTTTCCCATGGCGGAACGCCTGCATCAGAGCCAGTCCGGCAAGCACGCCGCCGGTGTCGTGCCGGTGATCCAGTGGACGTTCACGTTCGTGCTCGCGACCATCGGCCTGTTCTGGGCGGTCACCGACTACTCGGCGGCGGTCGGGAACGCCAGGGGCTACGAGTTTCAGACAAAGCTCGCCGACATGCCGGAGACCGTCGTGTTCAGTACCAAGGACATCGGCGTCCGCGGACCGGGCGTCACCATGACCGCGTGCACCGCCCAGGACTCCGCCTACCGGTTCCGCTACGACGGCCTCGTCATGGTGCTGCAGTCGGGCGGCCAGAGCTTCCTGCTGCCGAAGGCGTGGAACCACCGCGACGGCGTCGCGCTGGTGCTGCCCCGGTCCGGGGACGTGCGCCTGGAGTTCCTGCCGCGGGAGGCGGAGCGGGAACGCTCGTGCTGAGGGCCGGATCCGGGGATAGCCTCGGCCTATGGAACTGGAGATCCGGCACCTGCGGGCGATCTGCGCGATCGGTGACGCGGGCAGCCTCTCGCGCGCGGCGACGCAGCTCGGCATCTCCCAGCCGTCACTGACGACGTTGCTGCAGCGGGTCGAGCGCCTGGTCGGCGGCCGGCTGTTCGACCGCGGCCGCGCCGGGACCGTTCCGACCGCACTGGGCGCGCAGATGCTGCGGCGGGCCCGGTTGTTGCTGGTGGAGCTGGAGGCGTTCGGCGCGGACATGGCCGGGCGCGGCGGGCCGATCCGGTTCGGGTCGGTGCACATGCAGTGCATCGCGGGGTTGTTCACACGGCTGGAAAACGCGCTGTCCGACGTGACCCTGCACGTCGACCCGTCGTCGACCGGCCTGGCACTGTCGCTGGCGAACGGGTACCTGGACGCGGCGGTGATCGCGGTCGACGAGGACCAGGACCTGGGCCTGCCACGCGGGGTGGCGCAGCGGATCGTCGTGCCGTGGGTGCCGGTGTACATCGCTCTGCCCGAGGCCCATCCACTGGCCTCGTTGCCGGAGATCGAGCTGGCCGATCTGGCCGACGAGGCGTGGGTGGGCCCGCCCGGCGCCGAGGACGGGTCGCTGACGTCGTTGCGCGCGGCCTGCCGGGCGGCGGGGTTCGTGCCGCGGATCCGGTTCGAGGTGCCGAGCGGGGCCGGCCGGCAGCTGATCGCGGCGGGCAAGGCGGTGCAGCTGGTGGAGCCGACGTCGGAGGGCGGTCCCGGCGTGGCGGTGCGGCCGCTGGCGGGGGCGCCGATGCGGATGCGGCTGGTGTTCTGCTGGCGGCGGGAACGGCTGACCTGGGAGCAGGCCAGCCGCTTGTTCGCCGAGGTGCTGGGGGCCTATGCCGAACAGGCGCTGGCGAGTCCCGTGTTCCGGTCCTGGTGGAAGGAACGCGGGGCGACCCTCACCTCGGCGGGGTGAGCCGCGCGGCCCGGAGTTCTTGGGCCGCACCAGGAGTCTCGCTCGGCTAACGCTCCGGCTCGGCGAAGATCAGGTGCCGCACGTGCGGGTCGTCCTTGGCCAGCGCACGTGCGGCCTCCTGGTTGCGCTGGTCGACGACGGTGCCGCGTTCGAGGTGCTGGCGCAGGTGCTCCTGCCAGGTCGCCACCGTGAAGGTCTCCAGGAACGTCTCCGGCTTCTCGGTGTCGCGGAACAGCCCCCACATCGTCGCCCCGGTCCGCCGGCGCGCCCGCCCGACCCGTTGCATGGCCTCGATGAACTCCTCGGAGTTCGCCGCGGCGACCGGCCACTCCACCGTCACCAGCACCGGTCCGGCGTCGGTGTCGTCGATCTCCGGCGGCGCGTCCCAGTAGGTCGCGGGGCTGACGTCGAGCGGCCGGTCGATCAGCGGCAGCCACTTCGTCGCGGCCAGTGCCAGGACCGCCATCGCCACCGCGGGCACGATCATGGCCGTCCGGAGGCTGTACGTGTCCGCGATGACACCCCACACGACCGCCCCGAGCGCCTGCCCGCCCATGAGGATCAGCTGGTAGTAGGCCAGCGCGCGGGCCCGGGTCCACGACGGCAGCAGCACCTGGGCGGTCGCGTTGAACGTCGACAGCGTGGCGATCCAGCAGGCGCCGGTGAGCAGCATCGCCACGATCACCAGCGCGAAGCTCCCGGTCAGCACCGCCGTGCTGGTCGCCGCGGCGTAGAGCCACGTCGCGAACAGCACCATCCGGTTCTTGCTCATCCGCTGCAGCAGCTTCGGCACCACGAACGCGCCGCCGATCGCCCCCGCGCCGACACTGCCGAGCAGCACGCCGTACCCGCTGGCGTCGAGCTGCAACGGCCCGCGCGCGATGGCCGGCAGCAGCGCCCACAACCCGCTGCCGAACACGATGAACAGCAGCAACCGCACCAGCACCCGCCGGAACATCGGCGAACTGGCCACGTACCGCGCACCGGTCCGCACGGCGGTCGCGATGTGCTCCGTCCCGAGTGGACGGTGGTCCGACGGCCGGCGCCACCGCGCGAGCACGATCATCACGCCCAGGAACGAGATCGTGTTGAACGCGAACGTCGCCTCGGACCCCGCCAGCGCGATCAGCAGGCCGCCCAGCGCCGGTCCGATCGCCCGCCCGACGTTCATGTTGACGCCGTTGAGCAGCGCGGCCTGCGGGATCTCCTCCCGCGACACCAGTTCCGGCTGGATGGCCTGGAACGACGGCATCGACAACGCCTGCCCGACCGCCATCAACGCGAGCAGCCCGAGCAGGCTCGCCGGCGTCGCCCGGCCGGTGCCGGCGAGCAGCATCAGCCCCGCCGCCCCCGCCAGCATCAGCGCCTGGCCCGCTATCAGCACCTGCCGCCGGTCCAGGATGTCGCCCAGCGCCCCGGACGGCACGACCAGCAGGAACACCGGCAGCGTCGTGGCCGTCTGGACCAGCGCGACCTGCAGGGCGCTGCCGCCGAGGTCACCCATGAGCCACTGGGCGCCGACGGTCTGCGCCCACGTGCCGATGTTGGAGGCGAACTGGGCGAGCCACAGCGCCCGGTAGGCACTGCGGCGCAGGGGCGCCCACGCGGAGACGGTCACACTCCGATCTTCACACCTCAGGCGGGCGTACGCCGCAGGGCGGGCACTAGTGTCCTGAGTCGCCAGTACGTCAACAGCCTCTGTCCTGGCTCTGACGGCGTCTGCAAGTACCACCGACTCTTGATCGAGTCGCCTTTAGCTACCACCAACTGCTCGGCCACGTCCTCGGCTCAGCCGCCGCCGATGACGCAGTTGGTAGTAGGAAAACGCTTGATGATCTCGGGTTGGCGGTACTTGCACACGCCAGCAGCCGGGCGCGAACGCGAACGCCTGCACCTCAGGCCGGCGTACGTCGCAGAGCGGGCACGAGCGCGAGCGCCGGCAGCAACAACAACGGCACCACCAGCAGCGCCCGCAGCACACCGACCTGGTCACCGAGCAGCCCGACCAGCGGCGGTCCGGCGAGGAACGCGGTGTAGCCGATGACCGCGACGACACTCACGCGAGCGGCGGCGTGCGCGGGGTCGTCCGCGGCGGCGCTCATGCCGACCGGGAAGCCCAGCGCGGTGCCGAGTCCCCACACGGCGACACCGGCGACGGCCACCACCGGCGACCCGCCGAACACCGCCAGCGCCACACCGGACGCGGCCAGCAGCATCGTGATGATGAGCACCGGCACCCGGCCCCACCGGTCCAGCGCGATCGTGCCGAAGATCCGGCCGAACGTCATCGTCGTGACGAACACGCCGAACACCACCGCGCCCATCGCCGGATCGAACGCGTGCCCGTCGATGAACGCCACCGCCACCCAGTCGTTGGCGGTGCCCTCGGTGAACGCCAGCACCAGCACCAGCAGCCCGATCAGCAGCGTGCGAGGTTCCCGCCACGCCGCCATGACCCCGCTGCCGTGACCGTGTGCCGCCGCATCGCCGCCGAGCCGGTACGTCCGCGCCGCCACCAACGTGCCGACCGCGACCACCACCGCCACTCCGGCCAGATGCAGGGTCACCGGCAGCACTGCCCATGCCACCAGGGACGCGAGCCCGGCGGCGAGCACGGTGCCCAGGCTCCACATGGCGTGAAAGCGCGGCATCACGGTTTGCCCGAGCGCGCGCTCCACCTCCGCGGCCTCGACGTTCATCGCCACGTCGCAGGTGCCCGATCCGTAGCCCAGCACGAAGATCCCGATCGCCGTCAGCGCCACCGACGGGACGGCCCCGATCCCGACGCCGGCCAGCGCCAGACCCGCCGAGACCACCATCGCCGACACGCACACCGTGCGCCGGGGTCCGAGCCGGTGCGTGACCTCCCCCGCGGTGATCATCGCCAGGACCGCGCCCACGGACATCGACAACAGCAGCATCCCCAGCGCGCCGGCGGACAGGCCGAGTGCGTCGCGAGCGGCGGGGACGCGGGCGAACCAGGTCGCCACGGCGACGCCGTTGAGTCCGAAGGTGACCGCCACACCCGCTGCGGCGGCCCGGACCTCACCGCGTGACACCGTGATCGTCATCCGGTTCCCCTTTCTCGATTCACGAATTCATACCCCACACATGGAAGCGCTTCCACCGCAATACTGACCAGATGACGGGACAACGCAGCGCCACGCTGGACGACGTGGCACGGGCCGCAGGCGTGTCACGGGCGACCGCCTCACGTGTGGTGACCGGACAGGGCCCAGCATCCTCGCGGGCGCGCGACCGGGTCGCCGCGGCCGTGACCGCGCTGGGCTACGTGCCGGACGCCGCGGCCCGCGCACTGGCCTCCCGCAGCGGTACCCGCCTCGCCGTCGCCGTCATCGGCCACACCGCCGCCGTGCTCGACGACCCCTACGTGGGTCGCGTCCTGACCACGGCCGCGCACGTCGCCGCCGAACGCGAGGTCGGCGTCTCCCTGCACTGGCTACCTCTGAACGACCCGGTCACACTCGCCCGGCTGGCAGACAGCCGCGGGCTCGGTGGCCTGGTGGTGGTCAACCCGACGCGACCGGCACTGGAGACGGTGCCGCGAGCCCTGCGCGGCCGGGTCGCCGCGATCGGGGTCGGCACGCGTCACGTGCCGTCGTTCGATGTGGACAACCGCACCGGCACCGACGGGGTCGTGCGCCACCTGGTGAGCACCGGCCGGCGGCGGATCGCGATGGTCACCGGACCATCCTGGCTGCCGTGCGGCGCACGTGCTGTCGAGGCCTACCACCGGGTGATGCAGGACAGCGGCAGCGAGACCAGGGTCGTTCCCGGTGACTTCACCGCGGCTCGCGGCGTCGCCGCGGCGACCGAGATCATGGCCCGCTGGCCGGACACCGACGCGGTGTTCGCGCTCAGCGACCTCACCGCGCTGGGTGTCCTGGACGGACTGCACGCGCTCGGCGTCGAGGTGCCGGGGGACGTGGCGGTCGCCGGGTTCGACGACATCGCGTTCGCCTGCCTGAGCCGGCCGCCGCTCACCACGTCCACCCACCCGGTGGAGGAGATCGCCACGGCGGCGGCGCGGGCCGTGCTCGACCGCTGTGGCGGGGACCGGGTCACGTTCTTCCCCTCCAGGCTCGTCGTGCGGGAAAGCGCCTGAACCTGTGAAAAGGTCGTGCGCGGGAGACCCGCGCACGACCTTCCCCCCTCACGAGCGGTCTGGGGGACCCACTCGCTCTCACTCCGATCCCGGCGTCTCCCACCTCAGCCGGAACCGGTCATCCCGGTGGATCTACGGGCACGGCGTGGACGGCCGCTCCCCGATGGACAGTCGCACCGCGGTACCGACCACGACCTCGGTGCCCGCGGCCGGGTTGCTGCTCATCACCCGGTCGATGAAGTTGCACGAACGGTCCTCGACGCCCTGGATCGAGCCGACCCGCAGGCCTTCCGCGCTCAGCCGGGTGATCGCGGCTTCGTAGGTGAGGCCGCGCAGCGACGGCACGGTCGCGACCTCGGGCCCACCGGTGAAACCGCCCAGGCCGTTGGCGATCGCGACGAAGACACCGCCGTTGCCGAAGCCGACGACGTCCATCGCGCCCTCGCCGGTGATGTCCGCGAGCAGCCTCGGGTGGTTCGCGACCGACCAGCCTCGGCCAGAACCGAAGTCGGCGTTCACGCGACGGGCCGGCTGGAACGTGCCGTCCGTGCGAGCGACGGCGGAGACGACTCCGGTCGAACTGAAGCCCACGATGTCGGCGCGGCCGTCGTCGTTGATGTCGCCGAGCGACGGTGAAGGCTGGGTCGAGGTGCCGTAACCGTTGCCGTTGTTGTAACCGAACTGCCCGACGCCCACGCCGAACGTCGTGAACGTGCCGGCACCGATCGCCCGGCCCGTGTAGGTGTTGACGTCGTTGCCGAAGCGGACCGCGTCGGCGTAACCGTCGCCGGTGACGTCGGCGGTGCGGAAGATCGCGTTGGCGGACTGGTCGGCGTTGTTCGTCGACGTCTGCGACGTGCCGTAGGTGCCGTTGGCGCGGGCGATCGACGACATCGGCGCGATACCGGGGAGATGGCGGATGGACAGGATGTCCGGCCGAGCGTCACCGCCGATGTTCGCGAGCTTGAAGTGGTTGAAGTCGAAGCGGTCCGCGGTGAACTCGGTCGAGGCGAGGTACGGCTCGGCGTAGTTGCCACCGCCGGAAGCCAGCGCCACGTCCACCCGGCCGTTCGTGAAGGCGAAGATGTCCGTGCGGCCGTCGAGGTTCACGTCGCCGACCTGCAGGCTCATCGGGGTCGGGCGACCGGTGGAACCGAAGCGCGCCAACACGTAGCGGGCCGCGGCGAAGGTGCCGTCGCCGTTGCCGGCCGAGGTCCAGACGCCGTCGGCGCCGATGCCGACCAGGTCCGCGAAACCGTCGGCGGTGATGTCCGTGACCCAGCGCGGATGCGTGCCGATGCGCCATCCGGAGTTGTAGCCGTAGGCCGCGAGGACGTACCGGGCCTGGGAGAAGTTGCCGTCTCCCAACGCGATCGACGTCCACACGCCGTCGTCGCCGAACCCGACGATGTCCGCCTTGCCGTCACGCGTGACGTCGACGAGCGTGCGGACGTGCTTGTCGGTGCGCCAGCCGTGGTCGTGCCCGAACGCCGCCAGCGAGTACTTCGCGGTCGGGATCGGTGCTGCCGCCGCGGGCATCGCCGGCAGCAGCGCCACCAACGCCGCCGCGACACCGAGCACACGTCTCAATCCATTACTTCCCAAAGCATTGCCCCCTGAGCAATCCATGTTCGACGGTCACCAACTGAGGCGTTCCACCCCGTTCCACGCCCGTTCCACCGGTCTGCTTGGGTGTGCGGCGTGACGCCAGAGTTGTTGTTGGAAGCAGGCACCCGGGCACTGGCGGAGAACGGGGATCTGCGCACCAGCAGGGAGCGTTTCGCCGAGGCATACGAAGCGGCCCAACGAACCGGTGACGTGCACACACTCGTCGCGGCCGCGCTCGGCGCCGGCGGTGTGTGGGTGCACGAACACCGCACCGCGGCCGAAGCGGAACTCGTGCGCTCACGGATCAAGCACGCGCTGACGCTGGTGGAACCGAAGTCCGACATCGCGCTGCGGTTACGACTCAGACTCACCGCGGAAACGGACTACCAGGCCAACACGAACGCGGACATCCTCGCGCTGCTGCGGGAAGCCCGTCAGGTCGTCGATCCGGTCGTGCGGGTCGAGGCGCTGAGCCTCGCGCACCACTGTGTACTCGGACCGGACCATGTGGACCTGCGCAAGGAACTCGCCACCGAGATGATCGGCGAGAGTCTGCGCAGCGGACGGCAGGGCGACCTGATGATGGCGTTGCTGTGGCAGGTGGTCGACCAGTTCCTCGACGCCGACCCGCACGCCGTCCGCCGCCTCACCGACCTCCAGGAACGGCTGAAGCACGAGGACCACCTGGCCGTGCGGTTCGTGGTGAGCGCGGTCGAGGTGATGCTCGCGATCCGGGATGGACGGTTCGACGAGGCCGAGCGGCTCGCCGGCGCGAGTGCCCAGCTCGGCGCCGAGGTCGGCGACGTGGACGCCACGGCCTGGTACGGGGCGCAGCTCTGCGCGATCCGCTGGTACCAGGGCCGCACGGCCGAGCTGTTCCCGTTGCTCGATCATCTGGTGCACTCGCCGACGCTGAGCACGGTCGACAACTCGTTCTTCAGCGCGCTCGCGGTGGCCGCCGCGCTCTCCGGCGACCGGCGCAAGGCCGAGGGCGCGCTCGCGATGCTGTGCCGGGGCGGGCTGGACTCGTTGCCACGCTCGAGCACCTGGCTCGTGACCATGAGCGGGGTCGCGGACGCGGCCCATCTGCTCGACGACGTCGACGTCGCCCGCGAGGTCCACGCGATCCTGCTGCCGTTCGCCCGGTTGCCACTGATGGCGAGCCTCGCGGTGACGTGCTTCGGCTCGGCGCGCCATCCCCTGGGCCTGGCCGCGCTGACGTTCGGCGACTTCGACCTGGCGGTGACGCACCTGAAGGCCGCCGTCCGGGACAACCTCGCACTGGGGCACTGGCCCGCGGCGCTGTCGTCGCGGCGGAAGTACGCCGAGGCGCTGGAACGGGCGGGCAACGCCGAGGAGGCCCGCCGGCAGCTGGCCACGTGCGCACAGGAAGCCGCCGCATTGGGCGTCAGTCCGCCCGATGCGGAATTGATCGTGCGCCGCGAGGGAAAGAAGTGGCAGGTGCGACTCGGCGGACGCAGTGTGCTCGTCGACGGTGGAATCGGGATGGCACATCTCGCGGTGCTCGCCGCAAACCCCGGCCGGGAGATCGAAGCGGCGGAACTCGTATCGGGAACGAATGCTTTCACCGAAGAAATCACGGCACAGGGTCAACTCGATTCAGAGGCGGTGCGGCAGTACCGGAACAGGCTCGCCGAGCTGCGCGGACGCACGCTGACCGAGCCCGAACGGGCCGAGCACGACTGGCTGACCGGCGAGCTCGCGGCGGTCACCGGCCTGGGCGGCCGCACCCGCGCGTTCTCCGATTCGGGCGAACGAGCCCGAATCGCCGTGGGGAAGGCCGTCAGACGTGCTCTGAGAACGCTTTCATCAGCCGATCCAGTGATTGGCGAACATGTGCGTGATCACATCCGGACCGGTCGCCGATGCGGTTACTACCCCATGTGATTTGGACCACATTCGCACATGTCAAGGGCTGATCAAGTGTTGTGAACGGAGATCGGAAGCCCGTTCGGGCAAACAGTCGAGAGCGCTCCCACAACCTGCGCAAACGATCACGTTTGTTACAGGTCGTTCACTCGCCCGTGGCCCGTTTCGCTTCGCCGCAACGGAATGTGAACACAGGTCTCAATTGGCGACCCACCCATAGCAAAAGTGAGCGATCTACTAAATGACCCCCGATACTGCCCGCATGTACATCGTCGGTGACAACGACGCTGTCGCGCTCCGCGACACCGTCAGCTCCGGTCAGGTGCAGATCGACCCGACCGCGGGCGAAGAGCTGCGCAAGCAGCTGCAGGCCCAGATCGACCAGGTCGACTCGTGGATCGAGCGCGCGGACAACAGCATCGCCCGTCCGGCAGCGCTCGGCGCCAACCCGGTCGGCGACAAGATGCGCGACAAGTTCACCCACCGAGCGGAGGGTGAGCAGTACTCGTTCGTGAGCGTCATGACCGCGTATCGCACGGTGCTGGAACAGACGAAGACCTCGGTCGTCGAAGCGATCGAGAACTTCACCCGCCTCGACGAGGACCAGCAGGCCGAACTGAAGAAGCACATGAACGGCTGATCTTCGGATCAGGCGGTTCCACGACGCGAGAGGCGAGCCGGTCATGCCCCCCGAGACCGACCCGATCGAGAACATCCCGGTCCTCACGGACCCGCAGAACTGGGCGTCACGCTCGCACCAGGAGCTCTACGCCGCGGTGCACAACAACAACGACCCAGGTCAAGCCGGCCACATCAGCTCCGACTGGGGCAAGTACGGCACCGAGCTGACCGAGTCCGCCCGCGTCATCAACGCGATCATCACGTCCTCGGAGTCCAAGTGGACGGGTGCCGCCGCCGACGGCGCCCGTGCCGCGATGAAGAAGCTCGGGGACTGGGTCGACGAGACCGCGCGCACGGCCGTCGAGGTCGGCAACAAGGTCGCCGAGCAGGGCCGCGTGATGGAGGCCGCCAGGGCGCAGATGCCCGCGCCGGTCCAGTTCGACTGGAACAAGGCGGCGGCCGCGCTCGCCCAGCCGGGCACCCCCGCCTTCGTGCTGGCCTCCGCGGACATCGCCGCCGCGAACAACGCTTCACGCGCAGCGCACGACACTGCGGTCAACGTGATGACCAACATGGAGACCAGCTCGCGGCAGATCGACACGTCGACGCCGACCTTCAAGCCGCCGTTCAACCCGAACACCGGCCAGGTCGAGCAGCCGGTCATGGCGATGCCGCGGTCGGCCGGCGCGCCCACGCTCGGCGGCGTCGAGTCGCTCATGTCCACCTCCGCGCAGGGTGCCGGCGGCGGCACGGCCGCCCCGCCCGCGCCCACGGGCACGTCCGGTGGCGCTGCTCCGCAGAGCGGTGGTGCGAACGCGCCCGCCGCGGCCTACACGCCGACCGCGCCCGGCTACACCCCGCCCGCCAACACTGGTGGGGGCGGCGGCGGTGGCTACACCCCGCAGATGCCGGGCTACAACCCCGGCAGCACGAACGTCGCCGCGGCCTACACGCCTACCGCACCGGGCTACACGCCCCCCGCAAGCACCGGCGGCACCCACACAAGCGGCAGCAACTACACGCCGCAGTTCCCCACCGGTGGCACGCCCTACGGCACCGGGCCGGCGAGCTCGCCGCAGCGGCCGAACACGAACATCCCGAAGGTCCCCGTGGTCGGGAAGGACATCCCGAACCCGAACTACACGCCGCAGAACCCGAACTCGCCCAAGGGCATGACCCCGGGTACCGGTATGCCCGGCGCCGGTGGTGGCGGTGGCGGTGGCGGCGGTGCCTCGTCGGGCATGAAGCCCGGTGCGATGCCGAACTTCGGCGGCGCCGGTGGTGGCGCGGGCGCGTTCGGTGGTGCTGGTGCCGGTGCGGGCGGCGGTTCGATGCAGCCGGGCGGCTCGGCCGGTGTGCAGGGACAGTCCGCCGCGGCCCGGCCCGGCATGCCGATGGGCGCGACCGCGCCCGGTGCGGCCGGCGCGGCCGGCATGGGTGGCGCGCCGATGGGCGGCGCTCCCGGTGCCGGTGGCAAGGGCGACGAGGACAAGGAACACCGCACCGCCAGCTACGTCATGGGCGGCGACCTGTTCGAGGTTCCCGGTGAGAACCTGCCCCCGTCCGTGATCGGCGGCGCGAAGCCCAAGAAGCAGAAGGGCGCCGAGGCGTGATCACTCCCGAGTACCTGCTCTCGCCACGCGAGTTCGACGTGCTGTGGCACGAGCTGCGCCTCGGCCGCATGCCGTACCCGCTGGACGTGCCGAGCCAGGGCGACACCGAGCAGGAGCGCCGCGAACTGCGCGACCGGACGCTCGCCGAACTGCGTCAGCGCGGTATCGCCGACGACCAGCGGCTCGAGGACTTCCTGCGGCTGCTCGACGACCACGAGGTGTCGGTGGACGCCGTCGCCGGGCTGGACCGGACGGTGCGGGCACTGGCCGTGTCCAACGGCGACCGTGCCGTCCTGGCGATCATCGACGAGGACCGGGTCGGTCTCATGGGCATCCGCGAGACCGGCATCGCCAGGGAGATCGTCCGGGTGCTGCCCGAGGGCGAGCCCGGCCCTGGTACCGCGGTGAACGTGCGGGTGGAGACGCTGAAGCACGCGGTCACGCTGCAGGAGACCGAGGAGGAGGACGACTCCGAGGACCCGTGGGGCGCGGCCGACGACGAGATGGACGACCGCCAGGCGTTGCAGATGGCCGGTCTGTCCGCTCAGGACGCGAAGCAGTTCGGGGAGCTCGCGGCGAACCGCGTCGCGGGCGGCCAGTTCGGTGTCACGCACGGACGCACCCGTTCGAACGTTGTGATCAACTGGTTCGACACCCACCAGGGCCGCTACCTGATGGTCAACTCGGACGGCTGGCTCAGCCTGTCGCCGACCGACAACGACCGCATCGCCACCCGAATCAACGCTGTGCTCGCGTGACAACGCACCAGCCGCAGTTCGAACGTCTCCGCCGGAGGACAGTGTGAACCCCGCGAACCCCACCCAGTGGGTCGAAGAGTACGAGGCCAAGCTGGCCGACCTGAAGCAGAAGTCCGTGGAGCTCCAGGAGAACTTCGCCGCCTCGAACGCGACCGTCACCAGTCCGGACCGCATCGTGACGGTGACCGTGGGCCCCAACGGCGGCCTGCAGGACCTCCAGCTCGGACGCCGCGCGATGGAGCTGGGCGCGCCCCGGCTCACCGCGCTGATCCTGGAGACCGCGCGGCAGGCCCAGAAACAGGCCGCGAACAAGGTCCTGGAGGTCTTCAAGCCGCTCGGTGAGGGCACCGAGGCCTACCAGATGGTCTCCGACGCGATCCCGGCCGACGAGGAGCCGGAGGAGGACGACGCGTACAACGAGGTCGACGAGTACGGCGAGGAGCCGGAACCCGCTCCCGTCCCGCCGGCGAGCAGTCCCGCCGCGGCCGCGCCCCCTGCCGCCGCCCGCGGGCGCCGGCGCGCGGCCAACGACGAAGACGACGACAACCAGCCCTGGTAAGGAACAGCGATGACCGCGCCGGATACCCCAATCTCATCTCCTCCCGGGATGAACATCACCGAGAAGAACAAGCTCAAGGGCTCGCTGTTCATCGAGGCGTACGGCAGCCTGATCGACGGCATCAGCAAGGACGCGGAGTCCGAGGCCGAGAAAGCTCTCGACATCACGTTCAACGCCATCGGTGCCGCGTCGGCCACCGTGATGCTGGCGATCGACCCGCTCGGTTCGCTGATCGGCGCCGGCATCGGCTGGCTGATCGAGCACGTGAGCTTCCTGCGGGACGCCCTGAACCAGCTGATGGGCAACCCGGAGGAGATCCAGGCCAACGTCGAGGCGACCAAGGCCCAGGCCGCTGAACTGCGCGTGCTCGCGGAGGACCACAAGAACGGCCTGGCGACGTTCGACGGCTGGACCGGTCAGTCGTCGGAGCGCTTCAAGACGTCCATGGACGGCATGAGCCAGGAGCTCGACGAGCTCGCCAGCGCCGTCGAGACCAAGGCCAAGATCGTCGCGATCATGGGCATGCTGGTCACCGTGCTGCGCGACATCGTCCGCGACCTGATCGCCCAGCTGCTCGGTTCACTGATCGGCGGCGCCATTCTCGCCGCCGCCGCGATGATCCCGACCTTCGGCGCCTCGATCCCGGCCTTCATCGGCTTCGCGGTCGGCAAGGCGGTCGCGCTGGGCGTGAACATCGCGTCCCGCGTCGCCCGCGTCGTCGCGGCGCTGGGCCGGCAGATGAAGCGGATCGGCGACCTCGACGACATCATGGCCAAGATCAGCAAGGGCTGGAATCGCTTCGAGAACTCCGCCGACGTCGCCGAGATCACCTACGAGGGTGTGAAGGCCTCGAACGGCGTCGACAAGACCATCGACGAGGCGGTGGCGAAGAACAACCAGGCTGGTCAGGCTGGTCAGGGTGGCGGGTCCACTGCGGCCCAGGGGGCCGAGGCGCTCGCGGAGACCCGCGTGGGCACCACGGTGCAGGCGCCCATGGCTCGCACCATGATGGATTCGGCTGAGCCGATGCAGGCTGCCGGCCCGGTTGGATGCCACAGCCGCTGCAGGCCGATGCCCGCATGGACGGCACAGCCGATGCAGGCCGTCTCCCGCACTCAGATGGAAGCGGCACCGAGGCCGATCGCAGGCCGTCTCCGCACCGACGCACATGATGGCTGCCGAGCGGGCTGTGGCACCGACGCATTCAATGCGGCAGAGCGGCCTACGGCGCCGACCCAGTTCAGCGTGGCGGAGCGGGCTACCGCACCGACCCACTTCATTGCGGCAGAGCGGGCTACGGCTCCGACTCCGTTCAACGTGGCGGAACAGCCGATGGCACCGACGCACTTCACCGCGACGGAACGGGCCACGGCGACCCACTTCAACGCCGTCGAGCAGCCCTCTCGGACGGACGCGGCCCAGCCGCTCCAGCCGACCACGGCCTACGAGAGGACCGTCAGGCCGTCGGAGTGATGCCCGGTAGCAGCCGCGACCTCACTCACCCTGCCGTCACAGTTCTGACGTAGTACTGGAGAACCGCCGCCCATGGCCAAGGGGAACGTCAATCCCACGCCGTCGCCCAACCCGGCGCCGAACCCGACACCATCCCCTTCGGCGGCCCCACCCACCACCGGTACCGGTGGTGGTGGACCCACCGGCAACACCGGGTTCTCCATGAACGACTCCTCCATGCAGGGGTTGCAAAGCAAGGCGGGTGACCTGGGGTCCCGGCTGTCGGGCATCGCCGGCAGCCTGCGCGGCCTGAACTTCAGCGGCAACGCACTCGGCCCCATCGGCCTGTTCGCGGTGCCGGCGCTCAACGCGTCCAACGACAACGCCGTCTCTCAGGCCGACAGGGGCGCCAAGGCGTTCACGGACGTGCAGTCCAACCTGAAGGCCACACACACGACCTTCACCACGACCGACACGAACCAGCAGAGCACCTTCAAGTCGTTCGACACGACCACCAACGCCAAGCCACCACCCGGCGCCGCCAACACCACGCTCGGCAACAACACGCCGGGCGGTCCCAAGGTCACCGGCCCGGGGTCGATCACGGGCGGCGGCGTCAACACCGCGGGCAACAAAACCCAGGGCGGGCCCAACGTCACCGGCCCGGGCACGATCAAGGGCGGTGGCGTCAACACCGCCGGCAACAAAACCCAGGGCGGGCCCAACGTCACCGGGCCAGGCACGATCAAGGGCGGCACCGGCCCGGTCGGCACCGGCGGCCCGAAGGGGCCTGGCGGTCCTTCGGTCTCGGCCGCACCCGACATCAAGGGCGGCACCGGCCCAGTCGGTACCAGCGGCTCGAAGGGCCCCGGCGGACCTTCGGTCTCCGCCGCGCCCAACATCAAGGGCGGCGGCGGCCCGATCGGCACCGGCGGCGTGAACACACCCGGCGGTCCCGCGGTCGGTGTCGCGCCCAACGTCAGGGGCGGCGGCGGTCCCGTCGGGAACGGCGGCCCCAAGGGCACCGGCGGCCCAGTCGGCGCCACCCCGAACGTCAAGGGCGGCACCGGCCCGGTCGGTGTGGGCGGCGCGAAGGGTTTAGCGGGTCCCGGTGTAGTGGCGCCGCCGGTCATCGGTGGCACGCCCGGCGCTCCTGGCTCCGCGAAGCCCGGCAGCACGCCCGGCGGCAAGGGCTCCGGTATCCCGAACGTCGCCCAGCGGCAACCACCCACCGGCCCACGGCGCGACGCCGCCCGCGCAAGGCGCACAACACCACCCGGCACGGCCCCAGGCAGCATGCACGGCCGGCGACACCGCCCGGCACGGTCCCCGGCGGCAAGCCTGGCACAACTCCTCCCGGCCCGCAGAGCGCCGTGACGTCACCTTCCACCGGCGGCTCGCGCGGCGCGACGCCCCCGTCCATGGCTCCCGGCATGGCGCCACCGATGGCACCGGGCGGTCCCGGCGCCACGTCCGGCGACCGAGGCGGCAGCAAGTTCGGCGGCTCTGGCGGCAAAGGCGTGTTCGACGCGCCCAAGCCCCCCTCGCCCGACACCATCACCAAGGCCCCGCCGAGCTCGTCCTCCACCCCTCCCCCGGCCCCGAAGCCGGGCACCACCCCGGGCACCCCTGGCAGCCCCACGCCGGGCACCCCTGGCAGTCCGACTCCGGGCTCCTCCGCGGCCACGCCGACCCCCAAACCCAGCACCATCCCGGGCAGCCCCACGCCGGGTGTCCCCGGCACCTCGACTCCAAGCCCGCAGAGCGCGGTGACCGCACCACCCCAGAGCACCGGCCCGCGCGGCGGCGCCACCCCGGCCCCGACCGTCCCACCGGCAGCCAGCCCCGGCATGGCCCCACCGATGGCCCCCGGCGCCACGCCGGGCGCCACGACCGGCGAAAAGGGCGGCAGCAAGTTCGGCACCGGCCCCGGCAAGGGCGTGTTCGACGCGCCCAAGCCCCCCACGCCCGACAACACCATCACCAAGGCCCCACCGAGCTCGCCCTCCACGCCGGCACCGGCTCCCAAGCCGACCCCGGTGACGCCACCACCCGCGACCGTGCCGCCGACCAACGCGCCGCCGACGTCGTCGCCGAACCCGACCCAGGCGCCGCCGACGTCCGCACGCCCCACGCCGACTGTGCCGCCGGCCAACGTGCCGCCGGTCAATGCGCCCAACACGAACACCGCACCGCCCGTCCAGTCGCGGCCCGCGCCGTCGCCGGCACCGACGACCAACGCACCCTCGACGAACGTGCCGCCAGCGAACGTGCCGCCAGCGAACGTGCCCCCGGTGAACGCGCCGAACGCCAACACGCCGCCGCCCAACACGCCTTCGCCCAAGCCCGACACCAACGTCCCGCCCGCCAACGTCCCGCCCGCCAACACGCCGCCGGTCCAGACGAATCCCAACCAGAACAACCCGCAGACACGCCCAGCACCGGCCGCGAACGTGCCACCGGCGAACACGCCGCCCCCCAACGCGCCTGCACCCAAGCCCGACATCAACGTCCCGCCGGTCAACACCCCGCCGGCCAACGTCCCGCCGGTCCAGACGCCACCGGTCAACACGCCGCCCCCAAACATGACCGCGCCGCCGGCCGACGTGCCGCCCGCCCAAACCCGCCCGGCGCCTGGGAACCCAACGGCCACCCCCGCCCCGGACCTCGTCGTCGCACCGCTGGTCACCCCGGCCCCGAACGCCAGCCGAAGCACCGGCCCCAACCCGACGCCGAACGTCGTGCCGCGCTCCCACCCCGCCGCCGCGAACTTCCAGGCACAACCCCGCCCAGGCGGCGGCAAGCGGGCCAAGCTCAAGAAGTGGCTCGGCGTCGACCTAATCAAGGGCCTGCTCAACAAGGGCAACCCAACGCCGGCACCAGCCCCCGCGCCGGCACCAGCCCGGGCACCAAGCACCAACACGACCACGAACACGGCCCCACCCAACCCATGGGTGAACCTGCTCAAGGGCAACCCCGACAACATCGACATCCCCGCCGCCAAGGCCGAGATCGACACGGCCGTCAACAACGGCAAGCCGGCCAGCGCGCGCATCCTGATCAACCGCCTGCAGGGCACCCCGCAGGGGGTCGAGCTGCAGCAGCACTACGACACGGCCGTCCAGAACAAGGGGGACGCCGGCAAGGTCGACGTGCCGAAGCAGCTGCACTTCGCCTGGTTCGGCAATACGCCGACCGCGGACTCGGTTGCCGGCATGAAGGAATGGGCCGCGCAGACCAACGAGAACAACGGTTGGAAGGCCACGCTGTGGACTGACGGGTCGAGTGCGAACTGGGATCCGCAGGTCAAGCAGGAGCTGGCCGACGCCGGCATCGAGATCAAGTCCGATGTGGACTCGCTGGTCGACGAGCTGTCCGGCAGCATCCCGCCCACCGGCAACAACACGACGCTCAAGGACGTCTACACCGCCGCGCAGGATCCCCAGGCGGGGGCGTACAACCTGGCGTCGGACATCGCGCGGTACGCGGTGCTGGCCAAGAACGGTGGCGTCTACGTCGACGTCGACATCAAGCCGGGTTCGTTGTCGCTGGACAACATCGGCGACATGAAGATGCAGCCGACGGACGTGCCGGTGTTCGCACCGCGTCTGCGTGACCAGGCGAGCGTCGACAACACGCTGAAGGGCCAGGAGAACGTCGCACCCGGCGCCGAGATCGACACGGCCGCGGAAATCCAGTACGGCAAGGGCGAGCTGAACAACAACTTCATCGTCGCGCCGCCGAACAACGACTTCATCAAGGCATTCGCCGAGATCATCCCGAAGAAGTTCGAGGGTCTGCAGAGCTACAACCTGCCCCCGGCGCAGTTCAACGCTGAGCTGAAGGTGCAGGCACCGGACATCTCCGGGCCGAACGTGCTCGTCGATGGTGGGTTGCCGCCGAAGACCGGTCTCATCGGCCAGTTCACGATGGACCCCGGCAACCACGGCCTGCAGGTGAAGCCGGATTACCTGCCACAGCCGGTACCGCTGATCCAGAAGACCGACTTCAACGCGCTGTTCGACCCGGACCTCAAGAACCAGTGGACCGGGCTCGACTGGGTCACGCCGGGAAGCGAAAGCCAGCTCGACACGGACACCAAGCCCGCCGCCGGCACCGAGCCGGGCCCGAGCAACGACGGCACCCGCTCCGCGCCAAACCAGGACACACCTCAAAGCGACCAGAAGAGCGACCCCAGGTCCGACACCCCGAAGAGCGCACCCACCCCGGACGCGCCACCGAAGCAGGTCCGCAGCGGCGGCGCACCGCCACAAATGACGCCGCCGACCCCGGAATCGCACCAGGGCAAGGACGTCATCACCGACGAGTCGTGGCGGCACGACCCGGCCAGGACCGCCGACTGGTTCGCGCCCAACGACCCGGTCGACCCGAACACCTGGGCCGACCGCAGGGACAACCAGAACGTCCGGACCGTCGACGTCGCCGTGCACGACATCCGCACCGACAGCACGCCGTCGAACCTCAAGTCCTACCAAGGACTCATCAACTACGACCTGCGCCGCATCGAGACCAGCCCCGGCAACTTCGTGCAGGAGTACACCGTCAAGGTGCACGTCGAGCCGGGCGCGAACGCCGATCCGGACGTCGTCGAGCAGGTCAAGGAAAACGCCCACAACGGCGTGAACAACCTGCTGAACCAGGGTTTCCGGCTGCCCAGCGGTGACCAGTTCCACCTCAACCTCGAGTTCACCGAGAACAAGGCGGACGCGCACACCAGCATCAAGGTCGACCCGGACAACAAGAACACCGACCAGACGCACTGGAACCCGGACTCGAGCCCCGAGGTTCTCGCCCACGAAACGTTGCACTACCTCGGAATTCCGGACGAGTACAAGGACTCCAGCCGAGTCTTCCAGCAGCACGACACGAACTCCGGCGTCCACCAGAACGACGGCGGCATGATGGGCCAGGATGTCCACGGCCCCGACCCCGGTCTGCGGCCGCGGCACCTGTGGCTGATCGAGCGCACCGCCAACAGCCAGGTGATGGTGCCCGACACCCGGCTCGAACCTCCCGGCCCCGCCACCGTGCCGCCCCCGCCGGACACGAAACCGGACACGACGCCCGACACGAAGGCGGACACCAAGCCGGACGCGAAGCCGGGCGCCACGGCGAATCCGGACGCCGACACCCGGCCCATGCCGAAGCGCAGCGAGTGGGACAGCGACTCCGACAGCGACGCCGAGGCGAGCACCGAGCCGCCCGCGAAGAGGAAGCCCGGCCCCGACACCTGGAGCGAACCCGGCCCGAGCACCATCGGCGACAACTCGGCGATGGACGTCGACGACCCCGACGTCGAGATGGGCACCGTGCCGGACAGCCAGGTCGACAACCTGGCCGCCCAGCTCGACAGCATGTCGATCGACGACGTCCAGGGCGCGAAGTTCAATGACGCGTTCCGGAACCTCGGGACGGACGGCCGCGTCGAGCTGCCCACGAAGGACAACTACCTCGCCAAGCTCAAGGAGAGCGTCGAGGGCGACAAACGGCCGTCGTTCGTGGTCAACATGATCGTCGGGCACGGCCAGCTGGGCCAGATCAACGACGTCATCAACAGCATCACGCAGGACGCGGGCGACGTGAAGAACGACATCGTCTTCGTGGTCGGTGTGAACGGCAGGGCGGGCGACGCCGGGGCCATCGAGGCCGCCATCGACGACGCCAACACCAGGATCGCCGGTAGGACCGAGCCGATCGCGCTGGTGCAGCTGCCGACGTTCACGGGCAAGTTCCCGTACGGCGACATGCGCAACCAGACGATGACCAGCGATGCCGGCAAGTTCGCGGTCGGCGCGCTGACGAGCAAGGACACCCACCCGTACATCTCGATCCAGGACTTCGACACCGGGTCCCGCCAGGTGCCGTCGGGCAAGGACGTCTTCAACCACTTCAAGGACTCGCTGAACCCGCCCGACGTCGGCCCGATCCGTCCGCTGATGCACGCGGGCGGCTACCGCGTCGGTGACCCCGCCGCGCTCGTCCAGGACGTCCAGACCCGCATCACCAAGGAACAGGCCGCGCTCGACGCCAACACCGAGCTCGACGCGAAGAAGCGCAAGGCACAGCAGAAAGCGCTGGACACGGCGCAGAAACAGCTCAACGACCCGAACTTCGTCCCGAAGTTCGAGCAGGCGATGAAGAACGACATGGACGCGCGGGTCCGGCAGTCGGACTCGGCTCCGCTGCTGCCGTACTCGCCCGAGCCCAACCTGTTCATCGACGCGGTCGTCCCGCTGGTCGACGACTCGGTGCGGTTCAGCGACAAGGACGCCGAGTTCAACGGCCTCGGCAAGTCGATGAACGTGTTCGCCGGCAAGGAACTGACCGAGATCCACCAGAACCAGCTGCCGAAGCAACCCGACCCGAAGCTCGTCGACCCGCAGGCGATCCAGGCCGACGTCGAGGCCACCACCGACGCCGGCATCGCCGTCGACGCCGCCACCAACCGCAACCCGTACCGCGGCGAGACGTTCTCCACCGACTTCGTGGATGCCGCGGTGGGCACCGACCTGTCCCGCATCGCGCTCGGCTTCGCCAAGACACAGGGCTCGTCGTGGCCGCAGTCCCACGTCAACCTCACCACGGTGCCGAACCGGACGTACGGCGGTGACACCCCGCAGGCGGCGAAGGAGGCCAAGGCCGAGACGTCGGCCGCGGACATCCGCAACGACTTCGGGAAGAAGGACCACGCCCGGCGCGAAGCCCAGCAGCAGATCACGCACGAGTACGACGTCGACCCCGACACGGGCGTGCACACGCCGAAGTCGACGACGGGCGGCTGGACCCCCTCGAAGGTGGACGCGCTCAAGCTCGGCTGGGAGGACCCGAACACGCTCAACAAGGCGGTCTCCGCGCCGCTGCCGGACGGGCGCGGGCACGTCGGCATCGATCCTGAGCTCGATCCCGCGACCGCGCTGCCCAAGCCCAAGCTGGAGGTGGACAGCAAGGGCAAGCAGATCCCCAGGACCGACGCCGATCTCGGGCACATCGACGTGGACACCAAGCAGCACAAGATGGCCACCGCGCTCAACACGGCGTTGTCGGACAACAACAGCAACGTCACCCGCACGTTCGGCACGCTGGAGCACGGCGTCCTGCCGATCGCGGACAACCCGCGCAACGACGGCCTCTTCCAGGCCGTGCACGACGCGATGGCCAAGGAACCCGGGACCAAGGCGCCGACACCGTCGCCGAACGACCTGCGCGAGAACACGGTCCAGAAGGGCTCGACCGCCTCGACCGGCGTCACGACCCAGATCGCGAACTTCCGGCAGGAACACGGCCTGGAGAACGGCCACCTGGTCAACGCGCTCATCGAGCCGGGCCCGACGCCGCAGACCCACGTCCCCGACAGCTACCAGGGCAAGGGTGGCGACACCCCGGTCGACAACACGGACACGCCGGGCCGTGAGCTGACGCCGGACGAGCGGGCCAAGCAGAACGAGCAGGACGCCGCCGACAAGAAGGCCGACAATGCCAAGGCCGCCAAGGCCGAGGAACTGGCCGGCCGGCTGCTCGCGACCGATCTCAAGCGGCCGCTGCGGATCCACCACCCCGACGGCAGCGTGCAGACGCTCGACCCGTTCACCGAGCCGGGCAAGAGGCAGCCCAAGGTCGGCAAGCCGATCGATCTCACGGCGGAGCCGAACCCGAACGGCAAGTCGACCTATCGCCCGTTCGACCCGAACAGCTCGAGCCGGTCGAACGAGCCCGGCCCGTCGACCCGCGGCGCGCCACCCGCGCCCGAGGTGCAGACGCGGCCGGCGCCGAGCCCACCCAGCACGACGCCCGCACCCGCACCCGCAGTGCAGACCCGACCGGCACCACCCACGCCGAACCCGGTCATCCCGATGATCACGCTGACCCCGCCAGAGGTCGGCCAGGTCATGCCGGACCAGAAGACCCTGCCGGGCTTCTTCCAGGACAACAAGGCACTGGGCACGATCGCGCCGACCGAGGTGCGCGGCGCGGACCAGGTCACCAACGCGATCGGGAACCTCAAGCCCGCCGACGCCGCCCGCATCCAGCAGGCGCTGACCGGCAACTTCGAGTCGTTCCTCGACAACGGCCGCAACTTCCAGGTCAAGATCGGCAACACCTGGTTCGAGGCAAACGTTCGCGCGACCATGCAGGCGCCGACCACACCGTCCACTGTGGACGCTCCGAACGTCAAGGTGGACGCGACCGCGCAGTCCGGTGTCTCCGCCGGCACGACGCACACCATCGCGACGGCCAACGACATCGGCGGCGCGGCCTCGGCCGGTGTCGCCATGGGCCCGTACGGCTCGCTGGGCGGCAAGGCCCAGCTGGCCACGCCGGCGCAGGCGCAGAGCACCTCGACGTCCACCGTCGACCAGCGGATCATCCGGGCCGGCGACGGCTCGACCCAGGCCACGGTGCAAGTGAGCTACGACATCACACTCACCGACGCCAACGGCGATGTCCGGACGCTCGACCCGGTCAGCACCGGCACCGATGTCACGCTGCAGATCCCGAACGACCTGGCGACGATCACCGGCTCCGGCAACACCTCCGCCGCGGTCACCCCGCCCGACGCCGGGTGGGGCACCAAGCTCGAGCATCCCGCCCCCGAGGCGGTCTCGGTCGACAACGCGCAGAAGGCGTTCAAGGACGTGGCGGCGAAACTGCACCCGTCGATCACGAAGGTCGGCTCGCCCGGCCGCGAGGCGCTGCAGAACTTCCTCAGCCCCACCTCGATCCGCAACAACCTGGGCGCGATGCTCGGCGGCGGCTACGTGACATCGCCCGACCTGATCAGCCCGCACGCGAGCAAGGGCTCGGCGGTGCAGATGAAGGCCACGCTGCAGACCGCCGAACTGGTCGGCACGCACACAAGTTCGCAACTGCGGCTGCACGAAAGCTCGTCGCACAGCAGCGGTGTCGCGTCGACCACCAAGTCCGGCGGCGACATCACCGCCGGGTTCGGTGGCAACATCGGGATACCGAACGCGGTCGGCGGCCAGGTCGGCGCCACGCTCGGCTACACCGCGCGCATCGCGGAGGGTGTGAACGCGGGCACGAACACCAGTCACCGCACCGGCATCCAGCTCAAGGGCGACACCGGTCTGTACAAGGTGACCGCCGAGGTCGAGGTCCGCACGCCGAGCGGCGAGAACGTCAAGGTCCCCGTCACGACCTACCTGCGGATGGGTCTGCCCGAGGCCGGTGCGCTGGGTCTGCCCACGCCGGACGGCACGCGGAACTCCACCGTCGACCCGAACACCGCGGGCACGAAGTTCGCGCCGCCGTACATGGCCGGCGCGATCGCCGCGGGCAACGCGAAGGTCGGCGAGTTCGCCCCGGCCGCTCAGGTGCAGGGCCAGGTCGAGGAGGCACTGCGCAAGGTGCCCGGCTTCGAGAAGTTCCTGCCCAGCTGGAACGACCCGAACGCGAACCCGCGCAGCAGCAAGGGCAAGAGCTTCGCCGACGTCGCCCAGCAGCTCGCGAACCAGCGCCTGCTGACCTCGCAGCTCTCGCCGACCGCGTTGAAGACCAACATGGACAGCCTGATGGGCCCCGGTGTCCAGCTGCAGCTGAAGAACAGCGGCAAGACCACCAACACCTACGTCAACGTGACCGTCAAGGCCAGGCTGTCGAACCCGGCGCACCTCGGCCAGGCCGACGCGCGCAACGTCCGCGACTCGTCGTCGACCGGTCCGAAGCTGGACAGCTCCACGACCACCACCAAGGGCTGGAGCGGTGGTGTCGAGGGCAAGGTGACGATTCCCGCGAAGACGGACGTCGCCACCCTGACGCCCGCACCGCAGGTGGGCATCAAGTACAACCACGGCTGGTCGGACAAGACCGCCGCGGGACCGACGGTCAACAGCACCTCGCTCAACGTCGGCAGCCCGAACGCCCAGGTGTTCCGCAACGACGTCGAGTTCGACGTCGAGATCACCACGTTCACCCGGCCCCGCGCGTGGGTGCGACGGATCGTGCCCGGCGCGCCCGGTTTCCACTCGCCGGAACAGCACGTGGTGGCGAAGACCGGTCCCGCCGGCACCGACCTCCGGCCGATCACGGGTGAGGTCAACCTGTGGGTGTCGGACAGCTCCACATTGGACACCGATCCCGGCAACGGGTTCAAGCCCGGTGACCCGGAGCCGAAAAAGCTCAAGGACGCGCCGACCGTCAAGGACCTGCTCAACCCGAAGCAGCCGCGCGAGAAGTCGCCGGACTTCCTGCACGTGGAAGCCGTCGCGAACACGACGGCGTTGCGCGACCAGGCCATCGACGCGCTCAACCGGGCGGCCGGCGGCGACTCGGCGCTGACCGTGCCGGGCACCGCGTCGCGCGCCCAGATCGACCGGATGTTCAGCCCCGAGAACATCAAGGCCAACCTGCGCAAGCTGACCGAGACCGGCATGCAGGAGCAGGGCCTGAAGTACGACCGCCGGGTCACCGACCGCACCGGCGCGATCGGCATGACGATCGGGCTGAGCAACCCCAAAATCGTGTCCATTTCGGACAACACCGCCACCGAGAACGCGAACACCGGCGGTTACAAGGCGAGCGAGTCGTCGTCCACCAGCCGGTCGGTCGACATCACCGCCGGCGTCAACGTCCCGGTCAAGCCGAACGTGACCGCACCGCCCGCCGGTTCGCCCACGCCCGCCAGCGGTTCCGGTGGCGTCGCGGTGACCGGCAAGATCACGCCGTGGTCGGACTCGAAGTCCTCGGCCAACGAGATCGGCGGCAGCGTCGACCGCAACTTCGTGACGCCGGCCGGCGGGCGCACCGTGCTGGTGCAGCTCGACGCGGACGTCACCGTGGTCGGCGAGAGCCGGGCGGCCAACTTCGTGCACGGCAGCACGCCGCGGGCCGAGGGCGCGACGGTGAACCTGCCGAACTCGGTGTTCGTGCGCGTGACCGAGGACGTCGCCCGGGACATGGGCCTGCTGCCCGACGTGCAGCCGAACGTGCCGAAGCCCGACTTCCCGAAGATGGCGCCGCCGGCGACCGTCGCCAAGGACGAGCCCAGCGCGCTCGGTCTGTCCGTTGTGGAGAGTGTCCCGGACCTGAACGGCGTGGTCACCAAGCTGACGCAGGACGTGAACCAGAACACCGCCAAGAGGTTCGGCGGCAAGCTGGTGCCGAGCTCGGTGCTCAAGGACTCGATGAGCAACCTGCAGCGGCTCGTCGACTTCAGCTCGCCGGCCAGCGTCAAGGCGATGATCGACAGTGCCATGGACGGCGGTGTGCCGCTGCTGGTGCACCAGCCGGGCACGTTCGGCAAGGACTCGTACCAGGTCACGTTGCGCGCCAAGGCGGAGACGCCGCGGTTCCAGGAGGTCGTCAACGACGGCGTCGAGATGGAGCAGACGGTCTCCGGCTCGCAGAAGATCACCGACGGCCAGGGCCGCGGCACCGGCTGGGGCGCGGGCATCAAGGCGCCCGGCCTCGCGGCCCCCGGCAGCGCGAACCCGAATATCTCGGGCACCGCGGGGGTGATCGCGGGCGCGAACATCGGCCAGTCCAAGAGCAGCGGGATCAGCACCTCGACCACCGACCAGTTCAGCAACTTCCGGGCGGCGAGCGGACCGGCGGCGCGCTACGCCGTGCCGGTCGAGTTCGAACTGGTCGTGGAAAAGGGCAACAAGCTCGTCGCGAGGGCCGACAGCGGTGCGCAGGAGATGGTCGTCCGGCTGCACGCGGACAACCAGAAGACGGCGGCCGCGCGTCAGCCGTTGCCGTACGCGCCGGAGCGGAACACCCGCACCGCCGCCGAGGGCACCCCGGCCGCCACCTCCGCCTGGCAGAACGCGGGCAACCCGGCCACCCTGCCGCCGAACGCGTCGGTGGAGAACCTGCGCGGTGCCCAGGACCTGCGCAACGCGGCGATCCACGCGCTGACCGAGGCGGGCGGCGGCAAGGGCCTCACCGGCAAGGGCACTGGCTCGTTGAACAGCCTGCTGGCCACGCTGAGCCCGGAGAACCTGCAGCCACACCTGCCCGGCATGCTGTCCGGCCCGCTCGACGTGCCGGGCCTGCACGAGGCGGCGCTGACGTTCGGCCAGGACGCCGACGTCAAGGTCTACGCGAAACTGGTCGACCCGTCGCTCGGGTCGCTCAGCGACGGCATCGCGCTGGAGAACCCGAAGTCGCAGGTCACCTCGACCAGCGGCGACGCCAAGATCACCGAGACCGGCGACGTGTCCGTCGGTCTCGCGACCGGCACCGTCGGCGTGAAGCAGAACACCGACCCGAAGGACAACGTCAGCGTCGGCCTGAGCGGTGTCGAGCTGCGGCACGCGAGCGAGGACTCCTCCGCGGCGTCCGGCGGCCTGACCGACAACAAGACCAACAACCTCAAGCCCAAGGCCACGACCGGCCTGGTCCAGTTCGGCGTCGAGTACCGCGTGGTCGCCACGATCGGTGGCAAGACCGCCGTCGTCGATCTCTCCGTACCGAACTCGGCCGCGGTCCGGATGCAGGCCGCCGAAGCGCAGACCGTGCTGAAGCACGACTTCGGCCAGGACCTGACGGACGCGCAGACCGGCGTGAAGGACGCCGCGGCCGCCTGGCGCACCGCCGAGGTCGAGGTCGACGCCAAGCGGCACGAGGCCCAGACGGTGATCAACGAGGCCGCCGCGAAGCTCGCCAGGAACGACTCCGAGTTCACCAGCGTGCAGATCGAGTTCAACAACGCGATCGAGCACCACCTGGACGAGCAGGCCAAGGTTCCGCCGTTGGAGGCCAGCGCGGAGACCGCACGCCGCGAGGTCGCGCGCACCCGTGACGCCATCGCCGACCTGACGCCTCAGACCGCCGACCTCAGCCTCGACCTGCTCGGCGCACAGTCCAATGTGGACGATGTACAGGCCGACGTGGACGCCAAGGCGCAGGCCCTGCGGTCGCTGGAGAACCAGCTGGCGCGCACGCCCGACGCGGAGGGACTCAGCGGGCAGGTCGACGCGGCCCGCCAGGCCCACGCCGACGCGAACACCGCGCTGCAGAACGCCGAAACCGAAGCGGACGCCGCTCAGGCGGCGCTGGACCAGGCCCAGCAGCAACTCTCCGACCTCCGTGCGGAACTGGACGTCCAGCGCGGAGAGGCGGCTGCTCGGCGCGCTGAGCTCACCGCCCAGGAACAGGTCGTCGCCCAGGCCGACGCGGCCCGCACCACGGCTGAGGTCAAGTACGACGGCTCGGTCGCGACACTCGCGGCCGATCGGGCGGCGCAGGAGAACCGCATCAAGGACGCGGAGACCGCGCTCGACGACGCCCGCCGTGCCGCCGACGCGAAGCAGCAGGCGTGGTGGGACGCGAAGGCCGTCGTCGACCAGAAGATCGCCGACTACAACAGGCCTCCCGAGACGACCACTCCGTCGTCGAGCAGCACGGACGGTGGGCCCGACCTGTCGAAGGCCCTGCCGCCGCCACCGCCACCGCCACCGGTCCCGCCCGCTGACACGTCCAAGGACCTGCCGCCCTTGCCGCCCAACCGGGGCAGCTCCGAGGCCAGTTCGAGCAGGAGTGCGCCGCCCGTTCCCGCAACGCCGTCCGCTCCCCCGGCTGACGCGCACTCGTCCAGCCGGCCGCCCACCGACCCGAACCCGTTGCACAGCACGGCGACCAGCGCGCCGTGGTTCGACCCGCGGACCCCGGTGTCCTCCCAGGCCATCGCGAACGCCCGCGCCACGACCCCGGCGAGCAGCTGGGTGCGCGGTGAGGACAGCGGTGTCCTCAGCAGCACGACGATCGGGCCGAACGGCATCTCCATGCAGCCGTGGCACGGCCCGATCGCCTACGACAACCGCGTGCTGAACGTCGATGGCGTGCCGGTGCGCGACTTCACCGTGCGGCTGCACCTGGACAACGCTCAGGGCGACATCCAGGACCGCACCCGCGTGGGCGTCGAGGAGATGTTCAACCAGGGCTACCGGCTGCCCGACGGCGAGCAGTTCCACGTCACGGTCGAGTTCACGGACAACCCCAACGACGCGCACGCCACGATCAACGTCACCGACCCGGCGCCCGACAGCCGGGCCGACCAGCTCACCTGGCCCGCGAACACCGACTCGCGGCGGCTCGCGCACGAGGTCGGGCACTTCCTCGGGTTGCGGGACGAGTACCTCGAGACCGACGCCGTGAAGCCGATCTTCCAGCACCAGGACGGCCGGGGCCGCGTCGTCAACGACAACTCCCCCATGACCGCCGGGATCGCCGGGCCGGACGCGCACCTCAAGCCGCGGCACCTCCAGCTCGTCGAGGACCGGATGAAGGCGCTGGCGTCGCACAACAAGCCGCAGCCGACGGTGGACGTCGACCCGGACGTGCCGCCGCCGAACATGCCGAAGCGCGACGCGAGCGAGCGGGAGACCTCCCCGGCCGGCGAGCCGAGCAAACGTGGCCGCCACGACGAGCAGTCCACTGTGGATGAAGATGTCGACATGACGGCGCCGGAAGTTCAGCTGGTCAACGAGAACGGCGTGCACAACACGGCGTTCGCGGGCCTGGCGAACGGTCAGCCGCTGACCCCGATCACGGCGGGCAACTACCTCGACCGCACCCGCCGGAGCATCGCGGGCAACGAGCCGCCGGCGTTCGTCGTCAGCATGATCGTCCGGGCGGGCGAGCTGGACCAGCTCGACAGCGTCATCGAGGGCGTCATGGCCAACACGAACGACATGAACGGCCGCGTGGCGTTCGTGCTGGGCGTGAACGCGCCGACGCAGGCGGACATCGACGCCGCACTCGCCGCCGCCGCGCCGACGGTCAACGGCCGCCCGGAACCGGTCGCGCTGGTGAGTGTGCCGCACGGCCCCAAGGGCTTCAAGTTCGGCGATACCCGCAACAGCACGCTGCACAGCAATGCGCACGAGTTCGCGGTGACCGCCTTGGCCGCCAACGGAACGCACCCGTACGTGTCCATCATGGACTTCGACGCGGGCGACCGGCGGACCCGGCAGGGCGGGCACGTCTTCGACCACGTCACGCAGCTCATGGACGCCGAGGAGGTCGGCCCGGCGGACGGACCCGACGTTTCGGCGCCGTTGCGGCCGTTGATGGTCGGCGGCGGCTACCGCATCACGGTGACGCCGGAGCAGCTGCGCGCCGACGTGCTGGAGCGCATCGACGCCGACAAGAAGACCACGGATACGGCGAAGCAGGCCTACCGCGAGAAGCTCAACGACCCGGCGTTCGTCGAGCGCTTCGAGCACGCGATCGACGCGGACATGCACGCCCGCCGCAACCAGCAGGCCATCCACCCGTTGCTGCCGTACACGCCGGAACCGAACCTGTTCGTCGACGCCCTGGTGCCACTGGCGGATCCGTCGGTGAAGTTCGGCGAGGGCGCCGCCGAGTTCGGGCAGCTCGGCGTGTCGCTGAACCGGTTCCAGGCCGCGGAGCTCGCCACGCTGCACGACCCGCGCACGCCCGAGCAGCGGGCCGGGACCGCCCCCGCCGATCCGGACGAGATGGCGGAGGCCACCGAGCGGGTCAGGGTCGACGTGCAGAACAACCGGCACCCGTTGCGCGGCCAGGCTTTCACGACGGACTTCGTGGCCGGCGACACCGGTACGGACCTGTCCCGCATCGCCTACGGCCTGATCAAGGACGGCAAGCTCCCGCAGTCGCACACCGCGCTGCCGAACGTGAGCGAGCGGTTCTTCGACGGCAAGTCGTCGAAGGCGGGCACCAAGTTCGCCGAGGAACGCGAACGGCTCTCCAGCGGCCCGATCCGGGTCACCGAGCCGTTCCTGCCGCCGGCCGACGGCGAGTCGGCGAACACGTGGAACCCGCCGAAGAAGATGGAGACCCAGCTCGGCGCACCGGAGAAGAACAAGCTGAACCCGGCCGTGGCCGCACCGATGCCCGCGCCGTTCCAGCACGTGCCGCCCGCCGAACCGGTCCCGGCCGGTACCAAGCCGCCGAAGCCGGTGCCGATGATGGCGGGCATCCAGAAGGACCAGAAGGTCGTGGCGGCGCACGAGCTCGTGGCGTCCGACCACGTCAACAACACCCAGCGGCAGCTGCGTTATCTGGCCGAGGACGTGCTGCGACGCCCGAGCCCGCCGCCCACCACCGGCAACGGCCTGTACGCCGCGGTCGGGGAGTTCCGCGGTGTCGACCCGGCGACGTTGCGGCAGGAGGTGGTCACCCTGGCCGCCACCGACCCGAAGGTGACCAAGGCCGTGGCCGACTTCACCGTCAGCCGGCCGATGCACCAGGGCCACCTGTACGGCGCTCTGGTGGAGAACCTCAACTGGAGCATGCATCAGGACGCGAACGAGAACGCCGGTGCCGGTAACGCACGCGACCTGGTCGGGCACCTGATCGCCACCCAGCTGGGCGCGAACTTGCGGATCTACCAGGGTGGCGGCAAACCGGCGCTGCTGGAGCCGATGGGTGGGCCTGCCGCGGAGACCGTGGAAATCGAACTGGTGATGGACGGCCGTCAGGCCACCTACCGGGCGCGTCCGGCACAGCAGGACGTGCAGATGTCCTAGGCAGGCTGCCTGAAGTCCTGTCCGTTACTCGCGGAGCGGTTCGGCGTTGGGCCCGATGGCGTCTGCAAGTACCACCAACTCAACATCAACAGGCGTTTTCCTACTACCAACAGGGAGATTTCGGGCCAGAGCACCCGGTGCCGGTGCCGCGAGATGCGGAACAGGTCGGGTGTAGTTGACGGCGATTCGATCAAGAGTTGGTGGTACTTGCAGACGCACTCGGCACCAACGAGCCGCTGAGGTTCCGGACAGGACCTCTGGACAGGTGCTTAGCCCGCGGCCTGGCCGTTCAGACGCGAAAGGACGGGTGTTCCCCCGCGCCGGGGGAACACCCGTCCTCTTGTCCGCAGTGGACGGATCAGCCGATCTTCTCGATCCGCGCGTTGCGGATCAGGAACTTGCCGGGCTCACGTACCTGTTCGAACGCCGCGTTGTTCAGCAGCGCGCAGCTGCCGGACGCCGACGCGACCTTGACGGTGGTGGACTTGTCGTTGTCCAGGTTGGTCACCTTCAGCGTGGTGCCGATCGGGAACTCACCGCTGGACGCGGCGGGTGCGCCGCCCTCACCGGACAACGTGACGGTGGAACCGTTGCAGACCTGCTGACCGGTCGCGCCGCCGTCGCCTTCCCCGGCCTCGGGCTCTTCCGGTGCGGGCTGGGCCTGGTTGTTGCCTTGGTTGTTGTTGCCCTGGCCGGCATTGCCCTGGTTCGCGTTGCCCTGGCCGGCCTCGGCCGCGCCGCCGTCACCCTCGCAGCCCGCCGCCTCGCGTCGCTGCTGGATGAGGTCGACAACGGCCTCCCGGTTCGCGATCCGTGCCTCGGACTGCGCGTCCGGACTGGCCTTCTGGCCCGCGATGAAGTTCAGGTTGTTCTGCAACGCCTTGTCCAGCCCGCCACAGTCCTCACCGGACGTCGCGGCCTGCCCTGCCTCGGGCTTCGCCTGGACCTTGTTGCCACACCCGGCGGCCGTGCGCCGCTGGTTGATCAGGTTCACCACCGCCTGCCGGTTGGCGATGCGAGCGTCCGACTGCGCGTCGGGGTTCGCCTGCTGACCGGCGATGAAGGTCAGGTTGTTCTGCAGCGCCTGGTCAAGACCGCCGCAGTCCTCGGCCGCGTTCGAGTCCGTGCCGCTGAAGGCGAAGATGCCACCGGCGACAGCGGTGATCGCGAGCATGGCGCCCGCGCCGATCATGGCGGGCTTGCGGTGTCGAGCGCCCATTCGATTCTCCTCGGGGGTCGATCGGTGTTGTACCGATGACTACGGGGAGGTCACGGAGGGGGTTCAAATCGGACTAGACCACGTGCGATTTAAATATGTTTAAGCTTATGGGATTTCAGCATTTCAGCTGATCAAGTGGCTTCTCGTACGGCACACAACTCAGCTGTTCCGTCGCCGCACGGTGGACCAGGCGGGTCGGACCAGTGGCCGCGGTGTCCGGTTCGCGGGTCAAATGACGCGATCTGGTTCGACGAGATTCGATTCTGCCCACCGGCGCCGTTCGACGGACTGACATGACAGAGGCCCCGCCAATCGGCGGGGCCTCTGTGAGTGAAGATCCCGGTCGGTTACGGCGTGACCGGCTGACCTGTCCCGTGCTCCACGTCCGCGGTCAGGCTGGTGCGGTTGGTCTCCTGCAGTGCGACCGTGCAGATCACGGTGAGCACGCAGAACGCCGCGAGGACGAACGCGATCGAACCGGTACCCGCGACCGCCTGCATCTGCGCGAAGAGCAGCGGGGCGAGCCCGGCGCCGAGGCCCGCGAGCTGGTAACCGAGCGAGGCGCCGGTGTACCGGCTGCCGGTGCTGAACAGCTCGCTGTAGAGCGCGGCGAGCGGGCCGTACATCATGGGGTGGATCACGGCCTGGCCGAGCACCAGCGCCAGGACGATGAACCCGTTGTCCACCAACGGGAACAGCGCGAACCCGAAGGCCGCCATGAGCACCGCCCCGGCGAGCACCACCGGCCTGCGGCCGAACCGGTCCGACGCCGCCGACCAGCCGATGATGCCGAACACCGCGAGCGCCGAGGACAACGTCAGGGCGTTGAGGATCATCTGCCGGCTGTTGCCCGCCTGCACGCCGTACGCCAGCAGGAACGTCGTCAGGGTCGACTGCGCGACGAACGCCGACAGGCCGACGCCGACAGCGAGCAGCAGGGTGCGCGGGTGGTTGCGCAGCACGTCCATCAGCGGCGCCGAGGTGCGCTTGCGTTCAGTCTTGAACACCGGCGTCTCTTCGACCTTCATCCGCACGAACAGGCCGATGCCCAGCAGCGCCACGCTGAGCAGGAACGGCACCCGCCAGCCCCATTCGAGGAACGCCTTCTCCCCCACCAGCGCCGCGGTACCGGTGAGCGCGGCCGTCGAAAGGACCATGCCGCACGGCGCGCCGGCGTTGGTGAAGCTCGCCCACAGCCCGCGCCGGCTGGTGGCGTGCTCGGCCGACATCAGCACCGCGCCGCCCCACTCGCCGCCGACGGAGATGCCCTGTACGACCCGCAGCAGCACGAGCCCGGCCGGGGCGAGCCAGCCGACCTGGGCGTACGTGGGCAGCAGACCGATCAGGAAGCTCGCGACACCCATCATCACCATGGTGAGCACGAGCATCTTCTTGCGGCCCAGTAGATCGCCGAAGTGCCCGAAGATCACGCCGCCGAGCGGACGGGCGAGGTAGCCGGTGGCGAACGTGCCGAAGCTCGCGATCGTGCCGACGAGCGGATCGAGCGCCGAGAAGAACACCTTGTTGAACACGACCGCCGAAGCGGTGGCGTAGAGCAGGAAGTCGTAGTACTCGATCACGCTGCCGAGGAAACTCGACGCGACGGCACGACGTAACTGCGTTGTTTGCGCCATGACTTCACCTCACGCGTAGTGGCGGTACACGCCGCGATCCCGGCCTCTGCCGCGGCGTAGTTCGTCTGACCGGAGTTGCCGCGTTGCCGGGCCGGGAGGAGATCAGGACCTTCGAACTGTTGCGCGCCAACGCCTCCGCGTACGCACGACCGAGGCCGCGCCCGCTTCCGGTGCCGATCGCGACCTTGCCCGACAGGTCCATCCGACGAGTCCTCTCCTTCGGCTCGCGCCCCAAAGTACGTCAGTTTCATGACGCCCGTCTAGATGCTGCCCAACATGTATCGTGACATCGTGACCCCGCAGTCGCTCATGCTCAACTTCCTCGGCCTTTACGTCTTCGGCCGCGACATCGCCGTCTCCTCCGGGAGCGTGATCGACGTCTTCCGGCGGGTGGACGTGTCAGAGGAAGCGGTGCGCACGACGCTGACCCGGATGAGTGCCCGCGGCCTGCTCACCAAGCACCGCAACGGCCGCAAGGTCTACTTCGGACTGACCGCGCGCGCGAGCGACGTGCTGCAGGACGGCGAACGGCGCATCTGGCACAAGGGCGCGGTCAACCTCGACTGGGACGGCACGTGGACGCTGGTCGGCTTCTCCCTGCCGGAGGGCCGTCGCGGTGACCGGCACGACCTGCGCACCCAGCTGCAGTGGGCCGGCTTCGGCCTGCTGCAGAACGGGCTGTGGATCGCGCCCGGCGAGAAGGACGTCGCCTCGATCGCCGCCGAACTGGGCCTGCTCGACCACGTCACGGTGTTCACCGCCCGGCACGCCAAACCGACCGAGGACGCCGACCTCGCGCACCGGGCGTTCGACGTGGCCGCGATCGGAGACCGGTATCGCGCGTTCCTGCACCGCTGGGGTGACGGTGAGAAGTCGTTGCCGGACGACCTGACGCGGCAGCTCGTGCTGCACTCCGACTGGCTCGACCTGGTTCGCCAGGACCCGCACCTGCCGGCGGTGCTGCTCGCCCCGGACTGGCCGGCGATCCAGGCCGAACAGCTCTTCCAGACGCTGGCCACGCGCTATCGCGAGACCGCTGCCCCACTGGCGGCGGCCGTGATCGAGTCGATGAAGGTCAGCTCTCCGCAGCCTGCTTGAGCCGCCGCAGCGTCGCCTCGATGTTGCGCTGGTTCGTGACCGCGCGGTCCTTCACGCCGGTCGCGAACACGGTGATCGGCTTGTACCAGGCCGGCCGCCGGTCCCAGGTCGACTCCGTGACCCGGCAGCCACCCTCGGTCGCCTTGATGTCGTACTGCCACCGCGACACCATCACGCCCAGGGACCGCACCTCGAACGCGAACCTCTCAGGACCGGCGTCGGTGACGGTGGAGACGGTCGACCAGCCACGCCAGCCACGCCGGTTCACCCCGCGGAACCGCGCTCCGACCCGTGGGCCCGGCGCGTTCAGCCACTTGCCGCTCGCGTACTCCTCGGTGACCGCGCCGAGTTCACCCAGATCACTGACCAGCTCGAACACCCGCTGCGGCGAGGCAGCGACGTCGATGTGCGCGGAGGCGTCAGGGGTCATGGACCCAGAACCTACAGGGCCTGCTTCTTGGATCTCGTTCGATGAGAGTCGAGCCTGAGGTGGTTCCTGGCGGTGCGGCCGAGAGGCCCGCATACCGGTGTTGTATGCGGGCCTCTCGGCCGCACCCCCAGGGGCCGCCTCAGGCCCGGCTATCGCGAACACGGGTCCAAGAAGCAGGCCCTAGCAGTAGGTTCTGGGATCCACCCTTCCTTTCAGTCCGTGCACGACACCGGTGAGTCGAAGTGGCCCGGTGTCGTGGGATAGGCCGGTCCGGAACCGTGCTGGTTGTTGTCCGACGGATACACCAGCGCCAGCTCCCGGAACGCCGAGGTGCCGCTGTTGCCCGCGTCGGCGGCCGTCTGACCGGCACCGGAACCCCACGCCAGCTTCTTCAGGAAGTCCTGCATCGCGGGGCTGTGCTGGCGGATGTCGTTGAACCCGCCGTAGGCCGCGTTGCAGTGGGTGAAGAGGTTGTACGCGCCGTTCCAGTCGATCAGCCGGTCGCCCGGGTTGGGGCCGTTCTGCGCACGGTCGGCCTGGAGCACGTCGCGGTCCCAGCCGCCGTAGATCCAGTCGGTGCCGTCGTGGTGCTGGTTGTCGGCCAGCGTCGCGGGAACGGCGGGGTTGTCGTTGGTCTTCTCGGTCATCTCGAACCACAGGCACGGGTCGATCGCGCCGTCGCCCAGCGTTGCCGGCCACAGCCCCGGCGCGCAGTTGCCGGGGTAGGAGCCGCGCGGGTTGAAGTCGAGCACGTCGGACCCGAGCGCACCCTGTTGCGAGGCGGCCGAGTTTCCGCCGACACCACCGAAGACGTGGTCGATGAACCTGTCGTTCGTGCCACGGGACGAGGCGTCGAACGTGCCGTTGGTCAGGCAGTCCGGCGTCTGGGCGTTGACCACCTGGTCGCAGCCCTTGCCGCCCCACAGCACGTCCGCGCCGTCGCCGCCGAACACCTGGTCGCCGCCGCTGTCGGCGTTGGCCAGGTCGTCGCCGAACCCGGTGTGGATGTTGTCGTTGCCCTGACCGCCGCGCATGCGGTCGTTTCCGCCCTCGGCGATGCCGTTGTGCGGCATGGCCGGCGCGGCCGGGCCACCGACGAACTGGTCGCCGTTGACGTCGTGCAGCAGGTCGACGCGGCGGTCGTAGGAGTCGGCACGGAAGCCCGTGTAGCTCTCCTGCGGCACTGAGTTCAGCTTCACCGTGAAGCCACGGGCGGCCACGTCGTTGGCGTTCATGTACTCGTTGACCACGCCACCGCGGTCGCCGAGCATCGCGTCCTCGCCGTCGCCGCCGAACATCACGTCGTCGCCGAGTTCGCCGAACATGTCGTCGTCGCCGTTCTGACCGTGCATGGTGTCGTTGCCGTCCTGACCCCACATGCCGTCGTTGCCGTCGTCACCGAACATCGTGTCGTTGCCGAAAGCGCCAACAGGTTCACATGTGGCCTGCGCGGTCGTGCAGAACCGGGTCGACGGGCCGATGTCGGCGGTGCGCGACACCGTGGCGTTGTCCGGCACGGCGCCGATCTTGTACCGCTCGGCGTAGACCTGCTCCTTCATCGACCCCGGCTGCCCCTGGAGCGTCCGCTTCAGGGAACCGTTGTCGCCCAACTGGACGTCGTCGGCACCGTTGCCCTCGAACGCGTCGCCGCCGTCGCGGAAGCCCTGGATGGTGCTTCCGCCGATCATGTCGTCCTGACCGTCCGGCGCGTCGCCCACCAGCTGGTCGGGTCCACTCGCGGCACCCGGCCAATCAGCGTTGCTCAACGGAACGACGGTGGTCTCGGACGACGGTGCGCCGAGCCCGCGGTCACCGCGCAGCACGTCCGCGGCGCCGTTGCCTTCGAGGTAGTCGGCATCGCCGTCGCCGGCGAGGAAGTCCCCGCCGTCCTGGCCCCACAGCACGTCCACGCCGGAGCCACCGGACATCCGGTCGGCACCGAAGCGGTCGGCCGGTCCGGACTGCAGGTCGTAGCGCTGCACGAGCCGTTGCGCCATCGGGTTTCCACCCGAGGACGACAGCCGGATCGTCGCCCGCGTCGGGGTCTCCCCCTGCGCCGGCCGCAGCACGACGCCGTTGTCGCCGATGGCCACGTCGTTGCCAGGGCCGCCGAACACGGCGTCGTCGGCGTCGAGCTGACCGACGGTCGTGTCACCGGCGCCGGACAACGAGGTGCTGTTGCCGCCGACGAGGTCGTCGTCGCCGGTGTTGCCCTCGACCCAGTCGATCCCCTGCGAGCCCTCGACGTAGTCGTCGGCACCGTTGCCCTTCAACCGGTCGGCGCCGGCCTGGCCGAAGATCACGTCGTTGGCGTCGTCGCCGTCGACCTCGTCCGGGCCGGACGAGCCGGCGTGCGGGGTGAGGCCGAGGTCGTACAGGGTGATCGCGCGTGCGGTCAGGCCGCGTTCCTGCACGACCCGGTGCGGTGCTCCACCGCGCACCAGCCGACCGTTGTCGCCGAGCACGACGTCCTGGCCGTTGTTGCCGTGGATCACGTCGCCGGTGTCGGGCTGGCCAACGCCGGCCGAGTCCTCGGTCGAACTGCCGCCCACGAGGTCGTCCTGGCCGTCGTTGCCGTCGATCTTGTCGCGGGCGGGACCGCCCTCGGCGTAGTCGTCGGCACCGTCACCGGTGATGATGTCCTCGCCGTCCTGACCGTAGATCACGTCGGCCTCGTCGCCGCCGCTGATCTTGTCGCCACCGGACGTGCCCGCGGCCGGCGTGTAGCCGAGGTCGAGCAGCTCGACCTTGTGCGCCTTGGCGAATCCTCGTCCGAGCGTGACCGGCGTGGCCTGCGCTCCGTCCACAAGGGACAGAACCGCGTTGTCACCGGCGATCAGGTCGGGACCCGTGTCGCCGAACAGGGTGTCACCCGTGTCCGGGCGACCGGCGCCGGACGCCACCTCGGCGCTGCCGCCGACGATCCGGTCCTCGCCGCCGTCACCGTGCACGACGTCGTCGGCGTTGTTGCCCTCCAGGTAGTCGTCCTTCGGGCCACCGAACACCTCGTCGTGCGCGAGACCACCGAACGCCCGGTCGTCGCCGTCGCCACCGAAGACGAAGTCCGCGCCACCCGCGCCGGCGTTCGCGCCGTCCAGGTCGAACGGCCCGTCCACCCCGTTGTCGCCGATCACGATGTCGTTGCCCGCGTCGCCGTAGACGAAGTCGCCGACGTCCGGCTCACCCGCCTTGCGCGTGCCGCCGATGACGCGGTCGTTGTCCGCACCACCGAACGCGCGGTCGACGCCGTTGTTGCCCTCGATCACGTCGTCCTGGGCACCGCCGTACAAGGTGTCGTCGTCGTTGTTGCCGTAGACGTTGTCCTTGCCCGCGTCGCCGTAGGCCACGTCCTTGCCGCCACCGCCGTAGACGGTGTCGTCGTCGTTGCCTCCAGCCAGCACGTCATCACCGAGTTGACCGCACACGCGGTCCTTGCCGGACTTGGCGTCCACGTTGTCCGCGGCACCACCGGCGGCGACGATCTCCACCCCGGTGCCACCGGAGATCAGATCGCGGCCGTCCTGGTTGTCCTCCGGTTCGGCGGGTGGCATCGACGCGGGGTCCTCGCTCGGCGGCGTGCACGGGTTGGCGTGCTTGTCACCGAAGATGTCCGCGCCACCGTCACCACCGATGACGTGGTCGTTGCCGTAGCCGCCGACGAGCAGCTTCGACTGCGGGCTGACCCCGGCGGGCAGCACGCGGTGCTTGACGTTGCGCACCGGCCCGAAGACACCGCTACCGGTCTGGTCGCCCACGTCCGACGGTTCCGCGATGACGTAGTCGTCCTGCGGGCCGCCGTACACCTTGTCCTTGCCGTAGCCGCCGGTCAGCACGTCGTTGTTGCCGCCGCCGCGGATGTCGTCGACCTGTTCCAGCAGCGAGTGCCCGGTCACGAAGTCCACGCCCTGACTGCCGTACACGGTGTCCGAACCCGTGCCGGTGTCCACGACGTTGATCGCGTCCTTCGCGTTGTCGCCGTTGAAACCCTTGTCGGCGGGACCGGCATCGTCGACGCCGGTCTGCACCTCGGTACCGGTGTAGATGGTGTCGCCGGCGGAACCACCGGAGATCCGGTCGCTGCCGGTGCCGCCGATGATCACGTTGGCCTGCGCGACGTACTCCGGCTTGCCGGGGTTGTTCGCCGCGAGCGGGCTGTCGGAGCCGATGCCGATGTTGTCGTCGTCGGCGCCGCCGTCGATCCGGTTCTTGCCGAGCCCGGCCGCGATCCGGTCCTTGCCAGAGCCACCGCTGACGGTGTCGTCCGCGCCGCCGACCGTGATCGTGTCGTCGTCCGCGCCGCCGCTGACGGTCGCCGATCCCTTGCCGCCGAACGCGGCCGCGAGGTCGCCGGTCGTGATCTGGTCCTTGCCGGGACCGCCGTTCACGACGGAGGCGCCGAGACCGGTCTTGATCGAGTCGTCGGCCGAGCCGCCGGTGACCTCGACGTCCTTGTCGAACGGCTTGGCCTCGGCCTTGGCATCGTTCGCCGCACCGCTCTTGTCGCCGTCACCCTGGAACACGATGATCCGCTTGCCGGTGTCACCCGTGGCGTTGCCGAACACCTTGGTCAGGTTCGCGTCGCGGAACTCCTCGCGGAAGCCCAGCGCGTTCACGGCGAACCCGTCGAACCCGCCGCCGTCCTTGACGAGCTGGGTGATCGTCCACTTCTCCTCGTCGCCGTTGCCGGTCCACGCCGAGTGGCCGCGCTTGCCGATGTCGCCGTTGCCCATGTGCAGCACCAGCGTCGTGCCGTCCTTGTGTGCCAGGACGGGTGGCGGCGGCGAGCAGTCGGGTTTGACGGAGAAGTCGAGCAGGGTGATGTCGGCCAGCGTGAAGTCGAACGAGACGCTGAAGATCGAGAACCCGAGCGTGATGTACACCTTGAGGAACAGACTCAGTCGTCCGTCCATGTTGAACAGGCACATCGGGTTGTTCAGCGCCACCTTGGAGAACTCGAAGAACCGGAACTTGCCGTCGTTGTTCGGGTCCGCCCAGGTGAGGTTGATCGTCAGCGCGACGCCACCCTTGATGCCGACCTCGATGATCACCAGACTCACCGCCGCGCCCGCGGCCAGCTCACCGCGGAACGTCACGACCGGCAGCGGCTTGCCCGCGTCGTCGGTCGTCACGAGGTAGATCGAGTCCAGAATGGACGCTGCCTTGCCGGATTCGATCGCCTTGCGCAGCCCGAACGTGTCGAAGCCCGCCCGGAACCTGGCCTCGACCGACGCGCTGCCGGAGATGTTCACCAGCACCGGCGGCGGCGCGTACACCGGGCCGAACGACTGGCTGTAGGAGAAACCGAGGCGCAGCGGGCCGGAGTCGAACCTGATCAGGTCCACGTCCTGCCCCATGATCAGGCCGAAGATCTTCGCGGGCTCCTTGAGGATCGGGAACGAGAAGCCGGCCTTGTTGCCCTCCTCGCCGTCGGACACGATCTTCGTACCGCCGGCCGACGCGTCGATCTTCGCCGCCAGGTCGCCCTGCGCGACGTTCGGCACGATCAGGGAGGCCGCGTTGTCCGGCGAGTTCTTCGTGGTCTTCGCCTTGTCACCGAGGACGGTGAAGCTGCCGATGTCGATCGCCCCGCCGTTCTGGGTGATCTTGCCGATCAGCTGGATCGCCCGCAGGATCCGGTCCACGAACTCGAGGTCCGGCCCGCCCGCGATGGTCGAGAACTCCTTGGCGATGGTGACCAGGTTGACGTCACCGCCGCCGACCGCGCGCGAGAGGTCGGACAGCACCGGAATCGGTGCGTAGAGCTGGTCGAGGATCGGCTGGATCGGCTTGGTGAACAGCGCGATCTTCTCGACGATCGGCTTGAGCACCTCGCCGAGGAACCTGCCCGCGTTCAGCTGGACGGCGCGGAACTCGATCTCCGGGGTGCCGTCACCGGGTTTGCCGCCGAACGCGTTCCACTCCCACTTCAGGTGGAACCAGCCGTTGATGCCGGGCAGCGGTCCCGCGCTGACGTCGAAGTCCCAGTCGATGCCGACCTTGGCCTTCAGCGACACGTCGGTCACCTGGCCGACGTCGGCGAGGTCGGCCAGCGTGATGCGGTCCTCCGGCACGGCGGCACCGCAGTTCTCGAAGCACGCCGCCTGCCCCTTCTTGTGCAGGTCGACGACGAACATGCCGGCGAAGAGGTCCGTCGCGCCGCCCGCGTGCTGCTTGAGGTCGACGTCGAGGAAGGCGAGCCGCGCCTTCATCGCGTCGGGCAGCGTGAAGCTCAGCTTGACGCCGAGCTCGGGGTTCGGGCCGTCCTTCGTCGCCGCGTAGAAACCGCTGGCCTTGTCGACGCCCACCTTGACGTGCAGGTGGTACGCCAGTGCCGCCTTCATGTTCGGCGCGCCCTCGGCCGACTTCAGCGACAGGCCCGGAATGCCGATGTCGAGCGGGCTCTCCAGCGCCAGCGTCTCCTTGGCGCAGTCGTCACCGAAGACGTCGCCGTCGCACACATCGAACGTGAACGTGGCTCCGGTGATGTCCTGCAACGACGCCGCCGCGGGGCAGTCCGCCAGCTTCGGGTTGGTCGTCTCCGGCACGTACGGCGCGCCGTTGGGCGTGTTCTTGTCGTCGAACGACACGTCGTCCGCGCCCAGGTCACCCTTGATCACGACCCAGTCGTTCGCGTTGGGGTCGGTCTTGCGGATCACCTTGTACCCGGTGGCGTACTGCGACTTCGTCCACGTGACGCGGTTGAAGTTGCTGTCCGTCAACGGATCCGCGCCATTGGTCACCTCGGCGAGCGCGGGTGGGGCGTCCTTGCCCTGAGCTGTCGCGACGACGCCGTAGACATACTTCTTCGTGCCGGTCGTGCCCTGGGCCGTCGCTGTGGCGCCGGTGGCGGGCAACAGCGTCGCGTCACAGGTGAAGCCGACCGTGACCGCGCTGCCGACCGCGTTCTTGAGGTGGTCGTCGACCCACGTCTCGAGCTCGCCGGTGTTGTTCACCCGGCCGCCGCCCGGCAGGTGGGTCATGGCCTCCTGGATCTTGGCGCGCAGCTGCCCGAACTTGTCGGCACCCTGCTGGATGTCGTCGCCCACGAGCGGGAGCCGGCCGTCGAACGCCGCCGTGCGCAGCGCACGTTCGATCATCGCCAGGTACTTCTCGATGCCGTCACCGAACTGGGAGAAGTCCAGCAACGCGTCGAGGATCTTCTGCCCGAGGTCGGTCGGCATCTCGAACCGCTTGACGCCACCGGGCAGGTCCGGGCTGAACGAGAACGCCTGGTCCAGATCGCTGACCTGGCGCGGCAACCGGACGATGAACGAGTCGCCGGGACTGGCGAGCTTGGTCCAGTTCACGTTGTCGGAGCTGACGAACACCGGCAGCACCGCGCAGAGCGCGAGGTCGGTTCCTTGTGCGGGGTCGCCCTGGCACGTGACCGGCTGGTTGTCGCCGTTGAGCGTCAGCGACACGCCCTTGACGAAGTCGCTCAGCGGCACCGGGTTCTGCCCGCTGTAGCCGAGGTGCGCGTTGTAGTGCGCGTTCGCGACGGCCTTCTCGTCGCCCTTGGGGTTGCCGAGCGCGATGGACAGCGGCCCGACGGACGACTTCACCACACCGGTGATGCCGCCGTGCGCGGTGATGTCCACAGTGGAGTCGGGAAGCACCTTCAACGCGCCCGCGTTGGCAGGCCCGTCGCCCGCTTCGAGCGGGAGCACGAACCCGATCTTGGTGGAGCCGGTCAGCGCGAGGTTCGCGGTGGCTTCGCCTTCGGCGCCCACGAGCGAGCGCGCGGTGCCCTTGTCGTCAGTGAACGAGAACCGGACCGGCTGCGAGGTGGCGACCTTCCGCTTCACGTCGACCTTGAGCACGATCGACGGTTTGCTGTCCACGACCTGGTAGGCGAACGAGATGCCGCTGCCCGTGGGCAGTGCCGCGTTCAGCTGTGTCACGAGGTCCTGCAGGTAGTCCGGTGGTGCCGCGGTCAGTCGATCGACCGCGTCCTCCAGCGGGCTGCGGAACGCGTACGCGGTGCCGTCCGCAGGCAACTGACCCCACGGTTCGGCCAGCAACACCCGGTTGTTCGCCGGGTCTTCCTTGACCACCACGGCGACCTGCGTGCCGACCAGCACGGCCCGGCCCTTCAGGTCTGGGCCGAACGCCTTGTCGCCAATCCTGGTGTCGTCGCGGAGGAAGCCGACGTTCTTGCCCTCCAGCGTGGTGTTGCCGTATTTGCCCGATCCCGTGTCGGCGCTGCCGAGCAGTTCGGACAGCGACTTGCCGACGACCGGCAACGGCGTGGTCAGCGCGGTCTTCACCTTGCCGTCGCCGTCGACGGCCTGCAGCGAGCCGTTGAGCACCTGCAGCGCCTTGATGATCTGGCCGAACATGGCGCGCGGGTTGTCCGGGTCGAAGTCGAACGCCTTGGCCTTGTCGAGCGCGTCGAGGCCGCTGAACTGGATGTTCGACGGGTCGGTGATATCCGGCATGGTGACGCCGACCTGCACCGGTCCGCCGAAGAAGTCGTCGATGCCGGGGACGTCGAGTGTCACGGTGGCGGTGGCCTTCGCGCCGACCGCGACGGTGAGCAGGTCCTCCGGTTCGAGCGCGGGTGTGGCGGGGTTGTCGACGACCTTCGCGAAGATCTGCGCCAGCGGCAGGTCGCCGTCGGTGTCGCCGGTCTTCTTCAGGCTGATCGACAGCATGTCCGTCGACCCGTCCTTGGTGGACACGTGCAGGTCACCGGACATGTGCACCTTGAGATAGCCGACGCTGCCGTTGACGTCGACGTTGGTGTCGATGGGAGCGCTTGCTTTGAGCAGCTGGCCGCCGGTGCGCAGCAGGAACCGGTCGGGCGTGCGGGGCAGGCTCGTCACCAGGGTCGTGGTGCCGTCGGGGTTCTTGTCCGCGAACGGGCAGCCGGTGGCCGCGGCGTCCGGGTCGAGCGGCTTGCACGCGTCACCGGTGATCGGGTCGCGCAGGTCGAGCACCAGCGTCGCCTTGGCCTCGTACGACGGCTTGACGGTCGCGGTGGCGTTCAGGGCGTTGGCGTCCTTGAGCCCCTTGCCGGCGAACGTGTCGCCGAACGTCACCTGGCCGGTCATCGGGTCCGGGGCGTTCACCTTGTACGGCGCCTTGTCTGCGGGCTTGCCGCCCTGCCAGCCCGCTTCGAGCGTGATCTCGTCCGCGGTGTTGCTCTGCACGACACCCTGCGAGGTGCCCGCGGACACAATGCGCCCCTTGAACGCGTCGACGGTCCACGGCTTGCTCTTGTTGACGTGCTTGAGTTTCGTGTCGGTGTAGGTGACGTTGTCGCCCTGGCCGGAGGTCAGGTCGGCGACGACGTCGAGCGCCTGGCCGTTCTGCGGCGCGTCTTCCTTCATGGTGAGCGTGAACTCGAGCTTCTTGACGTCGTCGCGGTAGTTCACGCCGGACACCGAGATCGGGGCGACGTTCAGCTTGGTGAAGAGCTCCTGGACCGAGCTGAACTTCGGCATTCCGGCCCTGGCCGGGTCTTCCTCGGCCTTGACCACGTTGGCGTCGACGAACTTGGCGAGCGCACTGCCCGCCTTGACCGCGTCGGCCACCGTGCCGCGCATGAACGGCAGGTTGACGTTGCCGACGGGGTCGGCGACGGAGCCCCACTGGGCGCGCTGCACCGCGTCGATCGAGCCGACCAGGTGGCTCAGTCCTTCGAGCAGGTCGCGCGGGCTGAGCGTGGTGAACCGCTTGAGCTGGGCCAGGTCCGGGCCGCTGACCGTGATCGACGGGGTACCGCTCGCGATGTCCGGCCACTGCACGCCGATCGTGCCGGTGAGCCCGCCGACTGCTCCGCCGGCAAGCGGTTGCGACGTGAACTTGAGCTGCGCGTCCACCTTGCCGGCCGGGGCGCCGAGCCCGATGTGGAAGAGGCCCGCCGCGGCACCGGCTTCGGAGATCTCGGTGAGCTTGCCGTCGCCGTTGGGGTCGTCGGCGGTCGCGGTGATGTTCGCTTCGACGATCGCGTGGCTCGCACCCTTGTCGAGGTCCACGCCGAGGATGCCGAAGCCCGCGGTCGGGACGGCCTGCGGGTCGAGCGCGCCCTTCGCGCCCACGCTGAACTTCGGCGAGTCGCCGTCCTTGACGACCCAGAACGAGTCGGTGGACTCCTGATAGGCGAAGTGGAACTTGGCATCGAACGTGAAGTCCACGTCCACCGCACCGGACGTGGTGAAGCTGACGGACGGGTCCGCGACGCTGATCGGCTGCTGGTCCGCGACCGTCGTCAGGTGCAGCGTCACGTCGACGCGCTTCACCCCGTTGGTGTCACTGGTTTGCACGTTCAAGATGCCGGGCCGGTCGTCGCCGAGCTGGTAGGCGCCCGCGAGGTCGGGGAAGTTCTCCTTGTCCTTCAGCGGGTCGTGCACGGTCTTGGCGACGAGATCGCCGAACCCGAGCGCCGCGCCGGGGCTGATGCCCACCAGCGGCAGCGCCTCGCCCAGCTTGCCGACCGTGGCCAGCGATTTCGAGAAGTCACCGAACGCGCTGATCCCCGCGAGGATCTTCTGCACGTCCGGGGCCTGAGCCACCGCGGGCGCGCTGACCGCGACCAGACCCCACAGCGCCAACGCGCCGCTGGTCGTCGCCGCAATCGCCCGCCGTCTGCTGCTCCGCGAAAACCGCATGGCCGACCGCCCTCTTGACGGCGTGGCCCCCGCGCCCGCTGCCAGGTCAGTAGTTCCAATATGGAGTGACGCAGGGCACACTTGTGCCGCCACCGAGTAGTCGCCCGTCCCGATGGGTGTGTTACCACTGGATCTACTGGCCGCCGACATTCACCCGTTCGGGCGAGGCGGGGTCTACCGGGAGTGGGCCAGCTCGCGGACGGGCGTGCCCTGGACGAACGCGTGGATGTCCTCCACGGCCTCCTGGAAGTACCTGCGGTAGTTCGCCTCGGTGACATAGCCGAGGTGCGGGGTGGCCAGCACGTTCGGCAACTCCCGGAGCTCGTCGCCCAGCGGCAGCGGCTCGGTCTCGAAGACGTCCAGGCCCGCGCCGGCGATCCGCTTCTCCCGCAACACCTCCAGCAGCGCCGGACCGTCCACGATGGCCGCACGGGAGGTGTTGACCAGGAACGCGGTCGGCTTCAGGCACGCCAGCGCCGCCGCGTCGACCAGGCCTCGGCTGCGGTCGCCGAGCACCAGGTGGACGGACGCGAAGTCGCTCTGCGCCAACAGGTCGTGCAGTCCGGACGCGAGCCGCACGCCCTCGGCATCGGTGCGCTCCGCGGTCAGGTTCGGGCTCCAGGCCACGACGTCCATGCCGAACGCCCGGCCGATCCGCCCGACCGCGGTACCGAGGTTGCCGAAGCCGACCAGGCCGAGGGTGCGGCCGGCCAGGTCGACGCCGACGGTGCTCTGCCACGGGCCACCGGCGTGGAAAGCGGCGTTCTCGACCGCGATGTGCCGCGCCAACCCCAGGATGAGCGCCCAGGTCAGCTCGGTCGGCGGCGTCTTCGCGCTGCCGGTGCCGCAGACCGTGACACCGTTTGACCGAGCGGCGGCCAGGTCGATCGAGGCGTTGCGCATGCCGCTGGTGATCAGCAGCCGCAGCTTGGGCAGGCGGGCGAACAACTCCGCGGTGAACGGGGTGCGCTCTCGCATGATCACGACGCACTCGGCGTCGGCCAGTGCGGGAGCCGGATCGTCGAGGTGCTCGCGGAGCACCGTCACGTCGAGGCCCGACCAGTCCGCGTTGGCGAGCGCGACGCCCTGGTAGTCGTCCAGCACCACACACCTCATCGGGATTCCTCCGTGGACATCCCGGCCTTCAGGCCGGATAGGAAACGGACCCCTGCGGAGCAGAGCAGGAGGGGCTTGTACAGCTGGCGCGCCCGGTCGGTGATAACCACGTCGGCTGGGTCTACCGCCGGGCTGGCGGGATGTCAGGTCTGTGGAGCTTGTGTAAGACCGTGGGCGGTACACCGTCCCTTGCTGGTAACCCAGGCGGCAACGGGCTGTGAAGCAGAAAACTCGACCCGCGAGGGAAGAATCTCCCTGCGTCAGCTGGGAGAGAGGTCAAGGGCCGATCATGTCAGAGTTGGGCACATGGGGACTTCCACCTGGCCCAGACCGACATCACGAAGAGGTCCCTCCCGCTGGTGCACGGCGTGCTTGCAGGAGGGACTTACTTCACGGCGTTGATCAGCAGTTAGGACGGGTTCACGTTCCGGCGGCGTTTCCCGCCAGCGCACCTCGAACGATGATCTCCAACTGAGGACGCGGATCGATGGCTTCACCACGGGCGAACTGCTGCAGGAACACACCCTGGAAGCACGCGCCGATCGTGTCCGAGGCCGCCAGCGGATCACGCGCGCCGAGGCCGGCCAGGGCGGGGATCAAGATCGACGACATGGCCGCTCGCCCACGCAACAACGCCTGCCGCACCCGCGGGTTGGTGGCGGCCTCCATCCACAGCACCATCCGCGCGGTGGTCACGACGACGTTCGGGCCGGTCATGAACTCGTAGAGCCGGCACAGCTCGTCCACCAGGTCCTCCGGTGACGCGGGCTTGAGCGTCGACTCCACCTCCGGGGTCTCCTTGCGCACCATCCACTCCACCACCCCGTCCAGCAACGCGGCCCGGCTGCGGAAGTAGTTCGAGGTCGAGCCCTTCGGCAGGTCGGCGCGGTCGTCGACGCGGGCGTGCGTCAGGCCGCGCAGGCCTTCGGTGCCGAGCAGCTCGACGGCAGCGGCGAGAGCACGTTCCCTTTTGGTGGTCACCGCAACACTATAAACGTAGTGACTAGGCACTACGATCGTAGTACCGTCGGCCCATGGCAGCGACAATCGCCCTGGTCGGCTGGATCCTCAACACCGTGGTCGGGTTGGTGCTACTGGTGCGCCTGCTCAGAGCACGAAGACCGATACCGGCCCTCGTCTACTTCCACCTCGTCACCGCACTGGTCGGGCTCGGCTTCTGGATCGGCTTCGTGGCCGCGGGTTCGGCCGTGCTGGCGTGGATCGGGTTCGCCGTGCTCACCCTGCACAACGGCTTGGGTGACACCCTGATGGTGAAGGGCTGGCGCAAGCGCAATCCCTCCGCGCCGGGAATCGCCTACTTCCAGGCGGCGAAATCCCTGCTGAAGAGGCCACTGCCACTGGCGCACGCCTGGATCGCGCCAGTGGCCTGGTTCCCGGCTCTCGCCGCCGCGGTGATCAGCAGTTAGGACGGGTGGCCTTGCCGGCGAACCGGTCGCCGAGCCAGTTCAGCGCGTTCGAACCCCACAGGCTGACCGCCGTGACGTGCCCGGCCAGCAGCAACGGCGTCCACTGCACGTTCGCGCCGAGCGAGCACCACTGCGAGCGCAGCTTCTGCCCGACGCTGAACGGGATCAGCTCGTCGATCGTGCCGTGGTAGAGGTACACGGGCGCGGCCGGCTTCACCGAACCGAGCGTGTTCTCCTTCAACCGCTTCTGCCACAACGGATCCTGGATGACGTCCGGCGTGGTGGTCAGCGAGTTGAGCCGCGTGAACGGTGCCACCAAAGCGATCTCGGCGACGCACGAGTTGCGGATCTGGTCGATGACCTGCGTGCCCCGGGCGTTCAGCAGCGACGCCAGCGGCAGTTCGGGATAGGCCGCGGCATATCCCGCCGCCGCCGCGAACACGAGTCCCGAACCGGCGTTGCCGTCGTTGAACTTCGCGACCGCGTTCAGGTCGGCCGGCACTCCACCGGCCGCGACACCGACGATGTTCAGCGAAGGCGCGTAGGACTTCCACTGCTCGGCGGCCGACGAGGCGGCCTGACCACCCTGCGAGTAGCCGAAGACGCCGACCGGGGCGTCAGCGGACAGACCCGGCAGCGACGCGGCGGCCTGGGCGACGTCCAGCAGCGCGCGGCCTTCCGACCGAGCCACCGCGTAGGTGTGATCCCCTGCCGTGCCAAGGCCTTCGTAGTCGGTGATCGCGACGGCCCAGCCGTTGAACATCGCCTGCGCGAGGAACGCGATCTCGACCTCGGTGCCGTTCTGCAGCTGCTGCGACGGCGCGCAGCGGTCGGCCATGCCCTGCGTGCCCATCGCGTACGCGACTATCGGGCGCGGGCCGTTCGACCACGGCAGCGGCGAGACCAGGACCATGCCGGACACGACGTTGCCGCCGCCTGTCGCGGACGTCGAGCGGTAGCGGATGTCGTAGGCCTTCACGGGAGCCGGGAGCAGTCGCAGCGGTTCCGGATGCCACGCCACCTCCCGGCTGCTGACCAGGTCGCCCGGCGCGTCCGCCGAAGCGGGTGTGGCCAGGGACAGTAAGAGCAGAACGGCGGCGAGCAGGGCACGGAGCGGCATCGGGGGACCCCTTTGTGGTAACCGGCGTTACCGCAATGTAGGGCCGAACGTCGTAATGTGGCAATAGCGGTTTTCGCTTTATGGATTCACACCAGGCCTTGGGGGAACAGGAACACCCGATCGGGGTCATACCGGCGCGCGACCTCCCGCAGTCGAGGCAGCGACGGGCCGACCGCGAACTTCGACTCAGGGGCGCTACGGGTTCACTGCAAGGAACAGGAACGCGGCCAGCAGCACCAGGTGCAAGCCGCCCTGCAACCGAGTCGCCCGCCCCGGCACCACGGTCATCACACTGACGAGAACCGTGAGCAGCAGCAGGATCATCTGCATCGGGCCGAGTCCGAGCAGCAGCGGGCCGTCGAGCCACACCGTGACGAGTGCGATCGTCGGGATGGTGAGGCCGATGCTCGCGATCGCCGAGCCGTAGCCGAGGTTGAGGCTGGTCTGGATGCGGTCGCGCCGTGCGGCCCTCGACGCGGCGATGGTTTCGGGCAGCAGCACCAGCAACGCGATCACGACGCCGACGAACGACGGCGGGAAGCCGGCCGCCCGCACCCCTGCCTCGATCGCGGGCGACTCGATCTTCGCGAGGCCGACCACGGCGATCAGCGCCACGAGCAGCAGGACGAGCGAGGCCAGCGTCGCCTTCGCGGACGGCGCCTCGGCGTGCTCCTCGGTCTCGATCACGCCGTCCTCGGTGACGGGCAGGAAGAAGTCGCGGTGCTTGACGGTCTGGGTGAAGACGAACAACGCGTACAGGGCCAGGGAGGCGAGCGCGGCGAACGCGAGCTGCGGGCCGGAGAACTCCGGGCCGGGCGTGCTCGTGGTGAACGTCGGCAGCACCAGCGTGAGCGTGGCGAGCGTCATGACCGTGGCCAGCGCGCCGCCGCTGCCTTCGGCGTTGAAGAGGATCGTGCCGTGCTTGAGCGCGCCGAGCAGTAAGGCGATGCCGACGATGCCGTTCGTCGTGATCATGACCGCGGCGAACACCGTGTCGCGCGCGAGCGATGACGCCTCGGGCCCGCCGGACGCCATCAGCGTGACGATCAGGGCCACCTCGATGACCGTCACCGCGACCGCGAGGACCAGCGATCCGAACGGCTCCCCCACCCGCAGCGCCACGACCTCGGCGTGGTGCACGGCGGCCAGCACGGTCGCGGCGAGCACGAGGGCGACCAGGGCGACCAGCACGCCGCCGAGGTCACGGCCCCAGGTCAGCACGAGCACCAGCACACCGAGCGCGGGGGCCATGGTCGTCCAGGACAGCAGCGGGAAGCGTGAGGTGGCGGCCATGATCTCACCCTGGCATACGGGACGGCCCGTTTGCCATTCGGCGTAGACCATTCCGGAGCAACGAAAAAGTGAAGTGGGACGCCCCTGCCGCGTCCCACTCCACATTTAGTCCCGGTGTCTAGAAATTAAACAGATCACCGGTGTGCGCCTTCATGACGCACGAGTTCGGGTAGGTGCGAACCTCGCTGACGAGCTCACCACGCCAGAAGCCGAACATCGACACCTCGACCGGCGCGTAGATGAACGTGCAGGCACGGTCGTCGGCGGCCATGGCCTCCAGGTCGGCGCCGGCGACGGCCAGCGCGGCGCAGGCTGCGGCCCTGCGCGGGTGCTCATCGCCTCGTTCGCAGGTCAGGACGGTTGCCTTGAAGGCGTTGTCCTCGACGTCGGAGTACTGGACGGACAACACCAGCGCGGTCCCACCAGGTGCGGCGGACGGGGCGGCCTGTGCGGTACCGGCGACGGCGAAAAGTGAAACGAACAGCGCTACGAACGTGAGAATGCGGGCGGGCATGAAAGCGGTCCTCCTGAGACCTCAGAAAAGCGGGCCGGTTCTCGGCCGCCGCAGATGTTGCCACCTCGAATCGTCACCGCGAAAGGGGCCAGAGACTGTTCACCGATCACATTTCCCCACTCCACCAAAAGCGTGATTGGGCCGAATGGATGTGTTCTCCGCCACGTCCGCCCGGACACAGCTGCCGACGGACTGTTACGGGTTGCTGACCAAGGGCGTGGTGTCCGCACGTATTATCCGATTCATGTCCAAGACCTCCAGACGCGTCGTGTTCGGCGTGCTGCTGATCATCACTCTCGTAGTTTCCACCGGCGGCGCGCTGGGATACCTGGGCAGATTGACGCTCGTGTTCGACCGGCATCCTGGAAAGCCGCTCGCGATTCTCGAGGAGGTGCCGGGACCGCCGGACGGACCGAAGTGCCGGATCGACGCCCGCTACCTCGACGAGGAGCCGGAAGGACTGCGCCCCGAGGTACTGCAGGCCTGGCAGCAGCTCCGCGCCAAGGCCTCTGAGCAGGGCGTTCACCTCTGCCTCAACGACGGCAAGCGCAGCCGGCAGCAACAGCAGGCCGAGTTCGACGAGGCCGTCGAGAAGTTCGGCACCGAAGAACTCGCGTCGAAGTACGTGCTGAATCCGCCGGACCGGTCGATGCACGTAATCGGATTCGCCATCGACGTGCAGCCGATCGAATCAGCGAAATGGGTCGAGAAAAACGGCAGCACCCTCGGTTGGTGCCGCCGTTACGAAAACGAGCAGTGGCATTTCGAGTACAACGCCGGCTACTCCACGGGCGGCTGCCCCGCGCTGCTTCCGAGCGCGACCGGCAGCTGACGGCCCGTGCAGAGGTCTAGACGCCTAATGTGCGCCTGGGGTTGCGCGTAGGTGATCTGACAAGCAGGATTTTCACTTTGACGGCGATCAGATGGGGAGACGTGCCCGTGCCCCGTGCCTACGCAGGCATCTCACCCGAGCAGCGCCGGGCCGAGCGCCGGTCGAAGCTGCTCCAGGCCGGCCTGGCCCTGTTCACCAGCACGGGCTTCGCGGCCACCAAGATCTCCGAGCTGTGCACCGAGGCCGGCGTCTCCACCCGCAACTTCTACGAGGAGTTCGGCTCCAAGGAGGACCTGCTCCGCGAGTTGCACGACCTGATCAACGCCACGGCGTTCGACCGGGTCCGCGCCGCGCTCAACCAGCTTGAGACCGCCGACGTGGCAACGCGGATCGCCACGCTGCTCGACGTGTTCGTGCACAGCGTGACCGCCGATCCCCGCATGCCCCGGCTCAACTACGTCGAGGCCGTCGGCGTGAACGCCGAGATCGAGCGGCAGCACGTGCGGTGGGTGAACACGTGGGCGGAGTTCATCGAGTCCGAGGCGATGCGCGCGGCCGCGACCGGTGTCGCCCCGCAACGCTCCTACCGGCTCACGGCCATCGCGCTCGTCGGGGCGATCACCGGGGTGCTGCGGGAGTGGCAGGCGCACGAGCCGCCGCTCGATGCCGCGGAGATCGCGACCGAGATTCGTGAGCTGATGCTGGCCGCGATCACACGGCCATAAGGGTGTTCCGAGCGCGAAACCGCCCGCACGCACCGCACAGCGCTCGTACCGTGCCCTCATGGTCGAGATACCCGCCGCGCTGGAGAAGATCGCGCCGGAACGTGGTCTTGGGCCGTGCGAGCACAGGTTCCGCCGCCGGCCCGGCGTTCCCGCGGTGCTCGGGCTCGTCGCGCTGGCCTTCCTCATCGCGATGTTCGACGTCACGGCGCTGCTGGTGGTGGCACTGACCGGGTGGAACCTCTGGCTGGCGCTGCAACGGCGGCGCCGCGAGAGCGGCCTGTACCTGTTCGACGGCGGGTTCGCGGTGGTGCGTCCCCTGTCCGGGTCGACGGTCGCCACCTGGGACCAGGTCGAGAACATCCGGAAAGAGGAGATGGTCGTGACGGCCGCCTTCCTTCCCGTCGGGGATTTCCACAGCTACGAGGTGCGCCTGAAGGGCAAGGTGCTGCCGTTGACGCTGAACGCCACCTATGTCGGGCTGGACCGAGCGGTGAGCGTCATGCGCGATCACGTCCGTAGCGTGGCTCCCATGACCGGGCTGATCTTGCGGCGCGCGCGGGCGGACGAGGCGGGCGCGCTGCGCGACCTGGCACTGGCGGCCAAGGCGCACTGGGGTTACGACGAGGCGTTCATCGAGGCGTGCCGGGCCGAGCTGACGTTCGCTCCCGCCGACGTCGAGCGCCGGCACATCGTGGTCGCCGACGTCGACGGGGTGGTGACCGGCTTCTACAGCGTCGACGGCGAACCGCCGGTCGGAGAGCTCGGCAACCTGTGGGTGCGACCGGAAGAGATCGGCACCGGACTCGGCCGGATGCTGTGGGACGACGCGATGACCACGGCGGCCGCGGCCGGGTTCGAGTACCTCGACATCGACTCGGAGCCGTTCGCCGAGGGCTTCTACCTGAGGATGGGTGCCGAACGCGTCGGCGAGACCGCCTCGGGTTCCATCCCCGGCCGGGTGCTGCCGCAGCTCCGGGTCAAGGTGTGAGAACCGCGGCGCGCCTGATCACGACGGCGGCGGCCGTGGTCGGGTACGTGGCACTGATCCTGGCGATCTCGGCGGGCATCGACCTGCGGGAGCGCAACATCTTCCACGACGCGCCGGCCCAGCACGCCGCGTTCGTCTCCGCGCTCGACCGGGGCGCGGTCGACGACGTGCGCGCGGTCGACGAGTGGTTCGACGACCACGTGCCCTCGGGCAGCGACTCGCGCGCCTCGATCTCCCTCGGCACGTCCGCCGCCGAGGACCGCGAGTTCGACACCGCCCGGAAGTTCACCGGCGACCTGGCCACCGAGATCGAGCTGGACCAGCGCGTGCTCGACGAGAAGTTCGCGGCGGCGTGGTCACGTGCCGTGCCGTGGCTGGTGATCGGCTCACTGCTCACCGCGGCCGCACTCGTTCTGCGGCATCGTCGTCGCAGCGCCAATGCCGACGTCGTCGAGCTGGTGACGCGGTTCGTGGTACCGCGGCCTATCTGGCGGCGGCCGGTCTTCCTGGTGGTCAGCGGCGTCGGCTACACGCTGCTGGTGGCCGGCTTCCTCGCCGTGATCACGGCGACCAGGGTCAACGAACTTCCCTGGGCCGCACGAGGTTTCTTCATCGCGGGCGGCGTAGCAGCCCTGCCGATCGCCTACTTCGTCCTGCGGTACTCGCGCCCCAGGTCGGCGCGGGGAGCCGTGCAGGCGCTGCGGGCCGACTGGCGCAAACCCGTGCTGTACCTGCGCGGCTTCGGCGACGACCCGAACGCGGCGGTGGTCGACCGGCTGCCCGGCGCGCTGATCACCGGCATGCTCACCGTCCACTCCCGCGAGGAACAGCTCATCGGCGCGCTCGGCGCGTTCGGACCGGTCGTCGCGGTGGGCCGGCCGGGCGAGCGACTCCCCCACCTCGGCGCGGCGCGGTTCTACCTGCCCGGCGACGACTGGCAGCCCGGCGTCCTGCGGCTGATGGAGCTCTCGCAGCTCATCGTGCTGCGGCTGGGCGAGGGCGAGGGGTTGTGGTGGGAGGTCGACCAGGCGTGCGCGACGCAGCCACCGGGCAAACTCGTCCTGCTGATCCCCGGCGACCGCCCCGACCTCGCCGAACGGCTGGACGCACACCTGCCGAAACCCGCCCGGCTCGACCGCGCCTTCACCCAGCCGGGCCGCTGGACCTCCGCCGTGATCGCCTTCGGCCAGGACTGGACCCCGTGCGTGGAGCCCGTGGGGCCGTTCCCCGGCGAGAAGAACAAGCCAGCCACACCGGTGTTCTTCGTGGCCGAGGCGATGCAGGCGGCGTTGCGGTCTGTCGGTGCGCGCAAACGGGCGATGGGCGTGCGAACCAACAGTCACCTGCTCGCGGCGTACGGCAAGGTCCTGCTGCTGGTGCCCGGGCTGTTCCTGGTCGCCTACTTCCTGAGGTTCGTCTTCCTGTGGTGAACCAGGTGCCGGGCTTCGTCCGTAGTCCTCGGACGTGAGCCGATTCGCCGTTCTCGCGTTGACCGTGCTGTGCCTGAGCTGCTCCGCGCCGCCGGAGGAGACCGCGTCGCTGGAGGAGCTGGAGGCCGCGGCCGGCACCGTCGCGGGCCCGGCGCTCCCGGGAGACGTCGCCAAGCTCCAGGTGGTGGACTCGCCCGCGGTCGGCCCCGTCGTCGCCGACCGCGACCAGTACACGCTCTACTTCAACGCCGACGACAGCACCAGCCCGCCGAAGTCGACCTGCCTCGAACCCGAGTGCACCCTCGTGTGGGTGCCGCTGCTCGCCAAGGGCGGCCGGGTCGAGGCGCCCGCCCTCGACCAGAAGCTGCTCGGCACCCTCACCCGCCCGGACGGCCTGGAGCAGGTCACCCTGGCCGGTCGGCCGGTGTACCGGTACGTCGACGACGAGCGGGCGGGCGACGCGGTCGGTCACGGGACGGACAACCGCTGGTTCGCCATCACGCCCAAGGGCGACAAGGCTTCCCGCTAGCACACAGTCACCGGCCGGGTGGCTGGGCGTAGTCGCCGTGCTGCCTGTGGTCCCTCAGTGACGTGAATCGCAGGACCAGGCGCCGAAGGTCACCACCGCAGCCGTCGCCGTGCTCGTCTCCGTCTTCCTCCTGGCCAACCACGCCCGAACGGGCTTCCGGTTTGTCGCGTTCGGGGTAGTCGGCCCCAAACTCGACCCGATCGTTCGTACCGGAATTCGGGAAACCGGTTTCCTCCGTAACCGGTTTCGACTATTCATTGTGAGAGCGCTCCCATACACGCTGCCGCCGCACGAGCCCTCTCGGAGACCACATGGATCGCGACGACGTCCCCTACCTCGACGCCACTCTGCCGACCGAAGCCAGGGTCGCGGACCTTCTGGGCCGCATGACGCTGCCCGAGAAGGTCGGTCAGATGATGCAGCTGGCCGCAGGGGAGGATCTGGACGACCACGTGCTGCGCACGCACGTCGGGTCGATCCTGCACACCTCGCCGGAACGGGTGCTGCGCGCGCACGACCTCACCGCCAACACCCGGCTGGGCATCCCGCTGCTGATCGCCGAGGACTGCATCCACGGCCACTCGTTCCACGAGGGCGCGACGATCTTCCCCACCCAGCTCGGCATGGCCGCGACCTGGGACCCGGACCTCGTCGAGCAGGTTGCCAGGGTCACCGCCGTCGAGGTCGCCACTACCGGCGTGCACTGGACGTTCTCCCCGGTCCTCTGCATCGCCCGCGACCTGCGCTGGGGCCGCGTCGACGAGACGTTCGGCGAGGACCCGGTGCTGATCGGTGAGCTCGCGGCGGCGATGGTCCGCGGCTACCAGGGCGACGGCCTCCAGGACCCGACGGCGATCCTCGCGACCGCCAAGCACTTCGCCGGTTACTCGGAGACGCAGGGCGGCCGGGACGCCACCGAGGCCGACCTGTCGCGACGCAAGCTGCGGTCGTGGTTCCTGCCGCCGTTCGAACGGGTCGCCCGCGCGGGCTGCGCGACGTTCATGCTCGGCTACCAGTCCACCGACGGCGTGCCGATCACGGTCAACTCGTGGCTGCTGGACGAGGTCCTGCGCGGCGAGTGGGGTTACCAGGGCACGCTGGTCACCGACTGGGACAACGTCGGCCGCCTGGTCTGGGAACAGAAGCTGCAGCCCGACCACGCCCACGCCGCCGCGGCCGCCGTCAAGGCCGGCAACGACATGATCATGACGACCCCGCAGTTCTTCGAGGGCGCGCAGCAGGCCGTCGAGGAAGGCCTGCTCGCCGAGGAGGACCTCGACCGCGCGGTCACCCGGATCCTGACGCTCAAGTTCGACCTGGGGCTGTTCGAGAACCCCCGCCGGCCCGACCCGGACCGGCAGCGGGCGATCATCAACCACGACGATCACGTCGCGCTCAACCTGCAGGTCGCCCGGCGTTCGCTCGTGCTGCTGCGCAACGACGGTGTGCTGCCGTTCCAGCAGGGCAGTGACACCTCGGGCAAGATCGCCGTGGTCGGCCCGCTCGCCGACGACGCGCAGACCCAGCTCGGCGACTGGGCGGGATCGTCCGGCCAGGCCGACTGGCTGCCCGACGGCCATCCACGCGACATGATCACCACGGTCCTCGACGGCCTGCGCGAGCTCTCCGCCCAGGAGGTCACCTACGCCCGCGGCGCCGACATCCTCACCCTCGAACCGGACCCGGCCGGCGACACGTTCCCGGACGGCCAGCCGCGCCCGCACATCGTGCAGCCGTGCGCGCCGGACGCGAACCTGATCGCCGAGGCCGTCGCGGCGGCAGAGGCGGCGGACTACGTGGTGGCCGTGGTCGGCGACCGGATCGAACTGGTCGGCGAGGGCCGGTCCACCGCCACGCTCGACCTGATCGGCGGCCAGATCGCCCTGCTCGACGCGCTGGCCGAGACCGGCAAGCCGATGATCGTGGTGCTGCTCGCGTCGAAACCGCTGGTGCTGCCCGCATCGGCGCGCAACGCCGCCGCGCTGCTGTGGGTCGCGAACCCCGGCATGCAGGGCGGCCGCGCCATCGCCGAGGTGCTGCACGGTCTGGTCGAGCCCAGTGGCCGGCTGCCGATCTCGTTCGCGGCGCACGCGGGCCAGCAGCCGACCTACTACAACCAGATCCGCGGTCAGCACGGCACCCGCTACGCGGACCTGACGCAGGAGCCGGCGTTCGCGTTCGGCGAAGGCCTGTCCTACACCACGGTCGAGTACGGCGACCTGCACGTGGAGACGGCGGTGCTGCGGCCCGACGAGACCGTGCAGGCGTCGATCACGCTCACGAACACCGGCGCCCGGCCCGTCCGCGAGACCGTGCAGGTGTACGTCAGCGACTCCGTCACGTCGGTGAGCTGGGCGGACCAGGAGCTCAAGACGTTCCAGCAGGTCGATCTGCAGCCGGGTGAGAGCGCGACCGTGCAGCTCAGCCTGCCGGTGGCGGCCTGCTCGATCGTCGACGCGCAGGGCCGCCGCGTGGTCGAGCCGGGTGAGTTCGTCCTCCTCGTCGGTCCTAACTCCAAGGATCTGCGCCGGGCCGAGTTCACGGTGAAGCCGCAGTTTTAGGTGACCTGAGTCGTCAGGTTCGTCAACAGCCTCTGTCCTGGCTCTGATGGCGTGTGCAAGTACCACCAACTCTTGATCGAATCGCCTTTGGCTACTACCAACTGCGTCCTCGGCTCAGCCGCAGCCGATGATGCAGTTGGTAGTAGGAAAACGCTGGATGATCTTGGGTTGGTGGTACTTGCACACGCCAGAAGCCGACCGCGAGTCCTGCTTTTAGACCACACTGAAGGTACTGAGAGGGCGAGGAACGATCGTGAGGTAGCGGGGAGCGATCTCCAGCGCCCTCGTGATCGCCTTCTTCACCGCCGGGACCAGGTCCGCGTCGACCAGCGCGACAGCGGGCCGGCCCGGCGGGTCGATCAGCATGCTGGCACCGCGCGCACCCGCCGCCAACGCCGCGCGCACCACCGCGTCCTGCTCCGGATCCGGATCCTGGACGTGGTGGTACGCCGTCAAAGCAGCCCCGAGATCAGCGGTGTCCTGGATGTACGGCCGCTCCTCCTGCGGTTCCGGCCTGCGCACCCGCGTATCGACGACGAGTAGCCGTTGACCGGGCAGGTCCAGCGACGCGACGGGCGCCTCCTCGAAGGGCCCGCCCGCCAGGTCGCGCAACGCCAGCCCGACGGCCGTCCCCAGGGCCTCGCCCGCGGACAGCCCACTGCCCTGCGGCAGATCGACGCTGCACATCAGCGTGGCGCCACCGGAACTGCCGGCCACCGGCGCCGCCCAGGCCGGGATCTCCTGGGAAGGCAGCAGAGCCCGCTCGGTCGGCCGGTTCACCGACACCAGTTCGAGCTCGCCGTCCTCCCGCCGGTCACCCGCCACGATGGCGCCCCACTTGGCGTGCACCCGCACCGCACCGCCGAGCAGGTTCAGCACCCCCGGCGCGTACCAGACACCGGTGGCGGGACGGCCGAACGTGCGCCGGAACGCGTGCGGTACCAGCCGGAGCTCCGGCGCGATCTCCGGCCGGTCCGCGATGTCGGTCATGCTTTCTGGACCAGCAGCCGGAAGGCGTTGCCGCGGTCGCTGCGATGGGCCAGGAACCGGTTCACCGTCTGGTCCAGCGCCAGCGCCACGAAGAACGCCGGAATTCCCAGCGACCACACCAGGAAACTGCGCGTCCGGCGCAGCCGCACCCGTTCCGGCCGCCACGGCGCCGGCGTCCGCGGCGCGATGTTGCCGAGCCACAGCAGCAACGCGAGAGCGAAGTCGTTGCACATGTGGGCTTTCGAGCGTTCCCTGGCGACCTCGGCCAGTCCTCGGTCGGCCAGCGCGTTGGACAGGTTGTCGATCGGCATCATGTGCTGGTGCTGCGGCTGGAACCACGGCATCCAGTACTTGCCGAACAGCCTTCCGAGCCGCCACTCCGGGTCCGGCAGTTCGATCAGCAGGAAACCGCCCTCCGGCAGCACGTCCGCCGCGATGTCGATCTCCTCCCACGGATCGCGCACGTGCTCCAGGTAGTGGTGCATGCTGATCACGTCGTACTGGCCCTTGAGCTCGCCGGCGAAGTCCTTGAAGCTGCCCCGGTAGGACCGCTCGATCCGCCCGAGCCGGGCCGCGTCCTCGATGGCCGCGCCCTGGTCGAGCCCGTCGAACACGGTGTCGGGCAGGACTTCCTTGGCTCCCAGGCAGAAGTGCGCGTGCCCGGAACCGACGTCGAGCCACCGCTTCGGCTTGGTGAACGGCTCGACCAGCCGCGCCCGGCCGTAGTAGGGGTCGGTCTTGCCGGAGAACACCGCTTCTGCCGACGTCTCGCCGAGACCGTCGTAGAAGTCGCGGTAGTAGAAGCCCAGGCCTTCCTCGGACAGCCGCGGGTTCTGCCAGACGTGTCCACATCGGACACAGCGGTCCATGGTGAACACGCCGGGCTTGCGCTGCACCAGGTCCGTCGCCGTCACCCAGCGGCGCAGGTCGGCCGAACCGCACGACGGGCAGTTGTCGCGCCGTGCCTCGTGGAAGTCGCGGTGCCGGTTCTCCTCGTACCAGGGTGCGGCCTGCTTCAGACGCTCGGCCTGCTGCCGTTCGGCCGTGGACTTCTTGCCACCGGCCGTCTTCACCCACAGCAACGGCGTGCGCAGGAACCGCGGCACCCACAGGTCACGCGGCTTGAGCGGTGTACCGGCGAACACCAGGAGCGGCTGCGCCCAGTACGCGGCCAGTGCCACGAGTCCCCACGGCCACGCGGTGACCACTGCGGCCACAACGGCCGCGTACCCGATGACCGAGCCCGCGATCCACAGCGATGGCCGCTTGCCCAGGCGCCGCAACGTCGCCGCGCGGTACCCGAGGTCGTACGGCCCGGCCTTCAGCCCCGGTGCGACCGCGATGTCCACGTCGGCCTTGACGTGGTCCTTGACCCGCCGGACGTACGCCACGAACTCCGTGGGGTCGTCCGCGTTGATCTCCTCCGCGTACTCCGCGCGCACCAGAACGGCCTGCGAGGCACTGATTCCCCGGGCCCACCGGTCGCCGCGGTACTTCGCCGGGTCGAAGGAGCCCAGCAGGTCCAGCGCGGCGACCGTCGGCAGGTCCTGCGGCACGAGGTCGACCAGGTCGGCCTCACCGACGTCCCACGACCCCTCCGGATGTACTCCGGTAGCCGTCAGAAGCGAGTGCTCACCCGCGCCCGTGGTGAGCACTCGCAGCTTCGATGCGCGGGACCGCAGGCGCAGGACGTCCAACAGGACGACCAGCACCACCAACACGCTGAGGATCACCCGGCCACCACCTTCTCCAGTCGGTCGGCCGCGGCTGCCGCGCCGCCTGCCGCCACGAACGACTTCCGCACCAGTTCCGCCGCGGCCGCGTACTCCGGCTCGTCCAGCACGGATTCCAGTGCACTTCTGATGTCCGCGGCCCGCGCCCGCGAATAGGTCAGCCGCACGCCGGCGCCGGCCGCCACGACCTGAGCGGCGACGGTCGGCTGGTCGTCCCGGATCGGTGCCACGACCAGCGGCAACCCGTGCGCCAGCGCCTCGCACACCGTGTTGTGGCCGCCGTGCGTGACGACCGCGTCCAGGTGGGGCATCAACGCGAGCTGCGGGATCGCCGGCAGCACCAGGACGTTCGAGGGCGCGGGCCGCGGCGGGGCGACGATCACGACCTGCACGTCCAGCTCGGAGACCGCCTCCAGCACCTGACCGAAGAACCGCTCCCCCGCCGGGCCGTTCAACGTGCCCAGCGACACCAGCACCCGGCGTCGTCCCGTGAGCGAGCCCCACGGGAAGTCGACGCGTTCCACGCGATGGGTCAGAGCGGGCCCGACGAACGCGACCTCGTCGCCGAACTCGCCCTCCACCAACGCCGGTGAGCTGTAGACCAGCACCAGCCGATCCGAGAACCGGATGTCGCCGCCCGCGAAGTCGTGCAACAGGTCGCGCACCCAGGCGTCGACCTTCGGCATCGTCCGAAGTGGATTGACCAGCTCGGCGGAGGTGCTGGCCGACGTGACCCACGGAAGACCGGCGTGCCCGGCGACCAACGGACCCGCCAGCGCCTGCTGGTCGGCGATGATCACATCCGGGGCGAACGCAGTGACCGCGTCCGAGACACCGGGAACCATCGCGTACCCGAGCGGGACGAGGAACTCCTCCCAGAAGAACTTCAGCACCGCCATCCCGCGCAACGCGAGCCACCGCTCCCGTTTCGCCCGGATGTCCGCCTCCAGCACGTCGTCGATCGCCGGGAACACCACGGCGTCGTACGGCAACAGCGGTTTGAGGGTGCCTGGGTGCCCGACCCACGCCACGTCGTGGCCGCGCGCCAGCAGCTCGCCGCCCACGGAAGCGGTCGGGTTGACGTGGCCGGTCAACGGCGGCACCACGAACAGGAATCGGCTCATGACGGCAACCAATCCAGCAGCACGTCTAGCAGCTCACCGGTCGCCTCGCGCAGCACGGTGTGGCCGAGCCCGGACACCACGTGCAGCCGGCAGGACGGGATCCGCTCCTGCAGTTCCGCGGCCGCCCCGATCAGCTCCGACTCGGCGCCGAACACCCCGAGCACCGGGCACTGCACCTGAGTCAAATCCAGCTTGGCGCCGGAGCCGAGGTCGTCGATCAGCGTCGTGCCGTTGAGCAACGCGTTCGCGTTCACCGCGAGCCGGGCGATCTTGCGTTGACCGAGAGCCATCAGCTGGTCCTGCGTCCGGTCGAACTCCAGGCCCAGGGCCGCGACCGTGAGCGTGTTCGTGATGTCCTCGAACCATGCGTCGCCGACGACTCCCCCGCACGCCGACTCGACCAGCACGACCCCGCCGACCCGGTCGGGATCCTGGACGGCCGCGTGCATCGCGACCACTCCGCCGTAGCTGTTGCCCACCAAATAAACCGGCTCGGTCACCCCGATCTCGTCCAGCACCGCCACGAGGTCGAGCGCGCTTTCCTCCGGCGTGTAACCGGACGGCGGCCGCTCGGACAGGCCGTGCCCGCGCAGGTCGAACAGCACGGTGCCGAACCCGGCTTTGGCCAGCGGTGCGGCGAGCGTGTAGTAGAAGCTCGACAGGTTGTCCATCACCAGGCCGTGCACGAACACGACAGTCGGCGCGTCTTCTGGTGGCCCGAGCCGCTGCACGTGGAATCGCAGCCCTCGGGCGTGAACGTCAGACACGAGCCGTGATGTGGTCGACGAGACGGCCCACCGACATCGCCATGATCTCGTCGATGTCCATGTCCGCCAGGAACCCCACGAGATCGACGCCGTAGTGGGCGTTGAGTTTGTCCGCCAGCGCGACGAACTCGATGGACTCCAGACCGAGGTCGTCGCTGAACGTGGTGTCTCTGGTGATCTCCACGCCCAGCAGGAAGTCAGGCCCGACCACCTCGGTGATCATCTTGGCCACCTGCTCCAGCACCTCGTCCATCAGTTCTCCGTCCTCACCCGCGCGGAGGCTGTGCCGGCCTCCGCCGTTACGTCCAGCCGGGGCACGGCGAACGCGCCGCGCACCCGTACATCGGCGTCCACGGTCAGTTCCGCCGGGTAGACCGGCCCGGCACCGCGATCCCACAGCCACGTGCGCACGGCGTCCTTCACCGCGATCACGCGCAGCAGCCAGTCCCGTTGAGCTGGCACGTCCAGCCCGCCGTAGTGCAGTCGTTCGGCGGCGTTCAGATAGCGCCGCATGATCAGGTCGCGGGTGGCGCTGTCCGCCCAGTTCTCCCGGACCCGCACCCACTCGCCGTCCACAACGGACAGCATCTCGGTGCCGGGACGCAGCTTGACCTGCCAGATCCGGTCGTCGGTGGTGAACCGGCGGGTCGTCCAGCCGGTGATCCGGCACCACAGCACGCCGTTCACGGTCAGCTCGGCGTCGGCGACCATCTCCTGGGCGGTCACCTCGCGGATCCAGGCCGTGCACCGGACGTCGCCGGTCGGCACCGGCCCGTGGAACGAGACCTGCTCGATCCCGGTCGGCAGCACGGTCTGGTCGACGGTGAGGCTGACCTGCATCCAGTGCCCGATCAGCTGCCCGGCACTGTCCAGCAGCGCGCCCAGCGCGGGCAGCGGTGTCAGCACACCGCTGATCCCGTTGTCCGCCAGCGACTCGATCTTCGTCACGCCCGCGAACGCCGGTCCGTGGAACATCCAGTTGTCGCGGTACAGGGCATCCGCCGACACAGGCGCCTCGCGTACGCCCTGCAGTTCGACCTCGATCGGCTCGACCGGCACCGGCGACATCAGCACGATGCCCTCGGCATAGTCGCCGACCTTCACCGCCACGCGACCGGGACCCTCCGCCCGTGCCGTGATCTTCACGGTCGTCGCGGGCAGCGCCGGCAGCCACCGCTTGGCCTTGACGGCGGTGAACCCATGCACGGTGCCACCGGTAAGTCTCCTGGCGGCATCGGCGAACACCTCCAGCAGACCGGTGGCGGGCACGATCGGGAACCCGTCCGAGAGGTCCGGCCAGCCGGGTGCCTGCGGGAACACCGAGTGGTCCACCAGTTCCGGCATGGTGCGCAACGAGAACTCGCGGGTGAACCCGGCCTCGTTGGGCCGCAGTGCGCCCACGACCTCGCGCGCCACGGCGTTCGTGTGTGCGAGCAGCTTGTTGACCGCGGCCGACATCGGGCTGTCGTCGGCCACCGGCACGGGTTCGGTGCCGAGCGGGTCGAGCTTGATCTTCGTGGTGCCGAGCTGCAGCTTCACCTTGTGCGCCGTGCCGCGCTTGAGCCCGAACGCCCACAGGGCTTCCGGCGCGATGTCGGCGTTCACGGCGAGGTGCGGCCGGTCGGACAGCGTGTCGCCGATGAACCCGGGCAGGCTGCCCTGTCCGATTTGGACGAACGCGCGGAAGCCTGCGCCGTGCAGCCGTTCCAGCAGCGGCCGGAACCGCACGGGCTCGATCAGGTGGCGCAGCACGAGGTCGCGGATCTCGTCGGCCTGCATCGGCTCCAGCGAGTTCGCCGACCACACCGGGATGTCCGACGCGCGGACCGGCAGGCTGTCGAGCATCTCCCGTGCCCGGCCCAGGTACGGGGCGAGCGCCGGGGTGTGGAAACCGGTGCGGAACGGCATCAGCTGTGCCAGCACGCCGTTCGCCTTCAGGCGCGCCAGGACGACCTCGAGCCGGTCGATCGGACCGCAGATCACCGACTGGTGCGGGCAGTTGTCGTGGCTGACCGTCACCTCGTCGACCAGGTACTGCTCGGCGGTGTCGGCCGAGCACCCCAGGGCCGCGTAGGCGATGTCGACGACCGCGACCGCGCCGGGACCGAGCGCGCCGACGAACTCGTCGATCGTCGGGTAGATCCCGCCGACCACCATCGCGGTCCACTCGCCCATGCTGTGCCCGGCGAGTGCTCCAGGCGTGATGCCGAGCGCCATGAGCTCACGGGCCTCGCGGCGGCCGTCCTGCAGCAGCCGCACGGCGTGGTCGACGACCTCGCCGCTGAACTCGCGCTCGAAGCCGGGGAACACGAACGCGACCTGGTCCGTGCCGGTCAGCAGCGGCTGCGGGGAGAACCAGATGTCGTGCCGTCCAGGCCACGGTTTGCCCTGGGCGAGCACGCGTTCGGCCAGCTTGAGCTTACGGTCGTCCGGGTTGCCGATCGCGAGCCGGAACGCCCGGTCGGCGGACGAGCACCGGCGTTCGCGCAACGATCGCGCCAGTTCCTCCGCGGTGTCGGCGGCGAAGGTCATGACCGGCTTGCGCGCCTTGGCGATCGTGTGGCCGTCCAGCACGGCGTGCGCGTTGATCCCGCCGAACCCGAACGCGTTCACGACCGCGCGGTGCGGCCCGGTCCACTCGCGGGCCTCCTGGACCGGCGTGAACCTGGTGCCGGCCAACGCGGCGTGCGGCTGGTCGACGTGCAGGGTCGGCGGCAACGTGTTGTGGTGCAACGCGAGGGCGGCCTTGATGAGCCCGGCCATCCCGGCGGCGGGCATGGCGTGGCCGATCATCGACTTCACCGTGCCGATGCCGATCTCGTCGCCGTCCGCGCCGAACGCGTTGATCATCGTCAGCAGTTCGGCGGCGTCACCGGCCGGCGTGGCGGTGCCGTGGGCCTCGATCAGTCCGGGGCCGTCGGCCTTGGGGTCGAGGCTCGCGTTCTCCCAAGCCCGTTGCACGGCAAGGAGCTGGCCTTCGGGGTTCGGCGTCATCATGCTGGTCGCGCGGCCGTCGCTGGCCGTGCCGATACCGCGGATCACCGCGTAGACGCGCTCGTCGCCGACGTCTTCGAGGCGCTTCAGCACGACCATGCCGACGCCTTCGGACAGCAGCGTGCCGTCCGCGCTCGCGTCGAACGGCCGGATGCGCTCGCTCGGGCTCAGTGCGCGGAGCTGGGTGAAGACGCTCCACAACGTCGGGTGGTGGCAGACGTGCACGGCGCCGGCGAGCATGGCGTCCGCCCGGCCCTCCTGCAGCTCGCGGACCGCGTGCTCGACCGCGACCAGCCCGGACGCGCAGGCCGCGTCCACCGTGTAGGCGGTGCCGCGCAGGTCGAACCGGTTCGCGATGCGGGAGGCGGCGAGGTTCGGGACGAGCCCGATCGACGACTCCGGCTGCTCCGGCCCGAACCGGTCGCGGATGGCCTGCCGCACGGCGCTGAGCTCCGTGCCCGCCAGGCTGGGGAACAGGTCCCGCACCACGGACACGACCTCGTCGGCGAGCCGCACCCGCTGGTCGAGGCGCGCACAACCGGGCGTGAGATAGCCGCCGCGGCCGACGACCACGCCGACGCGTTCCCTGGACGGCAGCACGGATTCGCCGCCCGCGTCCGCGATCGCCTCGGCGGCCGTGGCCAGCGCGAGCAGCTGGTCCGGTTCCGCGCCGTCCACAGTGGACGGCATGATGCCGAACCTGGTCGGGTCGAACTCGGCCAGGTCGTCGACGAAACCGCCCTTGCGGCAGTAGAACCGGTCGCCGCTGGTGCTGGCCTGGTCGTAGTAGGTGGCCGGGTCCCAGCGGCCGGGCGGGATCTGCCCGATGGCGTCGACGCCGGCGACGATGTTGCGCCAGAACGTCGTGGCATCCCCGGCGCCGGGGAAGACGGCGCCGATCCCGACGATCGCTATGCCTCCCATCGGTAGACCACCTGCACGTCCGCACCTGCGGCGATCTCGTTCAGCAGTGCGTCGACGCCCTGTTCGGGGTCGATCAGCCCGATGCCGCGGCGGGCGTACTCGTCGGCGAGCCCGACCGCCATGCCGGCCCCGGCCCAGGGGCCCCAGTCGACGGCGACGACCCGCCGCTGCGTTCCCCAGAACCGCGCCATCCGGTCCAGGGCGTCGTTCGCGGCCGAGTAGTCGGCCTGGCCGCGATTGCCGAACACTCCGCTGACGCTGCCGAACAGCACCAGGAAGCCGTCGCGGAACGCCAAGGCAGCGTTGACCTTCGTCGCCCAGACGCGGTCGAACGACGCCTGGGACTTGTCGGCGATCAGCTTGTCGTCCAGCACGCCGGCGCCGTGGATGACGCCGTCGATCCGGCCGAACCTCGCCGTGATGTCGTCGAGCACCTTCGTGACGGCTTCGGCGTCGGTGACGTCGCACTCGTGGTAGCGGACCGAGGAAGCCTTGGCGCGCAACCGTTCCATGGTCTGGCGGACCTCGCGCTCGGCGAGCACCTTACGTGCCTTCGCGGGCACGTTCTCCTTCTCGCCCAGCTCGAACAGCGCCTTGACGAGTTCTGGCTCGGTCGTGGCGTGCGTGAGCCGGTGATCCTCCGGGGTGATCGGGGTGCGGCCGACCAGCTCGACGTGGCAACCGGTGCGTTCGGCGAGCGCGACCGCGGCCAGCGCCGTGATGCCGCGGGCGCCACCGGTCAGCAACACCACGCTGTCGGCGTCCAGGTTCAGGTTCGCGGCCTTGAGTTCGGCCGGCACCGCGTCGATGACCTGACGCCGGCCGGCCTGGTAGCCGACGACGGCCGGACCGGGACAGATCTCGGCCAGCAGGGCGGTGGCGATGTCGCGGTGGCTTTCCTTGGGGTTGACGTCGACCGCCCGCACCACGAGGTCCGGGTACTCGAGCGCGGCCGTGCGGATCAGGCCGTGCAGGCCGATGTCCGCGGGCAGCTCGTCGGGTGCGTGGTCGAAGCCGAACGTGCCGCCGCCCGTGGTGACCACGACCAGCGCGACGCCGTTCGTGACGCAGGCCTTGACCTCGCTGAACGACTCCGGCAGCCGGCCGCCGAGCCGGACCACGACGTCCACGTCGCTCAGGTCGTCCGGGAACGCCGGCTCGATGCGCGGGCGGCCGGTGTGCTTCTCCAGCAGGTCGGCCAGTTCGAGGCCGATGCCGTTGTCGTCGATGATCAGCACGTTCTTGCCGGTGAGATCGGCGGGTCGCGCGGGCTCGCACGGCACGACCTGCGGCACCAGCCGGACGAGCCGCCCGGTCGACGGCTGCGTCTGGAGCCGGCGCCGGTGCTTCACCGAACCAGCCCACGATCGCGTCGATCGTCTTCAGCTGCGCCAGTTCGTCGATCTGCGCCCGCCGCACCCAGCTCCTGGGCGAGCTCACCGACGATCTCGGCGCGCTTGATCGAGTCGATCGACAGGTCCGCTTCGAGGTCCAGTCCCGGCTGCAGCATCTCCACCGGGTAACCCGTGCGGGTGCTGATGGTCTGCAGCACGACCGCCCGGACGTCCTTGGCGGGCGCGGAGACCGGTGCCGAGGCACCGAACCACCCGACGATGCCTTCGATGGTCTTGAGCTGCGCCAGTTCGTCGATCTCGCCGGTCGCGCCGAGGATCTGGGCCAGTTCGCCGACGATCTCGGTGCGCTTGATGGAGTCGATCGACAGGTCGGCCTCCAGGTCGAGACCGGGCTGGAGCATCTCGATCGGGTAGCCGGTGCGGTCGCTGATCGTCCGCAGCACGACCGTGCCGACGTCCTCCTGTTGCCGGACCTGCGGTTCCGGCGCCTTCGCGGCTTCGATGGCAGGCGTGGGCGTGAGCGCGGGCACCGGCGCGGGAGCGTTGCCGAGGTAGCTCAGCAGGACGTCGCGCTGGGCGCTGACCGCGTCGCGCATGCCGTCCAGGAACTTCTCGATGATCTCGTCGCGACCGAGCCCGGACCCGACCCGCAGGGTCGGGAACTCGGTCGCGGGCCGGAGCCCACCTGGCAATGCGTCGCCGTTCGCGTCCCGCACGAGACCTCCATCCACGTACCAGCCCGGTCGTGGCGGCACGACCGTCGCAGGTTCGGCCCTGTCCTCGAACAGCGGTGCGGTGTCCACCTCGACACCGGCGACCGCGAGCGCCGCGAGCGTGCGCAGGAACGTCAGGTGCTCGTCGCACCGCAACGCCTGGTGCGGCCGGTCACCGAGGGTCTTGCCGACCAGCGAGGTCAGCACCCCGCCCGGCCCGGCCTCGACGAAGATCCGCGCGCCCGCGGCGTACATCGACTCGATCTGGTCCACGAACCGGACCCGCCCGGCGAGCTGGTCGGCCAGCCCTTGCCGGACGTCGGTGTGGGGCTCGGCGGCCACGTTCGACCACACCGGGAAACTGCGTCTCACCAAGGGAAGTAGCCGCGAGACGGGCCGCGAACCGTTCGCGGGCACCGGCCATGAGCGGGCTGTGGAACGCGGCGGCGACCGGGATGTTCTTCACGCTCAGCCCGGCCTCGCGCAGCACCTCCACCGCGTGCTCGACAGCCTTGGTGGGACCGGAGATCACGACCTGCTCGGGCGCGTTGTGGTTGGCCACCACGACGTCGTCCGGGCAGCAGTGCCTCGACCTCGGCGAGCGGCGCGGACACCGCGGCCATGGTGCCGGGATCCTCGCCGACAGCGTCCAGCATCGCCTCGGCGCGGGCGGCGCTGAGGTCGAGCAGGTCGGCGGGACCGAAGACCCCGGCCGCCGCAAGCGCGACCAGCTCGCCGTAGCTGTGGCCGCCGGCCAGATCCGGCCGTACACCAACGGATTCCAGCAACGACGTGACCATGAGGCCGGCGATGCCGAGCGTGGGCTGCGCCATCCGGGTGTCGGTGATCTCCGCGCGCTGCCTCGCCACGTCCTCGGCGGTCAGCGCGGCCGGCGGGTACATCACCCGCTCGTACCGGGCGTCCACGAACTCCTGCAGCCGCGGGAACGCGGTGACCAGGTCGAGCAGCATGCCCGGCCGCTGGCTGCCCTGTCCCGGGTACAGGAAGGCAACCTTCGGCCGTTCGCCGTCGCGCAGCTTCACGGTGTCGGTTCCGCGCCAGGCCTCGACGTCCGCGAGCGCCCCGCGCAGACTCTCGTGGTCGCTCACCACGAACGCCGCCTGGACCGGTCCGCTGCCACACGCCGCGGCCAGTGACCGCAACGGGCTGCGGTCGTCGGCCAGCGCGGCGAGGCGAGCGGCTTCCCGTTGCGCGGCCTCGGGGTTCTCACCGCGGATCAGGAACAGCTCGGCCGGCCACGCGGTCAGGCCGTGGCGCGGTTCGTCGGCGCCGGAGTACCCGGCGAGCACGGTGTGGAAGTTGGTGCCGCCGAACCCGAACGCACTCACGCCCGCGACCCGTTGCCCGACCGGTGCGGCCCAGGTGCGGTGGCCGAACGCGAACGGGCTGGTCTCCGCGTTCCAGAAGGCGTTGGGCTGCTTGACGTGCAGCGTTCCCGGCCGCACACCGGTGTGCACGGACAGCGCCGCCTTGATCACGCCCGCGAGCCCGGCCGCGCACTTGGTGTGCCCGATCTGCGACTTCACCGAGCCGACCGTGCAGGTGCCCGGCTCGACCTCGGCGAACATCTCGGTCAGCGAGGCCAGCTCGGTGCGGTCGCCCACCACGGTTCCGGTGCCGTGCGCCTCCACCAGCCCGACCGACGTGACCGGCACGCCCGCCGCCGCGTAGGCCCGGCGCAGGGCCCGTTGCTGACCTTCCGGCCGGGGCGCGGTGAGGCCCATCGACCGGCCGTCACTGGACGCGCCGATGCCCTTGATCACCGCGTAGACGCGGTCGCCGTCCCGTTCGGCGTCGGAGAGCCGTTTCAGGACAACACATGCGACGCCTTCACCGAGCGCGATGCCGTCCGCCGCCGAGTCGAACGTGGCGCAGCGGCCCTTCGCGGACAACGCCTTGACCGACGCGAACATCTGGTAGTCGTGCGCGCTGTTGTGCAGGTCGACCGCGCCGCAAAGCACCATGTCGCTGGTGCCGCCGACGAGTTCCTTGCAGGCCACGTCGAGCGCGGCGAGGCTGGACGCGCAGGCCGCGTCGACCGTGTAGTTCGCGCCGCCGAGGTCGAGCCGGTTCGCGACCCGGCCGGCGATCACGTTGCCCAGCACGCCGGGGAACGAGTCCTCGGTCAGCTTCGGCAGATAATCGTTCAGGCCGTCGATGCCCAGTGCGGGCAACGCGGTGCGGACCGTGTAGGCGTTCGCGAGGTCGGCGCCGGCCTCGGCACCGAAGATCACCGACGTGCGTTCGCGGTCGAAGATCCGGGTGGCGTACCCGGCGTCCTTGAGAGCCCGCGCCGACACCTCCAGCGCCAGCAGCTGCGCGGGTTCGATCGAGGTCAGCGACGTGGGCGGGATGCCGTAGGCGAGCGGGTCGAACGCCGTGCGCGGGATGAACCCGCCCCAGCGGAACGGGCTGCCGTAGCGGTCGGGCGACCAGCGGTCCGGCGGGATCTCGGTGATGGAGTCGGTGCCCGCCAGCACGTTCGCCCAGAACTCGGCCACGTCCCGCGCGCCCGGCATGATCGCGGCCATGCCGACGATGGCGACGTCCAGCGGTTCCTGGGCGTTGTCCTGCTGCTCGGGGCTCTCGGGCAGGACGCCGGCGACGATGTCCTCGTGCAGTGCGGCGATCGTGGTGCGTTCGGACCGCAGCGTCGCGACCTGGCCGATCATGAACATGCCCTCGCGGCGCTGCTCGTCCTCGCCGACCTCCTTGAGCACGCCCTCAGCGCGGACGAGTCCCCGGCTGGCCAGCCGCAGCCGGCCGAGGTTGAGCTGTTCGAGGCGTTCCCAGCTCTCCTGCTTCGGCAGGCCGGCGAGCTCGGCCCGAGCCTGCTCGAAAGTGTCCACATAGGACGTCTGAGCGCACCGCACCGCGTGGCCGGGCGAGGTCTCCAGCAACGCGGTGTCGCCGCACTCCAGCGCGACCTGCTGGAACACCGGCTGGATCGCGCCGTGCGTGACGGCTTCCTCGGTGAACAGGTAGGCCGTGCCGACCAGCACGCCGACCGCCGCGCCCCGGGCCGCGAGCGGCGCGGTCATCGCGGAGATCATGGCGGCAGAACGGGCGTCGTGGATGCCACCGGCGAACAGCGCGACGACGTCTTTCTCACGACCACGCAGCACGTCGATCTGCTGCTGCCACAACGTGAAGCTGGAGCGCGGACCGGTGTGCCCGCCGCACTCCGAGCCTTCGAAGACGAACTTGCGCGCACCCTCGTCGAGGAACCGGCGCAGCAACGCGGGCGACGGCACGTGCAGGAACGCCTCGATCCCGGCGTCCTCCAGCTCACGTGCCTGCGCGGGCGTGCCACCGGCGACGATCGCGTACTTCGGCCGCACCGCCAGCACGGCTTCAAGCTGCTTCGCGCGCAACTCCGGGGGCGCGAACCCGAGCAGGCCGACGCCCCACGGCCGGTCGCCGAGCTTCTCCGCGGTGCCGCGCAGCAGTTCGTGAACCGCCGGGCCCTCCATCAGGGCGAGCGCGAGGAACGGCAGCGCACCGCCCTCGGCGACGGCCGCGGCGAACGCGGGCTGGTCGCTGACACGGGTCATCGGGCCCTGCGCGATCGGGTAGCGCAGCCCCGGCACGCGGTCGCAGAACGGTCCGCCGGCCCGGATCGAGCGGTGTTCGCCCGCTCGGGCGAGGTTGTCGCGAATCGCGAGCTGAATCGCGCCTACCACGCCTCCAACGGTCCCGAACGAGACGCGGTTGAATTCCGCGAAAGCACCTTCCTGACCAATTTCGAGCGTCTTCTGACGAACATGTACACGCAACCCGTCGTTCACGACGGTGTCCGCGCCGTCCATCATCCGGACGGCGTTCACAATTTCAGCGGAAATATGTTTTCGAGTCTCCGCGACCAGCGCCAACTGGCCTTCCAGCACAACACCGCGCGCACCGCCCGCAACCGCCGCGGCAGCCGTGTCGGGGCCGATCGAGCCGGCCACCCAGACCGGCAGATCGGTCAGCGCGAGCACCTGCTGGAGCAGCACGAACGCAGGCGAACCACCCACTCGTCCGCCCGCTTCGGCGCCCTTCGCGATCAGTCCGGTAGCACCGAACTCGATCGCGGCGACAGCCTCGGCCACCGAGGTGATGATCGCGAGCACGCGACGTTCACCCAGTTCAGTCAGGTTCGGGACATGCCGAACAAGATCAACGATCACGGTGTCGGCAGCCTCGGGCAAGGCGACCGTCAACGGCCCGTCCAGCCGCACGCCGAACGCGCGGTTGTGCCGCGCGCTCACCCGCCCAAGATCGGCGGCAGCGTTCGGCCCGAGGTCGAGCACGCCGAGGCCGCCCGCTCGTTCAGCGGCGACCACAAGAGCAGGGTTAGGGGTGCTGAACGGACTCAGACACAGCACCAGTTCTCGATCCGACAGCATGTTCACTGCGCTCGCTTCCTCACCGTGCAGGGGTGGGGAGAAAGGAATTCAGTTCGCTACCTACTGGCCAGTACGGTAGTGGGGCTCACCGTACGCACAAACCCGAGGTGCCGTCGAGAGGGTGCTGAAACTTTCTCACATACGTAACCTGACGAATGGCCCCGAACGGCGGGGCACATTACGCCGGTTCGCGGATGGCGCGGCGTGGTATAGCGATCAGCCCACCCAGCCGGGGCACAGCTGATCAAGGGTGTGGCGGGCGACGCGGGCGAGGAACGGGTTCGTGTCGCGGTAGAACGGCAGCGCCACGACCGCGAGCGCCAGCGCCCAGCCGCGGGCGCGAGCCCAGGTGGCGTCGTCGAACTCGCTCAGCTCACGCTGGAACGCCCGCCGGCCGCGCTCGTCCAGGAACAGCCAGGCGACCATGAGGTCCGCCGCCGGGTCGCCGACGCCCGCACAACCCCAGTCGATCACCCCGGTCAGCGCACCACCGGTGAACAGCAGGTTGCCCTCGTGGAGATCGGCGTGCAGCCATCGGCCTGGCCGGTCCCAGCGCGGCGCGGCGAGCGACTCCTCCCACAGCGCGACCAGTCTCGGGTCGCCGCCGAGCACGGCGATCTGCCCGCGCACGCGGTCGTCCTTGTCGGACGGGTCCAGCCGGCCGCGGTAGGTGGTCCACTCGAAGCCCGTGGCGTCGACGCCGTGCAGTGCCTGGATCAGCTCGGCGAGCCGGACCGGGGTGTCCTCGTCGGCCGCGTCGATCGAGGCCATCGTGCCGTTGAGCCAGCGCACCACCGACCAGCGGTACGGGTAGCCGAGGTCGGGTTCGCCGAGTTCGAGCGGTTCCGGGACGGCGAGCGGGAGGTGTGGCGCGAGCCTCGGTAGCGTCGTCGCGTCCCACTCGGCCTGGCTCTTCGCCCATTCGACGCGGGGAAGCCGCACCGCGAACTCGTCGCCGAGGCGGTAGATCGCGTGGTCGGTGCCGCCGTGCCGGAGTTGTCTGATCGGCAGGCCGTGCCAGCGCGGGAACTGCCTGCGGATCAGTTCGTCCACAAGGGACACATCGGTGGCGATCTCGACGTCCTGCATCAATCAGCTCCCAGCGGCCCGGTGGTTCGATGCAACACGGGCCGCTGGGTTCGAGCAACTGCTTTTGGGCCATCATCCGGCGCGACGGTCCGCCAGCCGCACCACGTCCGCCGCGCGTTCCACCTGAACCCGGCCCTGGGACGCGACCAGGTACCCGACGCCGCGCACGGTCTGGATCACGTCGCCCGCCTCGCCGAGCTTCTGCCGCAACCGCCGCACGTGCACGTCGACCGTGCGCATGCTGCTGAAGTCGTCCTCGATCCCCCACACCGCCGCCAGCAGCTCACGGCGGCGGTGCACGCGGTCGGCGTGTTCGCACAGGTACAGCAGCAGTTCGAACTCCAGGCGGGTCAGGTCGATCTCCACGCCCTGGTGCCGCACCTGCCGGGTGTGCGGCAGGATCAGGACGTCGGCATCGATCCGGGGCTCTGGCGACGACACCAGGCCGGCGTCCTTCAACGCGCCGAGCAGCCGGGTCGCCGCCTGGTCGTCGTCGGTGTCGATGGTGATGCTGAACACGAGTCGCACAACGGCCTCCTCAGAGCCAGAACCAGTGCCGGATCAGGTCTTCGGCAGACCCGGCGGGTTGATCTCCGACGTCGGTCACGGCCTCGTCGGACGAGGCCCCAGCGATTCAGCACCTCCGCGTACGTGCCGTTCTCGATCAGCGTGGTTCATCGCCTCCTGCACCGGCTCGACCAAGCCGTTGTCCTTCTTGGTCGTCACCGCGATCTCGCCCTGCAGCGGCGCGCCGCGCGCCGGAGAAGGTGCCGATCGATCTCGGTCTCGCCGGCGGTCGCCGCGTGGTACGCCGACGGTCGGGTTCGGGCCGAGGTAGGCGTCGATCCGGCCGGACTGCAGCGCCAGGTAGTAGTCCGTGGTAGTTCTGGTAGTACTTGATGTCGATGGCCGGCCAGGCCGGCCGCGACGTTCTGCGTGCTCCAGTCGACCAGGATCTTCTCCTGGTTGGTGCCGGAGCCGACCGCGATCATCTTGCCGGCCACGTCCTTCGGTTCCCGGTCACCTCCAGCCGCCGCCCTTCTTCGCCTCGAACGCCAGGTGTCCAGGCGGTAGGTGGCGAAGTCGTACTTCTCCTTGCGCTCCTCGGTGACGGTGACGTTGGAGAGACGACGTCGTACCTGCCGCAGTCGATGCCGACGAAAGGTTCTGCCCAGGATGCGATCTCGAGCTGTCGGCTTGAGGCCGAGGACGTCGGCGACCAGGTAGGCGAAGTCGGTCTCGAAGCCGATGAGCGTCTTGTCGTCGGTGGCGTAGAAGCGCAGCGGCGGCGCGGTACCGGCCGCCGCCGATGCCCAGCACGCCCGCTGTCCCGGATCTCCTCCGGCACCTCGGCGGCGATCGTGTCGACCTTCGTCGGTGGTGACGCGGTTCTGGTCGGGGGTGAGGTTGACGTTCAGGGCGACCGCCGCCGCGACGGCGGCGCCTCGCTGGCTGCCGCCGGTGCGCGCAGCGCGGCGAGCCGAGCAGCGTCAGCGACGGCGAGACAGTGGATCTTGCGCACGGAACGAACTCCTGTCGGTCAGAGGACCTTGGACAGGAAGGCTCTGGTGCGTTCGTGCTCCGGGTTGTCGAGCACCTCGCGGCGGGCCCTGCTCGACGATCACGCCGCGTCCATGAAGACGACGGTGTCGGCGACCTCGCGGGCGAAGCCGATCTCGTGGGTGACGATGACCAGGGTCGTGCCGTCGCGGGCCAGGTTGCTTGATCACGTCGAGCACCTCGCCGACCAGTTCCGGGTCGAGCGCCGAGGTCGGCTCGTCGAAGAGGATGACCTCGGGCCGCAGGCCAGGGCCCGCGCGATCGCGACCCGCTGCTGCTGGCCGCCGGAGAGCTGCCGCGGGTACGCGTCCACCTTGTCCGCCACGCCCACCCGCTCCAGGAGCGCGGGCCTCGCGTCGCCTCGTCGCGGCGGCCCTGCGCCGAGACGGCGCCTCGACCACGTTCTCCAGCACGGTGAGGTGCGGGAACAGATTGAAGTTCTGGAAGACGAAGCCGATCTGCGGTGCGCTGCTTCAGGATCTCCCGTTCCCGCAGTTCGTGCAGCTTGCTCGCCGCCCGCCGGTAGCCGATCAGGTCGCCGTCGATCCGGATCAGCCCGCGGTCGACCTTCTCCAGGTGGTTGAGCGTGCGCAGCAGCGTCGACTTGCCGGAACCGGACGGCCGAGGATCACGGTCACCTCGCCCGCGACGCAGGTCGACGCCTGCAGACTCGGCGCGCCGAAGGACTTGTGCACTCCGCGACCTCGACCGCGGCGCGGTCATCGGGCGACCTCCGGTGCGAGCCGACGCAAGCTCTTGTGCACGCCCGCTGAATCGGGGTCAGCGGCAGGTGCGGTCGCTCCGCGGCGTAGTGCCGCTCGACGTAGTACTGGCCGATCGACAGCAGCGTGGTCAGGACGATGTACCAGACGGTCGCGACCATCAGCAGCGGCACGACCCGGCCGTTGCGGCCGTAGATCACCTGCACCTGGTAGAACAGCTCGGCGATGGCCATCGTCGAGACGATCGACGTGCCCTTGAACAGGCTGATCACCTCGTTGGCGGCGTTCGGCAGGATCGCCCGCATCGCCTGCGGCAGGACGATCTTGAAGAACTGCCGCGACGCTTCGGAATGCCCAGCGCGGCAGCCGCTTCCAGCTGGCCGTGGTCGACCGAGATGATGCCGGCCCGGATGATCTCGGCGGAGTACGCGGCCTGGTGCAGGGCCAGACCGATGACGGCGGCGGTGATCCCGCTGATCGCGCTGTTGACGCTCGAACCGTGAAGAACGCCGGCCCGAACGGGATGCCGAGCGAAAGCGTCTGGTACAGGTAGGCGATGTTGAACCAGAACAACAGCTGCACGATCAGCGGGATCGACCGGAACGCCCAGATGTAGGTCCAGGAGACCGCCTGCAGCACCGGATTCTTCGACAGCCGCAGCGACCGCCAGCACCACGCCGAGCGCGAACCCGAGGACCGTGCCGTAAAAGGTCAGCTCGATCGTCAGCCACAGCGCGTTCAGCACCGACTGTGCGGTGAAGTACTGGGCGAACGTCGGCCAGTCCCAGCCGGGGTTGGTGACCAGGCCGTGTGATGAACTGGGCGACCAGGACCAGCACGGCGACGCGGCGACCCAGCGCCACGGATGGCGGGAGCGACCACGGTCAGGACGGAGAGATCCTCGCACGTGTCCTTTGAGGACACACAGTGAGCGTGCCGGAAGACGGCATGGAAAATCCTTGTCGGCCAGGTCGGGCGTGAAGGGCTGGGAGTCGGGATAGCCCGTACAGGCGGTGCTGGACACGCGGCCGTGGTCGACGTCCTGCGGGAGGACGGGAACGGCACGATCCCCATCCCCGTCCTCCCTCCCCTGGGCTCGGATGAGAGCACTTGTTCAAACGCGGTTCACGTTAAGGACCGCATCACCGCCGGCAAGGATGTCCACGTGGCGAACAAGCTTCGGAGACTGAAATCTTGCCTTGACGTACGCGTCAAGGTTTACCGTCGGTCATGAGGATCGGCGAACTGGCCAAGCGAGCCGGCACCACCACCCGTGCGCTGCGCTTCTACGAGTCCCAGGGCCTGCTCGAAGCCCAGCGCACGGCCAACGGCTACCGCGAGTACGACGAGCACGATCTCCGGCTGGTCCGGGAGATCCAGTCGTTGCAGGCGGTCGGGATGTCGCTGGAGGACACCAGGCCGTTCGTGGCGTGCCTGCGCGCGGGGCACGAGTCCGGCGACTCGTGCCCGGACTCCCGGGAGGTCTACCGGCGCAAGCTCGCCGAGGTGGACGCGTGCCTGGACGGCTCAACGGCGTCCGGGACTTCCTGCTGGCCAGGCTCGCCTTCCAGGACCCGTGCCTCGTACCCGAACCCAAGGAGTTCCAGTGCAGCTGACCGATGCCACGTTCGCGGAGAACACGAGGACCGGCACCGTGCTCGTCGAGTTCTGGGCGCAGTGGTGCGGGCCGTGCCACATGCTCTCGCCGGTGCTCGACGAGATCGACCGGGAACGCGACGACCTGACCGTGCTCAAGATCAACGCCGACGAGAACACCGCCACCGCGCGCGACTACCAGGTCATGTCGCTGCCCACGATGTTGCTGTTCCGCGACGGTCGGCCCATCCACCAGATCGTCGGCGCCCGCCCCAAGTCCCGGCTGCTGGCCGAGTTGGACAACGCGCTCAGCGCCTGAGCCGCTTATCTTGAGGCCATGCTCGGTCTCGAACTCGTCGTGGTGCTGGGTGTGTGCGTGCTGGCGAGCAGCGTCGCGTCCGGACGGTTGCGCCTCGCGGCCCCGGTGCTGCTCGTCGTGTGCGGCGCAGTGCTCGGCTTCGTGCCGTCCCTGGAGTCGGTCAGCCTTCCCCCGGAAGCGATGCTGCTGATCTTCCTCCCGGCCCTGCTCTACTGGGAGAGCCTCAACACCTCGCTGCGGGAGATCCGCAGCAACCTGCGCCCGATCGTGCTGCTCAGCACGCTTCTGGTGCTGCCACCGCGGGGCCGTGGCGAGCGTCGCCCACGCGCTGGGCCTCGACTGGGGCCCGGCGTGGGTGCTCGGCGCGGCCCTCGCGCCCACCGACGCGACCGCCGTCTCCGCCATCGCCCGCGGCATGCCCCGCCGGACCACCACCATCCTGCGCGCCGAATCGCTGATCAACGACGGCACCGCGCTCGTCATCTACGCGATCGCGATCGCCATCACCACCGGCGAGCAGCAGTTCAGCACCGGCCTGATCGGGTTCCGCCTGCTGCTGTCCTACGTGGGCGGCGCGCTGGCGGGGCTCGCGATCGCCTGGCTCGCCGTGCAGGTGCGCAAACGCCTCGACAGCCCGCTCCACGAGAGCGTGGTCAGCATCCTCACCCCGTTCAGCGCCTTCCTGCTGGCCGAGGTGGTGCACGGCTCCGGCGTGATCGCGGTGGTCGTGTGCGGGCTGACGCTGTCGCAGGTCGGTCCGCGCATCGTGCCGGCCGACACCCGTCAGCAGAGCTCCGCGTTCTGGACCATCGCCACGTTCCTGCTCAACGGGCCCTGTTCGTCCTGATCGGACTCCAGGCCCACGCGCCGTCCGCGCCCTGGACGGTTCCGAGATCCTCACCGCGTTCGGCGCGATCGGCCTGGTGGCGCTGACCGTCGCAGGCACCCGCCTGCTGTGGAGCTACACGACCCCCTACATCATCCGCGCGGTCGATCGCCGTCCCCAGCAACGACTCCGCCGCGTGGGTGCCCGGCAGCGGCTGGTGTCGTCCGCGGCCGGATTCCGCGGCGCCGTCTCACTGGCCGCCGCGCTGGCGGTGCCCGAGACCGTCGTCGGCGGCGGGCCCTTCCCGTTCCGCGAGGAGATCATCCTCATCACATCCGGCGTCGTCGTGCTGACGTTGGTCGTGCAGGCGATCATGCTGCCGACGGTCATCAGGTTCTCCCGGCTGCCCGAGGACACCGCGGTGGACGAGGAACTGCGGCTCGCCCAGTCGACGGCATCCGAGGAGGCCTACGAGGCGTCGCCGCGCCTGGCCGACAAGGTCGGGGTGAGCGACGTCGTCTACAAGCGGGTGCTCGCCGGACGAAGACCACATGGGGTCTCGGGCCAAGGAAGCCGGTGACGAGGAGGTCGCGGAGTCCGAGGTCGAGTACACGCGTTGCGGCTGGAGCTGATCGCCCACAAGCGGGCGACGGTGGTGCGGTTGCGTGAGAGAGGAGATCGACGACATGGTGTGCGAACGGTGCAGCGGCGGCTGGACGTCGAGGAGGTCCGGTTGTCCCGCCGTGAGGTCGAGGAGGATTAGTGTGGCTGTGGCCGGTGATCGCGTGCAGCGGCGGCTCACGGAGACAGACGCGAAGGAGCGAATGGTGCCAGGCGCTGTACTGCGAGGGGTGACCCTGGACTGTGCCGATCCGCGGACGCTGGCGGGCTTCTACGGTGCGCTGACCGGGATGCGCGAGCTCTTCAGCACGGACGAGTTCGTCGCTCTGACGGACGGCTCCGGCTGTGATCTGGGATTCCAGCGGGTCGACGGATACCGGGCTCCGCAGTGGCCAGGTCAGGACGTGCCACAACAGTTCCACCTGGATTTCCGCGCCGACGACCTCGATGCGATGGAAGGGCTGGCGCTGGAACTCGGCGCGGCCAAACCGGACCATCAGCCCGGCGACGGACGCTGGCGGGTACTCCTGGATCCGGCCGGCCACCCCTTCTGCCTGACGTCTTCCTGACATCACCGGCGTTGGTTCCGCACGACCAGGAAGGTGAAGTCCTCACGGGCCTTGGCGTCGATGGGCAGGGGCAGGCGGATGCGTCCGGAGTCGACCATGCCTCGCACGGCGGGACGGCTCAGGCCGAACCCGGCGGTGAGCAGCTTCTCGACCCGGATGGGTGCCGGGAACTCGAACCTGATGATGACCTCGAGTGGTGCGGCATCCTCGCGCTGGAGGTCGTAGAACGGTATGTCGATCTCCCAGCTCCCAGGTGCCGGTCCAGTCGAGCTGGTAGGCGGCCTTGTGGGCAGAGCGTCGGGTCCATGGTCAGCTGTCGCACCATGGCCGGATCGTTGTTCTCGAACATCACGAGCTGCTCGTGGTCCAGCGCCCGCACGTTGATGCGCTCGTGGACGGGGGATCTTCGACGTGCGGTCGCACAGGTCGCAGCAGATCAGCAGCCACACGTCGAGCAGCTTGTGGTTCGCGTTGACCCGGATCTTGCCAGTGACGGTGCCGGGTGGACCTGCATGACACGCAGGCTTTGACGATGGTGGGCGGTCCGAGTTCGCTGACCACCCACAGCGCTTTGCGGTCGAATTCCATGGCCACGAAGAACTCCGAGGCATGCCGAGGAGGCCCCAGCGCCTTTTCAGCGCCGTGCATCGCCTCCGCGAATCAGTGACATACGACCGGGCCCTGGAAGCGGGCACGCCGGTCGGTGCGACGACGCGGATCGCGTCGGGGTGAAGGAAGCACTTGTCACTGCTCAGATCTCCATGATCGCCATCATGTTCAACCGGCAGTTCGCCCGCAACCGATTTCCTGACCTACGCTGGCGGCATGATCGTCAGGAATCGTGTGCTGGGCCGGATCGCCGACCACCTCGCCTCCCGGTCGCCCGGGCATCCGTTGCGAGTGGCCGTCGACGGGATCACCGCGTCGGGCAAGACGACGCTCGCCCGCGAGCTGACCGAGCCGCTGTCGCCGTCGCGCGGCCGGCCTGCTGCCCACCTGTCGATGGACGGGTTCCACAACCCGCGCGCCGTTCGGCATCGTCAGGGCCGCGACTCGGCGGACGGCTATTACGCCGACGCCTACGACTTCGCGTCGTTCGCACGGTTGGTGCTGGAGCCGCTCGGGCCCGGCGGGGACCGGCGGTACCGGCAGCGGATCATCGACCTCGCCTCGGACACGCCGCTCGACGAACCGCCGGTGACCGCCGCCGAGGACCTGGTTCTGGTGGTGGACGGCAGTTTCCTGCAACGCGACCTCACGTGGGACGAGGTCGTTTTCGTCGACACGCCGTTCGAGATCGCGCGCGAGCGCGGAACCCGCCGTGACACCGAACTGCTCGGCGGAATCGAGCAGGCCCGCAAAGCCTTCGACCAGCGCTACCACGCGGCCAGTCGCCGCTACCTGGCCGAGGTCGGACCGGCCACGCGCGCAACGATCGTTGTCAGCAACGACGACCTCGCCAACCCGGTGCTGCGGCGCCTCAGCGCCTAAGGCCCATGCCGGTCGTCTAGGGCATTACGGCTGGTCAGGCGCCTTGCCGCAGACTTTGGGGTGGAGCAGGCGGTGTCCGACCGCACTGTGGTCGACGCGGCCGCCGAAGCCCGGTCATGGGAACGCTCTCACGGCTGCGAACAGCCCGGTTGGTAGCAGTTGTGCGCTCGATGATCATGAGTTGGTAGTACTTGCACACACCCAACCAGCCATGAGAGCTCGGCATTGCGCCTAAGGCGGGTTCAGCTCACGCCGTGGTCTCGGCGGCCTTCTTGATCGAGGCGGCCTCGGTCTCGACGTACCGCTTGGTCATCGACCGCGTCATCAGCCAGCCGATCCCGGCCATACAGACCGGACACGGTCAGCGCGAGGGTGAGCCGGCTCCCGTCGGGACGCCGGCTCGACGACGTGCCCGGCGACGACGGTCACGCCGGACGTGCGCGACTCCCAGACGTACGACGACCCCTCGGCCATCTCGGTGACGGTCCACACCGCCTGGGACAGCCGGGGCTGCCGCAACCGGGTCCGGGTGCCGACGGCCAGCGGTCCCTCGTCGAGGCGTTCCACGGCGTCGACCGTCGGAATCCGCTCGGGCCAGCGTTCGACGTCGACGAGCACCGCCCACACCCGCTCGGGCGGGGCCGCGATGGTGATGGTGTGCTGCATGCCCGGCATGCGCCCGAGTGTACGACGGCACATGCCGGTTGTCCCGGTCAAAGCACTAGCCCACCAGCGAAAGTCCGCGGCGAACCGGTTCCGGAGCGGAGGTCTCGGCCATCGGCACCACGACCTCCTCGCCACCGATCTCCCGCGTGATCCACGGCCCGGACTCCACCATGACCTTCAACGTCCGCACATCCATGGCGTTGATCCGCCCGTAGTACCACTCGTCGGTCGCCAGCGACCCCATCCGGTCGCCCAGCCGCTTCTTGATGTCCTTCACCCGCTCGAACAGCGTTTTCACCAGCGCGGCCCGGTCGAACGGCCCTGCAGGCCCTCGCGGATGCGGTCCTCGATGCCGCGCGGCACGCCCTCGGAGTCCGGCATCAGCATGGTGGTCCAGGCGCGGGACTTCTCGCGGTACTGCAGCTGCTGCATGATGCCCTCGTGCGCGGCGAAGTCGGCGGCGCGGAAAGCCTTGCCACGCCAGCGCTTCTGCAGGTTCACGGCCAGCGACAGCGCGCTCTTCAGGCCCGTGTTGAGACCGCGGCCGGGCCAGAAGTGCAGCGAGTTCGCGGCGTCGCCCAGCAGGAAGCCGAACGTCGAGGGCGCGAGCTGGGCGGTGAACTTCGACATCTGCTGCATGCCGAGCGTGAACGAGTTGATGCCGACGACGTCCGCCGCGCCGACGCCGAAGAAGCGCAGGCCGTCGAGGATTCGGGGCCACAGGTAGGAAAGCTTGTCGACGGACGGCTTGAACACCGCGCGGTGCCGGTCGCAGACGAAGCGGGCGCCGGCGGGGCGCATGGAGCAGCCGAACTTGCCGATGCACGCGACCGGGCCGTTCTCGCCCAGCGCGACGATCTCGGAGGCTTCCTCGGCGGTCAGGCGCATGTTGATGAAGCCGCCGCCCAGCGAGTTGAAGAGGAACCTGTTCTGCGCCACGGTCAACGGCACGGTGTGCTCGTCCGGCACCTTCGCCGTGACGCGGATGCCGAGCACGCGTTCGTCCAGCGGCGAGCCGTCGACGGAGAACAGTTCGCGGCAAGGGGTGCCGAAGTGCTCCTTCAGGACGTCGCGGGTGGCGGAACGGGCGCCGTCGGCGATCGCGAGCACGTGCAGGCCGTCCCAGCGGGCGGGCACGGTGTAGGCCTCGGGCACCAGCTCGATGCCGTAGACGTCCTGCGCCATCTCCAGCAGGGAGTCCTCGATCCAGCGGATCTTGATGTTGCGCGGGCGGCCCTTCGACTCGGGCGAGTCCGGGCCGAGCGGCCACATCTCGGAGAACTGGCCGGGCACGAACAGCCGCTGCTGCACCTCGGCAGGCAGCGCGGCCCACACGTTGCTCTGCAGCGTCACGACCTGCTCGCGCCGGTTGTTGCCCTCGGCGGCGCCCCGCCAGACGATGCGGTTGCCCTTGCGCATCCAGCGGCGGTCGAAGACGCGCAGCGCGACCTGGTCGCCCAGCATCGACTTCAGCGTGCACGCGAACGCGAGACCGACCGGGCCACCGCCGGCGACGTCCACCCGCAACGGCGTGTTCCGGCGCAGCCGCACCAGCTGGGCGCCCTGGCGTGGCAGCATCACCGTCGGCCCGACCCCGAGCAGCACCGTCTTCTCGTCGCGTGCCATGGCCCGTCCCCTCGTCCCCGTGGACGGCGGGAACACGTAGTGAGACGGGGCGGTTCAACGATTTTCGAGAAGTTCTTCCATGCGGCCGGGCCGAAGGTCAGGACGCCGCCGGCAGGGTTCTTCGAGTCGCGGACGAGCGCGTCGTCGGCCAGGGAAACCTCGACGCAGTTGCCATCCTCCGCCCCACCGCTGTAGCTGCTCTTATGCCATATGCGTTCCTGCGTCATCGAGTTCCTCTCGCGGTCGGCCGACGTACTCAGCCAGCTTGCTCCGCGATTGTTCCCCATCCAAGGCGACCTCGGCCAAACGGTCGAACAGCAGCCGGGTCCGCACGATCGCAGCCGGATCCTGCACGAACACCTTCGCGAGACCGGTCTCGATGAACGCCACCGGCATCGCCTTCTCGTACTCCCACAACGTGCAGCTGGACGCGATCACCGGCGCGTCCGCGGGGACGATCCGGACGATGCGCGCGTTGAACAGCAGCTTGAGGTACTGCTCCTCCATGATCCGGTCGTCGCCGACCCGCGTCTGCAGCGCATGAGGTTTCTGCGAGCCGCTTCCCGAACCCGCCGTGCCCATTACTGAGCAACGGGCTCTCCACGAGTCCCGTGTGGTGGTGGGATGTCATCCCGTGGCCGGCCACGGTGAGGGGATGGGTGTTCCCCGGTAGCGGTAGCGGGTGGTGTGCATCGTCGGGTTGGAACAGTCCGATCTCGCCGTGCTCGGCCACCAGCCGCCGCCGCAGTAGCGGCGGCGGAGTTCCTTCCAGGTGATTCGGCGGTGTTTGCGCCGGAGCCAGCCGATGACCTGCCGCCAGATGAGGAGGCCAGGTAGTGAAAGGTCGAACCGGACACCCCGGGCCGGAAGTAGGCGGTCCAGCCCCGCAGCACCGGGTTGAGCCGGTGCAGCAGGACCGCCAGCGGCTGGTTGACGTCTTGTCCGGCACAATCGTCTTCACCTTGGCCGTGACGGCCGCAGGGCCTTCTTGGCCGGATAGGTGTAGACGTAGTGCCGGTCGTGCCTCGCTTGCGATGCCGCTGGATGCGCCACCCGAGGAAGTCGAGGCCCTCGTCGATGTGGGTGATCAGGGTCTTCTCCGGCGACAGGCGCAAGCCCATCGGCGCCAAGACCGCCGCTACCTCCGTCACGCAGCGCTTCGGCGTGCGCCGCGGGTGCCCGACACCAGCACCACGAAGTCGTCCGCGTACCGGACCAGCCGGTAGTTCGGCAGTCCTCGGCGTCGGCGCCTGCGCGCTGCTCACCGCGGCGTGGCCGGACCCGCCCGGCGCCTGGGCGATGTGCTCGTCAAGGACCGACAGGGCCACGTTGGCCAGCAGCGGCGACAGGATCCCTCCTTGCGGGGTGCCGGTGTCGCTGTCCCGCAGCACGCCGTCCTCGGCTGAGGATGCCCGCCTTCAGGAACGCCTTCACCAACGCGAGGACCCGTTTGTCCCCGACCCGTTCCCGCACCCGGTCCATCAGGGCCGGATGCGAGATCTCGTCGAAGCAGGCCTTGATGTCGCCTTCCACCACCCACTCATAGAGCGCGCGAGCCAGAATAGCGAATCTCGGCCACCGCGTCATGCGCGCGGCGGTTCGGCCGGAACCCATACGAGCACGGCAGAAAATCCGCCTCGAAGATCGGCTCCAGCACCAGCTTCAAGGATGCCTGGACCACCCGGTCGGTCACGGTCGGGATCCCCAGCCGGCGCCGCTTGCCACCCGGCTTTGGGAATCATCCGTTCCCGCACCGGCAAGCGGGCGGAAGCTGCCGGTCCTTCAACTGGTCCCGCAGCCGGTCGAGGAACACCTCGACCCCTTGCCCGTCCCGGACGTAGTAGGCGGTCTCCCCGTCCACTCCGGCCGAGCGCGCACCCTTGTTACCCCGCACCCGATCCCACGCCACCAACAGGAACGCGGGATCGGCGACGAGGTTGAACAGATCATCGAACCGGCGATGAGGATCATCGATCGCCCAACGGTGCAGCTTGGTCTGGATCTCCAGTACCCGGCGCTCGGCCCGCATACAAGGCCAGCTCCGGATCACGTCGGTATTCACCAGCGCTCTCCCGGCATTCCAGCATCCTCCACTGCTGACTTGCTGGCCCCCTTCGCCATGTGCACGGCTTTCCCGGCCTCGGACTACTACGGGGCCTCCGCCCCGCCCGCGGCCATCAGTCGACGACGGACCTGCCCCGCCCCGCAGGCTGGACGCCTGCGGCAGGGCGACCCCGGACGGTTCCCACGTTCACCGTGTATCGATCGACGAGGGAGGCGCCCAGCTCTACCCCGGCAGCATCGCCACGCCTACGCCGCAGACTTCACCGTGGCCTCCTCACCGACCTTGGACCGGCTTCGGAGTCGACCCCCACGAACATCGGGGATCGCGCACTGCAGCCCGGCCCATATCCGCCAGATTGGAGCCGGTGCGACCCTTACGGGGCGTCAACCACTGATTCTCTCGCGCTACACCTTCTCGTCTTGCTAGCCGGACCCGCACCATCTGGCAGTACTGGCACGTCCCGGCGTTGTCAGGGCTGCTTCCCACCCTCCCCGGCGTCCCCCGGATCAGGCTGCCCTCAGCTTCACCCAGCCGCTGCGACGACCGCGGCGAAGGTCTCTCACCTCCACTCGAACATCAAGCGCCTCGTGGCGCACCTCATGGACGTAGAACAAGCAAGCCGGCCGATCGTGTCCCGCAGAATCGCCTGGCGGTCGATCCGGAACTGGACGAGCGTGGGGATTCGCTCCTCGGCCACGAACCCGGCATCCGGTACACGCCGTCGGCGTACTCCGGCGTCTGCAAGAGCCCCGGCACCGATTGCGTGTCGTACCTCGTGATCGTCTTGGCGGTCGACTCGGCCATCGCGAGCGTGCGCAGGTTGTCCGGCACCTGCACGATGTACTCCTCGAAGGCGTTGCGCCAGCTCCGCTTGAAGTCCTCGAAGAAGTCGATGTCCTTGCCGCACATCGTCAGGTACTGCACGAGGTCGATCTCGCTGGCGCGGAACTTGCCGTGCTCGATGGTCGAGACCTTGCTCGGATCCCAGCCGAGCCGGACGGCGAGCGCGGTGCCGGTCAGCCCGGTGCAGGTTTCCCGCAACCGTGCGCAGTTCGTCGCCCAGGTCCCGGCTGTACGCGGTGGATGGAGTGCTGGTGGCCATGTCCTCGACGCTAGGGCTTGCTCGACGACCACGAATCTGCTCATTCGGGTGAAAACAAGTTCTCGATCATCAGGAAACTGCCAGGAATCTCGCAGCCCGTCCACAGCTTCGCGGACGACGATCCCCTGCCATGACTCGACGTCGCAGATCCTTGTTGATCAACGGACTGCTGGTGGTGGTGCTCCTCGGTGCCGGTGTGGCCGGCTACCTGGTGTTCTTCGGTTCCTCCGGCAGTGCCCAGCCCACCGCCGCCCGCACCGCCGCGGCCGCGAACCGCGACGTCAGCGAGGTGGTGACGGCCTCCGGCACAGTGCAGAGCTCGTTCAGCGCCGCCGCGTCGTTCGGCGCGAGCGGCACGGTCACCGAGATCAACGTCAAGGTCGGCGACACGGTCACCAAGGGCCAGCAGCTCGCGAAGCTCGACCCCACGCAGGCTCAGCTCCAGGTCGACATCGCGCAGGGCAACCTCAACGCGGCGCTCGACAAGGGCACCGGCACGAACGCGCTGTTGACCGCGTACCGGCAGACGCAGCTCGCGCTCCAGCAGGCCAAGGACACCCTCGCCTCGACCACGCTCACCGCGCCCGGCGACGGCACGATCACGTCGGTCACCGGTGCCGTGGGGCAGAAGGTCGGCAGCACGTCCAGCAACTCCAGTTCGACCAGCACGAGCACCAGCACCACCACGGCATCGGGCTTCGTCGTCGTCACCGACCTGAAGAACCTCGTCCTGCACGCCAACGTGTCCGAGACCGACGTCAGCAAGCTCAAGGCCGACCAGGCGGCGACCGTGACGGTCAACGCGATGTCCGGCACGCCGGTCCAGGCCAAGATCGCCGCCGTCGACCTCACCCCCACGACCGCGAACAACGTTGTGCAGTACGGCGTGACGCTGTCGTTGACCGAACCGCCGGCGGGGTTGCGGCCCGGTCAGTCGGCGAGCGTGGAGATCACCGTCGCCCAGGCGGCCAACGTGCTCGCGGTGCCCGCCGCGGCCGTGCAGACGGTCGGCGGCGCCAGCAGCGTGCAGGTGCTGGCGAACGGCGCGGAGACCCGCAAGACCGTCGAGATCGGCGTGCGCGGCGACCAGTACGTGGAGATCAAGTCCGGGCTGACCGCCGGCGAGGAGGTCGTGCTGCCGCAGGTGACCACGTCGACCAACCAGAACCGCACCGGTCAGCAGCAGGGCGGCAACTTTCCCGGTACCGGCGGGCAGCGCAACGGCGGCGGCCTCACCGGGACCGGCCGATGAGCCCGGTCATCGAGGTCCAGGACCTCCGCAAGACCTACGGGTCCGGTGACACGGCGGTGCACGCGCTCAGAGGCCTCGACCTGACCGTCCAGAAGGGCGAGTACATCGCGATCATGGGCGCGTCCGGCTCCGGCAAGTCGACGCTGCTCAACATCCTCGGCTGCCTCGACGTGCCGACGTCCGGCAGGTACCTGCTGGACGGCATCGACACCGGTGACTTCGACGAGGAGCAGCTCTCCTTGCTGCGTAACCGGAAGATCGGGTTCGTCTTCCAGTCGTTCAACCTGGTGCCGCGCACCACGGCACTCGCGAACGTCGAGCTCCCGCTGGTGTACGCGGGAGTTCGACGTGCCCAGCGCCGTGAGCGCGCGATGGCCGCTCTCGAACTCGTCGGGCTCGCGGATCGCACGCACCACCGGCCCAACGAACTGTCTGGCGGGCAACAACAACGTGTCGCCATCGCGCGTGCACTCGTGACGTCGCCCGCGATCGTGCTCGCCGACGAGCCGACCGGCAACCTCGACACCGAGTCCAGCCGTGAGGTCCTCGGGATTCTCGACCGGCTCAACGCCAGCGGCCGCACGGTCGTGCTGATCACGCACGAGGACGAGGTCTCAGCACACGCCATGCGCACGGTCCGAGTGGTGGACGGCAGAGTTGCAGGGGTGTTGGTGTGAGAATCGTTGAGATTGCGGCGTTCGCGGTCCGTGGCCTGACCGCGAACAAGCTGCGTTCCGGCCTCACCACGCTGGGCATCCTGATCGGTGTCGCGTCGGTGATCCTGCTGATCGCGGTCGGCAACGGCGCGTCCAGCGCGGTGCAGCAGAGCATCGCCGGGCTGGGCACGAACATCCTGACGATCAGCCCGCAGCGCGCCCAGCCCGGCAGCACCGTCAGACCGCTGACCACGGCGGACGCGGCGGCACTGCTCGGCGCCGACTCCCCCGACGTCAAGTACGCGTCGCCGGTGGTGAACGCGCAGGCGACCGCGGGTTACGGCGACACGACCTATCCGATCAGCCAGTTCATCGGCTCCGATCCCCGCTACTTCGACACCACGAACAGCGCGGTCGCGCAGGGGAACCTGTTCTCCGACAACGACGTCCAGCAGGCGCGCAAGGTCGTCGTGATCGGCGCGACGGTCGCCACGCAGCTCTTTCCGGGCACCGATCCGGTCGGGAAGTCCATGCTGGTCAACAACATCCCGTTCACCGTCGTGGGAGTGCTGGCCGCCAAGGGTTCCAGCGGGTTGCAGGACGCCGACGACATGGCCGTCGCGCCGTTGACCACCACGCAGAACGCGTTGACCGGCTACGGCGGCCTCACCCAGATCGTCGTGCAGGCGCAGTCCGCCGACGCGTTGCCGGACGCGCAGGCTCAGGTCACGACGATCCTCAACGGCCGGCACAAGATCACCGGCACCGCCGACTACCGGATCCTCAGCCAGGACCAGCTGCTCACCGCGCGGACCGCGACGACGGAGACGTTCACCGTGCTGCTCGCGTCGGTGGCCGCGATCTCGTTGCTGGTGGGCGGCATCGGCATCACGAACATCATGCTGGTGACCGTCACCGAGCGGATCCGGGAGATCGGCATCCGCAAGGCGGTCGGGGCGCCCCGGTCGTCGATCCTCGGCCAGTTCCTGATCGAGGCCACGCTGCTGAGCCTGTTCGGCGGCCTTCTGGGCGTCGCGGCGGGCGTGATCGGCAGCCGGTTCACCATCGCGGGCATCCAACCCGTTCTCGTGCCGTCCTCGGTGCTGCTCGCGTTCGCGGTGTCGGCGTTGATCGGCCTGTTCTTCGGCAGCTACCCGGCTTCGCGCGCGGCGAAGCTCCGCCCCATCGAAGCCCTCCGGCATGAATAGGGAGAGTTCTGTGACCAACCCACTGGACCAGCCGCTCGAGCATGATCTGCCGGCTGAGCTGAAGGAACGCAAGAGCGGTGTCGGCAAGACCACGATGATCCTCGGGGTCGCGGTGCTCGCGATCGTCGCGTTCGTCGGCGGGGTGTTCGTGCAGAAGTCCTTCGGCTCCACCCAGACCCCGAACCGCCAGAACGCCGCGGGCCGCCAGTTCCAGGGCACGCCGCCGTCCGGCGCCCAGCAGCGGCCCAACGGCGGCTTCGGCCGTGGCACCACTGGCACGATCGACCACGTCGAGGGCACGACCGTCTACGTGAAGACGCAGAACGGCGAGATCGTCAAGGTGTCCACTTCGGACACCACGAAGGTGCAGATCACCTCCGACGGCAAGCTCACCGATCTGAAAGCGGGCCAGCAGGTCGTCGTGCAGGGCCAGGCCGGCGAGGACGGCACGGTGACCGGGCAGACCATCACACAGCGGCCAGCCACCGGGTGATGCAGGATCAACGCGTGGAACGCGGCCGGTTGCTCGTCGTCGAGGACGAACCCAGCATCCGCGAGCTGCTGTGCGCCAGCCTGCGGTTCGCGGGGTTCACCGTGGCCAGCGCGGCGACCGGCAACGAGGCTTTGACAGCCGCGCGCACGGAGGCGCCGGACCTGGTGCTGCTCGACGTGATGCTGCCCGACCGCGACGGGTTCGAGGTGGTGCGGCGGCTGCGTTCCGGCGGTGTCCAGGTGCCGGTGCTGTACCTGACGGCGCGGGACAGCCCGGACGACCGGATCACCGGGCTCACCATCGGCGGCGACGGGTACATCACCAAGCCGTTCAGCCTGGAGGAGGTCATCGCCCGCGTGACCGCGGTGCTGCGCCGGACCCGGCCCGGCTCCGAGAGCGAGCAGCTGACCTGCGGTGATCTCACGCTGGACGTGGAGAGCCACGTCGTGCGGCGCGGCGCGCGGATCGTGGAGCTGTCGCCGACCGAGTTCCGGCTGCTGCACTACCTGCTGCGCAACAGCGGGCGAGTGCTGTCCAAGGCGCAGATCCTCGACCAGGTGTGGAGCCAGGACTTCGACGGCGACGTGGGCGTGGTCGAGTCGTACATCTCGTACCTGCGCCGCAAGGTGGACGCCGGCGCGCCGAGGTTGATCCACACCGTGCGCGGCATCGGGTACATGATCCGGCCATGACGTTGCGCGTGCGGCTGGTGGTCGTACTCGTCGCCCTGGTGGCCGCGGGCCTGTTCGGCACGTGGCTGGTCGGCTCCCAGGTGATGGAGCGGTACCTGCTCGGCCAGCTGGACGCCCGGCTGGACCGGGTGGTGTCGGTGGCGCGGCCGTTTCCGTTGCGGGAGAACATGATCGTGCGCGATGCCAACGGGGTTCTCGCCGGCACGCCCTTCGAGGGTCTGCCTTCTTTTGGCTCGTTGAAGTCTGGTGAGCACGTCACCGTGGGGTCGCATCGGCTGGTGACGCGGTCTTTCGGCGACACCGAGCTGATCGTGTCCACCGACCAGTCCGAGGTGGACAAGGCGGTCGACGACCTGCGGCTGGCGTTCCTGCTGATCAGCCTCGGCGCGCTGATCCTGGTAGGCATGGCCGGGTACGCCCTGGTGCGCGCCTCTACGCGGGCGTTGGAGGAAGTCGAGCAGGTGGCCGGGGAGATCGCCGACGGCGACCTGTCGCGGCGGGTGCCGGTGCGGCAACCGGGCAGCGAGGTGGGCCGGCTGGCGTCGGCGTTGAACACCATGCTCGGGCAGATCGAGCAGGCTTTCGCGGTGCGGGTCAGCTCGGAGAACCGGATGCGCCAGTTCGTGGCCGACGCCTCGCACGAGCTGCGCACACCGTTGACGTCGATCCGGGGCTATGCCGAGCTGTACCGGCAGGGTGCCGCCACGGATCCGGCCGAGGTGCTGCGGCGGATCGAGGACCAGGCCACCCGGATGGGGTTGCTCGTCGAGGATCTGCTGCAGCTGGCCCGGCTGGACTCCGAGCAGCCGCTGTCATTGTCCACTGTGGACCTGGTTGTGCTCGTCACCGACGCCGTGCACGAGGCGCGGGAGCGGGATCCGGACCGGACCGTGTCGCTGGAGCTGCCGGCCGGCCCAATGCTGGTCCAGGCCGATGACGGGCGGGTACGGCAGGTGCTGACCAACCTGCTCGGCAACGCGCTGACCCACACGCCTGCCGGTTCACCGATCGAGGTCCGGCTGGCGCCGGGCGTGATCGAGGTGGCTGATCACGGGCCAGGCTTGGAGGCTGCGCACGCCGCGCGGGTGTTCGAACGCTTCTACCGGGTGGATTCGGCGCGCGGGCCCGGCGGTGGGACCGGGCTGGGGCTGGCGATCGTGGCCGCCCTGGTGGCGGCACACGGCTGGCGGATCGAGCTGGACACCGCTTTGGGCGAGGGCGCGGTGTTCCGGGTGGTGCTGGGAAGCACCGTCACTGACTGCTGATGCTGGCGACCAGGTTGATGGTCGTGGCCAGCACGCCCGTGCCGAAGAGGTACGACAGCAACGCGTGCTTGAGGGCCGTGCGCCGCATCTCGCTGCCCGACAAGCTGGTGTCGGACACCTGGAACGTCATGCCGATGCTGAAGGCGACGTACGCGAAGTCCCCGTAGTCCGGCGGCTCGGGCTGGTTGAACTCGATGCCACCGTCCGAACCCGCGTAGTACAGGCGGGCATAGCGCAGCGTGAAGATCGTGTGCACGACCATCCACGACAACACCACTGACAGCACCCCAAGCCCGACGTGCAACAGCTCGGACACCCCGGTCACGCGCCCGGCGCGGGCGAGCACGAAGCCCACGGACACGAGACTCGCCAGCGCCGCGACGATCAGCAGCACCTCGGCGACGCGCCGGGTCGGATCGTTGCGGACGGCGTGCTGGGCGGTCTCCTCGGCGTCCATCGGCCAGATCACCAGCCACGCGCGGACCAGGTACACGAGGGTGGCGACGTCCCAGCCGACCAGCGGGCCGAACTCGGCGTGGCCGGCCAGCGCGATGGCGAACCCGGCGACGAGGCCCGCGCCGATCGCGACCGCGACCTTGGTGCGGACGAGGACGAAGCCGTCGGGCAGCGGTCGGGACGGAAGATCATCCGGCATGATTCGCGAAGGTAGCACCAGTGGACGGCCAATCCGGAGAACCTGGCCGGACATCACACTCCTGAACAGACCAGCGAAAACGGGCGGCGACCACGCTGCCACGATCGCCGCCCGCGTTTCACCGTCCGGCGACCACGTCGTGACCGCCGCCCGCACAACTCACAGCCCGGCGACCACGTTGCCACGATCGCCGCCCGCACACCTCACCGGCCGCACCTCACCGCCCGGCAACCTCGGCATCGGTCAACGCACGCCCGACCACCCGCACGTCATCGACCGCCCCACGCCAGAAATCGGTGTTCTGCCCACCGAACTTGGCCCGCCCCACCGCCAGCGCACCCGTGCTCTCGAGCGCGGGCCCGGCCGGCGCGGTAGCGACCCGCTGCCCGTCGACGTACAGCCGGATCTCACCACCCGCCCGCACCCCGGTGAGCTCGTACCAGCGGCCAAGCTCGGGCGTCATCGGAGCCCGCGCCCGGTTGCCGCCCGGCGTGCTGAACGCGAACGCGCCCTGCCCGTACTGCAGGTAGAACGGGTTCTCCTGCTGCCGGCCGTCCTGGCTCACCGCCGTGGCGTAGTTGCCGGGCAGCTCGGCCAGCCGCACCCGCGCCGACACCGTGTAGTCGCCGGTCGTGTCGACCACCGGGCCGTAGGTTTCCGCGGAACCACCCGTGAACTCCAGCGCACCGGACGTCCACGCGGCACCGGTCGGGCTCAACGTCAGCGGGTTGCCGCCGCCGCTCGCGTCCCGGGCCACGGTTCCCCGGCCCTCGTCGAAGGACCACGAGCCGCGCGCCGCGTACGGGTACGGCTTGCCCGCGCCCGCACCCGCCTCGATCACCCGCCGGTTGATCTCGCGGACCGGACCGGGATCGACCTTGATGCGCTTGCGGTCGTAGGTCCAGAGGCCGTTCAGCTCGTTCTCCAGGTCGGTGACCTGGGTGTAGACCGACGCGGACAGCTCGGCCCGCGCCTGGCCGAGGTAGAACGTGCGGGTGTTGTCGACGTACTTCGCGGTCAGCGCCGCCTTGTCCGCCACGCCGCTGTAGATGTTCGCCGGCGCGCCCGGCCACTGGTGGCCCGGCGTCCGCAGCGTGAAGCCGCCGTGCTCGCCGTCCATCACGACGCGCTTGCCGTCCGGGCGCGGCGGGTCGGTGTTGTTGTAGTCGTGGTGGTCGATGACGTCGCCCTTGCCCGAGTCACCCTTGGAGGCACAGCAGTTCACGCCGCTGTGCGCGCTGACGATGCGGCTCGGGTCGGCGGCCTTGACGCCGTCGGTGATCTGGCCGGTGACGGTGCGGTCCCACTCGCCCCAGCCCTCGTTGAAGACGATCCAGCCGAAGATCGACGGCGAGTTGTGCAGCTGCTTCATCAGTTCGCGGTTCTCGTTGAGGAACGCCTGCTGCCCCTCGATCGCGGTGCCGTCCTCAATGGACACGAAGTCCTGCCACACCAGCAGTCCCAGCCGGTCCGCGTGGTAGTACCAGCGGGCGGGTTCGGCCTTGATGTGCTTGCGGACGGAGTTGAAGCCGAGGTCCTTCTGCGCCTTCAGGTCGAACACCAGCGCGTCGTCGCTCGGCGCGGTGTTCAGGCCGTCCGGGTAGAAACCCTGGTCCAGCATCATGAGCGAGAAGATCGGCTGGCCGTTGAGCGTGAGCTTGGGGTGCCCGCCGACGTTCGCGACGCCGATGGACCGCATGCCGAAGTAGCTCTTGACCTTGTCCCGGCCGAGGGTGATCTCCAGCTGGTAGAGGTACGGGTCGTCCGGGCGTCCACAGGTGCGGGTCCGGCACCGGCAGCGACAACGTGGATCCGGCCGGACCGGTGACGGTGCCGACCTGCCTGCCGCGAGCATCCCGCGCGACCGCCGTGACGCTGGCGCCCGCAGCGGAGGAGACCTGCAGCGACAACGAGTTCGTGGTCAGGTCCGGGGTCATCTTGACCTCGTCGACCGCCTTGTCCGGCACCGGCTCCATCCACACGGTCTGCCAGATGCCCGACGACGGCGTGTAGAAGATGCCGCCTGGGTTGCGCGACTGCTTGCCCTTCGGCTGGTGCGGGCCGGTCGTGTCGGTGACCGCGACGACGATCTCCTGCTCACCGCGGCGCAGCGCGTCGGTGATGTCCGCACTGAACGCCGTGTAGCCGCCGGAGTGCGAGGCGACGAGCTTGCCGTTCACCCACACCTTCGCCTCGTGGTCGACGGCACCGAAGTGGAGCTTGAGCCGTTGCCCGGAACCGATCCTCCAGTCGTGCGGAACGGACACCGTGCGGCGGTAGAACATGTGGTCCTCGTGCCGTTCCAGCCCGGAGAGCTGCGACTCGATCGGGAACGGCACGATCACCCGCTCGGGCAGCCGTTGCCCGAACACCGGTTGCTGCCCGGCTTTCGCGCCCGCGAACTCCCACGGGCCGTTGAGGTTGAGCCACTTGTCGCGTTCCAGCTGCGGACGTGGGTACTCCGGCAACGGGTTGCGGGTGTCGACCTTCTCTCCCCACGGCGTCCGGAGCCGCTGCTTCGACGAGTTCGCGACGGTCCGCGCGGTCTTGCCCACCTTCCTGCCGTCGACCGCCAACGAGCCCGCGCCGTCGTAGAACAGCCGGACCCGCTGACTCTGCAACACTTTCTCGCTCAGCCGGACGGTGAGGCGACCGCGACGAGCGGTGATCACGTCGACCGGCATCGGAGTGGCGTCCACGTCGATCCGGAGGTGTTCCTTGAGGTCGCTGACGTTCGTGACCCGGCCGTCGAACTCCGCGGTGAGCACCCGGCCGTCACCGGACACGGTCGCGGTGCGCGGTACGACCTGGAAATCCGGCGGCGGCGTGAACGCGGACTCCGGCACGATCTGCTTCGGCAGTCCCGCGCCGGACCAGCGCAGGAACATGTTGGCGCCACCGGTGTCCTGGAACATCTCCAGCCGGAAGTCGTACTGCCGCCCCGAGGTCAGCGACACCGGCGCGCTGGTCTGCTCGCGGTCCCAGTCGCCCACCCAGTGGTCGATCACCGGTTTGCCGTCGATGAACAACCGGAAGCCGTTGTCGCCCATGGCGTAGAACGTGTAGTCGCCGGTCTGCGGCACCGAAACGCGCCCTGACCAGCGGGCCGTCGTGTGTTCGGTGCGGCCGGCCAGGAACCCGAACACCGAGGTGAGGTCCGGGTGGTTCACCTCGGCGTCCAGCACGGTGCCGGCGAGGTTCGCGAAGTCTCTGGCGCCCGGCGCCGACATGCTGAAGTACTCGCCCTTCAGGCCGTGCACGGGTTCGGCCGCGCCGGCGGGTGGCGTGCCCGCTGCGGCGCCCAATGCCAGCAGCAGAGCGACGAACGTGGGGGCGGCTTTCCTCATCGGCGAGATCCCCTTCGTCTTTACAACGTTGTAAGAGCGCTCCCATCTATCCAGGCATAGGAATCAAGGGCAGGGCTACGGCCGAACGGAGGCATCGGGCATGTCAAACCGGACAAGTTTCGCTCGCGTCGTCAGCACTTCCGCGCGCCCCAGACCGGCCGACCGTTCAATGTGGACGGTGGCCTGGTGCGCTGACCACGAACCTTCGCCGATGGCGGGGTACCAGTCTGGGTGCCGAGCTTTGGCCAATAAGGTGATCCGGTGAAACTGACGCATTTCGGCCACGCCTGCGTGCGTGTCCAGGACGGCGATCGGGTGCCGGTGATCGATCCAGGTACCTTCTCCGACGCGGAGGAGGCGCTGTCCGGAGCCACGGCCGTACTCGTCTCACACGAGCACGCCGACCACATCGACGTCGAGGCGCTCAAAGCCGCCCAGGCGGGCAATCCCGCGCTGACTGTCCACACCCATGCGGCGCTGGCCACTGAACTCGGCGCTGGCCACTGAACTCGGCGAGGGAGCGGTCGCGGTCGCCGCGGGCGAGACCTTCACCGCCGCTGACTTCATCGTGAAGGCTGTGGGCGGCGTGCACGCTGAGATCATCGACGGACTACCTGGCTGTCCGAACCTCGGGTTCATCGTGGACTGCCTCTACCACCCAGGGGACTCCCTGTTCGTTCCCCCCGACGAGGTCGAGACCCTGCTGGCCCCGGCGGCCGGCCCCTGGGTGAAGATCAGCGAGGCCATCACCTTCGTCCGAGACATCCGGCCGGCCCGCGCGTTCCCGATCCACGACATCCAGCTCAGCAAGATCGGTCTCGATTACTTCGACGAGTGGCTTGAGGAGGAGACCGACTACGCCCGCATCCCGGTGGGCAGTTCAGTCGATCTCTAAGCACCTGGCCAGAAGTCTTGTCCGGAACCTCAGGCGACTCGTTGCTGCCGGCGTCAGCAAGTACCACCAACTCAACATCAACAGGCGTTTTTCTACTACCAACAGGGCGTTTCGGGCCCAGGCACCTGGTGCCGGTGCTGCGGGATGTGGAACAGGTTGGGTGTAGTTGACGGCGATTCGATCAAGAGTCGGTGGTACTTGCAGACGCATCGGGCTGGACGCCGAACCGCTCCGCGAGTAACGGACAGGACTTCGGGCAGCCTGCCTAGGGCCGGGTGAGCGCTGGCGCCACAGTGAGGCCGAGCTCGGGCATGCCCAGCCAGTCCAGGGTGCCACCCGACTCGGCGAGCTTGACCCGCACGGCGTAGACGCTGAGCAGCAGGGCCTGCAACGAGTCGACGCCGTACGCGGCGCTCACCTCCCCGTCGCCGACACCGGTGATCTGATGTGGACAGACCCAGTCGCCGTTGCTGCTCAACGGGTCGGGCCGCGGGACACCGAACCTGATCACCACCTCCAGGCGTGCTCCGTCCGGCGCCACACCCTCGATCTGCCGTTCCGCGACGATCTCTCCCAGATCCATGCGGTCCAGCCTAGTGCGGCGAGTCCGCAACCTCCCTTCCGACATATATCGCTTGCGACCGGGCCCTGGCTGCCACACGCTTGGCGGCCGTGCCTGCCGACGGGGCAGGAGAATTGGGTGGTTCATGTTCGATGTGATCATTGCCGGATGCGGGCCGACCGGCGCGATGCTGGCCGCCGAACTGCGGCTGCACGATGTCCGGGTAGTCGTTCTGGAGAAGGAACCCGAGCACGCGTCGTCGTTCGTCCGCGTGGTGAGTCTGCATGTGCGCAGTATCGAGATCATGGCGATGCGCGGACTGCTGGATCGTTTTCTCGAACGCGGCAGGCGGCGTCCGGTCAGCGGTGTCTTCGCCGCCATCCCCACCCCCGCGCCCGAAAGCCTGGATTCCGCCTATTTGCTGGGCATCCCGCAGCCGATCATCGACGGGCTGCTCGAAGAACACGCGGTCGAACTGGGTGCGCTGGTTCGGCGCGGTTGTGCGGTGGCCGGTTTCGAGCAGGACGACGAGGGGGTGACCGTCGAACTGGCCGACGGCGAGCGGCTGCGGTCGCGTTACCTCGTCGGCTGTGACGGCGCGCGCAGCACGGTGCGCAAACTGCTCGGCGTCGGCTTTCCCGGCGAGCCCTCGCGGAACGACACGCTGATGGGTGAGATGGCGGTGGGTGTGCCGCCGGAGGAGATCGCCGCCAAGGTGGCGGAGATCCACGGGACCAACAAGGTGTTCAGTTTCGGTTCCTTTGGCGAAGGGGTCTATCGCGTCGTGATCCCTGCCGAGAAAGTCAGCGAAGATCGCGCGGAACCACCCACCATCGAGGATTTCAAACAGCAGTTGCGCGCCATCGCCGGCACCGACTTCGGCGTGCACTCCCCGCGCTGGTTGTCCCGCTTCGGCGATGCCACCCGGCAGGTCGAGCGGTATCGGGTCGGGCGGGTCCTGCTGGCCGGCGATGCGGCGCACATCCACCCGCCCGCCGGCGGCCAGGGCCTGAACCTGGGCGTGCAGGACGCGGTCAACCTCGGCTGGAAACTGGCCGCGCAGATCCGCGGCCGGGCGCCGGAAACGTTGCTGGACACTTATCACGCCGAACGTCATCCGGTCGCCGAGGACGTGCTGAACAACACCCGCGCCCAGGTGGAACTGCTGTCCCCCGAACCGGGTGCGCGGGCCGTGCGCAGGCTGCTCACCGAACTGATGGGCTTCGACGAGGTGAACCGGCACCTGATCGAGAAGATCACCGCGACCGGCATCCGTTACGACTTCGGCGCAGGCCCCGACCTGCTCGGCCGCCGTATGCGCGACATCGACCTGAACCAGGGCCGCCTCTACGACCGGCTGCGCCGGGGCCGCGGCCTGGTGCTCGACCGCACCGGACGGCTGACTGTCGAGGGCTGGGCGGACCGGGTCGACCTCATCGCGGATCCCAAGGCGGCGCTGGACGTTCCGGCCGTTCTGCTGCGTCCGGACGGATACGTCGCCTGGATCGGCGAGCATCAGCAGAACCTCAACGACCATCTCGCCCGCTGGTTCGGCGAGCCCTAGACATAGCGGCGCAGCAGGTCTTCCTCCGTCTCCCGGCGGACGATCGGCCGCGCGGCACCGTCCCGCACCGCGATGATCGGCGGCCGGCCGACCTGGTTGTAGTTCGACGCCAGCGCGTGGTGGTAGGCGCCGGTCGCGGGCACGGCCAGCAAGTCGCCGGCGTGCACGTCGGCGGGCAGCAGCACGTTCTCAGCCAGTACGTCACCGGCCTCGCAGTGCCGTCCCACGACCGTCACCGGCCGCAGCTTTCCGCTGCGGCCGACCAGCCGTACGGTGTACTTGGAGCCGTACAGGGCAGGTCGCGGGTTGTCGCTCATCCCGCCGTCCACCGCCACGAACGTGCGCTGCGAGCCGTGCTTGACCGCGCAGACCCGGTACAGCGTCACGCCGGCGTTCGCGACGATCGAGCGGCCCGGCTCGATCAGCACGCGCGGGACCGGTACGCGGTGCACGGCGCACTCGTAGTTCAGTGTGCCCAGAACCCGTTGCGCGAAGCCGAAAAGGTCGAAGGTCGACTCGCCCGGCAGGTAGGGGGCGCAGAAGCCGCCACCCAGGTCGAGCTGCTCGATCCGCACGCCGCACGAAGCGACCAGCCCGACCATCCGGCGCACGGTCTCCGCGTACGAGGCCACGTGGCGGACCTGCGATCCGATGTGGCAGTGCAGGCCGACGAGCCGCAACGAGGGCTGCTCGACGACGCGGAGCACTGCCTCCAGAGCGGCGCCGGAAGCCAGCGAGAAACCGAACTTCTGGTCCTCCACCCCGGTGGCGATCGCGGCGTGCGTACCGGCGTCCACACCCGGTGTCACGCGGATCATGACCTCCTGGCCGTGCCGGGCCAGCGCACCGAGCTGGGCGATCTCGTCGAACGAGTCGACGACGATCCGCGAGACGCCGTACGCCAGCGCGGCCTTCAGGTCCTCGCTGGTTTTCACGTTGCCGTGCATGACGATCCGCGCGGCCGGGAAGCCGGCGGCGCGGGCCAGGGCGAGCTCACCGGCGGACGACACGTCCAACGAGAGTCCTTCGGACGCCATCCACCGGTAAACCTCCGGACACGGCAACGACTTGCCCGCGAACACGACCTCCGCCCCCGGCAGCGCCCGGACGAAAGCGGCGGCCCGAGCACGCACGGAAGCCTCGTCCAGCACCTGGCACGGAGTTCCGAACTGGGCGGCCAGCCTCGACGCAGGGACTCCACCGATGACGAGATCCGAGCCGGACAGGTGCGTCCCGTCCGGCCACAGACCCTCCTCCAGCACCGGCCCGGTGGAGCATCCGGTGCTGGGCAACAACTCCGCGAGTGTCATGCCTCGATTGCACGCCGATCACCGGCTCACGCACAGTGCCCGGACGAGACTCTGACACCGCGGAGCCTCACCTTGACGCGATCCTGACGGTCGCCGTAACCCAGGTCACGGCCGGGTCCACACCGCCACGTAGTCCACGGCCATCGACCGGCCGGGCGTCGTTTGCGGCGTCGGCGTCGCATGTCCGGCCACGCCGTTGGGGAACGCTCCGCCCATCGCCACGTTCAGCAGGATGAAGTAGCCCTGGTGCGAGGTCATGTTGTTCCAGGACGTCGCGTCCATCTGGTTCTGCCGCACCGTGTGGAACTGCTGGCCGTCGACGTACCAGCGCAACTGGTTCGGGCTGACCGACCGGTCCCACTCGAAGCGGTAGGTGTGGAAGTTGCCGGGGCACTGGCTGCCGGGGCAGGCCCGCGACGCGCCCAGGCCGTTCGTCTCGTTGCACGGCCCGCCGGGGTTCACGCCGCAGTGCAGCACGCCCCAGACGCTGTTGATGCCGTTGACGTTCTCCATGATGTCGAACTCGCCGATGCTCGGCCAGTTCCAGTAGTTGCCGCGATACGGCGCACCCAGCGCCCAGAACGCCGGCCAGTAGCCCAGCGCGCCGGATCCGGTGATGTTCGGCATCTGGATGCGGCCCTCGATGCGCAGCACCCCACCCGCGGGCGCCTTGAAGTTCGACCGGCGCGTCTCGATACGCGCCGAGGTCCATTCGCCGTTCGCCGCGCGCAACGGGACGATCCGCAGGTTGCCGGTGCCGTCGAGCCGCAGGTTGGCGCGGTCGTTGGTGTACCGCTGGATCTCGCCGGTGCCCCAGTTGCCGGGGCCGCCGGGGTAACCGTGGCCGGTGTCGACGATCCAGTTGTTCGAGTTGGGCGCGGTGTTGTTCGCGCCGTTGAAGTCGTCCGACCAGGCGAGGGACCAGCCGGGCGGGGTCGGCGGAACCGCGGCCTGCGCCACCCCCGACAGCGGGAGGACCAGCAGGAATCCCAGCAAGGCGTACCGGAGTTTTCGAGCCACGATGATGACCTCTCTGTCACTATCGTTCGGCAGGGAGTATCCATGGAAGCGCTCTCACGGCCGTTCGTCAACTCAGAGCTGTTTGTGAGATCGTCACCCGGTGACGCGACAGAACGTGCTGAGCTCGGTCGCCGACCTGCTGCCCGCGCAGGGCCTGGCTCGGGTCGGCGTGGACGGGGTCGACGGCGCCGGCAAGACGACGTTCTGCGACGACCTCGCCGAGGTGCTGCGCGCCCGCGGCCGCACCGTCGTCCGCGCCTCGGTGGACGACTTCCACCACCCGAGAGCGACCCGCTGGCAACGAGGTCCGACGTCGCCGGAGGGCTTCTTCCTGGACAGCTTCGACCACGAGCGGTTCGCGGCCGATCTGCTCGTCCCGTTCGCGGCAGGGCGACCGTTCCGGCGCGCGAGCCACGACCTGGCGACGGACGCGTACGTCGACGCGCCGGCCGAGGTGGTGCCGCCTCCGGCGATCCTGTTGGTGGACGGGATCTTCCTGCACCGCGACGAACTCGTGCGGCACTGGGACTTCTCGGTGTTCCTGGCCGTCGACTTCGCCGTGTCCGTGGCGCGGATGGCGGTGCGCGACGGCAGTCCGTCCGATCCGGATGATCCACGCAACCATCGTTACGTGGGCGGGCAGCGGCTGTACTTCGCGAAGTGCGATCCGGCCGCACGGGCGGACCTGGTGATCGACTACAACGACCTCGCCGAGCCGCGCATGTGCGAGAGCTGAAGTACGGTGTTTCGCGTGACCGAGCCCTCCACCAAGAAGCCAGTCCAGCTGCCCCAGTGCCCGCAGTGCGAGTCCGACGACCTGCGCCCGTACGGCAACGGTTCCAAGTGGATCTGCCCGAGCTGCCGATTCCTGGCGCCGTGCTGCGAGCCGGACACCGCCTGCAACTGGTAGCAACCTCCGCGCACGCCGTGATATCTACTCGCGCGTGATCGAGCGAGTGCGCCGCGAGGAAACGTGGCACCGCGAGGCCCGGGACGGCTATCCGGACCCGCTGAAGGTGATGCGCGTCCAGTTCGAGGTCATCGAGGAGCTGCGGGACACCCCGCGCGACACGTGGCCTCGGCCGGACGCGTTGCCGGATGCCCTGAGCTACCTGGCCGAGGCGTTCGAGGTGTGCGGCTGGGACGACCTGCAGCGGCGCACTCTCCACGAGGAACTGGAGCTGTGCCGGGAGGCCGGCGACCCCGAGCGGCTGCTGCGGGTGCTGACCGCGTTGCGCGCCAACCTGGTCCGGCAGGAGCGGTATGAGGAAGCGCTGCCGGTAACCCTGCAGGAGCTCACGGTCGCTGGACAGCTGGCCGTGCCCGGCGACTACAGCACGGAGGTCGCCAACAGTGCCAGGTACTGGGTGACCGACCTGCTCGGCAGACTCGGCCGGCACGCCGAGTCGGCCCGCAACGCCGGTGAGGCGGTCGCCGAACTGCGTGGGCAGCAGCCGGTCAAGCGCGGACCACCACCTGGCTACAGCCTCGCGCACGCCCAGTTGGAGCTCGCCCGCCGGCTCACGACGATCGGCGAACTCGCGCAGGCGGCCGACTCCGCCGCGGAGGCCGCCCAGTTCTGGCGGCAGCACTCGTTCGACCAGGCCGTGCGCTGCTACACGGTCCTCGACGAGCTGAGCCGCCTGCAGCTGCGTCTCGGCCGGTTCGAGGAGGCCCGCGCGTCGCACACCGAGGCCGTGGCGGTCATCCGGCTGCGCGCGGAGCACAAGGGCGAGCAGGACTTCCTGAACCACCTCGCCGGCGCGCTCAACAACCACGCCAACCGGCTGCACGACCTGGGACTCGACCGGGGGGCCCTGGCGGCGGCCCACGAGTCGGCCGACCGCTACCGCGAACTCGCCGCGAACGCCGACGGCCGGGCCATGGTGACGAAGATGGAGCTCCGGCTCGCCCTCGCGCTCGTCAGTCTCGGCAGCCGGCTGCACGACGCCGGGCGGCTCGACGAAGCACTCGCCGCGAACAGCGAGGCCATCGCCCTCGCGGCCAAGTACGCCGACCGCTCGCTCGGTCGCGCGGAGCTGGCGCGGGCGTGGACCAACCGGGCCGGCGCGCTGATTTCCCGCCGTGCCTACGCCGAAGCCGCGGAGGCTGCCGCGCAGGGCATCGAGCTGTATCAGACCGCGGACGGTAAAACCATGGCGCGCAACACCTTCGCTCTGGCCTCGGCGCACGCACGCCAGTACGACGCCGCCCTGGAGGCTTCGCTGCGGTCCGTCGCCGAGTATCGCGAACGGCACGCCGTCGGCCCGTATGAATACGCCGCGCTGCTGGCCGACTCGCTCACCGACCACGCGTTGATCCGCGTCCTGCGGGCCGAACGCGTCGAAGCCGAGGCCGCCATCACCGAATCCCTTGTGCTGCACCAGGAACTCGTCGCCTTCAACCCCGGCCGCTACCAGCGGGAGCTCGACCGGGCCCGTGCTGTCGCCGCCCAGATCTGAAGGTTGGCCCGGCACAAGCGAAAAGAGGCGCCGCCCGAAGGCGACGCCCCTCACCGAGCTAGGCACCTGGCCAGAAGTCTTGTCCGGAACCTCAGGCGACTCGTTGCTGCCGGCGTCAGCAAGTACCACCAACTCGACATCAACAGGCGTTTTTCTACTACCAACAGGGCGTTTCGGGCCCGGGCACCTGGTGCCGGTGCTGCGGGATGTGGAACAGGTTGGGTGTAGTTGACGGCGATTCGATCAAGAGTTGGTGGTACTTGCAGACGCATCGGGCTGGACGCCGAACCGCTCCGCGAGTAGCGGACAGGACTTCGGGCAGCCTGCTTAGCTCACTTACCGCTGCGGTAAGCCGTCCAGGCGCTCTGCATACGAGTGTTCTGGCCGGGCGTGAACTGGTTGTAGCAGGAGTCGTACGAGTAGTCCATGTAGTTGTGGATCGGGTCGAGACCCGCACGCGAGCACGAGTCGCGGCCGGTCGGGCAGCCCTCGGAGGAGCTTCCCTGCGCCGGGGTGTCGGAGACCTCGTCGTTGGTCGCCGTGCAGCCGCCCTGGAAGGTGTGCCAGAGGCCCATCCAGTGGCCGGCCTCGTGCGTGAGCGTCTTGCCCAGGTTGAAGTTCGTCGCCGAACCGCCGGGAACGCTCGTGTACTTGATGACCACGCCGTCCATCTTCGGGTCGCCCGAGTACCAGCTCGGGAACGTCGCGAACCCGAGGTTCTCGGTGTCGGTCGACCACACGTTGAGCGTGCTGGCCCCACCCACGCGGGTGGCCGTCTTCATCGCGCGCTCGGTCGCCGGGGTGTCCACCTTGGTGAACCAGGTGTTGTTCGACCAGCGCTTGGTCTGCTGGAGCACGAACTTGAAGCCGGTGTTGGCGGCCGCACTCGACTCGACGCCACCGAAGCCGTCGTTGAGCGCCTTGATCTGCTTGGTGATCGTGGCGTCGGAGACCGCTCCGACCCCATTGGTGCCGGTGACGACGTGGAACACCACGTTGATGGTGCCGCCGGCGGCCAGAGCGGAGATGTCGGTGCGGGCGTTCGCCTGCTCCTTGATCTTCTGCCGCAGGTCGGCGTTCATCCGCGCGGCTTCGGCGTCGGAGATCTCGTTGCGCTCGTGGCCGTGGCTGCCGGGCAGGCCACGGGCCGCGGAGCCGGTGTGCTCCTCGTGGGAGTCGACGCATTCCGGCGAACCCGCGACGGCGGTGGCAGGGGCACCGCCGAGCAGGGTGATCGCGCCGGCCGCGAGCAGGCCGGCCGTGAGGGCGGCGTGAACACGCTTTCTTGTTTGCGACATTGAACTTTCCTCCATGCAGGGTGGAGGAATAGTGACTCAGCGGAGGTCCTTTGTGGATCTTGACGTTTTCACAGATTACGAACCTCGGCGGCGGGCAGGCCGGCCCACCACCGGGCGAAGCGCCGGTAGACCTGAGGCTCCCGATCGCCGAGGAACTTCCGCAGCGCCGTGGCTTCTTCGGCCAGACCGGCCCACTGGTCGTCATTCAGGGCGTGAAACGCGGTCGCTTCGATGGATCCATCGTCAAGTGGGCGCCAAACACCGGCAACGAGGCCGTCGACGAGAAGTGTCGGAAGTGTGTCGCCGTTGTTGCCGATGACCACTTTGCGGTATTCGGGCGGGATGATCCGGCTGCGGTCGGCGTAGGCGAGAAGTGTGCTATCCCACATCGCCATCAGCCGTGGTGGCGCTGGAGTGTCCTCGTCCGGGACCGTCCGATCGGGAACGTCGTAATAGGAACCGTGCGTCTCCAGTTCCAGCAACCCCAGCGCTTCCCGGATCGTGGTGCGGGGCAGCATGGTGAACTGGTTCATGTCCGGGATGGTCGCGGGCCCGAACCCGGTGAGGTAGCGGCGCAGCAGCTCGGCCAGTGCCGCCATCCGTGCGCGCGGCTCGACCACGGCGGTCTGGAACGACAGCCGCGGCCCGAACGCCCACGGCCCTCCGGTCGGCACGCGCACCAGCGGCGCGTAGGACGCGATCGCCCACCAGAGGCCCGGCTCCCCCACGTCACCGACGTGCGAGTGCAGCAGTTCCTCGAGCTCCGGCTTGGTCCTCGGCTCGGCGGCGAACTCCAGCAGGTGCGCGAGCACCTCGTCGACCTGCTCGATCGTCAGGCCCATGGCCCGGAACCGCTTGTCGTTCAGCCGCGACGCGCGCAGCACGGGCAGCATCGCGTGGTGGAACACCTCGTGATCAGCGGCCGTGACCGCGTGCAGGGTGATCCGCATCAGTGACGCCTTGCGGATGGCACCGCTCGTGAACGCCTGGTCGAGATCCGCCGGGTCGAAGCCCTGGACCCGGTTCCACAGGGCGATGTACGGCGATGCGGGTTCCTGCGCCTGGATCGCGACCACGCGCTCCACCGCCGTCAGCAGGTCCACCGACTCGCGCCGCAACAACATCTGGCGGTCGAGCGTGGCCCGGTTCAGCTGACGCGCGGTGAAGGTCATGACCGCGATTTTCCGCTACCGCAGCTTCGACGGCCACCAGATTCGGCCGCCGATGTCCACGGCCAGCGCCGGCACGAGCAACGACCGCACCAGCAACGTGTCCAGCAGGACGCCGAACGCCACGATGAACGCGATCTGGGTCAGGAACAGGATCGGCAGCACGGCGAGCGCCGCGAACGTCGCCGCCAGCACCACACCGGCCGACGTGATCACGCCACCGGTCAGGCTCAGGCCCTTGATCGTTCCCTCGACCGTGCCGAGTCGTTGGGTTTCCTCGCGAACGCGGGTCATCAGGAAGATGTTGTAGTCGATGCCCAGCGCCACCAGGAACACGAACCCGAACAGCGGCACCACCGGATCCGAGCCGGGGAAGCCGAAAACGTGGTTGAACACCAGCGCCGACACGCCCATCGTGGCCGCGAACGACAGCACCACGGTCGCGATGAGCAACAACGGCGCGAGCAACGACCTGAGCAACAGCGCCAGCACCAGGAAGATCACCACCAGCACGATCGGGATGATCAGCAACCGGTCATGCTCGGAGGTCGTCCTGGTGTCCAGCAACGTCGCCGTCTGACCCCCGACCTTCGCACCCTCGATGCTGTGCACCGCCGCACGAATCCTTTGCACCGTCGCGACTGCCGCGTCCGAGTCCGGCGCGTCCTTCAACGTGACTTCGACCCGAACCAGACCTTCGGCCGTGCCGGTGGGCCGCACGTCGGCCACACCCTCCACTTTGGACTTCTGCAGGACGTCCGCCGTTTTGCCTTCGGCGGCGAGGATGATCGTGGGCGACCCGGTGCCGCCGGGAAAGTGCTTCGACAGCACCTCCTGCCCCGCAACGGATTCGACCTCGGTCAGGAACACGTCGGACTGCGCGGTCCCGGACGCCTTGAGCTGCGGCAGGAACGCGGCGCCGACGAGCAGCACGAGCGTCGTCACGATCCAGATCGCGCGCGGCTTGCGGCGCACCAGGTTCGCCGTGCGGCCCCAAAGCCCGCTCGTCTCGGGGTGCGGCGATCCGAACTTCGGCCGGAACGGCCAGAAGGCTCCCCGCCCGACCAGCGCCAGCACCGCCGGCAAGAACGTCATCGCCGTCAGCAGCGCAGCGCCGATGCCAATGGCCGCAACAGGTCCGAGGCCCTTGTTCGAGTCGAGGTCGCTGAACAGCAAGCACAGCACGCCGAGGATCACCGTGCCCGCGGACGCCGCGATGGGTTCGATCGTGCCGCGCCAGGCCGTGCGGATGGCCGCGTACCTGTCCTCGGTGTCGCGCAGTTCCTCCCGGAATCTCGACACGAGCAGCAACGCGTAGTCCGTCGCCGCACCGAACACGAGGATCGACAGGATGCCCTGACTCTGGCCGTTCAACGCCAGCACGTCGTTCTTGGCCAGCAGGTACACGACGAAGCTCGCCAGCCCCAGCGCGAAGACCGCCGAGAGCAGCACCACGACCGGCAGCAGCGGACTCCGGTAGACCACGAGCAGGATCAACGCGACCACCGCGCCCGCGACGACCAGCAGCAACCCGTCGATGCCGCCGAACGCCTTGACGAGGTCGGCGACCTGCGCGGCCGGCCCGGTGACCAGCACCTTCAGGCCTTCCGGGGCGTTGCGAGCACCATCTCGCAACGCCACGACCGAGTCGCGGACCTCCTTGGCGGGATCCAGCAGCACGACGAGCTGGGCCGCCTCGTCGTCGTTCGGCGCGGGGATCACCGACGACGCCTGGTAGCCCTGACCGCGTTCGGCGAGGAACCTGCGGTCGTCCTCGGTGAGCCCGCCGGTCCGTTCGACCACGACGATCGCCGGGATCGCGTTGGCGCGCTGGAACTTCCGCTGCAGCTCGGCGACCTGGGTGGACTCGGCGGAGTTGGGCAGGAACGCGCTGCTGTCGTTCTCGGCGACCTCCGAGAGTTTGCCCGCGTACGGCCCGGTGAACCCGCCCAGGACGAGCCAGGCAACGAGGAACACGCCGGCCAGCACTCTCATCGGACATTCCTTCGATCGTCGAACCTTTCAATCGTCGAACTGTATGCTGGCGGCGTGAGCGAGGCAAGTGACTACGACCTGAGCATGCTGGTGCGCGCGCTGGTCATGGAGTCGAACAGGTTCCTGGACATCTTCAGCGCGGCGCACGAGCTGCACCCGACCGACATGACGGCGTTGCACCTGATCATGTCCGCCCGCTCCCCCATGACGCCGGGCGCGCTCGCGAAGGCGCTGAACCTGAGCGCGTCCGCCACCACGTCCGTCCTGGACCGGCTGGAGCGGGCGGGTCACGTGAGCCGCGACCGCAGCCAGGACGACCGCCGCCGCGTCGAGCTGCGCGTGCTCGCCACGGCGGCGGCGCTGACCGCGACGTTCTTCCAGCCGCTGGCCCGGGAGTACACCGCGACCTGGGAGGATCTGAGCCCGGCCGATCGTCAGGCAGTGGCCCGTTTCCTCACCGCGACGACCGAGGCGACCGCACGGGTGCGCGAGACGCTGACCGTCAAGAACTGAGCCGTCCCACCGGCAACGTCCTCCCGCAGACCACGAGCAGCAGGTCCTGGGCGAGACCGCGCACCGGCCTGCCCTCGCCGAACGTCCAGTCCAGGTCGGTCGCCTCCAGCCGCTTGCCGTCGAGGTCGGCGCCGAAGTACTTGACGTTGCCGGGCTTCATGCCGTCGAGCACCAGCCGCAGCCGTTCGTGCGGCACCCTGAGGTCGAGTCCGAGCGCGACCGAGATGTCGAGGCCGTGGATGACGTCGTGCGACAGGGCTCCGGCCGGGCCTCCGCCGGGCGGCGTCCAGGGGTGGTCGACGTTGGCGCGCAACGAGCCGAGCAGGTCGGCCGAGGACAGCGCGGCGGCATCCTTGCGGGCCATCCGGTCGGAGGCGCGGTTGAAGCTGCCGCCCGCCTTCACCATCTCCAGCAGCACCCGCCCCGTCGACGTGCGGAACGGCGTCGTCATGTGCGCGACGACCTCACGCACCCGCCAGCCCGCGCACAACGAGGGCGCGTCCCACTGCTTCGATGTCAGTTCGCCGAGGAGTTCGGCCAGGTCACGTCGGTGCGCCGCCACCGCGGCCCGAATGTCTTCCGTCATGCCCCCACCTACGGATTATCCGTCGAAAACTCATCGGTCCGTCAGGCGGGGAAGTACTCCCGTGCTGGGGAGTTTTCACCATGCCCAGCACCACATCAGTCGGCCCGCGCCGCGTCGATGATCGCGGCCTCATCGCCGCCCGCCGGTCTGGCCGGGACCGAGTCGCCGCCCCGGTGGGCACGGCGGACCTGGGATCATCGCGTGCCGACCGGTCAGCGACCTCGGAGTCGCCGGTGAGCGAGTCGCGGGGCTGACGCACTGCTGGTCAGTGCGCCGACGCTTGGGCGGCCGCCTGATTGACCGGATGGCGACATGCTCATCTCAGATCTTGCGGACCACACCGCTGAAGCCTGCGACGAACAGCGTTGCGAAGGCCCAGCCCAGTACTTGCAGTATTATGCCGAGAATAGTCCCGATGTTGGCCGCGATCCCTTCGTGCCCGAAGTCGCAGCGGAGCCGTCCGCTGGTGTTGATCAATGGCACGGACAGGTCCGCTGCCAGCCTGATTGCGTCACCAGGGCTGCACCGAAGGCGTACTGCCTCCCCAGGATCGATGCCTTGCACGAGCAGCGCCGGTCGGCTGATCCAGCCGAACTGGTTCGCCAGCGTGGTGACGATCATGGCGAACCCGACCACGCACAACAGGCCGACCAGCGCGCGGCCCGGCTTGTAGCCGTGCCCGATGAAGGCTCGCTTGACCCAGTGCCAGACCTGGGAGCGAATGGTCTTCGCCTCGTTCCTGCGGTACCGCTCGTTCTCGAGCTCGATGAGGATCTCCTTGGCCTCCGTCGCCTGCCCGGTGTCCCGCATGATCGAGGCAAGATGCTGGTACGGCTCGGCTTCGAAGGGTTCCGCGTGCCGGCTGAACCAGTGCGGCCAGTGGCTGTGGGTGGATTCGAGGGACAGCGTGCTGTATTTCAGCCCGCCCAGCACGACCTTGTTGTGCTTGGAGCAGCCCGAGTCTGTCGGCTCGCAGATGGTTTCGGGTAGGAGGCGAAGCTCGTTGACGGTGACACAGCGCAGGTCGAGCACAAGCTTGCTCTCGTGTCCGTTCTCGATCACTGCTGGAGTACGTACCGGATCCGCTGGGCCGTAGGACATTCCGGTGAACTCACGGCCGTTGCCAAGGTCGAGCCGGGAACCGATCCGTGCGGACATGAGGTGGACCGTGGCCAGCTCTCTGGAGGTGGCCTTCGCTTCGAAACCTGAGCACACCAACAGGGAGCCCGCGACTCGGATGCCTTCGGCGTTGAATACGGGACCGTCCTTGTTCTCGATCTTCGTGTTGTCGAGCCACACGTCCCCGCGCACTCGTGCGTTGACGAGTTGGATCGCGCCGGTGTCGCAGTTCACGATTGCCTTGCCGTTGCGGAATCTCAGTGCGCGGTCGACCCGGAGGCCCTCGGCGTGCAGAGCCGGACCGCCCGGGATCGAGCTCCACGCCGGTCTGGGCGCTGATGATCAACGCGAACTCGGCCGCGTCGGAACTCGGATCCCTCATGACGTCGTTCCGGTGTAGGTCGGTGGATCGGGACGTTGGGGCGGGAACGGCCGTTCGGGCGACGGAGTTTGTCCTGGTGGCGGCTCAGCGAGGTCGGCGACGATCTCGTCGAAGACCGGGTCGAGGTAGTAGCCGCTGTGCCCGCGCAGCGGAGACTGTGGCCGGCGGTCGCTCTGGCCGAGGAACTCCGGGTCCCGCAGCCGGTACTCGTCGCCCAGCTTCCAGGCCCACAGCTCGGGCGTCTCCTTGCCCGTGTCGAACTGGTAGGGCTTCAACGTGTCGGCAGGGTGGAAGCTGCTCCAACCGGCCTTCAGGTCGAGAATCTTCGCTGGATCGTTCCTCCACACCAGCACGGGCCCGCCGAGCGGGTCTGTCGCGCGATGCACGTTCCGCCATCGCCCATCCAGGTGCGTACGCATTTCCTTCAGCTCGGCGTACCCGAGATAGCGAGGGAAGAGCCTGGCGAACGCCCACTGCAGCTGCGATCCGTAGGTGACGAGCCGCAGTCCTTTGAGAGTGCGCTTGGCGTCATCGCATCTGATGTAGCAGTGACCTGAGTTGTCCTCGGTCGTGGTCTCCTTCTGGAGCAACAGGACCGCGGCAGCGCACACGACGCTGCCTTGGCTGTGCCCGGACAGCACCACGACCGGTTCTTCGCCCGTCTGGATGCTCGGGTCCCTGCCGTTGACCAGATAGTTGGCCCGGCTGGCCACGGCCAGCACGGCCCGGCCGCCGTACGGTGGCGGGCAAATGGGGTGGGCGTACCGCGGCCAGAACGAGATCAGGTCCCAGACGACGCCCACGATGGTGCGCATCTTCTGGCCCTGCCACGACTCGACGCCGATCAGAACCAGGCCGGCGGCGATGCCGGACAGCACCCAGCCGCCCACCGCGCCGAGGGGGTGCTCGGCCAGCCGAACCGGCAGTTCGGTGGCGTCCCCGCCGAAGCGCGCGGTGTCCACCATCCGGTAGAGCGCGACCACGCCGGAGATGATCACCAGCAGGCCGCCGAGCGCACAGAGCGTGCCGAGTACCCAGTGGTAGCGGTACTTCGACCGCGCGAGCCGCCACGCCATGGCGATCTTGTTGATGCCGCGGGCCACCGGCTCGTCACTGTTGTTGGTTGTGTCCCTCTTGTACTCGTCGTCAAGTCCGACACCGAGTTTCGTCGGCCGCCAGCAGAAGGTCCAGACGCCGATGCCCGCGGCCAGTGCGACCCCCGCGAGCGGAAGGCCCCAGACCGGAGCGTCGGGCAGCAGGAATGCCGCCGCAGCACCGATCGATCCCAGCAACAGCAGGACGCCCGCTGTGCGCTGGCGAGCCAGCGCGGCCGCCAATGGCAAGAGCAGCACCAGGAACGCCGCGGCGAGCACGCCCCACAGCACCACGCCGGTCCAGTAAGCCGCGCTCAGCTTGATGGGCCACTGCGCGGTGTCGCTCGCCATGTCGACCGCGCTGGTATCGATGGGCTTCCCGGTCGGCGCTCCGAGGAGGTCGGCTACCCGGTAGGCGAATCCACCACTGAATCCTGCGGCCAGAGTTGTCGCGAACGCAGCGATGAAGAACGGTGCCATGCCCAGCCACATCGGGCGGAATGCTCGTGGAGCCTCCATTACCTTTGCGTGGTCCCAGATGCGCCGCGCCAGGCAGAGAGCAAAGAGGACGATCAACAAGACGGCAGCGAGTCCGCACAGAGCCATCGTCACGACCTCGAAGCCTGACAGCGGCGTCGACATGATCGTCTTGTCAGGCACATTCCACTGGAGCCATGCGGCGACCCCCACCGAAACAACGAAATAGAGCACTGAAAGCCACTTGAGCAAGGCCCACCACCATGGAACTCGAACCGCGTCAAGCTTGGGGTTCTTGTCCTTCTTGAGCTCCGCCGACGGGCCCGCGCCGACCGCGACCGCCGTCAACAGCAGCAAGGTCCCGCCGGCCACGAGCAGCCCGACCCAGACCTCGCTCGGCGGTCGTTGACTCGCGTAGCCCTTCAGTGTGCCGCTGTACAGGATCCCGGCGACACCACAGGCGGCAGCGACGTGCAACGCCCGCAACACCGGTGCCTTCGGCGAGGTGTGCCAGAAGGCGTGATCGCGCAGGCTGCCCTCCTTGGGGGACCACGCATGCATGTCTCCCTTGGGTTCATGGAGAAACGTCTGTCTGCCGAACCACCAGAGCAGCGCGATCATCAAGGTCACGGGGGCAGCGCCGAGCAGCAGGACCGCGCCGAACGTCCAGTCTTTCGTGAAGTCGAGCCAGGTGTTGGTCTGCAAACAAAGATCGCTGCTCACACATTGCCGGACAACCAGTTCAAGCGACATGTACACGACGTTGGCCACCAATATCGCGGTCAGCACCACACCGAGCAGCCGCAGCACGACATCGGAGATCTTTCCCTTGCCCAGCAACATGTACCGAGACAGGTTCAGCAACGCGAAGGGCACCAGCAACAACCAGAGCGCCCGGCTCGCACCACCGGAAGTGAAGCGCCCCCAGTGAAACGCTTCGACTGTCCGTGATCGCAACTTCCGCTCGGGATGCGGCAGCGTGGTCACCGGAGCTGCGGCGCGGAAGAACCGGGCGGCATCGTCACCCGCTACCTGCCTGGGGGTCGCCTCACCGAGGATCGACTCCGGCGGTGTGCCCGACACACCGTGGACGCGCAGCTCGTAGACTCGTCTTCTCGCCTGCTCGGTCATACGCCCACCTGCCGTAGCTCGCAGGGCTGTTGGCAGGATCATCGGTTGGTGCGGGGGTGCGTTAACGTTTGACGCCAATCCGTGACATTGCGGATCGTTGTCGGTGATCCGCGAGCGCCCTGCGGTTCGAGGCCGTGTGTGGCGGTGGCTGTATCGTCACGCTTTCCGACTCGGTACAGGTATTGGTGCATGTCTGACCCTGATGATCGAGCCGCGGCCGACACGACTGTTGCCGGCGTCGCGCGCCGCCTGTGGGGCGTCGAGCCTCCGCCTGCGATCCCGCGCTACGCCGAGCCGGGCTGGCAGCTTTCGCCTCACCCGATCGACCGCCGGTGCCCGACGTGCGCAGGGCAGTTGCACGGCCTCTATCGGGTTGCGGGCGATATCGGCAAGCCTCGGCTGCAGGCGGCTGTCGTGTGTCCGCGGTGCCCGGCCTCCTTCAAGCTCAGCGACCTCGCGTTGTCGCAACGGGCCGTCCTCGGCGAGCTGCGGCCGGAGGTGGTCGCTCGGCGTCTCGCGGACGACGAACGCCTGACTCGGCTGGCCGCGGAGCAACGACCCAGGCCGGCACCTGCGGTGCCCCCACGGGTGCGTCAAGGCGGCGTTGAGGACACATCACCGCCGGCGGTGGCCGATACCGGCAAGGTCGCTCGTGCGGCTGCCGTTGCACCGCCGCAGCCTGAAGTGGAGGCGCCTGAGCGGGATTCAGCCGACGCACCTGCCTCACCGCCGGCGCGGCGCACGTCGACCACGGTCACCGCAGCGAAGATTCGTCGAATTCTCGCCGATGCCGGCGACACTGCGGGACGAGACAGCACTCAGGCCGTGGTGCAGCTCGCCCCGACCGAAGCCGCTGTCGAACACCGATTGCTGTACTGGTGCAAGACGGTTGACCCGCAGCTGGTCGTACCGCCGTTGCCGGAAGGCACCGACACACGCGTTGTATTTCCAGACACCGCTGAGTTCGAGGGCCTGCGCAGCCGGTTGCGCGCCGCTGATATCGCCTTCCGGGCAGTGGCGCACTGGGTCGAGGAGGAGTGGATCACTTCTGTCGACCTGGCCAATGGCGGGTTGGCCGGGTTGCAGGTGACACCGTCGTTGTCCGGGATGGGCGGCCTCGTCGCGGAGCCGACGAAACCGCTGACCGAGGCGGACGCGCGAGCGGCACGAGATGCGTTCGCGTTGCTCTGGGATCTGCATGAGCCGACCGACCCGGCCGCGGCGCCCCGGCCGGTCCCCGCCGAAGAACTCGTACCGCGTGACTGGTTGAGGTTTCTGCCGTACCCGACGTTGAACCAGGCGCAGGCCGAGGCATGTCCCTCCATTGTGGACGGCGACGAGCACGTGGTGGTCACAGCGCCTACCGGTGCCGGCAAGACGGTGATCGGGATGCTCGCCGCACTGCGCAGCATCCTCGAGGAGGGGCGCAAAGCCGCGTGGCTGGTGCCGCAGCGGACACTGACCGACGAGTTGGATCGCGAGCTCGAAACGTGGCGCGATCAGGGCCTGCGCGTGGAACGACTGTCCGGTGAGTACGCCGTGGACGTGGAGCGGGTGCGTGCCGCGGACCTCTGGGTCGCGACCACGGAGAAGTTCGAGGCGATCTGCCGGGCCTCGTCCTTGCAGACGGCACTGGCCGAGGTCGGCTGCATGGTCGTGGACGAGATCCACCTCCTTGGCAGCGCGGGCAGGGGCGCCCTGCTGGAGGCATTGCTCGCACGGGTGCGCGGCGCCGACTCACCGGTGCGGATCGTCGGATTGTCGGCCACCGTGACTAATGCTTCGGAAGTCGCGCAGTGGCTGGAAGGCGAACTGGTCACCACGACCTGGCGACCATCACGTCTGACGTGGCAACTGCCGATGGTGCCGGCCAGCTCCCGCTACACCGAGGCGTCCCGCATGCGAGAGCAGGTCGTCGCGGACCTCGTACGGCGGCACACTGCCGAAAGGGGCAGCGTGCTGGTGTTCTGCGGATCCAAGCCCAAGGTGCGGTCGACCGCGTTGATGATCGCCGCCGAACGCGGAGCACCCGTACACCTGGTGGGGCCGACCGACTTCGACAAGCTCGAGACCGTCTGCGCTGAGGTCGGCGTGCGCCTGCACTACGCGGACTGGGACGGCAAGCGCGCGGCGGAGCAGGCTTTCCGCACCAGGACGGCAGACGTACTGGTGGCCACGACCACCGTGGCCGCTGGGGTGAACCTGCCGGCCCGTGCGGTCGTCGTACGCGACACGAAGATCGGCACCGAGCCGATGGACACCGCGACAGTGATGCAGATGTTCGGCCGAGCCGGCCGAGTCGGCGCAGGGGAGACCGAGGGCTGGGCCTATCTGATCACCGACGAGACCGAACGTGCGGACTGGCAGCGGCGACTGATGGCGGGCTACTCCGTCTACTCGCAGATCTACGACAGCCTGGCCGACCACGTGCTCGCCGAGGTGCTGCAGGGCCGGATCACGACGGTGGTCGAGGCCGAAGCGTGGTGGCGGCAGACTCTCGCCTTCGCACAAGGGGACGAGGACGTGGAACCCGTGCGCGACTCTCTGCGGTTCCTCGTCGACAAGGACTACCTCATCCAGCACGAACGCGACGGCGACACCGCGCTGACGGTGACCGACCTCGGGCGGCTGACCGCCCAGCTCATGGTGTCCACCTACACCGGCGCACGCCTGCGGCAGGTGTTCGGCATGCTGCCGCTCCCCGACGACGCCGACATGGCCGAGGAAGCGCTGACGTGCGTTCTCAGCGTGACCGTTCCCGAACTGCTCGACGCACCGGTCACCGAGGCCAACCGGCCGGCTGTAGCCACAGCGATCCGGGCACGTGGCCGAAGCTCGCGGCTCACCGACACCACCGCCGTCCAAGGTCTGGGTTCCTCCGCGAGCGTCCAGCGCGGCGACCTGGCGTGGGCGACGCTGCTCCTCGTCGCCCGTTCACCACACCTGTTCGCAGGCAACGGCCGCGACCGGCGAGCGGTCGCAGGCATCCCGATGGGCACGCTGTACCCCGTGCTGGAACAGAGCCCGCGCTATCTCGCCTGGCTTGCGGCACAGGGGTATCTCGGCACCGTGCACCCGTGGGTGGCGATCGTGTCGGCTGATCTGGACCGGCGGGTGCGGTGGCGCGGTTGCATCCCCGGCAGGGGAGCCGGACGGCTGCTCTGGATGTGCGAACAGATGGCCACCCGAGCACGCGCGAAGGAACTGGTGCCCAACATGTGGCGCTCAGCGCTGAGCCGCGGCGTGCGTGCCCCGGATTGGGCACCTGGCCGGCCGCCGGCGAACTGCGAGCTCGACCAAGCGGCGTACACCGCGCTGCTGCGCGAGCGGACCACATCGGCAGTGCTGGTTGCGCGCAGCCACGACGCGGCCATCAGCGGTATCGCGGGCGCAGCCGCAGTCGCGTGGACAGGCCGAACACACACACCGGTGACGACCACCAAGAACACCACCGAGATCGACTACCCGGTCATCGACGACGGTGACCCAGACACGGGCGCCGCCTCTGGCGCGGCGGTGTTCACCCGCCGTGGCGACCACCGCGCTACCGGGTGGCTCGCCGAGTACGGGCACATCACCCCCGCCGCCGACAGCGACGACAAACCTGAGGCGAAGCCAACTCGGCGCGGCCTCGGCCGTGCAACCCCATGACAGCAAGCAAGTTCCGTGTGGCCGCCTCTGCGGCAGGGGCTCTGAACCAGCCCAAGCACCTTTTGACGAGCGGGTAGCTCACACGTCACGTCACTCACCTCTACGCGAACAAGCACAACTCCGCCGAACGTGGGGCCATGTCCGGCGAGGGCTCAGCCGTTGTCGGAGGTGCGCTCACGTCCCGTGCGAGACGCACCGGCTTGTTGCGCGCGATGCCCACTCCGAGATGGCGGTGCAGGAGCGGTTCAGCGCCGTCGCTCAGCCACCTCCCCGGCGACCTCTGGACACCGGACGCCCTGCGCTCGTACACAGGTCGCTCGCAGGCCCGCGATGTTCCAGCAGTGCGAGCCCCAAAGCCGTCAGGCGATGCCGCATGCGGTTGCGCTCGCGGTGGCTCTCGACCAGTCCGGACCTGCGCAGCACGCCGCTGTGCTCGCTGGCGGAGGCGGCCGAGACTCCGGCACGGCTGGCCAGTTCCTCGGTGGTCCTCGGATTCGTGCCGATCGCCTGCAGGACCGCCGCGCGGGTGGGGCCGATGAGTGCGCTGAGTGCCTGCGGCCTCGCGGTGTCACGGACGGGCAGGGTGTCCGGTGGGCGTTGCACCGGATAGACCAGCACCGGAGGCAGTGCCGGGTCGAACATGGTCAATGGTTTGTTGACGATGAAATACGACGGGATGAGCAGCAACCCGCGACCGTCCAGGTGAAGTTCCTGATCACGGTAGTCCGGCACGCGGAGTTCTCCGTCGGACCAGCCGGCCAGCGGTCGCAGACAGGCCAGCATTGCTTGCACTCCCCCGTGGGCCAGGGCATTCACCTTGGTCGAGCGGTCTCGGTCAACCGCGGTTTCGATGTGGCTCCAGTACGGCGCCAGCACCAGTTCATGGCATGCCCGCATGGTGCTGGTGAGCGTCTTGAGCGTCCGCGGATCTCCGTCGGCCACCTCGCGCACGGTGGCCGGCAGCCTCCGTGACCGTGCCAGTTCGCGCACGTCCCTGGTGAGCATTCGCTTGGGAGTGCGGCGGATCGCCTCCAGCCCGTGATCGAGCCCGTGCAATGCCTCGATCGGGTTGAGGAAGTCCGGGAAGTACCCGACGTTCGGGTTGAGAGCGCGCAGCAACTCCAGCGGCGGACCCAAGTCGGCGTGGCGCAACGCTTCCGTGGCCTCCCTGCGCCAGCCGGTGAACAGCAGGTCACCACGCTGCGGGCTGAGCATCTGCAGCGCCAGCATCAGCTCCCACAGCGGATCCGGGCCGGGAGCGATCCGGGTACGCGCGATGTCGTCGCTGGAAAAGTAGATCCTGAGCATGCCATCCCCCCGATGTGCCATGCATCTGTACTACGAGGGTACGGCGGCCATGACGACATTCGGGCAGATCCGAATGTTCTTGTGACGCCTGGGCCTGCGATCTGATCCTTGGCGCCGCTGACCTTGCCCGCTCGGTCTCGGTCAGCAGACCACGGTTCGAATTCTTCAAGAGGAGCGGTACGACATGACCCGACTGCGAAAGTTGATGATTGGGCTCGCCTCGTTCGTGGCGGTGTCCGGCCTGTCCGTCGCAGTTCCGAACGCGGCGCACGCCGGCTTGAACGGCTGCGTCGTGACGAAGACGTCGATCTCGGTGACAGCCAAATGCCGCGTCACGTCCCCAACCATTTACCGCGCGTGGGCCGAGTGCAAGAAGGGAGGGATCGGCGGACCCTACTACGCCATCGCCACCGGCCCGTGGCGCTCGTCGTACGCCACGAGCTCGACCGCGAACTGCGCGGCCGGCTTCACGGTCAACGGAGGCAAGTACGGCTACGACGTCGCGAATTCGTGATTTGAACGTGGCGGCGGCCTGGGCCTTGCGGACATGCCGCCGCCAGCCCGTGCCTACGTGCAAGCCGCAGCCTCGTCGCTGAAGTCGTCGAGCTCGGCGGCCTGGCGTCAGAAAGCTCATCGGCCGGGTGGGGTACGGCAAGGTAGGCAAAAGCGCACATCGGCAAGGTCAACCTATTCAGCGCGCGCAACCTGTCAGCGGTCCGCGTAGGGTGCAGGTCGTGATCGAGACGCTGGAGCCGTTCCGGATCGAGCTGACCGGCTACTGCTACCGCATGCTCGGCTCCGGGTTCGAGGCCGAGGACGCCACGCAGGAGACGCTCGTGCGCGCGTGGAAGGCGTTCGACAGCTTCGACGAGCAACGGGCGTCGCTGCGCACCTGGCTCTACCGGATCGCCACGAACATCTGCATCGACATGCTGCGCAGCTCGCAACGGCGCGCGCTGTCCGATCGACCTCGGCCCGTCGGGCGGCGAGATCGGGGCGCCGCTGCACGAGCGGGCTTTCGTGCAGCCCGTGCCGGACCACAAGGTGCTGCCGGAGGACCAGGCGATCCGCAAGGAGACGATCCGGCTGGCGTTCGTGGCCGCGCTCCAGCACCTCCCGCCCAAGCAGCGAGCCGTGCTGATCCTGCGCGATGTGCTCGCGTGGAAGGCGGACGAGGTCGCCACCCTGCTGGACATCTCGGTCGCGTCGGCGAACAGCGCGTTGCAACGGGCACGGGCGACGTTGCGCACGGTCGATCCCGGCGAGTCGCTGAACCCCGCGGACCCCAAGCAGAAGTCGTTGCTCAGCCGCTACTGCGAGGCGTTCGAACGGCACGATGTCCGCACCCTCGTGGCGTTGCTGCACGAGGACGCCACGATGTCGATGCCGCCGTACCGCTGGTGGGTACGCGGGCGCGCGCACATCGCCAAGGTGCTGCAGGCGCCGAACGCGGCGTGCGAGGGTGCGTGGCTGGTGCCGGTGAAGGCGAACGGCTCACCCGCCTACTGGCAGATGCGGCCCGGCCTGGACAAGCCGTTCGGGCTGGTGTTCATCGATGTGCGCGGAGGCCTCGTCACGGGTAGCACGACGTTCCTCAACGTCGACGACCTGCTGCCGTTGTTCGGCGCGCCGCCGCTACGAGACGGCTTCCAGCGGTAGGTCGCCGCCGCGCCAGGTGGCCGCCAGTTCCTGCACCGGCAGGCCGAGCGCCTCACCGAGGCAGACGATCGTGCCGAACCCGGGCGAGGGCAGCCGGCCGGTCTCGATCTTGCGCAGCGTCTCCGGCGAGATGCCGGCCGCGTGCGCGACCTCCACCAGGTCGCGTCCCGCTCGCGCTTGCCGCAACATGGCGCCGAGACGCCTGCCGGCTTCGATCTGCTCAGGCGTGAGCGGTTGGCGGACCATGCCCCCAGAGTACGACTGGTATTACTATACCGACAAGTGTTAGTGTTCCGGTATAACTATACCGTCTTGACACACGAGGTAGTCGTGATCGAACTGAAGTCGCCCGCCGAGATCGAGCGCATGCACGTGGCCGGGCGTTTCGTCGCCGAGGTGCTCACCGAGGTGGGCCGGCTCGCCGACGTGGGCGTCAACCTCCTCGAGCTGGAGCACCACGCGCGCGGCATGATCAAACGAGCGCGGGGCGCAGTCCTGCTACTGGGACTACTCGCCGTCCTTCGGCAAAGGCCCGTTCCGCAACGTGATCTGCCTGTCGGTCAACGACGCCGTCCTGCACGGCCTGCCCCACGACTACGTGCTGCGCGACGGCGACGTGCTCACCGCGGACCTCGCGGTCGGCATCGACGGCTGGGTGGCCGACTCGGCGCGCACGGTCGTCGTCGGCACCGCCGCCGAGGAGGACCTGCGGATAATCCGCGCCACCGAGGAGGCGCTGGAGGCGGCGATCGAGGTGGCGCTGCCCGGCAACCGCCTGGGTGACATCTCGGCGGCCATCTGGAAGGTGGCCCGCGACTACGGCTACCCGGTCAACACCGAGTTCGGTGGCCACGGCATCGGCCGCACCATGCACGAGGAACCCCATGTCTCCAACCGGGGTTACGCGGGCCGCGGCCTCACGCTCCGGCCAGGTCTGACGATCGCGATCGAACCCTGGCTCGCCCGCACGACCGACCGGATCGTCTACGACCCCGACGGCTGGACCATCCGGTCGGCCGACGGCTCCCGCACGGCCCACTCCGAGCACACGGTCGCCATCACCGACGACGCTCCCCTGGTGCTCACCCGGCGCGAATCCGATCGATGAGTTTTCCTCGGTCGCCCCGTATGTCGGTGAACAACTCTGCTTAGGAGCTCACCGATGGCGATCCAGCCGATCATCACGACGTCCGACCTGCCTGGGCTGCAGGCGTTCTACGAGCAGGTCTTCGATGCTCGCGAGGTGTCCCGCTACCCGGAGCGGGGCAAGGTGTTCTTCAAGACGCTCGAAATCGGCGACGCGGAACTCGGGCTCGTCGTCAAGGAAACCGACACGTCGGCCGCTCCCCGCATCGTGCTGAGCATCTCGGTGGACGACGTGAACGCGCTGCTGCCACTGGTCGAGCGCGCGGGCGGGCGCGTGCAGGGACCGTCGAACGACATGCCGTGGGGCCAGCGCGTCGCGCACGTCCTCGATCCGGACGGAAACCCGGTGAACCTGACGCAGGAGATCTAGTAGAGCGTCGCGGCTTAGTTGTGCTCCGTTGAGTTGGGCAGGGTCTGAATGGTCCGGTCGCTGGTCACCAAGTCCGGATGGTCGCGCTCTCACGCAATGCCGACGCTGAGTTGGCAGTAGAAAACTGCCGACGCAAGCGTGTGCTGATCATCGCAGCTACTACCAACTGCACAGGCGGAAGCCATGAGGGCGCGATCTTCATGATCGAAACGCGGCCACCTGCCGATCACAACACGCCACCAATACACCAAATGTTCGAGGCGACGGTCTACTAGTAGAGCGTTGCGGCTTAGTTGTGCCCCGCCGGGCGGTCGCTTGTCGTCGAAAGCCCGGATGGTCGCGCTCTCACGTAACGTCAACGGCGAGTTGGCGGTAGAAAACTGCCGACGCAAGCGTTTGCTGATCGCCCCAACTACCACCAACCACGCAGGCGGCAGCCATGAGAGCGCGATCTTCATGATCGAAACACGGCCACCTGCCGGCATCACGCCCGCCGCCAATACTCCAAATATTAGTCGCAACGATCTACTAGCGCCGTGGCCGCCAGCCTTTGCCCCGGATTCGGCGGTCAGACGGATGCATCGTGGTGCCGGCCTCACGTCCTCATCCTGGTTGGATGTGGGGCGTGGGGCCGGTGCCGCGAGGTGCCCTGCTGAGCGTCGAATACGCGGTGAAGGTTGGCGGTCACGGCGCTAGGCTGGGGCTTGTGATCAGGATCGTGCCGTCGGACGAGGTGCCGTGGGAGGACGTCGAGGCGATCTTCGACGGTTCCGAGCCGAGCAAGTGCCACTGCCAGCGGTACAAGGTGAAGGGCTGGATGTGGCGCGACTCGACGTTCGACGAGCGCTACGCCGCGCACGAGTCGCAATCCGCTGTTGGCAGCGGGCTGGTGGCCTATGTGGACGAGTCGCCGGCGGGCTGGGTGGCCGTCGAACCCCGGTGTGACTACGCCAAGTTGCTGGACATGCCCATTCCGTGGAAGGGGCGTTCCGAGGACAAGGACGACGACGGCGTGTGGGCCGTGACGTGTTTCGTGGTGCGCAAGGGATTCCGCCGGCAGGGCCTCACCTACGAGCTGGCGGCCGCCACCGTTGAACACGCCCGGTCACACGGCGCCCGCGCGATCGAGGCGTATCCGATGATCGCCGCGCCCGGCCAGACCGTCACGTGGGGCGAAATGCACGTCGGCGCGCGGCAGGTGTTCGAGGATGCCGGGTTCACCCAGGTCACCCACCCCACCAAACGACGTTTCGTGATGCGAGTGGACTTCTGAATGGACTTCGAAGAGATCGTCATTCCGACCGACCGCCTCTCCGTTCCGGCGCTGGCCGCGGGTGAGGGGCCGATCGTCGTGTGCTGGCACGGCTTCCCCGACCACCCGGCGTCCTTCGGTCCACTCGCCGAACGTCTGGTCGCCGCCGGGCGCCGGGTGGTCGCACCGTTCCTGCGCGGCCACCACCCGTCGACGTTGGATCAGCTGTCGTTCGGCGACGGCCTGACCTTGGCCGCCGACGCCGCGGCGGTGAACGCGGCGCTTTCGCCGGAGCCCCTGGACGTGATCGGCCACGACATCGGCGCCGGCGTGGCTGCGCGACTCGCGGCGGCGTGGCCCTCGCGCGTCCGCCGGGTGATCACGATGTCCGTGCCGCCACCGGCCGCGTTGCGCACGATCTTCGACGATCCCGCGCAGCAGCAACGGTTCTTCTACCTGTTCATGTTCCAGGTGCCCGGGGTGGCCGAGAGCCTGCTGAACTCCTCGTTGATCGACTACCTGTGGCGCACCTGGTCACCTGGCCTGGAAACGCCGTCGTACGTCCACTCCATGTACGCCGATCCAGCTCTGCGGGCCAATGCGCTGAAGCTGTACCGGGCGAACTTCGACCGTACGCTGCACGATCCCGCGCTGGCCGATCTGGCGAAGATCTCCGAGAAGCCCGCCCAGCTCCCGATGCTGGTGCTCGCGGGCGCCGACGACGGCTGCATCACCGCTGACAAATACGCCGACGCCGCCACCGGTCTCGCCCCTGGTTCGCGGGTCGAGATCGTGGCGGACGCCGGACACTTCCTGCAGCTAGACCGCCCCGACGAGGTCGCGGCGCTGGCGCTTGACTGGTTGCGCTGACTTGCGAATCCGGCCCCACGGCTTGAACACCGACAGCACGTAGGCGAACAGCAACAACGTCGGCGCGACCACGACCGGGTACATCAGGTCGGGCGGGAGGACGGCGGACGGGTCACCCGCCATCATCCGCGCGCCGATCCGCGCCGCCTCGACCACGCCCGGCCGCAGCGAGAACGCGATCAGCAGCGACATGCCGACGTTCATGACCAGCTTGGTCGCCACCCACCAGTAGCGCACGAGCCCGTACTTGCTGCCGACGCCGAGCACCACGCCGGAGATCATGCAGACGATGCTGGCGCCCAGCATCGGCCAGATCGCGAAGAGGTCGATCGCCAGGACCGCGATGCCCGCGGTGTTGACGTCCTCTGTAGACAGTGCGACCACGACCAGGATGCCCAGTGCGAGGTCGATGCCGAGCCACGCCGCCGCCGACAGGACGTGCACTAGCAGCACAGCCTTGCGGGCACGGCCGCTGAGCTTGCGGGTGGTAGTCATCGCGGTTCGCTCCTTCGCTTGTGGTGTCCCGTCTTATGGTTGCGACCACTGGAGCTCGGTTCATCCGCTCACGTTCTGATCTCGCGTACGTCAGATTGCGTACGTGGGTGGGTTGGGTGGGGTGGGTTGCGGTTTCATACTGGCGGCACGGCTTCGCCTTACGCCGACCTTCGGGGACTAGTTCCGCGAGATGATTCAGCGCCGACGGACGGACTGGTAGCCGGCCAGGAACTCCGCGCGGACGTCGGCCGACACCGGCCCCCAGTTGCGGAAGCGGGTCCCGAGCAAGACCGCCGATCGGGCCAGCTCGACGACCCGGTGGTCGTGCCTGGTCTCCTCGCAGTCGATGACCGCGGCGACCTCGGCTCCGGCGCACAGGACGTTGGCGGAGCGGAAGTCGTGGTGCACAAGTTGTGTCGGCAGCAGGTCGGGAGGCGCGCCGGCGAGCAGCCCGCGCAGAGCGTCGCGAGCCGTCGCGGGAAGATGCCCGGTACCGGCGTCGAGCCAGCCGGTGACCCGAGCCGTCAACGGCATCGAAACAACGGCGACCCGATCAGTACTCGTTCAGCGTGCCGACCACCCAGCGGGCGGCAGACGCCTCGTCGCCGAAGCCGAGCCTTCCACGAAGCGCACGACGCGGGTCGTGCGCTTCCCACAGCATCTCCAGCACCAGAACTGCTAAGCAGGCTGCCCGAAGTCCTGTCCGTTACTCGCGGAGCGGTTCGGCGTCCAGCCCGATGCGCCTGCAAGTACCACCAACTCTTGATCGAATCGCCGTCAACTACACCCAACCTGTTCCACATCCCGCAGCACCGGCACCAGGTGCCCGGGCCCGAAACGCCCTGTTGGTAGTAGAAAAACGCCTGTTGATGTCGAGTTGGTGGTACTTGCTGACGCCGGCAGCAACGAGTCGCCTGAGGTTCCGGACAGGACTTCGGGCAGCCTGCTTAGTGCCCACAGCAGACGTGCTCAGCCCACTCCGGCTCATGCCACCAGTGCTTGTTCTCCGCAGAAGCCAAGGCAGGCAACGCCTCCACGGACGCAGTCGCGACCTGTCCCTGATAAGGCGCCAACAGATCAGCAACCTGATGAACCCGCCCACCAACCATGACCTGCCGGACGTCAGCCGCAGCCTTGATGTCCGCCAGCGGATTCCCGGACACGAACGAGATGTCCGCAGGCGCTCCCGGCCGAATCGCACCGATCGGCAGCCCGAGCCAGCGAGCCGGGTTCCTGGTGGCGGTGATCAGTGCTTCCCGCGGCGTGAAGCCGTACTTCACCATCGCGCGCAGGTTCATGTGCGTTGCCGTGGCGGGCGCGTCGAGCGGGGCGTCCGTGCCGCAGATGACCAGTCCGCCACCGCGATGCACCGCCAGCGCGAGGGCGACCCAGCCGCGCAGGATGTGGGTCGACCACATGGAAGCCGGGGTACCGGCGTTGTTGGCGTCGGCCACGTAGCGCTCGTACTCCCACGGCGGGAACAGCACGCGGGTGCGCTCATCCGTCACCAACGACTTGTCCTCCGCCAACAACGCGCGGGAGTGGAACAAGGTGGGCGTCATCGACATGCCGGACGCGGTGAACAGCGACACCACGTCCTGGTACGCGTTGCCCTGGCGCGTGATCGTGTGGGAGTAGCCGAGGCGGTTGGTGGCGCCGACGTGTTCCATGCCGTCCATGCCGAGGTTCGCGGCCGGGTACAGGTAGTGCGACGACAGCGGCACTCGGGAGCGTTGTACGGCCAGGCGTTGTAGTTCCACGGGTAGGCGGACGTAGGTTTTGATCATGTCGTAGCCGAGCTCGTGGGCCCGGCGGAGTTCCAGGTCCAGCTGGGCGCGCGATCGGGTGGGGCGCATGAAGTTGTAGTAGACGCGGGAGCCGTCGACGGCCTCGCCGGTGGCGTAGAAGCGGGGGCCCACCAGGGTTCCGGCTGCCAGGGCCTCGCGGGTCTCGACCATCTGGTAGACCGGGTCGCCGGGTGAGCGGACGGTCGTGATGCCGTACGCGAGCCACACCCTGCCCTGGCGCGCGCCCCACTGCCGGCCGCGCAGGTGCCAGTGGTTGTGGGCGTCGATCAGGCCCGGCATCGCGGTCAGGTCGCTCGCGTCGATGTCGGCGCGGCCCTGCTGCGGCCGGATTTCCTTGACACAGCCGCCTTCGACGACGATGTCGACGTTCGAACGGAGCTCGGCGGCCTCGCCGTCCCAGTAGGCGCCGACCCGGACGATCTTGCGCTCGGGCGAACGCGGCTTGCTCCAGTTCAGTCCCACCCGGATCGTCGACGCGGATCCGTCCAGAGTGGACTTCCGTAGCCGACCGTTGCTCAGGTACACCAACGAATCGTTGCCGTGCCACGCCAGCGAGTCGGTGACCTCGCGGGTCACCTGACGCGGCTCGCCCAGGAAGTTTCCCTTGCCGTCAACGGGAACGACCCACGCCACGCTCTCCACGACGAACGCGATGTGCTTGCCGTCCGGCGACCACACCGGCCCGTCGTCGCCGCGCGTCGCGATCGACCGGAACGGCATCGGCTCGGTGTACTTCAGCTCGCCGGAGCCGAGATCGACCGTCAGCACCTGGCTGGTGCCCTCGCGGAAGCGGCGCGAGAACGGCTTCACGGCGGCCAGTGCGACGACCGTGCCGTCCGCGGACCACGTCGGCCGGCCCGGCTGGAACAGCGTCGGCGTGACCTGGCGGCGGCCCGCGGCGTCGACGATCCAGACCTGGCCGTCGTGGTCCACGTAGGCGACCTTGGTGCCGTCGGGCGAGAACCGCGGCGTGGTCTGCGCGCCCGGCGCCGGCGCGAACGCCTTGTCGTCGCCGGAGGTCAGGTCGCGGATCCGCAACTGCGCGAACCCGTCGCGGTCGCTCGCGTAGAGGAGTTTCGTGCCGTCCGGCGAGAAGTCCGGGTCGGAGTCGAAGTACGTGCCGTCGGTCAGCTTGGTGGTCTTGCCGCCGCTGAGCAGGTAGAGGGAGTTCAGCGCCCGGAACGCGATCTTGGTGCCGTCGCGCGACACGACCGGACCGGCGATGCCCTTCACCGGGCCGCCACTGAGGTTCTTGGTGCGATGCTGCCGAACCTGCCGCACCGGAACAGTGGCCTCGAACGGGATGTCTCGCACAGAACCGTTGGCGCGCAGGCGAATCTTGCCGTCCGCGGTGTAGAGGACGCTGTCGCCGTCCCACACCGGCGCGAACCCGAACACGTCCTGCCCGGTGACCACCGCCGCCGACCCCAGCATCAGATCGGCCTGGCCGGGCCTCATCAGCGTGTAGCTGGGCTGGTCGCCGGGCCCGAACGCGGCACCGAACAGCTGCGCACCCGCAGGTGCCGTGATCAGCCGTTCACGCTTGCCGTCCAGCGACACCACGTCGACCGTGGCATTGCCGCTGATGAAGATGATCCGCTTGCCGTCCGGCGACCACTGCGGCGCCGCTGCCTCGTCCGGAGCGCCGACGAGCTGCGTGATGGCCCCGGTCGCCACGTCGAGCACGTACACGCCGTAGCTGCCGGCCCGGTCGCTGACGAACGCGATCTTCGTGCCGTCCGGCGAGAACGCGGGCTCGCGGTGGTCGTACGTCCCGCTGGTGAGCTGCTTCGAAGAGCCGCCGTCAAGACCCATGACGTACAGGTGGTAGTTACCGTCCCGATAGGACTGAAAGGCGATCTGACCACCCGGCCCGAACGACGGCAGCGTGGCATCCTGCAGCTCGTCGGTCAGCTTCCGCGCGACGCCACCCGTGGCCGGCAGCACCCAGATCGCCGTCACGAGATCGATCGCGAGCCACTTGCCGTCACGAGACCGCGACACCGAGATGTTCGTCCCCTGCGTCAACCGAACGCCAGCGCCCTCAGCCGATGCAGATGCGGAACCCACGGCACCCGCGGTGAGCGTGGACGCGGCGGTGGCGACGGCGGCGGCCTGGCCGGTGCGGGTCAGCAGTTCACGGCGCGACAGATCCATGGTGTGGCACTCCCCCGGTGTTGATCCCCTTGGAATCCACCCTGCCACCAGAAAAGTTCCGCGCTATCGGCCGTTCGGCCTAGTGCTCGACGTTGCGCCGCAACCGCTCGAGGTCCGCGGCGATGCTGCGCCGCACCTGCCACCGCATCAACGGCTCCGCGACCGCGAAGAACCCGCCCGGCGACCCGGTCGCGCGAATGGCGACGCGGGTGCCGTCCGGCACGTCCTCCAGCTCGTACCGGACGGTCATCGGGAACGGCTTCTCGACCTTCATCTCGACGAGCCGGTCGGGTTCGTGCGCGGTGACCACGTAGCCGTAGTCGAACGTGCGCCCGAGGAACTTCGCGGTCCTCACGACGGTCGAACCCGCCACGAGCGGACCCGGCTGCTGGGGCCGGCTCGCGGTGATCCCGCCGGTCCAGGTGAGGTCGTTGGCCGGGTCGAACATGAAGGCCGCCACCTCGGAACGTGGCTTGCGCACCACGATTTCCGGCCGGACGTCCACGCTCATGAGCGGAGGCTAGCCCCGCCCACCGCATCCCGCCGGACACCGTGCCGGGCCCGGAGGTTGAGCTCGGCCAGTTCCACGGTCTCGGTGACCCGCCTGAGCCGGGTGTCCGCCCGGCGCGCCTGCGTGATCCACTCCAGGATCAGCCGCTGCGACGACGGCGGGAACGCCTCGAAGTGCGCGCGGGCAACGGGATTGCCGGCGAAGGCCTCGACGAGCTCGACCGGCATCCCGATCTCCCACCGGCCGGTCGCGTGCGCGTGGTCGATCAGCTCCTGACCGCGCGGCGTCATCAACCCGGCCTCGATCATCCGCGCGGCCCGGCGCCGGTTCAGCGCGCTCCAGCCACTGGTCGGCCGCCGTGGGCTGAACCTGAGCACCGAACTGGCGGCCTCGTGCTTGCGGTGGTTGCTGTCGATCCACCCGAAGCACAGCGCCTGCTCGATCGCTTCCTCGTACCGGATCGTGCGCACGGCGCTTTCCTTGTGGTGGATGACCAGCCACACGTCGGTCTCGGTCTCGGCGTGGCGCTCCAGCCAGGAGCGCCAGTCCTCGGTCGTGGCAGCCAGGAAAGTGTTCATGGCTCCAGGATCGCGCCTAAAGTGCTCACCAATTGAGCACTTATCAGAGCGCGAGTGCGCCCTCGATGCGAGCCACCATCGCGTCCTCGGCGTCCACCACCACACCGTCGGCCTCGGCGACCTCACGGGCGATCGTCAGCACGGCGCGCGGGAACGCCGCTGCGTCCTCCGGCGAACGGGCCGAGAGGATCTTCATCGAGCGCCGCAGGGCTTCCAGGATGACGGGCTCGATCTCCTCGTCCGTGCCAGCGGGCACGGACGGGCGGGCGGCACCCAGGACGGTGCGCAGATCGGGCGAAAGGTGCGCGAGGGCGCGCAGGCCGGCGAATCGCTCCTCCAGCACAGGGCCGGGGTCGGCGTGGGAGACCAGCAGCATCGCGCCGTACACAGCGGTGCGCAGCGTCCGGCTCTCCTCGTCGGTGTAGAAGATCATGTGGCCCACTCTATGTCGTCTGGTCGCGGCAACGGACGTGGCCGTTTCGCGGTCTTGATATCAGGACTCACAGTCGCGCCGGCGGTTGCCTCCGAGCCCGAACCGGGAGCACACGTGTGACGGACGTCTATGGCGAATCGGGCGTACAGACCAACCTTCGCGCGTTGACATAGATTGGAATGACAGACCTGGAGGATGAGCGATGACGACCACCGCGACCCGGCCCCGCATCACGGTACGGCGCGTGGTCTTCACGCTCGTCCTGCTGAGCGTCACCACGCTGCTGTTCTGGGTGCCCTTCGAAGGACTGTTCGCGGCGAGCGCCGAGTGGCCGGACCCGGTCCGCCCGATCGCCGCGATCGTGTTCGCCGCGGCGGCCATCGCCATGATGGTGCTGTTCACCCGCCGCAACAGCGACCAGGCCGCGCGCGTCTCGCAGTTCCTGCTCGGGTTCGCCTGGATCGCGTTCGTCTGGACGCTGATCACGGACGTCGTGCGACTGGCGCTGGCGGTGTCCGGTGTGGACAACCCGTTCCGGTCCCGCCTGATCGCGGTCCTGTTGGCCGTTCTCATCGTCACGGTCACGGTCTACGGCGTGTACGAGGCCATGCGGGTGCCGCGGATCAAGCGCCAGACCGTCGCGCTCCCCCGGCTCGACCCGGCGTTCGACGGCCTGACCATCGCCGTCATCACCGACACCCACTACGGCGCGATCGACCGCGCCAAGTGGTCGCGGAAGATGGTCGACGCGGTCAACGAACTCAACGCCGACGTCGCCGTGCACGTCGGTGACATCGCGGACGGCACTGCCGACCAGCGTCTCGAACAGGCCACCCCGCTCGGCGACGTGCGCACGAAGCACCGCTTCTACATCACCGGCAACCACGAGTACTACTCGAACGCGCAGGGCTGGCTCGACCTGATGACCAGGCTGGGCTGGAAGGCGCTGCACAACGAGCACGTGGCGCTGGAACGCGGCGACGCCCGTCTGGTGTTCGCGGGCATCGACGACATCACCGCCGACCACTCCGGCGAGCCGGGCCACGCCGCCGACCTCGCGCTGGCTCTGCGCGGGACGCAGGAGACCGACCCGGTCGTCCTGCTCGCGCACCAGCCGTCCGAGATCAAGAAGGCCGTGGCGGCGGGCGTCGACCTGCAGCTCTCCGGGCACACGCACGGCGGGCAGATCTGGCCGTTCCACTACCTGGTGCGGTTGCAGCAGCCGGTGGTCGCGGGCCTGAGCCGGCACAGCGACCGGACGCAGCTCTACACCAGCCGCGGCGCCGGGTTCTGGGGCCCGCCGATGCGCGTGTTCGCGCCCAGCGAGATCACGTTGCTGACGCTCACAGCCCGGTGAGGTGCCCGCTGTCGTTGAACCTGACCAGCCTGGGCGGCTCGCCGGTCGTGTAGCGGATCACCGTCAGCGCGGCGTTGTCGTGGTTCAGCGACAGCCATCGGTCGGGTGGCGCGTCCAGCGCGTCGCGCACCAGCCAGCTGATCAGGAACGAGTGCGTCACGACCAGCACCGGGCCGTCGCCGGGCCGGGCGAAGCGCGTCTCGGCCTCGTGCGCGAGCGCCGGGCCGCGGGTGCGCTCCGACTCGGGGAACCGGTCGAAGAACTCGTCGTGGTCGGGGACGAAGTGCGGCACGTAGTCGCCCGCCGCGGCCTCGGCGCGGCAGGGCACGCGCAGGACCTCGGCGATGAGCGTCGCGGATTCGGTGGCACGGGCCAGCGGACCGTGGTGCACGGCCGCGAAGCCGATGCCGCGCAACCGTTCGGCCAGCAGTTCGGTCTGCCGGCGACCGCGCGCGGTCAGCCTCGACTCGTCCTTCGTCGCCTCGCCGTGCCGGACCAGGTGGAGATCTCTCGTCACACCGTGCAGTCTGCCTTGATGGCTCCGGCGGCGTGATGGGCGAGGGTGGGTCCGGAGTTGTTCCAGTCCTGACCTCGGGTGAGCAGCTGCACGGTCAGGTTTCCGTTGGCCTTGAACTTGCCGACGTCGACCCACTGGCCGCGCTTGTCGACCTGCTTGATCGCGAACGACGCCATCGGGGTGCCGCCGACGCCGTCGCGGTCGTAGACGTAGTACACGGTCGGGTTACCCCCGACCTCGGTCAGGTCGCCGTTCGGCACGTGCACCGAGACGCTGCACGTGCCGGTGGCCGAGAAGATCCACTGACCGTAGGCGGAAGGGTCGTCGCGGCGGGAGTCGCCGGACATCGGGACCGACACGTACGTCGAGCCGCACTTGCCGTCGCCGTGGTCGACCCAGCCCTTCTGGCCGTCGCGGAACGAGCCGACCGCCGTCCAGCCGCCGCAGCCGGGGCCCATGGTGGCCGACTTGGCGCCGCTGGGAGCCCTGCCGTTGTCCACGGGCGGCTGGACCACGGGCTGCGTCGTCGGCGGGATCAGGCCGAGCATCGAGGACGCGAGCGTCGGATCCATGCCGGTCGTCTGCGGCGCCGACTCGTCCGGCAACGCCTCCGGCGGCGTGATCAGGCCGGGCACGTAGCTGTGCGAGGGCTGCGCGACGTCGGTGCCGCCGTCGTCCGAACCGCCGCCGAACGACATGGCAGCCACTCCTGCGAGGACAAGAAGGGCGGCCATGAGCGCGATCGCGGCCATGCGGGGCTTGAGCTTGAGCGGCGGACGGCCCGGCGGCTTCTCCTCCGGCACCGGCAGCTTCGCCGGCGTAGACCCAGCGTTCACGGCCCCTGGCACGGGCGGCCTCCATCAACGCGGGGTCCGGCGCGAGGTGACGCTCGGGGGGTTCGTCGGGGAACTGGGTCGACACGGAGCGCAGTGTGCCAGTACGTCAGGGTGACCAGAACGGGTGACGGTTCAACGAACGTGTCGTTTGCATTCAATCAACCGCGTACCGTGCGCAAGATCGAGCCTTTTCGTCTACGTTCCGTCACAACACCAGGTCCCGGTCATGCCCAGAATCCTGACTCGTGAGTCAGGGCAGGCGGGTCACGGCGAGGGGTGCGGAACCTCCTTGAGCGGCACCCGTCGGCGAACGGTGTCAGCTGCGTTGTTGTTGCAGCGCAACGGGGTGATGCCGACCGAGAAGTTGATCGTCGCGCGGCGTGGTTCCGGGCCTGCGCGGACCGGCCCCGCACCGCGCACATCGGTCGCACCGGACCGGAAAATCCGGATCTCGTGCCGCCTGCCTGGTCACGTTCTGGAAACACCTGCGGAACGCCTTGATCTCACCGCGTTTCAAAGCTTCGCAACCGGTTCAGAAGGACCGCGCGAGTCCACTCACGACAGCGCGTCGATCAACGCCAGGTCCGGCGGCACCAAGGTCGTCGTCAGCACGAGCTCGCGCATGAGGTTGTCGTTGAGCGCGTTGCCGACGGGCTCGCCGACCTCCTCGCGGACGAGTCCCGGCACGCCCTCGCGGGACAACCGGGAGCGCACCGCGGCGACCATGTGCTCGACCTTCTTGTGGCTCCACTGCTCTTCCGGCCGCAACTCGGCCAGCACCTCGGCGACGTGCTGGCGGGCCAGCGGCTGCGGGTTCGCCTCGTGCATCAGGTACCGCTGACCCAGTACGACGAGCAGCAGTCGCTCGTCGTCGGTGAGCCTCCATCGGCGCGGAGGCTCGGTCGTGGCACCGTGCGGCACCGCGGGCTGACCGCCGTCCGGGCCCGCCACGTACAGCTCCAGCAGGTGCTCGCGGTCGCGGGTGCCGCGGATGAACAGCGGCGTGTAGCCGTCCGCGAGCGGCACCGGGTCCTCCTCCGGGAACAGCCACCGCGACCTGGGCAACCGGATCGGCAGCTGACCGAGGTTGCTCACCCACCAGCCACCGTCGCGGCACGTCAGCGCGCCGTGCCTGCGTGATACCCGCAGGTCGCTTTCGCCGACGCAGACGTCGACGTCGGGCCGGTTGCGGCCGAACACCACCCGGTGGCCGTCGACCGGAGCGCTGTTCACGCGGCCGGTCACCGCCAGCGCGACGATCCCGCCGGGCACCGTCTTCGGCACCTGCCGTGCCAGGCTCTCGTACACCACGTCCCGTCCCCCGGAAGTATTTTCGGCCAAACAATTTCCCGCAGTGTGCACCCGTGAGGCCGGGACCCGTCCCTAAGATCCTGTTTCGTGGTTGGACGCACTGTCGCTGAGCGGTACCGGCTCGAGGAGCACCTCGGCGCCGGCGGCATGGGCGACGTCTGGCGGGCCACCGACCTGCGGCTGCGGGAGACGGTGGCGCTCAAGCGGTCCAGGGACGGCGACATCGGCCACGAGGCCCGCATCGGCGCCGAGCTCAGCCACCCCAACGTGATCACGGTGCACGGCACGGTGACCGACGGCGACGAGCAGTGGCTGGTCATGGAGTACCTGCCGGCCCGCACGCTGGCGGAGATCATCGAGGCGGACGGTCCGATCACGCCGCAGCGGGCCGCGAGGATCGGCGCGCAGCTCGCGGACGCGCTGGCCGCCATGCACGCGAAGAACATGGTCCACCGCGACGTCAAGCCCGGCAACGTGCTGGTCACCGCCAACGACGTGGCGAAGCTCAGCGACTTCGGCATCTCCCGGTGGGCCGAGCAGACCCGCGTCGGCGGCGGTGACGTCGCGGGCACTCCCGCCTACCTCGCGCCGGAGGTGGCGGACGGGCACGAGGCACGACCGGCGTCGGACGTGTTCGCGTTGGGCGCCACGCTGTTCGCGGCCGTCGAGGGCACGTCGCCCTGGGGCTCCCCGGATGCCGGTCCCCAGGAACAGCTTCGCCGCGCCAAGGCCTACGACATCACGCCCCCGCGGCACGAGGGCCCGTTCGGCGGCCTGCTCGCCCAGCTCCTGCGGCGAGCACCGCAGGAGCGCCCGGCCGCGGAGAACGTCCGGGCGCTCCTGGACGGCGTCAAGCTCCCGAATCCCCGCCGCCGCAAGGCGATCGTCATCGGCGCCGCCGCTCTCGCCGTCGTGGTCGCGGCGGGCGCGGTGCTCTACGCGCGGCTGCCGGCACCCGGCACCGTCGGCGATCCCACCACGATGGACGTCTGTGGCCTGGCGAGCGACACCATCTACGGGCGCTTCACCCCGCGCCACGTCCGGACCAGCGAGGTGGGTTCCTACTGGTTCTCCGGCTGCGTCACCTGGATCGGCCTCAACGAGCAGGACAACGAGGGCGTGCAGGTCGACTACAACGTGAAGATCTTCGTTCCGCAGGGCAAGGAGGAGCCCGCCGGGGTGCTCGGCCCGGCCGAGCAGGTCTCCTCGACCGAGGAGCAGTGCGTCCACACCGTCAAGCTGGCCGACGGCAACGTCCTGGAGATCGTGACCAAGCCGGGCGGCGGCCCCGCCCGGCCGCTGTGCGAGTTCGGCCGGGTGGCGGCCGACCACGCGCTCACGGTGCTGCGGGAGGAGCAGATCCCCCGGCGCAGCGAGCCGTGGCCCAGGGATTCGCTGGGCAGCGTCGACTCCTGCTCCCTGCTGACCAAGGACGAGGTCACCGAGGGGCTGCGGGCCGAGGCGGCGCCGTATCCGTGGCACGAGCTCGCCGGCTGGGGCTGCGGCTGGGACTACCAGCAGCGCCAGGCCTCGATCGAGTTCAGCCGCCAGAAGCCGTTCGACCATGACGACGGCACCCCCGTCGACGTCGGCCGCGGCAAGCAGGCCTTCTTCGAACCGAACTCCGACGAGCCGGCCTGCACGGTGAAGATCGCGCAGCGCGTCGCCAGGGAAGCACCGCCGGAGAGGATCGAGGTGGCGAGGGTGATCCTGGCGGACCGCACGGTCGCCGACCCGGACGCGCTGTGCCACGGTGCGATCGAACTGGCCACAGCGGTGGTGGCCAAGCTGCCGTGAGTCGCTCGGGGCGCACGTGAGGTGGACAAGCTGCCCTGAGCCGCTTGAAGTGCTCGCCGTGTCAGTGGACATGCAGTCGTGCCGCCGGCCACAACAGTGGTAGCCAAGCCGCCCCAGGCCGCTTAGGGTGCCCGCCATGTCAGGTAGACAGGTCGTCGTGCTGCTGGCCGCCCTCGTGGCCGGCTGCGGCACGGCAGTCTCCGGTAACCCGGTCGCCGCCCCGTTACCCCCGGCGTCGTCGCCCCAGACCGTGTCCGTCGTGACGACGACGCCACCGCCGAGCAGCAGCGCCGCACCGACCACCCCGGCCGCTCCCCCGCCGCCACCACCTCCTCCAGCGAAGTTCGGCAACCCGAACGGCACCGCCGCCGTCGGACCGGAAGCCGCCGCCGAGGACACCTCCAAGCCCACCCGCGTGATCGGCACCGGCGCACCCGCGAGCTGCACCTCCCAGGCCGTGGTCGACGCGGTCGCCGCCGGCGGTGTCATCACCTTCAACTGCGGACCGAATCCGCACACCATCCCGATGGCCGCGACCGCGAAGGTCCGCGCGAAGGCCGTCCTCGACGGCGGTGGCCGGATCACGTTGAGCGGCCAGGGACAGCGCCGGGTGCTCGACCAGAACGGGCCGCGGCTGGTGGTCCAGAACATCACCCTCGCCGACGGCAACTCGACCGGCGACACGGCCGATGGCGGAGGCGGCGGCGCGCTGATCGTGCGCGGCGGTCAGCTCAAGGTCGTGAACTCCCGCTTCGCGAACAACAAGTGCGATGCCAACGGTCCCGATCTCGGCGGTGCCGCGATTCGCGTGACCGACTGGGCCGACAACGTGCCGGTCTACGTCACGAGCAGCACGTTCGAGGGCGGCGTGTGCTCCAACGGCGGTGCGTTGAGCAGCATCGGTACGTCGTGGGTGGTGCTCAACAGCCTGATGAAGGGCAACAAAGCCATCGGCCGCGGCGCCAACCCCGCGCGCGGCGGCACGCCGGGTGGTGGCAGCGGTGGCGCGATCTACAACGACGGCAACACGTTCACGCTGCGGATCGCCGGATCGCTGATCGAGGACAACCAGGCCAACGAGGGCGGTGGCGCGGTCTTCTTCGTCAGCAACGACAACTCGGGCTCGATGTCGGTCGAGGGTTCCACGCTGCGTCGCAACCCGAGCCTCGGCTTCGAGACCATCAAGGGGATCTTCTACCTCGGCGCAGGCGAAAAGCCGAAGGTCACCGCCTCGACGATCCAGTGAGCCTGCCCGCGACGAGCAGCAACGCCAGGCCGACCAAGGACATGGTGAAGGTGAACCCGTAGACCCAGCGGAAGCCGATCCCCTGGGAGACGCCGAGCAGCGCGCCCGCGATCATGCCGCCGACGATCTGGGTGTTGGTGAACATCGTCGTGGCGTGGCCGGGACGTTCGGGGTCGAGGCTCTGGAAGTAGGTGATGCCGACGCCCATGATCAGCGAGATCACCGTGGCGTGCAGCAACTGTGCGGCCATCACCTGCCAGATGCCGTCGGTCAACAGCATCAAGCCGTGATAGCTCAACGCGATGACCGCACCAATGACGACGAGTTTGTGCTGGGACATCCGATTCGCCAGCGAGCCGAACCACAGCATCATCGGGATCTCCAGCGCCGCGCACAGGCCCATCGCGAGCCCGGCGTCACCGGCCGTGCCGCGCAGCTCGGTCGTGACGAACAACGGCAGTCCGCTCACCGCGAGCCCGACCGAGCCCTGCAGGAACACGAACGCCGCGGTGACGACCGACATGCCGCCACGCGACGGCCCGGCCGCCTCCTCGACCTTCTCCTCCGGTTCGGCGACCGGAATCGGGAGGCTGAACGCGAGTACGGCGACACCGAGCTGCAGCAGTGCCGTGGCGGCGAAGAGCCCGACCCAGCCGGTCTGGGCCACCATCAGCGCGGCCAGCGGCGGCCCGGCCACCCACGCGACGGACAGGAGCGTGCGCAGGACGCTGACGCCCATCGACGGTCCCCTCGAGACCGCGCGGCCGTACGCGAAGATCTGCGGCAGCAACGAGGACGTGACCGCCACGAAGGTGACGGAGGCGCCGAGCAGGAACCAGTAGTCGCGCAGCACGGCGAACAGCGCGTATCCGATCGTGCCGGCGACACCGCCCGCGACGAGCAGGTACCGGCGCTGCACCCGGCCGTCCGACAACCTGCCCATGATCGTGCTGGCGACCACGGACGCCAGCGGGCTCGCGATCAGGAAGACGCTGAGCTGGATCGGCGTGACCTTGACCTCGGAGGTCAGGAACAGCGAGCCGAACGGCATCGCGAACGCCATCGACATGCCCGACACGACGCTGATGACGGAGAGTTGGAGGAACGTACGGGAAAGGAGCGGAGAGGATCTTCTCTCGCTGAGTACCGTCACCACCACATCGTGCGTGTTGACTGGTGAATCAGGAAACTCGATTTCCCATTATGCGGTCAACATCTCACACAATGATGACGGCGCCGTCCCGACGGTGATCTCCACCACCCCTGAGCAGGCCGGACCCGGTCATCTCGACCACCTGGCAGCCACCGAAGAACATGCTCGGCGCGCGGAAATACGTCACCGGAAGTTCGCTTTCCGGCCTAATTCCCGGTTCTACGTGAAGATGATCACCACTGAGGTGCAGCCGGGGCGCGTCGACGGCTTCCTGCGCGGGCAGGCCGCGGTCGAGAACGTTCACGAGCACCTGCAGGATCGCGCCGCAGATCCGGCTGGAACCGGCACTGCCCAGCACGAGTTCCGCACCGCCGTGGTGATGGCCGGGGTTGGTGACGACGGTGGGCGCCATCATCGACGGCAGCCGGTCACCGGGCGCGTGGCTGAAGAACCCGTCGGGCGACAGGTCCTCCTCCCCCATCATGTTGTTCAGGTGCACACCGGCGATCGAGATGCCCGAACCCGCGCCGTTCGTCGTCGTGACCGAGCAGGCCGTGCCGTCCGCGTCGAGCACGGAGATGTGCGTGGTGGAGCCGAGCCGGTTCAGGTGCGTCTTCGGGGCGGCCATCGAGCGGATGAGGTCGGCCTGGGAAGGGTTGTCCGGCAACGCTTCCAGCATCTGCGCGAGGAACGCCCCGCCCGCCGCGGGTGGCGGGTTCGTGTGGATGTCGCGGCCGCGGTGCCGCACGTGCAGGGGTTCCCTGGCGATCACCTCGTACGCTTCGAGGTCCGCCCGGCCGAGGTCACCGCCGCGGCCGCTGATCGTGTCCGCGATCTCCGCCGCGACGTCGCCCGTGTAGAACGGCGCCGCGCCGTCCTGGCCGAGCCGGTCGAGGGCTTCGGCGAGCTCGGGCTGGACGAGGAGCTCGCCTTCCTCGAAGGCGGTCAGGCCCGCGCTGTGGGCGAGCGGCAACAGCAGCGAGGTGACGTAGGCCTGGTAGCGGTTGACCCGGTGGCCTTCGCGAGCGTGTTTCGCCGCCGTGGCCACGAGTTCGTGCAGCGGCGCGATGCCGTACGTGGCGGCTTTCGCAACACCGGCAGGCATGCCGTAGGCGGCGACGGACGACGGTCCTACGTGGAACTCCTGCTGCGCGTCCCCGAAGTGGACGATGATCGGGTCGAGCGGCGCCCTCGTGGCCGCGGCGCCACGACCGGGTGCCTCCGCCGAGAAGTCCAGCAGCACCGGGGCTTTCCCGGCCGGCGCGATGAGCATGTACCCGGCGGCACCGAGACCCGTCAGCAACGGCTCGGTGACGCACGACGTCAGCATCGCCGCCACGGCCGCGTCCACGGCGTTCCCACCGGCGCGCAGCATCGCCGCGCCCGCCTGTGCGGTGAGCGGGTGGCCCGCCGCGATCGCGCCTCGCACCGTCGACCTCCAGAAAGAGAAGGCAAGCAACGGTAGACCTGTTCGCGATCAGCGGGCCACCCGGCCCGCACCTACTACTTCTTGGTCGCGGTGTAGTTGCGGAAGTTGATGTAGGTGTTCTGGATGTCCGAGGAGGCACTCTCGACCGAGCGGTAGATGCCCCACTTCGGCCGCACGTAGTCGCCCTCGTCCGGGATCCGCACGCCGGAACGCTTGCCCTGCACCGCGATCGGCGCGTTCGGGCCGGTGCCGTTGCGCAGCACGAAGCCGACTGTGCCGCTGGAGCCCGGTGTCATGGTCCACTCGACGGTGACCCACTTGTCGCGCAGCGGGGCGAGGTTGGTGGACGCGATGTCCGGAGCGCCGGACGTGCTGAACGCGCGCGCCCGCAACGTTTCACCGCTGCCGCTGCGGCTCAGCGAGATGGTCGTCCACGGACCGCCATTGGTCTTCGGCGTCTTGGTCTGGAAGATGTGCGTGAACTTGCTGGTGCCCTTGAGGCTCGACGGCATGTACATCTCGTAGGTGATCACCCACGTCTCGCCGTTCTTCATCTTGATGTTGCTGCCGTTGGTGACCATGCCCTTGGACTCGGTGCGCTGACGGTCACCGCCACCGGTGGTGTCGCGGTCGTCCTTCCAGATGTTGAACCGGTAGTGGTCGCCCTCGACGACGATGTACTTGCCCTTGCGGCTGGGGAACTTGTTGCCGCGGTCGACCTCGATGCCCTCGAACGCCTTGAGGCCGTCGATCGCCGGGTCGGGATTCCAAGCGGGAGCGAAAGCCTCCGCTGAGCTCGTGGTGACCAGCAACAGGGCCGCGGCCGTCAACGCGGCCCTGCGGGTGATACGCGATTCCATCGTTCGGTGCGTCCTTCCTGGCGGCGTACGACAGGGGAGCACTTGCCCTTACGTGAACGAAGGTAGGAGGTCTCGACCTGCGCTGTCAACGAATGTGACTTGGAATGACAGATATTGCCAAGATTCATCGGAGGTTGAGGGGTCACACAAAACGGGTAATTCGACAACCATGGAGTGGATCACGAAGCTCATGGAGGCACTCGGCTCCCCCGGCGCGGGCCTCGCCGTCGCGCTGGAGAACGTGTTCCCGCCGGTGCCGAGCGAGGTGATCCTGCCGCTCGCCGGGTTCACCGCGGGCCAGGGCAGGATCTCGCTGGTCGCCGCGATCCTGTGGACCACCGCGGGTTCCGTCGCCGGCGCACTGGCCCTCTACTACCTCGGCGCGTGGCTCGGCCTTCCCCGCCTGCGCCGCATCGCGGACAGGATGCCGTTCGTGACGGCGTCCGATGTGGACAAGGCCGACGAGTGGTTCGACAAGCACGGCACCAAAGCCGTGTTCGCCGGACGGATGGTGCCGGTCGTGCGGAGCCTGATCTCCATCCCCGCCGGGGTCTCCGGGATGCCGGTCCTGAAGTTCACGCTCTACACCGCGGCGGGCAGCCTGGTGTGGAACACCGCGCTGATCCTCGCCGGGTACGCGCTGGGCGAGAACTACGAGGTCGTCGACCGCTACCTGGGGTGGGTGTCGACGGCCGTGCTGGCCGCACTCGCCATCGCCATCGGCTGGTTCGTCGTCTCCCGCGTGAAAGCCCGCCGTTCGTAGAGCACCGAGGCCACCGCGATCGCCAGCCCCGCCAGCGACAGCGCGACGCCGACCCACGCCGTGGACACGTAACCCCAGCCCGCCGCGATGGCGAGACCGCCGAGCCACGCGCCCGCGCCGTTCGCGACGTTGAGCGACGAGTGGTTGGACGAGGCCGCCAGCGACGGCGCGTCCGGGGAGGCGTCCATCAACCGGATCTGCAGGGCGGCGGCCAGGATCTGGATGACGAAGCCCAGCAGGAACAGCAGCGCGAACATGAGGACCGGCGTGGTCGCGGTCAGGCCGAACAGCACCAGGATCACGCAGACCGCGATCAGGCCACCGATCACCGAGCCCATCGAGGACCGGTCCACGAACCGCCCGCCGAACGTCGCGCCCAGCGTCATGCCGAGCCCGAACACCGCGAGCATCCACGGCACGGCGGCCGAGGGCAGGCCGGCGACCTCGGTCGTCAGCGGGGCGACGTAGGAGTAGACGGCGAACATGCCGCCGAAGCCGATCATGCCGGTGAAGATCGCGAACCACACCGTCGGGCGGCCGAACGCGCGGACCTCGCCCTTCATCGACGCACCCTCGACGCGCGGCATCAGGGGCACCCACTGCGCGATCGCCGCGGCGGTGACCAGCGCGATCACCGCGACCGCGAGGTACGCGGTGCGCCAGCCGATCTGCTGGCCGGCCGCCGTCGCGAGCGGAACACCGACCAGGTTCGCGACCGTCAGGCCGACCATCACGCGCGCAACCGCCGTGCCGCGTCGTTCTGGAGCAACGAGCGTGGCCGCGACCACTGCCGCGATACCGAAGAACGCACCGTGCGGCAGTCCGGCGACGAACCGGGCCACGAGCAGAAGAGTCTTGTCCTGAGCGACGGCGGACAGGCCGTTGCCGAGGGCGACGGCGAGCATCAGGCCGATGAGCATCCCTTTGCGCGGGAGCTTCGCACCGAGCACCGCGATCAACGGCGCGCCAACGACGACACCGGCCGCGTAGAGGCTGATGGCGTGGCTCGCCTCGTAGACGGGCATCCGGAAGGTCTCCGCGATCTGCGGGAGCAGGCCCATCGTCGCGAACTCGGTCGTACCGATGCCGAACCCGCCGAGCGCGAGAGCGGTCATGGCGCGGGTCGTGTTCAAGGTTCCCCAAAGCTCGACATAGTTAGCTACCGGAACGATTTTACGGTCTATCTGACGCGCTTCAGAAGCCTCTGGACGGTGCCACTGCTCACACGGTGCGGCTTCATCACGCGAAGAAGCCGGCCCCCAGGGCGGGGACCGGCTTCTTCCTGAACCTGATCAGATCCGGGTGCTGGATCAGATCCTGGGGACCTCGTTGATCGTCCGGCCGTTCAGCGGCTGCGTCGCACGGGCGTTGCCCGCAGAGAACAGCCCCTTGAAACGGGCGATCGTCGTGGCCGACACGGTCTGGTCGGTCGTGAGGTACCACTCGACGCCCTCGGTGAAGGGCGCCGTGGTGAGCGAACCGGTGTAGTGCAGCGTCTGGTGGTTGAGCGGCAGCAACCGGTTGAGGTTGATGGGCTCGATGTCCACCGCCTCGCCGCACTCCGGCGCGAGCTTCGCGAGGACGTCGTCCACGACGGAGTGCGCGCCGACCCGGAGCGGGACGCCGACCACCAGAAGCTTGCCGTCCGCGCTGCGGTGCACGAGGTGCATCTCGAGCGGGTAGCTGCGACCGGAGAACTGGTGCTCGGACGGGGTGTGGAAGTGGAACTGCACCAGGTCGTACCTGGTGCCGGCGACGGTGACGTGGCCCGAACCGGGCTCGACCTCCGCCTCCTCGGTCTCCTCGTGGTCGCGGGTCGTGCAGCCGTCCGGCTTGTCCGCGTCCTTGCGGATGTACTTCAACTCCAGCGCGGAGTGCCCGTACGTGACGTCCAGCTTGGGCGCGTGCGGATCGAACCGGATCGCGTTCGGCGTGACGTTGACGGGACTCTGCTTCGGTGTCCCCGACTCGGCCGTGCCGACCGCGAAGAACGACGCGGCGAGCACGAGCGGAAGAAGAGCCGGAAGGGACCGTCTTAAGTTCATTGCGCCATGTTTCACCCGAACGAGTGAAATGGGAGCAGAAGTGTGGCCACGCTCTCACAGTTACGGGATAGGTCACGGTTCGAAATCCGGACAAGCGGCCCAAACTTTCCCTATCGTGTTCCTATGGGGCGGAATCTGCGAGAGCTCATCGCCCGGCACAACGTGCCTGGTACACAGGTTGCAGTGCTGGCCGGCGGCGAGATCACCGACGAGGCGGCGGGCGTGCTGAGCCTCCGGACGCGAATTGAGACAACAACCGATTCGGTGTTCCAGATCGGCTCGATCACCAAGATCTGGACGGCCACATTGGCGCAACGAATGGTGAACTCCGGCGTTCTTGATCTAGATCGTCCGGTTGTTTCCTATATGCCCGATTTCCGGTTGATCGACCCAGCCGCGACCAATTCCGTGACCGCCCGCCACCTGCTCACCCACACCAGCGGCATCGACGGCAATCTGTTCACCGGCACCGGCGTCTCCAGCGACGCCATCGCGAGGTTCGTCGCCACCCTCTCCGGTGCCGAGCAGCTCTTCGCGCCCGGCACGATGTTCTCCTACTGCAACACCGGCTACGCCGTTCTCGGCAGGCTGATCGAGGTACTGCACGACAAGCCGTTCCACGACGTCCTGCGCTCCGAACTGGCGACACCGCTCGGTCTTCACACCGTTGCCACCAACGCCTACGAGGCGATCCTGCACCGCGCCGCGGTCGGCCACGAACTGACGGAGGGCACGCTCACCCCCGTCACGACCTGGGCTCTCGCCTACTCCAACGCCCCCGCGGGCTCCCAGCTGGCCATGAGCGCCCGCGACCTGCTGACGTTCATCCGCTCGCACCTCACCGACGAGTACGCGGCGATGCGGGAGCACCAGATCGCCGCGCCTCCACACCTCCCCGCCCCGGCCTGGGGACTCGGCTGGATGCTCCACGGCGACGGCGTCGTCGGCCACACCGGCACCACGTTGGGCCAGAAGGCGTTCCTGCGCGTCGTTCCCTCCGCCGGCGTCGCGGTCGCCGTGCTGACCAACAGCTTGGGCGGCCCCGCACTGGCCCACGAGATCTTCACCGAGACCCTCCGCGACCTGGCAGGTGTCGAGACGCCACCGCGCATCGTGCCGCCCGCGAACCCCGTCCCGGTCGACGACTGGATGTGCGGCACCTACCGCAGCTCGAAGGTCGACTACGTCCTGAGCACCGAGGGCTCCCGCGCGTTCCTCAGCTACATCCCGCGCGACGCTCTGGGCGCCTCGTTCATCGGCGGGCACAACCGCGACGAGGTCGTCCGCCTCGACGACAACTCGATCATCACCCTCGAGCCGGACTTCGGCACCCACTACGCCTACACATTCGTCGGCCGCGACGAGGAGGGCCGCGCAAAGTTCCTCCACAACAGCAACGCCTGCTACAGAATCGCCTGATGGTCACCGTCGCCGACATCCGCACCGTCGCACTCTCGTTGCCCCGCACCACCGAACACCTCATCCGCGACCGGGTGAAGTTCCGCGTGGGCCAGATCGTCTACGCGGCACTCTCCCGCGACGAAACCGTGCTGGGCTTCGGCTACCCACGCGAGGAACGCGAAGCGCTGGTGGCGAGCGATCCGGTGAAGTTCGCGTTCCCGAGCGAGTCCGACATGCGCTTCCAGTGGGTGCACGCGTCGATGGCCGAGCTGGACGTCGAGGAGATGACAGAGCTGGTCATCGGGGCTTGGACGATGTGCGTGCCGAAGAAGGTGATCCGGGCCCACCTCGGGGAGGACTACCTTTAGTCAACACTGAAACTATTAAGCTGACCGTCGGCGCGGAGACAGCTCAGCGCGCGGAACGCCTCCGCGGCGCACGATCCGCAGTGGCAACCGGAGAGCGGCCGTCGACCAGAATGGCGAGCGAACGCAGGAACGACTCACGGTCCGCCTCAGGCAACCGGCCGAGTACCTCGCCATAAAGGCCGTCCAGCACATCCTCAGTGGACGCGACCAACTTGCGCCCCTCCTCGGTCACCTCGACAACACGGGCTCGACGGTCCTTTTGCGACGGTGTGCGCGTCGCAAGACCGTCCTTCTCCAGGTCGTCCACCGTGTGGACCATTGTGGACTTGTCGAGGCAGGCGATCTCGGCGATCTCGCCCTGCGTCCTCTCACTCCCGTCGGCACACATCAGCACGCTCACCGCGCGCAACGACGTGCCCGCCCCCTCCAGTCGCTGAGCCGCCGTCAGTTCGATGTCGCGGCTCAGCAGCAGGAGTTGGACGACCAGCTCGCTCGTGGTTCGTGCGGTGCCCATCCCCCGAGCGTACTAACCCCGGTGGTAACCCCATCGGGTGCGGGCGGCCGCGTCCTCCAGACCGATGAAGCCCTCGTTCGGCACGAAGTGGTCCTCGCCGAAGTCCATGTCCGGGTCGTCGGCGTTGCCGCCGATGCCGTCGGCGCCGACCGCGAACATCGCCGCCGGGTTGCCGCCCTGGTCCATCAACGTGTCGTGCTCGTTGAACTGGTGCTGGTGCCACGAACCGGAGAGGTGTCCCAGTTCGTGCGCCGCGATGTTGCCCAGTGCCCGGCCGACGAACCTGACCTTGTCGCTGCCCGGCCTGAGGTAGGAGTTCAGTGAGACGGGCGGTCCCGCGAGCTGGCTCAGCAGGTCCAGCTGCACCATCGCGGTTTCCTCCAGCCCGAAGTTGCCGGGGTCGATGGACTGCGCGATGGCCACGGTCTGCACGCCGGACTCGGCGATCGTGCCGCCGATGACGAGCCGGCTGACGTTCTTGCGCCCCCACGGATCCGCGTGGTCGCGGCTGTTGAGCAGCCGTACGCCGAACTTCCCGTGCAGTGCGAGGTTCTCCCGGACGGTGTCGACCGCGACGGACACCACCGCGTTCTCGTCCTGCGGCGAAAGTCCCCAGTTCGCAAGGAACTTCGACAACGGGGACAGCTGCTTCTCCCCCGGCGAACCCCACCCGCTCGTGTCGACCAAAGCGCCGTCGAAGTCCACGAACACCGTCAGCGGGCCGGCCTTCTCGCTGCCCGGCCGGAACGCCTTGACCGTCAGCTCGTAACGACCGGCGCCGTCCTCGACGCCGACGTGGTAGCGGCCGTCGCGCGGTGCCAGGAAGTCCGCGACCGCGTTGCCGCCGCCGGGCAGCGGGTTCTCCTTCGGGTAGACGCCTGAGAAGTCCTGGCTGGAGCCCATCACCTCGCGGCCGCTGATGTCGTGCACGGCGACGCGGCGCGCGGCACCCGCCACCGAGGCTCCGATGACGTCGCCCGCCTTGAGGTCGACGGCGAAGAAGTCCTTGTCCCCCTTGCCTTCGCCGGCCGCGAGCGTCAGCTCGTAGGCACCCGCGGTGTTCTGTGCGCCGGTCACGCGAACGAAGTACTCGGCGTCCGCCAGCGCGATTTCCAGGCGGGCGTCAGTGCTCGCGCCGACCGTGTCGCTGGCGGCGATCTCCTTGCCGGCCGCGTCGAACACCGTCAGCACAGTGTCGAGATCACTGCCGTCGGTGCGGGTGGCGATGGTGGTGAGGCCAGCGCCGTGCAGCCGGTAGAAGTCCGCGTCCTGCCCCGTGATCCGGCCGGTCGTGCGGATGGCGCGATGTGTGGTCCCGACCCCCGAGTCACTCGCGGAGCCCTGCGTGTCGTTGGGCTCCGCGAACTCTCCGACCGTCGGCATGGTCGGATCCGCGAGCAGCGAACCGGTGAACACCGCCGCCCGATGCCTGCGGAACTCGGTGGACTCCGCCGTCCACGGGCTGTCGTTGCGTCCACGCACGGACGCCGGCTCCCGCTCCGCGTAGGTGTAGGCGGGCGCCGGCGCGCTCAGCACCCGAGCCCTGGTCCTGGCTTCCCGCGCCCGCGCCGCCTCGGCCACGTCGGCCTGGCCCGGATCCTCCAGGAAGGCCAGCAACGGATCCGGCCGCACCGGCGCCGGCGCCGCAACGGCGGTCTGCCCGCTCAGCACCAGTGCGGCGACGGCGATGGCTCCCAGTAAACGCATGCATCCCCCGATGAAGCATTCGGCGTAGATCCACCAGACCTACACCGAAAGCAGGACGCAAGGCCAGAATCATGGCCCAATCAGGACATGTGGACCGACACCGCGTAGTCGCCGTCGCGGAACTCTTCCCGATCCCACGTCGCGAACCGCTCCACCAACCTGAACCCGGCCAGCGCGCAGTGCTCGTCGTACTCCTCGACCGAGTACCCGCGGTTCAGGCTGAAGCCCGCGATCAGCAGCCCCGCGTGCCGGGCGACACCGGCGACGAGCCGGTCCTGCGTGCCGGGCTCGGTGAACAGGGGCACGTTGCCCGCCATCACGACGACGTCGAACTTCCGGCCCAGGTCCAGTTCGGCCAGGTCGGAGCGCACCCACGTGATGCCGGGCGCCAGTTCGCGTGCGTGGGCGAGCATCGACTGGTCGAGGTCCGCCCCAACAACCTCGATGCCGTGCCTGGCCAGCTCGATCGCGACCCGGCCGGTGCCGCATCCGGCGTCCAGCACGGACTTCGGCGCGTACGCCAGCACGAACTTCGCCTCGCCGTGCACGTCCATGCCCGACTCGGCCAGGGAGTCGAACCTGCTCTGGTATTCGGACCCGTTCCACACGATTGCCGAGCCTAGTACCGAAGATCGGCGGATACCGCACATAGCAAAGCGCTGCCAAGGTCAAGTGCATGACGCGCTTTCTGCTGACAGTGGCGTTGTTGGTGGCGGCAGCCTGGCCCGCGCAGGCCGCGCCCGCCCGCTGGGTGGGCACCTGGGCCACCGCGCCGTCCTCGGCCATCCCCGGAACCGAGAACGGCTATCCGAACTTCTCGATGCGCAACATCGTGCACGTCAGCGCCGGCGGACGAGAGGTCCGCGTGCGTCTGTCGAACGTCTACGGCCGCACCCCGACCCTGTTCGGTCAGGTCACCGTCGCCCGCGCCGCCGGTCCGGACACGCCCCTCGCGGTGCCCGGCACCATGCGCACCCTCACGTTCGGCGGCTCGCAGTCGATCACGGCCCCGGCCGGCGCCGACGTGGTCAGCGACGGTGTGGCGCTCAACGTGCCCGCCGACTCGGACCTGCTGGTGAGCATCTTCACCCCGTCTCCCGGCGGCCCGGTGACCCATCACCAGCTGACCATGCAGAACTCTTACTTCACCCGCGACGGCAACCAGACCGCCAACGAGTCCGCGGCCCCGTTCCGCGAACGCACCACCGCGTGGCACTACGTCTCGGGCGTGGACGTCCGCTCGTCCACTCTGCGCGGCAGCGTCGTTGCCCTCGGCGACTCGATCACCGACGGCGCGAACTCGACCTGGGGCGCGAACCTGCGCTGGCCCGACCAGCTCGCCGACCGAATCAACACCCGCATGGGCGTGCTGAACGCGGGCATCAGCGGCAACCGGCTCCTGCTGGACGGCACATCGGCCGGACCCAACGCGTTGGCGCGCCTGAACCGCGACGTGCTGACCCAGTCCGGTGTCCGCAGCGTCATCGTCTTCGAGGGCATCAACGACATCCAGCAGACCCCGCACGAGACCGATCCCCAGAAGATCATCGCCGCGCTGAAGCAGATCGCCGCCCGCGCGCACGACCGCGGGCTGCGGGTGGTCGGCGCGACCATCACGCCGTTCAAGGGCTGGTACAGCTACACCGAGGAGCTGGAGGCGGTGCGGCAGGCCGTGAACGCGTTCATCCGCACCAGCGCGGACTTCGACGCCGTGGTCGACTTCGACGCGGTGATCCGGGATCCGGCGGACCCGCAGCGGATCAAGCCCGACTACGACCAGGGCGACCACCTGCATCCCGGAGACAAGGGGTTCGAGGCGATGGCGAAGGCGGTCGACACCGCCACGCTGTGACCGCCTGGAATCCCAGCGGACGGTTCATGGCCACCGGACCAATCGGTTGCGCGGGCACTAGCCTGAGCAGACCCAATGTCGCGTCTCAGCGGACGGCGTTGAAGGTTACGTCCTTGTGGGGCAATTGCGCGTGACTTACCTTTTGGCCAGTGGCAGGAAGGTCGGTGCGCGTCCAGGTACTGGGTTCGGTGCGGGCGTGGGACGACCGTGCGGAGATCGACCTCGGCCCACCCGGCCGGCGTGCCGTGCTGGGGCTGCTCGTGCTCGCGGAAGGCGAGGCGGCGGCCACGTCCGACCTCGTGGACGCGCTGTGGGGTGACCGGCTCGCCGCGCAGTGCGGTGAACGTGCTGCAGACCCACGTCAAACACCTGCGGCGGCTCCTGGAACCCGGACGCCCGGCGCGGTCCGGCAGCACGACCCTGCCGTTCGCCGGTGGTGGTTACGCGGTGAACCCGGACTCCCTGGACATCGACCTGGTCGCGTTCCGGCGCCTGGTCTCCGAGGCGAACGACCTGCCGCCCGACGAGGACCGGGCCAGGGTCGCCGCGGTGCTGGGCAAGGCGCTGGCGTTGTGGCACGGCCGGCCGCTCGCCGACGTTCCGCAACTCGCCACGCACCCCAAGGTCGTGTCGCTGGTCGCGAAGCACCGGGAGGTACTGGCCCGCTACGGCGACGCGATGATCGCGATCGGCGCCGCCGCGGACGTGCTGCCCCAGATCGCCGAGGCCGCCGCCGAACAGCCGCTGGACGAGTCCGCGCACGCCCGCCTGATCCGCGTCTACCACGCGGCCGGGCACCGGGCCAAGGCGTTCCAGACCTTCCACGAGGTGCGCGACCGGCTCGCCGACGAGCTCGGCATCGACCCAGGGCCGGAACTTCGCGCGGCACACACCACCCTGCTGCACGACGACGCCACCGTCACCACACGATCGCGGCCCATGCCGCACGGGCCGCGGCAGCTACCGGCCGAGCCCAGGGGTTTCACCGGGCGTACCACCCAGTTGTCCACATTGGACGAGCTGGTGCCGGTCCGCTCGAGCGCGCGTGACGATCGCCGCGATCACCGGCTCCGCGGGTGTCGGCAAGACGGCGCTGGCGGTGCACTGGGCGCACCGCGTCCGCGACCGCTTTCCGGACGGCCAGCTCTACGCGAACCTGCGCGGGCACGCACTGGGCCGGACGGTGCCGCCGATCGAGGTCCTCGCCCAGTTCCTGGCCGCCCTGGAGGTGCCGGCCGAGCGCGTGCCCGTCGACGTCGACACCGCGGCGGCGATGTACCGGACGTTGACGACGGACCGGAAGATGCTGGTGCTGCTGGACAACGCGGCCGATCCGGACCAGGTCCGGCCGCTGCTGCCGGCCGGTTCCGGCTGCCTGGTCGTCGTGACCGGACGCGATCGGATGACCGGCCTGGTCGCCGTGCACGGGGCCAGCCGGCTCACCCTCGACGTGCTGAGCCCCGACGAGGCCCTTGAGTTGCTGGCACGCGTGCTCGGTCCCGGCCACATCCAGGCCGAGCGAGGTGGCGGCCGCGGAGTTCGCCAAGCTGTGCGCCTACCTCCCGCTCGCGCTGCGCATCGCGGCGGCCAACCTCGCCGATCGCCCGGGACTCGGGATCGACGACTACGTGCTGGAACTGCGGGAGACCAACCTGCTGGCCGCGCTCTCGGTGCAGGGCGACGAGCAGACCGCGGTGCGCACCGCGTTCGAACTGTCCTACGCCACCCTGCCCGCCGAGGCGCAGCGGCTGTTCCGCCTGCTGAGCCTCGTGCCGGGCACCGACGTCAGCACCGAGGCGGTCGCCGCCCTCACCGGCACCGACGCCGGGCGCGCCGGGCAGGTGCTGGACCGGCTCGCCGGTGCCCACCTCGTCGAGAGCCACGCGCCGGGCCGCTACGGCTTCCACGACCTGCTGCGCCGGTACGCGGCCGAGCAGGCGGAGCGCGAGGAGACGGCGCCGGAACGGGAAGCCGCGCTGGGCCGGTTGTACGACTGGTACCTGCACGCGGTGGACGGCTGCGCCCGCCTGCTCTACCCGCACATGCTGCGACTGCCAGTGCCCGCGTCCGAGGCGCGCATGCCCGTCCGCCGTCACCGATCTGGCCAAGGCGTCGGCCTGGCTCGACGCCGAACGCGGCAACCTCGTCGCGGCGGTCCGGGCCGCGGCACAGGCCGGACCACGCCCGATGGCGTGGCTGCTCGCCGACACCCTGCGCGGCTACTTCTGGATCTCCACCCGCCGGGTCGAATGGCTGGCCGTCGCCGAGGCGGGACTGGCCGCGGCCGAGGATGCCGGCGAGCCCCGTGCGCGGGCCGCCGCCCGGCTCAGCTTCGCCGACCTGCACTTCCGGCAGGGCAAGTACCGGGAGGCCGTCCGGCACTACACGCACGCGCGACTGCTCGCACAGCAGGCCGGTTGGCCGGAGGCCCAGGCCGCCGTGCTCGGCAACCTGGGCTGCGTCTACTGGCAGTCCGGGCGGCTCGGTGCCGCCGCGAACCGGTTCGGCCGTGGCCGCGACCTCAGCCGGAGCATCGGCCAGCCGGCCGGTGAGGCGGTGGCGCTCGGCAACCTCGGTCTCGTGCTCTGGGAGATGGGCCGGCTGGCGGAGGCCGCCGAGCACTACACCCTGGCGCTGAGCCGATATCGGCAGATCGGTTCCCGCTACGGCGAGGCGATCAACCTCGGCAACCTGGGCAACACGCAACGCGCCCGCGGCCGGTCCAGCCGAAGCGGCCGAACTGCTGACCCAGGCCATCGCCCTGCACCACGAGGGCGGCAACCGCAGCGCCGAGGCCCAGACCCGCAGCAGGCTGGCCGCGACGTACTGCGACCTCGACCGCCGCGCGGAGGCCCTCGACCACGCGCGGACCGGTCTCCTGCTGGCTCAGGAGACCGGAGATCCCCGGACCGAGGTGGAGGCGCACGCGGCGCTCGCCACCGTGCACCACCGGTTCGGCCAACGGGCGGACGCGGTCCGCCACTACGAGCGCGCGCTCGAACTCGTCCGCAACACCGGCGACCGGTACCCGGAGGTCGACGTCCTCATCGGGCTGGCCGTGGTCACCACCGATCCCGGCCCGGCCGAACAGGCTCTGGTGCTGGCCGAACGCGCGGGTTACCGGGCTCTGCAGGGGCAGGCGATCACCGCGCTCGCCCGCATCCTGCTGGCCTCGGGCCGGGCGCGGGAGAGCGCCGAGCACGCCCGTCGCGCGCTCGCAATCCACCGGGAAACCGGGCACCGCCAGGCAGACGCGGTCGCCGTGCTGGAACGTGCGACCTCTCCTAGTCGATAACGGTGCCACCGATTCCCTTGCGCAGAACCGAACTGGTGCCGTCCGGCCGGACGGTGATGATGCCCCACGGGTTCACGGTGCCCGGCTTGCCGCCGCCGTCCGCGCAGGAGAACTCGCCCATGTTGAACGCGTTCCACGCCCCGCTGCCCTCCTCGGCGGGCAACTCCGACTCCTCCATGCTGGCGACCCAGGCGCACTTGCCGCCGTCGTCAGCGTGGGTCACGTGCGGCACGATCTCGGTGATCTGCCCGTCCTCCACGCACCAGGAGACCTGGTAGGCGTAGCTCCACCGGCCGGGATCGGCCAGGTGCACGGGCACGGAGGTCAGGACCGGCGTCGAGCACTTGATCTCCTCGGCGTTCGCCGTGCCGGCGGTGAGCGAGATCCCGGCCGCGAGCAGCACCGCGCAGCCCGCGAGAACCGGCTTTCTGAGGTTGATCTTCATCGTGTCCCCCTGAACTTCGTGTGCCCCCAATGTGGCGGCTCGCCGGGGAGGTCCGCAAGACCTCGCGGCAGATGGTCCAACCGACGTCCAACGAACGTCCATTCGCGCCGAATAGCTTGTGCCCCAGGGTTTTCACACAGGGGAGGAATGATGAGGGCGCGTATCAGGAAGGCGGTCGCCGCGGCGGTCGCGGTGACCTCGGTCGCAGCGGCGGCGTTCCTCGGCGGCGGCGGGAGCAGCGCTCGCCCAGGCGCAGAGCCTGCGGGCGTTCGGCATCTCGGCGGACGGCACGGTGATGGCGATGTTCATGACCGACCGGCCGCAGGTGCTGGACTGGGTGCGGGTCATCCAGGGTTTCTCGGGTGACACGGCGGCGATCGGCGTGGACTTCCGCGTCCAGGACGGCCTGATGTACCTGGTCGGCAACAAGGGCGGCATCTACACCGTCAAAACCCCGCCACAAGTGCCGGACGTCACCATCACGAAGGTCTCGCAGCTGACCGTTCCGTTGTACGGCACGAACTTCGGCGTCGACTTCAACCCGGCCGCCGACCGGCTCCGGGTGACCAGCGACAACGGCCAGAACCTGCGGCACGACCTGAACGCGCACTCCACCATCATGGACGCGGATCTGTCGACGCCGCCGACGCCGGGCACGACCAAGGGCGTCAGCGCCTCCGCGTACACGAACAACGACCTGAACCCGGACACCGTGACCACGTTGTTCGACATCGGCACGATGACCGATCAGGTGCTGATCCAGTCGCCGGCGAACAACGGGCTGCTCGCCCCCACCGGCAAACTCACCGTCGACGCCGGTGCCGACGCGGGCTTCGACATCTTCAGCACGCTGAGCGGCGGCAAAGCCATCACGGCAACCGGGTTCGCCGCGCTCACCTCGTCCAACGGCACCTCTTCGCTGTACACGATCAACCTGCTCAACGGCACCGCGACCAGCATCGGCCAGTTCCCGCTGGCGATCACCGACATCGCCGTCTCCCTCACCGGTAAGTAGACCGGTCGGCGGTGAGCCTGCCCCCGACAGCGGGCTCACCGCCGTCCAGTCGATGTCCAGTCCGGTGGAATAGCTTGTGGCACAAGGATTTCGTATCGGGGAGGGCACATGAGAGCGCGGATGAGGAAGGCTGTCGCCGCGGCGGCCGTCGTGGTGTCGGCGGCGGCGTTCGTCGTCGGGGGCGGCGGAAGCAGCGCCGCTCAACCACAGGGCTTGCGGGCGTTCGGCATCTCCGCGGACGGCACGTTGATGGCCACCTTCACCACCGACCGGCCACAGGTGCTGGACTGGTTCCGGCTCATCCAGGGATTCTCGGGTGACACGGCGGCGATCGGCGTGGACTTCCGCGTCCAGGACGGCCTCATGTACCTGGTCGGCAACAAGGGCGGCATCTACACCGTCAAAACCCCGCCACAGGTACCGGACGTCACCATCACGAAGGTCTCTCAGCTGACCGTTCCGTTGTACGGCACCAACTTCGGCGTCGACTTCAACCCCGCCGCCGACCGGCTCCGGGTGACCAGCGACAACGGCCAGAACCTGCGGCACAACCTCGGCGACCACACCACGACCGAGGACGCGGTGCTGTCCACCCCGCCCGCGCTCGGCCCGACGAGAGGCGTCACGGCCTCCGCGTACACGAACAACGACCTGAACCCGGACACCGCCACGACCCTGTTCGGCATCGGCACGAACACCGACGAGGTGCTGATCCAGTCACCGGCGAACAACGGCCTGCTCTCCGCCACCGGCAAACTCACCGTCGACGCCGGCGCCAACGCGGGCTTCGACATCTTCAGCACGCTCAGCGGCGGCAAAGCAACCGCGGCAACGGGATTCGCCACCCTCCCCGCCGCCAACGGCACCTCCTCGCTCTACTCCATCAACCTGCTCAACGGCACGGCGACCCACATCGGCCAGTTCCCGCTGGCGATGACGGACATCGCCATCACCCTCACCGGCACCTACTAACGGAGCGACTGTGGGGCGTGCGGACATCCGCACGCCCCACATTTGGCGTTCAGCCCTTCATCCAGTGGTACTGCAGGTGCACCTCCCACGGCTTCACAACGCGGTCGAGGAACATCAGGCTGTCCATCCGGCAGTTGCAGGCGTTGCCCTCGCGGTTGTTCTGCGGGTAGCTGCCGCCGATCTTGATGCCCCGCGGGTCGGTGGCCGACGCGAGGTCCGGCTCCGGTTCGCCTTCGAGCCGCCACGGGTCGCCGGCCGCGACGTACTTGCCGGCCAGCGGCTTTCCGTTGCGGTACAACGCCATCGCGCCGGTGTCGAAGTCGAAGGTGGCCGCGAGGAACACCCACTCGTTCTGGGGCAGCAACTTCCGCCAGTCCTCGGCGGCCGCGAACGTCTGCGACTCACCGCCGTCGATCCGCCGGGCGAGAGCGACCAGCTTCAGTTCGCCGTCGACCCCGATCAGCTCCAGCAGCGCCCGCACGGCATGGCCGTTCGAGTCGCCGGTCAGCACACCGGCCAGGCCGATCGCGCCGTAGAAGTCGGCCGGGTTGGCGGAGTTCGAGTTCGGGGCCGGGTTCTGGCCCGTCATCTTCACCCAGCCCATGATCGACGCCTGGCGCGCGCCGTTGAACGCCCGCAGGCTCGGCACCCCGGACTCCTGGTAAAGACCGGCCTTCCAGTCGTCGTTGCCGGCGACCGTCGGGTTGATCTGCCTGAGCTGCAACGAGTTGCGGCTAGAACGCGCCGCCGCGCACCCGCATGTCGGCGCCGCCGTTGATCAGCGACAGCCGGGTGCCGGAACGACCGCGATCCTGTTCCAGAGCCGTGTCGCCGCGCACCGGGTGTTCGAAGTCGTAGTACGACACCAGGTTGCGGGACAAGGTGGGCAGCACCGTGCCGAACGTGGCCTGCGCCGGAGCGGCGAGACCGACGCAGAACACCGCGACCAGGCCTGCAACGAGCACTCGTCTCATCGGTCCACCCCTGTTCCCAGCACGCGCAGGTCGCGCAGCCTGCCGATGTTGTCGAACGAGCCGAAGCCGACCCGGCCGGACGAGAAGGTCCCGTCCACCGCGGTCATCAACGGGAACGGCGACCCGTCCACGTACACGGCGATCTCGCCGGAGTCGGCGCAGTGCCGGACCCGAACGCGATGCCACGCGGTATCGGTGACGGCGGGCGCGGCGCCGACCGAGCGCACGGGATCCCATTGGTGGTCAAGGCGCAGGCGGTCCGCGTTGTTGACGACGAAGATCCCGTTGTGCGGATAGATCTTGTTGTCCGACGAGAGATGCGCGTAGTAGAACTCGGTGTCCGAGCGGTAGCCGAACACGATGATCACATCGCGGTTGGACTCGGCCACGGGCGTGTCGAGCCGGACCTTCCCGTCGATCTGGACGGAACCGAACTCCGGTCCCTTCCTGAGCACCGCGTACTCGAACGGCCGGCGCGGGCCGGGACGTGCGATGCCGGGCTGGGCCAGCACGACGTCGCGACCGGGGAACTGCCACAACGAGGGCGTCACTGGCTGCCACGAACGCGCGGAGGTCGCACCAGCCGACGAAGTCGTGGCCGGTGCGGCAGGAGGCGAAGGTGCGCGCACCCGTCACCTTCCACACCTTGCCGTTGGCCTTGGCCAGCACGTAGAGCTCGCCGGCGGCGTCCTGACCGAACCGCAGGTCGACCCGGTTCGGGTCGTTCACCAGCGCCTTGAGCGTGGTCAGCCGGCCGTCCGAATACACCATCATTTCGCGCGAGACCGCCATCGGCCGACCGGCGCGCATCTCGCGTTCCTCGGCGTAGTAGATGAGTCCCTTCACGCCCTCGCCGTAGATGTACTTGCCGCGCAACGAAGGGATCTTGGATCCGCGGTAGACGAAGCCGCCCATCAACGCGTTGCCGCTGTCCGCACACGGCCGCGCGGAGGCGAGCCGGTTGTGGTCGAACGCCGCGACCGGGTAGGTGTAGCCGTACTTGGCGTCGTCGGACGGCAGCGGGAACACACCGCAGGACGGGTCGCCCCGCCGGAACTCCCAGTTGCCCTCCCGCTCGCTCCACCCGAGGTTGGCGCCCTTGCGCACCTCGTAGACGGAGTCGACGGCCTTCTCGCCGATGTGGCCGAGGAACATCCGGTGCGCACCGCGGGAGTCCCAGCTGAAGCGGTACGGGTCGCGCATGCCGTAGGCGTAGATCTCGCCCAGCGCACCGGCCTTGCGCAGGAACGGGTTCGACCGCGGAATGCCGTAGCGGCCGTTCGCGCCGTCACGCCCGGCCGGGTCGACGCGCAGGATCTTGCCCTGCGGCAGCGCCAGGTCCTGCGGCACGGTGGTCTCGTACCCGATCCCGCCGTCGCCCGACGCGATGTACAGCAGCCCGTGGTCCTCGTCCCACCAGCGTGCCGTGGGGTTGAACCCGATCTCCTGGAAGCCGTGGATGAAGGAGGCGTAACCGACGCGCATGAGCTCGCGACGGGAACCGGAGAACACCGAAGCGTGCGGATCGGCGGCGGTCCACTCGGTGATCACGCCGTGCACCACCACTGTGTCGGGAGGCGACGGCAGATCGGGCTTCTTGTCCGTGAGCGCGGCACCGGTCTCGGTGTGCACGGTGTAGAACTTGCCGTTGCGCTTGAAGTTCGGGTGGAACGCCGCGAACCCGAACCCGCTGCCGAGACCGCGGTGGCTGTGGAAGTCGGGTCCGACCGCCGCACCCAGATCGAGGTACGCGTGCTGGACGCCGTGGTCCAGCAGGTAGAGCTTGCCGTTCATGTCGGGCACGAACAGCCGGCCGGAGCCGTCGGGCACCTCGCCGAGGTAGTTGATCCGGTTGTACCGCCGCAGCCGGGCGTCGGTCGGCGGCGGTACCGGTTTGGACTCCGGCAGCCGCGCGACCTCGGTCAGCTCCAGGCCGATGCCGGACGCACCCGGCGTCGGCAGCGGGTCGGCGATCGGCACGTCCTGAGCCGACGCCGTGGGCACGAACAACGCTGAGAGCACGAATGTTGTGACTGCCAAACGAGATAACCGTCTGTACATCCCCCACCACCCTGTGGGCCAGGCCGTGGCAGCACGGCTGCGGAAAGCGCTTTCCAAGGCGGCGGCCTCCCGAATCTACCTAGCTATTCCCGCTCTGTCACCGCCCCCAGCAGATCTCGGATGTGCGCGGTCGCCGACGCGAACCGCGGCTGTGCCATCGTCTCGGAGTAGTCGCGCTCGGCAGGCAGATCCACCTCGATGACCTCCTTGACGAGCGCGGGCCGGCGCGTCAGCACCACCACCCGGTTCGCCAGGTACACCGACTCCGCGATCGAGTGCGTCACGAGCAGCACGGTCGTGCCGGTCTCCCGCCACACCCGGTGCAGCTCGACGTTCATCTGCTCACGGGTCAACGCGTCCAGCGCGCCGAACGGTTCGTCCATCAGCAGAACGCGCGGCTGGTGCAGCAACGCGCGGCACAACGCGACGCGCTGCTGCATGCCACCGGACAGCTCGTGCGGCAGGGCGTTCTCGAACCCGGTGAGCCCGGTCATCTCGATGAGCTCGTCGGCCCGCTTGCCGGCCTCGGCCGAGTTCATGCCCCGCATCTCGGCCTGCAGCAGGATGTTGCGCCGCGCCGACCGCCACTCCAGCAACGCCGCCCGCTGGAACACGAACCCGATGTCGTGCCGCGGCCCGCGCACCTGTTCGCCCAGCAGCCGCACCGAGCCCGCCGACGGCGCCAGCAGCCCGGACACCAGCTTGAGCAGTGTCGACTTGCCGCAGCCGGACGGCCCGACGATGGACACGAACTCACCCGGCGCGACGTCGAGCGAGACCTGCTCGATCGCGGCGACCTCCGCGCGCTTCGACTGGAAGCGCACGGCGACATCGTTGATCTCGACCGCGGCGGTGGCTGTCACGTCAACGCTCATCCCTGCTGTGCCGGTCCTCTCGGGTCTCATCCTTTCGGGGCAACGCTTTCTTCCCAGTAGGCCGACGGCTCGGATGCCTGCTTGACGATGCCGGTCTGCTGGAACGTGTCGATGGTCTTCTTCCAGTCGTCCACGGTGTTGACGCCCGGCGCCTTGTCCTTCGTGGCATCGGTGTGCAGCAACGTCAGCGTCGTCTTGAACTGCTCCAGCACCACCGTCGGTGACGGCAGCTGCTCCGCGGCACCCTTCATCGACTCGGCGGCGGCCTCCGGCGACTTCTCGGCCGCGGTCCACGCCTCCTGGGTCGCCGCGACCATCTTCTTCACCAGCTCGGGGTCCTTCTGCAGCATGGCCTTCGACGCCAGCAGGCCGTTGCTGAAGTAGTTCAACCCGAACTCGGAGAACCGCAGGTAGGAGACGTCCTTGCCGGACTTCTCCTTGATCGTCGGCCCCTGGTCGGACGCGAAGCCCAGCAGCACGTCGGTCCGGCCCGAGATGACCGCGGCCATCTTGCCCGCGGGGTCGATGTTCTGGATGGAGACGTCGGAGTCCTGCATGCCGTTCTGCTTCAGGAACGCCGGGAAGGTCTTCGTCAGGGCGTCACCCGCGGTCGTGGCGACGGACTTGCCCTTGAGGTCCGCCGGCTTCTTGATGTTCTTCTCGGAGAAGAACTGCACGGACGCGGGCGTCGTCTGCAGGAACACGCCGACGCTCTTCACCGGCACGCCCTGCTCGACGGCCGTGGCCAGCGCGGAGGTGTCGGCCCACCCGAAGTCCGTCTGCCCGGCACCGGTCGCCTGCACGGTCTTGCCGGAACCCTGCCCCGCCTGGATCTTGAGCTTGATCCCGTGCTTCTCGTAGATGCCCTGCTTGACCCCGTAGTAGAACGGCGCGTGCTCGCCGTACGGGTACCAGTTCAGCGTCAGCGTGACCTCTTTGGCCGCACCGCCGCCCTCGGACGAGGTTCCGCCGCCACCACCGCAGGCGGTGACCGCCAGCATCGCGGGGAGAAGGGCTGCGAGCAGTTTCTTCATGATCCGCCTTTCGCCAGGAGGGTTGTGACGGCGGCGCCTCGCCGGCTGGAGTGCCACGGCAGCATCAGGTGTTCGGCGAGGTCGAGCAGGAGGAAGAGGACGACGCCGACGAGCGAAGTGACGATCAGGCCGGCGAACAGCATCGGGGTGTCCATGTTGCCGTTGGCCTGCAGGATCACGTAGCCGAGGCCTTCGTTGGAACCGACGAACTCACCGACGACGGCGCCGGTGACGGCGAGGGTGACCGCGACCTTCAGGCCGGCGAACAGGTGCGGCAGCGCGGCCGGGAAGCGGATCTTCACGAACGTCTTGACCGGGCCGCCGCCCATCGTGGCGGCGAGTTCGAGCATCTCGGTGTCGACCGACTTCAGGCCGGTGACCGTGGAGATGACCACGGGGAAGAACGCCATCAGCACGGCCACGATCACCTTGGGCTCGAAGCCGAAGCCGAGCCACACGACGAACAGCGGCGCGATGGCGATCTTCGGGATGACCTGCGCGAACAGCAGGATCGGGTAGGCGGTGCTCTCGATCGTCCGCGAGTAGACCATCGCGACCGCGCCCAGGACGCCGAGGACGCCCGCGATGACGAACCCGAGGATCGTCTCGTAGGTGGTCACCCACGTGTGACCCCAAAGGTAGGACCATTTGTCCACGAGCAGCTCGAAGGTCTTGCCCGGTGACGGCACCAGGTAGGCCTCCACCATGCCCGTGACGGTGATGAAGTGCCAGATCGCGAAGCACGCGGCGAGCAGCGCGGCCGGCCGCCACGTCCGCTCCACCACTGGGCGCCAGCGGTCCCCCGAAACCGGTTTCACAGAGCTCCCTTGCTCGGAAAGCGCTTTCCCACACGCTATGGCCGGCTCACCGGCGGGTCAAGGTGGAGGATCGATCAAGCTGGGGTCAGATGGTCCGAACCACTGTCCTTCGGGCGTCCAGCGGAGTCACAGGTCATCCGATCATTCGGGTGCTCGGGCCGGCTCAGGGCACCGGCGCATAGGTGTTGCCGGCGTGGTCACGGCCGCGCGCCAGGTAGATCCGGTGCGAGTCGGACTTGAGGAACCGGACGGTCGTCGGCATGTACCGCATGGTGTAGCCGCAGCGCCGCAACGTGCTGCGGTTCGGCGGGCTGCCGTGCACCAGCATGGCCGAGTGGACGCTGCACGCACCGCGGTCCAGCTCGACGTCGACGGCACGCGACTCGTCGACGGACGTTTCCTGGTTGAAGAACGAGTCGGCGTTGCCCGTGTGCCGAACGGCCGCGAGGTGGCTGCCGGGAATCACCCGCAGGCACCCGTTCTCGACGGTCGAGGGGTCGATGGCGAGCCACACCGTGATCGCGTCGCCCGCCGGGTCGATGCTGTCACGCCAGAAGTGCGCGTCCTGGTGCCACGGCACCGGTTTGCCGTCGCCGGCGGGTTTGCAGATGAAGTGCGACGAGAACAACGCGATGTCCGGACCGATCAGCGACTCGACGAGATCCAGCACGTCGGCGTCCAGGAGCCACTGGAACAGCGCCGGATCGGTCAGGTGCGGCACGTCCATGTGCTCGGGACGCTGTCCCTCCGGCAGGGCGGCGAGCTTGGCCTCGAAGTGCGCTGCCAGTGCCTCGAACCTGGCGGGGGTCAGCACGCTGGCGTGCGTCGAGTAGCCGTCGGTCTGGAACATCGGGTCACCTCACGAGTAGGCCGGTCTCCTTGTCATAGCGCAGAATGCGGGCGGGCGGGGCGTCCACGGTCACCGTCGTACCGATAGCGGGCTCGGCGTCCTCGGGCACGATGTAGCCGATCTGGTCCTCGCCGCAGTCCAACGTCACCAGTGACGTGACGCCGAGGTTCTCCACAATGGACACCGAGCCGGTGAACAGGCCTTCCGAGGCAGCACGCAGATACTCCGGCCGGACGCCGATGATCTCCGAACCGCGCGGCACCAGGTTCATCGGCGTGGACCCGATGAAGTTCGCGACGAACGTGTCCGCGGGCCGCTGGAACACCTCGCGCGGCGTGCCGATCTGCCGGATCCGGCCCGCGTCCATCACCGCGATCCGGTCCGCCAGCGCCAGCGCCTCGGCCTGGTCGTGCGTGACGAACACGGTCGTCAGCTCCAGCTCGTGCTGCAGCTTCTTCAGGAACGTCCGCGCCTCCAGCCGCAGCCGGGCGTCCAGATTGGACAGAGGTTCGTCCAGCAGCAGCACCTCGGCGGACGCGGCGACCGCGCGAGCGAGCGCCGCCCGTTGCTGCTGACCGCCCGACAGCTGGCCGGGACGACGGTCCAGCAACGCTCCCAGGCTCAGCCCGCCCGCCGTGCGCACGGCGGTCTCCTGCTGCACCGACTTCGCGGCACCGCGTACCCGCAACGGATAGGCGATGTTCTCCGCCACCGTCATGTGCGGGAACAACGCGTAGTCCTGGAACACCATGGCCACGCCACGATCGCCCGGCTGCAACCGGGTGACGTCACGCGCACCGATCCGCACGGCACCCTCCGAGGCGCCCTCCAGCCCGGCGATCGTGCGCAGCAACGTGGTCTTGCCGCAGCCCGACGGGCCGAGCAGGGCGAAGAACTCGCCGTCGGCGATCTCCAGGTCGAGCGCGTCCACCGCCCGGACCCCGTTGGGGTAGACGGTGGAGAGACCGTCGACAGTGATGCCCGCCATCAGCTCTTGATGCCTCCGTGGAATCGGAACCCGTACCGCTGGTTCACGAACAGGTACAGCACGACCACCGGGATCGAGTACAGCAGCGAGAACACCGGGATCACCGTCAGGTTGGCGCTGCCGCCCTCGTCGTACATGGTGAGCAGCAGCACCGAGGCCGGTTGCTGGCTGACGTCGCGCAGCAGCAGGAAGGGCAGCAGGAAGTTGCCCCAGGCGTTGACGAACGCCCACACGAAGATCGTGGCGACACCGGGCCGGGCGACCGGCAGCACGACGTGGCTGAGCACCTGGCGCGGCGAGGCGCCGAACACCCGCGCGGACTCCTCGTAGGAGCGTGGCACGGCGTCCATGAAGTCCTTGAGGATGAAGATGGCGGCGGGCAGCATGCCGCCGGCGATCACCAGCGCGGTGCCGAACTGCGAGTTGATCAGGCCGAGCTGCAGCATCATCACGAAGATCGGCACCATCGCCGCCGTGCCGGTGACCACGCTCGACAGCAGCAACAGCAGGTACAGCAGCAGATCCCGGCCGGGGATCCGCACGCGGGACAACGCGTAGGCCGCGAAGGCCGCCAGCGCCGTCGTGATCGCGGTGGCCACGACGCAGATGACCAGCGAGTTCACCAGCGACGTCAGCGCGAACGGGTGCGCGAAGGTCGCGGAGACGTTGTTCAGGGTCCAGTCCGGCCAGCGCAGCCCGAGCCCCGGCTTCGAGTCGAACGGCGCGCTCGCGAGCCACAGCATCGGCACCGCGAAGAAGCCCAGCACGACGGTGATCAGCGCGTAGAAGCCGATCCTGCGCACCATCCACAGAGGACTCATCCGCGCCTCCGCAGCAGTCGCAGGTACACCAGCGCGACCGCGAGGTTGCCGAGCAGCAGCAACAACGAGATCGCCGACGCGTACCCGAGTTGGCCACCCTCCAGCGCCTGCCGGTAGATCAGCACCGGCAGCACCTCGGACTGGTGGTTCGGCCCGCCCGCCGTCAGCAGGAACGGCGTGAAGTCGTTCGCGGTCCACAGGCTGATCAGCAGCGTGTTGGTCAGCACGTGCCCGCGGATGTGCGGGAACACCACGTCCCGCACGGTCTGCCAGCCCGACGCGCCGACCAGCCGGGCCGTCTCCAGCTGCGACGGCGGCACCGCGGCCAGCGCGGAGGTGTAGAGCAGCATCGAGAACGCGGTGCCGCGCCAGACGTTGAAGATGATCAGGCTGGTCATCGGGTACTGCACCAGCCACGCCGTCTCCGGCGAGCCGAGCAGCAGGCCGAGCGTCCCCGAGTCGCGGCTCAGCACCGCGAACCAGAGGTAGGCCACCACCGTGCCGGGCAGGATCCAGGAGAGCAGGACCAGCCCCTCGATCGTCCGGCGCAGCCACGGCCGGACGGTGCGCAGCAGCCACGCCAGCGCGAAGCCGAGGAAGTTCTGCCCGATCACGGCCGAGAACAGCACGAACAACGCCGTCAGCCACACCGAGTTGGTGAACAGCGGGTCGCGGACGGCGTCGAGCACGTTGTCGAGCCCGACCACCCGCGGGTTCGCCGCCGCGGGCCCGGTGAGCTGGTAGTTCGTGATGCCGATGTAGAGCGTCCACAGCGCGGGGAAGACCAGGAACGCCCCGATCAGCACCAGTGCCGGGGTGACGAAGCCGATCGCGCGCCGGACACCGAGTCCGGCGCTATCCATCACACCCCGCCGTTGGAGCATCTGCAAGTACCGACTCGCAGTCGGTGGTACTTGCAGACGCCACCGTGGCGTGGCTCGCAATGTTGCCGGTGAATTCACCGCCAACTTCGAGTCGCGCCCTAGCCAACGTTGCCCTCACCGACCGCCTTCACCAGCGCCTCCCGGTACGCCTTCGCCGCGTCGTCGGGACTCTTGCCGGACACGATGTCCGCGGTCGCCTGCTGCAGCGCGGCCGAGACCTTCGGGTAGTCCGCGAGTCCAGGCCGGTAGCGGGTGATCGGCAGGACCTTCTCCGAGATGAACGTCAGCATCGGGTCGCCGGCGAGCACCTCGTCGTTGACGTCCTGCCGCTGGGTCAGCTGCGCGGCACCCGCGAGCGACTCCTTCACCGCCGCCGCGGAGTTGAGGAACTGCATGAACTCCCAGGCCTGCTTCGGGTACTGGGTGTTCGGGTTGATCACCCGCACGCCACCGCCGGACATGCTCACGAAGTCCTGGCCGCCGACGCCGGCACCCGCCTGCTTGGCCGGAACCAGCGCCCAGCCCACCGCGGTGTCGCGGTCGGCCATCTTCGCCACGCCGTTCTTCGGTTCCACGACCGAACGCCAGAAGTAGTCGCTCTCCAGCAGGATGCCGATCTTGTTCTCGCTGAACAGCGCGAACGAGCGGTCGCGGCCCTTGGCCTCCTGCTGCAGCAACGGATCGCCCAGGCCGCCGGCGTAGACCTTCTGGTACAGCCCCAGAACGTCCTTCAGCTGCGCCGAATCCCCTTGCCACTTCCCGTTCTCGTAGATGGGCTTGCCGGCGCCGACCAGTGCGGGCAGCACGCCCTGCATGGTCGTGGCCTCCCCCATCGCGGTCCCGCCGTTGAGCTGGATCGGCGTCACGCCCGGGCAGTGCCTTCAGCTTCGCACCGGCGTCGAGCACGTCCTGCCAGCTCCGGGGCTGCCAGTCGGCGGGCAATCCGGCCTGCGCGAACAGCTTCTTGTTGAAGAACAGCACGCGCCCGTCGGTGCCCATCGGCACGCCGTAGCGCTTGCCGTCGAACTCGCCGAGCCCCTGCACCGCCTTGGGAATCTGGTTCCAGCCGTCCCAGTCCGTGTTGCCGACCACGTCGTCCAGGGGCTTGATCTGACCGGCCTGCGCGAACTCGCCGAGCCAGATGCCGTCGATCTCGATGATGTCGCCGCCGCCACCGGTCTTGAGGTCCAGCGCCACCTTGGTCTTGAACGCCTCGTCGCCGGCGCCGTTCTGCTCGAACTTGATCGTCGCGGTGACGCCCTTGGCCTTCTGCTGCTCGGTGAACTTCGGGATCACCCAGTTCTGCAGCCAGTTCGCCCCGCGAGCGTTCTTCCCGCCCTCCGCCGCGTTCGCGACGATCGTCAGCGTGATCTCCTTGGCGTCGGCGTTCTTCGCCTGATCACCCTCCTGCGTCTGCCCCAGACAACCCGTGAGCAGACCGCACACCGCCAGCAGTCCGACCAACCTCGTTCGCCGCATCCGTGATCTCCCCACCCAGAGGACCAGCTGGTACGTCAGCGTTTCACTACCGGTCACCAACATGGCACTGGATCACTTCCGCCACAAGCTCTCAGCACCCTCTCAGTGGGCGGCTGGGAGGCTTGCCCGCCGAGGGGGTAGATCAACTGTGCAACTACTGATGGCGGCCGTCCTGGCTGCGTCAACTTTGGTGTCTCCGCAGCTCAGCGGACCTTTCCCGGTCGGTACCTTCGACGCCCACATCGTCGATTCCACGCGGATGGACCCCTTCCGACCGGCGAAGAACCGGGAACTGATGGTGAGCGTCAGCTATCCGGCCAGGCGCACCGGAACGCGGGCGCCGTGGCTGGCTCCGGGCTTCGCGACGGCCGTCGACCCGATCATCTCCAGCCCGGCCTTCCTGGACGTTCCGGCCGGGACGGTCGACTGGTCCGGCACGCTGCGGCAGGCTCGTGTGGACGCTCCGGCGGTGCCGGGCAAGTGGCCGGTCGTGCTGTTCTCGCCGGGTCTGCAGGCGCCGCGCGAGTTCTACGCCGGTGCCGCCGACGATCTGGCGAGCCGCGGCTACGTCGTGGTGACGGTCTCGCACACCTACGAGGCGCTGGCCGTGGAGTTCCCCGGCAACCGCGTCGAGTACGGCGGGATCGACGGCAGTCCGGAAACGACGAAGAAGGTCATCGACGCACGGGTCGCCGACATGCGGTTCGTGCTCACCAAGCTGCCGAGCCTGCACAAGTGGGTCGACCTGGGTCGCGTCGGCATCGCCGGGCACTCGTTCGGCGGCTACACGGCCGGCGAGACGATGGTGCGGGACCGGCGGTTCGACGCGGGCGTCAACATCGACGGCGCGATGGAGCACACCGGCGACGGCGGCACCTACGCGCCCGGCGAGGTGGTGACCCGCGGTCTGGACCGGCCGTTCCTGCTGTTCGGTGGCGACCTCGGCGAGCGGGAGCTGTCGCACGTCGACACGAGCCTCACCAGGTCGTGGGCCGACTTCTGGCCGAACCAGCGAGGCTGGAAGCGGGACGTGCACCTGGACAACGGCGCGCACTTCGGGTTCAGCGACCTGCAGTGGGCCGTGCCGCAGATCGCCCAGGTCACGCCCGAACGCCGGGCGGATCTCATCGGGACGATCGACCCGCGCGACGCACTCAGGGCCCAGCACGACTACCTGGCCGCGTTCTTCGACCTGCACCTGAAGCAGCGCGGCACGGCGCTGTTCGACCGGCCACGCCATCCGGGGATCCGCCTCGTGCACTGACGCACAGCGGGCTCACAGAAAACGGCGCTATGGTCCGGGCCAATGTCTGTCGAGTTCGACGTCCTCGGCCCGCTGCGGGTCCGCGTGGACGGCCGGGAGCTCGCGCTCGGCGGCTTCACCCGCCGGGCCGTGCTGGGTTTCCTGCTGCTCAACGCGGGCCGGGTCGTCTCGATCAGCGAGCTGACCGAGGCGTTGTGGCCGGACGGTCATCCCCCGACGGCGCGCGGGATCCTGCTCAACGTCGTGTCGGCGTTGCGCAAGAACGGCATCGACCTCGTCACCCGCAAGCCCGGCTACCTGCTTCGAGCGGAACCGGATCGCGTTGATCTGCACCGGTTCCGTGCGGGCGTGGCGCGCGCCGCCACCGCGCCGGGATGCGAGCAGGCCGCCGTCGCGCTCAGGGACGCGCTGGCACTCTGGCGCGGGCCGGTGCTCGCGGACCTGGTCGCGGACGGCGTGACGTGGCCGGCCCTGGTGGAGATCACGCACCTGCGCGACGTGGCCGTGGAGAACCGCTTCGACGCCGAACTGGGCTGCGGGCGGCATCGCGAGGTGATCGCGGAACTGGAAGCGCTGGTGCGCGATCATCCGTTGCGGGAACGGTTGCAGGGCCAGCTCATGCTGGCGCTCTACCGCTGCGGCAGGCAGGCGGACGCGCTCGCGGTCCTGCGCACGGCCCGCGCCCGTTTTCGCGCCGAGCTCGGCATCGACCCCGGCCCCGATCTGGTGGCGCTCGAACAGGCCATCCTGAACCAGGATCCGGCGCTGGCGGTGACCGCCGCGCAGACGCCAACCGTGCTGGAGCGCAAGAAGGTCAGCGTGCTCGTGGCGCGACTGGAGCTGCCAGGCGCGGACGAAGCCGCCGACGAGCGGCTCGAAAAGTCGGTCGCATTGGTGCGCAAGCAGATCGACGACCTGGGCGGCGCGATCGTCTCCACGCTCGGTTCGACGGTGTGCGCCGCGTTCGGCGCCCCGATCAGTCGTGAGGACGATGCGGCACGGGCCGTGCGCGCGGCATTCGGCATCGTGGCCGGACATCCGGCCGCGGCAGCTGTGTGCACCGGGCCGGCGCGCGTGACGTCCGGTGATCGGCTGGAGGTCAGCGGCACCCTGCTCGACGCGGCGCTGCGGCTGGCCGCGCAGGCCGTCGCGGGTGAGGTGAGGACGTGCCCGGCGACGGACCGCGCGCTGACACCGGCGGGCGACGACGCGCCGTTCGTCGGCCGGACGAGCGAGTTGGCGCGGCTGGGCGAGGCGTTCGAGGAGGTCGTGCGGTCGAATCGGCCACGGCTGGTCACGCTGGTCGGCGCACCCGGCGCGGGCAAGTCCCGGCTGGTGCGGGAGTTCACCGCGGGCCGCCGGGTGCTGACCGGCCGTACACCGCCGTTCGGGCGGGACGACGTGTTCGCCCCGCTCGCGGAGATCGTGCGGACCCACGCCCAGGTCCTCGACTCTGATCCACCCGAGGTCGTCACCTCCAAGGTCCGGGCGATCAGCGAGGACCCGTGGCTGGTCACGCAGTTGTGCGCGCTGGTCGGGGTGAGCCCGCAGGGCAGCGACGTGCTGATGGCCTGGCGCCGGCTGGTCGAGCAGATCGCCGCCGAACCGCTGGTCGTGGTCGTCGAGGACGTGCACTGGGCGGACGACCTGTTGCTGGACTACCTGCGCGCCTGCCGACGCTGCGGACGACGTGCCGCTGCTGCTGCTCGTCACGGCACGTCCGGAACTGCTGGAACGCCGGCCGTCCTGGAACGCGGTCAAGCTCGACGCACTGTCCGATGAGGACACCGCGCTGTTGCTGAAGATGCTGACGACCCAGCACGAGGTGTCGGCTGATCTCCCGGCTCTGCTGCAACGGTCGGCAGGCAACCCGTTGTTCGCCGGCGAGTACGTGCGCATGCTTCGTGACGGCGCACCGGATTCATTGCCGGACACCGTGCAGACCGTGATCGGCGCGCGACTGGACTCGTTGCCGGCACTGGAAAAGGTGGTGCTCCAGGACGCCGCCGTGCTGGGGCCGACGGTGTGGCCGGGTGCGGTGGCGGCGGTGTCGGAACGCGACGTCGCCGAGGTGACGCGGTGCCTGGAGGTGTTGCGGCAGCGGGACTTCCTCAAGCGCAGTCCGACGAGCAACGTGGTCGGTGAGATCGAGTACGCGTTCAGCCACGTGCTGGTGCGCGATGTCGCGTACGACCGGGTGCCGCGCACGACCAAGGCGATGAAGCACTACCTCGCGGCGCAGTGGCTGCGGGCGCTGCCGCTGGAGCACGTTCCGTTGCTGGCGCACCACTTCCAGCAGGCGGTCTGGCTGGCGGAGGCCGCCGGCAACCCGTGCGACGTGCTGGGACAGAAGGCGCGCGAGGCGTTGACGGAAGCCGGCCGCAAGGCGACCGGACTGGCGGCACACAGCACCGCCGTGCGTTCCTACCAGGCAGCGCTGGCCGTGTGCCCGCCTGGCCACGAGGACCGCGCCGGGCTGCTGCTGTTGCTGGGATCGAGCCTCGGGTGGGACGGGGACGGTGCCGAGGAGCTGTCCGAGGCGGTGGAGCTGTACGTGGCCGCGCGGGACTTCGCGAGCGCGGCGGAGGCCTCCCGGGCGTTGTGGCGGGCCTGCTGGCACCGGGGCGATCACCCGGAAGCCCAGCGAGCCCTCGACCGCACACTGGAGTTCCTGGAGCTGGCCGAACCGGACGAGCAGGTGTTCCGCGTGCTGGCCCACACCGCGCACTCGCTGACGCTGGTGGGCCGCGTGGACGAGGCGATCACCGCAGCCAGGGAGGCACTGCGGGGCGCGACCGGCACGGAACGGGCGGTCGCGCTGGAAACGCTGGGACTGGCCAGGGTCAAGAAAGGCGACGCGGCCGGCATCGACGACATGCGCGCGGCCGTGGCGCAGCGACGCACGGCCGGGTCGTCGTTCGCGATGTGCCTGTTCAACATGGGCACGGCGTACGCGATGCTCGGCGACGCTCGCGCGCGGCTGGCTGTGCGGGCCGAAGCGCGGGTGACGGCGCTGCGGCACGGCGACAGCTACACCGTGTCGTGGCTCGACTCGTCGCGCTATGTCGAGCTGTTCTGGGACGGCTGCTACACCGAGGCGCTGGCGAACCTCGACTCCTCGATCGCCGCCGCGCCCGGTCAGCCCTACTTCCACTCGATCCGCGGGCGCATCCGGTTGCTGACCGGTGATCTCCCCGGTGCCCGCGCCGATGCGACCCAGGCGCTCGAGCTCGCCAGGAAGAAGGCCCATCCGGGCGAGTTGCAGCATCCGCTCGTGCTCCGGGCGCGGATTGCCTTGCAGGACGGCGAACCGGCCGACGAGTGGGTCGCCGAGCTGCTCACCCTGCTGCCGGGCCGGCAGATCACCGGTCCGATCGGGGTGAGCCTGCCGATCGTGCTCGCGGCCACCGGGCACGGGCCGGACAGCCTGGCGGAGGTGTCGTGGTCGCGCTGGCGTGACGCGGCCGTCGCACACCTCGCCGGAAACCGGTCGGAAGCCGTGCGGATCTACCGGGAGATCGGGTCGGTTCCGGACGCTGACGAGGCACGATGAGTCGCCGGTTAGCGCTCGGAAATAGCGTCCGGGTGTGTCCGGAATACCGCGCTACTACCAGGCCAAGACCAAGCTGCTCGACCTGCTGAGCGAGCTGCCCGACCACACGCCGTTCCCGCCCGAACGCGAGCTGGCCGAACTGTTCGGCATGTCCCGCACCACGATCCGCAAGGCGCTGGACGAGCTGGTCCTGGAGGGCAAGCTCATCCGCAGGGCCGGCCGCCAGGGCACCGCCGTCGCGCCCCGCAAGCAGGTCCACCGGCTGAGCCTCGACGCCCTGGTTCAGGACCTGGCGACCCGCGAGTCCGTCGTCGTGCGGACCGTCGGCGCGCAGGACGTGATCAACGTCGAGTCTGTGCTCGTGAGAGGGGACGAGCCGATCGGCGTGCGGTCGACGTACCTGCGCTCCTCCCAGTTCCCTGGGTTCGCCGAGCTCTACGACCGGGCGGTGCCACTGCGGAAGTTCCTGGCCGACCGGTACAAGATTCGGTTCGGCGAGCTGCATCCGTGGTGCAGCACCGCTCTCGCCACGCCGCGCGTCGCCGGGCTGCTCGACGTCCGGCCGGCCACGCCGGTGCTGTCGGTCGCTTGGATGGGCCACGACTTCCGTGGGGTTCCGGTTGAACGATCGTGGGTCGTGCTGCGGGGGGATCGTGCGCATCTCACGATGCACTTGCCTCGGGCCGATCACGTTGTGCGCCGGTCTACCGCCTGAAACGGCGACCAGCAGTTCCTGGATGGAAGAGTAGGTCGGGTGTTCACCGAAGACGTTGTGCCGGTGGCCACCGATCCCGAGGTTGCCCTGTTCGTGTCCCGGTCCGAGGGCCCTTCGGACCGGACGCTGCTGGTGATCCACGGCGGGCCTGACTGGGATCACAGCTACCTGCGGAAACCTCTGGTCGACCTGGCCGATCGGTATCGACTGATCCTGCCGGACCTACGCGGCTGTGGTCGGTCCACCCGAGGACTTGCCGACGACCGGTACACCCCGGATGCCGTCGTCGCGGACTTGGTGGCGTTGCTAGACGCGCTTGGCGTCGCACGGGCCGACGTGCTGGGGTTCTCCTACGGCGGCCTGATCGCCCAACGCCTGACCGTGGCCGCGCCCGAACGAGTGCGCCGCCTGGCCGTCGCTTCCAGCAGTGTCCTACCGGTCCCGGCCGATGCTTTCGATGGCTGGCGGGAACGGGAGGAGCGCCGGGCCGCGGAAGCCGACGTGTGGTCCGATCCATCGTTGTCCGGCCCGGCGCTCACCCGCGCGGCAGCCGTCGCCGGGGCACCCGCCAACGTGTGGCGACCGGAGGCACTACCCGAATACCTGCGGCGCCTGGACGCGGTGCGGTTCTCCGCCGAATGGATGCGGCCGTGGCGGGCCGGCACGTTGCCTTCGCCGCGATGCGAGAACGCGGCACAACGACTGGCTGCGCTGGACATCCCGCTGCTGCTGCTCCACGGCCGACAGGACATGATCTTCCCGGCAGCCTTGGCCGAGCAGGTCGCCGCGATCATTCCTTCCGCCCGCGCCGTGATCCTCCACGACGCCGGGCACATGGCACACGTCGACCAGCCCCGCGAATGGCTCGCCGCGGTCGAAGAGTTCACGGCCTGACCCGGCCTTTCACCCCGAGAACAGGTCGGGCGAAGGTTTCGTGGGTGGTTGCCAGGTGCGGGTTGCGTATTCAAGATCAATTGTTTTCGATTCACTCGAAAGTGATGGCCACTTTGGTCTTTCGGCGTATCACGAGCCGATAAACTTGTGGTGTGTACGTCGTCGGGGTGCTGGATTCTCTCGCTTATCATGAGAAGCAGATCGCCTATCACCAGGCTCAGCTGATCCGTGTGCTCGCGGAGCATGCCATCGCGTGCGAGGGTGATGAGTTCTTTGATGCCGAAATCGCTGCGGCGATGCGGTGGACCTCCCGCTGGACGACCGATCAGATCCACACGGCGCTGGACCTGGTGTCCAAGCTGCCGAACACGCTTGATGCCCTGGAGAAGGGCGAGATCGACCTGTACAAGGCCCGCGTCCTGCACGACAAGACCATGCCACTGTCGGCCGAGCAGGCCGCCGAGGTCGAGGAACGTGTGCTGGCCAAGGCCCCGGATCAGACCGGTGCGCAGATGCGGCAGCTCACCAACCGCGTGCGTGATCCGGGTCGACCCCGAGGGCCACAAGGAGCGGGCGGCGGCGCGTGAAGGCGCAGCGGTGCACCGGCATCGACTCGCTGGAAGAGGACACCGCCCGGATCTGGGCCATGCTGCCCGCGCACCTGGCCACGGCTTGCTACGCCCGGGTCGACGCCATCGCGCGCCAGGTCAAGACGCCGACCGACCCGCGCACGCTCGACCAGGTCCGCGCCGACGTGTTCGCCGACCTACTGCTGGCCACGCCCGGCAAGGCCAGCGCGGTGAAGGTCGAGCTGTACGTGACCGTCTCCGCCGCCACGCTGATGGGCCTGTCCGAGCAGCCCGGCGAACTGGCCGGCTACGGCCCGATCACCGCCGAGCTGGCCCGCGAACTCGCCGGAGACGCCACCTGGCGCCGCCTGCTGACCGATCCGGCCACCGGCGAACCCCTGGAATTCGGCACCAATACTTACCGCCCACCCAAAGCTCTGCAGCGATTCATCTGGATGCGCGATCGAACCTGCCGCTTTCCCGGGTGCACCCGCCAGGCCCACCAATCAGACCTCGACCACACGGTCCCGTTCCCACTGGGCTCAACCTCACCGGGAAACCTCGGCGCATTCTGCCGACGCCACCACCGCGTCAAAGGCACCGCACCGCCTGGGAAGTAAGCCAGCCGAAACCGGGAAGGTTCTGTTTCCGCAGCCCAGCAGGAAAGACCTACCAACGCGACCCGGAACCAGTACTCGGCGACCCGCCACCCTTTTAATCCGACAAATCCGGAGCAACTCGCGCCCCCGCAACACCAAGTCTGGAAAGCTTGAAAGGTGACCACCCGCCGCACCCTGCTGACCACACTCGCCCTACTCCCCCTGGCAAGCTGCACCGCCCAGTCCACCCCGAGCACACAACCCCAGCCCACCCCCACCACAACCAGCCCCACCCCCGAACGTCACGACCAACTCCTCGAACTGGAGCGGAAGTTCGACGCACGACTGGGCCTCTACGCGCTGGACACCAACTCAGGCAGGACCATCGCCCACCGAGCCGACGAACGGTTCGCGTTCTGCTCGACGTTCAAAGGCCTGGCAGCGGCAGCCGTCCTGCAGCGCAACCCGATGACGCACCTGGACACCGTCGTCACCTACACCGAGTCCGACCTGATGAAGAGCTCGGCCATCACGAAGCAACACGTGGCGACCGGCATGAAGATCCGCGACCTGTGCGACGCGGCGGTCCGGTTCAGCGACGGAACGGCCGGCAATCTCCTGCTCCGCGACCTGGGTGGTCCCGCGGAACTCACGAAGTACCTCAAAACCCTCGGCGACAACGAGACCCGGATGGACCGGACAGAGCCCGGCATCACCGAGGCGACACCCGGCGACCCGCGCGACACGACCACGCCGAAAGCCATCGGCACGGACTACCAGCGCCTCGTGCTCGAAGACGGTCTGCCGGCCGACAAGCGCGCCTTCCTGACCGACCTGCTGGAACGCACGGTCACCGGCGCCAAGCGCATCCGGGCGGGCGTGCCGCAGGGCTGGCGCGTGGCCGACAAGACCGGCACCGGCGACTACGGCACGCTCAACGACATCGGTGTCGTCTGGCCACCGAACAGGAAGCCACTGGTCATCGCGATCATGTCGAGCAAAGCAACCGCCGACGCCAAGTACGACGAGGCCCTCATCGCCGAGGCCGCCGCCTACGTGACGACGACCCTCACCTGATCCCTCACCTGACCGACGAGATGTCCGCCCAGACGATCTTCGAGTCGGGATACCGGTAATGCCCCCAGACCTGCGCCAAACCGTTCACCAGCAACAACCCTCGCTGCCGCCGCCCCAGGAACCCCATCCGGCCCAGCTGCGGGAACCGGCCGGGCGTGCCGTCCTCGACCTCCACCCGCACCACCTCGCGTTCGGGCAGACGGAGCACCCGGGCCCGGCGGACCGGGGCGGCGTGGTGGTACGCGTTGCTCACCAGTTCCGTGGCGACGACCATCACGTCGACCACGACGTTCTCATGCATCCCCAGCAGGAGGCGACGCACCTCCGCCCGCACGTCCGCGAGCGGCAGCATTCCCTCAGGTAGGACGAGGTCCAAGCGTTCGCTGGACCGTCCGGCTACACCCATCAGCATCTCCCCGCGCCCTGTTCATTCAAGGCAGCAGGTTCCGTACCCAGAAGCGCGCAAATCGAAACCCGCCGAACTGGAATCAGAGCTCCCCGCGTCCGGTTTCCCGGGGTAGATCGGCCCACACCACGGTTCCGCCGTGCGCCCGGTCCACACCCCACCGATCGGACAGCCGGGCGACCAGCACCAGGCCGTATCCGCGCTGCGGCCGGGAAACCTTCCGCAGTGGCGGGTTGGCACGGGCGTCGTGCTCGATCTCGACGCGGATCTTCGTTTCCTCCACGGCGACACGCAGGAACGACGGTTCCGATGTGTAGCGGTATGCGTTGCTGACCAGTTCGTTCACCACTAGTAACACGTCGGCGACGCAGTCCGGGTTCTCTCTCGTCAGTTCGAGCCGCACCCAGCGCCGAACGGTGGCCAGCGACGGCCGCTGCCTGCCCAAGGGCAGAAGGGCCGCCTCGCCCATCCTCGCTGCCTGGTCGTGCGCCAAACCGCTCCCTGCGTCGGTTGATCAGGTCGGGCGCGGAATACCCAACTGCATCGGCCGCCAAACCAACTTCGATGGCGCCCTCGTCGAGAGTCTCCGCGACCGCAGCGACGGTAGGGGCGACGCAGAACGACCACAAGGCGACGATCGGCCCGTGTTTTCCACGCAGGACCTCGACGAGCCCGGTGGCCTTGAGGCCGTCATCGTCCGGTGTGAACAATCAGTGGCGTGAGGCTTTCCGTCTCGATCTGGCCACCGCCGGAGATCGTCGAGGTGCTCGCGCGGCCGGGCGCCCGCGGCGAACGCGGGTGCGGAGATCAGCGGCACGTGGATCGCGGACCGGATCGTCCTCGTCGCGGACCGCAGCGCGCCGGGCCGGCCGCGGTTCGAGGAACTGGCGGGCTTCGATCTGGAAGGGCTTCCGAACAGCTGACAGCGCGCACCGCATTCGGACCACTACGCTGCGCGCGTGACGCGTTACTTCAGCGCGCTCGTGCTGGCACTGCTCGCCGCGACGGCCCTGGCCGTCCCCGCACAGGCCCATGCCGAGCTCAAGAGCAGCAACCCGGCCTCCGGCGCGACCCTCGACGCGGCGCCGAAACAGATCGAGCTCACGTTCAGCGCCGCGGTGAGCCTGCCCGACGGCGACGCGGTCGTCGTCACCGGACCGGACGGCGCCAAGTGGGCGGTCGCGCAGGCCCAGGCGGTCGGCCAGACGATCACGGCCGTCCCCGATGCCACCTTTGTGAAGGCCGGTGCGCACACACTCGAGTGGAAGGCGCTGTCCGACGACGGTGACGTCGTCTCCGGCAAGTTCACCTTCACGCTGAGCCCGGCCGCCGCGGCGACCACGTCCGCGCCGACGTCTACGTCTGCGCCGGCGTCGTCGGTCACCATGAGCGCGCCGGTGTCGAACGCTCCCCCGTCAACCACGCCCGCCGAGTCCGGTGGTATCCCGGCCTGGGTGTGGATCCTGCTCGGGCTGGTCGTGATCGTCGGCGCGATCCTGATGGTCCGCCGCCGCAAGGCGTAGTCGTTCGAGCAGGAGGTCGCGTTCGGCCGGGTGCTCCGCCCGTTCGAGCGCGGTCTCCAGTGCTGCCGACGGATCTCTGCCGAGACGTTGCAACAGGTCAGCACGTACAGCGTGGAACAGGTGGTAGCGGTCGAGATCGAGGCCGTCCACCAACTCCAACGCCACGTGCGGCCCATCAACCTCGGCCACCGCGACGGCGCGATGCAGCGCCACGACCTGACTGGGCGCGATCGCCAGAAGCTGGTCGTAGAGCGCCACGACCTGACTCCAGTCCGTTGGCGGATCGCTGTGCACGGCGTTGATCGCGGCCTGGATCTGGTATCGGCCGGGCCGGTTCCAGCGCAGGCAGCGGCGCACGATGTCCTGGCCCTCGGCGATCAGGCCGGCGTCCCACCGCGACCGGTCCTGGTCTTCGAGCAGCACCAGCGAGCCGTTCACGACGCGGGCTTCGCGGCGTGAGGCGACCAGCAGCATCAGGGCCAGCAGCCCCCACACCTCGGGCTCGTCCGGCATGAGCTGCGCCAGCACCCGGCCGAGCCTGATCGCCTCGGCCGCCAGCTCGTCCTGGTCGAGGTAGCCCTCGTTGAAGATCAGGTAGACGACGGCGAGCACCGCGCTCAGGCGGTCCGGCAGGTCGGCGTCGCGCGGCACCCGGTACGGGATGCGGGCCGCGCGGATCTTGCCCTTCGCCCGCACGATCCGTTGCGCCATCGTGGGTTCCGGCACCAGGAACGCCCTGGCGATCTCGCCGGTGGTGAGGCCGCCGAGCAGCTTCAGCGTCAACGCGACCTGGGCCGGCAGCGCCAGCGACGGGTGGCAGCAGGTGAAGATCAGGCGCAGCCGGTCGTCCGGCACGTCCCCCACCTCCTCCGGATCGCCGCGCAGCAGCAACGCCTCGGCCTGCTTCTCGCGGCCCTTGGACTCGCGGCGCAGCCGGTCGACGGCGCGGTTGCGGGCGGTCGTGATGATCCAGCCCGCGGGTGCCGGCGGGATGCCGTCGTGCGGCCAGCGTTGAACAGCCGTGGTGAAGGCGTCCTGCACCGCCTCCTCGGCGAGGTCGATGTCGCCGAGGACGCGGGTCAGGACGGAGACGGCGCGGCCGTACTCCGCCCGGAAGATCTGCTCGATCATGAGTACGCGATCGGCCTGACCTCGATCGACAGCGGACTGAGCACGCCGGCGAGCCGGCGGCCCCACTCCAGGGCCTCGTCCAGGTCGGCGGCCCTGATGACGGTGAACCCGCCGATGTGCTCCTTGCCCTCGACGAACGGTCCGTCGGTCATCAGCACGTCGTCGTCCTTGGCCCTGAGCACGGTCGCGGTCGACGGCGGATGCAGGCCGACGGCGAACACCCACGCGCCCTTGGCCTGCATCTCCTCGTTGAGCGCTGTCAGGTTCCGCATGATCGGCTCGAGCACCTCGGGCGGCGGGACCTCACCGTCGGGCTGGTAGATGCTGAGCAGGTACTGCTGCTGGGTCATGGTGGACTCCTTTCGCCCTTTGTACGAACGCGGACGGCCGGTTTCGACAACTATGGCGACATGATCCCGTTGATCCTTCCGCTCGACGACTCGGCCGCCGATCTGGCGGCGGTCGGTGGCAAGGGCGCGTCGCTGGCGAGGCTCACCCTGGCCGGGTTGCCGGTGCCGGCCGGGTTTCACCTCACCACCCGCGCCTACCTGGAACGGTCGATGGAGGGTCTGCTGGAGGCGTTCCGGGAATTGGGCGGCCCGGTCGCCGTGCGGTCGTCGGCCACCGCGGAGGACCTGCCGGACCTGTCGTTCGCGGGCCAGCACGACACCGTGCTGAACGTCGGCGAGGACGGGCTGTTCGACGCGGTCCTGCGGTGCTGGGACTCGCTGCGCTCCGAACGCGCCGTCGCCTACCGCGAGCGCAACGGCATCACGTCGGCCGAGATGGCGGTGGTCGTGCAACGGATGGTGCCCGCGGACGTGTCCGGGGTGCTGTTCACGGCGGATCCGGTGACCGGGCGCCCGGAGCCGGTGATCAACGCGGTGCGCGGGCTCGGTGAGGCGCTGGTCAGCGGCGAGGCGGACCCGGCCGAACTGCTGTCGCCGGAACAGAAGTCCACGCTGGCCGCGCTCGGTGCGCGGATCGAGGCCTTGTACGGGACGCCGATGGACGTCGAGTGGGCGCTCGCCGGTGACCGGTTCTGGATCCTGCAGGCGAGGCCGATCACCTCGTTGCGGGTGCAGTGGAACGACACGCTCGACGGCGACTACCTGTGGTCCAACGGGAACGTCGGCGAGGCGATCCCCGAGGTGATGACGCCGGTGACGTGGTCGCTGGTCAAGGTGCTGTCGAGCATGGCGATCGGGCCGCACCGGATCTCCGGCAACATCGGCGGCCGCTTCTACCTCAACCTCAGCACCTACAGCGCGCTCGGCACCGCCGTCGGCCGGGCCGAGCAGATGCTGCGCTCGGGCGAGGAGACGTTCGGACGCATCCCGGCCGGCGTGACCGTGCCGCCGCTGCCGATGTCGCGGCTCGCCATCCTGGGCGCGGTGGCCAGAAGCGCCGGGGGGCCGATCAAGCAGCAGTTCCTCTACCGGACGCGGCTCCCCCGGCTGGTGCGCGACAACCCGGCCCGGTGCACCGCCGCGCGCACGGCGATCAGCCGCTGTTCCTCACCGGCGGCGCTGCTCGCCCTGTGGCGCAACGATCTCGACGAGCTGCTGCGGTTCGTGTGCCCGATCCTGGACGCGGGTGCGCGCATGATCGCGGGCGGGCCGGCGGCGTTGCGGCGCAGGCTCGTCGCGCTGGCCGGCGAGGAGGACGCGGCCACGTTGCTGACCGGTTTCCACGACGGCGCGGGGCTCGCGAGCGTGGGTCCGCTGGTCGGCCTGGCGAAGCTGCGTTCCGGCGAGATCGACCGCGCCGCCTTCGCCGAGGCGTGGGGACATCGGTGTGCCAACGAGTTCGAGGTCCACGCGCCGCGCCCGGCCGAGGATCCGGAGTGGCTCTCCCGGCAGCTCGACGCGCTGGCGGATCCCGAGGCTCTGTTGGCACGTCAGGCTTCGCTTCGGGCGCAGGCGTGGGATCGGTTGGTGGCAAAGCATCCTGGCAAGGCCGCGGGGATCCGCCGGCAGCTGGACCGGATCGGTGCCGGTGCGCGGGCCAGGGAACAGGCGCGGTCGGAGATGGTGCGGGCGTTCTGGGTGCTGCGGGCGTTCGTGCTGCGGGCCGGTGAGGTGACGGCGTCCGGGGACGACCTGTTCTTCCTGCCGATCGACGACGTGCTGCGCGTGCTGGCCGGCGAGACGCAGTTGCTGGACCGGGTGCACGCGCAACGGTCCGCGTACGAGCGTTATCGCGCACTGCCCCCTTATCCGGCGGTGATCCGGGGGCGCTTCGATCCGGAGTCCTGGGCGGCTTCGAAGGACCGGCGGGCCGACCTTTACGACGCCACTACCGACGTGCCGATGCCATCGGACGTCACCGGCTTCCCCGGTTCGGCCGGTGTGGTGGAGGGCGTGGCGCGAGTGCTCGTGCACGTCGAGGACGGAGAGTCGTTGCAGCACGGCGAAATCCTGGTGACAACGGTGACGAACATCGGCTGGACGCCGTTGTTCACCCGCGCCGCCGCGGTGGTGACCGACGTCGGCGCACCGCTGTCGCACGCCGCGATCGTCGCGCGGGAGCTGGGAATTCCGGCGGTGGTCGGGTGCGGCAACGCCACGACGCGCATCGCGACCGGAGACGTGATCCAGGTGGACGGTGCCAGCGGAACCGTGAAGAGAGTGTCCGAAAAATAGTGCCCAAAAAATAGTGCGCTGACCCCACCGCCCGTCCGCAGCCGGGTGGTGGGGTCAGCGCACCGAGGTCAGTTGTGCGCGGGTGCGCAGTCGTACATCGAGACGAGCTGACGCCGCATGCGTTCCCGCAGCAGGTCGATCACCTCGGTGACCGTGCCGGCCTCCGCGTACGCCTGCACCTCGACCCACTTCAGGTCGAGCCGGGCGTGCGCGTGGATCACGGACTTGTCCGAGGTCAGGTTGACCCAGGCGAAGTCGACCGGGTCCGGGGCGTACCGGTCCAGCGAGCCGATTCGCGCTGACGCGTAGTCCCTGGCCTGCTCCGGAATGGCCTCCGCGAGCGAGACCTGGATGTAGTCCATCGACACCTGCCTCCTCAAGGCAACGCGGCATCGCCACGTGGCCAGTTCGACGATACGAATCCGATCGCAACGCCGAACCAGGCGTTGGTCCCGACAGCGCAGGGTCTTTCTGCTGAGATCGATGGTGCGGCCGCGGGTCCTGGTGTTGTACCTGGATCAAGTCTTGGGCGTCAGGGCGGAGACGCGCTGGTCGAGCTGTTCTTCGGTGGGCGCGCCGGTGAGCAGTTCCACCGAGCCGTCCTCGCGCACGAACGCGAACGTCGGCTGCGCGGTCACGCCGAAGCGCTTCCACACGGAGCCGTCGAGATCGGCCAGGTGCGGGAACCCGGTCATCTGGTGGTCGGCCACGAACTTCTTCATCGCGTCCAGCTCGTCCTCCGCCGCCACGCCGACGAACTGGATCTTGTTGTGGCGCTTGGCCATGTCCGCGACCTTCTCGGCCTCGGCGTTGCACGACGGGCACCACGGCGTCCAGAACCACAGCACGGCCGATTTGCCCGCGAGCATGTCGCCGCGGAACTCCGCGCCCTCCAGGGTCTTCGCGGTGAACTGGAACTTCTCCGGGGTGGGCGCCTTCTCGGCGCATCCCGTGAGCAGCATGATCCCTAGCAACACCACGAGGATGCGCATGGCTCCTCACCTCCTGTCAGGACGTACGGCCTTGCGCCTCCTCCGGTTCAGCCACAGCGCCGCCGCGACGGCGAGCGGGATCACGAACGGCCACGGGCCGAGCGCCCCGACGATCTGGGCGAGCGTGCTCTGAAACCCCGTCGCGGCACCCACGAGCGGGTCTCGCGGACTGCCGCCGGCCAGGAACAGCCGCAACTCGTAGACGCCGTAGTAGGCCACGTACGCGCCCATCACCACGAGCACCACACCGCCGATGCGTCCGACGTGCGGAAGGAGCTTCCGGATGCGGGGCGCGACGAGAGAACCGGCAACGGCGAGTGCGGTGACCACGAGGCCCATGCCGAGCGCGTAGGCGAGGAAGGCGGCGGAGCCCGCGTCCAGCGAGGCCCCGACCAGGACGAGGAACGGGCCGATCGCACACGACAGCGAGGCGATGGCGAACGCGATGCCGTAGCCGTACATCGACCAGAGGCTCTTCGGCGCCGCGCTCAGTTTCGGCAGCCTGAGGTAGAGCTCCTTGCCGAGCAGCAGAAGTACGCCGATGCCGAGCATGGCGAGCCCGATCACGACCGTCACGAACGGCAGGTAGCGCTTGAGAGTAGTGGCCACCGGAGCGACGACAAGGCCGAACAGACCGAAAAAAGTGACGAATCCGGCGGTCATCACCAAACCGGACACAAAGGCCCGGCCCGCGTTGTCCCGCGCGACGAGTGCCAAATACGCGGGCAGCATCGCGAATCCGCACGGGTTGACCGTGGCCAGCATTCCCGCGATGACCGCTACTGCGATGTCGTTCACGAAGCCGACGGTAGTGTTGCGAGGTGCCGGTCGAACAGTGGCTCGAAGCCATCCCGCCCCTGCTCGTGTACGCGATCGTCGGCCTGGTGATCGGTTTCGAGTCGCTCGGCATCCCGCTTCCCGGCGAAATCGTGCTGGTCACGGCCTCACTGCTGGCATCACAGCACGACGACCTGAGCCCGTTGTGGATCGGCGTGTGGGCAACCGCGGGCGCCATCATCGGCGACAACTTCGGCTACCTCATCGGCCGGCGCGGCGGGCCCAGGCTGTTCGCGTGGATGGGCCGAAAATTCCCCAAGCACTTCGGCGAAACACAACTCGGCCACGCGCGCCGGGTGTTCCAGAAACGCGGTGCGTGGGCCGTGTTCTTCGGCCGTTTCGTCGCACTGCTGCGCATTCTGGCCGGGCCGCTGGCGGGTTCGCTGCACATGAACTACGGAAAGTTCCTGGTGGCCAACGCTCTTGGTGGCGTGGTGTGGGCTGGTGGCACCACGGCGGCCGTCTACTACCTCGGCGTAGTGGCCGAGAAGTGGTTGAAGGGCTTCTCCTACGCGGGTCTGGCGATCGCTGTCGTTTTCGGCGTGGCGGGTGTCTTCGTGGTCAAGCGCAGGCTGGCCAAGGCCGCCGAACCCGCTGTCGAGTCTGCTGGCGCGCCGGAGTCCGAGGAAGTCGCTTCCCGGTAGCAACACGCGAGACGTAGGGGTTGCGGTCCACCAAGTAGGTCCGGACGTCACAGCGGAGACCTGTCCGGACCTACTCGGCGGTCATCCGCAGTGGCGGTTGGCCCACTTCGCGTGTTCGATGAAGCCACCGCTGTTGACCCGCGCGCCGAAGCTGATGCAGGAGTTCGGCGCGTTGATGCGCACCGGGCCCGCGTAGTAGGCGTAGGAGTTGCTGCAGTCGGCCTGGCGGGTGGCGGTGTCGGTGAAGCCCGAGCACAAGCTGGTGCTGCCCGTGCCGGGGATGTCAGCCGCATTCTTCGACACTGCCACCGCCATGCCTGCGGCCTGTCCCCATGAAGCACCGCGAGTGCGGTTGACCAGGCAGTTCGTGGTGCCGTTCTCCAGGTACACGTCGACTTGAGCGTAACCGCCGGCGTAGACGTACTGGCCCAGCAGCGTGCCGCCGCAGCCCTGCGCCGCTGTCGCGGGCGCGGCACCCGCCACCGCGCCCGTCACCACCATCGCCACCGCCGCCATTGCGGCGGCGAGCGACCGAACGCGCCTGGTCCGGTTCTGCCCGCCGATCATCGGCATTCTCATGCAACCTCCCCTTGTCGTCCGCCGAGCCTGTCATCACGGCGCGCGGCCGCCGCCCGGTTTCCTGCGCTGTAACCCGTTTGCCGCAACGCGGTCCCCAGGCCGCAGCACCGCTGATTCCACCTTCGCCCGGACAGGACACTTAACAGACTGATCTGTCAGACACGTCTTGTGGCCTCCCGATTACGCGCGGTATGGTCTAGACCTTAAACCGCCGCCGCGATGTAACGCACGCACGCACACATCAAGGCAAAGGAAGTCACATGAAGATTCGACCCAGGCTCGCTGCCGCTTTGGCAGGTGTTCTCGCTGCACCACTGGTCGTCGTGGCTCTCCCCACCGGCACGGCGTTCGCGCACGGTTACGTTTCCTCGCCGGCCAGCCGCCAGGCGCAGTGTGCCAGGGGCACCGTCAAGGACTGCGGGGCCATTCAGTGGGAACCGCAGTCGGTCGAGGGTCCGAAGGGCCTGCGCAACTGCCACGCCAACCTGTCGCAGTTCGCCGTGCTCAACAACGACAGCAAGGGTTGGCAGCGCGCGAGCACCGGCCGCACGGCGACGTTCAACTGGACGTTCACCGCACGGCACCGCACGCGCGACTACGAGTACTTCGTCGACGGCCGCAAGGTCGCCACGTTCAGCGGTAACAACCAGATGCCGCCGGCGAACGTCTCGCACACGATCAACCTGGGATCGGCCGGAAACCACAAGGTGCTGGCCATCTGGAACATCGGCGACACCGCGATGGCGTTCTACTCCTGCATCGACGTGCGGTCGAGCTGATCCACCCGGTCACGTCCCCTGGGTGCGTGTGCTCCCCTGCCGCTCACGCACCACCTGCTCGACGTCGAACGGCGTCAGGTTCAACGGCGGACCGGACAACGGCTTCCGCAGTGCGTCGAGGATCTTCGCGTTCATCGCCTCGATGATCGCGCGGGCCTCGGCGTCGGTCGCGGCTGCCAGGGCCGCGGCCTTGGCGGTCTCGGCCTGTTTGCGCAGGACCAGGGAAGGGGGCAACCCTGCTGTGCCCTCTTCCTCCCGCACCTTCCTCTTGATCCACCAGTCTTCTTCGAGCGGTTCACCGGAGCCCGGCAACGGCTTGCCCGCACTGGGCAGGTCGTCGAACTCGCCGCGCTCCTGCGCCTCGCGGATCTGCTTGTCGATCCACGACTCGAAGCCCATGCCGGGCGGTTTCCGTTGCGTCATGGGGAAAACCTCCTGACGGCCGCACCGATGGCCTCGGTGAAGGCGGGGCTGCCCTTGTGGCCACTGTCGTCCACGAGGGTCAGCTCGGCGTCCGGCCACGCCTGTGCCAGCCGCCACGCCGTGTCGGCCGGACAGCTCATGTCGCGCCGGCCGTGGACCAGCGCGGCCGGGATGCCCGCGAGTTTGCCGGCATCGCGCAGCAGCGATCCGTCTTCGAGGAAGCCCAGGTTCGCGTAGTAGTGAGCGCAGATCCGGACGAACGCGATCATGTCGTCGGACGCGCGGTCACTGAAGTGGACCGGACTGCCGAAGTTCTCCAGTGACAGCACGGTGTCCTCCCACCGGCACCACTCGAGGGCGGCCCGCTCACGGATCGCCGGATCCGGGCTCTCCATCAGGTCCGCGTAGGCGCGCACGACGTCCGGCGCGTCATCGACATGTGCGCTGTACCGGGCCCACGCCTCCGGGAAGAACCGGGAAACGTCCTTGTACAGCCAGTCCAGCTCACGGGCGGACGAGGTGGTGATCGCGATCAGGATCATCTCCGTGACGCGGTCCGGATGGCGTTGCGCGTAGGCCAGCGCGAGCGTGCTGCCCCAGGAACCGCCGTACACCAGCCACTTCTCGATGCCGAGGTGTTCGCGCAGCTGCTCGATGTCGGCGATCAGGTGCTCGGTGGTGTTCACGCTCATGTCCGCGGCCGGGTCGCTCGCGTGCGGCGTGCTCTTGCCGCAGCCGCGCTGGTGGAAGATCACCACCTTGAACTTCTCCTGGTCCATCGCCTTGCCGGCGCGACCGGCCGGAACGCCAGGCCCGCCGTGCAGGTGCACGGCGGGCTTGCCGTCCGGATTGCCGCTGATCTCCCAGTAGATCCGGTTTCCGTCGCCGACGTCGAGAAGTCCGTGCTCTGCAATCCCCATGATCTTCACGGTACCGGCGAAACGATGTCAGACCTGGACGAGCTTCCAGTTCAGTCCGGCATCGTCGGACCGGTAGACCTCAGCGAACTCCTGTCCCGGCCCGCCGCGCACGAGCGCGGCGTTGCGCGGGTCCGCGAACGCCAGGTCCTCGAACGGCGGTCCACCGAGCGTGAGCAGCGTGTCCCACTTCTCGCCGGGACCGCGGTGCACGAACGACCAGTCGCGCCCGGTCGCGGCGACGAGCGCCGCCTCGGACGAGATCGCGAAACCCGTCGTGATGCCCTCACGCGGTGGCACACTGACGGTCTTGAACGGCCCGCCCTCGGACTTGCGCAGCTCCTTCGTCATGTTCCCGAACCCGGGATCGAAGCTGCACAAGGCATAGCGGTCGGTGCCGACCGTGCCGAGCTGAGTCGCCGACTCGACCGTGCACGGCGCCGGCTCCTCCATCCAGCCCGCCGGAGACCGCGTCCAGTAACGGTTCTCCCGGAAGACGACGGACAGCGAGACCTGACCGTCCGCGATGTCGCCGTACGCCTGGCCCTTCACCTCGACCCCCGGCACCGGCTGCCACGAGCCGAACCACAGCTCGCGGTGAAAGAGCCTGCTGGACGTGCCGTCGTAGATCACCGCGAGGAACCCGGAGTGGTCGAACCCCAGCGCCCCAACGGTTCCCTTGATACCGGACGGCTCCCAGCGGGTGCCGCCGTTGCTGGTGACGAACAGCTGTTCGCCGTCGGTCACCATCCCGGCGGCGTCGTTCGCGAACAGCACCCGCAGGCGGTCCGTCTCCGGAATCGCCAGCGGCGGGGTCTTCACCCGCGTCCAGGACGCGCCGCCGTCGAGCGTGCGGATGAGCTGCGGGCATTTCGCGGTCTGGCACAGGGTGTCCAGGCCCAGCACCCAGCCGCGGTCACCGGACACCCACGACGTCGACGCCGGAACCACCCCGGTATCCGCGTGCGCGACGGCCGTCGTCGTTCCGATCATGAACAGTGATATTGCAAGTACAGCAATGCGTTTCCCCCACATCGCCTACTCCCCTCAAGAGGCTGATTCCCACTCAACACCCCGAAGTGGTGAAGCGGCAACCACCCATCCCGCCACGAGCACCCCCGCTCCACCACTGAGGATGAAGGTGAGCTCGGGCCCGACGGCGTCGAGCAGCAGACCACCGCCGATGTACGAAACTGCTGCGGCGACACCGATCCCGCCGTAGAAGTTGGCGAACACGCGGCCCGTCCGGTCGCCGGGCACCAGTCGTTGGATCAGCGTGCTGTGCGCGACGTCCATGGCCGCGATGCCGATTCCGCGCACCGCCTGCACGGTGAAAGCCGCCGCCACGCCCCAGGCCAGTCCGGTGAGGAGGTTGCCGGCGCTGCTGACCGCGAATCCCATGACCAGCAAGGTGATCATGCTCAGCTTCGCGGCCTGCTTGGCCAGCAACGCGTAACCGGCCAGCAGACCAATGCCCACTGCCGCCAGGATGATCCCGGCCGCGCTGTCCGACTCGTGGAAGACGTCCTTGGTGAGCTGGATGATCGCGACGTCGTCGATCGCGGTGCACGCGACGACACCGCAGAAGCCGAAGAAGATGATCCGCAACGGCCGGTTGCGCCAGATCTCGCCGAGGCCGGCACGCGCGTCGGCGAACAGCGAGCCGCCGAACTCCGCCGGCCCGATCAGCTTCGGGAGCCGCAGGAGCAGCAACGCGGACAGGCCGAACGTGGCGGCGTCGATGAGGAGCACGTTGCGGGTACCGGCCAGCGGCAGCAACGCGGCCGCGAGCAGCGGCCCGAACACGTCGGCGCTGTTCGACCCGAAGCCCATGATGGTGTTCGCCTGCCCGAGGTCCTTCTCCGCGACCAGGCTCGGCACCGCCGCCCGCGACGCCGGGAGGAAGATCTGCCCGATCACCGCTCGCAGGCCGACCAGCGCGAGCAGGATCGGCAGCGGCGGCAGCGTGAACGCGATTACCGCCAGCAGGACACCCTGCGCGATCTCGCAGACGATCATCACGGTGCGCCGGTCGAACCGGTCGCTGATGACCCCGGTCAGCGGGCTCAGCAGCGACGGCGCGAAGTCGCCGACCAGCAGCAGCGCGGCCACCGCGATGGCCTTCCCCAGGACGGACTGCACGTGCAGCATCAGCGTGACCAGGCTGAGCGCGTCCCCCACAACGGAAACGACCCGTGCGGTGCTGAGCACGCGCAACGGGCCGTTTTCCTTCAGAAGCGTCAGCATCCGGTCATCGTGCCAAGGCGGCGTCCAACTGGTCAGCCAATTTGTTCATGATCCCCGAATAGGAGGCGTAACTCAGTGGCGCGACCGCGTTCCACTCCACGAACCGGCCGGCCTGCACCGCGGGCAGGGCCTGGAAGACCGGGTGGCCCTCCTTCATCTTCTCCGGGTCGAGCACGTGCTGGCGGGTGTCCCACATGATCACGTGCTCTTTGTACATGCCGGAGTTCTCCCACGACAGCGACTGGAAGTAGCCGCCGCCCTCGGTGTCGGGCTGCGCCGGCGTGAGCAGCGGCAGGCCGAGTTCCTTGGAGTACCAGTCGAGATCCGGGTTGCGGGCGGGCACGGCGACGTAGAAGAGCTTCGGGTCCGCGCCGACGACCTGGATCTTCTGGTTCGCGGCCGTCATCTTCGTGCCGATGGCCTTGAGCCGGTCCGCGGCCTTGGTGAACGCCTCCTCGCCGGCCTTCACCTTCGCCGACCCGACGTCACCGCCGAGCGACTGAGCAAGATCGCGGAAGCGCTTGATGCCCTGCGGCAGGTCGATCTTGGACTGGCCGATGCCGACCGTCGGGGCGATCTTGGCGACCTTCTCCTCGAACTCGGCGGTGAGGTGCCAGAGTCCGGTGACCTCCGGGTAGTAGCCCGCCACGACGAGGTCGGCGTTCAGCGCGGCGAACTTCTCGATGTCGATCTCTCCGTAGCCGGGGCCGGTGATGTCGGTGACCTGGCTCGGGTCGATGCTGCCGGCCTCCGGGTCGGTGCTGCCGTCCGGACGCTTGAGCGGACCGAACGTGCCGACCACGTTGACCCCGTAGTCCTTGAGCGCACCCGCGGCGGACACCTGCGCGACGACGCGCTCCGGCCGTTTCGGCGCGGTGACCTCCTTGCCGCGGTCGTCCTTGAAGGACCAACCGCCCTGCTGTTGCTCCGCGGGAGCGTTTCCACCACAACCGGCCACTAGGCCGATCAGTAGAACCGCGGCGACTGTCCGGCGCACGTGTCCACCTCCTAAGTTTAGGCTTACCTAACTTAGCAAGAGGCTTTACAAGATCAGCCACACCGGTAGGTTGGTGACCGTGCGGAACCAGACAACGACTACGCGTCGCATCGCTGTCGTTGTCGCACTCACGTTCCTCGCCCTGTTCGGCCTGCATGCGGCCTGTCCACCGGAAGCCGCTCACCACGGTCCTGTGGGCGCCTCATCGGAGCTGTGCCACCACGGTGAGGGCCATCACGTCTCCCCCGCGTCGCACACCCAGGCCGCGGTGCAGACGCAAGTGGGATCGATCGTCGGCGTCGAGCTGCCCGCCGTCGCTGTCGCGGGTACCGATCCGGCCTCCCAGCCGTGTCCGGGACGCTCCGAGTACTTCGGCTCGGGCCGCACACGCCTGATCGACCTCGGCATCTCCCGAACCTAGAACGGCCGGCCGCTTCCGCGCGCCCGACAGGACTTCTCAGCGGTCCTGTCGCGTTGCCGCGCGCCTCGCACCGACCTGTCTCGTTCTCCTTTCCGAGGGAATTCCCATGTCTGTTCCTGTGCTGGACCGCAACACGCCCGCCGGCATCGTCGGCAACACGCCCGTGCTGTGGATCGACGAGCTGACGCGCACCTCTCCGGCCGGCTTCTGGGCGAAGCTCGAATGCGCCAACCCCGGCGGCGGGATGAAGGACCGCGCCGCCCTGCACATGATCGAGGAAGCACTGCGGCGCGGCGATCTCCGGCCGGACGGCCACATCGTCGAGTCGACCAGCGGCACGCTCGGGCTCGGCCTCGCGCTCGCCGGGGTCGTGCACGGCATCCCGGTGACGCTCGTGACCGATCCCGGCCTGGAGCCGATCATCCAGCGAATGCTCCGCGCGTACGGCGCCACCGTGGACGTCGTGGACCGTCCGCATCCGACCGGAGGCTGGCAGGAGGCGCGGCGCGCACGTGTCGCGTCATTGCTGTCCTCGTTGCCGGGCGCCTACTGCCCGGACCAGTACAACAACCCGGACAACGTCGCCGGGTACGCGCCGCTCGCCCACGAACTGGCCGCGCAACTCGGGCACGTCGACGTACTGGTGTGCGCGGTGGGCACGGGCGGCCACTCCGCCGGGGTGGCTGCGGTGCTGCGGCAGCACTTCCCGTCGTTGCGACTGGCCGGGGTGGACGCGACCGGGTCGACGATCTTCGGTCAGCCGGCCAGGACCCGGTTGATGCGCGGGCTCGGATCGAGCATCTTTCCGCGCAACGTCGACTATCCGGCGTTCGACGAAGTGCACTGGGTGAACCCGGCCGAGGCCGTCTGGGCGTGCCGGACGCTGGCCACGCGGCACTACGCGAGCGGCGGCTGGAGTGTCGGGGCCGTCGCCCTGGTGGCGTCCTGGCTCGCACGGACTTCTCCGTCCGGCACGCGGATCGCGGCCGTGTTCCCGGATGGGCCGCAACGGTACTTCGACACCGTGTTCAGCGATGAGTACTGCGCCGCGCACGGGTTGCTGGACGTGGTTCCGGCGTCGGACCCGTTGGAGATTTCTTCGCTGGGAGAACGTGAAGTGCTGTCGTGGACCATGTGCCGGTCCGTTGTGGACCCTCTGGCGGTGACGGCGTGATCGCGCGGTTCCGGTCGTTCGACCGCAGCGTGCAGTTGTTGCTGCTCAACCAGTTCAGCATCAATGTGGGCTTCTACATGTTGATGCCGTACCTGGCTTCCCACCTGTCGGTGACGCTGGCGTTGGCCGGTTGGGCCGTCGGACTGGTGCTGGGCGTCCGCAACTTCGCGCAGCAGGGCATGTTCCTGATCGGCGGGACCCTCGCGGACCGCCTGGGGTACAAGCCGTTGATCGTGGCGGGCTGCGCGTTGCGGACCGGCGGGTTCGCGTTGCTCGGGTTCGTGGACGGGCTGCCGGCGTTGGTGATCGCCTCGGCGGCGACCGGGTTCGCCGGGGCGTTGTTCAACCCGGCCGTGCGCGCCTATGTGGCCGCTGACGCCGGAAAACGGCGCGTCGAGGCGTTCGCGCTGTTCAACGTCTTCTACCAGACCGGGATCCTGGTGGGGCCGTTGATCGGGCTGGCGCTGACCGCGGTGGACTTCCGGCTGACGTGTCTCGTGGCGGCCTTGGTGTTCCTCGTGCTGACCGTGCTGCAGTGGCGGTCGCTGCCGGCGCGGGCCGTGACCCCGTCGGGCGACTCGGTGCTCGCGGACTGGCGGCTGGTCTTCTCCAACCGGCGGTTCGTGCTGTTCGCGTTGGCGATGACCGGGTCGTACGTGCTGTCGTTCCAGGTCTACCTGGCGCTGCCGCTCGCTTCGGGATCGGCGGTGCTCACCGCCGTGTTGTTCGCCGTGTCAGGTGTGCTGGCGGTCGTCGGGCAGATGCGGGTGACGGCGTGGGTGCGCGTGCGGTTCGGGCCGGACCAGTCGCTCGCGGTCGGCATGCTGGTACTCGGCTTGGCCTTCTTACCAGCGGTTTTCGGCGGCTGGGCCGGGTTGATCCTGTGTGCGGCGCTGCTCGCGCTGGGAACGATGGTGGTGTTCCCGTTCGAGATGGACAAGATCGTCTCGTTGTCGGCTGACCGGCTCGTGGCCACGCACTACGGCCTCTACAACACCGTCGTGGGTATCGGGATCCTGCTCGGCAATCTGCTCACGGGGATCGCGTTCGACGCCGCTGCGCGCGCGGGCGTGCCATGGATGCCATGGCTCGCTCTCACGTCGGTGGGACTCGGATGTGCGTGGTCGCTGAAGAAACTGGCGCTGAAAAAGTTGGCGTCCCGTGTCGATACCGAGGTCGCTCCTTCGACGAGTCAGCAGAGACAGGTTTTCGGGATCGGAGGGACGTCATGATCGCCACACTCATCGCGACGCTGGTCGAAGAGGACTACGCCGAGGACACCGGCGATCTGGCGCCCGACGACCGCCTGACCTGTCACGTGCACGGGAGATGGATCCACCAGTGCGTCTCGTCTCCCGTGCACGTCAACCCGGTCACGCGACACCGCTGGTGCCGCAGCTGCGACGCCGAGCTCGGCGTCGTGGTCGACGAACTCTCCGGTGCTGTCGCGATGCGCTGCCCCCGCTGTGGGCGCGGGGGCAGCGCCGCCACCGCCCGGCTGATCGCCGCCTGCCGGGCCTCGATCGAGGCCCGCCGAGCCGCCTGATCCGGACGGCACGCGGGGCCCTTTCGTTCCCTCCAAGTGCACGAAAGCTCCCCGCGTGCATTCAAAGCCGGACGGGAAGGCTGAACCCGGTCGGCTGTTTGGCCGTACGTCTCCTCAGAAGGTTCCCCGACTCTCTGAGGAGGCCGCGTGCCCGGCCGACGTGCTGCCAAGACAACCGCCCTAGCCGCTGTGGTCGCCGCAACGGTGGTGTCCCTGCCGTCGGCGCACGCACAACCAGCCGAGGACGCCCTCAAGACGTACACCGAGCTGACGCACCACGCCGAGAAGCTCACCCAGGACCACCTGAAGGCTCAGGGCGACCTGTTCAGGGCGAACGCGATCGTGGGCGCCGCGACCGAGGCCGAGAAGAAGGCGCTGGCCGCGTCCGAGCAGTTCCGCGGCCAGGTCGACCTGCTGACCGAGGCGACGTTCGAGGGCGCGCGGTTCAACGACCTGTCGGCGTTGCTGACGAGCTCGTCCCAGCAGGACTTCCTGCAGCGGATGCAGGCGCTGAACATGATCGCCGCCGACAACAACGAGGCGGTGAGCCCGCCTGGACGCCACCCTGACCACGGCCAAGAAGGCGCGGGCCGACGCCACCGCCGCCGCGGCCGCCGCGGAAAAGCTGGTCGCGGACGTGACCACCCGAAAGAGCGCGATGGACCAGCAGGTCGCCACCGCGCGGACCAAGTACCGGTCGTTGTCCGCTCCGCAGCAGGCCGTGCTGGCCACGCCGGGCGACAAGTCGCAGGTGCCGGTGCCCGCGGGCGCGGCCGGGACGGCGCTGAACTTCGCGCTGGGCGAGCGCGGCAAGCCGTACGTCTTCGGCTCCAACGGCCCCGGCTCGTGGGACTGCTCGTCGCTGATGCAGGCCTCCTACCGGGCCGCCGGCGTGGCCATCCCGCGCGTCACCTACGACCAGGCGAAGGTGGGCCGCGCGGTGACTCGTGCCCAGGTCGCACCGGGTGACCTCATCATTTATTACTCAGGTCAGTCGCATGTCGCGATGGCCGTCGACGGCGTTCGCGCGGTGCACGCGTCGACCGAGGGTGTGCCGGTGAAAATCGCCGACATCGACTCGATCGGACCCATTTCGGTGATTCGCCGGGTCGTTGGGTGACGCTTCTCTCCCACCCCGCGATAAACCGACGTAGAGGACTGTGAGAGCGTGCAGTTCGGTGAACTGATGGGGACCCGGCGGTAGACGGATACAAGGTCGTTCCGTAACCTGTCCGAGACCTTCGGCCCAGCAGTTAACCCACTCGGGGCACCCGCCAAGGTTGTCGCCTCACGCGCAGTAGTTCTTCGCGAGGCGGCTGCCAGGATGAAGGAGGAACCGCGACGTGGTGTCGCACCCCTCACGCCGAACCGTGCGTGGAGCTTTCGTAGCGACGGCAGCAGTCGTCGCGGCGGCTCTCCCCACGGCCCCGGCCACCGCACAGCCTTCGGCCGCAGACGCGCTCGCGAAGTACAACGAGCTGTCCGAGAAGGCCTCCAAGCTCAACCAGGACCACCTGAAGGCCCAGGACGACCTCAAGAACAAGCAGGGCGAACTGGACAAGGCCAAGGGCGACCTGTCCACGGCCCAGCAGGCCGAGGAGTCTCTCCGCGGCGAAGTCGACGTCCTGACCGAGGCGACTTTCCAGGGTGCCCGCTTCAACCAGCTGTCCGCGCTGCTCGTGAGCGACTCGCAGCAGGACTTCCTGAACCGTATGTCGGCCATCAACGTGCTGGCCGCCAACAACGCGGACGCACTTCAGAAGCTGACCGACGCGGTCAACCTCGCGGACTCCTCCAGCAAGAAGGCCGGCGAGGCCACGGAGGCGTCCAGGAAGCTGCTCGGCGAGATCGACCAGCGCAAGGCCGACCTCGACAAGCAGCTCGCGGAGGCCAAGGCCCAGTACCAGTCGCTGAGCGTCTCCGTCAGGAACCAGCTCAAGCAGGCCGGCGACATGTCGAACATCGCGGTCCCGGCCGGCACCGCCGGCAGGGCCCTGCAGTTCGCTCTCGACCAGCGCGGCGAGGCCTACGTCTACGGCTCCAACGGCCCGGACACCTGGGACTGCTCCTCGCTGATCCAGAAGGCCTACGCCTCTGCTGGTGTGTCCATCGGTCGCACCAGCTACGCCCAGGCCGCGGCCGGTCGCCAGGTCAGCCCCAGCGAGATCAAGGCCGGCGACATCATCGTCTACTACTCCAGCCAGTCCCACGTGGCGATGGCGGTCGACGGTATTCGCGCGGTGCACGCCTCGACCGAGGGGGTGCCGGTGAAGATCGCCGACATCCAGTCGATCGGGCCGATCTCCGTGGTTCGGCGCATCGAGGGCTGACGCTCTCTCTTCGCTTCACCTGGAAACGCCCCCTTCCGGTCTTCGGGCCGGAAGGGGGCGTTTCGCTTTGTCCAGCAGGCACGCGTCCAAGGCAGGCACGTACGCACGACAACACCCGCCCGGAACCCGAGCGGGTCAGTCGAAGCCAGTCAACCCCTACGTCGGCAGGTCCTGGCGCGCGATGGCGAACGCCGGGTTGCCCTCGGAGTCCTCGCGCACGTCCAGCACCTTGTCCTCGAGGTACTCCGCCGCCGCGGGTTCCATGATGACCTTGGCACCGGCCGGCGCTTCCACCACCTGGTCGCCGTCGACCGCCTCGCTCAGCGACAGCTCCAGTGCGGCCTGGCTGTTCTGTTCCGCGGCCAGTGCGAAACGCAGGCCGACGCCGTCGTTTTCGGCAGGTGTCTGTGAAGTCAGCTCGTTGATGACCTCAGCAGCCATCGGCGTCACTTCGAGCATGTCGGCCCCTTCGTTCGGAAACTACGAGCGCGCCCGGTGTTCCCGCGATCGGCCGGTTTCAATCGTCGTCCGACGAAGTCCCAGGTCAAGCGACTCGATGAGCCGGACGCGACACCTCGTTCCGCACATGGCCGCACGCCGAGCACACGCGCTGCACCGGAATCAGCTCGGCCACCAGACGCCACGAGTCCGCGAACGACGGCACGTCCTGGCCCGGCACCAGCAGGCTGTCGAGCACCTCCTGGCGGCGGCGGCCCTTCTCGCGGCTGCGTTCCACCGGGTCGCGGCGGTGGGCCAGGGCGCGTGACTCCGCTCGTGCGCGCTCGCCCTCCGAGGTCAGGGCCTCACGAGGGCGCGGTGCGTGCAAGGCGGCGTTGCGGCGGTTCACCCGGAACCACTCGCCCAGCGAGATGCCGGGCAGAGGTGGGCGGGCCAGGCGTGAGCCGTCCGCTGTCCAGGTGCGCAGGCGGGCGCGGAGGAACTCGTGCGCCACCTGCGCGCGCGAGCGTGGGCGGCCCTGGCGCGTGCCGTCGGGGCGGGTGTCGATGGCCGTCAGCACGGCGTCGACGCTCCAGCCCGCCGCGAACCACGGCTCGAGCAGGCGGCGGATCCAGCGGCGGTCGGCGTCCGGCCAGGAGGCGCGCACGCAGAGCGACTCGACGGCGGTGGTCACGTCGGCGTCGGTGGCGGGGATGACGCGGCCCGGCCAGCGACGGGGATCGATCTGCATCGGAACTGACCTCCTCGTAGCACAGACGAACACCTGTTCGACATAGTGCCACGGGGGTCTGACAAAAACTGAAGACCAGGCCTCTGAACAGCCAAAACCTACGGCATGAGAACAGCTGCGCCGGTCACCCGGCCCGCTCGGAGGTCCGACAGCGCCAGGTTCGCCTCAGCCAGCGGATAGGGCTGCACGGCGACCTCCAGCCGGTGCGCGGCGCAGAACGACAGGAACTCGGCGGCGTCGGCCCGCGTGTTGGCCGTGACCGACCGGACCTGCCGCTCCTGGAACAGGTGCCGCGAGTAGGACAAGACCGGCACGTCGGACAGGTGGATCCCGGCGATGGCCAGCGTCCCGCCCCGGTCCAGCGCCTCCAGCGCGGGCGGCACCAACGATCCGGCCGGCGCGAACAGCACCGCCGAGTCCAGCAGCACCGGCGGCGCGGTGGCGGAGGCCGAAGCGGCCCCCAAGGACAAGGCCAGCTCACGCGCCGCGGCAGACCTGGTCACCACGTGCACCTCGTACCCACGTGCGACAGCGACCTGCGCGGCCAGGTGCGCCGACCCGCCGAACCCGTAGATCCCCAACCGTCCGCCATCAGGCACATCAGCCCGCCGCAAAGCCCGGTAACCGATGATCCCGGCACACAACAACGGTGCGAGCGACTCGGACGAATATCCAGTGGGCAACCGAAGTGCATATGCAGCCGGAACGACCGCATATGACGCATAACCACCGTCAGCGTCCCACCCGGTGTACAAGGAAGAAGGGCACAGGTTCTCGTCACCGCGCGAACAGAATCGGCAGGTCCCACATGTGTGCCGCAACCAGGCGATTCCAACCCGCTCCCCCACGCGGAAATCCCCGGCGGCGACCACAACCTCACCCACGACCTGATGCCCTGGCACGACCGATGGCCGATGCACCGGCAGATCGCCGTCCACCACGTGCAGATCGGTCCGGCACACCCCACTGGCAAGCACCCGCACCAGCAACTCTCCCGGAGCGGGTGACGGCACCGGCACGTCGGTCAGACGTAGCGGCGTGGTCTGCCACGAAAGCATGATCCCCAGGTTAGCCTGCGAAAATGACGCACCACGAGCCCCACGAGGACGTCACCGGCGACCGGATGAACTGGCTGCGCGCAGGCGTCCTGGGTGCGAACGACGGCATCGTGTCGACCGCCAGTCTCGTAGTAGGTGTCGCCGGTGCCACGACGGACAAGTCCCAGATCCTGGTCGCGGGCCTGGCCGGCCTCTTCGCGGGCGCGATGTCCATGGCGAGCGGCGAGTACGTGTCCGTCAGCAGCCAGCGCGACGCCGAACGCGCCCTCCTCGCCAAGGAGAAGCAGGAGCTCAGGGACATGCCCGAGGAGGAACTCGAGGAGCTGAAGGAGATCTACGAGGAGAAGGGTCTCGACGCCGGCACCGCGCAGGAAGTCGCCAAGCAACTCACCAAGCACGACGCCCTGGCCGCCCACGCGGAGGCTGAACTCGGCATCGACCCGGACGAGCTCACCAACCCGTGGGGCGCCGCCATCGCGAGCTTCGTCTCGTTCACCATCGGCGCCCTCCTCCCGCTGGCGGCGATCATCCTGAGCAGCACCAGCCTCCGCGTTCCGATCACCGTCGTCGCCGCGATCCTCACCCTGGCCCTCACCGGTTTCCTCAGCGCGAAACTCAGCGGGGCCGGCAAGCAGCGCGCGATCGTCCGCAACGTCGCGGGCGGACTGATCGCGATGGGCGTCACCTACGCCATCGGCTCGCTCGTCGGCCAAAGCATCGGATAGCCCCAAAGCGGGTACCAGCCAGACATGAATGAAGAACGCGGTGCGTACGTCCCGGAGGACACCGACGACTTCGAGGCCCTCGACGAGGACAACCTCAAGAAGGACCCGCTCGAGGCCGGCATGGACCCGCCGGAGGGCTGGGCCGAGTCCGATCGGTACGGGATGACCGAATACGAGCAGGCCCACCCCCGGCCCCTGGACGAACGTCTCAAGGAAGAGCGAAGCGAGGTCGACGAGACGGGTGCATGATCGAAGGATGAGCCTCGGCATCCCGGAGAAGATCACGGCGTTGCTGTTCGACCTCGACGGCGTCCTGACGAGCACCGCCGTGCTGCACCGCAAGGCGTGGCGGCAGACGTTCGAGGACATGGGCCAGCCGTTCAGCGAACAGGACTACCTCGCGTACGTGGACGGCAAGCCGCGCTACGACGGCGTCCGGAGCTTCCTCGCCTCGCGCGGTCTCACCCCGCCAGAGGAGGAGATCCGGCGCATCGGCGACCTGAAGAACGAGCTGGTCAACCGGATCATCGACGAGGAGGGCATCTCGCCGTACCCCGCCTCGGTCCGCTATCTGCAGGCCGCGCGCGCGGCGGGCCTGCCGATCGGCGTCGTCACCTCGTCGGCCAACGCCATGCGGGTGCTGCGCGCGGGCGATCTGCTGGACTACGTGGACGCGCTGGTGGACGGCAACGTCATCACCACGCAGAACCTGCACGGCAAACCCGCTCCGGACTCGTTCATCGAGGGCGCGCGAAGGCTGAAGACGCCACCGGACCAGGCGGCGGTCTACGAGGACGCGCTCGCCGGGGTCTCGGCGGGCCGCCAGGGCGGCTTCGGGTTCGTCGTCGGCGTCGACCGCGGGAACCAGAGCGAAGCCCTGAAGCGCAACGGTGCGGACGTGGTCGTCAACGAGCTCGACGAGCTGCTGTCATGAGCTACGCGATCGAACCGTGGCAGCTGCGCTGGCAGGGCCTCGCCGTGGACCAGCTGCACCGGACCGAGTCGACGTTCGCCCTGGCCAACGGGCACATCGGCCTGCGCGGCACCCTCGACGAGGGCGAACCGAGGGGCCTGCCGGGCACGTACCTCAACGGTTTCTACGAGGAACACCCGCTGCCGTACGGGGAAGCGGGCTACGGCTACCCCGAGGCCGGCCAGACCGTCGTGAACGTGACCGACGGCAAGATCGTCCGGTTGCTGGTCGAGGACGAGCCGCTGGACATGCGCTACGGCAACGCCCTTGAGCACGAGCGTGCCCTCGACTTCCGCTCCGGCACGCTGCGGCGCCGCACGGTCTGGGAGTCGCCGACCGGCCGACGGGTGATCGTGCGCAGCGAGCGGCTGGTGTCGTTCACGCAGCGCGCGGTCGCCGCGATCCGTTACGAGGTCGAGCCGCTGGACGACGTGCAGCTCGTCGTCCAGTCCGACCTGCTGGCCAACGAGCCGACCATCCACCGCACCAACGATCCCCGCGTCGCCGCCGCACTGGATTCCCCGCTGATCAACGACTTCACGATGGCGGAGAAGACCCGGGCGGTGCTGTGCCACCACACCAAGGTCTCCGGTCTGCGGATGGCCGCCGCCATGGACCACGAGATCGAATGCGCCGGCGGTAGCGACATCCGCACCGACATCCGCGCCGAAGCCGACCTGGCGAGGTTCACCGCCGCGGTCGACGTCGCCAAGGGTTCCTGCCTGACGCTCAACAAGTATCTCGGCTACGGCTGGTCCGGCCAGCGCTCCACGCCCGCGCTGCGGGCCCAGGTCGAGGCCGCGCTCGCCGGCGCGCTGCAGACCGGCTGGGACGGGCTCCTCCGGGAACAACGCGAGTTCCTGGACGACTTCTGGGAAGTCGGCGACATCGAGATCGACGGCGACGACGAGCTGCAGCAGGCGATCAGGTTCGGGCTGTTCCACATCCTGCAGGCCGGGGCCCGCGGTGAGACCCGCGCCATTCCGGGAAAAGGCCTCACCGGGCCCGGTTACGACGGCCACGCGTTCTGGGACACCGAGACGTTCGTGCTCCCCGTCCTCACCTACACGCTGCCTGACGCGGCCCGCGACGCCCTGCGGTGGCGGCACTCCACTTTGGACAAGGCCCGCGACCGCGCGAAGGTGCTGGGGCTCAAGGGTGCCGCGTTCCCGTGGCGTTCGATCAACGGCGCCGAGTGCAGTGCCTACTGGCCGGCCGGAACGGCCGCGTTCCACGTCTCCGGCGACGTCGCCTACGCCACCCAGCAGTACCTGAACGCCACCGGTGACAAGGACTTCGACCGCGAGGAGGCGACCGAGATCCTCGTCGAGACCGCGCGGCTGTGGTGCTCGCTCGGTCACCACGACCGGCACGACGGGTTCCGCATCGACGGTGTCACCGGCCCCGACGAGTACTCGGCGATCGTGGACAACAACGTCTACACCAACCTGATCGCGCAGCAGAACCTGCGCGCCGGTGCCGACGCCGCCGAACGCAATCCGGACGTGGCCGAGGTGTCCGCGGACGAGATCGCGACCTGGCGCCGGGCCGCCGACGCGATGGCCATCCCGTACGACGAGATGCTCGAGGTGCATCCGCAGGCGGACAACTGGACCAAGCACGCGGAGTGGGACTTCGAGCAGACGCCGGACGAGAAGTACCCGCTGCTGCTGCATTTCCCGTACTTCGACCTGTACCGCAAGCAGGTCGTGAAGCAGGCGGACCTGGTGCTGGCGATGCACCTGCGCGGCGACGCGTTCACGCCCGAGGAGAAGGCGCGCAACTTCGCCTACTACGAGGCCCGCACCGTGCGCGACTCGTCGTTGTCGGCAGGCACCCAGGCCGTGCTGGCGGCCGAGGTCGGTCACCTCGACCTGGCGTTCGACTACCTCGTCGAGGCCGCGTTCACCGACCTGCACGACCTGCACGACAACGTCAACAACGGCCTGCACATGGCCTCGCTGGCGGGTGCGTGGATGGCGCTGGTCGCCGGGTTCGGCGGCATGCGCGACCACGGCGGCGAACTGACCTTCGCACCACGGCTGCCGGCCGCGTTCACCCGGTTCTCGTTCCGGATGTCCTTCCAGGGCACGAGAATCCGGGTGGACGTGGGCGAAACCGAGGCCACCTACCAGATCGTGGACGGCACCGAGCTCAGGACCAGGCACCACGGCGAGCCGATCACGATCACCACGGCGACCCCGGTGACGCTGCCGATCCCGAAGGCTCCCGAGCTCGAACGGCCGAGCTCACCGTTCGGCCGGGAGCCGCGCAGGCATTAGCAACGCCACTTAGTCGAGGCGGGAGACCTGGTAGTGCGCGATCAGGTCTCCCCGCACGAGCACGCTCAGGTACACGGTGATCGTGGGCCGGTCGACGAACGAGAAATCGACGTTCAGATAGCCGAGCTCCAGATCGTCGGCCACCTGCCGCGTTTCCAGAACCCGGTATTCGGCGGTTAACCCGATCGGCTGAGAATCGTAGTACTCGGCGATCGCGTTTCTGCCGATTCCGTAGGGCTTGAGTCCCTGAAAAATCGCGTCCTCGGCGAAATTGGCGGCCACGCGCTCGGGTTCGTGCGCGCCCACGCCGTCCTTCCACCGGTCCATGACGTCCTGCAGAGCCATGTCAGTGCCCCGCGCTCTGGCCGCCGTCGACGTGCAGGATCTCGCCCGTGACGAAGCCGGCCTGTTCCAGGAAGGTGATGGCGTCGACGACCTCCTCGATCTCGCCCATGCGCCCGAGGGGGTGCAGGGCGGCCATCGTCTCGTGCGTCTCGGGGGCGTGCATCGGAGTGCGGATGATGCCGAGCGCGACGGTGTTGAAGCGGACGTTGCGGCTCGCGTACTCGATCGCCAGCGACTTGGTGACGGCGTTCAAACCGCCCTTGGTCAGCGACGCGAGCGCGGACGGCACCGTGGACAGCGCGTGGTCGACCAGCGTCGTGGACACGTTGACCACGTGCCCGCCGTTCGCCACCATCGCGGCGACGGCACCGCGCGTGATGTCGAAGAACCCGCGCAGGTTGGTGCCGGTGACGTCGGCGAAGTCCTCGTCGGTGTACTCGGTGAACGGCTTGGCGACGAAGACGCCCGCGTTGTTCACCAGCGTGTCGACCCGCCCGAACCGGGCCAGCGCCTCCTCGACCACCCGCGCACCCTCGCCGGGCCGCGCCAGGTCGGCGCGAATCGCCAGCACCTCGGGATCGCCGGAGTCGTCGACCGAACGCGACACCGCCACGACCGAATAACCGAGCTTGCGATAGGCCGGAACGAGAGCCGCGCCAATTCCCTGCGACGCTCCCGTGACGATTGCCACCTTGTTGGTCATTTCCGACTCGCTTTCGAAGGAGAAGTGGGAACTGACTGGCACAACAGCGCCCGCCCGCGACGCATTTCGCATCGCTGGGACCCGTTTTCTCCTTCGTGGGAGGCTCAGCCTCCGAGAGCCCGATGGGGGTCGTCCGCGGGCAGCCACACGCCCTCGCGGCGCAGACCGAGATCGCCCACCTCACGGGTGATGGCCTCAGCGGCGGCCAGCACGGCCGCCCGGACCTCGTCGGAGCGGCGGACCAGCCACCACGTCCAGTGCACCTCCGGGTCGATCACCGGCCGCTGCACGAGGTCTGGCGGCAGCGGGGTGGTCTGTCCCTTGGGCGAGTTGAGCACCGGCGTGGTGCACACCCGGACGTGGTCGAAGAACGCCGGCCCGGTGATGGCGCCGTTGTGGATGTGCCGGACGCGGGCACCGGTGACGTCGGCGAACTCCTCCGCGTAGGAGTTCCAGGACTGCCACGTCGTGACGTCGTCGTCCACGAGGACCGCGATGTCCTTGGCGCGCACCGGACTCGTGTCGGTGCCGACCGCCACGGCGTAGAGCCGGTCGGCGCCGAGCAGGTCGGCCCGAAGGCCCTGCTGCTTTAGATCAGCGGCCCGCGCCCAGCACACGGCCAGGTCGAGGCTGCCGTCGGCGACCCTCGCGACCTGCTGGTGCGACGGCACGACCCACGCGTCCACGTACAACTGCGCGACCCCGGCCGCCCGAGCGGTGAGATCCGGCGGCAGCCAGTTCACGTACCCGATCCGTACCGGCTGGGACCCGGACAGCTGCTGCGCGTGCCGCTGAAGCTCGTCGGCCCTCTCCAGCAGTGCGCGCACCTCCGGAACCAGCGCCGCGCCGGCCGAGGTGAGGGCGACGGTGCGGCGGTCGCGGGCGAACAGCGGCACGCCGAGGTCGCGTTCGAGCGCCTTGATCTGCTGCGACAACGACGGCCCCGCGATCAGCAGGCGAGCCGCTGCCCGGCCGAAGTGCAGCTCCTCGGCGACCGCGAGGAAGTACCTGAGCTGACGCAGTTCCACGTCTCGCATTCTCCATCGTGCTCACGGCTGCAGGTCCAGCACCACCTTCACGTCACCAGGCCGGGTCTCGAACGCCTCCGCGAACTCGGCGAGCGGCACGCGCCGGGTGATCAGCGACGACAGCCAGGCGTCGTCGGCTCGATCCAGCACGGCCGCGGCCTCCCGGTAGTGCCGGACGTTCGCGTTGACCGTGCCGAACACGATCCCGTTGCGCAGCACCAGATCCCGGTTCGCCTGCCCCAGGTCCACCGGGACCACCTCGGTCGACGGCACCCCGGTCAGGCACACCAGTTCACGCCCGAGCAGCCGCGCGACCAGCGACGGTGCACCGGTCGCCTCGATCACCACCTGGTGATCCGGAAGTTCGCGGTGATAGGTCGCGCCCAGCGACTCGACCAATGCCGGCTTGGGACCGTCCGCGGCTAGGTCGAAGACGTGCACGTCCAGTCCGCGCTGCACCCCGATCAACGCCGCCAGCAGCCCGATCGGCCCCGCACCCGTCACCAGCACGCTGTCGAACTCGAACGACGCCAGCCGGTCCAGCCGCTCCCAGGCCTTCACCACCACCGAGGCCGGCTCGACGAGCACCCCGGCAGACGAGCCGACACCGACGGCATAGGCGGCCGGCACCGTCCACAACGTCGAGCCGTAGCCGTCGAGCCCGGTGATCCCGCGTTCGGTGTACTTGCCGTTTCGGCACATGTCGAACTCGCCGCGCGCACAGGCCGCACACGGCACCGGATCGGGCCGCCGGACGACCCCAGCGACCAGATCTCCGGGCGCGAACCCCGGTCCGCTGACCACCCGGCCCAGAGATTCGTGTCCGACCACGAGTTTCCCGCCCACCCCGAACTCACCACGCACGATCTCGCGGTCCGTCCCGCAGATGCCGATGGCCAGGCCCTCCACCAGCAGTTCGTCCGCGAGAGGCACCGGATCGGGTAGTTCGGTCAACGACAAAGAACCGGGCCGTGCAAGATCCACCGTCAACGCGCGCATGAGAACCATTCTTGACATATCAACGCGATCACGCTGACCATGGGAGCGCTCTCACGCCCCTGTAGTGAGTCACAGTCTGTCTCAGTGAGGAGATAGTCGATGCGCAAGCTCCTGCTGCTCGCAGCATCGGCCCTGTTAGGGCTGACAACGTTGTCTGCACCTGTGCAAGCGGCTCCACCGAACCTGCTCCCCCTGACCGTCACGAACAACTCGGGCCGCGGCGACGCCGTGCACCTGTACGTGTTCGGCGAGATGGGCGGCCGGCTCGGGTACGTGAACGCGAACGGTCAGTTCACCCCCTGGTCCGGCGGCGCGATCCCACCGACGCCCGCGCCGGACGTCTCGATCCCCGGTCCCGGCAACGGCGGTAGCCGGACCCTGCAGATCCCGATCAACCTCGCCGGCGGCCGGCTCTACATGTCCTTCCGGGACAAGCTGAAGTTCTCCCTGGTACCGAACGGGCTGGTACAGCCGGCGCCGTGGGCTCCGGGCGACCCGAACCGCGACATCCTGTTCGACTGGAGCGAGTTCACCTACAACGGCGGCGGGTTGTGGCTGAACAGCTCGCAGGTGGACATGTTCAGCGTCCCGCACGCGGTCGAGGCGACGTCGCAGGGCGGTGCGACCAAACGCACCGGCCAGGTCGTGAGCAACGGCCGCAACCGCATCTTCGACCAGCACCAGCAGATGGGCGGTGACTGGGCGAGGCTGATCTACACGCGTCCGGACGGCACCCGTCTGCGCGTGCTCAACCCGAGCAAGGGCCTCGACGCGGGCGTCTTCTCCGGCTCGTACTTCCAGAGCTACGTCAGCAGCACCTGGTCGACGTACCAGAACACGCCGCTGACCGTGGTTCCGTACCAGAACGAGCCGAACCGGAAGTTCACCGGCCGCACCAGTGGTGGTGTCCTCAACTTCACCAACACCTCCGGCCAGCAGGTGGCGTCGTTCGCGCAGCCGTCGACACGTGACGTGTTCAACTGCGACGGCCGGCTCGCCGCACCGAACAACGACGTCGGCGCGATCTCGCGGTCGCTGTGCGCGGCGCTCAACCGGTCGACGCTCGGCTTCCTGCACACCCAGCCGACCTACACCGCGAGCCAGTTCTACACCCGGTCGACCACGAACCACTTCTCCCGGATCGTGCACGCCAACATGGCGGACGGGAAGGCCTACGGGTTCGCCTTCGACGACGTCGGCGCCTTCGAGTCACTTGTCCACGAACCGAACCCGCGTTCGGCGAAAGTCACGCTAACCGCATTCTGAACCGAAACAATCTTGCTTTTGATCGACTTTCACTCCACTGTGTGAGGGCCGTCGCCGCGGCTCTCACACAGTGGAGTCGTTGTGCGCGTAAGGGTCCTGCTGGTCGAAGACGACGAGCGAATCCGGCAGGCATTGAGCCTGGCCTTGTCCGATGAGGGTTTCACCGTCGACGAGGCCGCTTCTGGGGAAGAGGCATTGGGACGTCTGGAGTCCGAGTCCTTCGACGTCGTGCTCGTCGACCTCACGCTGCCCGGCGTCGACGGGCTCGAGGTGGTGCGGACCCTCAGGTCACGCGGTGACCTGCCGATTATCGTCGTGACCGCCCGAACCGACGCCGGTGACATGATCGCCGGGCTGGAGGCCGGAGCGGACGACTACGTCACGAAACCGTTGATGGCAAGCGTTCTCGCTGCACGAATACGCGCGTTGTTGCGCCGGCGTGGCCCCGGTCGCGAGGCCGTGCGGGTCGGCGATCTGGAAATCCGTCCGCAGGAAGGGCTTGTGCACCGTGCGGGTGAACGCGTTCATCTCACCCGGACCGAATTCCGGCTACTGCTGGAACTCGCTGGTGCGGCCGGCCGAATCGTCACCAGAGAACAGTTGCTGCAAAAGGTATGGGGATACGACTACTTTGGTGACACTCGCCTGCTCGACGTGCACATAAGGAGGCTGCGCCGCAAGATCGAGGCCAACCCCGACGACCCGGCCCTGGTGCTCACCGTGCGCGGCACCGGCTACCGGATCCGTTCATGAGACTCACGCTGCGCTGGCGGGTGACGCTGGCGTTCGGCTTCGGTCTGCTGGTCGTGACGAGCGTGCTGGCGTTCGCGACGTGGAACCTCGCCTCCGGCTACATGCTGCGGCAGCGGGAGGCGAGCGCGATCCGGCAGGCCGAGGTGAACGTGCGGCTCGTCGAGAGGTCCCTGTCCTCACCGGGACTCGACGAGCTGCTCACCGGGCTCACCACCGGGCCGGACTCGTCGATCCTGGTGCTCGGCCCGGACGGCCTGGTGACGGCGGGCCGGGCGGTGAACCCCGCGGACCTGCCCGCGGCGCTGGTCGAGCATCCGCCGGGCCGGGCCAGGACCACCGTCGACGACCTGCCGATGCTCGCCGTGGCCCGGCCGGTGGCGGGTAACGCCGTGTACGTGGAGCTGTTCCCGTTGCAACAGCTCGACCGCACGTTCGCGTTCCTCGGCGCGGTGCTGTTCGGCGGAGCGATCGCGGCCGCGCTGTTCGGTGCGGCACTCGGCTCGTGGGCGTCGAAGCGGGCACTGAAACCGTTGGCGGAGCTGAACTCCGCCGCCGGGAAGATCGCCGGTGGCGACCTCCGCGCCCGGCTGCCCGACCAGGACGACCCCGATCTGGCCGCGCTGGCGGCGAAGTTCAACTCGACGGCCAGCGCGCTGGAGCAACGGGCGCTGCGAGACGCGCGGTTCGCCTCGGACGTGTCGCACGAGCTGCGGTCGCCGTTGACGACGATGGTGAACGCCGGGGCGGTGTTGCGGCGCAGGCGCGAACACCTGCCGGGGACGGCCGGAACCGCGTTGGAGCTGCTGACTTCGGAGGTGGACCGGTTCGCCCGGATGGTCGTGGACCTGCTGGAGATCTCGCGGGCCGACCAGACCGACGACTACGAGCCCGAGGAGCTGGAGCTGAGCGGGTTGGTGCGCAAGGTGATCGCGTCGCGGTGGCGTTCCGTGCCGATGTCCGTCCGGGCGGTGACCGTGCGGGCCGATCGGCGCAGGCTGGACCGCGTGCTGGCGAACCTGCTGGACAACGCGGAACGTCATGCCGGCAGTGCGGTGCAGGTGGTGGTGCGCCAGGACGGTGACGTGGCGCGGATCGAGGTCGACGACGACGGGCCGGGGGTGCCGGCCGAGCTGCGTGAGCAGATCTTCGAGCGGTTCGCGCGCGGCACGCGGGCCGGGAGCCGCGGGGACGACTCCGGCAGCGGGCTCGGGCTGGCCCTGGTCCGGGAACACGTGCGGCGGCACGGCGGGCGGGTGTGGGTGGAGGACCGCGTGCCGCACGGGTCCCGGTTCGTGGTCGAGCTGCCCGCGGTGAACACGAAGTCCGGACACTGATTACGAAGTCCTGACGTCATCGCGCTCGGGAGCGCCGGCCGCCCGCTTCGGTCCTACGGTCGGGTCATGCGAATACTGATCACCGGCGGAGCCGGGTTCATCGGGTCGCACGTCGCCGACGAGCTGGCCGCGCAGGGTCACGAGTGCGTGCTGCTCGACGCGTTGCTGCCCGAGGCGCACGGCGTTGTTCCGGTGGTGGACCACGAACTGGTCATCGGCGATGTCACCTCTGCGGAGGCACTGCGACCACTGTTGTCCACAGTGGACGCCGTGTGCCATCAGGCGGCGATGGTCGGACACGGCGTGGATCCGCTCGACGCGCCTTCCTACGCGCGGCACAACGATCTCGGCACCGCCGTGCTGCTGGCCGAGATGCATCGGGCGGGCATCTCGCGGCTGGTGCTGGCGTCGTCGATGGTCGTGTACGGCGAGGGGCGGTACCGGTGCCTGTCGCACGGAATCGTTCGCGCGGAACGGTCTGCCGACGATCTCGCGCGCGGCCTGTACGAGCCTCGGTGCTTCTGCGGTGACTTCGTCGTGTCCGAGCTGGTGCCCGAGGACGCGCCGCTGGAACCGCGCAGCACCTACGCCGCCACGAAGCTGGCGCAGGAACACCTGGCCGCTGCGTGGGCCAGGCAGACCGGCGGCAGCGTGTGGGCCTTGCGGTACCACAACGTCTACGGCCCGCGGATGCCGCGCGACACCCCGTACGCCGGCGTCGCGTCGATCTTCCGGTCAGCGCTGCAGAACGGCGTCGCTCCGCGGGTGCTGGAGGACGGCCGGCAGCGGCGCGACTTCGTGCACGTCACCGACGTGGCGCGGGCCAACGTGCTGGCCCTGTCGTCGCCCCGGCCCGGCTTCGAGGCGGTGAACGTCTGCTCCGGCACGCCGCACACGATCGGCGACCTGGCGTTCGCGCTGGCCGACGCCTGCGACGGGCCGACCCCGCAGATCCTGGGCGGAGCGCGGCCGGGCGACGTGCGGCACGTCGTCGCCTCGCCCGCGAAGGCGTTGGACGTGCTGGGTTTCGAGGCGCAGGTCGATTTCTCGGCCGGCGTGCGGGCGTTCGCGGACGCCGAGCAGCGGGAGCCGGTCACCAGTTCGTGAGAACGAGGTGGTTCACCGCCAGCGCCGTCACGGCCTGCGCGGTGAGCCACCTCCTGGGCTGGTCGAGCTTCGCGGTGCCGACGAGGAGCCACACCGCGAACGGCAGCCAGATGCGTTCGGTCTCGGCCTTGCTCAGACCGGACAGGTCGGCCGCCAGGATCGCGATCCCCGCCGCGATCACCCACTTGTCGCGGCGCAGTCCCTTGATGCCCGCCGGGCCGATGACCAGCGCGAGGCACGCCAGGTTCGCCCACACCCAGTACCAGTACGGCCGGGTGTCGCCGATGCCCTGGTAGTAGCGGAGTTTCACGAGCTCGTAGCCCTCGTACCACCAGAATCCAGCGAGGGCGAACGCTGCGACGACCGCGAGCGCCCCAGCGACGGCCACCCCGATCCGGCGGCCGGTAGCGGGCAGGTCGCCTTGCCGCCAAACGGCGGCGAGCGCGAGTGGCGCTAGGAGCACCAGGCCGTAGGACAGGAACAGGCACCAGCCCAGCACGACGCCGCCGAGCAGCGGCCACCTGGTGAGCAGGTAGATCCCGACGGCCGCGACCCCCATGAACATGCCGTCCGCCGACGTGCCCACCCACACCGCCCCGGGGAACAGCACCAGGAACGGCAGCACCGCGTTGTTTTTGATTGCCAGGGGGATCGCGACTGTGGTGAGCGCTCCGACCAGGATGCAGAAGATCGACGCAGCGGCTCCTCCCCCGAGCCCGACCCGGTCCAGCGCGACGAACGTGAGCAGCGCGCCCGGCGGGTGACCGGAGACGTGCGTGGTCCACGAGTCGGGCTGGAAGTCCGGGATGCGGGCCGCGAACCCGCGCAGCATCGCCGGGATGTCGGTGATGTTCGGGACCTCGTGCAGGTACTCGTCGTAGGTCGTGAGCCGGGTGACGAACCGGCCCCAGCCGTCGATCATCGCGAGCGAGAACGTGAAGGCGACCGCCGCGACATAGGCGATCGGCAGCGCGAACCGGTGCCTCGCCAGCTCGGGCCCTTTCGCGACGGTGAGGAACGCGATGAGGATCGCCGCCGGTGTGCCGGGCCCGATGTGCGGCTGCCAGTTGCCGAAAAGCGGCGCCGCGGCGGCGTACAACAGGTTCGGGTTGCCGGCGTTGACGATCAGACCGACGATGACAGCCGCGGCCACGAGCAGCGCGGCGATGATTACACGCACCACGCCCAACCTAGGGGGTCGCCGGGGTGCCCGCAGGCCACGCAAGACAATCGTAAGAACTCTCTGGTGCGTCACAATTCTGTAAGCACCACAACACTTTCCGGAGGTCCAGGATGGACCCATGGATGTCGTGTTGCCCTGCCTGGACGAAGCCGCCGCACTTCCTGCGGTCCTCAAATCCCTGCCTCCTGGATATCACGCGATCGTGGTCGACAACGGGTCCGTCGACGGTTCTCCTTCGGTGGCTGCCGCTCATGGCGCCCAGGTCGTGCACGAGCCACGCCGCGGCTACGGCGCCGCCGTGCACGCCGGTCTGCTCGCGGCCACATGCGACATCGTCGGGTTCGCCGACGCTGATGGATCTCTGGACCTGCGGGAAATGCCCGCCATGGCGGAGCTGCTGTCCGACGCCGATCTGGTGGTCGGGCGGCGGGTGCCGGTGAACGCGGGCGTGTGGCCGTGGCATGCACGGGCGGGCAACGCGGTGATCGCCGCGCTGCTGCGCCGTCGTGGCCTGAACGTGCACGACATCGCCCCGTTGCGGGTGTGCCGGCGGGAAGCGTTGCTGGCGTTGGACGTGCAGGACCGTGCCTTCGGCTATCCGCTAGAACTGCTGGTGCGTGCGGCCGAGGCGGGCTGGCGGGTGCGCGAGGTCGACGTCACCTATCTCCCCCGCGCGGCCGGCACCCGGTCCAAGGTGTCGGGCACGGTGCGCGGCACGATGCGGGCGGCGCGGGACATGGCGGGGGTGCTGCGATGAGGTTCTGCCTGCTGATCATGGCCAAGTCACCGGTCCCCGGCCAGGTGAAGACCCGCCTGTGCCCGCCGCTGACACCAACGGAGGCCGCGGACGTGGCAGCTGCCTCGTTGCTCGACACCGTGGAGGCCGCACTGTCCACACCCGGCGCGGTGCCGGTGGTGGCGCTGGCCGGGCTCGCGCAGCGCGCGGACGTACGCGACGCGCTGGCCGAGTGCGTGGTGATCCCGCAGCGCGGCTGGACGTTCGCGGACCGGCTGGTGCACGCGCACTCGGACGTGGCGCGGTACGGGCTGCCGGTGCTGCAGATCGGGATGGACACGCCGCAGGTGACGCCCGCGCTGCTGGAGTCGTGCGCGGAGTTCGACGAGGCCGCGCTCGGGGTCGCGCTGGATGGTGGGTGGTGGGCGCTGGGGCTGCGGGATCCTCGGCATGCCGAGGTGTTGCGGGACGTGCGGATGTCGCGTGCGGACACCGGGGTGCGGACGTTGGAGGCGTTGCGGGCGCTGCGGGTGACCAGCCACACGGCGAGCCACACCTGCAGGTGACCAGCGCGCACGGCGACGAGCCACACACGCTGCGCGTGCGCGGTGGGTTGCGGGTGAAGGCGCTCCCGGTCCTGTCCGATGTGGACACGATCGCGGACGCTCGCACGGTGGCGGCGCAGGTACCGCAGAGCCGGTTCGCCGCCGCGCTGGCAGCGGCCTCGGCGGTGGCGCGATGACGCCAACTCGGCAGGCTCGCGCAGGGGCCCCCTCCGGAGGGGCCCCCTGGTTCCATTCTTCCAGCCGGCACCGACAGTTTTCGGCGCTCACCCACCGGGCGGTGGCCCGATGATGTTCGACCAGGCCCTCGACGGCCATCCCAGCTGGCTGGACCTGTCCGGCAACGGCACTGGCACCGGCCTGCGCGAGCTCAGCGTCTCCCGCTGGCACGCCGACGCCGACGCGGGCGACTCCGTCCTCCTCGACGCCTGCACCGGCCCCACCCTCGACGTCGGCTGCGGCCCCGGCCGTCTCGTGGCGGCACTACTGGCCCGCAACGTCCAGGCGCTCGGCGTCGACGTGTCCCCGGTCGCGATCCGGCGCACCACCGAACGCGGCGGCATCGCCATCCGCCGCGACGTGTTCGACCTGCTGCCCGGCGAGGGCCGGTGGCACCACGTGCTGCTCGCCGACGGCAACATCGGCATCGGCGGCGACCCGGCCGCGCTGCTCCGCCGCGCAAGACAACTCCTGCGCCCCAGCGGAACCGTCGTCGTCGAGGTCGAGCAACCGGGCTCCGGGCTGACGGTCGGCCAGGCTCGGGTCCGCACCGCGGGCGAAGCTGGGCAGTGGTTCGCGTGGGCCTGGAGCGACGCGGAGTCCGTGCCGGCGGACGGGTTCTTCCTGCTGTGGCAGATCGAACGCGCCGGCCGCTGGTTCGCGTGCTGGGAAAAACTGTGAAATCCCTGGTCTTCAAATCTCCCGCCCACCACACCGGCGTGACCAGCCGCGTCGGCACGTGGCTGGGCATCGCGTTCGGGCTGTGCTTCGTCACCGGGCTGCTCAGCCACGGCGTGCAGCACGACTGGCCGTGGCCCACCCGGCCGGTCGACCTGTACCGGGTCACGCAGGGCGTGCACGTGATCTCCGGCGTGGCCTCGATCCCGTTGCTGCTGGCCAAGTTGTGGAGCGTCTACCCGAAACTGTTCGAGCGTCCGCTGGTCAGGTCGTTGCCACACGCGCTGGAACGCGGCTCGATCTTCGTGCTGGTCGCGGCGTCGTTCTTCGAGCTGGTCACCGGCCTGTTCAACGCGGCCCAGAACTACCCGTGGTCGTTCTACTTCCCGACCGCGCACTACGCGGTCGCGTGGATCGTGACCGGCGCACTGCTCGTGCACATCGCGGTGAAGATCCCGCTGATCCGGCGCACCCTCGAACCGGAACCGACCGAGAAACCCCTGTTGTCCCGCAGGGCTTTCCTGCGCACGACCGCGCTCACGACGGGTGTCGCGGTAGTCGCGACGGCCGGTGTGACGGTGCCGTGGCTGCGCGAGATCTCGGTGCTGGCGTGGCGATCGCCCGGCGCGCTGCCGGTCAACCGGACGGCGAAAGCCGCGAACATCGTGGTACCGCAGGACTGGCGGCTGAAGGTCGGTCAGACAGGGCTACTCGCTGGCGGAACTCCGAGCCATGCCGCAGACCACCGTCGACCTGCCCATCGCGTGCGTCGAGGGCTGGAGCCAGAACGCGACGTGGACGGGCGTCCGGATCGCCGATCTCGTGGGCAGGGGCGACATCAGGGTCGAGTCGCTGGAGAAGGACGGGCTGTACCGGGCGACCACGCTGCCCGAGGCGTTCGCGCAGGATCCCGCTGACGCTGCTGGCACTCCGGTTGAACGGCGAGGAACTCAGCCTGGACCACGGCTATCCGTGCCGGCTCATCGCGCCGAACCGGCCGGGTGTGCTGCAGACCAAGTGGGTCACGTCGCTGGAGGTCCAGTGAGAATCGTTCTCGGCATCGTCGGCGTGGCACTGGGAGCGTGGGGCGCATGGCTGCTGCTGCCCCAAATCACCGTCGAACTGCTGGCGTGGCTCGGCGGTGGCGTGGTGCTGCACGACTTCCTGGTCGCACCACTCGTCGGCGCGTCCGGGTTCATCGTCAAACGAACCTCGATCGGCGTCGGGCTCGTGGTGTCCGGGGTGTTGGCGGCGCTGGCGGTTCCGTTGCTGTGGCGGGAGTACGGCGGGCCGGTCAACCCAGGCCTGCACGACCGCGACTACCCCGTGGGGCTCGCGGTCGTGCTGGGCCTGGTCTGGGCCTGCGTGGCCCTATACGAGGTCGCGGCGCACCTTCAGCAACGTCGCCGCGCCCACGAAGAACACCACATACCCGGCGAGGAACAGCGCCGCCGTGGGGCCGCTCAGGTCGGTCAGCACGCCGGGAGCGCCCGATCCGCCGACCGCGCCGGCCAGGTTGCCGGCCGAACCACCGGGCAGGACCTTGGTGAGCGACTCGACCGGCCCGAGCAGGGAACCGACGCCCCGCAACAGGTTCTCCGTGACGATCGCCCACATCAGCCCGAGCCCGACGGCCAGCGCCGGACCCTTGGTGACGACGCCGAGGAACACGCCGAACCCGGTCCACATCGCGGCGATCAGCAGTGACGCGCCCAGCTGCTCGACCAGAGCGGTCCCCGGCAGGCTCCAGTCCCAGCCCTCCACCGAAGCCACGGTGATCGCCGCGCCGAGGTTCACGACCAGCGTGAGCGCCACCAGGACGACCACGATGACCGCCAGCGCGCCCAGCGTGCCCGCCATCGCGGAGATCCGGCGCGGACCTGCGGTGAGCGTGGTCTTCCAGGTGCCCCAGCCGTAACCGCTGCCGATCGCCAACGCGGCCAGCACCAGGATGATCGCGCCGCCGAACATCGGCAGGCCGCGCACGACGGCCGCGCCGACGTTCTCCGGCTGCATCGCGCTGATCAGTTGCTGCTGCGAGAGGTCACGGGTGTTGCTGCCGCCGTTGAGGGCGAGGTAGTTGAACACGTAGCCGAACGTCAGCGTCATCACCAGCCAGACGCCGATCAGCACCCACGTCGCCGGCCACTTCCACAGTCGCAGCAGCTCTGCTTTGACGCTGCCCATCACGCCACTCCCGTCATCTCGAAGAAGACCTCTTCCAACGTCCGGCGCAGCGGCCGGACTTCCTGCACGTCCACGTCGGCGTGCACCAGAGCCCGCACCAACGCGCCCGCGTCCGTCTCACGCACGTGCAGCACGTCGCCGCGCAGTTCGCTGCCCTCGATGAGGATGTGCGCCTTCTCGATCGGGTCCGCCTTGATCAGCAGCACGGTGTCGCCGCGCAGCTGGTCGACCGTGCTCTCGGCGACGAGCTTGCCGTTCGAGATCACGCCGACCCGGTCGCAGATCTCCTCGACCTCACCGAGCAGGTGGCTCGACAGCAGCACCGTCTGTCCCTGCGCCGCCAGCGCCCGCACCAGGTCGCGCATGTCGGCCATGCCCGCCGGGTCGAGGCCGTTGGTCGGCTCGTCGAGGATCAGCAGCTCCGGCTGGCCGAGCAGGGCCGCGGCGACGCCGAGCCGCTGCTTCATGCCGAGCGAGTACCGGCGGAACTTCTCGTTCGCCGCACCCACGAGGTCGACCTGTTCCAATGCGGCCTCCACGTGCGTGCGGCCCACACCCCGGCGGGCCGCGTGCACGCGCAGGTTGTCGCGGCCGGACAGGTACGGGTAGAAGCCCGGCCCCTCGATCAGCGACCCGACCTTGAGCAACGCCTTGGGCGTGCCCGGCGCCTCGCCGAGCACCGAGGCGGTACCGCTGCTGGGCCGCACGAGCCCCAGCAGCATGCGGATCGTGGTCGTCTTGCCCGCGCCGTTGGGACCGAGGAACCCGTAGACCTCGCCCCGCCGCACGGACAGACTGACCCCGTCCACCACGGCGCGGTCGCCGTAGCGCTTCGTCAGCTTCTCCGTCGTCACGATCATGGGACTAATCGTGTTCGTGCGCGGCGATCGGGTCGTCCGCTCCGGAGCGTCATGAAGATACGCACATCTGCGTACGCCCTCGGTCGTATCGTCGGCACCATGCAGTTGAGTCTGGGCAGGAGTAAATGGCAGGACGTGGTGCTGACAGTGGCACTGCTGTTCTTCGGCCTCGTGGGCACACGGTTCGCCGCGCGGCTGCAGGACGGGGTGCCCCTCGACGTCTTCGCCTACCTGCTGATCACCCTCGCCGCCGCGGGCCTGCTGCTGCGCAGCATCCGTCCGCTGTGGACGTTCGGGTTCGCCGTGGTCTCGATCGCGGTCTACCTGGCGCTGGGCTACCCGTTCGGGCCGATCCTGCTCACCGGTGTCGCGTCGATGTACGCGGTGGCGCGGTACGCCTCGGTGCAGGCGGCGTTCGTGTGCGGCCTGCTGTACACGCTGGCCGTGTTCCCCGCCTTCCGCACCGAGAGCCTGACCTCGTGGATCACCTGGTCGGCCGGCTGGATCTTCCTGCCCGCGGCGGCCGGTGTGCTGATCGGCCTGCGCCAGCGGTCCACTATGGACGCTCGCGAGCACGCGGTCGTCTCCGAACGGCTGCGGCTCGCCCAGGAGGTCCACGACGTCGTCGGCCACGGCCTGTCGGTGATCGCGATGCAGGCGGGCGTCGCGCTGTACGTGCTGGACAAGGATCCGGCCAAGGCCCGCGCCTCACTGGAGGCGATCCGGGACACTTCGAAGGAGGCGCTCGACGGGCTGCGGTCCGAACTGGACACTCTGCGCGGCTCGGCACCGCTGCGCCCGTCCATCTCACTGGCGGACCTGCCGGCGCTCGCGTCCCGGATGCGCGAGGCCGGGCTGGAGGTGTCGGTCGAGGTCGACGGCGTGGCGGTGCCGGAGCACTACGAACTGGCCGCCTACCGGATCATCCAGGAGTCACTGACCAACGTGCTGCGCCACTCCTCCCCCGGCGTCACGGCGTCGGTGCGGGTGTACACGACGTCGTCCTCGTTGATCGTCGAGGTGGCCGACACCGGAACGCCCGGCCGATACGTGGAGGGGCACGGCATCACCGGCATGCGCGCACGGGCCGAGGCGCTGGGCGGCACGCTGGAAGTCGACGCGAACGACGGCTTCAAGGTGATCGCCCGGATACCGTTGCCGTCATGATTCGCGTGGTGGTGGCGGACGACCAGCCGCTGGTCCGGATGGGACTGCGGACGTTGATCGAGACCGAGGACGGCGTGGTCTTCGCCGGCGAGGCCGCGGACGGTCGCGCGGCGCTGTCGCTGATCCAGTCGACGAAACCGGACGTGGTGTTCCTCGACATCCGGATGCCGCTGATGGACGGCCTCGAAGTGCTGCGCCGCGTCTCGGCCGACCCGTCGTGCGGCGAGGTCCGGATCGTCATGCTCACGACGTTCGACCTCGACGAGTACGTCTTCGAGGCGCTGCGAACCGGCGCGTCCGGGTTCCTGGTGAAGGACTCGGACCCCACGGACCTGCTGCGGGCCGTGCACGTGGTGGCCGACGGCGGTTCGCTGCTCTCGCCGACCGTCACGCGCCGGGTGATCGACCGGTTCGCCTCCGGTGCGTCCGCCCGGCCCGTGCCACACCTGGACAAGCTGACCGAGCGCGAGCGGGAGATCATGCGGCACGTCGCGTCCGGGGCGTCCAACGACGAGATCGCGGCCACGTTGGTGATCTCGCCCGCGACGGTGCGCACGCACGTGTCGCGGGCGATGGTGAAGCTGGGGGCGCGGGACCGGGCCCAGCTCGTGGTGTTCGCCGTCCAATCTGGGCTCACCTGACCGGGTCATTGACCGTTCTGACCCAAACCTGCCACCGTTGCTAGCAAGTTCTAGAAATGGAGGCACCTATGCAACTCACCTTCCTGGGCAAGGACCCGGAGTCCGACCACGACGGTTCCCCCACGCTGTTCGCCACCGACCGCACCGATCGCCGGACTTACATCGCTCAGGGTTGGATCGTGACGGATCCGGAGGCGCTCGCGGCAATCGGTCCACTACCGGCAGGCGAGGCGATCATCGAGATCCCGGAGGACGTGCTGCACTTCTACCAGCGCAACGAGCGGGGTGAAGCAAGCTGAGCACCCACTACGACTACCCCAGCCCGCATTTTGACGAGCTCTTCAAGTCGTTCGAACACACGGCATACCGGCTCGAAGTGCGCGAGCGCTACAACGCGAAGGGCGAACGAGTAGCCGAGTTCCTGGCGGGCGACCTCGACGCGGAGGACATCCGCGAAGGGTGGTGGCTGCCGAATGTCCGCGCTGCCACCGCTGCCAGGCGGAGGTTCGAACGCGTCCGCGTGGTGAGCATGCCTCCGACCGACTACAGCCGCTACGGTCTGTTCACCTCGCGACACAACATCGACGCGGGCGAAGACATCCGGTATCTCGTGCGCACGGAGGCCCATGAGCTGGGACTACCCAACCACGACTATTGGCTGTTCGATTCCCGAACGCTGGCGCGGCTGCACTTTGACGACTCCGACGATCACCTGGTGAGTGTCGAGATCATCGAGGACGATCACGAGCAGATCGTCCAAGCCAACTATTGGCGTGACGTCGCGTGGCATCACGCCGTGAAAAGAGGTGATTTCGTCGCGGGACACGCCATCAGGGGCGTCGGCGACTAACGTCCACGAAGCGCGAGTAGCGCTGGGAAAACGACTCCGTGAGTTGCGTCGCCAGGCAAATCTGAGCGGCAAGCAACTGGCGGAGTCGTTGGCGTGGCCACCATCGAAGGTCTCCAAGCTCGAGAACGGCCGCCAAACGCCCACCGACGACGATGTCCGCGCCTGGACGCGCGTGACGAACAGTCAGGGCGAAACCGAGGCATTACTCGCCTCGCTGCACACACTTGAGACCCAACACTCGGACTGGCAACGCCTTCTCCGAGCGGGCATGCAGTCGCATCAGCACACGGTCTTGCAGCAGGACGCCAAGTACCGGTTCTACCGCGTGTTCCAGCCGTCAGCCGTTCCCGGCATCATGCAGACACCCGAATACGCAAAGGTGCAGCTCCGCCGCAGCGAACCGCTGTTCGGGCCGCGCGATGACGTCGACGCGGCAGTACAGATCCGCATGCAACGTCAGCAACTGCTGTACGAGCCGGATCGCCGCTTCCACATCGTCCTCACCGGGGCCGCACTTCGATACCGCCTGTGCGAGCCAGAAGTGATGCTCGCACAACTGGACCGCTTGATCGCGCTGGCAACACTGCCCAACATGAAGTTCGGCGTCATCGGGTTCGAAACGCCGTATGCGGCGGCGGCACCTCAACACGGGTTCTGGCTGCTGGACTCCGATCACGTCCGGGTCGAGACGTTCTCTGCGGAGCTCAATCTCGCCCAACCACAGGAGATCGAGCTGTACAGCAAGATCTTCGAGTCGCTGGCCGGCATCGCCAGCTACGGCCGAGCCGCCCGGCAGATCATCATGCGCGTCATCGACGACCTTTCCGCAGAAGTCGGCGAAGATCCTCCGACCGGGTAATCCACGAGAAATTTCGAGAAACCGGCTGGCCTCAAACCAGCCGGTTCTCGTACAAACACTCCATGGACTGGAGCAAGGCAGCCGACGAGGCAACGACCCTCATGCAGGCACACGAAGCACTGAGCCGCCTGATGCCACGTCCGAACGCCAGCACGCGCACCTGGGCGGAGTACCACCGCCGCAGCGCCGCCGTCTACGCGCGGGTCGCCGAGATCGACCGCGGCCACTTCCACGAAACGATGTTCTGGGCCACCCGCGAACGCGAGAAGGCCGAAGCCATCGAGACCCAGTCAGCCCTGACGTGACTCGAACGCGGCCTTGAGCCCGGAAGCCACCGAGTCGGGAATCGACGAGTAGGCCCGCGGCGGCTGCGGGTCGTACTCGATGCCGACCTGCACCGCCTGCGCCACCATCTCGCCGAACTCGGCCTCGACCAGCCGCAGCGCCATGTCGATGCCCGCCGACACGCCCGCACCGGTGACGACCTTGCCGTCGAACACCACGCGGTCGGTCGACACCTCGACGCCACGAACGGAAAGGTCCTCGCGGGCGGCCCAGTGCGTCGTCGCCTTCGACACCAGCCCCGCCTCGGCGAGCAACGTCGAGCCGGTGCACACCGAGGTCGTCCACTTCGTGGTCGGGTGCACCTCCTGCAGCCACTCGACCACGCCGCCGGAGTCCTTCAGCAGCTCGCGCCAGTGCCCGGATCCCGGCACCACCACGATGTCGGTCGACTTCAGCGAGGCGAAGGTGTCGGTCGGCACGACGACCAGCCCGCCGTCGCACCTGACCGGGTCGAGCGTCGCCGCGACGAACCGCGTCGAGACGATCGGCACCGAGCCGAGCACCTCGTACGGGCCGACGAAGTCGAGTGCGGTCATGTTCGGGTAGAGCACGAAAGTGGCTTCCATCAGGCAACCCCAGTTGTCCGGAAACGGGCGCGGTAGCTGCCCGGCGACACGCCGAGCACGCGCAGGAAGGCCCGGCGGAGGGTCTCGGCCGAGCCGAAACCCGCCTGGCGGGCTACGAGGTCCAACGAGTCGCCGGTGCTCGCCAGCCGGTCGGCGGCGGCCTCGACGCGGGCTCGTTCGACGTACTGAGCGGGCGAGACGCCCACGTTGCGCGAGAAGACGCGGGCGAAGTGCCGCACGCTCATCATCGCCTTGCGCGCCATGGTCGGCACGGTCCACTCGCGGGTCGGATCGGCGTGGATGTCGTCGAGCAACGCGCGCAGCGAGTCGTCCGACACCGGGCGCGTGCGGGTGTGCACGCTGAACTGCGACTGGCCGCCCGAGCGTTGCAGGAACACCACCAGGTACTGCGCGATCCGGCGGGCCAGCGCCGGGCCGTGGTCCTGCTCGACCATCGCCAGGGCCAGGTCGATGCCCGCCGTCACCCCGGCCGACGTGGACACCTCCCCGTCGCACACGAAGATCGCGTCCGGCTCCACCTCGACGCCGCGGTTCGCGAGCTCGCCGGTGAACGCCCAGTGCGTGGTCGCCCGCCGGCCTTTCAGCAGCCCGGCGCCGGCCAGCACCACGGCCCCCGTGCACACGCCCGCGATGCGACGCGACTTCAGCGCCAGCCGCCGCAGGTTCGCCGCGAGAACTGGATCGCCCGCGGCCTCGTCGTAGCCCCAGCCACCTACCACCAGCAACGTGTCGATCGGGCGGTCGAGCGTCCGCAGGTCCGCACCTGCCTCGATCCGCACGCCCGCCGTCGCCGTGAACGGCTCGCCTCCGAGCGTCGCCACGGTCACCTGATAGCGCGCGTCACCGTGGTTCGCTGCCTGGAACACCTCTATCGGTCCCGCCAGGTCCAGCAAGGCGGTGCGGTCATAGCCGACCACCACTATTTCCCTCAGATTCCCCACACCTCCACTTTCCTCATCGCGGCTGGTGGCGGCAACGCCATATCCCCCTCGCATTCGGCCACCGCCGTGGCGCGATCGGTAGGCTGGCGCGCGATGCGCAGATTCCTCCCCCTCGCGGTGATCGGCCTTCTCACGATCGTGCTGATCGTGAGCGACCACCCGTTCCCGCCGCCCTCGGATCCGGACCGCGAGTCCAGGACCGCGGTCGTGGCGCTCGGCGACAGCACGATGTCCGGCGAAGGCGCGGGCAGCTACGAGCCCGGCACCAACGGCGAGGACGGCGGCGACTGGTGCCACCGCTCGACCGAGGCGTCGATCATGAAGACCGTCGTCGAGGCCGACCGGAAGATCAACCTGGCGTGCTCCGGCGCGAACTCGGACAAGCTGCGCACCGAGCAGCTCCCCCGGCTGCGCAAGATCGCCGGCTCGGACCGGATCGTCGCGCTGGTCGTGGCCATCGGCGCGAACGACGATCCCCGCTTCTCCGAGATCCTCAACAAGTGCTTCGAGGCGTGGGGCAAGCGCAGCGACTGCACCTCGGCCGTGGCGCCGGAGTGGTCCAAGCGCGTGCGGCGGATGATCCCCAAGGTCGAGAACACGCTGAGCGCCATCCGCCAGACCATGCGCGACTCCGGCTACCTCGACTCCTCCTACCAGCTGGTCGTCCAGTCGTACGCGGCGCCGGTCTCACCGAAGATGCCGCGGTCGTTGCAGAACCTCTCCGGCTGCCCGCTGCGCACCACCGACCTGCAGTGGGTCGTCGAGGAGGCGGTGCCGGAGCTGTCGAACGGCCTGCGCACCGCCGCGACCAAGGTCAACGCGCGGTTCCTGGACCTCTCCCGCGCCGGGGAGGGTCACGAGGCGTGTGTGGGCGGCTCGAAGCTCGACACCGAGTGGTTCACCCGGCTGACCGTCGACTGGGACGGACTCAAGAACGAGAAGCGCTCCTCGCACGCGTTGCAGGAGTCGTTCCACCCCAACGCCGGCGGTCACGAGCAGATCGGCCGGTGCCTCACCGAGTTCCTGGCCTCCAGCAAGCAGGACGGCGCGTGCGTGCCCCGGCTGGACGGCTCGCTCGGCCTCACCACGGAAAGCTGACGAACCTCGTGGTGCGGGCCTCGTCCCAGGACAGGATCGCCAGGTAGACGCCGTCGGGCCAGGACTCGGTCGCGCCGCGGCGGACCCCACCACCTGATCTCGTCACGCGGCCAGCCGGGGTCGCCGGTCTTCGCGAACCGCGCCCACGCCTGCGCGATGTCTCCTCGGAGCGCGTCCGGGATGTCGGCGCCGTGGTGGGCCGGGTCGCGCGAGTAGATCGACCGGTACGCCTTGCCGTGCTGCGCGGCGAGATGCGTGGTGGGCCGCCGGAAAACCTCGGCTTCCTCGTCGGCCGTGTGGCACACCAGGAGATCCACGTCGTGGAACGGACCCTGCATCGGCAGGCGCGGAAGCGTGTCGCCGTCGACGATCGGCTGGAACAGCACGACGTCGTCCTGGGGCGCCCGCGCGACCTCCTGCGCGAAGCCCTCGCTGAAGAACCGGCCCGGCACGCTGTGCGCGATCGCCCGGTGGAACAGGTCCTTCGCCGCGGGCATCACCATCAGGCACGTCACCGCCTGCGCGCCGGACGACTGCCCGGCGATGGTGACGTTGCCGGGATCGCCGCCGTAGCGGGCGATGTTGCGCTGGATCCACCGCAGCGCGGACACGATGTCGAGCAGTCCGCGGTTGTGCGGAAAGCCTTCCACCGCACCGAACCCGTCGACGGCGAGCCGGAAGTTGCAGCTGACGAACACGATGCCGTGACTCGCGAGCACGTCACCGGCGTACTCGGGCTGGGCGGACGAGCCGACGGTGTTCGCTCCGCCGTGGATCCACAGCAGAACCGGCGCCGGACCGTCCGACCTGTCCACTGTGGACCAGACGTTCAGGGTGTGCGCGTCACCGAAATCGCCGGCCGGCTCGCCGTCGCAGTCCAGCGGTGGCTGGAAGCGCAGCGGGCCGACCGGCGGTTCGGCGTAGCGGATGCCCAGGTGTGCGGTCAGGCCTGCACCGTCACCTGGTAGGGCAGCAGGCGCAGGTTCGCCGCCGCACGCTCCAACTGGGACAGCACGCTCGGCCGCAGCCCCGCGATCTCCTGGTCGGCCGCGGGACCGGCCATCTCCTGCAGCAGCACCTGCTGCGGGTGATCGCCCTCGGCGTCGGCGACCGCGAGCACGCGGAAAGCCGTGCCGGGCGGGAAGACCACGCGTTCCTCGGTGGCGATGGCGACCCGGTCGGCGACCTCGACGCGGCGGCCGGTGGCCGACCACAGCAGGTACTCCGTGACGCCCTCGACCCGCTCGGTCGGGTTCGCGACCGCGTCCAGCAGGCCGTGTTCGACGAGCACGTCACCGCTGCGGTAGCGACGCGGGCCGGTCGGACCGCTGGCGCCCCACACCGTTGCCACGCCGAAGTGCACGGGCAGGCGGTTCAGGCCGGAGACGATGCACGCGACATACGGGCGCAACCGGCCGAGGCGGCCCATGCGCAGCGTGTCGACGACCATTTCCTCGTCCTGCGACACACACGCCAGCAGCGCCGTCAGGTCCGTGACCATGGCCTCGAACGCCGTCGGGTCCTCCTCGGCGTCCGGGCGCTGGGCCAGCAGGCGGCAGACCGTCGCCGCGTGCGCGCCGTAGCGCTCACCCAGCGCGCGGCGGACCGCGTCGCGTTCCATGTCCGAACTGGTGTGCTCCGGGGAGACGGTTTCGCGATCTCCGCCGTCCTGGGCCGGCACCTCCCACGACGCCATCGGCTGCGTGGGCAGCGGGCCGTCCACGCGGAACCGCACAGCGGCCGCGTCCGGGTCCGACGACGGGAACGCCGCCTCGTCCGGGTCGGCCAGCGCGTGCGACGTCACGGCCGCGATGGCCGGTCCGGGCTCGGACATACCGGCGAAGGCCGGCCGCTCCGGCTCGGGTTCGACCGGCGTGACCGGGGCGAAGAAGCCGGTGCCGTTGTCCGCCACGTCCCGCGTCGACAAGGCCTGCGCGGCCACCCCGAGCGCCGCCGCGATCTGCGCCGGCCCGGAGGCGGACGTCGCCTCCAGCGCCGCCACGGCCGGTGAGCCGGACGCGGCGTGCGCGGGAGCGGCGTGCTGGGGCACGGTCGGAGGCGCTGGAGGCGGAGGCGGCGGTGCGGACACCTTGGAGTCGCAGAACACGACCCGCAGCAGCTTGCGCACCTCGGGCTCAAGACGTTCCACGAGAGCAGCGCCGTGCACCGCGACCGCACCAGGCGTCGTGCGCCCAGGCGTGCCAACGGTCAGACGCGCCCACTCGGGGTCAACGGGCTGAGAGCGCACCTCGGCCGCGTTGTACGGCTCGTCGGCCTCGCGCACCCACAGACCCGATGGCACGACCTCAAGCACGACACCGTCGCCGATGGAGAACACACCGGGCGACACCTCGGCCAGACCCTGCACCGGAGCGCGGTAGCCGGTCACGGCCGGCACGCTCTCCTGCGGCGAGCACACCACCTCGGTGACGAACGGCCGCCACGTCTGCTGCCCGCGCGGGTCGACCGCGATCACCGCGGGACCGCCCGTGCGCAGGTTGCCGACCGGCAGGCCGGTGAACATCGAGATCGGCTCGTTGAGCTGGTCCGCGACGAGGCGGCCCAACTCGGTGTCGGCGCCGTACGCGACGAGCCGCACGCGCGACCGGGCCGCCTGCGGCAACGCCGTCAGCAGCCGGCACACCTCGTCGGTCGGGATCGCCGCCTGACCGGGCCCGCCGACGACGACCGTCAGCACGTTGTCGCGGCACGGCAGCGCCACGATCGGGCGCGAGTCCTGGGCGGCCGGGTCGAACGGCGGCTGCTGCTCGCGCAGCCAGAGACCGGAGGGAATCGGCTCGGAAACGCCGATCTCGCCCGTCGGCCACGGCGAGTTCGGGTCCATCGCCTCCCACTGCGGCACCGGGAAGCGGCGGCCGAACGGCATCGGCGACGCGTTCGGCTGGAACCGCACCCAGCTGCCGTAGCCCTGGGTGCCGACGACGAACGCGGCACCCGGCACCGTGGTCAGCACCCCGTCCGGGGCCACCACCTCGGCCTGGAGCTGTTCGGCCAGCCACTGGGCCGGCGCGGTCGGACGCATCGTCCCCGCGTGCGACACCGCGAGCCGGATCGGCCCCCGGCCACTGAGCGCGGTGACGACATGCGGCCAGAAAGTGCTCTGGTCGCCGCTGGGAAAGTCGACCACGACGACAGTCCGGCCGCGGTCCACCGGGAGCGTGCGAGCAAGGCCGGTAGCGGCCTGACTCGCGCCCTCGGGGGCGGAAACGACGAGCGTGGCACCGACGAAGCTCGCCGCGAACGGCGTTCTCTGCGGCGTCGGTTCCGGCTGCGGCACCACCGCTGCCGGGGTCTGCTCGACCGGTTGCAGAATCGAGTTCTGGGTCTGCCCCGAACTCTGGGTCTGCGTCTGCTGGTCGCCGTGTGCGGCACGTCGGCCCATCAAGCGCCTGATCACCTCCGTGCCATCCCGTTCACTCGCCCTTTCGGCTTAACCGGGCAACGGTCGTGCACGCTATCAAGACGGCGCGCACTCTTGTCACCCAGTCGGGTTATTTGAACTCATCCGATCGATACCCACACGGCGCGCGCTCGTCCGCACACACCGTGAGGGCCGATGATTGCCGATGCGGAGTACGCCTTGCGCCCATCGCGGCCAAGTTCCCACGCAAGGAGCAGGTGGTCCACACCCAGTTCCACCGGCTGCTCCATTCGGGCGACAAAAGTGCCGAGCACGAACGCGGAACCCCCGTCCGGGGCAACAGGCTGTGCCGACGGGCAGTCGAGCGCGGCCCAGACGATCTCCGGCAGCACGCTCGCCCCGTCGTTCGGCAGCACCTCGGACGGCCGCCAGACGCCGGCCCACTCGTCCCGACCGTCGAGCGGGCCGAGCAGCGCGGCGATGCCGTCCTCACGACCAGGACCGCAGCCGAAGCACGTCGGGAACGGGTGCCGGTCGCGCCACGGCATCTTCGCGGCGGCCGCGCGGGCTTCGTCCAGCGTCGGAGCGGCGGGAACATCGAGGTCGAGCGTGGCAGGCTCGACGCTCGCGATCACGGTCTCACCGTCGAGCAGCTGACCGTCGCGAACCTCCATCTCGCGGTCGAGCGGCACCGGCTTGCGCAGCCGGACGCTGACGGCGCCGAGATTCGGCGGCACGTCGACGCGCGCGGCGAGCCGGCCCGACACATACCCACCGTTGCCCATCCCGGGCGGGCCGTTGAAACGGCTTTCGATCTTCATAGCCCCTCCACGTAAACCCACTGGCCGTTCTCCCTGACGAACTTGCTGCGCTCGTGCACGACGCCCCCGACATAGTGCGCCCGAAACTCGACGATGCCCTCGTTCTGGAGCAGTCCGCCGTTCTCAGTTGCCAGTATTTCGAGCTTCAGCCAGCGGTCGGTCGCGTCGATTCCCGCGTTCGACGGGCGATGTTCCGAGTGCCACGTGCGCAACAGGTAGTCCTCATCGGACATCGCGAAAGCGCTGTAACGCGAGCGCATCAGCTGCTCGGCGGTGGCCGCGGTCCGGCCTCCCGAGTGCAGCGCACCGCAACAGTCCACATAGGACTGACCGGTGCCACAGGGACACAGTTTGTTGTTCACGCACACATTGTGCCTGGTAAACCCGTTAGAACCGATTCCGCACCTCGTACGTACACCCAGTCAAGACTGACTCGCGGGAGGCAGGCAGAGGAGGCAGGACGTTGAGCGTCGACAGCAGGACTGAGCTCGTTCCACTGCGCACGTGGTTCGGGTTGCGCTGGCGCGGCTACGACCGTGAAGAGGTGGACGACTACGTCACCGAGCTGGAGGCCGAACTGCGCGTGGTCACCACGGACCGGGATCTGGCGCAGGCCCGCGCCGAAACCCTGGCCGCCAGGCTGATCTCGGTGCAGGAGGAGAACGCGGCGCTGCAGGACGGCCTGCACCGCATCTGCCTGACCCCGATCGACCTGAAGGGGCTGCCCGAACGACTGGCCCGCATGGTCGCCCTGGCCGAGGAAGAACGCCGTGAGGTCATCAGGGACGCGCAGCTCAAGGCGTTGATGATCGTCGGCGAGGCCGAGGCCCGGGCCCGCCGGCTCGACGAGGAGGCCGCAGACAAGCGCGAGGGGATCCGCGAGGACTTCCGGCTCGCCATGTCGGCCCGTCGCGCCGAGGCGATGCGAGCTCTGGCCGAACTGCGGAATGTCGCGATCGACGAGGCCGAACGCATTATCACGGAGGCGAAGGTGCACGGCGCAAGAATCGACTAGAGACCGCCCTGCCTTCGTAGGGCAACCATGCGTTTCGCCGCACTTCTGACGGCATTGTCTTATGCATTGTTCTTCGGCGCCAGCGGTTCGCTGATCGGCGCGCACTCGCAGCTACACGTCGCGGAACGCCGGGCTGGGACGCCCGGGAGAATCCCAGCCCGGTGCCCGACCCATTCGATTCTCCTATCGGGTCTTGTATCCATTGATACTAAATGTTTCCATCTCATATGGACATGGGGACATTCACACCGATCACGGCTTATCTCGTTGCTTGCCTTGGCTCCGCTCTCGGCCTGCTGTCCAGCGAGCGCGCCCGGAATTCGACCAGGGCGGCACGCAACTGGTGGCTGGCCGTCGCCGCGGTGTCGATCGGCGGACTCGGCATCTGGGGCATGCACTTCACCGCGATGCTCGGCACGTGGATGGGCGCGAACGCCGGCTACGACATCCCCCTCACGATGCTGAGCATGGTGGTCGCCATCGTGGTCGTCGGTATCGGACTGTTCCTGGTTCTCCGGCACGACGACGACGGCGACGGGCGCTTCTGGCTGCTGGGAGCGGGCGGCCTGGTCACCGGCCTCGGCGTCGCCGCGATGCACTACACCGGCATGTCGGGCATCGTGATCAGTGCCGATATCGCCTACGACCCCGCATTCGTGGTGCTCTCTGTCGCGATAGCCGTGGTCGCCGCGACCGCCGCACTGTGGTTCACGAGGCAGGTCAGCGGCCCACTTGCCGTCTTCTTCGCCTCGCTGGTGATGGGACTCGCCGTCACCGGCATGCACTACACCGGCATGCACGCCATGAAGATCACGATCGACCAGCGCGCCCCGGCCGTCGCCGGCAACTCCGAGGACCTGATCACCTCGTTGATCATCGGCGGTGCCGGGTTCAGCGTGGTCATCGTCTTCCTGCTCGCGCTCACGTCCTCCGACGAGGATCAACTGGAGGACGCCGAGGTGCTCGACCGCCTCCTGCGCGGGGCCGAGTCACGGCGACCCGGCCGGCACTAGGGCCCTAGCCCATTGATCTTTCACATGTCGTCGTGGAAGTCCGGCACCGTCGTGTCACCGGCCCGCTCGCCGTCGGCCTCGATCCAGTACAACTCGTCGTAGAAGCCCGCCGCCACGCGGTCCAGCACGTCCTGCCGTTCCACGCTCGCACCCGCGTGGAACGGCCAAGACTCACCGGCGAGGAAGTCAGCCAGCTGCTCCGCCTCGCCGGCCTCCGGCCCGCCGCGCCGAGGCGATGCGAGCTCTGGCCGAACTGCGGAATGTCGCGATCGACGAGGCCGAACGCATTATCGCGGAGGCGAAGGTGCACGGCGCAAGAATCGACTAGGCGCCACCTGATCCGAACTTCTTCGTGCGACGGCGACATCTCAGGAGCCCCAGGAACCGTGCGTTTCGCCGCACTTCCGATGGCAATCGCCGTCGCATTATTCACGGGTTCGGACATCCGAATCTCGTGTGCCGGCCCGGCTGGGACACTCGAAGAGTCCCAGCCCAGCCGTTCGTCGCGCCGCCGACCGGCTGGCGCGATACATCCATGCGGACCATCGACACACTCCGATCGGCGTAGTGCGGCACCCGGCAATCGGCCTGAGCCGGAATACCGTCGTCATCCGCATTCCCCGGACCACCCCGATGACTTACGATCGCCCCGAAAGCCCGGGGATACCGTTACCCGGGCTCGCTGGGGGGAATATGCATGACTCGGTTGAGTTTCGCGTGCTCGGACCACTGGAGATCAGGGTGGGAGGCAGAGCACGGCCCGCGGGCAGCCCGAAGCTGCGGACGGTGCTCGGCCTCCTGCTCGCGAAGGCGAACCTGGTCGTCACGCACGATGAGTTGATCGACGAGTTGTGGGGCGAGACCCCGCCCGCGTCCGGCGCGGCGAACATCCGCAGCTACGTGGCGCGCATCCGGCAGCTACTGCCCGCCGCCGCTCAACAGCGGCTGCGGGCCCGTCCCACCGGGTACAGCCTGGCCGTCGAGCCGGGCGAGCTGGACCTGTCCGTCTACAACGAACTGTCCACGCTCGGACACACCGCCTTGAACAAGGGCGACGTCGTCACAGCCGTGCTCCACCTCGAACGGGCACAGGGGTTGTGGCGCGGTGAACCGTTCGAGGGTGTCGCCTGCGGCCCGCGGCTCGACGCGTTCACCGGCACGCTCAGGGAGCAGTGGCTGGTCGGCGAGGAGAACCTGTTGGACGCCAAGTGCCGGCTGGGGGTCGACATCTCGGTCGTCAACGCCCTGCGCGCCTTCACCGAGGCCAATCCCTACCGGGAGCGGGCGTGGCGGCTTCTGGTGCAGAGCCTCGACGACATCGGCGCGAGGTCCTCGGCGCTGGCCGCCTACGAGCAGGTGCGGACGCTGCTCGCTCGCGACCTCGGTGTCGACCCGGAGCCGCGGTTGCGCGAACTGCACACGAACATCCTCACCGGGCGAAGACGTGCGGCCGACAACCGGGCTCCCGCCGCCGCCGTCCACGTTCCGCGAGAACTCCCCGCCGACGTCGCCGTCCTCATCGGACGGGAGTCCGAGCTCGCCTGGCTGGACGCGGCGCTGGCACCGAGCAGCGCCGCGGTGCACCGGCCGAAGATCGTGGCGGTCTTCGGACCCGGCGGCTGCGGCAAGACAGCTCTCGCCGTCCACGCCGCGCACCGGGCCGCGAGCGCGTTCCCGGATGGACAGATCTTCGTCGAACTGGGCGACGAGGAGACCGCTCCCCCGATGCAGATGCTCCGCCGGGTGCTGCGCGCCCTGCTCGGGTCCGGCGCGGCGGTTCCGGAAAGCCTGTCGGAGGCCTCCGCGATGCTCCGCTCGGCGACCGCGGGACGCCGGTTGCTCATGGTGTTCGACGACGTTCAGCGCGCGGAACAGGTTCTCGGCCTGATTCCCGGCAACGGATCGTGCACCGTGCTGATCACCGGACGGAAGGTCGTCAGGCATCCGCACCCCGACATCAGCGTCCAGCTCGGGATGTTGTCCCCGGAGGCCGCGGTCGAGCTGCTGAGGATCACCTCCGGCCCGCACCACGAGGAGTCCAGTGCGGCGGCGATTGCCCAGGCGTGCGGCGGCCTGCCGCTCGCACTCCACGTCGCGGGCAGGTCGATCGCGAACCAGCCCCGCTGGGCGACCGGCTCCCTGGTCAACCGTCTGCTGGACCCGGCACATCGGCTCGACGCGCTGAGGATGGAGGGACAGGCCGTGCGCGACTCGCTACGCCGGCACCACGCCGGCCTCTCCAGTCGCGCGGACGACCTGGGACGCCGGGCAGCGCGGTTGTTCACCGCCATGAGCCGTTTCGAGGGCGACGCCGTCGACGGCCGCTGGGCCGCGGCCACGCTCGGAGATCCGGCCGCCCTCACCGAAGCAGCCCTCGACTACCTCGTCGAGGAGTGCCTGGTGGAACGCAGCCGGTCGGGTCAGTACCGCATGCACGACCTGCTCCGGTTGTACGGCGCCGAGATCGGCGCCGAGGACCACGACTCAGGTGCGCAGTTCGACCGCGTCGGCGAGCAGGCCGGTTGAGCCCGGCGTGATGGCCAGGTCACCCACGACCTGGCCATCACGCATCCGCACCAGCCGATCGCACCGCTCGGCGACGTGCTGCTCGTGGGTGGCGACCACGATCGTCATCGGGTGCTCGGCCCGCAACGCGGCCAGCAGGTCCAGGATCTCCGTGCCCGTCTTGGAATCGAGGTTGCCGGTCGGTTCGTCGGCGAGCAGGAGCCGCGGCCGGGAGATGAGCGCACGCGCGATGGCGACGCGCTGCTGCTGACCGCCGGAGAGCTGGGAAGGCAGCGCACGACCACGATCTTCGAGCCCGACCGCGGCGAGCAGTTCGGCGGCGCGGGCCGGGGCGTCGAAGTCCACCTTGTGGGGCAGCACCGGCGCCAGCACGTTGTCGAGCACGGACAGCGTCGGGATCAGGTGGTAGCGCTGGAAGACGAACCCGATTCGACTCCGATAGGCCGCGGACTCCTTGCGGGACAACGTGGTCACCTCGACGCCGTCCACGGTGACGGATCCCGCGTCCGGACGGTCGATCGCCCCGATCAGGTGCAGCAGGGTCGACTTGCCCGAACCCGACGACCCGGACAGGGCCACCACGGTTCCCGCCTCGATCACCAGTGAGACGTCGTCCACCGCCGTGACCCGCGCCGCGCCGCTGGTGAAGCGCCTGCTCACCGAGTCGATCGCCACAGTCGCGCCGTTCATCCTCATTCCTCCCCGAGGTTCTGCGTGATCGGCGATCGGCCGATGGTCCAGGCGGGCACGCAGGCGGCGACGAGCGCCGCCACGATCGCGGCGCCCGCACCGGCCGCGGCCGCTGTCAGAGTTGCCGCCGTCAGCGCGTTGCCGGTGATCGCGGCGATCACGACCAACCCCGTCGCCGTGCCCAGCACCGCGCCAAGCAGGCCGATGCCGATGCCTTCCCAGGCGATCATGCGGATGACCGCCGCCGTGCTCCAGCCGGTCGCGCGCAGCGTGGCGATCTCGCCCGCGCGCTCCCGGACGTTGAGGTAGAGGACGTCCGCCACCGCCGCTATGCCCAGCGCCAGCACCGCCCCCACCGCGATCAGGTCGACCTCCCGCACCTGGACCGAGACGGCGTCTCCCAGCAGTGTGCCGACGACGGCACCGTGGAAGCCCCGCACCACGGCGAGCAACGCCGTGGCGCCCGCGATACCGATCGCGAGCGACACCACCCCGAGGACCGTTCTGCCAGGCGAGCGCCAAAGGTTCGCGAACGCCAAACTCGCGACCGTGCGGTGCCGTCTCGTGGACGTGCGGCGCGACCGGACCACGTTCGGCTGCAGGCCCGCACCGGGATTGGTACGCGCGGCCCGTGCGGCGGGCACGACCGCGGCGAGGAGGCTGAGCCCGACCGCCACCGGCACGGCCAGCAGGACCTGCCAGGCGGGCCCGGTCAGCGAACCGAGCGAGGACAGCGCCGCGGCGAGCCCGGCACCGGCCACCCCAGCCGCGAGACCGATCAGGGCCACCTCCCCGAGGAGCACCTGGAAGAGCTTGTGCGGCGGCCAGCCCAGACAGGCGAGGGTCGCCAGTTCGCGCTGGCGGTCGCGCACCGCGGCGGACACCGCGTTGAACAGGAACAGCGCGCACACCACCAGGATCAGCACCACCAGCGCCGCGGTCTTGTGGTCCAGCGCGCTGATCACCGACACCGCGACGCCCTTGCGGGACCAGTCCTCGACCAGGCTGAGCTCAGGACGGCCGTAGTCGCCGGCTCCGAGGGTGATCCGCTGCGGCGCCGGCGACGCGCCGATCGTGATGTCCACGTCGAGCCCGGTGAGCACGGTGATCTGCTCGGCCACCAGCCGGACCCGCTCCTGCGACACCGCGTCCATGCCGGTGATGCCGGCGACCTTGATCCGGACCGACGAGATCGGCGCCTTCTCCTGGGGCGTGTCCTTCAGCAGAACGGGCAGCGCGGACAACGAGGTGAGCATCATCGGCGGGGACGCCAGGTAACCACCGGGATTGCTGTTGGGCACCAAGGGCCGATCGCCGAGTTCGCGCTTGCTCGCCTCGTCGGCGGCCACGGCCTTCGGCGGGTGGTAGGTCTCCAGCGGGACGGCTGACAGCTCGGAGAAGCCGTTCAGCTTGGTCGCGTCGAACACGCCGGTCGTGTTGGCGGACAACGGTTCCCCGCCGGGCTGACCGGAGAGGAGCTTCGTGAGCGGCCGGTTCGCCATGTCCCTGGCGAACCACGGCACCGCGAGGCCGTCGAAGGTGTTGTTGCCCCACACGGAAGTCCGGTTCACGTCGGCTTCCCTCGGGCGCAGCGACCCGTCGGATCCCGAGTCGTACTGGGGAGAACCCGCCTGGATGACGACCGTCAGCTGCGCGCGCAGCTCGTCGCGCACGGCCGCGGTGTAGACGTCGGTGGCGTCCATGCGGACGGTACCTACCTGGGTACCGGGTGCCGTTCGCACTCCCTGGTACGCGCTTTCCGAGTCGAGACCGGCGATGCCCTGCCCGCCGACCTGCTCGGTGGCGACCACCAGCTGCTCGTCCAGCTCCGGGCGGTCGGGGGCGATGACCGGGATCGTCATCCCGCGAAGTTCTTCGCGCGTGGTGGTCTCGGCGCCGTTGAGGTAGCGGCCGGAGACGACGGCCTTGTCCAGGCCGACGAGCGCGGCTTCCTGCGCCGGGTCGATTCCGGCGAGCAGCAGGGACATCGGCCACTCGAAGTCGACGGTCAGCCGTGCGGAGACGCGGTGCTCGCCGGTCGGAAAGGTGGGTCCGAGGTCGAACGACCCGTCGGGCAGCAGTCGCGCGATGACCAGCCGCTGGCGGTCACGCGTCTCCAGCCCCGTCGCGCCGGGTGCCGCACCTGCCGCGTGACACAACGCGCGCCCGGTGCCGTCCTCCTGGATCTCCACCGGATCGTTGCGCGCTCCGGCACCGCACACCGCGACGGTGGCCGAGTGGTCCTTGCCGTCGTCGTGGCCCTTGAACCGACCGGCCGAGTCCCAGGACGGCCACGCGATCACCCGCTTCGTCACGTAGGCGATGTGCGCGGCGTCGTCGTCGAGCTTCGTGAGCCCGCGATCGGCGGTCCAGCGGGGCAGCAACCGCACCGTCTGCGTCGTCTTGGACCGGTCGATCGCGTCCGTGGCGTCGACCGGGGCGCGCAGCGAGGTGGTGGTGTATCCGACCATCGCGATCGGAGCGGCGACCTGGACACCGGTGATCCGCTTGATCTGCTCGTACTGGTCGTTGCTGATCCCGCCGTACAGGCCCGAGAGGTAGTTGGGCCGCACCAGTCCGCGCTCGACCTCGAGCGGCGTCCGGGTTCCCTTGGGGCGCACCAGGATGTCGTAGGCCGCGCGGTAGTTCGCGTCGACCTCGCCCAGGGTCTGCAGCCGGGACGTGGTGGTGCTGCCCGTGAGCAGGGTGAACCCGGTGGTGGCGGCCAGGATGCCGAGGAACAGCGCCATGGTCCGGCCACGGCGGTGGGCCAGCTGACCCATCAGCAACGAACGCATGCGTGCTTCCCCCAGCAACGATGAAACCCGTCCGCGACCATACGGCCGCGGACGGGGATGACTCAGCTCAACTCAGCAACAGCCGTCGAGGTATTCCTCGACAACCGTACCGCTGCCGTCGTGCACCTTCTGCTGAATGGCGGTGTTGTAGTTGCGGTTGTTCACCCTGCAGACGATGGAGGCGGTGCAGATGCGACGCCAGTAGTACAGCGCCGAAGCGTCGATCTTCGGGACGAAAGCGTCGACGATCCGGTCCCCGAGCGAACGCAGTGCCTTCATGATTTCCCCTTTCGGAGCCAGCCCGGCGGCTTGCTCGCGCGATTACCGTAGAACGAACCGGCATACAACTTGCATACGAGTCCGTCACCGTGGTCCGGCGTCGTCGCGAAACCGGAAGGTGAATTCCCCGAATTCGCTCTTCTCGTCCAGCTCCGCAAGCGGAACCCGTTCGTCCATCAGGCGCCACTCTGGCTCCGGCCGGGTGGCGATGCGCATTTTCCGCACCACTACCGCGACAACGCTCGACACAGGTAGCAGACCCCAGGTGCGCGAATCGGTGCTGGCACCGGCGTTGTCGCCGAGCACCACGAGGCTTCCCCGCGGAATGGTACCTCCCGGTGGAATCCCCGCGGGTTCCGCGACTTCCGCCGGGACGGTCTCCCCCGCCGTCGCGGCGACGCGCTTGACCACCAGACGCGAGTCCCCGAACGGCCTGACAACGACGATGGCCCCGGTGACAGGAGGCCGGGAAGCGCGGCGTGCCAGCAACTTCTGCCCGTCGTCCATGGTCGGCAGCATGCTCTGACCCACCACCCGCACAACAAGCATCCTGCGCCGGAACCACAGCACACCGGCACCCACGGCGAACGCACCGACCACGGCGATCCACCACATGTCAGACCCCGTACACCGGTTCGACCGGCGCCTCCGTGCGATATCCCTTGGCCTGCAGCTGGAACAGCCGGCGATAGTCGCCCTTTCCGGCAATCAGCTCATCGTGCGTTCCCTGCTCGACGACGACCCCTTCTGACAGCACGACGATCAGATCGGCATCGCGCAACGTACCGAGCCGATGCGAAATCAGCACTCGCGTACAGCTCGACCGGTGGGTGCTCAACCTCTCGTGCACCCGGCTTTCCGCCTCCGGGTCCAGTCCCGCACTCGGCTCGTCGAGGATCAGCAAATCAGGATCACTCCGCAGGTAACTGCGGGCAAGCGCGATCCGCTGCCATTGTCCGCCCGACAACAGCACCCCTGCAGCGGGATTGGCCGGGTCCGCGAAAATGCGGCTCAGCATCGTGTCGTACCCGTTGGGCAGTTTTTCCAGTGTCTCGTGAATCTCGGCCTTGCCCGCCGCGTCCCGGATCCGGTCCCGGTCACCCGCCGCGCTCAGGTCGCCGACGCCGATGTTGTCCGCGACCGTCAGGTCGTACTCCATGTAGTCCTGGAAGACGGCACCGATCCTGCGCCTTAGTTCTTCCGGCCCAACGTCCCTGATGTCCACGCCGTCCCAGGTGATCGATCCTCTGGTGGGGTCGTAGAACCGGCAGAGGAGTTTCACGAGGGTGCTCTTGCCCGCGCCGTTCACACCGACGATCCCGACCGACCGCCCGGCCTCGACGACCAGGTTCACCCCGCGCAGGACCCAGGGATGGTCCGGCGAGTAGCGGAACCACACGTCCCGGAACTCGATCCGCGCCGCCAGCGCGGGCAGCGCCGCGGGCTGGGTGGGAACCGGTAGGTCGGAGCCGGTCCGCAGCACCGACCGGTAGTGCTCGAACTCCACCAACGCCTGATGCGCCGTCGCGATGGTCACCGCAATCCCTGACAGTCCCGTCTGGACTGCCGCGGCGGAGGCGACGAACAGGGTGACCTCGCCGACCGACACCTCACCACGCACAGCGGCCCGCACGACCCACAGCAGTCCCGCGCCGGCGACAACGGCCGCCAGCACGGCCAAGGTGCTCTGCACGACGACGGTCCTGCGTTCGACCTCGCGCTCGGCCGCGTTCGAGGCTCTGCGCTCACCGAGCATCAACGACCTGAAGTGGTCGCCGAGGCCGAACAGGCGAACCTCCTTGGCGGCCTGGACCGTCGACAACAGGCTGCCGTAGAAGGACTCGCGCCGCTGGGACGCCCCGATCCCGTGCTGGGTGTGTGCCCTTCGCCGCGCCAATGTCATCTCCGCGACCAGCACCGGCACAGCGGACGCCATCACCACAAGCGTGAACACCGGACTGATGATCCACACCGACAGGGCGAAACCCCCCACGGTGACCACGGCCCTGGTCACGCCCACGACGCTGTCGACCAGCTGCGCGGGAGCTCGCGGACCCGAGAGCCGGGCCGTCCTCAGCCGGTCGAGGAACTCGGGGTTCTCGAACCGTGCCAGGCCGGCGAACTCGTTGATCTTGCGGTGGAGCCGGTCATCCGCAGCGAGGGCGATGGCCCGCCTCGCCTGGGCCGAGAGGTACTGCGTGAGACTCGGCGTCGCGGCCGCGGCCACCCCGACGAGTGCGAGGACGACGACCAGCCGCATCGCGGCCGCGGCGTTCGGCTCGGTATGGGTGATCTGGTCCAGCACGCCCTTCGTGCACCACGCGACAACCACCGGGAACGCACCCGAGAGCAAGGTCAGCGCGCCGTATCCCGCCAAGTGCCATGGCGCCGCACGCACCGCGACGGCCAGCGCCTCCAGCGCGGCACGCGGGCCTCCGGAGCCGGCCATCACACTCCAGCCGGAACGGCGAGCCGGGTCGAGGTCACGGTGCCGGTCGCGTCGATCTGACAGGTGGCCGGATAGGACTTCACCCCGAAAGCGGCGCCGAGCTCACCGCCCCGCCCTTCGAGCACGACGGAAGCGACGTCCCCGAGCGCGTCGAGCAGGTACCCGCCGGACGAGTCGTCGGCGACCACCACCGCGATGACCGCCGCCCGGCCACCGGGCGTCGCCCGGGCCGCGGCCACGAACTGCGGAAGGAGTTCCTCACACGGCGCGCATCCAGGCGAGAAGAACCCGACGAGGGTCGATGCGCCCAACCGGTCGCGATCGACGACCTCGCTGTCCACCGTCACGGCCCGGAAAGGCGGAACGCGGGTACCGGCGGCAACGATCGAACCCGCGCTGGACCGTCCGGAGACGACATCGGACAACCGTGAGATCAGGTCGGAGTGCTCACGCATCCTGCGCACAAGACCGTACGCGAGAAGCAGATTGAACACTCCCAGCAAACCCACCACGACGAGCCCGATCACCAGCGCCATCTCGACCACTCCCCCACAACTCACATCGCCGGTCGCGACCGGCCGAACAGTTCAGCCACCGGGTCCATCCCGAGCACCAGCAGGGCCGCGGCGACACCCGCGCCTGCCGCCGCTACGGCCACGGCCGGATCCGCGTGCGCGGCACTCCCGAACACCGCCGCCATCACCAGGCAGGCCCCGAGCAGCAGGACGTTGCGCACGACGTGCCGCACGCCCAACCGGCCACCGCCCGCGCCGAAGCAGCGGCAGCTCGCATTTGCGTTGCGCGCCAACGACACGGTGATCGCCGCGGCGAACGCGACGAGAAGCAGTGCGGCGAGCAGAGCGCCCACTCGAACGGTCGGCGTCCACACCAGCAGGACGACCACCGCGAGTTCCGCGCAGACCACTCCGATGGCCGACCAGCGCACCAGAGGCGCGGGCAGGACCTCCATGGCCCGCAGCGACTCGGCGAACGCCCGGAACGACCCCGGAGCAACCTTGGTCAGGACGGAAATGAGGAAGACCATGCCGATCAGGCAACGGCAGGACAGCGCCACGTAGTGCACGTGTGTCCCCCTCGCCCCGGATGCCGTCTGCAGAATGTCGTCTGCCGGGGAGGAGTTGATCAGGCCGGTGCACATAGGAGAGATACGACCGCATATGCAGACCGCGAACGCCGGGCGTCGTTCAACGACTCCCGGCCGTGCTCTCACAGGTCGTCGTGGAAGTCCGGCACCGTCGTGTCACCGGTCTGCCAGTCGCGGCGAAGAATCGCGTACCCGACCGAATCGTGCCGGTGGCCCTGCCCGTCCGGCCACGCCCGCCGGTAGTGCGCTTCCTTGACATACCCGCAGCGCCGCAACACCCGCCGCATCGCCGCGTTGTCCTGCCTCGTCGTGGCCTCGATCCGCTCGACGTGCGGAAACTCGCCGAACAGCCGGTCGGTCAGCCACCGCACCGCCGCGCGCCCGAGGCCCTTCCCGCGGTGCCGGGCACTGATCCGCAGGTCGAACATCGGCGTCTCGTCCTCAAGGTCGAACAGCCGGACGAACCCGGCCCGTTCGCCGTCGGCCTCGATCCAGTACAGCTCGTCGTAGAAGCCCGCCGCCACGCGGTCCAGCACGTCCTGCCGTTCCACGCTCGCACCCGCGTGGAACGGCCAAGACTCACCGGCGAGGAAGTCAGCCAGCTGCTCCGCCTCGCCGGCCTCGAACCGGACGAACAACTAGTCCCTTTCGATCAGGTGGCCCACGACGTCGGGGCCGGGATGCGCGTGACCGGAACCGTCGCGCCGCGGGTCGATCTCAGGCAGCTCGACCGGCGCACCCTTGCTGTCCGCACCGGCCGGCCTGCTGCCGATCCACGCGATCACGAGATGCGACTCGCCCTTGAGGAACCGCTGCGACCGCACACCGCCTGTGGCGCGCCCCTTCGCCGGGTACTCGCTGAACGGTGTGACCTTCACGCTCTGCCCGGACGACGTCACCACCATCGGCTCGCCGTGCTCGTCGTCGTCCGTGCGGATCGCCGCGAAGAACACGACCGTCGCGTCACCGCTCAGGTTGATGCCGGCCATGCCGCCACCCTTGAGCCCCTGCGGCCGCACCAGCTTCGCGTCGTAGCGCAGCAACGACGAATCCGAGCTGACGAACGCGAGCGTCTCGCTGCCGTCCGTCAGCCACGTGGCGCCGACGACCTCGTCGCCGTCCTTGAGCGAAATGACCTCGAACTCGTCCGCGCGCACCGGCCACTCCGGCTGGCAGATCTTCACCGTGCCGAGCTTCGTGCCGAGCGCGATACCGGGCGAGTCCTTCGGGTCGTGCGGCGCGATGCCGATGACCTTCTCGCCCTTGTCCAGCGGCACCAGCTCACTCGCCGCCATGCCGCCGCTGAGCGACACCGTGCCGTTCTGCTCAGGCAACACCGGCAACGGCAGCACTTCGGTCTTGAACGCGCGCCCGAGGCTCGTGATCAGGATGACCTGCCCTCGCGCCGTGGAGTGCGCAACCGCCGACACGGCGTCGTGCTTCACCCGGCCCGCCCGGCGCTTGCCCTCCGACACCTCCTCCGACTCGGCCGCGGTGCGCGCGACGAGCCCGGTGGCACTGAGGATGACCTGGCACGGATCGTCCGCGACCTCCAGCGGCCCGGCCGGCTTCGACGCCGCCAGCACCTCCTTGAGGTCACCGTCGATGAGGCTCGTCCGCCGGTCGCCACCCAGCTCCTTGGCGACGGTCGCGAGCTCGGTCGACACGAGCTTCCTGAGCACGTTCTCGTCGTCGAGGATCAGGGTCAGCTCCGCGATCTCCTTGGAGAGCTTGTCCTGCTCGTTCTCGAGCTCGAGCTTGTCGAACTTGGTGAGGCGGCGCAGCGGCGTGTCGAGGATGTAGGAAGCCTGGATCTCCGACAGCGTGAACTGCTTCATCAGGCCGTCCTTGGCGGCGGTCGCGTTCTCGCTGCCCCGGATCAGCCTGATGACCTTGTCGATGTCGAGCAGCGCCAGAAGCAGGCCCTCGACCAGGTGCAGCCGTTCCTCACGCTTGCGGCGCCGGAACTTCGTGCGCCGCGTGACGACCTCGTACCGGTGCTTGAGGAAGACTTCGAGCAGTTCCTTGAGACCGAGCGTCTGCGGCTGCCCGTCCACCAGCACCAGGTTGTTGATGCCGAACGACTGCTCCATCGGCGTCAACCGGTAGAGGTCCGCGAGCAACGCCTGCGGGTTCACCCCCACCTTGCACTCGATGACGAGCCGGATGCCGTTCTCGCGGTCGGTGAGGTCCTTGACGTCCGCGATGCCGGTGAGACGCTTGGACTTGTTCACCTCGTCGGTGATCTTCTCGACGATCCGCTCGGAACCCACGCCGTACGGGAGCTGGGTGACGGTGATCGCCTGCCGGCCCCGGCTGCCTTCGAGCAGCCCGATCTCGACCTTCGCGCGCATCCTGACCACACCGCGGCCGGTCTCGTAGGCCTTCCTGACCTCGTCGAGGCCCAGCAGCATGCCGCCGGTCGGCAGGTCGGGGCCCGGCACGAACTCCATGAGCTTGTCGAGGCTCGCGTCCGGGTGCGAGATCAGGTGGCGCGCCGCCCCGACCACCTCGCGGAGGTTGTGCGGGATCATGTTCGTGGCCATGCCGACCGCGATGCCGGACGTGCCGTTGACCAGCAGGTTCGGGAACGCCGCCGGGAGCACGCTCGGCTCTTCCAGCGAACCGTCGTAGTTCGGCCGGAAGTCGACCGTGTCCTCGTTGAGCTCACCGACGAGCTGCATGGCGACCGGGGACATGCGGCACTCGGTGTATCGCGCCGCGGCCGGTCCATCATCTGGGCTACCAAAATTGCCATGGCCGTCGATCAGCGGCTCGTTGAGGCTGAAGTCCTGAGCCAGGCGGACCAACGCGTCGTAGATCGCCGTGTCACCGTGCGGGTGGTACTTGCCCATGCAGTTGTGCACGACCTGGCCGTCGACGACGAACGCGTGTTCCTCGGTGGCGACCTGGATGTCGTAGGTCGTGTCCTGGGCGACCGGCTCGACCGACGCGACCTCGAGGAATCCGAAGCCGGACAAGGCTTCCAGGCGTGCGGCCAGCGGGGACCCGATCCGGCGCAGCTTCTCGATCCAGCCCTGCTCGTGCGCCCGCGCCAACGGGAACGAACGCTCCGCGAGTGCCTTGCCGTGCCGGTCCTCGCCGTACCGGACGTCCTCGCCCAACGAAGCACGGAAGGCGACGCCCTCGGTGTCGCGGAACCAGCCGCCGCCCTGGTGAGCGGCAGTGAACTCGGCGACGACCGATGCGTACGGCAGCCGGTCGTTGCCCTGCTTGCCGCCGTAGCGGTAGCCGATCGACAGCACCTGGCGCAGGCCGTCCTGCTTGTAGCCGATCTTCGTCCACGGCAGCAACGCCAGCGCGAGCGTCGCGGCGTCACGTCCCGAGACGGACAGGCCCGTTTTGTTCCCGCGCGTGCTGACGCTCGACCAGTGGTGCCCGTGAATGCCGGCGTCGGCGAGCATGCCGTGCAACTGGTCAATCAGCCGACGGCTCGTGCTGGCCAGCACGATCTCACGGTTCTGCTTGCGCACGTACCCGTCGCCGTCGAAGAACCCGGCGATGAACGGCGCCCACGCCGACCGGTCGGCCAGCACGCCCGGCGGCACGACCTTCTCGGCGCTGCGCGGCGTCGCAGCCTCCAGCAACGCCTCGTGGCGCGCGAACGTGAGGATGTGCTGGTCCTTGTGCGTCGGCTTCTTCGCGACACGCTTGCCGCGCGAGACATTGACCCCGTTGAGGATCGCCCACCCATGCGCGACATCAAGCGGCTCGACGTCGGTCATGTGGATACGCACCCGGCCATCAGCGGCGCGGTTGCGATCGACGGCGAACCCTCCGGCGACGATGAGGCCCTGCACGTAGGCGCCGACGTCACCGCCATCCGACACGAGACCCTGCCGGCCCGCACCGAACGCGATCGTCTGCCGCCCGGCCAGGTCCTTCGCCGCGGTCCACCCGATCGACAGGTCGGACTCGACCGTCCGGAACCGCTGCCCCGGCGTGACGAGCATCGTGCGCCCGTTCGACCAGGTGACCCGCACGAGATCGGAGACGGGATTCTCGTACACCTCACTCACCGGCACCGGCGCGCCGTGCCCGTCGAGCACGAGATCACCGACCTCGATCTGCTCGATCGGCCGCAGTCCGTCCGGCGTCGAGACGAGCGCACCCTTCACGAAGCAGTCACCCGTCACGCGGGCAGACTTCACGTAGGCGTGGCTGGGCCGGTAACCCTGCTCGTGCATCGAGTAGAGGATGCGGCGGTGCACCGGCTTGAGGCCGTCCCGCGCGTCCGGCAGAGCCCGCGAGTGGATGACCGAGTACGCGTACTCCAAGTAGGAGTCCTCGATCTCGGTCTTCAGCGGGTTGTCGAGCACCTTTGCGCCGGCCCGGTCGAACGCGGCGGGGTCGACCTTGGTCGTGGGTCCCTTGCGGCGTGCCACTTCGTAACTCTTTCTCTGAGGCTTAGAGGTCGATGGCCGACTGGTCGACCCGTGCGGCGGACTCGACGAGCCAGTTGCGGCGCGGCTCGACCTTCTCGCCCATCAACAGTTCCAGCGCGGTCTCGGCGGCGTCGACGTCGTCCATGGTGATGCGGCGGACACTTCGCGTGGACGGGTTCATCGTGGTGTCCCACAACTCGTCCGCGTCCATCTCGCCGAGACCCTTGAACCGCGGCACCGGCGTGACGACCTGCTTGCCCGCCTTCTCCAGCTGCGCGACCTTCTGCTCCATCTGCCGCTGGCTGAAGGTGAAGTGCGTCTCGGGGTTACGACCGCGCGTCGTCACCTTGTGCAACGGCGGCATCGCGGCGTACAGGCGGCCGTCCTCGATGACCGGGCGCATGTACTTGGCGAACAAGGTGATCAGCAACGTCCGGATGTGGCTGCCGTCGACGTCCGCGTCGGCCATCAGGATCACGCGGCCGTACCGCATCTGCGAGATGTCGAACGTGCGGCCGGTGCCGGCGCCCAGGACCTGGACGATGGACGCGATCTCAGCGTTGCGGAGGGTGTCGGCCAGCGAGGCCTTCTGGACGTTCAAGATCTTGCCGCGCAAGGGAAGCAGCGCCTGGTACTCGGAGACGCGCGCCATGCGGGCGCTGTTGTGCACGAACACGCCGGCTTCGAGAGCGAAGTTGTGGTAGCCGTCCACGGTGAGGTCGTAGACGTCCTCCCGCTCGGGCAACGCCTCCACGGACGCGACCTTGTGGTTCACCATGGTCGCGGCTTCCCGCAGCCGGGCGAAGTCGTCGTCGAAGTGCGCCAGCACCTTCAGGAACTTCAGGCCGGTCTTCGCGTTCGCCTTGCGGTCGAGTTCGTAGGCCAACGCCAGCTCGAAGTCCGACGGCGTGCCGAGCATCGGTGCCATCCGCTTCAACGCTGCGATCCGGCGGCCTTCCACCTGCTTGGCAACTCGGTCGGCGCGCGGCGTCGACTCAACGTACCGGCGACGGCCAGCCTGGACCTTCTCCAGGTGGCCGGTCGAAGTGTCCGCCATCCGCTGCTTCATCCGGGCCGAGTGCTCGCGGCCGAACTCCGGGTTGTTCTCGTGCCAGGCGAGGACCGCGTCGCGCTGACGCTCGCGCTCGGCCGGGTCGGCGAACTGTTCGATCGTGGCGCGGGAACGCCACGCGAGCAGGTCTTCGTCCTGCCACTGCTCAAGAGAGCGCTCGCGCCACTCCTCACGCTTGCCAGGCTGCGCGAAGAACGCACGCACCCGCTCGGCAGCGGCGGCACGGTGCTCGGGCTTCGCCCAGTACTCGGCCTGCAGCGCACGCATGCGCTCGGCGTAGGCGGCCTTCTCTTCGTCGGTCAGTGCCGCGTACCAGGTCTGGAAGCCCTGTTCGAAGCGCTTGCGAAACTCGGGATCCTGGTTCAATTCAGCGAGCCTTGCCAGGCAAGCCGCACGGAACTCCGGGTCCTGCCACTGCTGCACCATCATTGCATTGTGCAGAGCTCGATGATCTTCCCAAGTCATCCGCTTGAGGTTACGCGGATCATTGTTGCGCTTGTTCACATCGACGTGATGGCGGACAGTTCCGTCGGCGGCACTGTCAAGCCCGTGGCGGATGTTGTAGCCGTCCGCAAGGTAGTGGGTGTAAACCCACTTCTGGGTGGCGTTGTTCCAGACCCGTTCGTAGCCGACGAGAGTGTCACCATCCGACTTCGCAGACAGCGAACGATAGAGCGGCATCAGCGAATCGTCTGGCTGCAAGGCATCTGCACGACGGTACGAGCCGTCACGCAACCGGAACAGATGGTCGGGCGTACACCGCACCGACTCGCCGCTGTCAAGGGTCACTCGGACCAGCGGTGCGTTCTTCTTCGTCAGCCGCGGCTCAACCAGCGGGGCAACAACAACAGCTCCCGCTTTGTTGGTCGCGTAGCCGAAGTGGGTGACGCCGCGATTCCAGTCCTCGACAAGCTCAACAAAGGTCATCGACCGGCCGGATGCAAGAGCAACCTTCGTTTCTCCAACAAAACATCCGAGAGCGGAGTCGCCTTCCACGAGAAAAAGTTCGCTACGCGAAACACCTGTCGTCCGGCAGTCGACCAGCTTGGCGGGCATTGCCGCGCCTTCCAAAGCCGTCTTCCGCCGAGCCGCGTCCTTCTGCTGCTTCTGCGTCAACCGCACCCGAGAGGCGTCGACCACCTTCTGCAGCACGGTCTTCGCTTCGACCTTGGTCTTGCGGTCCTCGGTCCACGCCCGCACCTGCTGGTCGACGATTCCCTGCAGCACCTTGGTGATGCCGGCGGTGGAGAGCTCGTCCTTGGTCTGCGAGGTGAACTGCGGCTCGGGGATGCGGACGTGCACGACGGCGGTCATGCCCTCCAGCACGTCGTCCAGCGTGGGCGGATCTTCTTTGGGCTTCAGCAGACCGCGGGTCTTGGAGATGGCGTCCTGCACGGACTTCACCACCGCGCGGTCGAAGCCTCGGCGGTGGGTGCCGCCGTGCACGTTGCGGATCGTGTTGGTGAAGCACTCGACGGTGCGCTCGTAGCCGGTGCCCCAGCGCAGGGCGACCTCGATCTCGGCGGATCGCTCCACTTTGGACCGCATCACGCCGTTCTCGTCGGCGGCGTTCTCGAAGTAGGTGCCGGTGCCGGTGATGACGAGGGTGCCGGACACGGCCCGGTCACCGGTGGGGGCGAGGAACTCCACCATCTCGGTCAGGCCGCCGGGGTAGTGGAAGATCTCTTCGGAGATCGCGTCTTCCAGGGCTGAACGCAGCACGTAGGTGACGCCCGGTACCAGGAAGGCGGTGTTGCGGAGCTTCGCGCGGACGGCCTCGACGTCGAGGGTGGCGTTGTTCTCGAAGTAGCGGGTGTCGTACCAGTAGCGGATCGAGGTGCCGGTCGGCTCGGACCGCTTCATCTTGCCGGTCACCTGAAGGCCCGACTGGCGGGTGAACTTCGCCTTCGGGCCGGGGCCGTCGAACTCGCCGGGGACGCCGTGGGCGAACGACATCTCGTGCACCTTGCCGTCGCGGCGCACGAGCACGTCGAAGCGGTGGGACAGCGCGTTGACGGCCGAGGCGCCGACGCCGTGCAGGCCGCCGGAGGTCTTGTAGCCGGAGCCGCCGAACTTGCCGCCGGCGTGCAGCTTCGTCAGCACAAGTTCCACACCGGACAGACCGGACTTCGCGTGCACGTCGGTCGGGATGCCGCGGCCGTCGTCGTCTACCTGGACGCTGCCGTCGGCGTGCAGCGTGACCACGATCTTCTTGGCGTGCCCTGCCACGCCCTCGTCGGTCGAGTTGTCGACGATCTCGCTGAAGAGGTGGTTGATGCCCCGGCTGTCGGTGGACCCGATGTACATGCCGGGCCGCTTGCGGACGGCCTCCAGACCTTCGAGATGCGTAAGGTCGTCGGCCCCGTACAGGGTCTCTGCGGTCACGGGTATTTCTCCCAGCTTGTGTGCGGACTGCCAGCAGGGTATCCGCACCGCCTGACAATTTTTTGCAGGACGCCCTTCACGGACGTGGAAACCGCCCTGGGCGGTGCGTCACAAAGCCCGGCGCCACGGTCTCCTCACGGGGTGGAGTCGTGGTCCAGTCCTGGAGTACCCGCATCTCAGGGCCGTACCGGCCGGCCAGCGTGTTGAGGTCGGCGACCGGCCAGCGCCCAACTGAAATCCGGTCTTCCAGGACGCGCAGCGCGACGAGTTCTTCGGCCGCGGTGTGCATGCAGTGTCCCGCGCGGTTCACGAAGAGTTGGCGAACGTCACGCCCGCGGTAGGCACCCGAGTGCTCCACGCCGGTCGGGTCGCCGAGCGCGTGCAGCGTCACGACCGGTGCCCGCGTACGACCGGTCGGGTCCCCGTACTCGTGCAGCCACTGAACGGCCGGGGCGTCCGCCGACACCCGAGGAGCCGCCGCAAGCGCCGCGAGATCGTCTTCCACGGACACACCCGCTTCCCGATAGGCCGCCATCACCAGTTCCTTCTGCGCGGACCGCTCCAGCAGCACCCGGTAGTCCACGCCCGTGTTCCAGCTCGGATTGCCGCCGGACCGCGTCTCGATGTCGACCCGGCCGCTGCCCCACGCCAGCGAGCGCGCCAGTGTTCGGTCGTGCACGGCCGCCTGCGTGACGGCACTCAGCACATCGACGGGACGCGGTTCGTGCACCCGCGACCAGGCAGGGATACCCGCAACGGCGTTCGCCAACGCCAGCCGGGCCCGTCCGGTACCCGTGACCAGGGCCGAGTCGATCGCGGCGACCGCCGTCCGCTCGTTCGAAGCAGGATCGGAGATCCGCGCCACCTCCAGCCCCGGCGAGAGCAGCGTCCGGAACACAAAGCCCAGGTCAAGCAGCTGGTTGGACCTCATCACCGCCCCGCCGAGCGCCCCGCACATCGCCAGCACCCCGTCGAACCGCGCACGCTCGCCCAGCAGGACCGAGGTGAGCCCGCCCAACGAAGATCCCCAGGCGATCACCCGGCGCGGACGGGAGACCTCCCGCGAAAACCACGACACCAGCGCGGGCTGGTCACGCAGGGCGTCCGGCACCGCGTGCCCGTGTGGAACCCGGTAGCGGGACGCCGCGAGCGCGTAGCCACGAGCCAGCAGTTCGGAGCGCGCCGCCGGACGGGAGGCCAGCTCGATCGGCGGGTTGTAGCCGGCCGGATAAGTCCCGTGGCTGTAGAGCAATAGCGTGCCATTCCACCGGGAAGGCACTTCGACGCGATATTCCGCGCCATCGATCTGTCCGGTGTGGACAGTCAACGACGGAGGCTCGACCGGCATCAGCAACGACACCGCGAGCACCAGTTTCCCCAGCATCGGATCTCCCCTCGACGATCACGTTGGAAACAGCGTCGCGAGCACCGGGGAAAGGCGCGTCCGCCGAGACGAGGATCCGGAGTACGCGAGGTTGCGTACGAGACCAACCCGAGACCTTCCCGAAACTCCTCCGTGAACCGCGCTCGGCAACGGCACGTATGCCCCGTTGTCGAGGACTGACCGAAGGACGGAGTGATCGCGTGCGGCATGGTGTGGACTCGGGTCTCTTCCAGCAGACCGCGCACAGCCCGTCCTATTTCGAACTGTCGCGGACCGGTGCGGGTGAGCTCGTGGACTTCTGCATCCCGTGCAATCCGTACTTCCCGACGCCGCAGATGTTCGAGGAGCTGTCGAAGAACCTCGAGGCGGTTCTGAAGTTCTATCCGAGCGACGCGTCGAAGATCGCGCAGCAGCTCTCCACGGTGCTGGGACTCAACCCGGCCACGATCGCGATGTCGAACGGGAGCACCGAGCTCATCACGTGGATGGACCACATGTGGATCCACGACAGCATCGCCATCCCGATCCCCACTTTCGGCAGGTGGACCGACCAGCCGATGGAGAGCAACAAGCGCGTCGACATGTTCCTGCTCCAGGAGAGCAACAACTTCGAGCTGGACATCGACGAGTACATCAAGTTCATCCGGGCCCGCGGCAGCAGAACCGCGGTCATCTGCAATCCGAACAATCCCGACGGCGGCTACCTGCCGCGCCGGGAGATCGTCCGGTTCATGGACGAGCTCGCTGACCTGGACCTCGTCGTGATCGACGAGTCGTTCATCGACTTCGTCGAGGTCGAGCGCAACCCGTCGGTCGCGGCCGAGGCGTCCATCCGGCCCAACGTGGTCGTGCTGAAGAGCCTCGGCAAGAACTTCGGCCTGCACGGCATCCGGTTCGGCTACCTGGTCGCGAACCCCGGCCTGGCCGGCAAGATGCGGCAGACGCTGCCGAAGTGGAATCTCAACTCCCTGGCGGAAACCGTCGTGTTCATGCTGGCCGAGCACGAGGCGGAGTACGCCGAGAGCCTGCGGCTGCTGTCCAGGGACAGGTACCGGATGGGGATGGAGCTCTCCCGCATCCCGGACCTGACGGTCTACTCGTCCCAGGCGAACTTCCTGCTGGTCAAGCTCGGCGGCGGGATGGACGGCCGCGAACTGCGCGACCACCTGCTGTCCCGGCACCAGGTCTTCATCCGCGAGTGCGGCAACAAGCTCGGTATGAACAGCAAGTTCGCGCGCCTGGTGGTGCGGCCCGAGCAGGACGTGGGCCGGCTCGTCGAAGGCATCCGCGACTTCACCCAAGCGAGGTGGACGACAGAGCACGCAAGTCATCCGAGTCATTCCAGCGAACCTTCGCTGCTCATGCACAGCGCCTGATTTCCACGTTTCCCGAAAGGTTGCCCAGAGATGTCATCACCGCACGTCCTCAGCGGTCGGCGCGGCCAGGTGGCTGCGGCCGCGCTGGTGGCCGCCACACTGCTCAACGCGGCCATGTTCGGCGGCACCAGCGCCACCGCCTCGTCACACCGCGAGGCCCCGCTCATCGCCGGTGACCCGGCCGTGGACAACACGGACCTGTACGCGTTCGTCAGCCCGGACCACAAGGACACGGTCACGCTGGTCGGCAACTGGAGCCCGTTCCAGGAGCCCAACGGCGGTCCCAACTTCTTCCCCTGGGCCCAGGACGCGCAGTACGACTTCAACATCGACAACGACGGCGACGCCAAGGCCGATGTCGTGCTGCGCTGGCAGTTCCACAACGACGACCGCCGCAAGAACAACACGTTCTTGTACACCAACGGTGTCGTGGACTCGCTCGACGACGAGAACCTGCTGTTCCGCCAGCGCTACAACCTCGAGGCGATCTACGAGAACGGCCAGAAGGTCAAGCTCGTCAACAACGCCCCGGTCGCGCCGTCACCGAACGGACCGGCCTCCATGCCGGACTTCAAGAAGCTGCGCGACCAGGCGACCGTGCAGATCCCCGGCGGCGGCAAGGTCTACGTGGGCCCGTCCGAGGACGCGTTCTTCGCCGACCTGCGGGTGTTCGACCTGCTCTACGGCGGCAACCTGAGCGAGGTCGGCCAGGACACGCTGCGCGGCTACAACGTCAACACCATCGCGGTCCAGCTGCCCAAGCAGGCGCTGGCGTTGAAGAACGACGCCAACCGCAACCCGAACATCGGTATCTGGAGCACCACGCAGAAGCGTTCGCTGAAGCTCTCGCCGGGCAAGGCGGAGCCGCAGGGCGACTTCGTGCAGGTCTCGCGGCTGGGCAACCCGCTGGTGAACGAGGTCGTGGCCCCCGCGGGCCTCAAGGACGCGTTCAACGGCCTGCGCCCCGACCAGGACGCCGGCGTGAAGGAGCTGGTGGACCGGGTGGTCAACCCCGAGCTGCCGAAGCTGATCGAGGCGATCTACAAGATCCCGGCACCGAAGGGCCAGCGCGACGACCTGGCCGAGATCTTCCTGACCGGCATCACGAACAAGCTCGGCGCGCAGATCAACGCCGACCTGAACTCGCAGGTCAACAACGCCGACGTGGACCAGAACCGGTTCCGCCCGGCGGAGATGCTGCGACTGAACATGTCGATCAACCCCAACGCGAACCCCAACCGCCTGGGACTGCTCGCCGGTGACACGCAGGGCTTCCCCAACGGCCGCCGCCTCACCGACGACGTGATCGACATCGCCATCCAGGCGATGGAGGGCGCAGCGGCGTCCGGCAAGCTCGTCGACGCGCTCGCCACTGGTGACAAGGTCGACGCGAACGATCAGGCGTTCGAGGCGAACTTCCCGTACGTGGGCCTGCCCCGCAACGGCACCGCCGTCAACACCAACGGCAACACCGCGAACGTCGCGGTGGCCCCGGTCGGCAACATCGGCAGCCTGGACCCGATGGCGATGACCACCGCGGTCGGCTCGGCGTTCGTGTTCGGCGCCGGCTTCTGGTTGTTCCGCAAGCGCCAGCAGCAGATCCGCAAGTACGGGTCGCACTCGAAGTGACGTACCAAATGAGGCAAGCGGTCGCGGTGGGTCTCCTGGCCACCGCGGCGCTTGTCCACCTCGCCGCCTCCGGTCCTGCCGACAGCAGGGCCGGAGGCGCGCAATCCGACCCGGTTCCCGTTGTCGCGCAGCAGAACGAGATGCACCGCGTGGTGCACCAGCTGCAGCAGCGACTGCACCGGCTGCCCGACGACACGGCGTCGTGGGCGCAGCTCGGCGCGTCCTATGTGGAACTGGCGCGCGTCACGGCCGATCCGGCGTACTACGCCAAGGCCGAAGGCGCGCTGAAGAACGCGGGCGACACCGGCCTGGCCGCGGTCGGCATGGGCACGCTGGCCAACGCCCGCCACGACTTCCACGCCGCCCGTGACTGGGCGAACAAGGCTCTCGCGGCGCTGCCCAGCTCCGCGGAGGCCTACGGCGTGCTGGCGGACGCGTTGACGCAGCTCGGCGACGACGCGGGCGCCCAGGACGCGGTGCAGAAGATGCTGGACCTCAAGCCCAACACGGCGTCTTTCGCCCGTGCTTCCTTCCACTTCGAGCTCCACGGTGACGTCGACGGCGCCCGCGACGCGATGACGCGCGCGCTGACCGCTGCCGCTGCGCCCGAGGAGATCGCGTTCTGCCGCTACCGGCTGGGTGAACTCGCGTTCGACCACAACCGGCTCGACGAAGCCGCGCAGCACTATGAGCAGGGACTGGCGGCGAGAGGAGACGACATGACTCTCACACAGGGCAAGGCCAAGGTCGCGGCGGCACGGGGCGAGGTCCCGGTGGCGATTGAGACCTATCGCAAACTGGTGGCTCGCGCTCCCCTGCCGCAGTACCTGCAGGAGTACGCGGAGCTGCTGGAGGCGAACGGCCGCGAGGACGAGGCGGCCCAGCAGTACTCCGTACTGTCCGAGCAGCAGCGGCTGATGGAGTCGCAGGGTGCCTCCGACGACCTCGCCGCCGCTCTCGTCGCCGCGGACCGCGGTGACGGCATGCAGGCGCTGCGCCGGGCCGAAACCGAGTGGAGCAAGCGGCAGAGCGTGTTCGTGGCCGACGCGATGGCGTGGGCGCTGCACGTGAGCGGCCGCGACGCCGAGGCCCTCACCTACTCCGACCGGGCCGCGTCCCTGGGCTGGCAGAACGCGACGTTCTCCTACCACCGCGGCATGATCCTGGCCGCGCTCGGCCGGGTCGCCGAGGCGCAGGAGGCGCTCGTGGAGGCGCTGCGGCTCAACTCGAACTTCTCACCGCTGCAGGCTCTGAAGGCCGGCCGCAAGCTCGCCGAACTGCGAGGCGGCCGGTGAGCTTGTCCGGCTGGGTCGTACGACCCGTCCTGGTGGCCGCCCTGCTGCTGGCGGGCATCTTCTTCATCAACGGCGAGGCGTCCGCTCACCCGCTGGGCAACTTCAGCGTCAACCATTACCACGGCCTGCACCTGCACCCGGACCGCATCGACCTCAGATCCGTGGTCGACGTCGCGGAGATCCCGACGCTGCAGGAGAACCTCAAGACCCGCGACGCCGCGCAGTGGTGCGACGAGGTGTCCCGCACCGATCGCTCCACAGTGGACGGCCGGCAGATCACCTGGTCGCTCGCGAACGCCACCAAGGAACATCCGGTCGGCCAGGCCGATCTCAGCACGACCCGGCTGGTCTGCGAGTTCACCGCCAAGGTCGACCTCGACCGGCCGGCCCAGCTGGAGTTCCGCGACGAGTCGAACACCGACCGGGTCGGCTGGCGGGAGATCACCGCGGCCGGCAGTGGCATCGCGCTGAACGACTCGAAGGTACCGACCGAGAGCATCAGCAACGAGCTCCGGGCGTACCCGGAGGACCTGCTCAGCAGCCCGATGGACGTCCGGTCGGTCACCTTCACCGCCCAGCCGGGTGCCGGGTCCGAGCCGAAGCAGGCTGGTGGCACCGGCTCCCCCATCCAGTCGTTGAGCGTCACGGCGGCCGCGTTGAACGACATCCTGGGCAGCGACGACCTCACCCCGTGGCTCGGGTTCCTCGCGCTGCTGCTCTCGTTGGTGCTCGGTGCGTCGCACGCGGCGTTGCCCGGACACGGCAAGACGCTCATCGCCGCCTACCTGGCGGGCCGTCAGGGCACGCCGAAGGACGCCTTCATCGTCGGCGCCTCGGTCACCGCCACCCACACCGGTGGCGTTCTGGTCCTCGGGCTCGTCATCAGCGCGTCGTCGGCCTTGGCCGGCGAACAGGTGCTGCGCTGGCTCGGCCTCGTCAGCGGCGTGCTCATCGCGGCGATCGGCGTGATGCTGCTGCGCACGGCCGTGTCCCGCGATCGGACGCCGGCGCTTGTCGGAGCCGGGGTCGGACATGGCCACGGTCATGGGCACGGACACGGTCATGGCCACGGGCATGGGCATGGGCATGGGCATGGGCACGGTTACAGCCGTGCGAGCCTCATCGGCATGGGCGCGGCCAACGGCCTGGTCCCGTCACCCTCCGCGCTCGTCGTGCTGCTCGGAGCCATGGCACTGGGCCGAACGTGGTTCGGTGTCCTGCTCGTCATCGGTTACGGATTCGGCATGGCCGCCACTCTCACCGGCGTCGGACTGCTGCTCGTGAAGGCCCGCGACCGCGTCGAGAAAATCCTGGACGGCCGTGCCACCCGCGTGCTCTCGCATTACGCACCCGTGGGCACAGCCGCGACAGTCATCGTCGTTGGAGCATGGCTCACATTGCAGGCCGTCTAAATCACATCAATGTAAGTAACCTGTGGCCCGAACCTAGACGCACTAGGTTCGGGCCACAGTGCTACCAGCCCCAGTACTACTAAGGGCCCGCATTCTCCCCCCTGAACTGGGAGAAATGCGGGCCCTTCGTGTTCGTTTCCGTCCTTACAGGTTCGCCACCACGAAGGCCTTGCCTTCGGCGTTCTCCACCAGGATGGACTTCACCTGGTCCGGCGAGACGCTGACCATGCCGGTCACCGTGCCGCCCTGGACCCTGGCTTTCTCGGTCGAGGTCCACTCGTGGGCCTCGATCTTCTTGCCGTCCAGCCCGACCACGATCAGCTTGCACTTCTGCGCGGCCGGCAGGCCGCTGATCTTGGCCGTGACCTCGTAGCGGTCCTGTGATGACGGCGAGATCTCCGCCACCAGCTTGATTCCGCCCGCCGTTCCCTCGCCCGTGCGAGGTCCGGCAATGGTGGAGCTCGGTGCAGACTGGTTCTGCATGAGCACCGCACCCGCTCCGAACGCGACCACCGCGGCGACTGCCGCGGCGGCGAGATAACCCGGCCAGCGCCGGGGTTTGGCGTGCTGCGGTTCGGGAAGTTCTTCCTCCACCGCCCGTGGACTGGCTCTAGGACGTTGGTCTGCCACCCGCGGCTGCGGGATGACGGACTCGTTCCGGATCTGCCGCAGCGTTCGCTGCAGCACCAGCTCCGACGGCTTGGGCAGGTCGGCTTCGCGCTCGTGCAGAAACGCCTCTCGAGGCATCTCGTCGAGCACCATGCGGATCCGATGGAAGTCGGCGACCTGCGCACGGCAGGACGGACAGCCCCTCAGGTGCTGCTCTACGCCAAGATTCTCGTGCGCGTCCAGAACGCCGAGCGCGTAGCAGCCAAGGGTGACCGCGTCGTGCGCGCCAGCTGTCATACGACCTCCTCGTCGTCCCGATTCGACCCCCGCGGCGAAACGGTGTCACAAGGGAAAACGGGCAGATAGGAGTGCTTGGTTCATCCCGCGAACGAGTTCATTCTGATTGCTCATAACAATGGCATTACGTAACCGCGTCACTACTGTTCATGGGCTGTCTGAGCTGGGTATTTCACTCGATCGGCGGCTCAAGTCGTCTCGTATGGCTACAGGCACGTGCTTCGACGAACCAGCTGTCGATCCTCGGATTCGATGAACACCGCGAGGCCGTCGAGCACCCTGGCGAGGCCGAACTCGAAGTCGTCCAGCGGCTGCTCGAAGCCGCCCGAGTTCCACACGTGCGTCATCATCGGCAGCCGATCGGGCGTGAAGTGCGCCCACAGCGAGTCCTGACCGTTCCACCAGGCCTCCTCGGACACGCCGGTCTCCCGTTCCGCCCGCACCCGGTCGGCCATCGTCCGGCCGACGCCGTCGACGAAGTGACCGACGGACGTCACCACCGCCACCATCTCGGCAGACTCCAGGCCCAGCTCGGACACCACCGCGAGCGCGGCGTCGAAGCTGGCCATCGCGCGCGGGCCGGGGGTCCGCCGCGACCCCGTGCTCTGCAGCATCCACGGGTGCGCGGAGTAGATCGCCCACAGCTGACGCCCGTAGAACTCGAGCCCCGCGCGCCACGGCCCCTTCGGTACGAGCTCCGCCTCGCCCCACACCGCGTCGACCATCAGGTCCAGCAGCTCCGACTTGCCGGGGACGTGCCGGTACAGCGACATCGTGGTGAAGCCCAGCGTCTCCGCGACCCGGCGCATGGTGAGCGCGTCGATGCCCTCGGCGTCCGCCACCTTGACGGCCGCCTCGACCACCCGCGACTGGCTCAGCGCGGCCTTCGGTCCCCTGGTCGGCTCGGCCGGCGGCTCCCACAACAGGCGCACGCTCCGGTCCCGGTCGGTCTGCTTCACCCAGCCCCCTCGTCCACAACCCGCTTGCATGTGAATCCTAAAACCGTGTACAACGTACACCCGGTGTACGACATACACAGTAGAGCCACGGGGGTGAAGTCGTGGGACACGCGGTATTCGCGGAAGGCCTGCGCAAGAAGTACGACAAGAAGTGGGCGCTGGACGGGTTCGACCTGGCCGTCCCCGCCGGAAGCGTCTGCGGGCTGCTCGGGCCCAACGGCGCGGGCAAGACGACGGCGGTGCGCATCCTGGCCACGCTGCTGCGCCTGGACGGCGGCCGAGCCGAGGTGGCGGGCCACGACGTGGTGCGGGACGCACCTCAGGTGCGCCGCCAGGTCGCGCTCAACGGCCAGCAGTCCACGGTGGACGACGTGCTGACCGGCAGGGAGAACCTGATCATGTGGGGGCGGCTCTACCACCTGTCCAGGCGCCGGGCCGAGGAGCGGGCGGACGAGCTGCTGGCGCAGTTCGGGCTCACCGACGCCGCGGCCAAGCGGGCCAAGCACTTCTCGGGCGGCATGCGGCGGCGCCTGGACCTGGCGTCGAGCTTCATCATGCGGCCCTCGGTGCTGTTCCTGGACGAGCCGACGACCGGCCTCGACCCGCGCAACCGCGGCGAGGTCTGGCGGGAGGTGAAACGGGTCGTCGCCGAGGGCACGACGGTGCTGCTCACCACCCAGTACCTGGACGAGGCCGACCAGCTGGCGGATCAGATCGTGGTCATGGACACCGGTCGCGTCGCCGCCCAGGGCACGCCGGACCAGCTGAAGTCCAAGCTCGGCGGCGACCGGATCGAGGTCGTCGTGCGCAACGCCGACGAGCTGCCGCTGGTGGCGGACGTGCTCGGGCCGGACGCCGAGGTCGACCACGACTCGTTCCGGGTGAGCGCGCCGGTGGCGGACCGGGTGGCGGCGCTGACACGGGTGACGTCGGTGCTGGCGGCCAAGGGTGTGGAAGCGGAGGACATCGCGCTGCGCCGGCCGACGCTGGACGAGGTCTTCCTGGCGATCACCGGACACAAGGCAGTCGAGACCCCTGGGGAGCAGGCGTGAACGCGGTCAGATTTGCCCTGGTCGACTCGTGGGTCGTGGCCAAGCGCGACCTGATCCACTGGCTGCGCGAACCGGTCAGGGTGTTCGCGAACCTGGCCTACCCGATCATCTCGGTGCTGATCTTCGGGTTGGTGTTCGGCAGCGCGATGAACGTCTTCGGCGGCGGCGACTACATCGAGTTCCTGCTGCCGGGCATGTTCGGCCAGACCATCGCGTTCGGCGTCGGCACCACGCTGATGATGGTGTCGATGGACGCCGACCGCGGCGTCACGGACCGGTTCCGCGCCTCGCCGATGTCGCAGACCGGCGTCGTGGCCGGCCGCAGCATCGCCGACCTGGTCAACTCCTCGCTGGAGCTGCTGGTGCTGGCGTTGTGCGGGCTGGTGATCGGCTGGTCGTTCAACGACGGGCTGGTCAACGCGCTGGTCGGGTTCGCGCTGTTCCTGTGGCTGCGGTTCGCGCTGGTCTGGGTCGGCATCTACCTCGGCCTGCTGGTGAAGCCGGAGGCCGCGCAGGCGTCGTGGATGTTCCTGTTCCCGCTGACGATGTTCGCGAACACGTTCGTCTCGCCGGAGCTGATGCCGGGGTGGCTGCGAGTGGTCGCCGAGTGGAACCCGCTGTCGTCCACGGTGGCCGCGGCGCGTGAGCTGTTCGGCAACCCCGGGGTCGGCGGCGACTCGTGGGCCGCGCAGAACTCGCTGCTACTGGCTGTGTTGTGGCCGGCGCTGTTCGTGGCGATCTTCTGGCCGTTGTCCGTGCTGAAGTACCGCAACCTCAGCCGCTAGACCGTCGCTCTCCAGGAAGGCGGTCCGGAACTGGCCGGCGAGCCAGGCGGCGAGCAGCCGCCGCCAGTTCCGGACCCGCGCCTTCATCTCCGGCTTGAGGGTCCGGTCCCGCTCCCACTCCCGCCAGTCCTCGCTCGCCAGCCACCCGATGCAGCCCGCGATCCGGTGCACCCGCAGCAGACCGGGGTCCGCAGTGGTGCCGTAACCGGTCCAGAACGCCTGCGGCAGCACCGTTCCGTGCAGGTAGAGGTGTTCCTCGAAGGCGGCGAGCTCGTCGAGCGGGTTGCCCTGTCCCGGGTTGTCCCAGTCGATCAGGGTCGCCGAGTCGTCGCCGACGATGATGTTGAAGAGGTTCACGTCGTTGTGCAGCAGGCCGACGCGGTGGATCTTGCGGAACGCCCGGCCGATGCTGTGCCAGACCTCCTCGGACACCGGCAGCGCGGCCGCGAGCGTCCGGCCCTCGACGTACTCGACCAGCACGTCGCCGCGGCCGTTGTGCGCGAGGATCTCCGGCGCGCCCGGCACCACGAACTTCGGCAGGTCACGCGCCACCTTCGGTTGCCGCAGCACGGCTTTGCGCCCATCAGCGAGGGTCACCAGGTGCAGGACGTTGGTGAGCCCCTCCCCCTCCAGGGGTTCGACGCGGACGGCGGTCTCCAGCAATGGGAACAAACACCCACCTCCAGTAGCAAAGATGTAACACAGCCCAGCGCGGGACGAAGGACCCAGGGGGATGCATTCGGCGGCGATGTACGCATGGAGGCAGACCGATGACCCAACGCTCTCGGCGCAGACGTCTTGCACTCGTTTCGGCTGTGGCACTCGTGTTGCCACTCGCCGTGACCGGTCCGGCACTCGCTGATCCCAACAACAACTCCCCGGCCAAGCTGGCCAAGGCCGTGACGCTGAACGGAGTGCTGCGGCACCTCGACGCGTTCCAGGCGATCGCGAACACGCACGGCGACCGCGCGGCCGGCCGTCCCGGTTACCAGGCGTCGGTGAACTACGTGGCAGGGCAACTGAACGCAGCCGGCTACGCACCCACCGTGCAGGAGTTCGAGTTCGCCTACCTGGAGGACAACTCCGTCCTCGACGTGCTGGCACCGACGCCGATCTCGTTCCGCAAGGACCTCGACTTCACCTACTCCGACTTCGTGCCCAGACCAGAAGGTGACGTCACCGGCGTCATCCAGAACGTCGACCTGGTCCTCCCGCCCGGTGCGGAACCCAACACGAGCTCGAGCGGCTGCGACGAGGCCGACTTCGCCGGGTTCGTGCCCGGCCGGATCGCGCTGATCCAGCGCGGCACCTGCAACTTCACCGTCAAGGCGTTCAACGCCCAGACCGCGGGCGCGTCGGCGGTCGTCCTCTTCAACGAGGGCCAGCCGGGCCGCACCGGACTCGTCATCCCGATCGGTGACGCGACCGGCCTCACCATTCCGGTCGTGTCCGCGACATTCGACGTCGGCGCGCAGCTCGCGAGCCTCTCCGGCGCCACGGTCCGGGTGAAGGTCGAGGTCATCTCGGACACGCGCACGGCGTGGAACGTCTTCGCCGAGTCCAAGGACGGCAACCCGGACAACGTAGTGATGGCGGGTGCGCACCTCGACAGCGTCCAGAACGGGCCCGGCATCAACGACAACGGCAGCGGCTCCGCGGCGTTGCTGGAGACCGCGATCCAGATGCGGAAGGTCAAGACCAACGCCAAGGTCCGCTTCGCCTGGTGGGGCGCGGAGGAATCGGGCCTGCTCGGCTCCGACCACTACGTCGCCACGCTGCCGCAAGCCGACCGCGACCGGATCGCGCTGTACCTGAACTTCGACATGGTCGGCTCGCCGAACCATTTCTTCGGCATCTACGACGGTGACGACTCGAGCGGTACCGCCCCGGTCCCCATCCCACCGGGGTCGGCGGAGATCGAGGACGTCTTCGAGAAGTTCTACGCCGACCGCGGGCTGCCGTCGGAGGACACCGAGTTCTCCGGCCGCTCGGACTACGGCCCGTTCATCGCCGTCAACATCCCCGCCGGAGGGCTGTTCACCGGCGCGGAGGAGCTGAAGACGGCCGAGCAGCAGGCTCGCTACGGCGGAACCGCGGGCATCGCCTTCGACCCGTGCTACCACCAGCCGTGCGACAACAGGTCGAACTTGAACCTGTTCGCCCTGGACACGAACGCCGACGCGATCGCGGTCGCGGTGATCACGTTCGCGTTCGACACCTCGACGGTGAACGGCGTGCGCGCGCCCGGCAAGTCGCACGGACGCGCACCGCAACCGGGTTCCGAGTCCTGAGTTCAGGATCCTAAGAGGACCAGAGGTCGCACCGGTGGTCCACCGGCACAACTGGTTCGCTCGCGAGCACCCGGACGTCCTGGCGAGCCCAGCCGGGGTGTCCGGTCGCCGCGAACCGGGTCCACGCCTCGACCATCTGACCGGACAGCTTCCGCTGCTTCCCGGTCAGCTGCACGTCGCCATACCTCAGCAGGAACGGCAGGTCGGAAGCGTGATAGGCGCCGTAACGGAACGGCGGCAGGCCGGGGAAGATCATCGGCGGGTTCGGCTCGGCGAACTCGTAGCCGAACGCACGGGTCTGCCTGCGCAGCTCTTCGGTCGTGCACACCGAGGTCATCGAGGTGAGGACCTTCGAGAACTGCTCCCGCTCGTCCCCACCCAGCGGCGGGTACGTCTCCAGAACCTGCTTCGCCTTGGCCGCGCCGAAACTCTGGATCAGCAGCTGCTCGTAGCCCTGAGCGTCCAGCCGCGGGTAGTACGGCCCCACGAACACCGTCATCTCGTCACGCGCGTAGCCGGCCATCACGGGAACCTTGTGGAAGTGCCCTTCCCTCAACACCGTGATCGGGTTGTGTGGCAACGCTTCCGTGTCGTACGCGGGCGAGGTGAACAGCGGTGTCAGTGCCTTGACCTGCGCGACCGTCAGACGCTTGAGACAGGCGACGTCCGTGCAGCCGTGTCCGGCCTGGGCACCGGCCTGCTCGACGTCCGTCCGGGCGGCCCAAAGGTGGTAGACCTGGTTCTCCCCCGCCGGGAGTCCGAGCTGACACGGTCCACTCTGGATGATCGCCCGGTGGAACAGGCCGCTGGTCCTCGGCGTGGTCAGCTGCGCACACGTCGACAGCCCGCCGGAGGACTCACCGAACAACGTGACGTTGTGCGGATTGCCGCCGAACTGCCGGATGTTGCGCCGCACCCACTCCAGCGCCTGCTGCTGGTCCCTCAGCCCGAACGCGCCCGATCCGTCGAGCCCGGGGAAACCGAAGAACCCGAACGCGCCGAGCCGGTAGTTGAGGGTGACGACGACGGAACCGTTGCGCACCAACTGGTCCACGCCGTAGTCGGACCCGGCGCCGCTGCGGAAGCTGCCGCCGTGGAGGTAGACCATGACCGGCCGGTTGGTGGCTTTGAGCGGCGCGGTCACGTTGAGGTAGAGGCAGTCCTCGGCCTCGCTGGGCGGACTGCCGAGGTCTTCGTCCTGCGCGCAGCGAGGACCTGGTGCGGTCGCCGGACGAACACCTGACCAGGGCGTGACCGGCTGCGGGTCGCGCCACCGGTTCTCCCCGGTGGGCGGTGCGGCGAAGGGGATGCCCTGAAAAGTTCGCTGGGCATCGACGGTGGAACCCGACACATATCCGGTGTCGGTGCGGACGGTGGTCCCCGCGGCATGGGCGGGAACAGCGCTGGCGGCAACGAGAACGGCCGCAATCAGGGTTGTGGTGGTTGAACGCATGTGCTGATCAACTTAGCGACATGCGCAACCTCTTTTAGACCGTCGCTGCCTTCCTGCGCGACAGCAACCGGGCCGCGATCGCCGCGGGCACGTACATCAGCACGCCGTAGACCGCAGGCGGAATCGCCATCGTCTCGTCGTTCAGCACCGTCAGTGCCAGCGTGATCGCGATGGTCGCGTTGTGGATGCCGATCTCCATGGCCGACGCGATCGACTCCTTCTCCCCCACCTTGAACGCCTTCGGCACGTAGTAGCCGATCAGCAGGCTCAGGATCGACAGCAGCAGCGCCACCGGCCCCACCGTGCCGATGTTGTCGACCAGCTGCTGGAACGCCGACGCGATCGCCGCCAGAATCACCAGCACCAGCACGACCACCGACGCGATCCGCACGGGCCGCTCCATGGTGAGCGCCCACGCCTCGAACTTGCGGCGCACCCACATGCCGATCGCCACCGGCACCAGCACGATCGCGAAGACCTGCACGAACTTCGCCGGCTGCAGGCCGACCGTCCCCTCGTCGCCCATGAAGTGCGCCATCGACAGCCCGACCACGAGCGGCAGCGTGAACACCGCCAGCACGGAGTTGATCGCCGTCAGGGTGACGTTGAGCGCCACGTCGCCGCCCGCCAGGTGGCTGAAGAGGTTCGCCGACGTCCCGCCCGGCGAGGCGACCAGCAGCATCATGCCGACCGCGAGGACGCCCTGGAGGCCGAACGCGAGCACGAGACCCAGGCAGACCGCCGGCAGGATGATCACCTGGCAGACCAGCGCGATCAGCGCGGCCTTCGGATACTTCGCGACCCTGGCGAAGTCGGCGATGGTGAGCGTGAGCCCCAGCCCGAACATGACCAGGGCCAGCGCGATCGGCAGGAAGATCTGGGCGACGAGCACGACGGCCTCCGGCGAATGTCCTGGTTGTGCGGGTTTGATCTGTTCGACGCATCCTCGCGTTACGCCCCGGCTGGTGGAATAGGCCATCCTGACGCACCCTGGTGCGATGGCGCGCCTGCTGACCCCGCGCTTCGCCCTGCTCACGGCCGCCGACCTGGGCTACTTCACCGCGATGGGAGTCGCGGTGTACACCCTGCCCCTCTACGTCACCGGCCCGTTGCACCACACCGAGGCGGCCGCGGGCCTGGCGTTCGGCAGCTTCGCCGTCTCCGCGCTCGTGCTCCGCCCGTTCGCCGGGCGGCTCACCGACCGTATCGGCCGAAGACCCCTGCTCCTCGGCGGCACCGCCCTGGCCGCCACCAGCCTCGCCCTCACCGCACTCGCGACCGATCTCCCCACGGTCATCGCGCTGAGACTCCTGCTGGGCGTCGCCGAAGCCGCCTTCTTCGTGGCCGGGTTCGCCGCCCTGGTGGACATCGCCCCGCCGGACCGCCTGGGCGAAGCCGTCAGCCTCAACTCGCTCGGCCTCTACCTGGGCCTGGCCTTCGGTCCCCCGCTTGGAGAACTGCTCGTCCAGAGATCGTTCCCGACCGCGTGGCTCGGCGCCGCGGCCCTCTGTGCGCTGAGTACCGTCGCCGTGGCCTTCCTGGGCGAGACCGGCACGCCCTCGCGAACCACGAACACCAAACTGATCCACCGGGCCGCGATCGCGCCCGCCATCGGGCTCTGCGCGTCACTGGCGGCCAGCGGCGGCTTCCTCGCGTTCGCCGCACTGCGAGCCCAGGAGACCGGCCTGGCGAACACGAGCCTCCCGCTGTTCCTCTACGGCGCCACCGTGGTCGTCTGCCGAGCCGTGTTCGCCAAGGTCCCCGACCGCGTACCGCCCCTGACGCTCGGAGCCGTCGCGCTGGCGATCATGGCGGCCGGACTCGCGCTCGCCGCGGCACCGCACACCCTCATCGCGGGCAGCATCGTGCTCGGCGTCGGCGTCACGTTCTGCACGCCCGCGTTCTTCGCCGCCGTGTTCGCGACCGCGCAGCCGCACGAGAGAGGCGCCGCGGCCGGTACGGCCAGCGCCTTCATCGACATCGGGCTCGGCGGCGGACCGATCCTGCTCGGCCTGATCGCGACCACCAGCCTCCCGGCCGCCCTGGCCGCCGCAGGCGCACTGGCCGCAGCCGGCTGCCTGTGGACACTCGCGCTGCGCCGCGCACACTGAAACCCGTGCAGCTCGGCGTCTTCACCGCGGGCGATCTCGAACCCCACGAGATCGTCACCCTGGCGATCGCCGCCGAGGAAGCCGGTCTCGACGTCTTCGCGGTCGGCGAGCACCACAACCCGCCCTACAACTCGTCGTGCCCCGCCACGCTGCTCGCCCACATCGCGGCCAGGACCGAACGCGTCCTGCTCTCCACCGCCACCACCCTGATCACCACGAACGACCCGGCCAGGCTCGCCGCCGAGTACGCCACGCTGCACCACCTCGCCGGCGGCCGAACGGACCTGGTGCTCGGCCGCGGCAACACGGCCAGGGTGTTCGGGTGGTTCGGCCGCGAGATCGAGTACAGCCTGCCGCTGACGATCGAGAACTACGCGGCCCTGCAACGGCTCTGGCCGAACAGGCCCTACCTCTGGCACGCCTGCACCCGTTCCCCCGAGATCGCGGACCTCGCCGCGGCGCACGACGACGGCCTGTTCGTGTTCGCCGGCCAGACCGAACACGTGCGCAGATACCGCGACCAGGCCGCACATCCGAAGCTCGGCGTGCTGGCCAACGATCTCGACGAGGGCCTTGAGCACCACCCCGACCGCCTGCTGGTCCACGTCCGGAAACCAGCGGACATCGAGCGGTTGACCCGCCTAACCTGAACGGCGTGTTCAGCCTCGCCCAGCCGCCGTTGTTCGCCAGACTCCACAGTGCACAGACAGTCCTGATCGCCGGCGCGGGCGGTGGGTTCGACGTGTTCGCCGGTCTTCCCCTCGGTGTCGCGCTGCGCGGCCTGGGCAAGCGGGTCCATTACGCCAGCCTCAGCTTCAGCGAACTGGAGCGGCTGGACTTCGACGCCTGGCTGGAGCCGGGACTCGCCGCCATCGACCCGGACACCACCGGTGAGGACGCCTACTTCCCCGAACGGGAGCTCGCCAGGTTCCTCGACGACACCGTGTACGCGTTCCCCCGCACCGGCGTGCGGCCGCTGCGCAGCGCCTACCGCACGCTGGTCCGCAAACTCGGCGTCGACGCGATAGTGCTCGTCGACGGAGGCACGGACATCCTGCTGCGCGGCGACGAACAGCACCTCGGCACGCCCACCGAGGACATGACGAGCCTCGCCGCGGTCGCCGGGCTGCGCGACCTCGAGAAGATCGTGGCGAGCCTCGGGTTCGGCATCGACGCCTATCACGGTGTCTGCCACGCGCACGTGCTGGAGAACCTGGCGGCGCTCGACCGCGAAGGCGCCTACCTCGGTGCGTTGTCCATTCCGTCGAACAGCCACGAGGCCCGCGCGTACACGACCGCCGTCCAGCAGGCGCAGGAAGCCACACCGTTGTCGCCGAGCATCGTCAACGGGCAGATCGCGGCGGCGCTGCGGGGCGAGTTCGGCGACGTGCGGTTCACCAGCCGCACCGAGGGCAGCGAGCTGTTCGTGAACCCGTTGATGGGCGTGTACTTCAGCGTCGACCTCGACGCGCTCGCGGCCGGCGTGCTCTACCTGCCGAAGCTGGAGAACACGCGGACGGCGTTCGACGTGGCGCTCGCGATCGAGGACTACCGCGACGACCACGACGAACGACGCCCGCGCCGTCCGCTGCCTCACTGACGCCGCCAGATCACCAGCGCCACCACCAGAACCAGCACGCCGACGGCCACCGCCGACCCGAGCACCCAGGCGCCGTAGATCGCGAACGCCATGAACTCCGACCCGATCGCGGCCACCGACGTGACGGTGGCCCGCGCGTCGGACTCGATCCGGTGCTGCAGCTCGGTTTCCACGTGCACCAGCACGAACCGGTACAGCCCGTAGAACAGTCCCAGCAGGACGATCGCGACCGGCACCGCCAGCACCGCGGCGGCGATCAGCAGCACGCCCGACGCGAACAGCACCCAGCCGCGGAACGGCAACCGGCCCGCCAGCGCGGCACCGGCCGCTCCCAGCAACGGCACGCCGATCGTCGCGAGCGGCACCCACACCGTCGGCACGGACCAGTCCTGGGCCAGCAGCGTGAAGTACTCCTCGAACGCGTCGAGTGCGTAGACCAGCGCCACCGCCAGCACCGCCCGCTTGATCGGCACGGAGGCGAGCAGGCCGTCCTTCAACGTCCGGAAGTAGCTCTCGTCCTCGTCGTCGCCACCGCGGGCCGGTTCCGGGAACCGCAACGCGATCACCGACGACAGCAGGCACATCGCCACGCTGACCCACGCGGCCAGTTGATAGCCGCCCACCGAGAACAACGCCGTGGCCAGCAAGGCAACCGGAACCTGAGCGATCAGCTCGATGGTGTCGACACGCGCGTTGAGCCGCCCGTAGAGCGCCTCGTCCCCGTTGGCCGCAAGTCCGTCGTACAGCAGCGCTTCGAACGCGCCGGACTCCAGCGTGCCGCCCAGTCCCCACAGCACGAAGCCGAGCGCGAAACCGTAGAACGACGGGAACAGCGCCCAGGTCGCATAGCCGCAGGCCTGCAGCACACCGGAGGCGACCAGGCAGGACCGCCGGGAGAACCGGTCGGCCAGTGCACCGGACGGCACCTCGAAGACCACGGCGGTGGTCGACCAGATGGCGAGCAGCACCGAGATCTGCGCGTCCGACAGCCCGCTGTCGGCGAAGAGCAACGCGTACAGCGCGTAGATCGGGAGGAGGTGCGAACACCACGCCCACGCCGTCGCGGTTCTGGACAGATCAGTTGAAGATCAATGTCGTCGTCGCATGCCACCAGCGTAGGCCGCCAGCGCCACCGATTAAATGGCGCTGACGGCCCGTAGTCGCCTGGAAACCCTCAGAAACCAGCGGTGATGCGGGTGAACGCGAGCTCCTGCTGCTGAATACCGGAGCAGTTGGCCGCCACCTGACCGTCGCAGCCACCGCGGTCGCGGTTCACCGACCAGAACGCGAGGCGCCCGAGGCCGTTGGACTTGGACCAGTCGCGGATGGCCGTCCAGTCGTCGACCGTCGTCAGCTCACGCTGGTCGGACAGACCGTTCATGCCCGAGATGCCGACGTGCCTGAACGCCTCGGCGTCACTCCACCCGAAGGTCGACTTCAGCTTGTTCTTCAACCCGGTCGCCGCGCCGATGGTGTCGGTGCGGATGTTCGAGCTGCCGAAGTCGAACGGCATGATCGTGAAGACGTCGATGTTCGCGTTCAGCGCCTTCGCCTGGTCGATCAGCCGGGCACCGTAGAAGTTCGGGCCGGTGGTGCCGGTGCCGAACGTGACGATCGTCTGGATGCCGGGGTTGTTCTGCTTGACGATCTTCAGCGCGGTGATGATCCGGTCCTGCACCGTCGTGTTCTCGAACTCGTCGGAGTTCTCGATGTCGATGTCGATCGCCTTCAACCCGTAGGCGTTGATCACCTGCTGGTACGCCCCGGCCAGCGCCTCCGGCGTCGAGCAGTTCGGGCCGAGCTTGTTGCCGCTCCAGCCACCGAACGACGGCACGATGTCACCGCCGGCCGCGCGGATGGCGTTGATCGTCTGCTGGTCGGCACCCCCGGTCAGCGGACGCTCGCTGTCCCACGAGGGGGTGCAGCCGCCGCCGGACAGCACGAACGCGAGCGTGAACCACTTGACGCCGGTCGAGCTCATCACCTGCGTCGCGCTCTGCGGGTTGCCCCAGCCCAGGTAGAGGTAGGGCGCGCCCCGGCCGGTGCCCGGCAACGGCGGGTTCGACGTGGTGGTCGTGGTCGTGGTGGTGGTCGTTGTGGTCGGCGGGTTGCCGGTGTCGTCGCACGCCGCGCCGTTGACCTTGCAGTTGGCCGGGTTCGCACCCGAACCACGCACGGTGAACCCGAAACTCGCCGAGCCACCGACGCCGACGCTGCCGTTCCAGGTGTTCTTCACCGTGATGTTCTGGCCGCTCGCGGCGTACGAACCGTCCCAAAGCGACGCGATCGACTGCCCACTCGGCAACGTGAACTCGACCGTCCACGACGTCAGCGCCGACGCACCGCCGTTGCTGATCGTGTACTTGGCCTCGTAGCCACTGCCCCAGTCCGACGTCTTGGTGAACGCCGCCGTCACGCCCGTCGCGCCGCTCGCGGGAGCGGCGAGAACGCCTCCGACCACAGCGGCTACCGCTATGCCGATGGTCAGGAACTGCCAGCGAAACCTCTTCATGGATGCTCCATTCACGTGCAGGGGAACGTGATGGGGAGCACGTTAACTGGTCTGGACCAATGGTTCAAGGGTGCGAACAGGGCGTGGTTCGACGCGACGCCGGATGTCAGACGCCGTCGTGGGATCGCTCTCTCTTGGACGCAGGTGACTTCTGGGGGTCGTGAGTGATCGACTGAAGTCACCTGGCCGGAAGTCTTGTCCGGAACCTCAGGCGACTCGTTGCTGCCGGCGTCAGCAAGTACCACCAACGCAACATCAACAGGCGTTTTTCTACTACCAACAGGGCGTCTCGGGCCCGGCGCACCTGCGTGCCGGTGCTGCGGGATGTCGGAACAGGTTGGGTGTAGTTGACGGCGATTCGATCAAGAGTTGCGTGGTACTTGCAGACGCTCGGGCTGGACGCCGAACCGCTCCGCGAGTAACGGACAGGACTTCGGGCAGCCTGCTTAGCGGTTCACTCGCTCCTCAACCCGTTCCTCCAGCAACAACCGCAGCATGTGCGCCGTCTGCCGCTGCTCCTCGACCAGCTTCGTCAACCAGGACCCGAAGTACAGGAACCCACCGACCCCGATCAGCCCGAGCCCGAGCATCCCGCCCGAGACCACGTACGGGATCTGCTCCCACACGTACCCGGTGTGCGCGACACCCCACCAGGCGAAGAGGATCGCGGCGATGCCGGCCGTCATCAGCATCGTGCCGATGAGGCCGAGTCCGTTGCGCATCCGGGAACGGCGGCGGTCGTGGATGGTCATGGTTCACCCGTTGCGCAGGTCTGGGACACCGCTGGGATGTCCGGACGGACAGGGGGCACCGCCGAGCAGGAACGAGCCGAACGACCGCATGCCGAACGCTCCGGCCGCGGCGACACCGAGCCCGGTGAGCACGAGCAGCGCCGGAACGCCGGGGAAGTCGAGCAACGACCGGGGCTTCGCGCGGGCGTTGCTCACCGGCACAACGGATTTGGGCGGTGCGACCCCGGCCACCGGCGGCGTGCCGGGATCCCCCGGCGGGGCACCGGCCGCTGGCGGAGGCACCAGGGGTGCTTGGGGCGCAGGTGCTTCCGGCGGCGCGAGGGGTGCGGCGGCGGAGGCGTTCGCCACGGCTTCGGTGTCGCCGACGATGACCACCATCTTGCGCAACGGGTTGAGCAGCGGCACCAGTTCCTTGGGCAGCAGCGGTGCCACGATGCCGTCCAGGATTCCGCCGAGACCGAGCTTGGTGCGCAACGCCAGCACGTCGATGGTCAACGTCAGGCCGCGGCTCGTCGACGTCGCGGCGGTCCCCTCGACCTTGGTGGCCGACGATGGCCAGGTCAGCGTGACTCCCAGTGGTTCCAACGCCTTCAGCAGCCCGTCCGGGGGCGCGGCCGGCGACTTGACCGGGAACTTCTGGCCCAGCACGGTGAACTCGGCGACCGAGAACGTGCTCGTGCCGCTCCCCTTGCTGCCGTCGCTCACGGCGACGGACTCGAAGCGCACGCCCGACATCACGACCAGGCCGGCGAGCAACGTGATCGTCTGGGCGGACGTCACGGCGGAGGAACGGGCTTCGGAAGCCGTCACAGCGCTGGTACTGGTCGACGCGAGGCCGTCGGTGGTGAGCAGGAACGGCACTTCCTGCTTGGCGCCCGCGTAGGACTCCGCTTTCGAGGCACCGGCAGTGGCCCGCATGCCCGACTTCGACTCGTCCGCCGGGCCGCCGGGATGGGCCGCGTTGGCCTGCACCGGATACGCGAAGCCGAGCAGCTGCGGCAACCCGGTGCCGACCGCGGCGCCCGGCCACAGCGAGCTCGCCACCGACCGGCCGATCGGACCGGAACCCAGCTCGGTCTGGGTGTACGACAGGTGCACCTCGCCCTGCGGTTCCGCCGGGACCGGAATGAGATCGGTGTGCAGCAGCACCGAGACGGGCGCCGCGCGGGCGGTCAGCGTGAAGCCGCCGATGTCCGCGGCCCGCGCCGGTGCCGGGGACAGCAGGAGCAGCAGCACGATCAGCGCGTACCTCACGATGTCCCTCCAAAGTAGACGGATGCCAGGTCGCCTTCCACCATCTCGCCGTGGGCCATCACGACGACCTGGTCGGCCACCGCGGAGGCGGTCTCGGCGAACTGCTCCACGATCAGCATCGTGACGCCGTCCGCGGCCAGCTCCCCGACCACCTCGTACAGCTCGGCGACGATCACCGGCGCCAGGCCCATCGAGAGCTCGTCGATCACGAGCACCGCCGGATCGGTGATCAGCGCGCGGGAGAACGCGAGCATCTGCTGCTCACCGCCGGACATCGACCCCGCGAGCTGCCGATGCCGCACTCGCAGCTTCGGGAAACCGGTCGTACACCACGGCTGGATCACCGCGCATGAGCCGCAGGTTCTCCGCGACGGTGAGGTTCGGGAAGATCGCGCGGCCTTCCGGAATAGTGCACAGTCCGGCCTGCGCCAGGTCTTCCGGAGCGGCGTCGTTGACGTGCACGCCACCCAGGTGCACGTGCCCGCCGGTGGCCCTCAGCTGTCCACTGAGGACTTTGACCAGGGTCGACTTGCCCGCGCCGTTCGGGCCGAGCAACGCGGTGACGGTGCCGCGCCGCACGGTCAGCGAGACGCCGCGCAGCACCTCGATCCGGCCGTACCCGGCGTGGACGTCCGTCAGCTCGATCATCCGAGATACGCCTCCCGGACGCCGTCGTGCTCGCGGATCTCGGCCGGGGTGCCGGACGTGAGCAGGCTGCCGAGGTTGAGCACGTGCACGCGGTCGCAGTAGCCCATCACGAGGTCCATGTCGTGCTCGACCAGCACGACCGCGCGTCCCTCCGCGGTGAGCTCGCGCAGCAGTTCGCCGAACGCGTCGGTTTCCGCCCGATCCAGCCCGGACGACGGCTCGTCGAGCAGCAGCAGCCGTGGATCGGTGGCCAGCGCACGGGCCAGCTCCAGCAGCCGCGCGGCGCCGGTCGGCACGGTGTCGGCCTGGTTGCCGGCGAACTCCGCGATCCCGACCCGTTCCAGCAGACGGCTTGGCCAGCCGCGCGGACCGGCGCCGGCTTTCCAGCGCCACCACGACGTTCTCCCACACCGTCAGCGAACCGAAGACCTCGAGTCGCTGGAACGTCCGCGCCACACCGAGGCGCGAGCGCTGGTGCGGACTCTTCGCCGTGATGTCGGCGCCTTCCAGCAGCACCCGGCCCGCCGACGGCCTGCGCAGCCCGCTGATGACGTCGAACAACGTCGTCTTGCCCGCGCCGTTGGGGCCGATCAGCCCGGTGACCCCGGTGTCGGCGGACAGCGTGACGTCGTCGACGGCCGTCACCTCGCCGAAGCGGACCGTCACGCCCTCCACCCGCAACGTGCTCATGCGCGCCGCCAGGACCAGGCCCGGAAGAACCAGCTCATCAGGCCGTTGGGGTCACGCGCGAGCCCGGCCGCCGCGACCCCGAGCAGCACGACCGCGACGCCCGCGAGCGCCGGGAAACCGCCCTGCAGCACCGGAAGCATCATCAGCAGCAGCCCGCCGAGCAGCGCCCCGGACACCGACGTCACACCGGCGATCACCGCGAACAGCAGCAGCGGCAGGTTGTTGAACAGCTGGAAGTCGCTCGCCGCAACGGTTTCCCGCAGCTGCGCGAAGAGCCCGCCGGCCAGCCCGGCGATCGCGGCCGACAGCGCGAACACCCAGACCCGGATCCAGCGCACGTTCATGCCCAGCGTCGCGCACGCCGCCGAGCTGTCCTTCACCGCGATCATCCGGCGCCCCAGCCGTCCCCGCCGTACCGCCAGCACCCCGGCTCCGACCAGCGCGAACACCACGCCCGCCAGCACCAGCTGCGAGGTCGCCGACTCGAACATCGCGAGGCGCGGCACCTGCAGGCTGCCCCGCACCCCGAACGCGATCGGCGACTGCAGCACCAGCTTGTCCATCAGCTGCGCGAACCCCAGCGTCGCCAGCGCGAGGTACAGCCCGCTCACCCGCAACGCCGTCAACGCGATCAGCGCACCGACCGCGGCCGCGACCAACGCCCCGATCAGCAACGTCACCGGCGACGGGCTGCCGAGCCGCGCCACCGTCACCGCGCCCACGCCGACGAACGTGAACTGCCCGAGCGACACCACCCCGCCGTACCCGGTCAGCAGCACCATCGACAGCAGCACGATCCCGAACACCAGGCCCAGCGCGAGCTGCCCGGCCACCACCGAGCCCACCAGCAGCGCCAGCACGACGACCACGCCCAGGAACCCGGCCGCGCCCACCCCGGTCGCCAGCGCGGTCGGCACCGCCACCCCACGCGATCCCCGCACACCACCGATCCGCAACGGCGACTGCGGCATCGCGAGCAGCACGACGAACAGCAGCAACGCCGGAATCGCCGCCCGGAACGCGATCCAGAACGGCGAGGACGGCAGGTAGGCCACCGCGTAGGACTGCACGAGCCCAAGCCCCAAAGCGCCCACGAACGTCCACGGCAGACTGCGCAACCGTCCGACCAGCGCCGCGGTGTAGGCGGTGATCACGAGCAGCGTCATCGTCACGTAGTCGAGCTGCACCACCGGGGTCAGCAGGATGCCGCCCAGCGCGGCGAGTGCCGAGCCGATGGCCCAGCTCAACGCGGACAACCGATGGGGCCGCGTGCCGTAGAGCGCGGCCAGTTCTGGGGCGTCGACGCAGGCCCTCATCGCGAGCCCGGTCCGGGTGCGGTTCAGCAGCACGTACAGCCCGCCCGCGACGAGTACCGCGCAGGCCAGCGTCACCAGGTCGTGCCCGCTGACGAACGACTGTCCGATGTGGATGCCCAGATGGTCGAGGAACGGCCGCACGGGCCGGGCCTCCGGCGGCCAGATCACCTGGGCCGCACCGATCAGCCCGACCAGCACGCCGACGCCCGCGACGAGCGTGATCCCGACCGGCGCGCCCGCGAGCCTGCGCATCACGAACCGTTCGACCACCAGCCCGAACAGCGGCGCGCACCCGCCGACCACGATCAGCAGCGCGAGCCACTGCGGCAGGCCGCGGTTCTCGGCGAGCTCCCAGTAGAGGAACGCCATGACCATGCCGATCGCGCCGTGCCCGACGTTGAACACCTTCGACGTGCTGTAGGTGAGCACGAGACCGCCGGCGACGACGGCGTACGCACCGCCCGTCACCAGGCCGAAGACCGTGTAGGCCAGGAGTGCGGTCATGCCTCACTCCCAGGCGCGTGAGCCGTCACCCGCCCACCCCCGTGTCGATCAACGACCCGCACGCGTACCCGGACGCCGGTGCGAGCCGGCCCCACGCCCCGCCCTTGAGCCGCACCAGGGTCATGCACGCCGAGGTCCGCTTCCCGCCGACGTCCTGCGGCGCGACCATCCCCTCAGCGGTGAAGTCGTGCACCCCGCGGATCGCGTCGAGCATCGCCTTGCGGGTGAGCTGCGGCCCGACCTTCGCGGCGGTCGTGACGAACAACCGTGCGGCCGACCACGCGAACATCCCGAAGTACGAGGGCGCGGCGCCGGGTGCGACCCGGCCGAGCCACTGCTTGTACAGCGCCACCTGGGCGTTGGCCTCCTCGAACAACGCGCCGTTCGTGTAGACGACGGTGCCGTCGACAGCCGCTCCGCCCTGCCGGATGTACTGCGGGTCGTACGCGGTCGGGTCCGTGATGAAGGCTTCCGGCGTGTACCCCTGCTGCCTCATCGCCTGCTGCAACCGCACCGCGTACTGCGCCGACCCGATCCAGTAGACGATCTTGGCGCCGGTCTCCTTGAGCTTCGCCACGTACGGCGCGTAGTTGACGTCCGTGATGTCGATGGCCTGCGAGTAGACGAACTTGATCCCGCGTGCCTCGGCCGCCTTCTGCATGCTCTTGGCGTTCTGCGCGCTCGCGTCGGCGTTGAGGTAGAGGTACGCCGCGGCGTTGATGCCGCCGGGGAAGCTCGACTTCACCAGGTCCGGCCCGGCCGAGGACACCAGGTTCACCTGGTTCGACGCGACGCCGAAGCTCACCGGCGTGCGCTGACGTTGCGCCGTGACCGTGGAGGCGCGCAGGTCCGGGATCCCGCACCCGGCCGCGGCCGGTCCGCCGCCCTGGTCGAACGCGGACATCGACCCGACCATCGCGAACGCCTGCTCGCACGCCTGGGAGGTGGCCTGCTGGTCACCGCCGCTGTCGGTGCGCGAGTCGAACGAGACGAGCTTGAGCTTGCGGCCGCAGATCGCGCCCTGGGTGGCGTTGAAGTACTCGACGAACGCCTTGGTGGCCTGTTGCGCGGACTGGAAGAGGCCGGGCACCGGGCCGCTGATGTCGGAGATGTTGGCGATGGTGATCTCGCCCGCGGTGACGCCCTTGTCCGTAGCGCCACCGGTGCCCTGGCAACCGCCCGCGATGCTGCCCGGCGGGTTCGGCTGCTGCCCTGGTTTCTGGGGGTTGTTCGCGCCCGGCTGGCCAGGGGTGCCGTCGGTGCCGGGCACCGCACCGTCCTCGCCGACAACGGCGCCCTGCTCAGTCCCCGTTCCACCGCCTTGAGGCACGACAAGCGCTGCACGTTGCTCGTCGGTGAGCCTGCTTCCGCAGCCCGCGAGCAACGCGCAGGTCACTAAAGCGATCAGCGCAGCCCTGCGATGCATGCGGACGGACGCTAGGGCACTGGATCAATCCAGCTCAGGGCTGCGACCTGCGTTTTCACCCAGGTGGCGGACACGATTTCTAGAACGCGTTCTATCTGCAAAGGAATGTGCGGATTCGCGTTACCAAACGGGAGTACCGTCGTTTGACAGAGCCCCTCCGAGGAACACGTTCTACTTCAGCCCCCAAGTCTCCCGCGGGTAGATCCTCATGACGGCGGCAGCAGCTCGGGCCGACGAGCGCGCACGACGTCACCGGACGACTCACCCCGCAAACGCCTCATCACCCACGGCACGACGTGCTCACGCGCCCACCTCCAGTCCTCCGCGCGCCGGATCTTCCGATCGACCAGCGGCGCGACCTCAAGAACCGTGCGCGCCAGCTCGTGCGAGACACCCAGACCGTCCAAAACCGAGATGGCGACCTCGGTGTGCCCGAGCGCGTTCAGGTGCAGCCGGTCCGGGGACCACATGCGACGGTCTCGCAGCTGCCTCATCCCCCACATGTCGACCAGGACGCACGAGTGCTCGGCCGCGATCGCGCGCACGTGCTCGTTGTAGATAGCCACGCGACCACGCATCTTGCGGAACACCGGGTCGTCCGCCCCGTCGACACCCGTAAAGAGGACGACGCGCGCGCCAGCGTCGACACAGCGGGCAACAGCGTCGCGGTACCGGCGCATCAGAGCGTCGATGTTCACCTTCGGCCGCATGAGGTCGTTCCCGCCCGCATAGAGAGAGACGAGGTCCGGCTCCATCGCGAGGGCACGGTCCAGCTGCTCACTCAGCACCTGAGGCAACAGCCGCCCACGCACCGCGAGGTTGGCGTAGGCGAAATCAGGATCAGCGGTCACCAGCACGTCGGCGACCCGGTCAGCCCATCCGCGCACCCCGTTCGGGCGAGCGGCGTCCTCGTCGCCGACCCCCTCGGTGAACGAGTCCCCCAACGCCACAAAACGCTTGCTCATGCTCAGGACTTTAAGTCGCGGCCCCGACCTGGGGTTGCGCGGGGTTCGGTAACGGTTCGATAACGCCACGGTCTCGAACTGAGGCGCGGTCGCATCCCTGGCCGTATTCCCGTTCGTGCGACTCCCTATGGACTTGGCGATGCCGATGCGACTCATTGTCGCGTTGGCCGGCTGTGCGCTGGCCGTGTTGCTCAACACCGGGAGCGCGACCGGCCAACCAGCCACGCCCTCGACCCCCATCTCCACCCCGCCGCCCGGTAGTGGCGGGACGGGCGACGAGGTTGTGCAGACCCAGTGGGGTCCGCTCGGACCTGCCGACCGGGACTTCATGAACCGGGTCAAGACAGCCGGATTGTGGGAGAAGCCCGCCGGCGACAAGGCGAAGGCCAAGAGGCCCGACCAGCCCAAGGTCCAGGAAGCGGCCAAGCACCTCATCGAGGGGCACACGCTGCTGGACAACGTGGTGAACCGCGCGGGCACACTGCTCGGCCACACGTTGCCCACCGAGGCCTCGGACGAGCAGAAGGGCTGGCTGGCCGAGATGGACGCGGCGAACGGCGACGAGTTCGACGCCGTCTTCGCCAACCGGCTCCGCGCGGCACACGGCAAGGTCTACGCCTACTCCGCGCAGATCCGGGCGGGCACCAAGAACGAGCTCATCCGCATCCTGTCGACGCAGGCGATGATCACCGTCTTCGACCACATGAAGGTGCTCGAGGAAACCGGTCGAGTCGACTTCGCCGGCCTGGAGTCCCCGCAGCCGCTAGCACCCCCAACGGCTGCCTCCGGGGCACCGGAACCGACCGGCGACAACGCCGGTGGCGACAACTCGGACGCGTCAGCCAACCCGACCGACGGCGTGATCCCGACCGTCCCGGAGGGCACCAAGTTCACCCGCACCGCCGAACAAGGCGTGTTCGGTGACAACAACGGTGTCTTCTTCGGAGCGATTGGGGTGCTCGCGCTCGCACTGGTAGGGATGCGAATGATTTCCCGATCAAAGAAGAAGACGACGACGACAAGACACAAATCTCGCTCGTTCTAACCGCACACCCCAAGGCTCAACCGAAGACAGCGGCTTCCGCCGCCGACTTCGCCATGCCGTTTTATCGGACTACCACGAGGTGGCAAATGGCTTTTCACCGCAGGAAATCAACGATCTGGCTGACTGCCGCCGCAGCGGCGATGGCGCTGGTCGCTGGCGGTGCCGCGGTGGTGGCTATCGGTTCCTCCGATGGCTCCGCACTCGCCGATGGCGCTGACAAGAGCGAGTTCGTCGACATCACCAAGGTGAAGGCGAACGTCAAGAAGCCCCAAGCTGAGAACGACGCCACCACGGGTACTTTCACCGTCGACTGCGGCAGGAACGAGAACGAGCACTTCAACCCGGACAACTTCATCGCCCAGCCCGGTGTCCGCAACGGCGCACAGCACCTGCACGACTACGTAGGCAACCTGTCGACGAACGCCGACTCGAACAACAAGTCGCTGCAGGCGGCCGGCACCACCTGCAAGAACGGCGACAAGTCCGCCTACTTCTGGCCCGTCGTGCGCATCAACGACGGCGAGGAGGCCGAAGAGGCCGAGCGAGGCCGAAGCCGGCGAGCAGGAGCAGGGCCAGCAGCAGCCGCCGAAGAAGGACGACAAGGCGCAGCAGGAGAAGGACAAGGCCGACAAGGCCGCGGCCCGCCTCGAGTGCCCCGACGTCGCCTCCCTGCTTCCCGAGGACGTCCCCAACAGCGCCCAGGCCGAGATCGACCGCGAGCTCGCGAACATCGAAAAGGTGACCGACGAGGCCGAGAAGCGCCTCGAGACCACCAAGGCCCAGGACGTCAACAACGTCATCGTCGGCCCGACGCGTGAGAAGCGCGCCGCGATCCTGAACCGCATGATGCTCGCGTTCAGCCGCCAGGGCCAGCAGGCCCCCGACCTGAACCCGGCCGCCGCCTGCGCGGTGAAGCAGCCGAACCAGGCCGCCGCCCTCGACAACGGCGCCGAGAACAACGACGCCGCCCAGGCCGAAGGCCTCGAGGACAAGAAGAACCAGAACAACGCCGAGGAGAACGCCGAGCTCGAGCTCGAGGGCAACGAGGGCGAGATCCTGCGTCCCGAGGTCGTCGACCTCCAGTTCCGCGGCTCGCCCACCGGCAAGGTAGTCGCGATGCCCAAGTTCCTGCGCGTCCTGTACGGCGACGCCAAGGTCACCGCCAACGGCCCGAAGAACGCCAAGGCCGGCTGGACCTGCTCGGGCTTCGAGGACAAGGTGATCATCGACAACTACCCGATCTGCCCGCAGGGCTCGAAGGTCAAGCGCGTCCACGACTTCCCGAGCTGCTGGGACGGCAAGAACATCGACTCGGCGAACCACCGCGACCACATCGTGTTCCCGGACCAGAACGGCAAGTGCAAGAAGGGCTTCAAGGCCGTTCCGCAGCTGCGGATCTCCCTGACCTACAACATCCCCAGGGACATCCAGCAGGCCGGCCGCTACGCGGTCGACTCGTTCCCGGAGGAGGAGCACAACCCCGCCTCCGACCACAACGACTTCGCGAACGTGATGTCGCAGCAGATCATGAACCGCCTGGTCAACTGCGTGAACACCGGCAAGAAGTGCCGCGAGTAGCGCACTGATCGCCAGACGAGAAGCCCCGGTGCACGTCCCCCGCACCGGGGCTTCTCGCTGCCCAGGCAAGCAACCGCGATGCCGCCCCGAAGTTCACCACCATGAACCTTGTCCCGGAATAATTGCCAAAAAGGTATAGACCACTAACACTGACCCCATGGTCACCCGTTCCTGCGCGGTGCTGATCGCACTGCTGGCAACCCTCCTCCCCCCAACCACCACCCCAGCAACAGCCGCCCCACCAACCTTCACCCACCCAGGCGTAGGAGTCTCCCGACCACAACTGGACTTCATCCGCACCAAGGTCAACACCTCCACCCACCCCTGGAAACCCGCCTACGACCGAATGATGGCGTCGAAGTACGCCGACCTGACCCGAACCCCAAAACCAAGAGCCATCGTGGAATGCGGCCCCTACAGCACCCCGAACAACGGCTGCACAGACGAACGAGAAGACGCCCTAGCCGCCTACACCCTCTCCCTGGCCTGGTACATCACCAGAGACACCAGGTACGCAACCAAGGCCATCCAGATCATGGACGCCTGGTCAGCCACAATCCGCGACCACACCAACTCAAACGCCCCACTGCAGACCGCGTGGTCAGCGAGCAGCTGGCCCAAGGCAGCCGAGATCATCAAGCACGCATACGGAAACTGGCCGAACAGCCCAAGATTCGCCACCATGCTGCGCACCGTCTACCTGCCCGAGATCCAGAACGGCCGCGCGAACACGAACGGCAACTGGGAACTCAGCATGATGGAGGCGTCGCTGGGCATCGCGGTCTTCCTGGAGGACCGGGCGGCCTACGACAAGGCCGTCGGCATCTTCCGCACCCGCATCCAGGCGTTCATCTACCTGACCATCGGACGGGCCGTTGCCCAAGACGCCGCCGGGCAGCGGGATCGACACGCGGGCGGAGATCGTCTCCTACTGGCACAACCAGTCCACGTTCGTCGACGGGCTCGCCCAGGAGACCTGCCGGGACTTCGCCCACACCGGCTACGGGCTCGCGGCCGCGGCGCACTTCGCCGAGACCGCGCGGCACCAGGGCCAGGACATCTGGGGTGAGATCCGCGAACGCATGCGGCACGCGTGGGGACTGCACACCAAGTACCAGAACGGCGCGCCGGTGCCGTCGTGGCTGTGCGGCGGCTCGTTCTCCCGTGAGCTCGGGCCGACGCCGGAGGTCTCGTTCAACGCGCTGAACACCCGGCTCGGCATCCCGATGGCGAACACCCAGCTCTACACCGAGTCGCACCGTCCACACGGGACCGACAACCTGTTCATCGCCTGGGAGACGCTGACTCACGCAGCCAATCCGGCTCGTAGCTGACGACTAGCGTGCGCTCATGACCGATACACCGGACGTGAAGCCACGCAGCCGCGACGTGACCGACGGCCTGGAGCGCACCGCCGCGCGCGGCATGCTCCGGGCCGTCGGCATGGGCGACGAGGACTGGGAGAAGCCGCAGATCGGCGTCGCGTCGTCGTGGAACGAGATCACGCCGTGCAACCTGTCGCTGGACCGCCTCGCCAAGGCGTCCAAGGACGGCGTGCACGCGGCGGGCGGGTATCCGCTGGAGTTCGGCACGATCTCCGTGTCGGACGGCATCTCGATGGGCCACGAGGGCATGCACTTCTCGCTGGTCTCGCGCGAGGTGATCGCCGACAGCGTCGAGACGGTGATGCAGGCCGAGCGGCTCGACGGCTCGGTGCTGCTCGCGGGTTGCGACAAGTCGTTGCCCGGCATGCTGATGGCCGCGGCCCGGCTCGACCTGGCGAGCGTGTTCCTCTACGCGGGCTCGATCCTGCCCGGCCGGGTGACGCTGACCGACGGCACCGAGAAGGAAGTCACGATCATCGACGCGTTCGAGGCGGTCGGCGCCTGCGCTCGCGGCCTGATGAGCCGCGCGGACGTCGACCTGATCGAGCGCGCCATCTGCCCCGGTGAGGGCGCGTGCGGCGGCATGTACACGGCGAACACCATGGCCAGCGCGGCCGAGGCGCTGGGCATGTCGTTGCCCGGCAGTGCCGCTCCCCCGGCCACCGACCGGCGCCGCGACGGGTTCGCGCGCCGCTCCGGCCAGGCCGTGGTCGAGATGCTGCGCAAGGGCATCACCGCGCGGCAGATCATGACGCGCGAGGCGTTCGAGAACGCGATCGCCGTCGTGATGGCGTTCGGCGGCTCCACGAACGCGGTGCTGCACCTGCTCGCCATCGCACACGAGGCCGGTGTCGAACTCAGCCTCGACGACTTCAGCCGCATCGGCGCACGGGTGCCGCACCTGGCCGACGTGAAGCCGTTCGGGCGCCACGTGATGACGGACGTCGACCGCATCGGCGGCGTGCCCGTGGTGATGAAGGCGTTGCTGGACGCCGGTCTGCTGCACGGCGACTGCCTCACCGTCACCGGCCGCACGGTCGCCGAGAACCTCGCCGACATCAACCCGCCCGACCCGGACGGCCTCGTCCTGCGCGCGCTCGACAAGCCGATCCACCACACCGGCGGCATCACGATCCTCAAGGGCTCGCTGGCCCCGGACGGCGCCGTGGTCAAGTCGGCGGGCTTCGACTCGGACGTCTTCACCGGCACCGCGCGGGTGTTCGACCGCGAGCGCGCCGCCATGGACGCGCTGGAGGACGGCACGATCACCGCGGGCGACGTCGTGGTCATCCGCTACGAGGGTCCCAAGGGCGGGCCGGGCATGCGGGAGATGCTCGCCATCACCGCCGCGATCAAGGGCGCGGGCCTCGGCAAGGACGTCCTGCTGCTCACCGACGGCCGGTTCTCCGGCGGCACCACCGGTCTGTGCGTCGGCCACGTGGCACCGGAGGCGGTCGACGGCGGGCCCATCGCGTTCGTCCAGGACGGCGACCAGATCACGCTCAACGTCGCGGACGGCACGCTGGACGTCGACGCCGACCTGGACAGCCGGCGCGAGGGCTGGGCCCCGCTGCCTCCGCGCTACCAGCGCGGTGTGCTGGCCAAGTACGCGAAGCTCGTCGGCTCCGCGTCCCGTGGCGCGGTGTGTGACTAAAGCCGTCTGCGACTAGGAAAGGCGCCTAGTAAAGACCGTCCAACGTCTCGGCGTAGCGCTTCTCGATCTCCCGGCGGCGCGGCTTCAGCGACGTGGTCAGCAACCCGTCCTCGACGCTGAAGTCGTGCTCCAGCACGGCGAACCGCTTGATCGTCTCGTGCCGCGCGAGCTGCGCGTTGACCGCCTTGATCGCACTGGAGACCTCGGACTCCGCGTCGCTCAGCCCGGACGCGGTGTCCGGGTCCAGCGTCACCAGTGCCACGCAGTACTTGCGCCGGTCGCCGTGCACGATCACGTTGCTGATGTACGGCGACGCGGCCTTGACCAGGCTCTCGATCGGCGTCGGCGCGACGTACTTGCCGCCCGAGGTCTTGATCAGCTCCTTCTTGCGGTCGGTGATCTTCAACCGGCCCGCGTCGTCGAGCTCGCCGATGTCACCGGTGTGCAGCCAGCCGTCGATCAGCGTCTCCGCGGTCGCGTCCGGCCGGTTGTGGTAGCCGCGCATGACGCCGGGACCGCGCAGCAGCACCTCGCCGTCCGTCGCCGATCTTCACCTCCATGCCGGGGATCGGCGGCCCGACGGTGCCGATCTTGATCATGCCCGGCCGGTTGAAGAACGACCCCGCGGACGACTCGGTGAGCCCGTAGCCCTCCAGGATGGTGATGCCGGAGCGCTCGAAGAACTCCGCGATCTCGCCCGCGAGCGGCGCCGAACCCGACACGAAGTACCGGATCCGCCCGCCCACGCGGTCCCGCAGCTTGCGGTACACCAGGCGATCCGCGAGCCAGCGCGTCGCCGGCCCGTGATCGCGGTCGGCCCACCTGAAGATCTTCTCGGTCAGCCCGCCCTTCTCGCGCGCACCCGCGACGATCCGGCCGTGGATCTTCTCGAAGATGCGCGGGGCGGCCGCGACGATCGTGGGCCGCAGCTCGCCGAGGTTGTCGACGATCCGCTCGACCGAGCCGTCGACGGCGGTCGGCACGCCCGCGGCGATCATCGCCATCGTCAGCACCTTGCCGAACGCGTGCGACAGCGGCAGCCACAGGAAGTGCAGGTCGTCGGAACGCAGAATGCCAAGGGAGGCAATGGCTTCCGACGTCGTCAGCCAGTTGTTGTGGGTGAGCTCGACACCTTTGGGCACGCCGGTCGTGCCCGAGGTGTAGATCAACGTCGCCAGGTCGTCCGGCCCGAGCTCGTCGATCAGCGCGTCGTAGTCGCCGGAACCCTGCGGCACCGCGCCGAACCGGAGCACCTCGACGTCCGGCACGAGCGATGCGTGCTCGTCGGTCTCCACGATCACGATGCGGCTGCCGGAGTCGCTGACGATGTGCCCGACCTCGGCCCTGGTGCTGTTCGGGTAGATCGTGGTGGTCGCGCCACCGGCGGCGAGCACGGCGAGGTCGGTGACGATCCACTCGATGCTCGTGCGCCCCATCAACGCGACGCGGTCGCCCTTGCGCAGCCCCGCGGCGCGCAGTCCGAACGCCTCGTGCGCGACCCGGTCCTGCAGCTCAGCCCAGGTGAGCGAGGTCCAGCCACCGTTGTCGCGGTACCGCATCGCCTCGGCGTCGGGCGTGCGGGCGACCCGGTCGCGCAGCAGGCCGGGAATCGACAGCGCCATTGCTCTCCCCTTCTCTGGAGCGTCGCTCCAGAGCGGTACTCTAACCCGCATGGCTGACCGAAGACAGTCCCTCCTCGACGCGGCACTCGAACTCGTCGAGGAAGGCGGCCTCGACGCCGTGACCATCGCGGCACTGACCGAGCGCTCCGGCATGTCCAACGGCAGCATCTACCACCACTTCGGCAGCCGCGCGGGCGTGTTCGCCCAGCTCTACGCCGACAGCTACGCCCGCTGCGTCGCGGCGATGCTGCCCGCGCTCGGCGACCGCCCGGCCGGCGAGGGCGTCCGCGACCTCACCCTGCGCTACCTCGACTGGGTCACCGCGAACCCCAGCCGGGCCCGTTTCCTCTACGCGGCACCGGGCCACGCCGACCCGGAGGTGAAGCACGCGGAGTTCGCACCCGTGCTGACGTGGTTCCTCGACCGCATGGCACGCAAGGAGATGCGCGACATTCCACTGTGGGCGCTCGAACCCGTGGTGATGGGACCGGCGCACGAGTCGGTGCGCCGGTTCCTGCTCGGCGTGCTCGACCTGGACGAGGCCCGCGAGATCATCGCGGACGCCGTCTGGGCCGTACTGAAGCCCTAGGCTTCTCGTCGTCCTTCGGCGACGGTACGATGCCGACGTGTTCGATTATGCTGGCGTCCATGCGCCAGGGATCACTGTTCGACCTGGATGCGGAGCCGGCACTGGCCCCGCTCGCCCCGCGCCGCACCGAGCTCGGCCACGGCGCCTGGATCGACGTCCAGCCCGGCTGGCTGACCGGCGCCGACGCCCTCTTCGACCAGCTCGTCGCGGACGTGCCGTGGCGCGCCGAACGCCGCCAGATGTACGACAACGTGGTCGACGTCCCGCGCCTGCTCCGCTTCTACGACGGCGCGCTGCCGTTCGACGTGCTGACGACCGCCCGCGAGACGCTGACCAGCCACTACCTCGACGAGCTCAAGGAACCCTTCACCACCGCCGGCCTCTGCTACTACCGGGACGGCCGCGACAGCGTCGCGTGGCACGGCGACACGATCGGCCGCGGCCAGACCGAGGACACGATGGTCGCGATCCTGAGCGTCGGCACGCCGCGTGCCCTGCTCCTGCGGCCACGCGGCGGCGGCGAGACGCACAAGTACGCGCTGGGGCACGGAGATCTGCTGGTCATGGGCGGTTCGTGCCAGCGCACCTGGGAGCACGCCGTGCCGAAGACCTCCAAGGTCGTAGGACCGCGGATCAGCGTGCAGTTCCGTCCGCACGGCGTGCGCTGAGTTACCCCAGGTCCAGTGGCCCGTAGACCGCATGGTCAGCGCCGGTGCCGAACGCCCAGTACCGGTCGCCGTAGGACCAGTGCCACCACTCGGTGGGGTAGTTGACCAGACCTGCCCGGCTCAGTGCATCGCCGAGCAGCATCCGGTTGGCGCGGGCGGCCGGACTGATGTTCTCCGCCTCGGTGTAGCAGGCGCCCTCGCTCTCCTCGGGGCTCGCGTTCACCCGAGTCCCCATGTCGAACTCCTGCCCGTCGCGGGAGACGAGGGTGAGGTCGACGGCGGCACCGGCGCTGTGCGGAGCGATCTCGGGCGGCGACACGTACCTGCTCGCGGCGCTCCGCACCTGCTCCGCTGTCCAGTCCGGATGGTCGGCGCGCAACTCCTCGGCGTACTGCTCGAAGTAGAACCGTTGCAGCGCGGGCGGCCGGTAGCCCTCGATGAAGAGGAGGCGCACACCGGAGGGCAGCGACACCTGAGCGCTGATCAGACGGGTCAGGAGACCTTCCCTCAGGTGCGCGAACGCACCTTCGTCATCGCTTTTGCGCGGGTCGACGACAAGCGCTCCGCCCTGCCGGACGTCGAGGAGAGGCTCTCCGTTGTCCTGGACCGCGATCGCCGCGATCCTCGCGTCCGACATCAGCACGACTTCGTTCATGGTGATCAATCCTGGCAGGTCTCGCCGCGAGACCTGAAACGGTCAGCGGAAGGAACCGGCCACGACCCGGAGCCCAGGTCCATCTTGGACAGGGCGGGAACCTCACCAAAAGCGACCGGGAAATTCACACGGCCTGAACAGCCAGAAGAGCGAGATCGTCGTGGTCGTCGCTGTCCAGCCACTTCAGCACCGCGTCCTGGCAGTGCCGGGCGATCTCCTCGGAGGACTGTCCCGTGCACTCGCGCAGCACAGTCCGCAGCCGCTGCTCGCCGAACAGCTCCGAGCGGTCGTTGTGCGCGCGGGCCTCGGTGAAGCCGTCGGAGTACAGCACCAGCGTGTCGCCCGGTGCCAGCGTCACCTGCTCACCGTGGAACCGGACGTCGGACAGGATCCCGACGATCGCACCGGGCGCGTTCACGTCCTGCACGGTCCCGTCGGCGCGCAGGATCAACGGCGCGGGGTGCCCGCCGGCCGCCAGCGAGAGCCGCACTCCCCCGGCCGCCAGCGGCACGAGCTCGCCCACGACGATCGTGGTGAAGAGCTTCGACCCGGTGGCGCGCAACGAGGTGTTCAGCAGGTGCAGCAACCGCACCGGGTTCGTCTCGACCAGCGACAGCGCCTGCAGCGACTGCCGCACCCGTCCACTGTGTACAGCCGCTTCCAGGCCGTGACCGCAGACGTCGCCGAGTGCGAACGTCGCCGAGCCGTCCGTGCGCGGATGCACGTCGTAGAAGTCGCCGCCGACCTTCGCACGTTGGTGCGCGGGCAGGTAGACCGAGGCCAGCGACACCCCGCGCAGCTCGGGCAGCGGCAACGGCAGCAGCGACGACCGCAGGATGTCGATCATCCGCTGCTGGTCGGTCAGCCGCGACGACGACTCCAGCGCGACGGCCGCGTGCTTGCCGAACAACCGCACGCGCTCGATGTCGTTCGGCGCGAAGTCGCCGCGCCGCAGCACGACCAGCGCGCCCCCGACGCCCAGCGGCACCGCCAGCGCGCAGCCGAAGTCCTCCGGCACGCCCCAGCTACCTTCACCCAAAGAGGTGATCCTGGTCAGCGTCGCGGTGCCCGTCAGCACTTCGGTGAGCACCGAGGCCCGGCGCGGCGTGCGCGCGACGGTGGGATCGCCGCCACCGCAACGCCACCACTCCAGGCGGTCGCGGGTCGCCGGCACGACGGCCACGCAATGCTCGCCCAGCAACTCGGCGGCGAGCTGCACGATCGTCCGCAGCGTCGCCTCGCGCGACGTGCCGCCGGCCAGCCGCAGATGGGCGTGATCGAGCGCGGAGTCCGTGAAGTACCAGGCACTCCAGCCCTCGCCGATGTCGTGCTGACGGCCCGCGACGTGCACGTCGAAGCGCTCGCCGAGGCCGAGCCGGGGAAACCGGTCGGCGGCCGCGGCGTTGCGCACGCGCACCACCCCGGCGGGGTCCACGACGAGAACCGCCTCGCGCAGCCCGTCCACCAGGCGCTGCCAGCCGTCCAGGTCGATGCCCACGGCGCTGCTCATCCGCTCTTGTCCTGCGCAGACGGCCGGTTCATCACGGCCTCCTGCGGGTCGTTTGCGTGCATCGCGGCATCAAGTTACCTCGCTCCCAACCTAACGTGGCAGTCTTGGTTGCGACCACCGAGGCACGGAGGCTTGGAGTGACCACGGCCAACGAAGAGACGGACGCGACCCTCGAAAGGGTTCTCTCCGCGATGAGAGACCTGCGTGACGGCAACTTCCGCCGCAGGCTCGTGGTGCCGGGGAACGGGCCGGTGTCGGCCCTCGCGGACGTCTTCAACGAGATCGCCGAACGCAACCAGTGGCTCGCCGGTGAGCTGGGCCGGGTGCGCCAGGCCGTCGGCCAGGAGGGCAGGCTCACCGAACGGGTGGCGCCCGCGGGCACCGCCGGTGGCTGGTCGCTGATCGCCGACTCGGTGAACGGCCTGGTCGAGGATCTGATGCGGCCGACCTCGGAGCTGAGCCGGGTGCTCGCCGCGGTGGCCGAGGGCGACCTGACCAAGCGCATGTCGGACCAGACGCTGCGCGGCGAGTTCGCGACGCTCGGTTCGACGGTGAACGGCCTCGTGGACCAGCTTTCGTCCTTTGCGGACGAAGTCACCCGAGTCGCCCGCGAGGTCGGCACGGACGGTCGCCTCGGCGGTCAGGCGAAGGTGCCCGGCGTGGCCGGCACGTGGCGCGACCTGACCGACAACGTCAACTCGATGGCGAACAACCTGACCAACCAGGTCCGCAACATCGCCCAGGTCGCGACCGCGGTGGCGAACGGCGACCTGACCCAGAAGATCACGGTCGACGTCTCCGGCGAGATGCTGGAGCTGAAGAACACGCTGAACACGATGGTCGACCAGCTGTCGTCGTTCGCGGACGAGGTCACCCGCGTGGCCCGCGAGGTCGGCACCGACGGCAAGCTCGGCGGCCAGGCGAAGGTGCCCGGCGTCGCCGGCACGTGGCGCGACCTGACCGACAACGTGAACTACATGGCGGAGAACCTGACCACTCAGGTCCGCAACATCGCCCAGGTCACCACCGCCGTGGCGCTCGGCGACCTGACGCAGAAGATCACCGTCGACGCGCGCGGCGAGATCCTCGAACTCAAGACCACCATCAACACGATGGTCGACCAGCTCTCGTCGTTCGGCGACGAGGTCACCCGCGTGGCCCGCGAGGTCGGCTCGGACGGCCGGCTGGGCGGTCAGGCGCAGGTCCCCGGCGTCGCCGGTACCTGGCGCGACCTGACCGAGTCGGTGAACGTCATGGCGAACAACCTGACGACCCAGGTCCGCAACATCGCCTCGGTCACGACCGCCATCGCGAAGGGCGACCTGACCCAGAAGATCACCATCGACGCGCGCGGCGAGATCCTCGAACTCAAGACCACCATCAACACGATGGTCGACCAGCTCTCGTCGTTCGCCGACGAGGCGACGCGAGTCGCCCGCGAGGTCGGCACCGAGGGCCGGCTGGGCGGTCAGGCGCAGGTCCCCGGCGTCGCCGGCACCTGGCGCGACCTGACCGACAACGTCAACTTCATGGCGAACAACCTGACCAACCAGGTCCGCAACATCGCCCACGTCGCGACGGCGGTCGCGAACGGCGACCTGTCGCAGAAGATCACCGTCGACGCGCGCGGCGAGATCCTGGAGCTCAAGTCCACGCTGAACACGATGGTCGACCAGCTGTCGTCGTTCGCCGAGGAGGTCACCCGCGTCGCCCGCGAGGTCGGCACCGACGGCCGGCTGGGCGGCCAGGCCCGCGTGCAGGGCGTCGCCGGCACGTGGAAGGACCTGACCGACAACGTCAACCTGATGGCGGACAACCTGACCAACCAGGTCCGCAACATCGCCGCCGTCGCCACCGCGGTCGCGAACGGCGACCTTTCGAAGAAGATCACCGTCGAGGCGAAGGGCGAGGTCGCTGCCCTCGCCGAGACCCTGAACGGCATGGTCGACACGCTGCGCGCGTTCGGCGACGAGGTCACCCGCGTCGCCCGCGAGGTCGGTACCGAGGGCATTCTCGGTGGTCAGGCGCGGGTGTCCGGTGTGGCCGGCACGTGGAAGGACCTCACCGACTCGGTGAACTTCATGGCCGACAACCTGACCAACCAGGTCCGCAACATCGCCCAGGTCACCACCGCGGTGGCGAAGGGCGACCTGACCAGGAAGATCGACGTCGCCGCGCGTGGCGAGATCCTCGAACTCAAGACCACGATCAACACGATGGTCGACCAGCTGTCGTCGTTCGCCGACGAGGTCACCCGAGTGGCCCGCGAGGTCGGCACCGAGGGCAAGCTCGGCGGCCAGGCCGAGGTCGACGGCGTGGCCGGCACGTGGTCGAAGCTGACCGACAACGTGAACCAGCTCGCCTCGAACCTCACCACCCAGGTCCGCGCGATCGCCGCCGTCGCCACCGCCGTGACCGCGGGCGACCTGACCAGGCAGATCACCGTCGACGCGTCCGGTGAGCTCGCGGAGCTCAAGGACAACGTCAACCAGATGATCGCGAACCTGAAGGAAACGACCCGCGCGAACCGCGAGCAGTACTGGCTGAAGACGAACCTGGCCCGGCTGTCCGGTCTGATGCAGGGTCACCGCGACCTCCGCGCGCTCGCCTCGTTGATCATGAGCGAGCTGACGCCGCTGGTCAGCGCCCACCACGGCGCGTTCTTCCAGATCCAGGAGGAGGACGAGAGCAAGCAGACCCTGGAGCTGACCGCCTCCTACGGCTTCCGCCTGGACTCCGCCCGCGCGACCAAGGTCACGGTGGGCGAGACGCTCGTCGGTCAGTCCGCGCTGGAGAAGAAGACGATCCTGGTCAGCAAGGTGCCCGGCGGCTACCTCACGGTGTCGTCCGCGCTGGGCGAGTCGGCGCCGGTCAACCTGGTGATCCTGCCGATCCTCTTCCAGGGCGAGACCCTGGGCGTGATCGAGCTGGCGTCGCTCAACGAGTTCACCGACGTCCACCTGGACCTCCTCGACCAGCTCAAGGAGGCCATCGGCGTCAACGTGAACACGATGCTCGCGAACTCGCGCACGGACGCCCTGCTTGTCGAGTCGCAGCGCCTGACGACCGAGCTGCGCGCCGGTTCCGAGGAGCTCGAAGACCGCGCCCGCCAGCTCCAGACCGCCTCGAAGTACAAGTCCGAGTTCATGGCGAACATGTCGCACGAGCTGCGCACGCCGTTGAACTCGCTGCTGATCCTGGCCAAGCTGCTCGCCGACAACCTCGACGGCAACCTCAACGCCAAGCAGGTCGAGTTCGCCCGCACGATCCACTCGTCCGGCTCCGACCTCCTGCAGCTCATCAACGACATCCTCGACCTCACCAAGGTCGAGGCCGGCCACATGACGCTGCACGAGGACCCGGTCCGCCTGGACGAACTGGTCCGGTACGTCGAGACGTTGTGCCTGCCGCTGACCGCCGAGAAGAACCTCGAGTTCTCCGTGCGGGTCGACCCGCACGTGCCGGAGACGTTGCGCACCGACGAGCACCGCCTGCAGCAGATCCTGCGCAACCTGCTCTCGAACGCCGTCAAGTTCACCCACGACGGGGGCATCCGCCTGCACGTGCGCATGGATGATCCGTCCACTGTGGCCTTCGACGTGCACGACACGGGAATAGGCATCCCCGCAGAGAAGCTGGCCGTCATCTTCGAAGCCTTCCAACAGGCAGACGGCACCACCTCGCGCAAGTACGGCGGCACCGGCCTGGGCCTGTCCATCAGCCGTGAACTGGCTCAGCTCCTGAACGGCGCCCTGCGCGTCCGCTCCGAACCAGGCATCGGCTCGACGTTCACCCTCTGCCTGCCCCTCGGGAAGCTCATCCACGACACGATCGTCCTGCCCGAACCGACCCCGATCGTCCTGCCCGCCCCCGAACTGGCCGCCTCCGGCGCGATCCGGTTCCACGGCGAGAAGGTGCTGGTCGTGGACGACGACCTGCGCAACGTCTTCGCCCTGACCAGCGTGCTCGAACTGCACGGCCTGGAAGCGATCTTCGCCGACAACGGCATCACGGGCGTGCGTGCGTTGGAGCAGTACGACGACGTGGCCATCGTCCTGATGGACATCATGATGCCGGAGCTGGACGGCAACGCCACGATCTCCGCCATCCGCGCGATGGAGCGGTACGCGGATCTGCCCGTGATCGCCGTGACGGCCAAGGCCATGAAGGGCGACCGGGAGAAGTCACTGGCGTCCGGCGCCACCGACTACGTCACGAAGCCCGTGGACACCGAGCACCTGATCAGGCTGATCGCCTACTACCTGGGCGTGTCCGCCGAGGCCTGAGTCTGAAGTGCACGCAGGGACCCCACGTACTCGAAAAGAGTACGAAAGGTCCCCGCGTGCACTTTGAAACAGTCAGTTGGGTGTGTCCGCGGCCGGCTGAACCGCCAACTCCACCGTCTCGTGCAGGCTGAGCACCTCGGCCACGTCCGCCAGGTCGAACAACCGCCGGACCGGACCCTGGACAGAGGCGATCCGCAACTGCCCGCCACCCTCGGCCAGCCGCCGGTGCCAGTCCAGCACCAGTGCCAGCCCGGTGGAGTCCATGAACTGCAATCCGGACAAATCGAGCACCGCGTGCTTGCCGGTCACGTCCGCGTCAAGCCGTGCGGACAGCAAGGGCACGGTGTCGATGTCCAGCTCACCGGCGACGACGAGTACTCGCCATCCCCCCTGGACCTCGCTGCCGACGTTGAGCTCCATCGTCGCCGTTCCTTCCGCCACGCCCGACTCGTGCGACCCAAATCGTGCAGCACGGTGTCAAAGCATGCGACCACCGGGGGGCTGAAAGATCCGGACGACCCGCCGGATGTGCGACGATGCGCCATGTGTTGAACGACCCACTTGCAGAGGTGCGGGTGACGCTGACCGCCGAGGGCGGGTCGTGCGCTCGTGCACGTCAGGTCGTGCGTGACGCCGCTGCCTCGTGGGGGCTGTCCGAGGACCTGGCCGACGACGCGCAGCTCGTGGTGACGGAGCTCGTGTCGAACGGGATCGACCACGGTGAGGGACTGATCACACTCACCGTGAGCAGGAAGACGAGCGGCATGCTCGTCGAGGTGCACGACGAGTCACACAAGCAGCCGCAGGTGCGGCCGGTGGACCCCAGCTCGGCCCGCGGCCGGGGGATGCAGCTCGTGCAGGCGCTGAGCGCGCGCTGGGGCACCTCGCCGGACGGGCACGGCAAAGTGGTGTGGGCCGAGTTGGAGTCCTGAAAACGGGTGCCTGCGCGGCATGACCGCCAGGCTCACCCGGACATTCCCGCGCTAGCTGACGAGCCGGGACGCCAGCAGGCGCTTGCCCTGCTCGGCACCCTTGCGGCTGTCCGTCTGCGCCTTCTTGAAGAACTCCGCGAGCTCGCGGTCGCCGTCACGTTCCGCGTCGGCGATGAAGGTCTCGAGACGCAACGCGTTGTCGAGGCACGCCTCGGTGAACCAGAGGATGTTGTAGTCCTTGTCCTTCGTTCCAGTGATCTGACCGGTCTCCGTGGTGGACACAGCTTCTCCCCTTCTATCAGGCGAAATGTGCTCACTGGGCGTGTACCCGGCGTGGCCTCGCGAAAACCGCCTCAGCTTGTGGTCGTCGCTCGGAGGCGCGTACGGTCAGTGCGGACGGGAGTCCATATGAACAAACTTCGGCAGCGAACTACCTACATCCAGTCCATCCCGATCGTCGCCATCACCGGCGAGATCGACATGATGTCCTCCGCGCCGGTGACCAGCAGACTCGCCGAACTGCTCGACCGCAAACCACCCGCCCTGGTGGTCGACCTGCGGGAAGTGCGGTTCTTCGGGTCCGAGGGGATCCGCACGCTCGTGGAGACCCAGCACCAGGCCGACGAGCTCGGCGTCAGGTTCGGCGTCGTCAGCGACACGAGAGTCGTGTTGCGTCCGCTCGAGATGACGGCCGTCGACCAGCTGCTGCTGGTGTTCGACGACGTGGAAGACGCCGTGACGGCGTTGTCAGCGCTGAGCGCCTGATCTTCTGGGCGCCTGAATCCTTTGGGCGCCTGACCTTCAGGCGCCTGATCTTCAAGCGGCTGACTCGCGCCGGCCACGCGAACGCTCGACGAGTTCGAGCAGCAGGCCTTCCTTGGTTGACCACGGCGAGATGTCCACGACGTCATGTCCGGTGACGCGCATCAACGCCTCCGCGACCACCGCGCCCGCCAGTGACTGCTGGGCCCGGTGCCGCGAGATCCCCGGCAGCGCCGCACGTTCGCGCACCGACAGCTTCGCGAGCCGCGGAATCCACTTCTCCAGATCCTTGAGCCACAACTGACGCGGCGTGTACGTCCCTGGGCGCGCCCCGGCAAGCCGGGCGAGCTGCTGGAAGACCTTGGAACACCCCACCGCGCGAGCGCCGTCATCGCACGAGAAAGCCTCTGCGATCCGCTCCCGCACCTCGACCCGCATGTCCTGCACGGTCAGCCCGGCCCGCGTCAAAGTCCTTGCCCCCAAAGGCAACGAGACCGCGAGCTCCGGCTCCGCCCCGGAACCGGACGCCAGCTCGACCGTGCCGCCACCGACGTCCAGAACGACGAGCGGCCCGGCACCCCAGCCGAACCAGTGGCGTGCCGCCGCGTAGGAGAGACGTGCTTCTTCCTTGCCTGACAACACTTTCAGCTCAACACCGGTGCGTCTCAGCACCTTTTTCATGACCTGGTCGACGTTCGCGCTGTCTCGCACGGAGGACGTCGCGAAGGAGAGGAAGGGCACATCGCCGGCCTCGCGGCGCGCCGTCAGCACGGCAGCGCACAACGACTCGATGCCGTCGCGGCTGATGTTCCCCTCCGGATCCAGTTCCCGGTCCAGCCGCAACCGGACCTTGTGGGACACCAGCGGACGCATCAGGTCTCGTTCCACGACCACCAGGTGTGCGCTGAAGCACCCGACGTCCAGGACACCGACCGTCATCCGCCACCTTCCTTCGAACCCCAAGTCTTCTTTACTACCCCATCGGCAACCATTGTCGGAGGTCAAGACCCCGAACAGGCAATCTTCGGCGGATGAGATGCGTTACAGTGCCCCGATGTCATTGGCAGAGGTGCCTTCGCGGCTCGAAGACGTGTTGCGCACGGCACATCGGGGCGTAATCGTCTTGGCCGTAGACGGTCTCTCCCTGGACGTCGCCAAACAGTCCTGGCTCTCCGCCTCCGTTTCCACGCTGTCCTCCACGGTGCCGCCGACGACGGCCACCGCGTTGCTGACCGCGCTGACGGGTGTCCCGGCCGACGTCCACCGCGTGCCAGGAACGGTGTACCGCAACGGTTCCGGCCTGGTCCACGCCATCACCGGCATGCCGCACGTGCCGATGCTGCCGACCGTTCTGGAACGGCACGGCGCCACCGTTCTCGCTCGCGAGATCGACCTGCTGAACGGCACCTGGGCCCAGGCACTGCTGCGCGGCTGCACCCGGATACCCGCGCCCGCGGAGCACAAACTCGCCGCTCAGGCGGACGACCCACCGCTGCTCATCGCGAACGTCGTGGCCGACCTCGACAAGGCGCTGCCGGACCGCAACCTCCTGTGGACCTACGTCAACATCGACGACCACGTCCGCCGGCACGGCTACGACGAGTCCGTGCACGAAGCCATGCTGCGCCTCGACGCGCATGCTTCCCGTTGGGCCGCACAGGGTTGGACCGTCGTGGCGCATTCGGACCACGGCCAGGTCCCCGTCGATCCCGATCCGGACCTCGTCGAGGCCTGGGACGCGATCGTGCGCGAGGAGTGCGTGATCCCGTCCGGCGGTGCGGGCCGGATGCGCTGGCTCTACCCGAAGCCGGACCGCCTCGACGCCGTTTTCGACCGCGTGGCAACGACTCTGGGCTCCGCGGCCACCGTGCACCACGCCGGCGATCTCGGCCTGCCGCAGCCGGAGGCGGGTCCCGTCGTCGCCGTGGCGGCGTCGCCGAGGTTCCCTGTCCCGGATCCGTCCACGAAGTACGAGCACGGCGGCATGGACCGCGATGAGCTCGACGTGCCCTACGCCGTTTGGCGCGACTGAACGAGCCGTGGAAAGCCCTACAGTAAAAGTGTGCCGAAACCACCCGCGTCGGCGGCCTTGCGCGTCGAGTTTTCGCGTTCCATAACGGAAGTCGATGCCGCCGATTGGGACGCGGTGGTCCGCGGCGCGGACGCCCCGGTGTTCTACACGCATGCATATGTCAGCGCCTACGAGCGGTCGCCGCTGACGGACATCGACGAGTTCGCGTACTTCGTGGTGCGCGAGGGCGACCGGGCCGTCGCGGTGGCGCCGGCCTACCTCCAGACAGGCGTGGACCCGTTGCGCTGCCTGTATGCGGCCTATCCGGAGGCACGCGACCAGCCCGCGCTGCTCAGCCACACCTGGCACTGCTACGACGCACAGGTGCCGTCCAGGATCGGCGCGAACGCCGTGCCGTCACTGCTGGAAGCCATGATCCGCACGGCATCGGTCTTCCGGGCGCGGTGGTGCGGGTTCGTGAACGTCCAGCGCGGCGGTGTGTTCGGTCAGGAACTGCGGGCGAACGGCCTGCCCGCGCGGCATTTGACCGACCGGTGGGCCGCCGACCTCACCGGAGCCACGACCTACGAGCACTACCTTGCCCGGCTCCCTCAGCGCGCCAGGGCGAACCTGCGCCGCAACGAGCGAAGAGCCAGCGAGGCCGGCGTCACGACCGAGGTGGTGCCGGTCGCGCACGCCGCGCTCGACGAGATCATCACGCTGTGCGACAGGACCGCCAACCGCTTCAACACCAACGGGTTCTACCTGGAGCCGGCCTTCGCCTCGTTCGTGCGGGCACTCGGGGACCTCGCCCACGTGATCGAGGTGCGCCAGCGCGGGAAACTGGTCGCGGTCGGCATCTGCCTCACCGACGCCACCCGCTTCCACACCTGGACGTGTGGCATCGACTACGCCGTGGACGGCAACTACAGCCCATACAGCGTGCTGTTCGCCGAATCCGTGCGGCTCGCGATCGGCCTCGGCAAGCCCGTCCTCGAAGGCGGCCACAGCAATGCCACGTTCAAGCAGCGCCACGGCATGCGACCGCACCACCTCGACGCCGCGCTGATCCGAACCTGAATTGTTCACAAGGATGAACAATTCATATACGTGACCACCTCTAGCCCTTTCAGCGGCATCACCGAAGGCCGCATGACCTGCGCAATCAGGCCAAAGAATTGAATTTCGCGGGCACCTTGTCAAAGGATGATCCGTTCTGGCAGGGTGACGCCGGGCGCAAGGACATGAAAGGGACTGGACGGTCTCGTGAATCTGTCTCGACGCACCCTTCTGGCGTCTGCCGCGGCCACTCCCCTGCTCACCGGAGCCGGGATCGCTCTCGGGGCCGGGGAGGCTGTCGCATCTCCATTGGCTGCCTCCCCCGCACGGTTGCGCGGCGCCCTCGACTACGCGCTGACGAAGCTCCGCGCCGTCGCACCGGGCATCACGTCGTTCCCGGAGATCACCCGGTTCGAGAAGTGGACCTACGTCGCCGACGGCGGCTGGATCGGCGGTTTCTGGCCGGGCACGCTGTGGCTCGCGCACCTCGACAGCGGTGAGGCTCAGTTCCGCGTGCTGGGCGAGGCCGCGAACGACCGGCTGGCACCGCGCCGGCTCGAACCCCGCGACCACGACCTGGGCTTCCTCTTCTCCCCGTCCTGGGTCACCGCGTACCGGCTCACCGGCGACCCGAAATGGCGCGACGGCGCGGTCGACGCCGCGAACACCCTGATCCAGCGTTGGAACCCGACCGGCAAATACATCCGCGCCTGGGGAAAGCTCGGCACCCCCGGCAACGCGGGCCGGGTCATCATCGACACGATGATGAACCTGGACCTGCTCGCGTTCGCCACCGAGCAGACCGGCGACCGCAAGTTCCTCGACATCGCGATCGCCCACGCCAGAACCACTCAGCGGCACTTCCTGCGCGCGGACGGCTCCACCCCGCACGTGTTCGACTTCAACCCGGACACCGGCGCCGCGATCGGTCCGAACACCGTGCAGGGCTACAGCCCGACGTCGTGCTGGGCGCGTGGGCAGTCGTGGGGCATCTACGGCTTCACGACCATGTACCGCCGCACCGGTCTGCGCGAGTTCCGCGACACGGCACGCAAGATGGCCGATTACGCACTGTCGGCGCTCACCCCGGACCACGTGCCGGTGTGGGACTACCGCTCGCCGCTAGGCGCCAACGACATCAAGGACTCGTCGGCGGGCGCGATCCTCGCGTGCGGCCTGCTGGACCTGGCCGGCGTCACCGGCAGCGACCGTTACCGCGAGCGGGCGCTGCGGATCCTCGACGGCCTGGTCACCACCTGTCTGACCACGAGGTCGACCCGCGCTGAGGCGATCATGGCGCGCGGTACCCGCAACCGCCCCTCCGAGGACGGCGTCGAGGTCTCGCTGCCCTACGGCGACTACTACCTGATGGAAGCGATCCTCCGGGTGCTCAAGCCCGCGCAGATCGCCAAGGCCATCGGCCGGTAGGTCACGTCACTTCTCGATCACGCGCGCCGTGGGGCCGTTGTCCCACGTGGCCTCCAGCCGGGACAACCGCCCCGCGGCGTTGCGGAAGTTCACCACCAGCGGCCCACCGGGCTGCTCGACCGCCACCGACCAGCCGTCCGCGGGAGTCGCGGACAACGCTTTCACGCCCGTCGGGTGGTATCGCGCGACCACGTCGCCTCCCCGCAGGTGGAACGCGTGGACGTAGGAGCCGTCCGACTGCCATTCCCCCGGCGGAAGTTGAGCCGAGGTGGGACGCGCATCCGTACTACTGGGAGGAGCCGGAACCGACGAGCTGAACACAGGAGGTCTGGTGGACGTGGGCGTGACAGGCGGGCTGATCGAGGTGGTGGTCGGCACCGGAACGGTGATCGACTCGACGGTCGGCATCGGCAGGACACCAGGGCCCGCAGTGGAGTCCACCGCGGCCACCGGCGACGGTGCCATCACCGAGTGGATGCCGAACCACGACAGGCCGATGGCGACGGCGGTCACGACCGCCCAGGCGGCCAGGTATCCGATCGACCGTCTCACTGCGACGACCCTTCCGTAGCGGCTGATGGCATCGGTACTGCTGGTCGAGGACGACCCGGTGGTGCGGGCGGCGATCACGCGCGCCCTCACCGACCAGGGCCACATCGTGCACGGTGTCGCGCTCGCGATCGAGGCTTTGCGCGAAGTCACCGCCACCACCTACGACGTCGTGGTGCTCGACCTCGGGCTGCCCGACCTCGACGGCGGTGACGCGCTGCGGATGATCCGCGGCGTCACGAACACACCCGTGGTGATCGCGACCGCCCGCGACGACGAGGCGGAGATCATCCGCCTGCTCAACGCGGGCGCGGACGACTACCTCGTCAAACCCTTCTCGAGCGAGCACCTCGGCGCCCGCGTCCAGGCCGTGCTGCGGCGGGCGCGGGACAGCAAGCAGCTCGTCGTCGGCGGCCTGGAGGTCGACGTGGACCACCGCAAGGCCACAGTGGACGGACGTGAGCTCTCCTTGACGCACAAGGAGTTCGAGCTGCTCGCCTACCTGGCGGCCCGGCACGGCGAGGTCGTGCCGCGCGCCGAGATCCTCGCCAACCTGTGGCCGTCGACCCGCGACGACCAGACGCTGGACGTGCACCTGTCGTGGTTGCGCCGCAAGCTCGGCGAACGGGCCGCGCAACCGCGCTACCTGCACACGGTGCGCGGGGTCGGCGTGCGACTGGTCGCGCCCAGATGAGGCGGTCACTGGTGCTGGTCGCTCTCGCGGCGACCAGCATGGTGGCGCTGGCTCTCCTCATCCCGTACGCGATGGTGGTCAAGAAGGCGGCCTACGAACGCGCGCTCAGCGAGGCGCAGCGACAGGCCAACGCGATCACGCCGGCACTCGTGATCACCGACAAGGCGCAGGAGATCCGCCAGGCCATCAGGAGCACCCGCTACGGCGGCCAGCAGCGGCTCGCGGTGCACATCAGCGCCCCGGCCACCACCTACGGCACCTCGCACATCACCGCGGCCAACCTGCAGGACGCGCAGAAGCTCGCGACGGCGTCCACGGTCGAACGGCCGGACGGCATCGCCTATCTGCAGCCCATGGTCACCAGCGCCAACGGGCTCGCGATCGTCGAGGCGTTCGTCCCGCACGAGCAGCTCACCCACGGCGTGGTCAGCACGTGGTGGATGCTGGCGGGCATCGCGATCGGGCTCGTCGCCGGTTCGGTGCTCGTCGCGGACCGCCTGGGCGCTCGCGCGGTCAAGGCGACCAGGGCGCTGGCGGACGGCGCGCGGAAGATGGGCCGGGGCGATCTCCACGCCCGTGCGCCGACGAAGGGCCCGCCCGAACTGGTCGAGGTCGGCAAGGCGTTCAACGCCATGGCCGAACGCGTCCGGCACCTGCTCGCCGCCGAACGCGAGGTGGTCGCCGATCTCTCGCACCGGCTCAGAACGCCGCTCACGGCGCTGCTGCTCGACGCGGACACCCTCGGGCAGGGCAGCGGGGCGGATCGCATCCGTCAGGCGGTCCAGGGGCTGGAGCGGGAAGTCGACGAGATCATCAAGGCGGCCCGGTCCGGTCTGCGGTCCGACAGCACCGACGTGGACGCGGCCGGAGTCGTCCGCGACCGGCTGGTGTTCTGGTCCGCGCTCGCCGACGACCAGGACCGGCCGTGGACCATCCGCGGCGCGGACCGGCCCGCGCACGTCCCGCTCGCCCGCACCGACCTCGCGGCGGCGCTGGACGCGTTGCTGGGCAACGTCTTCCGGTACACACCGGAGGGCACGCGGTTCGCCGTGACGCTGGTACCGCAGGCCGATCTCGTGGCGCTCGTCGTCGAGGACGCCGGTCCGGGCATCGCGAACACCGAACGCGCGGTGCGGCGCGGCGCCAGCGGCGGTGGGTCCACCGGGCTGGGGCTCGACATCGCCCGCCGTGTCGCGGAAAGCACAGGTGGTTCTCTCCACGTCGACCGCGGGCCACTGGGTGGGGCACGCGTGCAATTGAGACTCCGAAGGCTTTAGAGCCCGACGAGTTTGGGCCGGGAAGAACTCCGCCGGCGGCGTGCGGACCGTGGGACGGGTCCGACGCCGCCGGCGGGCACCGGCCACTGCGCTGCACCGCTGCCGCACCACCGGAGTTCCGAGCAGGAGGGTGGAACCCGATGAGCAGTGCGCGCTTGCCTTCCCACACCGGTGTTAGAGGTGATCAGCCGGGGCTCTCGGCGTCTGGTGTGGGGACCGGCGTATTGAGGTTGGTCTGTGATCGTTTTTTCGATCTGACACGAAGTTAGCCGACCGCTCGCCGTCGCCAATCCACCGTTCAGACGATTAATCCGTCTTAAATATATTTAAGTTCGCCCGGTCGGCCGTCCGCCCGTGAAGTCCATTTACAGTAGCGTCCCAGCCACGCCGCCATCATCCCCCGAATGAAAGGCGCCTCATGCTCAGTGCGATGGCTGCTACGGGTTTGGCACTGTCTCTCCTCGTCGCCCCGGAGGCGCCGAGCAGTGCGGATGTCGTTCCGCCCGGCAAAATCACGGTCGACGTCGTCACGGTGAACGGTTCCGGGTGCCCCGCGGGAACGGCCGCGGTCGCTGTCTCGGACGACAACACGGCATTCACGGTCACCTACAGCGACTACACGGCTCAGGCCGGTGCCGGCTCGACACCGACGCAGTTCCGCAAGAACTGCCAGCTGAACCTGCGCGTGCACTACCCACAGGGCTTCACCTACGGGATCGCGAAGGCCGATTACCGCGGGTTCGCACACTTACCCAGAGGCGCGAAGGGCATGCAACGCGCCAGCTACTACTTCTCCGGTCAGTCCGGCACAGGGCAGAGCACGCACAACCTCACCGGCCCCAAGACCGACAACTGGCAGTTCACCGACAGCACCGACGTCGCGGAGATCGTTTTCGCGCCCTGCGGCATGGTGCGCCACCTCAACGTCAACACCGAGCTTCGAGCGTTCACCAACTCGAGCAACCAGTCGGCCTTCGTGTCCATGGACTCGACCGACGGCAGCGTCAACACCCGCTACCAGTTCGCCTGGAAGCGATGCTGACCTGAAAATGATCACGGAGTGCGCCCGGCGTTCTACCCAGAGTGAGCGCCGGCGCCTCTCTTCGTGACCCGGACGTGACTTTTGACGGGTGAGTCAACCAGGGCATTGCTTCCCGCGTATACCCATGTAGATTCCCGCACACCGCGACGGCCATTCGGGTGACCGTCGTTGGCTCGCGCGCTGGACGCGAACGGAGGCTGCATGCAGGTGAACGCCCAGACTGCCCAGGTCGATGACCTGACACTCATCGCACTGCCCACTGCGGTGAACTGCGCAGATCTGTTCGTCCGGTTCACATTGGGCGAGTGGCGCCTGCGCAACATGGTGGACGACTGCTCCAGCGTCGCGTGCGCTCTCGTCGAAGCGGCGATCGAGTCCGCGGACCCGAAGACCTCGCGGTTGATCACGTTGCGGTTGCGACTGAGCGGCGACTACCTGGTCGTCGAACTAGAGGCCGCCCGGTTCACGATGCCGCCGACCTCCCCTGACCTGCGCACCGGCGAGCTGCAACTCGGTGGCGGCGTGAAGCTGATCTGGTGCGAGCTGCAGCTGCCGACCGGCGTGAACGCGAACGCGGTGCCACTGCCGCGCCGCGAGAAGCGCCGCTCCCCCGCGGCCGAGGCGCTGGGCGACGAGCCGGACGTCGATCCGGAGCTCATCCAGCGGATCCTGTTCGGTCTCGGCGGGTCGATGGGCAACGGCAGCCAGCGATAAACCGGTCCATCCGGATTTTCACCCACAAGGGCGCGTCCATCTGTGGACGCGCCTTTGTCGTGCCTGCGGGTTCGCATCCGTGGACACTTCACCAATAGGGTTCCGGAGCTCAGGCCGACACTAGTCTGTTCGAGGCTGTTACATTTCGGTGCGACGCCAGGAGCATCGTGTTCCCGAACCGCATCCTGCCGGTACGGATGGCAATTCACCGACGAGCGCGCCGACTCGGCCATTAGTGCGGTAACCGATCGAACACCAAAAGTAACAAATGTTCGGCCCGTATCGAGACCAGCTAACGCTGCACAATGTTGCTCTGCTTGGCGGACGTTCGTTAACACCCTTTCCGATACGGTCTCAAACCACGCCGCCCGACATGTCCTGCACATTCGGAAAGGTGTGCCATGATTAGCTTGTTGGCTGCGGCCGGCTTGGCTCTGTCCACCATCGTCATTCCACCGGTCGTGGATCCGCCACCGACTGGCCAGATCACGATCGACGTCGTCACGGTCAACGGCTCCGGCTGCCGCATCGGCACCGCCGCCATCGCCGTCTCCCCGGACAACAAGGCTTTCACGGTCACCTACAGCGACTATCTGGCCCAGGTCGGCCCGGAGGCCGGGCCGACCGAATTCCGGAAGAACTGCCAGCTGAACCTCAAGGTCAACGTGCCGGGCGGCTTCACCTTCGGAATCGCGCAGGCCGACTACAGAGGCTTCGCCCACCTGGAAAGGGGTGCGAAGGGGACACAAAGGGCGAGCTACTACTTCCAGGGAATGTCCGATACCGACCGGCGGACGAAGACCTGGAACGGCGCGCTGAGCGACGACTGGCAGGTGACCCACAAGACCGACGTCGCCTCCATCATCTACCACCCGTGCGGCGCGAAGCGGAACTTCAACATCAACACCGAGCTGCGGGTGGACAAGGGCACGTCCGACCCGAAGAAGACCAGCTTCATGGCCATGGACTCGACGGACGGCTCCATCGAGACCATCTACCACTTCGCGTGGAAGAAGTGCCCGAAGGCGTGACGTAGACACACTCATGAGCAAGGCCGCCGCGGCCCAGCCGCTCTGCCGGCGCAAGTCGGCAGAGCGGCTGGGCCGTCCGTGCGGCAGGCGGCTCAGATGTTCTGGTTCGCGAAGCCCTTGGTCGCGATCTTCGACAACATGCCCTGCCACACCGCGGAACTGGTGTGCGGGTCACCCGTCACGGCGAGCTTCGACTTGAGGCCGTTGAACGCCGTCGTCGTGGCGGGACCCCAGTCGCCGTCGATCGCCAGGCCGGAGGCGCGGAAGTTGTTGCACACGGCCTGAACGAACTTCGTGTCGGACTCGGAGTCCTTGAGCACGCGCACCGGCATGCCACCGAAGTCCGAGTGGATGTGGTCGGCGTGGTCGGCGTTGTACCAGCCGTCGAGCACGAAGCGGAACCGGCGGCGGCACACGGCCTCCGTCGCGAGGTAGCGCTTGCGGATCGCGGCGGTGCCCGACGCGTGGTGCTTGTCGAGCGGCGAGATGGTGTTGCCCCCGGACCAGCGGACGTGGTCGAGGTCCATCGCGGTGCCGGCGCCGTGCTGGCCCGCCTTGTTGACGTAGAAGCCGGCGGAGACGATGTAGCTGATCGAGCCGTAGCCCGACGACAGCGAGCGCAGGTCCCGGATCCAGGCGACGAGCGCGTTGTAGAACGCGTCGGTGGCCTGCCAGTTGCGCGCGCTGGTGTTGCCGCGGTTGGAGCGCCAGTAGTAGACCGGCGTGCCGTCGATCTTCTGGAACGTCATCATCGCCAGCGCGCCGGCCTCGGACGCCTGGAGTTCTGCTTCGGTGTGCTGGTCAGCGGTCTTGGGATCGGCCCCGGCCAGTCCCGGCGCGATGGTGGACAAGCCGGCGAGACCGGCGACAGCCGCCGCTCCCGTGACGAAGCCGCGCCTGGTGACGTTGTTCTCGAACACCCCAGTTCTCCCTCTGTGTTCAGGCCGGGCCAGGAAGGAGGAAACGCCTGCTCTGACGTCCGGCGCGAGGAGTCTAGGGAGCGTTCACGAATGGGGGAATCGGTCCTGAGCTGGGGTTTTCCTTTGCCTTTACCGGTGCGGGACCGGTAAAGGCAAAGGCCTGAAGCGCTGAGTCAGCGCTTCAGCGGACGTCGCCGAGCACGCGGATGAGGTTGCGTTCGGTCTCGGTGCCGAGCTTCTCCAGCGCCAGCTTCGCCACCGGTGCGCCGAACTTCGCGAGCCCGTTGAACTCGACGTGGGCGTGGTAGCCGATCCTGGTCGTACCGGGCGCGGCCCCCGCGGTGATCGAGATGTCGTCGGTCGAGGTGGCGGTGTCGTTGCGGCCCACGAACCGCAGCCCGTCCGGGTCGTCGCGGGTCAGCTCGTAGACCAGCTCGGTCTTGCGGCCGAGGAACGACGACACGTTGCGCCAGCGCGACCCCACCTCGACCGGTCCGTCGTCGAGACGGGTGCAGGACACCGTGCCCGGATCCCACTGCTCGGTGCGGGCGAAGTCGCGCAGGTACTCGACGACGCCCTCGGGTGAGGACGCGACGGTGAAGGTGCGCTCGACGTCGACGCCGGACGGGTTCGGCGCGTTGAAGGCCTTGGGCGCGATGCGAAGCCGGTACGCGTCGACGAGGTCCGCCTGCCCCTCGGCGCGGTTCAGCAGCCGGTCCAGCCGCTCCGCGTCGGCGCCGATGTTCTGACCCGGCAACGTCTGCAGCGCGCGCCACATCGCCGCCTTGCCCTCGATGCCGACGCGCAGCGTCTCCAGTTCGAGGACGTCGCTCAGCGGCGAGCGGCCCAGCAGCCTGCCGTTGAGCTTGAGCCGGCCCGCCTTCTCGGTGAGCCAGCCGATCGCCGCCTTGTGCTGACGCGGCTCGACGCCGAACGTGCGCATGACGTCGAGCAGCTCGCCGCGGTCGGCGTCGATCTCGGCCGCGAGCGCGCGCAGTTCGGGGTGGGTGCGGCTGATCCGGCGGGCGAGTTCGGTGCCCGCCATCGCCCCGGCCAGGTGGTCGTTGAGGTAGATGCCCAGCAGCTCCGTGTTCACGCCGAACGGTTACCCCCGGCCAAACCTGGTGGTGCCACTAGGAACCGGCGGGTCCCAGCTGGTAGCCCTGGTTCCACAACGTCCGGATCCCCAGGCCGAGCGGGGCTATCCGTCTGCGCAACCGCATGATGTGCAGGTGCAGCGCGTTGCTCGTGTCGCCGTCCTTGGTCGGCAGGCAGCCGAGCAGCTCCTCACGTGAGGTGAGCGACCTGAACCTGCTGAGCAGCTCGGCCACCAGCGCGCGTTCGGTCGGTGAGAGCACCACGGACCGCGCGCGGAACCGCAGGATGCCGGCCATGTCCAGCTCCGGCACGGCATAGCGGGCCGCACGGGCGCGCAACATCGCGATGCGCACGGCGAGGTCCTGGTGCGCCACCGGCGCGCGGACCCAGTCCTCGCGCATGTCCGTGAGCACGGGCGCGGGCACGTTCTTCTCCAGCACCAGCAGGCACAACGTTCCGCTGCGCTGGCACGCGTCCCGTGCCGCCGCGTCCCCCGGCCATCGCACGACCTCGACGGGCAGTTGGTTCACCAGGTTCGACATACGTCCACTTCCGCTTGTCCACCACGGAGAGCACCGACCCAGCCTTCGGCTTTCGTGGACGGTAGCGACGCCGGCTATTACCGCTCTATCGCGTGCATCGGCTCCAGGATGATCGGCTGCGCGCGGCGGCCGGTGACCAGGTTCCACGCCCACTGCGTCAGCACCGCGACCCGGTTGCGCCAGCCGACCAGGAACGCGATGTGCACGACCACCCAGGCCGCCTTGCCGATCAGGCCCTTGAGCCGCAGCTTCTTGATGTCGGCGACGGCGTCACCGGGTGAGATCGTGGCCATCGTGCCGAGGTCGAGGTACTTGAACGGCTTGCTCTCGCGGCCCTGCAGGCGCGCCTTGATCACGCGGGCGACGTGGTGGCCCTCCTGGATGGCGGGTTCGGCGATGCCCGGCAGGTCGTCGAGGTTGACCATGTCGCCGATCGCGTAGATGTCGCGAGCCACCGAACAGTCGACGGGATTCACCACAATCCGGCCCTTGCGATCGACCTCGGCACCCGTGGCCTCCGCGAGCTTGCGCGCCAGCGGTGAGGCCTGCACGCCGGCGGCCCAGATGATCGTCCGCGCCTCGATCCGGTCGCCGTCCTTGGTGGTGACGCCTTCCGCGTCCACCGCCTCGACCGGGGCACCGACCAGCACCGTCACGCCGAGCCGCTCCAGCTTCATCCGCGCGTGTTCGCGCAGTGGTGCGGAGAACGGCGGCAGCACGTGCGGCGCGGCGTCCAGCAGCGTGATCCGGATGTCACGCGGATCGATCTCCCGGAACTGCCCCTTCAACGCCCGGCGCGCCAGGTCCGCGAGCTGACCGGCCAGTTCGACCCCGGTCGGTCCCGCGCCGATCACCGCGAACGACAGCCACTGCTTCGGGGCATCCGCCGCCACCGCTGTCTCGAACGCCCGCAGCAGCTTCGAACGCAGGTCCACGGCCTGCTCCAGCGTCTTCATCGGCGGCGCCGCCTGCGCCCAGTCGTCGTGCCCGAAGTAGCTGTCCCGCGCGCCGGCCGCCACGACCAGCGTGTCGTACCCGATCGTCCGGGACTTCCCGTCCGGCAGGTCGACGTGCACCTGGCGGTCAGCCGGGTCGAACCCGGTCACCTCGCCGAGCAGCACCCGAGCGTTGCGCTGCTTGCGCAGGATCGCCCGGAACGCGGGCGCGATGTCGCCCGCGGGCAGCAACGCGGTCGCCACCTGGTAAAGCAACGGCTGGAACAGGTGGTGGTTCGTGCGGTCGATCAACGTGACCTCGACGTCCGCGCGCTTGAGCCCGCGCACCACGCCCAGCCCGCCGAACCCGCCTCCGACAACGACAACCCGGTGCTTACCCATGGCCTTCGCATACCCACTCCAGGTGCCGGGTATCCGGCCGCCATGACAACCACCGCCGACCAGTCGCTCTGGCTCGCCGCGCTCACCGCCCCGCGGCCGCCGCTCACCGGCAGGCACACCTTCGACGTGGCCGTGGTCGGCGGCGGCATCACCGGCCTCACAACCGCGTTGCTGCTCAAGCGCCGCGGCCTCAGCGTCGTGGTGCTGGAGGCCGACCGCGTGGCATCGGGCGTGTCGGGCAACAACACCGCCAAGGTCACCGCCCTGCAGTCGACCGTGTACTCGCAGATCCGGCGCGCCCACGGCCTGGCCGCCGCCACCGACTACGCCACAGCGTCCCTGTCGGCCGTGGCCCAGGTCGCCGACCTGGTGAAACTCGAAGGCATCTCCTGCGACCTGCGACGCGCCCCCGCCATCACCTACGCCTACACCCGGTCCGAGGCGCGCGACGTCGACCACGAGCTGATCACGGCCCGTCAGGCCGGGCTGCCGGTGCGCGCCAGTGCCGACGTCGACCTGCCGTTCGAGGTGCACGCGGCGGTCCGGCTGGACGACCAGATCGCCCTGCACCCGGTGAAGTACCTGCAGGGCCTCGCTCAGGCGATCGACGGCGACGGCAGCCGGGTCTGCGACCAGAGCCGCGTGCTCGACGTGACCGGACACCGTCTGTCCACAGCGGACGGTCAGGTCGACGCCTCCCGAATCGTGATCGCCACGCACTATCCGACGCTCGACCGGGGTCTGTACTTCCCCCGGATGGAACTCACCCGCGCCTACTGCATCGCGGCCCGCGTGGCCACCCCGCCGCAGTCCCTCGCGATCAGCACGGGCAGCCCGTCGTGGTCGGTGGCGGCCCACGAGGACAAGCTGATCCTCGCCGGTCAGAGCCACCCGACCGGCAAGCCCGCCGTGGAGCCATTCCGCAAACTGGAGGACTTCGCACGAAAGCACTGGCAGGTCGAGGAGATCACGCACCGCTGGTCGGCGCAGGACCCAACCGCGTACGACCACCTGCCGATGATCGGCAGTTACACACCGGGCAACACCACGATGTTCACCGCCACCGGCTACATGAAGTGGGGACTGACCAGCGGCACGTTCGCGGCATCACTGCTCGCGGACCTGGTGACCGGCAAGCCGAACGACCTGGCCGAGCGGTTCAGTCCGCACCGCCTCTCGCTGAAGTCGTTGCCGGAACTGGTGAAGAAGAACGCCGAGGTCGCCGTGGAGTTCGTCGGCGACCGCGTGCTACCGGCCGACGCCACCTCCAGCGAGAACCTGCCGCGCGACCACGCCCACGTGATCCGCGACGGCCTGGGCAAGACCGGCGTCTACCGCGACGACCACGGCCAGTTGCACGCGGTGTCGTTGCGCTGCACGCACCTCGGCTGTCTGGTGCGGTTCAACGCCGCCGAACGGAGCTGGGACTGCCCGTGCCACGGCTCGCGGTTCGACGTCGACGGCGAGGTGCTGGAGGGACCCGCGACCAAGCCCCTCCCCCGCCGGGAACCGCGTCAGCTCTTGGCCACCAACGTCAGCACGTCATAACGGGCGACCGACTCGCCCTTCTGGTTCGCCACATCGGCGTCCCAGCGCACCTCGCCGTACTCCTGGTCCTCGCGCGGCGTGATCTGCTTGACGGTCAACGTCACCGTGAGCGTGTCGCCGGGGAACGTGGGCGTGAGGAACCGCAGGTTCTCCAGCCCGTAGTTGGCGAGCACCGGCCCCGGCTCCGGCGAGACGAACAGTCCGGCCGCGAACGACACCACGAGGTACCCGTGCGCGACCCGCCCGCCGAAGAACGGGTTGGCCGCAGCGGCTTCCTCGTCCATGTGCGCGTAGAACGTGTCGCCGGTGAACTCGGCGAAGTGCTCGATGTCAGCCAGCGTCACTTCACGCGGCCCGGCCACGACGGTGTCCCCGAGCCGCAACTCGGCCAGCGTCTTGCGGAACGGGTGCACCTCGGACTCACGGCGAGGCGCCCCGGTGACCCAGCGGTTGGTCACGGCCGCCAAGGTGCGCGGGCTGCCCTGCACGGCGGTGCGCTGCATGTGGTGCAGCACGCCGCGCATGCCGCCCATCTCCTCGCCGCCACCGGCCCGGCCAGGTCCGCCGTGCACCAGCATCGGCAGCGGCGACCCGTGCCCGGTCGACTCGCCGGCGTCGTCGCGGTCCAGCACCAGCAACCGCCCGTGCCACGGCGCCACGCCGATCACGACGTCCCGCACGAAGTCGGAGTCCGCCGACACCACCGAGCCCACCAGCGACCCGGCGCCACGAGCCGCCAGCTCCACGGCGTCCTCGACCGAGGAGTAGGGCATCAGCGTGGACACCGGCCCGAACGCCTCGACCTCGTGCGGCTGCACCGCGTCGGCGGCAGCGCGCAGCAACATCGGCGACATGAACGCGCCACGCTCAGCGTCCGCGTCCACAAGGGACAGAGCGCCGTCGCCGTAGACCACGGAGGCGTTCTCCCGCAAGGACTTCAACGACCGGCGAACTTCCTCGCGCTGCTCCAGCCCGGCCAGCGCGCCCATCTTGACCGACTTGTCGGCCGGGTTGCCGATCACGACCTCGGCCAGCTTCGCGGCAGTCGCCTCAGCCACCGCGTCGATCAACGACTCAGGCACCAGCGCACGCCGGATCGCGGTGCACTTCTGACCGGCCTTGGTCGTCATCTCGGCCACGAGCTGACCCACGAACAGGTCGAACTCCGGCGTCCCGGCGACCGCGTCGGGGCCCAGGATCGAGCAGTTCAGCGAGTCGGCCTCGGCGTTGAAGCGCACCGACGACCGGATCACGGCCTGGTGCGTGCGCAGGTGCTGGGCGGTCGACGCGGACCCGGTGAACCCGACCAGGTCCTGCGCGGTCAGGTGGTCCAGCAGGTCGCCGGCGGAACCGGAGACCAGCTGCAGCGACCCCTCGGGCAGCAGACCGGAGGCGAGCATCAGCTCGACCATCTTCTCGGTCACGTACGCGGTCTGGGACGCGGGCTTGATCAGCGTCGGCACACCGGCGATGAACGCGGGCGCGAACTTCTCCAGCGGCCCCCACATGGGGAAGTTGAAGGCGTTGATCTGCACGGCGACACCGTGCAACGGCGTGCAGATGTGCTGGCCGACGAACGTGCCGCCACGGCCCAGCGGCTCAACGGGACCATCGACGTACACGCGGTCGTTCGGCAGCTCGCGCTTGGCCTTGGAGGCGTACCCGAGCAGCACGCCGAAGCCGCCGTCGATGTCGATCCACGAGTCGGACCTGGTGGCTCCCGAACGCGCGGACAGCGCGTACAGCTCGGCCTTGTGCTCCTTCAAGTACAAACCGAGAGCCTTCAGCAGCTGCGCGCGCTGGTGGAACGTGAGCTCGCGCAACGCGGGCCCGCCGACCTCGCGGCCGTATCGCAGCGCCGCACCCATGTCGATGCCGGCGGACGAGATCCGGGCGATCTCCTCGCCCGTCACGGCGTCGTGCAACGGCGCGCCCTCGACGTCCGGCGTGTGCCATCGACCCGAGACATAACTGCGCAGCAAGCTCATCGAGCCAACCCTTCTCGTGAAGGCCGATGGATCCTCATCGACCCGTCCACAGGCAACGTATCAGTCGGCAGCGTAGTGACCCACGCCTCAGACTGACCGGATGACGAAATTGGTCAGTCCGTATAGCTTGAGATCATGAACACGACGAACGGCCAGAGGGCTCTGGTGGTAGGACTGGGGATCAGCGGCATCGCGACGGCCGCGCGGCTGCGGAGCATCGGCTGGATCCCGGTTCTGATCGAGAAGTCGCCGCAACGGCGTACCGGGGGTTATTTCCTCGGTCTGACCGGCGCCGGCAGGTCCGCGGCGAAGCGGCTGGGAATGCTGGACAAGCTGCACGACCGCGGCCCGACGCGCCCGCAGGTCGACTTCGACCGGGCCGGGAACAAGCGGCTCGGAGCGAACACGCGAGACCTGCCGGGCCTGCCGTGGCAGATGGTGCGCGGTGACATCGAGCAGGCGGCCTTCGACGCGCTGCCGTCCGATGTCGAGATCCGTTACTCGACCATCCCCACCAAGATCGAGCAGGACGACGACGGCGTCGACGTCACGCTGACCAACACCGCGGACGGCACCTCGATCACCGAGCGGTTCGACCTGGTGGTCGGTGCCGACGGGCTTCGTTCGACGGTGCGGTCGCTGGTGTTCGGGCCGCACGAGAAGTACCTCCGCCGGCTGAACTACATGATCGCCGCGTTCGAATACCGTGGTGCGCCAGGCACGCTGGACACGGGCGAAGGCGGAACGCTGTTCGAACCCGAGCGGTCCATGTGGGTGTGGGCGTTCTCCGATCGCGATCCGACGATTCTGTTCTCGTACCGGACTGACGACGTCGACGCGGAGTTCACCGAGTCGCCGGTCGAGCGAATCCGCGCGGTGTACGGGACCAAGCCGATGGGGCCCGTGCTCGGTGCTGTGGTCGCGGCCATGGAGTCCGCCGACGACCTGCTGTTCGACTCGGTCGAGCAGGTGCGCATGGACAGCTGGCACCGCGGGCGGGTCGTCTGGGTCGGCGATGCGGCGTGGTGCGTGGCCTGTACTCCGGGATGGGTGCCTCCACCGCCCTGGCCGGCGCGGACCTGCTCGGCACGATGCTGGCACGCCACCCGGACGACCTGGATCGCGCCCTGACGGAGTGGGAGCGCAGACTGCGCCCCTACACGGACCAGTACCAGCAGGCCGGAATCAAGCAACGGTCGACCTTCACACCGGCCAACCGACGTGAGATCACGGTGCGGCGGCTCATGGGGACCTTGTTCAGCACGCGGCTGGGACCTCGCATGTGGTCGCTGATGGCACGCAGCAAGATGAACCGCATGAAGGACGCCGACATAGCGGCGGCATGATGGGGGCCGGCTCACCGGTATTCCAACTGTGCGTGGATGGAGAACTCCCCCAATGGTCACGCTGCCCGAACACGGCTCCGACAAGGCGGCCCGCATCCTCGCCGCCGCGCGGGAACTGGTGCTGCGACGCGGAGTCAAGGGCGTGACGGTCGCCGAGATCGCCGAGAAGGCGCACGTCGGCAAGGGCACTGTCTACCTCTACTGGGAGACCAGGGAGGACCTGTTCGTCGGGCTGCTCGTCCGGGACTTCCTGGCCGTGGCGGACGGGTTCTTCGAAGCGCTGACCACCGACCCGGAGAACGGCCGTCCGCGCCGGCTGGTCCCCCTGATGATCCGGATCGCACTGGAGCACCCGTTCGTTCGCGCCGTGCAAACCGGTGACGCCGCCCTGCTCGGTGTTCTCGCCGAACACCCGCGCACCAAGGAACTACTCGCCGCACTGAGCCCTACTCAACTGATGGACCGCGTACTGCCCGTATGGCGCCGGCACGGGATGGCCCGCACCGACTGGCGACTGGACGAACAGGCCTACGCGCTGCGCGCGCTCCAGGCCGGCTTCATCGACGTGATCGCCAATCCGCACCCGCTACCCGACATCGTCGTCGCGTCTCCGTACGACGTCATGGCCGCGGCGGTCATCGCACTGCTCGGCCCGGATGAGGCGAGCCACGCCGACGTCCTGGCCACCGCCGACGAGGGCCTGCGGTTGCTCGACGAGACCCGGCAGGTCGTTCTCGCGTCGATCGTCCCGGCCGAACATGACCGGCAACGATCACGGGCCGAACAGGGTGGCGCAGTGCTCGGCGAACGCTTGCGCCCGTCGTGTCAGCGGTCCGCCGCCGGCCCACCCCAGCACGACCGGAGTGGTGGGCACGGCGTCGCGCAGCGGCACGGCGATGACCTCCAGCCCCTCGTAGGACGTGGACAGGGCCGGCTGCTGGACCGTCATCGAGTAGCCGATGCCGCGCGCCACGAGCGATCGGGCGAGCTCGAAGCTGCGGGCCCGGTGGGTCACGACCATGTCGACCCCTGCGGCGGCGAAAACGGAGCGGAAGTAGCGTTCGCTCGGCGCGACGTCGAGCAGGATGAACGGGTCGGACGCCAGTTCGCGCAACGCGACCGCGCGACGGCGGCGCAGCCGGTGGGAGGCCGGCAGCAGGATCTTCGGCGCCTGGTCGTACAGCGTGCGGAAGGCGATGCCTGGCTGCAGGTCCTGGTCGTACAGGAACGCGATCTCGCAGCGTCCGGCGATCAGGTCGTCGCCGATCTCCGGCAGGCTCCCCTCGACGAACCGGACGGACACCTCCGGGTGCGCGCGTTCGAAGCCGGCGATCGCCGCGGGCAGGTGGAACGGCGCGATCGGCGCGTAGCAGCCGACCGTCAGCACGCCGCTGACCTGGCTGCTGAGTCCGCGTGCCTCGGCACCGAGATCGCCCATCGCACCGACCACCCGGCGGGCGTCCGCGAGCACCCGCGTGCCCGCCGCCGTCAGCGCGGCGCCCCGGCGCGGCGACCGGACGACCAGCCGGAGGTCCAGCGCGCGCTCCAGTTCGCTCAACGCCAGCGAGATGGCCGACTGGGAAACGTGACAGCGTTCGGCCGCGGTGGTCAGCGTGCCGGTCTCCGCCACCGCGATCAGGTATTCGAGCTGCCGCACGGTCACGTTGGGCAGATTCATCAGCTGACCTTATAACTGGCATCAAGAACTTGAGCTGGTCAAAAGAATCAGGGCCGGGCATCGTCGGAAACCATGAGCCGACCGCACCGCCACCCCTTCGTCCCGTACGCACCGCCGAGGCTGCCGATCGAGGAGGGACTCGACCGCGGCCGGGCTTTCCACCGGCTGCTCGACGGACGCCGGTCCGTGCGCTGGTTCTCGCCCGACCCCGTTCCCGCGGCGGCGATCGAGCTGGCGGTCCTGGCCGCGAACACCGCACCGAGCGGTGCGCACCAGCAGCCGTGGCGGTTCGTCGCCACCCGGGATCCCGAGCTCAAACGCCGCGTCCGGGAGGCGGCGGAAGAGGAGGAACGCCGCTTCTACCACGATCGCGACCTCCCGGAGTGGCACGCGGCGCTGGCACCGCTGGAGACCGACGCGAGCAAGGAGTTCCTGCAGACCGCGCCGTGGCTGGTGGCGGCGTTCGCGCAGAAGCACCAGGACGGCCGGAAGACCTACTACACCAACGAAAGTGTCGGCATCGCGTGCGGGTTCTTCATCGCGGCGCTGCACTCGATGGGCCTGGCGACGCTGACGCACACACCGAACCCGATGACGTTCCTGAGCGACCTGCTGGGACGCCCCGGCGAACGGCCGTACATCCTGTTCCCCGTCGGCTATCCGGCCGACGACTGCGAGGTGCCGGACCTGCGCCGCAAGCCGCTGTCCGAGGCACTCACCTTCGTCGGCGGACTTGCCTGATCGTCCCACCGCGAGCAGCATCGACCCGTGGACGAGCTGTGCGCACTGATCACCCGGCACGCCCGGCCGGATCTGAGCACTCCGATCGAGGACGTCCTCGTGGCCAAGATCGGCAGCACCCGTGACGAACCGTCCATGACTGGCACGATCCTCGCGTTCGTCGCGCAGGGCCGCAAACGCATCGAACTGGGCGACCGCGTCTACGACTACCGGGCCGGCCAGTACCTCGTGGCCGCGCTCGACCTGCCGATCACGGGCGACTGGATCGACGTCGGCCCCGGCAACCCGGCGCTCGGCATCGGCCTGGTCCTGCGTCCGCAAGCAGTAGCGGAGTTACTGCGCCAGAACGACTTCCCGAAGTCCACCGGCACACCGGAAGGCCTCGCCGTCAGCGACGCGACACCGGAGCTCGCGGACGCCGTCCTGAGACTCGCCCGGCTGCTCGACCACCCGCGCGACGCCACCGCGCTCGCCCCGCTGATCAAGCAGGAGATCCTCTGGCGGGTGCTGACGAGCGAGCAGGGCGCGGCGGTCCGCCGGCTCGCCACGAAAGACAGCAGCCTCGGCCACATCGCCGATGCCGTCCGGTGGATCCGCGCGAACTACGCCGAGTCGTTCCGGGTCGAGGACGTCGCACGGATCGCCGGGATGAGCGCGTCGGCCTTCTACCGCAACTTCCAGGCCATCACCGCGATGAGTCCCATCCAGTTCCAGAAGCAGATCCGGCTGCAGGAGGCCCGGATCCTGCTCGGCACCAACCCGAAGGACGTCACCGGCGTCGGCCACCGGGTCGGCTACGACAGCCCGTCGCAGTTCAGCCGCGAGTACCGCCGCCGGTTCGGCGCGCCGCCCAGCCGCGACGCCGCGCTCAGGCCAGCGCCCGCGCTCTGACCTCCAGGTAGACGGCCCGCACCTCGAGGGTCCGCTCGACCTTCTCGATCACGGGCGCGAAGAACTGGCGCCGGTGCTCGGCGTCGCTCATCGAGATCACCGAGAAGTACATGCTGCCGAACCCGGCGAACAACGTCGCGTTGCGCAGCATCGCCGCCGGCACACCGGGAATCATCGACCCGACGGCCGGCTCCCCGATCCACAGCTTGGCGACCTCGGGCGTGACGACGATCAGGCCGAGCACCACGAAGAACGCGAACAGCGCCAGCCCGACCACCGCCGCCTGCACGAGCTGCCTGGTCGCGAGCATCACCAGCAGGTTACGCAGTTGCCGGCCGTTCAACCGCTTGGGCGGCAACGACTCCTCGATGTCCACCCCGGACAGCGGGGTGCCCTGGCACGCCACCGTCAGCACCTCCGGCCGCAGGTCCTGTTCGACCCGGCCGATCTCGTCGCGCAGGCGGGCGGCCGCCGCCAGCACGGTGATGAAGGCGAACAGCAGCACGATCAGGCTGACCCGCTGCCACGAGAGCAGGTTCATCGCCTGCCACAGCTCACCGGTGAAGAACAGGAAGAGCGTCACGAACAACAGCGGCGGCAACGCCCGGCCCAGCAGATGCACGCTGTTGCGCAGGTCCTGAATGGTGTGCCGGATCGCTGCCCGAAGCAGCGCGCCCAGCCCGTAGGTGGTGGCCAGCATCGTCGCCACAAAAGCCAGGCCGAAGAAGACGAAGAACCACAGCGGGACGAACCACACCTTCCCGAAGTCGACGCTTCCGGGCGCGGTGGGCGTGTTGCCGATGGCGATCTGCAGCGTCGGCACGATCACCGGCATCGCCGAATACACGACGAGCAGCAACACGGTCGTGCGGCGGGAAAACTCCGGCAACCGCCGCACGAACAGCGAGAGCAGGACCCACACGGCCACCATCACCGCGACGTCCAGGCCGAGGAGCACCCACCGCGCCTGCCCGTCGGACCTGAGCAGCACCAGCCAGGCGAGGCTGCCGACCGCCACGAACGCGAGCCCCGGCAGCATCCGCGGCAGCACGTGCGAGCGGAATCCGTAGCCCTCGATCATCGTCGGCGCGCCCTGCCGGACGAACCACTGTTCGGTCCGCCGGACCAGTGTCGAGGAGTCCACGGCGGAGATCATGCCTCAGCGTTCGAACAGCCGCGCCATCACGCTGAAGTAGTGCGTCGGGGTGATCCGGGCGAGCAGGTCGAACGCGTAGGCGTCCGGTCCGACCAGCACGCGCGCCTTCCCCCGTTCGACACCGCGGTGGATGATCTCGGCGGCCTTGTCCGGTGTGGTCAGTGCGATCGCCTCGAAATCCGCCGCCATCTGCTCCGGCGACCGGTCGCGGCCCTCGGGGTCGTGGTGGATCCGCGCGTTCCGGACGATGTTGGTCTTGATTCCGCCGGGGTGCACGGCGACCGCGGAGACGCCGGTGCCGCGCAGCTCCTGGCGCAGCGAGTCGGTGAACCCGCGGACGGCGAACTTCGAGGCGCAGTAAGCACTCTGGTTCGGCATTCCACACAGGCCGTACACGCTGGAGGTGTTCACCACGACGCCGTAGTTCTGTTTGAGCAGCATCGGCAGGAACGCCCGCGTCCCGTGCACGACGCCCCAGTAGTTGATGTCGAACAGCCAGGCGTCGTCCTCGGGCAGCGACCCGGTCACGCTCGCGGACGTCGCCACCCCGGCGTTGTTGAACACCGCCGCCAGCGGCAGGTCCAGCCAGTCCCGCGCCTCCGCCGCGAACCGGTGGACGTCGTCGGCGTCCCGCACGTCGAGCGCCCGGCTGAGCACCGGGCCGGACAGCGAGGCCGCCGTCTTCGCGAGGCCCTCGGCGTCGACGTCGGCGATGATCACCGGTGAACCGTGGCGGGACAGCCGTTGCGCGAGGCTGCGGCCGATCCCGGAGGCTGCCCCGGTGATCACCGCCGGGCGACCTGCGATCTTGCGCACCATCCGTGTGCTCCCTGTCGTCGTGAGCGGCGGAGACCCACGTTAGCGGCGCGATACGCTTCTGGCGGCCGCCATTTACGCGGCGAGGTCGACGGGAGCGCTCTGAATGTCGTTGCTGGAGAAGGCCGTGATCGGCACCGATCGCCTGTTGTACAAGCTGACCGGCGGCAAGGTCACCCTCGTGTCGTTCAGCAAGCAGACCGGCCTGACGCTGATCACGATCGGTGCGAAGTCCGGTGAGCGGCGCGAGAACCAGGTCCAGTACGTGGCCGACGGCGACGGCATGCTGGTCGTCGGCTCGAACTGGGGCAAGCCCCACCACCCTGCCTGGACCGCGAACCTGCTCAAGACCCCGGACATCCAGGTGAACGTGCGCGGTGACGTTCGCGATGTGCGGGGAACGCTGCTCGAAGGGGCCGAGCGCGAGGCCGCCTGGCACAAGATGGTGGCGGCCTGGCCCTCGTTCCAGGACTACGTGAAGCGGTCAGGAGGCCGCGAGCTGCGGTTGTTCCGCCTGACGGCGCGCTGAGTCCCACGCCAGCCAGACGCAGCCGACGATCATGAGCACGCCGTGGACGATCCGGACGGCGGGCGGCGTGAAGAACTGCGGCAGGAACAACGCGAACCCGGCGGCGAACAGGATCGCCGGTGTCGTGCGGAGCCTGAGCGCGACCATGATCGCCGCGACCCCCATCGTCACCAGCCCGACCGCGAAAGTCGTGACGGCGACCGGGTTGTAGCGCACGGACTCGGCCAGTTCGAGGAGGTTCGGCTGCGCGGCGATCTCGTGCAGCCCGAAGTCCTCCGCGCCGTAGTACGGCAGCGTGAGCCCGGCGCCCACCCAGAACGTGACGGCGGCGGTGCGGTGGATCTCCAGCAGCGCGATCGGTACCAGGATGAACCCGATCATCGCGAACAGGTGCGACCAGACCCACGCCTGGGACCCCATCGCGGCCGCGGCACCAGCCGTGGTCGTCTCGTCCTCCCACGGTCTCGTCGCGGGATAGAGCAGGAACAGCAGGCCCGCGGCGGTGAGCGTCCACTTCATGATTGCCCCCTGAGATCGTTGACGTACAGCTGAACGAGCTGGTCGTAGGTGTCGTCGAGACCCTCCGGCAGGCCGAACCCGCCGCTCGACTCGATCGACGCGAAGCCGTGCACGATCACCCGCAGCCGCCGCGTCGCATGGATCGCGGCCGAGCCTTCGAGGCCGTAGCCGCGCAGCGTCGCGAGCATGACCTCCATGAGCTTCAGGCCGGCTTCCCGCTGCAGTTCGTCGTGCAGCGGGTCCATCGGCACCGCCGCGTACCGCTTCGGGCGTTCGGTGACATACGCCCGATAGGCGTGCATTAGCGCCGTCACCGCCTCGTCGCCCGCCAGGCCGAGCACCGCCTCCGTGAACCTCGCGGTCATCTCTTCCAGCACCCGCACGCCGATCTGGCCTCGCAGCTCCGCGAGGCTTGCGACATGCTTGTACAGCGAGGGCGTGGCGACACCGGTACGACTCGCGACGGCGGCGAGCGTCAGCCCGTCGACACCCTGCTCGTCGACCAACTGCAGTGCGGCGTCCACGACCAAAGCGGTGGTGAGACGTTGTCGAACAGCCATAGCTCAAAAGCTAATGACATTAGCCTCGTGCGTCAAGGCTGCGTTTGATGACGACCACATGGCGGGCGAGAGCCGCAGCCGCCATCAGGGCTACGAGCCCGCACACGCCGCGCCATCCCACGAGGGTGTACGCCTGCACCCCCAACCATGACCCCACCGCGCCACCCAGGTAGGCGCACGTCATGTAGGCGGTGTTGAGACGGCCGCGATGGGTGTCGCTCAGGGCGTACATGCGGATCGAGTTCGCGACCATCCCGCACTGCATCGCGACGTCGAGCACGAGCGTGCCGGCCACCAACGCGACCAGCCCGCCGGCTCCACCGGCGGCCCCGGCCGCCAGCACCCCGGCGGAACCGATCACCGCGAGCATGCAGACCAGGTTCACCGGATCCGACCCGCGCCGGTCCACGATCCGGCCCACCATCGGCGTCGCCACCATCGTGGCGAGGTTGACCAACGCCAGCAGCCCCACGGCTTGCGCGCCGTAGCCGTACCTGGGTCCGGTGAGGAGCAGGGCGACGCTTCCCCACACGGCACTGAACGCCCCGAAGATCATGGCCTGGTACCAGCAGGATCGGCGGAGCTCTGGCTCATTCCGCAGCAGCCGCAACGGTTCCAGCAACAGGTCCGGATAGGACTGCCGGGTGTGCGGTTCGGTCGGCGGCAGGGCCCGCCACAGCGCCACCGCCATCACGACCGCGAGCCCCGCCGCCACCAGGTACGGCGCCCGCCAGTCGAGCCACTCCCCGAACGCCCCGCCGAACGTCCTGGCGAGCAGCATCCCGCCGATCGATCCCGCGAGCATCGTCCCACTGGCCGCACCCCTGCGGTCGGGCGCGACCATCCCCGCCACCATGGGCCCGATGATCGGCGCGATCACCGTGCTGACGCCGACCGCGACCCCGGCGGCGAACAGCGGCCCGAACGACGGCGCGCACCCGGCCGTCACCAGCCCCAGCCACCGTTGCGGACGATGTGATCAGCGGCGTCGTCGACACCGCTGCGAGCACGTGACCGGGTCCGATGTGGACCACGACGCCACCACCGTCCAGCTCTTCCCCTACCTGGACACGCCCAACAACGGCGGCGTGTACAAGGTGTGGGTCACCACCGTCGAGGACTTCCTCGCCGGATGCGCGAAGTTCGGCGTCGCGAACGGACTGAACGTCGTCGACTGCGGCAACGCCGGCGGTAACCGGCACGGGTTCGTACCCGCGCACAGCAAGACCGACAACTTCAAGGTCGGCGACCGGGTGATCGTCGAGATCGACACCCGCTTCTACCGCTGGGACGGCGCCGGTCCACTGGACGGCTACGCCGTGACCTGGACCGACACCAACGGCGCGTCGAACAAGAAGTGGTCTTATTACGCCCCTGAGCTGTGGGTCATGCACGAGGCGCACGTGGAGGCCGTGGAGACCGGCGTGCACCGCATCTCGGTGGCGAACCAGCCGGGCTGCACCGTGTTGCGTGTCGACGTGCAGAACCAGCACCTGAGCGGGCCGGGCACGGTCGAGGTGCGCGTGTCGAACATCAGCCAGGAGAAAACGATCTTCGTCGGCGTCGCTGCGGCTGACCCGAACCAGATGGGAGCGCTCCCTGAGAGCGCTCTCATCTGATGTAAAGCCGAAAAGGTTTACACGTTGACCGAGAGTCACGAGCGTGACAACACTTCCGAACCACTGGGCGCACAACTAAAACCCGGAAAGGTCGGTTCGATGCAGCGACGCATCGGGACGGCCCTCGCTGCCGCCGCTTTGGTGGCCGCGGGGATCACCGTCGCCACCACCAGCCAAGCTCCCCCTGCCAACGCGGCGGTGACCTGGGCCGACGAGTTCAACGCCCCCGCCGGCACAGGTGTCGACGGCGGTAAGTGGCAAATGGAAGTCGGCAACAACAACGGCAACAACCGAGAATCGCAGTGGTACCAGGCTGGTACCTCGAACGCGGCGCACGACGGTGCCAGGCAATCTCGTGATCACCGCCAAACGCGAGAACCCCGGCAACTACCAGTGCTGGGACGGCAGGTGTCAGTACACCTCCGCCCGCATCAACACCGCCGGCAAGTTCACCCAGACCTACGGCCGGTTCGAAGCGCGGATGAAGATGCCGCGCGGCAAGGGCATCTGGCCGGCCTTCTGGATGCTGGGCGCGGACATCAACACCGGCAACCCGTGGCCGGGCTCCGGCGAGATCGACATCATGGAGTTCCTGGGACACCAGCAGAACACCGCGTACGGCACGATCCACGGCCCGGGCTACAGCGGTTCCGGCGGACTCCTGCACCAGTACAACGGCCCGAACTTCGCCGACGGTTTCCACAACTTCGCCGTCGACTGGCGGCCGGGTGAGATCGTGTGGTCGGTGGACGGCAACGTCTACGGCCGCAAGACGCCCGCCGACCTCGGCGGCCGGCAGTGGGTGTTCAACAAGCCGTTCTTCATCATCATCAACCTCGCGGTCGGCGGTGAGTGGCCGGGCTACCCGGACGGCAGCACGACGTTCCCGCAGCAGCTCGTGATCGACTGGGTCCGCGTCTCCAACGACAGCCCGCCGCCCGTCGGCGGGGCACGGAGATCCGCGGCATCGGCGGCAAGTGCGTCGACGTGGCCGGGGCGAGCACCGCCAACGGCACGCCCATCCAGATCACCGACTGCAACGGCAACAACGCCCAGAAGTGGAGCCGTCCCGGTGACGGCACGATCCGCGCGCTGGGCAAGTGCCTGGACGTCTCCGGCGGCGGTACTGCGAACGGGACAGCGGTCCAGTTGTGGGACTGCAACGGTTCCGGCGCGCAGCGGTGGACCGTCAGCGGCGCTCAGGACATCGTGAACCCCCAGGCGAACAAGTGCCTGGACGCCACGGGGAACTCCTCCGCCAACGGCACAAGACTCCAGATCTGGGAGTGCGGCGGCGGCGCGAACCAGAAGTGGCAGGTATGAGGTCTCTCCGGGCCGGGCCTGCGGTCTGACCGGGAGAATCGAACGCGCTGGATGCCGAACCCCTGCGGCGGAGGGGTTCGCGTCCAGCGCGTTTTGTCGCGCTCGTTCGTTTAATACCTGCAACAGCTTACGCCAAAAGCCTTGCCACAGCCCAATCCTGCACGGCCACGCCCACGGACTTGAACACCGTCCGCCCCTGCCGCAACGGCGGATTCCCCAGCGCCGCACCGAGTTCGACCAGCGATTCCAGCCGCAGCACGCCGGACCGCACCGCGCGAATGATCTCCCCGGCCTCGCTCAGTGCCGCCTCGACCTGGTCCACGACCACGACCTCCGCGGTCGCGAGCAGCTCCTGCGGCAGTTCCCGCATCGCTGGCCGGTACGACCCGATCGCGTTCACGTGCACGCGTTCCGGCAACGCGTCCATGGCGAACAGCGGCTTCGTCGAAGCCGTCGCACAGCACACAACGTCCGCGCCCGACACGGCTTCCTGCGCGGTTGTCGCGACATCCATGACGGTGTCCGGCAGCTCGTCCTTCAGGCTCGCCAGCAACGCCTCGGCCTTCCTGGCGTTGCGGTTGAACACGACGAGCTTCTTCAACGGCCGCACGGCGTGCACGGCCCGCACCTGGTCCGCGGCCTGCGCGCCGGCACCGAGCAACGCGAGCTGCGAGGCGTCTTCGTCCGCGAGCAGATCCGTTGCCACACCGACAACCGCGCCCGTGCGCAGGGTGGTGAGCGGCACCGCGTCCGTGACGAACTGCCCGTCCGGGTGCGAGTAGACGACCGTGCCGGTGATCACCGGGTCGCGCTCGATCTCGATGCTGATCACCTTGACCGCGGTGGACCTCGTCGGCCGGTGGTGCACGGACATCACGAGCGAGCGGCTCTCACTGAACGCCTGCCGCGGCGGCAGATCGAACTCTCCCGCGGTGAGCCCGATGAATGCTTCACGGACGGCATCGATCGCAGCGGGCATGGTCATGGTTCGGATGGTAACGACCGGGCCCCGGCTGGGGTCCGGGGCCCGGTCACGGGCTCATGCCAGCGGCACCGGCGACGGATTTGGCGTAGCAAGGTTGCCCGGTCAGGCCGAAGAATGATCGCGTGACCGAAGTCCAAGAGTCCGTTCGGCACGGTGCGCAACGCACTGTGGATCGGTGGCGCGCAACGGGCGGAGAAATCGACCGTTTCCCGGCGAGCTTCTGGCACTGCGACACGGCATCACCGCGCTACCACAACGACTTCCACGACGCGCGTGCACACAACGACCGCCGCATCGCGCGCCGCCTGGCTCTCGGCCAGCCGCCGCCGGCGATCCCCCGACGACGTGTGGCTCCACCAGACCCCGGAAGACCTGGCCGCGAGCGACCCTGGCCGGGTTCCCGGTCCGGTTCGAGTGGGCGCTCGAGCGACCTGTGCGGGCTCGGTGTTCCGATCCACCGTTCCCCGTAGTGCCCTGATACCTCGCCGAGGGATGGGGTCTGCGGCCCGAGCTCGTGGCACCGATCATCGACTCGACGCGCCGGATGATCGTCATGGTGCCGACGCAGGAGTTCCGCGAACACCAGGTCCGTGTGCTGCCGCGAGCGGCGGCGATCGGCGCCAGGGTCAGCGATCCCGCACGTGGCCAGCGCAATCGGCTCGGCCGGGACCGGCTCGTCGCCGACGACGCGGTGTGCGCCGCGGTGACGCTCGGCATCCGCGTGATCGAGGTCGACGGTGCTCGTGACGCCGAAGCGGTCGCGGACACCGTCGCCGAGCACTTCTCCCCCTACCTGGGGTGAAACGCCTGGGGTGAGTCGCGCTCACCGCCGCACGAACCTCAGCGCTCTCGTTTGACCTCGCCCAGGAACGCCGTCCACGCGTTCGCGCCCACCTCGACGTGGGTGGTGCACGCCTTGCTGTCCCGGACCCCGATCCCGGTGGCGACCTCGACACAGGCACTGGCGTTCGCACTGGCACTGCTCTTGCGCCACTTGATCATCGGTGTCTCCTCAGGTCAGCAGCTTCCTGATCAGCTCCCTTGATTGTTCCGCATCCAAGGCGGCCAGTTCGAGCCCGGCGGCGACGCGCTCGTAGGCCTTGACCGACGCCGGCGCCTCGATGATCAGACTGGAGTTCTCGCTCTCCAGGAACACCGCCGTCTCGTACTTGTCGAACGTCAGCATGTCGAACGACCCGGCCATCCCGGTGTGCGCCCCGGCGTCGAGCGGCACGATCCGGATGACGATACTCGGCCGGCCGGCCATCTTCTCCAGGTGCAGCAACTGTTCGCGCATCACCTCCGGCCCGCCGACCGGGTTCAGGAGCACCACCTCGGGGATGAAGAAGACCGCCTTGAAGCCGGCGCGAAACGCCTTCTGCCGCAAGGTTCTCGCCTCGACCCGTGCCTCCAGCTCGTCGTCCGGCGCGTTCGCACATGCGGTGATCACCGCGCGCATGTAGTCCGGGATCTGCAACATGCCGTGCAGCACCATCGTCTGCCAGCTGACCAGCTTCTTCGCCAGCTTCTCGTGCTCGGCCAGCGTGCGCGGCCGGATCGGCGCGCACGCCCCGTGCTCCTGCCACCAACCCCGGACGTGGGCACCGGGGAAGATCGACAGCACGTGGTCGCGCTCCTCGGGCGGCGTCCGGCACACACCCAGCAGCAGCGCCAGCTCGAGCTCGGTCGAACCGCCCTTGCCGTTGACGAGATCCGAAAGCTTGGCCTCGTCCCAGCCCGCGAGCTCGGCGACGGCGCGCGACGTCATCCCGGTGCCAACGATGGCCGCACGCAGCGCGTCCCCGAACTCACGACCCCTCGCAGTGGAGAATCTTTTAGGCATGGCGAGGACCGTAGCCGCATTAACCGCCATTCCGGATCGTTTGATCGCAACATAACCCAAAAGGGCGTTGGCTTGGAACTCCTCCAAGACGGAGAATAATTCTGTGAAGTTCCGATGGATGCCCCACGAGGGGCGGCGACACGCCATTCACGACGAACCGGCCAGGGGGCGGCTCGTCGAGACTCTATGCGGTGACCCTTTTGTGCCGCAAGACTTCGAGCTGTGGCGAGACAAGATATGCTGGCCGACCTGCTGGGACTGCGACGGCGTCTGGCGAGACAACGAGGGGATCCTGCCATGGCCGCGGAAATCCTGACCGAAGACCTTCTGCGCGTATCTCTCCAACGCCTCTCACGCGAGGTGGTAAAGAGTTATCCACAGTTCGGCGAGATGCTCGCACAGAATATGTTGCGCACGTGCGGCCTGATTCCCGACGTCGAGCGCGCGGCGCACTATCGGGAGCTAGGGACACTTCTCGTCGACCTCGGCCGGTTGTACCTGGCCGAGGCCGACGTGCTCAGCACGGTGGACCTGCCACCGCCCTGATAGCGCGCTAGTCGCGCTTGTCGTCCGGACCCTTGGGCGGAGGGTTCTCGCCTCCGGGCTTCTCCGGCGGAGGTGTCGCCCCTGGCTCAGCCGGCGGCCCGTTCTCGTCGCCCGGCCCGCCTGCCGGTGGCTTGCCTTCCACCGGCTTCGACTCATCGGCGCCGGAGGTCTCGCCTGGTTTCGGGGAGTCGCCGGTCAGTTGCCTCTTCACCCTGTCGTACAGGCCCTGAGCGATCTGGATCGTCGGCTTCAAGCCGTCCCTGGCGAAGTTCACGGCGGCATCGACCGCCGGGCTCAGCCCGCCGGAGGCGTCGACCTGGCCGACCGGTTCCGCGGCTCCCGAAAGGAGCACCTCGCCACCTCGCTTGAGGTACTCGGTGGTCGCCTCGTTGGCGGCTTGGTCGTGCTTGTCGTCCTTCTTGTCGGCACCGTCGTCCTTGCCGCCTTTGCCGTCCTTGCCGCCTTTGTCGCCCCCGCCACCTTTGCCCCCGCCACCTTTGCCGCCGCCGTCCTTGCCGCCGCCCTTGTCGGCCCCGCCACCCTTGTCGCCTCCGCCGGCCGGTGGGTCATCAGAGTTCGACGCTTCCGCAGGCCGGTCCGCGGGATCGGGCGTGGCCAGGTCCGGATCGCCCTGGGGCGCCTCGACATCGTCCTTGCCGTCTGAGCCGTCCTCGCCCTGACCTTGCTCGTCGCCGCCCGTGTCACCCGAGTCACCCAGCCCGGCCCGGTCGTACCTGTCCTGGGACCGCTGCTGGAACTCCTCGCCCTGCCGCTTGTTCTCCGCGGCCCGGTCCTCGGCCCGCTGCTTGAACTGGTCGCTCGGGCCGCCGGGCTTCTCCTTGTCCGCGATGCTCTTCTTCAACCCGTCGATCTTGCCCGCGACGATGTGCTTCGTCGGTTCCCAGCCGTCCCTGCGGAAGGCCAGCGCCGCCTGCACGAGCGGGCCCGACGCGCCGCTGTCGCCAAGCTCGCCCACTGGCGGGATTTCATCCGAGAACTCCTCCTCGGCGAGCCCGGCGGTGACCTCGATGGTGGCCTCCGCCCGAGCCTGTTCGCTCTCGTCGACCTTCTTGACCTCGTCGGCGTCCTCGCCCGTCCTGGCCGGTGGCGTGCCCTTGTACTCGTCGCTCTGACGTTCGACCTTGTCGTACATCTGTTGAGCGCGTTCCTTGAAAGCCTCGCCCTGCCGCTCGACCTGGTTGGACGTGTCCTGCGCGCGCTGCTTGAAGTCCGCGTCCTGCTCCCCGGACTTCTTCTCCACCTCACCGGAACCGCTCGGTCGTTCGGTGGAGGAGTCCGACGCTTCCATGACCTGGCCGGTGGTGTCGGGTGTGGCGACGTCCGGGTTGTCCTCGTTCAGCTGCTCGGTGAGTTCCTCGCCGGGGTTGATCGGCGGAACGTCGTGCCGGGGCGGGTTCTCGACACTGGGCTGGGCCGGCTCCGGCGTTGGCACCTCGGTGCGCGGATTCAGCTCACCCGGAACGTCGTTGCCGGGGTTGAGCGGCGGGAGGTCGTGGACCGGCTGGGGCTCGGCGCCCGGCCCGGTCCGCTCCTGCCCTGGCGAAGTCTTGTCGGCAGCCTTCGACATCTCGAGCGGAGTCGAGCGAGAGCCGATCTCCATGGAGGCGCGGGGGCCGAGGTAGTCCGCCGACGCCCCGGCTGCGATCCCGGAAGCGCTGTCGGAGGTGGCTTTCAACTTGTAGACGTCCGGCGAGAGGTGCTGTTGTGCCGATTCCCGTTGGAACGAGTGCACCCCGTCGACACCCGGCTGCTGTGACAACGACTGCGACCAGTCGCCGTCCCAGCGCGGATCGTTGAGCTTGAGTTCCCGCTCGCGCTCGGTGTCGTCGGGCGGCGGGTCAGCGGGCTGTTCATCGGCACGCTGTTCATCGGCTGGCTTCTCGTCGGCGGGCTTCTCGTCGGGCGGCGGGTTGTTGTCCTGAGGCTCGGTGCGGTCCTCTGCTTCTGGCCGGTTCGCCTCGGCGGTGGTGTCGTCGGACTCGGTGCGGTTGGCCTCTTCGGGGCGGTCGTCGTCGGCCTGCTGCTGGTCGGCCTGCTGCTGGTCGGCGTCAGCGCGATCGGCGTCGTCCTCCGCCCGCTTCTGCTCGTCGGCCCGCTGTTCGTCGTCAGCCTGCTGCTCGTCGGCATCAACGCGATCGGCGTCGTCCTCGGCACGCTTCTCTTCGGCATCGGCCCGATCATCATCGGCCTGATCCTCAGCCTGCTGCTCTTCGGCCTCGGCACGCTCGTCGTCGGCCTGATCATCGGCCCGGTCAGCCTCGTCATCGGCCTGTTCCTCAGCCGGATCCTGCCGGTCGTCCTCGTCAGCGGCGGGAGGCTCGGGCTCCTCGTCCTCAGGCGGTTCGGTGTCCTCGACGGGCTCGTCGTCTACCGGGTCGTCATGGTCGTCGGCGGGCGGCTCAGGTTCATCATCAACCGGCTCATCATCATCGACCGGATCGTCGTGATCCTCGGCCGGCGGCTCAGGCTCGTCATCATCGACCGGCACATCGTCATCATCAACGGGATCGTCATCGTCGACCGGATCGTCATCTGCCTCAGCAGGCGCCTCAGCACGCTCATCGTCAACCGGATCGTCATCATCAACCGGATCGTCGCGATCCTCGGCAGGCGCCTCAGCAGCTTCACCATCGTCAACCGGCGCATCATCGACCGGCTCATCGTCATCCACCGGATCATCAGCGGTATCAACGGAATCATCCGCCGACTCGGACTCCTCCGGGCCATCATCCACCGGCTCATCGGAAGTCTCCGGAGCAGGCGGCGGCTCCTCGGCCTCCGATGAACCACCGTCGTTCAGCTCACTCATCAGCCGTCCTTCTGGTCCAGCCGCAGCACCTCGGCCGCACGCCAGGTCAGGTTCAGGAACCCGGTAGCCGCCCTGAACCGCTCCACCCGGTCGGGCTTGTTGCTCAGCCGCGCGATCGCGGTCTCCACGAGCGTCGGGCGCAACGAGCCGATCACCGTGCGATCGCCGTCGCGCCACTGGTCCGGATGAGCGCGGAGAGCGGCGAGCTGCTCGGCGGTGGTCGTGCCTTCCAGCACCAGGCCGCGATCGCGCCAGGCCTGCGTGTCCGGATGTGGTGTCGCCAGGTCGGTTCGCTTCAACGCCTGATAGACGTCGAACCACCGGTAGCGGCCCGCCTGCCAGTGCACCTCGCGCGCGCAACCATGAGGCTCACCGGCCAAGGTCCGCAAAGCACTCGATGTCAGATGCGCGATGAACTCGTCGGCCGCGTACCGCTTGGTGATGCCGGTGTAGCGAACGTCCACAGCGGACTGGACGCGGTGTGCCAGAGCGCATTCCAGCAACCGGGGGTCCGTCGGCAGTGAGGCCAGCCAGGCGGGGTCGGGATCTGGGGCGGGGCGGCCGGTCACGTGCGCGACGGTGAGCAGTTCGATCCACAGCACCAGGCGCGCGTCCCGATCAGCCAGGTGCACCGCGTCGCTGAGCTGGGTCAGGGTGCACGGACTACCGGCGCACGAGGCACCGCACGCGGCGCTGCGGCGGCCCAGCACGGCCGGCGAGCGCGAGACGAGTTCGGCGGACTCGCGTTCCTCGTTCAGCGGCATCGCCAGGCGCAGCGGACGGTCCATGCCGTCGGTGAACACCGCGGCACGGCCCGGTGGCAGCGTCACGACGTGGCGGGACTGGGCCTCGCTGAGGTTCATCGTGGCGCCGACGCTGCGCCGGTCGTCCTCGGCCGGCAGGCGGTGCAGGATCTTGCACGCCGTGTTCTTCACGACGTCCGGCACGATCTTTCCCGGGATCTGCTCGGCCACGATGATGCCCTCGCCGTAGGCGCGGATCTCGGCCAGCAGCGAGGTGAACAGCTCCACGGCGTGCGCGGCGGGGCTGCCCGGCTCGACCCGTTTCAGCAACCGGTGTGCCTCTTCGAGCACCAGCACGTGCTTCAGGCCCCGCGCGCCCGGCTGGTGGTGCACGCGGAGGTGTTCGAAGATCCGGATCAGCACCGCGCCGATGAAGAACGCCTTGTCCGAGTCCGAGCCGATGTCCTCGATCTCCAGGACCACGTTGCCCCGCAACAGAGCCGCCACGTCCAGCGGGTGGCCGCCCTCGAAGAAGCGGCCGGGAGTGCCCAGGCGCAGCGAGCCGATCCGGACGTCGACGAACCCGCGGACGTTGTCGGCGACCTCCTTGCCGTAACCGATGCCCTTGACGACCTCTTTCGCGGTCGTCTGCAGGTCGCCGAGACTCGGGTACCGCACGGTGCCGACCCGGTCGCGCACCTCGCCGGTCACCGGATCCCAACCCTGGTCGGTGTAGCACCGGGTCAGGGCCTGGGCCAGCACCTGCGGGAACGGCTCGTCGGCCTCGAACGCCGCCAGGAACAGCGCCCGCACGTAGTCCATGTGCGTCTGCAGCGGGAAACCGGCGACCGGTTCCAGCGGATTCAGCCCGGCCGGATACGCATCAGGATCGCCGGGCCGGATCACCGTCACCGCACCGGGCGATCCCAGCCGGCCGGCCATCGCCGCGTACTCGGCCTTGGCCGGTTCGATCACGAGCCACGGCACGTGGGCGCCGGTCAGTCCCTCCAGCAGATGCCGGACGGTCTGGGACTTGCCCGAACCGGTGGCGCCCGCGACGAACGTGTGGCGGTTCAAGGTGTCCAGCGCGACCCGGTACTCGCCGACCGGCTGGTCCGCGTCGTCGATCACGGTGCCCAGCGGGATCTCGCCGACGGTCTCCGGGGTCACGTCGAACAGCGGCGGTTCGATCACGCGGATGCCCGGCAGCTCCCGGCGCGGCGGGCGGGCCACCGCGGCCACGAACTCCGCCGTGGCCGAGAAGGGCGAGCTCAGCTCGCCCTTGACCCGATCGCCCCACACGTCCGCGAGGCCCGCACACTCCTGCCCTGGCGCGAGAACGTACGGCAGCGCGTCCAGATCGCTTGCGCCGCAAAGCAAAGCGGCCGCGGCCTGGGTGCTCACGTCGTCGGGACCGCCGACGAGCACGTTCACCGACCACATTCCGACGGCCTGTGCACGGGCCAGCTCCCGATAACGGGACTCGGCACGCAGCAGCGCCACCCGATCGGGCTCCGAGTTCTCCCGCTGCCGCAACCGCGGCATCGTCGTCTCCAACGCCAGCAGTTCGCGGTCCACGGCATCGGCGGCGAGCGGCTCGGCGACGACCAGCCACACGAACTCACCGGGCAGGTGGGTGACGTAGTCGTCGAACCCGCCACGGCCAGGGGCGCCGGCCCCGTCCTGCGGAGTCCACAGTGGATCGGTACCGCCCACGCACCGGGTCCACGAGCCCAGCTCGGCCCACCGCGAGGCGATCTCCTCGGTCGGCACGGCCGCACCGAGGCTGCCCGGCGGGTACAGCAACGGAACAGCCACACCGGAAACGGGCCGGGCGACCGGCGAGAAAGGCCGTCCACCAACGAGAATCCGGAGTTCCCGACCGCCACGCGGCCGTTCCCACGCCACCGCGAAAGCAGCGTCGTCCGATCCGCGCAGGCCCGCGTGTGCCGCCGTCAGTGCCGCGAACAACTGTGCCGGCGCGCGTCCACCGGCCTCGTCGGGGCGGTCGGTGACCGTCGCCAGGTCGTCGCCGCGGGGAACCACGGCCATCCGGTGGAAGACGAACCCGTCGAGCACGGTGTCAGGAGACCCGGGCATTGAGGGCCACCCGGTCAAGCAGCACGATGCCGGGGTTGCAGTCTCCGGTGACGACCCGGCGCCCCGCCGGACCGGTCTCGATCAGCACGAACGCCGTGGGAGCCAGGCCCTGCAACGCGGTCGGCTCGACGTCGAACTCGTAGACCCGGGCGGCGGTCTCGCCCTCGCTCTGCGACTTCGCCTCCGACTGGTTGACCGTGTCGGACCAGTTGTTCTCCCTGGTGTTGGCGGTGCTGCTGGTCCTGGACCACGAACTGCCCGACGACGACGAGCCACCACCGTCACCGGACCAGGAACTGCTGGAGTTGCCGCCGTAGGTGTAGCCGCTGCTGTGCGAGGTGCTCGACGAGCCGCCCTCGGTCTGGGACGTGCCGTGCGTGAGCGTCCTGCCCACCTGCACGGTCAGCTGCGACAGCACGAACTTGTGACCGCGGCCGATGAACTCCGCCGCCGCGGCGGCCTCCTCGCCGTTGCCCAGCTGCATCAGCAACGAGACGGTGCCGCCGGCGCCGAGCAGCTTGCGCAGGTCGTCGCGCAGGTGCTGGATCAGGAAGATCAACCGGACGCCGGACCGCCGGGCCTGCCGCGACATCGCTTCCAGGGCTTCCAGGCCGATCTGGTCCGCGCCCGCGACGACCAGCGTCTCGCGCCCGCTCGCGTGCCGGGAGTGCAGTTCCTGCAACGTCCGGTGGAAGATGACGTGGTCGAGGAAGCGCCGATGCCGGCCCGTCCGCGCCTTCGTGGCGACGACCGAGAAACCGCGCACCGGCCAGACGGTGTGGAAATCGGCGGACCGGGCCTGCGTGCCCTCCTGCTCGGCTTGCGCCAGCATCCGCAGCTCCGCTTCCAGCGACTGGAGCTCGTTGCGGACCTGGTCGGTGTTGCCCACCGTGTCGACGTACGAGTTCAGCTTGCGCAGCTCGTCCGGCGCGAGGGTCTCGTCCGATCCCGCGTCGTACACGCGGCGCAGCACCTGCAACCCGGCCACCAGCTTCGCGAAGCTGACGGCGCTCAGCCGGTCGGCGACCGCCCGCAGCAGGTCGATGTGCAGGCCGCGCAGGTCCGCCGCCATCGCCGAGCGGTTGAGGTTGTGCATGGACTCGGCCAGCACCTCGGCCAGCTCGGCCGAGTCGAGACCGCCGAGCAGCCCGATCTCGGCGAGGTCGCGCGGAGCTTCGCGGACGGTGACCTCGTGGCCCTGCGCGGCGGCGGCGTACGCGAGGTTGTCGCCCACGGCCATGTCGGTGAAGTCGAGCAGCATCATCGACGATCCGGACGCGAGCTGCGCGGCGCCGATCGTGGTGAGCAGGCTCGCCCAGCCGTCCTCGGTGCCGCCGAAGACGTCGATCCGGCTCGGCCGCGACGTCAGCTGCAACGGATGCCAGAGCATCGCCGTCCCGAACCGCTCGGCCTCACGGCGGTTGTGCTCGTCGATGCGGCTGCGCCACCCGGCATAAGCCTCGTTGTACCGCTGGAGTGCGCCGTTGTACTGGCTGTCGTAGTTGCGCTTCATCACGCTGAACTTGCGCCTGGTGCGGATGAACGTCACCACCGAGAGCACGACGCCGAGCCCCAGCACGATGGACGTGGTCCACTCGACCAGCCCCGGCACCTTCGCCTCGGCCGGTTTGAGCACCGAGCCCGTCAGCGCGACCGCGAAGAACGTCAGCACCAGCCAGCCGATCAACCCCAGCCAGGCCCTCTTCGCGCGCCGCTGCCGGAACTGGAAGTCGTGGGGTGCGTACACCTGCTCGGCGACCGGCTCGTAGGCGGCTTCCGGGCTCACCGCGGGCAGCGCGGGAGCCGTGAACTCCCAGCCCCACCTCTCCCGCCCGTCGAACAGCCGGGTCCACATCTCGTTCGTCCCGGCCACGACCACGTCCTGCCCTTGCACACGCACTCCCCCGCGTTTGAGGCCATCGAGCGTCACCGATTGTGCCGGATGGCCCACCGCCCTGTGACATGATTGCCAACGTTGTTCACCCACATTCGCGGGGGCGAGATGTCGGTCGATCCACCCACGCAGCCGCCACACCTCGGTCAGCAGGGGCCGAACCCACCGGCGTACCTGCAGCTGGAGCAGGCACCACCGCAGCAGCAGGCCGGGCGCGCCTACAACGGGTGGGCGATCGCGTGCTTCGTCTGCGGGCTGCTGAGCATCCTCGGTGTCCCGATCCTGCTGTGCTGGATCTTCGGGTTCATCGCGTTGTTCCAGATCGCCAGGACGGGCCAGAAAGGTCGCCTGCTGGCGCACCTGGGGATGTCCGCGTCCGGCATCTGGATCTTGTTCATCATGTTCAAGGCCGCGGAGCTGACGCCCTAACTCATTACGACAGCACGGCCATTGGTGTCGAACTCGTGCGCCAGTGTCGTCAGCGGCTGTGCTCCGGCGGCCCACGCGGCCGTCCAGGTCAGGCACTCGGCGGCCCCGTTGCCGCCGCGTTCGACCAGGTCCGTGCCGATCTCGTCGAGCCACTCCCACGACGTGCCGCCGACCCCGGCCAGGTAGGCCTCGTCCCAGGTGCGCACGAGCTCGCGGATGGTGCCTTCACGCTTCGCGCGCTCGTTGACGTCCTTGATCCACGCCTGGCGCTCCTCCTCGGTGAGCGCCACGCCGGTCTCGGGCTCGCGGAAACCCGGCAGGTCGTGCGCCAACCCGCCCGAACCCACGTAAAGCACGCGCTTGTCCTGCAGGAACTCGCCGATTCGGCGGCCAAGGGAGGCCGCGCGCCGGAACGAGGCGTGCGGCGGGCTGGCGCAGTTGACGAACACGGGCAGCACCGGCTTGGCGTTGATCTCCCCGAGCAGGTCGCGGGCGGTGTGGCCGAACGCGTGGTCCAGCGCCGCCCGGTACGCGGTCGCGACGTCGAAATCGTGCGCGATGAGATCGGCGACGACCGCACGGCCCAGCTCGGCCGGCACGTCGTAGTCGCCGGCCGGGCCGGCCACGTCGCCCTGGGCGGCGGCCTCCAGGACGACGGCGAAGGTGGGCACGACCTCGCGGAACGCGCGGCGGTGGTCGGTGCCGAACATGACGACGAGGTCGGGGTCGAACACCTCGACGGCCTTGCGGGCGGTGGCGATCGCCTCCCGCACCGGGCCGTGCGGAGCGCTCGGCAGGGTGACCAGGTGTGAGGCGCAGACCGTCAGGCGATTCTCCACCGCACCAGTCTAGGACGCCTGCCGGACGATCATCCACAGTGGACTTCAGGCTCGTCGGACCCGCGCTCACAGCGGTGTGATCTTCGACGCAATGATCGCGAAACGGCTGGCAGACCTGGTCTGGGTGAGTGCGTCGCGAGGCGGTGGGGGAAGATACTCCCCATGACCACCGCCGACAACGGTTTCGCCGACCTGGGGCTGCGGCCCGAACTCCTCAACGCACTGACCACCCTGGGCTACGAGGAGCCGACGCCGATCCAGAGCGAAGCGATCCCTCCGCTGCTCGCGGGCAGTGACCTGCTCGGCCAAGCGGCCACGGGCACTGGCAAGACGGCGGCGTTCGCGTTGCCCCTGCTCCAACGCATCGCGGACCAGATCGGCAAGGGTGAGAAGCCACTCGCGCTCGTCCTCGCCCCCACCCGCGAACTGGCGGTGCAGGTCTGCGAGGCAGTGCACCGTTACGGCCGGCACATGGGCGCGCGCGTGCTGCCGATCTACGGCGGCCAGCCCATCGGCCGCCAGCTGCGCGAGCTGTCCCGCGGCGTCGACGTGGTGGTCGCGACCCCGGGCCGCGCGATCGACCACTTGGGCCGCGGCACGCTGCAGCTCGACGCGCTGCAGGTCGTCGTGCTCGACGAGGCCGACGAGATGCTCGACATGGGCTTCGCGGACGACATCGACGCGATCCTGCAGGAGACCCCGGCGGACCGGCAGACCGTGCTGTTCTCCGCCACCATGCCGCCGCGCATCGACCGCATGGCCAAGAGCCACCTGCGGCAGCCGGTGCTGATCCAGATCGAGCGCGAGAAGACCGAGCCCGGCGAGGCGCCGCGCGTCCGGCAGACCGCCTACCTGGTCCGCCGCGAGCACAAGCCGGCCGCCCTCGGCCGCATCCTCGACGTCGAGGCCCCGACTGCCGCCGTCGTCTTCTGCCGCACGCGTGACGAGGTCGACCAGCTCACCGAGACGCTGAACGGCCGCGGCTACCGCGCCGAGTCGCTGCACGGCGGCATCAGCCAGGAGCAGCGCGACCGGGTGATGGCCCGCCTGCGCTCCGGTACGGCCGACCTGCTGGTCGCGACCGACGTCGCGGCCCGCGGCCTCGACATCGAGCAGCTGACGCACGTCGTGAACTACAACGTGCCGTCCGCCCCCGAGGCCTACACGCACCGCATCGGCCGCGTCGGCCGGGCCGGCCGCGAGGGCGTGGCGATCACGCTGGTCGAGCCGCGCGAGAACTCGATGCTCAAGACCATCGAGCGCGTCACCAAGACCAGGATCCCGATGGAGAAGGTGCCGACGGTCGCCGACCTGCGGGCCCGGCAGCTGGAGCTGACCCGCTCGTCGCTGCAGGAGTCGCTGATGGAGGACGACCTGTCGCGCTTCCGGGTCGTCGTCGAGACGCTGGCCGACGAGTTCGACGTCATGGACATCGCCCTCGCCGCGGTGAAGCTCGCCCACGAGGCATCGGGCGCGGCCGCCGACGAGGAGGAGATCCCGGAGGTCCGCCCGCGCGAGGACCGCGGTCCGCGCCGCGACGGTGCCCCGGCCGGTCCCCGCCGCGAGCGCCGCGGCCCGTCCGAGGGCATGACCAGGCTGTTCCTGGGTGCCGGCCGCTCGTCGGGCATCCGGCCGCAGGACATCGTCGGCGCGATCACCGGCGAGACGGGCCTGAAGGGCCGCGAGATCGGCGCGATCGAGATCGCGGACCGCTTCTCGCTGGTCGAGGTGCCGGGCACGTCCGCGAACGACGTGATCGAGCAACTGCGGGACGCGACGATCAAGGGCAAGCGGATCACCATCCGCCGGGAGCGCCAGCCCCGCTAGAACCTTGCCGGGCCGTGCACGGTCCGGCCTGCGAATGGGTGGTGCCGCCCCCACTTCCTCATATCGGAACCATATGAGGAGGTGGGGGCGGTGCCACTCAGCTCACGGCCTTCGTGGCCTCGATCAGGAACCGCCGCGAGGTGCAGGCGAACTCGCCGTGCTCCTGGATGTGCGCATGCATCTCCAAGAGTCGGTCCCGATAGCCCTCGACGGTGAAGCCGGGCACGGTCCACAGCACCTTGCGCAGGAAGTGCACGACGGCGCCGACGTCGGCGAACGTGACCCGCAGCGCCACCTCCTCCAGCCTGGTGATCTTCAGGCCGACGGCCTCGGCCGCCGCACGTGCACGCTCCGTGCTGCGGGCGTCGTCCACCGGTTGCGGTCCCATCATGAAATCGGTGAGCTCGCGGTTCGAACCGGCGCCGATCTGCTGTGAGAAGTACGTACCGCCCGGCTTGAGCACCCGCGCCACCTCGCCCCACGGCGTGACCACCGGGTGTCTGCTGATGACCAGGTCGAACAGCCCGTCGTGGAACGGCAGCGGCCCCTCGTCCGGCACCTGCGCGATGAACGCCTCCGGCAGGTTCCGGCGTGCGACAAGAGCGTTCGGCGGCCACGACTCGGTCGCGGCCAGCAGTGGCGGCTTGACCGGCGCCGAGGCGGTGACCTCTCCCCCGCCGGTCTGCAGGTCCAGCGCGGACTCCACGGCCGCCAGCTTCGCGGCGATCTGCGCGGCATAACCCCATGGCGGGCGTTCCTCGGTGGCCCGGCCGTCGAACCAGGAGAAGTCCCAGCCCTCCAGCGGTACCGCGGCCCCCTCGGCCACCAGCTCTTCGAATGACCCCATGGGTCGAAATGGCACCACAGGCGGCCGCGACGGGCCACCGAAAATCGCGGCACCTGCCCCGGTGCGAGACGCCGCGTCCTTCATCGTCTCGCGGAAAAGCGGGCAGGTGCCGCAGGGGGTTACAACGACCGAGCCTCCGAGTGGTTACGCCCTAAGGCGGTACGCCCGCAGGACCGTTTGGTCGACGGTACTCCCGTCGGCGTCCGTGGCCACCACGCGTAGCGACACGTAGCCGCCGGCTTTCCCGCCAGTGGGAACGATGGACTTGACGGGCACCCAGTTGAGACCGTCGTCGAACGACGCGTACGCCTGCAGCTCACGGACGGTGGCCGCCGGAGCGCCGGCCTGCCGCGACGCGGTGAACTTCACCGGCATCGGGACGCCCGCGCGCCAGCTGTTGCGCAGGTCGACCGGGAGCTTGTAGTCGACCTCCAGCAACGGCAGCTTGCCGTCCGCGGCCGCCGAGAACTCCCAGGTGGTGTGCACGTTGGTCGACAACGCCGACGTGTCGCGGGCCGCGTCCAGGGTCAGCCGGTACTTCCCGGAACGTTCCGGTGCGTGGAAGGAGCCCTGCCGGACGTCGGAGTAGCCCACGACGACGTTATCGCGCCGCAGTTCGATCGAGCCGTATCCGGTGTACCTCCAGTTCTCCACCCATCCGGACCCGCCGAACGGCGAGATTCGTGCGTTGATCATGTCGCCGGACCGGTCGACCCCACCGCCCCACGACCACTGGACCTCCGCCGGACGACCGAACCGCGGCGACGAGACCGCGCGGAGGTTCGAGTGTTCGTAGCGCTTGCCGGGTGCGTAGCTCACCGCTCCGAGATCGGCCCAGGAGGTGGTGTTCGGATCGTCGCCCACCCCGTTGCTGCGACCGGCGAAACCCTCCTGGTACCAGCTGACACCGTTACCGGCGGTGTAGTACTCGGTGCGTTCCATCGGAGCCGTCAACGGCTCGTCCAGCGAACCGACGCCGCTCGGGAAGGCTCCGTTCACCAGCGGGTTGTTCCGCTGGATGACCTGGCCGTCCCGGCCGGAGGTGTAGTAGCGGGCCTTCACCTCGGCCAGTTCGGACCGGCGGATGTGCCGGGTTCCGGTCGGCAGCGATCCCTTGTCCCGCAGGAACAACGTGTACGACACGGGCGAGCCCGCGATCGCGCGCAACGTCAGCCGCGACGGCGTCGTGGCCACGTGGTGTTCCGCGACCGCGATCACCGGGATCGCGGTCTGTTCGGAGGACCCGAACGGCACCGGCCCCGCCCACAGCACCGCGACGGCACCGGCCGCCTGCATCTCGCGTGCGACCTCGAACAGATCCTCACCGGGGGTGCGGACGAGTGCCAGCTTGCCGCGCACGTCGGCTCCCCGCTCGGCCACGTCCAGCTTGTGATCGCCCGGAGGCAGGAACTTGCTGCTTTCGTAGTACCGCACCGGGAAACCTCCGACGACGGAGATCCGCGGCTGGCCGCCCTTCAGTGCGCTGTCGTACGTCAGCTCCGGCAGTGATGCACCGAACGACAGGGTGTACAGCGGCACCCGGCCGTCGATGATGCCGGCGACACCGTTGATCTTGCCCGGCTTGAACGGCACCTGCAGCTCGGCCTCGCGATGCCAGACGGTCGAGGTCTGGTCCGGCAGCGCGACGCTGACCTGCTTGCCCTGCCGGGCATCCAGCTTGACCGTCAGGTCCCCGGTGAGCGACACCCGGCCTGCCACCTCGGTCGAGGACACCGGTGTGTACCAGGCGTAGTTCGGCGTCAGTTCGTCGATGCGGCCGATCACCGCGTAGTCGGCGACCGCCAGCCGGGCCGAGGCGACACCGTCCGGGTTCGGGACCATCACCGAGGCTTCCTGCGTGGACATGTTGACCACCACGAGGAACTCGTCGGCGGCGGGCTTGCCGTCCCGGCTGGTCAGTTCCAGCGTCAACGTGTGGCGTTCCTCCTGCACGTACGCGCCGACCGCGGTGGTCAGCGCGACGCCGGGCGCGGAAGCCGTGATGTGGCCGAAGAAAGTGCCGTTGCCCTTGCTCGGGTCCAGCACCACGTCGACCGACGCCGTGCCACCCGCGGGCACCGTCACCGAAGCCGGAACCGCGAAGTCTCCGCCGAGGTTGTGCTGCAACGCAAGGGAAACAGCCGCATTGGAGCTGTTCGCGTAAGTGATCGTCTTCGTGAACGTCTTGGTGTGCGGCCACTCCAGCAATCCGAACGACAGACTGCCGACGTCCGCGCGCACCTGCTGCGACACCGCGCGGCCGACGTCGACCAGCCCGGTGCCGACGTTCGCGGGCGAGTCGGCGACCGGCTTGACCGTCCCCATCAGGTGCGCCTTCAGTTCGGCGGCCGTCCAGGAAGGGTTGCGCTGAGCCAGGATCGCCGCCGCGCCGGCGACGTGCGGTGCCGCCATCGAGGTGCCGGTCAGTCGCGCGTGCAGGTCGTCGACGTAGAAGTCCCACAACGTGTTCTCGGCCCGCGCGGCCACGATGTCCGTGCCCGGCGCCGCGATGTCCGGCTTGACCGCGAAGTCGTTGTGCCGCGGTCCGCGCGACGACCACTCGTTGACCGCACCGGCCTTGGTCAGGTTCGCCACGGCCAGTGCCGCGTCGGCCGCCGCCGGACCGCCGACCTTGCGCCGGACACCCGCGTTGCCCGCCGCCGCCACGAACAGCACGCCCGTCTCGGCGGTGAGGCGGTTCGCGGCCTGCGACAACGGGTCCGTGCCGTCGGACTGGTCGCTGCCGAGACTCATGTTGACGACCTTGGCCCCGGACTCGCGCGCGGCCCACTCCATCCCGGCCAGGATAGCGCTTTCCTGGCACCAGTCGGCCTCGCAGACCCGGCCGACCGCGAGCTTCGCGCCCTTGGCCACACCGGTGTACCTGGCGCCGCGGCCGGCGATCGTGGCCGCGACGTGCGTGCCGTGGCCGATGTTGTCCTGGATGCCGGCCGGCGTGAAGTCCTTGGCCACCGACACCACACCCGCGAGCTCCGGGTGGTTCTGGTCGTAACCCGTGTCCAGCACGGCGACCGTGATCCCGGTGCCGTCGAAACCGGACTGCCACGCGGCGGGCGCCCCCACCATCGGCACGCTCTGGTCCAGCGCGATCTTCGCCTTGCCGTTCAACCACAGCTTCCCGGCGCTGCGAGCGGTCGCGCGCCGGTCGGCCCAGCGCTGCGCCGCTTCTTTCTTGGGTACCGCCGAAGTAGCGCGGAAGCCGTTGTCCAGCAACGGAATCTGGTCGACCTTGTCGTCGGTGTAGCCGAACGAGTGCAACGCCGTGACGTCGAAGAAGCGCTTGTCGACGCGATCCTGCCCCACTGCGGCGACAGCGTCCGCCGGCACGACGTACTGGTGGTCGTCCTGCACGTACTTGGCGAACGACATGCCGGGCCGTCCCTCGACGCGGACGAGCGCCCCTTGCTCGTCCACGACGACCTTGTCACCGCTGATCAGGGTGATGGTCTGGGTTTTGACCGGCCCGGCCGGACTTATCGGTTCCGCCTGTGCCACCGCCACCGGGCTGATGAGCCCGGCGACGAGCACGGTGGCCACAAAACAGCGCGCTGAGCGCACATGTCCTCCCCTGGATGTGAACCTCTCACCCAGAAGACTCGGTTGTGTGGGTAAAGGTTGCCTCACGCTCCGCGATAGGTGCCGAAGCTCCAGCGGTTACCCTCGGGATCGGCAACGGTGAAGCCGCGCGACCCGTAGTCCTCGTCGCGCAGCCCGCGGATCTCGGTGGCGCCACGCGCCAGGCTTTGCGAGTGGATCTCGTCGGGCCGGTCGGTCACCACGTAGACGGATCCGGCGCCTTCCTTGGTCGCCTCGACCTCGCCGACCGAGCGCACGGTGGATCCCAGCATCACGCCACCGCCCTCGGGCCAGACCAGCTCGCAGTGGATGACCTCGCCATCGGCCTCGCCGGGTACGACGAGATGTTCCTTGAACCCGAACGCTTCGACGAGGAACCGGATCGCGGCGGGGGCGTCCCGATAGGACAACGTGGGCCAACAGGTAGGTGCGGGTGTAGTCATAGGGGTAACCCTGCGCTCTGCGAAGGCTCGCTGCCTTGTACGAATGGAAGCTCGGCCGCCATCCACTCGGTCGGGGTCGCCCCGCACAACGCCCGCCAGTCCCGGTTGAAGTGCGCCTGGTCGGTGTATCCGCAGACCACGGCCACCTCGGTCAGCGTCGGCCGCCGCTCGCCGCGCAGCATCCGGTTCGCCCGCTCGAACCGCATCACCCGGCCCGCGACCTTGGGCGTCAACCCGAACTCCGCCGCGAATCGCGCACTCAGGTGCTGCCGGCTCCACCCCACCTCGGCGGCGATGGCCCCGACCGGCACCCCCTGCGCGAGCCGCTGCCACGCCCACGCCACCTCGACCTGCTGCTCGACCGGTCGCAGCAACCGCTCCAGCACGAGATCCAGGTGCGCGAACCGGTCCATCCACGTCGTCGCGGTCCGCAGCCGTTCGCGCAACTCGGCGTGCGGGGCGTCCAGCGCGTCGAGCCCCACGGTGATCGACGCCAGCTCACCGGCGGGCATCCCGAAGAACGCCCGCATGCCCAGCGGCGTGAGGTCGCACTGGACGCCGTGCTGGAACCCGTCGTGGGTGATGATCACGGCCTCGTCGTGCAACCCGCCGCACAACGTCGCGAAGCTGCCGTCGGGAAGGTCGACGGTGCCGTCCATCGTCACGACGAGCGTCAACGAGCGCGACGGCAGGCCGCGGTGAATGCCGGGTTCGGTGCGCATCCGATACCCGGAGTACCGCGTCACGAACGGCCTCAGTCGCGGGTGCGGCAGGCCGACGACGTGCTCGACGTCCACAGCACTGATGCTAGTGCCTCGAACATTTGGTGTATTGGTGGCGTGTTGTGATCGGCAGGTGGCCGCGCTTCGATCATGAAGATCGCGCCCTCATGGCTTCCGCCTGTGCAGTTGGTAGTAGCTGCGATGATCAGCACACGCTTGCGTCGGCAGTTTTCTACTGCCAACTCAGCGTCGGCATTGCGTGAGAGCGCGACCATCCGGACTTGGTGACGAGCGACCGGACCATTCAGACCCTGCCCAACTCAACGGAGCACAACTAAGCCGCGACGCTCTACTAGTCGTGAATGCTTCCGTCGTCAGAGCAACGGGAAGCGCTCACGACCTAGAACAACTCCCCCAGTACGAGCAGCCCAGCGCCGACCGGCACCAGGTCGGCGCCGTACGCGGTGACGCTCACGTCCCCCTCCGGCATCGCCCGCAGGTACAGCTCCGGCGACTCCAGCACCTTCCGTCCACTCAGGACGATCTGGTCGAGGTCCAGCAGCTGCACCAGGTTCGTCACCGCCGCGGCGAGCACCCTGGCCGCCTCCGCCCCGGTGGCCGCGGCGTGCACCGCCTCGACGCACCCGCGCCGGCCGCACACGCACAACGGCCCGTCGAGCTTGATCGTGGTGTGCCCGAACTCGCCCGCGCCCGACCTGGCACCCCGGTGCACCTCGCCGCCCAGGAGCAACCCCACGCCCAGACCGGTGCCGACGAACACCACGGCCGCGTCGCGCAACGGCCGGGACCACGCCTCGGCGAGCACGGCCGCGTTGGTGTCCTTGTCGACCACGACCGGCAGCCCGAGACGTTCCTCGGCCAGCGCCTTCAACGGGACACCGGACCAGCCCGGCAGGCCGTTCGGCGAGACCACGCCGTCGCGGAAGTCCAGCGGGCCGGCGATGCCGATGCCGAGCCCGAGGACGTTCTCCCCCGGCTCGACCAGCGAACCCAGCGCCGCCAGCACGTCGTCGGGCGTGAACATCGGTGCGAGCGGCACGACCGACGCCGACACCACCTCGCCGGTCAGGTCGAGCCGCACCACTCGCAGCTCGTCGCGGTCGATGTACGCCCCGTACGCGCAAGCCCCCGAAGCACGCAGCTGCAACGCCATCCTGGGCTTGCCCCGGCCACCGGCACGGACCGCGCCGATCTCCTCCAGCAGGCCCGCCGCCATGAGCCGCGCCACGATCTTCGAGACCGCCTGCGGGGTGAGCCCGGCTTCCGCGGCGATGGAAGCCCTGCTCAGGGCTCCGGAGCGGACCAGGCGGAGCACGGTCCGGTTGTTGTGCGAACGCAGCGAGGTGAGGTCCACGTAGCGATTATGCAACAGCGTTGCTTTAATCGGTGACATGACACGTGCAGGACTGCTGGGCTACGGCATCGCGGGACGGGTCTTCCACGCCCCGCTCATCTCCTCGACCGACGGCATGGACCTAGTCGCGATCGTCACGGCGAACCCGGAGCGGCAGGCGCAGGCCCGCGCCGCCTACCCGGACGCCGCGATCGTCACGGCCGACCAACTGTTCGAGCTGGACCTCGACCTCATCGTCGTCGGCACCCCGAACCGGACGCACGTCGAGTACGCGCGCCGGGCGATCGACAAGGGTGTCGCGGTCGTCGTCGACAAGCCGTTCGCGCCGACCAGCGCCGAGGCGAAGGACCTGGTGGCCGCGGCCAGGGCGAAGGGCGTGCCGCTGACGGTCTTCCAGAACCGGCGCTGGGACAGCGACTTCCGCACCGTGCGCAAGATCGTCGGCCAACTGGGCGACATCCGGCGGTTCGAGTCTCGATACGAGCGCTGGGTGCCCGAGGTCTGGGACAACTGGCGCGAGTTCGGTGCCAAGGAGGAGGCCGGCGGCCTGCTGTACGACCTCGGTGCCCACCTGGTCGACCAGGCGCTGCAGCTCTTCGGCCCGGTCCGGCACGTCTATGCGGAGCTCGACCTGCGCCGCCCCGGCGTGCAGGTCGACGACGACGTGTTCGTCGCGCTGACGCACGAGAACGGTGTCCGCTCGCACCTGTGGGCGAACGCGCACGCCGCCCACCACGGGCCGCGGTTCCGCGTGCTCGGCAGCGAGGGCGCGTTCGTGATCAGCGGCATGGACGAGCAGGAGGACGCGCTCGACGCCGGTCGCCGCCCGACCGACTCCGACTGGGGTCTCGAGTCCCGCACCGGCGAGCTCGGCATCCCCGGCAAGACCACCGATGTCGCCACAGAACGCGGCGCCTACCAGCACTTCTACGCCGAACTGCAGGCCGGCCGGATCCCGGTCGACCCCGCAGGCGCCGTGCACGCGCTGGAAGTCATCGAGGCCGCCTTCACGTCCGCGCGCGAGAACCGGGTGGTGGAGCTGTGAAGTCCGAGGAACTCCTCGCCCAGGAGCGGCGCCTGCAGTTCACCCGCTTCGGCAACGACGTCGCGATCGAGCTCGGCCTGCACCTGCTCGACGCGGCCCGCGAGCAGGGCCTGCCGGTCGCGATCTCGGTGCGGCGCAACGGACACCGACTCTTCCACGCGGCACTGCCGGGGACCGCGCCGGACAACGACAGGTGGCTTGAGCGCAAGGCCCGCGTGGCCGACCTGTTCGGCCACAGCTCGTTCTACGTCGGCACGACGTTCCGCGAGAAGGGCACGACGTTCGAGGCGGAGTCGGGCCTTCCCCCGGAGCAGTACGCGGCGCACGGCGGCGTCTTCCCGGTCATCCTGCGCGGCACCGGTCCGGTCGGCACGGTCGGCGTCTCCGGCCTGCCCCAGGCCGAGGACCACGCGTTTGTCGTCACTCAGCTGGAATCGTTTCTGAACTCCCACGACGCGTAATAGCACGAATAGCCCTTGGTACAAAATCCAGGCAACGACGCCAACTCACACCAAGAGGCGCAACATTGTATTGATACACACCACTTCGAGTGGCTTTCCATCCACTCGGAGTGGTGCTGCATAGCAGCCGACCAACTGTCACCAATGCGCACAAAGGGGTGATCCTACTGGGCCAAACGAGTGCCGTATTCCACACAAATGCGAATAGCAACGGGTCACCCGCTTGCCGAGGCGTACCTCCTTGCGTAGTGCACAAGTTGTACGCTCCGTAGCCTTTTCAGGCGTAACGCACCCGCCCGAATGTCCCCTTTTTGGCCCCTTCACAGCACTCAATCGCGCGAACTAACGTCCGTTCCGGCTTATCGGATTGGTCCATTAGCGCATTGAGATAGGTGGGTGTGGGTTGTGACTGTGACGGATTCTGACCTCAATGAGGGCCGTCAGCAGCTGAGTTTGGGCACGGCCGCTGCACGTAATTTGGCCACGACCACCAAGTCCGTCCCGCAGATGCAGGGAATCACTTCCCGCTGGCTGCTCAAGGTGCTGCCCTGGGTCCAGGCCGCGGGTGGTGCATACCGCGTCAACCGCCGTCTCACCTACACGTTGGGCGATGGCCGCCTTTCGTTCACGAACATCGGCGCGGACATCCGCGTGGTGCCCCAGGAGCTGACCGAGCTGTCGCTGCTGAAGGGCTTCGACGACGAGGCGGTGCTCGCCGCGCTGGCCGGCCGCTTCCGGCAGCAGGAGTTCGGCGTCGGCGACCTCATCGTCGAAGAGGGCCGTCCGAAGAACACCGTCGTGCTGATCGCGCACGGCAAGGTCGACAAGATCGGCACCGGTGAGTACGGCGGCGACACCGTGCTCGGCAACCTGGCCGACGGCGAGTACTTCGGCGAGACCGTGCTGGCCGGCCCGCAGGGCGAGTGGGAGTACACCGCCAAGGCCGTCACCCCGGTCACCGTGCTCACGCTGTCCTGGGAGGACTTCCAGTCCCTCAACGGCGAGGCCGGCGGCCTGCGCGCGCACATCCAGCACGCCTTCAACAGCCGCAACAAGCCGCAGAACGACTTCGGCGAGGCCGAGATCGGTATGTCGGCCGGCCACGACGGCGAACCGGTGCTGCCCGGCACGTTCGTCGACTACGAGCTCTCGCCGCGCGAGTACGAGCTGAGCGTCGCCCAGACGGTGCTGCAGGTTCACACGCGTGTCGCGGACCTCTACAACCAGCCGATGGACCAGGTCGAGCAGCAGTTGCGGCTCACGATCGAGGCCCTGCGCGAACGCCAGGAACACGAGATCGTCAACAACCGGTCGTTCGGCCTGCTGCACAACGCGGACCTCAAGCAGCGCATCCACACCCGCTCCGGCCCGCCCACCCCGGACGACTTCGACGAGCTGCTTTCGGTGGTGTGGAAGGACCCCGGTTACTTCCTCGCCCACCCGCGCACGATCGCGGCGTTCGGCCGTGAGCTCAACAAGCGCGGCATCTACCCTCAGCACATCGACTTCAACGGCCAGTCCGTCCCGGCGTGGCGCGGCATCCCGGTGCTGCCCTGCAACAAGATCCCGATCTCGGACACCCGCACGTCGTCGGTCATGCTGATCCGCACGGGCGAGCAGAACCAGGGCGTCATCGGCCTGCACCAGACCGGCATCCCGGACGAGTACCAGCCGGGCCTTTCGGTGCGGTTCATGGGCATCAACGATCAGGCGATCATCAACTACCTGGTCAGCGCCTACTACTCGGCCGCGATCATGGTGCCGGACGCGATCGGCGTCCTGGAGCACGTCGAGCTCGGTCGCGAAGGCTGATGACCGCGTCCTTCACCATGCCGGAGTTCTACGTGCCCCACCCGGCACGGATGAACCCGCATCTCGAACGCGCCCGCGTCCACTCGACACAGTGGGCGCGGGACATGGGGATGCTCGACACCGGGGTCTGGACCGACGAGATCCTCGCGGGCGACGACTACGGGTTCATGTGCGCGTGGACCCACCCCGACGCCCCCGCGGAGATCCTTGACCTCGTCACGGACTGGTACGTCTGGGTCTTCTACTTCGACGACGAGTTCTTCGAGGAGTTCAAGAAGTCCACCGACATCGCCGGGGCGAAGGCCTACCTGGACCGGTTGCCGGCGTTCATGCCCATCAACGGCACTGATCCCTCGCCGGAGCCACAGAACCCGACCGAACGCGGTCTCGTCGACCTCTGGCAGCGCACGATTCCGCTGATGTCACAGGACTGGCGGCGCCGGTTCACCACCAGCACCCACAACCTGCTGCTCGAGTGCATGTGGGAAATCAAGAACATGGCGTCCGGCACCGTCGCCAACCCCATCGAGTACATCGAGATGCGCCGCAAGGTCGGCGGCGCGCCGTGGTCGGCGAACCTGGTGGAGGTCTCCGAAGCGGCCGAGGTGCCCGCGTCCATCGCGGGCACCCGGCCCCTGCGGGTCCTCTCCGACACGTTCTCCGACGCCATCCACCTGCGCAACGACATCTTCTCGTACGAACGGGAAGTGCAGCGCGAAGGCGAGAACTCCAACGGGGTCCTCGTGTTCGAGAAGTTCTTCGGCCACGACACGCAGACCGCCGTCGAGGCCGTGAACACCCTGCTGACCTCCCGGCTACACCAGTTCGAGAACACCGTGTTCACCGAGTTGCCGCTGCTGTTCGCCGAGCACGGCATCGATCCGCTGGAGCAGGCGCGAGTGCTCAAGTACGTGAAGGGCCTGCAGGACTGGCAGTCCGGCGGGCACGAGTGGCACCTGCACGCCGGCCGCTACACCAAGACCGACTCGGGTGCGGGCAACTCCGCGTTCTTCCGCACGATCCTGCGCGGGCCGACCGGCCTGGGCACGTCCGCCGCATGGCTGGGGGTGGCTCGTGGTTGAGGTTCCCTCGTTCGACATGCCGTTCGCGGGACGGCTTTCACCGCACGTCGACAGCGTGCGCCGGCACACCAAAGCCTGGGTGCGGGACATGGGCATGCTCAACGGACTGCCGTGGACCGAGGCGTTCTACGACGCCGCGGACTACGGCGGTTTCGCGCCGTTGACCCACCCGACCGCAGAGTTCGACGATCTCAAGCACATCAGCGACTGGCACACGTGGGGTTTCTACCTGCACGACGCGTTCCGCGAGGGCTTCCTCCGGCCTCGCAACTCCGTCGGCGGCAAGGCGTTCATCGCCCGCCTCAAGGAGATCCTCGCCATGCCGTCGGTGCCGGCTACGAACCCGGCTGAGAAGGGCCTCGCGGACCTGGTCTCACGCTCCACTTTGGACGATGCCGACCGGGCCGGCGTCATCGAGATCCTGGACGGGTTGCTGTGGGAGCTGCACAACACCGTCCAGGGCCGGGTGCCCGACCCGATCGACCTCGTCGAGATGCGCCGCAAGACCAACGCCGGGGAGCTGTCCGCGGCACTCGCGCGGAAGTCGGTGGACGCCGAGCTGCCGGAAGAGCTGCTGCACAACTCCACCATGCGGGCGCTGGTCGACTCGTTCGGCGACGTTCCCGGTCTGCGCCAGGAGATCCTCAGGCTTCGACGCCTGCTACGCCAGCGGTGCCAGCACGACCAGTGCTGTGCTCGCAGTCCAGCAGTTCTTCGAGTGCGAGGCGCAGCAGGCCGTCTCGGTCGTCGCCGACCTGGTGGCCGCCCGGCTGCGGCAGATCGGCTCGATCATCACGGAGCTGCCGTCGATCGCCGACGAGTACGCCCTCGACGAGGCGGCCCGCGCCGGGTTGCACCGCTACGTCGAGGCGCTGAAGTCGTGGCTCGCCGGTGAGCTTCTGTGGTCGCAGCGATCCGGCCGGTTCAGCTTCTCCCCCGCCACCGCGCGGAAGTCGTTCCACACGCCCTCAGGACTCGGCACTGCCGCTGTCCTCGTTCGATAGTTCCAACGCAGCACCAACAGATTGGCAGGATTCGCAGTGACTGTTACCGATCCGGGTCTTGGGGTCGAGGACCAGCAGATGAGCCTGTCGCGGGCCGCTGCGCGCAACCTCGCCACGACCACCAAGTCCGCACCGCAGATGCAGGGGATCTCCCCGCGGTGGCTGCTGCGCATGCTGCCCTGGGTCGAGGCCAAGGGTGGCGCGTTCCGGGTCAACCGGCGCCTGAGCTACGCCGTGGGTGACGGCCGGGTCACGTTCACCAGTGTCGGGTCCGAGGTGCGGATCGTCCCGCAGGAGCTGTGCGAGTTCCCGCTGCTGCGCGGGTTCGAGGACGAGGACGCGCTGACCGCGCTGGCGAACAGGTTCGAGCAGCGTGAGTACCAGCCGGGCGAAGTGATCGCGGAACGCGGCGGCCCCACCGACTCGATCATCGTCATCGCGCACGGCAAGGTCACCAAGACCGGCCTGGGCGAGTACGGCGACGACGTCGCGCTGGGCACCATCGCCGATGGCGAGCACCTCGGTGACAACGAGGTCCTCGCCGGCGTCGAAGCGACCTGGCAGTTCACTGCGCGCGCGTTGACGCCGACGACCGCGGTGGTGCTGCCGCGATCGGTGTTCAACCAGCTCAACGGTCAGGTCGAGCCGTTGCGCGAGCACATCGCGCAGCAGCTGGCGAACCCGTCGAACGCGCAGAACAAGCACGGTGAGGCGGAGATCCAGCTCGCGTCCGGCCACGACGGCGAGCCGACGCTGCCCAGCACGTTCGTCGACTACGAGCTCCGGCCGCGGGAGTACGAACTCTCGGTGGCACAGACGATCCTGCGTGTCCACACCCGCGTGGCGGACCTCTACAGCCAGCCGATGGACCAGGTCGAGCACCAGTTGCGGCTGACGATCGAGGCCCTGCGCGAGCGGCAGGAGTTCGAGCTCATCAACAACAAGGAGTTCGGCCTGCTCGCCAACGCCGACCTCAAGCAGCGGGTCAGCACCCAGTCCGGGCCGGTCACGCCGGACGACATGGACGAGCTGATCTCGCGGCGCCGCAACACCAAGCTGATCCTGGCGCACCCCAAGGCGATCGCCGCGTTCGGCCGGCAGCTGTCCGCACGCGGCCTGTACGCGCCGACGATGGACGTCGAGGGCAAGCCGCTACAGTCGTGGCGCGGCATCCCGATCGCGCCGTGCGACAAGATCCCGGTCAACAAGAACGGCACCACGTCGATCATCGCGATGCGCCTCGGCGAGGAGAAGCAGGGCGTCGTCGGCCTGCGCCAGACCGGCATTCCGGACGAGTACGAGCCCGGCCTGAACGTGCGGTTCATGGGCATCGACGAGCACGCGATGCTCAAGTACCTGGTGTCGACGTACTACTCGGCCGCGATCCTGGTGCCGGACGCGCTGGGTGTGCTGGAGAACGTGGAGATCGGTCTCTAAGCCATGACAGCGGAGACTTTTGGGAAGACGACCGAACGGCTCGCGGCGGGGAGACCCGCGGGCGAGGTGCTCGCGTGGAGCCGGGGCCTCGTGCTCCCGGCTCTGCGCAAGGCCGTGGAACAGCTGCCACCGTCGATGCGCACCATCGCCGAGTACCACCACGGGTGGCGCGACGAGTACGGCAACCCCGTGCTGGAGAACGGCGGCAAGGCCATCCGGCCGGCGCTGGTGCTGCTGGCGGCCGAGGCCGTCGGCGGTACCGCCGCGTCCGCTGTCCCGGCGGCCGTGGCGGTGGAGCTCATCCACAACTTCTCGCTGCTGCACGACGACGTGATGGACCGCGACACGACCCGCCGCCACCGCGCCACGGCGTGGACGGTGTTCGGCGTCAACGCGGCGATCCTGGCGGGCGACGCGTTGCAGACGGTGGCCGTGGATGTCCTTGCCGCGTCTGGACATCCGCGTGCGTTGGAGGCGATCCGGACGCTGAGTGACGCCGTGGTGGCGTTGCTCGAGGGACAGGCGTTCGATCTCGACTTCGAGACGCGTGCCGATGTCGCGGTGGCCGAGGTCGAGCAGATGGCGCGCGGCAAGACCGGCGCTCTGCTCGGTGCCTCAACGGCTTTGGGCGCGTTGTACGGCGGTGGCACCGACGAGCAGGTCGAGGCCATGCGCGGTTACGGCGCCGAGCTGGGTCTGGCGTTCCAGCACGTGGACGATCTGCTCGGCATCTGGGGCGACCCGGCGGTGACCGGCAAGGCCGTGCACTCCGACTTGGCGAACCGCAAGAAGTCGCTGCCGGTCGTGCACGCCCTGACGTCCGGCACTCCCGCTGCCGCCGAGCTGGCGTCGCTGTACTCCGGCGACCACGAGATGAACGCGGAGACGTTGGCACGAGCGGCATCGTGCGTCGATGCCGCCGGTGGTCGCACGTGGAGCCAGTCGCAGGCCGACGAGCTGCACACGCAGGCGCTGGTTCATCTCGGCGAGGCTTCCCCGACCGCGCGTGCGGCGGTGGAGCTCGGCACGCTCGCCCAACTGGTCACCCACCGAGACCACTGAATCCAGACCCTTCGGAAGGCACTCGATGACGGAACACCCGCCGCGCTCGGTGCTGCTCGCCTCACCCCGGTCGTTCTGCGCCGGGGTGGAGCGCGCCATCGAGATCGTGGAACGGCTGCTGGACCAGCGCGGCGGCCCCATCTACGTGCGCAAGCAGATCGTGCACAACGTCCATGTGGTTCGTTCGCTGGAGGCTCGTGGCGCCGTGTTCGTGGAAGAGCTCTCCGAGGTTCCTTTCGGTGCCACGGCCGTCTTCTCCGCGCATGGCGTCTCCCCGGCCGTGCGCGCTGAGGCCGTCGAACGCTCGTTGGACGTGCTGGACGCGACGTGCCCGCTCGTGACGAAGGTGCACGCCGAGGCCCGCCGGTTCGCCGAGCGCGGCGACACGATCGTCCTGATCGGCCACGCCGGGCACGAGGAGGTCGACGGCACGCTGGGCGAGGCGCCGGACCAGATGGTGCTCGTCGAGACCGTCGAGGACGTGCGGGCGCTGGAGATCACCGGTCCGGTGTCGTACCTGACGCAGACGACGCTGGCCGTGGACGAGACGGCCGAGGTGATCGCCGCGCTGGAGGCCAAGTTCCCCGAGGTGCGCGGTCCTGGTTCCGACGACATCTGTTACGCCACCACGAATCGGCAGATCGCTGTGCGCGCCGTTGCCGAGCAGGCGGATCTCGTGCTCGTCGTGGGCTCGAAGAACTCGTCGAACTCGGTGCGCATGGTGGAGCTGGCGGTCCGCGGCGGCACCCCGGCCTACCTGATCGACGACGCTTCGGAGATCGACCCGGCCTGGCTGGCCGGGGTCACCTCGGTGGGGCTGTCCGCCGGCGCCTCCGCTCCCCCCGAGCTGGTGGACGAGGTGCTGGCCGCGCTGAAGGCGCTGGGACCCGTCTCGGTGTCGGCGCACACGACCGCGACCGAGACGATCGCGTTCACCCTGCCGCTGGCGGTGCGCCGTGCTGGCTGACATCGCCTCACCCGCGGACGTGCGGGCGCTGCCCTCGTCCGAGCTCGGTTCGCTGGCCGCGGAGATCCGCTCGTTCCTGATCTCCAAGGTGCACCGGACCGGCGGCCATCTGGGCCCGAACCTGGGCGCCGTGGAACTGACCATCGCGGTGCACCGGGTCTTCGACTCGCCCGTCGACGTGGTCCTGTTCGACACCGGCCACCAGTCGTACGTGCACAAGATGCTGACCGGCCGGTGCACCGACTTCGACTCGCTGCGCCAGGCCGGCGGTCTGTCCGGCTACCCGTCCGCGGCCGAGTCCGCGCACGACGTCATCGAGAACTCGCACGCCTCCACCGCACTGTCCTATGCGGACGGTCTGGCCAAGGCCTTCGAGCTGGCCGGCACCGATCGCCGCGTGGTCGCGATCGTCGGCGACGGCGCACTGACCGGCGGCATGTGCTGGGAGGCGCTGAACAACATCGGCGGTTCCTCGCGGCCGGTCGTGATCCTGCTGAACGACAACGGCCGCTCCTACGACCCCACGGCGGGCGGGTTCGCGGCGTCACTGCTCGCCGGGACGGCACGGAACTTGTTCGAGGCGCTGGGTCTCGCCTACATCGGCGAGGTCGACGGGCACGACGTGCACGCGGTCGAAAGCGCTTTGTGGGAGGCGAAAACTCTCCGGCGTCCGGTGGTCGTGCACTGCAAGACGGTGAAGGGCAAGGGTTATGCCGCCGCCGAGACCGACGAGTCGGACCGCATGCACGCGGTCGGCGCTTCCGGTTCCACCGGCGGGCGGACGTGGACCGATGCCTTCTCCGACGAGATCGTGGCCATCGGCGCGGAACGGCCGGACATCGTCTGCCTGACCGCGGCGATGCTCGAACCGGTGGGGCTGCGGCCGTTCTCGTTGCGGTTTCCCTCGCGGGTCTTCGACGTCGGCATCGCCGAGCAGCACGCCGTGACGTCCGCGGCCGGGATGGCGATGGGCGGGTTGCATCCCGTCGTCGCCGTCTACGCGACCTTCCTGTCGCGAGCCTTCGACCAGTTGCTGATGGACGTCGCGCTGCACCGGTTACCGGTGACGTTCGTGCTCGACCGCGCCGGCGTGACCGGTCCGGACGGCGCTTCGCACCACGGCATGTGGGACGCCTCGGTACTGCCCGTCGTGCCGGGCCTGCGCCTGGCGGCTCCGCGTGACCCGGCATCGCTTGCCGCCCTGCTGCGTGAGGCCGTCGAGGTGTCCGACGGGCCGACGGTGCTGCGTTATCCGAAGGCTTCCGTCGGGCCCGATGTGCCTGCTTTGCGGCGGGTGAGCCACTTCGACGTGCTGCGCGAGGTGCCGGACGCCGAGGTGCTGCTCGTCGCTGTCGGTCCGCTGGCCGGCCAGTGTCTGGCGGCAGCCGAGGAACTCGCGTCGCACGACGTGCGCGTCAACGTGGTCGACCCGCGCTGGATCGCGCCGCTGGACCCGCATCTCGTCAAGTACAGCGGCCGGCACCGCCTGGTGCTCGCCGTGGAGGACACGACGTCGACAGGCGCGTTGGGCGCACGGCTGGGTCAGGCGCTGACCGGCTCTTCTACTTGTGTCGCAACGTTCGCCCTGCCGCCGCGTTTCCTGCCGCACGACTCACGGGCCCGCATCCTGCGCGCCCACGGCCTCGACGCGGCCGGCATCACGACGAGCGTGCTGAAGCGCCTCGCCTTGAAGTGACGTACCAGCCGATGGCGAAACTGAGCGCGATCGCCCCCGCACCCACCAACGGCGCTTTCACCTCCGCCGGCAACTGAAGCGGGCGCAGCGCGGTGGCCAGGCTGAGCAGAATCGGCCCCTGCACGACGAACGCGACGTAGGCGGACCGCGCCAGGCCCTCGGTGAACGGGCCCTGGCCGGCCAGCCTGCGCTGAGCCAGTCCGATGAGCCACAGACTGCCCGCCACGACCAGGATTCCCTCGACGAGGGCCAGCCCGAACGCCTGCCAGGTCCATCCGCCGAGGAACGGGCCGGCGTTCCGCGCGAGGTCCAGCGCGCCCAGCAGCGCCGCGGCCACCGGCAGCACCACGATCGTGCCGATGACGACGTTGCGGCACGCCCGGTAGATCTCGTCGGGCACCCGCTCGGCGAGCTTGCGGCCACCGATCGCGCCGAGCAGGAACATGCCGAGACACTGCGGCCACCACCACAGGTGCAGGTCGCCGACCTGACCGCTTCTGGCCGGGAAGACCAGGCGGGTCAGGAACGTCGTCCCGGCCACCATCATCGTCATGCCCACGACGGTTCCCGTGGTGATCGTGCGTCGCCTGATGGGCGGCGCCAGTGACACCGCGATCGAGAAGAACACCAGCACGCCGACGAACCACAACGACCCGCTGTCGAGCAACGGGTCGCGGTGCGTGAACGCGTGCCACCAGGAGACGTCGCGTCCGGCGCCGTTGTAGGCGATCCACACGAACGTGGGCCAGATGACGACGGCGCTGACCACCCACGGCGTGCCGAGCCTGATCAGCCGTTCCGCGATGAACCGCCGCCGGCCTTTGCGCTCGATCGAATCGGGCGTGAAGATCCCGGCCATGAAGTAGAACGTGCCCATGAAGAACAGCCCGGACGGCCCGATCACCGCCGCCAGCGCGATCTCCACGCCGGGGTGCAGGGTGACCTCGTTGACCTCGTCGTACGGCCAGCCGCCGATCGCGGCGTAGCCCAGCAGCGCGTGGCCGCCGATGACCCACGCCACGAGGATCACCTTCAGGTTGTCCACAGCGGACAATCTCACGCTTTCCATGGTCCGCTTCCGTGGCCGGGAATGCCACCGCCAAGGGGCGGACGGGCCCGCGTCACCGTTGGTGCACGGGCGGTTCTGCTTGGTGGCCGGAAGCCACGAGTGGACGGGCCGCGTCACCGTTGGCGCACGCGCGGTGCTGCTTCGTGGCGGACCTACGGACGAACGGCCCGCGTCCGATGGCGCACGGCGGTCCTGCCTCGTGTCCGGAGTCAGCGGACGAACAACGCACGTCACCGTTGGCGTACGGGCGGCCTCGCCTCGTGCTCGGAACCAACTGGTGAACGACCCACGTCACCGTTGGCGCGCGCTCCTGCCTTGTGGCTGGACCTACGGACGAACGGCCGCGTCACTGTTGATGCACGGGCGGTCGTGCTTCGTGGCCGGACCCACGCACGGGTGGCCTGCGTCACCGTTGATGCACGGGCGGTTCTGCTTCATGCCCGGAACCCGCCGGCGAACAGCCCACGCCACCGTTGGCGCACGGGCAGTCTCGCCTCGTGCCCGGACCTACGGGCGGTCGCCGGTGTAGACGCCCATCGTGCGGAACCGCAGCCCCGGCTCGGCGTACTCCTCGATCGCGTGCGCGATCCACCCCACGATGCGGGCGATGGCGAAGATGGCCTCGCCCGAGTCCGGCGCCATCTTGAACATCAGACCGAGCTGGGCCAGCGCGATGTCGACGTTCGGGAACGTCTGCGGCTGCGTGCCGATGATCTTGTCTGCCACCAGGTCGCCGTGGCTGCGCAGCACCGCGAGCAGGTGGTCCGCGCGCGGGTCCCGCTCCTGGTACACGTAGTGGCCGAAGCCCGGGATCGGCTGGCCGGTCCGCAGGTGCTCGGCGACGGCGCCCATCGGGTCGGCTTCGGCGTGGAGCAGGAAGCGGTGCGCGAACGTGGCGGCGGTGCCGTGCTTCTGGCCCTCCATGGCGCCCAGACCGGCGGACACCACGGCGTACGGGTGGGCGCGGGCCGAGGCGGCCACGCGGGCGGCCATGGTCGAGATGGCCAGGTCGTGGTCGGCCAGCAGGATCAGGGCGGCGTTGAGCACGCCGGGAACGGGCGGGACCGGGGACAGCCGGGCCCACAGGCGGTCGGCGATGTCGGTGCCCTGCGGGCGCTGCTGCAGGGGCAGTGACTCGACCACGTCCGCGATCAGGGACTTGGCCGTGGTGATCGCGCGGTCCAGGTCGAAGCGCAGCGGGTCGCCGGCGCCGGCCAGGGCGACGGCGACGCGGACGCGGTCGGTCAGCGTGGCGCTGTCCGGGAGGGCCATCCAGATCTCCTGGCCCTCGGGGAACTGCATGCCGACGGTGTCGATCGCGGTCCAGAGCCAGTGGGCGACGTCCTCGAAGCGCAACGTGGCGGACAGCTCGGGAACGGAGCGGCCGCGGAAGTAAAGGCGGTCGTTCTCCAGCAGCGAGATCCGGGTGCGGATGCGATCGGTCACAGCGGCCACTGCTCCGCGCGCACCCGTGCGTTGCGCCAGGGCTTCTACCTCGGCCACGTCGAACATGCTGTGGCGGTTGACCTTCTTGCTGGTCAGCAGGTTGCGGCTGACATACGCGTACACCGTCGCCGGTTTCACGCCCAGACGGCGAGCAGCTTGATTCGTAGTCAACATTGATTCCATCAACGTTGACTGTACATGACATGTTGACGGAACCTGTCGTACATGTTGATTGATGCACCCAAAGGGCTTAAAGACGTCGTCGTCACCACGACCCTGATCGGGGATGTGAACGGTGCCGCGGGCTACTACCACTACCGCGAGCACGACGCGATCGAGCTGGCCAGGACGCGGACGTTCGAGGACGTGTGGTTCCTCTTCGTCGAGGGACGACTGCCGGACGCCGAGGAGAGTGCGCTGTTCAAAGCGCAGACCGCCGCGTTGAGGCCGCTGCCGGAGAGCATCGGCGAGGTGCTGCCCGCGATCGCGCGGTCGGGGTGCACGGCGCTCGCCGGACTGCGGACGGCGCTGTCGGTGGTGCCGAGCCGGCCGATGTGGGACGCGCCCATGAGCAGCAGGAAGGCCGACGCGCTCAAGGTCAGCGCGATGACGCCGACGATCCTGGCGGCACTGCATCGACTCAAGCTGGGACTTGATCCAGTCAACCCCAGGGTTGATTTGTCAACGTCGGCGAACTGGTTGTACATGTTGACCGGATCGGAGCCGTCACCGTGGACGACCCGCGCGGTCGAGCAGTACCTGATCGCGACGATCGACCACGGGTTCAACGCGTCGACCTTCACCGCGCGCGTGGTCGCGTCATCAGGAGCCGATGTCGTGTCTGCGGTGGCGGCCGCGATCGGGACGTTCTCCGGCCCTCTGCACGGTGGCGCCCCAGACCGGGCACTGGAGTCGTTGGATCTCATCGGCACGCCGGACAACATCGACGCGTGGGTGCGCAAGAGCATCGAAAAGGGCGAGCGGATCATGGGCTTCGGCCACGCCGTCTACAAGACGGAGGACCCGCGAGCGCGCATGCTCAAGGAGATCGCGCTTGAGCGGCCGAACGAGCTGGCCGAGTTCGCGACGACCGTCGACCGGCGGGTCACCGAGCTGCTGGCCGAGCTCAAGCCCGGCCGGCAGCTGTACGCGAACGTGGAGTTCTACGCCGGCGTGGTGATGGAGCTGTGCGGCATCCCGCGGGAGATGTTCACGCCGACGTTCGCGTGCAGCCGGGTGATCGGGTGGTGTGCCAACGCGCTCGAGCAGTCCGAGGACACGAAGATCATCCGCCCGGTCGCCCGGTACACGGGACCGCAACCCACCATCAGGTGAGGTACCGGAGTTCGTCGCGCACGCGGACGCGGTCACGGTCCATCACGTCGGAGGAGCCCGCCAGACCAGAGGTGCGGTCACGGTGCCGGTCGAGCCAGACGGAGACGACTGCCAGGACTAGGACGATCACTGCAAGTGTCATGGCACTAAGTTTGCGACCTACTAGATTCTGCCAACAGTGGCAGATCTGACGTGGTGCGCTAATATTCTGCCATGCTGCGATCGGTGGCGGTACCGCTCATCGACGGCGTCGCGCCGTTCGAGTTCGGCCTGCTCTGCGAGGTGTTCGGCATCGACCGGACCGAGGAGGGCGTGCCGCTGGTCGACTTCCGCGTGTGCGGCGAGTTCCCGAACCAGCCGGTGCCCACGAGCATCCGCGGGGTCTCCATCACGCCGGAGTTCGGGTTCGACGCGATGCACGACGCCGACCTGGTCGCGCTGCCGGCCGCCCGTGTGCGCGAGGAGTATCCGGAGAAGCTGCTCAAGGCGATCCAGGAGACCGAGGCGAACCTGCTCAGCGTCTGCAACGGCGCCTACATCCTCGGCCAGGCGGGCCTGCTCGACGACCGCCGGTGCACCACGCACTGGCGCGAGACCAAGGACTTCCGGGCCAGGTTCCCCAAGGCGCAGGTGGACCCGGACGTGCTGTTCGTGGACGACGGCAACATCATCACCAGCGCCGGCACGGCCGCGGGCATCGACGCGTGCCTGCACCTCGTCCGGCGCGAACTGGGCACGAAGATCGCGACGATCATCGCGCGGAGGATGGTCGTACCGCCGCAGCGCGACGGCGGTCAGCGGCAGTACGTGGACCTGCCGATTCCGGAGTGCAGCACGGACAGTCTCGAACCGGTCCTGGAACAGGTACTCGGCACGATCGCGGACAACCACACGGTGGGGTCCATGGCCAAGCTCGCCGTGATGTCCGAGCGGACGTTCGCGCGCAGGTTCGCCGCGGAGACCGGCACCACCCCGAACAAGTGGCTGTCCCTGCAGCGGGTGCTGCACGCCCGCCGGCTGCTCGAGGAGACCGACCTCGACGTCGACGCCGTGGCGACCCAGTCAGGCTTCGGGACCGCCGCACTCCTGCGGCATCACTTCCATCGGGTCGTCGGCGTCGCACCGAGCGACTACCGCCGCACATTCGCCTGTCGTTAGGCGCGTGAACACCTTCTCCGAGATCTCCCGCAACGTCGCGACCTCGGCCTCGGAGAGCTGATCGAACACCAGCGCCCGCACGGTCTCGGCGTGCGCGGGCGCGGCCTCCTCGATCGCCGCCCGGCCCAGGTCGGTCACCACGACGAACGAGCCGCGCCCGTCGCTGCTGCAGCTGTCGCGGCGCACCAGCCCGCGCTTCTCCATCCTGGCCACGTGATGTGAGATGCGACTCTTCTCCCAGTTCAACGACCGTGCGAGCTCAAGCACGCGCACGCGCCCGTCCGCGGTGTCGGTGAGCTGCACCAGCACAGCGAAGTCGGCCATCGAGATCTCCGAGTCCACCGACATCTGCCTGCTCAAATGCGCGTTGAGCTCCCCTTGCATGCGGACGTACGCACGCCACGCCCGTTGCTGCTCCGAATCCAGCCATCGTGTCACCGGTTCAGCATACGGGAATAGTTGACACATCATCCAGGTTCAGTCAGAGTGGGTGACACCTCAACCAAATCGAACTACCGAAGGACTGGCAACCATGACCACGGCCACCAACCTCTCCGCACTGACCGGCGAGTACGTCATCGACGGCTCGCACTCCCGCATCGGCTTCGTCGCTCGCCACGCGATGGTCACCAAGGTTCGTGGTGCGTTCAACGAGTTCGACGGCAAGATCTCGATCGACGGTGACAAGCCGGAGAACACCACCGCCGAGGTGACCCTCAAGGTCGCGAGCATCGACACCCGCAACGCGCAGCGCGACGGCCACCTGGCCACCAACGACTTCCTCGACGCCGAGACCTACCCGGAGATCAAGTTCGTCTCGACCTCCGCCACGCAGGTCGACGACGAGAACTTCGAGATCACCGGCGACCTCACCATCAAGGGCATCACGAACAGCATCACCATCCCGTTCGCCTTCGAAGGCGTTGCCGTCGACCCGTACAACCAGACCCGCGTGGGCTTCGAGGGCTCGCACACGATCAACCGCAAGGACTACGGCGTGACCTGGAACGCCCCGCTCGAGACCGGCGGCGTCCTGCTCGGCGAGAAGATCGTCCTCGAGTTCGAGATCTCCGCGGTCAAGCAGGCCTGACGACGGCCACCGGGCACGGGGCGTGGTAGATCAGGGCCTGCGAGGTAGATCCGAGCAGCATCCCGGCGAAACCGCCACGCCCCCGTGAACCGACCACGAGCAGTCCGGCCCGTTGCCCGAGTTCCAGCAGCATCGGGATCGGCCGCTCGTCGACCACGTGTTGTTCCACCGCGACGTCCGGGTACTTCTCCAGCCACCCGGACATTCGCGTGTTCAGCAACTGCTTGTCGGCGTGCGCCATCGCCGCCACCAGTGGCACTCTCGACGCCGCCGCTTCCTCGAACCCGAAGCCCAGCGCCGGGTCCGACCCAGGCGAGAGGTCGACGCCCACCACCACGGGCCCGTCGTGCTGGTTGTTGCCACGCACCACCACCACGGGGCATTCACCGTGCATCGACAGCGCCACGGCCGTTGAGCCCACCAACGCTCCGGTGAACCCGCCCAGCCCGTGCGACCCCACCACGACTTCCCGCCCGCGTGCAGACTCCGCGAGCAACATGGGCGTGGGGTGTTCCATCCGCAGGTCGTGCTCACCCGCAGGTGTGGCGTTCTGGCGGTGCGGCGGCGACGGCCTGAGAGTGCACGCCGCCCTGGTCGACGATAGCCAAGTCGGCGGGTCTACCGCCGGGCTGATGGGATGTCAGGTCTGCGGACTTGTGTAAGACCGTGCGGCGTGTACACGTGCACCGTGCCGGCAACCCAGGCGCCAACGGGCTGTGCGCAGAACAGAGAAGCCTACGCCACCGCGGCGAGCGCGGAGAGGAACGTCACTCCGGCTACAGCTGGGAGAGCGGTCAAGATCCCAAAGTAGGCCTGATCGGTGCAGGGGGCCGCGTGCCATTGGTCCCCTCAGTCCCAAGGACTTTGGGCTACCGTGAGCCAATGGCGACGCGCGTGTTCCTCGTCGACGACCATGAGATCGTCCGCCGCGGCATCGCGGACCTGCTCGGCGAGGAGTCCGATCTCGTAGTGGTCGGCGACGCCGCATCGGTCACGGAGGCGCTGGCCAAGGTGCCCTCCGCCCAGGCCGACGTGGCGGTGCTCGACATCAGGCTGCCCGACGGCAACGGCATCGAGCTGTGCCGCGAACTGCGCAGCCGGCTCCCCGGCCTGAAGTGCCTGATGCTGACGAGCTTCGCGGACGACGAGGCCCTGTTCGACGCGATCATGGCGGGCGCGTCCGGGTTCGTGCTCAAGCAGATCCTGGGTGCCGACCTGGTCAACGCGGTCCGCACGGTCGCGGCCGGCCAGTCGCTGCTCGACGCCCGCACGACGTCGGCGTTGCTGAACCGCATCCGCCGCGAGCGCGAGGAGGGCGACCCGCTGCGCATGCTCAGCGAGCAGGAGCGCACGGTGCTCGACCTCATCGGCGAGGGCCTGACGAACCGGCAGATCGCCGAACGGATGTTCCTCGCGGAGAAGACGGTCAAGAACTACGTCTCGCACCTGCTCGCGAAACTCGGCATGCAGCGCCGCACCCAGGCCGCCGTGTTCGCGTCGCAGTTCCGCAAGGACGGCGACAAGCTCCGATAGAGCCTGTAGTCCTAGGCGCGTGGCGCGAGCGGTACCCGCCACACGACCGAGGATCCGCCGCCCTCCGGCGTCTCGACCACCAGCGTGCCACCGAACTTCGCGGCGCGATGGGCCAGGTTGCGCAGTCCGCTGCGCATCACGTCGGGCGAGATGCCGATCCCGTTGTCCTGCACGGTGATCACCACGTCGTCGCCCGCGTCGATCAGCACCGTCAGCTCGGTCGCGGAGGCGTGCCGCACGGCGTTCGTGACGGCCTCGCGCACCACCGCCTCGACGTGCTCGGCGAGCTCGGGTGGCACGGAGTTGTCGACGGTGCCGGACATCCGCACGGCCGGCGACAGGTGCGTCGACTCGGTGAGACCCGCCACCAGGTCGAGCAAACGCCGCCGCAACGACGTGCTGTCCGTGGAGTGCAGGTCGAAAATGGAGGTGCGGATCTCCCGCACGGTCTCGTCGAGCTGCTCCACGGCCGTCCGCAGCCGCGCGGCCACCTCCGGCTCGGTGATGCGCCGCATGGTCGCCTGCAACGTCAGCCCGGTGACGAAGAGGCGCTGGATCACGTGGTCGTGCAGGTCGCGCGCGATCCGGTCGCGATCTTCCAGCACGTCCAGCAACCGTTGCGAGCGCTGCTGCTCGGCGAACTCCAGCGCCACCGACGCCTGGTCCGCGAACGACGCCAGCACCTGCACCTGGTCGGGCAGGAACGGCGACTCGCCACCGCGCCGCAGCACGACCAGCGCGCCCGTGACGACCGGGCCCGACCGCAGCGGCACGGCGAGCGCCGGACCGAACGCCGAGCCCAGATCGTCCACCAGCAGCGGAACACCGGAGCGGATCACCTCGTCGACGGCGTAGTCGGAGGTGTCGAAGTCCTCGCTCTGCAGGCCCGCGCTCGCCGCCACCGTCAACGGCGTGTGCCGGCCGTCGCCGAGCACGACGAGCGCCGAGTCGGCCCCGCAGAGTTCCACTGTGCGCTGGGTGATCAGGCGCAGCGCGTACTCGCCGGAAGCGCCACCGAGCAGCTCGGAGTTGACCTCGCCGATCGCCTCCAGCCACCGCTCGCGCATCCGGGACTTCTCGAACAGCCGGGCGTTCTCGATCGCGATGCCCGCGGCCGCCGCCAGCGCCTGCAGCACGGCCTCGTCGTCCGCGGTGAACTCGGCGGCGTCGATCTTCTCGGTCATGTAGAGGTTGCCGAACACCTCGTCACGCACGCGTACGGGCACACCGAGGAAGCTGTGCATCGGCGGGTGGTTCGGCGGGAACCCGACCGAGATCTCGTGGCGCGCCAGGTCGCGCAGCCGCAACGGCGTGGGGTCCTTGATGAGCAGCCCGAGCAGGCCCTTGCCCTCCGGCAGATGCCCCATCGTCGCGCTCGTCTCGGCGTCCACTCCCACGTAGACGAACTCGGACAGGTCGTCGCGGGTGCCGAGCACACCGAGAGCTCCGTAGCGGGCGCCGACGAGGTCGACCGCCGCCTGGACGATGCGCTGCAACGTCGAGTCGAGCTCGAGCCCGGACGCGACCGCGAGGACCGCGCCGAGCAACTCCTGCATGTGATCGCGGGTGGTGACGATCTCGTCCATGCGGTCACGCACCTCGTCGAGCAACTCGTCGAGGCCTCTGCGACCGGGCTCGTCAGACACGCGGATTAGGTTCGCACATTTTCGACCACCGCACGGCCCTAGCAAGTGAGGACCTTCGACTGTGGCCTACCAGCCACGGCCGCCGGACAGTATGACCATGACCATCGCCGTGCCCGACTCACTCGGACTCGCGGGTGAGGACGTACGCGGTGTCCTCGCGCTCGCGAGAGCCTCGACGCCCGACGTGCGGTTCGAGGTGCGTCCCGAGCAGATCGAGCTGCACACCACCTCGCCGCACAGCCGGGAAACGCGGATCGCCTGCGGTGTCGCGCTGCTCAACGTCCGGCTGGCGCTGCAGGGGCACGGAATCCGTCCGCTCGTGACGCTGCTACCGGGCCCCAGCGCGGCGGACGCGGACGCGGCCGTGCGGCTCGGCGGCTACCAGGAACCGAGCCCGGACGTGCTGGCGCTGCTGCACGCCCTGCGCACGAACCGTCGCAGGTGGACGATGTTCCCCGAACCGGCCTCCTGGCGCGGGCTGCTCACCCGCGCGGCCGAAGTGGAACGGTCGTGGCTGCACGTGTCCAGCCGGACCGAGCTGGTGCTGTGCTCGTTCAGCCAGGGCGCCGCGGCCGAGATCCGTGCGGGCCAGGCGATGCAGCGCGTCGTCCTCACCGCGGGGACCGCGGGGTTCACCGTCACCCCCGCCCTCGGCCCGATCAGCCTGTCCGCGCTGCGCGCGGACCTGCGCCCGTGCCTCGGCAACACGCTGGTGCCGCAGCTGGTCCTGCGGCTGGGCGCGGGATAGAGGCCGGGCCCGTCCCGCGCCGCGCGGGGGTCATCCGATTCGCGGCGCGGGACGGGCACGGCAATCCGCACCTCGGGTCAGGTGGTGATGAACCTCGCCGGGTCGGCGACCGGCGACTCGACGACGAGGTCCCGGTACTCGTCCTCGATGCCCTTGTTGTGGATCTGGATGGCGAGCGGTGCCATGCGGCCGGCCGGCTCCTTCTTGTCCTCGAACTTCAGGACCTCCTGCGCCTTGCATCTGGTCGCACCGTCGGGCAACGGGCAGCACGCCATGCGCGCGATTCCGGTGTCACCGTTGGCGAGCAGCTCGCACTGCGCCCACTTCTTGATGTCCCACCTGGGATGCGGGTACTTGGTGAACAGGCCCTTGCCGCCGTTGTTGTGGCCGGGCCGGTAGTCCCACGCGCCACCGTTGGGCGGCTGAAACTGGATCGCGCCGAGACCGTTCAGAGCAGGCGTCTGAACCTTGCCCCAGATCAGCACCGTCGGCTGGTGGTCACCGGAGACCTGGCGGACCTTGAAGATCCACCGGAAGCTCCGGTACTGCTGCCGGTCGTAGTAGATCCAGCCGCGCGAGGCGTTCTTCTGGCTGTGGATCGCGCCGCCCTTGACGACGAACGCGTCCTTGGCGTGCGCGGTCCACCCGTCGAGCGTCCTGCCGTCGAAGATCGGTACCAGCACGGGGTCCGCGGCCCGTGCCGGTGTCATGCCGGCGACGAGCGCCGGCACCAGGGCAGCAACTATCCACAATGGACGAAACATGGCTCACCGTCCTCTGGAGGGAGGATTTCCCGCAGCGACGGTGAACCCACGTTAGGACCCGGACATCGGAGCGGTCAACGGCAAACCGTGTTTCTGAAAACAGACAACCGCTAGCGGACCAGCACCGCCCGCCAGAGCAGCCGGGCCAGTTCCGGATGGCAGATGTCGTTGTGCGCGCCCGCGATCCCGTCGATGCGGCGGATCACCGAAGAGCAGTCGACGTTGTGCACCTGGCCCCTGGCCAGCTCACCGGGAGATCCGATGTTGTGGCCGTGGGCGTAGGTGCCCTGCACTCCGTGCGAGCCGATGCCGCCGTACTTCGGGTAGGAGTCCAGGTCGACCTGCCGGCCCGACCGCGCGGCGAGCGGGTAGAACCGGCCGATCGCGTGGTCGTGCGCGGACGTGGTGACGATGATCGGGCCGGGCACCCGGCCGAGCACGCTGCGGAAGTAGCCGGAGCCGGACTCGCCGGGCAGCCGTTCCGCGAACGACCACAGCGACATCGCGCCCTGCATCAGGGTCAGCGTCGCGGCCGGCACCACGTTCGCCATCGCGGTCGCGGTGATGCTGCCGAAGCTGTGCCCCATCAGGTGGATGCGCGCGTTCGGGGCGGCCTGGGCGACCTCGCGGGCGATGCGGGCGGCACCGCTCTCACCGAACACCCGCGCCCGCCGCTTCATCTTCCAGAACGTCAGGATCCGCAGCGGCGACAGGATCCCGCCCAGCGCCGGGTCCTCCAGGCACGCCCGGTAGAGCTGCTGGGGGTCGAACGACGTGCCGTCCTCGCCCGGCAGGTCCGGCATCGAGCTTTCCAGGTAGACGTAGGCCTCCTCGACGGCGGGCGACATCCGGCACGGGTGCTGGCGCGCGGCCTGGACGATCGTGCGCACGGCGGCGGTGCGGCCGGCACCTCCGCCGAGCCGGTCAGCCGAGGCCCTGATGAACTCGTCCGACCTGACGTCCTCGTCGCCCCAGGCCTTCGAGGGCCAGTGCAGGCCGACGAGCAACGACTTGAAGCCGCCGGGAAGCCGGTGTGCCGCTTCACGTTCCGCGCGGCAGTCGGCCATCGTCCGGATCCACTGCCCGTACTGCTGCCGGGCGGCCGGCACGTCGCCGTTCCAGCCGTGTATGAAGAAAAACACGTCGGTGACACCAGAGCGGGCGTCGTATATGACGTCCGCGCTCTCGCGCCCCCGCTCGTTGCCGGTCTCGTCGAAGCAGACGAGGTGATAGCTGATGTCATGACCTGGCACGGATTCTCGGGACATCGCGGATCACCACCACACACAAAGCGCGCCTTCTGTTACCGGGTTATCGGAACTGGGGCGGCTCTTGTGTAGCCCGTGCGATCAGGAAAACCCGTTCGGACCAGGGGTTTCACCCCGGTTGCGCCGATAGTGGCGCGCCGCGCGGACCCTGTTGCCACAGACTGGCGAGCACCACTCCCGCCGCGGATGATCTTTCACGAAGTAGAGCACACACCCTGGCGCATAACAGGCGCGCAACAACACCCGGTTCTCGCCGGTGAACAGCTCCACGGCCGCAGCCGCGATCCGCGCCAGCTCCGCGGTCGCCGGCGTGCCTTCGATTGCGTTGTGCCGCAACACTTTTCCGTTCTCGATCTGCAACTGCGGCCACTCGTGCGCACGTTTCGCCGCACGGTTCACCTCGGTCACGGCGCGGTCGAGATCGCGGTCCTGGGCGACCGCACGCGTGTCCTCGGTGAGCACGCCCGCAAGGTCTCTCAGCGCCTGCCGCAGGGCGCGGAACTCCTGAAGGTCACCCTCGTCCGCCGGAAAACCCAGGAAATCCGCGAGGCCACCGACAGTTGTCAGGTCGTCGTTCACCTGTGACCGACTGGCCCAGATGGTGTTCATCAGCAGGACCGGACGAGGTTCGTCGGGGGTGAGCAGCACATCTAACGGTAACACGTACTTGCATCCGTTAGAGACACGTTCTAACGTTTAGATCACTGGCCAACCGTTGGAAGGACCGCTCGTGCACCTCGTCCCCCCGTTCGACGCCGACACCGCCCGGCTCAAGGTGCGGGCCGCCCAGGACGCCTGGAACACCCGCGACCCGCACCGTGTGGCCGCCGCCTACACGACGGATTCGGTGTGGCGCAACAGGTCTGACTTCATCCGGGGCACCGATGAGATCGTCGCGTTCCTGACGAAGAAGTGGGAGCGCGAACACGAGTACGTGCTGCGCAAGTCGCTCTGGGCGTTCGGCGACTCCCGCATCGCCGTGCGCTTCCAGTACGAGTGGCACGACGGCGAGGGCCAGTGGTGGCGCAGCTACGGCAACGAGAACTGGGAGTTCGCGCCGTCCGGCCTCATGTCGCGGCGTGAGGCGAGCATCAACGACGTGCGGATCTCCGCGGAGGACCGCCGCATCGACCCCGACTCGACCTACGACATCCCAACGGAGTAGCGCGATGCACGTCGAAGCCCTGTGGCGTTACCCGGTGAAGTCACTCGCCGGTGAGCCGATCCAGAAAGCCGAATTCACCCGTGACGGCGTGGCGGGCGACCGGCTGGTGCACGTCCAAGGGCCGCGCGGCGTCCTGACCGGACGTACCCGCTACGGCCTGCTCACGATCCCGGCGACCACCGGCCCGGACGGCCCGCTGGTGGCCGGACATCCCTGGGACAGCGCGGAAGCTGATGCGCTCGTCGCGCCGTTCGGCGGCCGGCTGACCCGCTACACCGGGCCGGAGCGCTTCGACGTGCTCAACGTTCTCGTCGCCACGGACGGCCAGGTCGAGGCGGCCGGTGTCGACGTGCGGCGGTTGCGGCCCAACATCCTGATCGGCGGCGTCGAACCCGGCGAGGAGGACGGCTGGCCGGGGCACGCGCTGGTGGTCGGGGACGTCGTGATCGGCATGTTCCAGAAGCGCGCCCGGTGCGTCGTCACGACGATCGATCCCGACACCGGCGCGCAGGACCTCGACGTGCACCGGCGCATCCGGCACGAGTTCGGTGGCGTGCTGTGCCTGGACAGCTGGGTGATCCAGCCCGGTGTGGTCCATGTCGGTGACGCGGTGGAGGTGGTGCCGACCGACGAGGTCCCCGACCGCATCGGCGGGTGGATCGTCGGCCGGCCCTACGCCGTTTAGATGTTGCGGCGGTACTGCCCGCCCACCTCGAAGAACGCCTCGGTGATCTGACCGAGCGTGCACACGCGTGCGGCGTCCATCAGCACGGCGAACACGTTCTCGTTCGTCTGCGCCACCTCACGCAGGCGAGCCAGCGCCTTCTGGGCCTCGTCCCGGTGCGCGGCCTGGAAAGCGCGGGTCCGGTCGACCTGCGACTCCTTCTCCTGCTCGGTGGCGCGGGCGAGCTCGATCTTCACGATCTCCCGCTCCCCGCCCTCGGGCAGGAAGGTGTTGACGCCGATCAGCGGCAGCGAGCCGTCGTGCTTGCGCTGCTCGTAGAGCATCGACTCGTCCTGGATGCGGCCGCGCTGGTACCCGGTCTCCATCGCACCGAGCACGCCGCCGCGTTCGGAGATGCGGTCGAACTCCGTCAGCACCGCCTCCTCGACGAGGTCGGTCAGCTCGTCGATGACGAACGAGCCCTGCAACGGGTTCTCGTTCGCGGACAGGCCCCACTCCTTGTTGATGATCATCTGGATGGCCATCGCGCGGCGGACGGACGACTCCGTGGGAGTGGTGATCGCCTCGTCGTATGCGTTGGTGTGCAAGGAGTTGCAGTTGTCGTACAAGGCACAGAGCGCCTGCAGCGTGGTGCGGATGTCGTTGAAGTCCATCTCCTGCGCGTGCAGCGAACGGCCCGAGGTCTGCACGTGGTACTTGAACTTCTGCGAACGCTCGGCGGCGCCGTAACGGTCGCGCATGGCCACGGCCCAGATCCGGCGCGCCACCCGGCCGATGACGCTGTACTCGGCGTCCATGCCGTTGGAGAAGAAGAAGGACAGGTTCGGCGCGAAGTCGTCGATGTTCATGCCGCGCGCCAGGTACGACTCGACGTAGGTGAAGCCGTTGGCGAGCGTGAAGGCGAGCTGGCTGATGGGGTTCGCGCCGGCCTCGGCGATGTGGTAGCCGGAGATCGACACCGAGTAGAAGTTGCGGACCTGCTGCTGGATGAACCACTCCTGGATGTCCGCCATCATGCGCAGCGAGAACTCCGTGGAGAAGATGCAGGTGTTCTGGCCCTGGTCCTCCTTGAGGATGTCGGCCTGCACCGTGCCGCGGACGTTGGCGAGCGCGAACCTGCGCAGCTGCTCGTACTCCTCACCAGCAGGCTCGCGGTCGTGTTCCTCGCGGAACTTCGTGACCTGCTGGTCGATCACCGTGTTCAGGAAGTAGGCGAGGATCGTCGGCGCCGGGCCGTTGATCGTCATCGACACCGAGGTGCTCGGCGCGACGAGGTCGAAGCCGTCGTAGAGCGTCTTCATGTCGTCCAGCGACGCGATGGAGACGCCGGACGTGCCGACCTTGCCGTAGACGTCCGGCGGGGTGTCGGGGTCGCGGCCGTAGAGCGTGACCGAGTCGAACGCGGTCGACAGGCGGGTGGCCGGGTTGCCCTTCGACAGGTACTTGAAGCGGCGGTTGGTGCGCAACGCGTCGCCCTCGCCCGCGAACATGCGCGCCGGGTCCTCGCCCTCGCGCTTGAACGGGAAGACGCCGGCCGTGTACGGGAAGAAGCCCGGCAGGTTCTCCTTGCGCAGGAACCGCAGCAGCGAGCCCTCGTCGTCGTAGCGGGGCAGGCTGACCCGGCGGACCTGGTTGCCGGACAACGTCTCCCGCGTCAGCTTGGTGTGGATCTCCTTGTCCCGCACCTTGAACACGAGCTCGTCGCCGGTGTACTGCTCGCGCGTCTCCGGCCACTGCCGCAGCAGGTCGGCGACGTCGCGGTCGACCTTGCGCTTCGGCGGCGTCGGCGAGCTCGGCGATGTCCTGCACGCCCTTGCCCGCGGTTTCGAGTGCCTTCTGCGCGGCGGTGAGCTGGAGGTGCGTGCGGACCGCGGCGACCTGCTCGTCGGTCTTGTGGTGATAGCCGCGCACGGTGTCCGCGATGTCGGACAGGTAGCGGGCGCGGGCCGCCGGCACGATCGTGGAGGCGCTGGTCGACGTCTTGCCGTTGATGGTGGCGAGCGAGCCTTCTTCTGTCTGAAGGCCGTGCTCGATGAGCCCGTCGCGGAGGAACTGGTACAGCGCGGTCACACCGTCGTCGTTGAACGTGGCGGCCGACGTGCCGTAGACCGGCATGTCCTCCCACTTCGCACCGAACGCCTCGCGGTTGCGCACCAGCTGCCGCGCCACGTCCCGGCGCGCGTCCTCGGCACCGCGGCGCTCGAACTTGTTGATCGCCACGGCGTCCGCGTAGTCGAGCATGTCGATCTTCTCGAGCTGCGACGCGGCGCCGAACTCCGGCGTCATCACGTACAGCGAGAAGTCCACGAACGGCACGATGGCCGCGTCGCCCTGACCGATACCGGGCGTCTCCACGATGACCAGGTCCGCACCGGACGCCTTGCACGCCACGATCGCCTGCTCAAGACCGTCCGGGATCTCACTGCCCGCGCGGCGCGTGGCCAGCGACCGGAAGAACACGCGGTCGCCGTCGAGGCAGTTCATCCGAATGCGGTCACCGAGCAGTGCACCACCACCGCGGCGACGGGTGGGGTCGACGGCGAGGACGGCGATGCGCAGCTTGTCCTGCTGGTCGAGCCGGAACCGGCGGACCAGCTCGTCGGTGAGCGAGGACTTGCCGGAACCACCGGTGCCGGTGATGCCGAGCACCGGGACCTTGCGGGTGGTTTCGAGCGTCGGCGAGGTACCTGCCTCGATGTGCGTGATCGCGCGCGCGAGTGCCTCGTCCGCACCCGTCAGCAGCGCGTCGTGGCTGAACGGCTCGGTCAGCGCGTGGTCGCACTCCTCGATCATCAGGTTGATCATGCGCGCGAGGCCGAGCGTCTGGCCGTCGTGCGGCGAGAAGATGCGCGCGACACCGCGCGAGTGCAGCAGCTCGATCTCCTCGGGGACGATGACGCCGCCACCGCCGCCGTAGACCCTGATGTGCCCGGCACCGCGCTCGCGCAGCAACTCCACCAGGTACGAGAAGTACTCGACGTGCCCGCCCTGGTAGGCGCTGATGGCGATGCCCTGGACGTCCTCCTGGATCGCGGCGCCGACGACCTCCGCCACCGACCGGTTGTGGCCGAGGTGGATGACCTCCGCACCCTGCGACTGCAGGATGCGCCGCATGATGTTGATCGCCGCGTCGTGCCCGTCGAACAGGCTGGACGCGGTGACGAAGCGGACCGGGTTCGCCGGTCGGTGCAGAGTTGGCGCCATGAGAATAGTTTGACTTCCTACTATCGGACGTGCAACCGAGGGTGGCCCAGGTCTCCCGACCCTCGCCGCACCCCCAGCGTCCGGTGCCCACCTCGACCCGGAGTCGAACCCGCCTGCCGCCGCACATCGACGGCCGCGCGCAGTCGATTCGACAGTTCGAGAAGAGCCCACTTCGAAGAGTAGCGCCGACGATTCCAAATGCGCGCGAAAAACGGAACCGAGACGGACCGGAGAATGTCGCCCGGCGAGTGCCGACAAGGCAAATACCCAGAGTACGCATGTTTCACATTTCCACCCGAGGGGTAGGGCGCCGACCGCCCGGAACGGAGAGCCGCAAACCAGGGCCCAAAGTCCCGGATTGATGACGGAATGCCGGTTCCCACCTGTCGGGACCCAGCCGGTCACATGCCCCACCTGCCATTAAGTAGCCCTTTCGGACCCTAACGTTGCTCCATCGATTTGCCGCATGTCGCACGAATTGAGGTACCACGGGGGTGTCTTTCGGCTTATGTTTCTTTCGCGATGACAGGGGGAGGTCAAACGCGTACATCCAACTACCTGGTCGATGGGCCCTGCCCACGACAGGATTCACTCCGGCACACCTCACTGAACTCCGCGCTCGTCTGACGGCCCCTCGGCACGTTTGCCCGAGGTCTGTCCAGCGTGCGCCCGAATTGCAAGGAAACCGCAGGAAAGCAAAAGCCTGGGGTTCCGAGAGGAACGCATCATGGCGACATCACGCACGAAGTGGCTCGCATCCGCGCTCGTCCCGTTGATCGTGACGACGCTGGTCACCGGCCTGCCCGTCGCAGCAGCGACGGAGCACGGCGAAGGACACGCATCCCACGTCCGGCACAGACACACGTTCATCCGCGGCGATGTCGCGCGACCGAACGCACCCGCGCCGCCGAAGCTGCGGGTGGTGGACGGGCCGCTCAGACCTGCCGCCGCGCCGCTCGCGGTCACCGACCGGGTGGCACTGCGGCCACTGGTGATCGCGCTCGACGCCGCGGACTTCGGCCTGTCGACCTGGAAGGCCGTGCTCGACCGGATCGGCACGCCCTACGACGTCCTCATGGCACGGACGGAACAGCTGACCGCCGGCCGCCTGGTGCGGCCCGACGGCACCGGCCGCTACAACGCCGTGCTGCTCACCGACAACGCGTTGCTCCAGCCCGACGGATCCGGTGGCTACGTCAGCGCCTTCGACGAGGCGGAGTGGCAGACGCTGTGGAACTACGAGCGGGCCTACCGCGTCCGGCAGGTCTCGCTCTACACCTCATGGGGCACGTTTCCCGAGGACTACTGCCTGCGTCCCGGCATCGAGGGCGGGGTCGGCGGCAGTGGCCTGAACGCGACGCTGACCGGCGCGGGGAGAGGCGTCTTCGACCGGCTGGTTCCGAACGCGACCGTACCCGTCACGTTCTCCTATGTGTACCGGTCCACGCTGGCGCCCGGTTGCTCCGCACAGCCCGTGCTGATGGCGGGCAACCACGTCCTCGGTGTGGTCAGCACCTCGGCCGACGGACGCGAGCGGGCGGCGTTGACGTTCTCCTCCAACGAGTTCCTGCCGCAGACCGACGTGCTGGGGTACGGGCTCGTGCGCTGGGCGACCCGCGGCGTGTTCGTCGGCGAGCTGCGGCACTGGATCAACGTCGACGTCGACGACTGGTTCGCCCACACCGCCCACCTGTACCCGGACGGCCACCTCGAGACCGATCCCGGCTTCCGGGTGAGCGGGACGGACGCGGCCTCGGCCAACGCACAGCAGAACGCGTTGCGCTCCGGCTATCCCGCAGCCGCCGACTTCACCCTGAACCTGCCCTACAACGGCGGTGAACTCACGCCTTCCGCGCCGTCCCGGTGCTCAGCGGCCGGGACACCGGACGCGCTCACCAGCTACTCGAAGTGCCTCGCCGGCAGCTTCCGGTGGATCAACCACACCCTGACCCACCCGCGGATGAACTTCACCGACTACGCGACGAACCGCCGGGAGATAGCGGACAACTTCGTCATCGGGCGGCAGGCCGGGCTCACCGTGCCCACCGAGGTGCTCAAGACCCCCGAGTACTCCGGACTCGGGGTGTACAACCCGGACCCCGACGCGTCCCCCAACGAACCGCCGACCGACTTCGGGCTGGGTGCGTCCAACCCGGCGCTGCTCACCGCCGCAAGGGATTCGGGAGTGCGCTACCTGCACGGCAACATGTCGTTCCAGAGCCATCGGCCGTCGTGCTTCAACTGCGCCGTCCGCCATCCGCTCCAGCCGGAACTGTTCGTCGTGCCGGACTGGCCGACCAACATCGGCTACCAGGTGACCACACCGGCCGAAGAGGCGTTGCTCTACAACAGCCTCTACGGCCCGAACGGCAGCTTCCCCTACTACGACCACGACCTGAGCTATCCGGAGCTGCTGAACTACGAGTCCGAGGTCGGCTTGCAGCACGTGATGAGCGGATCGGCGTACGCGCACACCCTGCACCAGGGCAACCTGCGTCAGTTCGCCACCGGCCGCAGCCTGACCTTCGACTGGGTGCGCACGGTCGTCGACAGGTACAGCTCCCGGTTCGCGGTGCCGCTGCGCAACCCCGACTGGCCGGCGCTCGCGCGCTACACCGAGGCGCGCACGAACCACTTCGCCGAGATCCTCGGCAGTGGTGACGCGATCTGGGACCGCTCCACCGGCACCGTCACGCGCACCAGCACCACGACCGGTTCGTTGTTCCTCACCGGCGTCACCCATCCGGCCGGAACCGTCGACCGGTATGGCGCCGACACCATCACCCAGCTACCGATCACCGCGGGCACCACCGTCGTCGCCACGGCGGTGCCTCGTCCATGACCTCGAAGGTGGTCGCTCCACTGCTGGTCGCCCTCGCGCTCGTCATCACGACCATCACGGTGCTCAGCCCGCCCGCGCGCGACCGGGCGGGCGGAGCGCCGAGACAGGTGAACCCCGTGCCGTATCCCGTGCCCGCCAAGCGGTTCGTGCCCGTGCGCCTGGACCAGGCGCCCGCGGGCGGAGGGCGGCGTGGTGACGCGGTGGCGTTGCGGCAGCTGGTGATCGCGACCGGCGAGGACGACTTCGGACTGACCGCCTGGAGGTCGGTGCTGGACACCATCGGCACGCCGTACGACGTGCTGCTGGCCGGTGCCGAGCCGCTGACGCCGGACCGGCTGGTCCGGCGTGACGGCACCGGCCGTTACAACGCAGTGCTGCTGACCAACGGCGCACTGCTGAAAGCCATGCCGGACGGGACCTACGCGAACGCGTTCGACAAGGGACAGTGGGAGGTCCTGTGGGACTACGAACGCGTTTACGGCGTCCGGCAGGTGTCGCTGAACACCTCTCCCGGCACCGCGCCGGAAGACCACTGCTTGCGGGTGGGTAAGGAGAGTGCGGTCGGCGGCACCGCGATCGGGATGGCGTTGTCCCAGGCAGGCAGCGCCATCTTCGACCACCTCCGGCCGGACGCGCGGATTCCGCTCGCCCGGTCCTACGTCCACTGGGCACGGCTCGCGAACGGCTGCGCGGCCGACCCCGTGCTGACCGCAGGCGACGCGGTGGTCGGAGTGCGCAGCCGGACGCCGGACGGCCGGGAGCGGCTCGCGCTGACGTTCTCGATGGGGCCGCAGGACGTGACCACGCTCGCGCTCGGGCCCGGTCTCGTGCGGTGGGCCACGCACGGCGTGCTGCTCGGTGAGCAGCGCCACTGGTTCACTGTGGACGTCGACGACTGGTTCAACCAGACCGCCCGCCTCCGCGTCGACGGCACCACCGGCATGTTCCGCCTGAGCGGTGCCGACGCGAAGTCGGTGAGCGCACAGCAACGGGAGCTCCGGGCCCGGCACCCGGTCGCCGGGGACTTCACGCTCACCCTGCCCTACAACGGAAGCAGGCTGAGGCCGGACGCTCCCGCGTCGTGCTCGGCCGCGCAGACCCCGGACTCGCTCAGCAGTTGTTCCCGTGAGCTGGTACGGGAGTTCCGCTGGGTGAACCACACGACAACGCATCCGCAGATGAACAACACCTCCTACGAGGCGAGCAGGAACGAGATCGGTGAGAACCTCGCGATCGGCGCGGAGGCGGGACTGCCCGTGCCCGCGGAGGTGCTCAAGACGCCGGAGTACTCGGGACTCGGCGTCTACAACCCGGATCCGCGGTCGCTGGAACCGCCGACGGACTTCGGGCTCACCGGATCGAACCGCGCGATGCTCGACGCGGCGCACGACCTCGGCGTGAAGTACCTGCAGGGCAACATGTCCTTCGCCGGGCACCGGCCGAAGTGCGTCAACTGCGGCGTCTACCACCCGTTGCGGCCGGAGCTGCTCGTCGTGCCGGACTGGCCGACCAACATCGTGTTCGAGGCCACCGACCCCGAGGAACAGACCGTGCTCTACAACAAACTCTACGGCCGCGACGGCAAGGCCCCCGACCACCGCGACCACGACCTGACCTACGAGGAGGTGCTCGACGCCGAGGCCGAGGTGGCGGTTCGCCACCTGATGAGCGGATCGGTGTACGCGCACACCCTGCACCAGGGCAACCTGCGCGAGTACGCGCCGGGCCGCTCGCTCGGTTTCGACTGGATCACCGCCACCGTGGCGAAGTACGCGGCGCTGCACCAGGTGCCGCTGCTCAGCCCGGACTGGCTCACGCTGGCCAGGTACGTGGAGGCGAGGACGGCGCACTTCGCCGAGCTCGCGGCCGGACGGGACGCGGTGTGGGACCGGAGCACAGGTGCGATCACCTACTCGCCGAACGCCGGCGGAACGCTCTTCCTCACCGGGGTCCGGCAGCGTCCCGCGACCAAGGCCGACCAGCAGGGCGCCGACGAGAGCGACACGTACGGCGCGGACACCGTGGCGAAGATCGGGCTGGCCCCTGGCCGGACCGCGGTGCTGATGGCGAGCCCGCGCCCATGACCGATGGAGCTGCTCTGCGCGTGGCGCTCGTCGCCGAGGGGTGCTACCCGTTCTACCCCGGTGGCGTGAGCCTGTGGTGCGACCAGTTGATCCGCGGCATGCCCGACTTCGACTTCACCACCGTGGCGCTGACCGTGGACGGCACCGAACGGCCGTGGTGGCCGGCTCCCGCCAATCTCCGCGAGGTGGTGACCATGCCGTTGTGGGGCAGACGACTCCGGCGAACACGTCGCAGGCCCGCCGGGTTCGCCGAAGCGCACGAAGCCTTCCTGCGGTCGTTCATCCCGTACACCGACCGCAGTCCTGCCGAGTTCGAACAGGCGCTGCACCGGCTCTTCGAGCTGGCCCAGACGTCGGACGTCGGCGCGGCACTGACGTCCAACGACGCGGTGGAACGGCTGATCCGTGCCGTGCACGACTGCGGTGAGGGACCGATCTCGTTGCGGGACGCCGTGATCGCGACCGACCTGCTCGAACATTCGCTGCGCCCGTTGTCGCACCCGCCGATCGACGTCGACGTGTGCCATCTCTCGATGAACGGGTTGAGCGTGTTGGTCGGCCTGGCGGCCAAGTGGGCGCACGGCACGCCGTTGATGATGTCCGAGCACGGGGTCTACCTGCGCGAGCGGTATCTCAGTGCGGGCCGCGAGTCGATGGCGCTGCCCGCCAAGGTCGTGCTGCTGAGTTTCCACCGCGCGCTCGCGGCCGTCGCCTACCGCACGTGCGACATGCTCACCCCGCACTCGGACTACAACCGGCGGTGGCAGCTGCACAGCGGTGCCGATCCGAGTCGCATGTGGACGATGTACAACGGCATCGACCCGGCGAAGTTCCCGGCGGCGACAGGAGAGCCGGAGGTGCCGACGATCGTGTTCGTCGGGCGGATCGACCCGCTGAAGGACCTGCACACGTTGATCAGGGCGTTCGGTGAGGTCCGCCGCGCACTGCCGGACGCGCGCCTGCGCGTCTTCGGCCCGGTGCCGGAGGCCAACAAGGACTACCACGCGAGCTGCCTGCGGCTGGTGGAGCAGCTCGGGCTGACCACCAGCGCGGCGTTCGAGGGACTGGTGGAGAAACAGGTCGACGCCTATCACGCGGGCCACATCGTCGCGCTGACCAGCGTCTCGGAAGGGTTTCCCTTCACCGTGGTGGAAGCGATGTCCACCGGGCGCCCGCCGGTCTGCACCGACGTCGGCGGGGTCAGCGAGGCCGTCGCCGACACGGGACTCATGGTGCCGCCACGTGATCACGAAGCTGTCGCGAGAGCGTGCGTCACGCTGCTCACCGACAACGGGTTGCGACGCCGGTTGGGCGGGCTGGCGCGGGAGCGGGTGATAGAGCGCTTCACCCTGCAGCGGTGGAACGACAGCTACCGCGAGAGGTACTCGGAGCTCACGGGAGCCGCGCGATGATCCTCGACGAGCTGGTGGAGCGGATCAGCGCGCAGCTGCCCGACCCGGCGGACGAGCTCCAGGTGGTGGCGCTGCTGGAAAGCCAGGGCGTGACCGACCAGATCGCCGCCACCAGGTACGGGCACACCGACGTGTTCGCGCTCGGGCGGGAGGTGTTCGAACGGTTGCCGCGCACAAGCGTCGATCCCGAGGACGACACCCCGCGCGCCACGTGGCTGCAAGCCTTGCGCGGACCGCTGTACCTCGCGCCGACGACCGCGTTCCCCGCCGTGGCGGACGTGCTCGGCAGTCCGGCCGCGGTACGGGCGATGGTGGTCGCGACCGCGGTGAGCTGGGTGTGGGGAGCTGGTACGAGCGCGGTGGCGCACCAGCTGCTGGGGGTGGGCGCGGCCGCCACCGCGGCCAGGGCGTTGCGGCTGCTCGGCGCCGCCGGTGTGGCGATCGCGGGCGTCACGGCGGCCGCGCTGCTGGGATGGTCGTCCGCGCTGTTCGTGCTGGCGCTGGCCGGTCTCCAGCTCGCCATCGGCGTGCTGTTGTTCCACCGCAGGGAGATCGTGCTCGCCGCGGCGGTGGTGCCCGCCGCCGCGGGAGGACTGCTGTACCTGGTGGCGGACGCGACCAAGGTCGTGCTGGTCCTCGGTGGTGCCACGGTGCTGCTCGTCATCGCCTGCGCGTGGCACGCCGGGCGCGATGCGCGCGACTCCGGCGTGGTGGGCAGGCCGCGGGCGACCACGGTGCTGGCCGCCGCGATACCCGGCGTGGTGTACGCGGCGCTGTGCGGCGCCTTCGTGCTGCACACCGACTCCCGTTACATGCTCAGCGCACCCGATCTGGCCGTCGCCGCCCTGCCGCTCGTGCTCGGCATGGGGGTGGTCGAGTGGCGCGCGCACCGGTTCTTCGAGCACGCGGCGGACGAGTTGCGCCGCTGCGCGCTGCCGCGCGACTTCCGGGACTCGGTGAGGCGGATGTTGTTGCAGGAGCTCGGAACGTGCCTCGTGGCACTCGGCACCGCCGCCCTCGTCCTGCTCGTGGGGCTGCGGTGGGCGGATCTGCTCACCTCACCCGGTGCCCTGCTGATCGACGGGCACGTGCTGCTCGGCGGCGCGTTCTTCCTGGGGTTCGTGCTCGTCCGGACCGGTGGTGCGGTGCTCGCACCGTTGATCGTGTCCGGTGTCCTGCTCGGCAACGTCGTGGTGGTGGGCCTCGGCACCGATCCCGTGCCGGTCTTCCTGCTCGCCACCACCGCTTTGTCGTTGCTCTCGCTCGTGGCGCTCCGCGGGAGCGTCGGACAGGTTCGCCACTACCGATGAGGAAGTGATCTCCACATGCATGCGGTGATACTCGCCGGCGGCAGAGGAGTGCGACTGCGGCCGTACACCACGGCACTGCCCAAGCCGCTGGTCCCGATCGGCGAGGAGTACGCGATCCTCGACATCATCCTGAGACAGCTGGGGATGCAGGGCTTCGACCGGGTGACACTCGCGATCGGGCACCTCGGTTCGCTGATCCGCGCGTTCGTCGGCGACGGGTCCCGGTGGAATCTCGCGGTCGACTACTCGGAGGAGAAAGCGCCGCTGTCAACCATCGGACCGTTGCTCAACTTCGTCGACGTTCTGCCGGAGCACTTCCTCGTGATGAACGGGGACGTGCTGACCGACCTCGACTACATGGCCCTGCTCGAGCACCACATCGCCTGCGGCGTCCCCTTGACGGTGGCCACCTACGAGCGCAAGGTGAAGATCGACTTCGGCACTCTGTCCACAGAGGACGGACGCATCGTCAGCTTCGTGGAGAAGCCGGAACTGTCCTACGACGTCAGCATGGGCGTGTACGCGATGGCCCGCAAGACGCTCACCCCGTACCCGCGCAACATGCCGTTCGGACTGGACGAGCTGGTGCTCGACCTGCTGGCCCGCGGCGAGGAACCGGCGGCCTACGACTTCGGCGGCTACTGGCTCGACATCGGCCGGCCCGACGACTACGACGAGGCCAACCGGAACTTCGAACGGCTCCGGCCGATGCTGCTGCCGGACACGGTGACGGGATGAAGGTGCTGTTGTTCGGCGCGTCCGGCTATCTCGGTCGTGCGACGGACGAGGCCCTGCGCCGGCGGGGCGCGAGCATCGTCCGGGTCAGCAGAACGGCGCCGGACGACGACGGCTGGGTGCGTCACGACCTGGTGCGAGGCAGCATGGACGAACTCGCCGGGTTGCTGAGATCGATCGAGCCGGACGTCGTCGTCAACTGCACCGGGCGGCTCGACGGCACGGCCACGGAGCTCGTCGCCGCCAACGTGGCACCAACAGCGAACCTGGTGGACGCGATTCCGCGCGCCGCGCCGTCCGCGCGGCTGGTGGTGCTCGGGTCCGCAGCCGAGTACGGACGGATCCCGCACGGTCTCACGGTCGCGGAGGACGCGGTGGCGAACCCGGTGTCCGCCTACGGGATCACGAAGCTCGCGAGCACGCTGCTGGTCAGGGACGCGGTTGCCGCCGGACGGCTGGACGGCGTCGCGCTGCGGATCTTCAACCTGATCGGCGCGGACCTGCCGGCGGGTACCGTCCTCGGCCGGGCGGCGCGCGAGATCCGGGTGGCACTGGCGACGGGTGACGACATCACGCTCGGCCCGCTCGGCGCGTACCGCGACTTCGTCGACGCCGCCGACGTCGCGGCCGCGATCGTGGCCGCCGCGATGACCCCCGTGCTGCCGGAACCGGTGCTCAACGTCGGCAGCGGCCGGGCGGTGGCGGTGCGCGACGTGGTGGCGACACTGGCAGGGGTGGCGGGCTTCGACGGCAAGGTGATCGAGTCCGATCCACTCCACTCACGGTCCGGTGCGGTGACGTGGACCGCCGCGGACACGACCCTCGTCCGGCGCGTACTCGGCTGGTCCCCCCAGCGCGACCTGACCACCTCGATCCGCACCCTCTGGCAGCACATCTAGTGGCATGCGATGAAGGGCGCCCTGCTCCACAGTGGAGGAAGGCGTCCTTCGTCGCGTTCACGCCTGGTGGGCGCGGTACCAGTCGAAGGTGCGACGAACGCCGTCGTCGAGGGACACGCTCGGGGAATAGCCGGTGATGCTGCGGAGAAGGGTGAGGTCGGGGCAGCGGCGGGCGACGGATCCTGGTGGGGCGGGCTCGTGGCGGACGGTCGGCGCGTGGCCCGCGATCTTGAGCACCAGTTCGGCCAGTTCGCCGATGTTGGTCTGCGCGGAGTCGTCTCCGATGTGGACGATCCGGCCGACGGCGGCGTCGGTGCCCATCAACCGCACCATCGCCTCGACGGCGTCGTCCACGTGGCAGAACGCCCGGAACTGGTCGGTGCCGTAGACGACGAACGGGTTCTCCCCCCGCAACGCGCGCAGGCACAACTCCGGGATGACGTGGTCGGCGCCCATGCGCGGGCCGTACACGTTGTGGAACCGTCCGACGACGACGGGGACGTTCTTCGCCCGGCCCGCGTGCACCACGGCCGCCTCGCCGAGCATTTTGCTGATCGCGTAGGCGAAACGGGGCGAGGTGACGTCCTCGATGACGAGCGGCACGGTCTCCGGCGTCGGCACCGGCACGACCCCTGCCGTGACACCGCCCGCGTAGGCCTCGCTGGTGGAGGCGAAGAACAACCGTTGTGGCGCGGTGATCCAGTCCAGCGTGTTGAGCACGGCGAGCGTGTTGATCCGGACCACCCGTGACGGATCGCGTTCGACGTTGCGCACACCCACCACCGCGGCGAGCAGGTACACGTGGTCGCAGTCGCGGGGCAGCGCGCCGAACGACGCCGCGTCGGTGAGATCCGCGGAGATCACCGGCACGTCCAGCGCGTCGAACTCGGGATCACGGCGGCCGCGGGAGAAGTCGTCGACGACCGTCACGTCGTGTCCCTCGGCGAGCAACCGGCGGGTGAGGTGCACGCCGATGAACCCGGCACCGCCCAGCACAAGGCTCTTCATCGCGCCACCGCCGGTTCGTAACCGAGGCCCGCGTACCGGACGCCGTGCCTGGTCACGCCGTCCTCGTCGAGCACCCGCCACGAGTCGTAGACCAGCCGCACGTCCGATCCCGGCAGCAGCCGGTCGATGTCGAGCCCCCGGTACTCCGGATGATCGGTGATCACCAGCACGGCGTCCGCGCCCGCGAACCCGGTTTCGAGATCCGTCGGCTCACCGCCGTACCGCACGATCACGTCGGCGCCGACGAGCGGGTCGTGGCCGAGCACCCGCACACCCGCACGCGTGAACGCGGGCATCATCGAGGCGATCGGCGTGCCGCGCATGTCGTCGGTGGGCGGCCATCCCTTGTAGGCCCAGCCGAGCACGAGCAGCCGCTTTCCCTCCGGCTTCCCCAGCAACGCGAGCACGCGTTCGGCGACGTGCTCCGGCAGATCCTCGTTGACCTCGCGCGCCGCCTTGATCAAGGGCGGGACGTGGCCGGCCCGTTCACCGGCCGACAGCAGCAGGTACGGGTCCTTGGACAGGCAGCCGCCGCCGACATACCCCGGCTTCGCGATGTCCGGACGCGGGTAGTCGACGTTGGTCGCCTTGATCACCTCGAGCGGGTCCAGCCCGAGCCGTTCGGTCAGCCTGGCCACCTCGTTGCCGAACGAGTAGATGACGTCGGTGTGACAGTTGTTCACGAGCTTGACCAGTTCGGCGGTCTCCAGTCCGGACACCGGCACGAGCTGCGCGGACAGCCCGCCGAACAGGGCGAGCCCGAGCCGCAGGCTCTCCTCGTCCAGCCCGCCGACGACCTGCGGCAGCTCGACCAGCTCGCGCAGTGCCTGCCCCTGGATCGTGCGTTCGGGTGCCATCACCAGCCGTGCCGACCCCCACGCGTCGACCAGCCGGGGCAGCACGACCGAGCGCGTCGCGCCGACCGGAACGGTGCTGCGCACCACGACCAGCGTCTCCGGTGCGCACCTCTTCGCGATGTGTTCGGCCGCCGCGGCGAGGTTGAGCAGGTACGGTTCGCGCCCGGAGTCGCCGACCGGGGTGGAGACGCAGATGATCGCCGCGTCGACCCCGGAGCCCGGCAGGTCGTGCGAGAGGAAGATGCGCCGGCCGACCCATTCCCGGAACACGTCCTCGACACCCGGTTCGAAGATGTGCGGGCGTCCCTTCGAGAGGGTGTCGAGCAGCTCGGGCTGGGTGTCCACACCGTGCACCTCGTAGCCGCGGCGGGCCAGCGCCGCTGCGAGCGTGAGGCCGACGTATCCCATTCCGATGATGCCCACTTGACGGAATTCCGGTTCCACACCTGTCACGATCGACTCCTCACTGCGGTCAGGGGCAGGGCGCGGTGATGGTGTCGAGCGCCCGCACCGTCACATATCCTTCGAATCCTTCTTCGCGATAACGCCGGCACGCTTCGGCGCGATGGTCGGCGCGCGTGGCGTAGTCAACCGCCAACACGGTCTTTCCGGCATCCTTCAGCTTCCTCGTCGCCGCGAGGTTCTCGGCGCAGAAGTCCGCGGTGCACGGCTCGTCGGTAGCCCGGAAGAAAAGCTCCTCCATCCCGATGCCGTCAATCGCGTCGACGTAACCGGAATGCTCGCGCAGCTCCGGCGAATTCTGCGGATAGACCCCGAACGCCGGGTTCGCCCGCTTGACGTAGGCACTGATCCGCATGATCAGGTCGACCATCCGGCGTCCGAGTTCGGCGCGGCCGGTGCCCGGCAGCAGCGCGAGGTCGATCTCCTCGTAGGCGAGCGGCGTGTCGAGATAGACCCCGTCGAAGCCGGCGGCGAGCGCCCGGTCGAGCCGGGGCCGCATCGCCAGTTCCCACCAGCGCGGTTCCCAGTAGCGGACGAAGTGCTCCCCCGGCCAGCTCGGCCACTCGTTGAGGAGCAGCCTCTTCGGTGCCGATCGTGCCGAAGTCCGGCCGGAACGACTCGATCGAGCCGACCTCGAAGTACGCGAGCACGCGCTTTCCCGAAGCTTTCAGCTCGCCGATCTCATCGGCCCGGAAATACGACGAACCGCCGTCCCGCGCCAGGTCGACGACGGCGATCCGGAACGGTGCGGCGGCCAGCGCGTCGAGCCGGTCGTCGGAATAGCCCTGCAACTGGTAGACAAGGCCTCCCGATGGCACAGAATCGCTTGAGCAGCCGCTCGAAACGAGCGCGCACATCACCGTCAAAACGACGCCGAGCACTCGAAACCGGCGGCACGTCACACGTTCACAGTACCGATCAGGTTCTGCTCATCAATGCGCCGCCCGGGCTATTCTTCGCAACCGAACGAGAATGTTTACAACTCACGAGGAATAAACGAAAAAGCGTGTGCTGGTGGCCGTCGACGGCCACTAGCGCACCGCGGCCGCGCCCCACTCGTGAGCCAGCGCCGCCGCCTCGCCGCGAGTGCCGACGCCCAGCTTCTCCAGGATCTTCGCCACGTGGAACTTCACCGTGGACTCGCTGATGTGCAGCTCCCCGGCGATGTCGCGGTTGCGCCGGCCGCGCGCGAGCTGACCCAGCACCTCCAGCTCCCGTGCGCCCAGCACGGTCAGCGGGTCCTCCCGCGGGTTCTCCGGCGGCCCGAGCGGGACCTCGATCGTCACGGTCGCGCCCCACCCCGGCACCGCGTCCACCTCCACCCGGCCGCCGAGCGGTCCCAGGCGTTCGATGACCCGGCGCGTGTCGAGGCTGCCGCTGGACAGGGTGCCGGGGCCGTCGTCCCGCACGGTCGCCCTCAGCACGGTCCCGGCGACCTTCCACCCGATGTGCACCCGGTTCACGGTCCGCTGGTCGTCCAGCATCGCGTGCACGGTGGACCGGACCACCGCGCTGGCCGTGGCGGCGACGTCGCCCGGCAGCACACGGTCCGCGCCCTCCTCGGCGCCGGGCGTGCCCAGGTCCAGCCGCACGCCGCGGCCGCGCAGCATCCGTTGCAGCGACTCGGCGAGCCGGTCGAAGGCGTCGCCGCTGCGTTCCTCGGACATCGCCCGGTCGAGCTCGGCCCGCGAACGCAGCTCGACCAGTGCGGTGACGGCCAGGTCGACGGCACGCGAGCGGGCGGATGCGTCGTCGACGGCGCGGTCTCGCAGCACTCCGAGCAGAGCGGTCAGTGCGGTTCCGTAGGCGTCGCCGAGGTCGGCGATGGCCACGGCACGTGCGGCGGCGGCCGCCCGCGACACGGCGAGTGTCGCGGGGATCGCCTCGTTGCGCAGGCCCTCGCGGTGCGCGGTCACCGCGTCCCACAGCGCCTGGGCCGGCGCCAGGAGCTCCTCCGGCACCGGTGTGTCCTCGGTGCGCACGAGGACCAGCAACGCGCCCTGCTCGGTGATGTCGCTGGACACGGCCAGCACGGGTACCTCGACGCCGGCCATGACCGCCCGTCCCTGCCAGATTCCCCGTGCGGGGACCAGTGGCCGCAACGCCGCGAGGTCGGCGATGGTGACCGACGACCCCGGCGCGCCGGGCGACTCGCCGCGGACCTTGAACGGCGCGAACCGGCAGTTGGCGGACAGCTCGGCGAGCCGTCTGATGCGGGACCGCCTCCGCGAACGCCGCGGACAGCCGCGGCAACGTCTCGCACAGCGGTGCCCGGATCACGTCGACGGCCGTCAGCAGGTCCATGGATCGAGCGTAGCCCGCGTGGGACACCGACCGGCTAGTCGTTCGGCCAGGGCGAACTAGCCAAAGGGCGGGCACAACAGCAGCCGTCAGGTCCGCAGGATGGAGTCATCACACGAAGCGAGTCACGGGAGTCCCAGATGAAGGCGATCACGTACACCGAGTTCGGCGGTCCGGAAGTCCTGCGCCTGGAAGAGGTCGAGGAACCGCACGCCGGCCCCGGCCAGGTGCGGCTGAAGGTGCTCGCCGCGGCGGTCAACCCGCTGGACCACAAGATCCGCAGCGGGTGGATGCCGCACATGGCACCCGCTTTCCCGGCGACTCCCGGCGTGGAGGCGGCCGGCGTGGTCGACGAGGTCGGCGAGGGCATCACCGGCGTCTCGGTGGGCGACGAGGTGCTGGCCTGGACCGTCACCGGCGCCTACGCCGAGTACGCGCTGGCCACCGACTTCGCCCTCAAGCCGGCCGAGCTCGACTGGGACACGGCCGCCGCGCTGCCGGTGGCCATCGAGACCTCGGCCCGCGTGCTCGAGTCGCTCAAGGTCGAGGAAGGCGAGACGCTGCTGCTGCACGGGGCCGCGGGCGTGGTCGGCGCCGTGCGGCGTCCAGCTCGCGGTGGCCCGCGGCGTCACGGTCATCGGCACCGCCTCGCCGGGCAACCACGACTACCTGCGCTCCCTCGGCGCGATCCCGGTCACCTACGGTGCCGGCCTCACCGAACGGGTCCGCGCCGCCGCACCGCAGGGCATCGACGCCGTATACGACGCCGCGGGTCACGGCGACCTGGAGATGTCGATCGAGCTGCTCGGCGGCACCGATCGGATCATCACCATCGCCGATCCCCGCGCCGCCGAAGTGGGCGTCACGTTCTCCTCCGGCGGACGCTCGTTCGGCGCCGAGCTGGGCGAGTACGCCCGCCTTGTGGCGGACGGCGCGCTCGTTGTGCGGGTCGCGCAGGGTTTTCCGCTGGTCGACGCCGGCCAGGCACAGGAGCTGAGCGCGAGCGGCCACCCCGGCGGCAAGGTCGTCCTGCGCCCCTAGGGCCTGTATCGAGGTCCCGTTCGATGAGAGTCGCGCCTGAGGTGGTTCCTGGCGGTGCGGCCGGACTGCCCGCATACCGGTGTTGTATGTGGGCAGTCCGGCCGTGCCCCGGGGCCGCCTCAGGCCCGGCTATCGCGAACACGGACTTCGATACAGGCCCTGGGCCCTGGCCCGTCTCGACAGGCGGTCCGGCCGGTCACGGTGAGGCAGTATCTGACTCATGACTCAACGCGTCGCGGTGACCGGAGGCAGCGGCAAGCTCGGCCGCGCTGTCGTGGCCGACCTGCTGGAGCACGGCTGGGAGGTCCACAACCTCGACCAGGCGCCTCCTCCGGCCGGTCAGGGCGGCGAGTTCACCCAGACCGACCTGACCGACTACGGCCAGGTCGTGGAGGCGATCAGCGGGATCGACGACAGGTACGCCGGCCTGGACGCCGTGGTGCACCTGGCCGCGATCCCAGGTCCGGGTGTCGCGCCGAACGCCAAGACGTTCCACAACAACGTGACCAGCACGTACAACGTGTTCGCCGCGGCACGACTGGCCGGCGTGCGCAACGTGGTGTGGGCGTCCAGTGAGACGGTGCTCGGCCTGCCGTTCGACGCTCCCCCGCCGTACATCCCGATCGACGAGGAGTACGCCGGGCGCCCGGAGACGTCGTACTCACTGGGCAAACTGGTCGACGAGACGCTGGCGCAGCAGTTCTGCCGCTGGGAGCCGTCGATGAAGATCATCGGCCTGCGCTTCTCGAACGTCATGGAGCCGCACGACTACCAGCGCTTCCCGTTCGACGCGGACCCGTTGTCGCGCAAGTGGAACCTCTGGTCGTACATCGACGCCCGTGACGGTGCGCAGGCCGTGCGCAAGGCTCTCGGGCACGACGTCGTGGGGTTCGACGTGTTCATCATCGCGAACGCCGACACGTGCATGACGACGCCGAACGACGAGCTGGTCGCGAAGGTCTACCCCGGCGTGCCGCTCAAGAGGGAGTTCGGTCCGCACGAGACGCTGCTGTCGATTGAGAAGGCACGGCGGGTGCTGGGGTTCGAGCCAGTGCACTCCTGGCGGTCGTGACCTCCCTGGCGAGCCCGAACAGCTCGTCCGCGGCCCGGGCCCGCGGGGTGGTCCGGCGCAGGTGACCGAGGGCGCGGGCGAGCAGCAGTTCGGCCTGCTGCTCGCACCACCTCCGGCCGCCGGCCTGGTCCACCACCTCGGCCAGCTCGTGGGGTTCCGCCTCGGTTCCATAAACGTCGGCGCCGGCGTCGATCGCCGCCACGACCGGGAGCGTGCGGCGGCGATGCGCGAGGTCGTCGTACAGCGGGCGGCCGCTGATGGTCGCGCCGCCCCAGATGGCGACGACGTCGTCCACGTGCTTGCGCGCCAGGCCGATGTCGTCGCCGAACTCCCGGAAGTGGTCGGCCTGGCTCCTGGTCGCGCCCGCCGCGAGCGCACCGAGCTCGCACGCGCACGCCGTCAGCGCCGAGTGCTTCGCCGCCGCCACGCCCAGATACTCGGCTATGTCGACGTCGTCCCGTTCGTCCATCTCGATTTCCTGGACATAACCGTCCACAACGGACAACAGTGCCGCGTTCAGCACCATCACCTCGGACTTGGTGAGCTGCGCGAAAGCGAGTGACAGCAGGGCGTCCGCCGCCGAGACGGCCCGGTCGTCGCCGAACTGCACCCACGCGCTGGGCAGCCGGCCCCGGCTGACGGCGCGGGTCATCAGGTCCGCGTGCAGTTGTTCGTGCTGGTGCGCCAGTTCCAGCGCGACCGCCACTTTCACCGCCTTGCTCGCATCACCGACCGTCTCGGCGCACAGCAGAGCGAGCGCGGCCGTCGTGAAGTCCTGCTGCTGAAGGTGGTACTCGAGCACCTCACGGGTCTCGTCCGGGAGATTCGCGATCACGGCCCGCAGCGGCGGCTCGACCGTGGCGCGGCTCTGCTCCAGCACGTCCCGCGGCGGCGCGACCACGTCGATGCTCGTCATGCTTCTTCCTCTCAGACCCCGGGAAATGAAGCTAAACCCGCAGGTCATCCCTGGCGCGCCGCTGCCACGGTCGTGTTAAAGAGGGGCACGATCCGGCGAGCCGGACTACGTTGATGTTGAACGGGTTGTCGCCGTTTCACCCGACCGTGATCGTCGTTTTCCTGAGGGGCTGACCGTTGCGCTACACCACACTCGCCGGCATGGACGTGTCGGAGATCTGTCTTGGCATGATGAGCTACGGCGATCCGTCGCTGGGCAACCATCCGTGGTCCATGCCGGAGCAGGAGTCCCGGCCGTTCATCAAGGCGGCGGTCGAGGCCGGTATCAACTTCTTCGACACCGCGAACGTCTACTCCGACGGCTCCTCGGAGGAGATCACCGGACGTGCGCTGAAGGACTTCGCCCGGCGCGAGGAGATCGTGCTCGCCACCAAGGTGCACGGCCGCATGCGCATCGGCCCGAACGGCGCCGGGTTGTCGAGGAAGGCGATCTTCGCCGAGATCGACGCCTCGCTGGCCCGGCTTGGCACCGATTACGTTGACCTGTACCAGATCCACCGGTTCGACAGGTCGGTTCCATTGGAGGAGACGCTCGAAGCGCTGCACGACGTGGTGAAGTCCGGCAAGGCGCGCTACATCGGTGCGTCCTCTATGTACGCGTGGCAGTTCACCAAAGCCTTGTACACGCAGCGTTTGAACGGCTGGACGCGCTTCGTGTCGATGCAGAACCACTACAACCTCATCTACCGCGAGGAAGAGCGGGAGATGCTGCCGCTGTGCGCGGACGAGGGCATCGCCGTGATCCCGTGGAGCCCGCTGGCCCGCGGCCGCCTGACCCGCGACTGGGACGCCGTGACCGCCCGCGCCGAGACCGACGAGTTCGGGTCCACCCTGTACGTCGCGTCGGACCAGGCGATCGTCGAACGCGTGGCCTCGGTCGCCGCCGCACGTGGCGTGTCCCGTGCCCAGGTCGCGCTGGCATGGCTGCTGCGCAACCCGGTCGTGACGGCGCCGATCGTCGGCGTGACCAAGCCCGCGCACCTGGACGACGCGGCAGCGGCGCTGTCCGTCGAGCTGACCGACGACGAAGTGCGGCTGCTCGAAGAGGCGTACGAACCGCACCGCATCGCCGGCCACGCTTAGACCACATCTCATTTGGGGTCATTGTGGGTGAGCAGGTCCAGCTTGATGGCTCGGTGGTAGCAGATCACCGCGCATGCGAGCTGGGCGAATCCGAGGAAGTGGGCGGCTTTGCGTTCGTAGCGGCGTGCCAGCCTGCGGAACCGGGAAACCCACTCCAGGGTCCGTTCGATGACGTAGCGGTGGCGGCCCAGCTTCTTGGGCGACTCGATGCCTTTGCGGGCGATCCGGGCGATGATGCCCCGGCGTCGCAGCGCTTTCCGGCAGGACAGGTAGTCGTAGCCCTTGTCGGCGTGCAGCTTGTGCGGCCGTCGGCGAGGCCTGCCGGCCGGACCCTTGACCGGGGTCACACCGTCGACGACGGCCTCCAGTTCCAGGTGGTCGTTGCGGTTGGCCGCGGAGATGCCCACGGTCAGCGGGAGACCGCCGCGCTCGCTCATCGCGTGGATCTTGCTGCCGGGTTTGCCCCGGTCGACCGGGCTGGGCCCGGTCAGGTCCCCCCTTTGACCGCCCGGACGTGCATGCCGTCCACCGACGCACGCGACCAGTCGATCGCCCCGGCCGAGCCGAGCAGATCCAGCATCGTCTGGTGCAGCCGGGTGAACACGTCCGCCTCGACCCACTCGGTGAACCGGCGATGCGCGGTCGGGGTGCTCACCCCGAACGACGCCGGTAGCGCCGACCAGGCACATCCGGTCTGCAGCACGTACAGGATGGCCGCGAGCACGACCCGGTCGTCCAGGCGTCGCCGGCCTCCGCACTGGTGGCGTTGCGGCGCATCGGGCAGCAGCGGCTGTGCCAGCAGCCACAACGGCTCCGGGCACCACTTCTCCACATCGCTCATCGGTGATCAACGATATCGCCTACCCCGCAACACACCCAAACGAGATGCGGTCTTAGGGCAATACCCCGGACCGGCGCAGTTGGTCGCGCGCGTGGTCGATGGCTTCGGGTGTGGTGGCGAACATCGGCACGCCATGGGTTTCCAGCTGCCGCCGGTGTTCGTCCCGCACGCCGGACAACAGGACGGTGACGCCCCGGTGCCGCAGCTTCTCGACCGCATCGCGGAGCACCAGCGCACCCGTCCCGTCGATCGCCGTCACGTGGCCCATCCGCAGGATCACCACCGACACCGCCGAGATCTCGGTCAGTTCGAGCAGGAACCGGTGCGCGGCCGCGAAGAACAGCGGCCCGTCGAGCCGGTAGGCGACGATGTGCTCGGCCAGCAGCGTGCGTTCCTCCTGCGTGTGGTCACCGGCTTCCAGCGGCACCTCGTCGACCCGCACCGACCTCGCCACCGCCCGCAACGCCAGTGCGCCCGCGACGACCAGACCCACGATCACCGCGGTCACCAGGTCGAGTGCGAGCGTCGCGACCGCGGTGAGCACGAGCACCAGCGCGTCGGCACGGTTGGCGCGCAGCAGCACGCGCACGGATCCCACCTCGACCATGCGGATCGCCGTGGCCAGCAGCACACCGGCGAGCACGGCCAGTGGGATTCGGCCGACCAGCGAAGCCGCCGCCAGCATGATCATGGCGAGCGCGGCCGCGTGCACGAGCGAGGCCAGCCTCGACCCGGCGCCGGAGCGGACGTTGACGGCGGTCCTCGCGATGGCCGCGGTGGCGGGCACCCCGCCGAACATCGGGGTGATGACGTTCGCGATCCCCTGGCCGAACAGCTCCCGGTCCGGGTTGTGCCGCTGGTTCACGCTCATGCCATCCGCGACCGTCGCCGACAGCAGGCTCTCCAGCGCCGCGAGCGCGGCCACCGCCACCGCCGACGGCAGCAACGACCACAGCGCGGTGACATCCACAAAGGACAGTGAGGGCGCCGGCAGAGTTGCCGGCAGCGCGCCGATCCTGGCGACCGGGAGGGACCAGATCTCCGACACGGCGGTCCCGGTCGCGACGGCCAGCAGCGAGAACGGGATCCCCGGACGCCAGCGCGCACCGGCGAGCATCACCACCACGACACCGCAGGCGAGCGCGACGGCCGGCCAGACAGGACCGGCTCCCAGCGAGCGCACCGCGTTCACCACGACGTTGTGCCCGTCCGGCGTCGGCACGCCCAGCGCGGCGGGCACCTGCTGCAACGCGATCACCGCGGCGATGCCGATCGTGAACCCCTCCACCCACCGGGGCCGGCACCTAGTAGACCGTCGCCTCGAACATTTGGTGTATTGGTGGCGTGTTGTGATCGGCAGGTGGCCGCGCTTCGATCATGAAGATCGCGCCCTCATGGCTTCCGCCTGTGCAGTTGGTAGTAGCTGCGATGATCAGCAAACGCTTGCGTCGGCAGTTTTCTACTGCCAACTCAGCGTCGGCATTGCGTGAGAGCGCGACCATCCGGACTTGGTGACGAGCGACCGGACCATTCAGGCCCTGCCCAACTCAACGGAGCACAACTAAGCCGCGACACACTACTAGCGCATGTACTGCCCGGCTTTGGCGAAGGCGAGCGCGATGAGCAGGATCCCCGCCAGCAGGCCGACGGTGAGCACACCGCCCGGCCCGGCCGTCGCGACGATCGGGACCAGCACCACCGTCATCGCGCCGGTGGGACCGGACACCTGCAGGCTGGAACCGCCGAACACCGCCGCCAACGCACTGGCGACGATCGCGGTCGCGAGCCGGCCGCGGCGCCGAGACCGGACGCCACACCGAACCCCAGCGCGAGCGGCAACGCGACGACCGCGACGGTCAGCCCGGCGACCAGGTCCTTCGGGCGCGCCGAAGTCCAGTCCGACGTCGCCGGCAGCAGGCTCACGCAGATTCCTCGCGGAGCTGGGCCAGGAGTTCGTTCTGCCCCACCAGCAGCTCGGTCAGGATCCGTCTCGCGGCTCTGAGCAGTTCGGCCACGTCACCGCCCGCGAGCGCGTAGACCACCGTCGAACCCTCACGGGTGGCCGTGACGATCCCGGATCTGCGCAGCACCGCGAGCTGAGCGGAGAGGTTCGACGCCTCCACGTCGATCTCGGCGAGCAGCTCGCGCACCGCCTTCGGCCCGTCCTGCAGCAGTTCGAGCACCCTGATCCGCACCGGGTGCCCGAGCATGCGGAAGAACTCGGCCTTCGCCTGGTAGAGCGGAACCGGCACCTCAGCTCTCCCGTTCCGGGTCGAGCCGAACGCCGTGCTCGGCCGCGAGCCGGCGCAGGTTGGCGAGGTCGGCGCCGTGCACGTCGGCGGCGTACGCGTCCTGCTGTTCGATCGCCAGCCGCTCGGCCTGCTCCGCCTGTTCGATGCGTGCGAGGAGGTTGTCCGCGAACTCGTTCACTGCACCACCTGTTGAATTGAAGAAATCTTCAATTCAACATCTTACCCTCAGCCAGTGCCGTGACCGGCAGCCTTTGCCCCGTATTTCGACGGTCAGACGGGTGCATCGTGGCACCGGTGAAGGTTGCCGGTCACGGCACCAGCTTCGCGACCTCGATGAAGTCGGGGATCTGGGCCTTGAGCGCCCCGTTCGGCTGAAACCGGTAGAACAGCACCGCCGTGCTGCACGCCGAGTTGCCGAACCAGCCGTGGTCGCAGGTGATCTGCGGACCGAGGAAGCTGTCGAGGTTCCGCACGGCCCGCAACGCCTGCTCGGGCGTTGCGTCCGAAGTGGACAGCACCCGCGCGAGCGTCATCATGTCCGCGAACGACACGACGGCGCCCGCGACGGGTTCGTCGTGCCCGGCGTTCCTCATGGCCGTGCGGTACTCCTCGATCTCCTCCTGGTTGGCGGGCGGCGCGGACAGCGGGTCCGTGGGGTGCCAGAAGTCGGACGACAGCTCGACGCCGATCGACCGGTTCCCCACCGACCTCGGCAGCCCGGTGCACGACGCCGCGAGGATCCGGCCGTCGTAGTTGGCTTCCCGCAGTGCTTTGACGATGTGCGTGCACTGTTCTTCAGTCGCGGCGATGCTGCCCGACGCCTCCTCGCCCCGCACGTTTCGCGCGAGGCCGTCCCAGTCGGGGTTGTCCGCCGGGTAGTACACCGACCGGTACCGCAGCCCGAACCGCTTGGCCGCCGGGTTCAGCACGGTGTCGGTGAAGGCATGCGTGGCCGGCGACTCCGGCAGCAACCACGCCACAGTCGTCACACCCTGGTCGGCGTAGTACTTCAACGCTGCGGTGCCGTACGCGACAGCGGCGGCGCCGAAGAAGAAAGCGTTCTTGTGGCTCATCAGGCCCGGCGTGAACTGGACGTGCCCGACCAGTGGAATGGCGGCCTCGGCGAGCTTGGGCATCACGGCGTCCGCCCCGGTGTCCACGCCCTGCACCGCCACCGCGACCTTCTCCGCGACGAACTTCTCAGCGCACGCCTGGGACTGCTCGGGTGTGCCGTCGGTCGGGCAGGTGACGAGCTCGAACGGCCGGTCGCGCACGCCGCCCTTGCGGTTGAGGTGGGCCACCGCGACCTCGGCCCCGGTCTGCAGTTCCGGCACTGCGAAGGCACCGGCCGAGTTGTTGAGGTATCCGATCCTGATGGGTTCGCCGCCGGGACCTCGCTCCTGCTCCGCGGCGCATCCGGTGAGCAGCAGGAGGACGGCGGCGAAGACCCTGACGTGCATGGCTGACGACTCCCTGTGGGCATCGGCGGATGATGCGAAGCGCCGATGCTCGCCAGGCTTGGGCGCCACCGATAAGTGGGGTAACCCCGACAGCTACCGCCTTCGGTCCACACTGAAGCCATAGACCCAGCCAGCACTGTTCCCGCTGATGCGGATGTATGCTGCCGCTCGTGCCGAATCTGCGGATCAGTGAAGCGGCCGCGCTGCTCGGGGTCAGCGATGACACCCTGCGCCGGTGGATCGACCAGGGGCGTCTGCGGTCCGTCGTGCTCGACAACGGGCGCAAAGGGGTCAGCGGGACCGAGCTCGCCGCGTTCGCCCAGCAGATGACCGAGACGGCCGAAACCGGTGCGACGGTGGCGGCGTCGGCGCGCAACCGGATGAAGGGCATCGTCACGCGCGTGATCAAGGACGGGGTGATGGCGCAGGTCGACATGCAGGCCGGGCCGTTCCGCATCACGTCGCTGATCAGTCGCGAGTCCGCGGACGAGCTCGGCCTCGAGGTCGGCAGCGTGGCCGTCGCGTCGATCAAGTCCACCCACGTCGTCGTCGAGATCCCGGAGGCCTGAGATGAAGCGAGCGCTCGCGGTGGTGCTGGTGCTGGCGGGGTGCGGGGCACCGCAGGCGAGCACCGACAGCGGGGAGATCACGGTGTTCGCGGCGGCGTCGCTGACCGAGTCGTTTCAGAAGCTGGGCAAGGAGTTCGAGGCCGCGCACCCCGGTGCGAAGGTGCGGTTCAACTTCGCCGGCAGCTCGGCACTGGCGCAGCAGATCAACCAGGGTGCGCCCGCCGACGTGTTCGCGGCCGCGGCGCCGGCGAACATGAAGCAGGTGACCGACACCGGGGCGATCACGGCGCCGCCGGTGACGTTCGCCAGGAACACGCTGCAGATCGTTGTGCCGAAAGGTGATCCCGGCCGGATCACCGGGCTCGCGGACTTCGCCAAGGCCGACCTGAAGATCGCGTTGTGCGCGGAGCAGGTGCCGTGCGGGGCGGCGTCGAAGAAGGTGTTCGCGGCGGCCGGGGTCACGGCGGCGCCGGACACGCTGGAGCAGGACGTGAAGGCGGTGCTCGCCAAGGTGTCGCTGGGCGAGGTCGACGCGGCGCTCGTCTACCGCACGGACGTCCGGGCGGCGGGGGCCAAGGTCGAGGGCAGGGACTTCGCCGAGGCTTCGAGCGCGGTCAACGACTACCCGATCGCGCCGCTGGCCAAGGCGCCCAACGCGGCCACTGCCAAGGCATTCGTCGACTACGTGCTTTCGCAGCAGGGCCGCGAGGTGCTGACCGACGCGGGTTTCGCCGCACCGTGAGGTCACGGCTGCCGATCGTCCTGGTGCTGCCCGCTCTGCTCGGGCTCGCCTTCCTGCTCGTGCCGCTGGTGGGACTACTGGCGCGGGCACCGTGGTCGACGCTGCCCGCCCAGCTCCTCAGCCCCGAGGTGGGCCAGGCGCTGCGGCTGTCGCTGGTCTGCGCCTCGCTCGCGACGATCATCTGCCTGGTGCTCGGCGTGCCGCTCGCGTGGCTGCTCGCCCGCGGCGACCTGCCCGGTCGCGGGATTCTGCGCGCGCTCGTCACCGTGCCGCTGGTGCTGCCCCCGGTGGTGGGTGGCGTGGCGCTGCTGCTGGTACTCGGCCGGCGCGGGCTGGTCGGCCAGTACCTCGACCAGTGGTTCGGCCTCTCGCTTCCGTTCACCACAACGGGAGTCGTGCTCGCCGAGGCGTTCGTCGCGATGCCGTTCCTGGTCATCTCGGTCGAAGGTGCGCTGCGGGCCGCCGATCCCCGGTTCGAGGAGGCCGCCGCAACGCTGGGGGCCTCGCGCTGGCTGACGTTCCGCCGGGTGACCCTGCCTGGGGTCATGCCCGGGGTCATAGCCGGAACCGTGCTGTGCTGGGCCCGCGCGCTCGGCGAGTTCGGCGCGACGATCACGTTCGCCGGCAACTTCCCCGGCAAGACGACGACCATGCCCCTCGCCGTCTACCTCGCCCTGGAAACCGATCCGGATGCCGCGATCGTGCTCAGCGTCGTGCTGCTGCTGGTTTCCGTGGCGGTGCTCGCGGGACTGCGCGACAAGTGGATCAGCGGGCCGTCATGACGCTCAACGCCGAACTCCGCGTCCACCGCGACGACTTCTCCCTTGAGCTCGATCTCGCCATCGAGCCGGGCGAGGTCGTGGCACTGCTCGGCCCCAACGGCGCCGGCAAGACCACCGCGCTGCGAGCACTGGCCGGACTCCTGCCGTCCCCCAGCCGGATCGAGCACAACGGGTCCACTTGGGACGGTCTGCCCGCCGAGAAACGCCCCGTCGGTGTGGTGTTCCAGGACTACCTCCTCTTCGCGCACATGACCGCCCTCGACAACGTCGCGTTCGGCCTGCGCGCCCGCGGCACCCGCAAGGCCGAGGCCAATGCCGTCGCCACGCGCTGGCTCGACCAGGTCGGGCTCGCCGGTTTCGCCAGGGCCAAGCCCCGCACCCTGTCCGGCGGCCAGGCCCAGCGCGTCGCACTCGCCCGCGCCCTGGCCACCTCACCGGACCTGCTGCTGCTGGACGAACCCCTCGCCGCACTCGACGCCGGCACCCGCCTGCGCGTGCGTTCCGAACTGAGCAGGCACCTCCACGACTACCCCGGCCACACCCTCCTGGTCACGCACGACCCGTTGGACGCCATGGTTCTCGCCGACCGGCTCGTCATCCTGGAAGACGGCCGCGTCGTCCAGCAGGGCGCGCCCCGCGACGTCGTCCGCCAGCCGCGCACCGACTACGTCGCCCACCTCGTCGGCCTCAACTTCTACCGGGGTGTCGCCGCCGGCACCGACGTGCACCTCGACGGCGGCGGCCACCTGACCATCGCCGAACCCGCGGACGGCCCGGTGCACGTGGTGTTCCCGCCCTCGGCCGTCAGCCTGTTCCCGGACCGGCCCGCGGGCAGCCCGCGCAACACCTGGCAGGCCACCGTCGCCGGGATCGAACAGCACGCCCACACCACCCGCGTCGACCTGGACGGCTCCCCCGCCGTGCTCGCCGACATCACCACGGCCACCGTGGCCGACCTGCGCCTGCAGCCCGGTGACGCGCTGTGGGTCTCGCTCAAGGCCACCGAGATCCACACCTACGCTGGCTAGCGTGATCGACCAGTTGACCGTGGCGGCGGCGGTCGCCGACGCCCGCATCGCCGCGCTGGAGTTCGACGACGCCCAGGCATGGCTGCGCGCCCATCAGCCGCTGACGGTGCCGCTCGCGGCCGAGGTCTGGGTCACCGACCCGGCCTACCGCCACGTCCTGCTCGTGCGGCACCGCGTGCGCGGATGGGTTCCGCCGGGCGGCACGGTCGAGCCGGGCGAGACGCCGCGCGCAGCCGCGATCCGTGAACTCCTGGAGGAGACCGGCGTCGCGGGCGAACTGTTGCCGGTACCGGCCGCGGTGGCCGTCCGCTCCTTCCGGACCGGCTGGGCGCCGACGCTGAGCCTGTCCTACGGCGCCGTCGTCGGCCGTGATGTGCCGCTGGGCGGGGAACTCGGGCAGCCGCCGAAGTGGGTCGACCTGGACGAGGCATGGGAGAGCGTGTTTCCCGAGGACCGCGAACGCATCCGCGCTTACGTCCGCCGGTTGGCGGCGGCTTCCGGGTTCTGAAGCAGTACTTCGAACACATTATCCCTCGAACCCGCAGGCGAGCGGGCGAACACGGATTTGATCAGTCTTTTGAACTCGGTTTTCCCCGCCCGTTGGCCATGATTCCTCAATTTCGAGAGCCGGAATTCGACAGAGCTCTCGGCGGCATGGAATCAGCGGGCGGCGCTACCTCGACGAACGCGCGATGACGCCGGGTCAGAGCTTCATCTCGATCGAGGTGATCTCACCTTCGAGTCCTGCGATCAGTGCGACGAGCTCACGGATCTGCTTCTCGTCCTTCTCCACGTCGAGCCTGGTCAGGATCGATTTCTTGGCCGCTTGGCTGCTGCGCAGTCTCGCGATTTCCCGGCGCATCTGATCGCGCTCACGCTGATCCACTTCGCACTCCCTCTCGTTTCGTTGCCAGTCGGTCTCTGCATCGCCAATCGCCGCGACGTGTTACCCGGCCTCGCAAACTTGGGCCATGCGGGTGAACGAATCCGCCGCTTTTCTGGACGCGTAACGCGAACCTGCCAGTGGCCGATCAGGACGATGCTAATGCAGACCGGAAAGCACAGAGGAGGAAATGATGGCTTGCGCATGCACGAAGGCAGGCAAGTCCAAGTGCGCGTGGTGCAAGGAAGCCGAAGCACACAACATTCCGACCTCGAGGCACAGGTGCCAGTGGGGGACGTGCTCTTGACAGAAGGGGGACCGCTGTCGTGACAGCGGTCCCCACAGGTAACCCCACCTCACACGAAGGCGCTCTGGCCGGTGATGGCCTTGCCGACGATCAGGGTGTTCATCTCGCGGGTGCCCTCGAACGAGTAGATGGCCTCGGCGTCGGCGAAGAAGCGGGCCACGTCGTAGCCGAGCACGATGCCGTTGCCACCGAAGATCTCCCGGCTCCAGGCCACGACCTCCCGCATCCGCGCGGTGACGAAGGCCTTGGCGAGCGACGAGTGCTCGTCCTGGAAGATGCCGGCGTCCTGCAGCTTGGCGAGCTGCACGAGCATGCCCCACGAGGCGGTGATGTTGCCGAGCGACTTCACCAGCATGTCCTGCACCATCTGGAAACGGGCGATCGGGCGGCCGAACTGCTTGCGCTCCTGGGAGTAGGCGAGGGCGAGCTCGTAGGCGCCGATCATCACGCCGAGCGCCTGCCAGGCGACGCCGCCGCGGGTGGCGCGCAGGATCTCCGCGACGTCGCGGAAGGAATCGATGCGCTGCAGCCGGTTCGCCTCGGGCACGCGGACGTCGGTCAGGGTGATCTCGGCGTTCTCCACGATCCGGAACGCGATCTTGCCCTCGATCTTCTCCGCCACGAAGCCGGGCGTGCCCTTCTCGACCACGAACCCCTTGACGTGGTTGTCGTCCTCGTCGCGGGCCCACACGATCGACGTAGTCGGCGAAGGTGGCGTTGCCGATCCACTTCTTGGCGCCGTTGAGGATCCACGTGTCGCCGTCACGGCGTAGCGGTGGTGCGCATGCCGCCGGCCACGTCCGGAGCCGCCGAGCGGTTCGGTCATCGCGAACGCGCCGATCTTGTCCATCGCGGCCATGGCGGGCAGCCAGCGGTCGCGCTGCTCCTGGTCGCCGCCCGCGTAGATCGAGTACATCGCGAGTCCGTTGTGGACACCGAAGAACGTGGCGACCGAGGCGTCGGTGCGGCTCAGCTCCATCGCGAGCATGCCGGTGAGCAGGTTGCTGACGGCGGCGGGGTGCTCGCCGTAGCCCTCGTACGACAGTCCGGTGAGGCCGGCGCCGCGGAACTTGCCGATCAGCTCGTGCGGGAACTCGCCCTTCGCCCAGTACTCGTTGACCATCGGCTTGATCTCGGTGGTCATGAACTCGCGGGCGCTCAGCAGGATCTTGCGCTCTTCGTCGCTGAGCAGCGCCTCGTAGTTGTAGAAGTCGGCGGTCAGCTGGTCTTCCAGGCGTTCCATTTCAGTTCTCCTCCAATGCCGTCAGGACGGCGAGCTGCTTGCGGTCGCGCGTCTCGGCCAGCGCCGAGTACGTGGAGGAGCCGTAAGCGTCTTCAACTGCTTTGATGAGCTTTTCCGGGTTGCCGCGACGGGGTGCCGAGCTCCAGGCCCTGCATGGACTTGCCGATGTGCTCGGCGAGGTGCCGGTAGCCGCCGGGGCCACCACCGAGGTGGGCGCCGAGGAACGGTCCGACGGTCGCCCAGCGTAGGCCGAGCGAGTTCGTCACGACGGCGTCGAGGTCAGCCGGGGTCACCACGCCCTGTTCGACCAGGTAGGCGGCTTCGCGGGACAGCGCGGCCTGCAGCCGGTTGCCGACGAATCCGGGGATCTCCTTGCGTTCCACGACCGGTGTACGGCCCAGCGTTCGGTAGAACTCGACGGCGCGCTGGACGGACTCCTCCGAAGTCTGCGCACCAGGCACGACCTCGACCAGCGGGATCACGTGCGGCGGGTTGAACGGGTGTCCAATGAGGATCCGCGAACCGTCGATGCCCTCAGCGAACGCGGTGGACGGGATCGCGGACGACGAGCTGAGCAGCAGAGCGTGCTCAGGTGCGACGCGAACCAGCTCGGCGAACAGGTTCTTCTTGAACTCCAGGTTCTCCGGACCGTTCTCCTGCACGAAGTCCGCGTCCCGCACGGCTTCCGCGACACTCGACGCCACCAGCACGCCGTCCGGAACGACCTCGGCGAGGTCTGGACGCGGATCGGTGACCAGCACGGTCATGCCGTGGTCGGCGAACAGGCGGGCCCACGACAGGCCGATAACACCTGCACCAACGACTGCGACGGCTGGTCACTGACTCCTCCAAGTAGTTGTGCACCGGCTTGGCGGGAGCGAGCGTCAGGTCGGTGATGATGTGGCTGGCGGACACGACCTCCAGCACGGGAAGGTCGGCGAGCGGCGCGAGAACGTGCTGGAACAGCTGCAACCGCGCGGGCCCGGTGTAGGCGGACTTGACCACGACGTCGGTGATCTCCGTGCGCACGAGTTCCTGCACCCGCAACGAACCGTCGTAGTCCGGGATGGTCTTGAGCATGAACGTCGGAACCGTGATCTGAGCCTCGGCCTCGCGCGCGGTCCAGCTCGTGGTGCTTGTAGCCCATGGTCGCGGTGGCCACCCGGATCGTGCCGTAGTCGAGCGTCCCGACCAATGCACCGTTGTCGGCATACAACCGAGGCGAGCCCATGACCTTCGGGTAGGCACTGACCTCACGGCCGGACGCGGTGGCGGCAAAGCTGTCGAGGTACATCGCGTGCAGGTACTCGCCGTGCTCGCCGTCGAAGACGACCTGGATCGCCTGGCCGGCCTCGGTGTAGGGGCCGTAGCCGGTGACGTCGTTCATCTTCATGACCTCGAACCGAACGAGCGGTTCGTCGATCTCCAACGGCGCGGGCACCACGGCGCGCAACGCGTCAGCATCCGTGCGGTAGACGATGTTCAGGTACTCGCGGTCGAAGAACTTCGGCTGCATCATCGGGAAAGGCCGGGCTGACCAAGGGGAGTGACTCCGAGTTCCATCTCAGCGTCCTGTCCACTGTCGGAGCACGGCGCTCGGCGAACGCGGTCATGCCTTCGCGGACGTCGGCGGTCTGCATCAGCTTGGCGCTCTCGGCGCGTTGGGCGGCCCAGCGATCATCCGAGCGCACAACGGCTTTCACGGCGGCGAGCGCGAGCGGGGCGTTCAGCGCGATCTGCTCGGCCAGCTGCAACGCGACCGCCGCGGCTTCTCCTTGCGCGACAACCCGGTTCGCGAGCCCCAGCGAGCCCGCGCGGCGGCCGTCGATCGGTTCGCCGGTGAGCAGCAGCTCCATCGCCAGGTGGTGCGGGATGCGATCGGTCAACCGCACAACGCCCCCACCGGCGGCGATCAGGCCGCGCTTCACCTCCGGCAGCCCGAACTTCGCGTCCTCGGCGGCGACGATCAGGTCGCAGCCCAGCGCCAACTCGAACCCGCCGCCCAGCGCGAACCCTTCGACGGCCGCGATCAGCGGCTTGCGTCAGCTCGGCCTCGGTCAACCCGCCGAACCCGCGACCCGCGACCTCCGGCGACTCGCCCTGCAACGCGGCCTTGAGGTCCATCCCCGCGCTGAACGTGCCGCCCGCTCCGGTCAGGACGCCCACCCGCAGTTCGGGATCGGCCTCCAGCTCGTCCAGCGCGGCGGCGATCCCCGCCGCCGCGGCCGCGTTGACGGCGTTGCGTGCCTGCGGCCGGTCGATCGTGATCAGTAGTGCCGAACCAATGCGTTCGGTGCGCACTTCGGTCATCACAGGCTCCTCAGGAAATCTCGGCGAGAACTTCGGCGGTGTCCTGGCCGGGCAGCGGCGCGAGGCGGCGGACGGACGCGGGGGTGGCGGAGAACTGGACGGGGATGCCGATCGAACGGATCGCACCCTCCGTGGGGTGCTGCACGACGTCGAGGAGGTGCCCGTCGCGGACGTAGTCGTCCTCGTGCGCGTGGTCGAGCTCGAGCACCGGACCGAACGGGATGCTCTGCTTCGCGCAGACCTCGCCCCATTCCTCGGTGGTGAGCGCGGGGGCACATTCGTCGATGAGCCCCATCAGGTCGTCGGCGTCGCCCGGGTCGATCACGTGGCCGGCGACGCGCGGGTCCTCGACCAGGTCGGCCCGGCCGGCGGCCGCGAAGAAGTCGCGGAAGTTCTGGGGGTTATAAGGCACCACACACGCCAGGCCGTCCTTGGTGTGCACGGCGTGGTGCCCTTTGGCCATCGACAGGTTGAAGCCCGTCGGTCCCTCCGCCGGTTCGAACGCGTGGCCGGCGAGGTGCTCGACCAGGTTGAACGCGATCATCGTGTCGGTCATCGGGATCTCGACGCGCTGGCCCTGACCGGTCCTGTTCCGGTGCACCAGCGCGGCGAGCACGCTGTAGGCGATGGTCAGCGACGACACCTTGTCGCCGATGATCGTGGGCAGGTAGACCGGTCGCCCGATCGCGCGGTTCGCGATGTCGACGAGACCGGAGGCGGCCTGCACGGTCTCGTCGTACGCGGCGTTGCCGGCGCGGTCGGAGTCGCTGCGGAAGCCCTGGGCGTGGGCGTAGATCAGTCCGGGGTTGCGCCCGGCGACGTCGGCGAAGTCCAGGCCGAGCCTGCTCAGCGCGCCGGGCCGCATGTTGGTGATCAGCACGTCGGCCGTGTCGATCAGCTTGAGCGCCTGCTCGCGCTCGTTCTCGTCCTTCAGGTTGAGCGCGATGCTGCGCTTGTTGCGGTTGACGTTGAGGCTGAGCGGCGTCATGCCCGGCGTGGTGCGGTAGCGGCCGTTGCGGACGGTGTCCGCGGGCGACTCGATCTTGATCACGTCGGCGCCGAGGTCTCCGAGGATCTGGGCCGCGTACGGGCCCATGACCACGGTCGAGAGGTCGATCACCCGGACGCCGTCGAGCGGGCCGGTGGTGATGTCCATCATCGTTGTCCTTTCGCACCTGGTTCGTTCTTGCACAACCGAAGTTAGTGCCGAATTCAGCGAAAGGGAACGATCATGTCGCGAACAATGGTATGACCACAGCGGTCATACCATTGTTTATTTGGTGATGGGCTCCGCGAAGACCTCGCGGGCGGCCTGGACGACTTCGGCGAGGTCGCCGTCCCCGCCGCGGTCGCGCCGCCACAGCAGGCCCGGTGTCGAGCTGGGCCCGGAAGTCCTCGAAGGGGAGAACCGCCATGTTCTCCAGGCGATAGCCGCTCATCGCGCTCTCCTCGTCGAGCATCGAGACGGAGAACCCGAGCCCGCTGGACACGATCTCCGAGGTGCCCTGATAGCCGGTGTTGCTGAGCTGGATGCGCTTTTTGATGCCCAGCTCGTGCCAACTGCCGGTCGAGCTGGTCGAAATACGCAGGCGTGATTTCTTCGGGCGATTTCGCGTACGCGAGATCGGCGAGATCGGCCAGTTTGACCGATTCACGGCCTTTGAACTGATCGGCCGGCACCACGGCGCCGAGGCGTTCCGTCATCACGTGCAGGGTGTCGAGAGAGGCCTCCTGCACCGGCAAGCCGCGCCAGCGTGAGTGCGAGCTTCCCGTCCTTCACCGCGGCGACCAGATCCGTGGTCGTGCCGGGCCACCGCTTGACCTCGAACCGCCCCTCGACCCGCTCGGCCAGCTCGTTGAGCCGTTCCCGCAGCGCCGGATGGATCCCGGCGGGCATGCCGACGAACACCGTGGCCCGCCTGGCCTGCGTCGCCTGGTCGAGCCGCCACCTGATGGACCCGACCCGCTCGAGCACGTCGCGGGCGATGGGCAGCAACGCCACCCCGGCCGGCGGTGAGCGCCACGTGGTGGGTGCTGCGGTCGAACAACCGGCTGCCGAGCTCGTGCTCGAGATCCTTGACCCGCTGGCTCAACGGCGAGGCGGCCATGTGCAGCTTCCGCGCGGCCGCCGAGAAGTTGAGCTCTTCGGCGACCGCGACGAAGTACCTGGAGATGCAGCAGTTCCACGTGATCCAGACTAGGCCGTTCGGCTCATACCCCGCCCAGGCCGGCCAGCCGCCGCGCTGCCTCCGACTCACCCCAGCGGAACCCGATGCGACGCGACAACGCGACCGCCTCCGTGTACGAGGTCCGCGCCTCGTCAGGGCGTCCGGCGAGCTCGTGCACGATGCCGCGGTCGAGCAGCACGCCGGCCTCGATCTGCCGGTCCCCCACCGAACGCGCGAGCTGCAGCGCTTCCGCGGAGAGGTCGAGGGCCCGGTCCAGCGAACCGAGCTGGCGGTGGGCGTCGGCCATGTTCGCCAGCGCGTGCAGTTCGCCGGAACGGTCGCCGCACGCGCGGAACGTCGTGAGGGTCTCCTCGTAGCACCCCAACGCGGCCGGCAGGTCGCCGCGCGCCGCGTGCACCAGGCCCAGGTTGGTGCGCACGTAGGCCGCGCCCTGCGAGTCGTCCAGTTCTTCTCGCAACAGCAACGAGGCTTCCAGCGACGTCAGCGCCAGCGGCAGTTCCCGGCGGCGCCAGTGCACGATGCCGAGGTTGTTGAGGGTGACCGCCTCCAGCTGCCGATCACCCAGTGCCCGGGCCAGGGTCAGTGCCGCCGTCCAGTGCTGCTGGGCCTCGGCGAACTTGAAGCCGCGCTCGCAGGCGGCGCCGAGTTCCTTCAGCGCCAACGCTTCCGCGCGGGTGTCGGACAGGGAGCGCGCGGCCTCCAGCGCGAGGATGTTCAGGGCGGCCCAGTCCGCCACCTCGGAACGGCGGCGGAAGTACCACGACAGGCCGCCCGCGAACGCGATCGCGTCGGCCGGGGAGGCCTGGTGGGCGGCGGCGATCAGGTTGTCGCGCTCCTCGGCCAGCCAGAGGTCCGCCGGGTTGTCCGCCAGGGCTTCCAGATAGTGCTTGTGCAGGCGTTCCAGCGCCAGCGACCGCTCCTCGGACGACTCCGAGCCACGGCACCGTTCGCGAGCGAACAGGCGCAGCAGGTCGTGCAGCGCGAACCGGCCGGGCACCGGTTCTTCGACGAGGTGGGCGTCGGCCAGTTCGGCGAGCAGCTCCCCGACGTCCGGCACGTCGGTCAGCGCCCTGGCCGCCGCGACCGCGAAGTCCGGTCCGTCCAGCAGGCCGAGCAGGCGGAAAACCCGTGCCACCGCGGGAGATCCCAGCTCCGCGTAGCTGACCTCGAACGCCGAGCGCACCGCGACGTCGCCGAGCCGCAGTTCGTCGAGCCGGCGGGCCTCGTCGGCCAGGCGCGCGGCGAGCAGCGCGGCGGTCCACTGTGGACGCGCGGCCAGCCGGGCGCCGGCGATCCGCAGTGCCAACGGCAAACCACCGCACCAGCGCACGAGTTCGGTCGCGTTCTCGACCCTCCCGGCCACGCCGGCCAGCAGCTGGTTCGCCTCCTCCAGCGGCAGCGCGCCGAGCGTCACGTACGAGGCACCGTGCAGCGAGGCGAGCGGGCGCCGGGACGTGATCAGCACCGCCGAGCCGGGACCGGTCGGGAGCAGGCGTTTGACCTGGGACGCGGTGGCAACGTTGTCCAGCACCACCAACAGCCTGCGCGACGCGGTGAGCGAGCGGTAGCGCAGGGCTTCCTCGTCGCCGGGACGTTCGCCGAGCGCCCGCAGGAACTGGCTCAGGATCCGGTCCGACGCGCCGTCGGAGAGGTCCGCGTAGAGCTGGCCGTCCGGGAACCGGCCGGCGATCTCGTGCGCCGCCCGCACCGCGAGCGCCGACTTGCCGATGCCCGCCTGCCCGGTGAGCACGCACACCGCGACCCGGTCCTGGCGGAGCTGCGCCTTGATCAGGTTCAGCTCGCGGGACCGGCCGGCGAAGGTGACCACGTCCGGGGGTAGTTGGCGGATCGCCTGTGCGCCAACGGGTTTCGCGCGGAGGATCTCGGCCTGCAACCGCCGCAGCGACTCGCTCGGCTCCACCCCGAGCTCGTCGGCCAGCACCCGGCGGCACTCCTGGTAGGCGGCCAGCGCCTCGGCCGGCCGGCCCGCGCGGCGCAGGGCGACCATCTGCTGTTCGCGCAGCCGCTCGTTCAACGGGTGCTCCCGCACCCACTCGTTCAGGTCCGCGACGATCTCGATGTGCCGCCCGAGGTCGAGCTCCGCCTCGGCGCACTCGACGCGGGCACCCAGCCGCAGTTCCTCCAGCTGGGCGATGACCCCGCGCAGGAGTCCGGACGCGGCGAGGTCCGCGAGCGCGGGGCCGCGCCACAACGCGAGCGCCTCCCGGTAACGCTGGGGTGTGCGTTCCCTGCGGGCCACGTCGAGCAACTCGGTGAACCGGGTGAGGTCCAGCTCCACCGGGTCGACCGACATCAGGTAGCCGGGCGCGCGCGACAGCAGCCGCGATCCGACGATCTTGCGCAGCTGGTAGACGTACACCTGCAGGTTCTTCAGGGCGGTCTTCGGCGGCGCGTCGTCCCACAGCACGCTGATCAACCGGTCGACCGACAGCACCCGTCCCGGCTGCGCGAGCAGCAACGCGAGAACGGCCCGTTGTTTGGGCGGCCCAAGGTTCAGGCGCACGCCGTCATGGGCGTAACACTCCACCGGCCCGAGCACCCGGAACTCCACAACGCCCGATCGTAACTACCGGACGCATACCGAACACATGCCCAGCGCCGTGACGTTGGTTCCATGACCAAAACCTCACTGGCTCCAGGGCCTGTAGCGGAGTCCCGTTCGATGAGAGACGCCCGGCTATCGCGAACATGGACTTCGATACAGGCCCTGGTGGTGGCACTCGGCAGTTTGGCCGCGGTGGTCTCCCCCGCCCAGGCTGTCGAGCCCTACTCCGAGAGCCCGTCCCAGGCGCGCGCCGTCCGTTCGGGCGACGGCTACGACGTGATCGTCGGTGGCACCAGGAGAGCAACCGTCAACGTCAGCGACCCGGCCTACACGATCCGCACGACGTCCTCGGCCGACGGCGCGGCGGCCGCCGTGATCGCGGACTTCGACGGCACCCGCGGCACCTCCCTGCAGACCATCGACCGCTACGGGAAGTCGCGGTTCGTGGCACGCGGCGAGATCACCTCGGCCGTCTTCCAGGGCTCGAAGCTGGCTTACGCCGACGGTGAGAACGTCGTGGTCGACGGCGTGGTGGCAGGCAAGCTCAAGGGCCGCGCGCCCGAACTGCTCGGTTTCACCTCCGACGGCAGCGGGCTGCTGGCCGTGCTGCACCCCGACGCCGCCGACGAGAGCACCTACGTCGGCTCACTGGTCCGCTTCGACCTGTCGTCCGGCGCCGCGAAGCCGCTCGTGACGAGCGACTCGACGGCGCTGTACCGGGACTTCAAGCTCGTCGACGTCAAGGGCAAGCGGCACGTCAGCTTCATCAAGCACAACGAGATCTACCGCTGCGGCGGCCAGGAACCGCAGTGGCTGGGCCTCGCAGACGAGAACGGCGAGATCCGGTCGCTGGTCGGTGAGACGAGGCACCACTACCGCAGTGCGGTGTGGAGCACCGACGGTGCTCGGGTGGCCTACGAGGTCATGGGTTGCGTGTCCGACAAGACGCTCGGGCCGGACCAGTTCGCCGGCTTCAACGGCGTCTACGTCCAGGATCTGGCCACCAGGAAGGCTTCCAGGGTCGTCGCGGGCCTGTCGTTCAACTACGCACTGACCGGCATCGACGGCTCCACCGCCGTCATCGGCAGCCCGCAGAAGGGTCAGCTGAAGGCCTCCGGTCTGAGCGCCGCCGCGTTGGACGGCGGCGAGATCACCACCATGGGGCGCCTGAACCGCGCCGAGTACATCCACCAGCTGTGGGACACGCGCAACGAGTTCAACGGCAACTCGTCCTGCGGCCCGACCAGCGCGGTGATCGACCTCGTCACCTACCAACTGCCGAACGAGTTCGGCGTCCAGGTGTCCCAGCCGTCCTCACACTGGTCGAAGTGGGGCCGCTACATCACCGACGAGTTCAGCAACCGCGGCACCACCTTCAACCGCACCATGAACGACTGGTCGCGCACGGGCAGCTGGAAGGGCGCCCACGGCTGGATCACCGGCTACTACTGCGGCGGCAACCCGGCCCGCCCCTGCGCCTCCTGGGACTCCGAGCGCGACTTCCTCGCCCGCAACGGTGCCGCCGTCCAGCAGGGCAACTTCACCCCTGCGCAGGTCCGCGCGTTCATCGACCAGGGCAAGTTCGTGATCATGAGTGGCACGTGGGGCTCGACCGCCGGCCACCTGTCCGTGGTGATCGGGTACCACGACAACGGTTCGTTCTACGTGCACGACACCTACGGCGCGGGTACCGATGGCAGTTACGACGGGGCGAACCAGCTCTACACGTGGAACTACATCGCGCCCGTGCAGATGTGGGCGGCCTGATTCACCTGGAATACGTCCCTCCTGTCTGCACCGCAGGCAGGAGGGATTAGGCCGTTCAGTTGAGACCTCACGGCGGAAGCAAAGATTCTAACGCGAAACCGATTGGCGCGGGACAGCATCACTGATCCGGAGCAGGCCCACGTGCCCATTCGCGTGAACCCGATCGTGAGCCCTCGCCCCGGAAGTATCGTACAAGTCAGCAGCGGGTGCACCCGCCAAGGGGGTCACGAGGATGTAGCCGATGACGTTCGGAGCGAGCACACGAAGGACACGCCACAAACAGTCGAAAACCGGGTCGTCCACAATGCTGGGATCCACCGTGGAGGCCCTGCAGTCATATGTGCTCAACGCCGGCGTCATCGGCATCGTGGAAGGCGTGCTGGGAATACTCGCGGTCGGCGGAATTTTCAGCGCCTTGCTCGGTGAGACCGGTGTGCGTGCCGCCGCGATAGTCGCTGTCATCGTCGCCGTCCTCGGACTCTTCGTGCTGCTCGTCGCGAACAAGCTGGAGTGGCGGCGCCGGACCGAGCTGGATCGACGGCTCCTGCGCCGGTACTGCGACTTGCTGCACGAGCGTTGCAACTTCACCTGGAGGGTCACCGACTGGCGGCAGGTCGTGACGATCGACGCCAACGGCGACACCCACGACAAGATCACCTTCACCGCGGTGCCGGACTGCGACGCGCTGGACTTCCTGACCTTCTGGGAGGGTCCGAACTGGGACTGGCCGGAGAGATACCGGCGCAAGACCGAGGTCCGCGTCCGCAGCGTCGAGCTCGAAGGCGAGGGCGGCGGGACCCGCTTCGACGTGACGACCTGCTGGCTGAGCAGAGGGCGCCTGAAGGTGATGGTGCACTTGAGCGAACCCGCGCTTCGCGACACCGAGATCAGCCTGGTCGCCGATTTCACGTTTCCCGCGAAGTGTCTGCCATTCGTCCAGGGAGCACCCGAAACGTTCGTCAAGAAGTTCTCACCAGGACCCGAGCATCTGGAGTACACGGTCGTCCTGCCGCCGGGATGCAGCGGCTACTGGGACGGTGTGGGCCTGAGGTCCGGGACCGAAAGTTATTCCATCCAACGGCGCACGAACACGAGCGGTCGTGAGGAGATCTGCCTTGTGGCCGATGGGGTCACCACCGGCGCACGAGTGGGCATGAAACTGGACATCAAGTAGACGGGAGGACTACTTGTCGTCAGCTCCGCCGCTGCCACCTTCTCCACCAAAGCCGCGCACGGTGCAACTCCCTGTTGAATTGACTGAGGACATACTTCACCAATTTTTGCGACCATGACGCAAACTGGCAGAACAACAAAGCGGAGCGCCCGGCTAGACGCTTCGGCGAAACTTTATAACACTCCGAGCCGTCCCATTCGCCGGGGCCCAGAACCGTGAATGGGTCACTCGTCCGGCACTTGACATCATCCGTCAAGTAGCTGCCGTGTGCGGTCGGTACCGCGCACCGCATTTGGCGATCGAGGCTGTGTGCGGTCTGTGCACGGCGCGTGTGGTGGGTCGCGGCAGAGTGCTGAGCGCTCAAGTAATGCAATTCGGAAAGGCACTTCAGTGACCCAGCAGACCTACCAGCCCTCGCCGCACGCCCCCGCGCCGCAGCCCCGCAACGGCATCGGCGTCACCGGATTCGTGCTCGGCTTGACGGGGCTGGTGTTATCGCCGATCCCGATCGTCGGGATGATCGCGTGGCCCCTCGTGATCCTCGGCGCGATCTTCTCCGCCGTCGGGGTCGTGCGTGTGAAGAACGGCAAGGCCGACAACAAGGTCCTGTCCATCCTGGGCATCATCTTCTCGGTGGTCGGCCTCGTGGTGTGCATCGTGTGGGTGGCCGTGATCGGCAACGCGGTGAACGAGGTCCAGCAGGAGGTCAACACGACCGCCAAGGTGAAGTACGAGGTGACCGGCGACGCCAAGAACGTCGACATCTCCTACGGCGAGACGCTCGAACCGAAGGAAGAGACCGCGGCGACGTTGCCGTGGACCAAGGAGACCGAGAACAAGGGCTTCTACAAGGGCGGCATGCTCACCGTCTCGGCCGGCGAAGAGGGCGGCACGGTGACGTGCAAGATCACCGTGGACGGCAAGGAGGTCTCGACGAAGACCGCCAGCGGCGAGTTCGCAACCGTGCTCTGCACCGGCGTGTGACGTCCTAAGAGGACAGTTCGCTAACGGGACAGGGCGAGCAGGGCGCGGAGCTTGGCCGCGGTCACGTGGTCAGGCCCCTCGTCCAGCTCGTCCGCCTCGGCCGTCGCCTCCTCGGCACGACGTTGCTCGCCGCGGGTCTCCCAGGCCCTGGCGAGCAGTCGCAATGTGATCACCTGTTCCGATCGGCTGGACAGCTCGCGGAACGTGGAGGCGCTGCGCCGCAGTGTCTCCACCGCCTCGTGCTCGTCGATGCGCGCGGCGGCGAGCCCTCGTTCGGTCGAAGCCACCAACGGCCGCTCGTCGATCTCGCGGGCGAGCCGGTCGCTCAGCTCGAAACACCGCACCGCGTCATCGAGGTTGCCGAGGTCCGCCTCGATCAGGCCGAGGTCGTACTGCGTGTTGGCCAGTGCCGACCGCTCCCCCAGCACGCCGAACAACTCCACCGCTTCCCAGCCGGCGGTCTGCGCGTCCTTCAGGTCTCCCAGGAGAAACCGCGTCCAGGCCACCTCGCTGAGCGCGAGTGCGATCTGCCGCCGCTCGTCCAGCTGTTCGGCGAGCTCCAGTGCCCGTTCGCTGTTGGCGAGCGCCTCGGGCAGACGGCCCGCGCGGCCCAGGGTGATCGCGGCGGCCCGGCAGGCAGCGGCCTCCCCGAACTCGTCGCCTTCCGCGCGGAACAGTGCTACAGCTCGTTCCGCGTGTCGCAGCGAGCGGTCCAGATCCCCGGTCAGCGCGAGGAAATGCGCCTGGTTGCTCAAGGTGCAGGCCAGTCCGAGCCGGTCGTCGAGCCGTTCGAACTCCTCGCGGCAGCGCTCGAATCCGCCTGCCGCGCGGTCGTAGCGGCCGCGGTTGTAGTCGATCAGTGCGAGCACGAGGTCCGCTCGCGCCTTTGCCCGCGCGTCACCGTTGACTCGCAACAGCTCCTGCAACACGCACATCTCGGTCCACTCGCTGCGGCTCCACAGCTTCGCGTTGAGCCGCTCGGTGAGCAGCTCGGCCTCGCGTTGCCAGCCGTTGAGGCAGGCCATCCGCACCAGGTGCGTCAGGTGGCGCTGCTCGGCGGTGAACCACGCGACCGGGTCGTGGTCGAACGCGACCGGCGGCAGCCGATCGTCCAATCTGGACAGCAGGAACGTCCTGGGCATGCGCCGGGCCGCGGCGTCCGCCAGCGCGAGCGCGGTGTCCACCAACCGGTGTGCGGCCGGCAGCGGTTCGTCCTCGTGTTCCACCCGCTCGCGGGCGAACACCTTCAACAGGTCGTGCATGTGGTATCGGGCCTCGCCGGTGGCGTCCGCGCCAGCGGGTTCCAGCAGACTCGCCTCGACCAGCTCCTCCAGCTCGGCGTCAACGTCTTCGGAGGCCAGCAACGTGGCGGCCGTCCACGCCGCGACGCTGTGCGGCCCGAGCAGACCGAGCCTGCGGAACACCGTCCGCGCCCTGCTCGTGAGTCCCTCGTAGCTGAGGGTCACGCTGGCCCTGACCTGGAGTCCGCTGATGGCCAGTTCATCCAGCCTGCGGCGTTCGTCGGTCAACCGGCCGGCGAGGAACTCCAGCCGCAGGTGCGGCCGGGTCGCCAGCCGGGTGGCCGCGATGCGCAGCGCGAGCGGCAGGTGACCGCACATCGTCACGATCCGGTGCGCCGCATCGGGTTCGGCTTGCAGCCGCGGTCGTCCGACGACCCGCTCCAACAGCTGCCACGCCTCGTCGTCGGTGAACGGCGACACTGGAAACCGTTGCGCGCCAACGAGCCCGCTCAGCTTGCTGCGACTGCTCACCAGCACCGCGCAGCCCGGCGCGCCGGGCAGGAGGGGCCGCACCTGGTCCGGAGCCGCCGCGTCGTCGAGCACGACGAGAATCCGGCGCCCCGCCACCGTGGATCGGAACAGCGCCGCACGCTCCTCCAGGTCATCCGGAATGGCCGGCCCCGCGACACCGAGAGCGCGCAGCATGGCCGCCAGCGCGTCAGCCGACTTCTTCCGCGCCGGCGACGCACCGGCGAGCCGCGTGAACAGCTGCCCGTCAGGGAACTCCGCGCGCACCCGGTGAGCGGCGCGCAACGCCAGCGCCGTCTTCCCGACGCCGGGTTCACCGGCCAGCACCACCACGGGCACGGTGGCACCATCGGCGCGCAACGCCTTCGTCAGGTCGTCGAGCTGGGCCACCCGCCCGGCGAAGTCCGCGACCTCCGGCGGTAGCTGGCAGACCGGGGACTCACCGCGCGCGGGCGGGCGGGTCTCGCCGCGCAGGATCTTCTCGTGCAGCTCGCGCAACTCGGGGCCGGGTTCGACGCCCAGCGCCTCCACCAGCGTGGCGCGGGTCGCCCGATACACCGCCAGCGCGTCGGCCTGCCTGCCCGCACCGCACAACGCGATCATCAGCTGGCCGCACAACCGTTCCCTGGTCGGATGCTCCGCGACCGCACCCTCCAGCTCGCCGACCAGGTCACCGGACCGTCCGGCCGCGAGCTCCGCGTCGAAGCACTCCTCCACGAGGTTCAGCCGGGCCACCTCGAGCTGTGTGATCTCCGCTTCCAGCGCGTGCACGCCCAGATCGAGCAACGGCCGGTCACGCCACAGTGCGAGCGCGGCCCGGAAGCGGGTGGCCGCCTCGGCGTGGTCGCCCCACGCCAGTGCCTGCCGGCCTGCCTCCGCCTCGTCCTGGAACACCCGCAGGTCAAGAGCGTGCGCGGGCAGGCACAGCCGGTACTGGCTGTCGACGTAGTCGATCTGCACGCCATCCAGTCGTTCCCGCAGCCGCGAGAGGTAGGTGTGCAGGTTGGACAGGTACGACTTGGGCGGCGTGCCGTCCCACACCGCGTCGACCAGCCTGCTCACCGAGACCGGGCTGCCCGCGTTGAAGAGCAGCACCGCGAGCAGGGCCCGCTGTCTCGCGCCGCCCACGACGACGGGCACACCTTCGTCGGTGGCGACGGTCAACGGGCCGAGCACGCCGAATATCACCGGCGAGACTGTAAGGCCCCGCACGTTTCTTGGTAACTATTTAGAGGCTTATCGAAAGATAAATTCACCTGATCTCCTTGCCAACTGAAAGATTCCATCAGGTGGCCGTCGCGGACCCGGCCCACACACCACGGCGATTGTCCGCTGCAGGCCTCAATACTTGACACCAGGCGTCAAGTACTTGCTATTGTCTGTCAAGTGGCGACCACTTCGGAGCACGTGGACCTGCGAGACGACCTGACCCGGCTCGTCAGGATCCGGCTGCTCGACCCACTCGAGATCCTCCTGCCCCAGGCCGACCTGGACGACCTGCGGGAACAGGTCAGGATCGACGCCGAGATGTGGGCCGCCCAGCTGCTGGGCGAGGACGACGCGCTGGCCAGGCGCGTCGCGATCCGCCTGCTGTCCGTCTTCTACCCCGGCGACACCGCGTTCGATCCGCCCGACGCGTGGTGGGCGACGCCGCTCGGCCGCGTCACGGCTCGCCGCGCTGGTCACCCGAGCAAGGAAGGCGTGTCGTTCGCCGTGGCCGGCGCGATGCTCGGCATCACCCGGCAGGGCGTCCACGACCTGGTGAGCCGCGACAAACTCCTGCGCCACCCGGACGGCGGAGTCACGGTCGCCTCCATCCGCGCACGACTCAGCCTTCGGAGAGAACTGTGAACCTCGCGGCCCACGATCACGGTGGTGACGGCCCGCCGATCCTGCTGCTGCACGGCGCAGGCGGCGACCGGTCCGCCTGGGAAACGCTTGCGCCGCAACTGAACGGGCGCGCGGTGGCGGTCGACCTGCGCGGGCACGGGAAGTCGGGCGACGGGCCGTGGGAATGGGACGCGGTGCTCGACGACCTCGAAGCCACCACAGTCCAGTTCGGACTGACCAACCCCGTTGTCGTGGGCCAATCGCTGGGCGGCATCCTCGCCGGTATGTGGGCACGCCGGCATCCCGACTGTCCAGCGGCCGTGAGCCTCGACGGACATCGTTCCGCCGCAACGGATCCGGCGAACTACGCGGGCCTGCCGTCCGAGCAGGTCGAAGCGGGCCTCGCGAAGCTGAACGCAATCTTCACCGCCCAGGAGGAGACGATCACCCGCCCGAACCGGGAGATCACGTCAGCGCTGCGGAAGTCGCCGGAGTTCGCCGACGCCCTGCCGATCTTCGCCGAGGTCACCGGCCCGTTCCTGCTCGTGCTGGCAACGAAGAACCTGCCCGTGCCACCGGAAATCATGCCGCTGATGGACGCTCACCGCGCGGGCTTGCGCCGCGATCTCCCCGCCATCTGCCCCAACGTCGAAGTCCACGAGCTCGACGCGACGCACGGCATGGTGTTCGAGCAGCCAGAAGAAGTAGCCGCGATCGTCAACGCGTTCATCGCGCGGTAAGCAGCCGCTCCAGCGCGCGCCGGGCCCGGGCGGGCGCCGCACTGTCCCGCTCCAGCTGCAGGAAGTGGTTGAGCGCCAGCATGATCGCGACCACCTCGTAGATCAGCTGGTCGACGTCGGTGTCCGGCGCCAGCTCACCGAAGCTGACCGCGCGCCGGATGTGGATGCGCAGATCGCGGCGCCACAACGCGTTCATCCCGGCCAGGGCGTCGCGCACCGGCCCACGCCGTCCATCGAACTCGGCCGTGGCCGCGGTGAAGAAACAACCACCGGGCAGCACGTTCCGCTCCAGGTACGACACCCACGCCTCGCAGACCGCCCGCAGGTGCGGCAGACCGGACGGCGCCTGCTTGACGCGCTCGGGCACCTCCCGCGAGAACACCGCCGCCGCCTGGTCGACCACCGCGAGCTGCAGGCCTTCCTTCGTGCCGAAATGCCCCAGCAGCCCGGCCTTGCTCATGCCCAGCTCGTCGGCGAGCCGGCCGATCGTCAGACCTTCGAGCCCTTCCGCGGAGGCGATCTCCAGGCTCCGGTCGAGGATGCGCTGCCGTGTCTCACGGGTGTCGGCAACGGATCGGCGCGGGCTCACCGGCGCATTCTAGCCCTTTAGCTACCGACCGATCGGTTGCTATATTCGGCGCGTCGCCTGGCCGAAGGAGCTCATCTTGTCCGGATCCCGTGTCGTAGCGCTCGGCCACCACCAGCCGCAACGCGTGCTGAGCAACGCCGACCTGGCACAAATGGTGGACACCAACGACGAGTGGATCCGGCAGCGCACCGGCATCGCCACCCGCCGCATCGCCGCCGCGGACGAGTCCGTCGCGGACATGGCCACGGGTGCCGCGGCCAAGGCCCTCGCCGCGTCCGGCCTGGCGCCGTCCGACATCGGCCAGGTCATCGTCGCCACCTGTTCCGCGATCGACCGCTGCCCGTCGACCGCCGCCCAGGTCGCCGGCCGCCTCGGCATCCCGGGCGCGGTCTGCTTCGACCTGAACAACGCTTGCGCCGGCTTCTGCACGGCGCTCGCCACCGCCGACCACACGCTGCGGGCCGGTGCCGCCCGGCACGCGCTGGTCATCGGGGCCGAGAAGATGTCCGACCTCACCGACTGGACCGACCGCGCGAGCTGCATCCTGCTCGGCGACGGCGCGGGCGCGGCGGTCGTCAGCGCCGCGGACGACGCCTTCATCGGGCCGGTGGTCTGGGGTTCCGACCCGGCGCGCAACGACGCCGTGCGGCTGGTCGGCGAATGGCAGCCGCGGTTCGCCCAGGAAGGTCAGGCCGTGTTCCGCTGGGCCGCCACCGAACTGCCGGCCATCGCCGCGCAGGCCTGCGAACGTGCGGGGATCAAGACCACCGACCTCGCCGGTGTCGTCACGCACCAGGCCAACCTGCGCATCATCGAGGCGATGACCCGCCGGATGGGCTTGCGCGACGGCGTGGTGATCGCTCGTGACGTCGTGGAGTCCGGCAACACCTCAGCGGCTTCCGTGCCGCTCGCACTGTCCAAAATGGCCGAACGCGGTGAGCTGCCGTCCGGTAAGCCGGTGCTGCTGTTCGCGTTCGGCGGCGGGCTCTCCTGGGCGGGCCAGGTCCTCACCTGTCCCTGACGGCCGAGTAGTTGTACCGATGCCGGCCGGAGATCAGGACCGGCACGCTCGGGAGGTGACCGAACTCGACCGCGGGCGAACGGCGGCCTTCGCCGGATTCGCCGCCATCGCCGGCCTGCTGGTGCTGATCGTCGTCGCCTTCGCGAACGACTACCTCGACCCAGTCGGCTGGCAGGGCGGCGAGTACGCGTACGCGTTCGTCTGGACCGCGATCGGATCGATCGTTCTGGGTCGCGTGGTCAAGGCGGCCGCGCCGGGACCGTGGCGGTCGATCGGCTCCGGCATGCTCCTGGCGGGCACGATCGGCGTGGTCACCGTCATCGCGCTGATCGTGGCGTTCTACGTGGCTCTTACGCAGTGGAATCCGTGAGCGAAAAGGCCGGTGTGGCGGCCCGGGAGCCCGCCGAGCCGCCACACCGTTGGTGACGCACGAGAAGAAGGTCAGTCTGCCGACGCGGGAACTGGCGCATCGCCGCGTGACGTCATCGGTCCGCCACCTGGCCACAGCGGCGACGTCGGAGTTCGCCGTTCCCGCTTGCCCTGTATCGGCAACCTGATACCTCCTCGACCTGTTAAGGCCTCGCGCGTCCTCCGCCCACTCGCACCATCTCCGGCCTCGAACGTGAATGCCGCCGCCGCTGCAAAGGCGGGGACATCGACGAAGAGACGGACGGGGGAACAGATGATGCGCGGGCGGCGACTGGTTCGGGAACCTGGATCTGGGTGGTCGGGAGAACCTCCGGCGCCGAGGCAGCGACCGGTTCCGGCTCTGCCCACACCGGAACGTTCGTCTCGACCGTGTTCTGCCGGAAGAGTTCCGGGGTCTCGGTGATGATCTTGCCTGGGGACTCCAGGCCCACGATGCCGACGAGTTTGCCGTCGGCGATGAAGCCGGTCAGCCCGTTGACATCGGTGGTGTCGGTGCCCAGGACCGGCAGGCCGGCGCCCTGGACTCGCATGCCGTACTGCTCGGTCCAGAAGCGCGGGACCGGCGTGTACGTCTTGGCGTGGTTGCGGCCGACCAGCAGGTTCTCGGCGGCGGCACGGCCTCCCTCGACGGCGTTGAGCCAGTGCTCGACCCGGCGCACGGCACCGTTGAAGCGCATGTTGGGCCAGCGGGCCACATCACCGCAGGCGACGATGTTCTCGGCGCCGACCACGTGGTTCGTGGAGTCGCACAGCACACCGTCCGAGATGTCCAGACCAGAGCCGCGCAGCCAGTCGACGGCCGGCGAGGCACCGACGGCCAGGACGACGCAGGAGGCGAAGAAGACCTGGCCGTCCGACAGGTGGATGCCGATGCCGCCGGGCTGCCGCACCCAGTGCTTGATGCCGACACCGGTGGCCAGCCGGACACCGTGCTCGACGTGCGCCTCGGTGATCTTCTTGCCGATGTCGTCACCGACGACACCACCGAGCAGCGCGGGCGACCGGACGATCAGCGCCACGTCGCGGCCCATGTGACGAACCGAACAGGCGAGCTCGCAGCCGATGAACCCGCCGCCGACGACGGCGACGAGGCCCTGCGACTGCCGGATGTTCCTGCGGATCGCGACCGCGTCGTCCAGCGTCCGCAGCACGTGCACCCGCGGGTCGTGGCGCGGAGCCCCGCCCATCGCCCTGGCGTCGACGCCGGTGGCGATGATCATGCCGTCGTACTTGATCTCCTGGCCGCCGGGCACCCAGACGGACTGCGTCTTCGGGTCCAGGTGCAGGGCCGGGGAGTTCAACATCCATTCGGCATCGAGGTCACTGGAGAACGACAGCAACGAGTCGTCCGGGGTCCACTCTCCGGTGATCATCTGCTTCGACAGGCAAGGGCGGTGGTACGGGAGGTGCCGCTCGGCGGACAGGATCGTGATCTGCCCGTCGAAACCCATCTCCCGCAGCCGTTCCGCGGAACGGACTCCTCCGAGCCCGCCGCCGACGACCACGATCCGTTCGCTCACTTCACTCGCTCCCTGATCTCGATCGCGCGCATCGGGCACGCACGCTGTGCCGCTCGGGCCTGGGCGAAGTGCTCCTCCGGCGGGCGGCGGTTGTAGGTCAGGCGGTTGTCCTCGATCAGCTGGAAAACATCCGGGGCTTCCGCCTGGCAGGTGCCGTAGCGGTGGCATTTCTCGTTGTTGACGCTCACGTCCATCGCGTCGCCCTCGCCGACACCGGGTTCCTTGCCGCGCTCGGGCTCGAGCATGCCGATGCGCATCAACATCTCGGACGGCAGGAACCGCGCCAGGGCAAGGGTCGCGGTCGGGACGAGGACGGTGAGGCCGGCGAGCCAGAGAACGGACAGGTTGCCGTTCGCGATGGCGCCGAACCACGAGTGGACCACGGTGATCGTCACGGCGATGTACGCCGTTTGGTGGAACCGCAGCCACTTTCGGTAGAAGACCTTGTGCCGCATCGACGCCAGCACGGCGATCGCGAGCATGACCTCGAGTCCGAGGATGCCGAGCGCGTGCCGGAAAAGGCCGCCGTCGACGAACGGCAGGATGAGCTTGATGATGCCGAGGGGGGCGCCCTGCAGCAGCGAGAAGGCGAACGCGTGGATGCAGCCGAACGCGATCGCCAGTGATGCGAGCACCATGTGCCCGTTCTTCAGTCCTTCACGGCCGGTGAGCTTCTCGGCCCACCCGGTCGCGATCAGCACGCCCCAGGACAAGGTGGCGCACATCAGGACATAAGCCAGCCTGGCGGAGATCTGGGCCATCTTCTTGACGCCGCTGTCGAAGTCGGACGCCTGGGCCACCAGGAGCGGAATCTGGCTGGACAACAACTCTTCCTCCGGAAAGAACTTTCTCGCGGGAACCCGCCCGGTCCTGTCGTGCAGGAGTGGACACATCAGGGCCGGGCGGGTGGGAACAGGTCCGCGTTGGAGTGCCTCTGACCTTGGGACACCACCTCCGTTTCCCGTTATCGAACGGGGTCTTGCAGACTCACCGCACCGGTCGTCGCGGGCGGAGAACTCGAAGCAGGAGGACCGTGAGGACGGCTCCCGCGGCGGTGACCGTGAGGATCACCCACATGTTCGGCCCCTCACCGGAGGCCAGGGTCGCGTTGACGATGCCGCCGGCGGGCACGGGCTCGGCGAACGACGTGTCGCCCGCGATCCCGGTGCTCTCCAGCAACGTCATGTGCTTCATCACCACGTCGATACCGGCCTGCGCGAACGGCCGGATGGTGTCGTTGCGGGTCCCGGAGCGCACCTTCGCGATGAACATGAAGACCTGACCGTGCGCGGCCCGCAACCTGGCCACGAACGCCTGGTCGAACGCGTCTCCTTCGAGAGCGTTGATCTCGTCCATCCACGACTGCTGTGCCGGGTTCGGCACGTCGGGGATGCTCACACCCAGCTGGCCGGCGGCCTTCTTCGTCGCCGCGTCCAGCATCATGTGGTCAAGCATGATCATCTTGCCGATCTGCTTGACCCGCGCGTTCGATGCCTTGGTCGCGGTGAGCTCACCCATCGGCATCTCCCACAGGCCTGCCTGGCGCACCTTCACCAGCAGCTCGCGGTCGTTCGCGGTCAACGGCCCCGTCGGCGTGTTCTGCACTCCACCGGTGTCCGCGGGCTGCGCTTGGGCCGTGAAGGCCCCACTGGTGAGAAGGAACAACATCGCCAAGACGGTGGCGAGGGCTCTGGTCATCGTCTTGTTGTCCTCGTTGTCCAAAGGAAGTCGGTAGAGGTTTCGGGATTCGCGTGAGCAGTGGACTCAGTAGCCGGGGGTGCCCGCAGGCGGCGCGGCAGGGGGTGCCTGGCCGTTCTTCGGGCTCGGGGACGTGCTCGGCGTACCGCTGCTCCTGCTGTTGTTCTGCGCTTTTCCGCCGGTGATCTTGGCGCCGTTCGGGGCGGTGACGAACCACGTTCCGCCCTTTCCCTGGCCCTTCATGTCGCCGGCGGCCTTGTCCTCGTCGTACGTGTACTGCGGGTACCCGGCGATGGTGAGCTGCTTGGTGCCGTCCGGCCTGGTCAGGGTGCCCATGGAGATCGGGTCCACACCGGTCGCCATCGGCGCCTTGTCCGCGAGGACCGGCTTCCAGGTCTTCGCGCACTCGCCCTCGCAGTTGGACTTCGACGGCTTCGGGGTGTCCTTGTCGAAGCGGTAGAGCGGCAGGCCGTCGCCATCGGTGACGAACCAGCCCATCTGGTCCGTGTTGGCGATGAAGAGCATGCAACGAGTCGCTGATGATCAGCGGGGTTCGCCTGCAAGCCGCCCGTCGCGGCCCCGCCGGCCGAGGAGTCTGGGTGCTACCGCACGCCGTGAGGCTGATAGCCAGTGCCGCCAGGGCGGTGATGGCCCGTCCACGTCGCATCGGCAGGTCCTTTCTCGGCAGTGGGGTACCGAGGAGTACGGACACGATCCGGCAACGGTTCACGGACGTCGTGAAGAATATTTGCCTCTCGACTTCCGCCGGTTCATAGGGCAAGGATGTCCCCCGTGGCGCGGCATAGACGTCAACGAGAGTTAGACGAGCAATCACCGAGACCGGGGTCACTCGAAGAAGAGTTGATCCGTCGGCTGTACGAGGAATTCGGTAGTGCCCTGTTGGGTCACTGCATGAGGTTGACAGGCCATGATCGTCAATGGGCTGAGGACATCGTGCAGGAAACCCTGGTCAGGGCATGGCGCAACGCCGAAAAACTCGAGCGAGACCCCGTGCTGTTGCGGTCGTGGTTGTTCACGGTGGCAAGGCGGTTGGTCATTGACGACAGGCGTAAGCGAAGCGTCCGTCCGCAGGAGTTCGAACTAACCCCTTCGGACGAGTCGCCATCGGGAGGTGAGGAGGATCGCACCCTCGCAGCGATCGTCGTCGCCGAGGCGATGAACGGTCTCTCCGAGGAGCACCGGGAGGCTATTCTCGAGACATACCTGCGGGATCGCACCGTCGGGGAGGCCGCGGCGGCACTGGGTGTGCCACCGGGAACGGTCAAGTCGCGGGTGTACTACGCGCTCCGTGCGCTGCGGCGCGCGTTGCACGATCGGGGAGAGACGCGGTGACAACGGCACCAGATCACCTCGACGTCGCTGCCTACGTGCTCGGCATCCTCGATGCCGAGGAGGTGGAGGCGTTCGAGAACCACCTGACCGAATGTCGGCGGTGTGCTCTTGACCTGCGCGACTTCGCGGTGGTGCCGGACCTCATCGACGAGGCCGACGCGGGCGGGATGCTGCGCGGAACAGCGCCGGAACGTCCGGACGGCAAGTCGGTGCGGGTGATGCTCGACGCGGTCGCGGCACGGCGGCGGCGCAGAAGGTGGTTCGTGGCGCAGGGCGTCGCGGCCGCTGCCGCCGGTGTCGTCGCGATCACAGCTGTCGTCACGACGATGGTCGTGGGCGGCAACGACGGGTCGAACCAGGCGGCATCCCCCAGCCCGCACGACGACGTCGCAGACGCCGGTGGCGAACAACTCCCCCGACTCCTCGATGAAGGTGCAGCAACAGGACCCGAACAGCGGTGTCTTCACGAAGATCACCGCTTCCGACGAGCCGTGGGGTACCTCGATGGACATCGAGGTCAGCGGCATGTCCGGGCCCAGCAGAGGTGCGCTCGTCGCCGTGGGACGCGCGGGCCGTGTCGCCCAGGTCACCTCCTGGTACGCGCCCGAACCGGTGGCTGGGGACCGGAAGACGATCCGCCTTCAGGCGAACGTCGCCATGCGCTGGCACGAGATCGCCTCGTTCCGGATCGTGGACGAGAACGGCAAGACCCTGCTCGACGTCGTCGCTTCCTGACGGCAAGAAGCTTTCACCACCCCCTCGGAAAACCCCATCGTCGCCGCGACGGTGGGGTTTTCTGCCGTGCCGCACGGCCGATCCTGGTTCCGTGAGACCCTGTAGGTGGTTGTCGTTTCTTGGGAGGCTGTGCACGTGGCGATAGGCCCGTCAGCGGTAGAGCGTTGGCTCGATCTGTCCACAGAGGAGCTGCGTGCTCAGATCACGAAGCTCGTGTCCTCTCGGTTGCCGGGTGATCACCCTGTGTGGCAGGCGATCCGGCGTCATCCCGCTCTCGTCGCGCGTATCCGCGGTGTCCTCTCCGGACTCGCCGCGTCCGCGGCCGGCAGCAAGGACGAGGCGATGCAGAAGGTCTGGATCTCCACGGCCCGCACCGCTTTGGACACCGTCACGCCGCCGCCGGTGAAGGCCGCGCGCAAGCCCGCGGTGAAGGAGGTTCCGGTCGAGGAACCCGAGCCCGTGATCGACCTGCGCGAGCCGGAACCACAGCAGCAGAAGCAGCCGCACAAGGCCATTCCGACGATGTTGTTCCAGGAGCCGAGCTAGCGAACCGGGAGGTAGCGGCACCATGGTCGTCTTCGGAGCGTTCATCTCACTGGCGGGACTGCTGATCCTGCTGTTCCGCGACGCGAGTCTCGGCGGGCTCAGCCCGGCCGTCGCCGGCTGGGTGATGATCCCGCTCGGTCTGGTCTTCGTGGTGCTGGGAGTGCTGCGCAACCGCCGCAAGCGCGCGCAGCAGGGCCCGAGCCCGCTCGGCAACCCGATCCAGCGCGCGAAGGCGTTGCCGCGGCTGTGGAAGGCGTGGCGCGGCGGCAAGTATCCGGAGCTGCCGCGCAGCCAGGTGCTGCTGTGGGCGGTCTCGCTGGTCTACCTGGTGTCGCCGATCGACGTCCTGCCGGAGTTCCTCCCGGTGATCGGTGTGACCGACGACGCCGGCGTGCTCGTGTGGCTGCTCAGCAGCCTGTCGATCGCCTCAGGCTCGTTCCTGCGCTGGGAGAAGGACCATCGCGACCCGGCTCGCGGGATCGAGTCCCCGTGAGGCCTCCTCGCGCATGATCTCCGCGAGGGCGGGCGAGGTCTCCACCACGGTCCGGAAACCCAGGCGCTCGTAGTACGGCGCGTTCCACGGCACGTCCCGGAACGTAGTGAGCGTCACAGCGCGCCCGGCCGTGGTCACGTGCTCGATCAACGCCGCGCCGATCCCCTGGCGCGCACCGGCCGGATGCACGCAGACCTGATGGATGTGCGTCGCCCCGTCGACGTCGCCGACCGCGATGAACGCCACCGGCACCCCCTCCGTCCCGACTGCAACCCACACCTCGTGTTCGGCGAGGTCCTCCAGTGACATCGGATCGTCGTCGGCGATCTCGGGCATGCCGACCTCTCGGAACGGCTCCCCGGAGGCGATTTCGATCTCCTGGAGGTACGGCAGTTCGGCTGGACGGGCGAGTCGGATCAACACGCCCGCCATCCTGGTAGGTCGGACGCGAACCACGCAGCTGAATAACGTTAAAGTCCGACTCGATGCGAACCAAGACCGTGCGGGTCCTCCTGGTAGAGGACGACGATGGCGACGCCCTGCTCGTCGAGGCACTGCTCGAGGAGGCCAGGGCGCCGTTCATCCTGACGCGCGCCGGCACGCTCGCGGAGGCGGAGATCAAGCTCGCCGACGCCGAGTGCGTGCTGCTCGACCTCGGCCTGCCCGACGCGCAGGGGCTCGACAGCCTCTACCGCCTGTTGGGCAAGCCGAACGCGCCCGCGATCCTCGTGCTGACCGGGCTCGACGACGAGCGCGAAGGCATCGACGCGGTCTCCGCCGGCGCCGAGGACTACCTGATCAAGGGCCAGGTCGACGGTGAGCTGCTGCTGCGCGGCGTCCGCTACGCGGTCGAGCGCCGGCGCGCCGAGGAGGCCCAGCGCCAACTCCGCGAGGCCAAGCTGATCGCCGCCGAACGGTCCCGCCTCGAACGCGGCCTGCTCCCTCCCCCGCTGCTGAAGAGCTCGGACCTCGACCTCGAGGTCCGCTACCAGCCCGGCGGCCAGCGAATGCTGCTCGGCGGCGACTTCTACGACGCCGTGGGCATGCCGGACGGTTCCGTACACGCGATCATCGGCGACGTCTGCGGCCACGGCCCGGACGAGGCCGCGCTGGGGGTGTGCCTGCGGATCGCGTGGCGTGCGCTGGTGCTCGCCGGCGAACCTCCGGAGAAGGTGCTGCGGACACTGGACCAGGTGCTCGTCGCGGAACGGCACGGCGAGGGCATCTTCACCACCGCCTGCGTGGTCACCGTGGCACCGGACCGCCGGTCGGCGCGCTACTTCCTGGCCGGGCATCCCGAGCCGCTGCTCGTGGTGGGCAAACAGCTCGTGGACCTGCCGCAGTCGAAGGTGGGGGTACCCCTGGGGGTACTGCCCGACTACGCGTGGACCGGCGTGGACGTGCCGCTGCCGCCCGGCTGGACGCTGGTCTGCTACACCGACGGCCTGATCGAGGGCCGCGTGCCCGACGACACCGACCGCCTCGGCGTCGAGCGGCTGTCCGAGATCCTGCGCGGACTTCTGCAGCAGGGCGCGGACTGGCTCGACCCCCTGATCGCCGAGGTGACCGAGCTCAACGGCGGGGCGCTCGACGACGACATGGCCGTGCTGCTGCTGAAGGATCCCAGGTGAAGCTGCCCGACCGGGTACCGGCGAGCCGCCTGCTGGTCGGCATCGTCGCCGTCCTCCTGCTGATGACGGCCGTCGCGATCGCGTCGACGGTGCTCGCACTCGACTCGCTCGCGCAGGCGCGGGAGCGTTCGGTCGACCAGCTCGCGCCGGCCGAGCGCCGGGCGAAGGACCTCGACCCGTGCGCTGCTCGACGAGGAGAACGGCCTGCGCGGCTTCGTGCTGACCGGCCGAGCAGGACTTCCTCACGCCGTACCTGACCGGACGGTCGGCCGAGACGAAGGCCGCGCAGGACGTGCGCGCGCTCGTCGGCGACGTCAACGGCCGGGTGGACCGCATCGAGGAGCTGTCGCGCCAGTGGCGGGCGCAGTACGCGGAGCCGACGATCGCGGGCATCCGCCTGTCCGGCCCGGTGGTCGTCTCCGCGCAGGACACCGACCGGGGCAAGGTCCTGTTCGACCAGCGTCCGTGGCGAGACCGACGCGTTGCAGGCGGACATCGAACAGCTCGGCAGCACCGCCCGCGACGATCTCAGCAGCTCGGCGAACGTGGTGCGGTGGCTGGTGATCGGCATTGGTGTGCTGCTCGTCGCGGTGATCGGCGGACTGTCGTTGTTGTTGCACCGCCTGCTGATCGAACCGCTGGCGAGCCTCGCCGAGCAGGTGCGCCAGGTCGCCTCCGGTGACTTCCAGCACGAGATCGACGCGCACGGCCCGCGCGAGACGGTGATGCTCGGCGAGGACGTCAACGCCATGCGCCACCGCATCGTGCAGGAGCTGGCGACCCTGGACGCGGCCTCCGCCGAGCTGCAGCGGTCCAACTCCGAGCTGGAGCAGTTCGCCTACGTCGCCTCGCACGACCTGCAGGAGCCGCTGCGCAAGGTGGCGTCGTTCTGCCAGTTGCTGCAACGCCGCTACGGCGGTCAGCTCGACGAGCGCGCCGACCAGTACATCGAGTTCGCGGTCGACGGCGCGAAGCGGATGCAGGGCCTGATCAACGACCTGCTGGCGTTCTCCCGCGTCGGCCGCATCACCCGCGAACGAACGCTCGTCGACCTCAACGACGCGGTGCGGAAGGTCGTCGACAGCTTCTCCGAGCGCATCGAGGAGACCGGGGCCCGCGTCGAGGTCGGGGAACTGCCTTCCGTGCGAGGTGAGGCGACTCTGCTGAGCGCGGTGTTCCAGAACCTGATAAGCAATGGCTTGAAGTTCAAGGGCTCCTCGGATCCGGTGATCACCATCGGCGCCGAACGCGATGGCGAGGGTCTGTGGAAGTTCTCCGTCCACGACAACGGCATCGGGATCGAGCCCGAGTACGCGGACCGGATCTTCGTCATCTTCCAGCGGCTGCACCCGAAGGACGCCTATCCGGGCACCGGCATCGGACTGGCGATGTGCCGCAAGATCGTCGAGTACCACGGCGGCACCATCTGGCTGAAGACCGACGTGGACGCCGGCACCGTCTTCGAGTTCACCCTGCCTGTCGACGCAGACGACCTGGTAGCAGACGACCAAGTAGAGGAAGTGCATGCCTGAGTCACCGCTGAACGTGATCGACGTCCTGCTCGTCGAGGACGACCCCGGCGACGCCCTGATGACGCAGGAGGCGTTCGAGCACCACAAGATCCGCAACAAGCTGCACGTGGTGAAGGACGGTGTGGAGGCGCTGGCCTTCCTGCGGCGCGAGGGCGTCTTCGCGGACGCGCCGCGACCGGGGCTGATCCTGCTCGACCTGAACCTGCCCCGCAAGGACGGGCGCGAGGTGCTGGCCGAGGTGAAGGCCGACGCGGAGCTGCGCGTCGATTCCCGTTGTGGTGCTGACGACCTCGGACGCCGAGGAGGACATCCTGCGCAGCTACCGCCTGCACGCCAACGCCTACGTCACGAAGCCGGTGGACTTCGACAGGTTCATCGAGGTGGTCCGCCAGATCGACGACTTCTTCGTCACCGTGGTGAAGCTACCTCGATGATCCCGCCGCGCTCATCACGGCGGCGCTGAAGTTCAGGCAGGACCGGCAGATCTGGGCGGACTCCCCCACGTGCACCGGCGCGCTCTCGCTGCAGAACGAGCAGTCGCCGACCTCGCCGACCTGGGCCTCGCCGACGCAGATGTCGCAGATGAGCGCGGCCGGCCCGGCCATCAGCTTGCCGACGTCGCCTGCCACCCGCGAGCAGAACCAGCACTTCTCGGTCCGCTTCGACTGCTCGACGATCTGGTGCACCCGCTGGTGGCTGATCTTCAGTGCTTCCGCGATCTCGCGCATGGACCCGCCGGCGCGGTGCAGCCGCAGGACGCCGTGGTGGTAGACGGCCTTGGCGATATCGGCCTGGCTCTGGGCCGCGGCCGCCTCGGTACCGGCTTTGCGTGCTTCCGCGAGCAGTTCCTCATCAAGGGTCATGCCGTCTACGTTAGCTAGACGCGTCTACATTGTCTAGACGCGTCTATGCAACGTAGACGATGGCCTCAGTCCACGCCTCGCACGATCGACGGGTCGTCGTCCGCCTGCGACGACCCACTCCTGCTCGTCATCGCGGCGGATCGGGAATCACCGGTGCCCAGACCCGTCCCGTCGAGACACTCTCGGGCCGGTGAACTTCCTTCGGCACAGTCATGCTTTCCGGCTACCCGGTTGCGCGGAACGTATGCCTGACAACATGGTTGTAATGGCGTCCATGACCCGTGCGGTCGCCTCGTCCAGCACCTCGGCCGTCAGCTCCAGCTCGTACAGGTCGGACAGGTCGACCGGTGCGCCCGCGACCACCTCGACCGTCTTGCGCGGCAACAACCTCGGCAGGATCGTGCCCCTGGGCAGGAGGTCCTGGGTGCCCCACTCGGCGACGGGGATGACGGGCACCCGGCTTTCGAGGGCCATCCGCGCCACGCCGGACTTGCCCTTCATCGGCCAGTTGTCGGGGTCGTCGGTGAAGGCGCCCTCGGGGAACACCATCACGCACTCCCCGTCCTGAAGTGCCTGGACGGCGGGTTCGAGGGCTTCCGAGGCCTGGACGGTCCCGCGTTCGACCGGGATGTGGCCGCCGGAGCGCATGACCCAGCCGATCACCGGCGTGCGCCACAGCGACGCCTTCGCGAGCACCCGCGGCACCCGCTTGGACATCAGCGCGAACACCACGGCGGCGACCGTGTCCGAGTTCGACAGGTGGTTGAACGCGAGGATCACGCCGCCGTTGCCCGGCACGTGATGCCGGCCGCGCACCTTCAGCCGGACGAACACCACCACGATCGGCCACAGCACGTCGATCGCCAGCGAGAACCAGAAACCCCGGCCTCTGCGGGGCATCTTCCAGGTCCAGGCGGCCAGCTCATGCGGTCTCACAGTTGATATTCGAGCACGCCGCCGTTCACCGTTCGGGTCAATTCGCCACGTTCGACCAGAACATCGAGATGAGCGGCCGTCTCGCCGATCGCCAGCACCTGGTTGAACATGTCGAGATCGTCGAACCGGCGCTGCCGGCGGGTCCACCCGATCTTGCGGGCGGTCTCGAACGCCGACCCGCTCACCGCCCTGAGGATCTCCTCCAGGCGCTGTTCGTGGTGCCCGAGCAGCTCGTCGACCCTGGCGTGGGAACTCTCGGTCACGGGGCCGTGGGCGGGCAGCAGACGCAGGTCCGGCAGCTCACGGGTCAGCCGCAGCGACGTCATGTAGTCGCCCAGCGGCAGTTCCGGGCGCAGCGGCTCGAACCCGATCGACGGGGTGATGTGCGGGAGTACGTGGTCGCCCGAGAAGAGGACCTTCGCGGTGTGGTCCACGAACACCACGTGGCCGCGGGTGTGGCCGGGCGTCGGGACGACCTCCAGCTCGCGGTGCTCCAGGCCGACCGTGCTGCGGACGAGCCACTCGTCCGGCTCCTCGTAGTCGCGCAGCGCCTCGTCGCGGTCGATGTGGTGGAAGATCTTGATCCACGTCTCGGCCAGCTCGCTCGCGCCCCATTTGCGCAGGTCGTCGACGTGCTGGTCGTCCTGTCCGTGCAGGATGTGCCGCAGTGACGGCTGCTCGCCGAGACCGAGCGCGATCTTGCTGCCGAACAGGCGGCGCAGTGACACCGCCATCGTGAAGTGGTCGCGGTGCACGTGCGTGACGAGGAACTTCCTGATGTCCTCGAAGCCCTTGCCCAGGGTGCCGAGCGCGGCTTCGAGCTGGGTGCGGGCCTCGTCGAGCGCCCAGCCGGAGTCGACCATGACGAGGCCGTCGCCGTCCTCGATCGCGTAGACGTTGACCGCGCGCAGGCCGTCGTTCGGTAGCGGCAGCGGAATGCGGTGCACGCCTGGTGCCACCTCGAACGCGCCCGGTTCACTCCACACGCCCGCTCACCTCGTTGTTAGCCTAGGCAACTACTTACTTACCGGACGGTAACACGGTATTCCGGGTGCTTGTCGATGTACTTCGCCACGAACGGGCAAAGCGGTGAGATCTTGATACCACGCGACTGCGCGTCGTCGAGCGCGAACTTGGCGAGCTGCCCGCCGAGCCCCTGGCCGGCATAGGCGTCGTCGACCTCGGTGTGCACGAAGGCGACGACGTCATCGATGGTGCGGTACTCCAGGAACCCGGCGAGCGCGCCCTCGACGTGGACCTCGTAGCGGCTCTCGGCCTCGTTGTTGATGACCATGCCGTCCATCCTGCCCCGGACGCGGGAACAATGACGCGCATGGACGTCTACCTGCTGATCCTGGGCGACCACCTGCCCAACCCCTGCACGGGCGAGGAGGTGCCCCAGGCCGACCGGCTGCGCGCGATGGTCGAGCAGGCGGTGGTGGCCGAGGAGGCCGGGTTCGCGGGCGTCGCGATCGGCGAGCACCACTTCACCCGCTACATCGTGTCCGCGCCGGAACTGCTGCTCGCGGCGGTGGCGGCGCGCACGTCCACGCTGCGGCTCTCCACCGGCGTGACCCTGCTGGCCCACCGCGACCCGGTGCTGGTCGCCGAGGGCCTCGCCACGCTGGACGTGCTCTCGAACGGCCGCGCCGAGCTGATCGTGGCGCGCGGGGTCGACCAGCAGACCGACGCGGCGTTCGGCGTGCAGCCGGGCGAGCTGCGGGCGCGGTTCGAGGAGCACCTGCGGCTGCTCATCAAGCTCCTGGAGGAGCCGTCGGTGAGCTGGGACGGCCGGTTCCGCGGCCAGCTGACCGACGTGACCACGACGCCGCGCCCGGTGCAGACGCCGCGCCCGACGGTGTGGATCGGCTCCGGTTCGGCGGTGTCGGCGGATCTGGGCGCCGAGCTGGAGATGCCGCTGATGCTGCCGTCGACGCTGCGCGACCCGTCGATCTACCTCGAGGTGGTGCGGCGCTACCGCGAACACTTCCCCGCCGGGCGGGTCGGCGTGCCGAGCCACGTGTTCGTGGCGCACGACGACGCGCGCGAACGGTGGCGGCCGCATCTCGCCGAGTACGCGCGGTTCGCCGACCCGTGGCGCGGGGACGGCGACATCGACGTGGACGCGATCATGGACGGCGCGGCGGTGTGCGGGACGCCGGACGAGGTGGCGGCGCGGCTGAACGAGCTGGCGGAGCACCTGTCCATCGACACGCACCTGGTGATGGTGGACATCGGCGGTATGCCACACGAGTCGGTCATCGAGACGATCCGGCTCTTCGGCGCCGAGGTGCTGCCGAAACTTGTTTAACTCCAACGCTGCCGTGCGTTAACACGCGGCGGTCAGGATTGCCGCGTGGGCATCACAGTCATCGGTATCACGCATCCCGGACAGGTCGGGGCACTCCCCGGCGGCACGAACGTGCTGGTGCTGGCCGATGACGGCACGTACGCCGATGAGTTCCTCGAGACCGACTTCGGTGCGCACCAGCTGGTGGTGCGCGCACACGGGCGCGGGTCGGCGTTTTTCGCGGTGGCGGACAAAGCCCGTGAGCTGGGTGCGGATCGGATCCTCTTCGGGGGTGTGCACGACATCGCCGCCTCTTTCACCGCCGGAGAGGATCCCGTGCTCGTACTCGGCGTGCGACCGCCGGGCGGCCCGATCGCGTGCAACGCGGCGTTCGTCGAGTGGCTCGCCCGCTGGCCACGGCCGGCCCGCGCCTACCTCGGCGACGTGGACCACTGGCTCGCCGAGAACGCCCTGCGCGAAGGCCTGCGGGTGGAACTGGTTTCGTGGCTGATGGAACCGACCGTCCCGATGCGACGGAAGTTGTCCGCGTAGTCCTCCGAAGGCTGAAGACACTGCCGCGGCAGTGAAATATCCTCTTCTCCGCCAGCGACCATCCGCACACGCAGTGCAGCTGAGAGTTCTCTCAGCGTGGTGATTCGGGCGGGGGCACCGGGGTTAATCTCAGGGTCGATCTCAGTGGAAGACCTGACCCTTCGGTGTGCCCGTGTCACCGAAGATGGTGCGCACGTAAGCCATAGGAGGGGACAGACAAGTGAGCGCGTCCGATGGAGTCGCGGCCAGAGCCGTCGACGTTTGGAAGTCTTATGGGTCCGGCGACGCCGCCGTGACCGCGCTCGCGGGGGTGAGCGTCGACCTGGAGAAGTCCAGGTTCACTGCGATCATGGGCCCGTCGGGGTCCGGCAAGTCGACGCTGATGCACTGCCTCGCGGGACTCGACGACGTCACGAGTGGCGAGGTGTGGATCGGTGGCACGAAGGTCACCGGGTTGAAGGACCGCGGTCTCACCGAACTGCGGCGCGACAAGGTCGGCTTCATCTTCCAGCAGTTCAACCTGCTGCCGACGCTGACGGCGGAGGAGAACATCACGCTGCCGCTCGCGATCGGCGGCAAGAAGGTCGACCGCGCGTGGTTCGACGTCGTCGTCGACACCGTCGGCCTGCGCGACCGCCTCACGCACCGGCCGACCCAGCTCTCCGGCGGGCAGCAGCAGCGCGTGGCGTGCGCGCGGGCGCTCGTTTCGCGGCCTGACGTCGTGTTCGCGGACGAGCCGACCGGCAACCTGGACTCGCAGTCCGGCGCGGAGGTCCTCGGGTTCCTGCAGCGCTCCGCCAAGGAGTTCGGGCAGACGGTCGTGATGGTCACGCACGACCCGAATGCCGCGTCGTACGCCGACCGCGTCATCTTCCTCAAGGACGGCCACATCGTCCGCGAGCTGCTGGCGCCGACGGCCGAAGAGGTTCTCGACACGATGAAGCACCTCGACGACCCCAGCTTCGAGCGCAGCGCGGTGCCGCATGTTTAAGGCCACCATCAAGAGCTTGCTCTCGCGCAAGCTCCGGCTGGTGCTGTCCGCGCTCGCGGTGGTGCTGGGCGTGATGTTCGTGTCCGGTTCGTTCGTGCTGACGGACACGCTGCAGCGGTCGTTCACCGACCTGTTCTCGTCGGCTTTCGCCAATGTGGACGTTTCGGTGTCGCCGAAGGCGGAGAAGGGCAAGGAAGCCGAACCGCTGACGCCCCAGGCGATCGCCGACGTGAAGACGGTGTCCGGGGTGGCCTCGGCGGTCGGTGACGTGCAGGGCTCCGCGCGGCCGATCGGCAAGAACGGCAAGGTGCTGACCACGTCGGGCGCGCCGCGGCTGGGCTTCAACTGGACGGGCACCGGCCAGGAGAAGATCCGCGACGGCAAGGCTCCGCAGTCGGAGAACGAGGTCGATCGATCGGCGCGTTCCTGGCGTCCACCGGTGGCTTCAAGGTGGGCGACGAGATCTCGCTGCTCACGCTGGAGCCCAAGAAGACCTTCAAGGTCACCGGTGTCTTCGAGTACGCGGGCGGCCGTGACTCGCTGGGCGGCGAGCTGTCGGTGGCGTTCACCGAGCCGGTCGCGCAGCAGTTGATGCTGGGCAAGAAGGACGCGTTCTCGGGCATCACCGTGACGGCGGCCCAGGGCACGTCGGACGACGCGTTGCGCGACGCCGTCGCGGCGAAGATGGGCTCCGCCTACGAGGTGAAGACCGGCGCCGTGCTGGCGAAGGAGCAGGCCGACCAGATCAACGAGGGCCTGAAGTTCTTCAACTACGTGCTGCTCGGGTTCGCCGGCATCGCGTTGTTCGTCGGCATCTTCATCATCCTCAACACGTTCTCCATCATCGTGGCCCAGCGCACCAGGGAACTGGCGCTGCTGCGGTCGATGGGCGCCTCACGCGGCCAGGTCATCGGGTCCGTCGTGCTGGAGGCGCTGGTGATCGGCCTGATCGCGTCGATCGTCGGTCTCGGGGCAGGGATCGGCGTCGGTGCGTTGCTGGCCAACATCTTCAGCACGGTCGGCGGTGGCAACCTGCACCTCGCGGGCATCGGCGTGCCGATGTCGGCGGTGATCTCGTCGTTCGCCGTCGGCATGATCGTCACGGTGATCGCGGCGGTCATGCCGGCCCTGCGGGCGTCGCGGATCGCGCCGGTCGCGGCGATGCGCGAGGCGGCGACGCCGGACCGGCCGCTGACGAAGATCACCATCTTCGGTGCCGCGGTGGCCGCGCTGGGCGGCACGGCGCTGGGCTTCGGGTTCAACCAGGCCTCGCTGCCACTGATCTTCGGCGGCATCCTCGTGGCGTTCGTCGGGGTGGCACTGCTGACCCCGATTCTCTCCAAGCCGATGGTGTCGCTGATCGGGCGCCTGCTGTCGTGGTCGATGCCGGGCCTGCTGGGCCGGCGCAACTCGGCGCGCAACCCGCGCCGGACCGCGATCACCGCGGCCGCGCTGATGGTCGGCATCTCGCTGATCACCGGCGTGAGCGTGGTGCTGACGTCGGCGACCAAGTCGATCGAGAAGCTCGCCTCGGGCCAGCTCCAGACCGACCTGATCATCTCCGGCGAGAACCAGATGGAGGGCGCGCCCGCGACGTTCCAGCGCGACGTGTTCACCAGGATCGAGAAGACCGACGGCGTCAAGTCGGCGCTCGGCTGGTCGCAGGACCCGGTGCTGCAGGGCGAGAACCAGATGTTCGCGGTGTCCGTCACCGACATGCCCACGATGGTGACGATGTTCGCGCTCAAGCCGAAGTCCGGCGACATCGCGCCGTTGAAGGACGACCAGCTCGCGCTGCCGGAGGACATGGCGGCCGAGAAGGGCTGGTCGGTGGGCAGCAAGGTCACGCTGCAACTGGCCAAGGGCGAACCGCGGACGTACACGGTCGGCTTCATCTGGGCCAAGTCGCAGGTGCTGCAGGGCGCGCTGGTGCTGCCGGAGTCGGCGAGCACCGGCTTCCGGTCCGACCAGATCGCCCAGGCGTTCGTCCAGGTCGCGCCGGGCGTGTCAGCCGCGGACGTGCAGAAGCGCGTCGAACCGCTGTTCGCGGACAACCCGGAGATCACCGTCCAGGACCGCAGCGCGTTCGTGAAGCAGACGACCTCGCAGTTCGACACGGTCCTGCTGATGATCCAGATCCTGCTGGCGCTGGCGATCCTGATCGCGGTGCTCGGCGTCATCAACACCCTGGCGCTGTCGGTGATCGAGCGGACCCGCGAACTGGGTCTGCTGCGGGCCATCGGCATGCGGCGGTCGCAGGTGATGCGGATGATCACCGTCGAGTCGGTGGTGATCTCGGTGTTCGGCGCGGTGCTCGGCCTCGCGGTCGGTCTCGCGCTGGGCGTCGCGACCGTGCAGGCGCTGAAGGACCAGGGCATCTCGGAGATCGGGTTCCCCTGGATGACCATGGTCCAGTACCTGGTGGTGGCCGCGTTCGTCGGCGTGATCGCGGCGATCCTGCCCGCGATCCGCGCCGCGCGGCTCAACGTGCTGGACGCGATCGCCTACGAGTGATCTGCAGGTGCTGTGGGTGCTGTGCCACGCCGTCGCACGGTGGCACAGCACCCCCAGGCGCTCTGGTCGATCAGGCGTGCGGACAGGTGTCCCGGTAGGCCGAGATGAGCGTGTTCGGCGCCGGGGCGGGGCACAGGAACTGGTCGTAGCGGACGTCGTCGTCCACGAACCTCTTCAACCACGACAACGTGTACTTGCGGACCGTCACGTTGTCACTGCGCGGGTCGGAGTGGTCGCCGCCGCGCAGTTCGAGGAAGGCCTTGTCGGGCGTGGCCGTCATCGAGTTGTAGAACGGCAGCGAGTGCTGGGAGTTCGGGGCGGTCGGGTCGCTCTGGCCGCCGAGCACCAGGGTCGGTGCCTGGACTCCGGGCCAGCTCTTGGTGGTGTGCCAGCCGGCCAGCGGGATCGCGGCCTGCAGGGCAGGCCGGCTGACGGCGGCGCGCAACGCTCCGCCGCCTCCCATCGAGTGGCCCATCACGGCGAGCCGGGACGCGTCGACCCGGGCGTTCGTGCGGGCGGTGTAGTCGAGGGCCGCGAGCAGCTGGCGGCCTCGGCTGTCCGGGTCGTCCCAGCCGGACAGGGTGTTGATGGTGACCACGACGAACCCGTACGACGCGAGTCGCGGGCCGAAGTGCGCCACGGACGTCTGGGTGGCGGTGAAGCCGGGTGAGATGGCCACAGCGCCGAAGGTGAGATCACTGGTGGGGGTGTAGATGGTGCCGCCGCCGAAGTTCGACTGGCGGGCGACCGTGGTCGTGGTGACCGCGAACGGGCCGCGGGCGGCCTCCACCGATGCGGCCGTGGGTGCCGGGCCGCGTTCGTAGGGGTTGGCCGCCGCTGTGGCGGTGGCCGGGATCAGCGCCAGGATGAGCGCCGCAAGCACAGCTTTGATGCGCACGACGATGTACACCTCGTTGGTTGCAGGGGGAACCAAAAGCGACGGCGACCTCACGCTACCGCCCAGTAGCCTCGCTGGGATTCGGCCACAAGGATGGTGCTCTCGACAGAATCCGGGCCTGTTGATGCCGACGTCTCATCGAATGCGTCATCGAATGCGCAGGCCGCGGCGTCTCGTTTGGACACTGCGGAGCACTCCTCGAAGGGGCTCGACCGTCACCTGTGAAGATCTCGGGCACACCTACGCCCGTTCGGCGGCATGCGCCGGCTCTCGGCGAGCAGAACGCGGAAGTTCTGGCGGAGCTCGGTTACCCAGCGCAGCAGATCGGTCAATTGTCGTCCGATGGGTCACCGCAGCGGCGGTATGCGGCCAATCGACTGGCGCACAAGGGTGATCGAGTGCCCACCAGGAGACAGTTCCTCGTTCTGAGCTCGACGGCGGCCTTGACCAGTCTGCTGTCCGAGACCTCCGCGTCCGCCGCTGACGCCATCGCCCAGCCGTACGCGTCGTACTGGCACCCCGCCACGATCCTCGACTGGGACCCGGCGACGGACCGGGACGCGAGGTACAACCGCAGCACGGTCCCGTTGGCGAAACGCGTCGTTCCGGCCCGACCGGCCAACGCGCACGCCCATGCCGGCGAGGCGCGGGTGCAGGCACTGGTGGCGTACGCGCCGACGAGCAACAACCCGGCGCAGGGCTCGCTCGACATGAACTACTACGCCACGAACTACTGGCAGTACATCGACGAGCTGGTGTTCTGGGGCGGCTCGGCGTCCGAGGGCCTGATCCTCGCGCCGAACCCGACCGTCACCGACGCCGCGCACCGCAACGGCGTCCGCGTGATCGGCAACGTCTTCCTCCCGCCCACCGCGTACGGCGGCCAGCTCCAGTGGGTCCGCGACTTCGTCAAGCGCGAGGGCGACCGGTTCCCGGTGGCGGACAAGATGATCCAGGTCGCGCGCCACTACGGCTTCGACGGCTGGTTCGTCAACCAGGAGACCGCCGGCGGCAACGCCCAGCTCGCGAACGACATGCGCGACTTCGTCCGCTACCTGAAGAAGAGCGGGCTCCGGGTCATCTGGTACGACGCGATGACCGACAGCGGCAGCGTCTCGTGGCAGAACGCGTTGACGGCGCGGAACCGGATGTTCTTCGAGCAGTCCGACGAAATGTTCATGAACTTCTGGTGGAGCACTCAGGGTCTGGCGAACTCGGCCGCGCTGGCGAAGCAGATGGGCCGCAGCCCGTACGACCTCGCGGCCGGCGTGGACGTCGAGGCGAGCGGCTACAACACGAACATCGGCTGGGCCTCGGTCTTCCCCGAGGGCAAGCCGCACGTGACCTCGCTCGGCTTCTACCGTCCGGAGTGGACGTTCAAGTCCGCGACCAGCCCCGCCGACTTCTACAGCCGCGACAACAGGTTCTGGATCGGCCAGAACGGCGACCCGGCGAACACCACGACGGCCGCGGCCTGGAAGGGCGTCGCCCACTACGTCACCGAGCTGACCCCGATCACCTCGCTGCCGTTCGTGACGAACTTCAACACCGGGCACGGCAAGAAGTTCGCGATCGGCGGCAGCGTCCGGTCCACCCAGGCGTGGAACAACCTGTCGCTGCAGGACGTGCTGCCGACGTGGCGGTGGAGCGTCACCGGCACCGGCAGCGGCCCGAAGGTCACGCCGGCACTGGACTGGGACGACCCGTACGACGGCGGCACCGCTCTCAAGATCACCGGCACTCCCCTGTCGGCCAACGACGTCCGCCTCTTCGCGACCTCATTGAAGCTGACCGGGCGCAGCCAGTTCGAGATCGTGCACCGCACCGGCGCCGGGCCGACCCGGCTGCAGGCGGTGCTGCGGATCGGCACGACCGAGAGGGTGCTGGACCTGGGCGGGCTCAGCGGGGCGTGGCGGCGGACCGTGATCCCGCTCGGCGAGCACTCCGGTGCGACGCTGACCGAGATCTCGCTGCGGGTGCTGCCGGGCGGACCGGTGACGGCGCTGATCGGCCGGATCGGCATCACGGACCCGGTCATGACCCCACCGGCAACCCCATCGAACCTGCAGGTCGAACAGGTGAGCCGCACCAACGCCACCACGGTGTCGGCACGGCTCACCTGGACGCGCTCCCCCGGCGCGATCCGGCAGTACCGGGTCTACAAGTGGACCGGTTCCGAGCGGATCTTCCTCGGCGGCACGGCGAACGACGCGTACTTCGTGCCCGCGATCCCGCTGGGCGGCGGCGAGACCGCGCACATCGAGGTCGAGGCGGTCAGCGAGGCGTTCGACGTCTCGCCGCCCGCGTCGGTTTCCGTCCAGGCACCGATCACACCCTGATGTGGCCTAAGCACCTGGCCAGAAGGCTTGTCCGGAACCTCAGGCGACTCGTTGCCGCCGGCGTCAGCAAGTACCACCAACTCAACATCAACAGGCGTTTTTCTACTACCAACAGGGCGTTTCGGGCCCGGGCACCTGGTGCCGGTGCTGCGGGATGTGGAACAGGTTGGGTGTAGTTGACGGCGATTCGATCAAGAGTCGGTGGTACTTGCAGACGCATCGGGCTGGACGCCGAACCGCTCCGCGAGTAACGGACAGGACTTCGGGCAGCCTGCTTAGGGCCTGTATCGAAGTCCGTGTTCGCGATAGCCGGGCCTGAGGCGGCCCCTGGGGGCACGGCGGAAAGGGCCCACATACAACACCGGTATGCGGGCCTTTCCGCCGCACCGCCAGGAACCACCTCAGGCTCGACTCTCATCGAACGAGACTTCGATACAGGCCCTAGCGACGTCAGGCCGTCTGCGATCGAACCGGCATGTCCCGCGCGATCGCCCACATCCCGGCGAGCGCGACCAGGAAGGCGGCCAGTGACACCAGGTGCCAGCCGGAGCCGAGCAGGACCGGGATGTTCCGGATGAACGGCAGGTTCCCCGACCCCGGGATCCGCACACCAGAGACCACCACGAGAGCCAGTGCGACGGGCAGCGAGAAGATCCCGGCCGCGCCATAGCGGTCGAACGCCGCCGCGGCGAACGCACCGACCACGCACCACACCAGGAACATCAGGAAATAGGCGTAGAACGATCCGCGTTCGTCAGTACTCCAGTCCATAACCCCATAGATGCCCCCTTCCAGAAGGAAGCCGAGCCAACCGACAACGGCCATCGCGAGCGCGACCACCACGAAGAAACCTGACGCCGCCGCCAGGAACTCACGTCGCGTGCGGCCGTGCGCGATGGCGATCGGCAGCAGGTTGTGCAGCACGTAGACGCCGATGAACAACATGTACCAGCGCGCGATCTGGGACATGACGACGTTCCACGCGCTGATCTCGATGCCACGGAAGGCCGACACGACGAACGTGACCACGACGGCGAACAGGAACACGACGGCCGCGACGATCGCGCTGAACGTCACGAGCGACGCGGTCAGGTGACGGAAGATCTTCACCGCTTGCCTCCGACCGGCTCGGTGAGGTGGACGAACAGGTCCTGCAACGCGATCGGCCCCAGCTCCAGTCCGAGCTGACGGGCCCGGATCAGCGCAGCGTCGTCGAGCGCGCCGTAGACCATCGCGGATTTGGTGCGCCCCAGCGACTTCTCGCTCAGCACCGTCAGCCCGGCGGTGAAGGCGTCGACGTCGTCGGCGGTTCCGGTGACCTCGGTGCCGCGCGACCGCAGCACGTCCGCCTCCTCCTGCAGCACCAGCCGGCCGTTGTCGATGATCAGGACTTCTTCCAGCAACGAGGCCAGTTCCTCGATGAGGTGCGTCGAGATGATGATCGTGCGCGGCTGCCGCATGAAGTCGTTGAGCAGGGCGTCGTAGAACGCGTACCGGGTGGGCGTGTCCATGCCGAGGTGCGACTCGTCGAGCATCGTGAGCGGCGACCGGCCGGCGAGCCCGATCACGACGCCGAGCGCGGACCGCCGGCCCAGCGACAGCTCGCCGACCTTGGTCTTCAGCGGGATCTTGAACAGCTCGACCAGCTCGTGCGCGTACGTGTCGTCCCAGGTGTCCCGCCACATCTTGCCGAACTTGAGCACCTCGGCGACCCGGTCGCCCTTGTCCGCGGCGTCGGGCGCGTGCCGGACCAGGCAGACGTCGCGCACCACACCCGCGTTCTCGAAGACCGGTTCGCCGTCGATCCGAACGGAGCCGATCGGCCTGCGAAAGCCACCGAGCGCGGACATCAGGCTGGTCTTGCCGGAACCGTTGCGGCCGAGCAGGCCGTAGATCTTGTTGCCGGATAAGGAGAAGCTCATGTCGTCGATGGCCGTGACGGCGCCGTAGCGCACGGTCAGCCCCTGGACGTCGACACGCATCACACGCCCCCGTTCTCGTGCTGTTCGATGCGGCGGATGACCTCGGCGAGCGGAATCCCGATGGCCCGCGCCTCCGCGACCATCGGATCCACGACCTCGCCGAAGAAGGTCTCCCTCCCCTGTGCCCGCAGCATGTCGCGAGCCTCTGTGCTCACGAACATCCCGATCCCCCTCCTCTTGTAAAGCACCTTCTCGTCCACGAGCTGCTGAAAGGCCTTCGCCGCGGTGGCCGGGTTGATCCGGTAGTAGGAGGCGTACTGGTTGGTCGACATGACCTGTTCGTCCGCCTTCAACGCCCCGCTGAGCACGTCCGCCTTGATCCGGTCGGCGATCTGCCGGTAGATCGGGCTCCGGTCGTCGAACATGGCTTACTTCCTTGGTTCGTTACTCATGTAATGAACCATAGCAGTGCCAGAGTAGGATCGGCACGTGGTCGGGCTCGCGATCCTCTGCGCGGTACTTGCCGCCGGGTGCAGCGCGCTCGGTGCGTTGTGGCAGCACGCCGGAGTTCGGGAGCTGACCGACCTGAAGCTGACGTCGGCGTACCGGCTGGTGTCCTCCCGCAAGTGGGTCCACGGGTTCCTGGTGCTGTTCGCGTGCGCGATCCTGCAGATCATCGCCCTGGCACTGGCACCGGTTTCGGTGGTGGCGCCGCTGAACGCGCTGGCCATCCCGATCATCGCGGTGGCGCGGGCCAGGAAGCTGACCGGCCTGCTCGCGGTGGCGGTCCTGGTGGCCACGGCCGGAATCGTGGTGTTCGTGTCCATCGCGGCCGGCGCGGCGGTGCCGGCCGAGATATCGCCGAAGGTCGCACTGCAGGCCGGGCAGCTCGTGCTCGCGGGCGTGCTGGTGTGCACGGTGGTGGCGACGTTCCAGATGGGCGTGGTGCAAGCACTGGCGCTCGCAGTGGGGGCGGGGATCGCCTACGGGCTCGTCGCCGTGCTGGTCCGCGACGTCACGACCACGCTGCCCCGGATCGAGTGGCTCTCCCTGGCGGGGCTGGCCGTGACCTTCCTCGTGGGGGCCTGGTTCATCCAACTCGGGTACGCGGCGGGACCGCCCGATCTCGTGGTGGCCGGGCAGACCGTGATCAACCCGATCGTCGCGGCGTGGATCGGCATCAAGCTGGTCGGCGAAGGCGCGGGCATGAGCGGCCTGACGCAGGCCGGTCTCGTGATCAGCGCCATCGCGGCGGTCGCCGGAACCGTGGTGCTGGCGCACTACTACCGCGTCAAGGTGGAGGCATGACATTCGTCGTCACGGGCGGCCGGGGAGCACTCGGCCGGCACGTTGTCGCAGCACTGCCCGGAGCTCAGGCCGTCTCGCGGTCCACCGGAACGGACCTGTTGCGCGGCACCGGTTTGGGCGCACTGAGGGCGGACGTGGTGGTGCACTGCGCAACGTCCTTCCGGCGCGAGGTGGACATGGCCCGGACGGTGCTCGCGGCCAGGCCCGCCTACCTGGTGTACGTCTCGATCGTCGGGTGCGACCGGGTGCCGCTGCCCTACTACCGGCAGAAGCTGGCAGCCGAACGCCTGATCATCGATTCCGGTGTGCCGCACACGATCCTGCGGGCGACGCAGTTCCACTCGTTGCTGCTGCGCATGTTCGACCGTCTGTCGAAGCTGCCGCTGATGCCGGTGCCCGGGTTCGCGTTCCAGCCGGTCGACGAGGCCGAGGTCGGCCTGGAGCTGGCCGCGCTGGCACAGGGTGCGCCTATCGGCGTGGCACCGGAGTTCGGCGGGCCGGAGATCCACGAGGCCACCGACCTCGCGCGGATGTACCTGGCCGCAAGGGGAAAGCAGCGCACGGTCAAGGCATTGAGGGTGCCAGGAGCGACGTATCGCGCCTACCACGCGGGCGGGAACCTGACTCCCGGCCGCGCGGCGGGCAAGCGAACGTTCGCCGAGTACCTCAGCGGATAGAGAGCGGACGCATGTCCGTCCAGTTCTCCTCGACGTAGGACAGGCACGCCTCGCGGCTGTCCTCGCCGAAGACCTGGGTCCACCCGGCGGGCACCTCCGCGAACGCCGGCCACAGCGAGTGCTGCTGCTCTTCGTTGACGAGCACGAAGAACCGGCCCTGCGGGTCCTCGAACGGGTTGGTCATGACTGCGGTCCTCTCACTTGATCTCTTCCTCAACCCACGTGCGCGGCCAGCTGCGACACCGGTTCGGCCACCGCGTGCGGCCTGCGCAGAACGGAGTCGAGAATCTCGCCGACGCGCACCGCCGTGTTCGAAAGCAGCGACGACGTGATGCCGTGCGTGTGCTCTGTGCCGCCCTGCAGGTAGATCCCGCCGCGGATCTCGTTGTTCGTGACCACCCGGTAGTCACGCGTCACCTTCAACCGGCCGTGTTCGTCGCGCTCGCAGTGTCCGGCGAGATCACCGAGCACTCGAACCGGATTCGCCGGCCGGTAGCCGGTCGCGTAGACGATGACGTCGGCGTCGATCGGCAGCCGCCGGCCGTCCGCCAGCGACTCGATCACGCAGTTGCCGTCCGGGTTCACGTCCGTGAGCCGCGAAGTGTTGTGCAGCAACAGCCGCGGCCTGCCGACGACCTTCTCGCGATACACCCGCCGGTACAGTTCCTCGATCAGGTCCCCGTCGACCACGCCGTAGTTCGTGTTCGCGTGGTAGCCCATCAGCTTGCGCTTGACGTCCTCGGGCGCCTGGTAGAACTCGTCGACCGCCGCCGGGTCGAAGATGCGGTTCGCGAACGAGCTGTCGTCGGCCGGGCTGTACCCGTACCGCGCGAACACGCCGTGCACCTCGGCCTCGGGGAAGCGGTCGTGGAAGAACGCCACCGCCTCCGCCGCGCTCTGCCCGGCACCCACCACCACGACCTGACGCGGGTTTTCGAGCGTCCCGACCCGGTGCAGCAGGTCCCGGTTGTGCCAGATCCGCTCACCGGACTCGACGCCGTCCGGCAGGCTGGCCTCCAGCCCGGTCGCCAGCACCACGTTGCGGGTCCTGACCCGCTCCTCGCCGACGGAGATCTCGAAGCCGCGGTCCCGCACGCTGACGGCGCTGACCTCGGCGCCGTAGGACACGTGGTGCCCGACCCGCTCCGCCGCCCACTCGAAGTAGTCGTGGAACTCCTTGCGCAGCGGGAAGAGGTTCTTGTGGTTGATGAAATCGATCAACCGCCCGCGGTCGCGCAGATAGCAGAGGAAACTGAAGGTGCTCGTGGGGTTGCGCAAGGTGACAAGGTCCTTGAGGAACGACACCTGCATGGTGGCGTCCTCGATCAACATCCCCCGGTGCCAGCCGAACCGCGGCTGCCTCTCGAAGAACCGGGCCCGCACGGGCCGCTCGTCTTCTTCGACCGCGATCGCGAGAGCGAGGTTGGACGGGCCGAAGCCGATTCCGGCCAGGTCTAACACCGGTTCCATCGCGGTCCTCTCGTGGCACTCCTGAGCGTCGTAAAGGTAACCCTAACTTAACTAAGGTATGCCTTAGCTAGTGCATTCGGACGTGATCTACGCCGCTGGAGCGCCGTTCGACCCCGAGTCGAGGACGACGCGGGCGTTCTTCGCGAGCAATGTGCTCGCGGACAGTCCGAACATGTCGCGAAAGCTGTCGCTGAAGTGGCTCGGCGAGGCGAACCCCGCCTCGACCGAAGCCCTGGTCAGGTCCGTGCCCCGCGCCGTGGCCGCCGCGACCCGCAGCATCCGCGCCCACAGCCGGTACCGGCGGAAACTCGTGCCCGCCTGCGCCGAGAAGAGATGCAGGAACCGCGACGTCGACAGGCTGAGCTCGGCGGCGACCTGCGGCGCGCTCAGACAGGGATGAGCTCGGAGGATGCCGAGCGCGGTGCGGATCCGGTCGTCCGCCAGATCCGGCTCCAGGTAGAGGAACAGCATCCGGCCGCCGTCCGAGACGACCTGGTGCCGCGTCCGCGCCGGAATCAGCGCGCTCCGCACCTTTTGCTCTTGTTCGCCCAGTTTGAGGGTGAACGGCGCGTCCATGCCAAGCGCGAAGCAGTGCACGGAACCGGAGTGCGCGCCGAGGTCGAGCGACGGGCCCAGGTAGGCGGCCTGGCCGGACCAGATCCAGATCGTGGCACGCTCCGGCGGGCAGCACGTTTCCGGAAGCGCGGTGTCGTCCACGGGCCGATGATTCCACGCGTGCGGACTGGACGAACGAGGCTGGGGCAGGCGTTGCCGGCGGTGGGCGCGGCCCTGCACAGGCGCGGAGTGCCCGCATGACGACAGCGGTCATCCTCGTCGTCGCGGTGTTCTTCCTCGGCATGGGCTTCTACGCCCTCACCGCGCCCGCGGCCCTCGCCAGGCCGTTCCGCATCGTCGTGAACGCACCGGAGAGCCGATCCGAGATCCGCGCGGTCTATGGCGGTTTCGGCGTCGCGATCGCCGCCGTGCTCACCGCCGCGGCGGTCAACGCCGGCATCCGCACGGGCGTCGTCATCACCGTCGCGGCGGCCCTGGCGGGAATGGCACTGGGCCGCCTGATCTCCCGGCTCGCCGACAGGGCCACCGCGTTCTACCCGGTCTGGTTCTACTTCTGGGTCGAAGCCGGCACCGCCGCGCTGCTGTTCGCCGCGGCGTAGGTGAACCCGAGCCGGAGATTCACAGTCCGGCCGTCACCTCAGACATGTGCTTCCTCCAACCAGCACGCGACCCGGCGGCGTGCCTCGACGGTGTCGAGCGGCGGCGTCTTCTCCGCGCAGACGTCGATCGCCTTCGGGCAGCGCGGGTGGAACGGGCAGCCGGTCGGCATCGAGCGCAGGTCCGGTGGTGAACCGGGAATGCCCCGCAGCTCACGGCGCGGGCCGCGCAGAGCCGGGAACGAGGCCAGCAGCCCCTGGCTGTACGGGTGGCGGGCGGCGCGGTAGATCTCGGCCGCCGGCGCCTCCTCGACGACGCGGCCGCCGTACATGATCGCGATGCGGTCGGAGAACTCGACCAGCAGCGAGATGTCGTGCGTGATAAAGATGACCGAGAAGCCCAGTGTCTCGCGCAGCCTCATCATCTGGCCGAGGATCTGCCGCTGCACCACCACGTCCAGCGCGGTGGTGGGCTCGTCCATGATGACGACCTCGGGTTCCAGCGCGAGCGCCATCGCGATCATCACGCGCTGCCGCATGCCGCCGGACAGCTGGTGCGGGTACGACCGGAGCCGGTCCGCCGGAATGCCCACCAGCGACAGCAGTTCGCGGCCGCGGTCGGCGCGCTGCGACCGGTTCATCCGCGGCCGGTGCGTGCACAGCACGTCGTCGAGCTGCGTGCCGACGGAGATGACCGGGTTCAACGCGTTCATCGCGCCCTGGAACACGATCGCGATCTCGTTCCAGCGCAAGACCTGCAGCTGTTTCTCGGTCAGTGCCAGCAGGTCGTGTCCCTTGAACCGCACCTCGCCGGACGAGACGGTGCCGGGCGGCTGCAGCAGACGGGTCGCGGCATAGGCCAAAGTGGACTTTCCGCTGCCGCTCTCCCCCGCCAGTCCGAGGACTTCGCCCGCGTTCAGCGTCAGGGAGACGTTGTGCACGGCTCGCAGCGAGCCGTAGTCCACCGAGAGATCTCGGATCTCCAGCACCGGGCTCATGCGCGCACCTTCCGCAGCCGGGGATTCGCGTACTCGTCGATCCCGAAGTTGATCAGTGCCAGCGCCGTGCCCAGCAGGGCGATGCACAGGCCGGCGGGGACGAACCACCACCACGCGCCCAGCCCGAGCGCCTGGTTGCTCTGCGCCCAGAACAGGATCGTGCCCCAGTTCCAGGTCGACAGCGAGACGACGCCGACGAACGACAGCGTGATCTGCAGCATCACCGCGAAGATCACCGTGCCGACGAAACCGGACGCGATCACCGCGGTCAGGTTCGGCAGCACCTCGAAGACGATGATCCGCCAGGTCCGCTCGCCGGACGCCCGCGCCGCCTCCACGAAGTCACGGCGCCGCAACGACATCGTCTGCGCGCGCAGCACCCTGGCGCCCCACGCCCACGCGGTCAGGCTGATCACCGCCGCGATCAGCACCGTGTCCGCCGACGGCAGCATCGAGGCCACGATGATGATCAGTGGCAGCGCCGGGATCACCAGGAAGACATTGGACAGCATCGACAACGCCTCGTCGGCCGCACCGCCGAGGAACCCCGCCGTGACACCGATCAGAATGGACAGAAACGTTGCCAGCACACCGCAGACGAGCCCGACGACCATCACACCCCTGGTGCCCACGAGCACTTGCGAGAAGATGTCCTGCCCGGTCATCGTCGTACCGAACCAGTGCGCGGCCGACGGCGCCGACAGGACGTCGTCGCCCATCTCGGACGGGTCGTACGGCGCGATCCAGTCGCCGATCACGGCGATCAGCGTGAAGAAGCCCAGAATCCCCAGACCCAGCCTCGTCTTGAAGTTCATCAGCCCTCCCGTCGCGTGCGCGGGTCGAGCAGCAGGTAGCCGACGTCCGCGAGCAGGTTGGCCACCAGCACGGCCAGCGTGATCACCAGGAACACTCCCTGCATCAACGGGTAGTCCTTCGCACCGATGCCCTGGAACAGCACGTATCCCAGGCCTGGGTAGGAGAACACCATCTCCACCAGCAGCGCGCCGCCGACGATGAACCCGAGCGACAGCGCGAAACCGGAGATCGACGGCAGCACGGCGTTGCGCGCGGCGTAGGCGAACATGACCCGCCGCTGCGACAGCCCTTTGGCCCGCGCGACCAGCACGTAGTCCTCGGCCGCCACGGTCACCATCATGTTGCGCATGCCCAGGATCCAGCCGGCCACCGAGCTCACGACGATCGTGAGGCCCGGCAGCACCGCGTGCTCCACGACGCTGCCGGCGAACTCCCAGGAGAACTCCGGCACCAGCCCCGCCGCGTAACCCCCGGACGCCGGGAACAGCGGCCAGGTGACCGAGAACAGCGAGATCGCGATCAGGCCGAGCCAGAAGTACGGGATGGACGACAGGAACGTCGTCACCGGGATGAGCGAGTCCATCCACGAACCGCGCTTCCACCCCGCGTACACCCCCGCGAGGGTGCCCAGCAGGAACGCGATCACCGTGGTCACGCCGACCAGCCCGAGCGTCCACGGCAGGCTCTGCGACAGCACGTCCGCGACCGGCGTCGGGAAGAACGTGAACGACAGCCCGAGGTCACCGCGCAGCAGCGCGCCCCAGTACTCGACGTACTGCTGCCAGATCGACTTCTGCTCGTCCAGCCCGAACAGGATGTACAGCGACGACATCGCGTCGCTGCTCAGCCGCCCGCCGAGCTTGGTGATCATCGCCTGCACCGGGTCACCCGGCAGCAGGCGCGGCAGCAGGAAGTTCGCCGTGATCGCCGCCCACAGCGTGACCAGGTAGAAGGCCGCGCGGCGCAGTAGGAACGTCATGCCGCCGCCTCCACGTAGAGCCAGCACGCCGCCCAGTGCCCGTCGGAGTCGACGTCCGTGCGCGGCGGGGCGTCGGTCCAGCAGCGCGCCTGGACCTTCGGGCACCGCGGCGCGAACTGGCAGCCCGACGCCGCGGCCACGGCAGCGCTGTCCTCGGACGGCGCGTCCAGCGCGACCACGGCACGTTCCGGGTCGGGCGCGGACTCGATCAGCAGCTGCGTGTACGGGTGCGCAGGCCGCTGCGTCACGGACTCGCTCTCGCCGCCCTCGACGATCTGGCCGCCGTACATCACGAACGTCTCGTCCGCGAAGTAGCGTGCGGACGCGATGTCGTGCGTGATGTAGAGGACGGCGAGCCGCAGCCGTTCCTTCAGGTCCAGCAACAGGTTCAGCACGCCGAGCCGGATGGAGACGTCCAGCATGGACACTGGCTCGTCGGCGAGCAGCACCTCGGGGCTGGCCGCGAGCGCCCGCGCGATCGCCACGCGCTGCCGCTGGCCACCGGAGAGCTCGTGCGGATAGCGGCTCAGGAAGTCCGCGGGCAGCTGCACCCGCTCCATCAGCTCCTCGGGCGTCTCCGTCCGCTTGTGGATCTTCAGCGGCCGCACGAGGTGGTAGCGGATGGTGTGCACGGGATTGAGCGAGGCGAACGGGTCCTGGAACACCATCTGGACCTTGCGCCGGTACTCCCGGACCCGGCGCACCTTCCGGCCGTCCAGCAGGATCTCCCCCGCGGTGGGCTCGACCAGCCGCGCCAGCAGCTTCGCCACCGTCGACTTCCCGGAGCCCGATTCGCCGACGAGCGCGGTCACGCGCCCGCGGCGCAGGACGATGGAGACGTCCTGCACCGCGCGCACGCGCTTGTAGGTCTTGACCAGACCTTTCGCTTCCAGCGCTACCGATCCGCTGGTATCGGGAACCGTCATGGCGTCGCGGGCTTCAACTTCATGACGATCTGCAGCGCGTTGGGCAGCGTCGCCTGCGGCGGACCGTACGGGTCCTCGTCGGAAGGCCAGCCCACCCAGCTCTTCGTGCTGTACTCGGCACCGATCGGGCCGGCGGAGGTCGGGATCATCGGCACCTGCTCGACCATGATCTTCTGCAGCACCGCGAGGCTCCTGGCCCGCGTCGCGTCGTCGGCGGCGTTCGCGTACTCCGCCAGCGCCGCCGTGGCGTCCGGGTTGTTGTAGCGACCGAAGTTGACCGCCGCGGTCTGCCCCATCGGCTTGATCTCGGCGCCGTCCATGATGTTCTGGTACATCTCGTACGGCGTGGCACCGGTGTTCGTCCAGCGCAGTGAGCCCTGGAACTGACCGTTCGCGAAGTCGGTGGTCCACGAGTCCGCGGTCTGCGTGCGCACGGTCGCCTCGATGCCGATCTTCTTCAGGTCGCTCTTGATGATGTCGAGCACCGTCAGGTAGTCGGACCAGCCGGACGGGTTGGTCAGCTCGATCGTCACCGGCTTGCCGCCGGGTGCCTTGAGCACGCCACCGTCCACAGTGAACCCGGCCGCGGTCAGCTTCTGCTTCGCCTTCTCGACGTTCACCTCGAACCGCGCGGACCTGTACTCCGGCGCGAGGAACGAGTCACCGGCGGGCAACGGCATGCCGGTCGGCGACTCCAGCTTCGGGAACAGCCGCGCCTCACCGCGAACGAAGATCGTCTCGCGGTCGATCACGTCGCTCATCGCCGACCGCAGGGCCGCGTTGTCGAACGGCGCGACCGTGTGGTTCAGCCACAGGCCGTGGATGCCGAGACCGGCCGGGAACCACAGCTTGTGGTTCTTCGGGTCCTTGTCGACGTAGAGCTTCTGGTAGTCCGGGATGAAGACGTACGACCACTGGCTCGCACCCGACGCCAGCGCGGTGGTCTGCGCCGTGTTGTCGTTGTACGAGGTGTACTGGATCTCCGGCACCTTCGGCAGTTCCTGCCAGTACTCGGTGCGCCGCGCCACCGTGACGGTCTGCGAGGTGAACGACTTCACCTGGTACGGACCGGTGCCGACCGGGAGTCGGGTTGGTGTAGGTCGTCGGGTCCGCGATCGTGCTCCAGATGTGCTGGGGCACCACCATGGCGCTGATGACCTTGTTCCGGTTCACGAACTGCGGCGAGGCGAACGTGACCTCGACCTTGCCGTCCGGCGTCGCGGTGGCCGTGTCGACCTTCAGCGAGTCGCGGTTGTTGAGCGCCGGGAACTTCTTCAGCAGCTCGTAGGAGAAGGCGACGTCCGCGGGCGTCAACGGCTTGCCGTCGGACCACTTCACGTTCTCCCGGATCGTGAAGGTGACCTTCTGGTAGTTGTCGGCCCAGTCCCACTTCGTCGCGAGCCACGGCACGGGCTCCTGTGCCGGCCGCGTGTTGTTCACGAACGCGAGCGGCTCGTAGATCACGTAGCGGTAGCCGAGCGAACCCGCCGCCGAGGTCGGCAGGAACGGGTTGTGGTTCTCGGTCAGCGGCCCGTTGGGCATGCCCACGGTCAGCACCCCGGAAGCCTTGGTGGCGCCACCCGAGGAGCATCCGGTCGCCGCGAGCGCCAGTGCCAACGCGGCGATGATTGTTCTGCGCATGGGGGAATCTCCCGATACGAGGTGAATGAGAGAGCGCTCTCATCCGGGTACGGCGAGCTCGCCGGACCGCGTTGCGCGGGCCCGGCGGGTTCAGCTGACGTAGTGGGTCAGGGCGCGGATTCGCGCACGATCAGCGAGGTGGGCAGCACCAGCGGGTGGTCCGGCAGCGGCTGGCCCTCGAGCGTGGAGAGCAGCATCCGCGCGGCCGCGGCGCCCATCTCCTGCAGCGGCTGACGGATCGTCGTCAGCCTGGGTTCGGTGTGTCCCGCGACCGGGACGTCGTCGAATCCGACCACCGAGACGTCCTCGGGGACGGACTTGCCGGCCTCCCGCAGCGCCCGCAGCACACCGACCGCCGAAAGGTCGTTGTGCGCGAACACCGCGTCGAACGGAACTCCGCTCGCGATGAGCTTGTCGACGGCGACCTCCCCGCCCTCGGTGGTGAAGTCGCCGTCGACGATGAGGTCCGGATGCAGCGTCAGGCCCGCTTCCGCCAAAGCGAGCCGGAACCCGTCCAGCCTCGCCCGAGTGCACCCGAAGTGCGGTGGCCCGGTGACGACGGCGAACCTGCGGCGACCGGCCGCGACGAGATGCCGTGCGACGTCCGCGCCGCCCTGCCGGTTCGTCGTCGTGACCGAGGGGAACTCCGGGTGCGAGCCGCGGTCGTCGATCATCACGACCGGCAGCCCCGCCCGGTAGAGCGTGGAGATGTAGTGCAGGGTGTCCGGCGGCTCGATCACGAGCAGGCCGTCGAAAGCGTTGGCGGACACGTGGTTCGCGAACTGGTTCAGCGACTCGGGACCGCGGTTGATCGTGTAGAGCAGCAGCCCGTACCCGTCGGCCTCAAGTGTGTCGACGATGCCCTGCAGGACCTCGCCCATCCACGGCCACGTGAGCGACGGCGCGAGCATGCCGACCGTGCGGGTCCGCCCCCGCGCCAGCCCGACGGCACGGGCGCTGGGCACGTAGCCGATCTCGTCGATGACCTTGCGGACGCGCTGCGCGGTGGAGGCGTCCACGTCCGGCTTTCCGTTCAGCACACGTGACACGGTCGCTTTGGACACCTGGGCGCGTTGGGCGACCTCTGCGATCGTGACACGCATGCCGAACTTCCTTCCGCCGCCTCTGGAACCGGTTTCGGTACCGGTTCCGACGAGGTGTGACGCAGTCAACAACCTGACGTGAGGATTAGTCAATACTCTTAACAGAAGTTCGTGGGAGCGTTTCCACGCCTCGGTACGTCGCCGCAGGTAGGACCAGTCGAACGAGTCGAATTGTTGTCGAACGTCGCCGTGCTCAGCCCCGCGACCACTCCGGGTTCGCCGCGGGCGATCCGTGACGCGGCGGCGCCCGGCGCCGATCGTGCACAATCGGGTGCATGGGGGTTGTAACCGCGGTCAGCCGCAGCGAGGAATACACGTTCACCAAGCCCGTGCGGGAGAGCATCACGTTGCTCGCGGGGCTCGGTGTCGAGGGTGACGTGCACCAGGGCGTCACGGTGAAGCACCGGTCGCGGGTCCGGCAGGACCCGACGCAGCCGAACCTGCGCCAGGTGCACCTGATGCACGCCGAGCTCTTCGACGAGCTCCGGGGCAAGGGCTACGAGGTGGAGCCGGGCGCGATCGGCGAGAACGTCACCACCCGCGGCATCGACCTGCTGGGTCTGCCCACCGGGACGCTGCTGCACCTCGGTCCCGAGGCGGTCGTCGAGGTGACCGGGCTGCGCAACCCGTGCGTCCAGATCGACGGCTTCTCGACGGGTCTGCTGAGGGAGGTCGTGGGCAAGGGCCCGGACGGTGAGCTGGTCCGGCGCGCCGGGATCATGTCGATCGTGCTGGTCGGCGGCGTCGTGCGGCCTGGTGACGAGATCCGGGTCGAGCTGCCGGCCGAACCGCACCGGCCGCTCGAGAAGGTCTAGCGGCCGGGCTCAGCTAGCCACCCGGTCGTCGAAGTGCCCGTCGAGGATCACCGAGATCGTCCGCGGCGCCTCGACCACGGCCAGATGCGCCGCGTCACCCACGATGTACAGGTCCGAGTGCGGCAGGTCGTCGGCGATGTGCCGGGCGAACTCCGGCGGCGTCGCGTGGTCCTGCGCCGCCGCGATCACCACGGTCGGCACGTCGATCTTCGCCAGGTCCGGGCGCAGGTCCATGTCCCTGATCGCCTCGGCGCAGGCGATGTAGGAGGCCACGTCGACCTTCAGCAGCTCGGTCCGGAAGCGTGCGACGACGGCCGGCGCGAAGGTCGGCGTGAACCAGCGCGAGACGATCGTGTCCGCCAGTGGCTCCATTCCATGCGAGCGCAGCACCGCGATCCGTTCGTCCCAAACGGACTTGTCCGGGTACCACGCCGCCGTGCACACGAGCGCCAGCCGGGAGATCCGGTCGGTGTGCGCGGCGAGCCACATGCCGAGCATGCCGCCGAGTGACACGCCGCAGTAGTACACCTGGCGCAGTTCCAAGTGGTCCAGCAGTTCCACGACGTCCGAAGCGAGCGTCTCGATAGCGCACGGGCCGTCGATCGGAGCACTGCCGCCGTGGCCGCGGTGGTCGAAGCGGAGCAGGCGGAACGGGAGGGAGAAGTCCCGCCAGAGCTCGGTGGTCGTGCCCAGTGCGTTGCCCAGCACCAGCACCGGTGCGTCTTCCGGGCCGGTCAGCGTGTGATGCGGGATCACCGGGGGTCACCTCCCTCACTCCAACGGTGCGAGTCTGCAGGCAGTTTTCCCAGGCCGCACCCCGAATCCACTTCGGAGGAAGCCGGACGGGCTCGGGCCGTAAGCGTGACGGGACGCCGCAAACGCGCGTTCACTCACCGGGTACCCGGAGTTCTGTGACAAACCACTGGCCTGGCCCCCGCCGAAACACTGTTACGGGTAGCAGAATGAAGGTTTGCCCGCGCCACCGAACCCTCCGGGACGCCGATGAACTCCGCTGCTCCGTTCGCGCACGAAGCCCTGTTCTACCGGGACGAGGACGATTTTCTCGCCGGTACGGCCAGATTCGTGGCGGACGGCGTGCAGAGCCGGCGAGCCCGTGCTGGTGGCCGTGCCGGAGGCGGGCATCTCCCTGCTCCGCGCCGAACTGGGCGCCCAGGCCGACCAGGTGCACTTCATCGACATGACCGAGGCCGGCCGCAACCCCGGCCGGATCATCCCCGGCGTGCTGATGGCGTTCAGCGCGAGCGCCCCGCAACGCCGCGTCCGCATGGTCGGCGAACCGGTGTGGCCGGGTCGCAGCGAGCTCGAGTACCCCGCGTGCGTGCAGCACGAGGCGTTGATCAACACGGCGTTCGAGGGGCGCAGCGGCGTCCTGATGTGCCCATACGACGCGAGCGCGTTGCCGGCCTATGCGCTGGACGACGCCCGCCGCACGCACCCGGTCGTGATCGACGGCAGCAGACGGGTCGCGAGCGAGTCGTACACCGATCCGGCCAAGCTGGTCGACATCTACAACGTGCCGTTGCCTCCGCCGCCGGCCGGCGCCGAGGAGCACAACTTCTCCGTCGGCACGCTCGCGCACATGCGCAAGCTCGTGACGGCGTACGCGAACTGGCTGCGGCGCGAGCAGATCGACGATCTGGTGCTCGCCGTGAACGAGCTGGCGACGAACAGCATCCTGCACGCGTCCGGCCGCGGAGTGCTGCGGATGTGGCGCGAGGGCGACACGGTCGTGTGTGAGGTGAGCGACTCCGGCAGCGGTTTCCCACCCTCGTTCACCGGCTTGTCCGGGTTCGGAATCGTGATGGTGAACCTGTTGTGTGACCTGGTTCGCACCCACACGAGTCACAGTGGGACCACCGTTCGGGTGTACTTGGGGCGGTAGAGAGTCACCGGCATCTCATAGAAATGCGCAGGACACGCGAACCTGGTTGCCTTGCACACCTATGACCGAGCACCTCTCCCCCCTTGACATCGCTTTCCTCGCTATGGAAGGCAACGCCAACCCGCTGCACCTCGGCGCGGTGGCCACGTTTGCACCCTCCACTCCGGTGCATCCAGCGCGCATCGCCGCCGTGCTGTGCGAGCGCGCGCAAGAGATTCCACGCCTGCGCCAACGCGCCCGCACCTCGTTGCTGGGTGGCGCGCGCTGGGTGGAGGATCCCGGCTTCGCACCCGAGGACCACGTCTTCACGCACCACGTGCGCGGGCGAGATCGTTTCGCCACCCTGGTTTCGCACCTCATGGCGCAGCCGCTCGACCTCGCGCGGCCGCCGTGGGAGCTGCACGTGGTCACCGGCCTCGCGGGCGGGCGGTTCGCGGTCGTCGCCAAGCTGCACCACTCGTTGTGCGACGGGATGAAGGCCGTCGGCCTGGGCCTTCAGCTGTTCGACCCGTCACGGCTGTCCATTCCGGACGTTCCGGCGCAGGCGTCGAAGTCGATCATCCCGTCGTTGCGCGGGATCAAGGACACGATCGACATCGCCTCGTCGGTGCTGATGAACACCAAGCCGCCGACGTTGAACTCGCCGGTGCTGACGTCGTCGACCCGGCCGCGCCGCGTGGTGATGTCGAAGCTGGATCTCGCGGACGTGCACCGGATTCGGCGGGCACACGGCGGCACGGTGAACGACGTGCTGCTCGCGCTCGTTACAGGTGCGTTGCGGCACTGGCTTTCCGCGCACGGCAGCGCCGGACCCGAGTCCGTCGTGCGCGCGCTGATCCCGGTTAACCAGCGCTCACGCTCCGGCGACGCGGCGGCGGGCAACCAGATCTCCGGTTTCCTGGTGTCGCTGCCGGTCGGCGAGCCGGATCCGGTGCAACGGCTGCGCAGCGTCCGGGAGCAGATGGAGTCGGCGAAGGCGGCCGGCTCCGGCCGCGGTGCCGGAGCGTTGCCGCTGCTGGCGGACAAGGTGCCGCCGCTGGTGCACCGCCTCGCCGCGCCGGTCATGGGCCGGTGCGCGCCGCTGCTGTTCGACACGCTGGTGACTTCGGTACCGCTGCCGTCGGTGCCGCTGTCCCTGGACGGCGCGTCGTTGTGCGAGATGTATCCGATCGCGCCGGTCGCCCCTGGTCACGCGGTGGGTATCGCGCTGTCGGTCTACCGCTCCTCCGTGCACGTCTGTCTGAACACCAACCAGTCGTGGATGTCGGACGCGCAGTGGCTCGACGGCGTGCTGCGCCGCGAGCTGGCGTCCCTTGAGGACGCCCGTGAGCTGGTGGGTTTGCCGAGGTAGGGCACCGGAAAACCTGGTTCCATGAGCAACACCGTGGTCCTCGACGTGGACGGCACGCTGGTCGACACCAACTACCACCACACGGTGGCGTGGCTGCGGGCGTTCCGCGGCGTCGGCGTCACCGTGCCCGCGTGGCGCGTGCACCGGTCGATCGGCATGGGCGGCGACAAGCTCGTGGCGGCCGTGGCCGGTGACAAGGTCGAGCAGGACCACGGCGACGAGGTGCGGGACGCGTGGGAGCGGTGCTTCGACGAGTTGCTGGACGAGATCCAGCCGCTCGAGGGCGCGCACCGGCTGGTCCGGGCCGCACAGGAGCAGGGGCTCGCCGTGGTGCTCGCGAGTTCGGGCAAGCGCAAGCACATCGAGCACTACCTGAAGCTGCTCGATCCCGGGGACGTGGCATGGACGTCGGCGGACGACGTCGAGGACAGCAAGCCCGCGCCGGACCTGATCGAGCTGGCGTTGCGCGAGGTGCGGGGCGACCGCGCGGTCGTCATCGGCGACTCGGTGTGGGACTGCGAGGCCGCGAACCGGGTGGGGCTGCCGTCGATCGGGCTGCTGACCGGCGGGTTCGGCGAGGACGAGCTGTTCGACCGCGGGGCCTCCGCGGTCTACCCGGATCTGGACACCCTGCGCGCCGAGCTGACCGATCTGCCGTTCGCGGAAGTGACCGACCCCAAGGCCTAGACCTCGCAGGCCCTAGCGAAGGACTTCGACGGGGTGTCGCGACTTCTTCGTGGGCTTGGGCTTGTCCTTGGTGGGACGAGTCGTGTCCTGGGTCGGCTCCGCGCTGCTCGGCACCTGAGCGCTCGACTCCGCGGTGCTCGGCGGCGTTGTCGTCGTCACCGGTACCGAGGACCCCGGCGCTGCGGTGCGGCGGGTGCGTCCTGCGTCCGTCCCACGACCACCGTCGACGGGCCCACCGTGACGACGTGGGTGGACGGCTGCGGGAGCGGGGTCTCGTCGGCGGCCGGCGCCTCTCCCCCACCACCGAGGTTCGCCACCGCGACGGCCACCGCGGCCACGGCCACAACGGCGGCCCCGGTGATCGCCAAACGCTTGCCCTTGCGCGGGCGAGGCACCTCGGGAACGGAGACAGCGGCGTCCGGCAGGAGAGCCGGCAGTCCCCGGCTCTCCTCGAAAGCCGCCATCAGCGAACGAGCGCACTGCGCGGCGGTGGGCCTGCGCTCGGGATCCGTGTCCGTCATCGCGGACAGCAGCGACACCCACGCCAGCGGCAGGTCGATCGGGATCCGCGGCGGGCGCGCCAACCGGGCCAGGGCGGCCTCGGCGTCGCCGCCCGGATATTCGGACCGTCCGGTCAGGCATTCGAGCAGCACCAGGCCGAGCGCGTACACGTCCGCCGCCGGGCCGACGTCCGCACCACGAACCTGTTCCGGCGCCAGATAACCCGCGGTCCCGACGAGCACACCGGAACTGGTCACCCGCGTCACGTCCGGCGCCAGCGCGAGACCGAAGTCCGCCAGGTACGCCTGCTTCTCCTCGTCGTCGAGCAGGATGTTCGACGGCTTGATGTCGCGGTGCACGACACCGAGCTCGTCGTGCACGTGCCCCAGCACCTCGGCGATCTGACCGCCGATGCGGGCGACGAACCGCGGCGGTAACGGCTCGCGCATGCGCTGCCGCAGCGTGCCGCCGGGAATCTCGCGCATCACGAAGTACGGCCGGCGCGAGAGCATCCCGGAGTCGTACACCGGGATGATGCCGGGGCAGTCGAGCGAGGCCAGCATCGTGGCCTCGCGCTGCAACCGCAGTTCGTCGTCGGGCAGGCCGGGACCGGTGAAGACCTTGATCGCGACCGACGACGTGGTCGAGCGGTCGTACGCGCGGTAGACCTCGGCCATGCCACCCGAACCGAGCAGGGACCCGACCACGTAGCGGTCGTCGACCACCGCTCCCGTCAGGTCGCCGTCCCAGCGCTCGCTCATGAGCCTCCACTCGTCGCGCAGCAACCTAACGGGTCACGTGGAATCCCGATACCCACACGTTCCGAAGATCAAACCACCTCGAGCCCGGCCTCGATCTCCCGGACCAGGGCAACGTCTCGTTCCAGCTGCGCGAGGTCGGTGGTCGCCAGCACGACATAACCGAGCGAGGTCCACAGATCGTCCGTGCGCGGCACGGTCGCACCCTCGCGATACTGGATCACGTCCCGCCCGAAACTGGGCAGCAACGACTCCAGCCGGTCGAGCCGCTCGGCGTTGCGCAGGACGCCGGCCGCGGGCGAGGACAGGTAAACCGACTTCACGTGCTGGTGCAGGACGTAGCGTCCGACCGGCGAGTCATCATCCACTCGGTGGCGGACCATTCGGGTGATCTGGCTTTCCCGCGCACCGAGGAATGTCAGCTCCTGCTGTTCCGCGCCGGCCAGCCGGGCGCCGATCTCGATGAGCTTCGGACCGTCGTCGGTGATCATGACCTCCACATGCGCGGGCCCGTTGCGGACACCGGTCGCGTCGAGCACCTGGCAGACGTAGTCGAAGAGCACGTCCACCACGGGATCTTCCGGCGAGACGAACGTGTTGGAGAGGTAGATGCCGAGCCGGTCGCCGCGGCGTTCCTTGGCGTAACGCCAGACCGCGGCGAGGCCGTGCCGGCCGTCGACCGAGTAGGTGTCGACCTCGTACTCGGTGCCGACCGCGAGCTCCTGCACGAGCACGTGGTCGTTGCGGAGGTTCAGCTTGTTGACGCAGCCCAGGATCCGGTGGAACTTCTCCCGCCAGTCGTCGCCGGGCAGCGCCACGAACACGTCGTCGGTGCCGCCGCTCTCCTGCGGCTTCAGCACGATCGGCGAGTGCTCCAGTCCTTCCCGGCGCAGCCAGCCGGCCACCTCACCGGCCGAGTCCGAGCTGATCTGCCGCAGGTGCGGCACGCCGGCGGTGCGCAGTGCCACGGCCATCTGCCACTTGTCGCGCCGCGCGGACGACAGCGTCAGCACGTTCGACCGTCCGGGCACGATCAGTTCCGACAACGCCTCGGCGCTCTCGACGCCGGTCTCGGTGCCCGGCACGACGGCGATGGGGTCGTGCCCGGCGAGTTTTGCGGCTAGGGCCTGTATCGAGGTCCCGTTCGATGAGAGTCGAGCCTGAGGTGGTTCCTGGCGGTGCGGCCGAAAGGCCCGCATACCGCTGTTGTATGTGGGCCTTTCGGCCGTGCCCCCAGGGGCCGCCTCGGGCCCGGCTATCGCGAACATGGACCTCGATACAGGCCCTAGCTCGTCGAGATCCGTGAGCACGTGCACCTCGCGGTAGTTGTCCGGGAGCCACGACTTGGCGAGGCCGGCGGGTGGTTCCGGCGTGGTCAGCACCGCGATCGACTCGACACCGCGTTCCCCGAACGCGGGCGCGATGCCCTTGCCCGCCGAGTAGGGATCCACCACGACGATGCTGCGTTGCGCCACCGTTGCTCCTCCAAGATCGTAAAGAAACTTTCCGAACGAGGAGCACAACATCAGGGCCGTGACCTGGCATTCCTGTCTCGATTGGGTCGAGACGACCGTCACTCGAAGCGCAACATCTCGTAGACAGGAGTGGTCACCAGGCAGCAGGTACTGGCCCGCCACAGCCTGCTGAGCCGAGCGTGGAGGTCGGTACCGCCGCTCAGCGCCTGCGCCACGAACTGCAACCCGAGCAGCTCCGCGACGAGCTGCTCGGCGGTGTGCCGCACGTTCACGTGCGGCCGGAGCTCACCGCGGTCCTGAGCCAGCGACAGCATCTCCCGCACCACCGCGATCCAGCCGACGACCTGCGCGGCGGCCGCGACGTCGAAGAACACCGCTTCCCGCAACAGCTTCGCGCTGACCCGGACGGTGAGATCGGTGTCCAGCCTGCGGACGAACTCGAACGACATCGCGATCAGCGCCTGCACCGGCGACGGTTCGACGGCGATCTGCTCTTCGCGCAATCGGTGCCACAGCAGGGACTGCTCCTCGATGATCGCGACGCCGAGCGCCTCTTTAGAACGGAAATGGCAATACAACGCGCCTTTGGACACATCGGCCCGCGCGCACACCGCTGTGACACTGGAGCCGGCGAACCCGTCACGGTCGAACACCTCGGCGGCAGCGCGCAGAAGCTTGGCCCTGGTACGTGTCGATCTCTCCCGTTTGACGCTCATGCCTCGATCCGCGCGGCACCGGTCGCGACCGCGACCGCGAGCGTGTCCGGCATCTGCCAGTACTGCTCGATTTCCCCGAGGTGTACCGAAAGCACCGCGGCGAAACGCGTGCTCACCGGCTTGCCGGTGGCGATCACCCGCCAGCGCGCCCAGCCGACCACAGCCGCGTCCCCTCCGTCGACGATCACCTGACGCACCGACAACTGCTCCAGTCCGAACGTGGCGAACAACGTCAGGAACTGGGACTCGACCTCGCGGCGGGTACGCGGGCCGGGTGCCCAGCGGACGCCGTTCGGGTCGGGCGCCTCCCATTCCACGGTCGGCGCGCACAACCGCGCGATGCCGGGTGCGTCCTGTGCCGCGAGTCTCGCCAGGAACACCTGCACCACTTCGACCGTCGAGAGCATTTTCCCCACCTTCGCATCCCGGTCATTGCTGCGGCAACGATCCCGGGTCATGCTTACCCTAGCCAGAAGTCCACAATGTGAGCGGGCGCACCCCATTGGACCAGTTGCGTTTCCCCCAAACATCCGATCAGGCGATTCCAGCGGTACTCGAAGTTTCAACGACCGTCGGTATCACCGCAATGCACAGACCGAACTTCGAGACTATGCGGCATGGTGGATGACGCACCCCGACATCTCACCGAAACGGAGCAGAACAGTGCTCAAGGCAGCCCCTCAAGCCCACGAGCACCAGGAGACCCCGTCGATAACCGCCTTGATTCCACAGGCGCGGCGGGAGCAGGGCCTCACCCAGCGCGAGTTCGCGGACCTGTTGTGCGAGATCTCACAAAACGACAGCGTGACCCGTGAAGAAGTGTCGAGATGGGAACGCGGGAAACGCATTCCCGGGCCCTACTGGCGTGCCTGGATCAGCGCGGTGCTGGACGTGCCGCATGCCGAGGTCGACCGGGCCGCGGTGATCGAACGCGAATACCGCCGGGCACGCCACGACGACCACCCCCAGTAGCGGAGAGTGGGCAGACGGCAGGGTCTGCCCGCCCGCTCCCGAGGGCGGCGCCGTCGCGGCCGCCGCGGCGCCGCCCTCCCGAAAGTCCCTGGCAGGAAAGGTCTTTGTCCCCTTGTTGGCCCCCTGTGCGCACGTCGCGCAGGGGGCCAGACTGCGTTTCGTGACACCCTCTGCGAACGCCATTGCAAGCGCCCTCCTACTGACCGGTACCGTGATCGGCGGCGCACCGGGCGGCTCCCCTGTGAAAGTGAACGAGATCGCACTCGGGCCGGCCGGATTCGTCGAGCTGCGGAACATCGGCACCACTGCGGCAGACGTCGGAGGATGGTCGGTGCAGACCTGTTCCGGTCGCACTCCGCGAATCCTCGCCGCCATCCCACCCAACACCGTGCTACCTCCGGGTGAATACTTCGTGATAGCCGGAAGCGCGTTCAGCGGCACCGTGCCCCACGGCCTCGTCGTCGACACCGTGGACGGCTCCGGCGTAATCGCTCGAAACCGGCACGGCGCGCACACCGACAGCGTGGGGTTGAGCTCCTCTTCACCGTGCAGGGAAGAGGGGGCCGCTATACCATGCGCCGATTCTTCGCTGGGCCGCGACAGCTCCTCACGCGACACTGATCACAACGCCGAGGACTTCAGCTGCCACATTCCGTCTCCCGGCGAAACCAATCCCTAGCCACTCATGAATGGCCCCTTTCGGGCCCGAAGGAATGCGAGCAAGGTCAGTCCCGGCGGCAAGACAGGCTGTTCCCACCGGCCAGTGGCCGCCACGAGAAATTCCTCGAATCAATCTCTCGAAGGGACCAGAACAATGCGTCGACTGCTGAGCGGAGCCGCGGCTCTCGCATTCGCGGGAACGATCGCGTTCGCGGGGCTGGCGACCGCGGCCGAGGAGCCTCAGGGCCCCGAGGTCATGGCGCTGCCGGCTGTGCTCGTCAACGAGGTTTCGACGATGGGTCCGAACGGGCCGCTCGACGAGGCGATCGAGATCGTCAACACGACGGATGAGCAGCTCGACCTCAACAACTGGGTGATCAAGATCTACAACCAGCAGAACCAGGTCATCCAGACGATTCCGCTGATGGACGCGACCGGTTCGCCGATCGTGCTGTCGCCCAAGAACAACGTCGGCAGCACCCTCGTGCTGACGGGTGCCGAGTTCTCCGGCACGGTCTCCACGCCGCACGTGCTGCCGGTGAACTTCCTCGGCGCCGAGGGCATTCCCGTGTTCGGCGGTGTCGCGGTCTTCGGCAGCAGCGCGCCGACCGCTTTCAAGATCGACGGCGTCGCGTTCTCCGCGAGCGCGATCACCCCGAAGGAAGGCACCAACGCCGCGCCGGAAACCGCGCAGACCGCGCAGCTGAACGGCTCGAACACCCGCAACATCGTCAGCCAGGACACGAACAACAACCAGCGCGACTTCTCGCTGCAGGAACGCACCTTCTAAGCGACCGCTGACCGAGTGCCCTGACCGTCGCCCCTCGACGGCCAGGGCACTCACCCGTTGTGGCGCGAAGTCGCCAACGGCGACTAACCGCCGCTCCCGGCTGTTTCCAGGCGATTTCCGGCCCCTCATCCTGCTGTGACCTGATCACCGAGGAGGGCGCCGTGATTCGACACCTGGCGGCACTTGCCATCGCCGCGGCCACGCTCGTCGCACCACCCGCGTCCGCCGTTGCCGCGGCATCACCGGAGCAGACATCCGAGGCCTCACATCGGATCACGCTCATCACCGGTGACGTCGTCGACTACACCGAACGTTCGGACGGCCGCGCGGTCGCCCAGATCCACGCCGCCCCGCGCGACGGCGAGCAGCCGATCTTCCACACCATGACCACACCCCGAGGTCTGCTCGTCTACCCCTCGGACGCGATCGGCGCCGTCACGTCCGGCACCGTCGACCGCACCCTGTTCAACGTCACCGAACTCGTCCGCACCGGCCAGTCCGACGAACGCACCGCGACCGTCCCGGTGCTCATGACCGGTGGCTTCAGCGCCGCCGCCCACACCCGGATCAGCAGCCTCAACGCGTCCGGCATCCACGTGGAGAAGGCTCGTGCACGGGAGTTCTGGCGGTCGCTGGACTTCGGTGCGCAGTCCGGCACGCGGATCCGGTACGACCGCCCGATCCGCGTCACGCTCGACGAGACCACCAGGCAGATCGGCGCGCCCGAGGCCTGGAAAGCCGGCCTGGACGGCACCGGCGTCACGGTCGCCGTCGTGGACACCGGCATCGACGCCGGCCACCCGGACGTCGCGACGAGGCTCACCGCGGTGGAGAACTTCTCCGACGAGCCGGACACGATCGACCGGCACGGCCACGGCACCCACGTCGCCGCAACGGTCGCCGGCACCGGCGGCGGGTCCGGCGGCAAGTACAAAGGTGTCGCCCCGGCAGCGAAACTGGTGATCGCCAAGGTCTTCAATGGCGCGGGCGAGGCCGACACCTCACAGGTGATGGCGGGTATCGAGTGGGCCGCCCGGTCCGGTGCGAAGATCGTGAACCTGAGCCTCGGCGGCGACGTCACCGACGGCTCCGACGAGCTGAGCACGCTGGTCGAGCGGCTCTCCGCCGAGACGGGCGCGCTGTTCGTGGTGGCAGCGGGCAACAACGGCCCGGCCGGCCGCTCGGTCACGACGCCGGGCACCGCGCCTTCCGCGTTGACCGTCGGCGCGGTGGACCGGCAGAACAAGCTGGCGGCGTTCAGCAGCACCGGTCCGCGAATCGGCGACGCACTGGTGAAGCCGGAGATCAACGCGCCCGGCGTCGGCGTGGTGGCGGCCCGCGCCGCCGACACGTCGATGGGTGCCCCGGTCAGTGACCACCACACCGCCGCCTCGGGCACCTCGATGGCCACGCCGCATGTCGCCGGTGCCGCCGCGCTGCTCGCTCAGCAGCACCCGGACTGGACCGCGCAGATGTTGAAGAACGCGCTGGTGACCAGCGCTACCGATGTCGCGATGCCTTGGTACGAACAAGGTGGCGGGCGGCTCGACATCGCCCGGGCGGTCACGCAGAAGGCGACGGGAGCCGCGTCGGTGAGCTTCGGTCGCCACGAACGCGGCGGCACCGGCTTGCTCAGCCGGGAACTCGGTTACACCAACGACTCCGACGTGGCGATGACCCTCGATCTCGCGGCGTCGTTCAAGGGCTGGGACGGCAACCCCACGACCGCGTTCAAGCTCAGCACCGCGCGGCTGACCGTTCCCGCGCGCTCGAAGGCCACCGCCACGCTCACGCTCGACCCCGAAGCCGGACCGGCCGGCGTGTACGGCGGCGTCGTCACCGCGACCGGTCCCGCGACGACCTTGCGCACGCCGGTCAGCGTTTACGAGGCACCGCAGACGTTCCCGGTGTCGGTGCACGTCCGCGACGCCGCCGGCCGGCCACCGGCACCGGCGTTCGGGCAGCTGATCGACGACTCCAACGGCGGTGACGACCTCAACGACCCGTTCGACGAGACCGTCAGCTACTACTTCGACGTCGTCAACGGCGAAGGCGTCGCGAAGGTCCCGAACGGCCGCTACTCGGCGGTGAGCTGGGCGACCGAGAACACCGCCGGACTGCGCCGCTGGTCCGCGCTCGCCGCACCGGAGCTGACCGTCACCGGTGCCGCGGACGTCTCGCTCGACGCGCGCAAGACCGTCCCGGTCGAGGTCGTGCCGCCTGGTCCGGCCGAGCAACGCGACCGCACGATCACCATGCGCCGGGTGCTGCCGGCCGAGGGCGAGCGGCTGCCGCTGATCGTCGAGACCGCCGCCGTGCTCGGCTCGGCGCCGTGGGAGGTGCGCGCCACCCCGGCGGCCGCCGCCAGGAAGGGCGCGATCTCGTTGCAGGACAACGTGACCCTGCAGACCGCCACCGTCACCCTGACCTCCGGCGGCCGGACGCTGAAGACCGACGGCGACGTCGCCGTGCTGGCCGCGAAGTGGTCCGGAGACCGCGAACTGAACCTCGCCGACGTGGCGCTGGTGAAGATCAAGCCCGACACCCCGGCCAACATGGTGAAGGCCGCGAACACGGCCGCGGCGCAGTCGGGCAAGAAGCTCGCGCTGTCCTATGTGGATGAACCGGGCGCACTTCCGCTCACCGGGCTCGCGAGCACGGCGGTGCCGTCCCTGAGCATCAGCAACGCCGACGGCGAGTTCCTGGCGAAGCAGACCTCGGTCAAACTGAGCGTCAAACCCGGTCCGGACGCCGTGTTCAACCTGAGCTTCCTGGACGCCAACGGGATTCCGGCGAACCACCGCCAGGTCGTCGACCCGGCCAAGCTCGTGCAGCGCAAGTCCTTCTACCACGCGGACAAACCCGGTCTGACCATGCAGAAGCTGTGGTACCCGTTCCCGACCGGGCTGTGGCAGACGCAGCTCATGCGCGGCATGACGTTCACGCCGCCCGCCGCGTGGACCGAGTACATCGGCCCCGGCGACGACCGGATCGTCTGGAAGCGCTCGGTCACGTTGAGCGGCACGGACGCCAAGGGCCAGCGGGCAGCCGTGGCCATGTACCAGGAGAACGTGTTCCGCCAGGGCCAGGCGGCGGCCGGCGAACGCTGGTTCGCGGGCCCGATGCACGGCACCGCGATCGATCTGCAGTCCGACCACCCGGCCCGCTACCCCGCCGCAGGCGACTCGTGGCGGCAGCTCTGCTCGAACTGCCGGGCGGGGGACACGTTCATCCCGGCTCTGCAGTGGACGGACGGAAACCCCGGTCACTACACAAACCCCTACCAGAACAGCAAGTTCTTCACCACGACCAAGGTCCGGCTCTTCCAGGGCGACCGGGAGATCGCGGCCGACCGGGAGCCGCTGGCGTTCTACCCGACGTTCCCGATGTCACCGGACCAGGCCACCTACCGTCTCGAAAAGATCGAGACCCACGCGCCAGGAGCCGTCACGGGCGCGGTGAACCCCGTCCTGTTCACCCTCGCCCCGCGCACGGAGACGACCTGGACGTTCCAGTCACGCCGTTCGCTCAACCCACCCCCGCGCGGCTACACGTGCCACGCGGGGCAGACGTCCTGCCAGTTCCAGCCGCTGATCCAACTCCGCCACGACCTGCCGCTCGACCTCACGAACTCGGCCCCGGCCGGTAAGCCGTTCGCCTACCACGTGCACACGACGAGCAGCGTGCCCGTGACCCTGGTGAAGGTGCAGTGGTCGACGGACGGTGTGACCTGGCGTCCGGCGGCAATCCAGCCGGATGGCGACCGTTGGCAGGTCACCATCCATAACCCCACCGGTGAGGTGTGGCTGCGCACCGAGGCCCGCGACGGGTCCGGCAACACGGTCGTGCAGACCATGCAGAAGGCCTTCCGGACTAACTAGGCACGGACTAACTAGGCACGGACTCCTAGCACGGACTCGCTAGGCACGGACTCATTGAGGCGGCAGCAACGAGCTCGCACCTCGTGCCGCGGCGCGCAGACCCGCCTGAAACCGGGTCTGCGCGCCCAGTTCGTCCATCAACCGGTGCAGCCGGCGCTGGAACGTCCGGTAGCTCAACCCGAGCTGCTTCGCGATGCTGCGATCCGGCAGCCCGGTGGCCAGCAGGGCGAGCAGCCGCGCGTCCCCGATCGAGATCTCGTTCGAGGCAGGCTGCCCCGGCAACGTCAGCGGTACCGCGTCCACCCACAACCGCGCGAACAGCGCCCCGAGCGAGTCGAGCAACGCCGACCTGTGCACGATGACCGCGCTGTCCAGGGTGGTCTCGGTGCTGTGCAACGGGATCAGCCCCAGATGTGCGTCGGCGAGGATCATCTTCGTCGGCGCCACCGCGACCACCCGCGCTTCCTCCCCCAGCGACAACCCCATTTCCAGGTCGGCACGCAGGTCGTGCAGCTCCAGCGCCCGGCGCTCGTAGATCCCGCGGAACCGCACGCCGCGGTTCAGCAGCTCCTCCTCCACCGGGTGCAACGACGTGGGTGCGGTGGCGTACGGCGGCTTGTCGACGAAGCGCACCTCGTGCCGGGCCGTGCGCATCACCTGGTCGACCCGCCGCGAGATCGCCTCGGCGCCGTGCACCACCTCGACGAGGTCCGCCGGAGCACGCACGCCCGCCGCGCGTTCGTAGCGGACCTGCAGCCCGCCGCCCAGCAACCGGTCGCGGCGCAGTTCGTCCTCGCGGTGCAGGTAGTACGTCGCCAGCGCCACGTCCGGGGCAACGGCCGTGTGCAGTCCGTTGACCTGGTGGACGAAACCGAGCTCGGTCAGTGCCGCCAATGCGGCGCACACGACCTGTTCAGCCAGTTCGGTCGCACCGCAAAGCTCGGGCACACCCAGCTGGTACGAGTCCACGAGCGTCTCGTAAACCGTGAGTTCCTCCGGACGCAATCCGAGCACGGGAGCCAGTATGCCGACTTCGGGCAGGCGTTGACTCGGGGCCACAAACCGGTGTAAACCTGGAGTGAAAAGGTTTACAGCCCTTTTCAGTTGCCGCCACTCGCCGCCGCTGTTGTGTCACCGCATGCGCGCGAAAGGACGGCAGATGGAGACCAACCGCCGCGACTTCCTCAAGGTCGCCGGTGCCACCGCGGGTGTCACGATGCTCTCCGGTTCGTTCCTGAACGCACCGGTGGCGTCGGCCGAGGACCACCTCGCGATCCCGATGGCCGAGTCACCATGGGACCAGGTGCCCGCGATCCTCGCGAAGATCGTGCCGCCGACGTTCCCCGACGCCAAGTTCGACATCACGGCGTACGGCGCCAAGGGCGATGGCAAGACGAAGAACACCGACGCGTTCCGCAAGGCCATCGAGGCCTGCAACAAGGCGGGCGGCGGTCAGGTCGTCGTCCCCAAGGGCAGCTTCCTCACCGGCGCGATCACCTTGCTGAGCAACGTGAACCTGGTCGTCTCGACCGGCGCCACGATCAAGTTCTCCACCGATCCCAAGGACTACCCCCTGGTGTACACCCGGTGGCAGGGCATCGAGTGCGTGAACTTCTCGTCGTTCATCTACGCCCGCAAGGCCGAGAACATCGCGATCACCGGGCCCGGCCTGATCGACGGCCAGGGCCCGGCCGGCCCGTGGTTCGACTACGACGGCAAGCGCCAGCCCGACTGGGAGACGCTGCAGAAGCAGGCGGTGGACAACAAGCCGGTGACCGAGCGGAAGTTCGGCATGGGCCACTTCCTCAAGCCGAACATGGTCACGCTCTACGAGTGCAGGAACGTCCTCATCGACGGTGTGCAGCTGCGGAACTCCGCGATGTGGAACGTGCATCCGGTGCTCTGCAGCAACGTCACCATCCGGAACATCTTCGTCTACAGCCGCGGCGGCATGGTCGACGGCTGCGATCCCGAGGCCTCGCAGTACGTGCACATCACGGGCTGCCGGTTCGACTGCGGTGACGACGGCATCGCGATCAAGGCCGGCCGCGACATCGACGGCCGCCGCGTCGGCGTCGCGAGCGAGAACATCGTCATCGAGCACTGCTCCTTCGAGGGCCGCTGGGGTGCGCTGACGGTCGGCAGCGAGATGTCCGGCGGCGTGCGCAACGTCTTCTTCCAGGACTGCACGGTGAAGAAAGGCTCCAGCTACAAGCCGTTCCACGTGCTGTACATCAAGACGAACAAGCGGCGCGGCGGCATCGTCGAGAACATCCACGCCCGGCGCATCAAGGCGACCGACGTCGACCGCGAGGCGATCATGGTGACGCTGAACTACAGCCTCACCGGCCCCGGCTTCGGCCCGATCGTGAACCCCAGGGTGCAGAACATCACCGCCGACGGCTTCACCGTCAACGGGGTCAAGAAGACCGCGGTCACCCTCGACGGCCTGAGCGAGTCGCACATCAGGAACGTGCAGATCTCCAACAGCACCTTCACCGGCGTCACGACGGCCAAGCCCAGCATCAAGAACGCGGACGGCACCACGTTCACCAACGTCACCATCAACGGCAAGAAGGTCTGAGGGGAAGTCCTGTGTCCTTGTCACGTCGTGATTTCGCGCGTGCGTCCGGCCTGACGGCCGCTGGCCTCCTGCTGCCGGCGGGCGTCGCGGCGGCTGAACCCGCTGCCGGGCTCGGCCACGACCCGTGGTGGGAGGTGCCGCTGATTCTCGCGCGCATCCACCCGCCACGTTTCCGCAGGAAGGACTACGACGTCACCGCGTACGGCGCGAAAGGTGACGGCCTCACCAAGAACACCGAGGCGTTCTACCGCGCCATCACGGCGTGCCACCGGGCCGGCGGGGGACGCGTGGTCGTGCCCGCCGGCACGTTCCTCACCGGCGGCATCCGGCTGCTGTCCAATGTGGAGCTACACGTCCGCGAGGGCGCCACGATCAAGTTCTCCACCGACCCCAACGACTACCTGCCGCTCGTGCTCACCCGCTGGGAAGGCACGCTCTGCTACAACTACCAGCCGTTCATCTACGCGTTCGAGCAGAAGAACATCGCCATCACCGGCAAGGGCACGATCGACGGCGACGCGCCGAGCGGCAAGTGGGCGAGCTGGGGTGCCGGCTCCACCGCGCTGTTGCGCCAGTGGGGCGAGGACGGCGTTCCGGTCGGGGAACGCATCATGGGCGTGGGCAAGAACATGCGGCCGAACATGATCCAGTTCTTCCGCTGCAAGAACCTCCTCGTCGAGGACGTGCTCATCAAGAACCCGGCGATGTGGTCCCTGCACTTCGTGTTCTCTCAGAACATCACCGTGCGGCGGATCGAGATCTACTCGACGAACTCGCAGGGCGACGGCGTCGACCTCGACTCGTCCTCCTACGCGCACGTGCACGACTCCAGGTTCAACACCAACGACGACTGCGTCGTGGTGAAGTGCGGACGGGATGCCGACGGACGGCGGGTCGGCATCCCGTCCACCCACATCGTGGTGCAGCGCTGCAAGTTCTCCGGCCGCTGGGGTGGCATCACGATCGGCAGCGAGATGTCCGGTGGCGTGCGGAAGGTGTTCTGCCGCGACTGCGAGATCAACGCGCCGGACTTCCCCGGCCGGTATCCGATCAAGCACGCGCTCTACGTCAAGTGCAACCAGGACCGCGGCGGGGTCATCGACGGGGTGCACCTGCGCAACGTCCACGGCCAGAACGTCGAGCGCGAGATCCTGTACGTGTCGATGTTCTACCAGAACGGCGGCACCAAGGGCTTCTTCCCGCAGATCAACAACCTGACCGTCGACCGGATGCGGATCAACGGCGGCCGGGTCGCCGCGACCTTCCGCGGCTTCCCGCAGTCGCACATCAAGAACGTGCTGATCTCGAACTCGGCGTTCACCGGGATCACCGGGCCGAACCTCATCGAGAACACCGACAACCTGGTGTTCCGGAACACGACGATCAACGGGGTGCCGGCATGAGAATCCTGCTCGCACTGCTGCTCGTCGCGGCCGGGCTCAGTTCACCGGCGGTCGCGGTCGCCGGCACCGGACTGTCGTGGCAAGCCGTGAACAACCCGTTCTCGCTGGACTTCCGGCAAAGCGGCCGGGTGTTGACCGGCCAGCGTGAGACGTCGTACCGGCTCGCGGACGGCACCCAGCACTCGTTGACGAACGTTGTCGCGCAGAAACGGGTTCCGGGCGGTCTGCGGTACGTCGTGGCGACCACGGAGGCGTCCAGGGTCGCCTCCGTGGTCGTGACCAGGACCGGCCGCGGGCTGCGGGTGGGCTGGACGCTGGAACCGTCCACCGGTGTCACCCAGGTGTCGGCGAACCTCACGGGGTCGCTGGAGGAGCACTTCCTCGGTGGTGGCGCGCACACGATGTTCGTTGACCTGCAACGGAAGGTGCTGCTGGACAAGGCGGTGTTCGTCGGTGCGTCGAACTTCGGCAAATGCAACAAGAACGGCGCACCTTCGACGTTCTTCATGTCCAGCGCGGGTTATGGCGTGTACGCCGACACCAAAGCGATCGGGCGAACGGCGTTCCCCGGTGCCGTGGCCGACGACCACTGCGCGGACAAACCCGCGCCCTGTCCCGTCAACTTCGGTGTGCCGGACCGAATTCAACTGTGCTTCAAGACCTCCCGGCTGGACTACGAGGTCTACGCGGGCTCACCGGCCGAGGTGAACTCGGCGTACTTCAAACGCGTCGGCACTCCCACCCTGCCGCCCGCACGGCAGTTCGCGCTGACGAAGTGGCGGGACAAGTACAACCACTCCGACGAGATCGTCGAGGACGTCACCCAGTTCCAGGCCCGCGGCGTCCCATTGGACACGCTCTGGGTCGACAACCCGTGGGAGCAGGGCCCGGAAGGCGCACGGCCGACCTATGCCTGCATCGGCGCGCTGAAGTTCGACCGGACGATGTACCCGGACGCGCAGGGAACGATCGACTGGATGCGCTCGCGCGGGGTGAACCTCGGTGTGTGGGTGGCGCCGTTCCTGTCGAAGCAGTCGGACGGCAAGCCGTGCCCCCACGACTACCCCGCCGGTTCCTTCGCGCAATCGGACCGCACCAACGTGTGGGACATCGACCTCACGAACCCCGTGGCGCGCGCCCACTACGAAGCCAAGCTCGAGGCCGTGTTCCGGATGGGCGTGAACTTCGTCAAGGGCGACCGGGGCGAGGAGCACAACTTCGAGGAGACGACGTTCGCCGGCGGGCCGGGCACGCTGATCCACAACGAGTACCCCCTGCTGTACGCCGAATCCGTGGTGAAGATGTTGCGGAAGGTGCACGGCGACAACTACACGACGTTGTTCCGCGCGGGCGGCGACGGCATGCCGACCCTGCTGCGCGGGTTCTGGCAGGCCGACGCGGACATGAGCTTCGACGGCCTGCGCCTCACCACCCGGCGCGGCATCAACTCGTGGATCTCCGGTCACCCCGTGCACGGCTCGGACATCGGCGGCTACCGCAACCTCGGCGGCGGCCCGTCGGAGTCGCTGTTCGTGCGGTGGGCGCAGCAGTCCGCGGTGACGCCGGTGTTCCAGGTCGGCAGCTCCGGACGCAACTCGACGCCGTGGGTGTACGACGCGGCGACGTTCGAGCGGTTCCGGAAAGCCGCGGTGCTGCACTACGAGCTGTTCCCCTACCTCTACCGGCAGGCTCAGCTCGCCGCGAAGGACGGCACACCGATCACGCAGCCGATGGCGTTCCGCTATCCGCGGGAAGAGGCTGCGTGGAAGGCCGACCAGCAGTTCATGGTCGGGCCGGACCTGCTCGCGGCCCCCGTGACGGCGGATCGGGCCGAGGCCGACGGCGCGGCGGGCCGGCCGACGCCGGTCGACGTGTGGCTGCCGCGCGGCGAGTGGATCGACCTGTTCACCGGCGCTCGGGTGACCGGTGGGCGGACCGTCACGCGGGAGACCACTTTGGACGAGTTCCCGCTGTACCTGCGGGCTTCGGCGGCCATGCCGTTCAACTTCCGCACGCCGGACGTGTGGTCGAAGCCCTGGGGTGTCAACGACCTCGACCGGCGTGACCGCGCCGGGTGGCTGGTCTCGCCCGCTGCGGACGGCCGGTTCGCGAGCCCGTACGGCGGCACGGCTCAGGTGAAGTCGTTCGGCAAGCACATCCTGGTGACACTGCGGGGTGCTCCCGCGGAGTCGCAGCTGATGGCGCCGGCGAACGTGAAACGCGTGGTGATCGACGGGAAGCCGCTGCCGGCGTCGACCGTCGAGGAACTGCGCGGCAAGGCGACGGGCTGGGCGGCTGTCTCCTCAACGCCCGGCACGTTCGGCGGCACGGTGCTGAAGCTTCTACCCCGACACGGCAACAGCACCGTGCTGCTGTCTCTCTGACAGCCCAGTGACAGTGACCGCACAGGCGGCTCACAGGAAACGGCCCCAGTCTTGTCCCCATGACGGACAACCACGACCGCGGCCTCCAGTACGACCTCGCCACCCTCATCGGGCGCCGGCGGGCGTTGTCGCTGCTCGGCGGCGCAGGCCTCACTCTCGTGGCCTGCGCCCCGTCGACCACCACCTCGAACTCGACCAGCCCCACCTCCACAAGCAGTACCTCTTCTTCGGCCACCGCTGACGGCGCCGTGCTGGAGACGATTCCCGAGGAGACCGCCGGCCCGTACCCCGGCGACGGCTCCAACGGGCCGAACGCCCTCACGCAGAGCGGGATCGTGCGCTCGGACATCCGCTCCAGCTTCGGCTCGTCCACCCGCACGGCCGAGGGTGTGCAGCTGAACATCGAGCTGACCGTGCAGAAGGACGGCAAGCCGTACGCGGGAGCGGCCATCTACCTGTGGCACTGCGACATCAACGGCGACTACTCGATGTACTCCGATCGCGTGAAGAGCGAGAACTTCCTGCGCGGCGTCCAGGAGGCCGACTCGGCCGGGAAGCTGAAGTTCGTCAGCGTCTTCCCCGGCGCGTATGCGGGGCGCTGGCCGCACATCCACTTCGAGGTCTACCCGAGCCTCGCCGAGGCCACCAAGGCGGGCAACGTGGTCACGACCTCGCAGCTCGCGCTGCCCGAGTCGACGTGCAAGGAGGTCTACGGCACGACGGGGTACACGCAGAGCGTCCAGAACATGTCGCGGACGTCCCTGACCCAGGACATGGTGTTCCGCGACGGCACGGACCACCAGATGGCGACCATGTCAGGGAACGTCTCGTCCGGGTACACCGCCAGCCTGACCTTCGCTGTTTAGCGCGAGCCACAGTTCCGCGCGCAGACCGGGTGAGTCCGTCGAGCGGCCGAGGGCCTGCTCGGCCCGGCGCACCCGGTTTCGCAACGTGTGCCGATGTACGCCCAGCGCTGTGGCGGCCGGGTCCCAGGCGCCGTGGTGGGCGAGCCAGACCCGCAGCGTCTCGCGGGTTTCCTCGTCGAGCGGCCGCAGCAACGCATCGGCGAACCCGTCCGGCAGGGCTACCTGTGTGCCCGCGAAGTCCTCGAACCTCCGGATTCCCGCCCGGCGCGCCTGCTGGGCCTCCCGATAACCCCGCGAGACCTGTGCAGCGTCCACTTCGGACGATCCGAAGCCGTCGAACTCCTCGGCCAGCACGACGATCCGGCCGTCGTGCTCGGCCCAGAAGACGTCGCCGTCCGGTGGTTCGCCGACGAGGAACACCCGGAAGCGGTCCGGCAGATCCTCGACGGGCAGGCCGGCCAGCAGCAGCCGGAACTGGCCTGCCCTGAGCTCCCGGCGGGCGGCGTCGACGGCGTCGTTCTGCGCCAGCGCCAATGCGAGCAGTGACGCGGCGGTGTTCACGATGCTCAGGTCCGCGGCGTCGAGCGGACCGGCGGTGCCGACCGCCAGCACTCCCCTGGCCCGGCTGCCGAGCGCCTGCAGGAAGACGTGCATCCCGGCGATCTCGAACGCCGCGCTGGCCAGGCCGCCCGCGGTCTTCAGGCGGGCGAGTTCGGCGCCGAGATCAGGAACCAGGCGCGGGTTGTGGGTATGGGTGGGGTTACCCGTGGCGTCGAGCAGCACGACCCAGCCGTCGATCCACTGCCCGAGCCGGCGGACCACACCGGCGACTCCCGCGCGGACGGCGGCCCTCGTCAGCGCCCGCTGGGCCTCGCTGGTTCTGGTGAGGGCGGCGTACTCGTCGGCGGCCACGGCTTTCGACACCGCTTTGCTGATGGCGATGAACGGGACCTCGCGCGGCACCTCGACGAGACCGAGTCCCGCGCGCTCCGCCGCTCGCACGAGGGCCGGCGGCACGACGTCGTGGCTGAGCCCGGTGCCGAAGCCGAGGCCGACCACACCGGCGCGCACGAGCCGTTCGACGTAGGCCTCCCCCAGGTCGTTGAAGCCCGTCGTCAGCAGCAGCTCGCCGCCCTCCAGGAACGGCGCCGGGTCCGCGAGCTCGGTGCCGTGCACCCAGTCGACCACCTTCGACACGTCCCCCGCCAGCACCGGCAGGCTCAGTGACCGGGCGAGTTCGCGCAGCGTGATGGGCATGCGCCACTTTGTACAACCTGATGCCCACAGATCGCCATTTCAGGCACTGCGCGGCGTGTTGACCAGGACCATGCTGAGCGTATGACCAGACTGCGCACCGCGATCCCCGGTCCCAAATCGCTGGAACTCCAGGCGCGCCGCAAGGCGGCCGTCGCCGCCGGTGTCGGCTCGACGCTGCCGGTCTACATCGACTCCGCCGACGACGGCCTGCTGGTCGACGTGGACGGCAACCAGCTCATCGACCTCGGCTCCGGCATCGCCGTGACGAACGTCGGCAACCCGGCCCCCGCGGTGGCCGAGGCCGTGCATGCGCAGATCGACAGGTTCAGCCACACCTGCTTCATGATCACGCCGTACGAGGGCTACCTGGAGGTGTGCGAGGAGCTCAACTCGCTGACGCCGGGGACGCACGAGAAGCGCTCGGTGCTGTTCAACTCCGGCGCGGAGGCCGTGGAGAACGCGGTCAAGATCGCCCGGCACGTCACCGGCAGGCAGGCCGTCGTGGTGTTCGACCACGGCTACCACGGCCGCACGAACCTCACGATGGCGTTGACGGCCAAGAACATGCCGTACAAGCACCGGTTCGGGCCGTTCGCGCCCGAGGTCTACCGGGTGCCGGCGTCCTACCCGCTGCACGACGGCCTGACCGGTGCTGAAGCCGCCGCCCGCGCGATCGCCTCGATCGAGAAGCAGGTGGGCGCCGACAACACCGCCGCCGTCGTGATCGAGCCGATCCAGGGCGAAGGCGGGTTCATCGCGCCCGCCCAGGGATTCCTGCCCGCCGTCGCCGAGTGGTGCCGTGCGCGCGGCGTGCTGTTCGTCGCCGACGAGATCCAGACCGGCTTCTGCCGCACGGGTTCCTGGTTCGCCTCCGACCACGAGGGCGTGGTGCCGGACCTGATCGCGACCGCGAAGGGCATCGCGGGTGGCCTGCCGCTGGCCGCCGTCACGGGCCGCGCCGAGATCATGGACGCCGTGCACGTCGGCGGACTGGGCGGTACCTACGGTGGTAACCCCGTGGCGTGTGCTGCCGCTCTTGGCGCCATCCGCACGATGCGCGAACGCGACCTCAACGCCGCCGCGCGCCGCATCGAGGAGACCGTCGTCGGCCGGCTTCGCGCGGTGGCCGAGAAGACCGACCTGATCGCGGACATCCGCGGTCGTGGCGCGATGCTCGCCATCGAGTTCACCGAACGCACACCCGAGGTCGCCGCGCGCGTGGCGAAGGCGTGCCACGACCAGGGTGTCGTCGTGCTGACGTGCGGCACCTACGGCAACGTGATCCGCCTGCTGCCCCCGCTGGTCATCCCGGACGACCTGCTCGCCGAAGGACTCGACGTGCTCGAAGGAGCTCTGCTCGCATGATTCCGTTCAACACCCCCGAAGACGTCGAACGCGCGGTCGCCGCGGCCGCCGCCGTCGCTCCCGAGTTCGCCGCACTGCCCGCTCATCGCCGTGCCGCCGCGCTGGACCACGTGTCGCGGCGACTGGCCGAGCGCGCCGAGGAGTTCGCGCAGGCCATCAACGACGACTCTGGCAAGCCGCTGAAGTGGGCGCGCATCGAGGTGACGCGAGCGATCTCCACGTTCCGCTGGGCCGCGGAGGAAGCCCGCCGCTTCTCCGGTGAGCTGCAGCGCCTCGACACCGACCCGTCCGCCGAGGGCCGGCTCGCCCTGGTGCGCCGGGTGCCGCGCGGGCCGGTGCTGGGCATCGCGCCGTTCAACTTCCCGCTGAACCTGGTGGCGCACAAGGTCGCCCCGGCACTCGCCGTCGGCGCGCCGATCGTCCTGAAGCCCGCGCCCGCCACACCCAAGGTGGCGTTCCTGCTCGGCGAACTGCTGGCGGAGACCGACCTGCCCGCCGGCGCCGCGGCGGTCCTGCATCTGTCCAATGAGGACACCGCGCGACTGGTCGAGGACCCGCGCCTGCCGGTGGTCTCGTTCACCGGCTCCGGCCCGGTCGGCTGGGGCATCAAGGAACGCGTGCCGCGCAAGCACGTGACGCTGGAACTCGGCGGCAACGCGGCCGCGATCGTCGCCCCCGACTGGCAGGACGTCGAGTTCGCCGCGCAGCGCATCGCCACGTTCGCGATGTACCAGGCCGGCCAGTCGTGCATCTCGGTGCAGCGCGTCTACGTGCACACCGACATCTACGACGCGCTGGCCGAAGCCGTCGTGCAGCACGTCCGCAAGCTCGACGTCGCCGCCGACGTCGGCCCGCTGATCAGCGACGCCGCCGCGGAACGCGTTGAAGCGTGGGTGAACGAGGCCGCCGCGACGGTCCTGACCGGCGGCACCCGCGACGGCCGCACCTACGCGCCCACCGTGCTGACGGACGTGCCGGCCGACGCCAAGGTGAGTGCGGAGGAGGTCTTCGGCCCGGTCGTGCTGCTGGCCCGCGTCGACTCCGTGGACGAGGCGTTCGACCTGGTGAACGCTTCCCGCTACGGCCTGCAGGCGGGCCTGTTCACCACGGACGTACGGCTGGCTTTCCGCGCCGCGCAACGACTCCAGGTCGGTGGCGTGATCGTCGGCGACGTGCCGAGCTACCGCGCCGACCAGATGCCGTACGGCGGCGTGAAGGAGTCCGGTATCGGCCGCGAAGGACTGCGCTCGGCCATGGACGACCTCACGGAACCCCGCGTCCTAGTGCTGACCGGCTTGGAGCTCTAGGGTCTGCGCGGTTCCGTCACTCTGGCGACGGAACCGCGCACGACCGCAGACCTCGGATGAATGGGTCATCTTGACCTTCACTGGGATGATTCCCCGGTGGCCGTCACCATCAGGGATGTCGCTCGCCAGGCTCAGGTCTCCGTCTCGACGGTCTCGCGCGCACTGAGCGCGCCGGGCCTCGTCAAGGAGGCCACCCGGCAACGGGTCCTCGACGTCGTGCGCGGACTCGGCTACCAGCCCAACCGCGCCGCGCGCAGCCTGATCACCGGCCGCACCGGCAATCTCGGCATCGTGGTGCCCGACCTCGAAAACCCCTTCTACCCGGCCGTGCTGCGCGGCGTGCAGACGCGGGCGGGCGAGGCCGGAAGCGCCGTCTTCTTCTGCGACAGCAGGGAGGACCCGGAAGCCGAGGCGGAGCTGGTGCGCACGATGGCGCAACAGGTCGACGGCGTGGTGCTGTGCGCCTCACAACTGTCCGACGACCAGATCACCGAACTGGCCGACCTCACCCCGTTGGTGCTGATCAACCGCACGGTGCCGGACGTCTCGTCAGTGCTGATGGACAGCGGGTCAGGTATGGACCAATTGGTCGCACACCTGGAGTCGTTGGGCCACAAGGAGTACGTCTACCTGGGCGGCCCGGCCCTGTCGTGGTCGCACCACCGCAGGCTGCACGGCCTGCGAAACCGCGCGCCGATGCTCGGCCCGTTCGAGCCGAACTTCGCCGGCGGACTCGCCGCCGCCGAACAGGCCCTGAAGACCGAGGCCACGGCATTCATCGCGTACAACGACCTGATGGCACTGGGCGTGCTGAGCTACCTGGCCGCGCACGACGTCAAGGTGCCAGACCAGATCAGCGTGACAGGTTTCGACGACATCCTGTACGCGGCGATGTGCTCGCCCGCACTGACGACCGTGGCGATGCCGACCGAGGAGGCGGGCAAGGTGGCCGTGGACCTCCTGGCGGCCAGCCTGGAGGGCCACCCGGTCGAGCGCCGGGAGCTCCCGACGACACTCGTGGTCCGCGCCAGCACCCGGAAACATCCGATGTCCGCTTGACGCCGGGACCACAACCGGGAATGCTTCTCCTCGTCTGAAAGCCCTCCGCCGCCTTCTTTTGCGTAGGAGGAGCACGTCGTGAGGAAAGCACGCTTCCTCGGCATTCTCGCCGTGTCACTGGCCCTGATCGCCCCGGCCACCACCGCATCCGCCGCACCGCCACCCACTCCGTCGAGCGTGGACTGGTCGAAGGCCGTGATCGACTCGACCATGAAGCGCTACACCCCGGACAAGCTGGGCGGATGGGGTTATACCCGGGGTCTGTACCTGTACGGCCAATACCTCGTCTACAAGCGCACCGGCGAGAAGAAGTACCTCGACTACATCAAGACCTGGGTGGACCGCTTCGTCAGGTCCGACGGCAGCACCGACCAGGGCTACTCCAACCTGGACGCGATGCGCTCCGCCACGTTGTTCATCGTCCTGCACCAGGAAACCGGCCAGGCCAAGTACAAGAAGGCCGCGGACAAGGTCCGCGCCAAGTTCAACTCCTACCCGCGCACAGCCGACGGCGGCATGTTCCACGCAGCCAGCAAGGTCGGCCAACTGTGGGCAGACGGCGTGTACATGGCACAGCCGTTCATCGCGATGTACGCCAAGGCCTACAACCAGCCCTACGGCTACGACGAGGCCGTCCGCAACATGCGGGCCTACTTCACACACCTGAAGGCGGACAACGGTTTGCTCTGGCACGCCTACGATGCCGACGGCTCCGAATCATGGGCGAAGAACCCCGGCAAACACTCAGCCGAGCACTGGGCCCGCGCCATCGGCTGGTTCGGCATGACCGCGATCGACCTGTTGGAGATCCTGCCCGCCGACCACCCCGGTAGGACGGATCTCGTCAACATGGTCAAGCACCTCGCCGTGGGCTACACGCGCTACCAGGACCAGGCAACAGGCCGTTGGTGCCAGATCGTCGACAAGTGCTCGAACTCCAAGAACTGGACCGAGACCTCAGCATCGTCGATGTACACCTTCATGCTGTCGCGCGGCGTGGAGCGCGGCTACCTGGACGCGTCCTACCGCGCCGTGGCAGCGAAGGGCTACCAGGGAGTGCTCGCAAAAACCTCAGTCGGCTCCGACGGCCTGACCAACATCCGCGACATCTCCGAGGGCACAAACGTCGGCAACGCCGACTACTACTACGCCCGCCCGCGAAACACGAACGACTTCCACGGCCTGGGCGCCTTTCTCATCATGAACGAACAACTGGCCCGAACCAGCTAGCAACTCCAGCCGCGAGGGAGTGCCTTCGGGTAACTCCCTCGCGCGCGGCCGGCGACGCTCGCTAGTCGTAACCGCGAACGTGGCCGTCCTCGTCCGCAAGAATCTCGTAGCTGTCCATGTCCGACTCCTTCCGTAGTGGCTGACGTCACAAAGGTAGAGCCCCAGCGCCGTCCTGTGGAGTGAATTTGCACCGCAACCGGGGTAGCCAGAGCTAACCCAAGGGGGTCGTAGGGGTGACCCCGATCACCTAGCCCAGCTGTGCACTGCATCACACCCTAAGGCTAGAGCCCGGCTACACAGCGCCTATTGAGACGAGATATTTGACCCAACAGGTTGCCACCGATACCCCATCTGGGGGACAAAACCTGTCATGCGAACGATGCTCACCGTAATCGCCGTGGCCGCCGCACTGGTCCTCCCAACGACCCCGGCACTGGCCGCCGACCCCGTCACGAAGACGGTGGAACTGCTCAACGCCTACCGCGCGAGGCACGGCGTGGCCCCTCTCTCCCTCGATTCCGAAGTGACCCGAACAGCCCAGGAATGGGCCGACCACCTCCACGAGACAGACGGTTTCGAACACCGCCCGAACAACGTCTACGGCGAGAACCTCTTCTGGATGAGCAGCCGAACCCGCGCTCTGGACTACGTCGCCACAAAAGCTCTAGACAACTGGTACGGCGAATCGCGCGGCTACGACTACGCGAAGGAGATGACGCCGTCCAACATCGACTACAGCGTCCTGCACTTCACCGCGATGGTGTGGAAATCCTCCGACCGAGTGGGCGTGGGCCTGAAGCAGGGCACCAACGGCACCTACGTAGTGCTCAACTTCGCCGAGCGAGGCAACACCCTGAACCACTTCGTAGCAAACGTCCCAGCACCACTCTCACCAGTTGACCAACCGCGAAGGCGAAGGGCTCCGACCGCCCTTCCATCGCGATGGCGTAAGGCCACCTTCCTGACCAACTGCCCGCGGTGGGGCGTCCCGTCGACGAGTTCGCTAACTGATGTTCCAGCCGATTCGACTGGTGGTAGCACGCCCCGATCACCGCAACCCAGCAGTCTCCGTAACCGCCCTCACCGCAGCCACAACCGCCGAGAACGGCGGCAAACAAGGCTTCTCCAAGGGCGGCTCCCCAAGCCACCCCACCCCACCCCGATCAATCCGAGAAGGCGGCAACGGCACCAACGTCCCCAACCGATGCGTCAACGCCCCCCGAGCCCGCAACCGAATCAGGTTCACCTGCGAAGCCTCGTCAGCCGACGTGCGTGAGGATGAGCCACCGCCCAGGAGCCCCCGGCAGCACCACGACAGGCCCACCCAGCAGACGCACGGACAGGTAGTGCTGGACCTCCCCGCCGATGCCGGCGGCGAGCTCGACCGCGGACACCTCGTGGTCGGTCGTCAGCAACAACCGGTTCTCCGACCGCAGGACGAGCCAGCCCCAGTCCGAGTAACGCTCGAGGGCGCTGGAGAACGTGTCGAGTTGCGGCAATACTCCCTTAGGCGAGTTCATCGTCCTCAACCTCACTTGATTGAGATGTAACTCCGATCACACGATTTGACTCTCCGCCGTTATGAACTCACTATCGGGCCGCCATCGGCGGACTTGAACGGGGCTGGAGAGCGTGACCCACCTGCGACAACGGCACGTCACCATGATCGCGCTGGGAGGTGTGATCGGCGCCGGCCTGTTCGTCGGGACGGGCGCGGGCATCGCGGTGGCGGGGCCGGCGGTACTCATCTCATTTGGCCTCGCCGGAATTCTGGCGCTGCTCGTGATGCGCATGCTCGGCGAAATGGCGGCCGAACACCCGAGTGGCGGCGCGTTCTCCGTGCACGCGGAAAAGGCGATCGGGCCGTGGGCCGGTTTCACGGTCGGCTGGGTCTACTGGTCCACGGTGGGCGTGGTGCTGGCGGTCGAGGCGACCGGCGCCGCGAAGATCGCCTCCGGCTGGGTGCCCGCCGTGCCGCAATGGCTGTGGGTGCTGGTCTTCATGTCCGTGCTCACGGCGGTGAACCTGACCGACGTCCGCAACTTCGGTGAGTTCGAGTTCTGGTTCGCCGGTCTCAAGGTCGCCGCGATCGTCGTCTTCCTCGCGCTCGGGGGCGCCGCGATCGTCGGCCTGCTGCCCGGCGTCGACTCCCCCGGCCTCGCCAACCTGCGGGACTTCCTGCCGGGCGGCTGGGGTGGGGTCATCGCCGGGTTCATGGCGGTGGTGTTCGCGTTCGGCGGCCTGGAGGTCGTCACGATCGCCGCCGCCGACGCGGAGGACCCGAAGCACGCCATCGGCAAGGCCGTCCGCACGTCCATCACCCGGCTGCTGGTGTTCTACCTGGGCTCGATGGCCGTCGTCGTGACCCTGTTGCCGTGGAACGACTCCGAGGTCGGCGCCAGCCCGTACGTGGCGGTGCTGAACCGGCTCGGCATCCCGGCGGCCGGGCAGATCATGAACGTCGTCATCTTCGTGGCGCTGCTGAGCGCGATCAACGCCACCCTCTACGGCGCCGCCCGCATGTTGTGCTCGCTCGCCGAACGCGGTGAGGCACCCAAGGCGTTGCTGAACCGGAAGAACGGCGTCCCGCGCAACGCGGTGCTGGCGTCGGTGGCGTTCGGGTTCTTCTCGGTGGTGCTGAACTACCTCTGGCCGGACACGGTGTTCCTGTTGCTGCTCAACGCCGTCGGCTCCGCGCTCCTGGTCCTCTGGGCGTTCATCGCCATCTCCCAGATCCGGCTGCGCCGCACGATCGCGAACCCCACGCTCCCCATGTGGGGTTATCCGTACCTCTCCTGGCTCGCGCTCGCGGGCATCGTCACGGTCATCGTGCTGATGCTGAGCGACGAGCAGGCCCGCGGGCAGATCCTGTCCACGGGCGTGCTCGTCGCCGTCGTCGCGGGTGATCGCGGTCAGCAGGTCAGCTTTGCGCCGGCGAAGTCTCCGCGATCGAACCTGACACCGTCACCGCTGTCGTTGACGACCAGGCGCAGGAACTTCGCACCCTGCAACGACCCCGTCACCGGCACGGCGTCGTCCTTCCAGGTGCGCAGGCCGCTGTCGGCGACCTTCACGCCGTCCGCCCAGACCTCGAAGACCGCCGAACCGAGCTGGTTCACGTCGCGCTCGTCGTCGATGCCGACGTCGGACGAGAACGAGGTGCAGCGGCCGCCGACGTAGAGGATCAGCTCGGCGTTGGCGTGCGCGCCGAGCCCCTTCGCGTACGTCTTGCCGTTGATGGTCAACGTCTTGCCGTCACCACCGAGGTAGCCGCCGTTGGACCTGTCGCGCTCGACCGGGCCGTAACCGCTGCGCTCCTTGGTGAACGTGACGTCGCTGGCCCACAGCTCACCGCCCGACGGCGGCGCGACGGGCACCAGCACCGCGGCGTCCACCGGCCGTAAAAGCTTGCCGTGCCCGACCCACGTCACGTCCAGCGAACCGGTCAGCAGGTGTTCGCCCGGTATAACCCCGACTGGGGGTACAACCCGCCACCTGCTCTGCACCGACTGCGAGGTCAGCAGCACCGGTGCGCGTTCCGACGACAGCTTCTCGACCTTCCAGCCCACCGGTGCCTTGAACGTCGTGGAGGCGTTGAGCAGCGGGATCGGCGCCTGGTTGGTGGCCGTCACCGTCGCCACGAACGGCTCGCCGGCCGGGGTGATCGTGCTCGGGATCCCGGCGAACTGCTGCGAGATGTCCAACGAGGTGTCGATCGCGGGCTCGTACCTGTACCAGTCCTGCGACGCCTTCACCCGGAAGATCGCGGTGCCGTGCGGCGGCAGCGCGGCCGAGATCTGGCCGGCCGACTGGAAGCTCTTGTGCTGCCACAGGTCCCGCACCGAGTAGCCGACGCTGCGCGGCAGCCCGAGCTCGCGCGCGGAGGTCGAGATCGTCGCGTTCACCTCGGACTCGTTGAACAGCGCCACCGCCTTGTCGCCGTTCGCGAGCGGCTTGACGAACACCCAGTGCCCGTCCTTCTGGTGGATCACCTTGCCCTGGACACCGAGCTTGTCCTGGTTGATCGCGATGATCTCCTTGTTGCGCAGGATGTCGAGGTGCTCCTGCGACACCTTGCGCAGGTCCGCGCCGATCAGCAACGGCGCCGCCATGATCGACCACAGCGCGAAGTGGCTGCGGTACTCGGTGGTGGTCTGCCGGCCGTTGCCGACCTCCAGCATGTCCGGGTCGTTCCAGTGGCCAGGACCGGCATAGGCGTCCAGCGGGGCGTTGAGCTTGATGATCTCGACGGTCTTCGACCAGGTGTCGTTGATGTCACCGGTGGTGCGCCACAGGTGACCGACGCCCTTGCCCCACTCCCACGGCTTGTTCTGCCCCCACTCGCAGATCGAGTAGACGATCGGGCGGCCGGTCTTCTTCAGCGCGTCCCGCATCTTCGTGTACCGCTCGAGCGCGGGACGGTTCTGGTTGTTGCAGTTGTCGTACTTCAGGTAGTCGACGCCCCAGTCCGCGAACGTCTGCGCGTCGATCTCCTCGTGGTCCAGCGAACCGGGCATCGTGCGGGCGCACGTCTGCGTGCCTGCGCTGGTGTAGATGCCGAACTTGAGGCCGCGCGCGTGGATGTAGTCCGCGAGCGCCTTCATGCCGCTGGGGAACCGGGTCGGGTGGTTGCGCAGCCGGCCCGTCGCGGGGTCGCGGTCGAGGTCGGCCCAGCAGTCGTCGACGTTCACGTACTGGTAGCCCGCGTCCTTGAGTCCCTTGGACACGAAGATGTCCGCCATGTCGCGGATCATCTGCTCGTTGATGTCGCAGCCGGTGGTGTTCCAGTTGTTGAACCCCATCGGCGGCGTGAGCGCCAGCGTCGGATCGGCGGCGGCTGGATCGGGGTCGGGGCTCGCGGTGGCGGGTAAGGCAGGCACGACGGACGACGCGATGAGCGCCAGAGCGGTGAGCAGTGATCTCACTTCGGCTTCTCCAAGGTGATCGCGAAGACGTGCAGGCGGGGCCCGCTCGTCCTGGGCAGGGTGACGGCGGAGAGCTCTTTCGCGGCGTCCAGCTCGATGCACTGGTGGAAGATCGACACCTGCTTCGTGACCGGACCGGTGGGTGTGTGCATCACCGTGGTGGCAACGGGTTCCGACTCGCCGAACTGCGGCCGCTGCTGCCAGGCCGTCACGCGGAACCGGGCGGGTACCGAACCGTCGGCGTAGGTGACAGAGCCGTCCGCCTCGACGTTGCCGGTGTCCGCGGCCGCGAGCAGGTGCAGTTTCACGTACTTCCCGGCGGGCACGGCCAGTGTCTGCCCGTTGGCGATGATGTTGTTCTTGCTGGCCTCGTCGCCGTTGTGGAACTCGAACAGGATGCTGTCGTCGGTCACCGAACCGGTCTGCGGCAGCTGTGCGGCCGGGTAGGTGTTGCCCAGGCCGTCGAAGTCGCCGTCACGGCTCGTGAACTCGTTGGACAGACCGTCGTTGTCGAGTGACGCACTGATGTCGACGGGGATCGCGGAGCCGCCAGGAGGCAGGGCCGGGAGGCCCCAGCGCCGGGCCGGCTGGGTGATCCGGACCGGCGCGATGGTGAAGTCGCGCTCGCCCCTGGCGTGGATGAGCGCCTCCTGGCCGCGTTTCAGGTGCAGCTCGACGACGCCGTCCTTGATGCTCCACCGGCACCCGCGGACTTTCAGCGGTCCGTCGATGCCGGTGCGGACCCGGCACGGCTGGCCGGCTTCGCTGTGGACCCGGACGAACCGCGTCCGGCCGTCGCGGCGGACCGCGCTGACCAGGAACGCGCCCTCGGTCCTGGTGTCGTGGACCGTGACGTCCGGCCAGGCGGCGGGGACGGCCGGGAAGATCCGGATCAGCCCGCCCCAGCTCTGGACCAGCATGTCCTGCAACGACTTCGCCGCGGAGAGAGGCGTCTCGATCACGGGGCCTGCCTCGAAGTACATGGTGTTCGGCTGGGCGAACCTGGCCACGAACTCGCGCAGGTGACGGAGTGCGTCGTCGCCGCGGGTCATCTGGGCCGCGATCGAGGCCGCGCCGGTGAAGGTGAAGCCGCGCAACGAACCCTCGAAGCTCAGCCAGTGGTTCAGCGAGCGTTCGATGAGGTCGCGGCGTTCCGGCTGCTCCCAGTTGACCTCGTGCAGCGGGTAGACCGCGAGCATGTGCGAGTAGTGCCGGTGCGACTTCGCGAACGGCACGCCGGCGCCGATCATGAACCCGTCCGCGTCCGCCGGGTACTCGACGAGCTGGTCGAGCACCTCCTGCCACTTCGGCGCCAACGGGTCGTCGATGCGCAGAATCTTGGCGCTGTCGATGAGGGTGCGGCACGACCAGCGCAGCAACGCGAGGTCGTAGTTGCAGTCCGGCGCGACGCCGTACTCGGGCGAGTAGGTGGGCAGCAGGTGCAGCCTGCCGTCGTTGCCCTTGCGCAGGAAGTGCAGGTAGTAGTTGGTGGAACGGCGCAGCACGGGGAAGACGGTGTCGCGCAGGATCCGCTCGTCCATGGTGTGCCGGTAGCTCAGCCACGCGTTGTGCAGCAACCACGGCAGGTTCCCGATCTCCGGGTCCGGCGAGGGGTGCAGCGGCGAGCCGACGAACCCGGCGTCCTGGAAGGTGGGGTCGGTGCTGCGGCGCAGCCCCATGGAGTCCGCGCGGAACTCGGGCCGCAACGCGTCGACCAGAACCTTCTGGTGCTGCGAGATCGTGCGCGGGATCGGGTCCAGTTCGAGGTGGTTCGACGCGAGCACGGCCCAGTACTCGAGCTGGGCGTTGAGGTTGAACCACACCGACGGCCACGGCGTCGGCTCCAGCCACGGCCCGGTGGTGGGCATGATCGGTGCCTCGCTGCGGGCTCCCGAGGCGAGCTTGTACAGCTGGATCCAGTAGAAGCTCTGCATCAGCGCGTCCGGCACCGACACGAAGCTCTTGCGGTAGAAGCGGTGCCACCACTTCTGGTGCTGTTGGCGCAGGGCCGCCGCGGACTGCGCCTTGGCAACGGTGTTCCGGACCGTCGCCTCGGCCGTCCGGTCCGGGAACGAGTGCTCGACGGAGAGCAGGAAGTCCGTGCGCCCGTGGTACTTCCGGGTGCGATGAGCGGTGGCCGTCTGACCGCCCGCGACCATCTCCTGGGTGACGAGCGTGAGCCCGTTCTCGGTGCGGGTGACCGGCTTGGGGTTGGGCGGCAACGTCCTGGGCGGCGGCTCGCGGATCGTGCGCGGGCTCACCGCGTCGAGCGCCAGGAACTCCAGCCGGAACGCCGACTCGCCGCTCGTCGGCCGCACTTCCAGGTGCAGCAACGACTTTTCGGCGTGCACGAACGACCTGACCGCCAGCTCGCCCCGGTCCGTGGTGATGGTGCCGCGCAGCTCGGCGTTCCACAGGTCGAGCCGGAGGTCGACGCCGGTGATCCGGCCGGCCGGGGTCAGGAGCAGGCGCCCGACCGGCAGCCGCGCCACTCCCCACTCGTTGCCGAACTCGGGCCGGTGGTCCTGCACCTCGGCGTGGTCGACGGTGAACCTGATCGCGTTCGCGCCCGGCTCGCGGTACACCGCGGTGGCGAGGAACCCGTTGCCCAGGAACGGACCCTCGTACCAGGCGCGCGGGATCCGCTGCCACACGAGGTCCTGCTCGCCGAGGAACCCGGCCCAGTCGATCCTGGTCGTGCACCCGGTGCTCTCCGGGTCCGCGTTCGCACTGGTGGCCGGCAACGCCGTGAGCGCCGCTCCAGCCATGACTCCACCGAACAACCCGCGCCGCGACAGCTCCACAGGACACCTTTCAGGTCCGCGGCGGCAGCGACCAAAGATCGGAGGTGTACAACGTCCGAAGCGTAGGACGGGCCTCAGGGTCGGTCAAGCCCAGTCAAGCATCGGATGAAAGCGTTTACCGATGGGTACGCGGGAATGCGGCACGCGGTGCCGTGGAAGCTGCCGGTGGTCTGGTGAGTGCGCGGTCAGGCCGAGCGGCTCTGCGGCGCCAGCAGTTCGTTGATCGCGTCCAGCGAGATGCCGAGGGCACCCGCGAGCGCGGCGATGGTGAAGAACGACGGCGTGGGAGCACGTCCCGTCTCGATCTTGCGCACGGTCTCCGCCGACAACCCGGCCTGGGCCGCGATCTCGACCATGCTCGCTTCGCCGCGGGCGTCCCGCAGCAACTGCCCGAGCCGCCTGCCACGCTCCCGCTCCGTCGAGGTCAGGGGAATGCGCACCATGGGCCGGATTCTACGCGCAACACGCAAGTCGAAGGGCCCGCAAAACTCCGTTGCGAGCCCGCCGATGACGTCATAGGTTTTGTCTACACACGAGAGGAGGTGGTCCAAAGTTGTATAGCTACAGGACTCGTGAGGTGGCTGTCCGCTAGGACCGCCCTCGGTGACGCCTAGCGCAAAACCAGGCAGCCACCCGGCCCCCGGACTTCGAGCGCTGGTCCCGCTCGGCCCGCTAGCGCGGGAGTCGTCCGGGGGTTGTCCCGTTATCGGGACTTCGCCCTACCGGACTTCGCCAAAGCCTTGAGATCGGCCACGAAGGCGTCGAAAGCCTCGGTGTAGCTCTCCGCCCGCAGCACGGCCGAGGGATGCACGGTGACCCCGATCCGCAGCCCGTCGTTCTCCAGCACCTCACCGCGGTGCTCCGTGAGCTTGAACGACGGCCCCAGCAACGACTTCGCCGCGACGGCCCCCAGGCACACCACCAGCCGGGGCGCCACGATCCGGATCTCCTCGCGCAACCACGGGAAGCACGCCACGACCTCGGACCGCCGGGGCTGCTGGTGGATCCGGCGCTTGCCGCGTTCGGTGAAGCTGAAGTGCTTCACCGCGTTGGTCAGGTAGACGTCGCCGCGGTCGATCTTCGCGGCGGCCAGTGCCTTGTCCAGCAACCGGCCCGCCGGTCCCACGAACACGTGGCCCTCGACGTCCTCGCGGTCGCCCGGCTGCTCCCCCACCATCATCATCCGCGCCGGCACCGGTCCCTCGCCGAACACGGTCTGGTGGGCGTTCCGGTACAGATCACAACCGCGGCACTCGCACGACGCCGAACGCAGCGCTGCCCAGCCCGCCCCCTCGGGGACGAACCGGGCAGCGCCTGCTTCTTTCCTACTTGTCGGACTTGAAGGCATCCTTGACCTTCTCGCCCGCCTGCTTGATGTCGGCCTTGGCGCGCTCGGCGCGGCCCTCGGCCTGCCACTGCTCGTTGTCCGTGGCGTCGCCGACAGCTTCCTTCGCGCGGCCCTTCAGCTCTTCAGCCTTGTTGCTGAACTTCTCGTCGGCACCCATGGATCAGGCTCCTTCAGTGGTGGTCAGCTACGTGGACTGGTTACCCCGCGAGCACTGCGCGAAACAGTTGATAAGGTGATCACTCGCGGTTGAGAACCCAGCCGCAAGCCGATGAGACGGCTTGCTCCGGGTATCCCGCCCCTTCGAGAGCTCCCGAGCACCGTCGTCTCACCGGCATGCCGCTGTGACCACGACGCGAAAGGAGCCAGGCGGTGTCGTCCGCGAGAATCACCGCCCTCGAGGCCGAGGTGGCGGGACTGCGCAAGGCGTTGGCCTCCCGGACCGTCATCGGGCAGGCCACCGGCCTGATCGCGGCCAGGAAGCCCTGCACACCCGAGCAGGCGTTCCAGCTGCTGGTGCACGTCTCCCAGCACCACAACGTGAAACTGCACGTCGCCGCACACCGGCTGGTGACGGCGTTCATCCACACGCACCTGGGCCGGCCGGTCGATCCGACCGACCAGGTGCTGTGGGATCACATCAGCGCGACGACCGCGAACGACTCCGCTGGGACCGAGGACGGGTTTCCGGAGGAGGTCAGCAGTACCTCGCCCTGAGGCAGCGGGACGGGCGTCGTGCCGAGGTTGACCACCACGCGGGACCTGCCGCGGTGCAGCACGAAGCACGCCCCGTCCTGCTCCACCACGAACCTGTCCAACCGCGGATCCGCCAACTCCGGGCGGGAACGGCGCAACGCGATCAGCGCGCGGTAGGTCTCCAGCACCTTGGCGTGGTCGCCACCGCCGGCCTCCTCCCAGCGCAGCCGCGAGTCCTGGACGGTCCGGGGTGACATCGGGTCCGGCACGTCGGACTCGCCCCAGCCGTGCCGGGCGAACTCACGGCGCCGGCCCGTCCGCACGGCCTCGGCCAGTCCGGGGTCCGGGAAGGACGCGAAGAACTGCCACGGCGTGGAAGCCGCCCACTCCTCCCCCATGAAGATCATGGGCGTGTAGGGCGAGCACAGCACGATCGCCGCCGCGCACAACAACTTCCCGGTCGACACGGTCGCGGGCAGCCGGTCGCCGGTGGCGCGGTTGCCGATCTGGTCGTGGTTCTGGGTGTAGGCGAGGAACCGGTGGCCGGGGACCAGCGCGGTGCCGACCGGCTTGCCGTGATGCTTGTCGCGGAACGACGACCAGGTGCCGGCGTGGAAGAACACCTTCTCCAGCGTGTGCTTGAGCGCGCCCGGTGCCGCGAAGTCCGCGTAGTAGCCGAAGGTCTCGCCGGTCAGCGCGACGTGCAGGCAGTGGTGCAGATCGTCGGACCACTGCGCGTGCAGGCCGTATCCGCCGCCTTCGCGCGCGGTCACCAGCTTGGCGTCGTTGAGATCCGACTCGGCGATCAACGTCAGCGGACGCCCCACCGACGCGGAGAGCGCGTCCACCTCGACCGCCAGCTCCTCCAGGACGTGCACCGCACGCTGGTCCGCCAGCGCGTGCACGGCGTCGAGCCGCAGCCCGTCGACGTGGAAGTCCCTCAGCCACTGCAGGGCGTTGTCGATGACGTACCGGCGGACCTCGTCGGAGCCCGGCCCGTCCAGGTTCAGGCCGGGGCCCCAGTCGTTGCGGCCGGCGAAGTACGGCCCGAACCGGTCGAGATACGCCCCCGACGGCCCGAGGTGGTTGTAGACCACGTCCAGCAGCACGGCGAGGTTCCTGGCGTGGCAGGCGTCGACGAACCGCTTGAACCCGTCCGGTCCGCCGTAGGGCTCGTGCACCGCGCCCCACAGCACGCCGTCGTAACCCCAGCCCTCGACGCCGTCGAAGCTGTTGACCGGCATGACCTCCACGAACGTGATGCCGAGGTCCACCAGGTGATCGAGCTTCCCGATGGCCGCGTCGAACGTGCCCTCCGGCGTGAACGTGCCGATGTGCAGCTCGTAGATCACGCCACCCGGCAGCGCCCGCCCGGTCCAGCCGGAGTCCGCCCATTCATAGGTGTGCTCGTAGACACGCGACGCCTCATGCACCCCGTTCGGCTGCCACAGCGACCGCGGGTCCGGCAACGCCTTGCCGTCGATGAGGAACGCGTAGCTCGTCCCCTCGGCATCTGAACGCCACCAGTCGCCGTCGCGCTTCATCTCGTGATCGAAGCCGTCGACGCGGACGTGCACCGACTCCGGAGTCGGTGCCCAGACTGAAAAGCTCACGATTCCCCTCGCACCAGCAACGCCACCGGATAGCGGTCGAGCAACGACGCCAGGTCCCCGGTCGCCGGCCGTCCGGTGAGCACGTCGGTCCACTCCGGACCCGGCAGCGGCAGAACCGTGTCCTGCCAGCCCTTCTGTGCCAGCGTGACGGGCAGCCGGGTGGCCACGGTGATCACGCCGGACCGTTCGAACGCCAGCACGTGCTCCGCGGCCGGGCCTTCCGCCCGCAACGGCCGGTAGCCGCGCAGGCCGCGCTTGCGGACCTGCAGCGCCCTGTGCACGACGAGCAGCTTCGCGGCACCCGAGTCGTCGACCTCCGGCAGCCAGCCCGATTCGACGCGCTCCAGCAGATCGCGGCGCACCGCGTAGTCGACGGGCCTGCGGTTGTCCGGGTCGACCAGCGAGAAGTCCCACAGCTCGGTGCCCTGGTAGATGTCCGGCACACCCGGCGCGGTGAGCTGGACCAGCTTCTGCCCCAACGAGTTCGACCAGCCCGGCGCCTTGATCCGTTCGGCGAACGCGGCGACCTCCGGCTCGTTGAGCACCCGCGCCGGCCATCCGGCGACCTCGGCGTCGAAGTCGCTGTTCCGGTCGACCCACGAGGTCGCGATCTTGGCTTCCCTGGACGCCTTCTCCAGGTACTGGCCCAGGCGATCCCCGGTGAGCGGCCAGGCGCCGACGAGCGACTGCCACGCCAGCCGGTTGAGCGTCGGTTCGGAGATCCCGTGCCGCTCGCTCATGGCGGACTCGAACGCCAGGTACTCGTCCGGGATCTCCGCCAGCACCGCGAGCCTGGCCCGCACGTCCTCGGACCGCTTGGTGTCGTGCGTCGACAACGCGGTCATGGCGGCTCGGCTCGGCCGCCTCCCGTGCCGCCGCGCGCTGGTGGAACTCCTCGACCGGCAGGCCGAACCGGTCCGGCGAGCCGCCGACCTCGTTGAGCGCCACGAAGTTCGTGTACCGGTAGAACGCGGTGTCCTCGGTGCCCTTCGCGACGACCATGCCGGACGTCTGCTGGATCCTGGTCGCCAGCTCACCGTGCGGATCGGCGCGGACCTGCTCGTCCAGCGCCCGCGCGGCAGGCGAGTTCGTGCGCGCGATCGCGGTCTCCCAGTGCCGCGACCCTTCCGGCAGGTACGACCGGTACACCGGGAAGTTGACCATCACCTCGGCGACGGCCTGACACGCGTCCTCGAACGGCACGCCCCGCACCAGCCGCGCGATCCGGCGCACCTCGGCCACCAGGATCGAGTTCACGACCTGCCGGCGGGCCGCGTGCTCGACCTCGTGGAAGCCGGCCGCGTCGTCCTTGGGCGCGAACCTGTCGGTGGGCGCGATGAACACACCGCACACCTCGCGCAACGCGTCGTAACCCGTGGTGCCGTCGACCGGCCAGCTCTGCGGCAGCGTCTCGTCCGGCCCGAGGATCTTCTCCACGACCAGCCAGCCGTCGAAGTGCTCGCGCAGCCGCCGGAAGTAGCCGCCGGGATCGGCGAGCCCGTCCGGGTGGTCGACGCGCAATCCCGTGACACCCCACGACAGCACCTCGCGGTGGGTCGCCTCGAACACCTCGGGGTCCTCCACCCGGAGCGCCGCGAGCTCGGTGATGTCGAAGAACCGCCGGTAGTTCAGCTCGGTGTTGCCGCGCCGCCAGTTCACCCGGAGGTAGTGCTCGTGCACGTCGTCCTCGGCGTCCTCGGCGAGGACCGGCAGCAGGACCTTGCCGGACGACCAGTCGATGTCGAAGTACCGCGCGTACTTCGAGCTCTGGCCGTGCTCGAGGATGTCGTCCCACCACGGGTTGGGCACGACCATGTGGTTCGGGACGATGTCGACGACAAGCCCGAGGTCCAGCTGCGCCAGCCGTTCCTGGAGTGCCACCCGCCCTTCGTCGCCACCCAGCTCGGGCCGCGCACGGGTCGGGTCCACGACGTCGTAGCCGTGCGTGGAACCTTCGCGCGCGTCGAGCATCGGCGAGGCGTACAGCGCGCCGATGCCCAGGCGCGCCAGGTAGTCCGCGATCTCGGCGGCGTCGGCGAAGGTGAAGCCGGGGGTGAACTGGACGCGGTACGTGGAGGACGGCGCGCCCATCAACCCACCCGCTGCAGCACGACGAGCGACCGCGCGGCGAGGTTCAGCTGCCCGGCCGCGACGATCGGCTTCTGGCCGTCACCGACCTGGCCGGTCACCGTGTCGACCACGACCGTCCACTCCAGACCATAGGAGACATCGGGCAGCGTGATCTGGATGTCCTCGTGATGCCGTTGAACGCCATCAGGAACGAGTCGTCGACCACCCGCATGCCGCGCGCGTCGAGGTCGGGAATGCCCTCACCGTTGAGGAACACGACGACACACTTGCCGAAGTGGTCTCCCCAGTTCTGCTCGGTCATCTCCTCGCCGGACGGGGTGAACCACGCGATGTCGCGCAGCTCCTCATCCTTGCGGATCGGCCGGCCGGCGAAGAAGCGCTTGCGCCGCAACACCGGGTGCGCCTTGCGGAAGGCGGCCAGCGCCGAGGTGAAGTCGACGAGCTCGGCGTGGGTGTCGAGCAGCGACCAGTCGATCCAGGAGACCTCGTTGTCCTGGCAGTAGGCGTTGTTGTTGCCGTGCTGCGTGCGGCCGAACTCGTCGCCGTTCGTGATCATCGGCACACCCTGCGACAACAGCATCGTCGCCATGAGGTTGCGCCGCTGCTGCGCCCGCAGCGCGAGAACGTCCCTGTCGTCGGTCGGCCCCTCGACGCCGCAGTTCCACGACCTGTTGTGGTCCTCGCCGTCGCGGCCGTCCTCGCCGTTGGCCTCGTTGTGCTTCTCGTTGTACGACACCAGGTCGTTCAGCGTGAAGCCGTCGTGCGCGGTGATGAAGTTGATCGACGCGTACGGCCGGCGGCCGTCGTCCTGGTACAGGTCGCTGCTGCCGGTGATGCGCGAGGCGAACTCGCCCAGCGTCGCGGGCTCACCACGCCAGAAGTCGCGCACGGTGTCCCGGTACTTGCCGTTCCACTCAGTCCACAGTGGAGGAAAGTTGCCGACCTGGTAGCCACCGGGGCCGACGTCCCACGGCTCGGCGATCAGCTTGACCTGCGAGACCACCGGGTCCTGCTGCACGACCTCGAAGAACGTGGCGAGGCGGTCGACGTCGTAGAACTCGCGGGCCAGCGCCGAGGCGAGGTCGAAGCGGAACCCGTCGACGCGCATCTCGGTCACCCAGTACCGCAGCGAGTCCATGATCAGCTGCAGGGTGTGCGGGGTGCGCACGTTCAGCGAGTTACCGGTGCCCGTGTAGTCCATGTAGAACTTGGGCTCGTCGTCCATCACCCGGTAGTACGCCAGGTTGTCGATGCCGCGCATGGACAGCGTCGGCCCGAGGTGGTTGCCCTCCGCGGTGTGGTTGTAGACCACGTCGAGGATGACCTCGATGTTCGCCTGGTGCAGGGCGCGGACCATGCCCTTGAACTCCTGCACCTGGTTCAACGGCAACGCCGAGTATCCGTCGTGCGGCGCGAAGAAGCCGATCGTGTTGTAACCCCAGTAGTTGGAGAGACGCCGTTCGGCGAGCGTGTGGTCGCTGATGAACTGGTGCACCGGCATCAGCTCGACCGCCGTGACACCGAGCTTGGTCAGGTGGTCGATCATCACCGGGTGCGCGAGACCCGCGTACGTGCCGCGCAGCCTGGGCGGGATCTCCTGGTGGTCGATGGTGAGGCCGCGGACGTGCGCCTCGTAGATGACGGTCTCGTTGTACGGCGTGCGGGGATGCCGGTCGTTGGTCCAGTCGAAGAACGGGTTCACCACCACGGATTTCGGCACGTGCGCCGCCGAGTCGGCGTCGTTGCGCTCGTCCGGCGAACCGAACTTGTACCCGTACAGCGCCTCGTCCCACGTCAGGCCGTTGGAGATGGCCTTCGCGTAGGGATCGATGAGCAGCTTGTTCGGGTTGCAGCGCAGGCCACGATCCGGGTCGTACGGGCCGTGCACGCGGTACCCGTACTGCTGCCCGGGTCCGACGCCCAGCAGGTAACCGTGGTGGACGAAACCGTCCACCTCCGGCAGCCTCACGCGGGTCTCGGTGCCGTCCTCGTCGAAGAGGCAGAGCTCCACGTACTCCGCGACCTCGGAGAACAGGGCGAAATTGGTGCCTACGCCGTCGTAACCAGCGCCAAGCGGGTACGGCGTTCCAGGCCAGGGTCGCACAATGCTCCTCACAAGCAGGTAGCTACCCGCCGACCCTATCCGCCTAACACCCGCCTGGCATCACGCCCTTTCGTGCGCCAGCACGAGCTGCCCACGTGCGGCCGTGAGCAACGTGCGGGCTTCCTGGATCTCGCAGTACTTCAGGTGTTCACAAGCAGCTTCCGCGCAGGCCAGCGCGTGCTGCAGGGCGGAGTTGTCCTCCACCGGACCTGCGTCCCGCAGCGCGTCACGCAGGGATTCCTCCGCGCGCCGTGCCCCGACCACCGGGTCGCCGAGTGCGGCCGGTCTCACCGAAGCGAGAACCTGCTCGACGGCCAGTTCAAGCACGCCGGTTGGTGTCCGCGTGCTCACGGCTGAGCTCATTTGGTACGCCACCTCCAAAACAGGGTTCGTCGTCCGCCGTCGGGTGACGGCCTCACAGTACTCCGCAGGCACATGACCTGCTGTTACGCAAAAGTTTCATCTTCCGCGGCTGCGCAGCGGCCGGGTGATGTCCCGGACCCGCGGAAAGAAATCCTCCAACGCGACCGGCAGGGGAATTCTCCAGTTCGGGTGCTCGTCGATCGTGCCCGGCACGTTGGGCTGCCGGGTTTCCCGCAGAGCGTCCTGAGGTGAAGTCAGGACCAACGCGCAGGGTGCCTGCGCGAGCAGCTCGTGGGCGCCCGCCACCCGGTCGTCGGGGTCGATGCCCTCCTGGCGCATCAACGCGTCGAAGTCGGGGCCGTCGGCGCCGGCGAAGAAGGTCGCGGCGGTCGGCAGGTCGTGGGTGGAGATGCTGGCCATCGCCTTGGGGTTCCACCGGGCCGGCGGGATCAGCGGGTGCCCCTCGGCGTAGTAGTCGCGCTGGAAGTAGAGCACGGCACTGGTCAGCATGCCGTTCTCCTGCAACGTCTTCGTGACGACGGGTTCGACCGTGCCGAGGTCCTCGCCGACCACGACCGCACCCGCCCGGTACGCCTCCAGCGCCAGCACGCCGAGCATGGCGTCCGCGTCGTAGTGGACGTACGTACCCCGCGATGGGGGTTCACCCGGGGGTATCCACCAGAGCCGCCACAGGCCGGCGACGTGGTCGATCCGGATGCCGTCCGCGTGCTTCAGGACGCTGCGCAGCACCTGCCGGAACGGGCGGTAGCCGCTCTCGGCGAGCTTGTCGGGACGCCACGGCGGCAGGCCCCAGCCCTGGCCGTCCGCACTGAACGCGTCCGGGGGTGCGCCGACCGTGACGTCGATGGCGAACGCCTCCGGATCGGCGAACGTGTCGGCGCCGCCGGGATGTACCCCCACCGGGAGGTCGTGGATGACCCCGATGGCCATGCCGGCCTCGTGCGCGGCCAGCCGCACGTCCTGGAGCTGGCGGGTGCACAGGTGCTGGACCCAGGCGTGGAAGGCGACTCGTTCGGCAGGGGGCTCTGCGCGCTCCGCCGGCCACTCGCGCCAGTCCCGGCCGTGGATCTCGGCGAGCGCGCAGTACGTGGCGAACTTGGCGAGGTCCGGCGTCCATCCCGACGTCGCCGCCGGGGAAGAGCAGCTCGAGCGCCTGCTTCTTCGCCTCCCAGATCGCGTCGTAGTCGATCAGGTCCTGGTTCGCGGGCCTGAGGTCGCGGATGAGCTGGCGGGTGCGCGGGCAGGCCTGGAGGAACTCGGCCGTGTCGGTGATGCGCAGATACAGCGGGTTCGCGAAGAGGCGGCTCGACGGCGAGTACGGCGAGCGTTCGACCGGGTGCGTCGGGCTCGGCGCCTGCACCGGGTTCACCAGCAGCACGCCGGCGTCCAGTTCGGAGCTCGATCTCCTGGCGATCGTGGCCAGGTCCGCGAAGTCGCCCATCCCCCACGAGTCCTTCGACCGTGCCGCGTAGAGCTGCAGCATCCAGCCCCACGTGCGCGGAACGTCCGGCAACGTCCTGGGTGCGACGGCGAGGGTGACGGTCTGGTCCTTCGTGATCACGCGGTGCCAGCCGAGCGGCAGGCTGTCCGGGAGGTGGCGTTCCGTGCCGAGGGTGGTGCCGTCCTCGAGCTCGATCGTCGCCGGGCCACGCAGATCGTACGTCTCGTACTCGCGGACGACGATCGTGGGCGGGAGGGTCTGCTCCGCCCGGCGGCGCTCGACCTGCGCGAGCTCGCGGGCCACGGAGTCCTCAGTGGACGCATCAACGCCGAACTGGGCGAGGACCTTGATGACGACCTCGGTGTCGACGGTGACCTCTTGCTGGTCCGAGTTCTCGTACCGGGTGGCAACGCCCCAGGCGTCCGCCAGCCGCGCCACCAACTCCTCCACAGGTACAAGCTATGTCATAGCCAGGTGCGTATTACCAGAGCAAATGGTCCCTGGTCACCCGATGGGTGCAGGCCAGTTGGGACACCCACCCAGAGATGCATTTACTTAGACATCCGATGCTTCACCTGGAATGGCGACCACGGCCTCCACCTCGACCAGAAAGTCGGGCCCGAACAACGCCGCGACCTGAACCAGCGTGCTCGCCGGGTTGGGCACTTCGCCCAGCGCGGGCCGCAGAATCTCGTCCCGCACATCACGAATGGTCTGTACCTCCGAAGCATCAAGCACATACCAGGTGAACTTGATGACATCCGACCAGTCGGCGCCGAGGTTTCGGACGACGTGATGAAGATTGCTCAACGCCTGCCGCGTCTGGGCACCCAGGTCGTCGACCCCCACCACGCACCCCTGCGCGTCGACCGCGACCTGCCCGGAGACGAACGCGAGCCGGCCGCTCACCGTGACCGCGTGGGCGTAGCCGGGGGTGGTCGGCAGCTCGGGCAGCTCGGTCAAACGCTCTTCGGCGGGCATGACCCCACAGTACTTTCCGGGGATGTTCGTGCGGACGGTGCTGGTCGTACGGGTGGCCGGGTGGCTGCTGGCCGGTGCGGCCGGCGCGTTCGAGGACGGCGACGAGAACGGGCGGCTCATGGTCGGGCGCGGACGCACGCGGAACGGTCGTGGTGGGCACCGCTCGGCAGTGGCACCACGAGCTCGGACAGGTACGTCCGGCGGGTCGTGGAGGGCGATCGCGTGGAGTTCATCCGGACGAGCTGAGCTGCAAGCCGCGCTTCGTCAGCCGACCTGGCCCGGCAAGCTGCGCCTCGTCACCTGACCGGTCCGCTGGAGTTGCGCACGACCAGCCGCAACGGGTGCTCGGCCGGTTCGATCTCCCCGCCCCGGATCAACGTGAACAGGTCGGCCACCGCCCGCTCCCCCTGCTCCTTCGCCGCACCCTCGACCGCGGTCAGCCCGACCACGCGGGTCAGCTCCTGCCCGTCCAGCGACACGATCGACAGCTCGTCCGGCACCGCGCGCCCGTCCCGTTGCATGCGCAGGAAGATTCCCACTGCGGCCGCGCCGTTCGAGCTGATCACGGCGGTGGGCAGGCGTTCGCCGTCGAGCAGCACGTCCACCACCTGCTCGCCGCCGTCGACGGTCGGCGAGCACCAGACCGTCCACTCGGGACGGACCGCGAAACCGGCCCGCACCAGGATCTCGTCGTAGGACTCGTCGATGCCGTCGGGCAGCACCAGCGCCACGTCCCGGTGGCCCAACGCCTGCAGGTGCTCCACGGCCGCCTGCAGAGCGTGGCGGAGATCGGCGTCGTCAACAGTGAGGTACGGGACCTCAAGAGAGCCCAACGCCACCTGTTCGGCCTCTGTCAAGGAGACGGACAGCAGCAGCACCCCGTCGACGCGGCGGCCCAGCGGCAACTCGTCGAAGAACTTCGAGCGTGCATCGGGCGAGGCGAGAACGTAGAGCAGCACGTCGTAACCGGCCTGCCGCAGTGCGCCCTCCGCACCGGCCAGCACCGGGTTGACCTCGGACGTCACCACCGCTATCGCGTAGCGGCGCCCGCCGGCAAGTGAGGAGGCGTCACGCGCGATCGCGTACTTCATGCGGCGTGCGACGTCGCTCACGTGCTGCCGCGTCGCCTCGGACACGCCCGGTTCGCCGCGTAGGGCCCGCGATACGGTCGCAGCGGACACCCCTGCAGCCTTGGCCACATCGGACATGCTGGTCACGGTTCCGAGCGTATTGGAGATCCATGAAGCCCGGCGACATCGCCCCCGACTTCTCCCTGCCCGACCAGGACGGCACCGACCGCAAGCTGTCGGAGCTGCTCGAGAACGGCCCGGTCGTGCTCTTCTTCTACCCCGCCGCGATGACCGCCGGGTGCACCGCGCAGAGCTGCCACTTCCGCGACCTCGCGGCGGAGTTCACCGAGGCCAAGGCGCAGCGGGTCGGGATCTCCACGGACGACGTGGCGAAGCAGAAGCAGTTCGCCGAGCTGAACGGCTTCGACTACCCGCTGCTGTCCGACGTCGACGGTGAGGTCGCGGAGCAGTTCGGCGTGAAGCGGCGGTTCGGGCCGATCCCGGTCAAGCGGCACACGTTCGTCATCGACACCGACCGCGAGGTCGTCGAGGTGATCAAGAGCGAGTTCAGCATGAACTCGCACGCGGACAAGGCGCTGGCGGCACTGCGGAAGCTCGCTAGCGATCGGTGATCGTCAGCACGCCGTAGGGGCCGGATGCCTTGCCCTCACGGACAGTCGTGCCGTCGATCGTGTACTTGCCGCTGACCTCGGCGCCGTCCGCGCCGGCCACCACGACGAGCAGCACGGACGCGGACAGCTCGTCGGCGGGCACCTCGACGGTGCGCGACCAGGGCAGCCGCACGCTCGACTCGGTCTGCACGGACGCGCCGACGGTGGCGGTGATGTTGAACGCCGTGCCGGTGCCGGTCACCTCGAACACCACCACGCGCTTTCCCGAAGACGAAGGCGACGAGACCGGCGGCGAGACGACCGGCACCAGCGAAGGTGCCGCGGACTCGGTGGCCGGCTGGGCCGTCTCGCGCACCGCCTCGACCAGGCGAGGGCCGAACACCACGCCGCCCACGGCCAGCAGCGCGACGACCAGCAGCAGGATCCAGGGACCCTTCGGCGACTTCGGCATCTCGTGCATGGGTGGTGCGACGCCGTACTCGTGCGGTAGGTGCGACATGAGATCCCCCTTACCGGGAAGTCGATCTCGGGCCGCCCGCTGTTACCGCAGGCCGGCCAGCACGAAGTCGGAGATCTCGGCGGCCAGCCGGTCGGGCGGCTTCTGACCGTCCGGCCGGTACCACATGGGCAGCTGGTTCACGACGCCCAGCGCGATCCGCACGACCGTGTCCGCGGGCACCGAGGAGCTGAACTCGCCGTCCGCCTGGCCCTTCTCGATCACCGCCAGGAACGTCTCGTGGTAGCGGCGGCGCTCGGCGCGGAACTCGGTCATCCGCACCTCGTCGAGCCGGTGCATCTCGCGCACGAACACGGCCGTCTCGTCGACCCGTTCCGCGGTCGAGACGACGAGCGACACCAGGATCTCCCGCACCGTCTCGGCCGCGGGCAGTCCGAGTCCGATGATGCGGTCCATGTCGGCCGACTGGGCCGTGATCAGCAGCCGGTAGATCTCGAAGAGCAGGTCGTCCTTCGCGCGGAAGTAGTGGTACAGCGCGCCCTTCGTCACCTCGGCGGCCGTCACGATCTCCTGCACCGAGGTCGCGTCGTAGCCACGCGACGCGAACAGGCGGACGGCCGCGTCGATGATCTTCTGCTCGGTCGCGCCGGGCACCGCTACGCCCCTGGTGCCAGTGCGCGTACCTGCTCGACCTGGTCGCCGCCGGTCGGGAGCAGGGCGATGATCGGCGTGTCGACGCCGGCGGTCTGGTACTCGGCCACGCGCGCGCGGCACTGGTCCAGGGAGCCGTGCACGATCAGCGCGTCCACGACCTCGTCGGGGATGGACTTCGACGCCGCCTTGCGGTCACCCGCCGCCCACGCCTCGTGCATCGGGCGCAGCGCCTCGCCGCGGCCCAGCCAGTCGTGGAACGCCGCGTACGCCGGCACGGTCAGGTAGGTGCTGATCAGCATGCGGCCCAGGGCTCGCGCGGCGTCGGCGTCCTCGGTCGGGCACACGAAGATCCGGGCGGCCAGCTCGGACTCGCCGAGCTCCTCCCGGACCTGCGGCACGTCGGTCGCGGCCAGCCAGTTCGTGATCGCGCCGTCGGCCTCACGACCGGCCAGGCGCAGCATGTTCGGCCGCAGCGCCGCGAGCATGATCGGCACCTTCGCGGCCGGCGGGCGCTCGAGCTTGAAGCCCGACACCGCGAACGTGTCGTACTCCGCCGTCACCTTCTCGCCCGCCAGCGCGGCCTTGAGGAAGCGCAACGTGTCGCGGGTCCGCTTGAACGGCTCCTCGAACGGGATCGCGTTCCAGCGCTGCACGATCGCGGGCGACGACGAGCCGATGCCCAGCACGAACCGGCCGCCGGTCACCTCGGCGAGCGTCGCCGCGGTCATCGCCAGCGTCGCCGGCCCACGGGTGTAGACCGGCGCGATCGCGGGGCCGAAGCGCAGCTCGGAGGACCACTGGGCGGCCAGGGCGAGCGGCGTGAACGCGTCCGTGCCGGTCGTCTCGGCCGACCACACGTCGGTGTAGCCGAGTCCGGCGAGCTCGGACACCAGCGCGCGGTGCTCCAGCACCGGCACGCCGAGCAGCGGCAGCGTGATTCCCCAACGAGCCATGAACGCCTCCAGGTCAGCGACTTGGCCCCCACCCTACCGACCGGTCGGTATGCTCACAACCGCACGCCTAGGGCCTGTATCGGAGTCTCGTTCGATGAGAGTCGGGCCTGAGGTGGTTCCTGGCGGTGCGGCCGAACGACCCGCATACCGCTGTTGTATGTGGGCCGTCCGGCCGTACCCCCAGGGGCCGCCTCAGGCCCGGCTATCGCGAACATGGACTTCGATACAGGCCCTAGCGCCGTCACTTCTTCCTGGCCAGCGTGAGTCCGTCCGCGATCGGCACCAGCACGGACTCGACCCGCGGGTCGTTGCGGACGAACGTGTTGAAGGCGTTGATGGCGGCCGCGTTGCCCTCCGGCTGTTCGGACGCGGCCTCGCCGTAGAAGAGCGTGTTGTCCGCGAGCAGCAGGCCACCCTGTCGGACCCGTGGCACCAGCAGCTCCCAGTAGTGGACGTAGCCGACCTTGTCCGCGTCGATGAAGACCAGGTCGATGACCGGCTCCTCGGGCAGTTCGGCGAGGGTCAGCGCGGCCGCGCCGAGACGCAGGTCGATGCGGTCGCGCACGCCCGCCGCCTGCCACGCCTCCTCGGCGATCGCCGTCCACTCGGCGGAGATGTCGCAGGTGATGACCTTGCCGTGCGGGGGAAGTGCCTGCGCCAGCGCCAGCGCGGAGTACCCGGTGTAGGTGCCGACCTCGACCACGGTCTGCGCGCCGGTGAGCTTGACCAGCAGCGACAGCAGAACGGCCTGCTCGTGCGGGATCTGCATCTCCGCCGAGTCGCCGAGCTCCAGCGTGCGGGCGATGAGCTTCTCCTGCACGGCGGTGGGCTGGCCGGCCTGGCGGCGCACGTACCGGTAGATCTGCGGGGTCATGACCACGGTCTTGAAGTCGTTCACGCGCGGCCTTCTCTCATAGTCGGGTGAGGAGCGTCCGGAGGGTGTCCCTGGCCTTGTCTCCGTACTCGGGCCGCAGCGGGTGTTCCGCGAGGTCACGACCGATGGCGGCCAAGACGGCGGCGCGGTGTGCGCGGTAGCGGCTCACGCACACGTTCTCCCGGCTGACCAGGAAGAACTCGTCGAACCTGGCACGTTCGGCATCCGTGGTGGGCACGCTGGTCTTGCCCGACTCGCGCAGCAGCGAAGCGCCATCGGGCACGAGCCTGCGCATGACCTCCATGTGTGCCAACAGGTTCGCCTTGCTCGCGGAGGAAAGCGGTGCGGCTGCCGCGGGCCCCAGTGCGGTACGGGCCCGGCGCAGCAGCCCGGGCAGTGGCTCGTAGTCACGTGCCCATCGCCCGCTGAACGCCGGGTCGAACGACATCATCAACGGCCGGATGACGTCCTCGTACACCTCACGGGAACAACTGCCCGAATAGGCCAGCATCACCGAGTACGCGTCGTATCCAAGCGCAGCGAGGCGGACTAGTTGCGAATCAGGCTCGCGTATCAACCGATCGAGTGAATCCGCAAGAAACCTCCACACCAGAAATGCACCGTGATGGCCGAGAAACCACCGGTGCACGGCCCGGTCCACCGGATCCTCGGGGGCACTGATCTCGATCGGAATCTGATAGCAGCCAGTCGCGCACGGAATCAGTTCCGTTCCCGGTAGCGGCATCCGCAGCACCGGCAGGTCGACCCAGGTGTGCCCCCACGAGGGGAGACAAACGGGAGCACTCATCACACACCCTCCACTTCGGACACAATGCGGTCGAGCAGGTCCGACACGCGGCCGAGCGTGGTGTCAAGTGGCCGATCCTCCACGATCGGCGGCACTTCCGCGGCGATTCGATCGAACACCTCCGCGAGCCTCGGGGCCTGCGGACGGCGTGCGCCGACGTGCACGGCCTGCCGCAGCCCGACCGCGAGCCCGGCGTGCAGGTACCGCAGCAACTGCGCCTGATCGAGTGCGGTGAGTGCGGCCTGCGTGCCGAACGGGACGACGTCCTGGTTGTGCAGGTTCGTCGGCAGGCTCTGCACGGACGAGGGAGTGGCGGCGCGGCGCATCGCCGCCACCGTCGCGGTCGTGCACAGCTGAACGCCCTGCAACGCGTGGTGCTGGCCGGGCATCGGACTGAGCATCGGCGGCAACCCGTTGGTGCGATGCGGATCGACCAGCAGATCGAGCTGACGTTCGGCCAGGTTGCCCAGCTGCACGAGCGCGACGTTGAGCTGGTCGGCGGCGAAAGCGCCGGACTGTCCGAAGAAGTTGCCGCCGTGCACCACCTCCCCCGTCTCCGGGAAGAACAACGGGTTGTCGCTCACCCCGTTGAGATCGCGGCGCACCACCTCGTCCGCGTGCCGCACGCTCGTGCCGGCCGCGCCGATCAGCTGGGGCGTGCAGCGGATGCTGTAGGGCTCCTGCAGCGGGCGCTCACCGGACGGCCTGCTGCCCTGCAGCCAGGACCTGATCGCGGCAGCGGTGTCCGCGACGTCCGGATGGCCGAACGCGGCCAGCAGCCCGACCGAGGCGAACTCCGTGCCACAGCCCAGGATGTCGGTCAGCAACGCGGACAACAGCTCCGCCGTCCGGTGCGAGCGCCCGGCCTGCGCGACGGCCAGTCCGAGCGCCGCCGCCGTGACGGAAATGCCGTTGACCAAGGCGAGCGCGTCACGGCCGTCGAGCTCCAGTTTCTGCAGCCCAGCACGCGCGAGGGCCTCGGACGCGGCCATGAGCTCACCTCGGAAAAACGCATTCCCGTTGCCGCGCAACGCATGAGCGACGTAGGCGAGCGGCTGGAGGTCACCACTCGCACCGACCGATCCGAGCCGTGGCACGGCGGGCGCGAATTCCGTTCCCAGCATGGCGATCAGCGCGGCGATCACCCGCTCCGACACCCCGGATCGCCCCTGTGCCAACGAGAACAGCCGCGCCAGCACGGCCGCGCGGACGACCGCTGGCGGCAGCGGCGCACCGTGACCGACGATGTGGTGGATGATCGTGTTGTCGCTCTGACCAGCGCCGTCCGCGCGTCCCCCGAACTCCGCGAGCGGGCCGAAACCCGTTGTGACACCGTAGATGGCGCGTCCCGAGCCGCTGACGTCGAGCACGAACTCACGACAGCGCGCGACCCGCCCCCGCACGTCGTCGGGCAGTTCGACGTGCAGTGTTGAGCGCGCGAGTTCGAGATGCGCGGGTTCGAGAGCCGCAGCCAGGTTGACGGCAGCGGACGATGTTCCGACAGGCACGACGCCTCCAGTGGGCGATGGGGGGAGCCTCTCGCGACGATCCCCGTTGACCTGTCGGCGAGGAAGGGCCTAACGCACTACTGAAGGGTTATCTCTTTGCGGTTCATACGCGTGGCTGAAGTTGTTGTCGGTTGACAGTGAAGTCGGCTCACCAGTCCTCGGGCGTGCTGAGCTCACCCGATCGGTGATCGAACTCTCCGCTCACGATTCGAGCCAAAAGAGCCACCGACTGCTCCACCGGGGTGAACCTGCCCCGCTCGTTTCGGCCACCGAGAGAGCGCTCTCGCCGAGGCCGGTGAGGACGAGCCGGCGCCGCCGGTGATCAGGACTCGCACGCGGGTCGTTCCGCTGGGACCGACTTCGGTATCTCTTCCACGAGCTCAACCTGGCGCACCTTTACGCAGGGCGCCACCTTCCCGCCGCGAACTCCTTGGCGGTCACGTCGCCTTGCGTCACTACGAACGCCTCGCCGTGGACCCGATCGGGAGGTTCAGATGGCTCCGCGCTGCCGGGCTTGACGCCCGGCAGCGCGTGGCACTGCGACTATTCGTGGACGGCTACAGCGTGACGCCGCGAGCCGCGAGCCAGCCCACGGGGTTGACCTTCTGCGAGCCACCCGTCCACACCTCGAAGTGCAGGTGCGGCCCGGTCGACTGACCGCGATTGCCGATCGTCGCGATCTGCTGGCCCGCCTTGACCTTCGCGCCCTGCGGCACGTCGATCGTGTTCATGTGGCCGTAGACGGTGATCGTGCCGTCCTCGTGCTGCACGCGAACCCACAACCCGAACCCGGACGCGGGCCCGGCCTCGACGACCGTGCCGTCCATGACGGCCACGATCGGCGTGCCGATGGCGTTCGCGATGTCGACACCGTTGTGACTGGTACCCCAGCGCGCACCGAAGCCGGACGTGAACGATCCCTGCGCCGGCCGGACACACTTGGGCCGCTTGGCCTCCGCCTCGGCGGCGACACGGGCCTGCTCGGCCTTGATCGCCTGCTGGCGCTTGGCGTAGGTGCCCTCCGCGGACTTGAGCGCCTCGCGGACGTTGAACTGCACCTGGATCTGCTCAGCGTGCAACAGCTTGCGGGTCTCGGCGCCGGTGTTGACGGCGTGCACCGTCCGGATGCCCGGCGGTTGCTGCTGCTGGGTCATGGCCGCCGCAAGGTCGGTCGTCGCGGCGATGGGGACGATGCGGTCGACGGGGGCGACCGTGGCCATCGCCTGAGTGAAGCCTGCGCCGGCCAGGGCGCCCGCGGCGACAACTGCCGCCACGGCCTTCTTGCGGTCCAGGTCCACTCTGCCGAGAACGTCGACCAGTGGGCCCTTCGCTCGATGCCGTGCCAAAACCTGCCTCCATGCACTCGGGGGAGTTCGGCTAACCGCGGTGGGCTGTCCTGCGAGCGGGACCTGGGGGGCCTGCTTGCTGGACTGGTCCTGCAGGCGGGACCGGGTTCCTGCGGGGTCGTCCTGCTTGCGGCGGACTGCTCTGGCCCTGCAGGCGGGACCGGGGGTCCTGCTTGCGGGGCCTGGCCCTGTTGCGGGCTTCGGGGGCCCGGTGGGTTTCTTGGCCGGCTGGGCGTTCGGGGCCCTGGTTGCCGGCTTCGAGACCCGGGGTGGACTGGACCGTTTCGGGGGCGATCCGTGTCCTTGCGGTTATCGAACCGTGACATGCGGCGCAGAACGTAACCTCGCGTCACCGGCAGGAGCAAGCCATGTGGGCGTTTAGGTGACAGAGGCCACGGTCGGTCACGTTGCGTAGTTGCGCGGTGGATGGGCTGATTAACGTGCTTTAGACCAATGCCGGTCTTGGTGTTTGTACTGGTCAGTCGGTTTATCGTTAAAGGTTTGCGGCCGGGTTCCGGGGTGCGGTGGGCGCGGTGGGTGCTTACGCGCTGGAGCCGGGGTCGTTTGGCCCTTCGGGCGGGTGGCGCTGTTGCGGGCCCGCGGTGGTCCTGTGGCGGGCGAGCGAGGTCCTGTGGCGGACGAGCGGGATCCTGTTTCGGGTGGGCGGTGGTCCTGTTTCGGGCGGCCTGGCGCGTTCCAGCGGGGTTGGTCACCTGCCGTACAACGGGTCACCTTGCGTCGGTGGTCGCGTAGGCCATACCGGGCATTGGGGTCATCGCCGCTGCGCGACGATTGCGATTGGGGCTTGACCTTGAGCCTCTGGCGAGGCGCTGAGACGGCCGGAAAAGGCCGGTAGCTTCGCGACCGGCCGAGCCCGAGAGGGGAGCACCTCGCCCCCTCAAGGTCAAGCCCCAATCGCCTGTGGCTGACGGGGCATCATCGCTGCTCATGAGCGGCTAGGTCGCACGGCTCGCTACGCATCGCCACACGGGGAACCCATGCGCGGCTAGGTACGGACGGCTCGCTTCGCATCGCCACGCGCGGCGCCGTTCACCGGCCGACCACCCGCCACCGCGCCCGCCCACGGGTCGCCTGGCGGGTGGGCTGACCCGAGGCCGCCCCGGCGGCACCGCCTCCGCGCGAAGCGAGGACCGCCGGGCAAAGCAAAGGGCCGCCGGACGCGGCTGGCGTCCGGCGGCCCTGTTCTCAGGCTGTGTTCTCAAGCTGTGTTCTCAGGCTGAGACTGCGGCTCTTACTTGTAGCGGGCTGCGGCTGGCGGCAGTGGTACCACCGGCAGGCCCTCGTGGATCGCCTTCATCGCGTTGAACCACGTCGGGGCCGCGACCTGGCCACCGAACACGCCCTGGCTGCTGCCGGGGCAGAAGCGGATCGGGTTCGCGCAGATCACCTCGGGGCGGTTGCCGTCGGCGTAGGTCATCACGGCGCCCGCGTACTGCGGGGTCGCGGCCAGGAAGGCGACCGACTTGTGTTCCTCGGTGGTGCCGGTCTTGCCGATGGCCGGGCGGTTCCAGCCGGAGGCGGAGGCGGCGGCGGCTGCGGTGCCGGAGCCGCTCGTGTCGTGGGACATGCCCTGGGCCAGCGAGTTGGCCAGGTCGGTGTTCACGGCCTGCTCGCAGGGCTTTTCCTTCAACGGGACGTCCTTGCCGTAGCGGTCCAGGACCTTCTCCACCGGCGTCGGCGGGCACCAGGTGCCGCCGGAGACGATGGTGGACGCGACGTTGGCCAGCTCGAGGACGCTGGTGGCGCCGGGGCCGAGGGTGTAGGAGCCCGCGTTGTTCTCCTTCGTCCAGTCGCCCTGGGACGGGCCGTTCGACCGGTCGCTGTTCAGCGGCTCGCCCGCGCGGTTCACGCCCTGGAGCGTCTCGCGCATGCCCAGGCGGTAGGCCATGTCCACGACGCTGTCGAGGCCCGTCTTCTCCTGCAGGATGACGAAGCCGGTGTTCGGGGAGGTCGCGAGGGCCTGGGTCAGCGACATCTTGTCGTTGTACTTGCCGGCGTTCTCGACCTTCCACGGCGCGCCGCCGTTCGGGTAGACCCGCGAGAAGTAGGTGGCGGGGACCGCCATCTCCTTGTCGATGCCGATGAGGTTCTTCTCCAGCGCGGCGGCGGCCGTGAAGACCTTGTTCACCGAGCCGGGGCCGAACGGCAGGACCTCGGCGGGCACGGGGCGGGCGACCTGGCCGAGCTCGGCCTTGTTGCCGTAGTCACGTGAGGCGACCAGCGCGCGCACACGGTGCTTGTCCTTGCCCGGCTGTACGACGGACATGACGTTCGAGATGCCGTTCTGGGTCTTCGGCACCTGCTGCTCGGCCGACGCCTTCGCGGCCTTGGTGGCCTTCGGGTCCATCGTCGTCTGGATGGTGAGGCCGCCGCGCTGCAGCTGCTTGTTCGTGATGCCGGACTCGCGCAGGTAGTCGAGCAGGTAGGAGCAGAAGAAGCCGTAGATCGGGCCGTCGCCGGAGCCGACGCAGCCCTTCGGCAGGATCTGCAGGTCCTCGACCACGCCCATCGGCGCGGCCTTGTACTCGTCCGCCTTCTTCTGGGCCTCGGTCTGGTCGGTGCCGAACGCGCCGTTCTCCCGCATCTTGTCGATGACGGTGTTACGACGCTCCAGCGCCTTCTCCGGGGAGGCGCCGGGGTTCAGCGACGACGGGCGGTTCGCGATCGCGGCCAGCAGGGCGGCCTGCGGCACGGTCAGCTTGTCGGCGGTCGTCTTGAAGTACGCCTTGGCGGCGGCACCGACGCCGTAGGTCTGGTTGCCCAGCGGCACGATGTTCAGGTAGCCGGTGAGGATCTCGTCCTTCGACATCTGCTGCTCGAGCTGAAGCGCCACCCGCGCCTCGCGCATCTTGCGGCCGATGGTCGCCTCGGTGGCCTTCTCCCAGGCTTCCTGCTCGTTGTCCGCGCCGAGCACGAACGCCATGTAGTTCTTCACGTACTGCTGGGTGAGCGTCGACGCGCCCTGCGTCGCCCCACCGTCCACACCGGCCTTGGCGGCGGCACGGGCGATGCCCTGCCAGTCGACGCCGCGGTGCTCGAAGAACCGCTTGTCCTCGATCGCCAGGATCGCGGCCTTCATCGTGTCCGAGATGTCCTTGGACTCCAACGGAACGCGGTACTGGTCGTACAGATAGGCGATCGGCTCGCCGTTCATGTCCAAAATGGTCGTAACGAGTGGAAGCTCACCCTTCGCGAGGTCTCCCGACGTCTGATCGACGGTGTCGGCGGCGCGGTTGGACGCCAGCCCGAGACCCCCGACGAACGGGAACACCATCGCGGCGAGGAGCACACCCGCCGTCAGGCACAACCCCATCAACTTGACCAAGCCTGACGCACGTGCGGCGAACAAACCGCAACTCCTCTCGAACAACACCCCAGAGATTCCCTACGTATAAGTCGCGCGGGAGACCCGAAAGGTTGCGTCCGCTGATCGACTGGTTTCAACCTACCGGAGCAACCGGAGGCCGATCGTCGGACTGGCCCGTCGCACCTCCACGCCGGCGTGGTCGGGCAGCAGGTCGTCGAGGAACCCGTACCGGGACAGTTCCTCGTCCGGCCGCCTGCTCACCGTCCGCCACCAGACCGCGATGTCGCCCCAGCCCGGAGCGGACAGCGACCCGCCGAAGTGCTGCACCGAGAGCGCGGCGCACAGGTTCGCGAACCGCACCCGGTGCTCCAGCGGCCACCCGGCCAGAGTGCCCATCACGAACCCCGCCCCAAACACGTCACCGGCACCCGTCGCGTCGAGCGGCGCCACGTTCAGCCCCGGCACCTCCACAACTTCGCCGGTAGAGCTGTCGACCGCGACCGCTCCCCCACCGCCACGTGTGACGACCACCACTGGCACGTGCTCGGCGAGCTTGCGCGCCGCGGCCTCCGGGGTGTCGGTGCGGGTGTACCCCTGCGCCTCCACGTGATTCGGGAGGAACACGTCATAACCGTCGAGCCGCCGCAGCAGTTCCGGCGACCACGCGCCGGTGCGGTCCCAGCCGATGTCCGCGAAGAGCTTGGCGCCGTGCTCCTTCGCCGTGCGCACCCACCGCTCGTCCTCAGCCTGGATGTGCACGAAGCACGCCTTGGTCTTCGGCGGCGGGTTGAAGAGATCATCAGCGCACACGGGCGCCTTGTGCCCGTGCGTCACCATGCTGCGGTCGTGCTCCATCGCCATAGATACGGTCACCGGCGAGTGCCACCCGTAGAAGCGACGGCAATAAGAGAGGTCGACCCCCTCCTGGTCGGCGAGCACGTCCCAGCAGAAGTCGCCGTACGCGTCCTCACCGAACGCCGCCGCGAGCGCGGTCTTCAGCTCCAGCCGGCGCAGCGCCACCGCGAGGTTCGCGATCCCGCCCGGACACGACCCGAGGCCCTCGGCCCACACCTCCGTGCCCGCCGCGGGCGGGCGGGGCAGGCCGGTGAAGATGATGTCGAGGAAGACCGTCCCCGTGAGGAGCACGTCGAAGTCGGGTTCCGCCATGGCGACCACCTTGCCACCCGAAACCGACAATTTTGCGCGGGAAACCGCCTCCGCGGGGTTCCTCCCGCGAAGAACCCCCGATTCCGCGCGAACCCGGGTACCGGAGAGGCTCAGCCCTCCTCGGCGATCATCTCCCGCATCCTGGTCAGCGCACGGTGCTGAGCGACCCGCACCGCACCCGGCGTCGACTCGACGGCCAGCGCGACCTCCTCGGCGGACAGCCCGACGGCCACCCGCAGCACGAGGATCTCGCGCTGACGCGACGGCAGCTTGTGCAGCAGCCGCGTGACCTGGGCCATCATCTCGCCGTTGACCGCGTGCTGCTCCGGGCCGGTGTCCAGCGACGGGCAGTCCGGCAGCTCCGGCACGACCTCGGCGCGGTTGCGGACGGCGCGGCGGCGGGCGTCGGCGACCTTGTGGGCCGCGATGCCGTAGACGAAGGCCAGGAACGAACCGGGTTCGTAGCGGTACTTGGACAGGGCGCCGAGGACGGCCACGCAGACCTCCTGCGCGATGTCCTCCGCCGAGACCAGGGTGCGTTCGCGGCCGCCGACCCGTGCCCGGCAGTACCGCACGATCAGGGGCTGGATCCGGCCGAGCAGGTGCTCGACCGCCCGTCTGTCTCCGGCCAAGGCGGCGTCGACGAGGTCGGTGAACTCGGCTTCGGCGAGCCACTGGTTGGAGACCGGTGCCTGGCGCACCCGACGGCGCATGGGCACCGTTGGCTGGTTCCAGGCCTCCTCAGGTGAGAGGACGCCAAGACCGCCACCGGTCCGCACGGCTGTGGGTTGAACCATCCCGGCGACCTCCTCACTACAGCGACACTAGGGGCTTCACTGAAGAAGAGAACGCAGCGAGCCGTTTGATACCGCCTGCATCCAAGAGGACCACGAAGTCCGCCCGGACGGGACAAGCAGCACCCTTTTGGGGTAGAAGGTGGTCCTAATGGCCCAGTCTTTCGGCCATGCCGAATTGCTGAACTCCCAGGTAGCCGACCCGGAACCCGGCCTCCGAGTAGGCGAGGTAGAACTCCCACATCCGGCGGAACGTGTCGTCGAAGCCGAGCCGCGCGACCTCGTCCCAACGGGTGAGGAACGTGTCGCGCCACCGCCGCAGGGTCTCGGCGTAGTCGTCGCCGAACGACCGGGTCTCGGCGATCCGCAGCCGGGTGTGGTCGCGCACCGAGTCCTCGATCGCGCGCACCGACGGGATGAGCCCACCGGGGAAGATGTACTTGTGGATCCAGGTGTAGCTGGCCTGGCTCGCGATCATGCGGTCGTGCGGCATGGTGATCGCCTGCAGCCCCACCCGGCCGCCCGGCGCGAGCACCCGGTCGAGCATCGAGAAGTACGCCGGCCAGTACTCCACGCCGACCGCCTCGACCATCTCGACGCTGACGACGGCGTCGTACCGGCCCTGTTCCTCTCGGTAGTCGCGCAGGTGCACCGCCACTCGATCGTGGAGGCCCGCGTCCCTCACCCGGTCCAGTGCCAGCTTGCGTTGTTCCGCGGAGATCGTCAGTGACGTGACGGTGGCTCCCCGCTGGGCCGCCCGGATGGCCAGCGCGCCCCACCCCGTGCCGATCTCCAGCACCCGCGATCCGGACCGCACGCCCGCGTAGTCGAGCACGCCGTCGATCTTGCGCAGCTGGGCCGTGCGCAGGTCCACGCCCCGGTCGTTGTGGTCGAAGAGCGCGGACGAGTACGTCATCGTCTCGTCGAGGAACGCCGCGAACAGCTCGTTGGACAGGTCGTAGTGCCGGTGGATGTGCTGCCGCGAGCCCGCCACGTCGTTGACCTCGGTCTGCCGCCGCTCCGCCCACCGCCGCATCCGCTGCAGGCCGGGCGGGATCAGCGTGGAGAGCCGGGCCGCGAACGCCGACAGGACGTCCGCGAGCTCGTTCGACGTCCAGTCCCCCACCATGTAGGCCTCGCCGAAGCCGATCTTGGCGTCGGCGCCGAGCCGGTGGAAGAACTCGGCGGGCCGCACGAGGTGCATCACCGGGCCGCCGGCGCCCCACGTCCGGCCGTCGGGCCACCGGACGGTGACGGGCAGCGTGCGGACGGCGCTGCGGAACAGCGACTCGGCGATCCGGGCGCGCATCGGCGAGCGCGGCGCGGTGAACAGTCCCGGCCAGATGCCCTGGGCGGGGCGAGGCAGCGTCAACGTGCTCATTCACTACTCCTGGGAACGATCGGCAGGCGCCGCAGGTACAGCGCGATGCCGTGGCGGCGGATCAACGCGGACACGCGCTGGGGCATCAGCGGCCGGCGCAGGAGCATCCGCAGCCCCGAGCCGCGGGTCCCGCGCACGGACGCGCTGAAGGTCGTCTTCCCGTCCTGCCGCAACGCGATGGTCACGGACAGCCGGTCGCCCGGTTTCGGCAGCCGCATCACGTAGTGGCCGCCGACCTCGAGGAACGGGGAGACGTAGAACTCCTTGTCCACCGACGCCCGGCCCTGGTCGTCGGTGCGCAGCAGATAGCAGTGACGCCCGCCGTAGGTGTTGTGCACCTCCGCGACGACGCACACGAGCTCTCCGGAAGCGTCGTGGCACCAGTACACGGACAGCGGGTTGAAGACGTAGCCGAGCACTCGCGCGTTGGCGAGCATCAGCACCTGACCGCCGCCGAGCGAGACTCCGCGCTCGCCCAGCCAGTCGTCCAGGTTCTCCCTGATGGACCGCTCGGGCGACCCGACGCCGGCTGAGCCGGCAGTACCAAACGAGTGGTCACGCGCCTCGAAGCGCGCGAACGGCCGCGCCCACCAGGGCAGGCGTGGCAGCTCGTCCAGGTCGACGAGCCACATGTACGCGCGGTTGCGGAACTCCCGGTCGATCCGTTCGCGGCGGGTGTGCGTGACGACGACGTCGTAGATCACCACTCGACCCCGAAGTGCCGGGCCGCGCGCACTCCGGACGCGCAGCCGTCCTCGTGGAAGCCCCAGCCGTGGTAGGCGCCGGCATAGGCGGTGACCGGCGAGTTGATCTCGGGCAGACGTCGTTGCGCCGCAACGGATTCCGGCGTGTAGATCGGGTGCTCGTAGGTCATCCACGCGAGCACCCGGTCCGGGTTCACGTCGTGCGGGTTGAGCGTGACGACGAAGTCGCGGCGTTCGTCGAGCCGCATCAGCCGGTTCAGGTGGTAGCTGACGAGCACCTGGTCGCCGGTCTCCCGGCACGCTCGCTTGTAGAGGTTCCACGACGCCTTCGCACCGTTCGCGCGCGGCAGGATCGAGGCGTCGGTGTGCAGCCAGGTCTCGTTGCGCGAGTACCGGAACGCGCCCAGCACCTCCTTCTCCGCGCGGGTCGGGTCGGCGAGCAGGCCGAGCGCCTGGTCGGGATGCGTCGCGATGACGACGTGGTCCGCGGTGTGCAGCACGTTGCCGTCGTCGCGGATCTCGACGCCACCGGCGGTGCGCGTGACCGCCCGGACGGGAGTGGAGATGTGGACCGCTTTGAGGCTCTTCACCGCGCGGTCGACGTACGTGCGGGAGCCGCCGACGACGGTCTTCCACTGCGGGGTGCCGCCGACCGAGAGCATGCCGTGGTTGGCCGAGGAACTCGAACAGGTACCAGGCCGGGTACCTCATGCTCAGCGCCGCGCCGGCCGACCACACCGCGCTGACCAGCGGGATGATGAAGTGGTCGACGAAGTACCGCGAGTAGCCACCGATGACGAGGAACGCGCCGAGCGTGACGTCGTGCGCCTCTTCGTGGTCGAGCACGCGCTGCGCGTGCCGGTAGAAGCGGGTGATCTCCGCGAGCATGCGCACGTAGCGGGCGTTCCTGACGTTGCTCGGGCCGCGCGAACAGGCCGGGCAGCTTCCGTGCGCCCGCGTACTCCAGGCCGCAGCCGTCGCACCTGACGCTCATCGACATCTCGGAGTCCTGAGTGGACACGTTGAGCTCGCGGAAGAGCCGGATCAGGTTCGGGTACGTCCGTTCGTTGTGGACGATGAACCCGCTGTCGACGTGCACGCCGTCGATGTCGTGCGTGTGCGCGTGGCCACCGAGCCGGTCGTCGGCCTCGAACAGCGTGACGTCATGTTCGCGTTGCAGCACATAGGCGGCGGTGAGCCCGGCGATCCCGGCTCCGATGACGGCGACCTCAGCCACGCGAACCTCCCAATGGCACGTCGAGGCCCCGCGGCGAGGCCTCCCGCATGGCATTCGAGATGTCCGGTGCGACCGGTTCGAGTCCGAGCTCACCGTGTACGAAGTCGACGACGAGCCGGGTCCAGTCCCGCGCCCGCCGCAGCATCGCGTGGCCGTCGCCCTCGACGGTGAACCGCGCGACCCGGTCCGTCACGGTCTTCGCCTGCTTGGCGAACGACAGCGACTTCGCCGGGTCGGTCGTCCGCTCCTGGTCGCCGTGCGCGATGAGCAGCGCCTTGCCCTTCAACTGCTCGAACGGCTCACCGGGCACCAGCCACGGCGCGAGCGCGCACACCGCCGTCACGCTCGGGTGCCCGGCGACCCTGAGCGCCGTCCGGCCGCCCATGGAGTGACCGACGAGCACGACCGGTCTGCCCGGATGCAGGTCGGCGATCCGATCGAGCGCCCAGCCGGCGTCCTTGACGGGGTCGAGGCTCGGCGCGTTCCAGCCACGGACGCGGTAGCGCAGGTTCCAGACCTCGACCCCCGGCGCGCGCAGGGCACGAGCCAGCGGAACCATGCGCAGGTACGCGAGGTTGTGGCGCCGGACGGGTTCGGTGCCGTGCTCCCGTCCGCCGTGCAGCACGAGCACGACGGCGTTCGTATCGCCCGGTGGTTTCAGCACGTCGACATGCGGATGCACACCCGGTCTTCGTGCGGCCACGCCGTTCGGCTCGACCCTTGAGAGCCAGGTCACACAGGTAGTGTCCGGCCCCGTGATCGAACACCTCAGCATCCCCACCGAGGCAGGCACCTTCGACGCCATCGCGGCCGGTCCCGAAGACGGCCGCCCGGTGCTGCTGCTGCACGGGTTCCCGGAAGCCGCCATCGAGTGGGAGCACCAGGTCGCGGTGCTCGGTGTGAACGGCTACCGCGCGGTCGCCCCCGACCAGCGCGGCTACTCCCCCGGCGTGCGGCCGGAGCAGGTGTCCGAGTACACGGTGACGCACCTGGTGGGCGACGTGCTCGCGATGGCGGACGCGCTGGGCTGGGGAACGTTCGACCTGGTCGGGCACGACTGGGGTGGCGCCGTCGCCTGGTGGACGGCCATCGAGCACCCCGACCGCCTCCGCACGCTGTCGGTGTTCTCCACGCCGCATCCCGCCGCGCTCAAGATGGCGCTGCAGAGCGACGAGGACCAGCATCTGCGGTCGCGGTACATGGTCGACTGGCGCGAGCGCAGCACCGAGAAGCGGATGCTCGACAACAACGCCCAGGTCCTCAAGCAGATGTTCGAGTGGCGGATCCGGCCCTCGCACATCGACGAGTACCTCCAGCGCCTGGCCGAGCCGGGCGCGCTGACCGCCGCGCTGAACTGGTACCGCGCCGGCAAGCCGCACGGCGCCGCGGACAAGGTCAGCGTCAAGACCATGTACGTGTGGAGCACCGAGGACGTGGCGTTCGGGTCGGTGGCGGCGTTCGAGACCGAGAACTGGTGCACCGGGCCGTACCGGTTCGAGATGGTCGAGGACGTCAGTCATTGGATCCCCGAGGAGATCCCCGAGGCTGTTTCCTCGATGATCCTGGAGAACTTGGCCTAGCGTCGCCTGGGAACCGGCACCGCCTTGACTGGCAGCGCGTTGCGAGCCACTCCACTAGATTCGCCCCATGCGCGTGGCCGGCCTCCTGCTAGCTGCGGGGGCCGGCCGCCGGTTCGGCTCCCCCAAAGCCCTCGTTTCCTTCCAGGGCAAGCTCTTCGTCGACTCAGCGGCCGATCTGCTGAGAGCCGCCGGCTGCGAGCCGGTCGTCGTCGTGCTCGGCGCCAGTGCCGGCGAGGTGCGGGCAACGGCCTCTTTGGACGGCGTGACCGTCGTCGACAACCCGGACTGGGCGTCCGGCATGGGTTCGTCGCTGCGAACGGGCCTGCACGCCGTGGGCATCGCCGACGCGGTGGTGGTGCTACCTGTGGACACACCAGGGGTCACCGTCGCCGCACTGCACCGGTTGATGGCGCTCGCCGAGCCGAAAGCGTTGGCACGCGCGGTGTACGACGGCGAGGTCGGGCATCCGGTGCTGATCGGCTCGGACCACTTCGCGGGCGTGGTGGCGTCGGCGGACGGCGACCAGGGCGCGCGTGACTACCTCAAAGCGAACACCGTTCGCCACGTCGAATGTGCCGACGTGGCGAACGGTGCCGATGTGGATCACCCCAGTGACATGCCCAGTGACATGCCCAGTGATCTACCCGAAGAGGGTCAGGCGACGTAGCGGCGGAGCTTGATGCCCGACGACACGTTGGAGGCGCTCAGCCACGCCAGCCGGCCACCCGCGTAGGCCGGGTCGGCCACCGCGAACTCGTTGCCGCCGGCGCGGTAGCCGACGATCGTGGCGTAGTGGCCGCCGGAGTAGTTGCGGCCGTTCAGGCGGATCACGTTGATGACGACGGCGTGGCCGCGGTTGGCGTTGTAGACGACGTCGGCCTTGAGCTTCGTCAGCAGCTGCGAGTCGGACGACCACTGCTTGACCTGGTAGTAGGTCGAGCCGGTGTAGTGGTCGAGGGCGTTCTCGAGGTTCTTGATGTTCGGCAGGCCGTTGGTCGTGACCTTCATGTAGGAGGCCAGCGTGGACTGCTCGACCTTCTTGCCCCGCGCGGTCAGCGCGATGCGGGCGGCGGCAGCGGAGCACCAGTAGCCGGTCTTCTGCACCTGGAACTCGTGCGGCAGCACGCCTTCACCCTGGATGCCGAGCTCGGCGGCGGCCGGGATGACGGTCTCGCCGGGCACCGCGAGCGCGACCGGCGCGGTGAGGATGGTCATCGCGACACCGGCGGCGGCGACCGCTCCGGTGATCTTCGCAAGCTTCATTTCCTGATCCCCTCAGTGGTGGCGCCGCCCCCTGACGCGACGCTCGGCGGAAGCTTGCTGGCACGCTGCGTGACACCGCCACAACATTCGGCCAAGTCCTAAATAAGCAGGTAGAAGCACGTATGACGGCGTAAGCAACCACGCAGGGTGGGTGGCATGGACCATTCGGGTCAGTCGTTGCGAACCCGGTACAGGCCTCGCGACGCTGTGCCAATCTGCTTGCCGTGTTGCGTGTCCATTTCTCGGCTGAGGACCTGTCGCGGGTGCGCGTCGCCCCCGGTCCCGACCCGATGTGGGAGATCCTGCTGAGCCTGCACGTGCTGCGGCAGCGCTCGGCGACCCCGGTGTTCGGCACCTGGCGCGCGAACGTCCGGACGACGTTGCCCGACGACACGCGCTGGCTCATGCAGCTGGCGCCACCCGTCGGCTACTCGCCCGACTTCCTCACCCCCACCGCAGGCGCCTGCGCGCTGGACGCCGGCATTGACGCCGTGCTCTCGACGCCAGCGGAGTCGTTGCGCGCGGACCTGGCCCAACTGGATGGTCAGCGCCTCGACCCGCGCACCCACCTGCTGGCCACCGGTGACGTGGCCACTTTGGATTCACTCGGCGACGCGTTGCGCGCCTACCACCAGCACGCGCTCGCCCCGATCTGGGACGAGGTCCGCGCCGTCGTGGACGCGGACCGCGCGGTGCGGGCACGTTCCTTCCTGGACGGCGGCTGCGAGGGCATGCTCTCTGGCCTGCACCCGACGATCTCGTGGGCACCACCGGTGCTGACGATCGAGTCCCGCTTCCCGCACCGAGACGTCCACCTGCACGGCCAGGGCCTGGTGCTCGTGCCGTCGTACTTCTGCTGGGAACGGCCGATCATGCTCCGCGACCAGCGCCGCATCCCCGTCCTCGTCTATCCGATAGCGCGCGATCTGCACGTGACGAGCGCCGGCAAACGTTCGCTGGAGGCGCTGCTGGGCCGCACCCGCGCCGCCGCCCTGGGGGTCATCGCGGGCGGCTGCACGACCACGGAGCTGGCCCGCCGGCTGGGCATCTCGGCCGCGTCGGCCAGCGCGCACGCCTCGGTGCTGCGCGACGCGGGCCTCGCCGTCGCCCAGCGACACCGCAACTCCGTCCTGCACACAGCCTCGGCGCTGGGCGTCGAACTGCTCGCTTAGGGCCGGTAGTACACGGCCGCGCGGGCGCACCCGCCGGCGACGAGGAGCTGCACCAGCGCCACCCACACCGGCCACAGCTCGGAGTAGGTGATGGCCAGCGCGATGTGCGTGGCGCCCGCGCCCGCGAACACCGCGGTCAGCACGACCCAGAAATAGAAGTACCGCCTGATCCAACCCACCCCCGTCCGCCAAGAGCTGGAGCACCTGTTATCGCGCGTATCGGGCTTTGCGGTGCGTGGGTTACTGGTGAGGCCATCGGACATCCGGTACTACTGACCGGCATGACGACCGACACCGTGACGGGGTCCGACTACGGCAACCTCGTGCGCACGCACCTGACGCGCGTCGAACAGCACAACGCCTCAGCCCTCGACGACGTGGCCGAGCTCGTGCTCGCCGCCGTGCAGGCGGACGGCACGATCCTCACAGCGGGCGCCGGACACTCACTGGCAGCGGTCGCCGAGACCTTCTACCGGGCGGGCGGCCTGGCCTGCGTCCGCCCGATCTACCACCCCGAACTCCTCCCGATGCACGGCGCGATCAGCAGCACCTCCGCCGAACGCCGCTCGGGCCTGGCCGGCGAGGTCCTGCGCGAAGCGGGCCTGGCCCCGCACGACGTCCTGTTCGTCTTCTCCACCTCGGGCGTCAACCCCTACCCCGTCGAACTGGCCCTGGAAGCCGCCAACGCGGGCTGCCCGGTAGTGGCCGTCACCTCGGTCAGCGCCAGCGCCCAGGCCCCTCGCCGCGCCGGTTCGACCCTGGCCGAAGTAGCCACGGTCGTCCTCGACAACCTCGTCCCCCCAGGCGACTCCACCTACCCGGAGCACGCCCCGGTGACCGCCGCCGTCTCCACCCTGGCCACGACCTTCCTGTGGAACCTGCTGATGGTCCGCCTGCTCGACAAGGCCACCGAGACCGGCGTGCAACTGCCGCTGTGGCGCAGCGCGAACGTGGAAGGCGGCGACGCGGCCAACGCCGACATGCTCCGGCACTACCAAACCCGCATCCCGCAACTGGGATGAGTAGAGATACGCAGTACTTCTCAGCAACAACGCGTTAATCTCCCCCCGGGGTAGCACTTCCTTGGGGGGAGATTCACGGTGCAACAAAAGACTCGTAGATACGTCCTGATCGGCGGCGCGCTCGCCACAGCCACAGTGATCGGCGTGGCGGGCGCGATGCTGTGGGGCGGCGGCCCGGCGGTGTCCGAGACGCCAAAGAAGCAGGTGGCAACACCAAGCGACGTAGCCCAGTCGTTCGTGTTCAAGATGTTCGGCGACAACACCACAGCCGCATCCGCCCTGACCGACGCGCCAGACGCAGCCGCAAAGGCCCTGGCCGCCACCAAAACCGGCATGGGCACCTCAGCGTTCCAAGCCCGCCTGGAACCGGCACCACCACTGCCCGACGGCACCACGACAACCGAGATCGCAGCCGCCGTGGCCTGGACGATGCCGAACTCGGCCCTGCTCAAGTACGACATCAAGATCGCCCTGCAACGCACCGCCGACGAGTGGAAGGTCCACTGGACCCCCACCGTCATCCACCCACAACTGACCGAGGGCGGTGCCCTCGTCTACCGCCAGGCCCTGGCCGACGGCGCCCTACTGGGCCGCGACGGCAAACCCCTGGTCAAGGGCTCGATCCCGGACGGCCTCTACACGACGATCACCGCCCAGGCAGGCGACGTCAAGGGCACCGACGGCTGGGAGGTGGGCCTCTCCTCCGGCACCAACTTCACCGCCCTGGACGGCAAGAAGCCCGAAGCAGGCGAAAAACTGACCGTCACCATCGACCAGGCCCGCCAAGCAGCCGCCCAAGCAGCAGTGGACGCCCTCCCACAGGGCGCCGCGATCGTGGCGATCGACCCCAAAACGACCGAAATCCTGGCCGTGGCCCAAAACAAGGCCCTGGTAGGCACAAACCCGTTCGTAGGCCGCTACGCCCCAGGCTCAACGCTGAAAATCGTCACCGCAGCCGCCGCCATGGAAGCAGGCCTGGTAACCGCGAACGCCCCGATCCCCTGCCCGCAAAAGGCCACCATCGGCACCCGAACCGTCAACAACGCGGGCTTCGGCCACGAAAGCCTCCCCTTCCACACAGCCTTCGCCCTCTCCTGCAACACCACCTTCGGCGAACTGGGCCACGACCTCCCAGCCGACGCCCTGCCGGCCATGGCCAAGCGCTTCGGCCTGGGCGCCGACTGGAACATGCCCGGCGCCGAAACCAACACGGGCAAAGTCCCACCCGCCACCGGCGACCAACAGGTCGAAAACAGCTTCGGCCAGGGCAACGTGGTAGCCAGCCCCTTCGGCATGGCCCTGGTGGCAGCAACCGTGGCCTCAGGCCGCACCCCCACACCCACTCTCCTCAGGGGCAGGGCAGCCACCCCAGGAGACGTGGGCGCACCACCACCAGCCGCACTCCTGCCGCAACTGCGCACGATGATGACCGAGGTGGTAACAGCCGGAACGGCCAAGCAACTGGCCGGATTCCGAGGACTGGCAGGCAAAACCGGCACAGCCGAGGCGGGCGGCGGCTCAGCCCACGGCTGGTTCGTGGGCTACCAGGGCAACGTGGCGTTCGCCGTGTTCGTGGAAAACGCAGGCTCATCCCAAAGCGCACTAACCGCGGCAGCAGCCTTCCTCAAGGGCTAGCAACGCCACCGCGAAGGCGGAGCCGAAGCCATCCCTCCCCCGCGAGGCCGAAGGCGAGGCGTCTTTCCCATACCGGGCCCGGTGGTGGGGTCCCGTCACGAGTCGCACTGAAGCTCTTGCCGCGCCTGAGGGGTCAGGTCAAGTCGCACGCTTTTCGCGACTTGACCTGACCCCTCAGGTGTGGCTGCCTCTCAGTGCGACTCGTGACGGGACCCCACCACCCAAACGCAACCACCCACGCAACCGGCAGCCGCCCAACGAAACAGGCGTGCCATCAACCCACCCGCGGCGCTATCCCCCGATCAGATTGCCGGGGGGCAGCGTCCCCAGGGAAAGCACGCAACCGCAAGGTCGCCGCCCGCAAGGCGACCACCCGCAAGGCCGCGACCCACACCCCCACAAAATCACCCCGACTGAACAGCCCCCTCCCGAGAACTGAACTGAGGAGTCGCATAAACCCCAACCACCGGAGGCTCAGCAAACTGCGTGTTGTAAAGATCCGAATACCGCCCCCCGAACTCCATCAACTCCCCATGAGTCCCCCGCTCGACAATCTCCCCACCCTCCAACACCAAAATCTGATCAGCCGCCCGAACCGTCGACAACCGATGCGCGATCACCAACGCCGTCCGCCCAACCAACGCCTCACTCAACGCCTCCTGCACCGCAGCCTCAGACTCAGAATCCAGATGAGCGGTAGCCTCATCCAGGATCACCACCCGAGGCCGAGCCAGCAGCAACCGAGCGATCGTCAACCGCTGCCGCTCCCCACCGGACAGCCGATACCCGCGCTCCCCCACCACGGTGTCCAGCTGATCCGGCAAGGACCCCACCAGCTCGAACAACCGGGCCCGCCGCAACGAGTCCCACAACTCGTCATCCGAAGCCCCAGGCGACGCATACTCAAGGTTCGCCCGGATCGTGTCGTGGAACAGATGCCCGTCCTGCGTCACCACACCGACAGCCGAGCGCAACGAGGCGAACGACAGATCCCGGACGTCCACATCGGACAGCCGGACCGACCCGGAATCCACGTCGTACAACCGGGGCACCAACGAGGCCAGCGTCGACTTGCCGGCCCCGGAAGGCCCGACGATCGCCACCAGCTGACCAGCGGCAGCCTCGAAGCTGACGCCGTGCAACACTTCCTCGCCACCGCGAGTGTCCAAAGTGGCCACGGACTCCAACGAGGCCAGTGACACCTTCGAGGCCGACGGGTACGCGAACCGCACGTCGTCGAACTTCACCGACACGGCGCCGGAAGGCACGGGCCGGGCGTCCGGCCGCTCCTTGATCATCGGGTCCAGGTCGAGCACCTCGAAGACCCGCTCGAACGACACCATCGCCGTCATCAGATCGACCCGCGCGTTCGCCAACGCGGTCAGCGGCGCATACAGCCGGGTGAGCAGCAACGCCAGCGAAACCACCGCGCCGGCGGCCAGATGCCCGGTCAGCGCCAGGTACCCACCGAGCCCGTAGACCAGGGCCTGCGCGAGTGCGGACACCAGCGTCAGTCCGCTCATGAACCACCGGGTCGCCATCGCGGTGCGGATGCCGATGTCGCGCACCTGCGCGGCCTTCTCGGAGAACTCCTGCTCCTCGCGGTCGGGCCGGCCGAAGAGCTTCACCAGCGTCGCGCCGGGCGCGGAGAAGCGCTCGGTCGACTGCGTGACCATCGAGGCGTTCAACGTGGACGCCTCGCGCTGCATGTCCGCCATCCGGCGGCCCATGCGCTTCGCCGGCAGCACGAACACCGGCAGCAGCACCAGCGCCAAAGCCGTGACCTGCCACGACAACGTGAACATCACGCCGAGCGACAACACGAGCTGGATGATGTTCGTGACGAAGCCCGACAAAGTGGAGGTGAAGGCGCGCTGCGCGCCGATCACGTCGTTGTTCAGGCGCGACACCAGCGCACCGGTGCGCGTGCGGGTGAAGAACGCGACGGGCATCTTCTGCACGTGGCCGAACACGGCGCGACGGAGGTCGTAGATCAGGCCTTCACCGATGCGCGTCGACTGCCATCGTTCGACCAAGCCCAGGCCGACGTCGGCCACGGCGATCGTCGCGATGATCACGGCCAGCCAGACCACGACGGAGGGCTGGGAGCCCTTCACGATCGCGTCGACCACGCGGCCGGCCAGCAGCGGCGTCGTCACCGCCAGCACCGACGAGAAAACCGTCAGCAGCAGGAACACCACCAGCTTCGCCCGATGTGGCCGGGCGAAGGCCAGAACGCGCCGGAAAGTGCCTCGGCGCACCTTGGAAGGCGCGTCCGAGGTCACCCCCATCATGAATCGCCATGAGCTGTAGCCGTCCACGTTGAATAGAACAGCACAGCGGTCTGACAATTCCGTCGCGTGTGGCTAGGGGCGTGGAAAAGTTCAGCTTTGAGCGGACAGGGCCGCGAAAGACTGCAGCCGGCGCAGCTGGGCGGCACGTTCCAGTGCCAGCTGCGATTCCGCCGAAGGACCCGTGGCCGCCGACGCGATGAGGGCCAGCGTCTCCGTCACCGCACCCGACGCCGGCTTCAGCACCGCGGCGACCAGCTCCTCGACTGCCGCGTCCAACCCGGAAGCGGGCACGACGGAGTTCGCGAGGCCGATCCGCAGCGCCTCCTCGGCGCCGACGCGCCGTGAGGTCACACAGATCTCGGCCGCGCGCGAGTAACCCACGAGACGCACCAAGGGCAGCGTGCCGCCGAGATCGGGCACGAGTCCGAGCCCGGTTTCGGCCATGCAGAAGCGCGCGTCCTCGGCGAGCACGCGGAAGTCGCACGCCAGCGCCAACTGGAAACCGGCGCCGATGGCATGCCCTTGCACCGCGGCGATCGTCACGCGCGCAGGGTCGCTCAGCCAGGTGAACCCGGCCTGGTACGAAGCGATCTTCGCGTCCGCCTCCGCGGCGGACAACGACAGCATCGCACCGAGACCACCGGGTTCGCCGTCGATGGGCTCACCGGTGAACATGCGCCGGTCCAGCCCCGCCGAGAAGGCACGGCCGGAACCCCGGACGACCACGACGCGGACGTCCGGGTCCAGCTGTTCGCCGATGTGCTGCAACGCCTGCCAGGTGGCGGGCGTCTGCGCGTTCAACACGTCGGGACGATCGAGCGTGACGGTCGCGAGCGGCCCGGAAATCGCGAGCCGAACGCCACCGCGCTCGAGCACACCAGCGTCGATAGCGGGCACTGGCATGGTCATACCTCCGGCGAACTAGACGCTAGTTACCGGAGAGTAGCAGTCTGGTTGTGGCTACTTCTTCTTCGTGCGGGTGGCGCCACCGCGACCGCGCAGCGTGACGCCGGATTCAGACAGAACCCGGTGCACGAAGCCGTAGGAACGCCCGGTGCTCTCGGCCAAAGCCCGGATGCTCGCGCCCTTTTCGTACTTCTTCTTCAGGTCAGCGGCCAGCTTGTCCCGCGTGATGCCGGTGATCCGGGCACCCTTCTTCAGGTCAGCCACCTCGTCCCGCCTTCCGTACGAGCAGGTCGGGCCGTTCTACGGCCCCTGTCGTCGCAATGATCGAACAGGAACCGGCAGAACGCCAGGTGATCAAGCAAAGAGATCGCCGAACGGTCGATTCGATCACAGACAGTTGATCACAGGGTGCGCTCGGTAATCCTTTGAGGCGTGGAGATCACGCCAGCTGCACGAGGTCGAGGTAGTCCTCCGACCAATGATCCTCGGTGCCGTCGGGCAGCAGGATCACGCGTTCGGGCTCCAGTGCCTCGACCGCGCCGGGGTCGTGGGTGACCAGCACGACCGCGCCCTCGTACCTGCGCAACGCGTCGAGCACCTGCTCGCGCGAGGCCGGGTCGAGGTTGTTGGTCGGCTCGTCGAGCAGCAGCACGTTCGCGGCCGACGACACCAGACCGGCCAGCGCCAGTCGCGTCTTCTCGCCACCGGACAGCGTGCCGGCGGGCTGGTCGAGCTGCTCGCCACTGAACAGGAACGTGCCGAGCAACGACCGCAGCCGCTGCTCCTGCTCGTCCGGCGCCATGTGCCGGATGTTGTCCCACACCGAGGCGTCGTGGTCGAGCGTCTCGTGCTCCTGCGCGAAGTAGCCGATCTTCAGGCCGTGACCGGGGACGACACCACCCGCGTCCGCCTTCTCGCTGCCGCCCAGCAGTCGCAGCAGCGTCGTCTTGCCGGCACCGTTGAAGCCCAGCACCACGACGCGGGAGCCCCTGTCGATCGCGAGGTCCACGCCGGTGAAGATCTCCAGCGAACCGTAGGACTTGCTCAGACCCTCTGCCATCAAAGGGGTCTTGCCGCACGGGGCCGGCGACGGGAAGGTGATCTTCGCGACCTTGTCGCTCTGGCGCACGTCGTCGAGACCGTCGAGCAGCTTCTGCGCGCGCTTCGCCATGTTCTGCGCCGCAACGGCCTTCGTGGCCTTCGCACCCATCTTGGCGGCCTGCGTCATCAGCGCGCCGGCCTTCTTCTCGGCGTTGGCGCGCTCACGGCGACGGCGCTTCTCGTCCGTCGCACGGGCTTCGAGGTACTTCTTCCAGCCGAGGTTGTAGATGTCGACCTCGCCGCGCATCGCGTCGAGGAACCACACCTTGTTCACGACGTCGTCGAGCAGCTCGACATCGTGCGAGATCACGACGAGACCGCCGTCGTGCGACTTGAGGAAGCCCCGCAGCCACGTGATGGAGTCGGCGTCGAGGTGGTTCGTGGGCTCGTCGATCAGCAGGATCGTGCTCGACTTGCCGCCGATGCCCGCCTCGGACGCGGCGAACAGGATCCTGGCCAGCTCGACGCGGCGGCGCTGGCCACCGGACAGCGTGCTCAGCGGCTGCGCCAGCACCCGGTCCGGCAGACCGAGGTTCGAGCAGATGCGGGCGGCCTCGGACTCGGCGGCGTAACCACCGAGCGCGGCGAAACGCTCCTCGAGCCTGCCGTACTTGCGCACGGCGGCGTCGAGCTCGTCGGGGTCGACCAGCTCCGCCATCGTCGACTGGGCCTTCTCCATGTCGCGGAGCAGCTGGTCGAGGCCGCGCGCGGACAGCACGCGGTCCTTGGCGATGACCGAGAGGTCGCCCTCACGCGGGTCCTGCGGCAGGTAGCCGAGCTCGCCCTTGCGGGTGATGGCACCGGCGTAGGGCTGGCCCTCGCCCGCGAGGACGCGCAGCGAGGTGGTCTTGCCCGCGCCGTTGCGGCCGACGAGGCCGATCCGGTCGCCGGGCTGGATGCGCAGGTTGGCGCCGCTCACCAGAATGCGTGAGCCCGCGCGCAACTCCATGTCAGTTGCGGTGATCAAGAGAAACTCCGAGTAAATGGGTCCGGGTACGGCGATGGGGCGGCTCGTACGTCGGCCTACTCGAGGAGGATCACGGGAACCACTCTACGGGATCTGGACCATCGAATTTCCCAGCTGTGGCCAGACGCATAGATTGCCGGCCATGAGCGACGACTTCTCGGGCAAGGCAGCGCTGGTCACGGGTGCTTCCCGCGGCATCGGCCTCGGCATCGCACGCGAGCTTCTCTCTCGCGGTGCGTCGGTCACCATCACGGGCCGCAAAGCCGACCAGCTCGCCGAGGCGGCCGAGCAACTGAGGGCCGACACCGGCGGCAAGGTGCTCGCGGTGGCGGGCAACGCGGGCGACGACGCGGCCCGCGAACAGGCCGTGGCCCGCACGGTCGAGGAGTTCGGCAGCCTCGACGTGCTCGTCAACAACACCGGCATCAACCCGCAGTTCGGCTTCCTGATGGACGCCGACCTCAACGCGGTGCGGAAGATCTTCGACGTCAACGTCGTGGCGGCGCTCGGCTTCACGCAGCTCGCCTGGAAGGCGTGGATGGGCGAGCACGGCGGCGCGGTCGTGAACATCGCCTCGATCGGCGGCATCCGCTCCACCGGCGTGATCGGTGCGTACGGCGCGTCCAAGGCGGCGTTGATCCGCCTCACCGAGGAGCTGGCGTGGCAGCTCGGCCCGAAGGTGCGCGTCAACGCCGTCGCACCCGCCGTGGTGAAGACGAAGTTCGCCGAGGCCCTGTACAGCGGCCGCGAAGAAGAAGCGGTGCAGCAGTACCCGATGAAGCGCCTTGGCACGCCGGAAGACGTCGCCTCTCTCGTGGCCTTCCTCTGCTCTGACGGTGCTTCGTGGATCACCGGCGAGACCGTGCGCGTGGACGGCGGCCTTCTCTCGACGGGCACCGCAGGCTGAGCCACGCTCGCGCAGGGGTCCCCTTCAGGGGGTCCCCTGCTTTCATTCTCTCAGGCACCACCGACATTTTCGGCCACACCGAGCACTTCCAGGAACGCGGCCGCGGCCGGCGTCAGCCCGGCCGCGCTCCACACCAGGTGCTCCACGCGGGAAGGCCCGTCCGCGATCGGCACGGTCACCACGCCGCTCAGCTGCGGCGTGTACTTCGAGGGCAGCACGGCGACGCCGAGACCCTCCCGCAGCAGCCCCGCCATCAGCTCCGCGGTCGTCACCTCGAACGCGACCTCGCGATGCAATCCCGCCGCCGCGAACGCCTGATCGGACTGCATGCGCCCCGGTGATCCCGCCGGGAAGTCGACGAACAACTCCTCCGCGAGCGTCCGAAGGTCCGTTTCGGCCTGTCCGGCAAGCGGGTGGTCCGGCGCGACGACGGCAACGTGGTCGTCGCGCGCCAGCTCCCGCCCCCGCACGCCTTCCGGCCGCACCCCGAGCGGCAACCCGAGGAACGCCAGGTCGAGCACGCCCTGCCGCACCTGGTCGACGAGCTCGTGGCTGGGCAGCATCCGCAACGCGACCCGCACCTGCGGGTACCTCTCGCGGAACACCTTCAGCGCGGCGGGCAGGTCCACCGCGGCGACGGTCGGGATCACGCCGACCACGACCCGGCCGCGCACCTCCCCCACGGCCGCCGCGACCTCGGCCACCGCCCGTTCGGCGAAGTCGAGGCATTGCCGGGCGGACGGCAGGAACGCCGTACCCGCCGCCGTCAGCCGGACACTGCGGCTGGTGCGGTCGAACAGCCGGGCGCCGAGCTCGCGTTCGAGCCGGGCGATCTGGTGGCTGAGCGCGGACTGCACGACGAGGCACCGCCGGGCGGCCTTGGTGAAGCTGCCGGTCTCGGCGACCGCCACCACGTACCGCAGCTGCTGGAGTTCCACGGATCTATCGTGAATCACGATGGATCACGTGACAAGCATGTGTTGGACTCATTCATCCTGGTGACGAACACTTGGAGACATGAGAAACGACCTGTCCCGCATCGCTCTGGCGGCGTTCGCACCGGTGGTCTGGGGATCGACCTACGTCGTCACGACCGAACTGCTGCCCGCGGGACACCCGTTGTTCGCCGGCCTGCTCCGGTCCCTGCCCGCCGGCCTGATCGCGCTGGCGTTCACCAGGACGCTGCCGAGCGGCTCCTGGTGGGGGCGGGCCGCCGCGCTCGGCGTGCTCAACATCGGCCTGTTCTTCCCGTTCCTGTTCATCGCCGCCGAACGCCTGCCTGGTGGCGTCGCGGCCACGCTCGGCGCCGCGCAACCGCTGGTGGTCGCGTTGCTGGCGGTGGGCGTGCTGAAGGAGAGCCCGTCGGCGTGGCGGTTCGCGTGGGGCGTGATCGGGATGATCGGCGTCGGGCTGGTGGTGCTGGGACCGGCCGCCGGGTTCGACCCGATCGGCGTGCTGGCCGGGCTGGGCGGCGCCGCGACGATGGCGCTCGGGGTGACCCTGACCAAGAAGTGGGGCAGGCCGGCCGGTGCGAGCCCGACGGCGTTCGCGGGCTGGCAGCTCACCGCGGGCGGACTCTTCCTGGTGCCGGTGACGTTCCTCTTCGAGGGCCCTCCGCCCGCGATCGGTTTCGCGGCTGCGCTCGGCTACCTGTGGCTCGGCGGTGTCGGCGGTCTGCTCGCCTACGTCCTGTGGTTCCGCGCGATCACCACGCTGCCGGTCACCTCGGTCTCGATGCTCGGCCTGCTCTCCCCGATGGTCGCCGCACTGCTCGGCGTCGTCGTACTCGGCCAGACGCTGAACCCGGTGCAGCTCACCGGTTTCGCGCTCGCCCTGGCCGCGATCGTCGCGAGCCAGCGACCCGCACCCGTTCTCGCAAAAGGAGTCCTTCTGTGAAGTTTGCAGTCGTCGGTGCCGCGGGCATGGTCGGATCGCGAGTGGTAGCCGAGGCGGTGCGGCGCGGGCACGACGTGACGGCGGTGTTCCGCCGCTCGGTTCCCCCGGTACCGGCCGGAGTACGGGTCGTGCACGGCGACGCGACCGAGCGCGAGCGATGGGCGAGCTGCTGTCCGGAGTGGACGGTGCGGTCGTGGCAACGCGGCCGCAGCCCGGTCAGGAGCCCTCCGTAGGCCCGACCACCACCGCGTTGCTGGACGCGGCGCTCGCGGCACGAACGCGGTTGGTCGTGGTGGGTGGTGCCGCACCGCTGCGGTCACCGGGCGGTTCAGGACTCGTGCTCGACGACACCGTTACGTGCCGGCGCACATCCGCTCCATCGCCGCGGCCAGCGTGAGTCAGCTCGAAGCATGCCGCGCGCATCCGGCGGACTGGGTCTACCTCAGCCCGCCCGCGCTGCTCGAACCCGGCGTGCGCACCGGCACCTATCGGCGTGGCCGGGACGTGCTGCTCACCGACTCGTCCGGTGCGTCCTGGATCTCGGCGGAGGACCTGGCCGTGGCAGTCGTCGACGAGTTGGAGACGCCGGGAGCGGACCGGCACTTCACGGTCGGACAGTCAGATCCAGTCGCAGGATGAGCTCGCCGTCCTCGTCGACCTCCCCGGTGGGCACGAAGCCGAACCCCAGGTAGAACGGCTGCGGTGATCCCTCACCCGGCACGCAGCTGGTGAGCAGCTCGGTGGCCCCGTCCGCGCGCAGCAGTGCGACGACCTCGTTCAGGATCGCGGTGCCGTAGCCACGGCCCTGTGCCTTCTCGTCGATGAGCAGGCGCCACAGGAAGTACGGCCCGCGGAATCCGGGAGCGGGCACCAGGTTCCAGCACAGCATGACGAAACCGACCGGCACGTCGCCGTCGTAGACCGCGCGGAACCACGGTTTGGCCTGGGGGTACTGCTCGGCGTGCTGGAACGACTTCTCGACGGACGCGACGAAGCGTTCCTGGTCAGGACGCACGCGCACGGCGATCACCGCGTCCCGGTTGGCGTCGGTGATCTCGACGAGGCGGATCTGGGCGGTCATGCCCGCATTGTGGGCGCGCCGATCACGTTCCATCGAGCGATTAACGGCTCAGCGGGACGCCGGCGGTGTCGTCTCCCCCGAGTGGATGGACGAGGAGGCTCGGTCGTTCCGGACGTCCCGGTCGGCGCCGTCGTCTGCGGCGGCCGCGACGTCTCGGGCGACGACGAGGTGCTCGACTGCGTCGACCGCGTGCCGGCCGGACTGCTCGACTGCGGCGGCTCGTCGGGCGCCGTCGTCTGCACTGTCGACGACACGGGACTGGGCGGCACCGTGGTGGTGGTTACCGGCATCTGCGTCGTGGAGGACGGACCGGGCGTCAACGGGTCCGGTGGTGCGGAAGGAGGCAGCACGGCGAGGGCCAGGCCCACGACACCGAAGGTCGCGAACGCGGTGCCTCCGACGGCGATGGCCCGCCGACGTGACCGCACGGTCCGGCCGCGCTGGATCAGGTCGGCCGCGGTGACGGCACGCGGCGGCGCCTCCTCGTCGTTCAACGCGGAAAATGTCGCCCGCAGATCGTCTTCGCGAACCATCACACCTCCAGCCTCAGGTGGTCGAACTCGGGTCCCAGTTTGCGCCGCAGGGTTTCCAGGCCCTTGCTGCTCTGCGACTTGACCGTGCCGGTCGAGCAGCGCAACGCCGCCGCGGTGTCCTCGACGCTCAGATCGTTCCAGTAGCGCAGCACGAGGACAGCGCGCTGCCGTGCGGGCACGGCGGACAGCGCCTGCCACACCACGAGCCTGTCCTCCGCCGCAGCGACGGAGGACAGGCCCTCGGGGGGTGTGTCAGTGAGCTTCTCCCTGCGCCAGCGCACCTTCCGGCGTTCCGCGAGGAACGTCCGGACGATGATCTGCCGCAGGTACGGTTCGAGGCCCTCCCGGTCGGCCAGCTTCGGCCCGGCCAGGTAGAGCTTCAGGAACGCCGACTGCATCACGTCCTCCGCCTCGTGCCAGTTGCCGCACAACAAGAACGCCGTGAAGCGCATCGAGTCGGCGCACCGGTCGAAGAGGTGGGTGAATTCGGCTTCCCAGTTCAGCGCTGACTCCCTACCGGCGCGGAGCCGACGTGGTCGGCGGCGTCGTCGCGGGGTAGGAGGTCTCGCTCGGGTGCGACGACGTCGGCGGGTACTGCGGCGTGGTCGGCGGATAGGTCACCGTCGAGGACGGCGGCCTGCGTGGTTTCCTGCGTCGTGGTCACCGGCGGCCGGCGGGTCGAGGACGGGGTCGGCTCGGGCGGGGTCGACTCCACCGGGGTCGTCTCCACAGTCGACGACACCGGCGGTGTGGTCGACGGGTAGGTCACCGTCGAGGACGCGGGCGTCGTCGCGGGTGCCGACGTCGTGGGCGGAGTCGGGTCGCCGCCACCGGACAGCGCCAGCGCGGGCACCGCGATACCGACACCGCCCAGCACAACCGCTCCCGCCACGATCATCATTCGTTTCCGCACTTGCGACTCCAGCAGGTCAGTGGCGCCTCGGTCAGGCACCCTCACCCGTATCCATGCGGTCGGCCGCCGATCCGGTTGCCCGTGTGTCCTGGATCACGATCTCGACGCATCGGGCCCGCTCGGCCGCCTCGTCCAGGATCGCGCGCCGCGGTTCCGGCACGTCCAGCACCCTCTCCTCCGCCTTGGCGAAGACGTCCCGGAGCCTGCGGTCGTTGCGCAGGACGTCCAACGCCTGCCAGTCGCCGCCGAGCACCACGCTGTCCAGATGGGCAAGTCTCGGGACGAGCACCCGGAACACGTCGTCGGCCGCCGACTGCAGGGCGACGCGGGCCTGCCCCTCCCTGCGCCTGGCGAACCGCTGCTGCGACCAGCCGCCGGCCTTGTTGCGGCCGTGCACCTGCTTGCGGTCGGTCGTGGACGCCTCGACCTTCCCGCCGAACGCGACTCCGATGCTGTGCCCGCCGAGCCGCACGAGGATGAGACCGACGCGGCGGGGTTCGGTCAGGGTGTCGATCACCTCTGCCACCGAGGTGCCGCCTCTGTGGAAGAACGTGGCCGTCGCGCCGTCTTCGGCCGTGATGACGACCTCGTCGTTCGCGGACGCTGGTCGTGGTCACTCCGTGCCGGTCGGCGAACCGCCTGATCCACCCCTCGATCCGCTCGGGCTCGACCTCGACGGCCCGTCCACCCGGAACCGGCCGCACCCGGCTCATCTGACCGCCACCCACACCGGCACGCGATGGCCGCTCTCTCCCGGCGCGAGCCGCTGCACCGACGCGAACCCGGCGGCGTTCAGCGCCTCCTCCATCTCGGGCGCGGAGAGGACCCGGTGGCGCGTGGCGGCCGTTCCGGAGATCTCCCACCCATGGGCACCCCGGAGCAGCGAAACGACCTCCAGGCCGTACGTCAGGCCGTCCGGAGCCCAGTCCCACAGCTGCACGGTGACCCGGTCGCCGTTGACCCTGGGCGGCGGCGCGGTGGGCCGCAGCGCGCCGAGCCGGTCGAGCTCGGGCACGGCGGCCACCAGAACACCGCCAGGCCTCAGCGACGCGTGGGCGAGCATGAGGACGTTCGCGAGCGACTCCTCGTGCGCGAGCCGGGGCAGCAGATCGTCCGCCGCGCGGACCGCGTCCACCCGGACGCCGGGCACCACGTCGAGGAGGTCGACGACCGCGTGCGGACCGGGTCCGAGGACCGCGCCGGCCACTGAGGTCAGCACGTCGAGGTCGTTCACCGTGCACACACTAGAGCCATCCCGATACGAGGCGTGAACAGCACGGAGATGTTACTGATCGGTTCGAAACGCTTGACAGATGAGTCCCGAAAGCGTGAACTCGTCAACCGTATGGATTAACCATTGACTCCATCCGGCTCCGACCAGCGATGTTCACGGACGGGTAGGGTCACTGGGGCGTGATCTTATGACAGCGGGGAGTCACCATGACCACTGCTGCCGGTCGACCAACACTGACCGTTGACGACACTGACTCAACGGGCCACGGCAGCCTCACCCAGCTCCTGACCACGGGACCGTTCCCGGAGGCTCTGCGAGCTGCGATCAAGGCCAGTCGTCTCAGCCTCGACCGCATCCAGCACCGGTTGGCACTGCGCGGCGTGACCATCAGCGTCGCGACGCTCAGCTACTGGCAGTCGGGACGGCGAAGGCCTGAACGCCCGGAGTCGCTGGAGGCGCTTCGGCACCTCGAGTCGGTTCTCGGCGTTCCTCAGTCTGGTCTGTCGGCGCTGCTCGGCCCACCTCGTCCGCGAGGCCGCCGATGCCGCCCGACGACGATGATGCCGATCGACGCCCTCTGGGCGCGTCGTGAGCGGGTCGCGAACCTGCTTTCGAAGGTCGACACGTCGTCCGACCTGAAGCTCGGCAGGATCAGCCAGCACGATCGCATCGAGATCTCTGCCGACGGCGGGCAGAAATCCGTGTGGGTGCGGCAGATCCTCCGTGCGGAACAGGACGGCCCCGACCGCTGGGCGCTCGTGTTCGAGACCGAGGAGTCCGACGTGCTCCCCGAGATCGTGAACGTGCGCAACTGCCACCTCGGCCGCATCGCTCGTGACCACGAGGCCAACATCATGGTCGCCGAGATGATGTTCGAGCGGCCGCTGACCCGCGGCGAGACCCTCATCATGGAATACCAGCTGGTGTTCCCCGAGGGCCACGCCCCGAAGGGCAACAACACGTTCGCCCGCAAGTTCCGCCTGCCGGTCCGCGAGTACGTCATCGAGGTCCGCTTCGACGAGGCCAACCTGCCTTCGCGCGTGCAGCAGTACAGCGTGCCCGCGGGCGACGAGACGCCTTCGCGGCGCCGCAACCTCACCCTCGACTCGGGTGGGGGCGTGCACGCGGTCGCGCTCGGGTTCGGTCCCGGTGTGTTCGGCATCCGCTGGGAGTGGCCGAACCGCTAGGTTTTCTTCGGAGAACGAGAAATGCCCCCGGCTCGCTGAGCCGGGGGCATTCTCTTTGTCAGCTCAGCTCATCACACCCAGCCGGCGACGTGCAGCGTCACGTTGCGGATCGAGCCGCGGTCCGAACCGACCACGTCAGCGACCTTGAACGTCCAGTTGCCGTCCACCGAGTCCACCAGCAGCGACGACAACGTGGTCGCGGCCTTCCACGAGCCCGTGAACGGCGCGTCACCGCTCAGCACCGACGAGAACGCCCGCGTGGCCGAGTCGTCGAACACGGCCTGGCAGATGTTGTTGCCGGTGCTGCCCGCACGCGAGAACAGCGTGACGGACTTGCCCGCCGGCGAGGTCAGCGTGCCGACCAGGTCACCGACGAAGGTGTGGTCGATGCCCACCGTCGTGGCACCGTCCGTCGCCGAGCACGTCGCACCGTCCACCGAGAACTTCAGGTTCGACGCCCCGCCGACACCCGTGACGGGCAGCGAGATGGACACACCGGTCTGGTCGTTGTCCGGGATGGCCACCGGCGCACCGGCGTAGGCGAAGGTCTTGAAGTCACGCGCCGGTTCGCCAACGCGGTAGCTGAACGAGGCGGTGGTCGGCGAGGTCGAGCCCGCGTAGGTCACGCGCGCGTCGAGCCGCACCGGCGAACCCAGACCGGCCGACGCCGGCACGGTCACCTTGTAGGTGTTCGACACCGTCTGGCCGACGTCGATGTTGCCGTAGTACTTCGAGCGCGGCGCGATGGTCACGCCGGCACTCGGCGTCGTCAGCACGACCGAGGTCGACGCGGCCGAACCGTCGCCGCCGTTGGTCACCGGCACCGTCACCGTGGCGGTGGTGCCCGGCTTGAGGTACTGGCTGCCGTCGTTGTCGTTCAGGATCGTCGGACGCTGCGCACGAGCCAGCGCCTGCGGAGACGCACCCGTGTACGCCAGCGCACGGTCGGCCATCACGATGCCGGCACCGGTGCGGTTGTCCACACCGGACTCGACGATGTCCACCGCCGTGGTGACCAGGGCTTCCTTGACGTCGGCGGGCGTCAGCGTCGGGTTGCCGGACAGGATCAGGCCGGCGATCGCCGCGGCGTTCGGGGCCGAGGCGGACGTGCCGAAGAACGGCGCGAAGCCCGGCACCGACGTGGTCACGCCGTCGGCCGCGGTGATGTCCGGCTTCTGCCGGGTCTCGGCCAGCGGCGAACCGTCGGGCGCGAAGAAGGTCTTGCGCGGTCCGTCGGAGGTGAAGCGCTCCGGCTTCTGCGTGCCGTCGAAGGCGCCGGGGAACGGGCCCTTCGGGTTGGCCGGGTCACCGGGCTCCAGGTCGAACGGCAACGCCGTGGCGGCCGGGGCCGCCGCGACCGAGATCGCGCCCTTGGCCGCGGAGTGACCGCGGGTCATGCCGGGCGTGACGAACTTCTTGAGGCCGTCGTTGGAGTCGGCGAACCGGCCACCGAACATCGACAGCGCGAAGTACTTGTCGTCACCGCGGAACTTCACGACCGCGAGGCGCGTGCCCGTGGAGCTGGCGGGCGTGTTGACGCGCTCGAACGGGTCCTGCGCGCCATCCTGGTTGTTCTGGCTGAACGTGACGACGTTGCCCAGGTTGTTGACCAGGTAGAGGTCGTAGTCGTTGAACGACTGGCCGAGCGGGTCGGCCCAGTGCAGGGTCACCGGGGTGTCGCCGGAGAAGTTCGACAGCGGGTTGAACAGCTGCTTGGCGTTCGGGTCCGGGTTGAAGTCGTGGGCGGTGCCGGCGAACTTGCCGACGCCCACACCGGAGTCGACGAACTGGCCCTCGTAGTGGCCGGCCGTGCCGTCCGCGACGTTGCCCTGGTTGCCGGCGCTGGAGAAGAACAGCGCACCGTCCGCGGCGACCGCGTCGACGGCGCGCGCGATGATGCCGTCCTGGAAGGGCGACTCGTTGAAGTAGATGACGTCGTCGACGATGACGTCGCAGCCGAGCTCGAAGCGCAGCTTCCTGATGTTGTCCGCGAAGCTCGCGTCACCGTTGAACGCCGTGGCGAAGCCGAGCTCGGCGTTGGGCGCGAGGTCGTGCAGGATCTCGAGCATCGCCGTGCCCTCGTCACCGGAGCCACCCTGGCCCGGCAGCACGTCGACGGCCGGCAGCTCACCCGCGGCCTGCGACACGGCCAGCGAGCTGACACCGTCGGAGAGCGCGCAGAGCTTCACGCCGACACCGGTCACGCGGAACGTTCCACGCGCCGCCTCGGCGTTGTGGGCCTTGTCGCTCTCGGCGACCTTGGCCGCCTGCACCGACATCTGCTTCTCGGCGAGCCTGCGCTCGATCTCTTTCGCTTTGTCCTCTTTGGACGGAGTCTGCTTGCGGTTCTTGTTGTCCCGCTTGTTCTCCACCCCTTGCGTCATCGCGTCACTGCCCCGCTCGACGCGCGTGACGTCGTTGCGGCCGGCGATCTCGGCGACCATCGCGAGCGGAACCTCGGCACGGACAGTGCGGTTCTCGGAGGACACGGCCCGAATCTGTCCGCCCACCGCGCGGACAGCGTTGACCAGGTCCTCGGAGTACTGCTTGGCCCGGATGTCCACGAGAGTGGTGGACTTCGACGACACGGCGACGCCGGTCTGCACCTGCGGCAGGGCGCTCGTCGTCCCCATCTGGGTGCGCTTGCGCGCCTCCACCACGAGCGTGCTGTCCACTTTGGACTCAGCAGGAGTGAGCGACTTCTTGATGGTCTGCAACGCCGCGATCTGGGCGGCGGTGCGATCGGTGATGCTCTTCGACGCCCTGACCGGGTCAGCGGACGCCGGCGTCACAGCGGTGAGCGCGGCCAGCAGAACCGCGGCCCCCGCGGCGACTAAGGTCTTACCTCTTCGAGATCGGCGCACAGGAGTTTCTCCCCCGAACGTTGAGCGTGCCCCCGAGACACGCGGCCCGCGACCGGGTGAACCCCGGTCGAGGCGTCAACGTATGGCGCACGACTGATCACAGTCAGCATCCTTTTGGGCTACTTCCCACTTAGCAGACGCAATCACACTTCACAGAACAAACGCGTCCGTCCACAGCTGACCCGTTCGCCCGGAAAGGGCTTCCAGCAAAGCGGCCGCCTGGTTGTCGGTCAGCGACGCCACAAAATCCACCACAGCCCGGCCCCTCGCCAGCCCGCGCACCACGTCCGGACCGATCGGCAGCTCACCGGTCGGACCGACCAGTGTGGACGGCTCCGTCCGGGCGAGCGCCGCGTACTCCGTTTCGGCCAGCTCGACGAGATCGTGCAACCTGCGCGGCAACCGATCCGCCTCACTCCGATCGGTCACCCACTGCTCCAGCGCGTCCACCAGGGAGCCCAGCAGCCGGGCCTGTCCACGTTGGTGCAACGCCAGATCCGGGCGCAGCAGGACGAACCGGCGGTGCACGAACTTCAGCACCTGCACCTCATGCCACTGCGCGACCGCGAGCACCACGTGCCCCGACCGCGGCGTCGGCTCCTCAAGCACGCCGACCGCGTCCACCAGCCGCCGCGTCCACCGCGCACTGAAGCCCGCGACAGCCTGCTCCGCCTCGACCGACCCGTCGAACGGCACGGCCAGCAACCCGTCCACCAGCTCCTTGCTCACCTTGCGAACCGCCAGCGCGAACGCCTCGTCGCTCATCACCCAGGAATCCTTGAGGTGCATGCGCCGGCGCAACGTCTCCAGCGACCGGCCAGGCATGCGAATCTCAGCACTCAGCTCGGCATCGGTGAGGCCGGCGAGGTCGAGCGCCTGCGCCTGCCACGTGCCGAGCTCGGCGGCGACCGTGGCGTGCTGCAGAACGCCGACCCGGTGGAAGTCCTCCAGATCGTGGATCGCGTAGGCGATGTCGTCCGCGGTGTCCATGACACTCGCCTCAACCGTCTGCTGCCACGACTCGATGCGCCCCACGAACGGCTCGCGCGCCTGCCGCAGGTCGTTGATCTCCGTGACGTACGCGGAGAACTTCGAGCTGCCGGTGCCGGGCATCTCCTCGGGCGCGGCCGCACCACGGGGAGCGACCGCGAGGTTCAGGTCCTGATGGCGGGTCCACGGGTACTTCAACATCGCCGCCCGCACCGCGACCGTGAGGTCGAGCCCGAGCGCCTTGGGCCCGCGCACATCCGTGGTCGTGACGATGCGGAACGACTGTGCATTGCCCTCGAACCCGTCCGGCAACCCGAAGCGGTGCCGCGCCAGCCGATCCAGCACCTGCTCGCCGAGGTGCCCGAACGGCGGATGGCCGAGGTCGTGCGCGAGCGCGGCCGCCTCCACCACATCGGGATCGCAGCCACCGAGCTTCTCCAGCACCGCGGTCAGCTCGGGCCGGACCGTGAGACGTTCCGCGATGGCACGCGCGGCCTGCGCCACCTTGAGGCTGTGGGTGAGGCGGTTGTGCACGAGCAGACCGGACCCGGTCGAGCTCACGACCTGGGTGACGCCGCCGAGCCTCGCGAAGAACGGGGAGCTCGCCACCCGGTCGCGGTCGACGCGGAACGGGTTCGTGGCGAGGTCGGCGGTCCGGCCGGCGCCACCGGACCGGCGGGCGCTGCGATGCTCGTGGTGCATGCCCGAACGGTAGTCAATCTCGCTCCGGGACACCTCACTCAGGCCCTGCCCGCGGAGACCTTGCTCAGGCCTTGCCCCACCACGCCTCGCTCAGGCCCCGCCCGGGACACCTCACTCAGGCTCGTCGCGAACACCCCGCTCAAGCCACGTCGCGGACACCTCACTTAGGTCCTGCCCTGCGGACACCCCATTCAGGTTCTCCCAGCGGTCGGCGGGCGAGGACCATCTGACTGCGGCCAGCTGGCGAGGCTCATCTGGCTGCGGTCGGCGGGGCGAGGCCCCATCCGAGGTCGGTCCTGCCTGCCCGCCTCACGCGTTTCCTCATTGCGCGGCGAAGATGATCATGTGTTTGGGACACCTCCATGAAGATGGAGACGCGTAATAGAGGAAGACAGGCCTCGAACAGGACGTGGTTCACCCGGTCGAGTGAGCGCAGATGCATGCCGTCGAGTCCGACCGGGTGCGTCGAGGCAGACCGGGGTTCGTCGAATCAGACCGGAGCGCGCGACGTCGAGGCAGAGCAGGTGCGTGACGTCGAGGGAGAGCAGGTGGGCGACGTCCAGTCAGACTGGGCGCGTGGCGGAGGCAGACCGGGGGTGCGTGACGTCGAGGCAGAGCGGATCCATGGCGTCGAGCGGGAGCTGGTGTGTGATGTCGAGTCAGCGCGGGGGCGTGAGATGGCGCCCGTGCCGGCGCAACGCAAAGAACCCCTGAGGGGAGCGTTTGTGGCGCTCAACCCTCAGGGGTTCTTTGTACGTAAGTTCGGCGGCGACCTACTCTCCCACACCGTAACCAGTGCAGTACCATCGGCGCAGAAGGGCTTAACTACCGGGTTCGGAATGGGACCGGGTGTTTCCCCAACGCTATAACCACCGAAACACTATGGAATTCAACCAGCAACCCCGACAGCGGGTCGCGATCGGTTCTGGTTGTTCTTCCAGAACCGCACAGTGGATGCGTAGCGTCTTTGTAACAAGTCCTCGGCCTATTAGTACCAGTCAGCTCCAACCGTTACCGGTCTTCCACCTCTGGCCTATCAACCCAGTGGTCTAGCTGGGGGCCTTAACTCACGAAGAGTGGGATACCTCATCTTGGAACGAGCTTCCCGCTTAGATGCCTTCAGCGGTTATCCCTTCCGAACGTAGCCAACCAGCAATGCTCTTGGCAGAACAACTGGCACACCAGCGGTCCGTCCGTCCCGGTCCTCTCGTACTAGGGACAGCCTTCCTCAAGTATCCTACGCGCGCGGCGGATAGGGACCGAACTGTCTCACGACGTTCTAAACCCAGCTCGCGTACCGCTTTAATGGGCGAACAGCCCAACCCTTGGGACCTACTCCAGCCCCAGGATGCGACGAGCCGACATCGAGGTGCCAAACCATGCCGTCGATATGGACTCTTGGGCAAGATCAGCCTGTTATCCCCGGGGTACCTTTTATCCGTTGAGCGACCACGCTTCCACAAGCCATGGCCGGATCACTAGTTCCGACTTTCGTCCCTGCTCGACCCGTCAGTCTCACAGTCAAGCTCCCTTGTGCACTTGCACTCGACACCTGATTGCCAACCAGGCTGAGGGAACCTTTGAGCGCCTCCGTTACTCTTTGGGAGGCAACCGCCCCAGTTAAACTACCCACCAGGCACTGTCCCTGATCCGGATCACGGACCGAGGTTAGACATCCAATACGACCAGAGTGGTATTTCAACGATGACTCCACAACCACTGGCGTGGCCGCTTCACAGTCTCCCACCTATCCTACACAAGCCGAATCGAACACCAATACCAAGCTATAGTAAAGGTCCCGGGGTCTTTCCGTCCTGCCGCGCGTAACGAGCATCTTTACTCGTAATGCAATTTCGCCGGGCCTGTGGTTGAGACAGTCGAGAAGTCGTTACGCCATTCGTGCAGGTCGGAACTTACCCGACAAGGAATTTCGCTACCTTAGGATGGTTATAGTTACCACCGCCGTTTACTGGCGCTTAAGTTCTCAGCTTCGCCCCGAAGGACTAACCGGTCCCCTTAACGTTCCAGCACCGGGCAGGCGTCAGTCCATATACATCGTCTTGCGACTTCGCATGGACCTGTGTTTTTAGTAAACAGTCGCTTCTCGCTGGTCTCTGCGGCCGTCTCGCCCTAGCCTGCAAGAGGCTTCAAGCGCTACGGCCCCCCTTCTCCCGAAGTTACGGGGGCATTTTGCCGAGTTCCTTAACCACAGTTCGCCCGATCGCCTTGGTATTCTCTACCTGACCACCTGTGTCGGTTTGGGGTACGGGCCGCGTGAAAGCTCGCTAGAGGCTTTTCTCGGCAGCATGGGATCACTCTACTTCGCCTCAATCGGCTACGCATCACGTCTCAGCCTTATATGAAGCTAGCGGATTTGCCTATCGCTTCGGCCTACACGCTTGCACCAGTACTACCACTCACTGGCGGAGCTACCCTCCTGCGTCACCCCATCGCTTGACTACTACAAGTTCAGGTCCCGCGCTCCACTTGCCCCTAGATCCCGAAGGATCGTCGGAGGGCTTCGGGCGGTTAGTATCACAAGGTTCATCATGGGCGCGTTCACACGGGTACGGGAATATCAACCCGTTGTCCATCGACTACGCCTGTCGGCCTCGCCTTAGGTCCCGACTTACCCTGGGCGGATTAGCCTGGCCCAGGAACCCTTGGTCATCCGGCGGACGAGTTTCTCACTCGTCTTTCGCTACTCATGCCTGCATTCTCACTCGCATAGCGTCCACGGCTGGATTACTCCGCCGCTTCAACCGCTACACGACGCTCCCCTACCCATCCCAGCTTACGCTGAAATGACACAGCTTCGGTGGTGTGCTTAAGCCCCGCTACATTGTCGGCGCAGGACCACTTGACCAGTGAGCTATTACGCACTCTTTAAAGGGTGGCTGCTTCTAAGCCAACCTCCTGGCTGTCTGTGCGACCCCACATCCTTTCCCACTTAGCACACACTTAGGGACCTTAGCTGGCGTTCTGGGCTGTTTCCCTCTCGACTACGAAGCTTATCCCCCGCAGTCTCACTGCCGCGCTCTCACACCACGGTATTCGGAGTTTGGTTGATTTCGGTAAGCTTGTAGGCCCCCTAGACCATCCAGTGCTCTACCCCCGCGGTGAAACACACGACGCTGCACCTAAATGCATTTCGGGGAGAACCAGCTATCACGGTGTTTGATTGGCCTTTCACCCCTAACCACAGCTCATCCCCCAGGTTTTCAACCCTGGTGGGTTCGGGCCTCCACGCGGTCTTACCCGCGCTTCACCCTGGCCATGGCTAGATCACACCGCTTCGGGTCTAGACCACGCGACTCAAGCGCCCTATTCAGACTCGCTTTCGCTACGGCTACCCCACACGGGTTAACCTCGCCACGTAGCACTAACTCGCAGGCTCATTCTTCAAAAGGCACGCCGTCACCCCTAAAGGCTCCGACGGATTGTAGGCACACGGTTTCAGGTACTATTTCACTCCCCTCCCGGGGTACTTTTCATCTTTCCCTCACGGTACTAGTCCGCTATCGGTCACCAGGGAGTATTTAGGCTTAGCGGGTGGTCCCGCCAGATTCACAGCGAATTTCACGAGTACGCTGCTACTTGGGAACACTCTAAGCAGAGATGCGGGTTTTCGAGTACGGGAGTTTCACCCTCTACGCTCACGCTTTCCAGACGCATTCCTCTAACCACAGTGTTTTCTGACTGCTTGCCAGTTCGGCAGAACTGACCAAGAGGTCCCACGACCCCGCGAATGCAACCCCTGCCGGGTATCACACAGACGCGGTTTAGCCTCATCCGCTTTCGCTCGCCACTACTCACGGAATCACGGTTGTTTTCTCTTCCTGCGGGTACTGAGATGTTTCACTTCCCCGCGTTCCCTCCACATACCCTATGTGTTCAGGTATGGGTGACCCCACATGACTGGGGCCGGGTTTCCCCATTCGGAAATTCTAGGATCTCAGCTCGGTTGACAGCTCCCCTAGACTTTTCGCAGTCTCCTACGTCCTTCATCGGCTCCTGGTGCCAAGACATCCACCGTATGCCCTTACTAACTTGCTACAAAGATGCTCGCATCCACTGTGCAGTTCTCAAAGAACAATCAGATCCACCAGCACTACTGCGAACGCCTGCCGATCCAATGACCAGGAGGTTCATCCGCGGCAGATGGCCGATCACTGAAAGACACAAAGAGCGTGTTCTCTCAGGACCCAACAGCGTACCGATCTATTCATCCAGCCCCCGCGACACCTTTCCACGCACCCGAAGACTGCAGTACTCACTGTCGAAGCAACCGAACGTCAAGCCAGCCAGCATCCACTAATGAGCACCACCCAGCATCAAGTGCTGGCGTGGGTCTGCGTTGCTGCTGAGACGTTCGCTCAGGTCAGCAACGAGATGCTCCTTAGAAAGGAGGTGATCCAGCCGCACCTTCCGGTACGGCTACCTTGTTACGACTTCGTCCCAATCGCCAGTCCCACCTTCGACCGCTCTCCCCCTTGCGGGTTGAGCCACGGGCTTCGGGTGTTACCGACTTTCGTGACGTGACGGGCGGTGTGTACAAGGCCCGGGAACGTATTCACCGCAGCGTTGCTGATCTGCGATTACTAGCGACTCCGACTTCACGGGGTCGAGTTGCAGACCCCGATCCGAACTGAGACCGGCTTTATGGGATTCGCTCCACCTCACGGCTTAGCAGCCCTTTGTACCGGCCATTGTAGCATGTGTGAAGCCCTGGACATAAGGGGCATGATGACTTGACGTCATCCCCACCTTCCTCCGAGTTGACCCCGGCAGTCTCCCATGAGTCCCCGGCATTACCCGCTGGCAACATGGAACGAGGGTTGCGCTCGTTGCGGGACTTAACCCAACATCTCACGACACGAGCTGACGACAGCCATGCACCACCTGTGAACCAGCCACAAGGGAGGCTCTATCTCTAGAGCTTTCTAGTCCATGTCAAGCCCAGGTAAGGTTCTTCGCGTTGCATCGAATTAATCCACATGCTCCGCCGCTTGTGCGGGCCCCCGTCAATTCCTTTGAGTTTTAGCCTTGCGGCCGTACTCCCCAGGCGGGGTGCTTAATGCGTTAGCTGCGGCACAGAGGGCGTGGAAGCCCCCCACACCTAGCACCCACCGTTTACGGCGTGGACTACCAGGGTATCTAATCCTGTTCGCTCCCCACGCTTTCGCTCCTCAGCGTCAGTGTCGGCCCAGAGACCCGCCTTCGCCACCGGTGTTCCTCCTGATATCTGCGCATTTCACCGCTACACCAGGAATTCCAGTCTCCCCTGCCGAACTCAAGTCTGCCCGTATCGACCGCAAGCTTGGGGTTAAGCCCCAAGTTTTCACGGCCGACGCGACAAACCGCCTACGAGCTCTTTACGCCCAATAATTCCGGACAACGCTCGCACCCTACGTATTACCGCGGCTGCTGGCACGTAGTTAGCCGGTGCTTCTTCTGCAGGTACCGTCACTTGCGCTTCGTCCCTGCTGAAAGAGGTTTACAACCCGAAGGCCGTCATCCCTCACGCGGCGTCGCTGCATCAGGCTTTCGCCCATTGTGCAATATTCCCCACTGCTGCCTCCCGTAGGAGTCTGGGCCGTGTCTCAGTCCCAGTGTGGCCGGTCACCCTCTCAGGCCGGCTACCCGTCGTCGCCTTGGTAGGCCATTACCCCACCAACAAGCTGATAGGCCGCGGGTCCATCCCATACCGCCGGAACTTTCCACCACCGATCATGCGATCAGTGGTCGTATCCGGTATTAGACCTCGTTTCCAAGGCTTATCCCAGAGTACAGGGCAGGTTACCCACGTGTTACTCACCCGTTCGCCGCTCGTGTACCCCGAAGGGCCTTACCGCTCGACTTGCATGTGTTAAGCACGCCGCCAGCGTTCGTCCTGAGCCAGGATCAAACTCTCCAATAAGGATTGTGTTGATCGCTCCAGACGGAATATGTCTGGCATCTATCATCTCAAAGGAACTACCTCGACGAGGAGGTAATTCATATATTACTGGCTGTGTTTCGGCACGCTGTTGAGTTCTCAAAGAACACGCGCACACCGCAGTCACATCAGCTTTTCGCTGACTTACTTCCGGGGCTGTGTTGTCGCGCTCCGTTCCGGCTTGTTTCCCGGCCCGTTCTGCGCTGACTTGGAGAAGATTACACACAGGTGTTTCGATCTCCAAATCGGGGGGTCACCTAGCCCTCCAAACCGCCGCTGACCTGCGCGTTCTCGACTTTGAACACCGGGTGCCGGTCAGTCTCCGCCTCGAACGCCGAGACCGGGTCTCCGACGCGTGCGTCGAAGAAAGGCCTAGTCACCGGCTCCTTGCGCACATAGGCGGCCAGTACGGGCGCCGCGACGGCCGCGGAAACCTCCGTCAAACGCACTTGACGTGACCTACGTCCCCTTCGCACGACCGCCTCGCCCGCTGCCCGTGCGTTGTGCACCCAGTCGCGAACGCCGTACGGCGCGACGAACCACTCCTGCTCGTCGTGGCGCATCAGTCGGATGGGGATCGTGCGCTCCACGCCGCTGCGCCGACCACGGATGGAGAGCAGTACGTAGTAGGAGGGCGCAACGCCGAGCTTCACGGCGCCACCGATGACGACGTTGCCGATACGACGGATGAGGGTGGTGCGGTAGGTCTTGGCCACAACGTCAATCATGGACCTCATGCGAGACGTGCTGGTGATCGGTGGCGGCCCGGCCGGCCGGGCCCTCGCCCGTGCGTGCGTGGAGAAAGGTCTGGATACGGCGATCGTCGACCGTCACCCCCACCGCGTGTGGACCGCGACCTACGGCGCGTGGGCCGACGAGCTCCCGCCGAACACCCCGACGAGGGCGGTCAGCACAGTGGTTCGCGCGTACGCGCGCGAGGAACACCAGATCGCACGCACCTATGTCGTCCTCGACAACGCACGGCTCCACGAACTGCCGACAGCCGTGACGGTGCTCGAACGCCCAACGGCCGCGCGCTACACCTTCAACGCCACCGGCGCCCGCAAGGGCCGTGCCGAGCAAACGGCCGTAGGCACCGTCATCGACGACGACAGCACCGAGACCACGCTGATGGACTGGCGCAACGGCGAGACGTTCCTCTACACGGTCCCGCTCGGCGGCAACAAAGTCCTGGTCGAGGAGACCTGCCTGGCCCGTCGCCCCGGCATGCCGCTGAGCGAACTGCGCCAACGCCTCCACGCCCGCCTCCAACCAGGCACTCCGGTCAGCGAGAGGCCACCGGATCACGAGGAACGAGTCCGCTTCCCCCTCGACGCGCCGCGAGCCAGAGAACTCGCGTTCGGTGCGAGTGCGGGCTTCATCCACCCGGCCACCGGCTACAGCGTCGCCACCTCTCTCGCGCTCGCCCCACGGGTCGCCGCGGCTATCAAGGCCGGGGAGAACCCGAAGCACGTCATCTGGTCCCGCAGCGCCCGCATCGTCCACGCGCTCCGCAGCCGGGGCCTGGAAGCACTGCTCCGCATGGACGCCGACGAGACCAGGGACTTCTTCGAGTTGTTCTTCCGGCTGCCGGTGGACCTGCAGCGCGCCTACCTGTCCGGACGCGAGGACGTACGCGGTACGGCGGCGGCGATGGGCGAACTGTTCCGTGTCGCCCCGTGGCGGCTTCGCGCCAAGATGATGAACACCTGGTGAACCCTCTTGGAGCACGTCCTTGGCACCTGCACGATCTGAGACGTGCCCGCATTGCTGGATGACGTCAGGTTCGCCTTCCAGCCGCTGTTCAACCTGAACACCGGGGGCGTCGTCGCGGTGGAGGCCTTGGCCCGGCCGCACGACGGCAGCGTGCAGGATCTGCTCCAGGCCGCCTTCCGGGCGGGCCTGCTGACCAACGCCGACGTCGGACTCGCCTGTCGAGCCGTGCGCGCGGCCGCCGACTTCGACCTCGTGCTGCCCTTGCACGTCAACCTGCTCGCGATCACGGTCGCGGACAAGCCGGAGGTCATGTCGCCGCTCTACGGCGTGCTCCGGGAGGCCGGCCGGGACCCGTCGAACGTCGTCATCGAGATCGGCGAGCCCTACTCGCGGGCCAACCGCGCGCGGCTGGCCCGTGGCCTGCAAACGTTGCGCAACAACGGCTTCCGCATCGCGCTCGACTGCGTGGGCGAGGGTGACGTGCCGCTCGGACTCCTCACGAGTGCCTCGCCGGACTACGTCAAGCTCGACCGCGAAATAGTGCGCACGTTGCCGGACGATCCCGCGCGGTGTGCGCTGGTGCGGTCGTTGGTGCATCTCGGCGAGTACACCGGCGGTCAGGTCGTTGCGGAAGGTGTCGAGACCGAGGCGCATCTGACTGTGCTGAGGAAGCTCGGAGTGGGGCACGCGCAGGGCAACATGCTCGCGCCCCCTCAGCGAAGACCTGCCGTGAACGCTCGTATCGCGCCTGAAGCCGTCACGCAGACCGGTGAGATCCGCCGGACCGCCGGCCCGCGGGTCACGGACTTCCTGCACCCCGCCACGACGCTGCCCGCGGACGCGACCTCCGGGGAGGTGCGCGAGATGCTGGCGTCGCAGCCGACGATCACCGGTGTGGTGCTGGTCGACGACGAAGGCCGGCCGAAGTGGTCGGTCGACCGCAACAGGTTCCTGATCGCGGTCACCGGGCCGTACGGGCATGCCCTGCACGCCAAGCGCGAGGCGGCTCGGCTCGCGGACAAGCCGCACATCATCGGCACTGAGGCGTCGGCGCTCGAACTTCTCGACGTGGTGGCACATGCGAACCGTGAGCGCACCAACGACGACCTCATCGTCGTGGACCACAACGAGCGGTGCATGGGTGTTGTGCGCGTTGCGGACGTCGTGAGGGGCGTGGCGGAGCTCAAGGTGGAACAAGCGGCCGCGCTCAGCCCGCTCACCCGCCTGCCCGGCAGCGACGCGATCGCGAAGGAGGTCGACCGGCGCATCGAGCTCGGTGAGATCTTCGCGGTGTCCTGGCTCGACGTCGACAGCTTCAAGCAGGTCAACGACACCGTCGGGTTCGCGGCGGGCGACGACCTCATCCGCGAGATCGGGCACGACCTGGCGGACGTCGCGAACGCCTTCCCCGGTGTGCAGGTCGGACATGTCGGCGGCGACGACTTCCTGATCCTGGCCGGCCTCGACGAGACGGTGCCGTTGTCCGCCCGTTTGCTCGACAAGCCGTACACGGCGGAGGGACGACACGTGACCCTCTCTCTTGCGACGCTTATCTGCGCTCCAGGGTCAGTGGGTTCGTATCGCGAGGTGTCGCGGTTGCTGGCACCGGTCAAGGAGCACGCGAAGTCGCTCAGCGGGTCGAGCTGGGTAATGGGTCGTCCCGGTACGGAGCGGCGCGATGTGCTGCGTGGTGCCGAGCAACGCGCGGTGAGTTAACAAGTACAACCGAACGCCTCCTGTGCGACGTGCTGATCACTCATAGCATCGTTGTCGCTACTCGGCGCACAGGAGGTTCGTCGTGCAGGTCGGCAGCAGAACGCAATCGGTACCAGCGCAACGCACGCCCCTGGACGGCACCCTCACGGTTGGTGTGGAAGAGGAATTCGTTCTCGTAGAAGCATCAACCGGTCATCTCGCGAACCGCGCCAAGGAAGTGCTCACCGGCGCCGACCGCTACCCGGTCGACCTGCAGCCGGAAATCGCGCAGTACCAGGTGGAATCGGCGAGCGGGATCTGCACCGACATGACCGCGCTGCACGACGAGCTCGCCGTCGCGCGCCGGGCGTTGATCGAACGGGCCGCCCGCCACGACGCCAAACTGGCCGCGACCGGAACCCCGGTGCTGGGCCTCACGATGCCGACACCGTTGACGAACTCCCCGCGCTACCACCGGATGGCGCAGGAGATGGGTGCGCTGACCAACGACCTCGCGATCTGCGGCTGTCACGTGCACATCGGGCTGCCCGACGACGAGTCGAAGATCTTCGTCAGCAACCACCTGCGTCCGTGGCTGCCGACACTGCTGGCGCTCGGCGCGAACTCGCCGTACTGGCTCGACCGCGACACCGGGTACGCGAGCTGGCGCTACGTGGTGTGGAATCGTTGGCCCACTTCGGGACCACCGCCGCGGTTCGACTCCGCGGCGGAGTACTACGCGGCCCGGGAGGAGATCGTCGCGAGCGGCGCGGCCATGGACGCCGGGATGCTCTACTGGGACATCCGGTTGTCCGCCAACCACCCCACGCTCGAACTGCGGGTGTCGGACGTGGCTCCGACGGTCGAGGAAGCCGTCCTGCTGGCCGCGCTGGTACGCGGAATCGCCTCCACCGCACTGAGTTCCGGCAGCGCGCCCGCACTGGTGCCACCACATCTGCTGAAGGTCGCGATGTGGCGGGCGGCGCGTGACGGCCTGGAGGGTTTCGGGCTCGACCCGGTGACCGGTTCGCCGACACCGGCGTCGTCGATCGCCGCCTCCTTGCTGCGCTGGATCCGGCCGGCGCTGGAGTTCTCCGGCGACTACGAGATGGTCAGCGACGGCATCGACAGGTTGCTGCTCGACGGCACCGGTGCGGCGCGCCAGCGAAGGGCGTTCGCACGCCGCGGCCGACTGGACGACGTCGTGGGATTCCTGGTCGCACAGACTGCTCCGGTCTGAAAATCCTTCGAGTGATGTTCACACGATCGGGTACACCTGAGGTCGGCTTGATGTGCCTCCAAGACGGGATCCGGTAGTTAGTCTCCGTGGCCACCCCCATCTGGGCACCGGGAGAGAACGGCCCGGACCGACCCAACACCGCTCGAGTCAGGGACTACTGGCTCGGTGGCACCCACAACACGGAGGCCGACCAGGAACTGGCGGCGCATCTCGTGTCCGCGGCGCCCCACCTGCCGTACCTCTGCCGCACGCACCGTTCCTTCCTGGGCCGGGTCGTCAGCAGGCTGACCGCGCTGGGCGTGCGGCAGTTCCTCGACCTCGGCTCCGGCCTGCCCACCGCCGGCAACGTGCACCTCAACGCGCCCGACGCGAGCGTGGTGTACGTCGACATCGATCCGGCGGTGGCGAGCGAGGGTCGCGAGATCATCGCGGACAACCCTCGGGTCTCCTACCTGTGCGCGGATCTCTGCCAGCCGGAGAAGGTGCTGGACTCGGTGGAGGTCCGCTCGACGCTCGACCTGTCCGAACCGGTCGCCGTGCTGGTGCTGGACGTGCTGCACTTCGTCCCGGACTCCGCCGAACCGCACAAGGTGCTGGCGAAGTACATGGAAGCGTTGGCACCCGGCAGCTATCTGGGGTTCTCGCACACGTGCCGCGACCCGTTCATGCTGGCCGCGGTCGGGATGTTCGGCGCGATGTACGAAGACCAGCCGTTGCCCACCTTCACGTTCCGCTACCCGGAGCAGGTCGTGTCGTTCTTCGACGGCATGGAGACCCTGTCGCCGGGAGTGGTGCCGATCCCGTTGTGGGAAGCGGATCCGGACGAGATCGAGGACCGTAACCCGGAGCACTTCCAGGGCTGCGGCGGGTTGGCGCGCAAGCTATAGAACCTAAGCCAGCAGGGGAATCGCGGCGAGCACGATCGTCGACGTCACGGCCATCGACATGCCGTAGCGCAGTTGCTGCTTGGCCGTGGGCAGGTCGCGCGCGAGCAGGAACGCCGAGCACGCAACGACACCCACCCCGGCCCAGAGCATCCCGAACCTGAACCACAGCCCGCCGCCGACCAGCAGCAGTCCGCCCACGGTCAGCTGGGTCGTCGCGTTGACCGCGTGTCTGGTGCCGTACACGACAGCCGGGGTCTTGGAGCCGACGCGGGCGTCACCGGCGCGGTCCGGCACCGCCCACCACAGCGCACGGCCGGTGGCCAGTGCCGCGACGCCGGAGAAGACCAGCCACGCCGCCGGATCGGCCTGTCCCCCTGCCGCCGAATAGGCGGTCACGCTCGGCAGCAGCCCGGCCGCGATCGCCAGTACCACCGGTCCGGCATAGCCCCGGCGCTTCAACCGGACCGGTTCGAGGTTGTAGGCCAGGTACAGCACCAGGATCAGCCCGACGCCGACCGCCACCCGCCACGACACCGCGATCGCCAGCGCCTGCGCGACGATCATCTCGACGAGCGCCAGCGCGAGGACCCTGTTCGCGCCGATCTCCTGCACGGCCTGGGCGAGATGGCGCTTCTCCGTGGTGTGGATGTCGTTGCGGACGTCGGCGTAGGCGTTGAGCGGGTTGCCGGAGATGATCGCGATGAAGTTCGCGAGCACCGCGATCACGACGGCGAGGTCGAATCTCGTTGCGTAGCAGGCCCCCCAGGCAGCGCAGCACGCGTAGTGCATGCCGAAGGGGTGCTCCAGGCGGTGGAGGTAGGTCAGCGCCGACAAGTGGCCACCATCGCGAGACTCGGCGGCGGCGCCATCGCGGCGCCCCGCAGCTGGGGTGTGCAGTCAGGTGCGTTGAGCCTGATGCGCCGGTGCCGCAGCAGGGCGGTGACGATCATCCGGATCTCCAGCAGTGCCAGGTCCTTGCCGGGGCAGTGCCGCACTCCCCCGCCGAACGGGAAGAACGCGCCGGGCTGCGGTTGCCCCCTGGCCGGGTCGAAGACGTGCGGGTGCTCGTACGTCGCGGCGCGGCGGTGCGCGAGGTAGATGCTCGGCGTGAGCACCATGCCCTCGTCGCTCATCCGGTTGCCGGCGAGCGCCGCGGGCGGGGACAGCCGCAGCGACTCCATGATCGTGGCTTCGAGCAGGTCGCTGTCGTGGAGCACTTGTTCGGCCAGGCCTGGGGTGCGGTCGATCCAGAACACCGTCCAGGCCGTGGCACTCGCGGTGGTCTCGTGGCCCGCGAACAGCAGTGACACGACCTGGTCGCGCAGGTCCTCCGGTGGCAGACAGGCGGCGAGCGCGGGCGGTTCGGCGGTGGTGGCTCGGTGCAGGAGCATCCGGTCGAGCTCGGGGTCGAACCTGGTGGTGCCGGGGGTGAGGTAGCGGTGCGCGAGGGTGCGGACGCGGCTCCCGAGGCGGCGGTCGAGCCAGCGGGTGAACGCGGTCAGCAGCTCCTCGTCGTCGACGCCGAACACGATCCGGCCGATGATGCGCAGGGTGAGTTTCCTGGTCCACGCGGCAAGTCCGACCGGGTCGCCGCTGGGCAGCTCGGCGATCGAACGCTCGACCATCTCGTCGATCAGCGCCTGATACCTGTTGCCGCGCAACATCGGAGCGAGCGCGCGGCGGTACGCGGTGTGCTCGGCGCCGTCGAGCCACAGCACGGAACGGTTGCCCAGCAACGGGCTCAGCGTCCGGCTCGGCGGATGGCTCAGTTCGCGGTCGTGGCGGAACAGCGCGGCCATCACGTCCGGGTGCCAGACGAGCCAGCGCCGGTCCCTGAGCTTGACCAGGCCGTCCTCGAAGCCCTCGACCGAGTCCAGGAACGGGATCAGGTGCAGCGTGAACTTCAGCTCGGTGCGGTTCATCGGCACACCGCGCACGCCAGATGGAGCGCCGCCATGCCTTCTGCCTGAACGATTCTCGTTGGTGTGTAGAGGTCTTTGTCGTGCCACAACGGCGGGTGCGGACGCTCTCCCCACTCGTGCATGAACCTCGCGCCGCGGATCATCGCCTCGCTGACGTCTTTGTGGGAGTGCGACAGGATGCGGATGGCGTAGGCGGTCTCCTCGTAGGTGCCTTCCCATCTGCCCCACGAGCCGTCGGCGTTCTGGGAGTCCAGTACCCAGTCGGTGGCCTTCTTGTCGCCCTTGAGTGCGTTCGTCACGCACGCGGTGGCGTAGTACGGCGAGGCGTGCCACTTGTCGGTCCAGCAGCCGCCGGGTTCCTGCATGTCCCGCAGCCACTCCTCCAACCGGTGATCGCGGCCGAGCGCCTGGAGAGCGTGGGCGTTCGTGCTGGTCGACGGCGTGCGCTCGTCCGGGAAGCAGGCGAAGTGGCGGGCTTGCCGGTAGCGGTCGAGGGCGTCCACCGGGCGGGGACTGCCGCACAACGCGAGCGCGTGCAGTGCGGTGGCGGTGTCGTCGGCGTCGGCGGGAAGGCCGGGGCCACCGGCGGCGCCGTCGTGGCCGAACACGGCTTTGATCTGGTCGGCCATCGGGTCGGGGACGTCGAGGCCGGCGGACTTCAGGGCGACGATGATCCAGGAGCGTTCGAACAGCGGGACCGGAACGCCGGCGGGGACCGGACCTCCGTGTCTCTCCTGGACCCTGTGGAGGTAGTCGAGGCTGTCGCCCGGTCTGGGCCCTTCGAGCTGGACCGCGGTCGCGGCCGGGCTGGCGGCGACGATGCCGTTCGTCGTGGTCACCTCGGGACGGGGGCCGAAGATCTCCAGCGTGTGCCAGAGCTTTTCCGGCAGCGGGCGTTCTCTGAGCGCGTACAGCGGCCTGGGGTCGCACGGCGAACGCAGCCCGAGTCGCTCGGCGAGCGCGGGCACGATGAGCTCGACCGCGACCGTGTCCGGCAGCTTCGGCAGCCGGCTGAGCAGCCTGCGGAGCGCTTCGAGCCCCCGGCGCGCCGCGGGGTGGCGGCCCAGCGCGTCGACGGCGCTGAACGTCGGTACCAGGGCGTATTCGCCCGGGCCGCCCCACGTGCCGTCCGGGTGCTGGGTGTCGAGGAGGTAGCGGATTCTGGCGTCGTGCCCGGTGAGCCACGGTGCGAGAGCGACGAGTCGGCCGGTCTCGTACACAGACGGTGAAACGCCACCCCAGGGATCGTCGGTCAGTTCCGCTAACAGCGTCATCGCGCGCCCCCGGAGTTAGCAATCGCGTAACCGTAGGACCACAGAGAGTAGCACTCTGGACCATTAGGCCCGCAAGCGTTTAGGCCGTTCAGAGGTCCACTCTGCAGAGTGGTTTATCGGGGCGGATCCTGTGGAACGGGCGCGAAAGGAGGAGCTGTGACCAAAGCGCGCGAGATCATGCACCGCGGCGTGCGGTGCGTTCCCGAGGACGCGAGTCTCTTGGAGGCCGCCCGCATGATGCGGGACCTCGACGTCGGATCGCTGCCGATCTGCGGCAACGACGACCGGCTGCGCGGCATCATCACCGACCGCGACATCGTGATCAGGGCCGTCGCCGAAGGGTTGGACCTGGCGGCGACCAAGGCCGGCGAGTTCGGCTGCCACGTGCACTGGGTCGACGCCGACGACTCGGTGGACCGGGTGCTGCAGACCATGGAGGACCACCAGATCCGGCGGTTGCCGGTGATCGAGAACCACCGGCTGGTCGGCATCGTGTCCGAGGCGGACCTCTCCCGGCACCTGCCCGAGGACCAGCTGGCCGCGTTCGTGGAACGCGTCTACGCCTGACTGTCCATCATGGACTGATGGTGCCGTGTTCGAGATACCTCGTCTCGCCTGACTCCCAGGCTTTCAGCGCTTCGCCGACGCGGCGGGCGAGCCTGGGAATCAGGCGTTGGACCGCTTCCTGCGGCATGACGAACTCGTAGGATTTCAGTTCGCTCTCCTGCAGCCGGATCGCAGCCTGCTCGGCCGCGCTGAGCGTGCCTCCCGCGAACACGAACAGGATCCGGTCGTCGCCGTTGTGCGGTGCCCAGTCGACGACGAGCAGCCGGCCGGGTTCCCGTTTCAGGCCAAGCTCTTCCTCGACCTCACGGCGGCAGGCCTCGCTCGGGGTCTCCCCCTGCTCGACCACACCGCCGGGAATCTCCCAGTTCGGCTTGTAGGTCGGCTCGACCAGCAGGATCCGTCCCACCTCGTCGAAGAACAGCGCGCCGGCCCCGGACATCGCTCTGCTGCTGTGCTCCACAGCTTCCTTTGTACCGCTTGGTCGTCCGACCAGGGTTCGAACCTGGGACCCTCTGCTTGTAAGGCAGACGCTCTCCCACTGAGCTACCGGACGCCTGTCGTCCCGCCAGGACTTGAACCTGGGACCTACCGCGTATCAGGCGGACGCTCTCGACCAGCTGAGCTACGGGACGGGATGGAAGACGAGGGTGTCGAACCCTCCACGGCGATCTTGCAAGGATCGTCTGCGCGCCGGCGCGTCCCCCGATGTAGTTGTCGTGCCGTGCCCCCATCAGGATTCGAACCTGAACTGGACGCGTTCTGAGCGCGTTGCCTCTTCCGTTGGGCTACAGGGGCGTGCGGATCCAGGGATTCGAACCCTGACTGTCATGGCCCTCAACCATGTGCCTCTACCAGTTGGGCTAGATCCACGCGGAGCGGCCGGAGGGCATCGAACCCTCTGCTTCGGTTTGGAAGACCGACGTGTCCGCCGAGTTCACCACAGCCGCATTGTTTGTTCACTTGGGTTTGTTCATCCGGACAGCACCGACGGAAGGAGTCGAACCCTCGGGAAACTGTTTTGGAGGCAGTTCCGCTTCCGAAGCTCGTCGGCAGGTTGGTAGCGCAAAAAGAAAGCCGCCCCAGGTTTCCCGTGGGCGGCTCCGAGGTCATGACCTGGGGATCAGGTCATGGCGTGGAGCCCCACGCCAACGCCAGCAGAATGCCGGCGACGACGGCGAGAATTCGCCATCCCGCAAGCTCAGCGTTGGCAAGCATGTCTTCCTCCGGTTGATCTGTGTCGGTGTTGATGGGACCAAGTTATGCGAGGGGCGCGCGGGCTCGCAACGCATTTAAGCCAGTTCTGCACGTGTTCCAGATAGTGGTCGCGGCGTCCAGCTGGCCAGAACTCAAAGTTCGACGCCGTGCTCCAGGTAGAGGGTGATCCCCTTCCTGCGAGCACGCACCGCTGACACCACACGGCGCGCGAGCCGGGGGATCATGCGGTCGGCAGCGATCGCCAGGTCAACGAACTCGAACGAAGCGATCTCCGCCTCGGCCAGTCTGATCTTGCCGAGTTGGTCCGCTCCGAGCACACCTCCGTCGAACACGAAGAGGACCTTGTCCCCTTCTGTGTCGCTCGGTGCCCAGTCGACCACCAGCAGCCGACCGAGAGCGATCTGGAGACCAAGTTCTTCTTCGATCTCACGGCGGCAGGCCTCGCTGGGCGTCTCGCCGGCTTCGACGTAGCCGCCAGGGATGTCCCAGTGGTTCTTGTACGTCGGTTCGAGCAGCAGCACTCGATCCGCCTCGTCGAAAAACAGCGCACCGGCCGCAGACACGGCTCGACTGAAGTGGGCCGTCTGATCATCCGCCATGCGCCAAGCCAACCACTCTCAGTCCAGCACCCGTCGAAGGCACTGAGAACAGAAACGGCGCGCACCCCGTGGGATGCGCGCCGTTGCAAGCGAACCGATCAGACCGTGAAGCCGAGTGCCCTCAGCTGGTCGCGGCCGTCGTCGGTGATCTTCTCCGGGCCCCACGGCGGCATCCACACCCAGTTGATGCGGAAGTCCTTGACCAGGCCGCCGCTCGTGAGGGCCGCGCGGGTCTGGTCCTCGATGACGTCGGTCAGCGGGCAGGCCGCCGAGGTGAGCGTCATGTCGATGGTGGCGATGTTCTCCTCGTCGACCCGGATGTCGTAGACGAGGCCGAGGTCGACCACGTTGATGCCGAGTTCCGGGTCGACGACGTCGCGCATCGCCTCTTCCAGGTCGTCCAGCGCGGCCACGTCGGCCTTGGGCTCGAAGACCGGCATGCCTTCTGCTCCCCGGACCACTTCTTCGGTGCTCATGCTGCTCCCTGACTGCGTACAACTGCGTCTTTGAAGGCCATCCAACCCAGTAGCGCGCACTTCACGCGCGCCGGGTACTTCGCGACACCGGCGAACGCGATGCCGTCTTCCAGGACGTCCTCATCGGGTTCCACCTGGCCGCGGCCCTGCATCAGCTCGACGAACGCGTCCAGCTTCTTGAAGGCCTCGCCCACTGGCTTACCCACGACGAGGTCCGTCAACACCGAGGTGGACGCCTGGCTGATCGAGCAGCCCTGGCCGTCGTAGGACACGTCCCGCACCACGTCGTCGACGACGTGGACGCGCAACGTGACCTCGTCGCCGCAGGTCGGGTTGACCTGGAACGACTCGGCGTCGAACGGGTCGCGCAGGCCTCGGCCGTGCGGGTTCTTGTAGTGGTCCAGGATGATCTCCTGGTACATCTGCTGGAGCTGCATCAGGCCACCCCGAAGAACTTCTGTGCCTCGCGGACGCCGTCGACCAGTGCGTCGACCTCGTCCAGCGTGTTGTACAGGTAGAACGACGCGCGCACGGACGCCTGGGCGTTCAGGCAGCGGTGCAGCGGCCACGCGCAGTGGTGGCCTACGCGGACCGCGATGCCCAGGCTGTCCAGGACCTGGCCGGCGTCGTGCGGGTGCACGCCCTCGATCTCGAACGGCACGGCGCCGCCGCGGTCGACCGCGTCCTGGGGGCCGAGCAGCCGAACGCCACGCACCGAAGACAGACCCTCAAGCGCGGCAACGGTCAGCGCGTGCTCGTGGGCGTTGATTCGTTCCATGCCCACGACCGAGAGGTAGTCCACCGCCGCACCCAGACCGACGGCCTGGGACGTCATCGGCGAACCGGCCTCGAAGCGCTGCGGCGGCGGCGCGAAGGTCGAGCCCTCCATCTTCACCAGCTCGATCATCGAGCCGCCGGTGATGAAGGGAGGCAACGCCTCCAGCAGCTCACGCCGTCCATAGAGGACACCGATGCCGGACGGGCCGAGCATCTTGTGGCCGGAGAACGACGCGAAGTCGACGCCCAGGGCGTGGAAGTCGACCGGGCTGTGCGGCACGGACTGGCACGCGTCCAGGACCGTGAGCGCGCCAACGCGTTGAGCCGCCGCGACGAGCACGTGCACCGGGTTGATCGTGCCGAGCACGTTCGACTGGTGCGTGAAGGCGACGACCTTGGTGCGCGGCGTGATCACGCTGTCCACATCGGACAGGTCGAGACGACCGTCCTGGGTGACCTTGAACCACTTCAGCGTGGCCCCGGTCCGGGCAGCGAGCTGCTGCCACGGCACGAGGTTCGCGTGGTGCTCCATCTCGGTCACGACGATCTCGTCGCCGGGACCGACGACGAAGCGCGCGGCCTCGGGACCCGAGGTCGCGGCGTTGCCCATGCCGTACGCCACGAGGTTGAAGCCCTCGGTGGCGTTCTTGGTGAAGACCAGCTCACCGAAGTCCGCGCCGACGAAGTCCGCGATGCGCTGACGCGCACCCTCGTACGCGTCGGTCGCTTCCTCGGCGAGCTGGTGGGCACCCCGGTGGACCGCCGCGTTGGCGGTCTGCAGGAATGCCTTCTCAGCGTCCAGAACCTGCGTCGGGCGTTGCGAGGTGGCGCCGGAGTCCAGGTAGACCAGGCGCTTCCCGTCACGAACGGTGCGAGACAGGATGGGGAAGTCCGCCCGGAGAGCGGCTACATCCAATGGTGCTGCGGTGGTGGTCACAGCGCCTCCTCTCAACACCTTTAACGCTAGGACAGTGCGGCGGCTTCCTTGGAACCGGTGTACTTCACGTAACCCTCGGCCTCGAGCTGGTCGGCGAGCTCGCGGCCGCCCGACTCGACGATCCGGCCGTTCGCGAAGACGTGCACGAAGTCCGGCTCGATGTACTTGAGGATCCGGGTGTAGTGCGTGATCAGCATGACGCCGACCTCACCGGAGGCCTTGTAGCGGTTGACGCCCTCGGACACGACGCGCAGGGCGTCGACGTCCAGGCCGGAGTCGGTCTCGTCGAGGATCGCGACCTTCGGCTGGAGCAGGCCCAGCTGCAGGATCTCGTGGCGCTTCTTCTCGCCGCCGGAGAAGCCCTCGTTCACCGAACGCTCGGCGAACGCCGGGTCGATGTCGAGGTCGGACATCGCGCCCTTGACCTCCTTGACCCAGTTGCGGAGCTTCGGGGCCTCGCCGCGCACAGCGGTGGCGGCGGTGCGGAGGAAGTTCGACATCGAGACGCCGGGGACCTCGACCGGGTACTGCATCGCGAGGAAGAGGCCCGCGCGGGCGCGCTCGTCGACGGTCATCTCCAGCACGTCCTCGCCGTCGAGCGTGACGGTGCCCGAGGTGATCGTGTACTTCGGGTGACCGGCGATGGCGTAGGACAGCGTGGACTTGCCGGAGCCGTTGGGGCCCATGATGGCGTGCGTCTCGCCCGCCTTGATCGTCAGGTCGACGCCCTTGAGGATCTCCTTGGGAGCGTCCTCGCTGACGACCGAGACGTGCAGGTCCTTGATCTCAAGGGTGGCCATGACTAACGGTTCTCCTGGTGGTCTAACGAAGTCAGTTCGTGGTGACGGTGACGTCGACGAACACGTCGCCGTCACGGATGTCGACGGCGTAGACGTCGACCGGCTCGGTGGCGGGCGGCGAGGAGGGCTTGCCGGTCTCCAGGTCGAAGCACGACCCGTGCAACCAGCATTCGATCCCCTTGCGGGAGACCTCGCCCTCGCTCAACGACACCGCGGCGTGCGAGCAGAGATCGGCGAGTGCGTGCACCCGCTCGCCGTCGCGCACCAGGACGACATCGACATCGTCGACGCTGGCTGCGAACGGCTTGCGGTCGTCCAGTGAGGACAGTGCACACACCTTGATCACGCGCCGACCGCCTCGAGCTCTGCCTCGATGGCGGCCTCGAGGCGCTCGCGCACCTCGGGAACGGCGATCTTCGCGATCAGCTCCTGGAAGAAGCCGCGCACGACGAGACGCCGTGCCTGGTCCTCCGGGATGCCGCGCGCCTGCAGGTAGAACAGCTGCTCGTCGTCGAACCGGCCGGTGGCGCTGGCGTGGCCGGCACCCTCGATCTCGCCGGTCTCGATCTCCAGGTTCGGCACCGAGTCGGCGCGCGCACCGTCGGTCAGGATCAGGTTGCGGTTCAGCTCGAACGTCTCGGTGCCCTCGGCCGCCTTGCGGATCAGCACGTCGCCGATCCACACCGTGTGCGCACCGTCGCCCTGCAACGCGCCCTTGTAGACGACGTTGCTGCGGCAGTTGGGCTGAGCGTGGTCGATGAACGGCCGGTGCTCCTGGTGCTGACCCGCGTCCGCGAAGTACAGACCGAAGAGCTCCGCGTCGCCGCCGCGGCCCGCGTACTGCACGACCGGGGTGACGCGGACGACGTTGCCGCCCAGGGTCACGACCGTGTGCCGCAGGGTCGCGTCGCGACCGAGCTTCGCGTGGTGCTGCGAGACGTGCACGGCGTCGTCGGCCCAGTCGTGGATGGCGATCACCGTGAGGTGCGCGCCGTCCGCGACGAGGAACTCGACGTTCTCGGCGTAGGCGCCGGAACCGCGGTAGTCCAGGATCACGGTGCCCTCGGCGAACTGCGAGGCCTTGACCTGGACGTGCCCGTACGCGACGGAGCCGGCGCCCGCGCCGGTCACCGTGACGGTGGTCGGCTCGGACTTCGCGTCACCGGGCAGCGTCACGACGGTCGCGTCCACAAAGGACGTGTACGCCTGCGCCGCGACGCGGTCACCGGGGGTACCGGCGGTGCCGAGCCGCGAGTCGTCACGACCCACGGTCTCGACGGTGACACCGGCAGCGGCGTTCACCTCGACGGCAGCGGTACCCGTTGCCGCAGCGCCGGAGTGCAGACCGGCAAGACGCTTGAGAGGCGTGAAGCGCCAGATCTCCTCACGGCCGCCCGGCACCTCGAACGCGTTCACGTCGTAGGACGTGAAGTGCTCCGCGCGCGAAGTGACCGGAACGACGGTTCCGTGGGAGTGAGGTTTCGTAGACAGGGCGGCCATGTCAGCCGACGGCCCCTTCCATCTGCAGTTCGATCAGGCGGTTCAGTTCGAGGGCGTACTCCATGGGGAGCTCGCGCGCGATGGGCTCGACGAACCCGCGCACGATCATCGCCATGGCCTCGTCCTCGTTCAGGCCGCGCGACATCAGGTAGAACAGCTGGTCCTCGGAGACCTTCGAGACCGTGGCCTCGTGACCCATCTGCACGTCGTCCTCGCGGACGTCGACGTACGGGTAGGTGTCCGACCGGCTGATCGTGTCGACCAGCAGCGCGTCGCACTTCACCGTGGACTTCGAGTGGTGCGCCCGCTTGTTGACCTGGACCAGGCCGCGGTACGACGTGCGGCCACCGCCACGCGCCACCGACTTCGAGATGATCGTCGAAGAGGTGTGCGGTGCCATGTGGACCATCTTGGCGCCGGCGTCCTGGTGCTGGCCCTCGCCCGCGAACGCGATCGAGAGGACCTCGCCCTTGGCGTGCTCGCCCATCAGGAAGACGGCCGGGTACTTCATGGTCACCTTGGAGCCGATGTTGCCGTCGACCCACTCCATGGTCGCGCCCTCTTCGGCCTTGGCGCGCTTGGTGACCAGGTTGTAGACGTTGTTCGACCAGTTCTGGATCGTCGTGTAGCGGCAGCGGCCGCCCTTCTTCACGATGATCTCGACGACGGCCGAGTGCAGCGAGTCGGACGAGTAGATCGGCGCGGTGCAGCCCTCGACGTAGTGCACGTAGGCACCCTCGTCGACGATGATCAGCGTGCGCTCGAACTGGCCCATGTTCTCGGTGTTGATCCGGAAGTAGGCCTGCAGCGGGATGTCCACGTGGACACCCTTCGGCACGTAGATGAACGAGCCACCGGACCACGTCGCGGAGTTCAGCGCGGAGAACTTGTTGTCACCGGCCGGGATGACGGAGCCGAAGTACTCCCGGAAGAGCTCCGGCTGCTCCTTCAGGGCCGTGTCGGTGTCGAGGAAGAGGACACCCTGCTGCTCCAGGTCCTCGCGGATCTGGTGGTAGACGACCTCGGACTCGTACTGGGCGGCGACACCGGCGACGAGGCGCTGCTTCTCAGCCTCCGGGATGCCCAGCCGGTCGTAGGTGTTCTTGATGTCCTCGGGCAGGTCCTCCCAGCTGGTGGCCTGCTTCTCGGTGGAACGCACGAAGTACTTGATCGAGTCGAAGTCGATCCCAGAGAGGTCGGCGCCCCAGCTCGGCATCGGCTTGAGGTCGAAGAGCTTCAGCGCCTTCAACCGGTACTCGAGCATCCACTCGGGCTCGCTCTTCTTCGCCGAGATGTCGCGGACGACATCCTCGCTGAGGCCTCGGCGAGCGCTCGCGCCGGCAGTGTCCGAGTCGGCCCAGCCGAACTCGTAGTTGCCGAGAGACGCGATGGTCTCTTCCTGCGTGAGCGGAGACTGCACCGTGGTGGGCGTGCGCTGCTCGGCAGCGGCAGTCATGCGGGCTCCCCTCCATCATCTGGGTTGAGCTTTCCGGCAGAGCCGGAGGTGCGGGGTTGAACGTTCGGGATGTGCGTCGTGCACACGGCGTGACCGCCGGCGATCGTCGCGAGGCGCTGTACGTGAGAACCGAGAAGATTCGCGAAAGCTTCCGTCTCGGTCTCGCACAGCTGGGGGAACTCAGACGCCACGTGGGCTACCGGGCAATGGTGCTGGCACAACTGCTCGCCCACGCCGACGTGACGTGCCGACGCAGCGTAGCCCTCCCTGGTCAGCGCGGTCGCAAGGGCCTTGACCCGGTCAGCGGGTGTGGCCTGGGCCACGATCGCCGTCCGGTGCCGGTCCACGAGCGCGTCGACCCGACTTTGCGCGAACGCGCGCACAGCCTCTTCCCCACCCGACTGGGCGAGGAACCTGATGGCGGCGACCGCGAGGTCGTCGTAGGCATGGCCGAACCGGGCACGTCCGGCGTCAGTCAGCAGGAAGAGCTTCGCGGGACGGCCACGACCGCGTTGGGTCTGGCGTGGAGCGTCCCTCGTCGTCGCCTCGCCGTCCGCGAGCAGTCCGTCGATATGACGGCGCACGGCCGTGGGGCTGATGCCCAGTTCCTCGGCGATGCTCGCCGCGGTGACCGGGCCCTGCTCCAACAGAAGCCTGGCGACAGCACGCCGAGTCTTGCCGTCGTGCTGAGGCACGGCGTCAAGGTGGGTCTCGGCGTTTTTCACAACACCAGTGTTGCGTATTTCGCCGGAGGTCGCAAAGATCGCGGTCACAGGGTGACCTGACTCACGGCTGAACGGCACTAGATACCCTCCTGACATGCCCACGAACGGCGGAGCTTTGACTCCGGAGAGCGACCTCTTGAACGGTCGAGAGCGTCGCCAGCTGGACATCGTCCGCCGCTGGGGCACCATCGGGGCCCTGCTTCTGACCGTCGGATCCCTGGGCGGCGGCGCCGCACCCATCTATTCGCCGCTCTACGGCGTGCCTGTACTCGGGCTTTTCTCGAGGATGCCCAGTGTCGCGATGGGGGTCGTCTGGACCGGCATCTTCATGATCGTCTCGGCCTGGCTGGCGCTGGGCCGGTTCGTGCGGCCCGGCCGGCCGCGGCTCGTGTCGCGCAGTCAGATGGACCGCACGCTGCTGATGTGGACCGTTCCGCTGGTCTTCTGCGTGCCGATGTTCAGCCGGGACGTCTACTCGTACCTGGCGCAGAGCGAGATCGCGGCGCGCGGGCTCGACCCGTACGAGCTGGGGCCGGCGAACGCGCTGGGCGTCGACCACGTGCTGACCAAGGGTGTGCCGAACATCTGGCGTGAGACGCCGGCGCCGTACGGGCCGCTGTTCCTCGCGTTCGGGCGGATCACGTCGATGATCACCGGTGACCATGTGGTGTCCGGTGTGTTCGTGCACCGGCTGCTGGTGCTCTGCGGCCTGGCGATGATCGTGTGGGCGCTGCCCCGGCTGGCCGCCCGGTTCGGGGTGCCGCCGGTCGGCGCGCTGTGGCTGGGCGCGCTGAACCCGCTGGTGCTGTTCCACATCGTCATCGGCGTGCACAACGACGGTCTCGCGCTGGGGCTCATGCTGGTGGGCCTGGAACTCGCGTTCCGCGGGCTGGAACCGTTGCGCTGGTCGTGGATCACACTGGGAGCCGCGATCATCGTGTGCGGCGCGATGGTGAAGATCCCCGCGATGGCCGCGCTCGGGTTCCTCGGCGTGATGGTGGCCAGGAAACTCGGCGGGCAGCTCAAACACCTGGCACTGGTGGCCGCGATCATGGCGGCGATAGCCGTCGCCGGGGTGGCGGCGATCTGTCTCGGCACCGGGTTCGGCTTCGGGTGGATCGAGACGCTGAACGTCGCCTCGACGGTGAAGTCCTGGATGTCGCCGCCGACCGCGCTGGGCTTCCTCGGCGCCGGCACCGGGATCATGCTCGGCCTCGGCAACCACACCGAGGCGATGATCTCGCTGACCCGCCTGCTCGGGCAGGGCGTGTCGGTCGTGATCACGGTGATCCTGCTGTGGCGCAGCTTCAAGGGCCGCATCAAGGCGATGAACGGCCTCGGCGCCGCGCTGGGCGCGATCCTGGTGCTCGGACCGGTGCTGCAACCCTGGTACGTGCTGTGGGCGGCACTGCCGCTCGCCACCGCCGTCGTGGGCCCCAAGTTCCGGATGTTCGCGATGGGCACGTCGGCGCTGATCGCGATCATCCTGCCGCCCACCGGGTCGGCCTTCGACGGCCGCGCCTACACGGTGCCGCAGGCGGTCGCGGGCGCGGTGATCACGTTCGCGGCCTGCGTGCTGATCGCGCGCAAGCGGGTCGGCCCGTTCCTCAAGTCCGACCCCGCCGCGTGAGGGCGTGGTTCGAGCAGCGGTCCGACGAGGAGCTCACAGCGCTGCTGGCACAGGGGAAAGCGCTCGGTGCGGGAGTCGGCGGCGGGGCGGTGCTCCTCGACGTCCAGGGCGAACCCGTGTTCGCCAAGCGGGTGCCGTTGACGCGGCGGGAACTGGACCGGCCGTACTCGACCGAGAACCTGTACGACCTGCCCACGATGTGCCAGTACGGCATCGGTTCGCCCGGTTTCTCGGCATGGCGTGAGCTGGCCGCGAACCAGGTCGTCACCGAGGCGGTACTGGCCGGCGAGACGTCCGGTTTCCCGCTGCTGCACCACTTCCGCGTGCTGCCTGGACGGGCGCCGGTCTCCGACGTGATCGCCGATCTCGACGCGGCCTCCGCGCGGCTGGGCGGCTCACCGCAGATCCGCGCCCGGTTCACCGAACTGGTCGCCGCCGAGCACAGCCTGGTGCTCTTCTTCGAGCACATCCCCCTGGCGCTGACCGATTGGCTGGCGGAGGACCCCGCGGGACGGGCGGCCGAGGTGGAACGACAGCTCGGGGAGATCGTGGCGTTCCTGCGGTCACGCGAGCTGCTGCACTTCGACGTGCACCCCGGCAACATGCGCACCGACGGCACGCAGGTCCACCTCGTCGACTTCGGCCTGGTCACGTCGCCGCGGTTCGAGCTGTCGGAGGCCGAACGGGAGTTCGCCCGGCAGCACGCAGGCCATGACGAGGAGCTCGTCGCCATGTACCTGTGGCACTTCCTGGCGAAGCGACCGCCCGCGGACGCCGAGGTGCTGGCCAGGCTGGCACCGGTCGCCGAGCGGACGACCGCGTTCTACGACCGGTTACTGGGGCGATCGGTCCAGTAACCACATCCCTTTGGCGGACGACCCTGTAGGAAGGGGAAGATCAAGCCGGAGGGGGTGATGCGGCATGACCGAGCAACCCATGTCGCGGGAAGAGGTCCGGTTCGCCGTCGTGCTGAACGGCGGGGTGAGCCTGGCGGTCTGGATGGGCGGGGTCGTCCTCGAACTCGACCGCCTGACCAGGGCCGGAACGACGTACCAGCCGCTGCTGGACCTGGTCGGCTGCAAGGCGAGAGCGGACGTCATCGCCGGCACGTCGGCGGGTGGCATCAACGGGGCCGCGCTGGCGTTGTCGCAGGTCAACAAGCAGGCCGACCTGAGCAGGCTGCGGGACCTGTGGGCCGAGCAGGGGCGGATGGAACAGCTGCTGCGGGCACCGTTTCGCGGCGAGCCGGCGTCACTGCTGAAAGGCGACGAGTTCTTCCTGCCACGCCTGCAGGAAGCTCTCGCGCGGCTCACGAGCGACTTCGAGCCCACCGAGGCGGACGAGCGCCCGATCGACCTGCGGATCACGACCACCTTGCTGGGCGGCGTCCCGAACGTCACCTACGACGATCTGGGCCAGCCGCTGACGCAGTCCGTGCATCAGGGGAGTTTCTCCTTCCGGCGCGACCCGTACAACTGGGTGTCCGAGGAAACGCGGGACGACTTCGCGCCGGACGTGCTGCCCGACCGCGTCCTGCAGCTCGCGCTGGCGGCCAGGAGCAGTGCGAGCTTCCCGTTCGCGTTCGAGCCGAGCTTCATCCCGGTCGGCGGGCAGGCCTCGCCGGACCGCCCGGACATGGCCGACGTGGCGAGCTGGGCGAACGGCGGTGACCGCAGCAGGTTCGCGGTGGACGGCGGTGTCCTGGTCAACACGCCGACGCGGGAAGCGCTGGAGGCCATCGACCGGATGCCGGCGGACGGCCCGGTGCGCCGGGTCATGCTGCTGGTCTTCCCGCACGCCGAACCGGTGGGCACGGAACCGATGGCGGACAGCCTCGACAAGGGCCCCACGACGGTCAGCTCCGGCGCCAAGCTGCTGAGCGCGATGTCGAGCCAGGCCAACCGGACCTACGTCGAGAAGATCGAGGAGCACAACCGGCGGGCGGCGTCGAGCAGGGGCGGCCGGATGGCGCTCCTTTCCCGGATGCACGCGGGCGGCGAGAACGTGGTCGACGAGGTGTACTCGTTGGCGGACAAGCTCTTCGGCCACTACGAGGACGTCGAGATCAGGCTGGCCGCCCGGCAGGTCACCGCGCAGCAGTTCGCGCTGCCCAAGGGGAACCCGGCGAACTGGTCGTTCGAACGGGCGCGGCGGGCGGCGGAGACCGCTCAGCGCAAGTGGAAGCAGAAGCACGGCGTGCTCCCGTACGTGCCGGGGGTGCGGTTGCCGAGCACGGTGTACCGCGCGGACCTGGGCTGGGAGTGGGGCATCACGATGGCCGAACGCCTTGGCGCGTCGGCACTCGACCTGCTCAAGCGGCTCGTGTGGGTGGTGCCGGAGAACGAGGCCGAGCCGATCACCAAGGCCCGCCGCGAACTGCACCAGGTGCGCGCGGAACTGCGCAGGCTGCGCACGGAGCTGTTCGCGTGGAAGCCGTCCGACTCGCTCGGCGAGCAGTACTGGACCGGCCGGCTCGCGAGCTACCACGAGCACATGATCGACGGGCACCTCGGCCTGGACGTCAAGGCGCAGGTCGCGGAGATCGGCCGGATCGTCGGTGCGGCCCAGGAGGTCGTGCGCGACCTCGACGAGCACCGGCTCAAGCTCGGCGGGCTCGACTGCTGGAAGTCGCTGCTGGACGGCAAGGCCACGAAGCAGGAGGCCGGGCTCAGCGAGAGCGAGCGGTGGCTGTCGCGGCTGCTGGCGCTGGAGGTCGCGGGCACCTGCCTGTCCGACGACGCGTCCACCGGGATGGACACGCCGGTCGACCTGGTGCAGGTGTCGCTGCAGACGCGCAACGCGTTCGCGCAGCAGTCGATCACGGCGGACGACAAGGCCGGCGGAGCGTCGCTGTCGCGCTTCTCCGGGTTCCTCAAACGGTCGTGGCGGGTCAACGACTGGATCTGGGGCCGGCTCGACGGCGCGACGATGCTGTGCCGGGTGCTGTTCGACCCGCGCCGGCTGCGGCGGATGGACCTGCTCGGCGGGCCGGAGAACGACCAGCGCAGCGCCGGGGAACGCGCGGCGGCCGTCGTGGCCAAGGTCGTCGAGGAGATGTTCGGGCCGGAGCTGCCGGTGCAGGTCGCGGCCTGCGCGCAGCTGGCGACGGAGGAGCTCACCGGCATCTACGAGGCGGAGGGCGAGCTGTCGCCGTCGTCGATGAAGCTGGCCGAGCTGGCGGCGTGGGGGCTGCACTGGCGGATCATCTGCGAGGAGCTGCCCCGGTTGCGCGCCGCGATCATCGCCGACCGCGGCGACGGCGCGGACCAGCGTTCCCGCGGTGAGCTGTTCCTGGAGGAGCACGCGGATCTGTTGCGGCGCCTGGAATATCCGCGGGAGCACACGGTCACGCTCGGCATGGCGGCGCTCAGCGCGTTCGACCGCGCGGGGATCGGCCGCGAGCCGCTCACCCAGGAAGCGGCCTCGGACCAGATGATCCGCACGGCCACGACCGCGGCCGCCGTGGCCGTGACGGTCGCGGACTCCGAACGGTCCGGGCTCGCCGCGGTCCGGCCCGTCACCCGTGTCCTGCGCGGGGCGGCGCTGCTGCCGTACTGGACGATCACCGGTCTGACCAGAGGCGGGAACCTCGCGCAGTTCCTGGGACTGCTGGGACTCGCGGTGGGTGGCGCGCTGGTCGTGATGGCCTTGTTCGGGCTCCTGCCGGCCTGGGCCGCGGGTCCGGGCGCGGCGGTCGGTGCCGCGTCCCTGCTCGCCGCTTTCGGTTACGCCGCACTGCGTTCCGGCACGATGCTGCACGGGCTGGTACTGCTGTCACCGGTGCTACCGCTGGCCGCCATCGCCATCGAGCGGCTACCGGACGACGGCGGGCAGATCACCACCGGCACGGTCACCGTCGCGGGTGTCGCCGTGGTGGTGACAGCGCTGCTCGTCCTGGGTTCCCTGCCGGCGCCGATCCGCACTCCCCTGGCGGTGCTGGCCGACTTCCGGCCACTGCGGATCATCAAGCGGCGCTGGAAGCAGGCGCTGGTCGCGCTGACGGCCGCGGCGCTGGTCTGGTCGGTGTGGGAGTTCGAGCTGCACACCAAAGCCTGGCTGGTGATCCCGACATCGGTCCTGTGTGGACTATTCGGCGTCTGGATGGCGCTCAGTGGCGGAAAGTCGTTGCAGCGCTGGCGGAAGGTCGAAGGGATCTGGGGCACGGAACGGGCCGAGCCGCCCGCCGCCGCGACCGCCGGCTGGGCCGTGGTCTACGGCATCGGCTATCTCGCGGTCGCCGACGTGCTCCTGGTCGCCGGGCCGGCCGGGTGGGGCTGGCAGGTGGTGATCGGCACGGCGCTGGCGTTCGGCCTGACGCTGCTGCTGATCACGTCCTGGTACGTACCGCGGGTGGAACGCCGCCGCATCCGCCGCCAGCTCGTCGGCGAGGCGATTCCGGCGATCTACCCGGACGGCTGCGACATCGCGGCCACGTTGCACGAACGGCTGGAGGGCCACGCCTCGCTCTACCGGTTCCTGGTGAAGGGAGCGGGCGAGCACCCCTCGAAGCTCGCCCTCTCCCCCACCGGACTGGTTGTCGCGCAACGGATCGAGGCGAAGCTCAGGCAGCCAGCGCGATGACCGGCACCGGGCGGCCCATCGCCCGCGCGTACAGCCCTTCGAACCGCTCCAGGGTGGCCGCCAGCGCGTGGTGCGAGATGATCTCGCTGCTCGCGGCGCCCATCCTGGCGCGCGTCGGGGCGTCGTGGACCAGCGCGTGCAGCCGCTGGGCCAGCGCGTTGACGTCACCGGGCTCGAACAGCCAGCCGTTGCGGCCGGGGTGCACGAGATGCGGCAGCGCCATGGCGTTCGCGGCGATCACCGGCTTGCCCGCGGCCATCGCCTCCATCGTCGCGAGGCTCTGCAGCTCGGCGACACCGGGCATGACGAACAGGTCGGCGCGGGCGTAGGCGTCGAGCAGGTCGTCCTCGGAGACGAAGCCGTGGAACTTCACGCGGTCGGTGATACCCAGGTCGCGGGCCAGCAGCTCCCATTCGGCCTTGCAGGTGCCGTCGCCGACGATCTCGCCGAACGCGCCGGGCACGCGGGCCAGTGCGCGCAGGAACTCGTCGACGCGCTTCTCCTCGTCCAGCCGCCCGACGAACAACGCGGTCGGCCGGTCGTTGTGCGTCACCTCACGCTGGTAGCGGGCGATGTCGATGCCGCACGAGACGGGCATCGCGCGTTCGGGGAAACCGCTCTCGTGCAGCAACTGCACGGCGCGCGGCGTCGGTGCCGTGACGATGTCCGCGCGGCCGAACACCCGTGCCAGGTCGCGGTAGGCGAAGCGGCGGGACAGGCCCTGCAGGAACGACGGCACGTGGGCGTGGCTGAACAGGTTCTCCGGCATGAAGTGGTTCGTGGCGAGCGTCGGGATGCCCTGGGCGACGGCGGAGTTCAGGACGAACCGGCCCACCACGAAGTGCGCCTGGACGTGCACGACGTCCGGCTTGAGTGCCTTGACCAGCGCGTCGGCCTCCTTGCTCGCCTGCCACGGCAGGCAGAAGCGGAAGTCCGGGTAGAACGGCAGCCGGTGCGAGCGCAGGCGGTGCACCGTGACGCCCTCGATCTCGGTGGCCCTGGGCGAGTCCGGGGCGATCACGTGGACGTCGTGTCCCCGCGAGGCCAGGCCGACCGCCAGGCGCTGCGCGAAGCGCGCGGCACCGTTGACGTCCGGCGGGAACGTGTCGGCGGCGATGACCACGCGCAGGGCGCTGGAGGTGTTCACGGGAAGCTCCGTTCGGATGGTTTCACGAGGTTGACGAGCAAGTGCGAACACGCCGCCAACTGCGGCGAGAGCACAGGCGAACAGCGCGACACCGGTCAAAACCGACAGGTGCGCTGCCTCGCCGAGCAGGAAGGCGCCGATGCCGACCGCGACCAGTGGGTCCACCACGGTCAGGCAGGCGACGGCGAGATGAGGAGGTCCGCCCGCGTAGGCGTGCTGGACCAGCCAGCCGCCGACGGCGAGCGATACAGCGATGCCGAGCACGGATACGAGGTGACTCAGGCCGAACCCGCCTTGCTGTACCGACTGCGAGACGGCGCGCATCAGCACGGACACGTACCCGTACGCGACACCACCAGCTGATGCGAACGCCACGGCACGGATGCGCGCGTTCGTGGTCACCGCTGCGATAACGCCAGGCACAGCAATCAGTCCGAGAACGACGAACCCGGCCGTGAGCTCGGCGTCCGGCACGATCTGGGTCGCGGTCGCACTGCCCGATGCGAGGAACACGAACGCGCCGACGCCCACGGTCGTGAGCAGGATCGCCGGCAGTTCGCGCAGTCGCCGGTCCAGCAACGCGGTCATCCCGATCGCGAGCACCCCGACCGGCTGCACGACGGTCAGCGGCGCCATGCCGAGCGCTGCCGCGTGCACACCGGCCCCCGCGATCAGCAGTGCGAGGCCGCCGAGCCAGCGCGGCTGCCGGAGAACGCTCGCGCGGGCCCCGGTCTCGGCGATCGCGTCGTGCTGCAGGCGGGCCGCTAGGGCGAAGCACACGGCGCCGAACACGGCGAGCGTGATGGCGAGCATGGTCATGTCGTGCGCCTCACCTGTTGTGCCGCGATGGCGAAAAGAAGTCCGTAAAGCGATGCGAACAAAACGCGTTCGGTCAGGCCGCGCGCCTCAAAACCGGCGAACGACACATGACTGACCAGAAATGCCGCGCTCGAGACAGCCGCGGTTATTGCGACACCGAGCAGGGCCGGAAATTTGCGGGCGATGAGGATCCCGGCGGCGGGCAGTGCCATGAACATCACCGCCCCCGCGTACCGGTGGACGTAGCCGGACAACGAGGTCGGCGCTCCCGTCGGATCGGTCGGGAAGATCGTCGCCACGGTCAGCCCCGCCGACCACACGCCGATCAGCCACTGCGCTGACCTGCCTACACCTCTCAGGTTTACGGCGAGCAACGCGGAGATGGCCGCGAGGCTGAGTGAGGTCGCCGCGAGCCACCCGGTTCCGTTGTGGACGAACACGTAGTCACTGATCACGTCCGTGACCGGGTCGAGCTGCCCCGCCGACACCACATGCAGGTAGAAAACCGGGACCAGTGAGAACACCAGACCCCAGAGCACCAGTCCCCGTCTTTTCGCCCCCGCCTCGATCACGACAAAAGTCTCTTGTGAATGCGGTGATCAACCAATGGGGAACTCCCCCTACGTGACCCTGAGGTATCCCTTAGTCCCAGGGGTAGGGCCAGCCCCACCTTTTTCAGCTCCGCTTCAGGAACTACCGGCCTGACCCAGCTGAGTGCGGATCGCCCCGACCGCCTAGGCTGCCTGCTCGTGAGCCCGAATCCCCAGCCTGCGGTGGAAGTGTCGGGGCTGGTCAAGAGATATGGCTCGAAGACCGCCGTCGACGGCCTCGATCTCGTCCAGCAGCCCGGCACCGTTCTCGCCCTGCTCGGGCCCAACGGCGCGGGCAAGACGACGACCGTCGAGATCTGCGAGGGGTTCCGCTCCGCCGACGACGGCACGGTCCGCGTGCTCGGGCTCAAGCCGGGCGACGAGGCACTGCGTCCGCGCATCGGCGTGATGCCACAGGGTGGCGGCGGTTATCCCGGCATCCGCGCCGACGAGATGCTGAACCTGGTGGCGGCCTGCGCGGCGAACCCGCTCGACCCGAAGTGGCTGATCGACGTCCTCGGGCTCGGTGGCGCCGCCCGCACCCCGTACAAGCGGTTGTCCGGCGGTCAGCAGCAACGGCTGTCGCTGGCGTGCGCGCTCATCGGCCGTCCCGAGCTGGTGTTCCTCGACGAGCCGACCGCGGGCATGGACCCGCAGGCGCGCCGTCTGGTGTGGGAGCTCGTGGGCGCGCTCAAGGACGATGGCGTGTCCGTGCTGCTGACGACACACCTCATGGACGAGGCCGAGGCGTTGGCCGACCAGGTCGTCATCATCGACGAGGGTCGCGTTGTCGCGCAGGGCTCGCCGTCCGAACTGACCGCGAACCGGGCGGACGACCAGCAGCTTCGGTTCCGCGCCCGGCCTGGGCTCGACACGTCGCTGCTGTCCGCCGCACTGCCCGAGGGGCTGAAGGTGCGCGAGGCGACGCGGGGCACGTACGTCGTGGAAGGTCTGATCGACCCGCAGGTCGTCTCGACCGTCACGTCGTGGTGCGCGCAGCAGGGTGTGCTGGCCGAGGAGCTGACGGTGGCCCGACGCAGCCTCGAAGACGTTTTCCTGGAGCTGACCGGCAGGGAGCTGCGCTCGTGACCACCTTCGCTCCCGGCACCTTCACGCCCGCCCCCGGCCGCGGGAGGCTCGGCCGGATGCTGCTCGTGCACGCCCGCACCGAGGCGATGCTGACCCTGCGCAACGGCGAGCAGATCCTGCTCACCGTGATCATCCCGCTGGCGCTGCTGGTCGCACTGGCGCTGATGACGGTGATCCCGATGCCGGAGCCACGGGTGGGGTCGGCGACCGCCCGGATCTTCGCGCTGGCGATCATCTCGTCGGCCTTCACCGGACAGGCCATCGCACTGGGCTTCGACCGGCGCTACGGCGTGCTGAAGCGGCTGGCGGCCTCGGCGTTGCCGCGCTGGCTGCTCGTGGCCGGACGGGTCTGCGGTGCGCTGGCGGTCGTGGCGATCCAGATCGCGTTGCTGGCCGTCACCGCGTTGATCCTCGGCTGGCGGTTCCCGTTGAGCGGCCTGCCGTGGGTGGTGCTGCTGATCGTTCTCGGCACGCTGACGTTCGGCGCGCTGGGTGTGCTGCTCGGCGGGGCGCTGCGTGCGGAGATCGTGCTGGCGCTGGCGAACATCATCTGGTTCATGCTGCTGATGGCCGGCGGCGTGGCGTTGAGCGTCCCGGTCGGGTTCGTGCACCTGCTGCCGTCCGCCGCGCTGGCCCAGGCACTGGAAACCTCTGTGGTGCACGGCACGGCGCCCGGTGTGGGCCCCGTCGCAGTGCTCGTGGCCTGGGGCGTTGTGGCCGGCGCACTGGCCACCCGGACGACTCGCCTCACCTGACGCGGCCTACCATCGTTCGCGTGTCTCGATTGACCGCTTTCATCGTGCCTTTGCAACGCGCCCTTGCGATTGCCGCCATCATCGCGCAAGGCGGTATCGCGGTCACGGGGTCGATCGTGCGCGTCACCGGCTCCGGGCTCGGCTGCCCGACGTGGCCGGAGTGCGTCGAAGGCAGCATCGTGCCGGTCGAGCACCCGGACGTCGCCGCACTGCACCAGTGGGTCGAGTTCGGCAACCGGACGCTCTTCGGCGTCATCGGCATCATCACCGGCCTGTGCCTGGTGGCCGCGTGGCTGAACAGGCCGCGCCGCAAGCGCGTCGTCTGGCTCGCCGCGGCTCAGGTCGGCGGTGTGCTCGCGCAGGCCGTGATCGGCGGCGCCACGGTCCGGCTCGGGCTGGTGTGGTGGAGCGTGTCGGTCCACTTCATGGTCTCGATGGTGCTGGTGTGGTTCGCCGTGCTGCTCCTGCGCTCACTGAGCGAGGGTGACGGTCCGGCCCGCTGGCTCGTGCCCGCCGGGACGCGGGGACTTCAGATCGTCATGGCCGTCGTCATGTACCTGCTGCTGATCGCGGGCACGTTCGTCACCGCGGCCGGACCGCACGCGGGCGACTCGAAGACGCCGCGGCTCGGCGTGCCGGTGGCGACGCTCGCGCAGATCCACGCGGACCTGCTGTTCCTGTTCCTCGGCATGCTGATCGCGATGGGCTTCTTCGTCCGCAACCGCCAGTACTGGACGCTGGTCGGCGTGGTCGTCGCCCAGGGCGCGCTGGGCATGGTCCAGTACTTCACCGGCGTACCCGAGGTGCTCGTGTCCCTGCACGTGCTGGGCGCCGGTGCCGTTGTCGTTGCCACGGCGTCGTTGTGGGCGTCGTCGCGGGAGCGGACCGTCGAGGTTCAGCTGCCTTCGGACGATCAGGCGCTCAGCAAGGCCTGAGCGTCCTTCTGGTCGTTGTGGCCGGCCCAGCTCAGCGGCGTCGACTCGAAGTTCACGTCCCTGATGGTCCGGTCCGCGCCCGCGTCGAGCAGGATCGCGATGACCGGCAGGTGGCCGCGTTCGGCCGCGAGGTGCAGCGCCGTCACGCCCTCGCCGTGCATCGGGCCACCGAAACCCGTGCGCTGGTTGGGATTCGCGCCCAGGTCGAGCAACGTGCGGGTGGCGTTCTCGAGCCCGCACCACGCCGCCCAGGCCAGCGCGGTGCCCCGGTAGACGTCCGCGTCGATCCGCGCGCCGCGCTTCAGAAGATCGCCGAGAACCTCGGTGCGGTCGTTGCGGGCGGCCCACGACAGGGCCTCGTCGAGTACCTCCTGCGGGTCCGCCGTCGGCCACCAGCGCGGGAAACCGCTGTGGGGCCGGTAATAGCCGCGCTTCGCCTCGGGTTCGGTGGCGAGGTCGAGGTTGCCCAGACCGGCCGCCGTGCGCAGGTTCGGCGGGTGAACCCCGTGCTGTGCCAGCAGTTCCGCGGCCTCCCGGTTGCCCCAGAACAACGCGACGGTCAACGGTGTGCCGCCCTCGCCGCGTGCGTCGATGTCCGTGCGGGCGCCCGCGTTGAGCAGCAATTGCGCCAGACGCGGCAGGTTCGCGTACGCCGCCTGGTGCAACGCGGTCCAGCCGTGCACGTTCTGGTGGTTCACGTCCGCGCCGTAGTCGAGCAGCACCTGAACCAGCCGCTCGTCGCACTTGGCCGCGGCCATGCCGAGCAGGTCGTTCCCGTTGGTGCCGTTGGCCTTCACCAGCCACGGGTCCCGCGTGACGATCGCCTTGAGCTCGCCGGGGTTCTGCATCTCGATCGCCTGGTAGGCACGGGCGAACGGGCGTGTGTTGCGGATGTTCGCCTTGAGCGCCTTCCAGTCCGCACAGCCGTGCGCCTCGGCGAGCACGATGTGCGCGCCCTCGTCCGTCAGCGGCACATCGTCGAAGACCTCGAGAGCGCCGGGCACGCCGTCCCACGCGGAGGCGAGCAGCCCTCTGGCCCGCTCCTCGTAGTACTCGATGTCATCGCGGTAGGGGTGCCACATGCACCCACGCTACTTGGGCGACGCGGGCCTGCGCTCCCACACAGCAGGAAGTTCAGCTGAGAGCCAACCGTAGAGGTGGTCGACGGTCTTGAGCCGCATCGCGCGCTCGGGATCGCCGCTGAGCAACCGCATTCCGTCGTCGGTCAGCGTGCGGACGCTGGCGATCGCGTCGAACTTGCGCTGCAGGAAGTCGATCCAGCGCTGCTCGTTGATCCGGTACTCGGCCGCCTGCCGGCCGCGCCGCGTCCGCTTGGTGACGAGGCCGGTGTTGACCAGGTACTTCAGGTTCGTGCTGATCGAGCCGCTGCTCGCCTCCAGCTCCTGGGAGAGCTCGGCGGCGGTGCGTTCGACCGGCTGGCAGACCAGGAGGTAGCCGAGGATGCGGCCGCCGATCAGCGGAATGCCCTCCTCGGCGAAGTGGGCCGCGAACCGCTCGATCCAGGCAGACAGGCGGGTTTCCCGTCCGACGCTCATTGAGTGATCCCCTTCGGTCGACACTGAAATCATCGTAGCGATCTTGTCAACAGTTAATGCAACCCGAAGGTTGCACTTGAGGGGCAACTAGTGCAACCATTGGTTGCGCTAGCCTCCAGCGACAAGGACGCACCGTTGACTTCTTCCCCCTCGTGAACGAGGGGGACTTCTACGGCTCGCGCCGCAGGGTTTTCTGCTTCGTCGCCGACTGCCCGCCCGGAGGGTTCCGTTGAGGTCTTACACCGGCTCCACAGACCGACACCGCCAGCCCGGCGGCCAGAAGGTTACGTGCCGCGTTCACGTCCCGGTCATGGGTCACGCCACAGCCACACGTCCACGTACGCACGTGCAGCGGCATGGTCGCCGCGAGCGCGTCGCAGACCGAACACAACGCGCCACCTTGACGCGGGCCTTGGTCCGGTTGCTGCTGCCTTCTGCTTACGGCACAACGCGCGCTGGGCCTTGGCCAGTGCCGTCCGGTCCCGCAGTTCGTGCCGAGGATTGGTGATCTTCTCCCCGGTCGACAGGACCAGCAGGTGGTCGAGGCCGACGTCGATGCCCACCGCCGCATCGGTGGCGGGCAGGGGCCGCACGCTCGGGTCCTCGCACAGCAGGGACACGAACCAGCGCCCGGCCGAGTCCCGCGACACGGTCACCGTCGACGGCACCGCGCCCTCGGGCAGCGGCCGCGACCAGCGGATGTCCAGCGGCTCGGCCATCTTCGCCAGCGTCAGCATCCCGTCATGCCAGCGGAACGCCGACCGCGTGTACTCCGCGCGAGGCACGCGACTTCTTCCGCGACTTGAACCGCGGAAACCGCGCACGCCTGGCGAAGAAGTTCGTGAACCCAGCCTGCAGATGCCGCAACGCCTGCTGCAACGGCACCGACGACACCTCGGCCAGAAACGCCAGCTCCTCGGTGCGCTTCCACCCGGTCAGCAACGCCGACGTGGCCTCGTAACCGACCCGCTCCCCGCACAGCGCCCATGCCTCCGGCCGGGCCTGCAACGCCAAGTTGTAGACCTTGCGAACACACCCGAACGTGCGCGACAGCTCCACCGCCTGCGCCTCGCTCGGATAGAAGCGGTACCGGAACGCCCGCTTCACCCGCTCATTCACAGTTCACAGAATACTGAGTCGTTGCGTGGCCCTGTGCAGGTGGATCATGGACGCCATATCGCCCCGGCGGCGACACGGCTGTTCCTGCCCCGCTCCGCAGGGTCCGATTCCTCCCCGCCCTGAAGGACGGGGTCTCCTCGGAGGACTTCAGATGAACACGACCGCACTTCGCAGCGCCTACGAGAACTTCTTCGACCTGGCGACGGCCCCCGACCTCGGCGAGGCTGCGGACGGAGGGTGGAACGCCGACCAGGTGCTGGCCCACGTCCTCAGCGTCGACGCCGCAGCCGCCGCCGTCGCACTCGGCGTCGTGTCCGGCGCACGTCCCACCTTCGACAACCGGATCTGCCTCGACGGCTGGAACCTCGACCGGATCATCGCCGGGCACGCCGGCCGGGCCGAGCTGATCGCGCACGTCCGCGACCAGGCGGCCGTGTTGTGCGACATCGCCGACCGGCTCGACGAGAAGGCGGCCTCGGTGCTGGTGCCGTCGTTCCTGATGTCCAACGACGAGGTCGTGCTGGACCAGCCGATCTCACTCGCCGATCTCGTCAACGGGCTCGCCGAGAGTCACGTGCCCGGGCACACCCGGCAGCTGTCCGAACTGCGCATTCGCTGATGCGCTGACCGGCGTCAATCGAGTGGATACGGCTTGGCGCCCGCCCACAGTGCTTCCGACTCGCCCAGCAGGCACCGAAAGCCCAGGCCGTCACCGGGATGCAGGACGAACTTGGGTTCGCCCGGCGCCTGATAGGTGTAGTACTCCGCATAGACGGCGGCCTTCGCACTGCCGCCGTCCGCCGCAATCACGCCGGTGGACAGCGGATGGCTCGTCAGCCGCACCGAGAGTTCGCCCTGGGTAAGCCGCTTCAGTTCGCCGAGCAGTCGAAGGCTCGCGCGGATTCGTTCCCTGGCCGTGTCGCCGGAGCGCTCCGCGTAGTACCGCTCCGCCGCCACGTCCACTGCGGGCGAGGACGGGTCGACGAGCAGGAACCGCACGGTCTGCCCCTTGCGCAAGCGCTCCTCCAGCTTGCTGAACTGCGAGGTCAGGAAGACGTTCCTGGCCATGCCGGTGATCAGCACCTCGGCGGCGGCGTCGAGCACCTCGGCGAGTTCCTGGCCGAACTCCTCCATGAACGCAGGACGACGAGCGCGCATCGACCGGTCCTCAGTGCTGAGCGGCCATTCGGCGCCAGACTCCCACAGCCGTTCGGCCTCCTCACCGAAGTGCCGGTACCACGGAGCGTCGTCCTTGGAGAGCACCATGATCGGGCCCGCTTCGCCCTCCGGGTGGAACTCGTAGTGCTGCACGCACACGATGCCGTTCGGCTTGCGCACGTCCACGCAGTTGTAGCCCGCCGACGGGATGCTGGACAGCACCCGGATCTCCAGCCGGCCACCATGCCGCTCGCGCAGCGCGGTGAGGTCGTCCAGGGTCGCCCGGATCCTGGCACGCAGGTGCTCTACGCCTTGGGGATGCGGCGACCGCTGGCGATCAGCGGTCTCCAAGAGGGGCTCGTTGGTGGGGTCCAGCACCAGCACTCGCACGTGCCCACCGGACTTCAGGATGCCGGGCAGATCGGTGCGCATGCCCTGAACGGTCCTGGTCTTGGTGAGACCGACCAGGAGGATGTCGGACGCGGAGGCACGGCGCTCCAACAGGTCCGGCGGAAAGTCCGTGCGCAGTGCAACTCCGGCACCGGCCCGCGCCCGGTCGATCCGCTGGGTCAGCTTCCTCGACTTGATCTGGGAGAACGCGAGGATCGCCAGCAGCGCGAGTACCGCCGAAGCCAGTGTCTTGACATCGGAGATCCCCGTGATGCCCAGGACCGTGAAGACCAGGCCGACGAACGCGAGGAGGTAGAGGTCGAGGTTCTCGTCACCGACCAGCGCCTGTACTCGCCGGATCCACTCTCGCTTGCCGCCCACCCGGTCCTCCGCTCGTAGCCTTCAGGCGGCAGGTTACGGCTGGACCTTCACCTCGGTGAGGAAGATCGACCAGGCCGCCGCCGACACCGGCAGGTGGGTGGCCGGTGCCTTGCTGTCCCGGATGCCGACGCCGTGGCCCACCTCGACGCAGTTGTCGGCGGTCGCGCTGTAGCTGCTCTTGCGCCAATCGGTCATTGGAGACCCTCCAAGATGTTGTCGATCACCGCCCTCGATTCTTCCTGATTGAGAGCGGCGGCTGCGAGCCGCTTCACCCTGTTCTCGTACAGCGCGACGGTTTCCTTGTCGTCGAAGAACAACCCGCAGTTCAGGGTGTCCAGGAAGACGAGTGGTGGGTACTTCGGGAACTTCATCACCCGGAAATCGCCTGCCGTGCCCGCGTGGATGCCGATCGACCTGGGGATGACGTGGAAGTTGATGTACTGCCGCACCGACATCCGCAGCAGGTGGGCCAGCTGCTCACGCCAGACGTCCACACCGCCCACCGGCAACAGGAGGGCTTGCTCGTGCACGTAGAAGGTGAACGTCCGGCCCGGCCTCAGGATCTCCGCTCGCGCGATCCTGGCGGCCACGACCTTCGGAACGTCTTCTTCGTCGATGGGCGCGGCCTCGGTGACGGCATAGGCGTAATCAGGGGTCTGGAGCACTCCCGGCACGAGGATCATCGACCAGGCGACGATCTGCGTGGCTTCCTTCTCGTGGTTGATGAGCGTGCGGAGCTGGTCCGGCACCCCGTCCTCGGGGAACAGGATGAAGCCCTTCTCCCCCGCCTCCAGGAACAGCGCCAGCATGTGCTTCCGCTCGTCTAGCGGCAGTCGGCAGTAGGCGAGCACCTCGCGAACCTCGGCCTCGGTGACGCCACCTTTGCCGTTGACCATGTCGGACATCTTCGACTCGTCCCAGTCGAGCTCTTCGGCGAGTTTGCGTTGCGTCAGACCGGTTTTGGCGATGGCGGCACGAAGGCCGTTGCCGAACTCGCGGCCCACGACGTTCGACTCTCTTTTGGGCATGGGGAGACGCTAGGAGGAGGAAACCTCATCGCTCCATCGTTTCAGCTCAAATCGCCCTGAAGGTGGGAGGCTTGGAGAAACTCCAAGTCAGCACACAGATGCAGGTCAGCGACGAGGCTTGTGGAGATCGGCGGGGTCGAAGGCGACCGAGATCGTGCCCGCGACGAGCACCGGCTCCTGGTTGCCCGGCGTCAGCGTCACGACGTCCGAGTACACGTCGCCGTTCAGCCGATGGCAGTAGATGACGGGACCGTCCACACCGTCGAGCTCGACTCGCCAGTACGCGGGCACGCCCGCCGCGGCGAGAGCCGCCGGCTTCTCCAGGCGATCGATCTTCTTCGTGGACGGGCTGACGATCTCCACCACCAGCGCGACGTTCGCGACGTCGACGGACACGGTCTCGACGCGCTCGGTCGTCACGACCACGTCCGGGATGTAGCCGAAGTGCTCGCTGATCCGGACGCCGACGGCGGTGACGGCTTCCCTGCCCTCCGCGAACACAGCATCGTCGAGAATCCTCGCCAGCCTGTCGCCCACCCGCTGGTGCTTGACTGCCGGTGCGAGGGTGACCACGAACCGCCCGTCGACCAGCTCGATGCGGCCTTCCTGGGGATCAAGGCTCTCCCAGTCGTCCAGCGTGAAGCCCTCCAGACGCCGCACGGGGTCACCTCATCGCTCCTGGCCTTCTCACACCGGTTCTACCCACAAACGAGACCCAGGCTAGAAGGCGAATGCCTCCCAGCCTGGGTCTCGTCATGAGAACGACCAGAAAGTGTGAGCCCTTGGAAGGGCTCCAAGTCAGCAGACGGGCGCGAGCGGAGTCGTCTCGTCCGGCCCGGCCCGGCGCCGCCACCGGTCCAGCTTCGCGTGCTCGGTCAGCGTGATCAGCGCCTCCCGCACGGAGAACCGGTTGCGCGGGTCGCAGTTCACGACCGGCACCTCGGGAGCAATGCCCATCCCGCGAATGATGGCCTTCACGTCCGACCGAACGGACGCGTGCACGTTGTTCAGCGCGAGGACGTACGAGATGTTGTGGTCTTCGAAGTACCGCATGGCGTCCACGGAGTCCGCGGGGCGCATGACGTCGAACAGCACCACGGCACCGACAGCGCCGCGCACCACGTCGTTCCAGCCCGCGCGGGGGTCCTGCCACTGGGGCGCCACGAACAGGTGCAGCGCCAGGCCAGGGTCCAGCCAGACGCGGCCGAACTGGATGCGCACCAGCTCGGTGACGGCGCCCGCGCGTTCCGGTGGGAGCGCGGTCATGGTGAGGAGATCGTTCTCCACCATGGTCCGGATGAAGGTGCTCTTGCCGACGCCGAATCCACCGGCGACGACGATCTTCGCAGAAGTCAGCTCCCGACCAGGAGGCCCAGGGGGCCCGAATTCGGGAAATCTAGAGCCGACGTAGTCCACTCAGCACTCTCTCCATCAACCCGAGGTCCGGCGTGTCACCGCCCGCGGAAGAAGCGGTCTGGTGCACGTCCACCAGACCTCGTTCCGCCATGTCGCCGAGCAACACCTTCACGACTCCCAGGGGGAGGCGCATCAGTGCGGCCACCTCCGCGACGGATCGCGGCGAGCGGCACAGCTCGACGACGTGTTGGTGCTCAGCCTGCAAGATACCTGCAGACTGCCGACTCTGATCATTGGCGGAGACAAGTGTCTCGATCTCGAGGCTGATGTTCGACCGCGTGCGCCCGCCCGTCCAGGCGTACGCACGCACGATCGAGGCGTCCGGCGACTCCGGGAGCGAGGGCTCGAACACCGGCATTTCTTCTTGCGGTACAACGGGAGTGGCTTCCCGCGCGGGCGTCTCCGGCGCAGTGCGGGACCGCCGTCGACCCGAATCCAGGGAGAACCCGTTCATCAGGTCGGCGATCGTCTGGTCAGCGGGCGTTTCCCGCCTGCGTCGCCGGTGCCCGTCAGCGGCCGAACTCATGTTCACCTCACGCTGTGCAGCTGAGCTCGCAGTTCAGGGGTGAGGATCTGGCCCACCTGGTCGACGACCACGGTCATCTCGTAGGCGACCTGGCCGACATCGCTGTCGGGGGCGGCAAGTACCGCCAAACAAGACCCGTCTCGAATGGACATGAGAAGCATGATCCCGTAGTCCATCTCGACCACGGTGCGCAACACTCCGCCACCTTCGAAGCATCGTGACGCGCTCATCGTCAGTGACGTCACGCCCGCCGAGATCGCGGCCAGCTGCTCCGCGCGGTCCGGCGGCAGACCGGTGGACTTGGTGAGCAGCAACCCGTCCACCGAGATCACGATCGCATGCGCGACACCGGGCACCCGGTCGGTGAAGTTCGTGATCAGCCAGCCGAACTGGTCCACCCGCGACTGAGGCGTGCTCATGACTTCTCCCCGTTCCACTGGCCGTTCCCCTGGCCGTTTCCGTTCCCGTTGCCGCCCAGCGGGGCCTGACGCAGGCCCGTCTGGTAGCTGGCTAGGAAACCTCGTGCTCGTTCCGGATCGCGCTTCGGGCCCGCGGCAGCGGGTCGCGCGCCGTTCTCGGGACGTTCCGCGAGGTCGGGGAGCAGGTTCTTACGTGGCGCCCGTTTCGGCAACCCGGCGGTCGTCTCGCCGGCGTCGGTCGCCGGGTCGCCGGACTGTTCCCAGACCCCGCCGTTGCCCTTCTTGCCGAACCAGGTGGCCGCTACCGTCGGTGACGGCCCAGGTCGGGACGTGGGCGACGAATGATCCCCGTTGACCGGTTCGTCCGCGACACCGGTGCCCGCGAACCAGGAGGACGTTGTCTCAACTGGCGTCTCATTTGGTGCTGCGAAAGGCTCTTCCGCCACACCCGACGGCAGTCCGGGTGCGTGCCGGGGCTGCCGCTGGGGTAGCGGCGGCTCCTCGATCGCGGCACCGCGGAACGACATCCACTCGGCCGACTCACGCTGGTGCTCGATGGCCGGGGCGGGTGCGGGCGGCGGAGCCAGGTTCGGGGTCTTCACGACCACGTGGGGCGGCTTCGGGGTCTGCTTCGGCTGGGGCAGCGCGGCATGGCGCGGTGGCGCGGGTACCGCGGCGTCCTCGTGCGACCGGACGAGCTCCGACGGCACGAGCACGAACGCGCGAAGGCCTTCCCTGTCTTCTCCTGCCGCCCGCAGCCGCACGGTGATGCCGTGGCGTTCCGCGAGCCGGCCGACGACGAACAGACCCATCTGACGTGAGACCGGCACGTCTTCCTCTGTACCAGACGACAGCCGCTGGTTGGCCTCGGTCAGCTCGGCCGGCCCCATGCCGATGCCCTGGTCGGCGACCTCGATCAGCACGGAACCCTGCTGGTCCAGCCGGGAACCGATCATGACCTGGGTAGCGGGCGCGGAGAACGCGGTGGCGTTGTCCAGCAGCTCCGCGACGAGCCGGACGAGGTCGCTGGCGGCATAGCCGACGACCTCCACCGACGGCGTCGACTTCACGACGACGCGCTGGTAGTGCTCGATCTCCGACGCCGCGGCGCGCAGCACGTCGGCCAGCGGGACGGGCTGGTGGAACCGGCGGGCCACGTCCGTGCCGGACAGCACCATCAGGTTCTCGTTGTTGCGGCGCATGCGCGTCGCGAGGTGGTCGAGCTTGAACAGGTTGGCGAGCTGCTCGGGGTTCTCCTCGTGGCGCTCGAGCTCCTCCATGAGCTTGAGCTGGCGCTCGACGAGGCCCTGCGAGCGGCGCGACAGGTTGACGAAGATGTTCTTCATGCCCGACCGCAGCGTCGACTGCTCGACCGCGGACCGGATCGCCTGCTCGTGCACGGCGTCGAACGCGCGCGCCAGCTGGCCGAACTCCTCGCTGGTGTGCACGGGCACCGGTTCGATCTCGGTGTCCGGCTTGCGGTCGGCGCGGATCGCGGCGACGACCTCCGGCAGGTGGTGGTGGGCCACGTCGAGCGCGGAGTGCCGCAGCTGGGACAGCGAGCGCAGCAGGTAGCGGCCGATGACGAAGCCGAGCGTGACGGCGACGAGCAGCATCGCCAGCAGGATGACCGCGGCGGCACCGGCCTTGTTCGACGTGTCGTCCTGCAGCGCGGCGGCCGAGTTCGCGAGCTCGTCCTGCTGCTGGCGGACGACCTGTTCCATGAGCCGGGCCGTGGTGCCGGACGCCTTGTTCCACTCGTCGGCGGCGATGCCGAGCGACGGCGGCGGCTTCGGCTGGCCGGGACGGGCTGCTGGAACCGGCGGGCCGTCCGGCTGCGTGATCGCCTTCTCGACGAGCTTGCCGCGGTTCGCGACGTCGATGCCGGTGACGGTCTGCTCGTAGCTGCGGCGCTGGCCGGCGGTGGCGATGGCGACGAAGTCGTTGACCCGGTCCTGCAGCCGGATGTCCGACTGTTCCAGCATGCGGACCTCGGGGCCGAGGAGCTTGCCCCGGCCGATGCCGGCCAGCACGACCGCGTGCTGCTGCGAGACCTGCTCCTGCGCGGTGACCATGCTGTGCAGCGCGATGGCGGTGCCGGAGATGGCCTGGTCGCCGAACTGGCTGATGAGCGCCTGTTCGAAGTCCAGCAACGACTTCACGACGCCGGTGTAGCCGGTGATGGCCGCGGCCGAGTCGTCCTCGGAGCCGCCCGTCACCTTCTCCCGCAGGCCCTTGAGCTGGCCGACCTGGTCGCCCAGCTCCGTGTAGCGGTTGCGCGCGACGTCGCTCAGCCCGGCGGTGCGGTCGACCCGGCGGCGCACGGTCGCGGAGGCGTTGTCCGTGGCGCTGATCTGGTTCTGGTAGGCGCCGACGCCGGAACCGCTGGTCGCGCTCTGGGCGGCGAGCGTGCGTTCCTGCTGGACGCTGGAGATCAAGGGCGCGAGATCGGCCCGCAGGCGCACCAGGCCCTGCATCTGCACGTAAGAGTTCGACCGGTCGACGTAACCGGAGATCTGCAGTGCGCCCGCACCGACGGCCACGGCCACCGGCACCAGCAGCACGACACCGAGCTTGACGGGCAGGCGCCAGTTGCGCCAGTCAGTGATCTTTCTCCACTCGACATTCACGAAATGATCCCCAAGGCGCGTTCGAAGTGCCCCACTATCGGCTACCTCCTGGCCCGGTGAATCCCCTGTGTCGAGACACCCGCCCGCTCGATATCTAGATCGGCTCAATCGGGTGTGTGCGGATAGTAGGCCAGAGAGCGTGCGGCTACAACGACCTGGGGCGTAGGCAATCGATCACCCACTGTGACAGCCCACCTCATGGGGTGGTCCTGCAGGTTCAGGGGATTGACTCGCCGCCACGCGTGGTTACGCTTGCGCCCTCCACCCCCGGCCCGTGCGCGGCCGCCGCACAGGCGCTCGCCGGGTACTCCCCGTAACGAATGCGAGCGGTTGATGACGAAGGCGCTGCCCGCCGTGTCACGCCCGGCCACGCCGGGATTCGCGTCCTTTGAAGAGCCACCTCACTCATTGCTGATCGATGGTGACGGTGAGCCTGATTTCGGCGCCATCCAAACGAGCGAGGATTTTCTTCTGCTGAAGCGGCGGGTGACGCGATTTATTCTCCCCGCGACGCTGCTGTTCCTCTCCTGGTACGTCACGTTCGTATTGCTTTCGGCTTACGCCGCGGACTTCATGAGCACGCCGCTGTTCGGAACGGTCAACGTCGGGCTGACGATGGGATTCCTCCAGTTCGTCACCACCATCATCATCACAATGGCGTATGCCCGTTACTCCAAAAGGAAGCTCGACCCGCAGGTCGAGAAGGTGCGCGCGCTCGCGGAAACCGACTGAGGAGCTACGCGTGACCGGGGCGAACACCGCGATCAACCTGACCGTCTTCGGCATCTTCGTACTGCTGACCCTCTACATCGTGTACCGCGCTTCCACGCGCAACGTCAGCGCGTCGGACTACTACGCGGCCGGAAGCAGTTTCACGGGCACCCAGAACGGAATCGCCCTGTCGGGTGACTTCCTCTCCGCCGCGTCGTTCCTGGGCATCTCCGGCGCCATCGCGGTGAACGGCTACGACGGCTTCCTCTACTCGATCGGGTGGGTCGTCGCCTGGCTGATCGGCCTCATGCTCATCGCGGAACGGCTGCGCAACACCGGCCGCTACACCATGGGCGACGTCATGGCGTTCCGCATGCGCCAGCGCCCGGTGCGCGCGGCGGCGGCGAACGCGACGCTAGTGATCTCGCTCTTCTACATGATCGCGCAGATGGCGGGCGCGGGCGGCCTCATGGCGCTGCTGCTGGACGTGCACAGCGCCGTCGGCCAGGCGATCATCATCGCCGTCGTCGGCATCGTCATGGTGCTGTACGTGCTGGTCGGCGGCATGAAGGGCACCACGTGGGTGCAGATCATCAAGGCCGTCATGCTGATCCTCTCCGTGTCGCTGATAACGATCTTCCTGATCGGCAAGTTCGGCTTCGACATCTCCGCGATGCTCGACCGCGCGACCCAGAAGTCGCCACTGGGCGAGGCGGTCCTCTCGCCGGGCGTGAAGTACGGCGCCTCGGACCTGTCGAAGATCGACTTCATGTCGCTGGCGCTCGCGCTGGTGCTCGGCACCGCTGCGCTGCCCCACGTGCTGATGCGCTTCTACACAGTGCCCAACGCGCGTGAGGCGCGTAAGTCGGTCGTGTGGGCGACGTGGATGATGGCGATCTTCTACTCGTGCACGCTGGTCATCGGCTTCGGCGCGATGGCCCTCGTCGGCACCGACAAGATCACCGGCGCTCCCGGCGGCGAGAACTCGGCCGCGCCGCTGCTGGCGTTCCAGATCGGCGGCACGGTGCTGCTGGGCATCGTCTGCGCGGTCGCCTTCGCCACGATCCTCGCCGTGGTCGCCGGCCTGACCCTCACCGCGTCGGCCTCGTTCGCGCACGACGTGTACGCGAACGTCATCAAGCACGGTGAAGCCGATCCGCGCGACGAGGTCCGGGTCGCACGCATCACGGCGGTCTGCGTCGGTGTGCTCGCGATCTTCGGCGGCATCGCGGCGAACGGTCAGAACGTCGCCTTCCTGGTGGCGCTCGCCTTCGCGCTGGCCGCGTCCGCGAACCTGCCGACGCTGCTGTACTCGCTGTTCTGGAAGCGGTTCAACACGCGCGGCACGCTGTGGAGCATCTACGGCGGCCTGACGTCGTGCGTGCTGCTCATCGTCTTCTCCCCCGCCATCTCGGGGTCGCCGTCGTCGGTGTTCCCGCACGCGGACTTCTCGTTCTTCCCGCTCAGCAACCCCGGCATCGTGTCGATCCCGCTGTCGTTCCTGGCCGGGTTCCTGGGCACGATCCTGAGCAAGGAGCCCGCGGACCCCGCGAAGCAGTCGGAGATGGAGGTCCGCGTGGCTCAGGCCTGCGTTAGCGCTGTGACCGTCGGCCTTTGCCCCGTATTTCGACGGTCAGACGGGTGCATCGTGGTGCCGCCCCCGCATCCTCGTACTGGATTTACGGGGGTGCGGGGGCGTGCCGCGAGGTGCCCTCTGAGCGCCGGAAGACCGGCAAGGTCGGCGGTCACAGCGCTAGGAGCCGCTCTACCGCTTTGTTGAACTCCTCCGGGCGTTCCAGGTTCGGCATGTGCGCGGCGCCGTCGACCACGACCAGCGCCGAACCTGGAATCCGCTCGTGCATGTACTCCGCGTCCGGGACCGGGGTGTACTCGTCGTCGCTGCCGACCACCACCAGGGCCGGCACCTCGATCGTGGCGAGCAGATCGGTGTAGTCGGGCCGTTCCGCGCGGCCCCGCAGTGCGGCCGCGGCGCCCTCCGCCGGTGCGTTGTGCATCATCCGGGACACGTGCTCGCCGACATCGGGGTTGTGCGGCGCCACCATCTTCCACAGCACCTCGGTGGCGTAGCCGGACATGCCCTCACGCAGCAGCCGGTCGGCCATGTCGTTGCGGTTCACCCGGCCCTGCGGCGTCTCCGCCTGCGCGAACGTGTCGGCCAGGATCAGGCCGCGAATCCGCTCGCCGAACAACCGCTGACACTCCAGGACGATCTGCCCGCCCATGGACAGGCCGCCCAGCACGAACCTGTCCACGCCGAGGTGGTCGAGCAGCCCGGCGACGTCACCGGCGAAATCCGACAACGGCGTGATGCCGGGAACGACCGTGGTTTCGCCGTAGCCGCGCAGGTCCGCCGCGATCACGCGCCAGCCGGCGGCGCTGAAGTGGTCGATCTGCGGACGCCACATCGTGCGGTCGAACGGGTGGCCGTGCACGAGCACCAGCACGTCGTCGCCGGTGCCTTCGTCGTCGTAGCCGATGGTGATGCCGTTGATGACAGCCTTCATCAGTCCCCCAGGGTCAGCAGCTGCCGCCAACCCTACCGAGAGACTGCCGCTTGAATCGCCGCGCTCAAGCGTGCCGCGGCGTCCTCACCGGTGTACTTGAAGCCGAGCGTCGGTTCGGTCAGCTCCAGTTCCAGCAGCAGCGGCTCGCCGTGCTCGCCTTCCACCACGTCCACGCGGGCGTAGAGGAAGTCGTTGCGCCGCAGCGAAAGCAGCCCTGCGGCGACGTCGATCACATGGCTCGCGAGCTCGCGTTGCGCCGAGGTGGGCTCGATGCCGCGCAGCTCTTCGACGACGTAGAGACCGGTCTCCGACTCGGCGAGGCCCTGCGCCAGCATCGGTCCTTTGTGGAACGAGTGCGAGTACTCGCCGGCGAAGAACACGAGCGCGGTCTCGCCATGAGCGTCCACACTGGACTGATACGGCTGCACCAGGGCGCGAACGTCCAACGCGCGCAGGTGTTCCAGAGCTGCGGCGTGGTCGGTGAACCTGCCCGCGCCCCGTGAGCCCGCGCCGATCGCCGGCTTGACGACGAACTCGCCCTCAGGCCACACCGGATCGTCACCGGGCTCCAGGACCTCGGTGGGCACGACGGCGACACCACGCGCGGCCAGCTCGACCAGGTAGGACTTGTCGGTGTTCCAGCGGATCACCGGCACCGGGTTCGCGAGCGCCGGCACGCGGTCGCACCACGCCAGGAACTCGTCGAGGCGGTCGGTGTAGTCCCAGGTGGCGCGCAGCACGACCAGGTCGGCGGTCACGTCGCCTCCCCAGGTGATCCACTCGACGTCGACGCCGTCCCTGGTCAGGGCGTCGAACAGCGCGTCGTCGTCGCCGTCGCCCTTGGGCAGGGCGGCGCAGGATGCGAGCGCGACCTTCACGACTGCATCTTGGCCATCTTGCGGCGGTGCGCGGAGCCGATCAGGGTGCCCGCGGTGGTCTCGCGGTCCCATTCGGCCTGTTCGACGTTCTCGGCGGCTTCGACGGCCTTGGTGGCGGTCTCGACGTCCTTGGTCATGACGTCGCCCATGGCGCCGTCAGCCCCGACCAGCACGATCCGGGCGCCGGCCCGGCCGATCGGCTCGACGACGGCCTTCACGGGCTTGCCGTGGGCCTTCACGAACTCGGCGATGCACTTCTGAGTGGTTTGATCCGACACACCCCACACTCTAAAACCAGCAGGTAACTTCGGTCGGGTGACCACCGACACGCTCACGTCGTTCCTCTCGTGGTACTTCGACCACCACCCGGCCCACGCCGCGCAGGCCGGCTCGCTGGAGCACTACTCGACGTTCGGCGACTTCTCCGCCACGGCGTTCGAGCAGCGGGCCAGGGAAAAGGGCTCGTGGCTGGCGAAGCTGGAGCCGCTGCCGACGTCGGTGGACCGCGATCTCGCGCTGTCGGTGCTGCGCGGCGCGTCGGCCGTGGAGGCGTGGCCGTCGTGGCGGCGCGACCCGCACGAGTACTCGGGGATGGTCTTCTTCGGACTGCTGGCGCCGTTCCTGCACCGGCTGCTGCCCGAGGCCGAGCTCGCCGCCGCCGCGGTCGCGAAACTGCGGGAGGTGCCGGCCGTGCTCGCCGCGGCGGAGGCGAACCTGGACCCGTCGCTCGCCTCGCCGCTGGTGGTGCGGCGAGCGCTCGGGCAGGTGCAGACGGCGCGTGCGTTCCTGCTGGACTCGTTGCCGCTGGAGGTGTCCTCACCGGCCTTGCGCGCGCAACTGGTGGAGGCCGCCGTTCCCGCTGCCGAGGCGTTCGACCGGCACGCGGTGTTCCTCGAGGATTTGGCCGTGCGGGCGACCGGCGACTGGCGGATGGGCGAGAAGCTCTACTCGACCCTGTTGCAGGACAAGGAGTTGCTCGGCTACGGCGCTCCGGAGCTGCACCAGCGCGGCCAGGACGCCTACGCCGCGCTGGAGGCCGAACTGATCGAGCTGGCCGGCTCGCCGGACTGGCGCACGGTGATGAGCTCGCTGCAGGACGACCACCCGCCGACGCTGGCGGCGATGCGGGCGGAGTACGAGGCCGAGACGGCCCGGGCCCGTGCGGCGCTGGTCGAGCACTCGCTGGTGACGCTGCCCGAGGGCGAGGAGTGCCGTGTGGTGCCGTCGCCGCCGTTCCACCGCGCAGTCCTGTCGGTGGCGAGCTACCTCGGCCCGCCGCCGCTGACGTCCGGACGCGTCGGCTACTTCTTCGTGCCGTTCACGCCGGACGGCGCCACCGACGAGCAGACCACGCAACGGCTGCGCACCAACGCGCGATCGCAGCTGCCGACGATCTCGGTACACGAGGCCTATCCCGGCCACCACTGGCACTCGGCATGGCTGGCCGCGCAGGGCCCCGCGCATCCGTTGCGGAAGGTGTTCCGGACGTCGTACTTCTCCGAGGGCTGGGCGCTGTACGCGGAGAAGCTGCTGCGGTCGGTCGGCTACTACACGACCCAGGCCGCCCTGATGGCACACGTCGAGGCCCGGCTGTTCCGCGCCGCCCGCATGATCGTCGACACGGCGCTGCACTGCGGGGACATGACGCCGCCGGAAGCCGAGGCGTTCATGGTGGCGCGCACGGCCCTGACACCGGGAACGGCGGCCGGCGAGGTCAAGCGGTACTGCTCGTGGCCTACGCAGGCGCCGTCGTACCTGACCGGCGCGCTGGAGATCGACCTCATCCGGGACGAGTACCTGGGTGCTGGGCTGGGGTCGTTGCGCGACTTCCACGACCGGATCGCCGGGTCAGGGGCTCTGCCGCTCGGGCTGGCTCGGCGGGTGGCGCTCGGGGAGGAGTAGCGGCAGCGGGGCGAGCGCCGCGATCACGTAGATCGCGGCGCCGGCTGTGGACGTTGTGGCGTAGCCGAGGTGTGCGGCGGCGAAGGGTGCGGTCACGGCGCCCAGCGGAATCGCCACGTACTGCCCCAGCTCGTCGTAGGCGGCGACGCGGGACAACATCTCGTTGGGGACCTTGCGTTGCAGCGTGGTCTCCCAGGCGATCGCGAACACCGGGATCGCGGCAAGGACGGTCGTGAGCTGACCGAGCCACAACGGGACTGTGCGCACCCAGTAGAGGAACGCGAGCGGGAGAAGCGGTCTGCCGTGTCCCTTCCGGAGGTTGGTGTTGACGGCACGGCTTCGCCTTACGCCGACCCGGCACATGCCCTCCTTCGTCGGGCGTGTACCGGGCCGTGTTTCTGTGCCGGGTTTCGTAGGTGGTTACGGGGCCTGGTCCATTTGCATGCCTCGGGTGACGGTTTCGCAGGTGGCTACTAGGTGCGGGTTGCGCATTCAAGATCAATTGTTTTCGGCTCACTCGAAAGTGATGGCTGTTCTGGTCATTTGGCATATCACGAGCCGATAAACTTGTGGTGTGGACGTCGTCGGGGTGCTGGATTCTCTCGCTTATCATGAGAAGCAGATCGCCTATCACCAAGCTCAGCTGATCCGTGTGCTCGCGGAGCATGCCATCGCCTGTGAGGGTGATGAGTTCTTTGATGCCGAGATCGCTGCGGCGATGCGGTGGACCTCCCGGTGGACGACCGATCAGATCCAGACGGCGCTCGACCTCGTGTCCAAACTGCCGAACACGCTCGACGCCCTGGAGAAGGGCGAGATCGACCTGTACAAGGCACGCGTCCTGCACGACAAGACCATGCCACTCTCGCCCGAGCAGGCCGCCGAGGTCGAGGAACACGTGCTGGCCAAGGCCCCGGATCAGACCGGCGCACAGATGCGACAGCTCACCAACCGCGTCGTGATCCGGGTCGACCCCGAAGGCCACAAGGAACGGGCGGCGGCGCGTAAGGCGCAGCGGTGCACGGGGATCGACTCGCTGGAAGAGGACACCGCCCGTATCTGGGCCATGCTGCCCGCGCACCTGGCCACGGCTTGCTATGCGCGTGTTGACGCGATCGCACGCCAGGTCAAGACGCCGACCGACCCGCGCACGCTGGACCAGGTCCGCGCCGACGTGTTCGCCGACCTGCTGCTGGCCACGCCGGGCAAGGCGAGCGCGGTGAAGGTCGAGCTGTACGTGACCGTCTCGGCCGCCACGCTGATGGGCCTGTCCGAGCAACCCGGCGAACTGGCCGGCTACGGCCCGATCACCGCCGAGATGGCCCGCGAACTAGCCGGAGACGCGACGTGGCGCCGCCTGCTCACCGACCCCGCCACCGGCGAGCCCCTCGAATTCGGCACCAATACTTACCGCCCACCCAAAGCCCTACAGCGATTCGTCTGGATGCGAGATCGAACCTGTCGCTTCCCCGGCTGCACCCGCCAATCCCACCAATCAGACCTCGACCACACCATTTCCTTCCCTCTCGGTTCGACCTCACCAGGAAACCTCGGCGCATTCTGCCGACGCCACCACCGCGTGAAGCACCGCACCACCTGGGAAGTAAGCCAGCCAAAGCCAGGACGATTCTGCTTCCGCAGCCCAGCAGGAAAGTCATACCAACGCGACCCGGAACCAGTACTCGGCGACCCACCGCCCTTTTAATTCGACGAAGTCGGAAATACGCTACTCGCGCCTGGTAACCACCTACGAAACCCAGCCACAGAAATACGGTCCGGTACACGCCCGACGAAGGAGGGCATGTACCGGGTCGGCGTAAGGCGAAGCCGTGCCGCCGTGGTTCCCACGACGTGAGAGCGGGAACAACGGGGCCAGGACCGGGGTTGACCGGGTTGAGTCGATCAAGGAGGACAGATGCCCAAGGCAGTGGTGGTGCGTTCGGCCGGTGGCCCGGAGGTACTGGAGTACTCCGACGTGCCGTCGCCCGTGCCCGGTGACGGCGAGCTGCTGGTGCGGGTGGGCGCGGCCGGGGTCAACTACATCGACACCTACCAGCGCAGCGGCCAGTACCCGGTGCCGCTGCCCACGGCTTTGGGGCTCGAGGGCGCCGGTGAGGTCGTCACGAGCAACTCCGCCGACTTCGCGGTCGGCGATCAGGTGGCGTGGATGTCCGTGCTGGGCAGCTACGCGTCCGAGGTCGTCGTGCCGGCCAGCGCCGCGGTCCGGGTTCCGTCCGGATTGGACGTCGAACTGGCCGCGGCCTCCCTGTTGCAGGGGATCACCGCGCACTACCTGACGCACTCGACCTATGCCGTGAAGGAGGGCGACCGGGTGCTGGTGCACGCGGCAGCCGGTGGGGTCGGGTTGCTGCTCACGCAGTGGGCGAAGGCCAAGGGGGCGACGGTCGTGGCGACGGTCTCCACCGACGAGAAGGAAGCGCTGGCCCGCGAGGCCGGGGCCGACCAGGTGCTGCGGTACGGGGACTTCGCGGCGCAGATCGACAAGGTCGACGTGGTGTACGACGGGGTCGGCAAGGACACGTTCGACCAGTCGCTCGCGTCGTTGAAGCCGCGTGGGCTGCTGGCGCTGTTCGGTGCGTCGTCCGGAGCGGTGGCGCCGGTGGATCCGCAGCGGCTCAACGCGGCCGGGTCGGTGTTCCTCACGCGGCCGTCTACCGGGGCGTACCTGCTGGACCGGGCCGAGTTCGACGGGCGGGCCGCGGACCTGTTCGGCGCTATCGCCGACGGGACGCTGAACATCCGGATCGGCGGCCGGTACAAGCTCGCGGAGGCGGCGCAGGCGCACATCGACCTGCAGTCGCGCCGGACCACCGGGAAGCTGCTGCTCCTGCCGTGACCACCGGAACGGGCCCCCGATCGCGAACGGTCGGGGGCCCACCGGAGGAGAGAACTCAGCCGGCGGAGCTGACCTTCACGCCGTCGATCACGAAGACCAGGGTCTCGTTCGGCTTGATGCCCTGACCGCCCTGGCCGTAGCCCTTGGCCGGCGGCACGATCAGCAGGCGGCGGCCCTTTTCCTTGAGCCCGACGATGCCCTCGTTCCAGCCGTCGATGACCGGCGCCTGGCCGACGTTCTCGACGTCGAACGGCTGTCCGCGCTCGAACGAGCTGTCCAGCACCTTCTTGTCGGAGAAGGTCGTGAGCTGGTAGTTGACCGTGGCGGTCGTGCCCGCCTTCACCTCGGCGCCGGTGCCCTGCACCAGGTCCTTGATGACGAGCTCGTCGGTGGGCTTGCAGGCTGGGATCTCGACCTTGGGCGCCGCGCCGAAGTCACCCGTGACCTTGAAGTCGTCGGCCTTGCAGGGCGTCGACGACGAGGCCGCGGAGGAAGGCTCGGAGCGGTCGCCGCAGCCGGCCAGACCGATGGCGGCCACCAGCGAGAGGGACGCGATGAGCGGGACGTTACGCATGGTGGGTGAGGGTATTAGGGGGCGTGTTAGCAGGGTGTAGCAGGTCGGTCGCGGCGGTGCCGGAGATCGGGCGGACGGCCTGCCGCCGACTGGACTAGAACACGCGGTGTGGGTGCGTTCGGGTGGGCGGGTCACCCTCATCCGACTCGTTCGGGACGGGTCGCGACAGGGCGTCACCGAGGTGCACGAGTGCGGGCCGGCGACTGGGCCCAAGGGCGGTTATTCCGAATCTAAATGTCGCACGAATAGCAGCTTCCTTATCTTTTGACCGACGCGTACAGTAACTCCGCGCACTTGATCGGACACCGACCGCATTCGTCCGATCGGGTAGCCGCCGACAAGGTGACCCAGGAGGTGACACACGTGTCCGCGGACGCCGGAGGCATCCGCAGCAACCTGATCCACGAGTTGTTCTGGACTCGGACCGGGTTGCTCCTCCTCATACTCGTCGTGACGTCGGGTGCGTCGCTGGCCATTTCCAGTCAAATGGAATCGGGTGCGGCGCGAAACTTCCTCACGGCACTGGGCACGGGCACACTCATATCCGCGGTAGTGAGCTTCACGCAGACGTTGATCACGTCGAAAGCGGCGCAGAACGCACTTCTCGCACCTGTCATCGAGGAGAGCCGCAAAGCACTGAAAGAGCTCAGCGAGGAGTACCGGTCGCTCGACCGGGAGTTCTTCCCCAGCCACGTGTTCGAGCCGACGGCCAAGCCGGACCCGGTGTTCAACCAGCTCATGATGCAGGACCTGGAGCGGACGCGGCTGTACTGCTTCCGCGGGTTCGCCGGGCGGTACGCGGCGGGCCGGGTGTTGCTCTCCCAGACGGAATGCGAGCTCAGGGCCGTGCTGGCGGACCCCCGCGACGACAACGCGATCAGCGGTCGGGCGAGGTACCTGCTGCGCAACGAGGGCGCGGACGGCGACTACGACGAGATCCAGACCCGGCTCAAGGAACAGATCGGCATCGGGCTCGTCGGCCTCTACGCGGCCCGCAGCCGGTGCAGCCGGATCGACGTGACCATCGTGTCGGACCCGCCGCTCGATCGGCTCGAGCTGTTCGACGACTCGGCCTGGCTGACGCTCTACAGCAACACCGCGGGCATACTCCGGCCATATCCGCGAACACTCCGGTTCACCGAGAGCTCGTTCCTGTACGCGATGGAACGCGCCGAGTTCCTGCGGATCAGCAATTCGAAGGCCGGGTACCACTTCATCATCACGCCGGCGACTTCACGAGGCGACTTCCTGGCGTTGTTCGAGAAGATCACCGGCAGCACACTAACGGACGACGGTTACCGAGAACTCGAAGAGAAGTTCCACGCATTCCGTCGCGAATTCTCCACGTCCGCTCAGTTGAGGAGCTGATCGATCTTGCTAGCCGAGTTCACCGGGTTGTCCGCGCTCGAGGAGCTCGCCGCTCGGGTCAAGTGCGCAGAATTTCCCGTCGTGGATCATTGGAACGACGTCGGCGCGTGGTTCGGCGAGTGGGCGGCCCGGCCGGAGCTGCGCACCGAACTGCGCACATATATAGACAGCCTCACACCACAGCAGGCGACATGGGTCATCGCACACTCCCGGGAGACGACGACGCACTTCGCGTGGTGCCTGCGGGATGACCCGGACGAACCGTTCACGTTCTGGCTGCACGAGTACAAGCCGCTGAACGACTGGAGGGCCGGCTACGCGGACTCGGTCCACAACCACCGGTACCACTTCTGCACGACCATCCTGACCGGCTCCTACCTGCACGAACGTTTCGACGCCCGGCTCGGTCTCGGTGGCCGCACGGTCATCAACACCGAACTCACCCGGCGCACCCAGTGCGGCGAGGGCACCACGGGCACGATGCTCGCGCACGAGTTCCACCGCATCCCACGTGCGGCGGAGAAGACCATGACGTTCCTGGTCAAGTCGCGCGCCGTCACGCCGTGGAGCCTCTCCTACGACCCGGACACGGGCATCAGCCACCGGCACGTGCCCGTCGAGGAACGATTGGAGGATCTGACGAACAACCTCTGACGACCCCGGAACACGCCTACCATCAGCCCACCCGGTGGGAGGGCTGATGATGCGTACGCGCACAACGATTCCGAGGTCTGTCATCGCGGACGTGGAGCAGCGCGTGAGGCGGCTGTGCGAGGACCTGGCCGCGAAGCTGCAGTTCCACGGCTGGCACCACGTGAGCTTCGTCCGCGACAAGACGGTGCACTTCGCCCGGCGCAACGGCGCGGCGGAGGACATCTGCGAGGTCGCCGCGCTCGTGCACGACCTCAACTACATGGTCCGCCGCAACTCGCTGCCGACCGACGGCGCCGCGCTGCGCCGGAAGGTCCTCTTCGTCGCGGGTGTGTGCGTCGGCGACATCGAGTGGATCGAGAAGATCGTCATCGAGGCCGAGATGCGCACCCGCGGCCGGGACATCTCGCTGGAGGCGCAGGCGCTCTCGGACGCCGACACGCTGTTCAAGGCCCTCCCGGTCACACCGGTCGTACTGGCGCACAAGTACCTCCAGGAGAACGGCATCACGCTGCGGGAGCTCGCCTACAAGATCGTGGGCGAGCAGGTGGGCAAGTCCGACGACGGCTACTACTTCTACGACGCGGAGGCAGCGGCGACCTACACCAAGTGGGCCGAGGCGAACCTCTCGTTGTGGAAGTGCATCGTCGAATCCCTCGACGACCCGTGCGTCGAGGACCTGCTGACCAAGGTGGCGTCCTGAGTAGCGGTCAGCGCAACCGCAGGTCCGCACTGGCGTGCAGGGTGTAGGCGAGGCCCATGACGTTGCCGCGGCCGAGCATCTCCCAGCGCGTGCGCCGCAACGCCTCCCCCGCGCTCATCCCCTCGGCCAGCCGGGCGATCAGCAGGCCGCTCACCCACCCCGCCATGCCCTGCTCGACGGGCACCGACGGGCAGATCACGCCCGACGCCCCTGCCTGGTTCACGAAGGCGTCCACGAGGTCCACCGCCGGCGCCGTCGTCACCACCAACGGCCCGTGCTGCCAGCCCTCGATCTCCACGGACTCAAGCACACCCTCGTCGTAGACCAGGTGCATGACGTCCGCGGTCTCGTCCGACAACGCGCGCCCGAGCGCCGACGCGCTGACGTAGGCCGACGAGATGGCCTCGGGCGGTAGCACCGACATCAGCTCGGCCACGTGCCGCTGGGTGAGTGCCCGGTCCAGGTCGGGGTCGACGGCCATCGCCACCTCGACCGGGCGCGGCCGCACCGGCCACACCGGTGGTCCCGCCGGCTGCTCCAGCACGTTCGACAGACCCCAGAAACCGTAGGGGCACAACACGTTCCCGCTGTGATCAGGTTCCGGGCAGTGCGGTGGCACCGCTCCCCCGGCACCGAACGGCCCGAACCGCTGCACCGACGCGCACACCCGATACGGCCCGTCGGCGAACGGCAGGTCGTACACAAGTGCCCACGGCACGCGCGAAGGGCCGACCACGGTGATCACCGAACCGCGCGGGATCACCACGCCATCCGGGAACAGCTGCGCGTACAGGGCGGCACCACGCACCGCCGACGCGGCCAGGTCGGCGCAGAACGCCGGGAAACCCTTGCCGTACCAGGGATCCAGCTCCAACACGGACAGCGGTTCGCCGGCGACCTTCACGCTGGTCCAGACGAGGTCGTCACCGATCGCCACCAGCGCCCGGTCGCCCGCGACCATGATGGACGCGGCGCGCGAGGCCCACGGGCCGACGTCCGCGAACGTCCGGGTGAGCCGATGACGCGGCCGGGCGCGCGACTCGCCCGCCCCGACCGGCAGCACGACCTGCTGGACGTGCACCGGCACGACACCGTGGTAGATGACCAGCTCACCGCTCCACGGCACCGCGGCGTAGGGCGTGGTGACCGGGAAGCTCACCCACGGGCTCGGCCCGTCCGCGGGCAGCACGAACGACTCGGCCTGGACCTCACGCCCGGACATGCCGAGCACCGCGCGCAACTCCACATCGCCGGGCAACCGGGCCGGGTACGCACCGACGCGCACCCACACCTCGTACGCCGCACCGGGACGCAACGCCCCCGCGATGCCCTCGGTGGCGCCGGGCAGTGCGACGACGACCTTGACCTCGCGATCGGGGTCGGGCTCCGGCGGTTCGGGCAGGGCGGTGTAGCGGACCATCCGCCGCCGCTCCAGCTCCCGGAACTGCCAGAGGACGTCCTCCACCCGGCCCGCACCGGCGCCGCGGGGCTCGGCGAGCACCACGTGCGGAGCACTCCAGCCGATCAGCACGGACGAAGGGTCCACGGACACCCAGGAGTGCACGGCGGTGAACAGGACGACCGGCCGGCCGAGTCCGCGCAGCGCCGCGATCACCGGGCCGGTGTCCCAGGAACGCGTGTCGTGCAACGCCACCACGTCGCCGGGGACGTCCGTGATCGAGGGCAGCGCCGCGGCCGGCGGGAAGTGCCGCAGGTCCAGCACGGCGAACTTCACCACCCGCACCCGTGTCGGGACCGCCGTCGACGTCGTCCGGCCGACCGCGAGCCCTTGGCTGACCTGCGCCCAGCCACCGGGATCGGTCACCACGAGCAGGGACTTCACCGGGGTCAGCGCGGCGACGAACTCCAGTGGTGAACCTTCACCACCAGTGACGGTGAACTCAACCGGTGCCACAGCCGTACGACTTGAGGTGCAGCTAGAACGGCCAGCCAAGCACCGGCAACCCGACCACAGCGTCCACGGCGAGACCGCAGAACACGAGCATCAGGTAGAGGTTCGACATGTGGAAGAACTTCATGGTGTTCGTGGACCCGCCACGACGCACGACGTTGTGCAGCTTGTGGGCGAAGACGGCGAACCACACGCCGGAGAGCGCCGCCACGGTCACGTAGATCCAGGAGGTGACCGGGGCGAGGGCGAGCGTGCAGACCACGGTGATCCAGCTGTAGATGACGATCTGCCGCGTCACCTGCTGAGCTGTGGCCACCACCGGCAGCATCGGCACGCCTGCTCGGGCGTAGTCGTCCTTGAACTTCATCGCGAGGGCCCAGGTGTGCGGCGGAGTCCAGAAGAAGATGACGCCGAACATCACCAGAGCGGGCCACGCGACGGTGCCCGTCACCGCCGACCAGCCGATGATCACGGGCATGCAGCCCGCCATGCCGCCCCAGATGATGTTCTGGGAGGTACGGCGCTTGAGGACCAGCGTGTAGACGAAGATGTAGAACAGGATCGTCGCGACCGCGAACACGGCGGAGATCAGGTTCACGAAGAGCCAGAGGAACGCGAACGAGAAGATCCCGAGCACGATGCCGAAGATCAGGGCGTTGCGCGGCGGGATGGTGTTCTGCGCGAGGGGACGGGCCGTCGTCCGCTTCATGACCGAGTCGATGTCGGCGTCGACGAAGCAGTTGAGGGCATTTGCCGACCCCGCGGCGAGAGTGCCGCCGGTCAGCGTGCAGGCGATCAGCCACAGCGGCGGGAGGCCGTGCTGGGCGAGGAGCATCGCGGGGATCGTGGTGATCAGCAGGAGCTCGATGACCCGCGGCTTGGTGAGTGCCACATAGGCGCCAACAACCTGGCGAGGCGACCGGGAGGGGGCCTCAGCAACGAGACTGTCGGCACTCATCGCGTGAACGCTCCTCGTGTCATTTCAGGTGGGATTACCGGCGACTGATGGTAGCCGCGCGAAGAATTCACAGCCCGTTCGGGTGCTGGTGTGCCTGGGCACACACCCGGCTGGGACCTTTCAGAGCAACATCCTCAACTGTCAGGACTAGGCTTGCCCTCGGACAGGGGAGAGATGCGGGTCAGGCCTTTCGTGATCGATACACCTGGCTCGCCCGAGCGAGAAGACTGGAGCTGTAGTCCGTGACCGTCACCGACGACATCACCCGGCTCACGAAGGCCGATCTGCCCGACGACTGGACCGACCTCGACAAGCGCGCTGTAGACACCGCGCGCCTGCTTGCGGCGGACGCCGTGCAGAAGGTCGGCAACGGGCATCCCGGCACCGCGATGAGCCTCGCGCCGCTCGCCTACACGCTGTTCCAGCGCGTCATGCGGCACGACCCCGCCGACGCCGACTGGGTCGGCCGCGACCGGTTCGTGCTCTCCGCCGGGCACTCCAGCCTGACGCTGTACGTCCAGCTGTTCCTCTCCGGCTACGGCCTCGAGCTGGACGACCTCAAGGCGCTGCGCACGTGGGGCTCGAAGACCCCCGGCCACCCGGAGTACCGCCACACCAACGGCGTCGAGATCACGACGGGCCCGCTGGGCTCCGGTCTGGCCTCCGCGGTCGGCATGGCGATGGCCGCCCGCCGCGAGCGCGGCCTGTTCGACCCGGACGCCGCGCCGGGCACCAGCCCGTTCGACCACAGCGTCTACGTGATCGCCTCCGACGGTGACATCGAGGAGGGCGTGACCTCCGAGGCGTCCTCGCTGGCCGGCACGCAGCAGCTGGGCAACCTGGTCGTCTTCTACGACGACAACAAGATCTCGATCGAGGACGACACCACGATCGCGCTGTCCGAGGACACCGCGAAGCGCTACGAGGCCTACGGCTGGCACGTCCAGGTCGTCGAGTCCGGCGAGAACGTCAAGGGCATCCTCGCCGCGGTCGAGGCCGCCAAGGCGGTGACCGACAAGCCGTCGTTCATCCTGCTGCGCACGATCATCGGCTACCCGGCGCCGAACAAGCAGAACACCGGTGCCGCGCACGGTGCCGCGCTGGGCAACGACGAGGTCGCCGAGGTCAAGCGGATCCTGGGCTTCGACCCCGAGCAGTCCTTCGAGGTCACCGACGAGGTGCTGGCGCACGCCCGCGAGGTCGTCAAGCGCGGCGAGCACGCCAAGGCGCAGTGGCAGCCCTCGTTCGACGCGTGGGCGAAGGCGAACCCGGAGCGCAAGGCGCTGCTGGACCGCCTCGTCGCCCGTGAGCTGCCGCAGGGCTGGGCCGACGAGCTGCCGACCTACCCGGTGGACGCCAAGGGTGTCGCGACCCGCAAGGCCTCCGGTGAGGTCATCAACGCGCTCGCGAAGAAGCTGCCCGAGCTGTGGGGCGGTTCGGCCGACCTGGCCGAGTCGAACCTGACGACGATCAAGGGCGAGCCCTCGTTCGGCCCGGAGTCGATCTCCACGGGCATGTGGAAGACCAGCCCGTACGGCCGCACGCTGCACTTCGGTGTCCGCGAGCACGCGATGGGCGCGATCCTCAACGGCATCGCCCTGCACGGCCCGACCCGCCCGTTCGGCGGCACGTTCCTGGTGTTCTCCGACTACATGCGCCCGTCCGTGCGGCTCGCGGCGATCATGCAGGCGGCGGTCACCTACGTGTGGACGCACGACTCGATCGGTCTCGGCGAGGACGGCCCGACGCACCAGCCGATCGAGCACCTCGCGGCGCTGCGCGCGATCCCGGACTTCTCGGTCGTGCGCCCCGGTGACGCGAACGAGACCGCGTACGCGTGGAAGGCGACGATCGAGCAGCTCGGCCCGGTCGGCCTCGCGCTGACCCGCCAGAACGTCCCGACGCTGGAGGGCACCTCCGCGGACGGCGTGAAGCGCGGCGGTTACGTGCTCTTCGGCGACGAGAACCCCGAGATCGTGCTCATCGGTACGGGCTCCGAACTGCAGATGGCCGTCGAGGCTGGAAAGGTTCTGCAGAGCGAGGGCGTTGCCGTGCAGGTGGTCTCCATGCCGTGCATCGAGTGGTTCGACAAGCAGGACGCCGAGTACCGCGAGTCGGTGATCCCCGCCGCGGTCAAGGCGCGCGTGGTCGTCGAGGCCGGTATCGCGATGCCGTGGCAGCGCTTCGCCGGCGACGCGGGCGAGATCGTGTCGATCGAGCACTTCGGTGCCTCGGCCGACTACCAGACGTTGTTCAAGGAGTTCGGCTTCACGACGGAGAACGTCGTCGCCGCGGCGCGCCGTTCGCTGGAGCGAGTGAGGGGTAACAAGTGAGCAAGCCGCTACTGGAAACACTGTCCGGCGCAGGTGTCTCCATCTGGCTGGACGACCTGTCCCGTGAGCGACTCACCAGCGGCAACCTGGACGAGCTGATCCGCGAGTGGAACGTCGTCGGCGTGACGACGAACCCGACGATCTTCGCGGGCGCGCTGTCGAAGGGCGAGTCCTACGACGACCAGATGCGTGAGCTCGCGAGCCGCGGTGCCGACACCGAGGCGACCATCCGCGAGGTCACCACGACGGACGTGCGCAACGCGTGCGACAAGTTCCGCGACATCTACAACTCTACGAACGGTGTGGACGGCCGCGTCTCCATCGAGGTCGACCCGCGCCTGGCGTTCGACACGGACAAGACCGTGGCCGAGGCGCAGGACCTGTGGAAGACCGTCGACCGGCCGAACCTGCTGGTGAAGATTCCAGCCACCGAGGCGGGCATCCCGGCGATCACCAAGGTGATCGCCGAGGGCATCTCCGTCAACGTGACGCTGATCTTCTCCGTCGAGCGGTACGAGAAGGTCATGGAGGCCTACATCGCGGGCCTGGAGCAGGCCAAGGCGAACGGCCACGACCTGCGCACGATCCACTCGGTCGCGTCGTTCTTCGTGTCCCGGGTGGACACCGAGATCGACAAGCGCCTGAACGAGATCGGCACGGACGAGGCGAAGGCGTTGCGCGGCAAGGCCGCGCTGGCCAACGCGTGGATCGCCTACGGCGCGTTCGAGAAGACGTTCCAGGGCGAGCGCTGGGAGGCTCTCAAGGCGGACGGCGCGAACGCGCAGCGGCCGCTGTGGGCGTCGACCGGTGTGAAGGACCCGAGCTACTCGCCGACCCTCTACGTCGACCAGCTCGTCGTCACCGACGTCGTGAACACGATGCCGGAGAAGACGCTGCACGCCGTCGCCGACGGGGGCAAGATCGTCGGTGACACGGTCACCGGACGCGCTGCCGAGGGCCAGGAGGTGTTCGACCAGCTCGCCGCCGTGGGAATCGACCTGCAGGACGTGTTCGTGGTCCTGGAGACCGAGGGTGTCGAGAAGTTCGAGAAGTCCTGGGAAGAGTTGCTCGAGACGGTGACGAACCAACTGGCTCAACTGAAGGGCTGATCACGAAGTGACCTCCGTCGAAATCGTGAGGTCACCGAACGCCGACCAGGTCAGCACGATCGCTGCTGACCTGGTCGCGGATTCGGTGCCGAGCAAGCTGACCGCGCAGGACCCGACCCTGTGGGGGCCGGAAGCCGAGTCCGAGGCGAGCATTCGCCTCTCCTGGACGACGTTGCACGAGACGTCCCGGGCGCTCCTCCCCGAACTCGTGGCCCTGCGCACCGCACTGCACGCCGATGGCGTCGACCGCGTGGTGCTCGCCGGAATGGGTGGCTCGTCGCTGGCCCCTGAGGTGATCACGCGGACGCAGAACGTCCCGCTGGTCGTGCTGGACACCACCGATCCCGCCCAGGTCGCCGACGCACTCGCCGGTGACCTCGAGCGCACGGTGATCGTGGTGTCGTCCAAGTCCGGTGGCACGGTCGAGACCGACAGCCACCGGCGCATCTTCGAGCAGGCTTTCACCAACGCCGGCATCGACGCCGCGTCGCGCATCGTCGTGGTGACCGACCCCGGCTCGCCGCTGCAGAAGGCGTCCGAGGAAGCCGGGTACCGCAAGGTGTTCCTGGCCGACCCCAACGTGGGCGGCCGCTACTCGGCGCTGACCGCGTTCGGCCTGGTGCCGTCCTACCTCGCGGGTGCCGACGTCGAGTCGCTGCTCGACGACGCGGCCGAGGTCGCGAAGCTGGTGTCGCAGGACTCCGCCGAGAACCCGGCGGTCGTGCTGGCCGCGGTCTTCGGTGCCGCGCACGCCCACGGGGCGGAGAAGATCATCTTCGCCGACACCGGTTCGGGCATCGTCGGTTTCGGCGACTGGGCCGAGCAGCTGATCGCCGAGTCGACCGGCAAGAACGGCACCGGTCTGCTGCCGGTCGTCGTCGAGGGCCCCGGCGCTCCCGGCTTCGTGGACGCACGTTCGGACGCCACGACCGTCGCGATCGGACCGGCCACCGGTTCGGCGCACCTCGCGGTCGAAGGCAAGCTGGGCGCGCAGTTCCTGCTGTGGGAGTACGCGACCGCGCTCGTCGGCCGGGTGCTGGGCATCAACCCGTTCGACCAGCCCGACGTCGAGGCTGCGAAGAAGGCCTCGCGCGCGCTGCTCGACGCACCGGCCGCGACGGCCACGATGCCGTCCTTTGTGGACGGACCGGTCGAGGGTCACGGCACCGACTGGGCCCCTCGCAAGGTGAACACCATCGCGGAAGCGCTTGCGGCCCTGGTTGAGGTGGCGCCCGAGTTCGGCTACATCTCCGTTCAGGCGTACTTGGACAGGATCGACGACGCGTCGTTCGAGCTGCTCCGTGCGGAGATCGCGAAGAGGACGCACCTGCAGACCACGTTCGGCTGGGGTCCGCGCTTCCTGCACTCGACCGGCCAGTACCACAAGGGCGGTCACCAGAACGGCGTGTTCATCCAGATCACCGGTGAGTCCGGGGACGACCTGGAGGTGCCCGGCCGGCCCTACACGCTCGCGCAGCTCCAGCTCGCGCAGGCGCTCGGCGACGGCCAGGTGCTGGTCGAACACGGTCGCCCGGTGCTGCGGTTGCACCTCGAGGACCGCATCGCAGGCTTGGCCCAGCTCGTCGAGGCAGTCCAGGAGGACGGCTCGTGACCGCATCCGACAAGTGGCGCAACCCGCTGCGGGACGCGCGCGACAAGCGCCTGCCCCGCATCGCGGGGCCGAGCGCGCTGGTCATCTTCGGTGTCACCGGTGACCTGTCGCGCAAGAAGCTGATGCCGGCGATCTACGACCTCGCGAACCGGGGGCTGCTGCCGCCGGGCTTCGGTCTCGTCGGTTTCGCCCGCCGCGACTGGGCCGACCAGGACTTCATGAAGGTCGTGCACGACGCGGTGAAGGAACACGCGCGGACGCCGTTCAACGAGGCGGTCTGGCAGCAGCTCGCCGAGGGCATCCGGTTCGTGCAGGGCACGTTCGACGACGACGCGTCGTTCGACAACCTGGCTGCCTGCCTGGCGGCTCTGGACGCCGAGCGCGGCACGGGCGGCAACCACGCGTTCTACCTGTCGATCCCGCCGGGCGCGTTCCCGACGGTGATCAACCAGCTGAAGCGCGCTGGTCTCGCCCAGACGGCGGCGGACCAGTGGCGCCGGGTCGTCATCGAGAAGCCGTTCGGCCACGACCTGGCTTCGGCCAAGGAGCTGAACCGGACGGTCAACGAGGTCTTCCCCGAGGAGTCGGTGTTCCGCATCGACCACTACCTCGGCAAGGAGACCGTCCAGAACATCCTGGCGCTGCGGTTCGCGAACCAGCTGTACGAACCCATCTGGAACTCGAACTACGTCGACCACGTGCAGATCACCATGGCCGAGGACATCGGCCTCGGCGGTCGCGCGGGGTACTACGACGGCATCGGCGCCACGCGCGACGTCATCCAGAACCACCTGCTGCAGCTGCTCGCGCTGATCGCGATGGAGGAGCCGGTCTCGTTCAAGCCGGCCGACCTCCGCGCGGAGAAGGTGAAGATCCTCTCGGCGACGCGCCCCGCGGAGCCGTTCGACGAGACCACCTCGCGCGGCCAGTACACCGGCGGCTGGCAGGGTGGGCAGAAGGTGCTCGGTCTGCTGGAGGAGGGCGGCTTCGCGCCCGAGTCCCGCACCGAGACGTTCGGCGCGATCACCTGCGAGGTGAACACGCGGCGCTGGGCGGGTGTGCCGTTCTACCTGCGCACCGGCAAGCGTCTCGGCCGCCGGGTCACCGAGGTGGCCGTCGTCTTCAAGCGGGCGCCGCACCTGCCGTTCGACGACACCGCGACCGAGGAGCTGGGCCAGAACGCACTCGTCGTGCGCGTGCAGCCGGACGAGGGCGTGACCATCCGGTTCGGCTCGAAGGTGCCGGGCAACACGATGGAGGTCCGCGACGTCACGATGGACTTCGGCTACGGCCACTCGTTCACCGAGTCGTCGCCGGAGGCCTACGAGCGGCTGCTGCTCGACGTGCTGCTCGGCGAGCCGTCGCTGTTCCCGAAGAACGACGAGGTCGAGCTCTCCTGGGAGATCCTCGACCCGATCCTCGAGTTCTGGGCCCGCAAGGACGAGCCGGCACTCGAGAAGTACAAGGCTGGAACCTGGGGTCCGCCGTCGGCGGACGCGATGACCGCCAGGACCGGAAGGCACTGGAGGCGTCCGTGATCATCGACCTTCCCTCGACCACCACCTCCCAGATCAACTCGCGGCTGGTCCGGCTGCGCGACGAGGGCGGTGCGACGACCCTCGGTCGCGTGCTGACCCTCGTGATCGTCACCGAGGACGGCCAGCGCACCGACGCCGCGATCGACGCGGCCAACGACGCCTCGCGCGAGCACCCGTGCCGCGTGATCGTCGTGGCCCGCGGCGCTCGTCAGGCGGCACCTCGCCTGGACGCGCAGATCCGCGTCGGCGGCGACGCGGGAGCCTCCGAGGTCGTCGTTCTCCGGCTGTACGGAGAACTCGCGAAGGAAGGCGCCTCGTGCGTCATGCCGCTGCTGCTGCCGGACACCCCGGTCGTGGCGTGGTGGCCGTTCGACGCGCCGGTCTCGCCGTCCAAGGACCCGATCGGCCAGCTCGCGCAGCGTCGGATCACCGACGCCGCCGCCGAGAAGAACCCGATCAAGGCCCTGGAATCCCGGCGGGCGCACTACGCGCCGGGCGACACCGACCTGGCGTGGACGCGGCTGACGTTGTGGCGCGCCATGCTCGCCGCGTCGCTGGACCTGCCGCCGTACGAGAAGATCACCGAGGCCGAGGTGACCGGCGAGGCCGACTCGCCGTCCACCGATCTCCTCGCGGCCTGGCTGACCGACAAGCTCAAGGTCTCCGCGAAACGCTTCAAGGCGACCTCGGGCGAAGGCATCGTGCAGGTCAAGCTGGACCGCCCGTCCGGCGCCGTCGACCTGCACCGCCCGGACGGCAAGGTCGGCACGCTGGGGCAGCCCGGCCAGCCGTCGCGCCGAGTGGCGCTGCAGCGTCGTTCGGTCCGCGACTGCCTCGCCGAGGAGCTGCGCCGGCTCGACCCCGACGAGGTCTACGCGGCGGCGTTGAAGTCGCTGTCGAAGATCTCCAAGGGCCGCGCGCACGCCACCGCGAAGCCGGCCGACGAGGCTCCCGCGGAAGCCCCGGCGGCCAACGGTTCCGCCGCGCCCAAGAAGTCCAAGGCGAAGGCGGGTTCGTGAGCAATCCGCAGGTGGTGGTCCACCGCGACGGCGACCTTCTGGCCGCCGCCGCGGCGGCCCGCCTGGTCACCCGCATGGTCGACGCCCAGACCGCCCGCGGTTACGCGTCCGTCGTGCTGACCGGCGGCCGCACCGGCACCGCCGTCCTGGAACACCTGAACCGCAACGGCGCCCGCGACGCCGTCGACTGGTCCCGCGTCGACTTCTTCTGGGGCGACGAGCGCTTCCTGCCGTCCGGCCACCCGGATCGCAACGAGACGCAGGCCCGCGCGGCCCTGCTGGACCACGTCCCGGTGAACCCCGCACGCGTCCACGTGATGGAACCCTCGGACGGCAAGTTCGGCGACGACCCCGAAGCCGCCGCCGAGGCCTACGCCTCCCTGCTGGCCTCGCTGGCCCGTCCCGAGGACCACGGCGACGTGCCCTCGTTCGACGTGTGCCTGCTGGGCGTCGGCGAGGAGGGCCACGTGGCCTCGGTGTTCCCCGCTTCTCCTGCGGTGTACGAGAAGGAACGGTCAGTCGTCGCGGTCCGCAACTGCCCGAAGCCACCGCCCACGCGTGTCTCGCTGACGCTCTCGTCGGTGCGGCACGCCCAGGAGGTGTGGCTGATGACCACCGGCGAAGGCAAGGCGGCCGCGGTCGCCATGGGTCTGACCGGCGCGGGCGAGGTCCAGCTGCCGGCCGCGGGAGCGACCGGGCGGCGCCGCACGTTGTGGCTGCTGGACACGGCGGCCGCGTCGAAGGTGCCGGCGTTGTTCACACCGCCGCTGGCTTGACGTTGTTCGGACGGCCCCCAGGTTCGCCTGGGGGCCGTTTGTCTTTGGGGGACAACATGATTTTCGTTCGCTCGGTGCGGCTTTCCGACGCTTCGGCGATCTGCTCGATCAACCGCGAGGCTTTGCGGCCGAAGCCTGTGTGACTTTGCGCGAGGAGGGCAGAGCCCCGCCCTCCTCGGGGGCAGGCCTCCCGATACCCGTGACCCTACTTGCGAAATCGGCCTGTCAACCCGCCGCTCGGCGATCTGTGGACAACCAGGCTGCGGCGGCGCGAGTTGTCCACAGATCGCTGAGCGGGGCCTTGACAGCGCGCTTTCGCCGATAGCATTTGGGGTCACCAAGTCGTGGTGGTTGGTCCCCCGTGGTGGGCGGGGCCTCTCCTCGTCCGCCTCTCGCGATCTGCGGCTGGTGACCGGGCAGAACCGGGTCGAGGCGCGGAGTTCTACGCGGCCAACGGGTAGGAGGTCCGCAAGGAGCAGACGAACCTCATCAAGTGGTGGAGCTGAGCAGGACCCCATAGCGACGATGAATCCAACGGACCGCTCCCCCGGCTGACACCGGGGGCATTCCCCCCGACAACGCGTATCATCCCGAATCGCGTTGAGTAGCGGGGGTTTAGTGACGAACGGCAGTGCGAAGCGACACCCCACCATCGGGATGATCACCGCGGGCCCGCTCATCGAGCTCGCGGGCGAGCAGTGGCGCGGTGTCAGCGATGGTGCTCAGCACTTCGGGTGTGACCTCGTGTGCTTCGTGGGCAGCGAACTGGACCACCCGGACCCGCACAAGCGGCGGGCGAACACGGTGTACGGGCTGGTCTCGCCGAATCGGATCGATGCGCTCGTTGTCTGGACTACGCGCGTGGGGCAGTTCGTCGGGTCCGAGGGCATGCAGGCGTACGTCGAGCGATACGCGCCGATACCGATCGTCAGCGTGGAGACGACCCTCGCGCAGTGGCCGTCCATCTTGATGGACAACCAAGACGGCATGGAACAGGCCGTTGACCACCTCATCGAGGTGCACGGAAAGCGCCGGATCGCGTTCGTGCGCGGGCCGCAAACGCATGCGGGAGCCGAGGAGCGGTACCAGGGATACCTGGATTCATTGCGCAAGCACGGGATCGCGCTGGATCCGGAGCTCGTGTCGATGCCCGGTACGTGCCTCTGGGAACCGCGCGGCGCGGCGGACGCGGTGCGCAAGATGCTCACGACCGTCAAGGAACCGCCGGACGCTATCGCCGCGGCCAACGACGACTACGCGTTCGGTGTCGTGTCGGCGTTGGAAGAGCATGGGATCCGCACGCCAGAAGACATCGCCGTCGTCGGATACGACAACCACACGAACGTCCGCACGCACGACCTCGGCTACGTCACCACCACCGGCGACGGGTATCAGGCGAGGGTGCACCGCGATGTGAACATCGACGCGGCGACGCCGGCGTTCACCACGGTGCGGGCGCCGTTCCACGACATGGGGTTCCGTGCCGCGGAACTGGCGCTGGCGCTGGTCAACGGCGAACCGGCCCCGCCCCGGCAGACCATGCCGACCGAGCTGATCGTGCGGCGGTCGTGCGGCTGCCTGCCGTCCGGGCTGGGTGACCACGCCCCCGCGCACGGCCGGCTGAACATCTCCGAGTCGGCGACCGCGGCCACGGTGGCCGACCACCTGCACGGCTCGCTCGGACCGCTCTCCACCAGGCTCCCCGACGGGTGGGCCGAGCAGCTGATCGTCGAGCTGATGGCGGCGGGGCGCGGCGAGGTCGAGGGCGCGGAGTTCCTCAAGCTGCTGGCCGAGTACATCCGCGCGAGTGCGCGCGCCGGGTGCGAGCCCGAGCGGTGGTGGCCGCCGTTGTTCGACCTGCACCGGTTCGTCACGGCGCGCATCAACGACGCGACACTGATCAACGACCTGTGGCTGCGCGTGCAGCTCCTCGTGGGCGATGCGTTCGCCACGGACGCACGGTTCAAGTACCTCACGCACGAACGCCACGACCAGACAGTGCGCGAGGCCGGTCAGCGGCTCATCGCGTCACGAGACGTGGAGGAGCTGACCGAGGCACTGGCCGATGAACTCCCACGGCTCGGCATCCCCGGCTGCCACGTGATGGCGTACGACACGCCAGACACAGCGCGCGCACTCGTCCGGTACGAGAACGGCGCGCTGCGGACCGATCGTCCGGCCAGCCCGTTCCCCGCGATGAACCTGACGCCGTACCCGTTCCGCCGCGCCGAGCCGTTCAGCGTGCTGGTGTGCCCGCTCTACACCGACGACGACCAACTCGGGTACGTGATCTTCGAGGAGGGCCCAGAGCAGGGCTGGGTCTACGAGGCCGTGCAGCAGCAGCTCAGCAGCGCACTCCGCGGCATCCGCCTGATGCAGGAACTGAAGGACGCGCGCGCACGGCTCGAAGAACGCGTCGGCGAGACCGAAGCACAACTGCGGCACGCACAGAAGATGGAGGCCATCGGCAGACTGACCGGTGGCATCGCGCACGACTTCAACAACATCCTCACGGTGGTGAACGGCAACAGCGAGATGCTGCTGCGGCGCACCCTCCCGGACGATCCGCGCCGCACGGCGATCGAGGACATAAGGCACGCGGGTGAACGGGCCGCGAACCTCACCCGGCAACTGCTCGCGTTCACCCGCCAGCAGGTCCTGCACCCGGAGTCGCTCGACCTGAACGAGAACCTCACCAAGATCAGCTCGATGCTGCGCACCCTCGTCGGCGACCACATCGAGCTGGAGCTGGAGCTGCCCGGCACGGTCTCGCGGGTGTGGGCGGACGCCGGCCAGGTCGAGCAGATCCTCTTCAACCTCGCCGTCAACTCCCGCGACGCGATGCCGGACGGCGGCCTGCTCAGGATCTCGATCGAGGACACCACCCTCGACGCCGGCGACACCGGCCGGATCGTCGGCGTGCGGCCGGGCGAGTACGTCGCACTGCGCGTCACGGACACCGGCACGGGCATGGACGCGGACGTGCGGGCGCAGGTGTTCGAGCCGTACTTCACCACCAAACCGGTCGGCAAGGGCACCGGGCTCGGCCTGTCCACGGTCTTCGGCATCGTGCAGCAGAGCGGCGGGCAGATCGAGGTGATCAGCGCGCCCGGCGAGGGCACGACCGTCGAGGTCTACCTGCCGGTGCCGCACGAGCGCGATGGCGCCCCGGTCGCACCGTGCGCGCGTCGCGCCACCTCACACCGAGGTGTCGGCACCGTGCTGCTCGTGGAGGACGACGCGCACGTGCGGATCATGACCCGCCGTTCGCTGGAGACCGCCGGATACGCGGTCATCGAGGCCGGCGACGGGCAGGAGGCGCTGCAACTGGCCACCGAGCACCGCAGCACCATCGACCTCGTGCTGACCGACGTGGTGATGCCGCGGATGGGCGGCCCGGAGCTGGTCGCGTTGCTGCGGTCGACCGGCGTGGCACCGGCGGTGATCTACATGTCCGGCTACACGACGGACGAGATCCTGGACGGCGAGGTGCTGATCACCAAGCCGTACGTGGAGTCCGACCTGCTCGAACGCGTGCGGGAGCGCCTCGTTCAGGAAGCCTGAGCGCTCTTGGCCACCGCGTGCCGGACCGTCTCCTCGAGCTTCTCGACGCGGAACGGCTTCTGCAGGTAGCCCGCGATGTCGTGGCCCGCGAACCGGCGTTCGAGCGAGGCGCGGTCGTGGCCGCTGGTGAGCACGACCGGCACGGTGATGCCCTCGTGCCGCAACTCGGCCAGCACCTCCTCGCCGGTCAGGCCGGGCATGCTGTGGTCGAGCAGCATCGCGCCGACCTCCGCACCGCGCTCGCGCAGGATCGAGATCGCCTCGATGCCGTCGGTGGCCTGCAGGACGGTGAAACCGAGCTCCTCGAGCAGCGTGACGGTGTACCTCCGCACGGGGTCCTCGTCCTCGACCACGAGCACCAGCCCAGCTTGCGACATGCGCGTCAGTATGCCGGAAACTATTCGGTCGCTCAGCACCAGGTGCCATGAGATTTTTGGTGGTTCTTCACGAGCTGCTCCATCAGGATGACATCGTCCATTTGGATCACACCATTGGTTGATGGTCTGCAGTAACCTCCACGGCACCGCCGCCGCTCCACGCTGAGAAAGAGGCACCAGGAAAGGCCAACTTCATGCGTAAAGCGACGGCAGCAGCCGCTCTGGCCGTGCTGTTCACATTGTCGTCCGCACCCGCACACGCCGCGTCCATTCCTTCGGACCGCGTGACGATCGATGTGGTGACGGTGAACGGTTCCGGGTGCAAGCAGGGCACTGCGGAAGTGATCGTCTCACCCGACAACACCTCGTTCTGGGTGATGTACAGCGACTACCTCGCACAGGCAGGCAAGGGCGCGGGCGCGACCGACCTCCGGAAGAACTGCCAGCTCAACCTGCAGATCAACATCCCGCAGGGCTTCACGTACGGCATCGCTCAGGCGACCTACGCGGGCTTCGGGCATCTAGAGCGCGGCGCGACCGGGCACCAGTGGGTGAATTACTACTTCCAGGGACAATCGGCGAACAACCTGAAGAAGCACGCCTTCACCGGGCCGTTCGACGACAACTGGTCGGTAACCCACCGTACCGAGTTCGCGGACATCGTCTACGCACCGTGTGGCGAGAAGCGGAATCTCAACGTCAACAGCTCTCTGCGCGTTGACAACGGTTCAGCGGATGCCAATACAAATAGTTTCATGACGATGGACTACGTCCGCGGAGAAGTGCGAACCCTGTTCAACTTCTCCTGGAAGCGCTGCTGATTTCTCCCTGGCCGCCGCACCCCTGAGAACGCGCCGCCAACCCACCCTGCGAGATGCACCGGAAAGGTCCCCCCATGCTCAACGCGGTAGCCGCTGCCCTGCTGGCCTCGGCCATCATCATCCCGCCCGGCGCGCCGAACGAGACGCCGCCGCCCGACCACATCACCATCGACGTCGTCACGATCAACGGCTCGGGCTGCCCGGCAGGCACGGCCGCCGTGGCGGTGTCCGAGGACAACAAGGCCTTCACCGTCACCTACAGCGACTACCTGGCCCAGGTCGGCGTCGGTGCCGGTGCGACCGAGTTCCGCAAGAACTGCCAGCTCAACCTGCGCGTGAACGTCCCACAGGGCTTCACCTATGGCATCGCCCAGGCCGACTACAGAGGTTTCGCACACCTCGAACGCGGCTCCTACGCCATCCAGAAGGCCAACTACTACTTCCAGGGCATGTCGCAGAACGACACGGCCTCCCACCGGTACAACGGCCCCCACAGCGACGACTGGCAGGCCACCGACCACACCGAGATCGCCGCGATCGTCTACTCCCCCTGCGGCGAGCGGCGCAACTTCAACATCAACACCGAGCTCCGCGTCTACAAGGGCACCTCCGACACCACCACGACGACGAGCTTCGTGTCGATGGACTCGACCGACGGTGCCATCGACACCACGTACCGTTTCTCGTGGAAGCAGTGCCCTTAGTAGCGCTGTGACTACCGCACGCGCCCACCGGGCGTGTGCGGTAGCACATATGTGAGCCGTGCGCCGTACAGATTCGCGTGTGAAGGCGTCTAACCCCTTGACGGGGCAGGTCGGGGTAAAGGGGCAGCCAATGCCAACCGCCGCATACGCGCAGTACGGTGAGGGTCGGAAGGTTCACAGGGGAGGTCGGATCCTGACCACGACGCTGCTCCCGGCCAGACGGTCGGAGGAGACCGCGGCCGGCTCGCGCTGGCCGCTGAGTGGTGACTACCGTCAGGTCCTCGCCGATCTGACGCTGATCCTCTTCGCCGTGCTCGACGTCTGGCTGTTCGGGCTGTGGATCGAGGCCGATCCCATCACGGACCTCCCGCCGGTCGAGAGCTACCAGGTGTGGCTCAACTGGGTCGCGGTGGGCGCGCTGGTGTTGCGCCGCCGGTTCCCGTTCCTCACCCTCGCGCTGACCATCCCCGGCTTCTTCGTCGGCTGGTCGCAGCTCGCCGCGATGATCGCGCTGTACACGGTGGCCCGCCGCTACGTCGGCGGCTGGCAGACCGGGCTCGCGGCCGCGCTGGTGTGGCTGTGCCGGTTCGTGGCCTGGCCGCCGCAGGAGCTGATCGACCGGCCGGCGTCCGGTCACTTCCACTCGGCGATCTACGGCTTCCTGGTCGCCGGCCTCCCGATCGCGATCGGCCTGCTGGTCCACGCGCGCCAGGAGCTGTCGGACCGGATCATGGAGCTGGCCGAGGCACGCGAACGGGAACGCGTCCTGCACGCGCACGCCATCCGCGCGGACGAACGGGCAAAGCTCGCCCGCGAAATGCACGACGTCGTGTCCCACCAGGTCAGCCTCATCGCGATGCAGGCGGGCGCGCTGCGCATGGCGGTCGTCGACGCCGAGCACAAGCAGGTCGCCGGCACCATCCGCATGTTGTCGACCAGAACCCTCGACGAACTGCGTCAGCTCGTGTCGGTCCTGCGCACCACCGAGGACAGCCAGCCGGGCCTGAGCGAACTGCCCGAACTGGCCGCCGACGCCGGTTTCGAGGTGTCCATGCAGGTCAAGGGACCGATCGAGGAACTCAACCCGCCGGTGTCCGGTGCCGTCTACCGGACGGTGCAGGAAGCACTCACCAACATCCGCAAGCACGCCACCGGAGCGAGCGCGACCGTGCTGATCGACGCGCGCGCCGAGAACGTGCTGGTCGAGGTGCGCAACACCGCCTCGACCAGCCCCTCGTCGACGTTGCCCAGCGGCGGCCACGGCCTGGTCGGCCTGCGCGAACGCGCCGCGCTGCTCGGTGGCGTGTTCTCCGCCGGGCCGACCGAGGAGGGCGGCTTCCTGGTGAGCGCGTCGTTCCCCAAACAGCGCTCGGTCAGTGACGCCGATTCGCTCGCTTGAAGGCGTGGAACGACTGTTTGGGCTCCAGCCGGTACGGCGAGTTCTCGTCGTCGAACCGTTCCCTGATGGTCTTGAACAGGCTGTACGAGGCCAGGTCGTAGTCGAGGTCGCGGCACGTCGGGTGGTGCGCGACGTCGGGTGAGATGACCGAGTACAGGTGCGCGCCCATCAGCTTCTCCGCGTCGAACACGCGCAGCATCCGGGCGATGTGCTCGGCCTGCTCGCGTTCGTCGCGCACATAGCCCGGCTGCACGACCGCCGGGTCGGCCTGGTCGTCGATGATGTCCCAGCCCATGCCGCCCGCCTTCGCCGCGCCGGTGAACGTGCAGCAGCCGAACTCCAGCACCATGATCGGCTTGCCCCAGCGCCGATACCGGTCCAGGTCGGTCGTGTACCCGGCATCGGTCTCGAAGTACGGGTAGTAGTCGAGGCCGACGATGTCGAACAACGACCAGTCGTTCCACAACGCGTCAGCGTCGGCCGCCGCGCCGTAGGTGATCCGGCCGCCGAACTCGCGCCGCGTCACCTCGACCGCGCGCGCCATGAACGCCCGGTACCGCCCGATGATCGCGGGCCAGTCCGAGTCCGGGATGGACTCGACGTTGCGCAGCCGCTCCATGAATGTGTCGCCGGGCAGGATGCCGGGCGTGAACAGGAAGTGCTCGCAGCCGGTGACGAACTTGACGTTGTCACCGCTGCGCCTGCGTTCGGCCTGACGGGCCGCCTCGGCCAGGTGCGCCAGGATCTCGTCCTGCGGGTGGTCGTAGAGCCGGGGCTGGACGAACACCTCCATGCCGTACCGCAGCGCCGCGTCCGTGGTCTCGGCGAGCCGGCCGAGGTCGCTGCCGAACGCGGTGATCGACGGGCAGCGCAGGTCGGCCGCGATCATGCCGATCTCCCGTTCCAGCTGCCGGCGGCTCCACCGCACCCGGCTGAGCGGTGTACCGGCGGCTTGCAGGACACCGGTGTCGTAACAGACGCCGCCGCGTAACCGGCCCGCCGCGGCCGCCGTGCCTCCCCCGAGGCTCGCGAGCGCCGCCGCACCCGCCATCGACTTCAGGAACACCTTTCGACTGATCATGATTTCCCCCTGACTAGTTGCTCAACTAGGCTACTGGTCATGCAACCAGAAAATGAGTCGAGCGGCCAGGAAAAGAAGGGCTCGCCCGGTCGCTCGTTCATCGAGGAGGCCCGGCGCGGGCAGATCGTCGCGGCGACGATCGCGACCATCGCCGAGATCGGGTACGCGAAGGCGTCGTTCGTGCAGATCGCACGGCGTGCGGGCATCAGCCCCGGCCTGATCACATACCACTTCGCCAAGCGCGAGGAGCTGATGAAGCAGGTCATGCTGACCGTGCACGACTCGATGGAGCAGGCGCTCAGCTCACGCTCCGACGGCGCCGAGAGCTACTGCGCGGCATTGCGGGCCCTGATCGAGGGTTTCGTGCACTACTGCGCCGAACACCCCGCCGAGCTGATCGCGATCAGTCAGATCGCGAGCGCCGCGCTGGACGCCGAAAGGGCTCGGGCGTGGGCGGGCAAGCAGAACTCGAGCACGCTGACCGAGCTGGAGGACATGTTCCGCGAGGGCCAGGAGCACGGCGAGTTCCGGGACTTCTCGCCGCGGGTGATGGCGGTGTCGGTGCAGGCCGTCATGGAGGCGACCCCGGCCGAGCTGTGGGCCCGGCCGGACACCGATGTCACCGCCTACGCGAAGGAACTGGCAGACCTGTTCGAACTGGCCGTCAAGCGCGCTTAGAGGCCAACGAGGCCGTGAGACCCGCTACCGCTCCGAGCGCGCCGCAGGTCAGCGCGATCGGCATCGTCGGTTCGTACGCTCAGCAGCACGGACACCAGCAGCCATACCGCGAGCCCCAGCCCGAACCCGAACGGCACCGAGGCGATCACCGCGGCCACGCCCGTCTGCCGCCGCCGCAACGCCCGCAGGTTCGACTCCAGGTACGCGAACGTGAAGAGCAGCAGCAGGGCCGAACCGGTGCCCATGATGCTCAGCCACGGCGTGCGGTTCGAGCCGAGCAGGAACTGGTTCTGGCCGGTGGGAGTATCAGCGGTCGCCGTGACGACCCCGCCCACGATCCAGCGCGTGGCACCCGGCAGCACGAAGCCCGCCGGCCCGCGCTCGGGCACGTCGGCGAGCGGAATCCCGGCCAGCGTCACGACCAGTCGCGAGCCCTCGACGTTCACCGGGTCCGCGAGGTCCTGACTGATGTCGGCGCCAGCTTCCCGGCCCCCAGGAACGGCACGACCACCAGTGCCAGCAGCGAGATCGCGGCCACCAGCCACAGCCCCCACGGCGTCGACGGCGGCTTGATCACCGACGCCGCCGGTACCAGGGTGCTGCTGCCGCTGAGCCGCGCGGCCGGCACCGGATCGACCAGCGTCGCCCGGATCGGCTGCTGCGCGATCGAGATCGTGTCCCTGGCCGGCTGCACGGGCCGCGGCGACGGGTTCGCGGACGACGCCGACACCTGGGGCGCGAGGTGCACCGGCATGCCGAGGCGCGTCAACCAGTCCGGGCCGAACTGGGCGGCCGCCGCGCCGGCCAGGTCGATCGCGAAGGTCTCCGCGTTGCGGTAGCGCGCCGACGGGTCCCGCGCGATGCTCCGCATCACCACGCCCGCAATGGGTTCCGGCACGTTCGGCAACGGCCGCGGATCCTGGTAGACCCGCTTCTGGATCATCGCCAGCGGACCACCGCCGCGTTCGAACGGCAGGTCGCCGGACAGCAGTTCGTAGAGCACCGTTCCGGTCGCGTAGACGTCCGCGGCGGGCGTGAGTGCGTTGCCCATCGCCTGTTCCGGCGCGATGTACGCGGGCGTGCCGAGCACGGCGCCGCCGTGGGTCACCAGCGTGGCGCCTTCCGACACCACCTGGGAGATGCCGAAGTCCGCCACCTTCACCGCACCGGTCGAGGTGAACAGCAGGTTCTTCGGTTTCACGTCGAGGTGCAGCACGCCGGCCTCGTGCGCCGCGTGCAGACCCGCCAGCGTCGCCAGCACGATGCCGCACGACTGCTGCGCGGTGAGACCGTCCGAGGCGAACCGCGACCACACGGTGCCGCCGTCGAGCCGTTCCATCACGAGCAGGTGCTCGCCCTGCTGCCGGACGTAGTCGTAGACCGGCACGATGTGCGGATGATCAAGGCGGGCGAGTAGCCGCGCCTCGTGCTCGAAGCGCTCGCTCATCCGCGGGTCCTCGGCCACCGCGTGCGGCAACCGCTTGATCGCCACCGGCCGGCCGAGCTGACGGTGCACGCCGCCGTAGACGACGCCCATCCCGCCCTCGCCGATCTGCTCACCGACGGCGTACTGCGGCAGAGCGGCGACCACACTGGACAACGTCACCGGAAGATCCTCACCGTTTCCACTTCGGACGGTTGCCGCTCGCCTGGATGCGGTGTCACATAGCCAAGAATCAACGCGACCGCCGCCGCGCCCACGATGAACGGGATCTCGGCCGACGGCGACGGCGCCACCAACCGCAGCACCGACAACGTGATCACCGCGATCAGACCGGTACCGATCCCGGCCGGCAGGAACCGCATCGCCCGCTGCCACCGGTTCGCCGGCAGCCGCCGACGGGCCAGCGCGATCAGCGCGCCCGCCCATGACAACGCCGTCAGCACCAGGACTCCCAGTCCGAACGCGCCGTACACGGACCACAGCGAGCCCCGCACGTCCGCGGTCGTCTCGATCGACGCGATCGTTTCCCGTTGCGGATCAATGACCTCAACCGTGACCGGAAGGAGACCGATCGCCTGGGAACCCAGGTCCGTCGGCTCCAACGGGAACGACCGGGTCTCGCTGGACTTCGCCGGCACGTCGAACGGAACCGTTGTGTCGTAGGCGAAGAAGGTCAACGCGAGCGCGGTGCCGCTGATGCGGACGGTCTTCACGCGCTGCGGGGTGCTCGTGTTGTTGCGGACCGTGACGGAGATCTTGGCGGTCTTGTCCGGGTCCAGCAGCAGGGTCCCTACTCCAACCGGCCTACCGTCCACATCGGCCTCGAGCAGAACCGACCCGCCCTGCGCGGACGCGTTTGACGGCAGCAGCATAATTCCGCACCACAGCAGTAAACCTGCACCGCTCATGCGACGTCTCACTAGCGCACCTTTGGTTCGGATCCGGGGAGAGGTAATGCGGTCTAGAGGCTTACTCGTGGCTTTGGCAGCCGGTGTTACGGTGCTCAGCGCCACACCGGCGGCCGCCCAGCAGGCACCCGTGCTGTCCGCGAGCCCGAACTCCGGTGTGCCCGGAGCGGCCTTCAAGGTCGCGTGGACCGGGATCTTCTACGACCCGGACTGCACGAGCTACGCGATGCGTGTCCTGTGGGACGGCAAGACGGTAGTGGGCAGCGGGACCGGAACGGGCCGCGGGACGGGTTCCGGTTCGGCAACGGTTCCGGCGAGCGCCACCGCCGGTAGCCACCGCGTGACCGTCCAGGCGACGTCCTGCCCGGCCGGCTCGGCGTCCACGACGTTCACCGTCCGCATCCCGCCGACGACAACGACGACCCCGCCGCCGACCACGCAGCCACCCGTCACCCAGCCTCCGGTGACGAACCCGCCCGTCACCAACCCTCCGATCACGCAGCCGCCGCGCACGACGACCACGCCTCCTTTGGTCACGACGACGACCACGGACACGACGTCGTCGTCCTCCTCGGAGTCGCCGTCCTCGTCCACCGACGCGCTGACCAACCCTGGTGACGGCGTGCTGGTCCTGGACAAGGACAACATCCAGCCCGGCGACGACCTGACCGCGACCGGCACGGGCTGTCCCAAGGGCGCGGACGTGACGCTGCGGTCGCTCGGCCAGAACGTCGGCAAGGCCACCGCCGACGACAACGGCGAGTTCACCGCGCCGGTGAAGTTCGCGAACATCGAACCGGGCCGGCACAAGGTGCGCGCGGAGTGCGGCATCGTGCTCGTCGGCAACGTCGACGTGACGCTGTCCAGCTCGTCCGGCGGCACGACCAGCACGCTTGTGGTGCTGCTGTTCTTCCTGCTGATCGGTGCCGCGATGCTGCGCCGCCAGTTCACCGGCCTGCGCCGCTAGCCGGAACGCGGGGGCCCCGCGTTCCCTTCAGTGCTGCAGGAGACCGCCGACCGGGACCGGATCGACGTGACCGGTCGGCGGCATCGTCCGCGCGAGGGTGAGGCCGACGTCGACCAGTGACGACCGGCGAAGGTGCGCGACTCCGGGAATCGGTGTCCACCTCGGCTCGGCGGTCTGACCGTCCGGCTCCGGCCGCAGCTCACCACCGGTGATCCGGACCTGGTAGAAGACGCCGACGTTCTGGTGCAGGACCGGGTCGGGCACGCGGCGTTCAGCCGCGGGGACCACCCTCGAGTCGACCCCCAGCAGCCGCTCGGCCACCGCGTCGCAGCCGGTCTCCTCGGCGAACTCGCGGATCACCGCGTCGAACGGATCCTCCCCGTGCTCGACTCCGCCGCCAGGAAGGGTCCAGATCGACCCGCCGCGGACTAACAACACCCGGTCCTGCTCGACGCACACCGCATACGCGGCCAACCTGAAACTCATCCCGCCCCTTTGCCCCGGAACGCGCGAAAGGCCCCCTCTCCGCAGAGGGGGCCTTTCGCGTTGTTGTGAACCAGCCAGACGCTTACGGCACTTCGCGCTGACGGCGCAGCTTGGCGAGAGCCTCTTCGAGGATCGCCTCGCCGTCCGCGTCGGAGCGCCGCTCCTTCACGTACGCAAGGTGCGTCTTGTACGGCTCGTTGCGCGGAGGCGCGGGTGGCGTCTGCTCGTCGCGACCTGCCGGCAGGCCGCAGCGTGGACAGTCCCAGTTCTCCGGAACGTCCGCCTCGACCGCGAAGGAAGGCCGGGACTCGTGACCATTCGCGCACCAGTACGACACCCGACGACGGGGCGCGGACTCGCCGCGCTCCGACTCACCCATCGGGCCTGCGCCGACGCGGGTACCGCGAATCGCGTTACCACCAGCCATCGACCGTTACACCCCCACCAAGTGGTTACCCCAAGCCCCTAGAGGCTTCTGCCGCTGAACAGAGATCAGGCTCCGGGGAGCTTGATCAGCAAACCGATGCCCACGATGGCGATGACCCAGACCGCGCCGACGAACAGCGTCAGGCGGTCGAGGTTCTTCTCGACCACGGAGGAACCGGACAGACTCGACTGCATTCCGCCGCCGAACAGCGAGGACAAACCGCCACCACGGCCGCGGTGCAACAGCACCAGCAGCACCAGCAGCACGCTGGAGACGATCAACAGAATCTGCAGGAACAGGATCATTTCTTCCTCGCTGTCAGGCAGTCGACGCCATAGAGTACCTGTTCGACTGCCGAACGTGTGCAACCAGTTGGGTCAGGGGAGCATCCAGGCAGGGCCCAGATCCACTTAGGGTAGAGGGCCGCCCGCGGCCAGCGCGCACAGCTTGGTGAATTCGTCCGCCTGAAGGCTGGCACCGCCGACGAGAGCGCCGTCGATGTCCTTCTGCCCGATGAGGTCACCGATGTTCGACGACTTCACCGAACCGCCGTAAAGCACCCGGACGACCGCCGCGGTCTCCTCGCCGTACTTCTCCGCCACGAACGAGCGGACCAGCGAGCACACCTCCTGCGCGTCAGCGGACGACGCGGTGCGGCCGGTACCGATGGCCCAGACCGGCTCGTAGGCGAACACGATCTTGGCGACCTGCTCGGCGGTGAAGCCCTTGAGGCCGTCCTGGAGCTGCTGCTTCACCAGTTCCAGGTGACCCTTGGCCTCGCGGACGTCGAGCTTCTCGCCGAAGCAGAAGATCGGCGTGACCTCGTGCTTGAGCGCGGCCTTGAGCTTGGCGTTGACCAGCGCGTCCGTCTCGCCGTGGTACTCGCGGCGCTCGGAGTGCCCGACCACGACGTAGTGGCAGCCGAGCTTGCGGAGCATGGCGCCGGACACCTCACCGGTGTACGCACCGGACTCGTGCTGCGAGACGTCCTGCGCGCCGTACTTGAGCAGCAGCTTGTCGCCGTCGACCAGCGTCTGGATGCTGCGGATGTCGACGAACGGCGGAAGAACGGCGACCTCGACCTTGGCGAAGTACTTCTCCGGGAGGGAGAAAGCGATCTTCTGCACGAGGCCGATCGCCTCGAGGTGGTTGAGGTTCATCTTCCAGTTGCCCGCGATGAGCGGGAGCCGGGCAGCCATCAGGACTCCAGAACGCTGATACCGGGGAGTTCCTTGCCCTCGAGGAATTCGAGAGAAGCACCGCCACCGGTGGAGATGTGCGAGAAGCCGTCCTCGGGCAGGCCCAGGGCACGCACCGCGGCGGCCGAGTCACCGCCGCCGACGACGGTGAACGCCTCGGACTTCACGAGCGCCTCGGCGACGGCACGGGTGCCGCCGGCGTAGGTCTCGATCTCGAAGACGCCCATCGGGCCGTTCCAGAACACGGTCTTGGCGTCGGCGAGCTTCGACGCGAACAGCTCGCGCGACTTCGGGCCGATGTCGAGGCCCATCTTGTCCGCGGGGATCGCGTCGGTGCCCACGACGTCGTGCTCGACGTTGCCGAACTCGGCGGTGACCAGCACGTCGACCGGCAGCACGAGCTCGACGCCGCGCTTCTCGGCCTCCGCGAGGAAGCCCTTGACCTGGTCGAGCTGGTCAGCCTGGAGCAACGACGTGCCGACCTCGTGGCCCTGGGCCTTGAGGAAGGTGTACGCCATGCCGCCGCCGACGAGCAGCCGGTCGACCTTGGCCAGCAGGTTCGCGATGACGCCGAGCTTGTCGGACACCTTCGCGCCGCCGAGCACCACGACGTACGGGCGCTCCAGGTCGTCGGTGAGCTTCTTGAGCACCCCGAGCTCGGTCTCGACGAGGCCGCCGACGTACGCGGGCAGCTTCTGCGCCACGTCGTAGACCGAGGCCTGCTTGCGGTGCACGACACCGAAGCCGTCGGACACGAACGCGTCCGCGAACGACGCCAGCTCGTCGGCCAGTTCGGCCCGCTCCGCGTCGTCCTTCGAGGTCTCCCGGGCGTCGAAGCGGACGTTCTCCAGCATCACGACGCCGCCGTCGGTCAGCGCACCCACCACGGACGTGGCGGACGGGCCGACGAGGTCCTTCGCGAGCGGGACCTCGGCGCCGAGCAGCTCACCGAGGCGAGCGGCGGCCGGCGCGAGGGAGAACTTCGGGTCCGGCTCGCCCTTGGGGCGGCCGAGGTGCGCGGTGACGATCACGCGGGCGCCCGCGTCGGCGAGCGCCTTGATCGTCGGCACCGACGCGCGGACGCGGCCGTCGTCGGTGATCTTGCCTTCGTCGAGGGGGACGTTCAGGTCGGCGCGCACGAGGACGCGCCGACCCGCGACACCCTCGGCGAGCAGGTCGCTGAGAGTCTTCACTGACTGTCGCTCCTGCTCAGATCTTGGAGGCGACGAGCTTGACCAGGTCCGCGAGGCGGTTGGAGTAGCCCCACTCGTTGTCGTACCAGCCGACGACCTTGACCTGGTTGCCGATGACCTTGGTCAGCGGCGCGTCGTAGATGCACGAGTGCGGGTCGGTGACGATGTCGGCCGACACGATCGGGTCCGTCGAGTACTTGAGGATGCCGGCCAGCGGGCCCTCGGCGGCGGCCTTGTACGCGGCGTTGACCTCGTCGACGGTGACCTCGCGCTTGAGCGTGACGGTCAGGTCGGTGGCCGAGCCGGTGGGGATCGGCACGCGCAGCGCGTAGCCGTCGAGCTTGCCCTTGAGCTCCGGCAGCACCAGGCCGATGGCCTTCGCGGCGCCCGTGGAGGTCGGGACGATGTTCAGCGCGGCGGCGCGGGCACGGCGGAGGTCGCTGTGCGGCGCGTCCTGCAGGTTCTGGTCCTGCGTGTACGCGTGGATCGTGGTCATGAGGCCCTGCTCGACGCCGAAGCTGTCGTTGAGGACCTTGGCCAGCGGCGCGAGGCAGTTCGTGGTGCAGGACGCGTTCGAGATGATCGTCTGCGAACCGTCGAACTTGTCCTCGTTCGCGCCGATGACGACGGTGAGGTCCTCGTTCTTGGCCGGCGCGGAGATGATGACCTTCTTGGCGCCGCCCTCGTCCACGTGCGCGCGAGCCTTGGTGGCGTCGGTGAAGAAGCCGGTCGACTCGACCACGACGTCGACGCCGAGGTCCTTCCAGGGCAGCTTGCCGGGGTCGCGCTCGGCGAGGGCCTTGATGACCTTGCCGTCAACGGAGATGCCTTCGTCGGTGACCTGCACGTCGGCGTCCAGACGACCGAGAATGCTGTCGTACTTCAGCAGGTGCGCCATCGTGGCGACGTCACCGAGGTCGTTGAACGCGACGATCTCGATGTCGTGGCCGCCGGCCCTCACGGCGCGGAAGAAGTTGCGCCCGATGCGACCGAAACCGTTGACACCTACACGAACCGTCACGACTGACTCCTTGCGTTCAGCTTGGTAGGAACAAGCCCACCCTATCTGCCGAACTGCGTCCCTGGTCACAGGGATAGTGAGTATCTCTTGATCGAGCCAGAAAAACGGCCCCTGATTAGGCCGTTCGGCGGCGCAGCGCGCGGAGCATCCAGAGGTAGGCGCTCAGCTCCTCCGCGGCCTCGGCGGCGCTCCGGCACGCCTCCTGGCTGTCCTCTCCCGCGTTCGGCCCGACGACGGCGACGATGCGCTCGAGCCACTCGTCGACCACCTCCCGGTCCTGCTGCGGCACGAGAGCTCTGGCGGGTCGGATGTGCGCGGTCATGATCGGACCTCCTCCATCGGTGGCGGCGGCACCTTTCGAGATCATGACCAGCGCTCGATCGGCGGGGCAATACCCCGAAACAGCGGGTGTTACGACCCGTTACACGCCGGTACGGTCATGCATCATGACGGCCATTGCCGCCTGCGTGACGTGTGGAAACCCTCTCGACGACACGCCCACGGGCCGGCGCTACTGCTCGAACGCGTGCCGTCAGCGCGCGTATCGCGAGCGCAACTCGGCACGGGACGACTCTCCGCATGACTCCGCCTTGCCCGCGCCGCTCGACACCTTCGTCGGCCGCCGCGAGGAGCTGGCGGCGCTGGTGCGGCTGGGCGCGGAGCACCGGCTGGTCTCCCTGGTCGGTCCGGCGGGCGCGGGCAAGACCCGGCTGGCCGTCCAGCACGTCGGTAAACGCGCAGATCAGGTGTGGTGGGCCGCGCTGGCGTCGGCGACCGATGCCCTGCCGGCGATCTATCACTGCGCCGGCGCCCACCCGTTGCCGAACCGCTCGGTGCGCGACGCGGTGATCGCCGAGATCGACCGGCACCGGCGTCCGCTGCTCGTGCTCGACAACTGCGAGCACCTGCTGGCCGACGTCGCCGACGTCGTCGCCGAGCTCCTGGCGTGCTGCCCGCGGCTGCGCGTGCTGGTGACCTCCCGCGAGCCGCTCCGGCTGGCCGGCGAACAGGTTTTCTCGCTCGGTGAGCTGCCGTCGCCGCCGCGAGATTCCGACGTCGCGGAGGCGTTGCGTTACGACGCTGTGCAGCTGTTCCGCGACCGTGCGGTCTCGGTGGACCGTTCGTTCGAGGTGTCCCATGACAACGTTGCCGACGTCGTCGCCGTCTGCCGCAGCCTCGACGGCATGCCGCTGGCGATCGAACTGGCCGCGCGCCGCAGCACGGTCCTCTCCCCCGCCGACGTCCTCGCCCGCCTCGGCGACCGCCTGGCCCTGCTGACCGCCGCCACCCGCACGGCCGACGACCGCCACCGCACCCTGCGCGCCGCGATCGGCTGGAGCTACGACCTGCTGTCCCCCGCCGAACAGGCCGCCTGCCGCCGCCTCGCCGTGCTGGGCGTCCCGTTCGACCTGGGCGTGGCCGGCGCCGTCTGCGCCGTCCCCGACGCGCTGGACCTGCTGACGAGCCTGGAGCAGAAGTCCCTGCTGGTCGTGGACCGCGTCGCCGGCGGCCACACCGTCTTCCGCCAGCTCGAGTCCATCCGCCTCTACTGCCGCGAACGGGCCGTCGAGGCCGGTGAGCTCGGCCTGGTCGCCGACCGGGTGGTCACCTGGGTCGCGGACCTGGTGGAGCCCGAGATCTCCGGCTTCTTCCCGACGCCGGCCGTCGTCCTGCGGCTCGACCGGCACCTGGGCCTGCTCGACCTGGCCGTCTCGCGCACCGCGGCCACCGGTGACTGGCCCCGGTACGCACTGGCCGTGGCCGCCCAGGCCTGGACCTCGACCCCGCACGGCCCCCGTGGCGCTCCGACCGAGTTGTTGCACCACGCACTGTCGCACGCCCTGCCGCCCGCGTACCGCAGCGTGCTGACCGTTCTCGCCGCGATGCACCACCGCGTGCGCGGCGACTGGCCGTTGACCCGCGGGTTCGCCCAGGAGTCTCTGGCCATCGAACGCGCTGCGATCGAACGCTTGGCTGGCGGCCGCCCCGGCACGCTCGCCCGCGCACTGGAGGTCCTGGCCTCGGCCGAGGCCCACGTCGGCTCCCCCACGCTCGGCTGGGAGCTCTTCGAGGAAGCCATCGACCTCCTGCGCGGCAGCGGCGACAAGCTCGCCATGGGCGCCGTGCTGAACTCCTACGGCTGGACCCTGCTGCAACACGACGAGCCCGACGCCGCCGCCCCGCTGGTCCGCGAGGCCCTGACGCTGATCCGCCTGCTGGGCCTGCCGCACATGCTCAACCCGGTCCTGCACACCGCGGGCGCGATCGCCCTGGCCCGCCGCAGCCACCCCGAGGCCGTCGACCTGTTCCGCGAAAGCCTCGAAGTCGGCTCCGAACACCCCATGGACCAGTTCTACGACCTCGAAGGCCTGGCCCTGGGTCTGGTGGGCGTCGGCTCCGACGACGAACGCGCCCTGTCGCTGCTGACCGCCGCCGCCGGAGTCCGCACCCGCTACGACTTCCGCGCCGAGCCCTACTGGCAGGCCCTGCTGGACGAGGCCCGCTCCGTCTGCCGCGACCGCATCACCGCGGGCCGCCTGCGCGCCGCCGAGTCGTGCGGCGAGCGGATGTCACTGGCCCAGGCCGTTTCCTACGCCCTGATCACCCGGCCCGCCGCCGATGCCGACGGGCTCGTGTCGGCCCGCGAACTGCACGTGGCGACTCTGGTGGCCGAGGGGCTGACCAATCGGCAGATCGGCCAGCGGCTGGGGATCTCGCCGCACACCGTCGCCCGGCACGTGACGCACGCCCGCAGCAAGCTGGGGTTGCGGTCGCGGGCTCAGCTGGCGGTGTGGGCGGGGCGCCACACGTCGTGAGCGGTTCCGTCGCTGCGAGTGGTTTCGTCGCTCTGGCAACGTGTGCAACGGAAAGCGCTCACGACTCCCTACACCTCGGCTTCGAGCATCTCCGCCGTGACCGCGGACTCCGTGTCCGGCAGCCCCAGGTCCTTGGCCCGCTTGTCGGCCATCGCCAGCAGCCGCCGGATCCGGCCGGCCACCGCGTCCTTGGTCATCTGCGGGTCGGACAGCTGCCCGAGCTCCTCCAGCGACGCCTGGCGGTGGGCGAGCCGGAGCTGGCCGGCGGCGGCCAGGTGCTCCGGCGCCTCCGGGCCGAGGATGTCCAGGGCGCGGGCCACCCTGGCCGCGGCGGCGACCGCCGCGCGGGCCGAGCGGCGCAGGTTCGCGTCGTCGAAGTTCGCCAGGCGGTTCGCGGTCGCCCGCACCTCGCGCCGCATCCGGCGCTCTTCCCAGGCGAGCACGCTGTCGTGCGCGCCGAGCTTGGTCAGCATCGCGCCGATCGCGTCGCCATCCCTTATCACCACGCGCTCGGCCCCGCGGACCTCACGGGACTTCGAGGCGATGCCCATCCTGCGCGCGGCACCGACCAGCGCCAGCGCCGCTTCGGGGCCGGGGCAGGTGATCTCCAGCGACGAGCTGCGACCGGGTTCGGTCAGCGAGCCGTGCGCCAGGAAAGCCCCACGCCACGCGGCTTCCGCGTCGCACACCCCACCGGACACCACCGGCGCGGGCAGGCCGCGCACCGGGCGGCCACGCGGGTCGAGCAGACCGGTCTGCCGAGCCAGCCCCTCGCCGTCCTTCACCACGCGCACCACGTAGCGGGTGCCCTTGCGCAGGCCGTTCGACTGGATCGTGAACACCTCGGCGTGGTGGCCGTAGAGGGCCTGGATCTCCTTGAGCAGCCGGCGGGCGGCGGACCCGAGGTCCAGCTCGGCCTCGACGACCACCCGGCCCGACACGATGTGCAGGCCTCCGGCGAAACGCAGCAGGGAGGAGACCTCCGCGCGGCGGCAACAGGTCTTGGATACCGCGAGCCTGCTCAGCTCGTCCTTGACCGCCGACGTCATCGCCACTGGCCCGTCCCTCCCACTCCGGTCTCAGCGACCACCTGCCTCAAGCAACCGGCCAAGGCCTCCGGATCATGCCGCTCGGCAGCGTCCGGTGCGGCGATCTTGGCCAGATGCGTCCGCGCGCCCAGTGCCGAGGCGGCTCGGGTCAGCCGGTCCGGGGTGGGGACCGAGTCGACGTCGGCGATCACCGCGTCCACCTTCAGCTCGGGTGCGTGTTCGCAGACTACGTCCAAATGGCGCTCCGGAGAGAAACCGGCGGTTTCCCCCGGTTGGGGGACAAGATTGAGCACGAGGACCTTTTTCGCCCGCGTGCGCACAAGTGCGTCGAGCAGTTCGGGGACGAGCAGATGCGGCAACACGCTGGTGAACCACGATCCGGGGCCGAGTAGCACGAGATCGGCGTCAAGTACAGCCTGTACTGCTTCCGGACAGCCGACAGGTCGCCCGTTCGGGGCAGTCAGACGGATGCGCTGCACCAGTCCGGGCGTGGTCGCGATGGCGACCTGCCCGCGAATCCGGCGCACGTCCTTCTCGTCCTCGTCGAGCCCCATGACGTCCGCCTCGATGTCGAGCGGATCGTTCGACATCGGCAACACCCGGCCTTGGACCCCCAGCAGCGTGCTCGTGAGGTTGAGCACCGCGACCGGGTCGCCGAGCTGCTCGAGCAGCCCGGCGATCACCAGGTTGCCGACCGCGTGACCGGCAAGCGCACCCGTGCCACCGAAGCGATGCTTGAACAGGGACGTCCAGATCCTGCTCTGCTCGTCCTCCCCCGCCAGCGCCGCCATCGCCTTGCGCAGATCACCCGGCGGCAGCAGGTCGGACAGTTCACGCCGCAAACGCCCCGACGAACCACCATCGTCCGCAACGGTCACAACGGCCGTCACGTCGTCGGTCACCCGCCGCAACGCCGTCAGCGTCGCGTGCAACCCGTGCCCACCGCCCAGAGCAACAGCCTTCAACTTCGTCACTCGCGTCCCAGATCCCTGTGCACGACCTTGACCGCCATGCCGTCCTCGGACGCCAGACGCCCGGAAAGCTCTTCGGACAGGGCAACACTGCGGTGCTTGCCGCCCGTGCACCCGATGGCGAGCGTCAGGTAACGCTTGCCCTCGCGCCGATAGCCGGCACCGATCAGCCGCAGCAACTCGTGGTAGCGGTCGAGGAACTCCTCGGCCCCTTCCTGCGACAACACGTAATTCCGCACCTCACCGTCCAGCCCCGTCTGCTCGCGCAGCTCCGGAATCCAGAACGGGTTCGGCAGGAACCGCACGTCCATGACGAGGTCCGCGTCCATCGGCAGCCCGTACTTGTAACCGAAGCTCAGCACCGTGACCCGCGTACGCGTGGCCGCCTCGGTGCCGAACGTGTCCTCGATCTTGGCCCTGAGCTGGTGGATGGAGAGTGCTGACGTGTCGAGCACCAGGTCGGCTTCCTGCTTGAGCGGCGTCAACAGAATCCGCTCGGCCTCGATACCATCCTGCAACCGCCCGTCGGCCTGCATCGGGTGCCCCCGCCGCACCGCCTCGAACCGCCGGATCAGCACAGCATCCGTGGCCTCAAGGAAGAGCACGCGCGGCTTGTACCCGCGCGCATCAAGGTCCTTGATGATGGCCGCAAGGTCCTCGGTAAACGCACGACTGCGCACGTCCATAACAACAGCCACGCGCGTGATCGCCCCACGCGCCTGCGCGCCGAGCTCGACCATGGTGGCGATGAGTTCCGGTGGCAGGTTGTCCACGACGAACCAGCCGAGGTCCTCCAGGCACTTGGCCGCGGTGCTGCGACCCGCACCGGACAGCCCGGTCACCACGGCGACTTCGATGCCGGACTTCTCCGCGCCGGACTTCTCCGCGTTCACGACTACGACTCCGTTACCTGTTCATGAGCTGACGCTCTTGTTTGGGCAAGCTGGGTGTTGTTGCTGTGTGTTCAGGCCACGGTCTCTGCGTGGCCCCTCGTGTGAGTCTCCACCGGAATGGCCCTTGCGCGCGGCAGGTTCGGCAGTTGAGACGCCTGTGCCGTGGCGGCGGTCACGATCCTCGCTTGGGTGGCGGGGTGAACGCACGGCGGGTGGGGGGAGGGTGGCCAGTGCGGCGGGTGAGGTTGGCGAGGCCGGGCCAGCGGCTCTGGTCAGTTCGACAGCCGAGACCTGGGCAGCGGCTCTGGTCAGTCCGACAATCGAGGCCGAGCCATCGGCCGCGGGCAGCCCGACGATCGAGTCGACACCGGCGGACCCTTCTGCAGCCCGGGTGCTGCGTGGGGCGATGCTTCCGACGTCATGCACGGTCACGCCGACCGGCAGGCCCCAGGCCTCGCCACCACTCGGACGGGTGAACGTTGTCCCGATCCACGCCTGCGACCGTCTATCAGATGTCCGGAAAACATGGTCATCTTCGCCGCGCCAAAGAAGGAAGGGGCGAGCGGGGGCGTGCACAACGGGAACGGAGTCGGCATGGCCAGGCTCTTGACTGCACGTGAACCGGCCGCACGTGGACCGGCCGCACGCGAACCGGCCGCACGCGATCCGGAATGCCGGGCCAGGCCCGTGCCTGCGGATGGACCGGAAGGCCGTCACGGCACCGGCTTTCCCTCAGCGGGAGACGACGGGACGGCGGCCGAGGCAGCTGCGGACGACGCGGCAGCGGAGGACGGGACGGAAGACGACGCCGCGACGGAGGACGCGCCGGCAGAGGACGGGCCGGCGGACGACGGGCCGGCGGACGATGCCAGCGATGCCACCACGGCCTCAGCCGTCCGGCGGCCCACGCCGGGGACGTCACTGATCTCGTCCACTGTGGCCTGGCGGAGTTTGCGGACCGAGCCGAAGTGCTTGAGCAGCGCGGCTTTGCGGGTTTCGCCGAGGCCTGGCACGTCGTCCAGTTCGGACGCGATCATGCGCTTCGAGCGTTTCTGGCGGTGGTAGGCGATGGCGAAGCGGTGGGCCTCGTCGCGGACGCGCTGCAGCAGGTACAGGGCGTCGCTGGTGCGGGGCAGGATCACCGGGTCTGGCTCGCCGGGCACCCAGACCTCTTCGAGACGCTTGGCCAGGCCGACGATCGCCACGTCGGTGATGCCCAGTTCGGCCAGGACGTCGGCGGCCGCGGCGGCTTGGGGAGCGGCGCCGTCCACCACCAGGAGGTTGGGCGGGTAGGCGAACTTGCGGGGTTTGCCGGTATCCGGGTCGATGCCGGGGTTGGGGCCGCCGGACGCGGTTTCGCGCAGCATGGCCTGGAAGCGGCGGCGGACCACCTCGGCGATCGAGGCCACGTCGCCTTCGGTGGCGGCCTCGCGGATGGCGAAGCGGCGGTACTCGGACTTGCGGGCCAGGCCGTCCTCGAAGACGACCAGTGATGCCACCACGTCGGTGCCCTGGACGTGGCTGATGTCGATGCACTCGATTCGCAGCGGCGCGGTGTCCAGCGCCAGAGCGTCCTGCAGTTCCTGCAGAGCGGCCGAGCGGGCGGTCAGGTCGCCGGCGCGGCGCAGCTTGTGCTGGGCGAAAGCTTCGGAAGCGTTGCGCGCCACGGTTTCCATCAGCGCGCGCTTGTCGCCTCGTTGCGGGACGCGCACGACGACCCGCGAGCCGCGTTGCTCGGAAAGCAGGTCTTCCAAGGCAGGGGCGTCGTCCGGCAGCACTGGGACGAGGACCTCGCGCGGGGTGCTTTCGGTGTTGTCGCCGTAGAACTGCATGATGAACTGGTCGACCAGCGCGGCGTCGTCGACCGCCTCGACCTTGTCCAGCACCCAGCCGCGCTGGCCGCGCACCCGGCCGCCGCGCACGTGGAAGACCTGGACCGAGACCTCCAGCTCGTCCTGCGCGAACGCCATCACGTCCGCGTCGGTGCCGTCGCCGAGCACGACAGCCTGCTTCTCCATCGCACGACGCAGCGCGCCCAGATCGTCACGCAACCGCGCCGCTCGCTCGAACTCCAACTCCTCGGCCGCAGAGGTCATCTCGCGTTCCAGGCGGCGGATCATGTGATCCGTCTTGCCCGCCAGGAAGTCGCAGAAGTCCTCGACGATCGCGCGGTGCTCGTCCGCGGACACCTTGCCCACGCACGGCGCCGAGCACTTGTCGATGTAGCCGAGCAGGCACGGGCGGCCGATCTGGTTGTGCCGCTTGAAAACGCCCGCCGAGCACGTGCGGGCCGGGAACACGCGCAGCAGCAGGTCCAGCGTCTCGCGGATGGCCCAGGCGTGGGCGAACGGCCCGAAGTACCGCACGCCCTTCTTGCGCGGGCCGCGGTACACGTGCAGCCGCGGGTAGTCCTCGAAAAGCGTGACGGCCAGCACCGGATACGACTTGTCGTCGCGGTACCGGACGTTGAAGCGCGGGTCGAACTCCTTGATCCAGTTGTATTCGAGCTGCAGCGCCTCGACCTCGGTGGCGACCACCGTCCACTCGACGGAGGCCGCCGTCGTCACCATCTGGCGGGTGCGCGGATGCAGCCCGGACAGGTCCGCGAAGTACGAGTTCAGCCTGCTGCGCAAGCTCTTCGCCTTGCCGACGTACACGACTCGGCCACCGGCGTCGCGGAACCTGTAGACGCCGGGAGCCTCGGGAATCGTGCCCGGAGAGGGGCGGTACGTCGAGGGATCTGCCACGCCGTCAAGACTATCGGCGGGGTCTGACAAAAGCAGAAAGGGTCAGGTCAGAACGACCTGGTCGCCCTCAATCGAACGCCGACGGCACGCAGACCCGTCGTGGCCGGCCCCTTCTTCACCGCGCCGTCCGCGGAAGCGAACTGGCTTCCGTGCGAGTTGCAGGTGATGGTTCCGCCGGCGGGTTCGGCCACCGTGGAGCCCTGGTGCGTGCAAGTCGCGTCGTACGCCTTCACCTCGGTGGCGGAGATCCGCGCGACGACGATCTTCGTGCCGCCGGGGCCGTCGACGAGCGCGCCGCCGCCTTCGGGCACGTCGGCCAGGGCGACCAGCGCGGTACCGGCCTTGCCCGCGGATCCGGTAGGGGTCGAGCCACCCTGTGCGGGCGCGGATACTGGTGGTGCCGGAACCTGAACTACAAGCGGTCACGAGTCCGCTGGGCACGGCGAGGGCGACCACGATTCCGCAGAGCGCTTTTCGCCTGGTGACCAGGCTTTCGCTGTTCACGACCGATCCTCCGTGGTGGTGGGTGTTCGGGGTCACACCACAGCATTACGCGGAACGGTCTGCAGAAGTTCATTCGGAAGCCCAATGCACAGCAACCGCACAGGTTTCAGGCCAGCAGCAAATCCTCACCCGAACGGGTAATGGCGACCTCGGTCAACCCGGAAGTCGCAGGTCCTTTGCGGACCGCGCCGGAAGCGGGATCGAAAGCGCTCCCGTGCAGCGGGCAGGTGATGACACCACCGGCGGGAGGGTTAACCAGGGAGCCCACGTGGGGGCAGGCGGGGTTGAAGGCGCGGAATTCACCCGATTGAGGCTGCACGACCAGCAGCTGGGCGTTGCCGGGCATGTCCACCAGCACGCCGCTGCCGACCGGCACGGACGCGGCCGGTGCGACCCGGTCCCCTGGCCGGGCGGTTCCGGCACCGCCCGTCTTGCGAGGGACAGGCTCGCCACAGGCGCTCAACGCAGCGACGAGCCCGCACAACAGAACTGAACGTCGGTCCACGAGCGCCGATTATCGGCGTGTGTCCTCCGCGGTGGCCGTCCGGGCCAGCGCGAGCACGGCGGTGAACGGCGGGAACCAGTGCCGCGAGTGCGACGGCGGGTTGGCCCACCGCAGCGATCCGTACCTGGTCATCGTGGGCGGGAGCGCGATCCGGTGCGGCGAGCGCACGAACTGGACCTCGGGCGGGGCCTTGAGGTGCGTCGGCAGCAACGCCACCAGCTCGGCGAGGAAGATCCAGTGCTCGCGGGGGCCGGGGATGACGGTGACGGGGCCGGCCAGCATGCGCGACTTGAGGTCGGCCAGCACGCGTGAACCGATGCGGGCCGGCATGGCCAGCGCGGTGGTGGCGGGCCCCAGGGGTAGGAAGACACCCTGCTCGGTGACGTTCACCTGCCAGCCGAGCAACCGGTAGCCGGCGACGGCCTCGCCGATCGCCCGTTCGTGTCCTCTGTGTCGTGGGATTCCGGCACTGCCTGTGCCGGTCTCCGCGGTCGTGAGGCTCATCGGCGGTTGTCCTCCCCGTTGGGTGGGTCAGGCACTGCGGGCCACGGGGATCGACCCGCGACCTGCGATGTGCAGAGTGCGTCGCAGTTCACGCCAACACCACTCGGCGGCTGCATGGGCTCCATGCAGCGGACGTATGCAGCTCATCCGCCGCATGGAGGTACCGGGACTGCGACACGCGAATCCATTACGTCTTATGCATGAGATGGATGGACTGACGATCACGTCTCCGTACACTTGGTAAACGCTCATAACGGGGGCGATGCCGATGGAAACCGCGAGACCCAAATCCAGGCGCGCTTGCCCGTGTGGGGCGTTCATCGCCGCCGACAACACCGATCGGCTGTGTCACCGGTGCCGCCGCAACGCTCGTTCCGACGTGCACGGCCCACCCGAGGTCCCCAACGACTTCTGGGACCAGCCCGCGATCGCGGCCGCCTGCTCCGACCGCGACATGGGTGCGCTGATCTCCGCGTACCGCCACCACCCCCAACATCTCAGCCGGGTCACCCAGGACCGCATGGCGGGCTGGCTCGGCATCAGTCAGGCGCAGCTGTCGCGCTACGAGTCGGGCGAGAACCAGATCGACCGGCTCGACCGGCTGCGGCACTTCGCGCTCGTGCTCGGTGTTCCGGGCGAACGACTGTGGTTCGACCGCGTCGTCATCCCAGCTCAGGTGGGCTCCGCTGATGTCGGCCCGCCAGATGTGCTCGCCGCCCCCTGGGAGGCGACGAGCATTGCCCGTTCGGTCGAGGAGACGGCGAGGAGCGACTTGGCGATCAGCAGACGAGCGGCGCTCACCGGAGCTGCCGCGGTGACGGTGGGGTCCGCACTGGTCGAGCCGCTGCAGCGGTGGTTGCACCCCCTGCAGAACCTGTCGAAGTGGTCGTCGCACTCGGCGATCAGCGAGGAGGAGCTCATAGCCCTGCAGCGCGTCGCGGACGAGCTGCGCGGCTGGGGCGGCCGTGGCGGGTACGGGCTGGCGCGCAAGGCCGTGCTCGGTCAGCTCGACGAGCTGGCCGAACGGCTGGGGCGCGCGCCTTCCGGTCCGACGACGGAGCGGGGCTTCTTCATCGGTGCGGAGCTGTCCAAGGTGGCGGCGAGCATGTCGTTCGACGCGGGGCTGCACAACGCGGCCCAGCGCTACTACGTGCTGGCCATCCGGATGGCGAAGGCGGGCCACAACGACGGTTTCGCGGCGTTGTGTCTCGCGGCGATGGCGCGGCAGATGTTCGACCTGGGCCGGCCGGAGGACGGCTTGGAGCTGGTCCAACTCGGCCAGTACGGCACCCGTCGCACGGGCACGCCGACGTTGAAGGCCCTGTTGCTCACGCGCGAGGCCTGGGCGTACGCGCAGATGGGCAAGACGCGCGAGTTCCACCAGGCCGTGGGCATGGCTCAGGACAGCTTCTCGCAGCGGAACGCGGACAACGAGCCGCGCTACCTGCACAGCTTCGACGAGGCCGAGCTGGAGGGCGTGATCGGGGCGCGGTGCCGCGACCTCGCCATGCACGACCCCACGCAGGCCGTGTTCGCCGAGCAGCACATTCGGCGCGCACTGGCGTTGCGTGACCCGTCGAAGGTGCGCAACCGCGCGTTCGACGTGATCGGACTGGCGCGCACCAAGATGGTCGCGGGAGACCCGGAGGCGGCGTGTGGGTTGATCAACGAGGTACTGCCGACCGCGGCGAAGCTCTCCTCGGGGCGCGTGCTCCGGAAGCTGGAGGACTTCGCCAAGGAAGCGGCCTGTCACCGCCACATCCCCGCCGTGCAGGACACCCGGGACGCGATCAGAGCGATCCGGACGGCTTGATGCGGGTCGGGATCACCGGACACACCAACCTGGTGCCTGAGTGCGTCCCGGCCGTCCGCGCGGCGATCACCGAGGTGCTGGAAGGGCTCGGGCAGCCACTGGTCGGCGTGACATGCCTCGCGCCGGGCGCCGACCAGGTGTTCGCGCGAGCGGTGCTGGAACTCGGCGGCCAGGTCGAGGTCGTGCTGCCGGCGCTCGACTACCGGGACCGGCTCAAGCCGCACCAGGTCGCCGAGTACGACGAGCTGCGGGCCGCGGCGACCGTCGTGAGCGTGCTGCCGCACATGTCGTCCGGACGGCTGGCGTACGTGGCGGCCAACGAACGCATGCTCGCGTCGGTCGAGCTGCTGGTGGCGGTGTGGGACGGGGTGCCGGCCCAGGGGAAGGGCGGCACGGCGGACGTGGTCGAGCAGGCGCGGGCCGAGGGCGTGCCGATCGAGGTCGTGTGGCCGGCGGAGGCGCGCCGCAAGTCCTGATCTTGTCGGACCCGCTGAGTAAGTTGGGTTGCGAGGGGATCCCAGGCCGGGGGACCCCTGCGCGAGCATGCCGGCAGGGCTGGCGCAATGCCGGTCGTTTAAGGGGTATGCGCAGGCTGTGGCCCTCGACAAGCCACGTGTCGCGCATTCCAGAAGCAATACTGATCGAGATGTTCGCGCTCTCATGGCTGGTTGGGTGTGTGCAAGTACTACCAACTCATGATCATCAAGCGCATACCTACTACCAACCGGGCTGTCCGCGGCCGTGAGAGCGTTCCCACGACCGGGCTTCAGCGGCCGCGGCGACCACAGTGCGGTCAGACACCGCCTGCTCCACCCCAAAGTCCGCGGCAAGGCACCCGACCAGCCGTAATGCCTTAACGACCGCATTGGGGCTCGACGCAGGCGTGGCAGCAAGCCTGGCGCAGGCGTGGGCAAGGCCTGAAGCAGGCACGCCGGCAAGGCCTAACGCAGGCGTGCCAGCAGGTCGTCGACCAAACCGAACGAGATCATCCCGGTGCCACCACCGATGATCTCGCCACGAGCAGGTTCGAGCGCATCACGAGCACGCAAGCCAAGCGCCCGATCCCCAAACAGGATCGCCGTGTGCGCCGCCAGCGCCCAGAGGATCTCGTAGTAGTGGTCGGCCCGTGGCGTGGGCACCTGCGCGACAGCAAGACGTGCCGCCGCGGCGTCACCATCGGCGAGATGCAGCAACGGCTGAGCCCACGGCAGAAACGGCCCCCACTCCAAATCACGAGGCACAGCAAGTCCCGGCAACCGCATGGACAGCAGCGCCAACGGCAGAAACCCGGCCTCGACACCTGGCATGCCGGACAGATCCGAAACGCGCGGTACGCAGCCTCATCCGGTGCCAGCATCACCCGGAACGCCCTGACAAAGACGTGGACCAACGGCGTCTCGTGGACCTCAGCAAGCTGCTCGGCAGCCGCGACGTGAAGCGACGCATCCCCAGCCAACGCCCCGTACGCCTGCATAGCCACGAGATGCCCGAGGATCTCGTAGGCAGGCAGGTCATGCCGAGAAGCCACCTCGATCAGCTCACCACCGATCGCGAGCCGCTCCCGAGCACGTCCTGGCTGCTGGAACGACTGCACGAACCGGGCGTTGAGAGCGAGCACGAGCACGGCCGGATCACCGAGCGAACGGGCGAGCCGCTCAGCCTCCCCAGCAGCCTCAGCGGCCCACAAATCGCGCGTACCGCGGTGCTCCAAAGCGATGGTGGCCAACAACCGCGCACGCAAAGCGGTCAACCCACCAGGCAGGAGCCGCAACGTGCGCCGACCCGTCTCGACCAACGCCCTGGACTGGACCGGGTCGTCGCTACGCGTCCAGTTCGTGGGCACGTCGTAAGCGGTCAGCACACGTGCGGTCAGCTCGGGGTTGTCCAGGCGTTCGGCCTCCAGAACCGCGGCCGCGCGCTGGGTCTGCGCGAGTGCCAGGTTGGCACCGCCGGTCAGCGCCGCCGCCCCGGCCATCGTGCTCACCGACCGCAGCCGCGTGTAGGTGCCGGTCCTGGTCAGGGCGTGGCGGAGGATGTCGGCCTCGACGCGGTCGACGTCCGGCACCGCGTCCAGCCCGAAGCGGCCGACCAGGCGGCTGCGCGCCTCGCGCAGCACGGTCAGCGCCTCGACCTGGCGGCCGTCCTGGTAGAGCGCGTGGGCCAGCAGAACCTGGGCCTTCTCCCGCCATGGGTGCGCGCCCGCGAACTCGGCCAGCTCCGCGACCAGCGACGCACCCCCGCCACGGTCGAGCACGGCCCGCGCCCGCAGCTCGACGGCCTGGCTGCGCAGTTCCTCCAACCGGGCACGCTCCCGCAGCACCCACGGTGAGGGGTCAAGATCGGCGTACGGCTCGCCCCAACCGGCCAGCGCCACACTGAGCGCGTCCGGCCGCGAACGCGCCGCCTCCTCGAACCACCACGCGTCCACCTGCTCGGCCTTCAGGGCATAGCCGCGGCCAACGGTCGTGATGACGTCCGGCCCCAGTGCGCGCCGCAGCTCCGACACGAACGTGCGCACCGCACCGGCCGCGTTGGCGGGAGGGTCCTCCCAGAGGTCGTCGATCAGCACGTCGAGCGGAACGACCCGGCCACCAGAGGCGACAAGACGGCCCAGCAACTCGCGGCGCCGTTTGCTGCCAATCGCCAACGCGTGACCATCGGTGCCGATGACCGCTATCGGCCCAAGCACCCTGATCTGCACAAAGGCATGCTAATCGGCTGCTGATCAGGGCGCCCGATGCTGGCTTCCGTGAACATCTCCGGATTCAAGACCGAGACGGTCGCCGTCGCCGACGGCATCGAGCTGAGCACCGCTATCGGCGGCGAGGGCACCCCGATCGTCCTGTTGCACGGCTTCCCGCAGACGCACCTGATGTGGCGGCACGTCGCCCCCGCGCTCGCCGAGCACCACACCGTCATCTGTCCCGACCTGCGCGGTTACGGCGCGAGCAGCAAGCCCGCCGAGGGCTACTCGAAGCGGGCCATGGCGCGCGATGTCGTCGGTCTGGCCGATGCGCTGGGCATTGGCAGGTTCGCCCTCGTCGGCCATGACCGCGGCGTGCACGTCGCGTTCCGCGCCGGGCTGGACCATCCGGATCGGGTGAGCCACGTCGGCCTGCTGGACAGCCTCACGACCCTGGACACGTGGAACGTGCTGCACGGGCGTGAGGCGGCCGTGGCCTTCCACCTGTACCTGATGGCACAGCCGGCCGGGCTGCCGGAGGAGATGATCGCCAACAGCGCCGACGCGTTCTTCGGGCACTTCCTGGACGCGTGGTCCACCAAAGCCATCCCCACGGACGTGCGCGCCGAATACCTCCGTGCCTGCCGCGAGGCCGTGCCGTCCATCGTCGCCGACTTCCGCGCCCTCGCGACGGTCGACGTCGAGCACGATCTCGCCGACCTCGAGGCGGGCAACCGGCTCACCATGCCCGTCGCGGTGATGCAGCAGGACTGGGGCAGTCAGCTGGGGTTCGACGCGACCGCGATCTGGCGGCCGTGGGTCGAGGACCTGCACTACGAGACCACCAAGGCGGGTCACTTCATGGCCGAGGAGGCGCCGGACGACGTCGTCGCGCTGGTCCTCGGCCTCGTGCGCCGATAAGAGTCGCGGTTGGTCCGGTTGAGGGAAGTTCGTCGGCAACCGGACCAACTCCGCCCACAGGTCTGGCGACCACCGGCACTCGTTGATCACGATTTCGGGGCATGGCAGCCGAACCGTTCGCCCGCTTGGCCGACCGCCAGCATGCGTTGCGAACAGCACTACGAACACTCCAGGCGGCAGGACCCGGCAGCGCGGACTTCCCGGCCCTGCTCGCCGACACCGACCGGGAGGTCGAGGCCGTCATGCAAGCCAGGCGCGACGTCGAGGCGGCCCGCCTGACCATGCCGAACCGGGCCATCGCCGCGGGCACCGCCGTCGCCGCCCTCATCGTGGTGATCGGGTGGTTCGACGGGTGGTCGCTGCTGTCCGTGCTGCTGGCGGTCGCCGTGGCCGCGGCCGTGCTGGTGGACCCGGCCGGCCGCAAGATCTGGGAGCCCAGGGCCAGGACGGTCGCGATCACGGCGGCGCTACTGGCCGTCCTGGTGACCCCGCTGGCGAACGGGTGGGCCGCCCTGCTCACCGCGGCCGGCGCGGCGTGGTGGGCGTGGAGGACGCTGCGATGAACATCGACCCGGTGAAGGCGCTCGACGACAAGGTCGAGCGGCTCAAGAAGGACCTCAAGTCGCTCGGCGCCACTATCGACCACGCGCAGACCGACGCCGCCCAGAACAAGCTCAGCACCACCAACCAGATCCGCGACACCGCGCGCAAGATCACCAAGACCAACGAGCGGGTGACCGAGCTCGCGGAGAACGTGCACCGGCTGGAACGGCTTCTGGTCGCGCTCAACCGCAAAGTGCGGGCGGGCGACACCGAGAAGGCGGACTTCGACGACTGGCCCGAGATCGGCAAGTCGTTGCTGGCCAGGATTCTCGCGGGCCAGGAAGCCTACGCGCGCAAGACGTTCACGCCGCAGGAAGCAAAGGACACGCGAAAGGCCATCGCGCAGTACGACCGGCATGTGCACGAGGCCATCGACGCGGCCGAAGCCCTCACCACTCTGCCTCCGAACGCGGAAGCGTTGTGGCGCAAGAAGTACAAGCAGTGGCAGACGCTCGTCAAAGCCGGTGAACGACCAGAGGCACCGGACGGCGACACGCACGCCAAAGACACCGCTGCCAAGTCAGCGGGCAACGAGGCCGTCGCGGAGGTACGCGAACACATCCGCGCCCGGATCGAGGACGCGGTCGCGCGCGACCTGCTGTTCCCGGCGTGGTTCGAGAACATGCTCGGACCGGCCGCACCGCCCGGCAAAGCGGACGATTGGCTTTACACCGCAACGGATGTCGTGTTGTACCGGTTGCTGCACGACGTGACCAGCCCAGCGGACGCGCTCGGTCCGGCGCCCCAGGAACTGGGGCACCGCAGGACCCTGCACGACCGGCTGATCGTGGAGTGCGCGGACTACCGCAAGCTGTGAGACATCACCAGAAGCCGTGAGACATCACCGGACAGGGCGCCTCTGTCCGGTGAACCTCATGGATTAGGCCAGCTCAAGGCTGAACCGCTGCTGCACGTCGTCCACCGCAAGCACCTTGACCTGCACGGACGAACCGACCTCGGCCTGCTGGCCGTGCAGGAGCCCATGTGCACCGGCGGGGTGCTCGACGAACGAACCGAACGGCACGGTCGAGACGACCTTCCCGGCGAAAACATCACCAACGTTGGGAAGCATTGCGCATCACCTCCTCTCCCAAGCGCGAGTCCCAAGGAACAACTCAGCGCGGGATCCGGAGGGGCCCTGATCAAGTCAGGGCCGGGCAACCGTTCCGCTCACGGCACAAGGCCGACCCGGCAGTCATGTTGCCAACCCTAACCACCACAGGCCGTAGTCCGCAATGGAATCTAGACTCCGGCACATGCTGGAGACGTCCGCACGGCTGCTGAAACTCCTGTCCCTGCTGCAGGTGCGGCGCGACTGGACGGGCCCCGAGCTCGCCGGCCGGCTCAGCGTGGACGTGCGCACGATCCGCCGCGACGTCGACAAGCTCCGCAGCCTCGGCTACCCCGTCACCTCGCTGCCCGGCGCGACCGGCGGTTACCAGCTCGGGGCCGGCGCGGAGCTCCCGCCGCTGCTGCTGGACGACGACGAAGCCGTGGCCGTGGCGGTAGGGCTGCGGACGGCCGCGAACGGCACGATCGCGGGCATCGAGGAGACGTCGGTCCGTGCGCTCACGAAGCTCGAACAGATCCTGCCGACCAGGCTGCGGCGCCGAGTCCAGGCGCTCGGCGCCCACACCACTCCCCTGACCTCCGCCGGCCCGACGGTCGACCCGGAGACGCTCACGATCATCGCGGCCGCCTGCCGCGACCACCAGCAGCTGCGGTTCACCTACGCCTCAACGCAAGGCGAACCCTCCAAGCGGCTGGTGGAACCCGCAGGGTCTCGTGCACACCGGCCGGCGCTGGTACCTGGTCGCGTGGGACGTGTCCAAAGAGGACTGGCGGACGTTCCGCGTCGACCGCATCACCGCCGAACCCATGCTCGCCGCCCGGTTCACGCCCCGCGAACCACCGGGCGAAAGCCTCGGCGAGTTCGTCTCGCGCCAGGTCTCCTCGAACGTCTACACCTACCAGGCGGTGCTGACGATCCACGCGCCGCTGAAGGACGTCGCCGAACGCACCTCGCCCATGTCCGCGTCGCTGGAACCGATCGACGACGACTCGTGCCTGATGCGCACCGGCGCCGACGCGCTCGACCGGATCGTGTTCCACCTGATGTTCCTCGGCTTCGAGTTCACCGTGCACGAACCGCCGGAGCTCGCGGAGCACGTGCGCATCCTCATCGGCAGGCTGCAGAACGCGATTAGAGTGCAGGGGTGACCACCGTCGACTTCGAGACCGTGGCGGACCCGTTCCGCCGCGAGCTGCTCGCGCACTGCTACCGGATGCTCGGCTCGGTGCACGACGCCGAGGACCTGGTGCAGGAGACGTACCTGCGGGCCTGGAAGTCGTACGGCAAGTTCGAGGGCCGCTCGTCGGTGCGCACCTGGCTGTACCGGATCGCCACGAACGTCTGCCTCACCGCGCTGGACGGGCGCACGAAGCGGCCGCTGCCGTTCGGGCTCGGCACGGCCGGCGCGACCCAGGACGACCCGCTGACCCAGGACCACGAGATCGGGTGGCTGGAGCCGTTCCCGACCGACCCGGCGGCGATCGTGGCCGAACGGGAGAGCACGAGGCTCGCGTTCGTGGCGGCGCTGCAGCACCTGCCGCCGCGGCAACGCGCGGTGCTGATCCTGCGGGACGTGCTGCGGCTGAGCGCCGCCGAGACCGGTGACCAGCTCGACATGACCGTGGCGGCGGTCAACAGCGCGCTGCAACGGGCCCACGCGCAGCTCGGCGAGGTCACCGAGGAGTCGGTCATCGAGCCCGCCGACGCCAAGCCGCTGCTCGACCGGTGGGTGAAGGCGTTCGAGGCCAAGGACATCCCGGCGATCATCGGGATGTTCACCGAGGACGTCGTCTGGGAGATGCCGCCGTATCCGCAGTGGTACCACGGCCCGGAGATGATCGCGTGGCACCTCGTGCACCAGTGTCCCGCCGTGCCCGGCGGCGCGCGGATGATCGCGGTCGAGGCGAACGGTCAGCCCGCGTACGGCCTGTACCTGCGTGCGGAGGACGGCGTGTTCCGGCCCTTCAACCTCCAGGTGCTGGAGATCGGTCAGGACCGGATCACGCGCGTCTCGTCGTTCTTCGACCTCAGTCTGTTCCCGCGGTTCGGGCTGCCTTCGACCGCATGAACTCGGACTTGCCGAGCGCCCGGTTCACGACCCGCATGTCGCCGATCCAGCCGTGCAGCGACTTCTCGACGACCTTGTTGTACGCGTAGGCGCCGACGAGCCACGGGTCACCCGCCGTCGAGATGCCCCGCGCGGGAGTCGAAGGGTTGCGCAGCAAGGGAGAACCCTCGACGTACAACGTGGTGTGCACGCCGTCGTTGACCACCGCGACGTGCCACCACGTCTCGAAGTCCATCTCGTGGCCCCAGTTCGTGGACAGGCCCGGCAGGTTGCGCGGGAACACCGCCCACTGCAGCGAGCCGCCGCCCGCGAGGTTCAGCGTGGCGATCGGCTCGCTCGGGTCGTCACCGGTCTTGCCCGCGGCGGAACCGGGCGCGAGCTTGGTGAACAGGCCGCACCACGGGTGGTCGAAGTTCGTGGGCAGCTTGAGGAACAGCTCGATCGTGTAGCCGCGCTCGAACGTCTGCCGGTTGATCGGCGCGTTGTCCACTGTGGACAGATAGCCGTTCTTGCCGAAGTAGAGGCTCTGGTGCGACGGCGCGAACCGGTGATGGTCATCCGACCCGGTCAGCGAACCGGTCTGCTTGAGATCGTTCCCGTTGCCGGACAGGTCTTTCAGGCCCTCGCCGAGCCGCCAGTACGCGACGGTGCCGCGGACCAGCTGATCGCGAACGGGCTGCGCGGGCGGCAGCACCGGCGGGTCGAACCGCGCGAACCGCCGCTCGAAGTCGATCGGCACGCTGAACCGGTCGACCGGGCCGGTCAGCTCGATCTCCTTGCGTTCCAACGGGTTGAGCTCCCGCTTGCCGAGCAGCCACGGCGACAGCGTGCGCACGTCGATCGTCCGGCGGTCCAGGTCGAAGTGGTAGAGCCGGATCATCGCGCCGCCGCCGTAGTAGCGGTCCTGGTAGTTCGTGATGTGCACGTGGACGTCGTTGCCCGCGGTGTTGCGGAACGTGGCGCGGGCCGGCGGCCAGAAGTGGCCGTTCAGGGTCAGGAAGATCTGGTCGTTGTCCTTGATCAGCTCGTCCCACAGCTTGCGGCCGTAGTCGGACATCTGCGCGACACCGTCCGCGCCGTCGTAGACCAGCTCGTGCGTGGTGAGGATGACCGGCAGCTTCGGGTGCTGCTTCAGCACCGAGCGCGCCCACGCGAACCCCTTGGCGGACATGCGCCAGTCGAGTGCGAGCACCAGCCATTCCTTGCCGGCCGCCGGGAAGACGTGGAACGAGTTGTAGCCGTCCGCGCTCGCACCGCGGAACGTCGGCGAGTGCCGGAACCGTTGCGGTCCAAAGACATCCAGGTACGGCGTGCGGCCGCGCCCGTCGTCGGTGCGCGAGTCGGGCAGGTCGTGGTTGCCCGCGAGCACGCTGTAGCCGACGCGCCGGCGGTCGAACACCTCGAACCGCTCGCCGATGTCGTCGATCTCGTCCTTGCTGCCGTTCTCGACGAGGTCGCCGAGGTGACTGACGAAGACGATGTTCTCGGACTTCTGGCGGTCCAGCAGGTACTGCAGCGTGGCCTTCAGCGGCGCCGAGTCGCCGCGGTCCTGGTCGAACATGTACTGCGTGTCCGGGATCACCGCGAGCGTGAACCGCCGCGCCGCGGGGTCCGGCCGGCCGCTGTCCGCGTTCGCGAAACCGGGCGTGACCAGGGCGGCAGCGGCGGCGGTCGCACCGGTGCCGAGCAGGAAGGAACGGCGGGAGGCGGTCATGGCGCGGAGCGTAGGTTCGCTTGGCCAACGCCCGGCGAACAGCGAGCGAACCCCGGCCGCAGGGCCCCTTGCGAATCGGTAGCCTTGCTAACCATGTCCTGGGGGATGCTGGCCGCGGCCGGCGTAGTCGTCGCGTTCGGAGGCCTGCTGCAGGGCCTGATCGGCTTCGGCCTGGCACTGATCGCCGTGCCGCTGCTCGCGTTGCTGGACCCGCGCTGCTGCCCGTGCCCGTGCTGGTCGTCGCCAGCGCGCACGCGATCGATGTCGCTGGCCAGGGAGTTCGGCCACGTCGACTGGCGCGGCGTCGGCTGGGCGATGCTCGGCCGCCTGCCCGGCACCGTCGTCGGCATCTGGATCGTCGACACGCTCGACCCGAAGGGCTTCGGGCTGGTGGTCGGCGGCGCGGTGCTGGCGTGCGTGCTGCTGTCGGTCATCACGTGGCGACCGCAACCCACCCCGCGGTCGCTGGTCACGGCCGGCGTTCGCGAGCGGGTCGTTCGGCACGGCGACGTCGATCGGCGGCCCGATGGTCGCGCTGCTCTACCAGAACCAGGCCGGGCCGGAGGTCAGGGCGACGCTGGCGGCGTTCTTCACACTCGGCTCGGTCGTCTCGATCATCGGGCTCACCGCGACCGGGCACGTCACCGCGCCACCAGTTGTGGAGCGGGGTGCTGCTGATCCCGTTCCTCGTGGCCGGTTTCCTGCTGTCCGGGCCGCTGCGCAAGAGGTTCGACGCGGGTGGGATCAGGACGCCTACGCTGGTCGTCGCGGGTGCGAGCGCCGTGGTGCTGATCGTGCGGAGTGCATTGCTGTGATGTGGCGAACGATCATCTTCGGGGCGGCTCTCGCCGTTCTCGCACTGGTCAACGACCAGCTGCTCTGGCTGCCGCCGCTCCAGTTCGCCGCGCTGGCGATCTCGGTGCTGTTGATCGTGGTGGGACCGCGCCCCGCCTGGGTCGCACTGGTGATCGCCGGACTCGCCGCGTACTCCGTGCGTTCGGTGTTCATGATGGTCGACTTCGCGCACATCGACGCTGTCTGCCTCAACGGCAGCGCCATCTGCAGCGGCATCCAGCCAGGCTGGTACACCCAGGAAGACCGTTCTACTCCCCCGACTGTGACACAGGTTCTTCCTCGAACTGCCCGTCGTCCCGGCGTGGGTGGTCGTGGTCGGTGTGCTGGGCTGGGCGATCCGGCGCCTGAGCTGGCGCGTGGCCGTAGCCGGCGCGCTGTACGGCGCGGCGGTCTGGACGATGCCGTACCAGGCACCGATCGTGCTCTTCACCGCTGCCGCCGCGGCTCTCGGCCCGCGCAGGGACCCGCACTACCTGGCAGGTCTCGGGATTCTCGCGCTCGCGTTGACTGATCAGTACGACGCGTGGACGCTGATGGTCACCATCGTCGCGATCACGGTCGCGCTCGGGCTGGGGATCTGGGCGCTGGTGAAGAAGAACGGCGTCGACGCCGCCGTGGCCCTGGTGGCGCTGGCCTCGGCGACGGTGACGCCGTTCCTCAGCGCGGGAGTGCTGCTGATCGCGTCGGCGGCCAAGCAACGCACGTGGGCGGTGTACGTGGTGTGCGCGCTCGGCGCGTTGGCGGTGAGCCAGACCCTCATGCCCGACGACGACGCGCAAACGTTCACCACGCTCAGAAGCGTGGAGATGAGCAGGGGGGTAGCTGAGGAACAGAACTCGTCGATCTGGCTGATCGCGGCCGGAGTGTTCCTGGCCGCCGCCGCGGTGACGGCGCTTTACCAGCACCGCCACCGCTTTCGGTCAAATCAGGCGAACGGCTGAACGTTCGGCTGGAACACCGAGCCGTCGACCGGCGGGGTGAGGTCCACCAGGTACTTCGCCACGGCCGCGTCCGTGGCGGCCGAGCGGCCCAGGATGCAGTGGCCGAACGAGTCGACGCTGATCAGGCGCGCGTTGCCGAGTTGCTTGGCCATGCGCTGCGAGAACAGGTACTGCGTCGCCGGGTCATAGTAGTTGCCCACCACGACGATCGGGTTCTTGGTGTGGCGGTTCCACGGGCCGATCCAGCGGTCCGGGTTGCGGGTCGGCCAGGTCGGGCAGGTCAGCAGGTCCGAGGCGGCCTGGTAGCGGCCGAACGTCGGCGACTGGCGTTCCCACTTGGTCGCGGTCTGCTCCCACAGGCGGTTCGTCCGCGCGAACGGCTTGTCGGTGCAGTTGACCGCGAAGTAGGAGTCGTCGGCGGTGTACGGCGTGTCGGGCAGCGGGTCCATGTCCATGCGGCCGTTGATCGCGTGCGGAACGTCCACAACGGACAGCACGCTGAGCGCCGCGGTGGAGGCCTCGGCCGGGTTCAGGGCCAGGTGCACGCTCTGCAGCCACGGGACGAGGGTGTTGATGCGCGCCACCGAGTACAGGTCGCCGGCGGTGCGGCCGACGACGTCGGTGAGCGTGACCTTCTTGCCGTCCGGCAGCGTTGCCGGGGCCTTGCGCAGTGCCTCGCGCATGTTGTCGAACTTCTGGCGGGCGTTGCCGGCGAACGCGCACTTGGCGGCGCCCACCGTGTCGCAGCGCTTGAGCATCGCGTCGAGCGCGATCTCGAAGCCCTGGGCGCGCTGGCGGTCGTAGTCGGCGCCGTTGGTGAGGCGCAGCTGCGGGTCGACGTTGCCGTCGATCACCATTGCCCGCGTGCGGTGCGGGAAGATGTTCGCGTACGTCGAGCCGATCAGCGTGCCGTACGAGAAGCCGACGAAGTTCAGCTGCTTGTCGCCGACGGCCTCGCGCATCTGGTCGAGGTCGCGTGCGACGGCCTCGGTGGACATGTGGTTGAGCAGCGGGCCGGCGTTGATCTTGCAGTAGTCCGTGTAGACCTTGGACTGCCGCAGCGTGCTGGCGATCTCGTCCTTCGTGGTGGGCAGGAGGTGCCAGCCCTCGTTCACCGCGTCGGCTTCTTCCTTGGTGCGGAAGCAGCGCAACGGGGCGCTGCGGGCCACACCGCGCGGGTCGAAGCCGACGACGTCGAACCGGTCGAGCACCGACGCCGGGAAGTAGTTCTTCGCGACGGCGCCGCGCAGCAGGCCGGAGCCGCCGGGACCGCCGGGGTTGAGGAAGATCGTGCCGATCTTGCGCGCCGGGTCGTTGGCAGGGCGCTTCATCATGGCGATGCCGGTCTTTTCGCCGCGTGGGCGCGAGTGGTCGACCGGCACTTCCTGGACGGCGCAGCTCAGGCGCGCCCTTTCCTCGGGCGTGACCGTGGCCGGGAGCCCCTCGAGTACGTCCGCCGCGCACTGCCCCCAGGCGGCTGGTTTGACGGCTGCGGCCTCGGTCTGGGCGGATGCCGTGCCCAGACCGGAAACGATCGTGCCGAGCGCGAGCGCTGTTGCCAGCGCAGCGCGCACGGCACGCACGGATACAGAAGATGACGTCACGGGTGCAGCCCATCACTGACAGTGCACCGTTTGTACCCGTCTATCGGAGGGTTATGTTCTCAGACGGCCTGGGCCAATGAGACGGCGAACCTGCCCTCGGAGTCGGTCCACCAGCGGTGCAACGCGAATCCACCGTCTTCGAGCTCCTTGCGCACGCCTTCCTCGCGGAACTTGGCCGACACCTCGGTGCGCAGCTCCTCGCCCTCGTGGAACTCCACGGCCAGATCGAGATCCGCGAGCGTCACCCGCATGTCTCGCTTGGCACGCAGGCGCATCTCGATCCATTCCTGCTCGGCGTTCCACAACGCCACGTGCTCGAAGGCGTCGACGTCGAAGTCGCCGCCCACATCGCGGTTCAGCACGTTCAGCACGTTGCGGTTGAACTCCGCCGTCACGCCCTGCGCGTCGTCGTACGCGCGCACCAGCGTCTCCGGGTCCTTCACCAGGTCCGTCCCGAGCAGCAGCCACTCCCCCGGCTGCAGCACGTCGCGCACAGTGCGGAGGAACTTCTCCCGTTCCTCCGGGATCAGGTTGCCGATCGTGCCGCCCAGGAACGCAACCACGCGCGGCGACTCGCCGGGCAGCAGCGACAGGTGCTGGGTGAAGTCGCCGACCACGCCGTGCACCCGCAGGCCCGGGTAGTCCGCCATGATCGCGTGCGCGGCGTCCGTCAGCGCCGACACCGACACGTCCTGCGGCACGAACTCCCGCAGCGTGCCGTGCTCGCGCAACGCGCTGAGCAGCAGCCGCGTCTTCTCCGACGAGCCGGAACCCAGCTCCACCAGCGAATGCGCCTCGGTCGTCGCCGCGATCTCGCTCGCGCGGCCGGCGAGCACCTCACGTTCGGCGCGGGTCGGGTAGTACTCGGGCAGCCGCGTGATCTCCTCGAACAGCTCGCTGCCCACCGCGTCGTAGAACCACTTCGGCGAGACCCATTTCGGGTTCGCGGTCAGCCCGGCGCGCACGTCCGCACGTAACGCGTGTGCGGCGTCCTCGGGCTTGAGATGAACGTCCAGCACCGGCTCGGTCATACGGGTCGAACCTCCACAGTGGATGGAACGGCGGTGACCACGTGCCGGTCGGGGATCTCCCACCAGCCCGGGTCGTCGTCAAGCGGCTCGGACGCGAGCGTGATGCTCTGTCCCTTTTCGAGTACCCACAGGGCGTGTGTCCACGTCGTCCCCACGAGCACTTCTCCGTTTGTCAGCAAGAAGTTCAGCCGCGACTTCGGTGCCGCGTCCGAGACCTCCTGCACGAGTTCAACAAGCGCCTGGGCCGGGTTCTTCCCGGTTTCCAGCCTGCGTCTGAGCACCGTCCACAGCAACGCGGAGTCGGTCGGCGCGTCCATGGTCAGCAGGTCGGTGACGTCCAACGCCTTCGCCAGCGCGGACACGGTGTGCGGCCAGCCGTCGACGCGTCCGTTGTGGCTGAACAACCACGTGCCGTCGGTGAACGGCGCGCACGCCGCGTCGCTCACCGGCATACCGACAGTGGCGCTTCGGACCGCGGCCAGGAAAGCCGTCGACTCGGTGGTCGCCAGCTGACGCAGGTTCGGGTCGCTCCACAACGTCCCGGCCCGGCGGTACCGGACCGGGCCGGGGAACCAGCCGACGCCGTAGCCGTCGACGTTGACGGTCCCGCCGGCCCGCATGTCACCGGGCGCGTACGACTGGCGCTCCAACGAGTGCGGTGCGTCGTAGAGCAGGCTGGCCAAGGGCACGGCGGGGCCGAGGTAAGCCAGGTGGCGGCACATCGCTCAGGCGTCCCTGGCGCAGCGGAAACCGGCGAAGATCTGCCTTCTGATCGGGTAGTCCCAGTTGCGGAACGTCGCACGGATCGCGGACTTGTCGGTGCCGAACGAGCCGCCGCGCAGCACCTTGTAGTCCGGTCCGAAGAAGACCTTCGAGTACTCGGGGTACGGGAACACCTCGAAGCCCGGATAGCCGTGGAAGTCCGACGAGGTCCACTCCCACACGTCACCGATCAGCTGGTGCACCCCCGCGGGCGAAGCACCCTTGGGGTACGCACCGACCGGCGCCGGCCGCAGGTGGCGCTGGCCGAGGTTCGCGTGGATCTCCGCGGGTTCCTCGTCACCCCACGGATAACGCCTGGTCGTCGCGGTCTCGGGGTCGTAGCGGGCGGCCTTCTCCCACTCCTGCTCGGTCGGCAGCCGCTTGCCCGCCCACGTCGCGTACGCCTGGGCCTCGTGGAAACACACGTGCACCACGGGTTCGTCCGGCACGACCGGTTCGGTGAGGCCGAACGCGGTGCGGGTGAACGTGTTTCCCTCGCGCTGCCAGAACCGCGGCGCCTTGAGCTTGGCCGTCGTCCGGTGCTGCCAGCCCTCTTCGGTCCACAAGCGACGGTCGTCGTAGCCACCGGCCGCGATGAACTCGGCGAACTCGCCGTTCGTGACCGGCGTGGTGTCGATGAAGAACGACTCGACGTGGACGGCGTGGGCGGGCCGTTCGTTGTCGAGCGCCCACGGTTCGTCCGATGTGCCCATTTCGAACGGCCCGGCCGGAATGAACGCTTCCGTTGCCAGTACCGCGTTTCCGATCGGGGGCGGCGAAGCGTGCAGGACCGGCTCGCCCGTGCGCAGCTGGTGCGTGGCGAGCATCGTCTCGTCGTGCTGCTGCTCGTGCTGCACGATCATGCCGAACGCGAAGGCGTTCTCGACGAGCTTGCGGCCCTCCAGCGGGACCTTCTCGAGCACGTCGAACACCTTGCCGCGCACGTCACCGACGTACTGCCGGGTCTCTTTCGGACTCAGCAGCGGCAACTCGGGCCGGACGCTTCTGGAGAACTTGAAGGCGTCGTAGTACTCGTCGATGTCACTCCGGACCGGTTCGCGACCCCCGACGTCGCGAACGAGCCAGAGCTCCTCCTGGTTGCCGATGTGCGCCAGGTCCCAGACCAGCGGCGACATCAGCTTCGAATGTTGCCGGACGAGGTCGTGCTCGTCGACGGCGTCGGTCAAGGCAGTGGAACGCGCGCGCGAACGCAACAGTTCCTCCGCCACGTGCTCGCGGAGTTCTTCTGTCACAGCTTCCCCTCAAGCTCCCGGCTGATGGTGCTGATCTGTCCATGAGAGAGTCCGGTGCGGCACAACGCCTCAATGCCAAGCGCGACAACGTCTTTCGCCGCCCTGGCAACGCGTTCGTCCGCCATCCCGTGCCGCGCGGCGATGAGCCACCGCCCGGCCGCCCGTTCCGTGGCCGCCAGCACACCGTCCACAACGGACGGGTCACTGAACAGCGCGACGAGCAGCGCACTAGGTGCGATCCACCCGCCCGGTGCGGGTGTGTCGAGGTATCTGATCTCGATGTAGCCGCGCGGCCGCACCGGCGGGAACATCGTTGTCATGTGGTAGTCGAGATCGTCGCTGGTGGGGCCGCGGTCAAGTGCCCCGTCGACCCAGTCGGCGAACGTCAGTCTTCGAGGCGGAATCCAACTGGGACTCGGCCCGCGCATCACGATCACCGGAGTGTCGACCACGCGCCGCGCGTACGCCTGGGCCGGATCGGCGCACACAGCACTTGGCCTGGTGCGCACGGGATCCGTGCCATACAGCGTCCGCATCCGCGCCGACGCCCACTGCTCGTGCATGCCGGCACCGATGCTCGGCGAGTTCGCGAACAGCGCGATGAGCACCGGCCCGAGCGCGTGCACGGCGGCCCATCTGTCTCTCAAGTGCTTCTCTTCGCCGAAATCCAGGCACACCTGCAGACCGGCGGTGTTGCACATCATCGCGATGCCGTCACCGCCGAGCCGGTTGAAGGCGTGCTCCATGGCCGCGTATCTGGGTACCTGCAGCAGGCGCGTCGGGCTGCGATGCTGGTCAGCACCTCTGTCGCCGAGCACGAGGCCGTGGTCCGCCAGCAACGCGGTGAGGTGGGAGATGTCCTGGGCGACCGTCTCGAAGAGGTCCGGGAGGCTGGTGCAGGGAGGAGTCGAGATCTCGACCTGCCCGCCCGGTTCGACGGTCAACGGTGTGCCGCTCGGAAGCGGCCGCTGGGGGCTGTCTGGAACGAGGGTGGGTGGCGCGTGCTGTCCGAGCGCCGCCGCCAACCGGTTCTTGTCGAGCGTCTGAACTGGGTCTTCCGCGTGGTGCACGGTCCATTCGAGCTCCACGCCGAACAACTTCGGAGGTCCGTGCTTGAAACAGACCGAGGCCACGTAGGCCTCGGCCTCAGCGCGGTCGGCGAACCTCGCCGGCGCCGGTTGGTTACGCAACGCAGTCACGCTGCCACACTCCCCGTGATCGTCTGGCGCGTTCGACGCTACACGCGGGGTCTGACAGTTGCAGCCCTCAAATCCTTACGGATCAACGTTGTGCCTGCGCGCACGCGTGCACGCAGGGCGTTTGGAGAGCGGCGTCATGCCTTCGCTGGAACACTTCCATCACCTATTGTGATCAGACGAACACCGGGTTTCGGCCGAGGAGTCCGCACATGACTGATCCGTTCGCACCGGTCAGCGGGCGGTTCGCCCTCGCCGGCTCCTCCCGCGTGCCGAACGTCGATGAACCCTCGCCCGCGGGGGTCCGGCCCTGGGGGCTGCGGCGCGCACGTCCGGCACGGTCTGCCGCGATGTCGGGTGATCCGACCGCGCTCACGACGTCGAGCGTCGACGGTGAGGACCCGCCCAGCTCCGAGGACTGGATCAACGACTGATGGCGGTGCTCGTACTCGCCGCGGACCGGGATCCCACCGCTGATCGCGTGGGTGGCGTGCTGGCGGATCGAGGCATTCCGGTCGTCCGGGTCGATACCGCGCATTTCCCGGAGCGGGCGAGCATCGACGCCGAGTTCCGGAACGGCGCCTGGACCGGGACGTTGCGGATGGGCGAGACCGTCGCGGTCCTCGAAGAGGTGCGATCGATCTGGTATCGCAGTCCTGGCGCGTTCGAGTTCCCTGACGAACTGTCGCCGACCGAACGGCGCTGGGCCATGACCGAGTCCGAACTCGGACTCGGTGGCGTGCTCACCGCACTGCCCGGTGCGGGCTCGCGGTCGCGGACACCCTGGCCACCAACGAGCAGGCGGCGGCGCGTCGCTTCGCCGAGCCCGGCAAGACCGTGACCAAGGCGTTCGGCTCCCCCCGTCAGGGGGAAAGGTGTCCGCAAGACCACCTTCACTCACGTCCCCGCCGAGACGGACTCGCCGATCTTCGCGGGATCGAGGTCAACGCCCACCAGTTCCAGCGCTGGGTCCCGAACGCCTTCGAGGCTCGGATGATCGTGGTCGGCGACCGGCTGTTCGCCGCCGCCATCCACGCTCGGAGCGCCGAGACCCAGATCGACTGGCGCAACGACTACATCGCTCTGCGGTGCGAACGGATCGATCCGCCCGATGCTGTCGTGGAGGGCTGCGCAGGTACTGCACCGGCGAGTGGGTGTTCCTCGAATGCAACGCGGGCGGTCAGTACGGGTGGATCGAGGACGCGATCGAGGCCCCGATCACCGAGGCCCTCGCCGATCTTCTGGAGGCCGGATGACGGCGTGGCGCGAACTGGCCCACCGCCTTGCCGAGGAGGTGGCGGCGGAGGGTGCACTGCGGTCGCTGGCGTGGCGGGACGCGCTCGAAGCGGTCCCCCGCCACGTCTTCGTGCCACGGTTCCACGTCCAGCAGCCGGACGGGTCATGGGCTGCGACGAACTCCGAGGACGACGGCTGGCTCGGCGCCGTTTACCGCAACCAGCCGTTGATCACGGACCTCGCCACGACGTCGACCGGTGAGCGCGTCACGGTGTCGTCCTCGACCAAGCCCGGCCTCATGGTCCGGATGCTCGAAGCCCTCGAAGTGCGTGACGGTCAGCGGGTGCTGGAGATCGGCACCGGCACGGGGTACAACGCGGCCCTGCTGGCACACCGGCTCGGTTCCGGCGAGGTGTACTCCGTCGACATCGGTGCGGCTCTGGTCGAACTCGCCCGCGACCGGCTGGCCGGACTGGGCCTGACACCGACGCTCGCCGCCTCCCATGGAGCGAGTGGCCTGCCGGAGCACGCGCCGTTCGATCGGATCATCGCGACGTGCTCGCTCCCCGCGGTGCCGTGGACGTGGGCGGAGCAACTGTGCGGGGAGGTCTCGTGCTCGTCGACCTCAAACCGAGCGTCCACGCGGGCAACCTCGTGCTGCTCACCCGGCACGCCGATCGGCTCGAGGGACGGTTCTTGCCGCGATGGGCTGGGTTCATGGCGATGCGCGGGACCGACCGCGCTCCCGAGACCCCCAGAAGGACGATCGATCTCGATGCCGGCGCCAGGTCGTCAACGCGCCTCGAACCGCTGCCGTGGTCCTCGCTTGTGCCGTGGTTCCTCGCTCAGGCCTCGATGCCCGGCGAAGTCACGTTCGGATACCAAGGCATACAACAACAGTGGGCCGTGTTCAGCACCAACGACGGCTCATGGGCAGCCGTCACCACGAAGCCCGGCGAACGCGAAGTGCGCCAAGGCGGTCCGGTTCGGATCTGGGACGCGTTCGAAGCCGCAGAAGGGATGTGGGACGAACTCGGCCGGCCGAACTGGGACCGCCTCGGCCTGACTGTCACTCCCGACGGCCGCCATCGCGTGTGGCTCGACGAGCCGACCGGCGACGTCGGGTGGGATCTGCGAACGACGAGCTCGTGAGTGGTTGTGGCCGCCGGAGCGACCACAACCACCAGCGAGGGTTTTTACGTACTGGCGTTCGAACGACCGCGCAGCACCGTGTTAGCGGTTGACGCGTTCTTGATGGCCGTCTCGATCTGCGCCATTGTGGAACCGGAAGTGATGCCGGGCACCGTCGCGGTGTTCAGCGCGTACAGCGTGAACGTGTACGGGTTGGTCGACCCACCCGGACACGGCCCGAAGTACTTCTGCGAGTTCGCCCCGGACCCCATCGCCTTCTGCTTCGCCGACCCCTGGCCCGGCACGGTGAAACCGGCGCCGAGGTTCTCCGGCAACGAAGCGGCCGAAGCGGGAATGTCCCAGATCGCCCAGTGCAGCTTGTTGCCGTTGTTCACCCGGTCGGCGAACACGATCGCGTAAGCCTGCGCGCCGGACGAGGCGGTCCACGCGAACGGCGGCGACGGGTCCTGGCCGGCCGAGCCGTCACCGGCGCAGGTGTGCTTGGCCGGGATCATCGCGTTGTCCGCGAAGGCCGAGGACGTCAGCGCGAAGCCACCGCCGCCGCCTTCGTACACGATGTCGATGTGCATGATGCGGTCGTTGCCGGCCGTGCCGTCCTTGTCGGTCGACGTGGTCAGCCAGATGTCGCCTTCCTTGTCCACCTCGACCGTGCGCAGCCGGCCGTAGGTGCCCTGGAAGTAGACCTGCTGCTCGACGAGGTTCGCAGTTGGCGTCGATGCGCATCCGGTAGATGCGCGCGCCGACCGTGGTCGCCACGAACACGTGGTCGTTGATGATCGTCAGGCCCGAGGGGGACGCGGACGACGTCGACCACGTCTTCTTCGGCGGGACCGTGCCGCCGCAGCTGCCCGAGGTGCCCTCACAGGCGGGCCAGCCGAAGTTGCCGCCCTTCTGGATCAGGTTGACCTCGTCCTGCGACGAGTTGCCGAACTCCGAGGCCCACAGGCGGCCCTGCGAGTCGAAGTCGAGGCCCTGCACGTTGCGGTGGCCGTAGCTCCAGATCGCCTTGCCCGCGAACGGGTTGTCGGACGGGATGGAGCCGTCGGGGTTGATTCGCAGGATCTTGCCCGCGTTGGTGTTCATGTTCTGCGCGTTGTTGCCGTTCTGCGCGTCACCGGTGGAGATGAACAGGTGCCGGCCGTCCGGGCTGAACCGCAGGCGGCCGCCGTTGTGGTAGCGGTTCTTCGGCACGCCGTCGAGCAAGCGTCGTCCAGCCGGACAGCTGCGCGCCGTCGAACTGTGCCCTGACCAGGCGGTTTCCGCCGCTGTAGGTGTGGTAGACGTAGATGAACCGGTCGGAGGCCCAGTTCGGCGAGACCTCGATGCCGAGTGCGCCGCCCTCGCCGTTGGTGCCGACCGCGCCGGGCACCTTGCCGAGCACGGTCTTGGCGCCGCCCTCGGTGACGCGCAGGATGTTGAACGACTCGCGCTCGGTCACCAGCGCGGAGCCGTCCGGCAGGTAGGCCACGCCCCACGCGACGTCGACGCCGCCCACGATCTGCTTGACCGTGCCGGGGTTCGGCACGCCGGTGCCGCCGCCCGCGGTCGGCTTGACGGTGATCTCGCCGGAGAACGCGGAGAGGTTGCCCGCGGCGTCCTTGGCCCTGACCTTGACCTTGTACTCCTGGCCGGTGGTCAGGCCGGCGACGTTCGCGGAGGTGGCGCTGCCGTCGGCGGTCTGCTTCAGTGCGCCGTCGAAGTGGATCTCGTAGCCGGTGACGGCCACGTTGTCGGTGGAGGCGTTCCAGGCGATGGCCACGCTGGTCGCGGTGGTGCCGGTGGAGCGCAGGTTGCCCGGGGTGGTGGGCGCCTGGCCGTCCGGCGGGGCAGGCTGGGTGCGGCCCGCGACGTTGTTCGAGGCCTGCGAGACGTTGCCCGCCCGGTCCTTCGCGAACACCGTCCAGTCGTAGTCGGTGTCGGCGCGCAGGCCGGTCGCGGTGCCCTCCAGCACGTTGCCGACGCTCGTGACGAGCTGGCCGTGCTGGTAGATGTCGTAGCCCACGACGCCGACGTTGTCCGTGGCGGCTTCCCACTTCAGCGACACGGAGTTGTGCGTGGAAGAAACGAACTGCAGGTTGCGCGGCGGGGTCGGCGCCTCGTTGTCCGGCGGGCCGACCAGGACCGCGGTCAGCTTGTCGGCGTTCGGGCCGCCGTTCGCGGTCGTCGCGGTCGCGCGGATCTTGTTCGAGCCCGCGTGCAGCGTGACCTTCGCGGTGCGGGTCTGCCACGTCGTCCACGCGCCGGTGCCGGGGAACGACACGGTCTGCGCGCCGGCTCCGTCGACGGTCACCGAGACCGGGCGGTCGACCGTCGTTCCGTTGGCGTAGCGGAACGTGAGGTCGTGCTCGCCGCCCTGGTCCGCGGTGATCGTGTACTCGACGTAGGAGCCGGTGACGTTGTCGTAGTTGACGAAACCGGTGCCGGAGAAGCCCGCATGGTTGGACTCCACCGCACCCTGGCCGATGCTCGCGTTCTCCGCTTCCTGCTCCAGAGCGGGAACCGCGTCGGTCTGCTCGACCTCGACGTAGTCCAGGTTCGGGCCGCCCGTGGCGCCGGTGGCCGTCAGCCGGATCGTGTTCGGCGCCGGCGTTGAGCTGGACGGCGTTCGTGACGGAGGTCCAGGTGGTCCACGCACCCGTGCCGGTGAAGGAGCGCTCGTCGACGGCGAGGGCTCCGTTGACGTTGACGTCGACCGGGCGGTTGTCCGCGGTTCCGTTGGCGTAGCGGAAGGTCAGCGCGGCCTCGCCCGCCTTCGCCGCGGTCACCGTGAACTCGACCGAGCTCCCCGCGACGTTGTCGAAGTTGACGAAACCGGTGCCGGAGAAGCCGGCGTGGTTGGACTCCACCACGCCCTGCGAGATGCTCGCGCTCTCCGCCTCGTACCTGACCGGCGCCGCGAAGGCGGACTGCGGTACTGACATGACTGCGATCGATGTCGCGAACGCAACACCCATCGTGCCGAGCGCGCGTAACGCCCGGCCTCTGTTCGGTGCCACTGTTGTGCCTCCCACAAGACGGGTCGGGGGATCACTCAGAGCGGCGGCGGGTTCAGCTATTGGATAGAAACTTTCCTATCTGTCGCGCAGATCTCACCACCGCTTGACTGGCTCTGTCAATCCCCCGCGACGTGCGGGAAAGCGCTTACCGGATTCCGTTACGAGTTCCGGTTCTCGGCGAGCGCGGCGATGAGATCGGTGACCGTCCGGCTGACCAGGAGATCGACCACGTGGACGCCTGTGGAGTCCCGGCGCCGCCACCCGAGGCGCTCGGCGAGCGTCGACAGCTTGATGATCTCTTGCGACTCCATGGCGCGAGAGAATATTGGTGGCGCGACGGACGTCGGCGCAGGCCCGCCCGAATGATCCACACGAAAGGATCATCCGGAGTACCGTCCGGAAAGATCACACTGATGGACGTGACCAATCCGTACGTACGGATTGGATTTCCCGCCCTCGGCCTGGGACTATCTGCGCGTGCCCAGGGTCAGTCAGGACCACCTAGACGCCCGCCGCCGTCAGATCCTCGACGGTGCGCGCTCGTGTTTCGCGCGCCACGGCTACGAGGGTGCCACGGTACGCCGCCTGGAAGAGGCGACGGGACTGTCCCGCGGTGCGATCTTCCACCACTTCCGCGACAAGGAGTCGCTCTTCCTCGCGCTAGCCGAGGACGACGCCCTGCGCATGGCGGACGTGGTCGCGGAACAGGGCCTGGTGCAGGTCATGCGCGACCTGCTGGAGGAACCGGAGAAGAGGGACGAGGCGCACGCCGCCGACTGGCTCGGCACGCGCCTCGAGGTCTCCCGCCGGCTCCGCACGGACCCTGATTTCCGGGCGCGCTGGGCCGAGCGCTCCGAACAGCTGACGACCGCCACGCGCCAACGCCTGCTGCGTCAGCGCGAGGCCGGCAACCTGCGTGACGACGTCGACGTCAGCGTCCTGACGAGCTTCCTGGAACTCGTTCTGGAGGGTCTGGTGTCGCACCTCGCGATGGGCCTGCCCGCGGACGACATGGAGCCGGTGCTCGACCTGGTCGAGGAAACCGTGCGCCGCCACCGCCGCAACTCTTGAAGGTTCTTCACGTACCCCGCACTGTGGGGGTATGCCGTCGACGCTGAAGACCGCCGCTCAGTTCTTCGCACTCCGCACTCTCGTGCGCGGCTACGCGCTGCTGGGTGATCCCTATGCTGCCGTGATCGCGTCACCGGCGGACCGCGACCCGTACGAGATGTACGAGAAGGTGCGCGCGAAGGGCGACATGGTGCGCAGCCGGATGGGCGCGTACGTCACGCCGTCACGCGAGATCTGCGACTCGGTCCTGCGCGACAGCAGGTTCCTGACCGCGACGTTCGACGAGAGCTCGCCCGTCCCGATCACGCTGGTCCAGGACGGCGAGAAGATCGTCAACCCGGTGCAGGACTCGTTCCTGATGATGAACCCGCCGACCCACACGCGGCTGCGCAAGCTCGTCCAGCCGTTCTTCACGCCCAGAGCGCTGAAGGACCGCACCGAGTCGATCCAGCGGATCGTGGCCCGCTACCTCGACCGGCTGGACGACAGGTTCGACGTCGTCACGGAGTTCGCGTCCCAGGTGCCGATCCAGGTGATCGCCGACCTGCTCGGCGTGCCGGACTCGGAGAAGGAGATGTTCGCGCGCTGGGGCACCTCTCTCGCGGAGACGCTCGACGGCGTGTGGTCGCACAAGCAGCTGAAAGCGCTGCACGCCACCATCATCGAGTACAACGACTTCATCGACGGCCTGATCGCGTCCCGGCGCCGCAACCCGCAGGACGACATCGTCAGCCACCTCGTGACGCGGCACGACGACCTCAGCCGCGAGGATCTCGTTGCCACCACGGGACTGCTGCTCTTCGCCGGGTTCGAGACGACCGTGAACCTGATCAGCAACGGTGTGCTGAAGGCGTTCGAGAACCCGCACACGGTGGCGCCGCTCGCACAGAGTCCCGAGTACGCCGAGGGGTTCGTCGAGGAGGTGCTGCGGCTCGACCCGCCCGTGCAGTACACGATCCGGTGGCCGAAGGAACGCCTTGAGCTGGCCGGAGTCTCCCTGCCGAAGGGCATGCCGGTGATGCTGATGCTGGCGGCGGCGAACCGTGATCCGCGGGTCTTCGAGGATCCGCGGCGGTTCGACCCGACCCGGTCCAACGCGCGCGAGCACCTCGCGTTCTCCGCGGGCATCCACTACTGCATCGGCGCGGGCCTGAGTCGCGTCGAAGGCTCGATCGCGTTGCACGAGCTGTTCAAGCGTTTCCCGAACCTCGCGCCCGACGGTCCGGTGGCGCGCCGGAAGTCGAAACTCATCCGCGGCGCGTTGCGACTTCCGGTCCGAGCGAACGAAACCAAACGATCACTGGCGGTGAAGAACAGCTGACTTGGGGCGAAATCCGTCGCAGCACGTGCTCGACTTCACCCGCGTGGAGCAATGTTCGTGCCCCAATGACACATCTGCGTAGTGCATCCTTGTAGGTGAGAGGGAGCCCCGCCGCACCGCCGCCGCGACGGGCCTCCCTCTCGCCTTGTCCGAGGACCGAGGACCTACTCCACTCCGGACATCAGCTTCCGGATCGCCGGTGCCGCCACGGCCAGCGCGACGCCGAGCACCACGGCCGCGCCGCCCAGCGTGAAGAAGTACGCCGACGGGCTCGTCGTGTAGAACTTCACGAGCTGCGCGGCCACACCGGTACCGGCCGAGACCGCGAGGAACCACAGGCTCATCGTCTGCGACGCGAACGCCCTCGGCGCCAGCTTCGTCGTGACGGAGAGACCGACCGGCGAGAGCATGAGCTCGCCGCAGGTCATGATCAGGAACATCAGCACCAGCCAGAGCGGCGTCACCTTGCCGTCGGCCGCCGAGTTGCTCGCGAAGTACATGAGCACGAACGACAGTCCGACCAGCACGAGCGCGCCGGCGAACTTGCGCGGAGTGCTGGGCGCGCGGTCGGCGAGCTTCAGCCACAGCCACGCGAACACCGGCGCGAGCACGATGATCATGATCGGGTTGATCGACTGGAACCACGCGACCGGGAACGCCCAGCCGAACACGTGGTTGTCGACGTGCGAGTCGGCGAACTCCGCGATGACCGACGCGCTCTGCTCGAAGATCAGCCAGAACATCGCGGCCGCGATGAACAGCGGGATGTAGGCGAGGACGCGCGGCTTCTCCTCCGGCAGCGTCTTCTTGCTGCGGTACATCACGGTGAAGTACGTGATCGGCAGGACGATCGACATGATGCTGATCAGCAGGATGACGCCCTCGACGCCGCCGAGCAGGTACGACACCACGCCCAGCGCGCCGATCGCCACGACGATGCCGGCGATGGCGCCGTAGACGCGGCCCTTCTCCTGGACCTGCAACGGGTTCGGCGCGACGGCGGCCGAGCCCCGCAGGTTCTTGCGGCCGATCCGGTACTGGATCAGGCCGAGCGCCATGCCGACCGCGGCCACGGCGAACCCGGCGTGGAAGCCGATGCCGTCCGCGAGCGAGCCGGTGATCAGCGGCGAGACGAAGCCACCGATGTTGATCGCCATGTAGAAGATCGTGAAGCCGGCGTCGCGACGCGTGTCGTGCTGCTCGTAGAGCCCGCCGACGACGGTCGAGATGTTCGGCTTGAGCAGGCCGGTGCCGATGACGATGAAGATCAGCCCGGCGTACACACCCGCGATGCCGATGGGCAGCGCCAGTGCGATGTGACCGCACATGATCAGCACGCCGCCGTAGAACGTGGCGCGCTGGCCACCCCACACGCGGTCGGCGAGCCAGCCGCCGGCGACACCGGACATGTAGACCGCGGTGCCGTAGATGGCGACGACGGACAGGGCGAGCGCCTTGTCGACGCCGAGACCACCCTCGGCCACGGCTGTCCACAGGTAGAGGCCGAGGATGGCCTTCATCCCGTAGAAGGAGAACCGTTCCCACAGTTCGGTGAAGAAGAGCGTGGACAGGCCTCGGGGGTGCCCGAAGAAGCCTTTGTCCTGCTCGGAGATGCTGGCGCTAGGGGCGCTCACGGCCATCGTCCTCTCGTGTCAACGATGTCACGGCGGATCGGTGCACATTACGCCGAACGCTCGTACGGTTAGAAATCAGGGTTGCGTCCGAGTGGCCCAACTCTCACGCCGGGGTGCGCGCTTGAGCAGGATTTGATGCACTGCTCGGGTGGACTTGATCCAGGCGCACGGACTAGCGATGACGGAGTTCGACCGGCGGGTGCGGAAGATCGCCCCGGAGCAGTGGGCACTGGGTACCCCGTGCCGGGAGTGGTCGGTCAGAGATCTCGTCGGCCATCTGGTCTACGAACAGCTCTGGGCGCCGGAGTTGCTGGTCGGCTGCACCGTCGACGAGGTCGGCGACCGGTTCGACCACGACAACCTGGGCGCCGAACCGCTGGTGTCGTGGGTGGTCGCGGCCGCGGCGGCGCGCGAGGCGTGGCTCGAGCCCGATGCGCTGGCCAAGCCCGTGCACGTGTCGTCCGGGATGATCGACGCCGCCGAGTACTGCTGGCAGATGACCACGGATCTCGCCGTGCACGCGTGGGATCTGGCGCGGTCGATCGGTGCCGACGAGCGGATCGACCCGGCGCTGGCGTCGACGGTGCTGGCGTACGTGGAGCGCAACATCGGCGAGTGGAGTGGTTCGGCGATGTTCGACTCGCCTGTTCCGGTCGCCGCGGACGCGGACGACCAAGCCCGTCTGATCGGGCTGCTGGGACGTAAGCCGTGAATCCGGCATCGTCTCAGAGGCCCTTCCTGAACGAGAACCGGTCGTTGCCGAAGCGCCCCGCTTCGCATCCCCCTCTGCCTCCTGCGAGGCGGGGCGCTCCTCCCCCGACCGCGACCCCGGAACCCCCTGATCCCCGATCGCTCCGCTTTTCTACAGGTAGATCGTTGTCCGGTGTCGGAGCGTGATGAGTGGACAACGAGCTCCGGACAACGATTGGGTCCGGAATCGAGGTTTGGACGCAGCGTTGCCCCCGGCGCCGGATGCGCCGGGGGCAACGGGTGCCGGACGGATCAGCCGACGTGTGATCGACGTCCGCACCGGTGGTTGGTCATGGGTGGACCGCTTCAGCACCTTGCCAGGCGCTCGTGACCGGCCCCTGAACGTCAGGTGACCTTCAGTTCCAGAGTGACGCACCTGATACCGACCGCGTCGAGGTGCTCGCTTGCGCGGACGAACCCGGCGCTCTCGTAGAGCCGCAGGTTCTCGTCGCTTTCGGCGCCGGTGAACAACCAGACGATCTCGACTTCCGGGGGAGCTTCGGCACAGACCGCTTCGAGGAGGCGCCGGCCGATCCTTCTGCCCTGCATGTCCGGTGCGACGGCGAGCCGGGCGACCTCCATCCGCTCCCCGTCCACCCTGGTGCGGACCGAGCCGACGAGCCGGTGGTCGTCGAACGCGCCCAGCGCGGGCAGACCCAGGCCGAGGTGGCTCTTGATCTCGTCGAGCGTCTCCACGAGCGGCGGCAGGTCCCACGCCGCGTACCTGCGCGCTTCGTGGAGGTACGCGGCCCGCTGGATGGTCAGGACCTCACCGGCACGGCTCGGGTCGAGTGGTCCGATGTGGACGGTCACGGCCCGGTGACCCCCGGCGTCCAGCTCTCCGGCACACCGCTCTCGGTGAGGACGAGCTGGTGGTCGTGGAACCCTTCCGGCGCGTCCGGCTGCCACGGCCAGTGCCCCTGCGGCGTCGGCACGATGATCTGCACCGCCGCGAACTCCGCCCCGTCGTAGAGCAGGTACGCGCTGCCGAAGAACTCCGGGTAGAAGCCCTTGTACACCCGCTCGAACGTGATCGGCACACCCGCGAAGAAGTCGTGGTAGAGCTGCCCCGGCACGAACCGCTCGCCGCCGCTCGCCCGCTTCACGTAGGCGTTGATCAGCGTCTCGCCCATGCCCTGGTCGAGCCCGATCACGACGGCCTCGGCCACCCCGAACCGCCGCCACGCGCCCACCGAGAACACGTATCCCGGACCTTCCCGGTCGGGAGGCACGACGATGGTGGCGTGGCCGTTGCGGTCCGCGATGGAGAGCAGCCTGGCGCGCAGCTCGATGTCTTCGTCGGAAAGCACGACATCTACCCTACGGCACCGTTCCGGCGCCTTATGCCTGCTTAGAGCAGCTCTAAGACTCCCACCTTCAGGCAGATTTGTGCCGAAACAATGGAGCCGGCGGGAGCTGGCCCCCTACTTTCCCTGCATGCCCAAAAGATCGTCCAGCGTGGTGGGCCGCGAGTTCGGCAACGGTGTCCGCAAGGTGATCGAGCGGACCGGGTTGACGCAGCGCAGACTCGCCGAGTTGCTCGGCTGGCACGAGGCCAAGATCTCCGACCTCCTCGCCGGCAAGGGCGGGGTCGACGAGACGGAACTCCGCGAGCTGCTGGCGTACTGCCACGCAACCATCGATGAACGCCGCCACTTGATAGCGCTGTTCCTGGAGTCGGGAGAGAAGGGCTGGCTCCAGTTCCCCGATGACGGTGTGCCGGACCAGGTGCACACCCTGATCGACCAGGAGAAGGCGGCCAACGAAATCGTCGTCTGGTCACTGACCCTCGTGCCCGGCGTGCTCCAGACACCCGAGTACGCCTACGTGGTCACCGAAGCCTCGCCAGTGATCGAGGCCGACGACGTCCCGGCAGTCGCGGCCGCGAGAAGTGCCCGAGCGAAGCTCCTGGACGGAAGCCGGAAGTTCGTCTTCTACATCCACGAGTACGCCCTGCGACTGCAAGTGGGCGGCGTCGAGGTGTGGCGGGAGCAACTGGCCCACCTGCTCAGGGTGTCGGTACGGACGTACGTCAGCATCCGGATCATCCCTGCGTCAGCCGGCATCCACGCTGGTACGACCGGCGGCTTCTACCTGATGAGGTTCCCGAAGTTCCCGCCTGTCGTCTTCCTGGACAGCTTGAACTGCTGCCTCTTCTTCGACGACACCGAGACCGTCGACCTGTACGAGAACACCCTGAAGCGGCTCGCTGCCGTTGCTCTGGATGAGGAAGAATCGAGGGCGGTGATCGACAGCATCTTGGAGGAGCACTGATGACCGTCTGGCGCAAGAGCAGCTACAGCGGCAGCAGCGGTGACTGCGTGGAGGTGGGCCACGGCGTCGGCATCCGGGACAGCAAGGCGCCGGCCACCCACCTGCCCGTCAGCGCAGATGCGTGGTCGGCGTTCTTGAACAGCCTCACGGCTTAACACCGGTGAGTTCGACGCTGGCGGCCCACAGCTCAGCAGCGAGCGTGGCGTCGGCCAGCTGACCGCGCACGGCTTCGGTGTGGGGCTCGCCGCGCAGTCCCAGCACGCGGGGACCCCACATCTGGCCGCCGCGAACGTCCGGGTCGAGAACTGCCCGCACGGCGGGTCGGGCACCAGCGTGCTTGCCCTGCAACAGAAGACCGGCCGGCAAGTCGCGCAACCGTGGACCGGCGCCGCCGATGTGCGGCCGGGCCGGGGTGAGGGAGTCCAGCGCACCGCCGGGGTGGTTGACCACGCTCAGCGTCGTACTGCCGGCCGCCCGCAGTCGTCGGTCGAGCTCGAACCCGAACAGCATCTGCGCCAGCTTCGACCGGGCATAGGCCCGTTTGGGTTGGTAGTCCTGGGCGCTCTGCAGGTCGGCGAGGTCCAGCCTGGCCGTCTTGCCCACGAAACTTCCCGTGGTGACAACGCGACCTCCTGCCGACGTGGCGAGCAGGGGCATCAGCCAGTGGACGAGCGCGAAGTGCCCGAGATGGTTGGTCGCGAACATCAGCTCGTGGCCGTCGGCGGTCTCGCGGCGGGGTGAGTCGTCGTCGAGGAAAACCCCGGCGTTGCAGACCACCGCATCGAGGCTGTCCAACTCGTCCGCGGCCGCCTTCAACGAGCCGAGATCGGCGAGATCCAGCTGGAGGTGGCGTACGCGCGCGCCCGGCACGAGAGAGCGGATGGAGTCCATCGCCGCGTCTGCCTTCGCGGGACTCCGACTCCCCAGGACCACGGTGGCCCCGGTGGCGGCGAGCTGCTCGGCGACGAAGTACCCGATGCCGGCGTTGGCACCGGTGACCAGGAAGGTCTGGGCATCGGCCGCCACAGTGAAATCGAAGTCATTCCGATTAAAGAGTGACTTCGACTACGGTGATGGGGCATGGCAGGACGGACGTGAGCGCAAGAAGGCCGCCACCAGGGAAGCGCTGGCCACGGCGGCGCGGCGGCTGTTCCTGGAGCGCGGGTTCGACCAGGTCACCGTCGCCGAGATCGCCGACGAGGCGGACACGGCGGTGTCGACGTTGTTCGCGCACTTCCCCGGCGGCAAGGAGGCGTTGATACTCGGCGACGCCGGCGAACGCGAGCAGTCACTGGTCGCCGCCGTGCGGGAGCGTGGCGACGGCGTCTCGATCCTGCGGGCGCTGCACGACTTCCTCGCGACCCGCGGCCCGTTCGACCCGGAGCCGAGCCCGCTGGGGCGACGTCTCGCCGAGCTCGTGATCTCCACCCCGGCCCTGCGCACGTACGCGAGGACGCTGTGGACCAGTTGTGAAACCGTGCTCGCGCAGGTCATCGCCGAGGAAACCGGGCGGGCGGCCACCGACTTCCCGCTCCGCCTGCTCGTCCGCTACGTCCTCGAAATTCCCGACGTGGCCGGTACCGACGCCACCCCACCGGCCGCGCTGGCCGCCGCCTTCGCCCACCTCGAACGCGGGTGGCCCGACCTCTGAGGACCGTTTCGCGTCATCGCCGCGCCTGAACACGAAACGCCGGCCCCGCGCACTGCGGTGACCGGCGTTCGCAAGACCCCAGGTCTCAGCCGACCTCGGCCATGACCTCGTCCGACACGTCGAAGTTCGCGAAGACGTTCTGCACGTCGTCGCAGTCCTCCAGCGCGTCGATCAGCTTGAAGATCTTCTTCGCGCCCTCGGCCTCCAGCGGCACGGTGACCGACGGCAGGAAGCTCGACTCGGCCGACTCGTAGTCGATGCCGGCCTCCTGCAGCGCCTTGCGGACCGGGATCAGGTCGCCGGCCTCGGACACGACCTCGAAGGCCTCGCCCAGGTCGTTGACCTCCTCGGCGCCCGCGTCCAGCACCGCCATCATCACGTCGTCCTCGGACGTGCCCGCCTTCGGCACGATCACGACGCCCTTGCGGCTGAACATGTACGACACCGAGCCGGGGTCGGCCATCGAGCCGCCGTTGCGGGTCATGCGCCGTGCGGACCTCGGAGGCGGCCCGGTTGCGGTTGTCGGTGAGGCACTCGATGAGCACCGCGACACCGTTCGGGCCCGTAGCCCTCGTACATGATGGTCTGCCAGTCGGCGCCGCCGGCCTCCTCGCCGCCGCCGCGCTTGCGGGCGCGCTCGATGTTGTCCAGCGGCACCGAGTTCTTGCGGGCCTTCTGGATGGCGTCGAACAGCGTCGGGTTGCCGTCGGGGTCGCCGCCGCCGGTGCGGGCCGCCACCTCGATGTTCTTGATCAGCCTGCGCGAACAGCTTGCCGCGCTTGGCGTCGATGGCGGCCTTCTTGTGCTTGGTGGTCGCCCACTTGGAGTGGCCGCTCATCTCTCCTCCGTCGAACCGGTGACACCACGAACCATGTCGCACGAACAGGCGGTGCACGCGCTCATCGCCCGTGAGCTCCGGGTGAAACGCCGTGGCCAGCACGTTGCCCTGCCGGACCGCGACGATCCTACCGGCGGCGTCGCCTGCCTCAGCCTGACCGGCACCGTAGCGAGAACCTCGACGTCGCCGCTCGACCGCCTCCACCCACGGCGCCCGGATGAACACGGCGTGCACGGTCGCCGCCGAGCCGGCGATCGAGGTCGGTCTCGAACGAGTCGACCTGCCGGCCGAAGGCGTTGCGGCGGACCGTCATGTCCAGTCCGCCCAGCTGCTGCTGGTCGTCGCGGCCGTCCAGGACGGTCTCGGCCAGCAGGATCATGCCCGCGCACGAGCCGAACGCCGGGCAGCCCGCCTCGATCCGGCCGCGCAGCGGCTCCAGCAGCTCGAAGGTCGCCAGCAGCTTGCTGATGGTCGTCGACTCGCCGCCGGGGATGACGATGCCGTCCAGCTCGTCCAGCTCCTCGGGGCGGCGGACGGGGCGTGCGGTGACGTCGCACTTGGCCAGCGAGACCAGGTGCTCCCGGACGTCGCCCTGCAGGGCGAGCACGCCGATGACGGGTGGGGCTGCGACAACCATGCCCACCAGCTTAAAGACCCCTGCGGGGTGCGTTCGGCGGAGGGGGAGCCCGGTCGGTCAGCGGGCGATCGAGATGGCGAAGGGCGCGAATCCGCCGGATCGGATCACGTGCGGTACGAACAGGATCGCGGCCTCGGTGGCCCGCGCGGTCTCGATCCCGCCGAGGTCCGTGATCCACTCCTGGTGCCAGCCGAGGTCCGTGAGAAGTCCGCGGACGATCTTCTTGGCCCCCGGGTTCTCGCCGGAGAGGAAGGCGGTGGGCGGCTGGGTGAGCATGGCGGGCGCGGTCATCACCGGGTACAGCATCGTGTTGAGGGTCTTCACGACGTGCGTGCCGGGGAGCGCTTCCTGGAGTTGCTCGGCGAGGCTCGAGCCGGGGTGGAGCAGGCCGGCGGGCAGTCCGTCCGGTCCGTGGGTGGTGGCGTTGGCGATGTCGACGAGGATCTTGCCCCGCAACTGCTCGCGCAGCCCGGTGAGCCGTTCGAGCGAGTCCGCGCCAGGGGTGGCGTTGATGACGATCTGTGCGCCCTGGGCTGCTTCTGCGGCAGCACCCGGAGCGCGGTCCGCCACGGTCACCTCGTGCCCAGCCTTGGTGAGCGCGGCCGCGAGGTTGCCGCCGACGCGGCCTTTTCCGAGTACAGCGATCATGGTCATGATGTCGTGGTCCTTCCGGTTCTTGGGGCGGTCAGCGGGAAAGCGTGGCGACGGCTTCGGCGTGCACACCGGGTGCGGCGGCCAGGAAGCTCTCGCTCGCCGGGGTCCAGGGACGGCCTTCGGCGTCGGAGATCCGGCCGCCCGCCTCGGTGACGAGCAGCGCCCCGGGAAGCAGGTCGGCGCGGGCGCCGGCGAACTGCCAGAAGGCGTCGACCCGGCCGGCGGCCACGTTCAGCAGGTGCAGGGTCGCGGGCACGGAGACGCGCACCACGAGCGCGTCGCGGAGCATCGCGGTGATCGAGGCGCCGACGCGCCGCACGACCGCCTCGTCCTCGTCCGGCCTGGCCTGGCTCGTCGCCACGAGGCCCAGCCCCAGGCTCCCGGTGCCGGACACCCGCAGCGGCCGGTCGTCGAGGTGGGCCCCGGCGCCCGCGAGCGCGGTGTAGGTCTCGCCGGTCAGCGGCAGGTGGACCGCGGTGAACACCGGCTGGTTCTCCCGCACGAGGGTGGCGGTGACCGCCCATTCCGGCAGGCCGCGCAGGTGGTTGACGTTGCCCTCGGCCGGATCCACGACCCACCACTCGCCGGGCGGCAGGGCTCCGCCTTCGAGCTCGTCCTCCACCCAGCGGGCGTCCGGGCGCAGGCGCCCGAGGCTGGGGCGCAGGACGTCGAGGGCCACGTCGTCGTTGGCCGCGAGGGCGCGCATCAACTCGTCGCGGGTCCGGTAGCGGACCACCTCGCCGAAGCGCTCGTGCAGCGCCGAACCAGCCGCGCGCACGGCATCCGCGGTCTCCGCGAGAAGACCGGCGTCAGAAGTTGTTCCGGGCATGGCTGTATTCCCATCTGAGCAAGGGTTTCTCGGGCTTGTTCACCTCGCCCGCACCACGAAGGTATGCGCGCACTCAATTAACAGCAAGTGCATGTAAGGCACGAATAAAATGACTCTCATGCAACTGGATTTGAACCTGCTGTCCGCGCTCGACGCCCTGCTGGAAGAAGGCAGCGTGGCGGGGGCGGCCGATCGCCTGCACGTCACCGCGCCCGCGATGAGCCGGAGCCTCGGCCGGATCCGGCGCACGACGGGGGATCAGATCCTGGTGCGCACCGGGCGCACGATGACGCCGACGCCGTACGCGATCGCCGTCCGGGAACAGGTGCACGAACTGCTCCAGCAAGTCCGGGGCGTACTGGCGCCGAGCCGTGAGCTCGACCTCACGACACTCGAACGCACCTTCACACTCCGCTGGCACGACTCACTCGTCGCCCTCGCCGGCCCCGCGTTGCTCACCGCCGTACGCGAGCAGGCGCCGGGAGTGCGACTGCGCTTCATCGCCGAATCGAGCATCGACACTCCCGGGTTGCGCCGCGGCGAGGTCGACCTCGAGGTGAACGCGAGCCGCCCGGCCGCACCCGACATCCACGCCGAGAAGGTGGCCGAGACCCCGCACGTCATCGTCGTGCGGCGAGGACATCCGCTGACCCGCGGCAAGACCGTCACGGCCAAGCAGTACGCCGCGGCCGAGCACATCACCGTCTCGCGGCGCGGAAAACTCGACAACATCCTCGACGAGGCCCTCGCACAGCTCGGGCTGACCCGGCGCGTGGTGGCGGCCGTGCCCAGCGAAGCGGCCGCGTTCGCGTTCGTGCGCGACACGGACCTCCTCGCGTCGCGCCCGAAGCCACCGCACGCCCGGCGGCCGCGGACCTCGCCCTGCTCCCGCTTCCCCTCGACCTGCCGCCGGCCCCGGTGTACGTGTCGTGGCACCAGCGCTACGACACCGACCCCGCACACACCTGGTTGCGCGATCTCGTACGGACCGCGTTGGTCATGGGGTGCGGAAAACCTTCGTGAAAGCCGTCGCGCAAGGTCGGTTACTGCCGACGGAGGATCGACGGAAGACCGGTTAACAGCGTTAACTCGATCACGTGCCGAGCATCGATGATCACATGACCACCCTGCCCCGTGATCCACGCGCCGACGAGTACCCGATGCCATCCGTGCCCTACGGCTGGTACGCGCTGCTGCGCAGCAGCCAGGTACCCAGGCAAGGTCGTCACCTGCACTACTTCGGCCGGGCGCTCATCGCCTTCCGCGGCACGGACGGGCAGCCGGCCGTGCGTGACGCCCACTGCCCGCACTACGGCGCGCATCTCGGCGTCGGCGGCAAGGTCGTGGACGGCACGGTCGAGTGCCCGTTCCACGGCTGGCGGTTCGGCGCGACGGCCGGTGCACCTACGCGCCGTTCGCCGCGCGGACCCCGAAGGTATCGATCGGCGGGTTCCCCGTCCGCGAGCACAGCGGGCTGATCTTCGTCTACATCGGGCCGGACGAGCCGGAGTGGGAGGTGCCGGAGATCCCCGAGGCGACGTCCCGCGAGTTCGCGCGGCCGATCGACGACGTGCGGACCGCGCGCATCCACATCCAGGAGATGCGCGAGAACATCGTGGACGAGTCCCACTTCCACTTCATCCACGGGCAGAGCGAGCCGCCGGTGCAGGACCTGCGGCCGGACGGTCCGTTCGCCGAGGTCCGCGGCCGGATCCACCGGCGCGTACTGGGCTGGGACGTCGACAACACCTTCGACGTGTTCATGTACGGGCCGGGCGTCATGGTGGTGCGCGTGCACGGCAGCATGCTGTCGCTGACCGCCGTCGCGCTCACCAACCCGATCGACGAGCGGACCAGCGAGATGCGGATGCTCTACTACCTCCGCAAGCCGGCCGGGATGCCGTTCCTACGCCCGCGCTCAAGCTCGTCTTTCGCACGCAGGCGTCGGCGAGGTCCGCGAGGAGACCCGCATCTGGGACCACAAGATCCACCGGGCGCGGCCTGTGCTGCTGCCGCACGAGAAGGGCATCAGGGCGCTGCGCCGCTGGTACGCCCAGTTCTACCCCGCCGAGCCCGCCGACTCGTGATCCGAGTCCAGTAACCACGAAAGGACCTCCTCGTCCACCGCGGCAACGGTGGTCGAGGAGGTCCCCACGGCAGAGCCTCAGACAGCAGAGCCTCAGTCGACCGAGACGAGGTCCTTCTGGTCCGACGCGGGCTGACGCGACTTCACGAAGCGCCACCCGAGGAACAGCACCAGCACGAGTCCGGGGATCGACCAGAACGCGATCTTCTCCGCTTCCCCGCCGAACGCCATCTGCCCGATCACCAGCGCGAGGAACGCGAGCGTCAGCCAGCCCGTGTAGGGCGCGCCGGGCATGCGGTACGACGGCCGCTCGATCTCGCCGCGCAAAGCCTTCTGCCGCAACCTCATCTGGCAGATGATCAACGTCGCCCAGGTCGACACGACACCCAGTGAGGCGACGGCGATCGCGATTTCGAACGCCTTCGCGGGCACCAGGTAGTTCAGCACCACGCCGAACAGGTAGGCGACACCGGTGAACAGGATGCCGCCATAGGGCACGTGCCGGGAGTTCATCCTGCCGGTGAACGCCGGGGCCTCGCCCTTCTGCGCCAGCGACCGCAGGATGCGGCCGGTGGAGTACAGGCCCGAGTTGCAGGAGGACAGGGCGGCGGTCAGCACGACCGCGTTCATGATGTCGCCGACCGCCGGGATGCCCAGCGCCGAGAACACGGTCACGAACGGCGACTCGGTGCCGGTGAAGTGGTGCCACGGCAACAACATCGTCAGCAGCAGCACAGAACCGACGTAGAAGATCGCGATGCGGTAGACCACGCCGTTGATGGCGCGCGGCATGATCTTCTCGGGGTCCTTGGTCTCTCCCGCGGCGATGCCGACGAGCTCGATGGCCGAGTAGGCGAACACCACTGCCTGCAACGTCATCAGGGCGATGCCGAAGCCGGCCGGGAACAGGCCGCCGTGGCCGAGGGTGTTCGAGACGGACGCCGTCGTGCCGCCGATGTCCGCGTTGCCGATGACCAGGCCGGTGCCCACCACGAGGAAGACCACGATCGCGGTCACCTTGATGACGGAGAACCAGAACTCCAGCTCACCGAACAGCTTGACCGACAGCATGTTGATGGCCACCAGGACCACCAGCGCCACCAGGGCGGTGATCCACTGCGGCATGTCCGGGAACCACTTGTGCATGTAGATCGCGACGGCGGTGATCTCGGCGATGCCGGTCATCGCCCAGTTGACCCAGTACATCCAGCCCGACGTGAAGCCCGCCCACGGGCCGATGAACTCGCGGGCGTACTCCACGAAGCTGCCCGCGACAGCCCGGTGCAGGACCAGCTCGCCCAGCGCGCGCATCACGAAGAACGCGGCGATACCGCACACCGCGTACGCCAGGATCAGCGACGGCCCAGCGGTGGCGAGGCGTCCGCCCGCACCGAGGAAAAGGCCGACGCCGATCGCGCCACCGATCGCGATCATCTGCACCTGGCGCTTGCTCAGCGCCTTGGTGTAGCCGTCCGCATCAGTTTCCAGAGAACTCACGAGGAGGTTCCTTCCGAAACGGAAAAATGCTCGCGCCGGAACCTCCCGCGCCCCGACGCGCTGATGCGTTGGGACCCTAGTGAGCGGTGGTCATCACCAAGTAATCGCCTGGGGAAGGCTTAACGTAAGCGACATCACACGGTGACTCCTTCAGCGCGGCGTTTAGGTCGTTCCAAATGTCTTCGACGTGCTCCAGTCCGACGGAAATGCGCAGCAAATTCTCCGGAACGCCCGAAGCGCGCAGTTCTTCTCCGGGTACCAGGCGATGGGTGAGCGCCCACGGGTGCTCGATCAGCGTGTCGACCGAGCCCAGCGACACGGCCGGCGTGATCAGCCGGAGCCGCCGCACGACGTCCGTCGGATCGCCGTGCACGCCGAACGCGATCATCGCCCCGGTCCCCCGCATCTGCGAGGACCTGGACGGGTAGCGCACGAACTCCACCGCGTCGTGCTCGGCAAGCCGCGAGGCCAGCACCGCGCGGAACGGGACGCCGCCTCGACCCGCAGCGGCAGGGTGGCCAGGCCGCGGTGCAGCAGGTAGCCGCCCAACGGGTGCAGCACGGCGCCGGTGATGATCCGGACCTGCCGCAACGCCGCCGCCAGCGCCTCCGAGCAGGCCACGACGCCGCCGAGCACGTCACCGTGCCCGCCGAGGTACTTGGTGCCGGAGTGCAGCACGTAGGAGGCGCCGTGCAGCGCCGGGTTCTGCAGGATCGGGGTCGCGAAGGTGTTGTCGACCATCACCGGCACCGAACCGGCCTGGCGCACGACGTGGTCGATGTCGACCAGGTCCAGGTTCGGGTTCGCCGGCGTCTCGAGGACGATCAGCCCGGTGTCCGGCCGGATCGCGGAGGACACCAGACCTGCTTCGACGTAGGTGGTGCGCACGCCCAGCAGACCGGACGACAGCAGGTGGTCGGTGCCGCCGTAGAGCGGGCGCACGGCCACGACGTGCGGCTTTCCGGCCATCACGCACGCCGCCTGCACCACGGCGGTCACCGCGGCCATGCCGCTGCCGAACGCGACCGCGGTCTCGGTGTGCTCCAGCGCCGCCAGCGCCTGCTCGAACCGCGCCACGGTCGGGTTGTGCAGCCGGGCGTAGACGGGCGAGGAGGCCTGTGCGGCGCCGGTCGCCCACTCACCCAGCGCTTCCCCGCCGAGCGCCTGGTCAGGCACCGGGTAGGTGGTGGACAGGTCGATGGGAGGCGCGTGCACGCCGAGCTCGGCGAGGTCGTCGCGGCCGCCGTGCACTGCGGTGGTCTCGATGCGCGTCATGGCCCGAATGGTGGAGACTGCATCGGCAAACGGGTGCCAGTCCGCAGCAGATTCGGCAGAGGGAGAAGCCGTGCTGGATTCGATCGACGAGGCCATCGTGCGGGAGCTGCGGAAGGACGCGCGGCTGCAGAACAAGGACCTGGCCGAACGCGTGAACGTCGCGCAGTCCACGGCGGTGGTCCGGCATCGCGCGCTGCGGGAGCGCGGCGTGATCACCGGCTACCACGCGGAGGTCGACCTCGCGGCGGTCGGACGGCCGGTGCAGGCGATGATCGCGGTGAAGATCCGGCCGCACACCAGGGAGATCGTCGACCCGTTCATGGCGTACGTGCTGAGCCTGCCGGAGACGCTGGCGCTCTCCCACGTGACCGGGCCGGAGGACTTCCTGGTGCATGTCGCGGTATCGGACGTGGGGCACCTTCAGCGTCTTGTGCTCGACAAGTTCACCAGCCGGCGGGAGGTGACGGAGGTGCACACAAACCTGCTCTTTTCCCACGTTCGGAAGCACTGAATTCACGAAGCGAGACGCAATGCGGGTGCGAGCTGGTCCCGGCCGTCAATGCCGAGCTTGCGATAAACCTTGGTCAGGTGGATCTCCACGGTCCGCAGCTGCACGAACAGCGCGGCGGCGATCTCGCGGTTGATCTTGCCTTCGGCCGCCAACGCGGCGACGCGCCGTTCGGACTCGGTCAGTCCGGCGGGCCCGGCGGCGAGCTCCTGCCGGATCTCCTCGGCCAGGTCCTCGACGCCGCAGTCGTCCGCCAGGTCGACGGCGACCCGCAGCGAGGCACGGGCGGGCTTCACCCGACCGGCGAGGTGCAGCGCCCGGCCCAGCGCGAAGTGGCTGCGCGCCCGTTCCAGCACGGCCCCGGTCGGGGCCAGCAGCCCGACGGACTCCTCCAGCAGCACGACGCCGTCCGCGCCGAGCAGCACACCCTGTTCCCGCAACGCCGCCGCCAACGGCAGCACCGCACCGCACTGGCGCGCCAGGCGTTCCTCGACGGTGAGGTACTCCCCGCCCAACGGCAGCCGCCACGACAGGCAAACGCACCCCCGACCGCAGCCGTTCGCCGCAGTCCATCAGGTCGCGGACGCCGTCCTTGCGCCGCTCGGCGACCATCCGCACCCGGCCCCGCGCGGCCAGCAGGCCCGGCGCCCCGAACAGGTCCGGCACCTCGCCCGGCACCACGTCGAGGAGAGCGCAGGCCGCGTCCGCGACCTCACCCATCTCCAGCAACGCCAACGCCAACTCGGTCAGCGCCGCGAAATCGGCGTCGAAATCCGCACCGCGCCGCAGCCTCCAGCACCGCCAGCGCCTCACGGGCATCGGCCTCGGCCGCCGCCGGCCTGCCGAGGTCACGCAGACAAGCCGAGCGGGCCGTCAACGCCGCCGCCACGCACGGCCGGTGCTGCCACCTCCGCGCCAGCGTCAGCGCGCGGTCCGCACGGGCATAGGCGGCGCCAGCTCGCCACGCAGCCGCATCAGCGCGAGCGCCCGCAGGTACGGGTCGAACTCCGACGGCGTCGACGGCACGACGTCCGGGTCACCGACCACGTCCGGCTCGAACTCCGGCTCCTCCCCCAGCAACGCCAGCAGACCCGGTAGCGCGGGGTGCGCGGGATCCGCCTCCCCCAGATGCTCCACGGCCGCCGGTACATCCACATAGGACTCGACCTCGCCGAGCTCGGCAAGCAGGTCACCGGATCCCGGCTCGTCCAACGCGCGACGCAGGTACCGGACGGCGTCCGCGACCCGGTTACGCGTGCGAGCCCGGCCGCGGCCGCCACCAGCACCTCGGAGGCCCACTCCTCGTCGAGCGGGCGGGTCTCGACCAGGTGCTCGGCCACCGCTTCGGCCGACGCGCCGGTGTCGGTCAGCAACCGGGCCGCGGCGGTGTGCAGGTCCTGCCGTTCGGTGATGGTCAGCTCTTCGCGCAAAGTGTTGCGCACCAACGGATGCACCAGGGCGCCGGCGGCCGAGAGCAAACCCATCCGGTGCAGCGCGGCGATCGTTCCGGCGAGCTCGCACGGTTCGGCGCCGATCAGCTCCGCGACCCGCGGCAACGTGACCTCGCCGCCCAGCACGGCCAACGCGTGCAGCGCACCCGGCGCATGCGGGGCAAGGCGACGCAGCCGGACGTTGAGCGTCGGCAGCAGCGCGGGCGCGGTGACCCCTCGACCTGGCCTGAGTACGCACGCAGAAGGTTCAGCAACAGCAACGGGTTGCCCCCACCTCGGCCCGGCAGGCGCGACGAACGCGTCCTCGACCGGCAGCCCCAGCTCGTGCTCGATCAGCGCCGGGAGCCGTCGAACGACAGCTCGTCCAGGCGGATCTCGGCCGTGGTGGCGGCGAGCAACTCCTCGAGCGTCTGCGGGCCGGCACACATCTCTCGGCGCCGATCCCGGCCAGAGCGAAGATCGGCAGATGCTCGATGCGGTGCGGAAGGGTGCTCAGCCACTCAACGATGGCTGGTCGACCCACGGCCGTCGTCGACGACGAGGCGACCGGGCGTTCGGCGGCCATCCGGGCCAGCGACGGTGGGACGTGCAGTTCGGGCAACGTCACCGGGCCGGGCTCGGCGAGCGCGTCGGACGGCCCAGCGCGGCGGCGAGGCGCGGCAGCCGCTGGACGTCCTCGCCCGGCCGCGCGCAGACGAACAGCCGGCTCACCAGCCCGAACGGCAGGTCGCGTTCCAGATAGCTGCCCCGCGCGGCCAGCACCATGAACCCGCGCTCCGCGGCCAGCTCCCGCGAGGCGCTCAGCAGCGCCGTCTTGCCCACCCCCAGCCGCCGGTAGCCACCACGAGGTGCCCATCGCCCTCCGCCGCCTCGGACAGCGCGCCCGCCAGCCGGTTCGTCTCCCGGTCCCGCCCGACCAGTCCAGGTTCCGCAGCCATGCCCCATCCCAGACCTGTCACCCATCGGCCCCCTATTGCGCAGGCATCACCGTCACGCCGCCCGACGAGCCGAAGCCCCGCCGTGGTGACCGCGGCCAGCACAATCACGGCGACGAACGGCAGTTTGCGCCACGCCGCGAGGCCGCCGACCGCGACACCGATCGCCAGCGCCCAGCCGCCGAACTGCCTGCCGCTCGTCAACGCCGAGACCGCGACCAGCGCGAACAGCAGCACGGTGGCACTTGCCGAGAGGAGTTCGCGCACCCGATCCGGCAGCGTGACGCGGTCCCTCAGCAGAGGTCCCGCAAGCCGGATCGCGAAGGTGCCGCCGGCGAGGATCAGGACAGCGGTGACGGGCACGGCTCCTCCTTCTTCGTCCTGAACACGAACAGTCCGGCCAGCGCGAGCAGCACCGGCAGACCGGCGGGCAGGAACGGTGTGGCCGCGAGCGCTATCGCGGCGCCGGTGAGGGCCGCGTTGCGAGTGGCAGCGTACTTCAGCGCCGGGAAGGTGAGTGCGAGAAGCGCCGCCGGGAACGCCGCGTCCAGCCCGAACGTCATCGGGTCGCCGATCGCCTGCCCGGCGAGCGCGCCGATGAGCACACCGGCGTTCCAGCTGAAGAACAGCGACACGCCGCACGCCCAGTAGGCCGCGCGGGCTTTGGACGGGTCCTTCTGCGCCATCGCGAAGGCCGTCGACTCGTCGATGAGCAGGTGACTGCCGACGATCCGGGCGAGCGGGCTCTTGCCGAGCACGTCCCCGATCGCCAGCCCGAACGGCAGGTGCCGCGCGTTGAGCACCAGCCCGGCCAGCACCGCGGCGGCCGGGCTGCCACCGGCGGCGACAATGCCCACCGCCATGAACTGCGAGCCGCCCGCGAAGATCACCAGCGACATCAGCACCGGCATCCACCACGGCAGGCCCGAGCCGACCGAGATCGCGCCGAACGAGGCACCGGTGACCGCGGCACCAAGTGCTACTGCGGCCACATCACGCAGAAGCACAGGCATCAAGTGTTCGCCATATCGAACGCATCACCCATTACGATGAACACCTGAACGGGTGTTCGTCAAGCCGAACGGATGGACTTCTGTGTCGAACGCACCACTCGACCTCATCGCGGCCAACCTCCGCCGCGAGCGCGACCGCACCGGCCTCTCGCTGACCGAGCTGGCGCGCAAGGCCGGAATCGCGAAGTCGACCCTCTCCCAGCTGGAGTCGGGCGTCGGCAACCCCGACGTCGAGACCCTGTGGGCACTCGGCGTGGCGCTGGGCGTCCCGTTCAGCCGGCTGGTCGAACCGGCCGTGCCGCGCGTGCAGGTCATCCGCGCCGGCGAAGGCCCGGTCATCCACTCCGAGCGCGCGCACTACTCCGCCACGCTGCTCGCCGCGTGCCGTCCGGGCACCAAGCACGACATCTACTGGCTGGCCCTGGAACCGGGCGGCGCCCGCGAGTCCGAGCCGCATGTGCCGGGCAGCGTCGAGCACATGATCGTGGCGAGCGGCCGGTGCCTGGCCGGGCTCGCCGACGACCCGATCGAGCTCGGGCCCGGCGACTACATCGTCTATCCGGGCGACCTGCCGCACATCTGCAAAGCGCTGGAACCGGGCACGACCGCGATGATGGTCATGGAGCACACGGTCTGAGGAGATGCGCTCGCGCGCGAAAGATGGGATCTTCGTTTCTTCCCACTTAACCGTATAGCACAGAGGGGGTCTTGCCACAAGACCCCGGGCGTACTTCAGAATCATCGCCCTACGCGGAACACAGGCACTGTGGGGAGCACGTGACAGACCAGCGGTACGTCAAAGAACTGCAGGCAGAGCGCGAGTACGTGGCCGAGCTCTACGCACGGCTCGACGCCGAACGCGCGCGGGTGAAGGCCGCGTACCAGGCGGCGCTGGGCGGCACCGGCGAGACCGTCATGGAACGGGACAACGAGATTCGCGCCCGGCACCGTGAGATGAAGCGGCTGAACGTGGCCGACTACGGGCTCTGCTTCGGCCGGTTGGACAGCGTCGACGGCGACACCTCCTACATCGGCCGGATCGGCCTGTTCGACGAGGAGCAGGACTTCGAGCCGGCGCTGATCGACTGGCGCGCACCGGCGGCGCGCCCGTTCTACACCGCGACCGGCGCGAACCCGGAGGGCATGAGCAGGCGCCGCCAGTTCCACGCCCGCCGCCGCGCCGTGGCCGGCTTCACCGACGAGGTGTTCGGCCGGCTCGGCGAGGAACGCGGGGACGTCGCCCTGCTCGCGGCCGTGAACGCGCCGCGCGGCGAGGGCATGCGCGACATCGTGGCGACCATCCAGTCCGAACAGGACGCGATCATCCGGCTCGACCACCCCGGTGTGCTGGTGATCGAGGGCGGTCCCGGCACCGGCAAGACCGTCGTGGCGCTGCACCGCGTCGCGTACCTGATGTACACGCAACGCGAGCGCATGGAACGTCACGGCGTGCTCGTCGTCGGCCCGAACCCGGCGTTCCTCAACCACATCGGCCGCGTGCTGCCGTCGCTGGGCGAGTCCGACGTGGTGTTCACCACCGCCGGTGGCCTCGTGCCGGGGCTCAACGTCACGGCCGAGGACTCCCCGGAGGTCGCGCGGCTCAAGGGCTCTCTGAAGATGCTGGAGGTGCTGACGGCCGCGGTCGCGGACCGGCAGCGGCTGCCTTCGGAGCCGATCCCGATCACGATGAAGGACGTCGTGGTGGAGATCAACGCCGAGACGGCGGAGTGGGCCCGGCAGGAGGCGCGCGACAGCGGCCTGTCGCACAACGAGGGCCGCAAGGTGTTCCTCGAGATCATCACGTACGTCCTGACCGAACGCGCGATCGGCCGGATCGGCAAGGGCTGGCTGTCCCGCTCCGACCGCGCGGGCTGGGAGGAGATGCGTTCGGGCCTGATCAAGGACCTCGGCGACGACGCGACGTTCATGCGGGCGGTCGACGAGCTCTGGCCCGTGCTGTCGCCCGAGCGGCTCCTGGGCTCGCTGTACGCGTCGCGTGAACGCCTGGTGGCGGCGGGCGGCGACCCGTCGTTGTACCGCGCCGACGGCGAGGCCTGGACGGTCTCGGACGTGCCGCTGCTCGACGAGCTGTACGACCTGGTGGGTGCCGACCGGCGCGCCGAGGACGCCGCGGCGAAGGTCGCCTCGGACGCCCGCAGGGCCGAGGCCCGCTACGCCGCCGACGTCCTGGACAGCATGGTCGGCCGGCAGGACCACATGGACGACGAGGACCACCTCTTCGCCACGGACCTGATGCTCGCCGAGGAGCTGGCGGACCGGTTCGACGTGCACGACACGCGCACCCTCGTCGAACGCGCGCTGGCGGACCGGAGCTGGACCTACCGGCACGTGGTCGTCGACGAGGCCCAGGAACTGTCCGAAATGGACTGGCGCGTGCTGATGCGCCGCTGCCCCGGCCGTTCCTTCACGGTGGTGGGCGACCTGGCCCAGCGCCGGGCACCCGCGGGTGCCACGTCGTGGGCGGAGATGCTCGACCCGTACGTGGCGAACCGCTGGGTCTACCGCTCGCTGACGGTGAACTACCGCACCCCGGCCGAGATCATGGCCGTCGCGGCACGGGTGCTCGCCGAGTTCGCGCCGGACGTGAAGGCGCCGGAATCGGTGCGCGCCAACGGTGTTCAGCCCTGGTCCCGGCAGGTTTCGGTGGACGAGCTGCCGGCCGCCATCGAGGAGTTCGTGCTCGCGGAGGCCGCGCAGGAGGGCACCAGCGTCGTGATCGGGCCGCCCGGCGTGCCCGGCACCGTTCCCGCATCAGAGACCAAGGGCCTGGAGTTCGACGCGGTGCTCGTCGTTGCGCCGGAACAGATCCTGGCCGACGGACCGCGCGGGGCGGCCGAGCTGTACGTGGCGCTCACCCGTGCCACCCAACGGCTCGGTGTGCTGCACCACGAACCGCTGCCCGCGGCCCTGCGGCGCGGGCGGCGGACCTGACCACCGGTGGGGCGGCACACCAGGTGCCGTCCAACCGGACGCGGGGGGGGGGGGGGGGGGGGGGGAGAGCCGCGCCGGGGCGGGCCGCCGTAAGAGGACTCACGGGCGTCGGCCTGGTCATCGCGGGAGTCCTCGGCGTCCGCTGATCACGATGCTGTCCCGGTGTTCTTCCTGCTCCCAGGAGATCGCGAGCCCGGCGCGGCGGTCGGCGACGCGTGAAGCTGACGGGCGTGGAGGACATGACGTACGAGAAGGTTCCTGCGAGGCAGGCTGCACACACACCGTGAGCAAGGAACTCGGCGTCTGAGCGACAAGTGCGGCGAGACCCGGACGGTACACGACCTACAACAGTCGCGACGGCTTCATGGGCACGCACCTGTGCCTGATCCGGTGTTCTTCGACGGTGAGTGCTACAACTTCACGCTCGCCTCGCTCCCGCCGAGAACCCGGGTGACTGCGGCTCATGAGGGGCGATCAAGGTGCGGGTGCTCACGAACACCGCGGACGAGGCGGCGTGAGGCGCGGACTGGTGAAGGCGATGGATACGGGAAACGAAGACCAGTACTGCTTCACGCCGGGTCTGGGACCGGCGGCGTATTCTGTCCGCCGAGTCTGGGGGGACATGTTGACCACACCACCGAACGAGCCCGAGCAGCCGCGCCCGGGCAGACCCATCGGCATGTACGACATGCCGGAGCCGATCATTCCGGTCGCGCCACTGCGCGAGTCCGGGGCCGGCCTGAAGATCGTCCTCGCGCTGACGGCGTTCATGGTGCTGCTGGGCGGCACGATCTTCTGGCTCTCCACCAAGGACACCATCGACTTCGGCGGCAGCGGGGACGACTCGGCGCGGCCACCGGTCGCCCAGCGAACGACGACCCCGCCGACGACCACGTCCAAGCCGGCGCCGTTCGCGGAGATCGGCGACTGCGTGAAGATGACCGGCTACGCGGCCAAGCCGGCCTACGAGAAGGTCCCGTGCGCCGAGAACCAGCACAACTACACCGTCAGCAAGGTCGCGTCGTCGTCGAGCGAGAAGTGCGGTGACCTCGCCGACGGGTACGTCCAGTACAGCCAGATCAGCGTGCTGGAGACCGTGTCGGTGTGCCTGATCCCGGTGTTCGCCGACGGTCAGTGCTACGACTTCACGATGGCCGAGCTCAAGGCCGAGATCCCGAAGGCGGAGTGCGGCGCCAACTCCAGGGTGTTCAGGGCGACGGTGCTCGCGAACACCGTGGACAAGGCGGCGTGCCAGGTGAACCAGCCACTGGCGCTGGCCTACCCGGAGATCAAGACGACGTACTGCTTCACGCAGCCCTGATGCGAAGGAAGGCGCACCGCACGAAGCGATGCGCCTATCAACAAAAGCAGGAGTGATTGCTGGTTGACCCGCTGTTGGCAGTCCATGCACGACCTGCGCACCGTCGCTTGTGGACGTCCGTAGACGTCCGCCGCGAGACGTTGCCGACGTTGACGATGGTGAAGAACCACCGGCCGCGGCCGCAGGAACCATTGCTGGTTGGTGCCGCCGTTCGAGGTCCACTGCTGTAGCTGTAACGGTGGTGGAAGAGGAACCGTTGACGTCGAGCACCTTGCCGGTCGCGTCGTAGCGCAGGCTGAAGGCTCCGTTCTGGCCGGCGCTGATGGTCCAGGTCGCGTTTCCGGTCTGCTGCACGGCTTTGGCGCCGTCGGCGGTGGAGTTGCCGGCGATGGCCAGCGGCTTGCCGCTGTTGCGGTTGACGATGCGGTACTTACCCGGCGTGGGGCCGTGGCCGGCGCCAGGGTGAAGTACTCGGCCGTGTCGGTGAACGTGGTGGTGCCGGACTTGCCGGTGGACAGGACGAGGTACACCCGTGAGCCGCTGGCAGGGGTCGTGAAGGACACGGGCTGGCTCACGCGCGAACCCAGCGGGATGGTGAGGGTCGTGCTGCCGGAGGCGATCACCGCGCCGGTGGGGCTGTCCAGCCGGGCACTCCAGGCGAAGTCCACGGCGGTGCCGGTGAGGGTCGTCGTTGAAGACGGTGATGGTGCGGTTCGACCGTGGTGTTGCCGGCGAAACTGGGAACGGCTGACGGTAGCGGGAAGCTGCCGTTCGCGTCGGACGCACCGGAGGCCGACCAGTAGGGCAGGTCGATCGCGGCGACCGGGTTGAAGCCGGCCTGGACCCGCTGGATCTGGGCGTTGCTCCACGGGTCGGGCAGGTTGTCCACGCCGTAGATGGGGCGGCCGCCCTCCTCCGGCGTGAAGTCCGTGCTCCGCACGCCGGGGATGACGCTCGCCCAGGCGGACAGCAGCGTGTACGGCCGTATGTCGCTGGCGTCCTTGCCTCGCTTGGCGGCGGTCGCGGTGGCGAACCACTCGAAGCCCTGCTTCGTGTTGCACGCCGGCCAGATGAACTCGCCCTCGCCGTCCGGCCGACCGGCCACGGACCAGGTCTGCTCGCCGTAGCGGCCGAAGCCGTCGAGGTAGTGCGGGATGAGGTTGAAGTTGGCCTGCGTCATGGAGGGATACTGGTTGGGCGACCCGCCGGTGCCCAGCTCGGCGATGATCGGCCTGGTGCCGTCGGCGCCGTTCATGGCCGCGTACAGCTCCCGCTGGAACTGCTCGGAGTCGAACTCGCCGCCGTTCGGCTCGTTCACCTGGCTCCAGCGGATGATCGCGGGATGGTTGCGGTCGCGCAGGACCAGCGCGCGGGCGTGGGCCACCATGTTGGCGCGACCGGCGTTGAAGTCCTGTGGTCTGCCGGAGCCGCGGATGGCGGTCTCGTCGATGATCATCAGGCCGAGCTCGTCGGCCGTGTCGAGCATGTACGGACTGGCCGGCTCCTGGTGGATCCGGACGACGTTGTAGTTGAGCCGCTGGTAGTTGTCGACCGCCTGCGGCCAGCCGCCGTTGCCGGTCGACGGCGGGAGGAAGCCCGGCAGCGTGTCGTAGGCGTCGCCCTTGCCGCCGTTGTTGATCCGGTCGTAGTCGGCGCCCTGCAGGTTGTCGCCGCGCACGTTCAGCCGCACACCGTTGAGGCGGTAGTGCTCGCCGTTCTGGGTGCTTTCCCGGAACCCGAACCGGTAGGTGGCGTCGCTGGTGCGGCCGTCATCGGTGGACGCCTGCACCGACAGCCGGTGCAACTGAGCGCGATATCCCTGGCGGTACGGCACATTCGGCCACCAGTACGAAGCGGCGCCGAGAGACCACGCCACCGGCCCGACGGTCACCGTCGCGGTGGAGCGGGCCGCGACGGTGACGGTGCGGCTGGGCAGGGCGGGGTAGTTGAAGGTCTCGCCGTTGTCCGAGGCGAGCGTGCCACCGAGGGTCACGGTGCGGGCGCTGCCGGAGGTGTTGGTGACCGACACGTCATAGGTGAGGCTCTGGTCTGTCACCGAGGTGCGGATGAAGGCGTCGCTGACGTACACGGCCGGGTACACGCGCAGGAACGCCGAACGGAAGATGCCCTGCGGCACCCCTCGGACCAGCTGGCGGCGTCGGGAACCAGGTACTTGCCCGCCGGCGTCTTCAACGCGCCCCGGCCCTTCACGTTCACGCTGATCGTGTGCGTGGTGCCGGGCGCCGCGACAGCGGTGATGTCGAAGTTCGACGGGGTGAACGCGGTCGTCTGGGTGGCGACGACCCGCCCGTCGACCGACAGGGTCGCCTGGTGGTTCACCGCGCCGAACTCGATCCACGCCGACTGCGGCTGCCCCGAGTCTGGCACGGTGATGGTGCGCGAGTACGTCGCCTCGTTCACGTCGGTGAAGCCCTGCTTGTACCAGCCACCACCGGGCACGGTGATCGTCGTGGCCGCCCGGCCCGCCGGGGTGAAGCTCCACCTGCCGGCCAGATCGACGGACCCGATCGCGGCGTTGCCCGCGGCGACCCCGTTCACGTCCGCGGCGACCCCGTTCACGTCCGGCACCGGGGCGGCGGAACCAACCGCCGGGACCGGTGTTGTCACCCCGGCCACGGCCAGCACTACCGCGACCACGGCCCGCACCAACACTCGTGCCATGCCTGAACTCCCTTGTCCTGGCGAAGAGTTCTCATTGCTGGCGGCGGGCCAACGCAGAGTCCCCAAAGTAGGGCTCGGCGGCTGCGACGGTCAATAGGTAGTACATGTTGAAGAGAATGAGTCGGACTAGCCCATTCGGACACCTGTTCAGGACGGTCGCAGCTTGTACACCCGGTCTTATTGGTACGACTCATCCACTGCGACCCAGGTAATCCAGGCCAAGTTGATCGGTCTTGTGTTGATGGTCAACGCCTTCCGGAACAACAAAAAGGCGCACCCGACGTGGGTGCGCCTCTTTGTTCGGAAGGCCTACCAGCCGCGCTCGGCCAGGCGGTGCGGCTCCGGGATGTCGGCCACGTTGATGCCGACCATGGCCTCACCCAGGCCACGCGAGACCTTGGCGATGACGTCCGGGTCGTCGTAGAAGGTGGTGGCCTTCACGATGGCCTCGGCGCGCTGCTCCGGGTTGCCGGACTTGAAGATGCCGGAACCGACGAACACGCCCTCGGCGCCGAGCTGCATCATCATCGCGGCGTCGGCCGGGGTGGCGATGCCGCCCGCGGTGAACAGCACGACGGGGAGCTTGCCGTTCTGCGCGATCTCCTTGACGAGCTCGTACGGCGCCTGCAACTCCTTGGCGGCGACGTACAGCTCGTCCTCGGGGAGGTTCTGCAGGCGACGGATCTCCTGGCGGATCTTGCGCATGTGCGTGGTGGCGTTGGAGACGTCACCGGTGCCGGCCTCGCCCTTGGAGCGGATCATGGCCGCGCCCTCGGTGATGCGGCGCAGGGCCTCGCCCAGGTTCGTCGCACCGCACACGAACGGCACGGTGAACGCCCACTTGTCGATGTGGTTGGCGTAGTCGGCCGGGGTCAGCACCTCGGACTCGTCGATGTAGTCGACGCCCAGCGAGGCGAGGACCTGGGCCTCGACGAAGTGGCCGATGCGGGCCTTGGCCATCACCGGGATCGAGACGGCGTCGATGATGCCGTCGATCAGGTCGGGGTCGCTCATGCGGGCGACGCCGCCCTGCGCGCGGATGTCGGCGGGCACGCGCTCGAGCGCCATGACGGCGACGGCGCCCGCGTCCTCCGCGATCTTCGCCTGGGTGGCGTCGACCACGTCCATGATCACGCCACCCTTGAGCATCTCGGCCATGCCGCGCTTGACGCGGGCGGTACCCGTGACCTGATCAGTGCTCACCGGGGCAACCTTTCTCAAGGGGGAAGTCTGGTGAACCCATCCTACGTCTGGTGTGGCCATCTCACCCAAGCCACTGGAGCCCGGAACCAGAAGGCCACTTTCCGATCAACCGCAGGTCGTGACGGTGCTCACGCGCCGGGAAGCGAAACGCCCTCCTGAAGCACGGAGGCATCCGGTCGGGTCTCCGCACTTGTACCGGAACCTGAACGGGTGTGAGATCGAACACTAACGACTTGACGGAGGTAGCCATGGGAAGCAAGCACTCCGACAACGGCACACCGGCAGGCGCGGTCGCTGTGGACGACCCGGCCAAGGTCCGCAACGTCGTGCTCGTCGGGCCGTCCGGCGCGGGCAAGACGACGCTCACCGAAGCCCTGCTCGCCGCCACCGGCGTTCTGACCCGTGCGGGGTCGGTGACCGAAGGCACGACGGTCTGCGACCACGATCCGGCCGCGGTCCGGCAACAACGATCGGTGGGCCTCGCGGTCGCTCCGATCCAGCACGGGGACATCAAGATCAATCTGATCGACACCCCCGGATACGTCGACTTCGTGGGTGAGCTCAGGGCAGGACTACGGGCCGCGGACGCGGCCCTTTTTGTTGTCAACGCGTTCGAGGGCGTGGACGCGGCCACCATCGCCCTGTGGGAGGAGTGCGCCTCCGTCGGCATGCCGCGTGCCGTGGTGATCACCCGCACCGACCACCACCGCGCCGACGTCATGACCGAGGTCGTCGCGTGCCAGGCCGCGTTCGGCACCGGGGTGGTGCCGCTCTACATGCAGGAAGGTGACCAGCTGGTCGGCCTGCTGACGTCCGGCGACGACTACCCGGACGAACGCGCCGCGCTGATCGAGGGCATCATCGCCGAGAGCGAGGACGAGACCCTCATGGACCGCTACCTGGCGGGCGAGGAGATCGACCAGGACACGCTCATCGCCGACCTGGAGACCGCGGTCACCCGCGGCTCGTTCCACCCGGTGATGCCCGTGTGCGCCGCCACCGGCATGGGTCTGACCGAGCTGCTCGACGGCATCGCGCGCGCCTTCCCCTCCCCGCTGGAACACACGGTCCCCGACGTCACGTCGGTGGACGGCATCCCCCAGCCCCGCATGGCCCCCGACCCCGACGGGCCGCTCGTGGCCGAGGTGGTCCGCACCGCGGTGGACTCCTACGTCGGCCGCGTGTCGCTGGTCCGCGTCTTCTCCGGCACCCTGCGCCCGGAACGCCCCGTGCACGTCTCCGGCCACGGCATGGCCGACCGCGGTCACGAGGACCACGACGCCGACGAACGCGTGGCCCACATCTACTCCCCCCTGGGCGCCAACCTCCGCGAAGTCCCCTACTGCGTGGCCGGCGACCTCTGCGCCCTCACCAAGCTCACCACCGCCGAGACCGGCGACACCGTCTCAGCCCCCGAACAGCCGCTGCTGATGGCGCCGTGGAACATGCCCGAACCACTGCTGCCCGTCGCGGTCGTGCCGCGCACCCGCAGCGACGAGGACAGCCTGGCGCGCAACCTGAACCGGCTCGTCGCCAGCGATCCGACGCTGCGGCTGGACCGCAACGCCGAGACACACCAGATGGTGCTGTGGTGCATGGGCGAGGCGCACGCCGACGTCGTGCTGGCGCGGCTGCGGGCGGGCGGCGCGGAGATCGACACCGAGCCGGTCCGCGTGGCACTGCGCGAAACCTTTGCGGGCCAGGCGAAGGGCCACGGCCGGCACGTGAAGCAATCTGGAGGTCATGGCCAGTACGCGGTGTGCGACATCGTCGTCGAACCACTCCCCAGGGGCTCCGGGTTCGAGTTCGTCGACAAGATCGTCGGCGGCTCGGTCCCGAACCAGTTCATCCCGTCCGTCGAGAAGGGCGTGCGAGCCCAGCTGGAGCGGGGCCTGCACGACGGCACCCCCGTCGTCGACGTCCGGGTCACTCTCGTTGACGGCAAAGCACATTCGGTCGACTCGTCGGACGCGGCGTTCCAGACCGCCGGCGCGATGGCGTTGAAGGAGGCCGCTGCCGCCGGGCGCACGACGTTGCTGGAGCCGATGGACGAGGTCGCGATCAAGCTCCCCGACGAGCACCTCGGAACCGTGCTCGGCGACCTGTCCGGCCGGCGCGGGCGGGTGCTCGGCACCGAGGCAGACGAGGGCGGGCGGACGGTGATCCGGGCCGAGGTGCCGTCCAGCGAGCTGCTGCGGTACGCGATCGAGCTGCGGTCGCTCACCTCGGGCACCGGCACGTTCACCCGGCGCTTCTCCCGCTACGACCCGCTGCCCGAAGCAATGGCCGCACGCTCGTCGAAGTGACCCGGCGGTGGGAGCCGCGGCTCGGCGGCTCCCACCGGGTCACGCGTTGATCCCCGCACGCACCAACACAGGTAGGTCCGGTCGCTCGGGTGCTCGGCGCTTACGTCCGGGGCGCGGTCGAGGCGGGCCGTCACCGTGAAACCGGCCTCCGCCAACGCCCGCGCCTCGCCGTCCGGGTCCAGGTGGCACCCGCTCCGTCGGCCGTGTCCCGACAGGTGTCGCAGGAGCGGCGAGTGTCCATGTCGCCGCTCAGTGTCCACAATCAGGTGTTCTGCGGGAACCCCAGGTTCACGCCACCGTGCGACGGGTCGAGCCACCGCGAGGTGACCACCTTCGAGCGGGTGAAGAAGTGCACGCCGTGCGGCCCATACGCGTGCGCGTCACCGAACAGCGACTCCTTCCAGCCGCCGAACGAGTAGTAGGCGACCGGCACCGGGATCGGCACGTTCACGCCGACCATGCCGACCTCGATCTCGTTCTGGAACCGGCGCGCGGCACCGCCGTCGTTGGTGAAGATCGCGGTGCCGTTGCCGTACCGGTTGGCGTTCACCAGCTCGACGGCCTCGTCGTAGCTGTCCGCTCGCACCACCGACAGCACCGGGCCGAAGATCTCGTCGGTGTAGATCGTCATGTCCGTGCCGACGTGGTCGAACAGCGTCGGGCCGAGCCAGAACCCGCTCGCCTCGCCGTCGATCGGGTGCGTGCGGCCGTCCACGACCAGTGACGCGCCCGCCTCGACGCCGGCGTCCAAATAGGACGTGACCTTGTCCCGGTGCACAGCGGTGACCAGCGGCCCCATCTCGCACGACGGCCCGGAACCCACCTTGACCTCGGCGATCCGCGACTTGATCTTCTCGACCAGCGAGTCGCCGACCGGGCCGACGGCCACGACCACCGAGATGGCCATGCACCGCTCCCCCGCCGAGCCGAACCCGGCGGACACCGCGGCGTCCGCGGCCAGGTCGAGGTCGGCGTCGGGCAGCACGACCATGTGGTTCTTCGCGCCGCCGAGCGCCTGCACGCGCTTGCCGTGCGAGGTACCGGTTTCGTAGACGTAGCGGGCGATCGGCGTCGAACCGACGAACGAGATCGCCTTCACCGCCGGATGTTCGAGCAACCGGTCGACGGCCACCTTGTCGCCGTGCACGACGTTCAGCACACCGTCCGGCAGGCCCGCTTCGGCGAACAGCTCGGCGATGAAGTTCGCCGCCGACGGGTCCTTCTCCGACGGTTTCAGGACAACGCAGTTGCCGCAGGCGATCGCCGTCGGCACGAACCACAGCGGCACCATCGCCGGGAAGTTGAACGGCGAGATCACGCCGACCACGCCCACCGGCTGCTGGATCGAGTAGACGTCCACACGCGTCGAGGCGTTCTCGCTGAACCCGCCCTTGAGCAGCTGCGGGATGCCGCACGCGTACTCGACTGACTCGAGGGCCCGCTGGATCTCGCCGCCCGCGTCGGACACCACCTTGCCGTGCTCCGCGGAGACGATCTTCGCAAGATCACCCTTGCGGTCGTTCAGCAACTCGCGGAACTTGAACATGACCGTCGCGCGCTGTGCCAGGGACGCGTTCCGCCACGACGCAAACGCTTCCGCGGCAGCCGAAACCGCCGCGTCCACTTCGGACACGGACGCGAAGGCGACCTGCTGGGCCACCTCGCCGGTCGTCGGGTCGTAGACGTCACCAAGCCGTTCCGGAGCGTCGCCCCAAGGCTTGCCGTTGATCCAGTGTTTGATCACGTTGGGCTTGCTCATGCGCGCTCCACTGCCTGCGCCAGGATCCCCAGCGCCTCTTCGAGTTCGTCCTCGGTCAGCGTCATCGGAGGCGCCAACCGGATCACGTTGCCGTACAGACCGCCCTTGCCCACCAGCAGACCGCGCGCCTTGGTCTCGGCCAGCACGGTGGCCGCGGCACCGGCGTTCGGCTCCCCTTCCGGACCGACGAACTCGACACCGACCATCAGGCCCTTGCCGCGCACGTCACCGATCACCGGGTGCTTCTCCGCGAGCTCGCGCAGGCCGCCGAGCAGCCGCGAGCCGAGCTTGGCCGCGTTGGCCTGCAGGTCGTGGTCGAGCAGGTAGTTGATCGTGGCCAGCGCGCCGGCCGTGGAGACCGGGTTGCCGCCGAACGTGGAGATCGAGTTGGCGTTGATCGTGTCCATCAGGTCACCGCGCGCGACCACCCCGCCGATCGCGAGACCGTTGCCGAGGCCCTTGGCGAACGTCATCGCGTCCGGCACCACGTCGTGCGCCTGGATGCCCCAGAAGTGCTCACCGGTGCGGCCCCAGCCGGTCTGCACCTCGTCGGAGATGAAGAGGATCCCGTACTCGTCCAGGACGTCCTTGAAGGCGCGGAACAGGCCGTCGGGTGGCGAGGTGAACCCGCCGACGCCCTGGATCGGCTCGGCGATCATGCAGGCGACGTCACCGGCCGTGGTGGTCTCGATGATCTCGCGCAGGTCGTCGACGCAGGCCCGGATGTAGTCCTTGTCGTCCATGGCCTTGAACGGGCTGCGGTAGCGGTAGCCGCCGTGCACCCAGCTGACCTTGATCGGCGAGAGCGCGGACGCGGACCAGCCGCGGTTGCCCGTGATGGCGACCGTCGCGAACGCACGGCCGTGATAGCTGTTGCGCAGGGCCAGCACCTGTTCGCTGCGTCGCGCCGTGGTGGCGAGCATCAGCGCGGTCTCGTTGGCCTCGGTGCCGGAGTTGGTGAAGAACACCTTGGCGTCCGGGATGCCGGAGAGTTCGGCGACCTTCTCGGCGAGCTCGACCTGGTTCTTGATCAGATACAGCGTCGAGCTGTGCAGCACGCCCGTGTCGAGCTGGGAGCGGATCGCGTCGCTGATCTCCGCGACGTCGTAGCCGATGGCGTTGGTCAGGATGCCCGCGAAGAAGTCCAGGTAGGTCGTGCCCTCGCGGTCGGTCACCCGGCGGCCGCTGGCGCTCGCGATCTCGATGGGCTCGTCGTAGTAGAGGGCCAGCCACTTCGGCATCACCGCGCGGTGTCGTGCCAGCAGCTCCTTGTGGGCCATCACGTCCTCCAGCGGTCTACGTTTCGCCCCAGAACCAACACAGCGAAGTCTGGTGCCGCGCCGGGTTCGCCGCCATGCACAACGTGTACCTGGATCGGCTGTTTGGCATTACGTTGTGTCCATGTACCCGACCGTCGCCGAAGTCGTCGCACTGCCTGTCATCAGGCAGGGAAAGCCACGTCTGGTGGCCGGTGCGGCCGGGCTCGCCCGCCGCGTCCGATGGGTGCATGTGGCGGAGATCGCAGACATCGCGCCGCTGCTGCGCGGCGGCGAGTTGGTGCTCACGACGGGCGTGATGCTGCCCGAGTCCGGCCTCGCCCGCTACATCGAGGAACTGGCCGCCGTGGGCTGCGCAGGGCTGGTGATCGAGCTGGGCCGGCGGTGGCGCGACGAGGTACCGGCCGCGCTGGTCACCGCCGCGGAGCACCACGGGTTACCGCTGCTCACGCTCTCCGAGGAGACGAAGTACGTGGCCGTCACGGAGGCGGTGGTGGCGCTGATCGTGGACGCCCAGCTGGCCGAACTGCGCGCCGCGGAGCAGGTGCACGAGACGTTCACGGCGCTGACGGTCGCCGGGGCCGAGCCGGCCGAGGTGCTGCGCGAGGTGGCGCGGACGTCCGGGCTGCCGGTCGTGCTGGAGACGCTGGGCCACGACGTGCTGGCCTACGACGCGGCCGGGCACGATCCGGCGACGCTGCTGGACGACTGGGCGGCGCGCTCGCGGGCGGTGACGGTGAGCGAGCGGACCGCCTATCACGGTGAGTCCGGGTGGCTGATCACGATCGTCGGGGCGCGCGGCGCGGACTGGGGCCGGCTCGTCCTGGTGTCGCCGGAGCCGCCGCCGCACCGGCACGTGGTGGTCGCCGAACGGGCCGCGTCCGCACTGGCCGTGCACCGGCTGGTGGCGCGCGACCGGGAGTCGCTGGAACGGCAGACGCATCGGACGTTGCTCGCGCAGCTGCTGGGTCAGGCTCCGCAGTCGCCGGATCTGGGCGCGCGGGCGGCGGCGCTGGGCGTGCCGCTGGAACGGCGGCAGCTGATCGGCGTGGCGGTCCGGCCGGTGTCCGTGTCGCATGCGCAAACGCTTGCCACGCAAGAGGTTCTGCGCGATCTCGCCGAGGCGGCGGCGCTGGCGGGGCGGCGGGTGACGGTCGCGGCGCTGGTCGGCGTCGTGGACGACACCTCGGTGCGGGCCCTGCTGTCGGTGCCGATGACCGTTGGCGTGGAAGGGGTGCTGCGCAAGGTCGCCCGCGAGATCCACCGGACGGCGGCGTCGACCGTGGTGATCGCGGTAGGCACGACCGTCACGTCCACAACGGACGTCCGGCGCTCGCTGGGCGAGGCCGCGCACGTGGCCGGCGCGGCGTTGCGGGCGCCGGGATCCCAGCTCTACCACCGGCTGGACGACGTGCGGCTGCGCGGGCTCCTGCACCTGCTGCGCGAAGACGAGCGGGTGCGGGCGTTCGCGGACCGCGAGCTGGGGCCGCTACTGACGCGGGACTCGGCGCAGGGCTCGCGACTGGTCGAGCTGCTGCGGTGCCTGTGCGAGAACGGCGGCAACAAGTCGGCGGCCGCGAGTGCCGCGCACCTGTCGCGGACCGCCTACTACCAGCAGCTGGCGCGGATCGAGCAGGTCCTCGGCGTCTCACTGGAGGACCCGGAGTCCGTGCTGTCGCTGTTCGTCGCGCTCCTGGTGCACGAAATGGGCCCGTGATCACTCACGGGCCCATTGCCGCTGGGGTGTCTGCAAGTACTGCCAACAGCATGTCGGTAGTACTTGCAGACGCCATCAGCCGTTGATCGTCGGCAGCGTGCCGGACAGCACCGGGCTCGCGGGCACGCCGGGGACGGCCGGCACGACACCGTTGGTCGGCAGGTCCGACACCTTCGGCGCCTGGAGGTCACCGATGTGCGCGTTGCCGACCAGCTCTTCCGCGTTCGGCAGCGCGGGCAGCGTGCCGAACTCGGACGCGATCGGGTTCGGCACGGTGCGCTCCTGCGCGGCCTCCGGCGCCTGCACGTCACCGGCGAGCGGTGCCTTGACGGTGGGGAGCTGCAGCGCCTTGCCCGCCTCGAGCGGGTTGACGTGCTGGGTGGCGTCGGTGATCAGCTTGTCCGCGCCGACGTCGGGCACGCCGCCGTTGAGCTGCGGCACCTCGGTCGCGCTGGCGGAACCCGCGAGCAGCGGGGCGGCACCAGCGGCGAGCAGAGCGGCGGCACGGAACAGTCCGGAACGAGACACAGTTTTCCTCAATCTGGTTTGGGGACCGATCTTCGTATTCATCGGCGCATTTGGTTCGCACATTTATCCGCTCGATCGGGTGTTGAGGGACTTGAACCTCTCGCAGCGGGAGGTCCTACGGTGGCCGTGTGACCCGTTGGAGCGTCGGTGACCTGGCCAAAGCGAGCGGACTGACCGTCCGCACGCTCCACCACTACGACGAGATCGGTCTGGTCGTCGCGTCCGAACGCACGCCGTCCGGTCACCGTCGGTACACACCGGACGATGTGCGACGCCTCTATCAGGTGAGATCGCTGCGCCAGCTCGGCCTGTCCCTGGAGGAGGTCCACGCGGCGCTGTCCTCATCGGACTCACTGCGGCCGATCTTCCAGGCCCAGCTGGCCGCGCTGACCACGCAGGCGCGACAGGTGGAGGTGCTGCGGTCGCGGATCACCGCACTGCTCGACGGCCACACCACCGAGTCGCTTCTGTCCACTTTGGAGCTGATGTCCGTGTACGAGAGCTACTTCACCGCCGATCAGCTGTCCGATCTGCGTTCCCGCGCCGCGTCGATGGGCCCCGAGGCCGTCGAGGCGTTGAAGGCCTCCTGGCTCGAACTGGTGCAGCACCTGCGGCAGCACATGGCCGACGGCACGCCGCCCACCGATCCGCGCGTCGTCGAGCTGTCGCGGCAGTGGGACGCGCTCGGCGCGAAGTTCACCGGGAACGATCCGGCGATCAAGGCCGCGGCGCAGCGGTCGTGGGGCGAGAACAAGGGCGCGATCAGCTCGCAGATCGGGTGGCCGGCCGACGACGGCCTGGTCGACTACATCGGCGCGGCGCGCGCCGCCCAATGATGTCGGTCCAGTGACGTTGCCGATTCGGCAAAATCGCCGGTGAGTTCGGCCGCGGCTCGGTAGAAGTGTCTTATGTCCGCTGATGACGACGCCCGCCGCCTGCAGGCCACCAACCCGACCGGCTGGTTCGAGGAGCTCTACGCGGAGGCCGAAGCCGGCACGGCCTCCGTCCCGTGGGATGTCCCGAACCCGCAACCGCACCTGGTCGAGTGGGCCCACGAGGCACCGGACGGCCTGGGCCGCCGCGCGTTGGTCGTGGGCTGCGGCTACGGCCGCGACGCGGAGTTCCTCGCCGCTCTCGGCTACGACGTGGTGGCGTTCGACATCTCCCCCACCGGCATCGCCGCCGTCCGGGCGCGCCACCCGACGTCGAAGGTGGAGTACGTGGTCGCCGACCTGCTCAACCCACCCGCGTCGTGGCACCGCGCGTTCGACCTCGTGGTGGAGAACATGACCGTGCAGGCGCTCCCGGTTTCGCTGCACGCGGAAGCCATCGAGCGGGTGGCGTCGCTGGCCGGCTCGACGTTGCTGGTGCTGGCCGTCGCGCGGGACGAGGGCCCCGAACCGGACGGCCCGCCGTGGCCGCTGACGCCGAGCGAGATCCTCGCGTTCGAGACGGACGGCCTGTCGGCGCGCCGGATCCACCGCGACGAACACCGCTGGTTGGCCGAATTCGAGCGCTAACTGGCCATGAACTGGCCACTTATGACCGAGTTCCGCCGAATAGCGTGAATCATGCTCGTTCGTCGGCTGACCGCCCGTGTGCTCGACTGGCTTCTCGTGCTGGTCGTGGCATGGCCTTTGGTCCACGAACCCCTGCTGGTGGTGCTCTGTGCGGCCGTGTACGACGTGCTGCTGCTGCGCCTGAACACCCTCGGCAAGGTCCTCACAGGGCTGCGGGTCGTGGGCCCGGCGTCCGGACTGAGCTGGCGACAGGTCCTGTCCCGCGCCCTGCTCACGACCGCGCTGCCCGGCGCGGGCGTGGTCCTGGTGTTGGCGGGGCTGGGCTGGCGCGAACCGGCATTGATGGCGGGCCTGGGCTGGCAGCAGCCGTGGGTCGTCATCGGGGAGCACCTGGCGGTGGCCTCGGCGGGGTGGCTCGCGTCGTTGCTACTAGTGGGCGGACTGGTGCTGCTCGTGCTCTCGGCGGTGGAGTCGCTGGACCTGCGCGGCACCCGCACATGGCACGACCGGCGCGCGGGCACGGCCGTGGTGCGCCTCAAAGCCAGGACCCGATGAACCGCAACGCTTCCGGCAGCACCCGCCGCCAGTAGCCGTCGTCGTGCGCGCCGTGCTCGAACGAACCCTCGGCGCGTACGGCATCAGCCATGTCCCGCGCGGCGTCGTGGAACGGATCCTCCCGCCCGCACCAGATGCCGACCGGTGACTTGATCTCCGAGGCACGTCGCAGCGGTTCGTGTGCCTCCCACACGGTCCGGGACGCGAACCCGTTGATCCGCTCGGCGTCCTCCCAGTTCGGGAACAACGCCGGGCTGATCGCGGCCACGGCCTTCAGCGAGCGACGGGAAGCGATGTCCAGCACGCCGAACCCGCCCATCGACACGCCCAGCGCCGCCTCGAACGGCACCGGCGGCGTGAGGCCGACCCAGTAGTCCTCGCCGCCGTTCACCACCGCGCACCGGAACCCGGACCCGTTGAGGAACCGGGGCAGCCCCAGGTCCTGCCACCACGAGACGCTGCCACCCCGCCCGTGCAGCACGAGCACGACCGGGCCGCTCGAACCCATCCACGCGCCCCACGGCGTCGGTTCGACGGCCACCGGCGCCACGTCGGGCACCACGCCGTCCGGCCCGGTCCAGCCGAGCAGTCTGCGGCCGCGCGGGGTCAGTGCGCCGTACGTCCCGAGAGCCCCCACGAGGCCCGCGCCGCCGAGCACGAAGCCTCGTCGCGAGATCGCCATACCGAGAATGAAACACAATGTGCGCGGATCAGAGCAAGCGTGGACACTCTGACACTGCCAGACCCGCGAGCCCGGACCCAGGATTCCCGGATGGAACCGACCGCGTTCGCGTTGTTTCAGCAGCGTAACAGGGGGTTGAACGATGGCAGTTGAGTCCTCATCGCCCCAGGTCACACCTGACGGCCGAGTCGAGCTGAGCGACGTACGTCCCATCGAGGACAGCAGGTTCTACAACCCCGAGCTCGCTCCGGTGCCCATCGAGCAGCGGACGTGGTCCACCTACAACTTCTTCGCGCTGTGGATGGGCATGGCGCACAACATCCCCAGCTACACGCTCGCGGCAAGCCTGATCGCGCTGGGCATGGACTGGGTGCAGGCGTTCATCACGATCACCCTGGGCAACCTGATCGTGCTCGTGCCGATGCTGCTGAACAGCCACGCCGGCACGAAGTACGGCATCCCGTTCCCGGTGTTCGCCCGCGCCTTCTACGGCATCCGCGGCGCGAACCTGGTGGCACTGCTGCGGGCGTTCATCGCGTGTGCCTGGTTCGGCATCCAGACGTGGGTGGGCGGCAAGGCGCTGCACGTGATCGTCGGCAGGCTGGCGGGCGACGGCTGGAGCAAAGCGTCCGAAGTGGGCGGTCAGCCGTGGACGCTGTGGTTGTGCTTCTTCGGTTTCTGGGTCGTGCAGATGCTGGTGATCTGGCGCGGAATGGACGCGATCCGGCGGTTCGAGAACTGGACGGCGCCGCTGGTCAGCATCGGGTTCCTGATCCTGCTGGGCTACGTGCTGGTGAAGGCGGGCGGCTTCGGGCCGATCCTGCACACCGGCAGCAAGCTCGGCTGGGGGCCGGACTTCTGGAAGGTCTTCTTCCCCGCGCTGATGGGCATGATCGCGTTCTGGTCGACGCTGAGCCTGAACATGCCGGACTTCACCCGGTTCGGCGGCAGCCAGAAGAAGCAGGCCATCGGGCAGCTCCTGGGTCTGCCGACCACGATGTCGTTCATCGCGATCGTCGCGATCCTCACCACGTCCGGCGCGCAGGCGTTGTACGGCGAGGCGATCTGGGACCCGGCGGATCTGGCGTCGCGCTTCGACAACACGTTCCTCGTCATCGTCGCGTTGATCTCGCTGGTGCTGGCGACCATCTCGGCGAACCTCGCGGCGAACGTCGTGAGCCCGTCGTACGACTTCTCGAACGCGTTCCCGAAGCGGATCACGTTCGCGATCGGTGGCCTGATCACCGGTGTCGTCGGCATCGTGATCCAGCCGTGGCGGCTGATCTCCGACCCGAGCATCTACATCTTCTCGTGGCTCGGGTTCTACGGCGGTCTGCTGGCCAGCGTGGCCGGCGTGTTCGTCGCCGGGTACTGGGTGATCAAGAAGACCCACCTCGAACTGCCCGACCTCTACCTGGACGGCCGGGGCGCGTACTGGTTCAACGGCGGCTGGAACTGGCGTGCCGTTCTGGCGACCCTCGTGGGCTCCGTGCTCGCGGTCGGTGGCGCCTACGGTGGGCCGTTCCCGGCGGATGGCCTGATTCCGTTCCTCAAGCCGCTCTACGACTACAACTGGGTGATCGGCTTCGCGGCCGGCTTCCTGGTTTTCCTTGCTCTCAAGGACAACACGGTGAACACGAAGGAGACGACCAGGTGAGCAACATCATCCGGGCCGCGCTCGTCCAGCAGAAGTGGACGGGCGACAAGGAGTCGATGATCGCGAACGCGGTCGAGCACATCCGCAGCGCCGCGTCACAGGGCGCGCAGGTGTTGTGCCTCCAGGAGCTCTTCTACGGCCCGTACTTCTGCCAGGTGCAGGACGCGGACTTCTACTCCTACACCGAGGCGATCCCGGACGGGCCGACGACCGCGCTCATGCAGGAGGTCGCGGCACAGAACAACATCGTGCTGATCGTGCCGATGTACGAGCAGGAACAGCCCGGCATCTACTACAACACCGCCGCGGTGATCGACGCCGACGGCACCTACCTCGGCAAGTACCGCAAGAACCACATCCCGCAGGTCAAGGGCTTCTGGGAGAAGTTCTACTTCAAGCCCGGCAACCTCGGTTACCCCGTGTTCGACACCGCGGTCGGCCGCATCGGCGTCTACATCTGCTACGAGCGCCACTTCCCCGAGGGCTGGCGCGCGCTGGGCCTGGCCGGTGCGAAGATCGTGTTCAACCCGTCGGCGACCTCCCGGTCGCTGAGCGAGTACCTGTGGAAGCTGGAGCAGCCCGCCGCGGCCGTCGCGAACGAGTACTTCGTCGGCGCGATCAACCGTGTGGGCGTGGAACCGTTGGGTGACAACGAGTTCTACGGCCAGACGTACTTCGTCTCGCCGCGTGGCCAGCTGATCGGCGAAGCCGCGTCCGACACCGAGGAAGAGCTCGTCGTGCGCGATCTGGACCTCGACCTGCTGACCGAGGTGCGCGACACCTGGGCGTTCTACCGCGACCGCCGCCCCGACACCTACGAGGGTCTGGTGACGCCGTGAGTGTTCTGATTCGCAATGGCCTGGTCATCAACGCGACCGGTTCGCACGCCGCCGACGTGCTGATCGAGGGCGAGCACATCGCCGCCATGGTCACGCCGGGGTTCGAGGTGCAGGCCGACGAGGTGATCGACGCGGCCGGGAAGTACGTGATCCCCGGCGGCATCGACGCGCACACCCACATGGAGATGCCGTTCGGCGGCACCCAGTCCGCGGACACCTTCGAGACCGGCACGACCGCGGCGGCGTGGGGCGGCACCACCACGATCGTCGACTTCGCGGTACAGCCCAAGGGTTCCTCGCTGCTGTCCACCATGGACAAGTGGCACAGCAAGGCCGACGGCAACTGCGCCGTCGACTACGGCTTCCACATGATCATCTCCGACGTGACCGACGAGTCGCTGAAGGAGATGGACTCCTGCATCGCGGCGGGCGTGAACAGCTTCAAGATGTTCATGGCCTACCCCGGCGTCTTCTACGCCACCGACGGCGAGATCCTGCGCGCCATGCAGAAGGCCCGCGAGACCGGCGCCACGATCATGATGCACGCGGAGAACGGCATCGCGATCGACCAGCTCGTCGCCCAGGCGCTCGCCTCCGGACTGGGCGACCCGGTGCAGCACGGCCTGACCCGCCCGCCGGAGCTGGAGGGCGAGGCCACCTCGCGCGCCATCCAGCTGGCCAAGGTCACCGGTTCTCCGCTGTACATCGTGCATCTTTCGGCCTCACAAGCGCTTGACGCGGTGACGGCCGCGCGTGACACGGGCCAGAACGTGTTCGCCGAGACCTGCCCGCAGTACCTGTACCTCTCGCTGGAGGACCTGGCCAGGCCGGGCTTCGAGGGCGCGAAGTACGTGGCGTCACCTCCGTTGCGCCCCAAGGAACACCAGTCGTCGTTGTGGCGCGGGCTCAGGACGAACGACCTGTCCGTCGTCAGCACCGACCACTGCCCGTTCTGCTTCAAGGACCAGAAGCAGATGGGCGTCGGCGACTTCTCCAAGATCCCCAACGGCATGCCCGGCGTCGAGCACCGCGTCGACCTGCTGCACCAGGGCGTCGTGAAGGGCGAGATCACCCGCGAACGCTGGGTCGAGATCGTCTCGACCACCCCGGCCCGCATGTTCGGCATGTACCCGCGCAAGGGCGTGATCGCACCGGGCGCCGACGCGGACGTCGTGATCTACGACCCCGCCGCCACCCAGACGATCTCCGCCGAAACCCACCACATGGCCGTGGACTACTCGGCCTACGAGGGCTTCGAGGTCACGGGTCGCGTCGACACCGTGTTCTCCCGCGGCCGCAAGGTGATCGCCGACGGCGCGTACCACGGCTCGACGGGCCACGGCCGCTTCGTGTCCCGCGACCTCAACCAGTACCTGGTCTAGGAAAGGGCGTTACCCGTGGACTTCGGCATCGTGCTGCAGACCGACCCGCCCGCGCGGGACGTGGTGGAGGGCCTCCGTGCCGCCGAGGACTGCGGCTTCCGCTACGGCTGGACGTTCGACTCCTGCGTGCTGTGGCAGGAGCCGTTCGTCATCTACTCACAGGTGCTGGCGGCCACGCGCGACCTGATCATCGGCCCCATGGTCACCAACCCGTCCACCCGCGACTGGTCGGTGACAGCGTCACTCTTCGCCACGCTGAACGACATGTTCGGCAACCGCACGGTCTGCGGCATCGGCCGGGGCGACTCGGCCCGCCGCGTGATCGGCCAGAAGCCGGCGTCGCTGGCGACCCTGGGCTCCGCGATGCACGTGATCAAGGAGCTGGCCGAGGGCCGCGAGGTCGAGCACCACGGCACCCCGGTGCAGATTCCGTGGGTGCGCAACGGAAAACTCGAAATGTGGATGGCCGCCTACGGACCTCGCGCACTGAAGATGGTGGGCGAGCAGGCAGACGGCTTCATCCTGCAGACCGCCGACCCGGACATCGCCCGCTGGACCATCGGGTCGGTCCGGGAGGCAGCCGCCGCGGCCGGACGTGACCCGGCCGCGATCACGATGTGCGTGGCGGCCCCCGCCTACGTCGGAACCGATCTCTCCCATCAGCGGGATCAGTTGCGGTGGTTCGGCGGCATGGTCGGCAACCACGTCGCGGACCTCGTCGCGCGGTACGGGGACTCGGGCATCGTGCCCAAGGCCCTGACCGACTACATCAAGGACCGCGAGGGCTACGACTACTCCCACCACGGCAAGGCGGGCAACCGTTCCACCGACTTCGTGCCGGACGCGATCGTCGACCGCTTCTGTCTCGTCGGGCCGGAGTCGGCGCACATCGAACGGTTGCAGGAGCTCAAGGAGATCGGCGTCGACAACTTCGCGCTCTACCTGATGCACGACGAGCGGGACAAGACGCGCGACGCCTACGGTTCCTCGATCATCTCGGCTGTCTGACGCGGGTCGGCCAGAACTTCGCCGATCACGCGCTGGTGGACAGCGGCCAGTTCCTGGTCGCTGTCCACGCACTGCGTGAGGGTCAACAGCGACTTCCACAGCGCCCAGCCCCTGGCACGTGCCCAGGTGCCCTGGTCCTGGCCGACCGACTGCCGGAAGGCCTGCCGGCTGTCACCGGAGAACATCGTCCAGGCGATCACGAGGTCACACGCGGGGTCGCCGACGCCACAGGTGCCGAAGTCGATGACCGCGGTCAGTTTTCCGTCTGCGACCAGAAGGTTTCCGTGGGCGATGTCCCCGTGGAACCACACCGGTGCTCCACTGTGCTCCGCGGTCAGGGCTGCCTCCCAGACCGCGGTGGCCCGAACGGTGTCGACGCGGCCGGCGAGCACGGCCAGGCAACGGCGGGTCTCTTCGTCGTAGTGGGCCGGCGAGGCGCCCCGGTAGAAGCTGTGCGCCCCGGCAAGCGGGCCGCCGGCAGTGTCGCAACGCTGGAGGGCTCGGATGAACTCGGCCACCGAGATCGCGAACTGCGACATGTCGTCGATGTGTTTCGGATCCGCCGTCCGGCCAGGTAGCCAGCCGCGCACGGACCAGGGGAACGGGTAGCCCTCGCCGGGGACCCCTTCGGCCAGGACGGCCGGCACGGTGATCGGCAGTGCCGGCGCCAGCCGCGGCAGCCAGCGGTTCTCCTTCGCGACAGCGGGGACGTAGCCGGCCGCGGTGGGCAGTCGCACCGACATGTCGTCGCCGAGGCGGTAGGTCCGGTTGTCCCACCCGTCGACCTCGACCGGGGTCACCGCCAGGTCGCTCCACCGCGGGAACTGCGCGGCGATCAGGCGTTTCACGAGAGCGGCATCGATGCCGGCGCGGCCGTCCACAGGACCCATGCTGTGATCATCGAGTGCCGGTGTCGTTCACGGCAACGAGGTTATCGTGCTCACGACCGGGAACTGCCGTGAGCCTGGCGGGGGTTTGACCGCCGGAGCGGCCAAACCCCACGGTCGCGTCAGCTGAAGTTCGGGTTGCTGAACGCCTTGGAGTCGCACTCCGGGATGAACGTGTCGCGGCAGACGTAGATCACGATCCGCCGGATGCCCTCGATGTCGCTGGCGTGGACGTCGTCCCAGGACGCCTCCGAGTCGCAGCCGCCGTGGTGGAACCGCTCGGTGCCCGTCCAGCGGTTGTCGACGTCGATGTACCAGAACACCGGCTGGCTGTCGCAGGCCAGGTCACGCAGGTGTGCCCGGGGGATGTTGAAGCTGCTTCTGTTGGTCCAGCTGATCGAGCCCCAGGCGCGCGCGTGCCGCGTACCGTCGCCGTTGCTCTCGTAGATGCTGTAGTCGGTGGCCGCCTGCGCGGGCGAGATGCCGATACCGACCAGCACGGCGACCGAAGCCAGCGTCGCCAGTGCCTTGGTGAAGAAACGCACCCCTTGCTCCTTTCGAGCGTCCCCCATTCGGGTGACGCGAAAGGATCATGCCCAACGACAGATCAAGATCCAATACATCGGGCCGAATCGTGATCATCGTCCACAAGCGACGGATGACCTGGTGGTGTGGCGGCAACGTGCGAGCCGCACCACTAGCGCACGGCGCGTGTCTCGCCGTCCCAGTCGCCGGCCGTCAGCACGGGAAGGAGTTCGGCCAGCTGCACCGGATACACGGCGTCCTCGGCGGCTTCCAGCTCGACCGCGCTCCACCACCGATGCCCGGTGATGGTGGCCTCCTCGACGTCGTTGAACCCCGAAGTGTCAACGGGGAGATCGCCCTCGATGCGCGCGTGGAAGAACCACTCCTCGGCGTCGAACGTCTTGCCGTCGAAGCTGAACACCGCGCGACGCCGCCAGATCGGCCCGACCAGGGACGACGGCGCGAGCTTCAGACCGGTCTCCTCGAAGGCCTCGCGCACGGCCGCGTCGCGCAGGTCCTCGCCGTTCTCGACGCCGCCGCCGACGGTGAACCAGAAGCGTTCCTGGGGGCGGGCCGGGTCGAAGCCGTGGAACAGCAGCACCCGGTCGGACGGGTCCGTCAGCACGACGCGGGCGGAGGGGCGGGGCGTGAGCATCACGGCGTCGGACGCGCTGATCGGCTCGGCGATCTCGAAGTACGACGGCTGCGGGGCGGTGCCGGACAGGCGCAGCCAGCGGGCGATGCGGCGGCGGCGCTGCTGCAGGGTGTCGCGGACGGCGTCGTTGTGCACGCGGCGGGCCAGCACGACCCGTTCCTCGGCGTCGGCCAGCTCGAAAGCCAAGGCGGGGGCCAGAGACGACCTGTCCACCGCGCCCAGCAGGCCGGAGAGCTCGTTCTCGGCGAGTTCCCGGTCCGCGCGACTGGCGGACTCCGCGCGGGAGGCGGCGGCGGACAGCGCCGGGTCCAGCAACGCGCGCGTCACCACGGCGCGGCGGGCCAGGGCGGCGTCCAGAGCGGCCCAGGCGGCGTCGGTGCGGACGTGGAGGCGGTCCAGGCGGTTCGCGATCGCCAGGATCCAGGCGGCCAGCAGCAGGGTGACGACAACGACTACGAGTGCGGTGGTCATGCCTCGCTCACCCGGCGGGGGTCGGCGGCGATGGCCGTTTCGTAGACGCGCAGTACCTGGCTCGCGACCACGGACCAGTCGAAGGCCTGCACGCGTTGTGCGGCGGCGTCGACGTACCCGGCGCGCAAACCGCTGTCGCGCAACACGGAACGCAGCGCGTCGGCCAGAGCAGGGGCATCGCCGACGGGGAACAGCACGCCGGACTTGCCGTCCTCCAGCACGCGGCGGAACGCGTCGAGGTCGCTCGCCACCACGGCGGTGCCGGCGGACATGGCCTCGGTCAGGATGATGCCGAACGACTCGCCGCCGGTGTTCGGGGCGACGTAGACGTCCACCGAACGCAGCATCCTGGCCTTCTCCACGTCGTCGACCTGGCCCAGCAGGTCCACCCGGTCCGCGAACGGCCCGTCGAAGGAGGTCTCGCCGCGCCCGACGACCAGCAGCCGGAGTTCGGGGAACTCGTCGGCGATCAACGCGAAGGCTTCCCAGAGGATCGGCATGCCCTTGCGCGGCTCGTCGTAACGGCCGACGAAACCGATGGTGCCGCCCGGTCGCGGATAACCGTCCAAAGTGGACGCGGAGGCGAAGAAGTCGACGTCGACACCGTTCGGGATCTCCACGGCGTCACCGCCCAGGTGCTCGACCTGCACCCGCCGCGCGAGCGCCGACACCGCGATGCGCGCGGTCACCTTCTCCAGGAACGGCTGCAGAAAGCCCTGGAGCGCGGAGAGCATCTTCGAGCGCGCGGTCGAGGTGTGGAAGGTGGCGACGATCGGGCCGTCGGCGACCACCAACGCCAAGAACGACAACGAAGGCGCCGTGGGCTCGTGCAGGTGCAGCACGTCGAACGAGTGCTCGTCGATCCACCGGCGCACCCGCGCGTACGACACGGGGCCGAAGGACAGCCGCGCCACGGAACCGTTGTAGGGAATGGCGACCGCGCGACCGGCCGAGGTCACGAAGGGAGGCAGCGACTGGTCGTCGTCGGCCGGGGCCAGCACGTTCACCGTGTGCCCGAGCGAGATCAGCGCGCGGGCGAGGTCGATGACGTGCGCCTGCACTCCCCCTGGCACGTCGAACGAGTACGGGCAGACAATCCCAATCTTCACGTCGCCACGACCTTCAACTCGCCACGACCTTCACCGCGAGAGCCTCCTGGCCAGCGCCTCGCGCCGGCTCGCCGGCAGGTCCGCGAGCCAGAGCTGCTGCAGCATGTGCCAGTCGGCCGGGTGCGCGGCGATGTCCGCGGCGAACACGTCGGCCAGCGCCTGGGTGGCGGTCTGGACGGTGCCGACCTTGATCGGCGGGTGGATGCGGAAGTGCCAGCCGTCCTCGGTGAACCAGCAGCCCACCGGGAGCAGCGCGGCGCCCGTGGTCGCGGCCAGGTGCGCCGGACCGGCGGGCATCAGGGTCTGTTCGCCGAAGAACGTCACCGGCACGCCGGACGAGGTCAGGTCGCGGTCGGCCAGCAGGCAGACCACCCGGTTGGAGCGCAGTCGCTCGGCCAGCACCGTCGCGGGTGGACGGTCGCCGCCGTTGAGGGGCAGGACCTCGAAGCCCAGGGTCTCGCGGAACGCCACGAACTTCCGGTACAGCGACTCGGGCTTCAGCCGCTCGGCCACCGTCGTGAACGTGCCGGAGTGGCCCACCAGCCACACGCCGGCCATGTCCCAGTTGCCGCTGTGCGGCAGCGCGACGACCGCACCCGTGCCTTCGCCCAGGGCGGCGTCGAGGTTCTCCTGGCCGGACACCTGCGAGTTGCACTTCTCGTAGGCGGCGCGCAGGTCCATCGACGGCAGCCGGAACGCCTCGCACCAGTAGCGCGCGTACGACCGGAGCGAGTCGCGCACCAGCTGGTCGAGCTCCTCCTCGCCCGCCTGCGGCACGACCCGGCGCAGGTTGGCGCGGAGCTGTTCGACGCTGGTACCGCCGCGACGGGCCGCGTAGTCGGCACCCGCCGAGAACAGTGCGCGCGCCCACGACTGCGGCAGCAGGCGGATCAGTCGCCAGCCGGCGGTGTAGCCGAGCGTCGCGAGACTCACGCGGCCTCCCGCGCCGACTTCGCCACGGCCAGCACGCGCTGGATCACGGTCGCGACGGTCATCACCGCGAGCAGCCACAGCGCCACGTCGAGCAGGTGGGGAACGCCGAGACCCTGCACGCCGGCACCGATCAGCGCCACGATGAAGCGCTCGGCACGTTCGGCCAGGCCACCGTCCGCGGTCAGCCCGGAGGCCTCGGCGCGGGCCTTCACGTACGAGATGACCTGGGAGGCGACCAGGCAGACGAACCCGGCGGCGGCGGTCCAGCGGGAGCCGGTGTCGAACGCGTACCAGGTGAGGGCGGCGAACAGGGCCCCGTCGGCGATGCGGTCGCAGGTGGCGTCGAGGACCGCGCCGAATCTGGTGGGTCCCGCGGCGCGCGCCATCGCGCCGTCGATCAGGTCGAGCAGCACGAAGAACGCCACCAGGGCGCTGCCGAGGAACAGCTGGCCGCGGGGGATGAACCACAGCGCGCTCGCGACGGCACCGGCCGTGCCGACGATGGTGACGGCGTTGGGCGTGAGGCCACGCGCCAGCAACCACGCCCCGATCGGATCGGTGACGCGCGAGACGGACGCGCGAGCGAAGATGTTCAGCATGGCGTGTCGCAGCCTAGCTGGACTGGCGAAACAGGTTCCTCGCGGGTGAGGCGGCACCCGCGGCGAACACGTCCGGAGCCGTCTCTAGCCGATCCTGCGGTGGTCCTCGGCGATCCGCTTCAGCAACGCCTGCAACTCCTCCCCCCGCACCGCCATCCGCTCCAGCCGGCCGAACAGCGCGAGGTACTCACGCACGTCCAACGGGTCGGTGATGGTGGCGTTGCCGGTCAGCACGCTGACCGTGACGACGCGCTCGTCGTAGATGTGGAACCCGTGCAGCGCCACCACGTTCGCGTCCGCCGTCCACGGCACGACGCCGAGCCGGACGTTCGGCCGGCGCTGGATCGCGGCCAGGTGCTCGACCTGTTCCGCCATCAGTTCCGACGACCCCATCCGCCACCGCAGCGCGGCCTCGGACAGCACGAACACGAACTGCTTCGCCAGGTCGTCCATCCGTGCGCGCCGGATCCGCAGTGCCGCGATCGCGGCCTCCTGTTCGGACTGCGGCATCGTCCCCAGCACGTTCCGGAGATAGGACTCGGACTGCAGCAACGCGGGCACCAGATTCACCTGGAAGAACCTCGACGTCGCGGCCCGTGCCTCCACGCGGCTGATCGTCTGCTGGTGGCGGTGCGCCCCTCGGTGCAGCACGACGCGGCGGGTCTCCGCCTCCGCGTGCAGGGACCTGGCGAGTTCGACCAGTTCGATGCGCGTCTCTCTCGCCGCGGCCAGTTCCGCGACAAGACGCTCCACATCCGCGACGGACGGGAGCAGCATGCCGTTCTCGATCTTCGACAGCTTGGACTGGCTCATCCCGGTGGCACGGGCGGTGGCCGTGCCGGTCATCTTCGCCTCGGTGCGCAACCGGCGTAACTCACGCGAAAGGCGTTCTCTCGCTAATCGCGAACGCTCAGGTGCGGTCATGTTCGCACCGTAACCATCTGAGCACGTGGACACGATCGGCCATAGGCGGGGACTTGACTAGCAGTTGACACCTCCAGGTGGGTGATCTCACCTACCTGGAATCGCTTTGCGCTGGCCTTTTGTCTCGATCGGTTGACGAGAAACACCCGAAAGTTGCAACGCTTCTATTCCGTGCGACATGGAAACTGCGCCGATTGTCCCTATGGCATCAACGTGGGTGCTTTTTGTCACTCTTTTGTCCAACAATTGGTACGGCTTTCAATCAAGTGCCGCACCGGAACGTCAAACGGACTTTCGTCCGCGCAATACAGCGCGCACACCGAACCCGATGGCGCCGAAGATCAGGACGAAACCGATGAGACCGAGACCCGGCGCGTCATCGTAGTCGGCGTACATGATGGCGCCCACTCCGAGCGCGGCGACGAGAACACACCCGACCAGAGGCAGCAGCAATCTAGGCATAGATCGACTATCGCTCGCCAGCTATCGAAAGTCAATAGGTAGCCATCGCAAGTCGATCAGCCCCGCCGGTCAGCTCAGTCGACTGCCTTCCACCCGTCCGCCAGCAGCTGACGGGTCTCCCCCAGCAACTGCGGCAGCACCTTGGTGTGCCCGATGACCGGCATGAAGTTCGCGTCCCCGCCCCACCGCGGCACGAGGTGCTGATGCAGGTGCGCCGCAATCCCGGCGCCCGCGACCACACCCTGGTTCATACCGATGTTGAACCCGTGCGGCGCCGCCACGTGCCGCGCCACCCGCATCGACTTCTGCGTGAACACGGCGAGCTCCGCGGTCTCCGACACCGTCAGATCCGTGTAGTCGGCGACATGCCGATACGGCAGCACCATCAGGTGACCGGGGTTGTACGGGTAGAGGTTCAGAACGGCGAACACCTCGGCACCGCGCGCAATGATCAGCCCGGTGACGTCGTCCAGCGTGACCACCCGGCAGAAAGGGCAACCCTCCGGCTCATCGCCCAGAGCCTTGCCCTCGCCTTTCACGTACGACAAGCGGTGCGGAGTCCACAAACGCTGCAAAGCGTCGTGGACTCCGACACCGTCCTGTTCAGAAAACTCAGACGTCACGAGAGCAGTTCCGCCGTGGGCGAGGCGTTCTCGCGACGGCCGACCCACTCGACGATCTGCTCCACGGCCCGCTCGACCGGCACACCGTTGATCTGCGTGCCGTCGCGGAACCGGAACGACACCGCGTTCGCCTCCACGTCCTTGGCGCCGGCCAGGAGCATGAACGGCACCTTCTGCATGGTGTGGTTGCGGATCTTCTTCTGCATGCGGTCGTCCGAGGCGTCGATGTCGACCCGGATGCCCGCCTTCTTGAGCACGTCGCGCACCGCGAACAGGTGGTCGGCGTTCTCCGAGGTGACCGGGATGCCCACGACCTGCACCGGCGCGAGCCACGCCGGGAACGCGCCCGCGTAGTGCTCGGTCAGCACGCCGAAGAACCGCTCGACGGAACCGAACAGCGCGCGGTGGATCATGACCGGGCGCTGGCGGGAGCCGTCCGGACCGGTGTACTCGAGCTCGAACTTCTCGGGCAGCATGAAGTCCAGCTGGATGGTCGACATCTGCCAGGTGCGGCCCAGCGCGTCACGACACTGCACGGAGATCTTCGGGCCGTAGAACGCGGCGCCACCGGGATCCGGCACCAGCTCGAGCCCGGAGTCCTCGGCCACCGAGCGCAGCGTCTCGGTCGCCTCCTCCCAGATCTCGTCCGGACCGACGAACTTCTCCGGGTTCTTGGTCGAGAGCTCCAGGTAGAAGTCGTCCATGCCGTAGTCGCGCAGCAGGTCCAGCACGAAGGTCAGCAGCGACTTGAGCTCGTCGCGGATCTGGTCCCTGGTGCAGAAGATGTGCGCGTCGTCCTGCGTCAGGCCGCGCACGCGGGTCAGGCCGTGCACCACGCCGGACTTCTCGTAGCGGTACACCGTGCCGAACTCGAACATGCGCAGCGGCAGCTCGCGGTAGGAACGGCCGCGCGACTTGAAGATCAGGTCGTGGAACGGGCAGTTCATCGGCTTGAGGTAGTAGTCCTGGCCGGGCTTGCGGACCGTGCCGTCCTCGTTGTGCTCGGCGTCGAGGTGCATCGCCGGGTACATGCCGTCCTTGTACCAGTCAAGGTGGCCGGAGAGCTCGAACAGCTTGCCCTTGGTGATGTGCGGCGAGTAGACGAACTCGTAGTCCGCCTCGGTGTGCCGCTGCCGGGAGTAGTCCTCCATGGCCTTGCGGATGATGCCGCCCTTGGGGTGGAACACCGCGAGGCCGGAGCCGATCTCGTCCGGGAAGCTGAACAGGTCGAGCTCCACGCCGAGCTTGCGGTGGTCGCGGCGCTCGGCCTCCGCCAGCCGCTCCAGGTACGCGTCCTGCGCCTCGGCCGACTCCCACGCGGTGCCGTAGATGCGCTGCAGCTGCGGGTTGTTCTCGTTGCCGCGCCAGTAGGCGGCGGCGACCCTGGTCAGCTTGAACGCCGGGATGTGCTTGGTGGTCGGCACGTGCGGGCCGCGGCACAGGTCGCCCCACACCTGCTCGCCCGAGCGCGGGTCGAGGTTGTCGTAGATGGTCAGCTCGCCGCCGCCGACCTCCATGACCTCGCTGGTGTCCACGTCGCTCTTGATGTCGACGAGCTCCAGCTTGAACGGCTCCTTGGCGAGCTCGTCCTTGGCGGCGTCGATCGACTCGACGACCCGGCGGGAGAACCGCTGCGAGGACTTGATGATCTGCTTCATGCGCTTCTCCAGCGCCTGCAGGTCCTCGGGCGTGAACGGCTTCTCGACCTGGAAGTCGTAGTAGAAGCCGTCCTTCACGGGCGGGCCGATGCCGAGCTTGGCGTCGGGGAACTGCTGCTGCACGGCCTGGGCCAGCACGTGCGCGGCGGAGTGGCGCACGACGCTGCGGCCGTCCTCGGTGTCCGCGGCGACGGCCTCGACCTCGACGTCGACCTGCGGGGTCCACGACAGGTCGCGCAGGTGACCCTCGGCGTCCTTCACGACGACGATCGCGTCGGGACCCTTGCCCGGGAGCCCGGCCTCGCGCACCGCGGTGCCCGCCGTCGTCCCCGCCGGAACCACCACGCGAGGCGGGTTCTGGGCGACTGCTGGGCGCGACTCGGACACGGTGACTCCTAGATCAAAAGTTGGTTGTTGCTGATCTGATGTTATCGGTGCGCGAATCCGACATGACGATCGCGTCGCGGTAGACGCCGCCGGATCGTCCGGTTGACCTCGTCGTTGTGCGGAACCGGATGGCCGGCGGCCGCGTCCCAGGTAACTCGACCGGGTAATACCCAGCCGGGTCTGAGTGGTTTTTCGGATGCGGCTCGGCAGCCCGGGCGAGCAGTCTGTGGGCCCGGCCCGCCGAATGGAGTACCGACATGCCCGACCTGGTCGTCGAATGCCCGGTCCGCCTCACCGAGTCCAACCGGGACGAACTGCGCCTGCTCTACACCGACCTGCGTGACCACTACGCGCGGCGCGATGCCCGCGATGGCACGCGCACGACGCTGCACTTCGTGTGGTCCGGCGTTCTCGATCCTGAGCTGTTCGGTGCTACTTATGCGGACCAGCGGCACATCTTCATCGCGACCCGTCCGGTGATGAACTCCTCGCGAACCGCTGACCTGCCGCAATCGCTGCGCCACGGCGTCTGCACGGCCTGATCGACCGGCTTCAGGAAACGAACAGGCGGCTGTCAGCCTCTACTCAGCCGAACGGCGCATTGTTGAGTACATGAGCGAGCAGGGACAGACGCCTCCACCGGCGGAGCCGTCGAAGAACGAGCCGCAGGCCAGCCCGCCTGCACCGGACCAGGCGACGACCCCGCTGCCGGCCGAAGCACCGGCCACGACCGGTCAGCAGCCCGCCGCCGAGCAACCGGCGGCGACAGCAGCAGAAGCACCACCCGCAGCACCCCCTACGACTGACACAGCCGCGACACCGGCTGCGCCGCTCCCTCCGGCCAGGCCTGGCCGGGCGAGGCGTTTCGCGGGCCACCGCGCCACCCAGCTGGTCGCCGTGGGCCTGCTGGGCCTCGTCCTCGGCGGCGGCATCGTGGGAGCCGTCGCGGCCAACCGCTTCGACGACCGCGGCGGACCGGGCCACATGCGGATGTACGAGCGCGGCGAGCGGGGCCCGGACCGTGGTGAGCGCGGCGGCGACCGTTTCGAGCAGCGCGGCCCGTTCAACGAGCGCGGCGACGGCTTCGACCGTTTCGAGCGCTAGGGCCTGTATCGAAGTCCGTGTTCGCGATAGCCGGGCCTGAGGCGGCCCCTGGGGGCACGGCCGACAGGAACCACCTCAGGCTCGACTCTCATCGAACCGGACTTCGATACAGGCCCTGACCCCGACCGAGCGCGCGACTCGCGGTCTGCCCGAGTCCCCGACGACGCGAGTCGCGCGCTCCCCTAAGTCAGGAACGCACGCCCCCGCTGGATTAGTCCCCCTCGTTCTGCGGGGGCGTGCGTTCCGCCGAAATCACTGCGATGCCTGCTGAGGTCCCAGCCGGATCGCGAGCAGCTGGCGCCGCAGCACCTTCCCGGTCGCGTTGCGCGGCAGCTTCGGCACGACCACGACCTCGCGCGGAACCTTGTGCCGCGCCAACCGGGTCCGCACGAACTCGCGCAGCTCGCCCACGTCGATCCGCGCGCCCTCCACCGGCACCACGAACGCGCGCAACCGTTGCCCGTACTCGGGATCCGGTACGCCGAGCACCGCCGCGTCGCGCACCCGGTAGTGCGTCATCAACAGGTTCTCCACCTCGACCGGGTACACGTTCTCGCCGCCGGACACGATCATGTCGTCCTCGCGGCCGTCGAAGTACAGCCGGCCGCTCGGGTCGAAGTGGCCGAGGTCGCCGGTCGCGACGAGCCCGTCGATGCACTCCTTCTGCGAGCCGTCGGTGTACTCGTCGACGGTCAGCGAGCCGCGCACGAAGATCCGGCCCGTCACGAACGACCGGGTGATCCGGTTGTCGTCCTTGTCGTAGATCCGCACGATGCAGTTGTGCGGTGGCATGCCGACGCTCGACGGTGCGGCCGCGAGGTCCTCCGGCGTGGCCACGGTGGCGACCGCGACCTCCGTTGAACCGTAAAGGTTGTAGAGCACCGGTCCCAGCACGGCCTGCGTGCGGTGCACCAAATCCGTCGACAGCGTCGAGCCGGAGCAGAACACCACGCGCAGGTGGCTCAGGTCGAACGAGTCCAGCACGGACCGGTCCAGCTCCATGATCCGCTGCAGCATCGTCGGCACCATCACGATCGTCGTGCAGCGCTGGCCCTGCACCGACCACAGCGTCTTGCGCGGGTCGAACCGGCGCTGCAGCACCGCGCGCGAGCCCAGCGACATGGCGAGCGTCAGGTTCGAGTAGCCGACCGAGTGGAAGAGCGGCGCGGCGATGAACGTCGACTCGTTCGCGTACATCGGGATGCGGTCCAGGAAGTCGGACGCGGTCAGCACCGACTTGATCTCGCGGGCGGTGCCCTTCGGGGTTCCGGTGGTCCCGGAGGTCAGCTGGATCACGACCCCCGGCTCGCGCGGCGGTTCGAGTTCTCCGCGCGGTGCCTTGGCCACCAGCTGGTCCAGCGTCGGGGTGCGGCGGTCCAGCCCGTCGCGCGACCACGCGAGCCAGCGCGGGATCGACGGCGGCAGCTGCTGGAAGAGCGGCGTGAACTCCTCGTCGTGGATCACCAGCGACGCGCGCTCGCGCTGCAGCAGGTCCAGCACGACCGGACCGGCGAAGCCGGTGTTCACCAGCAGCACGCGCACGCCGAGCTTCGCGCACGCCAGCAGCGACTCGACCATGCCGCGGTGGTTGCGGCACATCAACGCGACGATGTGCGTGTGCTGCACGCCTAACGATCTGAGGCCCTGGGCGATCGCGTTGGAGCGCCGGTCGAGCTGCCGGTACGTGACCGAGCCACGTTCGTCGACCACCGCGACGCCGTCCGGATTCAACAGCACGGACCGGCGCAGTGCCGTGACGTTCGGCCCCCAGACCCGGACCTCCCGCAACGCCTGCATCGACATCTTGAAGTTCGTGAGACTCACCATGCCCGCGGCGGACAAGACACGGAGTGAGTGCACCCGGCCCATGGCGTCGCGAAACACCTTGCGCAACCCTGGCATCAACAGCTCCTCGCGCTGCAAGTCCCCGAGGTATTCGGACGGTAACGGCCCGCTTGCCCCACGCCAAGAGTTGTTCCATGCGGAATGTGCATGACAACGGGACAATTAGATCTGAAAACGTTTTCACTCTGCCCGGCCGGTGCCCGGACTTCCCCATCCCGGTCCAAATGCACGAGTCTGACCGGTCAGACCAAGAAGCCGCGCAACAACGACGCCGTGCCATCGAGGTGTTCGGCCATCGCCAGCCGTGCCGTGGCGGGATCTCCGTCCAAAATGGAGGTGATGATGCGCTCGTGCTGCGCGTTGGAGTGAACCAGGTTCGGTTCCAGCAGCGGAATGGTGTCGAGCAGCTCGTTGACCCGCGTCCGCGAGTCGGCCACGGCGGCCGTCAGCGATGCGGATCCGGTGGCCTCGGCGATCGCGAGGTGCAGCCGCGAGTCCTTGCGCCGGTACTCGGCGAGCGACGAGGTGGAGGCCTCTTCCAGCCGTGCGCGCAGCCCACGCCGTTCCGCGGGGCCCAGAGACCGGCCCGCCGCTGTCTCCGCGGCGCCCGTTTCCAGGACCTTGCGCAGCGTCAGCGCGTCGTGGATGTCGCCGAGCTCCTTGCCGGGAGCGGACTTCGGAATCTCGTCGTTGACGAACGTGCCGCCGTAGCGCCCTCTTCTGGACTCGACGTAGTTGTTCTCCTGCAACGACCTGATGGCCTCGCGCACGGTCACCCGGCTCACGCCGAGCCGGGTGGCCAGATCCCGTTCGGACGGCAGCCTCTCCCCCGGCGCGACGACGCCGAGCCGGATGGCCTGCATGAGCCGTTCGACGGTCTCCTCGAAGGCGTTGCCCGCCCGGACCGGGCGGAACAACGCCTCCTGCGCGTGCTCCATCATGGTTAGAGCGGCGTCACGTACGCGCCGGCGATGCCTCCGTCCACGAGGAAGTTCGACGCGGTCATGAACGACGAGTCGTCCGATGCCAGGAACGCGACCGCGGCGGCGATTTCCTCAGGTTCCGCGAACCGCCCCAGCGGCACGTGGACCAGTCGCCGCGCCGCCCGCTCGGGGTCCTTCGCGAACAGCTCCTGCAGCAGCGGGGTGTTGACCGGCCCAGGGGAAAGCGCATTCACCCGGATGCCCTCGCGCGCGAACTGCACGCCGAGTTCGCGCGACATCGCGAGCACGCCGCCCTTCGACGCCGTGTAAGAGATCTGCGACGTCGCCGCGCCCATCGTCGCGACGAACGACGCGGTGTTGATGATCGAGCCCTTGCCGTTGGCCTGCATGTGCGGGATGGCGTACTTGCAACACAAGTAGACCGACGTCAGATTCACCTTCTGGACGCGCTCCCACGCCTCGATGCCCGTGGTGAGGATCGAGTCGTCGTCGGGCGGCGAGATACCGGCGTTGTTGAACGCGATGTCCAGCTTGCCGTAAGTGTCCACAGTGGTCTGAAAGAGCGCTTTGACCTGCTCCTCGTCGGTCACGTCGACCTGGACGAAGAGCCCGCCGGCCTCGTCCGCGGCGGCCTTGCCCGCGTTCGGGTCGACATCGGCGACGACGACCTTCGCGCCCTCGCTGGCAAACCTGCGCACTGTCGCAAGTCCGATGCCGCTGCCGCCACCCGTGACGACGGCCACGCGGCCCTCGAGTCGCTGCACCATCTTGTTCTCCTCAGGTTTGCCAGGATCAGGTTGCGATGAAGACGTTCTTGACATCGGTGAAGGAATCCAGCGCGTCCGGGCCGAGCTCACGGCCGAGCCCGGACTGCTTCATGCCGCCGAAAGGTGTCCAGTAGCGAACCGACGAATGCGAGTTCACTGACAGGTTTCCGGCTTCGACGGCCCGCGAGACGCGGATCGCCCGGCCGACGTCCTGGGTCCAGATCGACCCGGACAGGCCGTACTCGGAGTCGTTCGCGATCCGGATCGCGTCCGCCTCGTCCTGGAACGGCAGCACGACGACGACCGGTCCGAAGATCTCCTCGGTGACCGTCCGGTCCCCCAGACTCGGCGTGAGCACCGTCGGCGGGAACCAGAAGCCCGGTCCGTCCGGTGCAACTCCCCGAAACGCCACCGGTGCGTCGTCTGGAACATAAGACGAGACCTTTTCCAAATGAGACGCGCTGATGAGCGGTCCCATCTCCGTCTTCTCGTCGCCGGGCTCGCCGACGACCAGATTCTTCACCGCGGGCTCCAGCAGTTCCATGAACCGGTCGTAGGCGCTCGCCTGAACCAGAATCCGGGACCGCGCGCAGCAGTCCTGCCCGGCGTTGTCGAACACCCCATAGGGCGCGGTCGCGGCCGCCTTCTCCAGGTCGGAGTCCGCGAACACGATGTTCGCCGACTTGCCGCCGAGCTCCAGCGTCACCCGCTTCACCTGGTCCGCGCAGCCGGCCATGATCTGCTTGCCGACCTCGGTCGAGCCGGTGAAGACGACCTTGCGCACCAACGGATGCGTGACGAACCGGTTGCCGACCACGCTGCCCTTGCCCGGCAGCACCTGGAACACGCCCTCCGGGATGCCCGCCTCCAGCGCGAGCTCGCCGAGCCGGATCGCGGTCAGCGGCGTCACCTCGGCGGGCTTCAGGACCACCGTGTTGCCGGCCGCGAGCGCAGGGGCGAACCCCCAGCCCGCGATCGGCATCGGGAAGTTCCACGGCACGATCACGCCGACGACGCCCAGCGGCTCGTGGAACGTGACGTTCAGGCCGCCGCCGACCGGGATCTGCTTGCCGAACAACCGTTCCGGTGCCGCCGAGTAGTACTGCAGCACGTCACGGACGTTGCCGGCCTCCCACCGCGCGTTGCCGATGGTGTGGCCGGAGTTCTCGACCTCCAGCCGCGCCAGCTCCTCGCTGTGCGCGTCGACGATTTCCGCGAACTTCCGCAGCAGCCGGCCGCGGTCGCCGGGAGCGACGTTCCGCCAGCTCTCGAACGCCTGCTGCGCCCGGACGATCGCCGCGTCCGTCTCTTCGAGAGAGGTGTGCGGTACCGATCGCACGACCTTCTCGGTAGCCGGGTTGATGACGTCGAAGGTCACGCTTCTCTCCTTGCCGACTTCTGGGCCACTGCTACGAGAGCCTCGAACAGTCTCAAGTCCTCGATGTCCTGCTCCGGGTGCGACTGCACGCCGACGACGAACCGCGCGCCTTCGAGTTCCACGGCCTCGACCGTCCCGTCGGGCGCCTGTGCCGTGACGCGAAGCCCGTCCGCCACTCTGTCCAGCGACTGGTGGTGATGGCACTGCACGGTCGTTCGCTCACCCAGGATCCCGTGCAGCGCGGTGCCCGGCGCGACGGCGATCTCGGTGTGCTCGAACACCGCGGGCGCCGGGTTGTGGCCCTCGATGTGCTGGTGCAGCGTGCCGCCCAGCGCCACGTTGAGCACCTGCATGCCGCGGCACACGCCCAGCACCGGCAGGTCGAGCTTGAGCGCGCCGTTGACGAGTGCGAACTCCGCGTCGTCCCGGTCCCGTCGTGGTTCACCGGTCCGCGGATGCGGTTCGGCACCGTAGGCGGCGGGGTCGATGTCGGCGCCGCCCGCGATCACCAGGCCGTCCAGGAACCCGATGGTCTCGGCCGTCCACGTACCGACCGGCGGCAGCATGACCGGGTTGCCGCCCGCCTGGACCACGCAGTCGAGGTAGCCGCGGTAGAGCACGGCGGCCTCGACGTCCCAGTGCCCGAAGCGGGTGCGTTCCAGGTACGTGCTGATGCCGATGAGTGGCTTACAGGCGCTCAAACCCGCGCACCTTCTCCCAGTCCGTGACCGCCGCCTCGAACGCGTCCAGCTCGATCCTGGCCGCGTTCAGGTAGTGGTCGACGACCTCCTTGCCGAACGCCTCCCGCGCGATCTCGCTGGCGGCGAACAGCTCCGCCGCCTCCTTGAGCGTCGTCGGCACGGTCGGCCGGTCCGAGGCGTAGGCGTTGCCGACGAACTCGTCCTCCAGCGCCAGCTTCTGCTCGACGCCGTGCAGGCCGGCCGCGATCAGCGCCGCCACCGCGAGGTACGGGTTCACGTCGCCACCGGGCACCCGGTTCTCGAACCTGAGCGACTGCCCGTGCCCGACGACCCGCAGCGCGCACGTGCGGTTGTCCCGGCCCCACGCCACCGCGGTCGGCGCGAACGAGCCCTTCACGAAACGCTTGTAGGAGTTGATGTTCGGCGCGAGGAGGTAGGTGAACTCCCGCAGCGCGGCCAGCTGGCCGGCGAGGAAGTGCTGCATCATCTCCGACATGCCGCGGCCCTCGGCGAAGACCGGCTCACCGTCCTTGGAGCGCAGGCTCAGGTGGATGTGGCAGGAGTTGCCCTCGCGTTCGTTGTACTTCGCCATGAACGTGAGCGCCTTGCCCTGCTGGGACGCGATCTCCTTGGAGCCGTTCTTGTAGATGGCGTGCTGGTCGCACGTCCGCAGCGCCGTCGTGTACTTGAACGCGATCTCGTGCTGGCCGGGGTTGCACTCCCCCTTGGCCGACTCGACGACCAGACCGGCACCCGTCATGCCGTTGCGAATGGCCCGCAGCAACGGCTCGACGCGCGCGGTGCCGAGCAACGAGTAGTCGACGTTGTACTGGTTCGACGGCGTGAGGTTGCGGTAGCCGGCGTTCCAGGCCTGCTCGTACGTGTCGTCGAACACGATGAACTCGAGCTCGGTGCCGACGTAGCAGTCCAGCCCGAGCGCGGCGAGCCGGTCGAGCTGCTTGCGCAGGATCTGCCGCGGCGAGGCGACGACGGGCTCGCCGTTCTCCCAGACGAGGTCGCACATGACCAGCGCCGTGCCCTCCTGCCACGGGACGCGGCGCAGGGTCTCGATGTCCGGCTTCATCACGAAGTCGCCGTACCCGCGGTCCCAGCTCGACATCGCGAAGCCGCTGACCGGGTTCATCTCGACGTCGACGGCGAGCAGGTAGTTGCAGCCCTCGGCGGAGTGCCCGAGAACGTCGTCGAGGAAGTACTGGGCCGCGCACCGCTTGCCCTGCAGACGGCCCTGCATGTCCACGATCGCGACCAGGACGGTGTCGATCTCACCGGTGTCCACGGCCGCGCGCAACTCCTCGACGGTCAGCATCTCCGCGTTCCTCCAAAGGTATGTCTGCGAGCCATTGGCCGCACCATCTTGACACTCATGGGTGGTGGGCGCCACCCTCAACCACCGGTTAAAGGACTATTAGGAGTCCATATGGCCAAGCACGTCGAGTACGAGAAGGTCGGCAGCGACTACCTGGAGCACCGTCAGCTCAAACGCGGGGCGGCAGGCTGGGTCCTGCTCGCCGGGCTGGGTGTCTCGTACGTGATCTCCGGCGACTTCGCCGGGTGGAACTTCGGCCTGGCCCAGGGCGGCTGGGGCGGGATGCTGGTCGCCACGATCCTGATGGCGACGATGTACACGTGCATGGTGTTCGGTCTCGCCGAACTGGCCTCCGCACTGCCCGTCGCAGGCGCTGGCTACGGTTTCGCGAGGCGCGCGCTCGGCCCGTTGGGCGGGTACGCCACCGGCATCGCCATCTTGATCGAGTACGCCATCGCTCCCGCGGCGATCTCGGTGTTCATCGGCGACTACGTCAAGGCTTTGGGTCTTCTGGACGCGACGTGGCCGGTGTACCTGGCGTGCTACATGATCTTCGTCGGCATTCACCTGTACGGCGTCGGCGAGGCGTTGCGGGTGATGTTCGTGATCACCGGTGTCGCCGTGGTCGCGCTGGTCGCGTTCGTGGCGGGCATGATCCCGAAGTTCGACTCGTCGAAGCTGTTCGACATCGGCGACGGCTCGTTCCTGCCGATGGGCGTGACCGGGGCGTGGGGCGCGATCGTGTTCGCGATCTGGTTCTTCCTCGCGGTGGAGGGCGTGCCACTGGCCGCCGAGGAAGCCCGGGATCCGAAGCGGGACATGCCACGCGGCATCATCGGCGCGATGCTGGTGCTGCTGGTGTTCGCGGCCGCGATCCTGCTGGTGGCACCCGGTGGCGCGGGTTCCAAGGCCCTGGAGGCGTCCGGCAACCCGTTGCCCGAGGCGGTGCGCGCGGCCTACGGCGGCGACACCTTCCTGGCGCAGCTGGTGAACTACGTCGGCCTGGCCGGCCTGGTCGCGTCGTTCTTCTCGATCATCTACGCCTACTCGCGACAGCTGTTCGCCCTGTCCCGCGCCGGGTACCTGCCGCGGTGGCTGTCCAAGACCGGCAAGCGCAAGACGCCGTACCTGGCCCTGATCGTGCCGGGCACGATCGGGTTCGCGCTGGCCACGATCATGAAGTCGGTCGACCCGGTGACGGGCGGCGCGCGGCTCATCAACATCGCCGTGTTCGGTGCAGCGTTGTCGTACGTGCTGATGATGGTGTCGCACATCGTCCTGCGTAAGACCGCACCTGATCTGCCACGCCCGTACCGCACTCCTGGCGGTGTGGTGACCACGAGCGTGGCGCTGGTGTTGGCCGTTGCTGCCGTTATCGCGACGTTCTTCGTGGACGAGATCGCTGCTGCTGTGACGGCGGGGATCGTGTTGATCGCGGTTGCCTACTACTGGTTCTACAGCCGGCATCACCTGGTCGCGAACGCTCCGGAGGAGGAGTTCGCGGCTATCGCGAAGGCGGAAGCCGAACTGGATTGAGCAAGCGAGCGTTGATTCTCGGCGGCACGGGCCTCATCGGCCGTGCCGCCGCTCGGCGTCTGCGGCAGGCGGGCTGGACCGTCGACGCCCCCGGCCGTGAGGTGGACCGCGAGGACCCGGCGGCGCTCGCCGCGGCCATGGGCTCCGGTGCCGACCTCCTGGTCGACTGCCTCTGCTACACCGCTGAGCACGCGCGAACGTTGCTGCCGTTGGCCCGCGACGCGACCTCGACCGTGATGATCTCGGCCAAGGCGGTGTACGCGGACTCCGAGGGCCGCCACGTCAACTCGGACGAGCCACCTCGCTTCGCCGGCCCGGTCACCGAGGAGCAGCCGACACTCGCACCGGGCACTTCCGACCCGTTCACCCGCGAGGGATACGGCCCGAACAAGGTGGCGGCGGAGCAGACGCTGCTCGACAGCGGCCTGCCGATCACCGTGCTGCGACCGTCCAAAGTGCACGGTCCGGGCAACAAAAGACCGCTGGAGTGGTACTTCGTCGAACGCGTCCTCGCCCGGCACCGGATCGTGGTGCTGGCGTCGCGCGGCGAGGGCACCGACCACCCGTCCGCCGCGGCCAACATCGCCGCCCTGATCGAGACCGCCGCGCTGCGCCCCGGCAGGCGCGTGCTGAACGCCGCCGACCCGGACGCCCCGAACGGCCTGGAGATCTCCCGGATCATCGCCCGCTCGCTGGGGCACGAGTGGCGCGAGATCCTGCTGGACCACGACCAGGCGGGCCGCCACCCGTGGCACCGCGTCCCGCCGTTCGTCCTGGACACCTCGGCCGCGCTCGCACTCGGCCACGAACCTGTCGGTGACTACGCGGCCACCGTGCAGGAGACTCTCCGCGACCTCGGTTCGAGCCGGTCGTGGCAGGATCGGTCAGGTGAGTGACATTCAACGTGTGGGAATCGTCGGTTCCGGCCTCATGGGCTCCGGAATCGCCGAGGTGAGTGCCCGCGCCGGCCTCGACGTCATCGTCGCCGAGGTCAACGCGGGTGCGGCCGAGGCAGCGCAGGGGCGGATCGCCGCCTCGCTGGCCAGGGGCGTCAAGTCGGGCAAGCTGAGCGAGGAGGACCGGGACGCCGCGCTGGCGCGCATCCGGTTCACCACCGACATCGGCGAGTTCGCCGACCGGCAGTTCCTGGTCGAGGCGGTCGCCGAGAACGAGCAGATCAAGACCGAGGTCTTCACCTCGCTCGACAAGGTCGTGAAGGACGAGGACGCCATCTTCGCGTCCAACACGTCGTCCATCCCGATCATGAAGCTGGGCATGGCCACCAGCCGGCCCGAGCAGGTCATCGGCGTGCACTTCTTCAACCCGGTGCCGGTGCTGAAGCTCGTCGAGCTCGTGCCGTCGCTGCTGACCGGCGCCACCACCCAGGTCCGCGCCGAGGCGTTCGTGCGCGGGACGCTGGGCAAGGAGGTCATCCGCTCGCAGGACCGCGCCGGCTTCGTGGTCAACGCGCTGCTGATCCCGTACCTGCTGTCCTCGATCCGCATGCTCGAGTCGGGCTTCGCGTCGGCCGACGACATCGACAACGGCATGGTGCTCGGCTGCGCCCACCCGATGGGCCCGCTGCGCCTCACCGACCTGATCGGCCTCGACACCACGAAGGCGATCGCCGAGTCGATGTACGACGAGTTCAAGGAGCCGCTGTACTCGCCGCCGCCGTTGCTGCTGCGCATGGTGGACGCGGGCCTGCTGGGCAAGAAGTCCGGCCGCGGGTTCCACAACTACGCGAAGTGAGCTGACAAACGCACGCGGGAGCTTCCGTGCACTCTGAGCGCACGAGGGGCACCGCGTGCGCGCTTTTAAGCAGCCAAACGGTCACATCCGCACTGACCGGCCTCGGCGGCTCGACGGAGGGCGGCGGCGATCGCGGGGATGTCCAGCCGCACCGTGGTGTCGACCTCCACCACCGGCGACGCCTGCGGGCGACCGGTTCTCCCACAGTTCGGCCTCGTCGCGCACCATCCAGATGGCCCGCGTGGCGGTGACGGCCAGCTTAGTACCGCGACCGGGCTACTGGCCTTCGTACACGCAACACGCTCGAGCGCGCGCCTGGTGATGCTGCTCCAGAGCCGGGTGAAATCGAACCACGTGCTGAACACACCACGGACGCCCGGACAGCCACAGGCGATCCGCAGCACCGTGAGGATCGCCGTCCTCTCCAACGGGCCGCGACCGACACCGTACCCGGCCGGCCGAGCACGGTCGGCACGAGCCTCATTGACGTCGTCCTTGGCCGGCACCGGGAGCCGAGCACGGATCGGCGCGGTCGCCAGCGGTTGCCTGGCCCGCGGCACGCTCCCACCAATACGAACATGAGCGACCGGCCGGTCAGACCGCGGCTTCCAGCCGGTTCATCGAGTGCTGGATCAACCCGACCAGCACGGCCTTCGACGACTCCCGGTCCCGCGCGTCGCACAGCACCACCGGAATGCCGTCGTCGAGGTCGAGCGCGTGCCGCACCTCGTCCTCCTCGTACAGCTGCGATCCGTCGAAGCAGTTCACGGCGACGACGAACGGGATCCCGCGGTGCTCGAAGAAGTCGATCGACGGGAACGACGAGTCCAGCCGGCGGGTGTCCACCAGCACGACGGCACCGATCGCACCGGTGGCCAGTTCGTCCCACATGAACCAGAACCGGTTCTGGCCCGGTGTCCCGAACAGGTACAGCACCACCTTGGTGTTGATGGTGATGCGGCCGAAGTCCAGGGCCACCGTGGTGGTGTCCTTGCCCTCGATGCCCGCCAGGTCGTCGACGTGCACGCCGGCTTCGGTGAGCAGTTCCTCCGTCTTCAGCGGCGGGATCTCGGACACCGAGGCGACCATGGTGGTCTTGCCGGTGCCGAACCCGCCCGCGATGACGATCTTGACCGCGGTCGGCACGGTCAGCTGGTCGTCAGATCCCACGAACACCATCCAGTACGGCCTGCAGGAGATTCCGGTCGGGAATCTGGGGGGAGGAGTTCTGCACGATCACGTCACCGCGCTCGATGAGGTCCGACAGCAGGACCTTCACCACGATGAGCGGGACGTCGAGGTAGGCGGCGACCTCGGCGACCGAGAGGGGGCGTGCGCACAACGACATGATCTCGCGATGCTCGACCGTCAGCGACGTCTGGTCGGACGCAAACGTGGAGGCTCGTACCTGCGTCACTAGATGTAGATCAGGCGCGTTCGGCCGGGTGCGGCCGCGCACCATGGCATAGGGCCGCACCAGCGGGCCCGCGGCCTCGTCGTACCACCAGTCCTCCCGCGCGGTCATCAGCGCGACTCTCGTGCCGAGGGCACGGTCGCCTGTTCTGCGCGCGGAGCCGCCGAGAGGTACGTGCCCACTCGCTTGACCAGCATGTTCATCTCGTAGGCGATCATGCCCATGTCAGCGTCTTCTTCACCGAGCAGAGCCAGGCACGCGCCGTGGCCCGCCGCTGTCACGAACAGGTAGGCGTGCTCCATCTCGACGATGGTCTGCCGCACCGCGCCGCCACCGAAGTGCCGGCCGGTGCCGCGGGCGAGCGACTGGAACGCCGACGCCATCGCGGACAGGTGCTCGGAGTCGTCGCGGGACAGCCCGGCCGAGCGGCCGAGCAGGAGTCCGTCCGCCGACAGCACGACCGCGTGCCGCGCGCCGACCACGCGCTGGATGAGGTCTTCCAGCAACCAGTTCAGTTCGCCGTGCTGGCTGGCGTTGTCCTTCATGACGAGGGGGCTCCTTCTGATTTCCAGTCGTCGGTCAGCCGTGCGTCACGGGTGCCGCGCTGGAACGCGGCGAGTCCGTCTCGGGTTCGCTCGGCCGACCGTTCGCCGGTCGCGGGCTCGGCGTGCGGCATCTCTTCGGCGTCCATCAGCTGCGGTGCCAGGTTCTGGCGCCGCTTCCTGCGGGGAAGCGCGGGCTTCCCCTCCGCCGGGGGTGCCGTGGTAGTTCCTTCGTCCACTGATGCGGAAACGGCCGGGCGAACCGCGGAGTTCATTCCCGCGTTCATCGCCGCCTTCACCTCGGGGGTCACCCGCACCGGAAAGCTCGGGTGCTCCTCGACGTGGCCGTGGTGCTGGTCGTGGAACGACCGCACCGGCATCTGCGTGGTCTCGGTGATGTCGCCCGCCGTGTTGTGCGGGGCGACGATGTTCGGCGGCAGCACGCACAGCGCGACCGTGCCGCCGTAGGGGGAGTCGCGCAGCTCCACCTTGATGCCGCGCCGGGCGGCGAGCCGGGCGACGACGAAGAGGCCGAGGCGGGACTCGCCGCGGAACGCCATCGTCTCGAAGTCCGGCGGGTTGGAGAGCTTCGCGTTCGCCTGGAGGCGTTCCTCCTGCGTCATGCCGAGGCCGTGGTCCTCGATCTCGATCACGATCCCGTGCGGCACGGCGCTGGAGTGGACGATCACCTCGGACCGCGGCGACGAGAACGCCGTCGCGTTGTCGACGAGCTCCGCGAGCAGGTGGATGGTGTCGGCGACGGCCACCCCCACCAGCGCGCGGTCCGGCACCGGGTTGACCCTGACCCGGACGTACTGCTCGGTCTCGGCGACCGCGGCGCGGATGACGTCGCTCAGCCGCACCGGCTTGCGCCACTGCCGGCCGGGCTGCTCGCCGGCGAGGATGATCAGGTTCTCCGCGTTGCGGCGGGCCCTGGTCGCCAGGTGGTCCAGCTGGAACAACGAGTCGAGCTGCTCCGGGTTCTCCTCCTCGCGCTCCAGCTTGTCGAGGATCTTGAGCTGGCGGTGCACGAGGCCCTGGTTGCGGTGCGCGATGTCGAGGAAGACCCGGTTCACGCCCGCACGGGCCTGCGTCTCCTTCACCGCGGCGGCGACCGCCGTGTACTGGGCGGTGTTGAACGCGTCGGCCACCTGGCCGATCTCGTCGTTGCCGTAGTCGAGCGGCGGCATGTCGCGGTGGATGTCGACCTGCTCGCCGCCACGCAGCCGCGCCACGATGTGCGGCAGCCGTTCCTGGGCGAGCCGCAGCGTGTCCTCGCGCAGCGACGCGAGCCTCGTGACGAGCGCCCGGCTGACCAGGCGGTTCGAGATGCGCAACGCGAGCACGATGCCGACGACGACCGCGAGCAGCGCGATCAGGCTGCCGATCAGCACCGCGGTGAACCGGCTGTTCGCCTTCGCGAGCCCCAGATCGGCGCCGTCCCCGGCCTGCCGGACCGCGATCTGCACCAGCTTGTCGTGCACCGGGCCGGCCGCCGTGCGCCACTGCTGGTCGGTGACCCCGGGGTCACCGTTGATGAGCTTGCCTTCGAGGTCGAGCAGCGTCCGGTACTCCGAGGTGGCGCGCAACGCGTCGTACTGCGCCCGTGGCTGCGTCAGCGCGAACGGAATCGTGGAGTCGATACCCGAGTGATAGGCACCCACGAGCCGCACGAACTCAACGCGCTCGGCCGGGGTAAACCTGCCGTTGAGCAGCCCACGCGAGCCGATCGTGGCGCCGCGGGACATCCAGTCGGCCGCCTGGAAGATCGTCATGGCCTGGACGCCCGCCTGGCCGGCCTCCGCGTCCGGTACGAGGCGCGCCTGACGGGACAACAGCGCGACGCCCGCGTCCAGCAGGCCGTTGTAGTAGTCGTAGACCTCTTGCGGGTTCGCGGTGCGGGCCTCGACCTGCGAACGCTGCCGCGCCAGTTCGTTCAGCGAGGAGTTCAGCCCGTTGATCCGGTCGACGACGTCCTGCGGCGAGCTGCCCGAAAGGTCCACGAACGCGGCCTTCATCTTCCCGACCGCCGCGTCGGTCCGCTCCTGCTGCTGGTTCAGCGCGCCCGCGTCCGTGCCGCCGGTCCTGCTCAGCAGCGCGAGGCTCAGCTGACGTTCCTTCTGCAGTCCCGCGAACGCCTCGACGGACGGGATCGTCACGTCCTTCACACTCGTCGCGATCGACCGCATGTAAAAACCGTCAAAAACTGTGTAAGAGGAGAAAACGGCCCACATCACCAGCAGGACCACGCTGGGGACGACGACCACTCCAGCCAGCCGTGACCGAATGGTCCGGTAGTTGGTCGGTGTGTAACCGCTCTTCTCGTTCACAGCGCTCTCACGGTCTCCTGTGTCCGACGGTTGGCGCTGCGGGCAACCCGAGTCACTCCATCGGCTGCAATACGGTAACAAGTAGAGATCATCGTTACTCAATGACAGCGATCACACGCAGTACGCGGTTGGCAGGCTACCCAGTCGAGTGAGCGGTGCAACACCCGGTCCGGGGGTTCTTACTAGGTAGGAACCCCCGGACGGGCTAGTTCTACGGGCGCTCCACGGCGACGACGGTGTAAGTCGTGTCGGGCGTGGGCGGCGTGCTGAAACGGGCATTCGGCAGGTAGAGGCGCTTGCCGAACGCCGCGACCGTTGTGGGAACGTCGAACCGCGGGTCCATGCGTTCCGCCGCGAGCGTCGCTCCATCACGGCTGAGGGTGTAACGCGCGACTTTGTTCAGTCTGTTTTGCACCACGTACAACTGGCGCCCCTCACGCAACAGACCGTCTCCATTGGTAAGTGTTTGACCGCTCAAATTTATGCTGATCGTTTTACCGGTGCGGGTGTCGATCCGGAACAACTTGCCGAGGTTGCTCTGCACGGCGATCAGGCCGCCGTCGAGCCCCGTGACGATGCCGTTGAGGTTCGTGGCGCCGGGCGTCACGACGAGATCGCCGGTCAACTGCAGGGTCCGGTGCGGCTTCAGGCTGAGCGGCACCTGGTAGAGCACCGCCTTGCGCGAGTCGGTGAACCAGGCCGACTTCTCGGTCAGCACGACATCGTTGACGAACGTGTCCGCGGTCGCGAACTGGAACTTCGCCAGCAACGCGCCGGTGCGGGTGTCGTAGACGCGCGCGTCGCCGCCCGTGCCGCCCGCGACCCACAGCCGTTTGCGGTCATCGACCTTGAGCCCGAGCGACGGCGTGCCCGGCCCCTTGGCGAGGACCTTGCCCTTGCCGGTGCGCAGGTCCGCCGCGTAGATCGACCCGTCGGCCCGCGACCCGAAGTAGGCCGTGGTGCCGCTGATCGCGATGCCTTCCGGTTGCCACCCGTTCGGCAGGGAGAACTCCGTCGGAAAGTGCTGGGAACCGTCTGCGGTGGCCGCTGGAGCAGCGGTGAGCGTGACGCCCAGGACCGCCGCGAGCAGGACACCGAATCTGCGGTACATGCCGCCTCCTATCGGATTGGGGTGCGTCTCCGATCCTTGTCCCTGCGGCAGTCGAACAGGAGTTTTCTCAGGAACCCGACATGTCTACAGCTCAGCGGCGCGCGAACTGCTGCGCGCACACGGCGTTCACGACGACCTTGCCACCGTGGGCCACGGTTGCCACTCCACCCAGGACGGCAGGGCACCTCCGGTTTCCATGAACTCGATGCACGCCCGCAACACCACATCGGCAGGACACTGGGCGCTTGCCGGAAACTCCCGATCGCTGTTCATGTAGTAGTACAAAACGACTTCGGCCTGCGAAGGGTCGGACTCCGGGTTCCTGCTGTACACGCCGCGACGATGATCTCCACCCGCGTACCGCAACACTCCGAGATCGCCGGACAACCCGACGTTGAGGATCACCCGATTCGGGGAAGCGGCATCGAGGACCTCGAGCAAGATCGGATAGTCGACTCCTCGGGCCCTCTCCAGAAGCGCCTCGAACTCCGCGGCAGTCCGGACCAACGTGGCGTCGTCGTTGGCCTCGTCACCCCAGATCTCTAGCTCCACGACGCTGCCGCCCCTCCCGTGTAGGTCTTTCTCATGATCCGGCCGTCAGCCGTGACTCCGTGGACGGTAAGGCTGCTGCCCTCGGGAAGCACGACCGGAACCAGCGTGTCACATCCGAATCGCCCCTTGCAGGGCATGTTGTCCAGGACGACCGTCGCGTGCTGGATGCCGCTCGCGCGCCATATGGACCGCGATCTTGATCTCGACATCCGCAGCCGTCACCGGTGCGCCGGGTACTCCTATGTCGAGCAGGTACTGCTCAGCGGCCTCCCACCACTCGTCGTGGCCACTCATCGACTCGCGTGCGGGCGCGTCAGGTGCGTCGATGTCCGTGAACCAACGGCCGTGGGTCTTCTGGCCCGATCGGGGCTGTACAGGCGGTGGAAGAGATCGGCGCAATCGATCGATGTGTTCGAGGCTGCCTCGTTGAGGCGGCTGCGCTGATGTCGGTTCCGGTGGCGCGGCCGTTTGAGCGGCTCCCGCGCTCACCGGTGTGCTTCCGTCGAGTTCAAGCCTGTGCAGGATCCGCGCAGCGCCGTCCACCCCCAGGCCGAGGTAGCGGCGAAGTCGGGCAATGCCCTTGACCGCTTCATCGAACTGCGCGTTCACGGTGTCCACGTCCGCCTGCAGGCTGCCCTCAGCGGCCGACTTCAGCAGGTCCTGCGCCTCTTCTGCCAACTCTGCGGCGGTTCGAAGCACGACACCGGCCTCCGCCGCCTTGTTGAGCACCCTGTTGAGGCATCCGCCAACTTCGCCCAACGAAGCCACAGCGCTCCTCCCTGCGGTGTGGTGATCGTTGCACGATGACCGACATCGGGTGGCTTCACAGCTCAGCGGCGGCCTCGGCGATGAGCTCCAGCGACTCACCGGACTCCAGCGCGATCTCCCGCAACCGCGCGAACCGCTGCGCGCACTGCTCGGTGTGGCCCGGATCCTCGACGTACTCGCCCTTGATGAACGTCTCCAGGTACGCCACGTCGTTGTGCTGGCGGTGCGGGAAGCTCAGCAACGTGAACGGCGAGCCCATCGCCGGATAGGCCCCGGCACCGCGCGGCACGACCTGCACGCTGACCGCGCCCTGTTCGCTCATCTCCATCAGGTGCAGCAGCTGCGCCTTCATCACCCGCGGCCCGCCGACCACCTGTCGCAGCACGGCTTCCGGGAACACCGCCTGCACGGCGAGCGGGTCCTTGCCGCCCACGCGCATCGACCAGGCCTCGCGCACCATCGCGAGCCGGGCGGCGCGGAGTGGGTCATCGGTGTGCAATGCGGCTTCCGCGTAACCGGCGAGCTGAAAGATTGTCGGCACGAGATCGGTGGTGAACACACGCAGCAACGTCGCCTCGAACACCAGATTCGCGAAGTCCGCGGCCGGGTCGAAGTTCACAGTGTTCAGCGCGCGCGTACGGAGTTGTTCCGCGTACTGCGCCCTCAGCACTACGGCCTGCCATTCCGCGGTAGGCACCTTGTAGACGTATCCGAGCGCCATGATGTCAACGGCGGCGGACGGCTGCACCGCGTTCTCCATCATGGACAGCTTGGCGCTGCTGAAGCCCACGCGCTGGCCGGCCTCGGTGAGGCTGAGCTCGCGCTCGTCGCGCCACCCGGCCAGCTGCCGCCCGATGGCGCGTTCGAGCGTCGTGGCCCGGAAATCCTTCGGCATGATGCGAAGGATATGACCAATTCGGATTCCCGAATGGGACCACCCGGTGTGGACAACCCTTTAGCGGCACCTTTCCTCGTTCATCAGCCGGCAATGCCGTTAAATTAGCTATTGATAACGCTTCGCGCGCGCATGAGCACGCACGAGGTCATGGAACCGAAACGCATCGTCGCCGACCTCAGTCAGCAACGACTTCTCCACCAGGTCGTCCAGCGCGTCCTCGACGTCGCACTCGGACTCCCCCGCGATCGCCACCGCCACCGGTACGTCGAAGTGCGTACCGGGGTGCCACGCGCACAGCCGGTACAGCCGCGCCTGCCGTTCCGGAAGCTCCACATAGGACAGGTCCAGGAGCTGCTGCAGGCGCCCGTCGTCATCGAGCGGCTCGACGACGATCTGCTGAGCTCCAGCGAGATCCAGCCTCGTCCGGCTGATCACCAGCGCGGTCCCCGACGGGGGCAGCAGCGGCGTCACCTGGTCGGCCGAGTCCGCGTTGTCCAGCAACAGGGTGAGCTGCCGCCGCGTGGCGAGGCTGCGGAACACCGCCGCTCTCGCCTCCACGGGCACGTCGGTCAGCCGGAACGCCCGCAGCACCCGGCCGAGGAGCACCCCGGTGTCCTCACCGGCGGCCAGGTTGATGTACAGCTGGGCACCGGATCCCCCGTCGCGCAACCACTTCAGCGCCAGCGCGGTCTTCCCCACCCCGACCGGCCCGCTCAGCGCCGTCACGACACCGGACCTGATCGCCGACAGTTCGGCGTCCCGGCCGACGAAGTGCCGCGGTGGTGCCGGTGGCCGGAACCACGCCGGCACCTCGCTCCAGCCCCGATAGCGGACTTCCCCGGTGGTGGTACTGCCCGTCAAAACGTCACTCATCACCCGTACCTCCCCAACACGTTGAAGCTACGGGCTTTCCCCTTCTTGCATCAGACCGCCATAGAGTGATCGCAAATGAGTGCGGCACCCGTGTTGGACGTGGCGGTCTTCACCTGCCGGCCGTTAATGATGATCTTGCAGGTGAGTTCGCCGCGCACACCTTCCAGCCGTATGACAACCTTCCCCTTGCGCGCGCCCGTGCGTTCGAACGGCATGTCCGGGTTGCGCAGGGTTCGTTCCACCTCACCGGGAAACGTGTAGGTCAACTGGTCCGTCGTACCCGATCCCTCGACCACCACCCGGATGCTGGGCCGTGCCGCGCAGCCGGTGGTCGCGGCGAGCAGCAGGCCCACGAGTAAGGCGGCGGTCTTCATGCTGGAGACGGTAGGAAGCGCGGGGGTCCGAAGACATCAGCCTGAAGGCTCAAGCAACATCAGCCATCAGACTGACAACCCGAGATTCCTAAGACACTCTTCCAGCCGCAGCCGTTCGATATCGCGGTCCACACCCTCGGGCAGCGTGCGCAGCCGATGTTCGACGTTCAACGCCGCACAAGCCTGCATCAGCAGCTCGTCGTAAGCCTGCCGGGCACCGATCCGCCTGATCGCCGGAGTACCCGGCTGGAAGCACGACAGCACCCGGCGCACCCGGCGAAGGTCGGCCGCGACGCATTCGATCGGCGGGTGCTCGGAGACGAGACCGGGCCTGCGCAGCCTGCGCACCAGCCTCGGCACGTTGACCACCGCCCAGAACAGGGCGGTGGGCGCTACCGCGGCGATGGCGAACAGGACCGCGTTGCCCGCAACGGAGTGGGGCACCCCTCCAGGTTACCCAGCTTGCAGCGCCAGGAAGAGGTCCACGCGGGCCTCGAACTCGGCCAGATCGATCCCGAGCAGCTCCTCGACCCGGCCCACCCGGTAGCGCAGCGTGTTGACGTGCACGTGCAGCTTTCCGGCCGCCGCCGTCCAGGAGCCGGAGCAGTCCAGGAACACCTTCAAGGTGCCGGCGAGATCGGAGCCGTGTTCGGCGTCGTAGTCGAGCACCGGGCCGAGGAGCCGGCGTCGGAGAGTCACGCGCAGTTCCTCCGGCACGCCGGCGAGCAGCAGCTGGTGCAGTGCGATCTCCTCGCCCGCCACCACACACGTGCGGCCGCCGCGTCGTTCGCTGAGTCTGCGGGCGTGCGTGGCTTCCTCGGCGGCGCCGCGGAGTCCGCGGGACATGACCGGTGAGCTGATGCCGACGAGCACGCGGGAGGAGCCGAGGCCCGGTTCCATTACGCGCATCGCCTCGCGGACGTCGTCCGGCACCGAGTGGTCGGCCTTGGCGACGGCGTAGACGGTGTCGCCGACGGGCGTGACGAGCGCCTGTGGCAGGGCTTCTTCGAGAACCGCGGCCGCGAGTTCGGTGCGCTGGTCGGACGTCACCGCGCTGATGACCCGCAGCCGGGTGTTCTCCAGGCCGGCTGCCGCGAGCCGTGACTCGACATCGGCGGAACCGCTCAGCACGGCGGCGACCAGGGGTGCGGCCGTGCGGTTCTCGATCTGGCGGCCCTGGGCCTGGCGGAGCCGTTCCAGGCCGACCAGCGAAGCGAGCTCGGTGGCGGCCTCCTGCTGCGGTTCGCCGCCCACGACGAGGATCCAGCTGGTGAGCCGGTTGCCGCCGCGTTCGGAGACGGGCACGAGCGTCATGCCCCTGGTCGTCTTCGGGAGGCGGTCGGCCTGCAGGAACTCCTTCACCAGCGTGATCCGCTCGGGCAGCTCGCCGCCCGCGACGACCCGGCCGGTCGTGGCGAGCACCCAGCAGGGCGCGTTCAGCTCGTGGCCGCCCGCCAGCAACAACGCGGGCAGGCCGGAGCCCTCCGCGACCACGTTCAGCAGGCGGCGGTGTCTCGACAGACCGACGAGCTCCATCGACACGCGTTCGGTGATGGTCGCGAACGACAGGTCGACCGGGACCTCCAGCAGCGGCACGTGGTGGCGTTCGCAGGCGGCGACCAGGTCGACGGGCAACGCGCGGTTCTCGGTCTCGCTGGCGGCGAGACCCGCGACGCCGGCCACGGCGAGCGAGTGGACGAACGTCTCGGAGTCCTGCGGCCCGTGGTGCCAGAGCAGCCCGGACAGCACGAGTTCACCGCCCGACAGATACCGGCTGGGGTCGGGCAGCTCCGTTCCGTACACGCGGGTGACCGTGCGATCGAGCTGGTCGGAGCCGGTTTGCAGGCTCAGGCGCAGTTCCGGCATCTGCAGCAACGTCCGCAGCAACAACATAGGTGGTCACTTTCGTCCGTTCGTGTTTGTAGGAAAGCACAAATTCGTTACGTGTAGGAGCCTGGCGATTCATGTGTCCCGCCGTAGAGGTACGGACCTCCAGGTCTGTGTACTGGCTCACAACCAGATGGGAGGGCGAGTGACGATCTCCACGCACGTGCTGGACGCGGCACGAGGCAGGCCGTTCACCGGAATCACCGTGTCGCTGCAGCGCCGCGACGGGACCGAGGTGAGTTCCGCCGAGACGAACGCCGATGGCCGGATCACCGGATGGGGTGACGGCCTCGAAGCCGGGGTGTACCGGCTGGTGTTCGACACCTCGCAGGCCGCGCCGTTCTTCCCCGAGGTCGTGCTCACGTTCGCCTACTCCGATCCGGCGCAGCACTACCACGTGCCGCTGCTGCTGTCGCCGTTCGCCTACTCCACCTACCGAGGTAGCTGAGATGGACTTCCTTCGACCGGAAACGCTCGCGGAGGCGTTGGAGCTCAAGGCCTCCCGGCCCGACGCCGTGCCGATCGCGGGCGGCACGGACGTCATGGTGGAGCTGAACTTCGACCACCGCAGGCCGGCCGCGCTGCTCGACCTGACCCGGATTCCCGAGCTGCGCGCCTGGAAGGACGGGCTGCGGATCGGCGCGGGTGTGCCGTACGTGCGGATCATCGACGAGCTGGGCTCCCAGTTGCCGGGTCTGGCCATGGCCGCACGAACGGTCGGGTCGCCGCAGATCCGCAACCGCGGCACGGTCGGCGGCAACCTCGGCGCGGCCTCGCCCGCCGGGGACACGCATCCCGTGCTGCTGGCGTCGGACGCGGTGATCGAGGTGGCTTCGGTGCGCGGGTCGCGGATGATCCCCGCCACCGAGTTCTACCTGGGGGTGAAGCGGAACGCGCTGGAACCGGACGAACTGATCGTGGCGGTGCACCTGACGCCTGCCAAGGGGCCACAACAGTTCTCCAAGGTCGGCACGCGCAACGCGATGGTGATCGCGGTGTGCTCGTTCGCGATCTCGCTGTTCCCCGCGGAGAACCGGGTCGGCGCGGCGGTCGGTTCCGCGGCTCCCACCCCGCGCCGGGCGTACGCGGCCGAGGAGTTCCTGGCCTCGGAGCTGGACTTCTCGGCGCCGGCACCATTGCTGGACTCGGTGAAGCGGCGGTTCGGGGAGCTGGTCTCGGAGGCGGCGTCTCCGATCGACGACGTGCGCGGGTCGGCGGCTTATCGCAAGCACGCACTGGCAGTGATGGCACGGCGAACCTTGGGCTGGGCCTGGCAGGAACTTGTCGAGGGGGAACAGGCATGCGCGTGAACGTGACGGTCAACGGCGAGCAGCGCCAGGCCGACGACGTCTGGGAAGGCGAGTCGCTGCTGTTCATGCTGCGCGAGCGGCTCGGGCTGCCCGGCTCGAAGAACGCCTGCGAGCAGGGCGAGTGCGGTTCCTGCACGGTGTACCTGGACGAGGTACCGGTGTGCGCGTGCCTGGTCGCGGCCGGGCAGGCGCAGGACCGCGAGGTGAAGACCGTGGAGGGGCTGGCCGACGGCGATCGGCTGGACCCGGTGCAGGAGGCGTTCGTCGAGGCGGGCGCGGTGCAGTGCGGGTTCTGCACGCCCGGTCTCGTCGTGGCGGCGCACGATCTGCTGGACCGCGTGCCGAAGCCCTCCGACCCGGAGATCCGCGAGGCGCTCGCCGGAAACCTGTGCCGCTGCACGGGTTACGAGAAGATCCTGGACGCCGTGCGACTGGCGGCGGCGCGCCGATGATCATCCTTGACCGCTGTGCGGTGTCCACTGTGGATTCGGCCGGGACCGAGCACGCCGCCGGCCACGTCGTCGTGGCGGACGGGCGGATCCGGTCCGTCGGGTCCGGTCCCGCTCCGAGGCCGGCCGAGTCGCACACCTACGTCGACGCGTCGTCGTGCCTGGTCACGCCCGGGCTGATCAACACCCACCACCACCTCTACCAGTGGGCGACGCGCGGGTTGGCGCAGGACGCGACGTTGTTCGAGTGGCTGACCACGCTCTACCCGGTGTGGCGCGGGCTCGACGACACCGTGACGCATGCCGCGGCTTCGGCCGGGCTCGCGAAGCTGGCGCTGACGGGCTGCACGCTGGCCGCTGACCACCACTACGTCTTCCCGTCCGGCGGCGGGGACGTGTTCGACGCCCTGGTCTCGGCCGGGCGGCGGATCGGGATCCGGCTGGAGGCGATCCGGGGTTCGATGGACCGGGGCCAGTCGCACGGCGGGCTGCCGCCGGACAACCTGGTGGAGGACACCGAGGCCGCGTTGATCGCGACGGAGCAGGCGATCGGGGACTACCACTCGACCGCCGACGACGCGCTGGTCCGGGTGGCGGTCGGGCCGTGTTCGCCGTTCTCGGTGTCGCGGGAGCTGATGACCGGCGCTGCTGCCCTGGCTCGCCGGCACGGCGTCCGGCTGCACACGCACCTCGCCGAGACGATGGACGAGGAAGAGCAGTGCCTGGCCGAGAACGGCTGCACGCCGACCGAGTACGCCGAGCAGCTCGGCTGGCTGGGTTCGGACGTGTGGCTCGCGCACACCGTTCATCTGTCGTCCGACGCGGTGAAGCGGCTCGGGGCGACCTCCACCGGTTCCGCGCACTGCCCGACGTCCAACGGGCGGCTGGGTACCGGTATCGCACCGGTGCGCGACCTGCTGGACGCCGGTGCGCCGGTCGGGCTCGGCGTCGACGGTGCCGCGTCCAATGAGGACGGTGGACTGGCGGTCGAACTGCGCGCGGCCCTGCACCAGGCACGCCAGCGGGGTGGACCGCGGGCGCTGGACGTCCGGCAGGCGTTGTGGATGGGCACCATGGGCGGCGCGCGCTGCCTGGGCCGCGACGACGCGCTGGGCTCGATCGAGCCGGGCAAGGTGGCGGACCTCGCCGTGTGGGATCTGTCCGGAATGGACTACGCGGGCATCGCGGACCCGGTGGCGGCACTGGTGCTCGGTACTCCCCCGCCGTTGAAACTGCTGGTCGTGGGCGGTGAGGTCGTCGTGCGGGACGGGCAGTTGCTGACGGCGTCGACCGATGAGCTGGCGCGTGATCTCTCCGCGGCCAGCGCGAAGCTCCAGGAGGCAGCGCGATGACCCTCACTCCCGCCGAACTGACCTCCGCGGTGTCGGGTGGCATCGGAACGTCGCCCCAGCGCCCGGACGGCAACCTGAAGGTGCGCGGCGAGTTCGCCTACGCGTCCGACCTGTGGCACGAGGACATGATCTGGGGCGCGACCCTGCGCTCACCGCACCCGTATGCCCGGATCGTGTCGGTGGACATCACCGAGGCGCTGAAGGTGCCTGGCGTGTACGCGGTGCTGACGCATTCGGACGTGCCGGGGCGCAACCTGTACGGGTTGGAGCACAAGGACCAGCCGGTGCTGGCGGTCGACATCGTGCGCTACCAGGGCGAGGCGGTCGCGCTGGTCGGGGCTGACCACCCCGAGACCGCGCTGCGGGCGATGAAGAAGATCGTCGTGACCTACGACGTGCTCGAACCCGTGGTGGACATGGAAACCGCGGCGGACGACACCCCTTTGCACCCTGGCGGCAACCTGGTGCGTCACGTCCCGATCCGCCGTGGCTCGCAGGACATCACGGCCGACGTGGTGATCACCGGCCGGTACGAGGTCGGGATGCAGGACCAGGCGTTCCTCGGGCCGGAGTCCGGGCTCGCGGTGCCGGCGGTGGACGGTTCGGTCGACCTGTACATCGCGACGCAGTGGCTGCACGTCGACCGCGACCAGATCGCGGCCGCCCTGGGGTTGCCGCAGGAGCAGGTGCGGCTGACGCTGTCCGGCGTCGGTGGTGCGTTCGGTGGCCGCGAGGACCTGTCGATGCAGGTGCACGCGTGCCTGCTGGCCCTGTACACCGGCAAGCCGGTCAAGATGGTCTACAACCGCGAAGAGTCGTTCTACGGGCACGTACACCGGCATCCGGCCGTGCTGTACTACGAGCACGGCGCCGACCACACCGGCAAGCTGGTCTACGTCCGCGCGAAGATGTACCTGGACGGCGGCGCCTACGCCTCGTCCACGCCCGCGGTCGTGGCGAACGCAGCCACGCTGGGCGTCGGGCCTTACGAGGCCGACAACGTGACGATCGATGCTTACGGCGTCTACACGAACAACCCGCCTTGCGGCGCGATGCGTGGATTCGGTGCTGTGCAGGCAGGTTTCGCCTATGAGTCCCAAATGGACAAACTGGCGGAGGCGCTGGGCATGTCGCCCGTCGACGTGCGGGTGCGCAACGCGATGACCGAGGGTTCCGTGATGCCGACCGGCCAGGTGGTCGACTCGGCCGCGCCCGTCGCGCAGCTGCTGAAGCTGGTGCAGGACAAGCCGTTGCCCGCGGGCACCTCGTCCGACATCCGTGAGCTGCCCGGTGGCGTCTCGAACACCACGCACGGCGAGGGTGTCGTGCGCGGCGTCGGGTTCGCCGTCGGCATCAAGAACATCTGCTTCTCCGAGGGCTACGACGACTACTCGACCGCTCGGGTGCGGGTGTCGATGGTCAACGGTGTTCTCGCCGCCGCCGTGCACACCGCCGCCTGCGAGGTCGGCCAGGGCCTGGTGACGATCATGCAGCAGATCGTGCGGACCGAGCTCGGCATCGAGCTCGTGACCGTGCTGCCGATGGACACCACGATCGGCAACGGCGGCTCGACCTCGGCTTCGCGTCAGACCTATGTGACGGGCGGCGCTGTGAAGGCCGCTTGCGCCGCGGTTCGGGGACGTCTGGCCGGCCGCACCGACATCGGTTCCGAAGTCATCGACGAGACCGTCGAGTGGCGGCATCGCGCGACCGAGGCGCTCGATCCCGTTACAGGACAGGGCAATGCGCACGTCCAGTACGGGTTCGCCGCGCACCGTGCCGTAGTCGACGTGGACGTCGATCTCGGCCTCGTCCGCGTCGTGTCGCTGGACTGTGCCCAGGACGTCGGCAAGGCGCTGAACCCGCAGGCCGTGGTGGGCCAGATCCAGGGCGGTTCCGCCCAGGGCCTCGGTCTCGCGGTGATGGAGGAGATCCAGACCTCCGGCGGCAAGGTGCGCAACCCGTCGTTCACCGACTACCTCATCCCCACCGTGCTCGACATGCCGCCGATGAGCATCGACGTGCTCGAGCTCGCCGATCCCCATGCCCCGTACGGCATCCGCGGCGTCGGCGAACCGCCCACCATCTCGTCGACCCCGGCGATCGTGGCGGCGATCCGTGCGGCGACCGGCCTGGCGCTCACCCGCGTCCCGGTCCGCCCGGAACACCTCACCGGTACCTGAGTTCTCTGGAGTTCTTGCTGTGAACGCACATCTGCTCGCCACCATCGACCTGGCCACCCGCAACGTGGCCTCCGGTGGAGGCCCGTTCGGTGCCATGGTGGTCCGCGACGGCGAGGTGATCGCCACCGGTGTGAACCAGGTGACGCCGTCGCTGGACCCCACCGCCCACGCCGAGGTCGTCGCGATCCGCGCGGCGTGTCAGGCGCTCGGCGACTTCCGGTTGACCGGCTGCACCTTGATCTCCTCGTGCGAGCCGTGCCCGCTGTGCCTGTCCGCCGCGCTGTGGGCGCGCGTGGACAAGGTCATCTACGCCGCCGACCGCGACGACGCGGCCGCGGCCGGTTTCGACGACCGGGAGTTCTACGAACTGTTCGGCAAGCCCCGCACCGACTGGGACCTGCCGGTGCACCAGATCTCCACCGGCGAGGACAACGCCCCGTTCACCGCGTGGTTGTCCTCCGCCACCCGTATCGACTACTGACGGCCACAAGCTCTCCAAAAATCGAACACAGTGCTGACCGGAGCTCGCATCGCACAAACGCGTTCCGGCGTAGGAACGCGCCCACCGGCATGGGAAAGGCCGTCCTTCAATGACCCAGTTACGGAGCCGACCGACGTCCTCGTCGCTCGACCAGTTCTTCCGCATCACCGAACGCGGCAGCACGTTCGGCCGCGAGGTACGTGGTGGCATCACGACGTTCGTCGCGATGTCGTACATCGTGCTGCTGAACCCGCTGATCCTCGGCGCGTCCGCCGACATCACCGGTGCCAAGCTCACCATCGCCGAGATCACCACGGCGACGGCGCTCGCGGCCGGCGTGATGACCGTCCTCATGGGACTCGTCGGCAACGCGCCGTTGGCGATAGCCGCGGGCTTGGGCGTCAACGGCGTGGTGGCCTTCCAGATGGCGCCGACCATGACGTGGGCGCAGGCCTTCGGTCTGGTGGTACTGGAGGGCGTCTGCATCGTGATCATGGCCGCCTCGGGCGTCCGTGAACGCATCATCAACGCGATCCCCGAACCGTTGAAGATCGCGATCACCGTGGGCATCGGCCTCTACATCGCCTTGGTGGGCCTGGTTTCCGCAGGCTTCGTGACCCGCACGCCGGACGCCGTCGGCTCCACCGTGCCGGTGCGCATGGGCATCGACGGCCACCTCTCCGGCTGGCCGATCGCGATCTTCTGCCTGGGTCTGCTGCTGATGATCGTCCTGCTCGCCCGCGGCGTGCCGGGCGCGGTCCTGATCAGCATCGTGGTGGCCACGGTCGTCGCCGTCGTCGCGAACTCCGTGTTCAAGATCGACGGCTGGGGACTCGTGACACCGACGCTGCCTTCCTCCGTGGTCGGCTCCCCGGACTTCGGGTTGTTCGGCCGGGTGGATCTGTTCGGCGGCTTCGTCTCCGCGGGCGTCATCGCCGCGACGATCTTCCTCTTCACCCTGGTGCTGTCCGGTTTCTTCGACGCGATGGGCACCATCACCTCGGTGTCCGACGAAGCGGGCCTGACCCGTGACGGCAAGGTCGAGGGCATGGGCAGGATCCTGATGGTCGACGGCGCCGGCGCGATCGCGGGCGGCGTGACGGGTTCGGCCCCGAACACCGTGTTCCTGGAGTCGGCGGCGGGCGTTGGCGAAGGCGCCCGAACCGGCCTGGCCTCGGTGGTCACCGGCGGCCTGTTCCTGGTGGCACTGCTCTTCACGCCACTGGCCACCGTCGTGCCCGCGCAGGCGGCGGCACCGGCCCTGGTGGTGATCGGCGGCCTGATGATGACCCAGATCCGCCGCATCCCCTGGCAGGACACGGACTTCACCATCCCGGTGTTCCTGACCGTCGCCATCATCCCGTTCACCTACTCGATCACCAACGGCATCGGCGCCGGCCTCGTCTCCTACGTGGTCCTGCGCATCTGCAAGGGCCGCTGGCCGGGCTGGCTCATGACCGGGCTCGCCCTGATGTTCGCCGTGTACTTCGGCGTGGACCTGATCAGCGGCAAGTAATGCGGCGGGGCTCGGCCGGGCGGCCACCCGGCCGAGCCCCTCGCAAAAGGAGGTTCGATGCGTGACCTGGCTTCGACTTTGCTGTCGTGGGACCGGTTCGCGGTCGCCTCGGTGGTGGACGTGCGCGGCAGCGCGCCACGACCGGTCGGTGCCGCGCTGGCGGTCGGCCCGGCGGGCGAGGTGATCGGCAGCGTGTCCGGCGGTTGCGTGGAGGCCGAGGTCTACGAGCTGGCCTGCACAGTGCTGGCGACCTCCCAGCCGGCGTTGGCGACGTTCGGCTACTCCGACGACACGGCCTTCGCCGTAGGTCTGACCTGCGGCGGCTCCCTGGACGTCCTGGTGCAGCGCGACACCCCGTCCTTGCGCGCGGCCCTCCAGGCAACGCTTGACGGCCACCCGGTCTCCGTGCGGCACGCGGCGGAGGGCCGCGTGTTCACCGAAAGCTGGCTGCCCCCACCACGTTTGCTCGTCTTCGGCGCCATCGACCACGCCGCCGCCGTGGCCGAGATCGGCCGCTTCCTCGGCTACCACGTCACGGTGTGCGACGCGCGCCCGATCTTCGCCACCCGCCAACGCTTCCCCGCCGCACACGAGGTCGTCGTCGACTGGCCGCACCGCTACCTCGCGTCCACCCACACGGATCCCAGCACGGCCGTGGTCGTGCTGACCCACGACCCGAAGTTCGACATCCCGGTCCTGACGGAGGCCCTGTCGCGGCCGCTGGCCTTCGTGGGAGCTCTGGGTTCCCGCCGCACGCACGCCGAACGCCTGGACCGCCTGCGCGCGGAAGGTGTACCCGAGTCCGCCCTGGCCCGCCTGCGGTCACCGATCGGGCTCGACCTGGGCGGCCGCAGCCCCGAGGAGACCGCGGTGTCGATCGCGGCCGAACTCGTGGCGTCACGGCACGGCGGCACCGGCCTGCCGCTGTCCGGCCTGTCCGCACCCATTCACCGGCTCTCAGATCAGGAGAACCATGGCACTGATTTTCCTCAACGGCGGCGGCATGCAGGGTGGACCGCTGCACGAACAGCTCCAGGGGACGCCGATGGTGTGCCGGGCGCGCAGTGCGGCCAAATACCGGTACTTCTCGGTGCGGGGGAAGTTCCCCGCGATGCACGAGTCGGGGTCGGCACAGGTCGTCGGTGAGCTGTACGACCTGCCGCTGAAGGTGCTGCGCGACCACCTGGTGCCGGCGGAACCACCGGAGCTGGAGATCGGCGTCATCGAGCTGGAGGACGGCAGCGCCGCGCTGGCCACGGTGCTCAGGGATGCCGTGCTGGACGACCCCGCACTACTCCGTTCAGGTGACATCCGGGACATCTCGTATCTCGGCGACTGGCGGGAGTTCCTTCATCGCGAGGGGTGAGGGAGTGGCAAGGGGGAGTTGCCGCAGGCGGCGGGACCAACCGAAGTGGTCCCGCCGCGGGGGACTGCGGCGGCTTTGCCACCACCGGGTCTGACCACCACCAGGCCCGGCACCACCTGACCTTCGGGTCAACGGCCCAGGTCAGAGCCCGTCAGCACCCCAGGCCAGCGCCAGTTCAGGCCTCAGTTCACGGCCTCGCTCATCGCAGCCGCATCACCGCGAACGCCCTTTCAACAACCCGCGTTCATACGCCACCGCGACCGCCGCTGCCCGGTCCGAAACCCCGAGCTTCGCGTAGACGTGCAGCAGGTGGGTCTTCACCGTCGCCTCGCTGATGAACAACGCCGCCGCCACCGCGCGGTTCGTCGATCCCCGCGCCACCAACGACAACACGTCGAGCTCCCGCGCGGACAACGATTCCGAGGCGGGCTCCCGCACCTGGCCGAGCAGCCGCGTCGCCACGGCCGGGGACAGCACGGCCTCGCCGGCGTGGGCGGCACGGATCGCGCGGTGCAGTTCGTCGCGTGGCGTGTCCTTGAGCAGATAGCCGGTGGCGCCGGCCTTGATCGCGGGCAGCACGTCGCGATCGGTGTCGTAGGTGGTGAGCACCAGGACCCGGCACGGGTGGTCGCGCAGGCGTTCGATCGCGGACAGGCCGTCCGAGCCCGGCATCCGCAGGTCCATCAGCACCACATCGGGTGACATCGCCGCGACGACGGCCACGGCCTCGTCGCCCGAGGCGGCCTCGCCGACCACCGCGAAGTCCGGCGAGGCGAGCATGCCGCGCAGGCCGTCGCGGACGACCGGGTGGTCGTCGACGATCACCAGCCGGATCATGCGGGCACCCGCGCCGAGATCGCCGTACCCGCGCCCGGTTCGGACTCCACGAACAGCGCGCCGGACAGGCGGTGCACCCGGTGCCTCATCGCGGTCAGGCCGAAGCCCGACGACGGTGACGCCAGGTCGAAGCCCACGCCGTCGTCGCGCACGTCCAGTGTCACCACGTCCTCCATGTACGACAGGGTCAGGCCGACGCGGGACGCGGCCGCGTGCTTCGCCACGTTCGCCAGGGCTTCCTGGGCGGTGCGCAGCAACGCGACCTCCACCTCCGGGTGCATCGCCCGCGCGGCACCGGTCAGCGTCACCGACACCGGCACGCCCGACATCGAGGACCAGCCGGACGCCACCTCGCCCAGTGCCTCGGGCAACGCGGCGTCGTCCAGCGCCGGCGGGTGCAGCGCGTGCACCGAGCGGCGGGCCTCGGTCAGGTTCGAGCGCGCGAGCTCCACCGCCACGCCCACCCTGCGTTCCCAGTCGGCGCCGGTGGCCGCCGACAGCTGCGTGATGATGCCCGCCAGGCCCTGCGCCAGCGTGTCGTGGATCTCGCCGGCCATCCGGTGGCGCTCGTCCTGCACGCCGGCCTCGTGGGCCTGCACCAGAAGCTGGGCGTGCAGGCCCTCGTTCTCGTCGAGCAGATCCTTGCGCAGGCGGGACTGTTCGGTCGTCACGTGGCCGATGAACGTGAAGGCGCACGCCATCACCACGAACACGAGCAGCAGCAACCAGAAGGCGAGCCGCATGTCCGGAGGTGGGTAGCCGCCGAACAACGACAGCGTCGCCACCCCGGAGGTCAGCGCCACCACGAAGAACATCCACCGGCCGCGCAGCAGTTCGATCGCGTGGATGTAGACCGCGTACGACACCGCGCCGAACCAGTGCTCGCGCAGACCCAGCACGCCGTAGAACACGACCATGCCGCCGACGAACACGGCCATCAGCTCCATGCGGCCGCGCCACGCGGGATGCAGCGTGAACCACCACGCCATCCACCCGAAGCCGAACGCCACGATGCCGTAGGTGAACCAGCGCTCCCCCGCCGAGTGCGCGGTGAAGATCGTGTACATCACCGTCGTCACGGTCAGCACGAAGTACGGGAGCACATGCGCCACCGCGGCGAGCCTGCGTTCCCACGTGTTCAACGCGGCCATGTCCACGAGTTACTCCCAGCGGAACGTTCTGGCCGCGACGGTACCCGCCACGATGCTCACCAGTCCCATGATCGCGAGATGCCTCCAGTCCGGCGCGGTGCCGAGCCACGCCTGCTGCAGCGCCTCAACACCGGGAGGCGTGTACGAACCGATCGTCTGAACCACGGAAGGCAGCATGAACCGCGGCAGGTACACGCCGCCGAAGAACATCAGCAGCATGAACACCACCGTCGCCCAGCCACCGGCCGTCCGCGCGTTCGGTGCCAGTGCCGCGATCACCAGCCCCAGCGCGAACGTGCCGGCGCCGCCGAGCACCACCGCCGCTGCCAGGCCCAGCGGGTGGTGGGGCAGGTCGACGCCGAACACCAGGTACCCCACCACGATAGTGAGGAGCACCGACAAGATCGCCGCGGCGAAGTTCACCACCACCTGCCCCAGGAGCAGCCGCCCCGGATGCATGGGCGTCGTGGACAGCCGGCGCAGCACGCCCTTCTCGCGGTACGACGCCACAACAGCCGGCAGTCGCTGCAACCCGATGAACACCAACGTGAGCACGACCAACGACGACATGTAAGCGTCGATGAACCGCAACCCGCCGAACTCGGGCGCAGGCGTGCGCAGAGCCGGAACCGCCCCCAGCACGAGCAACAACAACGTCGGGAACAGCAAGCCGAACACCGAGTTCAGCCGATCGCGAACGAACAGCCGAGCTTCCACCTCAATGATCTTCAACACCACGACCCCCGGTGAGTTCGACGTAGGCGTCGTCCAGGGAAACCTGGTCGACGCGGAGCCGGCGCGCGATGATCTGCTTGCGTGCCAGGAAAGAAGTGACGGCGTGCAGCAGGTTCTCCGACCCGCTGACGACGAGCTGCTCGCCGGCCGACGTCACCCCGGTGACCTCCGGCAGCTCCAGCAACAGGGCCACGTCCAGCGAAACGGACGGCACGAACCGGACCCGCGTGGCACCGTCCACACGCGACACCAACGCGGCCGGTGTGTCCAGCGCGGCGATTCGGCCGTCGCGGAACACCGCCACCCGGTCGCAGAGCCGTTCTGCCTCCTCCATGAAGTGCGTGACCAGCATGATCGTCACGCCGGAAGCACGGATGTCCTCGATCACCGACCACGTGTCGCGCCGCGCTTGCGGATCGAGCCCGGTCGTCAGCTCGTCCAGGATCGCCACCCGCGGTGACCCGATCAGGGCCAGCGCGATCGACAGCCGCTGCTTCAGCCCACCGGACAACCGCCCGGACTCGCGCGCGAGATGCGCGGTCAGCCCCAGCCGCTCGGACCAGTCCACCGGCGCCGGGTAGAACGACGAGAACAGCGACAGCGCCTCCCCGACCCGCATCCGTTCGGGCAGCTCCGAGGACTGCAGCTGCACCCCGATCGCGGACCGCGACTCGGCGGGAGGCCGCCCGAGCACGGACACGCTCCCCCGGTCCTGTTTGCGCAGCCCCGACACGCACTCGACGGTCGTCGTCTTGCCGGCACCGTTCGGCCCCAGGATGCCGAAGATCTCCCCCTCGGCGACCTCGAAGGACACCGAGTCCACCGCGACCTTCGGCCCGTAGGACCTACCGAGGTCGCGCACTTCGATGATTGCCATACGACAAGCCTCGGGCCACGCCCACCGAAGATCATCGAACAAGCAGCGGCACTCGCATCAACCGATCGGTTGATGCGGCTACTCAGTCTCCAGAACGCCGGCACGCAACGCCGCGGCCAGCCGCGCGACGGGTTCCGGCCTGGGCCCCGGCAGCCGCGCGAGCAGGATCCGCCGCTGCTCGGCGGGCCCACCCCGCACCGGCAGAACCCGCACCCCGGCAGGCATCACCGTCACGAGCCCCGCGGGAACGGTCGTGATTCCCAGCCCCGCCGCGACCAGTTGCAGCTTGGCCAGCCAGTCACGGGCGGTGTGTGCGACAACAGGCCGTTCGTCCAATCCAGGCCACACGCCCATCACCAGCTGGTCGCCGGGACCAGAGATCCACCGCTGCCCCCGCAGATCGGCGATATCAACGAAGTCGTTGCGCGCCAATGGATGCGCAGTAGAAACCGCAACCCGCAGGCTGCGTTCGGCCAGAACTTCGACCTCCAGCGCAGGCGACTCGTCGTCGGGCGCACGAAACGGCGGTGACGACGCGATCAGCGCAACGTCCAAGGTGCCCGCTCGCAGCGCGCGCACCAACGCCGGTGTGCTGCCCTCACGCGTGACGACGGTGATGGACGGATGAGTCCGCTCCAACGACACCAGCGCCTGAGGCACCAGCCACGCCCCGGCCGTGGCGAACCAGCCGAGCCGAAGGGTGCTCTCGTCCTCCTCGGGCAGCCCGGCCAGCTCCCGCGCCCCGGCGTCGACCTGATCGACCACCACAGCCGCATGCCGCAGCACGAGCCGCCCGGCCGCGGTCAGCCGCACCCCGTCGTACCGCCGCTCCAGCAACGGTGTCCCCGCCGCCCGTTCCAGCGCCGCGATCTGCCGCGACACCGCGGACTGCGTGTAGCCCAAAGCCGTAGCCGCCGCCGTCAAAGTGCCGCGCTCGGCAACCTCGCGGAACACCCTCAAGGCGACCAGCGACGCGTCCGTGAAGGCCATGACGTCTACGCATACCCCGGTTGAGATTCTTTCGCTACCCGCATGACCCCGGCGGGCCTAACGTCGAAGCATGATCGCACTCGTCACCGGCGCTACCCAGGGCCTCGGACTGGCCCTGGCGGAAGGGCTCGCGCAACGCCTGGAGCCCACCGACACCGTCTACCTCACCGGCCGCGACATCGACCGGATCACCGCCGCCGTCGAGGCCGTGCCCGGTGGCGGCGGCCAGGTCCGCGGCGAACTGCTGGACGTCGCGGATCCCACCGCGGCGGCCCGGCTCGCCCAGCAGATCAAGGAACGCCACGGCGGCATCGACGTCGTCTTCGGCAACGCCGTCATGCGCGTCGGCCCCGACGACAACCCGCGCGAGTTCATCGACAACTACACCCAGGTCAACAACTTCGGTACCACGAGACTGCTGAACGCCTTCGCACCACTGCTGAACGACAACGGCAGACTGCTCGTCGTCGCCAGCTCACTCGGCACGCTCCACTACCTGGCGCCGGTGCTGCACAACCGCTTCACCGAACCGTCCTCTTTGGACGACATCGACCGGCAGATCGCGAACTGGCGCGACACGGTGCGAGAAGGCGGCGTCAGCGCGTGGCCCGGCTTCGTCAACATCCCGTCCAAGATCGGCCAAGTCGCCGCCGTGCGCGTGCTCGCCGCACAACGCCGTCCCGAAGATCTGGCGCGCGGCATCCTGATCGCCGCCGTCTGCCCAGGGATGCTGAACACGCCCACGTCCGCACTGTGGTGGAACGTCAGCGACGCCCCCACGCCGGCGCAGGGAGCGGTCGCTCTGCTGGACCTCGCGCTCGACCCGGTCAAGCCCGGGCACTACGGCGAGCTCGTCCGCGACGGCGAAGTGCTTCCGTTCAGCTGATGCGCTGATCCAGCCCGTGCACGACCTGGTCGAGCAGCGTCTGGATGACCGCCTCGTTGTGCTCGGTGCGCCCCGGCGTGATCATCCGCGACGTGGCCTCCACCATCGCGTGCACGAGCATCGCCCGCAGCTGCGCGCGCTGCACCCCGGCGGTCTTGAAGACCCCGACCAGCGGTGCCAGCAACCGTTCGTGCTCGGCCCTGATCTGCTCACGCGACGAGTCCGGCAACGTGTGCGCGGACAGGGCGACCACCGCCCCGTGACTGCCGTCGGTGATGATCGCGAGCTCGGTCCGCAGGTACGCCTCGATCTTGTCCGGCACCGACGACGCGCTGTTGACCGCGTCCTCCAGCTTGTCCGCCCACTCCGGCAGGGCGTCCGACACGATCGCGGCGACCAGTTCCTCGCGCGACCGGAAGTACTCGTAGAGGCTCGGCCGCGACAGCCCCACCCGTCTGGCCAGCGACGCGAGCGTCAGCGCCTCCGCACCCTCGGACGCCACGATCTCGCGCCCCGCGTCCAGCAGGGCGCGCAACCGGTTGGCGCGGTGCTCCGCAACGGTATCGGCGCTGATCCTCGGCACATCGGGATCGTATCGCGCTTGCTTTCCCGACGGAGAGTTGGAATAGTTCCCGACAGAGCGTCGGAATAAAGGAGGGGCCAGCATGTTCATCGCGACGAACCGGCTGTTCGTGCCACGCCGGAGCGTGGCGGAGGAGTTCGAGGCCCACTTCCGCAGCAACATGCGCACGTTCCTGCCCGGCGTACCCGGCCTGCTGCGCAGCACGCTGCTCAAGCCGACGCAGCGAGGACCAGCCGTACGTCTCGGTCAACGAGTTCGAGTCCGAGGAAGCACTTCCGCGACTGGGTCGCCTCCGACTCGTTCCGCGAGGCGCACAAGCGCAACCGCGGCATCGCACGCCACGTCACGGGCAACGCGGTCGAGACGTTCCAGCACGCCGAGGACATGGTGCTGCCGCAGCAGCGCACCGAGCAGTAGGCGATACCCCCCGCCATGGGGGAAGACGTGCGTTTCCGGGTGCTCGGCCCGCTCGTGGTCGAAGTGAACGGACGTGAGGTAGCTGTACCCGGCGGGCGCTGCCAGGCGGTGCTCGCCGTTCTGCTGTTGTGCCCCAACGAGGTCGTCCCGGCCGACGACCTCATCAAACGGGCCTGGCCGGACGGCGGCAGCATCGGGGCGCTGCGCACGGTCGTGGCGAGGCTCCGCACCGCCCTGGGCGAGGCGAACTGCGTGCGCACGATCAGCACCGGTTACGCGGCCGAGCCGCCGGACCTAGACCTGCTCAAGTTCCGCGAACTGTGCGAACAGGGCCAGATCGCCGAGGCGTTGAAGCTGTGGCGCGGTCCCGCTCTCGCGGAGATCGACTCGGAGTGGGTGCGCAACGAGGTGTCCGCGCTCGTCGAGGAACGCCGTGCGGCGCAGCGAAAACTGACCATCCCGAAACAGATCCCCTCGCCGCAGGCCCAGTTCGTCGGCCGCAGCCAAGAACTCGACGAGCTCGACGCCGCACGCGGGCCGCTGGTGATCTCCGCGGTCAGCGGCGCCGCCGGCGTCGGCAAGACCGCCCTGGCGATGCGCTGGGCACATCAGGCGGCGAACCGCTTTCCCGAGGGCCAGCTCTACGTCAACCTCCGCGGGTTCGACCCGGCCGCCGAGCCCGTCCGGCCGCAGGAGGCGATCAGGCGCTTCCTCACGGCGTTGGGCGTGCCGGCCGAACGCCTGCCCGAAAACGACACCGCCCAGGCCGAGCTCTACCGCGACCTCGTCTCGGACAAGCGACTGCTGCTCCTGCTCGACAACGCCCGCGACGCCGATCAGGTGCGGCCGCTGCTGCCGGACGGCGACCACTGCCAGGTCATCATCACGAGCCGCGACCGGATGGGAGACCTCGCCGAGGCGCACGCACTGCGCCTCGGCATGCTCGGCCACGCAGAAGCCCTGGCGCTGGTCACGGCACGCATCGGCACGGAGCGTGCGAGCGCGGAACCCGAGGCACTCGCCCGCCTTGTCGAGCTGTGCGGTGGTCTGCCGCTGGCGCTGTCCGTCGTCGCGGCCAGCGCGGCCGCCAACGCCCAGCTCCCGCTCGCCGCACTGGCGGACGAGCTCGCCGACGAGCAGACCAGGCTCGACTTCCTCGACACCGGCGAGGAGCTGACCAGCGTGCGGGCCGCGTTCTCGTCGTCGTACCAGCGCCTCAGCCCCGGCGCCGCCCGGCTGTTCCGGCAGCTCGCCGCACACCCCGGCCCGGACTTCACCGCGGCGGCCGTGACCAGTCTTGTGGGTGCGTCACCGGCACTCGACGAGCTCTCCGACGCCCACCTGCTCCAGCAGGAGAACGGGCGCTTCTACCTCCACGACCTCGTCCGGCTCTTCGCCCGTGAGCTCACGAACGAGACCGAACGGCAAGACGCGCTGCACCAGTTGCTCGACCACTACGTGCACAGCGCCTACCGCACGGCACAGACGCTGCGCCTCCCACACAGGCAGTTGCAGCTGACCGATCCGCTGCCGGGAGTGACTCCCGAGACGATCGGCGCGGAACTGGGCTGGGCCTGGTTCGAGGCCGAGCTGGACGTGCTGATCGGCTTGGTCCCGGCCGCGGCACAGGCGGGGTTCGACACCTCCGCGTGGCAGCTGACGTCGTGCCTGACCAACGTTCTCGACCACGTGGGCCGCAGGCACGAGTGGACGGACGTCGCCAAGATCGCGCTGGCGGCGGCCATCCGGCTCGGCGACGTGTACGCCCGATCCCAGATGCGTGAGTCGCTGGGCCGCGCCTACCGTCGCATCGGACGTGTCGACGACGCCGTGACGGTGGTACACGAGGCGATGGACGACTACCGCGCCTTGGGCGACATCGAGTCCATCGGCACCGCCTATGAGGTGCTCACCTCGCTGTACGGCGACCAAGGACGCCACGCCGAGGCGCTGGACGCCGCACACCAGGCGCTGTCACTGGCGGAGGAGGCGGGATCCGCCTTTGGAGTCGCCGTGTCGCTCAACATGGTCGGCTGGTTCAGCGGCGAGCTGGGCGACCACGAGAGCGCCGTCGAGCACTGCGAGCGGGCGGTGGCCATGCTGCAGGATCTGGGAGAAGCCCTGTTCGAAGGCGCGGCACTGGACAGCGTCGCCAAGGCACGGCGCAACCTCGGCGACCTGCCGGGCGCGCTCGCCGCCGCCGAACGCAGCGTGGAGCTCATCGCCACCACCGGCTCCCTCCAGGACGAGGCCGAAGCGCTGCGCGGCCTCGGCGACACACACCACGCACTGGGCAACCGGGAACAGGCCCGCCAGGCGTGGCTGCGCTCGCTGGCGTTGTACGAGCACCTCGACGCCGACGAGGCAGGCTCCGTCCGTCAACGTCTCACAGAGTAGGAAGCAGAGCCCTCATCCGGTTGATCTCGTCGGTCTGGATGGCGATCACGTCGTCAGCCATCTCCTCGACCTGAACGTTGACCCCGGCACGCGCTGCACGTCCGTCGCCATCTTGATCGCACCCTCGTGGTGCTTGATCATCAGCTCCAGGAACATCCGGTCGAAGTCCTTGCCACGCGCGGCTCCCAGCGCGTTCAACTGATCCTGCGTGGCCATGCCGGGCATCGTGCCGTGGTCGCCGTGCGAGCCCATGGCGTTGTGGGCACGCTGCCACTGCTGCATCGCGCCGATCTCGGGCTCCTGGCTGAACCGGATGCGCTCCGCCAGCCCCTTCACCGTCTCGTTCTGCGCGCGATCGGGGGCGAAGCGCGTCATCGCCAGCGCCTGCTCGTGGTGGACGATCATCATCGACACGTACTGGCGGTCGGCGTCGTTGGGCGGGGCCGGGACGGCTCCGGAGACGTCCGACGGTGCGACCGTCGGCGCCGAGCCGCCGGGCGTGTCCGGCGCGATGAGCGGCGCCGCATCGGGCTCCGATGTACAGCCCGCCAACAGGGCGAATGCCGCGACGATGACCACAACCCCAGAACGCATGCGACGCACAATACCGCCCGGACGAGCCTCTGAAAGACCCTCCGAAAGACGCTGGCCCTTAGCAAGGCGAAAGGGTCATAATCCCCCTCACCAACCCGTACCGAGGGGGTACAGCTGTGACTTCACGCGCAACGGCCAGGCGGCGCAGAGCGCCGTTGGCGCTGCTGGGGGCGCTCGCGCTGACGCTGTCGGCGTTGTCGGCGCCCGCGGTCGCCGAGCCCGATCTTCCCGCTGACGGCCAGGGCCTCAGCGAGACCCAGCTAGAGGCACAGGCCGAAGCGGTCAGCGGCATTCCGGGTGAGAACGAGATCAGCCGCAGCCGCAACATGGTCCTGGTCTCCCACCTGGACAAGCAGGCTCCGCTCGACGCGACGCAGACCGACATCGCGTTCCAGGGCAACTACGCGTTCGTCGGCAACTACAACGGCTTCGTCATCTACGACATCCGCAACCCGAAGAAGCCGGCCATCAAGAGCCAGGTCCTCTGCCCCGGCTCGCAGAACGACGTCTCGGTGTACGGGAACCTGCTGTTCCTGTCGACCGACTCGTCGCGCAGCGACAACTCCTGCAACAGCACGTCGCAGTCCGCGACCGAGCAAGGCGTCGTGGGAGGGCATCAAGGTCTTCGACATCAGCGACAAGGCAGCCCCGAAGTACGTCGCGGCCGTCGAGACCGACTGCGGTTCGCACACCCACACGCTGGTGCCGGGCAAGAACAAGAAGGACGTGTACCTGTACATCTCCTCCTACTCGCCCAACGCCACGTTCCCGGACTGCCAGCCGCCGCACGACAAGATCTCGATCGTCAAGGTTCCGCTGAAGGCCCCGGCTCAGGCGTCCCTGCTCAAGGCGCCGGTGCTCTTCCCGGACGGCGGCAACGGCGGCAAGCCCGGCAACATCGAGACCGGCTACGTCACGGCGACCTCCGGTTGCCACGACATCACCGTCTACCCGCAGCTCGACCTCGCGGCCGGCGCCTGCATGGGTGACGGCGTGCTGTGGGACATCTCCGAACCGGGAGAACCTGAAGGAGATCAACCGGGTCCAGGACGACAAGAACTTCGCGTTCTGGCACTCGGCGACCTTCAACAACAGCGGCACCAAGGTCGTCTTCACCGACGAGCTCGGTGGCGGTGGCGCCGCGACCTGCAACGAGAAGATCGGCCCGACGCGTGGTGCCAACGGCATCTACGACATCGTGGGCAAGGGCAAGGACCGCAAGCTGGTCTTCAAGTCCTACTACAAGATCCCGCGCATGCAGGCCGACACGGAGAACTGCGTCGCGCACAACGGTTCGCTGATCCCGGTGCCGGGCAAGGACATCATGGTCCAGTCCTGGTACCAGGGCGGCGTCTCGGTGTGGGACTTCACGAACTCCAGCAAGCCGCGTGAGATCGGCTTCTTCGAGCGCGGCCCGATGCCGGACAAGGCGGGCGGCGGTACGTGGTCCACGTACTGGTACAACGGCTACATCTACTCCTCGGAGATGGGCCGCGGCTTCGACGTGATCGACATGCGTGACCCGCGCACGTTCGCGGCGAAGTTCTTCCGCACGAACGAGCTGAACGTGCAGACCCAGGGCAACTTCTACCGCGGGTAGTAGTTCCCGGACAGATCAGCGCGGCTGCCGGCGTTCGGCAGCCGCGCTGACTGCTGTCAGGACCAAGGTGACGGCGACGCCGCCGAAGATCGCCCAGATCGGCGAGCCGACGTGCAACGCCCACGCGGCCACGACGGCCGTCAACCCGTAACCGGCGCCGGTCACCGCGTACATCATCGAGAACCCGGCAGCGTGCGCGCCGACCGGAAGCCGTTCGCGCAGCGCGAGACTGCGGGTCACCAGCACACCGGACTGGAAGAGCCCCGCCGCCAGCAACGCCCCCGCGATGCCCGGCAGGTTCGGGAACAACGCCACCGCGCCAACGCACGTCGCGGTGATGACGAGCAGCACCAGCCCCTGGGTGCGCAACGATCCCGGCCACGGCCGCAACCCGTACAGCACCGCTCCCAGCGCACTGCACGCCGCGAACCCCATGAGCAGCGGCCCGATCCAGCCGATGCCGATCCCCCGGTGCTCCAGCAACGCCGGCAGCACCAGCTCCGCGACCGCCAGCTGGGACAGCGCCGCCGCACTCACCAGGTAGATCGGCCACGCCGACGCGACCACGCGCACCTTCGCCGTGCCGGAGCGGGAGGTCACGTGCCCGCGCGGCAGGATGAACACCAGCCAGGCCGCCACCACGATGAGCGACACCGACACCACGACCGGGGTACGGCGGTCGACGCTCAACGCCAGCACGGTGACCAGCGCGGGCGCGACCGCCCACACCACCTGGGTGATCATGGCGTCGAAGCCCATCGCCTTGGGCACCAACGCGTCCGGCACCAGTCCGAGCAGCATCGCCCGCAGCCCGCCCGGTGTCGTCGACGGCCCGGCGCCCGCGACGAACGCCGCGATGGCCAGCGCGGTGACGTTCGTCGTCAGTGCCAGCGTCGTGAACGCGACGGCCCCCACGGCCAGTCCCGCGGCGAGCTGGCCGCGCATCCGGGACGGGTCGAGCAGCAGCCCGAGCAGTGCCGCGCCGAGGAGCTCCCCCAGCACGTAGACGGCCGTCAGCGACGCCGCCAGCACGTATCCGCCGGGCAGGTCCCTGGTCAGGAACACCATCATCAGCGGCGTCATGGACATGGGTAACTTCGCCGCCACCGTCACGATGGCGCAGGCGAGCACGTCGCGGTTCGCGAGATCGCGGTAGCCCGCGGTGGAGATCGTCACGCGGTCACTCGCCGAGCTCGGTGAACAGGGTCAGCTGCAGCCCGGCCGGCGCGGCCAGCCGGGCGTTGAGCGAGTTCCACGGCGTGCGCGTGGGTTCCGCGATCACCTGGGCCCCAGCGGCTTCGAGCTCGCGGGTGGTCCGTTCGGAGTCGTCGACCTCGAACGCGACCCGAATGTGCCCGGCGACCCGCCTGCCCACCTCGACCTGGTCGATGAACTCCGCGTGCGGCGGGTCGGTGATCTCCAGCGTGGCCCGGCCGGCCTCGAGGATCGTCACCCGCCCGCCGTCCGACGCGAACGCCGCGCGTTGTTCGAGGCCGAGCACATCTCGGTAGAAGCGCAGGGCCTCGTCGTAGTCGGCGGCGGTGACGACTAGGCGGAGTTCACGAACACCGGTCATACGACTGATCATCGCACCAGCCGTGTGAGGACCACGACAACCACGGCGATCCCCGCCGTCACGTGGATCGGCGCTGGTCCGAACGTCGCAGCGACCACGGCGGCCGAACCCATCGGCAGCAGATACTTTCGCAGCCCGGTCTGCCCCGGACAGTCCTGCACGTACCAGACGCACAGGAAGAAGACCGCGAGCGGCACCGTGGTGAACGCGGCGACGGTCGTGCCGGGCGCGTGCGCGATGTGCAGGTCGTAGTCCACCGACGCGGCGAGACCGGCGCCGAGAGCCGCGATCGAGCCGAGGATGAACAGGTGCGCGTAGCCCCACAGGAACGCGCGCTTCAGCGAGTCCAGTCGCGACGGTGCCTCGAAGTAGATCCACCACACCGAGAACACGATGATCAGCGACGCCACCGCGAGCGAGATCAGGTTGACCCCGCTGTGGAAGCCCTTCTGGAACGCGAGCGTCGCCGCCAGGATCGACTCGCCGAGCACGATCAGCGTGAACAGGCCGTGCCGCTCCGCGATGTGGTGCGGGTGCCACGTCGTCGCCTCGTCGCGCTCCGCCCAGACCGGCACCAGCAGCTCGCCGATCATGAAGAGCACCCACAGCGGGAGCTGGAGGCTCGGCGGCGCGAGAACGACCCACAACACCCACAGCACCTGCATGAAAGCGATACCGGCGGCGTAGCGGCGGGTACAACCCTTGTGCGAGGGGTTGTCCCGCGACGCCCGCAACCAGTGCGCGACCATCGCGAGCCGGATGACGACGTAGCCGCCGACGACGATCCGGTAGTCCTGCCGCTCGAAGACGGCCGGGATGCCCGCCGCGATGACGAGCACGCCGGCGATCTGGAACATCGTGATGATCCGGTACAGCGTGTCGTCGTTGTCGAACGCGCTGGCGAACCAGGTGAAGTTCAGCCACGGCAGCCACAACGCGAAGAACGCCATGCAGAACGCCAGCAGGCCGGCGGCCGCGTGGTTCTCGGACACCGCGTGGTGCAACGAGGCGGCGGCCTGGGCGACCGCCACCACGAAGCTGAGGTCGAACAGCAGCTCCAACGGCGTCGCGACCCGGTGGGTCTCCGCCGTGTCGCGCGCGAGGAGCTTTCTGATCATCCAGGCACCACCATGATTCGTGACTCGCTGAGGTCGAGCGCGACCTGCGAACCGGGCTGGAAGGCGGCCGCCGTGTTGGACGGCTGGTCGACCCGCAGGATCTGCTCGCCCACCTTGACGGAGATCCGCGTGACCGGCCCGAGGAACGACTGGGTCAGCACATCACCAACAAGGACGATCTTGCACTGTGCTGATTCGCGTAGGTCGTCAGTGTGCGGGGAAACGCCGAATGTCCTCCGGCCGCACGATGACGCGAACGTCGCTTCCGGACGGCTGGTCGTGCTCGGCCGCGACGGTCACGCCGTTGACCACGACGGTCTGGCCTTCCGCCTTGGCCACCACCGAGTTCGTGACGCCGACGAACTGCGCGACGAACGCCGTCTTCGGTTCCCGGTACACCACCGAGGGCGTGTCCAGCTGCTCCAACCGGCCGTGCGACATCACGCCGACACGGTCGGAGACGGCGAGCGCCTCCTCCTGGTCGTGCGTGACGAACAGCGTCGTCATGCCGAGTTCCGTCTGAATGCGACGGATCTCGTCACGCAGGCTCACGCGCACCTTGGCGTCCAATGCGGACAGCGGCTCGTCCAGCAGCAGCACGCGCGGCTGGATCGCGAGAGCGCGCGCCAGCGCGACCCGTTGCTGCTGACCACCGGACATCTGGTGCGGGTAGCGGCCGCCGAGGTGGCTGAGCCCCACCAGTTCCAGCAGCTCGCCCGCCCGCTTGGCGTCGCCGTTCTTGCGCAGCTTGAGGCCGAACGCGACGTTCTGCGCCGCGGTCATGTTCGGGAAGAGGCTGTAGGCCTGGAAGACCATGCCCATGTCCCGCCTGTTCGCCGGCACGCGAGTGATGTCCTTGCCGCCCACGGTGACCGTGCCGGAGTCGGCGGTCTCGAAGCCCGCGACGATGCGCAGCGCCGTCGTCTTGCCGCAGCCCGACGGGCCCAGCAGGCTCACCAGCTCGCCCTCGGCCAGGTCGAGGTCGAGGCCGTCCAGCGCGGTGTTGCCGCCGAAGGACTTGCGCAGTCCCTTGAGTTCCAGGTGGCCCATAGTCTCAGTTACTCCCCGGCAGAACTTCTTCTTCGGCAACGGTCTGACGGCGCCGCTGGCCGACATAGGAAAGTGCGAACAGCAGGACGAACGCGAAGATCAGGCACAGCAGCGACACCGCGATGGACACGCCCGCGTTGCGCTTGCCCAGGAGGTTGACCTGCACCTGCAGCGTGTCGAAGTTGAGCAGCGACGCGATGGTGAACTCGCCGAGCACCAACGCGACGCTCAGCAGCGAGGCGCCGATGAGCGCGACGCGGATGTTCGGCACGACGACCTTCCACAGCACCGTGAACCACGACGCGCCGAGGCTGCGTGCGGCTTCGGCCAGTGTCTTCAGGTCGATCGCGGCGAGACCGGCGTCGATCGCGCGGTAGGCGAACGGCAGCACCAGGATCGTGTACGCGAAGGTGAGCGTCAGCGGCGAGTCGCCGAGGAAGTAGTTCACCCACGCGTAGAGCGGCGCCATGCCGACCACCAGCACGATCGCCGGGATCGCCAGCGGCAGCAGGCACAGGAACTCGACGAACCGTTGCAGCTGCGGCAGCCTGAGCCGGATCCACGCCATCGTCGGCACGAGCAGCAGGAGCATCAGCACCGCACTCGTGACGGACAGCAGGAGCGAGTTGACGAGCGCTTCCATCAGCCCTTCGTCGTCGACGATCGACGTCCACGACTCGAGGCTGCGTTCACCCGCCTTGCCGCGCGTGGAGAACTCCGCCATCGCGATCAGCGGCAGGATGAAGTAGACGCCCAGGACCAGCAGGATGATCGTGCGCAGGACGCGTTGTTTCACTAGCGAACCCACTTGGCCACCCTCCGCTGCATCAGCACGTTCACGCCCATCGCGATGCTGACGACGATCACCATGCCGAGGCCGAGCGCCTTGCCCAGGTTCTCCTGGCCGAGCACGACCTCGCCGGTGAGGAACCCGCGGATCTGCAGCGGCACGATCGGGCTGCCCTGCGAGACGAGCGCGGCGGCCGTGGCGTAGGCGCTGAAGGCGTTGGCGAACAGCAGAAGCAGCGCACCGAGGAACGGCGGCGTGAGGATCGGGCCGCCGACGTGCCGCCAGAACGTCCAGCTGGTGCCGCCGAGGCTCGCGTTCGCCTCACGCCACTGCGGACGCAGGCCGTCCAGCGCGGGCAGGAACACGATGACCATCAGCGGGATCTGGAAGAACGTGTAGACCAGCGTCAGGCCGGGCAGGTCGAACAGCCACGCGCTGCCGGCGAACAGGTCGATGCCGACGTTGTCCCGCAGATACTTCGTGACCAGGCCCTCGAAGCCGACGGTGGCGAGGAACGCGAACGCCAGCGGCACGCCACCGAACTGCGCGAGCACACCGGACGCGGCGACGACGACCCTGCGGAGCATCCCCTCCGGGTTGCCGACCGCGATCGCCCACGTCAGCAGCGCGCCGAAGATCGCGCCGATGACGGCGGTGAGCGCGGAAAGCTCGATGCTGCGCACGAAAGCGTCGAAGACAACGCCCTTGAACAGGGTCGTGAGGTTGTCCAGCGTGAACGCGCCATTGGTGTCCTGGAAGGCACCGGCGAGCACGAGGATCGTGGGATAGACGAGGAAGATGCCGACGAACGCGAGGAACGGCACCGCGACGAGCCAGGCGGCCAGAGATGGCCGACCGGCGGCCCCACCACTCTTCGTGGTGGAACCGCCGGGCGTCGTCGCTACGGGAGCGACAGAGGTCATCCGATGGCCTGTGCCCAGGTCGCCGTCAGGACCGCCTTGGCCTTGTCGGCCTGCGCCTGCGTCTGGAACACCTGCTTGCCCTCGGTCTTGGGCAGCTTGTCCTTCGCGGCCTTGTCCGCCTTGTCACCCATCTTGTCCAGGCGAACCGGGCGGGACATGCCCTTCAGGTACAGGTTCTGGCCCTCGTCGGAGTAGAGGAACTCCTGCCACAGGCGCGCGGCCGCGGGGTGCGGCGCGTCCTTGCTGACGGCCTGGTTGTAGTAGGCGCCGATCTGCGCGTCGGCCGGGACGACGACCTTCCAGTCGAGCTTGCCCTTGAGCTTCTCGGTCTGGGCGGCGTTGGTGTAGTCCCAGTCGATCACGACGGGCGTCTGGCCGGACTCGATCGTCGCGGGCGACGGGTCGACCGGCTGGAAGTTGCCCGCCTGCTTGAGCTGCTTGAAGAACTCGACACCGGGGGCGATGTCGTCGGCGCTGCCGCCGTTGCCCAGCGCCGCCATCATGACGCCGGAGAACGCGGCACCGGCCTGCGTCGGGTCGCCGTTCAGCGCGATCTTGCCCTTGTACTCGGGCTTGAGCAGGTCCTTCACGCTCGCCGGGGCCGGCACCTTGGCGGCGTCGTACCCGATCGACATGAAGCCGCCGTAGTCACCGTAGTAGAGGCCGTCCGCGTCCTTCAGCTCCGCGGGGATGTCGTCCCACGTGCTGACCTTGTAGGGCGCGAACAGGTCCTTGTTCGCCAGCGCGACGTTCAGACCGAGGTCGAACACGTCGGGCGCGCGGTCGTTGCCCTTGAGCTGCTTGGCGGCGTTGATCTCCTCCTGGCTCGACGCGTCGGGCTGAGCGGAGTCGACCTTGACGCCGTACTTGGCCTCGAACGCCTTGATGATCTCGCCGTAGTTCGCCCAGTCCGGGGGCAGCGCGATGACGTTGAGCTTGCCTTCCTTCTTGGCGGCCTCGACCAGCTTGTCCATACCGCCGAACTCACTCGCCGACTTCGCGGTTCCGGCGGCACCGGCCGGCGCCTCCTTGGCGGGCGGGGCGCCACAGGCCGCCACCGCCAGCACCAACGCGCCGACACCGATCAGTTTCGTGGTGACGTTCCCTCGCTTCAGCACAGGCGGAGGATTCGCGCGGATTGCTTTCGTTGTCAAGCCAGCCGCGCCGGTTGAGACCTTCTCGACTCCTACGGTGAATACCCGGCGGCCTACAGGTTGCCGCTGAATGCTTTCCGAGCCTCGCTCAGGTGCTGCTCCGTGATGCCGGTACGCGGGTCCACGTGGACGAGCCCCGTGACCAGATCGCGGCGCTTGTGGACGAAGTCCCGCCGGCGCGTCTCGTGCAGCGCGAAGTCGTCGTCGAACCAGACGAGCGGCCGCTCCCAGGCGTACCTCGCGACGGCCGGGTACTTCCAGCCGGTCTCGTCCTGGAAGTCGATCACTTTGAGTTCGGGCAGGTGCAGGCGCGGCCCGATCTCGGTGTTGGCCCGGTGCCCCCAGGTCGTGGCCCAGGCGAGCTCGGCGCCGGTGTCCTCGGCGAGGGCTTTGAGCTGGTCACCGTGCCGCGGGTCGAGCCAGACGCGGAGCTTGCGCCACCACCCGTCCTTGATGTCGAACGGCCGGTAGTTTTCCGGCTTCGGGTTGGCGGCCCACGGGTTGAGCGGGCCGTCGACGTCGAGCAGGATCAGCGGTTTCACCCTCGCCAGCGTGCCGTGCCACCTAGGTTCTGTCCGGTGAAACGCCTCGCTCTGTTCCTGCTGCTGTGCACGACCTGGCGGGCTGCGCACGTTCGGACGCCACGTCGGCGCTCACCGATCGGATCGAGGCCGAGGGCTACCGCGCCGTGGTCGTCAGCCACCGGGACGATCACCGGGGCCTGGACCTGCTGAAGATCCGCAGCCGCAACCCCAGCGGACCCGGCGATCTCGTCCGGATCGCCGAGATCGCCTGGGACACCTACCCGGAACACGTCGACGTGATCGAGGTGGCCCACCTGGGCAAGACGGACACGTTCTCGGCGGACGACCTGCGGGCCCGCTTCGGCGAGCGCCAGGTGACGGAGTGGCCGGACGAGGATTCCTCGTGGACGTGGCTGTTCGGTCTCCTGCCGGTGGTGGGCATAGCAGCGTTCCTGACCCCGTTGATGTGGAAGTCGCTCCGCAAGGCGATCAGGCGGATGCGCGGCCATCCTCCCGTTTCCCAGGCGGGCGACGCCCCTCAGCCCTAGCCTCAACGCCATGAGACGTCTCGCGCTGCTCGCACTGCTGTGCGCCACGCTGGTGGGCTGCGCCGCGATCGCCGACCTGGCCGGTCTGCAGACCCGCATCGAGGACGCCGGCTACCGCAACGTCTCGCTGTACCACCGTTCGAACAACGGCGTCGACCTCCTCGAGCTCACCGCGTCCGGCTCCGATCCGGCGCACGACCACGAGGGCCTGGCGGAGATCGTCTGGGACACCTACCCCCAGCACCTCGACCACGTGTCGATCACGCTGAACGGGACGCAGGAGGTCTACGACGAGGCCGGTCTGCGCGAAGCGTTCGGCGAACGCCAGGTCACCGAGAAGCCCGACGACGACGCCGACGTGATGAAGTCCCTCGTCACGTGGCTGATCGTGGGCGCGATCGTGTTCGTGCTGCTCGTGGTCGGCGTCATCATCCTGGTCGTGGTCCTGGTACGCCGCTCGAACCGTCGCAAGGCGCAGCAGATGCCCCAGTACCCGCCGCCCGGCTGGCCACCCGCCGGACCGCCGCCTGCCGGACCACCGCCTGCCGGACCACCACCTGCCGGACCACCGCCGCCCGCCGCATAGGACTCCACCATCGTGACGCAGCCTCCGCACGGTTACCCGCAGCAGCCGTGGGGCCAGCCGTGGCCCCCACCGCAGCCTCCACCGCCCCGGTCGACCAGTCCTCACCGGAAACCACGGCGAAGGCCGTGCAGGACGCGCTCAACCGGCGCGACATCGAGCAGTTCGTGAACGTGCTGGTGTGCAAGGACGGCCGTAACAAGGCCGAGAACAAGGACATCACGCTCGCCGAGGAGATCCTCTACCGCGACATCAAGGTGTTCGACCCGAAGACGAAGAGCGACGTGCAGCCGGTCTTCAAGGTCGACGAGGTGCGCAAGATCAAGCCCAGCGACCCCGTCTACCGCGACGAGAACAAGGACTCGACCGTCGCGATCATGTCCGTCGAATACCCGAAGGACAGCGGTGCGGACAAGCAGCGCGGCGTGCTCGCGCTCTTCCAGGAGGACAACAAGTACGTCGTCTGCGAAATGGGCTTCGTACCGGTCACCGAGTCGCAGGAACCACCACCGGACCCCGATGCGAACAGCCCGACGGGCCGCATGCAGGCGTTCGCCAAGGCGGTCAACGACAAGGACATCGCCGCAGCCCGCCTTTACCTGTGCTCGGCGGCCCGCGCGGTCAACACGTGGACCGAGAAAGCCATCGCCGCGGGCGGCGAACTGCGTCTGCACGACAAGGTCACCACGACCAAAGCGGAGGACTCCGGCCAGGTCCGCATGTGGTACACGCGGGACGGCGCGGAGACCAAGGCGGGCGGGTTCCTGAAGAAGGAGTCCGACGGCTGGTGCCTGTTCACCTTCAACAACGACGCCAAGTAGTCGAAAACGCGCGCCTCTGTTCGTATAAGGGCATGTTCACCGAGGAAGAGATCGCCTACCTGCGCTCGCAGCCGGTGGCCCGCCTGGCGACACTCGGCTCGTCGGACCAGCCGGACGTCGTCCCGCTGTCCTTCGAGTACGACGGCGCCTGCTTCTGGGTCGGCGGCGTGGGCAGCCAGGTCCTGACCACCCGCAAGTTCCGCAACATCACCGCCGGCCGCCGCAAGGTGTCCCTGGTGGTCGACGACGTCGTGTCGTTCGACCCGTTCGTCGCGCGCGCCATCCGCGTCTACGGCATCGCCGACGACCCGGTCGAGCGGGTGGGCCTCGTCGGGCCGGGCATCTACTGCCGGATCACGCCGACCAAGGTGTGGGCCTGGAACATGGCGGGCGAGCCGGCCGGCGAGACCTGGTACGAACCGCGCCGGTCATGAGGCGCGCCGGGCCGCGCACACGGCCGACGCACCCCACCGGGCGCCGTAGAGCAGGCCGGGCAGCAGCCGCCGGAACCGCAGGTGGATCTCCCCGGCCCGGTCCACCGCGTGCTGGGTCCCGCGCCGGCTCGGCGTCGGACCGCTGCAGCACCCCGTCGAACGTCCACACGGGCCGTTTGCGGTCGTGCTCGAACCGCACGCGCAGGTCGAACACCTCGCACGGCCGTTCAGGCACATGCAGGACGCACGGGTGCATCACGTCGCGGTTCGACAGCCGGTACCGGACAGCGAAGTCGTGCGTCTCCCCGCGCGTCAGAGGTTCGGCCGGCAACAGCGTGAAGCCGGGACGTTCCACGGCCGAACTGCGGTCCTGCAACGTGCCGCCGTACAGCAGATGGACGTCCACGTCCCGCCTGCGCACCGGGAACGCCGCCGCGAACTCCAGCTTGTCCACCCCGTCCCCGTCGACGACGACCCGATAGCGCTCCAGCACCTCGGGCTGTCCCTGGTCCAGCGCCACGGCAACGCTCAGCTCCGCGGTGTGCCAGCCGCCTGCCTCCCGACGGGTGGTCGTCGCGGCGAGCTCCGCCAGCTGGTCGACGGCCTCGTCGACGCGGCGGCGCACGGTGCGGGAGTCGCGGTCGATCATGGCCGCCACCCAGTTGACGCGTTCCTGGTAGAGCGGGTGCCGGAGGTCGGGGACGAGGTCGAACGCCGCCCGCGCCGCGAGCTGCAGGTCCTCCGGGAGCTGCTCGATCAGGTCGGTCAGCCGGGAGACCAGCTTCTGCCTGGCGGCGGCCGGTCCGTCGGCCCTGGTGATCCCGCACGCGGCGGCCAGGGCCGGGCCGACCCGGTCCACGATCCGTCCGGCGTGCACGCCCCGTCCCTTGCGAAGGGTCTTCAGCTCACGGACCAATGTCGCGTGCGTCGTCGTCATCTCCGCTCTCCTCCCCTTGCGCGCTCACGTGCGGCGGAAGCAGGTTGCGGCGGGCGTGTGGACGAGAAGTGGACAGACCGTGGATCGGTCAGACGTGCTCCGTCCGCAGTACCGTCCGCGCGACCGACGAGGCCAGCGCGATGCCCAGCCGAACACCGTCGCGGCTCAGGAAGACCCGCGAGGTGCCGATGCGGTCGAGCGCCGGTTGGTCGACGGCCCCGAGGCCGAACGCGATCATCTCCGGGCACGACGCCGTCGAGCAGAGCCGCGTCAGCGCGAGGGGCCAGCCAGGATCGGTCGCCCTGCCGTCGGAGACGAAGAACAGGATCGGGCGGCGCACCCGGATTCGCTGTGCCTTCAGGCTCTGCACGTCGCGCTCGATGGTGTTGCGCAGGAGGGTGAACGCGGGACCGAAGTCAGAACCCGGTTCCTGGCGCGGCCTGATCGGTTCGGCCTGCGCGAGGGCAGGCAGCAGAGGCTGCACGACCTGCGGCCTTTCCGCGAAAACGACCACGCAGAGCCGAATCTGGGCGGCGCGCGCGCCGATCCGCGTGCACCACACCGCGGAACTCCCGCATGCCCGGCGTTCACCTCGTCGATGTGGTCGGTCATCGAGAACGAGACGTCGCACACCACGTAGCACGGCAACACATCGGACACCATCCGTCTCCCTCCTCAGCACAGGCGTGACGTGGAGAACGGTTACCGGATCGTGTTGATCGAACGTGGACAAAAAGCTGATTCGCCGACACACCAACGGACACTTGCGCGACATTCCTCCCAGACAGAGGCTTGGACACCGGGAGGACCGCGTGGAATTTCGGATGCTGGGTCCGCTGGAGGCGTGGCACGGAACACCTCCGTGCCGCTGGGGGACCAGCAGCAACGGTTCATCCTCGTCGTGCTTCTCTTGCACGCGAACAAGCCGGTGTCACCCGAACGGCTCACCGAGATCGTGTGGCCGGACCAGCCCGAGCGCAGGAACCTCGTGCGCGGCTACATCAACAAGCTGCGCAAGGTGTTCGGACCCCACCGACGCGGTGATCGAGACGACGGCGACCGGGCTACCTGCTGCGCGTCGACGAGGACCAGATCGACACCGTCCGCTTCGACCGGCTGCGCGAACAGGCCGCGCAAGCCCTGCGGGACCACGACCCGCGCCGGGCGGTCGACCTGCTGCGCGCCGCGGTCGAGTTGTGGCGCGGCGGTTCCTGGAGGACATCGACATCGACCGGGTCGGCGGAGCCGAGGTGATCCTCGCCGGACGAGACCTACCCGACGCGGTCGGCGACCTGGCCGAGCTGGAGCTGGACGTCGGCGACCACCGGTCGGCGCGGGACCGGCTGCGCCGCGTGGTCCGCACCTGACCGGACCGCCAGAAGCACGCGGAGCTGCTGATGCGCGCGTTGATCGCGGGTGGTGACCGAGTCGGCGCCATCCGGGTGTTCCAGGCCACCGCGGACGCGCTCGCCGAGCTCGGCATCGAGCCGGGACCGGTGCTGCGCAACCTCGCCGCACGGGCCGAGCGCGGCGAGCCGGCCAGCTCGCTGCCGTCCCGGTCCCAGCGCGTTCACCGGCCGCGACGGCGGAGCTCGGCGACGATCGAGAGCGGCGGCGGCAGCCGGTGAGCGGCGCGCGGTGTGGGTGAGCGGCGCGCCGGGTGTCGGCAAGACCGGCCTGGCGATCGAGGCGGCGCACCGGCTGCGCGACCGGTTCCCGGACGGGCAGCTCCTGGTCCGGCTGAACGGGTTCACGCCGGGGTGCCGGCGATGACCGTCGCGGACGCGCTCACCCAGCTGCTGATCGAGCTCGGCGTGCCGCCGGAGCAGATCCCGGCCACGGTGGGCCGGAAGGTCACGCTCTACCAGACGACGCTGTACGGCACCAGGACGCTGGTGGTGCTGGACAACGCGGCCTCGCCGGACCAGGTCCGGCCGCTGCTGCCGGAGGCGCCGGGCTGCTTCGCCATCGTGACGAGCAGGCGGATGGGCGACCCGGACACCGGCGAGCACGTCCGGCTCTCCCCGCTGCCGCCGGACGACGCGGTCGCGCTGTTCCGCGCGCTGACCGACCCGCCCGGGTGCGCGGCCGGTCGGCCGAGGTGGCCGGGGTGGTCGAGCGGTGCGGCTTCCTGCCGATGCCGATCAAGGTGGCGGCCGCGCTGTTCCGCCGGCACGACCGGTGGCCGCTGGAGCACCTGCTCCGCCTGCTGGAGGAGAGCGGGCCGTGGGGCGCCGGAGGACGGCACCGCCGCGGTGCGGGTGTCCTACCAGCAGCTCGACGAACCGCAGCAGGCGATGTTCCGGCTGCTCGGGCACCTGCCGGGACCGGACCTCGACGTGGCCGGCGCGGCGGCGCTCGCGGGCTGCGACGTCACCGGGGCCCGCGTGCTGCTCGACGACCTGCACGAGGTGAGCCTGCTGGAGGAGGTCGCGCCGGAGCGGTACCAGATGCTGGACCCGCTCAAGGAGTTCGCCGCGGCGGAACCGCCGACCGCCGAACGGGCGGACGCCCTGCTCCGGCTGCTCGACTTCTACCTGGTCACGCTGGCCGCCGCGGTCGGCGTCGCGTACCCGTTCGACCGCACGCGCTGCCCACGGTGAACCGTTCCTGCCCGGCGGGACTGCGGTTCACCGGCGCGGACGCCGCGCTGGCGTGGATCGCCGCCGAGCGGGACAACCTGGTGGCCGCGATCCGCTACGCCGCGACGCACGACCTGCCGGAGCACACGTGGCGGCTGGCGGTGTTGATGTGGCGCTACTTCAACACGACGGGCCAGTTCGAGGACTGGCTCGAGACCATGGAGCTCGCCTGGGAGACCGTCTCCGCCGACCAGGCAACGAGTACGGCCAGGCGCACGTGCTGCTGCGGCTGGCCATCGCGCACGACCGGCTCGGCCGGCTCGCCGAGGCACTGGAACTGGCCGCCCAGGCGCTGCCCAAGTGGGTTCGGCTGGGTGACGTGCGCGGCGAGGCGGCCACGTTGTGCGCGCTCGCCATCCCCACATGGAGCTCGGCAGGCACGACGAGGCGATCGCGCACTTCGACGCCGCGCTGGCGAAGTACGAGCAGAGCGGGGACCTGCGCGGCCAGGCCCACGCGCTGAGCATGCTCGGCTACCTCAACGAGCTGCACGGCAACCTCGACGTCGCGCTGCGCCAGCACCGAGGCCGTGCGGATGTTGCGCGAGATCGGCCACGTGCAGGGGATGGCGCACGCGTTGAACAACCTCGGCTCGGTGCGGCAGCACCTCGGGCTGCTGGCGGAGGCGCTGCCGACCACCTGGAGGCGCACGAGCACGCCGTCGAGCTCCGGGACGACTGCGTGGCGGCCTACGCGCTGAACAACATCGGCAACGTGCACCGCTCGCCGGCCGGCTGGGCGAAGCCCTGCACACCACGAACGGGCGAGGGTGGCGGCGGCCGAGGTGTCCGACACGGACCTGCGCACCCGGCTCTTCCTCGACCGCGGCGCGACCGCGCAGGCCGGCGGCGACCAGGCCGAGGCGCTGCGCCTCTACCGGCGCGCTGGACCTGGCGGACGGCACGGGCAACCGCACGCCACCAGGCCCACGCGAACGCGGCGTCGCGCAGACGCTGCACGCGATGGGCCGGCACGACGAGGCGGTCCCGCACTGGGACGCGGCCGAGAGCCGAGTTCACCACGCTCGGCCAGCCAGAGGCGGACGAGGTCCGGCCGAGCACGCGAGCTGACCTGCGCGTGCCGCTCAGCGGTGAGTCAGGAGTCGTTTCAGCTCAGGATAGATCTCCCGGACCGCGCCGTGGTTGCGCCAGCGGCCCAGGGTTCTCGCCAGCTCCCGCAGGTCCGTCCGCACGGTCGCGGAGTCGACGTGTGCCGCGTCGTCGAGCGTCTCGGCCAGTGTCAGGCAGCTCTGGTCGACCTCGCCGGCCAACGCGTAGGCCAGTGACCGGCGGGCGCCGAACCGGGCCCTGGCGCGCCGGGACGTCGCCGGCACCCGGGCGAGCTCCCGGTCCAGGACCGCCGCCGCCTCGGCTTTGGCCGAGGTCGACCAGCGCCCACCCGCGGGCGAGCCCGAGCGGGTCCGGCGCGGTCGAACCGAGCGACGGGTACGGGCTGTCCACAGTGAGGCGTCGACGAGCTGCATGGCTCGGTCCAGCGCACGCTCGCAGGCGTCCCGGTCACCGGCCAGCGCGTACCCCTGCGCCTCGCGCCGGGCGGCCATGCCGAGGATACGTGAACTGGCCCTGCCGACCCGCTGGGCCTGCTGGGCAAGGTCGATCGTGGTCTCGGATCCTGCCGGTACAGCGCGAGCCCGGCCTCCCGGACGAACGCGTAGCTCACGATCTCGCGGATCCCCGCCCGCGCGCGCCAGGTCCGCGGCGTACCGGGTCCACCACAGCGCGCCCTGCTCGTCGCCGGCCTCCTGGCAGAGCCAGCCGATGTACTCGGCGATCCGGGCGGCGAGCAGCAGCAGCCGCGACCGCATCGGCTCGGGTTCTCCCTCGCCAGGGCCTGCACCGTGCGCACCTAGGCGACCAGCGGTTCGAGCACCACGGGCTGGTCTGCCTGCCGAGCAGGCGCAGGTGCTCGAAGGAGGTCCGCAGGCCGGCCACCACGCTCTTCGTCCGGCACCGGTCGCGGCCCGCCCGCGAGCGCGATGCCGATCAGCGTGCCGGCGCCCAGCATCTGGCGGCGGCCAAGCATCGGGCTGGTGTGCATCCTGCGGCCTCGATCAGCGCGCCGCCCGCGTCCAGCACGTCGTCGCAGAGCCGGGCAAGGGTCGCGTTCGGCGGCTTGACGTCATTCTCGATCTTGCTGAGATAGCTCTTGCTGTAGTTGACGCGCCTGGCGAGCTCGCCCATCGACAACCCTGCGGCGGCGCGCCATTCCCGCAGCAGCTCACCAAATGATGCAGCCACGATTCCTCCGTTCACGAGCTGTATGTCGAGTACACCATTTTTCAGCGTCTCGACGCAATCATGCCGGGTATTCGCACGGGAAAGGCCCGGACAATTCGCGTTACCTCAGTTGTGCCACGGGTGGCCGTCGGTCCGGGTGTCCGTGGTGGCCGTGGTCGTGGCGGAAGGCGGCGGCGGGTCGTCGACCGCGGCGGACGCGGTGGCACCGGAAACCCGGCCGCGACGAAGAGCGCGGACGAGCGTGGTGACACCGATTTTGGCCACAAAAGTGGACAGGACATGGACATGACAAATCCTCCAAACGAAATGGGGATTGATTTCGGGATTTCCGCGCCGCACGCACTGAGGATTCGTGATGGCCGAATTTGTGAACAAGGGGTTGACCGTTGCCTCCCAGTGGTCAACCCGTCCACTCGCCGTCCACGTCCGGTCAACACCGGGCGCCGAGTCCAGCGCGAAGGCCGGCAGCGGGCCGGCTACGAAGGAGTGACTGGTGAGCGAAGTGCCAGCTATGACATCGCGGTGTCGTTCGCCGAGGAGCAGCGGTTCGCGGTCGAGGAGATGGTGGAGGCGTGCCGGCAGCGCGGGTTGACCGTGCTGGACGGACAACGACCTGCCAGAGGCAAGGTGCGGTTCTTCCTCCCGTTCGTGTCCACGGTGGACGAGTTCGCGCGGCGGTAAGGGGGACCAGCACGTGCTGCCGGTCCTGCTCGGCGAGGTGCCCGCGTCGCTGCACCCGCACGTGACCTACCTGCGCGTCGGACGAACGGCTCGTGGACGCGCGGGGCGGGTCGAGGCGGCGGAGACCGCGGGGTGGGACCGGGTGCTCGTCAGCAGACGTCGCGACGGCGGCCGGACTCACCGCTACGCCGAGCAGGCCGCCCATGCGTTACCTGGGCGAACAGTTCGCCGCGGCGTTACCCGAGCTCGCCGGCGCGGTTTCGCCGGCACCGTGCACCGTGGACGACACGAAGATCGCGCTGCGGGTCGAGCGGGCGGGCGACACGGTGTACGCGCTGGACATCCAGCGCGGCGGCATCGGCGGCGACGAGACGGTGAACTTCGTGGTTCTCGGCGGCTCCGCCGAGCTGTTCGACGCACTCTGGAAGCGGATCGACAGCGTGCTGACGGCCGCTGACGGGAAAGGGACGCGCTCCCTGCCGAGGAGCGCGCTCTTCAGCGCTGTCCGGGCCCGGTCGAGCACCTCCTCCAGCCGCAGCGGGCCGGGTGGGTGGTGGCTCAGGCACAGCGGCGCCCGCATCCGGCGGAACCCGAAGGTCTCCCCGGTGACGTAGAACTGCCCGCGTTCCAGCCGTGAGATGTCCTCGACCGAGCTGCCCTTGGCCCGTGCCATCTCGTTCGCCGCGGCGATCTGCGCCGGGCTGTTCAGCCGGCCGAAGAACTGCGTCGTCGCGTTGCCGATGACCTGGTTGTGCAGGCCTTTCGGCGCCTGCGTCGCGAGCAGCAGCCCGAGCCCGTACTTACGTGCCTGCGAGGCGAGCAGGATGGTGCTCTGGGTGCTCGCCGTCCACCCCGGACGGTGCGATCGTCTGCGCCTCGTCCATCACGAACAGCCCGCCGAGCGGCCGGTCGGCCGCGGGATTGCGCTTGAACCAGGCGAACACCTCCAGCTGGAGCTGGCTGATGAACCCCTGCCGCTGCTCGTCGGACGGCAGCCCGATGAAGCTGATCACCGAGATCCGCGCCCGCTTGCCCGGCGCGGGGTGAGCAGCACTGCCGGGTCCGTCGGCTCCCCCGCGCCGCCGAGCAGCGGGTCGTTGACCATCGCGGCCCGCAACGTCTCGGCGAGGTCGGCGGCCATGTGGCGGTGCTGAGCTTGCTCACCCCGTCCGGCAGCTCGGCGAGCACGTCGACGAACCCGGAGAGGTGCGCGCCGCCCTCCGCGCGATAGTGCGTCAACGCCTCACGCAGCACCGCCCGGCCGCGGACGGCGACTTGGCGCCGCCGCCGACCCTGGCGTGCGGCACCAGAGCGGCCACCGCGGCCTCGACCGAGGCGGTGAACTCGTCCTCGTCCTCCCGCACCTCGCGAAGTCCGGCAGCGGGTGGAAGCTGAGCGGCCGCCCGCCGGCACGACCCGGCGTCCACACCACCACCTCGGTGTTGGCGAGGTACTCGGCGGCCCGCCGCGTCGCCCGGCCGCCAGTCCGCCGGCGGCCGCGGGCCACGGCGTCACCCAGCCGCGCGAGGTCGTTGTTCGGGATCCAGCACGATCGCCGAGACCCCACGCAACGCACACTCCTCGACGATCCGGCGCAGCAGCACGGTCTTGCCGGTCCCGGACCCGGCGAAGATCACCGCGTGCTTGCGCAGCGACTCCAGCTCGAGGCGGATCTCGCCGTCCATCCCGAGCACGATCTCCCCGCGCTCTCGGCCGGTCTTGCCGCAGCGGCACATGGCTCCGGCGGCGGCCGCGTCTCCTGGTGGTCGGCCTCGGTGCGCGGGATCCGGCAGCACCTCCCGCAGGAAGGTCGTCTGCTCGCGGGTTTGCGCGCCACCAGCCAGTTCAGCAGCTCGTAGGTCTGCTTGTGAGATCTCCTTGAGCGCCCAGAACGTCCGGACGTCTCCTCGGAGATCTCGAGCCGCGGGCTGCCCGACCTTGGCCAGGTCGCCGACCTCGCCCTGGTCACCGCGCCGGCCCAGCCCTTGCCCCCGTCGCGGAGCAACACGAGGTGCCGGTTGCGCACGCCGGTCCGGATTCCCGCCGCGGCTCCTGGGCCTCCCGCACCATCCGCAGCACGCTGTTGCCGTGGCTGCGGCGCGATCGCGCGGAACATCCAGCGCTCGCGATGTCCCGTTCCTCGTCAAGCGTCCTGCGCAGCCCGGCGTGCAGCCGCTGCCGTCCGGTGGCGGCTCGGTCTCCCAGGACCGGTCGTCGTTGCCGACCTCGGTGATCCACGACCGCAACGCGGCCATGCAGCAGGTCCGGCATCACCGCGTCCTCGGTGTGCTGGTTGAGCGCCGCCTCACGATCTCCGCCGCTTGCCGCAGCTCCGCGAACGCCGGTCGAACTCCGCGAAGTAGCGGGCTCGGATCCGGCGCAGACCGGCGCGGTCGGCACCTCGGCGGGCTCTCCTCGTCGAACGAGGCCAGCTCGCGGATCTCCCCGTGCAGGCAGGCCTCCGCGTGCTCCTGGATGCGCCGGAGCAGCTGGCGCGGGGTGTGGATGCTCCAGGTCGCCGCTCGAACGCACTCGGCGCCACCGGCCAGGTGGGATGCGGCGGTGTGAAGCCGATTCGCTCGTAGCATCACGCCGAGCCACTTCTCGACCAGCTGCCCGGCCGAGCTGGGGATCCACGATCGACGCGAGGATCGGCGTCTCGGTGAACCGGTCGGCGACGGTGTCGGTCGCCACCGAGTGCAGCAGCTTCCACGTGTTCGGCAGACAGGCCACAATGGACAGCGTGCGTCGCGTGGTCTCCCGCAGCTGCATCAGACCGTCGGCGATTCAGCGCGAGTCTCCTGTCAGCTCCGCGTCCGTCACCTTGTCGTCGACGGCGTCGTTCGCCCTTGTCGACCAACGAGTCCAGCTGGTCGACGGCGACGACGCTCGGCCCGGTGAGCGCGAGCACCCGCGAGATCTCCGCGACGAGCGCGCGATGCGGCTTCGGCTGGGGGTGCATGCCCCAGCACGCCGCTCGCACCCGTCGGTCCTCCGGCACCCGGCGAGGAAGTCCTTGCCGATGTCACTCTGCATGTTCGGACGGCGTAGAGCACCAGAGCCCGGATGGTGTCACCGCACTCGACCGCGACCTGGGCGTCGACTGCCGTATGGCGGCGAGGAAAACCGTGCAGGTCATCGACGGTCAGCGGCGACTCGCCGAGGACCGCCTCGGCGACCGGGGCGGGCCACATCCGCGCCCTGTCGCACAACCGCCGCAGCAGCTCGGTCAGCTGGAGGTCGCCCTCGTCGTCGGTCCTGCAACAGCTCGCTGCGCATGGCCTCCGCGACGTCCTCCCAGAACGCGGCGCCGGTGGTGAGGTCGACCAGGAAGAAGTAGCCGCCCTCGCGCTGCACGATCCGCCGGACCACCGAGCAGGTGGGTCTTGCCCACTCCCTTCTGCCCCTGCAGTGCGAGCCCGACGGGGCTCGGGCCGCTGCTTGCCCTGGCCTCCGAGAATACCGGCCCGGATGCGGTGCTCGGCCCTCGTGTGCAGACCGTCCACATGGAAGGGTGAGGTGTGCCAGACGTCGTCCGGCGTCTCGGCGGAGTTGAAGCGGAGTCCCGCAAGCGCCTGGCGTAGGTGTTCGGTCATGATTCCTCGATCGCCATGAGGTGCTTGTCTCCCTGCCGATCCGGATCGCGGCCGCGTGGTCCGCGTCGGTGAGCACTTGCGGTTCGAGTCCGGGGCCAGGTGCGAGACGCCGTCCTTCATCATCGCCAGCAGGGTCTGGTCCACCTCGTCCCGTCGGCGCCGTTGAGCTTCGGGCGGAGCTTGGCGAGGCGCACCCAGTCCTGCGAGCCGTCACCGACAGCTCCTGGTATGCCGCGGATCAGCGACTCCAGGTCACCCGCGCGGCACGTCGCCGCGGCAGGATGTCCTCGTTCGTAGACGAAACGCACGATCCGGCGCAGCACCGAGGTGTGCACCCGGGCCAAGCGGACCCGCCGCGCGGCGCCTCGCCGTCCATCAGATCGCTCTCGCACCAGGCGATGCCCTTGTCGGTGATCCGATGAACGAGCCTTCTGCCTTCCTTCGGGTCTCGAGCAGGCCCGCATCGTTCAACGCCTCGCGGCCGGCCTGGCCGAGCTCGATCCCGTACTGCTTGTTCAGCTCCGGGTTGGGCATCACCCGGTCCTCCAGCCAGCACGAGCAGCGTCGCTGTCGCGTGGGTTCCGTACTTCTCCGGCATCACGCCGCCCTTTCACTCGGTGAACACGTTGATTCGTCGATCGATCCGGTCGAGCAGTGCGCTCGACCTCGGTGCGCAGCGCCGCCGGACCGCGAACCGGTTGCCGTTCGGCGCGGACCTCGTTCAGCAGCACCAGGTCGACCGTCAGGTCCTGGAGCAGCTCCAGGTCGCCGTCGTCGAGCGCCGCGGCCATCTCGCGCACCGTCTGCTCGATGAGCGCCCAACCTCCCGGCGTACGGCCAGCTCGTCCGGCACGTTGCGCAGCGCCGCCTGCCGCGTTCCGCAGCGCTTCCTGGTCGGGTTGCGCCGCGGCCGCGGGCGTTCGGTGATGAGGTCGTGCAGATCCGCGCCACGTCGACGGCCGCGTGCTCGGGTCGAACTCCAGGTGCCGAAGGTTGCGCAGGAAACGCGGGCAGCCGCTCGCGGTCGGTGTCGCGGGTCAGCACGCAGAACAGCTGCCGGTCGCCGTCCGCGTCGAGGGTGTGGCGCAGGAACCGTTCCGCCTCGGTGGCCTGCCAGCGGCTCACCTCGCCGTCCACGACCAGGCACAGGTGCTTGGCCGGTTCCGCGTCTGGTCGAGGAATCCGGGTCGCCGGACAGCGACTGATCGTCGTCGCACGCCGAGCACACGCAGCTCGTTGATCAGCTCGGTCGCGGTCTGCCAGCAGCGTTCCGGGGGCTCGACACCAGCAGGTCGAGGTCGTACCTCTGGCGCGCGACCGTGCCGCCGCCACGTAGGCGTCCCGGTTGTCCGCCAGCAGGTCGGTGCGGTCGAACTGCTGCGCGATCACCGCGGCGACCGTCTCCAGCGCGAACGAGATCTGGTCCGCCGACGGCGAGCGTTCCTCCAGCACCGGCAGCTGCTCGCCGAAACTCCAGTACGAGACGTACGGCACCGTGAGGTGCCGCAGCATCAGGTCCTCCGGCACGCTCTTCGCCAGCCAGTTCCGGAACAGCGGCGTGGCGATCTCGGCGCACTTCTGCTGCCACTCGTCGGCCCGCTGGTACTCCACCCGGTTGTCGAGCCGGGACAGGATCGGCAGCACGAGGTGCCGTTGCCGGTCGTAGGGCAGCCGGTCCCTGGCGCGGTCGGCGCGCTGGGCGATGTCCACCGCACCGTTGACGCTCTGCTCGTTGGCGGTGAACACGACCACCAGCCGGTCGGGCAGCTGCGCGGTGCAGATGCTCGCCGATGTCGGAGATACCGGTGCGGCTGTCGATCAGCACGAAGTCGTAGTTCGCGGTCCACTCGTCGCGGCAGCGTTCGAGGAACGTCGGCGAAGCCCTGCTGGTACAGGTCCTCCCAGTTGATGCCCTGCACCCGGCCGGGTAGGCGACGTCGTCCTGCCCGCCGGCCCGGCCAGCCGCGATCAGGTCCAGCACGCCGTCCACCTGAACCCGCACGTCGTGGGCGCTCGGCGTCCTGCGCTCCGGCGAGGAAGTCGTAGGCGAGGTCGACCACGCCGCTCTCCGGCGCCTTGGGCAGATGCGGTCGCGAAGTAGTGGTGCAGGCCGGGCGCCTCCAGGTCCCAGTCGATCGCGAGCACCCGGTAACCCCAGCGGGCGAGCAGCACCGCGACGTTCGCCAGCGTGAAGCTGCGCCCGACCCCGCCCTTGTAGGAGTAGAACGTGATCGACGGTCCCGGTCATCAGCTCGAACCTCGGAACGGCGGTGGCGGCATGCAGCACCGGATCGGGTCGCTCGATGAGCGGCCAGTCCGGGCTGCCACTCGGGAACCTGCTCGGCCAGCTGCGACGAGGTCCTGCGCCAGAACTCGTGACCTGCCGGTGGAAAGGAGATAGTCGACCGACTTTCCTGGAAGACCGGATCCGGATCGGCGTATTCCTTGAAGTCCCGCCAGGAACGAATTCGCTCCTCGACCGGAAAGTTGTCCGAGTCCGAGTAGAGAATGGGATAAACCAGTCCCTGCGGATGTCCGGCACCGGCCAGCCCGAGCAATTTCTCCCGCGCCCGCATGCTCTCCAGCTCCGCCATGCACCACTCCGACTCGAAGTACGGCGGGGTGAGCAGCGGGACCATGATCTTGCTGTGGCGCAGCGAGTTCTCCAGGTTGGACGGCCAGTCCACGCCCCGCGGCATCGACCGGTCCATGTACACCTTCGGCGCGGGTGCGAACTCGTCAGCGAGATACTCGACGAGCTTCTTGTAGAAGTGGGTCAACAGCCATTTCTGCACACTGCCGCGACGGCTGTAGCTGATGAAGAAATCGTACTTGTAGGACACAGCGCACAACGGTAGATGCGCAACCCACGTCGATAAAAGACAAAAAAGTGGGCATTTTCGGCTGTTTCGACCAAAAATTGGACAAAAAATGGAGTTGGAGTCGAACTCGACCTCGAACAGCAAGAAGCCCTCGATCATGGTCGATCGAGGGCTTCTCGGAGTGAGTGGACGATACAGGGATTGAACCAGTGACCCCTACCGTGTCAAGGTAGTGCTCTCCCGCTGAGCTAATCGTCCGAGCGGATGACGAGACTCGAACTCGCGACCCTCACCTTGGCAAGGTGATGCGCTACCAACTGCGCTACATCCGCGTCGCTCCGCGGTTTCCCGTGGTGCGAGAGGAACTTTATCCGAAGGGTCCCACAAGTTCCAAATCGGCTGATCTTGCGCATCGGGATGCGGCCGGCCTGTCGGTGACCCACCTCTCACGGACTGGTCGTTGTTGCGACATAATCCGACAACGGCCAGGTTGAGGTAGAGCGGGCGATGGACGAGGTGCGGCTGACGGCCGGGTCGTCGGGCAAGCCGCTGGTGCGGATGTTCCTGAGCTTCGCGCGGGCGGACGAGGCCATCGCCGTTCGGCTGTGGGAGCAGCTGGCGATCGCGACCGCGGTGGACCGGGTGTACGAGTTCGAGCTGCGGCGGTTCGATCAGGCGTTGCTGGTCGGCAGCGACTGGGACGCCTGCGTTCGAGACGCGCTGACGTCGTGCGAGCTGGGTGTGCTGGCGTTGAGCGACGCGTTCCTCGGCAGCGTGCACAGCTCGATCGAGCCGTTCTCCAGTGCACCAGCCTCCGTTCCGCGAATCTGCACTCCACCGATCTCACCGGCGCCTATCTGCGTCAATGCCGCATGGAAGACGCCGATCTCGCCGGCACGATCACGTCCGGACTTCGCCACATCTGGTCAGGCACTTCGCTCCCCGCGCCCCCGCGACCGGCCCGCACCCGCCTGCAGAGCCACGCGGGTCCCGCCACAGCCGGCGCGGTGTGACCTTCAGTCCCGACGGGACTCGACTGGCGATCGCCAGCGATCTCAGAGCACACATCTGCGACGCCGCCACAGGTGAATTCGAGCTCACTTTCGAAGGCCACACCGACTGGCTGTCCGGGTCGCCTTCAGCCCTGACGGATCGATGCTGGCAACCGCCAGCAGGGATTGCACCGCACGCGTGTGGGACGCTGCCACGGGCCAGCACCTCCTGACCCTCACCGGCCACACCGACGACGTGAAGTCAGTCGTGTTCGGTGCGGACGGAACCCGGATCGCCACCTGCAGCAGAGGCCACACCGCACGCATCTGGGACGCCGAGACAGGCGACCACCTCCTGACCTTGGCCCGCTACGTCGAAACGCCGCCGGTCGCGGTGTTCAGTCCGGATCCCGGCTCGCCAGCACGAGCACTGATCAAACCGCGCGCATCTGGGACACCACAACGGGAGAACACCTGCTCACCCTCGATCACAGCGACGAGATCGACGAGTGGACCAGCGTGGTCTTCGCGGCGTTCAACTCGGACGGCACTGAACTCGCCACCGCGACAGACGAAAACGACATGTGCATCTGGGACAGCTCCACAAGCGAGCAACTGCACATCTTCACGGACGGCAAGTAAGAAGCGCTCGTCAGCCGAGACAGCACTCGCACCGGTGGTCGCAAAGCGCTCGTGCGGGACACCACTACTCCCGCTTGGTGACAGGTGCCGACACTGCATACGTCTGGGACCGCGACACCAGCGAACGCCTCGTCACCCTGACCGGCCACACCAGCGACGTGCGGACCGTGACCTTCAGCCGTGACGGCGCCCGGCTGGCAACCACCTGCGAGGACGGCACAGCGCGAGTCTGGGATGCCGCCACCGGCCAGCTGTTGTGGATCGCGGCGCACTTTCCGGGCGACTGCGCCGCGTCGTGGTCGCCCGCCGACGACCGGCTGATCGCCGTCGTCGGCGACGCATGGCGTTACCTGCGCGCCGCCTGCTTCGACGACCAAGGGCGGATGCTGGGCCTGCAGCCGTTCGAGCGCTACTACTCGCTGCCCGAATACGGGCCCGATAACAGTAATGGCTCTGACCAGAACGGGTCAGAGCCATTACTGCTGTCAGCTCGAACTCGCGACCCTCACCTTGGCAAGGTGATGCGCTACCAACTGCGCTACATCCGCGTGCCCCGCGGTTTCCCGTGGTGCGTGGAGAACTCTATCCGACGGGTCCCGCGAGTTCCAAATCGGATGATCTTGACCGGGCTGAGCAGGCCGGACAGGCCGGCTGGTGCGCTTGGGAAACAAATCAGGCCGGGTAGCTGATCGCTACCCGGCCTGATTCGAATGGACGATACTGGGATTGAACCAGTGACCCCTACCGTGTCAAGGTAGTGCTCTCCCGCTGAGCTAATCGTCCGAGGCGGAGACGGGAATCGAACCCGTGTACAGGGCTTTGCAGGCCCTTGCCTAAGCCACTCGGCCACTCCGCCAGGAGTTGGAGTCCGCGGTGGCGACCACCGGAGACTCACAGAGCGGATGACGAGACTCGAACTCGCGACCCTCACCTTGGCAAGGTGATGCGCTACCAACTGCGCTACATCCGCGTACATCACTGACTTCGTGATGTTGAACAAACCTTATACGAGGGGTTCAAACAGGTTTCACCGGGGGTACCCGCACCGCCTTCACGGGCCCCCTACCTCGGAGGATCAGCTCAGGTCGTTCGAAATGAGATGCGTGAGCGCCTCATCGACGTTGACCCACAGGTGCTCGTTGCCCGGCACGACGACGTCATAGGTGCGGTCGAGGAAGTCGGCGAGTTCCTGGGCGGACGCCTCGAACATGGCGTGCCCGGAAGGCGAGCTCAGCTCGATCACGACGACCTCGGGGTCGTCCGCGGCAGGGCGGATCCGGACGTCACCGTCGCCGGCGTCGGCGATCAGGCCGTCGGCGAGCAGATCGCGGGCATACACCCACTCGACCCAACCGGCGCGGCCGGTTCGGAACGCGGCCACGACCGCGTAGGGGTCCTTCGTGTCGTATCGCAGCTCCACTTGGACCGGGACCGCAGGGGTCCTCGGTGCCAGCAGGTCGAAGACCGCTGTCGAGCGGAGCGTCACGTGGTCGTTGCGCATCGTCGTTACCCTCTTCTCCCTTCCCGGTCAATGAAACGACCGAGCACCTTAGTTGTGACGTGCATGTGGCGAGGAACGCTCGCGAATCGGGCACAGATCACCCCATCGGGTCAGCTCGACCGCTCAGGGCGACCGCTCGACCGCGTTCCGTGTCCTCCTGCCCGTTAGCCCGTGTACAGCGACTCCCATCTTGCTGGGTCTAACCTGAACCCGGTACCGGCTGTTGCGCGAATGTTGGACGTGAGGACATCTCTGGTGGCTGACTCGCCCGGCCCACCCGCCGCGAAACGCGACGGCCGGCCGTCCGATTCCGACCTCGTACAGAGGCTCGCACAGGGCGATCGGGCTGCGTTCGGCGAGCTGTACGACAGGTATGACACGCCAGCATATTCGCTGGCCAAACGCATCTGCGTGGACCCCGACCTCGCCGAGGACGTCGTCCAGGAAGCCTTCCTCGGGCTCTGGCGGCACCCCGCCAGGTTCGACCCCACGCGTGGCAGTTTCGGCACCTGGTTGATGACCTTGGTGCACCACCGCGCGGTGGACGCCGTACGTAAAGAGAACACTCAGCGTCGTCGGACTGTTCCCCTCACCGACGATGTCTCACCACCGGCCGAAGGTTCCGACCACGCAGCGTTGGTCAGCGTGGTGAGTGCCGAGGTCAGGGCAGCACTGCGAACGTTGCCCGAAGAGCAGCGCCAAGTCATCGCGCTGGCCTATCTGGGCGGCTACACGCAATGCGAGGTGGCCAAGCTGACAGGCGTGCCACTCGGGACTGTGAAATCGCGCACGTTCGCGGCGATCAGACGCCTGAGAGGCACGTTGGGGAACTTGTGGGCCGGCGAGACCGGCGAAACGACAGGAGCACACCGGTGAACGGCGACCAATGCTCTCACGAGGAGCTCGCCGTCGGCTGGGCGATGCACTCCCTGGAGCCGGACGAGGAAGCACTGGTCCGCGACCACCTGCCGAACTGCCCCACGTGCCAGCACACGGTGAGGTCGACGCAGGAGGTGCTGGCGGGCATCGGCGGTTCCGTCCGCCAGGAGCAGCCACCGCCCCGCCTGCGCGCGAGGCTGATGGAACAGATCGAGCACACCCCTCAGGACGTGCCCGCCCAACACACCCCACGCCACGCGGCCCCAACTCCCCTGCGCCCGCAACACCGCCGCCGCACCGGCCGCGTACTGCTGGCCGCCGCGGCAGCTCTGGCCGTACTGGCCGGTGGCGGCTATCTGGGCGTGCGCGTGAACCAGCTCTCCGGCGAGGTGACAGCCGCCCAGACCCGCACAGACGAACTGAACAAGGCCCTGTCCCTGGCCGCCGACCCCACGACGAACAGGGCCGTCCTGCGCAAGGACTCCGGCGAAGAGGTAGCCATCGTGCTGTCGAACCCCAACTCGGGCGCCGTGATGCCGATGAACCTGAAACCGAACGACTCGGGTCACGTTTACGTAGTTTGGGGTGCAAGTACCAAAGCGCCGGTACCGTTGGCAGTGTTCGACGTGCGCGCCGGCTCGACCGACCCACAACTGCTGACCTGGCCCGCCGACGCACACAAACACACGACCTTCGCGGTATCACTGGAACCCGGCCGCCAAGCCCCGCCGAAACCCTCGGAGGTGCTGGCAGGGGGCCAGGTTGCACCCGCCTGAGTCCCAACAGGATGATCAACACATGACCAAGCCCGACGTGCAGCCCAGCTCGAACGAGCACCGCGGCTGGCGCCACTGGTTCCACCGCAACCCGGCGCTGAACCTGGCCTACCGCATCGGCGTGGGCGTCATCGGCGGCCTGGTGCTGATCGCGGGCGTCATCATGATCCCCTACCCCGGCCCAGGCTGGCTGGTGGTCTTCGCGGGCCTGGCGATCCTCGCCACCGAGTTCGAGTGGGCAGGCCGAGTCCTGAAGTTCGCCAAGCGCTACTACGACCGCTGGGTCGAGTGGCTGAAGCGCCAGCCCCCCTGGGTCCGCGGCCTGGTGATGGCCGGCGTCTGCGCCATCGTGCTCGTAACCTGCTACTTCCTCAACGTGTTCGCGCTGGTCGGCGGCTGGTTCGGCATCGAGTGGAGCTGGCTGCAGAGCCCGATTTTTGGTTCTCGTTGATGATGTTGTAGGCTATGGCCACACCGCGAGAGCGGCACAGCAACACAACAGAACACGGGCGTTTAGCTCAGCGGGAGAGCGCTTCGTTCACACCGAAGAGGTCACTGGTTCGATCCCAGTATCGCCCATCACAACCCGAAAGCCTCTGACCTGCACAGGTCGGGGGCTTTCGGGTTTTCTCGGGCACGCGCAGACCCCTCGTTTCGGGGCTGCGGTAGCAAAAAGTGGTAGCTAAATCGGCGTCTTCCACGTCAGACCAACCCCTTCGCGAGGGCGGCAGGAACAGACCAATCACTGCCTCCGCGGCGTCGCGATCAAGGTCCTCGATGTCCGCCGAGTAGGTGTCGAGCGTGAACGCCACCGTCGCGTGTCCCAGGCGAGAGCTGACGATCTTCGGGTGCACCCCGGCTCGCAGCGAGATCGTCGCGTAGGTGTGCCGGACGTCGTGAAACCGAATCTTCGGCAACCCCAGGAAATCGACGAGCCTGTTGAACTCCTCCGTGATGGTGTCCGGGTAGATCGGCCGCCCATCTTCCCAGCAGAACGCCAGCCCATGGTCCTGATAGGCGTCGCCCCAGTCTTGCTTCTCCTTCTCCAGTTGCTGGAGGTGCACGGTTAGCACTCCAGTGGTGAAGCTGTCCAGTGCGAGCAGCCGGCGACTCTTCTGGCTCTTGCCTGAGCCCTTCACTGCCTTTCCGCCAGCGATGACTCGTGTGGTGGCAGCCATGCGGACGAGCTTCTTCGATAGATCGAAGGCCGCGATCTCCACACCACACAGCTCCGAACGGCGAACTCCCGTCGACGCCTCAAGAACCCACAACGCGTGCCAGCGGTGGTGCCGCACGTGCTCGAGGAAAAGCATCATCTGTTCGGGAGTCCAGGTGCTGTGGTTCCGCCTCGGGACCGACGGAGCCTTCACGCTCCGGATCGGATTGAGACTGATGTACTTCCACAAAACCGCCACACTCATCGCAGAGCTGAGCATGATGTGCACGCTCTTGACGGTCTTCGGCGCGAGCCCCGGTTCATACGGCTTGGGGATGCGACCCACCTCGTAACGCCGCACTGCGCGGCGCGCAGCGGCGTAAGTCACACCGACCTTGTCAGCTATCTCCCGCGGTCTGATCTCCCGATTCGCCTCGCGAGCTGCCTTCCACAGCTCGTACATCTCACCATTGGTGTTGCGCTTCTGACGCCCCTCGGTGAGCAGGTGCTCGTAGAGCGCAGCGACCATCGACGGCACGAAGTCCTGCATCAGGCGCCGCCCGACGATGGGCATCACATAGGTCCGCGCCAACGTCTCGTAGTTTGAGGTTCACCCCGAACGGTGGACAGGGGCTTACGAGATTCAGGCAGCTGCTCGGAGTGACTTCTCATAGTCGCTGGGACTGCGCATCCCGAGCTTGGAGTGCCGCCGCATACTGTTGTAGAAACGGATCCAATTGTCAATTGCGGCAACAAGTTCCGTCTTGGTGGCGTAGACGTGCCGGTAGAACTCCTCGTGCTTGAACGTCGACCAGAACGACTCCGCGGGGCTGTTGTCCCAGCAGATCCCGGTCGCGCCCATCGACCGGCGCAGCCCATGCCGGAAACACGCCTGTGCGGTCAGATTCGCCGTGTACTCGCCGCCGCGGTCGGAATGCAGGACTGTGCCACGACATTCGCCGCCGCGGACGGCCACCGCGGCCTCGATGGCGGTGGTGACCATGTCGGCGCCGATGTGGTCGCCGACGCTGTAGCCGAGCACCTTGCGGGAGTGCCCGTCGCGGATCGCGCACAGGAACATTTCGCCCTCGCCGCAGGACAGGTATGTGATGTCGGTGAGCCAGACCGCGTCGGGGCGGCCCTGGTCGAACTCACGGTCGACCAGATCCGGCGGGAACGACGCGGACGGGTCGACCACGGTCGTTCTCACCTTGAACGTGCGGGGGCTGATGCCCTCGATCCCGATCTCGGCCATGACCTTGGCGACGGTCTTCGCGCTGACCACCTCGCCCTGATCCCGCAACTCCGCGGTGATCCTCGGCGACCCGTAGGTGCCCCGGGAGTCCTTGTGCGCCTGGGAGATCTTCACCTCCAGGTCCGCGCGGCGCTGCTGACGAGGCGTCAATTCCGTTGCGGCACACCGTTTCACGTAGGCGTAGTAGCCGGAGGTCGAAACCTCCAGCAGTCGCGCCATGCGCCGGACCGCGAACCGGTCACTCCCAGGCGTGGTGGTGCCGGCCACGCCGGCGATGTCATCGGGGCCGGCGTACTTGGCCATCAGAGCGAACCGGGCCGGTTCTTCTGCATCGCGGCAAAGGCGAGTGGCCGGGCGGAATCTCACCGCCCGGCTCTCTCAGAACCGTGCGTAAACCTCTCGACTTACACGGCTCCCACCACCCAGTCGTCACCGTCCCGGCACAACGCCGAGCCTCCAGTGCGCGAACAGCCAAGGGACACGGCCAGCCACGTCCCTCAGCCATGCCCACGCCCGCTTCGGCCGACGTTTGAGCGACTTGTATTTCCGCACGGCCCACCGCATGAGGAAGGTGTTGATTCCACGGAGGGCGGCATACAGCTCGGACTTGCGGAACTGCCCGTAGAAGGCGATCCATCCCGCCACATGCCGGTTGATGAGGGCGATGATCTCCTGGAAGGTCATGTCACTGCGCCGATACCGTGTCGTCGGCAAGGCGCAGCGTCGCCTGGATGGCCGGGCTGTTCTCCCGCGTGATCTCCGCCCAGGTCGCGGTGCCTTCGGTCGCCTGCCCGGCCGAGCCTTCCTTGCCCTGGAAGTAGAAGATGGCGCGCTGCGCCACGATGCTCTGGCCCGGCTGCGGCTGCTCGAGAGCCGCCGTCTGCTCTTCCGCCGGCGGTGCGGCCTCCTCCGGCGGGGGCGCGTCGGGAACTTCCTCCGCCACGGGCGGCTCGGGCTCGGGCGGCGGCTCGACCAGCGCCGTCTCGGGCAGCGGCGCTTCGGGCTCAGCCTCGGCCTCTGCAGGAGCTCGACGGGCGGCGACGTTGGCTCCGTCCCGTTGATCATGCGATCGGGGCGCTTGGCCTCCTCGGCCGGCCCGCTTTGCGTCTCGGCGGCCTGGCATCTCGGCTTCGGCGGGCGGCGGCGCGATGGTCGTGACCGCCTCGCCGCTGTCTTCGGAGGCGGCGACAAGCCCGAAAAGGCGGTCGCGCTCGGTATAGACGTAGGCGCCGGCGCCGCCGATCACGAGCACCAGCACGACGAGGCCGGCGAGCAGCGGGAGGCGAGACGAGCGCTCCTCCTCGTCGAAGTCGTCGCCGTCCTCGTCCTCCTCGCCCTCGGCTCCCTCCTCGTCGTCTTCATAACCCGGCTCGGCGTCGTTCTGCGGGGCCATGGCCTCCCGGGCGACGGGATCCGGCCGATAGGCGGGGACGACGACGGGGGAATCGCTTCCGAAGGGATCGTCGTCCGGCGGCGCATCGGCCTCGCTCTCGCTCTCCGCGGAATACTCCGCCTCGAGCCGCGCGACGGCGTCTTCCAGTTCCTGGTGCTGCCGCTCGATCTCGCGCGTGGAAAGCGGCGGGTCGACCGCCGTCAGCTGGCGGGCGAGCGCCGCGCGCGCGCGCTGGTAGACCGCCTCCCGCATCGCGGGGCTGGCATCCGGCAGGGCCGACGATGGAGCGCCTGAGGATCGACGTGTAGTCCGGCATGGTGATGTCGTAACTAACTCCAAAAGCCCCGAAAACTGGTTAATCCTGAAACGGGTCGCGAACAAGGATGGTGTCGTCGCGCTCCGGGCTGGTCGAAAGCAAGCGCCACCGGCGCCTCGATCAGCTCCTCGATGTGGCGGACATATTTGACCGCCTGCGCCGGCAGGTCGGCCCAGGAGCGCGCGCCGCGCGTCGATTCCTGCCAGCCCTCCAGCGTCTCGTAGACCGGCACGACCTCGCGCCTGCGCCGCCTGGCTCGCCGGCAGGTGGTCGATGCGCTGCGCCGTCGAGCTCGTAGCCGACGCAGATCTTGATCTCCTCCAGCCCGTCGAGCACGTCGAGCTTGGTCAGCGCAATGCCCTGGATTCCCGAGACTTTTGCCGTCTGGCGCACCAGCACCGCGTCGAACCAGCCGCAGCGGCGCTTGCGGCCGGTGACGGTGCCGAACTCGTGGCCGCGCTCGCCGAGGAATCGGCCGATCTCGTTCTGCTGCTCGGTCGGGAACGGCCCCTCGCCCACCCGCGTCGTGTAGGCCTTGGTGATGCCGAGCACATAGCCGATGCGCGCCCGGCCCGAGCCCGGAGCCGGCCGCCGCCTGGCCGGCGACCGTGTTCGACGAGGTGACGAAGGGATAGGTGCCGTGGTCGATGTCGAGCAGCGCGCCCTGCGCGCCCTCGAACAGGATGCGCGCGCCGGCTCGCCGCTCGCTCGTCGAGCAGCGCCCAGACCGGTGTCCATGAAGGGAAGCAGCGCGGTCGGCGACGGCGGCCAGCTCGGCGAAGAGCGCGCGCGGCATCGATCTCCGGCTCGCCGAGCCCGCGCCGCAGCGCATTGTGATGCACCAGCAGCCGCTCGATCTTCTGCGGCAGGTCGTCGGGATCGGCGAGATCCGTCAGGCGGATCGCGCGGCGGCCGACCTTGTCCTCATAGGCCGGGCCGATGCCGCGGCCGGTCGTGCCGATCTTCGCGCCCGGCGCCGCCGCGCTCCTCGCGCAGCACGTCGAGCTCGCGGTGCAGCGACAGGATCAGCGTCGCGTTGTCGGCGATGCGCAGGTTCTCCGGCGTGACCGCGACGCCCTGCGCCTCGAGCTTGTCGATCTCCGCGAGCAGCGCATGCGGGTCGAGCACCACGCCGTTGCCGATGACCGCGAGCTTGCCCGGCCGCACGACGCCGGACGGCAGCAGGCTCAGCTTGAAGGTCGTGCCGCCGACGACCAGCGTGTGGCCGGCATTGTGGCCGCCCTGGAAGCGCACCACGACGTCGGCGCGCTCCGACAGCCAGTCGACGATCTTGCCCTTGCCCTCGTCGCCCCATTGCGAGCCGACGACCACGACATTCGCCATGTCAGAATTTCTTCCCCAGGCCGGCTTCCTTGCAGCGATCTTGTTGGCGAGTCGACCGGCCTCGTATGTGCAGATCCCGTCGACGGCCAGAAACCGGTTCAATTCGAGCGCCACACTGCGCCGCCATGAGAGTGTCAACGGCTGCCGTCGACAGTTTACTTCGGCGCCGATAGCCGTCATCTGCGTCTTCGCCCGCATCGGCGATGCATCGCGGCCAATCGCCTGCTGTCGGCATCTGATCTGCGCGACAATCCGGGATCGCCGGCCAGCTGCCGCTCGCGCCAATCTCGCTCGAGCTGCTGATCGGCCGACGCGCCGGGGCCACGAATGCTGCGATCCTCGCCGTGTACCGAGAACGGCCAGCGCTTCGCCGCCGCAACTGGCCGCAACCGTGACGACGCCGGCTGCATGGCGAACCTCGCCTGCGACGCTGCAGCTCAACGTCGCGCTCTATCCGACCTGGAGATACAGGTCGGCGATGCCGCTTCAGAATGCCTCGTCGGCAATGCCGACCTTCTTCATGCATCGAAATTCGCGTGATCGGCTGACGTTCCCCGGTCGCACAAGTGTGTGCTTCTCGGTTGCCGGCGTTCCACCAGAGTTCGATGGTCACCCTTCGCTTGCCGCTTCAGCTCGAAGCCGTTCGTCGACGCACTGAATCTCGCGTCAGCTGCAGCCGGTACAGGTCCGCCACGCGCTCACGCCGGCCGTGCGACTGCCGAACATGGTCGTGCGAATGGGCGATGACTCGATCGCAACGTCGTGGCTCGCGCTCGCCGATACTCTTCCAGCAGCATCCGGGACAATCAGCGCAAACCGTGCTCGCAGCGCCTCGAGCGTTTCCGCCTCGGTCACAGGCCTTCTGCAGCGTCGATGCTGTCGCGCCGACCCAGACCTTCGCCTCGTCGTCCCATTCGGCGCTGACGACGATCACTTTCACGAGGACCGGCTCCATCGCGCAGTGCCATCGGAGCTCGCTTCGATCGGCAGCTGGCAGGCACGATCTGCACGGCAGCCTCGAGTCAGAACACGCAGCGTGCTCGCGCCTGCATCGACGCCCTCGAGCGCCAGGATCGCGGCAAGCGTCGCGCCGGGCACGTCGCCGTCGATCTCGACCAGCGCGATGGCGTCGCCGCCCGGCGGCCTGGCGGCCGAGATGGAAGGTGGCGATGTTGTACGCCGCGCTCGCCGAGCAGCGTGCCGAGCCGGCCGATGAAGCCCGGCTTGTCGCGGTTGGTCACGTAGAGCATGTGCGGCCCGAGCTCCGCCTCCATGTTGATGCCCTTGATCTGGATGATGCGCGGCTTGCCGTCGGAGAAGACCGTGCCGGCGACCGAGCGCTCCTGCCGTCGGTCACGACCGTCAGGCGGATGTAGCTCTCGTAGGCGCCGCGCTGCTCGCGGCGCGTCTCCTCGACGCGGATGCCGCGCTCCTTCGCGATAGGCCGGCGCCGAGACCATGTTCACCGTCTGCAGCTGCGGCTGCAGGAAGCCGGCGAGCGCCGCCGCGGTCAGCGCGCGCGTGTTCATGTCGCGCGACCGCGCCCTCGTATTCGAGCCGGATCTGCGCTCGACGCCGCTCTCCGTGAGCTGGCCGGCGAAGGAGCCGAGCTGCTCGGCGAGCCGCACGAACGGCTTCAGCCGCGGCGCCTCCTCGGCGGTGATCGAGGGCATGTTGAGCGCGTTGCGCGACCGCGCCGGTCGATCAGGTAGTCCGCCATCTGCTCGGCGATCTGGAGCGCGACGTTCTCCTGCGCCTCGGTCGTCGCGGCGCCGAGATGCGGCGTGCAGACGACGTTCGGCGCGCCGAACAGCACGTTGTCGGTCGCCGGCTCCTCGGCGAAGACGTCGATCGCCGCGCCCGCGACCTTGCCGCTGTCGAGCGCGGCGCGGAGCGCCTCCTCGTCGACCAGCCCGCCGCGCGCGCAGTTGACGATGCGCACGCCGTGCTTCATCTTGGCGATCGCCGCCGCGTCGATGATGTTGCGCGTCTTGTCGGTCAGCGGCGTGTGCAGCGTGATGAAGTCGGCGCGGCGGAAGAGCGCGTCGAGCTCGACCTTCTCGACGCCGAGCTCGCGCGGCGCGCTCCTCCGACAGGAACGGGTCGTAGGCGATGACCCGCATCTTGAGGCCCGAGCGCGCGGCTCGCGACGATCGAGCCGATATTGCCGCAGCCGATGATGCCGAGCATCTTGCCGGTGATCTCGACGCCCATGAAGCGGTTCTTCTCCCACTTGCCGGCCTGCGTCGACGCGGTCGGCCGCGGGGATCTGGCGGGCGCAGGCGAACATCATGGCGATGGCGTGCTCGGCCGTGGTGATCGAGTTGCCGAACGGCGTGTTCATCACGATGATGCCGCTGCGCGGTGGCGGCCGGGATGTCGACATTGTCGACGCCGATGCCGGCGCGGCCGATCACGTTCAGCCGGCCGTTCGCCGCCGCGATCACTTCGGCGTCACCTTGGTGGCCGAGCGGATGGCGAGCCCGTCATAGCTCGCCGATGATCGTCGGCGAGCTTGTCCTTGTCCGTGCCGAGCTCCGGCTGGAAATCGACCTCGACGCCGCGCTCGCGGAAGACGTCGACGGCGGCGTCCGACAGCGCGTCGGAAATGAGCACGCGTGGGGTCATGGTCGAGACCTTCGAGAGCGCTGCAGCGCGATTCGGGAGGCGGGCTGGCGCCGCCGTCACGCGGCCTTGCGAGGCCGGCCTTGGCGGTCGCGAAGGCCCAGTCGAGCCAGGGCAGAGCGCCTCGAGATCGGCCGGCTCGACGGTGGCGCCGCACCAGATGCGCAGGCCCGGCGGCGCGTCGCGGTAGCGGCGCGATGTCGAGGCTACGCCTTCCGCCTCGAGCAGCGCGGCGATGCGCCTTGGCGAAGGCCGCCTGCGCCTCGGCGTCGAGCGCCGGCACCGCCGGGTCGACGATCGTCAGGCAGACCGAGGTGTTGGAGCGCGTCGCCGGGTCGCGCGCCAGAAAATCGACCCACGCGGTCCGCGTCGACCCAGTTCGGCGAGCAGCGCGGCGTTGCGCGTCGGCGCGGGCGATCAGCGCGCCGAGCCCGCCGATCGAATCCGCCCAGGCGAGCGCGTCGAGATAGTCCTCGACGCACAGCATCGAGGGCGTGTTGATGGTCTCGCCCGCGAAGATGCCCTCCGATCAGCTTGCCGCCCTTGGTCAGGCGGAAAATCTTCGGCAGCGGCCAGGCGGGCTTGTAGGTCTCCAGCCGCTCGACGGCGCGCGGCGAGAGGATCAGCATGCCGTGCTGCGCCTCGCCGCCCAGCACCTTCTGCCAGGAGAAGGTGACGACATCGAGCTTGTCGAAGGCGAGCGGCTGCGCGAAGGCGGCGCTGGTCGCGTCGCAGATCGTGAGCCCTGCGCGGTCCGCGGCGAATCCAGTCGCCGTCGGGCACGCGCACGCCCGAGGTCGTGCCGTTCCAGGTGAAGACGACGTCGCGGGTGAAATCGACCTGCGCGAGGTCCGGCAGCTCGCCGTAGGGCGCGTCGAGCACGCGCACATCGGCGAGCTTGAGCTGCTTCGACGACGTCGTTGACCCAGCCGTGCGCCGAAGCTCTCCCAGGCGAGCACATCGACGCCGCGCGCGCCGAGCAGCGACCAGAGCGCCATCTCCACGGCGCCGGTATCGGAAGCCGGCACGATGGCGATGCGGTGGTCGGCCGGCACGCCGAGCAGGCGGCGCGTCTCGTCGATCGCGCGCTTGCAGCCGCGCCTTGCCGGCTTCGCGCGATGCGAGCGGCCGACCAGGCGGCATTTCGAGATTTTCGGGAGACCAGCCGGGCCGCTTGGCGGTGGGGCCGGAGGAAAAGCGCGGATTGGCCGGCCGCACGCGCCGGCTGCTCGATCGTCGTCATGGCTTGCTACCCTTCCAGATAGGCGCCCCTCGGTGGGGAGGGGTGTCCCGCGCGGGGCGATAGGTCCGCCGGCGCCGGAATGCAAGGCCCGAATGTCGATGGGAGAAACGCCTGTGCCGCGAACAGGAGGGGCGGGCCGTTTCCGGCCCGCCTCGAAGGCGTTCGATCCGGCCCTGTCGGTAGAAGATCGTGTAGCGCATGCCGACGCGGATCTCGTGCGCCTGCAGGTCGTCGTAGGTGAAGTCGCCGTCGCCGAAGCCGGCCGGCACCGTATCGCTTCGACCTCGCCGAGGTTCAGGTAGCGATAGCCGACATCGAGCGCGGGCGCTCGGTGAAGTCGTAGGCGACGCCGGCCATGAGCGCCCAGGCGAAGCTCCAGTCGTCCGCGTCGCCAACGTCGACGATCGTGCCGTCGCCATTGGGAGACGATGTCGTCCGATCATCAGGTAGGCGACGCCTGCGCCGGCGCCCACATAGGGCTGAAGCCGTGGTAGTGCCGAGGTCGAAATAGCACGTTCGCCAGGGCAGTGACCACCGAAAATTCGCCGGTCTCGCGGTTGACGTCGCGCCGCCGCCGCCGCAAGGCGCCGGGCAGAACATGGTCCCGTCGAAGTCCGACGGCCATTCGTAGTCGACCGTCAGGTCGGCGCGAAGCCAGCGGTTGAACTTGTAGCCGACGCCGGCCCCGATCAGTCCGGTGTCGTCGAGGTTCTCGTCGTCGAACTCGAGGCCCGCGACGCTGTCGTCCCAGTCGACATCCGGTCGACGTCGATCTTGTAGCCGATATCGCCGCGCAGGTACAGCCGCCGACATCGGCGGGCGGGGCGGGCGGGATATCAGGGAGAATCCGCCGCCAAAGCCGCCGGCATCGCAGTCACGGCCCACGCGCAGGCGGCAACCGCGATTTTGCTCAGTTTGAACATTCCTCGTCCTCTCGCGAATGCGGCGCGCGCTGGTTGCGTTGGCACGATCGCCGTCTAACGAAGAACGTGGTAAAGAAAAATGCTTAAGGAGCGCTTAATCGGGCAGAGGGTGCGGAAGTCTCTGTTTCTGCTGGGGTTTTACAGGCCGCACTTCGAGCGACGCGGTGACGGCAAGTCGGGGCCGCGGTGATTTGGATGCTGAGCTTGCGGGCGACGCGATTCGCGAAGCGCAAGCCGGGCTCAGGCGGCCCTGCCCAGCTCGTCGACGATCTCGTTCACCACGGCTTCCACGAGATCGGCGTTGTCGCCCTCGCCCATGACGCGGATCACCGGCTCCGTGCCGGACGGACGGACGACGAGGCGGCCGCTCCCGTCGAGGCGTGCGCTGGCGGAGGCGATGGCGCCTGCACCTGGTCGCTCTCCAGCGGCCTGCCGCCCTTGTAGCGGAAGTTCTTCATCACCTGCGGCACCGGCTCGAAGCGGTGGCAGACCTCGCTCGCCGGGCGGCCCTCGCGGCGGATGACGGCCAGCACCTGCAGCGGCGATCAGCCCGTCGCCGTCGTGGTGAAATCCGACAGGATGAGTGGCCGCTCTGCTCGCCGCCGACATTGTAGCCGTGCTGGCGCATGTGCTCGCTG
>CAVYUS010000014.1:0-314164 GCA_963771775.1 uncultured Actinomycetota bacterium
GACTCGCGGACCTGCGGTTTCTAGCTTTGTGCCATGACTTCAACGGACACCGCCGGCGCACGGGCACTGGTCCTCCGCCACCCGCTGATCACGTTCTTCGCGCTCGCCTACGGCATCAGCTGGCTCACCTGGACGCCGTACGTCCTGTCGCTGGACGGGCTCGGCGTGCTGCACTTCCGCTACCCGGACTTCCTCATCGGCAACCAGCTGACGGCGATCATGCCGGGCGCGTACCTCGGGCCGCTGACCGCGGCGTTCACCGTCACCGCGATCACCGAGGGGCGGGAAGGATTGCGTCGCTGGCGCAAGCGGCTGTTCCAGTTCCGTGCCGGTGTGCGGTGGTACGCGTTCGCGCTGCTCGCGGTCCCGGTCGCGATCCTGCTTGGCACGCTGGCGATGGACGGCGCTGAGGAGGCCGTGCGGCTGCCGTCGTTGATGGTGCTGGCCGTCTATGTTCCCGCGCTCGTGGCACAGATGCTGACGACCGGTCTCGCCGAGGAGCCCGGCTGGCGCGACTTCGCGTTGACCCGTCTGCAGGACCGGCACCACCCGCTGGTGGCGACGCTCATCCTCGGTGTCCTGTGGGCCGGCTGGCACGCGCCGCTGTTCCTCACGCCGTGGTTCGGGCCGAACGCGGGCACCGAGACGATCGCGTTGTTCTTCGTGGTGGCGCTGGAGATGAGCGTTCTGATCACGCTGGTCTACAACAAGGGGCGGCAGAGCTTGCCGCTGGTCATGCTCCTGCACTGCTCCATCAACAACTTCCAGTCGGTCGTGTGGTCCGAGGTCTTCCCGGGAGACGACTCCCGCTGGCTCTGGGGTCCCGCGCTCGGCCTCGGCCTGCTCTCCGCCATCGTGATCGCCGCCACCCGCGGCAAGCTCGGCTACGGCGCCGCTGTCAAGCAGACGGTTGCCAAGCAGACAGTGAAGGCCGGCGCATGAACCACGCACTGCAGATGCAGGCCGTGACCAAGACCTACGGCACCGGGGAAGCCTCGGTCACCGCTCTGCGTCAGGTGTCCATCGGGCTGGCTCGCGGGTCGTTCACCGCTGTCATGGGCCCGTCGGGTTCGGGCAAGAGCACGTTCCTGCACTGCGCCGCCGGCCTCGATCGGCCGTCGTCGGGCAGTGTCCGGCTCGGGGACGTCGAGCTGTCCGGGATGAAGGAGGCCGCGCTCACCGCGGTGCGGCGCGAGCGGGTCGGGTTTGTCTTCCAGGCGTACAACCTGATGGCCGCGTTGACCGTCGAGCAGAACGTCGCGCTCGTGCCCCGGCTGTCTGGACGCGATGCCGATCGCGCGTGGCTGCTGGAGCTGCTCGACCGCGTGGGTATGCGCGACCGGCTCGACCGCCGTCCCTCCCAGCTGTCCGGCGGGCAGCAGCAACGGGTCGCGATCGCCCGCGCGCTGATCAACCGGCCGGAGGTCGTGCTCGCCGACGAACCCACCGGGGCGCTCGACTCCCGCACCGGCCGCCAGGTGCTCGAACTGTTCCGGCAGCTCGTCCGCGAGCTCGGGCAGACCGTGCTGATGGTGACCCACGACCCGGTCGCCGCCTCGTACGCCGACTCCGTCGTGTTTCTCGCCGACGGCCAGATCGCGGGAGAACTGCACAACCCCACGGCCGCCCAGGTGTCCGACCGGATGACCCACCTCGGGGAGGTGTGAGCCGTGTTCTCCCTCGCCTGGAGCACGATCAAGGTTCGCCGCGGCGGGTTCGTCGCCGCGTTCATCGCGCTGTTCTTCGGCGCCGCGGTGATCACCGCCTGCGGTGTCCTCCTGGAGTCCGGGCTGCGGTCCGGTGTCGCGCCCGAGCGGTACGCCGCGGCCTCGGTGGTGGTCGGCGGCACGCAGTCCCGCGGCGGGATCGAGGGCTCGTTCGCCGAACGGGTCCTCCTGCCCGCTGACGTCGCGGACCGGGTCGCGCGAGTGGCGGGAGTCCGCGCCGCGGTTCCCGAGCGCAGCGTCGAGGTCACCGTGTTGTCCTCCAAGGGAAACGCCGTCCCGGTCTACGCGCATGGCTGGTCGTCCGCACCGCTGGCGCCGTTCACGCTGACCGCCGGCGCGCCTCCTCGGTCACCGGGTGAAGCCGTGCTCGACCAGCAGATCGCCGCTGCGGCCGGACTGTCCACAGGGGACACGGTGCGGATCGCGGTCGGCGCCGTTCCGGCCACCTATCGCGTGGTGGGACTCGTCTCGGCGCCTTCGTTGCATCGGCAGTCCGCCGTCTTCGTCACCGACGACGTGGCCGCGGGGTGGTCCGGGCGGATCACCGCGGTCGGGGTGTTCGCCGAACCGGGTGTGGGCGCGGGAGAGCTGGCGGACCGGATCACCGCGGACGTCGGTGGCGTCGTCACGTACACCGGGAAAGCCATCGGTGACGTCGAGTTCCTCGATGTCGGACAGGCGCGGGGTTTGCTGACCGCGTTGTCCGCGTCGCTCGTGGGCACCATCGCGATGGTCGTGCTGTTCGTGGTCGCCTCCACGCTGGGCCTGTCGATCCAGCAACGGCGCCGGGAACTGGCTGTGCTGCGGGCGATCGCGGCCAGCCCACGACAGATCCACCGCATGATCGGCGCCGAGGTACTGCTGGTGTCGGTGGCCGGTGCCGTGCTGGGGAGCCTGCCCGGTCTCGCCGTGGCGGGACTGCTGCGGGACGCCTTCGCGGCCGCGGGTGTGCTGCCGGCGGACTTCGAGCTCGCGGTCAGCCCGCTGCCCGCGGTGGCCGCACTGGTGTTGTGCGTACTCGGCGCGTTGGGGGCGGGATTCTTCGCGGCGCGGCGGCTCGCCAAGGCCAGCCCCGTCGACGCGCTCGGCGAGGCTGCCGTCGAACCCCCGCGGATCGGCGCCGCCCGGCGGGTGGCCGGCATCGCGCTGCTCGTGACCGGTGTCGCCGCCGGCATCGCCGTGCCGCTGCTGGTGCCCGGTATCGCGGGTGTCGGTGGTGCCGCGGGCTCTGTGCTCCTGCTCATGATCGGCACCACGCTGCTGGGGCCGTCCCTGATGCGGATCGCGGTCGGGCTTGTCGCGCCGGTGCTGCATCGCGGCCGGGTCAGCGGCTACCTCGCGGTCGCGAACACCAGGGCGAACGCCCGCAGGCTCAGCGCGGCCGTCGTTCCGCTCGCGCTCGCTGTGGCGATGGCGTCCGTGCAGATCTTCAGCGTCACCACCGCGTCGGCCGCCGCTGCCGACCAGGCCAGGACCGGGCTGACCGCGGACTTCGTGCTCACGGGCGGCTCGTCCGGGCTGTCGCGGGAGGTCACCGCGGCTGTGCGGCAACTGCCGGGAGTGCGCTCCGCGCTGCCCGTGATCAGGACCCAGGTACGGCTGGAGTACCCGATGTTGGACGAGGTCGAGGTCGAGTCCTTTGCGGCGCAAGGCATCGAGCCCGAAAACCAGGGAATGGATCTCGCGGTGACGTCGGGATCGCTGGACGGGCTGCGGGGCGACACCGTCGCGTTGAGCACGTCGGCGGCCGGAACCGCCGGTGCCGAGGTCGGTGACACCGTGCACGTGTACCTCGGCGATGGCACCGAGAAGAACCTCCGCGTGGTCGCGCTGTACGCCAACGGACTCGGGTTCGGCGACGTCACGGCGCCGCACGACCTCCTGGCCGAGCACACCGCGGACGGGTTCGACGACGCGATCCTGGTCTCCGCGGCCGATGACGCGGCGCTGGGGGATCTGGCCGAACGCTATCCAGGCCTGCAGGTGCTGCGGACGGCCGAGAGCGCTGCCACCCAGCAGGGCGCGCAGTCCGCGACGAACCTCATCGGCAACGGATTCCTGTTGCTGTACCTGGTGATCGCGGTGGTGAACACGCTGGTGATGGCGACCGGCGCGAGGACCCGCGAGTTCGCGATGCTGAGGCTGATCGGCACGAAGCGCCGGCATGTGCGGCGGATGATGACGCTGGAGGCGGGAATCGTGGTCGGCGCCGCCGCCTCGATCGGCACGGCCGTCGCGATCGTGCCGCTGATCGGGATCAGCGTGGCGACGACAGGACGCGCGTTGCCCGCCGTCGATCCGCTGGTATATGGGGCGATCGTGCTGTTCACCGCGGTGATCGGGTTTTCCGCGATCCTGCTCGCCACTCGCGCCGCCCTGCGCGGGCGTCCCGTCGACGCCGTTGGCGCGGGTGCCTGCCCGCTGGGCTGGCGGCTGTTCCTGCCGGAGTCCTGGGACACCGCCAAGGCCGGTCCGGCGGCGATCAAGGCGGCCAAAGCCAAGCGGCGCAAGACACTGAAGAACGCGCCACGGGCCGCCGCGCCGGTCAGCGAGCAGGCCGGCACCGGGGCCGAGGTGGACGTGGAGGCGGTCACCGAGGCCGCCAGGGCGCGGCGCGACCGATGCGGGATACCCGAAGAAGAGGGTCATCGTCCGAAGTGGACGCTGGTTGTCGAGATGCTCGACGAGCTCGCCGAGCAGGAGTTGCGGCCACCGGTGCTGGTCTCGGACGCCGGTTACGGCGACAACAGCCAGTTCCGGGCCGCGCTCGACGAGCGGGACATCGCCTACAGCGTGCAGCTCAAAGGCGAAGCCCTGGCCCACACCAGCGAGGCGGTCCCCGTCGTGCGGGAATGGTCCGGGACAGGGCGGTGCGGCCGCCCTCCGGCCGGCACGCCCGTCTACGCCGACGAGCCGGTCAGCCTGGCCCGGCACGTGGCCACCGCCGGTCGCGAAGCCGCACTCACCGTCACCTGGCGCGAAGGCAGCAAGGGCGCGTTGACCTCACGGTTCGTGTTCCTGCGGGTCCGGCCCGCCGGGCACCGCGTCCCCCGCGACACCGAGGACGGCGCCCTGCCCGAGCGGTGGCTGATCGCCGAGTGGCCCGACGACGAGCCCGAACCGGTCACCTACTGGCTGTCCAGCCTTCCCTCCACCACCAGCCCCACCGACCTGGTCCGCTACGCCAAGATCCGCTGGCGGATCGAACACGACTACCGCGAACTCAAGACCGGCCTCGGCCTGGACCACTTCGAAGGCCGTTCCTGGCAGGGCTGGCACCGCCACGTCACCCTGGTCACCGCCGCACACCTGTTCCTCACCCTGCTGCGAGGCGACCCAAAAGCGGCTGCGCCGGCCTGACTCTCTACAAGGCAATCCGCGAGCTGCAACTGCTCCTCGCGACCTGGACCGGCGTGTGCCTGACCTGCCACCAAACCGTGAAACCGCTGCACCGCAACAAACGTCGACAAACCTAACAAAGTACTACTAGGGCCTGTATCGAAGTCTCGTTCGATGAGAGTCGAGCCTCAGGCCCGGCTATCGCGAACACGGACTTCGATACAGGCCCTAGCGTGTCACCATTGCCCGCACCCCGGGTTGATCGAGAAGGAGCCACCGTGACGAACCAGCCAGGGTCGAAGGCGTGGCGTTTCCTCGCCTTCGGTGTGGTCGTGGGGCTGCGGGCACTGGGCGTGCTGATCGGGATGGCGCTGCCGCACCTGCCCCGCGTCATGGAGGCCGCCGGCCGGCTCGCCGCGAACGAACGCGACCGCGTCGGCCGATACCTGGCCACCCCGGTCCCAGCACCGTCCACAGAGGACAATGCTACGACCGTTCGTCGTGACATCCGGTGGCTCGCGCTGCAGGCCACCGCCGGAATCCTGGCGGGGCTGCTGCCGGTGGGGTCGGTGACCGGCATGGCGCAGAACGTGGTGATCGCCGCGTTCTGGCCGGTCCTCCCCGATGTCACCTCCACGTTGGGCATGCCGGTGCGGTCCTGGGGCGACGCGGTCCTCGCGCTGGCCACGGCCGCCGCGTACGGCCTCCTGGGTGTTCTTGTGGTACCGCCCCTGGCCCGGTGGTACGCGAAAGTCAGCGCCGCCCGGCTGGCGCCGCCGGTGCGGTCGCTCGTCGAACGCCTCGCCGAGGTCACGGCGACACGGGCGGCCGCGTTGGAGGCGCACGGCACCGAGCTGCAGCGCATCGAACGCAGCCTGCACGACGGCACCCAGAACCGCCTTGTCGCGGTGGTGATGCAACTGGGTGCGGTGGAACGAGCCCTCACGCGCGATCCCGCCGCGGCGTTGCCCTCGGTGCTCACCGCCCAGAACGCGGCCACCGACGCGCTCGCCGAACTGCGCCAGGTGGTGCGCAGCATCTATCCGCCGGTGCTGGCCGAACGAGGTCTTTCCGATGCGGTGGCCTCGCTGGCGGCGCAGTGCGCGATCCCGTGCACACTCGACGAACATCCGCTGCCGCGGGCACCCGCGGCGGTGGAGGCGGCGGCTTACTTCGTCGTGGCCGAGGCGTTGACCAATGCCGTCAAGCACAGCGGAGCCGACCGGATCACCGTGAGCCTGCGCGCCGAGGACGGCGTACTCGTCGTGGAGGTCACCGACAACGGCCACGGCGGCGCCGATGACGGGCAGGGCACCGGCCTGCGCGGAATCCGGCACCGGATCGCCGCGTTCGACGGCACGACCAAGATCGACAGCCCGCTGGGTGGCCCCACTGTCGTACGGGTGGCCATCCCTGCGGGACCATGAGGCGTGCGCATCGTGATCGCCGAGGACGACGCCCTACTGCGAGAAGGCCTCACTCACCTGCTCCGTGCCGAGGGCCTGGACGTCACCTCCGCCGTCGACACCCCTGACGACCTGCTGTCGGCCATCGCGACCGACCGCCCGGACGTCGCGCTGGTGGACGTGCGGATGCCACCCACGTTCCGCGACGAGGGCCTGCGAGCCGCGGTCGAGGCCCGCGCGAAGTGGCCGGGGCTCGCCGTGCTCGTGCTGTCGGCCCACGTCGAGGAGAGCTACGCGACCCAGCTGCTGGCCGACGGCAGCGGCGGCGTGGGCTATCTGCTCAAGGAACGGGTGGGCAAGGTCGCCGACTTCCTCGACGCGTTGAACCGCGTCGCAGCCGGAGGCACCGCGATGGACCCGGAGGTGGTCGCCCAGCTGCTCGTGCGCCGCCGGGCGGACGACCCGTTGCACCGCTTGACGCCGCGCGAACGCGAGGTGCTCGGGCTGATGGCCGAGGGCCACTCGAACTCCACGATCGGCGACCTGCTGGTGATCAGCGACGGCGCCGTCCACAAACACATCGGCAACATCTTCACCAAGCTCGGCCTGCCGGCCACCGACGCGGGCCACCGACGCGTGCTCGCGGTGCTCGCCTACCTGCGGAAATGACCTGGCGATTGAGGCGCGCCAGGTAGTCCTGCACCCTCTGCGGCGTTTCCAGGTTCTCCGCACCGCCACCCGATGTACGACAAAGCCCGGCCGGATGGATTTCCGGCCGGGCTCTGGTGTGGTCCGTGCGTGCCGCTGGTGGGTCAGCGGCCGGCATTGGGACTAGGCGGGGACGATGTTCTCCGCCTGCGGGCCCTTCTGGCCCTGCGTGATGTCGAAGGAGACCTTCTGGCCTTCCTGGAGCTCGCGGAAGCCCTGGGCGGCGATGTTCGAGTAGTGGGCGAAGACGTCGGCGCCGCCACCGTCCTGCTCGATGAAGCCGAAGCCCTTTTCAGCGTTGAACCACTTGACGGTTCCGGTGGCCATGGTGCTCTCCAAGCATGAGATTGGCACCCGCACCGTGCGGGGGCCGAGGTCATCCGCCATGGCCGGAGACGCTGAACAACAGACGCCCGTGACCTGTGATCACGGGCGACCGGTACGTCGGAACCATGACAGACGGCATCACGCTACACCGGTGGACCTTCGCGACCAGCACCGTCATGCCTCAACCTCTTGGTTGTGCGGCGACGTTGGCGCGCCGCAGCAGCGCCCTAGGGCCTTGGCCAGCGCGTTTGCAGGTTCTGCGAGCTGGTGCGCAAGTTGTCGACAGTCGGTTCTGGCGGGATCGCGCGGGCCTGTCTCCGAGGCCAATGATGGACTGTGCCGTGATCGAATCTTCTTCTGCGGTGCGCACGTGGCTGGACTCCGCGCTGATGAGCCCCAACTACACCGGGCTCGGCTTCGAGTCGGTGCACCTCGATGACCTGCTGGTCGACGACTACTCCGGCGACGTCGCCGTCGAGCTGGGCTTCCGCCTGTTCGACGACCTCGTCTCCTGCCTGGACGGCAAGGCAGGAGACGTCATGGCGACGCTTGTCGTCGTGCTCGGCTACGAGACCGAGATGCACCTTCAGGCACCTGGTGTGACCCAGATCGGTGCGGCGTGGGATCACTTCACACCGCCCGAGCTCTACCTCCAGGCGAGGGCCCCTCGTCTCCAGCCCTACGTGGTCGAGGAGTACAAGAAGCCTTACCCGATGGGCACTTTCCCTGCGCCTCAGGGTGTCTATCTCGGCTACTACCGGTGCCATCGAAATGAAAACTCCGAGGAATTCTCGCGAGCGATACACGTGGAGCACTACCCGCTTGGATGAGTTCGCTCGTGCGCGGCGGCCTCTCGCGGTGGTCGCCGCCCAGTCCGGCTTCGGCGGTGCGGCGCAACTCCACCGGGCGTTCCAGTCGGTGGTGGGCATGACTCCGGGAACGTATCGGGCAGCGGCCATAGCCGGCGAGGTGTCCCTCCCGCCATCGCCACAAAGCCGCGAGTCTTTCTCATTCGATTCGCCTGACGGTCGTTGATTGCGCAACCGGATAGAGCTGCGCGACACGTGATGTGGGTCACGCGGAACAGCTTGACTCGAATCCGATGCATCATTACCGTCAGGTATGGTAGTTTTCATACCTACCGGGTTGGGCGTTCTGGGGAGTTTGCCACTCGGTGTCATTCACATTGCTGTGAACCGCTGACACTCGCCTTGGCCCTGTCACGCCGTTTGAGCATGGGGGAACAATGTCTGTTGCCGAGCTGGAAATCGGCCTGTCCTTCTCGTCCACAGTTTCTCGGCACGTGGTGCATAGGGCTGCTATTTGTGAGGTCTTTCTCACCGACTCCGCGAAACTCGGGGAAGACCATTTCGCGCTGGCCGCGCAGCTGCCGCGAGTGCACAGCTACTACAGCGACCACACGCTCGCGCCCGCGGCGTACGACCCGCTGCTGCTGACCGAGGTCGTGCGACAGGCGTCGATCTTGGTCGCGCACCAGCACATGGGCGCGCCGCTGGACCACAAGTTCATCTACAACATGAGCGACCTCAAGATCTGCGACGCGGCCGCGTTGACGATCAGGGACCGGCCGGGTCACATGGTCCTGGACGCGAGGCTGACCAGCGCGAAGACGCGTGGTGACGCGGTCGTGGGCATGGGGCTGGACATGACGCTGAGGGTCGATGGCGAGTCCGTCGGCACGATGGAGATCGTCATCCAGTGGATGCCGCCGGCGGCGTGGGACACCCTGCGGGCCAAGGGGCGGGCCGCGCTCGACCTGAGCGGGGATCGTGCCCACTCGATCAGCACGCGACTGCCGTCGTACCAGGTCGGGCGGCTGCTCGACCCGAACGTGGTGCTCGGCGGGTTCGTCACGGGCGACACCTCGTTGACGGCGAACGTGCTGGTCGACCAGACGCACCCCGGCCTCTTCGACCACCCGCTGGACCACGTTCCCGGCATGTTGTTGTTCGAGGCGATGCGGCAGGCCGGTGTGCTCGCCGCACATGAACTGCTGGGCCTGGCCTCAAGCAGGCTCTACCTGGCCGGATGCCGGGCCGAGTTCACCCGGTTCGGTGAGTTCGAGCTGCCGACGAGCGTGGAGGCCGTGTTGCTGCCCGGCGTCCGGCAGGGGCGGGTGCGGTTCGCCGTCGACGTGCGGCAGGACGACGTCACGATCGCGCGAGGCGAGATCGAGCTGGCCACGACCGCGCGGCGCGCCAGGTAAAGGGGCAGGTCATGTTCGTGTTCTTCGACTTCGGTGGTGTGCTGTCACCGCCGCTGCAGGTTCTGTTCGACGTCTACGAGGAGCGCACCGGCATCTCCCGCGCGCAGCTCTGGGGCGCGATGACGGCCGCGGACGCCGAGCTCGGCCTGCCCACGCTGGCCAGCGTGGAGCTCGGCATCCGCACCGAGGCGGAGTGGGGTGCGAGGCTGCGGCACCACCTCGCCGAGGCCAACCCCGGCATCGACCTCTCCCGCGCGCGGCTGGAGGAGTTCAGCGCGCAGTGGTTCGCGGGCATCGAACCGAACCACGTCATGATCAACACGCTGCGGTACCTGCGTGACTACGGGGTCGGGGTCGGCATCCTCACCAACAACGTCACGGAATGGGGTCCGCACTGGAAGCGGATGGTGGCGGGCACCGGCGAGGTCGACGCGCTCGTGGATTCGTGCGAGATCGGGGCGCGCAAACCGCAACCGGAGATTTTCGAGATAGCCGAGAAGGTGGTGAACCGGGCGGATGAGCGGTTTGTCCTGATCGACGACGTCGAGGAGAACTGCGCGGCGGCCAGGGCCGCCGGATGGACTGCTATCCGATTCGTCGACAACATTCAGGTGTGCCGGGAGTTGTTCGGAATCACTGGTGTGCCGAGCATCATCTGATGCCCGGAAAATTACGAGTACGCAACTCGGGGGAAACATGTCCGTAGTCAGCGCTGTCCGCGTTTCTGTTGAGAACGTGCCCGGCCTCGACGCGTCGCCCGCCTATGAGAAAACGACCGAATCGCCCACCGGTGTTTCACAGATCCTGCTGCCCAGCGGTCATGTCGCCGCGCATCTGACCCGCTACCGCGATGTCTTCGCGGTGCTCGCGGACCCGGCGAGCGTCCGCGCCGTGACCAACGTCGAGGACGGTCCGAGTTTCCTTCCGACGATCATGCCGAAGGAGATGCTGCTCAACCTTGACGTGCCCGACCACGCCAGGATGAAGAACGTCGCGAACGCGCAGTACAGCGTGCGTGCGGTCGAAGCGTTGCGGCCGTTGCTCGACGAGGTGGTCGACGAGCGCTTCGCCGCGCTGCGTGCCGAGCAACGGCCGGACGTCTTCCGCACGGTGCTGGACGAGGTGCCGATCCGCGTCAACAGCGCTTTCCTCGGCCTGCCGCTGGAGGAACGCGAGTACTACCGGCCGCTCGGTCACATGGTGCAGCGCGCGCCCGCCGACGACGTCGAGGCCCTGCTCGCCGACTTCTACCGGCTCTACGACTACGTCATGGACCTCGTGCGCGGCGTGCGGCCGGTCCAGGACGGTGGGCTCATCCACCGGTTCATCGAGGGTCGTAACAACAGCACGCCACCGCTCTCGGACGAGGAACTGGTCGCACTGCTGCTCGGGTCCCTGCTCGGCGCGGACCAGAACATCCTCTCGGTGCTGACGAAGTCGGTGTACGTGCTGCTCGCCCGGCCCGCACTGTGGGCGCGGCTGCACGAGCACCCCGACCTGGTCGCACCGACCGTGGAGGAGCTGATCCGGCTCATCCCGCTCGGCACGATCTCGGCGTTCCCGCGGGTCGTCACGCGAGACGTCGAGACCAGCGAAGGTCTTGTGCCGCAAGGCAGTGTCGTCTACGCCGACGCGTTCGCCGCGAACCGCGACCCGGAGGCGTTCCCGGATCCGCTGGTCGTCGACCCCGACCGCTCCGGGCCGCGGCACCTGCAGTTCGGCTACGGCATGCACCACTGCATGGGCGCCGCACTGGCCAGGATGGAGATCACCACGGTCATCGGTCGGCTCACCGCCGAGTTCCCCGCCATGACCCTCGACGCGGACCCGCGCGAGCTGCCGTGGGACTCCGGCACCGTGCTGCGCCGCCCGAGTTCGCTGCCGGTGCGCTGGTAGTCGCCTGCGGCTACGCCTTCTCCCTGGCCAGCAACGTGAGCAGGCCGGGGAAGCGTTCCTCGATGTCGTCGCGGCGCAACCGCACCTTGCGGCTGTTGCCGCGGTCGACCTGCTTGATCAGACCCGACTCGCGCAGCACGCGGAAGTGATGGGTCAGCGTGGACTTGCTGACCGGTAGCCCGAACGACAGGCACGTGCGTTCGGTGTCTTCCGGCTGACCGAGCAGCGTGACGATCACCAGCCGGCGGTGGTCGTCCGCGAGGGCGCTCAGCACCGAACGCAGTTCCATCTCCGCGACATCGGGATGCCCCTCGTCGTCCGGCATCTTGCCTCCTCGCACATTTCGAGTTTCAAATCCATCGTACCTAAGGCTTGCCCGTGGCCGGTGAGTCATGTCAACCTCTAGGTACGTATCCAGTCGTACCTACGGCGCGATTCAAACCTCAGCGGAGATCGTTCAATGAGTGCTACCGATGACCTGGCCGTCGCCGCCCGCGCGACCGTCCCACCCGCCGCCAAGGGCGCGGGGCTGACACTGGCGGTGGTGTTGCTGGCCGTGTTCGTGGTGCCGAGCTCGATCTCCGGCACGGCCGTCGCGCTGCCCGCGATAGGCGCGGAGATCGAGTCCGGCGTCGCGGGCCTGCAGTGGGTCGTGAACGCCTTCAACCTGGCGTTCGCCTGCTTCACGCTGGCGTGGGGCTCGATCGCCGACATCATCGGCCGCGGCAAGGCGTTCGTCACCGGTGCCGGCCTGTACCTGGTCGCGTCGCTGGTCAGCGCGTTCGGCACGAACATCTACGTGATCGACGCGGGCCGCGCGCTCGCCGGCATCGGCGGCGCGGCGATCTTCGCGTCCGGCGGCGCGATCATCTCCACCATCTTCTCCGGGGCGGCGCGCGCACGCGCGTTCGGGCTCTTCGGCACGGTCGCGGGTGTCGGTGTGGCACTCGGCCCGTCGCTGTCGGGCGCGATCGTCGACACGCTGGGCTGGCGGTGGATCTTCGGCGTGCACGTCGTCGCGCTGGCGCTCGCGCTGATCGGCTCGCCCGCGGTGTTCCGGGCGGTGGGCAACGAACGGCGTGCGGCGCGCATCGACACGGCCGGCACCGCACTGTTCATCCTGGCGATGCTGTCGTTGATGATCGGCATCGTGCAGGGCGGCGAGTGGGGCTTCGCCAGCCCGGCGGTGCTCGGGTTCTTCCTCGGGTTCGTCGTGTTGCTCGGTGTTTTCGTGGCGGTGCAGAAGCGGGTCGCGCATCCGATGCTGGATCTCTCCGTACTGCGTGACCGCAGGTTCGTCGGCATGTGCCTCGTGACCGTGGTGGCGTCGTTCGGGTTCGTCACGATGCTGACCTACCTGCCGAGCTACCTCACGACCGTGGGCGGCAAGTCGACCGCGACCGCCGGTGTGCTGATGGTGCTGCTGACGCTGGGTGTGCTGGTGTGCCCGCTGGCGGCGAGCAAGCTGGTGGCCAAGGGCGTCTCGCCACTGACGGTGATCTACGTGAGCCTGGCGTGCCTCGTGGTCGGCGACGCGACCGCGCTGGTCTTCGGCCCGTCGTTCGCCGTCGCCGTGGTCGCGGTGCCGCTGTTGCTGATCGGCGCGGGCATGGGCCTGTCGGCCGGTCTCGTCGACGGGCAGGCGCTCGACGCCGTTCCGGCCGAGAAGGCGGGTATGGCGGCGGGTCTGCTGAACACGGTGCGCCTCGGCAGCGAGGCGATCGCCGTCGCGGTATACGGCGCCCTGCTCGCCGGGCTGCTGCGCGCCGCGTTGGAGGACGGGCTGGCAGCGCACACGTCCGACGATCCCGCGCGGGTCGCCGGCGATCTCGCGACGGGCAACCTGACCGCTGCCGCGCACGGTGGCGGCCCCGATCTGACCGGCTTCCTGGTCAACAGCTACGACGGAGCGTTCCACACGATCCTGATGGTGCTCACCGGCATCTGCCTGGTGCTGTCGCTGGTGGTCGTCGGCCTCCTGCGCACGCCCGCGAAGGCCGCCGCGTGATCGAAGTGCTGATCGTCGGTGGCGGGCCCGTCGGCATGGTGCTCGCCGCCGAGCTCGGCCTGCTCGGCGTGGACACGGTCGTGGCCGAGGCCGCAGAATCCACTGTGGACGTTCCGAAGGCGGGCACGTTGCACGCCAGGACCGTGCAGTCGCTGGCGCGCAGGGGATACCTGCGCGCCGGCACCGGCCACGAGCCGGACAGCGAGGTCGTCGACCAGTTCCACTTCGCGGGGATGCCGGGACTTCCCATCGTCGGCCCGGCGAACGAGGGCTCGCCGATCGTCGGGCTGAGCCAGGCCGAGCTGGAGCGCATCGCGGAGCAGCGAGCCCGCCGGCACGGCGTCCGCGTCCACAGAGGACTTCCGGTGGTCAGGACCGGTCAGGACGCATCACATGCATGGGCCGAACTGGCCGACGGAAGGGTTCTCGCCGCCCGGTTCCTGGTCGGCACGGACGGCGCCCGCAGTGTCACCCGCACGTCGGCGGGCTTTGCGAGCGAGTCGCACGGACCGACGATCTCCGCGTTGCTCGGCGCGGTGCGGCTGCTCGATCCGCACGACGCCCCGAGCGGCTGGCATCGCACCGAACGCGGCTGGTTCGTCGGCAACGCCAACCCGTACGGCCTCAGCCGGGTGATCACGTTCGACTTCTCCGGCCCGCACGCCGACCGGCACCGCCCGCTGACGCTGGACGAGCTGCGGTCCACGGCGTCACGGATCGTCGGCCGCGACGTCCCGATGGCCGATCCGGCGTTCCTGTCCAGGTTCAGCGACTACAGCAGGCTCGTGACCCAGTACCGCCGCGACCGGATCTTCCTGGCGGGCGACGCCGCGCACGTGCATTTCCCGGTCGGTGGTCAGGGATTGAACCTGGGCGTGCAGGACGCGTTCAACCTGGGCTGGAAGCTCGCCGCCGTGCTCCGCGGAGCCGACGAGGCGTTGCTGGACACCTATCACGCCGAACGTCATCCGCTGGGTGCGCGGGTCATTCACAACACGCGGGCGCAACTCGCGTTGATGAACCCCTCGCCTGACGTCGACCCGTTGCGTGACCTGATGACCGAACTGCTCGGCCTGGAGACGGTCGGCCGCCACCTCGGCGACATGATCAGCGCGCAGGAGATCGAGGGCTTCCTGCCGAACGCGGCGTTGCGCGTGAACGGGGCGGAGACGTCGGTTTCCGAGCTGTTGTGGCCCGGCCGCCCCGTGCTGATCGTGCTGGACGGGGCGATGCGGGTGACACTGGAGAACGTGGACGTCGTGCACGCGACCAGTCCGCATCCCTTGCCGTGGGCAGCGGCACTCGTCCGTCCCGACGGTTATCTGGCCTGGTCGATGCCTTCTCGCTCGACGGACCACGGTGGACTCGCCGAGTCCGCGCACCGCTGGTTCGGCGTTCGCGCTGCCAGCCCGGCGGTCAGCTGACGACCGGGCCTACTCGTCGGGCCGGATGATCATCAGCCGGAACGTCGCCGACGGTGACTCGCGGCCGCACGTCTGCAACATGTGCCAGGCCAGGTTGCCAGGGCCGTTGTCGGCCTGGGGGAGTCGCTGCCTGCTGATCCCGAGGATGCCGTCCGGGCTTTCGTCGAGGATCTCCGGCGTGCCGACGAGCACCGCCAGGCCGAACGCCAGCACGTCGGCGCGCAGGTCGTCGTCGAGGTCGTCGGTGAGTCCGATCGAGCACAGTGGCTCGCCGTCCTTGTCGGAACTGACACCGACCAGGCCCGCGAGTCCCACGCTGCGCTCTGCGGGCACGTCGAACACACGGACACTGGTGCCCATCGCCAGCGCCATCAGTCTGGCTACCGGGGTGGTGAGCAGCGGGTCGTTGATGGAGGCGTCGCTTTTGCCTGTGGGGTCTTCCGAACGCTCGCGCATGATGAGTCGAATCGTATTGCCCGTCGGCTCCACCGTGGTGCGGGTAGCGGACGCGGCGCGTCGCCGAGGTATCCGGGATTTTGTGCGTCGCGTCGCGTTGCGAGATGTCACGTTTCGCCGGGTCCGCGGTGTCTTGGGAGGCATGTGTCAACTACTCGGCCCTGAAGTGGACCGAGCTTGAGGGCTCGGTCCTGGTGGGCGTTGTTTGCGTTCCTCGTCCACGGCTGGCTGCGCGTGTGCGGGCCGCATCTCCTGGTCTCCGCCTAGGCGGGGACCGGGTCGGGCACGTTGACGTGTACCCACACCGACCGTGCCCGGTTTCGGACGTTCACGGCGGCGACGATGTCGGCGGGTCCAGCGAGACCGCACCGGCGACAGTGGAAGTGGTCCCTGGTGGGACGGTTGGCGCGTTCGGTGTGCCCGCACCGCGGGCACATCTGGCTGGTGTACCGCGCGTCGACGAGCAGCACCGGCACACCGGCCCGCTTCGCTTTGTAGCGGAGGTGCTGTTCGAGCTGATGGAACGGCCAAGTGGTGAGTGTGGCTCGCTGGTGCCGGGAAACCGTGACCCGGTCACGGATACCGCCCAACTCCTCCAGGGCGATACCGCGGCCGGTGCGTTCGGCAACAGCCACAACCTGCTTGGCAACCCGATGGTTCACGTGCGTCGCGTGCCGCGCTTCACGCTTCGCGCGACGCTTCAACCGGCGCCGCGCCGACTTCGTCCGCCTGGCCTGCAGTTCGGCGCGCTTGCGGGCATGCCAGCGCCGATAACGCCGCAGGCGGCGCCCCTGGAAGTTGTCGGCGTCCGACGTCGTGGCCAGGTTCACGATGCCGCGATCGACGCCGATCCAGTCGACCGGGTCGAACTCGGGCTTCTCCTCGACATCGCAGGTGGCGATCAGGAACCAGATGCCGTCCCGCAACATCAGGTCCGACTCGCCCCGCCGATGCGCCCGCAGCATCCTGAGCTGATCGGGCGAGCCCGTGAACCACAGGTTCCTCACCCGGCCCGCAACAGTCCAGATCGACACCGTGCCCGCGTCGTACTGCCACGACAAGCAGCGGTCATCAAACGGCTGCGCCGCATCAGGCCGGAACCCGACCGGTGTCGACTCCGCCTTCACCCGACGCCTGCCACCCACCGGACCGAGGTTGCCGTTGCGGACGTTCGCGTGCAACGTCGTGTACGCGTCCGCGACCTTCTTGATCACATGCTGGGCGGCCTGCGCACCCAACCCCCGCGCCTTCAACGCCGCGTAGGTGGGCTTACGCAACGCGTACTCACGAAACACACCCGTCTCGAACGCCACCCGCGACACCTCATCAGCGGCCTCGTTGCACGCGTGCAGAGTCGACCGCAACACCACGGCCTGCTCGACAGTCGGCAGCAGCTTTGACCTGCACGACAAGCTTCACCCGAACGACCATACCGAACACCCGTTCGACACAACCCCTGGGGTTCGGACGACATCACATCCCAGCCGCCAGGCTTTCCTCGCGGCGCCAGGGTGCCGCGACACCACCGATCGCAGGAACCCCGGCCGTGAACGACCGGGGTTTCTGCGATTTGCCAGCTGAACGCAACACACCGAACAACAATGTCGTCGTGGTCGGCGGTGGCTACGCCGGAGCGGTCGCGGCCAACCGGCTGCGGATGCGCGGCGACGTGGACATCACGATGGTCAATCCTCGCCCGCGGTTCGTCGACCGGGTCCGGTCGCACCGGTCAGTGGCCGGCGGTGGCTGCCCCGGCGTACTTGGCTGCGATCGTCGCCGCCGCGATCGTCGTCGCACTCACCGCGTTCGAAAGCCGCCGTCCGAAGTGGACCATTCGGCCGAATGTGTCTTCCTGCAACGGTTATGCGCCGCACAGCGGTTAATACGTGATCCTTGCCAAGGCCTCGTGCGTACGGTTCCATCTGGGCAAATCGTGCGCGTTCGGTGTCCCCTGGGACCGTTGGAGGATCAGGTCTGTGGCCACAAGGCTGAGTGTTGCGAGCGTGCTCGCACTGACGGCGTCGATCCTGGTCGGCGTGCAACCCGCCGAGGCCGCGACCGGGCTGCACGTCAGCGGTACGCGGGTCGTCGAGGCGAATGGCAGCGCGTTCGTCATGCGGGGCGTGAACCACCCGCACGTCTGGTTCCCCGGCCAGACCGGTTCGTTCGCGGACATCAAGTCCTTTGGCGCCAACACGGTTCGCGTGGTGCTGGGCACCGGCAAGCGGTGGGGGCCGAGCTCGGCCGCCGACGTCACCAACGTCATCTCGCTGTGCAAGCAGAACCGGTTGATCTGCGTGCTGGAGGCGCATGACACCACCGGCTACGGCGATCAGATCGGGGCGGCGAGCCTGGACGAGGCGGCGAGCTACTGGATCGGCGTCGCCGATGCGCTCAAGGGCCACGAGAACCATGTCGTGATCAACCTGGGCAACGAGCCGTTCGGCACCAATCTGCTGGTGAGCCCGTTCTGGACGATCTCGACGAAGAACGCGATCAAGCGGTTGCGCGGGGCCGGGCTGCAGCACCTGCTGATGGTGGACGCGCCGATGTGGGGCCAGGACTGGCTGAACATCATGCGCGACAACGCCGCTTCGGTGCTCAACGCCGACTCGCAGCGCAACGTGGTGTTCTCCGTGCACATGTACGGCGTGTACAACACGGCGGCGAAGGTGAACGCGTACTTCGACGCGTTCCGCTCGGCGGGGTTGCCGTTGGTGGTGGGGGAGTTCGGGAACAAGCACAGCGACGGCGACCCGGACGAGGACACGATCATGGCGCAGTCCCAGGTTCGCGGCATCGGTTATCTCGGCTGGTCGTGGAGCGGCAACGGTGGCGGTGTCGAGTACCTCGACCTGGTCCGCTCGTTCAACCCCGCGGACCTCACCCCGTGGGGCGAGCGCTTCCTCAACGGCGCCAACGGAGTGCGCCAGACTTCCAAGCAGGCCACCATCTACGGCTGAGGCACGGCGGCTGCCCGCGGGTCAGTACTCCCGCGGGCAGCCGGCACAGCCGTGTCGGCGGACCGGCTACTCGCAGGTCTTGGTCGCCACAGAACAGAACTTCATCTCGGGATAGCGGGTCGAAGGCCGGTCCAGCAACGGTTGCGGCCTGCCGCGCAGGTGCTCGTCGAAGAAGGCCCTGGTGTAGTCACGGGTGATCGCCGAGACGCGGGTCGCGGGCAGATCGGCGCCGTACTCGATGCCGAACTGGTCGGCCACCAGTCCGACATCGGTGAACGAGGGGTGCGCGGCGCCCGCCACCACGAGCCAGCGCTTCCACCCGGTCAGGTGCTGCCAGTCGCGTTCCCAGGTGGCCGCCGCGTCGCCGGTGCCCGGGGTGTACTGCGCCTGCCTGCCCAGGAAGAGGAACGGCCGCGACAGGCCGCTGTCCGGGATCGGGGCCTCGGTGCTGCCGTCGATGTCGATCCCGGCCCGCAGCCGTGGGTCGGCCAGCATGGCGGGGATGGAGCTCGCGCCTCCCGCGGAGTGGCCGGCCATCGCGATCCGGGACGGGTCGATCAGCCCGGCGCCCCGCCACTTCGGGTGCGGCCCGGTCAGGTGGTCGAGCACGAACGAGACGTCGGCCGCCCGGCCCGCACCCAGCTTGATCCAGAACGCTGCGTTGTGCGGGATCTCGCAGGACGCGCAGGTGGTGACCCGCCCGTCGGGGAAGCTCGTGCCGACGCTCTCGTACGTGTGCTCGATCCCGGCCACCACGTAGCCGTTGCTCGCCAGGTCCTCCGCCAGTGAGGTGAGTGTGGCGCGGGGCTTGGAGTAGCCGGGGGAGAGCACCACGAGCGGCAGGCCGTGCCACCGTCCCACCGGGGTGGCGTCCGTGACCGCGTTGGTGCGGGTCGTGCTCAACACGTCGAGCGGCACACCGGTGATTCCCCCGTCCGCCAACAGGAGTTCCGACTCCTTCGGCGTCATGTACTGGGCTCGCCGGCCGTTCGACGGCAAAGCCGGGTACCACAAGGTGATCATCAGCTCCCGCGCTCCGGCTTCGGGAACCCAGGGATCGGGGCGGGAAGTGTCGGTCAGGTGCAGGGAGGTCGTGCCGACCCGATGATGACCGGTCGGCTTGGGCAGGAACGGCTCCGCCGCGGGTGTGGCCGCCGCGGACGCCGTGAAGGTGAGAAGTCCGGCGACAGCGGCGATGCCGCTGCGCAGGACCAAGCGATGGATCAAGGTCGTCCCCCGTTCGTCGCCCTGTCTGGGCGCCGAGAACGCTAGGTGCGCTGCCGAACCGGACGCGTCGGTCGGCAGGGGCATTTCCGGTACCGCGTCGGGATGACCTTCGGCTCCGTCATCCTTGCGATGTAGTCGGCAGAGCTACCCGCGTGATCACCTGGGCGGATGCCGGGTGCGCCGGCTGTCGGTGAGAATGAGCCGGTGATGAACGTGCGGATCGGGCCGCTGATGGGCGCGACCGGGCCGCTGCCGCGACCCACCCGTCGCAACCTGGTCTTCGACGCGGCGGTCGCGCTGATCGTGGGCCTGGCCGCGATCTACTACACGCTCGACAACCTGCTCGGTCTGGTGGACGGCCCGCCCCGGTTCGGACGGCTGGGACCGGGCGACTGGCCGCACCCGATCGCCGTCGCGGTTCTCGCCGCGGCGCCGCTGGCGTTGCGGCGGCGGTATCCGCTCGCCGTGCTGTGGATCGTGCTGGCCGCGGTTCTGATGGCACCGGCGGACACGCCGAGGCTCACCTTCTACGCCGGCGTCATCGCCGCGTTCAGCGCCGCGGCCTACAGCCCGTACCGGGTGCCGGCGCTGGCCAGTCTCGTCACGGCGGTGCTCCTGGTCGGCGTGGTCACCCGTGACACGACGCTGCCCACCGTGCCGAGCAAGTACGTCCCGTTGCTGATCCTGGTCCCGACCGTGGTGGCGGCCTACGGCCTGCGCACGTGGCAGCTTCGGACGCGGGAGAGCCGCATTCGACTGTCCACTGTGGAACGCGAGCAGGAAGAGGCACTGCGGCGCGCGGCTGAGCACGAGCGGGCCCGCATCGCCCGCGAACTGCACGACGTGGTGACACACAACGTCAGCGTGATGGTCATCCAGGCGGGCGCCGCTCGCAAGGTCATGGACGTCTCGTCCGATCTCGCTCGCGAGGCGCTGCTCGCGGTCGAGGCGAGCGGCCGGGCCGCGATGTCCGAGCTGCGTCACGTCATGGGCCTGCTCGCCATGGACTCCGACGGCCCGGACCTGGCTCCGCAGCCGGGTCTCGACCAGTTGGAGGACCTGGTCGCACGGGTGCGGGACACCGGAATGCCGGTCGAGCTGACCGTCGCCGGAACACCGCGTTCCGTGCCGTCCGGGGTCGAGCTGGCCGCCTATCGGGTGGTGCAGGAGGCGTTGACCAACGCGGTGAAGCACGCGGCGGGCGCGACGGCGGCCGTGACCGTCGAGTACGGCGCCGACCATCTCCGGGTGGAGGTCACCGACACCGGCGGCGGGACGGCCGCGACCACCGGGACCGGACGCGGGCTGATCGGCCTGCGCGAGCGCCTGTCCGTCTACAGTGGAACCCTCCACGCCGGACCACGTCCACTCGGTGGTTACCGGGTCACCGCACTGATTCCGCTGGAGGCGTCGTGACCGGATCCCTGCGCGTGGTCGTCGCGGACGACCAGTTGCTGGTTCGCACGGGCTTCCGGATGATCCTCACCGCCGACGGCATCGACGTGGTCGCCGAGGCGAACAACGGCCCCGAGGCCGTCGACGCGGTCCGGCGCACCCGGCCGGACGTGGTCCTGATGGACATCCGGATGCCCGAGCTCGACGGCCTCGAGGCCACCCGGCGGATCCTGACCGGCGCCGCCGGCGAACCGCGCGTGATCATCTTGACCACGTTCGACCTCGACCAGTACGTCTACGCGGCGTTGTCCGCCGGTGCCAGCGGATTCCTGCTCAAGGACGTCACCCCCGAACACCTCGTGGCGTCCGTCCGCATGGTCCGCTCCGGCGACGCGCTGCTCGCGCCCGCGATCACCCGCCGCCTGGTCGAAAGGTTCGCCAACCGGGACACGGCCGTGCTGCACCGCGACCTGACGGCGTTGACGCCGCGCGAGGCCGAGGTGTTGCGGCTGCTGGCCAAGGGCCGCAGCAACGCCGAGCTCGCCGGCCTCCTGCACCTGTCCGAGGCGACCGTCAAGACCCACGTCGCCCGCATCCTCGCCAAGCTCGGACTCCGCGACCGGGTCCAGGCCGTCGTCGTCGCCTACGAAACCGGTCTGGTCACCCCGAATTCGTGCTCCGATAGGCCGTTCGGATGACGTGAGTGGGCATTCGGAGGGTCTGGGCTATTCGCGCACCACGTGGCGGCGCTTAGCTCGCTGTTTCGGCACAAGGCGTACCGCGCAGTGAGTGAGGACGACAGCAACATGATCGACATGGCCGCCGTGGAGGCGTTGAAGTTCGAGGGTGACCCACTTGCCGACAGCGTGATCGCCGACCTCGTCGCCACCGGCCAGGTGGAGTCCGTGAACGAGGTGCTCGCTCAGTTCCGCGCCAACGACCAGCCCATCCCCGAGAACCTGCCGGAATCGGTGCGCGCCTACCTCATCGCCACCGACAACCCGCCCGACTGGGCCGATCTCGACCGGGTGGCCGACGCCTACGAGTTCTTCGTGGACGACGGCGTGCACGTCGCCTCCGTGCTCTCGTTCGGCGCGATGGTCAACTGCTACGCCCAGCCGCGCCCGTCGCGGGTGCTCGCGCTGACGCACAGATTGAACCAGCCGCATCGGCGCCTGTCGGAGACTTCCCAGTTCGTGCTCAACATGATGGGGCAGGCGCCGTTCGGCTCCGGTGGGGCGTTCGTGCCCACCGTCCAAAAGACTCGGTTGATCCACGCGGCCGTGCGGTACTTCATCACCCGCTCGGGCAAGTGGGACATCGAGGCAGACGGTGTTCCCGTGTGTCAGCAGGACATGCTCGGCGCCCTGCTCATCTTCTCGGTGCAGGTGATCGACGGCATGCGCCGCATCGGTATCGCGGTGACCGAGCAGGAGGCGGAGAGCTACTACTACGTCTGGCGAGTGACCGGCGCCCTCCTCGGCATTCCGGCCGAGGTGATGCCGGAATCCCTCGACGAGGCACGGCGGCTCAACGCCTCCCTCGTCGAAGCCTCGTACGGACCGTCGGCCGAAGGTGTGGTGCTCACCCGCAACCTGCTCGACCTGTACGAGAAAATGGTGCCGGGCAAGGTCTTCGACGGTGTCGTCGCCGCCATGGTCCGGCAGACGATCGATCCGCGGGTCGCGGACTGGATGGCCGTGCCGCACTCGCGCGGCTGGACCCGTGCGGTGCGCGCCGGAACTCGGCTGATGCGTGTCCTGGAACGGTCCGAGGACACCAGCAAGATCGCCACCACCATCCTGGACAAAGCAGGAAACCTGTTGCTCGGCGGCAGCGTTCGCACCCTCACGGACGGGCAGTCCACCGCCCTCGACATCCCCGCTGACCTGCGGGAGAAGTGGCTCGCCGCAGGTACCTGCCCGGCAAATCCACTGTGACGGTTGCCGCGATCGCTTTCATCGGTGCGAAAGTTCGGTGAAAGCGCCGCGGAGATTCTTGTCATGTCGCCGGCCAAGGGGGGCCGAGGGGACACCGAACAACTCGGAGGTTGCACGACATGATCAAGAAAACGGCTCTCACACTGGGCGCGCTCGCGCTCGCCTTTGGCGGTGCGGTGATGGTCGCGCCGGCGGCGCAGGCGGACAGCAGCGCCCAGGTCCGTGGCGCCAAGGCGACCTTCATTTCGGACTTCGCTTCGGACGATGAAGCCTTCCGCCTGCACGACACCGCGTGCGACGGCAGTCCCGTGTACCTCCAGTACCGGCTCGGCAGCGGCTCCGTGAGGACGCGCACCTTCCCCGCCGGCTGCAACAAGAGCATCACGTGGCGCATGGATTTCCCCGAAGGCGCCTTGGTCAACTACAGGGCCTGCGTGGACCTCACGGCCGGTATTGACAGGTGTTCGCCGTGGAAGGCTGACAGGGCCTGATGGGCTGGTTCGGCGCCCGGTAGCAAGTAGACCGCGGACGACTCACCAGGAATGCCCCTCCTGGTGAGTCGCCTGTTGTGCCCATGTGGGCGAGGGTTGTCGACGTCGACGCGAATCCACGGCACAACCGTCACGTTCCCCTCTCTCCGGACGACCAAGGAGGTGTAACCCGGGAGAGGTAGGTCGGCGTCATGAGTCGGACCAGTGCGGACGTGCACGAGCCCAGCGGCGACATCCGGCCGGTGGTCGCCGAGGTCGACCGGATCGCGGCGCACGCCGATGCCGTCGTCCGCAACCTGCAGATCACCCACTGCTACCACCGGTTGTCGCGGGCGCTGGCCGACTGCACCGGCGGGGGCGCGAACTGGTGCACGTTCGCGGTGTGGGCGTCCAAGCAGGTGGGGCAGACCATCCGGCAGCAGGACCTGGCGCGCACGATGGAGCGCCTGCTGAAGTCGTCACCCGAGGCCGCCGCCGAGGTCGACCAGATGGTGCGCAGTCTGCGGCGGGCCGTCCCCGCGGACGTTCTGGAGCGCGCCCACCGGACGGTGCGCCAGGCCGTGGTGCTGACCGCGCGGCTTGACGACGTCGGTGCCGCGTCAGCACGGGGCAACCTCAAGGTCTTCGAGGAGATCGCCCGCGAGTTCGCCCGCTTCCTCGCCGAGTTCGCCGACGGTCCGGTCGACGAGCGGCGGATCGTGGAGTTCTGCGGCGCGTTGCGGCCCGGCGAGCCGCCGGACGGGCAGCGTTACCTCCGGCAGGCCTTTGCCCGGTACTACCGGGCGATGACCACCCACGACCCGAAGCGACGCGCCGAACTGCTGCTCCTGGCGAACATCGAGGTCGGCCTGCACGAGCAGACGCGGCTGCAACCGGAGATCGCCGCCGCGATGGAGGCCCCGGTGGTCGACCCCCGTGAACTCGAACGCCGCCTGTTCGACCTGCTGCTGCCGAAGAACCGCGTGTTCAAGTGGCTGCGCCTGACCCTGCTGACCGTTCTCGGCAAGCGGCCTGCCGTGCGCCTTGCCAGCACACAGTTGGCCGAGCAGGCGCGCGTGCTGTGCCGCCGGGCGGTCACCAGACACCTGATGGCCCTGGCGCTGCCCGGTGGTGAGCTGCTCGACCTGGGCAACGACTTGCCCGCGACCTTCCCGCCGCTGCTCGCGGAGCTGTCCGACCCGGAACTGCTCGCGCTGCTGAAGACCGTCGACCCGACGACGGACAGCCTGCTCGACACGGCCGCGCGCGACTGGGCCGACCTGCCCGACCGGATGCACTACATCGCGGACATGTTCCGCTGCCACGCCTTGCGAGGCGACCTGCTCGGCCCGCCGTTCACCGCCGAGCAGGTCGAGGCTCTGGTCGAGGGACGCCTGCCGGTCGGAACGCTCTAATGTTCCGGGCAGGCCGGGAGATCTAGTTCAGAAGGTGACCGCGTGGCAGGTGCGACGTTCCACGGTATGGATCCGTGGGGATTGGCCGGCGGGCTGATCGAGTGTTACGGCACTGGTCTCGGGTTTGTGGACCTGCACAACGAGTGCGACTTTCTCGGGGTGCAGGTCTCGCCGGGGCCGGAGGCGGATCTGTTGCTGCGGCTGATGTTCCGGCTGATGCCGACGGCCAGCGAGTTCACATTGTCGTTCGCTGCGGTGTCGGGGCTCCGGGTCGAGCAACTCGAATACCCTTCAGGTGACGCGTCGCTGTTCCACGATGCCAGTCATGTGCCGGACAGTTCTGGGTGGTCGGCTTTTGAAATCGAGCTGGCTTCCATGCGGATGGAGTTCCGGGCGTCGCGGGTGGAATTCCGGTCAAGTACGCAGATCGGGACATGACGTAGCCGGTGCTCAGAGCACGCCGTGATCGCGCGCGTACAACGCAGCCTGGGTGCGATCGCGCAGACCGAGGCGGCTCAGGATGCGGGAGATGTGGTTCTTCACCGTGCCCTCGCTCAGGAACAGGCGCGCGGCGATCTCCCGGTTCGTCGCGCCGGCCGCGATCAGACGCAGCACGTCGGTTTCCCGGTCGGTCAGCGCGCCGGTGGACTGCGGGGGCAGCGCGCCGACGGACTGCCGGGGTAGCGCGCCGGTGGACCGCGGGGTCAGCGCCGCCGCGACGTGTCTGGCGGCTGCGTCGTCCAACTGGGTCACGCCCGCGTGCGCCAGGCGTACGGCCTCCGCCAGTTCCGCCGCGGGCAGGTCCTTCAGCAGGTAGCCCGCCGCGCCCGCGCGCAACGCCTGCACCACGTACTCCTCGTCGTCGAAGGTGGTCAGCATGACCACTCGGCAGCCGGGGGCCCGTTTCTTGAGCACGGCCACCGCGTCCACGCCGTCCATCTCGGGCATGCGCACGTCCATCAGCACCACGTCCGGAGCCAGCGTCAGCGTTTGTTCCACCGCCTGGCGGCCGTCCGCCGCGGTCCCGATCACGTCGATGCCCGGCTGGATGTCCAGCAGGGACGCGATGCCTTCCCGCACCAGCCTTTGGTCGTCGACCACCAGCACGCGCACCGCGGTCACGGGACCGTCACCGTCACCGACGTGCCCGCGCCCGGGCGACTGTCCACTGTGCACTCGCCGCCGGCCATCGCGGCTCGCTCTTGTAGGCCCAGCAGGCCGAAGCCGCTGCGGTGGGCCGTGAGGTCGAAGCCGCGGCCGTCGTCGGTCACCACCAGGCGGGTGCCGCCGGCGCCGAACGTCACGGCTACGCGCACCACCGTTGCGTCGCCGTGCCTGCGGGCGTTCGTGATCGCTTCTTGTGCGGCGCGGTGCAGGGTGGTCACCGCGGTCTGGTCCAGGTCTCGTTCGTCGCCGTCGATTCGCACCGTCACCCGGTCGTCCTGCTCGGTCAGTTCGGTCAGGGCGGCGCGCAGGGTGCGTGGTGCCGTGCGCAGGACGCCGACCGAGGTTCGGACGTCTCGCAGGGCGCGGGCGGCGGACTCGCGGGCGTCGGTCAGCGCCTGCTCGGCGGCGGCCGGGTCGCGGTCGCGGAAGGCGGTCGCCTTCTCCAGCTGGATGGCGATCGCCGTCAGGTGGTGGCCGAGACCGTCGTGGATGTCGCGGGCCAGCCGGTTGCGCTCGGTCGCCGCCGACAGTTCCGCGACCTGGGCCGCCGCGCGCCGCTCCCTCGTCGCCACCTCGGCCATCGCGATCGCCAGTAGCAGTCCCGTGCCGAACATCAGCAGGTCCGACAGGTAGGTCGCGTCGCGGTACCAGCCGGGGACCCACACCGCGAAACCCGTGACGAGCAGCGTCAGGCAAAGGCCGCCGAGGACCAGGCCCGTCCTGCGGCCGAACGTGAGATAGGCCGTGAACGGGACCAGCACGAACAGCGCCCGTGACAGCCCCGACTCGTCCAGTGCCGCCACCGCGAAGAACAACGCCAGCCGGGCCACCAGGAACAGCACCGGCGCACGGTCGAACCGCCGCTCCACGACGTCCAGCGTCGCGACGACCGCGAGCCCGGCCACGAAACCGGCCAGTCGCAACGGGTCTCCGTCGCCGAGACCGGCGAGCGCGTAGTAGAGGCCGGCCAGCAGCACGATCCCGTAGACCGCGCCGGAGACCCACGGCACGCCAGCTCTCACGGTCGTCACGCCGCCGAGGCTACGACGGCACGGGCATCCCCTGTCAGGAGCCGGAAGACACATGACCTCCGGCTGTCCGGTCTTGGCCGCCGGGCACTTCCGGCCGGGTCACCGCCGCTCGTAGCGTCCGCCGTGAACCTGTTGTCGCCCAAGGAGATCCGCATGACACTGGACAAACTGGCGAGGTGGACCGGAGTGCTCGCGGGGCTCTGCATCGGCCTGCCCGGCGCGGTCGAGGCCATCACCGGCGAGACCGCGGTCACGAGCCTCGTCCTCGGCATCGCGCCCGCACTGGCGCTTCCGCTGCTCACCGCGCTGTACCTACGGCAGGGCGGCGACCGGTCCGGGGCGTTCGGGACCGTGGCCTACACCGCGAACGTCGTCGGGCTCGGCCTGTTCGGCGGCGCCGCGTTCACGCTCAACCTCGCGTTGTTCTACCTGGACCCGGCAGTGCTCGACACCTTGCTCGACGGGCCGACGCGGCTCGCGCTGCTGGGCAGCGCGGTGGTGTTCGCCGTCGGGGCGATGCTGTTCGGGATCGCCATGGTGCGGGCGCGCACGCATCCGAGAGTTCCCGCCGTGATGTACGCGGTGGCGCTGCCGGTGCTCGCGCTCTCCGCGACCGCTGCCGGACTCCCTGCTCACCAGCGCCGTCCACGTCCTCGCGGGCGCGTCGGTCGCCTGGTTGGCGGCGGCGCTGAAGGAGGCCTGAGCAAGACCGGTCGGCTGGAACGCCAAAACCCGGCCGGTTGAGTTCAACCGGCCGGGCCTTGGAACTAGTCCGTGCGAAGCCGCTGACGGATCAGCGGCAGGCGAGGACTAGGAGGGGACGACGTTCTCCGCCTGCGGGCCCTTCTGGCCCTGCGTGATCTCGAAGGAGACCTTCTGGCCTTCCTGAAGCTCGCGGTAGCCCTGGGCGGCAATGTTCGAGTAGTGAACGAAGACGTCGGCGCCGCCACCGTCCTGCTCGATGAAGCCGAAGCCCTTTTCAGCGTTGAACCACTTGACGGTTCCGGTGGCCATGGTGCACTCCAAGCATGAATTTGGCACCCGCACTGTGCGGGCGCCGGGGTGATCTGCCATGGCCGGAGACGCTGAACAGCAAAACGCCCGTGACCTGTGATCACGGGCGACCGGTACTTCGGAACCATGACTGATGGCGAAAGCTTACACCGTCGCCGATGGGTACCGCCTCAGTGCACCGCTAGTGATACCGATCACATCAGCGAGGATGCCCTCTTTGGATCGAAATGAGGGCGTCCGGCTCCGGGCGCCCTCACCCGTCATTTCAGGGCGTAGGCCCGGATGATGGTCTGGCGTTGTGCGTTGCCGTCAGCGTCGCTGACCGATGAGCGCAGTGAGACGAACCTCGCACCGGCCGGGTGGTCGACGGTGGCCGTCCACTGGTCTCCGATCTGCCCGGTGCTCACCGGCTGCCAGGTCCCGCCGTCGTCGAAGGACACCTCGACGGCCGGGGTCGTGACCGCACCCGGACGATCACTGCCATTGCGCTGCACCGACACCGGGAAGGTGAACCGGCAGCCGGCTGGTGCCGCGTTGTGGTTGTCGAGATCCGGAGCGAACCGCACCCCGAGCAACGGCAGGGTGGTCTGCTCCAGGGGGCGTGGGGATCGCTGGGAGGCGAACGTCCACTCCGCGTCGATCCGGGTGGACAGTCCGGCCTGGACAGACCGGTCCACGCTGCTGCGCAACGTGTACACCGCGCGCTCCGGCCCGACCACGAACTCGCCGCTGGTCGCCCAGTCGGACTCGCCGATCAGCTCGCCGTTCCGCAGCAGTTGCGTCCTCCCCGGATAGCGCATCTCGCTGAAGCGGCCGCGGCCCTGGTCGGACACCGGTGACACGAAGAAGTAGAGCTGGTTCTCACCGCGGAAAGCCGCGGTGTTTCCGTGCCGGCCGTCGCTCATGGCCGGTCCGAACACGCCGTTGTTCCAGCGCAGGTGGTACGGCCGTCCCGGACGCCGCCAGCGCGGCGGCCAGCAGCCCAGGCAGGGCTGTTCTTGAACGCATCGACATCTCCCAGGTGGTTCATTCATTCGCTACGGGAGAAGTCACGCCACGTTCGCCTGGCGGGGGTGCACGCCCGGCAGAAGTTTGTTTCCCTGGCTCCGTTCGCTCATGTCCTTTGTGGATGGAAAATCTCACGCGTGCAGGTGCTCGATCGTGAGGTTGTGCCGTTCGGACAGCCGCTTGGCGATCAACGAGCGGTGGCAAGCCTCCGGGATCGCTCTCGACGCAGAGCAGCGCCGCGATCCCGTTGTCCGGCAACACCGACACGATCGCCGTGAGGTCGGCGCGGTCGAGAACCTCCGCGGTGTAGCGGCGGACGTACTCGGCGGCGAGCTCGTGGCGTGAGCGCTTGCCGACCCCTCGGCGATCGTCCTCGGCGTACTGGAGCTGCCGCAGCTCGGTGGTCGGTGCGAGCTCGGGATGGTGTTCGTAGGCGATCCCGGCCTCGGCGAGGGCCGCCTGCAGCCGCCGTGAGTTCGCCCAGGCGTACTCGGGCCCGCGAACGCCCCGGCGCTGGCGCACGTCGAGCAGCAGGCGGACGTCCGCCTGCCGCAGCCGTCGCAGGAAGGACTCGGCGTCGAAGCCGTAGACGCCGATCGTCACCATTGCGAGCATCGCTGGCCACCCATCACGCGACGGCGGTTCCCTCAAGCTCGACCATCAGGTCCGGGACCGCCAGCCGAGCCACCCCGAGCATCGTGCCGGGCGGTGCGACCCCGGCGGCGGCCAACCGCGACACCAGCACGCCGTAGTGCTGGAACAGCAGGTCGATGTCGGTGGCGTAGACGTTGAGCCGGACCAGGTTCGCGAGGGTCATGCCGGCCTCGGCGAGCACGGCCTCCAGGTTGTCGATGGTCAGCGCCAGCTGCGCCGCCATGTCGCCGGCGTGCTGGGCCTTGCCGTCGGCGTCCATCGCGGCCTGTCCGGCGCAGTACAGGGTCCGGCTGTGCCCGGAGACGAGCTCGCCCTGGTTGAACCCCATCCCCACGGACCACTGCCACGGGTTGACCACCGTGCGTTCCACTGCCACTTCAGTTCCAATCGATCGCGAGTGCGAACGCCGTCTGTGGCGTCGTGTTGATCAGCATCCAGCCAAATCACGACATCTTGTGTCGTGATTTCTGGCAGAGTTTTCGCATGCGCGCCGACCGGTTGGTCTCGCTGGTGTTGTTGCTGCGTCAGCGCGGTCGGCAGACCGCGGACACGCTGGCCCGTGAGCTGGGCGTGTCCACCCGCACCGTGCTGCGCGACATCGAGGCGCTGTCGACGGCGGGCGTTCCGGTCTACGCCGAACGCGGCCGGCACGGCGGGTTCGCGCTGTTGCCCGGCTTCCGGACCGAGCTCACCGGACTGAACCACGACGAGGCCGTCGCCCTGCTGGCCGCAGGATCCGGTCGCGGCGAGCAGGCGTTCGGACTCGGCTCGGCGCTCACGTCGGCCATGCGCAAGGTGGTCGACGCACTGCCGGAAAGCCATCGGGCCACCGCGAGCGACGCGGCCCAGCGGTTTCTCGTCGAGCCGGAGACCGACCTGCTCTCGCGCCGGCCGGTCACCGAGGAGGTGCCGGGCACCACGATGGCCGAGGTGCGGCGCGCGGTGCTCGCCGGGCACAAGCTGCGCATCCACTACGCGGCCACCGGTCAGCTGCCTCAGTGGCGCACCGTGGACCCGATCGGCCTGGTCACCGTGCGAGACCGGGGTTACCTGCTGGCGACGAGATCCGGCGCGGACCGCACCTACCGGCTGTCGCGGGTGCTGGCCGCCGAGGAACTCGCCGAACCGGCGCAGCGACCGAACCGCGTCGATCTGGACCGGATCTGGCGGCAACGCAGTGCGCAGTTCCTGTCCGACGACCACCTCACCGTGCTGGTGCGGGTGCATCCGGCGCGCCGGGAAGAACTGCTGAGCACCGCACAGGCCGTCCGCGCGGAGGAACCCGACGCCGACGGCTGGCTGCGGCTCGAAGTGACCTACCAGGACGCACGGCACGCCGTGTGGGCGTTATGGCAGCTCGCCATGGCCGCGGAAGTCCTGGCACCGCAGTCGGTGCGCACCGCCCTCCACAACCGCGCCGCCGCGATCGCCGCCCGTTACGGAGCAATGTCCGTAGCCGGTTCTGAACCTCCGATTCAGCCATAGCGCATATCTTCGGTATATCGAAAACCGCATACGCACCGGCAACGACGCCCTGCCTTTACTTGAAGGCATGATTTCCTCGGTCGTCCCGGCAACGGGAATCACGGTTTACGGATGCAGGCCGGACGAGGCCGCCCTGTTCCGGAAGATGGCGCCTCGCTGCGGCGTGATCGCGGACATCGTGGAGAGAGCGGTGTCCGAGGCCAACGTCGAAATGGCGTCCGGCAACCGTTGTGTCAGCGTCGGTCATCAAACCCGAATCACGAACCCCACTCTTCGCGCGCTCAGTCGGTCCGGCGTGGAGTACGTTTCCACCAGGAGCATCGGATATAACCACATCGACGTGGAATACGCGGCGAGTGTCGGCATCCGCGTCGAGAACGTCACCTATTCGCCCGACAGCGTCGCCGACTACACGTTGATGCTGATGCTGATGGCGGTTCGGAACGCGAAATCCGTCATCCGCCGCGCCGAGGTGCACGACTACAGGTTGAACGGTGTGCGCGGGAAAGAGCTGCGTGACCTGACCATCGGCGTGGTGGGAACGGGCCGCATCGGCGCCGCGGTCATCGACCGCCTGCGGGGTTTCGGCTGCCAGACAGTGGCCTACGACAACCGTCCGCAGACCTCTGCCGACTACGTCCCTCTCGATGATCTGCTGATGAACAGCGACATCGTGACGCTCCATACGCCACTCAACGCGGACACACATCATCTCCTGAATCGTCAACGCATCGAGCAGATGAAGCGCGGCGCGTACATCATCAACACCGGGCGCGGTGCACTCGTCGACACCGATTCGCTCATTTCGGCGTTGGAAAACGGGGGACTGGGCGGCGCGGCACTGGACGTCGTCGAAGGCGAGGAAGGAATCTTCTACTCCGACTGCCGGAACAAGATGACCGAGAGCGGGCCGCTGCTGCGGCTGCAGCGGCTGCCGAACGTGATTATCAGCCCGCATGCGGCGTATTACACGGACCACGCCCTGAGCGACATCGTCGAGAACAGTCTCATCAACTGCCTGAACTTCGAAAGCGGGAATCGGCATGGCTAGATTGAAGGTCGGAATCCTTTTCGGGGGCTGTTCCGAGGAACACCCCGTCTCCGTCAAGTCCGCACAGGAGGTCGCGAAGCACCTCGACACCGAGAAATACGAACCGTTCTACCTCGGCATCACCGAGAGCGGCGCCTGGCTGCTTTGTGACGGCCCCGGCGCGGACTGGGCGAACGGTGGCGGCCGCCCGGCTGTGCTGTCGCCGGACCGCGGCGTCCGCGGGCTGCTGGTCCTGGACGACGGCAAGTACGAGACCGTCAGTCTGGACGTGGTGCTGCCCGTGCTGCACGGCAAGCTCGGCGAGGACGGCGCGATCCAGGGCCTGCTGGAGCTGTCCGGCATCCCCTACGCGGGCTGCGACATCCAGAGCTCGGCCCTGTGCATGGACAAGTCCCTGACCTATCTCGTCGCGCGAAACGCGGGCATCTCCACGCCGAACTTCTGGATCGTCACGCCGAACGAGGACGTCGATCCCGGCCGGCTCACCTATCCCGTCTTCGTGAAGCCGGCTCGGTCCGGATCGTCCTTCGGCGTCACCAAGGTGTCGCGCGAGGAAGAACTGCCGGGCGCGGTGGAAACCGCGCGGCAGTACGACTCGAAGGTGCTGATCGAGGAGGCGGTGACCGGCAGCGAGGTCGGCTGTGCCGTGCTGGGGAACGACCTGGACCTGATCGCGGGCGAGGTCGATCGGATCTCGCTGTCGCACGGTCACTTCAGGATCCATCAGGAGAGCGCTCCGGAAAGCGGTTCGGAGAACTCGACGATCACCGTTCCCGCCGACATTCCGGCGGAGTCGCGCGCACTCGTCCAGGAGACGGCGATGGCGGTCTATCGCGCTCTGGGATGCCGGGGACTCTCGCGAGTGGACACGTTCCTGAAGGAAGACGGAACCGTGGTTCTCAACGAGGTCAACACGTTGCCCGGCATGACCTCGTACAGCCGTTACCCGAGGATGATGGCGGCCGCGGGACTGCCGCTCGCCGAAGTGATCGACCGGATCGTGTCGCTGGCGCTGACGGGAAAAGTCCGGTGAACGAGGATTTCGTGTTCCTGGACGAGTTCGTGCCCGGACTGCGCTGGGACGCCAAGTACGCCACCTGGGACAACTTCACCGGCAAGCCCGTGGACGGATACCTGACGAACCGCGTTGTCGGCACGAGGGCTTTGTGCGCGGCCCTGGAAGATGCGCAGGAAAAGGCGGCCTCGCTCGGCTTCGGCCTGCTGCTCTGGGACGGCTATCGGCCGCAGCGTGCCGTGGACTGCTTCGTGCGCTGGTCGAAGCAGCCGGAGGACGGCCGGACGAAGTCGCGCCACTATCCGAACATCGACCGGGCGGAGATGTTCGAACAGGGGTATGTGGCGGCCAGGTCGGGGCACAGCCGGGGCAGCACGGTCGACCTGACGCTTTATCACCTGGCCACCGGTGAGCTGGCTGCAATGGGCGGCGACCACGATCTGATGGATCCGGTCTCCCACCACGGGGCGGAAACGATCACGCGGGTCGAAGCGGCGAACCGGCAACACCTCTGTTCGATCATGGAGGCCTGTGGGTTCAGCTCGTACGACTGCGAGTGGTGGCATTACACGCTGCGGGACGAGCCCTATCCGGACACCTATTTCGATTTTCCCATCGGATAGCCGCGTGCAGGAAACCACAGGTATCCCCGACACGTCTCACCACGTGTCGGGCGACGCCGTCGACATCGGTCGCGGCGCTGGTCAGTCGTGGCTTTCCGAGCACGGCGCCGCGTACGGGTTGTGCCAGATCTACCGCAACGAGCCCTGGCACTTCGAACTGCGGCCAGAGGCCATCGAGCACGGTTGCCCGCCGATGTACGACGACCCCACGCACGATCCGAGGATGCGGCGGTGACCGGACCTACGCGATCGCGTTGGCGCAGCTCATGGTCGCGTTCGGTGGAGCGTCACCGTGGGTGCGCTGGAGATGGGCCTCGCCCCACACCCGGACCCCTTCGACGACGGGCAGGACGGTCGTCCCGTACGACGTGAGCCGGTAGAGGACGCGCGCCGGAACCGGTCCGGTCTCCACACGTTCGACGAGTCCGTCGGCTTCGAGTTCGCGCAGCTGTTCGGCCAGCACCTTGGGGGTGATCGGTGCGGCGCGGCGGCGCAGACCGGCGAAATGGGTCTCGTCGTGGGCCAGCCAGTAGAGCAGGGTCAGCTTCCACTTCCCGCCGATCGCGGCGAACGCGGCCGCCATCGGGCAGCCGGGCAGCGGGTTGGCACGCGCGGGGTTACCTGAAGGTGCCTTCTTGTCCATGGTCGCGCTCCGCTCCGATAGTCGGGCCATGACCGTGCCATACAAAAGAATCCTGACCACAGGCCTCGCGGCCCTCATGCTGATCGTGACGGCGGCGTCGGGAGGTGCCGCGGCACCTCCCGCGTCGTCCACTCTCGCCGACGGACAACGAGACTTCGACTGGGAGATCGGCAGCTGGCGCACCTCGGTGCGGGTCCTCGCCGAGCCGCTCTCGGAATCCGCGGACGAGTGGCTCGAGTTCGCGGGCACCAGCGTCGTACGTCCGCTGATGGACCGGCGGGCGAACGTCGTCGAGCTGAAGGTCTCCGGGGCGGGCGGGCGCATCGAGGGCATGAACCTGCGGCTGTACGAGCCGCAGGCGCAGCGGTGGAGCCTGACCTTCGTCAACATCCGCAACGGCCTGCTCACCCCGGCGGTGTTCGGCGGGTTCCGCGACGGCGTGGGCGAGTTCTACGGCGACGACCAGCTCGACGGCCGGCCGATCAAGGTGCGGTTCCTCGTCCACCGCCAGGGACCCGACAAGGCCAGGTTCGAGCAGGCGTTCTCGGGTGACGGCGGCACGACGTGGGAGACGAACTGGATCGCCGTGGACCGCCGCACCTACTAGATCGTTGACCGGTACTTCGGCGCAGGTGGTGGTCACCGACGCCGAACTGGTGCGCCTGGAACTGAGTTCCGCGCGCACTAGGCCGGTCGGCCCAAAGAAGCGCCTACCGCGAAGTCCTGGTAATCGCGCTACGTGTGCGCTCGAGTTGACCAACTACAGTCCTTGCCGTGCCGACCGTTTATCGGGCCTCGACTGGCGATCCCGTACCACCTGTCACGGAGCAGCGCCTGGGCAAGGCGCGGCTTTTCATCGACGAGATCGTGGTGGAACACCGGCATTACCTCGACCGCACCCCGTTGACCGCGATCGACCACCTCGAGGTCTCCGGCGCGAGCGTGCGGGTCGTGCTCGTCAGCGGTGCGACCACGCTGCTGACGGCACCCAACACAACCGCCGCGCACACCTTCGCCGCCGCGGTGGCCGCCGCGCTGACACCGGTCGAGGCGCGTGCGTCGATCGGCAAGACAAGTTCGAGTCGCCGCCCGTCGGTGTGGACCCGGCAGCGCCGCCCGCTCGTGATCGCTCTGTCCATTGTGGCCTATCTGATCGTTGCGCCGGCGCTCTTCGCCGTCGCCACGTCCGTCTCACCGGACAGGGCCACCGCGTTGGTGCCGGGTCTCGTGATGTCGCCGATCTTCACGCCGCTCGCGATCCTCATCTATCTCCGGCACTGGAAACCTGTGATGATCAGGCGGCGGCGAGGCATCACCGTGATCGGTGAGCGGACTGGCAGCTACCAGCGTAAGAACATGATCGTCCACTCGTACAGCTTCACGACGGCTGACGGCCAGACCCTCATCGGGAGCGAACCCGGCGTCAAGTCCGAGGATGACCGGGTCGAGGTCGTCTACGACCCGAAGGACCCGAAGAACCACCACGTCAAGGTGGATGCCTGGGGAAGAGCCATCCCTTACGTCGCGTCGACCGCGTTCCTGCTGATGGCCGCATGGCTTCCCCTGGCGCTCATTTACGTGTTCGCCGGGTAGCAACGCCGATCCTCTAGAACCCACGTTCGAGAACGTTCCGCGCCTCCCTCACCTCGCGATCACCCTCGGCCTCGGCGATAGCGCCCGGCAGCGGGTTCGTGTCCTTCTCCGCGACCCACTCCTCCGGCTTCGGACGGTCGGGCAGCGCGTTCCACTTGTCGGTCATGCACTCCAGTGTGCCCGCCACGGACGCTGACCGACCGGTGACAGCGGGTGTCAGCGAACTGTCAGCGCCCTTCGCAATCCTTCTGGACATAACGAAGCTGCCCCTGCACAAAGCGGGGATCCGGCAAATACCTAAGGGGGGCGGTCGGGCTGACGAAGCATCTGAGAAATAGATGCTCCGGTGCCCGCACTGCCGGATCCTGCGGACGAAAAGAAGGGTTTACGGTGTTCAAGAGGATCACTCTTGTGGCGTTGTTCGGTGCGCTGATCAGCGCATCCTTTGGTGCGGGTGCAGCCAACGCGGCGACGGCTCGTGACGGTGAATGTGAAGCGGGCGAATTCTGCCTGTACTTCAACAGTGACCAGGAGGGGTCGGTTTCCGACTTCAACACCTCCGTTTCCGACTACGGCGACGAGCAGCCGAGCTGCTACGACTTCAAGAGCGCGGGCAATGGCAAGGGCCTGTGCGTGAAGAACAACGCCGCGGCGGTCTGGAACCGCACCAGCGGCAAGGTCACCGTGTACTTCAACAGTGGCTACTCCGGCCCCAGCCAGACGATCGCCGCCGGCGCCAAGGCGAACCTGAACTCGGACCTCAAGAACGAGAACGCCGCGCACCGGTTCGGTGACGGTGGCGGCACGACGCCTCCGGACGGCAGCTACGGCACCCCGGCCACCAACCCGCACCCGTCGGCGACGGCCCGTGCGCCGCAGGCCACCAAGCGCACGCAGCACGTCGACGACCAGATCGCCTCGCTGACCGGTGAGAAGCACTGCTGGGTGGGCGACTACCGCAGCGGCGAGTCGTCGACGAGCAACCACAACACCGGTAACGCTCTCGACTGCACCATCTCGAACGCGATCGGGCAGTACCCGTCCGCGGCACAGAAGGAGCAGGGCTGGAAGCTGGCCCGCTGGCTGCAGAAGCACGCTGACCGGCTCGACGTCCGCTACGTGATCTGGCAGGGCAAGATCTGGAGCGTCGCCCGTGCGTCCGAGGGCTGGCGCAACTACCCCACCGGCGGTGTGACCGCTGGTCACTACGACCACGTCCACGTCTCGATCCAGAACCCCCACGGCGACTGATCCCCAGCCGAGGATGAAGGCGAGTGCTCGCACAGAGCACTCGCCTTTCTCGTTTCCCCGACCGGGTAATGTCCGTCCGGTGGGTGAGATCGTCCGAATCGGAGTGTTCTACGACGGCACGTGGTTCGCTTATCTGAGCGACTTCTACGCCACCGTCCATTCGAGGGCGGCGCGGATCTCGCTCGACGGACTGCATGACGCGGCACGCTGGTACGTCCACACCGAGACCGGTCGCCCGATCGAGGACTGCGTCGTCGCGGAGGCGCATTACGTGCGCGGGCGCATCGCGACCCCGGCCACGTCCTTCGACACGGTGCTGGCCGCGACCGGAATCACCCGGCACGACATGCCCCTGCACGGTGGCAAGGAAAAGGGCGTCGACGTCCAGCTCGCACTCGAGGCGTGGGACCGCGCGACCACGGTGCCGCTGCAGTGGGTCGTCCTGCTCACCGGCGACTCCGACTTCGCACCGCTCGTGAGCAGGCTGACCGCGCGCGGCGTGCACGTGATCGTGCCGGTCGTCGACGTGCGGACGGAGGACAAGCCGCCGGCCTGGACCCCGCGCACCGCGGCCCCGTTGCGGGCCGCGACGCCGTTCACCCCCGGCTTCGACCAGCTGTTCGCCCCCACCGACGACCCCGGCTATCCATTGCGGCGGGCTTTCGTGCGTTCCGCCGAGGCGGTGGCGTCACCGGCCGGCTCGCCCCGCGGTCGCCGGCGCGGCACCATCACCGGCTGGAAGTCCGGGCAGCCGCACGGGTTCATCACCGACACGCGTGGTGGTTCCTGGTACGTCTCGCGCGACGACCTGCCGATCGGCCTGACCCTGTTGCTGAACGGGACGCCGGTGTCGTTCACCGGCTCGCCCGAGCCGGTGCCGGGCCGGAAGTACCCGAGGGCGCAGTCGGTCCGCCCCGAAGGCTGACATTTGTCATCACCAGGCAGTGACTCCGCCTCACTACTGACGACGGCCGCGCCCGACCACGCTGAGCCCCATGGAGAAAGTGCTCGAAGTACGCGGGGCGCGGCACAACTACGGGGCCACGCAGGCGTTGGACGGGGTCGATCTCGACGTCGGCGCGGGAGAGTGCGTGGCGTTGCTCGGGCCGAACGGCGCGGGCAAGACGACGCTGGTGAACATGGTGGTCGGGCTGCTGCCGGCCAAGGACGTCCGGGTCTGCGGTGGTGACCCGCGGATCGCGTCGACCCGCCGCAAGCTCGGCGTGGTGCAGCAGTCGCTCGGGTTCCCGAACACGCTGAAGGTGGTCGAGCTGGTCACGGGCGCCGCGGTGCGCGCGGGGGTGCCTCGCTCGGCGGCGGGGCCGGTCATGGCCGAGCTCGACCTGACGGACCTGGCCGGGCGGCGGGCGGGGAAGTTGTCGGGTGGGCAGAAGCAACGGCTGCAGCTCGCCATGGCGCTGGTCGCCGACCCGCGGTTGCTGGTGCTGGACGAGCCGACCGCGGGGCTCGACGTGCCGGCCCGCCGGAGGTTCTGGCAGCTGCTGGCCGAACGGCGGGCGCGGGGGACCGGCGTGCTGATCACCACGCACCTCATCGAGGAATCTTCGGCCGTCGCCGATCGCGTGGTGGTGCTCGACCGCGGCCGGGTGATCGCCGGTGGGACGCCGGACGAGCTGGTCGCGAGGTTGCCCGATCGCACGGTGATCGCGCGGACGGTCCTGCCGAGGGACCGGCTCGCGGCGATGCCGGGGGTGGCGTGGGTGCGCAACGACGGCGAGCACGTTCATCTGGGCACTCGCACGCCCGAGGCGTTGTTGCGGGTGTTGCTCGCGGAGGATCCCGGTCTGGCGGATCTGCGGGTCGAGGGTGCTGGGCTGGAAGAGGCCGTGGCGGGACTGATCGAGAGGGGTGCGGCGTGAACGCGAAGGTCTTCGGGGTCGAGCTGACCGACGAGCTGCGGGGAATCGTCCGCGAGCCCGCCGCGCTGTTCTTCTCCATCGTGATGCCGGTGGCGTTCTTCGCGCTTTTCGTGTCCCTGTTCGGGAAGTTCAGTGATGGCGGGATGTCGGCGGGTACCTCGATGGTCGCCACGTTCGGTGCGTTCGGCGTGATCTCGGTGGTGTTGATGAACCCCGGCATCGGCGTCGCGGCCGACCGGGAACGTGGGTGGCTGCGGGCGAAGCAGGTGTCCGCGGTGCCGATCGGCGTGACGCTCGCGGCGAAGGTGGTGGCAGCGCTGCCTTACGCGGCGGGCGTGCTGCTGGCGATGATGACGACGGCGGCGATCACCGGGTCGCTGAACGCGTCGGTGCCCGCGCTGTCACGGATGTTGCTGGTGCTGGTGCTGGGCGCGCTGCCGTTCGCGTTGCTGAGCCTGGCGATCGGGTTCCAGGTCGGGTCAGGCGCGGCTGCCGCCGTGCTCAACGCGATCCTCATCCCGACGGCTGTGGTGTCCGGGATGTGGATGCCGCTCTCGATCATGCCCGCGTTCTTCGCCGACATCGCCCGGTTCCTGCCGACCTATCACCTGTCCGAGCTCGCGAAGGCCCAGCTGACCGGCGCACCCGTGCTCACACATGTGCTGGTGCTACTGGGCACGACGATCGTGACGGCAGCGCTGGCCGCGGTGTCGTATCGTCATGCCCGGTCATGAAAAAAGTCGCTGGGATCTCCCGCTGGTTCCACCTGCTCTATCTCGGGAACCTGTTGTGGGCACCGATTTTCGACCCGGACGCGGGCTGGGCGGACTGGGCGCTCGTGGCCGTCGTGGTCGTCGCCTTCGTCCCGATGTACGTGCTGGCGTGGCATCGGCCGTCCCTGGTCCGCTGGCGTTGCACGGTTCCGGCGGTGGTGCTCGGCGCGCTCGCCACGCCGTTCAACACCGGTGCCGCGGTGCTTTTCGTTTACGCGGCGGCGTTCGCGGGGATCTCGGAGACCCGGCGCCTGGCGATGCGGTGGTTCGTCGGCCTGTCCGCGCTGATCTGCGTGTTCTCCGTCGTGTCGGTGGTCGAGATGCCGTACCGGGTGTGGGCGCTGCTGCCGTCGTTGATCTTCCTGTGGCTGATCGGCATCCTGCAGGTCGAGTCGGCCGAACGGGAACACGAGGCCGCGCGAGCTGCGCATCCGCAACGCGCGGATCGAGCATCTCGCCACCTTCGCCGAACGCGAGCGCATCGCCCGCGACCTGCACGACCTGCTCGGTCACACGCTGACCGCGATCATCGTCCGCGCCCAGCTCATCGCCGCGGATCCCGCACGGGCGCAGGAGGAAGCCGGGGAGATCGAACGCGCCGCCCGCGCCGCGCTGAGCGAGGTCCGGGACGCCGTCACCGGGTGGCGCAGCGCGAGTCTGGAGACCGAGCTGGACGCGGCACGGAACGCGTTGACGAGTCTGGGGATCGACGTCGTCGTGCGGCACGACCCGGACCTCGTGATCGTCGGTTCGACCGAGCACGAGCTGGCGCTCGCGTTGCGGGAGGCGGTCACCAACGTCGCCCGGCACGCGAACGCGACGACGTGCCACATCGGCGTCGAGACCCGCGACGGCGAGCTGCGCCTGGTGATCGCCGACGACGGCGTCGGCGGCGACGCGCCGGAGGGCAACGGGCTGACCGGTATGCGCGAGCGGATCGCCGCGCTCGGCGGACTGGTCCGGCGCACCGGTTCGGCGGGCACCACCGTCACGATCGCCGTTCCGCTGAAGGTGGCCACGTGATCAGGGTCGTGCTGGCCGAGGACCAGGCGATGGTGCGCGGCGCGTTCGCCCAGCTGCTGGATCTCCAGCCGGACGTCACCGTCGTCGCGACCGCGGCCACCGGCGACGAAGCTCTTGCGGCCGTGGCGCAACACCGGCCCGACGTGCTGCTGACCGACATCGAGATGCCCGGCCTGACCGGTCTCGACGTCGCCCAGCAGCTGAGCGGCCGGGGCGATCGGACCCGAGTCCTGATCATCACGACGTTCGCGCGCGGCGGCTACCTGCGGCGGGCGCTGGAGTCCGGGGTGGCGGGCTACGTGCTCAAGGACGCGCCGATCGCCGACCTCGTCTCGGCCCTGCGCCGGGTGCATGCGGGCGAACGCGTCGTCGCGCCCGAGCTCGCGATGGCCGCGTGGGACCGGGCCGATCCGCTCACGCCGCGGGAACGCGAACTGCTGCGCGAGGTCATCACCGGCGCCAGCAACGCCGACATCGCGGTCCGGCTCAATCTCGCCGAGGGCACGGTCCGCAACTACCTGTCGACGGCGATGGCGAAGCTCGGCGCGCGCAACCGGTCCGAGGCCGCGAACACCGCCCGCGACCGGGGCTGGCTCTGATCAGGTCCTCAGGTCGTGGACGATCAACGACGCGGAGAGCAGGCGGATGTCGGTCGGGTCGGCGGGGTTGTAGCCGGTGAGCTCGGAGACCCGCCGCAGCCGGTAGTTCAGCGTGTTGCGGTGCAGGTGCAGCTCGTCGGCGGTGTGGTGGCGGTTGTGGTCGCTGTTGATGAAGACCCGCAACGTGTGCAGCAGGTCGGGGTGCTCGGCCAGCCGGTCCAGCACGCGGGCGAGCCGCTTGCGGCCGGGACCCGGCCGGCACAGCTGGTACTCGAGCAGCACGTCATCCAGGACGTACGCACCGGACGGACGCCCGAGGCGCTGAGCCAGTTCGGCGATGTCGGCGGCCTGCCGAGCCGCCGTGGGCACGTCCTCGCGGCTCTCCGCGACGGCGATCCCGCCGACCAGGCCGGTGCCCGCGGCGACGTGCAGGTTGCGGATCAGGCTCGCGGCCTCGTCGAGTTCTGTCTCGACGGTCTCCGCCGTGGTGGGCAGCAGCACGGTGCCCCCGTCGTGGTCGAGTGCAGAAAGCGCGTGCTTCGGCAGTTCGGCCCGTAGCCGCCGCACGAGCCCATGTGCGGCGAGCCTCGCGTCAGGACGACCGGCACCTTCGGCCAACGGCAACGCCTCGACCCGCACGGCGAGGACCACGTGGTGGCTGGACAGCTCCAGTCCGATCCGTTCGGCCAGCGGCTCGGCCTCCCTGCCGGTCAGCAACGCGGCCACCAGCGCACGACCGGCTTCGCGGCGTTCGGCGTGCAGTGCCTGCTGTTCGGCGAGGTACGAACCGGCGACGGAAGGAACGGCGACGCTCAGGTACCGCAGCAGCGCGGGCACGGTCGCCAGCAGGGCGGGCACGTCCTCCGGTTCGGCGATGTCGGCCATCACCTCCCAGCCGACGTGCGCCGCGACGTGGTACGTGCTCAGCACGACGTCGAGCGGCACGCCCTGCTGAGCCCGGCGCACCGCGGTGGCGACCTGTTCGGCCAGTTCCTCGGGCGCGGGCAGGCGCTGTTCGCGCAGTGCGCGCAGGAAAACCTGCAGGTTGCGGGTCACCGCCTCGGTGATTTCGCGGTCGACCAGCTGGTGCGGTAGTTGCCGATATGCCGCGGATCTGGCGAAGAACGCCTCCAGCACTTTCTCGGCGATGTGCGGGATGTGCTGCGCGACGCGCTCGTACAACGGCGCGAGCGGGTCCGGAGCGGGGATGGCGACCACCGGCAGAGGCTTGCGCATCCGGCGGCTGGGGGCGATCGCCCGATCCGGTCTTCTTTCTGTGGTTCTGTGCACGAACCGGACATCCCGGCGTTGTGCACATGACCCAAACGTTTGACCTGTTCGAGTGATGCACAGTGGGGGCGACTCCCGAGCGGAGCCAGAATCGACTCTGTGAGCAGCGTCGAGGAATGCATGAAGTTGTTGCTGCGGCGCGGCTTCCGAAGGTCCGTCGTGCAAGATCGAATGACGTGCGTCAACGCCGTGATGTTCCGGCGGGTGTGGCGCGGGACCAACGAGACGGTGCTCGCGTACTCGGAGTCCGAGGCCCTGGCCTACCGCGTGTACGAGTCGGACGCCGATCCCGAGGACCCGTTCGTGGTCGATCCGGATCGGACGTTGTGGCAGTGCGGCGGCGAGTTCCTCGACGTCGCCGGTCAGTTACTGCGGTTACCGGCGGTGCCGGGGCAGTCCGCGTTCGCCACGCCGGACGCGAGCTGACTGCTCGGCTTTCGCCGATGCCCCACTTCCTCGTCCCGGCTTGCCACTGGCGCAATGCCGAACCAGCCGCCAGACTCTTCGTCGCCGCCGCCTGTGTGTCCCTGCGATGCCACACAAGGAGCGCGATGTTTCCGACCCGAGTCGCGGCAATAGCCGCGACAACAGTTCTGACCGTGGTCATGGTCCAGCCCAGTGCGTTCGCCGGTCCGGTGGGCAGCGGCTGGCAGGAGCACAAGCCCGCCTGGAACCTGCAGATCCAGAGCAGTGGCGTGATGAAGAGCTATCCGAGCAGCACCACCAGCGCGTCCGGGCCCGGCGGGTCCTACCTGCGGTCGGGCGGTGTGCAGACCTTCAAGCTCTTCAACAACGGGTCCAACCGGGTCGAGGCCAGGGTCCAGGACAACTACCGGACCGGTCAGCGGCAGTTCGAGGGCGAGCTCAAGGTCACCGCGGGCACGGACGACGAGAGCGCCATGCAGATCTTCGGCAACGACGGCGACGGCGCGACCACGCTCATGATCAGGTCCCACTCGCGCAGCGGTGGAACGCTCCGGGGTGGCGGTAAAGACCTGATCAGCGGCATCAACGGCAAGTGGGTGCGGATCAACGTCACCCACAACGCCACTGCCAGCGGTGGCAGCTATTCCATCTACATCAACGGCAAACACGTGCACACGGCCAACGGGCCCAAAGGCGACCACTACTTCAAGTACGGCGTGTACGGCACGTTGAAGAACTCGGGTGCCGAGCACCAGTGGCGCAACGTGCACTTCTACCGGAAGTAGCTCAGGCCTGCCGGCGCACCATCTCGGTGATCCAGACCGGCGCGAACGGCGACGTGCAGTTCGGTGGCGTCGGATAGTCCTTGAGCACTTCGAGGCGTTCGCCGATCTCGATCGCACGGGCGCGCAGTGCGGGGTGCTCGATGCCGATCTGGGCCAGGCAGTGGTTCATCGCCCACTGCAGGCGGTCCGGCGCACCCTTCATCTCGGCCTCGATGACGTCGAGCAGCGCGGTGAGGTCGAGGCCTTCGGGCTTGCGCGCCACCCGTTCGGTCGTCAGCGCCCAACCGGCGCTGGCGACCACCGGGTCCGGATCGGCGAACCAGGTGATCCGCAGGTCCTCGGCGGCGGCGTTCTTCTTCACGACGTAGTTGACGAGCCAGTCGTGCACCTTGGGCCGGCGTGCCTCGCGCAGCATGCTGTCGAGCTCGTCGCGGGAGAACGCCTTGGGGCGGCAGATCAGGAGGGCCAGCAGACGGGCCGCGGTGTCGCCGGTCGCCCACAGTCGCAGCGCCAGGTCCTGCTGCGTCTTCAGCCGCTTGGCGATGGCGCGCAGTTTGCCGAGATTCACGCCGTGGTCGTCGCCGTGCTTCTCGTTGACCGCGCGTGCCTTCGGGTCCTCGAGCGCGGCCAGTTCGGCCAGCACCTCGGCCACCGTCGTCTCGGGCACCTCAGCCTCCTGTGCGTCGTGGGTGGGGCCAGCCTACGAGCTGAGCGCGGCGACGACCGGGCACTGCTCCCGCACGCCGTTGGCCGACACGTCGAGCAGCGCGAGACGCACCCGGTCCAGGTCGCGCATGCGTTGCTCGATCTCGGCGACCTTCTCGGTGACGACGTCGCCCAGATCGTCCCCGTCGAGTCCGGACACGGCCAGGATCTGCTCGACCTCGGTGAGGGTGAAGCCGAGGCGTTGGGCGCGGCGGATGAACTTCATCCGCCGCAGCGCTTCGTCGTCGTACTGGCGGTAGCCACCGTGCGTGCGGGTGGCGGGAACCACGAGGCCACGGCGCTCGTAGAACCGCACGGTGCTGATGCCCACCCCTGCGGCTCTGGCCAGTTCGGATATGCGCACCAACGGAAGCTACCCGCGGTCGGAGATCAGCGCGCGCAGCTGAACCACGCCCCAGAACAGCTCCAGCACCAGGAACACGGCCAGGACCGGCGTCTGTCCCTGCCACAACGCCCACGCGAACCAGAGGCTGAACAGCGCCCGTCCCGCGGTGTCGATGCCGATGAGCAACGGTTCGGGGCGGCGCCAGCGGGTGACCGACCACATCACCACCACCGTGCCGAACAGCGTGGCGAACAGGAGCGTCATCGTGTCCGGGCGGGCCGGTGGCGTGCCGGGCAGGCCGAGCGCGTCGTGGACCGTGGCGAACAGGCTGAGCATGGCGGCGGCGGTCCAGGGCGTGAGGAAGGCGGCGCTGGCCACCAGGTCGTACAACGCGCCTGCTCTACCCCAACGGGCTGTCTTCATGGCGATCACGATGGACCCTGCACCTTGGTGCAGTGTCAACCCCGAATCGGCGTTGCCCCGCAGCATGATCCCCGAGGAAGCTGGCGGTGGAAGTCACTGGGGTCATGGGGGTGATCAGCTGTTCGTCTTCAGGGTCGTATGAGTGAGCGCAAGCATGATCGAGTGAGCGTTACGATCTTGCTGTGAATCTGACGGAGTGGGCGAAGACGCAGGGTGTGCATCCGCAGACCGCGTATCGCTGGTTCCGTGAGGGGACGTTGCCGGTGCCGGCCGGGCGGGTCTGGCCGCGCACGACCCTGGTGAACGTCGAGGCCAACGCCTTGCCGGAGGCCATTGGCCTCGGGCGGTATGCGCGCGTCTCATCTCATGACCAGAAGAATGATCTGGAGCGTCAGGTGGCCAGGCTGACCCGCTGGGCTGCGAACACTGGCCGTCTCGTCGTCCGGCTGGAGTCGGAGGTCGCCGAGTATGGCTGAGCCGGCCACGAAGCCGCTGCGGGAGATCGCCCGCCCGTTCGTTGCCGACGGCCCGTCGGGCGTGTCGATCCGCGACCGTCTCAAGGGCCTGACTGCCGAGGATGAGAAGGTCTTGCGTCTGGTCGGCGGGCACATGGGGCGCCTGGCCTGCGCTGATCTGGCCCGGCGTTGCCGTGACGGCCTGGACCACTGCGCTGGCACGTGGGCGGCCCGTAAGCAGGATCTGACGGCCGTCTCGTCGTCGCGGTGGGCCGGTTCGGTCACCTCTAACACCCATGATCAGTGGGGCTTGTCCCGCCGTGCCCAGCACGCGCACCTTCTGTCCCTGGACGCCGGGATCCGCATCCTGCGGCACCGCCTGTCCCTGCCGATCGGCGAGAAGGGAGGCCGGGGCAATCCTGGCGGCTACCGCGGCAAGGGTGAGTGGTTTCAGAAGTCCCGCCGTCTGGCGATCCTCGAGGACCGCTATGAGCGGGTCCGCGTCGAGCGGGAAACCGGAAAGGTTTCCGTCGTGCGCGGCGGTCGTCGCCTGCTTCACCAGCGGCACAATCTCACCGCGGCTCGCAAGACCGAGGCCGGGTGGCGTGCGCGGTGGGAAGCGTCGCGCTGGTTTCTGACCGCTGACGGCGAGTCCGGCAAGCGCTACGGGAACGAGACGATCCGTGTGACCCCGGATGGCGAAGTGTCGATCAGGCTGCCTGCACCGCTCGCCGGCCTGGCCAACAGTAAGCACAGCCGATACGTCCTCGCCGCGACGGTGGCGTTCCCTCATCGAGGCGACGAGTGGCGCGGCCGGATCATCGCGAACCAGGCCGTTGCCTACCGCGTCCACCTCGACGTCGGGCGCGGCCGCTGGTATCTCGACGCGAGTTGGACCCGTAAGGACCTCCCATTGATCGGGCTCGACACGCTGCGGGGCGGGGAGGTGATCGGGGTCGACATGAACGCTGATCACCTGGCCTGCTACCGCCTCGACCGGCACGGCAACCCGATTGGCGACCCCCGCCGCTTCACCTATGACCTGTCCGGGGCCGCGGATCATCGTGACGCGCAGATCCGGCACGCCCTCACCCGGCTGCTGCACTGGGCCGCGGTGCCCGGCGTGCGGGCTGTCGCGGTCGAGGACTTGGACTTCGCGGACTCGAAGACCCGTGAGAAGCACGGCCGTAGGAAGCGGTTCCGACAGCTGATCTGCGGCATGCCCACCGGCAAACTCCGGGCCCGCCTGGTGTCGATGTGCGCGCAAGCCGGTGTCGGCGTGATCGCTGTGGACCCCGCCTACACCTCGATGTGGGGCGCCCAGCACTGGCGGAAACCGCTGGCCGGCAAGAAACGAAAGATGTCCCGACACGATGCCGCGAGTATCGCGGTCGGGCGACGCGCCCTCGGTTATCCGATCCGGCGACGGACGGCACCGCCCCACGACGACCAGAGCGATCGTCGCGGGCATCGGACCGCCCAGGCCCGACCAGGCAACCAGGGGCGTGAGGGAACCCGCCCACCCGCCACGGACCGCACACAGGATGCGCGTCGCCGGACGGGGACACAGCGAACGCGGGAACCCAGCGCATCCAACACCGTTCGGGACGCGCCAGCTGACCAGAATTCAGTCCAAGACTCACTTCTGCTCACTGATTAGGAACGGTCTTATGTACGACTACATCGTTGTCGGCGCGGGCAGTGCGGGTTGTGTGCTCGCCGCCCGGCTGAGTGAGGATCCGGCGAGCCGGGTGCTGCTGGTGGAGGCGGGACCGCAGGACGACGCGCCGGAGATGCGGGTTCCCGCCCAGGCCGTGAGCCTGTGGCAGGGACCGTTCGCGTGGGACAACATCACCGTCCCGCAGGAGTCCGCGGGCAACCGCCGCATGCCGTGGCCGAGCGGCCGCACGCTCGGCGGCAGCTCGTCGATCAACGGCATGATCTACATCCGCGGCAACCGGGTCGACTACGACACCTGGCGCGACACCTACGGCTGCACCGGGTGGGGTTACGACGATCTGCTGCCCTACTTCCGGCGGGCCGAGGACCAGCAGCACGGCGAGTCGGTCTACCACGGCGTCGGCGGGCCGCTGTCCGTTCAGGACGCCCGTTACGTCCACTCGCTCGCGCAGGCGTGGGTGCGGTCGGCGCAGGCACACGGGCTGCCGGCCAACAACGACCACAACGGTGCCCAGCAGGACGGCGTCGGTCCGTACCAGGTCACGCAGAAGGACGGCGAGCGCTGGTCGACCGCGTCGGGCTACCTGCGGCCCGCACTGGAACGGGACAACCTCGCGGTGCTGACCGGCGCGCAGGTCACGAAGGTCCTGATCGAGGACGGGCGGGCCGTCGGCGTGCGCTACGTCCGTGAAGGCACCGAAGACGAGGCACGGACGCGGGGTGAGGTCATCCTCTGCGGCGGTGCGGTGAAGAGTCCGCAACTGTTGCTGCTCTCCGGAATCGGTCCCGCACAACAGTTGCGCGCGCTGGGGATCGAACCGCTCGTGGATCTGCCGGTGGGCGAGGGATTGCAGGACCACCCGCTCTGCATCGCGCAGTGGGCGACGCCGGAGGTGCCCAGCTTCTTCGAGGAGCTCACCCCGGAGGCCGTGGAGCTGTGGGAGCGGGAACGCAAGGGCCCCATGGCTTCGCACTTCGCCGTCACCGGTGGGTTCAGCCGCACCAAGCCCGGCCTGCCCGCACCCGACGTGCAGTACGACGTGGTGGCCATCGCCGCCTCGATGGGACCGGACGGACTGGTCATCGACCCCGAAAAGCGTGCGGTGTCACTGGTCGTGGTCGGCGCTCACGTCCGCAGCCGCGGCCGGCTCACACTGGCCTCGGCCGACCCGTTCGAGCGGCCGTTGATCGATCCCGGCTACCTCTCGGCCGACGCCGACGTGGACTCGCTGGTCGCGGGACTGCGCGAACAGCGGGCGATCGCGGCGTGCGGGCCACTCGCCGAGCACGTCACCGAAGAGCTGTTCCCCGGACCCGACGTGCAGAGCGACGAGGAGCTGCGGGCCTACGTGCGGCAGACCGTCACGACGGTGTGGCACCCCACGAGCACTTGCGCGATGGGCGGGGATCCCAGCTCTGTCTGCGATCCGTCGCTGCGGGTGCGCGGGATCGAAGGCCTGCGGGTGGCCGATGCCTCGGTGATGCCGGCCGTGCCGCGAGGCAACACCAACGCACCGACGATCGCCGTGGCCGAACGCGCGGCCGACCTGATCAGGGGGCTGTGTTAGTCCCGGTCCCGGTGCCACCAGAGGTACAGACTCCCGAGCACGATCGCGAGCAGTCCGGTCCCGAAGGGGACGAAGACGAGCGGGGCCGGATTGCCGAACCGCGTCTCGGGTGAGTACACCTCTCGCGGCTCGCCGACGTCGAACGCACGGACGCGGTCGCCCTGGTCGAACCCGCCCCGCAGGCTGCCGGCGAGGCGGATGTCGTTGCGGGTCACCTGGCCGTCGTCGCTGGTGAACGTGCCGGTGCGGCTGGCGCAGCGATCCGGGCTGTCGATGCCGCACTGTGGTTGGTCGCCGATCACGTAGGTGCCCGGCGTGCCGAGGTCGAAGGTGATCTCGACCGCCCTCGGCAGTCCGTCGGCGAAGAAGAGCAGCAGGAGGACGCCGACGGCGATCGAGACGCCGGCGATCCCGCGGTGCGGCTCCCGGACTCCGCGGCTCACCGGCGTGTGGTGGGCTGTTCGACGTCCGGGCCGCCCGTGTGGGGGGTCGGCACGTAACCGTTGAGTGGCTTCGGAAGCGCGGCGACGCAGTCGGTTGAGCAGGCGTTGACCAGGAGCGGCAAGGCATCGGTACCGACGCCGAGCGTGATCCACACCTGGTGCGCTTCGGCGACCGGGCCGGCGCAGACGCTGCAGGCTCGCACCGGGTCGGCACCCCAGGTGGTGGGATCGACGGCCGGGCGCAGTGCCGGGAACGGCGGCCGGTTCTTGAAGTTGCCATAGATGGCGCGCGTGCTCACCGTGCTACGAGCGAGCGCGGTGCAGCGGGTCAGCTCGTACGGAAACCAGTGCAGCCGGTACGAGGTGTACGGCTCGAAGATCTCCAGACTCGTCATGCCGCCGATCTCCGGTGGGATTCGCACGAGGTTCGAGCCGTAGAGCACGAAGTGCTTGACCTCGGTCAGCTTCGCGATGGTGGGTGGCAGGGTGATGACCTGCAGCCGTTGTGCGGCACTCATCTCCGTGAGCGGCTTGAAGGTGTCGCGCCCGTCCGCGGCCGCTTCGTCGATCAATTCCAGCAGCCGCAACCACCCCGGCGCGGACGTGTCCTGGCGTTCGGTGTGGAAGCGGACGGCCCGGTGCGGCCGGCCGAGGCAATGGCAGCGCTCCTGGGCCGGGACACCGGCGTCGCCGAACCGGTTCACGTAGACCTGTGGCGTGTTCTCGCTTTCCCCCATCGGTGCAGCGTAGCGCTGCTAGCCTGCGGTTTCGCCGACCTTCGAGGGGGAGGCGTGCAGGATCAGATCGTCCGCCACGCCGGCCACATCGAGGCCGTTCGCCTGCGGTTCGTGGCGGTCCACGCGGCGAGCGCGGTCGTCGTCGGCGACGAGACCGTGTACGGGCGGCTGTGCCGGTGGATCATCGACACCGTTCTGGAGAAGCACGTTCGGCAGGACGAGCTGGTCGCGTACGTCGAGGAGAACCTCCGCCTCATCACCGAAGGCCTGTATCGCTTGGCAGACACCAACATCCCGGTTCCGGACCCGGTGCGCGAAGCCGCGGTGCCCTCGTTGGTCGTGCCGGCCGAACAAGCGCCACAGTCGGCGATGGAGCAGGTCGAGCCGTTGCGGGACGTGCTGGACGACCTCACGGGAAGACCGGACGTCATCGCCGCACACGCCGGCACCTGGTTCAACATCGCGGTCGCGCAACTGGAGATGGCGAACGAGCTCGCGGACCTCATCGAGCACGACCGACCCGTGTGGGCCGGTGCCGACGAGCATCTGCGGTTGATGGGGCACAACATCGAAGCGATCAGGGGACTCAGCTCGGTGTCGGCGGCGTTCGCGGAGATCACCGAGAGCGTGGGGGTGCTGGTGGCGCAGACGCGGCGGCTGGTGCGGGAGCTCGTGGTCGGCCTGGTCCTGGCGCCGACGGACGCCACGTTCCGGCGGCTGGCGTGCCGGATCGCGGTGTACGGGGTGGCGCTGGAGGCCACCCTCACCCACCTGGAGAACCGGCTGAACGGCTAGGCGGCGGCTCGGCGGGCGCGGCGCCTGGCGGTGTACGGCAGGAACCACATGTACACGCCGGTGCCCATCAGGACGAACAACGGCAGCAGCGGCACGTACGACACCCACACCACCGAGCTGTCCACGGTCAGCGCGACGGCCGTGAAGATCACGGTGGCCATGAAGACCATGCTCACCACGCGGTGGAACTGCCGGATTCGCTTGTTGCCGCTCATTTTCCTGTCCTCCAGGTCGTTAACCGGTGTTGAGGACAACGCTAGGAGTCGGAGCTCATTCGTGCTTCTTGATTCCTGACCGGACGATGGCCCTCGCCTCGGCAGGGGTGAGGTTGCCGGTGAGGGTCAGGCTCGCGAGGCCGAGGGCGAGGGCGAGGAGTTCGGCGGCGCGGTCGCAACCGAGAGTGGTGAGCAGGCCGAGCAGTTCGTTGTAGCCCTGCCGTAGCTGCGCGGTGAGTTCAGGACTGGTCAGCGCGTGCGTTTCGAACGCCTGCGCCACGCGGAACAGCCGGCGGTCGTCGTCGGTCGCGGGAATCAGTTCGGTCAGGAGTACCGCGATCGGCTCCTGACCCTTTTCGACCCGAGCCCGGACGCGGGCCGTGCCAAGGTCGTTGATCGCCGTGAACGCGGCCGTGAGCAGGTCGTCCTTGCTGGGGAAGTAGTGCTGGACGCGCCCGACGGACACCCCGGCCCGCTCGGCGACGCGCCGGATGCTGACCTGGTGGGTGCCCTCGGTGTCGACGATCGCGAACACCGCTTCGAGGATGGCGCCGCGCCGCTCGTCGTGGGCGGCGCCCAGGCCTCGTACCGGTCTCACACGCTTCCCCTTTCCGAGACGTTCGCATTGATTTGACCACGAGCGGGGTCTGGCTACCGTTCGAGTGTCAAACCGATACGCTCGTATTGATCTGAAGGGGGAGTTATGGAGCTGATAGCGCTGGTACTGCTCGTGCAGGGCGGTGGGGGTCTGATCAACAACCTGGCCGGCGGGTCGAAGAGCTGGTTCTTGCTGAACTACGTGGAGATGCCGGACGCGCTGCGGGTCACGGCGTACGCGGTCATGGTCGTCATCGGACTGATGCCGGTGGTCCGACGCTTCGGCTGGGACTGGTTCAAGGGCTAGTAGGGTCGCGTGCCATGCAGTTCACGTCCCCCGTGCTGGTGGGCCGGAGCGAGGAGATCTCGGCTCTGCGGGCCGCGGTGGCCCGGGCCGGGCAACGGCGCGGCGGCGCGATGTTCCTGGTGGGGGAACCGGGAATCGGCAAGTCGCGGCTGGCGGCCGAGATCGTCGGGTACGCCGCGCAACGCGGGTTTCGCGTGCTCAAAGGACGAGCGAGCCGGGCGGTGCCGCTGCGGGCCCTGTGCGAGGCGGTGCTGTCCGCGTTCCGCAAGGCCGATCCGCCGGACGAGCAGCAGCTGGGCGCCTACCTGCCGGTGCTGCACAGGCTGACGACAGAGGCAGCCGCCGGGATGCCGGACCCGGCGGTGGTCCGGGCGGAGGCGGTGCTGCGACTGCTCACCGCGGAGAAGACCGTTGTCGTGCTTGAGGATCTGCACGACGCGGACGGCGAGACGCTGGCCGTGGTGGACTACCTGCTCGACAATCTTGCCGACGAACCCGTCCTGCTGCTGGCGACATCGCGGCCGCATCCCGATGCCGCGCAACAGCTCGCGCACGAGGCCACCGCGCGCCGGGTCGCGGTCACGTTGCGGCTCAACGGTTTGAACGACGACGAGGTCGCGGAGCTAGCCGGCCACCTCGGTGCACCCGTGCCGGCCGACGTGCTGGCCACGCTCACCAAGATCGCCGACGGAGTGCCGTTCGTCGTCGAGGAGCTGCTCAACGGCGACCTGAAAGCCGGTGTGCCGCCAACGGTTGCCGCGGCGACGTTGCAACGGGTGGACGCGCTCGACCCCGAGTGCGTCGCGCTGCTCGAAGCCGCCGCGATCTTCGGGACGACCTTCCCACTCGACGTCGTGGCGGCCGTCGCCAAGGTCGGCGACGTGACCAGGCTGCTGCAGGACGCCGAACGCGCGCAGCTCGTCCACGGCCACCGGTTCCGGCACGCGCTGACCGCCGACGCGATCCAGGGCCGGATGACGCCGACCAGAAAAGCCTCCCTCGCCCGAACCGCCGCAAACGCCGCGGAAGCGTTGCGGCCTACCGAGTTGGAGCTGATCGCCGAGCTGTGGGCGACCGGTGAGGACGCGCGACGAGCTGTGGGATGCCTGGTAAAGGCCGGACGGCACGCCGCCGCGCTCGGCCGGTTCGGCACCGCGGTCGAGCTGCTCGAACGTGGCCGGGCCCTGGCCGCCGACGATCCCGAGCTCGCGGCCGACCTGCTCGACGCCCTCGCCACCGCCCTCCCGCTCGCCGCGGTCGTCGTCCCGGCGGACAACGGTGCACGGGCTTTCGCGCTGGGAGAACGACTTCAGCAGGCCCTCACCGCCGCGCACGCCGAACCGGCCCGCCGGGCCGCGGTGCACCTGGCCCAGGCGCGGGTCGCGGCCGTCGCGGGTCAGTGGGACCGCGGGCTCGATCTGATCGCGACAGTCAAAGAACCACACCCGGCCGTCGACGTCGTCAAAGCGGCGCTCCTGCTCGGGCTCAACCAGCTGGACCTCCTGCCCAAGGCCAGGGCACTGGCCGAACGCGCGGCCGCGACCGGAACCCCGGAGATCGTCTGCGAGGCCCTCGAAGTCCTCACCCGGTGTACGAGAGGAGAGGACCTCACTGAGGCACGCCAGCACATCCAGCGCTGGCAGCAGGTGGCCGAACAGCACGGGCTCGCGGCCTGGCGGCTGCGGGCGTTGCTGGAACTGGGGATCACGGACAAGTACCTGTCCATCGGCACGGACACCCTGCACGCGGCCCGGCGCGCGGCGCTCGACACCGGTGCCATCGTCATCCTGATCGCGATCGACCTGCACCTCGGCGGCACCTACCTCGTGCGCGGTGAGTACGAGGAGGCCGCGAAGTACGGTGCGAGCGCGGGAGATGCGGCCGAGAAACTGGGGTTGCACGCGCTGAAGCTGCTCGCGGTCGCCATCGAAGCGGGTATCGCCGCCATGCACGGCGACCGCAAGGCCACGGACAAGGCGTTGGCGCGGCTGCGTGACCACGGCGGGTCCGCGGAGATCTGGTCGTACAGCTCGGCGATCTGCGCGTTGATGGAGGAGCGGCACGACCGTGCGCTGGCCGAGTTCGACGAGGTGGAGCGGGCCGTCACGGAACCGCGCATCATCCGCGGCACCTTCTACCAGGGCCCGCGGTTGCTGCTGCGGGTCGCGCACGGCCTGGCGGGCTGGCCGGAGTACGAACGCCTCGCCGAGTCACACCTGGCCCAGGTGCTGATGCACCGGATCTACCTCGAATGGAGCCGCGCCATCCTGCTCGGCCGCGACGGCCGGACCGACCAGGCGAACGAGGCCGCGGCCACCGCGTTGGAGCTGAGCACCGGACTCGGCCTGCCGCGCCACCTCGGCCTGCGGCTCGCCGGTCCCGCCGCGCTGGCCGACGGCTGGGGCGAACCGCTGGAGTGGTTGCGCGAGGCCGAAGAGCACTTCCACCGGTTCGACGTGTCCGCCGTCGCCTCGGCCTGCCGTGCGTTGCTGCGCGAGGCCGGTGCGCCCCAGCAACGACGGCGGCGCGACCACGACACCGTTCCCGCGGAACTACGCAAGGCCGGCGTCACGGTGCGGGAGTACGAGGTGCTGCGGCTGGTCGCGGAACGGTTCGGCAACGCCGAGATCGCCGAGCGGCTGTTCCTGTCGCCGCGCACGGTCGAACGCCACATCGGCAGCCTGCGCGCCCGCACCGGGCTGTCCAGCCGCGCCGAACTGATCAGCTACGCCCGCTCAGTCACTAATTGAGGGCCTGGCCCGCATGCCGGTCCGCCGCGCGATCGGAAGACTGCGCGACGTCGGCGGCGCTGGACTCGGTGGGGTGTCCAGCGCCGCCGTCACGAATTTGGCAGGATCGCGCTGTCGATACCGGCCTCTCCCGTTCGACGCACTGATGACAGCACGTCCGAACAGCAAGGAGAAATTCGATGCGCACCCTGATCGCCACCGCGTTCGTCTCGCTCGACGGCGTCATCGAGGCGCCCGGCGGCGAGCCCGGGCACCGCAGTTCCGGCTGGACCTTCAAGGACATCGAGTTCGACGAGGCCGCCTACGAGCTCAAGGGTCGTGAGCAGGACGAGGCCGCGGCGATGATGATGGGCCGGGTCAGCTACGAGGCGTTCTCGCCGGTGTGGCCGACCCTCGACTACTTCCCGCGCTACAACGTGATCCCGAAGTACGTCGTGTCCAGCACGCTGAAGGAGGACCAGCTCGTCGACAACTGGGGCGACATCACCATCCTGCGCTCGCTCGACGACGTGGCCGCGCTGAAGGAGACCGAGGGCGGCCCGATCTCCCTGCACGGCAGCGCGACGCTGAACCGCAACCTGTCCGACGCGGGCCTGGTCGACCGCTACCACCTGCTGGTGTTCCCGGTGCTGCTCGGCGCGGGCAAGCGGCTGTTCAGCGAGACCGACAAGGACAAGCAGCTGCTGAAGGTCGTCGAGAGCGAGTCCTACTCGAACGGCATCCAGAAGCTGGTCTACGACGTCGTGCGCTGATGGGCGAGGACAGCCACCGGTTCGGCCGGCCGCGGTGATATCGGTGGCGGTCGCGTGGGAGTCAGCTGCACCAGCACGATCGCCCCGATCAGGATCAGGGCGCCCACCAGCTGAAGCGACGACAACGTCTGACCGAGGAACACCAGCCCGAGCAGGGTGGCCACGATCGGGCTGAAGAAGCCGAGGAACGACAATCCGATCGCGGGCACCCGGTCGGTGCCGCGGAACCAGACCGAGTACGCGAAGAGCGAGCCCAGCACGGTCAGATAGCCGAACCCGAGCGCGTTGGTTCCGGTGATCGTGCTCGGCAGGCCCTCCAGCAGGAACAGCGCCGGCAGCAGCACGATCCCGCCGGCGGTGAGCTGCCAGCCGGTGAACAGCAGGACGTTCACGTCGGCCGGCCGCCGCCACCGCTTTGTGAGCACGATGCCGGAGGCCATGCAGACCGCACCGCCCAGCGCCGCGAGCACCCCCACGAAATCCAGCTGTGCGGTGGCTTTCAGCACCAGCAACGCGACGCCAGCCGAAGCGACCAGACAGGCCGCCAGGTGCAGCAGGCGCACCCGGTCACCGAGCAGCACCGCCGCGAGCACCAGGATGATCACCGGCTGGACCGAGCTGACGAGTGCCGCCACCCCGCCCGGCAGCTTGTAGGCGGCGACGAACAGCAGGAAGAAGAACGCGCCGATGTTGAGCGTGCCCAGGACGAACGCACGCCACCACCAGGCACCGCGCGGCAGGATTCGGCCGAACAACAGCAGAATCAGGCCCGCGGGCAACGCGCGGACGGTCGCGGCCAGCAGCGGCCGGTCGGGCGGCAGAAGCTCGGTGGTGACGAGGTAGGTGCTGCCCCAGATCATCGGCGCCAGCGCGGTGATCGCCGAGTCGGCCAGCAGCCGGTTGCCCTTCACGGTCCTGCTCCGGTGGGGGTCACCAGCACTCCTCGACGGCCGCCACGACCCCGGCGAAGGAGTCGACGAGCCAGGTGGGGTTCACGCTGAGCAGCTGTTCGACGCTGTGCACGCCGTAGGTCACGCCGATCGACCACATCCCGGCAGCAGCCGCCATCTGCAGGTCGTGCGTGGTGTCGCCGACCATCACCGCGTTCTTCGCGGCCACACCGAGCTTGTGCAGCACGACGAAGCCGGACTCGGGGTCGGGCTTGGGTTTCGCGACCTGGTCCGCGCCGACCACGACCTCGAACTCCTCGCGCAGGCCGGCCGCGACCAGCAGCGCCTCGGCGTTCGCGATGAACTTGCTCGTCGCCACGGCCAGCCGGAAACCGTCCTCCCGCAACGACTGCAGGCCGTCGAACACGCCGGGGAACACCAGCTGCGCGGCCATCGGCAGCACGATCTTGCGGAACGTCGGCTGGTAGAGCCCCACGCACTCGGCGACCTTCGGTTCGTCCTCCGAGACGCCGAGCAGCTTCGCGAACGCCGAGGGCAGCGGAAGTCCGATGGTGCCGCGGATCGACGCCGAGTCCACTGTGGGCAGATCGAGCTGGGCGAACACCGCCGCGAACGTCGTGACGATCCCGCGCGGGGAGTCGACCAGCGTGCCGTCCAGGTCGAAGAGCACGGCCCGGTCCGTCGGGCGCCTCATCGGGAGAACTCCTGGGCGTGGGCGGCGGCGAGCTCGCCCGCGACCGCGGCGGTGCTGATCAGCACCGCCATGGTCGCCTTCGCGGAACGTCCCGCCGTCGCGCGGTCGACGGCGCGCAGGACGAACTTCGTGATCGCCTGACCAGAGACGTTTTCCCGCTCCGCGCGTGAGATCGCCTCCGCGATCACCGACTCCACCTCGGCGCCGTCGATGGCGTCCGCCGCGTTCGTGGGCGTGGTGACCAGGAACGAACCGGGGTTGCCGAGCGCCCAGTGGTTCTCGATCGCGCGGGCCAGCTCCACGGCGTCGTCGATCCGGTGCGGGCTGCGCAGACCGCTGGAGACGCAGTAGTACGCCGGGAAGTCGTCGGACCGGTAGGAGACGACCGGAACGCAGTGCGTCTCCAGGAACTCCAGCGTGAGGCCGAGGTCGAGGACGCTCCGCGCGCCCGCGCACACCACCGCGACCTTGGACCGGGTGAACTGGATCAGGTCGGGCGAGACGTCCATCGACGTCGCGGCACCGCGGTGCACGCCGCCGATTCCGGCCGAGCAGAAGAACTTCAGCCCCGCCAGCTGCGCCGCGATCACCGACGACGCGACGGTGGTCGCGCCCATCCCGCCGCGGGCCAGCACGATCGGCAGGTCCCGGCTGCTGACCTCCGGGATGTTCCGCGCCGACGCGAACCGCTCGATGTCGGTGTCGCCCATACCGACGAGGATCCGGCCGTTGTCGATGCCGATCGTGGCGGGCACCGAACCGCCCGCCCGCACCGCGTCTTCGACCCGGCGCGCGGTCTCGGCGTTGTCCGGGTAGTCGAGACCGCGGGTGACGACGTTGGACTCCAGCGCCACGACGGGCTGGCCCGCCGTGATCGCCTCGGCCACCTCTTCGCTGTACACCAGGGGAACCGTCACGATCGGCCGCCCGCGATGGCGAGGGTGACCGCCTTGGTCACGGCCGCGACCAGCTCGGACATCTGCTCGTCGCTCAGCACCACCGGAACGTGCCGGGCCACCTCGGCACTGATGACGGCGCGCTGCTCCATCGACGCGATCAGCTCGTCGATGTCGGGCTCGCGCAGCAGGCTGTAGTGGTCGGCCACCAGCTCGACCACGACCGGGTCGGTGACCGAGAAGCCCTCGCTGCCCTCGATGAACGAGTAGTCGTCGCCCTGTGCCTTGAAGATGGTGAGCGGCGCGGTGATGGTGCGTTCGGCCAGCTCGCTGAAGGTGTACTTGAAGGAGAACGTCTCGGTGACGATCCGGATGATCCGGCGGACGAGCTCGCTGTCCAGGTCGCGGAACTCACCGCTGACGAACGCGGCGAAGCTCTCCTCGTCGCGCGCGACCTCCAGGCACCGGGCCAGCCTGGCGTCGGTGATGCTGCCCGCGAACACCGAGAACAGGATCGTGACGAACGCCTGGTTGTCGTACGAGGCCTCGTCGTTCGACCGTTCCGTCCGCACCTTCGGCGATCCCGGCGCGATCAGGAACAGGTCCGCGATCTCGTTGCCCGCCTGCTCCAGCTGGTAGGCCGTCTCGAACGCGACCCGCGCGCCGAAGGAGTAGCCCCACAGCGTGTACGGGCCCTCCGGCTGCACCTTCCTGATGGCCTCGATGTCCGCCGCCGCCATCTCGCGGATCGTGCTGTACGGCGTCTCGCCCTCGTTGATCCCGTGCGCCTGCACACCGAAGAACGGCCGCTCCGACCGAGCAGGCCAGCGTGCGCAGGTTCATCGGATAGCCGCCGAGACCGGGCCAGCAGAACACCGGCGTCGCGTCACCGTTGGGCTGCAACGGAACCAGGCGCGAGACCGGCCCCTCGTGCAGGCCGTCGACCCTGCGGGCGAGCTGCTCGATCGTCGGCGACTCGAAGACGACCTGCAGCGGCAGGCTGGTGCCGAAGTCCTTGTTGATGCGGTTGACCAGGCCGACCGCGATCAGCGAGTTGCCGCCGGTCTCGAAGAAGTCGTCGTGCGTCGAGACGGTCTCGCGCTTCATCAGCTTCTTCCACATCTCGCTGATGCGGCGCTCGGTGCCGGTGCGCGGCGCGATGAACGGCCGGTCCGCGTCGTCGGCGTTCGTCTTGTCCGACGCCTCCAGGGCCTTGACGTCGATCTTGCCGTTCGCGGTGACCGGAAGCTTGTCCAGCACCACGACCTTGTTCGGGATCATGTAGTCCGGCAGGAAGTTGACCAGGTCGTCCCGGATCAGCTCGGCCGGGCCCTTCATGTGGACGACGTCCTCCTTCATGCCCGGGCTGCGGCGCTGCTCGTAGGAGACCTTGCCGCCCAGGAAGAAGTACGACGGCCCGCCCTCGACGCCGATGTCGCCGAGGATGCCGTTGATGCGCTTGGCCGACGGCAGGTCGTTGTCCGACTTGGAGCTGTAGCCCGACGACATGAAGCCGAGGTCCACCTCGTTGGCCGACAACCTGTGCATGGTCCGGCCGAGGTCGACGTACTGCCGCCAGTCCTCAGTGGACCGGCTGATGGCGCTGACACCGAAGCTCGCCCGCTCGTACACCGCCTGGTTGATGGCGATGACGTGCTTGCGCAGCACCAGTTCGTCGGAGATCCGCTCGAACTCGCCGGCGCGGTAGCGGTACTGGCCGGCGGGCAGGTTCGCGACCTTGCCCGGATGCGTCTGGACGTAGACGTCCACGTCGTCCTCGCGCGGACCGGTGTAGGCGCACAGCTCGAACGTGCCGAGGTAGTAGTCCTCGTCGGCGACGTCCAGCAGGTCCTTCGTCGCCGGCGTGTGCTCCGCCGCCGTGACGTCGAGACCGTAGCCGGGCAGGACCTCCTCGAAGAGCCCGACCATGTGGCCGGTCTCGATCTCCAGGACCTCCTGGATGTTGTTGAGGTACACCGACTCGATCGCGGCCTTGCGCCCGATGAAGTGCAGCTTCGCCTGCGCCTCAACGCTTTCCGGCACTGACTCGATCAGCACGAGCTGGTGGCGCAGCGGATGGTAGTAGTACAACCCGGCCGGCAGACCCGCGATGTGGTGCAGTTCGAGGTGGAGCTGCGTCGCGTAGAGCGAACCCGGCGAGGCGTAGCCGTACTTCGGCAGCAGCCGCTGGTCGCTGAAGTGCGCGCCGAAGTAGCGCAGGATCTCGCCCAGTTCGGCGAACCGCACGGAGCCGGGCTCCCGCGAGCCGTTGCCGATCGCCTTGCGCTCCAGCAGTTGCACCAGGTCGGCGTCGGTGACCTGGCCGCCCTCGTAGAACCGGTAGGACTTGCGGGAGAACACGACTTTCCGTTGCAGGCACGACGCTTCCTCGCCGGGCAGCTCGAACGACTCGCGGCCACCGAGATCGTCGCGCACGCCGGGGTTCGACAGCTGCGCGCGGACCTGCAGCCGGCTCGACTTCGACTGGTGGTGCGAGCCCGCGTTGCCCTGGTCCATCAGGGCGGCTTCCTTGGGGTTCAGCTCGACGCACGCGATGAGGTTCTGGAACCCGGTTCGCTCGTCGGACTTCACGATCACCGCGGCGTTGCGCACCCAGTCGTGCGTCTCGATCGCCAGCCGGATCTCGTCCAGCTCGACCCGGTACCCGCGCAGCTTGACCTGGCTGTCCGCGCGGCCGGCGAACTGTACGGTGCCGTCGAGGTTCTGCGTGACCAGATCGCCGGTGCGGAACATGCCGCCGACGAACCGTTCCCCGGTCAGCTCGGGCTGGTGCAGGTACCCGCGGGCGACCTGGATGCCACCGATGTAGAGCTCACCGATCTCGCCGGGGGTGATGGGGTTCCGGTGCTCGTCGAGCACCAGGTACGTGGTGTTCGCGACGGGCAGGCCGATCGAGATCGAGTTCGGCGCCTCGGCCAGCTGGGCGGGATCGACGACATGGGACGACGAGTTGATCGTCGTTTCCGTCGGCCCGTAGAGGTTGATCAGCCGGACGTTCGGCATCGTCTCGACGAAGCTCTGCGCGAGCGTGCGGGACAACGCCTCCCCGCCGCTGAAGACCTGCTTCAGGCCCAGGCACGTGTGGAACTCCTCGGTGTCGATCAACGCCTGCAGCAGCGTCGGCACGCACTGCAACGTCGTGACGCCCTGGTCGCGCATCGTCCCGATCAGCATCTCCGGGTCGCGGTAGATGCCGGGCCGGCCCATCACCACGGTGCTGCCGACCGCGGGGGCCAGGATCTCCCACTGCGCCGCGTCGAAGCTCATCGGCGTCTTCTGCACCACGCGCTTCGTACCGTCGATGCCGTGTTCGTCGTGCAGCCACAGCATCTGGTTCACGATGCTGCGGTGCTCGATCATCACGCCCTTGGGCCGGCCGGTGCTGCCCGAGGTGTAGATGATGTACGCGAGGCTGTCGTGCGCCGGGCTGAAACCGTCGTCGAACGCCTCGTCGCAGTCGTCAAGGGTGACCACGCGGACACCGCTCGGCGCGAGCTCGAGCAGGCGCGCCTTGAGCGCCGGCTGGGTCACCACGACTTTCGTGCGCGAGTCCTCGATCATGTACCGGAGCCGTTCCTCCGGGTACTCCGGGGACAGCGGCAGATAAGCCCCGCCGCCGCACAGGATTCCCCATGCGCCGACCACGAGGTCGAGCGACGGTTCCACGAACATGCCCACGCAGTCGTCCGCGGTGATGCCGAGCCTGCGCAGGTGCGTTGCCAGCGCCGAACTCTGCTCGAAGAGCTCGCCGTAGGTGATGCTCTCCTCGCCGAACACGACGGCGGTGCGGTCGGGATGTTCTTCCACCTGCTTGCGCAGCAGGTCGGGGAGGCAGCCGCCGTCCACCGCAGCTTCGTTCGACATCTTAGAAATCCCCCAAGCGGTCGGCGGGCATGAGCGGGCACAGCGGGGCTCGGTTACGTTGAAAACCGTACGATCGGCGCCTCGAATCCATCTGGAGCGACGTGGGCGTCTCAACTGGTGTTCCACTCGCCATTGAGTGCTCTGCACGCTGGAATTTCGTTGCCGGCACCGAATAAACGCGATCCCGCGTGATCTTGTTCGGTGGCGAATGGTTGCCCATTCGCTGTCAATGGGGTTGGGTGGACGGAACTTCGGCGAGCGGGGTCGACGAGGATGAATGTGCTCGAGTACGTGGCCGATCGCTGGGACCGGTTGTCACTGCAGGCTTTCCTGCACGTCAGTGCGGTGGTGCAGTGCACGGTGCTGGCGGCCGTGATCGGTGTCGCGATCGGGGTGGCGGTCTATCGCAGTCCGGTCGGATCCGCGCTGGCCACGGCTTTGGCGAGCACGATTCTCACGATTCCGTCCTTCGCGTTGCTGGCGTTGCTGATTCCGGTGTTCGGGCTGGGCGCGGACACCACCGTCATCGCATTGGTGCTTTACGCGTTGCTGCCGATCGTGCGCAACACGATCGTGGGACTCGCGGGGGTGGATCCGGCGGTCAGTGACGCGGCCAGAGGTATTGGCATGAGCCGGTTCGGTGTGCTGACGCGGGTCGAGCTGCGGCTGGCGTGGCCCGCGATTCTCGCCGGAATGCGGGTGGCGACGCAGATGCTGATGGGCATCGCGGTCATCGCCGCCTACGCGAAAGGACCGGGCCTGGGATCCGAGGTGTTCTCCGGGCTCGCGAACGCCGGGAGCGCGAACTCGTTGAACCAGGCGCTCACCGGGACGATCGGCGTGGTCGTCCTCGCGCTGCTGCTCGACGGCGTTTACGTGCTGGTCAACCGAATCACCGTGTCGAGGGGTGTCCGTGGCTGACAAGGGTGTCGAGATCCGGCTCGAGCACGTGACGAAGCGCTATCCGGGGCAGCGGGCGGCCGCGGTCGACGACTTCTCGATGGTCGTGCCGGCCGGGCAGATCGTGGTGTTCGTCGGGCCGTCCGGGTGCGGCAAGACGACGACCATGCGGATGATCAACCGGTTGATCGAGCCGACCTCGGGCACGATCACGATCGGCGGCGAGGACGCGCTGCGGATCGACCCGGACGACCTGCGGCGCCGCGTCGGCTACGCGATCCAGCAGGCCGGGTTGTTCCCCCACTTCACGGTGGCGCAGAACATCGGTGTGGTGCCGGGACTGCTGGGCTGGGACCGCAAGAAGGTCGAGGCTCGCGTCGAGGAGATGATGGACCTCGTCGGGCTCGACCCCGGTGAGTTCGCGACCAGGTTCCCGCGGCAGCTCTCCGGCGGCCAGCAGCAACGGGTCGGGGTCGCGCGGGCGCTCGCCGCCGATCCGCCGGTGCTGCTGATGGACGAGCCGTTCGGGGCGGTCGACCCGATCACGCGCGGGCACCTGCAGGACGAGTTGCTGCGGCTGCAGAACGAACTGCGCAAGACGATCGTGTTCGTCACGCACGACTTCGACGAGGCCGTGAAGCTGGGCGACCGGATCGCCGTGCTCGGCGACCGCTCGACGATCCTGCAGTACGACACGCCGGACGCGATCCTGGCCAACCCGGCCGATGACACCGTGGCCGGGTTCGTCGGCGCCGGTGCGTCGCTGAAGGCGTTGACGTTGCTGAGGGTGCGCGACGTCGAGATGGGCGGTGCGGTGACCGCACGGGCCGACGCGGATCCGTCCACTGTGGAGCTCGGTGACGAGAGTTTCGTGCTGGTGCTGGACGCACGCGACCGGCCATTGCGCTGGGTGCACGCCAAGGAGCTGGCGCACGCGAAGTCGCTGAGCGGTGCCGGCCGTCCGGTGCAGGACTCGGTGACGTTGCAGTCGACCCTCAGAGACGCACTGGAGGCGATGGTCAACGAGGGCGGGCGCGCGGTCGTGACCGGCAACCGTGGCGAGTATGTCGGCACGCTCGACCTCACGACGGTGACCGAGGTTGTGCAACGACTGCGAGCGTCCGCATGACGGCCGACCGCGTCCGGTTCTGGGCGCAACCGGTCGTAGTGCTGCTGATCGTCGGCGGTGTGCTGGCGTGGGTGTTCCTCGGCGAGCTGACCGCGACCGAGAAGGGCACGCTGAACGCGAGCTCGCTGTTGCAGGCACTGGGCGACCACCTGCTGATGACGATCGTGGTGACCGCGATCGTCGTCCTGGTCGCCGTTCCCGCGGGCATCGTCGCGACCCGGCCGTGGGCCCGCTGGCTCGCCCCGGTGTTCCTGGCGGTCGCGAACGTCGGCCAGGCCGCGCCCGCGCTCGGTGTGCTGGTGCTGTGGTTCCTGCTCACCGGCGCCGAGGGCGGTCTGTGGGTGGCCGCGCTGCCGCTCGCGTTCTACTCACTTCTTCCGGTGCTGCGCAACACGATCGTCGGCCTGCAGCAGGTCGATCCGTCCCTTGTGGACGCCGGGCGCGGCATCGGCATGTCGGCCGCGGGCGTGCTGTGGCGGGTCGAGTTCCCGTTGGCGACCCCGTTGATCCTGGCCGGCCTGCGCACCTCCCTGGTGCTCGCGGTGGGCACCGCGACGTTCGGGCTGTTCGTCAACGCGGGCGGGTTCGGGCTGCTCATCGACACCGGCTACAAGCTGAACCTGATGAAGGTGCTGGTGACCGGCTCCGCGCTGGCGGCGGGCCTCGCGCTGCTGGTCGACTGGGTCGGCGCGGTCATCGAGCAGTGGTTCGGCCCCAAGGGATTGCGATGAAACGGATCCTGCTCGTCCTGCTGCTGCTCGGCGGCTGGGGTCTCGGCGGTTGCGGTCTCGACGTCAACACCGCGTTGCCCTATCGGGTGCTGCCGGGGTCGATCAAGGCCGAGCAGACGTTGCGCGGCGTCGAGATCACCGTGGGCTCCAAGGACTTCACCGAGAACATCCTGCTCGGCTACCTGGCCGAGATGGCGCTGTCCGCGGCGGGCGCGGACGTCGTCGACCTGACCGACCTGAAGGGCTCGCAGACCGCGAGGCAGGCCCTGCTCACCGGCGAGGTCGACGTCACCTGGGAGTACACCGGCACCGGCTGGATCAACTACCAGGGCAACGAACTGCCCGTCCCCGGCGGCGAACAGGCACAGTACGACGCCACGAAGAAGGCCGATCTCGAACGGTTCGGCGTCGAGTGGCTCGCCTATTCGCCGCTCAACGACCAGTACGCGTTCGCGGTCACCGAGGCCTACGGCGCGCAGCACAACCTGCGCACGACCTCGGACCTGGCGGCATTCCTGGGGCAGCGTCCGGATCAGGCGGTGTTCTGCCTGGAGACGGAGTTCACCAGCCGCCAGGACGGTTTCCCGGCCGCGGTGCGCACCTACGGTCTCCCGACGACCGAGGTGAAGAACTTCGGCATCGGCACGATCTATTCAGCCGTCGCGGGCGGTACCTGTCCGGTCGGCGAGGTGTTCACCACGGATGGCCGCATCGCCGCACAGAAACTGCGGGTGCTGGAGGACGACCGGAAAGCGTTCCCGCAGTACAACGTCGCGCCGACGGTGCGCGCGGAGTTCCTGGCCCGGTATCCGCAGGTGCGCGGGCCTCTCGAAACGGTGAGTCGCGCGCTGACCAACGAGCAGATGATCGAGTTGTGCCGTCAGGTCGACGTGGAGGGGCGGGACGCGGGCGTGGTGGCCCGTGACTGGATGGTGAGCAGGGGATTCATCCGGACGGACTGATGTTCGCCGCGCGACTGTCCTCAGGAGTCGGCTGACTGCTTGCGATCGGTGTGGCCCAGCGACCGTTCCGGCGCCACCCGGTCGCGCACCAGCTGCTTGAGCACGGCGAGGTCCGGGAAGCCGTCCTGTTCCTTGCGCGACCACACGGTCTCGCCGTCGAGCCGCACGTCGAACACGCCGCCGGTGCCGGGAATCAGCGCGACCTCGCCCAGCTCGGTCGTGAACGTCGTCAGCAGCTCCTGGGCGGTCCACCCGGCCCGCAGCAGCCAGCGGCACTGGGTGCAGTACTCGATCTCCAGGCGCGGTGTTCTCATGCCTGAGTATTGACCGACGCACCCGCGCGGGTCGCATCGGTACCCCAGCTGGCCAGCAGCTGCAGCGCCTCCGCGGACGGGGTGCCCGGTTCGGCGGAGTAGGTGGTCAGGAAGAGATCGGCGTCGCTGGGCATCCTGAGCGCCTCCCACGCCAGCGACATCTCGCCGACGAGGGGGTGCCTCAGCTGCTTCACGCCGTGGGTCTTCTCTTTGACGTCGTGCCGGGCCCAGAGCTGCCGGAACGGTTCGCTCTTCACCGAGAGCTCGCCGATCAGCGCGGTCAGCTCCGGGTCGTTCGGATAGCAGCCCGCGTCCATCCGCAGGAACGCGACGACGTCGGCGGCCTTGCTGTCCCAGTCGACGAACAGCTCCCGGTACGCCGGGTTCAGGAACACGAGCCGCGCCCAGTTGCGTTCCTTGGGTGGCAGCTCGCCCCAGTCGCCGAACAGCGCCGCGGCCAGCGAGTTCCACGCGAGAACGTCCGCGCGCCGGCCACCGATGTAGGCGGGCACGCCGACGGTGTCGAGCAGGTGCCGCAGCGCCGGCCGCACGTGTTGCGCCCTGGTGGTCTTCTTCTTGCTCCGGTCGCACTGCGTCAGGTTCCGCAGGTGGGCACATTCGGAGTCGTCGAGCCGCAACGCGCGGGCGATCGAGTCGATCACCTCGGCCGAGACGTTGCGGCCGTTGCCCTGCTCGAGCCGCGTGTAGTACGCGACCGAGACGCCCGCGAGCTGCGCCAGCTCCTCACGGCGCAGTCCCGGCACCCGGCGGGCCCTGCCGTACTGCGGCAGGCCCACATCGTCCGGGGTCAGCCGCGCCCGGCGGCTGCGCAGGAACTCGCTCAGCTCGGTGCGCGGATCGACTGTCATGTCCCCGAGTATCCCCGGCCGGTCGGCATCGTGCCTGCTACTGCCAGTGGTAGGCACACCAGTCGTATGTTGAGCAGGTGTCTGGGTAACTCCGCGCAACCTCGGCAGAGTCGACAAGTGATCCGACCAAACGAGGAGAATCCCTGATGAGCACCGTCGCTGCCTACGCCGCTCCGGCCCCCAAGGCACCGCTGGAGCGAACCACGATCGAGCGTCGCGCGGTCGGTGCGCACGACGTCCTGATCGACATCAAGTACGCGGGCATCTGCCACTCCGACATCCACCAGGTCAACGAGGGCTGGGGCCAGGGAATCTTCCCGATGGTGCCGGGCCACGAGATCGCCGGTGTGGTCGTCGAGGTCGGCTCCGAGGTGACTCGTTACGCCGTCGGCGACCGGGTCGGTGTCGGCTGCATGGTCGACTCGTGCCGCGAGTGCGAGTTCTGCCTGCGCGGACTGGAGCAGTACTGCGCCAACGGCAGCACCATGACCTACAACGGTGTCGACCGCCGCGGCGACGTCACCTACGGCGGCTACTCGCGGCAGATCGTGGTCGACGAGAACTACGCCGTGCGGATCCCGGACGGCCTCCCGCTCGACGTCGCCGCGCCGTTGCTGTGCGCGGGCATCACGCTCTACTCGCCGCTCAAGCACTGGGGCGTCGGACCGGGCAAGAAGGTCGCCATCGTCGGCCTCGGCGGGCTCGGCCACATGGGCGTCAAGATCGCGGCGGCGCTCGGCGCCGAGGTGACGGTGCTGTCGCAGTCGTTGCGCAAGAAGGACGACGGGCTCAAGCTCGGCGCCAACGACTACCGCGCCACCAGTGACCCGGCCACCTTCGCCGAGCTGGCGGGCAAGTTCGACGTCATCGTCTCCACGGTGTCCGCACCGCTCGACTTCGGCGCCTACCTCGGGCTGCTCAAGACCGACGGCGCGCTGGTGAACGTCGGTGCGCCGGAGGAGCCGGTCTCGATCAACCTGTTCGGGCTGCTCGGCGGACGCAAGACGCTCGCCGGCTCGATGATCGGCGGTATCGCGGAAACCCAGGAGATGCTGGACTTCTGCGCCGAGCACGGCCTCGGCGCCGAGATCGAGGTGATCAGCGCCGAGGACGTCAACGTCGCGTACGAGCGGGTGCTGTCGAGTGACGTGCGGTACCGGTTCGTGATCGACACCGCCACGATCTGATCCATTGTGGACTAGGGCCTGTATCGAGGTCCGTGTTCGCGATAGCCGGGCCTGAGGCGGCCCCTGGGGGCACGGGCGAGAGGCCCACATACAACAGCGGTATGCGGGCCTGTCGCCCGCACCGCCAGGAACCACCTCAGGCGCGACTCTCATCGAACGGGACCTCGATACAGGCCCTAGCGCGAGAAGGTCCACCGCGTGGCACCGTAAGGCTGCTCGGTGGCCACCGCGTGCGCGCTGCGCAACGTGAGCCGGTAGAGGTACCAGGGTGCGGGGCCGGCGCTCGGCGCCGTGTAGGGCGCGGTGAACGCCTCGCCCTCCACCTCGGCCGGCCAGCCGATCTCGCGGTACCTCGCCGCCACTCGGTCCAAAGTGGACGAATCGGTGACGCGCCGGGCGTCGCCCTCCAGCACGAGGTCGAGCCCGTGCAGCCGGACCGACACCGTGCACGCCGGGTTCGCCGCGAGGTTGCGGGACTTGCGGGTGCGCGGTCCGCTCACGAAGTACAGGGTGTCGTCGAACCAGATGGCGCCGATGCCCACCGAGTGCGGCCGGCCGTCCTGGCTCACGGTGTTCAGAAAGAACGGCAGGTCGACGGTGGGCGTGTCGTTGGTGAGATGCTCCTGCGCACGGGTCCACGGCAGGGCCGCGGACCCGTACTGGTCGAGGTTGCGGGTTTCGATCGTCGAGTTCGTCATGTCACTGCGTCGAACGAGGAGCCGCGTTTTCGACAGCCTCGCTGTTTCAGCCCACTGAGCGGCACGGCAGCACGAAGAACCAGTCCTTCGGCTGATGTTCCAGTCGCGTCTCCGGCGCGCCCGCGGCACACTCCGCGCGGGCCCGGGCCAGGCTCTCGTCCCACGCGATGCCGGTCAGCACCGTCGAAGGCTCCCGCAGGTGCGCGAAAATGCTCACGACCACGGCCATCCCGATCAGGTAGCGGCTGCCCGCCACCACCGCGCGTTCCCACGTCCTGGCCGGAGTCGCGTCGAGTCCGACGAAGATCGCGGTGAACAGGAACAAGCAGGGCGCGATGCTGTAGCGCTGCCCGGCCAGCACGACCTCGGGCTGCTGCACCTGCAGGATCGCGGCCCAGTTCAGCACCAGGCACGCCACGATGACGATCACGCTGTACGCGGCGGCGGCGAGCACCAGCGTCCGTCCGGCCCGGTCGCCGAACCGCAGGGCTGCCACCATCGGCACCGCGGCCACCAGCAGTGCCGCGAGGATCACCAGGTTGCCGTTTGCCGGGTAGAACTCGTTCACCCGCTCGGAACCGAGGAACGCCACCACCGGCACCCGCAGCAGGCTCGCCAGCAACACCTGCACCGGGTCGGCCGCGTCGTTCGAGTACGGCGTGCGGGAAGCGAACAGCATCGCCACGGCCTGGATCACCAGACCGGCAAGGAACGCGATCGGCACTTCCTTGCGTGCCTGGAAAAGCCGCACAAGTGCGATGGGCGCCAGGATGAAGGTGAGCGGGCTGGAGATTGCGGCTATCAGCACGAACAACGCGACCGGCCACCGTGGGGCGTTGCGCCACAACAACGCCCAGAAGACGCCGTAGAGCAGGAACCAGTGCAGGTTCGACATGTTGTTCAACGTCTCGGAGTTGCCCGCGGGCAACACGATCACCAGCGATGCCAGGAAGAACCGCAGCGGCGTCGAGCGCAGGTACGCCCCGGAGGCCGCGAAGGTGATCAACGCGACCAGTGCGCGCAGCATGGCCGCGGCGATCGCGAAACTCGCCGCCGTCCACTCCAGCGGCAGCAACGCGATCAGTTCGGCGACCAGCCTCGGCAGCGTGTGCAGGTAGCCGCCGTAGGGCTCGATCAGGTTCGTGAGCGTCGGCGTCCGCACCGCGTCGACCATGAACTTGGCGCCGTCCTCGGCCCACAGGTGGTCGAGGCGGGCCCAGCCGGCCGGGATGAGCAGCAGGAATGCGACCGAGGCGACGAACGCGAACACGTTGCCCAGCCAGGCCCGTTCGTGCGGGGGCTCGGGCGGCAGCGGGATCACGCTGTCCGCGAGTGCCTGCGCTCGCTCGGTCGTTCGCCCCGTCGTCCGCTCGGTCGTCGCCGTCACCAGTCCGTCCCCCCAAATCTCGAACCGGGGAAACGGTACGGGTCAGCTCACGAGGCGTTCGTACCGGTCCCACTGCTCCTGGGTCACGACGGTGACCTCCGAGGAGTTGAGCGTGGCGACTTCGAGAGAGTTGACCACCAGCAGTTTGTTGTTCACGAGCAGGCCCACCGCGCCGTTCGGGCCGAGCACCGCGGGAACGCCCGCCGGAACGCGGACCGCGACCTGGTACGAGTCGACGATCTGCGGACGCCAGACCAGCACGCCGTGGGCGAACCGAGCCGCGACCGAGCCGCGCTCGAACCGGACCACCTCACCGCCGACGACCACGTCGGCCGTGCGTTCGGGGGAGGGCACCGAGAAACCGTCGAGCACCTTCGCCTCGTCTGCCGTCGCACAGCCGTTGAGGCCGAGCGCGTCGATGCCGAAGTGGGTGATGTTCGTGGGTGCGCCGGCCCCGCCGTTGACCGTGGAACGCAGCACATCGAGCGCCACCTTGTCGCACGGGCCGGCGGAGTGGATCGGCGCGTGGCCCTCGGGCGTGCGCACCAGGCCAGGGCCCTCGCGCCACTCGCCGGGGATGACCACCGGGTCGAACGGGTGGCGGGTGAACTCCCTGTTCCAGAAGGTGACGGTGGTGCCACCGTCGGTCGAGTGGGCGATCGCGAAGGTGGACGCCGCCTCGATCCACATCCAGTCCGCGCTGAACGCCTCGACCACGGACCGGGTGCGCGCCTGGTTGGTCGCCGACACCGGCTTGAAGCCCTGCGGGCCCAGCGACTCGACGCCCTTGGTGAACATCGGGTCCTTCGAGCGCAGTACGTACTGGCCGGCGCCGTTCGTGGCCCCCGCGAAGCCCGTCGTGTCGGTGAAGAGCAGGTAGACCCAGCCGTCTAGGTAGACGGCGGACTGCTGGCCCGCGCCGTAGGTGTTCTCGCGGATGATGTCGTTCGACGTCCCGAGGATCGCCTGGCCGCCGTTGCCGCGCGTCCAGTTCAGGCCGTCCTTGCTGGTAGCGACGCCGACCGAGCTGCCGTTGGCGTGGTTGTCACGCGACGCCCCGGTGTAATACATGTAATACGTGTCGCCGATCTTGATCAGCGACGGGTCGCACGTGTGCATCGCGTCGAAGTTCGCGTTGCTGCCGGAGAACACTGGGTGCGCCGAGGTGAACGGCCCGTCCGCGCTCGGACCCTCGCTGTAGAGGATGTCGTCGCCGTTCGGCTGCGCGATGCCCATCTGGCTGCACCACCACGCCCGGACCTTGCCGCCGTCGACCATCACGGCGGGCGCGTAGTTGTAGACCGCGTCGCCGCCGCCGAGGATGACCGTGCCGGGGCTCTTCCGGCCGTTCTCGACCGTCAGCTTGAGCTTGTCCCTGGGCGGTGGAGGTGGCGGTTTGCTCGCTGACGTGGGCTGGTGCTGGCCCGCCGGCAGACCGACCGGATCGCCGACCGCCTCGCTGGTGCACGCCGTGACCGCTCCTATCAGCGCAAGCGCAGGGAGTAGCGCGAGAGGTCGACGACTCTGGGGCACTCACCCATCATAGTGATCAACTCCTCCGGATGGGTGAAGACGTTGTCGCAGGTCTGATTCATGCGTGCTCAATTTGTCTTTCGATTAGCCGATCGAGTGGCGGTGAACAGTGCGACGCCGCTGCCCAGGAGCACAATTCCGCGATCAACGGCACCATTGGAGACGCGCCGCTATTAGCGAGTCGTCCGGGGCGAAACGTCAACGGCAGAACGAGGACCTGCAGGCCAGGCCGCGCCTGTGACGGTGAGCACACCCGCGTCACTGGTGGTCATCGCTGCGGTCACGTGTACAGCGCCCTGGCGAGGCCGTCGATCACCGCGGCGGTCCGCGGTCCGAAGCTCAGCACCTGGTAGTCGTTCATGTCGACGATCCGGCGCCGCTGCCCGGCCGGCGTCTGCGCGACACCGGGCACGCTGACCATGCCCTCGACCCCGCCGATGGACTGAAGACCCTTCGACATCACCAGAATCACGTCCGGCGCGGCTCTGGACAGCGCCTCCGGGCTGATCGGGTCCGCGCCGGTGAGCCCGACCTCGGATGCCACGTCCACCCCGCCGACCGCGGCGATCAGCTCATCCGCGCCGGTGTCCAGGCCGAACATCTGGTGGACCCCGGACTGTCCCCTGACGTAGAGGAACACGATCCGCAGGTCCGAGTCGTCCGCGAGCTTCTGGGCCGCGATCTTGGTCTTCTCGATCTCCAGGTTGGTGCGCCCGGCGAGCCTGCGGCCCTCGTCCTGGACCCCGAGAGCGTCGGCGACCTGCTGGATCAACGTGCCGACGTTGTTGATGGCCCGCCTTGAATCCGTGACCACCACGGGGATTCCGGAATCCCTGAGCCGCAGCACGGCGTCCCACGGCCCGAGCGTGGTGTCGGTGATCACGACGGTCGGGCGCAGCCCGAGGATCGCCTCGGTGTTGAGCTGGTGGCCGTTCGACGTGATGAGCGGAAGTCTTGCGGCGGCCGGGAACCCGGTCGAGGTGTCGCGGCCGACCATCCGGTCGCCCAGCCCCAGCCCGAACACCGTGGCGCCGAGCGTGCCGTGCTGGTCGAACGCGAGGATCCGGTCGGCACTGCTGACCGTGACCTTGGTGTCCTGCGCGTCCGTGACCGTCGTGGGCAACCTCGGCGAGACCTTGTCGCTGATCGGCACGATGTCCGGCTCAGCCACCGTCGCCGTCGACGGACCGGTCTTCTGCCGCGGATCTTTCGTTGGCGCGAGCTGCTCCAACGGTGCCCTGCCCGAATCACCCGCCGGTACCTGCGGCGCGTTGTTGTGGGCCGGTCCGGTGCACCCCGCGACCAGCACGACCGTGAGCACGGACACCCACATTCTCACGCCCTGAACCTATCTGAGCCTTGCCCGGCGCGGCGCTCGTGCAGCGATTCTTTTGCCTTGCACCACAACGGTGTCGTGGAACGTCCTGCGAGCCTGGTCAGCTGCCCAGGTAGCGGACCACGGCCATCACACGGCGGCTCAGGCCTGACGAGCCGGCGAGGCCGAGCTTGTCGAAGATCGCGTTGATGTGCTTCTCCGCGGCGCTTTGGGAGATGTGCAGGTGTTCGGAGATGCGGGCGTTCGTGAGGCCCTGCGCCATCAGCTCCAGGACGTTCTTCTCGCGCGGGGTCAATGTTTCGAGCGGGTTGACGTGGGTCGTTCTGGTCAGCAGCCGGCGCACCACCTCCGGGTCGAACGCCGCGCCGCCGGCCGCGACCCGGTCCAGCGCCTCCAGGAACTCGTCCACCTGTGCCACCCGGTCCTTGAGCAGGTAGCCGACCTTGCCACCGGTGCTGGTCATCAGTTCGGTGGCGTAGCGGTTCTCGACGTACTGCGAGAGCACGAGCACGGCGATGTGCGGCCATTGGCGGCGGATCGCGAGCGCGGCTCGCATGCCGTCGTCCTTGTGGTCCGGGGGCATCCGCACGTCGGTGACCACGATGTCCGGCTGGTGTTCCTCGGTGGCCTGCAACAGCTCTGGCGCGGTCCCGACGGCGGCCACGATGTCGTGGCCCTCCTCGGCGAGCAGTCTGATCAGGCCCTCGCGCAGCAGTGTGGAGTCTTCGGCCAGGATCACGCGCACGGCAACCTCGCATTGATGAGAGTCGGGCCGCCACGCGGACTGTCCACCGTGAACAGGCCGTCGACCGCCTTCACCCGGCGGGCGAGGCCGGACAGACCGGTGCCGGTCGCGTCCGCGCCGCCGATGCCGTTGTCCCACACCTGCACCGCGATGAGGTCGCCGTCGGGCCTCAGGGTGATGTCGACGAGCGTCGGCGCGGCGTGCTTGGTCGCGTTGGTGACGGCCTCCGAGACCACGAAGTAGATCACCGTCTCCAGCGCGGTCCCCGGCGGCTCGGGGAGGAGGTTGCTGATCTTGACGCGCACACCGGCCCGTTCCGCCAGCACCTCGAGCGCCACGTCCAGGCCCGAGTCGGTGAGCACCGCCGGGTAGACCCGGCTCGCGACCTCGCGCAGCTCCTCGATGGTCTCGGTCGAGGTGGCGTGCGCCTGGCGCAGCAGCTCCTGGAGCTGCTCGTCGTCGCGTGCGCGGCGAGCCCTGCCGAGCAGCATGGCGAGCGCGACGAGCCGCTGCTGGACGCCGTCGTGCAGGTCGCGCTCGATGCGCCTGCGCTCGTCGTCGATCGCCTCGATCACCTCGGCCCGCGTACTCGTCAGCTCCTCGACCCGTTGGCGCAGCAGCGTTTGCTGGCTGCGGCCGAGCATCGCCGTCGCGAGCCAGCGGTCGAGCACAGCGACACCGGCGACGCCCGCAAGGCTGACGAAGATGAGCAGCGCCCCTGGCAGCATCGCCAGGGCGATCAATCCGTTGTCGACGCGGTCGCCCTCCTCGACGAACCCCCACGTGCCGCCGAAAATCCACGCCGTCAGCATCGAGATCGCGACGGCGATGTAGAACATCAACATCAGGATCACGCCCGCGCCGAGGCCCCCGATGAGCCAGCGCACGGCGAGGTAGTTGCGGCACCGCCGCAACGTCAACGGGTCGGCGTGCGCGGGAGGGCCGTACCGCGCGATGCGGCGCAGTTCGAACTCGGTCTGCTTGATCACGCCCACGCCGAGCAGCGAGATCACCAGGTCCGGCAGCGCGGTCAGCGCGCCGGCCATCACACCGAAGAACGTCCAGATCCACCTGCGCACCAGCGAACCCGCTCTGAGCTGATCGTCTTGGTGCACGAGCCCAACCGTACTGGCCGTGTTCATCCTCGGCATTGCGGTTTCCCACAGTATTGCGCTGCGGTTTAACCCCCAATTCCCAACGGCCAGCCCCATGGTCCCCAGCCAGCCCCATTCCTAGCGTTGACCCGACCAAACCACCGCACAAAAGGGGGAAAGATGCTGGCTGAGTGGGCTGTCGAGCTGATGGAGTCGCTGGGCGGAGTGGGCGCGGCCGTGGTCGTGGGCCTGGACAACCTGTTCCCGCCGATTCCGAGCGAGCTCGTGTTACCGCTGGCCGGGTTCTCCGCGAGCAAAGGCGTGTTCAGCCTGCCCGCGGCATTGTTCTGGACGACTCTGGGCTCAGTCGTCGGAGCCGTCGTCGTCTACTTCGCGGGAATGCTGCTGGGCCGCGACCGCACCCGCCGCCTGGTCGCTCGCATTCCGCTGGTCCGGGTCACCGACTTCGACCGGACCGAGGCCTGGTTCACCCGCCACGGCACCAAAGCGGTGTTCTTCGGCCGAATGGTGCCGCTGTTCCGCAGCTTCATCTCCCTGCCCGCCGGCGTGGAGCGCATGAACTTCCCGAAGTTCCTCGTGCTGACCACGCTGGGCAGCCTCATCTGGAACACCATGTTCGTCAGCGCGGGCTACCTGCTGGGCGAGAACTGGCACCGCGTCGAGGGCTATGCCGGCATCTTCCAGAAGCTCGTGCTCCTGGGCGTGGCCGCAGCCGTCGCCCTGTTCGTGGCCACTCGCCTGCGCCAGCGCGGCAAGGGAGACCCGGAGACCACGGAGGTGCTGCCCCGTGTCAGGCGATGACCCCGCCCCGCAACACAATCCGCTCGCCCGTGCGCACCTTCCGACCCGTCACAACGCCCGCAACCACCTGATGTGCCACCACCTCGGCACCCGGCTGCCGCCGCTGTTCGGATGCGGGGCTCCCAGCCAGGACGTTCACACGAAGGCGGTGTCGAGCTACGGCAGCAAGACGTCCGACGAGGTTCAGCGGATGACGTTACCCCGCAACATGATCCGGCTCGGCCGGGTGCGTCTTCCAGTACGTCCTCCGGCACGCCACAGCGTCCGCGACCGTCTGGCGGTCACCGCCTCGGCACTCGCCCGCCCGCCTCCGCTCGCTGTCAAGGTTTCAGCTGGAACATTCGCATAAGGGCGCCAACGTGCCCTGCGAGCACGATGTTCAGCGAGGCTCAGTGGATGACGTTGCCCCGCAACATGATCCGGCTGGGCCGGTGCGTCATCCGGCACGCCGCGGCGTCCGCGACCACCTGGGGCGTCACCGTGGTCGGCACCCGCCGGCCTGTCGGTTTCAGCTGGAACGTTCGCATGAGGGCGCCGATGAGTCCTGCAGGCGCGATGTTCGGTGAGGTTCAGCGGATGACGTTGCCCCGCAACATGATCCGCTCGGCCGGTGCGTCTTCCGGCGCGCCGCAGCATCCGCGACCACCTGGGGCGTCACCGTGTCGGCACCCCACCCGCCTGTCGGAGCTCCAGCCGGAACGCTCACACGGGGACGCCGACCAGCCCCGCCAGCACGATGTACGGCGAGGATCAGCGGATGACGTCGCCCCGCAACACGATCCGACTCGGCCGCAGCAGCACGGACGGGTCCTCGACCGGATCCGCGTCGTAGGCGACGACATCGGCGAACCCACCGTCCTCCAGCCCCGGCAGACCGAGCCACGACCGCGCCGTCCACGAGCCGGCGCCGATCGCCGCCTCGACCGGCATCCCGGTCCTGATCAGCCAAAAGATCTCGCCGGCCACCTGCCCGCACGGCTGGTTGTCGGTACCCGCCAGCACCGTGACACCGGCCTCGTGGGCCGCGCGGACGGTCGGGAAGGCGTGGTCCCAGCCGGTCTGGATCCAGTCACGGAACCGCTCGTTGAGCGCCGTCTTCGGGTCGTCGATCACCTTGCGGAACGGGGTGAACGTCGGCACGAAGGCCGTGCCCTGAGCCGCCATCAGAGGAAGGAGCGCGTGATCCAGATGCAGTCCGTGTTCAAGGCTGTCCGCGCCCGCCTGCACCGCGTTGTGGCAGCCCTCCGCGGTCTGGCAGTGCACGGCGACACGACCACCCACGGCGTGCACGGCCTCGACCGCCGCCGTCAGGACATCCACCGGCACCGCGGGGTCGTCGGGCAGCCAGTCTCCGATGATCTTGCACCAGCCCTCGGCCGCCTCCTCGGCCGCTGCCTGCGGGAGTTCGTCCTCGGTCACCCTTCGTCCGTAGTCCTCGAAGAACCTGCCGGGCGTCGCGAGCCACCGGCCGCCGCGGTGCAACCGCGGCAGGTCGGGGTCGTCGGCGCGGTCCGGCACCGGATCCGGCGAGCCGGGCGAGCGCACGGCCAGGACGCCGGCGGAGCGGTGGGCGAGCATGTGCCGCCGGAAGACGGAGTGGTCGTAGGCGTCGCCGGGCGTCTCCATCCCGGGATGCGAGTGCACGTCGACCAGGCCGGGCAGCAGCCAGCCGCCGTCGATCACATCGTCCTCAGTGGACTCGGTCGACGAGGTGCGCAGCCGTTCGCCGTCGACGACGAACGAGACCGGCGAGCGTTGTGGCAGAGCGATTCCGGTGATCCTGACCCCCATGAAAACGACGGTACCCCAGGCCGGGGGAGTGGCCTGGGGTACCGGGGAGGGGCTGGATCAGACGTCGTAGCGGTCCGCGTTCATGACCTTGTTCCACGCGGCGACGAAGTCCTGCACGAACTTCTCCGAGGCGTCGTCACTCGCGTAGACCTCGGCGACGGCGCGCAGCTCGGAGTTCGAGCCGAACACCAGGTCGTTGCGGGTGCCGGTCCACTTCACCGCGCCGGTGGCGCGGTCGCGGCCCTCGAAGTTCTCCTCGTCCTCGGTGACCGACTTCCACTCCGTCTCCATGTCGAGCAGGTTGACGAAGTAGTCGTTGGTCAGCGTCTCCGGCTTCTGGGTGAGGACACCGGCGGTCGAGCCGCCGTGGTTCGCACCCAGCACGCGCAGGCCGCCGACGAGCACGGTCAGCTCCGGTGCGGAGAGACCGAGCAGGTTGGCCCGGTCGATCAGCAGGTACTCCGAGGGGAGCGGGGTGGCCTTGCCGCCGTAGTTGCGGAAGCCGTCGACGACGGGCTCCAGCACCGCGAACGACTCGGCGTCCGTCTGCTCCTGGGTGGCGTCCGTGCGGCCGGCCAGGAACGGCACCTCGACGTCGTGGCCCGCGGCCTTCGCGGCCTGCTCGATCGCCGCGGCACCGCCGAGGACGATCAGGTCGGCCAGCGAGACCTTCTTGCCACCGGTCTGCGCGCTGTTGAACGCCTCCTGCACGCCCTCCAGCGCCCGCAGCACCTGTGCGAGCGCGTCGGGCTCGTTGACCTCCCAGCCGCGCTGCGGCTCGAGGCGGATGCGGGCACCGTTCGCGCCACCGCGCTTGTCGCTCTGACGGAACGACGAGGCGGACGCCCACGCGGTCTTGACCAGCTGCGAGATCGAGAGGCCCGACTCGAGGATCTTGGCCTTCAGCGCGGCCACGTCGTCAGCGGAGATCAGCTCGTGGTCGACGACCGGCAGCCGGTCCTGCCAGATCAGCTCCTCCTGCGGCACCTGCGCGCCGAGGTAGCGCTGGATCGGGCCCATGTCGCGGTGGGTCAACTTGAACCACGCACGGGAGAAGGCGTCCGCGAAGGCCGCGTTGTCCGCCAGGAAGCGGCGCGAGATCGGCTCGTAGATCGGGTCGATGCGCAGCGAGAGGTCCGTGGTCAGCATCATCGGCGTGCGGTTGAGCGTGCCGTCCTCGGGGTCCGGCACGGTGTTCGCGCCGGCGCCGTCCTTCGGCTTCCACTGGTGCGCACCGGCGGGCGACTTGGTGAGCTCCCACTCGAAGCTGAACAGGTTCTCGAAGAACTTGCTGCCCCACTCGGTCGGCGTCTGGGTCCAGGTGACCTCGAGGCCGGAGGTGATGGCGTCGCGGCCCTTGCCGGTGCCGTGCGTGCTGATCCAGCCGAAGCCCTGCGTGTCCATCAGAGCGCCCTCGGGCTCGGCTCCGACCAGGGACGGGTCGCCGGCACCGTGCGTCTTGCCGAAGGTGTGGCCACCCGCGATGAGGGCGACGGTCTCCTCGTCGTTCATGCCCATGCGGCCGAACGTCTCGCGGATGTCGCGGGCGGCGGCCAGCGGGTCCGGGTTGCCGTTCGGGCCCTCGGGGTTGACGTAGATCAGACCCATCTGCACCGCGGCGAGCGGGGACTCCAGGTCGCGCTCACCGCTGTAGCGGGTGTCGCCGCCGAGCCAGGTGGTCTCCGGGCCCCAGTACACGTCCTCGTCCGGCTCCCACACGTCCGCGCGGCCACCGGCGAAGCCGAAGGTGTCGAAGCCCATGGTCTCCAGGGCGCGGTTGCCCGCGAAGATCATGAGGTCGGCCCAGGAGACCTTCTTGCCCCACTTCTTCTTGACCGGCCACAGCAGCCGGCGGGCCTTGTCCAGGTTGCCGTTGTCCGGCCAGCTGTTCAGCGGGGCGAAGCGCTGCATGCCCGCGCCCGCGCCACCGCGGCCGTCGTGCGTGCGGTAGGTGCCCGCGCTGTGCCAGGCCATGCGGATCATGAACGGGCCGTAGTGCCCGAAGTCCGCGGGCCACCAGGCCTTCGACTCGGTCAGCACGGCGTCGACGTCGCGCGCCAGCTCGTCGAGGTCGACGGTGAGGAACTCCTGGGCGTAGTCGAACTCGCCGCCCATCGGGTTCGCCTGGACGGGGTGCTTGCGGAGGATCCGCAGGTTGAGCTGCTTCGGCCACCAGTCACGGTTGCCTCCGCCCTCTGTGGGATGGCTGAGCCGCCCGTGCGCGACCGGGCAGCCGCCCGCCTCCTCCACGTTCAGCTCGCTCAACTTGGCGTCAGTGCTGTCGGACACGGGAATCCTTCCGAAGTTCAGGAACTATGTGCGGCGGTCGTGCAGTCGGGGCAGGTGCCCCAGTAGATGACCTCGGCTTCGTCGATGACGAACCCGTGGTCGTCGGACGCGTCCAGACAAGGCGCGGCACCGACGGCGCAGTCAACGTCGGCGATGGCACCGCAGGATCTGCACACGACGTGGTGGTGGTTGTCCCCGACGCGCGCCTCATAGCGCGCCACCGAACCCTGGGGTTCGATGCGTCGCAGCAAGCCGGCTCCGGTGAGTGCGCGGAGCACGTCGTACACGGCCTGGTGGGAGACGGCGCCGAGGTTCTGGCGCACGACCCCGATGATCGAGTCCGTGTCGGCGTGCGGGTGTGCGTGCACCGCGGACAGCACAGCTATCCGCGGAGCCGTCACCCGAAGTGACACTCCACGCAGCATTCGCTCGAAGTCGGAAGCCGTGGGCACGTGCCCACCCTGCCGTCTTTTCTGGAATGAGTCAAGTTAACGAATGATGCCATTCACTCGAACCGGTCACCGCCGCACGGCGACCATGGCGTCGGCCAGCCGCCGCACACCCTCGGTGAGCACGTGCTCAGGTGCGCCGCCGTAGGTCAAACGAAGAAAACTGCCCGGCGGTTCAGCGGCGAACCACGGCCGTCCGGGAAACACGACGACGTCGCGTGCCGCCGCGGCCGCGGTCAGCTCGACGTCGTCGACGCCCTCCGGCAACTTCGTCCACAGGTGCAGGCCGCCGGACGACCTGGCCGGTTCCAGTTCGGGGAGGTGATTACGGATCGCGCGCGCCAGAGCGTCGCGCCTCGACCTCAAAGACTGCTGGAGCGTGCGCAGATGCCGGCGCCACACCGGCGACGTCACGAAGTCGATCGCCGCCTCCTGCAGTGGGCCCGCGACGTACAGGTCCTGCCGTGACCGGGTGTTCTTCAGCCGGGTGCCAGCCGGTCCGCGGGCCCCGATCACGGCGACGCGCAGCCCCGGTGCGGCGACCTTGGTCAGCGAGCGGACGTAGACGACGTGACCGTCGGTGTCCTGCGAGGCCAGCGTCGGTGGTGCGACGCCGTCGATGGTGAAGCCGCGCGCCCAGTCGTCCTCGACCAGGAACGCGCCTGCCTTGCTGATGATCCGCATCACCTCGGGGCGCCGGTCCTCGGACAGCACGGCGCCGTGCGGGTTCGCGTGCAGCGGCTGGCAGTAGAAGAGCTTCGCGCCGGTGCGTTCGAAGGCGGCCTGCAGCAGATCCGGCCGTACCCCGTCCTGATCCGCCGGTACGGGCACGACCTTGAGGCCCGCGTCGCGCGCGGCGGCGATCGCGCCGAGGTAGGTCGGCGACTCGACGAGCACGGTGTCACCGATGCCGCCGAGGCCGCGAAACACCGTGGCGAGCGCTTCCTGGGCGCCCGCGCACACCGTCATGTCGCCTGCCCTGAGCTCGCCGCCGGCCTCCTTCGCGAACCACGCGCGCAGCTCTTCCTTGCCCTCGGCCGGCACACGGCCCCACGCGGCGGGCCGGCGCGCCGCCCGGCTGAGGGCGGCGCCGAGTGCCTCCGTCGGCTGCAGGTCCGGGTCGAGGTAGCCGCTGGTGAGCGGGATGACCTCGGGTTTGGGCACGGCGATCAGGTTCGCCACGAGGTCCTCGCCCGGCCGGCCCTCGCCGAGCGCGACTGCCTGCCATGACAGGTCCTGGCTGGTCACGGGTGCCCGGTGCGCGATGTAGCTGCCCCGGCCCGGCCGCACCTCGACGAGTCCCTCGGCCGCGACGCGCTGGATCGCCTGCTGCACGGTCGCGGGCGCGGCGCGGTGCCGAGCCATCAGGTCGCGCACCGACGGCATCCGATCGCCCGCGCGTCCGGCACGTGCCGCAGCTCTCAGGTCCTCGATAACGCGGAGGGCTGCGTTATCCTCATTCATGAGAGCCAAGAGTAACGTTATTGTGCCAGCGGGGGTAACACTCGGCGTGCTCGGCGTCCTGGGTTTCAGCTACTCACTGCCCGCGACCCGGCTGGCGGTAGCCGGACTGGACCCGTGGTTCGTCGCGTTCGGCCGCGCGTTCGGCGCGGGCCTGCTGGCGATCGGCTATCTGGCGTTATCCCGTGCACCGCTGCCTTCGCTGTCGCAGGTACGCCGGCTGGTCGTCGTCGCTGCGGGCATCGTGATCGGCTTCCCGCTGTTCACGTCCCTGGCACTCACCACCCAAACCTCCGCACACGGCGCCGTCGTGATCGCCGTGCTGCCGATGTCCACGGCGATCTGGGCCGTGCTGCGCGCCTCCGAACGCCCGCCCGTCGCGTTCTGGCTCTCCAGCGGCGCCGGCCTGCTCGCCGTCCTGGCGTTCGTCGCGACCGGCGGAGGCTTCTCCGGCTCACTAAGCCTGGCGGACATCTACCTGCTGATCGGGATTGTCCTGTGCGGCTTGGGTTACGCCGAAGGTGGCGCACTGTCCCGTGAACTCGGCGGCGCGCGAACCGTGTGCTGGGCGCTGGTCGTCTCGCTACCCGTGACGATTCCGGTTTCCTTGTACACAGCGGACTTCTCGCGCGCCACCGGCACCGTGTGGTTCAGCTTCGCTTACGTGACCGTGATTTCGATGTTCCTGGGCTTCTTCGCCTGGTACGCCGGCCTGGCCGCGGGCGGCGTCGCGAAGATCGGCCAGATCCAGCTGGCCCAACCGGTCCTGACCCTGATGTGGTCGGCCCTGGTCCTGTCCGAACCAGTCGGCTGGCCCGCCCTCGCCACCGCCGGGGTCGTGCTCGTGTGCGTCGTCCTGACTCAACGCAACCGGGTCACACCGACGACGGTCGCCGCGGGTCAACCAGTCCGCTGACACCGGCCCGATCGAAGGCCTCGATGAGCGCCCGGCTGCCCCGCTCGACCTTGAGCCGGATCTCGGCCGGGTGCAACGGCACGACGGCCAGCAGGTTGATCCTCCCGTCGATCTCGCGAGCTTCCGCCCGCACGTTCACCATCGGCGTGACGACAATGCCCGCGAACTCGGTGTCCGGCGCGTAAGGCACAGCCGGTTCACCGTTGGGCAGCAGGTGCCACGCTCCGAGCCACGTGCCGTGCTCGTGCGGGAACGCCGCCAGGTACTTGAGCAGGTGAACCGGCCACGAGCTGTCGTCCGCGAGGTCTTCGATCGGCCAGTCCGCCGGCAGGCACATCATCAGCTCCACGAACGGGCTGACCCCGTCCGGCACCGTCATCGGCAGGTCACTCATGCCCTGAGTCACAAGTGTCCGGCTGGGACGGTCCTCGCTCGGCCCCGCAACCAGCACGTGCACCCCAGTCGACGGCACCGCGTGGAACACGAACTCGATAGCCCCGAAATGCTCCTCGACATGCCGCTCGATCGCCTCATGCGCGTCGGCCCCCACGTGATCCATGGAGCCGAAGCCTAGGCCGCCGAAAATTGTCAGACCCTCCTGCCATCCTCGAACCATGCCGATCGAAGTGGCAAGCAAGCGCCGCAAGGTGGTGCGCCCGAACGCGGTGGTGCTAGACGTGACCTCCCGCGGCCCTGAGCCGTGGGTGCGTTTCAGCCCTTTCTACCCGCACGGCGAGATTCCGGTGCCACTCTCGCCGGGCGTGACGAGCGAGTCGGTGGAGGGCGTCTGGCAGGCCCTGAAGGTCTTCGAGTCCGCCGATGTCGACCCGGCGAAGCTGGCCGTGACGTCCATGAAGGGCTTGAAACGCACGGTCCGCCGGTTCGGCTCGGTCCAAGGTCACCGCGCGGGCCTGACCGGAGACCGGTTGCTCGACTACCGCACCGCACGCCACGAGATCTACCTGCCGACCTATCGCTGGGTGCTGGAGAACCGGCTCCATGACCTGGTGGCCGAGCTGCACTCCTTGGCCATGTCGTCAGACGTCGTGCTGCTCGACTACACGACCAACGGCGATCCCGACGACCTCAGGACGCCGCTGTCCCACGCGGCACTGGTCGCCGACCACCTGAGGCGCACTCACTCGACCGAGTGAAGCTTGTCCGGATCGACGCGTGGCGCCGTCTGTTAGATGTCAGGAAATCATGGTCATCTTCCTCCCGCAAAAATTAGGAACGCGGGGGCGGCCGGACCGTTGTGACACGTCACGAGACGAAGGGGGCCAGACACCGATGCTCGTTCGCCGAATGCCGATGCCGGTCCGCTGGCCGATGCTGGTCGGCCGGATGCCGGTGCGGGTACACCGGGCGACGATGCGGGTGCACCGGGCGACGATGCGGGTGCACCGCCCGGCGCCGGGTGCTGGTGCGGGTGCACCGGCCGACGAGCGCCGGTCGGCCCGCCGGGCGCGGATCCCGGGCACGTCGCCACTCAACGCCACTGCCGCGTGGCGGCCGTGGCCGTTGTCCGGCCGGTCCGTTCGCCGCACGGGTCTGACCGGGCGCAATGATCGGATTTATACTGCTGTCTCTCGGCTTTGGGGGTCGGCAGTGCCAAAAGAGCAGACAGTGAACAAGGATCTTCTCAAGATCGTGGACGCGCTTGCCGAGGTGCAGCGCTCCTCCGGTCAGCAGTACGACACGCTCCGTGTGCGCGGCAAGGTGTTCGGGTACTACTGGCCGCGTACGCAGACTGTCGGGCTGAAGCAGACGCTGTCCGAGCAGCAGGCTCTCGTCGCGGAACGGCCGGATGTCTTCGAGGTGCAGTTCACGGCGGGCGGCTTCGGCTGGGTCGTGGTCTACCTGGACGGCGTCGAGGCCGACGAGCTCGCGGAGCTGGTGTTCGAGGCGTGGCGGTTGTCCGCGCCGGACGAGCTGGTTGCCCAGGTTCCGGACCTCGCGCGATGACCAGGGTCAAGTTCGAGCTGCCGGCGGACGATCTGGAGCGCGCGACGGCGTTCTACCGGGATGTCTTCGGGTGGTCGTCGCAGAAGCTGCCGTTCGAGTACGTGCTCGTCGACACCGGTGGCGAGCCCGTCGACCCCGCGGACGCCGACGGAGGCATCTCGCCGCGCACCGAGTTCGTGCGGGGGCCGGTGCTGATCATCGAGGTGCCGTCGATCGACGAGGTGGCGCGGAAGGTGGCGGAGGCGGGCGGCCTGCTCCTCAACGCCAAGGAACGTGTTGGCGACCACGGGTTCTCGCAGTACGTCAAGGACAGCGAAGGCAGTGTGCTCTGTTTGTGGGAGTCCATTCAGGACTGACGCGGACCGAGGACTGACGCGGGCTCAGGGCTGACGCAGGTTTCAGGACTGACGCGGGCCTCAGGGCTGACGAGGTTCTCAGGACTGGCGTGGTTCTCAGGACTGGCGCGGGTCGCGGAGGTCCAGGCTGGACCCGTCGGCGAACGTCAGCCGCACCACCGGCCGCACCGGCAGACTCGCGCCCACGTAAGGGGTTTCCAGCGACCGCACGGCGTTGCGGGGAATCTCTGCGAACGTGGTGAAAACCGTGGCGGGCTTGGCCTCGAACAGGTGCGTCGGATACACGACGGCCACCCGCTGGTCGCTCACCGCCAGCCGCGCGTTGCCCCGGCTGAAAGCGAAGTGGTCGGCCAGTTGCACCGCGAGTGAAGAAGCAGCGGGCGCCGAGACCCAGTAGCCGAGCGTCGGATCGTCGATCCAGTCCGGTGGCGACGGTGGTGCGGGCAGCGGCCACCGCGGCTCGGCCAGTTCCAGCGCCGGCATCGGGCTCAGCGGAGCGTGCGGGACCTGCAGCGACCCGCCGACGACACCGCCCACGTAGCCGACGATCGGCGGAAGGCCGAGGACCAGGCGTTCGCCGGGGCGCAGCCAGAACGACGTCAGCTCCAACGCGGCGACCTTGTCCTCGGCCACGGAACCCTTACCCAGCACGAACTCGAAGCCGGAGCCGTCGACGAGCACCACTCGCAACGCCTGCGCGGACGACTGGACGTCGGCGATCTGCGCCCACGGCAGCTCGAAGACCACCCGGTAGTCCGGCACCGCGACGGGTTCGCCCTCGACGTGCTCGCCGAACTTCTTGCGGTTGTCGGCGAGGATCTTGCCCAGCTCCCGGCCGAACCCGACGGCCTTGCCCAGGAACGACTTCGACTCGGGTGCCGGTGACGCGGGAAACCACGTGCCGCTCGGCGACCACCAGTCGCGTGGACGTCAACGCCCACAGGCGATCCGCGCGTTCACCGGGTTCGAACCGCGACAACGCGCGTGCGGCCAGGCAGTCGGGAGATGAGCCGAACACCAGGTGGTCGGCGGCGGGAGACTTGTCGTCCCCCGCATCGCCACCGCCACCCAGCATCGTCAGCGCGAGATCGCCCACCCCCCGGCCCACGGCCGACGCCCCGCGCGTGAACAAGGACCGGCCCGGCGCGCCGAGCTGGTCGAGGCCGTCCACGGCGTAGTAGAAGGTCCGCCGGTACATCGCCCACCGCAGCGCCTCGCCCTGGCAGAGCCGCCGGGCGGTGTGGCCGGGGCCGAGTGGTGCCGAGAAGATCACTCGTACTCGAATCCTCGGTTCATGGCGTCCGCGCGCTCCTCGTCGGAGGACGGGTCCTGGCTTTCGTTGTAGCCGTGCTTGATGCCCTGCTCCATCGCGAGGCCGGGAGCATTCTCCATGATGCCGTTGGTGATGGCGGTCGGCACGTGGGTGGTGCCGCTCATGCCCGCCATGCGCAGCCCGGCCTCGGTGAGGTTCGTGGTCAGCGAGTCCGACCCCGGCCCGTCGACGCCGAAGCGTTCGGCGAACCTGTTGCCGGTCTTCGAGGCCATCGTTGTCGGGTCCGCCTTGGTGACGATCTTGGCCAGCGGGTTGGCGTCGATCTTGCGCATCACCCACTTCTCGGCCATGTTGCCGTCGCGCAGGCCTTCGGCCTTTTCGACGAGCTTCTTCAGCGGGCCCTTGCGCAGCGCCTGCAGCAGGTCCTCGAGCTTGTCGATCAACGGCTTGAGCTTGCCGAGCAGCTGCTTGACCTTCATGCCCAGGCGCGCCATCGTTCCGCCGACCTGGGCGGTGGTGGCGACGCCCGCCGCGGCCATCGAGGCACCGGCGGTGATCCACGAGGCGGCCAGCGCGGCCAGCCACTCGATGATCAGGCCCATCACCAGCTCTTGCAGGATGTCGATGCAGATCTCGACGAACGCGTCGAAGAGGTCGGCGGCGAGGTCCAGCATCTGCTGGAGGCCGCGGATCTCGTTCGAGAACGCTTCGGCGCCCGCGCCGAACTCGTCCATCTGCTTGCGGAACCGGTCGCCGGCCTGGCCGGTCCACGGTTCCGACGTCGCGGTGGCACGGGTCTTCTCGTGTTCGCCGGACTTCTGCACCCAGTCCGCGACCTTGCCCCAGCCGGTCGCGGTGCTGCGCATCTGCTCGGGGTCGCCGATCGCGGGTTCGAGCACGAGCTCGACGATCGGGCTGATCACGATGCCGATCAGGAAGCCGAGGCCGTTGTCGATGAACGACTGGCCGGGGCTCATCACGAACTGCAGCTGCTCCATGCGGGCGTTGACCGCCGCGATCGCCACGTCCGGCGGGCTGCCCGCCCGCGCGATGTCGCCGCCGGTGCTCACCCACGAGCTGCCGTAGCCGGCGTTCTGCTCGAAGTCGCTCTTGCGGTTGCCGTTGCCCGCGCCGTTGAGGTCGGCCAGGCTGCCCGGACCGGCGGAGGAGATCTTCGTCAACCCCTGGTGGATCGCGTCCTCGACGTCGCGGTAGGTCTGGGCGGTCTGCTCGGTGCGCTCGGACACGCCCTCCAGGAAACCCTTGGCCTTGTTGGCCATGTCCTGGCATTCCTTCAGGCCCTCGAAGTACTTGAACGCCATCAGCTCGCCGAGCGGGCCGAAGCAGTCGTCGCTCACCCGTGCCTGTTCGAGCAGCGAGGCCAGCTGACCGAACTGGCCGGCCGCCTCCTGCGAACCCTTGCTGTGCGCGAGCAACGCACCGCCCTGCACCTGGTAACCCGTCATGCCCCCATCACCTCAAGATCGAGTTGCCGCCGAAGTCGTCATCGTCTGCGACGGGCGCGGGACGCGGACGGTTCCCCGGTGCGGGCCTCGACACAGGCGGCGGTGCCATCTGCTGCGGTGGCGGTGCCATGTGTTGCTGTGGCGCCATGGGCTGCGTGCACTGTGGGGCGCTTCCGGCATCATCACGTTCGAGTGCGCGTTGAACGCGTCCTTGAAGCGTTCGGCCTGGTCACCCAGCACCGGCACCACGGTCTCCTGCAACGCCTGCGCGGCCTGCTGCGTCGCCGCCCGGATGGTGGCGAGGATCTCCTGCTGCAGCTGCGTGTGGCTGTACTTCATCGCGTTCGGGCTCAGCTGCAGACCCAGCACGGCACCCGACGGCGCGACGGTCGCGACGACCGAACCGTCGCCGCTGCGGGCCTGCCCGCGCAGCTCCGAGATCTTGTCCTTGAGCTGGCCTGCTTTGGCGGCCTGCTCCTGGAACGCGCGGATCTTCTCTTCCAGTTGTGCGCGGCGGTCCGGCACGGCGACCCCTTCCCCAGTGTCGAACAGGTCGCCACCACGCTAGCAACTTGACCTCCAGCGGGATGGAGCTCGCACCATGGTCGGCATGAACGTGGTGATCACCGGCGGTGCCAGGGGTTTCGGACGCACGATCGCGCGGCGGTTCGCCGCCCAGGGCGCCACGGTCGTGGTCACCGCCCGCGATCTCGTGGCCGCGCAACGCACTCGCGATCTGTTGCCGGACGGTCACGCGCTGCAGTGCGACCTGACCGATCCGGTGTCGGTCCGGCGTTGTGCCGACCAGGTGGGGGAGTTGCTCGGGCACGTCGACGTGCTGGTCAACAACGGAGCGGCGTTCCTCGAGGATTCGCAAGCGGACGACGACGCGATCGTGCGGACCATCTTGTCCGGTACGGCCGGAACGGTGCTGATGACCGAAAACTTCCTGTCGCTGCTGCGTCGCTCCGAGCGTGCGGACGTCGTGACGATCGTGTCGCTGGAAGCCGAGTTACGCAGCGATCCCGCGCACATCGCGCACGCGGCGTTCCACGCGGCCAAGGCGGGGCAGGGCCGGTACACGGAGATCATGTCGCAACGGTTGCGGCCAGAGGGGATCCGCATGATCTCGCTGTATCCGCCGGACTTTGACAACGACGACAACGCACCGCGCGACGGCATGCTGACCGCCCAGTCCGTGGCCGATTGCGTGTTGTTCGCCGTGAACCAGCCGCGCGACTGCTTCATCCGCTCGTTCCACTTCGAACCCCTGCACGGACAGTCCTAGCGGAACAGGATGCGGGTGATCTCCGTGTCCGTGGCGCGCCCCTCGTCGTAGGCGCCCTCGCCCTTGAGGTTGTTCATGATCGCGAGCGTGTACCGCTCGTCCGGCCCGACGAACCCGACCGAGTTCATCACCCAGCCGCCGTCCTCTTCCGACCAGCCGTTCTTCGCACCGGAGTCCGGGCCCCAGACACCCCACTGCTGTACCGGGCCGACCTGACGCATCTGCTCGACGATGTACGCGCGGTCCTCCGCGGGTACGGTGTCGAGGACGTAGTTGATCAGGCGGTCGAGGTCGTTCGCCGTGCACTTCTCGAAGCCCCAGTACGGAAAACTGGACGAATACCCCCGTTGGGGGACCAATTCGGTCATTCCGTACTTCGCGAACGCGGCGTTGAACGTCGTGCCGCTGTACCGCTTCCACAACGTGTCGGCCGCGTCGTCGTCGGAGGTGTGCAGCATCGCGGTCATCAGCCGGCGGTCTTCGGTGCTCAGCTTGATCTTGCCGGCGCGGTGGCGCTCCAGCAGGTTCACGACCATCGCGAGCTTGATCGTCGACGCGGTCCACACCAGGTCGCCCGCGTGGTCGTTGCGCCACATCACCCCGGTCTTGCGGTCGCGCAGCACGATGCCGACGGTGCCCGGCCTGGTCTCGGCGTAGTCCTGCGCGGCCCTGACGCGCTTCTGGAGGTCGCATTCGAGCCCGCTGTCGGGCATCGGGCAGACCTCGGGGGTCGCGACGAGGGGCGCTGCTGCAGGGGTGTGTGACTGCTGCGTGGGCGTGACGGCGGGTGGGTCTGCCGTCACGGCCTGACTGCACGCCGTGAGGGCAAGCGCGCACGCAACAAGGACTGGCCGGAGCATGAACCGCACGCTATAGGGGCCGATCGGACGTAGTCGACCGCCATACGGACGCGTCGATCAAGTTAAGAATATTTGACACGGTGTCCAATTCGCTTTACCTTGGTGATGTCAGGTTTCTTTGACATCAGGAGCGGGACCATGGCGTTCGAGGAGAAGAGAGCGTGGGCCATGGCGATCATCGCCGTGCTCGCCTACGCGATGTACGTGCTGGTGATCTTGGGCAAAGCGGACGGACGGCCGCTGGCTGAAGTGCCGTACGCCGGCACCGCGCTCTGGACGATCGGGATCGCGATCATCGCGGGCATCGTGTCCGGGATCTGGTTCGGCATCGCCTCTCGCGGAGACGGGGTCCAGGCGGACGAGCGGGACCAGGAGATCGGCCGGTACGGCGAGTACGTGGGCCAGTCGTTCGTCGTGATCGGCGGAGTGTCCGCGATGGCGCTGGCGATGTTCGAGGCGCCGCACTTCTGGATCGCGAACGTGCTCTACCTGTGCTTCGTGCTGTCCGCGGTGCTCAGTTCGGTGACGAAGATCGCGGGCTACCGGTGGGGTCTGCAGTGAAGCCCACCAAGGTCACGAACTCCATCCGCGCCCTGCGGTTCGCGCACGGCGAGATGAAGCAGGCCGACCTCGCCGCGGCGATCGGCGTGACGCGGCAGACGTTGATCGCCGTCGAGCAGGGGCGCTACTCGCCCTCGCTGGAGGTGGCGTTCCGGATCGCACGCGTGTTCAAGGTTTCGCTCGAAGAGGTTTTTCAGTACCCGGAGGAGGAGTTTCAGTGATGAAGGCTGTTGTGCAACGAAGATATGGATCGGCGGCGCTCGGTGAGCTGGATGTGCCTGTGCCTGGGCAGGGTGAGGTTCTGCTGGAGGTGCGGGCGGCGGGCGTCGACATGGGCACCTGGCACCTGCTGACCGGGAAGCCGTACCTGTTGCGGGTCATCGGGTTCGGGTTGCGCGGGCCGAAGTCGCCGGTGCCGGGGCACGACGTTTCCGGTGTCGTGTCGGCGGTGGGGCCGGGGGTGACCGAGTTCGCGGTCGGGGACGAGGTGTTCGGGACGTGCCCCGGCTCGTTCGCCGAGTACGCGGTGGCTCCCGTGAGTCAGCTGGCTCGTAAGCCGGCCGGGTTGTCGTTCACCGAGGCCGCCGCCGTGCCGATCTCGGGTGCGACGGCGTTGCAGGGATTGCGTGGAGTTCAGCCGGGGCAACGGGTTCTGGTGCTCGGCGCCGGTGGTGGCGTCGGGTCGTACGGGGTGCAGATCGCGCGGGCTCTCGGTGCTCACGTCACCGGCGTGTGCAGCACCGGCAAGCTGGAGATGGTGCGGTCGTTGGGAGCGCACGAGGTCGTCGACTACACGGTCGCGGACTTCACTGGCACATATGACGTCGTGCTCGACTGCGGTGGGCACCGGTCGTTGTCGCGGCTTCGCCGGGCGTTGGTACCCAAGGGAAAGCTGGTGCTGGTGGGTTCCGAGACGTCGGGGCCGTTGATGGGCGGCTTCGACCGGGCGTTGCGCGCCATGGCGTTGAACGCGTTCGTGCCGCAGAAGCTCGTTGCGTTGGCGTCGGTGGAGCGGGGTGCCGACTTCGAGGAGCTGCGGGTGATGATCGAAGCGGGCTCGGTGAACCCGGCGGTGGACCGGACCTTCCCGTTGTCCGAGGCGCTCGACGCCGTGGAGTACGTCTACTCGCGACGGTCGGCCGGCAAGGTCGTCGTCACGATCTGACCGCCGATGACCACGGTGGTCACGTGCCGCAGCGCGGTGATGTCCCGCATGGGATCGCCCTGCACGGCGATGATGTCCGCGTCCCAGTCCGGCTTCAGCATTCCTTTGCTGACACCGCAGGCCTTCGCGGCCTGACTGGTGGCACTCGCCAGCACCACCTTGTTCGGGATGCCGGCCTCGATCATGTCGGCCAGGGCGTAGGCGGTGATCCCGTGCGGCTTGCCCACACCGATCCCGCCATCGGTCCCGGACACGGCCCGCACGCCGTGGTCGTACATCCGGCCGGCCGCGTTGATCTTGGCGGCGATGCTCATCCCCATGCGCTCGAACGCCTCCCGGATCTCCGGTGGCGGCTCCATCGTGACACCGAGGGTGTGGCAGACCGCGATGTCGGCTTCGGCCAGTGCGTCCATCAGCTCGACCGGGACGACCATGGCCCCGCCGGTGAGGCACGTGCAGTGCTCGATGCCGTCGACGCCGGCGGCCACGGCGCGCTGGACCGCCGCGAGGCTGTGGGCGTGGGCGGTCACCGGCAGGCCGAGCGAGTGGGCTTCCTCGACCACCACGCGGAGTTCCCGTTCGGTGAACTGGCAGTCGTCGACGGCCGTGCCGGGAGTGGCGAACCCGCCGCTGGCCATGATCTTGACGATGTCGACCCGGCGTTCGGCTCGCTCGCGCACGGCCTGGCGGAGTGCTTCTTCGCCGGCGACCTCGCCACCCATGGACCAGCAGTGGCCCTGGGGACTCGTGATGGGCGGGCCGGCCGCGAGGATTCGCTGCCGGTGGCGGTCGCGCTGGTCGGCCACGGCCCACGCGCGGTCGCCGAGATCGCGGACGGTCGTCACGCCGGCCTGGAGCTGGCGGTCGAGACTGCCCTTGATCACCTCGTCGAGGTGTTCCTCGGAGAAGCCGGGGAGGCGGTCCAGCGCGCCGTTCTCGCTGTCCGCGCAGAGATGGACGTGGGTGTCGATCAGTCCCGGTAGGACGGTGGCGGTGCCGAGATCGATGATCTCGGCACCGGGAACGTCCGGATGGCCCGGCTCGATCGCCTTGATCCGGCCGTCGTCGGTCACGACCGTGAGAGGGCCGGCGAGCGTCCGCTCACCGTCGAAGGCACGCCCCGCTCGCAGCGCCAGCATGCCGGACAGTCTGAGCGCCACATGCTGGGAAAGCAATGGTCAGGCTTGCGCAGGGGTACCCCCGGCCGGGGATCCCCTCGCAACCCAACCTACTCGGCGGCACCGACAAGATCGGCCGGCTCAGCGCGCGTGCGGCAGCGTGAACGAGTCGACCTGCGGCAGGTCGTGCCCGAGCCGGTCGCGCTTCGCCGTCAGGTACGCGATGTTGTGCGAGTTCGGAGCCATCAGCAGAGGGACCCGCGCGGTGACCGGGATGCCGTTCTCCTCCAGCGCCGCGATCTTGTCCGGGTTGTTGGACATGAGTCGCACCGACTGCACGCGCAGGTGTCGCAGGACACGAGCCGCGGGCGTGTAGTCGCGGATGTCCACCGGGAGGCCGAGGGAGGTCGCGGAGTCCAGGGTGTCCATGCCGGCGTCCTGGAGCACGTGGGTGCGAACCTTTGCCACCAAACCGATTCCACGGCCCTCGTGGCCGCGCAGGTACACGAGGATGCCGCTGCCCTCGCGCACGATGGTGTTCAGCGCCGCATCGAGTTGTTCGCCACACTCGCAGCGCATGGCGGCGAAGATGTCACCGGTCATGCACTCAGAGTGGATGCGCACCAGCACGTTCTCGCGCAGTTTTGTCTTGCCGTAGACGAGAGCCATGTGCTCGTGGCCGTCCGCGCGGAATGCGACTGCGCGGAAGGTGCCACGGCGGGTCACCAGGTCGGACTCCGCCACGTCTTCCTCGTTGAAGGCCTGTTCGAACATCTCGGGTCCCCTCGTCACCAGGCGCCTCCCGAGCGTTCAACTACGCTCGGAGCGAGGTCGCACCGTAACCCGACCGCACAGCGGAGGTCATCCTGTTCAGCATCACCGTCCGCGATCACGTCATGATCGCCCACAGTTTCCGCGGCGAGGTCTTCGGTCCGGCACAACGTCTCCATGGAGCAACGTTCCTGGTCGACGCAACGTTCAAACGTGCTGAGCTCGATTCGGACAACATCGTTGTCGACATCGGACTCGCCACGCAGGAGCTGAACAAGGTCCTGGCCGCGTTCAACTACCGCAACCTGGACGAAGAACCGCAGTTCGCGGGCATCAACACGTCCACGGAGTGGCTCGCGAAGTTCATCGCGGACCAGCTCGCGGACAAGATCTCCGAGGGTGCTCTGGGCGAGGGTGCCCACGGCATCGATGGGATCACCGTCACACTCCACGAGTCTCATGTGGCGTGGGCGAGCTACGAACGTGCACTTCGTACTGCCGGCTGACGTCGGCGATCCGGCCAGTCCCAGCGGCGGCAACGTCTACGACCTGCGTGTCAGCGCGGGTCTGAACCGGTTGACCGTCGCTGGTGACTGGCCGCGCCCGCGTGACACCGCGGCGTTGGAGCAAACGCTTGCGGGCATCCCGGACGGCGACGTCGTGCTGATGGACGGCCTGGTCGGCTGCGGTCTGCCCGAGGTCGTCGTCCCGCACGCGCGACGGCTCCGGCTGGCCGTGCTGGTGCACCTGCCGCTGGCCGACGAGACCGGGCTCGACCCCTCGACGGCCGAACTGCTCGACGCGAAGGAACGGCAGGTCCTGCACGCGGCGAGCGCCGTCATCGCGACCAGTCCCACCGCCGCCGAGAACATCAGGACCAGGCACGGGCTGAGCACCGTCCACGTCGTCCTGCCCGGCACCGATCCGGCCCCGCTCGCCACTGGCACGGACGGACGCACCCAACTGCTCTGCGTTGCCTCGATCACACCCCGCAAGGGCCATGACGTGCTGGTCAGAGCGCTGCGCAAGATCGACCACGACTGGCGGCTCAACTGCGTCGGGCCACACCGGCCGTTCCTGCGAGAACTCCCGCACGATGATCGCGTCAGCTTCCCCGGACCGCTCACCGGTGAGGCTCTGAGCAGCGCATACGCGACCGCCGACCTGTTCGTGCTGGCCAGCCGGAACGAGACCTACGGCATGGTCGTCACCGAGGCGCTGGCGAGAGGCCTGCCGGTCATCGCGAGTGCCGTACCGGACGCGCTCGCCGACGGCGGCCTGCTCCTCCCGCCGGGTGACGAAGACGCCCTCTCAGCTGCACTCCAGCGGTGGTTCGAAGATCGGGAATTCCGGGCCGGACTGCACGACCAGGGCACTGGCCCGACGCGCCCGGTTGTCCACATGGGACGAATCCACAGAGGACCTGCGGAGGGTGCTGGCTACTCTGCGGCCATGACCTTCGCCCCGGAATGGCTGGCACTGCGGGAGAAAGCGGACGCACAGGCACGCTCGACAGAGCTGGTCGACGTGGTCCGCGCAACTCTGGTGAACCGAAACCCCCTGACGATCCGTGACCTGGGGTGTGGCACAGGATCGATGGGACGATGGCTCGCCGGGAGGCTCGGCGGCGTACAGCACTGGGTGCTGCACGACCGCGACCCCCGGCTGCTCAGGCTGGCGGAGGCCAGCATGAGCGAGCTGAAGGACGTCACCGCCGAGACACGTCAGGGTGATCTCACGTCCCTGACCGCCGCTGACCTCGCGGGCGCTGACCTGGTCACTTGCTCCGCATTGCTCGACTTGCTCACTACTGACGAGATGAACGCTCTGGCGGTTGCATGCGTAGAAGCACATGTGCCCGCACTGTTCACGCTCTCGGTGGCAGGCCGGATCGAGTTCGACCCGGCCGAACCGCTCGATGCTGCCTTCCAGGACGCGTTCAACGCTCACCAGCGCCGCGTCGTGGACGGGCGCAGGCTCCTCGGACCGGACGCCCCAGCCGCTGCTGAAGAAGCATTCGTGGCAGCCGGCGCTTCGGTTCGAACGGCACAGAGCCCCTGGCGCACGAATGCCGACGCCCTGCAGAGGGAATGGCTCAAGGGCTGGGTCGACGCGGCGGTCGAGCAGGAACCCGCACTCGCCGGGGAGGCATCTGAGTACCTGCGCCGCAGGTCAGAGGCTTCCGCGGTGATCCACCACGTCGACCTGCTAGCGATACCGAGGGCTGACTGATGAATGACCAAAAGAAGAGAACACTATGGCCGTGGCTTCGCCTGCTGTTGGCCGTGGCGATCTTGGTCGTTCTGGGCCTGCGCCTGGGCACGGGGGCCTTCCTCGACGGACTGCGCGCGATCGACGCGTTCTCCGTCGCCGCCGCACTGGCGATCGGGTTCGCGACGACCCTGCTCAGCGCCGGTCGCTGGGTGCTCGTCGCGCGCCGCCTCGGCCTGTCGCTGTCCATGCGTACTGCGGTCAGCGACTACTACCGCGCACTGCTCGTCAACGCCGTGCTGCCCGCGGGCGTGCTCGGCGACGTGCACCGCGCGGTCAACCACGGCCGTGCAGTCGGGCGATGTCGGACGTGGCGTGCGCGCCGTGTTCTTCGAGCGCTTCGCCGGCCAGTTCGTGCTGATCGGGATCGGGCTCGCGGTGCTGCTCACGCACCCCGCGCCCGGCCTCGACCTCGCGCCGAACGGCACCACCGCCGCACTCGTCCTCGCCGGTCTGGTGGCCGCCGCGGTCATCGGCTGGCAGGTCGGGCCGGTGCGGAAAGTGCTGGTCAACACCCTCGCGGACGGCATCCGCCTGCTGTCGCTGAAGACGTGGCCCGCGGTCGTCGGGCTGTCGGCCGCGACCGTCGCCGGATACGTGGCGATGTTCCTGGTCGCCGCCCGCGCGGCCGGGTCGGACGCCACGATCACGCAGCTCGCCCCGGTCGTCGTGCTGGCGCTGCTGATCATGGCGATCCCGGTGAACATCGGCGGGTTCGGGCCGCGCGAGGCGTTCCTCGCGGTGGCGTTCGGTGCCGCCGGGCTGGGTGCCCAGCAGGGCTTCACCACCGGCATCGTCTACGGCGTGCTGGCACTGATCGCGGCCCTGCCCGGCGCGGTCGTGCTCTTCCTGTCACGCCGTACCAAGGTCGAAGAGGCCGAGGTAGTGGCCGAACGACTCGGCCAGCCCCGCGAGCAGCAGCTCGCCCTTGCGCGCTGACGCGAGCGAAGGACGCCCGATGACGCCGGAGGACGTGTACGGCGCCAGCCCCAGGGTGAGCATGTGCCGCCGGTCCTCCGCCAGGTGATCGGCGGTCTCGTAGCCGGGACGAATCAGATCGGGGTGAGCGTGCAAGAGAATCGACGTCTCCAGCTCACCCGCGTGCATGTCGCTGTACGCCGAAGTCTCGATGCCGGCCTTCTCCCGCGCGAACGCCCAGTCGTCGCGGCCGGGAAACAGGGCCAGGCCTTCACCTTCCTGCACGATGTTCGACAGCACGTAGTTGCCGCCGTGGCCGTTGACCAGCACGAGATGACGAACTCCGTTGCGCCGCAAAGAGTCCGCGATGTCCGTGACCACTGAGATCAACGTGCGCGCGGTGATGCTGACGGTGCCCGGCCAGTCGGCGTGTTCCTGTGAGCACGAGAACTGGATCGGCGGCAGCAGCCGGACCGGGTGCGCCTTCGAGATCTCCGACGCGATGGTCCACGCGATCACCGAGTCGGTGGCCAGCGGCAGGTGCGGGCCGTGCTGCTCGGTGCTGCCGACCGGGAGCACGGCCACGCGCTGCCCGCGGACGTCGACCGTGGTGTCACTGGGAAACATGGGGCTCACCGTAGTCAACGGGGCTGTAGTCAACGCGGTGGCACAGCGCCGGAATCTCGCCGTCGACCAGCTTCGGCATGACGTCCGGGAGCTCCTCGAACGCGCTGGAACCGGTGATGAGCGCGTCGAACCGGTCGTCGGCCAGCAGATCGAGCGCCAGCGCCATGCGTTCGGCGTAGGTGCGGTCCGGGCGGCCGACCACACCGACCTGGCTGCTGCGGATCGTCAGCCGGCGCGAGTGGAAGTACTCGCCCAGCGGCAGGGCGATCTTCCGGTCCCCGTACCAGCTCAGCTCGACGACCCGGCCCTCCGGCGCGAGCAGGTTCAGCGCGGTGGTGAGGCCGGGTTCCGTTGCGCTGGCGTGGAATACGAGGTCGCAGCCGTCGAGAGCGTTGGCCGGCAAGGCGAATCCGATCCCCAGCCGTCGAGCGACCGTCTCGCGAGCAGGATCGGCGTCCACGAGCTGGACCCGCGCGCCCGGGAAGGTGGCCAGGACGGCCGCGATGCTCGAACCGACCATGCCGCCACCGACCACCGCGATCCGGTCACCGATCAGCGGATGCGCGTCCCACACCGCGTTCACGGCCGTCTCGACGGTGCCCGCGAGCACCGCGCGAGCCGCCGGAACCCGGTCGGGCACCGGCGTCACGGCGCTCTCCGGGACCACGTAACGAGTCTGATGTGGATAGAGGCAGAACACGGTGCGCCCGCGCAGTTTTTCGGGACCGTGTTCAACCACGCCCACGTTGAGGTACCCGTACTTGACCGGCCACGGGAAGTCACCCTCCTGGAAAGGGGCGCGCATCGCCGCGTACTGGTTCTCCGGCACCCCACCGCGGAAGACGAGCGTCTCCGTTCCTCGGCTGACGCCCGAGAACAGCGTGCGCACCTCGACCTCACCGGGACCGGGCTCGGCCAGTGTGACCTGCCGAACCTCCCCGTTTCCCGATTCGTTGAGCCAAAAGGCACTCGCCGTACGTGTCACTCACAACACCTCCGCCGCACGAAGTCCACCAAGGGTCTGTTTCTTGGATCCGTGTTCGCGATAGCCGGGGCTGAGGCGGCCCCTGGGGGCACGGACGAGAGGCCCACATACAACAGCGGTATGCGGGCCTGTCGCCCGCACCGCCAGGAACCACCTCAGCCGCGACTCTCATCGAACGAGATCCAAGAAACAGACCCTAGGGGCACCGAATGATCACACTTCAGCACACCAGGAGGCTTGCTGACGGAACGCGGGGGCCCCGCGTTTCCTCCAGGGGAACACGGGGCCCCCGCGTTCCCTGGGAGCCCGCCGTCTGGGCGGGTCTTCAGGTCGTCCTGCTGGGCGTGGTCGGTGCCACGACCGGTCTCGGTCCGCTGGGCTGGGCCGCCGGGCTCGCCTACGGGTTCGCCACCTGGGCCTTCCTCGGCTACGGCATGCAGCGGCACCGCGCGGCCGCGCTGGGGCCCGCTGATCGGGTGACCCTGGCCCGTGGGCTGATGGTCGGTGCCGTGACCGCGCTGGTCGCGGACCGCGCCGGTCAGGACGTGCCGGTCACGCTGGTCGTGACGCTCGCGGCGGTCGCGTTGTCACTCGACTGGGTGGACGGCCAGGTCGCCCGCCGCACCGGCACCTCGACCCCGCTGGGTGCGCGGTTCGACATGGAGGTCGACGCGTTCCTGATCCTGGTGCTGAGCGCGTACGTGGCCGTGCACATGGGTCCCTGGGTGCTCGCGATCGGGCTCATGCGGTACGTGTTCGTGGCCGCGTCCTGGCGTTTTCGCTGGATGAACGCGCCGCTGCCGCCGAGCTACGCCCGCAAGGTCGTGGCCGCGGTGCAGGGCATCTTCCTCGTCGTGGCGGCGTCGGGCGTCATTCCGTTCGCGGCTGTCGTCGTCGGTCTCGCGCTGGCATCGCTCGTGTGGTCGTTCGGCCGCGATGTGCTCTGGCTGTGGCGGCACGCCAGGGTTTCGGTGGGAGGATCCCGGCATGTCTGAGCAGACCTCAACCGCGGCGAAGGTCGGCAACATCGTCGTCTGGATCCTGCAGATCCTGCTGGCCGTCCAGTTCGTCATGAACGGCTACGCGTTGTTCACCGACCAGTTCGTCGCCAAGTTCGACGACATCGGCTTCGGCCAGTGGTTCCGCTACTTCACCGGCGTGCTGGAGATCGGCACCGCGCTGGGCCTCCTGGTGCCGCGGATCTGCGGCATCGCGGCGCTGGCGCTGGCGGGCATCATGGGCGGTGCCGCGCTCACCGAGCTCTTCCTGGTGACCAACGGCGGCTTCAAGGCCGCGACGATGCCGATCATCTTCATGGTGTGGGCGCTGGTGATCGCGACCTACCGCCGGGAGCAGATCTTCGGCCTTCTTTCCGCCGTCACGGGGAAGAAGTGACCTTCGGGAAGTAGCGCAGAACAGCGACGTCCCCGACTTTCGTGACGTCCTCCAGGTGGAATCGGCGAGCCGGTCCACCGGGGAATTCGGCGGGATTCACGAAACGCGGGGCCGTCGCCTGTCCGATCAGCATCGGCGCGACCGCGATCCTGATCTCGTCCGCCAGTCCCGCTTGCAGGAACGCGGTGTGAATGCTCGTGCCGCCTTCGACCATGAGCCTTCTCACACCGCGTTCTCCCAGATCGTCCAGAATGTCTGAGAAATCGCTGAAGGTTTTCGTTTCGGCGAGGTGGTCCACGGTGGTCGGAGCGCTCGCCGTGTAGACCAGCCGCTCCCCGCCGCAGTGCCAAAATCGCAGCTCAGGGTCCAGCTGACCCTTTCTGGTGACGACGACCCGCAGTGGGAACTCCGGCTTGCCGTCCGCTATTCTCCGCGCACGCCGCTCGTCGCTGTAGACGAGCAGGCGTGCGTTGTCACGACGCAGCGTCTCGGCCCCGGCCAGAATCGCGTCCGACTCCGCGCGCATCCGGTCGACGTGGTCGAAGTCCTCGGCGTTGGAAAGCGGAAACCTCTCGGTGCCGCGATCGTCGATGTGGCCGTCGAGGCTGACGGCGACGCTCAGCAGAACGTGCGGGCGGGTCACAGGGGCTGAGGCTACCCGAGTTGAACCGGGTGCGGGTTGTGCCGCGTTTACCTCATAGGTAGGGAAAGGGGAATCTCGGTGAGGATGTTGCTGCGGCGGACGGCCACGATCTTGGCGGCGCTGTTCGTGTTGTTCGTGCTCATCGCACCGAGCGACCTGGAGAAGTTCACGTTCGAGGCGTTCCTGCGGGTGCCGCTCGAAGGCCTCGTGGGCGTGCTGGTGCTGATGCTGCTGCCGGACCGGTTTCGCCGGCCCGCGGCCGTCGTCGTCGGCGTCGCGCTGGGGCTGTTCACGGTCGTCAAGATCATGGACATCGGCTTCGACATGGTGCTGTACCGGCCGTTCGACCTGGTGCTGGACTGGCCGCTGCTGGCACCCGCCCTCGACTTCGTGGACGTGACGTTCGGCCGGCTCGCCTCCGTCCTGGCCGTGGTGTGCACGGCGGCGCTGGTCCTGGCCATCGTGTTCGTGGCCGCGGTCTCCGTGCTGAGGCTCAGTTCCGTCGCCGCGCAGCGGCGCCCGACCGCGGTCCGGGCCGTGGCGCTGGCCGCCGTGGCGTGTCTTTCCCTGGCTGTGCCGGGAGTTCCGGTGTACTCCGATGCCGCCGCGACGTCGCTGGTGGATCACGCGCGCCGCTTCCAGGCCGGGCTGCACGACCAGGACGTGTTCGCCGAGGAGGCGGCCGTCGACTCGTACCGCGGGCATCCCGGGCTGCTGTCCTCGTTGCAGGGCAAGGACGTCGTCTTCACGTTCGTCGAGAGCTACGGCAAGTCGGCGCTCGACATGCCCGCCGTGTCCGCGAAGCTCGCCAACGGCAACGAGCGGCTGAAGGCGGCCGGGTACAACGCGAAGTCGGCGTACCTGACCTCACCCACGGCCGGTGGCGGCAGCTGGATGGCGCAGGCGACGCTGCTGTCCGGGTTGTGGATCGACAACCAGCAGCGGTACCGCAACCTGGTGGCGAGCGACCGGCTCACGTTGCCGCGCGCGTTCCGCGAGGCGTCGTGGCGTTCGGTCGGTGTCGTTCCCGGCATCACGCAGGCGTGGCCCGAAGGGGATTTCTTCCACTACAACGAGATCTACGACGCCGCCGGCCTGGGCTACAAGGGTCCGCGGTTCGGCTACGCGACGACGCCGGACCAGTTCACCTTGGAGTCCTTCCAACGAGCTGAGCGCTCGAAGGCGCACGGGCCGGTGATGGCCGCGATCCCGATGGTGTCCTCGCACGCGCCGTGGTCGCCCACGCCCGACTCGGTGGAGTGGGACAAGCTGGGCGACGGCTCGATCTACGGCACCATGCCCGCCTCGAACGACCCACCGGAGTCGATCTTCGGCCGCGACCCGGCCGCGGTGCGCGCCGACTACGCGCACTCCGTGTCGTACTCGCTGGAGTCGGTGATCTCCTACGTCGAGCGCTACGGCGACGAGAACCTGGTCTTCGTCTTCCTCGGCGACCACCAGCCGGCCCAGATGGTGACCGGCGAGGGAGCTTCCCGGGACGTGCCGATCACCATCGTGGCGAAGGACCCGGCCGTGCTGTCGCGCGTCGAGTCCTGGCGGTGGGACGACGGGATCAAGCCGGGAGGGTCGGCCCCGGTGTCGCGGATGAGCGACTTCCGGGACCAGTTCCTCTCGGCCTTCTCGCCGCCGCGACCCTGAATCTCAGCCCATCGTCTTCTGGCCGTCGATCGTCTCGCGGATGATGTCCGCGTGGCCCGCGTGCTGCGAGGTCTCGGCCACGATGTGCACGAACACGCGCCGCGCCGACCACGTCTTGCCCTCGGGGAACCACGGCGCGGCCGGCAGCGGGTGCGAGAGGTCCATGTCGACCGTCTCGACGAGCCTGTCGGTGTAGGCCGCGATCTCGTTGTACCGCGCGATGATGCCTTCGAGGGTCTCGCCCGGCGCCATCCGGAAGGTCGCCGCGTGGTTCTCGTAGTCCTCCGATTCGGGGTCGGTCTCCATGGCCGACGTGCCCTGCTCGATGAACTTGACCCAGCTCTCCTCGACGGTCGCGACGTGCTTGATGAGGCCGCCGATGCACAGCGCGCTGGCCGTCGGGCTGGAGGCGGCCTGCTCGTCGGTGAGGCCCTGCGCGGTGAACGTCAGGAACCAGCGGTGCTGCCGGAGGGTCTCCAGGAGGTCCGCGCGCTCGCCGGTGAGGATCTCGGTGCTGGTCATCGCTCTGTCCTTCGCTCGTTTGTCCCGACATGAAGGACTGTATGACCACTTGAGGTCAGCTTGTGTCCTAGACGAGGGGCCGCTCTAGCGATATTCGAGCGAGATTCGAGCGATTCTGCGCTGACCTGTGCTCACGGACGGTGACTCAACCGAAAGTGCCTCGGTCGAGGTAGCCGTCGTCGGGCCGGTCGACCCGGCCGCCGCCCTCCTCGGTCTCCTCGATGTGCATGGCGGTCTCCTCGGGCGCGGAGACGTAGTCACCCTCGCCCGCCGCGACGGCGATCGCGTCCGGCTCGTCGTCGACGAGCTCGCCACCGCCGCCCGGAGTAGTGAACTGCTCGTGTTCGGTCATGCCCTCGTGTTTCCGACAAGCCGCACACGCAAACGTCAGCAGGTCGTTCGTGAGCGTTAGGGTCGGAACATGATCGCCGGCGACCTGAACCGCTACCTTCAGGAATCACGTGACGCCGTTCTATCCACTTTGGACGGACTGGGTGAGTGCGACGTCCGCCGCCCGCTCGTGCCCAGTGGTACCAACCTGCTCGGTCTGGTCAAGCACCTGATCGGCATCGAGTTCGGCTACCTCGGCGACTCCGCCGGCCGGCCCGCGCCGGTCAAGCTGCCTTGGGCCGAGGACGGGTCGATCTGGGAGAACGGCGACATGTGGGCCAAGCCGGAAGAGACCCGCGAGTACCTGGTCGACCTCTATCGCCGGTCGTGGCAGCACTCCGACGAGTCGATCGCGCGACTGCCGCTGGACGCACCGGCGTCGGTGCCGTGGTGGCCGGAGCACAAGCGCCAGACGACGTTCGGGCACCTGCTCGTCCGGGTCGTGGCGGAGACCGCGCAGCACGCGGGTCACTGCGACATCGTGCGCGAGCTGATCGACGGCCGGTCCGGCGCGGACAACCCCGAGGGCTACTACGACCTGGTCCTGAGCATGGCGAGCGCCCCGATCACCGGTCCCGGCACCAGCAGCAAGAACGCGTAACGCCAGGTCACCACGTCGGCCAGCAACGGAACGAGCTGGATGCTGACCACCGTCAGCCCGAACCCGACGGCGGTCAGCGCGGTGAGCGCCGTGCCGACGTAGCGCGGGTCGGCGACCTCGCTCAACGACGCCGAGAACACCCCGGAGTCGGCGATCACCGACGCACCCCACACCGCGCAGAACGCGATCAGCAGCGGCGACCCGAAAGCAAGCGGCGAGAGCAGGCAACAGGTTCCGCTCACCGCCAGCGCCCCGACGGCGGCGGGCGCGCGGCCGAACCGGTCCGCCGCCCAGCCGCCGATCAGGCAACCGGCGAACCCGGCCACGCCCATCGTCAGGAACACGGTGAGACCGGCCGGGGCCTGCGCGCTCAACAGAAAAGTCGGCAGCCACGTCCACAGCGCGTACAGCTCCCACATGTGCCCGAAGTAGCCGAGGTTCACCAGCCGCGGCTTGCGTTCGCGGAACATCTGCACGGCGTAGCGCGGGTTGAGCTGCGCGGTCGTCGCGGTCAGGAACGGCCCCGGCCGCACGACGAAGAACGCGACCAGCGCGCCCAGGAAGGCGATCCCGGCAGCGGTCAGGAGCAACTCACGCCACGGCAGCCGCCCGAACACGTGGGGGAGCGCCGATCCCAGCGTCAGCGCCCCGATCAGCACCCCCAGTGCCCGGCCGCGGTTCGAGCTGTCCGACCAGGACGCCATCAGCTTCATGCCGACCGGGTAGACGCCGGCCAGCGCGACACCGGTGAGGAACCGGAGCGGAATGGCCGCCCACAGCCCGTCCACGAACAACGCGAGCAGACCGGTGAACATCGCGCCGGCCGTCGCGGAGAGCGCGAGCAGAAGATGTGGACGGACGCGGTCGGCCAGGTTGAGCACCGTGGCCCCGACCGCGCCGGTGACGAACCCGAGCTGCACGGACGCCGTCAGCCACACCGCCGCGCCCGCGCTGATTCCCCACTCGTGCCGAAGCGATGGCACGACGGCGGACATCGAGAACCACACGGCCAGGCCCAGGACCTGGACGAGTGCGATGGCCGCCCGTTGGATCAGCACACCGAGTCGCTCGGTTTCGGGTTCGCGAGCCCGAACAACGGCCGCAACCGCAACCCGATCCATGTGCCGCCGAGCGCGAACACGCCCCACAGCCACCCGTGCAGCGACCCGACGGAGATGCCGCCGAGGTACGCGCCGATGTTGCAGCCACCGGCGAGCCGGGCCCCGATGCCCATCAGCACACCTCCCAGCACGGCCGCGAGAGCCGTGCGCCACGGAATCGTGCTGTGAATCTTCCACGCTCCGGCCGCCGCCGCAGCGAGAGCCGCGCCGATCATGATGCCGATGTTGGTCAGCGACGTCTTGTCCGTCCAGATCGGAGCGGCGAGAGCCTTCGCGTTGGACGGTGTCTGCCAGAACTCCCACGCCTCCGGGTGCAGCCCGAACAGCTGCACCAGCTTCGCGCCCCACAGCGCGAACGCGAACGTGACGCCCCAGATGCCGCCGGACACCAGGAACACCGCCGCCGCCAGCACACCCAGCACCACCGCGCCGACCAGGATCGGCCACGAGCCGCGAACCACCCGCGCGAACCCGCGGGCGGACGGCACCACGTCGGCCGGCGGCGGGTTGCGACGGCGCTTGCACCAGCCGGGTCGCCGAGCACGATGAGCCCCAGCAAGGCGATCGTGATCAGCCACGAGCCCCACCAGCCGACGTGCTCGGACAGCACCACGGCCGGGAACGCCGGCCAGCCGTCGAACAGCGGGAAGGCCCACGTGTAGAGCACGGATCCGGCGATGAAGCCGAACAGGGTCAGCACGATCGTGGACTGGCCGGAACCGACCGCGAACAACGTGCCGGACGCGCACGCGCCGCCGAGCTGCATGCCGATCGCGAACAGCACCGCACCCACCAGCAGCGCCAGTCCCAAGCGGGCTGCCGACGGCCTTGGGGACCGAGCCGAACAGGCCCGTAGCCCGTCGAGATGATCAACGCGATCAACGTGGCGGCCGTGCCGAGGAGAAGGGTGTGGGCGCGGAGGCCCTCGCCGTTGCCGACGGCGATCAGCTGACGCCACGCGGAGGTGAAACCGAAGCGGGAGTGGAACAGAGCCAGGCCCAGCGCCAGGCCGAGGACCAGCAGTACGCCCTGTTTCGCGCCGTAGGAGGCCCACACGAACCAGGTGAGGCCGACCGCCAGGAGCCCGGCGACGACGAGCGGGACGGTGCGGACCGGTTCCTCGGGTGCGGGAACCGGTGCCGCGCAGGATGTCGGGAAATACCTCGTTGTCACCGGGACTCCTCAGCGCCGTGCTAGTTGGGGATGATGTAGTTCGGGGCCTTGACGATCGACTCGATCAGGCCGAAGACCGGGATGCCCAGCGGCGCGGTCGTCCACTTGTCGGTGAGGCCACTGGTGTCCGGCTTGTCCACGACAACGGGGTCAGCGAGCGCGGGCGAGGCGAAACCGGCCAGCACGGCACCGCTCAGCACGGCCGCCGCAACGATCTTCTTCATGGAATTTCCTTTCGTGGTAGGAGAAAACTCAGCCGCCGACGAGCTTGAGCAGCTCGAAGATCGGGGCCAGTGCCGCGGGAACACCGACGGCCGGGTCGAGGACCGGGCCGAGGTCGAGGCCCGGCAGGACCCAGATCGGGGTGGTCTCGGTGAGGAACTGCGCTGCCATGTCTCTCCTTCAGCTGAGCACCGGGCTGACCGGTACGACGGTGGCTTTCGGGACCCATTGCCCCGCCAGCTCTTCCTGCATGGGCATGCCGGGACCGTGCGCCTCGCCCGGCCCCATGGGCATCGCGGTCACCTGGGCGACCGCGTAGATCTGGACCTGGTCACCGGTGGACCGGCCGCCGAGCCACGACCGGAACCCGGCGGGCGTCGGGTTCGCGCCACCGAACCCGCTGCCGATCTCGATCGCGTAGCCGATCGGCAGCTGCTCGCGCGGGTCGAACCGCAGTGGCACGGCCAACGTGGTCACCGAGGTCGCTATGGGGGTCGTCAGCAACCACGGCGCGACGTACAGGCCGTGCGGGTACACCGGGTTCTCCGCCTGCTCGACGCCCGCCCGTGACAACGCCTTGTGCGCCTCCGACCAGCCGGACAGCACGACCAGCGCGTCACCGGAGTCCTTGACCTCCAGGCCGGAACGCACCAGCGCGGCGGCCCGCACCCCGCGAGGTGTGGCGTCCGAGACGAGCCGGACGCTGCGGACACCCCTGTCCTTCAGGAACGTCACCAGCTTGGTCAGCGAGTCGGCGTCCTCAGTGGACAGTTCGTCGGCCGGGCACGACGTCAGCACGTCCCGCCGGCCACTCACGAGCCCGCCGAGGGCCGCGGTGGCGCACTCGACGTCCGCCGCCGGACCAGGTGCCGTTCCGGTGTCGAACGAGACCTCGAAGTCGTCCTGGACCGAAGATCCGGAGGACACCGTGATCTCGCCACGTCCGGCAGGCAGGTCGACCAGCGCCCACGTGCCGTCCGCACCGGCAGCAGGCACGGCCGGCACCTCGGGTCCGTCCCCGACCCGTACCTGGTGGTTCCCGGACGGGAAGTGCACCAGGTTGGGGCCGGGCCGGTGCGGGCTGATCAGCACCGGAGACCGTCCGGCCGAAGCCAGCACCGGAACTCCCGGCACGGGCAGCTCCTGCGGAGCGGGGATCGCGGCCAGCCCGCTCCAGGCGAGCAGCCCGGCCGTGACCGCAAGCGTGCCGTACCGGCGAATACCAAGTGCTGCCAACGGAAGCAGCACCACGGCGACGAGTCCGGCGCCGAGCACCGTCTCGTACACCCTGCGGTCGAACGCGAGCCCGGACGACACCAGCCGGACCAGGCCGGCCAGTGCCAGCACCGCGCCCAGCGACAGCGCGTGCTGACGAGCGCGGGCCGAGTCCGACAGAGCCAGCGCGACCCACGCGACCGCGCCGGCCACGTAGACGGTGTTGGCCACCAGCAAAAGGCCGGAGTCCCCCACAGAGGTCTCGATCACCAGCAGCAGCGTCAACGCGCCCGCCACCCACCTGACAGCGGGCTTGCCCAGCAAGACCGGCACAAGAGCCACCAGCACTCCGTGCGCCAGCGCGCCCAGCACGTGCGCGTCGAAAGCCACCAGCGACACCACGACGAGCCCGATGCCCAGCGCCGCGAGTGCGAAGTTCGCGGCCCTCAACCACTTCGGGCCGCCGACCGCCAGACCGGAGCCCGCGACGAGCGCCGACACCAGCAGCAGTGCGAGCCGCAGCACGACCGCCCAGACCGAAACGCCGGTCAGCGCGGCGTCGAAACCTCCGTGGGGATGATCCATTACTTCACGTCCGCATCCGAGATCACGAACAGCTCCGAGTGCGGCTTCGCGTTGCCGAACGGGCCGTGCGGCCAGTCCTTGCGGTTGAAGTTGATACCGACCTGGCCGGAGAACTCGTCCTTGAACGTGGTGTCCAGCGTGAGCTGACCGGCGGGACCGATCTTCACGATGTTGACCTTGTGGTCACCGTCGAGGCCGGTGCGGGCGACGAAGTAGTTCGAGACCGCGAGCCGCTGGGGCGAGCTGATCTCGTGGTAGTACCCGTCCGCGCCGAGCTCGAAGTTGTCGTACGCGCCCCAGTGCGGACCCGCGGCCGGCGTGCCGGGGTTGATCGGGACGGCACCCGCGAGCGTCGGGCAGTCGGACTCGGCGCCGCCGTTCTGCGCCTCCGCCAGCGTGTCGATGCGGCACTGGAACGACGGTGCCCGCGGCCAGCAGCTTCTCGATGTTCAGCACGTACACGCCACCGGTGGTGCCGGGGTCGTTCGGGCCGAGCGCGCCCTTGCCCCGTCCGGAGATCGCGCGGTACAGGTACTTGTCGTCCGGGCGAGGTCTGGATCCAGCCACCGTTCGAACCGCCACCGTTCGAATCGTTGCCCGGCGTGGATCGCCTTGCCGGCCGACACCGTCGTCGAACACCTCGTACCAGTGCGGCTGCTGCGGCCGTGATGTCCGGCGTGTAGTGCACCGCGCCGCCCTGCATGGTCTGGGCGAACGCGCCCTTGTGCCCCGGCAGGTTCGTCACCGTCGTCTCCATGACCGCGCGGCTCTCCTGCGTGCAGCGGGTCGGCGGGATCGGAGCGGGGACCGTTCTGCAGGTAGCGACACCGCCTTGAGCTTCGGGGCGTTGCGGTCGGAGATGTCCCACGTGCGGACCGTCGGGCGGCGCAGGTACGGCGAGGGCGCCTTGACCGGGTCGAGGATGATGTTGCGCGGTTCGGCGTAGTCACTGGTGACGAGCGATGTTCAGGTCCTCGCGGGCCTGGATGCCGTGCGGGTTCGCGCACGGTCGGCGTGCCCAGCCTGCGGCAGGTTCGCGCACAGCTTCTCGTCGTCGCCCTGCGGTGTCGCCGCCGACGCCTGCGACAGCACCTTGCCGTCTCGGTCGAACCGCACGCAACGCACCGGGCGAGCCCGCGAAACCGTTGCCCACCACGGTCTGCCCGTTGGCGTAGGTGTACGGGCCGGGCACCACGGGGCCGCCCATGTAGGTGCCGTAGGCCGTGCCGTCCTTCAACGTCCAGTAGGCGTCCGGCACCGACCCGCCGAGCGTGTTCGTCGGCAGGCTGATTCCCTTGAGCTTCAAGCGCAGGCAGCGCGCTCACGTCGAACGCGTAGGTGGCGGCTGCGAACAGCGCGCCCGCGTAGATCGTGTCGCCCTTGTGCCACACGTACTGCATGTGGTGCGGCTCGTTCTCGACCAGCGGGCCGACGGTCGCGGTGTTGACGACCTTGCCGTAGCTGGGCGAGCCCTCGGTCGCGTCGATGACCGCGAGGAAGTCGGGTCCCGGCAGCGCGTTGGTGACCTTGCCGAGCCCGCCGGTCAGGGAACCGGGCAGGTTCTTGAGGTCCTTGACGAGCGTGTCCGCGATGTTCTCGTCTCCGGCCCAGACGAGAAGCCACTTCTTACGCGCCGGTGCTCAGCGTTTGTGCCTGCTGGGTGAGGTGGTTCTTCACCCAGTACTGCTTGCCGTCCGATGCCGTCTTGCTGTCGACGGACGTCTGCACATCGGCGTAGGCGGGGGAGTTGTCCCCGCTGGCCGTGACCACACCGGCCGCGAGTACCGCGACTGCGGCTCCGGCCATCGTTTTTCGCCATCGCATTGCGTTCTCTCCTTTTGGGCACGCCAAATGAGCCCGATGTCTCGAATGGAAACGAAAAGCGCTCAGAGGGAGCGACAGAGTGCGCTGGCCTGCAGACACAGGTCCACGTGAAGCCGCTCCACCAGGACGGGGCCGCTGTGCATGCGACTGAGGATCTCGATAGTCGACTGATGTTGTCAACGCGGACCACAGGGTGAGAACAAAAGCGAATATCGGTTAAGGGATTATCTCTGCACCCGAGTGATTGATTTGTCGTGTGATTTGTATCAGTCGGCTTACCTTGTCGAAAGTACAGGTCCGACCGGTTCCGATCGGCAGAGGCGCCCGAACCCGCGGGTTCGTAGCTTCGGCTGGGTGACTTGGCTTGTGGTGGGCACCGACGCGGTGCTGGTCGTATTCGTGCTGATGTTCGCCTGGCTGTTTCTGCACCACCGGTTGCGGGCGTTGCTCGCCGGTGCCGGTGTGGTGGTGGCCTACGCGGTCAGCGAGGTGATCAAGCTTGTGGTGCGGGAAGAACGGCCTTGCCGCACCGCGCCTTCGCTGGCGCAGTGCCCGGAACCGGGCGACTGGTCGTTTCCCAGCAACCACTCGGTGATCGCCGGGTCGTCCGCGATGGCGATCTGGGCGATGCACCGGACGCTCGGCTGGGTGGCGGCGGTGTGCGCGCTGTCGGCGGCGGCTTCCCGGGTCGTGGTCGGTGTCCACTATGTACACGACGTGCTGGCGGGACTGGTGCTCGGAGCGCTCGTGTCGTGGGGAATCGCGGTGCTGCTCAGGAAGAAGCAGCGGGACGAGGCGCCGACCGTGGTGTTCAGCCGGCTGCGATGATGGGTGCCGTGCGGGTTCGGCTGATCTTGTGGGTGTGCGCGGCGGTGCCGGTGGTGGCGGCGGCCGCGACATCGAGAGCAGGCCGGCTCGCCGTCTGGGAGGTCGTGCTCTACCTCGCGGTGCTCGCCGTGGCGTTCGCGGTGGTGCGCAAGCGGCCCGCGGTGGCGCTGGGGTCCGCGCTCGGGGCGTGGCTGGTCTGCTATCTCGTGCGGGTCGAGCTCGACAGCACCACCGGCTTGATCGCGCTGGCGCCCGCGCTGGCGGTCACGAGCTTTCTCGCCGGACGGCACGCGCGGGATCCGCGCGCGACGGCGATCGCCCTGGCGGTGGCCGAGATCGCCGGGGTCGTGGTGGCGCTGACCGAACGCGGCGGCTCGGACACCGCGCTCGCCGTCACGTCCGGCATCGGCGTACTCGGCGTGGTGCCGTGGACGGTCGGGCGGTTCCGGCGCCGGTACGCCGACCTCCAGGAGGTCGGCTGGGAGCACGCGGCGTTGCTGGAACGCGACGCCGACAATGCCCGCGACGCCGAACGGGCGCGGCTGGCCGGGGAGATGCACGACCTGGTCGGGCACGAGCTGGCGCGGGCCGCGTTGCTCGTCGGTGCGCTGGAGCTGGAACCGACGCTCACGCCCCAGCAGCGCGAGGCCGCGAAGACCGCGCGGGCGAGCGTCACCGCCGCCGCAGAACGGCTCGCTGACGTCATGCAGGTGCTGCGCGCCGACGAGGACGAACCGGTGGCGACGATCGAGGAGGTCGTCCAGCGCAGCGGTCTCGATGCCGAACTCGTCAACCGCCGCACCGAACCCGTCGACGGAATCATCGCGCGCACGGTGCACCGGGTGGTCGCCGAAGCGCTGACCAACGTGATCAAGCACGCTCCCGGCGCCTGGGTCCGCGTCGAGCTGAGCGAACAGCTCGAACTGCGGATCACCAACGGCCCAGCGCCCAGCACTCCCGCCGTGGGCAGCGGGAAGGGACTGGTGGGCCTCGCCGAACGCGTCGCGCTCGTCGGCGGCCGGTTCGACGCCGGGGCAACGCGGGACGGCGGGTTCGAGGTCAGGGCGACACTGCCGGAACGACCCTTGCCCCGCACCACGCCCACGCACGTGCGCCGGCGGAGCACCGAGGAAGAGATCAGGAAAAGTGCGCGGACGACGGTGCTGATCACGTCCGCGGTGTGCACGCTGATCGCGGTCGGCGTGCCGGGCTACATGGTGTTCGACGCCGCTTCTTCCGTGCTCACACCGGAACAGTTCGCGCGGGCACAGCTCGGCCGGGAGGAGGACGGGCTGGAGCTGCCGTTGCGCACGCGGGTCGACAACCCGCTCGGCGTGAAGGCACCGAACGGCGCCGAGTGCCGGTACTACAGCACGCACGCCAACCCGTTCGACCACGAGCGCCATGACCTGCACCAGCTGTGCTTCCGGAATGATCGGCTGATGTACAAGGAGTTCCTGCCGAGGAGGTCCGGTTGATCCGGGTGATGCTCGCCGACGACGAACCCGTCGTGCGGTTCGGCGTCAAGGCCGTGCTCGCGACCGCCGGCGACATCGAGGTGGTCGCCGAGGCGGAGGACGGGAGCGCCGCGCTGGACGCCGTCGCCCGGCACCGCCCGGACGTCGCGGTGCTCGACATCCGGATGCCGCGGCTCGACGGCTTGGACGCGGCGAACCGGATTCGCGAGCGCCACCCGGACACGAAGACGTTGGTGCTGACGACATTCGCCGACGACGCGTACATCACCAGGGCACTCGGCGAGGGCGCGGCCGGGTTCGTGCTCAAGACCGGCGACCCGCAGGAGATCATCGCCGGCGTGCGGGCCGTCGCGTCCGGTGCCGCCTACCTGTCTCCCCTGGTGGCCAAACGGGTGGTGGACCGGCTCGCGCACGCACACCCGCGGCCGGGCGCGACGGAGCGGATCAGGACGCTCACCGCGCGGGAACGCGAGGTGCTCGGTCTCGTCGGCGCCGGCCTGTCCAACGCCGAGATCGCCCGTCGCATCCACGTCGTCGAGGGGACCGTGAAGGTGTACGTCAGCACCATTCTCCGGCAGCTGGACGTCCGCAACCGCGTTCAGGCGGCGATCATCGCGCACGAAGCGGGTCTCATCCCCGGCTGAGCGTCAGGTCTTCGTGCCGATGCCCGCGATCGCCCGGACCTCCATCTCGGCGGCCAGTTCGGCCATCTCCGGCTCCGGCTTCGAGAAGATCGTGCCGAGGTAACCGCAGATGAACGAGAACGGGATCGACACGAGACCGGGGTTGCCGAGCGGGAACCAGGCGAAGTCGACGTCCGGGAAGATCGCCGTCTTCGAGCCGGACATCACCGGCGAGAAGATGATCAGCGTCAGGCACGAGCCGAGACCGCCGTAGATGCTCCACAGCGTGCCGGTGGTGTTGAAGCGCCGCCAGAAGATCGTGAAGAGGATCGTCGACAGGTTCGCCGACGCCGCCAGCGCCAGGGCCAGCGACACGAGGAACGCCACGTTCTGCCCGTTGGCCGCGATGCCGCCGAAGATCGACAGCACGCCGACGACCACGGCGGTCAGCCGGGCGACCCGGATCTCCCTGCGCGGCTCGGCGTTGCCCCGCTTGATCACGTTCGCGTAGACGTCGTGCGCGAACGAGGCCGACGCCGCCAGCGTCAGACCCGCGACGACCGCGAGGATCGTGGCGAAGGCGACGGCGGACACGATGCCCAGCAGTACGGCGCCACCGATCCGGAACGCCAGCAGCGGGGCGGCGGAGTTCTCGCCACCCGGTGCCGCGGCGATGGTCTCGGAGCCGACCAGGGCCATCGCGCCGAAGCCGATCACCAGCGTGCAGAGGTAGAAGATGACCATCGTCCAGGTCGCCCACACGACCGAACGACGGGCTTCCGAGGCGTTCGGCACGGTGTAGAAGCGCATCAGCACGTGCGGCAGCGACGCGATGCCGAGCACCAGCGACAGCGCCAGCGAGACGAAGTCCAGTTTGGACATCGTGCTGATCCCGTACTTGGCGCCGGGGTCGAGCACGGCCTCGCCGAGCTTGTTGTTCTCGGTGGCCGCCTGCATGATCGCGGACAGGCTGAAGCCGAACTTCCCGAGCAGGAAGACGCTCATCAGCGTCACGCAGAGCAGCAGCAGGACGGCCTTGATGATCTGCACCCAGGTGGTGCCCTTCATGCCGCCGACCAGCACGTAGAGCACCATGACCATGCCGACCACCGCGATCAGCAGCGCCTGTCCCCACTTCGAGGACACGTTGAGCAGCAACGCGATCAGGCCGCCGGCGCCGGCCATCTGCGCGATCATGTAGAAGAACGAGATCACCAGGGTGGCGTTCGCCGCGGCCGCGCGGACCGGGCGCTGCTTCATCCGGAACGCCAGCACGTCGCCGACGGTGAAGCGGCCGGTGTTGCGCAGGCCCTCGGCGATCAGCAGCAGGCCGACCAGCCACGCGACGACCCAGCCGACGGAGTAGAGGAAGCCGTCGTAGCCGTGCGCCGCGATGCCGCCGGAGATGCCGAGGAACGACGCGGCGGACAGGAAGTCACCGGACAGCGCCACGCCGTTCTGGGCGCCCGTGAACGAGCTGCCCGCGGCGTAGTAGTCCGACGCCGTGACGTTGCGGCTGCTGGCGCGGTAGACGATGTAGAGGGTGATCAGGACGAACACCGCGAAGACGCTGAGGTTCAGCACCGGGTTGCCGGTGGTGGGCATGCCTTACTCCTCGACGCCTGTCATCTCGGCGAGCAATTTGCGCTGCGGGTCCAGCCGTCGCTTTGCGTAACGGGCGTAGCCGAGCGTGATGATGATCGACGTCACGAACTGTCCCAGGCCGAGCAGGATCCCGAGGTTGATCACACCGATTACCTTGATGCTGACGATGTCTTTCGCATACGCGGACAGCAGTACGAATGTCAAGTAGGACGCGAGGAACAACACGGTCATCGGGAAGATGAACATCGTGAGTCGCCGGCGGAGTGCGCGGAATTCGTCGGTCTGCCGAATCAGCTCGAAGTTCGGGTTGCCGCTCGAATCGACGTACGACAAAGTGGCGGGCTCGTCGAACGACGCGAAACCCCGCATTTCCTCGTGCTGTGTTTCTCCAGGCGACCACACCGCCTTGGTCATGTACTCCCGCCCCTCTGCGTGCGGCGACCACTGTAGCGCGCTCGCGTGTGTGGTCAACGCGCCCGGGTACCGGAAAACGGGCCAAACCGGACGCTGCATTCGTCTCAAATGGTCGGACCCGAGGGTAGCTCATCTGTGATGGCCAGCGGATATGCGGCAGACAACACGGATCGGACAGGTTTTGACCGTTGTCGCACGTGTGCACCTGGCCTAGGATCATCCGGTCCGCGTATTTATGACGGTTGGGGATAGTAGTGGGGTTCTTAGCGCGCGAACGCACAGTCGCGCCTCCCGGATGGAACCGCTGGCTCGTTCCGCCAGCTGCACTGGCGATTCATCTCTCCATTGGTCAGGCGTACGCGTGGAGCGTCTTCAAGACGCCGCTCGAGAAATCCCTCGGCATCACGGGAACGCAGAGTGCGCTGCCCTTCCAGCTCGGCATCGTGATGCTCGGGCTCTCCGCCGCCGTGCTCGGTACGCAGGTGGAGCGCAGGGGACCGCGCTGGGCGATGTTCACCTCGCTGGTGTGCTTCTGCTCCGGTCTGCTGATCTCGGCCGCCGGTGTGTGGGCCGGCCAGTACTGGGTCGTCGTCCTCGGTTACGGACTCGTCGGCGGTATCGGGCTCGGCATCGGCTACATCTCGCCGGTGTCCACGCTGATCAAGTGGTTCCCCGACCGGCCGGGCATGGCGACCGGCATCGCGATCATGGGCTTCGGCGGCGGAGCTTTGATCGCGTCACCGTGGTCGACCTCGATGCTCACGGCGTTCGGCAACACCTCCACGTCGGGCATCGGCAAGGCGTTCCTGATCCACGGCATCGCCTACGCGATCTTCATGACCGTCGGCGTGCTGCTGATCCGCCTGCCGTCTCGTGAGTTCACGCAGGAGAAGGCGGAGCTGCTCAAGGACAAGCCGAAGGCCAACGTCGGCTTCAACGTCTCCGCGAACAACGCGATCAAGACGCCGCAGTTCTGGCTGCTCTGGGTCGTGCTGTGCTTCAACGTCACCGCGGGCATCGGCATCCTGGAGAAGGCCGCGCCGATGCTGGTCGACTTCTTCAAGGAGTCGTCGACGCCGGTCCTCGCGACCGCGGCCACCGGTTTCGTGGCGCTGCTCTCCGCGGCGAACATGGCCGGCCGGTTCGTCTGGTCGTCCACCTCGGACATCGTGGGCCGCAAGAACATCTACCGCCTCTACCTGGGTGTCGGCGCGCTGCTCTACCTGGTGCTGCTGGTGTTCGGCCCGACCAGCACCCCGCTGTTCGTCATCGCGGCGATGGTGATCCTGACCTTCTACGGTGGCGGTTTCGCCACGATCCCGGCCTACCTGCGCGACCTCTTCGGCACCTACCAGGTCGGCGCGATCCACGGTCGCCTGCTGACCGCGTGGTCGGTGGCCGGCGTGCTCGGGCCGCTGATCGTCAACGCCATCGCGGACGCGGGCAAGAAGGCCGGGCACGTCGGTCCCGACTTGTACAGCCACGTCGTTCTACATCATGATCTCGCTGCTGGTCGTTGGTTTCGTCGCGAACGAGCTGGTCCGCCCGGTCGACCCGAAGTTCCACGAGCCCACGACCGCCGAAGCGATCACTGACGAGACCGAGCAAGCCTTCGTCGAAGAGCGACGACGAGGCGACGGTCGCCAAGTGGAACGAGGCCGAGGCGGCCGATGCCGCCGAGACCGCTGCCGAGGAAGAGTCGGAAGGCGTGGTGCGGAAGTGAACAGCCAACGCATGTTGCTGATCGGTGCGTGGCTGTGGGTGGGCATTCCGCTCGCCTACGGCCTGTACCGGCTCTTCCTGAACGCGGCCAAGCTCTTCGTCTGATGATCGACAAGCTCGTCAACTGGCGCAACTGGCGCCTGCCGGTGAAGCTCGCCGCGGTGTTGATCGTTCCGGTCGCCATCGCGGTGGGCTCCGGCGTACTGCAGATCCAGTCGCACATGGAGCGCGCCGAGTCGTACGCGGCCCTCCAGCGGCTGGTGAAGGTCCGTGCCGCACTGATCCCCGTGGTCGAGGGGGTGCAGGCGGAGCGGCGGATCATCGCCGGAGGCGCCGGCCCGCAGGCCCTGGCCGATCAGGTGCGCGCCACCGACGAGGCCCGCGCGACGCTGCGCCAGGCCATCGGCAAGGCCTCGCTGAGCGAGGTCGTCGTCGCCCGCATGGACGACGTGCACGCCCGGATCGGCGGTCTTCCCGCGTTGCGCGAGAAGACCGGTGACGTACCGGGCGTGATCAAGGAGTACACCGCGCTCACCGGGTCGATGCTCGACGTGGACGAGGTGCTCTCCGGCGAGTTCGGCGACCCCGCGCTCGCCCGCACGGCGATGGGCCTGCACCACGCGCTGAACGTGCGGGAGGAGGTCCTGTACCAGCAGGCGGTCGTGCTGTCCGGGCTCACCCGCGGCCAGCTCGTCACCGCCGAGGTGCGGTCGCTGGTCGAGTCGAACGTCAAGCTCGGCTACATCGCCGGCCAGTTCGCCGCGCTCGCGACGGCGGAGCAGCTGAACTCGTACTGGGCGAACTTCAACGGCCCGGACATCGAGGCGCACCGCAAGATGCTGGCGACGGCGTTGCTGCACCCGACGTCCGACGCGCCGACCAGCAACACCGGCACGGGTAACATCGCGAGGCCCAGGGCGCTGCCGATCGCGGCATCGGACTGGAGCAAGGCCTCCGGCGCGGTCGCGACGTCGCTGGGCGGCGTGGTGCAGGGGCTGCAGAACGACCTGCGCGACACCGCGAACCGGCTGCGCGACGAGACGAGCGACCGGGCCGGTGCGGCGTCGGCGATCCTGTTCGCCAGCGTGATCGTGGCCGGCACCATCGGGTTCGTCATCGGCCGCTACCTGCTGCGTTCGCTCAACGCGCTGCGCCGTTCCGCGCTGGAGGTGGCGTGGCACAAACTTCCCGAAATGGTGGCGACCGGACGCGGCAGCACGAGAGATCGAGCCGGTGCCGGTGGACACGACCGAGGAGTTCGGCCAGGTGGCGCGCGCGTTCGACGCGGTGCACCAGCAGGCCGTGCGCTCGCTGGTCGAGCAGGCCGGCCTGCGCGCGAACATGCGCAACATCTTCGTGAACCTCTCGCGCCGCAGCCAGAGCCTCGTCGAACGCCAGCTCAAGCTGATGGAGGAGCTGGAGAAGTTCGAGGAGGACCCGGACCAGCTCGCGAACCTCTTCAAGCTCGACCACCTCGCCACCCGCATGCGCCGCAACAACGAGAACCTGATGGTGCTCTCCGGCGGCGACGTGGCGCGGCGGTTCACCCGGCCGATCCCGCTGACCGACGTGCTGCGCGCGGGGGCGGCGGAGATCGAGCAGTACCAACGGGTGATGGTGCACACGGCGCCGAACGCCGAGGTAGTCGGTTACGTGGCAAGCGACCTCGTCCGGTTGCTGGCCGAACTTCTTGACAACGCAACGGCTTTCTCGCCCCCGCACTCCCAGGTCTCGATCAGCGCGTCCATCGAGGCGGGCGACATCGTGCAGATCGACGTGGTCGACCACGGCATCGGCATCGACCCCGAGGCGCTGGCCGCGGTGAACCAGCGGCTCGAGGCCGCGGGTGAGGGCGCGGACGTCCAGGTCTTCCGCGAAATGGGACTTTTCGTCGTCGGCAGGCTCGCCGAGCGACACCAGATCGTGGTACGACTCGATGCCCAACAGGGCAAGGGGACTCGCGCGATCGTGTTGGTTCCGGCCGAACTGGCACCACGGCGGGAGGAGTCCTGGGAGTCTTTCCGCGGGGAAACGATCGAGGAGCAGACGATGCAGCTGATGCGGGCGCGGCCGGCGCCTGAGTCGATCTCGGGGCAGGTCTCCGGACCGATGTCCGGACCGTTCCCGGTGCCGGTCGGCGGGCCGATCTCCGGGCCGATCTCCGGGCCGATTTCTGGGCCGGTGCGCGAGTCCGGGCCGGCGTCGTGGTTCGCCGAGGAGACCGAGACACCCGCTGCCACACCGGCGTACCCCGCACCGCCGCGTCCCGCCCCCGCACGTCAGTCGCCGGAGTCGGCTCGGGGCTTCCTCGACGCCTTCCAGCGCGGTGTGCAGCGAGACGTTTCCGATCGGCAGGAGAGTCGATGAGCACGCAGGTGGACCAGTTCGGCTGGCTGGTCACCAACTTCGCCGAACGCACCCCCGGCATCGAGCACGCCGTGGTGATCTCGGCCGACGGGCTGGTGCTGATCTCGTCGTCGAAGCTGCCGCCGCACGCCGCGCCCCAGTTCGCGGCGATCGTGGCGGGCGTGGTGTCGCTCGCGGAGTCGGCGTCGAAGTGCTTCGCCGGTGAGTCGGTCGTGCGCACCGTGGTGCAGATGGACCGGGGCGTGATGCTGCTGATGTCGATCAGCGACGGCTCGGTCCTCGCCGTGCTGGCGTCCTCGACGAGCGACGTCTCGCAGGTGGCGTACGAGATGACAGTGGTGGTGCGGCAGGTGGGCCAGCTGCTCACGCCGGAACTGCGGGCCGAGCTGGCATGAGCAGAGAGCCAGAGGAGCAGGTCAGCTTCGGCGACCTGGTCAGCGGTTTCAGCTTCGACAGCGCGCGGATCCGCAAGCGCGGCAAGAAGGCCCAGCGCGCGGCGGATCCCCTGCCGGAGCCGGACCCGTACGCCACGCTGCCCTTCGACGTCCCGCCGCTGCCGTCGATCGAGTCGTCGGCGTCGATCGTGCGCGCCTACGCCTGGACCGGCGGCCGCACGACGTCCGACGTGCACCTGGAGATCGAGACCCTGGTCTCGGTGAACGAGTTCTCGGCCACCGCCGTTCGCCCGGAACACCAGGACGTGCTGGCACTGTGCGCCGCACCGCGTTCGGTGGCCGAGGTCGCCGCCCTGCGCGGACTGCCGTTGGGTGTCACGAAGGTGCTGCTCGGCGACATGGCCTCGCACGGCCTGATCGACGTGCACCGCACCGCCTCGTCGTACGGCGACGACAAGCCGGACGGTGCGCTGCTGGAGCGGGTGCTGGCGGGTCTGCGCCGGCTCTGACCCGCAAGCACCTGCCGCACGGCTGAAGCCCGGCAGAGGGGAGCAGTGTGCGGACAGGACAGTTCCCGCGCCCGCACCAGCTGCCCGCGGCCGTCGCCGACTTCGTGGGCCGGGAGGAACTGCTCCAGGCCGTCGTCGACCAGATCACCCCGTATCCACATGTGGTGTTGCTGACCGGACCGGTGGGCATCGGCAAGACGACGCTGGCCGTGCACGCCGCGCACCAGGTGGCGAACGCCCGCTTCCCGGACGGCCAGCTGTTCGTGCGGCTGCGCGGGACGACACCGCACGAGGTGCTCGGCCGGTTCCTCAGCTCGTTCGGGTTGTCCGTACCGGGAGATTTCGGCGCGCGGCTGAGCGCTTATCGAGATGCCGTTGCGCGGCAGTCACTTCTGCTGGTGCTGGACGACGCGACGAGCGTGCAGCAGGTGACGCCGTTGCTGCCGCACTCGCCGGGTTCCGCGGTGATCGTGACTTCGCGCCACCGGTTGCGGCTGGCCAACGTCATCACCGTCGGTGCGCTGGAGCCGGTGCAGGCGATGACGTTGCTGGGCAAGCAGATCGGCGCGCATCGGCTGGAACGTGAGCCCGCTCAGGCCGAAGCGCTGGTGTCCGCCACGGAATGCCTGCCGCTCGCGGTGCGGATAGCCGGGGCCAGGCTCGCCGCCCGCCCGCACTGGCCGATCTCCTTCCTGCTCGACCAGCTCACCGGCCCGCACGGCCGGCTGGACGCGTTGTCGCACGGCGGTTTGTGCCTGCGGACGCGGCTGACGGAGGCCACCGGGGACCTGAGCGCGCCCGCCCGCCGGTTGCTGGGGCTGCTCGCCGCCGCGGGAGCGCGCAGGTTGCCGCGCTGGGCACCGGTGGCGGCGTTCGGGGACGTGCGGGGGCAGTCCGCTGTGGACGAGCTGGTGTCGGCGCACCTCGTCGAGCTCGCCGGTGACGGCTACGTGGTGCCCGATCTCGTGCGGGAGTTCGCGGCCGGGCACGCCGGGCCGGGCCATACCACCTCGCTCGCCGGTAATTCGCAATTATGGGTGAAGGCCATTCAGGTGATTTGATCTCCGTCCGTGAGGATGCTGTGAGGTATTGCTCCAACCGAGTGCTTGGCTAGCTCGTAAGATTCCGTTAGGGTCGCATTCGCGAGCAATTGGCAGGGTCGATGGCGTTATCAAAAATCGCCCGAAAATTGACCAAAAATTAGTCGTTTGTTCGATTGCAACCAAAACGCTGCTCCGTACGGGTGGTGCCCTCCACGGCAGGACCAATGGCCGCTCACCCAGCGGGACGGGCGTGACGGAGACGTGTGCGTGCAGTGGTGCGAGGTCGGCCAAAAGGGGCTTGTGAGTCGTGAGAATCGGACCAGTCTTGTCTAATGGCATCGCCGGGATCCGTCCGGCGCACAGTGGCCTCGACCAGGGGGAGGAACGCACCATGGGTGGTGTCCCGACTTTTCCCCACGGCAGACCGCTGACGTGGGCGGACCTGGAGGCGATGCCTGATGACGGGCACCGTTTCGAACTCGTCGACGGGGTGTTGGTGATGTCCCCCTCCCCCCGTCCAGTGCACCAGCGGGTCGTCGCCCGGCTGCTGGTGGCGCTGACGGCTGTCTGTCCACCGGAGCTGGAGGTCCTCCCCGCTCCGGTCGACGTGGTGCTCGCCGACGACACGGTCTTCATTCCGGACCTGGTGGTCGGCCGGCGCGAGCAGTTCACGAAGCAGGCGTTGATGGGACCGCCCGTGCTGGCGGTCGAGGTCCTTTCGCCCCGCACGCGACACGTGGACCTGGAACTGAAGCGGGCGAAGTTCCAGGAAGTCGGCTGCGAGAACTACTGGCTGATCGACTACGACAGTCCCTGGCTGCGTTGTCTGCACCTGGAAAACGGCGGCTACGTGGAACAGGCGCGGTCCGACGGTGAAGAGATCATCGAGCTGCAGTTCCCATTTGCGGTGAAACTCAGCGCCCAGTCACTGGTGCGCTGAGTACTCGCCGGTCGAGACGGACTGGGCTGAACGGGCGACACTGCGCTACAAACGTGTGGATCAAGGTCCCACCATCTGGCGCGTCTCGATGCCGGGCTGGTTGCGTGCACCGCGGTACGTCCAACGCGCGGAGGTCAACAGCCCATGCAGCCGTTCCAGCTGCCGGAGTTCTACTCGCCCTACCCGGCTCGGCTGAACCCGAACCTCGAGCGCGCCCGTGTCCACACACGGGCGTGGGCGCACGAGATGGACATGATCGACGTGCCGCAGCACGGGACGGTGATCTGGACCGACGACGACCTCGAGTCGCACGACTACGCGTTGCTCTGCGCGTACACGCACCCCGACTGCGACGGTGAGACGCTCGACCTCATCACCGACTGGTACGTGTGGGTCTTCTACTTCGACGACCACTTCGTCGAGCTGTACAAGCGCAACCCGGACATCAAGGGCGCGCAGGCCTATCTCGACCGGCTACCGCTGTTCATGCCGGTCGACGGCGTGATCACCGAGCAGCCGACGAACCCGGTCGAGAAGGGCCTCGCGGATCTCTGGCGCCGGACCGTGCCGGCGCACTCGCCCGACTGGCGCGAGCGGTTCGCCTACAACACCAAGCACCTGCTCGACGAGTCGATGTGGGAGCTGCACAACATCAGCGCGCATCGGCTCAGCAACCCGATCGAGTACATCGAGATGCGGCGCAAGGTCGGTGGCGCGCCCTGGTCGGCGAACCTGGTCGAGCACGTGGTCGGCCTGGAGGTGCCGCCACAGATCGCGCTGTCCCGGCCGATCGGGGTCCTCCGGGACACGTTCAGCGACGCCGTGCACCTGCGCAACGACCTGTTCTCCTACGAGCGCGAGGTGCTCGACGAGGGCGAGCTGTCCAACAGCGTGCTGGTGTTCGAGAAGTTCCTGGAGATCGGTACCCAGGAGGCCGCCGAGGCCGTCAACGACCTGCTGACGTCCCGGCTGCACCAGTTCGAGCACACGGCCCTCACCGAGGTGCCGGTCCTGCTCGACGAGCACGCCATCGACCCGATCGGGCGCGCGGCCGTCCTGGGCTACGTGAAGGGCCTGCAGGACTGGCAGGCGGGCGGGCACGAGTGGCACCTGCGTTCGTCGCGGTACATGAACAAGGGACTGGTCAAGGACGCACCGCTGGGCATGTCCGCGGCGAGCGTCCTCGGCTCGTACGCCAAGACCATGCCGCAGCGGCTGAAGCAGTTCGTCGAACGTGCCGAAGATCGTCGAGCCGTACACGCTGCCGTCGTTCGACGTGCCGTTCGTCCTGACGCTGTCCCCGCACCTCGACCAGGCGCGCGAGGAGATCATCACCTGGGGCCGGGAGATGGGCATCCACAGCGAGGGCATCTGGGACGAGGCCAAGCACCGCGGGTTCGACCTCGCGCTGTGCTCGTCGGGCCTGGACCCGGACGCGACGCCGGGCGAGCTCTTCCTCTCCGCGGCCTGGCTGACCTGGGGCACCTACGCCGACGACGTCTACCCGTGGGTGTTCGGGCGGCTGCGGGACCTCGCCGGGCTCAAGGTGCAGACCGCGCGGCTGAAGCAGTGCATGCCGCTGGACCTCGTGCTGACGGTCGTGCCCGCCAATGCGACCGAACGCGGTCTCGCCGACCTGTGGCAGAAGACGGCGGGACCGATGTCGGCGCAGTTCCGGGCCGTCTTCCGGGAGACCGTCGACAAGATGGTGGACGCCTGGGTGTGGGAAGTGATCAACATTCACCAGAACCGCATTCCGGACCCGGTCGACTACCTGGAGATGCGGCGGTCGACGTTCGGTTCGGAACTGACGACCGCGCTGTCGCGCTTTTCGCATTCCGGCATGGTGCCGCCGGAACTGTGGGGAACGCGGGTCATCCAGACCATGGAGCGGTCGGCCATGGATTACTGCTGTTTGCTCAACGACGTTTTCTCGTACTTGAAGGAGATTCAGTACGAGGGCGAGGTGCACAACATGGTGCGGGTGGTCGAGAACTTCCTCGGCGTCTCGCAGGCCCGTGCCTTCGAGATCACCTACGCGTTGATGGACGCGCGGCTCGACCAGTTCGTCAGGTCCGTCGACCAGGACCTGCCGAAGATGTTCGAGGACCTCTCGCTGGACTCGGCCACACGGGCCGCTCTGACCCGCTACAGCACCGAGCTGCAGGACTGGATCGCCGGAATCATCAACTGGCACAAGGGAACCAGTCGCTATGGCGAGGACGAGATCACGACCCCGGTGAACGCCCACCTGCTCGCGGGGTCGTTCAGCCAGGGGCCGTCCGGGATCGGCACGTCGGCCGCACGGCTGGTGCAGCGGACCTGATCCCCTGAGCCCAACCACACTTCACCGGATGGCCGCCTGATTGTCGGGTGTTCACCGGACACCGGCGAAGTCGTCACGCCGCTACTTTTTGATCAGCGAGGCACGGATACCTGCTCAGGTGTCCATGTGCGATTTCGCCATCACAAGGGGAGTGTGAGATGGGTAAGTTCAATGCTCGCTTGTTCGGTACGGCCTTTTCGGTAGCGGTGCTGGGTTGACCATGCTGACGGCGGCTCCTGCCAACGCGGCTGCCGGCTGCACCCGCGCGGTGACGATCACCGGAGTCAGTGGCACGCATGCGGTAGTTCCCGGTGTCAGCGGCGGTACTTCCACGAACCCGGGTACGTGTCACCTGACCGAGGGCAGCTCCGGCGCAGGTGTCAAAGCCATGCAGCAGGGACTGAATTCCTGCTACGGCGCCGGTATCACCGCAGACGGACAGTTCGGGCCGAAGACGCGGAGCGCGATCATCGCCGTGCAGAGGCGCATCGGGGTCACCGCGGACGGGAGCTTCGGACCGAACACCCGCGGGGCCATGAACTGGATGGCCTTCAACAACAGCGGCCCGGTGGGTTGCCGCCACTTCCCGAACGCGTAGTACCGGCCTAGGCGCCGAACCTGGCACTGAGCCAGGCGTTCGTCGCGGCGCGGTAGTCGCCCGCGTTCCGGTGCAGGGCGAGCGAGTGCCCTGCACCGGGCACGCTTCGCCGACGGCGTTCGGTCAGCCGATGGTCAGTGCTGGCCGGCACCTTGTGAGCAACACCGACTCACAGGGGGCACACCATGACGAACGTCCTGATCTCCGGCGCCAGCATCGGCGGACCGGCGCTCGCCTACTGGCTGCGCCGCCACGGTTTCGGCGTCACCGTCGTCGAGCGGTCCCGCGGGTTGCGCCCCGGTGGCCAGGCCATCGACGTGCGCGGTCCGGCGTTGCAGGTCATCGAGCTGATGGGCCTCGGCGACGAGCTGCGGTCGTTCAGCACCAACATGCGCGGCATGACCATGCTGGACCAGGACGGCAACGAGCTGTTCAGCTCCACCACGCACACCCTGAGCGGCGGGGAGCTCGCGAGCCCCGACGTCGAGCTCCTGCGCGACGACCTCGCGAACCTGCTGTTCGACGCGGCCGACGGCGTGGAGTACCTGTTCGACGACACGATCACCGCGATCGACGGCACCCGCGTCACGTTCGAGAAGGCCCCGCCCCGCGACTTCGACGTCATCGTCGGCGCGGACGGCCTGCACTCCAACGTCCGCCGGCTCGTCTTCGGGCCCGAGGAGAGCTTCATCAGCCACCTCGGCATGTACCTCGGCGTCTTCACCGCGCCGAACTTCCTGAACCTGGACCACTGGCAGACCTTCCAGCAGGGCGAGGTCGTCGGCGGCGGGATCATGAGCGCCCGCTCGAACGCGGAATGCCGGGTCTACATGGGCTTCAACGGCGCGGAGAGCGTCGACTACCGCGACGTCGAGGCGCAGCGGCGACTGATCGCCGAGAAGTTCGCCGACGCCGGCTGGGAGTGGCAGACCGCGTTGAAGCACATGTGGGAGGCGCCGGACTTCCACTTCGACTCGATGAGCCAGATCCGGATGGACAGCTGGTCGCGCGGCAACGTGGTGCTGCTCGGCGACGCCGGCTACTGCGGATCGCCGTTGTCCGGCCAGGGCACGAGCATGGCGCTGGTCGGCGCGTACGTCCTCGCCGGTGAGCTGCGGGCCAACCCCGCCACGGCTTTCCAGCGCTACGAGGAGATCCTGCGGCCGTACGTGACGGCCAACCAGGACATGGCGCTGAGGAACAAGGAGAACGGCGGTCCGGGGGAGGACTTCACCGACGTGGTGAACAGCCTGCAGCTCAGTACGTACTGAGCAACTCCTCGATCGCGGCCGTGATGTCGTCCGCCGGCAACACGCCGCCGGTGAAGCGGGTGACCCGCCGTGATCCCCTTCGCGTCGGTGTGCCGCCCCGGCTGGGACCTCGGGCGGGCCGTCACCACCGCCGTGCTCATCGGAGGTGTCTGTCAATTGGCTCAGACCATTGACGGCAAAAGGGATGTTTGACCAGGCTGAGCACAGGGCCGCCGCCCCCCGACTCATGAGGAGGAGTCGTGAGAACTCGCGTTCTCGCCGCGGTCATCGCTGTGACCGCGGCGCTCTCCGTGAGCGCTCAGTCGCAAGCCGCCGAACCGCTGCGATCCTTGGTGCCGGTTCCGGCATCCGTGCAGACCAGGGCCGGTGTCACGCACACGCTGACCGCGAACACGAAGATCTACACCGCCCCGGCCGCGCGCGACGTCGGCACCTTCCTCGCCGAGATCCTGCGCCGGTCGACGGGCTATCCGCTGCCGGTGTCGGACGCGGCCGGAACGCCGGCCGACGGCATCTCCCTGCTGCTCTCCGGCGCCCCCGGCACGGTCGGCCAGCAGGGCTACCAGCTCGACTCGGCGGCCAACGCCGTCGTGCTGCGGGCCAACACCTCGGAGGGCTTGTTCGCGGGCGTGCAGACGTTGCGGCAGATGTTGCCCGCCGCGGTCGAAAGCGCGACCACGCAACCCGGTCCGTGGACCGTGCCGGGTGCGCTGATCACCGACCAGCCGCGGTTCTTCTACCGCGGCGCGATGCTGGACGTGGCGCGCCACTTCCACCCGGTCGCCTCGGTGAAGCGCTACATCGACCAGCTGGCGCTGTACAAGATCAACTACTTCCACCTGCACCTGACCGACGACCAGGGCTGGCGGATCGTGATCGACAGCTGGCCGCGCCTCGCCACGTACGGCGGCAGCACGCAGGTCGGCGGCGGTGCCGGCGGCTACTACACCAAGGCGCAGTACAGCGAGATCGTGCAGTACGCGGCGGCCCGCAAGATCACGGTGATCCCCGAGGTCGACCTGCCCGGCCACACGAACTCCGCGCTGGCCTCCTATGCGGAGCTGAACTGCAACAACCAGGCCCCGCCGCTGCGCACGGACATCGAGGTCGGCTACTCCTCGTTGTGCGTCGGCAAGGACATCACCTACCAGTTCATCGACGACGTGGTGCGCGAGATCGCGGCGCTGACGCCGGGCCCGTACTTCCACATCGGCGGTGACGAGGCGCACGCGACCTCGGACGCGGACTACCAGGCGTTCATGAACCGCGCCCTGCCGATCGTGCAGAAGTACGGCAAGACCGTGCTCGGCTGGCACGAGTTCGTGAAGACCACGACCGACACCGCCGCCATCCCGCAGTACTGGGGCACCACCACGTCCAACGCGACGGTGCAGGCGGCGGTCACGCGCGGCAACAAGGTCATCATGTCGCCCGCGAACAAGGCGTACCTGGACATGAAGTACAACTCCAGCACGCCGCTGGGCCTGTCGTGGGCCGGCTTCATCGAGGTTCAGGACGCCTACAACTGGAACCCCGGTACGCACCTGAGCGGTGTTCCCGAGTCCGCCGTCCGCGGCGTCGAGGCTCCACTGTGGACGGAAACGATCGTGACCTCGCGCGACATCGAGTTCATGGCGTTCCCGAGGCTGGCCGTGCACGCCGAGCTCGGCTGGTCGCCGTGGTCGACGCACAACTGGGACCAGTTCAAGGCGCGGCTGGGCAACCAGGCCCCGCGCTGGACGACCATGGGCATCAACTTCTACCGGTCGGCCCAGGTCCCGTGGGACACCGGCGGCCCGTCGCCCGGCCCCTGCTCGCAGCCGGCGTGGGAGCGTTCGAAGGTCTACACCGGCGGCAACGTGGTCTCGCACAACGGCCACAAGTGGACCGCGCAGTGGTGGACGCAGGGGGAGGAGCCCGGTACCACCGGCCAGTGGGGCGTCTGGCGGGACAACGGCGTGTGCTGAGTTCTTCCGGCGCATGATCCGGTGCGGGCGAATATCGTTCGCCCGCACCGGGTAGCCGGAGGTCGTGGATGCCCGAGTTGCCGTATTTGCCCCGTCCCCTCAACTGACCGTGACCGTCGAGGACCTCGATGGCGAGCCCGACGTGCACCTGCACGCGGGCGGCCAGGGTTTCTGGCAGTCCAGGATGATCGCCGCTCTGGGCGTCGAAGCCGTGGTGTGCGCGGCGTTCGGCGGCGAGACAGGCCGGGTGCTGCGCACTTTGCTGGAGGGCGAGCACGTCGACCTGCGAGCCCGGGACGTCGCCGCCCGCAATGGCGCCTACGTGCACGATCGTCGCGACGGCGACCGTTCCGAGATGGTCGAAATGCTGCCGGACGCGTTGTCCCGGCACGAGCTGGACGATCTCTACGAGTCCGCGCTCGTGGAAGGCATTCGCGCCGGTACGGCCGTGCTGAGCGGTCCGTCCGACGACCGCGTGCTGCCCCACGACACCTACTTCCGCCTCACCTCCGACCTGACCGGCAACGGCTGCCGCGTGATCGTCGACCTGGCGGGCGACCGTCTTGCCGAAGCGGTGCGCGGCGGCCCGCACCTCGTCAAGGTGAGCCACGAGGAACTGGGCGAGGAAGAGCTGCCCAAGCTCGTGCGGAAGTGCCGGGAGATCGCTTCGTCGTGCGTGCACGGCGTGGTGGTGTCGCGTGCTGACGAACCGGCGCTGGCGTTGCTCGAAGACCAGCTCTACCTGGTGCGGATGCCCCGGCTGGAGCCCGTCGACACGCGGGGCGCCGGTGACTCCATGACCGCGGGGATTTCGGCGGGCCTCGCGCTGGGTATGTCCCTGGAGGACGCGGTGAAGCTCGGCGCGGCGGCGGGTGCGGTGAACGTGACCCGGCACGGCCTCGGCAGCGGCGGGGGAGAAGCGGTGCGCGAGCTGAGCAAACGCGTGGAACTGGAGCCGATCGAGGACTGAGCTGATGCGCGCGCTGATCACCAACGACGACGGAATCGACTCGCCGGGCCTGGCCGCCCTGGCTCATGCGGCGGTGGACTGCGGCCTCGACGTGCTGGTCGCGGCACCGGCGACGCAGGCCAGCGGTACCAGCGCTTCGGTCGCGGCGGTCGGCGAGGCTGTCAGTGGGGAAGGCCGGGTGGTCAGCGAACGCCGCGCACTGCCCGGTCTCGACGTGGAGGCCTACGCGGTGGCCGCACATCCGGGCCTGATCTCGCTGATCGCCTGCCGCGGCGGCTTCGGCGGCAAGCCCGACCTGGTGCTGTCCGGCGTGAACCTGGGCGCGAACGTGGGCCGCGCGATCCTGCACTCCGGCACCGTCGGCGCGGCCCTGACCGGCCACGTCAACGACGTCTCGTCGCTGGCGGTGTCGCTCGACGTCGGATTGGACGGGCCCGAACCGTTGTGGGACAAGGCAGGCGAGGTCGTGCGCGTCGTGCTGCCGATGTTCCTGGAGATGCCGGCCGCGTCGGTGGTCTCGCTGAACGTGCCGAACATCGTTGACGTGCAAGGACTCCGCTGGGCCGAGCTGGCGCGGTTCGGCACCGTGCAGAGCCGCGTGGACGAGGTCGGCGAACACGAGGTCGAACTGGTCGCCGTGTACTCGGAGGACTCACCCGATCCCGGCACGGACGCGGCGCTGCTGGCCGACGGCTACGCGACGCTGACGGCACTGCGTTCCGTGGAGCGCGACCCTAGCGTCGAGCGTCCTTTGCCGGCCTGGCCAGCGTGATCACCAGCCCGATGAGCGCCGTGCGCACCTCGAGAAAGCTCTCGGTCGTCACGTCGTCGAGCGAGAACGCAAGCGTGCCGAACGCGAGCAACAAGAGGAGGCCGTACATGCGCGCGAGGTCGTGCCGCCACGCCATCACGACGCCCAGCGCCCCGACCCCGATCTGGATCACGTGGTAGTCGGGGTCGAGCCCGAACAGGTCGAACCAGCCGAACGCGAGCTGCAACAACCCCGCTGACAGGGTGAGAATCTGTGGCCTCGTGAACTCGTACTGATCGCTCAACAAGGCCATGTTCCGTGCCTACCCTTCGGATCGCCGCCAGACCGCGTCGTACTGCGCTTGTCGTTCGCGGTCCCGCTCGGCGTTTCGCTCCCGGCGCCCCCGCGTCGCCGACCCTCGTGGGTACCCGTACTTGGTGAGCCGGTAATCCACACTTTCCGGTGCATAGGACAACGCGAAGTACAGTCCTACAACGAAACCGAGCCCGCCGCACGCGATAGCCAGCGGCCACGGCGACCCGAGCCCGAACACCAGTGCCAGCGCGATGACCGTGACGAGCGGCGTGACCTGGACCAGGCTCCTGATCGTGAAGCGCACCAACCACTTCGGACCGGTCACGTCCGCGTGCACGAACTCGCGGTACTTCTGCGGCAGCCGACCGCCCGCGTAGTACCAGAGCTTCAGCGCGGGGTGCACGTCGTTCGTCGTGTCGCTGGGCATGTCACTCGTCATGTCGTGGCCTTGGCGATCACTTTGTGCAGCACCTCGTTCAGCTGGGCGAGTTCCTCGAAGGTCATGTCCAGCTTCTCCACGACCTTGAACGGGATCTTGAGCGCTTCGGTGCGCAGCTCGCGGCCCTTCTCGGTGAGGGTCAGCGCCAGCGCGCGCTCGTCGTTCTTGTCCCTGGCTCTGGTGACGTACCCGGTCGCCTCCAGCCGCTTGAGCAGCGGGCTGAGCGTGCCGGGGTCGAGCTGCAGGACGTTGCTCAGGTCCTTGACGGTGCGCGGCGACCGTTCCCACAGGGCCAGCATCACCAGGTACTGGGGGTGCGTGAGGCCCAGCGGTTCGAGGATCGGGCGGTAGACCGCGATCACCGTCCGGCTGGCGACGGCCAGGGCGAAGCAGACCTGTCGTTCCAGCTCAAGCGGGTTCTCGGGAATGCTTGGTGTACTAATCATTTGTGTACACGGTAACTCGCGGGCGTGCTTGGACGCCAGCGGGTGTGGCGCGGTAGACACACAAAGGGGCAGTTGCTGCCAGAAAATCTGACCGCAACTGCCCCTGCTACGTGCTCAGAGCGAGCGGACCGCCGCGGCGAGGCGCGTGATGCCCTCGTCGATCTGCTCCGGCGTGACGCCCGAGAACGCGAGGCGGATGGCGTTGTCGCCGCCCTCCAGCAGGAAGTCCGAGCCCTTCACGAACTCGACGCCCTGTTCCTTGGCGACCGGGAACAGCTTCTCGATCGACACGCCCGGCAGCTCGACCCACATGAAGTAGCCACCCTGCGGCGCGGTGAAGACGGCCTCCGGCAGCTCGCGCTCGAGTGCGGCGACGAGGGCGTCCTTGCGGGCGCGCAGAGCGGTGCGGACGTTCACGACCGACTCGTCGAGACGGCCGGAGCGGCAGTACGAGTTCACGATCGACTGCGCCACCATGTTCGGCGAGATGTACGTGGTGGTGGCGATGTCCTGGATCTTCTTGATGATCGCCTTCGGGCCGACCAGGTAGCCGCAGCGGATGCCGGGCGCCATGGTCTTCGAGAAGGACGACGCGTAGACGACCTTGTCGCTCTTGTCCTGCGACAGCATCGTCGGCAGCGGCTCGCCCTCGAACCGCACCTTGATGTACGGGTCGTCCTCGAACAGCACGAAGTCGTGCTTCGCGGCGAGGTCCAGCAGCCGCGCGCGCTTGGCCTCGGACAGCGTGTAGCCGGCCGGGTTGTGGAAGTTCGGGATGATGTGCGCGAGCGACGGGCGCACGCCGCTTTCGAGCAGCTTCTCCAGCGCGTCGACGTTGATGCCGTCGGTCTCCAGCTCGATGGCGTGGATCTTGGCACCGCGCTGGCGCAGGTTCAGCAGCGTGCGGTCGTAGGTCGGCGCCTCGACCACCACGTCGTCGCCCGGCTGGACGAGCAGTTCGAAGAGGAACGCGTCGGCCTGCATCGAGCCGTTGGTGACGAGCACCTGCTCCGGCTCGACACCGTGCTGCTCCGCGATCCACGCGCGCAACGGCACGTAGCCCACGCTCGTGCCGTACGCGAACGTGCCGCCGGGGTCGTTCGTGAAGGCCTGTTGCGCCGCGTCGCGCAGGCCCTCCTGGTCGATGATGTCGAGAGAGGGCGCTCCGCGCGTGAACAGGATCGAGGCCATGCGCGGAGCGTACAACTCCCACAATTTGGGCTACGGCCCATATACGGTTCTTCGTCTCGAGCCCCGGCACCTTGCGGAGTTCGGCGGGCCACGTGATCTCGCTCCGAATGTTGCGGGAAAATTCCACGATTCGCTGAAGGTCGACGTCGAGCGCCACCGGTTCGCTCGCGAACGTTCAGCTGCTGCATGAACGCCGCGCGTCTGGTGCCAGCGGGACTCACCGTCGAGGCCGAAGAACTTCCATTGATCACCGAACTGAACCGCGCTGTGAGCCGTATCCCCTTGTGAACACGGTGCCAGCGGCTGCGACAGCAGGGAGGTATCGCACGGTGACAGAGTCACCCACCTGGGTGACACATGAAACGTCCTCGACCGTTTGGACGTTTAACACTGTGGGTATCCCACGCATCGCGCACAGCACTACTACTACATAAGGCAGCCGTCGCCCGACCGAAGGGTTAGGGCCGGTTCGGAGCGCCGCCTTCACAAGCCGCGCAGGGTTCGACTCCCTCGGTTGCCACTGCTTCGTCGTCGACACCCGCGGCGGGAAGTACAGGCGTCGTGGTCGACGGACCGCGGCGCCTTTCTCGTCCGAGGCTGCGCCGGGGTTCAGAACGGTGGCTCGCCGCCCGACGCGAAGTCGTCCTCGCCGGGGCCCCGGGACCTCGGTTCGCCGCGAACTCTCGCCATCGCCCGCAGCTGATCGCCGGCGTACTTCAGGGCGTCGCGCAGCTGCTCCGTGGTCGCCTCGTCACGTCGGTCGATGCCCATCAGGTCGTTCAGCTCCCGGTTGACGCTGCCCGGATGGCGCCCGGTCTCCGTGGCCAGCACGAAGGCCACCTTGTTCAGCGACTTCCGCAACGCCCCCGGCCGATCATCCTGGACCTGGGCAACTCGTCGGTGCATGGGCGGTACCAGCCTCTCGATCATCATCGGACACCAATGGAACTCTCCGTGGTCCTACGATGACAGACAGGTCTGACAGTTCTGAAGGCCCAGGTCAGAGGCCTTTCAGGCGCCTGGTCGAGGCATAAGGAAACCCGCCCGGTGCAGAGCACCGAGCGGGTTTCGAAGAGCAATCCTCAGATGGCGCGGACAGCCTGCGCCTGCGGGCCCTTCTGGCCCTGGCCGATCTCGAACTCGACCCGCTGCTGCTCCTCGAGGGACTTGAAGCCGTTGCCCTCGATCTGCGAGTAGTGCACGAAGACGTCCGGTCCGCCGCCATCCTGCGCGATGAAACCGAAACCCTTTTCGCCGTTGAACCACTTCACGGTGCCCTGCGCCATGCGAATTGCTCCCTAGACTGGCTGTCCCCGCTACCGGGGTCTGCGCGCAGTCTGCCAGGTTCGGCCCTCTCTTACACCTCGGATCGCCCGTCGGTGTCACAAAGTAAGTTGGCACGGGTACCACGGAGAGGAGCTGGGATGACGAACTGGCTGGACGTCGCGCACGATGTGGCGGCGACGCTCAGGTCCGACGCGGCGGATCGGGACCGGGCCAACCAGCCACCTGCCAAAGAGGTCGAGCTGCTCCGGCAGAGCGGCCTGCTGGACGTCCAGGACTGGATGACGCAGCTGATGATCGGCCGGATCATCGGGGCCGCCGACGCCAACATCGGACACCTCCTCGGGTACCACTACCTGCAGATATGGCGCAGCGGGCTGTTCGACGCGACGTTCAGTGTGCAGCCCGGCCAGTTCTGGGCCGGCGTCAGCAACCCGCTCGACGCGGCGCTCGAACTGACCCCGAACGAGTCCGGTTTTCTGCTCAACGGACGCAAGACGTTCGCCACCGGCGCGTCCCAGGCGGACCGGCTCGTGGTCAGTGCGACGCGTGCCGACAACGGCGAGAAGTTGACCTTCCTGCTTGACGGCCAAGCGACCGGAATCACCTACATGGACGATTGGGACAACATCGGTCAGCGCCTCACCGCGTCCGGTGGCGTCGTGTTCGAGGACGTCGAGGTGACCGAGGTCCTCGGCGTTCAGCCGGCGAACGAGGACCCGCGGATCAGTCTCGCCGCGATCGGCTTCCAGCTCGTGCTCGCCCAGCTCTACGTCGCCATCGCCGAGGGGGCGCTGCAGGAGGCGGCCGACTACACCCGCACGAAGACCCGCCCGTGGTTCGTCAGCGGGGTCGAGCAGGCGACCGAGGACCCGTACATCGTCGCCTCGTACGGCGAGATGGTCGCCCAGACCAGGGCCGCCGGGCTGCTCGCGGACGAGGCCGGCCGTCAGCTCTGGGAAGCGAGCGAGCTCGGCCGCCATCTCACGCCAGCCAAGCGCGCCGAGGTGGCCGTGGAGATCTCCGCGGCCAAGGTCGTCAGCACCAAGCTCGTCAACGAGGTGACCAGCCGCATCTTCGAGCAGGTCGGCGCCCGTGGCACGGCCGCCAAGTACGGCGTCGACCGCTTCTGGCGCAACGCCCGCACGCTCACGCTGCACGATCCGGTGGTCTACAAGGCCCGCGAGGTCGGCGAGCACTTCCTGACCGGCGCCCGCCCGGCCTACACCGGGTACAGCTGATGCAGCCCGTTCTCGCCGACTCGGTGAAGCTCACCGGCGAAGGCGTGCTGATCCTCGACCGCCGCGAGTTCCCGTTCGAACGGAACTGGGTGCTGTGCCGGACGGCCGAGGACGTCGCGCGGGCCATCGAGGACATGGTCACCCAGTCCTCCGGCCCGTACTTCGCGGTCCTCTACGGCATGGTGCTCAAGGCCAGAACCCTCGAACACCTGCCGTACGAACGCGCACGCGCAGAACTGGCCGAGACCGCGCACCTGCTGGAGAACACCAGGCGCACCAACAACGCCCTGCGCAAGGCCACCAAGATCGTCCTGGACCACGTGGACGCCGCTCAGGACATCACGCAGGCCCTCAACGGTGCGCTCGAAGGTGATGCGCTCTACCGCGCCAAGAGCCAGGCGCTCGGCGAGCACACGGCGAACCTGCTGCCGGCCCAAGCCACCGTCCTCACGCACTGCTGGGCCGACCTCTACCTCACCGAAACGGTCAGGGCGGCTCAGCGGCAGGGCAAGCAGCTCCGGTTCTTCTGCACGGAGACCAGGCCCTACCTGCAGGGAGCCCGCCTCACCGCGGAGACGTTGATCGAGATGGGCGTCGACACGACCCTCATCACGGACGGCATGGGCGCGGCCGTGCTGCAGTCCGGCGAGATCGACGCGTTGGTGACGGCGGCCGATCGGGTCACCATGGACGGACACGTCGTCAACAAGGTCGGCACACTGGGGCTGGCCGTGGCCGCGCACGCGTTCGGCGTACCGTTTCACGCCCTGGTGCAGGCACCGGACCGCCTGGCGCCGACGAAGCACGAGGTGCCGATCGAGCACCGTGACGGCGCCGAGGTGCTGCAGGTGCTCGGCAGACCCAGTGCCACGCCGAGGGTGAAAGGGCTGTACCCGGCGTTCGACGTGACGCCGCCGGAGTTCGTCACGAACGTGGTGACGGACCGGGGTGTTTTCGGTGCCGGGGAGCTGGACGAGTACTACGAGGGAGATCAGCGGTGAGCAAGTGGGTCGTGCTCGACATCGAGGGCACGCTGAGCGCCACGGACCAGGTGCTGGTCGTGCTGTACGACTACGCCCGGCCGCGGCTCGGTCCCTGGATCGCCGAGCACGGTGACGACCCGGTGGTCGCCGGCGCCGTCGAGCAGATCAAGGAACTGAGCGGCCACGACGACGTCGTCAAGGCGCTGCACGACTGGATGGCCGCGGACCAGAAGGTCACGCCGCTCAAGACGTTGCAGGGCCTCATCTGGCAGCAGGGCTACGCGCAGGGCGACCTGGTCGCGGAGTTCTTCCCGGACGTCGTCCCCGCGCTGCGCAAGTGGCACGGCGACGGGGTGAAGCTCGCGATCTTCTCGTCCGGCTCGGTCGCGGGCCAGATCGCGTTCTTCCAGCACACCACCGACGGCGACCTCACGCCGATGCTGGAACACCACTTCGACACGGTCAACGCCGGTCCGAAGCGCGAGGCCGCGTCGTATTACAAGATCGCGGAAACGCTGAAGTCCGACGACATCACGTTCTACAGCGACGTCCCGGCCGAGCTGCACGCCGCGCAGGAGGCGGGCTGGAAGACGGTCGGCGTCGCGCGCGCCGGTGAGCCGTACGGCAACGCCGACTTCACGCCGCACCCGACCGTCTGGGAACTCTCGTGACGGCTGAGCTCGCCAGGGAGTGCGCCCGGTACGCCGCGCTGGGCTGGATGCGCGGCACCTCGGGCAACCTTTCCGTGGTGCTGCAACGGGATCCGCTCCGGCTCGCGGTCACGGTCAGCGGCGTCGACAAGGGTGAGATCACCGCCGAGGACAGCGTGGTGATCGACGCCGAGGGCCGCGCGGTGAACGACGACAAGGTCCCGTCCGCCGAAGCCGGTCTGCACGGCCGGATCGCGAAGGTCGCCGGCGCGGGTGCGGTCGTGCACGTCCACGCACTGGCTCCGGTCGTCGCGGCCGAGTACTGGCCGGACGGCGTGGTGCTGCAGGACCTCGAGATGCTCAAGGGCTTCGGCCGGCAGGCGCACGAGGAGGTCGTGGTCCCGGTCGTGCCGAACTCGCAGGACATGACCGAGCTCGGCGACGCGTTCGAGAAGGGCTTCGACCCCGACGTTCCGGCGCTGCTCGTGGCACGGCACGGGGTGTACGTGTGGGGCGACGACCTGGTCCAGGCCCGGCACCGGCTGGAATGCCTGGAGTGGTTGCTGCGCTTCAAGGTGGAGACTCGGCAGGAGAAGTTCACGGGGAGGCACGCATGACGTTGCTGACGGTGTGGCCGGAGTCCGGCCCCGAGCACACGCTCGTCCGCACCACCGATCCCGAGGAGATCACGACCGAGCTCAAGGAGCACGGCGTGCGTTTCCTCCGGTGGTCCGTTGTGGACGGTGTGACCGCCGAGAACGCCTTGCAGGTGTACGAAACGGAAATCGCGCGCGTCAGCGAGACCGAGGGCTACGGCTACGTCGACGCGATGGAGATGACGCCGGCGGACACCGACGAGTACCGCGCGAAGGCCGTCGAGTTCCGCAACAAGTTCCTCGCCGAGCACACCCACGATGACGACGAGGACCGCTACTTCGCCCGTGGCGCAGGGGTTTTCTACCTGCACATCGGCGAGAAGGTGTACGCGGTGCTGTGCGAGGCGGGCGACCTGCTGAGCGTCCCGGCGAACACCACGCACTGGTTCGACATGGGCACGACGCCCGACTACGTGTCGGTCCGGTTCTTCCACGACGACGACGGCTGGATCGGCAACTTCACGGGCAGCGACATCGCCCTGAAGTTCCCGACCTTCGACGAACTGCGTTCAGGAATGTGAACCGTTCAGCCATCTGAATCCTGTTCCGGAAACTGAACCAGCTATTGATCCCTCCGCCTTCGTGCCCCCAAAGTGGTACAGACCACTTATCGAAGGTCGGAGGGATTCAACGTGGAAACCCCTGCGCTCCACCCACGCCGCTCCATGCTCGCTCTCGCGCTGACCGCACCCCTGCTCCTCGCACCGGCCGGCCAGGCCCTCGCCCAGCCGCCGTCCGCCCAGTGGACGTCGACGCCATACAGCTACACCGTCCAGAAGCCGCACAACCTCCCGCAGAGCGCCAGGTACAGCTTCTCCGGCGGCGTCCACACCATGTGGGTCTACGACTACGACCAGCCGCACACCCCCGGCAGCCCGACGGACCCGCGCACCGAGCTCCGCTTCAACCAGGAGTACTCGAGCGGCCAGCGCGCCTGGCAGGGCGAGATCTTCATCCCGAGCGGCGTCAGCGGTCCCACCGTCGTGCAGATCCTGCGCGAGACCCGCCCGGCCGGCACCCGCGCCACCGACATCATGCTCAACGTGACCAACGCCAGCGGCGGCACGCTGCGCAAGGACACCAACCAGGTCATCGCGACCGGCATCTACAACAAGTGGTTCACCATCCGCATCGAGCACACCGCGGTCGCCGGCGGCCGCGGCACGACGCGGACCTACTACAACGGCTCGCTGAAACTGACCCACGCCGACGAAGGCCCGGCCAACCGGTACTTCAAGAACGGCGTCTACCACCACGGCAGCGGCCGCGCGGAGGCCCGCTTCCGCAACATCACCTACTGGCGCCAGTGATCACTCGTTTCGAACCCTAAGGTGAGTCCATGGACGCACGGGTGGCGGTGGCATCGCTGGGCGGAACGATCACGATGACCGGTTCCGGCGCGGTGTCACCGACACTCGGCGCGAAAGACCTGGTCGAGGGCCTCGAAGTCGGCGAGATCGCCACCCTGGCGACGATCCCCGGCGCCTCGCTCACCTTCGACACGCTGCTGGAGGCCTTCGACTGGGCCGACAAGCAGGTCTCTGAAGGAGCGCGCGGTGTCGTGGTCATCCAGGGCACCGACACCCTCGAAGAGACCGCGTACTTCTTCGACTGCCTGTGGCCACACGAAGAACCGGTCGTCGTCACCGGCGCGATGCGGCACCCGGGACTCCCCGGCGCGGACGGCCCGGCCAACCTCGCCGCCGCCGTCGCGGTCGCCGGCAGCGCCAACTCACGCGGACGCGGAGCCCTGCTGGTCCTCAACGACTCGATCCACGCCGCTCGCTGGGTCCGTAAGACGCACAGCAGCCTCCTGAACGCCTTCGAGTCGTTCCCCGGCCCGCTGGGACTCGTCATCGAGGGCGACACCGCAGTACTTCCACCCCGCGCACCGGCTGCCCGCGTTGCCGCGACCTCAGGACGTGCCAGCGGTTCCGCTCCTCGAAGCCACGCTGGACGACGACGGCGCGACTCCTCGACTGGCTCAACGTCGGGCGGAGTCGTCGTCGCGGCAACCGGCGTCGGACACGTCTCGGTGGCCATGGCCGAAGCGATCTCGCGCGCCAGGTTCCCGGTGGTGGTGGCGACGCGGACCGGCGCGGGCACCACGTTCAGCCACACCTACGGCTTCACCGGGTCCGAGTCGGATCTGATCAAGCGCGGTGCGGTGATGGCCGGGTTGGTTGTGCCCGCGCAAGGCACGCGTACTGCTGCGGCTCGCCCTCGGCGCGGCACAACCTGTCGAGAGTGTTTTCGCAGTTCGCGGCAGCGTTTTCTAGTCGGCGCGGGGTGCCTGCGGCCGTTATGCCGGCACGGGCTGCACTGGCCACATCCGCAGTGCCAGCTCGCCGACCGCCTTCAGCGTCTCGGTGTTCACGCCGTCCCGCGCCTGCTGCGACATGCCCTGGATGACCACGACCACGTAGGTCGCGAGTCCTCGCGCGTCCGCGTCCGCGGGTAGCTCGCCGGACCTGATCGCGTCCGCGATGCGCGCCTGCAGCAGGTCGCGGTTCGCGTTGCGCCGGTCGGCCAGTTCGATGCTCACCTCGGCGTTGCTCGGGGAGTTGTTGGCGGCCGCGGCGATCACCAGGCAACCCGCTGGGTGGTCGCCCTCGGCGTAGTGCTCGGCCGCACCCATGATCAACCGGTGCACCAGTCCCGTCGCGGTGGTCTCCTCGGCGAACGCGTCCGCCATGAACCGGCCGTGGGTGGCGCCGTAGCGGTTGACGACCTCGGCGAACAGGGAGCGCTTGTCGCCGAACGCCGCGTACAGGCTCGGCGGGTTGATCTTCATGGCTGCCGTCAGCTGGGAGATCGACGTGCCCGCGTAGCCGTGTTCCCAGAAGACGAGCGTGGCTGCTTCCAGTGCCGCATCACGGTCGAACGTCCTCGGGCCTGACCTGGCCATGTCCTGAACTCCTCCACGTCGCGAGCCCGATCTCACCGGATCAGCTTGACACGGACGCTCACTCGATCAAGTATCTGTAGCGATCGCTACAGATTGGAGAATAACAGTGTCCGAGGGGAAAGTCGCCGTCGTCACGGGGGGCAGCCGGGGGATCGGTGCGGAGATCGCGCTGAAGCTCGCTGCCGGGGGTGCGACCGTCGCCGTGCACTACGGGCGTGACGAGGCAGCTGCGGAGGAGATCGTCAAGAAGATCGAGCACGCCGGGGGCGCCGCGTTCGCGATCCAGGCTGACCTGGCCGAGCTGGACGGGCCGGCGGCGCTGTGGGCGGCGTTCGACGAGAAGTCGCGTGCACGTGGGATGGACGGCAGGTTCGACATCCTGGTGAACAACGCCGGTGTCACCGTGCGTGGTGTGATCGAGGAGACCGATCCCGCCGAGTTCGACCGTCAACTGACGATCAACGTGCGCTCGCCGTTCTTCGTCACGAAACTGGGGCTGGAGCGGCAGAACGACGGTGGCCGCATCATCAACATCTCGTCCGGTGCCACGCGCGTCGCGCTGACCGACATCATCGGCTACAGCGTGACCAAGGGTGCTGTCGACACGTTCACACTGACCTTGGCGAAGCACCTCGGCCCGCGAAAGATCACCGTCAACGCGGTGGCTCCGGGTGTCATCGACACCGACATGAACGCGGCGTGGCTGAGGGGCAACGACGCCGCGCGGCAGTCCGTGGCCGAGTTGTCCGCACTGGGCCGGGTCGGTCAGCCGTCGGACGTCGCCGAGGTGGTCGGCTTCCTGGCGAGCGATGCGTCGGGCTGGGTGACCGGCCAGGTCATCGACGCCACCGGCGGCAGTGCGCTGTGACAACCTGATCTTCCAGGTCTTTTTCACCCGAACGAGCCCGTACCGTGGTTTGAATCCAAGCCCTAGCTTCGGACGCATGACCGCGATCATTTCCACTCCGTACAGCCGGGATCTCGGCGATGAGCTGCGCCGCCTGAGGGAGTCGTGCACGTCGTTCAACGGCCGCGCGATGGCGGTGCAGCTCGGCTGGGATCCGAGCAAGGTGTCCGACATCGAGCTCGGCAAGGCGCGTGCGAGCGAGATCGACCTCGTGCAGTACATGGCGACGTGCGGCAAGGACATCGAGTTCTTCGAGGAGTTCCGCCATCGCTACTACAACGCCTTCGACCTGTACTTCGCTCAGGTGCCGGACAACGTGCGCACACTCGCGATGACAGAGGCGATGGCCACGAAGATCTTCTCCTACGACGTCCTGACCATGCACGGCCTCATGCAGACGGAGGGATACGCGCGGCAGCTGTTCGTCGACTCCCACATCGAAGCACCTGTGGACATCGAGACGCTTGTCCAGGCGCGCATGGACCGACAAACGATCATGAGGCGGCCCAATCGGCCGGAATGCGTGTTCTACGTGCACGAGTTGGCCTTGCGGATGCCGTTGGGTGATGCGCGTCTTCGCGAAGATCAGTACCTGCGTCTTCTCTTCAACACCCACATCCTCCGGGTCGTACCCGCGAACATCTGCGCCTTCCGCTCCCCGGCCACGCTGTACGAGTTCGGCAAGGCGGCTCCGGTCGTGTACAGCGAGTCCGACACGGCTCAGGTGTGGGCGCAGGACAGCGTCGCCGTCGCGCGGGCCAGGAGGCTCTTTCAGCGGCTGGATGCCGTTGCCCTGGATGCGGAACAATCGAAGCGCAAGCTGGCGGAGTACGTCAGCGGACTTCGAGAGGACCCTCATGGCGGCGGAACGGACCTGGCGTAAGAGCACCTACAGCAACGGCGGTACTCCAGAAAGCTGCGTGGAGGTCTCGCTGGCTCAGGACGCGCTCGTGCGGGACACGAAGAACGCGAGTGGTCAGGTTCTCGCGTTCTCCACCCCTGCCTGGCGTGCCCTGATCAACTCGCTCTGACCACCGACGTGTTCGCGGTCTCCACGGTCACCCGCACGGTCTGAGGCGCGAGCGACTGCAGGTACTGCGCGTGGTCCGACCCGAGCGTGTCGCTGAACGCGATGAACCCCAGGCGCGGCATCGCGAACGCGGTGGTGGCGCAGAAGTCCTCCAGCCGGTCGAAGCCGCGCCGGATGCCGGTGGCGTCGAGTCCGAACGTGGCGTGCCGGTCTAGTTTGGCGGCGCCGATGTCGAACAGGTGCAGTGCGTGCAGCGCGTGGGTGAACGCCATTGCGCACACCTCGATGCGCGCGCACGAGACGAGCAACGTCCGCACCATCGACGGGTGCAGCGACTTGCCGGAAGTGCGCAGCACGATGTCGATGCCGGCCGCGCGGAACTGCTCGACGATCTCGAACAGGCCCGGCACGCTGAGAGGTTCCCCTCCGCCCAGCGTGACGGTCTCGGGGCGCATCGAGATGAGCGCCTGGGTGATGTGCAGCATTCGTTCGTGGCTGAGCCGCGCGTGTGCGACGTCCCAGGTGATGTCCATGCGTTGTGGCCCCCTTCGGCGGATAGCGCCGATCGAAGCGGGGGAGTTGTCCCGTCGTCAGGTGACCGTTGTCCCGATCAGGTGGGACTTCCGAGTCCTGCCTCGCGGGCTCGGACGATGGCCTGCGCGCGGTCGGCGACCTGGAGCTTCGTGAAGATCGCGGAGACCCGGTTGCGCACCGTCTTCTGCGACAGCGAAAGCCGGTGGGCGATGGAGGTGTTGTCCAGGCCGGTGGCCATCAGTTCCAGCACGTCCCGTTCCCGGTCGGTGAGCTGAGGGAACAGCACGGCTTTCGACGACGAGATCGCCGTGAAGTAGCCCATCATCCGTTGCGCGATGGTGGCACTGAAGATCGCCTCGCCGGCCCCGATGGCCTGCACCGCGCGCACGATCTCGTCGTCGTCCGTGGTCTTGACGAGGTATCCCCGCGCGCCGGCCTTCATCGCGGCGAACACCAGTTCGTCGTCCTCGTGCATGGTCAGCACGAGGACTCCCAGTGACGGAAGCACGTCCAGGATCCGCTTGGCGGCCTCGACACCGCCCAAGCCGGGCATGTGCAGGTCCATCACGACGACGTCCGGTTCGAGTTCGAGCACGACCGACACGGCCGAAAGCCCGTCGGCCGCGTCGCCGACGACCTCGATCCCGTCCTCGCCGTCCAGCAACGCCTTGAGCCCGCGCCGGAACACCGGGTGGTCGTCCGCGATCACGACCCGCGTCACTGTGCTCATTGCCCGGCCACTACTGGGCCTCCAACGGGATCCGCGCCACCACCCGCGTTCCGTGTGGTTCCGCGGGTCCCACTGTGCACGATCCACCCAGCTCCGCACAGCGTTCGCGCATCGAGTCGAGCCCGACACCGGGTCGTGCGTCCGCCGCGACCCCGCGTCCGTCGTCGACGATCTCTACGACGAGGTCGCCGTCCTGCCGCACGGTGATCACGCACGTCGACGCGCCGGAGTGCCGCGCGGCGTTGGTCAGCGCCTCCGCCACGATCCGGTAGGCCGCGACTTCCACGGCTGCGGACAGCCCGTCGATCTCCTCTGCCTCCACCTGGACGGTCAGGTCGCCGTTGAACCGCGCCGCCTCGTCCCGCACGGCCAGTGCCAGCCCCTGGTCGAGGATCGGCGGCCGCAGCCCGTCCACGAGGCTGGCGCACCTCGACCGCGGTCGAGTCGACGTCGCCGAGCACCGGGTCCAGCGCGTCGCCCGAGACTTCCGCCGCAACGCCCTGAGCTGCAACCGAATCCCGACCAGCGCGGGTCCCACGCCGTCGTGCAGGTCGCGCCGCAACCGCAGCCGTTCTTCTTCGCGGGCACGCACCAGCCGTTCGCGGGCGAGCTGCAGATCAGCGGTCAGCTTGATCGACTGCGCGGCCGGCGCGGTGGACCGGGCGAGGTCCACGAGCAGGCTGAGCTCCGTGTCGCTCAACCGCTCGTCCGGCGCGCGAGGCTCGACGACGAGTTCGCCGACCGGAGAACCGCGATAGGTCATGGGAAACCGCAGCAACGGCCATCCGCGACTGCGTCCGTGCTCGGCCAGCACCGACCCGCCGCGGATCGCCACGTACGGCAGCTTCAGCGACTCGGCGACCGTCTGGGCGACCGTCGGCAGCACGTCCTGCGACCGTTCGAGCTTCTCGCTCAACGTCGACAGCGCCGCGTAGGGATCAGCGCGCACGCCGAACAGCCACCGGTCGAGCTTGCGCTGCACCCAGCTGCGGATCGGCGCGAACACCAGCCCGGCCGCGACCACCCCGATCACCTCGGCGTCGGCCGCGAACAACTGGCCCGCCCGCGAGCATCACGCCCATGTAGACCAGCAGCAGCGCCACGGTCAACGAGCCGTAGAGCAACGACCGGTGGATCAGCAGGCTGATGTCGTACAAGCCGTACCGCACGATCGCGATGACCGCGGCGGCCGGAAACGCCAGCACACCAACGATCCAGGCGACGTGCCCGTCTGTCGTCTCCACAACGGTCGCGACAACGGCCAGCGCCAAGCAGCGCGACAGCCCACACGAGCAGCCGGCGTTCGTCCCCTTCGGCCCGCCGCCACCGGCAGCACCAGCGACACCACGGCCGCGACCACCGCGAGCCCGGCCGCGAGCACGGCGACCAGCGTGATCGTCTTGGCGGGCCCGGGACCACTGCTCTGCCAGAAGCCGACGGGATCACCCCACGACGCCCAGGCGATACCAGCGGTGCCGAGAACAGCGCTCAGCAGCGAAGCACCGATGGCGATCCACCACCGGTTGCTCAACGGTTTGCCGTTCGGGAATACCAGTGCCACGGCGGGCAACAGCGCGTAGGTCGGCCACCATACCCACGCCTCGACCCAACGGGCGGGATGCTGCGGTGGCTGGCCGGCGACCGCGACGGCGACCCCGCCGAACACGCCCATGACCAGCAGCAACCACCCGACGGCCGACCTGCGGACATGGCCGATCACCCGCACACCGAGCAGGGTGCAGGCGAATGCGACCAGCCAGTTCCGCGGATGGGAAACTGCGCCGGTGACCGCTGTGTGCACGACGGCGAAGAGCACACACGCGGCCACCAGCGCGCCCACGACCCGAGCGAGGACGACCTCCGCTCGGGTCAGTCGTTGAGCCAGTGCCACAGGTTGTGGGACGGAGAGCCGGGGTCGAACGCGTGAATGCTCTTGGGCAACCCCTGGAAGGTCATGAGCCGGTGCCGCAACTGGTCCACGGTCATCGGCTTGCCGGCCTTGTGGGAGTGGTCGAAATCGACGTCCCCAGGCGGTGCGTTCATCGCGCGCGCCTGAAGCTCTGCGTACCACGCGAGGAGCTCTTCGTCGGACATGTGCGAAAAGTACGGCGGTACTACCCTTTGCCCGGACTTCGACATGTCAGGAAGGAGTTGTGAGCACTCGTCTGGATACACGAGTGCTCCGAGATGCACGATCGTGCTCACCAACGTTTGCGACCACGTCACGGCAGGACCTGGATCTTGCGGCCCTTGCCCGCCTTGAACTGGTCGAGCGCTCCGGCGTAGTCCGCCAGCGGCACCCGGTCGCTGATGAAGATCTCCGGGTCGAGCACCCCGGTCGCGAAGAGGTCGGCCGCCCGTTCGAACGAGTGCAGCACCGCCATCGAGCCGGTGATGGTGATCTCCTGGTTGTAGATCTTGTACGGCTCGATCGTCACGCGGGTCGCGTAGTCCGACACCCCGAACTGCAGGAACGTGCCGCCCTTGGCCACCCGGCCGAGGCCGTCCTGGATCGCCTTCTCGTTGCCGGTGGCGTCGATGACGACGTCCCAGCCCTCCGGCCGGTCCAGCTCGTCGGCAGAGGAGCCCACGCCCGTCACGCCGAGCCGGACCGCCGTTTCCAGCCGCTCCTGGTTCAGGTCCACGACCTCGATCGACGACGCCCCGGTCAGCTTCCCGAGCTGCAGCATCATCAGCCCCATCGTGCCGGAGCCGTAGATCAGCACCCGGGACGCCATCTGGGACCGCAGCACGTCGTATCCACGCACCGCGCACGACAGCGGCTCGATCAGCGCGGCGTCCTCGGTCCGCACGTGATCGGGCAGCTTCACGCAGTTCGCCACCGGCGCGACCGCGAACTCCGCCGCCCCACCGGACGTCGTCACGCCGATCGCCGCCCACCGCTCGCACAGGTTGTTCTTGCCTGCACGGCAGTACCTGCACTCGTGGCAGTACAACGACGGATCCACCGCGACCCGGTCACCGACGGAAAGCTCGTTGACCTGGGAGCCGATCTCCACGATCGTGCCGGCGAACTCGTGTCCCGGCACGACCGGCAGGGTGGGCGCGAACTCGCCCTGCAGGATGTGCAGGTCCGTCCCGCACAACCCGCAGGCCGCCACGTCGACGACGACCTCGCGCGGACCGCAGGACGGATCGTCCACAGTGGTCACTTCGACGGACCCGACGCCGGTGATCAGAGCTGCCTTCATTTTTGGGCTGCCTTCACTTGACCGCTCCCAACGAAAGGCCCTGGACCAGCTTGTCCTGGGCGGCGAACCCGGCGATGAGCACCGGTAGGGAAACCACGACGGCCGCGGCGCAGACCTTGGCCAGGAACAGTCCCTGCGACGTCACGAACCCGGTGAGGTACACCGGCGCGGTCCCGGCGACGACACCGGTCAGCACCCGCGCGAACAGCAGTTCGTTCCAGCTGAAGATGAAGCAGATCAACGCTGTCGCGGCGATGCCCGGCATCGCGATCGGTGCCACCACCCGGCGCAGGATCGTGATCAGCCCGGCACCGTCGATGGCAGCGGCCTCGAGGATCTCGCGCGGCACCTCGGAGAGGAACGACCGCATGAGCCACACCGCGATCGGCAGGTTCATCGACGTGTACAGCAGGGTCAGGAACGAGATGTTGTCGAGCATCCCGGCGAACTGGGCGATCAGGTAGATCGGCAGCAACGCCGCGACGACCGGCATCATCTTGGTGGACAGGAAGAAGAACAGGACGTCGGTCCACTTCTCCACCGGCCTGATCGACAACGCGTAGGCCGCCGGAATCGCCAGCAGCAGCACGATGATCGTCGACCCGATCGAGGCGGAGAACGAGTTGATCAACGGCGGCCACGCGCCGGCGTCGAAGAACTCCGCGTAGCCGTCCAGGGTCAGCGGCGCGGCGACGGACGGCGGGTTCGTGGCCGCGTCCGACTCGCTGTGCAGCGAGGTCAGGAACATCCAGGCGACCGGCGCGAAGAACACGATGCCGGCGAACCAGGCGAGCACACCCCAGCCGCGTCCAATCCTTTGGGGATTCATCGTGCCTCCTCCTTGAACAGCGAGGACACCACGCGCAGCGCGAACGTCGCGATGATGATCGAGCCCGCCACCACGATCACGCCGGCCGCGGAGGCCTCGCCGTACTCGTGTGCCTGGTAGAAGGTCTGGTAGATCATGTACGGCAGGTTCGCCGTGCCCAGGCCACCGGACGTGATCGTGAAGACCGCGTCGAAGTTCTGCACGATGTAGATCGAGCCGAGCAGCGCGCCGAGCTCCAGGTACTGCCGCAGGTGCGGGAACGTCAGGTACCGGAAGATCTGGAACGACGAGGCGCCGTCGATCGTGGCCGCCTCGACGGGTTCGATCGGCTTGCTCTGCAACCCGGCCAGCAGGATCAGCATCATGAACGGCGTCCACTGCCACACCAGCGACAGCACCACGGCGCTCATCGGCATCGAGCTGATCCAGTCCGGCTGCGCCGAGAAGCCCAGCCAGTTCAGGATTCCGTTGAACAGGCCGTACTCCGGGTTGTAGAGCACGTGCTTCCAGATCAGCGCCGCGGCGACCGGCACCACGAGGAACGGCGCGATCAGCATCGTGCGCACGAACCCGCGGCCCTTGAACTTCTTGTCCAGCAACAGCGCCAGCCCGAGTCCGAGCAGCAGGCTGATGATCACCACCGACGCGGTCAGCACGATCGTGTTGAGGATCGAGGACCGCAGGTCGGGGTCGGTGAACACGTTGACGTAGTTGTCGAACCCGGCGAACCCGCGGTTGGCAGGGTCGAGCGAGTTCCACTTCAGGAACGAGATGACGAGCGTCGCCAGGAACGGCAGCTGCGTCACGATGATGAGGAAGATCAGGGCGGGCAGCAACGGTGCCCGCCTGGCCCAGCGGTTCGGCGTCCTGCGGGGGACGGGAGGCGGCCGGTCGACGACCGACCGCTCCCTGGTCAGCACCGCCATGTCACTGGCCCCTGTACTTGGCCGCGACCTTCTCCGCCATGGTCTGCGAGCTGTTGAGCGCCTCGTCCACGGTGATCGAGCCGGCGATGGCCGAGCTGATCTGCTGCGACACCTGGGTTCCCAGATCGGTGAACTCGGGGATGCCGACGAACTGGATGCCCGGCGCCGGCCGCGGCTGCACGCCGGGGTCGAGCGGCTTCGCGCCCTTGATGGACGCCTCGGCCTGCGCGGAGAACGAGCCGGAGGACTGCTTGTACTCACCGCGCTGGTAGGTCGAGGAACGCTTGCCGTCCGGGACCTTCGCCCAGCCCAGGTTCTTGCCGACCAGTTCCTCGTAGCCCTTGCCGGACGCCCACGAGATGAACTTCCAGGCCGCTTCCTGCTTCTTGGACGCCTTCTGGATGCCGAACGCCCAGGTGTAGAGCCAGCCGGAGCTGTCGGTCTTCACGACGGGTGCCTGGGTGAAGCCGAGCTTGCCCTTGACCGGCGAGTCGTCGGCCTCCAGCAGACCGGCGGCGACCGTGGCGTCGTACCACATCGCGACCTTGCCCTGGGTCATGTTGTTCAGGCACTCGGCGAACCCGGCCTGCGGTGCGCCCGCCTCGCCGTGGTTGCGGACCAGGTCGACGTAGAACCTGGTGGCCTCCTTGAACTCCGGCGCGTTGAGCTGCGGCTGCCAGTCCTTGGTGAACCACGTGCCGCCGAAGGTGTTCACGACCGTCGTCAGCGGCGCCATCACCTGGCCCCAGCCGGGCTGGCCGCGCAGGCAGATGCCGCGCATCTCCGGGGTGTCGACCTTGGCCGCGGCCTCGGCGACCTGCTGCCAGGTCGGCTTGTCCGGCAGCGTCACGCCCTTGGCGTCGAGAACGTCCTTGCGGTACATGAGGAACGACGACTCGCCGTAGAACGGCTGCGCGTACACCTTGCCGTCCGCCGCCGTCAGCGACTGCTTGATCGGCGGGAGGATGTCGGCCTGGTCGAACCCGCTGTCCTTGGCGACCAGGTCGTCCATCGGTGCCAGCCAGCCGTTCTTGGCGTACATCGGCGTCTCGTAGTTGGAGATCGTCGCGACGTCGTACTGCCCGGCCTGGCTGGAGAAGTCCTGGCTGATCTTGTCGCGGACGTCGTTCTCCGGCAGCACGGTGAAGTTCACCTTGATGCCGCTCTCCTTGGTGAAGTTGTCCGCGGTGAGCTTCTGCAGATCCTGCATCTGCGGGTTGTTCACCATCAGGACGTTCACGGAGTTGGCGTCGCTGCCCCCACCACCTCCAGCACCTGTGCAGGCGGAGGCCAGTAGCAGGACAGCGGTGGCGGCTCCGAGTGTGCGGATCGACGACATCGTCTTTCCTTTCCGGGGATCTCAGGCTCTGAAGACTTTGGGGCCGAGCGACGCGTAGCGGTGGGCCTCGTGCGCGGACAGGCCCGAGTCGGTGACGATCGCCTCCAGATCGGCGACCTCGGCGAACCGGTGGAAGCTGGAGACGCCGAACTTCGTGTGCACCCCGACGAAGATCTTCCGCCGGGAAACGCTGAGCGCCTTGGCCTTCACCGCGCCGACCGCGGGGTCGGGCGTCGTCAGGCCGTGCTCGCGGGAGATGCCGTTCGCGCCGATGTAGGCGAGGTCGATGACCATCTCGCCGAGCATCCTGGTCGTCCAGTGGTCCACTGTGGCCAGTGTGTGCCCGCGAACCCGGCCTCCCAGCAGGAGAACCGAGCACGACGGGTGCTCGGACATCGCCGCCGCGGTCGGCAGCGACGCGGTGATGATCGTGAGCGGGTTGGTGGTGGGCAGTGCCTCGGCGACGAGTTGCGGCGTGAAGCCCTCGTCGATGAACACCGTCTCGGCGTCGTCCAGCCGTTCGGCGGCGGCCTTCGCGATCCGCCGCTTCTCCGGCACGTGCGAGCCCGCGCGGAACCGCAGGCCCGTTTCGAAGCCGGCGCTCTCGACCGGGACGCCGCCACCGTGCGTGCGCCGGACCAGACCGTGTTCGTCGAGCACTCGGAGGTCACGCCGGACCGTCTCGGGCGCGACCTGCAGTTCCTGCGCCATCTCGACCACGTCGACGCGGCCGTCGGCGCGGGCTCTGGCCAGGATGCGCCGCTTGCGTTCCTCGGCTCGCATGTCACCTGCCCATTCGGCTCTCGGGATGCCCGTTCGGGCCGTGCCTAGATGAAACACCCCTGAAACGTTGTGGCGGGCACCACAACTGAGTGAATTATTGCCCGGTTTCTGCCCGGTTCGCCGTGTGTGACGCCGCGTTCACGCTGTTCGGCCAGACTGGGCACGCCCGAACCGCCCTGCGGATGTGCCCGGATGGCCCCCGCGGCGCTGGTGAATTCGGTGGAACCGGGCGGGGCGGGCCGGAGTCAGACAGGGCGAAGAGGGGACAACACACGCATGAAGTGGGTCGCGGGTCTGCTCGCTCTGGCGATCTTGGGCTGCGGCTGCCTGCTGGGCATGACCGGTTTCGCGACGTTCGAGCCCACGGCGGCGACCACGGCCGTCGCGGACCGGGGCGTGGCACGCGTGACCGACTGCGAGAGCAGTGGGCCGGTCAGCGTGCACGGCTTCGGCACCTGGTGGATCTGCCAGGCCGACGTCGACTGGGAGAGCGGGCAGCGGAGCAGGGTGACGGCCGAACAGGGGCAGCTCACTCCGGCCGACAAGGGCGCGGAAGTGCCCGTGGTGCAACGGGGCGAGCGCAAGGTCCGCAACGGCTCGGGCAATCCGCCGGTGTACCGGGCGGACTTCGAACCCAGCGTCGTGCTGGGTCTCGGTTCGCTGCTCGGGGGCATTGGAATCGGTGTGATCGGGGCACTGGCCGTTCTCGGCACTGTGGCTTCCCGGCGCAAGAAGGCACAGGAGAGGGAGTAGATGAACCCGGCAGCAGCTGATCCCGACGCGATGATGCGTCAGTGGAACGAGCAGATCCAGGCCAAGCTCAAGCAGGCCGACGAGATGAAGCAGGTCGCGAACGCCGTCAAGGTCACTCAGCGTTCCTCTGACGGCTCGGTGTCCGTCACCGTCGACCAGAACGGTGTCGTCTCGGCACTGGACCTGACCGACGCGGCGTTGCGCAAGCAGCCCGCGCAGCTGTCGTCCGAGATCCTCGGCACCATGCGCACGGCGCAGGCGCAGATCGCGTCCCGGATGCAGGAGGCCATGGCGCCGATCCTCGGCGGCGACTCCGCGACGATGGACGCGCTGATGGGCGGCTACCACGAGAAGTTCCCGGAGCCCGAACCCGAGGATCCCGCCGCTGCCCGGCGACCGGCCGGCCCTTCCGACGACGACGACTTCGGCGGGCACAACTTCGCCCGCGACAACAAGGGCTGGTGATCGCCATGACCGGATCGTTCAACGTCCACACGCAGTCCATGCGCGAGCACGCGGGCCGGTTGGACGGCATCGTGCGACAGATCGAGCTGGCGCAGCAGGCCATCGGGCAGGCACAGATCAACGGCACCAACGCCTACGGCATCCTCTGCAGCCCGTTGCTGGAGCCGATCATGGGCACCGTCGAGGCGGCCGGTGTCGCCGCCATCGGTGCCTCGCACGGCGTGGTCGACGCGACGGTGGACGGTGTCAACGGCATGGCCGACGTCTACGACGCCGCTGACGGTGCCATCGAGGGCAATCTCAAGAAGATCATCGAAAAGCTGGGGGAGCTGACGTCATGACCGCACCCAACCCGTTGGTCGCGAAGGCCCCCGACGCGCCGGGCGCGCTCGCCGGCATCAACCTGATCGAACCCGCGGCGGACGCGGTCTCCGCCATCCAGCGCGGCGACTGGGTGGAGGGTGGCATCAACATCCTCGGTGCCGGTGTCGACGCGCTGGGCTTCCTCACCGATCCGTTCGGCACGCTGCTCTCGTCGGCGTTCTCGTGGTTCATCGAGCACGTCGAGCCGTTGACGTCGATGCTCAACTCGCTCGCGGGCAATCCCGGTGTGATCAACCAGAACGCCGCCACCTGGGGCAACGTCGCGGATCACCTGAAGAAGGCCGGCGAGGAGATGGCGCGCGTCGTCGACGCCGACACCGCTGCGTGGCGGGGCGCCGCGATCGCCGCCTACACGCCGGTCGCGAAGCTGGAGGCCCAGGGCGTCCAGGCGGCAGGCGTCGCCGCGGCGGGCGTCGGCGCCGCGCTGACCGGTGCGGGTGTCGCCGTCGCGACGGTGCGCACGATCGTGCGTGACCTGATCTCGATGGCGATGAGCGAGCTGGTGCAGGCGTTGATCCGGTGGGCGGCGGCCGCGCTGCTGACGGTCGGCCTCGCGACGCCGGGCATCATCGCCGACGGCATCCGGCTGATCATGAAGTGGGCCAAGAAGGTCTCGGACTGGCTCGACAAGATCATCAAGACGATCCGCGGCCTGTCCAAGGTCATCGACAAGATCTTCAAGGTCCTGGACGACGTCAAGGACGCGCTGAAGGCTGTGACTCCCAAGGTCGTTCCGAAGGGCCTGCCGGCCAACGGCACGAAGATCTTCACCGAGGCGGCGGAGAACATCGCGACCGGTGCGGTGAACACGGCGGCGACCGGTGTGCTGAAGAACGGGTTCACCGAGGCCGGCAAGGTCGACGACTCGCCCTACGCCACTCGATAAGCGCGCGTGGGTGGTTGTGGTTTGCGGCCACAACCACCCACGACCCCCGTTACGAGAGCCAGGCCGCCGCGTCCGGTGGCAGCTGGCCGTTGGTCAGCGGGATGCTCGACAACGTCGGCGTGCCGGGCAGATCGATCGGCCGGTCCGACAGGTTGACGACGCAGATGTGCTCGTTCCGCCTGAACGCCAGCACGTTCTCACCCAGGTCGAGCCACTCCAGGTCGCCGCTCAGCGCCCGGCGCCGGGCGAACACCTGCCGGTAGAGTTCGAGCATCGAGTCCGGGTCACCGGTCTGGGCCGCGACCGAGAACCGGTGCCAGCTCTCGGGTCGAGGCAACCAGCTCGGACCGTCCTCAGTGGACCAGGGGAGTGGCACGCGGCAGCCGTCCCGACCCCGGTCGGTGAAGCCGGAGCGGTGCCACACCGGGTCCTCGCGCAGCTCGTCCGGCAGGTCCTCGACCTCCCAGAGCCCGAGCTCCTCACCTTGGTACACGTAGACACCGCCGGGCAGCGAGGCCGTCAGCATGATCGCCGCACGCGCCCTCCTGGTGCCCAGTTCGAAGTCGGTCGGCGCGCCGTGCTGCCGGTCCGCGAACGAGAATCCCGTGTTCTCCCGGCCATAGCGCGTCACGTGCCGGGTGACGTCGTGGTTGGAGAGCACCCAGGTCGGTGGCGCGCCAACGGGTTCATGTGCGGCGAGCGTGTCGTCGACGACCCTGCGCAGCTCCTGTGCGTTCCACGGGCAGCACAGGAAGTCGAAGTTGAACGCGGAGTGCATCTCGTCCGGCCGCAGGTACCTGGCGAACCTGATCGGGTCCGGCAGCCACATCTCGCCGACGAGGATGCGGTCGCCGTCGTAGGAGTCGACGATGCGGCGCCACTCGCGGTAGATCTCGTGCACGCCGTCCTGGTCCGAGTACGGCTGGTCGGCGTCGGGTTTCGAGAAGTCCTTGACCAGTCCGTCCGCCACGTCGATGCGGAACCCGTCGACACCGCGGTCGAGCCAGAACCGCAGGATGTCGGAGAACTCGTCCTCGACGGCCGGGTGCTCCCAGTTGAGGTCCGGCTGCTCGGCGGCGTAGAGGTGCAGGTACCAGCGGCCGTCGTCGAGCCTGCTCCAGGCGGGCCCGCCGAAACGCGACTGCCAGTCGTTCGGGATCTCGTCGCCGTCTCGGACGTGGAAACGATCCCACAGCCCGTCCTTGAACCACGGATGCTGGTCGCTGCAGTGGTTCGGGACGATGTCGATGATCACCCGGAGACCGAGCCCGTGCGCGTCCGCGATGAGTTTTTCGGCGTCGGCCAGCGATCCGAACACCGGCTCGATGTCGCGGTAGTCGGCCACGTCGTAACCGCCGTCGGCGAGCGGGCTCGGATACCACGGGTTGAGCCAGATCGCGTCGAAGCCGAGGCTCGCGATGTGCTGGAGCTTGGCGCGGAGGCCGGCCAGGTCGCCGATGCCGTCGGAGTTGCCGTCCGCGAAGCTGCGCAGGTAGACCTGGTAGATGGAAGCGTTGCGCCACCAACTCATCTGGTGTCCGCGGCCGGCTACACGGTGCTGGCGGTCAACCCGTTGCAGGCGGCCAGGTTCCGCGACCGGCTGGGAGTCTCCGGTGCCAAGAGTGACGCCGGTGACGCGCACGTGCTGGCGGACATGGCCCGCACCCACTCCCACGAGCTGCGGCCGGTCGCCGGGGACAGCCCCGAGGCCGAGGCGATCAAGGTGGTGGCCCGTATCCACAAGACGCTGATCTGGGAACGCACCCGTCACACCCAGCGGCTGCGGCACGCGCTGCGGGACTACTTCCCCGCCGCGCTGGCCGCGTTCGACGGACCTCGACGCCGCCGACACCCTGGAACTGCTGGCCAAGGCCCCCACCCCGGCGCAGGCCGCCCGGCTCACGATCGCCCAGATCAGCGCCGCGCTCAAACGCGCCCGCCGCAAGAACATCGCGGAGAAAGCCACGGCCGTGCAGGCCGCGCTGCGGACCGAGCACCTCGGCCAGCCCGAGATCGTGGCGCAGGCCTATGCCGCCTCGGTCCAGGCACTGATCGCGGTCCTGACCGCGCTCAACACCCAGGTGAAGACCTTGCAGGGGCAGGTGGAGGCCCATTTTGGGCGGCACCCGGCCGCTGAGATCATCCTGGTCGCAGCCTGGGCTGGGACAGGTCCTCGGCGCTCGGGTGCTCGCGGAGTTCGGCGACGACCCCGACCGCTACGCCTGCGCCAAGGCCCGCAAGAACTACGCGGGCACCTCCCCGATCACCCGCGCGTCGGGCAAGAAGAAGGTCGCCCTGGCCCGGTTCGTCCACAACGACCGGCTCATCGACGCCCTGATCGCCCAGGCGTTCGGCGCCCTGGGACTCTCGCCGGGAGCACGCGCCTACTACGACCGGCAGCGCGCCCGCGGCGCAGGGCACAACGCCGCCCTGCGCCAACTCGCCAACCGGCTCGTCGGCATCCTCCACGGCTGCCTCAAAACCGGCACCCTCTACGACGAGACGACCGCCTGGTCCCATCACGTCACCTCGGCTGCGGCTTGACTTTCAGCCTTTGACGCCGCCCGCGGTGAGCCCCGCGAGGATGTGCCGCTGGAACGCCAGGAACAGCGCGACCATCGGCAGGCTCGCCAGCACGAGGCCCGCGAGCAGGAGGTTGATCGGGGTGTCGGGGGCGAAGCGCTGCAGCGCCACGCTGAGCGTCTGCTTCGCCGGGTCGGGGAACACGAGCAGCGGCCAGATGAAGTCCTTCCACGCCGCGACGACCGCGAAGATCGAGACGACGGCGAGGATGGGCCGCGAGATCGGCAGGACGATGCGGGTGAGGGTCGTCCACGTGTTCGCGCCGTCGATCCTGGCCGCCTCCAGCAGTTCCTCGGGGATCTGGTCGAAGAACCGCTTGAGCAGGTAGACGTTCAGCGCGTTGGCGGCGGCGGGCAACCAGATGCCCGCCGGGTTGTTGAGCAGCCCGAGGTCGGTGAGCGTGAGGTACACCGGCACCAGGATCGCCGTCGCGGGCAGCATCAGCGTGGCGAGCATCAGGCCGAGGATCAGGTTGCCGCCCCAGGGCTTCAGCTTGCTCAGCGCGTAGGCGGCGGGCACGATCACGGCCATCTGCACGGCCCACGCGCCGATCGCGACGACGAACGTGTTGAGGAAGAACCGGCCGAGGTCCATGTAGTTCCAGGCGTCGACGTACGCGCCGGGTTCCCACGTCCGCGGCAGGACCGTCGGTGGTTGCTGCGCCAGTTCGGCCGGTGGCTTGAACGCGCCGAGCAGCACCCAGACCAGCGGGAGCAGGAACGCCGCGGTGAACAGGACCAGCGTGAGGGTGAGAACGACCCAGTAGATCCTGCTGCCCGGTCGCGTGAGGGTTCTCATGCGTCGGCCTTCCTGGTGATCCTGAAGTAGAGGAAGGAGAAGACGCCCAGCACCGCGAAGAGGATGAGGCTCAGCGCGCTCGCGGTGCCGAAGTCGTTGTAGTAGAAGGCATACCGGTAGAGCAGGAGCAGCACGGTGACCGTGGACTCCTCCGGGCCGCCGCCGGTCATGATGAACGGCTCGGTGAAGATCTGCATGGTCGCGACGACCTGCAGGAGCAGCAGCATCAGGATCACGAACTTGGTCTGCGGGATCGTGATGTGCCAGACCTTCTTGAGGACTCCCGCGCCGTCCAGGTCGGCCGCCTCGTACAGCTCGCCGGGAATGGTCTGCAGCGCGGCCAGGTAGATCAGCGTCGCCGAGCCCATGTTCGCCCAGGTGATCACGAGGACGAGGCTGATCATGCTGGTGCTGCTGGAATCCAGCCATGGTGAGGTCGGCAGCCCGAGTCCTCTGAGGACCGAGTTGAACAGGCCGGGTCCCGGATCGTAGAACCACTTCCACAGCAGGGCCGTGACGACCGGCGGCAGCATCACCGGCAGGTAGACCAGCAACCGGAAGTAGCCCTTGGCGTGCCGCAGTTCGTTGAGCACCACGGCGGTCAGGAACGGGACGCCGAAACCGATGACCAGGGCCAGGACCGTGAAGTACGCCGTGTTGCGCCACGCCACCGCGAACAGCGGGTCCGCGAAGAGCCGCTCGAAGTTCTCCCAGCCGACCCAGTCGGGGCTCGTGACGAAGTTGACCTGCTGGAAGCTCAGGACCACCCCGCGCACGATGGGGTACCAGGAGAACACCGCGAAGACGACCAGTGCGGCACTGAGAAAGCCGTACGCGGTGACGTGGCGCCGCACTTACTTCACCTGGGCCAGGACGGCGTTGACCTTCGTCTCGGCGTCCTTGAGCAGTGTCGCGTGGTCAGCGTCCTTGTTCGTCAGCGTCGCCTGCACGACGTTGTCGAGGATCGCGTAGACCTGTTGCGCCTGCGGCGGTTCGAGCGTGCCCTTGGTCTGCTCCGAACCGTCCACATAGGCCTGAAAGTTCTGCACCGGCATGGTGGCGTACTTGCCCTTGAGCTCTTCCTGCTTTGAGCGCGGCTCACCGGTCCAGATGTCGGCGATCGGCGGGATCGGCAGGCCGACGGGCTGGCCACGATCCTTGTAGCGCTGCAGGTTCAGTTCGAGCCGGTCGGGGTTCAGGTACTTCCACTGGACCCACTTCAGGCCGGCCTTGATCTTCTCCGGCGAGGCCTTGGGGTTGACCATGTAACCCTCGCCGCCGAGCAACGACCCCTTCTGCCCCGGAATCGCCGCCAGCCCGTAGTCCTCGTACTTTCCCTTGAACTGGTTGACGATCGCGGCGACGTTGTCCGGCGCGGCCAGGTACATGCCGAGCTGTCCGGCGCCCATCATGTTCTGCACGTCGCCGATCTCCAGGAGCTGCTTCTCGCCCATGGAGTTGTCGTCCCAGCGCATCTCCTTGAGCCGCCGCAGGACTTCCCGGCCCTTGTCGTTGTTGAAGTCGGCCTTGTAGGTGTCGCCGTCCTTCTTCGCGATGTCACCGCCGACGGACTTCATCCACGTCGTGAAGTGCCAGCCGCCCTGGTTGCTCTTGCTGTACTCGGCGAACCCGGTGACGCCGGCGTCCTTGAGCTTCTTCGCGGCGGCGCGGACCTCGTCCCAGGTCTTCGGCGGCTGGTCCGGGTTCAGGCCGGCCTTGGTGAAGTTGGCGCGGCTGTAGAGCAGGCCCATCGTGTAGTTCGCCGTGGGCAGGCCGTAGACCTTGCCGCCGGCCGTGAAAACGTCCTTGAGCTCCTGCTTGATGTCCCCGTAGTGCGGGACGTCCTGCACGTAATCGGTGAGGTCGGCGGCCTGTTTCCTGGCGATGAGGGCCGCGGGATCGGTGAAGTAGACGTAGAAGACGTCCTCGAGCTGCCCGCCCGCGAGCTTCGCCGAGAACGTCTTCGGGTCCATGAACCCCTCGTGCGGCACGAGGTCGATGTCCTGGTTCAGCTTCTCGAACTCCGCGACGTCCTCGTCGAAGACCTTGCGGTCGAACGCCTGGGTCTGCGGGGGCTGGCCGTTGATGTTGACGACGACCTTGCCGCCCGGTTCGGTCGTGGAACCGCTCCCACAGCCAGCTACCAGGACACAGCCCAAAAGCACGGCAGCGGACTTCTTCATGGTGGGGCCGCCCTTCTCGCGAGCGCGTCGATGTGACGGCGACCATAAGTCGCCGTTACATCTGAGCGCAATATCTAGACGAGAACTCGCAAGAAGTTGACTGACCTACCTGACCGGTGCCGTGGAGGCCCTCACCACCAGTTCGGGCTCGAACAGCAACTCGTCCGGCGCCACCGCGTTGCCGGAAATCTGGTTCGCCAGCAACTCCACCGCCGCCCGCCCCATCGCCTCAATGGGCTGCCTGACCGTCGTCAACGGCGGATCCGTGCAGGTCATGAAGGCCGAATCGTCGTACCCGATGATCGACACGTCCTTGGGCACGTCCAGCCCGGCCCGGCGCACCGCCCGAATCGCCCCGAGCGCCAGCGGGTCACTGGCGCAGATGATCGCCGTAACCCCGCGCTGCACAAGCTTGGTGGCCGCCGCCTGCCCACCTTCGAGCGAGAACATGGCGTGCTCGACATCCGCCCCGCCACACTTCTGGATGGCCTCGAACTTCCGCAGGCTCGGCACGTGGTCCGGCGGCCCGAGCACCGCCCCGATCCGCTTGTGCCCCAGCGACGTCAGATGCCCGTACGCCTGCTCCACCGCCACCGCGTCATCACACGAGACCCGCGGAAACACCAGGTCGTCGATAGCCGCATTGACCAGCACCGCCGGCAGCTTGCGCGACATCATCTGCTGGTAGTGCCCATGACTGGCGTCCTTCTGGGCGTACAACCCGCCGGCGAACACGATCCCCGACACGTGCTGCTCCATCAGCAGCTCGAGGTACTCCGCCTCCGTAACCCCGCCAGCCGTCCGCGTGCAGAGCACCGGCGTGAAGCCGCGTTGCGCGAGCGCATTGCCGACAACGTCCGCGAACGCCGGGAAGATCGGGTTCTGCAACTCGGGCAGCACGAGCCCCACGAGCCTGGCCCGCTCACCCCGCAGCTGGGTCGGCCGCTCGTATCCCAGCACGTCAAGCGCCGTGAGCACAGCACTCCGCGTGGCGTCCGAAACCCCGGGCTTGCCGTTCAGCACCCGGCTGACCGTCGCCTCGCTGACCCCGACTTTGGCCGCGACCTCGGCCAAGCGCCTTTGCGTCATGCCGCAAGTGTACGCAAGCACTTGCGCTCGCTTGCAACGCCAGGCTCACCCTCTCGGCAGGCGCCCCGGCCAGCGCGCATGGATAGGCTCCAAGGTCACCCGCAGGTGAGGGAGACGCGATGGCCACCGAACCAGTCCCGCCCGTTCCCGCGCCCGTTCCGCCACTGCCCGAACGGCCTTGCTGGCCGCCTCAGCCGGTGCAGCGAGGTCGACTGGTTCCGCCGCATGCCGAACGGCGGCGGCACGGTCTACGTGCGGCCTGCCGACTGAGCGTTCATGCGGTCACGCGCGCTCGTCTACTTCGGCAGCCTGCTCGCGACGATCGCATTGATCAACACGCCGGTCCCGCGGGTCGTCGTGTCCGCGGTGCTCAACCCCGAGGCCGGTGACGCGGTCGCGCGCAGCCTCGGCTCCATCACCAAGGACCTGGTGCTGGTGTTGTTGATCTCGATCTACTTCGAGTGGGTGCGCACCAGGGAACAGACGAGCTGCTGCGCGGCATCGACCGCAAGCTTGACGGATGCGGGAGGAGACCCGCACTGCGGCGGCGCCGTCCACGCGCAGCTGGTCCTCGACGCGACAACACCGGCGGAACTGGTCGACCACGGCGCTGGACCGGCACATTCCGCGTCGCCGGACAAGTCGTCATTCGTGTCGCTGGTCCTGTCACCGAAGCCCGCTACCACGACGTCTCGTGACTTGAGGGCTGGAACGAGTGCTGAGGCAACTTCCACGTCGTTACCGGTACGAGCTGACCATGCCGCGAGGACCGATGCTGGTGGCGGCCACCACGTCGCCGACACACGCCGCGCGCTGTCAGCGGCCTGCCCGGAGCTCTTCGAGGTCATCACCCTGACGCACGTCCACGCCGTTCATAGAGGCCGCGAAGGCGTTCGGGGAGCGGCTGGAGTGCTATGTGGAGTCGCCGAGCAGGCGACGCGGAAGGTCGATTCCGCAGGTGCCGGCGAACGCAGTTCGCAAATACATCTCGCCCCCGGTCGGGATCAGCACGGCGACATCGCGCTCTTCGTCGCGGATATTAGCCGGAGGACGAACGAGTACGTCCAGCGTGCGCAACCACTCCAGTGGTATCAGGACCTGGCCGAGCACTTCATCTACTGGGTCGCCGACCGGCCGATGTTCATCAGCACACTCACGGTGGACGTCCGCGAACTGGTGCTGGAACAGCGAACGGGAGGTGACGGTGCAGGTCTTCCTCGGCGGTGTCGAGTCACTGATGCTCGACGCTGACGACGGCCACCTCTCCCCGGCTCGACCGGTGGGTCGTGCAGGGGCAGGGCGTGATCGCGGTCTGGTGACTCAGCCCAGCGCTTCCCGCCACAGCAACGCCACCCCGTGCCCCGGCAGCAACCACGACCGCACGTCCAGGTCCCCGAGATCGCCGGCCTCCCGCCACTGGGCGGAGGCGGTGGCCGACCGGAACGTGAACGGCATGATCCGGAACTCGTGCGGGGGCGACTGGTCGACCGCGAGCCCGGTCGCGTCGAAGCTGATCGTGTCCACATAGGACGGATACGGCGACTGCCAGTAGCAGAAGCCGTCGTTGGTGCGCTGCAAGGTGCGTGACCACACGGTCAGGCCGCAGATGGCGCGCACCACGTGGTCGTCGGCGATGCCGCTGAGATCGCACTCGAAGATCCGCAGGTCGCTCATGTGGTCGACCGGGCTGAGCTTCGGCAGCGGGACCATGGCCTCGCGGAAGAAGGTCAGGTAGTTGGCCCACTGGTCGAACCGCACCTCGACCGGCGGGATCTGGCTCGGTTCGGCCGAGCGGCGCTGGCCGTCGTGGTCGAGGTAGTCGATGGCGATCTGGGTGGAGTGGCGGAGGTCGTCGACCGAGTCGAGGAACAGCGACGAGTCCGGGATGAAGTAGAGCTCGAACAGGGGATAGCGGCAGGCGGCGCTGATGGTGTCGCGCAGCAGGGCGTTCGAGGTGGCGAAGATGACGAAGCGGTCGACGGGGACGCTGCTGCGGAACTGGTACCGCTGCGTCGTCATGAGGTGGTAGGTCTTGGTGTCGATGCCCTGCAGTTCCAGCTTGACCGTGGTGCCGGTGCTGATCGTCAGGTCGTCACCGCGCGGGCGCATGCCGTCGCCGCCGAGGACACCTGCCACCACGTCGTCGTTCGCGGCGTTCGGGCCGTAGACCGACGAGAGGAAGGTGCGCAGCACCTCGGACGGCAGCAGGTGTTCCACGATGCCCGGCCCGGAGATGCGGCCGAACTCCGCGACCAGGCGGGTGTGCAGGAACAGTTCGTAGGCGCCGAGCAGGAATCCGGCCAGCGCCGGCAACGGCCAGAGGACGACCAGCACGTCGTGCAGGATGCTTCGGGACGTGGGTTGCCACAGCAAGACCGCGGTCAGGTCGACCGCTGCGACGACCACCAGCACAACTGCGACGGCCAGCGCCTGTTTGTGCCTGCGCGCCGCCGCCACCCGTTGCCCGCCCCCTCACTCCACCTGTTGTCCATACATGGTGGGAGTGATGCAGCAGTAGCGCCAGAGCCTTTCGGTCGGTGCCGTATCAGCGGGACTTGTTCCAGATCGGGTTGTCCGACACCCCGACGTAGGTGCTCAGCGTGGCCGGAGGCTTGCCGTCGTCGGTGGACAGGTCGTTGTACAGACCCAGCAAATGCGTGGTCATGGCGCTTTTGGCGCCGACTTCGTCGTGCCTGCGCAGGAACCAGACGACCTGCTCGTGCTCGTTCGCCGAGCGGTTGTGCACCTCACGGGACGGGTGCGCGTGCCGCTTGCAGTCCTGCAGACCTGGCACGAGCGTCTGGTACATGTGCTCCAGCAGCTCGTTGTGCGACGCGCGGATCAGCGCCGAGTGGAACTCCTCGTCCGACTCGATCACTTCCTGCATGTCGTCGACCGGCGCCCGCTGGTAGCGGCGGTTCAGCTTGGCGAGCTCGTCCAGTTCGCCGTCACCTGCGCGAACGGCCGCGAGACTGGCCGCCGTGCTCTCCAGCGCGATCCGCACTTCCAGCAGATCCGTCTGCGAGAACTGGCGGGCGGCGAGCCGGCCTTCCAGGTGCTCCTCGACGGCGGCCAGGTCGGTGCGGCGCACGTACCAGCCGAGGCCGCGGCGCACCTCGACGATGCCCTGCAACTGAAGTCGCTGCAGAGCTGTACGCAGCGACGACCGGGCGACATCCAGTTTGCGGGCCAGTTCCGGCTCGGTGGGGAGGCGGTCGCCCGCCTTGAGGGTGCCGCCGATGATCTGCTCGCGCAGCTTCTGCTCGATGAGCTCCGGCAGAGGCCGTCGCGAATCAGGCGAGAGCGACCAGCTCTCGCCGAGATGTGCGTCGTCGGCGGGCATTGGTCCAGCTTAGGCCTGTTGCCTGTCGGTTGCAACTTGTCTGGCAACCCGGCGACCGTTGACAGACAACCTACAACACGGGATTCTTTAGGCAGGGCGAGACGCCTGGGACCGCCCACACCCAGGAGCCCGTACTCGCCCAGTCGGGAGGGAACGAGATGTCCGCAGGGAGTGCACTCGGAATCGCCGCCACCGTTGCAGTCGCCGTCACCGCGATCGGCTGGCGCACCGTGCTCACGATGATCGCCGTCTCGGTCGTCGCGCTTGCCGTCGTCGGCTTCGTGAACGTCACCAGCATCATGTTCGGCTGATGAGCAGATCCAGCAGCAACAACCTGGTGCCCGGCCCGCGTCAGCCCAGACGCAGGCCGGGCACCGGTCTATTGGGGGGATGTCACCGTGCGCCGCTATCGCCGATCAGCGCTATGTTTCGCGCCATCCATGGCGTCGGGGGACGTGAGCTACGAGGTCTTCGGTGACTGCTTCACCCATGACGAGTGCGCATGCGTTGCATGCGGCGATCGCACCTGCAGCTGCGTTGGTGGACGAGCGGCGCACGCTCTACCGGCTCGCGGCCGACCTGTTCGCGCCCGGCACCGAGTTGTCGGACAACCTCGCCGATCATCCGATCGTGCGGTACGAGATCGGCCGAGCCCTGGCGGGTCACGGTGGTCTGGATCTGGCGCGGTTGCACAAGGCCGCCGCGATGCGAGTGCGGGACGCCGGCGTCGCCCTGGCAGCGGACCCGCGAGCCGCGGACCTGCTCGAGGCGCCGCTGCGCATCATCGCCCCGCCGGGTGCTTCGCCGCAGCCGCTCACCGAAGCGGACGGGGAGCGGTTCGAGGCCGCGTTCGAGATCGTGCGCGAAGGTGTCCGCCTGCTGCGCCGACTCGTTCCGGCGACGGCCGACGACCTGCTCGCCCACGTGTCGATGCTCGCCGTGCTCAAGCGCGGAGACGTCCGGTGGTGTCGTGTCGGCATCGTCGCGGTACGTCCCCGGCATCGTGCTGATCGACGAGCCCGCACTTCCCATCGAGGTTGCCGAGGCGCTCGTCCACGAAGGCGCGCACGAGAAGTTCTTCGACCTGGCGATCACGCGGGAGTTTCTCGACGCTCGGGCCGAAGACGCGGAGGTCTTCGAGACGTCGTGGTCGCATGCACGCTGGCCGCTGGAACAGACGTTCGCGGCCTGGCACGCCTACACCTGCCTGGCGCAGTTCTTCGTTTCTGTGACGCCGAACAGCTCGGCGCCGATTCTCTGCTGCCGAAGGCGCGGGAACGGGCGCACGAGATCGGCGAATGGTTGCTCGCGCACGAGGCGACCTGCGTGCTGACGCGCGCTGGCTGCTGCACGGGCTGTGGGGCGACACTGCGGCCGAGGTGAACCTGCCTGATGTGCGTGCGCCGAAATCGGTGCGGGGGCCATTTCCAGTTGCGGCCCGATGTGCGCCACCGGCGGGCAAGTACGGGGCGTGTGGTGGTGGGCCGGGGTGCAGGAGGCTCGAGGTGTTCTGGCTCGACGCTGACACCAGCTGGCTTCTGGCACAGGCGACGCAGGAACGCGGCGACGCAGGAGTCCTTCTGGCGAAGGCGATCGAGGAGTGGGCGGTCGACTCTCGTCGCGGCGCGGCGCCTGAAACGACCGCTCTCGGTTCGCTCATCGCGCGCATCGTCGATCGCCAAGGCAGCAACTCCACGTCAAGAGGAACTGATGACCACCCCGAACCAGGCCGCCGTCGCCGCCTGCCAGCTCGCCAGAACGGGCAGCTCTCCGCCTCCCGGCGGTCCGGGAGTGCCAGTGAGCAGCCCGTTGCCCCGGTCGACTGGTTCCGGCGGATGCCGAACGGCGGCACGGTCTACGTCAAGCCAGCGGAGCGCCGGCCACGTTGAGCCGCAGCGATCCGAATCGTGTCGGATACGTAGATTCTTTCGCCTGAGCGGCATCTCGCCCGGTTTATTTTGTCGTGCAAGCCGCGAGTCGAATGTGCGCGGAACTATTTCCGGCGGTACTGCAAATGGCCTGATGCTCCGAAACCAGTTGTTCGCTATATGACGCCCCTGCGTGGCCGTGGTGCGGTAAACATGCAGGTGAAGCGGGTTGTGGTCCGATGTAGACTGCCGCATCGAGTTGATCTTACGCTGGGGAACGTTCTGTTCGCAGAATTTCTCGGCTGATTAGAGATGTGATCGGTTTTCTATTCCCGGCGGCGCATCGCCTAGGATGGCCGCAGGGAGAGCGTGGTACCGGGTGCACGGCCGCAGCGATGCGGGTCGCCCCTCTCATGCGGACTGCACGCCAAGGATCCACCATTCGTGGTATCAATGCGGCAACGTGCAGGTTGACCGCTTGTAGTCAGTTGTAGGATGCGCGATCCGGTTGAGCGGTCTTGCTACAAGGCAGTTCTGCCTCTACTTGTTCAAGTCTGTCAGCAGCGGTTTTGGGGTGCGTCGCGAGACGATGGATGATCAATAACTCGTTCGAGCTCGCATCTTTCAGGTAGCCGGGAAATAGCCAGGTCGTCGACGCCGTGCTGTTGGGGAGTCGCGCTTGAGAACGCTTCGGTTGCTTGAGCGTTCTCGGACGTCCCCGAATCGTCGAGAAGGAACCATGACCACCCGGCACCAGTCGCGGCCTCTGTGCAAGGGGCCGGTTCTTCCGGTGTTCAGTCCGTCGTGTCCGCAGTCACGGTCCAGTGAGGTGCTCGATGGCCGCCGATGAAGAAGGTTCGCGCGTTGCTCTACGCATCGCCGCGCATGCCCGAGCGGTCGAGCGTCTCGTCGACAAGATCAGCAGGGAGGTACGCCAGGTGTCTGAGCCACGATCGGGTGACAACAGCAAGAAGGATGGCAGGGTCCACGACCTGATCGCCTGGCTGGCCTGGCTGGCCTTGCTGCTCGCCTTGGTCTGGCTGCGGAAGAACCGCTAGGACAGGGGCCCTGACTCCTAGGGGTGCAGGAATTTTTGTCCGGGTGACAACGTAATCAGATTCTTCCCATGTGCAGGCCAGGAAAACGTGGTTATTTCCAGGACGCGCGTACTGTATATAGGATGGGTGATGGGAGTTCGCATGTCCGCTGCATGACGCATCTGCCGCTGCCTGGCGCCGTTGCTCCGTTTCCCGCGGGAGTTGATCGTCAGGTCTGGCTCCTGCGCGGTCATCATGCGGTAAACCTGCTGGTGAAGTGGGGTTGCGGTCCGATGTAGACTGCCGCATCCCGGTACACCGGGATGCGCGTAGAACGCCATTCCATGTGCCTACCGGACATGTGGTGCCACCGTGTTGACTTGCCAGTTACACGACGGTTGGTTGGACTCGCTATGTTCTGCCTCGACGCATGCACTAGTGCATCGCGTCACCTTGATGATCAATAAACGGGTTCGAGCTCGCATCTTTCAGGTAGCCGGGAAATAGCCAGGTCGTCGACGCCGTGCTGTTGGGGAGTCGCGCTTGAGAACGCTTCGGTTGCTTGAGCGTTCTCGGACGTCCCCTCGTCGAGAAGGAACCATGACCACCCCGAACCAGCCTCTTCGCCGGCCGCAGTCCCCCCAGCGCCGCCGGCGTTCCTGTTCCCCACCTCCCCACCGGGTGCTGGGCCCGGTGATCGGTCAGCCGGTCGCCCCCGTCGACTGGTTCCGGCGCATGCCGAACGGTGGCACGGTGTTCCTGAGGCCGGCTGAGGGCGAGCAGAACTGACTCGCGCCTGAGGGTTGTGCATGCCGAAGGGGTTCAGGTTGCGAAACCTGAACCCCTTCGGCGTTTGGTCGTTCGGGTACGCGACTTCACAGGGTCATAACAACTGGGCCACAGGGCGTAACGGAAACCCCCGCTTAACCCGTTAGGGGGACGTCGATGGTCTTAGATCTCGGCATCCCGCCGATCCCTACGGAGTAACCGATGCGCCTGACGCCCCTGAGAAGAGCCGGCCTGCTGGCTTCGGCCGCCGTGGCCGCCGTGGCAACGCTCGCCCTGGCGACCACCGCCTCCGCCGGCCAGCCGACCACCGATGACGAGCGCGCGCAGCCGTTCCTCAAGAACGTCGACATCAACCACCCGGAGGCCTGCACCGTCGGTGGGCTGACCGGGACGACGATTCACCCGAACAAGTTCACCTACACCGGCGGTGACAACGAGCTGCACCTCGACATCACCGGCCTGCCCGAGGACGTCACGGTCACGGGCATGGTCGTGAAGGGCGGGGACGCGTTCAACGTCTACCTCGCCGGCAAGCTCGGCGAAGAGCTGCCGTGGGAGGACCTGCGCGCTCCGTTCAACAACGGCGGGAACCTTCCGCAGATCAGCCACTGGTACGGCTGTGGCGTCGTCGAGACGCCGAGCAGCAGCGTGACCACGACGACCACGACGACGACCACCACCACGTCGACCGTCACCCACTCGTCGACCCCGACTGAGACCTCGACCTCGTCGTCGTCCTCGGAGGTCGCTCCGACCACGACCACCACTGTCGCGCCCGTGCCGGTCGCCGAGGAGGGCGGCCTGGCAGCGACCGGGTTCGGCTCCGCCTGGCTGCTCGGCTCGGTGCCGCGCTGGTGGCCGCCGGTGCCGCCGTGCTGCTCGTGCTGCGCAGGCGCCGCGCTAGGCGTATCGAAGTCCATGTTCGCGATAGCCGGGCCTGAGGCGGCCCTGGGGCCGCACCGCCAGCTCAGGCTCGACTCTCATCGAACGGACCTCGACAGGCCTAGGAGTTCTCCATCAGCACGCCCCACAGCGTGCCGAAGAGGATTCGGGTTTCGACGTGGAACTCCACGTCCTCAGGAGCCGCCCCGCCGCCGTAGATCTCCACGGCGCGCTGGGCGGCTTCTGTGCCGGAAGCGCCGGCCAGGCAGGCCAGGTCCCAGGCGATCGGACCGCGCCAGGTGTCCTCGAAGTCGTTCCAGACCGGGCCCGCGGCGGTCATCAGCAGGTTGCCGTAGTGCGAGTCGCCGTGCAGTGGTTGGACGTCGTTGTAGTGCGCGTCCCACGACGTCATCAGCTCGGCCCACCGCGCGCGGAACGGCTCCAGTTCCGCGACGCCGATGCTCTCCAGATAGGTGAGGGTGTTGTCGACGTCGTCGAGAGGGCCGCGTACGGGCAGCGAGCCCTCGTACAGACGCAGCTCCGCGTGCAGGTCGGGCAGCATCTTGAGCACGTCGGGGCGTGACAGCTCGACGGACGGGTCGTGCGGAACGTAGGTGCTGAAGCTCAGCACGAAGCCGTCGAGGACGTGAGGGCCGGGCGGCAGCTCAGCGGACGGCGTCACGACCGGAACGCCCCGTGAGTCCAGGAACGCGGACACCGACAGGTCGCGGGCGAAGTAGTCGGCCACCGTCGGGCGCACCAGAGCGGTCCGGGCAGCGACACGAGCCACTACCGGCGCCGGACGCAGGTGCACGATGACGTTGCTGCCGTCCTGCAACACCAGCGGCGACGAAGATGAGACGCCGTGTGCGGCGGCCACCGAGACGGCCGCGCGCACGGCTGCTGAGGTGCTCATGGACTGAGCGTCACATCAGCCCTGGGGGAGAAGCGACTCCATTTCCGCTATCTCCTTCTCCTGGGACGTGACGACGTCCTGGGCCAGCTTGCGCGTCGACGGGTCGGTACCCGTGGAGAGGTGCTTGCGCGCCATGTCCACGGCGCCGCGGTGGTGCTGGATCATCAGGGACAGCCATTGGCGGTCGAAGTCGGTGCCGTGCAGGTCGGCGAGATTGCCGAGGTCGACCATGCCGTGCGTGTCGGAGTGGCCGTGCGACGTGTGCGAGGTGGCCTGGACGGGTGCGCCCCAGTCGCGGAGCCAGCCGTTCATGCGGTCGATCTCGGGCTGCTGCGCCTTCGAGATGCGCTCGGCCAGGTCGAGCACGTGAGAGTTCTCCGTGCGCGAGGTCGACCAGGTCGGTCATGTCCACGGCCTGTTCGTGGTGCGGGACCATGCCCTGGGCGAACGCGACGTCCGCGGAGTTGTGCGTGGCGGGGGAACCACATGCGGTCAGCAGGACCGCGACGAGAGCGAGCAATCGGAGCACGGCGGCAGGATACGTGTGACGTGCGCTACGCCGCTGGCCATGGGCCATGGCCCACCCGAATGGAGCTGATCGGCTCCGTCTAATATCCGGTGAGTTTCCCGAACGACTGGTCCCACCAAGGCCTGGAGGTACCGTGACGGCCGTAGCCCCGCAGCCGATCGCAACGCGTCCTTATCCGACGCGCACTGCGGTCAAGGGGTCCTTCCTGCTGCGGATGTTCCGCACCACGGACCACAAGCAGATCGGCATCTTGTACCTGGTCACCTCGTTCGCCTTCTTCATGGTGGGCGGCGCGATGGCCATGCTGATGCGGACCGAGCTGGCCCGTCCCGGCATGCAGTTCCTCAGCCAGGAGCAGTTCAACCAGCTGTTCACGATGCACGGCACGATCATGCTGCTGCTGTACGCGACGCCCATCGTGTTCGGCTTCGCGAACTTCGTGCTCCCGCTGCAGATCGGCTCGCCCGACGTGGCGTTCCCCCGGTTGAACGCGTTCTCGTACTGGCTGTACCTCTTCGGCGGCCTGATCGTGATGTCGGGCTTCATCACCCCCGGTGGTGCGGCCGACTTCGGCTGGTTCGCCTACACCCCGCTGAGCAACGCCATCCACTCGCCCGGCGTCGGCGCCGACCTGTGGATCACCGGCCTCGTCATCGGTGGTCTCGGCACCATCCTCGGCGCGGTCAACATGATCACCACGGTGGTCTGCCTGCGCGCGCCCGGCATGACGATGTTCCGGATGCCGATCTTCACCTGGAACATCCTGGTGACGTCGGTGCTGGTGCTGCTCGCGTTCCCGATCCTCACCGCGGCGCTGCTCGGCCTGCTGGCCGACCGCCATCTCGGTGCCCACGTGTTCGACCCCGCCAACGGCGGCGTGATCCTGTGGCAGCACCTCTTCTGGTTCTTCGGGCACCCCGAGGTCTACATCGTCGCCCTGCCGTTCTTCGGCATCGTGTCGGAGATCTTCCCGGTGTTCAGCCGCAAGCCGATCTTCGGTTACAACGGCCTGGTCTACGCGACGCTCGGCATCGCGGCCCTGTCCGTCGCCGTGTGGGCGCACCACATGTACGCGACCGGCGCCGTGCTGCTGCCGTTCTTCGCGTTCATGACGTTCCTCATCGCGGTGCCGACCGGTGTGAAGTTCTTCAACTGGATCGGCACGATGTGGAAGGGCCAGCTGACGTTCGAGACGCCCATGCTGTTCAGCATCGGCTTCATCGTCACGTTCCTCTTCGGTGGCCTGTCCGGCATCCTGCTGGCCGCGCCCGCGATCGACTTCCACGTGTCGGACACGTACTTCGTCGTCGCGCACTTCCACTACGTGCTCTACGGCACGATCGTGTTCGCGACCTTCGCGGGGATCTACTTCTGGTTCCCGAAGATCACCGGTCGCTTCATGGACGAGCCGCTCGGCAAGCTGCACTTCTGGACGACGTTCCTCGGCTTCCACGCGACGTTCCTCGTCCAGCACTGGCTGGGCAACGAGGGCATGCCGCGCCGCTACGCCGACTACCTCGCGTCCGACGGCTTCACGACGCTGAACATGATCTCCACGATCGGTGCCTACATCCTGGGCGCGTCGACGCTGCCGTTCATCTACAACATCTTCAAGTCGTACCGCTACGGCGAGGTCGTCACGGCCGACGACCCGTGGGGCTACGGCAACTCGCTCGAGTGGGCGACGTCGAGCCCGCCGCCGCGGCACAACTTCACCGAGCTGCCCCGGATCCGTTCGGAGCGCCCGGCGTTCGAGCTGCACTACCCGCACATGATCGAACGCATCCGCAACGAGGGTCACGTGACCTTCACGGGCAAGACGATCGCGCACAAGGACGCCAAGCCCGCTCCGTCGGAGCTCGCGGCCGCGGCGATCAAGTCGGGTACGGCGTCCGAGAAGGACGACCCGGACCACGACAAGTAACCTGCCAGTAACAGGTTCAACGACGAGCCCCGGCTGCTTCACGCGGTCGGGGCTCGTTCGCGTCTACCGAGGAGACGACGACGTGAAAACGCCCGTGCTCATCACCGTGACCGGCCCCGACAAGCCCGGCGTCTCCTCCGTGCTCTTCGCCGTGCTGACCAGGCACGGGGTCGAGGTGCTGGACGTCGAGCAGGTCGTGATCCGGGGCCGGCTGGTGCTCGGCGCGCTGGTGTCGACCGACCACGACCCGGAGGGTCTGCAGGAGTCCGTCGAGCAGGCCATGGCCACCGTCTCGATGCACGTCGAGATCGAGATCGGCGCCGACTCGAAGCGCACCGCCCGCCTGGAGTCCTCGCACGTGCTGATCGTGCTCGGCCGTCCGGTGACGGCGAAGGCGTTCACCGAGGTCGCCCGCCGGCTCGCGTCGCTCGGCGTGAACATCGACGCGATCCGCGGTGTCGCCGACTACCCGGTCACCGGTCTTGAGCTGCGTGTTTCGGTCGCCGACGACACGATGGAGAACGACGCGGAGCTGCGGTCCGCGCTTGCCGACGTGTCGGTGCGGGTCGGCCTCGACATCGCGGTCGAGCGGGCCGGTCTGACCCGCCGGGCGAAGCGCCTGGTGGTGTTCGACGTCGACTCCACGCTCATCCAGGGCGAGGTGATCGAGATGCTGGCCGCGCACGTCGGGTGCGAGGAGCAGGTCCGCGAGATCACCGAGTCGGCGATGCGCGGCGAGCTCGACTTCGCCGAGTCGCTGCGGCGCCGGGTGGCGTTGCTGGAGGGTCTCGACGAGAAGGTGCTGGACGGAGGTCGGGGCGTCGCTCGAGCTCACGGCCGGCGCGCGCACGACGATCCGGACGCTCAAGCGCCTCGGTTTCTACTGCGGCGTCGTGTCCGGCGGCTTCACGTCGGTGATCACGAACCTCGCCGACGAGCTCCGCCTGGACTTCTGCGCGGCGAACACGCTGGAGATCGTCGACGGCAAGCTGACCGGGCGCGTGGTCGGCGACATCGTCGACCGGGCGGGCAAGGCCGTGGCGCTGCGCCGGTTCGCCGAGGAGGCGGGCGTGTCGCTGGCGCAGTGCGTGGCGGTCGGTGACGGCGCGAACGACATCGACATGCTCGGCGCGGCGGGCCTGGGCATCGCGTTCAACGCCAAGCCGGCGCTGCGCGAGGTGGCGGACACCGCGCTCTCGCACCCGTTCCTGGACGCGGTGCTGTTCATCCTCGGCGTGACGCGGGCCGAGGTGGAGGCCGCGGATGCCGCGGACGGCCTGGAGCTGACCCGGCTGTGATGATTCTCGACCTGATCGCCTCGCGGAACTACGCAGAGGAGTCGGAAGTCCGCGCGATGCCGATGGTGTTGCGCATCGAACGCACGGAGCCGCCCGCCCGCACGGCGCTGCTGGAGGCCGCGGCCGCTTCGGCGGTCGCGGTGTGCCTCGACCCGCGGGCCGATGTCGACGGCGAGTGGCACGAGGCGGTGCGGGCCTGGGTGGCCGGGCGGATCCGCAAGGTGTCGCGACGGGCCCGTGGCGCGCAGTGGGACGCCGTGCAGGAGCTGCCGGGCGTGACGATCACGGTGGCCGGTGCTTCGGTGCGGTCGCTGCTGCCGACGCTGGTGTCCGAGACGCCGCGTGAGGTCGCGAAGCTGCAGATCTCCGGCTCCGAACTGCCCGTGGACGAGCCGGGACCGGTGCCCGAGGGGGCCAGGCTGCTGTACGTGAACCCGCGGGTGGAGATGTCCGCCGGCAAGCTGGCGGCTCAGGTCGGGCACGCGTCGATGTTGCTGGCGCCGCACCTGTCCGTGGACGAGCTGAAGGCGTGGGCGTCGCTGGACTACCGCTGTGCCGTTCGAACACCCTCGGCGGCCGAGTGGGACGCGATGATCCGCGGCTCCGAGATCGTGGCGGTGCGGGACGCGGGCTTCACCGAGGTCGAGCCCGGCACGACCACCGTGCTCGCACCTTTGGGTTAGAACTTCCCAATTCGGGTAAATCAACGTCTCGTGGGCTTCCTCGACGTGCTCGACGCGCGGCTCGGTGACGGGCTGGAGAATCTGCTGTGCTCTCACCACGCCCGCAGGCTCGGCGGCTGGGCTGGGGCGACGTGCTCGACGGCGACGGGGCGGGGTGGTTCACGCCGCGCCGGCCGGTCCAGCACGGCAACAAGATCGAGGTGCTGATCGACGGCGCCACCGCGTTCCCCGCCATGGCGGAGGCGATCGAGAACGCGCGGAAGTACGTCCACATCGCGAACTGGCACGCCTCGCCGGACTTCCGGCTGACCCGCGAGCCGGGCGCGCCGCAGTTGCGGGAGCTGCTGTCGGCCGCCGCGGAACGGGTTCCAGTGCGCGTGCTGCTGTGGGCGGGCCCGCCGTTCCCGTTCTTCGAGCCGACGCGCAAGACGGGCGGAGGCGGCGAAGAAGGCGTTCCTGGAGTGCGGTGCGGTCCGGTGCGAACTGGACGCCCGCGAGCGGACCCTGCACTGCCACCACGAGAAGATCGTGATCGTCGACGACGTGGCGTTCGTCGGCGGCCTCGACATGACCGCGGTGGAGGGCGACCGGCACGACTCGCCGGAGCACCCGCCGCGCGACCTCGGCTGGCACGACCACGTGGCCCGGCTGGAGGGCCCGGTGGTGGCCGAGGTGGCCGGGCACTTCGCCGCACGCTGGCTGGAGATCGCGGGGGAGACCCTGCCCGCACCCGAGGTGCCGCCCGAGGCCGGCTCGTCGTCGGTGCAGCTGGTGCGGACGATTCCCGAGCGTACGTACGGGTTCTCGCCGCACGGGGACTTCAGCCTGCTCGACTCGTACCTGCGGGCGCTGCGGTCGGCGCAGTCGTTCATCTACCTGGAGAACCAGTTCCTGTGGTCGCCGGAGATCACCGAGGTGCTGATCGAGAAGCTGCGCGACCCGCCGGCGCCGGAGTTCCGGATGGTGCTGTTGCTGCCGCAGAAACCCAGCAACGGCGCGGACACCACGCGCGGGCAGCTCGGCCGGTTGCTCGACGCCGACCCGGACGGGCGGATCGTCGCCGCAACCCTTGTCGCACATGGCGATGCTCCGGTCTACGTGCACGCCAAACTGTCTATTGTGGATGATCGCTGGCTCTCGGTCGGGTCGGCGAACCTGAACGAGCACTCGCTGTTCAACGACACCGAGGTGAACGTGGTGACCGACGACGCCTCGGTGGCTCGTGCGACTCGGTTGCGGCTGTGGACCGAGCATCTGGGGGCGGACGTGTCGGGCCCGGTCGACGAGGTGGTGGACCAGGTCTGGCGCCCCGCTCTGGAGGGACGTTCGCGGGTGACGCCGCTGCCCGGGGTGTCGCGGCGGGCCGGAAGGCTGCAAGGACCGTTACGTGGATTGCTGGTCGACGGCTGATCTCTGGGTCTAGCGTGACGACGTGGCCAACGAGGTGACGATCCCGCTGCTGCCGTGCGCTTCGATCGACGAGGTCGCCGAGTTCTACGTGATGCTCGGGTTCACGGTCACGCATCGGCAGTACCGGCCGAACCCGTACCTGTCGGTGCGGCGCGAGGAGATCAACCTCCACTTCTTCGGGATCCGCGGCCACGAGCCTTCCTCGTCGTACAGCTCGTGCCTGATCCAGGCGGACGACCCGCGAGAGCTGTACGACGCGTTCGCCTACGGCATGCGTGCGGTTTACGGGCAGGTGCTGGTCACCGGCATCCCGCGGATGACCAGGCCGCGCCGGGACGGGTTCCTGTTCGTCGACCCCGGCGGCAACTGGATCCGGGTGGTGCCCGCGGTGCCTGAACGGGAGCCGGTGCGCAACGGGCTGACGCGGGCGCTGAACAACGCCGTCACGCTGGCCGAGTCGCACGCGGCCGAGCGGCAGGCGTTGAAGATCCTCGAAGGGGCGTTGGCGCGGGAGGTGCACGCTTCGGAGGAGGAGCGGGAGTCGGCGCTGGAGTTCCGCGACGAGCTGATGGAGCGGCTGGGTCTGCGTTCCTAGTGGCGCTAGGCCGGTTGCTTGATGCTCTCGATGATCCTGGCGAAACCTTCCTTGCGGTGGCCCGCGTCGATCTGCCGCTGGATGAGCCGCTGGACCGCGGCGACCATCTCCGTGCCGATGCCCTGGTCGGCACTGGCGGTCACGATGTCGGTGAGGTCGGAGAACTCGAGGCTCTGTTGCCCTTCGACGGTGTAGTCCCCGCCATCGATGACCGCGGCGAGCCCCTGGAAATAGCCGGTCATGGCGGTCAGCCACGGTGCGGCGGCCTTGGCGAACTCGCTCGCCGTGAAGCCGGCCGGCGCTACCATGGCGGCGCCGTGCATGAATCCGGCGAACATGACGTACATGCCCGATAGCAGGGCGAGGTCGTACAGGGACGCCAGCCCAGCGTCCTCACCGAAGTAGGTGCTGGTGCCCCACAAGTCGAGCAACGGCCGGTACTCGTGGAAGACGTCGGCCGATCCGCTGTAGAGGATCGACGACTCGGGCCGGCCGATCATGTCCGGCACGGCCATGATGCCCCCGTCCAGGTATGCGATCCCGGCACGGGCCGCCCAGCCGGCCGACTCCCGGGACTGGGCCGGGGTCGTCGTGGTCACGTTGATCAGCACTCGTCCGGCGAGCTCGCCGGTGAGCGGATCGAGCACCTCGTGCACCGATGCGTCGTCGAGCAGGCAGGCGATCACCACCTGGCTGTCCCTGACCGCGTCACCGGCCGTGGCGGCGGCCTTGGCACCCAGCGGGACGAGGCCGTCCGCCTTGCCGGGTGAACGGTTCCACACCGTGGTCGGATGGCCCGCCTGGATCAGGGCGGCGGCGAGGGCGCTGCCCATCACTCCCAGACCGAGAACGCTCACCTGGACGCTGTTGTCTGCGGTCATTTTCTCCGATTCCCCCTTGTATTGGTCGTTCGGTGGAATCCTCTGCGCTGCCGATGGCGTTGACCAGTACGGACTAATTAGTGGGGTACTCACCGGAAAGTGAGTGGCTTTGGGGGTTCGGATGGCGACATCAGCACGACGTGGTCCCTACGTCTGCGGCATCGACGCGGCGATGGACGTGGTCACCGGCAAGTGGAAGTCGCTGATCCTGTGGGAGTTGCACCACCACGGCACCCGCCGGTTCGCCGAGTTGCGGCGCGGTCTGCCGGGCGTCAGCGAGAAGATGCTGAGTCAGCATCTGCGGGAGATGGAGGAAGACGGCCTCGTGCATCGCGAGGTGTACGCCGAGGTGCCGCCGAAGGTCGAGTACTCCCTGACCGAGCACGGCGTTTCGCTCAACGCCGCGTTGGCCGCCCTGGGTGCGTGGGGCGCCGAACGCATCCGGCGGATCGGGGCGGACAAGGTCGTCGTCGAGGTTGTCACGGCTTAATCTACATAGGTAGTATTGGTGGCGTGGAGCCACTGCAACGCATCGGCAAGGCCACCGTCGACGTGCTCGAGGTGCTGCTCGGCACCGACGAGCCGCGCTGGGGCCTGGAGATCATCAAGCTGACCGGCCGGCCGTCGGGCAGCGTGTATCCGTTGCTGGATCGGCTGGAGCGGGCCGGCTGGGTCACGTCGTCGTGGGATGACGACGCGGAACGGCGCGGGCCGCGGCGGCGGATGTACCTGCTGACGCCCGAGGGCGCTTTGGAGGCTCGTCGGGTGGTGGCGAGGGCTTCGGCTTCGCCCTCTGTGTGGCCGGTGCCCAGGACGGCGCAATGAGAGCGGCCTTGTTGGTGGTGCGGTTCGCGGCGGCGGTCGTTGGTGATGAGCGTTATCGCGAGCAGTGGGAAGCGGATGTTGTTGGTGCGCGCGAACTTGGCATGTCGCCGTTGCGCGTGGCGTTCGGGGCTCTTGTCGCTGTCGTTGCTATGCCTTCGAAAGGAACTGTCGTGGCACCTATCGGTCCGCTCGCTATTGCTCTCAAGCACGCGCAGACGCCACGTGGGCGAGTGCTCGTCATCGCCGTCGTGTCGGCGTTGTTGTTGCTCGGCGGCCTGGCGATGCTGTTCGCATGAGCAAATAGCTCCGTGTCGTTTCGGCGGTTCCGGGCTTAGCTTCGGGCGGTGGCGAACGAACTGACGATTCCGCTCCTGCCCTGTCCCTCCATCGACGAGATCGCGTCGTTCTACGAAATGCTCGGCTTCGAGATCACCTATCGGCAGACGCGGCCGAACCCGCACGTCGCACTGCGGCGTGAAGACATCAACCTGCACTTCTTCGGGATGGACGACTTCGATCCCGAACAGTCCTACGGCAGCTGCCTGGTCATCGTGCAGGACACCGCTCCGCTGTACGAGGCGTTCGCGGCGGGAATGCGTGCTGTGCACGGGAAAGTGCTCATCTCCGGCATCCCGCGGATGACCCGGCCGCGGTTGCGCAACGACAGGTACACCGGGTTCTCCGTCGTCGATCCCGGCGGCAACTGGATCCGGATCAACAAGGCCGCCCAGGAACCTGAGGCGCAGACCAAGCTCGCCAAGGCCATGGAGAACGCCGCGCGGCAGGCGGACGCGCGCGGCGACGAGCGCCAGGGGTTGAAGATCCTCGAAGGCGCGCTGAAGAAGGCGGCCGGTGACGAACCGGAGTTCCAGGCTGCCCAGGAGTACCGCGACGAGCTCGTCGAACGAATCAAGGAGTCTGGGCCGCGTCCAGGCGCTTGAGCGCGGCGCGGACCACCTCGGGGTCGTAGGTCGTCCAGAACGGGGGCAGTGAGGCCCGCAGGAAGCCGCCGTAGCGGGCCGTGGCCAGCCGGGGATCCAGGATGGCCACCACGCCCTTGTCCGACATCGACCGCAGCAGGCGGCCGGCCCCCTGGGCGAGCAGCAGGGCCGCGTGGGTAGCCGCGACCGACAGGAAGCCGTTGCCTCCGCGCGAGTTCACGGCTTTCTGGCGCGCGGAGGCCAGCGGGTCGTCCGGGCGCGGGAACGGGATCCGGTCCATGATCACGAGCTGCAGCGACGGGCCGGGCACGTCCACGCCCTGCCACAGCGACAGGGTGCCGAACAGGCACGTGCGCTCGTCCTCGGCGAACTTCTTCACCAGCAGGCCGGTCGCGTCGTCGCCCTGGCAGAGGATCGGGTAGTCGAGCTTGCCCCGCAACGCTTCCGTGGCCGCCTTGGCCGCGCGGGTGGACGAGAAGAGCCCGAGTGCGCGGCCGCCCGCGGCGTTCACCAGGCCCTCGATCTCGTCGAGGTACTCCGGCGGCAGGCCGTCCCGGCCCGGCTGCGGCAGATGCCTTGCCACGTAAAGAATGCCGCTCGATCCGTGCTGGAACGGCGAACCGACGTCGATCCCGCTCCACTTGGGACCTTCGATGTCCTTCTCGGTGGCCGCGCCCTCGATCTTGCGGACCTTGTCCGCCGGCGGCAGGCCCCACTGGCGCGCCATCGTGTCGAAAGCGCCGCCCAGCGTCAGCGTCGCCGACGTCAGCACCGTGGTGCGCTGGCCGAACAACCGCTCCCGCAGCAGTCCGCCGACACCCAGCGGCGCGACGCGCAACGTCGGCGCCTTCTGCTGGAAGTCGCCCGACACCCAGACGACGTCGCGCTCCTCGTCGAACGCCTCCAGCACTCGCACCGCGCAGTCGTGGACCTCCTCCAGCAACGCCAGCGCGAGCTTGCGCGCCGTCGCCCCGTCCGGGTCCTCCTTGCGTTCGCCGCCGAGCGACGTCACGCAGCTGTGCGCGGCGTCGCGAGTCGCGGCCAGCGCACCGGCCAGCGCACGGGGCAGCGCGTCCAGCCGCCCGGCCGGCATGTCCTCGAGGATCATCGCCAGCCCGTCACTCGCCTCGGCGAGCCGGTCCGCGACGTCCTGGTCGATCAACCGGCCGCACCTGCGCGCCGCCATCGAGATCGAGGCGCCACTGAGCTCCTCCGTCGCCACCGACGTGACGCGGTCGACCAGGTCGTGCGCCTCGTCGATCACCACCACGTCGTGGTCCGGCAGGATCTGGTAGCCCTCCAACGCGTCGATGGCGAGCATCGCGTGGTTCGTGACCACCACGTCCGCCTTGCCCGCCTCGGCCCGCGCCCGTTCCGCGAAGCAGTCCGCCCCGATCGGGCACTTCGACACGCCGAGGCACTCGCGCGCCGTGACCGACACCTGCCGCCAGGCCTGCTCGCTGACGCCCGGCACCAGCTCGTCGCGGTCGCCCGTCTCGGTGTCCGACGACCACTCGTGCAGCCGCTTCACCTCACGACCCATCTTCGAGACCGCGAACGGGTCGAACAGCGCGGCGTCGTCCGGCTCCTCGGGAGCGCCGTTGTGCACGCGATGCATGCACAGGTAGTTGCGCCGTCCCTTGAGGATCGCGTACTTCAGCTCACGCCCCAGGTCCTTCTTGAGCGCCTTGGCGAGCCGCGGCAGATCCCGGTCGACGAGCTGCCGCTGCAGCGCGATCGTGGCCGTCGAGACCACCACCGTCTCGTCCTCGGCCACCGCGTGCCTGATCGACGGCACCAGGTACGCCAGCGACTTGCCCGTGCCCGTGCCGGCCTGCACCGCGAGATGCTCGCCCGTGCGGATCGAGTGGTCGACGGCCTCGGCCATCTCCACCTGACCAGGGCGCTCCGCGCCGCCGACGGCGTGGACGGCGGTTTCGAGCAGGCTCAGGGTGGGGGGAACTTCAGGCACGAGACAGACCGTACCCGGCGGGTCCGACAGTCCCCGTCAGACACCGCTGACTCAGTCGCCGCCGCCTCCGCCGCACCCACCACCGCAGCTGCTGCCACCATCGCTGCCCGACGAGCAACCACTGCCCGACGAGCACCCGCTACCGCAGCTGCTGCTGGACGAGTTGTCACGTGACGGCAGCACGCCGGCCACAAGGGGCGTCAGGCCGAACATCCCGGCGATCGCGAGCCCGCCGATCCGCCCGCGCAGCCCGAGCACCGCGACCGCGCCCACCGGGTCGTGCTGGCTCACGCCCTTCTCGGCCTGGTTCACCAGGCGGTACCCGGCCCTGGTCCGCAGCCGGCCGGGATCGCCCGACTTCAGCATCGAGGCCCAGACGATCAGCAGCGCCCCGGCGGCGAAGAACGCCCACTGCGGAACCTCGGCGATCCGTGGCACGAACTCCTGGACGAGCCCGATCATCTCCGGCCAGACGAGGCCGATGAACCCCACCAGCACGAGGCCGGTTCCCAGCATGAACAGCCACGGATACAGCCTGGGCCGGAAGGATCGCCGCCGCCGCAGCAGACCGCGGTCGGCCAGGTGGGAGCGCAGACCCGCCGCCTCAGCGCTGTGCACCGCGCCGTAAAGGACGTCGTTCAGGTGACGTCCGCCCGTCCGCAGACCGGCCAGCATCTGGGCTTCGAGCGGCGTCGCCGGACCGCGGCCCGGCCGGTGGACGGCGCTCAGCGCGCCTTCGCGCGAGATCCGGACGAGGCCGGCGTGCAGCAGCCGGGCCAGTGCGACCTCCGCGGCGCGGGTGGGGCCGCCGGCGAGGCAGCCGAGCTCCTCCGGGGTATGCGTTGTCACGCGGATTTCTCGGCTGCGGAGCTCATGTCGTTACGTGTGGGTCCACGTCGGCGAGGATCCGGTCGAACAGCGCGACGCCGGCCTGGACCCGGTCGAACCTACCGACGTCGAACGAGCGCCCAGGCTCCCGGCAGCAACCCGGCCGCCAGTGCGATCTTCAGCGCGTCACCGACCAGGAACGGCAGCACGCCCACGGCCAGTGCCTTGGCCAGGCCCATCCCGGTCATCGCCATCAGCCACGGCACGCCGACGGCGTAGATCGCCAGGTTGCCCAGTGCCATCGTGCCCACCACCCGCAGCGGGGTGCGGTCACCGCCACGGCCGGCCAGCAAGCCCACCAGCGCACCGGCGAACACGAAGCCCACGACGTAACCCAGGGACACGGGAGCGCCGGACGTGCCGCCCTGGAACCACGGCACGCCTGCGACGCCGGCGATCAGGTACAGGAGCATCGAGGTCGCGCCGCGCTGCCACCCGAGGGAGGCACCGACGAGAAGCGCGGCGAACGTCTGGCCGGTCAGCGGCACGGGGCTGCCGGGGATCGGCAGGGCCACCTGTGCGGCGAGGCCGGTGAACGCGGCGCCGGCGACCACCAGGGTCAGGTCGCGTGCGAGCGCGCCCGGCACGAAGTCGGCGAGCACGGTGCGACGTGGCGCTAGTGCGAGTGTCACGTTCCCTCCCTGGCGGAATAAGAAGAGGAACTGAGGTTAACCAGGGAGGCTCGAGAACGTCTTTGTTCGATCTCTACAAAGTGACCGGTTACACATCCAGGGCGACTTTGCCCGCCACTCTCTCGGTGTTGCGGCGGGTCTTGGTCCAGCCGTTGTCGCCGCGTACCAACCGGATCAGCGCGCGCCACGACGTGATGTAGAAGGTGTAGATGTACAGCGCGTAGCCGAACCCGTACGCAATGGACTTCCAGAAGCTGACGGGTTCGCACCGCGCGCGGTACACCGGTCCCCACAGCACGAACGGCATCAGGCCGAACGCTCCGTACACGGTGAACAGGATCCAGGCGCCGTCGAAGAACCACGCGACGACCTCGCCGGGTGATACCGCGAACCGGTACGCCATCATCGCTATCGGGATCGGGTAGATGAGCGTGCCGAGCAGCTGCATCCAGGGCTGGGCGAGGTAGTACATCATCTCCGCGGCGCCGAGGGTCGTCAGGTGTTCGGAGTCCCAGATGCGTCGCAGGTAACGCATGCACTGCATGGTTCCCTGGCCCCAACGGGTGCGTTGGGCCAGGAAGCGCCGCAACGAGTACAGCGCCTCCTGGTTCACGTGCGTGTCGAGGGAGAAGCCGGTGTGCCAGCCCGCGGTCAGCAGGTGCACGCCCAGTTCGAAGTCCTCCAGCAACGAGCCGCGCCACGGGCTGCCGGTCGGCCCGGCGATCGAGTCCAGTGCGGACAGCCGGGTGAACTGGCCGTTGCCGCCCATGGAGATCGTGCCGGTGGCGCCGCGCGACATCTGGATCGCCGCGATGGCCGTGCGGAACTCCAGGTCCTGCATGCGCACGAGGCCCGCGCCGAACGCCCGGCGCCAGCGGGACACGCCCGGCTGCCGCTGGCCGGCGTTGATCATCCGCACGTCCACCTGCACGGCGCCGATTCGCGGGTTGCCGAAAAGATGTTGTGCCGCACAGACTTCCAGGCAGTTCGGGGCGGGACGGCCGTCGGCGTCCACCACCACGATGATCGCGCGATCGGTGTCCGCACGCCGGCCCATCCACAGCTTCAACGTGCGGTAGGCGTCGTTCAGCGCGTTGCCCTTGCCGGTACGGGCGTAGGGGCGTTGGCGCTGCACGAGGTGGATGTTCGTGTCCCGGACACCGCCGTTGCGCTTCAACGACCGTACGACTCCAGCAGTGCGGTCGTCGGAGTCGTCGTCGATGACCCACACGTGCGCGATGGGGAACGTGCCGCGCAGGTACCGGATCGTGTCACCGATGACGGCCTCTTCGTCGCGGCACGGCACGAAGAAGTGCCACTCCAACGACTCCGGGACGCCGACGGGGGCGGGTTTGCGCCGCAGGTACGGCACCACGATCACGAACACATACGTCACGAAGGCGACGCTCATCGTGAGAGCGAGCGCCTGCGTGAACCCGAGGACCAGGTCCAAGCTCATGGCGCCTCCGCTGAGAAAAGCACGTCGGCGCGCCTCACTTGCGGGTGGCCAGCCAGACGAAAGCGACCAACGCCGCCGCGCCACCGAAGACGCTCACCATCGAACCGAGCAGCGTGTGGCCCCAGTAGTAACCGGTGTCGACGCCGAGCCACTGCACCAGCCCCACCAGTGTGAGCACGCGGAACTGGTTGACGATCACGACCGCCAGCGCCGCGATGCTCAATGCGAACAGCACGCGCGACTGGATGCGCGGGCGCAGCGCGATCATCACGGCGCCCACGACGATCAACGGCAGCACCAGGAACGCGGACGTGCACTCCGGTGTCATGCGCAGGCCCAGCGGGGTGTCCGAACCCAGTCCGAAGTAGACGGTCTGGCGGTCCGGGATCACGTCCACCCCGTAGGAGCTGATGACGCTCAGGATCGCGCCGGACAGCGAGATCTCCGCCGTGCGGTACAGGCGGTGTGCGAACACGAGTCCCGCGGCGGTCGCGAGCAGGACGACGACCGTCACCCGGCTCGGGAATGCGGCGCGGCGCACGGCAAGCGTCACCCGAGGATCCTTTCCACCGATGAGGGAGCGCCCAGACGGGCTACTTGACCTTCCATCGGTAGACGCAACGTCATCCCCCACCCCCGGATCGGGTGACGCCGTGACCGGAAATTGATCAAAAAACCCACGATGAGTGGCGTTCGTTGGGCGAGTTGGGTGGTCGTGTCGCCCGATACGGCGAGTAACCCTCAGTTCCCTCGAAAGAACGCCGATGCCGGTAATTGCCCCGGAAAGCGTGAACCAGTTTGGTTCGAGTGCGCCCTGGGGCCGGAGGAATCAAGGGAAGGAGTTTCATGCGTGTCCGAATGACGGGACTGGCTGGAGTCATCGCGATTGCCGCGCTCCTGGTCGGTGCCGCACCTGCTTCGGCCGCTCCGGGGGACGCCTCGGCTTACGGCGCGAGGCTCAACGTGACGCTGCTCGGCAACCCCGCGGTCAACGCGGAACCGTTCGCCGCTGCCAACGCGAACGGGCCGACGCAGAACACGTTCGTCGGCGTTGACCTGCCCGGGATTCTGAAGACCGGTGTCATCAACGCCTCCGCGTCGCGGGACGAGAAGTCCGGCGGCGTGTACTCGCGGGCGAGCACCGCGGACGTCCGGGTCGACCTGCTCGCGAAGGTCACCGGCAAGATCTCCGCCGAGCTGGTGGAGGCGGAGTGCCAGGCGACCCAGAAGGGTCTCGTCGGCAAGTCCAAGCTCGCCGGCGTCAACCTCGGCAAGCTCGGCCAGGTCAACGCAGATCCGGCGGTCAACACGAAGCTCGACGTGCAGCTGGCCGGCATCAAGATCGCCGAGGTCATCTTCAACGAGCAGTTCAAGAACAACGACGGCAGCCTCACGGTCAACGCGATCCACGTGAAGCTGTTGCAGGGTGTCCTCGGTTCCATCGGCACCGGCGACATCATCATCTCGTCCGCCACCTGCGGTCCCGCCGGTCTGCCCATCCCGATGGCGTCGGGTGCGGGCCTGTGGATCGGCCTCGGCCTGCTCGGTGTCGTCGCTGCTCCGGTCGCCTTCGTGGCGCTGCGTCGCCGCGCGTCGCTCAACGCGGCCTAAGAGGAGCAGCAGATGTACAAGGTCCCCGGTACCGGCGTTGGTGTCGGCACGGGCGTTGGTGCCCTTGCGGTCACCGGCGCGGACGTGACGTGGTGGATCGCCGTGGGAATCGTGCTCTTGCTCGCTGGTGCGTTCGTCATGCACAGCACGCGCAAGAGGCGCCGCGCGATCCCGGTCGCCGCGAGAACCAGACCGAACCGATCCGGCTGAAATCGGCCCGCCTGGGATTGCCCCCGGTCCCAGGCGGGCCGCCCGGTCTCCCCGAGAGAGGACAACGGTGAGCAAAGAAGTTCTGCTGGTGGCGGGCACCCGGCCCGAGGCCGTGAAGATCGCCCCCGTCGCGATCGCGTTGAGGGGGCACCCCGGCCTCCGTCCGACGATCGTCCACAGCGGACAGCACTCGGGCATGGTCGAGCAGGCGCTCGGCGCGTTCGACCTGGTGCCCGACGTGCGGCTGGACGTGCCCAGGGTCAACGGGACCCAGGCCGAGCTGGTCTCCCGGTTGTTGCCCGAGTTCGACGCCCTGCTGGCCGAGCGCGAGCCTGCGGTGACCCTCGTGCAGGGCGACACCACCACCACGCTGGCCGCGGCGCTCGCCTCCTACTGGCGCGGAATCCCCGTGGCACACCTCGAAGCCGGTCTGCGGACCGGCGACCTGTACGGCCCGTTCCCCGAGGAGGGGAACCGGCAGATGATCTCCCGCATCACGTCGCTGCACCTCGCGCCCACGGACGACGCGGCGAACGCCCTCAACACCGAATCCCTGCCGGACAGCCACATCGTCGTCACCGGCAACACCGTCGTGGACGCCGTGCAGCGCGTGGCGGCGCTGGACCTGCCCGCGTCCAGCCCGGATCTCATTGCCCTGGAACGGACTCTGGACGCCACCGGTGGCCGGCTGATGCTCGTCACGGTGCACCGCCGCGAGTCGTGGGGCCGTCCGCTGATGCGCGTGCTGAACGCCGTGCGCTCCATCGCCGACCGACACCCCGATGTGCACGTGCTGATCCCCGCGCACCCGAACCCCGGTGTGCGCGAACAGGTCGTGTCACTGCTCGGCGGTCACGAGCGTGTCGTCATCACCGACCCGCTGGACTACCCGGACCTGGTACGGGTGCTGCGGCGCGCGGCACTCGTGCTGACGGACTCCGGTGGCATCCAGGAGGAGGCACCGACGTTCGGCGTGCCGGTGCTGGTGCTGCGCGAGACCACCGAACGCATGCTCGCCGTCGACGCCGGGTGCGCCTGGCTCGTCGGCACCGACACCACCCGCATCCTCGCCGAAGCGGGCTGGGTGCTCGGCTCCCGGCTGCGGCTTCCGCTGGGCCGCAACCCGTTCGGCGACGGACGTGCCGCCGTGCGAGTGTGCACCGCGCTGGAGAGGCTGGCGGGCCTGCCGACCGCGTTGCCGCGGCGGGAGCCGTTCGCCACCCTCGCGGGTGTGCGATGAAGCGCGCCGAACGGGGGTGGTGGGCCGGACTGCGACGGCTGGGCGGGTTGCCCACACGACCGCCCCGGCGCTGAAGGCCACTGAAGACCGCCTAAGACGCTGAAACACCGAATTCTTTTCGTGACTGGCAGCTCGCCAGTCACCCGGTCGGGTAATTGCGAATTCACGACCGGGTGACATGGGGTGCCGAGCTGTTACCAGCGCGCCGCATCACCACAATTATCGGGCGGAGGAACAACGCAAAACGGGGAGAGGTCATGAGACGAATCGGAGCGTTGTCCGGGTTGGTGGTCGCGGGCCTGCTCGCGACCGCCGTTCCCGCGTCCGCCACGGCCGCCGGTACCGCGGTGGCAGGCGACGCGAACGTCACGAAGACCGGGCAGCCGGCGGTGGTGGTGTCGCCGCTCGCGTCCTGCGACGTGAACCCGGACGAGCCCGGCACCGTCTCCGGGTCCGCTCCGGCCGTCACGAAGACCGGCCTCAAGTTCGGGGCCAGCACCGCCACCTGCACCACCACGCTGGTGAACCCGGACGAGTGGGTGACCACGACGAGGTCCGAGGCCAAGGGCACGCTGTTCGAGCTGTCCGCGCTCGTGGCGCAGGGCGGGCCGCGGTTGAAGATCGGCAGCTGGAAGATCACCTGTGACGCCACGCAGACCGGTACGCACGCCGGCTGGTCCCTGGGTGGGATGTCCGGCTGGACCGGACTGCCGCAGCAGCTCCCGCAGGGCTACGTGCACGAGATCAAGAAGTCGAACGGCACCGTGCTCGCCAAGGCGCTGTTCACCGAGGTCATCTTCCCGGTCCCCAACGACGGCAGCATCACGATGAACCTGCTGAAGATCACCTTCGAGCCCGCGTCCGGCTACCGCGGTGACATCCGCATCGGCTCGGCGGCCTGCTCCCCGACTCCGTAGAAACGCCCGAGAGGATCGAAGTGCACAAGAGTTTGATCGCAGGGGCCGTGGTCGCGCTGACGTTCGCGACCGCGGCTCCGGCGTTCGCGTCCAACCCGCCGGGTACCGCGTCACCGGGGTCGGCCGACTTCGCGAAGGCCGCCCAGACGTTCAAGGTCGAGCCGCTCGCGGTGTGTGCCGTGAACCCGGACGAGGCGGGCACCGTCACCGCGACCAGCCCGGCCGTGAGCAAGAGCGGCCTCAAGATCGGTGCGACGTCCTCCGCGTGCACGACCGAGGTCGTGAACCCGGACGAGTTCATCACCAGGACGAAGTCCGTGGCCACCGGCACGGCGTTCGAGCTGTCCGCGCTCGTGGCGCAGGGCGGCCCGCGGTTGAAGATCGGCAGCTGGAAGATCAACTGCGACGCGACCGAGACCGGCACGAGTGCCGGCTGGGAGCTCAAGGGGATGTCCGGCTGGACCGGGCTGCCGCAACAGATCCCGTCCGGTCACGTGCACGAGATCAAGGCGAGCAACGGAACCGTGCTCGCCAAGGCCAAGTTCACCGACACCGTGTTCCCGGTGCCGAACGACGGCAGCCTCAGCATGACGTTGCTGAAGCTCACTTTCGAACCGTCGTCCGGCTACACGGGCAGCATCACCATCGGTACGGCCGCCTGCTCACCGACGCCTCTAGGAGACAACGACACCCGCGGCGCGCAGCTCGGTCAGAGCCGCGTCGCGGGTGTTGTCCGCGACGGCCGCCGTCAGCTCGACCAGCACCGTCGTGCGGAAGCCGTTGCGTTGCGCGTCAAGAGCCGTGGCGCGCACACAGTGGTCGGTCGCGATGCCGACGACGTCCACATCGGTCACCCCGTGCCCGGCCAGCCACCCCGAGAGGTCGTTCTCCGCCTCGAAACCCGAGTAGGCGGCGGCGAACCGGCCCTTCGAGAAGACCTGCTCGATCCCGGCCACGTCGAGCTCCGGGTGGAACGACGCACCGGCCGTCCCGGCGACGCAGTGCACCGGCCAGGAGTCCACGAAGTCCGGCGTCTCGGAGAAGTGCGCGCCCGGATCCACGTGGTAGTCGCGGGTCGCCACGACGTGGTCGTACGACGAGGAAGCGATGTGCTGCGAGATGGCAGCGGCGACGGCCGCGCCACCGGCGACCGCGAGTGAACCGCCCTCGCAGAAGTCGTTCTGCACGTCGACGACGATCAGTGCTTTGGTCATGTCAGCCCTCCAGGTAGATCGTCGGGATCGCGGGCTCACCGCGCGAGAGCTTGAGGCCCTCCCACGGCACGCTCACCAGTGCGGCGCGCAGCCGTTCGCGGCACTGCTCCAGCGTGGGGAGGTCGGGCGAGGTCTGGCCGGCGCGCATCAGCGGGATCTGCACGAGCTTGTCGTACGTGCCGAGCTCCGGTTCGGTGGACGCCTGGAACACGACCTCCTCCAGCGCCGTGCCGGTGTCCTTGTGCCGCCGCAACGCCTTCTTCCAGCCGCCACGCGACTGCTTGGACGTGCTGCGCTTCTCGACGTGCCGTCCGTCGACCTCGACCAGCTTGTAGACCATGCCCGCGGCGGGCGCGCCGGAACCGGTCACGACCGACGTGCCGACGCCGTACGCGTCCACCGGCTCGGCGCGCAGTGCGGCGATCGAGTACTCGTCGAGGTCGCTGGACACGACGATCCGGGTGTTGCGCGCTCCCAACGAGTCCAGCAGGTCGCGTGCCTGCCTCGCCATCACGCCGAGGTCACCCGAGTCGATCCGGATCGCGCCGAGATCGGGCCCGGCGACCGCGACGGCGGTCTTGATGCCCTCGGTGATGTCGTAGGTGTCGACCAGCAACGTCGTGCCGACGCCGAGCGCCTCGATCTGGCTGCGGAACGCCTCTTCCTCGCTGTCGTGCAGCAACGTGAACGCGTGCGCGCACGTGCCGGCCGTCGGGATGCCGTGGCGGCGGCCTGCCTCGAGGTTGGAGGTCGCGGTGAAGCCCGCCAGGTACGCCGCGCGGGCGCACGCCACGGCGGACTCCTCGTGGGTGCGGCGCGAGCCCATCTCGATCATCCGGCGGCCGTTCGCGGCGGTGACCATGCGAGCGGCGGCGGACGCGATCGCGCTGTCGTGGTTGAGGATCGAGAGTGCGAGGGTCTCCAGCACGACGCCCTCGGCGAAGGACGCCCGGACCGTCAGCACCGGCGAGCCGGGGAAGTACAGCTCGCCTTCCGGATAGCCGTCGATCTCACCGGAGAACCGGTAGTTCGCGAGCCACTCCAGCGTCGCGTCGTCGACGACGGCGTTGCGGCGCAGCTGGTCGATCTCCTCCTCGCCGAAGCGGAAGTTCCCGATCGCGTCCAGCAGCCTGTTCACCCCCGCGACCACGCCGTAGCGGCGACCGTCCGGGAGCCTGCGAGCGAAGACCTCGAACACGCACGGACGGTCACCGGTGCCGTCACGCAGCGCGGCCGCGAGCATGGTCAGCTCGTAGTGGTCGGTCAGCAACGCCGTCGAGTTCATGGTCGCCAACCCTAAGGTCGCACCCGGTTTCGGCGCATGCGGTCTCCGCCACTGCGGCGAACATGACACCATTGGCGGTATGACCACGCCCGTCGAACAGGAACGGACGCAGGCCGAGCCGGTAGGTGCGGAAGTCACCGCCGAGGACTCGCCATGGCAGACCGTGGTCTGGAACGACCCGGTCAACCTCATGTCGTACGTGACGTACGTGTTCCAGAAGCTGTTCGGGTTCAGCAGGGACAAGGCGACCAAGCTGATGCTCGACGTGCACCACAAGGGCAAGGCGATCGTGACATCGGGCACCAAGGACAAGGTGGAGGCCGACGTGGCGAAACTCCACGCGGCGGGCCTCTGGGCGACCATGCAGAAGGCCTCGTGAAGCGGTGGATCCGCGACGGTGACGTCGTCATCGGACGGCTGGACCGGCAGGAGGCCGCGGTCGTGCGCGGTCTCGTCAGCCAGATCCAGGACATGCTCATCGCCCGCGCCGAAGAGGCGCCGCAGGACGAGCTCGCCGAGCTGACCGGCATCAGAACCGGCTCGCCGGAGGCCCCGGACGACCCGATCCTCGGTCGGCTGCTGCCCGACTTCCACCGGTTCGACGACGACGCGCCGGACCCGGAGGAGGTCGACTCGGCCGCCGCGCTCAGATCGCTGCACGAACCGGAGCTGCTGGACCACAAGACAGGTGCGGCCGAGGTCGTGCTGCAGACGTGTTCGCCCGACGGCGGCGAGATCCGGCTCTCCATCGGTGAGGCGGAGGCCTGGCTGTCGTCGCTGAACGACGTGCGTCTGGCCCTCGGGACAGCGTTGGACGTCACCGAGGACATGCCGGAGGAACTGCCGCCGGAGGACCCCCGCTCGCCGCACCTCGGCGTGTACCACTGGCTGACCTGGGTGCAGGACACGCTGGTCGAAGCGATGATGCCGTGATTCCCGGCGTGCTGGTCGGGCACCACCACCGGATCGAACCGGGCTGGGCCACCGGCACCACCGTCGTGCTCGTGCCCGAGGGCGCGGTCGGTGCCGTCGACGGACGCGGTGGCGCACCGGGAACCCGCGAGACGGACCTGCTGGACCCGGCGAACCTGGTGCAGCAGGTGCACGCCATCTGCCTGAGCGGCGGTTCGGCGTACGGGCTCGCGGCCGCGGACGGCGTCATGCGCTGGCTGTCGGAGCGCTCGATCGGCTTCCAGGTGGGCGCGCAGCCGCACCACGTCGTCCCGATCGTGCCCGGCGCCGTGATCTTCGACCTGCCGATGTCGGAGTGGGGCAACCGGCCGGACGCGTCGTTCGGCTACGAAGCTTGTGCTGCGGCGGCAGGGGAGTTCGAGCTCGGCTGCGTCGGCGCGGGAGCGGGCGCGCGGGTCGGGTCGCTCAAGGGCGGCGTCGGCTCGGCGGTGCGGAGGGTCGGCGAGCACCACGTCGGCGCGCTGGCCGTGGTGAACGCGGCCGGTGAGGTCGTCGACCGCGCAACGGGTCTGCCGTGGCTGCCCGCGCTCGGGGTGACGCCGGTCCAGCTGCCCGAACGCAAGCCCGAAGGTCTCAACACGACCATCGGCGTGGTGGCGGTGGACGCCGCACTGTCCAAAGCGGAGTGTCAGCGGCTCGCGATGGCCGCGCAGGACGGCCTGGCGCGCGCAGTGCGCCCGGCCCACTCGATGTTCGACGGTGACACGGTGTTCGCGCTGGCCACCGGCGCCGTGCCGCTGGCGGAGCCGCGAGCGTTCGCATTGGACGCGCTCTGCGCCGCCGCCGCGGAGGTCTTCGCGGACGCCGTGGTGTCCGGCGCGCGCGAGGCGACGTCACTGGGCGGGGTGCAGGCGTTCCGCGACCTCTGAGTGGGGATCGCCGGACGCCCGGTCCCCGGCCGGGAGTTGGTGGTGCTCGGCCGGCGTCGATGAACGCCCAGGTCGGAGCAGGTGTGCGCGGTGTTATCTCGCATACCGAGACAACTCCCGTCAGCCCGTAGGATTGAGCACGTGCTGGTGATTCGCCGTGACCTGGTGGACGCGATGGTGGCCCACGCGCGCCGTGACCATCCCGACGAGGCGTGCGGGCAGATCGCAGGGCCGGAAGGCTCCGATCGGCCTGAGCGCATCATCGTGATGGAGAACGCGGAGCGCTCGCCGACGTTCTACCGGTTCGACGCTGCTGAGCAGCTCAAGGTGTATCGCGAGATGCAGGCCAACGACGAGGAAGCGGTGGTCATCTACCACTCGCACACCGCGACCGAGGCCTATCCGTCTCGCACCGACATCAAGTTCGCGAATGAGCCCCAGGCGCACTACGTGCTGGTCTCCACGCGTGACCCGATCGAGCACGAGCTGCGGTCGTACCGCATCGTCGACGGTGTCGTGACCGAGGAACCGGTCAAGATCATCGAATCCTGAGTTGCACCTGTTTCCCGGAGGTAGAACCACCATGGCAGTCACCGTGTCGATCCCGACCATCCTGCGCACCCACACCGGGGGCGAGAAGTCGGTGTCCGCCAGCGGCGCGACGCTCGCCGAGATCATCGACGACCTGGAGAACAACCACGGCGGCCTCAAGGCCCGCCTGGTCAAGGAGGGGACGCTGCACCGCTTCGTCAACGTCTACGTCAACGACGAGGACGTGCGCTTCTCCGGTGGCCTCGCGGCCGAGGTGAAGGACGGCGACAACGTCACCATCCTCCCGGCCGTCGCGGGCGGCTGATCTCCCCATGGCCCGCTACGACTCGCTCCTGGACGCGCTCGGCGGGACACCCCTGGTGGGCCTGCCGCGCCTGTCGCCGTCGGAGAACGTGCGCATCTGGGCGAAGCTCGAGGACCGCAACCCGACCGGCTCGATCAAGGACCGGCCCGCGCTGGCCATGATCGAGGCGGCGGAGCGGGACGGCGTGCTGCGTCCCGGCGCGACGATCCTGGAGCCGACGTCCGGCAACACCGGTATTTCTCTGGCGATGGCCGCGAAGCTCAAGGGCTACGGCCTGGTGTGCGTGATGCCGGAGAACACCTCGACCGAGCGCCGCCAGCTGCTGCAGGCCTACGGCGCCCGCATCGTGTTCTCGCCGGCCGCGGGCGGGTCGAACCAGGCGGTCGCCACGGCGAAGGAGATCGCCAAGCAGAACCCGGACTGGATCATGCTCTACCAGTACGGCAACCCGGCGAACGCGGAGGCGCACTTCCGCGGCACCGGCCCGGAGATCCTGGCCGACCTGCCGTCGATCACGCACTTCGTGGCGGGCCTCGGCACCACCGGCACGCTGGTGGGCGTCGGCCGGTTCCTGCGCGAGGCCAAGCCGGACGTGCAGATCATCGCCGCCGAGCCGCGCTACGGCGAGCTCGTCTACGGGCTCCGGAACCTGGACGAAGGCTTCGTGCCGGAGCTGTACGACGAGTCGGTGCTGACCGGGCGGTACTCCGTCGGCTCCTACGACGCGCTGCGCCGCACCCGCCAGCTGCTGGAGAGCGAGGGCATCTTCGCCGGCATCTCGACGGGCGCGATCCTGCACGCCGCGCTGGCCGTGGCGCAGAAGGCCGAGGTGGCGGGCAAGGTCGCCGACATCGTGTTCATCGTGGCGGACGCGGGGTGGAAGTACCTCTCCACCGGCGCCTACGCCGGAACGCTGGACGAGGCGGCTGCCCGGCTCGACGGTCACCTCTGGGCGTGACAGCTCGACGATCTTGTCGGGGGTGCTGAGTACGTTGGGTTCTACCGTTCTGGTGACCTACTCGTGACCAGGGCGGACACCTCACCGTGTCCGCCCTTGTGGCCTTGAGGCGTCTGCAAGTACTACCAACTGATGATCGAATCGCCTGTAGCTACACCCAACTTGGTCGTCATTCGACGAACAAGTTGGGCGCAGCCACGAGCTAGTTGATGTTGGGTTGGGACGCCACCACCGAGAGAGCCAAGCGGAGCGCCGGTTGGCTTGGAACCCGCTGAGAGCGTTGAGATGTAGGGGTTCCCGGCTCGGGGGGACCCCTGCGTCAGCCTGCTCGGCTGTTGAAGGCGACGCTCGGCACTGACCGGTCGAGGGCCGAGCGCGCGACGCTCCCTCGCCACCGCGGGCCAGTTGGTAGCAGAAAAGTGCCTGTTGACCTTGAGTTGGCGGTATTTGCAGACGCCATCAGATGGGACGTGGCTGACTTTGCCGGAGCCCTGCCAGTCCGGGGAACCCTGCGTCAGCCTGCGAAAGCCGTTCCAGGCACCCCGGCGCCGGCTCCCGGCAGCACGAGCACCGAACCGTTCAGCTGCCGGTCGGCCAGCGCCTGGTCCGACAGCCCGACCCGGGCCGACGTGACGTAGAGGTCGGTGAAGTCCTGGCCGCCGAAGCAGCAGGCGGTCGGGTTGTCCACCGGCAGTTCGATCTCGCGGTCCAGTTCGCCGGACGGGGTGTAGCGGCGCACGGCGTGCCCGCCCCACAGCGCGACCCAGACGCAGCCGTCGGCGTCCACGCACAGCCCGTCCGGCCAGCCGTCGGTGTTGCCGACGTGGGTGAACGGACGGCGGTTCGCGACGGTGCCGGCGGCGTTGTCGAAGTCGAACACGTCGATGCGGCGGGTCGGGGTGTCGATGTAGTACATCAGCGTGCCGTCGGGGCTCCAGCCGACGCCGTTGCTGGTGTTCACCTTGTCCACCATGACCTTCGCGGCGCCCTCGCCGGTGATCCTGGCGAGCCAGCCCTCGTCCGCGGCCTGGTCGTAGCGCATCGTGCCGGCCCACAGGCGGCCCGACGGGTCGATGCCGGCGTCGTTGCCGCGCACGCCGTCCCGCGCCCAGTAGACGAGCCAGCTCTTGGCGCCGTCGCGGTCGATCAACGCGATGCCGTCGCGCAGGTTGCAGACGATGCCGCCCTGCGCGCGCGGTTTGGCGGCGCCGACGTGCTGGGGCACCACGAGCACCGCGTCGTCGTCCCGCGCGGGGGCGTAGCGGTGCACCTCGGAGGCCAAGATGTCCACCCACAGCAAGGTGGAGCTGCTGTGGTCCCAGGTCGGCCCCTCGCCGAGCTGGGCAGATACCCGCACCGCTACTTCGATCGACACCCGATCAGCTTATGTCCACGTACTCTTGACCTGTGGACCGCACTGCGCTCGCGAAACGCGTCATCCCGCCGCACCCTGTGTTCTCGTTGATCGTCGTGTTCGGCTTCGTGGGCTTCCTCTACGTCGTCGAGGCGTTCGACGTGGCGACCGGCGGCTCGCTGGAGGACGACGGCGTGCGGCCGCGCGACTTCGGCCAGTGGGACAACCTGCTGTGGATGCCGCTGATCCACGGCGACTGGAGCCACCTCACCGGTAACGCGGTTCCCTTGCTGCTGCTGGGATTCCTCGCGACCTCGGGCGGGCTCAAGCAGTTCTTCCAGACCACCGTCGTCATCTGGCTGACCAGTGCGCTGGGCGTCTGGGTGTTCGGCAGCGACGGCAGCCACATCGGCGCGTCCGGGCTGGTGTTCGGGCTCCTGGCGTTCCTGCTGGTGCGCGGGCTCTTCGCGCGTTCGTGGCTGCAGCTGGTGATCGCGGTCGGGGTGTTCGCCCTGTACGGCGCCGCGCTGTGGGGCGTGCTGCCCGGTCAGCCCGGCGTGTCGTGGGAAGGCCACCTGTTCGGCGCAATCGGTGGCGTGCTGGCCGCGTGGGGTGTTTCTCGCGACAACCGCAGGCGCGAGACACCGGCTACATTCACGGCGTGACGATCGGGATCATGGACTCGGGCGTCGGCGGCCTGACGGTCGCCCGAGCGGTCATGGACCAGTTGCCCGGCGAGTCGATCCACTACATCGGCGACACGGCCAACGGTCCCTACGGGCCCCTTCCCATCGCGCAGGCCCGCAAGCACGCGCTGGAGATCTGCGACCGGCTGGTCGACGAGGGCGCGAAGATGCTCGTCATCGCCTGCAACACCGCGTCCGCCGCCTGCTTCCGCGACGCCCGTGAGCGCTACGACGTGCCCGTGGTCGAGGTGATCCTGCCCGCGGTGCGCCGCGCGGTGATGAGCACCCGCAGCGGCCGGGTCGGCGTGATCGCCACGGTCGGCACGATCAACTCGCACGCCTACCAGGACGCGTTCCAGGCCGCGCGCGACGTGACGGTGAGCGCGGCGGCGTGCCCCCGGTTCGTCGACTTCGTGGAACGCGGCATCACGTCCGGGCGGCAGGTGCTCGGGCTGGCGCAGGCGTACCTGGAGCCGTTGCAACGCGCCCAGGTCGACACGGTCGTGCTGGGCTGCACGCACTACCCGTTGCTGACCGGCGTGCTCCAGATCGTCATGGGCGACGCCGTGACGCTGGTGTCGAGCGCCGAGGAGACGGTGAAGGACGTCGTGCGGCTGCTGACCGAGCGCGACGACTTCGCTGTCGATCCGCCCCTGCACCGCGTGACGTGCACCGGTCCGCCCGAGCGGTTCGCCAAGCTCGCGGCCCGGTTCCTCCCGACCTTCGAGCAATGGGGCTGATGGCGTGCTGCTGACCGTGCTCGGCTGTTCCGGCAGCATTCCCGGACCTGGTGCGGCGGCGTCGGGTTACCTGCTCGAGGCCGGCGGGTGCACGCTGGTGCTGGAGTTCGGCAACGGGGTGCTGTCGCGGTTCCAGGAGGAACGGCCGCTGTTCTCGATGGACGCGCTGGTGTTGTCGCACCTGCACCCGGACCACTGCGTCGACGTGTCCTCGTTGTACGTGGCGCGGAAGTACCACCCGTCGCCGCCGTCCGGTCCGCTGCCGGTCTACGCGCCCGCCGAGGCTCCGTCGCGGTTCGTGGCCGCCTACGCGCCGAACGCCGCTGAGCGTGCGTCACTCGACTTCTCGGACGTGTTCGACTTCCGCGGCCTGGGCTCCACCGTCCGGATTGGACCGTTCACTGTGGACTCGGCGGTGGTGGACCACCCCTGTGAGGCATACGGGTTCCGGATCGCCGCCGGTGGCGTGACGTTGGCCTACACCGGGGACAGCGGGCCCTGCGCGGCGCTGGACTCGTTGGCAGAGGGCGTGGACGTGCTCCTGAGCGAGGCCAGCTGGACGCACGCCCCGGACCGGCAGACCGGCCTGCACATGTCCGGGCGCGAGGCGGGCGAACTGGCCACGCGCGCGGGCGCCGGCCGGTTGCTGATCACCCACGTGCCGCCGTGGACGTCGCGCGAGGACGTGCTGAAGGAGGCCCAGTCCGTGTTCGACGGGCCGTGTGAGCTGGTCGTCCAGGGCGGCCGATACGAGCTGGGGAGAACCGATGATCCACGTTGAGCGGGCCGGCGAGCACGAGTTCGTCGCCACGAACGACCGCGGCGCCTCGGTGCGGATCGGCCGCAAGGGTCAGGACGGCTCGTTCAGCCCGGTAGAGCTGCTGGTCGCGGCCGCGGCCGGCTGCGCGGTGGTGACCGCGGAGACCCTGATCCTGCGCCGTACCGGCGGCGGCCACGTCGGGGCCACCGCGGACGCGGTGCAGTCCGACAGCGGCAACGAGGTGCTGTCCATCCCCGTCGCGCTCGACTACGACCTGTCCGCGGTGGACGATCCCGCGGCGCTCGAAGCCCTCGTCCGGCGCGCCGTGGAACAGCTCTGCACGGTCACGCGGACGTTGAAGCAGTCGGCGACGGCGCCCCTTCAGCTGCCGACGCCGCTCCAGACCGCCGAAGACCCGCTGTGACCGGCCCGGACCGTCTGCACCGTCGTCCCGACCGCGAGCAGCACGACCAGCACGGACACCACGACTGAGATGATCCGCCACGTCTTCGTGGTGGGTGCCTCCGCCTGGCGCTCCCGGTCCGCGAGCCTGCCCGCGACCAGCAACGCGATCACCGCGACCCCGAACCCGAGCGCGATGGGCAGCAGCATCGTTCCCAGGTCGGCGTGCGTCTGGATGGCGGGGTTCGGCCCCACCTTGGCCTCAAGCGCCGCCATGAAGTCCTCACCGGCCTGCTTGGCGAGGGGCACGGCCGCCACGCCGGCCAGCGTGACCCCGAGAACCGGCCAGGCGTACCTGCGCCGCCAGCTCGGGACCAGTGCGATCGCGATCGAGCTGAGCGCCGCCAAAGGCAGCAGCACGACCACCGCGTGCACCAGCAACGGGTGAAGCGGAATACCGTCGATCGTCAGCATGTCTCTCCCTACGCCATGGTGCTCCGCAGGGTTCACTAAGGTAGCGGCCGTGGTGCGAACCGACGGCCGAAACGACGACGTGTTGCGTGACATCCGGATCACGCGTGGATATCAGACCTGGCCCGCCGGCTCGGTCCTGATCGAGTTCGGGAACACCCGCGTGCTGTGCGCCGCGAGTGTCACCGAAGGCGTGCCCCGCTGGCGCTCGGGCTCCGGCCTCGGCTGGGTGACCGCCGAGTACGCGATGCTGCCCTCCGCGACGCACACCCGCAGCGACCGCGAGTCCGTGAAGGGCCGCATCGGCGGCCGCACGCACGAGATCTCGCGCCTGATCGGGCGATCGCTGCGGGCCTGCATCGACCTGGCGTCGCTGGGCGAGAACACCATCGTCATCGACTGCGACGTCATCCAGGCCGACGGCGGCACCCGTACGGCGGCCGTCACCGGCGCTTACGTCGCGCTGGCCGACGCCGTGACGTACCTGGGCGCGGCCGGCCGCCTGGCCGACCCCTCACCGCTGTCCTGCGCGGTGTCCGCCGTGTCGGTGGGCGTCGTCGACGGGCGCGTGCGGCTGGACCTGCCCTACGAGGAGGACTCGCGGGCCGAGGTCGACATGAACGTCGTCGCCACCGACGCCGGCACCCTGATCGAGGTGCAGGGCACCGGTGAGGGCGCGACCTTCGCCCGGTCCACCCTGGACCGCATGCTGGACGTGGCGCTGCTGGGCTGTGCCGAGCTGAACCGCCTGCAGGCCGCCGCGCTGTCCGAGCCGTATCCCGGCGTGCTGCCCGAACCCAAGCCGGGCAAGCGATGAAGCTCCTGCTGGCGTCGCGCAACGCGAAGAAGCTTCGCGAGTTGCAGCGCATCGTGGTCTCCGAGGGCCTGACGGGCATCGACGTGCTGTCGCTGGCCGACGTGCCCGAGTTCCCGGAGGCACCGGAGACCGCGCCGGACTTCGAGGGCAACGCGCTGGCCAAGGCCCGCGACGCCGCTGCCGCCACGGGCCTGGTGTCCGTGGCGGACGACTCCGGGCTCGCCGTTGACGAGCTGAACGGCATGCCCGGCGTGCTGTCCGCTCGGTGGTCCGGTCGTCACGGCGACGACGACGCCAACCTGGACCTGGTGCTGGGGCAGCTCGGCGACGTTCCCGATGAGCGTCGTGGCGCGGCCTTCGTGTCGGTTGTCGCTCTCGTCGTGCCTGGTGGCGACGAGGTCGTCGTGCGCGGGGAGTGGCGTGGCACGTTGCTGCGGGCTCGGCGCGGCACCAACGGGTTCGGCTACGACCCGATCTTCTTGCCCGAGGGGTACGAGATCACCTCAGCCGAGATGACGGCCGAGCAGAAGGACGCGGAGTCGCACCGCGGCCGCGCCCTGAAGCTCCTGGTCCCACACCTGCGCAAGCTGTATTAGTCGGTCCATCGGACCCTCACGTCGGGACCGAGCTCGTCGGTCCCGACGTAGGTTTGACGCCGTCTCAGGACCAGTGTCACCGAACAATTCCGCAGGGGCCGGACGTCGATCTCCTGCGTGCTGTAGCCGCCGAGCTGGATCTCTTCCAGGCCGGGTAGCGTCGGCACCGCGCTCAGGTCGGTCCAACGGTGGCAGTTCAGCCTCTTCAGCTCGTTTCAGGTCCGCGATCGCGCTCAGGTCGCAGTCAGCGGCCGGGGCACTCAGCGTGAGGTAGTCGAACTCGCCGCCGCGGAGGAAACCGAGGTCGCTCCACGGCGCCGTCCTGGATGAGGCCGAGTGTGTACGCGGCGCGCGGCAGCCTGTCGAGCCCAGGAAAGCGGTGGGCGCCGAGCAGGTAAAGAAAACGTGGGTTCGTCGCCTTGAGCGGGCTCAGGTCCACGTCGCCGACCACTTTGGCGGTGAAGTACCGCACCTCGGGCAACTTCTCCGACGAACCGCAGGTCGGACACCGGCTCCTCGTAGCTCAGGAAAAGATCGACACCGGCGAGATGCCGCAACCGCGACAGGTGCGGGATCAGCCGGGCCGTCGTGATTTCGACGTAGCCCTCGTCCAGCGGCGCGTCCGCTAGTACTACTTCCGCGTATTGTGCGGGATCGAAGTTGAGCCACGCGTCGACCAGCGCTTCTTGGACGTTCTCCCGGGGATCTCGCGCGTATCCGGCCAGCCGGGACATTGCCTCCGGGGATCCCACCAGTGCCGCACTGCGGACGGTCGCGCCCGCGGCGGCGTCGGACAGCCCGTCGAGGCTGGCCGGCAGGTAGCGCAGGACGCGGTGCCCGATCGTGGCCAGCGACGTGGTCTCCTTCTTGCTGCGCGGGGGCACCAGCCGGTCTTTGATGATCGTGTCGATCCGGTCGTGCACGTCGGCGTCGACGTCCCGGACGGTCTCCAGGCAGGCGGCGGCCAGCAGTCGCAGCCGCCGGGCTTTGCGCGGTTCGCAGTCAGCGCGGTCGAGCACCTCGGTCAGCAGTTCGCTCACCTGGGCGCGCTGGCCGTGTCCGCAGGCCAGCACGATCGTCTGCGTCCAGGAGTCCTGGTGGGCGTGGGCGACGAGCGTCTCGACCTGGCCGTCCTGCATCGCCTCCTCACCGGCCAGGTACTCCTGGAACGTCCGGTGCACGAAGTCGACCTGACCTGGCAGAGGTTCGCGGATGACGCCACTGCGTTCCAGCAGGTGCGTGACGACGGCGTCCGGTTGCTCGTCGACGTTGGGCATCGAGCGGATCTTGCGCGTCACGTGCTCGTGCACCTTGGCGAGTCGGCAGCTGGGTGCGTCCGCCCAGCGTGAGACGCCATGCCAGGTCTCGCAGCAACACCGTCTTGTCGGAGGTCGTGAGGATGCGGGCGATGCCGCGTTCGGCGTCGCGCAGGTCCAGCAACATGGTGAGCGCCGCCGCGTACAGCTCCATGCGGCTCTGCGGCAGCTCCGAGACCCGGCCGAGGTTCAACGCGCACAACATCGCGCACAGCAGCGGCGACGAGGCCAAAGCACGTAGGTGCTCGCGGCTTTCGAGCTGGGTGACGAGCCGCCGCTGCGCTTCCTCCGGTGCGCCGGCCGCCTCGTGCCAGCGCTGGAGGAACACCTTCACATCGGTCGGGCTCATCTGCTCCAGCTCGACGGACGAGAAGTCCAGCTCCGCCAGCCACTTCTCGTCCGTGGCGGCCGGACGGGCCGTCACCACCACCTGGGCGGACGGGAAGGCGTGCACGAGCTCGCGCAGCCACTCGCGGACGTTCTGGCGTTTCGACGGCGGCACCTCGTCCACGCCGTCCACCAGCAGGAGTCCTTTGCCTGCTTGCAGAACTCGGTGGACCCAGCCCGCGGGCATGATCCCGGCGAGCCAGCCGGTGACGAACTCCTCCGGCTTGGTGGGCAGCGGGGAGTCGGCGTGGGCGCGCAGCCGGATCGGGAACGGCACCAGCCCGTTCCACGACCGCAGGTCGCCGGTGAACCCACCGCGGGCGGCCGTGACGGCGAGCCAGTCCAGCAGCGTCGTCTTGCCCGAACCCGCTTCGCCTCGTACGTAGGTCCGGTCGGCCAGAGCCGACTCGACCCGCACGCCCGAGTGCGCCTGATGATCGGCCTCGCCGAACCACTCGCGGCGCTGTTGCCGTGATCCCGACACGGTGAGGCTGAGGTACGCGACGCTCAACGCCAGGCGCGGCCGGTCCTTCATGGACAGGCCCAGCAGCTCCAGGCGGTCGAGGTTCGCGGCGATGTAGCGCAGGTACTCGTCGCGGAACTCGTCGTCGTTGTCCGTGCCCTCGGGTGCGTAGAGCGAGGTCCGGGGGAGTCGGGCGAGGACGTCTTCGAGCAGCGCGGTCTGGGCGGTGGCCCGGGAGAGCACCTCGGCCAGGGCGCGGGGCTGGAACGACGGCAGGTGGCGGATGACCTGGACGAGGTAGCGGCACGCCTGGTCGAGGGCGATCTCGTAGAACCGGCCGAGGTCGTTGCGCGGGAGCTCGCGGCGGATGCGCTGGGCCAGGACCTCGGGGTCGGCGTCGTCGGCGAGCAGTGCCTCGTCGGACAGGTCGACGGACTCCAGCGCCACCTCGACGGCGGCGATCGAGGCGTCGATCTCGTCGGCGGGGCAGCGTTGCAGGACCGGTTCGAGCTGCTCGGCGATCGTGTTGCTGATGCTCTGCACGAGGGTGTCGAGCTTGGCGCGTTGGACGGGCTTGGCGAGCTCGGCCGCCGCCAGGTCGGTCAGTGAGGAGGTTCGGGCCTTCTCCTTGTTGCGGCCGGCCAGCCAGGCGGTGGCGGCACGGGTCGCGATGGTCTGGCCCAGCCTGGCGGCGGCGAGTTCAAAGCCCACCCGAACGACCCTAGAGTGCTGCGGCCTGCGCGTGGGACGCAACGGACACGACGCACACGCCGGCCGCGATGAGGGCCATGCCGGCGAGCATCGCGAGGTTGAGCGGGTCGGCGAACAGGACGCGGCTCGTGATGGCCACCAGGGCGATGCCGGCGCCGGCCCAGATCGCGTAGGTGATCGCGACGGGCAGGCCCATTCTGATCACCAGTGACTCGAGGTAGAGGGCGGTCAGGAAACCGGCGCCCAGGCCGGCGACGGGCCACGGTTTCGTGAAGCCGTCGGAGTACTTCAGACAAAGGGTCGCGAAAACCTCCGCGCCCACGGCGACGGTCAGCAATATCCACTTGAGCATTGAATTTTCCCAGCACGGAATGCACGCACGCCAGGCGTGCGTGTTCGGAAGAACGATGGACGAAGGGCTCAAAAGCCCAGGTCAACCGCCGCGCGTGGGGAAGTGGACACGCAGGACGAAATCAGACGGGATGTCGGGGCCGCGAGGTGCCGTCAAGCGACACACGGTATATCACCCTCACCGGAACAGGGGCGGCTTTGTTGCACGCCCTCCACCCGACCATACCTCAGGAAGGGGTCGCCGCCGCAATGAATACGGCGGCGACCGCACAATTACGCGGGAAGTTCGCGCAGCAGTTTGGCGACGTGGCCGGTGGCGCGGACGTTGTACATGGCCTTGACGATCTTGCCGTCCGGGCCGACGAGGAACGTCGAGCGGATGACGCCCTGGACGGTGCGGCCGTAGTTCTGCTTCTCGCCGAACGCGCCCCACTCGGTGAGGACCTTCTTGTCCGGGTCGCCGAGCAGCGGGAAGGTCAGGCCCTCCGCGTCGCGGAACTTCGCGAGCTTCTCCTGCTTGTCCGGGGAGATGCCGACGACCTCGTAGCCGAGGCCGCCGAGCTGGGCGAGGCTGTCGCGGAAGTCGCAGGCCTGCTTGGTGCAGCCCGGAGTGCTCGCGGCCGGGTAGAAGTACACGACCACGGACTTGCCGAGGTAGTCGGACAGGGACACCGGCTTGCCCTCGCTGTCGGGCAGCGTGAACGCGGGCGCGGAGTCTCCAGGTTCGAGACGACTGGTCATGGCAGGAAGACTAGGCCTGGCCCTCGAAGAGCGTCGCCACGTCCTGGCCCTGACCACCCGGCTGGACGGTCAGCTGCAGCTGCACGGCCGTCTCGGGCACCGCGAACGCCAGCTGGAACTGGGTGTCACGGCCCGGCGGGACCTCCGTCACGGCGGCGGCGAGGCCGTTGAGGCCCTGTACCGCGTCGATGAGCTCCGCTGCGGGGTCGCCGTTGATCGTGGCGCGTACGGAGAGCTGGGAGGGGCGGTAGGCGGCCTTGGAGCCGTTGTAGACGGTCACCGTGAACACCGCGGTGCGTTTGGCCGGCGGGATGGCCGTCTCGGACGGCGCCAGCGAGCGCGGGGCGGAGAGGACGACCGAGAGACCGGAGGCCCAGACGCGCTGAGTGCCGAACGCGGCGGCGCCGGACGCGCTGGGCGTTTCGGCGCGTTGTTCGACGGTCAGGTTCTCGTCCGGGGTGACGGCGACACTGGGGCCCGCACATCCCGCCACGGCCAGCAGCAGGCACAGGCCCACGGCCGATTTGGCGAACTTCACGAACTCCCCTTTCCCACCCTGGCGGTGGGTGTGAACGACTCTCGTCACAGAGTGACGGTGCCGAAGGGGGTGCGGGGGCCGAAAAGGGTCCTTGACGCGGACCTGGTGCCTGGCCGTGGCCGTCTTGTGATGGGCGGCGTGGGCGGCGCCACACAGTGCGCCGGCCCCACGCCGTCCTGCGGCCGAAACCGCGGGTGAAGCTAGGGAGCGCGTCGGGGGGCGTGCGCGCTCACACCGATCATCGCCCACGGTGTGTCTCGCGCTACAAGGGGAGCCGTTTATCACCCGTTCAGACCAGCGTCAGTCGTACGAAACGTGAAGGTCACGCCTGGCCGACTCACGTATGTGCGGCTGAACGGCCGAGCGCGGGCGTCCGTTCGGCCACTTCGCTGAGCAATTCGAACGAACGGAGGCGGTCCTGATGCCCGTGCACGATGGTCGTCACCATCAGCTCGTCGGCGGCCGTGGAGTCGACCAACTCGCCGAGCCCCGCGCGGACCGTTTCGGGGGAGCCGATGATCTGGGTGGACATGCGGTCCTCGATCACCAGCTCGTCGATCTCGGTGTACGGGTAGCTCGCGGCCTCCTCCGGCGTGGCGAGCGGCGCCGGGCGACCCTGGCGCAGCCGCACGAACGAGAGCGCTCCCGGTCCGGCGATCCAGCGGGCGTGCTCGTCGGTGTCCGCGACGACCACCGAGGCGCACACCATCGCGTACGGCTCGGCGAGGACCTCGGACGGGCGGAAGTGCCGCCGGTACAGCTCCAGCGCGGGCAGCGTGTTCTGCGCGCTGAAGTGGTGGGCGAACGCGAACGGCAGCCCGAGCGCGCCGGCGGCCTGCGCGCTGTAGCCGGACGAGCCGAGCAGCCACAGCGGCGGCTTGTTGCCGGCGGCGGGCACGGCGTTGAGCTCGGCCGTGCCGTCGAAGTACTTGATCAGCTCGGCCAGCTCCTGCGGGAAGTTCTCCGCGGAGAGGCCGGCCTCGGTGCGCCGCAACGCCCGCGCCGTCTTCTGGTCCGTGCCCGGCGCGCGGCCGATGCCGAGGTCGATGCGGCCGGGGTGCAGCGCTTCGAGCATGCCGAACTGCTCGGCGACCACCAGCGGCGCGTGGTTCGGCAGCATCACGCCGCCGGAGCCGACGCGGATCGTCGACGTGGCGGACGCGATGTGCCCGATCAGCACGGCGGGCGCGGAGGACGCGATGCCGGGCATGTTGTGGTGCTCGGCGAACCAGTAGCGGTGGTAGCCGAGCCGTTCGGCCTGCTGGGCGAGGTCCCGGGAGTTCCGCAGGGCGGTCGTCGCGTCCGAGCCCGACGTGATCGGGGCCAGATCGAGAACGGACAGCGGGATCTCACGAAGTCGGCTCATACATCGATCAACACCGATACTTGGTGACTTCTTCCGTGACGCGGGTAACTCGCTTCGCGGCCTCGTCATAGGTGGTGCCCTCGGGGTGCAGGGTCAGCACCGCGACGATGTTGTGCCGGCACGTCCCGGACGTGTGCATGGCCGGCGACTTCAGGTCGATGTCGAACGCCAGCCGCGGCCGCGGCTTCTCCACGCACGGCGTCGTCGGGTCACCGAACCCGGACCAGCCCTGCTTGAACGCGGGCCGGTGCGTCGCCGACGGCAGCCCGAACGACTGGTCGAAGCCGTCCGAGGCGCACTTCGTGGCCTTCTGCAGGTGCCCCATGATCGTGCGTCGGACCGTCGGCTTCGCGTCTTCCAGCAGGTACCGATAGATCTTCACGATGTCGTAGGCGCTCACGGCCGTGTAGCCCCACATGCCGCGCCTCTCCGGCGGGAGCGTGTCCTTGAGCTGCAGCCGCTCGGCCGTGCGCACAACGAGCTGCTCCCAGCCGTTCTCCACCCACAGCTCGCTCGCCGCGTTGTCGTCGCTGGAGCGCAACATCGGTTCGATGCGCGGGTCGTCGCCGCGCGTCTCCAGCTGCTCGATCGCGATCAGGATCTTCACCAGCGAGGCGGACCTGACCGGCTTGTGCACGTCCTTGCCGCTCAGATGATGGGTGAACCGGTTGTAGACCGCGTAGGACGCGGACGGGACGGGCTCGGGGGCGGCTGCGGGTGCTCCGGCGATCATCGCCAGTGACAGAAGTATGTGCACGCCTCCGGAAGCTAGCGGCTCCGCACAGCCGATGCGTGGTGATTCGTGGATCACACCCGAGAATTCTCCGGGCGCGTTCTCGGTTGATGGTGATGTGACGGATGTGGTGGTGATCGGTGCGGGACAGGCAGGCCTGTCCAGCTCGTACTTCCTGCGTCGGCGCAACGTCGACCACGTGGTGCTCGACGCGAACGACGCCCCCGGCGGCGCCTGGCTGCACCGCTGGCCAAGCCTGCGCATGCGAACCGTGCACGGCATCCACGAACTGCCCGGCATGCCGTTCGAGCAACCGTCCCCCGACGAGCAGGCGAACGAGGCCATCCCCTCCTACTTCGCCCGCTACGAACGCCTTTTCGACCTCCCGGTGGTGCGCCCGGTGAACGTCACGCAGGTGATCGACGACGGCGCGCTGCTCAAGGTCGAAACCACCAACGGCGTCTGGACCACCCGAGGCCTGATCAACGCCACCGGCACCTGGCGCCGCCCGTTCTGGCCGCACTATCCAGGCCAGGAAACCTTCCAGGGCCGCCAACTCCACACCGCCGACTACCAGGGCCCCGCGGAGTTCACCGGCAAGCGCGTGGTCGTGGTGGGCGGTGGCGCCTCCGCCACCCAACTCCTGATGGAACTCGCACCCTTCGCCTCCGAAACCCGCTGGGTGACCCGCCACGAACCGGTGTGGAACGAGGGCCCCTTCACCCCGGAGTACGGCCGCCGCGTGGTCGGCCTGGTGGACGAACGCGTCCGCGCCGGCCTGCTACCGGTCAGCGTCGTGAGCGTGACCGGCCTGCCGCTGAACGACCAGACCCGCGCCGCGATCGCCGCCGGCGTGCTCTCACGCTTGCCGATGTTCGACCGCATCACGCCCACCGGTGTCGAGTGGGGCACCTCGCACTTCGACGCCGACGTCATCCTTTGGGCGACCGGGTTCCGGCACGACCTGGACCACCTCGCGCCCCTGCACCTGCGGGCGGCCGGTGGCGGTATTCAGGTCGACGGGACTCGTGTGGTTACCGACCCGCGGATCCATCTCGTCGGTTATGGGCCGTCGGCCAGCACGATCGGCGCCAACCGGGCCGGGCGTAGTGCAGTGCGTGAGCTCATGCGGCACTTGGAGGGTGTGGGTTCAGCGGTGGTGGGGTAGGGCGGCTCGGTGCGTGGAGGCGGGTTCGCCTCTGCGGCGGGTGTTTTGCCCCACGAGGATGGCGGTCGCGCCGAGCCGTACCTCCACCGCGATGGCGATTAGCCGAGTTGGCGGTAGTTAGCGGCGGTTCGATCATGGGTTGGTAGTACTTGCACACGCCATCAGCCCTCAACCGCGAGGCCGAAGGCGAGCCGTCCCTGACCCCACCGCCAACGCAAGCACCTACGAAACCGCCAGCCGCCCAACGAAGCAGGCGTGCCATCAACCCGCCCGTGGCGCGGACCCCCGGATCAGATTGCCGGGGTCTGGGGCAGAGGCCCAGGAAAACTCTCGCAACGCAAGCTCGCCGCCCGCAAGGCGACCACCCACAACCTCGCGGCTTTAAGCCGGGTTGACGTGCCGGGTGCCGGGGTGGGGCGATCGGCGGGAACCGGCCCGTGCGCGAGCTCATCCGGACCTTCGCAGCAGCGAGACACAGCCGCGAGACGCAGCTGTTGCGGGCGCAGCGGTCGAGAGGCTGCGTTTCTCAAACGCGCGTATCGGCGCGCCTCTTCGACAAGCGCTTCACCACGAACACGCCGACCGCCACGACCGCCAGCACCAGCACGCCCTTGGAGACGAGGCTGACGTACTGCTCGACCAGGTGCCAGTTGTCGCCCAGCACGTAGCCGGCGCAGATCAGGGCGGTGTTCCACAACAGACTGCCGGCCGCGGTGTAGGCGAGGAACGGGGCCATGCGCATGCGTTCGACGCCGGCCGGGATCGAGATGAGGCTGCGGAAGATCGGGATCATGCGGCCGAAGAAGACGGCTCGGTAGCCGTTGCGCAGGAACCAGGCCTCGGTCTTGTCCACATCGGACACGCGGACCAGGGGCATGCGGGCGGCGATCCGGCGCACGCGGTCGCGGCCGAGGAGAGCGCCCACCCAGTACAGGACCAGGGCGCCGGCCACGGAGCCGGCGGTGGTCCAGAGGATGGCGGCCAGCAGCGACATCTTGCCCTGGGCGGCGGTGAAACCGGCCAGGGGCAGGAAGAGCTCGCTGGGCAGCGGCGGGAAGAGGTTTTCCAGCGCGATGGCCAGGGCCGCTCCGGGTGCGCCGGCCGTTTGCATCAGGTCGGTGACCCAGTCGACCAAGTTCATGGGGTCCAAGTTACGGATGGGGAGCGGGGAAGACATTGGGGTGATCCGCAGAGTTGGGGTGGGGGAAACCCCACCCCGTTCTCAGGGAAACCACCACTACGAGCAGCGAATCCTTGCGTCAGCCCAAGAAGCGTGGTCGTTCTGGACACCGTCGCCGCCGTCGAGAACCCGCAGAGTGAGAGTCCTCACGCCGGTCACATCGAGAGCCAGGTCACGCGCGGGCGTGCGCACGCCGAGCACCCCGGAGTCCGACAGCACGACACCGTCGCCGAGCACCTGGAACGACACCGTGCCGCCGACGCGTTGCCGGGCGACGTCCAGACCGGCCTCGTCGTCGACACCGACGGAAGCCGCGAAGGCGCTGCAACGCGAGTCCAGCGCGTAAGTGATCTCGGATGACGCGTGCGTGCCGAGGCCCTTGCCGAACGTGACCCGCCGCAGCGCGATGCCCCGGCCGTCACCGGCAGCGGCGCCGCCGTTGCTGATGTCCTTCTCGACCGGGCCGTCACCGCCGACAGCCGAAGCCCACGGCCGATCGCTCAGGTAGGACCAGCCAGGATCAAGAGGCCGGACCAGATGCACCCGAGCCGTCTTCTCGGCCTCCACGCCGCCGTTGAACGAAGCGACGACCGGGATGTCGAAGTAGCCGTACGAAGGCTGAGCGGGCGGCACGACGGTCCACGAACCGGACAGAGCCTGCCCCGGACGCACCACACGGGCCTTCACCGCAGGACCCTGCACCGACCACCCAACCGGCACCCGCGGCGCCAGCACGACATCCCGCACATCCTCCCGAACGGAGAACAACCCGGTCACCGTGAACCCACGAGCAGAAGCCGACACCGAAGTCGACGGCACCGCACGAACCGGTCGCTCGCAAGAGGAACCACGGCACGCGATGGCCGCGAAACCGCCGTTGGCTGCCACGTCCAGCGTGAGCGTGTCCCCAGCGCGCACGTTGCGTACCTCGCGCACGAGCCCAGCGGGTCCATCTCGGGTGATCTCCACCCGCCAACGGCCAGAAGGCAGCGACATGGGCACTGAAACGGTCCGCGCGGCACCGGAGTAGCCACCGCCGATGAACCACCGGTCACCGGACCGCCGCGCGAACACGGAGTGGTCGGCGGGACGGCCCGACAACAACCGGGTCTCGTCCCACGCGGTCGGCACCTGGTCGACGAACCGTTCCGCGACGGGCCGCGCGGCATAGTCCTCGGGACGCCCGGCGAGGTTCGCGAGACCCGACTCGTAGATCACGGTCAACGCCAGTTCGTGCGCGTCGGACGTAGTGCGCGAAGGACGGTGCCAAGCCAGAGGCGTGTAGTCCATGCCACCGACGACACCGCGCGTGAACGGCAGCGAGGTCAGGTGTGTCCCGGTGAGACCTGATGACTTCTCGCCACCGTGTACGGCTTCCATCGTCATGACGTGCGGCCACGTGCGGTGAATGCCGTGCGGGATCGTCGAGCCGTGGAAGTTGACCAACAACTTGTGCGCAGCGGTCTCCGGCAGGATCCGGTCGTACCAGCGGTTGCGGTCCTGGCCGTCGGAGTCCATGAAGTCGATCTTCACGCCGGCGATGCCCCACCGTTCGAACAACGCCAGCCGGGCCGCGCTCTCCTCAGGTGTGTCCAGCTCGTCGTAGTGGATCCACAGATGGATCTTCACGCCCCGCGCGGCGGCGTAGGAGACCAGCGACGGGATCCACGAGGTCTTCTCCCACGTCGGGTCGTAGTCCCAGTTCGGGTCGAAGTACCAACCGGCGTCCACCAGCGCGTAGGGCCAGCCGTGCGCGGCCGCGTAGTCCACGTACCGCTTCTGCATCTCAAGCGACTGCCCGGCCTCGCGACCACCGGCGAGCCAGCTCCAGAACACCTTGCCCGGCTTGATCCACGACGTGTCGCGAACACGGGAGCGTGGCGCCAGGTCGTCCACCAACGTCGAGGCGGACACGTCCGCCAGCGAGCCCACGGCGAGGGTGCGCCACGCGGACTGCCACGGACCGTCCACGAGCACCTGCTCGTCCCAGTACTTGATCGAATAGGTCGCGGAACCCGCGGTGTGCACGAGCCTGGCGCCGGAGTGGCGACCGTCCACAGCGGACTCGGTGAGCAGTGAGTACACGCCGTTCGTCTCGAACAGCGCCGGATGCAGGTACTCGGCGGTCTCCGCGGTGACGGCGTTGGTCTCCACGAACGGGTTTTCGTAGTCACGCCGGTACTTCGCGATCCACGCCGTCGAAGTGGCCGGAAGCACGAACGCCGATGTCTCGCGCAGCACGTTGCCCAGACCGGCCGGCAGCTCGTACCGGTAGGCGACGCCGTCGGCCGCCGTGCGCACGACGACGTCGAGGCGGGCCGCGCCGGTGAACGAGTAGCGCTCTTCCTTGTGCGCCACCGTGCGCTGCCGTTGCTTGCCCGAAGACGCGGTGTAGTGCTCGGCCACTCGCCGTTCGGTCCGGCCGGTCAGCCGCAAACCGCTGGAAAGATCCGCTCTTTCCGTCGCCACGCCCAGTGGGCTCGGCTCTAGCACGGTGGTGCCGCCACGGGTCACCGACAGCGTGGGCACGCCGTTCGACAGCTCCACGACAGCCTTCGGCCAACTGATCGGTTTCCGCTGCTGCGACAGGGGTTATGCCGCTTGCTGCCAGTGCGATGGCGAGTGCTCCTGCCGCGCGCCGGCGCGCGGGGGTCAACCGCATGTCCAGTCCTCCCAGAACCTCGGTCGCGGCGGCGACAGCTCCGATGTATACGCGTTGCGGAGCCGTTGGTCTACAACGGGACGGAAAGGCCTTTCCGCCCAGTAGTCGGTTGACTACGATGCGTTCGATGGCCGACCAGGTGGGAACGTGTGCGACCTGCGGCGCCGCGACCGCCACCTCCCGGCGCAGTCACGCGCGGTACTGCTCGAACGCCTGCCGTCAGCGTGCCTATCGGCAACGCGCGAACGAGCCCACCACCGCACTGGACAGCTTCATCGGCCGCGGCGACGAACTGACCGCGCTCACCGCACTCGCCCACGGCACCAGGGTGCTCACGCTCGTCGGCCCGGCCGGGGTCGGGAAGACCAGGCTGGCCAAGGAGTTCACCGCCGGTCGCGGTGGCGTGGAATGGGTCGAGCTCGGCTCGGTGCCGCGCGGCGACCAGGTGGCGCGGGCGTGCGCGACGGCGCTGGGCATCGGCGAGGTCACCCGCGAACCCGTGCTGAGCACCCTGGTGCACGCGCTGGCGGGCCGGACGATGGTGCTGGTGCTGGACAACTGCGAACACGTCGTCGCGGAGTGCGTGGCGCTGCTGGAGCCGTTGCTGATGGGCTGTCCCGGCGTGCGGGTCGTCGCGACCAGCCGGGAACCGCTGCGGGTGCCGGGCGAGGTGCTGTTCGCGGTGCGGCCGTTGCCGATCACGCGCGCCGTGGAGCTGTTCGCCGACCGCGCCCGCGCGAACCAGCTGAGCCTGCGGCTCGACGACCCGGCGGTGCTGGCCACGCTGTGCACGCGCCTGGACCGGCTGCCGCTCGCGATCGAGCTGGCCGCGCGGCTCGTGACCGTGCTGCCGCCGGCGGAGCTGCTGGCGCGCCTGGACGACCGGCTGGAACTGCTCAACCGCGGCAACCGCACCGCCGCCGAACGCCATCAGAGCCTGCGGGCCGCGATCGAGTGGAGCTACGACCACCTCGGCGCCGACGAGCAGCACGCGTTCCGGTGCCTGTCGCTGTTCCCCGGCGGCTTCGGGCTCGACCTCGCGGTGGCGGCGTGCGACCTGCCGGCGGACCGGGTGCTGGCGCTGCTGTCCGCGCTCGTCGCGAAGTCGCTGCTCACGTTCTCCGGCGCCGGCCGCTTCGAGCAGCTCGAGTCGGTTCGGTTGTGCGGCCGGGAGAAACTCGCCGACCAGGCGGACCGGGTGCTGGCGAGGGTCGCGCGCTGGTTCGCCGGGAGCTGGCCGGCGTTCACCGCGACCGCCTTCACCACCCCCGAGGTCGTCGACCCGCTGATCGCCGAGTGCGGCAACCTGCAGTGCACCGTCGACTGGGCCGCGCGCACCGGCGACCCGCGCTACCTGCAGCTCGCGACGATGCTCGCGGCCGCGTGGCGCGACCAGGGCCAGGTGTCACAGGGCCGGTGGCTGCTGGACGCGGCGGTCCGGTCGGTCGGCGGCGAGCGGACCGTGCGCTGCCTCGCGTTGTCCCACCTGGCCTACCTCGCGGGCACCGAGGACAACGACGGCCTGCGGTGGGCCGAGGAGGCGGTGGCGCTCGGCCGGGAGCTGGGGTCGCCGGTGCTGCTGGCGCAGGCGTTGAACGCGCTGGCCGGTGAACACGTCCGCGCCGAACGCGACAACGAGGCCCGCAAGTACTACGAGGAGGCCATCGCACTGCTCGCCCCGACCGCCACCCCGATGGACCTGGCGATCATCGAGCACAACCTGGCGTGGGCGGCGATGCGGGCGGGCGACGTGGAGTTCGCCGACACGCTGATCGCCGACGTGCTGCCGGTCTACCGGCGGCTGGCCCCGCCGCGCAGGATGTCCGTCTTCCTGCACATCGCCGGCGTGCGGGCGCTGCAACGCGGTGACGTGGGCGAGGCCGCCGAGTGGTTCGCCGAGTCGCTGCGGTCGTGGCAGACCGGGTTCTGGGTGGCGGACGTGCTGGAGGGCCTGGCCCTGATCGCGCACCGGCGCGGTGACCCGCGGCGGGCGTTGCGGCTCGTCGGCGCGTCGTCGTGCCTGCGGGAAGGCGGGTTCGGCGACGACCTGGTGTGGCGCGGCGAGGTCATCGAGGTCGTGCGGGCGGCACGGGCGGAGTTGCGCGGTGCGGATGCCTATCTGGCCGAGGGCCGCGAGATGACCCGTGAACAGGCCGTGGCCTGCGCGTTGGAGGCGCAGGCCGAACCGCGGCTGAGCGACCGCGAGCGGCAGGTCGCGGCGCTGGTCGCGGCCGGGCAGAGCAATGCGGGCATCGGTGCGGAGCTGCAGATCTCGCAACGCATGGTGGAGACCCACCTGCAGCGCGTCCGGCACAAACTCGGCGTGACGACGAGAACACAGATCGCCGATTGGGCGTCGCGCCACCCGGTGAACTGAGGCGGCAGCGAACCGGTCGCCGCGCGGGCACGGGGGTCCGGGGGCAGCGCCCGCCGGGTGGGGCGTGGGGGCTTCGCCCCCACAAGACACGACGAGTGACCTGGGCGAATGCGTTCCATGAGCACAGTTCACCCAGTCACGAGTGAGGTCGGGGGGACTCGAACCCCCACTGGCTGGGACCTAAACCCAGTGCCTCTGCCAATTGGGCTACGACCCCTCGGGTGGAAGCCTATCGGCTTTCCATGTACTCACTCTCTCGGGTCGCTCGAAGTCGCGCTCCTGATCGTCCACTACGGTGAACGCCAGAACCGCCTGCTAGGAGGACATGTGGCTCGCGATCCCGACACCATCCAGCGCGAGATCGAACAGGCTCGCAACGCGCTGGCCGCCACCCTGGACGAGCTCAGCGAGCGGGCCAACCCGCAGAAGCTCGTCGAGCAGGGCAAGTCGTCCGTGCTCGACGTGCTGAGCCAGCCCAAGGTCAAGTACACGTTGATCGCGGTCGGCGCCGTGGTCGGCTTCGCGCTGGTCCGCAAGCTCTTCCGCTAGGGCCTGTATCGGAGTCTCGTTCGATGGGAGTCGCCCGGCTATCGCGAACACGGACTTCGATACAGGCCCTAGACGTGCACCAACGGTAAGAGGACCTGCTCGACGACCTTCTCCACGAACGGCTCGTCGAGCGGGTCGCCGGTGAGCATCAACCGGTAGATCAGTGCCGCGCCCGCGATCTCGACGGCCATGCCGCGCGGGGCGTCTGCTTTCAGTTCGCCCCGTTCGGCGGCACGGTCGAGGATTCCGCGCAGCACGTCGCGCTGCGAGATCAGGAACGTCTCCCGGAACGCCGCGGCCAACTCGGGCTCGTGCGGCAGTTCGCCGACGAGTGCCTGGGCGGCCTTGCCGATCGGTCCGGAGAGGAACGCGGCGAACGACGAGAGGAACTCGCGCAGGTCGCCGGCCAGTGAGCCGGTGTCCGGTGCCGCGAGGTTCTGCGTGGCCAGCTGGGTGCACGTGTCGATCACGAGATCGAGCTTGGACTCCCAGCGCCGGTAGATCGTTGCTTTGCCCGCCCGTGCGCGAGCCGCCACCGCGTCCATCGTGAGGGCCCGGTATCCGACCTCGGCCATCACTTCGAGCGCTGCCTGACGTAATGCGTCGTCCCTGCTGGCGTCGCGAGGGCGGCCCCGCTGGGGAACCCGGCCCTCGTTGAACGCCGCTGTCGACACTGCCATGCCACCTCCTCATGCAAGGGCACGGCACGTGCGTGACTTTCCCGCCCCTTTGGCGGGACATCCTAAGCGTCCTTTCGGTCCCGCAGGAGCAAAGCCACCCGGATGTTGCTTCGTGTTGTGGTTGGTTGGCTCTTGCGCGATGTGGTCTAGAACTCCTACCTTTCGGTTGTCTGGACCAGGCTGCACCGCCGCGCAGCAAGACGTGAGTTGTCGTCATGCGTGGGCGAGGAGCGGAAGATGGTCGTTGGCAGGCGGGGTTTCATTGGTGGAACCACGGCGGCGGTGACGGCGGGGTGGCTCGCCCCGACGGGGGTCGCGACCGGGAAAGAGGCCGTGTCATCGGATGTTTTCGACTGTGACGGCATGTCGGAGCGCGATTGGCGCGAGTTCGTGGGAGCTCAGGATCTCATTTGGCAGAGGCCTGCCACGCAGTACGGGCAGGCGCCGTTCCTCGGTGACGGAAGACTCGGCAGCGTCGTCTACGCCGAGGGCAACACCGTCCGGTTCACCGTGCAGCACGCCGACGTGCAGGACCACCGCACCACCGGTGGCAGCCAGTTCGGGGTCTGCCGGCTTCCGGTCGGCAACCTCAGGCTGACCGCCGCGGGCACCGTCACGGCCGTCGACTGGCGCCTGGACCTGTGGAACGCGGAGCTGCGCGGCACCGTCACGACCTCAGTCGGCGTGATCTCGTTCGCCGCGTACGTCCACGCCGACCGCTCGGTGCTGGCGTTGACCGTCTCCGCGACCGGTGCGGAGAAGCCGGTGCTGGAGTTCGGGCCGGCCAAGGCTATTCCGCCCCGCGCGGACTTCAACCCGCTGCCCGACGGGTACGTGCTCAACCCGGACCCGGTGACCACGACGGCCGGCCGCGAGACGCTGGTGACGCAGGCGTTGAACGCGGGTGGCCAGACGGCGACGGCCTATCGCCTGACGGACACCGGTGACACGCAACGGCTGCTGCTCTCGGTCGCGCACACCTACCCGGACGCTGCCGCCGACAAGATCGTTCTGAAGGCCGTGCGCGAGGCCGCGATGCTCGGCGGACTGCTGGTCAGGTCGCATCGCAAGTGGTGGAACGCCTTCTACCAGAAGAGCTTCCTGTCGTTCGGCGAGCAGCGGCTGCAGGCGTTCTACTGGATCCAGCTCTACAAGGTCGCGTCCGGTTCGCGCGCCGGCGGTCCGGTGATGGCGACGACCGGTCCGTGGCTCGAGAAGACGCCGTGGGCCGCCGCGTGGTGGAACCTCAACGTGCAGCTGGAGTACTGGCTGATCCACGGCTCGAACCACCTGGAGCTGGACGCGATCGCCTCGACGTTGCGGGACAACCAGGAGCAGCTCGTCCGCAACGTCAAGGAGCCGTACCGCCACGACTCGGCGGGCGTCGGCCGCAGCACCGACCGCACCACGTCGAACGCGGGCACGCTGTACGAGCCGGGCGCGGGCGGCACCGGTGTGAAGGAGCTCGGCAACCTGACGTGGGGCCTGCACAACGTCTGGCTGTCCTACCGGCACAGCATGGACAGCCGGATCCTGTCCGACATCGTGTTCCCGCTGCTGCGCCGGTCGATCAACTACTACCTGCACTTCCTGAAGAAGGGCAACGACGGCAAGCTGCACCTCGACGTCACCACCTCGCCCGAGTACGGCGACGCCCCGGACTGCAACTACGACCTGCAGCTGATCCGCTGGGGCTGCACGACGCTGATCGACTCCGCCCGGCTGCTCAAGATCAACGATCCGCTGGAGCCGAAATGGCGCGAGGTGCTGCGCGACCTGACGCCGTACCCGGTCGACGCCAACGGGTTCATGGTCGGCGCCGGCGTGCCGTTCGTGGTGTCGCACCGGCACTACTCGCACCTGCTCGCGATGTTCCCGCTGATGACCGTGAACTGGGAACAGCCGGAGAACCGCGCGCTGATCGAGAAGTCGTTGCACCACTGGATGTCACTGGAGCCCGCGCACCGCGGCTACAGCTACTCCGGCTCCGGCTCGATCGCCGCGCGCATGTTCCGCGGCGACGAGGCCTACGCGTACTTCGTGAAGATGTTCGACACGTCGAAGCGCTACCCGGTGCTCGAGAACACCATGTACACCGAGGCGGGACCCGTCGTGGAGACCCCGCTGTCCGGCGCGCAGACGATCCACGATTTCGTCTGCCAGAGCTGGGGCGGCGTCGTGCGGGTGTTCCCGGCCGTGCCGTCCGCCTGGCCGGACGTCATGATCGCCGGCCATTCGGCCGAGGGCGGGTTCTCGGTGACGGCGAAGCGTTCCGCCGGCAAGACCCAGTTCGTGCTCGTCCGCAGCCGCGCGGGTGAGCCGTTGATGCTGCGGCACGGCATCGACGGACCGGTGTCCGTGGTGACGCCGTCCGGCCGCCCTGTCCGGTACCACGACCGCGGCGACGGGACGCTGGAGATCCCGTTGCGCCGCGGGCAGGAAGTCCTGGTGCACCCCAGGGGCCGCCGCCCCGACCTGGCCGTCCGGCCGGTCGCCATCACGACCCCCGGCAAGCCGTGGGGTCTGCCCGCGTGATGCTCGGAAAGGAAAGCCCCATGCGCACACTCAGCCTGGCCGTGCTGTCCACAGTGGTCAGTGCGGTCCTGGTCGCCCCTGTCGCGGAGGCGTTACCGGACGGTCTGGCCCTGACCCCGCCGATGGGTTTCAACAACTGGAACACCACGCACTGCCGCGCCGAGTTCAACGAGGCGATGGTCAAGGGCATCGCGGACATCTTCGTCTCGAAGGGGCTCAAGGACGCCGGCTACGAGTACGTCAACATCGACGACTGCTGGGCCGAGAAGTCACGCGACGCGGCCGGCAAGCTCGTGCCGAACAAGACGCGCTTCCCCAACGGCATCAAGGCCGTCGCGGACTACGTCCACGCCAAGGGCCTGAAGTTCGGCATCTACACCTCGGCCGGCACCAAGACCTGCAACAAGGACAACGGCTTCCCCGGTGGCCTGGGGCACGAGGACTCCGACGCCGCCCAGTTCGCGTCCTGGGGCGTCGACTATCTGAAGTACGACAACTGCAACAACCAGGGTGTGGACGCCAAACAGCGCTACCGCAAGATGCGCGACGCGCTGAAGAAGACCGGCCGCCCGATCGTCTTCTCGTTGTGCGAGTGGGGTCAGAACAAGCCGTGGGAGTGGGCCTCCGACACCGGCCACCTGTGGCGCACCACGGGCGATATCAACGACACCTGGCCACGCACGATGGACATCTACGAGAAGAACGTCGTGCTCGACTCCTATGCCGGCCCTGGCCGCTGGAACGACCCCGACATGCTTGAGGTCGGCAACGGCAAGATGTCCGCTGTTCAGTACCGCAGCCACTTCTCGTTGTGGGCGATCATGGCCGCGCCCCTGCTCATCGGTTCCGACCTGCGCAAGGTCTCCGCGGACACGTTCACGATCCTGGAGAACAAGGACGTCATCGCCCTCGACCAGGACAAGCTCGGGGTCCAGGGCAAGCGGATCCGCACGACCGGCAAGACCGGTGTCGACGTGATCGTGAAGCCTCTGGCCAACGGCGACAAGGCGGTGGCGCTGTTCAACAAGACCGGCTCCACGCAGACGATCTCCACCTCCCTGTCCGAGATCGGCTTCACCGGGCCCGCTGTCCTGAAGGACCTGTGGACCAAGTCCGTCCGGCCCACGACCGGCGCGATCTCGGCTTCGGTTCCGTCCCACGGCACGGTGATCTACCGCGTGTCGAAGGGTGACGGGCCGCGGCCGACCCCGCCCGCGGGTGTCTCCGACCTGTCCGCGTTCGAGGCCTCGTCGTCCACCAACGGCTGGGGCCCGGTGGAGATCGACAGGTCTGTCGGGGGCAACAAGGCCGGTGACGGCAAGGCTCTGACGATCAACGGCGTCACGCACGCGCGTGGTCTCGGTGCGCACGCAGCGGGGTCGATCGACTACCACCTCGGCAAGAAGTGCTCGTCGATCACGGTGGACGTCGGTGTCGACGACGAAGTGGCGGCCGGCCGGGGATCGGTGATCTTCCAGGTCTTCGCCGACGACGCGAAGGTCGCGGACTCCGGGCGGCTGACGGGCACCGACGCGGCGAAGAGGCTGACCGCTTCGCTGACGGGTGCGGAGACCCTGCGGCTGGTCCTGACCGACGCCGGCGACGGCATCAACTCCGACCACGGCGACTGGGCGTCACCACGCATCACCTGCACGTAGTGTCCTGACAGGACGGTCTGTGGGATGTGTAACGCAGCTCACAGACCGTCCTATATTTCAGGTATGAAAGCGACTCGGCTCCTCCCTGCTCTCGCGGTTGCCGCCGCGCTGGCGCTGGCCCCCGGGCTGGCGCTCGCCGATCCCGGCGAAGGCAAGGGGAGCGGGATCACGAACAACCCGAACGTCCCAGCGGGACAGTCCGCACAGGACATTCCCGCGGCACCACCCGAATCGACGCTGGACGGCACGCCGTCCGCCAACGGCAACGGCGACGGCGAGGCGACTGGTCAGCCATGTGCCGGATGCGTCGGCAACGCGGACGACAAGGATCCGCCAGGCCAGGTGCCGGATGGCTCGGATCCCAACTCCGGCCACGAATGCGACTCCAACGCCGGTGTCGGCCGTGGCAACCCGGCCCACACCGGTTGCACGACGCCACCGACGTGACCCCCGGCCGTGGACCCACCGGCCGAGAATCCGCTGACGGAGCCCTCGACACCGGAGCAGCCCTTCGGAGGCGGTGCGCCGCCGGCACCCGCGGTGCAGGCCGCCGAGGTCGGCGAACTCGCGGTCACCGGCTTCGACGTGCTGCCGCTGGGCCTCGCGGGCCTGACGCTGATCGGTGCCGGCGGTGCCGCAGTGGTGATGGCGCGCAGGTCCAAGCGCTCCTAGCAGGTGAGGTCGTGGGTGTTCGCTGTGCGACCACCCACGACCCTGTTGTCAGCTCGTCGTACTGACGATGCGGTCGTCACCGGCGCGAGGTGTGCCGCGCCCGTCGCGGTTCGACGTCGAGAACCACAGCGTGCCGTCCGGCGCGGACGCCGCCCCGCGCACCCGGCCGTAGGTGCCGGAGAACAGCGCCTGCGGCTGGCCGACCCCGGTGGCGGTGACCGGGATCTTCCACAGTCGTGCCCCGCGCAGGGCCGCCATGTAGAGGTTCCCCTGGTGGAAGGCGAGGCCGCTCGGCGAGGCCTGAGCCGTGGACCAGGTCAGCAGGGGGTCGACGAACCCGGGGTTGTTGCAGGCGCCTTCACAGGTCGGCCAGCCGTAGTTGCCGCCCGCCTGGATCCGGTTCAGCTCGTCCAGCCGGTTCTGACCCAGTTCGGCGGCGAACATCCTGCCCTGGCCGTCCCAGGCCAGCCCCTGCACGTTGCGGTGGCCCAGGCTGTAGACCAGCGATGACGTCGGGTTGCCCGGCGCCGGCCGGCCTTCCTTCGTCATCCGGAGGATCTTGCCGCCCAACGAGCCCGGGTTCTGCGCGTTGGCCGTGTTGCCCGCGTCGCCGGTGCCCGCGTACAACAGGCCGTCCGGCCCGAACTGCAGTCCGCCGCCGTTGTGGATCTGCCCGCCGCGCGGGATTCCGGTCACGATCGGCTGCGGTGTCTCGCCGATGCGGAACCTGGCGATCCGATTGTCCGAAGTGGACGTGTAGTAGACGAACACGTACCGGTCCGTGGCGTAGTCCGGCGAGACGGCGATGCCGAGCAGGCCGCCTTCGCCCTGCGCGGAAACGCCGGGAATGCGGGCCACCTCCCGCGTCACACCATCCCGGACGGACAGCACGCGGGCCGAGTTGCGTTCGGTGACCAGCGCGGAACGATCCGGCAGGAACCCGATGTCCCACGGTACGACCAGGTTCGTGGCCACATCCCGTTCGGCGGCGACGGCGACCCCTGGTGCCGACGACAGGCTCATGACAGCTGCGGTTCCGAGTAGAAAACCTTTGCGGAATCTCATGCGTGCCCTCCTGCTGCGTTCGAAACGAACGGCGGCGGCCGCGTGCGTCGTCCATGTAAGCACGAGGGCGGATGCATCCGGTAGGGCTCACGACCTTCGTGCGATGGCGAGCTGGGTCATGTATCGCTTCACGACCTGGCGTTCGTAGCGGGTGTCGATGAGCTGTCGAATGTCCTCGATCAGCTGGTCCCGTGCAGGTAGCGCGATGTGGTTCGAGTAGGTGAGAAGCAGGTCCAGGTAAGACTCGGTGTCGTAGGCCTGCTCCCACTCGTACCGGTGGAACTCCGGTTCGTCGAAGAGATCGCTCTCATCGAATTCGACTGGGATGTCGTCGGTGGGGGAGAGCCGCAGATTCGGTGGCGTGGCCGGGTCCCAGCGCTCGTAGCACTCCTGGACATCGATGAAGAACCGTTCGGTGCCACCGGCGATGTGGTGCGTCGAGATCACGGCCAGCATGCCGCCGGGCCGCAGTGCCTCGGCGCATCGAGCCATCCGGGTCCGCGGGTCGAGCCAGTGGAACGCCGTCGCGGACACCGCGAGATCGAACGGTTCCGGTGGCAGTGGCCATTCGTCGAAGTTCGCGACGACCACGTTGGCCGCCGGTGCGTGGGCGCGGGCGACGGCGGCCAGTTCCGGGCTCAGCTCCACCGCGGTCACGGAACCCAGCGCGGTCAGCGGCAGCGTGGCCTGTCCGGTGCCGGGGCCGATCTCCAGGATGCGCGGTCCGCTGAGGTGCGCGAACAGGGCTGGGGGATAGGCGGGACGAGCCCGGTGGTAGCGGGCCGCGTCCTCTCCGAACGTGGTGCGCAGGCGCTCGCGGTCGGTCATCCGCCGAATTCAAGCGAGCGCGACGGCAAGGCGTCCATCCCGTTTCGCGCGAACCCGGTCCACACCGACCGCATCGTCCGCGCCAGCGAGGGGTCCGGTTCCTGTCCGGCCAGCATGCCCGCACCGGACCACCCGGCCGGGTCGAACAGGAACGGCAGCTCCATGCAGTGGCACGCGCCCAGCGGAGCACCGGCGGCGGACCACTTGAAGTTGTAGGTGGCGGCCTGACCGCCCGCTGTCGTCCAGTCCGCGGCGAACTGGCGCGCGGGGCCGGCGAACACCAGCTCCGTCACGACTCCCCAGGCGTCCGGCTGGTCAGCCACGTACGGGCTGCCGTCGTCGGCCGTGTGGCCGACGAGCAGTTCGACCCGGGAAGCCACCGCGGCGAGGTCGACCTCACCGAGGTCCGGGGCGAACGGCATGCCGCCGGACGGCATGAAGCGCGCACTGGCCATCGACACCGCGTCCTTCTGGACGGCCAGCACGTCGTTCACCGGGGTGGATTCGTCGACGGAGACGAACTCGCGCAGGGCTGCCGTCATCTCCGCGCGTTCGGGGGTGCGGGCTCCCAGCGGCGGGCTCTGCAGGATCGCGCGGTGGAACAGGCCTTCGTCGGAGGTGAGCATCAGCGCGTACACCGAGTCCGCGCCCGCCGACTGCCCGAACGCGGTCACGTTCGCCGGGTCGCCGCCGAACGCGGCGATGTTGTCGCGCACCCATCGCAGCGCGACGAGCTGGTCGAGCAGTCCGAGGTTGTCCTTCAGGTATCCGAAGATGCCCAGGCGGTAACTGACGCTGACCACGACGACGCCTTCGAGAGCCAGCAGCGAGGCGTCGTACTTGACGGACTCGCCGCTGCCGGTCAGGTACGCGCCGCCGTGGAACCAGACCATCACCGGCAGACCGGAGGCGTCGGCCGGGGCGGTCACGCTCAGCACCTGGCAGTGCTCGTCGAACGTCAGCCCGTCGACCGAGTTGCCGACCACGGCCGCCAGCGACGACGGCGGCTGCGGGCAGGCCGGGCCGCGCGAGGTGGCGTCGACCACGCCGTCCCAGGCGACGGGCGACGGCTCGGCGAACCGGGAAGCTGTCGCATAACGGACAGCGCGCGCTCGCACGAGACCTTCGGTTTTGATCAGCACGCTGCCGATCGTAGGCGCGTAACCAATTCCACAGCGTCTCGATTCGGCGCGAAAGCCCGGGCTGGAGGAGCATGCGACGGGTTGAGCATCGACGAAGAGGAGGCGCCCGGTGCGGGCTACGACGATCTACGGCACCCGAGACATCCGCGTTGAGGAGGTACCGGACGCCGCCGTCAAAGAGGCCACCGACGTCGTCGTCCGGGTCGAGCTGGCCTGCATCTGCGGCAGCGACCTGTGGGCGTACCGCGGTGTGGCCAAGCGCGAGGGCGGGCAGCGGATCGGGCACGAGTTCCTCGGCATCGTCGAGGAGGTCGGCGGCGACGTACGCAGCGTTCAGGTCGGCGACCGCGTGATCGCGCCGTTCGTGTGGAGCGACGGCACCTGCGCGTACTGCCAGGCCGGGCTGCAGACCTCGTGTCGCAGCGGTGGTTTCTGGGGCAGCAGGGGCAGCGACGGCGGTCAGGGCGAGGCGGTCCGCGTGCCCCTCGCCGACGGCAGCCTCGTACGCGTCCCGGCTGATGCGTCGCCGGAGCTGCTGCCGGCGTTCCTGAGCCTGTCCGACGTCATGGGCACCGGCCACCACGCGGCCATCGGCGCCGGCGTGGGACCTGGCAGCACGGTCGCGGTCGTGGGTGACGGCGCGGTCGGGCTGTGCGGCGTGCTCGCGGCCAAGCGGCTGGGTGCCGAGCGGATCATCGCGATGGGCCGGCACGAGGACCGCGCCAAGATCGCGCAGCTCTTCGGTGCCACGGACCAGGTCTCCGAGCGCGGTGAGGCCGCGGTCGAGCGCATCAAGGAGATGACCGGCGGCCTCGGGGCATCGAGCGTCCTCGAATGTGTCGGCACCGAGCAGTCGTGGGAGACCGCGATGGGCATCGTCCGGGACGGCGGCCGGATCGGCTACGTCGGTGTGCCGCACGAGATGCCGGGGCTGCCGCTGGGCAAGCTGTTCGGGCGCAACATCAACATCGGCGGTGGTGTCGCGCCCGTGCGCGCCTACCTGCCCGAGTTGCTGGCCGACGTGCTCGCCGGGCGGATCGACCCCGGCCCCGTGTTCGACCGGACGGTGCCGCTCGACGACGTCGCGCTGGGCTACCAGGCGATGGACGAGCGGACCGCCCTGAAGGTCATCGTGCAGCCGTAGTGAGCACGTAGTCCTCGGCGCGCACACGCTTGGTCCGCATCCAGTACCGCCAGGTGAAGCCCGGCCACACGGTGCGGTTCACGCCCTGCGCGTCGAGGTACCAGCTCTTGCAACCGCCCTGGGTCCACACGCCCTTGGCGAGCTTGTGCTGGATCTCGGAGTTGAACTCCCGCTGGGCCTCCGGTCGCACGTCCAGCTCGGCCGCGCGGTGCCGGTCCAGCAGCTTCAGGCACTGCGAGATGTACCGGATCTGCGACTCGATCATGAACACGACCGAGTTGTGCCCGAGCCCGGTGTTGGGGCCCAGCAGGAAGAACAGGTTGGGGAAGCCGGAAACCGTGACGCCGTAGTAGGTCTCGATGCCCTGCTCGCGCCACTGCTTCGCGAGATCGACGCCGCCCTTGCCCTGGATGTCCAGGTAGTCGAACGAGTCGGCGACGTGGAACCCGGTGCCGTAGATGATGACGTCGACCTCGTGCTCGGCGCCGGTGCTGTCCACGACGGAGTTCTCGCGGACCTCGGAGATCCCGTCGGTCACCAGGTCCACATTGGACCGGGACAGCGCCGGGTAGTAGTCGTTGGAGATCAGCACGCGCTTGCAGCCCATCGTGTAGTCGGGCTTCAGCACCTTGCGCAACGACGCGTCCGGCACCTGCTTCTTCATGTGCCGCAACGCGATCCCCTGGGCGAGCCGCATGATCTTCGGGTTGACCGCGAACCCCAGCGCGGACGACTCGCGGGTCCAGTAGACGAAGTTCCGGTAGAGCCGTTGGGTGAAAGGCAAGGCGCGGAACAGCTGCTGCTCCCAGCCGTTGATCGCGCGGTCGGCCTTGGGCAGGATCCACGGCGGCGTGCGCTGGAAGATCTTCATGGACCCGACCTGGCCGGCGATCTTCGGCACGAACTGGATCGCGGACGCGCCGGTGCCGACGACGGCGACGCGCTTGCCGGTCAGGTCGTAGTCGTGGTCCCACTGCGCCGAGTGGAACGTCTTGCCGGTGAAGTTCTCGATGCCCGGCAGCTCCGGGACGTTCGGGATGTGCAGCGCGCCGACGCCGGCCACCAGAGCCTGCGCCGTGTACGTGTCGCCCTGCTCGGTCGTCACCTGCCAGCGCTTGGCGTCCTCGTCCCACTGCGCGCCGGAGACCTTGGTGTTGAACCGGATGTGCGGGCGCAGCCGGTACTTGTCGGCCACCCGCCGCAGGTAGTCCCAGATCTCGCCCTGCTGCGCGAACATCCGCGACCACTTGGGGTTCAGCTCGAACGAGAACGAGTACATGTGCGACGGCACGTCACACGCGCAGCCGGGGTAGGAGTTGTCGCGCCACGTGCCACCGAGGTCGCCCGCCTTCTCGAGCACCACGAAGTCGTGCTCGCCGCGACGCTTCAGCTCGATGGCCATGCCGAGGCCGGAGAAGCCGGTGCCGATGACGAGCACTTTCGTCTCTCGATGCATGGGGCAGTCCCTCCGCTCGCTGAGCCTACTTCTCGGTAGGTTACTCGAAGTAAGTTACGAGCGGTAGACTCCAATCGTGACTGCTCCGCGGCGCCGCATGCCCAAAGCCCAGCGCATGGCGCAGATGCTCACCGTCGCCGAGGAGATCTTCGCCGAACAGGGGTATCTGGCCACGTCGATGGACGAGATCGCCGAACGCGTCGGCGTCTCGAAGCCGATGCTCTACGAGTACTTCGGTTCCAAGGAAGGTCTGCTCATCGGCTGTATCCACCGTGCGCGCACCGAGCTGCGCGAGAAGACGGCGGCGGCGATCGCGAGTGCGGCGTCCCCGGAGGAGTTCCTCCGGCTGGGGCTCCTGGCGTTCTTCGAGTTCATCGACGAGCACCGCGGGTCGTGGGCGCTGCTGCGGCAGGAGGCGGCCGTGGCCGTGCCGTCGGCGCAGGAAGAGGTGGAAGGCATCCGTCAGCAGCAGACGGACATGATCGGGGCCGTGCTGGCGTCGTTCACGCCGGACATCGACCCGCTGGAGGCCGAGGCGTTCGCCGAGATCGTCGTCGGCGCGACGGAACGGCTGGCGGTGTGGACCGAGCGCAGGCCCAGCGTGGGACCTGCGCTCGCGACCGACTACGTGATGGCCGTGATCTGGCCGGGTGTCGCGGAACGGGTCATGAAGCTGCCCGCACCCGCTCCGCACGCATAGCGGAGACGGCCGGCAGGTCCAGCGGCGCGACCTTCGTACCGGTCGCCCACTCGATCAGCAGGTCCGCGAGCTGCGGGTTGCGCGGCAGCACCGGGCCGTGCAGGTAGGTGCAGACGATCCGGCCCTGAACGGCGCCCTCGACGCTGCCGTCGTTGCCGGTGCCGACCTTGACGTGCGCGAGCGGCCGGGCGGCCGGGCCCAGGACCGTGCGGCCCTGGTGGTTCTCGAACCCGGTCAGCACGCCTTCGAAGAGGTTGTTCGCCGGCTCCGCGAGGACCTCGCCGATCGCGCGGCTGCCGCCCGCGTGCGAGGTCGAGTCGATCAGGCCCATGCCGGGGTGGGTGATGTTGTCGGCGCGGGTGAAGCTCTCGCCGAAGATCTGGATGCCGGCGCAGACGCCCAGCACCACCGCGTTCTTCGTGACGGCGCGCTGCAGGCCGGGGTGCTCGCGCAGGTGCTTCACCGCCAGCGTCTGCGCCGTGTCCTCACCGCCGCCGACGACGTAGATGTCGCACGAGTCCGGCACCGGCTCGCCGTAGTTGATCGGCACGATCTCGGCTTTGAAGCCGCGCCACGTCATGCGCTTCTCGAGGACCACGGCGTTGCCGAAGTCGCCGTACGTACCGAGGAGATCCGGCAGCACGAGCGCGATCTGGATTGTCGACTCACTCATCAGCGGCAGCCCTGGCATTCAAGTCGCGGAACGCGGTGTAGTTGGCGATGACCTCGACCGCCCCCGGTGGCATCTGGTCGATGGCCTTCAACGGGTCGGGCACGATCGTGTGCTCGACCTCGGCGTAGGTCAGCCGTACGGCGAGGTCCGTGGCGCGTTCGCCGGACGCGATGACCGTGCGGCCCTGCATCCGTTCGAACGGCACGTCCCACAGCCAGCTCAGGTCCCGGCCGTCGGCCTCCTGCGCGTTGATCACCAGGACGGCCGGGTGGTTGGCCTCCTTGACGACCGTGAGGGTCTCGCTCCAGCCCGCGGGGTTCTTCGACAGCAGCAGCCGCGCGCTGCGGCCGTTGCGCTGGATCGTGCGGTAGCGGCCGCTCACGTTCGAGACGCCGCGCAGCCTGCGCACCGCCTCGTCCGCCGGCACGCCCATGGCATGCGCGGCCGCGGCCGCCATGACGGCGTTGGCCTGGTTGAACTTGCCCGGCAGCGTGAGGCGCAGCTCCAGCTTCTGGTGCTCCGGCGTGATCATCGCCTCGTCGGCGGTGATCCACGTCGGGTGCGGGCGCGAGAGGTCGCAGCCCGTGCAGTGCCAGTGCTCGCCTTGCCAGCGGATCGGGTTGCCGCAGCGCGGGCAGCTCGCGGAGTCGTGGTGCCAGCCGGTGCCGGTGGCGACCCAGATGACCTTCTGCGCGTTCCAGGCCGCGCTGGTGACCATCACGTCGTCGCAGTTGGCGATGATCGTGCAGTCCTTCAGCAGGGCGACGGCGTCCCGCAGCGACCGCTCGATCGTGCGCACCTCGCCGACCCGGTCCAGCTGGTCGCGGCTGAGGTTGAGGATCATCGCGACGGCGGGGTTGCTGGCACCGGCGACGGCGGGGAAGTAGCCCTCGTCGCACTCCAGCACCGCGTACGGGGCGTCCGGCTGCTTCGAGAGCGCCGTGACGTGACCGTCGGGCATGTTCGCGCCGCTGTGGTTCGTGGCGACCTCGCCGAGCGCGCCAACGGCCCGCGCCAGCATCATCGTGCTGGTGGTCTTGCCGTTGGTTCCGGTCACGACGGCGACCTTGCGGCCCTGCGTCAGCCGGTTCAGCGCCTGCGGGTCGAGCTTGAGCGCCACCCGGCCGCCGATCATGCCGCCTGCGCCCAGACCCATCTTCTGGGACAGCGTGGAGCTCAGGTTGCCCAGCTTCACGGCGGCTGCGGTGCGCAGGGGGAGGCGGGCGGGGGAATCGTTCACCTCGGCGATGCTACCGGCGCCACGCCTGGGGCCTCTGGGGTGGTTGTGATCTTGCTAGCGGGACAAGGCTCGCAGTGTCCTGATGAGTTCCACGGTCGGCGGTTGGCACCGACTGCAGAGCCATGTTCCGGGCAGGGCAGGGCAGGCGTTGCCACACCGGGTACCTCCGGGTGGTCTTGCTAGCGGGACAAGGCTCGTAGTGTCCTGATGAGTTCCACGGTCGGCAGTTGACACAGCTGAGCCATGTTCTCCAGCGCGGGCAGGTCGAGGTGCACCTCGGGGGACACGCCGGGAGGCAGCGCGTGCAGTCGTCCGGCGGCCCAGCGCCGCAGCGGCACCAGCCGGGGGTCGTCGGTCGCGGCGACCGCGGTGAGGTTCATGGTCAGGTGGCCGGCCGGGGCGTCGCCGAAGAAGCGTTCGTGCACGCGGGCCAGGACCTGGTGCGCCGGGACGTCGAGGGCGTGGCAGATCTCCACCAGGCGGACGACCGAGCACTGCCGGGTGCCCAGTTCGTAGGTCGCCAGGGTCTGCAGCGAGATCTCGGTCTGCAGCCGCTTGTTCAGCTCTTTGCGGGTCCAGCCGCGCTGCTTGCGAAGGCTGCGAATCTCATCACCGAGCACGCGCTGGTACGCCACTGTGTCGATCTGGCCGTTCGCCGTTTGCACCGGTTGCCTCCACCCCGTGAGCGGGTCTCACGGTGATGGAAGGCGCGAGTGCTTCGGCGCTTACGCAACTTACTGCCAGAATCCCCCGAACGGGCTATACATCTCTACTCTCTGTATCAGTTTACGCAGCGTACGCCGTCCGCACTGATGGGCGGAGGGGCCGCGGGGTCAGCCGGTTGCTGACGCGCACCGTCCAGGGCGAGTACTCCGCCGCCGGTGAATCCCTGGGCTCCGGGGCCCGAGTAGTCGGCGCCGAGGAAGACGCGGACCTTGCCGGCCGGGACGTTCACGTCCTCTTCGATCTTCACGCCGCCGAGCGCCTTCTGGACCGCGTTCGCGCCGTCCTCGCCGCCCTTGCCGTAGCGGACGACCGACTTCGCCATCGCCTCGGCGTTGCCCGGCACGCCGGCTTTGAAGCCCTTCGCGACGAGCGACTGGAGCACCTGACCCGCGAGGCCGGGCTGGCCGGAGGCGTTGCGGACGTCGACGGTCACCGTGGCGTTGTCGAACTTCGGGTCCGGTGCCGTCGAGGAGGCCGGGGCCTTGCCGAGGTTCTTCACGAACCTGCGGACGTCGTCCTCGTCGACCTCGACCGCCGAGCCGTCCTCCCTCGTCTGCAGGTCGGGGTTGCCGGTCGGGATCGTCTGGAACGTCATGTTGCCGCCCGTCAGGTCCTTCATCTGCAGGGCGAACTTCGTGATGTCCCAGCCGTCGTCGAGCACGATCGCGTTGCTGAGGGCCTTGATCATCTCGCTCCGCTTGGCGCCGTCGGTGAGGACGCCGGCGGAGAGCATCTTCTTGGCCAGGCCCGCCATGAACACCTGCTGGCGCACGACGCGGTCGAGGTCGCCCATGGTCAGGCCGTGGCGCTGGCGGACGAACGCCAGCGCGTTCTTGCCCTCGATGGTCTGCGGGCCGGCCTTGAAGTTCGCGCCGGAGAAGCTGTCGCGGACCGCGGCGTTGAGGCAGACGTCGATGCCGCCGATGGCCTTGGTGATGTCGTAGAAGCCGACGAGGTTGACCTCGGCGTAGTGGTCGATCTTGGTGTCGGTCAGGTTCTGGATCGTCTCGATGAGGTTGTTCGCGCCCGCCTTGCGGGTCTCCATCTCGATGTCCTGCGCGCTCTTGCCGCTGCCCTGCAGCTTCTCGGCCGCTTGACCCTTGGCGTAACCATAGGCAGAGTTGATCTTGTGACGCCCGAAGCCACCCGCGATCGGCACGTAGGAGTCGCGGGGGAACGACACCGCGTAGGCCTTGCCGCTGTCGTTCGGGATGTGCAGCAGGATCAGGGTGTCGGTGTTCAGGCCGCCGTCGTCGCTGCCGCCCGCCTGCAGCTCGTTCAGGATGTTCTGCGGCAGCGGGTTGCCCTTGGAGTCGGTGCGGCTGTCCATGCCGACCAGCAGGATGTCGATCGCGCCGTCGGCGGGCTTCTCGCCGGCGTCCGCCAGGTTGAGGTCCTGCTTGGTCAGGCCCTCCGTCAGCGAGTTCAGGTTCTGCCACGCGATGCCGGTGACCAGCAGGATCACCGCGGACAGCAGGCCGACGAAGATCTTGGCGCTGGTGGAGGCGCCGCGCTTGGCCGCGCTCGGCCTGCGGGTGGCCGGCCGGGGACGGGGCCGTGCCGGGGTTGCTGCCTTCGGCTTGGCGGGTGTCTTGGCGGGCGTCGTGCGGACCGTCGGGCGGTCGGCCACCGGACGCGGGCGTGGTGCCGACGACGTGGCGCGTGCGGGCTCGCCGCGGCGCGGGGGCTCACGACGGGGCGCCTCGCTGCGGCTCGCTGACTCCGAGCGGCGCGGAGTGTCCCGCTGGGGGTCGCGCCTCGGCGGCTCCCGGCGGGGCGGTTCAGCCCGTTTCGGGGGCTCGCGCTTCGGGGGCTCCGGCCGCTTCACGGGCTCGCGCTTCGGGGGTTCGGCCCGGTCGGGCTGCTGGCGCGGGTCGCGGCGCGGCGGCTCGGATGCGCGCGGCGGTACCTGAGGACGGCGGGGTTGCCCCGCCGCTGGACGCGGGGTGGCGGAAGGTCGCCCAGAAGAAGACCGGCCCGGAGTTCCGTTCGGTTCTCCTGGCCGCGGCGGCCGGTTGTCCACACCCACTCCTTTCGGCACATTCGGGTACCCCAAGTAGACGTGCGGGGACTCCACTCGGTTGCGCAAAGCGTGACACAGTGGCGTAGGCCACCGTTTTCAGGGGCCTTGACCAGCGGTTTTGTCCAGTTCGTAGACTCTTGGCCGTGTTGACGATGCAGGACGCGCTGCTCGCGCTGACCAAGTACTGGACCGACCGAGGCTGCATCGTGGTGCAGCCGTTCAACACGGAGGTCGGAGCGGGAACGCTGAACCCGGCGACCGTGCTGCGCGTGCTGGGTCCCGAGCCGTGGCGCGTGGCGTACGTCGAGCCGTCGGTGCGGCCCGACGACGCTCGTTACGGCGAGAACCCGAACCGGCTGCAGACGCACACCCAGTTCCAGGTGATCCTCAAGCCCGATCCGGGCGACCCGCAGGAGCTCTACCTGGGCTCGCTGGAGGCGCTGGGCATCGACGTGCGGGCGCACGACGTGCGGTTCGTCGAGGACAACTGGGCCTCGCCCGCGCTGGGCGCGTGGGGGCTCGGCTGGGAGGTCTGGCTCGACGGCCTGGAGATCACCCAGTTCACCTACTTCCAGCAGGCCGGCGGCATGACGCTCGACCCGGTGTCGGTGGAGATCACCTACGGCATCGAGCGGATCATGATGGCGCTGCAGGGCGTCGACCACTTCAAGAAGATCGCCTACGCGCCCGGCATCTCCTACGGCGAGGCGTTCGGCCAGGCCGAGTTCGAGATGTCGCGGTACTACCTCGACGACGCGGACGTGGAGGCGAACAAGCGCCTCTTCGAGGAGTTCGCGGCCGAGGCGCGCCGGATGCTCGACGCCCGCCTGCCGGTGCCCGCGCACAGCTTCGTGCTGAAGTGCTCGCACATCTTCAACGTGCTGGACGCCCGTGGCTCGATCTCCACGACCGAGCGCGCCCGTGCGTTCGGCCGGATGCGCGGCCTGGCCCGGGAAGTCGCGGCTCTGTGGGCCGAGCGTCGTTCCGAGCTCGGGCATCCGCTCGGTGTGGCCGAGGTTCCGGCTCTTGCCGAGAAGCCTTCGTCCTTTGAGGACGTTGCCGCGCCTGCGACGCTGCTGTTCGAGATCGGCACCGAAGAACTACCGCCGCACGAGGTGCTGCGGACCGTCGACGCGGTGCGTTCCGCTGTCTCGTCGAAGCTTGCTGCGACACGACTTTCGCACGGTGAAGTGACCGTGCACGGCACGCCGCGCCGGATCGTCGTGCTGGTGCCGTTCGTGGCACCACGCGAGCCGGATGCTCTCCGCTCAGTGCGTGGCCCGCGCGTGTCTGCTGCTTTCGACGCCGATGGCAACCCGACCAAGGCCGCGCAGGGCTTCGCGCGTGGCCAGGGCGTCGAGGTCTCGGCTCTGGGGCGGGTCGAGGAGAACGGCGTCGAGTTCGTCGGTTTGACCAAGACCGATGCCGGCCGTGGTGCCGTCGAGGTGCTGAGCGGGTTGCTGGCCGAGATCGTGTCGGACCTGCGGGCCGAGAAGAACATGAAGTGGAACGACCCGAAGCTGTCGTTCACCCGCCCGATCCGCTGGCTGCTCGCGCTGCTCGGCTCCACGCCGGTGCCGGTCGCGGTGTCGACCCTGTCCTCGGGGACGGTGACGCGCGTGCACCGCACGGCTTCGTCGCCGGTGGTCGAGGTGTCCACTGCGGACGGTTACCTGGAGTTCCTGGAGTCGCACGGCATTCAGGCCGACGCGTCGGTGCGGTCCGGATCGATCGTGGCCGCCGCGCAGGAGCTCGCGGCGTCGGTGGGCGGTGTCGCCGAGGTCGACGGGCTGCTGGACGAGGTGACGAACCTGGTCGAGTGGCCGACGCCGATCCTCGGCTCGTTCGAGGAGCGGTACCTGGAGCTGCCGGGCCAGATCCTCACCACGGTGATGCGCAAGCACCAGCGCTACCTGCCGGTTCGTTCGGCCGACGGCGCCCTGCTGCCGTACTTCGTGGCCGTGGCGAACGCGTCCGTCGACGCGGACCTGGTGCGGGCGGGCAACGAGGCGGTGTTGCGCGCGCGGTACGAGGACGCGGCGTTCTTCTGGCGTGCGGACCTCAAGACCCCGCTGGACGAGATGAAGTCGGGCCTCGCGAAGCTGACCTTCGCGGACAAGCTCGGCTCGATGGCGGACCGCGCGGGCCGGATCGCCGCACTGGCCGGCCGGTTCGCTTCGGTGGTCGACACCGACCGCGAGACGCTGGACCGGGCCGGCGCGCTGGCCAAGTTCGACCTCGGCTCGCAGATGGTGATCGAGCTGTCGTCGCTGGCCGGCGTCATGGCGCGCGAGTACGCGGTGCGGGCGGGGGAGACCCCGGAGGTCGCGCAGGCGTTGGGGGAGATGGAACTCCCGCGTTCGGCCGGCGACGCGCTGCCCGCTTCCGTGCCCGGCGCGCTGCTGTCCCTGGCGGACCGCTTCGACCTGCTGGCGGGCCTGTTCGGCATCGGTGCCCAGCCGACCGGTTCGTCCGACCCGTTCGGCCTGCGCCGCGCCGCTCTCGGCGCGGTCTCGGTGCTGCGGGCGTTCCCGGACCTGCGCGAGATCACCCTGTCGAAGGCGCTTTCACTGGCGTCCGAAGGACTTGAGGTGTCGCCTGAGGCGCTGGAGACGGCTCGGGAGTTCGCGGTGCGTCGCTACGAGCAGGCAGTGCTCGACGCGGGCCACGAGCACCGGTTCGTGCAGGCGGTGCTGCCACTGGCCGACTCGCCGGTGCTGGCCGACGAGACGCTGACGCAGCTGGAGTCGCTGGCGGGCAACGAGTCCTTCGACTCGCTCGTGGCCGCGCTGCAGCGGGTGCGCCGGATCGTGCCCGCCTCGGCCGAGTCGTCCTACGACGCCTCGGTGCTGTCCGAGCCGGCGGAAGTGGCGCTGCACCAGGCGTTCTCCGGTGTTTCGCGGGAAGTCGCCGGCCTGGCGGCGTTCGTCGCGGCCGCCGAGGGGCTGACCGCGCCGATCAACACGTTCTTCGACGAGGTGCTGGTCATGGCCGAGGACGAGAAGGTGAAGGCCGCACGGCTCGGGCTGCTGGCGTCGATCCGCGACTTCGCGGCGCCGGTGCTGGACTGGACGCAGCTGTAGTTCGAAAAGGCGTCTGCAAGTACCACCGACCGCTCGCTGGTGGTACTTGCAGACGCCGATCCGGCTACTTGATCTCGAAGCTCTCGCCGTAGACCTTCCACTTGAGCGGCGTCTTCAGGTCGAGGTTGCCGGCCTTCAGCCACACCCGCTGCGCCGTGTCGACCCGAGTGGTGTCCTCGTGCTCGGGCTCCTGCTTCATCGCCCACACACGGGCGTCGAGGAACGCGTTGAGCCACGTGGTCTCGTTGCCGCCCTGCGCCGGCGGCTTGGCCTTGCCCAGCGCGCGCTTGCGGATGCTGGAGAAGCTCAGCCGGTCGCCACCGTCGCCGTGCATGACGATCGCGTCGTAGTAGGCGAACTGGCCCAGGGCGCGGACGCCGTCGGACTTGGCCTGTTTCACGGCCGGGTTGAAGTACACCCGGTCGCGCTCGGACTCCTGTGCCGCCTTGAACACGGAGTCCTTGGCCGCGGTCTTCCAGTCCCTGGTGTAGTTGGGGTCGAGGCCCGCGTGCGAGTCCGTACCGTCCACTTTGCGCAGTGCCGGCAGGTACTTCGCCAGCACGTTGCCGGGCTTGCGTTGCTGGTACAGCTCGACGAGGTCGAGCATGTCGCCTGTGCCGCTGCAGAACCCGATGATGCCCGCGGTGTAGCCGCGGCCGTCGTCGATGTCCTCGATGTAGCCGAACTGGGCGCGCCAGTCCAACGACGAGTTCTCCGCGCTGGACACGATCTGCATCGCGATGTCCTTGAGCCGCGGGTCGTTCAGGTCGGCTGCCTGGGCGGTGCTTGCGGTGGTGGTGACGAGAGCGGCACACGCCAGCAGCGCGGCCGCGATGCGACCAGAGATCTTCACGAATTTCCTCCGGGGCAGGGGGTTGGGGTTGTCCCGGGCGGCGATGGATCCACGGTAAGGGGTCCATACCTTTATTGGCAAGATGGTTTACTAATTGCCGAATCGCCGGATCGGCACGACAAGAGGCCGGCCCGCCAGGGGCGAGCCGGCCTCCACACCTCCAGGGTCAGCCGGTCTCGGCTGCGCACCTGACGTCGCTCGGACGCTGTCCGCCGAGCAGGTAGTCGGTCACCTTGTCGTTGGCGCACTTGTTCTTGCCGATCAGGTAGGCGCCGTGCCCACCCTGGTCGACGGTGATCATCGCGGCCCTGTCCCCGAACGCGTGGCGGGTCGAACGTGCGCCTACCAGCGGCGTGGCGGGGTCACGTTCGTTCTGCACCATGAGGATGTTGCGCGGTCCGCGGTCGGACAGCACCACCTGCTTCTCCACCGGCTTGGGCCAGAACGCGCACGGCTGGATGTTCGCGGCGGCCGCGCCGAACATCGGGTAGCGGACGCGGTCCACGGCCACGTTGCGCTCGTAGGTGCGGACCGACGAAGGCCATTCGGAGTCACCGCAGATCACGTGCAACCGGCCCGCCAGCGTGGCCTGGATGCGCGGGACCTCCGGGATCTCCTGCGGTGGCTGCGGCTGGCCGGTGTCGAACGCCTTCCAGGAGGCGGCGAGCTTCGAGAAGGCTTTGTCCCCCGTGTCGAAGAGGCCGGCCCAGGTGCTCAGGCGGAACACCTGGCCGTTGTAGCCCTCGACGGACGGCTTCCTGTCCAATCGGGAGGCCAGGTCGAAGTACTTGGCGCGCACCTGCTCGGACGTGGTGCCCAGGTTGTACTCGGGATGCTTGGCCGCCCATTTCGCGAAGTCCGGGAACGTGTCCTCCAGGCCAGGGGCCATCAGCCGGCCGCCCTCGACGTCCCAGCCGCTCGCGGGGAGGTTGCTGTCGATCACGACGCGGTCGCTGGTCTTCGGGAACAGCGTCGCGTAGACCGAACCCAGGTACGTGCCGTACGAGTAGCCCAGGAACGAGGCCTTCTTCTCGCCCAGTGCCGCGCGCACGCTGTCCATGTCACGGGCGATGTTCGCGGTCGTGTTGTAGGGCAACGCCTCCGCGCTCGACGACTTGAGGCACTGCTCTGCCATCTTCTTCGTCTCGTCGGCTCGCTTGCGCACGTCGGCCGGCGTCACGGCGTAGGGCGGCACACTGCCCGCGGCCATCTGTTCTTCCGTGAGGTCGCACGTCGACGGCGAGCTGTAGCCGATGCCGCGCGGGTCCATGCCGATCACGTCGTACGCGTCCAGCACGCTCTGCGGCATTCCCAGTGCCTTCAGGAAGAACGGGAACGTCAGGCCCTCGCTCGGCCCGCCGGGGTTGGTCAGCAGGATGCCCTTGCGCTTCTCAGGGCTCTTGCTCGCCAGCCGGGTGATCGACACCTCGGTCTGGCGGCCCTCCGGCTTGCGGTAGTCGAGCGGGACCTGGAGCTTTCCGCACTCCAGTCCGGGAAGCGCCACGTCAGCGGGACACGCGACCCACTGCACCTGCTTCACGGGCGGTGCGGCGGACGCCACCCCCGGTATCGCCACCAGCGCTGCGGCGGCGGTCACGACCGCCGCCAGCGACAACATTTTTCGCATTAGCAAATACCTCCCCGACGACGCGCCCCTTCGGCGCGCCAAACCAATGAAATGTCAGCCGTTCATGCGGATCAGGACGTCGATCTGGGCCCTGTTGTAGAGCCCCTCGTCGCCCCGGCCGGCGCCATGACCCAGTTGAAACCATGCCGCTACGGCACGGTCAAGGCACGGCGGATCTTTCAGACGAAGGTGTCGGGGAGAGTCCACTTTCGTCGCACGCAAAAGGCCCCGGTCAGCCGACCGGGGCCTTTTGTTGCGTTACAAGGACTTACAGGAACTGACCGCCGCGGGTGACCGCGCCGTAGGCGTCCACGATGCCGTGACCGTAGAAGCCGTTGAACTTCGAGTCACCTTCACAGGTGGCGTCGAACTCCGGCGTGCGGCCGACGTTGACGTACGAAACCGTGCGCGGGTTCGGGCAAGCGCGCTGGATCGCCGTCTTGAACAGCACCTTCTCGACCTTGTCCGGGTCGAGCGTCAGGCCGGGGTTCTTCTTGTCCTTCTTGCCGTACTGGCTGACGACCAGCGCCGCCACACCGGTGGCGTGCGGGGCGGCCATCGAGGTGCCCTGCAGGAACTGGTAGTAGCCGACCTTGTCGCCCGAGACGGCCTTCTTCACGCCCGCCGTCAGACCGGCCGGAGTGATGTTGCCCGCCTCGTCGATCGCGCCGTCGGCCAGCGCGACGTTGCGCGGGTACGTCGACAGGATCATGTTCTCGTTGGTGCGGTACCACGGCGTGCCGAGGCCGTCGCGGAAGTAGCCACCAGGAGCCGAGAGGGCGGTCTGCTCAAGGCCGTAGTTCGAGTAGTCGGACTTGGCCGTCGACGGGCCGAGAGCGGACACCGAGATGACGTGGTTGCCCTCGGTCGGGAGGTTCAGGCAGGTCGCGTTGTCGACCGGACGCGGACGAGCGTGGCCCGGCGGGTAGTTCGGGCTCACGATGTCCTGGCGCGGCTTGCCGAGGTCCTCGTGGTTGTTGCCACCGGCACCGATCAGCGTGACACCCTTGCGGTGCGCGTAGTTCAGCGCACGCTGGATGGACGCGATGACCGTGCGCTGCTCCAGCTGCTCCTCGGCCGAGGCCGTGGAGTCGTTGGCGCAGTTCATGTACCAGGGGTCGACGTAGAACGACATGTTGACCACGTCGAGACCGATGTCCGCGCTGTAGGTGAGCGCGTCCACGGTCGGCTGCAGGAAGAACGAGCCCGCGTCCTGCCCGGAGCGGACGTTCACGATCGAGACGCCCGGCGCGACACCGGAGATGCCGAAGCCGTTGGCCGCGGCGCCGATGGTGCCGGCGACGTGCGTGCCGTGGCCACCGTCGTCGTGGTTGGCCGGGTCGACGCAGCCGCGGAACTCGCACGGCCCGTCGAACACGCCACCGTCGGAGTCGAACGGCATGTCGACGGTGAAGTTCCGCGACAGCTCGTTGTTGAAGTTCGGCGCGATGTCCGGGTGCGTGCCGTCCACACCGGTGTCCATGACGCCGACGTACACGCGCTTGTCACCGGCCTGCTTGGCCCGCGCGATGTTGGAGCGGACCAGGTTCAGGCCCCACAGGTCGCCGTCGAGCGGGTCCATGCCCGCGGTCGACTTGGACTGCGCCGGAGCCTTGGCCGGCTGCGCCGCCTTGTTCTCCTTCTCCACCGCGTCGCGCTTGGCCGCTGCCTTCTCGGCCTTGCTCGCGGCGGGAGCGTGACCGATCGGCTTGGACCGCGCGGCACCGACGATGTCGTTCGAAGCCGACACCTTCTCCACGAAGCCGTTCGCCGGCGCCTTGACGGTCAGCAGACCGATGGCCTTGTTGTCCCGCACGACCTCGCCGCCCGCCGCACGCACGGCGTCGATCGCGAACTCGCGGTTTCCGGGGTCTTCCAGCAGCACGGTGTACTCCGTGTCCTGCTGGCCCGCTGACGAAGCCGGCGCTGCCCCCGCCGCCGAAGTGCCCGCGGCGATCAGCGACACCGTTGCCGCCACCGCCATCACGGTTCTACGCGTACTCACCTAGCTGTCTCCTCACACCCGGTCAGGGCTGGATCCAACAACACGGGCGGCCCCCGATTGCCGCCCAAGTGCGTCACCCTGACACGAAAAATAGCCGAACATCAGCGCCTTTCGTACGGAATCGAACTGTAGCCGATCGGAAGCGGAGCGTGATGGGGTCCGACAAATCTTGACTTAACAACATTCAAGCGATGAACTCCGCGTTTATGCGAAGACAGGTAATGGCATCGTCGGCGTGCCTGCTCTTTCTCCTGACCGCCTGTGGTGACGCAGGTCAGGGTGCTCCGACGCTGCCGTCGCGTGGACCCAAACCAATCGTCGGGGTAATCCTCCCCGATCGAACTACTTCCGCGCGCTGGGAAGAGCAAGATCGCCCCTTGCTGAGTCAGGCGTTCAACTACGCGGACATCGAACCGTTCATGGAGAACGCCGAGGGCGACGAGGCGAAGTTCGCGCAGATCGCGGACGAGATGATCCGGCGCAAGGTGAAGGTCCTGATGATCACGCCGTTGTCGGCGGCCGGTGGTCTCGCGGTGCAGAAGAAGGCGAAAGCCGCGGGCATCCCGGTCATCGACTACGACCGCGTGACGCTCGGCGGCCTGGCCGAGTACCACGTCGGCTTCGACAGCGTGAACGTCGGCCAGCTCCAGGCGGACGGCCTGCTGACCTGCCTCGGTGACAAGCCGGGCGCGCAGATCATCGAGATCGAGGGCGCGCCCACCGACCACAACGCCACCCTGTTCACGCAGGGCCAGAAGTCGCGGCTGTCCTCCAGGTACGACACCGGCGCGCTGAAGCTCGTGCGGTCGCAGCCCGTCGCGGACTGGGACAACGAACTGGGCGGGCGGCTGTTCGAGGAGATCCTCAACGGCAACGGCGGCAAGGTCGACGGGGTGGTCGCGGCCAACGACGGCCTGGCGGGCGCGGTCATCGGCGTGCTCAGGAAGAAGGGCCTGGCGGGCAAGGTGCCGGTCACCGGACAGGACGCCACTGTGGAGGGTCTGCGCGCCGTGCTGCGCGGCGAGCAGTGCATCACCGTCTACAAGCCGGTCCGCGACGAGGCGGAGGCCGCCGCGCGGCTGGCCATCGCGATCGCGCGCGGCGACCTCGAAGGAGCGGACGACCTCGCCACGGGCAACCTGCGCGATCCTGTTTCGCGGCGCGACATGAAGTCCGTCCTGCTGGGAGCGACGCTCATCAAGAAGGACACCGTGCGGACGCTGGTGACCGAGGGCATCGTGAAGCCTCAGGAACTGTGCGCCGGCGACGTCGCGCAGGCGTGCGTGCAGCAGGACATTCTCGGCGGCTGAACCGCGTCACGACTCTGCGTCACGACCTGTCGTGGTCCGGCAGGTCGTGACGACCCGAGATGAACTCCTGCACGGCGATCTTGACCCGGATGATCGGCTGCCGGATCCGCGCCTCCCGCCGGTAGGCGCGGGTCAGCTTGCGTGAGCCCTCCGGATAGCGGTAGCGCGCCCACGGCGAACCCGGCCGAGCCAGCCGCACGGCGCCGACCGCGGGCACCACCGGCACCAGCAGCCCGAGCAGCCCGGTCCAGATCTTGCCCTTCAGCAATGCCACGATCGCGAAGCACAGGTTCACCCCGATCGCGATGATCCGGAACGTGAAGGTGTCCGCCGGCGTCGTCTCCGGGTTGAGCTGCAGCACCTCGTCGTAGCCGAGAGGGCGCGCGCCGAGCAGGAACGTCCCTGTCAGGCCGATAGCGAGGAATACGGCGTCCACGGACAGCCGGCCCGCTTTCATCCAGTAAACGTCCCGCAAATGCAGGATCAGCGCGAACTCGTCCAGCACCAGCGCCGCGCCCACCCCGAGGCCCGCCGCGGCCGCCAGCCGGGCGCCGTACAGGTCGTCCGGAATGACCAGGCCGGCCACGCTGGACAAGAGCAGCAGAATAGTGCCGAACACGACGTGATGCACGTGCGTGTCGCCGTGCACGATGTTGCGCGGCCACCAGCGCACCTTCGCCCTGATCATCCGCACGCTGATGCGGATGAACACGAATGTGGTCACCAAGCCGACGAAGAAGAAGAGCAGTCGTTCGCTGCCGGTCAAGCACGGCCCCCTGGGTCAACGACCCTCCAGGTTACCGTTCCGGCCCGTTGTGCACCCGGCCGATCTGGATCACCGTGCCGTTGACGACCCCGGAGGACTTGTTCACGTAGGTGTCGCCGGTCCGCTCGCGCTTCTTCGGCTTCTCCGGCACGGCCTTCGCCAGGGTCTTCCCGGCGATCGCGGCCAGCCCGCCGGCCACCTGCGGCGCGATCGTCACTGTGATCGACAGCGTCACCAGCTCGGGCACGGGCACCTCCCGTGTGGTCGTTCGGACTCTCACGTTAGCAGTGAAATTGATGGCTCGACTGACCCTGGGGGCTCATGGTTGACTGTCTATGGTCGTACGTTTTCGTGTTCGTGTTCCACGCTCGCGGAAGCGAAGTTGCGAGCGTGTGGATTCTCCAGGTTCCGGAGAGGACGCCGTTCCTGCTTGACCCGGTGGTCGCGAGCGCGATCCGGCACCTGTTAGAGGAGAAGTAGCAAGATGGCAGTACAGGGCACCGTCAAGTGGTTCAACGCGGAGAAGGGCTTCGGCTTCATCTCCCCTGACAACGGTGGCGCCGACGTGTTCGTCCACTACTCGGAGATCCAGGCGAACGGCTACAAGTCGCTTGAGGAGAACCAGCGGGTCGAGTTCGAGATCGGTCAGGGCCAGAAGGGCCCGCAGGCCCAGGGCGTTCGCGCCGTCTGAGTCTGGACTGATCAGACCATCTGATCTGTAAACGAAGCCGCTTGTCCTGTTCGGGACAAGCGGCTTTGTCGCACTCGGCCAGCTTGCTCGACGCTGACGCGTCTTCGCCGCTGGCCGACAAAGTTGTCACATGGGGGCGGAGCCCCCCAAACCCCCACCGGTCGCGTCTTGTGCCTGGTCGAACGCGATCAGTAACGTCCGATGACATGGGGAGACTGTTCGTAGTAGCGCTGCTGCTCTTCGTAGCCGGATGCGCGGGCAGCGAGAACGCGGTGCCGGGCCCTGGTGGCGGCAAGCTCGACGCGTTGCTCGCCAAGGCGCCCGTTTACGCAGGCCAGGTGGCCTCTGGTTCGGCGGTCGACCGGATCAGGAAACGCGGCAGACTGCTCATCGGCGGCTCGCAGGACGCGCCGCTGCTCTCCCAGCTCGACCCGATCAGCGGCGAGCTCACCGGGTTCGACGCCTACCTGGGCAAACTCCTCGCGCACCACATCATCGGCAAGCCGGAGACCGAGCTGCTCAGCGCGACCTCGGAGACCCGCGAACCGTTGCTGGCCAACGGCACCGTCGACGTGATCATCCAGACCTACACGATCACCCCGCAGCGCGCGGAACGGGTGGCGTTCGCCGGCCCCTACTACGAGTCCGGCCAGGCCATCGCCGTGCGCAAAGGCACGTCCGGCATCACCAAGCCCGCCGATCTGGCCGGCAAGACCGTGATCGTCGGCGCGAACACCCCTGGGGTGAAGGCGGTGCGGGACGCGGCGCCCACCGCGGAGATCGTCGAGTTCGGCTCCGACCCCGAGTGCCTGGCGGCGTTGAAGCAGGGCCGCGGCGAGGCCTACGTGCAGGACCAGGCGATTCTCGTGGCCGACGCGTCGAAGGACAGCGAGCTCCAGCTCGTCGGCGAGCCGTTCACCGAGGACCCGTACGGGATCGGGATCAGGCACGGCGACGCGGAGTTCCAGAAGTTCGTCGACGACTGGCTGCGCGAGATCGGCAAGTCGGGGCTGTGGCAGGACGTCTGGAAGCAGACGATCGGCACCGTGGTCACCGGCGACGCCCCGCCGCCACCCGCGATCGCCTCATGAACCTGGTGCTCGAAGGGTTTCTGAACACTGTCGCCCTGACCCTGCTGTCGTTCGCGGGCGCGCTCGTAGTCGGTCTTGTCGTCGCGGTGCTGCGCATCGTGCCGGTGCCGTTGCTGCGCGGGGCCGGAGCGGTCTACGTCGAGGTGTGGCGGAACATCCCACTGCTCGCGTGGCTGGTGCTGTTCGTGTTCGGGCTGCCCGAGGTGGGCGTGCGGATGCCGCTGTTCTGGACGGCGTTCACGGCGATCGCGTTGTACGAGGCCGCGTTCGTGGCGGAGGCGGTGCGGTCCGGCGTGAACTCGGTGGCGGCAGGGCAGGGTGAGGCGGCGCGGGCGCTGGGGCTGTCGTTCCGGCAGTCGCTGCGGCACGTGATCCTTCCTCAAGCGGGACGCAGGGTGGTGCAGCCGTTGGCGAACATCGCGATCGCGCTGACGATGGCGACGGCACTTGCCGGTGTCGTCGGCGTGGTGGACATGACCCGTGCGGCGCAACGAATCAACTTGGAGCTCGCCCAGCCGTTGCTGGTCTTCACCGGTGTCGGACTCTGCTATCTGGTGCTGGCGGCGGGCATCGGGTTCGGGGCGCGGGTGCTGGAACGGCGGCTGGCCTGATGTTCGACGCTCCTGGACCGCGTTTCCGTCGCCGGGTCTTCTGGGTCTCGGTGGCTTCGGCCCTCGTGCTGGCCGGGCTGGTGGCGCTGGGGTTGCGGCAGTTCGCGGCGAACGGGCAGCTGGACCCGGTTCGGTGGACGCCGTATCTGACCTGGCCCGTGTGGCGCTATCTGCTCGGTGGCCTGTGGTCGACGGTGGTGGCGGCGTTCGCGACGGGCGTGCTGGCGATGGCGGGAGGGTTGCTGCTCGCTTTGCGTCCCAACTGGTTCACGCGCGGATATGTCGAGGTCATGCGCACGGTTCCGGTGCTGCTGCTGGTGTACGTGATGCTGTTCGTGCTGCCGTCGTTCGGTGTGAACCTGCCGCTGTTCTGGAAGCTCGTGGTGCCGCTGGCGTTGTCGCACGCGGCTTCCTACGCGGTGATCTTCCGTGCGGGTGTGGGGTCCGTCGACCCCGGGCAACGCGAGGCCGGGTTGTCGCTGGGCATGTCGGACGGCGTGGTGACCAGGTTCGTCGTGCTGCCACAGGCGGTTCGGCACATGACGCCGTTGCTGGTGACCCAGGCTGTCAGTCTGTTGAAGGACACCTCGCTGGGATATGTCGTGTCCTACACGGAGTTGTTGTTCAACGGCCGCGTGCTCGCGAACTACAACGGTCTGCTGATCCAGACCTTCATCGTCGTCGCGTTCGTCTATCTGGTGGTCAACCTGGCGTTGTCCAGGCTGGCCCACCGCCTGGAGGCCGGCCGTGCCCGCATTGCTCGCTGAGGTCACCAGGTCCGGCTTCGTGGAGAGCCTGCACCACGGGAGCGTGGCCGGGCTGCTGCCGTCCGGTGAGATGGGCGTTTCCGTTGGGGCGGTGCAGGACCCGGTGCTGCCGCGGTCGTGCATGAAACCGTTCCAGGCTCTGGCGTGCCGGTCCGCGGGGGCACCCCTCGCGGGACCGGCGCTGGCGATCGCGGCCGGGTCGCACACCGGCGAGAACCGGCACGTCGAGCTGGTGACGCGGCTGCTCGGCGGGTTGCCGGCGGGATTGCTGCGGTGCCCGGCGTCCTGGCCGGAGGACGAGGAGACACGGCGACAGCTGACCGAACCGTCACGGGTGCGGATGAACTGTTCCGGCAAGCACGCGGCGATGCTGGCGGCGTGCGTGGCTGCGGGGTGGCCAACCCAGACCTATCTGGAGCCAACGCATCCGTTACAGCAGCTGGTGTTGCGGACGATGGAGGAGCTTTCCGGCGAGACCGTCGCGCACACGGCGGTCGACGGATGTGGTGCGCCGGTGTACGGGTTGTCGTTGCACGGCTTGGCGCGCGCGATGCAAGGACTGATGCGGACGCCGGTCGCTGATGCCATGCGCGGTTTTCCCGAGTACGTCGGGGGAACCGGGCACGTGAACACCGTCGTGATGCAGTTGCTGCCCGGTGTGGTGGCCAAGGGCGGTGCGGAAGGCGTGCTGGTGCTGGGAACGGCGGCCGGGCACGCGGTCGCGGTGAAGGTGCTCGACGGGAACCCGCGGGCCACCACGGCGATCGGGCTGACGGCGCTGGCGGCACTGGGACACGACGTGTCGGCGGCCCGGGAGCACCTCTCCGTGCCGGTGCTCGGCGGCGGCCAGGTCGTCGGCGAGGTGCGAGTGGTGTTCTAGAAAGCTTCGGGGAGGTCCAGCAGGCCGAGTTGGGCCATCACGGTCGCGCTGTCGCCGTAGACCCGTTCGCAGACCAGGACGTCCTTGTCGAAAAGGAAGAAACCGACCATTCTGACCTTGAACGACCGGCCGCTCACCGGCTCACCGGTGAGACTGCCGAGATGCGTGCCCTGCAGTTCGAACTCGAGGATCACGGCGTCGTCGGCGTGGTGCACCTCGATGACCTTGTTGCGCTGGTCGGGGAACGCCGCGCGGGTGCGCTGCCAGTACGCGCGGACCTCGTCCACGCCGTCGAGCACCTGGCCCGACGCCATGATCTCGTAGCGGGGGTGGGGGAAAGTGGTCAGCGACGCGTCGAAGTCATGCTCGTTCTGCGACTCCATGTGCTCCAGGACGATCGCCTCGCGCAGCGCTCTGAGCGCCTTGGATTCGGTCATTCCGGCCGACCCTCCTACGTACGCCGTACGTCGCAGGGAAGCTACTCCACGACGTATCGTTTCCGCCAGTGTCCACCTCCCGTGAACCGTTGACCCGCGCGCGCATCGTGGATGCGGCCGTGCGGTTGATCGAACGCGAGGGTGTGGAGGCCGTCTCGATGAGACGCCTCGCCGCCGAGCTCGGTGCGGGCACGATGTCGTTGTACAACCACGTGCCGAACAAGGCGGTCCTGGTGGACCTCGCCGCCGAACGGATCATGGCGGACGCCCGGCCCTACCACGTCGACAGCGATGACTGGCGCGACCACATCCGGGCGCACGCAAGCGCGGTGCGGGAGCTGGCACGGCAGCATCCCCGTGCGTTCGTGATGCTCGCGACGCGGCGGCTGAGCTCGGAGGCCGGGCTCCGGACCATCGAGATCGGCCTGATGAACCTGGACAAGGCGGGCTTCCGGGGCAAGGTCGCCGTCGGGATGATGCGGGCGATGGTGTCGTACCTGCTGGGCACGTTGATGCGCGAGGTCGCCACGTCGCCGGAGCTGGGCGGGATCGCCTTGTCGCCGTACGAAGGCGTTGACGCGTCAGCGTTTCCGTTGTCCGCCGAGGTGCTCGACGAGCTGGGGACCTACGACCACGACCATGAGTTCGAGTTCGGTCTCGAACTCATGATCGCGGCTCTGGAGCGCTACCGGTCGGACTGAGCCGGACTAGCAGGTGATCTTCAGGTCCGCCCAGTTCGCATGGTCGTAGGACTTGCCGTTGCCGCCGTCGGTGACGACCAGCCGCACGACGGTCGCGCCGGACACGGTGGCCTCCAACGCCTTCGCGGCGTCGGCTCCGGTGACGGGGCCGCTGTCGAACACCTTCCTGTTGTCGCCCCACACCTCGTAGGTCACGAGGCTCAGCGGGTTGACCTTGTTGTCCTGGATGCCGATCGTGGCGGTCAGCTTCGAGCACGAGCCGCCCACGTAGTACTCGACGTGCGCGGGTGCGTGCGTGCCGAGACCCTTCGTGAAGACCTTGCCGCGGATGGTGATCAGGCCGCCGTCACCGGCTTTCGCCTCGCCGTTGGTCCTGTCGGCCTCGACGGGGCCGTGACCGTTGGCCGCGCGCAGCCACTTCAGGTCGCTGACGAACAGATCACCCTTCGGCGCCGCGCCCGGTACCAGCGCCTCGGTGGAGTACTGCCTGGTCACGGGGTTGTTCTCGTGCGGCGAGTGGTAGGTGAAGCTTGCGTTGACCGGGAAGCGGCCTTCCTTGGCGTCCTGAGGGACCGTCACCTGCCAGGTGGTCCGGAACGCCTTCTCGGCCGGCCAGGATCGCCTTGAAACTGCTGGAGGTCGCCTTCGCGGTCCAGCCTTGCGGGACGGCCAGGGTGGCCTGGACCAGCGCGATCGGCAGACGGCCGGAGTTGGTCACCGACGTCGTGTAGGTGACGGACCTGCCGGGCTGCACGATCGGCAGCGCGCCGGGGTAGAGGACCTCGCCGTCCGCGGCCGTGGTGATGGCCGGCGGGTACCGGTACCAGTCCTTCGCCGCGCTGACGCGGAACATCGCCGAGCCGTGCGGGGGCAGTGCGGCACTGATCGAACCGGCGGTGTGCGTGGTCGTGCCGGCCCACAGGTCGCGGACCTTGTAGCCGCCCGCGTCGGTGAGGCCGAGTTCCGTTGCTGCCACGGAGATGTTGGCGGCGCTGTCGTTCTCGTTGAACAGCAGCACGGCCTTGTCGCCGTTGCTGAGCGGCTTCACCAGGACGTACATGCCGCCCTGGTCGCGGATCGGCCTGGCCTGGACGCCGAGCCTGTCCTGGTTGACCGCGATGACCTCGCGGTTGTTGAGGATGTCGAAGGTTTCCGGGGTGACCTTGCGCAGGTCGGCGCCGATCAGCAGCGGTGCGGCCATGATCGCCCAGAGGCTGAAGTGGCTGCGGTACTCCAGGTCCGTCATGCCGCCGTTGCCGACCTCGAGCATGTCCGGGTCGTTCCAGTGGCCCGGGCCCGCGTACTCGTGCAGCACCATGTTGCGTTTGGCGATCGACACCATGGAGTTCCAGTTGTCGCTGATGTCGCCGGTGGTGCGCCACAGGTGGCCGACGTCCTTCGCCCACTCCCACGGCTTGTTCTGGCCCCATTCGCAGAGGCTGAACACGATCTTGCGGCCGGTGGCGTTCAGTGCGTCGCGCATCTTGGTGTAGCGGAGCTTCGCGTCGACGCCCTGGTTGTTGCAGTTGTCGTACTTGAGGTAGTCGACGCCCCAGCTCGCGAACAGCCTCGCGTCCTGCTCCTCGTGGCCGAGACCACCGGGGAAGCCGCCGTCCTTGTTGCAGGTCTTGGTTCCCGCACTCGTGTAGATGCCGAACTTGAGGCCTTTGCCGTGCACGTAGTCGGCGACCGCCTTGATGCCGTTGGGGAAACGCACCGGGTGCGGGACGAGGTCGCCCTTGGCGTCGCGCTCGGGCAGCGCCCAGCAGTCGTCGATGTTGACGTACTCGTAGCCGGCGTCCTTGAGGCCCTTGTTCACGAAGATGTCGGCGATGCCCCTGACCATCTCTTCGTTGAAGTCGTTGCGGCAGTGCGTGGTGTTCCAGTTGTTGAAGCCCATCGGCGGCGTCAGGGCGAGGCCGTCGTCCTTCATGGGCGGCTGGGCTCGGGCGGCTGGTGCGATGAGGGTGCCGGCGGCGATGAGAGCTGCCACTGCGGCTGTTCGCCATCTGCGGTGATCCACGTGCACGCGCTCCTAGGTCTGCGGAGGCGGCGGCAGGGACCAATGAAAACGTTTGTAGAACAGGTCCGTCAAGGGGGCGAAGCAGTTCGCTTCGCCCCCTCGTACTGACTACGGACGCATCTCGTACCGGCCGGACAGCGCGGCGACCTGCTGCCAGACGGCGTCGAACCGGGCCTGGTCGACGTGCGGCTTGCGGACCTGGCCGAGCGCCCACTGCTGCTGGGCCTCGGTGCTGCTCGGCTTGCTGTGCAGCGCGGTCGCGTAGCCGGCGAAGTCACGCACCAGGACGTCGAAGATCTGGTCGAGGACGTGCTCGTCGGTGCCGGTGATCTTCGCCTGCTCGAGCACGAGCTGGCCGTAGACGACCAGCGTGAAGAGGTGCCCGAGGTTCAGCAGGAAGTCGAGGTCCTTCTGCTGCTCGGCGTCCGGCGCGGCGGTGGTGAGCAGAGTCTTGATGGCGCGCGCCTGCTCGTGGAAGAGCTGCACGTTGGGCAGGTGGGCGTGCTCGGCGTAGACCGGCTCCCAGTCGTGGAACTGGATCTTGCCGAGGCCGCGCGCGGGACCCTGGTGCCAGAAGAAGTCGTCGTCCGTCGCGTCGTGGCGGGTGGGGGTTTGGGGGTATTCCTTGGGGTTGAAGAGGTAGTTCGGCATGAACTTCAGCACCAGGGCCAGGTTCACGTGCACGGTGCCTTCGAGCTTCGGCAACGCGCGGATGTCGGCCGTGGCGCGGTTGAAGTAGGTGTCCTTCTCGAAACCCTTGGCGGCGATGACGTCCCAGAGCAGGTCGATGACGTTCTCGCCCTCGCTCGTCACCTTCATCTTGGTGATGGGGTTGAAGAGCAGGTAGCGGCGGTCGTTCTCGTTGGCGCTGCGGAAGTAGTCGACGCTGCGGTCCGCGAAGAGCTTCATCGCGGTGAGGCGCGCGTACGCGTCGACGAAGTTCTGGCGCACATGCGGGAAGTCGGTGACCGGGTTGCCGTAGAGGATCCGGTTGTGGGCGTGCGTGATCGCCTCGTAGAACGAGTGCTCGCTGATGCCGATGCTGGCCGTGCAGAGGTTGAACTTGCCGACGTTCACCGTGTTGAGCGCGGCGGAGAAGGCGTCGGGGCCGCGGTGCAGGATGTCCGCGTCGGCCAGCGGGTAGTCGTCGAGGCGGAACTCGCTCACGAACATCTGGCTGTCGACGACGTTCTTGACCAGCTTGAAGCTCTCGTGCTGGCTGTCGACGGCGAAGAAGACGTACTCGTCGCTGTCGCTGAGCTTGCCGAAGACGCTGACCATGCCGGCCACGTTGCCGTTGCCGATGTAGTACTTGCTGCCGTTGGCGCGGTAACCGTCAGCGGTCTTCGTGACGATCATGTCGGTGCTGTAGACGTCCGCGCCGTGCTCCTTCTCGGAGAGGCCGAACGCGAAGACGGCGCCGCTGTCGAGGAGATTCGCGGCCTTCTGCTTGGCCTCCTCGTTGTCGCTCATCCAGATCGGGCCGAGGCCGAGCACCGTGACCTGCCAGGCGTACCAGTACTGCAGGCCGTAGAACCCGAGCACCTCGCTGAACGCGGCGTTGCGCGCGGCGTCCCAGCGCTTGGTGCCGTCCACGCTCTGCGGCGTGCAGAAGGTCGCGAAGAGCTTCTCCTGCTTCACGAAGTCGAGGAACTCCGTGTACCAGACCTTGTCCTGAGCGTCGGCGATCAGCTGCCGCTTGCCGCGGTTCTCGAACCAGTCGATCGTCGCCTTGAGCAGACGACGCGTCTCGTCGTCGAGATGCGCGGGGTCGTAGCGGTTGGGGTCGAGCAGCACGGGTGCCTCCTTCACGTCTCCGCCGGACGCTACCAGTGAGTAACTTGCGGGTCTACGTGGCCTTTCCCGCGCGCCCGGAAATTGTCAGACCCCCGGCGTAACGTGCCCTGCATCACATCTCATGGGGAGGCGAAATGCGATGACGGTGGTAGTGGCGATCGGAACGCGGAAGGGCCTGTGGCTGGCGCGCAGCGAGGACCGGGTGACGTGGCAGGTCGAGGGACCACAGCACGCGATGCAGGAGGTGTACGCCGTCGCCTTCGACACCCGCGGCCCCCTCCGCCTCCTCGCAGGCGTGTCGTCACCCCACTTCGGCCCAGGCGTGTCGATCTCGGACGACCTCGGCGCCACGTGGGAACAGACGTCGGAGGCGCCGATCGCGTTCCCGGTAGACGCCGCCCTGGAACGCGTCTGGCAACTACAACCGGCCCCGGCCGACCAGCCCGGCGTCGTCTACGCGGGCACCCAGCCATCAGCGCTGTTCAAGTCGACCGACGGCGGCCGCTCGTTCGAGTTCGTCGAGGGCCTGTGGAACCACCCGCACCGCCCCGAGTGGGATGCGGGCTTCGGCGGCCAGGCAATCCACACGATCGTGCCGGACCCCACCGACCCCGACCGCGTGCTGGTGGCGATGTCGACCGGCGGCGTCTACCGCACCGCGGACGGCGGCAAGTCCTGGGAAGCCCGCAACAAGGGCATCAAGGCCTACTTCCTCCCCGACCCGTGGCCCGAGTTCGGCCAGTGCGTGCACAAGGTCGCCCAGCACCCCGCCGCACCCGCACGCTTCTACGCACAAAACCACCACGGCGTGTACCGCAGCGACGACGGAGGCGACACCTGGCAGTCGATCGCCGACGGCCTGCCCACCGACTTCGGCTTCGCCATGGTGGTCCACCCCCACGACCCGGACACGATCTTCACCTTCCCGATCGAAGCCGACGGCCGCCGCTTCCCACCCGAGGGCAAGTGCCGCGTCTACCGCTCCCGAGACGCCGGCGCCACCTGGGAAGCCCTGGGCAACGGCCTGCCCGACAACTTCTGGACCGCCGTGATGCGCGACGCGATGTGCACCGACAACGCCCCGGTCGCCGGCGTCTACTTCGGCTCGCGGTCGGGCGAGGTCTACGCGAGTCCGGACGAGGGCGAGACCTGGCACCTGGTCGCCTCGCACCTGCCGGACGTGATGTCGGTGCGCGCGGCGGTGGTGTCCGAGTGATGCCCGGCGTCGTGCCTGGAGGCAGTGGTGTTCGGGCGGAGCTCGGCGCCGCGCCGCGTGGCGATGGTGGTGCCTGGGTGGCGTTCGGCGTCGTGCCGCGTGGCGGTGGTGTCCGGATGGCACTCGGCGTCGTGTCGGGCAGCGGTGGTGCTCAAGTGGCGTCCGACGTCATGACGCGCGGTGGTGGTGCCTGCGTGAAGCCCGGCGTCGAGCCGGCGGCGGTGCTGCCATGAAGGTGACCGTCCTGATCCCGGGCGTCCTCCGGTCCGCGGTGGACGGCGCCGCCCACCTCGACGTCGACGTCCCGGAGCCCGCCACCCTGGGCGCCGCCCTCGACGTCCTGGCCGACACCTACCCGGCCCTGGACCGCCGCCTGCGCGACGAGCGCTCCGCCTTGCGCCGCTACGTGAACTTCTACGTCAACGGCGAGGAGTGTCGCCGCCTCTCCGGCCCGGCCACCCCGCTTCCCGCGGGTGCCGAGATCCAGATCCTGCCGTCGGTGGCCGGCGGCTGACGGCTGAGCCGGGTTGCGCCGTACCGGGGATGGCGGCGCAACCCGGTCCATCCAGCTCGCGCTTCGTCGTCCGCACCCCGCGCTTCCTTATGGTCTTGTGCACCGTAAGAGCTCTAAGCAGGCTGCCCGAAGTCCTGTCCGTTACTCGCGGAGCGGTTCGGCGTCCAGCCCGATGCGTCTGCAAGTACCACCAACTCTTGATCGAATCGCCGTCAACTACACCCAACCTGTTCCACATCCCGCAGCACCGGCACCAGGTGCCCGGGCCCGAAACGCCCTGTTGGTAGTAGAAAAACGCCTGTTGATGTTGAGTTGGTGGTACTTGCTGACGCCGGCAGCAACGAGTCGCCTGAGGTTCCGGACAAGACTTCTGGCCAGGTGCTTAGGACACGCCGATAAATAAGCTAGACGTATGACTCGGGACTGACCATGATGGTGGTATGGCCGTTGCTGTGGAGGTAGTGGAATCGCTGGCGGCGAAGTTCGCGGTCTTGCTTCCGCATCTGGATGAACGGCAGCAGCGGCTGTATCTCGCCTCGGAAGCACGGTCGCTGGGCCATGGCGGCATCGCGGCGGTGGCTCGCGCGGCGGGAGCGAGCAGGCAGACGGTGACCGACGGGGTGGACGAGCTGGACTCCGGCGAGAAACCACCGGGACGGGTGCGTCGGCCGGGCGCGGGCCGCAAGCCGGTGACGGAGGTGGACCCGGGGCTGCTGCCTGCGTTGCTGGCTCTGGTGGAACCGGATGAGCGGGGTGACCCGATGTCGCCGTTGCGGTGGACGACGAAGTCGACTCGCAACCTCGCCGGCACACTCACCGCGCAGGGTCACAAGGTCGGCGCCGACACGGTCGCGAACCTGTTGCGGGCCGAGGGTTTCAGCCTGCAGGGCAACGCCAAGACCCTGGAAGGCAAACAGAACCCGGACCGCGACGCCCAGTTCCGCTACCTCAACGAGCAGGTCAAAGACCATCAGACCGGCGGGCAGCCGGTGGTCAGCGTGGACACCAAGAAGAAGGAACTCGTGGGCGAGTTCCGCAACGCCGGCCGGGAGTGGCGCCCGGCCGGGCAGCCGGTCGAGGTCGGCACCCACGACTTCCCGGACAAGACCCTGGGCAAGGTCGTGCCCTACGGGATCTACGACCTGGCCGCGGACACCGGCTGGGTCAACGTCGGCACCGACCACGACACCGCCGCGTTCGCTGTGGAATCCCTGCGCCGCTGGTGGAACGCGGCCGGACGCCTGACCTACCCGCACGCGACCCGGCTACTGATCACCGCCGACGCCGGCGGCTCCAACGGTTACCGCACCCGCGCCTGGAAAACCGAACTCGCCGCCCTGGCCGCCCAGACCGGCCTGGCCATCACCGTCTGCCACTTCCCGCCCGGCACCTCCAAATGGAACAAGGTCGAGCACCGGCTGTTCTCCCACATCACCCTCAACTGGCGCGGCCGGCCCCTGACCAGCCACGAAGTCATCCTGCAGACCATCGCCGCCACCACCACCCGCACCGGCCTGACCGTCCACTCCGAACTCGACACCGGCACCTATCCCCTCGGCACCACCATCAGCGACCAGCAGATGGCGACCCTGCCCATCGCCCGCCACGACTGGCACGGCGACTGGAACTACACCCTGCACCCCGCCGCCCCGGACAGCACCACCGAGCCCGGCCCGTCCCCGGCTGCGGAATGCGACATCGCCACGCTGTCCGACCCCGCGTTGACCGGCATGCCCCGCCCAGAACTGGACACCCTGACCACGGCACTGGACACCCTGCGACAACAACACTCGGACGCCCAGCACCGCCAACACCAGCAACACCGCGCCGAACAAGGACATCGCCACCACGCGCCACGCTCAGGCCGGCCCCCGCTGCTGACCTTTCCCAACCAGATCCTGGCCACGATCCTGCACCTGCGACTATCCCTGCCCCCGGACACCCTGGCCGTGTTGTTCAGCAGCAGCCGCGCCACCATCCGCCGCGCGATCAGTCACACCCGCCCACTCCTCGACCAGCACGGCACCGTGATCACACCCGCCAGCCCGCCCGTTCCCCTGACCCAGCTCATCAGCAAGATCAAAACGGCGAGTTAATAATCTGCAGGCCCTTAGCAAGGTGGAGATCAAGCGATGTCTAGTGGCCTGGCTCGCAACGTTGCCGTGCGAATTCGCGGTCAGACGGACGCGAGGCGTCCTGCTGAGCGTGAATTCACCGCCAACGTTGCGAGTCACGCCACTAGCTGGTGGCGAAGTCGTCGAGAAGGGCTGAGGCCACCTCGACGTCCGGGCTGAGCTGGCGGTCGGACATGTCCGGGTTGAGCTTCGACTCGGCGGCCTCGAAGGCGGCGCGCAGGGATGGGGTGTCGGGGGTGATGCGGCGTAGGCGCAGGGCTCGGACGGCGGCGACGATCTCGCAGGCCAGGACCAGGCGGAAGGCGCTCAGGGAGCGCAGGGCCTGGCTCGCGGACTGGAAGGCGAAGCTCGAGTTCTCCTCCTGGCCGCGGGAGACGACGGCGTTGCCGATGCTTGCGGGTTCGGCGAGGGTGCGGACTTCGGCCAGGGCGGAGTTGGCGCTGTATTCGAGGATCATCACGCCAGAGCTGCCGGGCACGCCCTCGGCGAGGAACGGGCGCAGGCCGGTGAAGTTCGGTTCCACGAGGGTGGTCAGGCGCGCGGTCGAGAGGTGGCCGGTGTGCAGCATCGACAGCCGGAGCCGGTCCAGGGCCTGGCCCAGGTAGGCGCTGTGGAAGGCGCCGTGGTGGTAGGCGGCGTCGTCGGACGGGCCGAAGTGGTCGGCGACGATCAGCGGGTTCTCGGCGGCGGCGTTGAACTCGACGTCGAGGACTCGGCCCAGGTCGGTGGCGGCGTCGACGGCCGGGCCGTGGATCTGCGGGAAGCAGCGGTAGCCGAACGGGTCCTGGATGCGGGCTGCCGGGCGGGAGGGGTCGCCCAGCAGGCGGCGCATTTCTGTGGCGACCGCTACCTGGCCGGGGTGAGGGCGGCCTAGGTGAACGCGTTCGTCGTAGGCCTCGATGGCGCCGTCGACTGCCAGGAACGAGAGCGCGGCGACGACGTGGGTCGCCTTCAGCAGCTGGTGGGCGTCGTGCCAGGCGAGGCCCGCCATGCCGATGGTGAGGGCGTTGCTGCTGATCAACGCCAGTGCGTCGCCCGAGTCGAGCTCGATCGGGTCGGGGGTCTGCGTGGAGCCGAGCCAGTAGCGCTCGCCGAGCAGGGTCAGGCCGGTTTCGGCCAGGGCGGTGAGGTCGCCGGTGCCGATGGCGCCGTATTCGTGCACGCCGGGGTAGCAGCTGCTGTTCAGTGCGGCGAGCAGGGCGTCGGCGATTGGTCTGCGCACGCCGGCGCCGCCGGCCAGGAGCTGGTTGAGGCGCACGACCATCATCGCGCGCACCTGTTCCTCGGGGAGCATGCCGCCGAGGCCGCCGGCGTGGCTGCGCAGCAGGCGCAGGCCGTGCTCGGCCCAGCCCTCGGTTTTGACGAGCTGGTCGCGGTTCGCGCCCACGCCGGTGGTGCGGCCGTACACCTCTCGTCGCACGACGAGGCGCTGGCTGGCGCGCCACGACGCTTCGAGGCGGTCGAGTCCGTCCTCGTGCAGCACCACCGGGGAGTGGTACCTGGCGACGCGCACCACGTCGTCGCCGCCGAGGGACGTGCCGTCCAGCACGACAGGGGAGTCATCGACCATGGCACCAATGTGAGCACATAGGGTTCAAAGGTGCTCGTACTGCATGGCCTGTGCACGACCGACGGCGTCCTCACGCTGTGGGCCGAGGACTCCGGGCTGCCCGCTCGCAGCGAGAGCGCGAGGCGGGACGCGCCGCACCCGTTCGCCGCGAACGCCGAGACGTTGTCCGTCGCGCTCGGGCTGGAGAACGCGAAGACGACCGTGCGGGCCTTGTTGTTGCCGTCGTTCTCGTCGGGGCCGATGGCGTCGCCGGAGCTCGTGCGCGATCCGTTGACGGCCGGGCGGGCGCAGCGCGGGAAGGTGCAGCTGCGGCAGTGGGGCGTGCCCACGGTCCGCCTCACCGCCGCGCCGGAGCTCGGGGCCGACGTGCGGCTGAGCGACTCCGCGCGGTTCGTGTTCGACGTGGCTGGGTTCGCCGCCGATCTTGTTACGCGCGGGCGCGTGCTGCCGTCGGTCATGCCGGACCAGGCCGTCGCACGGTGGGTGCCGGTGTTGTCGGGCACGGACTCGGCGCGGTTCGCGGCGCTGCAGGCCGCGATGCCGCCTGCCTGCCGGTGCGAGGAGATCGTCAGCGACCCGGCCGAGCTGGTGCGCGCGGCGCTCACGACGGCGGTCGACGAGCTGGTGCGCAATCGGCTGAACGGCCTGGCCATCGCGTCGGGTCGGCGTGGGCGGGAGACGACCGCGGAGGCGTGGCTCGCCGCGCTCACCGGGGAACCGGTGTTCGACGCGGATCCGGTGGAGCTCTACGAGTTGCGTGAGCAGCTCGACCGGTGGCGGGACAGCGCGGGCAACGAGAGCCCGGTGCGCACGTGCTTCCGGCTGCGCTCGCCCGAGCAGCGCGACGAGGACGAGTGGGCGATCGAGTTCCTGCTGCAGGCCGTCGACGAGCCGAGCGTCCTGGTGCCCGCGTACCAGGTGTGGTTCGCGGACGACGGCGTGCTGCGGCGCTGGATCCCGGCCCCGCAGGAGCATCTGCTGGCCGATCTCGGCCGGGCGAGCAGGCTGCACCCCGACCTCGACGAGGCGTTGCGCGGCACCCACCCCGCCGAGATGGAGGTCGACGCGGAGGGCGCGTACCGGTTCCTCACCGCGGCACCCGTGCTGGCGCAGGCCGGGTTCGGCGTGTTGCTGCCGTCGTGGTGGCAGCAGCGGGCGAAGCTCGGGTTGAAGCTCGCCACGAAGAGCCGCGGCACGGCGGGCACCGTCGCCAAGGAGAGCGAGATCGGCCTGAAGTCCATCGTGGACTACAAGTGGGAGCTCGCCCTCGGCGAGGACACGCTCACCGACGCCGAGCTCGCCGAGCTGGCCAGGGCGAAGGTGCCGCTGGTGAAGGTGCGCGGCCAGTGGGTGCAGGTCGACCAGAAGCGCCTCGCCGCCGGTCTCGCGTTCCTCAAGCGCGGCGGTGGCCAGATGACCGCGGCCGAGGTGATGCTCCACAGTGGACTCACCGAGGAGGACGAAAGCCTGCCGCTTCCGCTGACCTCCGTCGAGGCCGACGGCTGGCTCGGCGACCTGTTGTCCGGCAAGGCCGACGAACGGCTCGAACCCGTTGAGCCGCCGGAGAACTTCGGCGCGCGGCTGCGCCCGTACCAGCAGCGCGGCCTGGCGTGGCTCGCGTTCCTCGACAAGATCGGCCTGGGTGCCTGCCTGGCGGACGACATGGGCCTGGGCAAAACAGTTCAGCTGCTGGCACTCGAAGCGTTGAACCGCGCGCACGGCAAACGCCCGCCCACACTGCTCATCTGCCCGATGTCGGTCGTCGGCAACTGGCAGCGCGAAGCCGCGCGGTTCACCCCGGAGCTCTCGGTCCACGTGCACCACGGCGCGGACCGCCTGGACGGCGACGCGTTGCGCGAGGCCGTCGAGAGCCACGACCTGGTGCTGACGACCTACGCGCTGGCCGGCCGCGACGCCGAGGCGCTGGGCGACCTCACCTGGGACCGCGTGGTGCTCGACGAGGCGCAGAACATCAAGAACAGCTCGACCCGCCAGTCCCAGGCCGTGCGCCAGCTCAAGGCACGCCACCGCGTCGCGCTGACCGGCACCCCGGTGGAGAACCGCCTGGCCGAGCTGTGGTCGATCATGGACTTCGCGAATCCCGGCGTGCTCGGCACGATCAACACGTTCCGCGCCCGCTACGCCGTCCCGGTGGAGCGCCACAACGACCAGGGCGCCGCCGCCCGCCTGCGCAAGATCACGAACCCGTTCGTGCTGCGCCGCGTGAAGACCGACCCGCGCATCATCAGCGACCTGCCGGACAAGGTCGAGATGCGCCAGCTCTGCAACCTCACCACCGAGCAGGCCTCGCTCTACCAGGCCGTCGTCAACGACATGCTGGAGAAGATCGAGGAAGCCGAAGGCATCGGCCGCAAGGGCCTGGTGCTCGCGACCATGTCCAAGCTCAAGCAGGTCTGCAACCACCCGGCCCACTTCCTCGGCGACGGCTCGCGCGTCGCCGGCCGCTCCGGCAAGCTCGCGCGGCTGGAGGAAGTCCTCGAGGAAGTGCTCGCCGAGGGCGACAAAGCGTTGTGCTTCACGCAGTTCACCGAGTTCGGCAGCATGCTCGTGCCCTACCTCGCGGCCCGCTTCGACACCGAGGTGATGTTCCTGCACGGCGGCACGAGCAAGGCCGCCCGCGACCGCATGGTCGAACGCTTCCAGGGGAAGAACGGCCCGTCGCTCTTCCTGTTGTCGCTCAAGGCGGGCGGCACCGGCCTCAACCTCACCGCCGCCAACCACGTGATCCACCTCGACCGCTGGTGGAACCCCGCGGTCGAGGACCAGGCGACCGACCGCGCGTTCCGCATCGGCCAGCACCGCAACGTGCAGGTGCGCAAGTTCGTCTGCATCGGCACGCTCGAGGAACGCATCGACACGATGATCGAGGAAAAGCGCGCACTGGCCCAGCTCGTGGTGGGTGCGGGCGAGAACTGGCTCACCGACCTGTCCACCGCTGCGCTGCGCGACCTGCTGACGCTCTCCGGGGAGGCCATCGGTGAGTGACCACTGGTCCGGCGAACGGCCCCGCTACGGCAAGACCATCAAGGTGGAGGACGGTCTCAAGGCGAAGAGCAAACGCGGCGACATCGGTGCCACCTGGTGGTCACGCCGCTTCATCGAGGTGCTCGAGTCGTTCGGCATGGGCGGCCGCCTGACCCGAGGCCGCAACTACGCGCGCCAGGGCCAGGTGCTGAGCCTTTCGTTGTCCACCAGCATGGTCATCGCGCTGGTGCAGGGCTCGCGCCCCACCCCGTACAAGACCCGCGTCGCGATCAAGGCGTTCACCACCCCGGAATGGCAACGCATCGAGCACGCCCTCGCCGGCAAAGCCCTGTACGCGGCCAAGCTGCTGGCCGGCGAGATGCCGTCGGACATCGAGACCCTGTTCGCCGAGCTGGGCCTGCAGCTCTTCCCGGCCACCATGCGCGAGCTGACGATGGACTGCACCTGTCCGGACTGGGAAGTCCCGTGCAAGCACCTCGCCGCCACCTGCTATCTGCTCGCCGAGTCGTTCGACAACGACCCGTTCGAGATCCTCGCCTGGCGCGGCCGCAGCCGCGAGGACCTGCTCGAACGCCTCCGCATGCTGCGCGGCACCACCCGTGCCGTGGCGGCTCGGGAAGAAGCGCCGCCGCTGACGAAGTGCCTGGACACGTTCTGGCAGAGGCAAACCGCTACGAGCATCAATCTCGGCGACCCCACGGCGGAGGTGCGCGCGGACGCCGTGCTCGACCAGCTCGACGCTGTGCCGATCAGCATTCGCCGCGAGAACCTGGTCGACCTGCTGCGCCCGGCCTACCTCGCGTTGAAGCCGGACGACCAGGACGACCAGGCAGGTCTTGCGGCGCCTGGCGGGCACCGGCAGGAATCGCGTGGGCGATGAGCAACGTGCAATGGCTGTGCACGGTGCTGTTTGAGAAGGACCGGGCTCGCGGCGGCGAGCGGATCTAGCGGTTGGCCAGTGGTCGGCGCGGTTGCGGTGGCCGTGGGACCCGTTGGGGCGCTGCGGTCCGGGCGCGTTGTGGCGTGCGGAGGGCAGGGCGGCTCGGGTCTGCGGGCTGGGGTGGACGGGTTGGCCGGGATGTGGGGTCGGAGTCGAGGTTTGGGCTTGGCTCGGTTGGCGAGGAGGGTTACGCCTGTGCCGGCTGGGCCTGTCTGAAGGACCAGCTTCGGTCCGGGCGATGCCGTGGGTGTGCCGCCATCCAGGTGGCGGCCGTGGGACCCGTTGGGGCGCTGCGGTCCGGGCGCGTTGTGGCGTGCGGAGGGCAGGGCGGCTCGGGTCCGCGGGCCGGGGTGGGCGGACTTGGTTGAGGTGCGGGGGTCGGGGTTAGCGGTGGAGTTTGGGCTTGGCTCGGTTGGCGAGCAGGGTCACGCCCGCGCCGGCCAGGCCTACCTGGAGGGCCAGTTCGATCCAGTCGATGCCCGGAGTGTTGGCGACACCCAGGACGGTGGCCGCGGCGGTGCCCAGCAGGGCGGCCACGATGCCGACGAGGATGGTCGCCAGCAGCGAGACGTGTTGCCTGCCGGGGACGACCAGGCGGCCCAGACCGCCGATGATGGCTCCGAAGAGCAGAGCGGTGAACAAGCCGCCGATTTCCACTGGTACCCCCTGAGACTCTGGTGTGTGCTACTCCAGAGTCCGCCGGCCGGGCGCCGGGCGAATCAGGTTTCTCCCTGAGTGGTCCCTGGCTTTCCCCCTAGCAGGACGGCCGCGGCGGGGGAGAGCTCGCGGCCCGGTACGTCCGGATCGCAGCCGACTCGGGGCAGGCGGGCCCGGATGGCGGTCGGGGACCGTTGCATGTCGTCGGCCAGGGACCTGATGAGGGCCGCCGCGGTCTCCTCGGACGGGGCCAGCCAGGCGGTGCGGAGGTCCGCGTCGAGGGATTCGGACCAGGGTTGGTTGGCGTTCGCGTGGCGAGAGGGGCGGCCGCGCAGGCGCGTGTGGGCGCCCAGGACGCGCGACAGCATCTTGCCGACCGTGACGCCGCCTGCGACTGGAAGTCGCAGGCGGCCGTCCGCGATCACCTCGCCCGAGTCGAGCGATCCCATCAGGTCCAGCACCAGGGACTCCTCGGAGTCCGCCGTCGCGCTCAGCCGGTACGTGACCTCGCCGAGCTTGATCTCGTTGTGGTAGGTGGATGTCATGGGGTCGACGTTAGGGAGGGGGTCTGACGCTTTTCGGCCGGGAGTGGCTTCAGATGCGGTTGTGAAGGAGGAGTTCACTCGAAGGGGTGTGGTGTGCGGCCGGGGACAGGTTCGTGGCCAAGGACGAGAACACGACGGACCTGCCGTCCGCGCTGATCGTCGGCGCCAGTGAGAAGTTGTTGCCCTGCTTGCCGAATCGCTCGCTCAGACGCTCAACGGAGCCGGTGCGCAGGTCCTTGAGGAAGACGTCGTCCACGTTGTTGGTGTCGCGGCGCACCAGATTCGAAGCCAGCGACGAGAACACGACGAAGCGGCCGTCCGCGCTCACCGACGGCTGGTAGGGCTGGGCGTCCGACACCGTCCCATCAGGACGCGTGTTCACGCGCGTGATCGCCTTGGTGCGCAAGTCCTTCATGAAGATGTCCGGCGTGTCCTCAGTGTCACCGGGCACCAACGTGTCGCCCCACGCCACAAACAACACACGCGAGCCGTCAGGCGTGATAGCGGGCATCAGCGTGTACGACGTCGTCTGCTCGCCGGTAGCTGACACATTGACCCGTTCCACCGCACCGGAAACGGTGTCCTTCACGAACATGTCGACGCTGCCGTTGGTGTCGCCGGGAACCAGGTTCGTGGCCGCCGACGGGAACACGACGAGCCGCCCGTCCGCGCTCATGGCGAGCCCGTGGTGCACCAACTTGTCGCCCTGAGTGCCAGAGGCCGACGTGCTGATACGCGTCACCTTTCCCGATGACCGATCCGTCAGGAACACGTCCGCCACGCCGTTGGTGTCACCCTCCACCAATGTCGACGCCTCGGATCGGAACGCCACAAAACGCCCGTCAGCACTGATGGCCGGGCTACCGAAAGCCGGACCGTTGCCACCGCTCACGCGTGACACACGGCCCGTGCGCATGTCGGTCACGAACACGTCGTCAACGCCGTTGGTGTCACCAGCGACGAGGTTGGTAGCCGACGACACGAAAGCAACGAATCGTCCGTCCGCGCTCAGAGCAGGCGGGTCGAACGAAGGCCCGTCGCCACCGCGTGACGCAGACCGCACGACACCGGAGCGAAGGTCCTTCACGAACATGTCGGAGACACCGTTGCGATCCCCGTGCATGAGGTCCGACGCGAGAGAGGGAAACGCGACATAGCGCCCATCAGCGCTGATGACCGGTGTCGTGGAGTCACCGTTGCCGTGCGTCAAAGGTCTGAGCAGCGAGAACGACGCGGAAGCGGGAGACGAGAAGGTCACGGCGAGCACCGCGGCGACAACAACAGACTTCCCGAACATGGACGTGCACCACCCTAGGTCGCGGGGCGGCGGCGCCAGCCTAGTGGTGCGGCTCGCGACATTGGCGGTGAATTCACGCTCAGCAGGACGCCTCGCGGCACCACGATGCGCCCGTCTGACCGTGAATTCGCACGGCAACGTCGCGAGCCGCACCACTAGCCAGAAGTCACGGAACTCCGACCGGTACCGATGTCGGCAACGTCCGCAGCCGCCCGGCCCGCGCCCCAACCGGCCGCCGAACGCACCGTCACGCGCGAGGTGCGTGTCTGCGTGAACATCTCCTCGAAGAACACGTCCACGGCCTGCTTGCGGTCCGCGAGCACCGGCAGCAACCGCTCGTCCGAGACGACCGGCGCATCCTCCAGCCGTTCGCCGATCCGCGACGCGTAGGCCACCAGGAACGACTTGCGGAACGGCCGTGAGCGAGCCTCGCTGCCCTTACCGGCGTGCCCGCCCACCGCGACCATCGCCCGTGTCGCCTGAACGAGCAAAGACGTGGACAGCAGCTCCACGATCTCCAGGTCCACCTCGTCGCCCACCAGTGCGACGAACCCGAACCCGTCGTAGGCCACGGCGCGTGAACGGTTCGCCGTCGCCACCACGTGCACGAGCTGCGACTTCTCCTTGAAGTAGGCCTTGTCCAGCCACAGCCGCCGGGAGGTCGCCAGCGGGGGCAGGTCCGCGTCGAGCATCGCCCGTTCGAGCGCGTGGCGGTTCATCAGCTCCTGCGCCTTGGCCGACAGCGCCTCCGCCTCCTCGGGGAACGCCGTCGACTCGGCCTTCGCGAGCAGTCCGCGCACGCGGTTGAGCACCTTCTGGTCAACACCGGCGCGCACGGCTGACACCAGCCCGGAGCCCGGCAACGGCAGGATGCGCGGCAACTTCGGCAACCGCCCGAGGAACTTCAACAGATCGGAGGCCGTACGAGACGTGTACGCCCGTGTCTCGATGTGGCGCGTGGCCCACGCCTCCAGCAACGGACCCTCCCACCACACAGAGGCGCCGATCTCGTCGAGTTGACGCTGCCAACGAGGGTGCACAGTCGCCTCAGGATGAGGCGAACAGGACAAAGCGATCACGTCCACCACGAGAGAGGTGGCCGAATCGCCGAGTGAACGCGACACGATCTCGCGAACGTCGTAGGGCAGCCAGCCTCGCTGCCAGGCCGAGTCGACCGCCTGTACCAGTTCCACACAGGCAGTATGAGACGTCCGCCATGTGCCAAGGCCGGGGCCCGCCTGGTAGACACGGGATGTGATCGAGCTCCAGTTCCGCGGCCGGACCATCGTCCGAGACCACGCACTGGTCATGGCGATCATCAACCGCACCCCGGACTCGTTCTACGACAAGGGCGCCACCTACGCCGAGGACGTCGCGATGGAAGCCGTGCACCGCGTCGTCGACGAGGGCGCGGACATCGTCGACATCGGCGGCGTGAAGGCCGGCCCCGGCGACCTGGTCGATTCCGAAGAAGAAGTGCGTCGCGTCGTGCCGTTCATCGCGCGTGTGCGCGACGCCTACCCGGACCTCGTCATCAGCAGCGACACGTGGCGCGCCGACGTCGGCAGGCTTGCCTGCGAGGCGGGCGCCGACCTGCTCAACGACACGTGGGCCGGCGCGGACCCGCGGCTCGCCGAGGTCGCCGCGGAGTACGGCGCCGGCTACGTCTGCTCGCACACCGGCGGCGTCCAGCCCCGCACGCGGCCGCACCGGGTCACCTATCCGGACGTGGTGACCGACGTCATCGCGGAGACGACCGCGCTCGCTGAGAGAGTGGTCGCGCTCGGTGTGCCGCGTAAGAGCGTGCTGATCGACCCCACACACGACTTCGGCAAGAACACATGGCACAGCCTCGCGCTGGTGCGGCACACGGACGAGCTGGTGGCGACCGGGTGGCCGGTGCTCATGGCATTGTCCAACAAGGACTTCGTCGGGGAGACCCTCGGCGTAGAACTGCACGAGCGCGTCGAGGGCACCCTCGTCGCGACGGTGATCGCGGCGGTGGCGGGCGCCGCGGTGTTTCGCGCGCACGAAGTGGCGCGCACCAGACGAGTACTCGAGTCCGTCTCTCGACTGTGAGCTGGAGGTATGAGGTGGACGACGTCTTCGCCCGGTTCGAGGACGACCGGTGGGACGACTTCCTCGACGAACTCGACAAGATCCGCGTGACTGTCGTGGATCCCGCGGAACGGCAGCAGGTGAAGGTGACCGCACGGCGTGATGCGCGAGAGGCGGGCACACAGCCGTTGCTCGTGCGGATGGCTATCGCGGACCACTATCTGAACCTGCTCGCCATCGGCGTGTGGGCGGGCGACGAGAGCTGGCGCGCGGATCTGCGTGATCTGGTGATCACCCTCGTGCCCGAGGACGACCAGCCACGCGACGATGCCCTGTTGAGCTCCGTCATCGCTGTCGTGCTTGCGCAGCTGCTGCAGGACGCACGTCTGCGCGGTGGTTCGGAGGCCGATGTCATCGCGAGGTCGGCGTGGGAGAAGACCCAGGAGTGGGCGGCCTACGCGGAGGACCGTCACGTCGAACGCCTGCTGCACGCGTCGACAGAGGGCGGCGCGCGCGTTGTGACGGCCTCAGAGGTCCAGGAGGTCATTGAACTGGCCACGGCGGCCGCGGACGACCAGCACGCCGAGACGATCGCCGCGCTGGAGGCGGAAGGCCTCACCGCGGAGATCATGAACGGCGTCTGGGTGGTGGAAGGAGACTTCCGGAACGCGGTTCGAGCGGCCGCGCGCGCGATCACCCTGACGGGCTTCGGGTGCGTTCTCGCGCGCAACGTGCGGCAGTCCGCCGTGATGCTGTGGCACGAGAACACGCTCGCGATGGCGGACTCCAAGATCCCGCGCTGGCGGGTCTACCCGATCCTCGCGCCCGTTACCCCGCAATCCAAGTTTTCCGGTGGGGAAGGACTGCCGTTCACCCGCGACACCCATCCGCTGGCGCCCGCTCCGGAAGTCGTGCGCCGGTTGGCGGAGGCCGTTGGTGTCAACCTGTCTCATCTGCTGGCGGCATTGCGGTGAAAGGGTGATCTTTGACTTTCCGCAACCTTCACTCGTTATCTTGGTGGCATGCCCAGATTTGCCGAGTTCGATGTGGAAGGCCTGCGGAAATCCAGCGCAGTAGCGGACTTTCCCTGGTCAGAGACGTGGGTCACGTTGATCCGCGTCGATGCGAAGGGAGTTGTCCGACAAGCCAAGTCGTTGACTGAGAAAGTTTCCTTGCTGACTGTCGCGTCAGACAAGGACCTGGTCATCGCGTCTTGTCCGGAGATTTACGCCGTCGACGACCTGTCGGCTGCCCGAGCAGCCGTCAGGGCTTCGGCCGCACGCGAAATGACGCCAAGCCTCGGATGAATGCCTCCCGCCACTCGGGCTCAGCGGCGAGCACGAGTTCCGGGAAACGCCGAAGAAGCGTTCCGAACGCGATCTCGCCCTCGATACGGGCCAGTCGCGCCCCCACGCAGTAGTGGATCCCGTGCCCGAATCCGACGTGTGGGTCTCGACCCAGCTGCAACGCGTTCGGCTCCGGGAACCGGGACGGATCCCGGTTCGCCGCCCCGAGTGAGACGGCGACCAGCGAAGATCGCGGAATCGTGACCCCTCCGATCACCACGTCGGACGTCGCGACTCGAGAGATCCCCAGGGCAAGCGGGCCGTCGTAGCGCAGAAACTCGTCGACGGCGTCCGGAACCAGGATGGGGTCGTCGATCAACTTCCTCTTCATGGCGGGATCGCGCAGCAGGGCCAGCAGACCGTTGCCGATGAGCTGCACGGTCGTCTCGTGGCCTGCTGTGATGAGCAACACGAGGGTTTGCACGAGGTTCGGTTCGTCGCGGAGCTCGGTGATGACGTCGTCACCGGGCTCCTTGGTGTCCAGGAGGCGCTGCACGAAGATCGCGAACCTGCCGTAGGCGTCGGCCATGGTCGCCGGGACCATCAGCTCGGCGGTGAGGGTGCGCAGCTCGTCCCTGTCCCTTTCGGGCACACCGAGCAGTTCACAGATGACCGTGATCGGCAGCGGGTACGCGAACGAGTCGATCACGTCGACCTCGTCCTCGGTTTCCCAGGTGTCGAGCAGTTCGTTGGTGATCTGCTCGATGCGCGGCCGTAGCGCCTCCATCCGCCGTGTGGAGAACACTCTCGCGATCGGCTTGCGTAGGCGCGTGTGTTCCGGTGGATCGGTGTGGTTCAGCATGCCGCCCGGGATGACCGTGCTGCTGAGGCCGGGGTGGCTGAGCGCCTGCACGACGTCGTCGTAGCGGCTGACCACCCACGACTTCTGGCCGTCCGGTGTCTCGATCAGCGCGGGACCGTGCTCGCGCCACTCGTCGAAGTACGGGGTTGGGTCTGCGAAGAAGCTCATGGCGTCAGCGTGGCGTTTGCGCTGGTCGAGCGCCTGAGTAGGCGATCACCCATCTGCTGGCCGAAGTGTTCGTCCTCACCACGCACGGCGATCTGCGAGCGGCGCAACGCCTTGCCGTGCAAGCACACGAGGCCAGGACCGAGTGGGACGCCATGCGCTCCACCTGGGCGGTGTCCAGAGCCTCGATCGCGTGCTCGGCCGGCCGACTCGAAGAAGCTCGCAGGTTGCTGCGAGAGGTGCGCCCCGTCCGCCCGTTCGCACGGTTGGTCGGGCTTGCGTACGTAGAGGCCATGCTGGGCAACGACGCGCGGGAGTTGCTCGCTGCCGCGGAGAAGGCGGCACCGCGGGGGCAACGGCCGTACCAAGTCGGGCTGTGGCTTGCCCGGATCTGGGTGGGCGGTGTTTCGCCGTTCGACGCGGCGGCGGATGCCCGTGAGCATGCTGAGTTCGCGAGCGAGGCGTTGTTCTTGCACGAGGCCGTACGGCTCGGGCACGCGTCTGACGCTGTGGAACGACTGCGGGAGCTTGCTTCGTCGACCACCGGGTTGCTCGTGCCGGTGTACTTCGCGCACGCGGATGCGTTGGTGCGCAAGGACTCTGCCGCGTTGATGGAGGTCGCCGCCCGGTTCGAGGAGGCGGGCTTCATGCTGCTCGCGGCGGAGGCTGCCGCGGAGTCTGGCAATCGGGCGTTGTTCGGGCGGTTGGTCGGCTTGTGCGAAGGGGCGCGCACGCCTGCGTTGGCTCTCATGACGGCGGTGCCACTCACTCGTCGTGAGCGGGAGATCGCGGTGCTGGCCGCTCGCGGGCTGACGAACAAGGAGATCGCCGAGTCGCTCGTGATCTCCGTGCGCACTGTGGACAACCATCTGTCCAACGCCTACGCGAAGCTCGGCATCGCGACTCGCGGCGAGCTCGCGTTGGTCCTATCGGATGACGTCGGCGGACGGCGATAACGGAAAGTACGGGTCCGGACGACAGCTCGGCATATGCGCCTGCCGAGGAGGTCGTGGATGGGTAACGGGTACGCGGTCGTCGACGTCGAGACCACCGGCCTCTCGCCCGGTCATCATCACCGGGTGATCGAGGTCGCCGTCGTCCACGTCGACTCGGCCGGCCGCCGGACCGACGAGTGGTGCACGCTCGTCAACCCACGACGGGACCTCGGTGCTCAGCGCGTGCACGGCATCAGCGCTGCCGACGTCCGCCGCGCACCCGAGTTCGCGGGTATCGCAGGCGAACTGGCCGCGCGGCTGTCCGGCCGGGTGCTCGTCGCGCACAACCTGTCGTTCGACCAGCGCTTCCTGCAGGCGGAGTTCGCCCGGCTGGGTCACGATCTCGCCGGCTCGGGGCTGTGCACGATGGACCTTGCCGGGCGGCACCTCGGCGCTTCGTCGCGTTCTCTCGCGGCGTGTTGTGCGGCGGCGGGTGTGCCGTTGGGGCGTGCGCACTCTGCGTTGCACGACGCGCGTGCGTCGGCGGGTCTGCTCGTGCGTTGCCTGGATCGCATCAACGACGTTGAGCCGGTGCAGCTGAGCGTGCCGCGTTCTGTTCAGGCGTATGCCGTGCAACGCAGTCGCGCTGGTGGGTCGGAGCAGCACTTTCTGGCGAAGCTCGTGCGGTTGTTGCCTCGGGTGGAGACACCGCGGGGTGACGACTACCTCGACGTGCTGGACCGTGCGCTCGTCGACCGTCATCTCTCTTGTGAGGAACAGGAGGAGTTGCTCGACGTCGCACGAGCGCTCGGCCTGGGACTGCCGGAAGTGATGGGGCTGCACCGCGGCTATCTCGCGGCTCTGGCCGAGGCGGCGTGGGACGACGGTCTCGTGTCGGCCGACGAGGAGGCCGATCTCAGGCTGGTCGCCTCGCTGCTCGGCTTGGGAGAGCAGGAGGTGGCGGAGGTGTTGCGCCGTCAGTTCCGCCTCTCGCTGGGTGATCTCGTCGTCTTCACCGGTGAGATGCGGGAGCCGCGTGACGTGTGGGAGAGCCGTGCGTTGTCCGCTGGTCTCACCGTGAAGGCCGGTGTCACCAAGAAGACGTCGCTGGTGATCGCGGCGGATCCGGACTCCATGTCCGGGAAGGCGGACAAGGCGCGTACGTATGGGATTCCGATCGTGTCCGAGGATCTGTTCGCTGGGTTGCTGGGTGAGTTCGCGGCCGGTGGGCGGTGATCGGCCACGTCGTGCTGCACCACGTCGTCACTTCTCAGGAGGATGTGGTGGCGTTGTGGCACGTCAACGCCGACGGTGACAACACCGGCGCGTGGATCGTGCCGGCGGAGGAGGCGTTCACCGACGGCACCGTGGCGCGTCGTCTGGTCAGTTTGTGCGCTGACCGGCTGTTGATCGGGTGGGCGCCGTCGTTCGATCTCGTGCGGAAGCTTGAAGCGGTCGCGGGCACCTCTCTCCGGCGTTGGGTCGGAATGGCGATTCCCGATGCGTTGGCGGAGATCAGTGACATTCGTAGTGCTTGTCTGAAGCGGGTTGACGAACAACGCGCCGAGAACAAGGGGATCGTGCCGCTGGAGTGGCCGATCGACATCCCCGATCCGTTGCCCGCGACAGAGGAGGAGATGCACCGGTTCGCGAAGTTCCGGCCTCCGTCGTTCGAGCCTGGGGCTGCGGCGGGTGTGCTGCTGGTGTGCCGCTTGGTTCGATGGACCGTGCGGCGCTGGCAGGAGACCGCGGTGGCGCTGGAGCGGCGGCCGTATCTGCGGGAGGAGTTCGGTGCGCCCGAAGTGCTTCCGCCGCAATGGTTTCTTGCTGCAACGGAGGCGATGGCGGATCATCCGGCGATGCGGCAGCGACGTGTTGGCGGCCTTGCGTGAACGCGATGGCGCGGGTGGCCGACCTGATTCGGCAGCGCAACCTCATCGACGCCGAACTGTCGGCGTGCATCGGACGGCCCTCGTTGCCCGGGCCATCTCGGCGAGTGGATCGCGGCGCAGGTCTTCGGCATCGAGTTGGAGCGGCACGCCACTACTCAGGGCATCGACGGGCGGCTTCCGGACGGCCGGACCGTCGACGTGAAGTGGTACCTGAAGCGGGAGGGGTTGCTGGACCTGTGTGAGGAAGGCCCGGACCTCTACCTCGTGCTGGCCGGTCCGAAGGTGCCTGCGGCCAGTTCACGTGGCACGGTGCGGCCGATGGTCGTCGACGCCGTCTACCTGTTCGATGCCATGGCGGTCGTGGCCGACCTTCGTACACGTGGCCGCAAGATCGGCGTCGCGTCCAGTGTGCGCGCCGAACTGTGGGCGGCCGCGGAGGTCTATCCGCGGCACAACCCGGCGTTCAACGTGACAGCGGAGCAGCGGGAACTGTTGGAGTTGCTGGGAAGTCATCGGCTTTGAGGCTGTGGCCGTCCCACGTGAAGCGGACCGTCGTCACGGCGTCGTCGCCGTCCGTGCCCGTTGTGAGCTGGTGGATCGCGATGCCGGTCAGCTCCCGGTAGTCGCACCACTCGTGGTCCGAGGTGAGCACGAGGTCCAGGTCGAAGGCGACGAGCAGTTCCAGGAGCTGGCCGCGGTTCGTGGTGTCGACGCCGACGAAGACCTCGTCCAGCAGGATCAGGCGGGGTGCGGTGGGGGTGGCCTGGTAGTGGGCGGCGGCCGCGGCGAACAGCGGCAGGTGCAGGACGATGGCCTTTTCGCCGCCGGACAACGCGCCGTGGACGCGTTTGGTCACGGGGACCCAGCCGTCGCCGCGGTCCACCTTCACCACGAACTGGTGCCAGGTCGTGTAGTCGAGGACTTGGGCGAGTTGTTGTTCCCAGCCTGTGGCGGTGTCGTGGGCGCGTGCTTCTTCTACGCGCTCGCGGAAGAACTGGTGCAGTACGGAGCGTTCTGCGGCATCGAGGTCCGAGCGCAGCAGGAGATCACGGGCCTCACGGGTGCCGGGTGGTAGTTGGGGGTCCACCTGCCAGACGAGTTGCACGCGGATGTTGGAGGCGGTTTGGACGCGCTCCAGGCGTTGGTTCATGGTGTCGACGAGTTCGGCGGCGCCCTGGATGCGCTGGGCGATGTGCCTGCGGGTGTCGCCGGTCAGGGTTTGGTCGAAGAGGTCGCGTTCGGCGTCGGTGATGTGGGCGCGGGTGCGGTCGCGTTCGGCTGTCAGCGCGGCCAGCAGGTCGGTGGCGCCCATCTTTGTGCCGTCGAGGGTCGCGGTCAGGACGGTGGCGTCGGCGTCGGGGTCGAGCGAGAGGTCGATGCGGCCGGCCAGTTGTTGTTGGGCGTCGTGCACGGCCAGACCGAGGCGGGTCTCGGCGTCGCGGATCAGCCGTGGATCCACCGGACCTTCGGGCCGGTCGCCGGCGTCGGCGGGTAGGTGACCGCTGGTGAGGTGGTGGTACCGGGCATCGGCCGCGTCGCGAACGACGGTGGCTTCGGCAACGCGTGCGGCGTCTACCTTGCGCTTCTCCTCCAACGCGCCGAGGGTGCGCGCCAAGCCCGTTTGCGTGTCCTGCAACATTTCGCGTTCCTCGGCCAGAGCTTGGGCCTTGGCGCGCAACGAGATGAGCTGCTGGTCAAGGGCTTGGAACTCGGAGCCGGCGACGCGTTCGACGGTCTCCAGGGTGATGGCGAGGTCGGCGGATTCCTGTTGACGGGCGGCGGCGGACTCCTCGGCTTCGTCGGCCAGCGAAGAGCTCGACGACGCTCGGTTCTGGGCGTCGAAGGCGAGGGCGTCTGCCGTGGCGGCGTCCAGGCGATCGTCCAGCCAGCGGTGGCCGGCGGTGAGGAAGGCGGATACTGCTTCCGCGTCGGTGGCAGGGAAGTCGGCCTTCAGTGCGCGGAGTTTGTCTTCGGCCTCGGCGACTCGGCCGGTTGCCGCGGCGACGGCGTCTTTTCGTGCCGCACAACGCAACTGGGACTTGGTTCGCTGGTCCTCGGCGATCTCGATCGGATCGGTGACCGGGCGCCGGGCCAGTTCGCCGGCCAGGGTCGCACGCCGCACGGCGATCTGGTTCAGCGCGGCGTCCACGCCGGCCAGGTCGGTGGCCAGTTGTTCGATCAGGCCGGTGAGTTCGGCGATGCGGCCCGCTCGCGCGCGTTTGCGTGCCACGGCGCCGATGTAGGTGGGTTCCGGCTTGGACCAACGGCCGTGCGCGTTCGCGAGGCGCCACGTTCCGTCGGCGCCGATGGCCGCCGTGTGGCCGGTGGCGGTCTCGCCGAACGCGATGCCTTCCAGGAACCGCCGGGCGCGTTCGTCGTCGGGGACGAGCACCTCGAGCAAGGTTCGGCCGGGTGCCGGGGTGGCGAGCAGCGGTTCGGCGAAGCGGTCCTGGTCGGAGAGACCGAACGAGTTGCCCGGGGTGAGCCACGCGTCCAGCAGGCCGGACGCTTCCAGAGCGGCTTCCACTGCCGCACAAACAGAGGGTGGTGTGCCTGGGCGGAAGTCGACCAACCGCCAGAGCGGAGCACCTACAGCAGCGGAGCGGTAACCGGCGTCGCGCGTGTACGGCGCTGGAGGTGGTACATCGACCTGATTGGCAAGCTTCTCGCGGATGGCGTTGTACTGCGCGAGTTGGCCGTTCAGCGCGGCGCGGGTCTCGTCCAGACGAGCCTCGGTGCGGCTGAAGTTCTCGCGGGCCAGAGCAGCGGCTTCCGCGATGTCGGCGGGGTCGTTGACCTGCAGTTCGGTACAACCGTGAGCCCACGTCTCGAAGTCGGAGCTGAACTTCGCAAACGCTTGCTCGAACGCCTGCTGCGCGGAGGTTTCCGCACTGAGCGCGAGATCCAGCTCCTCACGGGTTTCTTCGAGCCGTTGCCGTGCGGCATCCCGTGCGTCGACAGCTCTCTCGTGCGCGGCAATGGCACGCATGACCGCGTTGATCTCTGCGGTGCTGGAGTCGACGGCAGCGGTGAGCAGCTGACGACCTGCCCGCGCATCGGCGCCGGCGTCGATCTCCTCGAACACCGACGGCATGCCCGCGCGCTCAGCTGCTTCCCGTGCTTCCACCGCCGAACGCCGCACGTCGTCGGCGCGAGCAGCGGAATCGGCCTTGGTCTGCGCGGCCTGTTCGTCGTCCGCGACGGCCCGCGCGCGAAGCCGGGCAGCGTGCGAAGCGGCCTCGGAGGCGCGACCGGCAGCGGCGGCGACCTGTTGCCGCAACAGATCGAGCTGCTTACCCTCCTGGTAGGCGGGCAGATCGGAGATGCCGGAGATCTCGGCGTCGACCGCGCTCGCCTCACGCCCCAACGACGCCAGCTGCTCGAAAGCTTCATCGGTCAAAGTGACCTGACGCTGGTAACGCCGTTCGCTCATCCGTGCGGCACGCGTCACGTCTTCGAGTTGCTCAGAAGAAGACGACAACTCATGGGCTGCTGCACTCAGCACGCGCTGTGCATAGGTGCGTTGCACATCAGCGAGACGCTCGGCGGTGGTGATCTCCTCGTCCAGCCGCTGCAGTTCCTCGCGCTGGCGGTCGAGCCGTTCGAACCCCTCGGCGATCTCGGTGAGATCCGACTGGTCCAGCGGCGGAAGTGCCTTGGACAGCAACGAGGACAGCACGCTCGGGTCGAGCCGTTCGGACAGCTTCGGCGTGCGCAGCTGCAACAGCGCGGTGATCAACGAGTCGTAGCGCTGCTCGCTCACGCCGGGGAACAAGGTCGTGCGCACCGTGCGGCGGTAGTCGGCAGGGGAAGCGTGCACAACGCCGTGCTCGCCGATCGCCTCAACCAGGTCGGTCTTGGTCAACGGCCGACCGGCCTCGTTCACGAGCGCCAGATCGCCGACGCGCAGGGACGTGGTGAAGTACGTGGCGGTGACGTTCGAAGTGTTCGTGGTCGCCTGCAGCCGGGCACCGCACGTGAACCACTCGTTGCCGTGCTGGAACTCCAGCCACACGTAACCGACGCGCGTGCTGCCCTGGTTGCCCTCGCCCATGAGGTTCCAGTGCATGGTGCGGTCCGCGCTGCCGAACGTCGACAGCCGGTGCGGGCGCAGGTTCGCGTCGAAGAGGTACGGCAGCAGCAGTTCGAGGGCCTTCGACTTGCCCGTGCCGTTCGGACCTCGGAGCAGCAGTCTCCCGTGGTGGAACGTGAAGATCTCGTCGTAGTAGCGCCAGGTGTTGATGATCCCTGCGCGGCTGGGTTGCCACCGGTCAGTCATGCAGCTCCTCGACCGTGTACCTGGCTGCCGCGGGCAGCCGGCGAACGGTGCCGTTCTCCGTGCGCGCGAGCCCGAACGCCTCCAGCAGCGCGAGCCCGTCCGCCGCCAGCCTGCCCGCGCCACCGTCGGACTGGTACGCCTTGGCCCAGTTGCGGAACCTCGTGAGCAGCTCGCGTGCTTCTTCTACCAGGTCCTCGTACAACGCGGGACCTCCTGCCAACCGGTCGAGCAACAACAACGCGGCGACCTTCGCGTGGCTGTCGTCGTCCGGAAACCTGGTGTCCGTGGCGATCGCGTCGGCGTCGACCACGAGGAAACCCTCGGCGCGTTCCTCCAGCGTGCACCCGGCGAGCGCGATGCCGGTCTGGACGATCTTGCGTCCGCTCGGCGAGGTGAGAAAGCCGAGCTGGCTCGCGGTCAGTTCGTCCCGGTACATCACGGGGTCGTCGACCAGTCTGCGCATCACCGAATGCCGCTGCCACAGGCTGCGGTGCGCGTTGTCGTACCGGGACTCGCGGGTCAGGTCCGCGATCGTGTCCACTGTGGACGGCGAGACCGGCGCGGCCAGCAGCCGGGTGATGATCACCGGATCGCTGCGGACGGCCGTCTCGTCGAACTCGATGGCGCCTTGCTGTTCGAGGAACTTCAGCACGTCGGCGAACGCGGACCGGTCGGTGCGCCGGCTCGGGTCGAAAGGCGGGAGGCCCTCCAGCGCGGCCGCCTGCCGCACCCGGTCCGCGAGCGCGTCGGCTGTCGTCGTCGACAAGGCCAGCAGTTCCGCGCATGCGAGGCACAGCAACGTGTAGCGCCGCCGATCGAGCTCCGGTGCTCGTCGCGTGCGGTCAGGTCGCTGCGTGGTCTTGAAGAGGCGCGCATATCCGGCGCGTGGTTCAACGTGCACACGCCAGCCGCAGTAGTAGTCGAACCACTTCGCGATCGGTTCGCGGCGCCTTCTGATGAGGTCGAAGCCATCGGGGTCGTTCACCGCGCTGAGCAACGGGCGGGCGAGCAGCAGCCGGACACCGCGCGCCACCTCCTCGCTCTCCAGCCGGGCGAGCTGGTTTCCCGTCCTGCTCATCGGCTCTGCACGTCGATCACGTAGTCGGGGCCGCTGAGCGTCCCCTTCTGGGTGGTGATGGTCGCCCAGCCGCGCGCGTTGCGCAGGTTGATCTGCATCCGGCCGTCGCTGGTGCCGGCCGTGCGGGTGCCGGTGCTGTCCGGGTCGCTGCCGAGCGCCCGGCCGACCAGGTCGATCAGCCGGTGGAACGTGTCGTGGTCGAGCTCCTTGAGGGTGGAGATCCGGACCGGGCCCTCGGTCTGGATCTGACCCCACGCGTATTCGAGCTCGAGTCGTTCCTTCTGGGCCTGTTCCCGGCGGTTGCGGCGCACCTCGTCGACGTTGCGGATCTTGCCGGTGCTGCCGATGTGCTCCTGCTTGCCGGTTTTGCGCAGTTGCGGCGACACCGGCACCGGCGGCGTGTTGTGCCACGGCTCGGCGCTCGGGATCAGCTCACCGTCGGCGTGCGCGAGGTGGGCGTGCCGGGCGGGGAAGAGTCCGAACGCCGCGTTGAACAGCTCGTGCGCCTCGTCCTCGGTCTCGGTCCTGGCGAACCACCTGGCCAGCGCGGTGAAGTCGGCCGCGGTGTTCGTCGGGCGCTTGCGTTCGCTGATCCGGTCGAGCACGCGGAGCAGCGAGACGATCGCCCTTCGCGCCACGTCCTGCAGCTCGTCGACCCTCGGTGGCGTGTCGTGGAACCAGGCCCTGAGGTTGTCCCACTTCTCGGTTCGCTGCTGAAGCCAGTCACCGTCCTGGTACAGGTCGGCGCCGTGCCGTGCGCGTTCATGCACCTTCGTCACGTCCACGCGGTCGATGGCCTCGCGGATCTGCTGCTTGCGCGCGTCCAGGTCGGCGATGAAGTCCCGCAGGTAGGTGATCGTGGTGCGCTTGACGTCCTGGAACGTGGCCAGGTCGGCCTGCTCGTCGCGGAGCAGCCGCTGCAGTTCGCTGTTGAACCGCACCGTGTTGGTCTGTAGTGCTTCCAGGTGGCCTTCGAGCTCCTGGAGCGCCGTGAAGGCGCGGTGGTCGTCGGCCGGTGCTTCCAGTTCGTTGAGCCGGTCCGCGATCGCGTCGAGCACGGCGGTCTGCAGGGCACCGCTGCTGGTCAGCGTCTTGAGTGCGTGCTGGATGCCCGCGTAGGCCGCCTCGCCCAGTTTCGTGAGCCCGTACCGGTGCTGCGTCGCGTCGAGCAGGCCCCAGTGCCGCAGCGCGGCGATCGAGCCGGTCAGCTCGTCGTCGGTCACCTGCTCGGACCAGCCGACGTCCCGGAGTCGTTGCTGCACGTCGTCGAGGGTGAGAGCGGTCTCCAGGTGCTCGTTCGCGACGCCGAACGCCCGCAGCACTGCGGTGTGCAGGTCCGCGCGTTCGGTCGTGGTGAAGCGGAACAGGTCCGCCGGCACCCGTGGAAACTTCGTCACGTGGCCCACCGTAGCTGGTCGCTGTAGCTCGTTCGGGTGACCCAGGGAGCGGCCATCAGGCCGAGAGATCGTCCAGAAGCTCGTCGAGCACGTGCTCCTCTTCGATCCGGTGACCTGCGTGGCTCATCGCCGGCGTCAGCGCGGGGTCCCAGCGGGCCTCGACCGGTGTGCCGGTGAGCGGGCGGCCGACGTCGCTCGCCGCGAGATACGACGCGGTGTCGAAGCGCCAGGGCGTGAAGGGCACGCGATCGTGCAGCACGTTGGCGATGCGGATGCCTCCCCAGTCGAAGTCGCCGTGATAGCGCAGGGTGCCGTGCGCGGAGACGATCAGCCGGAGCAGGTGCATCACGGCGGCGCTGGGCTGGCCGCTGGTGCAGACCAACGGTGGACAGGACGGCCCGAGGTGATCGGCGGCGGTCGCCACGACGACGGGGTTCTCACAGACGAAGACATCCAGCGGGGCCAGGTGTGGAGGATCGCGGACGAGCTGACGTAACGTGAGATGCACTGGTTGGCCGAGCCAGGCTTCGAGGCCCCGGTGACCGGTGAGGCCCAAGGTGATGACTGTGGTGGACAGTTCGTCGCGCATCAGGCCGACCGACGCCCACACCTCTCGACGCCATTCGGCGCCGCTGCCGTCGGGCAGATCGCTGAGGGCACGCACGGCGCGAAGTGCCAGCGTCGCCAGCGGGCGGTCGTCGTCCAACGCGTGTGCGTCGCCTGTCGTGCGCGCCGCGAACCGGCCGATCGGCTCGCCCGGTGACGGCAGGTTTCGTACGACGGCGTTCACCATGGCGAGCAGGCCGGCTGCGTCCTGCGGAGCCGACGCGAAGCGTTTGACCAGGCCGCTGGTGCGCAGCGCCAGCGCCCACTCGGTGAGGCGGGAATCGGTCAGTTCGGCGAAGGCCTTGTCCCACAAGGTCTCCAGGTCAACCGGTGCCGGCAATGGGCCGGTCAGCTCCAGCACCGCCGATGCGAGGCCGTCCGGGTGTGCGCCAGACCTGCGCAACAGTTCGTCCAACGCGGTCAACGACACGTTCAACGCCCGGCCTGCACGGGGCGCTCGGCCGAGCAGGCGGTGCACGGCTTGGCGCTGGGCCTCCGTCGCGTTCGCCAGTGTTACGGATCCGTCGAGTGGTTCGTCGCGCTCAAGGCGTTTGCGGACCCTCGTGACGAGCCAGGCCAGCTCGTCGCCTCCGAGCAAGCGGTGCAGTCTTGTCGTCATCCGGCGGCCACTCTGATCCGGCGCTGGCCGGTCCACTCCCACGGGGTGACCAGCACGGCCGCGATGTCGTCGGTGCGGGAGAGCTGGGCGATCGCCAGACCTGGCACCTCGGGATAGCAGCCCCATTCCCGCTCGCTGGTCATCACGACGTCCAGGTCGAACGCCGCCAGCAAACCCATGCACTTCGCCCGCGAGTCGTCGTCGACGCCGGCGAACGCCTCGTCCAGCGTCACGAGCCGTGGCGCGTGCGGGTTGCCGGCGGAGGCGTAGTGCGAGGACGCCGCGGCGAACAGCGGCACACTCGCCGTCAGCACCCGTTCACCACCGGAAGCGGGGCCGATCGCGGTGCGCCACAGGCCGTTCTGGTGGCGCTGGATGACGAACCGGTGCCACTTGCGGTAGTCCAGCGCCTCGGTCAGATGTTCCAGCCACGTGCCCGACGTGTTGGCGGCACGGACGGTCGCGATCTCGGCCTGTAGGAACTCGCCGACGGCCGAACGGTCTTCGTCGGACCACGCGTCCGATGTCTGGCGCAGCAGTCGCTCACGGGCGGCGGCCAGGCCGGCCGGAGCGTTGTCGGCGGGCTGCCACTGCAGGCGCAGGCGCATACCGGTGCTGGTCGGGCGGTCGGCCAGTTCGGCGTTCATCCGCGCCACCTGCGTCTCGGCCGCGGAGATCAGCTCCTGGAGCGTGCTCGCGACCTCGTTGACGAGATGGTTCTCCAGGATCGCACGCTCGCGTTCGTCGAGGATCCGGCTACGGTCCGCCACCTCGACGCGCAGCGCTTCGGTGAGCTCCGGCGTGCCCGTCGTGCGTCCCTGGAACTGGACGTCGACGACGATGCCGTCGTCGAGCAACCGGGCCGTCGCCGAGTTCCCGTGCCGGGACAAGGTGTCCGTCAACGTCTTCAGCTCGTCGTTGACCTTGCGCTGGACCCGTTCCCACACCTGGTCGTCGTCGGCCTGGTCGGCGAGCTCGCGATCGATCGACCTCGCCAGCCGCACGGTCGGGTCCGGCGCCCACGGCGCCGCCGGATCCGGCGTGGCGAGCTCGGGCAGTGCCACGCCGAGCAACCCGGTCGTCGCGAAGCGCCGCAACGCTTCCGCCGCTTCGGCACGGCTCTCCGTCGCTTCCTCCAGCTGCGTGCCGAGAGTCTCGAGCTGGCCCGCTGCCTTGCCCCGGTTCGTGAGCGCGTCCGTGCGACGGTTGTCCGCTGCTTTGCGATCGTCGGCGTACTGCCTCATCGCGTCCGCGACCTCGGTGAGCTGTCGTTGCAGCTCGGCCACTGCGGAACCGACGGTGGCGGCCAGGGTCTCGTGGTGCTCGGTAGCCGCCTCGCTCGCCAACATCGCTTCCGCCGCCTGTTCGTGGCGGACGGCGTGGTCCTCGGTGGCGGTGGCGAGTTCGCCGCGGGCCCGCTCGTCGTCGCGGATCGCGTCGCTGTGGCGGCGCTGAGCCGGCCACAGAGCGGTGATGGCCACGCGGTACCGGGCCAGAGCATCCGCCACCGCGGCCAGTTCCTCGCGAGTGGAGGGCAGGCCCACCTCGGCGGCTTCCTCGACGAGCCGGTGTTCCGCGGTGCCGAACAGGATGTCGGCCTCGGCGCGTTTCTCCTCAGCGATGCGCCGGCGTTCGGCAAGGCGGCGTTGTTCGCCATCGATCGCGTGCACGTCCGCGTGCGCCTTGCGCAATGCGGTGTCGTCCGGACAAGCCGCGATCTCGTTGGCGAGGGTTGTGCGTCGTTCGCTCAGAGTGCGCTGCTCGGCCGCGATCGTGGCCAGCTCTTCTTGTACGACAAGGAGTTCGGCGCGCAACTCGGCGAGCCTGGCCAGCCGGGCGGCCTCGCGGGCGCTGCGGCCGATGAACTCCGCCGTGGGCTTGTGCCACGCGCCTTCGAGCACACCGACGCGGAACCGGCCGGTGAGATCGACCCAGTTCCTTCCGCTGCCGGTGCCGATGGTGGCGAGGATGGCGGATACCTGGTCGTCGGCTTTGAGCACCGACGTCAGATTCTGCGGCTCGACCTCGGCTGCGTGCAGGAAGACGTCCTCGGTGTCACGAGAGATCAGCTCGCCGTCCGGCGTCACCCACGCGTCCAGCAGGCCCGATCCCTCCAGCGCGGCTTCGAGTCCGGCCCGCTGGTCCCCGGTGAGCTCGTCGGCGAAGTCGATCAGCTGCCACAGCGGAGCACCGGGCCTGCCGTCGCGAGGCGAACGGCGGGTGTGGGGGACCGGCGGCAGGCTGTCCTCGCCCGCCTCCAGCTTGGTGATCTCGTCACCGAGGTCGGCGCCGCGACGCCGGGCAGCGGACTCACGTGTCCTCGTGCCGGCCTCGGCGTCCGCCAGTGCCGCGCTCGCGGTGTGCCCGGCGGTGTCGATCGCGGTCTTCACCGGGTTCGGGCCGTCGAGCGTCTCGACCCACAGGCCCAGTTCGGCGGGCACTTCGGCGCGCAGTTCGACGGTGGCCGCGAAATGGCGATGCACCGCGGCGACCAACGCCCGGCCCTGCTCATCGACGGCCTCGGAGGCCTCGGTACGGCGCTCGGCCAGGGCATCGGCCTCCGCGGCCAGTTCGTCGACGCGTTGCCTCGCGTGGTCGACCTTCACGCGCGCCTGCTCGACGGACGTGATCAACGCGTCGACGTGCCGGACTGCCCGCTGCTGGCGTTCGGCCGCCCGTTCCGCTTCGGCGCGGTCGGCGAGCACCGCGTCGTCCAGCAGCGCCGCACGCGCAGCCTCGGTCGCCAGCGTGCGGCAGCCTTCCAGCGCCTCCGCCGCTTCCTGAAGGATCGCGGCCGCATCGCTCGTGAGCCTGGTGCGGTAGGAGACAGTTTCCGCCGCCCTGGCTGCTTCGGCGGCCAGCCGGCCGGTGTCACGCTTGAGCCGTTGCGCTTCCTGGGCGACCCTCTCCAGTTCGCGGGCGCTGCGCATCTCGGGACTCGCCCGCAGCGCCTCGTCGCGGGCCCGCAGCCGCACCGCGTGTTGTTCGAGTTGGTCAAGCTTTGTTTCGGCCTCGTCGAGTGCCTGCTGTGCCTGCGTGTGTGCTTCTTGCGCGGTAGTCAGGTCGCGGTTGACGCGTTCGTAGTTGGCCTGGGCGTTGCGTGGTTGTGCCGCGCGGCGCCGTGACGCCACACGGGCATATCGCCGGTAGTGGCCGAGGAAGGACTCCGCCGCGTCACGCGCCTCTGTCATAGCAGTGAGGGCGTCGCGATCCTCCTCCAGGCTGCGGAACGCCTCAGCGACGTCGGCGATGATCGCCTGGTCCAGCGGCGGCAGTGCTTCCGTCAGCGCGTTCGACAACGCCTTCTCGTTGGGGCGCTTGGACAACTGCGGTGCGCGCAGGTTGATCAGCAGGTCGACGAGTGCTGCGTAGCGCTGCTCGCCAAGCCCGAACAGCGCCTCGTCCACCGCCCGGCGGTACTCACGAGCCTTGTCGTACACCGTGCCGTGTTCACCGAGGGCGTCCGCGAGCCGATCACGGGCGAGCGCGGTGTTCGTGGCGTCGACCAGCGACAGATCGGCCCCGATCCGTTGCGACGTCACGAAGAACCAGTGCCGTGCGATGCCTCGGCCCGCCACCGCCTTCAGTCCGCAACCGAGCGTGCGGTACTCCGTGGTGCCGTCCTCGCAGAGCCTGCCGAACTCCAGCCACGTGTAGCCCAGCCGTTCCGGATGCGGGTGCGCGCCGCCGAGCAGGAGGTTCCACTCCATGCGCTTCTTCGGGTCGGCGTCCGGTTCCACCCGGTGCGGCGACAGTTCGCCGTCCAGCAGGAACGGCAACATCAACGCCAGCACCTTGGACTTGCCGGTGCCGTTGTTGCCGCGCAGCAACAGGCGTCCGTCGCGGAACCGGAACTCCTCCTGGTCGTAGTAGAAGAGGTCGACCAGACCGGCGCGCAGCGGTTGCCAGCGATCGCGGGCGGGCAGGGGCAGCACGTCGGTCACCTCGTGGTGGTGATGGTCGGTTCGGCGAGTGCGTAGCGGGCAAGAGCAGGGCGGGCTCTCACCTGATCATGATCTCGATGGGCGAGATGCAGCGCGACCAGGCGGGTGAGGGCCTGCTCGACCAGCTCGGCCTCGGCGCCCGGTTCGGTGGCGTTGCGCCGCCAGTACGACCGGTGTTCCTGCGCCAGCACGCGTACCCGTTCGTGCAGGTCGCTGATGTGCACTTCTACTTGCGCGGCAAGGTACTCCGCGACAAGCAGGGTGACGTGGCCCTCGGTGCCGCTCTCGGGCATGCGCACGTCGGTGAGGTCGTCCGCCGGGTCGATCATCGCGATGCCCTCGGCGCGGACCTCGGCGACCAGCCCGGTCAGCTCGCTGACCTGCCGCGTGAGTGCGGCGCGCTGCCGGGTCAGGTAAGCGAGTTCGTCCTCGTTCAGCTCGTCGTAGTAGAGCACCGGCTCGTCGAGCAACTGCCGGGTCAGCCGATGCCGGATCGCCCGGTTGCGCAGCTCGTCGGTGTCCGGCACGACGTCCTGCGTCAGCTCTTCCAGGTCGAGTTCATCCATTGTGGACGGACCACGCCGAGTCGCCAGCATCGTGGCCAGCACCCGCCGTTCCACGTCGTACAGCACATCGCCGGTGTCACGCACGAACGCCTCTTCTTCGCCCGCGACCTTGCTCAGCACCCCGAGATCGAGCAGCAGCCGGACCACCGCGACCAGGTCCGCACGTTCCTCGCGGCCGGTCAGCGTGAACTCGATGCCCAGCTCGGGATCGGCCGCCCCCAGGACGACCTGCCCGGCGAGCCGTCCCAGCGTGATCTGCGCGTCGGCCCGTTCGAGCGTCGCCAACGCCAGGCACGTCAACACATACCGGCGGCGCGTGAACGGCAGCTTCGACCGCGTGTCCCTGGCCGGATGGCTCGGGTCGTCGGTGGTCGCGGCGACCTTCACCAGCCGAGCCACCTCACTGTCGACGATGAGCCGCCAGCCCGTGTTGAGGTCGAACCACGCTCTCAAGGCAGCTTCGTGCTTGCGGACGAGCCGGTACTCGTCAGCCTGCGTGCTCGCGCGAAGCAACGGCCGCCGCAGCAGCGCACGCGCCGCTTTCCGTTGGTCTTCGGTGTTCGAGGCGCTCAGCGCATCCGAAAGAGACCGGGTCACGCCGACCACTCCTCCTCTTCCGCCGCGGTCAGATCGATGATCTCGATGACGTGGTCAGGTCCGCGAAACGTGCCCTCCGGCGTACGGATCTCCGCGACGCCTTCGTCCAGCGCAGTCAACCTGATCTCCAACGTGCCGTCCGACGTGGTCGTGGAGACGTTTCTCTGGTGCGGCCCGCGCGCCGCGAGCGCATCCCCGAGCAGTCCCAGAAACAGCGCGAACTCGACCGGGTCGAGCGTGCCGACCTCGCTCAGCTTCGTCGGCCGATGCGTCACCAGCCGCTTGCGCGCGAGCTCCGTCTCCTCGGCCTGCCGCGCCGCCCGTTCTCTCAGTACCTGCCGTTGCTCGGTCCGATCAACGATCTTGTTGGGCTTCCCCCGCCGCTCGTAGCTACCGGTCTTGCGCAGCTGCGGACTGATCAGCAACGGCGGCGCGTCGTACCACGGCGTACTCGCCGCAACCGGCTGCTCGTCCCTTTCGTTGAGCGTGTCCGCGTCGACCGTCAGATGCCGCGACGACGACAACCCGAACACCGCACGCCACAACCGATGCATCGTGGCCTCGTCCGGTGCCTGCGCGAACCACCGCGCCAGCGTGCGGAAGTCCGCGGACCGGTCCGACCGCCCGGCCCGCCGTTCGTTGAGCGCCGACACCACCTGCAACAGCGCCGGAATCGCCGCCCTGGCCCGAGCCCTGAGCAACTTGGCCTGACTCGGATGCTGATGCTCGCTGACAAACCACTGCCGCAGCCCGAGCCAGCGTTCCCGCCACAGCGCAAGCCCTCGCTCGAACTCTTGGTCGCGCTCCTGCTCCGCACCAGGCGCCGCGTCCTCGGCCTCGCGCGCCGCGGCCATCGCGAGCAGCCGTTCGGCGTTGGTTTCGTCAATGCTCCTGACCAGTTCGGCGATCTCCGCACCCGTGGTCACCAGGTCTTTGATGAACCGTTCGAGGTAGTCGATGAGCTGGTCTTTGTAGGCACGGAACGCGTCGATGTCCACGTCATGCAGATCGATCGACCGTTGCAGCGAACCCATGAAGGCCTGCGCGTTGTCCGCGAGGTCCGAAAACCTGCCGACCAGCCCGTGCAGCAGCAGGTGCACCTTGGCCGGATCAGGCTCGGCGTGCCTCGCCAGTTCGAGCAGGGCGCGCAACTGGATGACGATGTCGGTGAGCGCGACAGCTTGCAGCGCTCCACGCCTGCCGAGCGCCTCGTCGAACGTCTGCAGCGCCTGCTCGGCCGCCTCACCCGCCGGCGTCAGCTGGTAGAGGAAGCGGGCGCGGTGAAAGTCCTCGACCGTGGTGACACGACTGGTGTCCGGATCCGCGCGCAGGTTGCCCCAGTCCTTCAGCCTGCCCAGCGCGTCCGCGACCGCCGCGAGGTCCGCGTCGAGCTCCTCGTGCACGTCCTCGGGCCGCAGGTGCACGACGAACCGCCGCTTGGCCCGCACGAACGAGCCCATCACGGCACGGTAGAGGTCGGCGTTCGGCGTCGTCAGGTGCGCGAACGGCTGAAAGTCCGGCATGGCGCCCAGTGTGCCAGGAGGGTCTGACAGTTTCGGAACCGAACGGCGGGAGCCTCCGCACGGAATGGCCTCAGACACCTGCGGGTCCTCGCGATGTGGACTTATCTGCACGACCTACGGCGCGATCGTGGTGATGTTTCTTCCGCTCGCCGGAGTCGTGCTCGGTGTCGTGACGGGCCTGGTCGCGTTGGCGCAGGGCAGACCGCCGCTGCCCTGGGGTGGGCTGGGCGGTGTTCGCGGTGCCGCTCGTGACCGCCTATGTCATCGCGTCATCGATCGCAGGTAGTCCTGAGTCTCCTCGTCCTCGGAATAGACGCACACACCGCGCATACCTCTGGTGAGCAGCACTTTGTACGTGTTGCGGATCAGCCGGGCGAAGTGGAGCTCGTCGGCCTTTTTCACGGCAGGATCATGAGAGTGCTGACGCCGTGCGTCCCAGTGGTCATCGCGCCAGACGAAGTCGTTCCCGAAGATCACCCCGGCCCAGTCGTACTCGAACCCTTGGGCGGTGTAGATGCAGCCGACCTGCCCGAACCCGCGTTCGTCACTGGCCCAGAAGTGCGACGCTGGTACATCAGGGACCCGCTGTTCGGGCTTTGCGTTCCACGGTCGGTGCCAATCGCCGATCCGGACGTCCGGCACCAGCACCTTCGTGCCGTCCTTGGCGACGGGATCGCTCCACTTCCAGCAGTATCCGGCCGCGATACGAGCGGTGCCACCGTCCTTCGCCTGCCGGTCGAGCAGCCACGACTCCATCTCTCGCGGCGACTCCGCGCTGCGCACCACGAACTTGTCGTCGGTACGGGTCACCAACGTGGACCAGGGCGTGGGCTTTCCTTTGATGCCCAGCAGCTTGGCGACCCAGGCGTCGAAGAACTCCGACCCGCCGCAGCGGAACTGGCCGCCGAGCTTCACCACCTGCACGTCGCAACCCGCGGCATCCGCGGCGGCCTCGATCTCGGCCTGCGAACCCATTTCACCAGGGCGCACTGTCTGGTTCTCGTCGAGCAGGAACACCGGCACCCTGGCGGCGTCGATCAGCTCCTCGATCTGCCTGCGAGCCTTCTCCCGGACTTCACGCTTCGAGTAGCGGTTGAGGCTCGTCTCCCGGATGCGGTGCGCCTCGTCGCAGATCAGCACGTCCAGCCCGAACTGCTCTGCCTCGATGAAGTTGTTGAAGTACTTGAACATCGTCTGCACCCGCGGATTGCGGCGTCCTGCATGCTTGCGCATTGTGCTGGTGAACGAGCTGGAACCTGTCGCGTGGAGGACCGTCCGGCCCTGCCGCGCGAGCTCGCCGAGCAGGCTCAACGCGATGACGCTCTTGCCGGAACCCGGTCCGCCGAGCACGATCACCACCGTCTGCCGGCGCGATGCGCGCGCCTTCTCCACCGCTTTGGTGACCAGGCTGTAGGTGACCTGTTGTTCATCCAGGAGCACGAACTGCTCGCGCTCCTGGATTTCCTTGGCCGCGACGGCCAGCAGCGGCTTCGACGGCGCGTGGCGCATGCCAAGGAACTCGTCGGCGGCCTGGCGAGCACCGTCCCTGGTAGCAGAGTTGTTGTCGAGCAACGCTCGGAGCCGGTCGACCAGCTTGCTCTTGCTGTCGAGTGTGTACAGCTCCCCGAAGTCGTCGACCGCGTACTGCGAAATGCGCCAGACCCCCGATTCGCGGGCATTGTGCAGGTAAGCCAGGCCGTGCACCGAGTTCTGTTGTTCGGAGAGCGCCGGTGTCGAGTCCACGAGGTACTGGCAGTAGCGCCGAACCTGTTCCACCGGATGTAGCACCGGCTGCGCGTAGCGCTCGATCTTGACCAGATCGCCGCCGCAGGGCTCAGCCTTCGACCATTGTTTGAGCTCGACCAGAACGTACGACGGCCTGCCGTGCCTAGGGTCCTGGCCGCACAGCACCACGTCGACGCGCTTTGGGCTGTGCGGCAGCTTGTGTTCCAGCAGCACCTCGACATGGCCCAGACCGGCGTCGACGAGGTCGGTGAGAAACGCGGGCAGACTGTTCTGCCACGACCGCACCTCGCCGTCGCCCACCCCGGCCTCGAACTGGATCCGCGCCTTCTCCTCAAGCACCTTGTGCAGCCGATCGGTCAAGGCGTCGGCGAGTAGCGACTCGGCGCACTGACGGACGAGAGCCACGAATGTTCCCCCACTTGGGCACGCGAGATACACGTGCGGGTGGGGGCAACGACGAGGTGCCGTGTCCGGTCACGCTCGGTGCCCGTCGGGCCGCAGGCGAGAGGTTACTTGAATCGATCAGCCGTTGCTGGATCCCGCGAAGTTCGATGGCTCGACTTCCGCCACGTCGTGGGCATGGCCGCTCCTCAAATTCAGGTGTCACCGCTGGCTTGACGATCTTGAGTTGGCGGTAGCAGGGGTGATCAGCAAACGCTTGCGTTTGTCGCTAGGTACAGCCAACTTGCACCTCATCGTCACGTGAGTGGCTTGATAGCGGACCGCCCACCGGCGATGCGGTTGGATGTGCCGGTGGCTGTGAAGCTTGATGTGGAGTCCTTGCTGGACGCGGTTGGTCAGGATCTTGCGGCACGTGGCCGGGAAGTGACCCCGTGCGACGTGGTGGCGGACGGTGGTGGGGCGGCTGGTCTTGCCGATGGCAGCCATGTTTGGGTGGGCGTGGTGAACGGCGAACTGGTCGCCGAATGTGACTGCCTGGCCGACGAGCTTTGTGCGCACGGGGTCGCGGTGGCGCTTGCGGCGATGGAGGCGGGCGTGGTGTTCGAGTCGCTTCCGCCGTCTGAGAAAGAGAGTCCGGAGGAACAGCGGTTCACCAAGGCGGCGGCTCGGCTCGGCGGGCGCGAGCTGGTGCGGTTGGTCGCGCGTCATGCGGCGAGAGATCGACGGCTTGCCACGGAGTTGCTGGTTGCGGCGGGTGAACTCGGTGCGCCGTCGGACGAGGAGATCGCTGTCGTGCACCGGATGTTCGTCGACGCCCGGCGAATCCCGAGCGGCTCTGAGCGCTGGGAGCCGCGGGATCTGTTCGACGCGGGGCGCGACATGGTCGTTGAGCTGGAGATGCTCGCCTTGCGGCCGGTCAACGACGGCGTGCTCGACCTTGCGGATGAGGCTGCCCGTGTGTGGTCCGTGTTCCTCGATACCCTGCGTGAGGCCAGGGAGGCCGACCCGCAGGAGATCGGTGACGCGCTGGCCGCGGTTCACGTCGAACTCTACGAGGCGAGCGGGCTTGCGCCGGAAGACCTCGCGGGCCGTCTCGCCGGGTTGTATACCGACCTCGCCGACGATCCTTTCCTCGATCTGCCGGACGCCTATGAGCAGGTGCTTGGTGACGAGGGGCTCGACGAGTTCTGGGACCAGGTCGGGGAGTAGGCCTGCGGACTGTCGGACCGGGTCACTACTCTGCGAGGAGGTCGACGTGGCGACTACCGCAGAGGAGAGCTGGCGTGGGTAAGCGCAACCGCGAGAAGCGGGCTGCGAAGAAGAAGGTCAAAGCGAGTCGTGGTCCGACGCCACCCCGGCAGGACTTCGACGAGTACGACGAGCCGTGGGCCCTGCCTCCGGTCGTGGCGCCGGAGATGGTGGCCGAGGGGTTGCTGCAGGCCGCCTACGCTCACGAGGTCGACTCGGAGTTCGTGGATGGAACCGTGGCCGACCTCGCGGGACGTGCGCCTGTCGCCAACCGTCGGACGGTGTCCATCGGCGCCGGGATCGCTCTGGCCGCCACGATCGACATGGTGTGGAAACGGGGCTGGACGCCTGTCGACGTGCGTGAGCACCTCGGCCGGACCACCGACGCGGCGGTGGGCAGTCTGCTGATCGACGAGATCGCCGCGGACACCGCGAAACACTCCCCGTCCACTGTGGACCAGCGGTGGACGGCGCAGGTGCGCGAGCTCGGTGCCGAGGTCTGGTGGGAGCACGGCGTTCCGCGGTTGTTGCAGTGGGCGGATCGCCACGGGGCTGATCTCGAACGTGCGCTGCGGACCGCGATCGCGTTGCTGGCCGCGTTGATGAAGCTGGCCGAGTTGCCAGTCATCATTCCGCCGCCGGGCTCGGCGTCCGCGCGCTCGTCCGCGGCGGTGAGCGGGGTGGACCAGAAGGTGCTGGCGCGGGTACGAGCGTTGCTGGCCAAGGCTGAGTCCACCCAGTTCCCCGAGGAGGCCGAGGCGCTGTCGGCCAAGGCGCAGGAACTGATGAACCGGCACGCCTTCGAACGTGCCGTCCTCGACGCCGACGAGCACCGGAAGCAGACGGCCATCTCGACGCGGTTGTGGCTGGACGCACCGTATGTCGACGCCAAGTCGCATCTGGTCGCCCAGATCGCGGGAGCGAACCGGTGCCGGGCGGTGTTCTACTCGAAGATCGGGTTCGTCGCGCTGGTCGGGGAGCGGATGGACCTGGAGATCACCGAACTGCTGGCCACCTCACTGCTGGTCCAGGCCACTCGGGCGATGGTCGCCGAAGGCAGCCAGGCCACTCGGACCGGAACGTCGCGCACCCGGTCGTTCCGGCAGTCCTTCCTGGTCTCGTATGCCACGCGCATCGGAGAACGGCTCGACGAGGCCGGCGCCCGGGCGCACGATCCGGTCGAGGACGAACGACTGCTTCCGGTCCTGGCCGAGCGGTCCCGGGTGGTCGAGGAGACGTTCGAGAAGATGTTCAGCGATCTCGTCCAGAGATCGGCGACGATCACGAACGGTGCCGGGTGGGACGCGGGCCGGGCAGCCGCCGACCGCGCCGACATCACGATCGGTCGCCAAGCCGTCGACGCCTGACAGTCGGGCGGTCTACCCGTAGGCCGCCACGAAGTCGAAGTTCCCCGCCCCGACGGAGCGTTCGAGGGTGCGGATGATCGGCTGTGGATTGTCGTAGGGTCCCGAGACGTACACCGGCCTGCCATCCCTGCCGAAGGTGATGGCGCTGGGCGGCGCCGACGGTCCCAGATGACCAACGGCTGCGGCGAAGTCGGGATGAGGGTCGAAGCCCAGACCGCGCGCGTATTCCACGGAACCGTGCACCAGTTGACGCGCCAGTTCGACAGGCGCCTCAAGCGGACCGCCGTGGTAGCCGGAGAAGTACTTTCCAACGAACCCACGCAGAGTGAGCTCGTCCATGATTTCCGGGCCCAGCGCGTTCTTCACCCCGAGGCAGTAGACATCGGTGAGGTAGCCGCAGACCGAGACCTTGTCATGCCGGTGCCTGCGCGCGACCAGTACCGCGACCAGGCCGTCACTTCCGCGCGGAGGGTCCTCGTGCACCGGCCAGTCAGGGTGATCGCCGAAAGTCAGGCCGGTGCTCCAGTTCGGGCTGATCCAGCAGCCGAGCAGCGGCGGCTCGGATGCCTGCGCCTGTGTCAGGGCCGCAGCAGAGCGAACCAGACGAGTCGCCTCGGAGGGTTTGATTCCGAGTGCACGGGCGATCTCCTTGGGGGTGTGTCCCTGTTCGCGCAACACTCGTACGCGTTCCAACCGCTGATCAGACTGCACGCAATGGATCCTAGGGGAAGCACGATATGTGGCCGCCCACACCTCGGGAGGAGTGACCTCCCACAGTTGGTGTGGGGCCGACGTGCCGGGCTGGACCTGTACGCACGCCTTCCTGGCCGCCGAGCTCGGCTCACCTGGAATCCGGCGCAGGGCTGTCGGGGGCGCGGACATCTTCGACCGACAGCGCCTTCGGCGTGCCGATGTACACCACGTTCGGCCCCCTGCGCGGACTGTCTGGTGCGAAGTCGATGAGACCGCGCTTGCGCAGACGGGTGAGGCGGTTGCGGGCGGTGGCGATGTCGCAGTCGAGGTAGTTGCGCACGTCCTCGTTGGAAATCCGTTCGTGCCGACGCAAGTGTCTCAACAGCTTCTGGTCGTCACTGTCCACACTGGTCACTCGATAGGTGACTGCCGACCGCATGCCCGCCACCGTTGACGGCGCGAGCGTGTAGTTGGGATGCGCACGCCGGGCAGTGCCGCGGGTCGGCTGGACCAACCCGTTCTCCTGCATGCGGCGCAGCACCCGCTCGGTGTCCGCGAGATTGCGTTGCAGGCGGCTGGACAGGCGGGGCGCAGTGACGCTTTTGGTGTGACGGAACGCTGTCAGAGCCATGAGGATGTCGACGTCTCCAGCGAGCAGCGCGGGGAACGATGGCCCGTGGATGAACCGCGCGAACGACTCATCCCCTCGGCCGCCTGGTAGCGCCACGCGGAACCTGGGGCCGTTCTCCATGATCGGCGGCTCCTTGCCCATCCGGGAGATCTCTCGGAAGGCGCGGTCCAGCCCCAGTCCTGACATCTCGGCTAGGCGCAAGCGGGCCATGTTGTCCGCCAGCAACCGGTTTCGCGGCGCCGCGGCGTCATGGAGCAACCGATCGATCTTGAGCGTGGGCAGCAGCCCTCCGGGACTGGTCACGATCAGTTCGTCCGGCGAGTGAACGATCTCCACGATCCCCGGTGCTTCCCAGTCCCGGTGCGCGAAGGCGTTCGCGATGATCTCCCGCAAGGCGTCCGGTGGGTAGTCGACGAGTTCGACCTGTTCCGCGCCCACGCGGATCGTCTGCACGCGCGCGAGCGCGCCGGCGAGTGTGATCAGCTGGTCCAGCAGCAACACGAGTGGCACGTCAGCCGCCTCGCGGCGCATGAGGATCGTCGGTTCGCTGCCCGGAGTCTGACGAGTCTGGATGTTGATCCCCCAGTGGGGCACGCTCTCCTGCAATGCGTATGCGGTGCCGTACAGCAGGATGCCCGCCCTCGTGACTCGGCCCTCCGCCAGCAGGCGGGTTGCTCCGAGAAAGTCGTGCGCGTTGCGGTCGATCATGTCGGCGAGATCGTCTTGACCGGTTCGCCGCAGCAGGAGTGCAGCCCGTTCCAACGCGGCTGTCGACAGCCCCTCGACCCCGAACGGAGACGCTTCAGCCGTCCAGTCGTAGTGCTCCCGTAGGGCGCGCAGGCCGCGCAGGCTGTCGCCTTCGAGAGGCATGCACCGGTCGGCGACTCGGATCTTGTAAACGCCGCTGCTGGTGCTGTGTACTCCGGATCCGGTGGGAACCACCAGAACGATGATCCGCTTGCCGTCGATGTCCAGTTGGTGCGGTCTCGGCGTGATAGCGGGAGACGTCTGGCTGAAGACGATGGCGGCGAGATCTTCGCCTGAGTAGCTTTGCGGAACCCCAGGCAGGGCGAGATCACGTGTCTCGGCCTTGTTCCGGACACCGAGGACGATCGCGCCACCTTCGGCGTTGGCGAAGCAGACGGCCGTCTCGGCCAGCATCTCGCGAAAACGCCTGCGAGCGCTGGTTCCTGACTCGCCCGCGGTCTCGGGCGTCTCTTTGAAGTCCAGTGCGCCGCACTCGGCCGTGTTCGCGTCCCATGGACTACTGATGCGGCTGAGTGCCTTCTCCGCGAGCGCCAGCATGTTCACCCTGGAATGATAGGTGGTTTGATACGAGTCAACAAGTTGAGCAGTATCATACTGCGTGTCATACTTCTCTGAGCTGCGAACACGTGCTGACGACCCGCTGGTGATCCCGCCCGGCAAAGGATCGGCCGGCGTTGCGACATCCACGGGCAAGAGCCGCGCCGCACCGTGATCACGATGAGGTGAACCGTGACATGGCGTTGGTCCAACTCGGGGTCCCGTTGGGCCGGTCGGTCTAATGTGCCGCCCCGTGCGGACGAGGCTCAGCCCCATGCAACAGGCGGTGGTGGATGCCGGGCGTCCGCTGCCGCAGCTCACCGACCCGTTGGAGGTCGAGCTGCTGGTCAGTGCGTTCATCGGGCCGTTCGCCCACAACGAGGAGTTGTGGGAGGTCGTCGTTCAGCACCTCAAAGAGGTGCCTAGCCGGCGTAGTGCGGCTCTGCTCACGGCGCTGGGGCATCTGTTGCCTGGGCGGTCCGGGCAGTGGGCGTTGCGGGCGGCGGAGGAGCAGTGGCGGCCGCCGTGGGATTTGAGAACGCTCACATTTGGTGACTGCTGGATCGGGGATCGGTCGATCGATGCGGGATATCTGGCGCTGTTGTGCAGTTATGCATATGGGGATGAGCCGCACGCCATGGTTTTCATGATCGACGAAATCAGTGGGAGCCTCACTCGGCACGCGTTCCTGACTCGGCGGGTCGAGGAGGCGCTTGAGCGGCTGCGCAACCAGATGCGGCTTGAGCTGATCACGGCGGAGGCGGCGCATTGGTTGCTTTCGCGTAGTTATGACCGGTTTGAGCGGCGGCCGGGGCTTGCGGCGAGTGTTGACGTGCACCACACGCGGCTGGTGGCGCGCCGGCGAATTGGGCTGGCCATGAATTAGTGCCTGTGCGAATCGCAAGGTGATGATTCGCCCGACTGTGCAGATTGTCTGTAGCTCGATCGTGGGTCGGCCATTACTGTCCGAGTTGTCGATCACAGGGCGGAGGGACAATCGTGGCCGCTCTTCTCGGGCATGACGACCAGGCCCTCACTCGTGTCCCTGACCAGGCGCGGCACCCGTGGTTGTCAGTCGCGACCCAGCGCTTCGGGCAGACGACCGCGCTGAGCCAGTTGCTGCTGGGCGCGACTCTCGGGTTCGGCATGACGTTCTGGGGCGCGTTCGTCGCGCTCACGATCGGGGCACTGCTGCTCAACGTTCTGGCTGTCACGGTCGGGGTGATCGGGCAGCGCGAAGGGCTTTCGACCTCGATCCTGGCCCGCTGGACCGGGTTCGGCCACGCCGGCTCGGCGATGCTCGGGCTGATCATCGCGTTGTCCGCGACCGGCTGGTTCGGGGTGCAGTCGGGGCTGGCGGGGGCCACGCTCGCCGACGTCACGGGGGTGCTGCCCGCGCCGGTGTGGTCGCTGATCTTCGGGTTGGCCGTCACGGTCATCGCGGCTTATGGCGTGCGGTGGATGGCGTGGACCGCGTACGTAACGGTGCCTGCGTTCCTGCTGCTGCTCGTCTGGCTCGTACTGAAGAACATCAACGACGTTTCGGCCACTCTCAGCAGTCCGGCGCCTGGGCCGGCCATCGGCATGATGACCGCGATCACGCTGGTCGTCGGCAGTTTCATCGTCGGTGCCGCTATCGCGCCCGATATGACCCGGTTCAACCGTTCTACGTCGGACGTGGTGAAGCAGACCGTCCTCGGCATCACGGCAGGTGAGTGGGTCATCGGGCTGGTGGGCGTGGTTCTCGCGCACGGGCTCGGCACCACCGACGTCATGGGGGTCATCGGCCGGTCCAGTGGCTGGATCGGCGCGCTGATCGTGATCACGGCGGTGCTGAAGATCAACGACTGGAACCTCTACTCGGCCTCGCTCGCGCTGGTGAACTTCTTCGACGCGGTCTTCGCGGTGCGGGTCAGCCGGGCCCAGGTGACCGTCATGGTGGGGTGCGCGGGCAGTTTTCTCGCCGCCGCGGGCATCGTGCACCAGTTCAGCCACTTCCTGGTGTTGCTGGGCGTGGTGTTCCCGCCCGTCACCGGGATCATGGTCGCCGAGTACTACGTCGTGCGGCGCTGGCGCAACGAGATCATCTCCACCAGGCCGCGCGTGCCGCGGTCGGCTCCCTCGTGGGTGCCGGCCACCGTGGTCATCTGGCCGGCCTCCGCTCTGCTCGGTGAGCTGCTGCCGTTCGGTCAGTCCAGTGTGAACTCGCTCGTGCTCGCCTTCGTCCTCTACGTCTCAGCTGGTCGACTCGACCTGCTGAGGATGAGGACGCGGAGGGCCACCAACCGTAAGGTGGTCGGGGAAGCGTCCGCCGCCTGAGGGAAGGTTCGGTAGTGCACATCGGGATCGACGTCGGCGGCACGAACACAGATGCCGTTCTCGTCGAAGGACGGCGTGTCCTTGCCGAGTGCAAGGTGACGACGACGGCCGACGTGACGAGTGGCATCGTCAGTGCTGTCAGCGGCTTGCAGAGCACCCATGCCTTCGAGCCCGTGGCCGTCCAGGCGGTCATGATCGGTACGACGCACTTCGTCAACGCCCTGGTCGAGGGCAGAGGACTCAGCAGAACGGCGGCGGTGCGGCTCGGACTTCCCGCCACCAAAGCACTTCCGCCGTTCGTCGACTGGCCGGAGCGGCTGCGTGAGGTGATCGGCGGGTACTCCTACCTCTGTCACGGCGGCCACGAGTACGACGGGCGGGTCATCTCGCCGCTCGACGCGGACGAGCTGCGTGCGGTGGCGGCCGACATCGCGGCGAAAGGTGTGCGCTCGGTCGCCGTCTCGTCGGTGTTCTCGTTGGTCAACAACGATTTCGAGCGCCAGGCGGCGGAGATCCTGACCGCGGAGGTGCCGGATCTGCTCATCAGCTTCTCGCACGAGATCGGGCGGCTCGGCCTGCTGGAGCGGGAGAACGCGACGATCATCAACGCCGCGCTGCGCGAGCTCGCCGAGCAGATCGCCGACGGGCTCACCGAGTCGTTGCGGGCACTGGGCATCGGCGCGCCGCTGTACCTGAGCCAGAACGACGGCACGTTGATGGACCTGGAGTACGCGCGCTGTTACCCGGTCGCCACGTTCTCCTCCGGCCCCACGAACTCCATGCGCGGCGGTGCGTTCCTGTCCGGACTGGACGACTGCGCGGTGATCGACGTCGGTGGCACGACGACCGACGTCGGCATGCTGCACAACGGTTTTCCGCGCGAGGCCTCGTCCGAGGTGCTGATCAGCGGCGTGCGGACGAATTTCCGGATGCCCGACGTGCTGTCGGTCGGCCTGGGTGGCGGCAGTGTTGTGCGTGAGACGCCGGACGGTATCTCGGTCGGGCCGGACAGCGTCGGATTCCGGTTGTCCCAGCGGGCTTTGGTGTTCGGTGGCGACGAGCTGACCACGACGGACATCGCGGTCGCGGCGGGCCTCGCGGACATCGGCGACGCCTCGCTGGTGCGCGGCCTGGACCGCACGATGGTCAGCCTGGTGCTCGACCACATCGGCGACCGGATCGCGACACTGGTCGACCGCATGCGCACGTGCCCGGCGCCGTTGCCCGTCGTGCTGGTCGGCGGCGGCAGCATCCTGGTACCGGACAAGCTCGAAGGCGTCAGTGACCTGATCAGGCCCGAGCACCACGCGTTCGCCAACGCCATCGGCGCCGCGATCGCGCAGGTCGGGGGCGAGGTCGACCGCGTCTTCGCGATGACGCCGGACCGCCGTGACGAGGTGCTCGACGCCGCCCGGCAGGAGGCCGTGGACAAGGCGGTGGCCGCGGGCGCGCGGGCGGACACCGTGCGGATCGTGGAGGTCGAGGAGATTCCCCTGGCGTACCTGCCGGGCAACGCGAGCAGGGTGCGTGCCCGGGCCGTCGGCGACCTCGTCCTGGAGGACGTCGCGCGGAGGGCTCGTGCGTGAGATCGGCATCGGTGAGCTGAGGCACATCGCGCGCGGTGCGGCCATTCTCGGCACCGGTGGCGGCGGTGATCCGTACATCGGCCGGCTCGTCGCCGAACAGGCGGTGCGCGAGTACGGCCCGGTGCTCGCGGCCGAGGTGCACGAGCTTCCGGACGACGCCCTGGTCGCGGGCATCGGCATGATCGGCGCGCCGGCCGTGATGATCGAGAAGCTCCCGGGCGGTGCCGAGGCCGTCACGGCTTTCCTGATGCTGCAGCGAGAGCTCGGCCGTCCGATCACGCACGTGCTGCCGATCGAGGTCGGCGGGATGAACTCGCTCGCGCCGTTCCCGGTGGCCGCGTCACTGGGGTTGCCGGTGCTCGACGCCGACTGCATGGGCCGCGCCTTCCCGATGGTGCAGATGGTGGTGTGCACATTGGACGGTGTGCTCGCCAGCCCACTCGCGCTCGCGGACGAGAAGGGCAACTCGATCGTCCTCGACGTCCGCGACAACCACTGGGCGGAACGGCTCGCGCGCTCGGCCACCGTCAGGATGGGCTGCACCGCTTTGATGAGCAGCTTTCCCATGTCCGGCAGGCAGGCTCGCGACGTCACGATCCCCGGCACACTCACGCTGGCGGCCCGGCTGGGACGGCTGGTGGACCAGGCGCGCCGCTCCCGCACCGATCCCTGCGCGGCCGTCGCGTCGTTCCTCGGCGGCACGACGTTGTTCACCGGCAAGGTCGTCGACGTCGCGCGGGCGACCGATCCCGGGTTCTCCCAGGGGGAGGCGCGGCTGGCGGGACCGGACGGGGCGACCTGCCGGCTCGCGTTCCAGAACGAGCACCTGGTGGCGTCCCTGGACGGCGAGGTCGTCGCCTCGGTGCCGGACCTGATCTGCGTGCTGGACGACGAGGGCGAGCCCATCCCGGCCGAACGGCTGCGGTACGGGCAGCGGGTCGCCGTGGTCGGTGCGCCCTGCCACCCGCGCTGGCGCACACCGGAGGGGCTTGCGCTGGTCGGGCCGGCGGCGTTCGGCTACTCGCACGACTACGTGCCACTGGGCGGGTAGGACGCGGATCCTTCTCGACCGGCCGTTCGCGGCACTACTGTCTCGCGCATGCACCTGCTCCAGCCCGACGAGGTTGACCGGCTCTCCCTGGGCGTGGTCATGCTCGGCAGCGGTGGTGGGGGTGGCGAACACGAGGTCCACGCCTTCGCCGCGATGCTCCGGCACGAAATGCGGCAAAGCGGACCGGTCACGGTGCTGTCGCCGGAGGAAGCTGATCCGGACGGCCACGGCGCACGGGTGGGGCTGATCGGCGCGCCGACCGTGATGATCGAGAAGCTGCCGTCCGGTCAGGAGGCCAAGGAGGCGCTGAAGGCGTTGCAGGCGCACGATTCCACGCCTGTGACGGCGGTCATCGGGTGGGAGGTCGGCGGGTGCAACGGGTTGCTGCCGCTGCTCCTGGCCGCCCGGCTGGGGCTGCCGTACGTCGACGTCGACGGGATGGGGAGAGCGTTCCCGCGGATCGACCAGACGACCTACGACGCGGCCGGGTTGCCCACGACCCCGTTGGCCATCACCGAACCCAGCGGAAACCGGGCGGTCCTCGACGCGACCGGCATCGAGAAGCTCGTGCGCACCGTGATGGTCGACTTCGGCGGCTGGGCGATGATGGTGGCGAAACCGTTGAAGCTCGCGGACGCCATCAAAGTGGGCATAACGGGTTCGCTCCAGCGTGCCCTCGAACTCGGTGCGATCTGGTCGCAGCAAACGGTTTCAGTCGCGGAGCGCGCCAAGGCCTCCGGCGGTTTCCTGGTGACGCGGGGAAAGGTCGTCGAGGTGTGGCGTGAGTCCGTTGGGGACTTTCCGCGCGGAACGGTGGCGCTGCGGTGCCTCGACGCCGACGATGCGTATGTGCGCCTGGAGATGCAGGGGGAGTACCTCGCCGCGCTCGCGGACGGCGAGCCGCTCGTGACCACGCCCGACCTGCTGTGCCTGCTGGACGCGGAGTCCGGGTCGCCGGTGTCGACGGAGCGACTCAGGTTCGGGGCGGTCGTGGATGTGGTAGCGCTCCCATCGCCGGTGCAGTGGACCCGTGAAGAGATGCTCGGACGGGTCGACCCGCGGGCGTTCGGCTACGACCTCGACTACGTGCCGTTCCGGGACGTTCCGTGATCGACGACGCCGATTCGCTCACCGTGCGCGATCTCCTGGAGATCGGCGTGCTCGGTGACGCGAGCCTGCTGGCGGGCGAGCGCGGCCTCGACACCGAGGTCGGCGACGTGCGGCTGGCGGCGGACCTGACGGCCGTGGAGGCGTGCGCGGCCGGCGACCTGGTGATCCTGACCGGGCACCAGCCGTACCTCGTCGAGGTGGCGCTGCGCCGGGCCTACAGCGCGGACGTGCGGGCCGTTGTGCTGGTGCGGCCCCCGACCGGCAGCTACCAGCCGCCCTCCACCGCGACGATCTCGTTCGCGAACCGGCTCGGCGTGCCGTTGCTGCAGATCAAGGCCGACGACCCACTGCTGGTGGCCGACTCGTTGCGCACCGCCGTGCGTCGCCCCGAGGTCGCGGCGGCGCGGCTGCTGATCGCGGTCACCGCCCGGCTGGGCCGCAGCAGGCCGGACCCGCGGTCGGTCATCACGATCCTGTCCGGCGAGCTGCACGTGACCTGCGCGGTGATCAGCGCGGACGGCACGGCGATCGAGGGCGTGTCACCGCCGGGCCTGCCGCCGGACCTGCTGGTCGGCTCGGTCGCCACCACGGTCGAGATGACGGGGGAGTTCACCGGGGGCTTCGCCGTGGCCGTTCCGGTGGAGACCGACCGGACTGGGCACGTGCACCTGTGGCTGGTCTCGCACACCCGCGGCCGCAACAAGCGGTGGGCCGAGACCGTCCAGCAGATCAGCCAGGTCGCCTCCTGGGCACTGGGCAACTGGGTCGCCGCCGCACGCCTGGAAACCGAACGCCGCGCCCGTTCGCTCGGCTCACTGCTGGCCGAGCTGCTCGCCGCCGGCTCCGACGTGCCGCCGCAACTGGTGCAGCAGGCGGTGCTCGCCGGGTGGCGGCTCGACGGCTGGCACACCGGCGTCTACGTGGTGCCGAACCCGCCGGGGCCGAACGCGCTCGACGCGACCCACACCGAACGGCTGCGCGTCGAGCTGTCCCGGCGCGGCCTGCACGGCCAGCTCGTCGAGGGCGCGGAGGGCTGGTCGTTCTGGCTCACCAACGACTCCGAGCCGCCGCAGTCGCAGCACCGCGAGCTGACCGCGAAGATCGCCCAGGCGCTGGGCCCTTGCCGGCTGGTGGCGGGCGTCGGGCGGCCCCATCCCGGCACGTCCGGCGTGGGGCGGACGCTGGCCGAGGCGCGTGAGGCGGCGGCGATGACCGGGGCGGCGAAGGTCGTGCACATCGACGAGCTCGGGGTGCGGCGGTTGCTGTCGATGGCGGCCGAGACGCCGGCGCTGGTGGAGCAGGCGGCGCGGTTGCTCGAACCGCTGGCCGGGGTGGAGGACGGGCAGTTGTTGCGCACCCTGGCCGTCTACCTGGACGAGGAGTCGGTGACGTCTTCGGCCGCGGTGCTGTTGAAGGTGCATCGGAACACGGTGGCGCAGCGGATCAACCGGGCCGAGCAGTTGCTCGGGGTCAGTTTGCTGAACCCGGACGAGCGGCTGGCGGTTCACCTGGCGTGCCGCGCGGTACGGGCGTCGGACGAGTGATCAGTGCAGGCCGGCTTCGTGTGCGAGCGCAGACCATGCGTTCGTCGTCGACGAGCAGGACGCTGATCATGTCGGTACGAAGGCGGGCAGGAGGGCGTCCACCTCGAAGCCGCCGTCGTCGGTGGGGCCGGCGGTGAGGGTGCCGCCCACCATCTCCACGCGGCCGCGCAGGCCCAGCAGGCCTGAGCCGGAGGCGGGGAGGGCGGCGTCCGGTGCGGCCGGCGGGGCGGTGTTGCGGATGACCGCGCGCACGCTGTTCGGTCCACAGTGGATGGTTATCTCGGTTTCGGCGCCGGGGGCGTGTTTGTGGACGTTCGTCAGGGACTCCTGGACGACCCGGTACATCGTGCGGCGGACGGCGGGGGAGACGGTGTCCGCGTCGCCGTGTTCGGTCAGCGTCACGGCCAGGCCGGTGGCGGCGGAGTCGGCGACCAGGCTGGAGAGGTGGTCCGGGAGCACGTCCGGGATGCGGGCGGTGCGGCCGGATCGCAGTACGCCCACCAGGTCGCGCAGTTCGGCGAGGGCCTGGCAGCCCGCGGTGCGCAGTTCGTCGGCGGCTTTGCGGACGCCGTCGTCCTTGGCCGCCACGCGCAACGCTCCGGCGTGCAGCACCATCAGGTTCAGGCGGTGGGTGACGACGTCGTGCATCTCGCCGGCGAGCCTGGTGCGTTCGTCGGCGCGGGCCTGTTCGGCGAGTAGCTCGCGTTCTCGTTCGGCTCGTTCGGCGCGGTCGGTGAGCGCCTGCACGAGCCTGCGCCGCGCGCCCAGATAGAGGCCGGCGAGTCCGGCGATGACGATCAGGCCCGGGCCGGTGAAGCTGTCGCCGAGCACCGGCATCGCCCACACGCCGGCGCCGATCGACCACGCGACGGGCAGGAACAGCACCGTCCAGCGGTGGTTCGTGGCGTGCGCGGCCACCGAGTACGCGGAGACGATCGAGGCGTAGGTCGGGGTGAGCAACGAGAGGAAAGCGATTACCGCTCCGGACGCCACGGGATGGGTGCGCCGCCACCACAGCGCCCCCGCCGACAGCAGGTGGATCGCGACGTAGCCCGCGACGGACGCGTCGACCAACCTGGACGGTGCCGGCAGGGTGAGCTCGCGCCAGGTTCCCAGCGCTGCCACGAGCAGCACCAGTGCCAGGTCTCCGGACCGTCTCACCGGCCTGACGATACTGCGCGCATACGTGCTCAGATCACCTACTGGAGCAGGGCGTTGACCCTACTTTCGCAGGTGGCGGGCACCTGCTTTTCCGCCTGCCGGACAACGGTGTCCGTTCGCTGCACTTGACGAATGAAACGCATCCACGAGCTCGACGCCCTGCGCGGCTTCGCGTGACGTGATGGCGCGTCATTCCTTTCGGAACAACGCTGTCCACAGGAACGACTTCCCGAACGCGGGAGATTCCTCGGGTTCCTCGGTCATCCGGCGGAGCTCCACCTCGGTGAGGTCCTGGAAGATCCAGCGCAGGTCGTCCGGGTGATAGCCGACCCCGCCGGAGAGGCCGCCCTGACGGTACAGGCCGGCGTCCGATGTGGCCGTGCCCTCGTCGGCGGTGAAGCAGGTCAGCGCGAAGTGGCCGCCGGGCTTGAGAGCGCGGTCCAGCAGCGCGAGGTAGGAGATCCGGCGGTGCGGCGGCAGGTGGTGGAAGCAGCCGGAGTCGTAGATCAGGTCGTACGAGCCCTCGGTCGTGAACGCGTCACCGTGCCGGAACCGGATGTCCAGGTTCTGGCCCCGTTCCCGCGCCCACGCGATGGCGGTGGCCGAGATGTCCACGGCGTCGACCTGGAAACCGTTGCGCGCCAGGTGGATGGCGTTGCGACCGGGGCCGCAGCCGACGTCGAGCGCCCGGCCGGGCGGGAACAGGCCGCGGTCCAGATAGCCGGCGAGGTTCTCGTCCGGCTTGGCCACGAAGAACGGGACTTCACGCGCACGGTTCGCGTAGAAGCCGTCCCACCAGTCACCCGCCAGCTCGGTCCAGCGGTCGGCCTCAGGGGCGAAGAGGCCGTCGAGGAGAACGAGTACGTCGTCGACCGAACGGATGTGCCGATGCATGCGAAACCCCCAGGTGGATCGGCCTCCAGTCTAGTTCGGAGGCCTCCATCGGAAAGGCAGTTCCGGTGGCCGCGGGATGCTACTGAGGTTGAAGGATCGGCGACGGTCCGCCGAAGCCGGTCAGGGCGCTCTTGCGCCCGGCTGTCGTCAAGTTGGTTGCAGGTGGCGTGATCAGCAAACGTTTGTGTTTGTCCTGGACTGCCGCCAACCGCGGGCGGACGGGTTGCGAGAGCGCGAACACCAAGATCTGCTCCACCCAGTAGTTGCCGGGGTGTAGTAGGAGACGACGTACTCCCGGCCCGGCGCCAGCTCCTCGGCACGGGAGGCCCGGCTGGGCCTCCCGTGCCCTGTCCGGTCCTGCTGGTCTGGCCGGTTTAACTTGCGCCTGCGCAAACTTGCGCGCACGCACTTTGTCCTTCTAGTCTCGGGTCGTCACCCGAGGATGGAAGGACCGAACCCATGCGCGTCAAAGGCATCGCGTACGACACCGGCTTCGTTCGCCACGGCGAGATCTCCCTGAAGAGCTTCGATCTCGACGTCGTGCGGCGGGACCTGACCGTCATCAGGGACGACCTGCACTGCAACGCCGTGCACCTCGTCGGCGGCGATCCGGAACGGCTGGAGCAGGCCGCCCGCATCGCCGCCGCGCTCGGCCTGGAGGTCTGGTTCTCGCCCTACCCGCTGGAACTGACCGCGCCGGAGATCCTGGACCTGTTCACCGACTGTGCGCGGCGGGCTGAACGGGTACGCGCCGCCGGTGCCGAGGTCGTGTTCGTCGCCGGTGTCGAGCTCAGCATCATGAACCAGGGCTTCCTGCCCGGCGCCGACGTGCTGGAGCGGGTGGATCGGCTGTTCGCCGAACCGGACGGCCGGGCCGAGCGGCTGCTCGAGGCGAGCGCGCGGCTCAACGACTTCCTCGGGCCGGCCGTCGCGGCGGTCCGCGCCGAGTTCGGTGGCCCGCTCACCTACGCCTGCATCCCGTTCGAGCGGGTCGACTGGAGCCTCTTCGACATCATGTCGTTCGAGCTGATCCGGTCCGCCGAGGTCGCCGGCCAGTACGCCGAGAGCATCCGGAACGTGGTGGCGCAGGGGAAACCGGTCGCGATCACCGGGTTCGGCACGGCCGCCTGGCGGGGCTCGGGCGCCGTGGCGCCGCGCAGCATGGAGATCGTCGAGTTCGACGAGGCCGGTCTGCCGGTCCGGGTGCGGGACGGGTACGTCCGCGACGAGGACGAACAGGCCCGGTACCTGGTGGAGCTGCTGGAGATCTTCGAGGCCGAGGGGGTCGACGGCGCGTTCGTCTACCTGTTCGCGCTCGGCAACTACCCGCATCGGCCCGGCGACCCGCGTCGTGATCTCGACCTGGCCAGCCCTGGCATCGTCAAGGTCTACGACGATCTGCACTGGGAGCCCAAGGCCGCCTTCGCCGCGGTCGCAAATCACTACCGCGGTTGACGTCCGTGCGGCGACAATCTCACTCATCATGAGCAGCAGGCTGAGGGCGATCGCCCACGACACCGTCGCGATCTCGGAGCGGGGTTCCTACTCCACCGCTGCGGGTGAGGTCCCGATCGACGTCACCCGTGCGGTGGCGGGCACCCGGCTGTACCTGCCCGAGGACGTGCTTTCGTTGCCGGAGCAGGGTGATCCGCCGAAGATCGACGTCACGAACGAGTCCACTTTGGAGGCGACCCGCCGGCTCGGTGGCGACGTCGCGTGCCTGGTCTTCGCCTCGGCCCGTAACCCCGGTGGCGGTTTCCTGAACGGCGCGCAGGCCCAGGAGGAGAGTGTCGCGCGTGGATCGGCGCTCTACCCCTGCCTGCGTGCCGCCGGTGAGTTCTACGCGCACCACCGCGCGCACGAGGACCTCACCTACACCGATCGCGTGATCTACTCGCCTCGGGTGCCGGTCTTCCGTGACGACAGGGGAAACCTTCTGCCGGAGCCGTACGAGGTCTCGTTCCTCACCGCTGCGGCGCCCAACCGGTCCGCGATCCTGCGCAACCAGCCCGAACGCTCCGACGCCATCCCGGCCGCGTTGCTGCGGCGTGCCGTCCGGGTGCTGCACGTCGCCGCGGCCCACGGTCACCGGCGGCTCGTGCTCGGTGCCTGGGGCTGCGGCGTTTTCGGCAACGATCCCGCGACCGTTGCCGAGACGTTCCGAACCGTCCTGCGGGACAACCGTTTCTTCGACCACGTCGTCTTCGCCGTGCTCGATCGGCAGGTGGGAACGCCCACGCTGGCCGCCTTCAGCTCCCTTGAGCAGGCCTCTGACCTGCGCTGAGCCAAACTGATGCCATGCTGAGCCAGAAATGCTTGCTGGTGGTGCCACCGTGTGCCATAGTGGTGCCATGGATCTGACCCCGTACGTGGCTTCCCTGGGTCGCGAGCTGCTGACCGCCGTCGAGACCGGCGGTGACGAAGCCGGCGCGCTGGTCGAGCGGTTGACCGTGTCGATGGAGTCGGCGATCCGGCTGGCGCTGCTCGAGGCGCTGTCCGCCGCCGCCGACGAGATCACCGCGGACCTGGCGCCGGACTCGGTGCAGGTGCTGCTGCGGGGCCGGGACCCGAAGTTCGTCGTGACGCGGCGGCCGGTGGAGCAACCGGCCGCCGCCGCACCGGAGCCCGTCGCGGCGCCGGCCGAGGACGTGGCCGGCTTCGAGGACGGTGCCACCGTCCGCATCAACGTGCGGCTGCCCGAACAGCTCAAGACCGCGGTGGACGAGGCCGCGGCCAAGGAGGGCCGTTCGGTCAACGCGTGGCTGGTGCGCGCCGCTTCCGCCGCGCTGGCGCCGAAGCGCGACGCCCCGGCCGAGACGCCGGCCACTCCCGCGACGCAGCGTTTCGTCGGCTGGGTCCGCTAGCTCCAGCACTCGCACCACTTCGCCCCGACCTGCGGGGATGTTCTTCCGACACCTTCTGAGGGGACAGCCATGCCGAAATACGACACGCCAGAACCGATTTCCGTCACTGCTCGACGTCTACGCGGGCTATGTGCAGATCGTCGCGAGCGACCGCACCGACACCATAGTCGAGGTGCGGCCATCCGACCCGTCCGACACCTCGGACGTCGAGGCCGCGCAGAAGACCCGGGTCGACTACTCCGACGGCACGCTGATGATCCGCGGGCCGAAGCGGACGTTCGACTTCTCCAAGAAGACCAGGTCGGTCGACGTCGTGATCGAGCTGCCGACCGGGTCCAAAGTGGACGCCGACGTGACGGCGGGCAGCGTCCGCACCAGCGGTGTGCTCGGCGTGACCGAGGTCGACATGTCCGCCGGGAACGTCCACCTCGACCGGACCGGCCCGTTGAAGGTCGACACCGGCGTCGGCCAGGTCAACGTCGGCGCGGTCACGGGCAACGCCGAGGTCAAGACCGGCAGCGGCCACCTCCGGGTCGGCACGGTCGACGGCTCGCTGGTCGCCAGGAACTCCAACGGCCACACCGAGATCGGCACGGTCGAGGGCGAGCTGAGGGCTCGCTCGGCCAACGGCGACATCAACGTCGAGCGGGTCGGTGCGCTGGTGGAGGCCAAGACCGCCAATGGGATCCATCAGCGTCGGCGAGGTCGTCCGCGACACCGTCACGCTGAGCACCGCGATGGGTGGCATCGAGGTCGGGATCGCGCCGGGCACCGCCGCGTGGCTCGACGTCAAGACCGGGTTCGGCCGCGTCACCAACACGCTCGACGGCAGTCGACGGTCCCGGCAACGCCGCGCAGACCGTCAAGGTCACCGCCCACACGTCCTTCGGCGACATCGCTGTCCGCCGTTCCTGCCGAGGGGAACTCCATGAACCGCGATCAAGGCAACCGGGCTGCGCAGGTCCTACGGCGACAACGAGGTGCTCAAGGGCGTCGACCTGAACGTCCAGCGCGGCACCGTCTTCTCGTTGCTCGGCGCGAACGGCGCCGGCAAGACCACCATGGTCAAGATCCTGTCCACGTTGATCCGCGCGGACAGCGGCAGCGCGACGGTCGCGGGCCACGAGCGTGGCGAGTGATCCCGACGCGGTTCGCGCCGCGATCGGCGTCACCGGCCAGTTCTCCGCCGTCGACAACCTGATGACGGGCCGCGAGAACCTGAAGCTGATGGCCGACCTGCACCACCTCGGCCGCGCCGAGGGCAAGCGGAAGACCGAGCGAGCTGCTGGAGAAGTTCGACCTGGCCGACGCGGCCGACCGGTCCGCGTCCACCTACTCCGGCGGCATGCGGCGCCGGCTCGACCTCGCCATGACGCTGGTGGGATCGCCGCAGGTGATCTTCCTCGACGAACCGACCACCGGCCTCGACCCGCGCAGCCGCCGTGCCATGTGGCACATCGTGCGGCGAGCTGGTGGCCGACGGCGTGACGATCTTCCTCACCACCCAGTACCTGGACGAGGCCGACGAGCTCGCCGACCGGATCGCGGTGCTGGACCACGGCCGGGTCGTCGCCGAGGGCACCGCGGACGAGCTCAAGCGGCGCATCCCCGGCGGGCACGTTCTCCTGCAGTTCACCGAACTCCGCGACCTGGAGTCGGCGGCGCGCGTCATCGGCCAGGCATCGCGTGACGGTGAGGCGCTCGCGTTGCGGGTGCCGAACGACGGCAGCGTCGGGTCGCTCAAGGCGCTGCTCGACCGGCTCGACGAGAACGCGGTCGCTGGTCGACTCGCTGAGCATGCACACCCCGGACCTCGACGACGTCTTCCTCGCCCTCACGGGCAATCCCGAAACGGTGACCACAGTCATGACCTACGTACTGACCGACTCGGCGACGATGGTGCGCCGCAACCTCAAGCGCATGATCCGCTACCCGTCGTTGACGTTCCAGCTCATGCGTCATGCCGGTCGTCTTCCTGCTGCTGTTCGTCTACGTCTTCGGTGGCACGCTCGGCGCCGGCCTCGGCGGGCCTTCCGGCGGGCGGGCGGAGTACCTCAACTACGTCACGCCGACGATCATCCTGATGGCGATCACCGCGGCGGTGCAGGGCACGAGCATCTCGATCGCGATGGACATGACCGAGGGCATCGTCGATCGCTTCCGCACCATGGCGATCGCTCGGGTGTCCGTCCTAACGGGACATGTCGTCGGCAGCCTGGTCCAGACGGTCCTCGCTATTACGTTTGTGTTCGGTGTCGCGGTGGCGATCGGTTTCCGGCCGCAGGCGAACTTCGTCGAGTGGCTCGCGCTGGCCGGGCTCCTGGTGGCCATGGCGTTCGCGCTCATCTGGTTCTCCGCCGCACTCGGCCTGGCGAGCAAGACGCGTCGAGTCGTCGAGCAACGTCGGCCTGCCGCTGATCCTGCTGCCGTTCTTCGGCAACGGTTTCGTGCCGACCGACTCGATGCCGACAGCGCTGCGCTGGTTCGCCGAGTACCAGCCGTTCACCCCGTTCATCGAGGCGCTGCGTGGCCTGCTGATGGGCACGCCGATCGGTAACAGCGGCTACCTCGCCTTCGCCTGGTGCGTCGTCATCGGCGTCGGCGGCTACCTCTGGTCCAAGAAGCTCTTCAACCGCGAATCCACCCGCTGAAGGGGACACTGATCATGCTGCACGGCCTTCCCATGGAACGCGACGTGAACCCGTTCGACCCGCCCAGCGCGATCACCGAGCTCCGTTCGACCCGCCCGGTCAGCCCGATGCTCTTCCCCGACGGCCACGAGGGCTGGCTGATCACCGGCTACGAAGCCGTCCGGCAGGCCTTGGCGGACACCAGGTTCAGCAACCGGCAGGACCTCGGCATCATCCACGTCCCGTTCCCCACGCCCGGCATGCCGGAGCAGACCGAACCGTCCCCGCAGACGCCGGGGCTGTTCATCAGCATGGATCCGCCGGACCACACCCGGCTGCGGCGCAAGCTCACCGGAGCGTTCACCGTCAAGCGGATGAAGGCTCTGGAAGAGGGCATCATCGAGATCACCGAACGGCAGCTGGACCAGCTGGCGAAGCTCACCCCGCCGGTCGACCTGGTGAGCGAGTTCGCGCTTCCGGTGCCGTCACTGGTGATCTGCGAGATGCTCGGTGTCCCGTACGCGGACCGCGAGACCTTCCAGGTCAACTCCTCCAAGTTCATGGAGCGGGAGGTGAGCCTGGAGGACAAGATGGCCGCGTACATGGCGATCGACAACTACCTGGTCGAACTGGTCATCGGCAAGCGCGCCGAGCCCGTCGACGATCTGCTGTCCGACCTGGCCCGCGACGAGGACCTCAGCATCGAGGAACTCGTCGGGATGGCCTTCCTGCTGCTGCTCGCCGGCCACGAGACGACGGCGAACATGCTGGCACTGGGCACTTTCGCGTTGCTGGAGCACCCGGACCAGCTGGCCGAGCTGCGCGCGAACCCGGAGCTGATCCCCGACGCCGTCGAGGAGCTGCTGCGCTACCTGGCCGTCGGCGACATCTTCTTCCGCTACGCGGCAGAGGACATCGAGTTCTTCGGGGAGACGATCCGCGCGGGCTCGTCGGTCATCCTGTCGCTGCTGGCGGGCAATCACGACCCGGAACGCTATGAGCACGCCGACACGCTCGACGTGCACCGCAACGCCCGCGGGCACCTGTCGTTCGGGCACGGCATCCACCAGTGCCTCGGTCAGCAGCTGGCCCGCATCGAGATGCGCGCCGGGTTCGAGGGACTGTTGCGCCGCTTCCCGACGCTCTCGCTCGCCGTGCCGGCCCGTGAGGTGAAGCTCAGGACCGACATGAACATCTACGGCGTGCACGCCCTGCCGGTCACCTGGGCGTAGTTCGAGGCCGGGTGCACTGCGGGCGCCCGGCCTCGAGGGGCTGACGAAGCCCGACTCAGGCGGTGAAACCGCCGTCAGCGTTGATGCTCGCGCCGGTGACGTACGCACCGGCGTCCCCGGCCAGCGCTGCCACCAGTTCGGCGATCTCGCCCGGTTGCCCGTAGCGGCCCAGGGCGGTCAGCCCGCGGATCGTCTCCGCCATCGGACCGTCAGCAGGGTTCAGGTCCGTATCAGTGGGACCGGGGTTGACGATGTTCGCGGTGATGCCCCGAGGTCCCAGTTCGCGCGCAAGACCTTTCGTCATCCCGATCAGCGCCGTCTTGCTGGCCGAGTAGAGCGCGAAGCCGGGAAACGGCGAGTGCACCGCGACATTGCTGCCGATGCTGATGATCCGGCCACCTTCACCCATGTGCCGCGCCGCTGCCCTTGACGCCAGGAACGGTGCCCGCACGTTCACCGCCATGGTGTGGTCGAACTCCTTCTGGCCCAGTTCTTCCAGCGGTGCGACCTGGAACACCGCCGCGTTGTTCACGAGCACGTCGAGCCGGCCGAACTTCGCTGCCGTCTCTTCCACCGCCGCCACAACGGCATCCGGGTCGGCACTGTCTGCCTGGATGCCGAAGACGTTGCCCGGCTTGGTGTTCTGGTAGGTGACCGCCACCCGCGCCCCAAGTGACGTGAGCTTCGCGGCCACGGCAGCCCCGATCCCGCGACTGCCGCCGGTGACGAGAACTGCTTTTCCTTCAAGTGATCCCATGCGATCCAGCGTGGCCGAGCGGCCACGCTGGATCTGGCGGGAATCAGACCGGGTGTCAGCCGTTGCCGCGGGTGTACGCCCAGGCGGTGCGGTTGAGGGTGTCCTCGGTCCCGGTGAAGCCCTCGAACGGGTTGAGCACGTCCTCGTTGAAGTCGACGTCGATGTCGTCCGCGGTGCCGCCCACGTTGTCCGGCCCGACCCCGAACATCACCTTCGGGTTGCCGCCCTGGTCCATGATGCTGGGCACGTCGTTGTACTGGTCGACGTGCCAGCTGCCCGCCATGTGACCGGCCTCGTGCGCGGTGATGTTGCCGATCGCCCGGCCGATGAACCCGGTGCGGTCGCTCGCCGGGGTGACGTAGGTGTTCAGCGAGGCGCTCGACTGGCCGGCGGGCAGGCTGAGGACGTCCAGCAGCACCAGCGCGGTCTCCTCCTTGCCGAAGTTGCCCGCGTCGATCGACTGGGCGATGCCGATGGTCGAGATCCGCGACTCGGCGATCGAACCACCGACGATGACGCGGCTGACGTTCGGCTGACCCCACGGATCGGCGTGGTCACGGCTGTTGAGGATGCGCACAGCGAACCGCTTGTTGGTGCCCTTGTGCGCCAGGTCGTGCTCGATGCTCTCCCGCACGGACGCGATCACGGAGTCGATCACCGCGTTCTCGTCGGCATCGGTGAGCCCCCAGCCGGGCAGGAACGTCTTCAGCGGCGACAGCGTCCGGACGCCCGCCGAGGCCGGGTCGATCCCGTAGATCCGGGTGTTGACCCGCGCGCCGTCGAAGTCGAGGAAGATCGTCTGGACCTCGGGCCGCTGTGCGAGCTCCGAGCCGGGGCGGTAGGCCTCGACCGTGACGTCGTAGCGGCCCTCACCGTCCTCGACGGCGACCGTGTAGCGACCGTCGCGCGGTGCCACGAAGTCGGCGACGGCGTTGCCGCCGGCGGGCATCGGGGAGTGCTCGGAGAACAGGAAGCTGGCGTCCTGCGAGGAACCGAAGACCTCGCGGCCGGCCGGGTCGTGGATCATGACCCTGGTCGCCCGGCCCGCCGCGGACGCGCCGAGCACGTCACCCGCACGCAGGTCGACGGCGAAGAAGTCCTTGTCCGCCAAGCCGTTCCCGGTCTTGACGGTCAGGTTGTACGGCCCCTCGGTGCCGGCCCTCTTGCCGGTGCCCGGCGTCATCGGGTCGCTCGGGATCGCGCCGGGACCCGCCGCGGCGACCATGACGTACACGGTGGCGTTGGGGGGCACCCGGACCTGCAACCTGCTGTCGGTGACACCCACGAGGTTGTCGTTCGTCTGGATCTGCTGGCCGTTCGCGTCGAACGAGGCGAGGAACGTGTCCAGGTCGCCCGTCGGCGTGTGCGTCTCGATGGTCGCGACCGACAGCTCCGGGCCGCCGGTCAGCCGGTAGAAGTCGTGGTCACCGCTGCCGTCACCGCCGGTGCCGTACGGACCGTCGCCGATCGTGCCGCTGGTGCTCAATGCCCGCCCGCGCGCCGGCACACCGGTGTCGCTCGCGAGCGGGATCGCGTCGTTCGTCTCGGCGAACGGCGGCACCGCCGGAAGGGTCGGGTCGATCGCGAGGTCACCGGTGAGCGTGAGCTTCGGGTTCTTGCCCCGGCCGGTGCCGAACCCCGCCACGTACTCGGCCTGGGCGGGCGCGTCGTTGCGACCCTGCGCGCCCACCGCTTCCTTCTCGTTGTACGCCAACGGTTGCCCAGCGGTCCGCACGGTGGAGCGGGCCTGCTTGCGGGCCGCCCGGTCGCGGTGCACCGCCGCCCAGTCGACCTGCGCTTCCGGCGGCAGGAACGCGAGCATCGGATCGGCCTGGGCCGGCGGTGGTGCGGCCGGCGATTCGGCGGCGGACTGGCCACCCACGGCCAGGGACAGCGCCACCCCTGCGGCGAGCACGCCAATGAGCTTTCTGCGCATGTTCGGTTCCCCCAAGTGTCAGTCGACATCGAGGGAACCAGCGCGGCGTCAGTTGGACGAGCATTTTGGCGAGCCTTTGGCCGCCTTTAGGGCATTTGGCGGATAACTCAGGCCGCCGACTTGCGCAACGGTGCCGCAACCTCGTGCAAGTGCTGCAACACGTACCCGTACGACCGGAACAGTCCGCACTGCGCGTACGAAATCCCGTGCTGCTTGCAGTAGTCGCGCACGATCGCCTGCGCGTGCCGCAGATGGGGCCGCGGCATGCTCGGGAACAGGTGGTGCTCGATCTGGTAGTTGAGCCCGCCGAGCAGGAAGTCGACGAACCAGCTGCCCCGGATGTTGCGCGAGGTCAGCACCTGCTTGCGCAGGAAGTCGAGCGAGTGCCCGGCCGACAGCACCGGCATGCCCTTGTGGTTGGGAGCGAACGAACATCCCATGTAGAAGCCCCACAGGCCCTGATGCACCAGCACGAACGCGACGGCGTACACGGGCGACAACACCCAGAACACCACACCGAGGTACACCACGACGTTCGCGATCATGAGGAACCGCTCGCGTCCCCCGTGCCGGATCGAGTGCCAGTGCAGCGCGAAGCCTTCGAGGAACAGCAACGGGAAGAACAACACCGCCTGGTGCGAGGCGATCCACCTGCGCGGTCCCCGCTTGGCGGCACCCTGCCGCTGCGTGAACGCCAGCACCGAGATGTCGACGTCCGGGTCCTCGTCCTCGTGGTTGGGGTTCGCGTGATGCCGGCTGTGCTTGCTGACCCACCAGTCGTAACTGACGCCCGTGATCCCGGCGTGGAGGTACCCGGCGATCTCGTTCCACTTCCTGGAGGTGAAGATCTGCTTGTGCCCGGCGTCGTGCCCGATGAACGCGAGTTGCGTCGTCATCACCGCCAGCACGAACGCCACCGCGAGCTGCCACCAGGAGTCGCCGAGCAGCACGAACGCCACCCACGCCCCTGCGTAGACGAGCAGGTTCGCCGTGATGCGTGCGTAGTAATAACCACGCCGCCGCCCAAGCAGGCCAGCCTGCTTGATAGAGGCGGCCAACTGGGCGAAGTCGCTCGCCTGCCGGAGTGTCACCACCACAGCATGACGCATGGCGGCGTCCACACCATGCACGCGTGATGAAGTCAGCGCGAATCACGCGCGTCGCTGGGTCGTCGTACCGTCTTCGACCAGGGAAAACATCGCCGGTCGGCGCTCTCGGCGGTTACCAGGAAACCAGGCAAAACGGATGGCCGGCCGGGTCCGCGTAGACCTCGAACCGTTCGCCGCCGCCCTCCAGCCTGCGCGCGCCCAGTGTCAGCACCTGCTCGCCGGCCACCTTGAGGTCGTCGACGCGCACGTCGAAGTGCATGTGCGCCGACTCGTCCGGCCATTTCGGTGGCTGCCAGTCGCCGACCCGCGCGAACGCCACGCCGGGGCGGTCGGGGGCGTCGCCGATCACGACCCAGCCTGGGTCGTCCTGGACCCGGATCATGCCGAGCAGTTGCTGGTAGAACTCCGCGAGGCGCTGCGGGTCAGGGCAGTCGATCACCAGGCCGTGCCATCGTCCGATCATGTGCGGAACCCTGGCACCGGATGCGGACAACTGTGGTCCTGGTCGGGCATCGGTCATCGGGAGGAAGGAACGGTGCTGGTCACCGCCTCGCCGCGGGTGAAGACCAGCTCGTGGGAGTCGGTGGTGACGACCAGCCGGTCTTTCGAGACCGAAACCCGAGCCTCCCGCGCTGTCAGTTCGTCCATCGCGGCGATGACGGCCAGGCGCACCGGATCGTCGCCTGCGTAGAGCGCGAACGTGCGCCCGACGTCCCGCAGCCGCACCGAGGTGGCCGTCGCGTCGTAGTGCCCGAACATCGAGTTGGTCCCGTCGGACAGCTGGAAGTCGCCGCCGGGACGGAACGACGCGGAGGCGCCCAGATCGGCGGGCACCTCGTGGTCGCCGACTGTCCGCAGGTGCCAGCGGAAGCCGGCGTACGCGGGCGTCTCCGCACCCCACTGCAGTCCGGGACTGTCGTTGCCGCGCAACGAGATCGCGGCCGTGACCCCACCCGCGGCCAGCACGAACGCCGCCGCGACGAGGACCGCCGATCGGGTTCTCGGCTGCCGTGCGGCGCGCGGAGCGTTGTGCCGCAACGAGTCCTGCGTGATCAGCGCCGCGTTGTCCCGCAACGCCGTGCGCACCCTGTCCTCGACCTCGTCCATCACGACCTCCCCAACTTCTTGCGCAGTGACTCCAGGGCGCGGTTCAACGACGACGCGACCGCCTCCCTGCTGATGCCGAGCAGCTCGGCGACCTCGGCCGGGGGCTGGCGTCCTCTGCGGTCAACCACCCGAATCCGACATCGGTCAGACGTCCGAAGCCACGGCCGATCAACACGATGATCCGGCAAGTTTCCGACGCCGGCCGAACCAGGCCAGGGCCGGCCGGAGGTCAGGTCTTGGTCTGGTACTCGCGGGCGACGTCGACCAGCAGTTGGTGCATGGCGAGTTCCGCGGGTGCGCGCAGCCGGTCCTGGCGGTGCGCCAGCAGGACGCGCCGAGCCGGCACGTCGGTACCGAGGGCGAGGACGCGGACGTCCGGGTTCGGGTTGCGCACCGCGGTCCTGGGCGCGAGTGCGACTCCGAGTCCGACGCTGACCATGGCCTGCGCCTCCTGGTAGTCGTTGGCCTCGAACGCGATCTTCGGGGTGAACCCGGCCGCGCGGCAGCTGCGTTCGAGCACCTCGGCCACCGGATGGTCGTGGGCGCGGACGATCCAGTCCTCGTCGGCGAGTTCGGACATGGTGGTGAACCGCTTGCGGGCGAGGCGGTGGTCGGCGGCGACGATGAGCACGGTCGGATCGTGCAGCAACGGGGTCAGGGAGATGTCGGCGACGTTGACGCGGTTCCACGCGTAGTCCCACAGGAGCGCGATGCCGACCGTGCCGTTCTCCAGCAGTTCGACCAGCTCGTCGAACCGGGTGCTGCGCACGTCCAGGCGCAGGTCGGGGTACTGGCGGCGGAACCGGCTGACGACCTGGGGGAGCAGGGCGCTCGCGACGGTCGGGAACACGCCCACCGCGATGGTGCCCCGGCGCAGTCCCGCGAGTTCGGCGAGGTCGGCCTCGGCCGCGCTGAGCCGGCGCAGGACGTGGCGAGCGTGGCCGGCCAGCAGGGCGCCCGCCTCGGTGGGGCGCACACCCCTGGCCTGGCGGTGCAGCAGGGGTTGACCGGCTTCCACTTCGAGCCGGCGCAGCTGCTGCGAGACCGCGGACGGGGTGTAGCCGAGCTGCTCCGCGGCGGCGGTCATCGAACCCGTGTCCACCACAGCCGCGAGCAGCGCCAGGCGCCGGACGTCCAACATGGGCACTCCTCGGGCGAAGAAGTTTGATGCGGCAACTTCACTGATTGCGGACTTCCGTGCAGCTTAGCTTCAGACTCATAGGAGCGTTTCAACTGCTGATCTGCTAGGCAAGTGTCCTGTTGAGCTTCTGAACGCCCATCTGAGCGTGAAGCATTGCTTCACGGGTATTCAGATTCTCGCGATTGTGTTCAACCTCGACCCGAGTCACGGTAACCGTCATTCCCCGGCTGTTACGGCGGTGTTGCCACCGTCGCGAAGGAGTGACTGTGCGAGAGATCCCGGCGACTTGGATGCGCGGTGGCACCAGCAAGTGCTGGGTGTTCGAACGCGATGTGCTCACGGTGCCCGATCGCAGCGTCGACGACGTGCTGCTGCGGCTCTACGGCAGTCCTGACCCGCGCCAGGTCGACGGCGTCGGCGGGGCGACCTCCACCACCAGCAAGGCCGTCGTGCTCGCGAGAAGCGATCGGCCGGGCATCGACGTCGAGTACACGTTCGCCCAGATCGGCATCGCCGACGGGCGGGTGGACTGGACGAGCAACTGCGGCAACTGCTCGGCCGTCGTCGGGCCCTACGCGCTGCGGCGCGGCTGGGTGGTGCCCACCGGCGAGGTGACCACGGTGCGGATCAACAACACCAACACCGGTCAGCTGATCGTCGTCGAGGTGCCGACGCCCGCGGGCCAGGTGACCGAACAGGGCGGAGACCACATTCCCGGGGTGACCCAGCCCGGCCTCGGGGTGCACCTGTGGTTCGTCGATCCGGCCGGGCGGACGACCGGGGCGTTGCTGCCCACGGGCAACGCCGTCGACCTGGTGGACGGGGTGCGCGTCACGCTGCTCGACGCCGGGGCGCCCGTCGTCCTCGTCCCCGCCGGCGAAGTCGGCGCGGACGGTGCGGCTTCCCCCGCCGCACTCGACGCCCAGGAGGACCTGCTGGCTCGGCTCGACCGGATCCGCCGCATCGCGGCGGTCCGCATGGGTCTCGCCGCCGATCCCGCCGAAGCCGCCCGGGCCACCCCCAAGATCGCCCTGGTCAGCGCGGGCCGGCCCGAGTACTCGGACGTGACCGTGCGGATGTTGTCCATGGGGCGGACGCATCCCGCGCTGGCCATCACCGGAAGCGTCGCTCTCACCGCTGCCGCGCACACGCCGGGTACGGTGCTGTCCGACTTCACCGCCGGTGCGCAGGAAGTGCTGCGCCTGGACACTCCGGCCGGAGTGGTGACCACGCGCGCGGGCACTCGCGATGGGCTGCTCGCGATCGGGGTCACTCGCACCACCCGCCGGATCGGCGACGCGACCCTCGTGCTCCCCGACAACGAGCTGCTGGAGCCCTATCCCACGACACTGGCCGCCGCGGCGGCCTCCTGACCCGCACCGTCCCGCCCGGACGGAAGCGTCAGGGCCGGCCGTACGACCAAAGAGGACAATGATGTCATCACAGCTAATCGCGATCCTGGTTCTGGGCGCCATGTTCGTCATCGCCACGATGCTGCCCATCAACATCGGGATCCTCGCGCTGGTCGCGTCGTTCGTGGTCGGCACGTTCGTGTTCGGCCTCGAGGACAAGGAGATCTTCGAGGGATTCCCGGTCTCGCTGTTCATCACCGTCGTCGGAGTCACCTACCTGTTCTCCGTCGCCAAGCTGAACGGCACGATCGACCTGTTGGTAGAGGGCGGAATCCGGCTCGTGCGAGGCCGCGCGATCCTGGTCCCGTGGGTGCTGTTCGCCGTCGCGGCCACGCTGACCGCGCTGGGCACCTTCACCCCGGCCGCGGTCGCGCTGCTGGTGCCGATCGGAATGAGCTTCGCCTTCGCCTATCGCATCAGCCCGCTGATGATCGGCATGATGGTGATCTGCGGCGCCCATGCCGGGGCGTTCTCCCCGATGGCGGTGTCCGGCGCGCTCGTGTACGGCATCGTGGCCAAGTCCGGCCTGACGATCTCCCACGCCGCGTTGTTCTTCGCGAGCATGGGCTTCAACCTGCTGCTCGCCGCCGGCACCTACGTGATGCTCCGCCGCCGCGGTGAGGAGAGCTTCGTCGAGCACCCGGACGACGCGGCGTCCGGCGGTGACGGGTCGACCGGAGGAAGCGCACCCGCGCCGGCCGGTGGCGGTACCGCCACCGCGGTCAAGGCGAAGTCGGCAACGGTGACCTGGCGTCAACGCGCCACGCTCGCGGCGTTGGTCGTGCTCGTGGTCGGCGCACTCGGGTTCCAGCTGCAGATCGGTTTCCTCGCGCTGGCCGCGGGTGGCGTGCTCGCCCTGCTCGACCGCGAGAACCTCGGCAAGGCCGTCGACGGCATCAGCTGGCCGACGATCCTCCTGGTCGCGGGCATGGTCACCTACGTGGGAGTGCTGGAGCACTCCGGCACCATCGACTGGGTCGCCCACGGCGCGGTCGGCCTGGGAGCTCCGTTGCTGGTGGCGCTCGTGCTCTGTGTGATCGTCGGCGTCACCTCGGCGTTCGCGTCGTCGACGGCGATTCTCACCGCGACCATCCCGATGGCGATCCCGTTGCTGCTCACCGACTCCCTGCCGGTCGTGGGGGTCGTCGCCGCCATGGCCATCTCCACCACGATCGTGGACGTCTCACCGTTCTCCACCAACGGCGCGCTGGTCCTCGCCAATGCCCGTGGCGTCGACCGGAACCGCTTCTACCGGCAGGTCATCTCCTACACCTGTGTCATCGTCGCGCTCGGGCCGATCGCGGCGTGGGCGGTGCTCGTCCTGCCGGGCTCGTTCTGAT
>CAVYUS010000015.1:0-1157911 GCA_963771775.1 uncultured Actinomycetota bacterium
AAACCACCCCCGTCCCACCCCACCACCCATCAACCCCAAAAACCCGAACACACCAACCACCACACCCGGCACCGCCAAAACCACCCCCGTCCCCACCCCACCACCCAACAGCAACAAGGGCACTCCGGGTGCTCAGGTCTCGGGGGCACCCGGCAACACGAACAGCCCGGCCGTCCGCCCCAGCACACCCGGCAACGCGAACAGCCCGGCCGTCCGCCCCAGCACACCCGGCAACGCGGAGCGCCCGGCCTGCTCGTCCCAGCACACCCGGCAACGCGAACAGCCCCGCCGGCCGTCCCAGCACATCCGGCATCGGTGCCGCGAACATCGGCACACCCGGCACAAGCGCGAGCCGCGACGCCAAGACCACGCCGAACCAGGGCAGCACTGCACCGCGGAACACACCCGCCGCTCAGCCCGACAACCGCGCCCACAGGCAAACCACCCGTGACGCCGCCCGGTCAGATGACTCCCGGCGAGGGCGCGCAGCCACCGGCCAACCGGACCACCACGTCCCCGGCGAAGCCATCCGACCTCGCCAAGTCCGCCCCCGGCAACGGTGTTCCCTCAACAACACCTGCCAGCAAGGCCGCCCCGCCTGCCGGAGTCTCCCGCCGCCGCACCGACCACCCGCGCCCGCCCAGCACTCCTGACAGCACCAGGCCGTCGACCACGCCGACCGGCGTACCTCACCTCCCGAATCCCGGCCTCACTCCGGCAAAGACATCCGCAAAGCCGAAGTCCACCGCCGCGAAGCCCACCTCCAGCGATGTCTCCACCACCGAAGTGCTGGCGACGATACGGCTCGACGACAACTCGAACGCCCTGACCGACGCACAAACACAGGAGCTCGACGACGTCGCGGCACGGGTTATCAACAAGGCGCTTCTCGACCGCCGCGCGGGACGGCCGAAGCTGACGGTGGAGATGAAGGTCCACGGAGCTGACGACGCCCGCCCAGACAGCCACTACACAGCCGCCACCACCGCGTTCACCACGCAGCTGACCAAGCACTTCAACGAGCAGCAGCACAACGTCGCGCCTGACCGGCGCCCACCACTCGCCGCGGTGATCACCCAGAGCGTGACGACCAGCCCCACCGTCACCCCCGGCGAGCTCGTCATCGAGCTGACCACGATGCGGCCCGCAACGTCGCCCAGCCTTATCACGCCAACCAGCACCAAACACGTCACGAACCCCAAACCCATTCCCCCAAGGGCCAAAGCCCCGAACTCCTCCAACATCGGCTCGCCGGACCCAGCTGATATGGACATTGACGAGTCGGTCGATATGGACACAACGTCCGACGGCAACGTCACGGCCGAGGATGAGGTGCTGCTGGCAGTCGTGCAGTACGAAGGGGACGACCCGACCCGCCTCACCTCCTACCAAATGGAAGATGTGATCGAGGCGGCAAGGCAAGCCGCTCAGAACGCCCTGCTCCTCTCACAAGCTAAGCAGCCGAAACCAAATCTTAAGATCGTCTTCCACACCGACGACGGCAGCATGCCCAACGACGACACGCTCAACAAGAATTACCAACTGGTCGAGTCGGCGGCCAAAATCCAGCTCGATGAGTTGCAAGAGGACCTCCCCGAGGAGAACCGGGTCCGGCTCGATGCCGCGCTCAACGTGGTCATGGAACTCGGACCCGCAGGCCCCCCCGGATTCGACCTCCAACTGGACCCGAACATCGATCGATCGCACCTGACTTCAGTGCAGTTCGAGAACTCCAACGCCGTCACTGACGAGCAACTGCAGAACCTCCATGAGGCGCTCGACGCAGTGGCGACCCAAGTCGCCAAGAAGGCCCTGCTCGACTCCCGCGTCAGCCTGACCAAGCCGCGACTGGTCATCAGCTTCCGCTTTGAGGACGGGAGTGAACGCCTCGTCCGCTCGATCCTCACCAAGTTCGTCGATCAGATCGAGAGCCGCCTCGACGACCTGCAACGGAACATCCCCCCCGACTTCCGGGCACAACGCGATGCCGTGCTCAACGTGGACTGGAACGAAGGACCTGCGGGCACTCCCGGATTCGACATGCACCTGTCCACCGAAAAACCTCCGGCGCGGAGGGTGTTCGCGCACCCCCAGCGCCAAGCCGAGGTGTCGAACAACCTGCTGCCGGAGAAGTCCCTGACGTTCGATCACGGGTCGGCCACGTTGACCGACACGCACAAGGCCCGTCTGGACAGCCTGGCCGCGCAGGTGGTCGAGGCCGCGGACAAGCGCCACGAACTCGGCAACCGGGGCCGCGCCGCGGGCCAGGCATTCGACAAGGTTCGCCCTGCCGCACCCAAACCACCCGCGATCAACTTGTACGGACTCGACGCCGCCGCGGGCAACGCCCGCGAACACCTCGAAAATGCGATCGCATTCCACGCCGACGGCAAGAACCTCCCCGCCACCGCCAGGCCCACCGTCCACGCCGCCGGCAACCCCGAGCTGGGCAACAACGTCAACATCGACGTCAACTGGGACACCACCAGCACCCCCAACTTCATCGATCCGTTCAGCACGCCGCCCACCGAGACCACCAGCGAACCCTGGACCGGCCCCAAGGCCCGCCTCGTCCCGACTCCCGACCCGGCACCCCAGCATTACGTCGGCAACGACCCGGCCATCAAGGCGGCGATCAAGGCCGAATTCGAGCAGACCGCCGAGTCCGAGCGCGTTCTCAAGCAGTACGGACCACCTCTGCACAGCGACGACGACAAGATCCTCAACGACGAGTCCTGGCGCCACGCTTCAAGCGACCCCACCCACCCCAGCTACAAAGAAGCACCCTGGTTCAAACCCGCCGAAATCCCCATTGACGTCAAGAAACTCCAGCACCTCAGGGCTCAGACACCAACCACCACCATAATTGCCGAGGACAGGCAACTTACACAGTACACAGATATCACCCCAGGCATCGACGTACCACCACACCCGGAAATCGACATTTACGGGTCCGATGCCTGGTTCGACCGCCAGGTCCTCACCGACGATTCCGGCGCAAAGGTCGAGATCCTCACCGTCAAGCACTACATGCCCAAACCCGACTTCATGAGCCTCGATTACCTCGAAGCCTTGAAGCACAAAGCCCAGCACGCCGTCGACGAGTACTTCAACAAGGGCTACCGCTTCCCCAACGGCAACCAGATCCACGTCGAACTCGAATTCGTCGATCACCCCAGCAAATCCCACCAGCCCACCATCAACGTCCACCCAGCCGACGCCCGCGACCCCAACACGGGCGACGCATTTCGTGCCAATAACCAGAACATCCGGTTCGACGAAACTGCCGTCGTATTCGCTCATGAACTAGCCGGCCATCCCCTTGGTTTGTTCGACGAATACACCGAAGAAGGATCACACAGGCCAGTCTTCCTCCAGCCCCCGCCTCTGACCACACCGCAGAATCTCTACGGCGAGAAGGCCCGGCGAGGTCGCGTAGTCTTCGACACAGGCCTGATGGCCGAAGGGATGGACAACGAGGGCTCGAGTTTTACGGCCCGCGACGCGTGGCGTATCGCGAACCTCATCCGGTCGCAGAGCTCCCCGTACCGCAGGCACCCCGAGATCGCCCAGGACCTCCAGTTCTGGCAAGCCATGAGCACCCTCGCCACCACCCCCGCCACCAAGGACCCAGACGCCGCCGCACGACGCGAACAATTCATCGAACAGTGGAAACCACTGATCGACAACTACGCGGCCATCATCACCACCGACCCCGAAATCCGCGACGACGCGGCACTCACCGCCGCCACCGAACAGATCAACACCCTGCTGCGCACCGTCACGCAGGACCCAGCGTTCAACACCAACCCCAGCCGCAACAAACGAAAGCACGACGACACCACCGACCCCGACCGCAACGTCCGCCATCGCGAAGACGCGCCGCACTCCGCCGACGGCCACATCGCAAACCCCGGACCCACTCCCCCAAGGGCCAAGAACCCGGACTCATCCACACCCCAGAGCCAGAACCTCCCCGACAACGACCAGGGCACCGGCACCACCGCTGTCAAGGTGGAATCGGCCGTCAACGACCCGTCCTCGGCCGACCTGTCGGTAGAGGCGGTGACGGCACAGCTGCACCAGATCCACGACGCGCAACTGGCCGATGGCGCCGATCTCGGTATCGACACCGTCCGTGCCGCGCTGGACACCCTGGACCCCGTCTCGCGGCGGGAACTGGAGCAACACGCGGCCGGCATCCTGCAATCACACCTCAAGTCCGCCTTCGCGATCCACACCGGCGACACCCCGGCGAACCCGCTGCTCGCCACCATGCGCGACCGGATCACCTACGAACTCGCCGGACGCCCCACCACCGCCACCACCGCCGCCACCGGTACACCCGTGGTCACCGCCGTGCCCGAGCCCGACAGCCGCACCTGGCGCAACGCCGACGAACTGGCCGCCGACTTCGCCGCCACCCCCGGCACCGGCGCCCGCACCGGCACCGGCCTGCTCGGCGCCGGCAAGAAAAAGACCAAGACCCCCGCCCCCACCTCGGTGGCCGCCGGGAAAGCCCCGACCGGTACGACGACGAAGAACACCGCCACACCCGCCGCCGCCACCGCCGGCACGGCCGCGCCCGACGCACCCGACACGCTGTGGGACTCCATCAAGCACGGCCGCACCCCCACCGCCGACGAGATCCGCCACCAGTTCATGAAAACCGACCTGCGCGACCACATCATCAACGGCGAGGTGTGGGGCGGGAAAATCCGCGGCGCCCACAAGACCCTGCGCGGCGACCACTTCACCGTCTCCCCCGACGGCAGCCTCGTCATCAAACCCGGCTCCCAATCCACCCCCACCTCCAACGGCGTCTACACCGCCACCGTGCAAGACCTCCACGCCACCACCCGCGACCAAGGCAACATCACCGAGGACAAACCCGGCAACCCGTTCTTCCCCGACCACCTCACCCAGGAACAGATCCTGCGGTCCGTCGCCGAAGCCTTCGCCAACGCGGCCGCCACCGACCCCGAGCTGCGCAAGGCCACCGCCGAAACCCGCTGGGAAGGCCACGACACCCACAACAACCGGATCGCCGGCTACTTCCTCCCCTTCCCCATCCCCCGCCTCACCTCCGCCTACCCCACCACCCACCAACCCGCCACCACCACCAAAACCAACCCCTGGAACACCCCCGCCGCCACCACCAAAACCCCCGGCGGCACCCGCACCGGCAACGCCGCCGCCAAAGCCGCCGCCGAGATCGCCCGCCTGCAAGGCCTGCTCGCCAGCGGCAGGGCCATCCTCATCGCCCCCAGCACCCCGCCCGTCCTCGCCTCCACCTCCGCCGCCGCCGCCACAACCACCCCCGAACAGGCCGCCACCACCGCCCTGAACACCGCCCTCGCCGCCGCCGTCGAACTGCACTCCGGCGCCATCACACCCACCCAGTTCCAGCCCACCCTGCACACACTCAAAAACGCCATCACCCGCTGGACAAACCCGCCCGCCGACATCACCCGCTGGATCGCCCTGCTCGACAGCGACCTCGACCTCGTCACCAAAACCACCACCGGCACCCTCACCACCCAAGACCTCCGCGACCGCACCACCGCCCTCACCAACGCCCTCCCCCTCCTCGAACCCACCACCACCCCCCTCGCCCTCAACGACTTCACCGCCCGCACCGAACAACTCGACCAAATCGCCCACTACCTCCTCCACAACCCCACCACCGATCAGACCACCGGCACCGGCAGCAGCACGGATCAGGCCGCCGACGACAAGTTCCTCAGCACCCTCGGCAAACGGAAACTCCTGCTCGACAACGACGCCGCACTCGCCGCACTCAAAAACCTCACCAACAAACAGCAGAGCAAACGACGCCCCGCAGAACTCCTCGCCCGCCTCGGCATCCTCAACCGCGTCGCCGCCGACCTCCTCCGCACCGGACACCTCACCCCCGACCAGTTCAAAACCACACTCGCCGACCTCAAAAGCAAACTCTCCGGCAAAGGCAGCATCAACGGCCGCCTCGTCGAACTGCTCAACATCAGCACCAGCCTCATCCTCACCACCCCAGCCGACATCACCCCCACCTACATCCACAACACCATCAAAACCCTCGACACCGACCTACTCCCCCTGCTCAACCCCGACACCGCCGCACTCAACCTCGAACAATTCACCAACCTCACCCACAAACTCCACACCCTCACCACCACCACCACCACCGACACCGCGGGCATTACGGCACGCCTCGAAGTCCTCGCCGTGCAGGCACGCCACGCCGCCGGACTCCCCACCACCGCCGACGACCTGCGCATCCTCACCGACCCCGGCCTGGACGTCATCGGCGACGGCAAACTCAAGATCAGCCTCACCCGCTACACCGAACTCACCACCAGCCTCCGCGAAAACCTCCCCACCCCCACCGACGGCACACCCCACCCGCTGGCCGCACAACTGAAGATCCTCGACGCCGAAGCCACCGTGCGGCACACACACCTCAACAGCCCCGAATCACTCACCGCGATCCTCGACAAGGTGACGAGCCTGCGCCCCGACGAGGTGTCACACGCGCAAGTCCAGCGAATCGCCGACCTCGCCATCAACCGCCTCAACACCCAGAACAAGGCCGCACTACGACCCACGGTCGACATGATCAAGGCACAACTGTCGGTGCTGCGCAGCAAGTCCGTCTTCCAGGCGGCACTGGACCAGCCGGGCCGCACCGACGAACAGACCATCGCGGCGGTACACGCCCGCCTCAAGGTTCTGGCCTACGCCGCGGTGACATTCGGTTCCACCGGTGTTGCCACGACCGAGCAAATCTCCAATCTCAGCACGGCCGGGTACGCAGCCCTCGAGATGTTGCCGGACTCGATCCCGGACGCGAAGTCGCAGGCGCAGAAGCACTCCGACGCGATGGCCATGGACGCGAGCGACGCGATCATGGCCCGGCTCGACACGCTGCCCTACAAGGACTTCGCCCTCCAGCAACGACTCGACATCCTGACCGACTTCGTGCGCCGCCGGGCCGAACAGACCGCCGTCACCACCGCGGCACTCGACCAGCGCATCACACAGTGGCACAAGGCTGTGACCAAGCACATCCCGCACCAGCAGAACGCCGCGTCAGTCGCCTGGTTCATGCGTCTCCCACTCATGAAGCCGGCCACCACAGCCGACATGGAGCAGTACGTCAACGATCTGTGGACCCACGGCCGGACAGCGCGTTCGACCGGCACGATCACGACCAAAGCCCTGCGTCAGGCGCTTGACCGGATCCTGGACGACCCCCTCAACACTCCGTTCATGACCCCGGCAGTGAGGCATCGGGCGGAGCTGCTGCAAGCGTGGCTCGACCTGGACACCGGCACGCCGCTCGACGATCGCATCGTTGCCGTCGCGTTTGCGCTCGCCTCCCACGGCAGCGACCTGGTCACCCTAGGGTTTCTCACCGACGCCGAGATGATCGAACTGATCGGCAAGGTGGGCGATGGCTTCCTGGGCAGGCCGCCGATCACCCGCAGGGATGCCAATCTGCAGAACTTGCTGCAGATCGCCACGACCGACATCACGATCGCCAAGGTGCCGCTCGCCGGCCCATTGTCCGCAGCGGACAAGGCCGTCCAGCGCGACCGCTTCAAGGCATTGCACAACAACTTCATCATTCCGTTCCCCCAGATCCGCCAGAAGCTCAACGACCTCCGCGCGACTGTGCGCGACGACCAGCACGACCTGCGAGACGAGATCGACGGCATGGCCAGCGACCTGGCCTTCGTACTCGGCAACCAGCGGGTCTACACGCCAGAGCAGATTCGTGCCCGGATCCAGGTGATCGGTCCGGCCACACGGATGGCGCGCAGCCAGAACGACTTCGACTTCCTCATCCCCGAATTCCAGTCGCTGGTCAAGTTCGCCGAACAGACATCCTCCGACGCCGAACAGCCATCCCCCGACCTGCGTCACGAGGTGATCCAGCAGACCTACCCGCAGATGCTGGAAACCATCACGGACATCTCGCTGGACCCCGACGTGAACAGCTCCCCCCAGCGAAAGACGCTCACCGAGCGGCTCACCCTGATCAGCACCTACGGGCTCCCGCTGGTCGAAACCGGCCTGATGACCCCGGCCCAACTCGCCACCGTGACGGCGAAGATCACCCAGACCAACCAGACCCCCCAGCCCGCCGGCCTGGACCTCGCCACCGAGGAACTGCCTGGCGTGGCCAAGCAAATGGACTTGCTCGCCACCACCGCGGAGTTCATGGCCCCCCGCGAGGGTCGCCGCACCCCGAGCGAGATCACCGCGCGCTTGAACTACCTCAAGACCATGAGCACACCGACCGACACCCGGCCGGTCCCACCCGGTTTCGACGAGGCAGCCGCACATCTCGCGACTCTGCCCGAGGTCGACGAACAGACCCGTGTCGACATCGGCCTGATGCGCGCCGAGGTCATGCTGCGCGCCACCGGTCAGACGTTCGACGGCTACCAGGCCGCCTTCGCCGTGCTCCGGCAGATCAGCGGCCCAGCCCTCACCCAGGGTCGCGCCGCCGAGGTCGCCGCACTGCTCGAGGATCTGGCCACACGCACGACCCTTCTCAAGAACCTGGCCGCACGGACGGGTCAGTCCGCCGACACGCCACAGTGGATCTCCGCGATCCAGGCCGAGATCACCGCACTGACACTGACCGACGCCACCGGCATCGACACTTTGATCGACCAAATGACAGAGCTGACCTCGCTGTTGACGACGGGAGACACCACCAAGACACACTGGGACGCCCTGCTCGACCGCGCCCAGCAGCTACTCGACAACCTGCCCGACGACCAGCGCTCCCCCGGCCTGGGCGATCGTCTGTCCACCCTGAGCGAGTTCGGCGTGCAGATCGCGGCGGCGCACCAGCTGGTCACTGACGACATCCCCCAGGTCTGGTCCGGCGAGCTGTCCCTCGACGACTACACCGCCCGTAAACAGAAGGTGCTGGCCGACTTCCCGGCTGGGACCTCTCCGGAGATGCTGCAGGACATCCGCGACGGCATCGACCGGCAGATGGTCAAACAAGGCACGACGATGCTCAGGCCCCTCCGGCTCAACGAGCAGGCACTCGCCCACGTGCTGAAGACCCGCAACGACACGCTGCTGAGCATCGACCTCCCGAGGTTGTTGAAAGACACCGACTCGGCCGTCAATATGTTCACCGACCTCCACACAGTGATGCAGCAGTTTGATCCCCAGCGCTTCGATGTCGAGCTGACCGGCATCTCACTCACCATGACCGACCTCCGCTTCGCTGAGCACGCCAAGCAGAGGAAACTCACCACTGAGGACCTGCGCGACCGCCTGGGATTCATCGAGGACTACGGCACCCAGCTCGTGGAGGCGATGCGGCGCAACAACCTCGATGCCAACAAAGTGGTCAAGGCCATCGATGACCTGGACGGCCGCCTCACCAACGTGCTCGAGGTCGCGGTCAGCGGCGATCACGACCTGAAAGAGATCAACACCCGTATCGCGAATGTCCGCAAAACGCTCGACAACCTCGGATCCCGTTCCGGCAGCGACAACGACCAGGGCACCGGCACCACCGCTGTCGAGGTGGAATCGGCCGTCAACGAACCGTCCTCGGCCGGCCTGTCGGTAGAGGCGGTGACGGCACAGCTGCACCAGATCCACGACGCGCAACTGGCCGACGGCGCCGATCTCGGTATCGACACCGTCCGTGCCGCGCTGGACACCCTGGACCCCGTCTCGCGGCGGGAACTGGAGCAACACGCGGCCGGCATCCTGCAGTCACACCTCAAGTCCGCCTTCGCGATCCACACCGGCGACACCCCGGCGAACCCGCTGCTCGCCACCATGCGCGACCGGATCACCTACGAACTCGCCGGCCGCCCCACCACCGCCGCCACCGGTACACCCGTGATCGCCGCCGTGCCCGAGCCCGACAGCCGCACCTGGCGCAACGCCGACGAACTGGCCGCCGACTTCGCCGCCACACCCGGCACCGGCGCCCGCACCGGCACCGGACTGCTCGGCGCCGGCAAGAAAAAGACCAAGACCCCCGCCCCCGCCCCCACCTCGGTGGCCGCCGGGAAAGCCCCGGCGGGTACGAAGAACACCGCCACACCCGCCGCCACCGCCGGCACGGCCGCACCCGACGCACCCGACGCACCCGACACGCTGTGGGACTCCATCAAGCACGGCCGCACCCCCACCGCCGACGAGATCCGCCACCAGTTCATGAAAACCGACCTGCGCGACCACATCATCAACGGCGAGGTGTGGGGCGGGAAAATCCGCGGCGCCCACAAAACCCTGCGCGGCAACCACCTCACCGCCTCCCCCGACGGCACCCTCGTCATCAAACCCGGCTCCCAATCCACCCCCACCCCCAACGGCGTCTACACCGCCACCGTGCAAGACCTCCACGCCACCACCCGCGACCAAGGCAACATCACCGAGGACAAACCCGGCAACCCGTTCTTCCCCGACCACCTCACCCAGGAACAGATCCTGCGGTCCGTCGCCGAAGCCTTCGCCAACGCGGCCGCCACCGACCCCGAGCTGCGCAAGGCCACCGCCGAAACCCGCTGGGAAGGCCACGACACCCACAACAACCGGATCGCCGGCTACTTCCTCCCCTTCCCCATCCCCCGCCTCACCTCCGCCTACCCCACCACCCACCAACCCGCCACCACCACCAAAACCAACCCCTGGAACACCCCCGCCACCACCACCAAAACCCCCGCCGGCACCCGCACCGGCAACGCCGCCGCCAAAGCCGCCGCCGAGATCGCCCGCCTGCAAGGCCTGCTCGCCAGCGGCAGAGCCATCCTCATCGCCCCCAGCACCCCGCCCGTCCTCGCCTCCACCTCCGCCGCCGCCGCCACAACCACCCCCGAACAGGCCGCCACCACCGCCCTGAACACCGCCCTCGCCGCCGCCGTCGAACTGCACTCCGGCGCCATCACACCCACCCAGTTCCAGCCCACCCTGCACACACTCAAAAACGCCACCACCCACTGGACAAACCCGCCCGCCGACATCACCCGCTGGATCGCCCTGCTCGACAGCGACCTCGACCTCGTCACCAAAACCACCACCGGCACCCTCACCACCCAAGACCTCCGCGACCGCACCACCGCCCTCACCAACGCCCTCCCCCTCCTCGAACCCCCCACCACCAGCCCCCTCGCCCTCAACGACTTCACCGCCCGCACCGAACAACTCGACCAAATCGCCCACCACCTCCTCCACAACCCCACCACCGGCACTGACCAGACCACCGGCACCGCCGCCGCCGATCAAGCCGCCGACGACAAGTTCCTCAGCACCCTCGGCAAACGGAAACTCCTGCTCGACAACGACGCCACACTCGCCGCACTCAAAAACCTCACCAACAAACAGCAGAGCAAACGACGCCCCGCAGAACTCCTCGCCCGCCTCGGCATCCTCAACCGCGTCGCCGCCGACCTCCTCCGCACCGGACACCTCACCCCCGACCAGTTCAAAACCACACTCGCCGACCTCAAAAGCAAATTCTCCGGCAAAGGCAGCATCAACGGCCGCCTCGTCGAACTGCTCAACATCAGCACCAGCCTCGCCCTCACCACCCCAGCCGACATCACCCCCACCTACATCAACAACACCATCAAAACCCTCGACACCGACCTACTCCCCCTGCTCAACCCCGACACCGCCGCACTCAACCTCGAACAATTCACCAACCTCACCCACAAACTCCACACCCTCACCACCACCAGCACCACCACCGGCATCGACACCACCGGCATCGCAGCACGACTCGAAGTCCTCGCCGTGCAAGCACGCCACGCCGCCGGACTCCCCACCACCGCCGCCGACCTGCGCATCCTCACCGACCCCGGCCTGGACGTCATCGGCGACGGCAAACTCAAGATCAGCCTCACCCGCTACACCGAACTCACCACCAGCCTCCGCGAAAACCTCCCCACCCCCACCAACGGCAAACCCCACCCGCTGGCCGCACAACTGAAGATCCTCGACGCCGAAGCCACCGTGCGGCACACACACCTCAACAGCCCCGAATCACTCACCCACCTCGCCGACAAACTGACAAACCTGCACACCAGCGACGTGTCACCCGCGGAGCTCCAGCGGATCACCGACCTCGCCATCAACCGCCTCAACACCCAGAACAAAGCCGCACTACGACCCGCGGTCGACACAACCAAGGCACAACTCTCACTGCTACGCAGCAAGTCCGTCTTTGAACAGTCCCTGAACCAGCCAGGACGGACCGCAGAACAGACCATCGCGGCAGTGCACGCCCGCCTCACCGACATCGCCAAAGCCGCGGTCGTATACGGCTCCACCGGTCTCGCTGTCCCCGAGCTCAATTCGAGCATCGGTAAGGAAGGGCGTGCCGCCCTCGCCATGATGCCGCCGAACGACCCTGACGCGGTCACTCGGGCGGAGAACCATTTCGACAAGATGGTCATGGAAGCCAGCGACGCGATCATGGAACGGCTGAGCGGACTGCCCTACAAACGCGCCGTCCTGCAAGGACGGCTAGACGGCCTGCACGGGTACGTGGACCGCCGGGGCAAGCAGACTGCGGCAAGCAATGCCGAGCTCGACGAGCGCATCACACAGTGGCACGACGCGGTGAAAAAGCATGACCCGGACTTCCCGAACGCCGCGGCCCTCGCCTGGTACATCCACCACCCACTCGTGGAGCCGGCCACGTCAGCCGATGTGGAGCAGTTCGTCAACGATCTGTGGACCCATGGCCGTACGGCGCATTCGCTCGGCAAGATGTCGACCATAGCCATGCGTCAAGCGCTTCATTGGATCCAGAACCTCCCCACGAATACCCCGCTCATGTCTCCGGCGGTGAAGTACCGGGCGGAACTGCTCAGCACCTGGCTCAACCTGGCTACTGGCACGCCGATCCTCCCTCGGCGCATGGACAACGCAAAAGCTCTTGCCTACCAAGGCCACGAGCTGGTCACCCTGGGATTCTTCACCGACGTCGAGATGATCAAGCTGATCGACCAGGTGGGCGGCGACCTCTTGGACGCGGCGACCAACCTCACCGAAATGACTGTGCAACACCTGCTCGGGATCGCCAAGACCGACATCAAGATGGCCACCGTGCCGCACGACGGCACCCTTAACGCGACGCACAAGGACATCCAGAACCTCCGGATGGTAGCGCTGTCCAACATCGTCGTCGTGCCGAAGGCCCTGTACTACCCGAAGATCGACGAGCTCCGCACGACGCTGCGCGACGATCAGACGTACCAGCGCGACAGGCTCGAAGCACTTGTCAGCGACCTGGATTTCGCGCCGACCAACCAGCGCACCTACACACCAGACCAGGTGCGCACGCGGATGCGGATGATCGACCCCGTCGCGCGGATCATCCGGGCGAACAAGCAGCTCGGCCCCGCGACCAAGGCGGTCACGGAGTTGGTCGCGGCAGCCGGAGCGATCTCCGCCGACCTGCGACGCGAAGTGATCGAGAGCATCTACCCGACCATGCTGGATCTGGCCACGGACGTCTCCCTGGACCAGAACACGATCAACTCGGAGCAACGTGTCAAGCTGACCGAGCGGCTCACCATGGTCAGCACCTACGGGCTGCCGCTGGTCGAAGCCGGCGTGATGACCCCGGCCCAACTCACCACTGTGGTCGCGAAGATCACCCAGACCGACCAGGACCCCCAGCGCACCGGCTTGAAGCTCGCCACCGCGGAGCTGCCCGGCGTGATCGGGCAGATGGATCTGCTGTCCACGACCGCTCAGTTCATGGCCCCCCGCGAGGGTCGCCGCACCCCGAGCGAGATCATCGCGCGCCTGGACTATCTCAAGACCCTCGGCACACCGACCGACAACGGGCCGGTCCCACCCGGTTTCGACGAGGCAGCCGCACATCTCGCGACTCTGCCCGAGGTCGACGAACAGACCCGTGTCGACATCGGCCTGATGCGCGCCGAAGTCATGCTGCGCACCGCCAACACGTTCGACGGCTACCTCCCCGCGTTCACCCTGCTCCTCGAGATCAGCGGCCCGGCCCTGACCACCGGCCGCGCTGCACAGGTCGCCGCACTGTTCACCGACCTCGACAAACGGACCAGCGTGGTCAAAGCCGTGGCCGCACGGAAGGGTCTGTCGGCCAACACGCCACAGTGGATCTCCGCGATCGGCGCCGAGATCACCGCACTGACAATGACCAACGCGGTCGGCATCGACGCACTGCTCGACCAGATGCCAAAGCTGATGCCGCTGCTGAGAACAGGCGTAACTACCTCTGCACACTGGAAAGCCCTTCTCGACCGCGCCCAGCAGTTATTCGACAGGCTGCCGGAGGACCAACGCACTGCCAACCGGCGTGTTCGCCTGTCCACCATGAGCGACTTCGGCGGCCAGGTCGAGCCGACGCACCGGCTGATCACTGACGACATACCCCGCGTGTGGTCTGGCGAGCTGTCGTTGGACGACTACAACATCCGCAAACAGAAGGTGCTGACCGACGTCCAGGCCAAGGCCACGCCCGCGACACTGCCGATCATCCGCGATGAGATCGACCGGCAGATGCTCAAACAAGGCACCGCGGTGCTCTCCAATGCCTACCACCTCGACGAGCAGGCGCTCGCTCACGTGCTGGAGACCTACAACCGCGCCCTGCTGAGCATCGACGTCGTCAGACTCGGAAACACCGATACGACCATCGGGCAACTCCACAAGCTCGGCCTGACGATGCAGGAGACGGACCCTCGGCGCTACGAAGTCGAGCTGGTCCGCGTCACAGTCCTGATCGGCCACCTCCGCTTCGCTGCCCTCACCAAACAGCGCAACGCCACCGCTGAGGAACTCCACAACCGCCTGCGACAGATCAAGGACTATGGCGCCCGGCTCGTCGACGCGATGCGCAGCAACGACTTCGATGCCAACGATGTGGCCACAGTCGTCAACGACCTGCACGGCCGCGTCACCACGGTCCTCGATGCGGCCACTAGCGGCAATCACGACCTGAAAGAGATCAACACCCGCATCGACGAAGTCCGCCTGGCACTCGACAACCTCAAACTCCGTTCCAGCAGCGACCACAACCAACCCACGGCGCAGACCGGCACCAGCCCGAGCACACCCGGCAACCCGGCCGCCGTCCGCAACGACGACGGCAGCGTCACCACCTTCCTCGCCGACGGCTTCACCCTCACCACCCACCCCACCGGCGAAACCGTGCGGCGCAACGGACACGGCTACCGGGAGACCACCACACCCAGCGGACAGGTCACCCGCACCATCACCGCCGCCGACAAGACCTTCGAATATCCAGCCGACGCCCCCACACCCACCCCGCAACAGATCACCCGGCGAACCCCCAAGCGCCACGAGATCGAGCGCCTCGCCTCCACCCAAGGCCAGTCCCCCAACGACGTGGCCGAGATCGCCGACCTGCTGCTGGCCGGCGTCGACAACACCACCATCAACCGCCTCACCGGCGCCCACCCCGACCACATCCAGGCCTACCGCGCACTGCTCACCGTCGACACCCCCGGCGGGGAAGCCAGCACCGACGCCAAGAACAGCATCGGGGACATCACGGAGGTTCCCAGCACCACAACGGTGACCATCCAGCCTTCCAACATGAGGGCCACGGTGACCGTCGATGCGGCATCGTTCGAGTCGCCCCCGACACAGTCCAACGCCGCCGACCGGTCCGAGATGGACACCTTGTTGTCGACGGCGGTGGACAAGGCGCTGATGAACTACCGCGCCAAAGGCCCGTACAAGGCCCCCAACCACATGAAGGGACCCCGCCCCACTCTCAAAATCGCCGCACCACGCGACCGCCTACCCGAGATCGCTCAGCGAATCGTCAACCAGCTGCAAAGTCAGTTGGACAGCAAACAGACCCACCAGGACCGCAGGCTCCACGGTGGACAACCGCTCCGCATCGCCGACCTGATCGACATCAAGTCCTTCGACGCACCCACCGACTCGGTCAAGGTCTTGGTAAACGCACCTGTCGGCTCGATCAGCCTCACCGGCACGGATGCCCTGACCGACCAGGACAAGCGCGAACTGGACCGGACCGCGTACGAGATCGCCAGAAAGGCACTGCTCGAGGCCCGCGATGGCCGGCCGAAGGTCAAGGTCCAACTCAAGGCCGTTGTCGACATCGGCACCGACGCCGAGTCAAATCGGCAGCTCGGGCCCCGGTACCGCTACTTCGTCGACCGGCTCAACGACCGTGTTCGCGGACTGCAGGACAACATTCCCGAGGATTACCAATTCCGCGCAACCGCGTTGATCGATCTCCTCCCACTGGAGATTGTGCGCACCAACAATCAGCCTGGTCGTCTCGACACCCACATGGACACGGCGCCGATCCTCCCCCCGGCCACGCCACCCGTCGTCCCCTCAGGGACACGGGGGCGCGGACGCCCGTACGAGCTGCTGACCTTCACCGGATCCGAAGCACTCACCGACGAGCACCTCGATCAACTCGACGAACTCGCCGAGGACATCGCCAAAGCAACGCTCCTGCGCCACCAACTCAACACCACACCGCAGAAGCACTCCCAGGAACACGACCGGCGCACGGCCGACGCCAAGGCACGCAACCGGCTCATCCCACCGACAGTGACGATCACCAGCGGCGTCAGTGCCACCGCGACCGAGAAGACCCGCACCACGTTGGCGAAGCTGATCAACAGCCACCTCGGCGGGTTGCAGCGCCACACGCCCGTCGACCAGCGCGTCCCCGCCACAGCCGTGCCCATCATCGACATCAACGCCATCAGCAGGGTAAATGCCGGCAGGCTCGCGATCGTTGTCGACTGGGATCTCACCCGAAAGCCGGACACGGAACAGACGACGATCCAGCCGGTCGAACAGATCACACCCTTGACCAAGGGCGACACCTTCAAGCCCAAGAAGTCCGAGTCCGACGCGATCCTCGACGACGAGACCTGGCGGCACGCCTCGGACAATCCCAAATCATCCAACTACAGAAAAGCCCCCTGGTTCGAACCCACCGAAGACCCCATCGACGTCAACGCACTGCTGCACCTGCTCGACACCGCGCCGTCCACCACCGTGGAGGCGCTCGAGTTCCAGCTGGGGAACTCATCGAGCATCTTGCCGAGGAACTACGACGTTCCACAGTGGAACGGCCAAATGCGAGGCCACGGCGCCCCCACGGCCTTCGACTACCACACCGTCACCGACCGGAGCGGCCGCAAGGCCGGGGTCGTCACCGTCAAGCGCTACATGCCGCGCCCCGGTTTCATGACCACCACCGAACTAGAGGACCAGAAACGCCTGACTCAGGAGGCCGTCGACGCCTTCTTCAACAAGGGCAACCGCTTCCCCGACGGCACGCAGATCCACGTCCGTCTCAAGTTCGTCGACACACCCGGCGAATCCCCACATCCTCCCATCACCCTCCACCCCGCCAACGCCCAGATTCGGCCGGACAGCAGGAACATCCAGGCCGACAACAAGGCGGTCGTTCGCGCTCACGAGGTGATCGGCCATGCCATCGGCCTGTTCGACGAATACGCCGAACGTTCCGGAGACCGGCCGGTGTTCCTGAGGTATCCGCCGCTCACCACGCCCGACGACCCCGACGGACTCAAGGGCGCGCAAGGCCGAACCGTGTTCGACGAAGGACTCATGTCCAACGCGGACCGGCTCGGCGCGCGATTCACTCCGCGCAACGCCTGGCAGCTGGCCAAGATCATCCAGGCAATGGCGGGCCAGCCACCGGTGCTCGTCCGGTCCGAGACACCCACGCCTCCGCTGGACAGCGCGGTCATCACCCTGCCTTCCGACGCGCCCGCCCCGGCGCCGGACCGGCCGGTGACCGTCCGGCACAGCGACGACGGCGAGACCACGTTCTACGCCGACGGATCCAGCGTCACCGTCCACCACACCACCGGGCACACCGTGCGGCGTGACGGCCGCGGTTACCGGGAGATCACCAGCAACGACACGTCGGCCCGGCACACCACCACCACGGACCAGACGGCATCGAACCAACCCACCGACGCGCCCGCACCCACCCCCGCGGCGATCACCAAACAGACCACCGGCACCAACGACCGCGGCCCGATACGCCCCAGCCGCAACAATCCGAGAAGCGGCCCCTACCCCTTCCGCCGACCTGTCCACGATGTGGACACGTCCGCGCTGCGCAACTTGGCAGCCTCCGCCCAATCCAGCACACCCGGCAACCCGGCCGCCGTCCGCAACGACGACGGCAGCGTCACCACCTTCCTCGCCGACGGCTTCACCCTCACCACCCACCCCACCGGCGAAACCGTGCGGCGCAACGGACACGGCTACCGGGAGACCACCACACCCAGCGGACAGGTCACCCGCACCATCACCGCCGCCGACAAGACCTTCGAATATCCAGCCGACGCCCCCACACCCACCCCGCAACAGATCACCCGGCGAACCCCCAAACGCCACGAGATCGAGCGCCTCGCCTCCACCCAAGGCCAGTCCCCCAACGACGTGGCCGAGATCGCCGACCTGCTGCTGGCCGGCGTCGACACCACCACCATCAACCGCCTCACCGGCGCCCACCCCGACCACATCCAGGCCTACCGCGCACTGCTCACCGTCGACACCCCCGCCGGGGAAGCCGGCACCGACGACATGGATATCGACCACCGCACGTCGTCCAGCAACACCGGTCGGTACACAGGCCCGATGGTTCCCCGGCCGCCGGATGAGACCACTTACGACTCCCGGCCCGTCAAGACCGTCACCATCAGCCCCAGCACCGGCGAGATCACCGACACCACCACTGTCACGACCGATCCGGTCACCGGCGCCACGGTCACCGACACCACCTCCCACGACCGGGTGGAGCTGGGCTTCCCCCCGGACGAGACCGACATCGTCCTCGACGAGCTGGAAAGCTCGGGCCTGGTCACCGAAACCGCACCGGGCATCTACGCCCTCAACACCGCACTGAAAGATCAGCTCGCCGGGTTGCTGACAGCCGCCAACGACGACGCGATCCACCTGCTGGCCGAAAAGATCAACCGTCAGGTCCTCGAGGGATTGCGCGGCGGGCCCGGCCGTGTCGGTGACCTCGCGACAGCCTTGGGCTTCCCCTCCCCACTGGATGCCAGACGAGCCCTGAGCGACCTGGAGGACGTCGGCCTGGCGACAAAGGTGGGCGGCAGCAGCAGCAGGTACGGGCTCGCCCCCGGTGTCGTACTGCCCGCACCAGAGGTGCTGGCCGACGAGACGCTGTTCGACATGATCATCTCCGGGGGCGGCGACGCAGGCGAGGTGGTGCAGACCCTGCACGCCACCGGCGGCACTCTCGACCACGACGGCATCCGGCAGCTACTGGGCCACACCGGCCCTACCGGCCCGATCACCCTGAGCACCAAGCAGAACACGGGACTGGAATCGAACGCGGCGACTCTCACCGAGATGCTGCTGCACCGACACCAGGCCGGGCAACCCACCCCCACGGTGCGGATCATCGCACGCGGAGACAAAGGCTCACCGTACGCAGCCGCACACGCCGCCCTCGTCCGCGACACACTCACCACACTGATCACCCACAAGCTCAACGAATCCCAACTCGACATCCCGTTCGACCAGTGGGTGCCCGACGACGCCCTAAACCTGTCCGTGCACACCACCCACCACGGAAACCCCGGCCAGGTCGACATCCTGATCGAGGACCACCACACCGTCCGCCCCACCACCACCGGCCCCGCGAGCACCGCCCGCGACACAGCCGCCACCTTCGACACCGACGACACCGAGGTGCTCGACGCCCAGCGGCTCACCCGGCTGCCCCCGGTGGCCGCCAACCTGGCCCGCGACGCCATCGCCAACCGGCGCCAGGGCATCGCCCCGCCCACAGTGGAAATCATCACCCACCGCGAGACCAAGCACGCCGACACCGCCACGCAGCACGCCGCCCGAATCGAACAGGACCTGCGCGAACAACTATCCGCACACCTGCACACCCTGCACCAACCCGGCACCCCCGACGTCTCACCACACGACCTGACAATCACCCACATCGTCCAACCCGCCCTGCACAACAACATCCAACTCCGCGTCCTCACACCACCCGCCGCGCAGACCGGCATCAGCCTGACCGAACCTAGCCAAGGCCAATCGGACACACCGCAGCAGCACACCAAAACACCAAACTTCCCGAAGGCAGCGTCCACATCGGACACAAGTGTCACGATCGACGGGGATTCGGTGCGTGCTGTTCTGCCGAACGACCCAACCGGGCCGTCGAACGCTCTCCCCGACGCGAACCAAGCAGTCGCACCGACGGCCACCGTCCAGTTCGCCGACGGCTCCGAATGGTTGACGTTCCAGCAAATGATGGAACTCAACACCACCTCTCTGAAGATCGCCGAAGCCGCACTGCAACGCCACCAAACCAACCAGCCCAAGATCGAACTCGGGATCGTCGCACACGGCACCGACCCCAACGGCCTGAACGAACGCCGAGCCCAGGCCGTGACCGATCTGATCATCATGCAGATCGGCGACCACCTCACGACACTGCAAAACAACACCAACCCCGATCAACGGGTCAGCGTCAACGATCTCCTCAACGTCACCCCGAGCGTCGACCCCAGCGGCACACCAGGCCAGATCGACATCTTCCCCATCGCCTCCTCGGACGACGATGTCCTGTCCGACATCCTTTTTGTCGCCCCCTCGGGCGACCTCCTCGACGACGCGAACCATGCAGTCGTGCCGACGGCCACCGTCCAGTTCGCCGACGGCTCCGAATGGTTGACGTTGCCGCAAATGATGGAACTCGACACCGCCTCTCTGAAGATCGCCGGAGTGGCGCTGCAACGCCACCTGGCCAACCAGCCGAAGGTCGAACTCGGGATCGTCGCACACGGCACCGACCCGACCGGCCTGGACGAGCGCCGTGGCCTGGCCGTGACCGATCTGATCATCATGCAGATCGGCGACCACCTCACGACACTGCAAAACAACACCAACCCCGATCAACGGGTCAGCGTCAACGATCTCCTCAACGTCACCCCGAGCGTCGACCCCAGCGGCACACCAGGCCAGACCGATATCTTCGCCATCGCCGTGCAGACGCAACCCGTCGCCTTGCCGCCCGGCTCGATCCAGGTGCCGCGCGGAAACGCGCCCCCTGCGCAGACCGTGTTCCAGTTCGATGGCAGCTCGACCACGCTGCCGCCCGATCAGCTCGCTGAATTGGTCCTGGTCGCTGCCAAGGCAGCCGAGCAGGCGCTGGCCAACCACCGGGCGGGCGGGCCCACGGTCGTGCTGAAGATCATCACTTACAGCGACGACCTGACAGGCACTCCCGCCACGCATGGCGCCGATGTCCGGAAGATCATCGCCGGCGATGATGGCGTCGACAATGTTGCTGCCGCACGCGCCGCCGCGGTCCAGTCCGTGATCGTCCAGCGATTGTTCATGCGCCTCACAGGCGAACCGGTGTCGGTGAACGACCTGATCAAGCTCGTGCACGGCCTCGCCGTCGGCGGTCAGGTGGGCAAGCTCGAGGTGGGCGTCGAGGCAGGATCCGATCCACCGCCCAGCGATCTCCCGTACACGGGTACCGCGCTCGAGACCGCGGTCCAGTTCGCCGACGGCTCGACCACGCTGACCGACCAGCAACGAGCCGATCTGGACGTGACGGCCGCGAAGATCGCTGCCTCGATGGTGGTGCGCCAGCAGACCGGGCAACCGATGCCCGCCGTGACCGTGGCCGGCCGCGGTGCCGACGAGTCCGGGCTGGCCGACGACCAGGCGGAGGCGGTGTGGGACGAGCTCGCCGACCGCCTGGACCATCATCTCGATGCTCTGCAACCGCCGGACGGTGAACTGGACGCCGACATCACCCTGATCACCGACGAGAAGGGGACGGCCGGCCGGATCGAGGTCTTGGTGGATGCCAAGAGCCAGCTGCCTCTGACGACACTGACCCCGCAAGCGGTGATGACGTTCCCCGCGGACTCGGACGACCTGACCGGGCCACAGATGCTCGAACTGGACGAGCTGGCGAGAGACCTCGCCGAGACCGCCCTCACCCGGCACAACCGGGGGCTGGACATGCCCGCCGTCAACGTGGTCGTGCACGGAGATGCTCTGACCGGGCTGGCCGCCGGCCGGGCCACTTTCGTGAGCTACGTGCTGAACAACCGGCTGGGGTTCCACCTCGCCGAGCTGCAGCACCAGCGCGGCATTCACCCGAGCCGTTGGATGTCCCCTGCCGAGCTCACACCGGTGGTCAGCGTCGATCCCGACCTGCGCTCGAACCAGGCCGAGGTGCGCGTGGACTGGGATCTGAACCGTCCACAGCAGACTCCCACACCACCCACGCCTCTCAGCGCGACCGACCACACCGTCATCGCGTTCGACCAGAGCACCGCAGCGCTGACCGACGTGCAACGCGCGGAGGTGGACACACTCGCCTCCGACCTGGCGCGGGCGATCATCACTCGTCACCACACCGGGACTCGGCAGCCCGAGGTGACCATCGCCGGATTCGGTGACGGCTCAGATTTGGCCTCCGAGCAGTTCGAAGCCCTGTTCGACGAGGTGACGGCCCGGCTCGACCACCACCTGGGCAAGCTGCAGGAACACTCACCAGGTCCACACTTGTCGGCCGACGGCTTCGTCCGCATCAGCCAGAGCACGGACCCGGCACGTGCAGGCACCAGCGCGGAGATCAAGATCGACTGGAGTCACCACGACACGCCGGCGATCGAGATCACCTCAAGCCGCCCGCAGAGCCCCCACCCAATCCTCGACGACTACCAATGGCAACACTCCACCAAGTCGTTCAACCACCCTGACGCCGCATGGGCCCGCCCGGACAACCCCATGAAGCCGTCCCAGTGGGAGCACCTGCGCGCCAACACCCCCGCCACCAAGGTGTCCAGCTACAGCACCGGCCTGGCGACCACAACATCGTTCACTCCCGAACCCGGTATGCCGCCCCAGGTTCAGCCGGTCTCGTCGAATGGACCGATCGGCTACGAGCATCGACGGATGCAGGTCACCAAGGACCCGAGCAGGTGGGTCCAGGAATACACCCTCCGGTTCTTCGTCAAGAACGCCGACCAGTTCGATCCTCTCGCTGTCGAACAGCTCAAGCAGCGCACCGTCGACGGCAACGCGGAGTTCCTCAACAAGGGCTACCGGCTGCCCAGCGGCGACCAGTTCCATGTGCGCATCGAGTTCACCGACGACCCACGCCAGGCGACAGGCGAGGTCGCTCTCACCGGTCCTGGCGGACGGGCCAGCCAGCTGAACTGGCCCATCGACGCGAACGCCAGGACCCTCGCTCATGAAACCGGTGGGCACTTCGTCGGACTCGAAGACGAATACCTCGAGCCTAACGAGGACAAGCCCGTCTTCCAGCACCAGAAGGGCAAGGGAAGGATCGTCGACGACGCTGGCATCATGGCCAGCCCGTACACGGACTTCATGCCGCGCTACCTGTGGCGTGTCGAAAAGGTCGCCCAGTCCTACGTCGCCATGCACGGCTCCAGCACGCCGTCAGTGCAACAGCAGACATTCGACCTCGGCGACCACACAACGACCGTGCCGAAGTACTCCGCGATCCCCGAGGACAACTACTTCGCAGCCACCATGGACGAACTGACCGTGGTCGGCACTCCCGAAGCCATCGCCGCCCGCGACCACTACATCGAACAGTGGACGCCCCTGATCGACGCCTACGCCGCGCACATCGCCGCATACGACAATCCGGGCAACGTCAAACCGCGCGACGCGGAAGTCATGCTCGGCACCTACGAACAGATGATCGACCTCCTCAAAGACGCTGGACGCAACCCCCTCCTGCCTGAACCATCCGACTTCGACCCAGATGACCGCCCGGATACCGGTACCGATCCGGTCACCGACCAGAGCACCGACACCACCGCTGTCAAGGTGGAATCGGCCGTCAACGAACCGTCCTCGGCCGGCCTGTCGGTAGAGGCGGTGACGGCACAGCTGCACCAGATCCACGACGCGCAACTGGCCGACGGCGCCGATCTCGGTATCGACACCGTCCGTGCCGCGCTGGACACCCTGGACCCCGTGTCACGGCGGGAGCTGGAGCAACACGCGGCCGGCATCCTGCAGTCACACCTCAAGTCCGCCTTCGCGATCCACACCGGCGACACCCCGGCGAACCCGCTGCTCGCCACCATGCGCGACCGGATCACCTACGAACTCGCCGGCCGCCCCACCACCGGTACACCCGTGATCGCCGCCGTGCCCGAGCCCGACAGCCGCACCTGGCGCAACGCCGACGAACTGGCCGCCGACTTCGCCGCCACCCCCGGCACCGGCGCCCGCACCGGCGCCGGCCTGCTCGGCGCCGGCAAGAAAAAGACCAAGACCCCCGCCCCCACCTCGGTGGCCGCCGGGAAAGCCCCGACCGGTACGACGAAGAACACCGCCACACCCGCCGCCGCCACCGGCCGGCACGGCCGCACCCGACGCACCCGACACGCTGTGGGACTCCATCAAGCACGGCCGCACCCCCACCGCCGACGAGATCCGCCACCAGTTCATGAAAACCGACCTGCGCGACCACATCATCAACGGCGAGGTGTGGGGCGGGAAAATCCGCGGCGCCCACAAAACCCTGCGCGGCGACCACCTCACCGCCTCCCCCGACGGCACCCTCGTCATCAAACCCGGCTCCCAATCCACCCCCACCCCCAACGGCGTCTACACCGCCACCGTGCAAGACCTCCACGCCACCACCCGCGACCAAGGCAACATCACCGAGGACAAACCCGGCAACCCGTTCTTCCCCGACCACCTCACCCAGGAACAGATCCTGCGGTCCGTCGCCGAAGCCTTCGCCAACGCGGCCGCCACCGACCCCGAGCTGCGCAAGGCCACCGCCGAAACCCGCTGGGAAGGCCACGACACCCACAACAACCGGATCGCCGGCTACTTCCTCCCCTTCCCCATCCCCCGCCTCACCTCCGCCTACCCCACCACCCACCAACCCGCCACCACCACCAAAACCAACCCCTGGAACACCCCCGCCGCCACCACCAAAACCCCCGCCGGCACCCGCACCGGCAACGCCGCCGCCAAAGCCGCCGCCGAGATCGCCCGCCTGCAAGGCCTGCTCGCCAGCGGCAGGGCCATCCTCATCGCCCCCAGCACCCCGCCCGTCCTCGCCTCCACCTCCGCCGCCGCCGCCACAACCACCCCCGAACAGGCCGCCACCACCGCCCTGAACACCTCCCTCGCCGCCGCCGTCGAACTGCACTCCGGCGCCATCACACCCACCCAGTTCCAGCCCACCCTGCACACACTCAAAAACGCCACCACCCACTGGACAAACCCACCCGCCGACATCACCCGCTGGATCGCCCTGCTCGACAGCGACCTCGACCTCGTCACCAAAACCACCACCGGCACCCTCACCACCCAAGACCTCCGCGACCGCACCACCGCCCTCACCAACGCCCTCCCCCTCCTCGAACCCCCCACCACCAACCCCCTCGCCCTCAACGACTTCACCGCCCGCACCGAACAACTCGACCAAATCGCCCACCACCTCCTCCACAACCCCACCACCGGCACTGACCAGACCACCGGCACCGCCGCCGCCGATCAAGCCGCCGACGACAAGTTCCTCAGCACCCTCGGCAAACGGAAACTCCTGCTCGACAACGACGCCACACTCGCCGCACTCAAAAACCTCACCAACAAACAGCAGAGCAAACGACGCCCCGCAGAACTCCTCGCCCGCCTCGGCATCCTCAACCGCGTCGCCGCCGACCTCCTCCGCACCGGACACCTCACCCCCGACCAGTTCAAAACCACACTCGCCGACCTCAAAAGCAAATTCTCCGGCAAAGGCAGCATCAACGGCCGCCTCGTCGAACTGCTCAACATCAGCACCAGCCTCGCCCTCACCACCCCAGCCGACATCACCCCCACCTACATCAACAACACCATCAAAACCCTCGACACCGACCTACTCCCCCTGCTCAACCCCGACACCGCCGCACTCAACCTCGAACAATTCACCAACCTCACCCACAAACTCCACACCCTCACCACCACCAGCACCACCACCGGCATCGACACCACCGGCATCGCAGCACGACTCGAAGTCCTCGCCGTGCAGGCACGCCACGCCGCCGGACTCCCCACCACCGCCGACGACCTGCGCATCCTCACCGACCCCGGCCTGGACGTCATCGGCGACGGCAAACTCAAGATCAGCCTCACCCGCTTCACCGAACTCACCACCAGCCTCCGCGAAAACCTCCCCACCCCCACCGACGGCACACCCCACCCGCTGGACACCCAGCTGAAAGCGCTCGACGCCGAAGCCACCGTGCGGCACACCGTCCTCAACAGCCCCGAATCACTCACCCGCCTCGACGACAAACTGACAAACCTGCACGCCAGCGAGGTGTCACCCGCGGAGCTCCAGCGGATCACCGACCTCGCCATCAACCGCCTCAACACCCAGAACAAGGCCGCACTACGACCCGCGGTCGACACAACCAAGGCACAACTGTTGGTGCTGCGCAGCAAATCCGTCTTCCGGCAATCCCTCGATCAGCCGGGCCGCACCGACGAACAGACCATCGCGGCAGTGCACGCTCACCTCACCGACCTCGCCAACGCCAACGTCATGTACTACTCCACCGGTCTCGGCACCCCCGAAGGGGAAGATCGCATCCGCGACGCCGCGCTCACCTCCCTCGACACGCTGCCGGACCCGGAGGCGGACACGCAGGCAGGGAGCCATTACGACAAGATGGTCATGTTCGCCAGCGACGAGATCATGGAACGGCTGAGCGGGCTGCCCTACAAAGATGCTGTGCTCGAGAAACGACTCCGCCTCCTGACCAGTTACCTGGAGCGCCTCGACGATCCAGACGACGATCAAAACGTCGTCACCGCAGCCGAGCTCGACGAGCTCTTCATCCAATGGCAGAACGCTGCGGCCAAGTACGCCCCGACGACCTACCCGCACCCCGCGTCCACCGCGTGGTACACGCGCCACACACTGATCAATCCGACCACCACAGCCGATGTGGAGCAGTTCGTCAACGATCTGTGGACCCACGGCAGGAAGGCGCATTCGACCGGCACGATGCCGACCGCCGACCTGCGCAGAGCGCTTGATTGGATCCAGCACAACCCCGGCAACATTCCGCTCATGACCCCGGCGGTGAGAGTCCGCGCGGAGCTGTTGCAAGCCCGGATCGACCTGGACACCGGCGCGCCGCTCGGTCCGCGCATCAACGAGACCACCAACGCCATTGCCTTGCAGGGTTACTCCCTGGTCACTAAGGGTTTCCTCACCGTCGCCGAGCTGACCGAGTTGATCGATGAAGCCGGCGCCAACCTGGGCCGACCACCACGAAACGACAGCGAAGCCGTCATCCAAGCGCGGCTGGACGTGGCCACGACCGACATCGCGATGGCCACGCTGCCGCCCACCGGCCCACTGTCCGCATCGGACAAGGGCGTCCAGACCGACCGCTACAACGCATTGACCAGCAGCGTGGTCCTTCCGGTCGTCCAGTTGCGCCAGAAGCTGGACGAGCTACGTGCGACCGTGCGCGATGACCAGCACGACCTGCGTGACCAGATCGACATCTTCGCCAGCGACCTGGCCTTCACACGCGAAAACCAGCGGACCTACACGCCGGAGCAGATTCGTGCCCGGATCCAGGTGATCGGTCCGTCCACGCGGGTGGCGCGCCGGGACAAGCAGTTCGACTTCTTCACCCCCGAGATCCAGTCGCTGGTCAAGTTCGCCGAACAGACATCCTCCGACCTGCGTCACGAGGTGATCCAGCAGACCTACCCGCAGATGCTGGAAACCATCACCGACATCTCGCTGGACCCCGACGTGAACAGCTCCCCCCAGCGAAAGACGCTCACCGAGCGGCTCACCCTGATCAGCACCTACGGGCTCCCGCTGGTCGAAACCGGCCTGATGACCCCGGCCCAACTCGCCACCGTGACGGCGAAGATCACCCAGACCGACCAGACCCCCCAGCCCGCCGGCCTGGACCTCGCCACCGAGGAACTGCCTGGCGTGGCCAGTCAGATGGACCTGCTCGCCACCACCGCGGAGTTCATGGCCCCCCGCGAGGGTCGCCGCACCCCGAGCGAGATCACCGCGCGCCTGGACTACCTCAAGACCCTGAGCACACCGACCGACAACCGGCCGGTCCCACCCGGTTTCGACGAGGCAGCCGCACATCTCGCGTCCCTGCCGGAAGTGGACGAACAGACCCGTGTCGACATCGGCCTGATGCGCGCCGAAGTCATGCTGCGCACCGCCAACACGTTCGACGGCTACCTCCCCGCGTTCACCCTGCTCCGCGAGATCAGCGGCCCGGCGCTGACCACCGGCCGCGCCGCACAGGTCGCCGCACTGCTCGAGGATCTGGCCACACGCACGACCCTTCTCAAGAACCTGGCCGCACGGACGGGCCAGTCCGCCGACACGCCACAGTGGATCTCCGCGATCCAGGCCGAGATCACCGCACTGACACTGACCGACGCCACCGGCATCGACACCCTGCTCGACCAGATGACAAAGCTGACCTCGCTGGTCAGAACGGGCGACACCCCCAAGACACACTGGGATGCCCTGCTCGACCACGCCGTGCAACTGTTCAACGACCTGCCCGAAGACCAACGCATTGTCGAGCGAAGCGTGCCGCTGTCCGAACTGCGCTTCGCGGGCGAGGACAACGCCGCCGTGCATAAGCTGCTCACCGTCGACATCCCGAGTGTCTGGTCCGGCGAGCTGTCCGTCAACGAGTACACCACTGACAAAGACGACGTGCTGGAGTCCATCGAGGGCACAGACACTTCCGGGGAAGCAATCGAGAGCATCCGCAACACGATCGACCGCCGCATGATGCAGCAGGGCGAGTTGATGATGTTCAGGCGCCACTTGATGAGCGATCAGGCACAAAGGCACGTGCTGCTGACCCGCTATCAGACATTGCAGCGCGTCGATTCCTTCGCGACCAGTTCCGAGGCCCACGTCACCGATCAATTCCGTGTTCTCGCGGCTGCGATGAAGGAAATCGATCCTCAGCTTTTCAATCTCGAGTTGGCCAGCATCGCGCTGACGGTCAACGGCTTCGAGTTTCACGCGCTTGCCGACCTGACCACCGAGCATCTCATGAAGCGCATGCAGGATCTCGATGAACTCGGCGATCGGCTCATCAATGTGATCAATCACAACGACCTCGGCCCCGAGGTTTTGTTCACGACGATCGAGAAGCTGCGCGACAGCGCCGCAGATGTGGAAGAACACACCTCAGACATCACCGACGAGCACGACCGCGACCAAATCAAGCAGAAAATCACTCAGTTCCTCGAGTCGCTCAAAGAACACGAACTCGACGGTGACCAGCTCGGCCTCGACCAACTCGACCTCGACGACACGAACTCCGACGACGGGTCATCCAGCACAGACGGTGCCGCAGCAATGCAGGGCACCACACCGACCAGAAAGACCCGCAACGCCCCAGCCGACAACACCAACCAGGATCCAGCCCTCGACGCGTCGGCGATGGCTGTCGATGCGAGGCCGGAAATCACTCAGCAAGACAGTTCAATCGCCGATGATGCTGATGGTTCTGTTTCGTATCCTGGGACCGCCCTGGAGGCAACGCTCAGTTTCGATGTGGGCAGAGCAGATCAGGTCGTCGATCGGATGGAGCGGGCTGGCCTGCTCAGTGAAGTGACGTCGGGTGTCGAAACGACGTCGGGTGTTTACGTTCTGGATGTTCAGCTGGCGAAACAGGCAATCAGCGGGTTCGGTCCGCGCTCGGCGCGTGGGAACGCGTTTCTCGCAGCCTTGGCCGATCGCAATCACCGCATGATTCTGGAGAGCCTGCGTGGCGGCGGCGTGATCACTCCCGCAGGGGTGTATCCGGTGCTGGGCATCAGCCCGGACAGCGTGGCAATCGACAAGGTGATCAGCGGTCTTGATCAGCTCGTGAACGCGGGTCTACTGGCCAAGAACCCTGATGGTCAGGGATACAGCTTGGCGGTGAGCCAGCTTCCTCCGCCCGCGGTGCTGGCGAACGATGTTCTGTTCGCCGCGTTGAACTCTGCGGACGACATGAAGGTGCTGGGGAAGATGATGCGCGCCGCTGGCAACAGCCTGAACCGCGCCGACCTCGCCGCACTGCTCGGAGCCTCCGAACCATCAGTTCCGATCACGCTGAGCACCAAGGATCAGCGGGCATTGGACACAGTGGCGGCCAAGATCGCCACGACGATGATCGAACGTCACCGCGACGGAAGGCCGCTGCCCGCGGTGACGGTGTTCGGGCTGGGCGACAAGGTCTCCGGACGCGGGGCCGCAGCCGCCGAGTTCACCCGGAACGACCTGGCGTTCAAGATCGCTCAGCATCTCGACACGAGCCGCATGGAGCTCGGACTGTCGCCCGAGCAGTGGCTGTCGATGGACGGGCTGGACTTGTCGTTCAGCACCCACTCAAAGGGCCGGCCGGGCAGGCTCGAGGTGGTCGTCGAGGGAAACAGCACCGTGGCAGGCGCGCGTGGCCGCGCTGACGCGGAGACCCTGTTCGCGGCCGGAAACATCGTGCTGGCCGAGTTCGAAACGATCAACAGGCTCGCCCTGCAACTGGCCCAGTCCGCCATCAAACGTCAAAGCCTCGGCCCGACCAGGCCGATCGACGTGACCGTCACCATCCACAACGACGGCACACCGCTCACCACTGCACGAGACAACGCGATCAAGAGCGAGCTCGAGTACTTCGTCACCGAGAACCTGCGCCATCTGCAGAATCGTGTTTCCCCTGACCAGCGGGTCACCCTGGACGCGATCAACATCAACGTGGTGCCGGACGCGAAGGCAGCACCCGATCAGGTCCAGTTCGCCGTGGACTGGGAACTCACCCGACCTGAGGGTTACGTCGCACCGACCCCACCAGTCGGCAGGAGGACCACCGACGACCTCATCAGCTTCACCAGCGACACGACCAGCGTGCAGCAACCCGGTGATGGCATCCTTGAAGACAAGAGCTGGCTACACAGCACGAAGTCCTTCGACCATCCCGATGCCGGCTGGGCCACGATCGCCAACCCGGTGACCGGCGCGCAGATCGACCAGGTCCGCCACCGGTTCCCCGCCCGCAAGGTGATCACCGAAACCGCCACCTTCGCACGGGATGCGAAGCTGACGAAACATCAAGGCTCTGCGCTGCAGATCGACGGGGAACCCATCGATCTCGAGATCGGCTACGAAGTACGTGATGTTCTGGTCAAACGATCAGACGGCACTATCCAGCCGGTGACCGACCTCACCTTCCGCTATTTCATTGACAACGCCGACGAATACACCGACGCCGAGATAGCCGGTCTGCACAAACTCATCCAACGCAGCGTCGACACGAAGGTCAACCAGCGCAACTTCGGGCTTCCTGACGGCACTCAGCTCCACACCCGCATCGAGTTCACGAACGATCCCAGGCTGCAAACGGGCGAGTTCTCCGTCATCAAGAAGGGACGCCCAAACCAGAGAAACATCCCTCTTCACGACGAGCAGATCGTCTACGTCCACGAATTGTTCGGGCACGCTGTGGGCCTCGACGACGCATACATCGAAACCGATGCGAACGGCCCGTTGTTCCTGCGGCCAGCCCGAGACGTGAAGACCAAGACCGGCGCGCAAGCCATGGTGACGGACAAGGACGGCCAGCCTCGCCCGCACCGCCCGATCACCGGCGGTGTCGTCCGCGACAAGGGCTTCATGGCTCATGACATGCGCGCCGAGAACTCCTCGATCCAGCCTCGCGACCTGTTCCGGCTCAAGGAGATCCTCGACTCGTTCGCGGCGCCGGCGGCGCCCACCCTGCACTCCGTGCTGGCCCCACCAGCACGCCGGGCGATCCTCGAAGCACTACGCGGCGGACACAGCGTCGACCAGCAAGCTCTGCAAACCCAGCTCAACCTGCCCGCCGTCGAAATCGAGCCGCTCGTCAACGACCTCACGGCAGCAGGCCTGATCACCCAGACCGCACCACGCACCTACCAGCTCACCCACGACGTCGCACTACCCCCCACCGAGGTACTGGGCAACGACGCTCTGTACACCGCGCTGAACCACATCCCCACCGCCACCGCACTCACCGAGATGGCGCGGGAGAAGCACGGCGGCCGCCTGGACAAGACCACCCTCGACACGATCCTCAGCCCAGCCGAGCTCGGCACCCTGCTCGAACTCGACCTGATCAACGGCCCTCACCCCGGCGCCATCTACACCCTCAACACCACCCTGCTCGACCAAGCCATCACCCTGTTCCGCGACACCCCGCCCAGCCACGACCCCAACGCCACCAGTACCGCGGGTCCGCAACGTCGCACACGTGACAAGGTTCGACCGACCCCCTACCCGCGGCCCGAGCACCACGAAGTCCCCACCGTTGTCGACGACGCCATGGAGATCGACGACCGCGCGTCGTCCGGCAGCGGCGGCGACACCCGTACTCGCCGGAACGCCCCAATCGGCCGCCTGCAGCACTCATTCGCGGCGGAAACCGTCCAATTCGACGAAGGGCTGGTCGACCTCCCAGCAGCCGAGGTGACCAAACTCAACGCCCTGGCCGCAACTGCAGCAGTCTCAGCGGTCCAGAACTTTGACAACGGAGAACGTCGTCCGACGCTGGACATCATTGCCCACGACACACTCGGCGACGGAACGGCGGATCTCCAGGCCGATGCCGCCGCCGACGTGCTTTACGAGCAAATTCAACACAATTTGGACAGTTTGCCACTCGGCGAACGACTGCTCGCGAAAGACGTAATCGACATCAATGTCTGGACAGACTTTGCGAACGCCCCACATTCTGTCGACATCACCCTTACGGAACCGTCAGCACAGTCACCAGACCCGACGTTGACATCTATCCAGTTCGACGACTTCTCCAATTCCCTGAACCAGGATCACGAACAAGATTTGCTCTCGGCGGCAACGAGCATCGCCCGAAAAGCAATGTTTGAGAACAGGGCCGGACGACCGAAGCCCCAGCTGGTGATCACAGTCAATGGCGACAACGACATCGGCCTGGCACGACAACAGGGTCGCTCCGTCTTGACCAAGATCAAGGATTTGATCAGAGACGAATTGGTCAATCTGCAGCTAGATGTTCCCGACGCCTATCGGATGAAACTCCAAGACGTAGTCGACCCGACATACCAAACTACTCCTCACGGTATTCACGGCCAGGTCGACCTTGCACTGCACACCGCCCCGCAAGTCCAAGTACATCCATTCACTCCAACGCCCAAGTCCGACCGCATCCGGAACCAGCGAGCCCCTCATGCGCTCCTCGACTTCGCTCCAGGAACCGACACACTCACCCTCCTGAACAAAAGGAAGTTGGCCTCGCTAGCCACGCAGCTGGCCGAGACCGCCATCGAACGAAACGAACGGAACACCAAGCCGCGCGAGGCGGGCGACAGGTTCGACAGGACGCCGCGCCGGACATACCAGCCCCCCACAGTGACACTCACCGGGGAGAGCGACGCCCTCAACCTCACCCTTGCGCATCTCGACGATCTCATCCTGGCTGCATCCGGCGATCTTCCCGAGACCGCCCTGCCGATCATCGAGCTGAGCCCCACAAGCGCGCCCACCCACAGCGTCCGCATCGACGTCGACTGGGACACCACCAGCACACCCAACTTCATCGATCCCAACAGCACGCCTCCCAACGACACCACCAGCGAACCCTGGACAGGCCCCAACCGCGGCGAGATCCCCACACCCGACAAATCTCCCGAGGCCGTGGTCGGAAAATCTGCACGCCAGATCGAAGAGAAGCCGTCCACGCTGTCCAAAGCAGACCAGATCCTCAACGACGAATCCTGGCGCCACGCTTCGAGCAACCCCACCCACCCCAGCTATAAAGAAGCGCCCTGGTTCGAACCCGCTGACAACCCGATCGACGTCAAGAAGCTCCAGCACCTCCGCACCTTGCTAGACGTCACCTACCCCATGGACGTCAAAACCCAGCAGGACCTGCGCGCCAACCCGTACGTCACGTCCGTGTTCTCCGAAGAAAATCAAGTCACCCAGAAGAGCACTATTACTCCAGGCGTCGACGATCCAGGGCATGTCTACCTCAAGGTCTACGGCGGTGAAATCGGCTTCGACCACCAAATCCTCACGGACACGTCGGGCAACAAAGTCGAAGTCTTCACCATCAAGCACTACACCCCAAAGCCCGACTTCATGACCCTCGAGGAGCTCAAAGAGGCACAGTTCAAAGCTCAGCAGGCCGTCGACGAGTACTTCAACAAGGGCTACCGTTTCCCCGACGGCAATCAGATTCACGTCCAACTCGAATTCGTCGACCACCCGGACAAGACCCCGCACGAACCCGTCCATTTCCAGCCGGAAGGCTCACGCCTCGCTAACACCGCAAACATCCCGCTCGACCGGCCGCTCGACACCTGGGCACACGAACTAGCGGGACACCCACTCGGATTGTTCGACGAGTACGTCAAACCCATAGCGGGCAACAGGCCAGTCTTCATGCAACCGCCGCCGCTCACCACCGAGAAGACAGATGGCGGACGCAAGGGCGGACAAGGGAGGGCCGTCTTCGACCACGGTCTGATGGCCATGTATAAATCCGACACCAAATTCACACCCCGAAACGCCTGGCAACTCAAGAATATTGTCCTGGCCCTGGCCAACAACCTCGAGGCCACCCCCTGGCGCGAGCCCGACACCTCCACATCCTCCAAACGCAAGTTCACCGACGATTTCGATCAATCAGATACCGGGAGCACCAAGCAGAAACTCGAACTCCGTAACGCCCCAGAAACCGGGTCCAACAGCACCAGCAAAACGAAGGTCCCCAACTTCCCCACAACCGACCGAAACGAACCCGCCGGCAAAGCTCCCACCGCCCCGCAGATCGTCCTCAACGACGGCCAGAACCCCGACAGGCAGCGGAACTCCGAACCCGGCAACGGACTGCTGCAGACCATCGACCTGCCGCCGTTCCTCCAGGACGGCAAGGCACTCGGTACCGCCGTGGTGATGGACGTGACCGGCGCTCCCGAGGTCCGGGCCACCGTCGAGGCGCTGTTGCCGCATTCGGCCGGCGTCACGCCTGTCGGCCTGGAGGCCATCGAGACCGCCGTCGGCAAGGACTTCGAGTCGCTCCTCGGCAAGGGGCGCAAGTTCCCGGTCAAGATGGGCAAGAACTGGTTCGAGGCAACGGTTTCGGCGGCACTGCTGCCCCCCGCGGACGAGGCGGCGGCGATCACTCCCATCGCCGGACATCTCAGCGAACACAGTGTGGAGGCGACCAAGAGCACCTCGACCACGACGACGGCGGCGAAGTCCGGCTCGGTCGGTGCCAGCGCATTCGTCTCGACGACTGTCGGCCCGTACGGAGCTCTCGCGGCGAGCGCGGCCCTCGCGACACCTGTGGTGTCCGTGACCACCAGGACCGCGACGACCGACGAACGCACGCTCGAGCCCGGCAAGGGCAGCGACCTGGTGGATCTGCCAGTCGCCTACGAAATCTCTCTGACGGACGCGAACGGGCGGCAGATCGGCACGACGGCGGACATGGACGGCAGCGTGACGCTGCGCATCACCGACGAGATGAAGACGATCACACCGCCGAGCTCCGGTCAGGTCGAGATCCAGCCGCCGGACGGCTGGGGCAAGAAGCTGACGTATTTCGTGCCTGAAGCCATCACCGATGTCAACATCGCGTTCGACGACATCGCCGCCCAGATGCATCCATCGCTGACCAAGGTCGGCGCGCCCGGCCGCACGGATCTCCAGCATTTCCTGAGCCCGGAGAACATCCGGACCGAGTTCGGCTCGATGCTGCAGGGCTGGGTCTACTCGTCACCGCTGGTAAGCCCTCATGGCAGCCGTCTGGGCATGTCACGCATGCGTGCGGTGCCGATCACCGCGGAGCTCGTCGGCACCAATGACTCCATCAACATGGAGATCCACGCGAAGTCCAGCAAGAGGAGCGACCTCTCCTCGACCATCACGACCGGTTTCGACATCAACGCGTCCGCAGGCGGCGGACTCGGAGTGTCCGTCACACCTGCCGGCGGCACAGCGGGACTCACCGCCGGCTACTCCTCGCAGACCGCGGACACGGCGAACTCCGGGGTGGTCTCGGAAAAGAAGTCGGTCATGAAGACAAAGGGCGAGACCGGCCTCTACAAGATCGCGATGAACATCGAGGCACAGGTGCCAGGCGGTCCGCTCCACGTGGGCACCGCGACCGCTTACGTCCGACTCGGCACACCCGAAGCCGCCGCTGCTGGTCTGCCCACGCCGGATGGGACCACGCCCTACGTCACCGCGCCGGCGACGCAGCCCCGGTTCGAGCCGCCCTACCTCGCCTCTCTCCTGGCAGGCGGGCACGTCAAGATCGGCGAGTTCACCGGAGCCGACCAGGTGCTGCCGCAGATCGAGGAGGCGCTGCGGGCCATGCCAGGCCTCGAGGGCTTCCTGCCGGACTTCGCCGACCCGAATCTGTCCAAGAAGAACGCCGCGACGCTCGCCGTGCTGATGAACAACCAGCGGATGTTGAGCACCGAGCTGTCACCGACGAACATGCTCACTCAACCTGACACCCTCCTGGGTCCTGGCATCCAGATCCAGTTGAAGAGTCAAGGCCTCACGACCAACGACTTCGTCAACATCTCGGTGAAGGCCAAGCTGGACAACGGAGCTCACCTCGGCAAGGTCGACGGGCGGACAGTCGAGGACCGCAACCGGTTCGGACCGTCGCTCGGTAGCTCGAGCAGCACCTCGAAGGGGTGGTCGGCCGGCGTTGAGGCCAAGGTGACCGTGCCGGCCAAGCCCGGTTCGGCCACGATCACGCCGAGCCCCTCCGTGAGCGCGAAGTACAGCAGCACGACAACGACCACGACCACCGCAAGCCCGATGATCGACAACATCACCAGGAGCGCCAACGTCTCGCAGGCCGAGGTGTTCCAGCACGATGTGACATTCGACGTCGAGATCACGGCGCACAGCCGCAATCGGGCGTGGGTGCGCAGGCTGACCCCTGGCTCCCCGTTCGACACGACTCCGACGGTCAAGACCTTCGCCAAGACGTCGGATCCGGGTGTGCCGCACCCGTTGCCGCCGATCGAGGGCAGGGCCACGCTGTACGTCCCGACGGGCGCGACGACGACAACAGATCCGAGCGCGTTCGCACCAGGCATGCCCTCTGTCGAGCCGATGCCCGCCAACGGCCCTCGTTCGATCCGTGAACTGCTGGACAACAACCTTCAACCTCCTGGCGAGATCACCGCCAAGGACTGGCTCACCACCGACGCGGTGGTCGGTGCCGAAGCGGTCGCGGACGAGGCGATCGCCCTGCTGACCAAGGCGTCTGGCGGTGACCCGTCGCTCACGCTGCCCGGTGGCACGGCGAGGCATCAGATCGACCGGTTCTTCAGTCCTGACAACCTGAAGACCAGCCTGCCCGAGCTCGTCAACCACGGTATGCAACAAGGCGGCCTCAGGTACGACAGGCGCATCGCCACCAGGGTCGGAGCGATCGGCATGTCGATCGGGCTCTCCAACCCCCGGCTGGTGTCGACCGCGGACGACATCAAGGTCGCGGACATCTACGGTGGTGGTTACCTGGTCGGAGACCGAACCACGACCACCACCGGCGTCGCGTTCAACGCTGGACTCAACACTTCCGTGAGGCCCTCATCTGATGCACCCGGTTCCACTGTGATCGGGGTGAACAGCAAGGTGAAGGGGTGGTCCACCTCGAGGACCACGGGTTCGGACATCGACTCGAGCCTGCAGCGAAGGGTGTACACGTCGCCGACCGGCCGCACGTTCCTCGTCCAACTCGACGCGGACGTGCAGCTCGTCGCCGAGAGCCGCAACCAGAACGTCGTGCACACCCCTGCCCCGGAAAGCGCCGGCTCCGTGGTGCACCTGCCGGGCGGCGTGTTCGTCCGCGTCAGCGAGGACCAGGCCCGCAACCTCGGACTGCTGCCACCGCTGCCCCCTCGCCCGGTGACCAACCTCGGCACGATGGGGGCACCGGCGACACTGCGGCCGGGGCAGCCCAGTTCGCTCGGCATGGGCGTCATCGAGACCGACCTCGATCTCACCGCGATGGTGTCGCCGCTCCGCGACGACCTCGGGAAGCTCGGCACGAAGCTGGTGCCGGCCTCGGTGCTCGACGACTCCATGAACAATCTGCAACGCCTGATTCACCTGACCACCGGAACAAGCGTGAAGTCCTTGGTGGACAGTGCACTGGACGGCGGGATCTCCCTGCTGGCCCACCAGCCCGGAACCTTCACCAAGGACTCGTACCAGGTCGTGCTGCGAGCGAAGCTGACCGGCGATCCGGAGTTCAAGGACGTCGTCAACGACGGCGGCTACTCGATGTACAACCTCTTTGGGTCCAATCAGAACACGATTGCGACCACCAAGGAGTCGTCCTCGAACATCGGGGTACGGCTCGCGGGAACCGGCAATCCTGCCACCGGCGATCCAAACCTGTTCGGTGGTACCGGTGCGACGGCGAGCGCATCGCTCGGCAACACCCAGTCAACTTCGGTCAGCAAGACGAACACCGAGGTCGCGCTCAACGCTCGTGTCGCCTTCGGTCCCGCCGCGCGCTTCGACCTTCCCATCGAGTTCGAACTCGTCGTGCTTCAGGGCGACAAGACACTGGCTTCGGTCACCTCGCAACCGCAGCGGGTCACTGTCCGCTCGTTCGCCGACAACCTCACCGTTGCACCGACGACACCCACCACCGGCACGACCGCGCCCTACGCCGTCGAGACACGCACACTGCGCCCCAGCGAAGCCACAGCCGCAGCGATCAGCAGCTGGCGACAGGACACGGAGACGCTACCGCCGTCCGCGTCGCCGGAAGGGCTGCGCGGCGCACGGGAACTGCGTTACGCCGCTGTGGCCGCGCTCAGCGCAGCCGGCGCCCCCGGCGGCATCACGGACAACGGCACCCCATCAGCGAACGCGTTGTTCTCCGCGCTCAGCACGGAAAACGTGCTGCCACACCTCCCCGCCATGCTGTCACCGGACGGGCTGACCCTTCCCCGCCTGCACGACTCATCGCTGCTGAGTGACCGGCACGCGGACGTCAAGATCTACGCCAAGATCACAAAACCGAAGCTCAGCGCGTTGAGTGACAACGTCCTGCCGCTCGACGGCGCCTGGACCGAGAACTTCTCCACCGTCACCACCAAGTACTCGGAGAACGCCGGCCTAGGTGCGAGCGCACCCACCGGCCTGGTGGCCTCGAAGACTCCGGACGTGATCGCTGGTACCGGAGGTGCCGAGTTCAACCAGGGGACCGACTCTGCAAAGGCGGTCACCACCGGTACCAGCACCGCCAAAGTCCTCATCGACTTCTTCGACGGGCGAACCGGACTCGTCGGCTACGATATCGAGTTCCGCGTGGTCGCGAAGATCGGTGACAAGACAGGCGTCGCGGAGATCTCCCTCCCGGAGTCGGCGAGCTTCCGAATCGGCGCCCCTGAGCTCGACGCAGCCTTCGCCAGCCCGATCCCACTGTCGGTCGGCGACGCCCAGAGCGCCGTCCAGGCCGCCGCGACGGAATGGCGCGCTGCCGAGGAGGTCGCGTACACCCAACGACACGACGTCGAGGGCACGATCAATGAGATCTCCGCACAGAAGGAGTCGGCTGCAATCACCTCGGGCGAGCGCTTTACCGAGTTCGCCCAAGCGGAAAACGCCCTCGCGGCCGCACGAGCCGACCACAACGAGGCACTCGCCGGCTTTGTGGATGCCCGCTACGCGGAACAGGTCGCGGGAACGGAGTTGGAGCGTCGCGACGCCGACCTGGCCGCCAAAGTCGCCGAGTACGACCGTCTGGTGGAAGAAGTGGCCGCGGCAGATGAACTGGTCGTACACCGCGCCACCGAGTTCGACCGCAGCCAAACCACAGTCAACCAGGCGAGGGCTGCTGTCGCCGCGGCCGAGCAGGAACTGGCCGGCCACCAGGCGACCGGGACCGACGACGCTCGCGCCAGTCAGCTGGCCGAAGCCCTGAAGCAGGCCAACCAGGACGCGACCACCAAAGCGGCCCGACTGCGCACCGCCGAGTACGAGCTCGTCGAGGCCGAGCAGGCATTCGCCACCCTGTCGACCACCAAAGAACAGGCCGCAGACCGCCTGGTGAAGGCGCTGTCCAACCGCGACAGCGCCGCGGACAAACTGGCCGCCGCAACCGAAGATGCGGAACAGGCTGGCATCAAGGTCGGCGGGAGCGAGCAGACACTGCAGGATGCGATCGACGACCTCGACTCGGCGCAGCAACGCCTCGACGAAGCGGACAAGGTGGTCTGGGATCTGCATAAGCAGGTCAGCGCAACCCACCAACAGGTCTTGGAGGCTTACGCCGCGGCCGACTCCGCACAGAGCAATTGGTGGCAGGCGAAGGCCGAGCTGGACCAGGAGATCACGAACTTCAACGACACCAAGGGCAAGGGCAACGCGGTACCGCCGGCGGCAACAGCCGACCCGAGTATCACCGACGGCAAGGTGCCGAACTTCCCCGGTGGCCGCAGCCCGGACAAAGCCAACCCGGACGAACCCGGCCTTGACGAGGCCGGAGAGACCGGTACCACGAACCTCAGCCAGCGGATGCGCGACCTGGACCTCGACACCGCCCCCACCGCCACCGCGGCCGATGCCGCGGCCCTGGCCCAGTTCAGGCGGCTGTACAACGAGCTCAATGCCTGGCAGAACGTCCAGCCACACCACGCAAAGATCATCTTCCAGGGCCTGCGCAACGGAACACCCCACAGCAACATCACCGCCGCCACCGCCGCCACCACCGAAACCATCGCCCTCTACCGCCAGTTCATGACCCGCTTCGGCCTGCTCGACAACCAGCCCACCACCACAACCACCACCACAACCGCCGATACGCGGCCCAAACGAGTCCGCGAATCCGACGACAACCCCGGCACCAGCACCGACGGCGACACTCGCAACGTCCGTGCCCGCACCGACACCGGCCCACAACAACCCCTCACCCAGCTCACCCTCGACAACGGCCAGACAAACCTCGACCAACAACACCTCGAAACACTGACCCACACCGCCCGCGACATCGCCCACGACACACTCACCCGCCACCACACCGGACTACCCCCCACCCCCATCACCATCACCACCACCAACCCCACCCTCGCCGCCACCATCCTCAACCACCTCAACCAGACCATCACCCATCACCTCAACAACAACCAGACCACCACCCCACCCCAGCACCGACTCACCACCAACCCACCCATCACCACCACCATCACCAGCCCCACACCCGGACCCAACACAGCCACCATCACCATCCCCACCAACACCACCTTCACCCCCACACCCACACCCAACACCCTGACCACCAACACCAACCCAACCACCAGCACCACTCTGCCGGGAAGCACGCTCGAACTCCAACTCCCCGCATCACGCAGGGGCATCCTCAGCGACTGGAGCTGACCGAAGACCAAGCTCTCCAGGTGTGGAGGACAACGCTGCTCACCGATGAGTCGCTGAGCAAGAAGGCTGTGCTCCAGCAGCCGGGAGTCAACTTCAAGTCCGAGTCCGCAGGCCCGGCTGTATCTGCGCGCACTGAGCAATGCCGGCCTGGTCGAGCTCAGCGGGATCGACAGCAGGAACGAGCTGTACACCGGCACTCTGTCTTCCCCGCTCGTGGAGAACGCCGAACAGTTGCAGGACGCCGAACGGTCGCAGGTCGAGGCCTGGGCGAAGACGTTGTACGAGCCCTATCGGACACGTGTCCTCGACCGCCTCACACCCTCGAAGCGCCTGCGAGTGCCCACCGCCCTGCACGCCGCCCTGGGAACAGGCACCAACCTGTACATCGCGGCCGCGATCTGGCACGAATTGCTGACCACCGGCGTCCCCATCAGCATCGACACCATCCGCACGGTGCTGAAGAACCACAACATCACCGTCGGTCGTAATACCGTCGCCAAGATTACCGACATGATGGTCACGGCAAAAATGGCCGAGCTAGTCGTTGACGCGGACTCACGTGAAGAAGTTCGTGGGTCTGGTGCCGAACGAACCAGGGATCCGCGACGATCCTGGCCTGGACCGGTGGATCACCCATCTCCCCGACCCCGAGCAGAAGGCCCGCGCCGAAAAGCGTCGCAACCAGGAAGTCGTCGCACCACCCGCAACAACGCCGATCGTCGTGCCCACCACCGCTCCAACACTGCCCACTGAGTTCCTGAACTCGCAACAACATTTGACAACACCGAAACTTGCTTTCGCGACGCGCATGTGGGCCGTCCTGCTGACCCACCCCCACGCCGTCAGCCAGGCAGACCTCGTCAAAGCACTGAAAATGCTCGACCTGCCTCCGTGAGCGGCGCCATCAAGTGGCTGAAAGATGCGGGCCTGGTCGAACAGCGAGGGAAAGAAGGACGGCAGCACCCCCTATCGGGGTGTCGTGCCGGTCAGCCTGTCCACGGACCAAGGTCTTGTCGGACTGGGTGGAAGGGCTGGACACGGACCAGCAGACGGAGGCCAAGGCCCGTTTCGCCAAGCCGGTGACACCGATAGCCCACATCGAGCTGCCCCCGATCCCGGAGCAGATCGCCGAGCTGATGAGCAAGCACATCCAAACTGGCAGCAAGTTCACCAAGCAGGCGCCACAGATCTGGTACGAACTGCTCACCACCGACACCGCCCTCACCGTGCAGGACCTGGTGGCCAGGCTGAACGAACGGGGCATCCTTCTCAAGGCGATGAGCGTCAGCGAGTACGTGAGGATCATGCGGCAGGCATGGCTTGACCAAGGTCCACAGTTCCAGTCACCAGGGTGATGCCTTCGTGGGTCTGGTCCCCGAGTTGGCGAAGGAGGGGCTGGGGAACTGGCTCGACAAGCTGCCCGACGGACGATCCAAGGCCAACGCCCGCGCCCGCCTCAACGGCACCGAACCCCTCGGCATCACACACCCTCTACCACCGCTCCCACCGGACCTGCCCGAGGCAGCCCAACTCACGACTGACCTCCTGGCCGCGGTCTGGGGCGTGCTGCTGACCGCCACCACACCCCTGACCCTCAAGATGATCGTGGACCGGCTCCGGCCTTACGGCCAGACCAGGAGCGCCGACACAGTGCGGTTCTATCTGGATTACCTGACCCGCGATGACGTCGGCCTGGCCACACCCATCGACACAAGCCAAGTCCGGAACACGCTCCGGCCTCTTCGCCGGGGCGGTGCCCCCGGCCAGCCGCAGCCAGGAGCTGTCTGACTGGATCAACGCTCAGCCCGACGGGCAAGGGAAAACCGACGCCCTCGCCCGCCTCGCCGGCCACGAACCCCTCGACACACCCGCACGCGCCCACGACCTCGAACCCATCAAACGTGCCGGCCCCTCCACAGCCGTCAGCATGGCCATCGGCCGCAAACCCGGCGAAGACAGCCGCCACATCATCCCCAGTCACCTGTTCCGCGACGTCCAGAACAACTGGATCAACCACCACTTCCCCCCAGGCAACCCCGAGCGCCAAGCGAAGATCGAATACTTCCAACAGGAGCACCAGAGACACCTCGACAACTTCAGCAACAACCTCGTACCCGGCCACAGCGCCACCAACCAGGCCATGGGCGCGCTCGCCACGTCATTCAACCAAGCCGCCAACACCGTCCTCGCCAAAGCCGATGCCGCCAACACCGGCAGCAACGACGACCTCATCAGCAACAACCCCCTCAACAACAATCCCGTCAGCAGCATCAAATACCACGGTTACCACCTCTACACCCAGTACCAACTCATCGGCATCGACGTGGACCCCCAGACCGGGAGACCCACTGGCGCACCCGTCAACGGCCCACTCGCCGGCCTGCGCAACTTCACCAACACCGCAGACCAGTACTTCTACCTGCGCGACCTCGCCGCCTCCACCGACTTCGACTGGCCCGGCGGCACCAAACAACAATGGCAGCAATGGCGCCGCACCTACCTCGCCCTCAGCAAAGCCGCCCTCACCCCCGAGAGCTACACCCACGACCAACTCACCACCCTGCTCGACAGCGTCCTCACCCTCCCCAAACCAAACCCACCACACAACGCCCACACCCAAACCCCCGGCCTCGACAAACCCTCCACCAACGCCGGCAGCAGCACCACCACAAACGTCACCCAACAGCCCACGGACACCGACACCGACACCACCAACGAACCCGCGGACATCGACGATCCCGACGACACCGGCACGATGCAGGGCATCCAGACCAACACCGGTCAAGCCTCCGAACCCACCACCGGCACGGAAGGCAGCGCCAGCGGTCAGCCCCGCGCCAAGATCCCGAACATGGCTTCCGGCACCACCAGCCGGACACCGGCTGAGACGGACCTGTCCAACCTTCCACCCGCCACCACTGCGCCCGCGGCAGAGCACGGGGACGGGGCGCGGCCCGATCTGGTGTTCGACTTCGCCACCGGCGACGCGACACTCACCCCCCAGCACAAACTCGCGCTCGGCACAACAGCCGTCGAGCTGGCCGACACCCTCACCCAGCGCGCGAGGACCGGGCACCTGGACCCGGTGGTCACCATCACCGGCAGCCCCGCCCAGACCACCGCGATCCAGCAACACCTCACCCAGCTGCTGCGCCGCGCCGGCCACACCCTCGCCCCGCGGATCGTGCCGGGCGGGCAGGCCGGTGTCTCGATCGACTGGACCCTGCGCCGCCCCGCCGGCACCCCTGCCGCCACCGACCCGGGCCGGACCGGCATCCCCGCCCCGGTCACCACGGTCATCACCAGCCCGCAACCCCAAGGCAAGCACCCGGTGCTCGACGACGAGTCCTGGCGGCACAGCCCCGCCACCCCGGCCGACACCGACTGGGCCATCCACCCCCACCCGGTCAGCACCGATCTGATCGACGCCGCCCGCGTCCACGCCCCCGCCACCCTGCACGTCAGCGAAGCCTCCGGCCTCACCGACAACAGCATCATCACCACCAGCAAAGACGGCACACGGCCGCGGCTCGACTTCACCCACTGGCGCGGCCCGATCGCCTTCGAAACCCGCCGCCTGCTCTTCCCCGGCCAGGACGGCAACCCCGACACCATCGTGCAGGACCGCACCTTCCGCATCCACCTCGACGGCACCCAGAACTTCACCGCCGAGCAGATCACCACCTTCCAGAACACCGCCCGCCAGGGCATCACCGAAGTCTGGAACAACAACTACCGGCTGCCCTACGGCGACCAGCTGCACTACACCCTCGAATTCACCACCGACCCCGCACTCGCCACCGGCCACATCACCATCGCCCCACCCGGCACCCCACCCAACCAGCTCACCATCCCCATCAACGCCGAACCCCACGTCTTCGCCCACGAAATCGGCGGCCACTACGGCGGCCTCAACGACCAATACCTCGAAAACAAACACGACAACCCCAGCATCTTCACCCACACCACCGGCACAACCGTCACCCACACCGACGGCACCACCAGCACCATCGGCACCGGCAACCTCGCCCCCACCCCCGACGACCCCGGCATCATGGGCCCCCACGCCGCCACAACCACCGCCCACGTCATGACCCGCGACCTCTGGCGCCTCGGCCACACCGGACCCAACCCCCACACCATCAACCCCATCACCGTCACCACCGCCACCGGCACGCCCACCACACCTGCCGGCACCATCACGCCCACCGCCAGTGCCGCCACCATGCCCGGCCGGTTCCAGTCCACCGGCAAAACCCCCCACATTCCCGGCAACTCCGCGCCGCTGTGGGGGTACGGGGAATCACAGTGGGACATCCATGTCGTGGACGCCACGACCACCCCCCGGGCGCACGTGGTCGCGATGGAGATCGAGGCCACCCCCGGCGGGAGGCCCGCTCTCACCGCTGGTACCACCGCCATGCTCGGCGCCGCCGGACAAGCGGTGTACGACGCGGTGGCACATGTCGTGGGCACCGCGTCCGGTCCCGGGACCACCCCGGCCGTGATCTCCGGCGCCCTGACCGGTCACGGCGTCCAGGCCGTGGTCCCCGCGCTCGTCCCCGTCCCCGTCCGGGACGGCAGGGGCCAGGCCGATCCCCGCGGCCTGCAGAACACCTACTGGGGCATCATCCACGCCGCCGAGCAGACCGGTCAGCCGACAGTGGAGATCCCGCTGCTCGGGCTGAACTCGGGCTGGACCCCGCAGGAGTCCGCCGACGCCCTGCGCCCGGTCCTGCACCACCACACCACCCGTGCCGACAGCGGCATCACCACAGTGGTCCTCACCGTCCCCGCGGCCGCGCGGACCAGCAAGCAGGCTGTCGCCGCCCGGCTCAACGACACCGCGACCACACCACCGCCCACCCCGGCACCGCCGCCCCCGCCACCGCCCGCACCCGACACACCCTCCACTTTCCTGCCCGGCCGCACCGTGCCCGTCACCGGCGCCGCCGACTACCACGGCCGGCACGAGATCACCATCGACGCAGTGCGCTACCAGGTACCCGCCACGGTGGTCGACTTCGACGACGAAACCGACACCGGCAGCACCGTGCTGCGCACGGCACCCGGCAGCGGCCTCGTGGTGTTCTCCCACCCGAGCGATCAGAAACACGCCGTGATCCGCTACGACACCGACCGCACCGGACCCGCCGACGACGACCGCCACAACCCTCCCGCCCAAGGCGACCGCGGCCCGTCCCGCACCCAGCAGTACCTCCACGGCGTACCGCAAACCGGTCTGGCCACCGTCACCACCGGCCAGGTCAACCTCAACGGCGCCACCCTCACCCCCGCCTGGTTCACCACCCCCGGCGACGGCACCGGCCTGCAGTTCCAGCGCACCGGCAACCGCGTCTACCTGTTCGGCCTCAACGGTGTCCCCCTCGGCACCGCCGACCTCCGCCCCAGCCCGACCCAGCCCGCGCCCCGCCCCGACCGCGACACCACCCGCCTGATCCAGCTCACCACCCCCGTCCCGACCGGCCAGCCCACCGCGACCACACCCAACCAGATCCGCACCGCCCTCAACACCATCGCCGGCCACTCCGGCACCACCCACACCATCCCCACCCCCACCGGACAAATCCTCACCCCGGTCAACGGAGTCTGGTTCGCCCTCCCCGCCACCACCGGCCTGCACAACCCCACCACCAACCAGATCGGCTACACCCTCAGCCGCGACACCCGCACCATCACCTTCACCCCCGCCGGCACCACCACCGGCCCCAGCCTCACCATCCCCATCAACCACAACACACCACTCCACACCACCACACCCGCCCTCACCACCACCACCACCACCACCCCCCACCATAGCGCCAGCGCGCACCTCCAGCACCGCGCCCGGCCGATTCCAGTCCGCCGGCAAAACCCCTCACATCGTCGACGGCGGCACGGCGACACCAGCGCCAACGCCAGCCTCAGCCGGCAGATGAGCGACCTCGACCTCGGCACCGATCCGCCGGTCGGTCTCGCGGACAATTCCGCGGCCGTGGCCCAGCTCAAGACACTGTTCGCCCAGATCAGCGCCCTCAGGCACGTCGAGGAGCATCATGCGAAGATCATCTACGAGGGCCTGCGCGGCGGAACACCCGACAGCGACATCATCACCGCCACCGGCGTCACCGCCGACACCCTCAAGATCTACCGCAACGTCCTGACCCACTTCCGCCTGCTCGACGACCAGCCCACCACCACGACCACCACTACCGGCACCGGGCACAAACGAGGCCGCGAACTCGACGACGACCCCGGCACCGGCACCAGCACCGGCAGTGGCCCTCGCAACGTCCGTGCCCGCACCGACACCGGCCCCCAACAACCCCTCACCCAGCTCACCCTCGACAACGGCCAGACAAACCTCGACCAGCAACACCTCGAGGCACTGACCCGCACCGCCCACGACATCGCCCACGACGCACTCACCCGCCACCACACCGGACTACCCCCCACCCCCATCACCATCACCACCACCAACCCCACCCTCGCCGGCACCATCCTCAACCACCTCAACCAGAGCCTGGCCCGCCACCTCGCCGACAACCAGACCGGCATCCCGCCCCAGCGCCGGCTCACCACCAACCCACCCATCACCACCACCATCACCAGCCCCGCGCCCGGTGCCGACACGGCCACCATCACCATCCCCACAGGCACCACCTTCACCCCCGCACCCCAGCCTGAGTCCATCACTCCGCCCACCAGCACCAGCACCAGCCTGCCGGGAACCACACTCGAACTCCCCGCATCACTCCGTGGCACGTTCAGCTACGGAGTGAACGAAGATCAAGTTCTTCCGGCGTGGAAGGCACTGCTGCTCACCGATGACACGCTGAACAGCAAGACTCTGCTGCTGCAGCCAGGAGTCGGCTACAAGTCCATGAAGCAGGCGGCTGTGTATCTGCACGCGCTGAGCGAGGCCGGTCTGGCCGAGATCAGCGGGGCCAACGGCAAGGCGATTCTGTACACCGGCAGTCTGTCCTCACCGCTCGTGCGGGACGACGAACGGATGCAGGTCGAGGCCTGGGCGATGACGCTGTCCGAGCCCAATCGGACACGCGTCCTCGGCCGCCTCGCACCCTCGAACCGCCTGCGACTGCCCGCCGCCCTGCACACCAAGCTGGGAGCAAACACCAACCTGTACGTCGCGACCGCCATCTGGCACGAATTGCTGACCACCGGCGTCCCCATCAGCATCGACACCATCCGCACGGCGCTGAAGAACCACAACGTCACGCTCGGTCAGGATGCCGTCGGCGCCCTTGTCGACTTGATGGTCACGGCCAAAATGGCCGAGCAGGTCGACAGCGGGGGGCGCCGCCTGAAGAAGTTCGTGGGTCTGGTGCCTGACGACCCCGCGATCCGCGAGGACAGCGGCCTGAACCGGTGGATCACCCATCTGCCCGACCCCGAGCAGAAGTACCGCGCCGAGAAGCGCCGCGACCAGGAAGTACCCGAACCACCCGCGGTACGGCCGATCATCGTGCCCGCCACCGATCCAACACTGCCCGAGACGTTCACGCAGGCACAACAGCAGCCACGAACTAACGCTGCACTCGCGACGCGGGCGTGGGGTGTCCTGCTTTCCCATCCCATCCCTGTCAACCTGACAGATCTCGCCACAGCACTGGGCAAACACACCACCCACGTGGGCAGCACCTTCGCCTGGCTGGAAAAGGCGGGCCTGCTCGAGCGGGCAGGCAAGAAGGACGGCATCACCCTCTACCAGGGTGTCGTGCCGGACAGCCTGCGCACGGACCAGGATTTGCTGGGCTGGGTGGCAGGGCTGGGCACGGATCAGCAAGTGGTGGCCCAAGCCCGCTTCGACAACCCGGTGGCACCGAAAACCCGCCTCGAGCCGGCCCCGATCCCGAAGCAGATCACCGACCAGATGGGCAAGTACTCAAAGCAGGCGCCGCAGATCTGGTCCGAGCTGCTCACCACCGACACCGCCCTCACCGTGCAGGACCTGATGACCAGGCTCAGCGAACAGGACATTGACATCACGGCGGTGTCAGCCAACAAATACCTGAGGACGTTGCAGCAGGTGGGCTTGGCCAAGGCCCACAGTTCCATTGGGCACGGTGATGCCTACGTGGGTGTGGTCCCCGAGGCGAACAAGGACGCGGTGCGGGCCTGGATCGCCACGCTGCCCGAGAAGCTGCCCGACGGCCGATCCAAGGCCAACGCCCTCTCCCGCCTCGACGACATCGAACCCCTCGGCACCACCCACACCCCACCACCGCTCCCACCAAACCTGCCCAGCCAGCCCGGCATCTCGGCCGACGTCGTGGCCGCGATCTGGGGCGTACTGCTGACCACCACCACCCCCCTGACCCTCAAGACGATCGCGGACGGACTCCAGACCTACGGCTTCACCAGGGATGCGCCGCTGTGGCTCTACCTGGAGTACATGGCCCGCAAGGACGTCGGCTTGGCCACACCTATCGGCCCGGACAGGTCCGGGTCACGCGCCGGTGTCTTTGCCGGCGTGGTGCCCCCGACAGCACGGCAGAACGAGCAGGTGCGTGACTGGGTCAACGCCCTGCCCGACGGGCTCGGGAAGACCGATGCCCTCGCCCGCCTCGCCGGCCACGAACCCCTCAACACGCCCGGACGCACCCAGCCTCCCAAGCCCATCAAACGCGTCGGCCGTCTCCCGTCCGTCGACCGGGCCATCGGCCGTAAAAGCGGTGAAGACGGCCGCCACATCATCCCCAGCCACGTGTTCCTCGACGTCCTCAACAGCTGGATCAACCACCACTACCCTCCAGGCCACCCCGACCGCCCCGACCGGATCACGCAGCTGCAAGCCAAGCAGAAGGCATTCGACAACCTCGAGAACAACCTCGTGGCCGGCCACGCCGCCACCAACCGGGGCATGGGCTTCCTCGCGAAGTCACTCACCAAAGCCGCCGCCATCACCGTCCCCACCGAGGACAACCCGTCCGGGCCCACCGTCGACGACGTCCTGAAAATCATCGACAGCGATCGCCGCTACTACCACACCCAGCGGAAACTCATCGGAATCGTCACGGACCCGCAGTCCGGGCGAGTCAGCGCCGCGCACGTCGAAGACCCCCTTGCGGTCCTACGAGGCATCCCCGACCCCGTGGGCAGGCACAAGTATCTGCTCGACCTCGCCGCCTCCACCGACTTCGACTGGCCCGGCGGCACCACAGAGGAATGGCAGCAATGGCACACCGCCTACCTCGCACTCACGACGGCCGCCACCACCCCTGAAACGTACGACTACGACCAACTCACCACCCTGCTCGACAGCGTTCTCACCCTCCCCAAACCAGAGACGCCACACAACGCCCACACCCAAACCCCCGACCTCGACCGACCCTCCACCAACGCCGGCAGCAGCACCACCACAAACGTCACCCAACAGCCCATGGACACCGAGACCACCAACGACCCCGAGGACATCAACTCCGACGCCGATGACATCGACGACTCCAGCACGGTGCAGGACATCCAGACCACCACCGATCGAGGTTCCGACGTCAACGCCGGCATAGGTTCCAGGGCAGTAGGAACCTGGGCGCCAGCCGGCGCCACGCCGATCGTCAACGTTCCCGCAAGCACTTTCCTGCCCGAGATCGACTTCGCTCTGTTCGAGGACCCGCAGGCTGGTGAGGCGGCCTCCTACTACAACTCGTTCACTCAGGCTGAGATTGACCGGATCGCCGAGGAGACCGCCGGATACGGCACCGAGTCCACGCTCGGCCCGAACGAGCCCGGCACGATCCGCGACCGCGGCATCAGCAACGATGAGGATGAGAGCGGCGGGGCCGAGACCAGCGGTGCCGGCGGGGGGTCGTCGGGTCGGTCCGGCCCGACGGTGCCCGCTGTCACCGGCGGCCACGCCGCCATGGGGCCGCAGGACATCACCTTCGCCCAGGGCAGCAAGGCGTTGCGCGACGGTGACACGCTCAAGCTGAAGGGGATCGCCGAGCGGATCGCCGAGGTCGCCTTGTGGCGCAGCGCGAACGGCCTGCCCCTGCCCACGGTCAAGGTCACCGGCTTGGGCAACGGCACGACGTTCGGCATCGGCGGGGCGGTCAGGACCGGGCAGGCCCGCGCCGACGTGACCGCGACAGCACTCGGCACCGCCATCAGCGCCGAGCTGGCCAGGTTGCAGGGCGAGCACGCCACCGTCTCCGCACACGACATCAAGATCGTCTCCGTGTCCAGGGGCAGAGACCTCGGCCCGGACCCATTGCCCGCCGGCCTGCGGCCCGAGCAGGCCCGGCGCCGCGCCAGGATCGAGATCGACTTCACCCCGGCCACCACCCCGGCCACCACCCCGGCCACCACGCCGACGACCCCGACCCTGGCTTCCGAGCCCGACATGGAGCTGTCCGCACCGCTGCTGGACCTGGCCGGCACGGGGAAGCCCTTCGCACAGGACGTGCTCGACACCGTCGGCATCACATCACCGACGACCAGCACGATCCACGTCGTCGCACCCGCGACCGTGCCCAGCGGCAACGGCAACAGCAACGGCAACAGCGACGGTGCTGCGGTGAATCCGGGCGGCGGCAACGGCGGCAACGGCGACCGGCCGACCTTCACGGTCGACACCGCGCCGCCGAGCGTCACGTTCCGCCACGGCGTGCGCACCGGCAACCTCCCCAAACACTCGGTCAAGAAGCCGCCCGGTCTCACCGTGTCGCTGTCCTTCGAGCGCAACGGGCGGGCAAAGCTCAGTCCCAGCGCCAGTAGCGGCTCGCCCCAGCTGGAACAGCCGCCGCTGGGCTCACCCTTTGTCGAGGACCTCTTCGACACACTCGACTACCACGTCGACACCGCCGCCCGCCCGCCGCGGCTGCGGGAGGCGAACTGGACTTCTCCGATCCCGAACGACCCGAACCCGCTCACCGCCCAGCGACTGGTTGACGAGTTCGGCTTCCCGCAGGTCAACCAGGTCCGGTTCCAGAAACTCGCAGACCGGTTCAACGTCATCTTCGACGTGCGCCCCACCACACCCAGCGCCGTCAGATGGCTCAACGAAGGCGCCATGCCCAAGCCCAAGGACATCAAAGCCAAGACACTCAGCGACATCGACGTCCTACTCGGCGCCGATCCGGGCTCGGTGGGCCTGGTCGGCTACTTCCGGCCCGAACTGCCCTCCGACCTCAAGTCACTCGACCTGGCCATACACGCCAAACTCGCCAAGCGGTTCAACGACCGGACCAACGAGTTCTCCGCGCTCGCCGAAGAAATGGCCGCTCTGGAACAACAGGGCAGCTACCGGGTCCGCAACGGCGTCGTCGAAGGCAAGGGCACCGACGGCGAATTCAGGAAGATCACCGGTGACCACGACGTCTACCACATTCGCCTTCTGGACGGCACCTCCCTCACCACCAGCGACTACGACAACGTCGTATTCCTGCTCACCAAACGCAACATGGGTGTCCAGCACGGCGCACACATGTACTGGCAGCCCGTGGGCGACTTCCAGAACAAGATCTTCAACGACATCGTCGGCCGCCACCAAGCAGTCGCCCCGGACCCCGAACCACTCATCCGCTTCAGCCCCGGACAACCACCCACCCTCGTCTTCGCCGACCCGCACGACACACCACGACCCACACCGACCCGATCAATGTCCGATCCCCTCCACACCACCACCACCACCGATCACCCGGCACCCGACCCGCAACCGAGCTCGTCCACGACCAGCTCACCACCCACCACACACGCACACAACCTCGACGAGACCGGTCGTGGTAACAGCACCCGGCACAACAGGACACGGACGTTCTCATCCCCGGTGGGCAGCAAGAAGCCGCCCACAAGCAATCACACGCCGCCGAATGCGTCGCGGCCCGCGCCAGCACCTCAGCCGGCGACTCACCCCACCCCGGTTCTGGCCACCCCGGTTCTGGCCACCCCGCCGAACCACGAGATCGCCGCGTTCGGCTCACGGTCCGGCCACGGCTTCGGCCTCGCCCGCACCATCGTCGAGATGCTGCACCGGGGTCATCGCGACCACGACATCGCCAATCGCCTCCGCATCCCCGTCACACAGATCCAGCACTACCGGCACTGGCTGACCAACCCGAACGGCAGGAACCAGACATGAGCGACCCCATCATCACCACCCAGATGCGCCAGCAAGCACTCCAGCAGCCAGGCTCGTGGCTGTACGTGACCGATCCGGCGTTCGCCGACGCGGCCGAAGTCCCACCCTGGGCCGTGATCGGCGCCTACGAAGTAGACGACCAAGGCGACGTGCTCGACACCTTCCACGAGAACCCGGACTTCGAAGGACTCGTACCCGAGCCCGCCAACGATCTCGAAGAAGCCTTCCTGGCCGCCGCGACAGGAACGGCAGACGAACAACACGCACTGGCCTTGCTGCACACCAGCGAACTGATCCTGCTCACCACCGAGGACGGCACACAGGTCCCCGTACTGGTCGAGAACGGCGACGAGTTCCTACCCGTCTACACCTCACCGCAATACCTGCCAGACGACGTGCCCGGATTCCGGTACGTAACCCTGGAATGGCTGCAACCCCTGCTGGCCGGCCGATCACTCGCGATCAACCCCGACGGACCGCTATCCATGACCATCAACGGCGATGAACTCATCAGCTGAACCACAACGTTCACCCCAGGGACGTTCACCCCAGGGACGTTCACCCCAGGCGTGAACCCACAGCACACCGACCGCAGACGAGGAGCACGCCGTGAACACAGACCACCAGCACACAACACCCGGCGAGAACGCCCTCGCAGAACAACGACAGGCAGCACTCCCGGTCGAAGCGGACATCGAGTTCCACAACGGATCCACGACGATCACCAACAGCTACGTGCTCGAACTCAACCAGGTCGCGCGAGCACTGGCAGCCGCCACACTGGGCCGCAGACAAGCCAACCTCGGATTCCCCGAAGTCGCCGTCGTCGGCCACGGCGACGACTACGACTCCATCTCCGGCGAGCAGACCGAAGCCGTCGGCAACACCTTCAGCGCACAAATCTGGTACCACCTCGCCTTCATGCAGAAAGACATGCCCGCAGAAAACCAGGTCACCGTGGACGACCTCGCCATCACCGGCGCGGTCACACCCACAGTCCCACCACACCACGTACACGTCCTCATCGACTATCTAGCAGGATCATCCGCCGGCACCGCCATCTGACCAGCCACGCCGTTCAGAGCCCCCCACGAACGTACGACTCCGGGCATGACCATGGGGATGTCAAGTGTGCACTCGACATCCCCATCGCGAGTTCGGCTCTCGCTGGCGGCGCTGGCCGTTGACACCGCCGCCGCGTTCAGATTCATCGACCGTGCACTGGTGCTGCTCGGTGAGGACCCGCAGTCGGTGAGCCAGCGGCTGGTCATGCTGAGCAACAAGATCAGCGCCCTGATCGGCGCCGACCGGATCGACGAGGCGCGCCTGGCGGTCCGCGAGTTCGTCGCGATCTCCGACCGGGGCGTGACGCTGCCGCGGTTCACCCACACCGTGCCGATCTGGCTCGCATATCTCACGGGCGAGTGGGATGACGCGGTCATCGGGCTGGAAACGGTGTTCGAACTGGAGGGCGAACCGGACCGCACGGACTACGAAGCGATCTGGACCCACGGCCTCCGAGCGCTGATCGCCGTGCACCGCGACGACCGTGCCGTCGCCACCTGGCACGCGGCGGTCACACCACAGCTCCCCGAGGGAACCATCCCCAACAACGCCGTGTACCTGGTGCTGGCCAAGGCGCCGCGGGCAGTGACCGGCCCCGGTACTCATCGGACCACGATACGTCGGCGAACGACGAAGCGCGCCTGTCGTCCACCGTCCGGACCAGCGCCTTTCACGCCCGTGACGTCGGCACGAACGAGGCCCTGACCATGCGTGGACCGACGCCGCAGGCCCTGTTGAGACCTCTCGACGGCCAAACCACCGTCGAAGTGGCGGATGTTTCAGTGCGACCGCCGCCACATTCTGAGCGTGACGGGGCACGCGTTGAAGGAGCAGACCATGTCGATGATCGTCGTGAGGACCGAATCAACTCCCGAGCAACCGATCCCGATCACCGCCGGGAACCAGCCCGGACTGCTCGGCAAGGCATTCCGGTTGCTCGACGAGCTGGAGTCGGCAGGCCGCCCACTCGGCGTGTCGGAGATGGCCCGCCGTACCGGCATCGCCAAATCGAGCGTGCACCGTGTCCTCAACATCATCGAGCTGACCGGGAAAGTAGAGCGGGTACCCGGCGGCTTCAGCGTCCACCGGCCGCTGCCGCACGTGGACGCGGACCGGGTGAACCTCCGCGACGTGGTACTGCCGACACTGCTCGACCTCTACGAGCTGACACACGAAACCGTGCACCTCGGTGTTCTCGCCGGAACCGAGGTGCTGTGCGCCGAGAAGCTGGCAGGCCACCGCTCGATCCGGCTGCCCTCCAGAGTCGGCTCGACACTGCCCGGCCACTGCACAGCCACGGGCAAGGTACTGCTCGCCTACAGCACCATGCCCAAACAGTCCGAGTTCCGCGCGTTCACGCCGTCCACCATCACCGACCAGGCAGCCCTGCAACTGGAACTCGCCAGAGTGCGCCGCCAGGGCGTCGGGATCGACCGGGCGGAACTCAGGCCGGGCGTCGTCTGCGTCGCCGCCCCGGTATTCGGTGCCGACCGCAGGCCGATGTGCGCGATCTCGGTGAGCGGACCGGTCGATCGCCTCGTCACCAGCCACCTGGTCGACATCGTGCGCCGCGCCGCCGACATCGCATCCGCCAGCGTACGGCGAGTCATGCCGGCCCTCCGCCAGCAGACCGGTTCCTAGCAAAGGGAGAGCGGCCGTGGATCCGCAGCAGTGGCTCGACAACTTCGAGGCGAAACTCGCCGTCCTGCAGCAGAAGTCGACCGATCTGCAGGACAACCTCGCCGCGGCGACGGTGACAGTGTCCAGCCCGGACGGCTCGGTCACCATCGTGGTCGGCGTCGGCGGCGCACTGCAGAACATCCAGCTCGGTCACCGGGCCTGCGATCTGGGACCCGCACGACTCACAAAAACGATCATGGAGACCGCCCGCACCGCGCAACGCAACGCATCCCGGCACATCGTGGACACGTTCGAGCCACTCGGCGAAGGCACCACCGCCATGGAAATGATCAAAGAGATCGGCCTGGAAGATCCCGCCGAGCAGGAAGAGATCGAGGACCGGTTCGCGCCCATCGAAGCCGACCCCGCACCCGCACCACGACCGGCACCACCCATGCGGCACACCGAACCCCGCACACCTCCCCCACCACCACGCCGGACCCAGCAGACCATCGAAGACGAAGACGAACTCCGACCCTGGTAACTCCACACAGCACAACCACGCAGACGGACACGGTTAGCGAGCGGGGACTATGAGAAGGCGAACGCCGACTTCAGCCGCAAGAACGCGGCCGCGAGCGAGGCCAACTATCAGGCCGCCAAAACCGGTTCGGACGCGGACATCAAGGCCGCGGAGCAAGCCAGCGAAGAGGCCAAGTCCTCGTCCGAGACGCTCAAGTCAGCCGGTGACAAGGCCAAGGCCACCGGTGACGACGCCAAGACCAGCTACGACGACTTCAAGTCCACGTATGACAACAAGCCCGCGAGCAACCCGCTGGACAAGGCCGCGGACATCAACGAGAGCGTAGACGTCACCGATTTCGCAGACGACGCCTTCTTCCAGGGCTTCGGCAAGAATTAGGGTCGGGTACCGATCATGGCGAAGAACCCATCTGTTCCCTCCAGCCCGAATCCGGGTAGTAGCAACACCGGGGGATCAGGTGGGTTTGCCATGAACCCGGAGACGATGGAAAAGCTCCAGAAGAACACCGCCGAACTCTCATCGCGGCTCTCGAACCTCAGCGGCAGGCTCGCCGGCCTGAACCTGCCCGGCCTCTCGATGGGACTCATCGCCAGCGGCACCGTGCCTGTCCTCAACAGCTCCACCGACGGGCTCGTCCAGAACGGCAAGCGGGCATCCACCGCGCTGGACAACGTCAACCGGGGCATCAAGACCACCCAGGACGCCCACGCCAACAACGAAGCCACCCAGCGCGAGAAGTTCAACAAGTTCAACTCACCCACTCCGCCACCCAAGCTGCCGAATGCCCCCACCCCTACCCCACCCAACGCCCCGGCGCCCGCACCCGCGCCCGCGAACAAGGCCACCTCCGTCACGCCGCCGCCCGGCACGGCCACCGCAGCGCCCACCGCAGTGCCCACCCGGCCGGGAACGCCACCACCCGGCACCAACACCACGCCCACCAAGACGCCGGGCACCACACCGGGCAACGCCGCCGCACCCACCCGCGCCACCGCCGCACCCCGGCCGGCCACTTCCAGCTCCATCAGCAACAAACTCAACCCCTCCTCACCCCCCGGCGGCGCAGCCGCCGCCAAAGCCCCGGTTCCCACCCCACCGCCCAGCAGCCTCAAAAACCCGAACACACCAACCACCACACCCGGCACCGCCAAAACCACCCCCGTCCCCACCCCACCACCCATCAACCCCAAAAACCCGAACACACCAACCACCACACCCGGCACCGCCAAAACCACCCCCGTCCCCACCCCACCACCCATCAACCCCAAAAACCCGAACACACCAACCACCACACCCGGCACCGCCAAAACCACCCCCGTCCCCACCCCACCACCCAACAGCAACAAGGGCACTCCGGGTGCTCAGGTCTCGGGGGCACCCGGCAACACGAACAGCCCGGCCGGCCGCCCCAGCACACCCGGCAACGCGAACAGCCCGGCCGGCCGTCCCAGCACATCCGGCATCGGTGCCGCGAACATCGGCACACCCGGCACAAGCGCGAGCCGCGACGCCAAGACCACGCCGAACCAGGGCAGCACTACACCGCGGAACACACCCGCCGCCCAGCCGGCCACAACCGCGCCCACAAGCAAACCACCCGTGACGCCGCCCGGTCAGATGACTCCCGGCCAGGGCGCGCAGCCACCGGCCAACCGGACCACCACGTCCCCGGCGAAGCCATCCGACCTCGCCAAGTCCGCCCCCGGCAACGGTGTTCCCCCAACAACACCTGCCAGCAAGGCCACCCCGCCTGCCGGAGTCTCCCCCGCCGCACCGACCACCCCGCGCCCGCCCAGCACCAGGCCGCCCAGCACTCCGACCGGGACACCCCACACCGCCAACCCCGTCCCCACCGCGGCAAACACATCCGCCAAGCCGAAATCCCCCGCCACGAAGCCCACCTCCAGCGATGCCGCCACCACCGAAGTGCTGGCGACCATACGGCTCGACGACAACTCCAACGCCCTGACCAACGCACAAACACAACAGCTCGACGACATCGCAGCACACGTCATCAACAAGGCTCTGCTCGACTTCCGAGCCGGACGGCCCAAGCCGACGGTCGAGTTGACCGTTCACGGCCCTGACGGCGCCCAGCCCGACAGCCACTACACAACCGCCACAACCACCTTCACCACACAGCTGACCAAGCACCTCAACGAGCAGCAGCACAACATCGCGGCCGATGTCCGGCCACCACTCACCGCGATGATCACCTCCAGGGTGACCAGCAGCCCCGCCGCCACCCCCGACCAGCTCGTCATCGAACTGACCACGATCCGGCCCGCATCCTCGCCGAAGCCGGTCACGCCAACCGCCACCAAACACGTCACGAACCCCGAACCCACTTCCCCAAGGGTCAAAGCCCCGAACTCCTCCAATATCGACACCCTGGGCTCCTCCGACAAGGTGCCGGGGTTCCCCAGCGATCCTGACGATCAAAACGCCGTCGACGGCGGCGCGGCTACCGAACGCATGTTCACCAAGGCAGCTACCACCACACCTGACCAAGAACGAACAACCAGCAGCACCAAGGTCCCGCTCCTCCCCGGCAACAGTCCGCCCACCAACCGGACAGACCGTTCGGTGGGCGGCGTGCTTGCCTCGATCCAGTTCGACAACGAAGCGGTCGGCCTGACCGGCGATCAATTGCGGTACCTGGATGCCGCAACGGCCAAGGCCGCCAAACAGGCGCTGCTCGATCATCGCAAGGGCCGCGAGAAGCCTGTCCTGGACGTCTTCCTCCACGGCAGGCCCACCGAGGCGTTGGTGGCATCTACTAAACAGGCGGTCGAGGACCAGCTGCGCGACCACATGCTCGATCTGCAACAGAACATTCCCCCGCAGCTCCGGGAAACTGGCCCTTCGGTGATGAAAATGCGCTTGCGGACCGAGCTTGCCGACACCCCCGGCAGACTCGAGATTCGCCAGCACAGGACCACTCCGATCGCAGGTAAGCCTCCCCTGCTACCCCTCGCCGAGAAAGTCGATGCCGCGTGGAACAACCTGTGGCCTGAGGTCTCCCTGGAGGACTTCGACCAGGATTCGGCCACGTTGACCGACGAACACAGGATCGAGCTCGATGCACTGGCCGAGCGAGTGGTCGAGGCCGCGGTCAAGCGCTATGAACTCCACAACCGTCCCCGTACCGCCGCACAGGCCTCCGACAAGGTTCGCCCTCCCGCACCCAAGCCACCCGCGATCACCCTGTACGGACTCGACACCGGCGCCCGCAACGCCCGCGACTACCTCAACGACCGCATCGAGCACCACGTCACCGGGAAGAATCCCAGCCTGCCCGCAGACGCTCGGCCCACCGTCAACCTGGACACCGCGCAACTCGACGATTTCAGCGATGTAGTCGACATCGACATCAACTGGGACCTCAGCAGGAATCCCAACTTCTTCAACTGGGATTTCACTGTCAGTTCCGACATTGCTGACGTCGCCGACCAGGACAAGTCACCGGAAGCCGTAGTCGGCCAGGCCGCGCTCGACACCGAACAACTTCGGCCAACACAGTCCGAAGCCGACCAGATCCTCGACGACCAGACCTGGCGCCACGCCTCCAGTGACCCCTACCACCCCACCTACAAACAGGCGGGCTGGTTCGAGCCCAGCACCACCAACCACATCGACGTCAAGAAACTCCAGCACCTTCGCGCCCACGCCCACACGACCACCGTGAGCACCGAGGGAGTCCAACTTAACCGAGGCACAGTCATCGTCCCTGGGCTGGATGCTCCTCCACAGGTGCACCGACTCGTGAAATCCGCTCACAGCGTCGGGTTCGACCACCAGATCCTCACCGACGAATCCAGCGACAAGGTCGAGATCCTCACCGTCAAGCACTACACTCCCAAACCCGACTTCATGACTGAAGAGGATCTCAAAGCCGCACAAGAAAAGGCCCAGCACGCTGTCGACCAGTACTTCAACCAGGGCTACCGCTTCCCCAACGGCAACCAGATCCACGTCGAACTCGAATTCGTCAACGCCTCGGGCGAAACCACCCTTGCCCCGCTGACCTTCCAACCAGGGAATGGCCGGGCAAACGTCGAGAACATGCCGCTCGACCGGCCTCTCGTAACCTGGGCACACGAACTCGCGGGTCACCCCCTCGGCCTGTTCGATGAATATATCGAAGACGGACCGGAAGGGCCGGTGTTCCTTCAGCACCCGCCACTCACCACCGCAGAAAACGACTACGGCCGCAAGGCCAGGCAAGGCCGCCCGATCTTCGACGACGGCTTCATGGCCCAGCGCATGCTCGACGAGGGTGCCGGTTTGAAGGCCCGCAACGCCTGGCAGATCGCGAACGTCATCCGGTCACAGACCGAAACCCCGGTCACCCCCTACAGCAGGCACCCCGACATCGCGCAAGACCGCGACTTCTGGACCGCCATGTCGACATTGGCCGCAAAGGGCAGCCCCGATGCGCTCGCGCGCCGCGAGACCTACATCACCCAGTGGAAACCGTTGGTCGACGCCTATGCGATCCGCATCGCCCTGGGCATGGCGTCCGATGCTCACCAGCTGGACGATGTCCTTCATGCCATCTCCCAGGACCCCGTCCTGGCGAAGGAGTCGCCCAACGCCTCCGGCAATCAACACGCCTCCAAGGTGCCGAGTTTCCGCGGCACCGTTCCCGGCCGGACTACGGGTGAGCCCGATGGGTCTGGTGTCAAGCCGGTTCCTCCCGCTCCTGGGGCGGGGAAGAACGATGAGCCGCGGTCCGGGCGGGTATTCGACTTCGCCGCCGATGACGCTGTACTCACTCGTGAGCATGAGCTGGCGTTGAACACGCTGGCCGGTGAGCTGGCTGACACTGTCACCAAGCGTGCGGCCAGCGGGCATCTGCCGCCAGTGGTCACGATCAGCGGCGGCCCTGCGCACATCGCCACAATCCGCGAGTATCTCGGCGGTGAACTCGCCCGCCGTGGTCACGCCCTCGTCCCGCGGATCGTGCCGGGCGGGCAGGCCGGTGTCTCGATCGACTGGACCCTGCGCCGTCCCGCCGGCACTCCCGCCGGCACCGACCCGGGCCGGACCGGCATCCCCGCCCCGGTCACCACGGTCATCACCAGCCCGCAACCCCAAGGCAAGCACCCGGTGCTCGATGACGAGTCCTGGCGGCACAGCCCCGCCACCCCGGCCGACACCGACTGGGCCATCCACCCCCACCCGGTCAGCACTGATCTGATCGACGCCGCCCGCGTCCACGCCCCCGCCACCCTGCACGTCAGCGAAGCCTCCGGCCTCACCGACAACAGCATCATCACCACCAGCAAAGACGGCACACGGCCGCGGCTCGACTTCACCCACTGGCGCGGCCCGATCGCCTTCGAAACCCGCCGCCTGCTCTTCCCCGGCCAGGACGGCAACCCCGACACCATCGTGCAGGACCGCACCTTCCGCATCCACCTCGAGAACGAAGCCGCGTTCGCCGACACCCCGGACAAACTCAAAGCCTTCAAGGACACCGCCCGCCAGGGCATCACCGAAGTCTGGAACAACAACTACCGGCTGCCCTACGGCGACCAGCTGCACTACACCCTCGAATTCACCACCGACCCCGCACTCGCCACCGGCCACATCACCATCGCCCCACCCGGCACCCCACCCAACCAGCTCACCATCCCCATCAACGCCGAACCCCACGTCTTCGCCCACGAAATCGGCGGCCACTACGGCGGCCTCAACGACCAATACCTCGAAAACAAACACGACAACCCCAGCATCTTCACCCACACCACCGGCACAACCGTCACCCACACCGACGGCACCACCAGCACCATCGGCACCGGCAACCTCGCCCCCACCCCCGACGACCCCGGCATCATGGGCCCCCACGCCGCCACAACCACCGCCCACGTCATGACCCGCGACCTCTGGAACCTCGGCCACACCGGACCCAACCCCCACACCATCAACCCCATCACCGCCACCGCCACCACCGGCACACCCACCACCACACCTGCCGGCACCAGCGGCACCATGCCCGGCCGGTTCCAGTCCACCGGCAAAACCCCCCACATCGTCGACGGCGGCAACACCGGCGACACCAGCGCCAACGCCGGGCTCAGCCAGCAGATGAGCGACCTCGACCTCGGCACCGATCCGCCAGCCGGTCTCGCGGACAATTCCGCGGCCGTGGCCCAGCTCAAGACACTGTTCGCCCAGATCGGCGCCCTCAGGCACGTCGAGGACCACCATGCGCAGATCATCTACGAGGGCCTGCGCGGCGGAACACCGGACAGCGACATCATCACCGCCACCGGCGTCACCGCCGACACCCTCGGGGTCTACCGCAACGTCCTGACCCACTTCCGCCTGCTCGACGACCAGCCCGCCACCGCGACCACCACTACCGGCACCGGGCACAAACGAGGCCGCGAACTCGACGACGACCCCGGCACCGGCACCGGCAGTGGCCCTCGCAACGTCCGCCGTGCCCGCACCGACACCGGCCCGCAACACCCCCTCACCCAGCTCACCCTCGACAACGGCCAGACAAACCTCGACCAGCAACACCTCGAGGCACTGACCCGCACCGCCCGCGACATCGCCCACGACGCACTCACCCGCCACCACACCGGACTACCCCCCACCCCCATCACCATCACCACCACCAACCCTGTCCTCGCCGGCACCATCCGCGACCACCTCAACCAGACCGTGGCCCGCTACCTCGCCGACAGCCAGGCCGGCACCCCGCCCCAGCACCGGCTCACCACCAACCCACCCATCACCACCACCATCACCAGCCCCGCACCCGACAACGACACCGCCACCATCACCATCCCCACCGGCACCACCTTCACCCCCGCACCCCCACCCACCACCATCAACCCGACCATCAGCAGCAGCACCAGCACCGGTCTGCCTCTGCCGGACACCACGCTCGAATTCCCCGCATCAGTCCAGGGCACCTTCGGCGACAGAGTGAACGAAGACCGAGTTCTCCTGGTGTGGAAGACACTGCTGCTCACCGATGACCCGCTCAGCACCAAGACTCTGCCACAGCAGCCAGGAGTCGGCTTGACGTCCTCGAAGACGGCAGCGGTGTATCTGAACACACTGAGCGAGGCCGGCCTGGCCGAGATCAGCGGGGCCAACGGCAAGGCGATTCTGTACACCGGCAGTCTGTCCTCACCGCTCGTACGGGACGACGAACGGATGCAGGTCGAGGCCTGGGCAATGACGCTGGCCGAGCCCGATCGGACACGCGTCCTCGACCGCCTCGCACCCTCGAACCGCCTGCGACTGCCCGCCGCCCTGCACACCAAGCTGGGACCAAACACCAACCTGTACCTCGCGGCCACAGCCTGGCACGAGTTGCTGACCACCGGTGTTCCCCTCAGCATCGACACCATCCGCACGGCGCTGAAGAACCACAACATCACGCTCGGTCGTGATGCCACCATCGATCTTGTCGACTTGATGGTCACGGCCAAAATGGCCGAGCCGGTCGGCAAGGGGGCTCACCGGAAGATGTACGTGGGTCTGGTGCCTGACGACCCCGCGATCCGCGAGGACAGCGGCCTGAACCGGTGGATCACCCATCTGCCCGACCCCGAGCAGAAGTCCCGCGCCGAGAAGCGCCGTGATCAGGAAGTACCCGAACCACCCGCGGTACGGCCGATCATCGTGCCCGCCACCGATCCAACACTGCCCAAGACGTTCACACCGGCGCAACAGTCGTCACGAGCTAAAGCTGCACTCGCGATGCGAGTGTGGGGCGTCCTGCTTACCCACCCCGACGCTGTCAGCCAGGCAGACCTCACCACCGCACTGGGCAAACACCTCAACGCCGTGAGCGGCGCCGTCACTTGGCTGGAAAAGCGGGCCTGCTCAAGCGGGCGGGCAAGAAGGACGGCACCACCGTCTACCAGGGTGTCGCGCCGGACAGCCTGCACACGGACCAAGATTTGCTGAGCTGGGTAGCGGGACTGGGCACGGACCAGCAGGCGCTGGCCAAAGCCCGCTTCGACAACCCGGTGACACCGAAAACCCACCTCGAGCCGCCCCCGATCCCGAAGCAGATCACCGACCAGATGGGCATGTCCTCCAAGCAGGCACCACGGATCTGGTCCGAACTGCTCACCACCGACACCGCCCTCACCGTGCAGGACCTGATGACCAGGCTCAGCGAACAGGACATTGACATCACGGCGGTGTCAGCCAACAAATACCTCAAGACGTTGCAGCAGGTGGGCTTGGCCAAGGCCCACAGTTCCATTGGGCACGGTGATGCCTACGTGGGTGTGGTCCCCGAGGCGAACAAGGACGCGGTGCGGGCCTGGATCGGCACGCTGCCCGAGAAGCTGCCCGGCGGTCGGTCCAAGGCAAACGCCCTCTCCCGCCTCGACGACATCGAACCCCTCGGCACCACCCACACCCCACCACCGCTCCCACCAAACCTGCCCAGCCAGCCCGGCATCTCGGCCGACGTCGTGGCCGCGATCTGGGGCGTGCTGCTGACCACCACCACCCTCCTGACCGTCAAGACGCTCGCGGACCGGCTCCAGACCTACGGACTTGTCAGGGAATCCGATCGCCTGCGGGTCTATCTGGAGTACATGGCCCGCGAGGACGTCGGCTTGGCCACCCCCATCGGCCCGGCCGGGGCCGGGGCACGCTCCGGTGTCTTTGCCGGCGTAGTGCCCCCGGCCGCGCGACAGAACGAGCAGGTGCGTGACTGGATCAACGCCCTGCCCGACGGGCTCGCGAAAACCGACTCCCTCGCCCGCCTCGCCGGCCACGAACCCCTCACCACACCCGAACGCAACCCGGACCTCAAGCCCATCAAACGCGTCAAGCGCCTCGCGGCCGTCGACCAGGCCATCGGCCGTAAGAAGGGCGAAGACGGCCGCCACATCATCCCCAGCCACCTGTTCCGCGACGTCCTCAACAACTGGATCAACCACCACTACCCCCTGGGCCACCCCGACCGCCTCGCCCAGATCACGCTGCTCCGAGCCAAGCAGAAGACCTTCGACAACCTCGAGAACAACCTCGTGCCCGGCCACGCCGCCACCAACCAGGCCATGGGCTTCCTCTCGAAGTCACTCACCAAAGCCGCCGCCACCACCGTCCCCACCGAGGACAACCCGTCCGGGCCCACCGTCGACAACGTCCTGAAAATCATCAACCGCAAGGGCCGCAACCTCTATACCCAGCAAAAACTCATCGGAATCGTCACAGACCCGCAGTCCGGGCGAGTCAGCTCCGTCGAAGACCCCCTCGCGGTCCTGCAAGGCATCCCCGACCCCATGGGCAGGCACAAGTATCTGCTCGACCTCGCCGCCTCCACCGACTTCGACTGGCCCGGCGGCACCACAGAGGAATGGCAGCAATGGCACACCGCCTACCTCGCACTCAGCACCGCCGCCACCACCCCTGAAACGTACGACTACGACCAACTCACCACCCTGCTCGACACCGTCTTCACCCTCCCCAAACCAGACACACCACACAACGCCCACACCCAAACCCCCGACCTCGACCCACCCACCAAAACCAACAGCAACAGCAACAGCAACCAAACCCGCCAGCCCACAGAGACCGACACCACCGACCCCCACCCCGACGACGACTCTGACATCGACGACTTCGACGATGACGAAGTCGAACTCCACGACCCCAACACGATGCTGGGCATCGAAACCGGCCACGACACCGCCACCGGCAGCCTCGCCTCCCCCGACGGTGGCAAGATCCCGAACTTCCCCGGCGGCCCCAGCCCAGACGAAACCCGCCCTGATGATGCCGGAGGGAACGGCACCACCGGCCTCAGCCGGCAGATGAACGACCTCGACCTCGGCACCGATCCGCCGGCCGGTCTCGCGGACAATTCCGCGGCCGTGGCCCAGCTCAAGACACTGTTCGCCCAGATCAGCGCCCTCAGACACGTCGAGGAGCATCATGCGAAGATCATCTACGAGGGCCTGCGCGGCGGAACACCCGACAGCAACATCATCACCGCCACCGGCATCACCGCCGACACCCTCAAGATCTACCGCAACGTCCTGACCCACTTCCGCCTGCTCGACGACCAGCCCACCACCACGACCACCACTACCGGCACCGGGCACAAACGAGGCCGCGAACTCGACGACGACCCCGGCACCAGCACCGGCACCGGCACCGGCAGTGGCCCTCGCAACGTCCGTGCCCGCACCGACACCGGCCCGCAACACCCCCTCACCCAGCTCACCCTCGGCAACGGCCAGACAAACCTCGACCAACAGCACATCGAGACACTGACCCGCACCGCCCGCGACATCGCCCACGACACACTCACCCGCCACCACACCGGACTACCCCCCACCCCCATCACCATCACCACCACCAACCCCACCCTCGCCACCACCATCCTCAACCACCTCAACCAGACCATCACCCACTACCTCAACAACAACCAGACCGGCACCCCACCCCAGCACCGGCTCACCACCAACCCACCCATCACCACCACCATCACCAGCCCCGCACCCGGCAACGACACCGCCACCATCACCATCCCCACCGACGCCACCTTCACCCCCGCACCCCCACCCGCCACCACCAACCCGACCACCAGCACCAACCCGACCACCAGCAGCAGCACCAGCACCGGTCTGCCTCTGCCGGACACCACGCTCGAACTCCCCGCATCAGTCCAGAGCACCTTCGGCGACAGAGTGAACGAAGATCAAATTCTCCTGGTGTGGAAGACACTGCTGCTCACTGATAGCCCGCTGAGCAGCAAGACTCTGCTGCAGCAGCCAGGAGTCGGCTTCAAGTCAACGCAGCAGGCATCGGTGTATCTGCACGCGCTGAGCGAGGCCGGCCTAGTCGAGATCAGCGGGGCCAACGGCAGGAACACGCTGTTCACCGGCAGTCTGTCCTCACCGCTCGTGCGGGATGACGAACGGGTGCGGGTCGAGGCATGGGCGATGACGCTGGCCGAGCCCGATCGGACACGTGTCCTCGGCCGCCTCGCACCCTCGAACCGCCTGCGTGTGCCCGACAGCCTGCACGCCAAGCTGGGAGCAGGCACCAACCTGTACGTCGTGGCCGCGATCTGGCACGAATTGCTGACCACCGGCGTTCCCGTCAGCTTCGACACCATCCACACGGCGCTGAAAAACCACAACATCACGATCGGACGGCCGCCCATCGGCGTCATTGTCGACCAGATGATCACCGCAAAAATGATCGAGCTGGTCGACAAGGGGACTCACCGGAAGAAGTTCGTGGGTCTGGTGCCTGACGACCCCGCGATCCGCGAGGACAGCGGCCTGAACCAGTGGATCACCCAACTCCCCGACCCCGAGCAGAAGTACCGCGCCGAAAAGCGCCGCGACCAGGAAGTACCCGAACCACCCGCGGTACGGCCGATCATCGTGCCCGCCACCGATCCAACACTGCCCAAGACGTTCACACCGGCACAACAGTCGACACAAGCTAAACCTCCACTCGCGGCGCAGGTGTGGGGCGTCCTGCTGACCCACCCCGTCCCTGTCAGCCAGGCAGACCTCACCACCGCACTGGGCAAACACCTCAACGTCGTGAGCGGCGCCGTCACTTGGCTGGAAAAGGCGGGCCTGCTCAAGCGGGCGGGCAAGAAGGACGGCACCACCGTCTACCAGGGTGTCGTGCCGGACAGCCTGCACACGGACCAAGATTTGCTGGGCTGGGTGGCAGGGCTGGGCACGGATCAGCAGGCGCTGGCCAAAACCCGCTTCGACAACCCGGTGACACCGAAAACCCGGCTCGAGCCGCCCCCGATCCCGAAGCAGATCACCGACCAGATGGGCGTGTCCTCAAAGCAGGCGCCGCGGATCTGGTCCGAGCTGCTCACCACCGACACCGCCCTCACCGTGCAGGACCTGATGATCAGGCTCAGCGAACAGGACATTGACATCACGGCGGTGTCGGCCAACAGATACCTGAAGACGTTGCAGCAGGTGGGCTTGGCCAAGGCCCACAGTTCCAGTGGGCTGGGAGAGGCCTTCGTGGGTGTGGTCCCCGACGAGGCGGACAAGGAGGCGGTGCGGGCCTGGATCGCCACGCTGCCTGAGAAGCTGCCCGACGGTCGTTCCAAGGCCAACGCCCTCTCCCGCCTCGACGACATCGAACCCCTCGGCACCACCCACACCCCACCACCGCTCCCACCGAACCTGCCCAATGAACGTGGCATCTCGGCTGACCTCGTGGCCGCGATCTGGGGCGTGCTGCTGACCACCACCACTCCCCTGACCGTCAAGACGCTCGCGGACCGGCTCCAGACCTACGGCTTCACCAGGGAATCCAGGCACCTGCGGATCTACCTGGAGTACATGGCCCGCCAGGACGTCGGCTTGGCCACACCCATTGGCCGAGCCGGGGCCGGGGCGCGCGCCGGCTTCTTCGCCGGCGTAGTGCCCCCGGCCGCGCGACAGAACGAGCAGGTGCGTGACTGGATCAACACCCTGCCCGACGGACTCGCGAAAACCGACGCCCTCGCCCGCCTCGCCGGCCACGAACCCCTCACCACACCCGAACGCCAGAACCCGGAGCCCATCCAACGCGTCAAGCGCCGCACGTCCGTCGACCAGGCCATCGGCCGCAAGAAGGGCGAAGACGGCCGCCACATCATCCCCAGCCACCTGTTCCGCGACGTCCTCAACAACTGGATCAACCACCACTACCCCCCAGGCCACCCCGACCGCCTCGCCCAGATCACGCTGCTCCGAGCCAAGCAGAAGACCTTCGACAACCTCGAGAACAACCTCGTGGCCGGCCACGCCGCCACCAACCGGGGCATGGGCTTCCTCTCGAGGTCACTCACCAAGGCCGCCGCCGCCACCGTGCCCACCGAGGACAACCCGTCCGGGCCCACCGTCGACGACGTCCTGAAAATCATCAACAGCGATCACCGCTACCACTACACCCAGCGAAAACTCATCGGAATCGTCAAGGACCCACAGACCGGGCGAGTCAGCTCCGTCGAAGACCCCCTCGCGGTCCTGCAAGGCATCCCCGACCCCGTGGGCAGGCACAAGTACCTGCTCGACCTCGCCGCCTCCACCGACTTCGACTGGCCCGGCGGCACCACAGAGGAATGGCAGCAATGGCACACCGCCTACCTCGCACTCAGCACCGCCGCCACCACCCCTGAAACGTACGACTACGACCAACTCACCACCCTGCTCGACACCGTCTTCACCCTCCCCAAACCAGACACACCACACAACGCCCACACCCAAACCCCCGACCTCGACCCACCCACCAAAACCAACAGCAACACGAACCAGCCCACAGAGATCGACACCACCGACCCCCACCCCGACAACGACAACGACGACTTCGACATGACTTCGACGATGACGACCTCGAACTCGGCGACCCCAACACGATGCTGGGCATCGAAACCGGCCACGACATCGGCACCGGCAGCGTCACCTCCCCCGACGGTGGCAAGATCCCGAACTTCCCCGGTGGCCCCAGCCCAGACGAAACCCGCCCTGATGATGGCGGAGGGAACGGCACCACCGGACTCAGCCGGCAGATGAGCGACCTCGACCTCGGTACCGATCCGCCAGCCGGTCTCGCGGACAATTCCGCGGCCGTGGCCCAGCTCAAGACACTGTTCGCCCAGATCGGCGCCCTCAGACACGTCGAGGACCACCAAGCGCAGATCATCTACGAGGGCCTGCGCGGCGGAACACCCGACAGCAACATCATCACCGCCACCGGCATCACCGCCGACACCCTCAAGATCTACCGCAACGTCCTGACCCACTTCCGCCTGCTCGACGACCAGCCCACCACCGCGACCACCACTACCGGCACCGGGCACAAACGAGGCCGCGAACTCGACGACGACCCCGGCACCGGCACCGGCACCGGCACCGACAGTGGCCCTCGCAACGTCCGTGCCCGCACCGACACCGGCCCGCAACACCCCCTCACCCAGCTCACCCTCGGCAACGGCCAGACAAACCTCGACCAACAGCACATCGAGACACTGACCCGCACCGCCCGCGACATCGCCCACGACGCACTCACCCGCCACCACACCGGACTACCCCCCACCCCCATCACCATCACCACCACCAACCCTGTCCTCGCCACCACCATCTTCAACCACCTCGACCAGACCATCACCCACTACCTCAACAACAACCAGACCGGCACCCCGCCCCAGCACCGGCTCACCACCAACCCACCCATCACCACCACCATCACCAGCCCCGCACCCGGCAACGACACCACCACCATCACCATCCCCACCGGCACCACCTTCACCCCCGCACCCCCACCCACCACCACCAACAGCCCAGACCACCAGCCCGAACGCCGGTACCACCCCAAGCACCAGCACCGATCTGCCTCCGCCGGACACCACACTCGAACTCCCCGCATCAGCCCAGGGCACCTTCGGCGACAAAATTAACGAAGACCAAGCTCTCCTGGTCTGGAAGACACTGCTGCTCACCGATGACTCGCTGAGCACCACGACTCTGCTGCAGCAGCCAGGAGTCGGCTTCACGTCCGCGAACCAGGCATGGAGGTATCTGCACGCGCTGAGCGAGGCCGGCCTGGCCGAGATCAGCGGGGCCAACGGCAGGAACATGCTGTTCACCGGCAGTCTGTCCTCGCCACCCGTGCGGGACGACGAACGGGTGCGGGTCGAGGCATGGGCGAGGACGCTGGCCGAGCCCGATCGGACACGCGTCCTCGGCCGCCTCGCACCCTCGAACCGCCTGCGAGTACCTGACAGCCTGCACACCAAGCTGGGCACAGGCACCAACCTGTACGTCGCGGCCGCGATCTGGCACGAATTGCTGACCACCGGCGTTCCCGTCAGCATCGAGACCATCCACACAGCGCTGAAGAACCACAACATCACGATCGGACGGCAGCCCATCGTCGTCGTTGTCGACCAGATGATCACCGCAAAAATGATCGAGCCGGTCGGCAAGGGGCTACCGGAAGATGTACGTGGGTCTGGTGCCTGACGACCCCGCGATCCGCGAGGACAGCGGCCTGAACCGGTGGATCACCCATCTCCCCGACCCCGAGCAGAAGTACCGCGCCGAGAAGCGCCGCGACCAGGAAGTACCCGAACCACCCGCGGTACGGCCGATCATCGTGCCCGCCACCGATCCAACACTGCCCAAGACGTTCACACCGGCGCAACAGTCGTCACGAGCTAAAGCTGCACTCGCGACGCAGGTGTGGGGCGTCCTGCTTACCCACCCCGTCCCGTCAGCCAGGCAGACCTCGCCACCGCACTGGGCAAACACACCAACCACGTGGGCAGCACCCTCACCTGGCTGGAAAAGGCGGGCCTGCTCGAGCGGGCGGGCAAGAAGGACGGCATCACCCTTTACCAGGGTGTCGTACCGGACAGCCTGCGCACGGACCAGGATTTGCTGGGCTGGGTGGCGGGGCTGGGCACGGATCAGCAGGCGCTGGCCAAAGCCCGCTTCGACAACCCAGTGACACCGAAAACCCGCCTCGAGCCGCCCCCGATCCCGAAGCAGATCACCGACCAGATGGGCGTGTACTCCAAGCAGGCGCCGCGGATCTGGTCCGAGCTGCTCACCACCGACACCGCCCTCACCGTGCAGGACCTGATAGCCAGGCTCAGCGAACAGGACATTGACGTCACGGCGGTGTCAGCCAGCGGATATCTGAAGACGTTGCAGCCGGATGGGCTTGGTCAAGGTCCACAGTTCCAGTGGGCTGGGTGATGCCTTCGTGGGTGTGGTCCCCGACGAGGCGGACAAGGACGCGGTGCGGGCCTGGATCGGCACGCTGCCCGAGAAGCTGCCCGACGGTCGATCCAAGGCAAACGCCCTCTCCCGCCTCGACGACATCGAACCCCTCGGCACCACCCACACCCCACCACCGCTCCCACCAAACCTGCCCAGCCAGCCCGGCATCTCGGCCGACCTCGTGGCCGCGATCTGGGGCGTACTGCTGACCACCACCACACCCCTGACCCTCAAGACGCTCGCGGACCGGCTCCAGACCTACGGCTCACCAGGGAAGCCAGCACCTGCGGATCTACCTGGAGTACATGGCCCGCGAGGACGTCGGCTTGGCCACCCCCATCGGCGCAGCCACGTCCGGGTCACGCCCTGCCTTCTTCGCCGGCGTAGTGCCCCCGGCCGCGCGACAGAACGAGCAGGTGCGTGACTGGATCAACACCCTGCCCGACGGACTCGCGAAAACCGACGCCCTCGCCCGCCTCGCCGGCCACGAACCCCTCACCACACCCGAACGCGATCCGGACCTCAAGCCCATCAAACGCGTCAAGCGCCTCGCGGCCGTGGACCAGGCCATCGGCCGTAAGAAGGGCGAAGACGGCCGCCACATCATCCCCAGCCACCTGTTCCGCGACGTCCTCAACAACTGGATCAACCACCACTACCCCCTAGGCCACCCCGACCGCCTCGCCCAGATCACGCTACTGCAAGCCAAGCAGAAGACATTCGACAACTTCGGGAACAACCTCGTGCCCGGCCACGCCGCCACCAACCGGGCCATGGGCGCCCTCGCCCAGGTTCTCACCAAGGCCGCCACCACCACCGTCCCCACCGAGGACAACCCGTCCGGGCCCACCGTCGACAACGTCCTGAACATCATCAACCGCGAGGGCCGCTTCCGCTTCCGCCACACCCAGCGACAACTCATCGGAATCGTCACGGACCCGCAGTCCGGGCGAGTCAGCTCGGCCGTCGAAGACCCCCTCGCGGTCCTGCGAGGCATCCCCGACCCCGTGGGCAGGCACAAGTATCTGCTCGACCTCGCCGCCTCCACCGACTTCGACTGGCCCGGCGGCACCACCGAGGAATGGCAGCAATGGAAGACCGCCTACCTCGCACTCACCACGGCCGCCGCTAACCCCGAAGAGTACGACTACGACCAACTCACCACCCTGCTCGACACCGTCCTCACCCTCCCCAAACCAGACACACCAGACAACGCCCACACCCAAACCCTCGACCTCGACCCACCCACCAGAACCAACCCCGGCAACACGAACCAGGCCACAGAGACCGACGCCACCGACCCTCACCCCGACGACGACACCGACGACTCCGACGACTACGACGTCGGCGATGACGACCTCGAACCCGGCAACCCCGACACGATGCAGGGCATCGAGACCAGCCGCAACACCGCCACCAGCACCACCGGCACGAAGATCCCGCGCATGGGCGGTGCAGCGCCGGCCCGGCGCCGGTAGAGCAGAACCCGCCCGCGGCCACAGCCGCCCCCACCGCGCCCGCGTCAGAGCACGAGGACGGGGCGCGGCCCGATCTGGTGTTCGGTTTCGCCGCCGACAACACCACGCTCACCGGCGCGGACCAGCTTGCGCTCGGCACAACAGCCATCGAGCTGGCCGACACCCTCACCCAGCGCACGACGACCGGGCACCTGGCACCCGTGGTCACCATCACCGGCAGCCCCGCCCAGACCACCGCGATCCAGCAACACCTCACCCAGCTGCTGCGCCGCGCCGGCCACACCCTCGCCCCGCGGATCGTGCCGGGCGGGCAGGCCGGTGTCTCGATCGACTGGACCCTGCGCCGCCCCGCCGGCACTCCCGCCGCCACCGACCCGGGCCGGACCGGCATCCCCGCCCCGGTCACCACGGTCATCACCAGCCCGCAACCCCAAGGCAAGCACCCGGTGCTCGACGACGAGTCCTGGCGGCACAGCCCCGCCACCCCGGCCGACACCGACTGGGCCATCCACCCCCACCCGGTCAGCACCGCCGACATCGACGCCGCCCGCGTCCACGCCCCCGCCACCCTGCACGTCAGCGAAGCCTCCGGCCTCACCGACAACAGCATCATCACCACCAGCAAAGACGGCACACGGCCGCGGCTCGACTTCACCCACTGGCGCGGCCCGATCGCCTTCGAAACCCGCCGCCTGCTCTTCCCCGGCCAGGACGGCAACCCCGACACCATCGTGCAGGACCGCACCTTCCGCATCCACCTCGACGGCACCCAGAACTTCACCGCCGAGCAGATCACCACCTTCCAGAACACCGCCCGCCAGGGCATCACCGAAGTCTGGAACAACAACTACCGGCTGCCCTACGGCGACCAGCTGCACTACACCCTCGAATTCACCACCGACCCCGCACTCGCCACCGGCCACATCACCATCGCCCCACCCGGCACCCCACCCAACCAGCTCACCATCCCCATCAACGCCGAACCCCACGTCTTCGCCCACGAAATCGGCGGCCACTACGGCGGCCTCAACGACCAATACCTCGAAGACAAACACGACAACCCCAGCATCTTCACCCACACCACCGGCACAACCGTCACCCACACCGACGGCACCACCAGCACCATCGGCACCGGCAACCTCGCCCCCACCCCCGACGACCCCGGCATCATGGGCCCCCACGCCGCCACAACCACCGCCCACGTCATGACCCGCGACCTCTGGCGCCTCGGCCACACCGGACCCAACCCCCACACCATCAACCCCGTCACCACCACCGCCACCGCCACCGGCACGCCCACCACACCTGCCGGCACCAGCGGCACCATGCCCAGCCGATTCAAGTCCACCGGCAAAACCCCCCACATCGTCGACGGCGGCAACACCGGCGACACCAGCGCCAACGCCGGGCTCAGCCAGCAGATGAGCGACCTCGACCTCGGCACCGATCCGCCAGCCGGTCTCGCGGACAATTCCGCGGCCGTGGCCCAGCTCAAGACACTGTTCGCCCAGATCGGCGCCCTCAGACACGTCGAGGACCACCATGCGCAGATCATCTACGAGGGCCTGCGCGGCGGAACACCCGACAGCGACATCATCACCGCCACCGGCATCACCGCCGACACCCTCAAGATCTACCGCAACGTCCTGACCCACTTCCGCCTGCTCGACGACCAGCCCGCCACCACGACCACCACTACCGGCACCGGGCACAAACGAGGCCGCGAACTCGACGACGACCCCGGCACCGGCACCAGCACCGGCAGTGGCCCTCGCAACGTCCGTGCCCGCACCGACACCGACCCGCAACACCCCCTCACCCAGCTCACCCTCGACAACGGCCAGACAAACCTCGACCAGCAACACCTCGAGGCACTGACCCGCACCGCCCGCGACATCGCCCACGACGCACTCACCCGCCACCACACCGGACTACCCCCCACCCCCATCACCATCACCACCACCAACCCCACCCTCGCCGGCACCATCCTCAACCACCTCAACCAGAGCGTGGCCCGCTACCTCGCCGACAACCAGGCCGGCATCCCGCCCCAGCACCGGCTCACCACCAACCCACCCATCACCACCACCATCACCAGCCCCGCGCCCGGCGCCGACACCGCCACCATCACCATCCCCACCGGCACCACCTTCACCCCCGCACCGCCACCCGCCACCACCAACCCGACCACCAGCAGCAGCACCAGCCCGAACGCCGGTACCACCCCAAGCACCGGCACGAATCTGCCTCTGCCGGACACCACGCTCGAACTCCCCGCATCACTCCAGGGCACCTTCGGCGACAAAATTAACGAAGACCGAGTTCTCCTGCTGTGGAAGACACTGCTGCTCACCGATGACTCGCTGAGCAGCAAGACTCTGCTGCAGCAGCCAGGAGCGGCTTCAAGTTCACGCAGCAGGCATCGGTGTATCTGCACGAGCTGAGCGAGGCCGGCCTGGCCGAGATCAGCGGGGCCAACGGCAAGGCGATTCTGTACACGGGCAGTCTGTCCTCACCGCTCCTGCGGGACGACGAACGGGTGCGGGTCGAGGCCTGGGCGAGGACGCTGTCCGAGCCCGATCGGACTCGCGTCCTCGGCCGCCTCGCACCCTCGAACCGCCTGCGACTGCCCGCTGCCCTGCACACCAAGCTGGGACACAAACACCAACCTGTACCTCGCGGCCACAGCCTGGCACGAGTTGCTGACCGCCGGCGTTCCCCTCAGCACCGACACCATCCGCACGGCGCTGAAGAACCACAACATCACGATCGGTCATGATGCCGTCGTCGCCCTTGTCGACCTGATGGTCACGGCCAAAATGGCCGAGCAGGTCGACAGAGGGGGCGCCGCCTGAAGAAGTTCGTGGGTCTGGTGCCTGACGACCCCGCGATCCGCGAGGACAGCGGCCTGAACCGGTGGATCACCCAACTCCCCGACCCCGAGCAGAAGTACCGCGCCGAAAAGCGCCGCAACCAGGAAGTACCCGAACCACCCGCGCTACGGCCGATCATCGTGCCCACCACCGATCCAACATTGCCCAAGACGTTCACACCGGCGCAACAGTCGTCACGAGCTAAAGCTGCACTCGCGATGCGAGTGTGGGGCGTCCTGCTGACCCACCCCGACGCTGTCAGCCAGGCAGACCTCACCGCCGCACTGGGCAAACAGGCCGACGTCGTGAGCGGCGCCGTCACCTGGCTGGAAAAGGCCGGCCTGCTCAAGCGGCCGGGCAAGAAGGACGGCACCATCGTCTACCAGGGTGTCGTGCCGGACAGCCTGCACACGGACCAAGATTTGCTGGGCTGGGTAGCGGGGCTGGGCACGGATCAGCAGGCGCTGGCCAAAGCCCGCTTCGACAACCCGGTGACACCGAAAACCCGGCTCGAGCCGCCCCCGATCCCGAAGCAGATCACCGACCAGATGGGCGTGTACTCCAAGCAGGCGCCGCGGATCTGGTCCGAACTGCTCATCACCGACACCGCCCTCACCGTGCAGGACCTGATGACCAGGCTCAGCGAACAGGACATTGACGTCTCGCCGGTGTCAGCCAACAAATACCTGAAGACGTTGCAGCAGGTGGGCTTGGCCAAGGCCCACAGTTCCATTGGGCTGGGTGATGCCTACGTGGGTGTGGTCCCGCGAGGCGAACAAGGACGCGGTGCGGGCCTGGATCGCCACGCTGCCCGAGAAGCTGCCCGACGGTCGATCCAAGGCAAACGCCCTCTCCCGCCTCAACAACATCGAACCCCTCGGCACCACCCACACCCCACCACCGCTCCCACCAGACCTGCCCAACGAGCGTGGCATCTCGGCTGACCTCGTGGCCGCGATCTGGGGCGTACTGCTGACCACCACCACACCCCTGGCCCCCAAGACGATCACGGACCGGCTCCAGACCTACGGCATCACCAGGAGCGCCGACACACTGCGGTTCTACCTGGAGTACATGACCCGCGAGGACGTCGGCTTGGCCACCCCCATCGATCAAGCCAAGTCCGGGACACGCGCCGGCTTCTTCGCCGGCGTGGTGCCCCCGGCCGCGCGACAGAACGAGCAGGTGCGTGACTGGATCAACACCCTGCCCGACGGGCTCGCGAAAACCGACGCCCTCGCCCGCCTCGCCGGCCACGAACCCCTCACCACACCCGAACGCACCCAGGCTTCAAGACCCATCAAACGCGCCAACCGCCTCCCGGCCGTCGACCAGGCCATCGGCCGCAAGAAGGGCGAAGACGGCCGCCACATCATCCCCAGCCACGTGTTCCTCGACGTCCTCAACAACTGGATCAACCACCACTACCCCCCAGGCCACCCCGACCGCCCCGCCCAGATCACTCTGCTGCAAGCCAAGCAGAAGACCTTCGACAACCTCAAGAACAACCTCGTGGCCGGCCACGCCGCCACCAACCGGGGCATGGGCTTCCTCGCGAAGTCACTCACCAAAGCCGCCACCACCACCATCCCCACCGAGGACAACCCGTCCGGGCCCACCGTCGACAACGTCCTGAAAATCATCAACCGCGGGGGCCGCTTCCGCCACACGCAGCGAAAACTCATCGGAATCGTCACGGACCCGCAGTCCGGGCGAGTCAGCTCCGTCGAAGACCCCCTCGCGGTCCTGCAAGGCATCCCCGACCCCATGGACAGGCACAAGTATCTGCTCGACCTCGCCGCCTCCACCGACTTCGACTGGCCCGGCGGCACCACCGAGGAATGGCAACAATGGCACACCGCCTACCTCGCACTCACCACGGCCGCCGCCAACCCCGACAAGTACGACTACCACCAACTCACCACCCTGCTCGACACCGTCTTCACCCTCCCCAAACCAGACACACCACACAACGCCCACACCCAAACCCCCGACCTCGACCCACCCACCAACAGCAGCAACACCGACCAAATCCACCAGCCCACAGAGACCGACGCCACCGACCCCCACCCCGACAACGACGATGACGATGACGATGACGACTTCGACGATGACGAAGTCGAACTCCACGACCCCAACACGATGCAGGGCATCGAAACCGGCCACGACACCGCCACCGGCAGCCTCGCCTCCCCCAACGGTGGCAAGATCCCGAACTTCCCCGGTGGCCCCAGCCCAGACGAAACCCGCCCTGATGATGCCGGAGGGAACGCCACCACCGGACTCAGCCGGCAGATGAACGACCTCGACCTCGGCACCGATCCGCCAGCCGGTCTCGCGGACAATTCCGCGGCCGTTGCACAGCTCAAGACACTGTTCGCCCAGATCGGCGCCCTCAGACACGTCGAGGACCACCACGCGCAGATCATCTACGAGGGCCTGCGCGGCGGAACACCGGACAGCGACATCATCACCGCCACCGGCGTCACCGCCGACACCCTCGGGGTCTACCGCAACGTCCTGACCCACTTCCGCCTGCTCGACGACCAGCCCGCCACCACGACCACCACTACCGGCACCGGGCACAAACGAGGCCGCGAACTCGACGACGACCCCGGCACCAGCACCGGCACCGGCACCGGCACCGGCACCGACAGTGGCCCTCGCAACGTCCGTGCCCGCACCGACACCGGCCCGCAACACCCCCTCACCCAGCTCACCCTCGGCAACGGCCAGACAAACCTCGACCAACAGCACATCGAGGCACTGACCCGCACCGCCCGCGACATCGCCCACGACACACTCACCCGCCACCACACCGGACTACCCCCCACCCCCATCACCATCACCACCACCAACCCCACCCTCGCCACCACCATCCGCGACCACCTCAACCAGACCATCACCCACTACCTCGCCGACAACCAGGCCGGCACCCCGCCCCAGCACCGGCTCACCACCAACCCACCCATCACCACCACCATCACCAGCCCCGCGCCCGGTGCCGACACCGCCACCATCACCATCCCCACCGGCACCACCTTCACCCCCGCACCCCCACCCACCACCACCAACCCGACCACCAGCAGCAGCACCAGCACCGGTCTGCCTCTGCCGGACACCACGCTCGAATTCCCCGCATCACTCCAGGGCAACTTCGGCGACAAAGCGAACGAAGATCAAGCTCTCCTGCTGTGGAAGGCACTGCTGCTCACCGATGACTCACTGAGCAAAACGACTCTGCTGCAGCTGCCAGGAGTCGACTTCAAGTCCACGCAGCAGGCACGGCTGTATCTGCGCACACTGAGCAAGGTCGGCCTGATCGAGATCAACGGGGTCGACGGCGCAAACATGCTGTACACCGGCAGTCTGTCCTCGCCGCTCGTGCGGGACGACGAACGATTGCGGGTCGAGGCATGGGCGAAGACGTTGCGCGAGCCCGATCGGACACGCGTCCTCGACCGCCTCGCACCCTCGAACCGCCTGCACGTACCCGACAGCCTGCACACCAAGCTGGGAACAAACACCAACCTGTACGTCGCGGCCGCCATCTGGCACGAGTTGCTGACCACCGGCGTTCCCCTCAGCATCGATACCATCCGCACGGCGTTGAAGAACCACAACATCACGACCAGTCGCAATCCAGTCGTCACAATTCTCGACCTGATGGTCACAGCAAAGATGGCCGAAGTAGTCAACGACAAGGCTCACGCGAAGAAGTTCGTGGGTCTGGTGCCTGACGACCCCGCGATCCGCGAGGACAGCGGCCTGAACCGGTGGATCACCCATCTTCCCGACCCCGAGCAGAAGTACCGCGCCGAAAAGCGCCGCGACCAGGAAGTACCCGAACCACCCGCGGTACGGCCGATCATCGTGCCCGCCACCGATCCAACACTGCCCGAGACGTTCACGCCGACGCGACAGTTGACACGAGCCAGAGCTACATTCGCGGCGCAGGTGTGGGGCGTCCTGCTTACCCACTCCGGCACTGTCGGCCAGGCAGACCTCATCAAGGCACTGGGCAAACCGGCCTCCTCCGTGAGCGGCGCCGTCACCTGGCTGGAAAAGGCCGGCTTGCTCGAGCGGGCGGGAATGATAGACGGCAGCATCCCCTACCGAGGTGTCGTGCCGGTCAGCCTGTCCACGGACCAAGGTCTGCTCAACTGGGTGGAAGGGCTCGACACGAACCAGCAGACGGAAGCCAAGGCCCGTTTCGCCAAGCCGGTGACACCGATGGCCCACATCGAGCTGCCCCCGATCCCGAAGCAGATCACCGACCTGATGAGCAAATACGCCAAGCACAAGAAGCTCATCAAGCAGGCGCCACAGATCTGGTACGAGCTACTCACCACCGACACCGCCCTCACCGTTCAGGACGTGATGGCCAAGCTGAGCGAACGGGGCATCGATCTCAAGGTGGTGACCGTCACCGAGTATCTGAGGGTGATGCGGCAGGATGACGTGGGCTTGGTCAAGGTCCACAGTTCCAGTGGGCACGGTGATGCCTTCGTGGGTGTGGTCCCCGACGAGGCGAACAAGGACGCGGTGCGGGCCTGGATCGACGACCTGCCCGCCGGCCGATCCAAAGCCAATGCCCTCGCTCGCCTGCGCAACACCGAACCCCTCGGCATCACCCACACCCCACCACCGCTCCCACCGGGACTGGTCACGCCCGACCGCAGCGTCTCGGCTGACCTCGTGGCCGCGATCTGGGGCGTACTGCTGACCGCCACCACACCCCTGACCCTCAAGACGATCACGGACCGGCTCCGGCCCTACGGCATCACCAGGAGCGCCGACACACTGCGGTTCTATCTGGATTACATGACCCGCGAGGACGTCGGCTTGGCCACCCCCATCGACCAAGCCAAGTCCGGAACACGCGCCGGTTTCTTCGCCGGCGTAGTGCCCCCGGCCGCACGGCAGAACGAGCAGGTGCGTGACTGGATCAACACCCTGCCCGACGGACTCGGAAGAACCGACGCCCTCGCCCGCCTCGCCGGCCACGAACCCCTCACCACACCCGAACGCGTCCACCACCCCGAGCCCATCAAACGCGCGAAACGCCGCACGTCCGTCGACCAGGCCATCGGCCGTAAGAAGGGCGAAGACGGCCGCCACATCATCCCCAGTCACCTGTTCCGCGACGTCCTCAACAACTGGATCAACCACCACTACCCCCCAGGCCACCCCGACCGCCCCGCCCAGATCACGCTGCTCCGAGCCAAGCAGAAGGCATTCGACAACCTCAAGAACAACCTCGTGCCCGGCCACGCCGCCACCAACCGGGGCATGGGCTTCCTCTCGAAGTCACTCACCAAGGCTGCCAACACCACCGTCCCCACCGAGGACAACCCGTCCGGCCCCACCGTCGACAACGTCCTGAACATCATCAACCGCGATCGCCGCTACTTCCACACCCAGCAAAAACTCATCGGAATCGTCAAGGACCCACAGACCGGGCGAGCCAGCTCCGTCGAAGACCCCCTCGCGGTCCTGCAAGGCATCCCCGGCCCCATGGGCAGGCACAAATATCTGCTCGACCTCGCCGCCTCCACCGACTTCGACTGGCCCGGCGGCACCACAGAGGAATGGCAACAATGGAAAACCGCCTACCTCACACTCAGCACGGCCGCCGCCAACCCCGACAAGTACGACTACGACCAACTCACCACCCTGCTCGACACTGTCTTCACCCTCCCCAAACCAGACACACCACACAACGCCCACACCCAAACCCCCGACCTCGACCCACCCACCAACAGCAGCAACACCGACCAAACCCGCCAGCATATGGAGACCGACACCACCGACCCCCACCCCGAAGCCGACCCCGACACCGACATCGACGACGCCCCTGACGACGACACCAACGCCGACACCGACACCGACGACATGGACACCGACAGCGCTCCGGTGTCGGACATGGAACAACTCCTCAACAGCGTCACCGCAGAGTTCGAGGTTCCGCCCCTCCAAGCACAGATCATCATCACCAGCCTGCTCGACGGTAGTTCGGTCACCGATGTCGCCCAGGCCGTGGAGATGAGTGCCGCCCCGATCAAGGCATACCACGGCATCCTCGACACCTTCGGCCGGATCACCAACGACCAGCCCTCCGCCAACGCCACCCGCGAACAAGACCTCGGCACTAGCTCGGAGCTGGGCATCGCACCTGATCGAGAACCCACCATCAGCAGCACCAAATCCCCGCGTTTCCCCGGCAGTCAGGACACCAACCGGACAGACGTGCAGGACCTGCTGGACATGCCTGTCACGCCCGCGACAGGGACACCGACGGTGGGCGTGACTGCCGAGTCCATCCCGGATGCGCCGAACTTGCTCAACCGCGACGTCCAGTTCGACGGCCCGCCCACCAGCTCCGCGAGCGGCCCGAACAGCGCCGGGCGAGTGATCGACTTCACTCTGTTCGAGGACCCGCAGGCTGGTGAAGCGGCCTCCTACTACAACTCGTTCACTCAGGCTGAGATTGACCGGATCGCCGAGGAGACCGCCGGATACGGCACCGAGTCCACGCTCGGCCCGAACGAGCCCGGCACGATCCGCGACCGCGGCATCAGCAACGATGAGGATGAGAGCGGCGGGGCCGAGACCAGCGGTGCCGGCGGAGGCTTGTCGGGTCGGTCCGATCCGACGGTGCCCGCTGTCACCGGCGGCCACGCCGCCATGGGGCCGCAGGACATCACCTTCGCCCAGGGCAGCAAGGCGTTGCGCGACGGTGACACGCTCAAGCTGAAGGGGATCGCCGAGCGGATCGCCGAGGTCGCCTTGTGGCGCAGCGCGAACGGCCTGCCCCTGCCCACGGTCAAGGTCACCGGCTTGGGCAACGGCACGACGTTCGGCATCGGCGGGGCGGTCAGGACCGGGCAGGCCCGCGCCGACGTGACCGCGACAGCACTCGGCACCGCCATCAGCGCCGAGCTGGACAGGTTGCAGGGCGAGCACGCCACCGTCTCCGCACACGACATCAAGATCGTCTCCGTGTCCAAGGGCAGAGACCTCGGCCCGGACCCATTGCCCGCCGGCCTGCGGCCCGAGCAGGCCCGGCGCCGCGCCAGGATCGAGATCGACTTCACCCCGGCCACCACCCCGGCCACCACCCCGGCCACCACGCCGACGACCCCGACCCTGGCTTCCGAGCCCGACATGGAGCTGTCCGCACCGCTGCTGGACCTGGCCGGCACGGGGAAGCCCTTCGCACAGGACGTGCTCGACACCGTCGGCATCACATCACCGACGACCAGCACGATCCACGTCGTCGCACCCGCGACCGTGCCCAGCGGCAACGGCAACAGCAACGGCAACAGCGACGGTGCTGCGGTGAATCCGGGCGGCGGCAACGGCGGCAACGGCGACCGGCCGACCTTCACGGTCGACACCGTGCCGCCGAGTGTCACGTTCCGCCACGGCGTGCGCGCCGGCAACGTGCCCAAGCACTTGGTCAAGAAGCCGCCCGGTCTCACCGTGTCGCTGTCCTTCGAGCGCAACGGGCGGGCAAAGCTCAGTCCCAGCGCCAGTAGCGGCTCGCCCCAGCTGGAACAGCCGCCGCTGGGCTCACCCTTTGTCGAGGACCTCTTCGACACACTCGACTACCACGTCGACACCGCCGCCCGCCCGCCGCGGCTGCGGGAGGCGAACTGGACTTCTCCGATCCCGAACGACCCGAACCCGCTCACCGCCCAGCGACTGGTTGACGAGTTCGGCTTCCCGCAGGTCAACCAGGTCCGGTTCCAGAAACTCGCAGACCGGTTCAACGTCATCTTCGACGTGCGCCCCACCACACCCAGCGCCGTCAGATGGCTCAACGAAGGCGCCATGCCCAAGCCCAAGGACATCAAAGCCAAGACACTCAGCGACATCGACGTCCTACTCGGCGCCGATCCGGGCTCGGTGGGCCTGGTCGGCTACTTCCGGCCCGAACTGCCCTCCGACCTCAAGTCACTCGACCTGGCCATACACGCCAAACTCGCCAAGCGGTTCAACGACCGGACCAACGAGTTCTCCGCGCTCGCCGAAGAAATGGCCGCTCTGGAACAACAGGGCAGCTACCGGGTCCGCAACGGCGTCGTCGAAGGCAAGGGCACCGACGGCGAATTCAGGAAGATCACCGGTGACCACGACGTCTACCACATTCGCCTTCTGGACGGCACCTCCCTCACCACCAGCGACTACGACAACGTCGTATTCCTGCTCACCAAACGCAACATGGGTGTCCAGCACGGCGCACACATGTACTGGCAGCCCGTGGGCGACTTCCAGAACAAGATCTTCAACGACATCGTCGGCCGCCACCAAGCAGTCGCCCCGGACCCCGAACCACTCATCCGCTTCAGCCCCGGACAACCACCCACCCTCGTCTTCGCCGACCCGCACGACACACCACGACCCACACCGACCCGATCAATGTCCGATCCCCTCCACACCACCACCACCACCGATCACCCGGCACCCGACCCGCAACCGAGCTCGTCCACGACCAGCTCACCACCCACCACACACGCACACAACCTCGACGAGACCGGTCGTGGTAACAGCACCCGGCACAACAGGACACGGACGTTCTCATCCCCGGTGGGCAGCAAGAAGCCGCCCACAAGCAATCACACGCCGCCGAATGCGTCGCGGCCCGCGCCAGCACCTCAGCCGGCGACTCACCCCACCCCGGTTCTGGCCACCCCGGTTCTGGCCACCCCGCCGAACCACGAGATCGCCGCGTTCGGCTCACGGTCCGGCCACGGCTTCGGCCTCGCCCGCACCATCGTCGAGATGCTGCACCGGGGTCATCGCGACCACGACATCGCCAATCGCCTCCGCATCCCCGTCACACAGATCCAGCACTACCGGCACTGGCTGACCAACCCGAACGGCAGGAACCAGACATGAGCGACCCCATCATCACCACCCAGATGCGCCAGCAAGCACTCCAGCAGCCAGGCTCGTGGCTGTACGTGACCGATCCGGCGTTCGCCGACGCGGCCGAAGTCCCACCCTGGGCCGTGATCGGCGCCTACGAAGTAGACGACCAAGGCGACGTGCTCGACACCTTCCACGAGAACCCGGACTTCGAAGGACTCGTACCCGAGCCCGCCAACGATCTCGAAGAAGCCTTCCTGGCCGCCGCGACAGGAACGGCAGACGAACAACACGCACTGGCCTTGCTGCACACCAGCGAACTGATCCTGCTCACCACCGAGGACGGCACACAGGTCCCCGTACTGGTCGAGAACGGCGACGAGTTCCTACCCGTCTACACCTCACCGCAATACCTGCCAGACGACGTGCCCGGATTCCGGTACGTAACCCTGGAATGGCTGCAACCCCTGCTGGCCGGCCGATCACTCGCGATCAACCCCGACGGACCGCTATCCATGACCATCAACGGCGATGAACTCATCAGCTGAACCACAACGTTCACCCCAGGGACGTTCACCCCAGGGACGTTCACCCCAGGCGTGAACCCACAGCACACCGACCGCAGACGAGGAGCACGCCGTGAACACAGACCACCAGCACACAACACCCGGCGAGAACGCCCTCGCAGAACAACGACAGGCAGCACTCCCGGTCGAAGCGGACATCGAGTTCCACAACGGATCCACGACGATCACCAACAGCTACGTGCTCGAACTCAACCAGGTCGCGCGAGCACTGGCAGCCGCCACACTGGGCCGCAGACAAGCCAACCTCGGATTCCCCGAAGTCGCCGTCGTCGGCCACGGCGACGACTACGACTCCATCTCCGGCGAGCAGACCGAAGCCGTCGGCAACACCTTCAGCGCACAAATCTGGTACCACCTCGCCTTCATGCAGAAAGACATGCCCGCAGAAAACCAGGTCACCGTGGACGACCTCGCCATCACCGGCGCGGTCACACCCACAGTCCCACCACACCACGTACACGTCCTCATCGACTATCTAGCAGGATCATCCGCCGGCACCGCCATCTGACCAGCCACGCCGTTCAGAGCCCCCCACGAACGTACGACTCAGTGCAGGTCGGCTTGATCACCGGCAAGGCGTCGTCAGCGGCTGAAGTCCGCAACCGTGAGAACTCCGGGCATGGCGGTGGGGTGACGAGCGTGCACTCGACACCCACCGCATGCATGACCACTCGAGTGTTACAGAGTGACCCGAACCTGCCGCATCCGCGTACCGCCCATGGTGGATAGCTCCTCTTGGTGACGACTTGAGTGAGATGACCGCCCCGACGGTGACCTGGCAAGCATGACTGGGGGAAGTCGTCAAAACGTATGGCGTTACGCCGACGTGTTGAGACAAATACGGCGCACCTGGCGGATGTCTCTTGGGATCGGCACCCGCAGCCTGGATGAAGCGTCGGCGAGCACTCGCGGTCACCAAAAATCCGTGTGCCGTGTGACGGGACGGCAGTCTCGTCTGTCGCTACGGCTTTCTCTAGTCTCATAAGAAGGCAGATCGTCCATAGTGGACCTTCTGGGCATCAACGCGCCCTGGAAGCGTTCCGCCGCAAGGTGATCTACTCAAAACTTCTCGAAATCTCTTGAACCGCAGAGCCTCCGACATCCGTGTTACCGGTGAAAGTGTCCAGCGCTCCGCAGAGGAGGATCCGATGTCAGATGTGACCGAGCTGCCTGCCGGGATCAACAGCTTTACCACTGGCATCACAGCAATTGATGATGCGACCACCAGTACCAGGGCGTTCAACACCTTGGCCAACTCCGGACAGGTCACCCTCGACCCGGAGACCGGTGAACGCCTGATCAAGGCACTCGACTCGCACATCGACGAGATCGACAGCTGTGTGAGCCGGGCAGGCTCTTCTCCTCTGGGCCGTTTCGCGCCGCTGGGAGCCAATCCGGTGTCCAACACCATGAGGGAAATCTTCAGCAGGAAGGCGAACGGCGAGGCGGAGTCGTTCATGGACGTGCTCACCGCTTATCGGACCGCGATCGGCGAGACCCGGCAGGCCGTGTCCACCGCCATCACCAACTTCCAGCGGGTCGACGCCGACCACGCCGTGAAGTTCACGAAGATCTACTGAAGGGGGCACGGAACATGGCCGAGAACACCGGGGAAACCAATCGGGTCCCGCCCCTCGAAGAGGGCTTCAAGATGCTGGAGGACCTCGCCGAAGGGGCCAAAAACCTGGGGAAATACTTCGGCGGAGGCACCGCACCGATGAAAGGTGGCCACAACTGGGCTTCCTTCTCGCACAAGGCGCTGTACGACTCCGTCCACAGCAACAACGATCCTGGCGAGACAGGTGCCATCGCTGCCGAGTGGAAGCAGCTCGGCCAGGACCTGATCGACTCCGCCACGGACTTCAAGAAGGCGATCACGGAGTCCGAGTCGGGCTGGACCGGGACGGGAGCGGACGCCGCCCGGGCGGCCATGGACACCCTCAGCACCTGGGTGTCGAACACCGGAGGCGTGGTGAACGACGTGGGCGAGAGGCTTCAGGCCCAGGGTGAACTCATGTCGGAAACGAAGTCCAGGATGCCGCCGCCCGTCGAATTCGACTTGAACGCCAGGCTGAACGCTAGCACCCAGGGGGGAATCGAGGCATTCGCGGAGGCGATGAAGGATGCTCAGGTAGCGCAGGAGACTGCCCAGGCAGCACACGATCAGGCCGTGCGGGTCATGCAGGACATGGAATACAGGGCGAATCAGATCGCGTTGGGTCTCACTGCGTTCGAGACTCCGGTGAACCCGGTCAGCGCGTCGGGCAGCGACCCCCAGCTGAACAGCCTCAACCCCACCGTCGACAACCCCTCCGGCAACGACCCCTCCGGCAACGACCCCCGGCTGGACCGCCTCAACCCCACCGGCGACGACCCCCGACTGGACAGCCTCAACCCCACTGTCGACGACCCCTCCGGCAACGACCCCCGGCTGGACAGCCTCAACCCCTCAGCAGACGAGCAGAACCGGCTCGGCACCAACGAAGACGGCGAACTCAACGCCCTCAACCCCAGCTCCGACAGCCTGCTCAACGACCTCACCCCCACCGCCTCCAACGGCGAGCAGCTCCGGAGCGCGGTCCTGCCGTCCGACAGCACCCAGACATCGTCGGTCGCACCCCCGACGAGCCCGAGCGTTCCGTCCGGCACGTTCACCAACCCCAGCGCGAACTCGTTCCCGACTGGGATCCCCCAGCAATTCAGCCAGGACACGACGCTTCCGTCGAGCAAGCTGCTGGGCAAGGTGCCTACCAACATCCCGTCCACCGCCTCCCCCAAGCTGCAGAACCGGGTGCCGACAAGCGGCGGGCGGCAGGATCCCTCGTTCACCGGGACACCGCCCCAGACCCGTCCGAGCGGCAGTTTCACCAATCGGCCAGGCGGTCCGTCGAACTCACCGTCCGTCCCGTCCTCTTTGACTGGCCGTACCGGAGGCAGTTTCAGCCCCTCCGGATCCGGCGTCAGCAGCAATCTGGTCACACCCGGATCACCGCGTGTCGGCGGTCCTGGAGTAAACGGTTTCGGCCCCTCTGGCCCCAGCGCCAGCAGCTTCGGCCCCTCCGGACCCGGCGTCAGCAGCAACCTGGTCACACCCGGATCACCGCGTGTCGGCGGTCCTGGAGTAAACGGCTTCGGCGGGCCGGGTCAGCCCGGTGGAACGAGTGGCGCACCGGTGGGCGGTGCCCCCGGCGGAGGCGGCGGTAAGCCGGAAGAGGACAAGGAATATGGGGCCGCGGACTACCTCGTCGGCGAAAGCATCTTCGACGATCCGGACGACACGATTCCTCCGGCCGTGATCGGTGACTTCAAGCCCCGCACCCCGAAGCAGGACGAGGTGGGCCGGTGAACACGCCGAAGTTCCACCTGACCTCCGTCGAATTCCACGCTCTCTGGCAGACCATGAGTGTGGGCCGCATCCCTTATCCGCTGAACGCTCAGCCTGGCGGTGAGGACATTCAAGAGCGTGACGAACAGCAGAAACGCGCCGTGGCCGAGCTCGAAGCCAGGGATTTGATGCGCCACGGCCTGCCCACCCAACCCGTCGCCGGCCTGCTCGAGATCCTCGGCCGCTTCGAGCTGGCGATCGACGCCGTGGCGAGCATCGGCGGAGTCCACTGCGCCTTCGCGGCGTCGAACGGACGCAGCGCCACCTTGGCTGTGACGACTGCCGAAGGCATCACGCTCTCGGCGATATCGCCGAGTCACCTCGCGCAGGAGATCGTCGACACCCTTCCAGACCGGCCGGGAGGCCCTGGGCACGCGTTCTCGGTGCGCAGCGACGCGATTGCGGAGGCGGCCCGGCTGGTCAGGAATCCGCCGGACGACTGGGAGCCGAACAGCCCTTGGGGCAACGAAGAGTTCAGTGAAGCCGCGGCATTGCAGCGGTGTGGCGTATCGCGTGAGGACGCCACGTTGTTCGCGGAGCTGACCGAGCGGCGAATTGCAGGCGGTCAGTTCGGCGTCACGGCGACGCAGCGGCCCAGTGGCCGGGTGGTCCGCGGCCAAGCGGTCCTGAACTGGTTCGACACCCAGAAAGGACGGTATCTAGCCGTCTCCGAGAACCACTGGGTGAGCTTCGCACCTGCAGACAACACGCGTATCGCCGTGCGAGTGGCGGCGGCATTCAAGACCACCGTGACTGTCTGACCTCAGAGTTCCACACCAATAGAGAAAAGGGCAATATCATGGCAGGTTTCAAGGCCGATACCGAGGTCCTTAAGAGCGCCGCTAACGAAATCGCCTCGAAGAAGGGCGAAATCCAGGGGCTCCTCGCGCGACTCCAGAACACCGTTGACCAGGTTCTGGCTACCTGGAAGGGCGAAACGGCGACGAAGTTCTCAGGTATCGGAGAGAAGTTCAGGGAGGACGGCACCAAGATCAACGATGCGCTCCAGCTGATCGGCGAAACACTGGACAAGTCAGCCGGCGTCATGCGTACCCAAGAGGAGGCCTCCGGCCAGTTGGTCGGCGGGTTCCGATCAAGGCTGAATTCTTAATAGTCGTTCATAACAGACAAAAGTTCACTACTAAAACAGTATTGTCAGCCCACCCGCCCCAAGCAGCTGGAGAATATCGTGTCAGAACCGATCGCAGTAGATTTTGGCGAACTCGAGGGCGCCGGCCAGCAGATCCTGAGCATGGCCAAGCAGCTCGATACCGTACTGAGTGACCTCAGGGAAAACACCAGGCGAGCAGTCGAGAGCTACGACGGTCAGAGTAGCGACCGCTTCTTCCAGGCAACGCGCGATTGGGACACCTCGGCAACGGATGCTCAGACCATTCTCAATGATCTCGGACAAGCAGTGGTCGAGACCGCCAACGACTACATGCTCACCGAGAGGACGAACTCCGGGTACTGGGGATAGTCGACAGTGGCGCCCGCCGACCGCGGTCGGCGGGCGCCACTGAACCTGAGCAATGGCGTACCTGGAGGTGAAGCGATGCCGGACTTGACCCAACGAACAGTCGCCCTGGCGCCCGCAAGAATTCGGACCCACGAAAAGCTCGTGGTCTCGCCACCGGCGTCGGATCTCGCCACCGACTGGCGGACCAACGCCTCGTGCGGTCCGTCCAAGTCCGAGGAGCTCTTCGCGATGGGAGCTGACCAACACATCGCGAAAACGATCTGCGAACGCTGCCCGGTGCGGACGGAGTGTCTCGCCATGGCCTTGGACAACAAGATCGAGTTCGGGGTGTGGGGCGGCATGACCGAACGAGAGCGCAGGGTGCTGCTGCGTCGCAGGCCGGGAGTCTCCTCCTGGTTCCAGCTGTTGACGGCAGCACGAGACCAGCACGACAGGCTGCTGCAAGCCGGCTGCGCCGGCCCAAGCGCAACGAAGGGGCTGTTGGCATCGCCAACAGCCCCTTGCTGCTGCCCGAACAGCCTCTGAGGACGTGCCGGCCGGCTGTCCTCGCGCAGGCCCCGCCCCCTGTGTCAACGGCGCGCGAATTTTGGATCTGGCACGGTTTCCGTGATGGCCCGACTTAGTTGATCATGGTTTGTGTTGATCACGGAGTTTGTCGGTGTTGTGTTCCCTCAGCTGCTCGGGGTGCGGATCGAGCGGGTGTTCACGACTGGCCGGTCGGTGCGGATCCAGGCCAGCACCCAGGATCAGGCCGCGGCATGCCCGACCTGCGGGTCCGTGGCGCACCGGGTGCACAGCCGCTACGAGCGTCGGCTGTCCGACCTCATGGTCAGCGGCCAGGAGACCGTGATCCACCTGCGGGTGCGGCGGTTGTTCTGCCGCAACGAACACTGCACCCGGACGACGTTCGTCGAGCAAGTCGCCGGACTGACCACCAAGCACGGCCGCCGCAGTGTCGGCCTGAGTGAGGTCCTGCAACGCATCGCGTTGGCACTGGGTGGTCGGGCCGGCGCTCGGCTGACCGCGCACGTGGCCACCGACGTGAACAGGATGACGCTGTTGCGGCTGCTGCGAGCCTTACCGGATCCACCGGCGGCGACTCCGACGGTGCTCGGCGTCGACGACTTTGCCCTGCGGCGCGGTCATGTCTATGGCACGGTGCTGGTCGACATCGAGTCCGGCCGCCCGATCGACGTACTCGCCGATCGCACGGCCGAGACGTTGACCGCATGGTTGAAGGCCCATCCCGGCGTGGAGATCGTGTGCCGGGGATCGTGCTGGTGCGTATGCCGAAGGAGCACGCCTGGGAGCACCGCAGGCGCTGCAGGTCGCCGATCGGTGGCACGTCTGGAACAACCTCGCTACCGCCGTCGAGCGCACCGTTGCCCAGCACCGCGCCTGCTTACAACCCACCGAAGCCAGCATTGCGGAGGTCGGCACGCCGACCGATGCCGCGCCGCCGGCATCAACACCGGCAGGGCCCGCGACTGCCGCCGCTGATCAGAGAACCGACCGCATCGCCGTCCGCACCCGTGAGCGCTACACGGCCGTACATCAACTGCTTGATGAGGGCCTCAGTCTCCGCGCGATCATGGGCCGACTCGGGCTGGCGAAAGGAACCGTGCGCCGTTTCGCCCGCGCCACCACGGTGGACGAGTTGCTGACCAACGACGGCACCGGCCGCAGGCCGAGCCTGCTCGAGGAATTCAAGCCCTACCTGCATCAACGGTGGACTGCGGGCTGCACCAACGCGACGCTGCTGTTCAACGAGATCAAGGCCCAGGGCTACCGCGGCCGGTACCAGATCCTGCGGGACTACCTGCGGCCGTTCCGCGCCAGCACCAGCGCCAGCGTCCCCGAGCCCACGCCGACAGCGCCGAAAGTCCGCCGGGTCGTGGGCTGGATCATGAGTAACCCCGAGAACATGACCGACGACGACCAGCGACGACTCGACGAGATCCTGGCTCGAAGCCCGGAACTTGCTGCGCTGGCAGGACATGTGCGCTCGTTCGCCACAATGATGTGCAACCTGCGCGGCGATCGTCTCGAGGAGTGGATGGCGGCAATCGACGCCGACGATCTTCCCGCGCTGCGCTCTTTCGTGATCGGACTACGACGCGACCAGGACGCCGTCACCGCAGGCTTGACGCTGCACTGGAACTCCGGCCCGGTCGAGGGTCACGTCAACCGGATCAAGATGCTCAAGCGACAGATGTACGGGCGAGCCAACCCCGACCTACTCCGCAAACGCATCCTGCTCGCCGACTGACGTGCCACCAGGTCATTCACGGAAACCGTGCCAGATCCAGTTTTCACGCGTCGCCGACACCCTGCTTGCTGAGCCGCGCCGCGAACCATATGACGGGGCTCGATACCGCGGATGCCGCGCGGACTTGATCGGTCCTGTGCGAACTCGTAGTGGCGGCATCTCGCTCCTGGTCCCAGTCAGGACTGCCGTGGCTTGCGTGGCAGTGTCTGGTCGGTAGCGGTCGTTGCATCACCCACGTGCTCAACGCAGGCCGGCCCGGCCACTGGGAAGGCTTGCAAATAGAGGCTCGGTACACCGGTCCCCAGCCCGTCCGCGATCTGCCCGGCTGGGATTGATCCGGTCCTCGATCGTCCGAAAACCGCGAGCGCGGGGGCCTTCTGCCGTGGCCGAGCCAAATCGGGTGGTCGACACGTTTCGTGTCGACCACCCGAATTCGGCTTCCGGTATCTCACGCCATCGGTGACCCGTGACGAGGTTGACGCACGATCCGACAGACCTAGCTCGTCCCCCGATCACTTCTCACAAGATCAAAGCAGTGCCTGCACTCAGCCACCTGGTTCTTACGACCTTGCGGCATGTGATCCCGTCCAACCTCGAACACGTTGCTCTGTCTCTTCGCACAAACTCACTCGGGTGCGATCCAGGCGTACTGGATGCGCTGCTGACCGTGCTTGCGCGTGACCAGCGTGCCCCGGCCGGGAGGCTGCGGCGACGGCTTCAGGTTGCCGACGATGTTGCCCTCCTCCTTCGAACCGGAACCGACGAAGATCGGCGCCGCGATCTCCTTCAGCTTGCCGAGCACCGGGTCGTACATCGCGCGGGACGCACCGCCCATGCGGCGCGCTGCCACGATGTGCAGACCGACGTCCTTCGCCTGCGGGATGAACTCCGCCAGCGGCTGCAGCGGGTTCGCACCGCCCTGCGGCGCCACCAGGTCGTAGTCGTCGACGACGACGAAGACCTCCGGACCCCTCCACCAAGAACGGTTCTTCAGCTGCTCCTGCGTCACGTCCGGGCCGGGCAGGCGCTCGACGAGTGAACTTCGCAGGTCCTTGATCATGTCCGTGAGCTGGGCTGAGGACACCGCGTAGGAAAGCAGGTAGTCGGGGTCGATGAACCCGAGCATCGTACGGCGGTAGTCGACCAGCAGGACCAGCGCCTCTCGAGGTGTAGCTGTTCGTGATGCCGCGCACGATGGTGCGCAGCAGGTTCGTCTTGCCGGACTCGCCATCGGCCAGTGCCATGAAGTGCGGGTCCGCGTCGAAGTCCAGGTAGACCGGCGCGAGTGCGTCCTCGTTGACACCGACCGGCACCAGGTGGCCGCGCTGCGGGTTGATCTCGTGCACCTGCGTCATCAAGTCGTCGTAGTGGCAACAGGTCGGGCAGCATCCGGACCTGCGGCGCACGCGGGCCCTTCCAGGCCGCGTTGAGCTTCGTGCTGAGGTCCTGCACGCCCGCGGAGATCGTCGTCGGGTCCTGCACCGTGTCCATGCGCGGCAACGCGGTGAGGAAGTGCAGCTTGCCGCCGGTCAGACCGCGGCCGGGACGGCCGGGTGGGATGTTGACCGCGACCTTGCGATCGATCTCGGACTCGCTGGGGTCACCGAGGCGCAGCTCGAAGCGCGTGCCGAGGAGGTCCTTCATGGCGGGACGGATCTCGGCCCATCGGTTCGCGGCGACGATCACGTGCACGCCGTAGGACAGACCCTGCGCGGCGAGCGCCTGCACCTGCGGCTCGACCGTCTCGAACTCCTGGCGGAAGTTCATCCAGCCGTCCACGATCAGGAACACGTCGCCGAAGGCGTCGTCAGTGATGCGGCTGCCCGCATGCGGTTGCGGAACTCGACCATCGAGTCGATGCCCTGCTCGCGCCACCGCAGTTCGCGCTCGCTGATCAGCGTCTGGAGCTCGGCCACCATGCGGCGGACCTTGTCGACGTCGAGACGACCAGCGAAGCCACCGACGTGCGGCAGAGTCTCCATCGCGGCGAGCGTGCCACCACCGAGGTCGATGCAGTAGAACTGCGCCTCCTGCGGCGTGTGAGTCAGTGCCATCGACGCGATGATCGACCGCAGCAACGTCGACTTACCTGACTGCGGACCACCGACCACCGCGCCGTGACCGGCGGCACCGGAGAAGTCCGCCCACAGCAGATCGCGCCGCTGCTCGAACGGCTTGTCGACCACGCCGACCGGGATCTGCAGCTTGCCGTTGCTGAAGCCCTCGGAGGTCAGACCGCGATCCGCGGTTTCCTCCAGCGGTGGGAACACCATGTCCAGCGTGGGCGGCTCGTTCAGCGGCGGCAGCCACACCTCGTGCGCGGGCGGGCCCTGGCCGATGAGGCGGTCGACGATCAGCTCGAGCTGCGTGGGCTCGTTCGCGTCTTCCTTCTTCGGCGCCTCGACCTTGACCGGCTCGGCCGGCCGCTCCGGCTCCTTCGGGATCTCGATGAAGTCCGGAACGAAGAACCGCGGGCGCTTATCACCGCGGACCGCGACCGACTCGCCGGCGGACTGCATGCCCGACGGCCGGTAGGTGCCCGAGACGTAGAGCGCCTTGAACCTGGTCAGCGGCATGCCCTGCACGCTCAGGAAGCCCGAACCCGGGATCGGCGGCAGCTCGTACGCGTCCGGCACACCGATCGCCGCACGCGACTCGGCCCCGTTGAACGTCTTCAGACCGATCCGATAGGACAGGTAGGTGTCCAGACCGCGCAGCTTGCCTTCCTCCAGTCGCTGCGACGCGAGGAGCATGTGCATCTGCAGCGACCGGCCGACACGACCGATCTGCAGGAAGATGTCGATGAAGTCCGGCTTCGCCGTCAGCATCTCGGAGAACTCGTCGATGCAGATGAAGAGCGCGGGCAGCGGGTCGATCTGGGCGCCGTTCTCACGGGCCTTCTCGTAGTCCCAGACGTTCTTGTAGTTGCCCTTCGCCAGCACCTCCTGGCGCCGGGACACCTCGCCCGCGATGGCGTCCTTCATGCGGTCGACCAGGCTGAGGTCGCCGGCGAGGTTGGTGATCGTCGCGGCGACGTGCGGTGCCTTGTCCAGACCGAGGAACGTCGCACCACCCTTGAAGTCGACGAGGATCATGTTGAGCGCCGTCGACGAGTGCGAGGCCAGCAGGCCCAGCACCAGGGTGCGGAGGAACTCCGACTTACCGGAACCGGTCGCACCGATGCACAGGCCGTGCGGGCCCATGCCGTCCTCGGCCGCTTCCTTGATGTCGAGCACGACCTGCTGGCCGTGCTCGCCGATGCCGAACGGGATGCTGTAGCGGTCGCGCTTGGGCCGGGGCCGCCACGCCTGCTGCACGTCGAAGGTCAGCGGGTCGCCGGGGATGCCCATGAATTCGAGCAGCGGCGGGTTGTTGCTCATCGCCAACGGGCTGTCGCCGCCACCGGTGTCCAGCTCGATGGCGCCCATCCGGTACGGGGCGATGCGACGGGCCAGCGACTGGGCCTCGGACACGCTGAGCTTGTCCGGTGTGCCGAACCACTCGACACCGCCCGCCGAACCCGCGCCCACCCTGCCGTCCTCGATCACCAGACGCAGTCCGCGGCGAGTCACCATCTGCCCCAGTGACTCGGACACATCCAGCAGCGTCACACCGAGCAGACCGCCTTCGAGGATCATCTGCTCCTCTCGCGTGACGGTGCCCTCATCGATCACGATCACGATGTGCGGTTGGTTCGCAGGAGGCGCCACGTTGCGTGTGAACCCCTGCCGGCCGACGAGATACTCGTCCAGCATCTGCTCGACCTCGGCAAGTGAGCCCGCCATCATCCGGCGCTGGCCGATGCCGTCGATGTCCGAGGGGTGCTGCACGTGCGGCAGCCACTTCACCCACTCCCACAAGGACTTGGTACGACCGGAACTCACCACGGCGATCAACAGATCGTCCGGTGAATGGAAGGTCGCGAGCTGTGCCAGCATCGCCCGAGCCAGATCGCGGCGCTGCTCGATCTCGCCGAACATGCCGACGGCCGCAAACCCGCGCAACGCAATGGAGATCGGCACCTCGGGTACCAGCGAGTGCGCGCGCACGAATCGGCGCAGCGCCAGCGTCGCGATCGGCTCGAGCTCCTCGACCAGACCAGTCGGCGGTGCCAGGAGCTGCGTCGCGAGCCGCTGCGAGCCGCGACCGACGCGCAGATGGCAGAAGTCGGGGTCGTTCTGACGGCGCTCCCACATGCGGCGCGTCGTGGCGAGCGACCACAGCATCTGCGGGTCCGGGTGCACCCACTCGCGCTCAGCGCGCTGCTCGTTGGCAGCCTCACGGGCACGTACGCGCATCTGGCCGAGGTACCGCATGTAGTCCTTGCGGTCCTCGTTCATCTCGGCCTTCTTCTGGCCCTTGCCCGAGCCCATGCCGCTCGCCATCATGCCGACGGTCGAGATGAGCATCATGCCCGGCATGATCATCGCGGCCGGGCTGCGTCCACTCGTCGTGAACATCACCACCATCATGCCCAAGGACGCGAAGATCATGACCACGGGCAACGCCTTGGACAGGATGCTCGCGGGAATGACCCTGGGCACTTGGGGTGGCGGTTCGAGATGGACCTCGCCGCCGGGGGGCTTGGGGGCGGCAAGGCGCGCTGCTCGCTTGAACTGCAACGTACTCAACTGACAGGCACCTCGCTCGGACTGCTCTGACACAATTGGCAATCGCCACTATGGGGCACTGCGCCATCGGCCACTGGCCATCTGAAAAAACCATCACATCTTCTCCAGACCACCATGTGCTCCTCCTGCCACGCACCCATACTGGGCTCGCTGGCACGGCGTTCCGGCGGACAACAGAACGCCGTGCCAGTCCATTCGAGACATACAGGAGGTCGCTGGTGGCAACCGATACGACGGTGTACAGCCGCGTGACGGTGGTAGCACCACGCACGCGTATCGACGTCGCGCTGCCCGCCGATGTAGTGGTGAGCGATCTTCTGCCGATACTGTTGAACATGGCGAAGGAAGCCACCCCTGACGGGGGCGTCCGGCACGGCGGCTGGTGCCTCGCGAAGCTCGGCGACAGCCCGCTCGACCCGGCACGCACGCTCGCGTCTCTCGGCATCATCGACGGCGAACTACTCCAATTGAGGCGGCGCAACGAAAATCCGCCGCCACCGCTCTTCGACGACGTCGTCGAGGCCATCGCGGAGTCTGCTGCCGACAGCTTCCGGCCGTGGACGAAGGAAACGGCGCGGCGCTTCGGCCACATCGCGGGTGCACTTGCGCTGATCACTGCCGCGGTTTCCCTGTTCCTCTCTGGCCCGGTCTTCGGCGGCGACGGCAACGCACTCCTGGCCGCGATCTTCGCCGGTGGCGCGGCGATCGCTTCGCTTGCCACCGGGGCGGTGCTCGCCCGCGCCTACGCCGCGCCGGACACGGGTGTGCTGATCGTCGCCGCGGGTTCTTTGCCTGCGGCATTCGTAGCCGGGTTCTACGTGGTGCCCGGTGAGATAGGCCGGCCACACGTGTTGCTGGGCAGCATCATGGTGCTGGTCTTCGCCTCTGCCGCGATCATGCTCGTCGGAACCGGTGTCACGGTGTTCATCGCTGCGGCGACCGGCGCGGCGGCAACCACGGCCGCGTTCACCTTCGCGACGTTGGTCGCACACCCGATCGCCGGCATCGCAGCCGCCACCGGCGCCGTCGCGCTGGCGGCGATGTCGTTGCTACCCAGGTTGACGCTGCAACTGGCGAAACTGCCGATGCCGGTCGTGCCGAGCTCGACCGAGGACTTCAAGGAAGAAACCGACTTCCCGGAGTACGAAGCGATTGAACGGCGCACCGCGATCGCGCACGAGTATCTGACCGGCATGAACATCGGCACCGGGCTAATCGCTGCCCTGTCCGCGATCGTCGCCGCCGGCGACGGCACGCTGTTCGGTCCGGCCTACGCGGCCGTAGTGGCTCTCGTGCTGATGCTGCGCGGCCGTGCCTACGCCAACGGCGCACAGGCCGTCGCCCTGCTGACCAGCGGCATGCTCGCCAGCGCGGGCATCCTGCTCGGCTGGCTCACCGAGGCATCTGCCCTGCACCGCGCACTGTTCGTCTTCGCCACACTGATCGTCCTCGGCGCGGGCGCGCTCGTACTCGGCGTTGTCTTCCCCAACCGCAAGTTCTCGCCGGTGCTGCGCCGGCTGGTCGATGTCGTAGAAGCCATCCTCATCGCCGCTGTACTGCCGCTGGCGGTGGCCGTGATGGACCTCTACCTCGTCATGCGCGGGCTCATCGCCTCCTGACACACCAGCAAATTCGGAGCGACATGACTGCGATCAAGCGAGCCGCCGCGACCACCGCCGCCGCGCTGGTGGTGCTCGTCTCCGGCACGACCATCAGTCCGGCATTCGGACAACCTCCCGCCCCGCCAGAAGCCGCGCGGCCCAACTCGCAGCCACCGCCGTTACCTCCAGGAACTCCCCCACCGCCGGCTCCCGCGAAGCCCGCACCCGACCTCCCGTACAAGCGGAACGCCAAGCAGTGCATTGTTTCCACGACCGATGGCGCCAGCGTCGTGCGGATGCCGTGGGGTCAGTTGAACCTGCGCATCGCGGAGGCACACCGCTTCGCAACCGGTCAGGGCGTCACCGTCGCGGTGATCGACACCGGCGTCAACCAACATCCCCTGCTGGCCGGCCGCGTCCGCGGCGGTGGCGACTACGTCGGCAACGGTCCCGACAACACCGATGGCACCAACGACTGCGACGGACACGGCACCCAAGTCGCGGGAATCATCGGCGCGAGCAAGAGCGCGGACACCGACTTCATCGGTGTGGCGCCAAACGCGACCATCCTCGCGATCCGGCAGACCAGCGATCGCTTCGAGTTCGAAGGCAACGCGACCACGCCCAAACGGACCACCGCAGGCAAGGTGTCCACGCTCGCCCAGGCGATCGTCACGGCCGCGAACAGCGGCGCCAAGGTCATCAACATCTCGCTCACGAACTGCTCCACTCCCAAGGACTTCAGCCAGGACGACCGCAACCTGCAAGCGGCGATCAAGTGGGCCGTGGACGTCAAGAACATCGTGATCATCACCGCGGCCGGCAACCTCGGCGAGCAGGAATCGGGCTGCAGCCAGCAGAACAACAAACTGGACGTCGACAGCGTCAACGTGATCGCATCGCCGCCGTGGTTCGCGCAGGACGTGCTGTCCGTCGCGTCGATGAGCCAGACGGGAAGAGTCTCCGACTTCAGCGTGTGGGGCCCTTGGGTGAGTATTGCCGGCCCCGGCGAGGACATCGTGACGATCGACCCCAAGGGGCCGGGCGTCACCAACGCCACCCCAGACCCGCAGAACCGGCAACTCATCGCGATCCGCGGCACTAGCTACGCGGCGCCGTACGTCGCCGGCGTCACCGCACTCATCCGCGAACGATTCCCCCAGTTGACGGCACGGCAGGTGATGGCGCGGTTGACGTCCACCGCGCAGAATCCAGGCAGCCCCAGCGGCTGGGACCGCAAAGTCGGTCATGGCATGGTGAGCCCGGTGGCCGCACTCACCGCCGTACTGCCCGCCGAACTGGGAAATGAGCGGCAGGAGAACCGAGCACCGATCTTCACCAGCATCAACACCGGGCCGGAGAAGGACTGGGTGCAGGTGGTCGTCGCGCTGTCAGGCCTGGGAATCGGGATCTTCCTGTTGTTTGTCACCATGTTCGTGAGGAACACCATCAGACGTAAGCGGAAACGGCGAGTTGCCTGACGGCACGTCAGCCGCCCGCTCGATCGACAATCTGGCGGCATGACCGAGAGGCGGTTCCGGACAGCGGGGCCGCCTCTCGCGTGCCCGTGTACAGATGGCCTGTGCCATGTGAGCAGGTTGCCGATGCGGGCGCGTGTCCACGACGCCATCTGCAACGCGTCGAGCACCCACGCGGTGCTCATCTGGTGTCGGCTTCCAGCCGGCAATCCACTGGGAGAAACGCGTCGATGACGAACGAGACGCAAGCCGTGCCGGAACCGGTGAGCACATAGGTGAAGTTCGCGAACCACAACGCGTCCGAACGCCCGGCGGCGAAGTCGCAATCCACCGGCGTACGTCCCGACCCGCGATGGTGGTGCGACGGGGCTTGCCGCGCACGTGCACCAAACCGATGATGCCCAGTCCCGCGGGTCAATCGCGCCAACGTGCATCACTCGACCAGGACATTGTTGCGGCGCAACGCGTGCCAGATACGCCTGGGCGGTCGAGGTCCACCACGAAGGAGGCCGCCGCGTACTTGAGGATCTCGTTCGACCGCCGCGACTCCGCGTTCTCCCGCTTGAGCCGGCGCAGCTCCGCCGCCACAACACTCGGCGTTCCGGCCACCCGACCGGCATCGGCCTCCGCCTGACGGACCCACGTACTCAGCGTCCCGGCTCGTCCACGAACTTCGGCGCGATAGAGCAGTCGCCGCGAAGTGCGACGGAGACTCGTCCCGATGCTCCTGCAGCAGCCGCCCGCACGTTCCCGCCCGCCCCTAAGTCGGGTCGAGCGTGGCTTGCGACATCGCCGTGTGGCACACAAGTCACGGTGGAGCGACCTGACCACACAACAGGAAGACGGCCCCGGAAGCCGGGACCGCCTCTTGTCCTGCAGGTGCCGTCACTGGTTTCGCGGCACGCCACCCTTCGGCGTCGGGATCGAGTCGTAGCTCCGCGTCGAGTCGGCTCGGGCGAGCTGCGAACCGTTCGGCAGCAGCCGCAGGATCGCCTCAGGAGCCGGGAGGAACGCCGCCGCGTCGCCCAGGCCCAGCGCACCTGCGGTCTCCACATCCGGGATGCCGTACTTCACGCCCCTTCCGGTGACCAGGTGGATGGGGCCACTGCCGTAGTCACTCGGCGACGTGCTGCCCCGGACGACTGCGGCCTTGCCCGGAGGCATGATGAACGCGTCGACCACGTCACCTGTCGCGCCGGCCTGGTTGAGCGCCACTGGAACAGCGTCTGCGGAACCTGGCAGACGTGCGTCCGATGGTGACCTTGGTGCTCTCGGACTTGTTGGCCTGATTGACGTTCTCGGCCCGCCAGCCCAGAGCACACCACCACGTTGTCGGCGTTGGCCTCCAGGACCTGCGGCACCTCACGCGGGTAGTCTTCAACGTCGAGCTTGTTCTTCGGCTCGAGTGCGTTGGCGATAACGCTCGGGCTCAGATCGGCAGGCTTCTTGCTGCCCGCGTTGGCGAACTGGATGAGGTCCCCCACGGTCTTCTCGACGAGCTGAAGGCCGTCTTCCAGCACGACGTAGAACTCCACGTCACCAGTGCGCGTGACCTGGACGACTTCACCGATCTTCACGTTGACACCCTGAAGATAGCGAGCCGGGCCACCCTGTCCAGGGATCGCCGGCGCCTTCAGCGGCTTGACCTCGGGGATCGCGTTCAGCAGCGCGGCGCTGATCGCTCGCGGCTTCTTACCGCTGAGCTTGAGCGCCGCCTTGGTCGCGTCATCGGAAAGGTCCACCTGGGCTCGCACCGTGCTTGCGGCCGCCTTGTAGATCAGGTAGCCCTTCTTGTCCTTAACGGACTGGACTAGCAAGGCCCTGTTGCCTTCCAGTGCCTTGTCCCCGCCGTTGACGCCTGCGACCACCGTGGTGCTGATGTCGTTCTCCGCGGACTGGTCCTTGCGGAACCCGTCGAGGTCCAGCGTGTCGCAAACAGACCACTCGGCGCCGATTCGACGTTCCGCGGAGGGCAGCAGATCCGGCCCGTCCGGGATTCCGGTCAACCGTCCCTTCGACAGCTTGCTCAGCGCTGCCTCGCTCACGACCTTCGGTGTGCCGCCGGCAGCCTGCTGACTCGTGCTGATCGCGCCTGCGGGCGCGTCACCACCTGCGTTCGCTGTAGGGCTCGAACCCGCGTCAGGATTGGTTTGCTGGAACCAGAACAGCCGCGCCGACGCCAGGTTCGTCATCGGGATGAGCTGACGCGGGTTCGAGCTCACCACGTAGACCTGGCCGGACTCCTTGCTGATGGCGATCTGCGTCTCGCCGTCCAACTTGGGCTGTGGCTTGAAGAATCCGACTACGAGGAACGCCAGCATCCCGACAATCGCAAGCAGCACACCGACAGCCGTCGCGCGTGAGTGCTTGCGCACCGGTTCATGGAGCATGTTCGCGTCTCGACCGACAAGCGCGGATTGCATGCGGCGCAGGCCAAATCGATAGCCCTGCACCTGGGTTTTGGTGGTAGGAGTTGTTGCCATTCGCCCCTCGCTGCTCTCCAGATGGGGGTACCGTTCGAAGGGTATCCAGACGAACGCACGACCACGTGCTGGTTCCCTCAATTGGTGGCAGATCCGCTTCCACCAGTTCCCCATCACCGAGGTGGAAAAGAGATCACAAGTGACGTCGGCGACCACTGCGGCCCCACCACCGGGGCTAGTCCCTGTACCGGCACGGAGCACCGGTGGTTCGCCGCCGGCTCCCGCACCTACCCGGCCGATCGGCCGAATCCGTCGTCGAGCAGCCAGGGCTAGTCTCGGTGCCCTGCCGGTCGCGAACGTCGTCATCATCGAGGCGGGTCTCGCGGTCGGCCTCGTGCTGCTGACGGTCGGCGGCACGACGACGGTCATGCTTTCGATCACTGGTGGTGTCTTGTTCGTCGTGCTGATCTTCGCGTTCGGCCGATCGAATGGTCGCTGGCTGACCGAGTGGATCTCGCTCAGGGCTCGCTACACGTTCCGAGCGCGCAGCGGTGAGGTGCCGGTCTCGGCCTCGCCGATCACATCGGCGGAGACCGGCGAGTTGTCGGTGCTCGGGCCGGAGGACCCGCGCGTCGCATTGCTGCGGCTCGCGATCCCCGATCTGGTGATCGCGAAGGGCCAGGACCACGAACGCCGCCCGCTCGGCCTTGCCTGGCACGACGGCGTCTGGACCGCGGTGCTCCTGGTCGATCCGACCCCGCCGCTGATCACGCCCATCGGCTCGGCGCCGTCGCTGCCGCTCGGTGCGCTGGCTCCGTGCTTGGAGGACCGCGGTGTCGTGCTCGACGCGATCTCGGTGATCTGGCACTGCTACCCCTGCAGCGCGGCGCTCCCGCCGACCTCTCCGGCGTTGAACGCCTACCTCGAGGTGATCGGGCCGTTGTCTGCGGCGGCCCGCCGCACGACGTGGGTCACCGTGCGCCTCGACCCGCGCCGGTGCGGCAGCGCGATCAACGAGCGCGGCGGCGGCGTCGTCGGCGCGCACCGCGCGTTGATCGGCGCGCTTTCCCGCGTCCGCAACGCTCTGGAGTCCGCAGGTGTGACGATGCGCCCGCTCGACTCGGACGAGCTGCTGCGCGCGTCGATCTCGGCGGCAGAGCTCACTGCAGTGATCGGAAGCCCAAATCCCGTCTTGCTGCAGGAGAAATGGTCCGGCGTCACAGCGGGTGGAGTTCGTCACGCCAGCTACGCGATCACCGGCTGGCCGCCGAAGGGCTTGCGCAGCAACCTGAACGCGCTGACCGGCGTCCGCGCACTGTCCTCGACGCTGGCGATGACGATCTCGCCGTCGACGTGAGGACGGTCAGGTGTCACTGCGCGGCCTGGTGCGAGTCAGCGCTCGCACGTCCAACGAAATGGAACGGGCCGACGACCAGCTGACCGAGCTCGGCGACAAGCTCGACATCACGCTCACCCCGTTACGGGGTCAGCAACTCACAGGGCTTGCCGCGACGCTGCCGCTCGGAGGTGTCGCATGAGCTCGTCCCGCCTGGACATGCGCGGTCAGAGCAGCGCATCACCGGAGTTTCTGGTGTCAGCATCGATGTTGGACGTTGCCAGCGCGAGCGGCGACCGCGGCGGCATGATGCTCGGCGCAGGAATGCAGGGCGAGCCACTCACGGTGTCCGTGCTGCGGCCGGCCCCGACCCGCATGGTCGTGGTCGGCGGCTTGTACCTGGCCCGCCAGATCGCGTTGCGCGCCTTGGCGACCGGCGCGTGGATCATCATCGCGACGGGCCGTCCGCAAGTGTGGCAGCCGGTCGTCCGCGCTGCGGGCAACGGCCCGGAAGGCCGCCCGTCCTCGCTGGTACAGCTGCGCAGGCTCTCGCCTGCCGATATCCCGCGGCCAACCGAGGACATGCCGCTGCTGGTCGTACACGACGGCGGCCACGTGCCGCAGGAGCTTTTCCCGCCGCGCACGGCGTGGCAGACCACGATGTACGTGCTGCCGTACCTGCACCCGCAGGCCTCGAGCATCGCGAACAACGCGGATCTTGTGTTGCTGCAACGCCTTCCGCACGGCCAGGCACAGCTCGCAGGCCAGCTGTGGCGGCTGCCGCCACAGTTCGCCCAGCAGCTGACGACGCTGAAGGACGATCACGTGATCGCGCTCGGCAAGGACCTCTGGGCCCAGCTACGCCTGATCACGACATCGGCTGAACAGCAGATCCTCGGCGCCATCCGTCGCGGTGACTGAAGCAGCAGCACACGATTGCCGTCAGGGCCAGGGCGACCAATGCGAAGTAGGTCGCCTCAGCCCTCACGGCAATCGGAGGCGGCAGATCTCATGCTGCCCAGTCAAGAGCGTCCGACTCCACCGGATCCCCCATGGCCCGACGAAGGGCCCTAAGTGCATAGAAGATGCGTGATTTGACGGTGCCCACTGGAATGCCCAGCAGCGGTGCCATCTGCCTAGCGCTGAGGTCATGGATGTAGGCCAGCTCCAGGACATCGCGCTGCTGGGCTGTAAGTGTCGACAGGACCGCCCGAACCCTCAGCGCCATCAGCACGTCGTCCGCGTAGCAGTGCGTTGAGGAGGCCACGTCTTCAAGGAAGTCATCATCTGTCTCGAGCGGGCGCCGGGCGGCTTGCCGGACGCGGTCGATCAGGACGCGCCGAGCCACGACCACCAGCCAGCTGCGACCACTCACGGCTTGATCGCTGATCGCCGGAGGGTTGCGCCATGCTCGCAGAAACGTCTCCTGGAGGATGTCCTCGGCAAGGTGACGATCCCCTTTCGTTCTTTTGATCAGATAACCGAGCACGTACGCACGGTGCGTCCGGTACAGCCATTCGAACTCGGCGATGTTCGAGGCGGTCTGTTGCGGTTCCTGATCGACGATGCGCAACACAGAGGCGCGTGGTGAGGCTGAGATGGACGTCATGATCGCCCCTTCCTTGGACGCGCCGTTGCGGCGGTGTCGTCCGGCCACGGCAGGAGTTCGAAATGGACGGCGCCTCGTCTGATCGCACCTTCGTGACACCTCATGTAACAAGATCCTCCTTTTCTGCGAGTGATTCACGGGACAAGCGACCGGAACCGGTCGCTGGTTTCAGCAACACGAACTACGTCCAGTGCCGACTCCGGCCTACGTCATCTGTCGCGGGTACCAGTCGGGTCGTCGAAGTCTGATGTCCTTGCGCTGAACCATTTGTGGCGATGGGACGTGTTTGTAGACATCTGCGGACGCTGAGAGCGCGATCGCCCAACAGGAGGTAGTCCATGTCTGGTAAGCGTTTCACGGTCGTCGCGGTGACGGCCGCGATCAGTCTCGCGTTGCTCGGCGCCTGCACGTCGGTCCAGACAGGTAAGGCACGATCCGACTCCGGGGAAGGCGCTTCGGTGTTGACGAGCTCACCGGCGTCCGGAGCGGGCACCGTGCTCAGCATCGCTGAGATTGACGAACTCGGTCCTGTTGTGACTGATGCAAAAGGTCTTACCCTCTACCGCTTCGACAAGGACACCAGCAACCCACCCGTGTCCAACTGCGACGCTGACTGCGAAGTGGCCTGGCCGCCGGCGATCGTGACCTCCGACGAGATGTCCGTCAGCGGGGTCGACAGATCGCTGGTAGGCACGCTGGTACGCAAGGACGGCAGCAAGCAGCTCACGATCGACGGCTGGCCGGTGTACGGCTTCGCCAGAGACGTCAAACCAGGAGACACCACGGGGCATGCTGTCCAGGGCACCTGGTGGGCAGTGACTCCTGAGGGCAAGAGAGCGGGGCAAGCACGTGGCCCTGCGGTTGTGACCGGCGTTGTCAACGGTCTCGGCACCGTGCTGACCGATGCAAAAGGTCTTACCCTCTACCGCTTCGACAAGGACACCACGACCCCACCGAAGTCCAACTGCGATGGCGACTGCGAAGTGGCATGGCCGCCGATCATCGTGACCTCGGACAAGACGGAGGTCAAGGACATCGATCCGAGCATCGTCGGCACGTTGACGCGCGCGGACGGCAGCAAGCAGCTGACCGTGGGCGGCTGGGCGGTGTACCGATTCGCCAAGGACACGAAACCAGGTGAGGCCAAAGGTCAGGCTGCCCAAGGCGCCTGGTTCGTCATCGCACCGAGCGGCAGGAAAGCTCTCGAGAACAAGGACCTCGAGGTGACCACCGCCACCGGCGGAGGTGGAATCGGCGCCATCGCCACGGAAAAGACCGGTATGACGCTGTACCGGTTCGACAAGGACAGCGCGACGCCCTCGACGACGACGTGCACCGGTGAGTGCGCGGTGCAATGGCCGCCCGTCCTCGTATCCGGCGACAATCGGCAGGCGCAGGGAGTCGACAGCTCGCTCGTGGGTGCAATCACCCGGCCGGACGGCACCAAGCAACTGACCATCGCCGGCATGCCGCAGTACACGTTCGCGGGAGACAAGCTTTGCGGCGAAGTCAACGGCCAGGGCGTCGACGGCGTGTGGTGGGCCACGACACCCACCGGCGGGAAGGCCGGACAGTAGCAGAACGAACGAGAGCCCGGCGGGCTGTGCCCGCCGGGCTCTCGTCGCACTCCAGTCGGCAACCTGGTGCCGCGCATCAACCAGGTTCAGATCTTCAAGTACAACGACTCCAGTCCCCGCAGGGCGGGGTCCGGCCGGAACACGGGGGCCGACGCGTCCAGGTCCAATCTCAGGTAGGGGAACCGATTGGCTAGCATGGGGAAAAGGATCTGTCCTTCCATGCGGGCGAGCGCGGCGCCGATGCAGAAGTGGATACCGGAGCCGAAGGTCAGGTGCGTGACCGCGGAGGAACGCCTCAGATCGAGGACGTCCGGATCCTGGTACTGCGCCGGATCGCGGTTGGCCGCACCGAGGACGGGGAATATCAGTTCACCGGCACGGATCTGCCGTCCGCCGATTTCCATGTCCTCAGTGGCCTGCTGCGGCGTGATGATGGGCGCCGGGCTGTCGTAGCGCATCAGCTCCTCGGCCGCCGTCACGGCGACTGTCGGTTCCTCACGCAGCAACGCAAACTGTGATGGGTTGCGCAGCAACGCAAGCGTGCTGTTGCCGATGAAGTTCGCCGTGGTCTCGAGGCCCGCGTTGATCAGCGAGATGATGTTGACGACAAGTTCTTCATCGCTCTCCCAGTATCCGCGGTCACCGAAAAGGTCCGCCGTGTCGTCCGCGACCCGGAGCTGCTCGGAGATCAGGTCCTCGCACGGGTTCTCCCGCCGCAGTGCGATCAACCCGTGCAGATAGGCGACCAGCGAGTCCATCGCGCTCGATGACAGCTTTGCGACCGCGATCGGATCGTCGCCGTACTGGGCCTCCCCCAACGTCTTCATGACGTCGGTGCCCCACTTCATCAGCTGGGGCTGGTCGGCCCGGGGCACGCCGACGAGATCCATCACCACACGGGCCGGGAAAACGTACGCGACCTGCGACATGAAATCACCGCCGGAATATGCGTCCAACAGTTCGGCACAGGTCTGCTCGACGATCAGCCGCTTGTCCTCCATCGCGCGCGGCGTGAAGCTGCGGTTCATCAACTTCCGCAACCGCGTGTGCGTTGGCCGGTTGCTGAACGGCAGCGAAGAGTCGAGCCGTCGGATGAACGGGTTCATCTCCCCCAGGATGTCAGCGGGTAGCCGCGTCAGCAGTGTGGCCGTTGACGGACGCACGACGGTAGGTCGCCGCAGCACTTCGGTCACGTCGGCGTATCGCGTCAGTACCCAGCCATCGAGCGCGTCGTCGTGGTAGACCGGCGCCAGGTCGCGTAGCAGGTGGTAGAAGGGATATGGATCGCTCAGGAAGTCCGGGTTCATGGGGTTGATGTGGATGGATGACTCGACGTTCAACGCTCGGGGGGGCGGTGGGGCCGGGATCTTGTCGATCGTCGTGCGCACCGCGTCGGCCAGAATGGTCAAGCAGGGCGGCACGAAAGCGCTGAAGTGATCACCCGGCACGTGGATGACTTCCAGCTCTCCCATGGACACGCGCTCCCAGCCGTTGGCCGGATCGTCGAGGAACAACTCGATGTGCCGATCGTCCTTCAGCACCTGGGGAAAACCACCGTCAGCCTTGATCAGCGTGACGTTCAGATCGCTGGCACCGGGCTCATAGCGCACGATTGCCTCGACCTGTGCCTGGTACACGCGCATGATGTTCGCGATGTGCTCCTCGATCACCTGCGTGCCGGAGGCGCCGAGGAAGCGGCCGAGCTGCTCACGCTGCTCCGCTGGTGACAACGACTGGTCCACGCGGCGGCGCGGCGCACCCTTGTCGCGGAACGCGTACTGCCGGATGGTCCACAGCTCGTCGATCACAGCGTCCTCGTCCCACGGCGGTTCGAACTGGCCGGGCACGGCGGGATAGGCGTCCATCATGATCACGCGCGCGACTTGCTCCCCGCGGGCCCGCAGCTGGCGGCCCACCTCATAGGCGACGACGCCACCGAACGAATGTCCGCCGACGATGTACGGGCCGTAGGGCTGAATCATCTTGATCTCGTCGATGTACCGCGCGGCAAGAGCTTCGACGTCGTCGACCGGCTCCTCCGAGCCGTCGAATCCCGGGCCCTGCAGACCGTAGAACGGCTGCCCCTGGCCCATCGCCCGCGCCAGCGGCAACAGGTAGTAGGCCGCGCCGACGGCGCCGCCGATGCAGAAGAACGGTCGCTGTGGCGTCAGCGACAACGCGAGCGTGGACTGTGGAGCCGCGTCGACCGCCGGCAGGTCTTCACCTTGGATCACTTGCGCGGCCAGGTGCCCGGCGATGGCCCCCAACGTTGGCAGCTCCAAGAAAAGCGTGTGCGGCACCCGGAAGCCGAGCCAGTCGGACAGGGACGACTGCAGTGTCGCGACGGCCAGACGACTCAAGGCCGAGTGATGCCAGCGGGGTGTCCAGGCTGATGGCGCTCTCCGGCAGTCGCAGCTCCGCGGCGATGTGCGCGGCCAGCCACTCCTCGATGGTGTCCCTGCCGATCAACGGCGGTTGTCCGGCAGGCGGCTTGTCGCGGAAGTACCTGTCCACCAGGTCACCTGCGTACGCGACGTTGCATTCGACGAGTTCGAAGGCCGGCAGACTGCCGACGTGATAAGTGTTGCGCTGCCCCTGCAGCAGCTCGACCTGGTCGAGAACACCGTCGGCCAGGCGGTCGCTGCCGAAGTGCGGCATGAACTTCCACCCGCGCTGAGCATGCGTGTTCTGGACACGACCGCCCATCGCCGCGACGTCGGTGCGCAGTTGCTCTGAGACGTCACTCCCTTCGTGGCCGTCCAAGCCATCGAGTTCGTTCACCCCGTAGGAGTAGCAGGCGAACACCTGGCTCTCCGGATAGCGATGGTGGAACGACACGCAATGCCCGCTCATGTCGGAGCTCGCGGTGTGCTTTTGCACCAACGAGAAAGCCGAGCGAGGTAGGTCGTCGATCGAGCACATCGTGGTGTAGTAGTCGAGGTAGCGCACGTGGCGGGCCAGGTCCTTCTCCTCCGGCGTCGCGTCCAGTGCGGGCAGCACCTGGTCGATCGGCACCGTGAGCACCAGCGCGTCGACCTCGATCACGTCGCTGTCCACCCGTAGCCGCACGCCGGTCTCGATGCCGATCGATGCTCTCGATGCGCACGCCACAACGCACGTCGCGCAGTTCGTCCGCGACCCGTTGCCAGACCTTGCCGAAGCCGCCCTTGATGGTGAAGCTGCCCGCGTGGCCGAGCAGGTCGCGCGTGCTCGACAGCAACCCCGTCATCTCGGCGTACTTCACGAAGTACAGGGCGGGAACATCGCGGTCGAGATAGCCGTAGCCGGCCGCGGTGTAGCCGGTGCCGAGCGACTCGGCCATCGACTCCAGGCCGTGCTCCTTCAGCCATTCTCCGACCGGCGCACTCAGCGCCTTGGCGGAGTGCGCGAGCCCAGGTTCGCCGATGCGCGGGAACTCTGCGGCACGCAACCTCGTGTAGCGCTGGAACACCTCTCTGGTGAAGAACGCTGAGCTCTGCGGTGTCGACTCGCCGGTCTCGACGTCGTAGACGCGGTGAGGTGTCGTGTCCTCGGTCTCGAGCCCGAGTTCGGTCACGAGTTCGGCGAGCCGCTCGTACTTCGTCGTGCAGACGTGGCCGCCGAGGTCGTATGCCTGACCGTTGATGTCGATCGATGCGCACTTGCCGGCGACGGTCCTGTCCGACTCCAGCACGATCGACCCGGTGGCCGGCCTTCTCCAGCTCCCTGGCTGTCATCAGACCACTCACACCCGCACCGATCACACAAACTGTCTTCACTAGGTCACCGCCCTGGGCTGTCGAAATCTCTCTGTCCATCACGCACCACACATTTCCGCGTCGTCATTCGGCAGCCCGCTCACAACGGGCAGGGCGGACACGGCCATGACCACTTCGGAGCGCTCGACGTCGCCGCTGAGGAACGCCTGAGCGCACGCGCGCCGGCGAACCTTGCCGCTGGTGGTCTTCTTGACCAGTCCGGCCTTCCCCACCACCACGCTGTGACAAGCGAGCTGATGATCGGAGTGGACAACGGTGCGCACCTCGCTCACGATCTCCGCAGTCTCAAACCGAGCCAGGTGTTTCTTCGTGACCTCGACGAAGACCGCCAGACGGTCACCCTCCTCGGAGGGCACCGCGAACGCGGCGACGCCACCTGGACGAATCAGCGGATGGCAACCGCGGACGCTGTCCTCCACGTCCAGCGGATAGACGTTGCGGCCGCGGATGATGATGAGGTCCTTGAGCCTGCCGGTGACGAACAGCTCTCCGTCGTGGAAGAAACCCAGATCGCCCGTTCGCAAGTACTCCGTGGGATCGTCCTCGTCCAACAGAGTGGCCCGGAACGTCGTGGCCGTCTCCTCCTCCATACCGAAGTACCCCAGCGCCTTCGTGACGGAGTGCACCCAGATCTCACCGATTCGCCCCGGCTCGGCCACACGACGCGTCTCCGGGTCGACGATGCGCACCCGTGCGTCCTTCTTGGTGACTGGTCCGCAACCGGCATAGTCCACAACGGATCGTCCGGTGTCGTGATCGGCAGGTATCACTCGTCCCTGCTCCACAGCGTCCTTGTCCAGCCGCAGTGTGATCCGTCCACCGACGGACACACTCACCGTGTGCTCAGCGAGGCCGTATGCCGGGTAGAAGGAGTCCGCACGCAGGCCGGTCGGTGCGAATGCCTCGTAGAAGGAGCTCATGGTCGCCGGCCGGATGGGCTCGGCAGCCGACATCACGACGCGTAGCGCGCTGAGATCCCAGCGAGATCGCTGGGACCGCGTAGTCTTCCGCGTTGCCAGATCGAATGCGAAGTTGGGCGCGGCGGTGTGCGTCGCCCCAACCCTGGACATCACGTCGAACCAGACCGAAGGTCGCCGCAGGAAGGTAAGAGGCGACATCAGATGAGTGGCGGAGTTTCCAGCGATCGTGCTCATGATGACACTGATCAGACCAAGGTCATGGTATTGCGGCACCCAGAACACACCACGCGCGTCCTGGCCGAGGCCGAGATCACGGGCGTTCGCCGTGACTTCATGCACCAGATTGCCGTGCGTGATGATCACGCCCTTGGGAGCGGCCGTCGATCCTGACGTGTACTGCAGGATCGCCGGCTCGTCCGGTCCGCTGGGTTCGTGCCACGCCAATGGAGCCTTGTCGATGCGGCGCAACCGATCCGTTCGGTACCACGGCAGCTGCGGCCAGCGCGGACCGCGCTGGGAGAACGCCCCTGACACCGAGGACATGGTTCGCGCGCGGTAGTAGGCGCGGTTGGTCAGCGCAGCACGTGCGCCGGAGTTTTCCACGATGGCCGAGAACGTCGCGATGTCACGCTTGAGCCGGAACGGATCCGGCGGGTACACCGGAACCGGCACGACACCGGCCACGAGACAGCCCACCAAGGCGGTGATGAAGTCCAGCGACGGCGGGTAGACCAGAACCAGCCGGTCGCCGGGTTTCATCCCCCACGCCTGGATGGCCTGTGCCACGTTCTCAGCGCCCGTCGTCAGGTCCCGGACCGAAAGCGCGTCGCAATCCCGGCCGTCATCGTCGACAAAGGTGAACAGGCGCATGTCGTCCGCCAGGTCACGAAGACCTGACAAGACCGAAACCGGGGAGATGGTGTCATCAGACATGGCAGATTCTCCTCTGGCGGAGTGGTGCAGTCGGTCGCGACGACGCTGGTGGCTGATACGTGCTCATTCGGGTTCCTCCGACGACTCGGCGATCGGCGGCCCGGTCAACTCGCGGGAACCGGCCGAACGTACGGCGATCTCGTCACCCGCACATTCGGTCCACACGAGTTGCCGCACCGAAGGGCGGCCCGTCAGATGTGCGATCCACAGGTCACCTTCTGCTTCCACAGTCAGTGAACTCGGATGCACCAGCAGCAACCTGGCAACGTGGTCGCGCACCGCGATGGAGACGAGGTGGTCGCTACCCCGCGCTCCAGGCGGGAGGCCGTAGACGGCCGCGATGGTGCCAGGCAACCAGTCGCACAGGTCAACGGCCTGTGCTGACAGCCGGGTCACGTCGCCGTCCGACACGGCCAGGCCAAGCCCGTCCGCGTAAACCATGTCGCGGAGGAACGCTCGTCGTGTTTCGGCGTGGGCTGCACCGAGCGATCCCTTCGGCACCAATGTGTCGACCAGTCGCATAGCCACCAGCAGCCGGCCGCTGGCCGAGAGCTGCAGGTCGAACATCGGATGCCGGAGCTCGCCGCCGTCGAATCCGGCGAAGCGGGCCTCCACCGCGATCTTGCCCCGGTCCGGCAACGGCTCGAACAACTGGAGCGAGGAAATCCTCGTGGGATATCCGACCACGTCGTGGCTGATCTCATCGGACCATCGCGACAGGCGGTCGTGCGGGATGACGTGCGTGGCCGCGTCCAGCAGTCCCTGGTGCAGTGCGCCACGCGGCACCGATCCCCTTCCCGCGTCCAGAACGCCGGAGGACCCGGTCCGACCGACACGCAACGCGGTCAGGTACTGGAAGCTAGGACCGTGGAAGAGTGCTCCCGACGTGTACGGATCATCGACCGGATCGGCGTCGGGCAGAGGTTCGAAGGCGTCCGGACGCGGACCGCCCGGCACACCGACGAGAACCTCGCAGCGCGCGACGGCCTCGAACCGTGACAACTCCGGAGTGGCGGCGTCGCGCCACACCTTCAGCGAGGCGTCCCAGCCGGCGGCCGACTGCGCGAGCTCGGTGGCCATGCGCACGCGCTGCTGTACCGGCACCCAGCGTTCCAACCGGACGTCCCGCAACTCGACGACGGGAAGGTCCGACGTGTCTTCCAGGGCAGCGGCCAGCTTGTCCACCACGGACATCATGGGGAGCGCAGGGACCGTCCACGTCGGACGGTGGTCCAACAGCCAGTCATCATCCGCGGGATCGACGACGTGTTCAACGAAGATGGGCGTCGACTCACCCGGATCTCCTGGCACCACGCGCATGCCGAGCCGGGCCGCGTGATAGATCCGCTTGCCGTCGACCCACAGCCACGCCTCGGCCACCGCGTACCGGCCGCTGCGCGTCCTCGCCGGTCTCCAGGATCTCCATCTCGACGGTGATGCGGCCGTTCGTCGGCACGACCTGGCCGCGGTACTTCCACGTCACACGGCTTCGCCGACCATCAGCGGCTCGAACCGCGGGCTGGATCATGCCGGCGCCGCTGTCGCGCTCGAGCAGGTAGAACTGCAGCAGCTGGCACATCGCCTCGATGCCGAGCGAGCCCGGCTGCACCGGGTCCTGGAAGAAGTGGGCCTTGAAGAACCACTCCCCCGGGTCGACGTCCTTCTCGGCGCGCAGCCGGCCGAGGCCCGCCGCGCCCGCCGTCGGGCCAGTAGCCGGTGACGCGGTCGAGCATGAGCAGCATCGGACCGGGCAGGCGCAGCGAGCCGCCGCAGTACCGCTCCGGCCGCGCGACGAGGTCGACGACTACGTCACCGGCTCGAGCAGGGCCGCGCCTCTCGTCGTCCGACGGCGGCAGGCCGACCTGGTTGTCGAACGCCGTCTGGCGGGAAGAACCCGAAGACGGTCGTCATCTCGAAGACGGGCTCGTCGTCGGCGAAGCACTCGACCGTCGAAGACTCGATGATCATGTCGCCGATCTGCGAGACCTGGGTCAGCGTGGCACGGGTTCGGAGCGTCCGCGTGCCGGGCGTGATCTCGCCGATGCACCGTCCCGGTGCCGTCGAGGTTGCGGAAGAGCAGGTCCGTGTCGGTGGTCGAGCGCACTGCCGACGTAGCGAGGCGAGCCAGCCGCACGGCTGCAGCGCGACCTCCATGAGCACGCGCGAACGGCATGCGTCGGGTGCCCGTTCTGCTCGAAGTACCAGACGCTCGTCGGGCACGTCGTACTCGACGTCGACCGGCAGCTGCCGACCCGCATGCCGCCCTGCGGCCCGTCGACCGCGGCGACGCGGGTCATGAAGTGGTACGGCGGTCCGGGCAGCCGCGCGACCTGCGCTGGTGCCGTCGAACACGCGCGTACAGCGGCGCCGAACGCCTCGCTGGGACGGCCCCAGGCGCAGGCCAGCAGCGACGCGTAGTCGAAGCGGAAGCCGTCGACGACGGCGACCGTCGCCACTGTCGCCGTGGTCCACGAGCCCGCCGAGCGTGCTCGGCGGCACGGCCTCGCCAGTGGTCTGCTCGGCGTGCGGGCCGAGTTCGCGCCATGCGTCAGCGGCCAGTCCGGCACGAGCCGCAGGCCGACGCGCTTCGGCGTGGAACGCCTTGACGCCGTCGACGGTGCACAGCACGTCGGCGTACAACGGTCGGCTCCGGCCCGTTCGCGACCTCGGCGACGAACACCTCGTAGTCAAGCTGCTTGCTGTCCGGCGTGACCTGGCCGCGGCAGCGCATCGGGTAGGTCTCGCTCGGGCACCGGCTCGAAGCGCCAGCCGTCCCGTGTCGACCGTGAAGCCCATCGCGGCCAGGTAGAACGCCATCGCCTGCAGGCAGCCCTCGAACATCAGCGTGCCGGGCATGCACGGGTCGTTCTTGAAGTGGCCGTCGAAGAACCAGTCGTCCGGCGAGACCTCGGTCTCGGCGCGCAGATAGCCGCGTCCCCACGGGCCGCCCGCGGATCGAACTCGGTGACCTCGTCGCAGGAACAGCATTCGGCCGTCGCGATCCGCGGCGTGCGGCACGTGCGACCGCGCTCGTTCCCAGCCGGGCCGAAGCAGTCCGCCACGGCGGCCCTCGCGCGAACGCGCGCACTCCGCTCGCGCCGAACGACTCTCTCGGCGCGCCGCGGCAGGCGGATCGACCGGCGCTCGTCGGCCGGCAGGTCAGCCGCCGGGTCCCACAGCACTCCGCCTGTCGCGCGAGCTCGGCGTCGGTGAAGAAGCCGGCCTGGCCGTTGCGCACGGACAGCCGCAGCTCGTCGCCGACGTAGCAGTCGTAGTGGAAGAAGAACAGCCGGATGCCGTCGTGCTCGCGCGTGGCCGTCGATGTGGATCTCGAAGCGCAGCGTGTCGCCGGGACGCGGCGGAGCTGCCGTGGTAGGTCAGCTCGCAGCCGAGCAGCCGGTAGACCCGCTCGCCCTGGTTGAGCAGGTCGGCGCCGAGCCAGCTGATCAGCAGCAGGTCGGCCTGGCCGGCCTCGATCATGATGCCCGGCGGGCATGCGGCCCGTCGGGTCGAGGTACCAGGCTGTCGGCGCGTCGACGTCGGTCTCGGTCCAGATCGTGCCGGTGCCCATCGACGCCGGGCTCCGCGTCGATGCCGGTGACGCGGTCGGCCAGCAGCATCGGCGGCACGGGCATGCGCGTCTGCCGGACGTATCCGTCCTGCGGCTCGAACAGGGGGCCGAAGACGTCGGAGATCCGTTTGGCAGCAAGGTGTTCCAGCTGCGCGCGGTCGAACTTCGGTCCTGGCAGCCCGGTTGGTGCCGCGTGGACCGGCGCCGGCGGCTCAGCTCGGGGCAGGGGCGCCTCGGCCAGGACGACGGGCACCCCCGAGCGCCGGAGCGACAACGTCTGCAGCGCCCGCTGCCGCGATGCGAGGAAGTGCCGGTGGACCTGTGCCTGGATGGTGAGGAAGTCCTGCTGCGCCTTGACGAGGTGACCGTGGCGCGTCGTCGCGGCCATCCGGACGGCCGGTTCCACCGGAGGTGCGGACCGCACGGGTTCGGGCAACGCTGGTTCGGGCAACGCTGGTTCGGGCAACGCTGGTTCGGGCAACGCTGGTTCGGGCAACGCTGGTTGACCACCGTTCCCGGCACCGCGGGCAGCGCCGGCGCGGGCGCCATGACCTCTGCGGACTCCGCGAGCTCGGGTAGCCGGACCGCTTCGGATGGGCAGGCACGGTGACGTGCTCGCCGTCCTCCCTGCACTGGGGTGCAGCGGCGGCGAGCCGGTCGAACAAGTCGTCGGTCGCCACCGGGACGCCTGCGGCCATGAGTTCCGCGACCACCCCGGTGAGCTGGCGGAGGTTCCGGCCGTCCGCCGCGTCCAGCGCGACCGCGAGATGCTCCCGGTCGCCGAGGGTGCGCTTGATCCAGTTCGTGCACAGCGAGCGAGGACCGTGCTCGATGAAGACTCGCACGCCGTCCTGCCAGGCCTGTTCCACGATTCCGGCGAAGTCGATCGTGCCGAGCGCCTGCCCGGTCAGCGCGTCGGCGGCCTTCTCTGGCGTCGGGTAGTACCAGTCGGTCGTCGCGCCGGTGTAGAACCGCACCCCGGGGAGCTCGGCGGTCGGCCGGTGATGCAGGTGCCACCAAGCGTCCCGCACCTCGGCGACTTCCGGTGCGTGCACCGCGATCTCGTAGTCGACAGGAATGGCCGCACACGAGCCAAGCCTTGACAGCACGCGCTCAAGGCCAACGGCCTCGCCGCCGATGACGCAGGAGTCCGGCGCGTTCACGGCCATCAGGTGCACGGCGCGGTTCCTCGCGCAGGGCGGACCTGATCTCCTCCGCGGAGGCGTTGACGAGGTAGCTCGCCCAGGTATCACCCGGGATGCCCTCGCGTTCCCACACGCGACGCACCGCGGCGATGTCGCCGACCAGCTCCGTGCGTGAACAGCTCGATGCCGCGCGCGTCCCGGACGAGAGCGGCTGTATCAGTCCAGACGCCCATCGCGGACAACGCGGCGGACTCGCCCGACGAGTAGCCGAGTACGGCAGTCGGCGTCAGCCCCAGCACGCCTCTGGTGATCTCCGCGTGCAGCTGGCCCAGCAGTGACGAGCCCCAGATCTGTTCCAGCACCGGTCGCCTGCCGAGTTCGTCCTTGGCGTAGGCCCAGCCGGCGACCTCGCGCAGCGGCCCGCAGCGATCCTCGATCGCCTGCAGTGCGGACGGGAACGCCAGCATGAGCTCTCGTCCCATGCCGTGGTAAGCCATGGAACCGCCGGTGAACACGAACCCGACTTCACCGCCGATCGGGGACTCGCGGAAGGCGACGCCATCGGGTTGCGACCCCATCGGTGGTGAGCCACGCTCCGTGCGGCGGCGGAACGTTCGAGGAGCTGTTCGGCGTCAGCGGCGAGGATCACCAGCCGCGCGGGGCCCTCGTTCGACTCTTGTCCGGACTCGAGTGCGTGCGAGCACGGTGCCGGCGATCGGCGCCCGAGTAGACGTGTGGACGCGGTGGCGCGCTCGGCGACCCATGCCGCCGGCGTGTCGCCGCCGCGCAGCCGCACACGGACTTCCGGCGCTTCGAGCGGGTGCACGACCACCTCGGCGACGCTGCACGCCGAGTGCGGGCTCGGCGGGCCCGTTCGACCTGTGGCACTGCGCGGTGGTGCACCGCCAGCGCGGCCGACGCGACGGCGAGCAGCCCCTTCGCGGCGTGGGCGTGACCGAACAGCTCGGCCGGATCGAAGCCGTCGCTCGCCCAACGATCAGGTCGGCGGTGCCCGCTGACGTGTGGTCGAGCAGGCCATGACCGTGTCACCGTCGCGGCGGGCGTCAGCGAGTCGCTTGAGCACGAGCACCACCGCCGCGTCGCCCGGCGGGCGTTCTCGCCGAGCGCGTCCAGCGCGGCCTGGTGCACGGGTTCGTGCGACAGGTCGACCGCGCCGACGACGGCTGCGTCGGCTTCTCCGGCGCGCAGCGCCCGTGCCGCGACCTCCAGTGCCACCGTTCCGGAGGCCTCCTCCGCCGAGACCGTGAAACCCGGCCCGGCGAGGTCGAGCTGCGCGTTGATCCGGTTGGCGACGACGTTCGGCATCGTGCCGAGCACGCCGGCGGCGGTCAGCGCCGGCCCGAACCCATCCCGGAAGTCCTGTGCACAAGGGATCCGTGACGTCGTGCTGGTCGAGCCACGAGACGCTGCGCCAGCGCGCGCCGTAGCGGGCGACCTCCGGGTCGCAACCCATGCCGATGAGTACCGCGGTGCGTTCGCCGTGGCAGCGCGACGCCACGCACGGCCTCGCGGGCGGCCTCGAGAACGAGCAGCTGTTGCGCATGGGTGTGCTTCAGGTCGATCGGCGGGAAGCGCAGGCCCCGCAGCGCGACCTCGATGGTCGCGCGCGGGCCTCAGCTGCGGGGAACTCCGCGAAAGAGCGCGTCGGCGAACTCCCTGGCGTCGCGCCCGTCGCCGACCCGGGCGCCGAGGGCGACGATCGCCACCGGGTCCTGCGTCAGGCCAGGCAGCGGTTCGCTGATCGCGGCGGTGGTGGAGTCCCACGCTTCGACGATGAGGTGCGCGTTGTTGCCGCCGAAACCGAAAGCGCTCACCGCCGCCCGGCGCGGTCCCCGCCACTCCTCGGTGTCCCGCAGCAGGCGCAGCGGCGTGCCTGCCAGGGCGTCGATCGGGTCGTCCGCGCCGAGGGTCGGCGGGCGGACGCCGGCCCGCATGGCCCCGAGCACCTTGATCAGGCCCGCTGCGCCCGCGGCCGTGATCAGGTGCCCGACATTCGACTTGGCCGAGCCGATCGGCACGTCCGAGGCCCCGCCGAAAACCCTGGCCATGCTGCGCGCCTCGACGGCGTCGCCGACCGGCGGTGCCGGTCGCGTGACACTCGATCAGCGAAACGCTCTCCGGAGCGAGCCCGGCCATCTCGTACGCCTGCCGCATCGCCCGTTCCTGGCCGTCCTCGCGCGGGCACGAGCAGACCGCCTGACCGGCCGTCGTTGGACAGACCGATGCCGCGGATCACACCGAGGATGTCTCGTCCCTGGCGCGACCGCGTCGCGAAGCCGCATCAACGCGACGAACAGCGGCCCCTTCTGCGGGGACCAGGCCGTCCGCGTCGCGGTGGAACGGCCGGCTGCGGCCGGAGCCGCTCATGCGCCTCGAGAGCGCAGAACCCCACGTGGATGAACAGGTCGTCCGGCGCAGTTCACCGCGCCGGCGAGCATCAGGTCCGCGGCGCCGTCGTGCAGCTTGTCGCAGGCCAGCTTGATCGCGTACAGCGAGGACGCACACGCGGCGTCGAGCGCGAAGGCCCCCGCGCCGAGGCCGAGCGCCCTTGCGGCGGCATGGGCTGGCAACCCTGACGAGAAACGGCTGCGGGGGTGCGGTGCGGCTGGTGAGAACAGTGGGCCGAGAGCCTGCCGCACCTCAGGATGCTGACGTTCCAGCCACACGTGCTCGGCGAACTCCGCCATCGCTGCCGACGGGAACGACAGGTTCCCGATGATCAGCCCAGATCGGTTCGCCGGCAAGCGCTGTCCGGCGTCGCGCAGCGCCTCGCGTGCGGAGTGCAGCACCCACTGCGACACCAGGTCCAGGCTTCGTACAGCGCCGGTCTCCAGCTCGAAGCCCGCCGGGTCGAACACCGACTCGAACCCGCTGACGTAGCCACCCGCATCCGACCACGTGCGGTCGATGCTGTCCGCCCTGGTCCCCATGGCCTGTGCCATTGGCAGCCGCCACCGGTTCGGTGGAGCGGCGGAGACGCTCAGCCTGCCTGATGCCACGTTGGCCCAGAACGCGTCGGGGTCCAGCGCGTCGGGCAGCACGCATCCTCGCCCGACGATGGCGATCGGTTCGAATGGCATGCCTGTCTCGCTTTCCGTCCTCAGATGGTCTTGTCCGACAGGTCACGCGGGCCGGCACACGAGCGAGACGCCAAGCAGCTCCGCCCACACCTCACCGGACTCATCAACGAAGCCGATGTCACACACGGCCTCGAACTCCGAGGTCTTGCGTGCGCGCACCTGGCACCGCACTGTCTGCTCGATGGGACCCAGTCGATAGAAGCGACACTCCTCGACTGCCATCGGCAACGTGGCAGCACCCAGCGCCTGTTCGGCCCACAGGAGAGCCAGTTGCATGCCGCCGTCGATCGCAGCGGGATCAGTGCGCCAGTCGGCGTCGCCCCACCCGAGTTCGCGCACACCCACGAGCGTGGCGTCCGCGCCTTCGTCCGAGATCGCGTCGAGTGAACGGATCGCGTGGAAGCTCGGCCCGTGGAACAAGACGTCGCCGTCGTAGATTTCCAGCCAATGCGGGACTGCGGAGTCTGCGGGCGCCTTGTGCCAATTGGTGTCGTCCCTCCTGGAAACGAGACCATCTGCGGTGGTCCGGTAGTGGACCGCGCCTGCCTCACCGACGAGGTCCAAGGTCAGACTGGAGGTTCCATCGCGTCGGTGCCGCACGACGAGTTTGTCGCCGCGCCCAGAAAAGTGATCCAAGCTGATCTTGCGCAGCACATTGACGTTGTTCAGCACGAGCGGGTTGTCGGCCGGCCGGAGCTCACACGCGGCAGAGGCGAACCACTCAAGCGCCAGCGCCACCGGAACCACGGGGATTCCCGCGATGTCGTGGTCACGCAGGTACGGATGTGAGGCCGAGCTGACGTGGATCTCCGGCGACCGCTGGTTGTCACCAACACCGTGCAGCGGGTCATCAGTCTGGCCCGGCGCGACGACGACGTGCACGTCGCCTGGGATGCCCCGGAGTTCGTCGACGAACGCGCTCGCGCCTTCCCTCAGCGGGATCAGCGCGATGCCCTGACCGCGGAAATGCTCCTCCAGTGCGGGGCTGACCATGCCACCCTGCCACGGCCCCCATGCGATTGACCTCACCAGGCAGTTCGGCCTCCGCACCTGCTCGGCACAGGCCACCTGGTTCAGAACCTCGTTCGCCATGGCGTAGTCGCATTGCCCGACGTTGCCGAATCGCGCGGCCACCGAGGAGAACAGGCACAGCAGTTCGAGCGGATCATCGGCGGTCACCGACAGCAGTGCCCGCAGCCCGGCCACCTTCGTGTCGAACACGCGACCGAACTGCTCGTCTGACTTGTCGGCGATCTGCTTGTCGGCGAGCACACCGGCTCCGTGCACGATGCCGGTGATCGGTCCCCATTCGGCTCGGATGTCGGCAAGGACGTCCGACAACGCGCCGGCGTCGCGGATGTCGACGGCGACATAGCGCACTCGTGAGCCCACGCGCTCGAGTTCCTTCATAGTCGCGCGAATCTCCCGAGCTGCCAGCACTTCCTTCACCGCAGCACCGATTGCCGCTGGTGCCGGTGAACGACCGGTGCTCCGCTGAGCCCGTTCGATCAACACCCGCCGCACCGAGGGTTCATCGGCCGCGGAGGACAAGACAGCGTCCTCAGCGGCCAGCGCTGTCCGGCCCAGCAATGCGATCCGCGGGTGGTGCGCACTCGCCAGCGCGCTCAGCGCCGCCGCCGTCACACCACGCCCACCACCGGTCGCGACGATCACCGAATCGGGCCCAAGTGAAAGCGATGGTGCGACATCGACTGCCGCCTCCACGTTCTGCAGTGTCAGGCGAGTTCCGTCGGCACGAAGGCCGACCTCCAGGGTCGCGCCACCCTGCAACAGCTCGTCCACCACAGCGGTGGCGATGGCGTCAGCGTCCCGTTCGCCGCGTTCGCAGTCGATCGCCTTCACCGAGGCAGCGGGCCACTCCTTACGCGCAGTTCTGGTCAGCGCGGCGAGCCCTCCCGACCACGCGCGGTTCGGCTCACGACCGCCGAGCCCGAAATCTCCGCCGGTGTCCTGAACCGTAACGAAAATACCGCCGCCCTGAGCGAATCGAGGTGCCACGGTTCTGGCGATGTCGAACGCCGCGTGGTTGACGGCAACCGCCTCGTCCACTGTGGACAGCTTGCTCAACCCACCGAGGAAGACGACGCCGGTCGCTTCAGCAGGAATCTCGGCCACGACAGCAGCGGTGAGACCACGCGCATTCAGCTTGGCAACGACGCATTCAGCGATGCCATCGCCGTCGTTGGTGACGGCGACAAAGCCACCGCGAAGGCCACCGAGTGGCATACCCGACGCTGCGACGGCGACGCTGCGCACTGCGCTACGCACCAACGGAGGTGACTCGGCGGACTCTGCCTTAGGCACTGCCGAGGGTGAATTGCTTGCGGACGCGCCATCACTCAATCGGTCAACGATCTCGCCCAACGACCGCAACTTGCCCAGCTCAGCCACGTCAATAACAGGCAAACCCGGCACCGCATCACGCAACGCAGACAACATCTGCACCCGCTTGATCGAATCAACCCCCAGATCCGCCTCAAGATCCATCGACACATCCAACATCGACACCGGATAACCCGTCACCGACGCAACCACCCCCAACAACACCTCCCCCACATCCACACCAACCGAAACAGGCACAGAAACAGGAACAGCGGCAGCAGCAGGGGCAGACGCAGGGGCAGGGGCAGGGGCAGGGGCAGGGGCAGGGGCAGGGGCAGGGGCAGGGGCAGGGGCAACCTCACCCAGCCGGTCAACAATCTCGCCCAACGACCGCAACTTGCCCAACTCAGCCGGCTCAATAACAGGCAAACCCGGCACCGCATCACGCAACGCAGACAACATCTGCACCCGCTTGATCGAATCAACCCCCAGATCCGCCTCAAGATCCATCGACACATCCAACATCGACACCGGATAACCCGTCACCGACGCAACCACCCCCAACAACACCTCCCCCACATCCACACCAACCGAAACAGGCACAGAAACAGGAACAGCGGCAGCAGCAGGGGCAGACGCAGGGGCAGGGGCAGGGGCAACCTCACCCAACCGGTCAACAATCTCGCCCAACGACCGCAACTTGCCCAACTCAGCCGGCTCAATAACAGGCAAACCCGGCACCGCATCACGCAACGCAGACAACATCTGCACCCGCTTGATCGAATCAACCCCCAGATCCGCCTCAAGATCCATCGACACATCCAACATCGACACCGGATAACCCGTCACCGACGCAACCACCCCCAACAACACCTCCCCCACATCCACACCAACCGAAACAGGCACAGAAACAGGAACAGGAAGCGAAGCCGGAACGGCGACAGGCGCCGGAGCCATAGGCAAATCCAGGGCGGCGCTGTGATGGAGCTCCTTGGCAGGAGAGACCAGACCGTTGTGGCCGTTGATGCTCGGCACGAACTCTTGGTTGAAGCCCGGCTGAGCGAGCAATGGCTCCGGAACGGGCGCCGCGGAGGTGCCGTCCGCCGAAGCTTCCATTGCCCGGAGGAAGGCGAGGTGACTTTCGGCAGCAGTGAGTTGGTAGGTCGCGTGTGTCTCGGCGATCTGCCGCTGGATGTCGTGGAACGCACGCACCCACTCGCCATCAGCGGCGTCCATGGTTTGCTGGGTAGGGGCATGACCACCGACGACGGGACTGGCTTCGGGCATCGCGTGCGCCTGCCCGGACTCTGGTCCGGCCGCACGCGCACTAATCGCGTTGGGTGGCGGCAGTTCCGCAGCACCACCGATCGGCGGGTACGGCTTGCCGAAGTTGGTGCCCAGAAGTGTCATGCTCATGGCAGGCTTCGTGACCTTGCTCTCGGTTGACTCCGACAGGGCATAGGGCGCCCAAAGCGCCGCGAAGTCGATGTCGACCCCATGCACCGCAAGGCACCCCAGCGCGTCCTGAAGACTTGTCACACCGTGGCGACCGCGGCGATCCAGCGCGACTGCTACGTGTTCGCGGCCGGTCAGCACCTGATCGACCAGACTCGTCAGTGTGGCGCCCGCTCCGATCTCGACGAAGGTGCGCACACCGCTGTCGTACATCGCCACAACCTGATCGACGAACCGCACCTGGGCGGCCAGATGTTCGGCGATCCGGCTGCGCACCTGGTTCGGGTTTGAGGGGTATGGGCGGGCGTCGGCGTTACCGAAGACTTCGACCGTCGGCGCGCTGATCTGGACATCCCGCAGGAAGGACAGCAGCGGTTCGCCCGCGGCCGCGACCAGCGGGCTGTGGAATGCCGTTGCCGCGCTGAGGCGCTGCACCGCGATGTCGCGATCCCGAAGCTCGTCGGCGATCGCGTCAACTGCTTCCGCGCTTCCGGAAAGCACCGTCTGCAGCGGTGCGTTGTGGTTCGCGAGCCACAAGTCCGCGAGGCCGGAGTCAGCGACGACTTTCTCCACATCCGCACGGGAAGCGGTGACCGCGAGCATGGCACCGGCGACGGTGGAGGACGCGTCGCGCATGAGCTCACCACGTCGGCGGGCGAGCCGGACGAGCGAGTCCGCGTCGAAGGCGCCGGCTGCGTGCAGGGCGGTCAACTCGCCGAAGCTGTGTCCCGCAGTGCAGTCTGGTGCTACACCGAGTTTCCTCATCACCCCGAGGAGCGCCAGGCTTTGTACTGCCAGAGCAGGTTGGGCCCATTCAGTTCGGGTCAGCAGTGCTTCCTGTGCCGTGCGGTCAGCTTCGCTGAACACCGGCACCGGGAACACCACGGTCTGCAGTGGACGACCACCAAGCTGGAGCGCCGCAGCCGCGTCCCACGCGACTCGCGCCTCGGAAACTCCCATCGCGAGCGTGGCACCCATTCCGACGTACTGGCTGCCCTGTCCGGAGAAGAGGAAGGCTACCTTTCCAGGCCCTCCGGACCCCGTCGCGTAATGGATCCCCACAGGTGCGGTGAACGAGGAGTCGGGGTTTCGCTCGATCATGTCGGCGGCCTGGCGCAACTTCGCGCAGAGGTCGTCGGCATCGGTCGCGACGACAGCCAGCCGCGCCGCGTCACCGGTCTGGAAATCGGCCTGCGTCCGCCGGGCCTCCGCACGGAGGTCCGAGACCTCCAGACCACGGCTCCGGGAGACTAGCTCTGTCGGAGTGGGCGCGCTGAGCAACACCAGTTCGGTCGGTGCGGTCCGGCACAACCAGGTGACGGGCTCGCCCGCAACCTCGTCAGGCGTGTACTCCTCCAGCGTCACGTGGAAGTTGCTGCCGCCGAAGCCGAAGCTCGACACGCGACGCGCGGCGGGGATGAGCGGCTGTCCGCGCACCCACGGGCGGGCCGCGGTGTTGACGTAGAACGGGCCAGTCGTCGAGCGTCGAGCTCCGGGTTCGGCCGCTCGACCTTGATCGTGGGCGGCAGCACCTTGTGGTGCAGCGCCAGCACCGCCTTGAGCAGCCCCGCGGCCCCGGCGGCGGCCTTGGTGTGGCCGATCTGCGACTTGACCGACCCGAGCGCGCACCACTGCGTCGTCGACGCGTCCGCGTCTCGGCGAACACCGTGCCGAAGCGCGGCGAGCTCGGCGGCGTCGCCGGCCTTCGTGCCGGTGCCGTGCGCCTCGACCAGCTCGACGGTCTCCGGGACCGTAGCCCGCCGCCTCGTACGCGCGGCGCAGCGCCCGCGCCTGGCCCTCGCGGCAGCGGGGCGTAGATCGCCGTGCCGCGGCCGTCGGACGAGGTGCCGATGCCCCGGATCACCGCGTAGATCGCGGTCGCCGTCGCGCTCGGCGTCCGCCAGCCGCTTGAGCGCGAACATGACCAGGCCCTCGCCGAGCATGGTGCCGTCGGCCGCGGTCGGAGAACGGCCGGCAGTCGCCGGTCGGCGACAGCGCCGGCGTCTTGGAGAAGCACATGTACATGACGATGTCGTTGAGCGTGTCCACGCCGCCGGTGATCACCAGGTCGGCGCGGCCGAGCGAGCAGCTCGCCGACCGCCAGTCGACACCGCCGCCAGCGAGCTGCGCACAGGCCGCGTCCGTCGTGCAGTTCGTGCCGTGCAGGTCGAACCGGTTGGCGATGCGGCCCGCGACGACGTTGCCGAGCAGTCCGGGGAAGGTCGCTTCCTGCCACGGCACGTAGTGGTCGGCGATGCGGTGGCAGATGTCCTGCGCCGTCGCCTCGTCGATGCCGGCCTCCCGCAGCGCCTTCAGCCACACCGGGCGCTGGAGCCGGCTACCCATCGTGGCAAGCAGCTCCAGCGGCGCGGTCGCCGAGGATGACGCTGGTTCGATCACGGTCCAAGGTAGACAGTTCGCCGCCGGTCACGTCCGCTCAGCAGCCTGGTCCGCGACCAGCAGGGAGAGCAACTGGTGGTGTCGGTCGCTTCGATGGTGTTCGGCGGGATGCCGAACGCCAGCGGGTCGAAGTCGACGGGGTCGAGGAAGGCGCCCCGCGTGCCGTACGTCTTGTCCGGCGCCGAAGGATCAGGGTCGTAGTAGTCGTCGACGAGCCAGTGCGTCGAGGGGACATCGCTGATCAGGTCGCGTCCGTCCACCACGGTCTGCCAGAAACCCGCCACGTCAGCCGAACCCGGCATCAGCGCGCTGACGCCGACAACTGCGATGGGCACCTGACGTTGGCGCTGGTTGTTCGGCATTATCTTCACCTCGAACGCTTGCAGGGGTCAGACGAGTCGACGCGGGGTGTACGTGAAGGCTCCGGCGGGAACCGGGACGCCATACGTGCGCACCTGATGGGCCCTGGTGACGACAGCGGCACCAGCCAGGAGGTTCAGTGCGATCTGCACAACCGATCGGTGGTGCGGCTGGGCAAGCACCGAACCCTGCGCCCACCGGTTGAAGGCTCCCATCGCGGGGCCGCACCAGATCTGGTAGTCGGCGCGCCGAGATGTGTCACCCTCGATCGCCCACCGGCTGGACTTGCCCAGGTACCAACGGAAAACCAGAGCCATACGATGCTTGGGGTCCGCTTCGGCGCGACCGAGCTCACCTGGATCGCGCTGCCGCCAGAAGCGTTCGGTCTCCTGCCAGATCTCGTCCAGCGATGCCTGGAACACACTCCGTTCCAGCTTCCCTCGCAGTTCCGGCGAAAGCTCGTGCAGGCCCGAGTGATCGCGATAGGCGTCGTAGAGCTGCCCAGCCCGCCCTGCGAACAACGTCCCTCGACGAAGCACCTGGAGCTTCACTCCGAGCTCGAACATGTCTGCGGCGGGCGCCATCACCACGTCGGCGATGTCAGCCTGTGCCAGCAGCGATTTCGCGTCCTCGGAAAGTCCCGCCTCCACCGACACCTGGTTCACCGATCCGGTGACGACGTAGGAAGCGCCGAGTGCGAACGCGGCGGCGACCCCTTCCGGAGTGCCCAACCCACCAGCGGCGCCGACCCGGATCACGTCGGCATACCCGAACTTCGCCGCGCAGGCGTCTCGCAGAGCCCATGATCGCCGGCAGCAATGACACCAGCGGGCGGTTGTCCGTGTGTCCACCGCTGTCCGCCTCGACGGTCACGTCCTCGGCTACCGGTACCCGAGCGGCGAGGGTCGCTTCAGCCGCGGTGAGCAGGCCTCGACTGACAAGAGCATCGAGCATCGCCGTGGGCGCCGGTGACATGAACTTCTCGGCGATCTCCGGGCGGGACACCTTGGCGAACATCCGGGTCCGGCGCACGACGCGTCCGTCAGGCCCGGTCCGCAGGCCTACGGCGGCGAGACGGACGACGGCGGGGGTGAGGTCCATGAACGCTGAGGCGGACACGATCGGAACACCGCGACGCAGCAGCAGGTCGGCGACCCGTTCCTCCAGGACCGGCTCACTGGGCGAGTGGATCAGGTTGACGCCCCAGTTCGTCAGATCATGAAGTGAGGTGGCGAGTTCGTCGACCGCCTGCTCGACACGCTCGAACCCGAGCCCGCCAGCGCCGAAGAAGCCCATCATGCCCGCGCGCGCCATCGCGATGACCATCCGCGTCGTGGCGATTCCGTTCGCCATCTCCCCTGCCACGTAGGGAAAGCGCACCCCATGCACACGACAGAACGACTGGTCGCCAAGCCACTCCGGGTACAACGGCGGAAGCGTGCCGACCACCTGTCCACCGACCGGACGCTCAGTGGAGATCGCCAGACCTCTCGCGCCGTCGTGGTGCCTCACAACGATGTCGATGCTCTCTCTGATCTGATGTATCGCCTTCGTGACGCCCTCGGGCGTGAAGGCGGAGTGCGCTGTCGTTGAGGCGCCATCGTCGGTGGCGACAGCGGTGGAGCTCGAGATCGACGGCATTGACACCACTTCCGGTGAATCAGAAGGAAAGGCTGCTCTGGCAGGGAAGACACGGACACGGAGCCGGTACGGTCGACATCGGCGGCGATCGACCGCAATCTTGTGGCGCAGACCACTTGGAAACATCCGCCATCTGCGCGGAGAAAGTTGGTCGGGCCTCCGTCCCTCAAGTTTCGTTCCGTTTCCCGGAACGACGACTCTGGACATGGGTAGTGCCGGTACGACACTCGACACATATCGCGGGCCAACCTCGTGCTTGCCCGCACCTAGTGGGTCTCGACGCGATCGAGCAAAGGCGTGACCGATGACGACCACAGACTGGATCGTGGGGATGTTCACGTGACTGCAGTTGTGGCTCACTGCCTGACATGCGGTGGTCCACTCGTCAGCATGCGGCGCTACTGTTCCAACTCCTGCCGACAGCGCGCCTACCGACTGCGGGTCGCCTACGGCAGGCGCGTCACGATCGTCCCCACAGGCGACTTCCCGTCAACGGTCGACTCATTTGTCGGACGCAGGGAGGAGCTTCGGACGCTGACGCGACTGATCGGCAAGCACCGGCTACTCACCCTGATCGGCCCCGCAGGCGGTGGCAAGACGAGGCTGGCGCGCGAGCTCGTCACGCGTCTGCGACGCGGCTACTCGGACAACGTGCTCTGGATCGATCTCAGTGTGGTCGAGGAGAATGCTGTCGTCGTTCGCGCAGTCGCGGCCGCGTTGGGCGTGCCGAACCAGTCTGGGGACGACCTGGTCGACATCCTGACCACAACACTCGCCAGCACGGCAATGCTTCTGGTGCTCGACGGTTGCGAGCACCTGATCGAAGGTGTCGCCGAGTTGGTCGATCGACTGATGCGCCGCTGCCCCGCAATCCGCGTCATTGCCACGAGTCGGGAGTCGTTGGTGTTGAAGGGCGAGTGCGTCCACCTCGTCAACGAGCTCTCTCTGCCCAGCGAAGAGTTCCACCACACCAAGGCTTCCGTGCTTCGCACCGAAGCGGTCCAGCTGTTCGTCGATCGTGCGGCCGCGACTACCAGAGACTTCGCCCTCACAGATGAAAACGTTTCCGCCGTTGCTGCTCTGTGCAGGCAGCTCGACGGCCTGCCGCTCGCCATCGAGCTGGCCGCGAGACACGTCAGATGGCTACCAGTAACCGAGATCATTGCCCGGCTGAACGACCATTTGTTGGCGCCCGCCGTGGCACAAAGGACGACGGACAGAAGGCATCACAGCCTAGACGCCGCCATCGGCTGGAGCTACGAGCTGCTCAAGCCGGACGAGCAGGCAACGTGGCGCCGGCTTGCCGTACTACGTGGCGTGTTCGGCCTTGATGCGGCCGCCGCCGTGTGCGGCAAGCTGTCGCTCGCAGAGACTTCGGAGCTGTTGGCCAAGCTGGAAGCGAAGTCGCTTCTCGTGGCGGTCCACGGCGGTGGCGCCAAGCCGATCTTCCGGCAACTCGAGTCGATCCGGTTGTTCGGACAGCGGCGGCTTGGAGCCGGTGTGGAGTTTCGAGCCACCATGGAACGCCTGGTGGCCTGGATCTTCGATCTCCTCGACTCTTCGGTGGACCGCGCATACGTGATGTTCACCGTGCTCAAGCGTTTCAACGACAACTGGATCACCATCGCCGCCGCGGTCGAGCACGCCGCGGACACACGGGATCCGCGCTACCCGCCGCTCGCCTTCCTCCTCTCGGCCTACTGGCTGAACCAGGGACACACCGCAGAAGCCGAGCGCCTCGCCTCGGCTGCCCTCGACACCGATCCTCCTGACAGGTACCGGAGCCTCCTTCTCGGCGTCATGTCGTACCGAGCGCGTGCACAACGTGACTACGCCGAGTCCCTACGTCTCGCAGAGGAGGCGATCGCCATCGAACGGAGACTGGAAGGTCCCGCGCGGCTGGCGCGAGCACTCTTGGCGGCAGCTGTCGCAGAGGGTGAACTCGGGCATGTCGTAGCGGCCCTGGGCTATTTCGACGAATGCATCGCGGTGCTTCGCACGCTCGACCAGCCGCAAGCCCTCTCGTTAGCGATCAGTTCCAAAGCGTGGACAGCGTTGAGCGCGGGAGACGTCGGGCTTGCCGCACAGACGATCGAAGCCAGCCTCGAGGTGCTGAGGGGGCTTGAGCCATCCTTGGCCGAAAGCCAGGCGCTGTACACAGCCGGAGCAATCGCCCTCCTTGAAGGGGATGTCGAAGGTGCCGAGGGTTACTTCATCGACTCTGTTCGCGCGGCTGGCAAGGCTCCCAGCCCGGTCGCGCGAGGCGCCGAGGGCATGGCATTGGTCGCCGTCGCGAACGTTGAACCCGAACGAGCGGTACGGCTCATCGAGGCGGCGTTGGGCATCCGGTTGTCCATCAGGGAAACCGGCGGGCCGCCGTACTGGCAAGCGCTGGTGAACCAAGCGCTCAAGTCAGCCGTCGAACAGCTCACGGCCGCACAGGTCCGCGCGGCACGCGCTGCGGCCTGCCGACTGGACCTCGACCAGGTCATCGAGCTGGCAGGCACCCGTGCACCGCAGGGACAGGTGGACATGTCCACCGACCGTCAACTCACGGCTCGTGAACGCGAGATCGCGGCATTGGTCGCTCACGGCCACACCAACGTCCAGATCGCCAAGCGACTCGGTATCTCCACCGCGACCGTGGCTACCCACCTCGGGCGAGTCCGCGCGAAGCTCAAGGTGCGATCTCGCACCCAGCTAGCCGCGCGCATCATCCAGGAACTGAGCTGACATGCCACCCTGACAACGCTGTCCACACTGGATCCGAACGAGTTCTGTCCACGATGGTTTGCCGTCGTGGTCGCATGCCTGCGCGTGCTGGCGGATGTCTTCCGGCTCATCGCGCCGCATGCTTTCAGAAAGCTGCATCCGCCGATGCGATCGCATGAGGAGCACAGCGGTGATCACACAGCAGGACATCACGCCACAGCCGCGGGTGATCGGTGACCGCTATGCGCTCGAAGTCGAACTCGGGCGCGGCGGCATGGGTGTCGTGTGGCGAGCGCAAGACCAGATGATCGGCCGCAAAGTCGCGATCAAGGAATTGCACGTTCCTGAGACCGGCTCTGCGGAGGACCGAGGCGTGCTCGAAGATCGAATTCTTCGGGAAGCGAGGACTGCGGGCAGGCTCAATGATCCTGGCGTCGTCACGGTGTTCGACATCGTGTCCGAGGCCACCGCGCGGTTCATCGTGATGGAACTCGTCGAGGCGCCCACGCTGGCTGCGCTGGTGAGCCAGCACGGGCCGATGTCCCCCGCCCAGGTCGCGGCTATTGCCGAACAGGCACTGGCCGCGTTGGAGTGCGCCCATGCGGCAGGCGTCGTGCACCGCGACGTGAAACCGAGCAACATCATGGTGCGATCCGATGGCCGCGTGAAGCTGACCGACTTCGGTGTCGCGCAGGCCGTCGATGACCCGAAGCTCACCGTGGCAGGGGGCGTGATCGGCTCGCCCGCGTACCTCTCGCCTGAACGTCTCCATGGCAACGAGGCAACGCCCGCCTCCGACCTTTGGGCGCTAGGGGTCACGCTCTATCACGCGCTCGAAGGCTTGAACCCATTCGAACGCACGTCGATCGCGTCGACCCTGCGCGCTGTCATGCATGAGACACCGCGGGTCACCCGCACCTCTGGCGTGCTGGCGGCAATCATCAACGGGCTGCTGGTGGCCGACCCTCATCTGCGGCTGTCCGGCAGCCAGGCGCTGACCTTGCTCCAGTACGCTCGGCAAACCCCCGCGCAGGGAGTGGCATCTGTGCCTCCTGTGTCAGTTGTGCCTCCTATTGCTCCGGTTGCCTTAGCACCGATCGGTCCGCCGGCGCATCGCCAGATGTCATCCCGGCCGCTGACGCCACGCTGGCTCGTGCCCGTCCTCGCGCCCATCCTCGTGATTTTGATCTTCTTGGGCGGAGCCCTCGCCAATGAGGTCCTGTTCAACTCAGCTGATGAACCCGATGCACTGGCTCCCACGCTGAACACCAGCATGTTAGGCGAGCTGTCCAAGCCCGTGCTCGGACAGAAGAACTGCGGGATGAACTTCCTCTCAGAAGGAATTCTGGTCCAACGTGTCCCCTGCTCCGACATTCACGACGTCGAGCTCTTCGCGGCTGCTGACCCTTTCGCTGTCGCCGAGGTAGTTCCGTATCCGGGCGAAGACTGGCTGAGCGACTACGCCGAGAAGTACTGTACCCTGCATTTCGCATCCGACCAGGTCATGTTCACCGGCAAATGGACTGCGCTGCGTTTCGCGGCAGCGGTCCCGAACCAGCAGGAATGGCGGACGAAGAAGTCGTCTGCAGTCGGATCCCGTCAAGTTCTCTGCGTGCTGTGGAAGGCCGACCAATCAATTCTCACCAACCGATGAGCGAGCAGGCAGGATCGGTCCGGCCGACCTTTGGTAGCCTCACCGCATCACCGAGCACCCGCTCGGGTTCTTTGGTCGCAGGGGTGACGGGTGTCGAACAACGCAACGAACAGCACTGTGGACAGTCTTCGGTTCCTTACAGCGAAGACCGAGACCATCGAGAGCGAGCTCGTCGATCTGCGCCAACGACTCGCTGACCTCCGGTCCGAACGGGAGGCGATCGAGGCGCGGTTGCGGGAATGCGCGGACGACCTCGCCCAGGGCGAGGAGGAGTTGAACAACTACCAGCAGGCGCTCGAGGCGCTCAGGACCGCTGCGGGGTCTACCCGCCCACCGACGAAGAAGCCTCGAACCAAGAAGTCCGAGCCGGAGAACCAGGCGACGAAGTCTGCCGCAACCGTCAGCGATCGCATCCTGTCCGTGTTCGCCGAGAACCCCAAGGCTGAATGGACAGTCCGAGAGTTGCAGGAGCAGCTACCGGAAGTCGGACCTAAGGTCTTGTCCAACACGACACTCCGACTGCACCAGCGTGGCGTGATCATCCGATCACGAGCGGGCCACTACAAGCTCCCGTGACCGTGGAATCAGCGGTATAGACTACCGCGCGTGATGCCATGGCACGGCGAGGGTGTGTTCGTCGGTCGGCGGCGTGAGGCTGGGCAGTTGCGGTCTCTTGTCGAAGGCGTGGCTGCTGGGCGTGGTGGTTGCGCGTTGCTGGAGGGTGAGCCGGGGATCGGGAAGTCCTCGTTGCTGGCGGTGGTGGCGGGGCAGGCCGAGGCGCTGGGCTGTCGGGTGTTGCGGGCTGTGGGTGATGACCTGAGTCAGCGGTTTCCGCTGCGGGCGTTGGTGGACGCGTTGGCTCAGGGGTATGTCGCGTGGCTGGCGCAGCCGGGTGCGCCGGGTGATCCGATTCCGGCCGCGGTGGAGCGGCTCTCGGCGCACATCGACCGGTTGTGTGCGACGTCGCCGGTGGTGCTGATTTTTGATGATCTGCAGTGGGCGGATGAGGCGAGTCTGCTGGCGTGGCATCGGCTCAGTCAGGCGGTGCAGCAGTTGCCGCTGCTGCTCATCGCGGCGGCTCGTCCGGTGCCGCGCCGGCCCGCGTTCTCGCAGTTGCGCCGTGCTCTGATCAAGACTGATGCGGTGGTGGTCAAGCTCGGGCCGCTGCCGGCCGACGATGTCGACGAGCTGGCGAGGCATCTGGCGGGTGGGACGCCGGGGCCGTCGTTGCGGCAGTTGATCGATCGGGCCGGGGGCAATCCGCTGTATCTGCGGGAGATCATGGACTCGGTGGTCCGGGAGGGGCTGCTGGCCGGTCGCACCGAGGTGATCGCCGATATCCCGGCGGCGTCGATTCAGCAGGTGCCGGCGTCGCTGGCGGATGCGATCGGTGAGCGGCTCGGGTTCCTGTCCGAGTCCACCGCCCGGATGTTGCGGATGGCGGCGCTGCATGGTGAGGAGTTCTCGCTCACCGATCTGAGTACTTCGCTCGGTCAGGAGCCGATGGAGTTGCTCGACGCGATCGACGAGGCCCGTCATTCCGGTGTGATCAGCGGTTCCGGGCCGCGGCTGAGTTTCCGGCATCCGTTGATCCGGGAGGCGTTGTACGTGGCGATCCCGGTCGCGTTGCGGGCGGCGTTGCACTATCAGGTCGCGCGGTCGCTGGCCTCGGCTCAGACTTCACCGGACCAGGTGGCCCGTCAGTTGCTGGCCGCCGAGGGCGTGGTGGACAACTGGATGTTCGACTGGCTGGTCGACCACGTGCCCGACCTGGCCGACCGGGCGCCGGAGATCGCCAGCGAGCTGCTCCAGCGCGCCGTCGACCACATGTCCACTATGGACCCACGCCGAGACCTGCTCGCCACCATCCTCGCCGAACTGATGGTCCGACTCGGGTGGAACGACAAAGCCGTCACCATCGCCCGCCAGATCCTCGCCCACCCGGTCGAACCAGAGCTGCGGATGAGACTGATCTGGTCACAGGCCGTGGCGTCACCTCGCACCAGCCCGCACGACGAACTCAGCGACCTCCTCACCAAATCCATCGCAGACCCAGAGCTGCCGCCGGAAGGGGTAGCACGGCTACGCACGCTGGAAGCGAGACTCCTCCGCCAATGGGAGACTCCGAGCGTCGGTCTGGCCGCCGCACGGACGGCGCTCGAGGAGGCCGAACGAGTCGGCGACAACTTCGCCATCGCCTACGCGCTGACCACTCTTGGTCTGTACGGCGACAATTCCACCACGCTCGATTTGCTCAATCGTGGTCTCGCAGTCCTGGGTGACCACCCGCAAGGCGCCTCGATACGACAGCTGATGTTGCACAACAAAGTCAGTTGCCTGATGAGCCGGGACCGCATCACGGAAGCAAGGGCGTTGTACGACCAAGTGATCACCGATCAGGCCAGACCTGGTGGTGTAGCGCCAAGCCCGATTTTCCAGATGGCCGGCCCGGAACTCATGTACTGGTCCGGCGACTGGGACGACGCGATCAGCGTCATCGAGTCCATGCTCGCACTAGGCATCAACGAACGACGCAGCGACATCGAGGTTCTCTGGTTGCGCGGACTGGGCGCGATCATCGCCAGCCACCGCGACGACCGCCCCGCCGCCGAGACCCACCTCAAAGCCACACCGGCGTGCACTGATCCAGCACTCCTCGAGAGCTCGACGTACGTGTTGCTCGCCGGCGCGTTGCTCGCCGAACGAGCTGGTGACATCGAAGGCGCGATCGAGATCCTGGTCCCCGCGATGACCAAAGCGTACGAGGGCAAGATGAGCCTCCGGTACAAGATGTTCCCTGACCTCGTGCGACTCCTGCAGACCGTCGGAGACCCGGCCAAGGCGAGGACGGCCACCGAGATCGCAGCCTCCATCGCAGCTACCGAAGCGGTGCCGGAGAAGGTGATCGCCGCCCTGCGCTGCCAAGGCCTCGTCGACACGGACCCTGAACCCCTGAGCCGGGCCGTCGATACCGCTCGCACAGGTGCGGCATTGCCCCTGCGGTTGGCCAACGCACTCGAAGACAACGCGGTTGTGCTCGCCCATCACGACCACGCCAAGGACGCCCGAGCGTCATTCCTCGAAGCCGTCGACATCTACCAGGAACTCGGCGCCACCTGGGACATCACCCGCGCCGAAGCCCGCATGCGCACCCTCGGCATCCGCCGCGGCGTCCGAGGATCACGACAACGTCCCAGCAAAGGCTGGGAATCACTCACCCCCACCGAACTCAAAGTCGCCAACCTCGTCGCACGCGGACTGTCCAACCCCGACATCGGCGTCGAGCTCTACCTCTCCCGACGCACCGTCCAAACCCACGTCTCCCACATCCTCGCCAAACTCCTCGCCCACTCACGCGGCGAAATCATGCGAATCGCCGCCGAACGCCAGGCAACAGGCTGACTAAAGACAGGTAATGCAGGTCGAAATAAGTAACGCGTTGATGTTTGCGGCGGCGAAGATGCGGCGGGTTCACACGTGGTCGTACATCTCAAATGTGGCGATCAGTCGCCGCAACAGCGAGAGCCCTAAGCGCGGCTCGCGCTTCACCCACGATGCGCATCTCGTTCAAGGCAGCCAAAGCAGCTTGCGCCCGTCTCTCGATCAGTTTCTCGACCCGGGCCAACGCACCGGTATCACGGATCACGTCGCGCAGTTGCTGCCCGCCTTCTTCGTCCAGGCTCGGATCACCGAACAGTTCGTCAATCCGCCGACGCTGCCGAGTATCGGCCTTCCCCTTGGCCAACATCAGAAGTGCCGTCGGCTTGCCGTCCCTCAGGTCAGTAAGACTGGATTTTCCAGTGATGGCCGGATCACCGAAGACGCCCAGCACATCGTCACGGAGCTGAAACGCTTCACCCAGCAGTTCGCCGGTCTGCGCCAGCGCCTCCATCAGCGACCTGTCGGCCCCTGCCAGAGCACCGCCGATCTGAAGAGGCCGCTGAACGGTATACCTCGCCGCCTTCAGGCGAATGACGTCGAACGCGGATGCCAACGACCCGCCTGCAGCTTGCCCACGCAAGTCGAGGTACTGCCCGATCACGACCTCAGAGCGCATTGCTTCAAGAAAGACCTTGGCCTCGTCAACTCGTTGACGAGGCAGGCCGCAGCGACGAAACATCTCCTCTGACCACATGCCGAGCAGATCTCCGGTCAGCACGGCCATCGCAGCGCCAGACCGCACGCGGTCGCCGCGCCACTTGAGGTCTGAGTGATGCCGTTCCCATACTCGATGGAGGGTCGACCGCCCACGACGGGTGTCGCTTCCGTCCATAACATCGTCATGGGACAGAGCGAACGCGTGAAAGAGCTCAAGCGACGCGGCCGCGCAATAGATCTCTTCCGCGTCCTCTCCGCCTGCAGCACGAAACCCCCAGTAGCAGAAGAGCGGACGCAGGCGCTTTCCCCCAGCCAACACGAATGAACCCAGCTCATCCAAGAAGGGGGCCGCGTCCTCGAGATCGAGGAACGACGTCGCACGCGCGCCGAGAAAATCCATGATCGCCTGGTCAAACCGGCTGCGGAGCTCGCGCCAGTCGATCTTGACTTCCTCTGGAATCATCTGCCCCGTCATCGGAATCACGATACGAGCACGATGGCCGCCAGCACAGCAATTGTGCCGTGTGACGGAACGACGAGTCTGACAATCTCGCGAGCCCAAGTTTGTACGTAGTGAGGCCGCGCTCGCCGAGCACCTCGGTACGCGTGGTGCGTACGAGGAACCGTTGCGGCACAACGAAGTTGCGCACTGGAACACCACCAGGTTCCTAGGCGACGACTGCGCCAACTCCGCCGACCACGGGGGTGTCGCGCGGCGCGAGATGGCATGTCAATCACCCGGACGACGGACGAAAGTCGGACTAAATTGTCAGACCTAGAGTCATGATGCCCGCATGACAGACGCGATCGTGGCCGAAGGCCTGGTCAAACGCTACGGGTCGGTCGTCGCGCTCAACGGCCTGGACCTCAGGGTGCCCGAGGGCACCATCATGGGCCTGCTCGGGCCCAACGGAGCCGGCAAGACGACGGCGGTGCGGGTGTTCACCACGCTGCTGGAGGCCGACGAGGGATCAGCGCAGGTCGCCGGGCTCGACGTCCGCAAGCAAGCCAACGAACTACGCAAGAGCATCGGCCTGTCCGGCCAGTACGCCGCCGTCGACGACAACCTGACCGGGTTCGAGAACCTCGACATGGTCGGCCGCCTCTATCACCTCGGCCGCGCACGCAGCCGTGAGCGAGCCCGCGAACTGCTGGAACGGTTCGACCTGGTGGACGCCGCCGACCGCCCGGTGAAGGGTTACTCCGGCGGGATGCGGCGCCGGCTCGACCTCGCGGGCGCGCTGGTCGCCAAGCCGTCGGTGCTGTTCCTGGACGAACCCACGACCGGTCTCGACCCCCGGTCCCGCCTCGGCATGTGGGACGTGATCGAGGAACTCGTCAAGGGCGGCACGACCCTGCTGCTCACCACGCAGTACCTGGAGGAGGCCGACCGCCTCGCCGACCAGATCGCCGTGATCGACCACGGCAAGGTGATCGCCAAGGGCACCTCCGACCACCTGAAGGACCAGGTCGGCGGCGAACGGCTGGAGCTCTCCGTCGCCACGTCCGCCGAACTCGGGACGGCCCGCTCCGCATTGGCCGACCTCGCCGTCGGCCAGATGGAGTCCGACGAACGCCAGCACCACCTCACCGTGCCGGTCTCGGGCGGTTCGGCGGTGCTGATGGAGGCGATCCGGCGCCTGGACGGCGAATCGGTGAAGGTGCTCGACATCGGCCTGCGCCGGCCGACGCTGGACGACGTGTTCCTGACGCTGACCGGCCACCACGCCGACGGGGAGGACGAGAAGTGAAGCTGCTGCAGGCACTCGCCGACGGCGCGGTCGTCGCCAAGCGCAACCTGATCAAGATCAAACGGGTGCCGGACCTGCTGGTCTTCACGACCGCGGCGCCGATCATGTTCGTGCTGCTGTTCGCCTACGTGTTCGGCAGCTCGATCAACATCCCCGGCATGGACTACCGCGAGTTCCTGATGGCCGGCATCTTCGCGCAGACAGTGCTGTTCGGCGCCACCATCACCGGCAGCGGCCTCGCCCACGACATCACCACGGGCATCATCGACAGGTTCCGCTCGCTGCCGATGGCCCGCTCCGCCGTCCTGATCGGCCGCACGACCTCCGACCTGGTGAACAACGCACTGATCATCGTCATCATGATGGTCACCGGCCTGATCGTCGGCTGGCGCATCCACTCCTCGCCACTGGAAGCACTCGCCGGGGTCGCGGTGCTGCTGCTCTTCGCCTACGCGTTCTCGTGGAGCATGGCCTGGGTCGGGCTCCTGGTGCGCAGTCCGGAGGTGTACAGCAACGCGAGCTTCATCTTCATCTTTCCACTCAGCACTATCGCGAACACGTTCGTTCAGTCGGAGAAGCTGCCCACCGTGCTGCGTCACATCGCGCAGTGGAACCCGGTCTCCGCCGTGACGCAGGCGGCCCGCGAACTGTTCGGCAACACCTCTCCCCTGTCACCGCCGCCGGACGTCTGGCCACTGCAGCACCCGGTGCTCGCCACCCTCGGCTGGGTGGTGATCTTCCTGCTGATCTTCGTCCCGCTGGCCAACTACCAGTACAAGCGCGCCGTCGCCCGGTAACTATTGACGCGACCGAAGGGCAGCACGGGCGAGTAACCGTGGTCCCGCGGGAGTCGGTGGCAGCTGACCAACGCAGCGGCAGCCAACACGGGCAAGACAATCCAGCCGAACATCACACTCAGGTTAATCGTTCTACCAGGTATGTGGATCCTCAGGTCGTCGCGCGGTCAACGGTGCACACAGTCAGCTTCCTTGCGCGCTGAGTGCCGACTGCGGCGCGATCGCCATAGGGGCCAACATGGACTCTCTACCTTGAATCTTGCACGCCGATTCAGAAGGTTGCAGATTCTCGCATCTTGGCTGGCCAGCCCGCGTAGCCGAGGTAGCGCAGCGGCGGACTTGACTACACCAGGTTGCGGTGTAGTCACCCAAATCGACCTCGTGCGGCATCAGCCCGGCAGAAGTGACGCGGCGATCCCTCTGATTGGCGGCGCCCGATCGAGGTAAGCGACCAGGTCGCTATCCGAATAGTCCTGACACAAGTGGCAGAGCGCTGCGCTTCAGGTGACAATCCGTCGAGCTCGAAACAGCGCCTTTCCCAGCGAGGTGACGATGACACAGACGATCACAAGCGCGTCGATCATGTTCGCGCAAGCGCGACCGCGCTCAACGGCCTTCCGTGACCCACTTACCGTCTGCTCAGTCGTGGTGGGTGTGGACACAAGCACCAGTCGCCTCGGCTACCAAACGATGGAGTGGGCAGCACGACACGCCAACCGGCTTGGCGTCGACCTGCAGGTCTTCCGGATCGGAGAGGCCAACGGAGGTGGGCTCGCCGAGGACGAGCTGATTCAGCGAGTTATCCGCGCCCTCCCATCGTTGACTGTGCACTTTCGCGGCGACACGTCCGATCCGGTGACCGCCGTGTGTACGACAGCCTCCGGGGCCGGAGCGATGATCGTTATCGGAGGTAGCGGGAGACCCGGAGTGCTGAGCAGTCCCGTATCACAGCTCCTTCAGCACCGGTCGTGTGATGTTGCGTTGATACGTGGAACCGGACGGGCCATCCGTGGTCAATATGGGTTCATCACAGCGTGTTTCGACGGCGACCCACAAGATGTAGCCGTGCTGCTCAGTGCGATTCGCCTGTGTAGAAGTTCTGGGGCTCGACTACGTCTCCTGCACGTCCGGCCACCGCACCCGAACGACATCGGGCCAGCGACCGGCGCCAGCTGCCCAGCTCTTCGCGAGATGGTGCGGCTCACTCGTTTGATCGCGCCTGACATTCAGCCTGAAGTGAAGGTCGACACCCGACACCACCACGAGGCCGTCTCGGATCAGCTTGGTGACGTCCTGGTCGTCGGACACGGTCGGCAAGACGATCGCACAGCTTCCAGAGCGTTCCGCCGGACCGTCGTGCATCATGCCTCTTGTCCGGTGTTGTTCACCGCGCCAGGATTCACGCTGCCTCCAGGCATCGAGTACAGGCCCTGAGCTGGCCGCGTTTCTCGCCGAGCGTGCAGCCATTGGCCGGCGTCTCCAAGTCCCAACTGTTCCCCGGGCGCCTGGACCGGCGCTCCGAGGTTTCAGGCCCGCGACCACATCCGCACCCAAAGTTTGATCGTCGGTGACTGGACCGAGTTGTCCGCGCTGGTCGAATCGGCGTGGTGGCGGTGATCAGCGTCGTGCTCGCCTGCGTGATCGCGATGCCGCCACCGATAGCACTCGCCGGTCCCCAGGGCGCGGGTGCCACTGGCGTACTCGGGGCTGCTCGCCGCCGGGCGTGGCCTCGCCGTGCTGGTGGCCGGGTGGCACGCGGGTGACCTCAACGCCGACCTGATCAAGTCGCCTGACGTACAAACCCCGCTCGTGTGTACGTCAGGCGGGTAGCACGGCCTCGATCGCCTTCAGCAGGGACTTGTCCTCGGGGGCGGTCAACGGACGAAACCGGCCCACAACCTCGCCGTCAGGGCTGATCAGGAACTTCTCGAAGTTCCACCGCACGTCGCCCGCCTCCCCGTCGCTGTCCGGCGTTTCCGTCAGTGTGCGGTAGAGCGGATGACGGCCGTCGCCGTTGACCTCGATCTTCTCGAACAGCGGGAATGACACCCCGTACGTGATGGAGCAGAAGGTCTGGATCTCCTCCGGCGTGCCCGGCTCCTGGCCCGCGAATTGGTTGCACGGAAACCCGACCACGGAGAACCCCTTGTCGCCGTAGCGCTGCTGGAGCCGTTCGAGCCCCGTGTACTGCGGCGTCAGGCCGCACTTCGACGCCACGTTCACGACGAGCAGTGCCTTGTCCATGAACGGCCCACCCGCTCCGAGCGTCGTGGTGTCGCCAGATATCGTGTTGAGCGGGAGATCACGAATTCCCATGGGCGTCCTTTCGATCGTCGCACGAGCAAAGGGTACGGCGGATCAACACGGCACACGTCCCCAAATCAAAATCCGATGACAGAGAGCTCAGCTCCCGCTCGACCTGTGCCCGAAGCTCGACGGGGGAACGGGCCAGTTTGCGTCGCGGCAGCACCGCAAGCCCGCCTCGCCGCCAGGCGCGGCAGGATCATGTGATGCGGCGCAAGCCGCGCCCGGCGTACCAGTGGCGGCATCGTGTACGGATCTGCACGCATCCGTCGGCGTTCGCGGCGGCGTTGATCAGCGGAACTGATCGACGCACGGGCGGCCGCCCGCCGTTCCGGCCCGCCGAGATCCGACGGGATCCCTGGTGCCCATCCCCCCGGCTCACCGGTTCCGTCCGCAGGGTTACGGGTTCATGCCAGCGGGCAGCCCTCATGCAGCCAAGACAAGCGCCCAAACGGCACTACCTGCCGTTCTTTCCAGCTGATTCCGATCGCTCGGCAGCGATTCGCATGATCTCGCCCCGCGAGTGGGCGAGGAGTTTGGCAAGGATGTGTGAGACGTGCGTCTGCACAGTGCGTCGCGAAAGGTACAGTTCTGTCCCGATGTCCGGGTTGGACAGTCCGCGGGCGACGAGGTTCGCGACCTTGAGCTCGGTCGGGGTAAGAGATTCCCAGCCCTTGCTCGGGCGATGGCGTGATCCCCGAACGCCGCGCCGGATGCCGAAGGCACGCATTCGGGCTTCGGCTCGAGTGATGTCCCAGTTCGCGCCGAGCTGCTGGTAGATCTCGACGGCCTCCCGAAATGACGCTCGCGCATCTTGGGCACGATCGTGGTGCGCCAGCACGACTGCGTTGTCCTCGAGAGTGGCGGCAAGTCGCAGCGGCAACGCTGAACCACCACGAGCAGTGTCGATGGCACGACTCAGGGGTTCTGGATCCGAGTTCACCAGACCCTGACAACGCAAGGCGGCGACAACCTTTTCCCGCACGGGTTCAACGTCGGCCATCGCAACCGCCGTCTGAGTGGCAGCCCGCGCCCTGACCGGCTCTCCAACGGCCAGCAAGAGTCGCACGAGATCAGGAAGCAACATGTACGAAAGTGCTGTGTGTTCGGCGTACTCTTCGGCCATCGCCGGTACGAGAACCTCGATTGCAGCCTTGACATCCCCGGTGCGCTCAGCGAGCAGCGCACGCGCGAGCAGTACGTACGTCGCGCTGTCGCGGAGCACCACGTCATCGCATGCCGGCACTGCTTTGAGGTGGGCTTTGGCAGTCGAACGATCGTCGCGGTGGCTCGCAATCATCGCGGCGATACCGTGCAACCAAAGGGCCTCGTAGTCATTGCGTCGTTCGTTCGTGCCAAAAGCAAGGATTGACTCAATCACGCTGATCGCGTCGTCCCAGTCTCCGGACCAACACATCAGCTCTGGGCCGGCCATCTGGAACATCGGGGGTGGCCGCACTCCGCCCGGTTCCGCCTGGCCCGCGATGACCTCGTCGTACAACACCCTGGCTTCGTCGATGCGGTCCAGGCCCATCAGCCCACTGACCTTGTTGTGCAGCACCAGGTGACGCATGGAGATCTCGCGAGGGTTGTCTCCGAGCACCTCGAGGGCGCGGTCGAGATAGCTGATGCAGCCGAGATTGTCACCCGCCCTCATCCTGACCAGACCCAAGGTGTGAAGGGCGTAGGCGATGACGAAAGCGTCACCGGTTCGCTCGGCCTCCGCCAGTGCCTGCTCAGCCGCCGCCAAACCGTTGCTCAAGCTTGTCCAGTGAGGGAGAAGTCTCGCCTTGAGTGCACGCAGTCGCGCCACACCTTCCGGCGGCAGCTCTGGATCTGCGATGGATCTTGTGAGCAGGTTGCTGAGTTCGTCATGCGAGCTGGTCCATTGTGACGCCGTGGCCTGCGACCAGATCAACCGCATGCGAAGAGCAGGCTCGACCGGACGGGCGAGCGTCTGGCGGGCGAGGGTGACGGCCTTCTCGTTCCACTCCAGACGAACCATCAGCTCGACGAGGAGTGTCGCGAGCAGATCACGGCGTGGATCCATCGTGGACATGTGGTCAACCGCGCGTTTCAGCAGCTCGGACGCAATCTCCGGTGCCCGGTCGGCCAGGTCGACGACGTGGTCGAGCAGCCAGTCGAACATCCAGTTGTCCACGACGCCTTCGGCAGCAAGCAGTTGTCGTGCCACTTGATCAGGTGACGTCTGAGCTGCCGCCAGCGCTCGCGCGACCTGGTAGTGGAGCGCGGCTCGCAGAGCGACAGGAATAGCCACGTACAAGGCTTCTCTGATGAGCGGGTGACGGAAGCTCAGCCGGAGTCCGGTCCCGCTGATCACACCGGAATGACGGGCTTCATCGATCGCGTCGAGCAGCTCGGTCGGCTCCTGGCCAAGCGAGATGCTCAGGTCTGCCAACGAGAACTCCTCGCCGTGCAACGCTGCCATGCGCAGCATCCGCGCGGTGGTCTCAGGCAGGAAACTGAGTCGCTCGTTGATCGCCTCGGTCAGTGACGCGGGCACCTGCTGGATGGATTCCGCAGGAATATCGGCGACCACCTCGGTACGGTGGACCAACAGACCTTCGCGCGCGACCGAGTCCATGATCTCCCGCAAGTACAGCGGGTTACCACCGGCCCTGTCGATCAGCTGACTCAACGAAGGCCCTGGCGTCCCGCCCACCAGGTGCTTCGCCAACATGTCGATGTCACCCTGGGGCAACGGCCCGAGAGTGATCACTGCTGCGTTGCCCTTGATCAGCGCACGTCGAAGCTGAGCGGACGCTGGCCGTCGCGGCATCGGGCGCGATGCCGCGACCAGCAGCAATGGAAGCTGCTGAACCGCCTGGCTGAGACGATGCCAAGCAAGCAGACTCGCCTCGTCCCCCCACTGCAGATCATCGAAGATGAAGACCACCGGCGACGTCACGCACAACCTGTCGATGTGGGCGGACAGCCGCTCGACAGCCGCAGGCACCGGATCACCCGAGGCTCCAGGCTGAGCAAGCCACGCGACATACCTCTCGGACAGAGCATCCACAAGTGCTCGCAACGGGAACCGCTGACTCAGATCATCACCCGTGGCTAGCAGAACCTGACATCCCAGGGACTTGGCATGCTCGGCCACCACGGTCAGCAGAGCGGTCTTGCCGATACCGGGCTCACCCTCGATCAGCACCGATCCGCCACGTCCTGAGGCGACATCCGACACATGGGACTGCAATTGCCGCGCCTCGTCCTGCCGACCGACGAACACACCCCGGACGTGCCATGGCATCACGCGCGAAATTGTATACCGCCGCGCATACAAGTACGCCGACGACGCGCCTTCGATTTGCCAGGCGCCGCGGGATCGGGTCTGTCAAACGAACGGTGTAACTCGGGTTGACGGAAACTACTTGCGTCCGGCGGCCAGGCGGCCGTCGAAGGCGATCTCGAACGCGTTGAGCGCGGGTTTCCAGCGCATCGTCCAGCGTGCGCGGCCGGTGCCGGTCGGGTCCAGGCTCATGATCGCCATGTAGACGCACTTGAGCGCGGCCTGCTCGTTGGGGAAGTGCCCGCGGGCCTTGACGGCGCGGCGGATGCGGGCGTTGACGCTCTCGATCGCGTTGGTCGAGCAGATCACCCGCCGGATCTCCGGATCGAAGGCCAGGAACGGCACGAACTCCGCCCAGGCGTTGTCCCACAACCGCACGATCGCCGGATACCGGCCGCCCCACGCCTCGGTGAACTCGGCGAACCGCTCGCGGGCGGCGGCCTCGGTCGGCGCGGTGTAGACCGGCTTGAGCGCCTTGGCGATCGCGGCCCAGTGCTGACGGCCCGCGTAGCGGAAACTGTTGCGCAGCAAGTGCACCACGCAAGTCTGGGTGATCGTCTGCGGCCAGACCGTGGTGATCGCGTCCGGCAGGCCGGTCAGCCCGTCGCAGACCACCATGAGCACGTCGGCCACGCCGCGGTTCTTGAGCTCGGTGAGCACGTGCAGCCAGTATTTGGCGCCCTCGCCGCCGTCGCCGGCCCACAACCCGAGGATGTCGCGCCGACCCTCGCAGGTGACCGCGAGCGCGACGTAGATCGGCCGGTTGGCCACCTGCCCGTCACGGATCTTGACGTGGATAGCGTCGATGAAGATCACCGGGTACACCGCGTCGAGCGGCCGGTTCTGCCATTCGACCATGCCCTCGATCACCTTGTCGGTGATGGTGGAGATGGTCTGCCGCGACACCTCGGCGCCATAGACCTCGGCCAGGTGCGCGGAGATCTCCCCGGTCGTCAAACCCTTGGCGGCCAACGAGATCACCATCTCGTCCACGCCGCCCAGACGCCTCTGCCGCTTCGCGACGATCTTGGGCTCGAAGCTGGCGTCGCGGTCACGCGGCACATCGATCTCGACCGGGCCGACATCGGTGAGCACGGTCTTGGAACGGGTGCCGTTACGTGAGTTGCCGGTCCCGCGGCCGGCCGGGTCGTGCTTGTCATAGCCGAGATGGTCGGTGATCTCGCCCTCGAGCGCGGACTCCAGCACCAGCTTGGTCAGCTGCTGCAGCATCCCGCCCTCGCCGGTCAGCTTCAGCCCGCTGGCCTTGGCACTGCTCAGCAGCTGCGCGACGAGCTGCTCATCCAGGCCATCCAGACCGGTCGCGGGTTTCGAGTCCTCGGCGTTCTGCACGCCGGACATCATGTCGGTCATCAGGTGCACTTCCATGATCGGGAGTTACACCGCTCGTTTTACAGCGGGAGTGGCCGCTGGCGCGGCCGCCCTTGATGGGCTGAAAATTGGTGTGCGGCCGGTCCGGTGACGTCGTGGGACTGTGGTGCTTCGAGCCCGTTTTACAGCGGGACGCCGGGACCGCGCCACAGGCGCTCTTGACTGTTGCTTCGAGCACGCGACTCAGACTCTTCCTCGCCTGTGCGGTCCCTCGGACCGGCCGCCCTGTGGCCACAACGGGAGGCGGTCGGTCATGGACACAGTCGTGCAGCGATGCGCGGGCCTGGATATCGGCAAAGCGGACCTCAAAGCGTGCGTGCGCATCCCCGGCAAGGGCAAGCGGAGGGTGCAAGAGATCCGTACCTTCGCCACGACCACACCGGGGCTGCTGCTGTTACGGGATTGGCTGGCGGACAACGAGATCAGCACGGTCGGCATGGAGGCCACCGGCGACTACTGGAAGCCGGTCTACTACATGCTCGAAGACGACTTCGATACGCAACTGCTCAACGCCCGGCACATGCGCAACATCCCCGGCCGCAAGACCGATGTCTCCGACGCCGCCTGGATCGCCCAGCTGGTCGAGCACGGCCTGGTCAGGCCGAGTTTCGTGCCACCACCGCCCATCCGCAGGCTGCGTGACCTGACTCGGTACCGCACGTCGGTGGTGCACGAACGCACCCGCGAGATCCAGCGCCTGGAGAAGGTCCTGGAGGACGCGGGCATCAAGCTGACCACGGTCGCCTCCCACACGCTGAGCGTCTCCAGCCGTGCCATGATCGACGCTCTGATCGCCGGTGAACGCGACCCGAGCGTGCTCGCCGACTTCGCCCGGTCGCGGATGCGGGCGAAGATCCCAGCCCTGCGCGAGGCGCTGGTCGGCCGGTTCAGCGAACACCACGCGTTCGTCTGCCGCACCATGCTCGACCGCATCGACGCCGCCGAGGCCACCATCACCAGCCTCACCGCGCGCATCGAACAGGAGATCGCCCCGTTTCAGGCCATCGTCGAACAACTCGACAGCATCCCCGGAGTGAGCACCCGCATCGCCCAGGTCCTCGTGGCCGAGACCGGCGCCGACATGAGCCGATTCCCCACCGCGGCGCACCTGGCCTCGTGGGCCGGTATGTGTCCGGGCAACCACGAATCCGCCGGCAAACACCACAGCGGCACCACCCGCAAAGGCGACTCCTGGCTGCGCGGCGCCCTCGGCGAAGCCGCCTCCGCAGCCTCCCGCACCAACAACACCTACCTGCAAACCCGCTACCGCCGACTCGCCGGCCGCCGCGGCAAGAAACGAGCACTTGTCGCCGTCGGCCACAGCATCCTCATCGCCACCTGGCACATGATCACCAACGGAGTCGACTACCACGACCTCGGCCCCGACCACTTCCTCACCCGCGGCGACCCCACCCGCCACACCCGCCGACTCGTCGCCCAGCTCCACCAACTCGGCTTCCGCGTCACTCTCGACCCAGCGACATGACGGCTATTTTCGACTCAGTCCCGCGGGATCGGCGTAGACCGCGACCGCATTGGCTGTCTGCGTGATCATCGGTCACCGAGTGGAACAAGTCCGCAGTGAGTCTCCAGTGTACCGATGCACTGCTAGTGGCTTGTCACGCTGCCTTGGACGGGTAATGGGTCCAGGTGCGGATGGGTGAGTCGGTGGCGAAGCCGGTCTTGGGCTCGGCTCGGGTGTTGTGCCAGCGGACGTAGGCGTTGATGGCGGCGTTCTGCTCGGCGTGGCTGCGGTGATCGGTGCCGCCCAGGGCGAAGTAGCGCAGGGCGGCGAACTCGGCCTCGATCCAGTTCAGCCATGATCCGTAGGTCGGTAGGTAGATCAGCTCGATCTGGTTGTCCGCGCACCAGGTCCGGACGTCGGTGTTGCGGTGCGGCGAGTAGTTGTCGCAGATGACGTACAACTTCTCGCCGGCCCACCGCGCCCGCAGGGTCTTGAGGAAGGCCAGGAACTCGATCGCGCGTTTGCGCGGGTGGATCCGGTAGAAGAGCTTGCCGGTGGCCAGGTCGAGCGCGGCGAGCATCTGCATGACCCCGTCGTGGCGGTGGTAGGTCGCCCGCAGCCGTTTCGGTCTGGTCTGTGGCCGCCAGGCCTTTCCTTTGCGTGGTAACAGGTTCAGCGGCCCGAACTCGTCCACGCAGATAACCCGGCCGTCAGTGGGCGGGTGGTCGTAGAGATCCAGTATCCGCTGCATCTTGGCGATGAAGTCCGGGTCGGGCGAGGCCTTCCAGGTGGTGGTGGTCTGCCACGTGACCCCCGCCTCGCGCAGGATGCGGCGGATGGTCTCCCGGCTGATCGCGGCCACGGTGCCGCGCTCGAGCAGGTGCTCGCGCAGCTTGGCCAGCGACCAGGTCGCGAACGCGGTGATGCCCCAGTCGGCGGGGGACGTCCGGGCGATCAGGCAGATCCGGTCACGGATCTGCTCACCGATCGTCTTCGGTCGTCCCCCGCTCCATTTTGGGTCCAGCGCCGCGAACCCCCGCTCGTTGAACGCGTGGATAACGTCGCGCACATAGTCCTCGCTGACCTGCATCAACGAGGTGATGTCCCGGACGGCCTGGCCCTGGCCTGACATCAGCACCACGATCGCCCGCCGCAATCGGACCGGATCCTTCGAACTCCGGCTGATCCGCTGCAGCTTGCGGCCTTCCTCCATCGACAACGGCCGGACGAACACGCTCGGTCGACGAGCCACAACCACCTCCCGCACTCGACATGCGGGACCAGCCTGCCGGTCAGCCCGGAAGATCGATTACCGGGTCGACGATCTGCGACGAGCCACTAGCTCCATGATCGAGTCATTGCTCGAGAGTTCGGATCAAGCGTGGGTGTTGATGGTCCGGAGAGGTGCCAGGTAGACGCCAATCGTGTCCAGTCGATCTTGCCGCGCGGTCGAACACGGCCGCAGCGGCTTCAGCCCAGCTGTGATCGACTCATCGGCCATGGCGATCTCGCGGGAAATGATCGGATTCATCGCGCCTCCCCGCACACACGAGTCGGGTGGCCGTAGGCCAGAGCACCGGTGGGCCGCGAAGTCGAACGGACCCGCTGGCCCGCCCTTGCAAGGGCGCATCGCCGACCGACAATCAGGAAGCGCGACAGCATGACCACAACCGAACTAGACGGCCGTGAGCTCGTCAGACAGGTCGGCCACGATCGCGCACGCCCGCCGGCACGACAGGAGGTCCCGGTAGGCGTGCCAAGCGCCGCGCACAGGTTGCCGACCGAAACACCACCGACGACGACCGACCGAACCGCTCCCAGGCCGAACTCAGCGGCGGCGCAGCATGCCAGAAAGGGCAGGGACCGCGCCTCCTCCATCGGCAGCCTGTCACGATCGTCCTTCGCGCTCGGCACGTTCTACATGGTCGGCCTACCGGAGATTCACGGTCGCGACGCCGACTAAGAGCCAAGGGGCGCCTTCATGTCCGCACGCCGACGCGGTCGATTCGCGGCGATGAAGGCGCCGCAGCTTTGTGCAGTTTCAGCACGAACAGACTTCACGTGGTAGCGCAGCGGAGACTGGACCCGGATGCAGCGTGAACAGGTTGATCGAACACAGGAGACGCCACATGCAGACTCTTGGCCTTGATGTCAAAACCCGCGCAGGTTCTGTCTGCTGAGCCTATGGCCAAGCGCCGTGTGACGGCGGCCTGCGCCGACGGTGCGGACTGCTTGTCCGATAGCACGTTGCGAGCCGACCAGCACGACGAGCTTCTTGGCGCGGGTGACGGCGGTGTAGAGCAGGTTGCGCTGCAGCATCATCCACGCGCTGGTCGTGATCGGGATGACCACGCACGGGTACTCGCTGCCCTGCGAGCGGTGGATGGTCATCGCGTAGGCGTGGGCCAGCTCGTCGAGTTCGTCGAAGTCGTAGTCGATGTCCTCGTCCTCGTCGGTGCGCACGGTCAGCTTCTGCTCGTCGAGGATCAGCGCGGTGACGACGCCGAGGGTGCCGTTGAACACCCCGTGCGGCCCTTGTCGTAGTTGTTGCGGATCTGGGTGACCTTGTCGCCGACCCGGAACACCCGGCCGCCGAAGCGGCGTTCCGGCAGGTCCTCCCGCGGCCGGGGTGAGCGCCTCCTGCAGCAGCGTGTTCAGCGCGCCGGCGCCGGCCGGGCCGCGGTGCATCGGGGCGAGGACCTGGATGTCGCGGCGCGGGTCGAGGCCGAACTTCCGCGGGATCCGCGGGGCCGACGACGTCGACGGTCAGCGCGGCGGCGTCCTCGGTGTCCTCGCGCGGCGAACAGGAAGAAGTCGGGCAGGCCCCGTGCCAGCCGGGAAGTCGCCGGCGTTGATCCGGTGCGCGTTGGTGACGACGCCGGACTCGCTGCGGCCTGCCGGAAGATCTGGGTGAGCCGCACCCGCGGGACCGGCGTCCGCGGCGAGCAGGTCGCGCAGCACCTCGCCGGCGCCGACCGACGGCAGCTGGTCGACGTCGCCGACCAGCAGCAGGTGCGCGCCGGGCGGGACGGCCTTGACCAGCTTGTTGGCCAGCATCAGGTCGAGCATGGACGCCTCGTCGACGACGACCAGGTCGGCGTCGAGCGGGTTGTCCCGGTCGTAGCGCGGCGTCGCCGCCGGGCTTGAGCTCCAGCAGCCGGTGCACGGTGCTGGCCTCGTGGCCGGTCAGCTCGGTCAGCCGTTTCGCGGCCCGCCCGGTCGGGCGCGGCCAGCATGATCTTCGCGTTCTTCGCCGCGGCCAGCTTGACGATCGACCGGACGGTGAAGCTCTTGCCGCAGCCGGGGCCGCCGGTGAGCACGGCGACCTTCGAGGTCAGCGCGAGCCGCACCGCCTGCGTCCTGCTCGGGCGCCAGGTCGTGCCGGTGCGTGTCGCAGCCAGGCCAGCGCCTTGTCCCAGTCGACGTCGGCGAAGGGCGGCATCCGGTCGGCCGGCGGTGCGCAGCAGCCGCAGCAGCTGCCCGGCGAGCGAGATCTCGGCGCGGTGGAACGGCACCAGGTAGATCGCGCCGACGAGCCCGTCGTCGGCCGGGCAGCTCTCGCGGACCACGCCCTCCTCGGCGACCAGTTCGGCCAGGCACTCGATCGACCAGCCCGGCGTGCGACCTCGAGGATCTTCATCGCGTCGGCGATCAGCTCGCTGCTCGGGCAGGTAGCAGTGGCCGTTGTCGGTGGCCTCGGACAGCGTGTACTGCAGCCCGGCCTTGACCCGCTCGGGGCTGTCGTGCGGGATGCCGACGGCCTGGGCGATCGTGTCGGCGGTCTTGAACCCGATCCCCCACACGTCGGCGGCCAGCCGGTACGGCTCGTTCCGCACGACGTCGATGGACTTGTCGCCGTACTTCTTGTAGATCCGCACCGCGAGCGAGGTCGACACGCCGACGCCCTGCAGGAAGACCATCACCTCCTTGATGGCCTTCTGCTCCTCCCACGCGGCGGCGATCAGCTTGGTGCGCTTCGGGCCCGAGCCCGGCACCTCGATCAGCCGCCCCGGCTCCTCCTCGATCACCCGCAGCGTGTCCGCGCCGAAGTGCGTCGACGATCCGGTCGGCGAACACCGGCCCGATGCCCTTGATCAGCCCGGAGCCGAGGTAGCGCCGGATGCCCTGGATCGTCGCGGGCAGCACGGTGGTGTAGTCGTCGACCTCGAACTGCCGGCCGTACTGCGGATGCGACCCCCACCGGCCGCGCATCCGCAGCGACTCGCCGGGCTGCGCTCCGAGCAGCGCACCGACCACGGTGAGCAGGTCGACCCACGGCCGGTGTCGACCCGGGCGACGGTGTAGCCGGTCTCCTCGTTGGCGTAGGTGATCCGCTCCAGCACCGCTTCCAGCACCGAACGTTGAAACACTTCTGAGGTGGCCACGCCAGCATTGTCCATACGATCAGAAGTCCACTAGGCCGCCTTCAGCCGAGCCTCCTGTTCCCTCCTTTGCGCAGCTGACTGATCCACTTTCGGGCAGTGTGCTTGTCGACACCGTAGTGGCTGGCCACCTTGGCGATCGTTCCCAGCCGCCAATACGTTGGTCCAATGTCTTTTGGCAGAACGTCACTACGGGGAAGGCTTTTCGCCGGTTTCACAGCCAGTTCCGGCGGCCTTCGTCGCTGAACTTTCTCCACCTTGGGCGGCGGTTCGGGACACGAGCCGAGCGCTCCAGAAGTCAACGCGACCGCCATGGCACCCAACAGCGCCGACAGTTCGGTGCCGACAGCGACTTCGGGCGCGACAGCTCCGTTGGCACCAGGGAAAACCGTTAGCTCTCTGACAACCTGCCTGCCATCAGACATTGACACGACAGCCGTCAAGGCCGGACCGCTGTCGTCATGCGGCCTAATGGAAATCGTGTAGTCCATCACCATGCCTCTCGGCTCAATCACGCCGGATGCGTGCAAGCCAACCCTGCGCGGTGTGGCGTGGAACCCCGAACCGCTTTGCCATAGCGGTGACCGTGCCTTCCTCGCGCAACACCTTGAGCACCTTGGCGGCGTCGGGCATCCGACGGTACGCCCTGGCCTGAGGTTGTTGGTCAGTCGAGTTTTCGGCCTCATCCCACAATTGCAGGGGTTCGGCGGGAGCGCCAGGAGTTTCCGTCGCGGACTCACTCTCCTTGGGGGCGTCCTCGGGCTGAAGAAGGAACGCACGAGCCAACATGTGAAGGTCGACTGGAGGCACATCACCGAGCGACAGTGCACCGGACGCCCCAGGTCGCATGGCTACTTCGGTTATGCGAAGGCTGTCCGTAGCGACACTGACCTTAAGCACGATTTGCGCGCTATCTGCCCCGTCATCTCGATCGCCTTGAGACCTGACGATGGTGATCTTGTATTCGGTCAAGTCGCTACTCCAGCAGCCGGACAACCCGAGGACCGAGTGAGTCTGCCACATCGTGCCGCCACAGACGAACATCAGGCAAGGCAAGGGACCTTGCCGCTTGTGCGGCAACATCACACTCATACCAACGCGCTCCACGAACGCGACCGTGACCAGAGCGGTCCTGGCTCTTGCGCGGCACCGGCACGCCTGGGCCGACGCGCTGCTCGCAGGCCAAATCCAGCCACACGCGCATTGCCGGTCGGGACTCGGCGACTGGATGAACAGTCGCAGGTCCATCTGGCGACCGCCGAACCTGGACGGGACGACAGGGTCTGCTGCACCGATAGGTGACATCTGAGTTGGCTTGCCGTGATGGCGAGCTGGAAGGATGTCGCTGTGCCCAAGCCCTATCCCCAGGAGTTCCGCGACGATGTCGTGCGGGTCGCTCGTGACCGTGAGCCCGGTGTGACGGTCGAGCAGATCGCGAAGGACTTCGGGGTGCACCCGATGACGTTGTTCAAGTGGCTGCGCCAGGCCGACATCGACGACGGCGCCAAGCCCGGTGTGAGCAGCGAGCGAGTCGGCCGAGCTGCGCGAGGCGCGTAAGCGGATCAAGCTGCTGGAGCAGGAGAACGAGGTCCTGCGCCGCGCCGCGGCGTATCTGTCGCAGGCGAACCTGCCGGGAAAAGGCTCTACCCGCTCGTGAACGAGCTCGCCGCCGACGGGATTCCCGTCGCGGTGACGTGCCGGGTATTGAACATCGCTCGACAGCCCTACTACCGGTGGCGTGCCCGCCCGGTCACCGACGCCGAGCTCGAGCGAGGCGTATCGGGCGAACGCGTTGTTCGACGCGCACCGCGATGATCCGGAGTTCGGCTACCGGTTCCTGGCCGACGAGGCCCGCGACGCCGGCCTGTCGATGGCGGATCGGACCGCGTGGCGGATCTGCTCGTCGATGGGCTGGTGGAGCGCGTTCGGCAAGAAACGCGGCCGCAACGGGAAGAAGGCCGGTCCGCCGGTCCACGACGACCTGGTCCGGCGTGACTTCACCGCCACCGGCGCCGAACCGGCTGTGGCTGGCCGACATCACCGAACACCGCACCGACAGAAGGAAAGCTGTATCTGTGCGCGGTCAAGGACGTCTGCTCCAACCGGATCGTCGGCTACTCCATCGACTCCCGGATGAAGTCCCGCCTCGCCGTCACCGCGCTGCACCAACGCCGTCGCCCGCCGCGGTGAGGTCGCCGGCTGCGTGCTGCACACCGACCGCGGATCGCAATTTCGATCCAGGAAATTCGTCCGTGCGCTCGCACCGTCACGGCCTGACCGGCTCGATGGGCCGGGTCGGCGCGGCGGGCGACAACGCCGCGATGGAGAGCTTCTTCGCGTTGCTGCAGAACAACGTTCTCGACCGGCGTACCTGGTCCACCCGCGAGCGAGCTGCGGATCGCGATCGTCACCTGGATCGAACGCACCTACCACCGCCGCAGACGCCAAGCCGCCCTCGGCCGGTTGACCCCCATCGAATACGAGGCAATCATGACCACGCCAGCCAGTCAGGCTGCGTGACTACAACTGTCACCTACTCGTGCAGCAGACCCACACCGAGACCGGCGCGGTCGTTCGCTCCAATCATGGCAACAACCGTTGGTGGCCAGTTGCGCGACAAGCCGGCCAACAGCCCACGACGGCGATCTGCGACCGGCGCGCCTGTACCGCTCGAAAGTCATCGATGCCGTCAAGCGGCATGTCTGTACTCGTTGATGAGTCCGCCCAGGATGCGAGCGTCGAACGCCTGGCTGTACTTGCCGTCGCGGTCGCGTAGCAGGAATCGGAGCGACTTCATCCGGTGTCCGAGGTCGGCGACGAGGTTCCTGGCCTGTTGCGTCGTCCATGCCTGGGTTGGGTGGGCGGTGGCGCCGGTGATGCGCAGTCGCCCGGTGTGGAGTTCGAGGAACGCCAGCGCGTAGAGGCGTGTGTCGAGCACGGTGTCGATGTGGAGGAAGCCCGCCGCGATGATGCCCTGGGCTTGGGCGGTGAGGAACTCCCGCCAGGTCGGGCCACCGCGGCGTGGCACCGGGTCGATGCCCGCGTCTTGCAGGATCTGCCAGATCTTCGAGTGAGCGATGGGGTGGCCGAGCGGGGCCAGTTCGCCTTGGATTCGCCGATAACCCCACCGTGGGTTCTCTCTGGCGAGCCGCAGTACGAGCTTCTTGATCGCCGGTCGGGTCGACGGACGTCCGGTGCTTCGGCGCGTGCTGTAGTCCCACTTGTGGGCTACGAGTCTGCGGTGCCAAGCGAGCAGGGGTTCCCGGCGTTACAGGGAAGACTTCCCGCCAACGATGACGATCCAAGGGCGGCGAACCAAACCGGGCTACCGGCTCGTAGTGGACCGGACCCGCGAGTTGCCGGCGGAGCACCGTGTTCTCGTGCCGCAGCACGAGCAGCTCGGCGTCCTTCGCCGCCTCGCTGCGGAGAAGCGCCGACGGGCGGACAGCAACCTCCGGGTCAGCTTGTACAGCAGGGACACGATCACCAGGACAATGGTCCCAACACCATGACAGTCTCGCTCTACCAGCGACGATGGCTTTCGAGCGGCACAGCTTCGATCGCTCACGATCACGGCGACCAAGCGTGACATTTGAGAGTGCCACAGCTCACCGGTCGAGCCTCATTGTTCAACCGCCGGCGGGAGTCCTCTGACTTGGACTGCGCTACCTGATGTTTGTTTGGGTTGTTGCCTGTTGCTCGGCGGCGATTCGCATGATTTCTCCGCGTGAGTGGGCGAGGAGTTTGGCGAGGATGTGGGAGACGTGGGTTTGGACGGTGCGTCGGGAGAGGTAGAGCTCGACGCCGATGTCGGGGTTGGACAGTCCGCGTGCGACGAGGTTGGCGACTTTGAGTTCGGTGGGGGTGAGTGATTCCCAGCCTTTGCTGGGACGTTGCCGTGATCCTCGGACGCCGCGGCGGATGCCGAGTGTGCGCATGCGGGCTTCGGCGCGGGTGATGTCCCAGGTGGCGCCGAGTTCCTGGTAGATGCCGACGGCTTCGAGGAATGACGCTCGGGCGTCCTTGGCGTGGTCGTGATGGGCGAGCACAACCGCGTTGTCTTCGAGTGCGTTGGCCAACCGCAGGGGCAATGCCGCACCTGTGCGAGCGATGTCAACGGCCCGGCTCAGCGGTTCTGGGTCCGTGTCGACGAGGCCTTGGCAGCGCAGGGCGGCGATCACCTTCTCCGGCACCGCTTCGGTAGCTGCGATGGCGGCCGCGATCTCGGTGGCCGTCCTCGCCTTGGTTGAGTACCCGATGGCCAGCGAGAGTCGCACGAGGTGCGGAAAGAAGAGATAGCTGAGGCTCTTGTCCTCGTAGTCGTCGGCGACAGTGGGTTCCAGGATCTCGATCGCTTCCTCGATGTCGCCCGCTCGTTCGGCGAGCAGCGCGCGGGCGAGCAGCACGTACGTCGCGCTTTCGCGGTGTACTGGATCAATACATGCCGGTGTCGCTTGGAGGTGGATCTCGGCGGTGGAGCGGTCGTCTCGGTGGCTGGCGATGACAGCGGCCAGGCCGCGCAACCATAGGATCTCGTAGTCGTTGCCGCGTTCGTTGAGGCCTAGTGCGAGCATGGACTCGATGACGCTGATCGCGTCGTCCCAGTCGCCCGACCAATACATGAGTTCCGGGCCGGCCATCTGGAACAACGGGGTCGGTGCCACGCCGCCGGGTTTGGCTTGGGCGGCGATCACCTGGTCGTACAACGCCCTGGCGTCCGCGATGCGGTCCAGGTTCATCAGCATGCCAACCTTGTTGTGCAACATCAGGTGTTTTACGGAGATGCCTTGTGGGTGGTTGCCCAGCACCTCGAGCGCACGGTCGATGATGCCGAGGCCCTCGACGTTGTCACCCGACCTCATGTGGACCAGGGCGATGGTGCTCAGCGCGAAGGCGATGGCGAAATCGTCGCCGACTCGTTCGGCCTCCTCGAGCGCCCGTTCCGCCGCGGTCAGGCCGACACTCAAACCCTCCCATTGTGAGTGAAGGTTCGCCTGCAGTCCGCGCAGTCGTGCTACACCCTCCGGTGGCAGCTCCGGATCCGCGATGGATTTGGCGAGGAGGTCGCTGAGCTCGTCGTGCGGGCTGTTACGGGACAACGCGGACGCCAGCGACCAGATCAGCCTCATCCGGAGGCCGGGTTCGACCGGGTGGGCGAGTGCGTGGCGGGCGACGGTGACCGCTTTGGTGTTCCATCCCAACCGGAGCATCAGTTCGGCGAGGATGGTGGCGAGCAGGTCTCGGCGTGGGTCCATAGTGGACATGTGGTCGACGGCGCGCTGGAGCAGCTCGCTGGCGATCTCCGGCGCCCGATCGGCCAGGTCGGGCACATGGTCGACCAGCCAGTCGAACATCCAGTTGTCCACCACGCCCTCGGCGGCCAGCAACTGACGGGCCACCTGGTCCGGTGAAGTCTGAGCCGAGGCCAGCGACCGCGCGACCTGATAGTGCAACGCCGCCCGCAACGCGACCGGGATCGCCACGTACAACGCCTCCCGGATCAACGGATGCCGGAAACTCAGCCGCGGCCCGGAACCGCTGATCACACCGGAATGACGGGCCTCGTCGATCGCGTCGAGCAACTCCATCGGCTCCTGACCGAGCGAAGTACTCAGATCGGTGAGCGAGAACTCCTCACCATGCAGCGCCGCCATCCGCAACATCCGGGCGGTGGACTCGGACAGGAACCCGAGCCGCTCACCGATCGCATCCGCCAGCGACGCCGGCACCTGCTGGATCGACGCCGCCGGGATATCGGCGATCACCTCGGTGCGACCGGCCAGCAGCCCCTCCCGGACCACCGAGTCCATGATCTCCCGCAGATACAGCGGATTGCCCCCGGCCCGATCGATCAACTGCCGCAACGACGGCCCCGGCGTCCCACCCGCCAGATGCCTCGCCAGCTCGTCGACATCGTCGGCCGGCAACGGCCCGAGCTTGACCACCACCGCATCAGTCTTGATCAGAGCACGGCGCAACTGCGAGAACGCGGGCCGGCGCGGCACCGGACGAGCCGCCGCGATGAGCAGCAGCGGCAACTGCTGCACCGCCTGACTGAGCCGATGCCACGCCAGCAGACTCGCCTCATCCGCCCACTGCAGATCATCAAAAATCAGCACCACCGGCGACGTCGCACACAACCGGTCGATATGCGCCGACAGCCGCTCCACCGCGGCCGGAATCGGATCACCCGGCGCACCCGGCTGCGCCAGCCACGCGACATACCCCTGCGCCAACGCGTCCACCAACGCCCGCAGCGGAAACCGCTGACTCAGATCATCACCCACAGCCCGCAACACCCGACAGCCCAGCACCTCGGCCTGCCCAGCCACCACCGCCAGCAACGAGGACTTCCCAATCCCCGGCTCACCCTCCAGCAACGCGCAACCACCACGCCCAGCAACCACGCCCTCGACAAGAGACCGCAACTGCCCAGCCTCACGCCCCCGACCGACGAACACACCCTCGCCGTGCCATGGCATCACGGCCGGAACTATATACCGCCTAGTAACAGGCGGGCACGACGACCGTGAGGTCCTCAGCACTGGACGTGCCGATGTTCGCGGCCAAGTCGGTCACGAGTGCATGCAGAGGTGACGGATTTCGTTGAGTTCAAGCGGATCAGGTCCCGGCGGGGCGGAACTGGCGCGGGCGGTGACAGCGGTGATGGCCGACCTCAAGCATCTACATTGGACCCGGCATGACACCTGCGAGCAGAGTCTGGCAGACGTCGTTCCTCCGACAAGTGGGCCGGTGACTCCGTTTCCACGTTTCCAGAGGCTTCCAAGCGGGTCCTTGATCGCATTCACACGTGTGGTCGTCAGTCGTTCGGCGACGCGTTACGGTTGCCGAAAATGGCTCTGTACAGCCAGCTTCCCTTGCCGCATGCTAAGGCGATGTGCCCGGAAATGGTTGGCAGCGACGCGCTCGATCCCTGCCCATTGCGCCGTCAGTACACCGACAATCCCTACTCGTTCCTGGGTGAGCCCTGGGAGGCCATGACTCTGCATCTGGTTGGGCACGCGGCACGAGGATCGTGGACGACTGAAAAGCCTGCCGTAGAAGGAGTTGACGCCACGCAGGGTCGAGGCGCTGTGCCCACGGATCGAGCAGATCAGCGACGACCTGCTCGAACGGTCGTGCCGACCTCGTCCACGACTGCGCCGGACACGGAACCACCGTCAACCTGATCACCAACGCGGTGCCGAACCCGCTGTGCCATCCAGATCGGCCGGCGGTCTTGCGTGCACACCCGACCCGTGTGTCCGCGGCGGTCGAGGACGCATTCCGCTTTGACGGCCCCGCAGTCAACCCTAGTCTGCGCTACACGAAACGCCCCGTGCGTTACGGCGACGTCGAAGTGTCGGCCAACAAGTGCGCCCATTACTGCACCCCCGAGTTGACTCATGCCCTCTTAGTCTGGCCGGGCTGACACCTTCGACATGCCTGTCACAATGAACCTGTAGTGTAAGGATGGAGAACACCACGGCCTGGGTCATCCTGTAGCCGATCGACCTATTGCGACTTTGCCAGAAAGTCCACATCCTATGCTCGCCCAATGAAATCGGAGGGTGCCAATGAAATATCCGGCTGCCTTGACGGGCCGTCCTGATGCGCTTGCCGAGTTCGCGTCGCCAGAATTCCGCGACGATCCAGTCCCATTCTTGCACTGGTTGCGAGAGCACGAACCGGTACACCTGACCAATAAGGGGTTCTACCTTATCAGCAGGTACTCCGACGTGCTCTGGTTGTCAGAGAACTCACGGGAACTCGTTCTGCGCCCGAAGCGCACGGAGAAGGTGAAGCAGTGGTCCGCTGTCGAGCATCACAAAGCGATGGACGTGATGCTCGACAGCATGGTCATGAGCAACCCGCCCCGGCACACCAGGATGCGCAAGTTGGTCAGCCGCGACTTCACGGCCCGGCAAGTGAACGATCTGCGGAGCCAGATCACCCAGATCGCCGACCGGACGCTGGACTCGATCGCCGAGCCGCTGTCCGACGGTGTGCCGGTCGATCTGCACCACACCTGGTCTCTGCCAATGACCGCACAGGCGATGTCCGAGCTGCTTGGAGTGCCCGAGGCGGATCGAGCGTGGCTGGCCGCAGCGGTAATAGACCTCTCGGATGGCATCGCCAGCGCCGAGGAAGCACGTCTCGCGAGAGCCGACGAGCGCACCGAACAGCTGGCGGAGTACTTCGCGGAGCTCGTCGCTTGGAAGGTGCGCTCGCCGGAAGACGACCTGATCAGCGCGTGGTCTCGGATTTTCCCGAGAGGCGAGGATCGCTTCGTCGACAGCGAACTGTTCAGTGTCCTCTGGCTGGTGTGGCTCGCCGGGTTCGAAAGCTCGGCGTCGATGCTCGACCACGGTGCGCTGACACTGACGAACCAGCCTGGGCACGCGCACTGGTTGCGCGCTGGCCACGAAGAGGGTCTCGCTTTCGCCGACGAGGTCCTGCGGCATTGCATCGTGCAGCTGTTCACGCCGATCCCGCGGATCGCAACGGAGGCCCTGGAGATCGCCGGTGTGACGATTCCAGCAGGTTCGGACCTGAGGCCGGCGGTCGCCGCAGCAAACCGGGACCCTGAGAAGTTCCCTGACCCGGACTGTTTCAATCCGGCACGGAACAACGCCGGCGCCGGATTCACCTTCGGGCAAGGACCTCACCGCTGTGTCGGCGCATACCTTGCTCGCACCGAGCTCGCCATCGGCCTGTCGCGGCTGCACGCGCGTTTCCCGGCTTTGGTCGCGGCAGGTGAGCTTGTCATGGACCCCCAGATTGTCAGTACACGCATGACGCGATCCTTCATGGTCGAGTTGGAGAAGCGGTAGCTCAGATTGCCGTGGCCGACTCCCAGAGTTGTGTCGGTTCCGTGATGTGCGTGGCGTCGATGCCGGAGTTTTTCGTGTTCGACGTTCAACGTGTCCTGTTGTGAACGCCTCGATGAATGCTGCCCGCCCGGACGAATCCGAGAGGTTCGATCATGACTGTCGATAGCCAAGTTCCAGTGACCGGGCCGACTGATATCTTGGCCGCATTCGCGACTGCGGAGTTCCAAAGAGATCCATATCCCTTGTTCCGACGGTTACGCGAGACCGAACCTATACACAAGACAGGCAAAGGGTTCTACCTGGCGCTCAGGCACTCGGACTCAAGCTTCGTGTTATCCGAGATCGGCGGCATCTTCCGCGCCCCGAAGCTGGAAATGATGATCCAGGCTGCTCCCCAGATCACCGAACACCCGGCGCTGTGGGCGCTTGCGACCTGCATGATGGCGCGCAACCCTCCGGAACACACTCGCCTCCGCAGGCTGGTAGCCCGGTATTTCACCCCGCGTGCGGTGGACAAGTTCACCGGCCACATCGAACAAGTCTGTGATCGACTGATGGACGCGATCGACGAGCCGTTGCGTGATGGTGAGGTCGTCGACATGCATCGGGCAGTGTCCCAACCGATGCCGTTGCTCCTGATCGCGGAACTGCTGGGCGTGCCCGAGTCCGACCACGGCTGGCTGACCACAGCGGTGCACGACATCGGGGTCGGGCTCACGTCGGCCGCGACAGCTGAAGCACCCGAGTTGCTCATCCGGGCCGATGAGCAGACCGTGCGGATGGAGAGCTACTTTCGGGACCTCGCCGCGCACCGCCGTGCAGCGCCGGGAGAGGATCTGATCTCCGGGCTCACGCAGGTGCGAAACGATGATCCGGAGCGGCTCACGGACGACGAGCTCGTCAATCTGGTGTGGCTGCTGTGGCTCGGCGGGACTGAAGCCAACATGGTCATGACGGACCATTGTGTGTCCAGCATCCTCGAGTTCCCCGACGAATGCAGCTGGCTGCGCGGCGACCACGCGAGCGCCATCGCGTTCGTCGACGAGGTGTTCCGGCGGACGCCGTCGGTGATCTTCTCCCCCTTGAGCAGGCCCACCACCCGCGATGTGGAGATCGGCGGGGTGACCTATCCAGCGGGCACCGACATCAAGCCCTGCTTCGCCTCGGCCAACCGGGATCCTGAGGTCTTCCCCGACCCGGACCGCTTCGACCCCTCTCGCGACAACGCCAGCGAGCACCTCACCCTGAGCGCCGGCATCCACCACTGTCTGGGTGCCTTTCTCAGCCGCACCGCGCTTGCGATGACTTCAGCCAGGCTGCACACCAGATTCCCCACACTGTCCAATCTGGACGAACCGAGGTGGGGTGGCCTCTCAGTCGACCCAGCGACCCGTCGCCTCAGAGTCGCACTGGATGGATCCCGGTGACCTCGACCGAGTCGGTGGACGTGCCCGGCACGCGACACTTCCGCGTCCCTCGTCATCGGCCAGGGCACGCACCACTGCCTCGGTGCTGTGCAAATGACCCCGCATTCCCGATCCATCTCACGCTCTGACCCAGGAGTCAACAACATGGACGTACTCGCCCAGTTCACGTCGCCGGGCTTCCGCCGCGATCCGTACCCGTTCCTGAAGTGGTTGCGGGACAACGAGCCCGTGCACCGCACCAGCAAGGGCTTCTACCTCGTCAGCAGGCATGCCGATGCGGAATGGGTGCTGCGCGACCCCGAGGACGTCTTTCGCACCCCGGACCGCCTTCGGTTCGCCGAGCAGTTCCCGGAGGCAATCGACTCCCGCGCGGTGAACCTGCTGCTCAACAGCATGCCCTCGCTGAACGCGCCCGCGCACACCCGGATCCGCCGACTGGTCGCGCGGGACTTCACCCCCAAGCGTGTGGCCTGCCTGCACGAGCACATCGGTCAGATCGCCGACCGCCTGTTGAAAGAGATCGCGGACCAGTTGCAGTCCGGGGAAGTCGTCGATCTGCACGCGACGTGGACGAAGCGGCTCACGCTCGACGTGATCTCAGACCTGCTCGGTGTGCCCGAGGACGTCCGCGGTGGTCTGGCGCCAGATGCCTCCGAACTGGCGGCAGCGCTGGGCAGCGGGTCAAAGGCGTTGCTCAGCAAAGCGGACGAGCACACCGCTCGGCTGGAGATCGCCTTCCGGGAGCTCATCGAGTTGCGTCGTCGCGATCCCCGCGACGACCTCGTCTCGGATCTCGTGCGCAAGCGGGATGAGCCAGACGCAGACTGGCTGTCCGATGAGGAACTCATCGCCATGATGTGGATATTCTGGAACGTTGGCTTCGAGGGCACTGCCGCCGCCATCGAGCACGGTGTGCGCTTGATGATCGACAATCCCAGCCAGTGCCAATGGCTGGAAGGCGACCTCCAGGACGCCAACGCGTTCGCGAACGAGGTGTTGCGCCACACCGGCCCACAAATCTTTCTCGGCGTTTCCCAGATCCCCGCGCGCGACATAGAGCTGAGCGGCGTGGCGATCCCGGCTGGCGCGCAGGTGCGTCCGGTGCTCGCCGCGGCCAACCGGGATCCGGCCGTCTTCGCCGATCCGGACCGGTTCGATCCGGCACGCGACACCTCCGCGTCACTCGTTTTCGGCCAGGGCATGCACCACTGCCTCGGCATCTTCCTGGCCCGCGCCGAGATCGCCATCGCGCTTACCCGGTTGCACCAGCGGTTCCCCACCCTCGTCGTCGCGGACGAGCCCACCTGGAGCGCGTCCTTCACGATGCGGATGCACTCCCGGTTCCCGGTCCGTCTCGCGATCTGACCACCTGGAGTAGATGACATGGACGTACTCGCCCAGTTTGCCTCGCCCGATTTCCGGCGCGACCCCTACCCGTTCCTGAAGTGGTTGCGGGACAACGAATCCGTGCACCGGACGAGCAGGGGATTCTACCTCGTCAGCAGGCACGCCGACGCGGTCGCCGTGCAGCACGGAACCGGCACGGTGTTCCGCAGCCCCGATCGCGACCGCCTCGCCGAGCAGCTGCCCAGCGCGCTGGAGCATCCGTCGATGACCTTCCGGCTGGACGCGATGCTGCTGAAGAACCCGCCCGAGCACACCCGCCTGCGCCGCGCGGTCGCGCGGGCCTTCACCCCCAAGCGGGTGGCCGGCCTGCACGAGCGGATCAGCGAGCTGTGCGAGGACCGGCTCGACGCCGTCGCCGGGCCGTTGCACGACGGTGCCGTGGTCGACCTGCACGCCGAGCTGTCGAGCGCTCTCACCGTCCGGGTGATTGGCGAACTGGTCGGGGTGCCCGAATCCGACCACGGCTGGCTCGCCCCGGTGGTGACGGACTTCGTCGCCGCGCTCGGAGGAATGTCCGAGAGCATGCTCGCCACCGCCGACGAGCACACCGAACTGCTGCGGAAGTACTTCCACGAGCTGATCGCCGAACGTCGCCGCACACCGCGGCCGGACCTGCTGTCTGCACTCGTCGCGACCGACGGGGAACGGCTCACCGACGACGAGGTCGTCAGCATGCTGCTGACGTTGTGGATCGCCGGGTTCGAAACCACGGCCGCGGGCATCGACCACGGCGTCCTCGCGCTGATCGACCATCCGGACCAGCGCGGGTGGCTCACCCGCGACGCCGCCGCGTTCACCGGGGAAGTGTTGCGGTACAGCGGTCCTGGCCTGTTCACCCCGGTGCCCCGCATCGCCACCACGTCGGTGGAGCTGAGCGGGATCACCCTGCCGGCGGGCAGCGACGTGCGGCCGGTGTTCGCGGCGGCGAACCGGGATCCGGCGGTCTTCGCCGACCCCGACCGGTTCGACCCGGCCCGCGACACCTCCGCGTCGCTGGCCTTCGGCCACGGCATCCACCACTGCCTCGGCGCATTCCTCGGCCGGGCCGAGATCCGGATCGCGCTCACCGGTCTCCACACCCGGTTCCCGGCACTGGCACTCGGGGGACAGCCGGAGTGGGGAACCGCCCTGCCCATGCACGCCCCGACCGCCCTCCCCGTTGTCCTAGAGACACGTCTTTGACCTTCCTGCCAGATCGGAAAGAACCCATGGCGCTCGAACTCCACGCCTCACCCGCGATCTCCGTGCGGAACGTCGTGCCCCGACACCTCGGAATCATCCCGGACGGAAACCGGCGATGGGCGAAGCACCGAGGTCTACCGGTTGGGGACGGATTCCGGGCAGGCGCCGAACGGATTCCCGGCGTGCTGCAACTGTGCTCCGACTGGGGAATCGACTTCGTCAGCTTCTGGATGCTGTCGGAGTCGAACCTACGCCGCTCGACCGAGGAACAGGCAGCGATACTCGAACTGGCCGAGCGGACCATCAAGCTGCTCGCCGAGATGGGGCGGTGGCGGCTCCGGGCGATAGGCCAGCTGAACCTGCTTCCACCGTCCGTCCACGACGTGCTGAGCGCGGCCGTCCTGGAGACAGCGGACGCGAGCGGCCCGGTGGTCAACCTGGCCGTCGGGTACACCGGGCGCCACGACATCACCTCCGCCGTGCGGTCATTTCTGTTGTCCCCGGACGCGCGGGGTTCGGCCGGTGAACAGATCGCCGAGAAGCTGACCACCGACCAGATCCGGACCCACCTGTCGACCGGCGACCAGCCCGACCTCGACCTGGTGGTGCGCACGTCCGGCGAAGAGCGGTTGTCGGGGTTCATGACCTGGCAGATCGCAGAATCCGAACTGTTCTTCTCCCGCAAGTTGTGGCCCGACTTCGAAGAGCGGGACTTCGAGGAGGCGATCGCCTCCTACGGAAGCCGCGATCGCCGGTTCGGTATCTGACCAGAGAGGCGCCATGTCTGTTGTGTCCCAGCAAGGTCAAGTGCCGGAGGACGTTCCGACTGCTGCTGGGCGGCTGCCGCTCGTCGGTCACACCGCGCGTCTGGCGGTCGGCAAGCTGCGATTCCTGCAGTCGTTGCGGGACAAGGGCGACGTTGTGCGCATCTACCTCGGCAGGCGCCCCGCGTACGTGGTCAACTCGCCGGAACTGGTGCGGCGGATTCTGCTGACCAACGCCACTCAGTTCGACAAGGGCCGCTTCTTCGACAAGATGCGACCGGTACTGGGCACCGGTATCCTCACCTGCGCCACGCAGGCGCACCGCAGACAACGGTCGCTGGTGCAGCCGGCGTTCCACCACGAACGCATCCGCGGCTACGTCGACATCATGACCAGGCTGGCCGAAGCCGCGGCCGGGTCCTGGCGGCCAGGTCAGGTCCTGCGGTTCGACCACGAGATGCACGCGCTCGCACTCGACGTCGTGGCGACGTCGCTCTTCGCGGCCGAGATCGGCCGACCCGCAGTCGAGAAGACCCAGCGGCTGTTCCCGTACATCAGCAGCAGCGTCGCCAGGCGCACACTCTCACCGTTCCCGTGGCTGGAAACGCTGCCCACACCGGGCAACCGGCGGTTCGCCGCCGCGTGCGAGGGGCTGTGGACGGTGATCGACGACGTCGTCGCCTCCTATCGCGGGCACGGCGTCGACCACGGCGACCTGCTGTCGATGCTGCTGGGGAGCCAGGACGAGGAACACGGCACCGGTCTGTCCGACCGCGAGATCCGCGACGAGGTCATCACGCTCATGGGCGCGGGCACCGAGACCTCGTCCAACTCCCTGTGCTGGCTGTTCTACGAGCTCGACCGGCACCCGGAGGTGGAAGACCGGATGCGGGCCGAGATCGACCAGGTGGTCGGTGACCGGCCGATCCGGTACGAGGACGTCAAGAAGCTCACGTACACCCAGCAGGTCATCAGCGAGACGCTGCGACTGCGCGCGCCCATCTGGTTCCTGATGCGGCGGGTCACCCACGCGGTCGAGATCGGCGGTCTGCTGCTCGAACCGGGGACCGAGGTGGTGTTCAGCCCGACCGCACTGCACCGCGATCCCCAGGTGTACGCCGACCCGTTGAGCTTCGATCCCCAGCGGTGGGCGCCCGGCAACGAGCTGAGGTCCGTGTTCCTGCCGTTCGGCATGGGGGTGCGCAAGTGCATCGGCGACGTCTTCGCGCGCACCGAGATGGTGGTGATCGCGGCGACGATCCTGCGCCACTGGCGGACCGCGGTGGCCAGCAGCCGCCCGGCCAGAGAGGTCTGCTCCGGCTCCCTGCACCTGGACAGGTTGCCGCTAATGGTTCATCCACGGAGGACAGCCCAATGACGACAGATCAACTCGCGACACCGATCGACCGTCTGGACCGGGCTGACACAATCGCCTTGTGGGTCCGGGCCCGGCTCGCGACGATGCACCCGCGGCCCGCGCCGGAGCTGACGCTGCGCCCGCACGACTGGACGTTCGACAGCGAGCCGGTCCGGGAGTGGCTGCTCGACCCCGAACCCGCGCGGAACCAGCGGATCGAGTCCGAGGTACAGCGGTGGGCGCTGCGGCTCGGGCTGTACCGGCCGGACGCCGCGCACGTGATGGCGGAAGGGCCGTGCACAATCCTGGCCAGCGTCGTGTTGCCGGACGCACCCGTCGAACTGGTCCGCCTGCTGTCGATGTACTGGACGCTGATCATCGCGTTCGACGACCAGGTCGTGGAGGCGGGCCGGCCGCCGGAGCCGTACCTGCGCGATGTCGCCGCCATCCTGCGGCACGGTGTGCTGCCCGCCCGGCCTGACGTCTTCCACCTCGCGTTCGCCGAGATCCGCACGGGCATCGTGGAGCTGGGTGGCGCGGCGCTGCTGCCCGCGTTCACCGGCCACGTCACCGATGCGATCCGCACGTACGTGCGGGAACGGCAATGCCAGCGGGGCGACCTGCTGCGAGGGATCGACGACTACCTGCACGACGCGGTCGCCAACTCGCACATCCTTCCCGGAATGCTGGTGCAACGGCTTCTGCCAGGACTGCTTGCGCCTGGTACGTCGCTGCCCCCGGATCTGGACCACCTGGCGCGTCTTGTCACAGTGATTGCACGCCTGGAGAACGACCTGCTGAGCTATCGCAAAGACGAACGGGACGGCGCGCCAAACATTTGCTGGGTCGTCGCGCGCGAATACGGCATCGAGCCGATCTGGGCCGTGCCGACGGTCGTCGGGATGATCGATGCGTTGCGCACCCAGCACGACGACTTGCTGGCCGCGATCCTGGCGGCCCCCGAGGGGACCGCCAGGCACCTTCAGGCCACGACGATCAGCGGGTGGAGAGACGCGTGTTACGCGTGGTTCCTGACAGTGGCGCGATACGGCGTCGAGCGCGCGGGGAGCACAGGATGATCCAGGCAGGCAAGGCCACGGACGTCGTGGTCCGCTGTGGACTGTTCGAGTCGATCACCTGTGACGTCGTCGTGGCGGTGGTGTTCTTCTACGATCGGGAGCTGGACGAAGGCCGCCTCGCGCACGGACTGACCCGCACGCTCGGCCACATCCCGCCGTACGGGGGTCGGCTTCGCGAACGGGGCTCGGTGCTGGAGATCCACTGCTCCGATTCCGGTGTGCCGATGAACACCGGTGACAGTGATATGACGCTGGAGCAAGCGATCGCATCGGTGAACCGGCGGGACTCAGATCTCGTCGAACACATTGATGTGGCACGCGCGCGCCAGGGGATCGACCCGTTGTTGAGGATCCGGATCACCAGGCTGGCTGGCGGAGCGACGGCGGTGGGGTGCTCGATGCACCACGTGGTGGGTGACATGCACAGCTTCATGCTGTTCATGCGCTCCTGGTCGGCATTCGTCGAGGGAGCCACGCCGCCGGAAGCAACAATCGTCGAGAACCGGGAGGACTATCTGGACGCGGTGCTCCCGCCGCACGACACCCAGCGATCGAGCTACCGGCTGCTCGAGCCCGACGAGGTCGCCGGGACGTTCGCGGAACTCGGACGCGCGATGCAGACCAACGAGGTCGTTCAACTGCGCTTCGACGACGCCGAGGTGCAAGGCATGCGGGAGGAGTTCGGCGCGGGTGCCGGGCGGACGTTGTCGAAGCACGACGCGCTGTGCGGACATCTCCTGCACAGCCTGTGCCTACTCGAGAGCGGCCCGAGCACCCGGTTCCTCAACTTCGCCGTCAACCTGCGTTCACGCCTGGCCATACCGTCGTCCGTGGTGGGCAACATGATCACCATTGTCGAGGTACCTGGCGACGAGCGGCCTGAGGTGGTGGCGGCTGGCGTGAGAGATGCGGTCGACAACCTCGAGCGCTCGCACCTGAACTGGCGCACCGACCGCGAATTCCTGCTGCGGTGTGAAAAATCCCAGTTGGCACTCCTGATGTTCAGGGCGCTGGATCCGGTGCATCCCGCGCTCCTGGTCAGCGACTGGAGCGGCTTCGGTCTGTACGATGTAACGTTCGACGGCCGGCCTCCCGTACTGTGCTGTCCGGCTCCAGGTCCGACATGTTTCGCCCTTCCCTGGATTGCAGTCCTCTCGGACGGGCTCGGTGGCTCAGGGCACGTGTGCACGTTGTCCGTCCCCGCCGAAATCGCCGATCTCCTCCTGCGCACCGAGGGAGACGCCGTGCTGCACAGGTTTCGGCAGGTACCTTCCCGAACAGAGTCTCCACTGCGCGCAGGACCTCGACCTCAGCCTTCGTCAACGCGGTCCGCTACCGGCTCTTCCGCAGCATGGACGACTCCGCCAGCGAACCAGGCTGCGTCATCACCGCCACGTTAGACGTCGACGGCCCGAGCGGCAGCGTCACATCGTGGACGTGCTCGCCAGCGCCGCGTCGCGCGTCGAGTCGTTTTCAGGACGCGTCGACCATCCACTTCCACCTGACTGCGGACGACACCCGCATTCTCAACTACGTCGAGTGGATCTCGTTGGAGCACACGACCGCGGTGGAGAACGCGGAACTGGTTGAGATCTATCGCATCAGCCTGGAAACACCGGCGTGCAAGCCACTCGCGGTCGCGCATACCGTCTGCACGGAGCCCTGCACATGAACTGCGCCATGGACGCGGAGTTCCACAGCCTCGGGTTGGTGTTGGGCTACGAGTACACAGATTCCCCGGTCATCGCCTACGACGACGGTGAACAGACCACGGGTTACGATCTGTTATTCCATTTGACTGCACGTGGGGCGCACCGGACCAGACAATGGTGCGGGCCGCGAGGATGACTCTGGGATGAGGTTTCGGTGAACCGTGCGGAACTGCGTTTCGCCTTAAACACGCTTACCTTTCTAGAAGCGCACAATGCGGACTCCCGCAGAGCCATCGAAATGCGTATGCAGCCAGCCCGCCGACTATTAGTCTGGCATCCAGATACGGTTGGAACGCTGTTCCGCAACGACCGGCAGATGCGGCGCGAAGGTAGCGACACACTGCGTCCTTTGGTCGGGGACAGTTCGCTGCTGTGGTCGGAAGGTGAGCGACACTCGGCCTTTCGCAAAGTGCTTGGCCCATCACTGCGAGGCCGTCAGCTCTCCGCATACCAGGATACGATCAGTGAGATAACCAACGCCGCCATCGACAACTTGGATGTTGCGACCACCATCAGTCTGCCGAAATGGACCCGAGAATTGACGTTGCGGATCATCGGCCGGATAGTCCTCGGCCGCACGGACGACGAGGTGCTCCAACGGTTCGGCGCCTGGATGGAAAGCGCATTGGGTTCGCGTGCGCGTACCTTGGTGTTTCGATACCTCCGGCCGAACACCGCGCTGCCATCGACTTGGCGCTCCTTTCTTCGCGTTCGTGCCGAACTAAACGAGGCATTGATGTGCGGAACGCGCCTCAAGGAATCAACGCGGGAAAACCAGCCACCCACTCTGGTCAGCCTCCTACTGTCCGAGACGCCGCCACTCGGTGACCTCGGCGCGACAGACATGTGGGATCAGGTCGTCTCGCTGCTGTTCGCCGGTCACGAGACAGCGGCCTCCGCTATCGCTTGGACTTTGTACTGGCTAGAGCGTCACGACGACGTGCGACACGCCATCCTCGACGAACTGGCGGCCACCTCGGACAGCGGGGCTGATGCGGCACGCGTACCGCTGCTGGATGCGGCCTGCCGCGAGTCACTTCGGCTGTCCCCACCGGCGATCGTGGCTGGCCATCGAGTGCTCTCCGAGGATCTTGAATTGTTGGGAGAAACGCAGAGCGCAGGCTCGGTCCTCACACCGTGCATCTATCTGGCCCACCGCAACCCCGAATTCTATCCCGACCCGTCCTCGTTCGAGCCGCATCGTTTTCTGGAAACGCAGTTTTCGGCGCAGCACTACTTTCCGTTCGGAGGCGGTATCCGTCGCTGCCTCGGCGCCGACCTCGCCATACTGGAGATGCGAATGATCATCGCTATGATGCTTCGGCGCCGCACGTTGCACTGCGTCAACCCGAACGCTGGAGTACCTCGGCTGCGCGCGACCGCGATGTCTCCCTCACCGACGCTGCAGATGAGGGTGACGGCATGCCACTTCTGACGGAGAGCACCCTCCGAACATGGCGCGACGTAGCCCGAATCCACCGCATGGATTACCCGTTCCCGATCAACTATCTCTGCCATGCCATGGTCGGCGCATGTTACGGAATGACAAGCGTTGATCAACTCGCACTGGTGCCGACTCTTGTTGTGATCCTGGCGAATTTCATCGTGATTGTCGCACAGAATCCGCTCAATGGTGCGCGTGACATCGTCTCGGACAGCATGAACCCAGATAAGGACACTATCAGTGCGGCGACACAGCGTCTTGGCGCAAACCGATGCATACTCATCGCGGCAGTCGAAATGATGATTGCGCTTGCCATGACAGCCGTTGTTTCAGTTGCACTGGACCGGCCTGCTGCCGTAATCGTCCTGGCCGCATGCGTGGCGATTCATCTGCTTTACGTCCTTGAACCCGTGCGACTGAAGAAGAGAGGTTACGCCAACCCGATCACATTCGGCCTACTCTTCGGCCCCCTGCCTTGTATTGTGTCTTATGGCGTGGTCCGGACGGAATTACTCCTTTGGGCATGGCTGCTCTTCACTGGTATTGGGCTCACTGTCACCGCGAGGGTGCTGTGGTGGTCGCTACCTGATCGCGCTGCGGATGAGGCCGTCGGCGACCGAACGGTGGCGGTCCGTAGCGGCGCCCGGCGTGCTCTTGTTGTCGCCATCGTCGTCTACGCGGCCGGTCTTATCCTGATCGGTTGGGCCGCGTGGCGGCACATCGGTGTTTTGTGGGCGCTGGTTGCGGTAGCGGCCAACAGTGCTCCGCTCGCCAAACAGCTCGGCCAGCTCCGCCATACCACCAAGACGGACTTCGCCGTCGACTCCACTCGGCTGCGCGTTGGTAGCATGTCGCTGGTCGCTCTCGCCGACGTCGTCCTCGTCGTGATCCCTATTGTCGCCGCACTGGGACATTCAAGGGAATAGCTTCACATCGACTCATACTGGCCACGCCATAACGCCTGGTGCGAATGTGAGCACCATTGCACCAGGTTCACCTCGGGGACTTGGGAACCGACATCACGACGACTGCCTACGGAAATCCGTAACGACGGCACGTCAGCAGAAACATATGTTGTAGAAGTTTACGGTGGTGCTAGAAGGATGTTGGCGATCCCGTTGGACTACTCGATGATGCCAAGCCCTTCTGGCCCGCAATTGTCGGGAGGCTGACCTCTGTGGTGAATAGAAACATCCGCTCGCAGAACAGGCAGATGGCCAAGGCCCGGTCGCTGCTCGCCGAGATCGAGTCAGACCCCTACGGGCAGGTTTCGCCGTCGGTGTACGAGACAGCCCGTCTTGTCGTAGCGGCTCCGTGGCTGGACGGCCACGGTGAACGTCTGCGGTACCTCTGCCAGGCCCGGAACACGGATGGTAGCTGGGGGCCGCCGGAGGGCTACGACGTGGTGCCGACATTAAGCGCTACCGAAGCGTTGTTATCAGAGTTGCGCAATCAGTCGCGCGTGGATCCGACCATCGAATACGGCCGGCTACGCGACGTGGTGTACAGCGGACTCGCCACGCTGGTTCGACGAATCGGGCCGGGTGTCCGCATGCATGTACCGGACACGATCGCAGCTGAGTTGATCATTCCGTGGCTGGTGAACAAGATCAACGGGCACCTCGACCGCATGGTCACCGAGCCGCTGACGGGTCTCGACGACTGGGCGGGAGCCCGTCTCGGCTTACCCACCGACATGGACGACACCATGCTCCAGAAAGCATTGGCGGCGTGCGATGCCAGTGTTCTGCCAGCCAAGACCTGGCATTCGCTCGAGGTTCTCGGCGAGCGGGCACGGCAGGCTCCGTCGGTCAGGCCGATCGACGGCGTGGTCTGCGGCTCGCCGGCCGCCACGGCAAGCTGGCTTGATGCTGGTTATCTGCACACTTCCCATCCGTCTGTCCAGTTTCTGAAGTCGATTCAGGCACGGATGGGCGGCCCGGTACCGGGGGTCGCACCGATCACGGTGTTCGAGCGTGCCTGGGTGGTGAACACATTCGCTGACTGCGGTGTCGCCGCAGAGATTCCCATCGGACTCGTCGACCATCTCCACACTATGATCGGTGAGTTTGGTGCGCCCGCGGGTCGGGGATTGCCCCCAGACTCCGACGACACAGCTGGCGCGCTTTGCGCACTGGCCAGCGTCGGCAGCCCTCGTTCCGTCGACAGTCTACGGCACTATGACGCCGGCGCCCATTTCCAGTGCTTCCTTGGCGAGCAGACACCGTCGACGAGCACTAACGCACATATTCTCGACGCGCTGGATGCAAAGCCTCGGATTGAGCATCGAGGGCTCCGTTGGTATAAAGCAGCCGCCGACATCGTGCGCTGGTTGATCAGTGAGCAGGAGCCTGAGGGTTATTGGTGGGACAAGTGGCATGCGTCGCCCTATTACGCGACGATGTGCTGCGCGTTGGCTTTGACCCGACAGGCGGCGCCCGATTCGGCCGCCGCGGTGCGTAAGGCCGCACAGTGGGTGCGGGCCACTCAACGAGTCGATGGATCGTGGGGGCGATGGCGGGGCTCTATCGAGGAAACCGCCTACGCCATGCGAATTCTATTGGGCAGCGACGAGATGACATCTTTCGATTCGACCAGTTGCATCGCACGGGGAGCCAACTACCTGCTCCGCGCCGACGGCGACACCGAACATCCTGAGCTCTGGCACGACAAGTGCCTCTACGCTCCGCTTGCCGTCGTCGAGGCTGCCCGAATCGGCGCGCTCCACCTGGCGCTCGGGCGGCCAGGTGTGAGGGAACTGATGAACTTCGCGGAGCGTCCGTGAAAAGGCAGATGAACTGGAACTGAAGAGGTGAGCCAAGTGGACACACCTGATGTCCTCAGTCGCGCGCTTGACGACGACAACATTGCCGACCCTGTGCCTGCCGACAACCCCTGTCCATGCAGCTCGAGGAACGTGTAGGACAACGGGCGGAGCGCTCGCGGGTGAGATTGCTGTTCTCGGTGACGTCGGTTGACACGGCATGATGGCCGGCCGTGCTGCTGCGACTGGCCTACCTGAGCGTGACGAACGCGTTCGCGTTGCTGCGCCTGCTGCCGATGAGCGACCGGGACAAGGACGTGGAGATCCTGGCGCTGCGGCACCAGATCACGGTCCTGGAACGCCAACTGGGCAGGACACGGGTGCGGTTCACCCCGGCCGACCGGGCGTTCCTCGCGGCGCTGCTGCACCGCCTGCCGACGGAGGCGCTGCGCCGGCTGCGGCTGCTGGTCCGCCCGGACACGGTGCTGCGCTGGCACCGCGACCTGCTCGCCCGCCGCCACGCGGCCGGCTCCCGCCCCAAGCGTCCGGGCCGGCCACGGACCGTGCGCTCGATCCGCGTCCTGGTGCTGCGCCTGGCCCGGGAGAACCCCGCCTGGGGCTACCGCCGCATCCACGGCGAACTGCTCGTCCTCGGCATCAAGGTCGCCGCCTCCACCGTCTGGGAGATCCTCAAGGACGCCGGCATCGACCCGGCACCCGAGCGCGCCTCCACGCACCTGGGCCGACTTCCTGCGCTCCCAGGCCGAGGCGCTGCTGGCCTGCGACTTCTTCGAGACCGTCACCCTGACCGGCGCCCGCCTGTACGTCCTCGCGGTGATCGAGCACGCCAGCCGCCGGATCCGCGATCCTGGGCGCCACCGCGCACCCGACCGCAGCCTGGGTGACCCAGGCCGCCAGGAACCTCGTCATGGACCTCGAAGACGCCGGCTGCCGGGCACGGTTCCTGATCCGCGACCGGGACGGCAAGTTCCCCGCCCTGTTCGACGCCATCCTCGCCGACGCGGGCATCCAGGTCGTGCTCAGCGGCGTCCGGATGCCGCGGATGAACGCGATCATGGAACGGTGGGTCGCAGACCTGCCGCCGCGAACTCCTCGACCGCACCCTGATCTGGAACCAACGCGCACCTGCTCCACGCCCTGCGCGAGTACGAGCACTTCTACAACACCCACCGCCCCCACCAGGGCATCGCCAACGCCCGACCACTACAACCGCTGCCCCAGCCGATCACCGACCACGCAGCAGATCACCCGACTCGACATCCGCCGACGCCAACGACTCGGCGGCATCCTCCACGAATACCAACATGCCGCCTGACCTGCACGGACGACATTTTCGGCAAGCACAACGCCCACGTCCACGAGGTATGACCGGCCACCTCAGATCGTTGCCGAGCGCGGACGCCCAGGCACATGTGTCGGCGACGGCAATACGACGTGCTGTGCGGCGACAACAACGCCGAAGGACGCGGTGAAGCCCTCACTGCGATCGACGAGAAGCTCGGCGTCGCGTGCCCGTTCGGCCCTGGCCTCACGTCTAAAGCTCGCCGACAGCAGACAATGACGAACTCGCCAAGACGCGCGACGGCTGGTCTCCCCACGGACCATCCAGCACACCCACGTCAAGAAGGGTGGCATATCGATCAACAACGAGCTGCGGACGCGACGCCGGCGAGCTCCATCGACCGAACCGCCTTGACCAGCCTTCTCGACCTGGCCGAGCCCACTCGAAGCCTCTGACGCAACGCTTCCGATGATATCGGCCGCTGGTAGAGCTCCCGATGGCGAATATCCTCACGCCTCGCGCGCTCTAACAGGTCGTCGCGGACGACCACCGGCTCCGCCTCGACGGACTTGGTCTCGTCCTCTGTGGTGCTGGCAGCGGCCGGTAGCGATACCGGTCGATCATCAACGGCAGCGTCAACGAGCCGAGCGCTGTTCATGCCCTGCAGCAGGCAGGGCCCGACATCAGACCAACCGATCAGCAGAAGTGGCCCGACCGCATCGAAGGCGGCTTTGCCGTACTCGCCAGCGATGACGGGATCGGCCACGTTCAGGGCGAGCGTGACCAGGCTGCAGAACATCAGCAGGCGTCGGACGGGCTTGAGCTGTGCTGCACCGGCACCGTTCGCCGTCAGCTGCCGCAGGCCGAGCAGCAGGCCCATCACCGACAGGTCGACCGCGGGAGCAACCAGTGGAGCGACCCATCCAGGCACTCCGAGCCTCAGTCCGAGGCTCAACACATTGCCAAAGCCGAACAAGAACGTCAGGCCGACAACCGTGCCCATGATTACCTCGACGGCCCGGCGGGCACGCATCTGGTCAGACATGCTCACCGATCCCCATCCGCAGCTGCGTCTCCTGGGCGCGCTCGGCTGCGGCGCTGGCGCCGTAGTGGCGCGGCATGTCCTCGGACGTCCAGCCGAGCAGCAGCATCAGGTCGCCGGTGTCGCCGCCCGCTCGCTTCCACTCGTGGGCGAAGTTGTGCCGCCACCGGTGCGCGTGCACACCTGATCAGCCCTGCGGAGAGGCCGCGGCGTTTGATCATGATCTTGATGCCGTTGGGCTTCAGCGGCTTGCCACCGCGGTCGGCCAGCCAGAGGTCGGGCAGTCTCGGCGCCCTTGTGCTTGGCGCGGGCGCGGAGGTAGCGGCTGATCGCTCGTGCGGTCTTGGGCCCGTACCGGACGCGACGGTCCTTGTTGCCCTTGCCGTGGTAGTGCACCGAGTCGGTGTCCTGGTTGAGGTCCTCGAGGCTGAGGTTGCCGACTTCGGACAGGCGGGCGCCGGTGTTGTAGTAGAGCCGGATGATCGCCTCGTCGCGCAGCTGGACGAAGTCCTTGCCCTTGCAGGTGCCGAGGACCTTCTTGGTGTCGTCGTCGCGGATGACGGCGATCAGCTTCTTCTGCGGCTTGGGCTGCTTCACCCGCTCCATCGGCGAGCGGTCGATGTCCTCCTCGTCCAGCATCAGCCACTTGAAGAACTGCTGCAGACCCTTGTGCTTGTTCAGCGCGGTCGCACGCCGACCGGGTCTCGATCATCCACGCCTGGAACGAACTCGACGTGCGCCCTGGTCACCTCGCACGGGTCGTCAGCCGCGTCGTCGGCGTCCGGGTCCGGCGAGTGCTCCGCCAGGTAGCGCGCGAGCTGGGCGGCGGCCAGCAGATAGTTGTAGCGGGTGGTCTCCGGATGACTGGCGGATCGCAGCGTGCGGTCCCAGTCGCGCAGATAGCCCGGCCCAGGTCTTGGAGAGACCGTTTGAGAGCTTGTTCAGGTCGAGAAGAGGCATTGTGAAAGCCCTCCGAGTAAAGGGGTCGATGAGCGGCGTGCTCGACCCGGCAGAACTCGGCAAGATCACAAAAAGAGGGCCCTCGCAGTATCTGACCTGCGAGAACCCTCTTGGCCGTCGGGACGACAGGATTTGAACCTGCGACCCCTTGACCCCCAGTCAAGTGCGCTACCAAACTGCGCCACGTCCCGGCCACACTCCCGGTTTCCCGGCGTGCAGGAAGAATCGTACCCCACCCCGAACAGAGATCAAAAACGGCCCCCACCACAGGCGAAGAGCTGCGGAAATACAGCGGGGACCCGAAGTTCGGGTCCCCGCGTCCCTCGGTCCGACCGATCCCCCGATCCTCGACCGACACCAGGAATCATGCGGTGGCGGCGCTTGGTTCGCCACCGCCGAAAGTCGAGTCTTGTCCGTCAACCTTCGACTTACCGGGCGGTAGGACGGCGCTGACGCTGAAGCCGCCGTCCGCGCGGTATGCGGTGGTCAGGGTGCCGCCGGCCAGGCGTACGCGTTCGGACAGGCCGTGCAGGCCGGCGCCGCCTCCGTCGGCTGGCGAAGGTAGGTCGCCTGGGCCGTTCACCACTGAGACGCGTACTGGGGAGGCTCGGTCCACAGTTACGGTCACTGCGGCGCCGGGGGCGTGTTTCGTCACGTTTGTCAGCGACTCCTGGACGACTCTGAACAGTGCGCGGGAGACGGCTGGCGACAGGGCGGTGTCGCCTGTTTCCGAGAGTGTCACGGACACGCCGGCCACTCGGGCTCGGTCGACCAGTTCCTGTAGGGACGGGTAGGAGGTGTCGGAGTTCAGGAGGCCCAGGGCGGCGCGCATCTCTGACAGGGATTCCTTTGCCAGGGAACGTAAGCGTAGTGCTGTTTCGCGTACCTGGGGGTCTGCGGCGGTGGCGGCCAGGGCGGCGGATTCTACGGCGATCAGGGTGGCGTGGTGGCCTACGGCGTCGTGGATCTCGCGGGCTATCCGGGCTCGTTCGGCGGCGCGAGCTGAGGTTTCCTGGGCTTCCAGTTCGGCGGCTCGGGCTCGGCGGGTTTCGTACAGGGAGTGGGTCAGGTCCTTGCGGGTGGTCACCAGGGCGCCCAGGGCGGTGGGGGCGCCGGCCAGGCCGAAGGCGAAGGCGGTGGCCAACAGGAGGGAGCCCAGCGGGATTGTCTCGGTCAGGAGGACCGGGGCGATGGCGGCGACGGTTTGCAGCATTACCCAGAAGAGCTGGATCGGGATTGATTTTTCCTTGCGGCCCAGGCGGAACTGGGCGACCAGGGCCGGGGCCCAGCCCAGGCCGCCGGCTACGGCTGGGACGCAGAGCAGGCAGGCCAGCCACGGCCAGCGCAGGCGGACTGAGAGCAGCAGTGCGGCGCCTAGAGCGAGTCCCAGTGACCACGGGAACGGGCGGTCCTGGGTCAGCAGGACTACGCCCGCGGTGATGCCGACGGTGAGGATTTCGCGGTAAAGCGGTTTCACCAGACACCGACCTGGTGGGCGACGAGAGCCGCCTGCACCCGGTTCTCTACGCCCAGTTTTGTCAGGACGGTGGAGACGTAGCTTTTCACCGTGGCCTCGGAGAGGCAGAGGTGGTCGGCGATCGAGTGGTTCGAGCGGCCGGCCGCCACCAGTTCCAGCACTTGGCGTTCGCGGGCTGAGAGGGAGTCCAGCTGGCGGTTCGCTCGGAAGCCTCGTAGGCGTGGCAGCAGGCGGGCGGTGATGCGTGGGTCCAGGACGGCGCCGCCGGCGGCCAGGTCCACTACGGCGCGGACCAGGGCTTCGGGTTCGGAGTCCTTCAGCAGGAAGCCCTGGGCGCCCAGGTCCAGGGCCGTTGCCACGTAGTCGTCCAGGTCGAACGTGGTCAGGACGGCGATCGCGGGTGGGGTGGCCCAGGTTCGCAGCCGGCGGACTGCCTCCAGGCCGTCGACGCCGGGCATCTGCACGTCCACCAGCACCACGTCCGGCAGACAGGCCAGCACCACCTCGACGAGTTCGGCGCCGTCGGCGGCCTCGCCGACCACCTCGACCCGTCCGTCGGCCTCCAGGAGGACTTTCAGGCCCCGCCGTAGCAGGGCCTCGTCGTCGGCTAACACCACTCGTACGGCCACGAACCCAACCAACCGCACCTCATGGCAAAGAGCAACCAATCGGCTACTTCTTGGCCGCTCCGGCCTTCCTCTTCTCGCGCACGCGCACGGAAATGCGGACCGGGCTGCCCTCGAAGCCGAACTCCTCGCGGAGCCTGCGCTCGATGAAGCGGCGGTAGCTCGCCTCCAGGAAACCGGTCGTGAACAGCACGAACGTCGGCGGGCGGGTGGAGGCCTGGGTCGCGAACAGGACCTTGGGCTGCTTGCCGCTGCGCACGGGCGGCGGGGTCGCGGAGATCAGTTCGGTCAGCCACTGGTTGAGACGGCCGGTCGGGACTCGGGTGTCCCACGAGTTCAGGGCGGTGCGCAGGGCGGGCGCCAGCTTGTGGACGGCGCGGCCGGTCAGGGCCGAGATGTTGACCTTGTCCGCCCACGGCACGCGCACCAGGCCGCGTTCGAGCTCGCGGATCATCTCGTTGCGGCGGTCCTCGTCGACCAGGTCCCACTTGTTGAACGCCAGCACGCAGGCGCGGCCGGACTCGACCACCATCGTGAGCACGCGGAGGTCCTGTTCGGACAACGGCTCGTGCGCGTCCAGCAGCACGATCGCGACCTCGGCGGTCTCGATCGCCGACTTCGTGCGCAGCGAGGCGTAGTACTCGGCGCCGCTCTCGAACTTCACCCGCTTGCGCAGGCCCGCGGTGTCGACGAACCGCCAGATCTCGCCGTCCAGCTCGACCAGCGAGTCGACCGGGTCGACGGTGGTGCCGGCGACCGCGTCGACCACCGAGCGCTGCTCGCCGGTCAGGCGGTTCAGCAGTGACGACTTGCCCACGTTCGGCTTGCCGACGAGTGCGACGCGCCGCGGACCGCCGGCGCCGCCCTTGAAGTCGTCGCGCGGCGACTCCGGCAGCTTCTGCAGGATGACGTCGAGCAGGTCGCCGGAGCCGCGGCCGTGCAGACCGGACACCGGGAACGGCTCGCCGAGCCCCAGCGACCACAGTGACGCGACGTCGGCCATCAGGCGCTCGTCGTCCACCTTGGACGCACAGAGGATCACCGGCTTGTTGGAGCGGCGCAGCACCTTCGCGACCGCTTCCTCGGTCGTCGTCGCGCCGACCGACGCGTCCACGACCACCAGGATCACGTCCGCGGACGCCATCGCGAGCTCGGCCTGCGCGGCCACGGAGGCCTGCAGGCCCTGCGCGTCCGGCTCCCAGCCGCCCGTGTCGACCACGGTGAACTTGCGGCCGTTCCACAGCGCGTCGTACGCCACCCGGTCACGGGTCACGCCCGGCACGTCCTGCACCACGGCCTCTCGCCGGCCGATGATGCGGTTGACCAGCGTGGACTTGCCGACGTTCGGCCGTCCGACCACCGCCAGCACCGGCTGGGGCGGGCCGGCGTCCTCCTCGGAAGAGCCGTCGAGGTCGCCGAAGGCTGACCAGTCGGCCTCGTCCTCCCAGGTGCCGTCCAGGTCCGTCATCGTCTTCCCTCATTCATGCGTTGTCCATCGAGTTCGGCGACCAGTGTCGCCAGGTGGTCGCGCACCTGCTCGGTGGCAACGTTCAGAGCCGCCCGGCCCTTCCCGTCGGGAAGGTGGAACGGCTCACCGATCAGCACGTCGACCTGCGGCCGCCAGCCTTTGGCCTGGTACGTCCCCCGGCACGCGATGGGGAGCACCACGGCGTTCGACGTCTTGGCCAGCCACGCCGCACCGTTCTGCGCATTCGCCACGTCACCCTCGCCGCGCGTGCCCTCGGGAAAGATCCCGATCACGCCACCCGCCTTGAGGACGGACAACGCGCTGGTCAACGCAGTGCGATCGGCTTCTCCCCGCTTGACGGGGATCTGGCCGATCTTGAGGAGCAGGATGCCCGCGATGCCTTTGAACATCTCCTGCTTGATCAGGAACGAAACGCGCCGAGGCAACACGCCGAACAGGATCGGCCCATCCGCCATCGAGCTGTGGTTGGCGACGACGACCACGCCGCCGCTCAAGGGTACGCGATCACGTCCCTGGACCCGAATCCGGAACTGCCAGGCGTAGGGAACGCGCCCGATCCAGCGGCCGAGGTCGAACAACCAGGGCAGCGCCCCCGCGGGAACGCTCACCCGGTCACCCGCAGCCCTCGCCGTTCCACGAGGTCCAGCAACGCGTCCACGGTGCCCGCGAGATCCAGGTGCGTCGTGTCGACCTCGACCGCGTCGCCGGCGGCCTTGAGCGGCGACACCGCACGCGACGAGTCGTAGTTGTCGCGCCGCTGCACGTCCTTCAGTACGGCGTCCACAGTGGACTCGCGGCCGGCCGCGTTGTCCTGTTTGGTCCGCCGCCGGGCTCGCGCGTCCGCCGACGCCGTCAGGTAGACCTTCAACGGGGCTTCCGGCGACACGACGGTGCCGATGTCGCGGCCCTCGACCACGATGCCGCCCACGTTGTCGACGGCGTCCGCGATGATCGCCCGCTGCTGCGCGACGAGCAGCTCGCGCACGTGCTTGGTCGCCGACACCGGTGACACGGCCAGCGTCACCTCGGGTCCGCGGATCTCCGTCGCGACGTCGTCGCCGTCCAGCGTGATGCCGGGCTTGCCCGGGTCGGTCCCGACAACGAGCTTCGCGGCGTCCGCGACCTCGGCGACCTTGACCTCGTCCGCCGGGTCCACGCCGGCCCGCAGAACCGCCACCGTGATCGCCCGGTACATCGAGCCGGTGTCGAGGTAGCGCGCGTCCAGCGCCATCGCGAGGCGCTTCGCGACGGTGGACTTGCCGGTCCCGGACGGACCGTCGAGTGCCACCACACCACGCAACTGACCCTGGCCCACTGCAGCTCCCCTCGAGACACCCACGGCCCACATTGTGCCTGGTGCGGCGCCTCACACCGCAGGCGGGACAGCCCAGCGTCCGGGGAGACCGCGGACCAGTGAACGCTCCCGAAGCCGTTCAGTGATTCAGATCGGTGCGGAGCGCGGCGGCCCCGCGCAGGTACACGTGCTTGATCGAGGACCGCGGGAGATCCGTTTCGACGTGAGCGAGCAGGCGGACCACCCTGGGCATCGCGCCCGGCACCGCGATCTCCGTGGCGGACAGCAGCGGCACGTCCGAGAGGCCGGCCAGACGAGCGGCGTAGGCGGGGAACTCGGCAGTGAGATCCGGAGTCGCGGTGAGGACGACGCTGATCAGGTCGTCGGTCGACAGCGCGTTTCGCTCCAGGACCTCACGCACCAGCTCGGCCGTGGCCTCCAGCAGCAGTTCGCGCGAGTCCGCGTCGATCTGGGTGGCTCCTCTGACAGCTCGTACCGCCATGACTCCGACATTAGCGCGGCCCGCCGAGCCGGACGCGACGAAGACCGGGCCGGAGAAGTCACTCGACGATGACCATGTTGGGGTACCGCGTGGTGAGGTCGAGCAGGTTCACGACGTAGACCGCCCATCCGCCGCCGAGCAGCACCAGCCGCCGCTGTCCCAGCTGTGTCGCTGTCTCGATCAGGACGTGCACACCGCTCGACCCGATGAACGACAGGCCGGCGAAGTCGATCACCACGTCTCCGGCGGCGTTCCCGAACGCGCAAGCCAGCTCCAGTTCGGAGCGCAGCAGATCGCTGGTGGTCAGGTCGACCTCACCGGTGAGCGTCACGACCGCTCCGCGGCGACGCACCTCCAGCAGGCCTGATTCGGGTTTCATCGTGCGCCTCACGACTCGGCAGCTAGCAGGTCGCGCACCACCGCGAGCACACGCGGTGGATGCGCTGGTTTAGGTAAGTAGGCATCGGCAACATGCGTGGCCGGCTCGATCGCCGAAACGGCTATCACCGGCACACCGAACGTCCGCGCCACCGCCGCGAACCTGGTCCCCTCACCATGAGACGTCAACAGGTCCACGATCGCCACCGCTGGCGGTGTCTCCAGTGCCGACTCGGCCGCCGCGACCGACGTCACGAGCGTCACCTCGTAGCCCTCGGCGTACAGGAACGCGGCCAGTGACTGGCCGGAGAACCGGTCGCCGTCCACGAGCAGCACGTGCGCGCGTCCCGGTGGCGCGGGCAGATCCGGGACGCCCGCACGCGACCAGACCCGCACGAGCGCACGCACGACCGTGCCGGGCCAGGTCGGTTTACCGGGCCGCACCTGCACCTCGTCGGCAATGCCGAAGAGCAGCCGCAACCCCAGTGGCCGGGCGGAAGAACCGCCTTCGAGGTCGAACACGCCGTCGTCCTCGATGGTCAGCAACACCGCGTGGTCACGCGGCTCCCACGTCACCCCCACGATGGACGCACCGGCGCGTTGCACGGCGTTGTCCGCGGCCTCCGCCACCGCGAGCAGCACGTCACGAAGGTCGTCACCGTTCAGGCCGGACTCACCGGCCAGCTCGCGCACGAAGGCCCGGATCTCGGGCAGGGAGCCTGGATCCGCCGGAAACCACCGGGTCCGTGCGCTCATCACGCCGCGAGCGAGGGGGCTGCCAGCAACGGTGAGATCAGCTCCCGAAGGGTGGTCGCACGGCGCCGGTCCGCTTCGGCGGACAACGGTTCGAGCTTCTTGCGCGTGCGTGCGGAAATGACGTCGCCGGACTGTGCCACGGTCAACGCCGCGACCGCCGCGGCTTCGTCTGCGTCACCCTCCAGCAGGTGGTTGAACGACAAGGCGATGAGCGCGAACGTCCGGCTGCGCGCCATGTCGTCGTGATAACCCGCCACGGCCTGACGCAACGATGTGATTGCCGGCCGCGCGAAACTGGCGTCGACCGTGCGCGCGAGAGTGGTGTAGATGACGCCGGTGATGCCCGCGAGATCGTGCACGTCGAAGAACGCCGCCCATGGTGCCGCACCGTCCACATCCGCACGTGCGAACTCGTCGTGCGCACGCCCCAGCAAGGCCAGCGAGGGCACCCGCTGCCCCAGTTCGGCGTAGCACCACGCCTGGTTCGCGGTGAGAATCGCCTTCGTGTGGTGACTGGTCGCGACGAGGCCGGCGAGCCGGAACATGCCGAGCGCCTCGGCGGGTCCGCCGTGGTGCAGGTGCACCCGCCCCATCCGATAGCGGATGTTCGCCACCAGGTCCTCGTCCTCGGCGAAGTCCAGGGCGTGGAGGAAGTGGCGGTGCGCGGACCCGCCCAGGCCGGCGTCGAAGGCGGTCCACCCGGCCAGGGCGTGCAGTTCGGCGATGGCATGGCGGAAGTCCCGGTGCACCGCGTCACTGGCCGAGTGCGCGAACGCCTTGTCACACCACGACAACAAGGCCTGCACCTGCGTCCAGCACGACCCGCCGCCATAGCGGTAGTCGACCGAACGTAACGCCGCGGTCATCGCCCTCAGATGCTTGACGTGCACAATTCCGATCTTGGAGTGAGGCGGCGGCAACGAGGGTGCTGCTTCGTGGCGCATCACTTGAGTCTCACCGCACAGCCGACCTGGAAACAGGGCCGAACGAATCCGCCCGGCAGGGCCCTACGCCGGAGCTAGATCGGCAAGCAGCAAACCACTGCGCGGCTTGGGCGTGAAGTACGTGCTCTTGCGCGGCATCTTCGTCCCCGCCAGCACTTCGGCGAGCGGCACCGGGGCGATGAGCAGCACGGCCTCGGCCTCGACGGACGGGTCGGCCACCGGCCGCACGCAGAGGCTCTCCGGATCCAGTCCCAGCGCCTCACCGAGCAGCAACGACTCCACCACCGCGTGGTCGATCCCTTGCCCCACAGGCAGTTCGACCCGCAGCACCTCGTCACTGCACCGCACCACGACCACCCCGGGCTCGGGATCGACGACGTACGGCATCGTCGACACCGTCAGCCCGACCCGTTCCCACGCCGCCACCAGGTCGGACGCACCCAACCCGGTGCCCACGATCGCGCGGTGGATCGGCCCGACCCGCAGGCCCGGCCCGGACGTGATGAGCGCCAGCAGTCCGGACAGTCCCGCCTCCCTGGCCGCCGCCACGCGATGGTTGCCGTCCGCCACGAGCAACGGGTGCGCGCCCGCCGCTTCGAGGAACGCCTCCTGCCGGGCACCGGGGCCGACCAGCCACACCCAGTGCCGCCGGCCGCCGGAGTCCACAAGCGACACTGCCGGTTCCTCGTCCATGCCGAGCACCAGCTCGGTGAGCCCGTCGTGCGGTGTGATCGGGATCAGCATCGCCGCGCTCGTCGCGATGCCGAGCGAGGCCAGCACCTGACCGCGTTCGGCCACCACGTCCGGGTAGACGTCCTCGGTGTGCGCGATGGCGTCCGGGTCGACGAGGCAGAGCAGTCCGCAGGCGGTGCCGTCCGGTCCGTCCACCCGGTACGGCGCGACGACGTCGGTGACCTCGCGGTACGCACGCCGGACCAGGGCCGCGAGCTCGGCGCGGGCGGCGGGCAGCGCGTCGAGCAGCCCGGTGCCGGCGGCCAGCGCGGCCGGGGTGCGGTGCGGGTGCTGCACGGCCAGCAGCGTGCCGTGCGGGGCTCTGGCCAGTGCCCCGATCACCTGACCGGGTTCGGCGAACTCGTCGACGTCGGGGCCGGGTACGCGATCGCGTACCACCCACCCGCGTCGTACAGGGCGTACCCGCAGAGACATCCACACTCCAGACCGAACAGTGGGCTCTCCCGCACTCAGGCGGAAGAACGCGACGACCACGTATCATGATCCAGGTGAACGTAGAGATCACGCCCTTGCCAGGTATCGGAACGCGCCAGGACTTCATGATCCGCGCCGGCCGGCGCGTCGGCGTGATCACCTATCGCGACGGCCGGTTCGAGCTCATCGTGTCCAAGGCGAGCGATCCGGACTCCTGCTCCGCGTCCATACCGCTGTCACCCGAAGAGGCGAACACGCTCGCGGGCCTGCTCGGCGCGCCGCAGCTCGTCGCCCACCTGCGCGAGGAGCACCGCGACATCACCGGCATCACCACGCGTCAGCTGCCGGTCACCGCGTTCGCGAACCACACTCTCGGTGAGACGGCTCTGCGCACCAGGACAGGTGCGTCCATCGTGGCCGTCGTGCGCTCGGGCAACGCCCATCCGTCGCCCGGACCCGACTTCATCTTCGAAAACGGTGACCTCGCTGTCGTCGTCGGCACGGCGGAAGGCCTCGACGGCGCCGCTGAGATCCTCCACGGCGGTTAATCACTGTGCACGAGACAACTATCGCCATGATCCAGCTCGGCGCGGTGTTCTTCGGCCTCGGTCTGCTCGGCCGCGTCGCTCGACGGATCGGCATCTCACCGATCCCGCTCTACCTCATCGGTGGTCTCGCGTTCGGCGTCGGTGGTTTCGTTCCGTTACAGGGCATCCAGGAGTTCACGCACCTCGCCAGCGAGATCGGCGTGGTGCTGCTCCTGCTGCTGCTGGGCCTGGAGTACTCGGCGTCCGAGCTCACCATGGGTCTGAAGCGCTCGTGGATGGCGGGCGTGCTCGACCTGGTGCTGAACGCGGCACCGGGCGCGATCGCGGCGTTGCTGCTGGGCTGGGGCCCGGTGGGCGCGCTGGCGATGGCCGGCGTCACGTACATCTCGTCGTCCGGCATCGTCGCGAAGGTGCTCGGCGACCTCGGCCGCCTGGGTAACCGCGAAACGCCGGTCGTGCTGTCGGTGCTGGTGTTCGAGGACCTGGCGATGGCCGTGTACCTGCCGGTGCTCACCGCCGTGCTTTCGGGCGTGAGCTTCCTCGGCGGGCTCACGTCGGTCGGCATCTCGTTGCTCGCGATCACCGTGGTCCTGGTGGTGGCGCTGAAGTACGGCCGGTTCATCTCGGCCATTGTGGACAGCCCGGACCACGAGGTGTTCCTGCTCAAGTTGCTCGGCTCGGCGTTGCTCGTGGCCGGGGTCGCCTCGCAGCTGCAGGTCTCCGCGGCGGTCGGCGCGTTCCTGCTCGGCATCGCGATCTCCGGCTCGACGGCCGAGAACGCCACCCGGCTGCTGGAGCCGCTGCGCGACCTGTTCGCCGCGATGTTCTTCGTCGTGTTCGGGCTCAACACCGATCCGAAGTCGATTCCACCTGTTCTTGGAATCGCCGTGGCACTGGCCGCGGTCACGACCGTCACGAAGATCGTCACGGGCTGGTGGGCGGCGCGGCGCCAGGGCATCGGCCCGATGGGCCGAATGCGTGCGGGCGTGGCGCTCGTGGCCCGCGGAGAGTTCTCCATCGTGATCGCCGGACTGGCCGTGGCGTCCGGTCAGGTGAACAACGACCTGGCCGCGCTCGCCACCGCCTACGTGCTGCTGATGGCGATCCTCGGGCCCATCGCGGCCAAGTACGTTGAGCCGATCGGGGAATTCTTCCAGCGGAGAAGGCAAATGGCCTGAAACGGATGCCTCCGGATGACGACTCTCTTAGGTAGGGCTACAGGAGAGTAGGGGCGATCCGTCATGACCGAACCCGCGGAAGTGGAGACCACCGGCCGGTTCCTGGTGTTGCTGCAGGAAGACGCCATCGAGGAAGGGGTGGCCGAGCTCGGCGCCATCGCCGGGTTCGACCCGAACAGCGGCGATCTCGATCCGGACACCGTGCAGGTGTTCCCGGAGCTCGGTGTCGCGGTGGTGTCCGCGGACCCGAACCTGCTGGCCGAGCTGAACGGCGCCGCCGAGCGTCCCGGCCCGGTCCAGATCGTCGAACCGGAACGCGTCGTGCACGTGTTCGCGGCACCGGCCGAGGAAGAGGCAGAGGCCGGGGCCGCCGCCGACGAGTCGGTGCTGACCTGGGGCCTGCAGGCGGTCGGCGCGGACGTCAGCACGGCCACCGGCAAGGGCGTCAAGATCGCCGTGCTGGACACCGGCTGGGAGAAGAACCACCCGGACTTCGCGGACCGCGCCATCACCACGAAGTCGTTCATCACCGGCGAGGACGTGCAGGACGGCCACGGCCACGGCACGCACTGCATCGGCACCTCGGCGGGCCCGCGCAAGCCCGCCACGCTGCCCGGTTACGGCGTGGCGTTCGAGGCCGAGATCTTCGCCGGCAAGGTGCTGTCGAACGCGGGCTCGGGCTCGGACGGCGGCATCCTCGCGGGCATCGACTGGGCGGTCGCCAACGGCTGCGCGATCATCTCGATGTCCCTGGGCGCCGACGTTCCCGCCGGTACGCCGTACTCGCAGATCTACGAGACCGTGGCCCAGCGCGCCATGGCCAAGGGCACGCTGATCATCGCCGCCGCGGGCAACGCCTCGTCCCGTCCGCTGCGGGTGGCGCCGGTGGGCCACCCGGCCCGCTGTCCGTCCATCATCGCCGTGGCGGCCATCGACGTGAACCGCGCGATCGCGTCGTTCTCCTCCGGTTCGGCGGACAAGATCGGCCAGATCGACGTGTGCGCACCGGGCGTCGACGTCTACTCGTCGTTCAAGCTGCCGGACAAGTACCGGCGCCTGCGCGGCACCTCGATGGCCACCCCGCACGTGGCCGGCGTGGCCGTCCTGATCGCCGAACGCACCGGAGCCCGCGGTTACGAGCTGTGGGCCCGGCTGGTCGGCACGGCACTGCGTCTGCCGCTGCCGTCGACCGACATCGGCACCGGGCTCGTCCAGGCCCCCTGACGATGTCCGTCGACCAGGTCATGGTCTCCGTGACCGAGGGCAGCCTCCCGCGGGTGCTGGACGACCTGCGGGAGGCCGGCCTGGTCGTGGACACCGTTCTGGAGGCCCTCGGCGTGGTCACCGGAACCGCCGAGGTCCGCGCGATCCCCGCACTGCTGGCCGTGCCAGGTGTGATGGACGTGGAACGGCAGTGGCGCGTACAGCTGCCGCCCTACTGACTAGGCTCTGCGCTGACCCCATTGCCGTCTGATCGAACACGTGTTCTAGGATGTGCTCGGGGTCACGTCGTTGCGCAGAGAGGAAACCTGATCGTGTCGGACACGCTCACCGAGGTGCAGGCAGTCGAGGAGATCGTCGCGGAGGAGACTCCGGCGTCGGCCCCCGAGGCCGAGGCTCCGAAGCCGGTCGAGGCACCGAAGGCCGAGGCCGCCAAGGCCGACAAGCCGAAGCCCGCCCGCGCCAAGAGCACGGCGAAGAAGACCCGCACCGTGGAGCTCACGCTCACGGTGACCGGTACGGCCGAGGGCGAGTGGCAGGCGGACCTGGTCCACGGCACGCAGCGCGTCGTGTCGGGCCTGGTCATCTCGGCCGTCTCGGTCGCCAAGGCGGCCAAGGAGCTGCACGAGGACATCGCGGAAGGCATCGAGTCGGTGCTGGAGGCGGCGCGCGACCAGCACCGCACCCGCATGGAGGAGCTCGAGGCCGAGCTCGCCAAGGTGAAGGCCCAGCTGGCTGAGCTTTCCGAGTAAGCAGCACAACATGAGAAGGGGCGGCCCGCTTCGGCGGACCGCCCCTTCTCGTTGTCTGGATGGCGTCTGCAAGTACTACCGACTGGGCTGTCGGTGGTACTTGCAGACGCCCGAACAGCTAGCGCGACGGGTCGAGCAGCAGCTTGCCCGCGGTCCGGCGTGAGCGCAGGTCCTCGTGCGCCTGCTGGATCTCGCCCATCCCGTACTCGCCACCGGGCACGGCCTTGAGCTTGCCGTCGACCACGAGCTGGAACAGCTCGGCCATGGCCCGATGTGCCAACGTCCCGTGCTCGGCGTCACGGACCTTCAGGGCGTGCGGCAGCCACATACCCGCAACGGTCGTGGAGTGCACCAGCAGCGCCCCGAGATCAACCGGCTTCGGCCTTTCCCGCGAGGCCATGCCATAAAACGCAAGCCGCCCGAACGGAGCCAACGCAACCAGCGACTGGTCAGTGGTAGCACCCCCCGTCATGTCCAGCACGACGTCGACGCGCCGCCCGTTGTTCGCCTCGATCAGCGCGGCGGTCATGTCCTCGGAACGCGAGTCGATCGCGACGTCCGCGCCCAGGTCCAACGCCAGCTTCCGCTTGTCGTCAGACGATGCCGTGGCGATCACGCGGCCCGCGCCCCACAGCTTGGCCAGCTGCACGGCGATCGTGCCCACACCACCGGCGGCGGCGTGCACGACGACCGACTCCCCCGCCTCCAGGTGAGTCGACTTGCGCAGCAGCAACCACGCCGTGGCGCCCTGCACGACCAACGACAGCGCGGTCAGGTCGTCCACACCGTCCGGCACCTCGAACGTCGTCAACGCCGGCGCGACCGCCTTCTCCGCGTAACCGCCGGAGTTCTTGGTCAGCGCGACGACGCGGCGGCCGTCCTCGGTCGTACCGACGACCTCGCCACCGGGGACCAGCGGCAGGGTCATCTGGGCCAGGTAGGAGTTCTCCGCCTGGTGCGTGTCGGCGTAGTTGAGGCCGGACCGGCTGACGTTGATCAGCACCTCGCCCTGCTCCGCTACCGGGTCAGGGAGCTCCACCTGCTGGAGCACCTCGGGTCCACCGAACTCGGTGATCTGGATGGCACGCACGTCAGCTCTCCTTGAGCGCGATCGAAACGGGATCCTGGCGAGCGGCGTCGACGCGGGAACCGTCGGCGGCGCGCGGGCCGGGCGGGTTACGGAACCCGAACGGCTCCGAGGTCCGGCCGGCCTGGACGAACCACGCCTCGCCGGTACCCGAACCCTCCACAATGGACATGAACGTGTCCGCCACGGCCGACACGGGCAGGATCGGCATGCCGATCTCCTCCAGCGTCGAGCGCAGCGGCGTGATGATGTTGGTGTCGGCGAACGCGGGGCACAGTGCGTTCACGCGCACGTCGGAGTAAGCACCGCCGAGCGAGCGGACCAGCCCGACGACAGCCGCCTTGTTGGCGCCGTACACGGGGTCGCCCGGCATCGGCATCAGACCGGCCATCGAGGCCGTGGCGATGATCTGGCCACCACGCTCTCGCACGGCAGGCAGGGCCGCGTGCACGCCGTAGACGACGCCGTCCAGGTTGATGGCCATCGCACGGCGGTACGTCTCGACGTCGAAGTCATCGCCCAACGAGCACCCGGTACCGATGCCGGCGTTCAGGAAGGCGATGTCCAATCCGCCGAACTCGCGCACCGCCAGCGCGACCGCGTCGGCGGAGTCCGAAGGCTGCGTCACGTCGCAGCGCACGAACACGCCACCGACCTCGTCAGCGACGACTTTGCCCTGTTCAGCGTCGATGTCGGCGATCACGAGACGCGCGCCGCGCTCGGCCAGGCGCCGGGCGGACGCGGCGCCGATGCCGTTCGATCCGCCGGTGATGAGCGCGACCTTGCCGGTGAGTTCCACGGGCACCTGCCTCCTCGATGAGACGACTTCTGGCCGACATTCCGACCAGTCGGTATGGTCGTCCGCACAGGCCTGGACGTCAAGCGGACTGATAGGTACGTTACTAAGCGCTTGCTTAGCTCACCATCCCCCAACGAAGGAGGACCCGTGGCCGACAGGGTTGCCGCCGAAAGAGTTGCGATCGTCACCGGCGCGGCTCGTGGCATCGGTGCCGCGGTCGCGCAGCGTCTCGCCGCGGACGGCCTGGCCGTCGCGTTGCTCGACCTCGACGAGCAGGGTGTGCTCGACGGCGCCGACAAGATCGTCGCGAGTGGTGGGCGCGCCATCGGCCTCAAGGTCGACGTGTCCGACGAGGAGCAGGTCAACGCCGCGGTCGCCCAGGTCGCCGAGCAGCTCGGCGCACCGACCGTGCTGATCAACAACGCCGGCGTGCTGCGCGACAACCTGCTGTTCAAGATGACCACGAGCGACTGGGACACGGTCATGAACGTGCACCTGCGCGGTGCGTTCCTGATGAGCAAGGCCGTGCAGGCCCACCAGACGAAGGAAGGCTTCGGCCGCGTCGTCAACCTGTCGTCGACGTCCGCGCTGGGCAACCGCGGCCAGGCCAACTACTCCGCCGCCAAGGCCGGTCTGCAGGGCTTCACCAAGACCCTCGCGATCGAGCTCGGCAAGTTCGGCGTCACGGTCAACGCGATCGCGCCCGGCTTCATCGCCACCGAGATGACCAAGGCGACCGCCGAGCGGATGAAGATCTCGTTCGAGGACCTGCTCAACGGTGCCGCGCAGACGATCCCGGTCGCGCGCGTCGGCCAGCCCGAGGACATCGCGCACACCGCGTCGTTCCTCGTCAGCGAGGGAGCCGGGTTCGTGTCCGGCCAGGTCATCTACGTCGCCGGCGGACCGAAGGACTGAGATGCGCGCATTCGAGAACATCGACGAACTGGTCGCCGCCAAGGGCGCGCACCTCGGTTTCGGCGAGTGGCACGAGGTCACGCAGGAGCAGGTCAACCTGTTCGCCGACGCGACCCTGGACCACCAGTGGATCCACATCGACGTCGAGAAGGCCGCCAAGGGCCCGTTCGGCGGCCCGGTGGCGCACGGCTACCTGACGCTGTCGCTGGTGCCGTTCCTCGTGCGCGACATCTACACCGTCAAGAACATCAAGATGGGCGTGAACTACGGCAGCAACAAGGTCCGCTTCCCGCAGCCGGTGCTCGTCGGCGCGCGCGTGCGGGCCAGTGTCGAACTGCTGGACATCACGGACATCGCGCTGGGCAAGCAGCTCGTGACCAAGGTCGTCGTGGAGATCGAGGGCAGCGACAAGCCCGCCTGCGTCGCCGAGATCGTCAGCGTGATTGTGCCGTGAGGCTGTGGATCAAAAGATCCGCATAGTGCTCTGCCAGCCGCCCGGCCGGGATCTCCCCGTCCGGGCGGTACCACGTGCCGAGGTGGTGCAGCGAGCCGAAGAAGTAGTGCACCGCGAGGTCGGCGGGCACGTCGGCGCGGAAGTCCCCGCCACGCTGCCCTTCCTCGACCAGATCGCGGAACTTCTCGTGGTAGCGCCGCCGTTCGGCCCGAACCTCCTTCTGCTTCCCGGCCGACAGGTGGTCGATCGACCGGAAGAACACCTTGGCCGCGTCGAAGTTCTCGATGCTCGTGATGATCACGTCGACGGCGGCGTCGCGGAGCCGCTCGGCGATCGGCCCGGCGCTTCCCGCGATCTTCTCCAGCCGTTCGGTCTGCATCCGCAGCAACCGCCCGTAGATCTCGTGCAGCAGATCGTCCTTCGACCCGAAGTAGTGGTACATCGCGCCTTTGGTGACACCGGCGCGTTCCACGATCTCCTGCACAGCGACGCGTTCGTACCCCTTGTCCGCGAACAGGCGGGTGGCGGCGTCGATCAGTCTTTCAGGCACGGTCACGACCGGAGCGTACCTCCAGACCAAGGAGAATCCTGGCAATGATCAGTCGCTGGACCGTCGTCGTCGACCGCGACGACCTCACCAAAACCGAAGTGCTGCACGACGAACTCTCCGCCGAACTCGGCGACTGCGAGATCCTGCTGCGCGTCGGCCACGTCGGCCTGACCGCCAACAACGTCACCTACGGCGTGATCGGCGACATGATCGGTTACTGGCGCTTCTTCCCGGTTGCCGCCGAAGGCCGCGGCGTCATCCCGGTGTGGGGCTTCGCCGACGTCGTCGACTCCACATTGGACGCCCTGCCCGCCGGCACCCGCGTGTACGGCTACCTCCCGATGTCCAGCCACCTCGTCGTGCGCGCTCGGCTGACGTCTTCTGGTTTCGTCGACACGGCCGACCACCGTGCCGATCTGCCCGCCGTCTACAACAGCTATCTGGTCACCTCGCAGGACCCCGCCTACGACCCCGCGCTGGAAGACCTCCAGGCTTTGTACCGTCCGCTGTTCCTCACGTCGTACCTGCTCGCCGACCAACTGCAGGACAACGACTTCCACGGCGCCCGCACCGTCGTGATCTCCTCCGCCTCCAGCAAAACCGCCTTCGGCACCGCACAGTGTTTGCAGGGCAAGGGCGTACGGCTCGTCGGCCTCACGTCACCGCGCAACGTGGAATTCACTGAGAGCCTTGGCCTCTACGACACCGTGCTCCCCTACGACGCCGCCGTGGACGTCGAACCTTCGGTGTACCTGGACTTCAGCGGCTCCGCGGAGGTGCGCTCGACGCTGCACGACCGCCTGGGTTCCTCGCTGGTGAAGGACATCTCGATCGGCCTCACCCAGCAGAAGGCATCGGCGGACCCGCGCTCGGAGTTCTTCTTCGCTCCCGAGCAGCTCCGCAAGCGCACCGCCGACTGGGGCTCCGAGGGCCTCGCTCAGCGGTTCGGGGAGGCGTGGCGAGGCTTCACCGCTCAGGCGGGCGACTGGGTCGGCATCGCCCGGCATAGCGGCCCGGACGAGCTGGTCGACGTGTGGCAGGCCGTGCTGGCGGGCAAGGCGAGCCCGAACACGGCCGACGTGATCACCTTCTGAACAGGTCCCCGCTCTTCACTTCCGCGAGGAACGCACCCCAGGCGGGCGCCGCGACAGTGGCGTCCGCCCGGCCCTTCGAGTCACGGATGCGCGGCAGAGCCGTCCAGGGCGACTCCAAAGGCCAGAGCGCTCGGAACAGCTGCTCAGACACTTCGATCTTATCTCTCTGCAGCCGGCTTCCCGATCCACTCGACTGACTCGTCCGAGGTCGACGACAGCTTTGAGAGGTGCTTGAAGAGCCGTTTGCCAGCACTGACCCGCTCGACATTCTCGATGTGCGTGGAAGCGCCACCGAATACCTCGCGCGGGTGTCAGCGGCCGCAGGCACGTTCGCCATCTCAGTGTGGAGGGACGCCACGCGCGCCTGCACGGTCGGTCTCGACTGGAATCCTCCGATCAGGTGATCTCACCGCCGAAGCAGCCCAGTCAGCAACCCGGCGATGTTGTAGGCGTCGTCGTGCCCACGATGGTGTGTGCCATCAAGCTTCTGCCCGGAAACGCGCACGGCCTCCGCCATCCCAACCTCTCGCGGCAACGCATGCGCCAGAGCGAACAACGTCTTGACGTTGACGTGCCTCGGCCCGAACGGATACTTCACGCCGAAGGCAGCGCACTGCCGTTCGAACATCTTGCGGTCGTAGTCGCCATACGAAGCCCACACCCGACGATCCGACCGGAACTCCGCGCGCAGCAACGCACACGCCTCGGCGAACGAGACACCAGCCTCTACATCGGCAGCAGTCAACGTCGTCAGCTGAGTACAAAAAGGACTGACGGACGACCGGGCAGGCCGCACCAGGACACTCCGCCGCTCACCCCGGACCCCGGAGCCCACCTCGACCGGGCAGATCCCGATCTCGATGATCTCCGAAACCTCACCGGCAGGCGGCGTTCCTTCCCAACAAGTCGCCTCAACATCGACGACCAGCACTTGATCCAACGTAATCACGCGCCGATCGTCCCCCGCCTGTCTACTGGAATACAACGACCGGCAGCACCACGATCTCGCCGGTCTCCCCGTTCCACGACTGGACCTTGCCCAGGCACCGCGCGTTGAACTGACCGGGCGGCAGGGTGTCGCGCAGGCTCGCGTGGTCGCACTCCACCCGCACCCTGGCGTTGCCGACCGGGGCGAGCAGCACCGCTTTGTCGTCGGTTCCGTCGCCGAGCTCGAACCGGCCATGCAGCGACACGTAGTCGCGGATGTCGTTGAGGCGTTTCGCTTTCCCGCGTCGCCACGCCTCGTCCGCCGTGATGGTCTGCCTCGTCAGATCGACATCCACCACGCCGTGGCCCGCCCGCAGCCCCGCCAGCACCACCCCGATGACGTCGATCTCCGTCGCCGGCTTCTCATAGGTGTCGGTGTTCTGCTCCACCACCGAGCCGTCCACGCCGATTCCGAACTCGCTCGGGCCGACCTGCAGCTTGCCGTTCTTGGTGACGGTGATCTGCTTGACGAACTGGCGGGTGACCGCGTCGTCGTACCGGCCGACCTTGCACAGGTTGATCATCCGCTGGCCGTGCACGTAGAACAGCAGTCCTGGCACCTCCGGCTCCGGACCGCTACGACGCACCCACCGCACCGCGAGCACCACCACCGACGGCGAACGCGATCAGCGTCGCGCACCACAGCAGGATCCAGCCCCACGAGACGGACCACCACAGCGTCCTATCGACATCCACGGATCTCCCTCACCGCCTCCAGCAACGACCTCGCGCCGGCGTCCACGAGACGGCCGCCGCTGGCCTGGGCCACGCGGTCCAGCTCCGCCACATCCGCCTCACCGAACCGGATCGGGTACACGGGCACCTCGCCCCGCCCGACGCGCAGGAACTCATTCACCGACGGCCCCGCGTTGTTCTCCCCGTCGGTCATCAGCACGACCGACGTCTCACCACGAGCGAGCCGCAACGCATGCTCCAAAGCAGTCCAGATCGCGGTGTTGTCGCGCAGGTCGTCGGACGCGACCACCGCCTGCAGCGCCGCGAGGTCCTCCCGGCCGCGCACGGTGATCGAGCGCTCCTCCAGCACGCTGCCCGCGAACCGCACGATCGTGACCGTCTCGCCGACGTAGAAGCGGTCGAACCCGTTGAGGGACGCGAAAGCCTCCCGCAACCCGGCGATCCGCGCGCCCCGCATGGACGTCGAGTAGTCCAGCACGAAGATCACCTGGCGGCCGTCGCCCGCCCGGTCGTGGAAGACGAGCAACCGGTCGAGCACCTCCTGGCTGTCCGGGAAGTAGAGCGCCGTGCCGATGTCGGCGCGCAGCTTCTCGGGCCGCGGCGTGGCCGGGTCGACGGGCCGCCGCCAGGTGCGTTCGGCGATCATCCGCTGTGCCGCGGACGACCGCAGCCACTCCACGACCCGGTCGTAGGCGGCCCGATGCGCGGGCTCGACCAGCATCAGCGGGTAGTCCGACAGCACGATCCCGTCTCGCGGATACACGATCTCCAACGGAGCGACGCGCCCGGACGCGTTGAGCGCCAGCAGGTCCGACTCGTGCGCGACCACTCCGTCCACATCAGACCGACGGACGTACTCGGCGATCGGGTCCGGCACGTCGAACGCCCGCCCCGCGAGGAATCCCTGCAGGCGGTCGCAGCTCACATCCTCGGGCCGCAGCGCCGCTCCGGTGCCCGCGGCGGCCGTCGCGACCCCGATGAGCGCGGCCATTCCGCCACCGGACACGCGCGGATCCGCCATGCCGTACCGGAACTCCCCCATCGCGGCCTTGTCCGCGACGTCCGCCCACGTCGGCCGCTCACCCAGCGTGGCCCGCTTGCCAGGTTTCACGCCGAGCACCACCGGGGACAGCATGATGCTCGACGACAGCGCCGGCTCGGCGCCCCGCAACCGCAGGAACCTGTTGGTGGACAACCACGCCAGGTCGAACCCGGCGAGTGACCGGCTGGCCTCGACCGTGCCCCGGTGCTCGACCACCAGCTCGACCCCGGTGGCACGTCTCAACTCGTCCAGCACAGGACCGAGATCGGCCAGTTCCGGACTCGCCAGCACCTTCAGCCGCACCGGCTCCGGCGTGCTCGACGTGCACGCGGCCAGCACGAGCAGCAGCACCGCGGCGAGGATCCTCATCGGCAGTCGCCGACCACGTCGATCATGCGCTCGAAGAGCTCCGCCTTGGGCAGCGCCACCCGGCCCTGCTCACCGCTCGGAGGCTCCGGCAGCCCGTGTCCGGTGAGGTAGCCGGAGAAGTCCTGCTCCGTCGCCCCGTTCCAGCCCAGCGAACGGAAGCCCAGCTCGACCGCGCGCCGGCGCAGCTCCGGGTCGGTCATCATCAGCTCGCCGATCCGGTCGCCCTCCGGTGTGAACGAGATCAGTTCGGGCGTGCTCTGGTGCTGTGCGGTCGGGTAGAGCAGCACGCGCTCCTTGTCTGCGCCCCGTTTGTCCAGCTGGTGGGCGAGGTACTGGTGCTCGTAGATCACCGCGATGGCCGCGTGCGTCGACCCCTCCGGCGCGAAGTACTTCGGCGCCATGTCCTCGCTGGCCTGGCCCTGCGCGTCGATGTGCGGCTTGACCTCCCGGGCCAGCGCCTCCGCGGCCTCCATGGTCTGGGGCGGGTTGTCGTCGGCAGCGGACGCGAGGAACCCGACGAGTACGGCCCCCGAGTAGGCCTTGCACGGGTCCGGTGACTGGATGATCATCCGGTTGCCGTTGAGCAACTGGTAGTCGTTCCACCGCGTGTGGGCGACGACCAGATCCATGAACTTGTCGAGGTCGAGGTTGTAGTAGAGCGGTTGCACGACTTTGTCGTGCGGTGTCGCGACGCCCGCCTTCCTCAACGCCTCGGCGTACTCGCGGAACGTGCCGAGCACCACGGGCGTGAAGAACGGCCGGAACGGCACCGCGTGCTTTCCCGTCCGCCGGAACTTCACGTGCTCGTTCGCCACGTGCCCAGAGGGAAACACGAAGTGGTAGGAGTCCAGGTCGGGTGTGCGCGCCAGGTCGCGGGAGCCGATCGGCGTCACGTGCACCTGGTAACCGCGCGCCATGAGGATGCGCTTGACCTGCTCGTCCTGGAAGAAATCCCGCTTGGACGCCATCAGCACGCGCAGCACGGTGATGTGCTGGAACGGGCCGGTGACGTGCCCGGAGACCAGCAGCACCACCAGTCCGAGCACGAACACCGTCAGCGGCGGCACGAACCACAGAAAGAACCGTCTTCGCGGATCGACAGCCTTGAACTCCGGTTCCTGCACGGCTCCCCCTCATGCCAAAACGGCCCCCTGACGAGGATTAGACGCGTCAAGGGAGCCGTTGGCACTAGGCCGATCAGGGATCAAACGATGACGGCGCCACCGTCGACGACGAGCGTCTCGCCCGTCACGTAACCACCGGCGGGCGAAGCCAGGAAAACGACGGCCGCGGCCAGCTCCTCCGGGTCACCGATCCGGCCGGCGGGCAGCACCGCCTGCATCTTCTCCAGGTAGCCGGCCGGGTACTGGTCGGTCATCTCGGAGGTGAAGAAGCCGGGGCAGATCGCGTTGACGCGGATGCCCTTGCGCCCGGTCCACTGCTGGGCCAGATCGCGGGTCAGGCCGAGCAGACCCGCCTTCGACGCCGAGTAGGCCGCCTGCGGGATGCCGCCGGTCACCAGACCCAGCACGCTGGAGATGTTGATGATGGAGCCGCCGGACTTCATGACCGCCGCGGCGGCCTGAGCCATCCAGTACGCGCCGTTGAGGTTCACGTCCATGACGCCGAGGAACTGCTCCGGCGTCTCGCGGGAGGCCGGCACCGCCGACGCGACACCGGCGTTGTTCACCAGCACCGCCACGGTCCCGAACTCGGCGGCCGCACGCGCCACCTCGCGGCAGTCGTCGGGCTGCGAGACGTCGCATTGCACGACGAGAGCGCGGCGGCCGACCGACTCGACCAGGGCGGCCGTTTCCTTCAGCTTGTCCGCACGACGCGCGGCCAGCACGACGTCCGCGCCCGCCTCAGCCAGGCCCTTCGCGAACGCCACACCGAGGCCGGAGGACGCGCCCGTGACGATCGCGACCTTTCCGTCAAGCCGGAACTTGTCGAGGATGCTCACTTCGCCAGAACCCTTCAGCTCAGTCGTTCCAGGATGATCGCCATGCCCTGGCCGCCGCCGACGCACATCGTCTCCAGGCCGAACTGGGCGTCGCGGGCCTGCATGCCGTTGATCAGCGTGGTCATGATGCGCGCACCGGTCGAACCGAACGGGTGGCCCAGTGCGATAGCGCCACCGTGCACGTTCACCTTGTCCAGGTCGATGCCCAGCGCGCGCTGGCTGCCGAGCACCTGCACGGCGAACGCCTCGTTGATCTCCACCAGGTCGATGTCCGAAATGGACAGACCGGCGTGGCCGAGTGCCTGCCGGGTCGCTTCCACCGGGCCGAGGCCCATGATCTCCGGCGACAACCCGGAGACACCGGTGGAAACGATGCGGGCCAACGGCGTCAGCCCGAGCTCGCGAGCCCGCACGTCGCTCATGATCACGACAGCGGCGGCGCCGTCGTTGAGCGGGCAGCAGTTGCCGGGCGTGACCGTGCCATCCGGCCGGAACGACGGCTTCAGCGACGAAACAGCCTCGTAGGTGACCCCGGCACGAGGGCCGTCATCGGTCGACACAACGGTTCCGTCGGCCAGCACGACCGGCGTGATCTCGCGTTCGAAGAACCCGTCCGCGATCGCCTTCTCCGCGAGGTTGTGCGACCGCACGCCGAACTCGTCCTGGTCACGACGCGAGATGCCCATCTGCGTGGCGACGTTCTCCGCCGTCTGCCCCATCGCGATGTAGTAGTCGGGCAGCTTGCCGTCGAGCCGCGGATCGGTCCACGCGGCGTTGGCGGCAGCCGTGTCCAACGTCCGCTGCCGAGCCTCGTCGAACAACGGGTTGAGCGACGGCGCACCGGAGTGCATGTACCGGGAGACGCACTCGACGCCGGCCGAGACGAACGCGTGCCCCTCCCCCGCCTTGATGGCGTGGAAGGCCATGCGCGCGGTCTGCACCGAGGAGGCGCAGAACCGGTTCACGGTCGTGCCGGGCAGGTTGTCGTAGCCGAGCTGCACCGCCACGCGGCGGGCGATGTTCTGGCCGTGCTCGTCCTGCGGCTCGGCACAACCGAGGTGCAGGTCGGTGATCTCGGTGGCCGGGACGTCCTTCAGCGCGGCCGAGATCACCTGCGCGGCGAGGTCGTCCGGCCGCAGCGAGACCAGGGAACCCTTGCGCGCCCGGCCGATCGGCGACCGGGCGGTGGAGACGATTACAGCTTCAGCCACAGCACACCCCTTACAGGCCCAGGTCGCGGCCGATGAGTTCCTTCATGATCTCGTTGGATCCCGCCCAGATCTTCGTGACGCGGGCGTCCATCCACGCGCGGGCGACGCGGTACTCGGTCATGTAGCCGTAGCCGCCGTGCAGCTGCACGCAGGCGTCGATGACCTCGTTCTCGATGTCGGCGCTCCAGTACTTCGCCTGCGCCGCCTCGACCGGGCTCAGCTCGCCGCGCACGTGCTGCATGGTGAGGCCGTCTATGAACGCCTGCGAGACGTCCAGCTTGGTGCGCAGTTCGGCGAGCAGGAACTTGTTGTGCTGGAACTTGCCGATCGCCTGGCCGAACGCCTTGCGCTCCTTGACGTACTCCAGCGTCTCGTCGAAGACGCCCTGCGCGTGCGCCAGGTTCGAGATGGCGCCACCGATCCGCTCCTGCGGCAGGCGCTGCATCATGTAGATGAAGCCCTGGCCCTCCTCGCCGATGACGTGCTCCTGCGAGAGGCGCACGTCGGAGAAGAACAGCTCCGCGGTGTCGGACGGGTGCTGGCCGACCTTGTCGAGCTTGCGGCCGCGCTCGAAGCCGGGCATGCCGTCCTCGACGGCGAACAGCGTGATGCCGCGCGCGCCCTTCGACGGGTCCGTGCGTGCCGCGACGACGATCATGTCGGCGGTGTAGCCGTTGGTGATGAACGTCTTGGAGCCGTTGAGGATCCAGTCGTCGCCATCACGAACCGCGTTGGTCTTCAGCGCCGCGAGGTCGGAGCCACCGGAGGGCTCGGTCATCGCGATGCCGGTCTTGATCTCACCGGTGCACATGCCGGGCAGCCAGCGCTGCTTCTGCTCTTCGGTGCACAGGTCGACGAGATAAGGCGCCACGACGTCGCCGTGGATGCCGAGGCTCGACGCGACAGCCGCGTTGACCCGGCACAGCTCTTCGGCGAACACCGTGTTGAACCGGTAGTCGTTCGCACCGCTGCCGCCGTACTCCTCGGGAATCTCCAGCCCGAGCAGTCCCTGCCGGCCGGCCTCCAGCCACACGTCACGGTCGATCACGCGCTGCTCGATGAACTTCTCGACGTTCGGCGTGATCGTGCGCTCGACGAACGCTTTCGCCGACTCCCGGAACGCGGCGTGATCCTCGTTGAACAGCGTCCGCTGCACGACTACCTCCATACTAAGCGGTTGCTTAGCGCTAAGCGCCCGCTTAGCGTGCAGTACGATCCTGCACCTGTCAACACGCGAGGAGCGGCCCGATGACGACGACCGGACTGGACGAGTTCGCGCTGCTCGACGAGATGTGGCGCTCGATCACCCCGGACGCCGCCCGCCGCATGCTCATCGCCGCCGCGCACGCGTTCGCGGGTAAGGGATACCACGCCACGACGACCCGCGACATCGCTTCGCTCGCGGGAATGTCGCCGGCGGCCGTGTACATCCACTACCGGTCCAAAGAGGAGCTTCTCTTCAACATCTCGCTCGTCGGTCACGAAACGTCGCTCACCCTGCTGTCCGGCATCCAGGGCGGCGACGTGGTGGAGCGGCTGAAGAACGCGGTGGCGGCGTTCGCGGGGTGGCACGCGGAGTTCCACACGACGGCGCGGGTGGTGCAGTACGAGCTCGGCGCGCTCTCCCCGGAACACCACGCACAGGTGGCGGAGCTGCGCCGGCAGATCGAGCAGCAGATGCGGACCTACATCGCGGACGGCGTCGCGGAGGGCGCGTTCGACGTCCCCGACCTCAAGGGCGCGACCCTGGCCGTCCTGTCGCTGTGCATCGACGTCGCGCGCTGGTACCAGCCGGGCGGGCGGCGGACACCGGACGAGATCGGCGCGATGTACGCCGATCTCGTCCTCAGGATGGTGCGGCCCGTTTCCTAGCTAACCAACACGCTTGCGGCCGTACATCCCGGCCACGACGGAGACACCGACCGCCGCGACGATGATCTGGACGATCACTTCGATCCAGTCGATGCCCGGCGTGTCCTGTACGCCGAGCGCCCTCGCGATCCACGTTCCGATGAACGCGGCGGCAATGCCGACCAGCAGCGTCAACCAGATCGGAATGGCCTGCTTGCCCGGCGCGAACAACTTGCCGAGCAATCCCAGGATCAGTCCGATGATGAGTGCGCCGATGATGCTCTCGATGGTCACGGTCGCCTCCTCTGCTCGCCCCGGGATATACCCAGGAACCTCAGAGGAAAATCATCCCGGCGGACACCACGTTCCGCAGCGCGAGAACTACCATCGGCTGCCGGAAACCTGGCTCATCCACTGGTTGATCGTCGCGGTCCAGTCCGTGCCGACCGACTGCTCGTGCGTAACGGCGAAACGGCCGTACGCGTCACCGCCCGCACGGAGCAGTCCGGCGCGCTTGTCGGCTTCCAGGATCACGTGCACGTGCTGCGCCGTCGTGACGAACGTCAGCTCGACCTGCTTGACCCGGCCGGCGAACTGCGGCGGCGGGTAGAACTCGATCTCCTGGTAGAACGGCAGCGTCTGGGGCACGCCGTGGATGCGGCCGCGCTCGTTGTCCGCCTTGGTGAAGCGGAAGCCCATCTGCCCGAACGCCTGCAGCACCGCGTCCTGCGACGGCAGCGGGTGCACCCAGATCGGGTCGAGGTCGCCGGGGTCGACCGCGCCGCGGACCTCGAGCTCGGTGCGCAGGCCCAGCTGCATGCCGGCGAGCTGCATGCCGCCGACGACGTTGAGCGGGCACTCGACCGGCACCGGGATCTGGAACGGCAGCGACAGGTTCTGGTGCGGCTGCACCATGATCCGCTGTCCCACGGAGAACTTGTGGAACTCCATGTTGGTGTTGTACTCGTTGTCGCCGCTCTCGACCTCGACACGGGTGAGCAGCGCCAGCGTGACGTGGTCGATCTCGGCGGGGTGGTCGCCACCGGCGATCCGAACCTCACCGGACAGCACCTCGCCGGGGCGCACGTTCGGGTTGGTCAGCACCGTGTCGACAGTCGGCCCGCCCACGCCGAACGCGCGCATCATCCTCTTGAACACCACTGCGGCCTCCTGAAGCCCTTCGCAACTTTGCGGGGAAGTCTGCCAACTGAATCGTCGGTTCGCGCTGAAGCGTTCCGTTGACGTCTCAACCCCACGATCGGTTCCGTATGGACTTCCGTTGACTTCAGATGGCAACATGCGACCGCCGTCACATACTAAGCGGTCGCTCAGGAGGATTGCCGTGCTGCTCGTCGCCAACCGGGGTGAGGTCGCCGTTCGGGTGTTGCGCGCGGCCGCTGACCTGGGTATTCGCACCGTGGCGGTGTACGCGGAGGACGACGCTTCCGCCTTGCACGTGACGCTCGCGGATCGCGCCGTCGCACTGCGTGGAGACTCGCCCTACCTGGATGTGGATCAGCTCCTGGACGCCGCCGACGGCTGCCAGGCGGTGCATCCGGGGTGGGGCTTCCTGTCCGAGAACGCTTCGTTCGCACGGGCTTGTGCCGCGCGCGGGCTGACGTTCGCAGGGCCGTCGCCCGAGGTGCTCGAACTGCTCGGCGACAAGCGCCGGGCCCGGTCGCTGGCGGCCTCGCTGGGGATCCCGGTGCTGGACGCCGCGCCGGGCGAGTTCCCCGTGATGGTCAAGGCGGTCGCGGGTGGCGGCGGCAAGGGCATGCGGGCGGTCCATCGGCCCGAGGACCTCGACAGCGCCGTCGAGGCGTGCCGGGCGGAGGCGCTGGCGGCGTTCGGGGCCGGCGACGTCTACCTCGAACGGCTGCTGCCCTCCGCCCGGCACATCGAGGTGCAGCTGGTCGGGACCTCGGTGATCGGCGACCGCGACTGCTCGCTGCAGCTGCGGCACCAGAAGGTCGTGGAGATCGCGCCCGCTCCCCTGCTGGATCCTCCGCTGCGCAAGGCCCTGCACGAGGCGGCCGTGGCAATCGCCTCCGCCGCCGGGTACACGGGCGTCGGCACGGTGGAGTTCCTGGTGTCCGGCGACTTCTTCGCGTTCCTGGAGGTCAACCCGCGGCTGCAGGTCGAGCACACCGTCACCGAGATGGTGTCCGGCGTGGACCTCGTGCGCACGCAGCTGTTGCTGGCCTGGGGCGGCGACGTCGACTACACGCCGCTTGACCGCGGTTGTGCCGTTCAGGTGCGGGTGAACCAGACCTCGGGCGGCGTGCTTTCGACTTTCGCGCTGCCTTCCGGGCCCGGCGTGCGCGTCGACACGCACGGGTACGCCGGCTATCGGGTCGGGACGCGCTACGACGGGTTGCTCGCGAAGCTCGTGGTGCACGGCGAGGACCTGGACGTCGCCCTGAACCGGGCACGGCGGGCGTTGCGCGAGTTCCGGATCGAGGGTGTCGGCACGAACCTGGAGTTCCTGGGGTCGTTGCTGGCTCGGGACATCGTGGGCGCCACGACCGATTTCGTGGCTCCGGAACCTTTGTCGGGCATGCGGGCGCCGTTGGCGGGGACCGTGGTCTCGGTGTCTTCCGACTCCGTGGTGCTGGAAGCGATGAAGATGCAGCACGTCGTGCGGGTGTCCGGCGATGTGCTCGTGTCGGTCGGTGACACGGTCTCCGAGGGCCAGCGACTCGCTTCCGGCTCTGGTTCGTCCACTGAGGACGCCGCCGAGGTCGATCTGGAGCACGTCCGCCCGGATCTCGCCGAGGTGCTGGCCCGGCACTCGTTCGACCGTCCCGAGACGGCCGCGAAACGACACGCTCGGGGCGGGCGGACCGCACGCGAGAACATCGCGGATCTCTGCTCCGACTTCGTCGAGTACGGCGGCTTGGCGATCGCCGCCCAACGCCAGCGCCGGTCTCTCTCGGAGTTGATTGAACGCACGCCCGCTGACGGCATGGTGGCGGGCATCGGCGTGGTCAACGGCCAACGGGTCGTGGCGATGTCCTACGACTACGCCGTGCTCGCCGGCACACAGGGCTTGCGCAACCATCAGAAGAAGGATCGGTTGTTTGCGCTGGCACAGCAGGAGAACCTGCCGGTGGTGCTGTTCGCGGAGGGCGGCGGCGGCCGGCCGGGCGACACCGACCACAGCATGGTCAGCGGCCTCGACTGCGGCTCGTTCCACGCGTTCGCCCAGCTGAGCGGCCAGGTGCCGCTGGTCGGCGTGGTCGCGGGCCGGTGCTTCGCGGGCAACGCGGTGCTGCTCGGCACGTGTGACGTGATCATCGCGGTCGAGGGCGCGAACATCGGCATGGGTGGGCCGGCGATGATCGAGGGCGGTGGGCTCGGGGTGTTCCGGCCGGAGGATGTCGGGCCTCTGGACGTGCAGGTGCCCAACGGCGTCGTGGACGTTGTGGTGGCGTCCGAAGAAGAAGCTGTTGCGGTGGCGCGGAAGTACCTCTCGTACTTCCAGGCTGGCTCTACGGCCAGGCGGGCGCAGGCGGCCCGGCTGATCCCCATGTCCAGGCTGGCGCAGGCGGCCAGGCGGGCGCAGGCGGCCAGACTGCCCCCCGGCCAGGCTGGCGCAGGCTCAGGCTGGCCCACCCAGGCTGGCGCAGGCGTCCCCCACCCGAGCGTGCAGCCTTCGTCCGCGCCGCAAGGGGGACCCCTTGATTCAATTCTTCCAGACAGCACCGACAATTCCGGATCGTGGAAGTGCGCGGACCAGCGCCTCCTGCGCCACGCCATCCCCGAGAACCGCCTGCGCGCCTACGACATCCGTTCCCTCATCGCCACCCTCGCCGACACGGACTCGGTGCTGGAGCTGCGCCAGGGCTTCGGCAAGGCCATCGTCACCGCCCTCGTCCGCGTCGAGGGCCGCCCCATCGGCCTGATCGCGAACGACCCGAAGGTCCTGGGCGGCGCGATCGACGCCGACGCCGCGGACAAGTGCGCCCGGTTCCTGCAGCTGTGCGACGCGTTCGACCTCCCCGTCGTCTCCCTCTGCGACACCCCGGGCTTCATGGTCGGCCCCGACGCCGAACGCACCGCCACCGTCCGCCACCTGACCCGCATGGTCGTGACCGGCGCCAACATCACCGTCCCCTTCGGACTGGTGATCCTGCGCAAGGCGTACGGCCTCGGCGCCCAGGCAATGGCCGGCGGCAGCCTCAAAGTCCCGCAGTTCGCGATCTCCTGGCCCACCGGCGAGTTCGGTCCGATGGGTCTCGAAGGCGCCGTCAAGCTCGGGTTCAAACGGGAGCTCGACGCCATCGAGGATCCGGAGGAGCGCAAGCGGCGCTTCGACCAGATGGTCGCCATGGCCTACGAACACGGCAAAGCGCTGAACGTCGCCTCGGTCTTCGAGATCGACGACGTGGTCGACCCGGCTGACACCCGCCGCTGGATCGCGACCGCGCTCGCCCCCTCAACTTCCCGGCCCGCCAGGGAAGAAACGCCCGTTCATCGATACCTGGTGAGGAGAAGCCGTGGTCAGTGTCGCCCCGACTGAACAGAAGACCTTGCGCAGGCTGATGGCAGCCGGACTCGTTGGTTCGTCTCTCGAGTGGTACGACTTCTTCATCTACGCGACCGCCGCGGCCCTTGTGTTCCCGAAACTGTTCTTCCCCGAGGCAACGCCGATCGTGGCGCTGCTCCTGTCGTTCAGCACGTTCTGGGCGGGCTTCGTCGCCCGCCCGATCGGCGGCCTGGTCTTCGGCCACGTCGGCGACAAGTTCGGCCGCAAACCGGCCCTGGTCATCTGCCTGGCGCTGATGGCCGCGGCGACGTTCCTCATCGGCGTCCTGCCCACCACGGCGGCCATCGGCGTCGGCGCGCCGGTGCTCCTGGTCCTGCTCCGCTTCCTGCAGGGCATCGCGGTCGGCGGCCAGTGGGGCGGCGTGGTCCTGCTGCTGACCGAGACCGCGGGCCCGAAGAAGCGCGGCTTCGCGGGCACGTTCGGTCAGGCGGGCGTCCCGATCGGCGTGCTGCTCGGCAACGTCGCGTTCATCTCCGCGACCACGTCCCTCTCGCCGGCGGCGTTCGCGTCCTGGGGCTGGCGCATCCCGTTCCTCGCGTCCGCCCTGCTCTTCCCGGTGGTCCTCTTCATCCAGATGAAGGTCGAGGACAGCCCGGTCTTCCGCGAACTGAAGGAGCGCCGCGCCACCGGACCCGTCGTCGCCCAAGCCCCGCTGAAGGAGGCCCTGCGCACCCACCGCAAGCCGATCCTGCTCGGCGCGGGCCTGATGTTCGCCTCGAACGCGATCTTCTACGTCTCGATCGCGGGCCTGCTCTCCTACGCCACCACGACGCTGGGCCTCTCCCGCGAGTCCGTGCTGATCGTGAGCCTGCTGTCGTCGATCGTGAGCATCCCGGTGATCCTCTACTCCGGGCACCTCTCGGACCGCCTCGGCCGCAAGCCGCTGATCATCACCGGCGCCGTGGGACTCACGCTGTGGGCGTTCCCGTACTTCCTGCTGGTCGACACCGGGTCGCTCGTCATGATGTTCATCGCGGCGACCGTCGGCGGCATCGCGTCGTCGCTGGTCTACGGGCCGATCGCGGCCTACCTGGGTGAGCTGTTCGAGCCGCACGTGCGGTACTCGGGCGCCTCGCTCGCCTACCAGCTGGCGTCGATCCTGGTCAGCGGCGGTACGCCGTTCATCATGACCGCGCTGCTCGGGGCCACCGGGACGTCGTTGTCGGTGTCCGCGTTCCTGTGCCTGATGGGGCTGGCGACGCTGTTCTCGGCGCTCAAACTCCCCGAGACCCACCGAGTCGCCTAGATCCGGTCCCGGTTGGTGCTATTGCGGTAGCACCAACCGGGCCGATGGCTACTGTGCTGATCGTGCCGGAGTACGCATGGGTGGAGTTGGACCGGGACCTGTGGCGTGAACTGTGGCGGGGCTTCGTCGACGACTTCGGGTTCAGCCACTCCAACTCGCCGGTGATCAACGAGCCCGTCCCCTCGATCGTGTGGGCGCTGCCTCTCTGCGGGACGCCGGACGCCCCGTTTCCCGAACTTGCTCGTCCGGTGGCCCAGCTGGTGTGTGACGTGCTGCGGGAGTGCGTCGAGTACTGGGACTCGGTGTTCCAGCACGATGCTGTCCATCCCTCGGCGCAATACCGGCCCCACCGGGTGACGGACATCGGCGACCTGGAGGACTGGGAGTACTCGCACTACCCCAACGGCGACTACATGATCTTCGTGTCGAGGGATCACTCGTTCGGCGTTCTCGGCGATCACCTCGAGCAGACCATCTGCTTCTTCGGGGCACCGGCGGTGACCGCGGCCATCGCCCTCAACGACGGCGTGCTGACCAACGTGATCCGCCGCGACGGGAAGCCGACCGCTGACCTGGGCGTTTCGTAAGTCAGACCCGATAGAACCGGACATTTCCGGCTTCACTGTCAAGACCTCTGCGGAACACACAAGCCATGCCGTACGTTGCTGCGTCGTGACCACTCTCATGGCGCGCTTCAAGCAGCGGATGCGCCGGTTCGCGCAGAAACCGGCGTCGGTTGACCTCGCACCGTTCCAGGCACTGCTCGAGGACGTGGAAAAACACGCTGACACGTTCAAAGCGTTCAGTGACGAGGAGCTGACGGCGCACGCCGCGAAGCTGCGCGAAGAGTGCGACGACACCGAGCTCGTCGCCCTCACGCGTGAGGCCGCCGAGCGTGCCATCGGGCAGCGTCCGTTCGACGTCCAGGCGCTCGGCGCGCTGGGCATGCTGAGCGGGCTCGTCGTCGAGATGGCCACCGGTGAGGGCAAGACGCTCGCGGGCGCCATGGCCGCGGCCGGGTTCGCGGTCAAGGGCAAGCGCGTTCACGTGGTCAGCGTCAACGACTACCTCGCCCAGCGTGACGCGGAGTGGATGGGGCCGCTGTACCGGCTGCTCGGCGTCAGCGTCGGGTGGATCAACGGCAGCTCTAAGGCCGAGGAGCGGCGCGAGGCCTACCGGTGCGAGGTCACGTACGCGCCGGTCAGCGAGATCGGGTTCGACATCCTGCGCGACCGGATCGTCACGAGCCCGGACAACCTGATCGTGCCGGAGCCGGAGGTCGCGCTGATCGACGAGGCCGACTCGGTGCTCGTCGACGAGGCCCGCGTGCCGCTCGTGCTGGCCGGCTCGACCAGTGCCGAGGCCGCCGACCCGGTGATCGCCGACCTGGTGAAGCGCCTGCGGCAGAACCTGCACTACGAGATCGACGACGAGGAGCGCAACGTCTTCCTCACCGGCGCCGGCTCCGAGGCCGTCGAGCGCGCGCTCGGTGAGATCGACCTGTACTCGCAGGAGCACGTCACCTCCACGCTGTCGAAGGTGAACGTCGCCCTGCACGCGCAGGTGCTGCTGCACCGCGACGTCGACTACATCGTGCGCGACGGCAAGGTGCACCTGATCAACGACACCCGTGGCCGGGTCGCGAAGCTGCAGCGGTGGCCGGACGGTCTGCAGGCCGCGGTCGAGGCCAAGGAGAACGTGCAGACGACCGAGTCGGGCGAGATCCTCGACTCGATGACGGTGCAGGCGCTGCTGTCGCGGTACCCGACGCGCTGCGGCATGACCGGCACCGCGGTCGCCGTCGCGGAGACGCTGCGCGAGTTCTACGAGCTCGAGGTGCTCGTGATCCCGCCGAACAAGGAGAACATCCGCGAGGACGAGCACTTCCGCCTCTACGCGACGCTGGAGCAGAAGGAAGACGCGATCGTCGAGGAGATCAAGACGGCGCACGAGACCGGGCGCCCGATCCTCGTCGGCACGCTCGACGTCGCGGAGTCCGAGCGGATCTCGTCGAAGCTGCGCGACGCCGGGCTCGAGTGCGTCGTGCTGAACGCGAAGAACGACGCCGAGGAAGCGTCGATCATCGCCGACGCCGGCTCGTTCAACCGCGTCACCGTCTCCACGCAGATGGCCGGTCGCGGTACGGACATCCGTCTTGGTGGCCACGAGGGTGAGGACCACGACCGGATCGCCGATCTGGGCGGCCTGTACGTGATCGGCAGCGGCCGGCACTCCTCCTCACGCCTGGACGACCAGCTGCGCGGCCGCGCCGGACGCCAGGGCGACCCCGGTGGCTCGGTGTTCTTCTCCTCGATGCACGACGAGCTGATCAGCCAGTACGCGCCCGACGCCGAGGATCCGTCCGAAGTGGACTCCGACGGCCGGGTGACGGACAAGGGCCTGCTGTACACCTTCGAGCACGCTCAGCGCGTCGCCGAGGGCGTGAACCTGGAGATCCACCGCAACACCTGGCGCTACAACAAGCTGATCGAGCACCAGCGCGACCTGCTGCTCAGCCACCGCGACGTGGTGCTGCGCACGGACGCGGCGTTCGACAAGCTCGGTGCGAAGGAAGGCGCGTCGGACGAGGTGGCCCGCGAGGCCGCCCGCGCCATCACGCTCTTCTGCCTCGACGACCTGTGGACGCACCACCTGACGTTCCTGTCAGACCTGCGTGAGGGCATCCACCTGCGCGCGCTGGCTCGGCAGAACCCGTTGGACGAGTTCCACCGCGAGGCCATCCCGGCGTTCAACAAGATCGTGCCGGAGTCGTGGGAGCAGGCCAAGGAGAAGTACGAGGCCGCGAAGATCACCGACGACGGCTACGACCTCGCCGACGCCGGGGTGAAGCGACCGAGCTCGACGTGGACGTACCTCGTGCACGACAACCCGTTCGGCTCCGGGCTGGAAGAGAGCATGAAGGGTCTCGTCAAGATGGTGCGCGGCCAGCGCCGCTGACCGTCACAGGTTTTCCCCGATCAGGTCGTCCACGGGTCTGGCGGGTCGAGGCAGCACCTCGGCCCGTCTGCCCGTGGTCGGGAATGTGGCGGCGGTGGTCATCTCCTCGGTCAGCTTCCTGATCTCCGCGAGGATGTCCAGGTGTTCCTGCGACGGCGGTGGTCCCACGAAGTTGGACCGGTTGTGCGCCGTCCGTTCCGCGCGCTCGGCCAGCTGCCGGATGCGGCGGAGGAGATCGTGCTCCCCGTTGGGAAGCAGGAAGTCCGTCTGCTCCATCACCCGTGCAAGCTTTCGCGTGCACGGGTGACCCGTCGATCCCCTAGTCGGCTGATTCAAGTTTCTGGACCAACCAGGCGTGGAATTCGCTGATGTGGTGCTCGGACGGCACCAGCACCCCACCGCGTGCGTAAGCACGCGAGGACATGGCTGGCTGGCAACGCTCGCAGGCTTCGAAATCCTGCTCGTTCACCCGGTGGAACAGCTCGACCGAGCGAGAGACGTCACGCCCGGTGTCGACCACTTCCTTGGCGTAGAGCCAATCGCATTCGACGACCGTTCGATCCGCCGCCAGCGGGTACATGCGGTGCACGATGACGTGGTCCGGCACGAGGTTGATGAAAACCTGCGGCTTGATGGTGATGGCGTAGTACTTCCGGTCGCGCTCCTCTTCCAGCGCCGCAAGTTTTCCGAAGCCCTCACTGCCGTCGACGGTGAAGCCCTTGATCTCGTCACCGAACTCGGCGCCGTGCCCGACGTAGTACTGCGCCGCGTAGCCGTCGGCGAACTCGGGCAGCACCTCGGTCAGCTCGGGGTGGATCGTCGCGCAGTGGTAGCACTCCATGAAGTTCTCGATGATGAGCTTCCAGTTGGCCTTGACGTCGTAGACGATTCGTTTGCCCACAGACAACTGGTCGATCTCGTAACCGTCGATGCCCGCCAAGTCGCCGAGGCGTTCCGTCACGGCTTGCAAGACATCATCGGAGAAACTCGGCGGTTCGTCGGCGAGGCACACCCAGGCGTAGCCGAGCCACTCCCGCAGATGGACTTTCGTCAGCCCGTATTCCACCCGGTCGATGTCCGGCATCGAGGTGAGGTTCGGCGCGGCGATCAGCTTGCCGTCCAACGCGTACGTCCACGCGTGGTACGGGCACTGGAACGCCCGCTTGACGCTGCCGGCCTCGTCGACGCAGATGCGCGCGCCACGGTGCCGGCAGACGTTGAGGAACGCGTTGAGGCTGCCGTGGCGGTCGCGCGCGATGAGCACGCTTTCGCGCCCGACCTGCACGGTCCGGAAGTCACCGGGGTTCGCGAGGTCGCCCGACCTGACGGCGCAGAACCACATCTTCTCGAAGATGTTCTCCTGCTCCCGCGCGAAGATCGCGGGGTCGGTGTAGTAGCGGCCCTCAAGGGTGGAGATCAGGCTGCCGGTCATGCTCCGCCTCTCAAGCGAACAGGGTCGAAGAGTGCGATCGGGTGCCGCGTGGCCCCGTCGATCGTGAGGTCGGCGAGGATCTCGCCGACGACGGGCACGAACTTGAAGCCGTGCAGTTCGGCCCGCCGCTGTGGAACGCGACCTTCACCGCGCCGTCCAGCGCCAACCCGCAGAACTCCGTGCCGTCCGCCCGGTCCCAGATGTAGATCGGGTGGTCGCGGAAGTTCTCGGTGGGGTGGAAGAAGTACTGGACCTGACGTTCGATCCCGAACGGGATTGGGAGGTCCTCCACCAGTTGCGGCGCCCACGGGCCGGGGCACAGCACGATGTGCTCGGCCTCGTAGGTCGCCGTGGCGGTCGTGACCCTGCCTTCCTCCCAGTGCGTCACCGGCTCCTCGAAGTGCAGTTCGGCGCCCGCCTTCCGCGCCAGTTCGAGGTGGGCCCGCACCGCGTTCTCCGGTACGACGAACCCCGCTCCTTCCTCGTAGAGCGCGATCTCGTCCGGTGCCGGGCGCATCGCGGGAAAACGCCGACGGATCTCCTGGGTGTCCAGGATCTCGTGCTTCAGGTCCCACTGCTCCGTGCTGGCCCGGCTGCCCCTGATCGCACCGGACTCGGGCGGGCCGACGATGACGTCGTACGCCATCGTCAGCCTCTGAGCCGCTTCATCTCGGGGTCGAACAGCGGCTCCTGCGCCGGACGCGCCTTCACCCTCTCGCCGAAGTACTCGATCTCGACCTCGTCGACGTCCGCGGGCAACCACGCGTAGGCGATGTTGAGCCCGGTCGTGTACCCGTACGCCGCGCTCGTGACGTAGCCGACCGGCTTCCCTTGGTGGAAAACAGGTTCGCTCCCCATCACGACCTGCCTCGGATCGTTGATCGTGAGGCAGGTGAGCTTCTTCGCCGACGACCGGGTCTCCAGTACTTCCTTGCCCAGGAAGTCCTTGTCCTTGCGGACCGCGAACCCGATCCCCGCCTCGAACGGATCGTGCTCGGTCGTCATGTCCGTGCCCCACGACCGGTAGCCCTTCTCCAGCCGCAGGCTGTTGAACGCCCCGCGGCCGGCCGCGATGACACCGTGCTCCTGCCCCGCCTCCCACAGCGTGTCCCACAGCTTCGGGCCCAGGTCCGCCGTGGTGTAGAGCTCCCAGCCGAGTTCGCCCACATAGGACAGTCGCAGCGCCGTCACCGGAACGTTCTTGATGAACGCCTTCTGCGCGGTGAAGTAGCCCTTGTGCGTGTCCAGCGTGCCGGGGATGCCTTCGACCAGATCGCGCGCTTTCGGCCCCCACAAACCGATGCAGCACGTGCCCGCCGTGATGTCCCGGACGGACACGTCGTCCGGTGCATGCCTGGCGAGCCAGTCCAGGTCCAGGTTGCCGTTCGCGCCGACCTGGAACGTGTTCTGGCCGAGCCGCGCGATCGTGAGGTCGCTGCGGACGCCGCCGTCGGCGTCGAGCAGCAGCGTGTACACGACCGCGCCGGGCTTGCGGTTCAGGTTGTTCGTGGTCATGCGCTGCAGGAAGTCCAGCGCGCCGGCCCCGCTGACCTCCAGCCGCTTCAGGGGTGTCATGTCGAACATCGCGACCCGCCTGCGCGTCACCAGCGCCTCGGCCCCGCAGATCGGCGACCAGTACCGGCTCGCCCACTCGTTTCGCTCGGGCACCTCGGCGACCTCGGGCAGGTCCGCGTTGGCCTCGTACCAGTGCGGCCGCTCCCAGCCGGACGCCTCCAGGAAGAACGCGCCGAGCTCCTTCTGCCGGCTGTGGAACGGACTGGTCCGGATCGGCCGCGGACTCTCCATGGGCTGCAACGGGTGCAGCACGTCGTAGACCTCGACGAAGTTCTGGCAGCTCCGCTCCAGCACGTAGTCCGGCGCCAGCTGCACCTGCTCGAACCGGTTGAGGTCGCTGGAATGCAGGTCCAGCCGAGGCTGCCCGTCGACGATCCACTCGGCCATCGACCGCGCGACGCCGGCGGAATGCGTGATCCACACCGCCTCCGCCACCCAGAAGCCGGCGAGTCCCGGATGCTCGCCCAGCAACGGCATCCCGTCGCTGGTGAACGAGAACAGCCCGTTGAACCCGCGCTCCACCCCGGCCTCGGCCAGCGCCGGGATCAGCTCGACCGCGCTGTCCCAGGACTCCTCGAAGTCCTCCTTGGTGAACGGCAGCTCCGACGAGGTGATGTCCTTGGCAGCGATGGGCATGGGCCGATGCCCGTACGCCCCGATACCCAGCGCCTGGCCATGCGAGCGGAAGTACAGGTCGGCTTCCTGGTGCCGCAGAATCGGCTGCCGCGCCAACGCTTCCGCGCTCGCGTCCACGTTGCCGGTGAAGACGTACTGGTGCGCCATCGGCACCAGCGGAACGGTCAGCCCGACCATCTCCCCCAGCACCGGTCCCCACATCCCGGCGCACGACACCACGATGTCGGCCGGGAAGGCGTCGGTCTCGGTGCGCACACCGGTGACCCGATCGCCGGCGGTCTCGACCGCGACGACCTTCTGCCCGAACGCGAACCGCGCGCCGCGTTCGGCCGCACGCTGTGCCTGGACCTCCGCCGCGACGACGGGCTTCGCGAGGCCGTCGCTCGGGATCAGGAACCCGCCGAGGATCCGGTCCCGGTCCAGCAACGGATGCAGGCGCGCGACCTCGTCCGCGTCGATGAGCCGGCTGTCCACGCCCCACGACGTGGCCCATCCGTGGCGGCGCGTGAGGTCGGCGAGGCGGGCCGGGGTGGTGGCGATCTCCAGGCCACCGACCTGCTCGAAGCAGCCCAGCGCGGTGTACTTCTCGACCGTGTAGCGGGCGAACGAGGTCATGCTGCGGCAGGAGTTCGTCTGGAACACCAGCCCCGGCGCGTGGCCGCTCGACCCGCCGGCCGCGAAACCTGCCGCCTGGTCCAGGACCGTGACGTCGGTGAAGCCCCGTTCGGTGAGCTCGTCGGCCAGCGCACAACCGACGATTCCCGCCCCCACGAGCACCACGCGAGGCACTTCACCAGGCATCAGGACACCCTTTCGCCGCCGTTGCTGTTCCGCTATCTGCAACAAGTTGCGGCCAGCGCGACCCGGTGTCAATACCGCGTTCGGGCGGGTCCAGGTTTGAGGGCCGGCGAAACCGGGCATTCCGTCAGGTTCCACCAGGAAAGTCCAGGCGGAATCCCCACTAAGGGAAGCCGCGCGCCGAGTGCGCCACACTCGCGGACGACGGCTGGAACACCTCCGGCCTCGGCCCACCGAGGAGGCCAGGCGGATCTTCCGCGGTACGACGTGGTGGCCGCGACGCTCCCGGAAGTCGAACTGCTCGACCGGACGACCTACCGCAGTCGAGCCAAAGCTCGTGGCCGCGCTCGCCAGCGGCGCGGTGATCGCGCAGTCCGATGCCACCCGGCCGCGACGCGGTCCGAGGCCGACGCGGAACGCGAACGGTTTCGCGATTCGATCAAGAGCTGGTCGACGACGAGGAACCTGGTGTTCGAGCCACTGGGAGTACCACCGCGTGCTCAGCGTGAGGAGTCGGCTCACTGGCTCGCGAGTTGGCGCGGCGGCTGGACGGGACGATGTGGCACCTGCTGATCATCGCCGACGTGCTCGTGGCGGACTCCTCGGCGATGCACGACGGCCCTGGCGTCCAACTCGTGCGCGAGGCACAAGCGGACACGAACCGGCACGGGTGATCGAGATCCGGGAGCCCGGCGAGCCGGACTCCCGGCTTGACCTCAACCTGTTCGAGCCGACCTGCACCGGCGCCGAGGGCAGGTGGACCGATGAGATCTGTGACTGGATCGCCTATTCCTCGTACGAGCAGTCGCCTGAAGACCTCCTGCCCCGACCTGGCCGACTGGGGCTGGACCCCGTGGTGGGATCAGCCCGCGAAGTAGCCGAGCTGCGCCGAGAGGTCCGCGGCCGCCACCAGCATCGCCGGCACGATCTGCTCGACCCGCTCGCGCGACAGCCGGTACGACGGACCAGAAGCGCTCATGGCCGCGACGACCTCGCCACGATGCCCGCGGACCGGGACGGCCGCCGCGTGCAGCCCGAGCTCCAGTTCCTCGAAGCACGCCGCGAACCCCTGCGCCGCGACCGCCTCCAGCTCGGCGAGCAGCCGGCCGGCCTCGGTCACGGTGTTCTCGGTGTAGGAGTCGAGCGGTAACGAGGCCAGCCGCTTGCGTTCGTCGGCCGGCAGGTAGGCGAGCAGGACCTTGCCGGACGAGGTGGCGTGCAGGGGTGTGCGCTGGCCGATCCAGTTCACGGCCGAGATGGCCGCGGAACCCCGTGCCTGGGTGATGTTGATGGCGACGCCGGCGTCGTGCACGGCGATGTTGACGGTCTCGCCGAAGGAGTCCGCCAGTGCCTGGCAGACCGGTTGGCCGAGCTTGGTCAGGTCCATGCGGCCGGTGGCGGCACCGGCCAGGCGGACGACGCCGAAACCGATGGCGTATTTGCCTCTTTCGCCGAGCTGTTCGACCAGGCCACGCGCCTCCAGCACGGAGACGAGTCTGGACACCGTGGACTTGTGCACACCCAGCTCACCTGCGATTTCGGTGATACCAGCCTCTCCCTGGGCCAGTAGTTCGAGCACGCTGATGGCTCTGTCGACGGACTGCACCTGAGCTGCCGAGTCGGAGTTGCTCATCGCGCAACACTATCCGGCAGGCAAAACAACCCGCTTGAACTCTTGACGGCGGGTCGTTCGAGCCGCACATTGTGTTGCGTCATTCGGAACGTGTGCCGCGTCACGCAACGGAGGCCGACGATGATCCGCGCCTGCGCTCTCATGGACCTGCCCCCGGGAGAGGCGGTGCGCATCGTCGGTCCTCATGCCCCGATCGCGGTGTTCAACGCCGACGGGGCGCTCTACGCCATCGACGACACCTGCAGCCATCAGGACGCGTCGCTCAGCGAGGGATGGCTGGAGGGATGCTTCGTGGAGTGCCCGCTGCACGCCGCGTCCTTCGACCTTCGCACCGGCGTGCCCACCTGTCTGCCCGCGAAAAGACCAGTGAAGACCTACCCCGTCTTTGTGAAGGATGGAGAGGTCTATGTCGATGTCGAGGTGAACGAGGACGTGGCGTGAGGACGATCGCGATCATCGGCGCATCACTCGCCGGTTTGAGGTCGGCGCAGGCACTGCGCCAGCAGGGGTTCGACGGACGGCTCGTCATCGTCGGCGATGAGGTGCATCTGCCGTACGACCGGCCTCCTCTCTCGAAGGATTTCCTCCTCGGCAAGTGCGAGGCGGTACCGCTCGCGGACCAGGAGGACCTGGACGCCCTCGACGCCGAGTGGCGGCTCGGCAACCAGGCCACCGCGATCCTGACGAGCGGTGAGGTCGCGCTCAGCGACGGCACCTCCGTCGCGGCCGACGGCGTCGTCATCGCGACGGGCGGCATCCCCCGCACGATTCCCGGCACGCACGTCCTGCGCACCCTCGACGACGCCGTCAAGCTGCGCGACGCGTTCGCCAACGCCCAGAGCGTCGGCGTCATCGGCGCCGGCTTCATCGGCGCGGAGGTCGCGTCCAGTGCGCGCGCCCTCGGCAAGGAGGTCACGGTCATCGAGGCGTTGCCGACGCCTCTGGCACGCGTACTGGGCGCGGAGATGGGTGCCGCATGTGGACACCTGCACGGCGACCACGGATCAACGTTGATTACGGGAGTCAATGTTGATTCAGTCAATGTTGACGGCGGAGTCAACACCGGAATCAACCTCAGCGACGGCCGTCGGGTCGACGCCGACGTCGTCGTCGCGGGCATCGGCATGCGCGCGGCGACGGACTGGCTCGCCGGTGGGCCGATCAAGGTCGGCAACGGCGTCGTGTGCGACGCGGGCGGCGTGACGAACCTGAGGAACGTCGTCGCCGTCGGCGACGTCGCGAACTGCGCGGGCCATCGGGCCGAGCACTGGACGAGCGCGACCGAGCAGGCACAGATCGCCACCCGCAACCTGCTCGCGGGCGAGACCGTCGCGACGCACACCGGCGGCGGGTACGTCTGGTCCGATCAGTACGGCGTGCGGATCCAGTTCATCGGACGAGCGACGAACGACGTTCGCGTCGAAGATGGGTCCATCGAGGACCGGAAGTTCGTGGCGACCTATCGAGACGGTGACAATCCGGAAGACGTTGTCGGCATCATCGCAATGAGCAACGCTCGACTTTTCACCCGACTACGCAGGAATCTGAAATAGCGACGGTCGTCACGGTTTACCGCCACCGGCGACCGGCTATACCCGAGTGTCCTTCGTGGACATACGAATAGGGAGGCGTGTCGCCGGTGCGGCAGATCATCAACCCCTTCGACCAGAGTGTTCTCACCGAGGTCGAGGATCAAACCCGCGAACAGGCCGTCCAAGCGATCGCGAAGGCGAGAAAAGCCTTCGACCACGGCGATTGGCAGCACTCCAGCCCCGAACACCGGGCCGCAGTGCTGAACCGCGTCGCCGATCTGCTGGAACGCGACAAAGAGGACATCGCCCGCACCGAGACGCTCGACACCGGCAAGACGCTGGTCGAGAGCCGCATCGACGTGGACGACGTCGTCTCCGTGTTCCGCTACTACGGCGGCCTCGCCGGCCTCCTGCACCCGAAGATCGTCCAGGGTGCACCGGCGGACGTCATCAGCCGCATCGACTACGAACCGGTCGGTGTCTGCGGCATGATCGCGCCCTGGAACTACCCGTTGCTGCAGGTCTCCTGGAAGATCGCCCCGGCCCTGCTCGCCGGCAACACGCTGGTGGCGAAGCCCAGCGAGGTGACGCCGCTCAGCACGATCAAGCTGTTCGAGCTCCTGCAGGAGGCCGGACTGCCCGACGGCGTCGCGAACCTCCTGCTCGGCACCGGCCCCGAGGTCGGCGCGCCGCTGAGCGAGCACCCGGACGTCGACCTCGTCTCGTTCACCGGCAGCCTCGCCACCGGCCAGCGGATCATGGCCGCCGCGGCGAAGACGGTGAAGAAGGTCGCCCTCGAACTCGGCGGCAAGAACCCGAACATCGTGTTCGCGGACGCCGATTTCGACATCGCCGTCGACTACGCGCTCACGGCGGCGTTCTTCCACGCCGGCCAGGTCTGCTCGTCCGGCACCAGGCTCATCGTGCACACCGACATCTACGACGACTTCGTCAACGAGGTCGCGCGCCGGGCCGATCTCATCAAGCTGGGCAACGGTTTCGACGAGGACACCGAGTCCGGACCGCTCGTGAGTGCCGAACACCGCGCCAAGGTCGAGAGCTACATCGAGGTCGCCAAGCAGGAGGGCGCCACCCTCAAGGCCGGCGGCCGGCGGCCCGACGAACCCGAGCTGCAGCGGGGATTCTTCTTCCGCCCCACCGTCTACGCGGACTGCCACCAGGACATGCGGCTGGTCCAGGACGAGACGTTCGGCCCGATCATCACCGCCGAGCGCTTCTCGACCGAGGAAGAAGCCATCGCACTGGGCAACAACACCGAGTACGGCCTCGCCGGCGGTGTCTGGAGCCAGGACATCGACAAGGCGCAGCGGGTCGCCAAGCGCCTGCGCCACGGCACGATGTGGATCAACGAGTTCGGTCCCTACCTGCCGCAGGCCGAGTGGGGCGGCTTCAAGCGCTCCGGTGTCGGCCGCGAGCTCGGCACCGCTGGTCTGCACGAGTACACCGAGCCCAAGCACGTTTACCAGAACCTCAAGCCCGCCGCCCAAAACTGGTTCGCTCGAAGGGACGCGAAGTGACCGCATATGACTACGTGATCGTCGGCGGCGGAACGGCGGGCTGTGTGCTCGCCGCGAGACTCACCGAAGACGAGAACGTCACGGTCGCGGTCATCGAGGGCGGCCCGTCCGACGTCGGCGACGAGAAGATCCTGAACCTGCGCAACTGGATCAACCTGCTCGAGACCGAGTACGACTACGACTACCCGACGGTCGAGCAGCCGCGCGGCAACTCGCACATCCGGCACAGCCGCGCGAAGGTGCTGGGCGGATGTTCCAGCCACAACACGCTGATCTGCTTCAACCCGCTGCCCCAGGACTTCGACGACTGGGGCCACGGCTGGAGCTGGGACGCGATCGGCCCGTACTACGACAGGGTCCAGCTCAACATCATCCCGGTCGAGGAGAAGGACCGGAACCCGATCGCCAAGGACTTCGTGGCCGCCGCGCAGAAGGCCGTCGACGTCCCGGAGATCGACAACTTCAACGCCGGGCCGTTCGAGGACGGCGTCGGCTTCTTCTCCCTCGCCTACCACCCGGAGAAGAACAACCAGCGGTCGTCGGCGAGCACCGCGTACGTCCACCCGATCCTGGACCGCAAGAACCTGACCCTGCTGCTCAACACCTGGGCCGGCCGGATCGAGTTCGACGGCACCCGCGCGATCGGCGTGCACACGGACAAGGGCTACATCGAGGCGAACAAAGAGGTTCTGCTCTGCGCGGGCGCGATCGACACCCCGCGTCTGATGATGCTGTCGGGCATCGGCGACGCCGAACACCTGAGCTCCATCGGCATCGAACCGAAGCACGACCTGCCGGGCGTCGGCGAGAACCTGCTCGACCACCCCGAGTCGGTCATCGTCTGGGAGACCACGAAGCCGCTGCCGGAGAACTCGGTGATGGACTCCGACGCCGGTCTGTTCATCCGGCGTGACGAGTCCGACCCGCGGCCGGACCTGATGTTCCACTTCTACCAAATCCCGTTCACCACCAACACCGAACGCCTCGGCTACCCGGCGGTGGAGCACGGGGTCTGCATGACGCCGAACATCCCCCGGCCGCACAGCAAGGGCCGGTTGTGGCTGAAGTCCAGCGACCCCGCCGAGAAGCCGGCGCTCGACTTCGGCTACTTCACCAACCCCGACGGCTACGACGAGCAGACCCTGGTCGACGGCTTCAAGATCGCGCGCAGGATCGCCGAGCAGGAACCGCTGAAGTCGTGGCTCAAGCGGGAGATCGCGCCCGGACCGGACGTCACCAGCGACGAGGCCCTGTCCGAGTACGGCCGCAGGGCCGCCCACACCGTCTACCACCCGGCCGGCACATGCGCCATCGGGTCCGTTGTGGACGGTGACCTCAAAGTCATCGGACTCGATGGCCTCCGGGTCGTCGACGCGTCCGTGTTCCCCACCATGCCCACCGTGAACCCGATGGTCACGGTGCTCATGATCGGAGAACGCGCCGCAGACCTGATCAGGGAGGAGGCGTAGTCGTGACAGCCACGATCACCGAGGAAGACCGGCTCAGGGACCTCGGCTACACGTCGGAGTTCAAGCGGGACATGAGCCCGTGGGCGAACTTCTCGCTCGGCTTCACCTATCTCTCCCCCGTGGTCAGCACGTACACGTTGTTCGGCACGGCCCTGATGCTCGGCGGCCCGCCGATGATCTGGAGCTTCGTCGTCGCGGGCGTCGGCCAGTTCCTGGTCGCGCTGATCTTCGGCGAACTCGTGGCGCAGTACCCGGTCGCGGGCGGCGTGTACCCCTGGGCGCGCCGCCTGTGGGGCAAGCGCTGGGCGTGGATGACCGGCTGGGTGTACATGATCGCCCTGCTGGTCACCATCGCGTCCGTCAGCTACGGCGCCGGCCCTTATCTGGCAACGCTTCTCGGCTACACCGCCACCGTCGGCAACACCGTGCTGTGCGCGATCGCGATCATCGTGGTGTCCACGCTGATCAACTACGCGGGCACGAAGGTCCTGTCCTGGGCCGCCATCTTCGGGTTCGCCGCGGAGATCGTCGGTGCGCTCGCGGTCGGCATCTGGCTGCTCGTCGACAACCGGATCCACGGTCTGGGCGTGCTGTTCGACAGCTTCGGCGCGGGCGGGTCGGGCAGCTACCTGCCCGCGTTCTTCGCGGCGGGCATCATCGGCCTCTACCAGTACTACGGTTTCGAGGCCTGCGGTGACACCGCGGAAGAGGTCAAGGATCCCGGCCGGGTCATCCCGAAGGCCATGCGCCGCACCATCTACATCGGCGGCGCGGCGGCCACGTTCGCGTGCCTGTCACTGCTGCTCGCGGTGCCGGACTTCGGCAAGGTGATCTCCGGCGAGGACGCCGACCCGGTCACGAACATCCTCACCAACGCGTTCGGCCCGGTCGGCTACAAGATCGTGATCGCGGTCGTGCTGATCTCGTTCCTGTCCTGCACGATGTCCCTGCAGGCAGCGGCATCCCGCCTCACCTACTCCTACGCCCGCGACAAGATGATTTTCGGGCACAAGGCGCTCGCGAAGTTCAACCCCAAGCGCCACATCCCGCCGTACGCGCTGGGACTGGCCGGCATCATCCCGGCGGTCATCGTCGTCGCGTCGATGCTCTCCTCGGACGCACTGGCCAAGATCGTGTCGTTCGCGACGCTCGGCATCTACCTGGGCTTCCAGATGGTCGTGTTCGCGGCGCTGCGGGCCCGGCTCAAGGGCTGGGTGCCGTCCGGCGAGTTCACCCTCGGCCGCTGGGGCATGATCGTCAACGTCCTGGCGCTCGCGTACGGCGTCGCGGCGATGGTGAACATGGTGTGGCCGCGCACCCCGGACGCGCCCTGGTACGACAACTACGTCGTCATCCTGAGCGGCGTGCTCGTGGTCGGCATCGGCCTGGTCTACATGCTGATCGCCAAACCGTTCGGCAACTCCGACGCGCCCGCCGGGGACGCAGTCCAGCCTGAACGGGTGTAAGAACCGCGGACGTGCTCCTCATTCATCCACAATGGATTCGAGCACGTCCGCGGCCAGCTCTCTCGCGCGCCTCTCCCACCCGTTACGCAACGTGCGGAACCGTTGCGCGGCCCGCGTTCCCGGCCAGCCGTCCGGCAGCAGCGCGGACGGCAGCACCGGGTCACGACGGATCAGCAGCAACCATTCCGCGTCCAGCAGGATCCGCCTGGACAGTTCGTCGAGGTGGTCGAATCCCCCGTCCGCCCAGCGCAGCAGGAAGTTCTCGTATCCCGCGGCGATCGCGGGCAGGTCCCAGGCCTCCGCGGCGATCCGCGCGGGGTCGGTCCATCTGATCGCCTCGGCGCGGAACACCTCGGCGTGCTCGAGCAGGTCGAGCTCCGCCAGCGTCGCCGAGACGTCGGCGTCCGACGTCGAGACCCACAAACCGCCGCGCAACAGCCCGAACCCGAACCAGCCCAGGCGGGTGCGCAAAGCGTGCCGGTCCGCGCGTCTGCTCTCCGGAACCGAGAACGTCAGCAGCGTCCACCGGCCGTCCCAGTGCCGGTCGACGACCTCTCCGTCGAGCTTGCGCTGCCCGTCGCGCAGCACGGCCTTCCCGTGTGCGGAGAGCCCGAGGAACGCCTGGCGCCGCCGGCGGACCGTGTGGAGCAGTCCGCGACGGCTCATCCGGCTCAACGCCGTCCTGACGGCGTGCGCACCGATGCCGAGCCGCCCGAGCGCGGTGACGACACCGATCGTCGACACGGCCACCCGCCGATCGAGCACGTGGTCACCGAACAGGGCGAGGGCCGCGGTTTCCGGGCGTACCGGCGACCCGGCCGCGCCGTCGTCCGGGGGCGTCACAGCTGCTGCCATCGACTCATTATTCGTCACACCACCCCCGTGTTGTTCGTCAAAAGATCGACGGTCGTCACGAATCTGAATACTTTCGGTCTCCCGGAACCCTGACCGGAGGTCCAAATGACCGCACGCAGAACACTCATGACGCTCGTCATCACCCTGCTCACCGTCGCAGGCGCCGTGCTCGCACCGCAGGCGTCCGCGGCGTCCCTGGTGGAGGTGACCGGCTTCGGCGACAAACCCCGGCGGCATGCACATGCACGTCTACGTGCCGGACGCCCGCCCGGCCACACCCGCGATCGTGGTGGCCATGCACGGCTGCCACGGCACTGGTCCCGACTTCTACGCGAGCACCGAGTTCGCCTCGCTCGCCAACAGGTACGGCTTCATCCTCATCTTCCCGACCGCGCAACAGCAGGTCGGTGACGCGAGGTGTTTCGACACCTGGTCCGACGCCGCGAAGCGCCGCGGCGGCGGCAGCGACCCCGTGTCGATCGTCTCGATGGTGTCCCACATCCAGCGGCGCTACGGAGGCGACCCGGATCGTGTCTTCGTCACCGGGTCGTCCTCCGGCGGCATGATGACCAACGAGATGCTCGCCCTCTACCCGGACGTGTTCAAGGCCGGCTCGGCCTTCATGGGCGCGCCCTTCGCCGGCCACACCGTGCCGTCGGCCGGCATGGCCGCCGTCGCCCTGCAGTTCTTCGGCATCATCCGTTGAGGCTGTAGGGCGTCTGCAAGTACCACCAACAGATGATCGAATCGCCGCCAACTACACCCAACTGGTCGCCGCTCGCCCAACCGGCGCCCTGGCGCCGACGTCGACGGCCCCATGTCGGCGGTAGGAAAGTGCCTGTTTGTGTTGAGCTGGTAGTACTTGCAGACGTCATCACGGTGGGACGCCAACGTTGCGAGCCGCACCACCGCTAGCTCTGCAAGCGCAGTAGCCGCAGGGCGAGCTGCACCTCCAGCACGCGGTCCGGCGACTGCCAGTCGCCGAGCAGCGACGTGATCCGGTCGAGCCGTTGCGTGACCGTGTTGACGTGGAGGTGCAGCTCCGCCTTGGCGCGACTCAGGTTCGCGCCGCAGCGGAAGTAGACCTCCAGCGTGTGCACCAGTTCCGTGCCGCGTTCGAGGTCGTAGTCGAGTACCGGCCCCAGCACCGACCGCACGTACCCGGACACGTCCGCGCGGTCGCCCAGCAGGACGCCGACGAAGCCCAGGTCGTCCATCGTCGCGGCGTCCTTCTCCCGCCCCAGCTGCCGCAACGCCCGCAGGCACCGCCGCGCCTCCTCGTAGGCGGCGGCCAGCGCGACCGGACCGACCACCGGACCGCACGCGCCGACAGTCGCGTCCAGGGCCCGCGCCACTTCCTTCGCGACATCCGTGGACGTCGAGGGCAGGGCCAGCACGACATCACGTCCACGCTGTCCGGCAAGTCCTCTGTAGACCGACGCGTAATGCGTTGCCGCGCTCAGGTTTCCGTCCGCCACGAGCACGACGTGCGGCTCGGTCAGCTCCACGCCGACCCGGCGCGCACGGGCCAGCAGTCCGGCCGGATCCCGCCCGTCCAGGATGTCGGTGATCAGCTCGCCGCGAACCTTGTTCTCCGCCTCCGCCACGGTTCTTCGCAGCAGCAACAACAACGCCGTCACCGCCGCCGACCGCTCGAACACCCGCCGGTCCGCATCCGACAGGTCAGGGCGGCCGGCCAGGGTGATCCCGCCCAGCAGCTCGGACCCTGCGAGCACCGCGCACACCCACACGTCGTCGAGCAGCACCGCCCGTCCGTTGGCCCGCACCGCCGGCGTGGGCGCCGTCTCCAGCACCTCGACCGGACCGCCGAGCAACTCCCCCACCGCCGCGGCCACCTCGGCCGAGGAACCGCCGCGCAGCACCAGGTCCGTGAGCCGGTCGTGCGCCTCCTCAGCCCGTTTCATGGCCTCGTTGTGTGACTGGATCGTGGCGAACAACGACGCCGTGTCGATCGCGATGGCCGCGTGGTCGGCCAGCGACGACAGCAGCGCGACCTCCTCCGGCGGGAACTCCCGCGACGTCCGGTCGGCCGCGTACAACACGCCGATGACGGTCGAGTCGAGCTTCAGCGGCACGCCCAGGATGGCCACCAGGCCCTCGTCCTGCACCGCGGAGTCGATCGGTCGCGTGTGGTTGAACCGCGCGTCCGCGAAGTAGTCGGCGGTCGCGTACGGCCGTGCGGTCTGCGCGACCAGCCCGCCGAGTCCTTCTCCCAGGCCCAGCCGCACCTTCTGGAACAAGGGCGAGAACGACCCGTCCGTCACCCGCATGTAGGTGCCGGCCGGGTCGTTCATCGACAGGTACGACACGTCGGTACCGAGCAGCTTGCGCGCCCTGCGCACGATCGAGCGCAGGACGGCGTCCGGGTCGCGCATGCCCGCGAGCTCGGACGCCGTCTCGAACAACGCCGCCAGTTCGGCCTCACGCCGTCGTGTCACACACCAACCCTGTCATGTTCCTGGAGATCCGCACCACGGGTCTCCCGCGCCAGCACGACCGCGACCACGGTGATCACACACGTGATCACCACGTAGACGGCGATCGGGAACGACGACCCGTAGGCCTTCAACAAGGCGGTCGCGATCAGCGGCGCCAGCGCACCCGCCGCGATCGAGGCGAGCTGGTAGCCGATCGACGCGCCCGAGTACCGCACCCGCGTCCCGAACAGCTCCGAGAAGAACGCCGCCTGTGGCCCGTACATCGCGCCGTGCAGCACCAGTCCGACCGTCGTCGCCACTGTGATCAGCACCGGGTCGCGAGTGTCCAGCAGCGCGAAGAACGCGAAGATCCACGCACCCATGCCGACCGCGCCGATCAGGTAGATCGACCGCCGCCCGAACCGGTCCGACAGGTGACCCCACACCGGGATCGTCACCAGGTGCACCGCCGAGGCGATCAGCACCGCGTTGAGCCCCACCGACTTCGACAACCCGAGCCCGGTCACCACGTAGACCAGGATGAACGCGGTGATCACGTAGTACGACACGTTCTCGGCGAACCGCGCGCCCATCGCGATCAGCACCTCGCGCCAGTTGTGCTTCAGCAGCTCGAAGATCGGCGCTTTCTCCTCCGCCACCGTTCCCCGGGCCGCCTCTTCCTGGGCTGCCTTCTCCTGGGCCGCCAGGAAGATCGGCGATTCGGAGACCGTGAGCCGGATCCACAGGCCGATCACGACGAGCACACCCGAGAGCAGGAACGGGATCCGCCAGCCCCACGCCAGGAAGTCCGCGTCCGACTGCACGGCCGCCAGCACGGCCAGCACGCCGGTCGCCAGCAGGTTCCCGCACGGCACACCCGCCTGCGGCCACGACGCCCAGAACCCGCGCCGCGCCGGGTCTCCGTGCTCGGACACGATCAGCACGGCCCCGCCCCACTCACCACCGAGCGCGAAGCCCTGCACCAGCCGCAGCAACGTGAGCAGCACCGGCGCCAGCACACCGACCGACGCGTACGTCGGCAGCACACCCATCAACATCGTCGCGCCGCCCATCAGCAGCAACGACAGCACCAGCAACTTCTTGCGCCCCATGCGATCGCCGAAGTGGCCGAACACCAGACCGCCCAGTGGCCGCGCCAGGAAGCCGATCGCGTACGTCGTGAACGCGAGCAACGTGCCGGTCAGCGGATCCGCGGTCGGGAAGAAGAGCTTGTTGAACACCAGCGCGGCGGCCGACCCGTAGAGGAAGAAGTCGTACCACTCCACCGTTGTTCCGATGAGCGAAGCGCCTACTACCTTTTTGATCATCGACAACTCCTCATTGGGCTGTCCAGCCGCCGTCGACGGCCAACGACGTACCTGTGACAAAACTGTTGTCGCACAACCACAAAACGGCCTGAGCAACCTCGGAGGGCTCGATCAGCCGTTTGACGGCGGTGCGCTGCAGGAAGATCTGCGACGAGACCTCGGCCTCGGAGATGCCGTGCACGCGGGCCTGGTCCGCGATCTGCTTCTCCACCAACGGAGTCCGCACGTATCCGGGCGCCACGCAGTTGGACGTCACGCCGTGGGGTGCGCCTTCCAGCGCGGCGACCTTGGAGAACCCTTCCAGGCCGTGCTTCGCGGCGACGTAGGCCGACTTGAAGGCGGAGGCGCGCAACCCGTGCACGCTGGAGAGGTGGACCAGCCGGCCCCAGCCGCGCGAGTACATGTGCGGCAAGACGTGGCGGGTGAGCCGGAACGCGGCCCCGAGCATCAGCTCCAGCATCGAGGAGAACCGCTCGACGGGGAACTCGTGGATGGGCGCGACGTGCTGCACGCCGGCGTTGTTGACCAGCACGTCGACCTCGGCGGGCAACGCGGAGATCGAGGCGGTCAGGTCGAGGACGTGCCCGGCACCGCCGAGTTCCTCGGCGAGCGGGAGGACCTGTGGATCGAGGTCGACCAGATGGACCTTCGCGCCGGCCTCGGCCAAGGCGCGGGCGCAGGCGAGACCGATGCCGCTCGCGGCTCCGGTGACCAGCGCGGTGTGACCCGTGACACTCGACATGCCTGAGAACGGTAGGCGTCACAGCGCGTGATCAACATGTGGCAGATCCACACAGCGCCTGGTCACAAGGTGGGTTTAGTCAACATTTAGCCACGCTCAGGCATATGCGGCAGGAGGAACGGGTAAAGAGGCGTAAGCTCCCGTTCACCTAAACGGGGGAAGATCCAGTACTAGGGGGAAGCTAGATGTCAACGACGCCAATCTACGACGACCTCCTGCGCGAACTCGAAGAGATCGCACAGGAGGCCGGTTTGACCAGCTCGGAGCCCACTTCCGAGCCCGTCAAGTAGTTCCCCGAAGGGTCAGGGAGCAGTTACTTCGGTGGCGGCGATCAGGTCGGCCGGCACCGGCTGGTCCTTGCTGATCAGGTCGAACAGCTGCGACGCCGACTCCTTGTTCCACTGCACGACCGAGCCCACGCCACCGATGGTCGGCGTACCCGCGATCGGCACGGTGCCGCTCTGCGCGTCACCCATGTTGAGCGCGACGCTCGCCAGGTGCCACAGGTGGTCACCCTCGTTGACCGAGACCGAACCGGACGCCGCGTTGATGAGCGGGATGGCGCGGAACGGGTTCGCGAGCGTGGCCGGGCTCTGCACCTTCTCGAACAACGCCGACAGGAACTTGCGCTGGTTCTGCACGCGCTGCAGGTCGGCGGTCGCGAACGCGCGGGTCCGCACGAACCCGAGCGCCTTCGGCCCGTCGAGCTCCTGGCAGCCCGCGGGCAGGTCGATGCCCGCCAGCGGGTCCTTGATCGGCTCGTCGAGGCACAGGTCCACGCCGCCGACCGCGTCGACCATGTCGGAGAACCCGCCGAAGCCGATCTCCATGTAGTGGTCGATCCGCACGCCGGTGGCGCCTTCCACGGTCTTCACCAGCAGCTGCGGCCCGCCGAACGCGAACGCCGCGTTGATCTTGTTGCGGCCGTTGTCCGGAATCGACACGTAGGAGTCACGCGGCAACGACAGCAGCGTGGGCTTCGCGTCGCCGTTGTCCGGCAGGTGCAGCATCATGATCGTGTCGGTGCGCCGACCGGCCGCGTCACCGGTGGCGAGCGCGTCCTTCTGTTCCTGGGTCAGGCCATCTCGCGCGTCCGAACCGACGAGCAGCCACGTGGTGCCCGCCGTCTCCGCGGGACGACCCTCGTAGTCGGGCAGCGCGTCGATCCGCTTCAGCGTCGAGTCGACGTAGAACCCGAATCCGACTGCGGCCAGCAGCAGGACCAGCAGCAGCACCAGAATGACGCGTCCAGGACGCCTCTTCTTCTTCATCGGCCGCTGCGGCGGCATGGGACGCCGCGGCTGCTGGTAGCCGTGGTGATACCCAGCGCTCATGTGTCGCCAACCCCGATCGCTTTAGTTTCGCTTTGCACTTAGGGACGCGACGCGCCCGTTCAGGTTGCGAGAAACCTACCGGGGCGGCCGGACGAGTGCGTCGAAAAGCCGGGTGACCTCGGCCGACGGGTCGTCGGTCCACCCCGTATGTGCGGGTGAGGTCTGGACGATCGTGCTGCGCGGCGCCGTCAGCCAGCGGAACCGTTGCCCGATCGTCGTCCTGCTCACCGGACCGGCGGCGGAACTGCCGTCGCACGAGATCGCCAGGTGATTCAGGCTGGTTTCCAGCGTCTCCAGGTCGAGCTGAGGATCCAGCGCCCTGAGCCGGTCACCGTCCACATAGGTCTTCGCGCACAGGAAGTCCAGTGCGGCGCAGTAGACGATGACGCCGACGTTCATGAACTCGCCCCGCTCCTGCCGCGGTACCGCCCGCAGCAGCGCGTACTCAAACACGTGCGGCACGCGCGGCCTCCAGCGAGTCGACCCAGCCGCGGTTGGCCAGCCGGTGGGCGAAGAAGTCCTGGTAGCGCTGCCGCACTTCGGCCGGATCGTCCTCCAGCCACTCGTCCGGGACGAGCGCGAGCACCTCGCCGACCAGCTCCGGGGTGATCGCCGCGGCAAGCTCGGCGTCCACTTCGGACAGTGCGTCCGCGTTCGGCAGCATCGCGTGGTCCGCGGAGTCGTACCGGAAGTCCTTGGTGGCGGGCCGTTCCGGGCTCCACGAGTAGTGGAAGTACAGAGCGGCGCCGTGGTCGATGAGCCACGGTTCGCGGTGCCACAGCAGCATGTTCGGGTTGCGCCAGCTGCGGTCCACGTTCAACGTCAGCGCGTCGAACCACAGCAGCCGCGTCGCGAGATCGGCGCCGGGGTCGCGGACGACCGGGTTGTAGTCGAAGGAACCGGGCAGGTAGTCGAAGCCCAGGTTGAGGCCACCGCTCGCGCGCAGCAGCTCCTGGACCTCCTGGTCGGGTTCCGCCCGCGCGAGCTCCGGGTCCAGGTGCACCAGGACTATCTCCGGCACGCGGAAGCCCAGCCGCCGCGCCAGCTCGCCGACGATGATCTCGGCGACGAGCACCTTCACGCCCTGTCCCGCGCCGCGGAACTTCACCACGTACATACCCAGGTCGTCGGCCTCGACCAGGCCCGGCATGGAACCGCCCTCGCGGAACGGCGTCACGTACCGGGTGGCCGTGACCTCCCTCAGCGAACTCACTGCCACGTTCTCTGGCACATTCACTGGCGCATGATCACACGAACGACTGGGCGTAGCCGAGCAGAATTCCGCACCATCCGCCCTCGCGGCTGACGCCCTCGATCACCGCCTCCGGCTTGGTGACATGCCGCTCGAACCCGCGATGCACCAGCTCGACGCGGGTGCCGGCGCTTTCGGGCGTGAAGGTGATCTCCACCTCGGACGCGCGTGCCGGGTCCGGGTCGTAATCCCAGTCACCGTCGAGGTGCCAGGCGAGCAGCAGCCGCGACGGCGGCTCCCGCTCGAGCACCGAACCCCACGCGGCCGCGTCCGTGCCGGCCTCGTGCCAGTGACCGCCGTGGAACGGCTCCAGCTCCGTGAACGCCTTGAACGCGTGGTCCGCGCCCACGTTGACCAGCACCGATCGCCGGACTTCCGTCATGTTTCCTACCACCACCAGCTCGGCGGAGTCTGAACTTACCAACGAGCGCCTGTCAACGCCGTGAGGTACGCGGCCTGACCTGCCTTGTTCGGGTGGTAGGAGTCCTCGGTCGGGCTGACCAGCGCGTTGAGCCACGGCTGCGCGGAGCACACGCCGTGGTCCGCAAACGCTTCCCTCACGTCGACGTAGCGCGCTCCCGCCCGCTCAGCCGTGGCGGACACCACACCGGACAGCTGGTCAGCGGCGTCGTTGAGCACCTGGCGCTTGGCCTTCGACAGCGTCCGGCACTGGTCGTTCGGCGTGAACAGCCGCGGATAGCCGAGCACGACCAGCTGAGCGTTCGGTGCGGCGGTCCTGATCGTGGCGTAGGTGCCGTCGAGCCGCGCCGGCAACTGCTCGTGGATGAACTTCACGGCCTTCGCCGCGCGCTTGCGGCACGAGCTGTCGCCGTTGAGCGTGCAGGTCGTCATCACGTCGACGAACCCGAGGTCGTTGCCGCCGACGGTGATCGTGACGAGCGTGGTGGCCGGGGTGAGCGCCCGGAACTGGTTCTTGAGCGACTTCGTGGTCGCGCCCGAGCACGCCACGAACCGGAACGACGGGAAGTTCTCGCCGTGCAGCGCCGGGTAGGCGTTCGAGCTGCGGCGGCACGAGCCGTCCACATAGGAACCGGCGCCCGCCCCGGACGCGTAGGAGTCGCCGAGTGCGACGTACTCCGGCGCGAACGGAGCGGGGCGCAAGTATTGCGACCGCGAGCACACCAGCCATGAGTCCCATGGAGCTGGAGTACCACTGTGGACGATCGACCAGAAGAGCGTTAACCCAGTCGGGTGGGCAGCACGCAGACCGGGATCGCGGTCTTCAGCGGCGTACCGGACGGCTTCAGCCCGCCGGTCGCCGCGTCCACCGCGAACGACGTCACCAGGCTCGAGTTCTGGTTGGCCGCGAACAGGAACCGCCCGGACGGGTCGAGCGTGATGTGCCGCGGGTACTTGCCGCCGACCGGCGTGGTGCCGACCAGGGTGAGCCCGGCGCCCTCGACCGCGAAATGCGCGACGCTGTCATGCCCGCGGTTGGACAGGTAGACGTGCTTCCCGTCCCCGGAGACCAGCACCTCGGCCGGATAGTTGCGCACGGTCGCGGGCGGCGCCGTCTTGAGCACCTGACCCGGCGTGAGCTTCCCGTCCGCGTACGCGCAGGACACGATCGTCGAGTCGAGCTCGTTCGCGACGTACGCGGTCTTGCCGTTCGGGTGGAACGCGATGTGCCGCGGCCCGGCGCCGGGCTTGAACTTCGCCGTCGACACCAGGGTCAGCTTTCCGCCGGTGAACGAGTAGCCGAACACCGCGTCCGCGCCCAGGTCGACCGCGAACGCGTACTTGCCGGAGGGGTCGAACACGATGTGGTGCGCGTGCGGGCCTTGCTGGCGGTCTGGGTCGGGCCCCGAGCCCTTGTGCTTCACCAGCTGCGTGCGCGCGCCGATGCCGCCGTTGGACTGGATCGGGAAGACGCTCAGCGATCCCGACGAGTAGTCCGCGGTGATCAGGAACTTCCCGGACGGGTCGAGCGTCAGGTGGCACGGGTCGGCGCCTCCGGTCGGCTGTTTGCCCAGCACCTTGAGCGACCCCGCGTCGACCGCGGTGACCTCGCCTTTGCTGGTCTCGTTGACCGCGTAGAGGAACCGGCCGTCGCGCGACTCGATCACGAAGGACGGGTTGACCACGCCCTTGATCACGCCGGTCGTCTTCAGCTGGCCGTTCGCCGGGTCGTACGTGCCGATGCCGATGCCCTCGGCACCACCGCTCCACGTCGTGTACGCACCGAAGAAGACTCTCCGCGGCAGTGTGGAATTTTTTGGGGGAGCCGCCTCCGTGGTTCCTCCGGTCATCAGCAGTCCCGCTCCAACACCCATGGCTCCGAGAAACCGTCGCCGGTCAACACCCACGTCCGCACCTCCGGAATACTCAGCGGCGGCGCGTCCCACAGTGGCCTAGACGATCACGGCAAGGCAAGGGTGCAACGAAGATTGCGTCTATTGCAACGGGTCGCTGGTGATCAGCCGGGCCTTCTCGGCCTCCAGGTCGTAGGCCGGCGGCGGGAACTTCGGGTCCATGTCGCGCATGGTTTCGAGCAGCAGCCGGCTCACCGCCCAGTTGCGGTACCACTTGCGGTCGGACGGAATCGCGTACCAGGGCGTATCGGCACAGTTCCGCAACGCCTGGGTGTACGCGTCCTGGTACCTGGACCACTTCGAGCGCACATCGATGTCGGCCGGGTTGTACTTCCAGTTCTTGCGCGGGTCGTCCAGCCGGGCGAGCAGGCGTTCCTTCTGCACCTCCGGCGAGATGTGCAGGAAGCACTTGATCACCTGGATGCCGCCGTCCGCGAGCTCCTGCTCGAACGCGTTGATCTCCTTGTAGCGTTTCCGGAGCTCCGCGGCCGTGAGCAGACGTTCGACCTTCGGCACGAGGACGTCCTCGTAGTGGGAGCGGTCGAACGCGCCGATGCGCCCCTTCTCGGGCAGGACCTTGCGGATCCGCCAGAGGAAGTGCTGACGGCGTTCGGCGGGAGTCGGTTTCTTGAACGACGCGATGCGCACGCCCTGCGGGTTCACCAGGCCGACGACGTGGCTGACGACGCCGCCCTTCCCGGACGTGTCCATGCCTTGCAGCACGAGCAGCACCGCGCGAGAGTTCTCCGCGTAGAGCGCCTCCTGCAGGCCGTCCAGTTCGGTCCCGGTGGCGGCGAGATCCTCGGCCGCCTCCTTCTTGTTCTTGGGACCGATCGGCCGACCGGCCGGGTCGAGGGTGGAGAGATCCACCTCATCGAGTCGCAGTGCCGCACGAACCGACTTCTTCGCCATCGACCGAGCGTAGCGATGAACCGTTGTTTCCGCCTGTTGCGCAAAGATCACGCCACTGTTTGCTAAATCTACGCAACGAATTAACGGTCCGCCGCAACGCTTCGCGGCTGATATCGCTTGTCCGCGCCCCTTAGCCTTGGAGGATGACCGCCATCGCTGACCACCGGACCGCTGGGAAGATCGACTTGGCTAGCGCTGACTTCGTGACCCTCGACGAGGAATGGAGCACCCACAACTACCACCCGCTGCCGGTGGTCATCTCGCACGGCGAGGGGTCGTGGGTCACCGACGTCGAAGGCCGCCGCTACCTGGACTTCCTCTCCGGCTACTCGTCGCTGAACTTCGGCCACCGCCACCCCGCCCTGGTGGCCGCCGCCGTCGAGCAGCTCGGCCGCGTCACGCTGACCAGCCGCGCGTTCCACCACGACCAGTTCGGCCTGTTCTGCCGTGAGCTGGCCGCACTGACCGACACCGAGATGGTGCTCGCGATGAACTCCGGCGCCGAGGCCGTGGAGTCCGCGATCAAGGTGGCGCGCAAGTGGGCCTACCAGGTCAAGCGGGTGCCGGAGGGCACCGCCGAGATCATCGTGGCCGGGTCGAACTTCCACGGCCGCACCACGACGATCGTGTCGTTCTCGACCGACGAGACCGCCCGCAACGACTTCGGGCCGTTCACGCCCGGCTTCAAGGTCGTCAAGTACGGCAACCTCGACGAGATCGAGTCCGCGATCTCGCCCAGGACCGCCGCCATCCTGATCGAGCCGATCCAGGGCGAGGCCGGCGTCGTCGTGCCGCCCGCCGGGTACCTGCCCGGCATCCGGCGTCTGTGCGACGAGCACAACATCCTGATGATCGCGGACGAGATCCAGTCCGGGCTCGGCCGCACCGGCACGTTGTTCGCTCTCGACCACGAGGGTGTGCGCGCCGATCTCTACACGCTCGGCAAGGCGCTGGGCGGCGGCATCCTGCCGGTGTCCGCCGTCGTCGGTTCGCGTGCCGTGCTGGGCGTGCTGAAGCCCGGTGAGCACGGGTCGACGTTCGGCGGCAACCCGCTGGCGTGCGCGGTCGGCCGCGCGGTCGTGCGGCTGCTGGAGACCGGCGAGTTCCAGGAGCGGTCCCGCGAGCTGGGCGCGTACCTGCACTCGTCGCTGAGTGCCCTGATCGGCTCCGGTGTGGCCGAGGTGCGCGGGCGCGGGCTGTGGGCCGGTGTCGAGATCGCGCCCGGCGGTCCGGTCGGCCGGGCGGCCTCCGAGGCGCTGTCCCTGCGTGGCGTGCTGTGCAAGGAGACGCAGGCGACCACGCTGCGCGTCGCTCCCCCGCTGGTCATCACGCGCGACGAGATCGACCTGGGCGTGCAGGCGATCGCCGAGGTCGTTCGTCCGGTTTAGGGTGATTTCGATCCGCTGATAGGTCACAGTTGCGCGGACGGGCCACGGTGCCCGTCCGCCGCGGGCATGATGACCCTTATGGGTGAACGGGTGAAGGCTGCGGCTGCTGCCGCGCTGGGAACGTGGACCGAGCCGGACGAGGTCTACGCCCAGGGCCGCGCTTTGCGGTCCTCTGTGGACTTCAAGTCGCACCGCGTCGCCTCGCTGAACCCGTCGCGGCCCTCGGTGCTGGAGTTCATGCGCGCCAGCAACTCCGGGCGGCTCGAGCACCTGATCCCGTTGCGGGTCGGCCGGATGCTCGCCAACCCGTTCGCCTTCTTCCGCGGTGCCGCGGGACTGCAGGCAGGCGATCTCGCCTCCGGAGCGTCAACGGGCCTGCACGCTCAGTTGTGCGGCGACGCACACGCGGCGAACTTCGGCCTCTACGGCACGCCCGAGGGCCAGATCGTCATGGACATCAACGACTTCGACGAGTCGCTGCCCGGCCCGTGGGAGTGGGACCTCAAGCGGCTCGTCGCCTCGCTGGTGCTGGCCGGCCGGGTCGGTGGCGTGTCGGACAAGGGTTGCCGCGACGCCGCCGAGGACGCGGTCAGTGCCTACCGCAACGTGATCAAGCACCTCGCCGAGATCCCGTTCATGGACTCGTGGACGGCGCTGGGCGACGAGTCCACGCTGTCGCGGGTCAAGGCCGACGACCTGATCAACGACTTCTCCAAGGCCGCCGAGAAGTCGCGCAAGAACACCAGCGCCCGGTTCGCCGCGAAGTGGACCGCGCACGACGGCGAGAAGTGGCGGTTCATCACGAACCCGCCGACGTTCACCGACGTGTCCGCCGAGACGGAAGCCGCGGTGATCGCCGCGCTGCCGTCCTACGTGGACACCCTGCGCGAGTCGCGGACGAACCTGATCATGCGCTACGGCGTGTCGGACGTGGCGTTCCGCGTCGTCGGCACCGGCAGCGTCGGCCTGCGCAACTACCTGATCCTGTTGCACGGCAACGGGTCCGAGGCCCTGGTGCTGCAGGCCAAGGAAGCCCGGCCGTCCGCGCTGCAGCCGTTCCTGGACGTCGAGCCCGCCAAGCACGAGGGCAAGCGGATCGTGCACGGCGCACGGCTCGTGCAGGCGGAGTCGGACATCCTGCTGGGCTGGACGACGATCGAGGGCCGGCCGTTCATCGTGCGGCAGTTCCGCAACCGCAAGGGCGAGATCGACGCGACGACGCTGAAGCGCGACGACCTCGACGACTACGGCCGGTTCGCGGGCGCCTTGCTGGCCCGCGCGCACACTCGTTCACTGGACCCGCGCCTGCTCGCCGGGTACTTCCAGAACGGTGGCGGCGAGGACCTGGACGAGGCGTTCGCGAAGTACGCGTTCGACTACGCCGACCAGACCGAGGCCGACCACGCGTCGCTGGTGGACCTCGTCAAGAACGGCAAGCTGACCGCGCACGTCGAGGACCGCTGACGCGCCTTCGGGCTTGTCCCGCGGAGTTCACCTAGCCTGGCGGTATGAAGATCCGCCGCGCCGCCTCGCCCGACGACGTGTTCGCCGCCGGGCACCTGTTCGACGCGCCTCCCGTGCCCGAGGCGACCGCGCGGTTCCTCGCCCAGGACCACAGCCACCTGCTGATCGCGTACGTCGGCGACCAACCGGCCGGGTTCGTGTCCGGGGTGGAGACGACCCACCCGGACAAGGGCACCGAGATGTTCCTCTACGAGCTGGGCGTGGACGACGCGTTCCTGCGCCGCGGCATCGGCACGGCGCTGGTCGAGGCGTTGAAAGCCCTTGCCGCGGAACGGGGTTGCTACGCGATGTGGACCGGCACCGACGCGGGTGACGCGGCGGCGCAGGCCACCTACAAGAAGGCCGGCGGGTCGATCGACGACGGCGCCTTCGTCAGCTGGGAGCTGTGACCTCGGCGACCAGCGCCTGCCAGGCCTGGGCGGAGAACGTGAGCACAGCACCCGTGTTCTTGGAGTCCCGCACGAGCGTGTCCTGGGCCAGCGAGACCTCCACGCAGTCGCTGTCGCCGCTGCCACCGCTGTACGTGCTCTTACGCCAGGTCCGTTCGTGAGCCATGAGGGTCCTTTCGCAGTCCGCTGACGTACTCCGCCAGCTTCCTCCGAGATTGTTCCTCATCCAAGGCGATGGCATCCAAGCGCTCGAAGAGCTTCTCCGCCTTCTTGACGGCGGCGCCGTCTTGGGCGAAGACCTTGGCCAAGTCGTCTCCGCGTAGGCCACCGGCGGCGCCTTCTTGAACTCGAACAGGGTGCGTCTTCGAGCGGCAGAACGGTAGTCATCGAACTGCTGCGGGCACCATGCGCAGAACGTGCGTCCTGAAGAGCATGCGCATGTACTGCTCCTCCATCGACCCGGTCGTCGCCCAGCCGCATCTGGAGGGCCATTCGTGCACGTAGAACGTGCACTCCGGGCGGTACGGCCGCCTGCATGATCGCCTGTCGTTCGGTGCGCAGGTCGACGAACAGTCTCGACGTCCTCGGGTTCCTCGACGCCGGTCGCGAAGAGCAGTTCGCGGGCATAGCGCCTCGGTCTGAAGAAGTCCCGGTGACCGTCAGGGCGTCGTAGGGAGTGATCTTCTTGGCCGTTGACTCGGTCATGGCAAGCGTGCGGAGGTTCTCCGGCACCTGCGACGAGGTACGAGCTCGAAGGCGTGGCGGTAGCGGCGTCGAAGTCCTCGACGAAGTCGAGATCCTTGCCGCACACCGTGAAGAGCTGCACGAGGTCGATCTCGCTCGCGCGGGCCCGGCCGTGCTCGATGTTGGACACCTTGCTTGGATCCCAGCCAAGCCGGATGGCGAGCGCGCGGCCCGTCAGGCCCGTGCAGGCGACGCGCAGCCGGCGCAGTTCGTCGCCAAGGTCCCTGCTGTACGCGGTGGAGGTGGTGGCGGTCATGTCCTTGACGCTAGGGCTTGAACTCAGTCCCAGGACCGCGCTCGTTCGGGTGAAAACGCTAGACCCAGACCGGTTCGTCCACTTCGGACACCCGCCCGTCCGCGCGGAAGTGCAGGAACCGGTCGAACGTCTTCGCGAACCACCGGTCGTGCGTGACCGCGACGACCGTGCCCTCGAAGTCGTTCAGCGCGTTCTGCAACGCCTCCGCCGAGGCGAGGTCGAGGTTGTCCGTCGGCTCGTCGAGCAGCAGCAACGTGGCGCCGGACAGCTCCAGCAACAGGATCTGGAACCGCGCCTGCTGCCCGCCGGAGAGGTTCTCGAACCGCTGGTCGCCCGCCTTGTCGAGGCCGTAGCGCTTCAGCACGGACATCGCGCCGCCCCGGTCAAGGCCGCGGCGCTGGTCGTCGCCGTGCCAGAGGATGTCCACGAGCGAGCGGCCGAGCCACTCCGGGTGTTCGTGCGTCTGCGCGAACAGGCCGGGCACGACGCGGGCGCCGAGCTTCCACGCCCCGGTCGTGCGGACGTCGTCACCGCCGAGCAGCCGCAGGAAGTGGCTCTTGCCGGAGCCGTTCGAGCCCAGCACCGCCACCCGGTCGCCGAAGAAGATCTCCTGCGAGAACGGCTGCATCAGCCCGGTCAGCTCCAGCTTCTCGCACGTGATCGCGCGAACACCCGTGCGCCCGCCCTTGAGCCGCGGGCTGACCTTCTCGTCCTGAGGGATCTCCGGCGGCGGGCCCGCCTGCTCGTACCGTTCGAGGCGCGCGGACATGACCCGATACTTCTGAGCCATCACCTCGGAGGACTTGGCCAGCTGCTGGAGCGTGCGGACGAGGTCCTTGAGTCGCTCGTGCTCCTCGTTCCAGCGACGATGTTCTTCCAGCAGCTTCTCGATGCGTTTCGCGCGGGCGCCGTGCCAGCTCGCGAACGAGCCGACGTGCGTCCACGCGGAGTGCGCCTCGACCGTGATGACGTGCGTCGCGGCGTTGGCGAGCAGCTCGCGGTCGTGGCTGACGACCAGGACGGCCTTGTCGGTCGCCTTGAGGCGTTCCTCCAGCCACCGCTTGCCGGGGACGTCGAGGTAGTTGTCCGGCTCGTCGAGCAGCAGCACCTGTTCGTGGCCGCGCAACAGCGTCTCCAGGACCAGGCGTTTCTGTTCACCGCCCGACAGCGTGCGGACCTCACGGAACCGTGCGCGGTCATACGGCAGACCGAGCGCGGCGACGGTGACGGTGTCCCAGAGGACCTCGATGTCGTAGCCGCCGGCCTCGCCGAAGTTCGTCAGCGCGGTGGCGTAGCTCATCTGGGCGGCTTCGTCGTCGGTGTCCATCAACGCGAGCTCTGCCTGGTCCAACTCCTCGGAGGCGATGCGCAGCGCCTCCGGTGCGACGGACAGCAGCAGGTCTCTGACCAGCGACTCGTCCCGGACCGAGCCGATGAACTGCGGCATCACGGCAAGACCACCCTGCACGTGCACACTGCCCAGCTTCGGCGTGAGCTCGCCGGACAGGATGCGTTGCAGCGTCGTCTTGCCGACGCCGTTCGCGCCGACGAGGGCGACAACGGTCCCGCCGCTCACCTTGAACGAGACGTCACGGAACAGCTCCCGGCCGTCGGGCAGCGCGTACGCCAGCCCGTTCGCCTCCAGATAACCCACACCGCAGATAGTCGGGGTCGTCCGGGCCGCGCGCCAGTGAGTTTCCGGCTAGCGGAGGCGCATGGGGAACCTGCGCCACACGAGCAGACCCGCCGTCACCAGCAGGCACTGGAACGCGGCACCGATCGCGGAGATCGTCACGAGCAGTACGGTGAGTCCGCCGAACAGGATCAGCAACAGGTAGAACAGCCACGGCCGGGCCGGGCTGGTCATGGTGCGGGCGAGCCTGGGTTCTTCTGCGCGCAGCCGTTGCTCGATCTCCTCGAGCGAGCGGCGTTCGGCTTCACTCAGCATCGATGCCTCCGGAAGACGTCGGGACGTCATCATTCCCGGTCGTCACCCAGTGGATACTCGAAGAACGCCTGAGTCAAACTCGGCGGAGGGGTCGATCAGCGATACTTCCGCGCATGCCTGGGGGATATTCGAAGAAGCTCGCGCTCAGACTCGACGCACGGCAGTTCGCCGCGTACTCGGGAACGCCACCGACCCGGCCGGAGTGGACCGCGTCGCGCGTCGCACTGATCGGCGTGTCCGCCGCGCTGGTGCTGATGGTGTCCGGGCTCGCCGCGCTGGGCGGATGGCTGACGCTGCGGAACTTCCCGTCGTTGTCGATCCTCGCCGGGGTGCCCGTGTTGCTGGTGGCGTGGGTGCTGCGGCCCCGGCTCGGGAGCGCGGGCGACGCGTGGCACGAGATTCGCCGTGACGACGCGCCGGTCCTGTTCGCACTCCTCGACCGGGTCGCGGCGGCCGCCGGTGCGCCGATGCCGGATCGGGTCACGCTCGACGCGGAGTTCAACGCCGCAGCCGGGATCCACGGGTTTCGCCGGCGCCGGACGCTGTTGATCGGGCTGACGATGTTCGGGGTGCTCACGCCTCAGCAGCGCGTGGCGGTGCTGGGCCACGAGTTCGGGCACTTCGTGAACGGCGATCCGGCCCGCGGTCTGCTGACCGCGCCGGCGCTGAACACGCCGTTGATCGTGTCGGATCTCGTGCGGCCGGACGGGTTGATCGGCACCGAAGGCGCGCTCGCCCAGTTCACCGCGTGGCTCATGCGACCGTTCCAGCTGTTGCTGCAGCGGTTCTTCCTGCTGGTCGCCATGGGCGTGCGAACGGTCGCGGCACGGGACCACCAGCGGGCCGAGTACTGCGCCGACGCGCTCGCCGTGCGGCTGGCCGGGACCGGCGCCGTGGTGTCGTTCATGACCGACCTGGCCTCGGCGGAGCAATTGATCGGGGTGATCGCGGCCGCCGAGCGCGGCACGCAGTCGAACCCCGACACGGCGCGCCGCAACCACCCCGGCGCGGCTCGGTGGCGTGAGGCCGCCGACGCGTGGCGGGCAACGCGGCAGCCGGCCGAGGTGCTGGAGAAGTCGGTCAACGAGGACGCCTCGTTGTGGCACGACCATCCGCCGTCGGGGCTGCGGGCACGGATCGCCCAGTCGTGGCCGTACACCACGCCGTCGGTCGTGCTCAGCGACACCGACTCGGCGAAGATCGACGCGGAGCTGCACCGCTTCTACGCCCGCGCGGGCCGGGACATCGCCTGGTCGGCGGCTTAGCGCTCAGCGGCTTAGTGCGACGAGCCGCGACACGGCCCGCAGGTACTTCTTGCGGTAACCGCCGCGCAGCATCTCCTCGGTGAACAGCTCCGACAGCGGCCGCCCGGACACTGCGACCGGGATGTCGCGGTCGTACAGCCGGTCGCCGAACGCGACGAGCCGCAGTGCCACCGACTGGTCCGGTGCCGGCTTGACGTCCTTGAGGTGCACCGCCGAAACGCCGTCGACCAGCCGGCCGTACTTCGACGGGTGGATGCGGGCCAGCGTCTTGCACAGCTCGTCGAAGTCGTCGATGGTCGAGCCCTCGGTGCTCGCGGCCCTGGTCAGCAGCTCGTCGTCGGACATCGGCGGCGGCGCGGCGGGCAGGCCGCGGTGGCGGTAGTCGGGGCCGTCGACCCGCACGACGTCGAACTTCGAGGACATCGACTGGATCTCGCGCAGGAAGTCGGCGGCGGCGAACCGGCCCTCACCGAGCTTGTCCGGCAGCGTGTTCGAGGTGGCGGCGACGGACACGCCGTTCGCGATCAGTTCCTTGATCAGCCGCGTGACGAGCATGGTGTCGCCGGGGTCGTCGAGCTCGAACTCGTCGATCGCGAGCAGCCGGTGCTCGCTGAGCCGCTTGACCGCCTCGGGGAAGGTCAGGACGCCGACGAGGTTGGTGAGCTCGACGAACGTGCCGTACGCCTTGGGGCCCGGCACGGCGTGCCACAGTGAGGCGAGCAGGTGCGTCTTGCCGACGCCGAAGCCGCCGTCGAGGTAGAGGCCGAGCTTGCCCTCGTCCTCGGACCTGCCGAACAGCGACCACTTCTTGCGCTTGACGCTGACCCGCGCGGCGAACAGGCGGCCGGCCTCGACCGCGGCGGCCTGGCTGGGCTCGTCCGGGTTGGGGAGATAGCTGTCGAAGCTGACGTGGTCGAACCTCGGCGGCGGCACCAGGCCCTCGACGAGTTCGTCAGCCCCGATCTGGGGTTCCCGGTCGGACAGGCGCATGCCCGCAGCCTATCGGCGTGATGGGATGGGTTAGTGCAGATGTTGTGGCCCTCACCGGGCGTTGAGATGACCGACACAGCCCTCGAGTCGCTCTACGCGTACCCCGAGGGCCGCACCTGGGTGACCGCGAACTTCGTGTCCAGCGTGGACGGTGCCGTGTCGGTGGACGGGCGTTCCCGGGGTCTCGGTTCGCCCGCCGACAAGAAGATCTACCTGCTCGGGCGCGATCTCGCGGACGTCGTGCTGGTCGGAGCCGGGACCGTGCTGATCGAGGGGTATCGGGGCGCGCGGCGCGACCGGCCGTTGCCGATCGCCGTGGTGACGGCGAGGGGAACGCTGACTGCGGACCTGCCGCTGTTCACCGACACCTCGGTGCCGCCGATCGTGATCACCTGTGCCGCGGCCCGGATGCCGCCGCTGCCCGCGGACGTGATCGTCGCCGGTGACGAGGAGGTCGATCTGGAGGTGGCCGTCGCCGAGCTCGCGGCGCGCGGACTGCACCGGATCAACCTCGAAGGCGGGCCGCGGCTGTTCGGGACGATGGTGGCCAACGGTTTGGTGGACGCGCTGAACCTGACCATGTCGCCGTTGCTGGCAGTGGGTGATTCCTCGCGTATCGCGCACGGCCCGGTGATGGCGCCGGTGGATCTGGCACTGGCATCGGTGTTGCGCGCGGACGACGTGCTGTTGCTTCGGTATCAGCGGCGAAATTCCAGTTGAAGAGGCAGGATGGGCGCGTGGACCTACCGCTGACGCCACCCCTGCAGCCGATGCTCGCCACCGCGGTGGACGGCATCCCGGACACCGGCGACCTGCTGTTCGAGCCGAAGTGGGACGGCTTCCGCTGCGTGGTGTTCCGCTCGGGCGACGAGGTCTTTCTGCAGTCCCGCTCCGGCAAGCCGCTGAACCGCTACTTCCCCGAGGTCGTCGCGTCGATGCTGGACGTGCTGCCCGAGCGCGTGGTCGTCGACGGCGAACTGGTGGTGGCTCGCGATGAGGAGCTGGACTTCGACGCGTTGTCCGAGCGCATCCACCCGGCGGCCTCGCGCGTGACGATGCTGTCCGAGTCGACGCCGGCCACGTTCGTCGCGTTCGACCTGCTGGCACTGGGTTCGACCGTGCTGCTGGAGTCGCCGACCGTGCAACGCCGCGCGGCACTGCTCGACCTGCCGGGCCTCAACATCACGCCCGCCACGACATCGGTGGAGACGGCGCGCGAGTGGTTCACGCTGTTCGAGGGCGCGGGCCTGGACGGCGTGATGGGCAAGCTGGCCGACGGCCCGTACACGCCGGGCAAGCGCAGCATGATCAAGGTGAAGCACGCCCGCACCGCCGACGTGGTGCTCGCGGGCCTGCGCTGGCACAAGGACACCGAACCCGGCACCGCCGTCGGCTCACTGCTGCTCGGCGTCTACGACTCCGACGACCTGCTGCACCACATCGGCGTCTGCGGCTCCTTCAAGGCGGCCGAACGCCGTGCGCTGGCAGAGGAGCTCGCGCCGTTGATCACCGACTCCGCCACCCATCCGTGGGCCAATCCTGTTCCGGGGCAACGCATTCCGGGCGAGATCAACCGGTGGCGCGGCAAGCAGGCGGAGTACGTGGCACTGCGGCCGGAGCGAGTGCTGGAGATCCACTACACCCAGACCGAGGGCGACCAGCCCGTGCGACTGCGGCACAACGGCCAGTTCGCGCGCTGGCGGCCGGACCGCGAACCGCTGTCGTGCCGCTACGACCAGTTGGAGATTCCGGCCCGCTACGACGTGGCGTCGGTGCTGAAGGGCGAGCTCCGGGCCCGCTGAACCGTTCTCGGGACGGCGAGACCCGACTCGTACGCCGCGATCACGGCCTGGATCCGGTCTCGCAGCCCCAGCTTGCTGAGCACGTTGCTGACATGGGTCTTCACCGTGTGCTCGCTGACGAACATGGCCTCGGCGATCTCCGCGTTCGTCAACCCCCGCGAGATCATCGTCAGCGTCTCCTGCTCGCGGGCCGTGAGCACCTCCAGCCGGGGCGCGGGGCCCGGCTCGGCCCTGGACGTGAACTCGGCGATCAGCTTCCTCGTGATCGAAGGTGCCAGCAACGCCTCCCCGGCGGCCACCACCCGCACCGCGTGCACCAGATCGGCCCGGCGGACGTCCTTCAGCAGGAAGCCGCTCGCCCCCGCCCGCAGCGCCTGGTACACGTACTCGTCGAGATCAAAGGTGGTCAGCATGATCGCCCGGCAGGTGGTCTCGGCGCACACGGTCCGAGCCGCCTCGATACCGTCGACGCCCGGCATGCGGATGTCCAGCAGCACCACATCAGGCCCGTGCGCGCGAACAGCCGCGATCGCCGACGCGCCGTCCGAAGCCTCCGCGACCACCTCGAAGTCCTCCTGGGCATCGAGGATCATGCTGAACCCGGCGCGGACCAGCTCCTGGTCGTCGGCGACGACGATGCGCACGGTCATCGCGCCGGAAACCGTGCTGTGACGCGGAATCCTGGGCCGTCCGAGCGTGGCCCGGCCACCGCGGTGCCACCACACGCGGCGGCCCGCTCGCGGATGCCGATGAGACCGTTGCCGGCCGAACCGGAAGGCGTGCCGGCGCCGTCGTCGGTGATCTCGACTGTCAAGACCTCGTCCTCCCATGTCAGGCGCACATCGGCGTGGGACGCGTTCGCGTGCCTGATGATATTGGTGATGGCTTCCTGGGTGATCCGGTAGACCGCCAGTTCGACGTCCGGGGACACCGGGAACGGCTCACCGGCCATCTCGTACGCCACGCCGCCGTCCGCGACCAGCCTCGGCAGATCATCGAGCGTCGGCTGCGGTGTGTGCGGGCCGTCGTCGGTCTTCAGGACGTTCAGGATCCTGCGCAACTGCACCATCGCGTCCCGGCCCGCCGAAGCGATCGCCTCGAACGCGGCCTCGGCGCGTGCCGGATCCTTCGCGAGCGCGACCGGACCGGCCTCCGCCTGGACCACCATGAGGCTGACCGCGTGCGACAGGATGTCGTGCATGTCGCGGGCTATCCGGGCCCGTTCCCGCTCGGCGGCCCGCTCGGCCTCCACCGCACGCTCACGCTCCAGCCGCGCGGTGTTCGCCTGGGACGCCGCGGCCGCACGCCCGATCGCGTAGACGGCGAGGAACAGGACCGCCGCCCGCAGCGAGGTCTCCGACGACTTGAACACCACGGTGCCGCCGAGAGCGACCACCAGCAGGGACACCTGAACCCAGCGCGAGGACCGGACAGCAACGTGATAGGCCGCGACGAGCCCGGCGTACCAGATCGGCTGCGACGGCACCACGTCGGCGAGGTCGTAGAGCGCCGTCGCGACCAGGCTCGTCACCAACGCGGCGGCCGGGGCCTGCCGACGCCACAGCAACGGCACGGCAGACGCCACCACACAGACGTAACCCCACGACTCCCAGGGCACTCCGGTCTGGTTCGTGCGGGTGAGGAACGGCCAAAGCTGCACCGCCACCACCAGGACGACCAGCCCGACATCCACCCACACCGGTCGCAACGGAAGACGCACGGCGACCATCCTCGCTCATACGAGTGCCGGCACAGCGCGGGCGGGGATCCGCTTGCTGATGGACATGAAGGACACCAGCAGCACGGCCGCACCGACGGGGATCAAGTCCTTGTCCACCAACGGCATGACCAGGTCGACGAGCACCAGCAGCGGCGTCCACGTGGCGATCCGGCGCTGCACGGCCAGCTGGACGACCAGCACGAGCTGACCGACGTAGAACAGGTACGGCCCCAAGTCGTACGCGATGAGCGATACGAGCGGGTAGCTCCGGACCGACCTGAAGATCTCGCTCATGCCGGCGCGGTCGTCGGCGAGCAGTCCGGCGACGATGTCCACCCCGAACTGCGTGATCAGGGCCAGTGCCCCGAGCGCCGCGACCACGGCGGTCACCGTGGACAGCACGTCCCGCCCGGCCAGCCGGCGCAGGTGCCCGAAGACCAGCAGGAACATCACCATGGCGGCGATGAAGGCGAGGTGGCCGGTGGTCCAGGCGAGGCCGGGTCCTCGTTCGCCGTCGAGACCGTCGAGGATCCGGATGACTCCGTAGGCCAACGTGAGGACCGGCGCGGCGATGAAGGGAATGCGTGCGTTCATGATGGCAAGCGTGGCTTTTCACGTCCCGGAGGAGATCGCCGACGGGAGGGATTTCCCGCCTCCCTCGCACGGGGGAGTTGCGTAGCGTGGCTTGATGCGCGAGGAAACCCCTGCCTGGGCTTATGAACGAGCCGAGGTCCGTCCACACGACGCTCGGTGGACCGCCCTGGCAGAGGCGGAAGGCCTGCGGTTGACCGGTCTGCTCGCACCGTGGCTCGTCGACGGGATCGAGCACATCGGGTCGACCGCGGTCCCAGGGCTGGCGGCCAAGCCGATCGTGGACCTGATGGCCTCGGTGACTGATCTGGACACCATCGTCGCGCACGCGTCCGAACCGCTCGCCCGTGACGGTTGGGCGTACGTGCCTTACGAACTGGACCGCCGACCGTGGCGCCGGTTCTTCGTCAAACCGGACTCGTCTGGGCAGCGGCGTGCGGCGCACCTGCACCTCATCCCGGCCGGGCATCAGAGGTGGGATGACCAGATCCGGTTCCGGGATGCGCTGCGGGACGACGTTCGGCTCGCACGAGCCTATGAGGATTTGAAGCTTCGGTTGGCGCAGGAGAGCGGCCACGACCGTGAGGCCTACACGGAAGGCAAAGCGGCGTTCGTCGCGAGCGTTCTCGCTACTGAGCTTGAAGGGCCAGGGTCCGGCTCGATGCCGGTGGGTTGAGGAGTGCCGGGGCTTTGGACGTGCTGTGGAGCGATGTCGATCTTTGTGTTCGCGCTCGCACGGCCCGCCTGCCCATAGTTGGCGGTAGTCCAGGACAAACGCAAGCGTTTGCTGATCACGCTACCTACAGCCAACTTGGCGGCAGGTCGAGAGGACGAGCAAGACCAGTGTCACCCCCGGCCACCGGTCCGCCGTGACACCCTGATCCTGCAGCCTCGCTAGGGCGGGCAGACGGTGCCGTTCGACGGCACCTTCGCGTCGATCAGGTAGTCGCGAACCGCCGTCGTCGCGCAACCCGAGTGCGTCAGCGCGCCGTGCCCGCTGCCCTGCCAGCCGATCAACGCCGAACCGGGCAGGCGCTGCGCCGCGTGCTCGGTGCCGGACACCGGGGTCAGGACGTCGTTGGCGGTGCTGAGCAGCACGATCGGCGGAGCGCTCTTCAGCGGCTCGACCTTCTCGGCCTTGGGCGGCACGAACGGGTTGCAGTGCAGCAGCTGGCGGGCGAACACGGCACCGAACATCTTGTGCTTGCTCTGCCAGTCGACGGCGAGCGCCTTGACCCGGTCCGGCGGGATGCGGGTCTGGGTGTCGTTGCAGCCGATCACCAGGCCCGCGTCGAAGCGCGGCGGGTTCTCGTCGAGGTCGTTCATGAGCGGGTCGAGCAGCGTGAGCAGGCCGCTGCCGTCGCCGGCGCGGGCCTTCACGATCGCGTCGGCCAGCGCGGGCCAGCGGGCGCGGTCGGCCAGGCCGATCAGGATCGCGTTGAGCGCGGAGCCCGGGGTCAGGTCCACGAACTCGCCGCGCACGCGGGTGGTGCGCAGCTGGGTCAGGAGCGACCCGACGTCTTCCTTCGGGTTCGCCAGCGCACAGCCGCGGGTCTTGCAGTCGCGAGCGAACGCCTCGAACGTCGCCTCGGCCGCCACGGCGCGGGACTCCAGGACGCCGACCTGGTCGAGCGTCGGGTCCGGGGCGCCGTCGAGCACGATCCGGCCGATGCGCGCCGGGAAGCGCTGGGCGTAGGTCGTGATGACGCGCGAGCCCTCGCCGAGGCCGATCGCGTTGAGGCGGTCGGTGCCGAGGTAGTCGCGGAGACGTTCGAGGTCGGCGGCCGCGCGCCACGAGTCGAACGCGGTCAGCCTGCCTTCGAGGTCGAGCACGCATTCCTGCGACGCGTCGCCCGCCGCGACGACGAGGTTCGACTGCTCGGGCTCGGCGGGGTCGTACTCGACGAGCTGCGCGCGCGTCGCCTGGGGCACGCACGCCAAGCCGTCCGAACGGCCCGTGCCGCGCCGGTCCATGCCGATGATCGTGTACGTGCTGAGCAGCTCTTTCGGCAACGCCGCGGCGAGCCGCGCCGCCTTCATCGTGCCGGGTTCGCCGCCGGGGTCGTTGACGACGACCAGCGGGCTCTTGCCCGTGCCGACGCGCACGAGTGCGACACCGAGAGTGCCGCGCCCGGGACGACTCGGCGGGTCGAGCACGACGGTCATGCGCGCGCACTCGTAGGTCTGGTCGCCCTGCGGCGTTTCTGTGCCGAGGCGGTCCTTCATCTGCTCGTTGCACGGCGACCAGCCCAGCGAGTCCGTCCGGTACTCGCCGAGCGGTGGCACGGGCTGCGGCCCCGCGAGCGCACTCTGGTCGACGGGCTGGTTCTCCTCGCCCTTGACCGCGATCACCGGCCGGGTCGAAGGTCCCGCGCTGCACGCCGTCAGCACGCTCACTGCCAGAAGGGCCAAGGCAGCGCGACGCACAGATGTCCTCACTCTCGTTCACAGTCCGGGAAGGTGAGCCTCGCACGCTGAAGGTGAGAACAAGGTGAGTAAGGATGGGAAGCATGGCTCACGCTGACCGGCTCCCCGTCGCCCGCCTGATGGGCGGCATTCCGCCGACGGTATTGGTGCTGGGCGGCATCGTGAGCGTTCAGGTCGGCGCGGCCGTCGCGAAGCAGCTGTTCACGGTCGCGGGCGCGGCGGGCACCGTGACGTTGCGCCTGGTCTTCGCCGCGATCGTGCTGCTCGCGATCTGGCGGCCGTCGCTGCGCATGGACCGCCACACGTTCGTGGTCGTCCTGAGCTACGGCGCGGTGCTCGCGGTGATGAACCTCTGCTTCTACGCGGCACTCGAACGCATCCCGCTCGGCGCGGCGGTGACCATCGAGTTCCTCGGCCCGCTCGCGGTCGCCGTCGCGGGTTCACGGCGCTGGCTCGACGGGGTGTGGGTGCTGCTCGCGGGCGCCGGAGTGGTGCTGCTCACTCGGGTTCAGGGCGGTCTGTTGTGGACGGGCGTCCTCTTCGCGCTGGCGGCGGGCGCGTGCTGGGCGGCGTACATCCTGGTGGCGGCCAAGCTCGGCAGCACGACGAACGACGGCAAGGGCCTCGCACTCGCGATGGTGGTGGGTTCGGCGATCGCACTGCCGTTCGGCGTCTCGTCGGCCGGCACCGCGATGCTGGACCCGGTCGTGCTCGCGGCCGCGGCGGCGGTCGCGCTGATGTCGTCGGTGATCCCGTACTCGCTGGAGCTGGAGGCGTTGCGCCGCATGCCGCCGCGCGTGTTCGGGATCCTGATGTCGATGGAGCCGGCGGTGGCCGCTCTGGCCGGCCTGGTGCTGCTCGGAGAGCACCTCAAACCGGCGCAGTGGGTCGCCGTGTGCTGCGTCGTCATCGCCTCCGTCGGCGCGACCCGGTCGGCGCGTCCGGACGTCTAGTCTCCGACCACGAGCCGCCCGGCAACCGGCCGTGCCACCACCGTTCCGGCTGCTCCTCGCGGGCAACCCTGTTCCAGAAGTGGAGCCGCGCGAACGGATCGGGCAACGTCCGGCGTCCGAACTCCACGTCCAGCCACCGCACCACTCGCGCGAGTTCGGCCTTCGCACGCGGTGGCAGGTGGTCCAGCACGCGTTCGAGCACGTCACGTGCGTGCACCACGCTGTCGTGGAGCGGACAGCCCGAGCAGTCGCACTCGACGGTCATCGGGTACAGCGGCCCGCGCCGGCTGGTGAACGTCCGGTACTCGGTGAGCGCGCGCCGGGTGGCGCCGACGAAGACGTAGTACTCGCGGAGTGCCTGCTCGACGCGGAAGATCGCCAGCGACGTCGCGGCGGAGAGCCCGTGGACGGGCTCCGGAATGTGTTGGGACCACACGGGTCCGGCGTTCGGGTGTGCGCCGCGCAGGGCGCCCGGCCGGTTACACGGCATCGGCCTTTCGGGTCGTCATGACCGCAGCGTAGCGGGCGGGGTTGCTTGGCGCACAAGAGTTTCCAGACACCAGAGAGCCTCCCGCGAGGCTACGGCGCGGGAAGCTCCCGGTACGAACCTGTGTCAGCAGCTCGAACAGCAACCACAGCCGGGACCCGTGCACCCGGAACAGCACCCACACGTACCCATCAGGGCCTCCCCGTCCTCCAAAGCCGGACCTGCGCGGGACCTCCGCAGTTTCCACGGTCCGCCCCGGCACCAGCCCTGGGAAGCCCTCTCACTCGAACGCGACGGCACAACCACCGAGGAGTCGCAGCGGGTAACTTCGCTACGCACCCAGGTCGTCGAGAGCCTTCTGGGCTGCCTCCAGTTCGGCGCGCAGTTGCTCCACGCGGGCGAGTTGCTGAGCACGCGCCGCGTTCAGCACGCCCTCGACGATCTCGGCCACCTCGGGGGTGAGGAGCTTCGCGGCCTGGGACACGGAGGCCGGGGACACCGGGGTCGGGCGGACCACCTTGCGGGTGCCCTGCAGCACCTCGACGGTCCACTCGCCCTCGCCCACGCTCACCAGGGTGAGCGTGACCTCGGGGACGGCGCCCTTCGCCGACGGCTTGCGCGCGGGCTTCGCGGCAGGCGGCGGCACGGCCTCGACAGGGGCGGGTTTCGGCTTGGGGGCCGCGGGCTTCACCGGCGCCTCCGGAACGTAGGGGTGGGTGATCACAGTTTCGCGCGGTGGCTCCGGCGGCGCAGGAGGAGGGGTCGCCGGCTTCTTGCGCGGCGGCGGTTTCTCCAATGTCAGCTCGGCCGGGGAGAAGCTCATCTCGTCCTTCGAGCCCGTGGGCCGCACCTGGATGAAATCGCCCTCCGGAGGATCGGTGAAGGCGAGCACCTTCGCCGACCTCCCCGCCTCCATGCCCACCGCGGCCGCCGTGAACCACACCGGCGGCTGGGTGCCTCCGTCCAGCTGCGAGCGCAGGCTGTCGACGTCTTCCGCCGACAGCCCGCTCTTCTTCGCCATCGCGCTGCCTCCCGCCGTTCGAACACCTGTGCCCCAGCATGCCCTACACCCCTGACAATTCTGAGCACCGGGTCAACGACAAGATCATCAGCCCTGCGTTCCTACGGGTTTCCGTCGGTACCGCAGATGTAGCCCGCGTTGATGCAGTTCGCCACGCGCCGTTGCAGTTCGGCGGGATCCCACGCGTTCATGAAGTCGCCGTGGAACGTGTAGCCCGGTGCGCTGGTCACGTTCACCCCGTTGAGCGTCCCTCCCAACGACAGACCCGTGCCGTTGACGGGATAGGTGATCAGCAACTCGAGCCGCGGCACCACCACCGGGTGCGACGACGGGCAGACGAGCCCGACCGCGAAGGCCATGTGGTCGCGGTGGTTCGCCGAGTCGAGGTCGCGGCCGTTCCAGCACGTCGGGAAGTCCAGATAGGTCTCGACCCTGGTGCCCGGCGGGCAGTTCAGGAACTCGCGGTTCGACGGCGACTGCGTGGTGCACGACCACCGCGCCGCCGGGTTCTGCTCCGGCGAAGTGGCCTTCGAGTTGCCGACCACGTACCGCAGCCCCTGCGGATGCGCGACGGCCCGCGTGCGGTCGTGAATGCCCTGGTAGTAGATCGTCACGCTGTCCGGCGCGACGGCCTGCCCGTTCTTGTAGAGCGTCGGCACCCAATAGGCCGACTTGTCGGAGACGGGGTTGCAGCTCGTCGACCCCGCCCGCAACGACGTCAGCGTCGACTGCGCGTTCGTCGTCCGGTTGCCGAAGAACTCGTGCATGTGCGACACACCGGCCTGACCAGGAAAGACGATCGGATCGTCCATCCCGCGATGACTCGCCGCGCAGGTCACCCGGAACTCTGACCCCGGTATCGCCTGCTGCTCGACCATCGCCTGCGCCTGCTCGGCGCTGTAGACGTAACTGTGGCCCGCGTGTGACACCGCCGGCTGCCCCACCACAAGCCCTGCTGCCACGAGCGACACCGCCACCGCCGCGCTGCCGATCGCTCCTCGAATCCGCACGTGCATGGACACTCCTCTCGCACTTCGTTGTGTGAGAGCGCTCTCATGACAGTTACGGTAAACCCACTTGCCAGTACATGTCCACGTGAGGGTTGCTCAGGCTTCTTCGGCACGCAGCCGGTACTCGCACCCGTACTCGACCGCGTACGACAGGTCGTAGACGTGCACGATCTTCGGACCGCTGTGCAGGTGCACGTATGTGACGGTCTGCTTCGGATCTTCGGGCGTGGCCGGCAACGAGTCGACCCGGCCGTCGAGAGGACCGCCGACGTACCGCACGACATACGGCTGGGACATGGCGTCCTCCTCTCGCGTCCGTCTCATTCTACGAGGTCGGCCGCGCGACCAGTCTCCGGTACAGCCAGTTGGCTCACACGCCGTACCAACGGACGGCAAGATCGTCGAGCGTGCCGGCCTCGGGCATCACGCCCATGTACCACGGCATGTTGGAGTAGACGTGCAACAACGTGTACGCCATCACCTTGCGCGGATCCGGCACCCGCCCGTACGCGTCCACCATCGCCTTCCAGCATTTCCGGTCACCCTTGGTCACGAAGATGCCCGCACCCACGAACTCGTACTCGAACGCCCCGCGCATCGCCGGCTCGAAGTCGAACAGCCCGGACAGCTTCCCGTTCTGCTGCAACAGGTGCGCGCTCATCACCTCGGTGTGCAGCAACACTCCAGCCTCGTTGCCAAGATCCACGCTGTCCAGGAACTCCGGAATCTGCTCCAACCAGTGCGGTGACAGCTTCTTCTTCTCTTGCAGCGCAACGCATCCCGCCCGCTGCTCGACCACGAACGCCGCCCAGTCCACCGGCCCCAGCACGGCCGGCGGCTCGATCTCATGCAACGCCGCCAGCATCTCCCCGGTCTGGACGCTGACCTCGACGTCGGGCACGTCGGGCTCCTCGCCGTGCAGACGCGACATGAGCACGTACGCCCAGTCGCCGAGCAGCCCCGTGTCGTGCAGCTTCGGCGTCGGCACGGGCAGCCGGCCGTACAGCGCCTCCATGACCGCGGTCTCGACCGGCACCTCGTCGTGGTACTCCGGCTCGAACAGCTTCAGCACCAGGTCGTCGCCGACCGCGAAGACGGGCAGCGATCCTTCCTCGAACCGCACCACGTCGCCGCGCAGGCCGAGGTGGGCGCGCAGCGACTCGATGTCCTGATCAGACGGCTCCATGCCGTGATCATCACCAATCCACCGCCGCGGGCAACCGATTTACTGCTCCTGTTTGCGGGCACGCGAAGGCTGTACCCGCATCGGCTCCCCCGGCATCTTCGGATAGTCCGGCGGATACGGCATCTCCCCGCGCGGATCGGCGGCGTACCACTCCAGCAGCGTCTCGATCCCGAACGCCTCGGAATCCAGCCCGGCGTGCAGATCGCCCCGCTCCTCCAGGTACTTCGGCACGGTCAGCACATCGAAGTCGTCCGGATCCACAGTGGACAGATCGTCCCACAGAACCGGCGTCGACACGGTAGCCCGCGGAGTCCCTCGAACCGACCAGGCCGAAGCAATGGTCCGATCCCGAGCAGCCTGGTTGAAGTCGATGAAGACGCGAGAACCGCGCTCTTCCTTCCACCACGCCGAAGTGGCCAACGAAGGAGTCCGCTTCTCCACCTCGCGAGCCAGCGCGATCACCGCATGCCGGACGTCGATGAAGTCCCACGAAGGACGAATCCGCACGGCAACGTGGATGCCACGGCCACCAGAAGTCTTGGGATAACCGACCAACCCCGCATCGGCCAGTACCTCGCGCAACACCAACGCCACCCGAGCGGCGTCCGAGAAGTCGGTACCCGGCTGCGGGTCCAGGTCGATGCGCAGCTCGTCCGGGTGGTCGACGTCAGAACGCCGGACCGGCCACGGGTGGAAGTCGAAGGTGCCCAGGTTCGCGGCCCACACGATGACGGCCTCCGAGGTCGGGCAGATCTCGTCGGCGGGCCGGCCGGACGGGAAGCGGACCTGCACGGTCTCGACGTACGAAGGAGCGCCCTTGGGCACGCGCTTCTGGTAGAACGCCTCGCCCTCGACGCCGTCGACGAAGCGCTTCAGCACCACCGGGCGGTCGCGCAGCACGGACAGCAGCACCGGGGCCACGGTGCGGTAGTACTCGACCACCTGGCCCTTCGTGATGCCCCGCGCGGGGAAGTAGGGCTTGTCCGGGTTGGACACCCGCACCAGCTGGTCGCCAACCTCGAGCTCGATCGCCTTAGCCTTCGCAGCAGCCACGCCAGCACACTAAAGGCCCCGCACGAACGCCGCGAGCGCCAGTTCGAAGCTGTCGCGGTCCAGTTCGCGGGCGACGCCGGGCAGCAGGTGGGCGCGGTCGAGGTGCGGATAGCGGCCGGAGTAGTCGGCGGGGTCCGGGGAGAAGCCCGAGGAGAACGACGCCAGGGCCGAGCCGAACACGATGTACATCAGGCCGGCGGCGATCATCGTGGCCTCGCGGCGGGACCAGCCGGCGTCGACCAGGGCGCCGTGCACCACGTCGAGCCGTTTCAGCGACTCGTCGCGCCGGGCCGGGCCGTAGGCCAGGAACGGAACGATGTTCGGGTGCGCGGACAACGCCGAACGGTACGAGCGCGCGCACAGGATCAGGCCCTCGCGCCAACCCGATGCGAAGCCCGAGACGTCGACGGACGACAGGATCGCCGACGCCACGTCGTTGAGCAGCTGGTCCTTGGTGCGCACGTGGCCGTACAGGGACGCGGCCTGAACGCCCAGCTCAGCGGCCAGCTTGCGCATGGACAGGCCGGCGAGGCCGTCCCGGTCGATGATGGCCAGGGCCACCGACCTGATGCGATCGGGGCTCAGCAGAGGGGTGCTCGGCCGGGGCATGTGGGTTAACCTAACACTGTTCGGTTAATCGGGAGGCCCCGTTGGACTTGACGCTTTCGGACGAACACCGGCAGCTCAAAGAGCTGGCGCACCGCTTCACGGAGGAGCGGATCGTCCCCCACGCCGTCCGCTGGGACCGCGAGGAGGCCATCGACCGCGACCTGGTGCCCGCGCTCGGGCAGGTCGGGTTCCTCGGGCTCGGCATCGACGAGGACTACGGCGGGTCCGGCGGCGACAACCTGGCCTACTGCCTGGTCCTGGAGGAGATCGCCCGCGGCGACAGCGCCGTGCGGGGCATCATCTCGGTCTCGCTCGGGCTGGTCGCGAAGTCGGTCGCGAAGCACGGCACCGAGGAGCAGAAGCAACGCTGGCTGCCGGGCCTCACCGCGGGCACCGAAGTCGGCTGTTTCGCGCTCACCGAACCCGGCACCGGCAGTGATGCCGGAAGCCTCGTCACCAAAGCCACGAAGACGGACGACGGCTGGCTCCTCAACGGCCGCAAGGTCTTCATCACCAACGGCACGTGGGCGGACGTCGCACTCACCTTCGCCCGCACCGGCGGGCCAGGGCCGAAGGGTGTCAGCGCGTTCCTCGTCCCCACGAACGCCGAAGGCTTCACCGCCACCGAGATCAAGGGCAAGCTCGGCATGCGCGGCCAGGCCACCGCCGAGATCACCCTCGACGACGTCCACGTCGGCGACGACGCCCTGCTCAGCGAAGAGGGCTTCAAACTCGCGATGGGCGCGCTCGACAAAGGCCGGATGTCGGTGGCGGCGGGCTGTGTCGGCGCCGCGAGAGGCGCCTTCGAAGCCGCGCTCCAGTACGCCAAGGAACGTGAGCAGTTCGGCAAGCCCATCGCGGGCTTCCAGCTCGTCCAGGAACTCCTCGCGGACATGGCCGTGGAGACCGATGCGGCCAGGCTTCTCACGTGGCGGGTGGCCGACCTCGCCGACCGGAACCAACCCTTCAGCACCGAGGCCAGCATGGCCAAGCTCTACGCGAGCGAGGCGGCGGTCAGGGTCGCCAACAACGCCATCCAGGTCTTCGGCGGTTACGGCTACATCGACGAGTACCCGGTCGGCAAGTACCTGCGGGACACCCGCGTCACCACGCTCTACGAGGGCACCAGCCAGATCCAGAAACTGCTCATCGGTCGCGCACTGACCGGCATCAACGCTTTCGTCTAAGGGGAAGAAATGGACTTCACGCTCGACGCCGAGCAGAAGGAGATCCGTGACTGGGTCCGGACCTTCGTGCGCAAGGAGATCATCCCGCTCGAGCCCGAGGTGCTGCGCCGCGAGCGCGCGGGCCAGCCAGGCCTGCCCAAGGAAGAGCTGAAGGCGCTGCAGGACAAGGCCAAGCAGGCCGGGTTCTTCGGTGTGCTCACGCCGCAGGAGTACGGCGGCATGGGGCTCGGCGCGATGATGACCGCGCTCATCGAGGCCGAGCTCGGCCGCAGCTTCGTGCCGTTCCGGTTCGGCGGGTACGCGGACAACATCCTGTTCCACGGCAACGAGGAACAGAAGCAGCGCTACCTGCTGCCGACGATCTCCGGCGAACGCGTGTCGTGCTTCGCGATCACCGAGCCCGGCGCCGGCAGTGACGCCAAGGCCATCCGCACCACCGCCGTCAAGGACGGCAACGAGTGGGTGATCAACGGCGAGAAGACCTTCATCACGCAGGGCAACGAGGCCGACTTCGTGATGGTGTTCGCCATCACCGACAAGGAGAAGGGCGCCGACGGCGGCGTCACGTGCTTCCTGGTCGACCGCGACATGGGCTGGAAGTCCGAGCCCATCCCGACCATGGGCCAGTGGGGCCCGGCAGCGCTCGTGTTCGACAACGTGCGGGTGCCGGAGGAGAACATCCTCGGCGAACTCGGCAAGGGCTTCAACCTGGCGATGCAGTGGATCGGCCAGGGCCGCTACCTGCTGCCCGCCCGCGCGCTGGGCAGTGTGGAGCGGCTCGTCGAGATGTCGATCGAGCAGGCCAAGAACCGCGTCACGTTCGGCCAGCCCATCGCCGAGTACCAGGCGATCCAGTGGATGATCGCGGACTCCGCGGTCGAGATCGAGGCGCTGCGCTGGCTCGTGCTGCACGCGGCGTGGCTCGTCGACCAGAAGCAGGACTCCCGGCAGGCGCAGTCCATCGCGAAGCTCTACGGCGGCATCAAGGCCAACGAGATCGTCGACCGCGTGCTGCAGATCCACGGCGGCATGGGCTACACCCGCGAACTGCCGATCGAGCGCTGGTACCGCGAGCTGCGGCTGCTGCGCATCTACGAGGGCACCGACGAGATCCAGCGCCGCACGATCGCCCGCAACCTGCTGAAGGGCCACGCGAACGTCCGCGGCACGCTCGGCTGAGCCCTAACCTTGAGGTCGTGCTGCAACCACGGAATCCTCGGCGTCGTCGAACGACAGGTCCGCACCTGGTCGGCCGACGACGCCGAGGTGTACGCGGCGGCGACCGGCGGCCACTCCCCCGCGTTCGCCATCCCGCTGCTGCAGCACGGCGGCCCGCAGCTCGGGCTGACCGGCGCGGACATGACCAAGGTGCTGCACGCCGAGCAGTCGCTGTGGCTGCGCCGAAGTCTTCCGTCGCACGGCTCGGCGGTGGTCACCAAGACCGTCACCGATCTGTTCGACAAGGGCTCAGGTGCGCTCGTGGTCAGCACGTGGGAGTCGGAATACGCGAAGACGCGGTCGTCGTGCTTCATCAAGGGCGAGGGCGGGTTCGGCGGGCCGCGCGGCGAAACGCGATCGTTCGAGGTTCCCCTATCTGAACCGGACGTAGGTTTCTTCCAGACGTCGGCCGATCAGGCGTTGCGCTATTGCGAGACCGGCGACGTGAACCCGATGCACCACGACCCGACGTTCGCACGCCTGGCCGGGTTCGACCGGCCGATCCTGCACGGCCTGTGCACGCTCGGAATCACCGTGCGCGGCAAGGAGTTCACCGAGCTGCACGCGAGGTTCACCGCACCTGTGTTCCCCGGCGACGAACTCCGGATCGAGCACTGGGCGACCGGTGAGTTCCGCACCTCGGCCGGCGATCGGCAGGTGCTCGTCGGGTCGGCGACGCAGGTTCGGTATTCCGAAGTGGACGGCCGCGGAAAACCTGCACCATCGGCAGGGTGAGCAGTGCCCTGGCAACCGTGGACTCCTGGATCGAACCGGTGCGCGTCGCGGTGGAGTCCCGCGACCTGATCAGCGCCGCCGGCGTGACGCACCTGTTGAAGAGCTCGCCGAGGGTGCGAGTGGTGGCGGATCGCGCGGAAGCGCACGTCCTCCTCGCTGTCGTGAACGAGCTGTGCGCCCAGCAGGCGGCCCGGCTGCGGGCCATCTCGCCCGGCCGGATCCTGGTGGTCGCGGCACGGGTCCACGACCTGACCCCGTCGATCGCCGCGCAGGCGGGCCTCCCCGCTCCGTTGCGCCGGCTGGACGTCTCCACCGAACGCCTGGTGAAGCTCCTGGTCGGCGGGCCGCCGGCGACACAGGCGGCGCCGATGCTGAGCGACCGCGAACTGCAGTTGCTGCGGCTGCTGGCCGACGGCGCGACGATCGCGGAGATCGCGGCACGGCTGTTCTGCTCGGAGCGGACCGTGAAGTACACGCTGCACCAGTTGCTGGACCGGTTCGGGCTGCGCAACCGGGTGCACGCCGTCGCCTGGGCGCTGCGCTCCGGACTGCTCTAGATTCCGAAGACCGACGACAGCTGCACCCGCCGGCAGATCCCGACCTTGCGGTAGACCCTGGTCAAATGCAGCTCGACGGCGCGCTGCGTGACGTTGAACCGCGCCGCGATCGCGCGGTTCGTCTCCCCGTCCAACGCCAGCCGCACGATCCGTTCCTCGTGCGGCGTCAGCTTTCCCCACGCCACCCCGCGCACGGTCCGGCGGGGCGGTCCGGCCAACGCGACCCGCGCCTGGTCCAGCACCTCTGTCGCACCAACGAGAGCAGCATCGGCCATCGCGGCACGCGGTGCGCCGAGGGCCAGATGCATGCGCGCCCGGTACCGCAGCAGGATCTGGCACACCCAGGCCGGCGGCAACGTGCCCGCGTAACCGAGCCGCCCCAACGTCTCCTGTGCTTCGACGGGCCGTCCAGCGTCCACACAGGACGCGACGAACGCCGCGGCCGCCAGCGCCACACAACCCCGCGCGGACGACATTCCCGCGAAGTGGAGCATGAGCCGGGAAACCTCGCCGTGGTCACCGTTCGCCTGGCGGTCCCACATCTCCAGCGCCACCAGCCAGTCGCCCGCCATCACCAGCGGCGCGCCGTCCTCGAGCTGCTCCGGGAACGTGGTGGCGACCGAGAACGCCTCCTCAGCCACGCTGAGCACGTCCTCGTCGCACTGCCAGTCCACCACCACGGCGACGAGCCAGTCCAACGCCGAGTTCGGGTTCCCTTCGGCGGACAGCCGCTGCCAGAGCTGGGCGAGCTCACTGGCTCGCGGCGCGATCCCGCAGCGCAGGTGCAGGTCCGCCATGGCCGCGGCGACCTGTTCGGTGGATCCGGGCTCGCGCAGGGCGGCGCGCAGGCACCGCATCGCGTTCTCCGGCCGTCCGGCCGCTCGATGCAACCGGGCCGCCGCGCGCAACGCCGGCGAGGCCCACGGCGCCCCGGCGGGCTCGGCACAGGCGACGAGATGCTCGGACACCGCAGTCGCCGTGTCGGACCGCCGATGCAGCACTTCCGCCGCCGTGCGGTGCAGGCGTTCTCGCGACTCCGGCGTCATCTCGTGCCGGACCGCACAACGCAAGGCGGGAGACCGCATGCCCATCGGATCGTCGACTGCCAACCGCGCGTCGACCAGCCGTTCGAACGCGGTAAGCGTGTCGTACGAACCCATCCCGGCGACTTCGCACAGCACGTCCAGCGACGCGTTCCCGAGCACGGCGAGCGCGCGAGCCACCGTCACCGTGTCAGCATCCAGCAACTCCCACCACCGGCGCACCGCCCTCATCAGCCGCGGCAGCCGCAACCCGGGAAGCTTGTCGCGCAGGCGGTCCAGGTCGCCCGGCGCCACCAGGTCCAGCACATCGCTCAGCACCCCCGGCGCGCCACCGCTGTACTCCGAACACAACGCGATCAACTCGGGCGTGGCGTCGTCGAACCGGCGCCGGATCAGTTCGGCCGCCGAGCCGGCATCGAGCGGCCGCAACGGCACCGGCACCGCGTCCGCCACGAGTTCCGCGAGACCGTCCGGCGGCGCCGCAGGATCCACGTCACCGCCGAGAACCACAACCCCCGGGAACCCGCCCAGCCGCTCGACCTCCTCGAACGAGAGCTGCTCGACGTCGTCCACCACGACCACCGTGCTGGTACCCGACACCGCCCGCAGCCCTCGTACCGGCCGCAGCCCGCTGCGCACCGCGATCGATGAGGCCACGGCCAGCAGCGCGCTCTTCCCCATCCCCGTCGCACCGTGCACCAGGCACGCCCGCGCGGAGCCACCGAGCACGTCGGCGAGCGCCGCGACCTCACGCTCGCGACCGACCAGATGTGCGGGAAAGACCATGTCTTCCAGCAAATAGATCGTTGCCCGAAAGGACCACGCGGAACTACCGGCAGAAGTGCGGCCCAGAAGTGCGGCCGGTGTCTCGATTCGGCAACGTGTTCCGCCCAGCGGAATACCCCCTATCGGGCGCTCACCTGTGGCTACGTTCAAATCGTGAGCACTTCTTATGACGTGGTTGTGGTGGGTGGTGGGCACAACGCGCTCGTCACGGCGGCCTGCTTGGCGCGGGCCGGCCGGAGTGTGGTGGTCCTCGAACGCAATGACAGGGTCGGTGGGTTCGTCCGCACCGACGAGCTGACGCTGCCGGGCTTCCGGCACGACACGTACGCGACGGCGATGCCGTTGTTCCTCTCCGGGGCCGCGTGGGCGGACCTCGGCCCGGACCTCACCGCGACGGGACTGGAGTTCCGCAACACCGGCAAGCCGACCGGGGTGTCGCTGCCGAACGGCGAGGCGACCTTCCTGTCGACCGATCTCGCGGCGACCATCGCCGAGTTCGAACGGCTCGCGCCCGGTGACGGCGCCGCCCTCGCCACCCTGCTGGAGGAGTTCGCGCCGGTCGCCGGACCGGTGTTCGGGCTCTTCGCACAGGATCTCGCCCAGTCACAGGACCAGATCCGCCAACTGATGGGCGGCGACGACGGGTACTCCGAGTTCGCGCAACTCTTCACGATGTCCGCGCGGCACCTGCTGGAGGAACGCTTCCGCTCCCCGCTCGTGCACGCGATGTTCGCGCCGTGGGCGACGCACCTCGGTCGCAACGTCGACGACGCGAACAGCGGCCTCTGGGTGATCCTGGTGCTGCTCGCACTCCAGGTGGCGGGCATGCCGACCCCGGCCGGTGGCGCCGAGCAGCTGATCCACGCCCTCAGTGCGCTGATCACCAAGAACGGCGGTGAGATCCGCGCTGCAACGCCGGTCGGCAAGATCGTCCTGGAGCACGGCCGGGCGATCGGCGTGGAGACCGAGGACGGCGACCTGGTCCGCGCCGGAACCGTGGTCGCGAGCGTGAACCCCGACCAGCTCTACCTCCGGCTCCTCGCGCACGAACCCGATGCCGTGCCGCCGCTCATCCGCAGGCAGGCCGAGCGGTACCGGTACGGATCGGGCGTCGTGCAGGTGCATCTGGCGCTCTCCGAACCGCCGGACTACCCCGAACCGTTGCTGGGCGTGGGCCAGCCGCACTTCACGACCGGGCTCGACGGGGTGTCGAAGGCCGGCAACGAGGCGATCCGCGGCCTGCTGCCCGCCTCACCGACGATCTCGTTCGACGTGCCCTCGAACCTCGACCCGTCACGGTGCCCGGACGGAAAAGCCGTGGCACGACTGCAGATGCTGGAGATGCCGACGGTCCCGCGCGGCGACGCGGCCGGGGAGATCGGCGTCGACGGCGAGTGGACCGAGGACGTGAAGAACCGGTTCGCGGACCGGGTCGTCGAGATCGCCGGGCAGCACGTGCCGAACCTCCCGGGCGCCGTCCTCGGCCGGTACGTCATCTCGCCCGCCGAGCTGCGGCGGTACAACGTCAACAGCGGCCCCGGTGCGCCGTTCGGTGGCATCCACGATCTCGCGGGGAGCTACATTTTCCGTCCCCTGCCCGGTCAGCCGAGCCACACCACAACGGTGCCGAACGTGCACATGGTCGGCGCGGCGACCTGGCCAGGGCACGGTGTGAACGGCGGTTCCGGCCACATCGTCGCCCGAAAGCTGCTCGACTGAAGTTCCTTCCTGCGAGGAGTGTGCCTATGTCCCCTGTCGGCGAGCTGCGTGACGCGTTGGGCAAACCGCTGTTCAACCAGGTGCTCAAGAAGTGGGTCGGTGCGGGAGACACCGACTACGAGAAATACCTGCGCACCGGGGAACTGCTGGCGTTGCAGGGAGAGCCGGACGAGCTGTCGCACCCCGACGAGCTGATGTTCCAGGTCGTGCACCAGGCACAGGAGCTCTGGCTCAAGCTGCTGACGCAGGAGCTCGCCGGGGTGGTCGAGGACCTGGACCGCGACGGGCTCTGGGAGGTCGTCACCAGGCTGGACCGGGTGGTGCGGATCATGACCTGCCTGCACCACGAGATGGGCGTGCTGGAGACCATGCCACCACGGGCGTTCCAGCGCGTCCGGCACAACCTCGGCGAGGGCAGCGGCCAGGAGTCGCCCGGTTTCAACGCCGTGCTGGTCGCGGCCGGGTACGTCGACGACGCGCTCGGCCGGCTGCTGGCCCGCCGGGAGGTGCGGCTGATCGACGTCTACGGGCCGGCCGAGCTGAGCCCGGCTGATCTCACGCCGGTTGATCTGACGACGGTGTGCGAACGGTTGCTCGACTTCGACGAGGGCTTCCAGCGCTGGCTCATCGCGCACTACCTGCTGGTCCGGCGCACGATCGGCGTCGGGCGCGAGACGTTGTCGCTCGACGGCATGCCCGCGCGGGTGCTGGTGGGGCGGATGACCAAGCCGTTGTTCCGCGAGCTGTGGACCGTGCGGGACGAGATGACCGCGAACTGGCGGCCCAAGGAGGGCAACCGTGCTGCGCGATGAGTTCCCGCTGCTCGGCACCTGCGTCTACCTGAACAGCAACTCGACCGGCGCCCAGCCGCGCGGGGTGAAGCGGGTGCTGGACGACTACTGGGCGACGATCACGTCGTGGCGCGACTCGGCGTGGGGCGGCTGGCTGGAGGAGATGGCGGCCTACCGCGACGCGCTCGCCGATTTCGTCGGCGCGCCAAGGGGAACCGTCGTCACCGACGTCAACACCTCGACGCTGCTCGGCCGGGTCGGCACGGCGCTGGACTTCGGCAACGGGCGTGACCGGGTGGTGCTGAGCCATCTGGAGTTCCCCTCGATGCCGTTCCTGTGGCGGGGATTCGCCCGGTACGGCGCGGAGGTCGTGATCGCGGGCGAGTCCGGGCCGGCGTTCGACACCGACGCGCTGGTGGCGGCGATCGACGAACGGACCCGGCTGGTCTGCGTGTCGCACGGCAGCTACACCACGGGTGCATTGCTCGATGTCGAACGGATCGTGGCGCGGGCCCGGGAAGCCGGCGCTTTGGTGCTGCTGGACGCGTTCCAGACGGTCGGGGTGGTGCCGGTCGACCTGAAAGCATTCGGCGTCGACTTCGCGGTCGGTGGCGCCCACAAGTGGTTGTGCGGTGCGCACACGTCGTTCCTCTACGTCCGGCAGGAGCTGCTGCCGGAGCTGCGGCCCGCGGCCACCGGCTGGTTCGCCGCCGACTCGCCGTTGTCATTCGCGCCGCTGAAGGACTGGGCGCCCGACGCGCAACGGTTCGCGGGCGGGATGCCGGTGCCGTTGACCGCGATGATGTCGCGGGTCGGGCTCGACCTCTTCGCCTCCGTTGGCATCGAAGAGATCCGCGCGCACTCGTTGCGGTGCACGGACAGGATCATCGAACGAGCCGATAAGGCGGGCATCACCGTCCTGACACCCCGGAACAGCAGGGGCGGCGTCGTGGTGCTGAGCTTCCCCGGCGACCAGACCGTCCACACGCGACTCGACGCGGCCGGGATGGTGTGCAGCTACCGGGGTGGCCTGCGGATCGCACCGCACGTCTACAACACCCTCGACGAGGTCGACCGGTTCATGGACGAGGTGGTCGCATGACGCCGCGGGCATTGCTCAGCCTGTTGTTCAACGGCTCGAAGGCGGTCGACGTGGTGCGGACCGCGCTCGACACGGGCGTGCTGGCCGCCGTCACGCCGGGTCCGGTGACGCTGGCCGCGGTGGCGGACGAGCTCGGGATGGTGCCGCTGCGGCTCTACAAGCTGATGGACTGCCTGGAGTCCCTCGGTTTCGTGACGAGGCAGCAGGACTCGGCCTCGACCCTCGACACCGTCTACCGGGCCGCGGACGGCGCGCTGGAGGCCGCGCGGGAGGTGTTCGGGCCGGATTCGCAGGAGCTGGACCGCGACCACTACGACTGGCGGGCGTTGCAGGGGCGGCTCCCCGAACTGCTGCGCGGCGAATGGAGTACGCCGGATGAGGTATTCAGTTGGCCGCCCAATGACGTAGCGGGCTTCGAACGAAGTATGCGCGCGGGAATCGGTCCGTTCATCGAGACGTTCAAAACTGCGAATATCTTTCGGAATTCTGTTCGCTGGCTCGATGTCGGCGGCGGTGACGGTTCACTCGCGGCCGCGGTGGCAGCGGCGGTGCCCGGAGTGAAAGCGGACGTCTACAACCTGCCAGAGGTGGCGCCGCTGGTGGACATATCGGCTGGTATCGGGTTCGTGGCGGGTGATTTCCGGTCGGAAACCTTTCCATCGGGATACGAAGTGCTGTCGTTCGTCCGGGTGCTGCACGATTGGCCGGCCGAGACGGCGGAGATGTTGCTGCACAAGGCCTTCGCGGCGCTGCCGCCGGGCGGTACAGTCCTCGTCTGCGAGGAGTTCCGCGACACGGAACGCCTGGCCAGGCAGTTCTTCTGGTCGTACTTCCTGATCGGCGTCGACAGTTGTACGAGCATGCTTCGCGAAACGACCTGGTACGAACGGGTACTGTCCGAAGTCGGGTTCGCCGACGTGCGAATCATTGCCGGACCGATGGAATTGGTAATGGCGACACGGCCGGCATGAACCAATTCGGCACCCATTACGTGAGACCTTCTGTAAGAACTTCTGGCACCGGAGAACACCAGCAGGGAGTCATGATGCGGGTCGCGTCACGCACCGTCTTCGACTTCGTCCGTCAGGACGGCAACCTCGCCCCCGTGCAGACCGAGCTGATCTACCAGGCGGAAGACCCGTTCGCGGTGACGATGAGGTTCCACTCGGGTGGCGACGTGGCGACCTGGATCATGGGCCGGGACCTGCTCGCCGAGGGCATGGCGGCGCCGGCGGGCACCGGCGACGTGCGGCTGACCCCGTACGCGAGCCGGGTCCTGGTGCTGGAGCTGATCTCCGACCGGCACGTCACCGTGTTCCGGCTGCCGGCGTTGACGCTGCGGAAGTTCCTCGACGCGACCTACCGGCTCGTGCCGGCCGGTACCGAGCGGTTCGACGCGGACGCGTTCCTCGGCACCGTGCTGCGTTGACCTACTAAGTCAGACCCCGATGCTGCTGAGCATCTGCGCGCACACTCGCGACAGGTGCCGCCGCATCACGGACGACGCACGCGCCGCGTCGCCCTCTTCAACCGCGCGTACCAACTCGTCGTGGTCGTCCATCGACGCGTGCTGGTGCGGCGGGTCGTCCTCCAACGCACTGCGCAGAAGAACCACTCGTTGCTGCACGAGCCGCACCTGCTCGGCGATGCGCGGGCTGCGAGCCGACTCCAGCAGTGTCTGGTGGAACGCGAGGTCGAGCCGGTACGGAAACGGCTGACCCGCCCGGTAGTTGCGCCGGCTCTCCGCACACACCTCGTGCAACCGCACGAGGTCCACGTCGGTGCGTCGCGATGCCGCCAGTTCGGCCGACGCACACTCCAACGCCGTGCGCAGTTCGAACAGCGCCCGGACCTCGTCCGCGTCGGCGTCGGGAACGAACGCGCCGCGATGCGGCACGAGGTTCAGCAGGCCTTCCGACGCCAGGTGCCGGATCGCCTCGCGCAGCGGGCCGCGGCTGATGCCGAGCTTCTGCGCCACCTCCACCTCGTTCACCCGCGAGCCTGGCGGGATCTCCCCGGTCAGGACCTGCTCGCGCAGCACGTCGACGGCCTGTCCGGCCAGACTGAGGTGCAGGGGGTGAGCCGGCGGAGGTGTCACGTTCGTCTCCTGATCTGGACGGCACCAGCCGCCTTCTGTTTACACTAGGCGTGATGTCAACTGTCGACAGTTGACAGTTCGGGGTACTGGCTGATCGGAGGGGTGACATGGGGCACGAGGTTGTGGCAGAGGTCTGGCGCGGTGACTTCCTGGAGTCCGTGCACCACGGCACCGTCGTCGCGACGGACGCCGCCGGCACTCCCCTGCTGTCCGTCGGCCGGCCCGGCGACGTCGCGTTCCCGCGCTCGTCGAACAAGCCGCTGCAGGCACTCGCGATGCTGCGCGCCGGCCTCGACCTCGACGGCGAACTGCTCGCGCTGGCCTGCGCCTCGCACTCGGGCGAGGACTTCCACGTCGAGGGCGCGCTGCGCATCCTCGCTCAGGCCGGTCTCACCGAGGACGCCCTGCGCTGCACCCCCGACCTGCCGCTCGGTGACGAGGCGCGCGCCCAGCACCTCGCCCGCGGCCTCGCCGCCGCCCCGAAGTACATGAACTGCTCCGGCAAGCACGCCGCCATGCTCGCCACCTGCGTCGTCAACGGCTGGTCGACCGAGGACTACCTCGACCCGGCCCACCCGCTGCAGGTCGCCACCCGCGTCACGATCGAGGACCTCGCGGGCGAGCCCGTCGCCCAGGTCGGCGTCGACGGCTGCGGCGCCCCCATCTTCGCCATCAGCCTCACCGGCCTGGCCAGGGCGTTCGGCCGCCTCGCGAGCGCCCCCGAGGGCACCCTGGAACACCGCGTCGCCGCCGCCATGAACGCCTACCCGCAGTGGGTCGGCGGCACCGGCCGTGACGTGACCGCGCTGATGGACGCCCTGCCCGGCGTCATCGCCAAGGACGGCGCCGAGGGTGTCTACGCCGTCGGTCTGCCCACCGGCGAAGGCGTCGCCCTGAAGATCGCGGACGGCTCGTCGCGCGCCCGCGCGGTCGTCATGATCGCGGTGCTGCGGCGCCTCGGCGTGGACGTCGGCAAAATCGAGGACCTCGCCACCGTGCCCGTCCTGGGTCACGGCCGGACGGTCGGCGCCGTCAAGCCCGCTCTCGCCCTCGCCTGCTGACCCTGGGAACCGGTTGATCCCGGGCACTAAACTGGGGGTTATGGGCGATTCGAAGGACGAGGGCGAGAAGTTCCAGGAGGAACTGATCGGGCTCGACCCGCACGACCCCGAGACGCAGGCGTTCGCCGAGCATCTCGACCGGATGAAGCGGGAGCGTCCCGGCTTCACCGTCGAGGGCTACCTCGAAGGTGTGCAGGACTTCGCCGACTCCGCGAACCGGACGACCGGCCATCAGCGCCTGGTGGCCGTGCTCGTCGTCGGCCTGCTCCTGCTCGCGGCCCTCCTGACGATCTGGTTCGCCCTGGGCGACATCCTCACCATCATCTTCTGAGCCAAACGAGAACGACTTCTTAACGAGGGCTTACGGCCGGGCCGCACGGGCCGGCCGCCGGGAAGCCCACGGGCGGCACCGGCGTTATAAAGGGTCATGGAACCTGTTGTCGGCGCCACCCCCAAAGTCGTGCGTTCCGAAGAGGAATGGCGCACCCAGCTGAACCCCGCCGAGTACGCGGTGCTGCGCCAGGCAGGCACCGAGCGTCCGTGGACCGGCGAGTACACCGAGACCAAGACCGAGGGCCTCTACGAGTGCCGCGCGTGCGGCGCCGAACTGTTCCGCAGCGACACCAAGTTCGACTCGCACTGCGGCTGGCCCTCGTTCTTCTCGCCGCTGGCCGGAGACTCGGTCATCCTGCGTGAGGACCGCGCACTCGGCATGGCCCGTATCGAGGTGCTCTGCGCCACATGCCACAGCCACCTCGGGCATGTTTTCGAAGGTGAGGGGTATCCCACACCAACGGACCAGCGGTACTGCATCAACTCCGTCTCCTTGAAACTCGTTCCGTCCGAATAGGAGACTGACCCGAGTCCGGCCGGTCGAGCCGGACAGACACCTGGGAGGCGCAATGATCTTGGTTATCACCCTCAGGGGTACCGACGGTGAAGGCTCCGGCGGAGTCGACGGCGGCTCGTCGAGCTGAGCAGGCGGGAACGGGCTTCTGGCACGAATCAGTGACAGATAGCGGACAACCCTAAGGCTTCGTCAACAAGCCTTGTGGCCCTGTGGCCCACACCACACCATTGGCGCTACCGAAGCACCTTCGGGGCAGTCAGGGGGTGGGTCACATGATGAGGCCTTGGGGATTGTCCGGACCGGAGTTCCTTCAGCTGTACTGGATCGGGCTGGCACTGGCCGTGCTGGTCGCGATCGTCGTCCGGGTGCGCGTACGGGCGGGCCGAAGCAGCCAGCCCGTACGTTCACTCGACGTGGACGAGCTCGCCTATCTCGCGGGCGGTCCAAGGCGCGTGGTCGAAACGGCCATCGCGCGTCTGATCACCGCGGGTGAGCTGCGCACGTCACGGCGTGGCGCCGTGCAGGTCACGACCAGCGTGCAGTCGGTGAACCCGGTGGACCGGGCCGTCATCACCGACAGCCAGCGCTACACCGCCCGCACCGTCGGGTTGATGATCCCCGTCGTCGCCGAGGACAGCGTGGTGACGGCGATCGGGCGGCGCCTTGAGGACATGGGGCTCGTCGTCCACCCGGACGTCGCGAAAAACGCGCTGCGCAAGGGTTCCATCGTCCTGTGGGTGCTGCTCGCGATCGGTGTCGCACGCTGGGTCAACGGCGTCGCGATCGGAGCCGACATCGGCTGGCTGTCGCTGCAGCTCGTCATCACCGCGGCGCTCATCTGGCTGCTCACGCGGCGCGGCAAGCTCGTGCGCACGACCAAGGGGGATCGTGTGCTCGACTCCGCCCGCACCGCAGGGGGCAGGGCGGCCGGTTCGGACGCGGGCGTGTACGCCGGCGCGGCCGGGCTGGTCGCCCTGGGCGGCCTCACCGTCTACCCGGACCTGACGGTGCGCAGCGCGCTGCTCGCCTCGTCCGCCGGCTCCAGTTCCGGCTTTACCAGCTCCAGCGGGTGTTCGTCCGGTTCTTCCTCGTGTTCGAGCGCAAGCAGCTGCGGCGGAGGCGGTGGGGGCGGCGGCTGTGGCGGGGGCTGCGGCGGCGGAGGCGGCTGAGAAGTTCAACGATCCATTTCAGGTAACAACAGGAACCCGGAGGCAGATCTCACGTCGAAGACGCACGGGCACCAGTGAAGGGGAGTGCTGATGGCCAAGTCTTCGGCAGCGGCGGGACTGTCCGCCGAGGAGATCGGGTTCCTGGCAGGGGGACCGGGCCGGGCGGCGGAAGCCGCTCTCGCCCGGCTGCTGGACGGCGGTCTCGTGCGCGTCTCCCGGGAGGGACTCGTGACCGCCGTCCACCAGAACGGTTACGGCGCCGCGACGGCGCTGGAGGCGAGTGTCCTCGCCGGGTCGCAGGGCACCGCTCGTCCGCTCCAGCAGGTCGTGCAGACCGCGGTGAGCAGCCAGGAGATGGGGGCGGTGCGGTACGGCCTGGTCGACCGCGCGATGGTGCACCGGCGGTGGGGCAAAGCCCGTGGTGGGCGGGGTGCGTTGCGCACCCTGCTGTTGTTCCTGGGTTTCTTCATCGCGATCGTGGCGGTCGCGACGGAGCCGTACTTCCTCGTGCTCTCCGCGGTGCTCCTCTTTCTCGTGATCCTGATGCGCGACAAGGGGATGCTCACGGCGATCGGCAAGGGCGTACTGGGACACGCGCGGAGGTACCCGCGCGGCCGGGTGGACGCGGTAGCCCTGTACGGGCTGCGCGGCGCGGTGGGCCGTCAGCGGGTCTGCGACCTCTTCGGCCTGCCCTCCCTGCTCTTCCATCCGGCTCCGGTGTACCACGGCAAGCAGAAGTCCACTTCGCACAGCAGCTGCGGCGGCGTCTACGAGCACCAGCACTACAACTGCGGCGGCTCGTCGTCGAGCTGTTCGAGCAACAGTTGTGGTAGCTCCAGCAGTTGTAGTTCCAGCAGTAGCAGCTGCAGTAGCAGCAGTTCGAGTTGCAGCAGTAGTTCGAGCAGTAGCTGCAGCAGTTCCAGCAGTTAAGGGGGAAACTGATGGTCACACCGATGACCTCGCAGGGAACGCAACTCTCCGCGGAGCAGATCGGTCTCATGATCGCCGGCCCTGGCCGGGCAGCGGAGGCCGCACTGGCCCGGCTGATCGACGCGGGCCTGGTGCGGGTGTCCCGCGACGGCTTCGTGACCGCCGTGCACCAGAACAACCACGGTGCCACCACGGGGATCGAGTCGCGGATCCTGAGCTGTGCGCGGGCCCCGATCCGGTTCGACACGGTCGTGCGGTCCGCCGCGAACAGCACGGAGGTGACGCAGTTGCAACAGCAACTGCGCGACCAGAAGCTCATGCAACGCCCGCGCCGCCGTCACGAGGCCTGGTGGTTCTCCCTCGCGGTCGCCGGTGGGCTGTGCGTGCTCGGTTTCATGGCGCCGGTGCTCTTCGTCGGCGTGCCGATCGCCCTGCTGTTCTTCTTCTGGCAGCGCGGCCGGAGCGCGATCACCAGGGCGGGCAAGGCGGCGCTGCTGCGGGTGACCGCGACCGACCGGGTCACCGTCGTGGCGACCTACGGCTTCCGCGGCAAGGTGAACCGCCGCCCGGTCGGCGAGCTCTTCGGCTTCTCCCAGAGCGTCGTCAAGATGATCCCGCTCAAGAAGAACCGGAAGCGGCGCTCCACTTCGGACGGCGGCGGCTGCGGGTCGAGTGGCAGCAGTTGCGGCAGCGGGTGTGGTAGCAGTAGTTGTTCTTCGAGCAGTGGCAGCGGCTGTTCGTCGTCGAGTGGCAGCAGCTGCAGTGGTGGCGGCAGCAGCTGTGGCGGTGGCGGAGGAGGCGACTGATGGCGGGAATCACGGACCTGGGCGTCGGCATCGGCTGGCGCTCGGAGATCGACCTGACCGTGGAACGGCTGCCCGGCGTGGACTTCGTCGAGGTGGTCGCCGAGAACATCCAACTCGGGAACCTCCACGAGAATCAGCGGAGCCACCTGCCGGAGTCGGTGACGCTGCTGCTGGAGCGCGGGATCCCGGTGCTCCCCCACGCCGTGTCGCTGTCGCTCGGCGGCGCCGACGAGGTGGACCTGACCCGCGTCGAGCACCTCGGCCGGATCGCCGAGGCAGTGGGCGCGCCGATGGTGAGCGACCACGTCTGCTTCGTCCGCGCGGGCGGGCTCGACTCCGGCCACCTGATGCCGGTGCCTCGCACCAAGGACGCGCTCGACGTGCTCGTCGCGAACGTCAAGCTCGCCCAGCAGCACCTGCCGGTGCCGCTCGCGCTGGAGAACGTCGCCGCGCTGCTCGAGTGGCCGGACGGTGAGCTGACCGAGGGCCAGTTCCTCGCCGAGCTCGTCGAGCGCACGGACTGCTGGCTGCTCGTGGACGTCGCGAACCTCTACGCGAACGCCCGCAACATCGGCACGGACCCGGAACGCTTCCTGGACGAGATCCCGTTGGAGCGCCTGGCTTACGTGCACGTGGCCGGCGGCGTCAGCCACGGCGACGTTTACCACGACACCCACGCTCACGCGGTTCTGCCGGAAGTTCTCGGCGTTCTCGACGAACTGTGCTCGCGGGTCACCCCACCCGGTGTTCTGCTGGAACGCGACGACAACTACCCGTCCGACACCGAAATCGCGGCCGAACTGGCCGCGATCCGCGCGGTCGTGGACCGGCACCGTGACTGAAATCCACGGCGGCGGCGATCTTTCGACCCCACGCGAAAGGCTTGCCGCGCAGCAGGCCGAGCTGCTGAATGCATTGCTGGGGAACGGGCCGGTACCACCGGGATTCGACGAACAACGCCTGGACGTCGAACGCCGCGCGCTGCTCTCGAAAAGGCGTGGCATCGTGCGGATGCTCGGCCCTGACGTGGCCGATGAGCTGGGTGATCGATTCCGGCAGCTCTTCGACGCGTACGCCGTTGAGCACCCTCGACGCGCGGGCTCACGCGCCCGCGAGGATGCCGCGGCGTTCGCGGAATGGTGCCGCCGCTCGGGCGAACTGTCAGCAAAACGCAAGGTGCGCTGGAAATTCTGGCAATCGAACTGACGGGCGAGGAAGTGCCGGCCAAGAATCCCCCATTCAGCCCTGTGTGACCCCTCGCACCATCGATACGTTCAAAGGGGTCGGGGGACCTCATATCGCATTACCTTTGCCGTATAAGGCCTTCCGGCCTGCGCGAACCACAGCGCGCAGCAATTCGAACCATGAGGGGATTCGAATGCGCGGCAAAACCACAATGCTGGGCGCCGTTTTCACGGCGCTCACACTCACCGCGGTACCACCCACAGTGGCATCAGCGGCACCGCAGACCAACGCACCACAGAAGTCAGTCGACGAGATCACCCTCGTCACCGGCGACAAGGTCCTTCTGGGGCAGGACCGCCAGGTCATCGCGATTCAGCCCGGCGAGGGCCGCAAGGGCATGACCTTCAACGCCCACCGCGGCACCGACGGGCACACCATGGTCGTCCCGCTGGACGCGATCGGGCCCCTGGCGGCGGGCCGGCTCGACCGCAGACTCTTCGACGTCACCACGTTGCTGGAGTTCGGCTACCGCGACCGGATGCCGTTGATCGTGGACGGTCAGGCGAGACTCTCGGCCCGCTCGGCGAACGAGTGGACCGCGCTCAAGGCGGAAGCCGGCGCCGGCGACAAGATCTGGCTCGACGGCATCCGCAGGCCGAGCCTGGACCGCAGCGTCGCCCAGATCGGTGCGCCCGCGGCCCACCAGCGCGGCATCACCGGCAAGGGGGTCAAGGTCGCCATCGTCGACACCGGCGTCGACCAGAACCACCCGGACCTCAAGGGCCAGGAGGTCGCGGAGAAGAACTTCACCACCGACCCGGACAACACCGACACCGTCGGTCACGGCACGCACGTCGGCTCGACCGTCGCGAGCGCCGGGGCGAAGTACGGCGGTGTCGCACCGGGCGCGCAGCTGCTCGACGCCAAGGTGTGCGTCGAGTTCGGCTGCCAGGAGTCGTGGATCCTCGACGGCATGCGCTGGGCCGCCGAGCAGGGCGCCCAGGTCGTCAACATGAGCCTCGGCGGCGGCGACACCCCGGAGATCGACCCGCTCGAGCAGGCGGTCAACGACCTGACCGCCAAGCACGGCACGCTGTTCGTCATCGCGGCGGGCAACTCGGGTGCGCCGGGCACGGTCAGCTCGCCCAGCACCGCGGAGGCCGCGTTGTCGGTCGGCGCCGTGGACCGCGAGGACAAGCTCGCCGCCTTCTCCAGCAAGGGTCCGCGCACCGGAGACAGCGGCCTCAAGCCCGAGGTGACCGCCCCTGGCGTCGACATCGTCGCCGCCAAGGCCGGCACCACGGAGCACCTCGCGGCGAGCGGCACGTCCATGGCGACGCCGCACGTGGCCGGTGCCGCGGCACTGCTGCGCCAGCAGCACCCGGAGTGGACGCCCGCGCAGCTCAAGTCGGCGCTGGCCACCACGGCCAAGCCGACGGCGGGCGTGAGCGCGTTCGACCAGGGCGCCGGCCGCATCGACCTGGCCAAGGCGATCGACCAGGTGCTGACCGCCGACGTCGTCGCGGTGAACCTCGGCCTGCACGAGTGGCCGCACGGTGACGACACCCCGACGACCAAGCCGATCACCTACAGCAACCCGACCGACGCGGCCATCACGCTCACCCTCGCGATCAGCACCGGCGCGCCGGCGGGCATGTTCTCGCTGAGCGCCTCGACGGTCACCGTTCCGGCCAAGGGCACCGCGTCCGTCAAGGTCATCGGTGACTCCCGCGTCGGCACCCGGGACGCCGCGTACTCGGGCGAGGTCGTCGCCACGTCCGGTTCGCACACCGTCCGCACGCTCGTCGGCATCGACCGCGAGGTGGAGAGCTACACCCTCACGATCGACATGACCACCCGCGACGGGCAGGACCCGGAGTCCTCGGGGACGTTCATCGACGGCCTGGACAACCGGACGTTCAAGCCGGTCTTCGGCGCGGGCGACCTCAAGGTCCGTCTGCCCAAGGGCCTCTACGCGATGGACACGACGATGTCCAACGGCCAGCAGGGCACGGACCTGATCTACCAGCCCAAGGTGAGTCTGACGAGCGACCTCACGATCAAGCAGGACGCCCGCCTGGCGCAACCGCTGTCGGTGAAGGCACCTGAGCCGACCGGTGACTTCACCGTCGGTGTGCTCGGCTGGAAGCGCACGCACGGTGACACGACGATGCAGGCCACGTTCTTCTCGTTCGGCGGCTTCGAGGGCATGGCCGTCGCACAGGTCGGTGGACCGCTCTCACCGCGGGAACTGTCGTCGATCACGGCACTGCACGCCAACACCACGGCCGATCCGCACACGTTCTACCGGCTGGCCTACCCGGTCGGCGGCAGCCTGCCGAACGGTCTGAGCCAGGCACCGGGCAAGAACGAGCTCGCACGCGTCGAGGCCACCATCGGCGGTCTCAAGCCGGACAGCCTCGCGCAGAAGGGCGAGCTGCCGTTGTCCGAGCACGGCCTGAGCGGCGGCGCGGCGCTCTACCCGGTGGCAGTGGGCGCCAAGGCGGTCGAGTACGTGACGACCGAGGGCCTGCGCTGGCAGTCCGTCCTGAGCATCCGCCACGGCAACGGCTCCCAGGAACGCCACATCTCCGGGCTGCGCACCTACCAGACCGGCAAGACGTACCAGGAGCGCCTGGTCCGGCCGGTGTTCTCGCCGGGTCTGCCCGAGTCGCCGTACGCGTTCGCCGAGCGCTACGGCAGCCAGCTCTACCTCGGGGTGCCGCTGGTGAGCGACTCGACGCACGGTGACGGCGCGTCCACTGTGGACACCGGAAGGGCCGCCCTGTACCGCAACGGCACCCTGATCGGTGAGACGGACACGCCCGGCGGCGTCTTCGACAACGTGCCGCTCGCCCAGGGCGACTTCCGCGCCGAGATGAGCCAGGACCGGAGCTCGCAGTTCGAGTTCAGCACCAAGGTGTCCGCGACGTGGACCTTCAAGTCCAAGGGCACGGAGGGCAAGTTCGACACTCTGCCGCTGTCGGTGGTCCGCTTCGAACCGAAGCTCGACGACAACGGCGCGGTGCCGGCGGGCACGTTGCAGCGCATCGGTTTGCTCACCCAGTCGCAGGGTGACACGGGCAAGGTGCGCATCACCGGCGTCTCGTACTCGCACGACGACGGCAAGTCGTGGCGCAACGCGGGCGTGGTCGGCAACAACGCGCTGATCTACCACCCGGCGGACGCCAAGTGGACGTCCTTGAAGGCCACGGCGAAGGACGCCAAGGGCAACACGGTCGAGCTGACCGTGATCCGCGCCTACAAGGTGGGCTAGTGCTCTGACGTCGAAGGGCCGCCTGGGTTCTCCAGGCGGCCCTTTCTCGTTGCTACGGCAGGTTCGTGACGAGCTCGGCCGCGGGAACGCGAGTGCCCGTGTAGAACGGGATCTCCTCACGCACGTGCAGCCGCGCCTCGGTGCCACGCAGGTGACGCATCAGGTCGACGATGCGGTGCAGCTCGTCGGCCTCGAACGCGAGCATCCACTCGTAGTCGCCCAGCGCGAACGACGCGACGGTGTTCGCGCGCACGTCCGGGTAGTCGCGGGCTTCCTTGCCGTGGTCCGCCAGCATCTTGCGGCGGTCCTCCTCCGGCAGCAGGTACCACTCGTAGGACCGCACGAACGGGTAGACGCAGACGTACTTGCGCGCCTCTTCACCCGCGAGGAACGCGGGGATGTGGCTGCGGTTGAACTCGGCCGGGCGGTGCAGCGCGACCTGCGACCAGACGGGCGTCGAGACCTTGCCGAGCGGGGTGCGGCGAAAGCCCGTGTAGGCGGCCTGCACCTGCTCGATCTCCTCGGCGTGCCACCAGATCATGAAGTCCGCGTCGGCCCGCAGACCGGCCACGTCGTAGACACCGCGGACGACGACGCCCTTGCCCTCCAGCGCGTCCAGGTAGTTCTGGGTCTCGGAGGCGGCGGCACTGCGGTCTTCCGGCAGCTTGCCGGGTTCGACCCGGAACACCGACCACATCGTGTAGCGGATGGTGTCGTTGAGCTCGTTGTAGTTCAGACGCGCCATAACTCCATCTTGGCACGACCGGTTCAGCGGCGAACGCGGCCCAGCAGGTGTGCTGCGACACGGGCGGCGGCCGCGTCGGCGGTGGCGATGCACGCGGGCACACCCACGCCGTGCAGCGTGGCGCCCGCCACCGCGAGGCCCGGTACGTCGCCGATGCCCTTCTCGATCGTGTCGACCAGGTCGACGTGGCCGACGCCGTACTGCGGCAGCCCGCCGCCCCAGCGCTGGACCACGAAGTCGATCGGCTCGGCCCTGATCCCGGTGAGCTCGAACAGGTCGTTGCGGACGGCTTTCACGAGGTCCGCGTCGCTGCGCTGCAGCAGGGCCGTCTCGCCGTGCCGCCCGACCGAACCGCGCAGGATGACCGGTTCGCCGTAGTGGGCCCACTTGCGGCTGGAGAACGTGAACGCCTTGGCGGTGAACGGGGTGATGCGGTCGGAATACCGCTCCCCCTCCGCGATCAGCACGCCGGAACGGTCCGGCAGCGCGGTGCCCGGCGGCAGTGCCAGCGCGACCACGGCCATCGAGGCGACCTCGACCTTGCCGTACGCGGCGGAAACCTGCGGCGCGATCTCGCTCAGCAGCTTGCGCGCGGACGGTGCCGGCACGGCGAGCACCACGCCGTCGCACTCCAGGTACTCCGGCGTCGCGGCCGAACCGATCTCCAGCCGCCAGCCGGCCCCCAGCCACGACAGCACCCGCACCGGCAGTCCCAGCCGGATCTCGGGCTTCGCGACCTCGGCCAGCCGGTCGACGAGCGTGGACACGCCTTGGTCGAGTGACGCGAACACCGGCGGCCGCGCGGCACGAGGCTGCGGCGGCGCGGGCATCATCATCGCGGCGGCCGCGAGAAGCGACCCGACGCCCTTGTCCAGCAGCGTGGCGATCTGCGGCATCGTGGCGCGCAGGCCCAGCTCGTCCGCGCGACCCGCGTAGACGCCGCCGAGCAGCGGGCTCACCAGCCGGTCGGCGACCTCGGCACCGAACCTGTCCTTCATCAGCGTGCCGACGGCGACGTCACCGCCCCCGAGCTCGATCGGCGGCAGCGTCGGTTCCATCTCGACCCGCAGCGCGCCCTCGGAGGACAGCATGTGCCGCACGGTCTCGACGCTCGCCGGGACACCCATGAACGTGTGCGCCGGCAGCTGATGCGTGCGACCGGCCGCGTGCACGCTCGCCTTCGCGGACGTCGGGTGCACGACGTGATCCTGCAGGCCGACCTCGTTGATCAGCTCCTGCGCCTCGGGCTTGCGGTGCAGGAACGCCTCGGCGCCCACGTCGAACCGCACCCCCGCGAGCTCGACCGTGCGCAGCTTGCCGCCGAGCCGGTCGGACTGCTCGATCACGGTGATCCTGGCCTGGGGACCGAGCAGCATCCGCAACCGGTGCGCGGCAGCCAGCCCGGAGATCCCTCCCCCGACGACGGCGACGTGCGGTGCTCTCCCGTGCATGGCTTACAAGCTGTGAATCAGCTCGACGGTCCGGGTGATGATCTCCGGATCGGTGTCGGGCAGGACGCCATGACCGAGGTTGAAGATGTGGCCCGCGGCCGCCTTGCCCTCGGCGTGGATGCGGCGCACCTCGCGTTCGACGGCCTCGAACCCCGCGAAGAACAGCGCCGGGTCGAGGTTGCCCTGCACGACCGGCTTCGGCAGCTCGGGAGCCGCCTGCTCCAGCCGGTCCACCGCCACGTCGAGCGGGATCCGCCAGTCGACGCCGACGACGTCCGCGCCGGCCTCACGCATCGCGGGCAGCAGCTCACCGGTGCCGACGCCGAAGTGGATGCGCGGCACGGTCGAGATGGTCTCGAGCACACGCTTCGAATGCGGCAGCACGAACTCGCGGTAGTCGCGCTCGGACAACGCGCCCGCCCACGAGTCGAACAGCTGCACCGCCTGCACGCCCGCGTCGAGCTGCGCGTGCAGGAACGCCGCGGTGACGTCCGCGATCTTGGCGAGCAGCGCGTGCCACAGCTCGGGGTTGCCGTGCATGAGCGCCTTGGTGCGCTCGTGGTTCTTGCTCGGCCCGCCCTCGACCAGGTAGGAGGCCAGCGTGAACGGCGCACCGGCGAACCCGATCAGCGCCACCTCGGCCGGCAGCTCCTTGAGCAGCAACCCGATCGCGTCGGCGACCGGCTGCACCTGCTCGGCGTGCAGGACGGGCAGGTTGCGCACGTCCTCGATCGTCCGGACCGGGTTCGCGACGACGGGACCGGTGCCCGCGACGATGTCCAGGTCGACACCGGCGGCCTTGAGCGGCACGACGATGTCGGAGAACAGGATCGCGCCGTCGACACCGTGCCGCCGGACGGGCTGCATGGTGATCTCGCAGACCATCTCCGGATCCATGCACGCGTCGAGCATCACGGTGCCTTGACGAAGCGCCCGGTACTCGGGCAGTGACCGTCCCGCCTGCCGCATGAACCAGACAGGGGTGTGCGACGGGGTGCCGCCACGCGCGGCCACAAGAAGGGGTGCCATGGAAGTCATCTCCGTTTCATGGTCCCACGTCCCGGCGTGCCGCCATCACTCGGCCGGATTGCGAGGCATACAGTCAGTTGTGTGACCGAGCCGGAAATCTTCCGCCGGGCGGTGGGGACGCTCAAGTCGGTTCGCCACAGGCCCGAGATCGAACTCACCGAAGTTCGCCCGCCGCAGCGGCTCGCGCCGTGGGCGTACGCGCTGACGGCCGAGGTCACCGGCCCGTCGGACGAACTGTCGACCGGAAGGCTCGTGCTGCTGCACGATCCGGACGGCGACGAGGCGTGGGGCGGTGTCCTGCGCGTCGTGGCGTACGTGCGCGTCGAGCTTGATCACGAGCTCGCCTCCGACCCGCTGCTGCCCGAGGTCGGGTGGTCGTGGCTGACCGAGGCCCTCGAACAATCCGGCGCCGGCTTCACCGCTCTGGGCGGCACCGTCACACAGACGTCCTCCGCGCGGTTCGGCGACATCGCCGGCCCGGCCCGCACCGACGACCTCGAACTGCGCGCCTCGTGGACCGCCATGGACGGCGAACTCGCCGAGCACGGCACCGCCTTCTACGAACTCATGGCGACCGCCGTCGGCCTGCCCCCGGTAGGCGTCACCCTCTTCGGCCAACGCTCCTGACCCAGCCGATATATCAGTCACCCCGCCGACATATCAGCCGATATATCAGTGGCCGCCCTTGCTGCCCGCACCCTTGCAATGAGTCTTTTGCGGACGAAGTCCAAAGTCTCATTGCTAAGGCGCAGGTCAGCGAGCATCACCTAACTGATATATCGGGTTGCGGCGGACGGATCAGGCGTCAGCGTCGCGGAGAACGCGAAGGATGTTCGCGCCGGCGAGCTTCGTGCAGTCGTCCTCGGACCAGCCCTTGTCGAGCAGCGCGCCGATGAGGTTCGGGTAGGTCGAGACGTCCTCGAGTCCCTGCGGGAGCGACTTCACGCCGTCGTAGTCGCCGCCGAGGCCGAGGTGGTCGACGCCGACGACCTCGCGGGCGTGTTCGAGGTGCGCGACGACGTCGTCGATCGTGACGGCCGGCTTCGGCCCGCCGGCGGTCCACGTCTCCACGAACTTCCCGCGCGCCTCCAGGTCCGCGTGCTTTTCGCCCGCCGCGGTCATCGCCTCACGAAGGGCTGCATCCCATTCAGCGACACGGGGTGATACAAAGTCCGGTACGAATGTGATCATGGCCACACCACCGTTGGCCTTGAGCTTCACCAGGACGTCGTCCGGAATGTTGCGCGGATGGTCCGCGACGTGACGGCACGACGAGTGGCTGAAGATGACGGGCTTGACACTCACGTCGAGCGCGGCGTGCATCGTGCTCGGCGCGACGTGCGAGAGGTCGACCAGCATGCCGATGCGGTTCATCTCGCGCACGACCTCGCGGCCGAACTCCGTCAGTCCGCCGTGTTCTGGCTGGTCAGTGGCCGAATCCGCCCACGGCGTGTTGTCGTTGTGCGTGAGCGTCATGTACCGGACGCCCAGGCGGCGCAGCGCGCGCAGAACTCCGAGTGAAGAGTTGATGGAATGTCCGCCCTCGGCCCCGAGGAGGGACGCGACACGCCCGGACGCGAAAACTTTTTCAGCTTCTGCGGCGGTGGTCGCGATGCCGAGATGGTCGGCGTAACGGCCGGCCAGCTCGTAGACCAGTTCGACCTGCTCCAGCACGGCGGTCACAGCACCGTCTCCGGCGAGCCGGCACGGAATCCAGACGGACCAGAACTGCATGCCGAGTCCGCCCTCGCGCATTTTCACGATGTCCGTGTGCAAGCTGGGATGACGTTCCGTGAGATCGATCTTCGCGGCGGTCGTGTAGACGTCCTCGCCAGTCCCGTCACCGAACTCGCGCAGTGCCCACGGGAGATCGTTGTGGCCGTCAACGAGGGGGACACGCTGCAACAACGTCCGTGCTCGCTCGAGACCGCTACTGCTCGGCACAACCAACTCCTAGATGTCGTTCTGAGAGGGACTCGTGTTACTCCCCCTATCTAGTTGTCATCCGATCGTGTGACACATGGGGCCATCTGTCACAACTCAATAGGGATAGATACCCGATTGATCGTCCCGTAGACCCGCATGGGCGGCTACGCTGCCCCAGACGACACCACTTTCGGTCGATCAGTGGCGCGGCTGATTGGACGAAAGTCTCCGGTGCCGGTCGGGGGGCACGACCGACTCCAGGGAGGTAGTGACGTGGCTGCCGTCGGCTTAGGTCAGGCCGTTCGTACCACGCCAGCCGGCTCGTTGCCGGCGAACATGGTCCCGCACCCGCGGGAAGAGCTTTTTTCAGTGCTGGTGGTCGACGACCACCCACTGCTGAGGGAGGCGATATCAGCTCGGCTCACACAAATGGGAGCCGGGACAGTTCATGAGGCCGCTTCGGTGGCGGAGGCTCGGGCGCGGGCACTCGCTACCGGTCCGTGCGACCTCGCGATTCTCGATCTGGGTCTGCCGGATGGCACCGGCATTGACCTGGTCACGGAACTCCGTGCCCAGGGCTGGCCCCGCATCGTGGTCCTCGCATCCTCCGACGACCCCTACGCGGTCAGGTCGGCCTTCCAGGCGGGCGCCCAGGCGTACCTCCTGAAGTCCGCCTCTCCGATGGTGGTCACCGACGGGGTGCGCCGGGTTCTCGATGGCGGCGTTTACGCAGATCCGAGCGTGGCACCAGTACTCGCAGCGGGTACTCGGGTGCCAGGCACGGACAACACGCCGCGGGAACTTTCCGCGCGTGAGGTCGAGGTGCTCCAGCTGGTCGCCGATGGCCAGAGCAACAAGGAAATCGGCGAGGCTCTGAGCTTGTCCGCGTTGACGGTGAAGTCTCACCTGTCGCGGATCGGCCGGAAGCTGGGCACCGGGGATCGCGCTCAGATGGTCGCGCTGGCCATGCGTGCCGGCGTGATCCGTTAGATACCGGTTTGAAGCACTGAACCGGCCGAGAACACCTGTGAGTGGTGCGATCGTCGTAGGGTCATCCGCTGTGGATGTACCCGCCGACGAGCCAACCGCACCAACCGGACCAGATCCGGTACCTCTGACGGAGCCTGCTGATGGGGTTCCGCCCGTGGTCACCGATCCTTCTGCGCTCCGGCGAGCCGCTGACGCGCTCGCCGGGGCGAAGGGCCCGGTCGCGGTGGACACCGAGCGAGCCTCGGGCTACCGCTACTCACAGCGTGCCTATCTGGTGCAACTGCGCCGGGAAGGCGCTGGCACCTGGTTGGTCGATCCGATCGCCCTAGGCGGACGGCTCGATCCACTGGTGCAGGCGTTGGATGGCACTGAGTGGGTGTTGCACGCAGCGTCTCAGGACCTGCCGTGCCTCGCCGAACTCGGGCTACGACCCGGCGTGTTGTTCGACACCGAGCTGGCGGGCAGGCTGGCTGGGTTCGAACGTGTCGCACTGGGCACGCTGGTGGAACGGCTACTTGGTTACAGGCTCGAGAAGGGGCATGGCGCGGCCGACTGGTCGCGCCGGCCCCTTCCTGCCGATTGGCTGACGTATGCCGCTCTGGACGTGGAGCTGCTCGTGCAGCTGCGCGACGTTCTCGAAACAGAGCTGGAGCGCCAAGGCAAACTCGCCTGGGCGCTCGAGGAGTTCGAGGCGGTACGGACGGCGCCGTTGCCGCGCCCCCGTACCGACCCCTGGCGGCGCACGTCGGGTATCCACCGCGTGCGCAACCAGCGTCAACTCGCCATGGTTCGAGCGTTGTGGGAAGCCCGCGACACCGTGGCCCGCGAGCGCGACATCGCCCCCGGCCGAGTCCTCCCGGACTCCGCCCTGATGGAGGCAGCCGCCCGCAACCCCGTCGCCGAGGCAGAGCTCCTCGCACTGCCCGTCTTCCGCGGACGAGCCCAACGCCGCATGTCCGGCGTCTGGATGAACGCTCTGCGCAAAGCCGGCGCTCTGCCCAAGTCAGAACTCCCGGAACCCGCCGGCCAGCACGACGGCCCTCCCCCGCCCAACCGCTGGGGCGACAAGGACCCGGATGCCGCCGCCCGCCTGGCCGCGACCCGCACAGCGCTGGCCGCCATCGCCGAGGCCAACACCCTCCCGGTGGAGAACCTCCTGCTGCCCGACCTCGTGCGCCGCACGTGCTGGCAACCGCCGGCCGACCTCTCCCCCGAATCCGTGGCCACCGTGCTGCGCGAAGGCGGAGCCCGTTCCTGGCAGATCGAGCTCACCCTCGAAGCCCTGGCCAAGGCCCTGACCGCAACGGCGCCAACGACTTCGGCGTCCTGAACGACCGTTCAGCCGATATATCAGTTCCCACACCATTGCTGACCTGCCTCTTAGCAATGAGACTTTGGACTTCGTCCGCAAAAGACTCATTGCAAGGGGCAGGTTGGCGATGATCAGCACGGACCGGTTGGACCTGCTGCCGTTGCGGGTCGAGCACGCCGAGGAGATGGCCGGCGTGCTCGCGGACCCGGCGCTGCACACCTTCATCGGCGGCACCCCGCACTCGGTGGAAGCTCTTCTCGCCCGGTACGAGCGGCTCATCGCGGGCTCGCCTGATCCAGCCGAACGCTGGCTGAACTGGGTGATCCGGCTGCGCGACGAAAGCTGCCTCGTCGGCACCGTCCAGGCGACCGTCACGGGCCAGACCGCCGAGATCGCGTGGGTCGTCGGCACGCCGTGGCAAGGCCGCGGCATCGCCGGCGAGGCAGCGAGAGGTCTCGTCGGCTGGCTCGGCGCGCAGTCGGTGCACACCGTTGTCGCCCACATCCATCCCGACCACCACGCGTCCGCCGCCGTAGCCGCCTCCGCCGGCCTCACCGCCACCGACGAGTGGCTCGACGACGAGGTCCGGTGGCAGAGGCCTTTGCAATGACTTTTTTGCGGGCGAAGTCCAAAGAGCCATTGCTAAGCAGCAGGTCGGACGGCGTGCCGGAGCCGATATCAGTTGGGCGCGCGTTCGCCGCGATATGGCGACTGTCCCGCAACCCCGAACGACCTGCGGTAGGCCGTCGGGGTGAGGCCGGTCCGGCGGACCAGGTGCTGCCGCAGTGAGTCGGCGCTGCCCAGGCCGCTGTGGTGGGCGACCAGGTCCACGGGCAGCGTGCTGGTCTCCAGCAGCTGACGAGCGCGGTCGACGCGCTGGTGCAACAACCACTGCACCGGGCTCATCCCCGTCTCGGCTTGGAACCGCCGCGTGAGGGTGCGCGCGCTGAGGTGGGCGTGTGTGGCCAGATCCGTCAGGGCGAGCGGCTCATCGAGGCGGCGCAGAGCCCATTCGCGGGTGGCGGAGAGGGAGGCGTCTCCGGAGGACGGCAGCGGCGTGTCGACCACTTGGGCGTGGTCGCTGGACCGTGGCGCGGCGACGATGGCCAGCCGCCCGGCGGTAGCAGCCGCCGCGGCGCCGAGGTCGGTGCGAACCAGGTGCAGGCACAGCTCGATGCAGGCTGCGGCGCCCGCCGACGTGAGCACAGGGCCGTCGGCGATGTACAGCACGTCCGGCACGACCGTCACCTGAGGATGGCGGCCGGCGAGTTCGCCGGTCAGGCCCCAGTGCGTCGTCGCGCGGCGCCCGTCCAGCACGCCCGCCTGCGCCAGGACGAAGGTGCCCGTGCAGATCGCGGCCATGCGGATGCCCGCCGTCGCCGCCGCGAGGACGGCCTCCAGCACCCGAGGTTCGGTGTCGCGGCCACCACCGCCGATCACGACGCACGTGTCGGCGTTGTGGACCGCGGTGAGGTCGTTGTCGACTACGAGGTCGGGGCCGCCGACCGACTCGACCCGTCCCGGCTCGGCGGTGCACACGGTGATCTCGTAGCCACCGGCGGCGTCGAGCACCATCCGCGCGATGGCGAGGTCGAACGAGTACACCGGCGCGACCACGACGAAGACGATCCGATGCATGGCCAGAACCTCCGGAAACGTGGCAAGCGGGCCGGTGTCGCCGGGGCACCGCCGGCCCGACAGTGGGTTCAAGCAATCCGCGCAACACAATCTTCCCGAAAAGAGGATCATGTCCGTGCACGTGATCATCGGTCGTGGCGCGACCGCCCACGCCACCGCTGTGCTGCTCGCCGAGTCGGGCGACGAGGTCAGGATGGTGAGCCGCTCCGGCGGCGGCCCGGATCTGCCCCAGGTCACTCGAATCGCGCTCGACGCGGGCGATGCGACCGCGCTGGCCGAGGTCGCCGCCGGCGCGGCCACGATCATCAACTGCGCCATGCCCGAGTACCACACCTGGCCGCAGACGATCCCGCCTCTGTTCGGCGCCATCCTGTCCGCCGCCGAACGGGCCGGTGCCGACTACGTGATGCTGGGCAACCTGTACGGCTACGGGCCTGTCGACGGACCTGTCACCGAAGACCACCCGCTCGTCGCCACCGGTCCCAAGGGCGAGGTGCGAGCCCGCATGTGGCTTGAGGCCAAGGCCGCACACGATGCGGGCCGGGTACGTGCCACCGAGGTGCGCGCGGGCCAGTACATCGGGCCCGACGCGTTCTCGATCTTCAACGCGATGGTCCTGCCCAAGGTGCTGGCCGGGCAGCTCGCCCTCGTACCGGCCGCACTCGACACCCCGCATTCGTTCACCTCGATCGGCGACGCGGCCCTGACTCTGGTGACCGCGACTCGTGACGAACGCAGCTTCGGGCAGGCCTGGCACGCACCGGTCGTCGTCGCCTCCGTCCGGGAGGTGGCCGGGCGGCTCGCCGAGCTGGCGGGCGCCCCGGCACCCCGGCTCGTGGAGATGAGCGACCGCGAGCTGACCCTGCTCGGCGCCACCGCGCCGCTGTGGGACGAGCTCTGGGAGACGCACTACATGTCACATCGCCCGTTCGTCGTGGACGCCTCACGCGTCGAGGAGGTGTTCGGGCTTACCGCGACTCCGCTCGACGAAGTGCTCACCGCGACCCTGCACCGGGCAGGCACGTCGGCGCGGGCGCTCACCACAGCCTGACCGAGCAAAATGAATCGAGCAGGGCCTTTGCAACGAGACTTTTGCGGACGTCGTCAAAAGTCTCGTTGCTAAGACGCAGGTCACACGCCATGAAGGAACCGATATATCAGTTGGCCATGCGGGCTGCCAGCTGCCGGGTGAGGTCGGCGACGTCGGCGTCGGGCAGGTCGAGGTGGCCGCGGGAGGCCTCGAAAACGGCGATCTGCTGATCTTCGTAGGGCACGCCGGGCGGCAGCGGCGCGAGGTGCCAGTGGACGTGCCGGTTCGCCTGCTGACTGCCGAGCGACACGACGTAGAGCCGTTCGACGGGCAGCAGCTCGGTCAGGGCACTGCCCGCCCGGTGCACGACTCGCTGGATCGCGGCGTACTCGTCGGGCGTGAAGTCACCGATCGCGTGCTCGCGATGGTCGACCGGCGCCACCAGGAAGTGGCCGACAACGGACGGGAACCTGCTCGCGAAGACGATGGCGACGTCGTCCCGGTAAGCCACGTGATGCGGGTAGTCGGGGTTGCCGGCGAGCAGTTCGCAGATGAAGCAGGCCCGGCGGGCGAGCGCGAGGTAGTCGTCTGGATCCCAGGGCACGCGGGTGGTCATGCGCTCCACATGTACCCGGATCCTGGCTGTCGCCTGACGCGAAACCTGGGACCCGGCGGCGGCATACCCCATACGATCGCCACGGATCCGCAGCTCAGAGCCACGCGGAAAGGAATATATTCGATCAATATATTAGTTGTCGGTGCCGTCACCGATCACCTTGCGCGACACCTGCGAGTGCGCGAGGCGGCGCACCGCCTTGATCACGGCGTCGCCGATGAGCGTGCCGATGACCATTCCCTCGACGACGTCGTCCGTCGAGTCACGATCCGCGATGTAGTTCACATCGGCCAGCGCGATGATCTTCAGCCCCTCCAGGTAGGGGTCGAGCAGCTCGCGGAAGTGGTCGTGCCCGACCGACCTCGCCGCGGACAGCGCGGCGGCGAGCATGTGGGTCACGTTGCTTTCGGTGACATCGGCGCATTCCTCGCCGTTTCGGCGGAAGAACGCCTGGACGTCCTCGATGGCGAGTGGATCAAGCTCGACCGCGCCCGGCTGACTGATCGCCTCCTGCACCAGGCCGAGCTTCTTGTGGAGTGAGTCGTCGCGGGTGTCGAGGGCGACAAGGACCTCGCGCACCCCCGCGATCGACAGGTCCCCCACGTCCACCAGCGCCCGCACCAGCCGCAGCCTGCGGAGGTGCTCGTCGTCGTAGTGCGCCTGATTCGGGCTGGTCAGCACGCCGGCGGGCAGCAATCCCTCGCGCAGGTAGTACTTGATCGTCGCCACCGGGACGCCGCTTCGCTTCGAAAGCTCGCCAACACGCATATGGATAGTGTAGCTTCCCACTAACAGATACTGCAGATATCCATACTGCCGCTATCCATCAAGGGGGAAGTGATGTTGCAGAGGCTTGAGGCGTTACGCACGTGGCACCGGCCACTGGTCTGGTTCGGCTGGTCGATGGTGGCGCTGATCCCGATCTCGCTGATCGGCCTGCTGGTCGACGACCGGACGCTGGTCAACGCGCCTATCTGGCTGAAGCCGTTCAAGTTCGCGGTGTCGCTCGCGATCTACGCCTTCACGCTGGCGTGGCTGCTGACCTACCTCAAGAGGTTCCAGCGCCTGGGCTGGTGGACCGGCACAGTCCTCGCCACGGCGGGCGCGATCGAGATGGTCGTCATCGTCGGCCAGGTGCTGCGCGGCAAGCGCAGCCACTTCAACTTCGAGACCCCGCTCGACGCGGCGCATGTTCTCGATCATGGGCTCGACCATCGTCGTGCTGTGGGTGACACATGCGACCGTCGCGATCCTGCTGTGGCGCACGAAGATCGAGAACGACGCGTTGGCGTGGTCGATCCGGCTCGGGCTCGTGATCTCGTTCCTCGGCCTCGGCGTCGGCTTCCTGATGACCCAGCCCAAACCCGGTCAGGCGCTCGACGGCGGCACTCTCGGCGCGCACACGATCGGCGCGGCCGACGGCGGCGCGTACATGGCACTCACCGCGTGGAGCACGGAACACGGCGACCTGCGGGTGGGGCACTTCGTCGGCATGCACGCGCTCCAGATCCTGCCCGTGGCCGTCGCCCTGCTCGGCCGTCGCGCCAACGCGAAGCTCGCATGGGTGGTCAGCGCGTCGTTCCTCGGAATCTTCCTGCTCGTGACCTGGCAGGCGCTGCGCGGCCAGTCCCTCGTCCAGCCCGACGCGCTGACCCTCGGCACCTTCGCGGGCATCGCCGCCGCGACCGCACTCGGGGTGATGTGGGCGCGTGAACCGAAGAAGGAGCTCACGTTCGCATGACCGCCACCCTGTTCGACCTGACGTTCCTGCTCATCGCACCGTTCTGGCTGCTCATGATCTTCGCGCCGAAGTGGCGGTGGACGGAGCGGATCGCCGAGTCGTACCTGATCGTTCTGCCGCCGGTCGCGATCTACATCGTGCTCATGATCCCGGTGCTGCCGGAACTGATTCCGCTGGTCACGAGCCCAGAACTGGGACCACTCGCCGAGTTCATGGCCACGGAGACAGGCGCCGCGCTGGTGTGGGCGCACATGATCGCGTGGGACCTGTTCGTCGGGCGCTGGATGTACCTGGAGGGGCGCCGGCTCAACGTCAGCCCGTTCGTCATGGCACCCGTTCTGGTGATCACCATCCTGCTGGCCCCGGTCGGGTTGCCGCTGTTCCTGATCGTGCGCAAGGTATGTGACGCAACGAACAGGGGTGCCGCAGTGGTTACTGGCCAGTAACTAGGGCTAGAGTTGGCGTTACCGACCGGTAGGGATGTCGCGCACCCCCTGCCCGGTGGACAGAGTTGTCACCACAAGTGGAGGAGACGCCGTGGCCGCACCAGCAGCGCCGGCACGCGTTCGGAACGTGGTCTTCGTCGACGGCGTCCGCACGCCGTTCGGCAAGGCCGGTCCGAAGGGCATTTTCGCCGAGACCCGGGCCGACGACCTCATCGTGAAGGTCATCCGTGAGCTGCTGCGCAGGCACCCAGAGCTGCCGCCGGAGCGCGTCGACGAGGTCGCCATCGCGGCGACCACGCAGATCGGCGACCAGGGCCTCACGCTCGGCCGCACGGCCGCGTTGCTCGCGGGCCTGCCGAAGTCGGTTCCCGGCTACTCGATCGACCGCATGTGCGCCGGCGCGATGACCGCCGTGACCACGGCCGCGAGCGGCATCGCGTTCGGCGCGTACGACGTCGCCATCGCGGGCGGCGTCGAGCACATGGGCCGCCACCCGATGGGCGAGGGCGTCGACCCGAACCCGCGCTTCCTGTCGGACAAGATCGTCGACACCAGCGCGCTGGTCATGGGTCAGACCGCGGAGAACCTGCACGACCGGTTCCCGCACATCACCAAGGACCGCACGGACGCCTACGCGGCCGCTTCCCAGGCCAAGTACGCCGACGCGATCAAGAACGGCAAGATCGGGCCGGAGCTCGTGCCCGTCGCGACCCGTTCCGCGGAGCACGGCTGGGGCCTTGCCACCGCCGACGAGCCGCCGCGTCCGGGCACCACGGTCGAGGACCTGGGCAAGCTCAAGACGCCGTTCCGCCCGCACGGCCGGATCACCGCGGGCAACGCGGCCGGTCTGAACGACGGCGCGACCGGCTGCATCCTCGCCGAGGAGGAGACCGCGCGCGAGCTCGGCCTGCCCGTCGGCATGCGGATGGTCGGCTACTCGTTCCTGGGCGTCGAGCCCGAGGTCATGGGCATCGGCCCGGTGCCCGCCACCGAGAAGGCTCTCGAGCGCGCCGGTCTGTCCATTGAGGACATCGGCCTGTTCGAGGTCAACGAGGCGTTCGCCATCCAGGTGCTCGCGTTCCTCGACCACTTCGGCATCGCCGACGACGACGCCCGCGTGAACCAGTGGGGCGGCGCGATCGCGACCGGTCACCCGCTCGCGTCGTGCGGTGTGCGCCTGATGACGCAGCTCTCGCGTCAGTTCGCCGAGCGCCCGGACGTGCGCTACGGCCTCACCACCATGTGCATCGGCATCGGCATGGGCGGGACCGTCATCTGGGAGAACCCGAACTGGAGTGGCAAGTGACCATCACCGCTGAGGAAGCAAAGGCGATCTTCCCCGACGAGGTCGTCACGCGTTGCCAAGACTCGTCTGATCTCGGTGCCCGGGCTGGACAAGCCGGTCGCGTTCATCACGATCGACAACGGCCTGGACCACACGCGTCCGTCGACGTTCGGCCCGCAGTCGCTGGTGTCCCTGGGCGCGGCGTTCGACGAGGCCTACGCGGCCAAGCCGGCCGCGATCGCGGTGACCGGCAAGCCGTTCATCTTCGCCGTCGGCGCGGACCTGACCGCCGTCGAAGGCGCGACGGAGCGCTCGCAGGGCGTCACGATCGGCAAGCTGGGCCACGACGTCTTCAAGAAGTTCACCGACTCGGACATCCCGACCTTCGCCTTCGTCAACGGCGCGGTCATGGGCGGTGGCCTCGAGCTCGCGCTGTCGTGCCACTACCGCACGCTGGCGTCGAACGCGGCGGCCATCGCGCTGCCCGAGGTGTTCCTGGGCCTGTTCCCGGGCTGGGGCGGCACGCAGCTGCTGCCGAACCTGATCGGCGCCAACGACGCCGTGACGGTGATCTTCGAGAACGCGTTGAACCAGAACAAGATGCTGCGTCCGAAGGACGCGCTGAAGCTGGGCATCGCGGACGTGCTGTTCGACTCCGCCGACTACCTGGAGCAGTCGCTGCTGTGGCTGTCCGGCGTCGTTCGCGGTGAGATCACCGTGCCGCGCAAGGAGATCGACCGCGGCGAGGCGTGGGACGCCGCCGTCGCGCGTGCCAAGGCGATCGTGCACGGCAAGACCAAGGGTGCGGCGCCCGGTGCGCTGAAGGCCCTGGAACTGCTGGAGCTGGCGCGCGAGAACGACCTGGTGAAGGGCTACGCCGCCGAGACCGAGGGTCTCGCGGACGTCGTGATGAGCGACGAGCTGCGCGCCGGCCTGTACTCGTTCAACCTGGTGCAGAAGCGGGCCAAGCGGCCGGCCGGCGCGCCGGACAAGTCGCTGGCGCGCAAGGTCACCAAGGTCGGTGTCGTCGGCGCGGGCCTGATGGCCTCGCAGATGGCGCTGCTGTTCATCCGCCGCCTGCACGTGCCGGTCGTGCTGACCGACATCGACCAGGCGCGCGTGGACAAGGGCGTCGGCTACGTCCACAGCGAGATCGACAAGCTCGCGGGCAAGGGCCGGATCTCGCCGGACGAGGCGAACCGCCTCAAGGCGCTGGTCTCCGGATCGCTGGACAAGGCCGCGTTCTCCGACGCCGACTTCGTGATCGAGGCCGTGTTCGAGGACCTCGCCGTGAAGCAGCAGGTGTTCGCCGAGGTCGAGGAGCACGTCTCCGCCGAGGCCATCCTCGCCACGAACACCTCGTCGCTGTCCATCACGGACATGGCGTCGAAGCTCAAGCACCCCGAGCGGGTCGTGGGCTTCCACTTCTTCAACCCGGTCGCGGTCATGCCGCTGCTGGAGATCGTGCGGGCCGAGCAGACCGACGACGCCACGCTCGCCACGGCGTTCTCGATCGGCAAGCAGCTGAAGAAGTCCTCCGTGCTGGTGAAGGACGCGCCCGCGTTCGTCGTGAACCGCCTGCTGACCCGCTTCATGGGCGAGGTCATCAAGTCGGTCGACGAGGGCACCTCCTTCGAGGTCGCCGACAAGGCCACCGAGCCGCTCGGCCTGCCGATGTCGCCGATGATCCTGCTGCAGCTGGTCGGTTCCGCCGTCGCGCTGCACGTGTCGGAGACGATGCACGGCGCGTTCCCCGACCGTTTCTCGGTGTCGGAGAACATGAAGAAGTTCGTCGCCGCCGGCAAGGGCGCTGTCTGGCAGTGGGACGCGCAGGGCAACCAGACCGTGGACCCCGAGGTCCAGGCGCTCTGGGAGTTCGGCTCGTCGCCGCTCACCGGCGACGAGGTCAAGACCCGCGCGCTGGAGGCCCTGGCCGAGGAAATCCGCATCATGCTCGACGAGGGCGTGGTCGCGGAGGCCCAGGACATCGACCTCTGCATGCTTCTCGGCGCAGGGTGGCCGTTCTGGCTGGGCGGCATCACGCCGTACCTGGACCGCACCGGCATCTCGGAGAAGGTGACGGGCAAGCGGTTCCTGGCGCCCGGCGTGGCATCTGTGCCCGTGTAGGACGTTTTTCGGTGCAGCCCCGGCTCTTTCTCGACGGAGCCGGGGCTGTCGCCTGCTCGGACCTACACCGGCCTTGATCATCGGCCTACGTTCGGTGTATGGCCAGAAGCTATCCGTTCGCCGAGCCCGATCGGTTGCACATCGACCCCGAGCTGGCCGCGGCACCACCGCTGATCCGCGTGAAAATGCCGTACGGCAAGGAAACCTGGCTCATCACCGGCCACCCTGAAGCACGCGCGGTGCTGAGCGATCCCCGGTTCGTGCGCACCACAGCGGACCCGCTCGACGAGCCGCGAATGGGCGAACACAACAACGCGCCCGGCATCCTGGCCCTCGACGCGCCGCAGCACACCCGGCTGCGCAAGCTGGCGACGAACGTCTTCACCGTGCGCCGCGTACAGGGTCTGCGCCCGCGCGCCGTCGAGATCGTGGACGCGCTGCTGGACGAGCTGACCCCGCCCGCCGACCTGGTGGAGGGCCTGGCCCGGCCGTTCCCGATGCTGATGATCACGACGCTGCTCGGCGTGCCACACGAGGACCACAAGAAGTTCGGCATGTGGGCGGACAGCTTCCTCAGCACGGGCGCGGTGCCCGCCGACGTCGCGGCCGAGCACTACACCGCCATCTGCGACTACCTGGCCGCTCTCGCCCGCCGCCGAGCCGAAGCTCCGACCGACGACCTGTTCGGCGCGCTGGTGCGCTGTCTGAACGCGGGCGAGCTCACCATCGACGAGCTCGTCATGGTCTCGTTCAGCATCCTGGTCGGCGGCCTGGAGACGGTGAAGACGCAGCTGCCCAACATGGTGTACCTGCTGCTGACGCGGCCGGAGCTGTGCGCGGCACTGCGCGCCGACCTCTCGCGGCTGCCCGCCGCGGTGGAGGAGATGCTGCGCTACATCCCGTTGCCGACGACCGCCGTGTTCGCGCGTTTCGCCACGGAGGACGTGCCGATCGGCGACGTGGTCATCGCGCGTGGCGAGCCGATGCTCGTCGAGGTGCCCGTGACGAACCGCGATCCCCGCGTGTTCACCGACGCCGGCGTGCTCGACTTCGCCCGCGACCCCAACCCGCACCTGGCGTTCGGGCACGGAGCGCACTACTGCCTCGGCGCACAGCTGGCCAGGCTGGAACTTCAGGTCGCGCTGGAACGCCTGCTGATCCGCATGCCGGATCTGCGCCTCACCGTGCCGGAGCAACAGCTCGGCTGGAACCGCGGCTACATGGTGCGGGGCGTGACCGCGCTACCTGTCGCGTGGTGAAACCTAGTCCTCGGTTTCGGGCTGGTACTGCTCCACGCTGCCGTCCTGCCGGATGAAGTAGGCCTCGATGTTCGTCGCGCGCAACGTCACCTCGGACCCGGCCACCAGGTCCCGGTAACGCAGCAGGTCAGGCAGGCCGATCGCGACGATGTCGAACGGGTGCTTCTGGCGCAGCATCAACGACCGCCGCAACGCCTCGCTGAACGCGCGGCGCGGTGAGTCGTCGTCTTCGGGGACCTCCACCAGCGCGCCTTCGAGCTGACGTTCGAGCGCGGCCCGCACGTGTTCTGCCGTGCCCCAGGTCGCGGTCTCCGTGAGAGTCATGTGTCCCGTATCGGGAAAAATCGCGGGATCATTAGCAGTCCGGATGTTTCGATCAGGTCATGTTGTCCCGACCGGCGATCCTGGTCGACGTCGACGGCCCGCTGAACCCGTACCTGGCGAAGCCGACCCGGCGCCCGACCGGCTACACCACGCATCGCATCCGCCCAGCGGGTTTCCGCAGGCCGCTGCGCGTGTGGCTGGACCCGTCACACGGCCCGTGGCTGCTCTCGCTCGCCGCCGCGACGGGTGCCGACCTGGTATGGGCGACGACGTGGGAGCACGAGGCGAACGAGTTCATCTCGCCCCGGCTCGGCCTGCCCAGCCTGGAGTGGATCGACTTCGGCGGGCGCGGCTCCGATCATCGCGACGGCCACCACGGCAAGGTCGCCGCGATCACCGAGTGGGCCGGCCCGCGGCCGATCGCGTGGCTCGACGACGAGTTCCAGCCACGTGACCCAGCGTGGGCGGCGGCCCGGCCGGGAACGCTGCTGGTGCCGGTCGACGCCCGCGAAGGCATCGGCATCGACCACCTGGAGCGGGTCCACGCGTTCTTCGCCAGCGCGACCCTGACCCCGCGAACCAACTGATATATCGGTCTCCCAGGCCGCCCTTGCAATGAGTCTTTTGCGGACGAAGTCCAAAGTCTCATTGCTAAGGTGCAGGTCAGCCGGTATATACAATCGCGATATATCAGTTGCTCACTGGTGCAGTGCGATCTCCGCGAACTCCTGGACGCGCGCGACCGTGATGCCCTCGCGCTGCTCCACCGCCAGCGGATGGCCGGTGGGCTCGACCTCGATCAACGGCCGGACACCGATCTCCTGGGTGTGCAGGTTGGTCTTGAGGTTGAGCGTCGTGGGCTCGTAGCCGGGCAGAGCGGTCGACAGCCAGCCGAAGTACGGCGGCTCCTGCACGCGGGCCGGGTCCTCGAAGACGTCGCCCATGCGCACGAAGTTCTCCTTCGAGAGCGACACCCACACGCCCCACTCGAAGTCCTCGTCGGCGTCGCGAACCGGCAGCACGATCCGGCCGCGCAAGAAGAAGTGCTCGTTGCCGATCACGCAGGACTCGTCGGTGAGAGTGCTGCCTGGGTTCTCGGCCAGCGCCGGAGACCAGTACACGGGCGCGGCCATCGCGTAGGCGAACGGCAGGCCGGCATGCTCCTGACCGCAACAGGTGCAGGTGAACCCCGAAGTGATCGACATGCCGAGCAGACTAAAGGCGAACGCCGGCCCGCGAGGTCAAACCTGACGGATCGGCACGACCTCCACGAGCCGGTCGAGGTCCGCGAAGTCCTTGACGTTCATCGTCAGCACGGGGATCCCCGCGACCGACGCCGTCGCCGCGATCTGCAGGTCCATCCGCCGCGGGCGAGGGCTGCGACCGGCACGCCGCACCAACGAAGCCATCTGCCCGTAGACCTTGGCTTCCTCGATCCCGAACGGCAGCACCTCGAACTGCTGCTGCGCCGCGTAGAACCGCTCGGTGCGGGCGAACCGCTCGACCGGGTCGTCGGTGTCGATCCCGAACGCCAGCTCCGCGATCGTCACGGCGCTGAGGAACGGCTGCGCGTGCACGTACGGACCGAGCTGCACGTGCTCAAGGCGGATCAACACACACGTGTCGAGCAGGACGCGACTCAGCTCTGCCACGGGTCTTCCACCGGGTCGTCCGCACCGAAGATCTCGTCGGCCGCGCGCCGGTCGGCGGCCCAGCGCTCGGCGTCCATCGACGGCAGCTGACGGAAGGCCAGCTGCACGTCACCGAGCTGCGGTCGCCGCTGCTCGTGGGACATCACGTCGACGCGGTACGGCGAAAGCTGGGCGACCGGCTTGTTGTTGCGGGTGACGACGAAGCTCTCACCCGCCTCGACACGCCGCATGATCTCCGCGTTGTCATTGCGGAGCTCGCGCTGTCCGATGGCAGTAGGTGGCATAGCACAAAGGTAGCACAAAGTGCCGATAGGTGCTACAGAGTAGCTACAGCCGACCTCGGTTACCCAGCGAAGTGATCAGAATCGGCACGTCGGGCTGGCGCTACCCGAAGTGGCGCGACACCTTCTACCGCCTCTAGCCGTCTTCCCACTACCGCAAGTGGGCCGCCGAGACGCCGCGGAGTTCACGTTCGCGGTCAAGGGCCCAAAGCTGATCACGCACCTCAAACGCTTGCGCCACACCGAGAACGAGCTCAAGACGTTCATCGACTCGCTCGCGCTCGGCCGAAGCAAGGTCCGATCATCTGGCAGCTGCCACGGACTTCGCCTACGTCCGCCTGCACGGGCATGACGAGCTGTACATCAGCTCCTACGACGACGAGCAGCTCAACAAGTGGGCGCAGAAGATCCGCGACTGGAACCGCGACACCTACATCTACTTCGACAACACCATGAAAGGTGCCGCACCCACGAACGCCCAAGGTCTGGCGCGACGCCTCAACGTGCCGCTAGCTTCACATACGTGAAGCTATCTCACATCTCGGCCACCCTGCTCCTGGCCGCGAGTCTCGTAGCTCCCGCGCAGGCGGAACCGGCGTCCTGGACCGGCCCGCTGAGCACGCGCGGACGGTGGATCGTCGACGCCCACGGCGACCGCTTCAAGCTCAAGTCCGGCAACTGGCACGGTGCGAGCGGCACCTGGAACGGTTCCGGCGACATCAACGACCCGGCCAGCCACCACGCCGGCGAGAAGGCCGACCAGGTCCCGCTCGGCCTCGACCGCGCCCCGATGAGCCAGATCATCAGCGGCTTCACGGAGATCGGCGTCAACAGCGTCCGATTGCCGTTCTCCAACCAGATGATCAAAGACACGAACCCGGTCAACGGACTGAAGGACGCGCAGCTCAACGGCAAGCGGCCACTCGAGATCTACGACGCTGTAGTGGCCGAGCTGACGCGCAACAACGTCGCCGTCATCCTCAACAACCACACCACGACATCCAGGTGGTGCTGCGGGGTCGACGGCAACGAGCGGTGGAACACCAGCCAGAGCACGGATCAGTGGATCAATGACTGGGCGTTCATGGCCGACAGGTACAAGACGAACAAGCGCGTCGTCGGCGCCGACCTCTACAACGAGGTGCGCCGCAACGTGTGGGACGACCCGAACTGGGGCTGGGGCAACGACCACGACTGGCACAAGGCGTCCCAGCAGGCCGCGGACCGCATCCAGCAGACCGCGCCGGACCTGCTCGTCATCGTCGAGGGCATCAACTGGACCGGCATCCCGGTCGACGGCTTCGCGCACGGCCGCCCGACCCTGGAGCCGGCCCGCTACCTCAGCCACACGCTCGCCAACCCGGAGAAGCTCGTGTACTCCGCCCACTTCTACGGCTACACGGGCCCGAACCACAGTGGCGCCACGGGAATCGGCGAGACGAGCGATCCTCGTTACCAGGACCTCTCACCGCAGGAGCACATCGAAGTCCTGCAACGCCAAGCGTTCTACATCACCGAGGCGCAGAAGCACTTCACCGCGCCGCTGTGGATCAGCGAGTTCGGTGTCGGTGGCCGCGAGGAGAGCAACCCCAAGGCGCGCGACTGGTTCGAGCGGTTCGCGAACCAGCTGATCGCGAACGACACCGACTTCGCGTACTGGCCGTTGGTCGGTTTCCACAACGACCGGCGGGGCAACGGATGGGCGTTGTTGCACTGGGACGCCAGCGGAAACCGCATGGGTGTCAACGACGGCGACGACTGGCGGGCCGGCGCGTGGAACCGGCTCGTCAACGCGCCGAGCCGTACCGGGCAGGTTCCGCGCGAGACCCGGTGGAACATGCTCCTCAAGGAATCGTGCCCGCAGAACGAGAAGCTCGTCGGCATCAGCCACACCGGCAACCGCGGCCTGTGCGTCAGCGGTCCACAGTGGAGCAGCACCACCAGGGTCACCAACGAGCAGCACGTGACCAACGACTGGGCGGCCGGCTACACGAAACTCCAGTGCCCGCCCGGAAACGCGGCTGTCGGCTACGCGAACTTCACGCTCGTCTGTGCGCCCGTCGCCACCGGAACGACCTCCCGGGTCCTGTGGTTCGACCGCGGCGACAATCGGCCGGACCAGGGCGGTGACTGGGCGAACGGGCACTACAAGGGCCAGTGCGCACAGGACGAGCACATCGCCGGCGTCGCCTACAACTGGCGCCGGACCCCGGACGCGCTGCTTTGCCGGAAGTGAATGCCGAAGTGTTCCAGGAAGGCGGCCGCGGGATCCTCGACTTCGGTTGAGGTCTTGTGGTCGCCTTCGGTCGTCACGACCTTGTTGTCCGTCACGGTGATCCGCCCGCCGGGCAAGGCCAGCGACGCCATCGGCCCCTTGCGGAAGTGCGACTCCGGCGCCGTCTGCTGCCACCAGCACGTCGGCACGAACTCGGCGAGCTCACGTGGCCGGCGTTCCACCCGGTAGCAGGGCTCGCCGTTCATCAGCACTTCCACGTCGTCACCCGCGTCCGCGAGCCGGAACGTCCCGAACGGGTCCTTCTGGTCCTCCCGCGACGTCCACGACAGCGGGTGCAGGGTGAACGAACCGAAGCCGACGTCGGCCAGCCACGCGTCGTCGACCAGCAGCGCCAGGTGGTCGAACGGCGGCCCGAAGCCGCCCGCGCCGAAGGCCCGCGCGGCCAGCAGATCGACGTGATGTCCCAAGTGCCGCAGCAACTCCGCGAACAACCCGTTGAGCTCGTAGCAGAACCCGCCACGCCGCCGCTCCACGATCTTGTCGTACAGCCACGGAATCTCCAGCACGATCCTGGTGTCCATGTGGGTGTCGAGGTTCTCGAACGGGACACTCAACAGATGGCGCTCGTGCAGCTCCGCCAACGACGACGTGCGAGAGGCTCCGATGCGCTGTAGGTATCCGTCCACCATGCAACGATAGCCGCGTGGGCGAGGTCCGGATCGGCACTTCGGGGTGGGTGTACCCACCCTGGCGCGGCGCGTTCTACCCCAAGGGTGTCACGCAGAAACGCGAGCTCGCCTACCTCAGCGAACAGCTGAACTCGGTCGAGATCAACGGTTCCTTCTACTCGCTGCAACGCCCGTCGAGCTATCAGAAGTGGGCGGCGGAGACCCCCGATGACTTCAAGTTCGCCGTCAAGGGCAGCCGCTTCATCACGCACATGAAGCGCCTCAAGGACGGCAACGAGCTCCTCGCGAACTACCTCGCGTCCGGCGTCCTCGCGCTGGGCCCGAAGCTCGGCCCGATCCTCTGGCAGCTCCCGCCCACGCTGCAGTTCGACGCCGGCCTGCTCACCAGCTTCTTCGAGGGCCTCCCCCGCACCACCACGGAGGCCGCCGAGGTCGCCGAACGCCACGACCACCGCGTCGACCCGGCCCACACCACCACGGACGCCGAACGTCCGATGCGCTACGCCCTCGAAGTCCGCCACGACAGCTTCAAGACGCCGGAGTTCGTCGACCTGCTCAAACGCCACGACATCGCGCTGGTGGTCGCGGACGCCGCCGGCAAGTACCCGTTGATCGAAGAGGTCACCAGCGACTTCGTCTACGTCCGGCTGCACGGCCACGACGAGCTGTACGTCAGCGGCTACACCGACGACGGCCTCGACAGGTGGGCGGAGAAGGTGCGCGCCTGGGCGGGTCACGGCGACGTGTTCGTCTACTTCGACAACGACGCCAAGGCCTATGCCCCACGTGATGCGAAAGCGCTCCAAGATCGTCTGGCCGATTGACCCAAACGGACGCACACTCGTTTGCGACGGAGGTGCGCCCATGTCGACGAAGAGCCTCATCGCCGCGTTGGTGATCACTGCGGGCGCGGTTGCCTCCAGTGGGATCGCTGTTGCACAGAGTGACAAGACCTGCGACAAGGGCGAGTTCTGCGTGTGGACCGGGCCGGACTACACGGGCACCGTGCAGCGCCTCGACCTGGAATCCGCGAACCCCGGCGAGTGCATCCCGCTCACCGTCGTCGGAAAGTCCTTCGTCAACCGTCTGAGCAGGGACGCGAGTGTGTACCAGCGCGAGAACTGCTCGACCGAGGCCGAGTTCACCACCTACCCCAGGCACGGCACCTACGTGCCGGACGCGTACTTCGTGATCCGGGGGCTGGAAGTGTGGGGTCCATAACGAGCGCGAACTACTTCAGTCACCCTATGTAACACCACCCGATCGTGTGAGTACTCACCAGTAGGTCTCATTTGGTGCCTAAGTTGCCGCCCTATCGAGTGGTGGCAGCTGGAGGAAATGTGACCATGGCGGGTGAAGCCGGGTTACTCGAACTGATGGCCGGGCGACTGGCCAAAGACGATCTCACCCCACGTGCGGCGGAACTGGTGCTGGCGGCGTGCCGAGGAGAAGCCGCGCTGGAGCGTGCTCTCGACGGTGTGCCTGCACGAGATGAAGCGCCGCGAGAAAGGACGGACGGCCCCGGCCAGGGGATTTTCGTGTCGGAGATCCGTGTGCGCGGCTTCCGGGGCATCGGCCCCGAGACACATCTGCCGCTGGCACCGGGTCCCGGCCTGACCGTCATCACCGGCCGCAACGGCTCGGGCAAGTCGAGCTTCGCCGAGGCCGCGGAACTGGCGCTGACCGGCTACAACGCCCGCTGGACCCGCGCCAGGCACGACGTGTGGCGGCAGGGGTGGCGCAACCTGCACGAGACCGGCACGACCGTGGGGCTGGAGCTCGTCCAGGCCGGGCACACGAGCAAGACCACGATCCGGCGGTCCTGGACCCCGGAGGAAGACCTGGCGCAGGGCGCGTGGACGCAGGACGAGCAGCCGTTCGACCACAGCAGGTGGCACGACGCGCTGGAGACCTACCGGCCGTTCCTGCCCTACAGCGAGCTGGGGACCGTTCTCGACGCACAGCCGGAGGACCTCTACGAGGCGTTGCACCGCCTCCTTGGTCTGGAAGCGATCACCGAGGCTCAGCAGTCGCTCGCCGAGCACCGCAAACGTCTCGCCGAGATCGTCGCCCGCCCCTACGACCGGCGTGAACGGGTGCGGGCGGAGCTGGCGGCGTCACCGGACGAACGTGCCCGCCGCGCCGCCGAACTGCTCGGCAGCGACTCCCCCGACCTCGACGCGATCGCGGACCTCGCGCTTGGTGCCGACGTCGGCAGCGGAACCAACCTGCTGCACCAGGTCGTGGACCTGCCGCTGCCGCCCGACGACGAGCTGGAACGGTGCCGCGAGACCCTCGACCTGGCGCTCGGCGCGGTGACCGTGCTGGCGACCGAGAACGCGCAGGACTCGTTGCGGTGCAGCGAGATCCTGCGTCTCGCGATCCAGCTGCAGGAGTCCGGCGGCAACCAGGAGTGCCCGGTGTGCGACCTGGGCCGGCTCGACGGGCTGTGGCTCGGCAAGGCCAGGGAGCGTGCCGAGCACCTCGCCAAGGCCGCCGCGGAGCTGCACGAGGCCGCGGACCGGCTGGACGTCGCGGTCGCGGCCGCGCGGGCGACGTGTCAGCCGATGCCGGACGTGCTGCGCGAGGTGCAGGGAATGCTCGACGCGACGGCCGCGCTGCAGGCGTGGCAGGCGTGGGAGGACTGCGTCGCGATCGACGACCCGGTGCGGTTGCGGCAGGAGCTCTTCGACCGCTACGCCGAACTGGCGCAGGCGGTGGATCAGCTGAAGTGCGTGGCACGCGAGCAGATCGACCGGCGTGACCTGGTGTGGCGGCCGATGGCGATCGCGTTGTTCGAATGGCATTCCCAGGCCCAGCAGGCGCTGGCGGACGCCGAGGTGCTCGGCGACGTCACCGAGGCGGAGAACTGGATCCGCAAGACCGCCACCACCCTGCGTTCCGAACGCATCGCGCCGTTCGCCAGGGAGTCGCAGCGGATCTGGCAGCGGCTGCGGCAGCAGAGCAACGTCGACCTGGGCGCGGTGCGGCTCGGCGGCACCCGCAACGTGGAGCTGGACGTGTCCGTCGACGGCGTCTCGAACTCGGCGCTGGCGGTGATGAGCCAGGGCGAGCTGCATTCGCTGGGGCTTGCGTTGTTCCTGCCGCGCGCCATGGTGGACGAGAGCCCGTTCCGGTTCGTGGTGATCGACGACCCGGTGCAGGCGATGGATCCGTCCAAAGTGGATGGACTCGCCCAGGTGCTCGCCGACGTCGGACTGACCCGCCAGGTCGTGGTCTTCACGCACGACGAACGGCTGGTGGAGGCGTTGCGGCGACTGCGGCTGACCGCCACGGTGTGGGAGGTCTGCCGCGGCGAGGAGTCCGTCGTGCGGGTGCGGCTGTCCGACGATCCCGTCGGCCGCTGCCTGAACGACGCCCGCGCGATGCGCGTCGACGAGGACCTGCCGGAGGCGTTGCGGACGGAGCTCGTGGCGTCGTGCTGCCGGGCGGCGCTGGAAAACGCGTCACACGCCCGGTTCCGGCGCGAACGGCTTGGCCGCGGGATGGCGCACGCCGAGGTGGAACGCGTGCTCGAATGCGCGTTGACGACCCGGCAGAAGCTCGCGCTGGCCGTGCTCGACGACCTCGGGGAACAGGCGTCGCTGTTGCCGCACCTGGAGGACGTCGTCGGGTTCGTGGGCCGTCGATCTACTGCAGGCCTGCCGTGTCGGCGGCGACGGTGGCGACCTGGACGTGTTGATCCGCGACACCGAACTGCTCGCGGGGTGGTTGCAGCGATGAACCTCCCCGCGGACGTAGAGGACCGCCTGGCCTGCGTGGCGAACCTGCTGGCACGATCCGAGCAGCTCGACGGCGTGCGGATCCGGTGCTGTGCCGAGCTGTTGCGCACGGCGGTGGAACGTTCGGTCGCTCGCGCGTGCGGTGCCGAGAACACCGACCGGCCCGTACACGCGTTGCTGCTCAGTCTTCCGTCCCATGTGGACGCTGACGTGGCGCACGACGCCTCCCAGCTGTGGCACGCGCTGAGCCGCGCGATCCGGCACCACGGCTACGAGCTGACCCCGACCGCCGCGGAGCTGCGCGGCTGGCACGCGGACACCGCTGCCGTGGCCGAGTCACTCCAGCCGACCCTGACCCTGTCCGGCACAATCGACCTCACCTGAAGGCACCGGTGAAACTGCTGCTGTTCGCGGACCTCCACCTGGACACACGCTTCGACGGCGCCGGCCCCACGCGGCGCCAGGCGTTGCGCGACACACTGGGCCGCATCGTGGACCTCGCGCACGACGAGGACGTTGACGCCGTGCTGTGCGGGGGCGACCTGTACGAGCATGATCGCCGCTCCCCCTCCACGGCTTCCTTCCTGCAGTCGGCGTTCGACTGCTCGCTACCCGTGTACCTGGCCCCGGGCAACGACGACTGGTACGGCGCGGAGTCGGTCTACCAGCAGGTGGACTGGACGCCGAACGTGCACGTGTTCTCGTCCGGCAACCTGACGCCGGTGGACCTCGCCGACGGCGTGACGCTGTGGGGCGCCGCGCACGTCGGACCGGGCCCGGCGCGGGACTTCCTGGACGGCTTCGCGGTGAACCGGTCAGGCGTGAACCTGGCCCTGTGCCACGGTTCCGCGCCGGATGACGTCGCGATCACCGGCCTGGACCACGCCTTCCTGGGCCACGTGCACACGCCGGAGCACGCCGTTCGCTACACGATCCCCGGCAACCCCGATCCGTTGACGCCGGGCGAAACCGGTGACCGCGGGGCCGTTCTGTGCACCGTGCACGAGGACGGCACGGTCTCGCGCGAGGTGTTCGACGTGTCTGCGTCGCGGTCGCTCGGCCTGGTCGCCGAGTCCACGTCGGCGTTCCCCTTGCTGGACTTCGACTCCGTCGCGGCCGAACGGACCGTGCGCGGCCAGTTCGTGCGCGACGTGCTGGCGGATCCGTCTCTGGACACGGCGTTGCGCGGCCGGGTGCTCGCGACGGGCCTGCGCGCGTTGGAGGAACGATGAAGATCGAGTCAGTGACCGCGCACGCCTTCGGGCCTCTGCACGACCGGACGCTGCCGCTGGCACCCGGTCTGACCGTGGTGTCGGGCGTGAACGAGTCCGCGAAGTCTTCCTGGCACGCGGCGATTCGCGCCGCTCTGTGCGGCGAGCCATCGTCGCGGCACCGTCCCTGGCAGGGCGAGTCCTGGCGGGTCGCCGCAACGGTGTCGCTGGACTCGGGCGAGGTCGTCTGCGTCGACCGCGACCTGGACGACGACTCCTGCCCGGACCTCTCGCTACGGCTGGGCCTCGACCGCACGTCGTTCGCCGCCACCGCCTGCGTCGACCAGGCCCAGCTCCTGACCGTGCTGGACGCGGCCGACGGCCTGCAGGACCACCTGCGCCGCGCCGCCGCCACCGCGGGCACGGACGGCACGGTGGAGCAGGCGTTGCAACGGCTCACCGCACCCGTCGACGCCCTGCGGGACGCCAGGAACCGGTTGCGCGAGGCCGAAACCGACCTGATCGTGGCCCGCCGCGAACACGACCGCTATCTGGAGCTCAGCGCGCAGGCCCGTGCCGCACTGGCCGCTCGCGCGCGACTGGCCGTGCAGGAGCATTCCGTTTCCCTGGACGCACTTGCCGCTCGGGCCGACCGCATCCGGTCGTTGCAGGAACGCTTCGGCGACTCCCCTCCTTCCGGCCTCGCCGCGCAGGAGGAACGGATCCACCTGGTCAACCGCGCGCTGGCCGCGTGGCGTGCCGCGCCGACCCCGCGCGTGCTGACCGGCCCCTCGGCGTCGACTCTCGAAGGCGAACTGGAAGCCCTCCCGGACTTCCCCGTGGGCGAAATCGCGGTCGACGACGACCTCCGCCTGGCGGCCGCCGCCTACGAGACCGCCTCCGCGGTCGCCGCCGCCCACAACGAACGCCGGCCGTCGCCCTCCACCAACGCCGAACCGTCGGTGCTGCGCGGCCTTGCGACCCGGCTGGACCCGGCCGGTGGTGCCCGCCTGACCACCGCCTCGATCGAGATGGACACCGCCCGCCAGTTCCAGGACGAGGCCGCCGCCAACGCGGCCCGCCTCCAGGTCGAAGCGGACGTGGCGGCAGCGCGCGTGCACGAGATCGCGATGCCGAACCCGTTCCTGCGCAACGCTTTGCTGGCACTGAGCTGCCTGACCTCGTTGGTCGGCCTGCTGCTCTTCCTGACCGACCAGGAACTCGCCGCCGTGGGCGTCCTCATCGCGGCGCTGGTAGCCGGCGTCGGCGGCGCCCTGGCTCGTGGCAACGCACCGGCCCGTGAAGCGGCAATGTCCTTCGCCACCGAACGCGCCGCAGCCGCCGTTCACGCACGAAGCCTGCTCTTCGTCGCCGACCGCCAACTCGCCGAGGCCGAGGGCCAGCGCGCCGTCGCCCTCGAAGCCGTGCGCATCCACGACGAGGCTGCTTCCGGTTGTGCGGCCCTGGGTGTGCCACCGGATCGCGAAACCCTGTGGCGTCTGGCGAACCGTGCGGGCTGGGAGGCCGACCACGCGGACCTGCTCTGCGAGGTCGCCCGTACCGAGAAGGCCATCCGCGTGGAGCTGGCCGCACGGGGCAAGCTCGAAAACTCGATGTCCGTCGCAGACCTGTTCGTGGACTACGAAACCGACTGCAAGGTCCGCGCCCGCCAGACCCTGATGGCCTCCCAGCGCCCCCTCCTGGCCCAGGCCCTGGAAGACCGGCTCCTGGCGGAAGCCACGGTCGCCGAGGCGCTGGTGGCCCACACCCGCGCGTTGACGCTGCTGCGCGACGCCGTGACCGCGATCGGCGGCACCGGCGACCGCCCCGAGGACCTGCTCCGCGCGATCGCCGAGTGGCAACGAAGCTGGGACCGCCTGCTGCGCGAGGCCGAGGAAGAACGCAACGCCTGGGCCGAACTCCAGTCCCTGCTGGCCGACGGCACCCTCGACGACCTGGAAACGTCCCTCTCCGCCGCCCAAAGCCACCACGCGGGGCTGATGGAAGCCGCTCTCCGCTACGCCGCCTGCGACCCGGTGGACCCGACGCTGGCCGCGACCTGCTCCGCCCTGGCCGCCACCGTCGCCGAACTGGCCCGCACCCTGCCGAGCGTCCCGGACGCGGAGGAGGCCGTGCAGACCGCCGCACTTGTGCTGGCCGAGGTGACCGCCGAGGTCGAGGCCATCGACCTCGCCTCCCGCTACCTGGCCGCCGCACAGGAGAAGGTGCACAGCACCATCGCCCCGATCCTGGAGGACACTCTCCGCTCGTGGCTGCCTGTGGTCACTGACGGCCGTTACGTCGACGCCGCCGTGGACGCCCCATCTCTGACCGTGCGCGTGTGCACCGCCTCCGAGTCGTGGCACCAGGCCTCACGTCTGTCGCTGGGCACTGCCGAGCAGGTCTATCTGTTGCTGCGCGTTGCCCTCGCGCAGCACCTGGCTTCCGAGCCGTGTCCGCTGTTGTTGGACGACGTGACTGTGCAGGCTGACGATGCTCGCACTCGGGCTGTGCTGGATCTGCTGCTGCAACTGTCTGAGGATCGGCAGATCGTGTTGTTCGCTCAGGAGACCGCGGTGGTGGAGTGGGCGCAGGAGCGGCTGGGTGCGCGCGACCTGCTACACCAGCTCGACCCGGTAGCGGCCTGACCAGGCACGAGACAGCCGGCCCACGCACCGCCGAAAATTGTCAGACCCCGTCGCTACCGTCGATCCCATGACCAACGCCGCCTTCCGCAAGCTCACCCCCACGACCGGCGAGAAGCTCGCTGACCTGGGCCTGAGCCTCACCGTCCTGGACCGGGCGATCGCCGCCGGCATCGACGCGCGCGCTGCCTCGCCGCCGTTCGGGCCGACGAACGCGCCGGGGCTGCTCGACTGGATTCATCGGGTCGGCACGTTGCGTGAGCTGCTGGCCGCGGAAGGGTGGCAGCGGCTCGACCACTGGAACGCGGGGCTGGTCCGGCATCCGTCGCGGCCGATTCTGCTGGGCACGTTGCAGGGCAATCGGGGGACGGGGTCGCCTGAGGCGCCGTTGCGCAGTGACTATGCGAAGGGGCCTGCCATCGCGGCGATGATGCGGGACAACGACCACGACCAGTTCGCGCTGTTCGAGAACGTGCGCAGCGAGGGCTTCAAGCTGTGGTTCCTGGTGACGTATCCGCTGCAGTTGGAGGATCGGCTCGTGGTGTTGCGTGAGGTTTCGCAGCCGGAGCCGACGCCGCAGAACCAGATCATCGAGCGGTGGGCGCATCGGATTCCGTTGCCGCCGATGGAGTTCGCGCAGTACAAGACGCCCAATGTGGACGGTCCGGAGGAGGTGGACTTCCCGATCGCGTTGAGGAGGTGAGCCCTCGCGGGCCAGGGCGTGACCTGGCATCGAGCGCCACGGCGAGGGTGTGCACGCCGAAGAGGACGGTCTGTCCGCGGCCGGTTCGCTGGTTCGCGAGGAGAGCCAGTGCGGCGCAGTGATCGGGCCGCCCACGTTCGGGGAGGCCATCGGACAAGGCCGGCCACCGGGGCAGGACCAGCAAACCCGGGCAGCGGGCAAGGGCGGAGAACGCGACTCGTACATCGAGTAGCAGTGATCGTCAGCGAGCCGCAGATGGCGGTCGCGGGTCTCGTGTGGACGAGGACGAGATGCGGCTCGGTGGCGTCCCAGACGTGCCCGCAGCGGGTCCGTGGTGCTCAGACCGTTCGTGGTGATCCACAGCGAGCGACGGAGCAACCGGTACATCGGCCCCGCGTGGCGACGCGCTGGGGCAGAGGTGAGAATGGCTCGATCATGCTCACCCCGTCGCGACTCACGCTTGCCCGCACCCGGCGCGGTCTCACCGCGGCCGAGCTGGCGCGCAAGTCCGGGGTGCCGGCGCGGGCCATCGGCGAGTACGAGCGCGGGTTGCGCAGGCCCAAGGCCGCCACCACCGAGTCGCTGGCCGGGGCGCTCGGGTTTCCGGCGGCGTTCCTCACCGCGCCAGAGCCGGCGCGGCCGCAGGGCATCGCCGCGGAGCGCGCGCAGGCCATCGCGGCGGCGCAGTTGGCGATCGAGTTCAACGGCTGGCTCGAGCGCTTGTTCGTGCTTCCGCAGCCGAACCTGCCGCCGCCCAGGACGTCGCCGGGGGAAACGCGCGAAACGTGGCGGCTCGACACCGGGCCGGCGCCGAACATGGTGCAGTTGCTGGAGTCTCGCGGTGTGCGGGTGTTCTCGCTGCCGGTCGACTGTGCTGCGGAAGAGGCGTTCTCGTGCTGGCACAACGGGATGCCGTTCGTGTTCCTCGATCCGACGGCTTCGCCGGAGCGGGCGCGGTTCGACGCGGCCGCGGAGCTGGGCACGCTTCTTGGGCACGACGACGCGGAGGAGTTCGCTGCCGAGTTCCTCATGCCGCAGAAGCATTTGCGCGGCACTGACCATCGGCATTGGCACGTGGCCAAGGAGACGTTCGCGGCGAAAGCGCGGACGGTCACCTCGGCTGAGGGCGGCATGATGCGCCGGGAGACGTCGAAGCTGCTGACCAAGGTGTTCAGGACCTTGCGCGAGAACGGTATGACGCCGTATCAGGTGGCGCGCGAGCTCAACCTGGGGCTGGAGGAGCTCAACGGGCTGGTGTTCGGGTTGGTGCTGACGGCGTTGCCGGGTGGCGGAGAACCAGGACCGCGCGGGCGGGCACGCCTTACCCTGGTCCCCTGATCCACTTGGGGGGACGAAGTGCTGTTGTTCTTGCGGTATGTCGTGGCCGCACCACTGCTTCTGGTCAGCTTCGCCGGCGTGCCGGTCGCCTCGAAGGTGCTGTCGTCGTACTACTCCCGGCGCAAGTTCCGTGACGGGACGTTCGATGTCGCCGGTGAGGTCAGGGAGGCCTTCACCGCGGACATGGTCGTCTGGCCGGCCGGGCTGGCGCTGGTGCTGTTCGCGGTGTTCTGGTGGATGACGACGGCGTGGCCGAAGATCGCGATGGTGCCTGCGGGGTTCGCCGCGGTCAACGGGCTCATCTGGGGCCTGATGGACGGCTGGCAGCTGACGGTGTCCGGGATCGCGGCGCCGGTGATCGCGTGGGGGCTCGCGTGGCTGGCCGGCCGGATCGTGTCGCGGCCGGTCACCGGGGACGTGCGCCGATCCGGGGTCGAGGTCGCGATCAGGTTGCGCGGCGGTGGGCGGCTGCGGGTGCAGTCGCGGCGGTTGCTGCTCGACCAGTTGCCGCCTCCCGCGCATGCCCTGTCGCCGATCGGGCGGGTCGCCATCAGGTTCGACCGGATCAGCCACGTCGAGGCGGGGGCCGTGCGGTCGCCCGCGCAATGGCCGCTCGCGAACACCGCCGAGCTCACGCTCATGCCCGGCCCGGTGTTGCGCGTCATCGGTGCCGGTCAGGAGTGGCTGCTGCCGGTCGACGACGCGGTCGCGCTGCGGCGGCTCGTGGCGGAGCGGGCTGAGGTGCGGGCCGTGCCCGACCCGCGGCCGCCGCTCGAGAGCGAGCGGTGGTTCCACGCCAAGATGCTGTGGGAGCTGGCCGGCCAGGAGCCGCCGGTGCGCAACACTCGCAAGGTCAACCACGGCAATCGCTGGTCGGCGCTGATCATCTCCGCGCTCACGACGCCGATGGCGCTCTACTCGGTCTTCCGCATCTTCACCGACGGCTGGTACTACCTCGTCGGTGTCCTTTTCTTCGGTCTCATCGCGTGGGGCGCGACGCATGTCTGGTTCAAGCAGGGCATCGTCTACAAGCTCACCGAGGAGAATCCGCGGTCGCCAGAGGCCGATGAGCCCGATCCTCGGAACATTCCGGTCACAGGGTGGAGTGTTGCGCCTGTTGTACTAGGCCAAACGAGCGATTTGTGAAACGCATCGCCCGGCATGCCCGACACTCAGAGTGACGGGAACGCCGAGTCGTGAGGATGCCCCATGACGATGCAGCAACGTACAGAGCCTTCGCCCGCCGCCATCCTGATCGCCGTTGCCGTGCTCGCGCTGGTTCTGACCGTTGCTTTCGGCCCTCTGGGCTTCGTCATCGGGCTCGCGTTGTTCGCCTTGATGTTCGTCGGCTCCAAGCACAGAGCCACGACTGAGCCGATCGTGCCGATGCGGACCCGCTCCCGCATCCGCCGCCTGTCGACGGCGGGGCGGGTCGCGGTCGTCGGCGAGGCGCACTACCAGGACGCCATCGCCGAGGTGGCCCGGCACGCCTCCACACACACCATGGAGGACGCCGTTCCCGCGACCGCCGTGCTCGTGCCCGAACCCGCCAACCGGATCGACCACCAGGCTGTGCGGGTGGACCTGCTGCGGGGTGACGGGTCCGCGATCACGGCCGGCTATCTGCGCGGCGACCAGGCGTCCGACTACCAGCCACTGCTGCTCCAGCTCGCCGACCTCGGCGAGGTCGGCTCGTGCCCGGCCCGGATCATGGGTGGCGGCCAGCGCTACTACCGCGTGCACCTGCATCTCGGCGCCCCACGGCTGCTGCTGCTCGACCACGAGGCACTCGGCACGGCACCGACGCTGCCTGCCGAGCAGCAGATCACCGTCACCGGCCAGGAAGCTCATCAGCACGTGCTGCATCGTGTGGTGAACGGCCGGACGCCCGTCCATGTCATCGCCGAGCTCCGTGACTGCCGCATCGACAAGGGCTCGCACATCGGCGAACACACGCTCGAGGTGCTCCTCGAAGGCGAACGCATCGGCCAGCTCACCTACGCCATGGGGCTGCGCTACTGCGATATGGCGCAGGAGTGGCGCGCACGCACCGGGCGCGCTCTCTGCGAGGCCGTCATCACCAACGAGGGCACCCGCGGCCTTCAGGCAAAGCTGCTGCTGCCCAAGTAGTCCGCAAACGTTCGCGGCTCCCGGCCGAGAACCCGCTGCACACCATCGGACAGATGCGCCTCAACGCCCTGACGAATGCGCACGAGCAGCATCGTGACGAGATCGGCGATCTCGTCGGGGTACCCGAGCCCGCGCAACGAGGCCGCGAACTCGTCCGGGGTGACATCGGTGTAGAGGACCGGGTCGCCGGTCACCGCCACGATCCGCGCCAGCATCTCGGCGAACGACAACGCCTCGGGCCCGCTCAGTTCATAGGTCTGGCCGGCGTGCCCGGGCTGCGTCAGCGCGACGACGGCGACCTCGGCGATGTCCACCACGTCGATGAACGGGTGAATGCCCTGACCGGCGGGGACGGCCAGCTCGCCGTGCTGCACAGGGGCCGCGAACATGTCCTCGTCGAAGTTCTGCATGAACCACGTCGGCCGCAGGATCGTCCACTCCACACCGGAGTCCTTGATCGCGGCCTCGAACGGGTCGTCGTCCGGAGCGCCGCGCATCGACAGCAGCACGAACCGGGTGACACCCGACTTCACGGCCAGCGGCACGAACTCGGCGAGCAGGGCGGGGTTGTCCGGCGGCACGACGTAGACGGCGGTGGTGCCGGCGAGGGCGGGCTCCCAGGTGTCGGGGGTGGCCCAGTCGAACTTCGTGGTCGCCGAACGCGAGGCTGGACGAGCCGCGGGGCCGAGGAGATCGGTGACGCGGCGGCCGGTCTTGCCGGTCGCGCCGAGCACGAGGATGGTGGACAACTTGATTCCGCTCAATGTTGACATGACTAGAGCCAATCAACGTTGACGTGGACAATCCATGCTTGATTCGCCGCCATCCTTGCTCGTTCGTCCAGCGGACTCGGCATGGTAGTTAGTGGGTCATGAGTCAGCACGATCTCGTCGACCTGAGGGACGCCCTGCGCGCGTTCGCCGCTGCCCGTGACTGGGACAGCTACCACACGCCCAAGAACCTGGTGATGGCGTTGTCCGCGGAGGTCGGCGAGCTCACCGACCTGTTCCAGTGGCTGACGCCCGATGAGGCGAAGAATGCGATGAAAGACCCAGACCTCGCCTGGAACGTGCGGGACGAGCTGGCGGACGTGATGCACTACCTCACCAGGCTGGCGGACAAGCTCGGTGTCGACCTCGTCGAGGCCGCGTTCGCCAAGATCGAGCGCAATGAGCGGCGGTTCCCGACCGGGGACCTGCGGCCGGTGCCAGTGGAGAAGGGTGAGCTGTGAGTCTGCAGAGCGTGCAGGTCCTGCACGTGCACCAGAAGGTCACGTTCTTGACCAACCGTTACGAGGTCTTCGCCGACGACAACGGCCGACCGGGCGACCTGGTCGGCTACGCCGAGCAGAAGAAGTTCAAGATCAAGGAACGGATCACCGTCTACACCGACTCCTCGAAGAGTCAGGTGTTGTTCGAGTTCAACGCCCGCAAGGTGCTCGACCTGGGCAGCGGCTACGACGTGATCGACGCGGCCGGCCGGTCGATCGGGCTGTTCCGCAAGGACTTCGCGAAGTCGCTGATGAACTCGACGTGGCATCTCGAACAGCCGAACTGGGGCACCACGACGGGCTCGGAACGCAACAAGTTCTTCGCGGTCATCCGCCGGCTGTGGTCCTGGATTCCGTGGATCGGCGAACTACCGTTCCCCATGCGGTATCACTTCGACTTCATGCTGGGGAACGGCACTCCGGCGTTCAGCGTCGACAAGAAGACCTGGATCCGCGACCACTACCTGGTGGCGATCCAGGATCCCGGCGTCGACCGCAGGCTGGTCATCGCCCAGGCCGTGGCGCTCGACGCACTGCAGTCCCGCTAGTTCTGGCCGGCTCACGGCTAGAGGTAGGTCAGCAGGAGGAGGATCAGGCACATCAGCAGCACGACGCCGAGCACTGCGGGCAGGAAAGACTGCGATGACGGCGCGGGCTCGCGGGCGTGCCTGCCCCGCCTCCTGCGCGCTCGCCACCGCAAAGGTGCCTCCCCGGCCCACTGATCGTTCATGAGAAGAACGGTAGGGACGGACAAGCCGAGCTTGACTCACATCACCCGCTCGCCTGGGGCACATCACCCGGTCGGCGGCGCAACGCAGAAAAAACCCTGCGGGGAGCGCTTGTGGCGCTCAACCCGCAGGGCAAATTAAGTTCGGCGGCGACCTACTCTCCCACACCGTAACCAGTGCAGTACCATCGGCGCAGAAGGGCTTAACTACCGGGTTCGGAATGGGACCGGGTGTTTCCCCAACGCTATAACCACCGAAACACTATGGAATTCAACCAGCAACCCCGCAGGGTCGCGATCGGTTCTGGTTGTTCTTCCAGAACCGCACAGTGGATGCGTAGCGTCTTTGTAACAAGTCCTCGGCCTATTAGTACCAGTCAGCTCCAACCGTTACCGGTCTTCCACCTCTGGCCTATCAACCCAGTGGTCTAGCTGGGGGCCTTAACTCACGAAGAGTGGGATACCTCATCTTGGAACGAGCTTCCCGCTTAGATGCCTTCAGCGGTTATCCCTTCCGAACGTAGCCAACCAGCAATGCTCTTGGCAGAACAACTGGCACACCAGCGGTCCGTCCGTCCCGGTCCTCTCGTACTAGGGACAGCCTTCCTCAAGTATCCTACGCGCGCGGCGGATAGGGACCGAACTGTCTCACGACGTTCTAAACCCAGCTCGCGTACCGCTTTAATGGGCGAACAGCCCAACCCTTGGGACCTACTCCAGCCCCAGGATGCGACGAGCCGACATCGAGGTGCCAAACCATGCCGTCGATATGGACTCTTGGGCAAGATCAGCCTGTTATCCCCGGGGTACCTTTTATCCGTTGAGCGACCACGCTTCCACAAGCCATGGCCGGATCACTAGTTCCGACTTTCGTCCCTGCTCGACCCGTCAGTCTCACAGTCAAGCTCCCTTGTGCACTTGCACTCGACACCTGATTGCCAACCAGGCTGAGGGAACCTTTGAGCGCCTCCGTTACTCTTTGGGAGGCAACCGCCCCAGTTAAACTACCCACCAGGCACTGTCCCTGATCCGGATCACGGACCGAGGTTAGACATCCAATACGACCAGAGTGGTATTTCAACGATGACTCCACAACCACTGGCGTGGCCGCTTCACAGTCTCCCACCTATCCTACACAAGCCGAATCGAACACCAATACCAAGCTATAGTAAAGGTCCCGGGGTCTTTCCGTCCTGCCGCGCGTAACGAGCATCTTTACTCGTAATGCAATTTCGCCGGGCCTGTGGTTGAGACAGTCGAGAAGTCGTTACGCCATTCGTGCAGGTCGGAACTTACCCGACAAGGAATTTCGCTACCTTAGGATGGTTATAGTTACCACCGCCGTTTACTGGCGCTTAAGTTCTCAGCTTCGCCCCGAAGGACTAACCGGTCCCCTTAACGTTCCAGCACCGGGCAGGCGTCAGTCCATATACATCGTCTTGCGACTTCGCATGGACCTGTGTTTTTAGTAAACAGTCGCTTCTCGCTGGTCTCTGCGGCCGTCTCGCCCTAGCCTGCAAGAGGCTTCAAGCGCTACGGCCCCCCTTCTCCCGAAGTTACGGGGGCATTTTGCCGAGTTCCTTAACCACAGTTCGCCCGATCGCCTTGGTATTCTCTACCTGACCACCTGTGTCGGTTTGGGGTACGGGCCGCGTGAAAGCTCGCTAGAGGCTTTTCTCGGCAGCATGGGATCACTCTACTTCGCCTCAATCGGCTACGCATCACGTCTCAGCCTTAATGAAGCACGGATTTGCCTATGCTTCGGCCTACACGCTTGCACCAGTACTACCACTCACTGGCGGAGCTACCCTCCTGCGTCACCCCATCGCTTGACTACTACAAGTTCAGGTCCCGCGCTCCACTTGCCCCTAGATCCCGAAGGATCGTCGGAGGGCTTCGGGCGGTTAGTATCACAAGGTTCATCATGGGCGCGTTCACACGGGTACGGGAATATCAACCCGTTGTCCATCGACTACGCCTGTCGGCCTCGCCTTAGGTCCCGACTTACCCTGGGCGGATTAGCCTGGCCCAGGAACCCTTGGTCATCCGGCGGACGAGTTTCTCACTCGTCTTTCGCTACTCATGCCTGCATTCTCACTCGCATAGCGTCCACGGCTGGATTACTCCGCCGCTTCAACCGCTACACGACGCTCCCCTACCCATCCCAGCTAAGCGCTGAAATGACACAGCTTCGGTGGTGTGCTTAAGCCCCGCTACATTGTCGGCGCAGGACCACTTGACCAGTGAGCTATTACGCACTCTTTAAAGGGTGGCTGCTTCTAAGCCAACCTCCTGGCTGTCTGTGCGACCCCACATCCTTTCCCACTTAGCACACACTTAGGGACCTTAGCTGGCGTTCTGGGCTGTTTCCCTCTCGACTACGAAGCTTATCCCCCGCAGTCTCACTGCCGCGCTCTCACACCACGGTATTCGGAGTTTGGTTGATTTCGGTAAGCTTGTAGGCCCCCTAGACCATCCAGTGCTCTACCCCCGTGGTGAAACACACGACGCTGCACCTAAATGCATTTCGGGGAGAACCAGCTATCACGGTGTTTGATTGGCCTTTCACCCCTAACCACAGCTCATCCCCCAGGTTTTCAACCCTGGTGGGTTCGGGCCTCCACGCGGTCTTACCCGCGCTTCACCCTGGCCATGGCTAGATCACACCGCTTCGGGTCTAGACCACGCGACTCAAGCGCCCTATTCAGACTCGCTTTCGCTACGGCTACCCCACACGGGTTAACCTCGCCACGTAGCACTAACTCGCAGGCTCATTCTTCAAAAGGCACGCCGTCACCCCTAAAGGCTCCGACGGATTGTAGGCACACGGTTTCAGGTACTATTTCACTCCCCTCCCGGGGTACTTTTCATCTTTCCCTCACGGTACTAGTCCGCTATCGGTCACCAGGGAGTATTTAGGCTTAGCGGGTGGTCCCGCCAGATTCACAGCGAATTTCACGAGTACGCTGCTACTTGGGAACACTCTAACGAGATGCCAGGTTTTCGAGTACGGGAGTTTCACCCTCTACGCTCACGCTTTCCAGACGCATTCCTCTAACCACAGCATTTTCTGACTCGTTGCCAGTTCGGCAGAACTGACCAAGAGGTCCCACGACCCCGCGAATGCAACCCCTGCCGGGTATCACACAGACGCGGTTTAGCCTCATCCGCTTTCGCTCGCCACTACTCACGGAATCACGGTTGTTTTCTCTTCCTGCGGGTACTGAGATGTTTCACTTCCCCGCGTTCCCTCCACATACCCTATGTGTTCAGGTATGGGTGACCCCACATGACTGGGGCCGGGTTTCCCCATTCGGAAATTCTAGGATCTCAGCTCGGTTGACAGCTCCCCTAGACTTTTCGCAGTCTCCTACGTCCTTCATCGGCTCCTGGTGCCAAGACATCCACCGTATGCCCTTACTAACTTGCTACAAAGATGCTCGCATCCACTGTGCAGTTCTCAAAGAACAATCAGATCCACCAGCACCACTGCGCAACGCCGGCCCGACCAATGCCAGGAGGTTCATCCGCGTCTGATGACCGATCACTGAAAGACACAAAGAGCGTGTTCTCTCAGGACCCAACAGCGTACCGATCTATTCATCCAGCCCCCGCGACACCTTTCCACGCACCCGAAGATGCAGTACTCACTGTCGAAGCAACCGAACGTCAAGCCAGCCAGCATCCACTAATGAGCACCACCCAGCATCAAGTGCTGGCGTGGGTCTGCGTTGCTGCTGAGACGTTCGCTCAGGTCAGCAACGAGATGCTCCTTAGAAAGGAGGTGATCCAGCCGCACCTTCCGGTACGGCTACCTTGTTACGACTTCGTCCCAATCGCCAGTCCCACCTTCGACCGCTCTCCCCCTTGCGGGTTGAGCCACGGGCTTCGGGTGTTACCGACTTTCGTGACGTGACGGGCGGTGTGTACAAGGCCCGGGAACGTATTCACCGCAGCGTTGCTGATCTGCGATTACTAGCGACTCCGACTTCACGGGGTCGAGTTGCAGACCCCGATCCGAACTGAGACCGGCTTTATGGGATTCGCTCCACCTCACGGCTTAGCAGCCCTTTGTACCGGCCATTGTAGCATGTGTGAAGCCCTGGACATAAGGGGCATGATGACTTGACGTCATCCCCACCTTCCTCCGAGTTGACCCCGGCAGTCTCCCATGAGTCCCCGGCATTACCCGCTGGCAACATGGAACGAGGGTTGCGCTCGTTGCGGGACTTAACCCAACATCTCACGACACGAGCTGACGACAGCCATGCACCACCTGTGAACCAGCCACAAGGGAGGCTCTATCTCTAGAGCTTTCTAGTCCATGTCAAGCCCAGGTAAGGTTCTTCGCGTTGCATCGAATTAATCCACATGCTCCGCCGCTTGTGCGGGCCCCCGTCAATTCCTTTGAGTTTTAGCCTTGCGGCCGTACTCCCCAGGCGGGGTGCTTAATGCGTTAGCTGCGGCACAGAGGGCGTGGAAGCCCCCCACACCTAGCACCCACCGTTTACGGCGTGGACTACCAGGGTATCTAATCCTGTTCGCTCCCCACGCTTTCGCTCCTCAGCGTCAGTGTCGGCCCAGAGACCCGCCTTCGCCACCGGTGTTCCTCCTGATATCTGCGCATTTCACCGCTACACCAGGAATTCCAGTCTCCCCTGCCGAACTCAAGTCTGCCCGTATCGACCGCAAGCTTGGGGTTAAGCCCCAAGTTTTCACGGCCGACGCGACAAACCGCCTACGAGCTCTTTACGCCCAATAATTCCGGACAACGCTCGCACCCTACGTATTACCGCGGCTGCTGGCACGTAGTTAGCCGGTGCTTCTTCTGCAGGTACCGTCACTTGCGCTTCGTCCCTGCTGAAAGAGGTTTACAACCCGAAGGCCGTCATCCCTCACGCGGCGTCGCTGCATCAGGCTTTCGCCCATTGTGCAATATTCCCCACTGCTGCCTCCCGTAGGAGTCTGGGCCGTGTCTCAGTCCCAGTGTGGCCGGTCACCCTCTCAGGCCGGCTACCCGTCGTCGCCTTGGTAGGCCATTACCCCACCAACAAGCTGATAGGCCGCGGGTCCATCCCATACCGCCGGAACTTTCCACCACCGATCATGCGATCAGTGGTCGTATCCGGTATTAGACCTCGTTTCCAAGGCTTATCCCAGAGTACAGGGCAGGTTACCCACGTGTTACTCACCCGTTCGCCGCTCGTGTACCCCGAAGGGCCTTACCGCTCGACTTGCATGTGTTAAGCACGCCGCCAGCGTTCGTCCTGAGCCAGGATCAAACTCTCCAATAAGGATTGTGTTGATCGCTCCAGACGGAATATGTCTGGCATCTATCATCTCAAAGGAACTACCTCGACGAGGAGGTAATTCATATATTACTGGCTGTGTTTCGGCACGCTGTTGAGTTCTCAAAGAACACGCGCACACCGCAGCTTGTCTCCGAGGAGAGTCACTTCCGGGGCTGTGTCAGGCTTAGAAGTCTTTCGCCGCGCTCCGTTCCGGTTGTTTTCCGGCCCGTTCCGCGCTGGCATTGAGAAATTTACACCCCCGCCCACCAACATCCAAATCGGGGGTCACCTACCGCGTTGTCGCAGGTCAGGCGCCACACGAGTGGCCCTAACCGGCCAAGATCGACGCACAGTGTGACCGGGGCCACGTCGACAATCTTGTATCCGGCTTCAGCGAGGTGCGCTGGGCAGGTGCACGGTGACCGACAGGCCGCCGGTCGGCACGGCCACTGCCTGCGCAAACCCGCCGTGCGCGGCCACCGCGGCACGCACGATCGAGAGCCCGAGACCCGTGCCGGAGTGGCTGGTCCGGTCCTTGCCCCCGCGGCGGAACGGCTCGAACAGCTCCTCGACGCGGTCCGGCGCGATCAGCTGACCCGACGACGACACCCGCAACACGGACCACTGCGGCCCGGTCTCCACGACGGTCTCGATCCACCCGTCGACGTGGTTGTGCCGGACGGCGTTCTCCAGCAGGTTGCCCGCGATGCGCTCAAGGAGTGCGGGATCTCCGACGGCGAGTGCCGGCGCACACCGGAACACGGTGCGCAGGTTGCGGGCCGCGGCCTCAGCGCGCACAGCCCTCCACGCGGACTCGACCACAGCAGAGAGATCGACCGGCTCACGCACCGCGAGCCCGACACCGTCTGTGCGCGCAAGCAGCAGCAGCGCCGACACCAACTGCTCGGCACGCTCTCCCGCCGCGCGCACGACGCCGGCCATGCGCCGGAGCTCTTCAACGTCGGCGTCCGGATCGGCCAGGGTCACGTCCAGCTCGGTGCGCACCACCGAGAGAGGTGTGCGCAGTTCATGCGATGCGTTCGCCACGAACCGGCGTTGCGAATCAAAGGCGGCTTCGAGCCGGTCGAGCATGGCGTCGAAGGTGTCCGCGAGCTCGGCGACCTCGTCCCGGGGGCCTTCCAGCCGCAGGCGCGAGCCGAGCGACTCCGCCGACAACCGGCGCGCGGCACCCGTGACGTCGTGCAGAGGCTGGAGCACCCGGCCGGTGAACGTCCACGCCAGCACGACCGCGGCCAGCACCATGCAGGCGAACGCGATCAGCCCCGCGCGCAGCAGGTCCTGCCGCGCCGCGACCGTCAACGCGTCCGTCAGCACCGTCACGTCGACGTTGACGCCGTCGACCGTGACGTGACTGCCTTCGGGAAAGGACGGCGAGGAGTCGAAGACCCGTCCCACCAGCACCCACCCGAGGAAGAGCAGCACAGCGCTCACCACCGCGACGAGCGCGGTGGTGAGGAGCGTGATCCGGAGGCGAAGCCCCGGTCCGCGCCTTCGCACGTGACTAGTCCTCAGCTGATCCGTTCGAAGCACTGGGCACCCGGTAACCGGAGCCCACGACGGTGTCGATGATGCCCGGCTCACCGAGCTTCTTGCGCAACGTCATCACGGTGACGCGCACGGTCGTGGTGAACGGGTCAGCGTTCTCGTCCCACACTCGCTCCAGCAGCTCCTCGCTGCTGACCACCGAGCCCTTGGCCGCGAGCAGCACCTCGAGGACGCCGAACTCCTTGCGGGTCAGCTCGATCGGCTGCCCACCGCGTGACACCGTGCGTCGCGCCGGGTCCAGCGCGACGTCCTGCGCGGACAGCACGGGCGGCGTCGCCGGCGTCGCACGCCGGGCCAACGCCCGTACGCGCGCGACCAGCTCGGGAAACGCGAAGGGTTTCGCCAGGTAGTCGTCCGCACCCAGCGACAACCCGGCGACACGGTCCTCGATGGTCCCGCTCGCCGTCAGCATCATGACCCTGGTGAGCGCGCCGGAGCTGAGGATCTCCTTGCACAGCTCGTCGCCGGACATGCCGGGCAGGTCGCGGTCGAGCACGACCACGTCGTACCGCGTGACGGTCGACTTCTCGTGCCCGGTCTCGCCGTCGTAGGCGACGTCCACGGCCATACCTTCGCGCCTCAGGCCGCGAGCGATCGCGTCGGCCAGCGGCACCTCGTCCTCGACTACCAGAATGCGCACGCCACAAAGGTGCCATATCGACCTGAGAAGGCGCTTAACGGCACCTTCACGCGAGCTGTCAGGCCGCTAAGACCGCTGGTGATGTGTGAGCAACTGGGAGAGCAGCCGGGTCAAGGTCTGCCGGTCGTCAGCCGGAAGCGGTCCGAGCAGGTCGTCCTGCACCTGGTCGAGCGCTCGGTCCAGGCGGCGCAGCTGCCCCTCGCCTGGCTCGGTGAGGGTCACCAGGTTGCGCCGCCGGTCGTCCGGGTCCTGCGCCCGTTCGACAAAGCCCTGCTCAGCCAGCTCGTTGATCGCCGCCACGACGTCGCTGCGGTCCATGTTGCAGCGCCGGCCGAGCTCGGTCTGGCTGGCCACGCCGAACTCGTCCAGCGCGGCCAGGACGCGGTAGTGGTAGCCGCGCGCACCCACCTCGCCGAAGCCCTCGGAGGCCAGCCGGTGCGCGTGCACCGCCAGCTGGGTGAGCAGCCAGCTCGGCTTCCCGGCCAGGCGTGCGGGGGTCTCCTCCATGACGTCATCCTAATTCGTTGGCGCGGCCAATGATGACGCGTAAGGTTGGCGACGCCAATGTTGGCGCCACCAATCAAAAGGAGTCACATGCTCGACCGCAGCGAGATCGCCGGCCTGTTCAGCCGCCTCTCCCACCTGCTCGACGAGAAGCGGTGGGACGACGCGGACACCGTTTTCACCAGCGACGTGGCCATCCACTCACCCCGCAACGGCGAGATCCACGGCCTCGACGCGCTCGTCGCTTTCCTGCACCAGGCCGAGGTCGCCGAGGAGCGCACCCAGCACCTGACCAGCGATGTGCTGGTGGACGTCGACGGCGACCAGGCGACTGCCACGGCGAACTCGCTCGTGTACTTCTTCCGGGCCGGTCAGCCGCCCTACCGGACCAGCGGCCTGCGACTGACCTGCACCGCGGTCCGGACACCGGCCGGCTGGCGCCTGCGCGAGTCGCGGACCACCCTGCTCTGGATGCGCGAGCAGTGATCAGGACTTGCGGGCCGGCCGATCCACCACGACCGTCGAGGCCACCTGCAGTGCACGGAGCTCCAGCAACGCCGGGTGCTCCTCCGCCAGCCGGGCCGCGTTGAGCAACGACCGCAGCGCCGCGGTCTCCCCGCGCGCCCGCTCCAGCGCGGCACGTCCCTCGGAAGCGGCGACCAGCTCTGCCAGCGCGGCCCGCCGCAGCTCACCAGGCATGACGACATCACGAACGGCCACGTCGGCGACCGAGACACCGAGCTCCTCGGCGCGGGCGGCCACGGCGACCGCGATCTCGGCCGCGATGGTCTCTCTCTCGGGATCCACCGCGGAGTGCGCGCGCGTGAGCACCGCACCACGCAGTGCCAACTGCACTGCCGTGTACAGCTCGGCCTCAGGGGAAGCGGACTCCACCACGAACCTCGTTGGCGAGGCCACCGCCCACCGCACCACAACGGTCACGCGGACCAGCACACCGTCAGAGGTCGGCACGTCCTGCGCCGCCGGAGTCATCGTGCGCGAACGGATGTCGACGCGGTGCAGCACAGCACGCCACGGCAACCGGTGCCGGCCAGGGCCGACCTCGCCCACCAGCACGCCCCGATCGAATCGGACCCCCGCTCCCACGGGAACAACGTGTGCTTCATCGTCTCCACCTCCATCCGGACAGGCCACGACCCCGGCCGGCGAGGCGTCAAGGCGGACGTCCACAAGGGACGCGCAAGGCCTGACATCCCCGTGTGCGACCGGGGTCGTGGATTTCAGGGATCGAACCTGGTGCTTCTAAGGCACCCAGCACCCGCCTCGATCGTGGAACCAGGCGAGGGAGACCTGCCGGGCCACAAGAAAGCGGGCGCGAAGTGGAGGTTAGCCGACCTACTTCTCCGCGGTCGCGTCCATTTCGACGGGCAGGCACTCCAGGCGCGCGGCCCACTCGGTCACGCGGCGCGCGACGTCCTGTGCGGTGATGCCGCACAACGCCAGCACCTCGCCACGCTCGCCGTGGTCGTGGAACTGTTGCGGCAGAGCGATGTCGCGCAACGGCACCTCGATGTCGGCGTCGCGCAGGGCAGCCGCGAGCGACGACCCGAAGCCACCGTGCCGGCCACCGTCCTCAACGGTCACGACCAGCTTGTGCGACGCGGCCATCTCCACGAGGTCCACCGACAGCGGATAGATCCACCGCGGGTCGACCACCGTCACGCCGATGCCCTGGTCCTCCAGCCGTTGCGCGGCGTCGAGACCGAGCCCGCCCAACGCGCCGACCGTCACCAACAGCACGTCGTTACCCGAACGGCGAAGCACGTCAACGGAACCCACGCGCTCAAGAGCCGGCAGGTCCCCACCAACGGAAGCCTTCGGGTAGCGGATCACCGACGGCGCGTTCGAGATCGCCACGGCCTCCCGCAGCTCTTCGGCCAGTGTGCCCGCGTCACGCGGTGCGGCGACGTGGATGCCGGGGATGACGCCGAGGATCGACATGTCCCACATGCCGTGGTGCGACGCGCCGTCCGGGCCTGTGACGCCCGCACGGTCCAGCACCACCGTCACGCCCTGCTCGTGCAGCGCCACGTCCATCAGCAGCTGGTCGAACGCCCGGTTGAGGAACGTCGCGTAGACGGCCACGACGGGGTGCAGACCACCCATCGCCAGACCGGTGGCGGAGGTCATCGCGTGCTGCTCGGCGATGCCGACGTCGAAGAAGCGCTCCGGGAACGCCTTGGCGAACGCGTCCAGACCGGTGGGCCCCTGCATCGCGGCGGTGATCGCCACGACGTCGGAACGCTCGCGGCCGATCTCCACCAGGGAGTCGGAGAACACGTGCGTCCAGGTGCGCTGGGACGGCTTCAGGTTCTCGCCGGTGATCGGGTCGATGACGCCGGTGGCGTGCATCTGGTCGGCCTCGTGGTTCTCGGCCGGCGCGAACCCCATGCCCTTGCGGGTGACCGCGTGCACGATCACCGGTCCGCCGAACGACTTCGCGCGCTGCAGAGCGGACTCCAGCGTCGCCATGTCGTGGCCGTCGACCGGGCCGATGTACTTGAGGCCGAGGTCCTCGAACATCGCCTGCGGCGCCAGCGCGTCCTTGATGCCGCGCTTGGCGGCGTGCAGCGCGGCGTAAAGGGGCTTGCCGAAGAACGGCGTCTGCTGCAGCGCGCTCTTGCCCTTCTCCAGCACGCGCTCGTAGCCCGGACGCAGTCGCAACGACGACAGGTGGTCTGCGAGACCACCGATCGTCGGCGAGTACGAGCGGCCGTTGTCGTTGACCACGATCACGACCGGACGCGTCCGGTCCGCCGCGATGTTGTTCAACGCCTCCCAGCACATGCCACCGGTCAACGCGCCGTCGCCGACGACCGCGATCACGTGGCCGTTGGTGCCGTTGAGCTGCTTGGCCTTCGCCAGGCCGTCCGCGTAGGACAGCGCAGTCGACGCGTGGCTGTTGCCCTGCACGTCGTGCGCGGACTCCGCGCGCGACGGGTAGCCGGACATGCCGCCCTGCCGGCGCAAGTCGTCGAAGCCGTCGCGACGGCCCGTGACGATCTTGTGCACGTACGACTGGTGCCCGGTGTCGTACACGATCGGGTCCTGCGGCGAGTCGAACACGCGATGCAGCGCCACGGTCAGTTCGACGACACCCAGGTTCGGGCCCAGGTGCCCGCCCGTCTTGGACACCTTGTCGACCAGGAAACGCCGGATCTCCTCGCACAGCTGCTTCAGCTGCGCCTCGTCCATCCGTTTCAGATCAGCTGGTCCATGCACGGACTCCAGCAGGGTCACCACGCCCACCTCACTCCTGAAGACTTCGGCTCAGTCTACGGAGACGCGGCTGAGACGCTTTGTCACCCGGTCTCAGGTACGAGCAGGGCGATGCACTCCATGTGGTGTGTCATGGGGAACGCGTCGAACGCCCGCAACTCTGCGAGCCGGTACCCCTGAGCACTGAATTCGGCCACGTCGCGCGCCAGTGCGGCGGGGTCGCAGGCCACGTAGACGACCCGCTCGGGACGGCGCCGTGCGACTTGGGCCACAACGACCTTCCCCGCGCCCTTACGAGGTGGGTCGAGCACCACGACGTGAGGGTTCTCGACGGGCAGTGAGCGCGTCACGGCGTGCTCCACCTTGTCCGCCACCCACTCCACCTGAGGCATGCGGCGGAGGTTGCGCCGACCGTCTTCCACGGCGCCGGGAAAAGACTCCACGACCAGCACGGATCCGGTCTGGCCGACCTGCCGTGCGAGCACCGAGGCGAAGAGCCCCGCACCGCCGTAGAGGTCCCACGCGCGTTGCCCGGGTTCAGCCGCGGCCCACTCCCCCACGACGGAAGCGAACGTGTCCGCCGCGGCCGGGTGGACCTGCCAGAAACCGTCGGCGGAAATTCGCCACTTTCGTTGGGCGGCGGTCTCGACGGCCGTACCGGTTCCGGCGCGTCGCGCGGTGTGTCGGCCGCGCACCTCACCCACATGACGGTTGCCGTCACCGTCCTGGACGATCGTCAGCTCCTGCGACCGCCACTTTCGGTCGGTCACCGCCTCGACCATGCCCGGCCGGGAGATCACACAGTGGTCGATCGGGATCACATCGTGGGAACGAGTGCCGCGAAAACCCGGCCTTCCGTCGCGGCCGACGGCCATCCGGATCCGGGTCCGCCACTCCAGCGGACCACCCGGCAGCGCCTCCACGACCACGTCACGTTCGATCTTGGCGAGTCGGCTCAGCTGCTCGCGGACGACCTGGGCCTTCAGCTCCCGCTGGGCGTCCCACGACACGTGCTGGAAGTCGCAGCCACCGCACATCCCCGGTCCGCTGAACGGGCACGGCGGCTCGACGCGGTCCGGTGACGGCTCCAGGATCTCCACGGCGTCCGCACGGCAGAACGACCCACCGTTGTCCTCGTACACCGACACCACAACACGTTCGCCAGGCAACGCGTGCCGTACGAACAGAACGCGCCCCTCATGGCGTGCGATGAAATGCCCGCCGTGCGCGACCGGTCCGACCTCCACTTCGAAGGTTCGTCCAGTCCAGTCTTCCTTGGCCAAGCTCATCGGTCGTCCAGTCCCCTTCGGACAGCACCCGGTGCGATGACGTCCTTGTCGCGCACCTTCGTGGAAGACGCGAGCTGCCACGGCACGCTGACCACCATCACACCGGGTTGGAAAAGCAGTCTTCCCTTGAGCCGCAACGCACTCTGGTTGTGCAGCAGCTGCTCCCACCAGTGACCGACGACGTACTCGGGGATGAACACGGTGACAACGTCGCGCGGATTGTCGGTCTTGACGCGCTTGACGTAGTCGAGAACAGGCTTGGTGATCTCCCGGTACGGCGACTCGATCACCTTCAGCGGGATCTTGAAGTTCTCCTTCTCCCACGCCAGGACGAGCTTGCGGGTGTCGCCGTCGTCGACGTTGACCGTGACGGCCTCCAGCACGTCCGGACGCGTGGCCTTGGCGTAGGACAACGCCCGCAGCGTCGGCATGTGCAGTTTGGACACCAGCACCATCGCGTGGTTGCGCGCCGGCATCGTGCGCACGCGCTCCTGCTGCCGCAGTTCCTCGGCGACGCGGTCGTAGTGGCTGCGGATCGCCGTCATCAACGCGTAGATCGCGGCCATCGCGGCGATGGCGATCCAGGCGCCCTTGGTGAACTTCGTGATCAGCACGATGATCAGCACGGTCGCGGTCATCACCAGGCCGAACGTGTTGATCGCCTGCGAGCGCCGCATCCTGTTGCGCGACTGCGAATCCGTCTCCGTCTTCAGCAGCCGCTGCCAGTGCTTGATCATGCCGAGCTGGCTCATGCGTGAACGACACGAACACCCCGACGATGTAGAGCTGGATCAGCCGGGTGACCTCGGCGTCGAACGCGATCACCAGCACGATCGCGAACCCGGCCAGGAACACGATGCCGTTGGAGAACGCCAGCCGGTCACCGCGCGTGTGCAGCTGGCGCGGCAGGTAGCGGTCCTGGGCAAGGATCGAGCCGAGCACCGGGAAGCCGTTGAACGCGGTGTTCGCCGCGAGCACCAGGATCAGCGCGGTGACACCGGTGACGAAGTAGAAGCCGGGCGGGAAGTTGTCGAACACCGCACGCGCGATCTGCGCCAGCATCGTCTTCTGCTCGTATCCGGGCGGGGCGTTCACGATCTGGTGAGCAGGTGACTCGGCCATCCGCACGCCGGTCAGCTGGGCGAGCACGATCAGACCCATCAGCATCATGACGGCGATGCGCGCCCATCAGCAGCAGCGTCGTGGCGGCGTTGCGGGACTTGGGCTTGCGGAACGCGGGTACGCCGTTGCTGATCGCCTCGACACCCGTCAGCGCCGCGCAGCCGGACGAGAACGCGCGCATCACCAGGAACACGAACGCCAGGCCCATCAGGTGGTCCTGCTCGGCGTGGATCTCGATGTCGGCGCTCTCCGCGCGCATCTCGTCGCCGAACACGAGACCGCGGAGCAGACCCCACCCGATCAGGCCGGTGATTCCGATCATGAACGCGTAGGTCGGGATCGCGAACGCGCTGCCGGACTCACGGATGCCACGCAGGTTGATCGCGGTCAGAAGGACGATCGCGGCGACCGCGAACTCCGCCTTGTGGGTCGCGACGAACGGGATCGGCCGAGCCGATGTTCGCCGCCGCCGCCGAGATCGACACCGCGACCGTGAGGATGTAGTCGACGAGCAGGGCGCTCGCGACGGTCAGCCCTGCTCTGCGTCCCGAGGTTGACCGTCGCGACCTCGTAGTCGCCGCCGCCGGACGGGTAGGCGTGCACGTTCTGCCGGTAGCTCGCGACGACTGTGAGCATGACCACGACGACCGCGACGCCCACCCACGGCGCCAGCGCGTAGGCGCGAGAGGCCCGCGACCGACAGCACCAGGAAGATCTCCTCCGGCGCGTACGCGACCGACGACATCGCGTCCGAGGCGAACACCGGGAGGGCGATGCGTTTGGGGAGGAGGGTGTGCGCGAGGCGATCACTGCGGAACGGCCTGCCTACCAGGAGGCGTTTGGCAGCGGTGGCGAGCTTGGACACGGCCAGAGCGTAAGGGGTCCGGTCACCGGGACGGGCTAATGCTCGGTAGGTTCTGCGGATAGTTCGCCCGAGGAGGCATGTCGTGCACGTTGTGATCATGGGTTGTGGCCGGGTGGGTGCCTCCCTGGCCAAGGCCCTTGAGCGACTCGACCACCAGGTGGCCGTGATCGACAAGGACCCGCAGTCGTTCCGCCGGCTGGGCAGCGACTTCCACGGTCAGCAGGTCGTCGGCAACGGATTCGACCGGAATGTCCTGATCGAGGCGGGGGTCGAGCGCGCGGGCGCGTTCGCGGCCGTCTCCAGCGGCGACAACTCGAACATCATCTCGGCGCGGGTCGCGCGGGAGACGTTCGGTGTCGAGCACGTCGTCGCCCGCATCTACGACCACAAGCGCGCCGCCGTGTACGAGCGCCTGGGCATCCCGACGGTGGCGACTGTGCCGTGGAGCACGGACCGGTTCCTGCGGATGCTGCTGCCCGAGGGCGCGGCGACCGCGTGGCGCGACCCGTCCGGCACCGTCGCGGTCCTGCCGATCGAGGTCGACGAGATGTGGGTCGGGCGGTCCTTCGCCGAGCTTGAGGCCGCGATCGGCGCCCGCGTGGCGTTCGTGATGCGGTTCGGCACGGGTGTGCTCCCGGACGGGAAGGCCGTCGTGCAGGCCGACGACACCATCTACGTGGCGGCGCTGTCCGGCACGGTCACCGACGTCGCGGCGGCGGCGCTGCAGGCACCGGAGGAGAGCTGATGCGGATCGCGATCGCCGGCGCGGGCGCGGTGGGGCGCTCCATCGCGCAGGAGCTCGTGCAGGACGGGCACCAGGTCATGCTCATCGAGCGCGACCGGACGCAGTTCGACCCCAACTCCGTCGAACAGGCGGAGTGGGTGCAGGCCGACGCGTGTGAGCTGTCCTCTCTTGAGGACGCCGGCATGCAGCTGTGCGACGTCGTGATCGCCGCCACCGGTGACGACAAGGTCAACCTCGTGGTGTCGCTGCTGGCGAAGACCGAGTTCGCCGTGCGGCGCGTGATCGCGCGGGTGAACGACCCGACGAACGAGTGGCTCTTCACCGAGTCGTGGGGCGTGGACGTCGCGGTGTCGACGCCGCGGTTGCTCGCCGCGATGGTCGAGGAGTCCGTGACGATCGGCGACGTGGTCCGGCTGATGACGCTGCGCCAGGGGCAGGCGAACCTGGTGGAGATCACCCTGGACGAGTCGACGCCGTTCGCGGGCAGCGCCGTGTCCGAACTGTCGCTGCCCCGCGACGCCGCGCTGGTGACGATCCTGCGCGGCGGGCGGGTCATCGTGCCGCAGCCCGACGACACGCTCGAGGGTGGCGACGAACTGCTGTTCGTCACCACCGCCGCCGTCGAGCAGGACATCAAGACCGCGCTCGGTTACTAGACCCGATCAGACCCACCAGTACTGGTTGCCGCCGCCGTGGCAGTCCCACAGCTGCACGGACGCACCCTGCCACCAGTTCGCGCCGGCGATCTCGACGCACCGGTAGCCCTGCATCCACACCCGGATCCGTCCGACCTCGTAGTCGTGCGAGGCCGGGCGGTAGAAGGTCTGGTGGCCGGGCCTGTTCGGGTCGCAGTCGTACATCTGCAGGTGGGCGCCGTTGTCACCGTTGCCCCAGGCGGCGGTGAGGCATCTGCCGCCGTCGGCGTTGCGCAGTCGCAACCCGTCCCAGTACCAGCGCTGGGTCGGGGCGTTCACGCAGTCGACCATGATGACGCCGGCGCCGTTCTGCCCGGTGGCGGCGGTCATGCACCGGCCGTTGAACTTCGACTGGAGGTAGGAACCCGTTTGCGCGCCCGCCGAGGTGGACGTGCCGACGAGCAGGCCGCCGGAGACGAGCGTGAGCGAGGCCAGGAGCGCGATCTTGCGCATCAAAGGTTTCATGTGGACACGACGTTCACCGCGCGGCGCCTGATACGCCTTCTTTCTCGTGATTTTCCCTCCGGGCGTGGTCATGTGCGGACATGCTCGACTTGTCCGGTATCTGCGGAGCGGAAGCGAGCACTTACCAGCTGTGAGCGATCAGTTGCCCCTGGTCGGGCGCGAGGGAGAACTGCGGGCGGCGCTGCGGGCGCTGGCCGTGGACGGCACCGTGCTGCTGTCCGGGCCTCCCGGCGTCGGCAAGACCCGCCTGGCCGCGGAAGCCCTCGCCGCCACACCGCACCCGGTCGTGCGGTGCTACGCCACAGTGGCAACGTCCCGGATCCCGCTCGGCGTGATCGCGTCGCACGTGCCGGCCGATCTGCCCGCCGGTCCGTCCGGTCCCGGCATGCTGCCCGCCGGATCGGTGCGTGCCGCCGCCGAACACCTCTCTCGTGGCGGACGGCGAGTGTTGTCGATCGATGACGCACATCTGCTCGATGACGCGTCGTTGTTGGTGTTGCAGCACGTTGTGCGCCACCGGTTGACGCGGGTCATCTGCACGGCGCGCCCCGGCTGGGGCATGGACGGGCTGACCGTCGTCAACGTCGACGCCCTCGACCAGGAGCGCGCGGACACGTTGCTCGCGACGGCGCTCGGCGGACCCGCCGACGCCTCGACCCGGCACCTGGTGTGGGCGAACAGCCAGGGCAATCCGTTGTACCTCAAGGAACTCGTCGCCGCGGGCCGGCACTCGGGCGCGCTCACGGAGACTCAGGGCGGGTGGAACTGGAGCGGGCCGCTGGAGCTGTCCGGGCGGCTCGCCGAGCTCGTCGACCTCACGCTCGGGCGGCTTGCCGAACCGCAGCGGCGGGCGCTGGAACTGCTCGCGTACGGCGAGCCGCTCGAACCGGAGCTGATGACGATCCCGCAGGGCCTCCTGGACATGGGGTTCGTGCGCATCGGTGACGACGGACGCGCGCGCGTCGCGCACCCCCTCTACAGCGCGCGCCTGCGGGCGACGTGCCCGACGTTGCGGGCCAGAGCGCACCGAAGAGCGCTGGCGGACCGGCTGGAGGCGGGCGGCGCGCATCGGCCCGGTGACGCGGTTCGGGTCGCGACCTGGCGGCTGGACAGCGGCACGGCCGAATCGCCCGATGTGCTCGCACGGGCCGCCGAGCAGGCGCTCGCCGCACAGGACTGGGAGCTCGCGGAACGACTCTCGCGCGCCGCCGTGGCGCGTGGGGCGACATCGCGCGTGGGGCTCGTGCTCGGGCTCGTGCTGATGTACCAGCGTCAGTGCGCACAGGCTGAGGAAGTGCTCGCCGAGACGATGGCGGCGGGCGGCGACATGCTCTCGTTGATCCAGGTCGGCTGTACGCGCGCGTTCAACCTGTTCTTCGGCCTCGGTGACGAGGACGCGGCGGTCGCTGTGCTGGACGAGGTCACCGCAGGGGAGCTGCCGCCCGAACTGGAGCACGCGGTGCTGTTCTTCGCGCTGACGTTCGCGCTGGAGGCCGCGCCGCTGCGGATCGCCCGGCTCGGCGGCGAGCTGCTGATCGCCGAGGAGGGCTGGGCGGCGACCGCGGGACGGCAGGTGCTGGCGTTCGCGGACCAGTTCGCCGGGCGCTACACCGAGGCCATCGCGCGCGTCGAGGCCAACCACGAGGCCGTCATGGCGACGGCCGGGCGGTTCCCGTCGCTGGTGAACGCGGCGAACGGCGTGCGCAACGAGAGCATCCTGCGCACCGGCGACCTCGCGGGTGCCGAGACGCGGGCCGCGCAGGCGCTCGCCGAGGTGATCGAGGAGGACCGCTGGTCGGTCACGCAGGTGCCGCCGCGGGTGCTGCTGAGCCAGAGCGCGCGGTTGCGCGGGCAGGCGGCGTCGGCGGTGCGGATCACCGCCGAGGGCGTGCCGGAGTCGAACTCGCAGCCGCAGTCCCAGGCGCTGATGTGGGACGTGCTGCTGCTGGCCGAGTTCGCGGCGGGCGCGGCTCTGCTGGGCCAGTCCGACCGGGCGGAACGAGCGTTGGCACGTGCCGAGGCCGGGCTGCGGCCCGCGTGGCGTATCGCGCGGTTCGCCGTGGGTGCCGCACGGTCGTGGGTCCTCGCTGGCGCGGGACGCGTCAACGAGGCGATGCAGGCCGCATTGGACAACGCTTCCGCCGCGCGAGCACACGGCGCGCACTCCGAGGAGATCGTGTCGCTGCACGACGCGGCACGGTTCGGTGCGGACACCTCGCCCCGTCTGCTGGAGCTCGCCAAGTCGCGCAAGGATCCGCTGACCACCGCGTACGCCTCACACGCGCAGGCGCGCGCGTTGCGTGATCCGGCGGGGCTGGAGGAGGTGGCGGCGGCGTTCACGGTGTGCGGCGCGACGTTGTACGCGGCCGAGGCACTCGCGGAGGCCAGCAGGCTGTCCCGGCTGCACGACCGGCCACGGGAAGCGGACCGGCTGGAACGGCAGGCATCGGCGCTCGCGGAGTCGTTCGACGGCGCGACAACGCCTGGTCTGGTCGTGACGAGCACCCTCACCGCGTTGACCCCGCGTCAGCTGGAGATCGCGCGACTGGCCGTTGCGGGCCTGACGAACGTGGAGATCGCCGAGCGACTCGCCATCGCCAAGCGCACGGTCGACAACCACCTGCACACGACGTACGCGGCAGTGGGCGTGACGGGCCGGGGTGGGTTGCGAGCCCTCTTCGGCCAAGGCTGATAGAGCGGTGCCGTCCACCCGTTCGTGTCCAACATCTTCGGACCCGCACAAAACGATGTGCGCTCCAGACCCGAACTTCGGCACACTGCGCGTTGTGTGGCCGTTCGTGGGCAGAGCGCGAGAACTCGAGGACGTCATGTCCGCGCTCACCGAACCGAACGGCAACGGCGCCGCGCTCGTCGGTCCCGCCGGGGTGGGCAAGACCCGGCTCACGGACGAGGTCGTGGCACGGCTGGAGCAGATCGGCTGCACGGTGCGGCGCTGCTACGCGACCGTGGCGACGTCATCGATCCCGTTCGGCGCGTTGGCCGCGATGCTGCCCGCGGACATGCGCACCGCGAACCCGCTCGGTCGCGCGGTTGAGCACATTCTGGCTGAACCGCAGCCGTTGGCGATCGTTGCGGATGACGCTCATCTGCTCGATGACGCATCCATTGGCTTGTTGCATCACGTGATCCGGCACGGGCACGCGCGTGTGCTCGTCACCTCGCGGCCCGGTGAACGTGCCGAGCTGTGGCAGGAGGGTCTGCTGCAGCGCTACCCGCTCGGCGACCTGTCCCGTGCCGAGTCCGACGAGCTGCTGGAACGCGCCCTGAACGGACCCGTCGACACGCGCTCGGCGGCGCTGCTGTGGTCCGGGAGCGCGGGCAACCCGTTGTACCTCAGGGAACTTGTCGTGTCCGGACGCGCCGTGGGGTCGTTGCGCGAGCAGAACGGCATCTGGTCGTGGCACGGCGCGATCGAGCTCGGCGGCCGGCTCGGGGAGCTCGTGCAGGAGAACCTCGGCCGCCTGGAGCCCGCACACCGGCACGCGCTGGAACTGCTCGCCTACTCCGAACCGGTGGAGCTGGACCTGCTGGCGTCGCTGGTGCGCGAAGAGGCGCTGGACGACCTCGAGACCCGCGCCCTCATCCGGGTGGAGGCGTCGGGCCGGCGGACCATCGTGCGGCTCGGGCATCCCTTGTACGGCAGCCTTCTTCGGGCGACCTGTCCCCCGTTGCGCGCGCAGTCCCACCAACGCGCGCTGGCCGCCGGGCTGGAGGCGACGGGCGCACGCCGCCGCGAAGACCTGATGCGCATCGCGACGTGGCGGCTGGACGGCGGCTCGCCCATCTCGCTCGACCTGCTGGCCGCGGCCGCCGAACAGGCCTGGGCCGCACGGGACGTGACGCTCGCCGAACGGCTGTGCCGCGCCGCCGTCGCCGTGGGTGGCCTGGGGCAGGTCGGACACGTGTTCGGCCAGGTGCTGATGTACGGCCGGGCCCCGGACGAGGCCGAGGCCGCGCTGGCGGACGTGATGGCCGGCCCGCTGCCGGCGGCGGATCTGAGCCGGCTGGGCGCCACCAGGGCCATCAATCTCTACTTCGGGCTCGGCGACGCGGAGGCCGCGACCGCGATGCTCGACAGCGTCGACGTGCCGGGCCTTCCGGACGACCTGAGAGATTGGCTGAAGATAGTCCGGACCAAGCACGAGGCTCAGCACCGTCACGTGGCCGCGGTCCTGGAAGGCACCTATCAGCCCGTGGTGCCGCACCTTTCCATCCACATGCGACACACCAGAGCGCTGTGCCTCCTGCACGCGGGCCGATACCGCGAAGCCGAAGAAGAGATCGCCGGCTACGAGGCCGAAGCACAGGCGTTGAGCGACGAATCGCCGACGCTGTACCACGGCGCGTTGCGGATGCGCTGCTACGCGCTGGCGTTCGGCGGCCATCTCGCCGAGGCGGAAAGCCTCGCGCTGAAGTTGCATCACACGCTGTTCGATGAGTCAGCGTTCACCGGCATGACGTCGCTCTACGGCTTGCTGTCGTTCTGCGCGCGCATGCGCGGCCACGGTTCCCAAGCGCTGCGGCTGGCCCGCGAAGGCAGCCTGAAGACATCGGACAGCCCGCTGGTCTTCGACGCGATCGGGCTCGCGGGCCTGGCCGCCTCCGCGGCGCTCTGCGGCGAAGGCGACCTCGCCCAGGAAGCGCTGGCTCGCGCCGAGCAGGTCCGCCGCCCGGCCTGGCGGGTGACCAGCACCCCGGTGTCGGTGGCCCGCGCCTGGGTGCTCGCCGGCACCGGCGACGTCCGTGGCGCGGCCGACGCCGCAATGGCCGCCGCAGACGAATGCGCCGAGCTGGGCGTGCACAGCACCGAGGTCATGGCGCTGCACGACGCCGCCCGTTTCGGCGTCGACACCTCACTGCGCCTGGCCGCCCTCACGTCAACGATGGACGACCCGATGACCGCCGCCTACGCAGCACACGCGACCGCCCTCGCGCACGCCGCACCGACCGTGCTGGAGGCCGTGGCAACGGACTTCCTGCGCCTCGGCGTCACTCTCTACGCCGCCGAGGCCCTGGCCTCCGCGGCCCGCCTGCACCGCGCCCAGGGCAACGGCCGCGCCGCCTCCCAGGCCTCCGCCCGCCAGGCCCTCCTGATGCGCGACTTCGACGGCGTCCACACCCCCGCCCTGCGCGTGGACGGCCTCACCCACCTGACCCGCCGCCAGGTCGAGGTCGCCCGCCTCGCCACCTCCGGCCTCACCAACCAGCAGATCGCCGAGCGCCTCCACACCTCCAAGCGCACCGTCGACAACCACCTGCACGCCATCTACGGCGTTCTCGGTGTGACGGGCCGCGACGAACTGCGCACGGTGCTCGGCCCGTCCTGACATGCGGTATGCGGTATCCAAGGTATTGCGTATTGGATACCGCATACCGCATGTCAGCCAGAGCCTGCACACGATGAACGGGCAACGGCGGGCGGTCGGCGAACTGGCATGCCAACTGCATCCAGTATTCGGCATATCGTGTATCGCGGGCAGTCGCATCGTGGACGAGATCCAGTTCCGGCTCCGCGACCCGGCCTGCCTCGCTCGGGCAGCGGTCACGACGACGACGGCGGCAGGACGACCGAAACGACACGGCCGGCACCTGGAAGGCGCCGGCCGTGGAGGTCGTGGAGCTGTCAGTGTCCTGGAGCTGTCAGTCCCGTGTTCTGTCGCGCTCGCGGGCGTCGGTGTCGACCGACCGCTTGAGCTCGTCCATGTCCGGGGTGAGGAGGTCGTCCGCCGTGCGGGCGAGCACCTCGTCGTCGCTCACCGTGGCGGTGGCGGCTTCCTCGGCGGCCTTGAGGCGCTTGTCGGCGCGGCGGACCGCCCAGACGGTGGCGAGCAGGGCGATGGCCATCAGCGGGTAGCCCATGCCGAGGCGGGCCACGGCCAGCCAGCCGACCTGGTCCTCGTCGTAGAGCCAGCGCTGGACCGCGAAACGGGCGAAGAAGACGAGGGCCCAGACGAAGGTCGCGATGTCGTAGTCGCGGACCGAGGCCTTGTCGTCGCGCCAGGAGCGGTCTCTGCCGTTGAGGAACGTCCACAGCACGCCGGCGAGCGGCCAGCGCAGGATGATCGACAGCAGGAAGGCGCTGCCGTAGACGATGCTCTGCCAGATGCCGAAGAGGAAGAAGCCCTTGGCCTCGCCGGTCTTGTACGCGATGAAGGCAGCGATGCCGACGCCGAGGACGGCGGAGATCGCGGGCTGGACCGTGCCCTTGCGGACGGCCAGGACCACGCCGATCACCACGGCCGACACGAGCGCGCTGATGATCGCGGCCATCAGGTTCTTGGTGGCGAAGTTGACGATCACGAAGATGACGACGGGCAGCGACGAGTAGAGCATGCCGCTCACGCCACCCATCTGTTCGAGGACAGTGGGCTGCTTTTCGGTTTCAGCTGAAGTCATGAAGCGTTCTGCAACTCGTAATAGGGGTTGTAGAGCACCTTGCGCCCGTCGCGCACGGCGATGCGGCCTCGGGCCTTGATCGTCCGACCAGGCTCGATTCCCGCGATGCGACGGCGACCGAGCCAGACGAGGGTCACGCCCTCGGTGCCGTCGTAGAGCTCGGCTTCCAGGGTGGCGGCCGCGTCCCGCGGGCGCAGCTCCACACTGCGGAGCCGGCCGAGGACGGTGACCTCCTCACCGGACTTGCAGTCGCAGGCCTTCACCGCGCCGACGGCCTCCGCTTTTCGCGAGAGGTCGTCCGCGTCGAGCTCGGCTACGTCACTGGTCAAGCGACGCGCCAAGCGGCGCCAATAGCCGCTCATCCCCGACTCCTGCATTGCTCTGGTGGCCCCGTGGTGTGGACCGTCTGAGAGTGAGGGTACGCACGAGGCACGACAATCTCGGGCGTGCCTGTCGTGACTGTCTTGCTCCTGCCCGGAACCGCCTCGGACGAGGTATTTGTCCGTTCTGTCTTCACCGAGCCGTTGTCGCAGGTCGGTGCCGTTCTCAACGCTCCAAAAGTGCGCACGTTGAGTGAACGGTTGACGGCCCTCGACAGTGCCTGGACAGGCCACCCGATCGTGGTCGGAGGCGTCTCACTAGGCGCGCACGTCGCGGCCAGGTGGGCGGTCGAGAACCCGGACAAGTGCGCCGGTCTCGTCCTCGCGCTGCCCGCCTGGACCGGAGCGCCTCATGAGGCGCCCGCGTCCCTCGCGGCCAAAGCGAGCGCGGAGATCGTGCGAACCCAGGGGCTCGAAACAGCACTGGCGGGAACGACCGGCTGGCTCCACGCGGAACTCACGAGGGCCTGGCACGGCTATGGCGACCAACTGGTGCCGCACCTCGAAGAAGCCTCCGAGCACCCGGCACCAACGCTCGACGAACTGAAGACGGTCCGCGTGCCAACGGGAATCGTCGGGTGCACCGACGATCCGGTGCACCCGTTCGCCGTGGCGCGGGCGTGGGCGGAAGCCATCCCACGCGCCGTGCTGACGACGACAACGCTCGACGCCTACCCGCACGCGTTGGGGCGTGCGGTGCAGGCGTGGAAAGAGGCTTAGGACCTCGACACAGGGCCTAACCCTGCTGCTGGATGTGCTTGGCGATCGCTTCCGGCAGCTCGACCGGCAGCGGGGTGCGGGGTGGCATCGGCTGCTCGCCGCGCACGACGACGGTGCCGCGCAGCATCTCCCGCAGCGCCGCGCTGTTCTGCTCGAAGTGCTCCTCGGGGCCGGCCGCGACACCGCGCAGCATCCAGCGCGGACCGTCGATGCCGACGAAGAGGATCTGCACGCCCTGGTTGCGCGCGGTGATCTCCTCGCCCCACTCGCCGTTCTCGCGGTTGATGCGGGCGCCGTCCTCCTTGAGGCTGTCGATCAGCTCGGCGCCGACCTCCCGCCAGAGGCCACCGGACTTCGGCGCGGCGAACGCGCTCACCGTCAGCTGACCGACGGACGTGAGGACGTGCACCGCGCGCACGGATCCGGACTCCTGGTCCATCTCGACCTGCAGCTGGGCCTCGTCCGGCATCGGCAGGAGCACCGATCCCAGGTCGAGCCGCTGCACATCGTCACGAGGCGCCACCGTCGAGTCCCACGGGCCGTCGACGTCGTCGAAGACCTCGTCGTGCTCCGGACCGGTGTCGACCGCCCCCGCGGAGTGACGTCCGCGCTTGCGGCGCCTTCCGAACATGCCCCTACCCCTCTGTCTTCATCCGGGCGAGCACCACGTGCCCGCCGGTCGAGCCATAGCCTCCCGCACCGCGCTCCGTCTCCGGTAGTGCGGCGACCTCGCGGAACACCGCGTGCTCGACGCGTTGCACGACGAGCTGGGCGATCCGGTCACCGCGCGACAGCGCGATCGGCTCCCGGAGATCATGGTTCACGAGGCAAACGCGGATCTCACCGCGGTAGCCGGAGTCGATCGTGCCGGGCGTGTTGACCACGCTCAGCCCGACCCGCGCGGCCAGTCCGGAACGGGGGTGCACGAACCCCGCGTACCCCTCGGGCAGCGCGATCGCGACACCGGTGCCGACAACGGCGCGCTCGCCTGGTGGAATGACCACGTCCGACGTGGTGACCAGATCTGCGCCCGCGTCGCCGAGACGGGCGTAGGCGGGCACGGGAACCCCCGGATCGAGCCGGGTCAGCAACACCTCGACGCTGGACACGGCGGCCGAGATTACCCTGACGACGTGAGTGAGACTGCCGTGACCGCCACTACGACCTACCGCGAGCGCCTGTACGTGACGTGGTGGATCTGGCCGCTTCCCCTGCTGGCCGCCGGACTCCTGGCCGCCGAGGTGCACATGGGCTTCCCCGGTCTGAGGTCCTGGCTGCCCTACGTCGTCCTGCTGCCGCTGACCGTCCTGCTGATCGCGCGGATGGGCTCGGCGAAGGTCGAGGTGTCCGGCGGCGAACTGAAGGCCGGCGACGCGCACATCCCGCTCGCCCTGCTCGGCGACGTGGAGATCATCGCTCCCGAGGACCGGCGCAGGGCCATGGGACCGCAGCTCGACCCCGCCGCCTTCGTGGTGCATCGGGGCTGGGTCAAGCCGCTCGTGCGGGTACAGGTCAACGACCCGGAGGACCCGACGCCCTACTGGGTCATCAGCACGCGGCACCCGGAAGCGCTCGCCGCCGCCCTCAGGTCCTGAGGACACCACTGCCAGAAGACACAACTGGGCGCCACCCGTGCGGGTGAGCGCCCAGTTTTGCTTGCGGACTGGTTGTCAGGCGCAGTCTCGGCAGATGTACACGCCGCCGTTGTCCTCGGCGAGCCTGCTGCGGTGGTGCACCAGGAAGCACTTGGAGCACGTGAACTCGTCGGCCTGCTTGGGCAGGACCTTGAACGTGAGCTCCTCGCCGGACAGGTCGGCGCCCGGAAGCTCGAAGTTCTCCGCGCTCGCGTCCTCGTCGACGTCGACGACGCCGGACTGCGTCTCGTTCCGCCGGGCTTTCAACTCCTCGAGGGAGTCCTCAGCGAGTTCGTCCGCCTCGCTGCGACGCGGCGCGTCGTAGTCGGTCGCCATCTTCTTCACCCCTGCGGTCTACGGAGACTGTTCGTGTCGCTGGTTAACGCTCCAGCGACCTCTTTTGTGCCCCACGTCAAGGTGACGTAGGTCTCTCACACCCGAGCGCCAAGCCAACCCCCTTGACGTGACCGTCGGCTTGATCCACATGTGTGCGGAGCGCGCAGAGGGTAGCTCATTGGCCGGATGACCCAGCATTGGGTTACCCCTTACCGACCGGACGGGTGAAACAACCTTTCTACGCAGGACCGATACCCTGTCCGGGAGCACGTTCGACTCGGCATGCAACCTGAGGCCGGGGCGGCACCGTCTTGACTGTGAGCAATCAGGCCGGTGCGGGGGGTCACGCGCGCCAGGGCGCGCAACCGCCGAGCAGGGCCTAGGCTGATCACAGGTACGGACACGGGGAGGGCTCGGTCGTGGGACCCGCATCGGGAAGCTTGACGCCGTACAAGCGGCGTCGGCCCATACCCGCGCTCGTCCTGTTCGCGGTGCTGCTGGTCAGTTCCGTGTTCGTATGGGTGAAGGTGCTCGGAAACGCAAGCGATGTCGACGCGGCCATCAAGTGCAACGCACCTGGTCATGTCACGACGTCGGCATCGGCTGCGGGGGGCGACCCCGCGGCCACCTCGACCGCGCCGGCACCGCCTCTGGGCACCGTGCTGGAGCACGACGCGCTGGACCGCACGAACCCGGTGCCGGTCAGCGACGTGAACTTCCGCGTGGTCAACGCCTCGACGCAGCGCAACCACGCGAAGACCATCGCGACGCAGCTCACCGAACTCGGCCTGAAGCAGGCGGCCGAGCCCGGCAACGACCTGATCTACCCGGCCGGCGACATGGGCTGCCGCGGCCAGATCCGCTTCGGTGCTCCCGGAGCGGCGGCGGCCAGGACGTTGTCGCTGCTCGAACCGTGCCTCGAACTGGTGCGCGACGACCGCCAGGACGCCACGGTCGACGTGTCGCTGGGGAAGAAGTTCGACGAGGTCAAGCCGAACAGCGACGCCCGCAAGGTGCTCGACCAGCTCAAGGAGTGGGCCGACCAGCAGCCGGACCAGCAGGGCGGCCAGGTCGCCGCGGTCACCCCGCCGACGCTGAACGCGGACAGTCTCACCGCCGCGCGCGACGTGACCTGCTGACTTTCGCCCGAATTTCCAGCGTACGACCCGTTGATCCTCGCTACCGTGCGCACGTGATCGTTGCTCTCCTCCCCGACGAGGAAGTCCTCTGGCAGGGCAAGCCGGTACGCCGTTCGGCGTTCCTGCGCACAGACCCGGCCTGGATGCGGTTCAGCCTGAAGTTCGACGCCGTCGCGCTCGTGATCCTGGTGGCGCTCTTCGCGCTGCTGAGCACGTGGCTGGGACCCTTCGACACCCAAACGGCCGTGATCGGCCTGCTCATATACGCGGTGCCCGAAGTCGTTCGTTTCGTGGAACCGTTCGCTTGGCGCTACCTCACGTTGCCCCGCACCACCTACTACGTGACCAACCAGCGAGTTCTATCCAAGCCGGGCAGGCGGATGCGAGCGACCAAGCTCACCGAGATCGACCATCTGGGAGTCGTGGAGCGACCGGACGGCTCCGGCCACCTCCGGATCGACGGGCGGATCATGCCCGACGGGATCGGCAACGGGGCGGTCGCGGAACTGATCCACGTGCCCGACGTGCGCAAGGTCGCCGAGCTGCTGTCGAGGTTGACCGGACAGCAGCCCGTCAATGTTGACTGAATCAACCTCGACGTTGACCAGTCAACATTGACGTTGATTCAGACCTTGCCGAAACCCGACTCGACCAGCGCGGAGTACATGGCGTCGGCGATGCCCGGCGCGGCCGCGAACGTCGCGTCCTCCCCCAGCTCCGGCGACGAGCCCGGCAACCGCACCACGGCACCGGCCTCCGCCGCGACCAGCGCGCCGGCCGCCCAGTCCCACCGGCCCAGCCCGTGTTCCGCGTACGCGTCGAGCCGGCCGGCGGCCACCGCGCACAGGTCGAGCGACGCCGCACCCGCCCGGCGCAGGTCGCGCACCCGGGTCGCCATCGCGCCCCACGCGTCGGCCTGGCGCTGACGCCGGTCAGCCCGGTACGCGAAGCCGTAACCGAGCAGGGACAACGACAGGTCCGTGGTCGCCGACACGTGCAGCGGCTCGCCGTCCAGGAAGGCGCCGCACCCGCGCGCCGCGGTCCACACCCGCCCGGTCGCCGGTTCCACCACGGCACCCGCGACCGACTCGCCGTCGAGCTGCGCGGCGATCGACACCGAGTACCAGGGGATGCCGTACAGGTAGTTGACGGTGCCGTCGATGGGGTCCACGACCCACGTCAGCCCCTCGACGCCGGCACCTCCCCCAGGGCCGCCCTCCTCCTCGCCGAGGACGGACTCACCGGGACGCAACTCGGACAGACGCGTCCGGACGAGTTGTTCTGCGGCACGGTCGGCGGCGGTGACCACGTCCGTCGAGGTGCTCTTGGTGTCGAACGACACCACGGCGGAAGCGCGCATGCGCTGAACAAGTGCGCCCGCTTCCTGTCCGATGGCGGTCGCGATGTCAACGAGTGGCCGGGGATCGAACACGAGCGGTTCCCTCCTGCGTCACTAGCACGGGACTATCGGAGAACGTCAGGCTAATGTCTGCGCACCACGGTTACTGAATCGAAACCAGCAGGATCGAGTAGGAAGGACCACGGGGAATGGGCATCACCCGCGGGTTCGGTGTGGACATCGGCGGCTCCGGCGTCAAGGGCGGCCTGGTCGACCTCGAAGCAGGGGCACTGGACGGCGAACGCATGCGGATCCCCACACCTCAGCCTTCGACTCCGGAGGCGGTCGCGGAGGTCGTCGCCGAGATCGTCGAGAAGTTCCAGTGGGACGGACCGGTCGGCATCACGCTGCCGTGCGTGGTCAAGCACGGTGTGGCTCTGAGCGCGGCGAACGTGGACAAGGGCTGGATCGACTGCGACGCGCAGCAGCTGTTCGCGCAACGCCTCAAGCGCAAGCCCGAGGACATCGTCGTGATGAACGACGCCGACGCGGCCGGCATCGCGGAGATGTCGTTCGGCGCGGGCGTCGGCAAGGACGGGACCGTGGTGCTGCTGACGTTCGGCACGGGCATCGGCAGCGCGGTGTTCCTGGACGGCAAGCTCGTCCCGAACACCGAGTTCGGCCACCTCCAGGTCGACGGGCACGACGCGGAGTCACGCGCGGCGGCGTCGGTCAAGGAGGAGAAGGGCCTGTCCTGGGAGGAGTGGGCGCCGCGGGTCACGCGGTACGTCAACGTCCTCGAGGACCTCATCTGGCCGGACCTGGTGATCGCGGGCGGCGGTGTGAGCAAGAAGGCGCACAAGTGGTTGCCGTTGCTCAAGGTTCGCACCGAAGTAGTTGCGGCGGCACTGAAAAACGACGCGGGCATCGTAGGCGCGGCCTGGGCCGCGGCGCACGGCATCCGGCCCTGACGACCATTCGACACCGAAACGTGTCTCAAGGGTTCGGCTCCATCTAGCTGCGAGAACGCAGGTGGGAGCGCCCCGATGGACCTCGGGGCGCAACACCGCGTCACCGACGTCGTTACAATGGAACGCACACCCGCCAAGCAAGATCGGCGGGGAGATCCCCTGAACTCTGGCGACCGAGGTTTCGCGCCCTCTGGTTTGCCTTGAACGACCGTCGCGAAAGGGCGTACGTGGCAGCCGCAGAAACCGCAACCCGACGCTCCAGCTCCGCCGCGAGCGCCGCCAACACGACCAAGGCGACCGCGGCCGGCGAGGCCGAGGAGAAGCCGAAGCGCAAGACGACCGCGGCAGCAGCGAAGAAGCCCGCCGCCGCCAAGGCCGCCGGCGCCAAGACCCCGCGCAAGACGGCCGGCAAGGCCGATCCTGCCGCGAAGGGCGCGACCAAGAAGGACGGCGACGAGCCGGAGGACATGGAAGGCGCTCCGGGCGCCGACGACCTGGTCGAGGACGTCGAGATCGTCGACGAGCCCGTCGTGGACGAGCCCGAGACGACGCCGGAGGACCCCAAGAACGAGGGCGACTTCGTCTGGGACGAGGAAGAGTCCGAGGCCCTGCGCCAGGCGCGCAAGGACGCGGAGCTCACCGCCTCGGCCGACTCGGTCCGCGCCTACCTCAAGCAGATCGGCAAGGTCGCCCTCCTCAACGCCGAGGAGGAGGTCGAGCTCGCCAAGCGCATCGAGGCGGGTCTCTACGCCGCGGAGCGCGTGCGTCGCTCCGAGGAAGAGGCCGAGAAGCTCACCCCGCAGCTTCGCCGCGACCTGCGCTGGATCGTCCGCGACGGCGAGCGCGCCAAGAACCACCTGCTCGAGGCGAACCTGCGCCTCGTCGTGTCGCTGGCCAAGCGCTACACCGGCCGTGGCATGGCGTTCCTGGACCTGATCCAGGAGGGCAACCTGGGTCTGATCCGCGCCGTCGAGAAGTTCGACTACACCAAGGGCTACAAGTTCTCCACGTACGCCACCTGGTGGATCCGGCAGGCGATCACCCGGGCGATGGCCGACCAGGCCCGCACCATCCGCATCCCGGTGCACATGGTCGAGGTCATCAACAAGCTCGGCCGCATACAGCGTGAACTGCTCCAGGACCTGGGCCGCGAGCCCACGCCGGAGGAGCTCGCCAAGGAAATGGACATCACGCCGGAGAAGGTGCTGGAGATCCAGCAGTACGCGCGTGAGCCCATCTCGCTGGACCAGACGATCGGCGACGAGGGCGACAGCCAGCTCGGCGACTTCATCGAGGACTCCGAGGCCGTCGTCGCTGTCGACGCCGTCTCGTTCACGCTGCTGCAGGACCAGCTCCAGTCCGTGCTCGCGACGCTGTCCGAGCGCGAGGCGGGCGTCGTCCGGCTGCGCTTCGGCCTCACCGACGGCCAGCCGCGCACGCTGGACGAGATCGGCCAGGTCTACGGCGTCACGCGTGAGCGCATCCGGCAGATCGAGTCCAAGACGATGTCGAAGCTGCGTCACCCGTCGCGCTCGCAGGTTCTGCGCGACTATCTCGACTAGGTCTCCTGTTCGGGTATACGCATGCGGCCCCGCACCGGTTCGGTGCGGGGCTGTGCTTTTTGCTTTTTGCTTTTTCCGGAACTTCCCCGGGCCTAGACCGGGATGTCCCCGCCGATGCCCCACTGCACGGTGAAGAGGCCGTTCGCGTACCAGTTGCCATCGCTGGGCCGCCACACGGTGAAGTCGGAGCGGTTGTCACCGTTGAAGTCCGTCGACACCGGCACGTCACCGCCGACACCCCACTGCACGGTGGCGATGTTCAGCACGTACCAGGTGCCGTTGCTCGGCCGCCACACCGCGAAGTCGGACCTGTTGTCGCCGTTCCAGTCGCCGGTGACCGGAATGTCGCCGCCGATCCCCCATTGCTGGTTGCCGATTCCCCGGACGTACCAAACCCCGTCACTCGGGCGCCATACGGTCAGGTCCGCCCGGTTGTCGCCGTTGTAGTCGCCGACAACGGGAACATCGCCACCGGTACCCCATTGCACGTTGAACAATCCGCGCACATACCAGACACCGTCACTCGGGCGCCAGACGGCCAAATCGGCACGGTTGTCGCCGTTGTAGTCACCGACAACGGGAACATCGCCGCCCGTACCCCATTGCACGTTGAACAATCCGCGCACATACCAGACACCATCGCTCGGCCGCCAGACCGCGATGTCGGTGATGTTGTCGCCGTTGAAGTCCGCGGCCACCGGGATGTCGCCGGCGATGCCCCACTGGACGTTGAACAGTCCGCGCACGTACCAGACGCCGTCACTGGGCCGCCAGACCGCGACCTCGGATCTACCGTCGCCGTTGAAGTCTCCGGCGAGCCGTTGCGGCGACGACGGAGCGTTGGAGGAGGCGGTCGGCGACTCCGGTGCGGCCTGCGCGGGCGCGGCCACCGACACGAGACCGACCGGGACGGCGAGAATGGCCAGCAATTTCCTGAATTGACGCATGGGCAGGAGTCTGTCGGTTCCCTTCCTTCTCCTGACGAACTGTTTCGCTCAGTGGACCGGTGAAAAGTCGTCCGGTTGGATGGCGACCATGACACGAACTGTGCTGGGCGGCGCGTTCACCTTGTTGGATGTGCTCGTGAGCCGTCCGGGTGAGATCGGGCTGAGCGAAATCGCGCACGTTTGTGGAATACCGAAAGCCACGGCCTACCGATTGCTGAACCAGTTGGAGGCACTGGAACTGGTCGAAAGGTCGAACGGCCGTTATCGGGTCGGCGCCTACGCCTTTCGGCTCGGCCAGGCCTGGGAGCCGTATCCGGGACTGCTCGGCGCGGTCAGACAGCCGCTGCGCGAGCTGGCGGCCTCGACGAGAACCAGCGCCGTGCTCACCGTCACCTGCCACGGCGAGGTACTGGTCGCCGCGTCGAGCCTCGCCGGGGAGAAGGACGCGGACCTGCGGCCGGGTCGCACCGTGCCCGGCGGCGTGGATCTCCTGCGCAGTCCCGTGTTCGCGCCGACCGGTGAGACCGTCGGCCAGCTCGCGGTCGCGGTGAACCGGGCACCGGCCGGCGACCGGCGGGCCGGGCTGATCGAGTCGGTACGGCACGCGGCACGTGCCGTGAGCACCGGGCTGCGGCACCGCCAGCCCCACCATGACCAGGCGTGATCGGACGCATGCAAAAGATGAGTACCCATGTACTCATGTACTCATGTGCCGCCTATGCATCCGCGACAGCATCAGTCTGTGGCTGTGCCGGAGGGGTGCACAGGGGCTGTTCCGGAGATCGGAACGAGGGGGCAGGAAAACATGGGCAGGTCAGTACTCGAAGGGGCTTTCTCGCTGCTGGACAAGCTGATGGACGACGGTGAGCTCGGGCTCACGCAACTCGCCGACCGCTGCGAGATGCCGAAGACGACGGTGCACCGCCTTCTGGACCAGATGGAGGTGCTCGGCGCGGTCGAGAACGTGCGCGGCCGCTACCGCATCGGCGCGCAGATGTTCCGGCTCGGGCAGTCGTGGGAGCCTGCCCCGGGCATCCTGCGAGTGGCCAGGCAACCGTTGCGCGCGCTGTGCCGCGACGATCCGCGGACGTCGCACGGCTTCGGCCGGGTGCGCCACGGTACCGGCAGGCATGGAGTTCGTCAGTGCACCGGTGCGCACGCCGTCCAGCAGCGTTATCGGCACCGTGTCCGCAGTGCTCGACAGTGGCCGCAGCGCTGCCGCACTGCGGGAGGCGGTGGGGCAAGCGGCCCGTGCGATCAGCGCCGCCCTCGCGAGCTGATCAGGCGTGGCGGCGGGGAGTTGATCATCCCAATGATCACGGTCCCGCGTCCGAATCGTGGGACGTTCGTGACCTGTTCGCTGCGGGCGGACAAGCGCAACCGATATCACACTCCCGGCCTCACGCAACAGACCGAACGGCCGCAGTTTGCTGCTCCACCAGCGGGTTTTTGGTTGCACACGGTGCCTGTCAAGACGGTGAACCGGTGGCGAATACAGGTGTGAACCTGCTGCAGACGGGTAAATCGATGAGTGACGCGAGTCGCCACGCACACGGGAACACTGACTATCGCCAAAACGTCTGTCAGAGTGGAGGCAGCGAGCACCGCGCACCGGCCAGGGGCGCTGTGGTCGCAGCTTGGTAAGAGGGCACCGAAACACTTCGTATCGGTGCTGGGACGGAGGGAGATCCATCATGACTGCAGCACTCACCCGCCCCGAGTTGACCGCTGCCGACCGCTGCGACCGCTGCGGGGCTGCTGCCCAGGTTCGCGCCGTTCTCCCGTCCGGGGGCGAGCTGCTGTTCTGCGGGCACCACTCCCGCGCACACAGCGAAAAGCTGCGCGAACTCGCTGCTGAAATTCAGCAGGGCTGACTTCCACCCCACCTAGCCGCTAGGGGCGGAGATCCGGATGGATCTCCGCCCCCTTCGCTTTTCCTGAGCTGTTACAGCGCGTCTACAGCGCGTCGAGAACGGGTTCGAAGGCGAGCTCGGCCGCGCCGATCAGCTTGGCGTCCCGGCCCAGCGGCGACATGACGATCTGCGTGCCGCCGACCGCGCGCGACACCAGGCTGCGGGTCTGCACGACGGAGCTGACGGTGTCCACGACCGACTCGGGCAGCGCCGTGTAGAGGTCGCCGAGCACCACCAGTTCGGGTCCCAGGATGTTGACGACGTTCACCAGCCCGAGCGCGAGCCAATCACCGAACTCGTCCAGCACGGACGAGTCGTCCAACGCCCGCAACGCCGCGACCACGGCGCCGCGCGGGGCGTGTTCCGGCAGCCCCAGTGCCCGGCAGAGCGCCGGTTCGCCGACCTCGGTCTCCCAGCATCCGTCGCAGCCGCAGTAGCAGGGCCGGCCTCCCGGGCGGACCACCATGTGCCCCAGTTCGCCGACATAACCGCCGGCTCCGCGCAACGGCTGCCCGGACAGGATCACGCCTCCGCCGACGCCGACGTCCGCGGAGATGTAGACCATGTCCGAGGACGCCCGGGCCGCACCGCGCACGTGTTCGGCGAGCGCGCCGAGCTCCGCGTCGTTGCCGACCTGGACCGGCATCTTCAGCACGGCCTCCAGCCGTTTGCCGAGCGAGACGCCCGCCCAGTGCAGGTTCGGCGCCTCGTGCACCTGGCCGTCCGAGCGCCGCACGACACCGGGCACCGACACCCCGGCCCCGACCGCGATGACGTCGAGGTCGTCGGCCATGAGGCGCGCCGACTCGACGACGTGAGTGATGACCTCCCCCGGATCACTCGTCCGGTGATGCAGGTTCCAGCTGTCCCGCGCGAGGATCTCCCCGCCGAGGCCGACGAACCCCATCGCCACCTGCTCCACCCGCACGTCGATCGCGATGACGACCGCGGCGTGCGGCTGGGGCAGGACGAGCAGCGACGGGCGGCCCGCTCCGCTGCGCTGGGCGGGCACGCGTTCGGCGACCACACCGGCTTCGGCGAGGCCGTCCACCAGGGCCTTGATCGTGCTGCGGTTGAGCCCGAGCTCAGCCGCGAGCGACGCCCTGGTGGACGGTCCGTCGACGTGCAGCCGACGCAGCAGCGCCGTCCTGTTGTGCCTGCGGATCTCGTCGGGACGGGTGCCGGACGTGGGTCCAGTCACCGCGTCATCGAACCGCGGTAGCCGCCCGGCGGCGGGACAGCGCGTCGACGCTCGCGGCGAGCAGCAGGACCAGACCGGTCACGATGAACACGACCGCGGCCGGCTGCCTGAGCAGGCCCATGCCGTTCTGGATGATCGCGAGCACCGCGCCACCGATGGCCGCGTCGCGCAGGCGGCCCTTGCCGCCGAACAGCGAAGTGCCACCGATGACCGCCGCACCGACCGACAGCAGCAGCGTGTTGCCGGCACCGGCGTTCGGGTCGACGGAGCCGACCTTGGACGAGTACACGATCGCACCGATCGCGGCCGCCGAGGAGGCGATCACGAACACGCTCATGCGGATCCGCTCGACGTTGATACCGGCGCGGCGCGCGGCCTCCTTGTTGCCACCGACGGCGTAGACGTGACGGCCGTAGCTGGTGCGGTCGAGCACGAAGGTGCCGATCACGAGCAGCACGAGCACCAGCGGCACCACGTACGGCACGCCCTCGATGATCACGAGGTTGCTCTGCGCCCGGTTCAGCGAGAGCGCGTAGGTGATGACGGCGGCCAGCACCGCGAGGGCGCCGATCTTGGCCAGCACCAGCGACGTCGGCTGGGCCACGAGTCCCTTGCGCAGCCGGGAGAAGTGCCGGCGTGAGCACGACCGCCGCGTAGCCGCCGACGGCGACGACGAACAGCGCCCAGGAACCGACGAAGTTCAGGTTGCCGTTGGCGACGTTGAAGATCGTGTCGTCGCGCAGGCCGAGCGTGCCGCCGTCACCGATGAACTGCAGCACCACACCGCCCCAGACGAGGAACAGCGCCAGGGTCACGACGAACGACGGGATGCCGACCTTCGCGACCAGGAAGCCGGTGATGCAGCCGATGGCCGCGCCGACGCAGACCGCGAGCAGCATCTCCAGCCAGGCGTTCGCGGGGATGCCGACGGCGGCGATGACCAGGGCGATGGCCGACAGCACGGCACCCGCCCAGATCTTCATGATCACCGCGAGCACGATCGCGAGCACCAGCAGGCCGCAGAACACGTAGAACACCGTGTCGCCCATGCCGCCGAGCAGGTTGCCGTTGTTGATGAGGTGCAGTGCCATCACCGCTGCCGTCACACCGGACGCGGTACCGGCCGACAGGTCGATCTCGCCGAGCAGCAGCACGAACACCAGGCCCATCGCGATGATGGTGATGCTGGCGCCCTGCTGGAGCAGGTTGGCGAGGTTGCCGAGGGTGAAGAACGTGTCGGACAACGCGCTGAACACGACCAGCAGCACGACGAGCCCGAGCAGCGCGGGCAGCGAGCCGAGCTCGCCGCCGCGGACCCTGGCCCAGTAGTCGCGCACTGCCTCGCCCGTGGACTGGGACGTCGTGTCGATGCCGAAGTCGGAGATCGCACCCTGCTGGGGCGTCTCGGGGTCGTGCTCGTGCTTTTCGGTGGTGTCGGTCATGCCGCCCTCTTCGGAACTCATCAGATCGTCGCCGCCTCGGGGCGGGCGATGCCCAGGTCGCCGGAACGACCGGCGGTGATCAGCTCGACGACCTGGCCGTGCGTGACGTCCTTGGACCCCACGACGGCGGCCATGCGGCCGAGGTAGAGGCACGCGATCTTGTCGGCGACCTCGAAGACGTCGTTCATGTTGTGGCTGATCAGCACGACGCCCAGGCCCTGCTCCGCGAGCCTGCGGACCAGGTCGAGCACCTGGCGCGTCTGCGCGACGCCGAGTGCGGCGGTGGGCTCGTCGAGCAGCACGACCTTGCTGTTCCACAGCACGGCCTTGGCGATCGCGACGGTCTGGCGCTGACCACCGGACAGCGACGCGACCGGGGTGCGGACCGACTTGACCGTGCGCACCGACAGCGAGGCCAGCGTCTTGCGCGCCGCCTGCTCCATGTCCGTCTCGTCGAGCAGGCCGGCCTTGGTGCGCTCGCGGCCGAGGAACATGTTCTGGACGATGTCGAGGTTGTCGGCCAGCGCGAGGTCCTGGTAGACGACCTCGATGCCGAGCTCCGCGGCGTCGCGCGGGCCCTTGATGTGCGTTGGCTGGCCCTCGAACAGGACCTCACCCGAGTCGGTCGGGTGGATGCCCGCGATGCACTTGACCAACGTCGACTTGCCCGCGCCGTTGTCTCCGACGAGGGCGGTGACCTCGCCTGGGTTGACGTCGAGGTCGATGTCGTGCAGGACGTGCACGGGGCCGAAGCTCTTGTTGATGCCGCGCAGCTCGAGAATCGGCTCGCTCACTGGGTTTCCTCCGTGGTTACCACGCGCCGAGGCGGGGTGCGCAGGTCCGCACCCCGCCCTGACGCACGCGGTCCTACTTGATGCCGAGCTCGGTGCAGGCGGCCTGGGTGTCGGCCACGCAGATCTCCGAGACCTTGACGAAGCCCGCGTCGACGACGGACTTGACCTTGTCCTTGGTGATCAGCTGGGACGTGAGCAGCACGGACTTGACCTTGCGGTTGCCCTTGCCGTCCTCCGTCGTGCCGGACGCGAGGGCGTCGGCGGCGGCGGTGTCGCCCTTGGCGAGCGCGGCGGCCAGCTTGGCGGCTGCCTCGGCCTCGTCCTTGATCGGCTTGAAGACGGTCATGAACTGGTCACCGCGCAGCACGGCCTGCAGGCCGTCCGGGGTGGCGTCCTGGCCGGTGACCGGCACCTTGCCGTTGAGGCCGACCTTCTTCAGGATCGTGATCACGGCGCCGGCGAGGCCGTCGTTCGCGGCGACGACGCCGTCGACCTTGCCGCCGTTGCTGGTCAGGATCTGCTCGAAGACCTGGCCACCCTTCTGGTTGTCCCAGGCGTCGATCGGCTGGGACTGGACCAGCTTGAGCTTGCCGGAGTCGTAGAGCGGCTGAAGGACCTTTCGCTGGCCCTGAGCGAACAGGGTCGCGTTGTTGTCCGTCGGCGAGCCCTCGATCTCGATGACGTTGGCACCCTGCGGAGCCTGCGCCATCGCGGTGGCCAGACCCTGGCCCTGCAGCTCGCCGACCTTCGTGTTGTCGAACGACACGTAGTAGGACGAGGTGCCGCCGAGGTTGAGACGGTCGTAGTCGATGACCTGGATGCCCTGCGCCTGCGCCTTCTTGGCGACGGACGCGCCGACCTCGCTGTTGGGCGTCGCGATGATCAGGACCTTGACGCCGGCGTTGATCATGCCGTCCGCCAGGGTGCTGAACTTCTGGACGTCGCCCTGCGCGTTCTGGATGTCGGGGCTCGAGCCCCTCCTTCTCCAGCGCCGCCTTGAGCAACGGCTTGTCGAAGCCCTCCCAACGAGCGGAGGAGGCGGTCTCAGGAAGGATCACGCCGACCTTTGCGCCCCCGCTGTTGCCAGAGTTCGTGTTCGTGGTTCCTCCGCCGGAGGACGTGTTGGCGCCACACGCCGAAACCGCCAGGGCGAGGCCCGTGGCGACGGCGATGGAAGCGAGGCTCTTGCTGCGCATCCGCCATCCCTTTCACTGCGCTGTGTCACAGAGAATGTTGTGGCGCACAACGTATGCCCGACATACGCGTGACCGGAACCACACTGAATCGATTAAGTCGTAACGATGCGGCAACCTCGCCGAAATTTAGCTACCCAGAGTCGTGAGAGCGTAACCACGGCGCTACTGCATTCGACGCCGATATATTGGATATCGGTCGTTTTTGTCCAAATTCGCGCCCCTAGGGTTGAGGCATGACATGGACACCGAGGCCGCCGAGCGGCTCGCCACGTCGTTCGGCGCTCAAGCCGCACGCTACGACCGCACCCGCCCCCGCTACCCCGCCGCGTTGGTCGAGCGGATCGTCACCGCGAGCCCAGGACCGCGGGTGGCCGAAGTCGGCTGCGGCACCGGCGTCCTGTCCCGGCAGCTGCGCGCGGCCGGCTGCGAGGTGCTCGGCGTCGAGCACGACGAGCGGATGGCCGAGTTCGCCCGCGCGACCGGGCTGACGGTCGAGGTCTCGAAGTTCGAGGCCTGGGACCCCGCCGGCCGGGAGTTCGACGCCGTCGTCGCCGGGCAGTCGTGGCACTGGGTGGATCCCGAGGCGGGCGCACGGCAGGCCGCGCGGGTGCTGCGGCCCGGCGGCGTGTTCGTGGCGTTGTGGCACGTGTTCCCGACGCCGGAACCGGTCGCGGAGGCCTTCACCGGCTTCTACCGGGAAGTCGCGCCGGAAGCGTCGTTGCGCGTGGGCCACACCACCGAACAATCACTCCACTTCTATCGGGAGGGCTGCGTCCGCACCGCCGAGGAGTTCGTCGGCACCGGGGCGTTCGCCGAGGCCGGCCGGTGGAGCGCCGGCTGGGACCACACCTACGCCAAGGCCGAGTACCTCGACCTCATCCTCACCATGAGCCCGATCGCCCTGCTCACTCCCAGCCAGGTCACCGAGCTGCTCGATCGCGTCGGCGCGGCCGTCGACGCGATCGGCGGCAGCTTCACGTCGCACTTCGACACCCTCGCGGTGGCCGTCACCCGCACCTGATATATCGGATATCGCCTACCAGGAACGCAGGGTCGCGATGCGTTCTTCGAGCTGCTCGATGGTCGCCATCGCCGTCGGCGGACCGCCGCAGTACTCGCGCAGCTGGTTGTGAATCTTGCCGTGCGGCTTCTTGGTGCGGTGATGGTGCATCGCGACGAGGGTGTTGAGCTCCTTGCGCAGTGACGCGAGGCGTTCCTGCACGCCCACCGGCCGCACCTCCCGCACCGCCGCCTCCGGCTTGGGCCGCCGGGCCGCGGAGGCGAGCTGCTCCTCCTGGCGTTGCAGCAGCAGGGTGCGCACCTGGTCCGGCTCCAGCAGGCCGGGCAGGCCGAGGTACTCCTGCTCCTCGTCCGAGCCCGCGAAGGTCGGCGTGCCGAACGACGAGCCGTCGAAGATCACCTGGTCGAGCTCGGCCGTGGTGCCCAGCGCGGTGAAGGCGCGCTCGTCCTCGCCCGGCTCGTCCTTGGCCTGGTTCGCGGCGGCGAGGAGCTCGTCGTCCCAGCCGTCCTTCTCGCGGTGCGGCTTGCCCAGGACGTGGTCGCGCTGGGCCTCCAGCTCGGCCGCCAGCTGCAGCAGCACCGGCACCGAGGGCAGGAACACCGAGGCGGTCTCACCGGGCTTGCGGTTGCGCACGAAGCGGCCGACGGCCTGGGCGAAGAACAGCGGGGTCGACGACGACGTCGCGTACACGCCGACCGCCAGCCGGGGCACGTCGACGCCCTCGGACACCATCCGGACGGCGATCATCCAGCGTTCGTTCGTGGCGGCGAACTCGGCGATCTTGCCGGACGCCTTCGGGTCGTCCGACAGCACGACCGTCGCGATCTGCCCGGTCACCCGCAGCAGCACCTGCGCGTAGGCCTTCGCCGTCTCCTGGTCGGTCGCGATCACCAGGCCACCCGCGTCCGGGATGCCGTTCTGGCGCTTCTGCGTGAGCCGCTGGTCGGCGGCGCGCAGGACGGACGCCATCCAGTCGCCGGCCGGGTCGAGCGCCGTGCGCCACGCCCGCGCGGTCTGCTCCTGCGTCAGCGGCTCGCCCAGGCGCGCGGTGAACTCCTCGCCCGCGCTGGTCCGCCACGACGCCTCGCCCGAGTACGCCAGGAAGATCACGGGCCGGACGACGCCGTCGTTCAGCGCGTCGGAGTAGCCGTAGGTGTGGTCGGCACTGGACGTCTTGAAGCCGCCCGCGCCCTCCTCGTACTGGACGAACGGGATCGGCGAGTCGTCCGAGCGGAACGGCGTGCCGGTAAGGCACAGCCGGCGGACCGCGGGCGTGAACGCCTCGCGGATCGCCTCGCCCCACGACTTGGCATCGCCACCGTGATGGACCTCGTCGAGCAGCACGAGCGTCTTGCGGTTCTCCGTGCGCACCCGGTGCAACGACGGATGGGCGGCGACCTGCGCGTACGTCACGGCCACGCCGTGGTAGTCGCGGGAGGTCATCGCGTTGGTGTTGCGGAAGTTCGAGTCGATGTGGATGCCCTGCTCGGCAGCCGCCTTCGCCCACTGGTGCTTGAGGTGCTCGGTGGGCGTGACGATCGTGATGGTCTCGATCGTGCGGTCGGCCAGCAGTTCGGCGGCCACCCGCAGCCCGAACGTCGTCTTGCCCGCGCCCGGCGTCGCGACGGCGAGGAAGTCCTGCGGCTTGGCGGCCAGGTACTTGGTCAGCGCCCGGCGCTGCCATGCCCGCAGCGGTCGCATCGCAGCTGTCGCTGTCGTCGCTGTCACGAGACGTGTTTCTCCTCATTTGCGCAGGTCAGACATGGCAGCGCCCTCAGGCAGACCGGCGCCGAGGGCACCGTGACTCTACCTGTTCCGGGCGTCGATGCCGCGAAACGTGGCGGTATGCACCATGCTTGTCACTGCGATGGGTTCGCCTACCGACAACGACGCACGCAGGTCCGGCCGCAAGGGGCCGCTGCGTCTACTCGCGCGCACGCTGTCGAAGGCGTGGCAGGGCAACATCTTCTCAGAAGCCGCCGAGGCCGCGTTCTGGCAGACGCTGTCGTTCCCCCCGCTGCTGCTCGGAGTGCTGGGCGCCATGGGTTATCTCGGCGACTGGTTCGGCAGCGAGGTGGTCAAGGCCGTCCAGGAGAGGATCATCGGGTTCACCCGGACGATCTTCAGCTCGGACGTGGTCAACGGGGTGATCGAACCCACCGTCGTCGAGATCCTCACCCACGGCAAGGGCGAGATCGTCTCCGTCGGCTTCCTGATCTCGCTGTGGGCGGGTTCGTCGGCCATGTCGTCGTTCGTCGACGCGATCACCGTCGCGCACGGCCAGTACGGCGTGCGAAACGAGCTGTGGCAGCGCATCTTCGCCCTGCTGCTCTACCTGGTCTCGCTGGTGGCACTCGTGATCGGCCTGCCGGTCCTGGCGCTGGGCCCGGAGATGCTGCCGCAGTTCTTCCCGACGTCCTGGCAGCCGTACATCACCACGTGGGTCGGCCGCTTCTACTACCCCGGCGTCGCCCTCTTGCTCGTGCTGTCGCTCTCGCTGCTCTACAAGCTCGCACTGCCGCGGAAACTCCCGTGGCACCGCGTGCTGCCCGGCGCCATCCTCGCCATGGCCGTGTTCATCCTGTCGTCCATCGGCCTGCGCCTGTACATCCAGTGGATCACCACCACCGGCTACACCTACGGCGCCCTGGCGACGCCGATCGCGTTCCTGCTGTTCGTGTTCTTCATCGGTCTCGCGATCACGATCGGCGCGTACTTCAACAGCGCCATCCAGGACATGTGGCCCGCCAGGATGACCCGGCGCCAGCGCCGCCGCTGGCGCCGGCTGGAGATGGAGCGCGCGGCGTCCCGCATCCGCGAGGAGAGCGAGAAGCCCAAGCAGGAACACGAACACGAGCCGAACAACAACAACTTCTCCGCCTCCTCCCCCGCCGACACGCAGCTGACGACTCCGCTCAAGGTCCAGGAGCAGGCGCAGCCCGCGGAGGAGAAGCAGCGGGGTTAGCCGAACGAGAACAGCCGCGCCCGGTGCCTCGAGTCGTCCTCGAGGCACCGGGCGCGGCTGTGGTTTGCGGGGTGCGGGTTACTCCTCGCCACCACCAGGCAGGTTTTCGTAGATCTTCTTGCAGTCCGGGCACACCGGCGAACCGGGCTTCGGTGACTTGGTCACCGGAAAGACCTCGCCGCACAGCGCGACCACGTGGGTTCCCATCACGGCGCTCTCGGCGATCTTCGCCTTGCGCACGTAATGGAACATCTTCGGGGCGTCGTCCCCGGTCTGGTCGGTGCCTTCCGGCCGTACGTCGACCTCGGGGAGAGTCTGGGTGCTCACCCGCCCAGGGTACCTGGGATGATGTCCCCTCGTGACCACGCTGCACATCGCTGAGGAAGTAGCCGCCGCGCTGGCCGGGAACCGGCCGGTCGTCGCCCTTGAGAGCACCATCCTGTCCCACGGGCTGCCCGCGCCACGCAACCTCAAGGTCGCCGCGCGCCTGGAACGCGTCGTGCGGGAGGCAGGCGCCGTGCCCGCGACGATCGCCGTGCTCGACGGCGAGCCGTACATCGGCCTGTCCGAATCCCAGCTCGACCGCGTGTGCAACGCGGGCGACCTGGACAAGCTGTCGTTGCGCGACCTCGGTCCCGCCTACGCGCTGGGCCGCAGCGGCGCGACGACGGTGGCGTCGACCGCGGCGCTGGCCCACCAGGCCGGCATCCGGGTGTTCGCGACCGGCGGGCTCGGTGGCGTGCACCGCGGCGCGAACGAGACGTGGGACGTGTCGGCCGACCTCGACGTGGTGGCGACGACGCCGGTCCTGATCGTGTGCTCGGGCGTGAAGTCGATCCTCGACATGGGCGCGACCCTGGAGGTGCTGGAGACCCGCTCCGTACCGGTCGTCGGCTACCAGACCTCCCGTTTCCCCGCGTTCTACCGGCGCGAGTCCGCGTTCGAGGTGCCGTGGCGGGTCGAGAACCCCCGTGAGGCCGCCGCGGTGTTCGCGGCGGGCGGGCGCGGCATGCTGCTGGCGAACCCGATCCCGGCCGCGTTCGAGATGGACTCCGCCCTGCACGACCGGCTGCTGGCCGAGGGCCTGCAGAAGCTCGTCGACCAGGACGTGCGCGGCAAGGACGTCTCGCCCGTTCTCCTGGAGCACTTCCACACCGCGAGCGCCGGCGTGAGCCTCGACGCGAACGAGGAACTGGTCGTCAGCAACGCCACCGTCGCCGCCGCGGCCGCGGTGGAGTTGTACCGATGAGGCCAGTGGTCGTCGTCGGCGACGCCGGCTTGGACGTCGTCGCCCGACATTCCGGCCCCATCGCACACGGCGGTGACGTGCGCGCGAAGGTGACCATCGAACCCGGCGGCGCGGGCGCGAACACGGCCGTGTGGCTCGCCTCGTGCGGTGCGTCGCCAGTGCTGGTCGCCCGCGTCGGCGCCGACTCGGCCGGCCGCCAGGTCCACTCCGAACTGACCGCTGTGGGCGTGCGGTGCGCGTTCGCGGTCGACCAGGAGCTGGCAACGTGCTGCGTGGTCGTGCTCGTCGACGAGCACGGTCAGCGCTCGATGCTCCCCGACCGCGGCGCCAACGCCCGCTTCTCCCCCGCCGACCTCGACCCCGGCCTGCTCGCGGGCGCCTCCGGGCACCTGCACCTCTCGGGTTACGTGCTGCTCGACGCCACATCCCGGCCCGCAGGTCTCGCCGTGCTGCAGGCCGCGCGGGCCGCGGGCTGGACGACGTCGGTGGACCCGCAGGCGGCCGTCCTGATCCACTCCCCCGCCGCTTTCCTGGAGGACGTGCGCGGCGTCGACTTCCTGCTCCCCAACGCCGACGAGCTCGTCGCTCTGACGGGCTCCGCCGAGCCGGCCGCAGCCAAGTCGCTGCTCGACCACGTCGGCACGGTCGTCGTCACGTCAGGTGCGGACGGCGCCTCGTGGGTGGACGCCGACGAGGTCGTCTCGGTCCCCGCTGAAGCCACTGAGTGCGTCGACTCGACCGGCGCCGGCGACGCGTTCGACGCCGGTTTCCTCGCCGCCTGGCTGTCCGGCGCGTCCAAGCGCGACGCCCTGCTCGGCGGCGTCCGAGCGGGCTCCCGCGCGGTCAGCGTCGTCGGCGCCCAGCCCCCTCGCTAACCCCGCCGCTCAACCGATATATCAGCCCCGCGAACCCCCACCGCATGCAAAAAACGTTTGCGGACGACGTCAAAAGACTCATTGCAAAGGTGCCAGACGGCCCGCCCTTTGCAATGGCTCGTTTGCCGTCGTCCGCAAAAGACTCATTGCTAAGGCGCGGGCGCGGTGCAACGACGACGCTGGAGTGCGCGTGGTGAGTTACCCGTCGATGACGGTGGTGCTCTTGCGCTCGATGGCGCGGCGCTCGACCTGGTAGCGGTTCGCCTTCTCGATCTTGCGCGGCGGCCTGTCGTTCGCGATCAGCACCGCCATCCAGGGCAGCGGCACGGACAGCACGATGAAGAACAGGGCGAGCCACCACGTCTGCGCGAACAGCCCCGCGAGGATGAGACACGGGAACCGCAGGCTCATCATGATCGCGTACTTGCGGCGCCGGGCGGCGTGCTGTTCCTCGTAGGACGGGGCCGCCTCGGTGATCAACACCGGGGTGTCGTTCCGGTCCGGACTGCTCACGACACCACCTCGTTTAGCTCTATCGGCTACGTGTCTCATGGTCCCACGTCCGAGTGACGCTCGGGACACCCGGTCGGCGGTTAACATCCGCGAGTGGTCGCCCTTGATCGCCTCGTGGACGTGCTCGGCAGTCTGGGCACGCATCTGGCGTGCGCGCCGATGGGCCGTGACGTCGAGCTACGCGGGGTTGCCCTGCACGATCCGGCGGAAAACACGCCGGCCACGGCGGGTGACGTGCTGCTCGGACTGGGGATGTCGTCGGTCGCCGCCGCGGCGCGACTGGTGTCGTCGACACCCGCTTCGGCTGTGGTGCTGCACGGCAGCCCTCCGTTGGACGAACGCGTTGTCGTCGCCGCCAAGAAGTCCGGGGCGGCCGTGCTGCTCGTGGATGCGTCCGTGCCGTGGAGTCAGCTCGCGAACGTCACGCAGACGCTGGTCAACGGCGGTACGCGCACCGGCGACCTCTTCGGTCTCGCCGACGTGATCGCGGGCGTGGTCGGCGGGCCGGTGACGATCGAGGACCAGCAGTCCCGCGTGCTCGCTTACTCCTATCGCCAGCAGGACGTCGACCCGGTGCGCGTCCAGACCATCCTCGGCCGGCGCGTCCCGGAGGAGGCACGCCGCGCGCTCGACGAGTACGGGGTGTTCACCCACCTCGCGTCGTCCGACGAACCGATCTTCGTCCCCAAGCTGACGCCGCAACTGGGCAACCGCCTCGTTGCCGCCGTGCGCGCGGGCCGGGAGTTGCTCGGCTCCGTGTGGGTCGAGGTGACCGGGCCGGTCGACGCGGCCCGCTCGGCCGCGCTGGTCGACGGTGCTCGGACGGCGGCGTTGCACCTGCTGCGCTCCCGTGCGTCGACGGACCTCGAACGCCAGGCAGAGGCCGACCTGGTGATCCGGCTGCTGGAGCACCCGGAGTCCGCCGACGTCGCGCGGCTCGGGCTGCCGTCCGCGGATCTGCGGGTGATCGCCGTGCAGGCGCACGCGGGCGAGGGCGAGCACGGTGCGGCGGTGCTGGCGTTCCAACGGGCGACCGCGGGCTTCGGGTGGTCGCGGCCCGGTCGCAGCGCGCTGTTCGGCAACGTCCTCTACACCGTCATCCCGGCGGCCGACGACGCTGTCGGCTGGGTGCGTTCGCTGGTCCGCGAACTGCCCGCCGAGGCCACCGTGCTGGCGGGCGTCGGAGGGCCGGCCGAGGCGACGCAGCTGCAGGCGTCGCGGCAGGAAGCCGACGAATGCCTGGCGCTCTCCACCGGCGCACCGGTCGTGTACGACGATGCGTGGGCCCAGGTCCTGCTACAACGGCTCGCGGCTGTCGCCGAGGCCGGACGGGTCCCGACCCGCGGGCCGATATCCAATATATTGCGCTACGACGCCGAGTACGGGACGCACTACGCGGCGACGCTGAAGGCGTGGCTCGCGGCGCAAGGTGACGTGCGGGCGGCCGCGCGCGAGCTCAACGTGCACCCGAACACGTTGCGGTACCGGATGCAGAAGATGGCCGAGGTCACGCCGCTTCCGCTCGACGACCCCGACCAACGCCTGGCGATGGCCATCGCCCTGTCCGTGATGCGACTGTCGATCACGCGCTGATCCCGGGCACGTGAAAGCATCTGCACCCGTGCACCCCGATCTTTCCGCTGACCTGTGCGCTCGTCTGCGCGAGGCTTTCCTGACCGCCGGCTACACCGCGGACGGCGTCGTCGACGCGCTCGGCCCGCAGGCCCACGCCGCACTCGGCCGCGGCGAGCCCGAGCCCGTCCGCCGCGCCAGCAGGGACGCCGGGACGCTCGGCACGCTGATCCGGCTCTTCCTGCTGGGCGACCAGGAACCCGAGCAGGACGTCCGCAAGGCACTCGCCGGCGTCGACATCGACGACGCCGTCAGCAACGAAGTGCTGACGAAGAGCCTGACCGCCGGACTGGACGTCAGGCCGTACGAGGACAACTGGTGGGTCATCGCCGACCTCGACTCCGACCTGCGCGGCGGAGCGGTTCCCGAGGACCACGTGCTCGGTGTCGGCCACGCCTCCATCAGCCTCGCCCGCGCGACGAAGCGCACGCCCGTCGGCACGTTGCTCGACCTCGGCACGGGATGTGGCGTCCAGGCGCTGCACGCCAGCACGCACGCCGAGCGCATCACGGCCACCGACTTGTCGGAGCGCGCGCTCCGGCTCGCGCAGGGCACGTTCCGGATCAACGAACTCGACGTCGAGACGCTGCAGGGCGAGTGGTTCGGGCCGGTTCGCAACCGGCGGTTCGACCACGTCGTGTGCAACCCGCCGTTCGTCGTCGGGCCACCGCGCGTCGACTACGTCTACCGCGACTCCGGGCTCGCGGGCGACGACGCGTCGGCGCTGGTCATCCGGCAGCTGCCTGCGTTCCTGAACGAGGGCGGCGTCGGGCAGCTGCTCGCCTCGTGGCTGCACCGCAAGGGCGAGGACTGGGAGGAGCGCGTCTCCAGCTGGCTGCCCCGCGGCGGCGTGGACGCGTGGTTCGTGCAGCGCGACATCGCCGAGCCCGCGCTGTACGTGGGCACGTGGCTCAAGGACGCGGGCGTCGACCCGCGCAGCCCCGAGGGCCGGGCGAAGGCGAGCGCGTGGCTGGACTGGTTCGAGGAGAACCAGGTCCAGGGCGTCGGCTTCGGCTACGTGACGCTGCGGCGCTCCGACGAGATGCACTCCGAGGTCGTGTGCGAGGACCTGCGTCAGGCCTACGACGACCCGCTGGGCCCGGAGGCGGCGCGGTGGCTCGACAACGTCACGTGGCTGCGCGCGAACCCCGATCTGCTGAGCCGGCGGTTCCGGGTCGCGGACACCGTGCTGCTCGAAGAGGTGTCCGAGCCGAGCGAGGAGGGCTGGCGCAAGGTCGTCGCGCGGCTGCACCGCACCGACGGACCCGGCTGGCAGCACGAGGTCGACGAGGCGACCGCGAAGCTCATCGCCGGATGCACCGGCGCGCTGCCCTTGGAGGACCTGCTCTCACTGCTCGAGTTCGCCTACGGAGAAATCGATACGGAGGGCGCGTTGCCGATCGTCCGCGATCTCATCCGGCACGGAATGTTGATTCCCGCGTGAAAGCGGTTGTGGCGCGCGTCACAGAGGCGAGCGTCGAAGTCGAAGGGGAGATCGTCGGCGCGATCGGCGAGCCCGGATTGCTGGTGCTGCTCGGCGTCCACCACGACGACACCGCCGAGCACGCCCGCAAAATGGCGCAGAAGCTGTACACGCTGCGCATCCTCAACGACGAGGAGTCGTGCGAGACGACCGGCGCTCCGTTGCTGGTCGTGAGCCAGTTCACGCTCTACGGGGACACTCGCAAGGGCCGCCGTCCGTCCTGGACGGCGGCCGCCCGGCCCGAGCACGCGGAACCGTTGGTGAACGCCGTGGTGCAGGAACTACGCCAAAAGGGCGGGCGTGTCGAAACAGGACGATTCAGAGCGATGATGTCGGTGCGGAGCGTGAACGACGGTCCGTTCACGCTGCTCGTCGAGGTCTGAGTAAAGGCTTCCGAGCGCCTTCTCAGGGAATCCTCAGATTACTGGCGCAACGCCTGTGACAGCGATGACGTCTTCAGTTCAGGAAGTCGGGAACGAATTCGGAATCGGGCTCGTTACCCAGGTATCAGCCAGCTAGCGATGGGATCCCGAGCGGGCCCGCCGCAACCGGCACCAGGGCGCAGCGCCGCGCCGCCGCCTTGACAGCCACGCCCGCAACAGGGGGAGGGAGATCCATGACCGTCACGAGGATCTCCGACCGTGAAGTCGGAGAAAACACCGTCGTCGACCACCACGACCTCGACGCACAGGGGCCAGCAGCCGATCTCGTTCGAGTCTACCTGAACGGAATCGGCAAGACCGCGCTGCTCACCGCCGAGGAGGAGGTGGAGCTCGCCAAGCGCATCGAGGCTGGTGTGTTCGCGCAGCACGTCCTGGACACCGCCAAGCGCCTCACGCCCACCCGGCGCGACGAGATGGGGGAACTCGTCCGCGACGGCCGCCGTGCCAAGGACCACCTGCTCAAGGCCAACCTGCGCCTCGTCGTGTCGCTGGCCAAGCGCTACACCGGCCGGGGCATGCCGCTGCTGGACCTGATCCAGGAGGGCAACCTGGGCCTGATCCGCGCGGTCGAGAAGTTCGACTACACCAAGGGCTTCAAGTTCTCGACCTACGCGACGTGGTGGATCCGCCAGGCCATCACCCGCGGCATGGCGGACCAGGGCCGCACCATCCGCCTCCCCGTCCACCTCGTCGAGCAGGTGAACAAGCTCGCGCGGATCAAGCGCGACCTGCACCAGACGCTCGGCCGCGAGGCCACGAACGAGGAGCTCGCGAAGGAGTCGGGCCTCGTCCCCGGACAAGGTCTCCGACCTGCTCGACCACGCGCGTGACCCGGTATCGCTGGACATGCCGGTCGGCACGGAGGAGGACGCTCCCCTCGGTGACTTCATCGAGGACTCGGACGCGACCGACGCCGAGAGCGCCGTCATCTCCGGCCTGCTGCAGGACGACCTGCGCCGGGTGCTGGCGACGCTGGAGCCGCGCGAGCAGGCCGTGATCCGGCTGCGCTACGGCCTCGAGGACGGCCAGCCCCGCACGCTGGACCAGATCGGCAAGCGGTTCGGGTTGTCGCGCGAGCGGGTGCGTCAGATCGAGCGCGAGGTCATGTCGAAGCTCCGCCAGGGCGAACGCGCCGCGAAACTGCGTGCGTACGCCTCGTAGTCACGGTCGGGTCTCACCCGTCCGGCAGTATTGACTTGTGACTCAACTCACGGCACGGTCGGGCGTTACCAGAGCCACGCGACGCCCGTCGTGAGTCGGGTTTCGCACACGAAGGAAGGTCGGGGCGGCCGGGGGCTGCCCCGGCCTTCCGTGCGTTCGGGGTCACGCACAACACGGTGGTCGGGGATCACACCAATACGTCCCTTTGATGGCGGTACGGTTTTCAGATCCCGAACGCACACCGTTGGAGCTGTGTACCCCGTGCCCACCACTTTCGAGTACACCGACGTCCTCCCGCTCGCGAAGGACACCGAGACCGAGTACCGCCTCGTCACGTCGGACGGGGTGAAGCTGATCGAGGCCGGTGACCGCAAGTTCCTGGAGATCGCCCCCGAGACGCTGACGCTGCTCGCGAAGGAGGCGATCCGGGACATCCAGCACCTGCTGCGCCCGTCGCACCTCGCCCAGCTGCGCAAGATCATCGATGACCCCGAGGCATCGGGCAACGACCGCTTCGTCGCGATGGACCTGCTGCGCAACGCGGCGATCTCCTCCGGCGGCGTGCTGCCGATGTGCCAGGACACCGGCACGGCCATCATCATGGGCAAGCGCTCGGAGACCGTCCTGACCGGCGGCGACGACGAGCAGGCCCTCGCCCAGGGCGTCTTCGAGGCCTACCAGGAGCTCAACCTGCGCTACTCGCAGATGGCGCCGGTGACGTTCTGGGACGAGAAGAACACCGGCACGAACCTGCCCGCGCAGATCGAGGTCTTCCACAAGCCCGGCCAGGAACCCGTGTACGAGTTCCTGTTCATGGCCAAGGGCGGCGGCAGCGCGAACAAGACGTTCCTCTACCAGGAGACCAAGGCGGTGCTGAACCCGAAGCGCCTCGCGTCGTTCCTGGACGAGAAGCTCCGTTCACTCGGCACCGCGGCCTGCCCGCCGTACCACCTGGCGGTCGTCGTCGGCGGTCTGTCCGCCGAGCAGAACCTCAAGGTCGCGAAGCTCGCCTCGGCCCGCTACCTCGACAACCTGCCGAGCGAGGGCTCGCCGCTGGGCCACGCGTTCCGCGACACGGACCTCGAACAGCAGGTCCTGGAGCTGACCCGCAACTTCGGCATCGGAGCCCAGTTCGGCGGCAAGTACTTCTGCCACGACGTGCGCGTCATCCGGCTCCCCCGCCACGGCGCGTCGCTCCCGGTCGGCATCGCGGTGTCGTGCTCGGCGGACCGCCAGGCGAAGGCCCGCATCACGCCCGAGGGTGTGTTCCTCGAGCAGATGGAGCGCGACCCGGCGCGGTTCCTGCCCGAGATCGAGGGCGAGGACCTGTCCGACGAGGTCGTCCACATCGACCTCACCCGCCCGATGTCGGAGATCCGCGAGATCCTCACCAAGCTGCCGGTGAAGACCCGCGTCTCGCTGACCGGCCCGCTGGTCGTGGCGCGCGACATCGCGCACGCCAAGATCAAGGAACGCCTCGACGCCGGCGAGGAGATGCCGCAGTACCTCAAGGACCACCCGGTCTACTACGCCGGCCCGGCCAAGACGCCCGAGGGTTACGCCTCCGGTTCGTTCGGCCCGACCACCGCCGGCCGCATGGACTCCTACGTCGAGCAGTTCCAGGCCGCGGGCGGCTCGCTGGTGATGCTCGCCAAGGGCAACCGCTCCAAGCAGGTGACCTCCGCCTGCGACACCCACGGCGGCTTCTACCTGGGCTCCATCGGCGGCCCGGCGGCCCGTCTCGCCCAGGACTGCATCCGCAAGGTCGAGGTGCTCGAGTACCCCGAACTCGGCATGGAGGCGGTCTGGAAGATCGAGGTCGAGGACTTCCCCGCGTTCGTCGTCGTCGACGACAAGGGCAACGACTTCTTCGCCGAGACCTCCGCGCCAACCCTGCAGATCAGCTTCCGCCGTTGATCTTGCAGTCGCTGAACCACCAGCACCACACAGCCGGGCCAACTGATATATCGGTTGGCTCGGCTGTCCTGCTTCTACGCCTTTGCAACGAGTCATTTTCCGACGAAGTCCAAAGAGTCATTGCTAAGCGGCAGGTCAGAGAGGCGCGCGAAGATCGAATAGCGACTGGATACAGCGAACTCCGGCCTAGCAGTACGCTTGTCCTGTATTCGGCGATCGGGGGTTCGCGATGATCCATCACGTGCAAATCACCTGCCCGGCAGGTGCCGAGGACAAGCAACGCGCGTTCTACACCGGCGTGCTCGGCTGGCCAGAACTGCCGAAGCCACCGCTGCTAGCCGCATGGGGCGGCTGCTGGTTCGAGGTGCCGGGCGGCGGCGAGGTGCATGTAAGCGTCGAGGACGACTTCCATCCCGCGCGCAAGGCACACCCGGCGTTCGTGGTGAACGTGGCCGAGGTAGCGGAGGCGGTAGCCGCGGCAGGACACCCGGTCGTGTGGGCGGACCCGGCGGAGATCCCCGGCCGGCTGCGCTTCCATACGTTCGACGCGGCCGGCAACCGAGTCGAGTTCCTGACCGACGCAGACGCAGACGCCTAGCGAGCCAACAGCCAGTCGAGGGCGGCCGGCGCGTGGTTCAGCACTGAGATGTGGCCGTCGTCCGGGGTCAGGCGCAGTTCGGCGCCGGGGATCCGGGAAGCGAGCCAGCGGCTGTGCGAGGCGGGAACGATGCCGTCCTGCTCGCCGTGCAGCAGCAGGGTCGGCACACGGATCGAAGAAGGATCGAAGCCCCACGGCGTGACGTAGGCGAGGTCGTCGTCGATCAGCGGACCAGGGCCGTTCGCCAGTGCCGGCCCAACGACCTTGCCGAACCACGACCACGGGCCGTCCAACGCTGCGAGGTCGGCAGGAGTGAACTCCGGGTCGTAAGTAGCTCCCGACGCCTCGTGGGCCTCCTTGGCCGCGCGGCCTGCGAGGGCCGCACGCAGCGAAGCCTGACCTGAGGCGATCATGCCGTCGAACCAGTCGAGGCCATCAGCACCGAACGGCGCCAAGGACGCACCGGCGACGACGGCGGTCACGCGGTCCGGCAACAGGGCGGCGCACGCGAGGGCATGTGGTGCGCCGCCGGAGTGGCCGAAGACCGCGAATCGATCAACACCGAGCGCGTCGGCGATATGCGATATATCAGCTGCCGCCGACGCCACCGGTCTGTCCGGCACAGCGGTCGAGGTGCCGTAGCCGGGACGGTCGTAGGAGATCCAGCGGACGCCCGGACGGAACAGCGGTTCCGGTGGCAGGCCCAGGTTCGGCGTGCCGTGGTGCCAGAACACCGGCACGCCGGAACCGACGTCGTAAACGTGCAGAGACCCCAGTTGAAGATCCATATATCAGCCGGTCTCCTCGCGGGACTCCAGCACCAGGCGGCGGTCGCCCAGCGGCGCGGCCAGGCGGACGGTCAGCGGCACCTGGCGGATCTCCTGGGTGCACACCGTGCCCGGCGGTTGCTTGGTGACCGTGACCAGCGCGATCTGGACGACCTCGGCGGACTGCGCGGTCACCTCGGCGCGGGCTTCCTTGCAGCCGCCGCCGACGCCGAACACCTCGACGTCACGGCCGTCGTTGAAGACGTAGGCCTCGGTGCGGTAGGTCTCTGACAACGATGTCGTGTCGACCTTGTCCTTGGGCACCGCCGTCACGTTGGGCGGCACGACCGGCTTCTCCTCCGAGATCGAGACCGGAGGCTGGACCGGAGCGCTCGTGGGAGCGCCGGACGAACCGGGCGACGGCAGGGTGGACGTGCCCGACGTGGGCGCGCCGCTGGACGAACCGGATCCGGGCGCGCCGGACTGCGTGCCCGACGAGCAACCGGCGAGCACGACGGCGAGAGCAACGGCAGCGACGGCGTTTCTCATGCGCACCATCCTTGCAAAGCCCTTGTGAAGAGGGGAGATGCCCGGCCGGCGGGGCAGATGCCGACCGGGCACCGTGGGGAGGAGGTCTCTACTTCTGTTCCTGCCGCGAGGTCAACGCGACCGTGCGCTCACCAAGGGGCTCGGAGAGCTGCACCGTCAGCGGCGGGAAACGGATGTCCATCGTGCACATCTCCTTGGTCAGCGGCAGCGTCTCGACCAGTTCGATCTTCACCACGGAAGCCGACTGCTCCAGCACGGACGCGCTGGCCTTCCCGCACCCGCCCTCCTGGGCGGTGACACCGACGGTCCGACCGTCGCCCTGTGTCCACACGTTGCGCGGATAGTCCGGTGACAAAGCATTGGCGTCCAGCTTCGTCACCGGCTTGCCATCCGGCGGGACCTCGCCGGGAGCGATGCCCGGCGGCGCTTCCGAAGGCGAGGTGGCGGTCGGCATCGTCGGACCGCCACCTGCCCCAGTGCCCGCATGTTGCGCACTGCCGCAAGCGGAAACCACCAGCAGCAACACGCCAGTGCCAACTACGGTTCCAATGTGCCTCATGCACCAAGGACGGAACCGCGCTCACAACGGGTTGCAGTGAGTTCGCTTCACAGTTACCGGGAAACGGCCGCGACCGCCTCGCGCAGGGCTTCCAGGCGAGCGGCCGACGCCAGTCCGCCGTGGTAGAGGTGGAATTCCTCGACCCCGGCGTCCAGGTAGGCCAGCCACTCCTTCGACAACGCCGCGCCGTCCGCCGGCTTCGGCGGCAGTCCCAGCACGTAGGCGGCGATCCGGGTGTCCGGGGCAGCCGCGCGAAGAGCGTCGATCCCGGCCACGGCGACGTCCGGACCAGGCCAGCACATCGTCGTCAGCACATCGACGTCCGCGTCCAAACCACCGGCGACGGTCGCGAACGGCCCGGTGCCCCACGGATCCGCTGTCACGTGCATACCGATGCGAACAGAAGGCGCAGCGGCCCGAATCTCGGAGACCAGCTTCTGCCGCAACGACCGCACAACACCGGTGCGCACCTCTCGCACGTCGTCCGCCAGCGCACCCAGCGCGTCCTCCACGCTGGGTGCACCGCGATCAACTCCAGCCCGGACCGCTTCACGCAGGGCATCCGGGTCGGCGTACAGGGCGGTGCAGGCCGAGCAGAAGCACAGTGACAACAGCTTCTGCTGCACCGGGTTCCAGTCCGTGCCATCGGTCTTCTCGTGGTGACCGCCGTGGAAGAACCCCAGCGGGCCACAGGCTTCCAGGATGATCCCGTCCGGCGCGCCCAGCTCGAGCACCTCGGACACCAGCACGGACGTGTACTCGACAACGTCCGGCTGCGCGGTGCACAACGCGTACGGGTACCGGTCGCCGAACGCGTTCACGACAGTCACGTCCGGGTGCAGGTCACCAAGACGGGAGTTGTGCGTCAACACAGTCCATGCGTAAACCGGAAGTCCAGCAGCACGAACCAGCGCGGCCGCGGCACCGAAGGAGTCCGAACCGTCCACCCAGGACGGTTCCGCCGGCACCAACCGGCCGTAGTTCGACTCACGCACCGGCAGGTAGAACGCCGCGTGCCGCGCGTCGACCAAGCGGTGCGAAGGATGCAGCGGAGTAGCCGCCCGCACGGTGTGGTACGACGCGGCGAGAGCGATCGCGTCGACGCCAAGACCCTGATACCGCGCAACGGCCTCAGGGTCACCGATCAGGTCCCACGGATAGGCGTGGACAACCGACTTCACCACCGGGGACGCTTCCTCTCGTAGCTCGGGTCGAACTTCTGCATGTAACCGGTGTCGTCACGGGAGGTGATCCCGCAGCGAACGTAGTTCTCCGCCAGCCGGGCCAGCGCGTCGCGATCCAGGGACACACCGAGACCCGGTGTCGCCGGCACCGGCACCGCACCATCCACAAAGGACAGTACGCCGGGCTCCACGACCTCGTCCGCGACGTTCCACGGGTAGTGCGTGTCGCACGCGTAGTTCAGGTTCGGTGTCGCGGCGGCCAGGTGCGTCATCGCCGCCAGCGAGATCCCGAGGTGCGAGTTCGAGTGCATCGACAGACCGATGCCGAACGTCTGGCAGATCATGCCCAGCTGACGCGACCGCTGCAGCCCGCCCCAGTAGTGGTGGTCGGACAGCAGCACCTGCACGGCGTCCTGCTCCACCGACGGCTTGAGGTGCTCGAACGCGATCACGCACATGTTGGTGGCCAACGGCATCGGCGCCTTCGCGGCCACCTCGGCCATCCCGGAGATCTCCGGTGCCGGGTCCTCCAGATACTCCAGCACGCCGTCGAGCTCCGCCGCGACCTTCAGCGACGTCGCGGGCGACCAGGCCGCGTTCGGGTCCAGCCGCAGCGGGTGGTCCGGGAACGCCTCGCGCAACGCCCGGATCGCCTCGATCTCCTGCTCCGGCGGGAACACGCCGCCCTTGAGCTTGATCGACCCGAACCCGTACTCGGAGATCATCTTGGTCGCCTGCGCGACGATGCCCGCGGGGTCGATCGCCTCGCCCCACTCGTCGGCGTCGGCTCCGGGGTGCCCGGCCCACTTGTAGAACAGGTAGGCGGAGTACGGCACCGAGGAACGAACCGCGCCACCCAGCAGGTCGTGCACCGGACGTCCCAGCGCCTTGCCCTGGATGTCCATGCACGCGACCTCGAACGGCGAGTACACGCGGTCGACGGTGCTCTCCGCCGTGATCATCCCGGTCAGCCCGTGCTTGTCCAGTCCGGTCCTGCCACCGAGAGCGGTGGCGACCCGCGCGTGCATCTCGTTCAGCGCGAAGACATCGAGTCCGATCAAAGAGTCCACAACGGACCGCGAGCGCTCCAGATGCCCGAGGTCGCCGTAGGTCTCCCCCAGCCCGGAGATGCCCTCGTCGGTGTGCACCTCGACGATCGTGCGCAGCGCCCACGGCTCATGGACGCCCGCCGAGTTCAGCAGCGGCGGATCCCGGAAGGCGACCGGCGTCAGGACGATTTCGGTGATCTTCATGCCAGCAGAGCCTTGCCAGCGGCGATGATCTTGTCCAGTGCGGCCAGGTGATCGTCACTCGGATCGATCAACGGCGGCCGCACGCCACCGACCTCGAGCCCGTTCGCGCGCACCGCGGCCTTCACCAGGGCGACGGCGTAACCGGGGACCTTGTCGCGCAGCTCGACGAGCGGCTTGTAGAACTCGAACAGGAAGCGGTTCACGAGCTCGATGTCGCCGGCCTGCACGGCCTGGTAGAAGCCGAGTGAGATCTCCGGCGCGAAGCAGAAGACCGCCGACGAGTACAGCTCGACGCCGATGCCCCGGTACGCGAGCTGCGTCATCTCCGCGGTCGGCAGGCCGTTGAAGAACTGGAACGGCTTGTCGACGCCCGCACGGACCGACAGCACGATCCGCTGCATGAGGTCGAGATCGCCGATGCCGTCCTTGAATCCCACCACGTTCGGGATCGACGCGACCTCGACGGCGGTCTCCGGCGTGAACCGCGCGTTGTTGCGCTGGTACACGATCACCGGCAGCTCGGTGGCACCCGAGACCTCGGCCACGAACCGCACCAGGCCGGCGGCCGGGTTCGTCACCAGGTACGGCGGCAGCAGCAGGATGCCGTCGGCACCGGCCCTGGCGGCCGCCTGCACGAACTGCTTGGCCGACGCGACCGAACCACCCGCACCGGCGAACACCGGCACTCGCCCACCGGTCGCCTCCACGGCGACGGACACCGCGCGCTCGAACTCGCCCAGCTCCAACGCGTGGAACTCGCCGGTGCCGCAGGCGACGAAAACCGCGCCGGGCCCGGCGGAGACACCGTGCTTGACGTGCTCAGCCAGCACGTCGTACGCGATGTTCCCCTCGGCGTCGAACGGGGTCACCGGAAAGAACAGCACACCATCGAGTTGCATACCAGACACTCATCCCTTGATCGCTCCGGTGGTGATCCCACGCAGGAAGGACTTCTGCAGCGACAGGTACACGATGAGGCTCGGTACCAGCGCCAGCAACGCACCGGCCAGCACGATGCCCGTCCCGACCATGTCGTCGGACCGGAGCGCGAGAAGTGCGACCGTGAGCGTGTAATCGGAGGGGTCAGCGGCGACGATCAGGGGAAGCAGGTACTGCTCCCAAATCATGTTGAAGCCGAACACGGCGATCACACCGAGAGCGGGCTTGCACAGGGGGAGAATGATCTGGGCGAACAGCCGGAACTCCCCGGCACCGTCCACTTTGGCGGCCTCCTCCAGTTCGTTGGGGATCTCCTTCATGAACTCCGTCATGACGAAGATGGAGAAACCCCAAGCCCCCAGAGGAAGGATGACGCCGAGCAGGGTGCCCTTGAGACTCACGTGCACCAGCGGCAGGTCCCCGATCACCAGTGACAGCGGGATCGCGATGACCTCCTCCGGCAGCATCATCGTGGCAAGGATGACCAACAGTGCGATGGCCTGACCGCGGAACTTCTTGCGCGCCAACGCGTAGGCGGCGAACACGCTCACCGACAGCTGCAACAGCAGGGCGCCGCCGGCGATGATCAGCGAGTTCGACAGGTAGTGCCAGATCCGATTCTCCGCCGCGACCTGGAAGTTGATCAGCGACGGGTTGGCCGGGATCACCGACAGTTTGGTCGGGTCCGGGTTGTGGTCGAACGCGCCGGAGAAGATGACCAGCAGCGGACCGCAGAAAAGGATTACAGCCAAGGCACTCAGCAGGGCCCGGATCCCCTTGCTGACCCACGCGTCCGCCTGGGTGGACCAGCCGATGGCGCTGTCGAAGCGGCTCGAGTTGACGCTCACCGCGCCTCCTTCCTTCGGCGGTACACCTGCACAGACACCGTGAGCACCAGTGTGACCAGGAACAGCAGCACGGAGCCAGCCGACGCCAGACCGGCCTCCGACTGCTCGAACGCCGTTGTGTAGACGCGCGTCATCCAGACATCGGTCGACCCGGCGGGACCTCCGCCGGTGAGCACGTACACCTCGGTGAACACGCGCAGGCCGCGGATCGCCGCCAGTGTAAGGAGAATCGTGATGACGGGGCGCAACGCGGGCAGCGTGACGTTCCAGATCCGCTGCGGCGTCGAGGCTCCGTCGATCGCGGCCGCCTCGTACTGCTGGCGGTCGATGCCGGCGAGCCCGGCGAGGATCAGCACCATGTCGTACGGCGCGTGCTTCCAGATGCCGACGAACATGACCGACACCAGCGACGTGTCGGTGTCGTGGATGTACTCCCACGGCCCGAGGCCGATCCAGGAGATGGCGCTGTTGAGGAAGCCTTCCGGCGCCGGGTAGAAGAACAGGCGCCAGATCTCGCCGATGACCGCCGTCGCCGCGACCACGGGCAGGAACACCGCGGAGCGCACGAACCACAGCGACTTGGCGTGGCCTTCCAGCAGCAGCGCCAGGAAGAAGCCGATGAGCATCGCGCCGAACGTCTGGCCACCCGCCAGAACCAGGGTGTGCCAGCTCGCTGTCAGGAACTTCTCGTCCGACAGGATCGTCGCGTAGTTCTTGAACCCGACGAAGATGTCGCCGAGGAACGGCCGCACCTCGAACAGCGAGAGCCGGATGCCCTCCGCCATCGGGATGAACTTGAAGACCAGGAAGATCAGCGCGGCGGGAAACAGGAACAGCCAGGGGATAAAGCTGGCTCCCGTGAGGCGGCGCCGGCGGCGCCGCCTCACGGGGTGGGTTTCGACGGCACCGCCGCCACTAGCCGTCGAGCCCACGTCTCGGGTGTCGCTGATCGGCGTAACCGCCGTCACTGCGACGCCTTCTGGTTGTCGAGCTCCTTCTTCAGCGCTTCCGCCAGGGACTTCAGCTCGGCCGAGGAGTCAGCCGGGCACTTCGCGAAGATGGAGTTCAGGGTCTCCGAGGTCTTCTGCCGGAAGGGCGCGAAGTTCGGAACGCTCGGGAACGGCCGCGCCTCGCTCTTGTACACCCCGGCCACGGTCGCCCAGCGCGGGTCGTTGTACGTCGCGTTGACGTCGACGTTCTTGTTGACCGGCAGGCGAACCACCGGCTGCGGGTCGCCCTTCATGCCGGCCTGCTGCGCCTCGGGCGAGATCAGGTACTCGGCGAGCTTCTTCTGGTCCGCGGTCTTCGCGGAGCCGGCCATCAGGTAGATGTCCTCGCCCTCGCCGAGCACCGTGGCACCGGCCGGGCCGCGCGGGGACGCGATGACCTCGTACTTGTCCTTGCCGACCGATTTGTCGAAGCGGCCGATCATGTACGGACCGGTCAGGTAGATGCCGCTCTTGCCCGACTCGAACAGCGGGTGCGCGTCGTTCGTGCTCAGCGTCAGCGAACCGGGCTGCATGACCTTCTCTTCGCAGAAGAGCTTGCGCAGCCGTTCGATCGCCTTGGTCGACTCGGGCGAGTCGATGGCGACGGAGAACTTGCCGTCGCCCTCCTCCTCGAGGATGTCGCCGCCGCCCTGCCAGATGTAGCTGGCGGCCCACCAGCCGAGGTAGCCGCGGTCGGTCGTGCCCGGCACGAGCATGCCGTAGGTGTCGTTCTGCCCGTTGCCGTCGGGGTCGTTGCGGGTGAACGCCTTCGCGAGGTCGTCCAGCTCCTCCCACGTGGTGGGGATCGGCTTGCCGAGCTTCTCGCGCCAGTCCTTGCGGATCAGGGTGACCATCGCCTGGGTGGAGTACGGAATGGCGTAGAACTTGCCGTCCGCGCCCTTGGCGTTGTTCCACGCGCGATCGACGATGTCGGCACCGCCCGCGACGTCCTCGCGCTTGATCTCGGTCGTCCAGCCCTGCTTGACGAAGTTGCCGAGCGAGCCGGTGTCGTTGATGACGACGTCCGGCAGGTCCTTCGACGCGGCGCGCTGCTGCACCTGCTTGTCGAAGTCGTTGTAGATCGGCTTGTAGTCGACCTGCACACCGGTCTTCTCGGTGAACGACCTGAAGATCTTCTCGTAGACCTTCGCGGTCGCCTCGGTCGAGCGGGTCCACACTTCGAGAGGCTTGTTCGGGTCCTTGTCGAAGACACCGTCGCGGCCCCACCGCAGCCCGCAAGCAACATGGCCACGCTGAAGGTGGCGATTGTTGTGGCAGTCCTACGGCGCATCGTCCTGGCCCTTCGGTTTCACGTATGTGAATCGGGGTCGTACTTGTGAACCTGCTGCAGGACTGTAAGAATCAGCACAGCAACGTGTCAAGGGCAAGTTGCTTACCGGTTTCGAGGAGGCCAGGTGGCGTCGCCGATCGACAAGGGCACAGCTCGTCCGGGCGCAGTAAAGTCCGCTGACCGAACGGTTGAGCTGCTCGAAGTGCTCTCCGCGTCGGACCGCCGGCTGACGCTGACCGAGCTGCATCGGGAGCTGAGCTACCCGAAGTCGAGCCTCTACATGCTGTTGCAGACGCTGGTAGCGCGCGGCTGGGTGGAGGTCGACTCGGACCGCGGCACTTACGGCATCGGCGTGCGCGCGCTGCTCGTCGGTACCTCGTACCTGGACCACGACCCGGTGGTGCGCGCGGCGATCCGCGTGATGGAGCAGGTGCGTCAGGACATCAACGAGACCGTGCACCTTGCCCGTTTGGACGGTGCGGACGTCGTCTACCTGGCCAGCCGCGAGTCCGAGCACCACCTGCGCGTCGTCTCACGCGTCGGCCGCCGGCTGCCCGCGCACTCGACGTCGCTGGGCAAGGCCGTGCTCTCGACGCGCACGCCCGAGGAGGTCGACCTGATCCTCCCCGCCGAGCTGGCACCGCTGACCCCCAACACCGTGATCGACCGGGCAGCACTGCACGAGCAGCTCGCCGGGTTCCGGAATGTCGGCTATGCCCATGAACGCGAGGAGAACACTCCCGGCCTGGGCTGCTTCGCGGTGGCGTTGCCCTACCGAAACCCCGTTCTGGACGCTATGAGTTGTTCGGTCCCGCTGGGCAGACTGGACCCCGAGCACGAGCGGCAGGTCGTCTCCGCTCTGCTGGACGCTGCCCGGACGATCACCGAGCTTCTCCGCCAGTTCGGTCGCTGACTCCAGATTTGCCGAGTTTCTGCACAAGTACGGAGGGGTCCAACCCGTGACCGCACGCATCCTGATCACCGGCGCCGGTGGAGTGGTGGGGACGCTCATGCGTTCTCGGCTCGCGGCGGAGGGCCGCGTCCTGCGGCTGCTGGACATCGCGGAACTGTCCGCGGCCGCCGACGGCGAGAACGTCGAGCTCGTCCAGGCGTCGGTGACCGACATCGAGGCGATGGAAGCCGCGATGAAGGACGTCGACGCCGTGATCCACCTCGGCGGCCACAGCCTCGAGGAATCGTGGGACAAGATCCTGCACGTCAACATCGACGGCACGCACACCGTGCTGGAAGCCGCACGGCGCCAAGGGGTTCGCCGCGTGATCCTCGCGAGCTCGAACCACGCGGTCGGCTACGTGGAACGCGCCGATGGCGACGCAGGCGACTACGTCTTCCCGCGACCGGACACCTATTACGGTGTCTCGAAGGTCGCGCTGGAAGCACTGGGATCGCTGTACGCCGACCGCTACGGCCTCGACGTGATCGCGATCCGCATCGGTTCGTGCTTCGAGAAGCCGCGCGACGTGCGGATGCTGTCGACGTGGATGTCGCCGGACGACGGCGCGCGCCTGTTCGAGGCGTGTCTTTCCGTTGCGTCGCCGGGGTTCCGGATCGTGTGGGGTGTTTCGGCCAACAAGCGCGGCTGGTTCTCGCTGGACGAGGCGCGCGCGCTGGGTTACGAGCCGCAGGACGACTCCGAGGTGTTCGCCGCCGAGGTGCTGGAACGGCACGGCGGTGAGCTCGATCCCTCGTCGTACGCGGCGAAGTACGTGGGCGGGGCCTGGTGCGGCCCCGATTTCGACACGGCAGTCAAGGAGGCAGGGCGTTGAGCCACGTCGTTCAGGGATACAACCCGCGCACCGGTGAGCCGTTCGGCGAGCCGGTTGCGAAGACCCCCGACAGCGAGGTGGACCGAATCGCCTCGGCCGCGGCCGTCGCGTTCCCGGCGTGGTCGATCGTCCCGGCCGCGGACCGGGCCGTGGTGCTGGAGAAGGTCGCGGACGCGCTGGACGGCGAGTCGGAGCTGCTCGTCTCGACGGCGGACGGCGAGACGGCGCTGGGCGTGCCGCGGCTGACCACCGAGCTCAAGCGCACGACGAACCAGCTGCGGCTGTTCGCGGAGGTGCTGCGCGAGGGCAGCTACGTCGAGGCCACTTTGGACACGGCGAACCCGGACATCATCCCGCCGCGCCCGGTACTGCGACGCATTCTCCGTCCACTCGGGACGGTGGCGGTGTTCTCCGCGTCGAACTTCCCGTTCGCGTTCTCGGTGGCCGGTGGCGACTACGGCCTCCGCGCTGGCGTCCGGCTGTTCCGTTGTGGTGAAGGCACATTCCGCGCACCCGAGCACGTCGCGGGAGACCTCGCGCGTGGTGATCGACGCTCTTCGCGAAGCCGGGGCGCCCGAAGGCGTGTTCGGCATCGTGTACGGCACCGAGTCCGGTCGTGCGCTGGTGCAGCACCCATCGGTGCGCGCGGTCGGCTTCACCGGCTCGACCGGTGGCGGCCGGGCGCTGTTCGACCTGGCGCAGGGCCGGCCGGACCCCATCCCGTTCTACGGCGAGCTGGGCAGCGTGAACCCGACGGTGATCCTGCCCGGTGCGGCCACGCCGGACATCGCCGCCGGTTTCGCGCAGTCGCTGACGATGGGGGTCGGGCAGTTCTGCACGAACCCCGGACTGGTGTTCGCGCCCGCGGCACTGGTGCCCGCGCTGGGCGAGGCGGTCGCGGCGACGGCCGGTGGCGCGATGCTGAACGAGCGGATGTGCGACTCCTACAAGGCTTCGACGGACGCGCTGGCCGCGTCGGACCTCGTGTCCGTCGTGTCGACGGGAACGCGTCCGGACGAGGCCTGGGCGGTCTCGCCGCGGCTGTTCAGCGTGCCGGTGAAGGTCTTCGAGGAGAACCTCGAGAAGCTGACCGAGGAGCACTTCGGCCCGGCCGCGCTCGGTGGTGACCTACTACGTCGCCGGCCGAGCTGCACTCCGTTCTGGCGAAGCTGCCGGGCACCCTGACGGGCACCGTGCACGCGGCCGAGTCCGACCACGCCCAGGCCGGTGAGATCGCGGAGATCCTGCGCCACGTCGCGGGCCGGCTGATCTTCAACGCGTGGCCGACCGGTGTCGCGGTGGCGTGGGGCCAGCACCACGGTGGGCCGTGGCCGTCGACGACGAACCCGCTGCACACCTCGGTGGGTGCCACGTCGATCCGCCGGTGGATCGCGCCGGTGACCTACCAGTCGTGGCCGGACGCCTTGCTGCCGGTGGAGCTGCAGGACGCGAACCCGCTGGGCATCCCGCGCCGGGTGGACGGCGTTCTCGGCGTGCACTGATCCCTGTGGTGAAGCGGGGCCGCTGACGTAATGTCGGTGGCCCCGTTCGTCGTAGGAGGCCTGTCGTGGTCGGACGTCGCGCTTACGACTTCATGTACCGGACCTGGGCGCCGTGGGAGACCACCGGGCCGCGTTCCGAACTGGCGCGGCTGGTGACGTCCGGCCGGGTGCCGCCGGGCCGCGCCATCGATCTCGGGTGCGGCAGCGGGGCGAACTCGATCTTCCTTGCGGCGCACGGCTTCGACGTGACGGGGGTGGACTACTCCCCCGTCGGCCTGGAGAAGGCGCGGCGGGCGACTCCGGCGTCGTTGTCGGTCTCGTGGGTCGCCGGGGATCTGACCGCTGCCGCGATTCCCGGTGTCTCCGGGACGTTCGACCTGCTCGTCGACTACGGCGTGCTGGACGACCTGCGCGGTCAGGCCCAGGACGCGATGGCCGCGACCGTGCACCGGTTGTCGCACCCCGGTTCCATCTTCGTGATGTGGTGCTTCTACGACGAGATCTCGTGGTGGAAGCGGCGGGGCGCACGGTTCCCCGGCATCGAGCCCGGCGCCGAGCAGCGGTTGTTCGGCAACACGTTCGACATCGAGCGGCTCGCGGAACCTGTTCCCGGCAGCGGCTTCGCCTGTTTCCTGATGACGCGCGCCTGACCCCTCCGCGTATTGACATTGGAGTGCACTCACAGGTTTAGCGTTGGGTGCATGAGAGTCGCCGAGCTCGCACGGCAGGTCGGGGTCCGGCCGGACACGGTCCGGTACTACGAGCGCGCGGGCCTGCTCGCGCCGCCGCCACGCACCTCGTCGGGCTATCGGCAGTACCCGCCCTCCGCGGCCGACCGGATCCTCTTCATCCGCGACTGCCGGCGGCTCGGTCTGTCGTTGCGGGAGATCTCGTCGTTGCTCGCCGTCCGCGACACCGGCGAGTGCCCGTGCGAGCCGGCCGAGGAACTGCTGCGGCGGCACATCGCCGAGATCGACGCCGAGATGGCCCGGCTCGCGCGACTCCGTGGCGAACTGGTGGACATGGTCGGGACCGACTGTCCACCGTGGTGCCCACCGGAGGGGAGGTGATGGACGTGGACGACTGCTGCACCGGTTGTGAGTGCTGCTGACCGACGGTTGATTAGTCAGTCAATGCGATCCGGCGAGGCGCCCGCCGGATTCGTGTCGGTGACATGTCATTACGCCAACATCAGGCCGATGTCTAAGCAATTCGACAGCTCCATTCTCGACGAGCCGGGGCAAGATGGAATCACGGCGACGTCCAGGGGAGCGGGACATGACCGATCTGCGTTTCGCATGGCTCGAGATCACCGGTAAATGTCAGCTGAGCTGCACGCACTGCTACGCGGAGTCCGGTCCGCGCGGCACCGCGGGTGTGCTGGGAACACCGGATTGGTTCCGCGTCATCTCCGACGTCGCCGAACTCGGTGCGCGGTCGGTTCAGTTCATCGGCGGCGAACCGACATTGCACCCGGATTTACCCGAGTTCGTGGACCGCGCACTCGGCGCGGGACTCTCCGTCGAGGTCTTCAGCAATCTCGTGCACATCGAGCCGCACCTGTGGGACGCCTTCTCCCGCCCCGGTGTCCGCCTCGCCACGAGCTACTACTCCGACGCCGCCGACCAGCACGAGGCCGTCACCCGCCGGCGTGGCAGCCACGCCCGCACCAGGGCCAACATCGCCGAGGCCCTGGACCGCGACATCCCGCTGCGCGTCGGCGTCATCGACGTCGGCAGCTCTTCCGATCGCATCGGCCGGCAGCGCACCCATGCCGCGCGGACCGAGCTCGTGCAACTGGGCGTCGACGTCGTCGGCATCGACCGGTTGCGCGGCGTCGGCCGCGGCGCAAACGCTTCACCGGCCCCTGACCAGCTGTGCGGCCGCTGCGGACACGGCGCCGTCGCCATCTCCTCCTCAGGCGAGGTGTGGCCGTGCGTGTTCGCCCGCTGGATCTCGCTAGGCAATATATTGGATATGGGCCTGCCTGCGATCCTGTCGAGGACAGCCGCGACCTCAGACGCGCCGCCGGTCAGCGCCGGCCCGTCCTGCTGGCCGCACGGCGGCGGTTCCTGCGCCCCTAACGATCCGCCGCAGTGATCCTTTCGGCGATGAGCTCGGCGCACTGGAACGCCTCGGTACGCGTGGTGTCGACCTCGACGTCGTAGGTCATCCCCCGATGCACCAGCTCGGCCTGCACCTCGGCCATCCCGGACACCCGATCGCCACGGGCAAGCTCCCGGCCGGCGGCGACGGCGGCATCACACCGCACCCCGACCCACACGACGCCGAGCCCGTCGAACACCTTCTCCCACCGCTGCCGCGACTCGGTCCCACCCAGGAACACGTCGTCCACGATCACTCGCGCCCCGGCCCGCACCATCGCACCGACCCCGGCCATCCACGCGTCCTCGAGCAACCGGAACTCGGCCCCGACGGTCACCTCACCGTCCCCGGCGAACCCGATTCCCTCAGCCCCCAGCTGCAACCGAGCCGGCATCACGTCGATCAACGTGTCGACCCCGATCGCCAGCCAGGCCCCCGGCAACACCGCCTGCAGACACCGCGCGATCCCCGACTTGCCGGAGCTCGACCCACCGTTGAGAACGATCACCTGAGCACTCGCCGCCACAGCCCGAACCTACCCACGCCCGCCCGTGTCCACCCCTCATTTCCCGCCGCCCCACGCCCCCTTGCAATGAGTCTTTTGCGGACGATGTCCAAAGAGTCATTGCTAAGGCGCAGGTCAGCAAAGCGTCGACGGCAGCCGGCGGCCCGGAACAACCGATATATCAGTTCCGATATATCAGTTCAGCGGCGAGCGGCCCCGGCTCGGCGTTCCTCCCGAAGCTCACGCTGGTACCCGAGGAAGTCGACCTCCAGGGTGTGCCGCTTCGACTTCACGTACCGGCTCCGCAGCGACTTCCGGTAGGCGGCGATCTCCGCCGTCATCTCCGGCGCCGGCGGCAACGCGGCGCGCCCGGACACGAGGTCGGCGATCCACTCCGCCTGTGCCTCGGCGAGCGGCATGATCGCCCCGAGCGGCTGGATCAGCCCGAGGAAGTACAGCCCCGGATGCGCCGGATCCACGACCCGCCGGTACAGCGACACCTCGTTGTCCGGCGACGACACGGCCGTGAACTCGGCGGAGTCGAGGAACGGGAAGTCGACCCGGTAGCCGGTGCAGTAGACGATCACGTCAACGTCCTCGCGGCTGCCGTCGGCGAACACGACACCGGTGCCGTCCAGCCGCTCCACGTTCGGCTTCACCGTGATGTCGCCGTGCCCGAGCCGGGTCAGCAGGTCGTCCGACACGGTCGGGTGCGCCGCCAGGATGCCGTGCGAAGGCTCAGGCAGCCCGTAGTCGGAGAGCTTGCCCCGTGCGAGCCGCAGCATCGCCCGGACGGACAGCGCCTGCAGCCAGGCGGGCGCGAACCGGGCAAGCGGCGAAGTCGTCAGATGATCGGTCGGCATCCCGAACAGGTACTTCGGCATGATGTGCGCACCGCGGCGCATCGCCAGAAACGTCCGCGCGGAGACGCGCGAGGACTCGACCGCGATGTCGCAGGCCGAATTGCCGATGCCGAGCACCAGCACTTTCTTGTCCGCGAAACGCTCCGGCGTCTTGTAGTGGTGCGCGTGCATCTCTTCGCCGTCGAACGAACCGGGAAAGGCGGGTTCGGGCAGCCGCGGCGACCAGTGGTGCCCGTTCGCGACGATGACCGAGCGGTACACCGCGGAAGCCTCCTCTCCCGTATCGCGATCGCGCGTCGAAACGAGGTAGCCGCCGGAGTCGGCGCAAACGCTCGTCACCTCGGTGCGAAAGCGGATGCGGTCGCGGAACCCATGGTGCTTCACGAAGTCGTCGAAGTACTCGGCGATCTGGAAGTGCGACGGATACGCCGGCAGGTGCGCGGGCATCGGGAACGACTTGAACTCCATCATCTGCCGTGAGGTGTTGATGTGGAGCGACCGGTAGGCGGAGGACATGCCGTTGTCGTTGAGGTAGCGCCAGTTGCCGCCCACCTCGGACCCGGTCTCGAGGCAGTCGTACTCGATCCCACGGGCACTGAGCACCTGACATGCGGCGATGCCGGAAGAGCCCGCTCCGATGACGCACACGCGATCCATGGGTCTGAAGGATTCTCACGTTCAAAGCGGCTGTCAATCACCTGGACACGGGCATAAATGGGACGAAATTGTCAGACCCCGGGGCCATGATGCCCGCATGACAGACGCGATCGTGGCCGAAGGCCTGGTCAAACGCTACGGGTCGGTCGTCGCGCTCAACGGCCTGGACCTCAGGGTGCCCGAGGGCACCATCATGGGCCTGCTCGGGCCCAACGGAGCCGGCAAGACGACGGCGGTGCGGGTGTTCACCACGCTGCTCGAGGCCGACGAGGGATCAGCGCGGGTCGCTGGGCTCGATGTCCGCAAACAAGCCAACGAACTACGCAAGAGCATCGGCCTGTCCGGCCAGTACGCCGCCGTCGACGACAACCTCACCGGGTTCGAGAACCTCGACATGGTCGGCCGCCTCTATCACCTCGGCCGCGCACGCAGCCGTGAGCGAGCCCGCGAACTGCTGGAACGGTTCGACCTGGAGGACGCCGCCGATCGCCCGGTGAAGGGTTACTCCGGCGGGATGCGGCGCCGGCTCGACCTCGCGGGCGCGCTGGTCGCCAAGCCGTCGGTGCTGTTCCTGGACGAACCCACGACCGGTCTCGACCCCCGGTCCCGCCTCGGCATGTGGGACGTGATCGAGGAACTCGTCAAGGGCGGCACGACCCTGCTGCTCACCACGCAGTACCTGGAGGAGGCCGACCGCCTCGCCGACCAGATCGCCGTGATCGACCACGGCAAGGTGATCGCCAAGGGCACCTCCGACCACCTGAAGGACCAGGTCGGCGGCGAACGGCTGGAGCTCTCCGTCGCCACGTCCGCCGAGCTCGGGACGGCCCGTTCCGCGCTGGCCGACCTCGCCGTCGGCCAGATGGAGTCCGACGAACGCCAGCACCACCTCACCGTGCCGGTCTCGGGCGGTTCGGCGGTGCTGATGGAGGCGATCCGGCGCCTGGACGGCGAGGCGGTGAAGGTGCTCGACATCGGCCTGCGCCGGCCGACGCTGGACGACGTGTTCCTGACGCTGACCGGTCACCACGCCGACGGGGAGGACGAGAAGTGAAGCTGCTGCAGGCACTCGCCGACGGCGCGGTGGTCGCCAAGCGCAACCTGATCAAGATCAAACGGGTCCCGGACCTGCTGGTGTTCTCGACCGCGGCGCCGATCATGTTCGTGCTGCTGTTCGCCTACGTGTTCGGCGGCTCGATCAACATCCCCGGCATGGACTATCGCGAGTTCCTGATGGCCGGCATCTTCGCGCAGACCGTGCTGTTCGGCGCCACCATCACCGGCAGCGGTCTGGCCGAGGACATGACCAAGGGCATCATCGACAGGTTCCGCTCGCTGCCGATGGCCCGCTCCGCCGTCCTGATCGGCCGCACCACCTCCGACCTGGTGAACAACGCGCTGGTCATCGTCATCATGATGGTCACCGGCCTGATCGTCGGCTGGCGCATCCACTCCTCGCCGCTGGAAGCACTCGCCGGGGTCGCCGTGCTGCTGCTCTTCGCCTACGCGTTCTCGTGGAGCATGGCGTGGATCGGGCTGCTGGTGCGCAGCCCGGAGGTGTTCAACAACGCGAGCTTCATCTTCCTGTTCCCGATCACCTACATCGCGAACACGTTCGTGCAGTCGGAGAATCTGCCATCGGTGCTGCGGCACATCGCGCAGTGGAACCCGGTCTCCGCCGTGACGCAGGCAGCCCGGGAACTGTTCGGCAACACCTCTCCCCTGTCGCCGCCGCCGGACGTCTGGCCGCTGCAGCACCCGGTGCTCGCCTCGCTCGGCTGGGTGGTGATCTTCCTGCTGATCTTCGTTCCGCTGGCCAACTACCAGTACAAGCGCGCGGTGGCTCGCTGAGCGGAATTCCGCATGCCCAGTTCACGCCGGAGCCATACGTTGTGCCCCATGCGAAAGCTTCTCGTGGCAGTCACGTCGGTGCTGGCGTTCACGGTCTCCACGGGCACGGCGGCGGGCGCACCGCTGCCGTGCCCGGAGATCTTCGCGACGAACAACACCGCGATCATCACCGATCCCGCCGACCCGCGCCTGCGGGACCGGCTGGTCAGGTTCGACCGTGAGGTCCGCGGCATCGTGTTCGCCAACGGCGGCGTCACGACCCGCTCCACGCTGCTGGACGGCGTGTTCTGGTCGAGCGACCTCCAGCAGACGACGTTCGAACGCTCCCGCAAGTTCGACGTCACCCTCAACGAGGAAAGCCTGCGCCACACCGCCTCGACGATCAGCAAGCAGTTCCGGCAGGAGTCGGTGCTGACGTTCCGCTTCCTGCCCGCCAACTCGGCGAAGGTCGACGCCGTCCAGGTCGAGGTCCCCGGCGTCACGGCGCAACAGGTCCGCGAAGGTCTCCTCAAGGACGCGGTCGCGCGCGAGAAACTCGGCGGCGGCAGCGTGACGTTGCAGGACAAGGCGATCCTCATCGCGGACGTGAACGACCTGCCGACCGTGCGGGCGTTCGTCACGAACCTCGGCGGCGACATGAGCAAGGCCAAGGTGCACAGGGGCACGTGGGAGTTCGTCGGGGCGGAGACCTCCCGGGAAACTCCCCGGGAAACTCCTTTGTGGATCAGCCAAAACGCCGCCTAACCTCGTAGCCATGGCAGCAACCCTGGTCCGCGGCAAGAACGTGGACATCCGCATGTGGACTCGGCCCGACGAGGTCGAAGAGTTCGCCATGCAGCAGCTCCAGAACATCTCCGCGCTGCCGTGGGCCGTCAAGCACATCGCCGTGATGCCGGACGTGCATTACGGCAAGGGGGCCACGGTGGGATCGGTGATCGCGCTGCGCGACGCCGTCTCCCCCGCGGCCGTCGGCGTGGACATCGGCTGCGGCATGACCGCCGTGCGCACCTCGCTCACGGCGAATGACCTGCCGGAGACGCTGCGTGGCCTCAGGTCGCGCATGGAGGCCGTTGTCCCCGTCGGTTTCGGTCAGCACAAGGCGACCGCGTTCACCGAAAGGGACGCGTCCGACTGGGCCTCGTTCTGGAGGAAGTTCGACGACCTGACGCCTGCCGTGAAGGCGCGCGCCGACAAGGCGCTGCACCAGATGGGCACGCTCGGCGGCGGCAACCACTTCCTCGAGGTCTGCCTCGACACCGACCAGCAGGTCTGGGTCATGCTGCACTCGGGGTCGCGCGGCATCGGCAACGAGCTGGCGCAGCACCACATCGCGGTGGCGCGCAAGCTCGCGCACAACGCCGAGCTGCCGGACCCGGACCTCGCCGTGTTCCTCGCGGGCACGCCCGAGATGGCGGCGTACCGGCACGACCTGTACTGGGCGCAGGACTACGCGCGGCGTAACCGCTCGGTCATGCTCCGTCTGGTCTGCGACGTGCTGCGCGCCGAGTTCCCGCACATCGCGTTCGAGGAGCCGATCAGCTGCCACCACAACTACGTGGCGGAGGAGAAGCACTTCGGTGAGGACGTGCTGGTGACGCGCAAGGGCGCGATCCGGGCCGGACGTGGCGAGCTGGGCATCATCCCGGGGTCGATGGGCACCGGGTCCTACATCGTGCGCGGACGCGGCAACCCGGACTCGTTCGAGTCGGCGTCGCACGGCGCCGGCCGGAGGATGTCGCGCAACAAGGCCCGCAAGACGTTCACCACGAAGGATCTCGCCGACCAGACAAGTGGCGTCGAGTGCCGCAAGGACTCCGGCGTGGTGGACGAGATTCCGGGCGCCTACAAGGACATCGACACCGTGATGGCGAACCAGTCCGACCTGGTCGAGGTGGTCGCCAAGCTCAAGCAGGTGGTTTGTATCAAGGGTTGATGTTTCCCTTTCGCGGCAACGGGAAGCCTCCAGGACAGCAGAGACTTTTGCCTGTCTTGGAGGTTTTCCATGTCAACGGGCGCCATCATCGGCCTGGTGGTCGCGGTTCTTGTGGTGCTGGTGGTCCTCGGATTCGTGCTGAGGCCCGCCATGCAGCGCAAGAAGCTGCGCGACCGTTTCGGCCCCGAGTACGACCACGCGGTCGAGCAGAGTGACAGCAGAACGGCCGCGGAGAAGGAACTCGTCGCGCGGGAGCGTCAGCACAGCGAGTTCGACCTGAAGCCGCTTTCCCCTGCGGCGCAGGAGAGTTACCGGCGGCACTGGGCGGGCGTCCAGGCGAAGTTCGTCGACTCTCCCAGCACGGCGATCACGGAGGCCGACCGGCTCGTGACCGACCTGATGTCCGAGCGCGGCTACCCCACCGAGGGTTACGAGGCACAGCTGAGCGTGCTGTCGGTGGAACACGCGAAGACGCTCGAGCACTACCGGTCGGCGCACGACATCTCCGAACGCCAGGAGATCGGCGAGGCCAGCACCGAAGACCTGCGCACCGCGATGGTGCACTACCGCGAGCTGTTCACCGATCTGCTCGAGCACGGTGCGGGTCCCCGCAAGGACCGGGAAGCAGCAGCGCGGAAGGAGAAGACCGATGTCTGAGGCCGTCCACGCGCAGGCTGCGGCAGCCCACGCCCAGCGCGAGGAGCAGCGTGAGGAGAAGGCAGCTCACACGCAGCGCGAGAACATGGCCGCGCAACGGGAACCGCAGCGCGACGCACAGCGGGAGACCCAGCAGCGCGATGTCCAGCAGCGTGACGTTCAGCAGCGTGACGCTCAGCAGCAGCGCGATCCCCAACAGCGTGACGCCCAGCAGCGCGACACCTGCGCAGCAGCGGGAAACGCCGCGAGAGACCCAGCAGCGGGAAACCGTTCCGCAGCAACGGCCGTCCAGCAGGTTCGAGGACGAGTGGCAGGCCGTGCAGTTCGAGTTCGTCGACGACCCGCAGGCCGCGGTCAGCAAGGCCGACGACCTCGTGACGAAGGCGATCGAGGAGCTCACGACGCGTCAGCGCACGCTCTCCCAGCAGTGGAAGGGCGAAGGCAAGCACGAGACCGAGGACTTGCGACTGGCACTCCACCGGTATCGGGAACTGTTCAAGTCGCTCGTTGCCGTCAAATAGGTGTTGAAGCCCCGGCGCCGTGGCCGTAACAGGTGGCGGCGCCGGCAGGCACGTCCTCAGCTGGGCAGCTCGCGGATTTCCATTTCCAGCACGTCGATCTCGTCGCTGATGGCCTCGTCGAGCATGTCGTCCAGCAACTTGCGGCACTCCGCCGATCCGCATCGCGGCAGTCCCGCCCCGAACCGCGGCACCTGCTCCCACCACACCGCCGGGTTGTTCCAGAACGAGCCGGAACCCTGGTCGACGCCTTCCAGGCAGCGCAGCCTCTGGTCGGTCGCGGGCAGGGCGCGCACGAACTCGATGAACAACGCGAGCGCGTCGGGATTGCTGACCGGCACCGCGCCGTAGCCGCGCAGGCAGTCCTCGAGTTCAGCGAGGAACTCCGCCTTGAAGGACACGGCACACCCCCGCTCCTCCGCACCGTTGCGGACGCCCTGAGTTCGTACCACCAACAGTACCTCCGCGACCTGCACGGGAAACGAGTGCGAACGGGCGGTATCTTCTTGTGCTCCCAGCGTGTCCGGTGACCCGCAGTCACTTCGCCGTCCGGTCATGCACCCTCGTGCGCGACGTATCGAGACACGAGATTTCCGTTGTCCAGCTTGACGATCTGGCCCACGACCAGCTTGTCGACCGGATCCGAGCCGGACGTGAAGCTCGCGCCGGACCTGGCGAACGTCAGCCTCCCGGACGCGCCCTGGAAGTCACTCAAATTGCGCAGGTACTGGTAAACGGCTTCCCTGGCAGCGCCGCGGGAGGCGGCGCGCGCGACGACGGTGACGGCGTCGAAGGCCAGGAGGATGTGACCGTTGGGGCCCGAAAGGAATGCCTTCTTCGCATGTCGCTTCTGCGCCGCGTCGTAGATCGTGAAGAACTGTTGCGTGGGCTGGGGAAGCTGCGCCATGCCCGGCGTCCACGCGAACGTCGTGAAGTAGAGCTTGCCGTCGGCGTATTGTTTGACGCCTTCCAAATCCGCGAAGTTCGTCGTCTCCAGCTGGGTGAGATCGTCACCGCCGAACACCACCGGGTCGGTGCAGTTGCTGTTCCCGCTGAGCTCGGTCAGCAGCCCGCCGATCTCCGCGGTGCGGCCCGTGTAGAGGATGAGCGGGTTGCGGGAGTCACGGCAGATCTCCGTGACGACGCGGAAGAGCTGGTTCGCCACCGTCGTCGTCTCGTCGTACCCGTGCAGCTTCGGGCTCAGCCGGCGCTCGAACTGCTTGGTGAGGTCCGAGCTGTACTCGTCTCCCGGGCTGTGCACGAGATGCAGCGGCCGGCCGCGCAACTCCTCGGTGCGTTCGATGATCCGCGCGGCCACCTCAGCCTGGCGGTCGTTGGCCGGTGCGATGCGGAAGAAGTACGGCCTCTGGCTGTAGGTCGTGGACGACAGCGCGGAGCCGACCATCGGAACACCGATGGGCCGTTCCTTCGAGGGTGCCAGCGCGGTGAGAGCGGCCGCGGTGGCCGAGCGGCTCTGCCCCAGACCGGTCACCCCGACCACGTCGCGGTCGCGCTCGGCGTACGACTTGATCTGTTCCGCGACCATCTTCGCGTGCTCGGACTCGCCGCCGAAGTTCGCGAGAACCAGGCGCACCAACGGGTTGCGGCCGATGCCGTCGAGCTGGTTCCAGTCGCGCTGGGCGAGATACGCACCGCGCAGCTCGTTCACGCCGGCCGAGAGGTCGCGTTTCACCCGCTCCTTCGAGCTGAGCATCGTGGCGACGACGATCGTGACCGCGTTGCGGTCCTTCGCCTTGGCGACGCGGTCGTTCTCCGCGGCGATGAGCTTCGCCAGCTCCTCGACCTCGGCGTCGTCGTTGTTCTGCAGTGACACGTCGCCGTGCGCGAACCGCCCTGGCTTCTCACTCATGCCAACGCATTGCACGTCATCCACTTTGGACAGGCGAGTGCTCCGGCCGGCCAGGTCGGCGACGAGCTCGTGCGGTTCGTAGATTCCGTAGCGCAGGCAGTGACTCTTTTGCTGGAGGTAGAAAGCCGCGCCGTACAACACGAGCAGCACGGCGATGAGGTAGACGGCCACGCGGCGCAGACCATTGCGGCCCGGCCAGCGCCGCGGGTACGGGTGGCGGCCGACAGTGGACGAGCGCGGCAGCGATGCCGGGGGTGACGCGGGGGTGTCGTTGTCGAGCGCGCGCTTCATCTTCCGGTAGGTGGTCAGGCGTTCTTCGGTGCCCTTGAGGTCCTGGTGGGCGCGAAGCACGCGGTCGTACATCTCGACGGTGGGGCGGGTCATCCGGCTGCGGGACCGCAGTTCCCACGTCGCGATGACCGCGTCCTCGAGCAGCCCGGTCTCCCGCCGCACCACCCGGTCGACCCGGCGGTGCAGGGTGCGGCGCGCGCCGGGTTCACGCAGTCGCTGCCACCACGCGCGCGGCTCCTCCTCGTGGACGACCTCGCCCTCGCCCGGCGGCATCGGGGCCTGCGCGATGGCCGCGAGCTCGGCGATCCAGCCATCGCTGCGCTGGTCGACGTGCGGCCGCAGCCGGTGCGCGACGAGGTGGACGTCGCCCAGCGCGAGTGCGTGGTAAAGCGCGTCCTCGCGTTGCCCGAGGCTCTCGTAGCGGTCCTTCAGCAGCCGGTGGACGCCGAGGTGCGAGAACGGTTCCCTCTCGGGAACTTCGCGGAGCCGGCGCGCGAGCAGGTCGCGCAGCAGCGGGTGCAGCACGAAGTTCTCGTCCTGCTGGGTCACGAAACTCAGCTGTGCCAGCAGACCGCGCATGTTGTCGGGATTCCACGTCGGTGGCAGTAGCGCGCGGACGACGTGCGGGTCGAGCACCCGCGGAGCAGCGAGCCGGGCGAAGATCTCGCGGGCGGCCTCGCGTTCGGGCATCTCCTCGGCGCCGGGAATCCGTTGGAAGAAGCGGAGAAGCAGGTAGTCGCCGACCGTGGCGTCCTGGAACGTCGTGGTCTCGTCGACCGGCAGGCGTTCGTCGAACACCGCGCGCACCGCCGGAAGAACCTGATCGCGGGCGAACACGAACTGCACGAGCTGGATGGCGAGCCGCACCGCGAGCGGGTGGCCGTGCGTGACCTCGTGCAGCTCCTCGACGAGCGCCTCGGACTCGACGGTGCTGTTGCGGGTGCGGTTCCACTCCGCGAGGAACTGCCGCGTCTGCGCGAGCGTGAAGGGCTCGAGACGCACCGGCAGGAACATCGACTGGGCCGTCTGGTCCTGCTCGCGGCGCTCACGCCAGGCGGCGTAGCTGGGCTTGATGTCCGGCAACGACGGCGCGGCCTGCTTGGTGGCGATGACGAGCAGCGGCACGTCCGGCTCCCGCAGGCGGCGTTCCGCGAGCAGGCTCAGGAAGTCGGTGGCCCGGGCGGCGGGCCGCGGCCGTTTCGGTGGCAGGTAGGAGTCCATGCCGTCGAGCAGGTCGGCGCCGTCGAGCAGCAGCAGGCTGTTCATCCTGCGGTAGCCGCGAAACCGGTACGCCGCCGTGATGTCGGCGAGGAACGCGGCGACGAGCAGCCGGTCGATCTCCAGCGCCTCGCCGGAGCGGTGCAGGCTCCACGTGTGCACCAGGGCGGCGTCGAACTTCGGCCGCTGACCCGCTTTCAGTTCCTGCCCCACGTAGTTCTCGAACCACCGCAACGCACTCGCGACCCGAGGCCCGCCCAGCAACCAGCGCAGCGGCCGCGGCGCGACGACCGCGAGCCCGATGAGCCACAGGAGCAGCGGTCTGAGCACCTTCCCGAAGCCTTGGGCGGGCGGCAGCACCTCGACGACCTCGGCGGCGTCGGCGACCGCGACGAGCCGGGTCATCTGCTTGGCGGCGAGCTCGCGGGCGCGGTGGTGCGGGTCGTCGCCGATGTCCGTGTGCAGTGCGAGGCGCGCGAGGTCGTAGCGCGGCAGCCGCATGCGGCCGAACTCGATGTGCCGGTAGGACCGCAGCTGCTCGGCGACGACGTCGAGGATGTCCTTGCAGGAGCGGGAACCGGCCTTGTCGAGGTCGACCCTGGCCATCGGAGCGTCGCGGTAGCGCCGGCGGACGTGGTCGAGCAGCGACGTCTTGCCGCTGCCGCCGGGACCGAACGCGACGATCACCGGCAGTGGTTGCCGCGCACGGCGTTCCACCAGCGACTCCACCAACGCGGTGAGGTCGTCCCTGCCGACGAGCCCGATCTCCGGTTCCAGCGCCATGATCCTCAGACGCTGCCGGGGCTGGTTCTGTTCCTAACGATCTGCGTGCAAACGGGCGACAAAGCTGAACCGATCGCCTCGGTAGAGCGAACGGGCCCGCTCGATCGGGTGACCTTCCACGTCGTACGAGACGCGGTGCAGCAGCAACATCGGCAGTGCGGGGTTGGTGCCGATCAGCAGCGCCTCGCGGGGCGTGGCGAGCACCGTCTCGACGCGTTCCTCGGCCTCGGCGAAGCGCACGCCGAGCCGTTCGGTGAGGCACGCGTAGAGCGACCCGGCCGGGTCCAGCTTCTCCTTCAGGTCCGGGAAGCGGCGGCTGCTCAGGTACGTCGACTCGAGGCCGATGCGCTCGTCGTCGGCGAGCAGGACGCGTTCCAGGTGCACGACGGCGTCGCCAGGTTCGAGCATCAGGTCGCGGGCGAGGCCGTCGTCGGCGCCGATCTCCTCGACCGTGATCACGGTCCGGTTGGGCTCGACGCCCTGCCTTCGCATGCCCTCGGTATAGCTGACCAGCGACAACGGCTGGACGAGCTTCGGCGGCGCGACGAACGTGCCGCTGCCCTGGCGGCGGATGAGCAAGCCTTCGAGCACCAGTTCGCTGACGGCCTGGCGGAGCGTGACGCGCGAGACGGAGAACCGCTCGGCGAGCTCGCGCTCGGACGGCAGGACGGTGCCTTCACCGAGGGTCTCGACGAGGTCGAACAGCTCTGCCTTGACCGCGTAGTAGCGCGGGACTCGGCCGTGTTCTGGAATGCCTGCGCGAACGGGTCTATCAGCGCGGTGCGGCGGGACGCGGTTCACGTGGCGTGAGCATACGTCACCTTCTGTGTGATCAGGGCGCGAGCTTCGGCGGGTCTGGGATCTTGTAGCCGGAAGATCCGATGTTGGCCTCCAGCGACTTGCGCCAGGCACCCGTGTCGATCATCTTCTGCAGCGCGGCCTGGACCTTGGCCTTGCTGCTGGGGTCGTCGCGGTGCAGGCCGACGCCGTACTCCTCCTTGCTGAACGGGTCGCCGACGACCCGCAGGAGCTCGGGGTTCTGGGCGGCGTAGCCCGCGAGCAGGACGTCGTCGGTGGTGACGGCGTCGACGTTCTCCGCGAGCAGCGCCGTCACGCAGTCGCTGAACTTCGCGTACTCGACCATCTTCACGTCGTTGGCGAACTGGTCGCGGACGTACGCGGCGGACGTGGAACCGGCGGTGGAGCACAGGCGCAGGCTGGCGTTGAGCGACTTGGGGCCGTCGATGCGGCTCTCGTTCATGCGCACCAGCAGGTCCTGGCCGGCGACGAAGTACGGCCCGACGAAGTCGACGATCTCCTTGCGCTTGTCGGTGATCGAGTAGGTGGAGACGACGATGTCGGCCTCACCGCTGGTCAGCAGCGTCTCCCGGGTGCCGGGCTGCGCTTCCTTCCAGGTGATGTTCTGCTCGTCGACGCCGAACTCCTTCGCGATGTACTTGGCGACGTCGACGTCGAACCCGCGGTAGGAGCCGTCGAGCCTGCGCAGCGAGAGTCCCGGCTGGTCGTACGAAACGGCGATGGTCATGCGGTCGGAGGCACTGACCTTGCCGATGATCGTGGTCTCGTCGGCACTCGCGCACGAGGCGAGGAGCAGCACGGCCGCACATGTTGTCGCTACCAGGCGGAGAAGTGCTCTCGGCGTCATTCGTCCCTCTTACAGCGTGATCCCACGGGCATGCGGCGACGCACCTGGGCTGGGTGCATCCTCGGCGATGCCGGGAAACCTAGGCGGCGATCCGACGCATGTCCATACCTCGGACGGAATGAAACAACGGAATCGTTGCCGTAGTTCGATCAGCGCAAGCGACGCGGACCGGCGTCGTGCAGCGACGGGGGCGGGCCGACGAGGATGCGCGCGCTGCTGACGAAAGCCCCTGCGGCAGAAGCAAGAACGGGTTCGAGTTTGAGCGAGCGCACCTCCGGGAGGTCCTCCGCCAATGCGGCCAAACGGAGTACCAGTTCCTGAAGCGCTTTCAGGTCCGCGGGTTCGTCGCCGCGGTAACCGGTGAGCAGCGGCGCGGCCTTCGGTGCGGCGACGAGTTCCGCCGCGTCGGTGTCGGTGAGGGGTACCGCCCGGTAGGCCCGGTCGCCGAGGAGGTCGCTGACGAGCCCCGACAGCCCGAACCAGACCAGCGTGCCGAAGCTCGGGTCGTCCTGCAGGCCGAGCACGCAGCTGACTCCCTTGGGCGCCATGCGTTGCACGTACACGTCCGGTTTGCCGGAGAGGGCGGCGAGGTCGTGGTAGGCGGCCCTGACCGATTCCTGCTGCGCGATGTCGAGCCGCACGCCGACGAGGTCCGTGCGGTGGCGCAGGCGTTCGCTGCTGGCCTTCATCGCGACCGGGTAGCCGAGCTCTTCCGCGGCTTCGGCGGCTTCCTCGGCGCTGTGGACGATGCGGAACGGGACGACGTCGATGCCGTAGCACTTCAGGAGTTCACGGCGGTGGTGTCGTCGAGCATGCGTTCGACTTCTGGGTTGTCCACAATGGATCGACCCTGTTCGGCGTCGATGCCGTCGGGCCGGGTGAAGTGACCCTGGGGTGCGGCCCGCCACCGTGCGTAGCGGATGGTGCGGGCGAGTGCGAGCACCGCGCGTTCGGGACTGGCGTAGCTGGGGATCGAGCCCTTGCCCGGCACCCTCAGCTCCTCCGGGATGCCCTCGACGGCAAGGAACGTGGAGACGATCGGCTTCGTGCCGTGAGCGGCTTCCTTGAGCGCGCGGGCGTAGGCGGCGCCGGGAACCGCGATCGGCGGCACGAACACGACGACGAGGGCGTCGGTGTCGGCGCGGTCGATCGCTTCGGCCACTGCCTTGGCGAACTCCTCCGGCGTGGCCTGGGCGCCCACGTCGACCGGGTCGCCCGCGAGGTCGAGGTCCTGGGCGAGCAGCGTGTCGGCGGCGAGCAGGCCGATGGCGGTGGAGTTGCCGACGACGGCGACGCGCTTGCCCTTGGGCAACGGCTGGTGGGCGAGCAGCAGCGCGGTGTCGAACATCTGGGCCAGCGATTCCACCCGGATCACGCCGGCCTGCTCGAACAACGCCTGAACGCTCGCCTCGTCGACCTTCACGCCGGTGGCGGCGAGACCGGGCGCGACGGCGTGCCGGCCGGACTTCACCGCGACGATGGGCTTGGTGCGGCCGAGCCTTCTCGCGAGCCGCGCGAACTTGCGCGGGTTGCCGAACGACTCCAGGTAGAGCAGCACGACGTCGGTCGCGGGATCGGTCTCCCAGTACTGCAGGAGGTCGTTGCCGGAGACGTCGGCGCGGTTGCCCGCCGAGACGAACGTGGACAGGCCGAGGCCCCAGCCGGCGGCGTTGGCGAGGATGGCCGTGCCGAGGGCGCCGGACTGGCTGAAGAAGCCCGCGCGGCCCCGTGCCGGGAGCTTGGGGGCGAGGCTCGCGTTGAGGCGGACCTTGGGGTCGAGGTTGAGCACGCCGAGCGCGTTGGGGCCGACGACGCGCATGCCGTGGGCGCGCGCCTCGGCGGCGAGCCTGCGTTCGGCGGAAAGGCCGTCCGGGCCCGTCTCGCCGTAGCCGCTCGACACGACGACGAGCGCCTTCACGCCCTTCGCGAGGCATCCGTCCATGACCTCGTCGACGCTGGCGGCAGGAACGGCGACGACGGCGAGGTCGACGTCGTCGGGGATGTCGAGCACGGTCGGGTAGGCCCGCACGCCCCGGACCGAGCGGTGCTCGGCGTTGACCGGGTAGACGGGGCCGTTGAAGTTGGCTTCGAGGAGGTTCTTGAGGACCGCGTGCCCGATCTTGGTCGGGTCGGTGGAGGCGCCGATGACGGCGACGGACCTGGGGTGCAGCAGGTTGTGCACGCTGCGGGCCTCGGCGGCCTGCTCACGTGCCCTGGCGACGGCGACGGACTCGTCGGTGGGGTCGATCGCGAACTCCAGGTGCAGCACGCCCTCCTCGAACGCCCTGCTGACCTGGTAGCCGGCGTCGCGGAACACCCGGACCATCTGCCCGTTCTCGGCCAGCACCTCGGCCTCGAACCGCGTCAGCCCGACTTCCCTGGCCGCGGCGGCGAGGTGCTCGAGCAGGATGCTGCCGAGCCCGCGCCCCTGATGCCCGTCCTCGACGACGAACGCGACCTCGGCCGACTCGCCCTGGTGCAGCCGGTCGAACCTGCCGACCGCGACGATGTCGTCGCCGAGCAGCGCGACGATCGCGACGCGGTCGTGGTGGTCGACCGTGCTGAACCGCTCGAGGTCGCGCTGCGGGATCCGCGGGTAGGGCCCGAAGTAGCGGAAGTACCGCGTCCGCTCGGACAGCCTGCCGTGGAAGTCCCGCAGCTTCTCGCCGTCGTCCGGCGTGATCGGCCGCAGGTGGACCGTGCCGCCGTCGCTGAGGACGACGTCCGCCTCCCAGTGCCGGGGGAAGTCGAACGGGTCTCTGACAGCGTCGCCTTCTGGGTCGTCTGCTGGCACCTGTGTCAGTCCCTGGGGTCGTCGGGATCAAGCCCGTGCAACGGGAATACCGCACGACGGGTGTCGCGGATCGCCTTGTCCACCGGCTCCTCCGCGTCCCCGCCCCACGGCTGGTGCACAGGGTCGCACTCATCGGTCATCGACGCAGGCAAAGGCCAGTCAGGTGCGATGCGCGTCGCATGGGCCACCCAGTCGGCGGGCAACGGCCGGTTGGGGTCCACGTCGCGGTCCAGCACCGTGGCGAGCAGGTGCGTCCACGACCGCGGCACGACCCTGAGCAGCTCGTACCCGCCACCCCCGAGCGCGAGCCACTTGTAGCCGTGCTCGTTCACCAGCTGCCGGAACGCCTGATAGATCGCCCGATGCCCGTCCACGCTCAGCGCCAGGTCCGCGAGCGGATCCTCCTTGTGCGTGTCCACCCCGCACTGCGTCACGAGCACCTGCGGCCGGAACGCCCCCAGCAACGCCGGCACCGTCGCGTGGAACGCCCGCAGCCACGCCGAGTCCTTGGTCCCCGCCGGCAACGCGACGTTGACCGCACTCCCCTCGGCCCCCTTGCCGCCGACCTCCCCGGCCCACCCGGTGCCCGGCCACAGGCTCATCGGATGCTGGTGCAACGAGATCGTCAGCACCCGCGGGTCGTCCCAGAACGCCGTCTGCACCCCGTCCCCGTGATGGACGTCGACATCGACATACGCGATGCGCTCCACCCCGTTGCGCAACAACCACTCAATGGCCACCGCACAGTCGTTGTAGACGCAGAACCCAGCCGCACTGTCCGGCATCGCGTGATGCAACCCGCCCGCGATGCTGATCGCCCGATCCGCCTCACCAGACGCGATGGCCCGCGCCGCCGCCAGCGACCCGCCGACCACCAACGCCGACGCCTCGTGCATCCGCTCGAACACGGGGTTGTCCGGCGTGCCGAGCCCGTGCCCGACGTCCCACCCGGCCGTCGGCGCCGCCTGCACGGCGCTCAGATAGCCAGGCTTGTGCACCAGCTCGATCTCCTCGTCGCTGGCCGCCGCCGGCACCCGCATCTCCACGCCGTCGAGCACCCCGAGCGCAGTCGCGAGCCGGATCGTGAGGTCGAGCCGCACGGGATTCAGCGGATGGTCGCCACCGAGGTCGTACCCGAGGAAGGACCTGTCCCAGACAACAGCGGCTGGCTTACCCATGCCCAGCAACCTACCCACCGATCGGCCCAGCCGGTGATCACGTATTGGTCGCCTTGGCCGCCGACCCGTGCCCAAAGCCCCACAGCGGCCTACAGTCCCACCCGGCCAGACGCGACCACCCGGACCCGGCCTCCACGCCGGCGGCACGGAACCAAACCCACCGAACAGGGGTCAGAGGCGACATGCACCTGCGACCAGCGGCCATCCTCCTAGCGCTGAGCCTGACCCTCGCCGCCGTCACGGGCTGCGCCGAACAGGTCAAGGGCTCCGCGGTCGCCGACACGAACGCCGCCCCCGAGCCCGCGGACCCCACCGACACCTCGAAGAAGCCGACCGCCGGCACCAAGCCCACGAACCCCACGGCCAGCACCCCGGCCAAGCCGGGCGACGTGAAGATCACCACCAAGAAGAAGACCGCCGGCCTCGAAACCTGCGGCGTCCTCAAGTCCGCCGACATCGAAGCCGCCACCGGCGGCAAGTCCTCCGCGGACGGCGGCTGCATCCACACCATCACCGGCCCGTCCGCCGTCATCACCCAGATGGTCACGGTCCCCGAAGTGGCGGACGAGGAGGGCGAGAAGAAGCAGATCGAGATCGGCGGCAACACCGCGTGGCAGGTCACCGACTCCGATGAGGACTGCCAGGTCACCGTCATGCTGACCGACGACCCGGACGCCATCACCTCAGCCTTCTCAGTGAGCGTGCTCGCGATCGAGGAACTCGACACCTGCGGCACCGCCGTGAAGCTGGCGACGCGAGGCTTCGAACGCATCCCCAACGCCTGATCAGCCCCGCCTGCCATCGCCGCCAGACCACCACCGTCTGGCCACCGCCGTCTGACCACCACAGCCCGGCCGCCCTCTGCCGGCCTCACCACCTCAGCCGGTGGCAACCTCCCGATCCAACGCGCACCAGTTGGACCAAGACCCGGCATACAGCGCCGCGGGCTTGTCGGCCGAGGTGATCCCGGCAACCTCCAGCGCCAGCACCACGGACGAGGCGGTCACCCCAGACCCGCAGTACGCCCCTACCGCCACCTCGTCAGGCGCGTCACCCGGCACCCCGATGCCGGCGAACCGCTCAGCCAGCGCCGCCGCCCCGAGCCACCGCCCGTCACCACCCACGTGCCCGCCCGACGGCGCGTTGAGCGCGCCCGGAATGTGCCCGGCCTTGGGGTCCACCGGCTCGGTCTCCCCGCGGTACCGCTGCGGCGCCCGAGCGTCGAGCAACACCCCGTCGCGAGCCAGCGCAGCCGCCCCGTCCGCGTCCAGCACCGGCATCTGCCCCGGCTTCACCACAACGTCTCCGCCGGCAGCCAACGACTCACCGGGCGGCTCTTCCGCGGTCACCGGCAGCCCCGCCGCCTCCCACGCGGCGAACCCACCGTCCAGCACGGCGACCTCCCGGTACCCGGCCCACCGCAGCAGCCACCACACCCGCGCGGCGACCGACCCGTCCCCCGCGTCGTACGCCACGACCTGACCGCCTTCGCGCACGCCCGCGCGACGCAGCACCTCCTGCAGCCGCTCCGGTTCAGGCAGCGGATGCCTGCCACCAATCCCGGGCGGCGCGGACAGCTCGGTGTCGAGATCCACGTACACCGCGCCGGGCACGTGGCTGACCTCGTAGTCTTGGCGTCCTGGTGGTCCACCGAGCCGCCACCGGACGTCCAGCACGACAGTGGCCGGCCGCGCACTCAGCGCGACGGCGAGGGCTTCAGGAGTGATCAAGGGATGCACGGCTCACATCCTGCACCGCGCGGACACCTGTGTCCCCCGGCACGACTACCATTGACGCCATACGAAGGGGAGCCGGTGTGAACGACCTCATCGACACCACGGAGATGTATCTCCGCACGATCTACGAGCTCGAAGAAGAGGGCGTGGTGCCACTGCGCGCCCGCATCGCCGAGCGCCTCGGCCAAAGTGGACCGACGGTGAGCCAGACCGTCGGCCGCATGGAGCGCGACGGCCTGGTGATCGTGGCGGAGGACCGCCACCTCGAGCTCACCGAGCAAGGCCGCAACCTCGCGATCGCCGTCATGCGCAAGCACCGGCTCGCCGAGCGCCTCCTCGTGGACATCATCGGGCTGGAATGGGAGCACGTGCACAGCGAGGCATGTCGCTGGGAGCACGTGATGAGCGAGGCGGTCGAGCGCAAGCTCGTCAAGCTGCTCGGCAACCCCACCACCTCGCCCTACGGCAACCCGATCCCCGGCCTCGACAAGCTGGGCGACGGCGAGCCCGCCCCGCCCGCCGAGGCGGACCTGGTGCGCGTGGACGAGGTGGCCCGCCGCGGTGGCGGACGCGTCGAGGTGCGCCGCATCGCCGAGCACGTCCAGCTCGACCCGGACCTGATGGCAGAGCTCAAGGACGCCGGCGTGGTGCCGGGTGGCACCGTGCAGGTCGAGTCACTCGGCAACGCCAAGGTCATCCAGGTGCGCGGCGGCAACGGCCACACGGCCGAGCTCGACCCCGCTGTCGCCCACGCCGTCCTGGTGCTTGCCCGGTGACCCAGGCGACGACACCGGCCGCGAGGGCGGCCGAGGCATTCCAGCGCATGCACGGACGCGCACCCGAAGGGGTCTGGTCGGCACCGGGCCGCGTCAACCTCATCGGGGAGCACACCGACTACAACGACGGCTACGTGCTGCCGTTCGCGTTGCCCCACCGCATCGCGGTCGCGGCGTCGCCCCGTACGGACGGCGTGCTGACCGTCAGCACGCTCGGCGACGACGGCGGCGCGCAGGACGCGGACCCGGTCGTGGTGGCCGACCTAGTCCCCAAGACCGTCAAGGGGTGGGCCGCGTACCCCAGCGGCGTTGCCTGGGCCCTGCGCGAGCAGGGGATCAGCGTCAACGGCGGGGCGGACCTCGTCATCGCGGGCGATGTCCCCGCGGGGGCCGGTCTCTCCTCTTCGCACGCTCTGGAGTGCGCCGTGGCGCTCTCGCTGCTCGGCCTCGCCGGCGTCGACGCCGAGCGGCCGGACATCGCCCGCTGGGTCCAGCACTCGGAGAACGACTTCGTGGGCGCGCCAACCGGCATCCTGGACCAGACGGCATCGCTGTGCTGCGTCGAAGCGCACGCCCTGTTTTACGACGTGCGCTCCGGCAAGCCGGAACAGGTCGCGTTCGACGCGGCTGCCAGCGGGCTCGAGGTGCTCGTCATCGACACCCGCGCCAGCCACGCCCACGTCGACGGCGGCTACGGCGCCCGGCGGGCGGGCTGCGAACGGGCCGCCGGCATCCTCGGCGTTCCCGCGCTGCGCGACGTCGACATCGCCGAGCTCGACGACACGCTCGTCCGGCTGCCCGAAGAGCTGCGTCCGCTGGTGCGGCACGTCGTGACCGAGAACGACCGGGTCCTGCGCACCGTCGAGCTGCTCCGCACGGGCAAGCTCGCCGACGTCGGTCCCCTCCTCTCGGCCTCCCACGCGAGCCTGCGGGACGACTACCGGGTCTCCTGCCTGGAGCTCGACGTCGCCGTCGACTCCGCGATGGCGGCCGGCGCTCTCGGCGCCAGGATGATCGGCGGCGGCTTCGGCGGTTCGGCCATCGCCCTCGTGCCCGTCGAGCGGCACGACGAGGTCGAGCGGTCCGTGCTCGCCGGCTTCGCTTCGAGGTCGCTCACCCGGCCGAGGCTCTTCACGGCGGTTCCGTCCGCGGGCGCGGGCCGGGACCGGTAGCCAACAACGATCTTGACCAGGAATGCGAGGACTGTGGTGAAGCTGCTCGTCACGGGCGGGGCCGGATACGTCGGCAGCGTGTGCGCTGCCCGGCTGCTCGAAGCCGGACACGAGGTCGTCGTCCTCGACGACCTCTCGACCGGTCACGAGGACGCCGTCCCGGCGGGAGCGCGCTTCATCCGGGGTGACATCGCCGAGGTGATCGGCGATGTCCTCGCGGAAGGGTTCGACGGCGTCCTGCACTTCGCGGCGAAGTCCCTCGTTGGCGAGTCCATGCAGGACCCCGGCAAGTATTGGACGGGTAACGTCCTCACCGCGATTCGCCTGCTCGACGCGATGAAGGAGCACGGCACGCCGAAGCTCGTCTTCTCCTCGACTGCCGCGACTTACGGCGAGCCGAGGGAGGTGCCGATCCCCGAGACCGCACCGACCGCCCCGACGAACACCTACGGCGCCACCAAGCTGGCCATCGACCACGCGATCACGTCGTACGCCGCCGCGCACGGCCTGGCGGCGACGAGCCTGCGGTACTTCAACGTCGCCGGCGCCTACGGCAGCATCGGCGAGCGGCACGCGACCGAGACCCACCTGATCCCGCTCGTGCTCCAGGTCGCGCTCGGCCAGCGCGAGCACATCTCGATCTACGGCGAGGACTGGCCCACCGAGGACGGCACCTGCATCCGCGACTACATCCACGTCGCGGACCTCGCGGACGCCCACCTCCTCGCGCTCGACCACGCCACCACCGGCGAGCACCGGATCTACAACCTCGGCAACGGCACCGGCTTCTCCGTCAAGCAGGTGATCGACACCTGCCGCGAGGTCACCGGCCACCCGATCCCCGCCGTCGTCGCGCCCAGGCGCGCCGGCGACCCGGCCGTCCTGGTCGCCTCGGCCGACCGGGCCCGCACGGACCTCGGCTGGAAGCCCGAGCGCGCCGACCTGACCGGCATCGTCCGCGACGCGTGGGAGTTCACCCGCGCCCGGCACGAGGCCTGAGCCGGCATGACCGACTTCGCCTCCTTCGAGAGCTACAACGCCACACCGCGCCTCGCGTCGCTCGCGCTGTCCCCCGACGGCACGCGACTCGTCACCGTCGTCTCCTCCCTCGCCGCCGACGGCAAGACCTGGCAGGGCGCTCTCTGGGAGGTCGACCCCGCCGGCGAGCGGGAGGCCGTCCGCCTCACCCGCTCCGCCAAGGGCGACTCCTCCCCCGTGTTCGCACCGGACGGGTCGCTGCTCTTCCTGTCGGCGCGCCCGGATCCGCTCGCGAAACCGGGTGAGACCAAGGACAAGAAGGCCCTGTGGCGGCTTCCGGTCCGCGGCGAGGCCGCCGAGGTCCTGCGGCCGGGCGGCGGCGTCGGTCAGGTCCGCGTCGCGGGCGAGACGGTGCTGCTCACGTCGTCGGCGTATCGCTTCACGGAGTTCGGCGACGAGGACGACGCCAAGCGCAAGGCCCGCGAGGACGCCGGCGTGACAGCGATCCTGCACGAGTCGTACCCGATCAGGTACTGGGACGCCGACCTCGGCCCGAGCTACCCGCGCCTGTTCGCGGTTCCCCTCGCCGACATCGCCACTGAGAAGGTCGCCACCCTCAGCGAAGACTCCGAGAGCAGGCTCAGCGACGAGGACGTCACGCTGAGCCCGGACGGGAAGTGGGCCGTCTACGGCCACGCCGTCGACGTCAGCGCCTCCTACGGCCGCAGGAACGAACTGCGGCTCGTGGCCACAGACGGTGGCGTGTCCCGAGTCATCGCCTCCGAGGACGGTTACTCGTTCCACGACGCGGCGTTCACGCCCGACTCCGCCGCCGTGATCGCGATCCGGTTCCAGGAGTCCACTGCGGACGATCCCTACCGGCGCGGCCTGGTGCGCATCGATCTGTCCGACGACTCGATCACGCCACTGGCGCCCGATTTCCAGGAGGAGCCGGGCAACCCGGTGGTGAGCCCGGACGGGTCGGCGGTCTTCTTCGTCGCCAGCCACCTCGGTCACCAGCCGGTGTGGCGGCTGGACCTCGCCTCGGGCGAGGTCACGAAGCTGACGCTCTCGGGCTACTACAGCGATTTGATCGTGAGCCCGGACGGCAAGACTCTGTACGCACTGCGCAACTCGGTCGACCACCCGCCACAGCCCGTGCGGTTCGCGGCGACCGGAGCCGACCAGGATCCTGAACGCCTGCGCGCACCAGGCGCCCTCGCGTCGGTGCCCGGCACGCTCACGGAGATCTCCACGGTCGTCGCCGACGGCAGGACCGTCCGCGCCTGGCTCGTGCTGCCGGAAGGCGCCTCCGCCGACTCCCCCGCCCCGCTCGTGCTCTGGGTCCACGGCGGTCCGGTCATGAGCTGGAACGGCTGGACCTGGCGCTGGAACCCGTGGCTGATGGCCGCGCGCGGCTACGCCGTCCTGCTGCCCGATCCCGCGCTGTCCACCGGCTACGGTCCCGACTTCATCAAGGCCGGCTGGGGACGCTGGGGTGCCGAGCCCTACACCGATCTGATGGCCATCACGGACGTCACGATCGAGCGGCCCGACATCGACGGCTCCCGCACCGCGGCCATGGGTGGATCCTTCGGCGGCTACATGGCCAACTGGATCGCGACCCAGACCGACCGGTTCCGGGCGATCGTCACGCACGCTTCCCTGTGGCACCTCGACGCGTTCTCCGGTGCCACCGACAGCTCCTACTTCTGGATGCGGGAGATGGGTGACCCCCTCACCCACCCGGAGCGGATCCTGGCCAACTCCCCGCACCTGCGGGTCGCGGACATCAAGACCCCGATGCTCGTCATCCACGGAGACAAGGACTATCGGGTTCCCGTCGGCGAGGGACATCGGCTGTTCTTCGACCTCGTCCGGCACGGGGTCAATGCCAAGTACCTTTACTACCCAACCGAAAACCACTGGATCCTCACCCCCGGAAACTCTCGGATCTGGTACGAGACGGTGTGGGCGTTCCTGGCCGAGCACGTCCTGGATCAGGACTGGCAGCGGCCCGAACTGCTCTGATCGCCGGCGACGAGCAACCTGCGGGCGCTGTCCATGTACTTGGTGGACAGCGCCCGCATCTCTTCCGGCGGGAACGCGGCACTGAGGGCACCGCGCAGGAGTTTGGTCAGCGCGTGACCGGGACAGGCGTCCTCTGCGGCGTCGAGCGCGATGGACGCGATTCCGCCGTCACCGCGCTGGTAGGCGTAGAACGCGAGCAGGCAGGCGGGCTCCGCACGTTCCGGTGCCGGGCAGGACCTGATGAGCTCGAGCCACAGTCGCTCGGCCAGCCTGGCCTTGCCCTGCGAGGCGAACGCCATGCTCGCGTCCCGCACCTCCGGTACCGCCAACGCTCTCGCCAGGGCGACGATCTCCGCGTCCGGCAACGGTCCCTTGCGGTCCTCCACGGCATCGATCGCATCGCGCACGCGGCGTAGCTCGACGCCCGGATCAGGCTCGTCGGCGCGGTCCATGAGGTCGTCGAGCAGCGCGGATCTGCGTTCCAGAGCATCGGTTGGGTCCAGCGCGGCGATCGCGGCCATGGCGGCACGCGACTCGAACGTCACGTTGCCCTCGTGCGCCGACGCGGCGGCCAGCGCGGACAACGTGGGATCCGGCAACTTCCCGTGACAGTCGACATCGAGATAGCAGAGCCAGGGCGCGTCCTTCTGACACGACGGCAGCCACACGGCCTCGACGACGTCGATGCCCACGCCACCCAGTTTGTGAATGAGCGCATCGACCAGCGGTTCGTGCGGCATTTCCTCGGGCATGTGCTCCGACGGCGCACACACGACCACCAGGATCACGTCTGTGGCGCCATGTTCGAGCAGGGGAGCTTCGAGTTGCGCCGCCAGCAGGCCCCTATGTCGCGGGCGGGGCAGATCGACGCGCATGGTCATGCTGATCACGCGGTCCTTCAGCACCAGCACGACAAGCGAGTCGGCCGGATGGAATCCCATCAGGTGCGGGATCGCGGCGAAGAGGTCGCCGGGGGCACGGACGCGGATCGGTTTGGGGAGAGTTGTGGGCATGGGCCCACCTTGCTGGGTGGGGCGGGGTGGGAAGTGGGGTGGCGGCGAAGTTGTGGACAACTCGGCGGCTGTGGACAGGTTGAGATCTTGGACCGCTCGGGAGCGGGGTTTTGTCGGGGGTGGGTGCTAGGTTGCCGCGCTTCGGTCCCGGTGCTCAGGGACCGAAGCGCGGCCTCAGCTCAGAACGTCTGGAACAGAGCGTGCCAGCCGCCGACAACCGGCAGCTCGACCGAGGTCCGGGCCAGGTCCAGCGACAGGCCGGCACCCGGCTTCGGGCGCAGCGTGTAGTCGTAGTCGCTGGAGATCAGCACGAACTCGAGCCGGTGACCGGCCTGGAGAACGTAGTCGTCCGGCACGATCGGCACGTCGACGTCGTAGAACTTGCCGGGCTTGATCGGCGACGTCTTGTCCGGCCGCTCCCGGTTCTGCGGGTCGGTGGAGCCGCGCGTGATGACGTGCGACTTGCCGTCCGGCGCCCGGTCGACGAGCAGCGTCGTCACGTTGGCCGCCGGCCGGTCGAACGCGACCCGCAGGTGCGCGGTCGACTTGCCCGAGAGCCGCAACGGCTTCTTCGTGGGCTCGGTGGCGTAGGACAGGCGGTTCGGCGAGGTCGCCTGGTCGATCAACGACTCCGCCGTCTTCGTCGCGTCGTCGGTCAGCTTCTCCACCCCGCGACCTGGCCACACTCCGAGGCCGCCCTTGGCAGACCCGCCCGCGGACAACCGCAGCCGCACGTCGGACGTGCCGGGAGCCGGCCAGTCCTTCTCGTCGACCCACGTCTTGTCCTCGCGCTGCAGCGTCGCCTTCGGCTCCTTGTCGACGCCGTTGCGGTGGCCCCACAGGTACTGGGTGAACCAGCGGTTCAGCGTGCGCCGCCACTCGACCGAACGCAGCGTGTCGGCATCCGTGTGCCCAGACTGGTGCAGCCAGATCTTGCGCGGCACACCAACCTTCTTCAACGCCTCGTACCACTGCTCGACGTGCGTCATCTTGACGTTCCAGTCGTTGAGCCCGTGGACCGCGAGCACGGCCGCACGCACCTTGCGAACGTCGTTGAGGTAGTTCCGCTTGTCCCAGAACCTGCTGTAGTCGCCGGTGATGCGGTCCTGGTCCTTCGCGATCTCAGCGATGATCGGCTTGCAGATCTCCCGGTCCGCGCGCGTGTAGACGTACTCCGCGAGCACATCGGCATCCTCGCCCTGGAACGTGCCGGGTGCGACCACGGCACCGTCAGCGCGGTAGTAGTCGTACCAGCTGGAGATCGCGGCGATCGGCACGATGGCTTCCAGACCGCGCACGCCCGTGGAGGCGACGGCGTTGGGCAACGTTCCGTTATAGGAGACGCCCATCATGCCGGTCTTGCCGGTCGACCACGTCGCCTTGATGGGGTCGCCCGTGGCAGTGCGCGCGGACGCACGGCCGTTGAGCCAGTCGACGACGACACGCGCGCCGATCGTCTCGTTGACGTCACCCGTCGTGGGGCAGCCCGTGGACTTGCCGGTGCCGAGCGATTCGGCGTAGACGACGGCGTATCCGCGCGCGATGAAGTAGGCCTCGTAACGACCCGACGTGATCGGGTTCGGGCCGAGGGCGGCGGTGATGCGCTCGTCGGAGGAGGACTTCAGCAAACGGCCGTTGCGCTTGTCGGGCACGTACAGCTCGACGTCGACGTTGTGGTTGGCAACGTCGTTGCCGCCCGAGAAGTACGGACTGACCATGTAGACGACCGGGACCTTGAGGCCGCGTTCGGTGGCGCGCGGCCGGACGACCTCGGTGTAGACCTCGTCGTCCTTGCCGTCGCGGTCGCTGTCGACCGGCGCCCGGACCCAGAGGCTTTCCTTCACCACGTCCTTCGGGTCGAAGACGGGTTGTGCCTCGCCGTCCTTGAACACCGGCCCTTCGGCGGCGCTGGCCGTCGCGGGCAGGAAAGGCAGGACAAGCACCGCGGTCAGCAGTGCCACTCTTCGTGCGCCCCTCACGAGGCACCCCCAATGCAATGCCAGAGACAGGGATTCGTCCTGCACCCTTCCCCTTGACTGCAAGACATGTCACCCGTCGAACGGCTCTTGACCTGAGAGCATGGACCGTGCACATTTCCGACTTCGTCCACGCGCTGCCGAAGGCCGAGCTGCACGTCCACCTGGTGGGCGCGGCTTCCGTCGACACCGTCCTCGCACTCGCCCGCAACCATCCCGCGGGACCGGTGCCGACCGACGAGGCCGCGCTGCGGAGGTTCTACGAGTTCACGGACTTCCGGCATTTCATCAACGTGTACGGCATCGTCAACGACCTCGTCACGACCGGCGAGGACATCCGCACCCTGGTCGTCGGCTACGCCCGCGACGCCGCGCGAACCAATATCCGATATGCGGAGCTGACGATCAGCGCGACGAGCCATCTGCGGGCCGGCATCGCGCCCGACGAGCTCGTCGAAGCCCTGGCGGCGGGACGGGCGGAAGCGCTGGCGGTCCACGGCGTCGCGTTGCAGTGGATCTTCGACGTGCCGGGCACCTGGGATCGCGACTGGGGCATGACCAGTGCCCGGTTCGCGGCGGACTACCGGCCGGAGGGTCTCGTCGGGTTCGGGCTGGGCGGGTTCGAGTCGGACTCGCCGCGCGCGAAGTTCCGGGAAGCGTTCGCGATGGCGCGCGATGCCGGGCTCCACATGGTGCCGCACGCCGGTGAGACGACGCCGCCCAGCGAGATCTGGGCCGCGCTGCGCGATCTGCACGCCGAACGCATCGGGCATGGCGTCAGCGCCGTACAGGATCCCGAACTACTGCGGCATCTCGCCGACGAGGGCGTCGTGCTGGAGGTGTGCCCGACGTCGAACATCCGCACCGGCGCGGTGACGTCGCTGGACGAGCACCCGTTGCCACGGCTCATGGAAGCCGGGGTGCCGGTGACGATCAGCACCGACGACCCCGGCATGTTCCACACCGATCTCGATCGCGAGTACCTGGTGTGCCACGAGCGATTCGGGTTCGGCCGCGACGAGCTCGCCGGCCTCGCGCGGGCCGCGGTGCGGGCGTCGTTCGCGCCGGCCGAAGTGAAGGATCAGCTGATCAAGGAGATCGACGCCCTGTGAACGCGTGTGTGGTGACGACGACCGTCGACTCCGACGAGGCAGCGGAATCGTTGGCGAAGGGCATCGTCGAGGCACGCCTCGGCGCGTGCGTGCAGATCGTGCCGATTCGCAGCGTCTACCGCTGGGAGGGCGAGGTGCGCGTCGACGCGGAGTGGCAGTGCATCGTGAAGACGTCCGCCACCCGCGTCGACGAACTCGTCGCGCACATCAAGGCCAATCACACCTATGACGTGCCCGAGGTCATCGTCACCCCCGTCGTCGGAGGCAACGACGACTACCTCGCGTGGGTCTCAGAGGAGACCTCTTAGGTGTCGCGGCAACGGCTCGGTGTGCAGGACTCCGAGTCGTTGCGTCGCCCTCGTCAACGCCACATACAGCTCGCTGGGCGACATACGTTGCGGTTCGACGACGAGGACGACGTCGAACTCCAGACCCTTCGACGCACGCGGCGACATCCAGCCGTCACCGATGACGGCAATCGTGCGTCCGTCGTCGTGCATCAGCGTGCGCGTCGAGTTCGTCGCGCACCGCCGCTGATATATCGGTTACGCGGCGGGCCCACGGACGAACGCCGGTCCTGCGCACCGACACCGGCGCCGACGCGTCGGGGTCGACGAGCTTCAGGACCGGGGTGGCGACGGCCATGATCTCGCCGGGCGTGCGGTAGTTGACCTCCAGCCGGCGATAGGTGAACCGCTCGAACGCCGAACTCCAGCTACGGACACCTCCCGCGGCCTGGCGCTGGGCCAGGTCGCCCACGATGGTCATGGACTTGTTCGGGCACCGTCGCAGCAGCACACGCCAGTCCATTGCAGACAGTTCCTGTGCCTCGTCGACGACGACGTGGCCGTACGTCCACGTGCGGTCGGCGGCGGCTCGCTCTGCGAGAGGGCGGTTGTCGCGCACCTCCTGCCGGAAAGCCAGCTTCTCAGCGTCGACGAAGTCGGTGACGATGTACTCGTCGTCGTCGGCGCGCTCGTCGATCGACAGCACGTCCATGACGCCGCGGGCGTATTCGAGCTGTTCCTCCTCCTCTCGCTTGGCCGCACGTTCCGCAGCGCCGTCAGATCCGAGCAGTTCGGCGAGCTCGTCGAGCAACGGCACGTCGGACACCGTCCAGGCTTCGGCGTCCTCCCGGTACAACTCCGGCGCGCCGATCCGGAAGCACCGGCCCGCGTACAGGTCGGCGAGCAGTTGCTCTGGTGTGAGCTGCGGCCACATCCTGTCGACGACCTCACGCAACGCGGAGCTGTGACGCAACTCGTGCCGCACGTCCTCCTCGATCTCCGGCCAGTCGACGCCGATCAGCCTCAGTGCCGGCGCGACGAGTTCCTCGGCGAGCGCCAGGAAGAAGTACTTGCGGGCGGCGTTGTGAGGCAGGCCGTAGTAGCGCGTCTTCTCTCGCGCGACAGCGGTGATGTGCGCATCGAGCGGGACGACGACGTCCTCGAGTTCGATGTCGATGGGTTCGTCGGGAAGTTCCTGCCGGTCGGCGACGGCGACGGCGAGCAGGTCCAGAACTGATATATCGCCTTTCAGCCGTTGCAACGACGGGTCGTCCTCGACGTCGGCAACGACGCCGGGGTAGAGCTCGCCGGGCGTCGCGAACACGACGTCGGTCTCCCCCAACGACGGCAGGACGTCGCTGACGTAGTGGAGGAAGCCCGTGTTCGGGCCGACGATCAGCACACCGTGCCGAGACAGCCGTTCACGACGCGTATACAGCAGGTATGCCACGCGATGCAGCGCCACGGCGGTCTTGCCGGTGCCGGGACCGCCCTCGATCACCAGCACGCCAGGGCCCCGGTAGCGAATGATCTCGTCCTGCTCGGCCTGGATGGTCGAGACGATGTCGCGCATCGTCGCCGTCCGCGGCGCGTTGAGGGCGTGGAGCAACGCCTTCGTGTCGGTCAGCAGTTCGTCGTCGTGGAAGTCGCGCAGCTCCCGGTCGCGCACGCGGAAGTGCCGCCGCAGCACGACGCCTTCCGGATTCGCGGCGGTCGCCGTGTAGAACGGCCGCGCCGCCGGTGCCCGCCAGTCCAGCAAGCAGCGGTGCGAAATCGTCGTCGAACAACCCGACGCGTCCGATGTAGGTCTGTTCGCCTTTCTCCGAGTCAATGCGGCCGAAGCACAAGCCTTCCTCCGCCGCGCGGTACTTCCCGACCTCCCTGGTCAGCACCTCGACCAAGGCTTCGCGGTCCAGCCTTCCGGTGGTGTCCCGCAGCGCGGCCGCAAGGCCCGCGGCGGCTTTGTTCCGTTCCTGATCGAGCTTTTCATACAGAGAGGTGATCCGTGCCTGTTCACTCGCCAACACCTTGCCCCCTGTGATACGATAGATCTGTCTTCCCGGAAAATTCATTCCGAAAATACAAAGCCATTCTTTGTATCACAGTTCAGTCCGCGCGCGGCACCCTTTGCGAGGCTCGCGATGAAATTGCGTGCGCCGACGAGGAAGACGATCAGCCAGCGGGATCACCGCCAGCCTTCTCTCTGTCGTCACCGTGCCGTAGTCGGCATCATCTATACGGTTGACCTGGCACAATGTGACCTGCACCGTCACTTGGCCCAGGTCAGCCATGACGACGAGCGGCCACAGGTAGAGGTTCCGGCCACCGGCAAACGGGAAGATCCCGACGTGCGCTAGCCCCAACCTCACCCGCTGCAGACCAATGCGCCGTGAGCACCCGAAAGAAACCGCAGCCGTCGAGCCACGCGGCCCTCCGTCAATCCGTCGTGCACCGCGCCTGAAATGCACGGACGCATCCAGTAGACGTCGAAGCGTTGATCAGCGTCGAATAGCAGACAACAGAACCCACGGAGGCGACATTGACGACGCCGACGAGCAGCTCGCCACCCAGGCGCTCGAGGATGTCCGCCGTCGCGTTGGCCGCCATGACGACCATCCAGTAGAACGGGAACAGCGACACCAGCACACCCAGGATCAGCATCAGTTCCCCGGCGTCGGCGTTGCACGTTGCGAACCGACGACCTCGACGTCGTCACCCCGCATCGGCCGATCCGGCGATGCGGCTCGCACTTGGAGAGGCCGGAGTGGATGTGGTTGAGGCATGAAGCTGGTCATCCTGGGCGGCGGCGGCTTCCGCGCGCCACTGGTATATCGCGCGCTGCTCGCCGACCGGTCGCCCGACCGCGTCACCGAGGTCGTCCTGCACGACCTCGACGCCAACCGGCTTGCCGCCATCAGCGGCGTCCTGGCCGAGCTCGCGACTGATATATCGGATACGACCGCGCCGAATTCCGTGACGGTGACGACGTCGACGGACCTCGACGAGGCGGTGCGTGGGGCGGACTTCGTGTTCTCCGCGATCCGGGTCGGTGGGCTCGACGGGCGCGCGGCCGACGAGAGCGTCGCTGCGGGCTGCGGTGTGCTCGGGCAGGAGACCGTCGGTGCCGGCGGCGTTGCCTACGGGTTGCGCACCGTGCCAGTCGCGCTCGACATCGCGCGTCGTATATCGGTGCACGCGCCAGACGCGTGGGTCATCAACTTCACCAACCCGGCCGGCATGGTCACCGAGGCGATGTCAGCCCATCTCGGCAACCGGGTCATCGGCATCTGCGACTCCCCCGTCGGGCTCGGCAGACGGGTCGTGCGTGCGATCGGCGCCGACCCCGAAGACGCCTGGCTCGACTACGCCGGGCTCAACCACCTCGGCTGGCTGCGCGGGGTCCGCGTGCACGGCCGCGACGTGCTGCCGGACCTGCTCGCCGACACCGAGCGGCTGGAGTCGTTCGAGGAGGGCAAGCTCTTCGGTGCCGAGTGGCTGCGGACGTTGGGCGCCATCCCGAACGAGTACCTGCACTACTACTACTTCACGCGTGAGGCGGTGGAGTCCGGTGCGTCGCGCGGAGCGTTCCTGCTCGAGCAGCAGAAGCAGTTCTACGCCGCACCCTCGTTGGCGAGTTGGGATCGGACGCGTCTCGAACGCGAGCAGACGTACATGGCCGAGACACGCGACGACGAACGCGACACCGACGACCTCGACGGCGGCGGCTACGAGCAGGTTGCCCTTGCCCTGATGCACGCCATCGCGTCCGACAAACGAACCACGTTGATTCTCAACGTGCCGAACCGGACGACGCTGTCATGCCTGGATGCCGACGCCATCGTCGAAGTGCCGAGCCTCGTTGACGCCAACGGCGCGCGACCCGTCGCGGTCAGCCAGATCCCCGATGAAGGCGTCGGGCTCGTCACGACGCTCAAGGTCGTCGAGCGCGCCACCATCCAGGCGGCGATCAGCGGCGAGCGCGCGCACGCGGTGAAGGCGCTGGCACTGCATCCGCTGGTCGACTCCGTCAACGTCGCCCGCAAGATCGTCGACACCCACCCGTTTCTATCTGGAGTTTTCCGTGCACGGTGATCGGCGCCTGGTCGACGACCAGCACGGCTGGCTACTGGTGCGGAAGAACGGAGCCACTGCGGACATCGGCCTATGGCCGGTCCAAATCCTGACGCTCCGGCTGGAAACGGAACACCGAGTGCTTTCGGGGCGGTGTCAGCGCTAGCTTCTGAAGGCGTGGACACCGACCTGTTGCGGCAGCTCAACAACGACATCTGGCACCCGTTCCGGCTGGCCTACGCAAGCCTGGACGCGCCCGCGTTCCTGGACCTGCACGCACCTGGACTGGTCCGCGCGGGCGGTCCGGCCAAGCAGGTGTTCGGGTTCGCGGAGTACTCGGACCAGATCGGGAAGTGGTTCGCCGAACTCGCCGGCCGGGGCAGTTCGGTGGCCATCACGTTCCGCTTCGTCGAACGCATCGCGACGGACGACCTCGCGAGCGAACGCGGCATCTTCCAGATCGTCTCGACGCGTCCAGACGGTGAGGCACGCACGTTCTACGGCCGCTTCCACACGTATGCGCGGCGCACCGACGAACGGTGGCGCATCTGCGTCGACTACGACACCGACGAACGGTCGGCGACGCTGGAGGAGGAGTTCCTCGCGGCGATCGACGTCGACGACGTCGAGGCGTTCGGCACACACGATGTGACCAGGGCCTGATGCCGAGCAGTGCGGTCCTTAACTACGCTCGTCCGCAAATGGACACCACCACCTCTCGCCGCGCGCCGCTCGTGATGAGCATTGCCGTGCTCGTGCTGCTGCTGGACCAGGCCACGAAGTTCTGGGCCGAGAGCGCGCTGACCGGCCGCGCGCCCATCCCCGTACTCGGGGAGTTCCTGCAGCTCAGGCTCCTCTACAACCCCGGTGCCGCATTCTCGATCGGCGCGGGGTCGACGTGGATCTTCACCATCATCGCGGCCGTCGCCGTCGTCATGCTCGTGCGATACGGGCTCCAGCCGCAGACGAAGCTGCGGGCGGCAGCACTCGCGTTGATGCTGGGCGGCGCGACCACGCACCTGCTCGACCGGCTGTTCCGGCCGCCGGGTTTCGCACGCGGGCACGTGGTCGACTTCATCGACTACAACGGCTGGTTCGTCGGCAACGTCGCGGACATCGCGCTGGTCGGCGGCGCGATCCTGCTCGTGCTGCTGAGCTTCACGCCGACGAAGCAGCCTGCCGAGTGAGCGTGTCCGCCCGGCGGGTCGTCTCGGGCAGCCGGTAGCGCGGGGCGAGACGCAGCACCTCGGCGCATGCCCGGTCCAGGTCGATCTTGTGGCCGACCGACACGAAGACCGGCTTTACGCCGTTCTGCGTCCGCAACGCGCGACCGACGACGTCGTCGTCCATCACGAGGTCGCTCATCGATCCGCGGGCCTCGCCGGGCGGGTCGAACGCGCCCATCGGATTCTTCGCGACGCCGATGCTCGGGATGCCGGTGTGCACGCCGAGATGGCACGCCAGCCCGAACCGCCGCGGGTGCGCGAGGCCCTGACCGTCCGCGACCAACAGGTCCGGTGCGACGGTCACCCGATCGAGGGCGCGCAGCAGCACCGGCATCTCCCGGAACGCGAAGAGCCCGGCAATATATGGGAAGTCCGTCGTGTCCTCGACAACGACTTCGTCGAGGATGTCCAGCGTCTTTGCATTGAACACCACGCAGACGCCCGCAACTGTGTCATTGCTACGGTAGCCGACGTCCAGGCCCGCGACAGTGTCTATGCGCAGGTCAGGGGCGCTGGCGGTGATCACCTGGGTGCGCAGGCGCTCTTGCATGGCGACTGCATCGTCAACCGTTCTGGGCCACTCCACGAGCGACAGTGTGCCGTGACGCGTCGTAGTGGGCGGCGAGGAGGTCGTCGCCGAAGTCACCCGAATGACGACGCCACACGGTGTGGATGTGGTTCGCCTCGTTGGCCGTGTTGTCGTACTCGATGAGCAGTTCCGGCCCTTGAATGCGGTAGTAGTGGCCCTCGCCGCGACGTAGCGAGCCCTCCCACGAGAAGTGCAGGCGGTCCGGGTCGATCCGCGCGAACTCCTCGTCGGCGAGTTCGAACGAGAGCCGGTCCAGGTAGAAGCGGACGATGTCGACGAGCAGCTCCCCGGCGGGCTTGCCGAGCTGCGCCGGCGTCACGCCGACCGGTTCGGACGCGGTGGTTCGCGGCGAGTTGCCGGTGCGGATGTCGTGCGGCGCGTCGTCCGACACGACGGCGAGACGGCGCGCGGTCGGGCCCATGCGGTCGAGGAGCTCGCGGGCGAGTTCCTCCTCCAGCCGCAACGGCTGACCGACGACGTGGCCGCGATAGGTGACGCGAGCGGGATTGGCGCCGAGGAAGAACGGCGTCGCCGAGACGCGGCCGTCGGCGACGACGACGTTCACGGACAGGTGGTGCCCTTCGACCCGCCATCCCCACGGCTCGTCGCCGCCGGGCGTTCCGAAGAGCACCGTCCAGAAGTCGCCGTTGTGCCGGTCGCGGTTTCCACCCTCTCGGTGGTCGAGCACGTCCTCCAGCGCCATCACTGCTGCGGCCTGCGCATAGGCGTGCGGGCTGAGCACGGTCGCGAGCATGCCGTGCACCGCCTTGCGCTGGTCACGCCGAAGCTCGCCGAGAACGAGGCCAGGTCGTGCACCGGGTGTATACGCCCAGCGGTGCCTCAGGTCGTCGTCGGTGATCGCGCGAATCGCGTGTTCGCGCTGGTCACCGTCCAGCAAACTAATATATCGGTGCGTGGCGTCAGCGACGTCGTGCAGCATCATTCGAACTTATAGGCCTTGAGGTTGCGGAGCAGCAAGTAGCAGTTCTGCAGCGAGCCCGAAGTGTCGCCGAGCGAGCGGTAGATGCCCCACTTCGGGCGCAACCGGTCGTCGAGCCACGTGTCGACGTTGTCCTTCGTCGCGTCGAGCACGGTGCGGCCGCCCTCGCGGACGATCCAGCGGACGCGCCCGGTCCCGTTGCCGACCTTGATCTCCACCTCGGTGTCGATCCACTTGTTGTGCAACGGTTCGAGGTCGACGTTGCCGACCAGCACGTTGCCCTCGGTGATCTTGAACTCGATCTTCTGCACGCCGCCGGTGCGGCGCAGCGACATGACCGTCACGGGCGAGGAGCCGAGACCGGGCATCTTCGTCTGCATGATGTGGGTGAACGACGTCGTCGACTTCAGCGAGCTCGGGACGAACATGGAGTAGGTCCACTTCCACGTCTCGCCGTTGCCGACGTCGAGGTTCTGGCCGCCCGCCTTCATGCCGCGGACCTCGTTGCGCTGACGATCGGTCGACGTGTCCCGGTCTCGGGTGTGCATGTCGAACCGGTAGTCGTTGCCCGACACGTAGATGTGCTTCACGCCCGCATGCGAGCCGGCCCGGTCGTCCTCGATGCCTTCGAAGGCGCCGAGCCCGTCCTTGTTCGCCTGCGGACTCCATTTGAGCTTCCAGGTGGCCGCCTGCGCGAGCCCGGAGCCCGCCATCAGCAACGGCACCGCCGCCGCCCCACCGATCAGCGCCGAACGCCGAGTGATCTCCACGCCCGTTCCTCCCCAACTCCATGGCGGCGGATTTAGGGAAAGGTCTGCACCACCTCAGGTGGCGGGCGTGATCACATCACCGGCCGCCTTTCGTGTCAACGGCAAGAGCGCCAACGGGATCAGCACGACCGCGACCAAGGAGACCACGTTGCCGGCCTGGTCGACGAACGGCATGTGCGACAGATGGTTCAGGTGGAAGATCAGGTGCGGCACGGCGAACACCAGGTAGCCGATCAGCACCGCCTGGGTCAGCCTCCGCTCCATCGTCACCGCCGCGAACACCAGCACCGCGCACAACGCGAGGTTGAGCGAGCCGAAGTCCCGGAGCAGGTGCTCGTTGAACGGCGGGAAGTAGGCCACCCACTGGTTCGTCGGCAGCGGGAAGTTGTCGAAGAAGTGTCGCGGCGCGGCCAACGGCCAGACGCCGAGGACCGCCTGGACGACGGCGAGGAACGCGAGGCCCGCACGAAGGATGCTCATGCCCGTATGGACGAAACAGTGTCTCGACTTGTGACACGAACAGGTGTTAAAAACATTACGTAATGAAGATGCCACATGATGACGACGCCGTCTGGCGCGCCCTCGCGAACCCGCTGCGGCGCGCGATCCTCGACGTCCTGCGCACCGGTCCGCGTACCACGAGCGAACTGGTGGAAGCGCTCGAGACCAGCAGGCACGTCGTCATGCAGCACCTCGGTGTGCTCCGCGAAGCCGATCTGGTGCTCGTGGAGCCGCGGGGCCGGAAACGGGTCAACCACCTGAATCCCGTGCCCATCCAGCAGATCCATCAGCGGTGGGTCGCGCACTACGAGCAGAACTGGGCAGCGGCGCTCGTCGGCCTGAAGCACGCGGTCGAGAGCACCGGACAGGAGGATGAGGACGTTGGCTGAGACCGGAACAGAGCTCCTGCACAGCATCGTGATCGCCGCGCCCATCGAGAAGGTGTGGGCGGAGATCACCAGACTCGACGGCAAGCAGCGCGCCATGATGGACGCCGTGCTCGACTCCACGCTGGAACCGGGCGCACCGCTGTACTACCGGTCGACCGACGGCAAACGGGTCTTCGTCGTCGGTCGCGTCGTCGAGGTCGACCCGCCGCGGCTGCTCTCGCACACTCAGCGGCTCACCATGCGCGACGACCCGTGGACCGTCGTCTCCTGGGAACTCGAAGAGGTCGACGGCGGCACGCGCGTCACGCTGCGTAACTCCGGTTGGCCCGAGGACGTCAAGCGGCTCGACAAGGTGGACACCACCTGGAAGGGCATCCTCACCGCCCTCAAGCAGGTCGTCGAGTCCGGCGACGTCGGCGGCGGCCTGAAGTTCCAGTACGCCATGATGCGCGCCTTCATGTGGGCGATGCCGGCGAGCACCAAGTCCGAGAACGTCCCCGAGCCGCCCGCCACCGATCAGGCCGTCTAGAACGCGAATCCGCTTCTTGCAATGAGTCTTTGGACGTCGTCGTCCAAAGACTCATTGCTAGGCAGCAGGTCAGAGGCGGTCGTGGAACTGATATATCGGTTGAGGCTGGCTGGGCACCTGGATGTGGCCGTCGTGCGACGTGATCACGTCGGTCCAGAGCGGGTAGTTCCAGCCGCTTGGAACGGGGCTTGTCGTCCAGTTCGCGGTGGGCGCGGCGGAGGTGTCGGCGAGACGTTCGGGCTCCTACCGAGCCGGGAAACTGGACTCGCCGACCTCGCGGGCAACCTCGACGAGGGCCTCACCAGCGGGCGCGGTCGGATGGGCGAAGTAGCGGCAAGGTAGGTCGTGCGGGCGGCGCAGTCGTCGAGAACGCGGGTGGATGCTCATCACCGCGCAGTAACGGACCGTGACCGGACGCCAGGAGTCGGCAAGCGAACGAATGCCGACTCCACCGAGGCGAACAATGCACGGTTGCGCGCCCCGGTGGTGTCGACGAACAGCAACGAGCCACCGGGCGACCGCGCCGGTGTTGTCGATCAGCCAAGCCCAGTTCGGACCTGACCAACAGAAGACTTCACCCGATCAAGCAACAAACGACCGCAGGATCAGCCTTGGGCGATGTAAGCCTGCAACTGGTCCTGGCTCTGCTCCAGCTGCCCGATCCGGCTCTTCACCACGTCACCGATGCTGACGATCCCGACCAGTTGCCCGTCCGACAGAACGGGCACGTGACGGAAGCGTCGTTCGGTCATCACGACCGTCAGGCTGTCCACCGTGTCGGACGGCGAGCACGTGAACACGTCGGCGGTCATGATCGCCGAGACGGGCAAGGACAGCAGGTCAGCGCCCGATTCGTGCAGACGACGCACGACGTCGCGCTCGGACACGATCCCGGCGACGCCGGCTGGGCCGACCACCACGATCGCGCCGACGTTGTGTTCCGCGAGCGATCTGAGCAACTCGGTCACCGGTACGTCTGGGGCGATCGTCGCGACCACCGACCCCTTGGTCCGCAACACGTCAGCGATTCGCATCTGGCGCCTCCGATCCTGTCGGTCCGGTAGCACCTCAGGCTAGATCGGATCAGGACAGAACGGGAGATCAACCCACGAAGAGAGCAGGGGACGCGTTCGAGTGAACGCGTCCCCTGCGGTTCCACGCCTCGTCCGGCGTCGGCTACGCGATTCCTCCGCGGCGACGGGTCGCGAACTGGCGTGGCTGGACCACCGGAACACGCTGCTGTGGCACCTGGAAGTGCGAGTTCTGGTCCTGCTTGCCGCGCTTCTGCGCACGGCGTGCAGCGCGGTTGCTGGGCTCGGGTGGAGTAGTGGCAGGCATGCGAAAGTCTCCTCACGAAGAGGGCGTGCAAGGACACGGCGGAAGACGGCCGTGGAGAAGGACCCGCGCGAGGGTCACCGAAGAAGGGCGCGACACAGCAGGTCGCGAGGCAGCGTCAAGAGCGCCGCGGGGCTTCTCAGATGATGAACATGCCCGCAACGTTAGCGGCGCCGCCTCAGCGCGCCAACTGATTTATCCGCGAGCCCGGGCGGCGGCCGCTCCGGCGCCCAGCATCACCAGGATGACCGTCACCAGTGCCCACTTGCGCGGCTTCGTCAGCGGCGTGGTCTCGGCCTCCAGCGAAAGGTCCTTGCGCGGCTGGGCTTCCCGGCGAGCGGCCTTCACCGGCACGGGTTGCGGCGGCACGGATGGCGGCGTGGTCGTCGCCGGAGGCGGCGGCACAACCGGAACAACCGGAACGACGGGAACGACGGGAGCGACCGGAACGGGCAGCGGCGCAGGAGGCGTCGGAGCAGGAGGCAGCGGCACCTCGGGGCGAGGTTCGGGCGGTTCGATGCGTGGTGGCATCGGCGTCGGCAGGCAGCCCGCCGCGTCGATCAGGCTCATCTCCGGACCGGTGGACAGCTCCACCGCGTGGCCGCCGGCGATCCGGTAGACGCGACTGCGGTTCTTGTAGCCGTTGTTGACGGCGTGGACGGTGCCCGCGGAGTCGATCACGACGGCGCCGTAGGTGGACTCGCCGGGCAACTCGGGGATCTCGGTCTTGTTCAGCACCCGTCCCGAAACCGGGTCGAACGACACGACCTCGCCCGGCCCGTGGCCCGCCGCCGACACCCCGGTCAGCTTCCCGCTCGCCGGGTTGATCGTGAAGTCGTCGAGGGTCAGCGCGGGCCAGCCCAGCACGACGGTCCGCACGATCTTGAGGTACGACGCGCTCTTCGGGTCGATGTCGATCGCGTGCAACCGGGCGTTGTCGCGCACGTAGAACGTCGTGCCGACGACCGCGCCGGCGGACACGTCGTCGGTGCGGAACCAGTGCGCGTCAACGGGTCCGAGGTCGTTGACCACTCCCTTGGTGTCGATCAGCACGACGTGCGAGGGGTTCTTCCACCAGTGGTGTCCCTTGGACGTGAGGCCGACCAGCCGACCCAGCGCCGCCGAGTAGCCCAGCGCGTTCACCGCGTAGTCCAGCCGAGCGATCTCCGTCACCCCACCGGATGACGTGTCGAGCTTCGTCAACGTCGAGAACGCACCACGATAGGGGGAACGGACTTGAAACGCGTCACAGTTCGGCGGTGCGGCCTGAGCAACGGCGCTGGTGAACGGCGTGGAAAGCACCATTAGGGCCGATGATGGCGCTCAACGCGAGCAAATCCTGCCGCCACCGGATTGGAGCAGTCCGATACGACAACCGGGTAATTCTGGCGCTGCCGCGCATTCCCACCTGACCATTACTCGTTAACCAGACCGTGCTGTACCGGCCACAGTAGACCGTGGTGTAATCCCACACCAGAAAGGAGCCGAATTGAGTATTTACGTCACCGGGCTGCTCTGGGTTCTCGGTGCGGCCGCCCTGTCCGCCGTCCTCGTCGTCATCGCACGTCGGTTCGGCTCGGAGGAAGTGGGCGAGAAGAACCTCGGCGCCGGCGGTTCGGTGTTCAGCATCGTCGCCGGCCTGCACGCCGTCCTGGCCGCCTTCATCCTCATCTCGCAGTTCGACGCGTCCAACAGCGCGGAGGAGCAGGTGCAGCGGGAGGCGAACGCGCTCGTCGCCATCGACTGGTCCTCCGACTCGCTGCCAGAGCCCGCGAAGTCCAAAGTGGACCAGCTGATCCGCACCTACGTCTCGACCGTCGTCGACGACGAGTGGCCCCGCATGCGCGAGGGCGAGGACGTGGACAACAAGGGCTGGATCACGCTGAACCAGCTGCGGGACACCATCGCCACCGCCGCGCCGGACGGCAACTGGCAGGAGGACCGCAAGACCGAGGCCGCGAACCAGCTGTGGGAGGTCTACCAGGCCAGGCAGGAGCGGCTCGACGCGGCGGGCAACGGCGTCAACCCGGTCGTGTGGCTCGCGCTGCTGATCGGCACCGCGCTCTCGCTGCTGTTCCCGTACCTGTTCGGCGGCCCGAACCTGATCTCGCAGCTGCTGATCACGATCACGCTGACCTCGACGCTGGTGCTGCTGCTGTTCGCGATCTACCAGTTGCAGAACCCGTTCAGCGGCGGCGTGCACATCCAGCCGGACGCGTTCAGCTCCGCGCTGGACCGGCTGAGCTAGCGCGAATCGGTCATTCCGTCCGCTTCTTCGATCTCCACGGACAGCACCTCACCGTCGATAACCTTCGGCAATGGGTCCGTGTGGGTGAAGTAACGATTTGCAAATGCGCCGACCGCTCTGGTAGAGGCGGCGTCGACGCCACCACCGATGACGCCGCCCAACAGCGGAACGCCCTTCGCCGCGATCGTGCCGACCTTCTTTGTACCGTATTTTGTAATAAGCGCGGACGCGGCCTTCTTGGTGAACTGCTTGATGCCGACCTTTTTGAACAGCTCGGTTCCGGCATTGCCGAGCAGGCACAGCAGGATGGCCGTCTGCACCTCTTCGCTGTCGACGTCGTGGCCGCGCATCGACGCGATCGACGCGATGAGGTGCGTCTGGATCACGTACGCGGCCGCGATGTTCGACGGCAACGAGATCGGGAGCGTGATCAGCCCGCCGAGGTTGGTGACGAAGCCCTGCGCGCCGGCGAGCGCCACGTGCGTGCGGACGAGGTGCTTGATCGCCGCTTCCTCGTCGCCCTTCTTGGCCAACGCGTCGGACGCGGCCTCACGCGCGCTCTTGAACGGGCCGAACCCGTCCACGCCCGCCCGCAGCAGGTAGTCGGCGATGCCCTGCTGGACCCTGTTCAGCTCACCCTTGGACTCGGCCACAACTCCGAGATTACGCGTCCAGCCCACGCCAGGCGGCGTCAACGGTCTGTTCCAGCAGAACCGCGATCGTCGTCGGCCCCACTCCCCCTGGCACCGGCGTGATCAGTCCGGCATGGGCGATCGCGGCGTCGAAGTCGACGTCACCGACGTTGCCCTCGTTGTAGCCGGCGTCGATCACGACGGCACCGGGCTTGATCCAGTCACCCCGCACGAACCGCGGCTTGCCCACCGCGGCGACCACGATGTCCGCCGTGCGCACGATTTCCGCCAGGCCCACCGTCTTCGAGTGGCAGATCGTGACCGTCGCGTCGCGCGCCAGCAGCAGCATCGCGGCGGGCTTGCCGAGGATGGGGCTGCGTCCGATCACGACCGCGTGCCGGCCCGCGATCTCCACGTCGTACGCGTCCAGCAGACGCATGATCCCGCCGGGCGTGCACGACAGGAACTCGTTGTACCCGAACGACATCCCGGCGAACGAGTGCATCGTCACGCCGTCGACGTCCTTGTGCGGCGCGATCGCCTCGAACGCCGCCCGCTCGTCGATGTGCCGCGGAACGGGGTGCTGCAACAGGATGCCGTGCACGTCCACGTCGTCGGAGAGCTCGCGGATCTTCGCGACGAGCTCCTCGGTCGTGGTCTCCTCCGGCAATGCCACGTGGCGGGACTCGAGTCCCGCCTTGTGGCACCGGTTCTGCTTCATCCGCACGTACGTGACCGAGGCCGGGTCGTCGCCGACGATCACCGTGGCCAGACAGGGTTTCCGGCCCGTCCGCTTGGTGTAGTCAGCGGCCTTCTCGGACGCTCGCTGGACGATGTCGCGCGCGAGCTCGGTACCGGACATCAGCATGGGCAACCTCCGTGAGTCGGATTCGCCCAGGCGCGCGGCAGGTGGCCACGGGCCGCTCCCCGGTGGTACTCCACCTCTTCGCGCCAGTCACGACCCGTTCTCGAGTGTAGTCACCGCACCAGTGCTGCCGTCCACGGTGATCCGCTCGCCCGTCTTGATCCGCGTCACAGCCTCGCGCACGCCCACCACCGCAGGGATTCCGTACTCCCGTGCGACGACCGCGCCGTGCGAGTTCGCGCCGCCCATCTCCATCACGAGCCCGCCCGCCGTCAGGAACAACGGCGTCCAGCCGGGATCCGTCGAGGGAGCGACGAGGATCTCGCCGGGTTCGAGGTGGGCGCCGACCGGGTCCATCACGACCCGCGCGATGCCGGTGATCGTGCCCGCCGACGCCGGCGTGCCCACGAGGTCGCCCTCCACCGGAGCGCCATGGTGCACGGCTTCCGGTTCCGTGCCGTCCGACAGGAGCACGCGCGGAATGTGCCTGCGCCGCATCTCACGGTCGTAGACCTCACGCCGCCGCGCCACGACCTCGCGCAGATCTCCCTGCGTGGAGCGCATTTCCTCGAAGTTCAGGAAGAACACGTCGGCTGCGGCAGCAAGACGACCGTCCGAGACGAGCTGGGCGCCAACTGCCTCGATCCGCTTCCGCAGCAGGCCGAACAGCGTGATGATCAGGTACTTCGGGTACTCCCGCAGTCCGGCCAGCAACCTGGTGCGGCGCAACGCGAAGCGCACGAACCAGCCGCGGCCCCAGGCACGCCGGGCGAGCGTCTCGATCATCGCTTCGGCCTCCTTCGCGCCACGGGCGAAGATCGCGTCCGGTGCGGCGTTCTCGTCTTCCAGCCGCAGGTAGTTCCGCACGACTCCAACGACGTACGTCGGGTCGTCGGACCACCTGGGCAGGCCGAGGTCGATCTCCGCGACGGCCCGGTGCCCCCACTTCGCCAGGAAGCCGTCGAGCGAGGCGGGATGTGCACCGTTCTGGAACTGCCGCAGCGCGACGGGATCGCGCCGGATCTCCTGCGCCAGTTGCCACAGCGCCAGGTCCATCTCGGTGGTGATGTTGTTGGGCAGGCCGCGCAGCACGGTCTGCAGCTCCCCCGGCTTCGTTTTCACGATCTTGCCGACGAGGCCGAGCAGCGCGAACCCGACCAGGGCGGTCGGCGCGAGCCGCGGCAGCACCGGCACGACGCACTGCCGCAGCGACTGCTCGATCGAGAGGTTCGCGGCCTTGTCCAGGACCTCGCGCTCCATGAGCAACGCGTCGCGCACAGCCTTCTCCGGGTTCGCCAGTGCCTTCCACACGATCACCGGAACGCGGAACCGGCGCGCGAGCCGCAGCACGCGCTTGATCGCAGGCGTCGGCGACGAGTTCCTGATCGCGAACCGCGGGTCGTCGAACAGCCCTCGCAGCACCTCGGACGAACGCGCCTCCATCACCGCGAGCAACCTCGTCACGAACTCGCGGCCGACCTTGCTCTGCAACACCTTGGTGACGTCGAAGAAGATCCGCTCGCCGTTCTCCACATAGGACCTGCTGCCCGGGTCGCCGATGATGATCTCGAACGCCGACTTGGCGACCTCTCCGAACGCCGCGCGGCCCATCGGCGTGATCGGACGTTCGAGGCCCTGCGCAAGGCTGAAGCAGAAGTAGACGTGGTCACCGCCATCAGGGTTGTCCGGCACCGGGAACAGCGTCGTGATCGGCCGCGCCTGCGTGAGGTGCAGCTCTCCGTCGGCGTCGATCGCCCACTCGGTGTCCTGCGGCGAACCGTAGTGCTGCTGCACCTTGCGGCCGAGGACGGCAAGCGCGTGGATCTGCCCGTCGGACAGGCACGGCTCGTCGTTCTCGCCGACGTCGACGTGCTCGGTGCCGCCGCCGGGCAGCGAGCGGATGACGAACTTCTTGTCCCCCAGCCGCTTCTCGACGATCTCGGTTCCGTCGACGACGAAGTGGTCGGGGTTGACCGCGCCGGACACGACGGCCTCGCCGAGGCCGGGGCTCGCGTCGATGACGATCTGGTCGCGCGTACCGGTGACCGGGTTCGCCGTGAACATCACGCCGGACACCGCGGACTGCACCATCCGTTGCACCACAACAGCGAGGTACGTGGTGGTGTGGTCGATGCGGTTCGTCTCGCGGTAACTGACCGCGCGGTCGGTCCACAGCGAGGCCCAGCAGCGGCGCACCGCGTCGACGACCTCGTCCTCGCCGACGACGTTCAGGAACGTGTCCTGCTGCCCGGCGAAGCTCGCGAACGGCAGGTCCTCCGCGGTGGCGCTGGACCGCACCGCGACCGGGACATCGGCACCGAGCTTGCGGTACCCGTCGACGATCGCGTCCCGGATCTCCTGCGGCACAGCGGTTTCCAGCAACGTCCTGCGTGCGTTCTCCGGCGTCGTGCGCGCCAGCTCGTCCGCCTCCGCGACGGCCCGGTAGGCGTCCGTGGTGACGCAGAAGCCCTGCGGCACGGGCAGGCCGGCCCTGGTGAGCTCACCCAGGTTCGCGGCCTTGCCTCCGACGACGGCGAGCATGGTGCCGTCGATTTCGCTGAAGTCGATGACGAGCGACATGGGTCCCCTCCAGGTTCTCCCTGAAGAGGAGGTTACGAGCGTCCGGCCAAAAACTCAACACGTGATGAATAAATCACACCTCCGAGTGGAAAGCCCTGATCAGCGCGGCGATCTCGACCAGGTCCTCCTCCAGCGCGAAGTGCCCGGTGTCGAACAGGTGCAGCCGCGCGCCGGGCAGGTCGCGCAGATAGGCCTTCGCGCCGGGCTCGATGAAGAACGGGTCGCCCCGGCCCCACGTGATCAGCGTCGGCGGCTGGTGTTCGCGCAGGTAGGCCTGCCACTCCGGGTACTTCGCGACGTTGGTGTGGTAGTCGAGGAAGAGGTCGACCTGCGGTTGCGGACGCAGATCGAGGTAGTGCTGGTCGAGCGTCCAGGTGTCCGGCGAGATCGCCTCGGGGTCGCGCACGCCTTCCAGGTAGCCGAATCTCGTGTACTGCGGCGCGAGCATGTCGCGGGCGGCCTGCGGGTCGCGGTTGGCGATGAAGCCCTTGGCCAGGTCCGATAGACCGTCCTCGTAGGCGTTGCCGTTCTGGATGATCAGGCCCTCGATCCAGTCTGGGTGCCGGGTCGCGATCCGGAAACCGACCGGGGCGCCGAAGTCGAAGACGTACATGCGGAAGCCCGTGAACCCGATGGCCTCCAGGAACTTCTCGATGGTGTCCGCGAGGAAGTCGAACGTGTGGTGCGGCGTGCCGGGCACCTCGGTGTGACCCGAGCCGGGGTGATCGGGCGCGATGACGTGGAAGTCGTCCTTCAACTCCTCGATGAGCCGCGCGTACTGATGCGACGCGGACGGGAAGCCGTGCAGCAGCAGGAGTTTCGGCGCGTCCGGGTCGCCCGCCTCCCGATAGAAGACGTTGATGCCGTCAACGTCGACGAACCGATGCTTGGTCACATGGGTCTTTGTGCTCATGACACGTTAGACTAATGGGTACTCGGCATGTTGTACAGTTAGTTCGTGCTCGCACTCGACTTCGTCAACACGCTGACGTCCGAGGAAGACCGTCTGCCGGAGTGGTTGTCCTCGCAGGGTTTTCCCTGGTCGGACACGATCCTGGAGCTGCGCGGTCACGTCGAGGCGGCGGTGCTCGCGGCTCGGGACGGTCTGGAGCCGGACCTGGCGCCGTTGAACGTGGCACTGCGCGGCGCTCCGGCGTTCGAGGTGCTGACGTGGTCCGGCGCGGTCGTGGTCTCGCGGGAACGGGACGGCGACGAGGTCGCGCGGACGCTCGCGGTCCTGGCGGGCGCGGCGGCGGAACTGCTGGCGTCACCGGCCGTGCTGAAGGTGAAGACGTGCGAGGCGCCGACGTGCCGGCTGCTGTTCGTGCCCGCGCACCCGCGACGCCGGTGGTGCGATCCCGCGACGTGCGGGAACCGGGTGCGGGTGGCGCGGTACTACCAGCGACACAAGGACTAGCGGCGCGCCCAGCCCGGGAGCGGTTCGCGTTCGTCGCGCCATCGAGGTGGCGCTGCCGCGATGATGCCGCCGACGATCGCGGCGGTGGTGTCGACGTCGCCGCCCGCCCTGACGCACGTTGTGATGGCGGCGCGGTAGTCGTCGAGGTGGTGCGCCGCGACCCACAGCGTGAACGGCACGGTGTCCTGGGCGGTGACGCGGGATCCGTTGCCCAGTACGTACGCCGCCTCTTCGACCGTCTTGATCCGGCGCGCCTTCTCGATCCCCTTGCGCACCACCGAGTCTTCGAGGTGATCGAGGACGCCGGCGAGCAGATCCGGCGCGGCTCCCGTCAAGCGTGCTTTCGCGGCGATGGCCGCGGCGTGCGCCACGGCCACGCCACCTGCGATGCCTTCCGGGTGCTGGTGCGTGACCTCGCTTGCTTTGATCGCTTGCTCGGTCACGGTTTTGTGGTCGTCGGCGAAGTACGCGCCGAGCGGGGCGATCCGCATCGCGGCGCCGTTGCCGCACGAGCCCTGCCCGTTGAACGCGCTGCCGGCCGCCTCTTTCCACGGCGTGCCTTGGCGAATCTTGCGCAGGATGGTGAACGCCCCCGCGCCGTAACCGCGGTAGGGCTCGCAGCGATCGGCGAAGGTCGCCGCGAGCCGATCTCGGTCGACGCCGCCGTGATCACGAAGCTCGGCGACGAGGTTGCAGGCCATTTCGGTGTCGTCGGTCCACTCCCAAGGCCCTCGTGGCGGCTTGCCGGCCACGAGGTCGGGCAGCGAGCGGCCGACCATGAAGAACTGTGCGCCCAGCGCGTCGCCGACGGAGAGCCCGTCGAGCGAGTCGTATGCGAGATCCAGGCGCGCACGTGCATGCAGAACTATGCGCATCACCTGCCATTTTACCTTGCCCCGCAACGGATTTCAGCCGAGCTCGGTCAGCGGGGCATCCCCGCCGGCGTGAAGCGGAAGCTGTCGCGGAAGTCTCCGTCACCGCGCCGCACCGCCATGAGCCGTAGCTCCGGCATGAAATGGAAGAACACCAACGCGCCGGAGCGGTCCGGATAGCCGAGGGTCTTCGGGTACAGCGGGCTGGTGCCGCCGAACCACAGCGGGGGCGCACCGAACTCCGCGACCACGTCGTCGAGCACCTTGTCGGCCTCGTCCAGCACACCGGGGATCCGGCTGTCCGTGTCGAGCATCAGCCAGCCCTGGCGGTGCGCGAGATCCGCGTACACCGACGCCATCACGTCCTCGCTGCGGTGACCGAGCACATCGTGCACAGCACCGGACACCATCGCCGCGTTCGCCGCTCCCCGCGCCACCAGCGCGTCGAGCTCCTTCTGCCAACGGTCGGTGCAGTCGTCGGCGAACGCCAGCGCGTCGAACAGCGTGAGGATCACCGCCTCGCCGCCGTACATGCCTGGCCTGCGCACGGCGCCGTTGAGCTGGCTGAGCAGATGACCGCGCAAGTCGTCGAAAGAACGCATCAGATCCCCCTGCGGCAACGTGAAAGGGGCGGCCAGGAGATGGCCGCCCCTTTCACGTTGTTCTATCAGCTGCAGCCGGAGGTGCTGCCGCAGCCCTCGCACAGGTAGCAGGACCCGGCCGGACGCATCTTCGTGCCGCAGGTCATGCACAGCGGCGCGTCAGCGGCCTTGCCCAGGTGCAGCTCCAGCAGCTCGGTCGAGCTGCCGACCTGCTTCGGCGCCTCGGCGGGCACCGGGGAGGCGTCCACCGAACCGCGCAGACCCTCGAGGTCCACTTCGGACGAAGGCGCGCCGTACTCGCCGGCGACCTGCGCGGAACGCTCGTCGGCGGTGAAGATGCCGAGCTGCGCGCGCTTGTCGTAGGACAGGTAGTCCAGCGCCAACCGGCGGAACAGGTAGTCCAGCACGGAGGTCGCGATGCGGACGTCCGGGTCGTCGGTCATGCCCGCCGGCTCGAAGCGCAGGTTCTGGAACTTCGAGACGTAGAACTCCAGCGGGATGCCGTACTGCAGGCCCACCGAGATGGACATCGAGAACGCGTCCATCACGCCGGCCAGCGTCGAGCCCTGCTTGCCCAGCTTGACGAAGATCTCGCCGAGGCCGTTGTCCGGGTAGGAGCCGGCGTGCAGGTAGCCCTCGGCGCCACCGACCGTGAACGACACGGTCTGCGACGGGCGCTTCTTCGGCAGGCGCTTGCGGACCGGGCGGTACTCGACGACCGTCTCGGTCTTGGCCTCGGCGCCCTTGTTCGCGCCCTTGCCCGCGGACAGCGGCTGGCCGACCTTGCAGTTGTCGCGGTAGATCGCGAGCGCCTTCAGGCCGAGCTTCCAGCCCTGGTAGTAGATCTCCTCGACTTCCTCGACGGTCGCCGCCTCCGGCATGTTGACCGTCTTGGAGATCGCGCCGGACAGGAACGGCTGCGTGGCCGCCATCATCCGCACGTGGCCCATCGGCGCGATGGAACGCTCGCCCATCGCGCAGTCGAAGACCTCGTAGTGCTCGCGACGCAGGCCCGGCGCGTCCACGACGTGGCCGTGCTCACCGATGAACTCGATGATCGCCTCGATCTGCTCGTCCAGGTAGCCCAGCGACTTCAGCGCGCGCGGCACCGTCTGGTTGACGATCTGCATCGAGCCGCCGCCGACGAGCTTCTTGAACTTGACCAGCGCCAGGTCCGGCTCGATACCGGTGGTGTCGCAGTCCATCATCAGGCCGATGGTGCCGGTCGGGGCCAGCACGGACGCCTGGGCGTTGCGCCAGCCGTTCTTCGCGCCGATCTCCAGCGCCTGCTGCCACGCTTCGGTCGAAACCTTGTGCACCGCCGCGTCGTTCGCGTGGTAGGTGCGGATCAGGTCGTTCGCGGCGGCGTGCTTGCGGATGACCCGCTGGTGCGCCGTGGCGTTGCGCTTGTAACCGTCGTACGCACCGACCATGCCCGCGAGCTCCGCGGAACGGCGGTACGAGACACCGGTCATCAGCGAGGTGATGGTCGCGGCGAGCGCGCGGCCACCCTCGGAGTCGTACGCGTGGCCGGTCGCCATCAGCAGGGCGCCGAGGTTGGCGTAGCCGATGCCGAGCTGGCGGAACTTGCGGGTGGTCTCCGCGATCGGCTCGGTCGGGAAGTCCGCGAAGCAGATCGAGATGTCCATCGCGGTGATGATCAGCTCGACGGCCTTGGCGAACGTGACGGCGTCGAAGCGGCCGTCGTCACCGAGGAACTTCATCAGGTTCAGCGATGCGAGGTTGCAGCTCGAGTTGTCGAGGTGCATGTACTCCGAGCACGGGTTGGACGCGGTGATGCGGCCCGACTCGGGGCAGGTGTGCCAGTCGTTGATCGTGTCGTCGTACTGGATGCCGGGGTCGGCACAGGCCCACGCCGCCTGCGCGAGCTTGCCGAACAGCGACTTGGCGTCGACGCGCTCGATGACCTCGCCGGTCTGGCGGGCGCGCAGGCCGAAGTCGGTGCCGTTCTCGTAGGCGTGCATGAACTCGTCCGAGACGCGGATCGAGTTGTTCGCGTTCTGGTACTGCACCGACACGATGTCCGAGCCACCGAGGTCCATGTCGAACCCGGCGTCGCGCAACGCGCGAATCTTGTTCTCTTCCTTCGCCTTGGTCTCGATGAACTCCTCGACGTCCGGGTGGTCGACGTCGAGAACGACCATCTTGGCCGCGCGGCGGGTGGCGCCACCGGACTTGATGGTGCCCGCGGACGCGTCGGCGCCGCGCATGAACGACACCGGGCCCGACGCGGTGCCGCCGGAGGACAGCAGCTCCTTCGAGGAACGGATGCGCGAGAGGTTCAGGCCGGCACCGGAGCCGCCCTTGAAGATCAGGCCCTCCTCGCGGTACCAGTTGAGGATCGACTCCATCGTGTCGTCGACCGCGAGGATGAAGCACGCGCTGACCTGCTGCGGTGAGCTGGTGCCGACGTTGAACCACACCGGCGAGTTGAAGCTGAACACCTGGTGCAGAAGCATGTAGGTGAGCTCGTGCTCGAAGATCTCGGCGTCCTGCTCGCCCACGAAGTAGCCGTGCTCCTTGCCGGCGCCCACGTAGGTCTTCACGACGCGGTCGATCAGCTGGCGCAGCGACTGCTCGCGCTTCTCGCTGCCGACGGCGCCGCGGAAGTACTTGCTGGTGACGATGTTGGTGGCGTTCACCGACCAGAACTCGGGGAACTCGACACCGCGCTGCTCGAAGTTCACCGAGCCGTCACGCCAGTTCGTCATGACGACGTCGCGGCGCTCCCACGTGACCTCGTCATAGGGGTGGCGGCCTTCGGTGGTGTAGACGCGCTGAATCTTCAGCGCGGCAGGCTTGGCAGCCGCCCGTGCGGCTGTCTTCTTGGCTGAGCCGCCGACGGTCTCGGTCACGGTGGATCTCCCTCGTGCTGGTGCTTAGAAAGATGGTGGGGTCGCGCGCTCTAGTGCGCGCGGATCACTGCTCATGAGCCGCTTCGGCCCGGGCAGTGCGAAGATCAAGAATTTCCTTCTCGAAGTCCTCGACGGACGAGAAGGACCTGTAGACGCTCGCGAAGCGCAGATAAGCGACCTCGTCGAGCTCGCGCAGGGGGCCGAGAATGGCGAGGCCCACCTCGTGACTCGGGATTTCCGCACATCCCGTCGACCGGATCGACTCTTCCACCCGCTGGGCGAGCTGCTGGAACGCGTCCTCGTCGACCGGGCGGCCCTGGCACGCCCTGCGCACACCGACGACCACCTTGTCGCGGCTGAAGGGCTCCGTCACGCCGGAGCGCTTGACCACGGCGAGGACCGCCTCCTCGACCGTGGTGAACCTGCGGCTGCAGCTGTTGCAGGAGCGACGGCGACGGATCACCTGACCCTCGTCGACCTCGCGGGAGTCGACCACCCGCGAGTCCGAATGGCGGCAGAAAGGACACCGCACGCCGACTCACCCCTTCCCAGCGCAGCACCCGTAGCAGCAGCCACACTGGTCGGGTTACCCACAACCTGTGGACTACTTACAACGGTGTAACCACTAGATGTAGGGGTAGAACCTAGATCGCTACGCAACAGGTTGCAACTCGACACGGCGTGTCGGGCAACACTCGGATGGAGGAATCCGGGGTGAACTGCGACTACTACGCACCGGCGTCGGCAGGTGAGCACCGTGCAACCTCCGAGACGGGTCCGCGCGTGATATTCCTGTGACGTGCCACCTCGGTTGGCACAACGATCAGAGGGAGTTCATCTTGGGGGCTTGGGTGAAGCGGACCGGCGTGCTGGTCCTGTTGATCGCCGCGAGCACGACGATCACACCGGCGGCGCAGGCCGCCGGTGGCGGACCGTACGTCGGCGACTCCGCCGACTCGACGAACGCCAAGGTCTCCGGCCATGACGGAGCGCGCGGCACGATAAGAAAGATCCTGGGCTGAACCCGGCATATCGCTTGCTGGGACCGGTCACGGTTCTCGGTCCGGCCGGGCCCGTGCGCCCGGCCGGCCGGAAGCAGGCGTCGGTGCTGGCGGCGTTGCTGCTCAGCCCCGGCCGGGTCGTGCCGGAGGACCGGCTGATCGATCTGACCTGGGGTGAAGAGGCGCCGCGCAGTGTGCGCGGCCGACTGCAGGTGCACGTGTCGGACCTGCGCAAGCTGCTCGGGTCCGACGTGATCGTCCGTGGCGCGTCCGGGTACTCGATCGAGGTCGGGCCCGGTGAGCGTGACCTCGACGTGTTCGACGCCATCGTCGCCGAAGCCCGCTCGCTGACCGGCGACGCCGCCATCGCACGTCTGCGCGACGCGCTCGACCTGTGGACGGGCACGCCGCTGGACGGCGTCAGCGACGAGCTGGCCGAGCTCGAACGGCCGGCGCTCGTCGAGCGCCGGCTCGAGGTCGTCCAGGAGCTGCACGAGCTGCGCATCGCCGAGGGGCAGCACGCCGACGCGGTCGCGGACCTGCGCAAGCTCGTCGACGAGCACCCCTTCCGCGAACGGCTGCGCGCGGCGCTGATGCTCGCGCTGCACCGGTGCGGCCGTACCGGGGAGGCGTTGGAGGTCTACTCGGCGGGCCACGAGCTGCTCGTCGCCGAGCTCGGCATCGAACCGGGACCGGTCCTGCGCGAGACGCAGCTGCGGCTCCTGCGCGGCGAGGACCACTCTCCGGTCACCACCGCCGCAACCGTCCGGCCGGCTGAACTCCCGTTGACCGCCAGGGGTTTCACGGGCCGCACGACCGAACTGTCCGCATTGGACGCCGCCGACGACGGTGTGTGGGTGATCACCGGAACCGCCGGTGTCGGCAAGACCACGCTTGCCGTGCGATGGGCGCACGAGGCCCGCGACCGCTACCCGGACGGGCAGCTGTACGTGAACCTGCGCGGGTTCGACGCCGACGATGAGCCGCTCACCCCGACCTCCGCGCTGACCCAGCTGTTGCGCGCTCTCGGTGCCACGCCGTCCGAAACAGACGACCAAAGTGGACTCTTCCGCTCACTGCTCGCGGACCGGAAAGCCTTGGTGGTGCTGGACAACGCCCGCGACGCCGCGCAGGTGCTGCCGCTGCTGCCGTCGACCGGACGCGTGCTGGTGACCAGCCGGAACCGGCTGGGCGACCTGGTGGCCCGCACCGGTGCCCACTCACTCGCGTTGACGCAGCTGCCGAGCCACGACTCGCGCGCACTGCTCGTGTCCGCGCTCGGCGCCGACCGCGTGGCAGCGGAACCCGTTGCGGCGAGCGAGCTCGCCGAGGTCTGCGGGCACCACCCGCTGGCGCTGCGTATCGCCGCGGCCAACGTGGACACCAGCATTGCGGCGACCGTCGCGGACCTGCGCGCCGACCCGCTGCTCGCGTTCGACGGCGCCGAGCAAAGCACGGTCGCGGCGGCGTTCGCCGTGTCGTACCGGGCACTTCCGGCTGACCAGAGGCGGTTGTTCCGGTTGCTCGGGACGGTGCCGGGACCGGACTTCACCCCGCACGCCGCGGCCGCGTTGCTCGACGCGGACTTGGGGCCGGTGACGCGGCTGCTGCGCGGACTGGCTGCGGCGAACCTCGTCGAGGCGCATGCCCCCGGCCGTTACCGCTTCCACGACCTGGTGCGCCGTTACGCCGAGAAACTCGTGGACGATCCGCGGGCGTGGGACAGGTTGTTCGCGAGCTACCTCGCGATCGCCGACGCCGCGGTGGCCCATCTGGCCAAGCGGATCGTGACGCTGCGCCGGGCCGACGAGCCCGCATCGAGCCGGGTGGACTTCGCGAACGGTGCGGCAGCGGTGGCGTGGCTGGATGTCGAAGCTCCGAACCTGGTGGCCGCGCTGCGCAAGGCGGCGGTGAGCGGTCCGCGCCCACAGGTCTGGTACCTGGCCGACGCCGTGCGCCGGTTCTTCCACGACCATGGCAGGCGCGCGGAGTGGCTGGAGCTGACGCCCGTGCTGCTGCGCGCGGCCCGCAAGCACGACGCGCCGGATGCGGAAGCGTTGCTGCACCTGACGATGGGCGGTGCGGCGTTTCGCGAGGGCCGCCACGAGGACGGCGTCGCGCACACCAGGGAGGCGGCACGGGCGAGCCGGGCGTGCGGTTGGCGGGAGTGCGAGGCGAGCGCGGTCGCGAACCTCGGATCCATGCTCGACTGGACCGGCAGGCTGCCCGAGGCGGTCGACCACAGCGTCCGCGCGATCGAGCTGTTCCGCGAGCTGGGCAACGCCTCGGGCGAGAGTCACGCGCTGAACTCGCTGAGCTGCCACTACCGGCAGCTGGGCATGCTCGCCGATGCCCGGCAGTGCCTCGACGCGTCGGTCCGGTTGTGCCGCTCGGAATCTCTCTCGTTCTGGGAGGCCGCCAACCTGGCCGACCTGGGATCGGTGTTGCTCGCACTCGGCGACGTCGCGGAGGCCGAGCACACGTTGCTGCTCGCGCTGGAGTCGTTCCGCGAGCTGGGTTCCCGCTTCGGCCAGGCCACCGCACTCAGCGGGCTGAGCGCGGTGCACCTGACCCGCGACGACCACGACACCGCCCGCCGGACCGCCACCGAGGCACTCGAGTGCGCCCGGCAGGACGGCGACCAGCAGGCCGAGGCCGTCACGTTGATCGGGCTGGGCCGCGCGACCTCCGTTGCGGGACACCTGGAGCGAGCGCTGGAGATCGCGACGCGATCGGGCCTGCGTGGTCTGGAGGCGGAGGCGTCCGCCGCGCTCGCACACGTTCTCGCCGCGACGCATCCGGCCGCGGCACGATCGCGCGCGAGCACCGCCCTCGCCGTGGCGCGAGCGGGCGGGTTCCGGCTCCTGGAAGCGGAGGCGCAGCTCGCCATGGCCGCCGTGGAGGCCGCCTCCGGTGCGGGCGCGCCGGCCGGACAAGCGGTGCGGGAGGCCCTGCGCATCTGGCGCGGCACCGGACACGTCACCGGCGCCGCACGTGCGACACGCGCTCTGGAAGGCCTTACCGCGCGGTCGTGAGCGGGGCGGGCAGACACCCGCTCACGACCGTGCTCAGATCAGGCCTCGCCCTTGTCGGTGTCGCAGTACTTGAGCGTTGCGCCCTTCTCCTTCTGCAGGCACACCTGCAGGTACACCGTGGTGCCCTCGGGGATGTCGATGTCGTTCGGGTACTTGGTCGCAGTTCAGTCGCGGATCCTGGTGGTGGCCCGTGTGGTGCCACAACTTGTACTCGTGCTTGATGCCGTTGTGCGTGTAGGTGAGGCGACCGCGCACGCCGAGGTCGTCGTAGTCCCGGTCGCACATCCCGAAGTGCTCGCCGTAGCCGTTGAACCAGGCCATGCCGCCCTTGACGTCGGGGTCGTCCGATGCAGACGTCGATGTCCTTGGCGGCGCTGGCGGCCGGCGTCATCGACAGCAGGGTGCCGACGGCGAGCGCCGCGACCGCGGCGATTCGTCCCATCCTCATTTTTGTTTCCCTCTCGGTGTTTTCTATCGGGGGGCCTGCACGCGGAGCACTCCGGCGAGTGCCTTCTCCGCGAGCGAGGTGTCGGTGAAGTAGTCCCAGCAGCTGCCGCTGGTGTTGGTGGTGCCGCCGCTGAGCACGCCCTTGGCCGCGGCACCGCCGTCGCTGCGAATCGTGTAGATCGGCGCGCCGGAGTCACCGCCCTTGGTGCACGTGCCGTTGCGGTGGCCTTCGGTGGCGTTGCGCAGCACCTTGCTGCCGAAGCGGACGGTGACGTGCGTGGAGATGACCTTCCAGCCGCACATCTCGCCGGTCTTCTGACCGCTGACGCAGTACCGGTCTCCGTTGCCGGATCGGTTGCGCCACTTGTCGGTGACCGCACGGGAATCGCTCGAGTTCGGGCCGCCGCGGTAGACGCGGTGGCTCGACGCTTTGCCGGACGACATCTTGATTGTGGAAACGTCACCCGAGTAATAGCTCTGGCCGTTCCACTTCACGGAGCCGGTGCTGTTGTTCCAGTTGTCGGCGGTGACCGTGCCCATCGTGCCGTTGTGGTTGCTCGCGGTTTGGTTCAGCGACGTGCAATGACCGGCGGTCAGGACGTACGACTTGCCCTCGTGGACCCAGCCGAATGCCGTGGTGCAGGAGTCGAAGTAGGAGCCGCCGTAGTACGGGCTGGAGTCGTCCTGCCGGTTGTCCTTGAGCACCGGCTCGGCCATGCCGGGAACCAGGTAGAGCGCCACCCGGTCGGCTCCGTACCTCGCGGCCAGCGCCTCCCGCAGTTCCTGCGTCACTTCCGACGCCTTCACCAGCACACGGTTGTTCGGCGCGTCGACGTAGGCGGTGCGCAGCTTGTCGCCGCCGGGCAGGGCGGTCTCCAGCACCTCCTGCTGCACCTGGTCGAGCTCAGCGAGGCCGTACCGCACCTTCGACACGTGCGGACGCATCGTCATCGTCGGACCGGCTTGCGGTGCGGAGAACGCGTTCGGTTCCACGGCAGGCTTGTCGATGACGCCGTCGTCGGGGATGGTGCCGTCGTCCGAGCCCAACCCCAGGGGGCTCGCCGCGACGGTCATGGCCGCGCTCGCGACATCGACGGCCGGCTTGGACGCCGTGGTCTTCACTGGCGCGACGACGGTGTCGAACTCGGCGTAGGGCACCGAGAACTCGGCCGGGTTGGCCAGTGCGCGGTCCATCGCGACGTCGAGTGCTGCCCGCGTGGAGTCCGGCAGTGGCGCCTCGTCCTCACGGGGATCGTGCGTGATGACGGCGACCGCGGTGCCGGTCACGGGCTGATCGCCGGTGATGGTGGCGGCGTACGCGGGAATGGCGCTGATGGCGCTGGTGACGCTCACCGCGAGCACCACGCCGATGATCCCGCGTCTCACCGCGACGTCAGGTGGTCACCGGGGTGGTGGATGTGCTTCGCCATGCTGCCTCCGGGGGTGGTCTTGTCTGTCGCACCGCATGGTGGACAGGGCCACTTCCGTGAGGCTTCGGTTCCGCTTCGGTCTTACGGGGTGAGCCCCGACTGCTGGAGGTAGAGCACTCCGAGCGCGATGACGGTCAGCGCGCTCAGCACACCGACCGCGACGAGTTCGAGCGTCGACTCGCGCTTCGGCCGGACCTCGCACGAGCTCGACTCACGGGTCGCCGGCACCACGACCGGGTGCGGCCTGGTCGCCGGGCGCCTCGGCATGACCCGGGGACCCGAACGGAGGGGACGACCCGCTGCGACATCCGCGTCCTCGACAACACGCAACCGCTTCTCGACCAGTACCGCCATGACGCCCTCCATTGCAGGTCAAGCACCATGATCGAACAGGGGTTCGATCGAACGTCCGTGCGAATTTCTATCACGCCGACCGGCCGGACGCCACAACACGCGGCCAAATACCTCGAACAGGTGTTTGATCTGTGCAACAAACACGACTACCGTCGACCACGAAGATCGACGGAGGCCGGAATCCCATTCGTATTGGGGGCGGCGAGGAGGGACAGCGACCGTGGCAGGCAAGACGATCGACCCGGACCCCGCTCTTGCGGCGGCAGAGGTGAGCGAGATCGCGGGCAACGCCGGTCTGACTCTGCGCCAGCGCAAGGTGCTCGACGTCATCCGCGACTGGGTCGACCGGCTTCGGCTACCCGCCGAGCGTGCGGGAGATCGGTGAGGCCGTCGGCCTGACGTCGACGTCCTCGGTGGCGTACCAGCTGCGCGCGCTGGAGCGGAAGGGCTTCCTGCGCCGCGACGCGAACCGCCCCCGCGCGGTGGGCATGCTGCCGTCCGAGATCGACCCGGGCCTCGACCCGATGTCCAAGCCGACCCCCGCGTACGTGCCGATGCTCGGTCGCATCGCGGCCGGTGGCCCGATCCTCGCGGAGGAGTCGATCGAGGACGTGTTCCCGCTGCCGCGCGAGATCGTCGGCGAGGGCGAGCTGTTCCTGCTGCGCGTCGTCGGTGACTCGATGATCGACGCCGCGATCACCGACGGCGACTGGGTCGTGATCCGCAAGCAGCCGACCGCCGACCAGGGCGAGATCGTCGCGGCCATGATCGACGGCGAGGCGACGGTGAAGACGTTCAAGCGCAGGGACGGCCACGTGTGGCTGATGCCGCACAACACGGCCTACCAGCCGATCAACGGCGACGAGGCCACGATCCTCGGCAAGGTCGTCACCGTGCTGAGGCGTCTCCCGTAGCTTCCTGCCGGGCCCGCTTCTTCTTCTCGAAGAAGTCCAGCCACTTCTGCCGCGTGGACTCCATGTCCACGACGACGAAGCTGAAGAACTGGCCCATGTCCTTGAGGCGCGCACCCACTGGAGTGCCGAGTCCGAAGATCTCGGACCCGTCCAGTGCGGTGTGCGCCCACACGGAGTTGCGCTCGGCGCTGGCCAGCCACGCGCGGTACCAGATCTCGTCGTCCAGGAAGTAGCGCATGCGCTTGCCGTCGCGCTCGCCGCGAAGGAGTCCCAGCTCCTGCAGGTAGGTCGTCGACCGCGAGACCGTGCCGGGGCTGACGGACAGCCGCAGCACCAGCTCGGTCGCGGACAGGCTGCCCTTGTCGGTCATGAAGATCTCGGCAAGGATCCGCCCCGCCGTCCTCGGCAACCCGGTCTGCACGAACACCGCGACCAGCCGCAGGTGGAACTCCTGCACCTCCCCCGGACTGCGGTCGAACACGTACGCCTCGTCGTCGACGTCGAGATCGTCGACCGCGGGCAGCCGGCGCATCGCCCGCTCACTCGCCGCCCGGTGCGCTGCCCCCGGCCGGTAGTTGTTGTGACCGCCGTTGCGGACCACTTCCCGCTGGATCGTCGAGGCAGGCCTTTGCAACCGCCTCCCGATTTCGGAGTACCCCAGCCCGTCCCACAGCCACTGGGCGATGAGCTGCCGTTCTTCCTCGTCTAGCCGCTTACCTGGCACAACCCCATCGTGCCTTGCGCTCCAGGCCATTGCAATGAGTCTTTTGACTTCGTCCGCAAACGTTTTTAGCTTGCAGGTAGGGGAAAGACCTCGTTGCAAGGGGGAGGCAATGCCACTCAGCCCGATGACGTACCCGGACGGGCACGCCGGCTGGCGAGCGCACGACCACGCGACCGTGCGCGCGGTGCTCTCGGACAACCGTTTCAGCATCCGCCCGGACCTGCTGCACAACCCGTTCGGTCCGGGCAGCCCCGGCGACGCCCCGCCGTCACCGCCCGGCGCGTTCACCGACATGGACCCGCCGGACCACACCCGCTACCGCAGCCGACTGACCGGTCAGTTCACCGTCCGGCGGATGCGCCGGCTGGCCGAACGCCTGGAGGAGATCACCGCGGCCCAGCTCGACGAACTGGCGGCGGCAGGCTCCCCGGCCGACCTCGTGCGGCACTTCGCCTCGCCGGTGCCGGCGTTGATGATCTGTGAACTGCTCGGTGTGCCGTACGAGCGGCGCACGGAGTTTCATCAGGACGCGATGACGCTCGTCGGCGGCAGCGGCCAGCCCGAGGAGACCGAGGCGATGTTCGCCGCGTTCGGGCGGTTGCAGGAGTTCATGCTCGCGATGGTCGCGACCAAGCGGACCGAGCCGACCGATGACCTGCTGAGCGACCTCGTTCATGCGGACTCGGATCTGACCGATGACGAGCTGGCGACGATGGGCATGGCGTTGCTCGGCGGTGGCCTCGACACGACCACGAACATGCTGTCGCTCGGCACGCTGGAACTCATGCGCGAACCGGCTCGGGTGGAGGCGATGCTGGCGAATCCCGACGCCGCCGTCGAGGAGCTCCTGCGATATATCAGTCTGACGCCGGCGACCGCCCGCACCGCGTTGGAGGACGTGGAGATCGAGGGCGTCCTCGTGCACAAGGGCGACACCGTGCTGGTCGAACTGGGCACCGCGAACCGCGACCCGGCCCGTTATGCCGACCCCGACGTCCTCGACCTCGCTCACGGCGCGGCCGGGCACGTGGCGTTCGGGCACGGCATCCACCAGTGCATCGGCCAGCACCTCGCCCGGATCGAGCTGAAGATCGCCTTCCCCGGCCTCTTCGCCCGCTTCCCGAAGCTGCGTCTGGCCGTCCCGGAGGACGAACTGCCCCACCGCGCGAGCCTGGTCATCCGCGGCCTGGACCGCATGCCCGTCGCCTGGGACTGACCGTCCACAACTGATATATCGGTCTCGCGGCCCGGCCTGGCGCCACCCTTAGCAATGAGTCTTTTGCGGACGAAGTCCAAAGTCTCATTGCTAAGGGCCAGGTCAGTGAGGGTGGTCGAAGATCAGGAAGGGCGTGAACGGTTGTCGCGGCGGGTCAGGCGCGGCGGCGCATGCGAAGGCCGATGACGAGGGCCGCGGCGAGGATGAGGCCGCCGAGAGTGAGTGCGATCGGCCAGTTCTGCCACGACGAGTTCGACGACTCCGCCGGTGGGGACGCCTGCGGCTGGTCCGCGGCGGGGGGCGGGGTCGTCGTGGCCGGCGGCGGAGGCTGAGCCAGGGCCGCGGCTCCGGCTACCGCTCGGATCGGGGTGCCGGCGCCTTCGGAGGCGGACAGCAGGGTGCCGTCCGGGTCGAAGGCGATGGCCTCGCCCTGGGGTTCGTTCGGCAGCGGTACGCGGACCGGGTCACCCGACAGCGCCTTGGCGATGTCACCGTCGGGGACCGGGAAGAGGTACGCGTCGGTGTAGGTGCGCAGGGCGACGACGGAGCCGTCGGGCATGGACGCGGCGCCGGTCACCAGGCGCGAGTCGATGGTGCCTTCGAGCGGGCCGCCCGGCGTGTCCGTGGTGGCCAGCGACACGCGTGCCACCTGCTCCAACGGCACTGATATATCGGTTCGCAGCGGGGCTGTCGGGCGATATACGAGTGCGGAGCCGAGCGGTTCCTTGGTGATGATGTACGGCGTGCCGGACTTGTCCAGGACCAGGGCTTCGGCGTCGTGTTTGCCGTCCGGATACGTCAGGCGGAAGCGCTCGACGGCACCCGAAGGCGACACCTTGTGCAGTGCGACCGTGGAGCGGGACTTGCTGTTGTCGCCGGTGTCCGAGGCCCACAGGGTGCCATCTGGAGCCATCGCCAGGTCTTCGACGTCATACGGGTCCACAGGCGCGGTGATCGTGCGTTGCACGACGCAGTCGCGCCCGAGGACCTGGATGCGCAGCGTGCCGTTGTCGCTGTCGCTGACGGCGTAGAACTGCTTGCCGTCGGACGTGAGCCCGGAGAGCTCCTGCATGACTACCGGGCACACGTCCACCGGTGGAGGCGGGATCAAGCAGGCGTTCCGTTCGTCGCGAACTCCTCGAGCAGGCCCGCGAGGTCCGGGCGCACGCGGGCGCTGAGCAGCGTGCCCGACTCCGTGTGCTTCTCGGACAGCACTTCGCCGTCGCGGTGCACGCGGGCGACGACCTCGCCGCGCGCGTACGGCACGAGAGCCTCGACCACGACCTCGGGACGTGGCATCAGCTCGGCGATGCGGACCCGCAGCTCCTCGATGCCGAGGCCCGAGTGCGCCGACACGAACGACGCGTCCGGGAACAGGTGCCGCAGCCGGGCCATGCCCAGGTCGCCCACGGCGTCGATCTTGTTCACGACGAGCAGCTCGCGCGGCATCGGCGCGCCGGTCTTCTCGTTGATCTCGGAGATGACCTCACGCACGGCGCTGACCTGCTTCTCCGGCATGCCGTCGGAGCCGTCGACCACGTGCACGAGCAGGTCGGACTGGCCGACCTCCTCCAGCGTGGAGCGGAACGCCTCGACCAGCTGGTGCGGCAGGTGCCGCACGAAGCCGACCGTGTCTGTCAGCGTGTACGCCAGGCCCTCCGGCGTCAGCGCGCGGCGCGTCGTCGGGTCCAGGGTGGCGAACAGTGCGTCCTCCACCAGGACACCGGCGTCCGTCAGCGCGTTGAGCAGCGAGGACTTGCCCGCGTTCGTGTAGCCCGCGATCGCGACGCTCGGGATCTCGTTCGCGACGCGGCGGCCGCGCTTGGTCTCGCGGATGACGCTGATGCCCGCGAGTTCCCGGCGCAGCTTGGAGATGCGCGCGCGGATCCGGCGACGGTCGGTCTCGATCTTGGTCTCACCGGGACCGCGCAGACCCACGCCGCCGTTGCCGCCGCCGGCACGACCACCGGCCTGCCGGGACAACGACTCACCCCAGCCGCGCAGGCGCGGCATCAGGTACTGCAGCTGGGCCAGCTCGACCTGCGCCTTGCCCTCCTTGGACTGCGCGTGCTGCGCGAAGATGTCCAGGATGAGCGCGGTCCGGTCGATGACCTTGACCTTGAGCTTCTCCTCCAGCTGACGCAGCTGGCCCGGCGACAGCTCACCGTCGCAGATCACCGTGTCCGCACCGGTCGCCTGCACCACGTCGCGCAGCTCGGACACCTTGCCGGAGCCGATGTACGTCGCGGCGTCCGGCTTGTCGCGCCGCTGCACCACGCCTTCGAGCACCTCGGAACCAGCGGTTTCGGCGAGGCGGGCGAGTTCGGCCATCGAGGCGTCGGAGTCCGCGGCCGTGCCCTCGGTCCACACCCCGACGAGCACGACGCGCTCCAGGCGCAGCTGCCGGTACTCGACCTCGGTGATGTCCTCGAGCTCGGTGGACAACCCGGCGACCCGGCGTAGCGCGGCCCGTTCGACGCGTTCGTAATCGCCCGTCGAGAAGTCTTCCTCTTCCCACGTGGCGTCGAACTCTGTGCTCTGGATTTTTTCCGTCATTTGCCCTTCATCGTCCCATGGACCGTCAGTCCCCCGGATACACCGCGAGGTAGATCGCCACACGGGGAACTTCCGGCCTGACCGGTTGCGCGGCCAGCTCCTCCATCAACGACGCGAGCCGCTGCTTTAGTTCCTCGGGGTCGACGGTGACGACCAGACGGCTCTGATCCACTTCACTGAGCCCGATGTCGGCAACCTCGCCGAGGAAAGCGTGCAGCATCGCTTCGCCGACGGCGACCATATTTTCGCTGTTGTCGAGCTGCCACGACAGCCTTGTCGACCGGTAGGGGATCTCTCTCGCGCCCCGATTGCCCGAGCGCGCAGGCATCGCCTCGAGGAATCCGGAGGCGACGAGCTTGCGCACGTGGTGCAGCGTCGTGGCCGGGTCCTTGCCGAGCCGTTGCGCCAGCTCCTTGTTGGTGAGCGGGCGGTCGAACGTCATGCGGATCATCCGCAGCCGCAGGTCGGAGCTGAGCGCGGCAGCCTCGTCCTTGGTGGCGGGACGTCGTTCCCGGTAGAGCGTCACGAGCGCAGTCTAAGTGATTGACAGTTTCCAATCACTCGTCGCAGACTTGTCGGCATGGCGCTTTGGGGGCATCCGGACTTCCGCCGACTCTGGGTCGGCGACACGATCAGCCAGTTCGGCGCGACCGTCGGCATGACGGTGATCCCGCTGCTCGCGGCGGGCGCGCTGAACGCGACACCGTTCGAGATGGGTCTGCTGGCCGCGGCGAGCACGATCGCGTTCCTGCTGATCGGCCTGCCCGCGGGCGTGTGGGTCGACCGCATGCGCCGCAAGCCGTTGATGATCGCGATGGACATCGCCAGGGCCGCGCTGATGCTGAGCGTGCCGGTCGCGTGGTGGCTGGATCTGCTCGACCTGCCGCAACTCATCGTGGTGAGCCTCGCGGTGGGCGTGTGCACGGTGTTCTTCGACGTCGCCTACCAGTCCTACCTGCCTTCACTGGTCGGTCGCGGTCAGCTCGTCGAGGGCAACTCGAAGCTGCAGGCCAGCCTGTCGGTCGCCGAGGTGTCGGGACCCGCGATCGGTGGCTACGCGGCGCAGTTCCTCGGCGCGGCCAACGGCGTGCTCGCCACCGGTCTGGGCTATCTGAGCTCGGCGTTCTTCCTGGGGCGGATCAAGACCGTGGAGCCGGCGCCGGAACGCCACCCCGACCCGGACCTGCGCCGCGAGGTCATGGAAGGACTGCGGTTCGTCTTCGGCAACGGCACGTTGCGCAAGATCGTGGCGTGCACCGGCACGTCGAACTTCTTCCACGGCGTCCAGAACGCCGTCATGGTGCTCTTCCTGCTGCAGACAGTCGGGCTGAGCGAGGGCACGGCGGGTCTGGTGCTCAGCGCGGGCGGTGTCGGCGGTGTCATCGGCGCGGCGGTCGCGTACCGGCTCGGCCAGTGGATCGGCCAAGCCAGGATGATCTGGCTCATCCCGCTGCTGACCTGGCCGTTCACCCTGTTCCTGCCGTTCGTCAGCGATGGCTGGGGTCTCGTGCTCCCGATGGCCGGGCTCGCGGTGAACGTGTTCGGGATCGTCGTCTACAACATCGGCCAGGTGAGCTACCGGCAGGCGATCTGCCCCGATCATCTGCTCGGCCGGATGAACGCCTCGATCCGCTGGGTGGTCTGGGGCTCCACGCCACTGGGTGCGCTCGCGGGCGGCGGGCTCGGCTCGTGGCTCGGGATCGTGCCGACGCTGTGGATCTCGCTCATCGGTTCGGTGCTCGGAATGTTGTGGGTGTTGTTCTCACCGTTGCGGACGATGCGGGACCTGCCGAGCACAACTAGCGTCGACGCCCATGACTGAGGCAGCAAGGGCAGGCACCACGGTGCTGCGCGATGGTCTCCACTTCGGCGAAGGACCGCGGCGCGGCCCCGACGGCCGGCTCTACTACTCGGACTTCTACGCCGGCGAAGTGCACGCGCTCGACCTCGAAACGGGCGCCGACGAGGTCGTCGTCGCCTTCGACGGGCAGCCGTCCGGGCTCGGCTGGCTGCCCGACGGACGCCTGCTCGTCGTGTCGATGCTCGACCACACGGTGCGGCGACTGGAGGGCGACGACCTGGTCCTGCACGCTGATATATCGGATATCGCGACGTTCCACGCGAACGACATGCTCGTCGACGGCGAGGGCCGCGCGTATGTCGGCAACTTCGGCTTCGACCTGCACGGTCTGATCTCCGAGGTCGGCGTCCCCAAGTTGCTGGAGCCGGACTTCGAACCGCAGGGAGCCGCACTCGCCCTGGTGCAGCCCGACGGCTCCGTCGGCGTCGTCGCCGAGGACCTCAAGTTCCCCAACGGCATGGCGCTGCTGCCCGACCCGACCGGCGAGTCGGAGTCCGGCAATATATTGGTCGTCGCCGAGACCCTTGCATTCAAACTCACTTCGTTTTCGGTCGACCGAAACGGTTCATTGCAAAACCGCAGGTTGTGGGCCGATGTGAAGGAGTTCGGCATCGCGCCGGACGGGATCGCGGGTGACGGCGACGGCGTGTGGGTGGCGCCGGCGTTGCAGCCTGCCGTGTTCCGGGTGACCGAGGGCGGCAAGATCACGCACCGGGTGGAGACGACGCAGATCTGCTTCGCCGTCGCGGTCGTCGGCGACAAGCTCGTCTGTCTGACGGCGCCGGACTCGCATCCGGACGTGGTCAAGGCCGAGCGGCTCGGGAAGATCGAGGTCTACGAGCTCAACTGATATATCGGATCCGATATATCAGTTGAGGACCCGCCTACTGCAGGCTGTCCCACCAGGACTTGTCGAGCTCGCCACGGGCGACGAGCACGGCCGGCCCGGAGAGCGTCGACGTCGTCGGTTCGATCGTGACGAAGACCTGGCCGCCGAGCACGTCGACCGTGGCCGAGCCGGTGGCCTTGCCCTGCCCCGCGAGCCACGACGCGACGGACGCGACGGTGCCGGTACCGCAGGAGCGGGTCTCGCCGACGCCGCGTTCGTAGACGCGCATCTTCAGCGCGCCGCCGCGCGGGCCGTCGGCTTCCAGGACGTTGATCAGCTCGACGTTCACGCCGTGCGGGAACACCACCGGGTCGTAGCCCGGCGGCACGGTCAGGTCGAAGCCGTCGACGGGGGTTTCGATGACGCACGCCAGGTGCGGGTTGCCGACGTCGACCGCGAACCCGCCGAGGCCATGGCCGTCGACCGCGGCGATCGACGTGCCGGTCACCCGCGCGGGGCCCATGTCGTTCGTGACGGAGCCGTCCGGGTGCGTGGTGACGGTCTTGTCCCCCGCCCGCGTGCCGACGACGAACTCGCCCTGCTGCTGATGACCGGCGTCGACGAGGTAGCGGGCGAAGACGCGCAGGCCGTTGCCGCACATCTCGGCGATGGAACCGTCGGCGTTGCGGTAGTCCATGAACCACTTGCCATCGGACCGCACGACGCGCAGCACGCCGTCCGCACCGAGGCCGCGCTGCCGCTCGCACAGTGCCTGAACGCGCGCCACCGTCAGGTCCAGCCGGTCATCGAGGTCGGGCAGGATGACGAAGTCGTTCTCCGTGCCGTGCCCCTTCACGAACTCCACGGGACAAGTTTACCGGCGGCTTCGACGAGATCGGGCCGCGCACCGTCCAGCCAGGTGATGCGCTGGTCACGCCGGAACCAGGACCGTTGCCTGCGCACGAACCTGCGGGTGGCGCGTTTGGTCTCCTCCGCGGCGAAGTCGATCGTGCACGCTCCGTCCATTGCGGACAGCACCTGCTGATAGCCCAGTGCACGCGAAGCGGTCTTGCCGTCGCGCAGGCCGATTCGCACGAGAGCGCGCACCTCCTTCTCGAGCCCGGCGGCGAACATCAGGTCCACCCGCAGGTCGACGCGGGTGTCCAGTTCGGACACCTCGCGGTCGACGCCGATCTGGACGGTGTCGTAACGCGCGGGCCCTGGCTTGGGGAGGTTCGCGGAGAACGGTTCCCCGGTCAGCTCGATGACCTCCAGCGCACGCACGATGCGGCGGCCGTTCGACGGCAGGATCGCGATCGCGGCGGCCGGGTCCAGCTCCCGCAGGCGCTGGTGCAGCGCTTCGGGGCCGGCGGAGGCGAGCTCGGCCTCGACACGCGCGCGGATCGCGTCGTCGGTACCGGGAAACTTCAGGTCGTCGAGCACCGCCTGGACGTAAAGCCCCGAACCACCCACGAGGATCGGCGGGCGTCCGGCGGCGAGCAGGTTTTCGATCACGGCGCGCGTCTCGCGCTGGTAGGCGGCGACGGACGCGGTCTCCGTCACGCTCAGAACGTCGAGCAGGTGGTGCGGGACGCCGCGGCGTTCCTCGACGGTCATCTTCGCGGTGCCGATGTCCATGCCGCGGTAGAGCTGCAAGGCGTCGGCGTTGACGACCTCTCCCCCGAACCGTTCCGCGAGCGCGACCGCCAGGTCCGACTTGCCGGTGGCGGTGGGTCCGACGACTGCGATGGGCGTGATCACGGGCGCTCCCAGACTGCGACGTGGTAGCCCACGCCGAACGGTGCGAAGAACTCGGCGCTCGCGCAGCGCCACGGTCCGGGCACACCGGCGAGGACCTGCCACGCCGCGCGGCCCTGCGCGCCCAGTTCACGAGCGAGTTCGGGGTCGAGGTCGAGCAGGCCGCCGGTGTCGGCGGTGGCCAGCAACTGGTGGACGCGCTCGTCGAACGGTCCCGAACGCTCATCGTTCGAGCCCGGTGAGCGCGGGCCGTGCCGGGTGGAACCGTCGCCGAGGATCAGCAGGCCCACGTCCTCCGCGGCGATTCGTTGTCCAAACGAGACACAGTCGGCGGGGGCCAGATCGCGCGGCACGAGTTCGACGCGTGACACCTCGACTGCGCAGTGTTCCCGCAGCCACGCGGTGATTAGCACTGGCAACGGAATTCGGGGGTCGGGAGGGGCCTCCCCGCCGAGTGATACCCGCACATCGACCCCATAACCGAGAAAAGTTCCGGACAGCGGGGGCACCACCGTGGCCGGACCGCTGTCATCGACCGCGACAGCAACCCATGGACCGGGCAGTTTTCCTGCTGCGGCAAGGGTTGCGGCACGTACGGGCTCGGTTTCGGCGGCGGCTCCCGCGACCAGTTCTGAGACCAGAAGAGGTGGGTGCGGCACCACCGCGGCACGGGTGATCACGACGAACGAGGCTACCTATCGTGGACTCCCAGTACCGAGTCGAGCTCTGACCTGTTTGAATGCGCGCGGGGAACTGGGGACGGGAGACCCTCCAGCGCCCGTATTGCATAGGCCCCGCCGGTGGCGGGGCGCTCGTGGCTGGCACGGGCGTCAGATGGGAGGAACCGGCGATGTCGGAGCAGGACAGCACACCGGAGGCCGTGGTGGGTGAACCCGCGGTCGAGGGTGGAGTCGAGGAAACGCCGAAGGAGACCGCGCAGGCGACGCCTCCGGCCGTCCCCGTGGCGTCGGACCACCCTGACCGCTGGGGGCGCGTGGACGCCGACGGCACCGTGTACGTGAAGACCGAGGACGGCGAGCGTTCCGTCGGGTCGTGGCAGGCGGGCGAGCCCGTCGAGGGCCTCGCGCACTTCGCGCGGCGGTTCGACGACCTGCGCACCGAGGTCGAGCTGCTGGTGTCGCGGCTCAAGTCCGGCGCCGGCGACCCGAAGCACGCGATGACCAGCGCGAAGCACGTCAAGGAGCAGCTCGCGGAAGCCGCCGTGGTCGGCGACCTCGCGGCGCTGGCCCGGCGCGTCGACTACGTGCTGACGCAGGCCGAGGCCGGCATGGAGAAGGCGAAGGAGGCCAAGGAGGCCGCCCGCGCCCAGTCCGTCGCCCGCAAGCAGACGCTGGTCGAAGAGGCCGAGTCGATCGCGAACGAGTCGACCCAGTGGAAGGTCGCCGGCGACCGCCTGCGCCAGATCCTCGACGAGTGGAAGACGATCCGCGGCGTCGACCGCAAGACCGACGAGCAGCTGTGGCGCCGGTTCTCGAAGGCGCGCGACGCGTTCAACCGCCGTCGCGGCTCGCACTTCGCGGACCTCGACCGCCAGCGCACGGTGGCCAAGTCCTCCAAGCAGGCGCTCGTCGAAGAGGCCGAGAAGCTCATCGACTCCGACGACTGGGGCCCCACGGCCGGTCGCTACAAGGAGCTGATGGTCGAGTGGAAGGCCGCCGGGCGTGCGCCCAAGGAGGCCGACGACGCGCTGTGGCAGCGGTTCCGCGCCGCGCAGGACGCGTTCTTCCAGAAGCGCTCCGAGGCGTTCAGTGAGCGCGACGCCGAGTTCACGGCGAACGCGAAGCTGAAGGAGGAGCTGCTCGCCGAGGCGGAGGCGATCGACCCGTCGAGCGACCTCGAGTCCGCGCGCAACCACCTCTACAAGATCCAGGAGCGCTGGGACGCGATCGGCAAGGTGCCGCGCGAGCGCATCCGCGAGCTCGAGGGCAAGCTGCGCACGATCGAGGAGCGGGTCCGCGGTGCGGTCGACGCCCAGTGGCGCCGGTCCGACCCCGAGGCCGAGGCCCGCGTGGCGCAGTTCCGCGAGCGCGTGGAGCAGTTCGAGGCACAGGCCGCCAAGGCCCGTGCCGCGGGCGACAAGCGCCGCATCGAGCAGGCCGAGGCGCAGGCCGCGCAGTGGCGAGAGTGGCTTGCCGCGGCTGAGCAGGCGCTGGCGACCCGCTAGCCGGTTCTGACGTGGAAGGCCTCCTCTCGTTCGCGAGAGGAGGCCTTCCGGCGTTTCAGGCGTCGGGAACGTGCGTCGAATCCGCTACAGCTGCGGCGGGCGGGAGGCCGCGATCTTGACCCACTTCACCAGCAGGAAGATCACCGCGATCACGGCGATGATCAGACCGATGCCGGGGCCCGGCCCGATCGTCTTGTTGCTCGTGGTCGTCTGCTGCGTCCAGATCGACAGCACGCCGGTGACCGACCCGGCGAACAGGCCCAGCGCGCACACCCACGCGAGACCCCAGCGCCGCACCGCGAGCGTGACGCCGGAGCCGAGCACACCGATGCCGAGCGCGAAGAACGAGAACAGCCTGGGCAGGAAGACCGCCGACTCGCCGAGGACCACCTGCAGGCCCGTGTGCTCGCCGACCCACGGCAGGACCAGCGACACCAGCAACGCCAGCACGGCGATGGAGATCGTCAGCGCTCCGCTGCCGGGATCGATGCGGCGGGCGGCGGTGCGTTCGACCGCGTCGATCTCCTTGCGGAGGTACTCCTCGTCGCTCACTGGGCCGCACACCCCGAGACGGCGGGCAGCGGCGCGGGCGCGCCGAACGAGGGCAGACCGAGGCCGACGCCCGCGGTCTTGGGCTTGAGGCCCGCCTCGGAACGGTCGCCGGCCTTGGTGCGGCGCCAGGTCAGCGGTTCGCTGTCGGCGACGAGGTAGTGCGGGGCCGCGTAGGTCACGACGGTCTCGACGACATCGCCGGGACGCGGCGCGGTGGCACCGGGGGTGAAGTGCACGAGACGTCCGTCGCGAGACCGGCCGCTCATGCGGTGGGTCTCGGCGTCGCGCTTGCCCTCACCGGTCGCGACGAGGACCTCGACGGTGCGGCCGACCTGCTCCTGGTTCAGCGAGTGGGTCATCTCGTTCTGCAGCACGACGAGGCGGTCGAAGCGTTCCTGGACGACGGCCTTGGGCAGCTGGTCGGCCAGTTCCGCGGCCGGGGTGCCGGGGCGCTTGGAGTACTGGAACGTGAACGCCGACGAGAACCTGGCCTGGCGCACCACGTCGAGCGTGCCCTGGAAGTCCTCCTCGGTCTCACCGGGGAAGCCGACGATGATGTCGGTGGTGATCGCGGCGTCCGGCATCGCGGCGCGGACCTTCTCGATGATGCCCAGGTACTTCTCGGTGCGGTACGAGCGGCGCATCGCCTTCAGCACCCGGTCCGACCCGGACTGCAGCGGCATGTGCAGCGAGTGGCACACGTTCGGCGTCTCGGCCATGGCGGCGATGACGTCGTCGGTGAAGTCCTTGGGGTGCGGGGAGGTGAAGCGTACCCGCTCGAGGCCGTCGATCTCACCGCAGGCGCGCAGCAGCTTGCCGAACGCGAACCGGTCGCCGAACTCGACGCCGTAGGAGTTGACGTTCTGTCCCAGCAGCGTCACCTCCAGCACGCCTTCGTTCACGAGCGCCTGGACCTCGGCGAGCACGTCGCCGGGGCGGCGGTCCTTCTCCTTGCCGCGCAACGACGGGACGATGCAGAAGGTGCAGGTGTTGTTGCAGCCCACCGAGATCGACACCCAGCCGGCGTAGGCGGAGTCGCGGGCGGCCGGCAGCGACGAGGGGAACGTCTCCAGCGCCTCGAGGATCTCGACCTGCGCCTCCTCGTTGTGGCGGGCGCGTTCGAGCAGCACCGGCAGCGAGCCGATGTTGTGCGTGCCGAACACGACGTCGACCCACGGGGCACGGCGCACGATCTCGCTGCGGTCCTTCTGCGCGAGGCAGCCGCCGACGGCGATCTGCATGCCGGGGTTCGCCGTCTTCTGCGGGGCGAGGTGGCCGAGCGTGCCGTAGAGCTTGTTGTCGGCGTTCTCGCGGACCGCGCAGGTGTTGAAGACGACGACGTCGGCCGGCTCGTCCTCGACGGCCCGCTCGTAGCCAGCGTCCTCCAGGAGACCGGCGAGCCGCTCGGAGTCGTGCACGTTCATTTGACAACCGAACGTGCGAATCTGGTAACTGCGGGTCACTGCAACCAACCTTTCGTCGGGTGCAAGCGTAGAACGTCCGCGTGGCACGATGCGCAGGTGCTGGGACGACTGCATGCCGCCGTGAGCCTCTTGACCGCCGCAACGGTCCTGACGGGGTGCGGCAGCACGCTCGAAGACGTCAAGATCACGATGGCGACCGGCAGTGAGGGCGGCGTCTATTACACGCTCGGAAACGCCCTCGCGGACGTCTGGCGCGGCCGGCTCGGCATCGTCCGGCCGCAGGTCGTGGCGACACCGGGGTCGAAGGACAACGTCCTGCGGCTGGTGAACGACCAGGCCCAGGTCGGCTTCTCACAGGCGGACGCGCTCGAAGGGGTGGAGGGCGCCTCCAAGCTGCGCGCGCTGGCCCGGATGCACGACGACTACCTGCAGGTGATCGTCCGCAACGACCTGCCGGCGACGAGGCTCGACCAGCTCGCCGGGCTGCGCGTGTCGATCGGCGCCAGGGACTCGGGCGTGGAGATCATCGCGCGCAAGTTGCTGAAGTCGAAGAACGTCGTGCCGCAGGAGCTGAACCTCAACGTCGACGACTCGGCCCAGGCGATGCGGGAGGGCAAGCTCGACGCGTTCTTCTGGTCGGGCGGGCTGCCGACGGCGAGCATCACGCGGCTCACGAGGGACCTCGGCGTGCGGATGCTCGACCTGCGCGACGACCTGCCGGACTTCCGGGAGCAGTACCCGGTGTACGGGTCGGCGACGTTGCCCGCCTCCACCTACAACCTGGCGTCCGGGCCGGTGACCACCCTCGTCGTGCGCAACTTCCTGCTCGTCTCCGCATCCATGCCGGACGACGTGGCCGAGGCGCTGGTGCGGCAGCTGTTCGAGGGGCAGCCGGATCTGGTGAAGGCGCATTCGGCGGCGCGGACGATCGAGCAGCGGTCCGCGATCGAGACGTCGCCGGTTCCGCTGCACGACGGCGCCATGCGCTACTACCGCGAGGCCAAGGTCTGATTCCGCGGTCCGGCCCTGCCATATCGGATACCGGATACCTGCAACAACGTCGATGCGGACTGTATCCAATATATTTAAGGCCGATCTATCAGACCGCAGGTAGCTCGATCACGACTTTGAGGCCGCCGTCCTCGGGGGATTCGAGGCGGACGTTGCCGTCGACGCGTTCGACGACGAGCCGCACGATCGAGAGACCGAGCCCGGAGCCGGGGACATTCTGGTGGGCTGGACTGCGCCAGAAGCGGTCGGTCGCGCGTTCGAGCTCGTCGGGCTGCAGACCGGGACCGTGGTCCGCGACCGAGAGGCGGATGATGTCGCCGTCCTTGCGGACGTCGACCACGATCAGCGTCCCCTCCGCCGTGAACTTGAGGGCGTTGTCGAGGAGCGCGTCGAGAACGGTCTCGATGCCACGCGGAGGCGCGAGAGCCATGCCGACCCGCTGACCGTCGAGCACGAGGTGCACCTCCTTCGCCGTCGCGGCCGCATTCCACGCCGAGAGCCGCGCCGCCACCGACTTGTCGACGTCCACCGGAACCGGGTCGACGGAACTGGACTCGGCGCGAGCCATGGCCAGCAGCTCGTCGAGGATCCGGTTCAGCCGGTCGGTCTCGCTCAGCGCCTCGACCTGGTGCACCTCGGCCTCGGCGTCGACGTGACCCTCCAGGTTGGACAGCCGGAGTTTCAAGGCGGTCAGCGGGTTTCGCAGCTGATGCGACGCATCGGCGACGAAAGCACGTTGGGCGGCAAGCACATCGCTCACGTTCGCCGCCATCTGGTCGAACGACTTGCCCAGCTGGCGCAGTTCGGGCGGCCCGCTTTCCGCGCCCACCGGCGGGACGGGCCGGCCGGACACGACAGCGGCGAGGAGCTTGCCGGTCGCGTCGTCGAGGGCCTGCACCGGACGCAGCGTCCAGCGCACGACCGGCAAGGCCGCCAGCACCGCGAGCGCCAGCACCAGCAGGCTGGCCGCGAGCAGCACGCCCCACCAGGCGAGCACCTCGAACCGGGTCTCCTCGGTGGGCGAGAACGTGATCACCGCACCGCGCACCTCGCCGTCCACCAGCACCGGCTCGGCGAGTACGACGTCGACGTCGCTCCAGGGCATGACCAGCGCCGGCGCGACCGGGAGACGGCCGGCCAGGGCCTTGCTGACCAGGTCCTGGACCGCGCTGTCACCGAGCGCGAGGTCGTTGCGGGAGGCGACCAGCGGCACCGTCGGCGCGTCGCGGGCGACCACGGCCACGCCGATGTCGTAGAGCTCGTCGTAGCGCTCCAGTTCGGGGCGCAGCAGGTGCGGCTTGTCGTCGATCAGCGGCCGCTGCGCCAGCGAGGCGAAGCGGCTGGTGTCGGTGAGCCGGTCCAGGAACATCTCCTGCTGTTCCGCGGCCGCGACGCCACGGCCCAGTGGCACGCCCAGACCGACCAGTACGAGGACGATCAGGGCGAGCACCACGCCGAGCAGTCGAGACCTCACGGACGGCTACCTTGCCAGATCCACGTAGAACACCCGATCGGGTAAGAAATCACGACACCTGCCCCAGCCGATAACCGACGCCGCGCACGGTTTCCAGCAACGCCGGACGGCCGAGTTTGGTACGCAGCGTGGCGACGTGCACGTCCAGCGTGCGGTTCGCGCCGGACCACGTGCGGCCCCACACCTCGGCCAGGATCCGCTCCCGCGTGCACACCGCCCCACCCGCGGCCATCACCAGCGCGAGCACCTGGAACTCCTTGCGGGACAGCGCCACGGCTTCACCCGCCACGGTGACCTCGTGGCGACCGAGATCCACCCGCACGTCGCCGGTCTCGAACACCTCCGTCGACACCGCGCCCACCCCGACCGGATCGGCGCCGCGACGGCGGCGGACGGCGTGCACGCGGGCGACGAGTTCGCCCACGTCATAGGGTTTGACCAGGTAGTCGTCGGCCCCGGCGTGCAGGCCGAGGATCCGGTCGTCGATCTCACCCCGCGCCGACACCACGATGATCGCCACGTCCGAGGCCGCACGGATGGCACGGCACAACGTCACGCCGTCCATGTCGGGCAGGCCCAGGTCGAGCAGCACCACGTCGACGCCACCGAGGCGGTCGAGCGTGCCACGGCCCGTCGCCTGCCGGTCCACGTGGAAACCCCTTCTGGTCAGGGCTGGGACCAATGCCTCGGCGACCCTGTCGTCGTCCTCGACGAGCAGCACGCGCACTTTCGCTACCTCCCGGGCAACCGATGTCTGCCTGTGACAGAGTTGAGACCCTAAGTCTTGCTCAATGTCCTGGACTGGTGTGGTGGCGGACACCTAGGTTTCCGCCAACGCCGACGACCCCCAAATGGAGGACTGGATGACTGCCGCCTCTACCCCGCCGATGATTCGTGTGGCGGGTGTGGACAAGTTCTTCGGCCCGCTGCACGTGCTCAAGAACGTGCAACTGGAGGTGCCGAAGGGGCAGGTCGTGGTCGTGCTGGGGCCGTCTGGTTCCGGCAAGTCGACCCTGTGCAGGACCATCAACCGCCTCGAACCGATTGATTCCGGTCTGATCGAGGTGGACGGGCAGCCCCTTCCCGCCGAAGGAAAGGAACTGGCGCGCCTGCGAGCCGATGTCGGCATGGTGTTCCAGTCCTTCAACCTTTTCGCGCACAAAACCATCATCGAGAACGTGATGCTCGCTCCGACGAAGGTCCGCAAGACGCCGACCTCCGAGGCGCGCAAGACCGCGATGGAACTGCTCGAGCGGGTCGGGATCGCCAACCAGGCGGACAAGTTCCCCGCTCAGCTCTCCGGTGGACAGCAGCAGCGTGCGGCGATCGCCCGCGCGCTCGCCATGAAGCCCAAGGTGATGCTGTTCGACGAGCCCACCTCCGCGCTCGACCCGGAGATGGTGCAGGAGGTCCTGGACGTCATGACCGGCCTCGCGAAGGACGGCATGACGATGCTGGTCGTCACGCACGAGATGGGCTTCGCCCGCAAGGCCGCGCACCGGGTGATCTTCATGTCCGACGGTGAGGTCGTCGAGGATTCCACCCCGGAATCGTTCTTCTCGGCCCCGAAGTCCAACCGCGCGAAGGACTTCCTTGGCAAGATCCTGACTCACTAGAAGTCAGCCCACTTTCGAACGAATGGCAGGAGAAGGACGATGAGGGTTCGCACCCTTGCGGCGGTGCTGCTGGCGGGTGGTCTCGCCCTGACCGCTTGTGGCAAGGAAGGCACCGGCACCACCGACACTGGGGCGCCTGCCGGCGTCTTCGAGGTGGCCAAGGACGTCAAGGTCGACGGTTCGCCGACGTTCGAGAAGATCAAGGCCCGCGGTTCGCTGGTCATCGGTGTCAAGGAGGACCAGCCGGGTCTGGGCTACAAGGACCCGACGACCAACAAGTACACCGGCTTCGACATCGACATGGCGAAGCTGATCGCGGCGCAGCTGGGCTTCGACCCCGCGTCGAAGATCGAGTTCAAGACGATCCAGTCCGCCGCCCGCGAGCAGGCGATCATCAACGGCGACATCGACTACTACGTCGGTACGTACTCGATCACCACCGCCCGCAAGGACAAGGTGTCGTTCGCCGGCCCGTACTACGTGGCGGGCCAGGACCTGCTGGTGAAGAAGGACAACTCCGACATCACCGGTCCGGACACCATCAAGAACAAGAAGGTCTGCTCCGTGACGGGCTCCACGCCCGCCAAGAAGGTGCGCGACGACAAGCTGGTCGAGCCGGCCTCCAACGTCGTCGAGCTGCAGAGCTACTCGCTGTGCGTGACGAAGATGCTCGACGGTGAGGTCGACGCGGTCACCACCGACGACGCGATCCTCAAGGGTTACGCGGCCGCCGAGCCGGACAAGATGAAGGTCGTCGGCAAGACCTTCTCCACGGAGAAGTACGGCATCGGTCTCGCCAAGGACGACAAGGCTCTCCGCGACAAGATCAACGAGATCCTGGAGAAGTCGCTCACCGACGGCAAGTGGGACGACATCTACAAGAACACGCTGGGCAAGTCGGGTTCGGAAGGCAAGCACCCGACCCTCGAGAAGTACTGACGTTCCTTTGTGGCCGGTGGACTCGCACGGCGGGTCCACCGGCCGTTCCATTGACGACGGACGACGGCAAGGAATTCGATGGGCGTCCTCACCCGCAATCTCGACCTCTTCGTGGCTCACTTCGCCGAGACGCTGAGGCTGTTCGCGTTCTCCGCGGTGATCTCACTCGTGTTCGGTGTCTTCCTGGCGATGCTGCGCGTCAGCCCGGTACCGGTGTTCCGCGCGGTCGGCGCGCTGTACGTGACGGTGGTCCGCAACACGCCGCTCACGCTGGTGTTCGTGTTCTTCGTGTTCGCGTACCCCTACCTGGAAATCATCAAGTTCGACTTCTTCACCGCCGCGATCGTGGCGCTGTCGCTCTACACGTCGGCGTTCGTCTGCGAGGTGGTCCGCTCCGGCATCAACACGGTGCCGGTCGGCCAGGCCGAGGCGTCGCGGGCGCTGGGCCTGACGTTCACCCAGATGCTCGGCAGCGTCGTGCTGCCACAGGCGCTGCGGTCCGTCGTCCCGCCCATGGTGAGCACGTTCATCGCATTGCTGAAGAACACCACCGTCGCGGCGGGCTTCTCGGTGCGGGAAGCGGGTGCGATCCGCGACGCGTTGTCCGAGGCGGGTGAGGACACCCTGATCGGCATGCTGTGGGTCGCGGGCATCTTCGTTCTGCTGGTGATGCCGCTGACGTTCCTGCAGCGGGTTCTTGAGAAGCGCTGGAGCGTGGCCCGATGAGCACCGTCCTCTTCGACGTCCCCGGCCCGCGGGCCAAGTTCCGGTACCGCGTGTTCGCGGTCATCGGTGTCGCCGCGATCGTCGCGTTCATCGGCTACGTGCTGTGGCGTTTCATCGACACCGGCCAGTTCGAGGCGCGCAAGTGGGGCTGGATCGAGTACAAGCAGATCCAGATCTCGCTGATCGAGGCGCTCGGCAACACTCTCAGCGCCTTCGCGGTCGGTGCGGCGCTGGCGCTCGCGTTCGGCGCGATCTTCGCCGCGGCGCGGCTCTCGGACCACCGCTGGATCAGCGCTCCGGCGGCGGTGATCGTGGAGCTGTTCCGCGCGATCCCGCTCGTCATCATGATGTTCTTCTTCTACTACGGCCTGCCGACGACGGGCGTGAAGCTCAGCGCGTTCACCGCGGTCGTGATCAGCTTGATGCTCTACAACGGCTCGGTGCTCGCCGAGGTGTTCCGCGCGGGCATCAACTCCCTGCCGAAGGGGCAGAGCGAGGCCGCGTACGCGCTGGGCATGCGCAAGACGCAGGTCATGGTGCTCGTGCTCCTGCCTCAGGCGCTGCGCGCGATGATGCCGACCATCATCAGCCAGCTCGTCGTGCTGTTGAAGGACACCGCGCTCGGCTTCCTCATCACGTTCGACGAGCTGCTGAAGTGGGGCCGCACCATCGGCGGCAACCTGCAGTTCGGCCGGCCGCTGATTCCGACCATGATCCTGGTCGCGGCGATGTACATCGGGCTGTGCCTGCTGCTGGCCTGGTTCGCGAACTACCTGGAGAAGCGCAACCGACGCAGCAAGAAGGTCATCGACATCCCGGACACGGCCAAGATCGTCCACATGGACGACGCGAGCATGACCGGCTGACCTGACCCGGCAACGAAACGGGGCGTGTCCACATCGGACACGCCCCGTTTGCTACGTCCAGCGCACAGCTTCGCAGTTCGCCGTCACGTAGTCGGCGGCCTGCGCACCGTCCCCCGCCTTGGCCTTGGCGGCCGTCTCACGGGCGTAGCGCTGCCCGTCCGGGTCCTCCGGCGAGAACTCCGGCAGCACCTCGTCCATCACCTTGAGCGCGGCCGCCGCGGTTGCCTGGTCTCCACGCTGCCGGGCGTCGGCCCAGTCGAGATACCAGGCGCACGAGTTGCTGATCTCCAGGACGATCCGCTCACTGCCGACCGGCAACCGGTCCTCCCCCGGCCCCGACCTCTCCGCGAGCACCGTGAGGTCCGGCTTGCGCCCCGATGGCCAGGTGAACCTGGAGTACGTGTCTCGCAGGGCCTTCGTGTACTGCTGCTGGTCCACCAGCTGCACCGGAGCCGGCGGCGGAGGTGACGAACAGCCCGCCACCAGAGCCACGAGAGCCGCCAGGCCCGTCAGGACGACACGTTCCACCACAGCGTTCCTCCCCAGGCGCGCGGACGGGTCTCGGACGGGCTCCCGCCCGCCCACAGGCAGAACTTCGTGCCCGCCTTGAAGTTCGTGCCGATCGCCCGGCGCGGTGACGGGTTCTCGTCGAACCACACGTTGCCGCCGCCCACGTTCCGGTCGCCGCACTTGTACCAGCCGAGCAGGATCTTCTGGCCGCTCGTCTTGCGGAAGTAGATGTTCGAGCCCGCGACCGAGATCGTGCGGGCCACCTCGTAGTGGCTGATCGCGGACGGGCTCTCCGCGTGCCCAGTGACGTTCTGGGACGCGGCGCCCGCCGTGCCCTGGCACACCAGCACCAGGGCCAAGGCGACCAGCGTCGCGATCAGTGGCCGCTCCACCACAGCGTTCCTCCGACCGTGCCCGAGGTGTACGGGCTGTTCGACGCGAGGCAGAACTTCGTGCCTGCCTTGAAGTTCGTGCCGACATGCTTGCGATGCTCCTCCATTCGCACGAACGGGCCGCGCGTGTTGCGGTCGCCGCACTTGTACCAGGCGAGCTGCATGACGCCGGCGTAAGCGACGCGGGCATCGATGTCCGACCCCGCCACGGTGATCGTGCGAGCCGCGGTGAACCAGGTGATCTTGTTGTGCTCGAACGGAACCGTGATCGTGGTCGACGCCGCGTGGGCGGGCGTCGCCCCCAGCACGGCGGCGCCGGCCGCGAGCAGGGCGATGAGTACGCGCTTCATCGAGAATCGTCCTTTCAGGACTTGACATTCCACCAGAGGGTGGCGGTCCAGTTCTCCTTGTTGGCCGGATAGCCGTCCGCCATGAGGCAGAACTTGGTGCCTGCCTTGAAGTTCGTGCCGAGAGCGCGGCGCCCGCCGCTGACGTTGGTCATCTTGCCGCCGACGGTGATGTCGCCACACTTGTACCACTGCAACGCGAGCTCGCCGTAGCCGCTGTCCTCACGGCCATAGATGTTCGAGCCGCCAACGGTGATCGTGCGTGCGGTGTGATAGATCTCGATGCCGAGCGGATCGTGCTGGCCGCTGATCTTGGTGCTCGCCGCCGACGCGGGTGCGGCGAGAGCGATGACAGACGTGATGGCGATCCCCGCCACCGCAAGGGTTCTCTTCATTGTGACTCTCACTTCAGGAGTTGACGTTCCAGTCGACGATGCCGTGCCAAGTGCGTGTGCCCTCGCCGATGTCGCCGGAGGCGCCGAGACAGAACCTGGTACCAGCACGGAAGTTCGAGCCGATGCGCTTGCGCGATTGGCCACCGGCGGGGAAGACCACCGCAGCGCCGGAGACCTTGCGGTCACCGCACTTGTACCACCAGATCTTGAGGTCGACCGGGCTGGACGTGACCCGCAGATAGATGTCCGAGCCGTCGGCTGTGATCGCGCGGCCAGTGGTGTACCACGTGACCTTGCCCGCGCTCACCTGGCCGCTGACGTTCGACGACGCGGCGTGCGCGGGCAGCGCGCCCACCACCAGCACGCCGGCGGCCGCGGTCACCACAGCAAGGCCTCGCATCAGCAGCCGCCGCAGTTGTAGAACGTGACGTCCCAGTGGTTCGACTCGCGGTAGTAGATGTTGCCGGAGCCGGCCTTCCACTTGTTCCCGCCGATCGAGGTGAACGTGCGGGTGATGTAGCCGGTCAGGCACGAGCTGAGCGAGAAGTCGAGCTTGTAGCCGTTCTCGTGGCTGTATTCACCTTTCGCATGCCCGACCTCGGTGCCACCCGTGACGTTCAGCGCGCAGCCGCTGGCACGCTTCAGCGTGATCGCGCCGTTCACCGAGGCGGTGTTGACCTGGGTGAACGACGTGCAGTTCGGCCGGGTGCGGTCGCTGCACCCGCCACTGGACGACCACGTGATGCCCGCGGTGCGGAACTTGGCCGTGGCCTGAGCGTGCGTCAGTTTGGCCGGCGCGGCGTGCGCCGTCGACGCGAACAGTCCCAAAAGGACACTCAGGAAGAGGACGATCTTGGCGATTCGCATGATCGGAAAGTTAGTGACGGAGGCAGGACCGGGTCGTCTCACGACAAGTGGATCTCTCGTCAACTTTGGCGGTATACCGCCGGGTTGGCGCTAACCGCACAAGGAGTGACTACGCTGCCGCAATGCTCAAGCGGGTGGACCTGGCGCTCGCCGCCGCGATCTTCGCGGTGGTGTGCGTGGTCGGTTTCACCTACCATCCCGCGGGCTGGCGGGACTTCGACTGGTTCGGCTATCTCGTCAGCGCCGCCGTCTGCCTGCCGCTCGCCGCCCGGCGGGCCGCGCCGGTGGTCGTGCTCGGAGCGACCACGGTCGCGTACGCGACCTATCTCGCGGCCGGCTTCGTGCCGACGTTCAACTGGTGGGGCCCGGTGCTCGCGTTCTACACCGTTGCCGCCCAACGTCCGCCGCGCACCACGGCGTGGGCCGCAGTGGTGCTCGCCTGTCTCCTGTTCTACAGCGGCCTGGTCGTACCGGAGTTCCACGTCGTCGTGGCGGTGGCGCAGGCACTCGTCGTGCCCGGTGCGGCGTGGGGACTCGGCGACGTCTCCCGCAAGCTCGCGGCCGCGAAGGAGGAACTGCGGGTCCGCCAGGAGGAACGCACCGCCCGCGCGCTGACCGACGAACGACTGCGCATCGCCCGCGAACTGCACGACGTCGTGGCACACCACCTGTCGGTGATCTCCATGCAGGCCGGGCTCGCCGACTACGTCTTCGACAGCGATCCCGGCACCGCGCGCAAAGCGGTGACGACGATCGGCACGACCAGCCGCGAGACCCTCGAGGAGATGCGCAGGCTGCTCGATCTCCTGAGGGCCACCGAAGCGCCGGACGCACCCTCGCCCACCCTCGCCGACCTGGCACCGCTGATCGCCCGCCTGCGCGCCACCGGCGTCGACGTGTCGCTCGACCTGTCCGGCCACCTCGGCGACCTGCCGTCCGGGCTCCAGGTCGCCGTGTACCGGGTCGTTCAGGAGTCGCTGACGAACGTGCTCAAACACGTCGGCCGGTGCACGGTCGAGGTGGTGGTGCGCCGTTCGACCACTCGGCTGACGACCACCGTGACGAACTCGCCGCCGTTGGCACCAATCCTTGCAGGCGACCACGGTCACGGCTTGATCGGAATGCGGGAGCGGGCCAGGATCTACAACGGCACACTCACGACAGGGCCCCAGCAGGGCGGGGGTTTTCAAGTCAAGCTGGTCGTGCCGCTTGGGGGAGCTTCGGCGGTGACGTCACATTGATGAGGGGCGTTGTGACGCGCGTACTTGTAGTCGACGACCAACCGCTGTTCCGCGCGGGTTTGGTCGCTTTGCTGAATGCGACACCGGACATGACGGTCGTCGGCGAAGCCGCGGACGGCGCGACTGCCGTGCTGCTCGCCGAGTCGCTGGTTCCGGACGTGATCCTGATGGACATCCGCATGCCCGGCATGACGGGCGTCGCGGCGCTGGAACGCATCGTGGCGATCGGGTCGCCGTCGAGGGTGCTGATACTCACCACGTTCGACCTCGACGAGTACGTCTACGAGGCACTGCGGCAGGGTGCCGCCGGGTTCGTGCTGAAGGAGGCCGAACCCGTCCGGTTGCTTGCCGCGATCACCGCGGTGGCGTCCGGTGAGATGCAGTTCAGCCCAACGGTCATGCGGCGGCTCGTCGAGGCCTACCTGCGCGAGGACGCGTCCAGCACTCCTTGGGCGCCGGCCGGCCTCAAGGAGCTTACCGAGCGGGAACGTGAGGTACTGCGCCTGGTCGGCACCGGGATCAGCAACGCCGACATCGCCTCACGGCTGACCGTCACCGAGGGCACGGTGAAGACGCACCTCAACCGGGTGATGACGAAGCTGCGGCTGACCAGCCGGGCGCAGGCCGTGGTGATGGCCTACGAGTCCGGGCTGGTCACGCCGCAACTCGGTGTCAGCGCCTGAACAACTTGTTCCCGAGCCAGACGATCGGGTCGTACTTGCGGTCGGCGACGCGCTCCTTCATCGGAATGAGCGCGTTGTCGGTGATGTGGATGTGCTCGGGGCACACCTCGCTGCAGCACTTGGTGATGTTGCAGAGCCCGAGCCCGTGCTCTTCCTGGGCCTGGTCGACGCGGTCCGCGGTGTCGAGCGGGTGCATCTCCAGTTCCGCCACCCGCATGAGGAACCTCGGCCCCGAGAACGCCTCCTTGTTCTCCTCGTGGTCACGCACCACGTGGCAGGTGTTCTGGCACAGGAAGCACTCGATGCACTTGCGGAACTCCTGCGAGCGCTCGACGTCCACCTGCTGCATCCGGTACTCGCCGGGGGCCAGGTCCTTCGGCGGCGCGAACGAGGGGACCTCGCGCGCCTTGGTGTAGTTGAAGGACACGTCGGTCACCAGGTCGCGGATGATCGGGAACGTCCGCATCGGCGTGACCGTGATCGTCTCCGACTCCTCGAAGATCGACATCCGGGTCATGCACAGCAGCCGCGGCCGTCCGTTGATCTCCGCGGAGCACGAGCCGCACTTGCCCGCCTTGCAGTTCCACCGCACGGCGAGGTCCGGTGTCTGGGTGGCCTGCAGCCGGTGGATGATGTCGAGGACGACCTCACCCTCGTTGACCTCGACGGTGAAGTCCTCCAGCGCACCACCGGAGTCGTCACCACGCCACACTCGGAACTTCCCCTGGTAGCTCATGACAACTCCTCGCCGGTGAGGTACTTCTCCAGCTCGTTGCGCTCGAACAGGTCCAGCAGGTCACCGCGGATCGGGATCTGCGGTTTCTCGTCAACCGAGACCACGTCGTCGGAGACGTTGCACACCAACAGCTTCCGCCGCCATTCGGCGTCCATCGACGGATGGTCGTCGCGGGTGTGACCGCCGCGGGACTCCGTGCGCAGCAGTGCCGCCTTCGCCACGCATTCCGACACCAGCAGCATGTTGCGCAGGTCGAGTGCGAGGTGCCAGCCGGGGTTGAACTGCTGGTGCCCTTCGACCGTCAGCGACTGGGCGCGCTCCTTGAGCTTCTCCAGGCGCTGCAACGCCTCTTCCATCTCACCCGCCCGCCGGATGATGCCGACGAGGTCGTTCATCGACTGCTGCAGCTCCATGTGCAGCGTGTAGGGGTTCTCGCCGCCTTCGCGCTGGAACGGGTTGAGCGCCGTCGCCCGGGCTTCGGTGACGGTCTCCTCCGGGCACACCGGCCGTTCACCCATCGCTCGCACGTACGCCGAGGCGCCCGCGCCCGCACGCCGGCCGAACACCAGCAGGTCCGACAACGAGTTGCCGCCCAGCCGGTTCGAGCCGTGCATGCCGCCGGACACCTCGCCCGCGGCGAAAAGTCCCGGCACCGAAGAGGATCCGGTGTCCGGATCGACCTCGACGCCGCCCATCACGTAGTGACAGGTCGGGCCGACCTCCATCGGCTGCGCGGTGATGTCCACATCGGCCAGTTCCTTGAACTGGTGGTGCATCGACGGCAGCCTGCGGCGGATCTCCTCGGCGGGCAGACGCGTTGACACGTCGAGGAAAACGCCGCCGTGCGGTGATCCGCGCCCGGCCTTGACCTCGGAGTTGATCGCGCGGGCCACCTCATCACGCGGCAGCAGTTCCGGTGGGCGCCGGTTGTTCGCCTGGTCGGCGTACCAGCGGTCGGCTTCTTCCTCGTTGTCGGCGTACTTGTCCTTGAACACCTCGGGGATGTAGTCGAACATGAACCGCTTGCCGTCGGAGTTCCTGAGCACACCACCGTCACCGCGCACGGACTCGGTGACGAGGATGCCCTTGACCGACGGCGGCCAGACCATCCCGGTGGGGTGGAACTGGATGAACTCCATGTTGATCAGCGAGGCGCCCGCGCGCAGTGCCAGCGCGTGGCCGTCGCCGGTGTACTCCCAGGAGTTCGACGTGACCTTGAACGACTTGCCGATGCCGCCGGTCGCGAGGATCACCGCGGGTGCCTCGAACAACACGAACCGGCCGGACTCGCGCCAGTAGCCGAACACGCCGGCGATTCGGTCGCCGTCCTTGACGATGTCGGTGACGGTGAACTCCTGGAACACCCGCAGGCGCTCCTCGTAGTTCCCGAACTCCTTGAAGTCCTCCTGCTGCAGCGACACGATCTTCTGCTGCAGCGTGCGGATCAGCTCCAGGCCGGTGCGGTCACCGACGTGGGCAAGGCGCGGGTACTCGTGGCCGCCGAAGTTGCGCTGCGAGATGCGGCCGTCCTTCGTGCGGTCGAACAGCGCGCCGTACGTCTCCAGTTCCCAGACCCGTTGCGGCGCCTCCTGCGCGTGCAGCTCGGCCATCCGCCAGTTGTTGAGGAACTTGCCGCCGCGCATGGTGTCGCGGAAGTGCACCTGCCAGTTATCGCTCTCATTCGCGTTGCCCATCGCGGCGGCGATACCGCCCTCGGCCATCACCGTGTGGGCCTTGCCGAACAACGACTTGCAGAGAACGGCAGTGCGCATGCCGTGCTCACGGGCCTCGATCGCGGCACGCAGACCGGCACCACCCGCGCCGATCACGAGAACGTCGAACGAATGCCTTTCCAGCTCGGGCAAAACCACTCCTTAGTTGATGAAGCGGAGGTCGGAGATCGTTCCCGAGGCGACCAGCGCGACGTAGAAGTCCGTGACGCAGACGAAGATCAGCGAGGCCCACGCGAGCTGCATGTGCTTGTTGTTCAGCTTGGAGATCTGCGTCCACATCCAGTACCGGACCGGGTGCTTGGAGAAGTGCTTGAGGCGGCCACCCGCGATGTGGCGGCACGAGTGGCACGACAGCGTGTACGCGCCGAGCAGCGCGACGTTGGCCAGCAGGATGATGTTGCCCAGGCCGACTCCGGTGCCGAACGCGAGGACCGCGTCGTAGATGTTGATCAGCAGCAGAAGCGAGGCCGCGTAGAAGAAGTAGCGGTGCAGGTTCTGGGCGATCAGCGGGAACTTCGTCTCACCGGTGTACTTGCTGTGCGGCTCGGCCACGGCGCACGCGGGCGGCGACGCCCAGGCAGCGCGGTAGTAGGCCTTGCGGTAGTAGTAGCAGGTGATCCGGAACCCGAGCAGGAACGGGATGATGAGCAGCGGCGGGGTCAGGAAGCCGGGCAGTGCCGGGAACCACTGGCCGAAGTGCGAGGCCGCCGGGACGCACTCCTCGGTGAGGCACGGGGAGTACATCGGTGTGAGGTAGTGGTACTGGTCGACCCAGTAGTAGTCCCCCTGGAACGTGCGGAACGCCGCGTAGATCGAGATGAGCAGCAGGCCGACGAATGTCGTCAGCGGCGGCAACCACCATCGGTCCGTGCGCAGAGTCCTGGCGGCGATCTCTGCCCTCGCCATCGGTCACCTTTCTGGGGGTCCACGTCGTTGTGGAGGAACGACTACGGCCCCCGCGTCAGGCGGGGGCCGTGTGATCAGCTCTGATCAGGTCCGGTTGCGGTAGCCACCGAGTCCTTCGTCGTCTGCGTCCTTCCACAACGACTCGTCGTAGGGCGTGTCTGGCACGACCACGACCTCGCGTTCCACTCGAGGAGCTTCGCGCTGCCTCGGGGTGCTGGGGTCGACGAGTTCGGTGGCGTCTATGTCCATGCGTTCTACGTCGTTGGCAAGGCGTTGAACCGCCGCCACGTCGCCGTACTTGGCGCGCAACGAACTCACGCAGTGCCGCATCTGCCCGATGACCCGGCGCAGTTCGACGATCTCCGTGGACGTCATGGGACACCTCCGTTCCAAGGTCGTGCCCCGCACTCTGCCCAATCTCAAGCCATGTGACAAGCACCACACGCCAAGATTCGAAACTGGTTCCTTCTCAGTTACTGAATCGTTTTTGTGTCCACGACCAGCCATGACTTACTGTGTGTGGCGTCACGCCCGTCTGTGGGACGCCACCGTTGTCGTCTCGTAAGGGGCCCACCACGGCCCGTGATGACCCGGAGACCCCCATGACCGAACTGCATCCTGTTCTGACAGAGGTGACACGCCGAATCGCCGCCCGAAGCGCGGACTCCCGGCGGGTGTACCTCGAACGTGTGGCCGCCGCCGCGCAGGACGGAACGTCCCGGTCCGGCTTCGCGTGCAGCAACCTGGCGCACGGCTTCGCCGGAATCACCGGCGGCGACAAGGCCGCGCTGCGGGCGCTGCGCAAGTCCAACATCGCGATCGTGTCGTCCTACAACGACATGCTGTCGGCCCACCAGCCGTTCCAGGAATACCCGGCCTGGATCAAGGACGCCGTCCGCGCTGTCGGCGGCGTGTCCCAGTTCGCGGGCGGTGTGCCCGCGATGTGCGACGGCATCACCCAGGGCCGCGACGGCATGGAGCTCTCGCTGTTCAGCCGCGACGTCATCGCGATGTCGACCGGCGTGGCCCTGTCGCACGAGATGTTCGACGCCTCGGTGCTGCTGGGCGTCTGCGACAAGATCGTGCCCGGCCTGCTGATCGGCGCGCTGTCGTTCGGCCACCTGCCGTCGATCCTCGTGCCCGCAGGCCCGATGTCCTCCGGCCTGTCCAACAAGGAGAAGGCCCGCGTCCGGCAGCTCTACGCGGAGGGCAAGGCTTCCCGCGAGGACCTGCTGGAGGCCGAGGCGGCGTCTTACCACTCCCCTGGCACCTGCACGTTCTACGGCACCGCGAACTCGAACCAGATGGTCGTCGAGGTCATGGGCCTGCACCTGCCGGGCGCCTCGTTCGTGCCGCCGGGCACGGGTCTGCGGCGCGCGCTGACCGAGTACGCCGGCCGCCGTGCCGTCGAGATGGCCAAGGGCGAGGGCTACACGCCGATCGCGCACATCGTCGACGAGAAGGCCGTGATCAACGGCGTAGTCGCCCTCCTGGCCACCGGTGGCTCCACCAACCACACGATGCACCTGGTCGCCATCGCGGCCGCCGCGGGCATCGAGCTGAGCTGGGACGACTTCAGCGACCTGTCGGCCGTCGTGCCGCTGCTCGCGCGGGTCTACCCGAACGGCAGCGCCGACATCAACCACTTCCAGGCCGCGGGCGGCGTGCAGTTCGTCATCGGCACCCTGCTGGACGCGGGCCTGCTGCACGGCGACGTCAACACCGTCGTCGGCCACGGCCTGGACCGCTACCGCCAGGAGCCGATGCTGGCCGACGGCGAGCTGGTGTGGGTCGACGGCCCCGGCCGTTCGCTGGACCTCGACGTCCTGCGCCCCGCCTCGGACCCGTTCGCCGCCGACGGCGGCCTGCGGATGCTCTCCGGCAACCTCGGCCGCGCGGTCATCAAGGTGTCGGCGGTGGCGTCGGAGAACCACGTGGTCGAGGCACCGGCCCGCGTGTTCACCACGCAGGAGGCGTTCCAGCAGGCGTTCAAGGCCGGCGAGCTCGACCGCGACGTGGTCGTCGTCGTCCGCCAGCAGGGCCCCCAGGCCAACGGCATGCCCGAGCTGCACAAGCTGACGCCGCCGCTGGGCGTGCTGATGGACCGCGGCTACAAGGTGGCGCTGGTGACCGACGGCCGCATGTCCGGTGCGTCGGGCAAGATCCCGGCCGCGATCCAGCTGACCCCGGAGGCCGCCGTCGGCGGACCGCTCGGCCGGGTGCGCGACGGCGACATCGTCCGGCTCGACGCCTCCGCCGGAACGCTGGAGGTCCACGTGTCCGCGGCGGAACTGGCGTCGCGGCCCCTGGTGGACTTCCCGCCGACCAGCCACGAATGGGCCGGCACGGGACGCGAGCTGTTCGCCGCTCTGCGCCGTACCGTCGGACCTGCCGACCGTGGCGCGACGGTGTTCGGCCCCATCACCGCCGACCACTTCGCCCCGGTCACACACCACTAGCCCGACCCGCAGCACCAATATATTAGCCCCACGCACCACCGCTGACCTGCCCCTTAGCAATGGAACTTTGGACGTCGTCCGCAAAAGACCCATTGCAAAGGGGTGGCGACGCCCGACCAGCCCGCCCTCGCCGCAGCCGCTCCACCCACCTTTGCAATGAGTCTTTTGACTTCGTCCGCAAACGTTTTTTGCATCCGGGTGAGGCGGAACGGGCGTCGGCCGGTATGCGATATATCGGTTTTCGATCAAGGAGAGCACCTGTGACCAACGGTGTGAGCACCGGAGCGGACCTGCTCGGGCTGTCGCCCGTCATTCCTGTCGTCGTGGTCGACGACGCCGACCACGCGGTGCCGCTCGCCCAGGCGCTGCTGCGCGGCGGCGTCCGCGTCATCGAGCTCACGCTGCGCACGCCGGCCGCGCTCGCCGCGATCGAGAACGTCGCGCGCGAGGTGCCGGAGATCGTGATCGGCGCGGGCACCGTCACGGCGCCGGAGCACGCGGAGCAGGCGGCGAAGGCCGGGGCGGCGTTCCTCGTCACGCCCGGCACGACCGACCGGGTGCTCGACGCCGCCGACGCGACCGGGCTGCCGTACCTGCCGGGCGCGGCGACCGTGTCCGAGGTGCTGCGGCTGGCCGAGCGCGGTCTCACCGCGCTGAAGTTCTTCCCGGCCGAGGCGGCGGGCGGGGTCGACTACCTGAAGTCGATCGGCGGCCCGGTCCCGCACGTGCGGTTCTGCCCGACCGGCGGCATCACGCCGCAGACCGCGCCGAACTACCTCACGTTGCCGAACGTCGGTTGTGTCGGCGGCTCCTGGCTCGCACCGAAGGACGCGCTCAAGGCCGGCGACTGGGACCGCATCGAGACGCTCGCCCGCGAGGCGACCCAGCTCGGGTAACGGAGATCACGAACCGGGTCTGACGCCCGCATACCGAGACCGGCGTTCCATCCCGTTGGACAAGTGGGTCCAACCGGACGTGACGCCGGTCTCTGATTGACCCAAGTTTGATAAACGGCGACAGCGACTCGTCCAATTGAGATTTCCACCGGAATACAACTAAAGATCAACATGTCACACTTGCTCGTTGCGCCGACCCAATTAGGGAACGCATGAGAGGAGCGGGTGTGCCTGTCCAGGAAACCGAAGTGGCCGCGTTGGTCGGTGAGCAGCTGACGTTGTCGGCGTTCAACCAGCTTTCCGGCAATCTCGGAGGTTATTCTTTCGTCAAGGTGGTCGTCGACCGGCAGAACGAGACGATCCACTTCCTGAACAACGCCCGCCACGAGTTCCACGCCATCTACATCGGCGAGGAGGTCCTCGGCGTCTCCTCCGAGGAGATGCGCGCCCGGATCGACGAGTTCAACCAGAGCTTCTACCACGCCCCTGACCGGCGCTTCTTCCTCGGCATCCTCTCGTTGCACGTGCGCGAGGAGAAGCGGATGTTCTCGCTGGAGACGGTCGAGGTCGACACGATGTCGTCCGACATGATCGAGTTCTTCCACGGCTTCGTCCGCGCTAACGTTGATCCCGCACTGCCGTTGCTGTTCAAACCCGCGAACCATCTTCAGGAACAGGCCGTCGCCGAGATTCCCGTGGAAAGGCTCCCACGGATCCTGGCGCATGAATTGTTCTCCACGGCGCAGTTCGTGGCGTTGAATCCCGGCAAGACCCGTGGCCGTTTGCGCGCATTCCGCACCGAGCAGGAGTACCGGGCGAACCAGCTGGAGTGGCACGACATCGTGGTCATGCATCGCGTGCCGGACGATATTCCACGTCTCGCTGGAATCATCAACGCCGGGCACACCACACCTCTCTCGCACACGAACGTCCTCGCGACCGGTTGGTCGATCCCGAACGCCATCCAGATCGGCGCGTTCGACCTGATCGACCGGGAGAACCTGGACGGCCAGTGGGTCGAGTACGAGGTGTCGGCGAAGAGCGCCGAGGTCGGGCTGCGGCTGATCGACGAGCCGGCCGACCTCGGTCAGCGTCCCGCCTGGTACGCGCAGCGCGTCACGCTGGAGGAGCCCGAGGACACCTACAACCCGATCCTCGGCCTCGGCAAGATCCGCTACAACGACAGCCACCGCTACGGCACCAAGGCCGCGAACCTCGGCGAGCTGCACCACGTGCTCGCGAACGAGTCACCGCGCCGGCTGCTCGGGTTCTTCTCGGTCCCCCGCCCGCCGCGCGACAACCTGATGCCGTACCTGGCGAAGCTGCTCGGCCGCGACGAGAACGACGACCTGCTGGCCGCCGCGCAGCAGCTGCTCGCGGAACGGGTGCGGGTGCCGCGCGGCATCGCGTTGCCGTTCTCGATGCACCAGGGATTCCTCGAGTCGTCGCCGAAGATCCAGCAGGCCATCGGCAAGCTGAAGATGGCGCTGGAGCTCAACGCCCGCGAGATCGAGCCGTTGTGCGTGGAGCTGCAAAGCCTGATTCGCAGGACCCGCGTGCCGGACTACCTGCTGTCCGAACTGGACACCGCGCTCGTCGAGAACCTCGCGGGCGTGCGGACGTTCGTGGTGCGCAGCTCGTCGAACGCCGAGGACCTCGCCGGGTTCTCCGCCGCGGGTATCTACGAGTCGTACAACCACGTGACGAGTGCCGAGAAGATCGTCGAGTCGGTCAAGGAAGTGTGGGCGTCGCTGGTGTCCGCGCGCAGCGTCCGGCTCCGGCAGCAGGCGGGCATCTCGCTCGACGACTGCTTCATGGGCGTCGTGATCCAGGAGCAGGTCAACGCGGACTTCGGCGGCGTCATGGTCACCACGAACCCCATGAACCGCAACGACTTCCGCAACGTCTACGTGAACGTCTCGCCGAACGTCACCGATGTCGTCGAGGGATCGAAGCAGCCGATGCAGTACCTCTACTCCACTGTGGAGGGTGGCGGGCGGACCGTTTCCCTCGGCGACGCCGAGGAAGACCTGAGCGCCGTCGGACACGCGCAGCTGCAGCGGCTCGCGGTCGTGGGCCGGTTGCTGCAGTCGCACTTCTCGCCGGACTACACGTTCGACTCGCCGGTCGACATCGAGTGGCTCGCCACCGACGAGATCCTGTACGTCCTGCAGCTGCGGCCGTACTCGATCTGATGCTGGGTCTTCGCGTACCGGCGACTCCGGAAGTGGCGCGTGCCGTCCGCCTGACGTACGGCTTCCAGTTCTTCTTCGGGCTGCTGCTGTGGATCCCGATCTTCTACGAGTACCAGAAGCAGCTCGGGCTGAGTGACGCCGAGATCTTCGGCATCCAGTCGATCTACTACATCGCGTTCTGCCTCCTGGAGATCCCGACCGGCATGGTCGCGGACCGCTTCGACTACCGCACGTCGCTGTGGCTGGGCGCGGGCGTGCTGGTCTTCGCGAACATGGTGCCGGTGTTCGCCGGCGACTACACCGGTTTCCTGGTGCACTTCCTGCTGATCGCACTGGCCAGGTCGTTGATCTCAGGAGCCCAGAGCGCGTACCTGTACGAGTACCTCAACGCGCACGACGCCGGGCACCTCTACCTCAAGGTCGAGGGTGTCGGGCGGTCGTACAGCCTGGTCGGCAAGATCGTGTACTGGCCGGTGATCGGTCTGCTGATGCAGTGGAACATGCCGTCGCCGTACTGGCTCACCGCGATCAACGCCGCGATCGCCGTCGTGCTGGCGTTGCGGCTGCCGCCGATCCCGGGCTGGCAGCGCCCGGTTGGCAAGACGTCCAAGCTGCTCGCCGGCGTCGGCGGTGCGTTCGGGGCGTTGAAGAAGTCGCACTGGCTGCTGCTGTTGATGGTCCAGGGCATCGCGATGTTCACGCTGGTGCGGATCCTGCAGGTGAACCTGTTCCAGCCGGTGCTCGACTCGAAGGACGTCTCGGTCAACTGGTACGGCTCGGTGCTCGCCGCGATGACGATCTTCGAGGCCATCGCGGCAGCTCGCCCGCACTGGCTGTCGAAGAAGATCGGGCCGGCGAAGTCGGTGTTCGCGCTCACGATCCTGATGGCGCTGTCGATCGGCTTCATCGTGCCTGCGGGCGGCGTGCTGACGATCGTGTTGCTGTGCCTGTTCTCCGTGACGGCGGGCATGAGCTTCCCCATCCAGAAGAAGCTGCTCAACGACGCGATCCCGGATTCCCGGTACCGCGCCACGCTTCTCTCGATGGAGTCCATCATGGACCGTGCCGTCTGCGCCGTCGTCGCCGTCGCGCTCGGCGCCTACCTCGCGGGCGGGCGGCTCAACGAGTTCCTGCTGCTGTCGTCCGTCGTCACCGTGATTCTGATGGCGTTGCTGGCGGGCCTGCTGATCGTCGTCAGGACCACAAGGCGGCGACGAGCTCAGCCCGCCCCGTGATGCCAAGCTTGCGGTAGGCGCTCGACAGGTGCAGCTCCACCGTACGGCGGGTCAGGTGCAGGGTCTCGGCGATCTGCCGGTTCGTCAGCCCCTGCGCCGCCATCCGCGCGACCCGGTTCTCCTGCTTGGTCAGGCCCTGCACCTGGTCGTCGCCCTCGTCGCGGACCTCGTCGCCCGCCAGCTTGGCCAACGGGTGCGCACTGAGCTGACGGGCGAGTTCGAACGCCCGGCGCAGGTGCGGGGCCGCGGCTTCGGTGCGGCCCTTGCGGCGCAGGTGGTGCCCGAGCCAGTACAACGACTGGGCGTAGAGCAGCCGATGCGACGTCGTGGCGAGGAGTTGTTCGGCCTCGGCGAGGACGTCGACGTCATCCGTGCTGATGCCGACACTCATCAACGCGGTGCCGATGACCCTCGCCGAGCCCCACCTCTTGGCCAGGTCGAGCTCCTCGTGCGCGAGCCGGGCGGCGTCGTCGCGGTTGCCCAGCGCCAGATACGCGCGCACTGCGTGGTGCCGCCACGGTATTAGCGCCGGGTTCGGCATCTCCCGTGAGGCGAGCCGGCGACCCGTCTCCAGCAGGTCTTCCAGCGCGCCCTCCGCGTGGCACGACGCGAGCTTGAGCCGGCCGCGGGCGTAGCGAACGTTGATGTGCTGCAACAACGATCCGTCTTCGGTGACGAGCTGGGCGGCCTCGTCGAACTGCCCCATCTCGATGCACACCTCGGCGAGCTTCGCCGTGGCCAGCAGGACCGCGGGGCAGTTCAGGTTGCCAGTCGAGACCGGCGGCGTCAGGAACGTGTACGCGCGCGCCAGATCGCCGCTGTTGTGGAAGGCGGTGGCGCGGGCGATCATGCTGAGCATGCCGCGGCGCAGGTGCGGGTCGTGCGAGACCGGCGCGGTGCTGTGCGAGAGCCAGTACTTGTTGATGTGCTTCGGATCGTCGGCGAGCACCGGCACCAGGAACGTGAACAGGTAGGGCTCGCCGAAGACGTCGACCCAGTCGCCTTCGAGTGCTTCCAGCGCGTGCGCGACGGCTTCCGCGGACGAGTCGCCGCTGCGGGCGTGGCCGACCGCGAGCAGCGCCGACCGCGCCCGCTTCAGGTTCGGGTCCTGCGGGACGTCGCCGATGAGGTCGTCGTAGTACTTGCCCGCGCAGTTCGCCATGTGCGCGTCCCTGTTGGCGGAGAGCAGGTACGTGGTGCAGACGAGGTGCCAGACCATGTCCCGGTCTTCGGGCAGCAGCCGGGCGATGACCAGGATCGCGATCGACACCGCGAAGTGCGCGTCCGAACCGGTGCACATGCCCTGGATCAACGACAACGCGACGCGGGCGGCGAGGTGCGGGTCCTCGCAACTGGCCAGCGCGTCACGAACGCGGTCGCGCCCCTGGACCCGGTCCGCGAGGTGTTCGGCGTGACCGAGTTCCACCTCGATGGACAGCCGGTCCTCATCGGACAGGTGTTCGTCGAGCGCGCGTTCCAGGTGCTCGACACCGCCGATCTCGCGCAGCAGGTCGACGGCCCACGGCAGGCGGACGGACCTGGCCTTCAGCACGTGCTCGGCGACGCGTTCGTCGGGGGCGTCGGACTCGAACAGCAGCCAGGCGGCGCGGGCGTGCGCGGCGGACCGCACCGCGACCGGCATGTCCGCCAGGATGCTGTTGCGCACGAACGGATACCGGAACGACAGCGGATCGGTGTCGGCGAGCACGCCGAGACGCACCAGCGTGTCGACGGCGGGCAGCGCGTCGAAGCCGGTGAGCGCGGACAGCAGTTCCAGGCCCGCGTCGCCGTCGAGCACGGCGGCGGATCGGGCGACCTCGGCGGCACCGGTGTACTCGCGCAGCCGCATGCCGATCATCTCGCCGACCGCGGCCGAGCCCTCGCCTTCCTCACGTAGCAACGCTTGTAGCAGATACGGGTTGCCGCCGGTGAGCTCGCGGCAGCGCTCCGGGTCGCGGTCGGTGAGGCGGGCGATCGTCGCGACGTCGAGGCCGTCGAGGTCGATGCGGTGCGGGTGGGCTACCGGCGATCTCGGGCAGCGTCACCTCGTCCGTCGACAGGTAGCCCTGCGAGGCACCGAGAGCCATCACGACCGGCAGGCCCTGCAGCCGTGGCCGCAGGTAGGCGAGCGCGCGCTTGGAGAAGGTGTCGGCGACGTGCACGTCGTCGATCACCATCAGGATCGGTCCCTTGCGCGCGGAGCTCGCGGCGCGGGCGTAGAGCTCCTCCAGGTCGTGCTCGTTCGCGAGGCATGGGGCCAACTGGCGTACCACGGCACCGGGCAGATGGCTCTCCAGGCGCGCGCTCTTGGCGATCCGGACGGCGAACCCGCGCCCGCGTGCCTCGGCTGTGAACGCGTCCAGCAGCGCGGTCTTGCCGATGCCGAAACCGCCGGTCACGACCACGCATGAGGCCGTGCCCCGCAGTGCGTCATCCAGCAAACGTCCGAGATCCGCGAGCTCCGCGTCCCGGCCGAGCAGTGGAGATGTCACCTCTGTCTACCCCTGCCTTCGGTACCGAGAGACCCGCGGCCCCGAAGTCGCGGTGTTTCTTCGGTACTGACCGTAAAGACCTTCGCTTCGTCGTCGGGCAAACTTACCCACAGGTAACGGTTAACGGAACTGTCCCGTGCTCTGGGACGTGAAGCCGGGGAGCAGCGATGATCTTCGCCAGGCTCGTGCGGGGGTGGCTCCACCTCGCCTGCCTGCTCGCCGGCTCATCCGAGGCGCGGAAGCGGGAACGGCTCGCTGTGAACGCTCTCCACGCTGGTCAGCGCACGGTTGAGAGAAACGCCCCCGGCCGGAGCTTCGACGTGCTCGGCCAGCGACTCCGCGATCGTCAGCACCGCGGCGATGGCCACGACGAAGCCGGCCGCCGCCACCAGGATGCTGCCGGTGATGCGACAAGGCTCACGTGGCGGACCGACGGACTGCCGCAACGCCGGCGCGAACATGCCGAAGTCGGCCGCGTCGCGCCGGCAGCTCTCGCACCCGGCTAGGTGCCGGGAGAAGATCACATGCTGCGCGGGGTCGAGGACTCCCAGCACGTACGCCGCCACATCACCGCACGGCCCTTCCGGGCTCGTGCGGTTTTCGGCGTCCGCGTCCTGCTCCACTACTTGATCTACGTACGTGCGGTCGTGATGTGGTTGACGAGTCACCATCACGCTAGCTCCTGTCCTGCAGCGCCCGGCGGATTGTGTGCATCGCCTTGTACAACCGGGACTTGACGGTTCCTTCCGGCACTCCGAGGATGATCGCGGCCTCCTTCACCGTTCGGCCCATGACATACGTTTCGTAGATAGCCGAACGGTGTTCATCACTCAATTGGCGTACTACGTCGGTAATAACCATTACAGAAAGTGTCTGCTCTGTGTCATCCGGAGATTCGGCGATGTCCGGGCGAAGCAATTCCACTTCCTGCGGGCGAGCCTGACGACTGCGCCACCCGTCGATCACAATGCGACGAGCCACGGTACAAAGCCATCCACGCAACATCCCCGGTTCACGAACAAGATGTGCGGAGTTCTGCCACGCCCTGATCAACGTCTCCTGAACGACGTCCTCTGTCCACTGACGGTCGTAGTTGGTCAGGCACAGGACCTGCGAGAACAACATCCGCTGGAACTGCCCGTAGAGCAGAGTGAGCAATTCCTCGTCCTGATGGGCTTGTGCGACCTTGCCCTGATCAACCATGAAGCTTACGACCTCCCCAGCAATCGGCGACGTCTCGCTTCGGGCGGCAGGCCTAGCGACTCGGTGGCCGAGTATGGAATCTATCGCATAGTACAACCTGAACGCGAAATCCTCTCGGGTACGTAAATTTGCCTCAAATGGTTCGGAACTCGTTGTGTGATGCACGTCACATCGACATGTGCGCATGCGTCGTGAACTACCGACCCACCTGCACGTATCACCTTCGAAGGCAGCTCGATCGCGGGAGGGAACGGGCACTATGCGTCACCGCTTGGGCACGCTGAGCAAGGCCGCTGCGCAGCTTGCCGTTTTGTCTGTTGTATTCATCGGGGCATTTATCGGAGCAATACCAGCGCTCGCTCAGTCGTCTGAGGTGCAGCCGTCAGACCGCTCTTTCATGGTTTCTTTGCGCCAAGCCGACTCGTGGTTGGTACCGGTGAGCAAGGAGGTTCCGGTACGCACGACCAATGCCGGAATCAGCAACGCCGGAAGGGACATCTTCGAGGGGCATTCACGGCTCGACGTGGATTTGCTCAGGTACGCCGACGAACTCAACGTGGTCCTGCCGAACGACGCGAGCAACGAGCACCAGGCACTCATCACCGAGATGGCCGAACGCACTGGGGACAACCACGACCGGGCCTACGCGACGATCGTCCGGCAGGCCCAGGGCGGGCTTCTCGTAATGGCCGTCCAAACACGGGCGACGACGCAGAACACCACAATTCGCACTCTGGCCCACCAAGCGGTGCAAATGCTGATCCGCACCATGACGGTCCTGGAGAACACCGGTCTGGTCGACCCGTCCGCACTCGAATTGGTGACGGTCAAGGCGCAGGTGAATGCCGTCCGCGTCATCGGGCAGAACATCGAACCGTCGGACCGGGAATTGCTCGTCATGCTCACTCAGCATTCTCTCTGGCAGAAACCGGCCAGCCGGGAAAGCGCGGACCGGGCCCGCGATGCCAAGGTCCGCAAGGTCGCGGGTCAGCTCGCCGCAGAGCAGACCCAGCTGGCGCAGGCGGTCGCCGAGTCCGCCCGGCAACTCGGTGTCGACCTCCCCGCCGAGCCGACGACCGAGCAGAAGTCGTGGGCGAACGCCATCTCGTCCAGCTCGGGCGAGGAGCTCGACCGCATGTACGCGAACCTGTCGCGTGCCGCCAACGGCTCATTGATCATCCAGGTCGCCCAGGCCCGCGCGACGACCAAGAACGTCCCGGCGCGGGTGGCCGCACAAACTGGTCTGACTCTCATGCTCAAGCACATGCTGCTGCTGGAGGGCACCGGCCTGGTGAAGGCGAACTCCCTGCAGATGACCGATGTACCGGCCGCGGCCCAGACGAAGCCGAACAACAGCCCGGTCCCCCAGCCGGACGACTCGTCCACCAGCATCGGTTTCCTCACCGGCATCGCCGTCCTCGTCGTCGCCGGCGCGGGCACCCTCTGGCTCGTCCGCGCCATCGGCCACCACGGCGAACACCGCCGCTAGACCCGGCCACCGACATATCGGCTGTCGCCCTCGTCAACCGATATATCAGCCGGTCCCGCCGCCCGCTGCCACCCTTAGCAATGAGACTTTTGCCGACGAAGTCCAAAGTCTCATTGCTAAGGTGCAGGTCAGTGCGTTGCGGGAGTTGACATAACTATCGTTGCAGCGGGAATGTGCCGAGAACCTCGATGCCGGCTCCGCGATCGCTGCCGTCGCGAACGACGGCGACGTGGTCGGCGCCAGGCGGTGCGGGCACCACGACTGTGATCATTTCGGGGCGGACGGGTGGGGCGTCCGCACTGATATATGGATCTTGAGGGAAGGTCTCGACGCTGCTGCCGAGGCCCGTCCACACCGGCACGCGGCTCACCGTCCGGCCGTCGCGGTCGCGGACCTCGACGTGGTCGCCGGCCTGTTGGTCGCGGAACTGACCGACGGTGACGTTCACCGGGTGCTGCTCCAGCAGCCGGACACCGGTGCCGTCGAACTCGAAGATCAGGCGGACGGATCTGGTCAACGGCACGTCGGTCATCGCGCGCTCCCCAACAGGGCTAGGCAGGGTCCCTTGTATGAAGCATCGGCGCCGAGCTCAAGTACGTGTCGAGGTTTGTGCCGTGTCCACCCATTCGACGGCATGCGCTTCGGTGGGGTCGACCGCCTCCCACTTGTCGAGGAGCCGGTCGATCACCGCGGCCGGCACCGGCTCCTGACGGGCGCGGTTACGGGAGTGGATCACGTCCTTCGGCGCTTCGAGCCCGATCAGGGTGACCCGGGCCCGGTAGTCGGCGGCCAGCCCGATGCACCGGTCGCGCAGCTGCCGGGAGATGTTGGTCGCGTTCCACACGAACCGCTTCCGCGCCCTCAGTAACACCCGCGCCTCCTCGAACGCCGCGGCCGCCACCGCGCGCTGGTCGCCGTCGGGAGCGATGCGGAGCCGTTCGCGCACCGAGTCCAGGCTCACCACCGGCCAGCCTGGCCGATGGGCGGCGATCCAGTGGTCCTTGCCGACGCCCGGCAGCCCGGACAGCACGGTCACCTCGACGCGCGTGTCGTCGTAAGCGGCGTAGTCCGGGTCGCGGCCGGGCGTGCGGAAGTACTGGAAGCGGGCGTGGTCGGATGGGAACTCGCGCGGGCGGTCCAGGCAGTTGCGTTCGCGGCAGTACTCCTCGAACAGCGCGATGTTCTCCAGCACCGACTCGGCGTCGCCGCAGATCCGGCCGAGGATGTCGGCGCGGGCGAGGGTCGCCAGGTCGTCGTTGCGGGCGAGCAGGCTCACGCGGAAGGCGATGCGGTCGAGATCAGGTCGCTCCAGCGCCCAGAACGGCACCTGGTGGTGCCGCACCAGCGCGGCGACGTGCTCGCGCCACGCGATCGGGCGCCCCATCTCCCACAGCACCCGGCGCACCAACAGATCCCCGGCGCGTGAGTGACCGTGCGCGGTGATCCGGCCGTCTTCGATCTGGGTGCGGAACGGCTTCGCGACGTCATGCAGCAGCACGGTCGTGAACAACCGCACTCGGTCCGCCTCGGGACGCGCCCGCCACTCCGGCAGCTCGACCAGCGCTTCACATGCCATTCGCGTGTGCGTGGCAACGTCGCCCTCGGCGTGGTGCACCGGGTCCTGCGGCACGCCCTCCAACGCGCGCACCCACGCGAACGCCTCGCGCACGGCGTTCCAGTCGAGCGTCCACTGTGGACCTGAGGGGCATAGCGACTCAAACACCGGACACCACCCGGTTCGGCAGGATCGGGCGGTCCTGCCAGTGGCTACCCGAGTCCAGCACGGCCGTGATGAACGTCGGCCGCACCCACTTGTACCGCTCGACCGTGCGTCCGCCTTCCTCGACCTTGATGTAGAGGCCTTCCATGTCGTCGTCCGAATCTGTCTCCGCGACAACGACATCCGGATCCTGACCGGCCGTGCGAGCGGCTTCCACCAACATGGCGCGCCACTGCGGCGTGCGACACGTGGACGGCCCGATCAACGCGGTCAGTTCCTTCAAGTGTCGCAACGGCCCCTCGTGCAGCACCGGCACGGACACGACTGGCGTGCCGGCGAGCAGCCGGCGACGTTCCGGTGTGGACAGGAACTCATCGGTCTCCCGGTCCAGCAGGTCGAACTCGCAGAAGTGGTGCGGCAGCGCGTCGTAGAACACGGTGTGCTTGGCGTACAACCATTCCCCGTAGAGGACGTAACGGGTGCCGAGCCGCTCCCACAGCACGCCCTGGTGCGTCGCGGCCCACGCCTTCAAGGGCGCGAACTGTCGCTCACGAGGTCCGCCGGTCAGGAAATGGCCACGTGACTGCAGCTTCAGCGCCCCGCTGGAGTCGAAGCTGATGCCCGCGTTGGCACCGTCGAGCTTCTCCTCGACGACCAGGTGCCGTCCCGCGATCGCGCGGAACGGCACCTGGTCGAGGTCCTCGTCGCCCGGTTGCAGGCGCGAGCCCTCGATGTGGGGCGTCCGCGGATACTTGCGCATCATGCCCCGATTTGTAACCCGTCCGAGCGCCCGCTGGCGAACGGATTACACCGGACCGACGAACGCCGCCTTGTCGGAGTTGAAGCTCGGCTCGAACACGAGCTGCATCTCGCCGGGCTGCGCGCCGACCGAGTACGCGACGTCGTAGGTGTAGGTCTTGCCGGGCAACACGGTCGCCGAGTCGAACGTGCTGTTACAGCCGCCACCGCCGTCGAACACCTTCTCGGCCTTCTGCCCGTTGAACTGCGCGTCGTTGCCGAGGGTCATCAGGGCGGTCTCGAACGCTGCGTTCGTCCCGTTGGTGATGGTGACCTTCAACTTCACCGCGCGGACGATGTTCGGCGGCACGGCGTACTGGCCGGGCGTGCACGCGGCGGGCGCGGCGACGTCGACCGCGAGCCCGTTCGCCCACGTGTACCGCTTGCCCCAGGTGGGTGTCTCGATCAGCGCGTCCTGCTTCGGGATCTCGCCCGCGACGCCGACCTGTCCCTGGTCGGTGGTGCCGTCGATGATCTTGCCGAGCTCGTCGACCGCGGCTTGCTGCGCCAGCGCCGTGAACGTGATCGCGGCGACACACAGGACAACGCCGATGATCGCCAGGACCTTGCGCGTGCCGAACAGCGCGATGATCCCGAGCACGAGCCCGACGAACGCGCAGACCGCCGTGAGGTTGTTGAAGATGATGATCGGCGAGCCGACGACTCCGACGATCCCGAGGATCAACGCGGTCCAGGCGAGCGCACCGAACTTCGCCGGCTTCTGAGGCATGGCCGGAGGCGGGGCGTGGACGGCTTGCGTCAGGTAGGTCATCAAGGCTCCAGGCGGTTGCGAAGTGTGACCACGACGTCGATTGGCCTGCTTTGCCCGTTACCCACCGCTACCGGCTGCCGACGACCCGGCAACGGCCCTGAGCAGGGCGAACGTGACAGTGCCCAGCAACGCAACGTCACCCGATCGAGTTACCGGCGGCAGGGCGGCCGACTTCCGTCGGTAGCGGAGTGGATACGATCCGTACAGGCTTGGGCACTGGATGCCACCGCTGAAAGGAACCCTGCACATGGCCCGACGACTCGTCGTATCCCTGCTCGCGGCGATCGCCGCACTCGGAGTGACGACGGCACCAGCACAGGCGGCCGTCGACTTCACCGGAATCGTGGCGCTCAACAACTGCTCCGGTTCGCTGGTCCGCCTGCCGAACTCGGCCCCCGCCGACAAGGCGCTCGTGCTCACGAACGGGCACTGCGTCGAGCTCATGAAGGCGGGCCAGGTGATCGTCAACCGGTCGGAGGCCCGCACGTTCAGGCTGCTCAACGGTTCCGGCTCGGAGATCGCGAGGCTGAACTCGGCCAAGCTCCTCTACGCGACGATGACCGGCACCGACGCCGCGCTCTACCAGCTCAACACGACCTACGGGCAGATCCAGCAGCAGTACGGCAGCCGTGCGCTGGAGCTGTCGGCCTCGCATCCCGTTGCCAAGACGGACATCCGCGTCGTCTCCGGTTACTGGAAGCGGATCTACTCGTGCCAGGTCGACGGCTTCGTCCACCAGCTCAAGGAAGCCGACTGGACCTGGCGTGACTCGCTGCGCTACACGTCCTCGTGCAACACGATCGGCGGTACCTCGGGTTCGCCGATCATCGACAACACAAGCGGCAAGGTCGTCGGCGTCAACAACACCGGCAACGAGAGCGGCGGCCGCTGCACGATGAACAACCCGTGCGAGGTGGACGCCGGCGGCAAGGTCACCGTTCGCAAGGGCATCAACTACGGCCAGCAGACGTTCGACTTCGTCTCGTGCTTCGAATCCGGCACGAAGCTGAACCTCGCGCTGGCGGGCTGCAAGGTCGCGAAGCCTTAGGCGCAGCGAAAGCCGGGGCGCCCCTGCAGCGCCCCGGCTTCCCCGCCGATCACCGGTGCCGCGTCCTGCTACCGCGCCGCGCGGACGATCAGGTCGGCCACGACTCCCGGCTGGGACACGGCCACCGAGTGCGACGCGTTCGGCGCCTCGACGACCGCGCGGGCGTGGGCACGCTCGGCCATCCACCTCTGCGCCGCCACCGGGATGTTCTTGTCTTTGCCGGCGACCACGAAGTACGACGGAATCTTGTGCCACGCGGGCTCACCGGCGCCCGTGGTCAGCGCACTGTCGTTGACCGGACGCTGCGTCGCGGCCGCCAGTGTCGCCTCGTGGCGAGGGACGTCCGCCGCGAACTGCTGCCAGTACTTGTCCTGGTGGATCACGAAGTCCTTGGTGCCGTCACCGAGGTCGATCGTCTGCAGCGTGTCGCCGAGCGTGCTGCCGGAGAACTTGTTCGACAGCTCGAGCGCGCTCTCGCCCTTCTCCGGCGCGAACGCCGCGATGTAGACCAGCGCCTTCACGTTCGGGTTGCCGGTGGCGGCCTCCGACTCGACCATACCGCCGTAGGAGTGCCCGGCGAGGACGATCGGTCCTTCGATCGAGGCGAGCACCTTGCGCAGGTAGTTCGCGTCGTAGCCCAGCCCGCGCAACGGGTTCGCGACGGCGACGACCTTGAATCCCTTGCGCTGCAGGAGTTCCACGACGCCGTTCCAGCTTGAGGCATCGGCGAACGCGCCGTGCACCAGCACGATGGTCGGCTTCTTCGCGCCCGGCTTCTCGGCGCTCTCGCTCTCGGCGGCGCCCGCAACCGACGGAACGGCGGCGGCCAGGGCCAGCAGGGTCCCCAGAACGGCGATCACCTTGCGAACTCGCATTGGTCTCTCACTCTCTCGTCCGGCACCTTGGCAGTGGTGCATCGTGCTCGATTAGATCGTGCACGATGTAAATTACCGGACGAGATACCTCGTGTGCGATGTGTTTCAGCCCACTAGCGCTCGGCGCCGTGCCTGACCCGGCGCAACGCCTTCCTGAGCACCGCGATCTCCTGGTCGTCCATGCCGAGCGCCTCACCGAGCCTGGTCGTCATCTCGGCACCGATCCACCGCAGCTCACGACCCTTGTCGGTGAGCTGGACGAGCACGGAACGCTCGTCGTCGGGGTGCGTGACGCGCACCAGCAGCCCGCTCTTCTCCAGCCGCTTGATCAACGGCGAGAGCGTGCTGTACTCGAGGTCGAGCTCCTGCACGAGCTCCCGGATCGGCCGCGAATCGCGCTCCCACAACAGGAGCATCACCAGGAACTGCGGGTAGGTGATGCCAGCCTGGTCCAGGATCGGGCGGTAGAAACCCGTGACCGCTCGCGACGTCGTGTACAGGTCGAAGCAGAGCAGGTCCGAGACCGTGGGGGTCACGGAGGACGGCGCGTCGGGAGTGGTGCTCACGTCGCTCAGGCTACTCGGGACGAACCGGTCGGGCGGCATGGTTGATCACAGAGCGCTCCGGCAGTGCCGTGGGCGGGCCGGGCGCCACCTCAACGCCGCTCGCGCACCGCCGGTCGCCGGGCTGGGGCACGTCCCAGCCCAAGAGGCGTGTGCTGGATCGGCGAAAAGCGAGCCGTGCGTTCCGACGTGACCGGCCCGGCAGAGCGCGTCTTACGACCAGGGCTCGTCCAGCGCCGACGCCTCGTCACCGACGGAACGCAACTCGTCACGCACCACCCGGTAAGCGAGCCCTTCCGCATAACCCTTGCGCGCCAACGCTCCCACGAGCCGACGGATCTTCGTCGTCTCGTCCACACCGGACATCGTGCGCAGCCGTTTGCGGACCAGCTCGCGCGCCCGGTCCTCCTCGGCCTCGCCGTCGACCACGGCGACGGCTTCGGCCACCACCTCGTCGGCGACGCCCTTGCGACGCAGTTCCATCGCGAGGGCACGACGACCCAGACCGTTGTAGGTGTGCCGCGAGCGCACCCACATCTCGGCGAACTGGGCGTCGTCGATCAGCCCGGCGCGGTCGAACTTGCCGAGGACGACCTCGGCCGCACCGGCACTGATTCCCTTGCGCAGCAACGCGTCGTGCAGTTCCTGCCGCGAGCGGGCGCGAGCGGTGAGCAGCGCGTAGCAGATGTCCCGCGCTTTGCGCTGCTCCTCAGCCTCGTCCAACCTCTACCAACCTCTTAGAACTCGACCGGCGCGGCGGGAGCGGACTCTTCGGCGTCGAGGGTGGCGCCGATGCCGAGCTTGTCCTTGATGCGCTTCTCGATCTCGTTCGCGATGTCCGGGTTCTCCAGCAGGAACTTGCGGGCGTTCTCCTTGCCCTGGCCGAGCTGGTCGCCCTCGTAGGTGTACCAGGCACCGGACTTGCGCAGGATGGCCTGGTCGACACCCATGTCGATGAGCGAGCCCTCGCGGCTGATGCCCTTGCCGTAGAGGATGTCGAACTCGGCCTGCTTGAACGGCGGCGCGACCTTGTTCTTCACGACCTTGACCCTGGTGCGGTTGCCGACGGGCTCGCCGCCGTCCTTCAGGGTCTCGATGCGGCGCACGTCCAGACGCACGGAGGCGTAGAACTTCAGCGCCTTACCACCGGTCGTGGTCTCCGGGGAGCCGAACATCACGCCGATCTTCTCGCGCAGCTGGTTGATGAAGATCGCGGTCGTGCCGGACGAGCTCAGCGCACCGGTGATCTTGCGCAGCGCCTGGCTCATCAGGCGGGCCTGCAGACCGACGTGGTTGTCGCCCATCTCGCCCTCGATCTCGGCGCGCGGCACGAGGGCGGCGACCGAGTCGATGACCAGGATGTCGAGCGCGCCGGAGCGGATCAGCATGTCCGCGATCTCGAGCGCCTGCTCACCGGTGTCGGGCTGCGACACCAGCAGCGCGTCGGTGTCGACGCCCAGCTTCTTCGCGTACTCGGGGTCGAGCGCGTGCTCCGCGTCGATGAACGCCGCGATACCGCCGGCCTTCTGGGCGTTCGCGACGGCGTGCAGCGCGACAGTGGTCTTACCGGAGGACTCCGGACCGTAGATCTCGACGACACGACCCCGGGGCAGACCGCCGATGCCGAGCGCCACGTCCAGCGCGATCGCACCGGTCGGAATCACCGAGATCGGGGCGCGGCCCTCCTCACCGAGGCGCATCACGGAGCCCTTGCCGAACTGCTTGTCGATCTGCGCCAGGGCCAGCTCGAGTGCCTTGTCCCGGTCGGGTGCTGCGGGTGCCATCTGGGATCCACCTTTTGTCGTCTGCCGTTGCTTCGTCATGTTGGACCTGACGCTACTGGCGGGGTCTGACAATTCTGCGAAGCCGGGGGTCGGGGCCACTGTAGCCGAACACGTGTTCGAGCACACGCGACACTCCGGAGGGCCGGTTCAGCGTCGATTCGCGGGCACTTCGAACGCCTCGCACACCGCGAGCCAGACTTCCTTGGGGCCGATCCCGGCCTCCAGCGCGTCGTCGGCGCAGCGTCCGCCGAGCGACGACAGGACGTGGTCCCGGGCGATCATCTCGGCCCTGACCTGGCCGAACTCCCCTGCCATAAGCTTGCGAAAAGCGGTGATGCGCACCCGGAGACCCTAACTGGCGGGCTTTCGCAGCGATGCGAGCAGGCACACGATCAGCAGCGGCAGCGCGGTGAACCCCACGATCAGCCCGAGCGCCGCGTACGACCAGGCCGTCACGACGATCCCGGACACCGCTCCACCGATCGCGCCGCCGACGTTCATCACCAGATCGGATAGTCCCTGCGCGGCCGGCCGGTCCTCCACCCGCACGGACTCGGTCAGCAGTGCGGAGCCGGCCACCAGTCCCGCCGACCAGCCGAACCCCAGCAGCGCCAGTCCGGCGGCGAGCTGCGGAGCGTCGTGCGACGGCGCCATCCCCGCGACCCCGGACGCCGCCACCACCAGCGACGCGCCGATCGCGAGCACCGGCACACGGCCCAGCCGGTCCGCCATCCACCCGAACAACGGGCTGGCGGCGTACATCGCGGCGACGTGCACGCTGATCACGATGCCGACCACGCGCAACGACGACCCGGCGTGGTTCATGTGCACCGGCGTCATCGACATCAGCCCGACCATCGCGGTGTGGCACAACATCACTCCAACGAGTGCAAGTCGCGCCATCGAACCGAGCGATCCCCAGATCTTCAGGCCGCCTGGCGTGCCTCCTCCGGCACAGTGCGGGGATTCAACCGGCCGGGTGCTTTTCACCACCACGAGCGGATCCGGCCGCAGCCCGAACTGGATGACCAGCGCGGCGGCCACGAGCACGATCGCCGCCAGCAGGAACGGTCCCACGCCCACCGGCATGCCCAGCGACGCGGCGAGTCGTCCGGCGGGATCGGCGAGGTTGGGGCCGATGATCGCGCCGATCATGGCCGCCCACACCACGCGAGAGAGTTCCCGCGCACGACGTTGAGGGTCCGCGAGATCCGTTGCGGCATAACGAGCCGCATAGTTCGCGCTGGAGGCCCCGCCGAACAGGACGAGCCCTACCAGCAACACCTGCCACAACCCGGCACCCACGGCGACGGCGGCGATCAACGCACCAACCGCGCCCATGCCGTACCCGAGGATGAGCGCGGGACGACGCCCGCTCCGTTGTGCGAGCCGAGCCGCGGGTAACGCGAGCAGGGCGGCGCCGGCGACGGCCGCGGTCTGCGCGAGCCCGCCAACGGCATCGGACCCGGACAGCGACGCGGCGATCAACGTGCTGATCGCGAGGCCGATCGTCACCGCCGCCGAACCCAGTATCTGGGTGCCGGTCAGCACACGAACGACCTTGCGCTGCACGCGTTCGACCTGCGGCGCGACGGTCACCATGATCGCGATGGTGACACGCGCGGACGCCGTGCCGACAGGGCCATCAGGGGCGGTTACTCGCCCGGTTGCACGGACTTCTCGAAGAAGTCGGCGATTTCGTCCGGCTTGAGCTCGTCGGCGTTCTCCTCGGCGTTCTTGGTGAGGATGCCGAACATCGGGCGTCCCTTGGCCGTGAACACCAGCACGCCGGTACCGCTCGAGGTGGCCGCGCGGTAGTTGCCCTCCAGGCCGTTGCCGGTCCAGTCGGCCTCGACGCGGTCGGTCTGGAAGGACTTCACGATGGCGTCGGCGTTGTTCTCGGCACCGGTGACGCTGTCGGTGAGGATGTACTGGACCGCGTAGCCGTCACGGATCGTGCAGTTGACGACCGTGCCCCTGATCTCCTCCATGCCCGTGATCTGCGCGGAGTCGGCGTGCTCGCAACCACCGCCGTCGGGCACGTGGCCCGCGAGCTGGCGCAGGCACTTCGTGAAGCCCTGACCGTCCTGGGCGGTGTCGTCCTTGCACTCGTCGGCGCTGGGCAGGTCCGGGCCGGTGAACGCGAACACCGCGCCGAGGATCGCGGCCACCGCCACGACCGCGCCGCCGACGCCGAGGAAGACCTTCTTGTTGTTCTTCTTCGGCGCCTGCTGCGGGAAGTTCATCGGGTAGCTGCCGCTGACCGCCGGGTTCGTCTGGAACGGCCCGGTCACCGGGTAGGTGCCGCTGGCCGAGTACGGCCCGCTCACGTTCGGGTTGACCGGGTACGACCCGCTCGCCGTGGGGCCGACCTGGTACGACCCGCTCGTCGTCGGGCCGACCTGGTGCGGACCGCTCACGGCGGGGCTGACCGGCGCGGTCACGACGGTGGGCGGCTCGACGTACTTGGGCTTGTCGTCCTCGGGCTTCAGCGTGATCGTCGTCTTGTCCACGACCTGCGCGCCGGACGCGACGATGGTCTCCGGGTTGTCCGGGTTGGTCGGGACGATGCCGACCTTCTCCGCGATGATCCGCGCGACCAGCGGCATCCGGCAGGAGCCGCCGACGAGGTAGACGTGCTCGGGCGTGATGCCCGCCTTGTGCACCGTGGTGATGAGGAGCTCGGTGCTGCGGATCAGGCTCGGCCGGATCAACGCCTCCAGCTCGTCGCGCGTGACGACGACCTTCTCGAACGGCTCCGGCATCAGCACCTCGACCTGAGGCAGCTCGGAGAGGTCCTCCTTGGCCAGCCGCAACTCCTCGCGCAGGCCGAGGCGGGCGCGGTGGTCGTCGACGGTGACCGGGCGCAGCAGCCGCTGCCAGCCGGCCGGGTCCTTGTGCGAGACCGTGCGGCCGATGTGCTCGAGCAGCGCCTGGTCCACGTCGAGACCGCCGACGTCGCTGAGGCTGCCGTCGGCGAGGATGCGGTGCTCGGCGTCGAGCACGGAGACGTCGAACGTGTCCGCGCCGAAGTCGTAGATCGCGAGCGGGCGGCCGCCGCCGAGCGAGGCCACCGCGATCGCCTCGGGCACGGGCACGAGCTCGCCGGTCATGCCCGCGAGCCGTGCCGAGGACAGCAGCTTGTTGCGCTTGCTCGGGCCCCATTCGGCCGGGTGCGTGAGCCGGATCTCGTCGAGCCGCGCGCCACCGAGCAACGGGGTGACGGCGCCCAGCACGTGCGCGTAGATGGCCGCGAGCGCGTCGTTGACCGGGAGGTTCGTCTCGCCGAGCTTCAGCGTCGCGGAGCCGATGTGGCGCTTCGGGTTCGCCTCGTACCGCGACGGGTCGTGGCGGGACCGCCGCTCGGCCTCCTTGCCGACGTGCAGGGTGCCGTCCTCGTCGAGGTAGACGGACGAGGGCATGGTGGGCCCTCCGTCCAGATCCACCACGCCGTGGTCGGACAGCACCGCAACTGTGTTGGCGGTGCCCAGGTCGACGGACAGGACGCGCACCGTGCTCCCCTCGAAAGACGTTCGGGGGTGATCGTGCCACAGCGGCCTTCGGCGGATGCCCGGACCTGCGCAATCAGAAATTGTCAGACCCGCTTGTCATGATGGTCGGCATGGACGTGATGGAGGCTTTCTCACCGGCGACCAGGCAATGGTTCGCGGGAGCCTTCGCCGCGCCAACCCAGGCGCAGACTGGTGCGTGGGCGGCCGCGGCGGCGGGCGAGCACGCGCTGGTCATCGCCCCGACGGGCTCGGGCAAGACGCTGGCCGCGTTCCTGTGGGCGCTGGATCGGCTGGCTTCCGCCGGAACACCCGCGGAACCGAAGCGGCGGTGCCGGGTGCTTTACGTCTCGCCTTTGAAGGCGCTGGCGGTGGACGTCGAACGAAATCTGCGCGCGCCTTTGGCCGGTATTAGGCAGGCGGCACATCGGCTGGGACTGACCGAACCGTCGATCACGGTCGGCATGCGCACCGGCGACACCTCTCCGGAGGAGCGCCGCGCGTTCGGGCGCACCCCGCCGGACGTGCTGGTGACGACGCCGGAGTCGCTGTTCCTGCTGCTGACGTCGTCGGCGCGGGAGTCGTTGCGCGGCGTGGAGACGGTGATCATCGACGAGGTGCACGCGGTGGCCGGCACCAAACGCGGCGGGCACCTGGCGTTGTCCCTGGAACGGCTGGACGCGCTGCTCGAACGGCCGGCGCAGCGGATCGGGCTGTCGGCGACCGTGCGGCCGGTCGAGGAGATCAGCACCTTCCTGTCCGGCGGGCGGCCGGTGTCGGTGGTGCAGCCGAAGACCCTCAAGACCATCCAGGTCGAGGTGGAGGTGCCGGTCGAGGACATGACGCTGCTCGGCCAGCCGACGGGTGAGGTGTCGGGGTCGGCCGCCGGGGCCGAGCAACGCACCTCCATCTGGCCGTCGGTCGAGGCACGGGTGCTGGAGCTGGTGCGGGCGCACCGGTCGACGATCGTGTTCGCGAACTCGCGGCGGCTCGCGGAACGGCTGACGGCGCGGCTGAACGAGCTGGCCGAGGAGGCGACCGAGCTGGAGTCGTTCCCGGCGGAGGCGATCGGGCAGTCGGGGCTGACGGTGCAGAAGACCGCATCGGTGGCCCGTGCGCACCACGGGTCGATGTCGCGGGAGCAGCGCACCGCGGTAGAGGAGGACCTGAAGTCCGGGCGGCTGCCCTGTGTGGTGGCGACGTCGTCGCTGGAGCTCGGCATCGACATGGGCGCGGTCGACCTGGTGGTGCAGGTGGAGGCGCCGCCGTCGGTCGCGTCCGGGTTGCAGCGCGTCGGGCGGGCCGGTCACCAGGTGGGCGCGGTGTCGCGGGGCGTGATGTTCCCGAAGTTCCGCGGCGACCTGGTGTCGTGCGCGGTGGTGGCGGAACGGATGCAGAGCGGCGCGATCGAGGCCGTGCGGTTCCCGCGCAACCCGCTGGACGTGCTGGCGCAGCACATCGTCGCGATGGTGGCGATGGAGACGTGGACGGTCGAGGAGCTGACGGCCCTGGTGCGGCGGGCGGCGCCGTTCGCCGGGCTGCCGGACTCGGCCCTGCACGCGGTGCTGGACATGCTGTCGGGCCGGTATCCGTCCGAGGAGTTCGGCGAGCTGCGGGCGCGGATCACGTGGGACCGGGTGAACTCCGAGCTGCGCGGCCGTCCCGGGTCGCAGCGGCTCGCGGTCACCTCCGGCGGCACGATCCCGGACCGCGGGCTGTTCGCGGTGATGACGCCGCCGTCGGAGAAGGGTCCCGGCTCACGCGTCGGTGAGCTGGACGAGGAGATGGTCTACGAGTCGCGCGTGGGCGACACGTTCCTGCTGGGCACGTCGTCGTGGCGGGTCGAGGACATCACGCACGACCGGGTGATCGTGGTGCCGGCGCCGGGGCAGCCCGCGCGGATGCCGTTCTGGAAGGGCGACGCGCCGGGCCGGCCGCTGGAGCTCGGCCGGGCCATGGGCAGGTTCCTCCGCGAAGTGTCCACAATGGAGGATTCGGCGGCTCGGGAGCGTGCTGCCGCGGCGGGTCTGGACGCGTGGGCGACCGACAACCTGCTGGCCTACCTGGGCGAGCAGCGGGAGGCCACCCGGCACGTCCCGAACGACAGAACCCTTCTGGTGGAACGGTTCCGCGACGAGCTGGGCGACTGGCGACTCGTGGTGCACTCGCCGTTCGGTGCCCAGGTGAACGCACCCTGGGCGCTGGCGATCGCCGCACGGCTGCGTGAACGGCGCGGCGTCGAGGTGCAGACCGCGCACTCCGACGACGGCATCGTGCTCCGGCTCCCGGACGCGCTGGACCTCGAAGGCCTGGAGGTGACGGCGAGCGCCGAGGACGTCCTGCTGGATCCGGACGAGGTCGAGCAGATCGTGGTGGCCGAGGTGGGCGGCTCGGCGTTGTTCGCGGCCCGGTTCCGCGAGTGCGCGGCCCGTTCGCTGCTGCTCCCCCGGCGCGATCCGCGGCGGCGCACTCCCCTGTGGCAGCAACGCCAGCGCTCGGCCCAGCTGCTGTCGGTGGCCGCGAAGTACGAGAGCTTCCCGGTGGTCCTGGAAGCGATGCGCGAATGCCTCCAGGACGTCTACGACGTGCCGGGCCTGCGCGAGCTGATGGCGGACGTCCGCGCGCGCCGGGTCCGCGTGGTCGAGGTGGAGACCCCCTCGCCGTCCCCCTTCGCCCGCAGCCTGCTGTTCGGCTACGTGGGCATGTTCCTCTACGAGGCGGACACACCGCTGGCGGAACGCCGCGCCGCCGCACTGTCGCTGGACTCGACGCTCCTGGCCGAACTCCTCGGCTCCGAGGCGATCCGCGAACTGCTCGACCCGGAAGTCATGGCCGAGGTGGAGCAGAGTCTGCAGCGGCTGCAGGAGGACCGCCGCCCCCGCCACGCCGAGGACACCGCGGACCTGTTGCGGTTCCTGGGAGATCTGTCCGATGCCGAAGCCGCCGAACGCGGCGTGCCCCGCGAATGGCTGGACGAGCTGGTCTCCGCCCGCCGGGCGATCCGCGTCCGCATCGCCGGCGAGGAACGCACGATCGCGATCGAGGACGCCGGCCGAGTCCGCGACGCCCTGGGCGTGGCCCTTCCCGTCGGTGTCCCGGAGGCCTTCACCGAACCGGTGGCCGACCCGCTCGGCGACCTGTTGAGCCGCTACGCCCGGACGCACGGCCCGTTCGCCGCCGCGGAACCCGCCACCCGCTTCGGCTTGGGCGTGGCCGTCGTGACCGGTGTGCTGGAACGAATGGCCGGCACGGGCCGCCTGGTCCGCGGCGAACTGCGGCCCGGCGGCACCCACACCGAATACTGCGACGCGGACGTGCTCCGTCGTCTGCGCCGCGCCTCCCTGGCCCGCCTGCGCTCCGAGGTGGAACCGGTGGAGCCGGCCGCCCTGGGCCGTTTCCTCCCGTCGTGGCACGGCCTGGGCCGCCGCCTGCGTTCGGCTCCCACGGTCGACGACGTGTTCTCGGTCGTGGAACAGCTTGCGGGAGCGCCACTTCCGGCCAGCGCGCTGGAGTCGCTGCTGCTGCCGTCCCGGCTGCCGGGCTACTACCCGGCGCTGCTGGACGAGCTGACCGCGTCGGGCGAGGTGACCTGGACCGGTTGCGGCGCGCTGGCCGGTGGCGACGGCTGGATCGCGCTGGCACCGACCGACGTGGCCGATCTGCTGCTGCCCGACCTGGTGCCGGAGTCGATCCCGGAGTCGCCGCTGCACACCGCGGTCCTGGAGGCGTTGTCCGGCGGTGCGTTGTTCTTCCGCCAGGTGGTCGACCGCGTCTCGTTGTCCGTGGAGTGCACGGACGCCGAGGTGGTCGGCACGCTCTGGGACCTGGTGTGGGCGGGCCTGGTCACCAACGACACGCTGGCACCGCTGCGCGCGTTGGTGTCCGGTGGCGGCGCGGCGCACAAGCCTCGCCGCAGCGCTCCGCGGGGTCGCTACGCCCGGTTGCGCGCCGCTCGTCCCGACATGCCTTCTCGCACAGGTCCGCCGACCGTCGCGGGCCGCTGGTCCGTGGCCGTGCGTCCGGCGGAGGATCCGACCCGCCGGGCACACGCCCGAGCGGAGGCTTTCCTGGAACGCCACGGCGTGCTGACCCGCGGCGCCCTCGACACCGAACGCGTGACGGGTGGGTTCAGCGGCGTCTACAAGGTTCTGCGGGCCATGGAGGAGTCGGGCCAGGTCATCCGCGGCTACGTCGTCGAAGGGCTGGGTGCCGCCCAGTTCGCCGCGCGAGGTGCGGTGGACCGGCTGCGGGCGTTGTCGCGCCCACCCGGTCAGCCGGCGCAGGCCGACCAGGTCGCCGTGGTCCTCGCCGCGGCCGACCCGGCCCAGCCGTACGGTGCCGCCCTTGCCTGGCCGGATCCGCTGGGCGAGGGCAAACACCGCCCGGCCCGCAAAGCCGGTGCGCTGGCGGTCCTGGTCGACGGCAGCCCGGCGTTGTACGTCGAGCGGGGCGGCAAGTCCCTGCTCTCGTTCACCGACGACGACCCGACGCTGCGCATCGCCGCGAACGCGTTGAGCCGGGCGGTCCGCGATGGCTGGCTGGGTCAGCTGGCCGTCCAGCGGGCCGACGGCGAGGTCGCCCTGACCTCGCATCTCGCGACCGTGCTGCAGGAGGCGGGTTTCCGTGCCACTCCGAAGGGACTGCGTTTGAGAGCTTGAGCTAGGCCGGGAAGAGGGAGCTGTAGGCGTTCAGGGCCGGTTGGCCGCCGAGGTGGGCGTAGAGGACCGTGGAGTCGCGGTCGATCTCGCCGGAGGACACCAGGTGGATGAGGCCTGCCAGGGACTTCCCCTCGTAGACCGGGTCGGTGATCATGCCTTCGAGACTGGCGCCGAGGCGCATGGCGTCCACCGTGGACCCGTCGGCGATGCCGTAGATACCGGCGTGGAAGCGGTCATCGAGGAGAATGTCCTTTTCGGACACCGTGACCTCGCGGAGCTTGGCCGTGTTGTGCGCGATGCGGGTGATCTGGTCGAGGGTCTCGGCCGGCTTGGCGGAAGCGTCGATGCCCAGCACTCGGCGGTTGGGGTCGTTCGCGAATCCGGCGACCATACCGGCCTGCGTGCTGCCGGTGACCGAGCAGACGATGATGGTGTCGAAGAAGACGCCCAGCTGGGCTTCCTGCTGGCGGACCTCGTCGGCCCAGTTCGCGAAACCCATGCCGCCCAGCGGGTGGTCGGAGGCGCCGGCGGGGATCGGATAGGGCGTGCCGCCGGAGGCGCGGACCTCCTCGATCGCCTGCTCCCAGGCCGGTTTGATGCCGATGCCGAACTCGGCGTCCACGATGCGGACGTCGGCGCCCATCATGCGGCTCAGCAGGATGTTGCCCACGCGGTCGTGGCCGACATCGGTCCAGTCGACCCAGCTTTCCTGCACCAGCACGGCTTTCAGGCCGGCCCTGGCCGCGGCGGCCGCTACCTGGCGGGTGTGGTTCGACTGGATGCCGCCGATCGACACCAGGGTGTCGCAGCCGGTGGCGATCGCGTCGGCGACGAGGTACTCGAGCTTGCGGGTCTTGTTGCCGCCGTAGGCGAGGCCGGAGTTGCAGTCCTCGCGTTTCGCCCAGACCGCGGCGCCACCGAGGTGGGCGGTCAGGCGGTCCAGGCGGTGGACCGGCGAAGGGCCGAAGAGCAGCGGGAACCTGTTCACAGTTCCTCCTTCAGCGTGTTCCAGTTCTTGTCCACCAGGGTGGAAGCCAGCACGTGATCACCTTGCTCGCAGGCCTCGATGATCTGCTGGTGCTGGGTCACGGAGTGGCGTGCGTGGGGCGACGAGAAGCGGCTGTGCTCGGCACGGCGGACGAGCGGCGTGTAGCGGTCGATGGTCGCGGCGATCGCGAAGTTGTTGCAGCGGTTGACGGCCACGGCGTGGAACTCGTCGTCGGCGGCCAGTGCCGCGACGGCGTCGTTGGCGTCGAGGGCCTTCTTGAAGGCCTTGTTCGCGGCGCGCATCGCGGCGATGTCGTCGGCCGTCAACGACTTCCGCTGGACGACCAGGGCCATGGCGACGGCGTGCATCGACTGCACGACCATGAGAGCGTCGAGTACGGGCTCCGCTTCCAGCGCGGTGACGCGGGTGTAGGCGTGCGGCTTGGTCTCGACCAGGCCCTCTTCGGTCAGCGTGGCGAGCGCCTCGCGCACCGGAGTGCGGGAGAGGCCGAGTTTCTCGGCCAGTTCGATGTCCTTGATGGCCGTGCCTGGTTCCAGGTCGCCGCGCACGATCGCCGACCTGATCTCGGCGGCCGCCCGCTCCTTGAGTGACCCATATCCAATATATTGCATATTGGCGAGAGTAGGACGGGGCAGCCCGACGCGCAACCTGCGCCGGAGGCGGCAGGCTGTGGGTGTGGCACGGGACCGGACTGCCGGCGCGCTGCCTAAACCATCGGCAGAGTGCGGCCGAGCACGGCGAACGGGCGTGGGTCGCCGGTGAACTGGTAGTGCCGCAACACGTCCACGAAGCCGACGCGGCGGTACAGCTTCCACGCCTTGCTCGGTCCTTCGGGCGTCGACAGCAGCACGCGGGACGAGCTGACACCCTCCATCAGCCGGCGCAGCAGGTCCTCACCGAGGCCACGGCCTTGTGCGCGCGGCAGCACGTGCAGTTCGGTCAGCTCGAAGTAGTTGTTGAGCCACTCCTCGACCACGGTGGGCGGCGAGACGGCCATCAGCCCGCGCCGCACCTGCTCGTGCCACCACTGGCCGGTGGCGCCGCGGTAGCCGTAACCGATGCCGACGAGCTCGTCCTGCTCCCCCAGCGCCACCACACAACGCCAGTCCTCACGCATCATGTGCGCGAGCCACATCGGGGCGCGCTGCTCGACGGTGCCGGGCGGGTAGTTCATCGCGGTCACGTACAGCGAGAGCGCTTCGCCCAGCCGGACGTTCAGTTCCGCGGCGGAGATCTCGACGATGCGCTCCAGGCGCGGCGACGCCGTCATGCCGACACCACCGCCACGCGGCCGCTCGTCAGCGCCACCAGTTCCGCGAAGGTCGTGGGGTACACGGCGTGCGGATGTCCCGCGGCGGCCCACACTTCCTCGTAGCCGGACAGCGCCTCGTCCACCAGGGTCTCGATCGGCGCGGGGTGCCCGACCGGCGACACACCACCGATCACCTGGCCCGTGTGCTCGCGCACGAACTCCGGGTCGGCGCGCTTCACCGCGTCCGCACCCACCAGCGTGGCCACCACCGACGTGTCCGCGCGGTGCGCACCCGAGGTCAGCACCAGCAGCGGGGCCGCCACGCCGTCGCGCACCGCGGCGAACAGCAGGCTGTTCGCGATCGCGCCGACGGGCACTCCCACCGCCTCGGCCGCGGCTGCCGCGGTCCGCACCGCGTCCGGCAGCACGACGATGCGTTCGGCGGTGGCCTCGGGCAGGGCGTCCGCGACTTTGCGGATTCCGGGGTGTTCGAGCGCACTCACATCACCATCAGACCACGACCGGGGCCTACGTGGTGGGGCGGGTTGAGGAATCCATCGGCCGGGAGCTACGCTGGGCATGACTCGAACATGTGTTCGAGTCGCACCATGCCTCGGAGGTGGGGTGGGGGAAGCACCCCACCTCCGAGAGCCGCCGGCTTCCCCTCGGCGGAGACGTCGTTCACGACGCCCCGAGGAGGCCGAGATGACAGCTGAGATATCTGATCCGGCAGCCTTCCCGCTCCCGTTGCCACCCGCGTCCGCACTCGCTCTGCTGCAGCAGGCTCGCGACTCGCTCGCCGAGTCGGAACGCACAGCGGAGCCGTCCGAGCGGTTCGCGACCGCCTATCTCGCAGCGTTGCGCGCCGCCGCCGCGGTGCTCGCGTTGCGGGGACGACCCCATCGTGGCCGGTCGAGGCCGACCAGTGCGTGGGTGCTGCTCGCCTCGATCGCGCCGGAGATGCGGGAGTGGGCCGCGTTCTTCGCGTCGTGGTCGTCCACGCGGGCCGCCGTGCTCGCGGGCATCACCCGGCACGTCACCGCGCGCACGGCTGACGACCTGGTGCGCCAGGCCGACCAGTTCGTGACGCTCGTCGGCCACCTGATGAACGAGGCGAGGCGGTGAACGCGCTGGACATCCTGCGCCGTGAAGCCGACCTGCTCGCCATGTCGGCGATCGGCCAGCCACCACACCGGGGCGTGCCTGCCTGCCCCGGGCTCAACCTCGGGGAGACCGTGCGGCACGTCGGCAGCGGCTACCACCTCGCGCTGGCGTGGATCAGGCTCGGCCGCAAGCCCGAACCCGGGGAATGGCAGGACAATCCCGAGGCCGGACAGGATCCGCTGGACTTCATGCGTTCGGGCGCGGAGGCCGCACTCGCCGAGCTCATGGCGCACGACGAGGACGAGCCGTGCGCGACGTGGTGGCCGGTGCAGCAGAACTACGGGTTCTGGCGGCGCCGGTTGGCACACGAGACCACGTTGCACCGCATGGACATCCAGGGCGCCGCCGGCATGGATGTCGGTGCGGTCACCGACGAGGTGGCGATCGACGGTGTCGACGAGGTGCTCACGTTGTGGTTGGGGCACAAGCTGGACGTGCTCGGCGTGCGGGGCTCGCGGAACGGGCTGGTCGCTGTGCGCGTCGAGGACCACATGTGGCTCACGCGTTGTGGCCCACGGGGTTCGTCGGCGTGGCGGGTCGAACCGGAGGACGCCGAGCACGCCGACGCACGGGTGACGGCGAGCCCGATGACGATGTACCGCTGGTTGTGGGGCCGGCTGCCGGACCGGTTGGTCGACGTGGTCGGCGACCACGACGCGATCGCGCAGCTGTGGGCGTTACTGCGGCTCGCGACCAAGTAGCACCGAGGCCGTCTCCGCGCCCGTCGCCGCCAGCAGGCGGTAGCGGGCGCGGCGGCCCTCCAGGTCCAGCAGTGCCACGGAGTTCCCGAAGTGCGGGCCGCTGGTCTTGCGCCAGCGCACCAGGTCCTGCGGCACACCGACGAGGGTGGCGAGACGGCGGAACACCCAGCCGGCGACGCGGGACCACGCCAGCCGGAACGCGGGCAGGAACACCTTCGGCGGCTCGTTGTGCACCGGCGAGCACACGAGCTGCGTGACCGTGGCGTTGGTGGGCGTGGCGAACTCGGCTTCGGCGACGTAGCTGTGGTGGACGTCGCCGGAGAGCACGCAGATCGTCGCGGCACCGTTGTTCGCGGACTTCTCGATCATCCGGGTGAGCCGGTCGAACGACTCGCGGAACGCCGGCCAGTGCTCGAGGTCGAGCGCCTGCCGGATCTTCTCGGCCGCGCGGCCCTGCCAGCCGGGCTTGCGCGCGCCGATCTCGTTGAGGGACTGGAAATGACTGAGCGCGTGCGGCATCAGCCACGGCAGCGACGAGCCGATCAGCAGGTGGTCGTAGTCGCCCGCTGCGTTGCCATGTTCCGCGTCGCTGTGTTCCGTGTTGCGTTCGAGCCACTCGAACTCTTCGTCGCTGACCATCTGCCGCCGGTCGCCCTCCAGGATGCGGCCGCAGCGGGTGTCGATCATCAACAGCCTGGCGCGGCCGAAGTCGCGGCGATAGCTCCACCACGTGGACTTGCGGCCCTCGGTTTCCTTGTCCGCCTGCTCGGCGAAGTCCTCCAGCAACGGCAGGACGTCCGTGCCCTGCGCCTTCACCTTGGCGTACAAGGGATCCCTGGCGAGCTCGTCCGGACCGAGGTTGCCGATGTGCTGGTACACCCAGTAGGAGGCGATGGCGCCGCGGATCCGGTTGCGCCACCAGGGTTTGCTTTCCATCTCACGCCGCCACACCTCGGAGGTGTTCCAGTCGTCGCGCACGTCGTGGTCGTCGAAGATCATCGACGTCGGGACGACCGACAGCAGCCAGCGGATCTCGGGATCGCCCCAGGTCTCGTGGTAGAGCCGGGCGTACTCGGAGAAGTGCACGACCTCGCCGTCGGGCTCATGCGTGCCGTGGCGGTGGTCACGCAGCCACTGCAAGGTCTGCTCGGTGGGTTCGTCGGCGTAGACCTGGTCTCCCAACAGGACCAGCGCCTGCGGCCACTCGTCTTCCGGCGCCCCCATGAGCCGTTGCGCGAAGGCGTCGAGGGCGTCGGGACCGACCGGCTGACCCGGTGCGGCGCGGCACGAACCGAAGGCGATCCTGCGAACCTCGGCGGTGCGGATCACGGGCTTGGGGAACCCGCTGTCAGGCTCCGGCCAGACCGTCTCGTCGTTCAGCCGGACGTCGTATTCCGTGCGGGGGCCGAGGTTTTCCAGTCTGACGAGCGCGAAGTGCTGCCGGCCGACCTGGAACGTTCTCGCCGTGTGTCCCGCGATCGTGACGTCGCACGACACGTCCGTCTCGACCCACACCGTCGCGGACGTCTCGTTCACATGCCTCAGGAGCGGTCCGAGCACCAGCTTCGCCACCCGCGAGACAGTACCCTCGCACGCGTGGAAATCACGTTCGAGGCAGCCGATCCCCCCGCCCTGGCCGCGTTCTGGTCCGAGTTCGCCGGCGACGAGATCGAGCTGACGTTCGTGTGGAGCGACGCCCCGAAGATCGAGAAGAACCGGGTGCACCTCGACCTGGCGTCGACCTCGCTCGAGCACCAGGCGGACATCGTGGCGCGGGCCCTGAAGCTGGGCGCGGAGCACGCCGACATCGGACAGCGCGACGTGCCGTGGGTCGTGCTGCGCGATCCGCAGGGCAACGAGTTCTGCGTCCTGGAACCCCGGCCCGAGTACACCGGTGTGATCGCGGCCGTGGTCGTCGACTCCACGGATCCGCTGGCGTCGGCTCAGGCGACCGGGCACCCGGTGGTGCGTGACGGTGACGGGTTGGCATCGGTGCGGCCGGAGCCCGGGCCGTGGCTCGAGTTCGTACGGACCGACGACCCGGACCCGATCACGAACCGCGTTCGCGTCCGCTGGGCCGACCCGCGCTGATATCCGATATATCAGCACCTCGCCGCAGCGCCGGCTCAGCCCGCCGATATATCAGTTATGCAAAAGACGTTTGCGGACGTCCGCAAACGTCTTTTGCATAAGGTGGGGTTAGCGCAGGTCAGAGCGTCGCCGGAGGAAGTCCGGTCAGAGCGTCGCCAACCGTTCACGCAACGTGTCGAGGCCCATCGAGCCCATCTCCAGGGCCTCCTTGTGGAACAGCTTGAGGTCGAAGTCCGCACCCTTGCGAGCGCGTGCGTCCTCGCGGGCGGCGAGCCACAGCCGTTCGCCGATCTTGTACGCCGGCGCCTGGCCCGGCCAGCCGAGGTAGCGGTCGATCTCGTCGCGGACGTGCGCGGGCTCGGACAGCGTCCTGGTCATCATGAACTCCAGGCCGAGCTCCGGGGTCCAGCGCTCGCCGGGGTGGAAGCCGGTGCCCTGCGGGATCTCCAGCTCCAGGTGCATGCCGATGTCGATGATCACGCGGGCCGCGCGGAACAGGTGCGCGTCCAGCATGCCGAGCAGGTCGCCGTCGTCGTCCAGGTAGCCGAGCTCGCGCATGAGGCGCTCGGCGTACAGCGCCCAGCCCTCGCCGTGGCCCGACACCCAGCACATCAGCCGCTGGAAGTTGTTCAGCTTCGCCGACTGGTACACCGCCGTCGCGCACTGAAGGTGATGCCCCGGCACGCCCTCGTGGTAGACCGTCGAGGTCTCACGCCAGGTCGGGAACACCGTCTTGCCCTCGGCGATCGACCACCACATGCGGCCGGGGCGCGAGAAGTCAGCGGTCGGCGGCGTGTAGTACGCACCGACGCCACCGCCGGGCGGTGCGATCTTGCATTCGAGGTTCATCAGCGCGTCGGGCAGGTCGAAGTGCACGTCGCGCATGTCGAGCAGGGCCTTGTCGGACAGTTCCTGCATCCACGACTGCAGCCCGTCCTGGCCGTGCACCTGGTAGCGCGGGTGCTCGTCGAGGTACGCCGCGGTCTCCGCCAGCGTCGCCCCCGGCTTCAGCCGGGCCGCGACCTCCTTCATCTCCGCCTCGATGCCGAGGAACTCCTCCCAGCCCCACGCGTACGCCTCGGCCAGGTCGAGCCGCGACCCGGTGAAGTAGCGCGAGCCCAGGCGGTACCGCTCCGCACCGACGGCGTCCTTGGTGGGCGCCTGCGGAGCCAGCGAGGTGCGCAGGAATGACGCGAAGTCGGCGTATGCGGACGAAGCCGCGGCGGCACCGGCGTCGAGCGACGAGCGAACCGAGCCCTCGACGTCGGCCGAGGCGGCGAACGAGCCGAAGAACGAGGAGGCCCAGACGTCGCACTGCTCGGCGACCCTCGTGACCTGGCGCAACGCGGAGACCTGACCGCGGGAGGCGGCGTGCGAGAGCGAGGCCTGCAGACCTGCCAGGGCGGCGGGCACGGCGGAAAGACGACGCCCGATGGTCGCCCACTGCTCGGGCGTGTCGGTCGGCATCTGGTCGAAGATGTCGCGTACCGACTGGATCGGGCTCGCGATCACGTTCAGCGCGGACTCGGTGAGGCCGGCCTCGTAGAGTTCGTTCTCGAGGCCCGTGCGGTCGAGGAAGACGGCCTGCGCCGCCGCTTCCGAGGCATCCGCGGGCTGAGCGGCCGCGATGTCGGCGAGCGCGCGGACGGCAAGTTCGTTGCGCGCCGCGTGCCCTTCCGGCGAGAGGTCCGTCAACTGGTCGTCGGACCCCGCGAAGCCGAGCGCGGTGGCCGTGATCGGGTCCAGCGCCACGTAATCGGTGACGAACTTGTTGCTGATGTCGTGCACGGAAGCCATGTGTCGAGACGCTACCTGGAGCCTCATGACGCCCGAAAGGTAGTTAGTCAAGCTCACGACTATTGGGGGGACTGCGTCGTTTGGACCGTGCTGGCAGGATGTCCGCCGTGCGTAGACGTTCGGCACTGCTCGTGCCGGTTTTCCTGCTGCTCACCCTGTTCTCGTTGAGCGGATGTGTTCGGGTGTACGCGGCCATGGCCGTGTCCGAGGACGACCGCATCTCGGGTGAGATCGTCGCGGCCACGCCGCCGACGCAGGACAACGACCCCGGACCCCAGCTCAAGGTGCCACCGGAGCTCGCCAGTCGCGTCACCACCAAGCCGTATCGGGTGGAGTCGTACGCGGGCACGCAGCTGTTCTTCAACGGGCTGACCTTCGAGGAGATGCGCACGCTCTCCTCGGCGACCAGCTCGTCGAACAGCCGGTACAGCCTGAACTTCCGCCGGTCGGGTGATCTTGTCACGCTCTCGGGCTCGGTCGACCTGACCCAGGTGCCGGTGGAGCGCGCGGACATCCAGGTCAAGGTGAGCTTCCCCGGCAAGGTCGTGAACACCAACGGCCGCGAAGAAGAGAACAACACGATCGCGTGGTCTCCGAAACCCGGTCAGGCGTCGATGCTCCAGGCGACCGTGCAGTACGCGGGCGAGAACTCCAGCTCGTTCTTCGGCTGGGCGTTGCTCGTCGCGGGACTCACGGGCGGGGCGGCGCTGATCGTCGTCGTGCTCGCGCTCATCGCGCACAAACGCAACGTCAACATCTAGGCCCGCGTTACCAGACCCAAGCGCCCCAGCACTTCCTTCGTCGCCTTCGACCGGTTCATCGTGTAGAAGTGCAGCGCGGGCACGCCCTCGTCGAGCAACCGCTGGCACATCTCGGTCGCGATGTCGATGCCGGTCGCGCGGAACCCGGCCACGTCGTCGGTGTACGGATCCAGCCTGCGCGCGACGTCGGGCGGCAGGTCGGCGCCGGACAGCTCCACGATCTTGGCCAGGCCGCGCGGCGACAGCATCGGCATGATCCCCGGCAGGATCGCCGCCGAGCAGCCGGCGGCGGCCACCCGGTCGCGCATCCGCAGGAACGGCTCCGGCGCGTGGAACAGCTGCGCCACCGCGTAATCCGCACCCGCGTTGAGCTTGCGCAGCAGGTACTTCAGGTCGGTGTCGAGGTCGCCTGAGCGCGGGTGCCCGTACGGGAACGCCGCCACGCCCACGCAGAAGTCGCCGAGCTCGCGGACGAGCCGCACGAGCTCGTCGGCGTAGTTGAGGCCTTCGGGGTGCGCGACCCACTCGCCCATCGGGTCGCCGGGCGGGTCGCCGCGCAACGCCAGCACGTTGCGCACGCCGATCGCCGCGTACCAGCCGATCACGTTGCGCAGCTCGGCCACCGAGTGGTCGACGGCGGTCAGGTGCGCGACCGGCAGCAGCGTCGTCTCCTGCGCGATCCGGCCGGTGGCGCGGATCGTGCGGTCCCGTCGTGACCCGCCGGCGCCGTAGGTGATCGACACGAACGCCGGGTCGAGGCCCTCCAGCTCGCGGACGGCCTTCCAGAGGACCTTCTCGTCCTCGGCGTCCCGTGGCGGCAGGAACTCGACCGAGAACTTCGGAGACTGCCCCCGCAGCCGCTCCACCACCGACGTCATACCCCAACCCTAGTGGTCTTTTCGGTGGGTGGGAGCCCTGCTCACCATGTGGTACGCCGCCCCGGCATGCGGGTGGTCCCGGACACAGCGGACCATGGAGGCGTGTCCCACCACCCCATCGACGTTGCCCTGCCCCAGCACGTCGAAGAAGCACTGACCACCTATCTGGCCTCCCGGCGCGCGTCCGGTGAGTCGATGGACCCGAGCTTCGCGAGCGCGGTCGACGCGCTCTCCGGTTTCGTGCTGGGCGGTGGCAAGCGCATCCGCCCGACCTACGCGTGGTGGGGGTGGCGCGCGGCGGGCGGCGATCCGGACGGTGAGCTCGCCGAACGAGGTGCTCACGGCCGTCAGCTCGCTGGAGCTGATCCAGGCGTGCGCGCTCATCCACGACGACCTGATGGACGCCTCGCACGTGCGCCGGGGCAAGCCGACCGTGCACATCGCGTTCGGCGCGCGGCACCGCGAGCAGGGCTGGCTCGGTTCGCCGGAGCGGTTCGGCATGTCCGCGGCGGTGCTGATCGGCGACATCGCACTGGCGTGGGCGGACGACATGCTCTTCGCCGCCGGGTTGCCCGCCGAGGTGCTGCGCCGGATGAGCGAGCCGTGGCGGGACATGCGCACCGAGATGCTCGCGGGCCAGTACCTCGACGTGCTGACGCAGGCGCGGGGCGACTCCTCCGCGGACGCCGCGCTGCGGATCGACCGGCTCAAGACCGCCGCGTACACCGTCGAGCGACCGCTGCACATGGGCGCGGCGATGGCGGGCGGCTCGCCGGAGCTGATCGGCGGGCTGCGGGCGTTCGGCGCCGACATCGGCGTCGCGTTCCAGTTGCGCGACGACCTGCTCGGCGTGTTCGGCGACCCGGAGGTGACCGGCAAGCCCGCCGGCGACGACCTCGCCGAAGGCAAGCGCACGCTGCTCGTGGCACTTGGCATGCAGTTCGGCGCCGATATATTGGATATCGCCCTCGGCAAGCCCGATCTCGACCTCGAGACCGTCGAGGAGGTCCGGCGGGCGCTCGTGAAGGTCGGTGCCGTCGACGCCGTCGAGGAGCGCATCGAGGAGCTGACGAAGAGCGCGCTCGCGGCCCTCGACGCGGCTCCCGTGGCCGAGCCGGCCGCGGCGAAACTCGCCGCCCTCGCGATCAGCTCGACGAAGCGGGCCTTCTGAAGTCGATCTTGTCCCAAGATCGATCCAGGTGCCCCATGTCGTGCCTTGAGGCGTGATTAAGTCCTCGTGACCACTGTGGGCCGTTGCTTGCTGACGCTTCCGCGCCTTGTGCAACGATGTTCGGGCGATGGCAGCAACTCCGTCCCTACCCCGTACGAGCTCCGAGGCATCTCCGCAGGAGCCCTCGATAGTCGTGCGCGCGAACACGTACGCCATCCCCATCCGCACGACCATGCTCGGCCTGCTGGGCGTCGCGCTGATCGCGCTCGGCGGCATGGGTGCGGGCGCGATCCTGGACCGCGACCCGCTGCTCACCAAGGTCGGGCTGAGCTGGCTGCGGTACGGCCACGGCCACGACCTCGCGAGCATGGTGCTGTACGTGGGGCTCGGTCTCGTCATCTGGGCGTGGGTCCGGCTCGGCCGGCTCGTGCGGTGGGGTGAGATCGGCGACTTCGCCGTACTGGTCGCGGTGACGGTGTGGACGCTGCCGCTGCTCTTCGCCCCGCCGTTGTTCAGCAAGGACATCTACAGCTACCTGGCGCAGGGCCAGCTCGCGCTGAGCGGCTACGACCCATACGAGGTCGGGCCCGCCGTGCTGCAGAGCACCCTGAGCGAGAACGTCAGCTGGGTGTGGCAGCACACCCCCGCGCCGTACGGGCCGCTGTTCATCCTCGTCGCCAAGGCGATCGTCTGGGCGACGGACGCGAGCGTGATCCTCGGCGTCGTCGCCATGCGTTTCTCTCTCGCGGGCGGGCTCGTACTGCTGTGCTGGGCGCTGCCGGGTCTGAGTCGTCATCTGGGCGGCAAGTCGGCCGTCGCGCTGTGGCTGGTGGCGGCGAACCCGTTGCTGCTGATCCACCTGGTCGGCGGCGCGCACAACGACCTGCTGATGATCGGGCTGATGGCGGCCGGCGTGCTGCTGGTGCTCGACCGCCGGCACGTGCTCGGGTTCGTGCTGCTCGGTCTCGCGTTCTCGGTGAAGGCGACGGCCATCGTGATCGTGCCGTTCCTCGTCTGGATCTGGGCGGCGCGGCTCGAGGGCGACAAGCGCACCCAGTTCCGCAAGGCGCTGGTGCCGGCCGTGGCGTCGTTCGTCGGCGCGTTCGTCGCGTGCACGCTGGTCGCCGGGGTCAGCCTCGGCTGGATCCCCGCGCTGCGCAGCTCGTCGATGATCATCAACTGGCTGTCGCTCCCGAGCGCGGTCGGCGACTTCGTGCGCATGGTCGTGAACTGGTTCGTCTACGTCGACGGCGGCATCTTCATCGGCGTGGCGCGGACGCTCGGCTCCATCGTGCTGATCTGGATCGCGTACACGCAGTGGTGGGCGGCACGCGACGGCGAAGTCCGCGACAGCATCCGGCGCGGTGCGGTGACGATGCTGGCGGTCGCGCTGCTCTCCCCCGCGACCCTGCCGTGGTACTTCAGCTGGCCGCTCGCGCTCGCCGCCGGGTTCCTGTGGAGCACGGGCGCACTGGTCACGGTGTCGGTCGCGTCGGTGTTCCTGCTGCTGGTGACGTTCCCGAACGGCGACACGGCGCTGTACGCGTGGGGCTACCTGTTCTTCGCGCTGGCGGTGTCGGCGCTGGCGGCGCGGTCGCTGGTGAAGCCGGACCCGTTCGGCCTGTCCACTCGTTACGAATGAGCCCCGGGACAATGGATCTGGGGTCCGCCTACGCCGCGTGCCGCCGCGTGAACGCCCGGTACGGCAAGACGTTCTTCCTGGCCACGACCCTGCTGCGGCGCGAACAACGGCCGGCCGTGCACGCGCTGTACGCGTTCGCGCGGTGGGCCGACGAGATCGTCGACGCGGCCGGGGTGGCCGACCGGGCGGGCGAACTCGACCGGCTGGAACGACTCCTGGACAAGGCGCCGTCGAACCCGGTGCTGCACGCGCTCGCGGACACGATGCGCCGCTACGACATCGACCGGGCGCTGTTCACCGACTTCCTCGCGTCGATGCGGATGGACCTCGACGTGACCGAGTACGCGAACCTCGACGCGCTCGGCGGGTACATGCACGGCTCGGCGGAGGTCATCGGGCTGCAAATGCTGCCGGTGCTCGGCACCGTCGTGCCCCGCGCGGACGCCGAACCGTACGCGGCCCGGCTCGGCGTGGCGTTCCAGCTGACGAACTTCCTGCGCGACGTCGGCGAGGACCTCGACCGCGGCCGGGTGTACCTGCCGCAGGACGTCCTCGGCGCGCACGGCGTCGACCAGGACCTTTTGCAATGGTGTCGATGCCATCGACGCGCAAACGTGCGGGTGCAAAGGGCACTCGACGACCTCGTCGCGCACTCATATGCGATATATCGGTCGGCCGAACCGGGGATCGCGATGCTGTCGCCCTCGTCGCGGCCCTGTGTGCAGACTGCATACACGCTGTACCGCGACATCCTCGGCCTCGTGGGCTGTGAGGTGCTGTGGCGGCGGGTGGCCGTACCGAACCACCGGCGGCTCGCGGTGGCAGTGCCCGGCGCGGGCCGGGCACTGCTCGCACGCGCGATGACCGGATGAAGCCGGCGTTAGATCACCACAACGCCGACGATGTTGGACGTCGCGGTGGCGTAGACGCTCGTGCCGGGGAAGTAAAGACGCAGGTCAGCGGACGCGTCGATGGTGACCTTCGCGGTGAACGTCGAGTTCGGCGCGCAGTTCCTGGTGTAGATGTTGGTCCACAGCGACGCTCCGACCCTGATCTGGGCGAACACGTCGAGGCCCAGCGTGAGCTGACGCTCGCCCTGGGCGCCGACCTTGCCCTTGATCTGGAGCTTGTTGCCCTTCTTCAGCTTGACCTGGGCACCGCCCGCATCGAGTTCGAGCGTGGTCGGCTTGCTCTGCACGGCGGGCGCCGCGGTGGCGGCCACCGGCGAGAGCAGCAGGCTCGCGACAGCGAGACCTGCGACAAGAGTCTTGGTGATCATGAGTACCAGTTGACGGGTTCCAGGCGTCTCTCGCATGCGGAGACGCCTGGAACCGCCGCATCGTGTGAACTAGAAAGCCAAGGCTTGCGCCCTTCGCTTTACCTCACGCCCACGGTCTCCGCGCAATGCTTCGATCGGAGTGCCAGGGAGGCTTTCGTCCTCCGTGAAGAGCCAGCGCAGAATCTCGTTCGTGGAGAAGCCGGAGTCGCGCAGCACCGTGATGGTGCCGGGCAGACCCTTCACCACGCTTCCGGCGGCGAGGAACGCTTCGGGAACGACGAGGACGCCGTTCCGCCGCTCGGCGAGCAGTTGCCCGTCGCGCAGCAGTTGTTGGATCCGGGTGACCGGGTGTCCCATTCGGTCGGCCACCTCGGGGAGGGTAAGAACCTCCAGGTCGGTGGCCAGTACATCCGCAGCGGCAGGAATCGCACTCACGGGGGTCACGATGCCATAACCGAACTGGGAACGCCCTTCCGCCAACCGGGTCATCCTGCGCTTTACCATCCTGCACTGTGGAGAGGTCGGTTTCGAACGTGATGGGTGGCTTGCTCGAGCAGCGCTACCGGGTGGACTCCGTGCTCGCGCGCGGTGGCATGTCCACCGTCTATCGAGGTCGCGATACCCGCTTGGACCGCGACGTCGCCGTCAAGGTGATGGATCCGCACCTGACCGCGGACCCCGCGTTCGTCGCTCGCTTCGAGCGAGAAGCACGCGCGGCGGCACAGTTGCATCACCCTGCCGTGGTGTCCGTGCACGACCAGGGCGTCGACGGTGACCAGGTGTACTTGGTGATGGAGCTGATCGACGGAGGAAACCTCCGTGACCTGCTCAATCAGCGCGGCAAGCTGCCTCCGGCCATCGCGCTGAGCGTCCTCGGCCCGGTGCTGTCCGCGCTGGGTGCGGCGCACCGCGCCGGGCTGGTGCACCGCGACGTGAAGCCGGAGAACGTGCTGATCGGCGTGGGTGGCCAGGTGAAGGTCGCTGACTTCGGGCTGGCCCGCGCGATCGCCGAGACCGGCGTCACCAGCGACAGCGAGATTCTCGGCACAGTGGCCTATCTGTCACCCGAACAGGTGGAGACGGGGGCCGCAGACGCGCGCAGTGACGTCTACGCGGCCGGAATCGTCCTCTACGAGATGCTGGCGGGTCAGGCGCCCTATCGCGGCGACACGGCCATCTCAGTGGCCTATCAGCACGTGAACTCGGACGTGCCGTCCATCCCGGAGATCCCGCTGGCGCTCGACACGCTGGTGCGCAAGGCGACGCGGCGCGATCCGTCGCTGCGGCCGGCGAACGCGGAGGCCTTCCTCGCCGAACTCGAGCGCGTGGGCGCTGAGCTGGGTCTCACACCGCAGGCGGTGCCCGTGCCCGGCTCGGCTCCCGAGAACGACCGGACCGTCGTCATGCGGCCCGTACCGGTCTCGGTCGGCGCCACTCCCCCTTCGGTCGCCGAGGCGACCCGGCCGGTGAGCAAGCGGCGATGGCGACCGTCAGCACGGGTCCGCCGACGCCGCCGCCCGGTATCTCCGGCACGCGGGCGATGCAGCGGCCGGAGCAGCCACGACGCCGTCCCGCGCAGAAGAAGCCGAAGGTCGACCCGGTCGAGGAGGAGCGCAAGCGCCGCAAGAAGCTCTTCATCATCTGGGGCTCCGTGGTCGTCGTGCTGGCGCTGATCGTCGGCCTGTTCTCCTGGTACCTCGGCGCGGGTCGCTGGACGGCGGTGCCGGCCGTGGCCGGGCAGTCCGAGCAGAACGCGGTGCGGCTGGTGCAGGGCGCGGACCTCACGGCGCTGATCGAGAAGGTGCCGTCGGACGAGATCCCGAACGGCCAGGTCATCCGCAGCGAGCCCGGCCCGGAGACGGAGCTGCGCAAGAACCAGTCCGTGAAGGTCATCGTGTCGCGCGGCAAGCCCATCGTGCCGTTCATCAACGTCGGTGCCGAGGTGGACGCCGCGACCAAGGAGATCGAGGCCGCGGGCCTCAAGGCGGTCAAGGACGCCGAGAAGGACGCGTTCCACGACACCGTGCCCATCGGCAAGGTCGTGGCGCTCGACCCGCGTCCCGGTACCTCGCTCAAGATCGACAGCCCGGTGACGCTGGTGCTGAGCAAGGGCCCCGCCCCGCGCCGGCCGGTGCCGAACGTCACGGGCAAGTCGAAGGACGACGCGTTCGCCGAGCTGCAGCGCGCCGGGCTGGAACCGGTCGAGGCGACGCGGTGAGGACGCCTCCGACGGCGACGAGTCGCGCGTGGTGCGGACGGATCCGCCCGCGGGCACGGTGCTGGAGGGAACGGCGAACAAGCGCGTCACCGTGTTCTTCCAGAGCAACAAGGAGATCGAGGTCCCCGAGGTGACCCGGCTGAAGGTGCGCGAGGCCAAGGAGGAGCTCGAGCGGGCCGGCCTGAGGGTGAAGGTCGAGTTCAACAAGAACAACAACGCGAACGTCGTGAACCAGTCGATCCCCCCGGGCACGCGGGTGAAGCGCGGTACCGAGATCACGATCATCGGCCTCTGATCAGGGCAGACAGAAAGGCCCCGCGTTCTCGACGCGGGGCCTTTCGTTCTTCAGCTCGTCTTCAGGAAACTCGCTACGAGCGCAGCATCTCGGCGACGAGGAACGCGAGCTCGAGCGACTGCTGCGTGTTCAGGCGCGGGTCGCACGCCGTCTCGTAGCGGCCGGCGAGGTCGTCGTCGGAGATCTCCTGCGCGCCACCCAGGCACTCGGTGACGTCCTCACCCGTGAGCTCGATGTGGATGCCGCCGGGGTGGGTGCCCAGGCGCCGGTGCACCTCGAAGAAGCCCTGGACCTCGTCGACGATCCGGTCGAAGTGCCGGGTCTTGTAGCCGGTCGAGGACTCGTGGGTGTTGCCGTGCATCGGGTCGCACTGCCAGATGACCTTGTGGCCGGAGGCTTCGACCTTCTCGATGATCGCCGGCAGCACGTCGCGGACCTTCTGGTTGCCCATCCGCGAGATCAGCGTCAGCCGGCCCGGCTCGTTGCGCGGGTCGAGCCGCTCGACGTACTCGACGGCCATCTCGGGCGACGTCGTCGGGCCGATCTTCAGGCCGATCGGGTTCGAGAGCAGTTCGGCGAACGCGATGTGCGCGCCGTCGAGCTGCCGGGTCCGCTCGCCGATCCACACGAAGTGCGACGACAGGTCGTACAGCCGGGGCTGGTCGCCCGTCGTGTCGAGGCGGAGCAGCGCGCGCTCGTAGTCGAGGAGCAGCGCCTCGTGCGAGGCGAAGATCTCCGTGCCGTGCAGCGACTGGTCGGTCACGCCGCACGCCGACATGAACTTCAGGCCGCGGTCGATCTCGCCGGCCAGGGCCTCGTAGCGCTCGCCCGCGGGCGAGGTGCGCACGAAGTCCCGGTTCCAGTCGTGCACGCGGTGCAGGTCGGCGAGACCCGCGCCGGTGAGCGCCCGCAGCAGGTTCATGGCCGCGCCGGCGTTCGCGTAGGCACGGATCATGCGGCCGGGGTCCGCCACGCGGGCCTCGGGCGTCGCGACCAGGGAGTTGATGATGTCGCCGCGGTAGGACGGCAGGCCGAGCGCGTCGATGTTCGACGAACGCGGCTTGGCGTACTGGCCGGCGATGCGGCCGACCTTCACCACCGGCAGGCTCGCGCCGTAGGTCAGCACCACGGCCATCTGCAGCAGGGTCCGGATGTTCGCGCGGATGTGCGGCTCGGTGTTGTCCGCGAACGTCTCCGCGCAGTCACCGCCCTGCAGGAGAAACGCCTCGCCGTTCGCGACCTGCGCCAGTTGCGTGTGCAGCCGGTCGATCTCGGCGGGCACGGTGATCGGCGGCACGCTCTCCAACACGGTCCGCACACGACGCACCTGCTCGGCGTCGGGCCACTCCGGCTGCTGGGCGGCCGGACGCGACAGGGCGTCGTCCAGGCGCTTGCGCATCTCGGGAGGCAGCGGCGGAAGCTCGGGAAGCGTGTCGATGGGCACGTCCACGGTCCAGTTCACGCTGCTCATCCTAGTTGTCCCACACTGAGAGACCCGGCCGGGCCTGTCAGTTCCTCAAGGCCCGTACGAGCGAGGTTCGACCGGGAGGTCTGTTCGGGGGATGTCTGTTACTTGTCAACTACCTCCCCTGCCCTATTGAGACACCGTCTTGCATGATGAGCGCATGGACGCCACCCGATTGGATGACAGCACCGCGACCCGGCTGCTGGGCATCGCGATCGACAACATCCAACGCGACTACCCGGTGCACTGGACGCACGTGATCGAAGGTGATCACCGGCTGGTGCCGCAGCGGGTGTTGCATCCCGTGTTCGCCGGGTCGTTCGACTGGCATTCGTGTGTGCACCAGACGTGGCTGGCCGTGCGGCTGCTGCGGCTGCGGCCCTCGCTGCCGGGCGCCGACCTGGCCCGTGACGCGCTGGACAAGCTGATCACGCAGGAGAACTGCGCCGTCGAGGCCGCGTTCTTCGCCTCGCCCGCAGGACGGCACTGGGAGCGCCCGTACGGGTGGGCGTGGCTGCTGATGCTGGACGCGGAACTGCGGACGGGCGGGCTGGGGTGGTCGGTGGCCCCGATCGCGGAGGTGCTGCGCGACCGGTGGCTCGAATGGATCTCGGCGGCGCGGCTGCCGGTGCGCACGGGCACCCACGGCAACACCGCGTTCGCCACCGGGCTGGTGTTCGACACCGCCCAGGTGAACGGCGACGTCGAGCTGGCCTCGGCGTGCGCCGACGCCGCCCTGCGGTGGCACCGGGACGAGGTCGCCTACGGCGGGTTCGAGCCGGACGCCGCCGACTTCCTGTCTCCTGCCTTGACGACGGCCGACCTGATGCGGCGCGCGCTGGACACCGCGGAGTTCGGGGCGTGGCTGGACGCGTACCTGCCGGAGCTCGAGTCGGATCGGTGGCGCGTGCTGCGGGAGCCCTTTCCGGTCGACGACCCCAGCGATCCGTACGGCTCGCACCTGGCCGGGCTCGCGCTCTCGCGGGCCTGGAACTGGGAGGCGATCGCGGACGCGCTGCCGGAGGGGCACCGGTACGCCGAACTGGCTCGCACGGCGTCCGCAGCGCATCGCGAGGCCGGGTGGACCTACGTGTTCGGCGGGCACGGCTACATGGCCGACCACTGGCTCGGCACTTTCGCCGCCTACCTCGACGTGAAAGCCTTCTGAGCCTGGCGTTTAGCCTTCTTCGCCTCGACGTGCGCGCACGCACGGAGACGAAGCGAGGAGTGGCGTTGGCCAGTCATGTGCCGCAGGCAACCGCGGCTGAATCCGAAGCGACCGCGCCGCAGGCAGTGGAGCCGCAGCGGAGCCGGATCGGTGAGATCGCCTCGGAACACTCCGGGTGGATCGGCGTCCTCGTCGCCGCCGTTCCCGCCGTGCTCGCCACGGCGAAGCTCGTCGGCGTGGCGAAGTTCGACGCCCAGAACATGGTGATCCTGACCAGGACCCTCAACGTTCCGGCGCTTCTGATGTCCATCCTGCCGCTGGTCCTGGCGATGACACTGGCCGGCAGCTACGCGGCGTTCATGTTCTCCGACGCGCGACGACGACGCTCTCTGCGCGCTGATCCTGATGGGAGCCGCCTATCTGGCGGTCGAGTCGTTCCTGCTGCCGGCGCTGGTCTGGCTCAGCCTCGCGGCGGCGACCACCCTGGTGCTGTTCACGGAGTGGCGTGGCAGGAAGACGTCCGCGGTGGAGACCAAGTTCGATCGGAACCTGTTCTACGGGCAGATCGCGCTCTCGGTGGCCGCGACGGTGGCGATCGTGATCAGCGACCAGACGATCTGGCTGCCCAGCGAGGTCGTCTACACCAAACAAGGTGCCCAGACGGTGCACGTACTCGAGAACACCGACCACGACCTGACGGTGATCACCAGGGACCTCGGTTCGGTGTACACGATCCGCCACGACGACGTCGTCGGCCGCCGGCTGTGCCGCCAGGTCCGGGAGAGGCCCCTGCTCGTCTCGCTGCTGGGCCTGGGCAGCCGATCACCGTTCACCGGCGACTGCTGAACCAGTCCCGAATGAACCGAGCCACCGTGCGATATCCCGTATATCGGATATCGCACGGTGGCTCAGACGCCGTGATCAGGCGCCGAAGAAGACCTCGGCCTCTTCGTAGCGCTCCGTCGGCACGGTCTTGAGCTCGGCCGTCGCCTCGGACAGCTTCACGCGCACGATGTCGGTGCCGCGCAGCGCGACCATGACGCCGAAGTCACCGTCGGCGACGGCGTCGACCGCGTGCAGGCCGAAGCGGGTGGCGAGGACCCGGTCGTACGCGGTCGGCGTGCCACCGCGCTGGATGTGACCGAGGATGGCCGCGCGGGACTCCTTGCCGGTGCGGTCCGCGATCTCCTCCGCGAGCCACTGGCCGACGCCACCGAGACGGACGTGACCGAACGCGTCGCGCTCACCGGAGTGCAGCACCTCGGCGCCGCCCTCGGGAATCGCACCCTCGGCGACGACGATGATCGGCGCGAACTCGCTCTCGAAGCGGCGCTCGACCCAGTTGACGACCTTGTCGACACTGAACGGGCGCTCGGGCACGAGGATGACGTTCGCGCCACCGGCGAGGCCGGAGTGCAGCGCGATCCAGCCGGCGTGCCGGCCCATGACCTCGACGACGAGCGCACGGTGGTGCGACTCGGCCGTGGTGCGCAGGCGGTCGATCGCCTCGGTCGCGATGTGCACGGCCGTGTCGAAGCCGAACGTGTAGTCCGTGGCGCCGAGGTCGTTGTCGATCGTCTTCGGCACACCGACGACGCCGATGCCGTCGTCGGTCAGCTTCTTGGCGACACCGAGGGTGTCCTCGCCGCCGATCGCGATGATGGCGTCGATCTGGTTCGCCGCGATGTTCTCGCGGATGCGGTCGACGCCGCCTTCGACCTTGTAGGGGTTCGTGCGCGACGACCCGAGGATCGTGCCGCCCCTGGTCAGGATCTCCTCGACCTCGGAGAGGCCGATCTGCTTGGTGAGGTTCTCGATCGGGCCCTGCCACCCGTTGCGGAACCCGACGATCTCCCAGCCGTGTGCCTTGATGCCCTTGCGGACCACGGCCCGGATCACGGCGTTCAGACCGGGGCAGTCACCACCGCCAGTGAGCACACCGATGCGCATCTGCTTGCCCAATCTCTCGTGTTCTGTGTCACTCAGACTTTCACGAGCTGTATCGGTGCAGCAATGCGGGTCTCACTTACCGGACGGGAAAACCGAGTTTCCGGCGGTGTTCCTCGATCACCTTCCACCGCGCGAGGTTGTGCCGGGCGTCGGCGAGAGCGTCGTGCGCGTCCGCGGGCGGCGCCGGCAGTCTGGGGCGGCCGACGTCGTCCCAGCGTTGCCGCAGGTCGCGGGTGAACCGGGGCAGAGAACGCGGCAACGTCGGCATCGCACCCCACAGCTGGGCCAGCGCGACGTGGTCGTAGGCGGCGAACCACGCCCACAGCTCCACCTCGTCACGGGCGGCGTTGCGCGCGCCGAGGAAGTCCAGCAGGTCTTCCCGGATGCGCTCACGGCTGCGCCACGCCTTGTCCGCCGGCGAGGGCAGCTGGTTGAGGACGTTCTGCCGAACCCAGGGACCCGCGCGTTCGGGGTCGAACTCGGTGGACACGGCGTAGAACTCGCGGCCTTCCTCGTCGACCACACCGATCGACACCAGGTCGATCGTCACCCCGTCCTCGATGAACTCACAGTCGTAGAAGAACCGCACCGCAACACCCTAGGGGTTGCGCTCAGCCCGCCTTCGTCTCGGGCACCCGATCGCTCGGCTTGGCCTGCTTCGGCACGTCCGCGGGCGGTTCCTTGGCCTTCGCCGCGTAGACGTCGACGTACTCCTGGCCGGACAGCTCCATCAGCGAGTACATGATCTCGTCGGTGATCGACCGCAGCACGAACCGGTCGCCCGACAGGCCCTCGTAGCGGGAGAAGTCGAGCGGCTTGCCGATCTTGATGCGGATCGGGTGCGGCTTCCACATCCGCGAGCCGATGGGGTTCGCCTTGTCCGTGCCGAACATCGCCACCGGAATCACCGGCGCGCCGGACTCCAGTGCGATCCACGCGACACCGACCTTGCCCTTGTAGAGGCGGGCGTCGGGCGAACGCGTGCCCTCGGGGTAGATGCCGAGCAGCTTGCCCTCACGCACGATCCGCACGCCGGTGTCGAGCGCACCCTGCGCCGCTGACGCGCTGGACCGGTCGATCGGCACCTGGCCGACGCCGGTGAAGAACCACTTCTGCAGCCTGCCCTTGATCCCCGTGCCGGTGAAGTACTCGATCTTGGCGGGGAAGGTCATCCGCCGCGACAGCATCAGCGGCAGGAAGAAGGAGTCCGAGACGGCGAGGTGGTTGCTCGCCAGGATCGCGCCGCCGTCCTTCGGGATGTTCTCGGCGCCCTCGATGATCTTCGGCTGGAAGAACAGCCGGAGAATGGGTCCCAGGAGGACGTGCTTCATCAACCAGTACAGCACTTTGGGAAGCGCCTCCCTTAGGCCCCGCGAAACCTTGATCCCAGCGACCAGCCTACGGATCCGACCGCTTCTCACACAACGAGTCCCAAAGTAGTGCGTCACGGCCGTGACTGAGCCGACTGCCGTAACTCGCAACACATCGGGCCCGTGCAACGATGAGGGGTCAACAGGGTTGCGGCACATGGAGAGGCTCTGGATGAACGCCCGGCGCGACTCGACCGACGGCCCCGAGAACGTCGACGAGCTCTTTGCCGAGATCGTCGCGGGTCTCGAACGGGACGGGGTCGGCAAGGACTGGCTCGACCTGGACGAGGCGGTCACCGAAGACCGCAGGTCAGTCGACTTCAAGGCACGCGACACCTCGGCCGACGACACCCCCGCGGAACCCGAGGACGAGCCCGAACAGCGCGACGACGAGCACTACGTGCCGCCGGAGCCGCCGCCGTTTCCGGTGCTGCGCGCCTCGACGATCGCGGCGCTGGGCCTGTTCGTGCTGGGCATCGTGCTGCTGCTCGCCCCCGGTCTCTTCGGGCTGCAGGCGCGGATCGGCACACCGCTGTCGCTCGTGGCGCTGTGCGCGGGCGTCGGCTGGCTCATCCTGCGCATGCGCAACAGCCCGCCGCCCGACTCCGGCTGGGACGACGGCGCCCAGGTGTGACACGTCACATCCCGTTTGATAACGACGTGATAACGGCCACTCAAACCTTCAGATAACGATTCGGTCATGCTTACGTGTCGGCATGGACCAGATGCAGCACCTGATGATGGCCCGCGCCATGGCGACCTTGAGCAAGAAGGACGCGGAGCGCGCCAAGCGTCGCCGTCCGCGCATCCTGCGCGTGCTCGGCCGCTGACGCAGAAGCAGGCATTTCAGACAGTGTTCGCGGCGAGCGAACAGACCCCGACACGCTCGCCGCGAACACTCATTTCGTCGCCGAAGTCGTGACCAACGCCGGCAGACGCCCTCCTCGCTTGGCCGCCGAGCCCGGCCCGACACAGCCTCCCTTCAACTGATATATCGGTTTACCAGCTGATATATCGGTTGTTGCACCGGCGCTGACCTGCCGCTTAGCAATGAGACTTTGGACTTCGTCCGCAAAAGACCCATTGCAAGGGGTCTGCAGGTGCAGAGAAAAGGTCAGGTTGAGGGCGACGAGCGGGTGGAGAGCGCCGGGGCTTGTGGACCGCGTCCCGGCCGCTTTTCGCGCTCCGCACGCGGTACTGAGGTCGTCGGCGGAGGCCTCGACCTTCCGGACGGCGTGCGTTTCGTCGGCGTCGTCAGCGCCCGCTCGGTCCCGGCGGCCAACGAGCTCGAAACAGCCGGCGACGCCACTCGTTGATGAACTGGAGCCACGACCCACTGGGCGGCGAGCCCGTCAGGAGCGGCGTGCGTTGTTCTTGGCCATTGACGCGGTCATCTCGCGGGCCAGGGTCGCCGCGCCCACGATGCCGGCGTCGTCGCCGAGCTGCGCGGTGCGGATCCGGGCCAGCGGCCGGTGTCCCGCGCCGGTCACGACGGCCGAGTAGCGCTCACGGGCGTCGTCGAGGAACAGCGGCGCCGACTCCGACACCCCTCCCCCGATGACGATCACCTCGGGGTCGTAGACGTCGGCCACGAGCGCCAGGCCCTCGCCGAGCCACCGCGCCAGGTCCGCCATCGCGCGTTTCGCGAGCGGGTCACCGTCGCGAGCGGCGCCGGCCACTCGGCGGCCGGTCACAGCGCGGGAGTCGCCAGCGGCTTCGCGGGCGAGCACGGTGGAGATGCCTGGGTGTTTCGCGAGCAGTTCGACGGCGGTCGCGCTCAGGGCGGTGCCGCTGCAGTAGCGCTCCCAGCAGCCGTTCTTGCCGCACGGGCACGGTCGGCCGTCGGGCACCATGCGCAGGTGGCCGAGCTCGGGAGCGACGCCGTACGCGCCGCGGAAGACCTCGCCGTTCAGCAGCAGCGAGGCGCCGATGCCGGTGCCGATGGCCACCAGCACGGCGATCTTGGCACCGCGTGCGGCGCCGAAGCGGTGTTCGGCCAGGGCGGCGGCGTTCGCGTCGTGTTCGAGCACGACGGGCATGCCCAGGCGGTCGCTCATGCGGTCGGCCACGTCGGCCTGTCGCCACGCCAGGTGGGGCGCGAAACGCACCGTGCGGCGGTCTGAGGCGATGAAGCCCGCCACGGCGAGACCGACGGCGTTCACCGCGTGGCGGTCTGCCACCTCCTCCACCGCGGCGACGATCGCGTCTTCGAGAGCGCGTTCGCCGGCCGGTGTCGGCGCGCGCGAGGTGTCCAGCACTGAGCCACGCGCGTCCACGACGCCCGCGCGCACGCTGGTGCCACCGATGTCCACTCCGACCGTGAGCACTAGTCGGTCCGCCTCACGACCTTGATGTGCTGGACGCGCTGGCCAGCCTCAACGGTTTCCTCCTCGGCGGCGCCGTCCGAGGGAGAGGGCGGCGAGGGCGGCGTGCCCGGCTCGCGCAGAGCCGCGCGCAGCACCGCGACCAGGCCGGCCGCGTGCTCGGCGGCCTTGGCAGCCAGTTCGGAACGGTCGCCGCGCAGCAGCGCCACGCCGTTGCACAACGGGCACCAGCCGCACGTCTCGGGCGTGTGCGAACCGTCGCCCGCCTCGGCGACGCGCTGCAGCCACGGCTCCATGCGCTCGGCGGCGGTGTCGATGAGCAGCCGAAGCTCCTCGGCGAGCTTGCCGGTGTTGTCCTGAGTCATCCAACGCTCCTGATCAGCGCCACAGCGCCGGGTCCGGGCGGAACCCCACTGTCACGCCACCCGAGTCCATCTCCGCACCGGTCACGATGCAACGCCTCAGCAACGAGGGCAGTGCCACCAGCCGACGGCGGCCATCGACGGTCAACGCGAGGTCGTCGCTCACGCGCGCAAGGTCCAGTTCCGTGTCGTCAGCCAGCGGCAACGCGATCCGCAGCGAGTATCGGGCGTCGAGGCCACGTCCGCTGCCCGACACCTCCATCAGCGTCTCGGGCACCGCGGCGCCGGGCAACGGGTCTTCGTCGCCGTAGAGCTGTTCGGCGACCTCCAGCAGCGCCGGCACACCCACGGGCTCGGACGCGCGGTGGTCGACCGTGCGGATCTCGCCGATGCCGGTCAGCTCCGCGAGCACCGCGTCCTGCTCGTGCCGGCGGGTCCGCAGCCACGTGGCCGCCGCACCGCGCGCGGAACCCGGCGACGGCACCAGCCGGTTCGCGATCACGCTGTCGACCCGGATTCCCTGCAGCGCCAACGCGGTGAGGGTCCTGCGGGTCTCGGCGGCGACCACTCGTTCCGGGGTCAGCACCAGCCGCACGCGAGCACGACGACGAGTCGGTGAGCATCGAGCGCAACGCGTCCAGCCGCTCGGCGAGCCTGCTCAGCGCGTCGGCCGTCGCGTCCCACTTCTCGACGGTCCCGGTGCCGGCGACACCCGCCAGCAAGCCGCGCACCACGCGGCGATGGGTCGGGAAGAGCCGCTCCAGGTAGCCCGCGAACGCCTCGGGCAGCGACAGCAGCCGCAACGTCTCGGCGGTGGGCCCGCAGTCGACGACCACGACCTCCCACGGACCGGACGACGCGAGCCGCCGGACCTCCGCCAGTGCGAGGAGCTCCTCCACGCCGGGCAGCACGGTCAGCTCCTCGGCGTCGATCTCGTCGACGCCGGCGCCCGCCAGCACGGTGCGAAGGTGCCCGCGCAGATCGCCCCACGCCTCGTCGACGAGGCCACGCGGGTCGATCTGGCACGCGAACAACCCGCCCGCGCTGTCTACTTCGGACGGTGCGGCGCCCAGCCGGACGTCGAGGGCGTCACCCAGCGAGTGTGCAGGATCGGTGGAGACCACGAGTGCCTTGCGGCCGTGCGCCGCGAGGGAGGCCGCCGTCGCGGCAGCCAGTGTCGTCTTGCCGACCCCGCCCTTGCCGGTGAAGAGCAGGACCCGGCTCAAGCCGCCTTCTCCGCGCGCTTCTTGAGTTCCTTGAGCGCGGTGTCGAGGATCAGCTTCTCGGCCTTGCGGCGGAAGAGGCCGATCATCGGGATCACCAGCTGCACCGAGAGCGTGTAGGTGACCTTGGTGCCGGAACCGGACGGCTCCAGCACGTAGCTGCCCTTCTGGGCCTTCTGCATGGTGCCCTTGACGAGCTCCCACCGCACTGAAAGACCGTCGGCGGACCAGTCGTACTTCAGGGTGTACTCGTCCTTCACGGGACCCTGGTCGATCGCGAACCGCACCTGCTCGGCGCGGCCGTCGTCGCGGGTGTCGAGAACCTCGACCTCTTTCATCCCGTTCGCCCAGTCCGGGTACGACGGGAAGTCAGCGATGATCGCCATGATCTTCTCAGGCGGAGCGTCGATGACGATGGACTGAGTGGACTCGTCGGCCATGACGGGCAGGTTACTCGCGTCTTTACCAATTGAGGACGTGAGGCTTGCCGCTGCGCTGGAAGTGCCCGACGTTGATGCACTCGGTGTAGCCGATGCGCACTCGCCGGGCCAACGGCTGGTGCACGTGCCCGAACACTGACCAGCGCGGACGTTCGCGGACGATCTTGTCCAGCGCCGAGCGCGAACCCCACTCCGGGCGGCGCGCGACGACGTCGTAGGTGAGGTCCGGTACCAGCGGCGGGATGTGCGTGCACAGCACGTCGACCTGCCCCATCCGGTCCAGCGCGGCCGCCATGTCGTCCTCCGTCCGGAGGTACGGGAACCACGGCGCGCTGGGGTTGCGGACGAGACCGGGCACCATCAGCCCGCCGCCCGCGAAGCCGAACCTGAGCCCGCCGATCTCCACCGCTTCGCCGTCGAGCACGTGCACGCCGTCGCCGGCGAACTGCGGCCACAGGTGCGGACTGTCCACATTGCCCGGTGTCGCGTACGTCGGCGCCGACATCGCGGAGAACAACGCGTGGTACTGCTCCAGCACCGCTTCCTCGACCACGGAACGCGCGTCCGCGAGACCGTCCCAGAGGGACCGGATGTAGCTCGCGGTGTCGGCGCGCCTGGTGCCGCGTCTCAACTCGGCGAAGATCCCGACCTTCTCGGGCCCGAAGACGCGACCGAGGATCCCCTTGGAATGGTCGTGGTAGTCGACGAAGTCGATCAGGTCGCCGAGCACGACGAGCGCGTCCGCCCCGTCACCGGCGCGCGCCAGCGCCTCCGCGTTGCCGTGGACGTCCGAAACCACGTGAACCCGCACAGTTCCCAACCTAGTTCCTGAGACGCGCGTCAACCAAGATCACCCTGCTGGCGGGCAGCCAGGCGGGCGACCGTCCTCCAGAGTCAGCTTGAGTCCCAGCGCGACGGACTTCGCGGCGAGCTGGCGGCGTTGTACCTCACGAAGCGCGGTGCGCGCGGTGAGCGCGGAGGAACCGGCCGGGAGGTCGGCACGGAGGAAGTAATGCAACAGGGTGCCGTCGAGCATCGGCTCGAGCCAGATCTCCATCGTGCCCGCGAGCGCGCCGCCGACGGTCCAGCGCAGGCCCTCGTCACCGCGGTCGGCGTAGACGTCGAGTTCGAGATCCGGCCAGAACGCGCGCCACGACGATGGCGCGGCGAAGGCGGCGGCGACCACGCTGGGTGGCACCGCCAGGAAAGTCTCGTCGACGACGTCCACACTGGCCATGAGGTCAAAAGGTAACGGAAGGGCGTACCAACCTTTGTATTGCCGGAATCACACGCTAAGTTTCCCGACCAGTAACATTTCACCGTACGGAGGTTGACGTGCGCGAGTTCAGCGTCCCCGCCACGGCCGCAGTGGCTCCGGAGGAAAACCTCACCGACATGGTGTGGGCCAACGCGGAGCGCTTCGGCAACGCCGTCAGCTTCCGCAGGCAGATCGACGGCACCTGGGTCGACATCACCGCGCGTGATTTCGCCGCGCAGGTCATGGCCGTCGCCAAGGGCATGATCGCCGCAGGAATCGAGCACGGCGACCGCATCGGGCTGGTCTCCAAGACCCGCTACGAGTGGTCACTGCTCGACTTCGCCATCTGGGCGGCAGGCGGCGTCGTCGTGCCGATCTACGAGACGTCGTCGGCGGACCAGATCGAGTGGATCCTCTCCGACTCCGGCGCGAAGGCGGTGTTCGTCGAGACGTCCGCACACCGCGCGTCCGTCGACGAGATCGTCGGCAAGCTGCCCGAGCTGAGCCACGTGTGGCAGATCGACGGCTCGTCCGCCGCGGTCGACGAGCTCACCGCGGTCGGTGCCGAGGTCACCGACGAGCAGGTGCACGAGCGCCGCGCGCTGGTGCAGGCCGACGAGACCGCGACGATCGTCTACACGTCGGGCACCACGGGCCGGCCCAAGGGCTGCACGCTGACGCACCGCAACCTGCTGTCCGAGGTGCGGTCGGCGCTGTCACGGTTCCCGGAGATCCTCACGGCCGGCAACTCGCTGCTGCTGTTCCTGCCGCTGGCGCACATCCTGGCGCGCGCTCTGGCCGTCGCCTGCGTGTACTCGCGGGTGACCATCGGCCACACGGCCGACGTGAAGGACCTCGTCTCCGACCTCGGCCAGTTCCGCCCGACGTTCGTCGTCGCGGTGCCGCGCGTGTTCGAGAAGGTCTACAACGGCGCCAAGCAGAAGGCGCACGCCGGCGGCAAGGGCAAGATCTTCGACGCGGCCGAGGCGACCTCCGTCGCGTACAGCGCCGCGCTCGACAACGGCGGTCCCGGCCTGGGCCTGCGGATCAAGCACGCGGTGTTCGACAAGCTGGTGTTCTCGAAGCTGCGCGGGGCGCTGGGCGGCCGTGCGATCGCGGCGGTGTCCGGTGGCGCGCCGCTGGGTGACCGGCTGTCGCACTTCTTCCGCGGCGCGGGCATCCCGGTCTACGAGGGCTACGGCCTGACCGAGACGTCGGCGGCGGCGTGCGTGACGTTCCGCGGCCAGGAGAAGGTCGGCACGGTCGGCCTGCCGGTGCCGGGCACGTCGGTGCGGATCGCCGACGACGGCGAGATCCTCATCAAGGGCGACATCGTGTTCACCGGCTACTGGAACAACGAGCCCGCCACCAAGGAGGCGCTCGAGGACGGCTGGTTCCACAGCGGTGACATCGGCGAGCTCGACAACGACGGCTTCCTGAAGATCACGGGCCGCAAGAAGGAGATCATCGTCACCGCCGGTGGCAAGAACGTCTCCCCCGCGCAGCTCGAGGACCGCATCCGGGCGCACCCGCTGATCTCGCAGTGCATGGTCGTCGGCGACAAGCAGCCGTTCATCGGCGCGCTGATCACGATCGACCCGGAGTTCTTCCCGTCGTGGAAGGAGTCGCACGGCAAGGCGGCCTCCGCCGAGGTTCCGGACCTGATCGAGGACGCCGACCTGCTGGCCGAGATCCAGGCCGTGGTGGACGAGGCGAACAAGACGGTGTCCAAGGCCGAGGCGATCCGCAAGTTCCGCGTGCTGCCGGTGGACTTCACCGAGGCGGGTGGCGAGATGACGCCGTCGCTGAAGCTGAAGCGCTCCGTCGTGGCGACGACGTTCGCGTCGGACATCGACGCGATCTACGCGAAGTAGGGCCGGCAAATGCGCGAAAGGCCCAGGAGCTGCAGCTCCTGGGCCTTTCGACCCCCAGCGATCGTGATCCGCGGATCTCCGCGGAACCCGAGAAGTTTGTTGCCCCGGCCCCCCGACCGGGACATGGAGAAGATTGCCGTACGGCGCTGACGTATCGCTGACGCGCCGATGTCACTCGGCGACAGCGCGCTAATAGGCTGTCCGGTAGACGGGGATCATCGGCGGTCGATCAGCCGCGGTGGATCGTTTGGCAGCGCACGAGGGGAAGGCAATGACTTCGGGTCCGCAGTTCCGGCTGCTCGGCCCGCTGGAAGTGCGCCTGGACGGTACGGCGGTGCTGCTGCGGGCGGGCAAGCACCGGGCGCTGCTGGCGGCGTTGCTGCTGCGGCCGAACCGCGTGGTTCCCGTGACGGAACTCGTCGAGCACGTGTGGGGCGACACACCGCCTGCCCGCACGCGCGGGACGTTGCAGACGTACGTGATGCGGCTACGGGCCGCTTTGGGTGACCCGTCGCTGATCCAGACCGCCCCCGACGGCTACCGGATGCGGGTCGACCCGCTGGCCGTGGACGTGCACCGGTTCGCTGACGCGGCGGCGCGCGGACGTGCGGCTGCCGCGGAAGACGACCTGGTCAGAGCACGGAAAGCGTTTGCCGAGGCGTTGGAACTGTGGCGCGGTCCGGTGCTGTCGGACGTGCCTTCGGAGACGCTGTACTCCGAGCACGCGCCGCGCCTGCACGAGCTGCTGATGACCGTGCACGAGCGGCGGATCGACGTGGAGTTCGCGCTGGGCAACCACGCGGACCTCGTGCCGGAGCTGTTCGCGCTGACGCGGGATCACCCGTTGCGCGAGCGGTTCTGGGGACAGCTGATGCTCGCGCTGTACCGCAGCAGCAGGCAGGCGGAGGCGCTGGAGGCGTTCCGGCAGCTCGACCGGACGCTGGACGAGCAGCTCGGCATCGACCCGTCGGAGGAGCTGCGGTCGCTGCACCAGGCGATCCTGGTGGGGTCGCCGGGACTGGCCGCGCCGGTGGCCGCGCGCGAACCCGAACGCGCGCCGGCGTCGCCGTTGCGGTTGCCGGACGACATCGCGGACTTCACCGGGCGCACCTGGCACGTGGAGCGGATCTCCGGGCTGATCACCGGCGGTTCGGTGCCGATCGTGACGCTGGCGGGGCCGCCAGGGGTCGGCAAGACGACCTTGGCGGTGCACGTGGCGCACCTGCTGCGGGACCGGTTCCCGGACGGGCAGCTGTACGTCGATCTGCGCGGGTATGCGCTGGGACCGCCCGCGGACGGGATGGACGTGCTGTCGCGGTTCCTGCGGGCGCTCGGTGTGCCGGCGGACGAGATCCCGCCGGACGCGGACGAGCAGAGCACGATGCTGCGGTCGTTGCTGTCGGGCCGGCGGATGCTGCTGGTGCTGGACAACGCCTCGGCGCCCGACCAGGTGCGGCCGCTGCTGCCGGGGACGGCGTCGTGCCGGGTGCTCGTGACGGCGCGGGACGACCTGCGGGGGCTGATCGCGATGAACGGCGCCCGGACCGTGCCGGTGGACGTGTTCACGCCGCCGGAGTCCGCTGCGTTGCTCGCGAAGCTGCTGGGGCCGGGTGATCACGCCGAGCTGGCGTCGCGGTGCGGGCATCTGCCGCTGGCGCTGCGGGTGGCGGCGGCGTATCTGGCCGGGCGCGACGACGTGACGATCTCGGGGTCGCCGATCGAGCTCGCCTACGCGGCGCTGCCACCCGCGCCGCAGCGGCTGTTCCGGCTGCTGTCGCTCGTGCCGGGGCCAGATTTCACGCCCGAAGCGGCCTCGGCGCTGGCCGACGTGGACGCCGAGGGCCTGCTGACGGTGCTGGCGATCGCCAAGCTGGTGGTGTCGCCGGTTCCCGGGCGCTACCGGTTCCACGACGAGCTGGTGCGTTACGCCGCGGCGTTGCGGGAGGAGTCCGACAGTCCGTCCGAGCAGCAGGCAGCGTGGACGGCGCTGCTCAACCACTACGTGCGCGGCGTGGAGCGGTGCGCCGAGCTGCTCTATCCCGGCATCGTGCGGCTGCCGTCGTCGGCTTCGGGTCCGGCGCCGCGGATCTCGAGCTCGGCCGAGGCGCTGGCGTGGCTCGACGCGGAACGCCCGAACCTGACCGCCGCCATCCGGCACGCCGCCCTGCACGGCCCGGCGCCGATGGCCTGGCAGCTGGCCGACGCGCTGCGCGGCTACCTGTGGATCGGCCAGCACGTCGGTGAGTGGCTCGCGACGGCGCACCACGGGCTGCAGGCCGCCCAGGCCTCCGAGCACCGCCCGGCCGAGGCCGCGATGCACGCGAACCTCGGCAGCCTCTACCTGCGGCTCGGCGAGTACGCGTTGTCGGTGGAGCACCACGACCGGGCCATCGAGCTGTACCGGGCGCTCGGCGACAAGGACGCCGAGGCGGGCGTGCTGAACAACCTCAGCCTCGTCCACCGCCGGTCCGGGCAGCTGGAGGCCGCGAAGGACGCCCTGGTGCGCTGCCTGGAGATGCTGCGTTCGGCGGACAGCATCAGCACCGGCCTCTACAACCTCGGCCAGCTCGCCGTGGAGCTCGGTGAGATCGACGGGGCCGTCGAGCACTTCTCGCAGGCTTTGGCCTTGGCGCCGAACGCGGACAGCCACGCGTATCTCGGCTTGGCGCTGCGCCTGCAGGGACGGTTCGCGGAGGCGCGCGGCCATCTCGAGCGGGCCGTGGAGATCGGCAACGTTCCCGCCGGCGAGGCGGAGGCCCTGGAGAACCTCGCCGCGCTGGAACTCGCAGAGGGCAACGCCGAAGCCGCTGTCTCGCTGGCATCGCGTGCGCTCTCGCTGGTCGCCGACGGCGGGGATCAGCAGGTGGCGGCCTCGGTGCGGATCACGCTCGGCGAGGTTCGCCGGGCCTTGTCCGACTTCGAGGTCGCGGCCGGGCTGTTCGAGCAGGCGTTGGCGACGGCCCGGCGAATCGGCTATGCCTCCGGCGAGGTCCGGGCGTTGATCGGTCTCGCGTTGGTGTGGCGCGATCTCGAACGGCACGCCGATTCCCGGTCCGCGGCTGAGCAAGCCGTGCGCCGCAGCTCCGAACTGGGCTTGCGCGCCCTGGAGAGCCGAGCCCGCAAACTCTCCTGACCAGCACCGATATCCGATATATCAGCAACCGATATGCCATATATCGGATATCGGCACTGACGCGCCGCCGGGTCACGCGATATATCGGATACTGGATATCGGATATCAGCCGATCAGGCCTTCGAGTCGATGGGCGAGCTGGTCCCACCGCCAGTGGTCGCTGACCCACTCCCGTCCGGCGCGCCCCATCTTGGCCGCCATCTCGGGATCGGCGAGCAGGGCGGCGACCTTCGAAGCGACAGCCTCGACGTCACGGCCATCGGCCACGTTGCCGGTGATGCCGTCCCGCACGGTCTCCGGCGCACCGCCGGACCGTCCCGCCACCACCGGCAGCCCGGTCGCCGAGGCTTCCAGGTAGACGATGCCGAGCCCTTCCACGTCGAGGCCGCGGCCACGGGTGCGGCAAGGCATCGCGAACACGTCACCGGCGTTGTAGTGCGCGGGCAGTTCCTCCCACGGCACCGAACCGGTCAGCACGATGTCGCCGGGCCTGGCCTCGGCGGCCATCTTCTCGAGCGTTCCCCGGTACGGGCCGCCGCCGACGATCAGCAGGGCGGCGTCCGGCACCGAGCGCTGGATCAGCGGTAGCGCGCGGATCAGGACGTCCTGCCCCTTGCGCGGCACCAACCGCGACACGCACACGATCACCGGCCGGTCACCGAGGTGGTAGCGGCGGCGGATCTCCGCCCGCGCGGCAGGGTCCGGGCGATACAGGTCGGTGTCCACACCGGACGGAAGGTGTTCCAGAGCAGCCATCGCGCCGAACGCCGCCGCGAACCGCGAACGGGTGTAACGACTGACGTACGTCACGACGTCCACACCGGATCCGATGGCCCGCAACGCCTGCCGCGCCACCGGCAGCATCGACCAGCCGACCTCGTGGCCGTGCGTGCACGCCACCGCGCGGCTCAGCCCCAGCGACGGCGCCAGCAACGCGAGCGGTGCCGCCGCCCCGAACCACGCGGCCTCGCAGGACTCGGCGCGGGCGATGTCGCGGGCGCGGGCGAGGACGTCCGGCGTCGGCAGCATCAGCGACGTGGGATGCCGCACGACCGGGAACGGCTGCTCGGCGTCGAACTCCGCCGCGCCCTTCCACTTCGGCGCGTACACGACCAGGGAGTCCGCGGGCAGCCGGGTCGCCAAAGCGTGCAGGTAGGACTGGATGCCACCGGGACGCGGCGGGAAGTCGTTGGTCACCAGCAAGGTTCGGCGCACGAACCAACGCTATCCGATGCTCGAACGCAGGAACTCGCGCCAGCCCGCCACGTCCACCGCGGCGCCGTCCACAGCGGACAGCGACGCGTTGCGCAGGAAGAACTCCACCACGCCCCGCTCCCCCAGCCTCGACTCCAGGTAGACCATGATCGAGTACGCCTGCTGATAAGCCAGATCACGCCCAGGACCGCTGAAGCCGGCCGGCAGCGCCGAGACGTCGGGCGTGACCAGCGGCGCGGCCTGGCGCAGCGACAGACCCAGCCCGTGGAACGCCACGTAGTCCGCGAAGCCCTCCACCAGCCACAGCGGAGCCGAGTCGGATGTCAGGTCACGCGTCGCAACGTGCGTGATCTCGTGCCGCAGCAGCACACGCAACTCCAACGCCGACAACGGCGCCGCACGCACCCGATTGATCACCACACGCTGCACGGCACCGTCGCGGATCGCGATCCCGGCCATGTCCGCGAACGCCGGCCCGACGAGGGAAACCAGCTCGGCGTCCGACGCCGGAATGACGACCTCGACCCGGCGAGACCAGCTGATATCCAATATATCGGCAACCGCGGCCACCGACTCGTCCAGCGAGCCGGACACCCGCGAAGCCAGCTCGCCGTCACAAGAACTGCTGGTCACGGTGCCCGAGGCCGTCGCGAGGACGGCCTCTTTGCAATGAGGTGTTGCAGTCGACGGCAACTCACCGGCCGGGCGCAATGCAATGCTGACGCCCAGCAGGAACGTCACGGCGACCAGGAGCGCCAGCAACGTCCGGAGGAGTTTCACCGGCGCAACGCTAGCCCTCGATGCGCCGAATGACCGCGATAGGCCCGATGGCGTCGATGGGTGCGATCTTCACCGGCTGCCCCTCCGTGGAGGCGTGCACGGCGCGCTCGCCGTCGACCGCCATCGCCACGTGCGACCGGCTCGAGTAGTAGACGATCAGATCGCCCGCACGCACACCGGCACGCGGCACCGCACGCCCAACGCCGGCCTGGCCACCCGAGGTACGCGGAATGGCGAACCCGGCCGCCGCGTAGGCCTTCATCGTCAGCCCGGCGCAGTCCCACCGATCGAGCCCGGTGGCGCCGTACTGGTACTCGTCGCCGCGCTGCGCCAGCGCGAACGCCAGCGCGATCCCGGCCGTTCCCGACCGGCACGCTGATCGGCGACCGGTCCCCCGGATCACGCAACCGCGTCGCGACCGGCGCCGGCAAGCGCGTCAACGCCGCCTTCACCTCGCCGATCTGCGCCTGCAACGCCCGGTTGCGCCCGTCCAGCTCGCCCTTCAGCTGCTCGGCGGCCGCAGTCGCCGTAGCGGCACGGTCGCGCGCGTTCTCCGCCACCTGGTGCGCCTGACGCGCCTTCTCCACCGCACCGGACAGCCGGGCCAGCGAGTCGGCGTTGTCCGCCGCCAGCATCCGCATCATCTCCAGGCGGTTCAGGAAGTCCTGCTGCGAGTCCGCGACGAGCAGCGCCGACAGCTGGTTGAACCGCGCGCCCTCGAACGACGCCTGGGTGATGAGGTCGACCTGGCCGCGGAAGCTCTCCTCGTCGGCCTTCGCCTGCCGCTCGATCTGCTGGGCCGCAGCCACGTCCGCGCTCGCCCGGTCGAGCTCGGCGCGCCGGAGGACCAGATCCTCCTGCGCGCGCAGCACTTCCTCGTTGAGTTTGGTCGCCTGCGCCGTCAGATCGGCGTACGCGCGCGCCGGATCGGTCGGCTGCGCCGCGAGCGACACGGCCGGAAGTGCGGTGAACACCAGCACGAAACCCAGAACAGCATGGGTGAGTTTGCGCGACATCAGGTCGCCGATCCCCTTCGCGAGAAACAGACCGTCAAGATCGACGGGCGTCAGGCTACCGGGTGATCAAACGCGCCCGAGCCGGGCCAGCAACACAGCGGAAGGCACCGGGTGCGCACCACGCCGGCGCACCGAGTCCGCGACGGCTCGATCCGACGTCACCACCACCACGGGCCGGCCCTCAGGCTCCGCGGTGACCAGTGCACGGATCACGTCATCAGCCAGTACACCGGGGTCGCTGAAGAGCACGCGCACGCCCCGAGGCGCCGCCGCAGGCACGGCCACCACCCCGGCGCCGTCGAACACCAACGTCACCTCAGCACCCGTGCGCGCCGCCAGGACAGCCAACTGGTGCACGAGCCGGTCACGCTGGTCCGACAGCGACAGCTCGGGATAACCGGTCTTCGTCACGTTGTAGCCGTCCACCACCAGGTGCACCGCGGGCAACGCCAACAGCCGGTCCAGCGCCGCCGGGTCCTCCACCCGGCCCACGGTCCCCTGCGACGCGCTGGCGCCCCGCACGAGGTCCGCGGGACGCGGTCCGGTGCCACCGCCCAGAGCCAGCTCGCGGCGCAGTCCCGTCACGGCCCCGTCGAGCGTGTCCACGAGCAGCGCGAGCCGCACCTCGTCCGCCTGCCGGGCCTCCCGCGCCGACTGCCGCGCCACCTCGGCGTCCGCGATCGCCCGCTGCGCCTTGCCCCGCTCGGCCTCGGCCCGTTCCCGTTCCCGTTCGCGCTCGGCGGTGAGGCGCTTGACCTCCTCGGTCGTGCGTTCCTGGATCTTGTCCACCTCGGTCGACGCGGCCACCGCGGCGTCCTTGGCCTCACGAAGCTTCACGCCCTGCTCTCGCAACCGCTTGCGCAGGCGTTCCAGCTCGATCTCGGCATCCGCGCGGACGCGTTCGGTGGCACCGTCGAGCTGGCTGCGTTCGGTCCTCAACCGCTCCAGTTCGCCCTCGAGCCGCTCGGCCCGCGTCACGGCCGCGTCGCGCTCGGCCCGCAGCGACGCGTCACCCACCCGGCGCGACACCAGCTCCACGTAGTGCGGCGCGACGTCGTCACCGGTCAGCACCGCCGCCGCGGCCGCCGTCACCGGATCCGGCGAGGTCACCTCCAGGGTGGACGGCCGGTTCTTGCGCAGCCACTCCACCACGGCCGTGCGGAAGTTCGCCGAGTCCCGCAGCCCGGCCACGACCTGCGCGCCGCCCAGCCGCGCACGTTTGGTCGGCGCGAACTTCGCCACCGGCCGCAGGTGCTGGGGCACGTCGACCTTCGCCATCTCGCCGAGCGCGTCGGCGCCGAGCTCGGCCAGTCTCACCCGCAACGGCTCCGGCAGGGCCGACCAGTCCACAGTGGACTCACCTACCTCGTCGGCAGGCTGGTCGTACTCGGGCTCGGGCATCGGGTCTGGCACCCCAACAGGCTAGAGCCCTCGCGCTTGAGCAGCGCACGGACATCTCCGGCCTGCGGAACAACGATCTGGAAAAGGATCTTGTTCGTCGCTCAGCGAACTGACAACCGCAGGTCAAGGCCCTGCGCGAGATCACTCGCCGAAAATTGTCAGACCCCGTCGCTAACGTCGCCCGCGTGACCGGTCAACTGTCCTTCGACGAGCTCGGCACGCCCCTGCGCGACACGACGTTCGTCGTCTTCGACCTGGAGACGACGGGCGGGAGTGCCGAGCAGGACGCCGTCACCGAGATCGGCGCGGTGAAGGTGCGCGGCGGCGAGGTGCTCGGCGAGTTCGGCACGCTCGTCGACCCGGAGCGCGGCATCCCGCCCCAGGTGGCGCAGCTGACCGGGATCACGCAGCTGATGGTGACGGGCGCGCCGAGGCTGCAGACGGTGCTGCCGGCGTTCCTGGAGTTCGCGGCCGGGGCGGTGCTGGTGGCGCACAACTCTGGCTTCGACATCGGGTTCCTCAAGGCGGCCTGCGAGCGGTACGGCTACCGGTGGCCGAAACCGTCCGTGGTGTGCACGGTGCGGCTGGCGCGGCGGGTGCTGAGCCGCGACGAGGCGCCGTCGTGCCGGCTGTCGGCGCTGGCCGACCTGTTCCGCACGTCGACGCGTCCGACGCACCGGGCGTTGGCCGATGCGCGAGCGACGGTCGAGGTGCTGCACAGGTTGCTGGAGCGCGTCGGCAACGTCGGCGTGCACTCGCTGGAGGAACTGCTGGCGTACCTGCCGGAGGTGACGCCGGAACAACGCCGCAAGCGCTCCCTGGCCGCGCACCTGCCGTCCGCGCCCGGTGTCTACCTCTTCCGCGGCCCGAACGAAGAGGTGCTCTACGTCGGCACGGCGTCGGATCTGCGGCGGCGGGTGCGGCAGTACTTCACGGCCAGCGAGGGCCGGCGCAGGCTCCGCGAGATGGTGGCGCTCGCCGTGCGCGTCGACGCCGTCGAGTGCGCTCATCCGCTGGAGGCCGAGGTACGTGAGCTTCGCCTGTTACGCGCGCATCGGCCCGCCTACAACCGAAGATCGAAGAACCCGCACCACGCGTGGTGGCTGGTGCTGACCGACGAGCCGTTCCCGCGGTTGTCGCTGGTCCGAAATCCACGCGACGGCGCGCTGGGCCCGTTCCGCACGCGCCAGGCGGCCGAGTCGGTCGCGGACGCGCTGCTCGACGCCGTGCCGCTGCGCTCGTGCACGATCAAGATCCCGGCGGCGAACCAGCGCGCGTCGCCGTGCGCACTGGCCGAACTGGGCCGCTGCCAGGCCCCGTGCGCGGGCCGCCAGACCGTGGAGGAGTACTCCCCCGCGGTCGTGGCCGTGCAAGATCTGGTGGTCGGGCGCAGTGCCGACCCCCTGCACACGCTCATCTCCCAGCTGGGCTCGCTGGCGACGGCCGAACGCTTCGAGGAGGCCGCGCGCCGCCGCGACCGCGCCGCCGGGCTCGTCCGCTCGCTGGACCGCGCCCAGCGCCTGGCAGCCCTCGCCGCGCTACCGCAGCTCGTCGCCGCCCGGCCGGACCGCGAGGGCGGCTGGGAGTTCTCGGTGGTCCGCTACGGCCGACTCGCCTCAGCCGGGGTCGCCCGCCGCGGCACCCGGCCGATGCCGGTGGTCGACGCGCTGGTCGCCTCGGCGGAGACGGTCGTGCCGACGGCCGGTCCGCTGCGGGGCGCGCCGCCCGAAGAGACCGGCGTGGTGCTGCGCTGGCTCGACCAGCCGGGCACCCGCCTCGTGTACGCGGACGAGCCTTGGTCATCGCCGGCCGGGGCCGCGGCGGCGTGGGTGCCGTGGGCCGAACAGGCCGCCGGAGCGCGCCCTCTGCACGACCGCTGGAACTGACCCCGCCACCCACTCTTATGCAAAAAACGTTTGCGGACGTCCGCAAACGTTTTTTGCATCCGGAGGGTTCAAGCAGGTCAGCGAGGTGGCGCGCGCCGATATATCAGTTGGAATGTCGACAAAGCGGCGTGCAACGGGCCATCTCGCGGACGCGGTGACGTCCTCACGTCAGCGGTAAGCGGGTAGGGCAGACTACGTGCTCTAGATACCGTGCTGAGACCAAAGGAGGACGCCGTGGTCACCGCCATCGTGCTGATCCAGGCCGCCGCCGAACGCATCCCCGAGGCGGCGCAGGAGATCGCCGACATCGACGGAGTCACGGAGGTGTACTCCTGCGCAGGTGACGTGGACATGATCGCGCTGGTGCGGGTGAGCAAGCACGAGGACCTCGCCGCCCTGGTGCCCGGCAAGATCAGCAAGGTCGCGGGCGTGCTGAACACCGACACGCACATCGCGTTCCGCAGCTACTCGAAGCGCGACGACGAGGCGGCCTTCGCCATCGGCCTGGACGACGCCCAGTAGCTCGCACCGGACAAAGCGAAAGGCCCCCGTGAGGTTCCACGGGGGCCTTCCAGCGCTTCAGCTCAGACTCAGGCCTTCGGGTCGGCCGGCTTGCCCGCGAGCTCGCCTGCCTTGTCCTCGGCGCTGATCTCCTCGGAGACGTGCTTCTGCTTGCGCGCGTTCTCCAGCGCCACGGTCTCCTCGACCGGGTCCGGGGACCACGTGCTGCCGGCGACCGGGTGACCGGCCGAGCCCAGCTTGTTCATCTTCTTCGGCACCGACGCGCCCTGGTAGGCGAGCGGCAGCGGGTGGCCGTGGTCGTCCACCGGGCCGAGCGGCTGGTGGATCTCGATGAACTCGCCGTGCGGCAGGCGCTTGATGATGCCGGTCTCGACACCGTGCTCGAGCACCTCGCGGTCGCCGCGCTGCAGACCGATGCAGATGCGGTAGGCCACGAAGTACGCGATCGGGGGCAGGACCAGCATGCCGATGCGGCCCATCCACGTCGTCAGGTTCAACGAGATGTCGAACTGGTACGCGAAGATGTCGTTGCCGCCCATGAGCAGCAGGACCATGAAGTACGTGATCGCCATCCAGCCGAGCGCGGTGCGGACGGGCACGTCACGCGGGCGCTGCAGCAGGTTGTGGTGCGCGTAGTCCTTGGTCATCTTCTTTTCGATCCACGGGTAGACCGCCGCGATGCCGGTCAGCAGCGGCAGGCCGAGGATGAACGGCAGGAACGCCGCCGGGATCGTGTAGTTGCCCAGGTAGAACTCCCACGCGGGCCAGATGCGGACCAGGCCGTCGGTCCAGCCCATGTACCAGTCCGGCTGCGAGCCGGCGGAGATCTGCGCGGGGTTGTACGGGCCGAAGTTCCAGATCGGGTTGATCTGGAAGACGCCACCCATGATCGCGATGACACCGACGACGATGGCGAAGAAGCCACCGCCCTTGGCCGCGAACACCGGCATGATGCGCACGCCGACGACGTTCGTCTCCTTGCGGCCGACGCCGGGGAACTGGGTGTGCTTCTGGTACCAGACCAGACGCCAGGTGCGCCGCGATCAGGCCGAGGATGATCGCCGGGATGATCAGGATGTGCGCGGTGTAGAGCATCGGGATGATGTCCGTGCCGGGGAACTCCCCGCCGAACATCAGCCAGTTCAGCCACGTGCCGATCACCGGGAACGAGATCAGCAGGGCCGCCATGACGCGGAGGCCGGTGCCCGAGAGCAGGTCGTCGGGCAGCGAGTAGCCGAGGAAGCCCTCGATCGCGCCGAGCATGAACAGCACGATGCCGATGACCCAGTTGATCTCACGCGGCTTGCGGAACGCACCGGTGAAGAAGATCCGGAACATGTGCACGACGATCGCGGCCATGAACAGCAGCGCCGCCCAGTGGTGCACCTGGCGGACGAACAGGCCACCGCGCGTCTCGAACGAGATGTCGAGCGTCGAGGCGAACGCCCGCGACATCTCGATGCCGCGGAGGTTGTCGAACGCGCCGTTGTAGGTGACCTCGGTCATCGACGGATCGAAGAACAACGCGAGGTACGTGCCCGACAGCAGCAGCACGATGAAGCTGTACAGCGCGATCTCGCCGAGCAGGAACGACCAGTGCGTCGGGAAGACCTTGTTCAGCTGTTTGCGCAGGCCAGAGGCCGGGTGGAACCGCTCGTCGGCAGCGTTGGCCGCCGCCCCTGCGACGCGCGCGGCGGCGTTGGCCGGCTTCGTCGGCGTGGTGATGGCACTCATGACTTCCGCTCCCAGAACGCCGGACCCACAGCCTCGATGAAGTCGCTGCGGGCAACCAAGTATCCGTCCTCGTCCACCGTGATCGGAAGCTGGGGCAGAGGACGGGTTGCCGGACCGAACCGCGGCTTGGCGTACTCGAACACGTCGAACTGCGACTGGTGGCACGGGCAGAGCAGCAGACCGGTCTGCTGCTCGAACAGTGACGTCGGGCAACCCAGGTGCGTGCAGATCTTGGAGTACGCGTACAGGTCGCCGAAGTTGAAGTCTTCCTGACCGGCGCGCTTGGTGACCGCCTGGTTCGGGCGCATGCGGATGAGCATGACCGGCGCGTCGGCCCGCTTGAGGGCGGCGACCAGCGCGTGCTCGTCGTTGCGCTCCGACTCGCGGAACGGGAACACCGTCTCGAAGCCGCCCGGCTCGACGTCCTCGGGACGCACCAGGGAGACGTCGTGGAAGTTGCCGGTGTGGCGGCGCAGGTAGACCTTCTCGCCCGGCTTCTCCGGCTTCCAGCTGGTGTGCCACAGCGAGTTCTTGGTCTCGCTGTCCGCGTGCGGGTTCTTGATCAGCGCACCCAGCGGCACGGCGGCGACACCCAGGCCGAGCACACCGGCGCCGAGGCCCGCGGTGCGCTTGATCAGGCTGCGGCGGCCGATGCCGCTGCGGTCACCGGCGTCGGCGAGCCCCGCGACCAGCGTGGCGCGGTCGACCTCGGGCGACGGGCCGTCGTGGCGCTGCTGCACCGCGAGCTCGTCGGGCAGGAACTTCTTGGTGTAGAGCAGTGCGCCGACGCCCAGCCCCAGCACCGACAGGCCCAGCAGCAGGCCGATCAGCGGGTTGTAGAGCAGGTGCAGCAGGTGGCCGTCGGTGTGCGGGGCCTCGTACTGCCACGGCCAGAACAGGAACACGCCGAGGAAGGCCAGACCCGACAACGCCGAGATCAGGAACCACACGGCCACCGAACGCTGAGCGCGGCGCTCCGCGCGGGTGCCGGGGACCGGGAACTTGTCCTCGTAGTGGACGAGCTCGACGCCGTCCATCTTGGTGCCGAGCTTGACGAGCTCGTCCCGGCTCATCTCCGCGAGCTCTGCCTCGCTGGGCAGCTCGATCGGCTTGTCGCCGCTCATGCCTTGGCTCCGATCCAGAGGGTCACGCCGATGAGCGCGGCGATACCCACGATGAACGCGATCAATCCCTCGGAGACGGGTCCGAACCCGCCCAGGGGGTTACCGCCGGAGTTGTTGTTTCCGTCGGTGACCGACTTGACGTACGCGATGATGTCTTTCTTCTCTTCCGGCGTGAGCTGCCGCTCGCCGAACTTCGGCATGTTCTGCGGGCCGCTCAGCATCGCCGTGTAGATCTGCTCCTCGCTGACGCCGTCGAGCGCCGGCGCGAACTTGCCGGACGACAGCGCGCCACCACGACCCGTGAAGTTGTGGCAGCTGGCGCAGTTGAGGCGGAACAGCTCGCCACCGCGCGCCGGGTTGTCGCCGCGCAGGGCCTCACCGGACTCGGCGGGCTTCTTCGGGCCCTCGCCACCGTTCTCGGTGATGTAGGCCATCAGCGCGTTGATCTCCTCGGGGGAGAGCTTGGCGGGCTTGCGGATGGCCTGCGCCTCCTGCCGCGCCATGGGCATGCGGCCGGAGGAAGTCTGGAAGTAGACCGCGGCGTCGCCCACGCCGATGAGGCTCGGCCCGCGGTCCTTGACACCTTCGAGAGCCATGCCGTGGCAGGTCTGGCAGGTGTTCAGGTAGATCTGCTCGCCCTGACGGACCAGCGCGGCGTCCTGCTGCGCCTGCGCGGTCTGGGCCTGGGGCGCGAACGCGGCGAACAGCATGCCGGCGCTCAGCAGGCCGAAGCCCAGCGCGAGCAGGCCGGCCACCCGGCGGCGCAGCTTCGTGCGGGCGCCGCGGGGGCGTTTCGTAGTGGTGGTCATCGTGTGCGGCAACCCTTGCTGTCAGTTCGGGAGCTCGTGGCTTTGCTACGTGCTGGTCAGGGCACGATGTAGATGATTGCGAACAGGCCGATCCACACGACGTCGACGAAGTGCCAGTAGTACGACACGACGATCGATGCGGTGGCCTGTGCGGGCGTGAACTTGCTGAGCTTCGTCCGGATCAACAGGAAGACGAACGCGATCAGACCGCCGATGACGTGCAGGCCGTGGAAGCCGGTCGTCAGGAAGAAGACGGTGCCGTAGGCCGAGGACGGGATCGTCGTGCCGTGCTCGACGAGCTCGACGTACTCACCCGCCTGACCAGCGACGAAGATCGCGCCCATGATCAGCGTCACGATGTACCAGCGACGCAGACCGAAGACGTCACCCCGCTCCGCCGCGAACACGCCCCATTGGCACGTGAAGGACGACGCCACGAGGATGATCGTGAAGACCGTCGCGTAGGGGACGTTCAGATGGGTGGGCGGGGGAGGCCAGTGTCCCTCGTTCTGGGCCTTCACCGTGAAGAACATGGCGAAGAGGCCAGCGAAGAACATGAGCTCGCTGGACAGCCAGACGATCGTGCCGACGCTGACCATGTTCGGGCGGTTCAGCGAGTGCACGCGCTGGCCGATTGAAGGCGCTGCCGTGGTCACGGGCAGCATTATTGCTTGCGCTTTTTTGCTCCGCCCATCGGGTCCTGGGCGGATCATGGGTCGGCTGGGTCACACAGCGGGTGATCGCGAGGAGATCAACGGATGGGTTTGCTGGGCCGGTTGCGCGACCTGCTGCGCCGAGAGGACGAACCGTCGTTGTCGATCGACGACCCGGACCTCGTCGTGGTGGTCGAGGCGTTCGACATCGCGGAGGCGGATTCGGCCGCTTTGGCACGGTCACCGCTGTGGCGCGCGGACGAGCTCGCCGTGCTGCGACACCACGTTCGCATACCCGTCTGACCAGGTCGAACGCGCCCGCGAGCTGCTCTCGCCGGACGGCTGGGTACTCGTCGCCGGTGATATATCGCATATCAGTCGGGTGCAGCGGCTGGACGCTCTGCACTGCGCTCAGGAGCGCTCGCGGATGGCGTCGCTGGCGCAGCGGCTGGGCGGGGAAGCCCTGGGGTGGGACGCCCTGCAGCCAGCCGGATAACATCGCGGCGACTTTCATCACTTTCTGGGGTCGCCTCTTCCTGACCCGCAGTCAGCAGTCTCAGCGGAGGATCGAGAGATGAGCACGCAGACCACGAAGATCCTGGTGTTCAGCCACCGGCCCGAGGTGCGTGAGACGATCATCACTGCGGTCGGCCGCCGTCCGGCGCCGGACCTGTCGCGGGTCGACTTCATCGAGGCCGGAGCGATCGCGGACGTCCTCTACGAGGTGGACAACGGCTCCGTCGACCTGCTGATCCTCGACGGCGAGGCGCAGCCGACCGGCGGCATGGGCCTGTCCCGCCAGCTCAAGGACGAGATCACGAACTGCCCGCCCATCGTCGTCGCGGTGCGCCGCAAGGACGACCGCTGGCTCGCGACCTGGTCGCAGGCCGACGCGGTGCTGGTGCACCCGCTCGACCCGCTGGCCGCCGCCGAGACCGTGGCCGAGGTGCTGCGCGGCTCGGCGTTGCCCGTCGTCAAGGGCTGATCGCGGATGACCGAGCGCACCTGGCCATCGCTGCTCAACCGGTTGATCGACGGCGTCGACCTCACTGCGGACGACACCGCCTGGGGCATGGACCGGGTGATGTCCGGCGAGGCGACCCAGGCGCAGGTGGCGGCGTTCATCGTCGCGTTGCGCGCCAAGGGCGAGACGCCGGAGGAGATCGACGGCCTCGCGACCATGATGCTGAACCACGCCCGCCGCTTCACCGTGGACGTGCGCGCGGCGGACATCGTGGGCACCGGCGGCGATCATTCCGGTTCGGTGAACATTTCGACGATGGCCGCGATCGTCACGGCCGCCGCGGGCGTGCCGGTGGTGAAGCACGGCAACCGGGCGGCGTCGTCGCAGTGCGGCACGGCGGACGTGCTGGAGGCGCTGGGCGTCGCGATCGACCTGCCCCCGGAGGGCGTGCAGGCGACCGTGCGGGAGCTGGGCATCGGCTTCTGCTTCGCGCCGGTGTTCCACCCCGGCTTCCGGCACGCGGGTCCCGTGCGGCGCGAGATCGGCATCCCGACGTCGTTCAACCTGCTCGGCCCGCTGACGAACCCGGCACAGCCCACGGTCGGCCTCATCGGCTGCGCGCGGGCGGGTGCGGCACCGCTGATCGCCGGCGTGTTCGCGCGGCGCGGGCACACCGCGCTGGTCGTGCGGGGCGACGACGGCCTCGACGAGATCACCACGACCACGACGACGTCCGCGTGGCTCGTGCAGGACGGCGTGGTGCGCACCGAGACCATCGACCCGGCCGTGCTCGGCGTGAAGCCCGCGCGCGAGGAGGACCTGAAGGGTGGCGACGCGTCCGTCAACGCCCAGGTGGTCCGCGACCTCGTGGCCGGCCAGACGGGTTCGGTGCGCGACGCGGTGCTCGTGAACGCGGCGGGCGCCATCGCGGCCTACGGCGGCTTCTCCGATGACCTGCACGCCGACCTGACGGCCTCGCTGAGCCGCGCGGCCGACGCGATCGACTCAGGCAAAGCGGCAACACTGCTGAGCCGCTGGGTGGAGCTCTCAGCCTCACTGCGTGGTTAAGCACCGGACTCTCTGCGCGGTAGCGGCACCAGAACGGGTGGTTCGGTCACGCGTCGTCGATGACGCGTGACCGTCCTCGCACGGCCGCCAAATCGGCGTAGTCCGAGCGAGTGACTGACCGGAGATGCGCACCACGTGGTAACGCCGTGGCAATCGCCACCTGGAATGCTGGAGGCATGGTCCTCTACCCGGTGATGAAGCATGTCGTCGCGCGCGCAGCCCGTCTTGTCTACCGCCCGGTGGTGGACGGCCTGGAGAACATCCCCACCGACGGCCCCGTCATCCTGGCGGCCAACCACCTCAGCTTCATCGACAGCGTCGTGATCCCGATGGTCGTTCCGCGGCGCGTGTCGTTCCTCGCGAAGGCGGAGTACTTCACCGGCACCGGGGTGAAGGGTTCGCTGTCCCGCTGGTTCTTCTCGTCGCTCGGCCACGTGCCGGTGCACCGCGGCAAGGGCCGCGACGCGCGCGCCGCGCTCGACACCGCCACCGAGATCCTCGCGCGCGGCGATGCGTTCGCCATCTACCCGGAGGGCACCCGCTCGCTCGACGGCATGCTCCACCGCGGCCGCACGGGCGTCGCCCGCATGGCGCTCGAGTCCGGGGCCCCGGTCGTGCCGGTCGGCATCATCGGCACGGACAAGGTGCAGCCGGTCGGCAGCAGGTTCCCGAAGATCGTCCCCGTGACGATCCGGTTCGGTGAGCCGCTCGACTTCAGCCGGTACGACGGTATGCAGGATTCACTGCCGGTCCTGCGCAGCGTCACCGACGAGATCATCTACCGCATCCTGGACCTGAGCGGCCAGGAGTACGTGGACGCTTACCAGAAGACGCCGGTCGCCGCGTAAACGCCGCTGGACCCGCCTGGACCTGCGAAGGGGCCCTTCCCGCCACCACGGTGGGGAGGGCCCCTTTGCGCTGTATGCGATATGTCAGGCAGGCCGATATACCGCATACGAGATACCGGATATCGGATATCGATTCCGGCCGACAGTCGACACAGCGGCTCGCGGTCGGCGGCGGCGGACATCGGTCGGCGGCAGTCGACGGCGGTCGGGGCGGTCGATGGGATGGCGGTAGGTGGCGGTCGTCGTCGACTGGCGGCGGCCGGCGGCGAATGACAACGTTGTCAGCGTATTCAGTATGCGATGTGTCACATATTGGATATCAGGCCACCGGATCACCGACAGCGACCCAGTACATGTGCGTAGAACGGCGAAAACGCCTGAGGCCCCCTCCGCGAAGGAGAGGGCCTCAGGCGAAACATCCAGCCGATATCCGATATATGGGATACGGGATATCAGTCGTGGCTGGGACCGGTGTGGTACTCGAACACCAGGCCACCGATCGCGATCAGCACCAGCACGATGGCGATCACGAGCAGCCACACGTGCCAGAACGCCACAGCCACACCCGCGGTCGCCGCAGCGGCCGCGAGGCCGACCGGCCAGTACGAGCCGGGGCTGAAGAAGCCCAGCTCACCAGCGCCGTCGGAGACCTCGGCGTCGGGGTTGTCCTCCGGCCGCACCTCGATGCGGCGGGCGACGAACCGGAAGTAGGTGCCGACGATGAGCGCCAGGCCACCGGTCAGTGCGAGCGCCACCGTGCCGGTGGGCTCGACCGCGCCGGTGTCGCGGTGCGTCCAGTAGCCGTAGACGATGGCCATCAGGAACGAGAAGGCCATCACCAGGTCGAATACGCGAGCTTCGATCTTCATCGCGGGGTGTGTTCCCTACTTCCGACCCGCGCCGGAGGCCTCACGGGCCGTCCGGTCGGTGTTGAACGGGGTGGTCGTGGTGGCCAGCGGCGCACACAGCTCACCGCAGTTCACCTGAGCGAGCGCCTCGGCCGTGGTGAACGGCTTGCCGGTCTTCTCGTTGACCTGCTTGCGCAGCTCGATGTACTTGTCGAAGTCGGCTTCCTCGAGCGCCCTGACCTCGAAGTTCATCACCGCGTGGTACGAGCCGCAGAGTTCGGCGCAACGGCCGACGAACGCACCGGGACGATCGATCTGGTCGATCTGGAAGACGTTGTCCTGGTTGTTCTTCTTGGGCTCGGGGAAGACGTCCCGCTTGAAGTGGAACTCCGGCACGAAGAAGGAGTGGATGACGTCCGTCGAGCGCAGCGTGAACTGGATGCGCTTGTGCGCCGGCAGCACCATGATCGGGATTTCACCCGAGGTGCCGACCGTGCTGACGACGTTGCCTTCTTCGGTCTTGTGCTCCGGGTACTGGAACTCCCAGTTCCACTGGAACGCGATCACGTCGACGTTCACGTCGGGCTTGCCCGACTTGTCCGTGATGTAGTTCTGCGTGACAGCGGTGAAGTAGAACAGCACCGCCACGATCACCGTCGGTACGACGATGAGCACGATCTCCAGCGGCAGGTTGTACGCCGTCTGACGCGGAAGCTCTTCCGACTTCTTGCGGTGGAAGACCACCGACCACAGGATCAAGCCCCACACGATGACGCCGACGACGAGCGCGGCGATCACGGACCAGGTCCAGAGCTCGCGCATCTCCTCGGCCTGCGGCGTGACGGCCTTCGGCCAGCCGAAGCGCAGCACCTCGTCCGTGGAGCAACCGGTGGCCCCGATCCCGACCAGGCTCACAAGCCCAGCGGTCTTCACCAGCCGGGATGCCCTGGTGCCCTCCTTCAGGCCCACTGCTCGCCCGCCTCCTCGTTCCATGCCAACGGATCAAGCGGGAGCGTAGCCCAGCGCAACCGCGCTCACCCCTCGGGGGCACCGCCCCTGCGGTGCAGTTTCGGTCACACAAAGCAGCTTCGGCATACTGAAGCCTTCCCCGTCTGAATTCTGAGAGGTGCGAGAGCCTTGTGCGGCCTGGCAGGACTGGTATGCCCTAGCGAGAACGAGGCCGAATCCGCCCGCCCGGCTGTGGAGGCCGCGCTGCGCTGCATGCGCCACCGCGGGCCGGACGAGAGCGGCACCCGGCGGGTCGACGAGGTCGTGTTCGGCTTCAACCGCCTCGCCATCATCGACATCGAGCACTCCCACCAGCCCCTGACGTGGGGGCCGGCGGAGTCGCCGAGCCGGTACACGATCAACTTCAACGGCGAGATCTACAACTACCTGGAACTGCGGGCCGAGCTCACCGAGTCCTTCGGCGCGGTCTTCCACACCGACGGCGACACCGAGACGATCGTCGCCGCCTACCACTACTTCGGCCCCGCGGCGATCACGAAGCTGCGCGGCATGTTCGCCTTCATGATCTGGGACTCCGAGCGCGGCATCGTGTTCGGCGGGCGCGACCCGTTCGGCATCAAGCCCCTGTACTACGCGAAGGGCCCCAACGGCGTCGCGTTCTCCAGCGAGAAGAAGATCCTGCTGGAGATCGCCTCCACGCTCGGCATCGAGCCGAAGATGAACGTCAAGGGCCTGCAGCACTACCTCACGCTGCAGTACGTGCCGGAGCCCGCCTCGCTGCACGACCAGATCTTCCGCGTCGAGTCCGGCCACTCGTTCACGCTGGTCCCCGGCGAGGCGCCGGCGTTCGAGCGCTACTTCCCCGCGAACTTCAAGGTGCGCACGGTCCGCAGCGAGGCCGAGGCGGACGCGCTGTACGACGAGATCACGGCGGCGCTGCGCGACTCGGTCGCCAAGCACATGCGCGCGGACGTGACGGTCGGCTCGTTCCTGTCCGGCGGCATCGACTCGACGGTGGTCGCGGCGCTGGCCAAGGAACACAACCCGGACCTGATCACGTTCACGACGGGCTTCGAGCGCCAGGGCTTCTCCGAGGTCGACGTGGCTGCGGAGTCGGCGGCGCTGATCGGCGTGAAGCACGTCGTCCGCACGGTCTCCGCGCAGGAGATGATGGACTCCCTGCCGCTGATCACCTGGTATCTGGACGACCCGGTGGCGGACCCGGCACTGGTGCCGTTGTGGTTCATCGCCCGTGAGGCGCGTCAGCACGTGAAGGTCGTGCTGTCCGGTGAGGGCGCCGACGAGCTCTTCGGCGGCTACACGATCTACCGCGAGCCGTTGTCGCTGGCGGGGTTCGAGAAGGTGCCCGGCGCGCTGCGCAAGGCCATGGGCAAGGTCTCGACGAAGATCCCGCACGGTGTGCGCGGCAAGGACCTGCTGCGTCGTGGCGCGCTCACGCTGGAAGAGCGCTACTACGGCAACGCGCGCATCTTCCTCGACGACCACCTGCGTCAGGTGCTGCGCACGTACGACCCGGCGGTCTCGCACATGGACGCGACGGCCCAGCCGTACCGCGAGTCGCGCAACTGGGACCCGGTCACGCGCATGCAGCACGTCGACCTGTTCACGTGGCTGCGCGGCGACATCCTGGTCAAGGCCGACAAGATGACCATGGCGAACTCGCTGGAGCTGCGGGTCCCGTTCCTGGACCCCGAGGTCTTCAAGATCGCCTCGCAGATCCCGAGCGAGCTGAAGATCACGAAGGACACGACGAAGTTCGCGCTGCGCAAGGCGATCCGCGACATCGTGCCCGCGCACGTGCTGAACCGCCGCAAGCTCGGCTTCCCGGTGCCGATCCGGCACTGGCTCAAGGACGAGATGCACGACTGGGCCGTCGACATCGTGCGCACCTCGCAGACCGACCAGTACATCGACAAGACCGCCGTGCTGCGGTTGATCGAGGAGCACCGCTCCGGCGTGCTCGACCACAGCCGCCGCATCTGGGCGCTGCTGGTGTTCATGATCTGGCACGGCATCTTCATCGAGGGCCGCATCCGGCCGGTGGTGCCGGAGCCGCACTACCCGGTCAAGCTCTAGGTTTCACGATTCGGGCCCCTCTCCGGAGGGGCCCTTTTCGTTAGCGCCGGCCTTGCGCGCTGCAGATCGCATACGAGCTGACGACCGTTTCCGGTGCCGCCATGAGCTCCAGGTAGCGGTCGAACTCGTCGTCGGAGAGCGGCAGTTTCTTGCGCACCTGGCGTGCGGACGTGGCGAGCAGACGGCATCCCGGCGAGCCGCCGTGCCACTCCTGCACCTCACGGGAGCCGCTGACGTCGTTCAGCCCGGTGTCCTGCAACGCCCGCTCGATGCGCGCGCCCCACGCCAGTTCCGCGCCGGCCTGTTCGAGCAACGTCAGCAGGGCGTTCTTCACCCGCATGATCAGCTTCGCGTCGTCAGGGGCGGCGGAGAGGACTTCGAGCGGGAGGCAGTCGAACTCGTCGAGCACGAGCCAGCCGCCGGGCCGCAACGCGTCGCGCAGCTTGCGCAGGACGGCGTCGCGGGCGGGGAGGTGGAACAGCACCAGACGGGCGTGGACCAGATCGAACGCGTTCCCCGGCAGGATGTTGGACACGACGTCGTGTTCCAGGACGGTGATGTTGTCGCGTTCCTCGAGCCGGGTGACGTCGATGTCGGTGACCGTCACGTGCCCGGACGGCGCGACGACGTCGGCGAGCCAGGTCGCCACCGATCCCCCTCCGCCCCCGACTTCCAGGCAGCGCCAGCCGTCCGCGATGCCGAGCTGCTCGACGCGGGCGAACGTGCCCGCGTCGAGCAACGAGCTCAACGCGTCGAACTGTGGATCCAGCAACTCACCGGTGTCGCCGAACAGGTACGTCCCCATTGTCCGATCATGGCAGGACGGGAGCGATCTCCTCAGCAGCTTCGGCACCAAACGCGCCACGAATGCGAGCGAGCGCCGAGTCGCGCTCGAGCACCCACTCCTGCGTGCCGACGGTCTCCAGCACCTCGACCGCGATGAGTGAACCGAGCTGAGCCGCGCGTTCGAGGCCCAGGCCGGCGGTCGTGCCGGCGAGGAAGCCCGCGCGGAAGCCGTCGCCGACACCGGTCGGGTCGGTCTTCGCGACCTCGGGAACCGCGGGCACGTGCAGCGAGAAGCCGTCGCGGTCGACGATCTCGACGCCCTTGGCACCGAGGGTGGTGATGCGCCTGCCGACGCGGGCGAGGACGTCGGCCTCGGCCCAGCCGGTCTTCTGCAGCAGCAGTTCCCACTCGTAGTCGTTGCTGAAGAGGTACTCGGCCTCCTCGACGAACGCGCGCGCCTGCTCGCCGTCCATGCGGGCGAGCTGCTGCGACGGGTCGACGGCGAACTTGTAGCCGCGCTGACGGCACTCCTCGGCGTGCCGGAGCATCGCGGCGGGGTCGTCGGGGCTGATCACGACGAGCTCAAGGTTGTCGACGCGATTCGCGATCGGGGCCAGCTCGATGTTGCGCGCCTCGGCCATCGCACCGGCGTAGAAGGACGCGATCTGGCACATGTCGTCGTCCGTCGTGCAGACGAACCGCGCGGTGTGCGCGACCTCGGACACATAGACACCCGACGTGTCGACGCCGTGCCGCTCCAGCCACGAGCGGTAGTCGTCGAAGTCCCTGCCGACGGCACCCACGAGAACCGGCCGCACGCCGAGCACGCCGAGCCCGAACGCGATGTTCGCGCCGATGCCACCGCGGCGGACTACGAGGTCGTCGACCAGGAAGCTCAGCGACACACGGTCGAGACGCTCCGCGACCAGCTGGTCCGCGAATCGACCCGGAAAGTGCATCAGATGGTCGGTCGCGATGCTGCCGCACACGGCTACCGGCACGTCGGTCCCCTCATTCCCTTGCTGTACGTGACAACTCACCCGGACGAGTGCAGCTGTGAAGACTACCGTTTGGTAGGGCTACCGCAGGTCAGACCACCGACATACGGTCGAGAGGTGACGATCCCCGAGGCGACCACGATGAGTGAGCTGATCGACGACTGCTCGCAGCTCCCCTTCGCTCTGACGCACCCCGAGCACCCCCTTCCGGCCCCGCGTGCGGCCGCTCCCTGGCAGGTCGACGACCGGTGCACCCACCAGGTCGAAGGCCTCGCCGAGTATGGCGTCTGAAGCTCCGAACTGATCCCGGTCCACCCCAACGCCGGTTCACACGCGTTGGTCTGAACACAGGACGAGGCCGCGTTCCCGACAAGTGCGGGAACGCGGCCTCGCGCGTGTTCGCCTTAGTGGAACGAGTCGCCGCAGGCGCAAGACCCGCCGGCGTTCGGGTTGTCGATCGTGAAGCCCTGCTTCTCGATCGTGTCCACGAAGTCGATGACAGCGCCTTCGACGTACGGCGCGCTCATGCGGTCAACGGCGACCTTCATGCCGTTGAAGTCGACCATCGCGTCACCGTCGAGCGAGCGCTCGTCGAAGAACAGCTGGTACTTCAGACCCGCGCAACCACCGGGCTGGACGGCGATGCGCAGATGCATGTCGTCGCGACCCTCCTGGTCAAGCAACGCCTTGGCCTTGACGGCAGCCGTCTCGGTCAGCGTCACGCCGTGGGTCGGCGCCTCGGAGGTCGAAGCGGCATCCTGAGCGGTCGTCATGGCTCTCCTAAGAGGTCCTTTGCGGGCGTTCGCCCTTCAACAACACGGGCGTGCCCCGCTTTGTTCCGCTTTCCATGGTCCCACAACGCCCGCCCTTGTCGCCTCAAGTGTCGACTGTCACGTAGGCCACGCTCCACACCGACTGATATATCGGTGGGCTCGGCCACCGCCTCGACCTGCCCTCAGCGCGACCACTGCACCGCCACATACTGGGCCGTTGCAATGAGACTTTTGCGGGCGTCCGCAATCGACTTTTGCACAGAGCCGACGTGGTCGGAGACCGAGTAGGCCTCCTGGACGCCCGCGGCGGCCATCTCGCGGCGGCCGACGCTCACCTGGCCGGCGATGGCGACGCACGGCAGGCCGCGTTCGGCGGCGCCACCGGCGACGGCGGTGATGAGCTTGCCCCGGAGTGACTGCCAGTCGAAGCTGCCTTCGCCGGTGACGACGACGTCGGCGTCGTCGAGTGCGGCGTCGAGGCCGGTGAGTTCGCGGACCAGGCCGGCGCCGGACTTGACCGTCGCGCCCAGTGAGAGGAGTGCGGCGCCCAGGCCACCTGCCGCGCCCGCACCCGGTATATCGGATACGGGAGTCAGGACGTCCATCGCGGCGAGCCTCGCTTCGAGGCGTTCGACGGCTTCCGGCGAGGCGCCCTTCTGGGGGCCGAACGTGTGCGCGGCGCCGTGCGGGCCGAGGAGCGGGTTCTCCACGTCGGACGCGGCGACGAGCGATATATCAGTCAGCCTGCTCCGGAAGTCACCGAGCGCGTCGAGTGCGTCGAGCATGCCCGAGCCGCCGTCCGTAGTGCCGGAGCCGCCGAGGCCGACCACGATGACATCGTTGTCAACCGCGGCTGCGCCGATGAGCTCACCGACGCCTCGCGTTGTCGCCGTCTCGCAGGATTCCGGGCGGAGTTCCACGGGAACGAGGTGCAGGCCGCATGCCTCGGCGGACTCGATGTAGGCGGTGCGTCCACCACCTGCGGACACGCTGAGCCAGCGGGCCTCGACCGGCTTCCCGAGTGGGCCGGTGACGCTCATATATTGGATATTGCCGCCCAGTGCGGCATGCAGGACGTCGACGAAGCCAGGGCCGCCGTCGGCGAGCGGGCGCTGGACGACGACGTCGTCGGGTTTGGCGTCGAGCCAGCCGGTGGCGATGGCGTCAGCGGCCTCGCGAGCGGTCAGGGTGCCGCCGAAGCAGTCCGGAGCGATGAGTACGCGCACCTCGCGAAAGGTACCGAAAACCCGCTGCCCTACCCTGGTGTTGTGAGGTTCCTGCGCCGCAACTCCGCCGACACCGCCGCCGATGCTCCCGAGTCGGGGGCCGAGCTCGCCGAGCCGCTCGACAGGGCGCACAGCTCGGGCAAGGGCAGGCCGACGCCGAAGCGGCGGGAGGCGCAGAGCCGGCGCAGCGGTCCCGTTCCGCCGCCGCCCCGCACGCAGCGCGAGGCGTTCAAGCGCATGCGCGGCAGCAAGAGCAAGATGAGCAAGGAAGAGAAGCGCGCCGTGGCGACCGAGCGCCGCCAGCGCATGATGGCGGGCGAGGACAAGTACCTGCTGCCGCGCGACCGCGGTCCGGTGAAGGCGTACATCCGCGACCTCGTCGACTCGCGCCGCAACCTCATGGGCCTGTTCATGCCGCTCGCGATCCTGGTGTTCGTGGCGCTGCTGACGCCGTCGCTCGCGGTGCAGCGGTACGCGACGCTGGCGACGACGTTCATGCTGATCGCGATGATCATCGAGGGCATCGTCCTCGGCCGGATCGTCACGCGGCGGGTGCGGGCGAAGTTCCCGACCGAGCCGATCAAGGGCATCTCGATCGGCTGGTACTCGTTCATCCGCGCGAGCCAGCTGCGCAGGCTCCGCGTGCCGAAGCCGCGTGTGAAGCCGGGCGAGGCCATTAAGTAGTTGCGCGAAAAGCAACGCAAGCTACAGCTGCCGGAGCGACTCCGGTGGGACCACAACGCGTGGTACCGCCGGTGGTTGCTCCGGCAGTTGCCGTCTCGGGCGGGTTCGGCGCTGGACGTCGGCTGCGGGCTGGGCGACCTGGCCCGCTCGATCAGCAACGACTTCCACGGCCGCGAGGTCACCGCGATCGACGCCAGCGCGCGCATGATCGAACGCGCCCGCGCCACCAGCAACCGGATTCGGTGGATCCACGGCGACGTGCTCACCCACGACCTGGGCCGCTACGACGTCGTCACCGCCGAGGCGAGCCTGCACCACCTGCCGCTGCACGCTGGCCTCACCAGGCTGGCCGGGCTGACCAGGCCGGGCGGTCTGCTGATCGTCATCGGGCTGTACCGGACGGCGACGCGCGCGGACCGGGCGATGGAGCTCGTGACGTTGCCGGCGAACGCGCTCGTCGGTCTCGCGAAGGCCGTCAACGGCACCGGGGGCAAGCCGCACGACCCGGAGATGCCGGTCGTGCTGACGGCTCCGACGTTGCCGGAGATCCGCGCGGCCGCCCGGGAGATCACGCCCGGCGCACGTGTCCGCCGGCACGTGTTCTGGCGGTACTCGCTGGTCTGGCGGGCTCCCGAAGTTCATTAGCAGGACGAACGATTTCGGTTTAAGCTCCGATGTATGAAGTTCCGTCGTCTCGGCCGTAGCGGCCTGAGCATCAGTGAGATCTCGTACGGGAACTGGCTCACCCACGGTTCCCAGGTCGAGGAAGACCAGGCCCACGCGTGCGTGAAGGCAGCGCTCGAGTCGGGCATCACGACGTTCGACACCGCCGACGTCTACGCCAACACCGCCGCGGAGTCGGTGCTCGGCCGGGCGCTGCAGGGTGAGCGGCGCGAGTCGCTGGAGATCCTGACCAAGGTCTACTGGCCGACCGGTCCCGGCGGCCCCAACGACCGCGGGCTCGGCCGCAAGCACATCATGGAGTCGGCCAACGCGTCGCTCAAGCGCCTGCAGACCGACTACATCGACCTGTACCAGGCCCACCGGTTCGACTACAGCGTTCCGCTGGAAGAGACGATGCTGGCGTTCGCCGACCTCGTCCGCCAGGGCAAGGTCCTCTACGTCGGTGTCTCCGAGTGGACCGCCGAGCAGATCACCCGCGGTGCCGCGCTGGCCCGTGAGCTGCAGGTCCCGTTCGTGTCGCACCAGCCGCAGTACTCGATGCTGTGGCGCGTCATCGAGCCGCAGGTCGTACCGGCGTGTGAGCGCGAGGGCATCAGCCAGATCGTCTTCTCCCCCGTCGCGCAGGGCATCCTGACCGGCAAGTACCTGCCGGGCGCCGAGGTGCCGGAGGGCTCACGGCTCGCCGACGCCCGCGGTTCGCAGATGATCTCGCGCTGGGTGCGGGACGACGTGCTGAACGCCGTTCAGCAGCTCAAGCCGATCGCCGAGGAAGCCGGTGTCACGCTGGCGCAGCTCGCCCTCGCGTGGGTGCTGAAGAACCCGAACGTCGCGTCCGCGATCATCGGCGCGTCACGTCCGGAGCAGGTCTACGAGAACGTCAAGGCCGTCGACATCGAACTCGACGACGACGTGCTCAAGCAGATCGACACCGTGCTCGAAGGCGTCATCACCGACGACCCGAGGCTCACCGCCCAGGGTTAGTCAGTCACTGCGCAGGTTGAAGGCTCATCGGGCCGTACACCTCGGATTCCGCACGCAGCAGCGTGACCTGCTCGACCCCGGCGTCGAGCAGGTCACGCCATCCGGCGCTGAACCACTCCTCCGCCTCCGTCTGGTCGGCGAACGTCACATCGGGGCCCGCGACGTCACGGCCCGTTGCATCCTGGTAGCGCCAGCGGAACTCCATGGGACGAAGGCTAACTCTTGTCATCCAGGACTCTTGTGCTCGGCGGAGCGCGTTCAGGCAAGTCAGCGCATGCGGAAGGCCTGCTCACCGAGGCGGCCGTGACGTACGTCGCAACCGCACGCCGCTACCCCGACGACCCTGACTGGGACGCACGCATCGCGTTGCACGTCGCCCGTCGTCCGTCCACTTGGCACACGGTCGAGGCGGCCGCACCGCCCGATCTGCCCGCGCTGCTCACCGCGACCTCGTACGACGACCCGCCGATCCTGGTCGACGACCTGTCGACGTGGCTGGTCGGCGTGCTGGACGACGCGGACGCGTGGGACGGAAACGGCTCGGACGCCATCGAAGGCAACGTCGACGAACTCGTGCGCGCGGTCGCCACGTGCCGGACCCGGCTGGTGCTCGTGACGGCGGAGGTCGGCCTCGGCGTCGTCCCGTCGACGCGCTCAGGCAGACTCTTCCGAGATCACCTCGGTGCGCTCAACGCGCGCGTTGCCGAGGTGTGCGACGAGGTGCTGCTGCTCGTCGCGGGCATCCCGTTGAGACTGCGATGAGGAGCGACCAGGTGAGCACCGAGTTCCCGCCGGTTGAACCGCCGGACGAGACCGTTCTGCGCGAGGCCGAGGCCCGGCACGCGGTGCTGACCAAGCCGGTCGGCTCGCTCGGCCGGCTCGAGGAGCTGGGCAACTGGATCGCGGCCTGTCAGGGCGTGGTGCCGCCGAAGCCGTTCGTGCGGCCGCGCGTCGTGGTGTTCGCGGGTGACCACGGCATCACGGCTCAGGGCGTGTCGGCGTACCCGAGCGAGGTGACCGGGCAGATGGTCGCCAACTTCCTTACCGGCGGCGCCGCGGTGAACGTGCTCGCGCAGGTCGCGGGCGCCACCGTGCGCGTGGTCGACATGGCCGTCGACGCGGACACCCCGGCGGCGGTCAGCCAGCACAAAGTGCGGCGGTCCTCAGGGTCGATCGACCGCGAGGACGCGCTGACCCGCGAGCAGTGCGAGCTCGCGATCGTGGCTGGCCGGGCCATCGCCGACGAGGAGGTCGACGCGGGCGCCGACGTGCTCGTCGCCGGCGACATGGGCATCGGCAACACGACGCCGGCCGCCGTGCTGATCGCGTCGCTGACCGGGTCGGAGCCGGTCGCGGTCGTCGGCCGCGGCACGGGTATCGACGACCAGGCATGGATGCGCAAGACGGCGGCGATCCGGGACGCGCTGCGCCGGGCCCGCCTGGTGATCAGCGACCCGATCGCGTTGCTGGCGACCGGTGGCGGTGCCGACCTGGCGGCGATGGCCGGGTTCTTGGCGCAGGCCGCCGTGCGACGGACTCCGGTGGTGCTCGACGGCGTCGTCGTCGGAGCGGCCGCCGTCGTCGCCGAGGAGCTGGCGCCGGGTGCGCGCGAGTGGTGGGTGGCCGGGCACCAGTCCGCCGAGCCGGCCCACGCGATCGCGCTCGGGCACCTGAACCTGAAGCCGCTGCTGGAGTTCGAGATGCGGCTCGGTGAGGGGTCGGGCGCGGTGGCGGCGCTGCCGTTGCTGATCTCCGCGGTGAAGGTGCTCGCGGAGATGGCGACGTTCGAGAGCGCCGGCGTCACCAACCGGGAAGACGCGACCACTGAAGACGCGACCCCGGACGACCCGGCCCCGAGACAGATACGGCCGCAGAAGATACGGGCGAGTGAAGCTCGCTCTCTCCTGGCTGACCGTCTTGCCATTGCGCGTCGACAACGTCGATCGCGATGCGGCAAGACGGGCCATTGCATACACACCGATCGTCGGCCTGTTGCTCGGCGCGTTCGTGGTCGGCGTGCTGAAGCTACTCGCGATATCCAATATATCGGCGCTCGTAGCTGGGTTTTTGGTCGTCGGCGTCGTCGCGCTGTCCACCCGCGGTATGCACCTCGACGGTCTTGCGGATACTGCAGACGGTCTGGGGTGTTACGGGCCGCCGGAGCGCGCGCTCCAGGTCATGAAGGACGGCGGCGCCGGGCCGTTCGGGGTCGTCACGCTGATCGTCGTGCTGGGAGCACAGGCCGCCGCACTCCCCCAGGCGCACTGGGGCGTCGTGCTGCTCGCGTTCGCGACCAGCAGGGCCGCGTTCGGTGTCTGCTGTATGCGGAACGTGCCCGCCGCGCGGCCAGAGGGACTTGGCGCACTTGTAGCCGGTACACAGCATCCAATGCTGGTGATCGGTACGTGGGTGGTGCTCGCCGTCGCGGCGGTCCCGCTCGGGGTGCGCGCGGTCGTCGCCGTCGTCGTCGCGTTCGCGCTCGTGTGGGCGCTCGTGAAGCACACCGGAAAGCGTTTCGGCGGCATCACCGGTGATGTGCTCGGTGCTGCCGCCGAAATCGCGCTTCTGGCCGTGCTGGTGATCGCCTGAGCTAGGAGTGAAGCACCGTCATCCAGCCGTGGGCGTCGGTGACGTGGCCGTGCTGGAGGCCGGTCAGGCGCTCGCGCAGCTTCATCGTCACCGAACCGGTGCCGCCGTCGGCGACGTCGAACTCGCCGCCGGCGTGCTTGACGTGGCCGACCGGGGTGATGACCGCGGCCGTGCCACAGGCGAAGACCTCGGTGAGCTCACCGGAGGCGTTGGCCTTCTCCCACTCGTCCGTCGAGATGCGACGCTCCTCGACGGACAGTCCGAGGTCGCTTGCCAACTGCAGCAACGAACTGCGGGTGATGCCGGGCAGCAGCGTGCCGGTGAGCTCCGGGGTGACGACCTTGTCTCCGAAGACGAAGAACAGGTTCATGCCGCCCATCTCCTCGACCCAGCGGCGTTCCACCGCGTCGAGCCAGACGACCTGGTCGCAGCCCTTCTCCGCGGCCTGCGCCTGCGCCACGAGGGACGCGGCGTAGTTGCCGGCGAACTTGGCCGCGCCGGTGCCACCGGGAGCCGCGCGGACGTACTCGGTCGAGAGCCACACGCTCACCGGGCGGACGCCGCCCGCGAAGTAGGAGCCGGCGGGTGAGGCGATCAGCACGTAGAGGTACTCGGACGAGGGTCGCACGCCGAGTCCCTTCTCCGTGGAGATCATGAAGGGCCGCAGGTAAAGCGACTCCTCCTCGGCCGTCGGCACCCAGCGGCCGTCGACCGCGAGGATCTGCCGGACGGACTCCAGGAAGAGCTCGTCGGGAAGTTCGGGCATCGCCATGCGGCGGGCCGAGGAGCGGAAGCGCTCGGCGTTGGCCTCAGGGCGGAAGGACGCGATCGATCCGTCGGGCTGCCGGTAGGCCTTGAGCCCTTCGAAGATCGCCTGGCCGTAGTGCAGCACCATTGCCGCGGGGTCGAGTGAGAGGGAGCTGTAGGGCCCGACTTCAGCGTCGTGCCAGCCCTTCTCGCGGTTCCAGCGGATCGTCACCATGTGGTCGGTGAAGTGCTGCCCAAAGCCCGGCTTGGCAAGTACCTCCGCTACGCGCTCCGGGGTCGCCGGGTGCGGGTGGGGAGTCCGGGTGAAAGGCAACTCGCTCGTCATGTGAGCACGGTAACCCGCAGGTGGGGATACGGAAAATCGTCTTCCCAAAACTCGGACGTCCTACTAAGTCACACGTACGGCGGCACTCGATAGAGTGCCCGCCCATGACCGAGGGACAAAGATCTTCGACCGGTGCCGACGTCCGCACCGTCCTGCAGGCCGCGCTGCTCGTTCTGGGCACCGGAATAATGTTGCTGATCGGCTATGTGAACAGCGGCGCCGGGGGCGTCGTGGGCGCGGTGTTCATCGCCGGCATGTTCCTGGCCATCTACTTCTCGATCAACAAGGGCAAGCCGACCACCAACGGCCGCGTCATCGGGCTTGCGGTGTGCGTTGCCGTGACGCTGCTCGTTTTCCTCTCAATGACGCTGTGAGCCCGATGAGCCCCGTGCCCGCGCCCAGCCCCGCGATGGAGATGAGCATCGCGGGCACCGGCAGGCTCATCGCGAGCAGTACCGAAAGTCCCAGTCCGAGACACGCCGTGCGCATGGGCCACGTGCGGTCGTTCTGCAGCAGCACTCTCGCGGACGCGTTGGTGAAGGCGTAGTAGAACAACGTCCCGCACGCGCCAACCGCCAGTGCCGTCGCCATTGGCATGAGCACCACCGCGAGCACGGAACCCACGACTAAGACGAGCGTCAGCGCAGCTGGTTTGAGTCGCGTCGGCAGGTCGCCGTCCTCGACGAGACCGGTCAACGTGCGGTGTGCGGACGCGAGAACGAAGTGCAACGCGGCCACACCGGCCACCGCTGCACCAATCTGCACGAGGGGCACCAACGCGGACGCGTCTGCTGCGGCAAGCGCGTCTCGCAGCGGCGCGGGTGACAAGGCGAGGCGCGCGCTTCCGAGCTGGCGGAGCACACCGGCCCCCACGGCCAGATAGACCACGAAGGACAGTCCGATGAGGACCGGAATCGCGACCTTCAACGCGGCCGGCGAGTGCTGCCGCTCACCGCGATGCGGGGCGGTAATGCGCTCGAATCCCGCGAACGCCATGAACATCAGGCCCGCGACGCCGACGAGCTCGTTGACGGTGCCGGACTCCCCCGCCGACGGCACCGGGGCGATCGAGAAGCTCGCCGCGACGACGAGTGCCAGCACGCCGAGAACCACCAGTGACACCAACGCGCTGACGCCGGCCGTGAAGCGGAAGCCCACCGCACCGAGCAGCGCCGTGGCCACGACAAGGGCGAGTGCGCCGATCAACGGCTGGTCCGGCACCACGTACGCGCCGAACATCAACGCCACCGCCGCCGCCATCGCGAACCGCCCGAGGAGATGCGCGCTCGCCGTCATCCGTGCGGGCCACACACCAAGCTGCGCGCGCACGTATCCGTAGCCACCACCGACGTCGGGATAGGCGCGGGACTGGTCAGCGGTCGAGAAAGCCGAGCACAATGCGGCGAACGCGGAGATGGCCAGCGCCGGCAACACCCACCAGCCCGCAAGACCTGCGGCAGGAGCGAATCCGGCGAAGACCCCCGCACCGAGCACCGCGGGAAGACCGAGCGCGACCGAAGCGACGATCTCGCGAGGCGTGTGGGTCACGCGTACACAGTCGCAGATGCGCCAGCCGGTCGTAACCACCCGGTCGACTGATGCGCGAAATGGGCGAACCGCCACCGTGAGCAACTGTCAACGTCACGGATTGCCGCCGAACGAGGCGGGTCTCGGCATTGGTGGGACTACCCGACCTTTAGCATAGGTCACGATTCCGAGCACCCCTACCACGCACAACCCTGGAGCAGCACGTGACAGCCCCGAAGCTGGCCCTCACCGAAGGTGACCTGAGCACCACCGCCGCGGACGCAGTCGTCGTGGGCACCCTGCAGGGGGCGGACGGTCTGGCGCTCGCCCCCGGTGCCGACGCTGTCAACGCCGCGTTCGACGGCGCGCTGCTCGAGGTGCTCGGCACCCTGCGCGCGTCCGGCAAGGCCGACGAGCTCGTCAAGGTGCCGACGTTCGGCAAGCTCGCCGCTCCGCTCGTGCTGGCCGTCGGTCTCGGCAAGACGGCGGGCGAGGAGCAGGTGCGCCGCGCGTCCGGTGTCGCCGCCCGCGCGCTGGCCGGCAAGAAGCGCGCGATCAACACGCTCGCCGCGCTGCACGTCGGTGCCGCCGCCGAGGGCACGCTGCTCGGTGGCTACGCGTTCACCGAGTACAAGTCCGAGAAGGGCGAGGCCGCGGTCGCGAAGGTCGACCTGTTCGCCGCCGCGTCCAAGGAGAACAAGGCGACGCTGAAGGCCGCCGTCGCGATCGCCGAGTCCGTCGCCATCGCGCGCGACTTCGTGAACACGCCGCCGAACGACCTCTACCCGGCCTCCTTCGCCGCGCGCGCCGAGAAGCTCGCCACCGCCGTGGGCCTCGAAGTCGAGGTGCTCGACGAGAAGGCGCTCAAGAAGCAGGGCTTCGGCGGCATCCTCGGCGTCGGCGGCGGATCGTCGCGCCAGCCGCGCCTCGTGCGCATCTCCTACAAGGGCGCCAAGGCCACGAAGAAGGTCGCGCTCGTCGGCAAGGGCATCACCTTCGACACCGGCGGCATCTCGATCAAGCCGGCCGCGGGCATGGACGAGATGACCTCCGACATGTCCGGCGCCGCCGCGATCGTCGCCACGATGGTGCTCGCCGCGAAGCTCAAGTACCCGCTGGAGATCATCGCGTCCATCCCGATGGCGGAGAACATGCCGTCCGGCGACGCCTACCGCCCCGGCGACGTGCTGACCATGTACGGCGGCAAGACCGTCGAGGTGCTCAACACCGACGCCGAGGGCCGGCTGATCCTGGCCGACGCCATCGTGCGCGCGTGCGAGGACGGCCCGGACTACCTGATCGAGACCGCGACCCTGACCGGCGCGCAGCTCGTGGCACTCGGCAAGCGCACCTCGGGCGTCATGGGCTCCGAGGAGCTCCGCGACCGCGTGACCGCGATCGGCACCGCCGTCGGCGAGTCGGCGTGGGCCATGCCGCTGCCCGAGGAGCTGCGCGCGGACCTCGACTCGCGGCTCGCGGACCTCGCGAACGTCACCGGGCACCGATGGGGCGGCATGCTCGCGGCCGGGCTGTTCCTGCGTGAGTTCGTGGCCGAGGGCGTGCAGTGGGCGCACATCGACATCGCGGGCCCGGCGTACCACACGGGTGGGCCGTACGGGTACATCTCGAAGGGCGGCACCGGTGTTCCGGTGCGGACTCTTGCGGCTGTGCTGGCGGACATCGCCGCCAACGGCTGATCTTGGCGGCTGATCTTCGCCAAGGCTCTTCACCACGAACGGCGGGACTCCTCTGGAGTCCCGCCGTTCGGCTTTGCGGCCAATATATTGGATTTCAGTTCCGCTGACCTGCGTCCTAGCAATGAGACTTTGGACTTCGTCCGCAAACGAGTCATTGCAAAGGCGAGGTGAGACCGGTGACGGGGTCGTCGTGTCTGTGACGCTTTACTGGGCGGCGTGGCAGCGGCCGACTACTTCTTGAAGAGCATCGGCAGGGGCTCGGTGGTGACCGGCACCGTCAGCTCGATCCACAACTTCGGGGTGTTCGTCCACCTCGACGGCGAGCCTGACGCCGGCGACCCGCTGGGGTTCGTCCGGGTTCCCGAGATCGGCTGGACGCACTTCAGCGATGTCGCCGAGGTGATCGCTGTGGGCGACCGCGTGCGCGGCGAGGTGCTCGACGTCGACCCCAAGCGTCGGCAGGTGTACATCTCGCTCAAGGCGTTGCGGCCGGGGCCGCTGCCAGGGCAGCTCGACGCGAACGGCTGACGACTGAAGGGAGACGCGCGCCTCACCGGGCTAGGCCCCTGGCCGCCGTGAGAGGAGGATTTCCAGATGGGGACGCATCAGTACGAGGTCGACGTCGTCTGGACCGGGAACACCGGAAGCGGGACTTCCGGCTACAAGACCTACGAACGCGCACATGAGGTTCGCGTCGTGGGCAAGGAGATCATTCTCGGTTCGTCCGACCCGTCGTTCCGCGGTGACCGGGCGCGCTACAACCCCGAGGAGATGCTCGTCGCCTCGCTGTCGCAGTGCCACATGCTGTGGTTCCTGCACCTCGCGTCGGTCAACGGCGTCGTCGTCACCGGCTACCGCGACCACGCCGCCGGGACGATGGCCGAGCATCCGGACGGTTCGGGGCGGATGACCTCGGTGGTGCTGAATCCGGTCGTCACCGTCGCCGACGAGGAGATGCGCGACACCGCACAGGCGTTGCACGAGAAGGCGCACTCGATGTGCTTCATCGCGGCGAGCGTGAATTTCCCCGTCCGGCACGAGCCGACGGTGAAGGTTTAGATTTCGCCGTTGGCTTTCTTGCGCGCGGTGTAATCACGCATGCGCTTCGGGTAGCCGACGATGCCCGCGTCGTAGATCGGCATGCCGAGCTTGCGCGCGAACGAACGCGCGGCGTCCGGGGACGCGACTCGGCGGCGGGTCCACTCGCCGTCGTGGGCGACCAAGACCACAGTGGTTTCGGTCACCGTGGTCTTCGGTTCCACGTATGCCTCCACGCCCTGGCGGCTCGCGGCCCACTTCTCGAGGTGGCTCGTGTCCTGGTTGGACGCGGTGCGCAGCACACCCGGACGTGACTTCCTGCGAAAACGATCGAACAGCCCCATTCGGGCACCTCCTGCGCTTCCCTCCACCATGGTGCCAGGTAGGGGTGTTATGAGTAGGTGAATGATCAGAACTGGGCGTGGTGTCCTATGCCGGATCACCATGCTCCGGGAACTAGTGACAAGATGGCCGCGTACCTCGCGCGCACCCGCGCGTAGTAAGTAATCCCGAGGAGATCCGAAGTGACTTCGCCGGAACTGGAGTCGGCCACCAACGCCGATCTTGTCATCCTCGGCGGCGGTTCGGGCGGCTACGCCTGCGCGTTTCGCGCGGCGGAGCTCGGCCTGTCCGTCGTCCTGGTCGAGAAGGACAAGCTGGGTGGCACGTGTCTGCACCGCGGCTGCATCCCCACCAAGGCGCTGCTGCACGCGGCCGAGGTGGCGGACAACGCGCGTGAAGGCGACCAGTTCGGTGTGAAGAGCTCGCTCGAAGGCATCGACATCGCCGGCGTGAACTCCTACAAGGACGGCGTGATCTCCCGGCTCTACAAGGGGCTGCAGGGTCTCGCGAAGGCCAACAAGGTCACCATGGTCGAGGGTGCGGGCACGTTCGTCGGCCCGAACACCGTCGTCGTGAACGGCCAGCGCTACACCGGCAAGAACGTCGTGCTCGCCACCGGTTCGTACGCCCGCAGCCTGCCCGGCCTCGAGATCGGCGGCCGGGTCATCACCAGCGACCAGGCGCTCAACCTCGACTTCATCCCGGAGAAGGTCGTCGTCCTCGGCGGCGGCGTCATCGGCGTGGAGTTCGCGAGCGTGTGGCGGTCGTTCGGCGCGGACGTCACGATCGTCGAGGCGCTGCCCCGTCTGGTGCCCGCCGAGGACGAGTACGCGTCCAAGCAGCTCGAGCGCGCCTTCCGCAAGCGCGGCATCAAGTTCAAGACCGGCGTGAAGTTCACCGGCGCCACGCAGACCGACTCGAACGTGTCGATCACGCTGGAGAACGGCGACGTCCTCGACGCCGACCTGCTGCTCGTCGCGGTCGGCCGCGGCCCGAACAGCGCGGGGCACGGCTACGAGGAGGCCGGCGTCCAGATCGACCGCGGCTTCGTCATCACCGACGAGCGCCTGCGCACGAACCTGCCGAACGTCTTCGCGGTCGGCGACATCGTGCCGGGCCCGCAGCTCGCGCACCGCGGTTTCCAGCAGGGCATCTTCGTCGCCGAGGAGATCGCGGGCCAGAACCCGAAGGTGATCGACGAGGCGGGCATCCCGCGCGTCACCTACTGCAAGCCCGAGGTCGCCTCCGTCGGTCTCTCCGAGGCCGCGGCCAAGGAGAAGTACGGCTCCGCCGAGGTGTTCATCTACGACCTCGCGGGCAACGGCAAGAGCCAGATCCTCAAGACCGCCGGTGGCGTGAAGCTGATCAAGGCTCCCGACGGCCCCGTCGTCGGTGTCACCATGGTCGGTGAACGTGTCGGCGAGCTCATCGGTGAGGCCCAGCTGATCTACAGCTGGGAAGCTCACCCGGAGGACGTCGCTCCGCTGATCCACGCCCACCCGACCCAGACTGAAGCCCTTGGCGAGGCCTTCCTCGCCCTGGCCGGCAAGCCGCTGCACGTGCACGGCTGACCGTTCCCCATCCAAGTCAGCCACACGAGAGCACGAGGAGTCAGCGAACAATGGCCTTCTCCGTCCAGATGCCCGCACTCGGTGAGAGCGTCACCGAGGGCACGGTCACCCGGTGGTTGAAGCAGGAAGGCGACCGGGTGGAGGTGGACGAGCCGTTGCTCGAGGTGTCCACCGACAAGGTCGACACCGAGATCCCGTCCCCGGCGGCCGGCGTCCTGCAGAAGATCGTCGCGCAGGAGGACGACACCGTCGAGGTCGGCGGTGAGCTCGCGGTCATCGGTGACGGTGACGGCGGTTCCTCCGCTCCGGCACCGGCTCCCGCCCAGGAGTCCGCTCCCGAGCCCGCGCAGCCGCAGCCGTCCGCGCCGCCCGCCGAGCAGGCTCCGGCTCCCGCCGCCCCGGCCCAGTCGGGCGGTTCCGCCGAGGGCACCGACGTCACGATGCCCGCGCTCGGCGAGTCCGTCACCGAGGGCACCGTCACCCGCTGGCTGAAGCAGGTCGGCGACAGCGTCGAGGTCGACGAGCCGCTGCTCGAGGTCTCGACCGACAAGGTCGACACCGAGATCCCGTCGCCGGTCGCGGGCACGCTGCTCGAGATCGCCGCCGGTGAGGACGAGACCGTCGAGGTCGGCGGCAAGCTCGCCGTCATCGGTTCGGGCAGCCCGGCTCCGGCCGCCGCTCCCGCCCCGGCACCCGCCCCGCAGCAGGCTGCCCCGGCTCCGGCCCCCCAGGCCGCGCCGGCACCGCAGGCTGCTCCGGCGCCCGCCGCGGCTCCGGCTCCGCAGGCCGCTCCCGCCGCCGCGCCGTCGGGTTCGGACGACGCGAACGGCACGCCGTACGTCACTCCGCTCGTGCGCAAGCTCGCGTCGGAGAACAACATCGACCTGGGCTCGCTCAAGGGCACCGGCGTCGGTGGCCGCATCCGCAAGCAGGACGTGCTGGCCGCGGTCGAGGCCAAGAAGGCCCCGGCTCCCGCGCCCGCCGCCGCTGCTCCGGCTGCCCCCGCCGCTCGCACCGCCGCCCCGGCCGCGGTCGACAACTCGGGCAAGCGCGGCACCGTGCAGAAGCTCCCGCGGCTGCGTCAGATCGTCGCGCAGCGCACGCGTGAGTCGCTGCAGATGTCGGCGCAGCTCACCCAGGTGTTCGAGGTCGACGTCACCAAGATCGCCCGCCTGCGCAACCAGGCGAAGAAGGCGTTCGAGGCTCGTGAGGGCGCGAAGCTCACGTTCCTGCCGTTCTTCGCCAAGGCCGCCATCGAGGCCCTCAAGGCCCACCCGGTGCTCAACGCGTCGATCGACGAGGAGCGCAAGGAGGTCACCTACCACGGTGCCGAGCACCTCGGTCTGGCGATCGACACGGAGCGCGGCCTGCTCAACGCCGTGATCCACAACGCGGGTGACCTGAACCTGTCCGGCATCGCGCACAAGATCGGCGACCTGGCCGGGCGCGCCCGTTCGAACAAGCTCACCCCGGACGAGCTCGCGGGTGGCACGTTCTCGCTGACGAACCTCGGCAGCAACGGCGCGCTCTTCGACACCCCGATCATCCAGCAGCCGCAGGTCGGCATCCTGGGCGTCGGCGTGGTGAAGAAGCGTCCGGTCGTCATCACGGACGAGAACGGCGACGACAACATCTCGATCCGCTCGATGATGTACCTCGCGCTCACCTACGACCACCGCCTGGTCGACGGTGCGGACGCGGGCCGCTTCCTCACGACGGTCAAGAACCGTCTCGAGGAAGGCGCGTTCGAGGCCGACCTGGGTCTCTGATCCAGGGTCTCGACGCACGTCTCTGACCAGTAGCGATATCCGATATATCAGTCCTCGTGGCTGATATATCGGATATCGCGCCAGCCCTTGCAATGGGTCTTTTGCGGACGAAGTCCAAAGTCTCATTGCTAAGGCGCAGGTCGGGGCGGTGCTGGTAGCTCGCTTTGGTGAGGGCCACCTCGGATTTGTCCGGGGTGGCCCTCGGCGTGTCCGGGGGTGTCCGGGGAGGTGTGCGACGTGGACCACAGGCTCGCCACTGTGCATGTGATGGTTGAGTGCGGAACGATCTCCTCATGCGAGTTGTCATCGCGGGATCGTCGGGCCTGATCGGGACGAGTCTGGTGGCGTCCATGCGCGCCGCCGGTCATGAGGTGCTGCGGCTGGTCCGCCGCAAGGCCGTCGCGCCGGACGAACGCGGGTGGGACCCGTACGCCGGGCGCATCGACGCGGGGACGTTCGACGGTGTCGACGCCGTCGTGAACCTGTGCGGTGCCGGCATCGGTGACAAGCGGTGGGACGACGCGCGCAAGCAGGTGCTGCACGACAGCCGGGTCGTGCCGGCGGAGGTGTTGTCGGCGGCGGTCGTCGAGCACGGGGTGCCGGCGCTGGTGAACTCGTCGGGTGCGCACTTCTACGGCGACACCGGGTCACGGCTCGCGGACGAGGACGCGCCCGGTGGGCACACGTTCATGTCGCGGCTGACCCAGGACTGGGAGGCGGCGACGTCCGCCGCCCAGGAAGGTGGCGTGCGGGTGGTGCTGATGCGCACCGCCGTGGTGATCTCGCCGGCCGGCGGGGTGTTCGGGCGGTTGAAGCCGGTGTTCCAGTTCTTCCTGGGCGGCAAGCTGGGGACCGGGGAGCAGTTCTTCCCGTGGGTGTCGCTGGACGACGTCGTGTCCGCGTACCGGTTCGTGGTGGAACACGAGGACATTCGCGGACCGGTGAACGTCGCCGGGCCCACGCCGGTGACCAACGCCGAGTTCACCAAGGCCGTGGGGTCGGCACTGCGCCGGCCCACGCCGTGGGTGGTGCCGGCGTTCGCGTTGAAGACGTTGCTCGGCGGCGAGATGGCGCAGGAGTTGCTGCTGACCGGGCCGGGCCTGACGCCGAAGGTGCTGGAGAGCCGCGGGTTCCACTTCCTGCATCCGGCGTTGCCGTCGGCGTTGAGCGCGGCGGTCGCATGACTCGCGCTCGTCGCGGCGGTGCTGGTGATCTCGTGGATCCTGCTCGGACTCCCCGAGGTCACCGGGCTCGACGTGTGGGTGCACGACGGGCTGCCGCGGCCGGAGTGGCTGCGGGACCTCGCGTTCGCGGTGAGTCTGGTGCTGGGGCCGACGCTCGGGTGGTCGTTCGCGGCGGTGCTGGCCGTGCTGGCGTGGCGGCGGCGGGAGCTGCGGCTGTGGAAGGCGTTGGCGCTGCACGGGTTGTGTTGCGCGACGCTGCTGACGCGGTGGCTGTTCGACCGGGTGCGACCCGTCGAGTACCACCTGCCCAGCTATCCGAGCGGGCACACGGTGGCGGTGGCATCGGTGGCGTTCACGATGGTCGTGCTGGTGCGGCGCGGGGTGCTGTGGGCGGTGCTCGCGGTGGTGGTCGGCGGGTTCGCCCGGGTCGTGCTGGAGATGCACTGGGTCACCGATGTGGTGGGCGCGGTGCTGGGTGTGACGGGTGTTGGTCTTCTGGCTGCTCTCGCGCTGGGGTTGGTAACGTCGATACGTGAACTCGTGCCGCATCTCGTCAGACCCCGTAGCCATCCGTGAGCTGGGCCTCATCGACTACATGGCCGCGTGGGACCTGCAGAAGGAGATCGCGCAGGCACGGGCCGACGGCACCGGGCCGGACACACTTCTGCTGCTGGAGCATCCGCCGGTCTACACGTGCGGCAGGCGCACCCTCGACGAGGAGCGCCCGCACGGCGGCGACACCCCGGTCATCGACGTCGACCGCGGCGGCAAGATCACCTGGCACGGTCCTGGACAGCTGGTCGGCTACCCGATCGTCCGGCTGACCGAGCCGATGGACGTCGTGCAGTACGTCCGGCGCGTCGAGCAGGGCCTGATCGACGTGTGCGACCGGCTCGGCGTGCGGACCGGCCGGATCGAGGGGCGCAGCGGCGTGTGGATCCCGGCCGACGACCGCGGTCCGGAGCGCAAGGTGGCCGCGATCGGCATCCGCGTGCAGCGCGGCGTGACCATGCACGGCTTCGAGATCAACTGCAACGCCAGCCTGGACGCGTTCGGCGACATCATCCCGTGCGGCATCAAGGACGCGGGCGTCGCTTCGCTCTCGCACGAACTGGATCGCGACGTCACCGTGGCCGAAGTGCTGCCGATGGCCCGTGACGCTGTGCTGGCGGCGCTCGAAGGAACCCTTCCTCTGACGGACCGCGATCTCGCCCGTACTGGCCCCGTCGCTCCCGGTATCACCTTCGCTAGCATTCCGTAGCCCCGCGGGGGAACCGCGGGATTCCGGAGGAGGGTGCGTCGTGAGACTGTCCCGACGCAAGTTGTTCACGGCTGCCGGTGTCACGGCACTCGCGTCAGGAAGCTTCATCGCGAACGGGCCGGTGGCGGCGGCCGCGCCCGTGCGCACGTGGAGCGGTGAGATCCGGATCGGCGACTGGGAGCAGTACTACCTCGGGCTGGACGGTGGAGCGCACCAGAAGGCACTTGACGCATTGGGCATCGCATACCGCGACGGGGTCCGTGCCGACGAGCAGAACCTGATGGTCTCGGTGGAGTCCGTGCGGCGGGCGGCGCTGGAGTTCGGTGACCACGCGGCCGCCGACGTGTTGCGCGACCGCTTCGGACTCGACACGCCCTCGATGCTCGGCCGCGGGCTCGACCTGGTGCTGGGGCAGGACGGGCTGGAGCGCCGCTACCTCGACGATCCCGCCCTGCAGCTGCGATATATCGGATACCGGCGGCGCTTCGCGAAGCACGTGCTGCCCATGCCGGCGGCGGTTCGCAAAGCACTCGCCTGATATCCGATATCCCGTATATCAGCTGAGCTGAGGTGCCACGTCCGCGGCGATCTCGGTGATGTGGTCGAGGTCGGCCAGATCCAGGGTCTGCAGGTAGACGCGCTGGACGCCGGTCTGCTCGCGCCAGGTGCCGATGCGGTCGACGACCTCGGCGGGGGTGCCGCAGAGGCCGTTCTGCCTGAGCTCGTCGACCTCGCGGCCGATGGCGGCGGCCCGGCGGGCCACGTCCGCGTCGGTGCGGCCGACGCAGGCGACCAGCGCGACCGAGCGGATGATCTCGCTCGGGTCGCGGCCCATCTCGGCGCACGCGGCGTCGACGCGGGCGTTCTGCTGCACCGCGGCATCGACGCTGGCGAACGGCAGGTTGAACTCGGTGGCATAGGTCGCCGCCAGCGCCGGGGTGCGCTTGGCGCCCATGCCGCCGATCAGCACCGGGACGCGTTCCTGGGCCGGCTTCGGCAGGGCGGGCGAATCGGTCAGCGAGTAGTGCTTGCCCTCGAAGGAGAAGGTGCCGCCGACCGGGGTCTCCCACAGGCCGGTGATGATGGCGAGCTGTTCCTCGTAGCGCTCGAAACGGGCGCCCAGCGTCGGGAACGGGATGCCGTAGGCGGTGTGCTCGGCCTCGTACCAGCCGGCGCCGATGCCGAACTCCACGCGGCCGCCGGACATCTGGTCGACCTGGGCGACGCTGATGGCCAGCGGACCGGGGTAGCGGAACGTCGCGGCGGTCATCAGCGTGCCCAGCCGGATCGTCGTCGTGTCGCGGGCCAGGCCGGCGAAGGTGATCCACGGGTCCGTCGGGCCGGGCAGGCCGTCCGACGAACCCATCCTCAGGTAGTGGTCGGAGCGGAAGAAGGCGCCGTAGCCGGCGTCCTCGGCCGTTCGCGCCACGCGGAGCAGGTCGTCGTAGCTCGCCCCCTGCTGGGGCTCGGTGAAGATGCGAAGTTCCACGACAAAGAACTTAGTCCGGCGAACGATGTCCGGCACGAACCGGAACCAGTTGAGACACGAGCTAGTCGAACCGGGGCGCGGGCGCGGCGGCACCGTCCGAAGTGAACACTCCGCGTGCCACCAGGTGCGGGTGCGAGGTGGCTTCCTCCAGCGTCAGCACCGGGGTCACGCAGGCGTCCGAACCCTCGAACACTGCGGTCCACTCGTCACGGGTCCTGGTCAGGAACGCCTCGGTGAACGTCTTGCGCAGCAACGGCCAGGTAGAGCGGTCCAGCTGCGGAGGAAGATCGTCAGCGGACAACCCCAGACCGGACAACAACAGTGCGTAGAACTGCGGCTCCAGCGAGCCCACCGCGACCGAACGGCCGTCCGCGCACTCGTACAGGGCGTAGAACGGGCAGCCACCGTCCAGGAGGTTCGAGTCAGGCGCGTCCTCCCACACCGACTGCGCCTTCATCGACCAGATCATCTGCGCCAGCGACGCCACCCCGTCGACGATCGCCGCGTCGACCACCTGGCCGCGGCCGGTGCGCTGGCGTTCCCACAACGCCGCCAGCACGCCCAGCACCAGGTACAGCGACCCACCGCCGAAGTCGCCGACCAGGTTCAGCGGCGGCTTGCCGATCGCGTGCAGCACACCGGTCAGCGACAGGTAGTTGATGTCGTGGCCCGCGCGATCGGCCAGCGGCCCGGACTGGCCCCAGCCCGTCATCCGCGCGTAGACCAGGCCCGGATTGACCGCCAGGCAGTCGGAAGGGCCCAGCCCCACCCGTTCCAGCACTCCCGGCCGGAAGCCTTCGATCACGACGTCGGCGGAGGAGATCAGCGACAGCACCGAGGCCCGGCCGTCGGCGGACTTCAGGTCCGCGGACACCGAACGCCTGCCGCGCAACAGGAAGTCGCGGGAGGCGTCCGGCACCACGGACAGGCCGCCGGACGGCCGCTCGACGCGCACGACCTCCGCGCCGAGGTCCGCGAGCAGCATCGCACCGTGCGGGCCGGGGCCGATGCCGCCGAACTCGACGACCTTCAAGCCCTGCAACGGGTTCATCAGGCCGCTTCGAAGGAGAGGCGCGGGCCGAAGACGGCGCCCTGCGACTCGGCCAGACCGCGCATCGCCTTGGCGTGGTTGCCGAAGTCGGGGTGCGACAGAGCGGCACGCAACGCGTCCGCGCTCTCCCACAGGGCGATGTTCACGTACGAGCTCGGCTCGTCGAGCTGGCGCGACAGCGTGTACCTGATCAGACCCGGCTGCGCCCGCAGGAACTCCGCCGTCTCGTCGAAGGCCTTCTCGAACTCCTCGGCCTCACCGGTGAGCTGGAAGCGGTTGACGAAGGTGATCATGACTCTCCCTAGAAAAGACGTCCGCCGACAGGGAAAACCATGCCCACCGCGTCTTGAGACGTGCTCAAGGAACGGCCGCCACGCTCGACGCATGCGCATCATCGATCTGTCTTCCCACATTGACGCATCCGCGTACGAAGCGGACCCGGTGACGCACGAGGTGCTCACGGCCGCCCAGGGTGCCGAACACATGGCCGAGCAGCTCAAAGCGCGGCTGGGCATCGAGTTCGACGTGTCCGTGCTGCGGGACTCCGAGTTCCTGACGCTGGACCGGATCAGCCTCACCTCCCACACCGGCACCCACGTCGACGCGCCGTCGCACTACGGCTCGAAGACCACGTACGGCACCGGAGTCCCGCGCCACATCGACGAGATGCCGCTGGAGTGGTTCCACAACCCCGGCGTGAAGCTCGACGTCCGCGGCCACGGCACCGGCGCCATCGGTCCCGACGTGCTGGAGAAGGAGTTCGCCCGCATCGGCTACACGCCGAAGCCGATGGACATCGTCATCCTCGACACCGGCGCGGCCGAGCACGCGGGCACCCAGACCTACTTCACCGACTACACCGGGCTGGACGGCCCCGCCACGAACCTGTTGCTGGACCTCGGGGTCAAGGTGATCGCCACCGACGCGTTCAGCCTCGACGCGCCGTTCCCGGACATCGTCAAGCGCTACCTGGCGACGAAGGACCAGAGCGTGCTGTGGCCCGCGCACTTCGCCGGCCGCGACCGCGAGTACTGCCAGATCGAACGCCTCGCGAACCTGGAGGCGTTGCCGGACTTCGGGTTCACCGTCGTCGCGTTCCCGGTCAAGATCAAGGGCGCCGGCGCGGGCTGGACCAGGGCCGTCGCGCTCCTCGACGACTGAACCCGGACCACCGGCTCTCAAGTGAGAGCTGAATCACCCGACTTACCTTGGTAAGTATGGAAAACAACGAAATATGGCCACCGGAGAACGAAGACCACATCGTCCGCGGAATCGACTGAAGACCGCCAAAGGGCCGCCCTCCCAGGAGAGGGCGGCCCTTTTATATGTCTCACACCAGGCGAGCACGAGCAGCCTCGACGGAGTCCGAGGCGTCCAGCAACGGCAGCACCTGAGAGGCGCCGGACCGCACAGCCTTCGTGCGTCGCGCGAAGGACGTCAGCGTCTGGCCGGGCCCGGCCTCCACGAGCAGCACGTCGTACATCGCCACCAGCTCGTTCAACGCCGGTCCGAAGTAGACGGCGTCGGTCAGCTGCCGCGCCCAGAACCGCGCCGACAGCGCGTCCTCAGCGGTCATCAGCTTTCCCGTGTAACCCGGAGTACACCGGCATCTGAGGTGCACGGGGCGAGACGTTCCACGACGCCAGCGCCTCGTCGACCGCGGGCTGCATCGCTGGGCTGTGGAACGGCGTCGACGCCGGCACCGGCGCCACGATGTACTCGTCCGCCTCCAGCCGTGTCCGCACACGCGCCAACGGCTCGTCGGACCCGGCCAGCATCGTCTGCCGAGCCGAGTTCACCGCCGCGATCGCGACGTCGCCTTCCAGATAGGGCAACAGATCAGCCTCGGAGCCGGCCACCGCCAGCATCCCGCCGGACGGAATCGACACGGCGGACAACACCCGGCCCCGCACCAGCGAAGCCGCTTCCTCCAACGAGAAAACGCCGGCCAGAGTGGCCGCGACAACCTCTCCGGCGCTGTGCCCGATCAATGCCACCGGCTTGACGCCCCACGACAGAACGGTGCGCCCCAACGCGTAGTCGACCGCGAAGAGCAACGGCTGCGCACGCGACACGTGATCGATGTCCGCCCCGGACAACCAGTCCTCGCAGGCAAGCGAACCGACCTCGCCGAACAGCTCGAACACCTCGTCGATCACCGAGGTGAACGTGGCCTCCGTGCCGTACAGGGACGCCGCCATCCGCGGGTACTGCGACCCCTGCCCGGGAAACATCAGTGCTACATCCACAAGAAGCCTCCAGAAACGGCTCAAGGGCCGCGAAGGAAACACCTTCACGGCCCTTGAGGCATGACATCACCTGTACTCGCGAACCACCATGGCGGAGTTGTACCCGCCCTTGCCGCGCCCGAGCACCAGCGCGGCCTTGATCTTGCCGTGCCGCGCCTCGTTCATCACGAGGTCGAGCTCGTACTCCGGCACGAGGTTCTCGACGTTGACGGTCGGCGGGATCGCGCTCCAGTAGATGGAGAGGATCGCCGATGCCACGTCCAGCGAGCCACCACCGGCGAACAGACGCCCGGTCATGGTCTTCGGCGCCGTCACCGGCACGCCGTACGGCCCGAAGATTCCCTTGATCGCCTCGGCCTCGGCCTTGTCGAGCTCGGGAATGCCCGCCGCGTCGGCGAACACCACGTCGATCTCCGAGGCGTCCATGCCGGCGTCGCGCAACGCCAGCTCGGCCGCCCGCTTCAGCCCCGGCTCCCGCGAGGGCATCTTCGAGTCGAACGTCGCGGCGTACCCGACGATCTCGCCGTAGATCCTGGTGCCGGGACGCCCGGCCGCCGACTCCGGCGTCTCGACCACCATGATCGCGCCGCCCTCGCCCGCGACGTACCCGGAGGCGTCGCGGTCGAACGGCAGGTAGGCGCGCTTCGGGTTGTTGTTGCGAGACAGGCAACCCGACGCCTGGTGCGCCACCCACGCCCACGGGCAGAGCGAGGAGTCCATGCCGCCGGTCAACGCCAGCTGGACGCCCTTGCGGAGCTGCCTGCGAGCGTGCCCGATGGAGTCGATACCACCGGCCTGCTCGGACACCACCACCGCGCCGGGACCACGTGTGCCGTGGCGGATGGAGATCTGGCCGGTGTTGACCGCGTAGAACCACGCGAACGACTGGTACGCCGAGACGTACTCCGGACCCTGGTGCCAGAGCTTCTGCAGTTCGCGCTGCCCGAACTCGTACCCTCCAGCCGTCGCCGCGGTGATCACCGCGATGTCGGTGTCGGGGATGTCGTTCGGCTGCACACCCGCACCACGCAACGCCCAGTCAGTGCCGACCAGGGTCAGCCGCGTCATGTGGTCCGTCTGCGGCAGCAGGCGACCCTGCAGGTGCCGCCCTGCCTCGAAGCCAGGCACCTCACCGGCGATCTTCGCCCAGTAGTTCGCACTGTCGAACCGGGTGATCGGCTTGATCGCCGCCTCCCCGTGCAGGGTCGCCCGCCAGTACGCGGTCGGCCCCAAACCGTTCGGAGACGCGATGCCGATTCCCGTCACCACTGCCCGAGTCACCGGCCTGCCCCTTCCACCTTTTTGAGCACCATGGCGCTCTGGAATCCACCGAAACCACTGCCCACGGTCAGGAGGGTGTCGACCTTTTTCTCGCGCGCCACCAGTGGCGTGTAGTCGAGGTCGCACTCGGGGTCCTGCTCGTGCAGGTTCGCTGTCGGCGGGATGAGGTCCTGCTCGAACGCCAGCAACGAGCCGACGATCTCCAGCGAACCGATCGCGCCCAGCGAGTGCCCGATCATCGACTTGAAGCCGGAGACCGGGGTCTTGTAGGCGTGCGCACCGAGACTGCGCTTGAACGCCGCCGTCTCGTGCAGGTCGTTCTGCTTCGTGCCCGACCCGTGCGCGTTGATGTAGCCGACGTCCGTGGCATCCGCACGCGCCTGCTTCAGCGCGATGTTGATGGCGTCGGACATTTCGATGCCCTCAGGGTGCAGGCCCGTCATGTGGTAGGCGTTGCACCGCGAGGCGAAGCCGGCGACCTCACCGTAGATGTGCGCGCCGCGAGCGCGGGCGTGCTCCAGTTCCTCGAGCACGATGATCGCGCAACCCTCGCCGAGAACCAGGCCGTCGCGTGTCTTGTCGAACGGGCGGCACGCGGTGGTCGGGTCGTCGTTGCGGGTGCTGGACGCCCGGATGACGTCGAAGCACACCACGGTGATCGGGGAGAGCGGAGCCTCGGTGCCGCCGGTGACGACGACGTCCGCGGAGCCCTCCATGATCAGCTCGGCGGCGTAACCCACCGAGTCGAGGCCGGAGGTGCAGCCCGTGGAGACCACGGAGACCGGGCCTTCCGCGCCGACCGTCCACGCCAGCTCCGTCGCCATCGAGGACGGCGTGAAGTAGTCGTAGAGGTGCGGCACGGCGTAGGACTGGTCGACCTCCCAGTACCTGCCCCGGTCGGAGCCGACGATGAACTCGCGCTCCAGTGAGGTCGTGCAGCCGACCGCGGTGCCGAGCGAGACACCGATGCGGCCGGGGTCGAGCTGGTCGAACTCGATGCCCGAGTCGGCCATCGCCTCGCGCCCGGCCACCACGGCGAACTGCGCCGCGCGGTCCAGACGACGAATCTCTTGCGGCGTAAGGCCTTCGCGCACGGGGTCGAAGTCTGCTTCACCCGCCATGCGGGAGCGGTACGGAGACGCGTCGAAGTGCGTGATGTTGCGAGTCGCCGTACGCCCTTCGGACAGCAGTTTCCAATACGCCTTCGTTCCGATGCCACCAGGTGCGACCACGCCCACCCCGGTGATGACGGCGCGACGACTCATCGGACACCTCCAATCGCCTTCTGTGCGGACACGGTCTGCTCCAATCTCGGACAGGGCACGGGAGCGATACCTGTTTCTGCCGAATGAACCGATGGTGAATCGGCCCGATCGAGGCCACCTCGAACGACGGCGTAGGACCCCTGTACGAGTCCTGCCCCCGCGTCCGCGGCGAACAGTTGTTTCGCCGCGGAACCGCCCTCGCCGTGACAACCAAAACCAAGGGGCACACCGGTTTCCGCGACCGTGGCGATGATCTCGCCCACCTGGTCGGGCCACAACGCACCCGCGGTGTCGTGCAGCGTCACAATTTCCGCCCCAGCCTCGGCGGCGGTCAGCACGACCTCGAGCGCGTGCTCGGGGTCGATCAGCCAGCCGTCGAAGAAGTCCCGCGCCTCGACGATCACTCGTCTTTCGGCGCGCACGAGTTGACGCACGGCTTCCCGCAGAACCGAGAAGCCGTGCCCTTGTACGACCAACGCCACCGCGGGGGTTTCCGCGGCGAGCAGTGCGGTGAGGTCCTCCGCACTGCCGGAAGCGATGAGGGTGGCGGCCCGAAGCCGGAGCTCGATCGCGGCGCGGTGGTAGAACCACCGGCCCGGCCGGCCTCCGTCGACGAACGCGACGCCGAGCGCGTCGAGGCGCCGCGCCGCGACCAGTCTGTCCGTGCCGGACAGGCCGGTGCGACGCAGCGAGATGTCGTAGAGCTTCATCTTCTAGAACCCCGACAGCAGTACGCGGGAGGCTTCGATCTCGTACGCGCAGGGAGCCACTTCGGAAGGGCATCCCTTGCGCTGGTGCTCGACCGCCGCCTTCTCCAGGTACATCGACACCACGTAGAGCCCGTTGCGACTCGCGGCACGCGCCGCGGCCGTCAGCAACTCCGCGCCACCCAGCCCCATCGCGCCACCTCACCCGTTCTCGGCGAATTCCTTGGCGTGCCGCAACGTCGTGAGGCTGTTGGTGCCCAGCGCGTGCCGGATGAGCTCGCGGGCGCGCTCGATCGTTCCGTCGGCCCCCAGCACCTCCGGCACGACCTCGGGCCGGATGACGACGGTGTGGTGCGACGTCGCCTCGATGCCGGCCTCGATGCCGTCGCCGATGTCCCGGAACGTCCACCGGCCGACGTGCGCCGCCATGATCGGCGGCGTGGCCGTCTGCTTGTAGACGATGCTGTCGTACGGGAAGCAGACCCGCACCGAGTGCGTGGTGTGGATCGACCCGTCCGGGCTGCGCGTGTCCATCTCCATGGACTGCACGCCGGTGACAGCTTCCTTGAGGTCGAGCCGCGCCACGTGCGGCAACCTCTCCGGCCACAGGTCCGACCGGTACAGGAACTCGAAGACGTCCTTGCGGCTCGCGTGGATCGTGATGCTGTCCGAGAACGACAGCACCAGCTTGTCGTAGTCGTCGCCGAGCTCGGCGGCCCGCTTGAGCGCCGCGAGCTCGGCGTCGCTGTTGTTGTTGACCGCGTTGAGAATCACGTCGACCGCTTCCGGCTGAGCGGCGGTGAAGTGGTGCAGCAGGTCGACCCTGGTCGCCGAGTCGGCGATCGGAACGATCCGCCACTCCCCTCCCATCGTCTTCACCGGCGCGGCCGAACGCTCCTGCTCGAACTTGATGTGCAGGTTCGCCGGGTCGAGCTCGCGACGGGACGTCCACGTGCGCACGTCACCGTTGGCGAAGGCGTGCAGCCGCAACCGTTCGGTGTTCCCGTCCCGTTCGAACACCTCGGCGTGCACCGTGGGTCCGAAGGTGTACGGCCAGGTCGTCACGTCCGCGACCAGGTCGTAGACCACCTTGGCGGGAGCACCGATCATGACCGTGTGCGTGGTGGTGTGCGTCATGTCCGTCTCCGTTTCGTCTCGCCGGCGGTCAGGCCGCGATCTGTCCGTTGACCTTGTCCAGCAACTGACGCGGCGTCTCCAGGTCCGCCAGCTCGTCGTCGGCGACGGCGACCCCGTGCTTGCGCTTGATCAGCGCGACGGTCTCCAGCAGGGCGAGCGAGTCGAAGCCCAGCTCGAGGAACGGCGTGTCGAGAATGTCCTGGCCCGGCTTGAACGAGTCGTCATCGCCCGCGGCCTCGTTGAGGATCTCTTTGAGGCCCTCGAGGGTAAGTGCGCTCACGGCTTCTTTCCTTTCCTCCAGCGGGCGATTTCCGCGCGCCCACGACTGAGGTTGGCAGCGCGCACTGGTAAGCCAGTGGAGACGTCCTCGAAGAAACCGTTGCGGCACAAAGGAAAACGGCCCCCGCCACAGTGTGGAGGGGGCCGCTGGAGGAAAACTCAGGCCAGCAGTCGCTGCAGCTGACGGGTTTCCGCGCTGTCGAGGCGCGGATCGGACGTGAGGATCGCGTGCTGCAGTGTCTGCAGGCGCGACGACGGTTCGACGCCGAGCTCCTCGATGAGCGTGTTGCGCAGGCCCTTGAACGCGTCCAGCGCCTGCCACTGCCGGCCGGCGCGGAACAACGAGATCATGTACTGCGCGCACAGGTTCTCGTTCATCGGGTTCTGCACGGTCAGCACGGAAAGCTCGCTGAGCAACGCCTTGTGCTTGCCCATCCGCAGCTCCGCGTCGATGCGAGCTTCGAGCACGCCGAGACGTGACTCCTCCAGGCGCACGACCTCGATGCCGAGCGGCATGCCGGGCCGCACGTCCACGACGGCCGGACCGCGCCACATCTCCAGCGCCTGCCGCAGCAACCGCGACGCGGACGCGTAGTCCTCGACGTCGTAGGCCTGCTGGCCGGCCCGCGAGAGGCGCTCGAACTCGTGCACGTCGACGGACTCCGGCGGCACGTCGAGCAGGTAGCCGCCGTAACGGGTGACGAGCACCTCCTTCGCCCCGGTCTCACCGGACTGGGCGAGCGCTTCACCGATCAGCTTGCGCAGCTGCAGGATGTAGGTCTGCAACGTGGTGCGGGCACTGCGCGGCGGCCGGTCACCCCACAGCTCCTCGATCAGCGTGGGCACCGACACCACGGATCCGGAGTGCAGCGCGAGCAGCGCCAGAATCTGCCGTGGCTTGGCCGCGGTGGGCGTCACCGAGCGACCGTTCACCTTGGCCTCGACGGGCCCCAGGACCTTGATCTGCATCGCGATCCCTCCTTCGGTTCCAAGCACCTGGTTAGTCTGCTCGGCCCAACGGGGACGCGTTAGTGCACAGGCCATCGATGTCAGGTGAGTTCTGCCCGTGCCGGGTATGAAAACTTCATACCGATGCGCATTAGCCGGTAACTACCGACCTATTACACCTGGTCAGCACAATTACCCCTACCAAATGGCACGCAAACATCGGAGATGCGCATGTTCCCCACCGTCACCGTGGAGCACCTGGCGTCCGTCCCCGCCACCGACGACTCAGACGACATGAAGATCTACCAGTTCGACCGTGAGGCCTCGATGGACTTCTACACCCTCACCTACAGCTGCTGCTGCAGCAGCGGCGGAAGCATCATCGGCAGCCGCTACACGGCCTACGACGAGGTTCTCGCGGCATGAGACCCGAACTGGCTGAACCTGGCGAGCAAAGAATCGGCTTCAAACGACACCTCCAGCCGCAGGTCGTGGCGGGCGAAGCCGTTTACCTGATCGGTGAGTCCGGCGTCACCGCCGTTCAGGGCACCCACGTCGAAATGCTCGCCCCGCTGCTCGACGGCACCCGGGATCTCGCCGGCCTGCTCCGTGACCTGCCCGCGGATCTGACCGAGGACAAGGTCGCCCGCATGCTCACCCGGCTGGCCGCGGCGGGCCTGATCGGCAGGCGGGGCACGGAGGGCGGTTCAGCCACCCCCGAGGCCTCGCTCGCGTATTGGGACGCGGCGGGTCTCGACCCCGCGGACGTGGTGGCGACGACAGCGACGTCGCTCGTCTCCGCCGTCGCGATCGGCGACATCGATCGCGACGCGCTCGCCCAGGCCTTGCACCGCAACGGACTCACGGTCACTTCGGGGAGTGGTGACCTGACGGTCGTGGCGTGTGCGGACTACCTGGCACCCGAGCTTCGCGACATCGACGCCGCACACCGCGCGGCCGGCACCCCGTGGTTGCTGGTCAAACCAGTCGGTGCGCAGGTGTGCGTCGGTCCCTTCTTCACGCCAGGAGACGGCCCGTGCTGGCGTTGCCTGGCCATCCGCCTTTCGGCCAACCGCAAGGCGGAGGCCCACGTGCGGGCGCGGTGCGGGCAACGTGGCCCCGCGCCGCTGCCCGCCATCGGGTTGCCGTCACTGCACGCGATGGCTCTCGAGATCGCATCGGTCGAGACCACCAAGTGGCTCGCGGGCCTGCGGCACGACACGCAGCGCTCCATCTGGAGCTACGACAGCCTGACGATGAAGGTCACGCAGCACGACGTGTGGCACCGTCCACAGTGTTCGGACTGCGGTGATCCCGAAATTCTCGCGCGCAGGGCGTTCGAGCCGGTCGAACTCACGAGTCGCGTGAAGACCTCCTGCGACGGCGGCGGCCACCGGTCGTCGTCGCCGCAGGAGGTGCTCGACACCTACCGGCACCTCATCGGCCCGGTCACCGGGATCGTGCGGGAGATCCGCCGCGACGAGCACGGGCCCGCGTTCTTCAACTCCTTCCGCTCCGGGTCGAACATCGCGGCCGCGGGCGAGGGCATCGAGGGGCTTCGTTCGGCGTTGCGCGCCGACAGCGGGGGCAAGGGAGTCACGCCGCTCGACGCCGAGGTCGGCGCGCTGTGCGAGGCCGTGGAACGGCGCAGCGGCGCGTTCTTCGGCGAGGAGGCACGCGTGCGCGGAAGCTACTCCTCGTTGGGTGACCAGGCGATCCACCCCGCCTCCGTGCAGCTGTACCACCCGCGGCAGTTCGAGCACCGCGACGAGTGGAACGCAAACCACTCCGCCTTCCAGCACGTCACCACCCCGTTCGACGAGAACGAGGTGATGGAGTGGACTCCGCTGTGGTCGCTGACCGAACAGCGGCACAAGCTCCTGCCCACCGGCATGCTCTACTTCGGCGCCCCCTGTCCGCCGAGCATCGCCGCCGACTCCAACGGATGCGCCGCCGGCAGCAGCCTGGAAGACGCTGTGCTGCAAGGGCTTCTGGAACTCGTCGAACGCGACGCGATCGCCATCTGGTGGTACAACCGCACACTGGCGCCGGGCATGGACCTGGACGCCTTCCGCGACCCGTGGATCGACGAGCTCCGCACGGTGCACGCGAGCCTGGACCGCGAGGTGTGGCTGCTCGACGTCACCTCGGACCTGGGCGTGCCCGCGATGATGGCCGTCTCCCGCCGCACCGACGGGTCGCGCGAGGACATCATGTTCGGCTGTGGCGCGCACCTCGACCCCAGGGTCGCCGCGCGCCGGGCGCTCACCGAGCTCAACCAGTGCATGCCGATGGTCTGCGAGCCGATGGACATGTCCATCTTCGACATCGACATGCGCCGCTGGTTCGAAACCACGAGACTCGCCGACCACCCATGGCTGGCACCCGACCCGGACCAGCCGGCACGTGGCCCGTTCCACCACGGCTACACGCACCGGCGCGATCTCCTGGACGACGTCCGCGCCATCCAGGCCACCCTGGAGGCCAAAGGAATGGAACTGCTGGTGCTCGACCAGACGAGGCCCGACGTCGGACTCCCGGTCGTGCGGGTGGTCGTGCCGGGGCTGCGGCACTTCTGGTCAAGATTCGCTCAAGGGCGGCTCTACGACGTACCTGTACAACTGGGTCGACTGACGCAACCCCGTCGTTACGAAGACCTCAACCCGATCCCGTTGTTCATGTGAACGTGATGACCATCGCCCAGAGCGGAGGCGCAGTGGTGGTGCCCACGCAGTCGCACGTCCCCACCGGCCGCGCCGCTGTGGTCGTTGCTGGAGGACGCCTTCGTCGACGAGAGCGCCGAGCATCTGATCGTGCACGGCAGGTGGGGTGCGATCGAGATCGCCGACACGAGCCCGCTCGTGCGCGAGGCGTTGCACCGGATGAGCCTGGGGCCGGTCGCGCTGGAGAACATCTCCGCGCTGCACGACAACTTCGTGCGGTGGAAGACCGGCTCCGGGCCCTGTCTCATCTGGCGCAAACTCAAGAACACGCTCGACCAACTGGGTGGTTGCGTCGTGCCGTCGCTCGGGCTGAACGACGGCGCCGGCCCGATCCTCTCGGTGGTGGCGGTGACCAGGGACGCGGTCTTCACGCTGCCGCACGTCGCCGAGGACGACGTCGTCAGCATGCGGCCCGGCACCGAGATCGAGCGATTGAACGGTGACCAGGCGCTGGCGTGCCCCGGTCTGCCGTACCAGGTGATCCTGCACAGCGCGCCCGCCACGGAGATCGCGAAGTCGCTGCTGGACGCCGAGACCACGATCGCGCAGGTCGCCGAGGCGCTGCAGGTGGACAAGACGCTGGTCGCCGACGTGGTGGCCTATCTGGCCGGTGCCCAGCTCGTCGCCGTCCAGAGGTGTTGAGCGATAGTCATGTTGCTCCGATCGCGGATCGCGAAACGCGGGATTTCCCAGGAAGCGCCCGTATCATGGCCGCGTCCCGAACCTGGTGTGGGAGCTGCTGTGACGCTGCGACAGGAACGCTCATCGGTGTCCCGTCGGTTGGCGTATTTCGTGATCAGCGTGGTGTTCGCCAACTACCTGCTCGACAGCTTCCTCGACGTGGTGAAAGTCAGTGCGACACCCGCCCGGATCGTGGGCTCCCTCGCCTGTCTGCTCACGATCGGGTACCTGCAGCTGCGGGTGTTCAGCAGGCCCGACGCAGACCTGCGTTCCGGCAGGGCATACCTGGCACTGGGCGCGATGGCGGTGCTCGTGTACGTACCTCTGCTGTTCTTCCCGGCCGAGTGGACCAACATGCCCGGCTTCCTCGCGGGCAGCTCCCTGCTCGTGTTGCCCGGCCGGGTTCGCTGGCTCGTCTTCTTCGCGGTGGCGCTGGCCAACGGCGGTATCCAGGCCTGGTACGTCGACGAGGTCTCCTCACAGGTCTACTACATGATCGCGTCGATGGTCGCCGGTCTGGTCGTGTACGGGCTGTCCCGGCTGCCGTCGCTGGTGAAGCAGCTGGAGACCGTCCGCTCCGAGCTCGCCGCGCTGGCGGTGTCGCAGGAACGGCTGCGGTTCGCCCGTGACCTGCACGATCTGCTCGGGTTCAGCCTGTCGGCGATCACGCTGAAGGTGGAACTGGCGCGCAAGCTGATCGGTGCGCACACCGACCGCGCGCTGCGGGAGCTGGCCGAGATCCTCGGCATCGCGCGTGAAGCCCTGACGGACGTTCGTGCGGTGGCTTCGAGCTACCGCGAGTTGTCGCTGGCGGACGAGATCGAGTCGGCGCGCTCCGTGCTGACCGCGACCGGCGTCGCGACGACGATCGAGACGGACCACTCGGAGCTCTCGCCGCGGTCCAGGACCGTGCTCGCGACGGTGCTGCGCGAAGGCGTGACGAACCTGTTGCGGCACAGCGAGGCCACCCGCTGCATCATCACCATTTCGGGCGCCGGCCGCGCGGTGTCGATCGACATCGTCAACGACGGTGCTGCCCGCCGAGGTCGACGCCGAGCGAGGCAGCGGTCTCACCAACCTCGCCACCCGCACCGCGAGCGTCGGCGGTTCCCTGCTCGCCCAGATCTCCGCTGAAGGCACCTACCGGTTGCACGCCGAAGTACCGGTCGAGCCGTCGCTGGAGGAACCGGCGAGCGACCCACGACCCGGCCGGCCCGCCGATGGCGACGCGGTTCGCCCAGGTGCTGTTCACCGCGGTGGTGGTCGGTTACGGCCTGATGTCGCTGTCGCCAGGTGGCCTTCGACTACGCCCCGCATCGGACTGCCGGGGATGGCGGTCGCGGTGCTCGCCACCGCGGTCGAGGTCGGGCTGGTGCTGGGCGTGGTCGGCCGCCCGCACGTCCGGCTGAACCTGGCGAGCAGTCTCGCGGTGCTCGCCGGATGGCCGTCTGCGTGTACGTGCCGGTGTGGATCTACGGCAACCCGCTCATGGGCGTGGCCGGCTTCCTCGCCGGGTCCGCGGCGCTGCTCCTGCCCCGTCCAGTCGGCTGGTGGGCGTTCCTCGCGATCGTCGCCGGGCAGTTGGCCATGTGGATCGGAACCAGTTTTGACTTCTTCTGGGTCGCTTACGGCCTGTTCGCCGCGACGAACCACGGGCTCGTGCTGTACGCGCTGACCCGGCTGAGGTCGATGGTGTCCGAGCTGCATGAGGCACGGGAGGAACTGGCGACGGCGGCGGTGGCGCAGGAGCGGCTGCGGTTCGCGCGCGACCTGCACGACCTGCTCGGCTACAGCCTCTCGGCCATCACTCTGAAGAGTGAACTCACGCACCGGCTGGCCACCGTCGACCCTGATCGCGCCCGGCAGGAGCTCGGCGAGGTCCTGGACATCTCGAGGCAGGCTCTGGCGGACGTGCGGTCGGTGGCGTTGAGCTACCGCGAGCTGTCGTTCGACGAGGAGACCCAGTCCGCGCAGGCCTTGCTGTCCGCGGCGGACATCGACGTGATCGTCCGCATCGACGCGTGCGACCAGCTGCCCAAGGACGTGAAGGTCACGCTCGCGACGGTGCTGCGCGAGGGCGTCACGAACCTGTTGCGGCACAGCAAGGCCGAGCACTGCGAGATCATCCTCTGCAGCTCGATCGACCTCGTCACGATGGACATCGTCAACGACGGGATCGCCACGACGGAGCGGAAGTCCCGTGACGGCAGCGGTATCGGCAACCTCACCACCCGCGTTCGCGCGCTCGGTGGCGACCTCCAGGCCGGCCTCACCCCCGAGCACACCTTCCGGTTGCGGGCCGAGATCCCCCTGAACTGACGAAGAGGCCGCGTGGGGAGGTTTTCCCCACGCGGCCTCTTCCGTTCGCCTACAGCATCTCCAGGACCGCGCAGCCCCAGCTGTAGCCGGCGCCCACGCCGAACATCACGATCCGCTGGCCGGAGGTCGCCTTGCCGGTCTGGACGAGGTGGTCGAGGCTCGCGAACTGGTCGCCGGCGCCGAGGTGCCCGACCGTGCGGCTCCAGTCCCACGTGGTGCGCTCCGGGTCGATGTCGTACGGGCGCAGGTAGTTCACGTCCAGCCGGCGGCGGCCGAAGTGCGGCAGGATCACCCAGTCGGCGTCACCGATCTTCATGTCGGCGTCCGCCAGCGCCTCCTCGACGGCCCTCGCCTGGCCGGCGTTGGCCTTGTTGATGCCGTAGGAGAGCCCGAACTCGCGGCTGAACGTGTGCTTGGCCTCCTCGAAGTCCACCGGGATGCGGTGCGAGAACGGCGCGAGGCCGAACGGCACGTCGCCGCGGTGCAACGGTTCCAGGTCGGAATCAGCATTGATGGCCAACGAAAGCAACTTCGCGTACCCGCCGCGGCTGGACAGCACGATCGCCGACGCACCGTCGCCGTAGGGCGTTCCGGGGTCGGTGCGCCACCTGTCGATGCCGGGCAGGCAGAAGCGGTCCGAGGTGGTCAGCAACGCGTCCGTGCCGGGCTTGTTGGCCAGGTAGGCCACGGCGAGGTCCATCGCGGCCATGCCGCCGTTGGACATCTGCCGGATCTCCAATGCCAGACAGGAGTTCCGCACAGTCTCGCGCTGGATGTACGAACCGACCGGCCACAGGTCCTGGCCCTGGTGGTACGTGGTGGCGTGCAGGATCAGCTCGACGTCGTCCGGCCTCGACCCCGCGCGGTTCAGCGCGATCCGCGCCGCCTCGACCGCCATCTCGGCCGCCGACTCGCGCGGGGACACGGCGACGGACACCACGTCCGTGCGGGAGACGAGCTTGGGCTCGCACTCCCCCGAGGCGATCGCGTCCGCGACCGTCAGCGTCTCGGGAAGCCGCACCCCGTTGCCAATGACGAAAACATCCTTCACTCGCACTGCGGTCAGACCTCCTTCAGAGCGCGTGCGATGCGCACAACGCGTTCCGCCTGCACTTGAGCCGCTTGCAACGCGACGTCGCAGACCGGCCGGTTGTCCGCCCCCAGGACGTGCGAGGTGCCGTAGGGATTCAGGTTGCCTCCCGGCGGCACGATGATCCCGCCGAAGTGGCAGACCATGTTGTAGATCGACACGAGCGTGGTCTCCATGCCTCCGTGCATGCTGCCGCCGGAGGTGAACGCGCTGTAGACCTTGTCCGCCAGCAGGCCGCTGAACCACGCCGGCCCCAGCGTGTCGATGAACTGCTTGAGCTGCGCGGACACGTTCCCGAACCGGGTCGGCGTGCCGAAGACGACCGCGTCGGCCCACAGCACGTCGTCGACCGCGGCGATCGGGACCTCCGCGGTGTCCAGCAGGTGGGACTTCCAGGCGGGCCGAGACTCGATGGCCACCGCGGGCGCCAGCTCCGCCGCCCGCACCAGCCGCACCTCAGCGCCGTGTTTCTCCGCCGTCTCGACCATCTCGGTGGCCAGGCGATGGATCGTTCCCGTCGAGGAGTAGTACACGACCGTCACGTTGACGCTGCGTTCCATGGCGCATCCCTTCGCAAAGCAGCTCTCATCACCCTTGTCGGGTCACCTTGATGTGGCGTGGAGCGCGACATGAACGTTGGGAGATATGGTGGCGCGCGGAGGGGCGCGATGATCAGGGTTCTGCTCGCGGAGGACATGCACATGGTGCGCGGTGCTCTCATCGCGCTGCTCAACCTCGAACCGGACATCGAGGTCGTGGCCGAGGTGAGCTCGGGCGACAAGATCGTGCCGGCCGCTCGTCAGCACAAACCCGACGTCTGCGTGATCGACATCGATCTGCCGATCCTCGACGGGCTGACCGCCGCGACGACGATCCGCGAGACGATGCCGCAGGTCAGGACGTTGATGCTGACGTCGCTCGGCCGTCCGGGGACGTTGCGCAGGGCGTTGGCGGCCCGAGTGGACGGCTTCCTGCTGAAGGACGCGCCACCGACGGAGCTGGCCGACGCGATCCGGCGTGTCGCGACCGGCGAGCGCGTGGTGGACAGTCAGCTCGCGCTGGCCGCCTGGGACCGCGGCGAGTGCCCGCTGACCGACCGCGAGCTGGAGGTGCTGCGGCTGGCGGCGAACGGCGCCGACGCGCCCGACATCGCGACCGCGCTGTCCCTTTCGGTCGGCACGGTGCGCAACTACATGACGACGATCATGACCAAGCTCAACGGGCGCAACCGGGTGGACGCCATCCGCATCGCCGAGGAAGCCGGCTGGCTCTGACGATGCGAATGGCATCTCTCACGCTGCCTTCTGCTGACTGGCGCGCAGGTCGAAGCCGGGCCGGGCGACGATCTCCGGGGTGAGCGAGTTGCCGCCCTCCAGGATTCGGCGCCCCATCAGGAAGTCGATGGGGCGGTTGTACGCCTCGATTCCAATCAACCTGTCATTTTTGAAGCAGAACACCGAGAACCTGCCCTCGGCCGGGTCGCCGACGGTGACCGTGCGGTCGTGGCCGTTGGTGAGGCCCGCGGTCTGCAGCTTCACGTCGTACTGGTCGCTCCAGAACCACGGCAGGGCGGTGTAGGGCTCCGCACTGCCCAGGATGGCCGCCGCGACCGCGGTGGCCTGGTCGGTGGCGTTCTGCACCGATTCCAGGCGAATCAGGCCACCGGCGATCGGGCTGGCGAACCGCGCGCAGTCTCCGACCGCGTGGATGCGCGGGTCGACCGTGCGCAGGTGGGCGTCGACGACGATGCCGTTGTCGACCGCCAGTCCCGCGCGCTGGGCGACCTCCGTGTTCGGGATGACGCCGATGCCCGCGACCACCAGGTCCGCCACGAGCACCGTGCCGTCGGCCAGCTCGACGAAGCCCTCCTTGACGGAGGCGACGCCCGTTCCGGTGAGGATCTGGACACCCTCGCTGCGGTGCCGGTTGACGAGGTGCTGGGCCGTCTCCGCGGACACCGCCCGTTGCATCACCCGTGGCTGCGCCTCGACGACGGTCACCTCGTGGCGCAGTTTCCGGACCACGGCGGCGAACTCGAGGCCGATGAACCCGCCGCCGATGACGACGACGTCGAGCCCGATCTCGCCTTCGAGCCGCTGCCTGATGGCGTCCGCGTCGGCCACCGTGCGCAGGTTCAGCACGTGCTCGGCACCGGGGATCGGCAACGGCCGCGGCCGCGCGCCGGTCGCGAACACCAGATGGTCGTAGCCGATCGTCCTGGTACAGCCCAGCACCGCGACCCGCGCCGACCGGTCGACGCCGATCACCCGCTCGTTCGTCACGAGCTTGATGCCGTGGTCCTCGTAGTAGGAGTCCTGCCGCAGCACCAGCCCGGCGAGGTCGGTCTCCCCCGCCAGATAGGCCTTCGTGAGCGGAGGGCGCTGGTAGGGCTTGCTGGACTCGTCACCGATGAGGGTGATGGGGCCGCGGTGTCCCTGCTCGCGCAGGGACACCGCGACCTGGCAGCCCGCCTGCCCGGCCCCGACGACGACTACCGACTCGCCGCGCATGTCAGTAGTTGCCCAGCCCGCCGCAGACGTTGAGCGCCTGTGCGGTGATCGAGGACGCGGTGTCCGTGGTCAGGTAAGTCACGAGACCGGCGACCTCTTCCGGCGTGCTGTACCGACCCAGCGGGATCTTGGCGTTGAACTTCTCGAGGACCTCGTCCTCGGTGACACCCCAGTGGTTCGCGTAGCCCTGGCGGACGCGGCCGGCCATGGGCGTCTCGACGTAGCCGGGGCAGACCGCGTTGACCGTGATGCCGGACTTCGCGAGCTCGATGCCGACGGCCTTGGTGAAGCCGACGACGCCGTGCTTGGACGCCGAGTAGGGCGCGGCGAAGACGACGCCCTGCTTGCCGCCCGTGGAGGCGATGTTGATGATCCGGCCCCAGCTCTGCTTCACCATCTGACCGGTGCTGAGCACCTCTTTGGTGAAGCGGAAGACACCGTTGAGGTTGGTGTCGATGACGTCCAGCCAGAGGTCCTCGTCCAGCTCGGCGGTGATGCCGCCGCCACCGCGTCCCGCGTTGTTCACGAGGATCTCGATGGGGCCGAACGCCTCGACGGCCTTCTGCACCGCGTTGCGGATGTCCTCTGTGGACGTCACGTCGGTGGCGGCGCCGTCCGCCTCGTAGCCCTCTTCGCGGAGCTGCTTCACCGTGGTGGTGACGTTCTCGGCGTTGCGGGCCACGACGAAGACCGCGTGCCCCTCCCTGCCGAGGCTGCGCGCGACCTCGAGGCCGATTCCACTGGTGGCGCCCGTGACCAGGGCGACCCGTCGCTTGCTCATGCGTCTTCTCTCCCTCAGAGTTGCTTCTCGGGCATGTGCACGACGAGCCCGTCCTGCTCCTCGGTCACGGGCAGCTGGCAGCTCAGCCGGCTGTTCTCCTTGCGCTCGCAGGCCGTGAAGTACAGCAGTTCGTCCTCGACCTGGTGCATCTGTGACAACGGCTTGGTGTTCTCCGGGTCCACGTACACGTGGCACGTGCCGCAGGAGGCCCCGCCGCCGCACTGGGCGACGATTCCCTTGATGCCGTTGAGAACCGCGCCGCGCATCACGGTGTCGTTCTGGGCAACGTCGACAACGGTCTCGGTGCCGTCGTGCGCTACGTAAGTGATCTTTGGCATGGCAGTTCTCCCACGGATCTGCGGCTCGCCGGACGTGGACCACCTTGCCCAGCAGCGCTTTGCGTGTGGTGGAGACCACCTTGAGCGAACGTTCCGGTGGCATTCGAGGCGTTCTTGCGACGCTGCGGTGTCGGCGCACATCCACACGCGGAGGTTCCATCGTGCCCCTCAAGGAGTTCTACGACCAGCAGGTGAACTGGTCACCGCCGTTCGAGGACGGCCTTGAACGCGCGACCGTCGTCGTGCCACGCGACTACGCCAACCCGGACGGACCGAAGCTCACCATCGCGCTCGCCCGGCTGAAGGCCACCGATCCGGGCAGGCGGCGCGGCGTCCTGCTGGCCGTCAACGGCGGTCCCGGCGGCGACGGTGGCGACGGGCTCGCGCTGATCAAGCACTTCGGCGCGCGGCTGCGGACCAGCTACGACCTCATCGGGTTCGACCCGCGCGGCTTCGGCGAGTCCACCAAGCTCTACAGCGAGGTGACGATTCCCAAGGCGCCGTTCGACTCCCGGCCGCCGGACTCGCTGTTCGAGCAGCTGGCCGAGGACATGCGGTTGCGCGAGCTCGGCTGTGAGAAGGCCGGCGGTGAGCTGCGGCCGCACATCACGACCCGCAACACCGCGCGCGACATGGACCTCATCCGGGCCGTGCTCGGCGAGGAGAAGATCTCGTTCGTCGGGTACGCGTACGGCACCTACGTCGGCGCCGTCTACGGCACGATGTTCCCGGAGCACCTCGACCGCACGGTGCTCGACTCGTGCATCAATCCACAGTGGACGTGGCGTGAGCAGTTCGTCACGCAGGCGGAGGCGGTCTACCGCAACGTCATGCACTGGGCGAACTGGACCGCGGAGCGCGACGGGCACTTCCACCTCGGCCGCGACGCCGAGTCCGTCATCGCCGAGATCGAGAAGGTCGTCGTGGCGCTCGACGCGGCCGACCAGGTCCACCTGCGCACACTGCTGGACGGCGCGGTGGGCACCAGGTCCACGGACCGCGCGCAGTGGGACTCGCTGGGCTACCTGATCGGCGACCTGCGCACGGCGTTGCAGGACGGCAACGTCGAGAAGGCCCGCACGCTGATCGTCGGTCAGGGCACGTGGCGGCCGTACGACCAGGAGGGCGACCTGCGGGTCGGCGTCCTGGAGGCCATCACGCTGGAGACGTACTGGCCGCAGGACCTGGAGGTGTACTACAGCGACGTCCGCAAGCACCGCGCCCAGCACCCGTACGGCTACGGCGTTCTGCGCGCACAGCCGTGGGTCGGCGCGTTCCGGACGTTCGAAAGCCTTGAGCCGCCGACGAAGCTGGAGCAGCCCGGCTACCCCAGGGGACTCGTGGTGCAGGCGGACGGCGACCCGATGGACCGCTACGAGGGCGGCGTGGTGCTGGCCGCGTTGCTGGACCACCCGCTGGTCGTCATCGAGGACTCCGGCGACCACGAGGTGTACGCCTTGGCGGGCAACGAGGTTCTCGACGAGCTGGTCGACCGCTACCTCGTCGACGGTGAGCTGCCGGCACAGGCGCTCGTCACCATCCCCGGCCACGTCAAGCGCCCGGACATCCCGAAGGACTGACAGCGTCTGCAAGTACTACCGACTCGCAGTCGGTAGTACTTGCAGACACACCAAGGGCCCCGCACCGAAAGTGCGGGGCCCTTGCTTGTGGAGCCCTTTCTGGTTGAGCTCAGTCCTCGGCCGGGAGGTCCCAGGTGACCGGCAGCTCCCAGAGGCCGTAGATCACGGCGCCCTCCTTGCGCGGGATCTCCAGGAACGGCTTGGCCAGCCGCAGCGACGGGATCCGCTGGAACAGCGTCGTCCACACCAGCTGCATCTCCAGGCGCGCGAGGTCGGCACCGATGCAGTGGTGCAGGCCGTGCCCGAACCCGAGGTGCTTGCGGGTGCCGCGCTCCAGGATCAGCTTCTCCGGCTCCGGGAAGATCTCCGGGTCGCGGTTGCCGTTGAGGCCCAGGCACAGGATGCCGTCGCCGGCCTTGATGGTCTTGCCGGCGATCTCGATGTCCTCCAGGGCGACGCGCGGGATGGCCGTGTCACCGATGGTCGCGAGGCGCACCAGCTCCTCGACGGCCGGCTCGATCATGCCCTCCGGGTCGTCGAGCAGGAGCTTGAGCTGGTCGGGGTTCTCCAGCAGCGCGGCCGTGCCCAGCGACAGCATCGACGCGGTCGTCTCGTGGCCGCCGTTCATCAGCAGGCGGATCATGTTGAACAGGTCGCGACGGGTGTACTCCTCGCCGGACGCGGCGTACTCGCCCATCGCGCGGCTGAGCAGGTCCTCGCCGGGTTCCTTCTCCTTCAACGTGATCAGCTTGTCGACGTAGGCGTTCACCTCGACGATCGCGGCCTGGCGCTGCTCGGGCGTCGAGTGACCGCCGAGCAGACAGGTGCCGTGCTCGATGAAGAAGTCGTGCTCGTCCTGCGGAATGCCGAGCAGCTCGCAGATCACGGTCATCGGGACGGCCAGCGAGAACTCGCGGTGGAAGTCGATCGGCGGCGTCATCGTGAGGATCTTGTCGATGTACTCGTCGACGATTTCCTGGATGCGCGGCCGAAGCCGCTTCACCTGACGGTTCGTGAACGTCACGGCCGCCTTGCGCCGGGTCTGGGTGTGCTCCGGGTTGTCGTAGCCGATGAACGACGTCTCGGTGCGGAACTCCGGCGGCGCGATGAAGTAGAACGGGAAGTTGTCGTGCTTGCGCGACGCGCTGATCCGCGGGTCCGTGAGGAGCTGCTTGATCGTGTGGTAGCCGCTGATCGTCCAGATCCGCAGCCCGGAACCGGTCAGCGTGACCTCGACGACGTCTTCCTCCGCCATGTCCGTGTACTGCGCCGGCGGTGTGAACGGGCATTGCCGCTTGTACGGGAACGTCTCCGCAACGGGCTCGGTGGCGCTGCTGGTCATCGGTCGATTCCTCCTGGTTCGGGTTGGCTCACGCCAGGTCAGCGCCGCCATCGAGCGTGATGATCTGACCGGTCACCCACGAGCTCGAAGGCTCGGCGAAGCGGGTGATCCACGGGACGACGTCGTCGACCTCGCCGGTGCGCCCCAGCGGCGTCTGCGAGGCCTGGAAACCGAAGTAGCCCTCGACCTCCGCGGGGCTCAGGCCGTTGGCCGCGTAGACCTCCGTGCGCACCGCCGCCGGCGCGACCGCGTTGACGCGGATGCCCTGCGGGGCGAGCTCGAGCGCCCAGCTGCGCACCAGGCTGTCCACGGCGGCCTTGCTGGCGCCGTACACGCCACCGCCCGGCACGGCGATGTGGCCCGCGTTGCTGGAGACGAACACGATGCTGCCGCCGGGCGAGGTCAGTTGCGGCAGCAATGCGGCGGTCAGCACCAGCGGGCCGACCAGGTTGGTCTCCAGCACGTCGCGGGCGGTGTCGAGATCGAACCCGGCTACCGGGGTGAACCGGAAGATCCCGGCGTTGTGCACGAGCACGTCGACCTTGCCGCCGCCCAGTTTCACGGCGTCGGCGACCTTTCGCGCGCCCTCCGCGGTCGTCACGTCGGCGACGACGGCGGTGATCGCCGGGTGCAGGCCGACGACCTCGGTGAGCCGGTTCTCGCGGCGGCCGGTGATGATCACGTTCGCGGCGCCGAGGTCGGCGAACGCCAGCGCCGCCGCGCGGCCGATGCCGGTTCCCCCACCCGTCACGACGACCTGCTGTCCGGCAAATGGTGCGTCCGACATGACGCCTCCAGCTTCTTCTCTTCCCTGTAAGAGCAGTCACCGCCAACCCTGCTCGGTGAGCCTTGAGTCCAGGTCCAGCTGGGACGGAAACCCTGGGGAGCATGGGAACTCTTGCGGTGGGCAGGTGGCGCGCCCGAGTCGGCAGACCGGGTGGCCACACGGAGAGCGAGTTCGAGTTCGCGCGCGACGGCACAGCGATGCTGGTCGTGGGCGGAAAGGGAGCCGGCACGTGGACCCAGACGGGCCCCGACACGTTCAGCTACCGGATCAACGAGGAACTGACCGAAGCTCCAGGCACGATCGAGATCGCACAGGACGCCGTGCTGCGCGGCGACGAGTTCGTCAGCAACGGGAACGCGGTGGTGCGCCTGGCAAACGGCACCACAGCACGTGAGGCGGCAATCCGCATCACAGCGCAGAGACTGGGCTAGCACCTCGAAGGGGGCGCCAGTCGGCGCCCCCTTCGCACAAGCGCGCGTCAGGAGAACTTGACCGTCACGTTGCCGGTGTACTTGCCCGCCAACAGCGACAGCAACGCCTGCGGCGCGGTCTTGACCCCACCCTCGACGATGGTGTGCGGGAAGACGAGCTTCCCCTCCTGCAGCCACTGTCCGAAGTGGACCACCCAGTCCTGGATCTGCTCCGGCAGGTGGTAGCAGGCGAACGGCCGGATCTCCAGGTGCTTGGTGATGGCCGTCATCAGGTCGAGCCGCGGGTGTTCCTCGCTGCCACCGGCCTGGTTCGCCAGCGCGCCGCACAACGCGAACCGCGCGTGCGGACGGGCCGCCTGGATCGCGGCCTCGAACTGCTCGCCGCCCACGTTGTCGAAGAACACGCTGATGCCGTCCGGTGCCAGCTCGCGCAGCCGGTCGGCCACCGGGCCGTCCTTGTAGTTGAACGCGGCGTCGAACCCGAGCTCGTCGACCAGCCAGTCGACCTTGGCCTGGCTGCCGGCCGAGCCGATCACCCTGGCACCGCGGGCCTTCGCGATCTGCCCGGCCAGCGAACCCACGCCACCCGCGGCGCCGGTGACGAAGACGACGTCACCCTCGCCGGCCTGTGCGATGGTCGCCATGCCGTAGTACGCCGTCGGTCCCTGCGAGAGGAAGTACACCGGGCTGGGCACGTACTGCGGGTTCTGCTTGATGAACTGCTGCGCGGGCCCGGCCCAGTACTCCTGCCACGGACCGAACGCCTGCACCAGGTCACCGACCGCCAGGTCGGGACTGTTCGACTTGACCACCGTGCCGACACCACCGGCACCCGCCGGGTCGCCGACCTTCCACGGTGGCACGCCCGGAACCTGGCAGTCGGCCCGCATGAACTCCTTGAAGGCCGCCGCCACCGACACGTAGTCGACGCGCACCAGCACCTCACCGTCACCGGGCTCGGGGACGGCCACCTCGACGAGGTCGAAGTGCTCGAGGGTCAGGTCGTTCTCGACGTGCTTGGCGAGCCTGACCTCCCACTGCTTCTCGGGGATGCTCATGACTCTCCCTAAAGATCGGACACGGGTATCAGCCCCAGGTGACGGGGAACGTGACGAGTGAGTGGTTGATCTCGCCCTGGTGCCACTTCAGGTCCTCGTACGGCACCGCGAGGCGCAGGTCGGGGAAGCGCCGGGTCAGACCCTCGATGGCGATCGCCATCTCCATGCGCCCCAACTGCTTGCCGAGGCAGTAGTGCACGCCGTGCCCGAACGCGATGTGCGGGTTGGCGGCGCGGTCGATGTCGAGCTGGTCCGGGTTGTCGAACACGTCCGCGTCCCGGTTCGCCGACGACAGCACGAAGAACACCGCGTCGCCCTTGGCGATCCGCTGCCCGCCGAGTTCCAGGTCCTCCGCCGCGACGCGGTGGAAACCCGTGGTGTCGGTGGCGAAGAGATTGACGTGCCGCAGCAGTTCCTCGACCGCGCCAGGAATCAGCGCGGGTTCCGCGACGAGCCGCTTCCACGTGTCCGGGTGGTCGGCTAGCAACGCCAGCACCGAGTTGGAGATCTGGTTCGCGGCGGTGTCGAAGCCGGCGCCGATGAGGGTGAACGCGAACGTCACCAGCTCCTGCTCGCTCAGCTTGTCGTCGTTGTCCCGCGCGGAGATCAGGTCGGACAGCATGTCCTGGCCAGGCTTCTCGCGCTTCTGCGCGATCAGCCCCATGACGTACCCGGCGAGCCGCCCGAACGCCCGCATCGGCGCCTCGGGGTCGTTCTCGTCGAACGTGGCGAACGCCCGCGCGTCCGTCTCGAAGATCTTCAGGTCGCCGGTCGGCACGCCCAGCAGGTCGCCGATGATCGTGAGCGGCAGCGGAACACAAAGCGCCTCGACGAGGTCGACCGGTCCGCCCTTGGCCTCGACGGCGTCGAGCAGCTCGTCGCACACCTTCTGCACACCCGCGCGCATCGCCTCGACCTTGCGGACGGTGAACGCGCCCATCACCAGCTTGCGCAGCCGGGAGTGCTCGGAGCCGTCCAGCGAGATGATCATCTCGGGGGTCGTGGTCATCGCGCCGCCGACCTGCGGGGCGCCCTCGGCACACGTCAGCGCGCGGCTCAGGCGCGAGTCGGCGAGCCCGGCGCGGACGTCCTCGTACTTCGTGATCACCCAGGTCGGTGTGCCGGAGTTCGTCGGCACCTTCGCGACCGGGCACTCCGCGCGCAGCCTGGCGTACTTCGGGTCCGGGCCGCGGTAGGAGGAGCCGGTGAACGGGAACTCCTCGTCCAGTTCAAGGGGCAGCACGGGACACCTCCGGGTGCGGGATCGGCTCTCGCCGGAACACTGCCCCGCACACCTCGAAAGCCGCTCGAAACCCCGAACATCGGACAGAACGTCAACCCGGAATCTAGGCACCGTCCCTACCTTCGCGCCTATGGACACTGCACTCGTGCCGTTCCGGGTCGAGGTTCCCGACTCCGAACTGGCGGACCTCAGGCGGCGGCTGGCAGCGACCAGGTGGCCGGACGCGGAGACCGTGGACGACTGGTCACAGGGCATGCCCCTGGCCTACGCCAAGAACCTGGCCGAGTACTGGGCCAGTGTTTACGACTGGCGGGCCACGGAAGCGCGGCTCAACGCCGTTCCCCAGTTCAAGACGTCGATCGACGGTGTGGGCATCCACTTCCTGCACGCCCGTTCGCCGCATCCGCAGGCACGCCCGTTGCTGCTGACGCACGGCTGGCCGGGTTCGGTCGCGGAGTTCCTCGACGTGATCGAGCCGCTGACGAACCCGCCGGACCCGGCCGACGCGTTCCACGTCGTCGCGCCCTCGTTGCCGGGCTACGGTTTCAGCGACAAGCCGACCGGAACCGGCTGGACGCTGGAGCACATCGCCGCGGCGTTCGTCACGCTGATGGGCCGGGTCGGGTACGACCGGTTCTTCGCGCACGGCAACGACTGGGGCTCGTTCATCACCGGCATCCTCGGCCACATCGCGCCGGACCACGTCGACGCCATCCACCTCGTCATGCCGTTCGCCTCCGCCCCGGAAGGCGGCGTGCAACTGTCCCAAGAGGACTACAAAGGTCTCGGCGCGCTGAAGGAGTTCGCCGCCAAGGAGTCCGCGTACGCGGCGGTGATGAACACGAAGCCGCAGTCGCTGGCGTACGGGTTGACCGACTCCCCCGTCGGCCAGCTCGGCTGGGCCGGCGAGAAGTACTGGTCGTGGAGCGATCACGACGGCGACGCCGAGAAGATCATTTCGCGCGACCGGATCCTGGACATGGTGTCCGTCTGCTGGTTCACCGCGACTGCCGCCTCCTCGGGCCGGTTGTACTGGGAGAGCTACAACAAGTCGCCGCTGACCCAGGTCGGCGTGCCCACCGGTTTCTCCGTCTTCCCCGCCGACGCGCGGATGCCCAGGCCGTGGGCCGAGCACCGGTTCACCGATCTGCGGTACTGGAAGGAGATGCCGTCGGGCGGCCACTTCCCCGCGCTGGAGAACCCGGCCGTGCTCGTCGAGGAACTGCGGACGTTCTTCCGCCTGGTGCGCTCATGACGGCCACGATCAACCGGCCGGGCAGCAAACTCGGCCTGGTACTGGCCGTGTGCTGCCTGGCGCAGTTCATGAACGTGCTGGACGCGTCGGTCATGAACGTCGCACTCCCCTCGATCTTCGACGAGCTGAAGTTCGAACGGCACGACCTGCAGTGGGTCAACAGCGCGTACACCATCGCGGTGTGCGGCTTCCTGCTGCTGGGCGGCCGGCTCGCCGACCTCTTCGGGCAGCGCCGGGTGTTCCTCTTCGGCGCCACCCTGTTCACGGTCGCGAGTGCCGTCGGCGGCATGGCGACCACGCCCGGCACGCTGATCGCGGCCCGCGGGTTCCAGGGCCTCGGCGCGGCCGTGATGGCACCGGCGTCGCTGACCGTCCTCGGCACGACGTTCACCGATCCGACCGCCCGCGCCAAGGCTTTCGGGTGGTGGAGCGCGGTGTCCGGGTCGGCGGGCGCGGTCGGCGTGCTGCTCGGCGGCATCGTCACCGAGTCGCTCGGCTGGCGCTGGGTGCTGCTGATCAACGTGCCGCTCGGCATCGCGCTGGTGGCCATGATCCGCGGTGCCGTGCCGGAGACGCCGGGTGGCGGCGGCCGCAAGGGCCTCGACGTGCCGGGCGCGATCACCGTCACGATCGGCCTGATGGCACTGGTCTACGGCATCGCGCAGTCGCACGAGCTCGGCTGGGGTTCCTGGCAGGTCAGCGGTTCGCTGGTGCTCGCGGTGATCCTGTTCGCGATTTTCCTGCGCCAGCAGGTGGTGTCCGACCACCCGTTGATGCCGCTCGGCATCTTCCGCAACCGCGCGGTGACCGCGGCGAACGTCGTGGCGTTCTTCGCGATCGCCGCCCTGTTCAGCACCTTCTACTTCCTGACCCTGGTGATGCAGCAGGTGCTCGGCTTCAGCCCGCTCGCCACCGGCCTCGGTTACCTGCCGCTGTCGGTCGGCATCGCGCTCGGCGGCTACGGTGTCGCGCGGATCGTGCCGAAGATCGGCCCGCGGCCCGTGCTGATCGCCGGTCTGTTCTCGGCGAGCGCAGGACTGTTCTGGCTGTCCACGATCGACGAGACGTCGACGTTCCTGGGATCGATCCTCGTCCCGGCCATGTTGCTGGGCCTGGGCATGGGCGCCGTCCTCAACGCCACCACGAACGCCGCCACGTCCGGTGTTCCGCGTGAGCAGACGGGGCTGGCGTCCGGTCTGCTCAACACGATCCGCCAGATGGGCAGCGCGATCGGCCTGGTCGTGCTCGCCACGATGTCGTCGGCCAGGGCGGATTCCCTGCTGGCCCAGGGCGAACCACTGCAGCACGCGCTCGGCTCCGGCTACGGCCTCGCATTGTTCGGTGCCGGCGTCTTCACCTTCTGCGGCGCCCTGGCCGCGTTCGCGGTCCCACGCAAGGAGTGAGCACGAGAACGGCCCCCGGAACCTCCGGGGGCCGTTCTCGTGCTCAGAAACCCTTGCCGTGCAGGTCGACCGGCAACGCGACCAGGCGGTGGTTCATGTCGGCCCGCTGCCATTCGAGGTCCTCCTCGGCGACCGCGAGCCGTGCGGCCGGGAAGCGCCGGGTCAGCTCCTCGAACGCGGCCGTCAGCTCGATCCGGGCGAGCGGGGCGCCGAGGCAGCGGTGGATCCCGTGGCCGAACGCGAGGTGCTCGTTGCCCGTTCGCCGGAAGTCGAGCCGATCCGGGTCGGTGAACACTGCCTCGTCACGGTTCGCCGAGTTCGTCGAGACGAAGACCGCGTCTCCCTTGGGAACCGTGACCCCGAACAGCGAGACGTCCTCCACGGCGATGCGCGGCAGGCCGGTCGTGTCGTTGGTGGACAACGTGATCCAGCGCAGCAGTTCCTCAACGGCAGCGGGCACCTCCTCGGGGTGCTCCCCCAGGCGCACCCACACGTCCTGATGGTGCCCGAGCAACGTGAGGACCGAGCTGGCCAGGTGGCACGCCGTGGAGTCGCCGCCGGCGCCGAGCAACGTGTAGCCGAGGCCGATGAGCTCGTCGACCTCCAGCCGGTCCTCGCCGATCCGCACCTCGGTCAGTGCCGACAGCACGTCGTCACCCGGCGCCCGCAGCTTCCCGAACACCAGGGCGGCCATGAACTCGCCGAGCTGCTGCCCGGCCGCGGCCGCCACGTCCGGTGCGTCCACGGCGGCGAACTCCCGGATCAGCCGGGCGAAGGTGTCGCGATCCGCGGCGGGCACGCCCAGCAGGTCGCTGATCGCGATGATCGCCAGCGGGAACGTGAACTCGCCGAGCAGATCCACGGGCCCTTCCAGGGCCTTCTCGCTCGCGCGGTCGAGCAGTTCGCTGACGAGCTGCTGGATTCGCGGCCGCATGGCCTCGACGCGGCCGACCGAGAACGCCTGCGAGACGAGGTCTCGGAGCCTGGTGTGCTGCGGCGGGTCCAGCGAGATGATCATGCCCGGCGGGGCCTGGAACAGACCGGGGAACGTCGGCGCAGCCGGCTCGTACGACGCCGCACGGGAAAACCGCACGTCGTCCAGCACAGTTCGCACCGAGTCATGGGTCGTGGCGATCCAGCAGTGCCCACCGCCGGCCGCGGGTACACGCACGACCGGTCGCTCGGCACGGAACCGGGCGAACTCCGGCGCCGGACCGCGGTAGCTGGATCCGGGAACGGGAAAGGAAACCACCGTGCGCTCCTCGCGGTAATAGGGGGTGTTTCCGCACGCCAGGGTCTGTTTCATAGGTCCGTGTCCGCGATAGCCGGGCGACTCTCATCGAACGAGACCTATGAAACAGACCCTAGGAGCGTCGGCCTGAACCTCGATCTAGTGCCGTTCGAGTGACCGACGGGACGCTGAGCGTGATCGGCCATCTAGGCGAACACCCATATCCGGGAGATCCACATGACCATCCTCGTAACCGGAGCTCGCGGCAACGTCGGCCGTCGCGTGCTGCAGCGGCTTTACGCCGCGGGCCACAGTCTCCGCGCCTCCGGCCGCAATCCCGCAGAGCTCGACGTTCCCGAGGGCGTGGAGACCATCGCGCTGGACCTCAACGACCCGGAGACCTTCGTCGCGGCCCTCGCCGGTGTCTCCAAGGTGCTGCTGTACGCCGAGCCGGACGGCATCGAGAAGTTCCTCGACGAGGCCGAGAAGGCCGGCGTCGAGCGCATCGTCGTGCTGTCGTCCAACACCGTCGACGGGCCCGGCGCGGAGAACGACCCGCTGGCGCACCACCACAAGGTCGTGGAGGACGCGGTCATCGCATCGGGCCTCAACTACACGATCCTGCGGCCCGGCGCCTTCATGGGCAACGCGTTCGGCTGGAGCTACTCGCTGCAGGCCGGCGACACCATCGACCAGGTCTTCCCCGAGGCGCAGGTGGCCCCGGTGCACGAGGACGACATCGCCGACGTCGCCGTCGTCGCGCTCACCGAGAAGGCGCTGCAGGACGAGATCGTCAACCTCACCGGCCCGGAGTCGCTGACGTTCCGCCGGGAGCTGGAGATCGTCGGCGAGGTGCTCGGCCGCAAGCTCGTGATCAACGAGCTGACGCGTGAGCAGGGCGAGGCGCAGATGAGCAACTTCGTGCCGCCGCCCATCCTGGCCTCGCTGCTCGCGCAGTGGGAGGCCGCGGTCGGCGTCGTCGCGGACACCAGCGCCACCGCCGAGCGCATCACCGGCAAGCCCGGCCGCACGTTCCGCCAGTGGGTGGAGGAGCACGCCGCGTACCTGGCGTGACGCGGTGCCGGAGCCGGGATGAGGGCGGCGGACCCGTCCCGGCTCCGAGCGGGAATCAGGCGCGGGTCATCGAGAAGGTGATGGTCGACGTGCCCAGGTTCGTGCCGTCCGCGAGGAAGAACGTGGACGGGCCGGAGCTGGTGAAGTTGTTCGGTCCACTTTGGACGGCGTCCTGGTCGAAGTCGACGTAGGCGAAGTAGGCGCCGTTCTCGTCGTAGACCTTCTCGCCGCGGAACTTGTAGTGGAACGCGTTGTTCCCGGTGACCCACCAGGAACCCTGGGTGGTCGTGTTCTGCTCGTTGGTGACGAAGGCTTTCCCGTTGGCCTTGAACACCAGCTTCGTCGGGTGGTCACCGTCGGCGCGCGTGACGAAGCCTGTCCACGTGCCGACAGGTGTGCAGGTCGTGGCGTTCGCCGTCGCGCTCAAGCCGGATAAGGCAAGCAGGACCACGGCTGTGATGGTTCCCAGCCGTGCGAGGACGGTCGCGTTCTTCGGGGCGTTGTTCGGCGAACGTTTCGGCGTGAACGTCTGCATCTGTGCGGCTCCCAATCCCGGTTGCGTGCGACGGACGCGGGAACCTTGGACCAGTGCCCTCCAGAACGGCTGCAGCGCGGCTCGAACCACCCGGTTTCCGCCGCGGCCCAAGTCCGTTTCGACCCGTTCGCGCAACCCTGGGGCGAACCGACGTTCAAGGGGAGGGCGCTGTGGCCGACCGCGAGTCAGAACTCTGCGAGCTGTTCGGGGAGGTGCTCGGCGTGCCGGGGATCGAGCCGGACGACCACTTCTTCGATCTGGGCGGCCATTCCCTGTTGGCGTCCAAGCTGGTCAAGCAGGTCCACGAGCGCTACGGCGTGCGCGTGACGCTGCGCAGCTTCTACGACGACCCGACGGCCAGAGCCGTCGCCAAGCATCTGGACCAGGCAGCCTAGGAGTTTCTGATGCGGTGGAATGACCTGTACATCGCCGGTGTGGGCACATACCTGCCCGAGCAGGTCGAGACGGTGGACGAGGCCATCGCGGCCGGCCGGTACACCGAGGAGAAGAAGGCCATGAACGGCTACCGGGAGCTGCGGGTCGCCGCGCCCGGTGAGACCGGACCGGTGATGGCGGCGAAGGCGGGGCGCCAGGCGGTCGAGCGTTCGGGGCTGAGCCACGACGAGTTCGGCCTGACCGTGCACGCTTCCCTGTCCCACCAGGGACTCGACCTGTGGACCCCGGCAAGCTACGTGCAGGCCAACACCGTCGGCGGCACCGGACCGGCGTTCGAGGTCCGGCAGGGCTGCAACGGGTTCATGGCCGGCGTCGACCTCGCGGCCTCGTACGTGGGCTCGCACCAGGACTTCTCGGCCGCCCTGGTCACCGCCGGCGACGCGTTCCACCTCCCGTACATCGACAGGTGGTGCTCGGAGGACCAGAACGTCAACGGCGACGGCGCGGGCGCGTTGGTGCTGTCGAACCGGTCCGGTTTCGCTCGCGTGCGCGCGATCTACTCCTACGCCGACTCGACGCTGGAACAGATGTCGCGCGGGTACCAGGAGTGGACCGTGTCGCCGTTCGAGGGCGGCGAGACGCTGCAGCTCAACCGCAGCATGGAGGACTACCTGCAGAACTCGGACGTCGACCTCGACGAAATGGTCGGCAAGATCGCGGGCGGGGTGCAGCACTCGCTCAAGCAGGTTCTGCACGAGGCCGGGATCGACCTGGCCGACGCGCGGTTCTTCCTGCACCAGCAGCTCGCGGAAACCATTGTCCAGCATGGCATCTGCGGCCTGCTCGGGGTGCGGCGCGAGTCCACCACGTACGACTGGGCCAAGCAGTACAGCATGGTCGGCACCGCGGACCTCGCGCTGGGCCTCGACCACGTGCTGACCGAGCGCGACCCGAAGCCGGGCGACCTCGTCGTCATGCAGTCCTCCGGCGCGGGTTACGTGTGGACCGCCGCCGTGGTCGAGATCCTCGAACGGCCTTCCTGGATCTGACTTGTCACGACGAAAAGGGCTCCCCGGCCGGGGAGCCCTTTTCGTCGTTCTCAGACGTAGAGCGACTTCGAGTTCCAGTCCGGTTCCGGCAGCGCCTTACGGTCGGTCTTGCCGTTGCCGGTGATCGGCAGCTCGTCCACCACGACGAACCCGGCCGGCACCATGTGCTCCGGCACGGTCGAACGCAGGTGGGTGCGCAACGACCGCTTGTCCAGTTCGTCGCCGGACTTCACGACCCACGCCACCAGTCTGCGGTCGCCGCTGGGATGCGTGCGGACGCCGACGGCAGCGCTGCGGACCTGCGGGTGCTCGGTCAGCGCGTTCTCGACCTCGCCCGGCTCGATCCGGAAACCGCGCAGCTTGAACTGGTCGTCGATCCGGCCGAGGAACTCGACCACGCCGTCCGCGCGCTTCCGGGCCTGGTCGCCGGTGCGGTAGTAGCGCTCGCCGTTCCAGCTGCCGCGGACGAACTTCTCCTCGGTGAGGTCGGGACGCTTCCAGTAACCGCGCGACACCTGGGCGCCGCCGATCCACAGCTCCCCCGGCTGTGCCGCTCTCGCACCGGCCTGCCCTCGACGCCGACGATGACGACCTCTGACGTTCTGCAGCTGCGTGCCGATCGGCACGGTGCCGCCGAGCTCCTCGTCCGCGCCGATGCGGTGGCAGGTGGCGAACGTGGTGGCCTCGGTCGGCCCATAGGCGTTGACGATCTGCAGCTCAGGAATTGCCGCCCGCAACGCCCGCACGTGCGGTACCGAGAGCACGTCACCGCCGGACAGCACGGTGTGCAGGCCCTTGAACGCGTCGACGTCGACGTCGACCTGGCGGTGGAACAACGCGGCGGTCAGCCACAGGATGCTGATCTCGTTGGAGCGCAACAGATCACCGAGCTCCTCCGCCTGCACCACGCCGGGCGGGGCGAGCACCAGCCCTGGCGCCGTTCAGCAGCGCGCCCCAGATCTCGAACGTCGCGGCGTCGAAGGCGACCGGTGGCGAGCTGCAGGATCCGGTCCGCCGGCCGAGATGTCGAGGTAGTTCGGCCCGGTGACCAGGTTCGTGATGTTGCGGTGCTCGACCATGACCGACTTCGGTTTGCCCGTGGAACCCGAGGTGTACATCAGGTAGGCGAGATCTTCCGGCTGCACGACCGGAAGCTCCACTGTGTACTTCGTTCGGGGACCCTCCGTCCGGCGGCGGCACCTTGAGCGTGGTGAACCCGGCGAAGAACTGGCCCACCACCAGGGAGACCTGGGCGTCCGACAGCATCATCGACACGCGGGACTCGGGGTCGTCCGGGTCGATCGGCACGTACGCGGCGCCGGCCTTCAGCACGCCCAGCAGCGCCACGACGAGCTGCGGCGACCGCTCGAGGCACACCGCCACCCGGTCGCCGGGCCGCACGCCGGCCTCGACGAGCTCGCCCGCCAGCGCGTCCGACCACCTGTCCAGCTCGCCGTAGCTCACCGAACCCTGGCCCGCCGACAACGCCACGGCATCAGGCGATCTGGCCGCCCGGCAACGAAACGCGTCGGTCACCGATGCAGACATTCCCGACTCCCTTCCCTTTCCGCCATCGTCGGCAACCCGCCTCGACTCCTCCTCGGGTCACAACTGGCGCTACAGGGGTGTTTGAGCTGCTCGAACAACACTCAGGCGTCCGCTGCCCCACCTGACCGGAGGCGCATCCCCATGAACGTCCGCAAGAAGGCCATGGCCGCGGTGGCCGCCTGCGTGCTGGCAGTCCCCGTCGTCGCCGCCGCTGGTGCCACCGCGAAACCCAACTACGAGAACGCACTCGTCGGTCGCTGGGATCTCACGGTGACCATCCACATCGAGGAGCCGCCGCTCCTCACCCCGCTGTTCTGCGACTTCACCGCCGACTACCAGCTGCACTGCGAGACCAAGCCGGGCTACCCGGACCAGCTGGAGGGCCGGGGAATCTGGACGATGGCCAAGGACGGCCAGTTCAGCTTCTGGATCACCCACCACGCCCACCGCGATCCCAACGGCAACCCGGTCGGCTCGATCAACGCGAGCCACCTGGGCAAGATCAGCACGAACAAGAAGAAGTTCAGCACCAAGGCGCACACCTACATCAACATGAACGACGGCACCCCGTGGCAGGGTCCTGTCGACATCGAGGGCGCCGCTTTCCGCATCTGAAGCCCCTGTCACCAGAAGGCCCTTCGCAGACCGCGAGGGGCCTTCTGGCGTACCGGGAACGGGCGCTGGGAACGGGCGCTGGGGAACGAGCGCTGCGAAAAGACCGAGGCCCCAAGCGAATCGCTTGGGGCCTCGGGTTCTCTCAGCGGGAGACTTACGCCTTCGCGGGCTCCTCAGCGCCCTCGGCGTCCTCCGCCGGCGCGCCCCACTCCTCCTGCTTCAGCCAGCGAGGCAGGAAGCCGGCGAGCAGCAGCGCCAGAGCGGCGAAGCCGAAGCCGACGTACAGCGTGGTCCGGAACGCGTCCGTGAAGGACTGGCTCGCGGCCTGGTGCGTGAACCTGTCGGTGATCGCCTTGGCCTGGGCGTCCTGCTGTACCGCGGCACAGGCAGCCGCCCCCGCCTCCGGGGTGCCGGCGAACGTGTTGGCACCGCAGACCTTGAAGGCGTTCGCGAGCTCGTCGGCCTTGCCCTCGGCGACACCCGCGGCGACCAGCTCCTGGCGGACCTGCGGAGCCAGCGACTCCACGTTGGACGAACCGGAGGTGGCCAGCGGAGCGAAGAACGCCAGCGTGACGAGCGAGATACCGATCGCGAAACCGAGCTGCTGCTTGGTGTTGATCAGGCCCGACGCCGCACCCGCGTCCTGGTGCGGCACCTCCTGCAGTGCGAACAGCGCGATCGGGGTGGCGGTCATACCGAAGCCGAGACCGATCAGCAGCAGTCCGGGCACGAGGCCCCAGCTGGTGATGTCCGGGCTGAGCATCAGCAGGAACACCGCGATACCGACGGCGATCACGACGGCGCCGACCTGCAGGACGGTCCGGCCGAACTTCGGCACCAGCGCGACGACCGAGGCCGAAGCGGTGATGAACGCGCCGATGCAGAAGGCGAGCAGCGTGACACCGGTGCGCAGCGGCGAGAAGCCCAGACCCTCCTGCAGGAACAGGTACAGGGCCAGCATGAACATACCGGTGAAGGTGAACATGCCCAGCATCAGCGCGAGGGCCGCGGAGAAGCTGCGGTTCTTGAACAGGTTCAGCGGCACGAGCGGCATGCCGTCCTTGCGCTGCTTGGCCCGCTCGTAGGCGACGAAGCCGATGAAGCCCACGACGGACGCGGCCATCAGCACGAAGCCCCACGCCGGCCAGTGCAGCTCGCGGCCGAAGGTGAGCGGGAACAGCAGTGCGGTCAGGCTGAGCGTGGCGAGCACGACACCGATGAGGTCGAGCCTGATGCGGCTCGGCGCCTTCGACTCGTTGATGTACTTCCAGCCCAGCAGGTAGCCGACGATGCCGATCGGCACGTTGATCAGGAAGATCGGCCGCCAGTCCCAGTCGAAGATGTTCGCGGCCATGATCAGGCCACCGATGAGCGGCGCGATCGTGGCGGCGAGACCACCGATGGTGCCCTGGATGGCGAAGACGACGCCCTTCTCCTTGTCGGGGAAGGTGACGTGGATGATCGACATGACCTGCGGCACCATGAGACCGGCCGCGAGACCCTGGGCGAGCCGCGAAGCCACGAGCATCTCGGGGTTCATCGCGATACCGCAGAGGAACGACGTGACGACGAAGCCGAGCACGCCGAGCTGGAACATGCGCCGGCGGCCGTAGATGTCGCCGAGGCGACCGCCGGTGATCAGGGTGAGGGCGAACGCGAAGACGTAGCCCGCGGTGATCCACTGGAGCTGCACGAAGCTCGCGCCGAGGTTCGCCTGGATGGCGGGAAGGGCGACGTTGACGATGCTGCCGTCGAGCATGTCCATGAACGTCGCGACGGTCATGATGATGAAGGCGGCCCAGCGGCGCGGGTCGGCCGCCGGCGCGTCAACGACCTCAGCCGCCTGCGCAGCGGCAGTCGCCGGTGGCGACTCCAGGTCGGAATTGGTATTGGTGGAGGTCACGATTTCTCCTCAAGTGACTGTTTTTCGCTGCGCACGACAGGCGATGGGTCAGGACTACTCGTCGTGGCTGGAGAGCCGGTCGAGTTGAACGAGGTCCCACCTCCTGTCTGAGAAAACGACTGCCGGTCGATGCCCACCAGGGTGATCCCCTCCGCTTGAGTCCCGGTCAGGTCGCGGCGGAGCGATCACGGGCGCGCCGAAGGCCCTGGCCACGGCGTGGCCAGGGCACCGGGAAAAGCGCTGCTCAGCCGAAGAGCGACGCCGGATAGGTGCGCGCGGACGCGGTCTCGTACCGCAACGCGATGTGGCTCGAGCAGCTCACGACGTCACGCCAGAACCGTTGCAACGCGGCACCTTCGGCCAGTCCGCTGGTGCCGGCGGCCCGCACCAGGCCACCGACCGCGTCGACCAGGACCTCGGCGGAGTACGCGCCGTTGCGTTCGTTGCGCGCCATCGCCGCCGGGGTGAACTCGCGGTCGTCGATCACCTTCGCGTTCTGCTCCACCAGCATCCGCGCCGCGTCGATCTGGGCACCCGCGCGCACCAGGTCCACCGAGGACGTCACGGACAGCTTCTTGCCGCTCAGCGCCGCCACCGCCGCGTCGAGCGCCCCCATCGCCGCACCGACGGCCGGAGCGGCGAACGTGAGACCGCCGACCGCCTGGAACGGGACGTTGTGGCTCGGCACCGGCGACCAGCTCGTACCGGCGATCATCTCCGGCCGCGCGAACGACAGGTGCTCCGGAACGAAGACGTCGTCCACGACGACGGTGTGGCTGCTGGTGGCCTTCATGCCGACGCTGTCCCACGTCTCGATGACGGCGAAGTCCTTGCGTGGCAACGCGAAGAACCTGCTCTCCTCGCCGACCATGCCGCACAGCAACGCCCATTCGGCGAAGTCGACGCCGCTGACGTACGTCCACCGGCCGCCGAGCCGGTATCCGCCCTCGACCTGGGCGCCCTTGCCCATCGGAGGCAGGGCCGTCACGACGAACGTGTCCGGGCTGCTTCCCCAGAGCTCCTCGTGTCCCGCTTCCGGTAGATGCCCGGCGAACCGGGACGAGTACGCGGACAGCGACGCACACCACGCGGCGGCCGAACAGCCCTGCCCAACGGTGAAGATGGCCTGTGTCAGTTCGGCGAAGGTTCCCTGTGCGCCACCGCGTTCGGCGGCGACGAAGTGCCGCGCGAAACCTGCTTCGCGCAGTGCCTCCACGACCTCGGGAGCCAGTTTGCGGGTGGCGTCGGCCTGCGCCGCGTGTTCGGCGGCGAGCAGCTTGACCTTCTCCGCCAGCGTCGCGAGGCCGGTGTTCAGTGCTTGCACCTCGTCACCTCCTGAAGCTCACGCAGCCTGAACGGGCAGGTCGCGGTGGATGGTGCGGGACTTGGTGTAGAGCTCGCCGTCGATGCGCACGAGCACGTCGTCGATGGAGAACGTCGGCTCGAAGGACACCTGGCCGTCCAGGGTCGTGCGCGTGACGAGTGACGCGTAACTGACGTTCAGCGTGTTCTCGTCGACCTCTTCGATCAGGTAGTGGTCGTTCCAGTGCCGCACCGCGACGCCCTTGTAACGGGGCAGCGCGGCGCTGGCGCCGGCGATCAGGGCGGCACGCCCCTCGACCTTCTCACCGCGGTGGGCGTGGTCGGTGACCCCGTCCTCGGTGAACGTCTGGGCGTAGCCCTCCACGTTCAACGCGTCGAGCAGCCGCATCTGCCGGGCGTAGAACGTCTGAACCTCGATGTGGACCGCAACATTGACTGGGGACACGACAACTCCTCGGTCTGCCGGTTTCGCTACCGCGAATATGGGTGGCCCCGCTGGACATCCGGTCGAGCCGTCCTGGTTCGACCTCGCTTCTACTTGGGGTTGAGAGCTTTTCGCCAGGGTTGACCCGACATCACCCCAATCCAACTCGCGAGGAGGGCCACATGGCCTCAACTCCCGATGTCGCCAAGTCGGTGACGGTCGAGGCGACGATCGAGCAGGCGTTCGCGATCTTCGCGGGACGGCCGATCGAGTGGTGGCCGCAGTCGCACGTGTTCGTCAAGGACCGGCAGGCCATCACGATCGAGCCGTTCGTCGGCGGGCGCTACTTCGAGCGCGGTGCCGACGGCGAGGAGATCGCCTGGGGCACCATCACCGAATGGGACCCGCCGAACCGGCTCGTGATGACGTGGCGGGTCGGCCCCTACTGGCAGCCGATCTTCGACGACGAGAAGGCCTCGTTCATCAAGGTCGACTTCGTCGCCGACGGCCCGAACTCCACGACCGTGACGCTGACCCACGCCGATCTGCACCGCCACGGTGACATCGCCGAGAGCATCCACAAGGCACTCGACGGTCCGTCGCCCGGCGAGACGCTGGAGACCTTCGCCGCCGTCGTGCGCAAGCACGTCCCGAAGGCTGCCTGAGAGCCCCCGGAATCTCAGGCACACAAAAGAAACGGCCGCCCTCCGGGGCGGCCGTTTCTCGTTGTGCTACGCGCCTAGTTCGATGGCCTCGTCATGGGTGCGGTCGACGACGCTCTTGACGTCGACGATCCGGCCGAGCTGCTTGATCAGCTGCTCGCACGTGCGGTCGGCCTGCAGCTCGACCACGACGTCGAGGCGGGAGAGATCGCCCCGCTCGGCCGGTCCGAGACTCAGTGACTCGACGTCGACGCCGCGGCTGGAGAACAGCACGACGATCCGCGCCAGCGCGCCGGGTTCGTTGCGCAACAACAGGGACAGCGAATGTCTGGTCATCACTCTTCCTCGTCGAACAGGGGCCGGACGCCCCGCGCGGCCATGATCTCGTCGTTGCCGGTGCCCGCGGCCACCATCGGCCAGACCTGGGCGTCCTGCCCCACCACGAAGTCGACGACCACCGGCCGGTCCCTGATCGACATGGCCTCGAGGATCGTTCCGTCCACTTCGGACTGCTCCTCGCAACGCAGGCCGGCACAGCCCAGTGCCTCGGCGAGCTTCACGAAGTCGGGGTGGCGCTGATGGGTGCCGAGCCTGGTGTTGGAGTAGCGGCCGTCGTAGAACAGGGTCTGCCACTGCCGGACCATGCCGAGGTTGCCGTTGTTGATGATCGCGACCTTGATCGGGATGCCCTCGGCGGCACAGGTGGCGAGCTCCTGGTTGGTCATCTGGAAGCAGCCGTCGCCGTCGATGGCCCAGACCGTGCGGTCCGGTGCGCCCACCTGCGCGCCCATCGCCGCCGGCACCGCGAAGCCCATCGTGCCCGCGCCGCCGGAGTTGATGAACGAGCCGGGCCGTTCGTACTTCACGTACTGCGCGGCCCACATCTGGTGCTGGCCGACGCCCGCGAGGTAGATCGCCTCCGGCCCGACGAGCTTGCTGAGCCGTTCGACGACGTGCTGCGGGGCGAGCATCCCGTCCGCCGGCCAGTCGTAGCCGAGCGGGTAGGTCGTGCGCAGGTGGTCCAGGTACGCCCACCACTCGGTGAGGTCGGGGGCCCTGGTGACGACGGCGGACAGCGCGGCGAGCACGTCGCGGCAGTCGCCGACGATGCCGACGTCCGCCTTGCGGTTCTTGGAGATCTCGGCCGGGTCGATGTCGGCGTGCACCACCGCGGCGTGCGGCGCGAAGCTGGGCAGCATCCCGGTCACCCGGTCGTCGAACCGCGTCCCCAGCGCGATCAGCAGGTCGGACCGCTGCAGCGCGGCGACGGCGGGCACCGTGCCGTGCATGCCCGGCATCCCCAGGTGCAGCCGGTGCGAGTCGGGGAACGCGCCGCGCGCCATCAACGTGGTGACGACCGGGATGCCGGTCTTCTCGGCGAGTTTCCGGAGCTCCGCCGCGGCGCCGCTGCGGATCACGCCGCCGCCGACGTAGAACACCGGCCGCTTCGAACTTCCGATCAGCTGGGCGGCGTTGCGGATCTGCACCGGCGAGAGCACCGGGCGGGACTGCGCCGGTCGCGCCGGCGGTGTGTAGGTCGTCGCGGTGGACAGCACGTCTTTGGGCAGGTCCACCAGTACCGGGCCGGGCCGGCCGGACGCGGCGAGCGCGAACGCCTCGGCGATCACCCTCGGGATGTCGGCCGGGTCGTGCACCTGGAAGCTGTGCTTGGTGATCGGCAGCGTGATGCTGCGGATGTCCGCCTCCTGGAAGGCGTCCGTACCGATCACCGACCGGTTGACCTGACCGGTGATCGCCACGATCGGTACGGAGTCCATGTACGCGTCGGCCAGTGGCGTCACCAGGTTCGTGGCCCCAGGCCCCGATGTCGCCATGCAGACGCCGACCCGGCCGGTCGCCTGCGCGTAACCCTGTGCGGCGTGGCCGGCCCCTTGTTCGTGGCGCACCAGCACGTGCCGGATCTTCGAGTCGAACAGCGGGTCGTACGCGGGCAGGATCGCCCCGCCGGGCATTCCGAAGATCACCTCGCAGCCGACGTCCTCGAGCGCCTTGACCAACGCACCTGCACCGGTGGTATCCACGGTTGCTCCCGAACGGGTTCAGCCCGCGAGCTGACGCTCCAGCTGGCGAGGGGACAACGGCTTGTCGAGCGACGGCTCGGAACTCAGGATCGCCCGCTGCAACTGACGCAGCCTTTCGGACGGCTCAAGCCCCAGCTCCTCGATCAACGTGTCGCGCAGCGACTGGTAGGCCTCCAGCGACTTCCACTGCCGGCCGGCGCGGTAGAGCGCGAGCATGTACTGCGCACAAAGGTTCTCGTGCATGGGGTGCTGAGCGGTCAGCACGGACAGCTCACTCAGCAGCGACTGGTGCTTGCCCAGCTGGAGGTCGGCCTCGATGCGCGTCTCCAGCACGCCGAGCCGGCTCTCCTGCAACCGGGTGACCTCCATGCCGAGCCGGACGCCGATCTGCACGTCGACGAGCACCGGCCCGCGCCACACGTCGGCGGCGTTGCGCAGCAGCCTGCTCGCGGACTCCAGGTCGCCGACCTCGAACGCCCGCTGACCCGCACTCGCGAGCCGCTCGTAGCTGCGGACGTCGACGCTCTCCGGCGGGACGTCCAGCATGTAGCCGCCGTAGCGGGTCACCAGAACGTTCTTCGCGACACCGGGACCCTCACCCGGCATGGCCGCCTCGATGCGCCGGCGCACCTGCAGCACGTAGGTCTGCAGCGTCGTAAGTGCGCTGCGTGGCGGTGTCATCCCCCACAGTTCTTCGATCAACGTCGGCACCGTGACGACGTGACCGGCCTGCAGTCCGAGCAGCGAGAGCACCTGCCTGGGCTTCACCGCGCTCGGCGCGATCGAGACGCCGTTCTCCCGTGCCTCCAGCGGTCCGAGAACCTTGATCTCCATTGGAGCCTCCCCTGATCAGCGGCGGACGACTTGGTCGTGCCATCAAGTTCACCTGAGCGGGGCTATCGCACGCCACGTATCCGGCCATGACTCTCGGATGGCGAACTACTGCGCCGTACGTGAGATATTCATATGCTCAAACGAACCCAAACCGATCCACCCGGTAATCGCGCGACCACATTGGGTGACAACCGATAAAAATACTGGTCCTTTCGCGTGAAATTGAGCCGTGGATCAATGTCAACGTGCGATCTGCACCGATTCAGACTGCCGCCTTGAACTGCCCCCACCTGTCTAGTATTCGTGCCTGGGCGCGGGTCGCGAGTACGCGGCGGCAGCCTTTGCTCTCGGGCAGTTGCTCTTGGGGGGCGCGTTGAATACATCGCCTGCGATACCGAGATACCGCGCCATCGTCGTCGCGGTGTTCGCCGCGGTCTGCCTGACCGACCTGACCCGTGCGCTACTTCTCGCCGACGAGATCACCGAATTGGCGGTGTCGGTCATTGATTTAGCGCTACTTGTTCTGCTGCAAGTGACCTATTTTCGCCCACTGAGCCCCCTCGCCCGGCACCTAGTGCTGCTGACCCAGGGCGTCCTGCTGGTCCTGCCGTACGCCTTCTTCGGCCATTCCTGGGCGGGCGTGGCGGGCCTCGTCGCCGGCAACGCCCTGCTCGTGCTGAGCCCTGCCTTCGGCGTGGCGACGTTCGCGGCGACCGTGGTGGGAACCGGCGCCGCCCAGGCCGCGCACGGCGAGGCGATGCTGGCCACCGCGGCCACCGCCCTGCTGCTGGCTGGCCTGGCCACGGGTTTCGCGACCCACCACGCACTGACCTCGCCCACCGAAGTCCGTCCCGACGTCCCCGAGATCGGCGTCGACACCGCCGCGGCCGTCGACACCGCCGTGGCCGCCGTCGCCGCCGAACGCGTCCGCGTCGCCCGCGACCTCCACGACCTGCTCGGCTACAGCCTCAGCGCCATCAAGCTGAAGAGCGAACTGGCGCACCGGGTCATCGCCGAATGCCCGGATCACGCCAAAGAGCATCTCACCGATATATTGGATATCACCCATCACGCCCTGGCTGACGTGCGCACCATGGCCCGCGCCTACCGCCCGCTCTCACTGGCGGACACCTCCGACTCGGCCAAGGCAATGCTGGCCGCGTCGAATATCGACGTTCGCGTCGAACTGGACCACGACCCACTCCCCGCACCAGTCGAATCCGTGCTGGCCGCCGTCCTCTGCGAAGCCGTCACGAACGTCCTGCGCCACAGTGATGCCCGAACCTGCACCATCGGCATCCACCAGTGCGGCACCACCGTGCTGCTCGACGTGATCAACGACGGCGCCACCCGCCCCGCCTCCGCCGACTGCAACGGCGTCCGCAACCAGGCCGAGCGCGTCCAAGCCGCCGGCGGCACCTTCACCGCCCGCCACGTGGGCAACGACTCGTTCCACGTCCACGCCGCGATCCCGGCCGATCCGACCAAGCCCGGAAATCCAATATATTAGCCAATATATTGGCCGCTCACACCCAGAACGATCACTCAGCAGCGCGCTGACCTGCACCCTAGCAATGAGACTTTGGACTTCGTCGGCAAAAGACTCATTGCAAAGGGCCCTGCGAGGCGGCGCGAAGGCCGGTCAGAACCAGCCGGACTTGCGGGCGATGCGGACGGCGTCGACCCGGTTGCGGGCGTCGAGCTTGGCCGTCGCCGCCGTCAGGTAATTGCGGACGGTGCCGACGGACAGGAACAGCGTCGTGGCGATTTCCATGGCGTCGGCGCCGTCGGACGCGAGCCGGAGCACTTCGAGTTCGCGGGGCGTCAGTGGACACTCATCGGTGTCCCACGCCGAGAGCGCGAGCTGGGAGTCGATCACCCGGCGCCCGACCGAGACGCCGCGAATGGCGTCCGCGAGCTCACCGACCGGGGCGTCTTTCAGGATGAAGCCGTTGACGCGGGCATTGAGAGCGCGGCGCAGAGTGCCCGGCCGGCCGAGGCTCGTGAGAATGAGGGTGCGCGTCTCGGGAGCAGTGTCGTGGATCACAGTCGCGGCGGAAAGACCGTCCATGCCGGGCAGGTCGATGTCGAGGACCGCTACGTCCGGTTTGTTCTTGGCCACTGCGGCGATGATTTCGTCACCTGTCGCGACTGACGCTACGACCTCAATATCCGGTTCGAGATTCAACAAAGCGACCAAAGCACCGCGGACCATTTGCACGTCCTCGGCGAGAAGCACTCTGATCATCCGACCCCCTTGCTTGCCCCCAGGTCACCATTTCCGAGTTTTACACTCGGTGACCATGCAGGACAAGCATTGAGGCCGACTGCGCCGAGCGTTACTCCAGATGCGCTATGACCAATTAATAGAGGTAATCGGCGGATGACATGGGGTCACCAGACGCTCACTGATAGCGCAGGGACCGAATCGGAACCGATCCGGCTCGAAGAGTGTCCGAGCCGGAGGAGGTAGCAGCGATTCGGCCCCCCGGACGAGCGGTCAGCGGGTCTCTCCCCACCGCTCCAGCAGTTCGAGACCGCCGTCGACGGTGATCACCTGTCCCTGGATCCACGCGGCCTCGTCGGTGCAGAGCAGGGCGACGGCGTTCGCAATGTCCTCGGGCAGGGTCACGCGGCCGGACGGGCTCTTGATGGCGAGCCGGTCGACCAGGTCCGGGTCGATGTTCATCGGGCCGTTGTCGACGACCGTGGTCACGACGGCATTGACCGCCACCCGATACCAGGCCATCTCCAGCGCGAGAGTGCGGATCACGCCGTGCACCGGCGTCACCGTGTAGCCGGCGATGACCACGCGACCACCGTCGACGAGCGCTTTGGCAAGCGGCTCCACGATGTTGAGCAACGGCGTGAGGTCTGGCGACACGGCGTGGTGCACGAACACGTCCAGTTGCCCGCGCTCCTGCTTGATCTGGTCGAGCAGGAGCCGCACCGAATGCTCGTCGTGGATGTCCAACTGGGTGATGGTCACCGAGCCGGGCTTGCCCGCGAGCACTGTCTTGGCGCGCTCGATGTCGACGTCGTCGGCCGACGTGGTGAGGATGACGTGGGCGCCGTTGTCGCAGAGCTTGCTCGCGATGGCGAGACCGAGCCCGTGCGTTCCCGACGTGACCAGAGCGATCTTGTCGTCGAGTCCCAGGCGCGTGTTGACCGGTTCGATCATGATGCTGACCACCTCGTTGTCCGCGTGGTGATCGACGTTGCGCCGAGCCGCTAGGGCCGAACTCGACTACTTCTTGCGCAAACCCTCCAGAACCCGCAGGATCGCGCGTTCGACCTCACGCCCGGTGCGCTTCGGATCGGACGAGCTCGCGATCGTGCTGGCGCCCGCCGACAACGCGCCGAACAGCAGCCGGGCCATGATCTCGACGGGCAGGTCCTCGATCTCCCCCGCGTCCACCAGCAACTGCACAGCCGCGCGGAGCAGACCGAAGCTGAAATGCTCCTCCGCCTCGCGCCAGCGTTCCCAGCCCATCACGACCGGCGCCTCGTGGACGATGATCCGCTGATACTCCGGATCGAGGCACTTGCGGACGTACGCGCGCAGGCCCGCGACGGCGATCTCCCACGGGTCGCCCTCGCCGGTGATCACCGCGGTGAGCGACTCGATCGACTGGGTCTCGACCTGCGTGAAAGCCGCCTCGAACAGCGCTTGTTTGCCGCTGAAGTGGTGATAGAGCGCGCCCTTCGTCACACGGGCCCGTTTGACGACTTCGTCGAGCGAGGTTCCGGCGTACCCGCGCTTGGTGAAGAGGTCGACCGCGCTGTCGACCAGCGCCTGCCGGGTCGCCTCGGAGTACTCGGCGCGTCGTGTTCGCACGTCCGCAACGTATCTCACATACCGGCGGTACGTACCGGTGGTATGGTCGTGTCATACCGAAGGTATGCGAGAAACCGGGGGTACGACATGGGCTGGGCCGATCACTACCGTCGTCGCGACGCGCTCGACGCCGTTCTGCGCGACGCCCGCCGCGACCCGTCCGCACCGCTGATCGTGGATCCGGACGTCTTCCCGACGTTGAACGACCTGCTGCTGGCGCTCGACCACCGCTGGCAGAACAAGCTGACCGCCCGCATGGAGGCCGCCGCGCTCGACGGCCCCGTCGATGAGGACCGCGTCATCGTCGAACTCGCCGCGGACGAGCCGGTGTTGCGTGCGGTACTCGCCACGCACCTATCGCTCGGCACTTACCGGGCGGTAGGAATGACTCCATGAGTCGTTGGACCGAAGCCGACATCCCCGACCAGACCGGCCGCACCGTCCTCGTGACGGGCGCGAACTCAGGCCTGGGCCTGCGCACCGCCCAGGTGCTCGCGGCGAAGGGAGCCCACGTGATCATGGGCTGCCGCTCCGCCGATCGCGGCGAGGCGGCCAGGCGTTCGGTCACCGGGTCGGCCGAGGTCCTCGAGCTCGACCTCGCCGACCTCAGCTCCGTGCGCACCGCGGCGGCGAAGGTCGAAACGCTCGACGTGCTGATCAACAACGCGGGCATCATGGCCGTCCCGTACGGCAAGACCGCGGACGGCTTCGAGCGCCAGTTCGGCACCAACCACCTGGGCCATGCCGCGCTGACCTGGTTGTTGCTGCCCGCGCTGAGGCAACGTCCGGGCGCGCGCGTCGTCACCGTGGCGTCCCTTGCGCACCAGTACGGCCGCATCGACTTCGAGGACCCGAACTGGGAGCACCGCTCGTACAGCCACCGCGGCTCCTACGGGCAGTCAAAGCTCGCGAACATCCTGTTCGCCCGTGAGCTGGAGCGCCGCTCGGCGGACGTCACGTCCATCGCCGCGCATCCCGGCATCACCGCCACCGAGCTGACGAACAACATGGCGAGCGCGCACGAGTCGTTGTTCCTGCGCATCGGCGGCCGGATCAGCCACCTGTTCTCGCAGTCCGTCGAAATGGGCGCGCTACCGCAGCTCTACGCGGCGACGGCGCCCGACGCGCGCGGTGGCGAGTACTACGGCCCAGACAGCTTCAACGGCATGCGCGGCCACCCCAACGTCGCGCGCATGACCTCGGCCGCCCGCGACGACCTCGCTGCAAGCCGGCTGTGGGACCTCACCGTGAAGCTGACCGGCGTCACACCGGATCTTCCGTAGGGGTGCCGGCGCCTTCACCTGGGGGGAGTTGGGAAGGCGCCGACGGGCCCGGTCGTCACCTCCGGGCCGGGATCATCTTCAGCCCGTCGCTGTTGTTCATGTTCGACGCTACGTGCGTAAACAACAGATCGTGAACAACGAACGCTCCACCAGAAGCCCGGTTTCAGCACTTACCCTCGCGCGCGATGTGCGTGACGCCGGACACGTGAAGGCGCAGCGTAGGGTGAGGTGGTGACTGTGGTGCCTGAGGGTCGGAAGCTGCTGCGACTCGAGATCCGCAACAGCCAGACGCCGATCGAGAAGAAGCCCTCGTGGATCAAGACGCGGGCGAAGATGGGTCCCGAATATCGGGAACTCAAGAGTCTGGTCAAGCGCGAGGGCCTGCACACGGTCTGCGAAGAGGCCGGCTGTCCCAACATCTACGAGTGCTGGGAAGACCGCGAGGCCACGTTCCTGATCGGTGGCGAGCAGTGCACCCGGCGCTGCGACTTCTGCCAGATCGACACGGGCAAGCCCGCCGACCTCGACCGCGACGAGCCCCGCCGGGTCGCCGAGTCGGTCCAGGCGATGGGCCTGCGCTACTCCACCGTCACCGGCGTCGCCCGTGACGACTTGGAGGACGGCGGCGCGTGGCTCTACGCGGAGACCGTCCGCCAGATCCACGAGATGAACCCCGGCACCGGCGTCGAGCTGCTGATCCCGGACTTCAACGCGGTCCCGGAGCAGCTGGCCGAGGTCTTCGAGTCCCGTCCCGAGGTGCTCGCGCACAACCTGGAGACGGTGCCGCGGATCTTCAAGCGCATCCGCCCCGCGTTCCGCTACGAGCGCTCGCTCGAGGTGATCACCAAGGCCCGCGAGTTCGGCCTGGTCACCAAGTCGAACCTGATCCTCGGCATGGGCGAGACCCCCGAGGAGGTCACCGAGGCGCTCAGCGACCTCCACGACGCGGGCTGCGACATCATCACCATCACCCAGTACCTGCGCCCGTCGCCGCGGCACCACCCGGTCGAGCGCTGGGTGAAGCCCGAGGAGTTCGTCCAGCACAAGGAGACGGCCGAGGAAATCGGCTTCCTCGGCGTGATGGCCGGCCCGCTGGTCCGCTCCTCGTACCGCGCCGGCCGCCTCTACGCCCAGGCGAAGCAGAAGCGCGGCGAGCACCTCCCGGAGAACCTCCAGCACCTGCTGACCGTCTCGGCGTCGCAGGAAATCACGAGCCTCCTCGCCCCTCGCTAGCCCCTTCACACAACGCACTGAACTGATATATCGGCCGTTCACGCCGATATATCAGTTTGTGCTGCCCGCTGACCTGCGCCTTAGCAATGAGACTTTGGACTTCGTCCGCAAAAGACCCATTGCAAGGGCAGGGTTCAGGTGGTGCCCTGGCTCGAACGCCCCCGTCACCGCGAGGTCTAGGTGAAGCGAACCTCGCTCGCGACGACGCCGTCGAGCTCGCGCACGAAGTCGGCTCCGAACGCGCTGGACGGCGTATGCGCTCCCGGCGCCACGCCGTTGATCCTGCCGATGGCCCTGAGCACGGAGTCGGCGGTGAGGCTGTAGGCGTTCGGGGTGGTGATCGCGCACTCGACCTTGGTGTTCGCGTCCCAGACCTCGCCGAACACCTCGGCCCTGGTATTGGCGCGCCTGCGCTCGTCTGGGCCCTTCACCTTCGCGGCGACGGACTTGGCGAAGTTCTGCACCAGCGACGTCTGCAGCACCGGCGCGAACACCTGCTGCAGCTGCCCGAGCATGCCCGGCACGAGGGTGAAGGTCGTGATGTTCGGGATACCCGTCGAGCGGTAGGCGGTGCTGACGTCGCCCCACGGAATGCTGCCGACCTCACGCGGCCCGGACCGGAAGTAGGCGGTGCGCCTGCGGTGTCCGATTCGGACGTTCTTCAGCTCGCCGTCCTCCCGGATCCGTCCACCGACGGCGGCGGCCTCCACGGACGTTTTCGTCGTGCCCGCGCTCGCTCCTCCTCCGACGACGAACGCGAGGTCGAGGTGTGTGGCGGTGGGTAGTGCGTTCTTCAGGATCGCGGCGAGGCAGTCCGTGGGGACGACGTCGAACCCGGCGCCGGGCAACAGCACGATGCCGGCCTTGCGCGCGTCGATGTCCCTCAGGCCGATCGATTCGAATACGTCGATCTCGCCAGTGATGTCGAGGTAGTGCGTGCGGGTTTTCAGGCAGGCGTCGACCATCGCGGTCGACGTGTGCGCGAACGGGCCCGCGCAGTGCACGACGGCGTCGACGTCCTCAAGGTGCGCCCTCGCCTCGCTCAGCTCGAACGCCCGGTGCTCCAGCCCGAGCGCGGTGGCGATCGGCTCGACCTTCTCCTTCGAGCGCCCGGCGAGGATCGGCTGCTCTCCACGCTTGATCGCGAGTTCCGCGATAAGGCGACCCGTGTAGCCGTTGGCGCCGTAGACCATCCACGTCATGCCGCAACCTTACCGGCGAGTAGCGTTGCGTGAAGCGACCAAAGAGCCGATCAGCAGCAGCACCCCTACTCCGATCACGGGCAACGCCCAGAGCAGTCTGCGCTGCCGCAAATCGGCACAGATGTCCACATAGGCCGGACTGACCGTCGCGGCGGCGACCTCGTCGAAACCGAGGCCCAGACCGTTGCCGCACGAGATGAGCGACCCGCTCGGCGCCTCGACGGCGAGCATTACGAGCAGGATCGCGCCCCCACCGAGCAAGAACGCTATACCGACGACGACGGCGAACGTGCGCACTGACATGAGCAAAAGTTACGTCTCAAATGGACTTAGGGATAGCCCTGGTCAGACGCATTGGGGTTGATCCCCTAACCCCCGGCTGAACGTGGCCGCGACCTCAGGCGTGCTCCGCGACCGAGATCGCGTAACGCTGCTCCAGTCGGCCGTTGCCCGGATACGGCGCCGGGTCGCCGACCTTGATCCATCCGAGGCGTTCGTAGAGCCGAACGCCACGCACGTTGTCGACGTAGACCAGCAGCTGCGCGGCCTGGTATCCACGCGCGAGCAACGCGTCCGGCAGCGCACGCAGCAACGCCTCGCCGACGCCCTTGCCCCACGCGTCGGGGTGCACGCCCACGTAGTTGATGTAGGCGGTGTCCGTCTCTTGTGGACCTCCGGCCAGGAAGCCAACCGGCTCACCGTCTTCGAAGGCCAGCAGCAACAACGACGGCTCGTTCGCCAACGCCTTGTCCAGCCCGGGGCGCGCCTCCTCGAGTGACGGAACCTCGTCGTAACCGTCTCTCGCGGTGACCGCGTGCGCCCAGATGATCGCGGCCGTGTCGACGTGCTCGGGTCCCCCTTGGATGATCTCCACGCAGGCCAGCGTAGGTCAGCGCCGCAGGACGACGGGAAGGGTTTTGAGGCTGGCCATGATGTCGTTGTGCGTCACCTGCGGCTGTTCGTCACCGGAGAAGGTGGTGTGCGGGAACCGGGCGGTGAGCTGCCGCAGCACGGTTTCGGTCTCCAGGCGGGAGAGTTCCGAACCCAGGCAGTAGTGCGGGCCGTGGCCGAACGTCACGTGCCCCGTCGTGGGACGGCCGATCCGGTACTGGGCGGCGTCCTCGTGCGCGACCGGGCAACGTCCCGCGGCGCCGAGGTTGATCAGCAGCAGCGTGTTCGCCGGGACCACGACACCGTCGATCTCGACGGGCTCGGTGGTGATGCGGTGCGTGGCGTTGCGGACCGGGGAGTTGTGCCGCAGCGTCTCCTCGACGAGCGCCGGCACCAGATCGGGTTCGGCCGCGGCCTTCTGCCACAACCCGTTGTCCAACGCGTCGTGCACGACGTTCGCGATGAGGGCGGCCGTCGTCTCGTGGCCCGCGACCACGAGAAGGAACGCCATCGCCATCAACTCGTCGTGGGTCAACCGGTCGCCATCGTCGTCGGCTGCGACCAACGCGCCGAACAACGAGCTCTCATCCAAGCTGTCGCCACTCAACAAAGTGTGGAAGTAGAAGCCGAGCGCATCGCTCGCAGGCTGCGACACCTCGGAATCCATCGACATCATCGTCTCGATCAACGTCCGGACACGCGCGCGGTCGTTCTCAGGCACACCGAGCACCTCGCCGATGATGTGCAACGGCATCGGCACGGCCAGCGCGTCGACGAGGTCGATCTCCTCACCGACCGGCAGCCGGTCGATCAGCTCCCCGGTGATCTCCTCGATACGGGGTGCCAGCCGCTGCACCGCCTGGCCGCTGAACGCCTTGACCGCCAGGCCGCGCAGCCGGGCGTGCTTCGGGTTGTCGCTGTTGAGCATGCTGGGCCCGAACAGCCCGGCGAGCTCGGTCTGGGCGCTGCCCTTCTCGGCAAGCTGACGCTTGATCTCCTGCTGGAGCGCGTCGCTGTCCTTGGAGAGCCTCTTGTCCGCGAGCAGCTTGCGGGCGAGGTCGAGCCCGACCGTCACCACGTGCACGTGCACGCCGTTGGGCAGTGTCACGCCGTGCAGTGCTCCTGCTGCTCGCGCATCGTCCTCGATCCGATGGTGGTCCCGTGCGCGCAAATCGCCGCCGGTCAACATGATCGGTCCCCTTCAGAAAGCGTGCCGGTGGCACGCGACACCATGGCAGGCCGACCATCTGCGCGCGCCTTCCTCCCGCCACCGTTTCTACTCCGGCGAAGGCGAAAGCCCGCGATTCGGTCCGTTCCCACAGCCTCGTGGTGGCAACGACAACAGCTCTGCCTACTGCAGCGCGTCGAGCACCTTGATGTTCTCCACCGCCGGCAACCGAGGCGGCGGCGCGGCAATCGCCTTGCGCCCCAACACCCATCCGGGCAGGTGGTGCTGCAGCGCCGCCCGGCCCTCGGGCGTGATGTCGACGGGCGCCGCCATCCCGTGGTCCATCGCCCGATCCGGCCTGACCCACGTGATCCAGCCGCGCAGATGCAGAATCTCCAGGTCTTCGGTATCCCACTGCTTGGCCGGCCGATGCTCGAGGTACCAGCTGGTGGCGCCGCGATGCACGCCGCCCTGTTCCACCAGCGCCAGCAGCTTGACCTGCTCCTGGGTGATCGTGGTCGGGACGGGCCTCGCAGCCTTGCCCTTGCGCTTCACAGGTAGTCGTCCTTTGGAGGTGGCGGGCCCAAACGTCCCCGACAGCTCGTCCAAAATACGGCACAAACCGCGCGTAGGTCCCGCCCTCGCCTCCGCGAGCCCGTGCCGCGTTCATTCACACAGGTATGGGTCCGGGTGCGAATGAAGTCACGGTGTCGGAGCGCCAACCTCTAGTTCGCCGCTGTACGTGTCCTTGACGAGCACTGGCACTTTCTTCCCCTTGCCGTTGTCTGCGTAGGTGAACGTGCAGGTGAACGTCACGCCTTCCTTGATGGCCACGGATGGCGGGCAGGGTGGGGCGTCCCCACTCCAGCCGCCGAGGCCCGAGTTGGGGTACTGCTTACTCACCAGGGCGTACACCTCGCGCGACAGCTCCATACGGTCGAACGTCCGCAGTTGTTCCACTCGCACGGTCATGTCCGTCGAGATCAGATGGAATGCCACGGCCACGGCACAGGCCGCTGTCACTGCGGCCGACAACGCCGTCACAGCGCGCGAGTAGGTCTGCATGCGCTCTCTTTAGCCGACGCGGCAGGACGCCATCAGTGTCTTGGTCGAGATGTGACGTAGCGGTGCAAGCCATCAGCGGTGCAAGCGACCAGTGGCCGAGCGAAGCAAGGCCGAACCAGGGGGCCGGGGGCGGAGCCCGCCGGGCGGTGTCTGGGGGTTGCACCCCCAGAAAACACAATGGAGCGAGGTGGTCGACGCGGTCCGTCGACATACCTCGCCCAGAGCGAAATGGGCGCGACAGGGTTCGAACCTGCGACCGCTCGGGTGTAAACCGAGTGCTCTTCCGCTGAGCTACACGCCCTCGACCCCACGCCGTGAAGCGCAGGGGTACAGCTACATCATGCCTTGAGAGAGGCTACGGCCTTCTTCCAGCCGTCCTGATCCCGGGCCTCGCCCGGCGCGTTGACCTCGGCGAACCGGACCACGCCGGCCGTGTCGATCAGGAAGGTGCCTCGCAGCGCCATGCCGACGGTGTCGTTGAAGACGCCGTAGGACTGCGCGACGGCTCCGTGCGGCCAGAAGTCGGAGAGCAGCGGGAACTGGTAGCCCTCCTGGTTCGCCCATGCCTTCAGCGCGAACGGCGTGTCGATGGACACACCGAGCACCTGGACGTTCTCGTCCTCGTAGGTCGCGAGCTCGTCGCGCAACTGGCAGAGCTCGCCGTTGCAGATGCCGCTGAACGCGAACGGGTAGAAGACCAGAAGCACGTTCTTCGAGCCGCGGAACGACGACAGCGCCACGGGCTGCTTGTTGTAGTCGTTGAGCGTGAAGTCCGGGGCTTCCGAACCGACCTCGACCGCCATGAAACAGACCCCTCCGGGTTGACGAAGACGAACCACGGGCGATGAACGCCCGTGGATCAAGCCTATGTCAGCCCGCTGGAGTCAGCGCTTGACCTTGGTTGATTTCGGCCACACCAGGCGAACACCCGCCCAGTCGTCGGCAACGCTGATGTTCGAGGTCTGCGCGAGGCCCGCGGTGGGCACGGCCTCCGCGATGTCACTCGGCTCGACGTGGCCGGAACGACCGGTCTTCGGGGTGAGAACCCAGATCACGCCGTCCTCGGTGAGCACGCCGGTGGCTTCCAGCAGTGCGTCCACCAGGTCGCCGTCGTCCTCGCGCCACCACAGCAGCACGACGTTCACCGCCTCGTCGGCGTCTTCGTCGAGGATGTCACCGCCGATTCGCTCCTCGATGGCGGCACGGACGTTGTCGTCGACGTCCTCGTCCCATCCGAGTTCCTGGACGACCTGGCCAGATTCGATCCCGAGCTTGTCGGCGACGCCGAGCTTGCCGGCGTCTTCCGCGGCGACCACGGTTTTCACTCCTCCAACTACGCAAGAGCGACAGCCTCGAAGACTGCCGCCAGAGTCCGTTACTCGCGCTAGCGAACACTGTCAGCTACCCCCGGCGCAACTGTTGACCACTTGACACGCCGGAACAGGCACCCCTGTGGAGATCCCTAGACTGGCAGGAGGCATGCTCTACATACCTCTTATCGCGCGCGCGTGAGCGACACGATCCAGAACTACCGATCAGTAGCGGTGACGAAGTCGTCGCGCAAGGACAACGATAGGAGCGCGTGGCACGGTTTCCGGGCCATCGCGAGTACCGCCAACGAAGCCGAGGAGACACCTTGAGCCCGCAGAACACCGGCCCCGAGCGGGTGCGTGTCATTCGTGACGGTCTGGCCGCTCACCTGCCGGACATCGACCCCGAAGAGACGTCCGAGTGGCTCGAGTCGTTCGACGAGGTGCTCAAGGGTGGCGGTCAGCAGCGTGCGCGTTATCTCATGCTGCGCTTGCTGGAGCGGGCGAGCGAGAACCAGGTCGGCATGCCCTCGCTGATCAGCACTGACTACGTCAACACCATCCCCACCGAGCGGGAGCCGTGGTTCCCGGGTGACGAGGAGGTGGAGCGCCGCTACCGCGCGTGGATCCGCTGGAACGCGGCGATGACCGTGCACCGCGCGCAGCGGCCGGGCGTGGGTGTCGGTGGACACATTTCGACGTACGCGTCCAGCGCGTCGCTTTACGAGGTCGGCTTCAACCACTTCTTCCGTGGCAAGAACCACCCCGGCGGTGGCGACCAGGTCTTCATCCAGGGCCACGCCTCCCCCGGTGTCTACGCGCGTGCCTACCTCGAGGGCCGGCTGTCCGAGCACCAGCTCGACGGCTTCCGCCAGGAGTTCTCGCACGCCGGTCCGGGTGGCGGCCTGCCGTCGTACCCGCACCCGCGCCTGATGCCGGACTTCTGGGAGTTCCCCACGGTCTCGATGGGCATCGGCCCGATGAACGCGATCTACCAGGCGCGGTTCAACCGCTACCTGCGCGACCGCGGCTTCAAGGACACGTCCGACCAGCACGTGTGGGCGTTCCTCGGTGACGGCGAGATGGACGAGCCCGAGTCGCGCGGCCTGCTCCAGCTCGCGGCGAACGAGCAGCTCGACAACCTCACGTTCGTCGTGAACTGCAACCTGCAGCGCCTCGACGGCCCGGTGCGCGGCAACGGCAAGATCATCCAGGAGCTGGAGTCGTTCTTCCGCGGCGCCGGCTGGAACGTCATCAAGGTCGTCTGGGGCCGCGAGTGGGACGCGCTGCTGCACGCGGACCGCGACGGCGCGCTCGTGAACCTCATGAACGGCACGCCCGACGGTGACTACCAGACCTACAAGGCGAACGACGGCGCGTACATCAAGGAGCACTTCTTCGGCCGCGACCCGCGGACGAAGGCGCTCGTCGAGCCGATGACCGACGACGAGGTGTGGAACCTCAAGCGCGGCGGCCACGACTACCGCAAGGTCTACGCGGCCTACAAGGCGGCGACCGAGACCGTCGGCCAGCCGACCGTCATCCTCGCCAAGACCATCAAGGGCTACTCGCTCGGCAAGCACTTCGCGGCGCGCAACGCGACGCACCAGATGAAGAAGATGACCCTGGACGACCTCAAGGGCTTCCGGGACAGCCTGCGCATCCCGATCTCCGACGAGGTGCTCGAGAAGGACCCGTACCTGCCGCCGTACTACCACCCCGGGCAGGACAACCAGGAGATCCAGTACATGCTGGAACGCCGCCGTCAGCTCGGTGGTTTCCTGCCGGAGCGCCGCACCAAGTCCAAGGCGTTGGTGCTGCCGGGCGACAAGGTCTACGAGGGCATCAAGCGCGGCTCCGGCAAGCAGGAGGTCGCCACGACGATGGCGTTCGTCCGGCTCGTCCGCGACCTCGCGAAGGACCCGGAGATCGGCCCGCGCATCGTGCCGATCATCCCGGACGAGGCACGGACGTTCGGCATGGACTCCATGTTCCCGACGCAGAAGATCTACAACCCGAACGGCCAGGCGTACACCTCGGTGGACGCCGGCCTGATGCTCGCCTACAAGGAGAGCGAGCAGGGCCAGATCCTGCACGAGGGCATCAACGAGGCGGGTTCCACGGCGTCGTTCACGGCGGTCGGCACGTCCTACGCGACGCAGGGCGAGCCGATGATCCCGATCTACATCTTCTACTCGATGTTCGGCTTCCAGCGCACGGGCGACGGCCTGTGGGCGGCGGCGGACCAGATGGCGCGCGGCTTCGTGCTGGGTGCCACCGCGGGCCGCACCACGCTGACCGGTGAGGGCCTGCAGCACGCCGACGGCCACTCGCTGCTGCTGGCGCACACGAACCCGGCCGTGGTCGCCTACGACCCGGCGTGGTCCTTCGAGGTGGCGCACATCGTCAAGGACGGTCTGCGGAGGATGTACGGCGAGAACGCCGAGAACGTCTACTACTACATGACGGTCTACAACGAGCCGTACGTCCAGCCGGCCGAGCCGGAGAACCTGGACGTGGAAGGCCTCCTGCGCGGCCTCTACCGCTACCAGGAGGGCCCGCAGACGGGTGGGCCGCGGGCCCAGCTGCTCGGCTCCGGTGTGGGCCTCCCGTGGGCGCTGAAGGCCCAGAAGCTGCTCGCCGACGAGTGGGGCGTGTCGGCGGACGTGTGGTCCGCCACGTCGTACTCGGAGCTGCGCCGCGACGCCGTCGACACCGACCGCCACAACCTGCTGCACCCGGACGCCGAGCCGCGCGTGCCGTACGTGACGCAGGTGCTGTCGGACGTGCAGGGCCCGGTCGTCGCCGTGTCCGACTGGATGTCGGCGATCCCGGACCTGATCCGCCCGTACGTCCCGACCGACATGACGACCCTGGGCACGGACGGCTTCGGCTTCTCCGACACCCGCCCGGCCGCCCGCCGCCACTTCCTGGTGGACGCGGAGTCCGTCGTCGTCGCCACGCTGGCCGCACTGGCCCGGCGCGGCGAGGTGGAGCAGGCCAAGGTCGTCGAGGCGGCCCGCAAGTACCGCATCGACGACGTGCAGGCGGCCGGTCCGTCCACTGGGGACGCCGGTCTGGCCTAGTAGCTCGGTGTCGAAAGGGCCGCCCTGCGGGGCGGCCCTTTTCACGTCCTGAACACGTACTCGGTGAACTGGCCGGCGATAGTGAACCCGAGACGCCGGTACACGGGCTCACCCTCCTGAGAGGCCTGCAAGACGGCCGTGCGGTAGCCCTCAGCTCGTGCGGTGCGCAACGCGGCCAACGTGATCGCGCCGCCAAAGCCGCGCCGACGATCTCCGGCGAGTGTCGCGATGTTGTAGATCCCTGCCACACCGGCGTGCAGGAACACCTCAGCCGTGCACACCGCACGGCCGTCCACGTACCCGACGAGATAGCGGGCTTGACTGCCCAACGCGGCCACTGCCGCATCGGCGTAGAACCGGCGGACCGTGACGGCCGGCGGGTCCCAGTTCGCCGCCAGGACGGCCGCGTAGTCCGCGAGTTCCGCTTCGGTGGTGACCCGGCGGATCTCGAGCCCGTCGACCTCCGGCTCGCGCAGGGCGGCGTCGGCGAGGTCCGTCCACATCGCCGCCTCGGTCTCGACCGCGGCGGGCCAGGCCTGCATCAGCACGAGCCCGAGGTGCGGCGGAGTGGAGGCGGGCCCGACCCACCAGGAGAACGGGCGTCCGGTCGCCGCCAGTGCTCGCACCGTCTCCGCGACCCGAGCCGTGACGGTGTCCGCGCTGAACCGGGCCACGGCGACGATGTTGAACGTGTCGTCGTCCAGGCCGCTGTCGGCGATCAGACGGTCCTCCGTCTCCGCGACGTTCGCCTGCCTGAGCCGACGGTGCAGGTGGCAGGCGTGCTCGGCCAGGTTCTGCTCCATGCTCGCCAGCAGGTCGACGGTGACCTGGCGCATGCCTTCGTCGCGTGGCTCGACGTCGTCGTACTCGTCGGCGTCGAGAACGGCACCGACCTCGGCGAGGAACGCGACGGTCTCGGCCGGGAAGCGCCAGCTGACCTTCGCGGGCTCGCCGTCGTGGAAGTAGCGCACCACCTGCATGACCGCGCGGATCTCGGGGTCGGCGGTGAGCCGGACGAGTTCGCCACGGACGGGCAGCAGCCGCTCGACGAGGTGCTGAACCTGATCGTCGATGTGTTCGTCACTTTCCCGGACGATCTTCCAGGCGTGCACCGCGGGCACGTCGCGCTCGACGCTCCTGCTGCCCCGCACGACGGCCTCGTCCGGTTCCAGGCCGAGCCGCCGCGTCATCTCGGCCGCGGGGACCGTCAGGCTTTTCAGGGCGAAGTAGGCGTACTGCTCGACGCGCATCCGGCCATCGGACCACGTCACCAAGATCGGCCGCGACCGATATGCCGACCTGGCTGGACGGTGTCGTGCCGGCCGAGGAAGTGTGGCCGGATCCGGAACAGTCGCCGCACGAGGCGAGCCGTTCGTTCACGCCGCCACCGGACGTGCGGTGGATGCCGTTGACGCCGCGCGGCCGGCGCGCGTGATCAGCCACGGCAACGTCGCCCCCTGGCACGCCGTGTTCGACGGCGGATGCCCGGCCGGACTCATCGCGGGGAGCACGCCGGGCCGGTCGATCCGGTCGACGAGGTTGCCTTAGCAATGAGACGTTTGTGGACGAAGTCAAAAGTCTCATTGCTAAGCCACAGGTCAACGCACCAATATATTGGTTATGCAAAAGACGTTTGCGGACGTCCGCAAACGTCTTTTGCATCCGGTCGTATAAGCGCTGGTCAGGCGAACCGATATATCAGTGGGTGGCTAGCACTGGGCGACGGGCTGGGCCTTCAGGAGGGGTTCGGTGGCGCGGGCGTCGAGCAGGAGCGGGACCAGGGAGCGGGCCTCCTGCTTGAGCGGCACGATGCGGTCGCCGCCGCGCAGGTACTGGGACTTGATGCCGTGCAGGGCGAGTTCGTCCCCGAAGTCGCGGTACTGGGCACCGCTCACCACGTAGCCGCACGGCGGGGTCGTCAGGACGTCCTCGGGGTCCGGGGCCTGGTTGTCGGCGCCGCCGAAGTACAGCGGGCCGGTCCGGACCGAGCGCGACCGGGCGTTCGCGGCTTCGACGGCCGCGCGGTTCTCGCGGATGAACGACTGGGTGCCGTCGAGGGCCTTCAGATGCGAGTCGACGCGGTAGGCGGGGATGCCGTCGACGTTGGTTTCGACGAGGAGGCCCATGCCGTGCTTCAAGCCGCCGGTGTTGCGGAGGATGCGTTCCTGGCCGTCGCCGGCGACCTGGCGGATCGGCTCGCCGGTCACCGGGTCGACGTAGATGCCGTAGACGCCGGAGGTGCGGCCGGCGGCTTCGACGAACGGGCGGATGTAGGAGCGGGACAGCGTCTCCGAGAGCGAGTGGACGCCGTCAGCGACGTTGAGGTTGCGGGGCCACAGCCAGAGGACGTCCTTCACGTAGTAGGGCTCGGAGGGGCCGAACTCGTGGAGGTCGTGGATGACGTCGGGCTTCCAGTCGCGGAAGACGGCGGCCATCGCGCGGGCCTCGGCGGTGCGCAGCAGCAGGTGGTCGCGGTTGATGTCGATGCCGTCGGAGTTGCCACGGGTGTTGAGGGCGCGGCCGTCGGGGTTGGCGTTCGGGACGAAGAGGTACGTCACGCCGGATGAACGAGGCAGCGAGCGCATGCGGATCAGGCACGCCTCGCGGCCGGCGGGCTCGTCGCCGTGCTGGGAGCAGATGAAGAGCACGACCGTGCGCGCGGAGGCAGGGCCCACTCGGACGAGTTGGACGGGGCGGCCCTGGGCGGTGGTGCCGATCTGCGAGACGGGCAGACCCAGGGCGCGCAGGTAGGCCTGTTCCTCGGCCTCGGTGGTCCAGTTGCCGGTGAGCTCGAAACCGGTGCGCGGCTCGGGAGCGGCGACGGCCGGTACCGGGAACCAGCAACGAAACAGCGGCCAGTAATGCGATCAGTCCCCTCATAGAGGAGACTTTGCCGCCTGTGTCAACCGGCGGGCGGTGCGGTTCCAGTCGACGAAACCGTGGATCACCAGGCCCGCGAAGATCACGTACACGAAGGCGCTGAAGTACAGGCCGGACTGGATCTGCAGGGGCACGCCCACGAAGTCGACGGCGAGCCACACCAGCCAGAACTCCACCAGGCCCAGGCCCTGCAGCGAGAACGCCAGGATGGTGCCGACGAAGATCGCGGCGTCCGGCCACGGTGCCCACGAGGCGTCCAGCCAGTCGAGCACCAGGGCGAACGCCACTGTGCCGGCGACGAAAACGCCGACCACAGCAAGACGTTCACGCACGGAGCCCTTGCGCACCACCACGCCGAACACCGGGTCACGGCGGCGCACCCACGCGTACCAGCCGTAGACCGCGATCATCCCGACGACGACCTGCCGCGTCGCGAGACCGCCCAGATGCGCGGACAGGTAGACGGTGAACAGCAGTGCGACGGACACGAGCTGCACCGGCCAGGTCAAGAGTGAACGGCGCTGCGCGAGAAAGACCACCGCGAGCGCCAGCACCTGCCCGACCAGCTCCGTGTACGCGATCTTCTGGCCGAAGATCGTCAAACCTACCTCGTACCACACGGCTTGTTCCCCCGTGGTTCAGTCGCCGTATACCGGTGTTTCCTACGGTCCCACCATGTCATCTTCCTTAGCACTCGCGCTCGTGCCTTTGTTCCTCACCGCGCCGAGCACGCCCGTCGTCACACCGACGGTGATCACGCAGACGTTCGAGGAGCCCGCGGATGCCGACGACCCGGCCATCTGGGTGAATCCGCGCAACACCGAACGCAGTGTGGTCCTGGGCACACTCAAGGAAGGCGGCCTCGCGGCGTTCGACCTGAACGGCCGCACGATCGGCGTGTACCCGGCGCCACCGGCACCCACCCCGCAGGCGAAGCCCGGCCGCTACAACAACGTCGACGTCCTCGGCGACCTCGCGTTCGTCAGCGACCGCGGCCGTGACCGCGTCCGGGTGTTCCAAGTGGACGAACGCGGCGCGAAGGACGTCACCAGCCCCGCGACCAAGCCGGTCTTCTCGAAGTCCGAGGACGAGGTCGACGAGCAGCACAACGTCTACGGCCTGGCCGCCGGGCACATCGGCGGCAAGGACGTCGTGGTCACGAGCCGGCGCAGCGAGACCAGCATCGCGCTCCTCCAGGTCCAGAAGGGCAGCACCTACGACACCAGGAAGGTGTCCACTCTGGACCTTCCGGACACCTTCACCCTCCCGGACGGCCGGCGGTGGACGGTGTGCGGCGAGCCGGGCGAGGGCCCGCAGGTCGAGGGCATGGTGATCGACGAGGAGACCCGGACCCTGTTCGCGGCGCAGGAGGACGTCGGCATCTGGCGCATCCCGTTGCACGCGAACGGGTTCGGCAAGCCGCAGCTGGTCGACAAGGTCCGCACGTTCGGCGCCCCGCAGAAGTACAACCCCGAGACCGAGGAGTGCGAGGCGGACGGCCCGAACCCCGGCTTCGGCGGCAAGTGGCTCGAAGCCGACGCCGAGGGTCTGACGATCGCGGGCGACGTGCTGCTCGCGTCCAGCCAGGGCGACTCGCGGTTCGTCGCCTACCGCAAGACCGACCTGAAGCCGCTCAAGGACTTCAAGGTCAAGGACGTCGAGCACTCCGACGGCGCGGACATCGTCGTCGGCCGGCTCAACCTGCTCGTCGTCCACGACGGCGAACGCCCGAACGGCACCGGATTCGCGTTCATCAGGTTCTAACCTGTCCCCCATGGGGATCATGGGCCTGCAAGCGCTCAACCGAGCACTGATCGAACGCCAGATGCTGCGCGAGCGCGCCGACGACAGCGCGCTCGCCACCATCGAGCACCTCTTCGGGATCCAGGCGCAGGAACCGAAGTCGCCCTACATCGGCCTCTGGACCCGCATCCAGGACTTCCGGCCGCAGGAGCTCGAAGACCTCCTCACCAGCAGGCAGGCGGTCCGCCTGCTGCTGATGCGCGGCACGATCCACCTGGTCAGCGCCCAGGACGCACTCGGCCTGCGGCCCCACACCCAGCTGAAGCTCGACCGCGAGCTCACCAGCGGCCCGTTCGCGAAACGCCTCCAGGGCCTGGACTTCGACGAGGTCGCCGAAGCCGGCCGCAAGATCCTGGAGGACATCCCGCAGGGCACCGCGGACGCCGGCAAACAGCTCAAGGAGCGGTGGCCGGACCGCGAGCACACGGTGCTCGGCAACGCCCTGCGCAACAAGCTCGCCCTCGTTCAGCTGCCACCGCGCGGCCTGTGGCACCAGAGCGGAAGAGCCGTCTGCACGACCGTCGAGAACTGGCTCGGCCGGCCGCAGCAGGCGATGCCGAAGGAAGAGCTCGTCCTGCGCTACCTCAGGGCGTTCGGCCCGTCGACGGTGATGGACGCCCAGCAGTGGTCCGGCCTCACCAGGCTCGCCGCGACGTTCGAGGTGCTGCGCCCACAGCTCGTGACCTTCCGCAACGAGGCCGGCAAGGAGCTCTTCGACCTCCCCGACGCCCCGCGCCCCGACCCGGAGACGCCGGTCCCGGTGCGGCTGCTGCCCGAGTTCGACAACATCCTGCTGGCCCACGCCGACCGGAGAAGGGTCATCGCGGACGACCGCCTGGGCGTGGTCATCGGCGGCAAGCCCACGGTCCTCGTCGACGGCTTCGTCGTCGCCACCTGGTCCGTCGGCAAGGACAAGAGAGTCACCGTGGACTACATCGACAACCTGCCCCAGAGCAGGCAGAAGGCGGTCGCCGAGGAGTGCGACCGCCTTCAGGACTGGATGGGCTAGGTACAGCTAGGCGGCGACGTCGACGTGCGCGCCGTCGCCGACGACCAACCGGTGCTGGCGCGCCGACCCCACCCGCGCCCGGCGACCGATCAACGACGTCTCGATGCCGGACACGTTGTGCACGGACGCCTCGTTCAGCACGATCGAGTCGGCCAGCCCGGACTCGGTGATCCGGCAGTCCGCGCCGATCGACGTGTACGGCCCGATGATCGACTCCTCGACCAGCGTGCCGGCACCGATGATCGCGGGCCCGACGATGCACGACCGCACCACGCGCGCACCTTCCTCGACCACGACGTCACCGATGAGCCGCGACTCGTCGTCGACGATGCCCTGGATGTCCGTCCGCAGCCCCATCAGCAGCTCGCGGTTGCACTCCAGCACGTCCTCGACCTTGCCGGTGTCCTTCCAGAACCCGGAGTACATCCGCGCCCGCACGTCGCGCTCGTGCGTCACCAGCCACTGCAGCGCGTCGGTGATCTCGAACTGGCCGCGCCACGACGGCTCGATCGCGTCGACGGCGGCGTGGATCGCGGGCGTGAAGAAGTAGACGCCGATCATCGCGAGGTCGCTGCGCGGCTCCTGCGGGTGCTCGATCAGCCGCGTCACGCGCGAGTTCTCGTCCACCTCGGCCACGCCGAACAGCCGCGGGTCCTCCACCTTGTCGACGAGCACCTGCGCGGACGGCCGCAGCCGGGCGAACTCGTCGGCGATCTGGCCGATGCCCTCGATGAGAACGTTGTCCCCCAGGTACATCACGAAGTCGTCGGCACCGAGGAACGGCCGGGCGATCTTCACGCAGTGCGCCAGCCCGAGCGGGACCTCCTGGTGGATGTAGGTGATCGACACGCCGAGGAACGATCCGTCGCCGAGCAGTTCGGAGATCTCCTGCCCGCTCTCGCCGACCACGATGCCGATCTCGGTGATCCCGACGTCCCGCAGGTTCTCCACCACGTACTCGAGCACCGGCTTGTTCGCGATGGGGATGAGTTGCCTGGGCAGTGAGTATCCCGCCGGACGCAGTCTTGTTCCCGCGCCTCCGGACAGCACAAGGGCTTTCATGGGTCCTCCACGGCGACAGCGGACGGTTCGGGTGAGTACGAGGCTCCGTCCGACCGGTGGACCACAACTGGAGAACCGTCAGAACACGAAGAAGGGGCCCCACGCATGGGACCCCTTCGACAAGGTGAGAACTACTTCTCAGGCATTGGCATGCCGGAAGGAGGCGTCGGAGCGTCCATCCGGCCGCCCACCGTCGCCGGCATCTCCTGGGACGCACGCGGCATCGGCGACTGGGTGGCCGCCGCCTCGTCCTGCATGCGGTTCAGCCAGCCCTCCCAGCGCGCCTGCATCGGGCGGACCAGGCCACCACCGACACCGATGATGATCACACCGGCCACCGTGCCGAGCACGGCGATCAGCACCGGCATGGTCACCGAGATGGCGATGCCGAGCTGGTTGAGCGCCGCGATGACGCCGAGCGCCATCACGAAGCCGTAGGTGATGTTGCCCATGATCTTCGTGTACGAGCGCTGGCCCAGCGCACCGGTCACGAGGCCCTTGAGCGCCGTGCCGATCGCCGACGCGACGATCACCAGCACCATCGCCACGATGATGCGCGGCAGGTACGCGATGACCTCGTTGAGCAGCGTGCTGACCGGGTTCGAGGCACCGAACACGCCGAACGCCAGCTGCAACGCGATCAGCAGCACGAAGTAGTACACGATCTTGGCGATCAGGCCGGTCGCGTCCATCGGCGACTGCTTCATCGCGCCGGTCAGGCCCGACTTCTCGACGAGCTTGTCGAAGCCGACGCGCTTGAGCAGGAACTGGACGCCCTTGGCGAGCGCCTTCGCGATGAACCAGCCGATGATCAGAACGAGCAGGAAGCCGAGCAGCTTCGGCACGAACGTGGCGACCATCGCCCACGCCTGGCCCAGGCCCTCAGTGATTTGGGCGCCCACGGGCCCTCCTAGAACAAAGTTGCGGTGAGTAAATATCGACCAGTTGATCGTTTCGCGGATCACACCGCCCGGCAACCTCGACACCCTTACACGAAAGGGTGGCTGACGTGGATTTTTGTCTCAATACAGTCCAGAGTGGAGCTACCGGTGGGGACCGGGGAGAGGGAAGCGCCCGACACGCTACGTGTCGGGCGCTTCCACATTTTCCGGCCGTTTTTACGGCTTCCCGGCGCTGAGGCCGCGGCCGTCCAGGTAGGTCTGGATCCGGTCCGGGGACAACGCCGGGGCCGCTCCGCCCTGGCCGTCCTTCGGCACGTCCGGCCGCGGGTCACCGGCGCACTCGGCGCTGCTGCCCGGCAGCGCCCCGTCGATCAGGTACCGGTCGACCTTCGCGTCGACGCACTTGTTGCCGCCGCCGTAGATGCCGTGCCTGCCCTCGTCGACGACGGTGATCAGGTTGTGCCCGAGCCGCGCCGCCATCGCCGGTCCGCTCGCGTACTGCGTCTGCGTGTCGCCCTCGGCCTGCACGACCACGCCGACCGGGTAGCCCGTCGCGGCCGATCCGCACCGGCGGCTCCGGCGGCGTGAACGAGCGGAACGTGCACGTCATCGGTGCCGCCCGCACGATGCCGAAGCCGTACGGGTAGCGCTCGCGGAACGTCCGCATGTCCTCGTAGTAGACGTGCAGGTCGGTCGGCCAGTCCGACTCGCAGGTGACCGTGTCGAACACGCCGGACCGCAGCTCCTGCAGACCGGTCTTCGCGAGCACCTGCCCCGCCTTGGCGCCCTCGGCGTTCTCCGGCTTCTCCCCCGACCGCAGCTTGGTCACGACCGACGCCAGGTCCGACCACAGTGGACGGTAGCGGGCACCCACTCCCATGGCGCCGTCGAAGGACGACCGGTCGTGCTCACCGACGGGCGTGGCGTGCAGCTTCGCGGCGACCTTCTCCACCTCGGCCAGCACCTCGGCCTGCGACTTGCCCAGCGCGAACTTCTCGTTGCGCTCCCCCACCCAGCATCGCCCACGTCTCGACGTCCTGCCGGTACGCCACGGCCTGCTGGCGGAACTGCTCGTGCCAGATCCACTCCGGGTGCACGGCCGAGTCGAGCACGCTGCGGTCGAGCCGGTTCGGGAACAGCGTCCCGTACACCGCGCCCAGGTACGTGCCGTAGGAGTAGCCCAGGTAGTTGATCTTCTGTTCGCCGAGCACGGCGCGCACGACGTCCATGTCCCGCGCGGTGTTCGCGGTGCTGATGAACTGGCGGATCCCGCCGGACGACTTCTGGCACGACTCCTCGGCCTCCCGCGCCTCGGCCGCCCACTTGCCGAAGTCGGCGTCCGCGGGCCGGGAGTCCGGCGCGGCGATCGCGGGCGCGGTGCGGCAGTTCAGCGCCGTCGAGCCGCCGACGCCGCGCGGGTCGATGCCGATCACGTCGTAGACCTGCACGAGCTCGGACTTGGCCAGGAACAGCGGCAGCCCGAGCCCGGAACCGCCAGGTCCACCCGGATTGGTGAACAGCACGCCGCGCCTGCGGTCCTGCGCCGCCGCCTTCCTGCGGCTGATCGTGAGGTTGATCCGGTCGCCGGCCGGCTTCGCGTAGTCGAGCGGCGCGACGAGCGTGGCGCATTCCAGCTCGCTCAGCTTTCCGCTGCACTGCGCCCACTTCACCGGCTGGGCGACGAACTCGGCGAGGGGATCGGGTGGGTCGGCCGCGGCAGCCAGGTGGGTGTGAACAACGCCCGTGGCGGTGAGCGCGACCACGCCCAGGACGAATGCCAGGAACCTGTGCAAGACGAAACCTCCGCGCCGACCGAACTGATCTCTGCCGCCCGACGGTATGGCCGTTCGTTCGCCGCGATGGGATCTGTCACCCGTCCCGGTGATGTCACCCGAAACGGCTTAAGCTGCGGGTATGAGCAGCACCGCGGCACCCGAGAACCCGGCGAAGGAGGATCAACCGCCCACCCTCTCCTCCCGCACGATGCGCAAGATCGAGCGCGCGTCCGGATCGCTCGCCACCGCGAGCGTCGCCGAGATGGAACAGCGGCTGCCGTGGTTCGCCCGGATGCCCGCGGATCAGCGGGCGAGCGTGCTGCTGCTGATCCAGAACGGCGTGGCCGGGTTCGTCGAGTGGTTGCACGACCGGCAGCAGGCGATCCGGCTCACCGCGGACGCGTTCCGCAGCGCCCCCAAGGACATCTCCCGCTGGGTGAGCCTGCGCCAGACCGTCGAGCTCGTCCGGATAGCGCTGGAGCTGTTCGAGGAGCGAATGCCGGCGATGGCGGCGAACGAGGCCGAACGCGCGCTGCTGATGGAGGGCGTGCTGCGGTACGGGCGGGAGATCGCCTTCTCCGCCGCCACCTCCTACGCGGCGGCCGCCGAGGCCCGCGGCGCGTGGGACGCCCGGCTGGAAGCGCTGGTCGTGGACGGCATCGTGCGTGGCGACCCCGAGGAGTCGTTGCTCAGCCGGGCCGCCGCGCTCGGCTGGGACCCGGCGATCGAGGCGACCGTGCTGGTCGGCAACCCCGGCGGCGAGGACCCACCGGCGATCATCTACTCGGTGCGCAGCAAGGCCGCCCGCGCGGGACGGCCGGTGCTGCTGTCCGTGCAGGGCTCGCGGCTGGTCGTCGTGCTCGGCGGGCCCACGGAAACCGGTGAGGACGTGCTCGGGCGCATCTCGGAGGGCTTCGGCGAGGGGCCCGTGGTGGCGGGGCCCACGGTGTCCGAGCCTGGCCGAGGCGCATCGCAGTGCCAGTGACGCGCTGAGCGGACTGCGCGCGGTCGTGGGCTGGCCGGCGGCGCCGCGGCCGGTGCGGTCGCTCGACCTGCTGCCGGAACGGGCGCTCGCGGGCGATCCGGAGGCCGAGTGGCAGCTCGTCGACCGGGTCGCGCGGCCGCTGGAGGACGCCGGCGGGGCGCTGCTGGAGACGGTGGACGCGTTCCTGGAGGTCGGTGGCGTGCTGGAGACGTGCGCGAAAAGGCTGTTCGTGCACCCGAACACGGTCAGATATCGTCTTCGGCGCGTTCAGGAAATGACCGGAAGAAATGCACATGACGCTCGAGACGCGCTTGTGCTTCGCGTCGCTTTGTCTGTAGGACGCCTTGCACGCTCCCGGGGCCTGTGGTAGCCGCCGGGCTGTGACGGAGTTCGCACACATCCGTTAGGGTGAGAGCCAAACGACCTGCCCACCCGCTGAGCTGGGCAGACGTCGAGCAACGTTCACCCGGCCGACACTTTTGTAGGGTCTCTACAAATACGATCGCCGTACTTCGTTCTTTGCGGCATGGGGTACCGGTGGGTTCACCAGCTTTAGTAATCGAGTGATCGCACTCCTCGCGCCCGGACAAGGGTCCCAGACGCCCGGCATGCTCACCCCCTGGCTCGAACTGGAGGGGGCGGAGAAGCAGGTCCGCACGTGGTCGGAGATCACGGGCCTCGACCTCGTGCGTCTCGGCACCACCGCGGAGGCCGAGGAGATCGTCGACACCGCCATCACCCAGCCACTGGTCGTGGCTCTCGCGCTGCTCGCGTTCGACGAGCTGCGCCGCCGCGTCGAACTGCCCGCCGGCGTGATCGTCGCGGGCCACTCGGTCGGTGAGCTGGCCGCCGCGTCGATCGCGGGCGTCATCAGCGCCGACGACGCGGTCGCACTGGCCGCCGTGCGCGGTGCCGCGATGGCCGAGGCGTGCGCGCTGGAGCCGACCGGCATGGCCGCGGTGCTCGGCGGCGACGAGCCGGAGGTGCTCGCGCGCCTCGAGGAGCTCGGCCTCGTGCCCGCCAACCGCAACGGCGCCGGCCAGATCGTCGCGGCCGGTCCGCGTTCCGCGCTCGACCAGCTCGCGGAGAACCCGCCGAGCACGTCGAAGGTCCGCAAGCTGGCCGTCGCGGGTGCGTTCCACACCAAGTACATGGCGCCCGCGGAAGACGCTGTGCGCACCCGTGCCGCCGAAGTCACCACGCACGACCCGTTGCTGCCGCTGCTGTCCAACAAGGACGGTCAGGTCGTCACCGAGGGCACCGAGGTGCTGCGCCGCCTGGTCTCCCAGGTCACCAGCCCGGTTCGCTGGGACGTCTGCCAGGCCACCCTCGTCGAGAAGGGCATCACCGGCTCGGTCGAGCTGCCGCCCGCCGGCGCGCTCACGGGTCTCGCCAAGCGTGCGATGAAGGGCACCGCCACCCTCGCCCTGAAGACGCCCGACCAGCTCGAGAAGGTCGCGGAGCTCTTCGACACCGTTGGAGCCAGCAGTAAGTCCCGACGACCTTCCAGGTCCCGCAGGCATCTGCCGGGAGCCGCATCGTCGGTCTCGGCAGCTATCAGCCCGAGACCGTGGTGAGCAACCACGACCTCGCGCAGCGGATGGACACGTCCGACGAGTGGATCCGCGACCGCGTCGGCATCGCGAACCGCCGGATCGCGGCCAAGGACGAGGGCGTCGTGGACATGTCGGTCACGGCCGGCACCAGGGCGATCGAGGACGCGGGCCTCACCCCCGCCGACATCGGCGCCGTGATCGTGGCGACGTGCACCATGCCGTCGACCATCCCGAACGCCGCCGCCCAGGTCGCCACCAGGATCGGCGTCAAGGCGGCCGCCGCGTTCGACCTCAACGCCGCGTGCGCGGGCTTCTGCTACGCCGTCGCGACCGGAGCGGACCTGGTCCGCGGTGGCACAGTGCGCAACGTCCTCGTCATCGGCGCGGAGAAGCTCACCGACTGGACCGACCAGGACGACCGCTCGACCGCGATCATCTTCGCGGACGGCGCGGGCGCCGTCGTCATCGGCGCGAGCGACGAGAACCAGATCGGCCCCGTAGCGTGGGGCTCGGACGGCGGGATGGCCGAGGTCATCTCCATCGCCGACCGCGACTCCTTCATCCACCAGGAAGGCCAGACGGTCTTCCGCTGGGCGACGACGCAGATCGCGCCCGTGGCGATCCGCGCCGCCGAGCTCGCGGGCGTCGAGCTGTCCGACGTGGACGTGTTCGCCCCGCACCAGGCGAACCTGAGGATCATCGAGGCGATCGCCAAGCGCCTGCGCAACAATGGTGCGCGGGACGACCTGAAGGTCGCTCGAGACATCGTCGAATCCGGTAACACCTCCTCGGCCTCGATCCCCATGGCACTGGACCACATGCGGGCGGCGGGCGAGATCTCCAGCGGAGATGTGGTGCTGATGGTCGGGTTCGGCGCAGGTCTGTCCTACGCGGGACAGGTGGTCCGGTGCCCGTGAGTGCCCCGAGTTTTCCACCGTTTCAATCGAAAGGGAACTTCAGTGAGCGACAACGTCCTTACCGGTCTTGCCGAGATCGTCGAAGAGGTCGCCGGCGTGGCCGCCGACGACGTCACCGCTGAGAAGTCCTTCGTGGACGACCTCGACATCGACTCCCTGTCGATGGTCGAGATCGCCGTCCAGGCAGAGGACAAGTTCGGCGTGAAGATCCCGGACGACGAGCTGGCGAACCTCAAGACCGTTGGTGACGCGGTGAACTACATCACCAGCAACAAGTGAGTTCGGACATCGAGGTCGTCATCACCGGGCTGGGTGCAACCACCCCGCTCGGTGGTGACGTCCAGTCCACCTGGGACGCACTGCTGGCCGGCAAGAGCGGGGTTCGCCCCATGACCCACGACTGGGTCGAGAAGTACGACCTGCCGGTCAAAATCGCGTCGCAGCTCGTCGTCGACCCCACCGAAGTCCTGCCTCGCGTCGAGGCAAGGCGCCTGGACCGCTCCGAGCAGGTCGCCATCGTGGCGTCCCGCCAGGCGTGGTCCGACGCCGGTCACAACGACGACACCGTCGACAAGCAGCGCCTGGCCGTCATCATCGGCACAGGCATCGGCGGCGCGATCACCCTGCTGACCCAGGACGACCTCCTGGAACAGCACGGCCTGCGCAAGGTGTCGCCGCTGACCGTCCCGATGCTGATGCCGAACGGCCCAGCCGCCCACGTGGGCCTTGAACTCAAGGCCCAGGCGGGCGTGCACGCCCCGGTCTCCGCCTGCGCGTCAGGCGCCGAGGCCATCGCGTGGGCCTACCGCATGATCAAGGCCGGCGAGGCCGACGTGATCGTGGCAGGCGGCGCGGAAGCGTGCATCACGGCAATCCCGGTAGCGGGCTTCTCCCAGGCCCGCACCATGAGCACCCGCAACGACGACCCGGAAAAGGCCTCGCGCCCGTTCGACACGGGCCGCGACGGCTTCGTCCTGGGCGAGGGCGCGGGCGTCATGGTCCTGGAACGCCGCGACTTCGCCGAAGCTCGAGGCGCCAAGATCTACGGCCGCCTGGCAGGCATCGGCACCTCCTCCGACGGCTACCACATCACGGCCCCGGACCCCGAGGGCGTCGGCCAGTCACGTGCCATCGCCGCATCCCTGCGGTCCGGCGGCATCGACCCGTCCGACGTGGGCCACGTGAACTGCCACGCCACCTCCACCCCGGTGGGCGACGTCGCAGAGACCGTGGCAATCCGCAAGGCAATCGGCGACCACCCGATCCTGACCGCACCAAAGGGCTCCCTGGGCCACCTCCTGGGCGCAGCAGGCGCGGTAGAGGCCATCATCACGGTCCTCTCGATCCGCGACGGCATCGTTCCCCAGACCCTGAACCTGGAGAACCTGGACCCCGCAGTCACGCTGGACGTGGTGGCAGGCGAGCCTCGCAAGATCAAGCTGGACGCGGCGGTGAACGACTCGTTCGGGTTCGGCGGCCACAACGTGGCCCTGGCCTTCACCCCGGCCTAGCCTCTCCTCATCACTTCGCCCCGGTACCGCTAAAGCGGACCGGGGCGAAGTGCTTGGCAGACAACGCGATGGCGAAGGCGCAGCCGAGTTGGCGGTAGTTAGCGGCGATTCGATCACGTGTTGGTGGTACTTGCAGACGCCATGGCCCCTCAACCGCGAGGCCGGAGGCGAGCCGTCCCTCCACCGCGATGGCGCAGCCGAGCCGTCCGGAGCGCAAGCTCCCGGTGGTGGGGTCCCGTCACCCCAAACGCAAGTACGCACGCAACCGGCGGCTGCCCAACGAAACAGGCGTGCCATCAACCCGCAGGTGGCGCCATCCCCCGATCAGATTGCCGGGGTCTGGGGCAGCGCCCCAGGAAAACTCTCGCAACGCAAGCTCGCCGCCCGCAAGGCGACCCACCCGCAAGGCCGACCACCGCAACGTCACGCCCACAAGGCCTAGCCCCTCAACACTTCTCCATCTGCGGAGTCCGGTTCTCCGGAGCCTCATCGACCTTCAACTCCCCAGCCTCCCAAACCATCACATAGACAACCTTCCACCGGATACAAGGCTCAGGCATGGCAACAGGAGCCTTGGCAACATCCTGAGTGGACACAAAGCTGATCAACACCCGCAACCGCCGAGCCACCACATCGGACTCGACCCGCTGCACGACCATCCCACCGTCCTGGGTGGTCTCGTACGCGGCCCGCCACGTCTTCTCCACGGCCTGAGAGGCCCGCCGAGCCGACACCACCTCGACCCAGCCCGCGAAGTCCCGTGAGTTGATCGCGTCGAAGTACTTCTGCAGCACCGCCTGGACCGTGATCCGGTCGGGATGCGTGAACGTGTCCGGACTCAACCGGACCTCGGAGGTCCCGGGCATCGGTCCGGCGACGGACGACGACGGCACCACGGGCGAGCCCTTGGCCTCTTCCGGGCGCGAGTAAAAGGTCCGCCCCACCATCCCGGCCGCCACCGCGGCGCCGGTGATCACCACGACCGCCGGCACCAGCCAGCGGCTAGCCATGCTCCCCACGTACGCAGCCTAGCCGCATGGCCCCCGGCGCCAGCAGAGGACTGCTCACAAAACGCGTCCTGTTACATCAAAACATAAAATTCACCCGAAAGATTACATACACACAGATCGCAGGTTGCATGTAGCAAGACAATGATTGCTACATAATTGTCCTATGTGCAATCTCAACCTCCGAATGGGTTCTTTCAGGTGATCCCATACGGCCGATCGGCCGTGCCAAACACGTATCGGAAGCCATTTTTGGCTTCACTCGAAAGGAGCATGGAGTACAGCGCGTAAAACCGGTTGCCTGCACCCAACTATACGTCAAGTTTGAGATGGAATACCGCAGTTCAGCGCCACGCGACCATCAGGAACGATACAGTGCCGTTTAGCATAAGCCCAAGACGGCTGTACTGACTCGCCAATCAGCAAACCTCGCACCTGGGTGAGTCGGGCCCAAACCTCTTCACGAAGAGTCATATACGCGCCGGTAACCACCCCTCTTTCGGACACGAACGGGGTACCCATATGCCCCGGATGGCGGATTGGCCATAGGCGCCGAATTGTGCGGGAATATGCCGCGTAAACAAAACGCAAAACCATCAAGGAGGGAAATTCGGTGGACCTCAGATACGAGGCGTTCTGCTTCGCGGATCGGCGGTTCTACGATCTGCAGAGCAGCACCGAAAGCGACCTCCCGGGCGACGACTTTTCGCGTGAGCTGCCCGAACTGCCGGCCGGCTGGGTACAGGCCGAGCGCAACGTGTGGCGGCATCTACACCCGCACGGCGTGCAGCTCCCCAAGCAGGGCTGGAAGATTCACGTCTCCGCAGGTCTCGACAACGCGAGCAAGGTTCTCAAGGCGACCTTCGACTATTGCGTCGAGCGGCGAATCCCGTTCAAATACCTGCAGACGATCTCGATCGTGCTCGCCCGCAACTCGAAGTACGCGCCCCGTGAGGGCAGCGGCAAGCTGATCACGATCTACCCCGCCGGCCCGGACCAGCTCCAGCAGATCCTCGCCGAGCTCGGCGCGATCCTCGACGGCGAGCACGGCGCCTACATCCTCAGCGACCTGCGGTTCGGCACGGGTCCGCTGTACGTGCGCTACGGCGGGTTCTCCGAGCAGTGGCTCGAGGTCGAGGGGCAGCAGGTGCTCGCGATCGAGGGGCCGGACGGCGTGCTGGTCGCGGACAAGCGCAAGCCCGTCTTCAGCGTGCCGGAGTGGATCGAGCTGCCGGAGTTCCTGGCGCCGCACCTCGCCGAGCGCAACGCCGGCGACCCGGACGCCTTCCCTTACCAGATCAAGAGTTCGCTGCACTTCTCCAACGGCGGCGGCGTCTACCTGGCGACGCGCAAGAGCGACGGCAAGGAGGTCGTGCTCAAGGAGGCACGGCCGCACGCCGGGCTCGACCGCGAGGGCCGCGACGCCGTGGCACGGCTGGAGCTCGAGTACCAGATCCTCACCAAGCTCGCGGGGGTCGAGGGTGTGCCGGCGGTGTACCACCGCTTCACGGAGTGGGAGCACCTCTTCGTCGCGATGGAGTTCATGCCGGGACGTTCGCTCGGAACGTGGCTCGGGATGAACTACCCGTTGACGCACAAGGACACCGGCGACGAGAAGCTCGCCACCTACCGCGAGCGCGCCCTCGCTCTCGTCGACAAGGTCGAGGACCTGATGGCACGGGTGCACGAGCGCGGGGTCGTGTTCGGCGACCTGCACACGCTCAACATCCTGGTCGACGAGGACGACGAGGTCTCGCTGATCGACTTCGAGCTGTCGTCCACGATCGACGACGTGCACCGGCCCACGCTCGGCGCGCCCGGATTCCAGGCCCCGCCGGACCGCGAGGGCTTCGACATCGACGCGTACCCGCTGGCCGCGCTCAAGCTGTGGATCTTCCTGCCGCTCAACACGGTGCTCGACCTGGCGCCGGCGAAACTCCCCCAGCACGTGGAGGTCGTCCGGCAGCGGTTCGGGCTCGCCGAGGAGTACTGCCGGTCGATCGTCGACGTGCTCACACCTCGCGTCGACCCGCCGGCGGACGCCGCGTTCACCGAGTTCGACGACCCGGAACCGGATTGGACGGTCGTCCGGAAGTCCATCGCGACGGCCATCCTGCACAGCGCGACGCCGCAGCGGACGGACCGCTTGTTCCCCGGCGACATCGAGCAGTTCGAGGTCGGCGGCGGGTGCTTCGCGTACGGGGCGGCCGGTGTGCTGCACGCACTCGACGTCAGCGGCGAGGGCCGCTATCCCGAGCACGAGGACTGGCTGATCAACTCGGTCCGCCGGGACCCGCCGAAACAACCCGGCTTCTACGTCGGCGCGCACGGCATCGCATACGTGCTGGAGAACTTCGGCCACCACGACATCGCGACCGAGCTCGTCGAGAGCTACGCACAGCTCGTTCCCACCACGCAGGACCACGGACTGAGCGCCGGCCTGTCCGGTATCGGGCTCAACCTGCTGCACTTCGCGGGTACCCGGCAGGACGACGGCTTCACCGCGCAGGCGGAGCAGCTGGCCGAACGGCTCGCGAAGCAGCTCGCCGACGCTCCGGGACCGGGCGGCAAGGCGAAGGCCGGTCTGCTGCACGGCTGGTCGGGCCCCGCGCTGTTCTTCCTGCGGATGTTCGAGCACACCGGCGAACGGCGCTGGCTGAAGCTGTCCGAGCAGGCGCTGGAACGCGACCTGGCCGAGACGATGATCGCGCTGGACGGCTCGCTGCAGGTGCGGGACGGCAACTTCCGGACGCTGCCGTACGTCGGCATCGGCGGTGCGGGCATCGCGCTCGTGCTCTCCGAGTTCGCCGCGGTCGCACCGGAGCGGCCGTGCGCCGAGAAGCTTCCCGAGCTGCTCAGCGGCTGCACCAGCGAGTTCGTCATCCAACCGGCGTTCACTCTCGGCAGGGCCGGCCAGCTCGCCACCCTCGCCCACGCGACCAGGAACGCGCCGGACGAGCGGTTCGACCGCTCGATCCAGCAGCACCTGCGGGCGCTCGGCTGGCACGCCGTGCGCTTCGGCGGCGGGCTCGCGTTCCCCGGCGTGCAGCTGCGCCGGATGTCCATGGACCTCAACACCGGCGGTGCGGGCGTTCTGCTCGCCATTGCGTCCACAGTGGACGGCCGCGCACCCCTTCCCTTCCTGGGAAGGACCAAGACCCCGGCCCTCGCGGACCGGTAGCAGTAACCCCCGAGAAAGATCCCTCGAAGAAGGAGACAGTCATGGGCTTCATCCTTGACATGCAGGACCTGGACACCCCCGAGGCGCCGGCGAACGTGCTGGCCGGCGGCGGCTCCGGTGGCGGTGGCGGCGGCTCCACGACCGCGTCGAACGCGTCGCTGCTCCTGCCCTGCTCGCACAGCACCGTCAGCCTGATCCTCTGCTAATCACGCTTTACCGCACGTAGGCGGCGGATGAGCGGCATAGGCGAAGTATGCCGCTCACCAGCCAGACGAGGGCTCGGCAGCCGGCCAGCTGCCGGGCCCTCGCTTCATGATGGGCCCTGATGACCCCCGGAGGAACAGCCGATGGCCAAACCCGGTGACGCCCTGCTGTTCTCCACCGTCAAACGCGACTACCGCCCGTGGCTGTTGCTGCTCAACGCCGCCGTGGCCACCGCCGGCGGACTTCTGCTTCCCGCCGCGCTCGCCAACGCCGTCGACATGGCGCTGAGCGGAACGTTCGTGCTGGCCACGATCCTGTTGCTGCTCCTGCTCGCGGCCGTCGACATCGTCGGTGACGCGATCGGCATCGTGCTCGGCGCGAGCGTCACCGCCAGAGCCACGGAGTGGTTACGCCGGCGGCTCTCCCGGCAACTGCTGACGCTCGGTCACCCGTCCCGGTTCGCGGCGGGCGACGCCGTGAGCCGGGTGACCGGAGACTGCGGCAACGCCGGCGGCATCGCCGTCACGCTGATCACCCTGGTCGTCACCGCCGTGTCCTCGGTGGGCGCCATCGTGGCGCTGGCGTTGCTGGACTGGCGGCTCGCGGCGGTGTTCGCGGTGAGCCTGCCGCTGGCGACGTTCCTGGTCCGCACGCACATGCAGCTCACCGCCGACGACGTGCTGGCCTACCAGGAGGTGTCCGGCGAGATCTCGGCACGGCTGGTGGACGCGGTGTCCGGCAAGCGCACGATCGTCGCGGCGGGCATCGCCGACCGCGAGACGAACCGCGTGCTGCAGCCACTTCCCCGGCTCGCCTCGGCCGGCGCGGGAATGTGGCGCACCCAGGCGAAGATGATCTGGCGGGCCGGGCTGCTGCTGCCCGCGGTCGAGGTCGCGGTGCTGACGGCCGCCGGTTTCGGGGTGATGCAGGGCCGGCTGAGCACCGGCGACGTGCTCGCCGCGCTCGGGTACGCCGCGCTCGGCATGGGAATCGTCGGCCAGATGACCCAGCTGACCGTGCTGGAACGCACCCGCGCCAGCGCCGGCCGGATCGCCGAGGTCCTCGACACTCCGGAGCCCGTCCGGCCCGCTCCCGGCGGCTCGGACGGTTCCATCGAACTGCGCGGCCTGAGCGTGGCCGGCGCTCTGCACGACGTGAGCCTCACGATCCCGGCCGGCGCGTTCGCCGCGGTCGTGGGCAGTTCCGGTGCGGGCAAGTCGACGCTGGCCGCGGCGCTCGGCGGACTGTCCGCTGTGGACTCGGGCACGGTGGCCAGGGCCGGCGGGGTCGGTTACGCCTTCGAACGTCCGGCGCTGCTCGGCGCGACGATCGGTCGTTCGATCGGCTATGGAACCGACGCGGGCGAGGTCGAGGTGCGTGCCGCCGCGGTTGCCGCCCAAGTGCACGACGTGCTGATCAGGCTGCCGCAGGGTTACGAGACACCGGTCGCCGACGCACCGCTTTCCGGTGGCGAGGCGCAGCGGATCGGCTTGGCGCGCGCGATCGTGCGCGATCCCGAGGTGCTGGTCCTGGACGACGCCACCGCCAGCCTGGACACCGTCACCGAGGCCAAAGTGGACGCCGCGATGACGACGGCGCTACCAGGCCGGACGCGGGTGGTCGTGACGCACCGGGCGGCGACGGCAGCACGGGCGGACCTCGTGGTGTGGCTGGAGAACGGCCGGGTGCGCGGCACCGGCACCCACCAGGAGCTGTGGGACGACGAGGACTACCGAGCCGTGTTCACCGGGGGCGAGTGATGCGTTTCTACCTCTCCACACTGGCCGGGCACCGTCGCGGGGTCCTGATCCTGCTCGGCTGGTCGATGCTGGAAGGCATCCCCGCGTTCTTCGGCGGCAAGCTCGTCGGCGCCGCGGTCGATCGGGGTTTCGCCGCGGGTGATCCGCTGGCCGGCGTCCTCTGGCTGCTCACCTTCGCGGCACTCGCGGTGGCGGGCGCACTCGGCCAGCGGCAGGTGTTCGCGCGACTGGGCAACGTCGTCGAACCCATGCGCGACGCCCTGGTCACGCAGGTGGTCAAGGGCGTGCTGGACGGCCCCACCCACCGCCGGACCCCGGACGCCAGCGCGGTGGCCATGATCACCCGGCACGTCGAGGTCGTCCGCGACGCCACGGCCGGAGTGCTCGTGCAGGCCCGCGCGCTCCTGGTCACGACGGTCGCGGCGCTCATCGGCCTCGCCACCACGGCCGCCGCGCTGATCTGGCTGGTGGTTCTGCCGATCATCGCCGCACTGCTGCTCTTCGGACTCATGCTGCCCTCGCTGGCCAAACGGCAACGTGACGCCGTGATGGCCGATGAACGCACCGCGGAAGCGTCCGGCGCGGTGCTCACCGGACTGCGCGACGTCGCGGCCTGCGACGCGAGCACCGAGGCCTTCCAGGACATCGCCACGCAGATCGACCAGCAAGCTCGCGCGACGGTCCGCGTCGCCTGGGCGAACTCGTTGCGCGCCACCGTGATCGCGATCGGCGGTTTCACCCCGGTCGTGCTGCTGCTGACGTTCGCTCCCCCGCTGGTCGCGTCCGGGCAGCTCACCACCGGCGCGGTCCTGGCCGCGGTCGTCTACCTGACGAACAGCGTGAACCCCGCGCTGCACGGACTCGCCCGCACCACCAGCACCGTGGTGATGCGGCTGATGGTCGCGCTCAAACGACTTGAGGAAGCCGCGCCCCGGGCCACGAAGGAGGTCGGTGACGCGGTCCCGTCCAGCGGCGAGTTCGTGCTCAAGGACGTCACGTTCGGCTGGAGCCCGGACGCGGAACCCGTGGTGCGCGGCCTGTCGCTGAACCTGCGCCCCGGCGACCACCTGGCCGTGGTCGGGCCGTCCGGCATCGGCAAGTCCACTTTGGCCGGTCTGCTCACCGGCCTGATGCCACCGGACTTCGGCAGCGTCCTGTTCGGCGGTGCGCCGGCCGACCTGGTGGTTCCCACCATCCGGCACCACGCGATCGCCCTGATCCCCCAGGAAACCTATCTCTTCACCGGCACGGTGCGGGAAAATCTCACGCTGCTCGCACCGTGGGCAACTGACGAAGATCTCACCGAAGCCGTGAAAAAGGTTGGCGCCAAACCACTTCTGGACCGGATCGGTGGGCTGGACACCGCGCTCGGTCACGGCGGCGAGGGACTTTCCGCTGGTGAGGCGCAACTTCTGGCACTCGCGCGGGTCTACGTGACGTCCGCGAGCGTCGTGATCCTCGACGAGGCGACCTCACACCTGGACCCGGCCGCGGAGGCCCGGGTCGAACGGGTTTTCGCGGAACGAGAAGGCATTCTCGTGGTGATCGCGCACCGGCTGAGCTCGGCGCTGCGGGCGAACCGAGTGCTGGTCATGGACGGCGGCGAGCCGTTGCTCGGCTCTCACGAGCACCTGCTCAAGACGTCCCCGCTCTACGGGCAGCTCATGCTGGCCTGGGATCCCACACACAACGTGGAAACCCCGCTACCCAAACGGTAGCGGGGTCTACTCAGGACTCATCCGACGCGATGCAGCCAGGTCACCGGTGCGCCGTCTCCCGCGCGCCGGAACGGTTCCAGCGCGTCGTCCCACGCCGCGCCGAGGAGCTCGTCCACGCCGTGCGCGAAGGATTCACCGCCACGAGCCCGAACTGCGAGTGCACGCAGCTGATCCTCGTTGACCACGATGTCTCCGTTTGCCGAGGTGCGGGCGTGCCAGAGCCCCAGGGCAGGCGCGAAGCAAAAGCGCTCGCCGTCCTGACCGGGGGACGGTTCCTCGGTCACCTCGAAGCGGAGCATTGGCCACGCGCGCAGCGCAGCCACGAGTTTGGCGCCGGTGCCGGCGTCTCCGGTCCATGCGCATTCAGCGCGCAACTGGCCTGGTGCTGCGGGTTGCGCTGCCCATCTGAGGTCCACTCGTTCACCGAGGGTGCCCGAGATCGCCCACTCGACGTGCGGACAGACCGCAGACGGCGACGAGTGGACGTAGACCACGCCACTGGTGCTGCCACGGGTGCTCACTGCTGACCTCCGCTACTCGACGAGGGACGTCTTCCCCTACGCCTGGCCGAGTGAGGTGATCACCGTGAAAGCCCGCTTGCTGCATTCTGCCTTGACTTGAGGCATGTCCGCCATAAGAACCAGCACGATCATCACCCGACCGGGGCAGATACAGGCCTTAAGTCCCGATCGCCCCGGCCGAGCGATGCGTGATCGTGATCTACAGAGCGTTTACCGCGGCGACCACGTCGACTAGACCGGTGCCCTTGTCGAACGACGTCAGGTACGGCCCCACCTGCTGATAGCCGGTGCCGTACCGGTGGGCCGACGACTTCAGCGCCCGCTCGATGTCGGCGGGCGTCGCGGAAGGCTTGGCCTGGAACAGCTGTGCGACGATCCCGGCGATGTGCGGGGCCGCCATCGACGTGCCACTGATCGTGTTGAACGTGCCGAGGTCGAGCAGCCCGGGGCCGTTCTGCGGCTGCAGGCCGGTCGCACAGATCGGCAGGTACAGGCGGCAGGACGAGGTGATGTTCTCGCCGGGCGCCGAGATGTCCGGCCAGGTGGCGGAGTTCGACGCGAGACCGCGCGACGAGAAGTCGGACAGCGCGCCGTCGCGAGTGCCGGTCTCCTGGTCGTTGTAGGAGGCCACCGAGATCACGCCGGGCGTCGGGTCGATGCCGGGCGGGTTCGACAGGTTCGCTGAACCATCGCCGCCGTCGTTGCCGTTCGCCCACACCACGACGACACCCTCGGCGACCAGTTGCCGCTGCAGCTTCACAGTGACCGACTCGGGGTCGAACGCACCGCCGCCGGACGGCCCGTAGGAGTTGTTGATCACCTTGATCGGCGGGCAGGTCGACGCGGGCACGCCGGCCCCGCACGGAGCGCGGTGGTTCTCCAGCACCCAGTTCAGCGCGGCGTCCGCGCCGAGGATGAGGATGGCCGCACCGGTGGAGATCACGACGCCCTTCGCACCGGGCGCCGCGCCGTGGATCACCGGGCCGCCGGTGATCTGCACGTCGTTGCCGATCGCGATGCCGGTGACGTGGGTGCCGTGGCCGCCGAGCGACGTGGTGTCGGTGTCGACGAAGTTCGGCACCGGCACGATGCAGTTCGTCTGCGTCGATCCGTCGAGGCAGAGGCTCTTGAGGTTGCGGACGATCTTGCCGCCGCTGAACGAGGGGTGCGTCGGGTCGACGCCGGAGTCGATCACCGCGACCGACACGCCCGCGCCGGTCAGCCCGAGGCTGTTGCGGGCGTCCAGGCCGCGCGTGGCCGTGTGCGAGGTCGAGCCGAGGAACCTGATCGGCTGCTGGACCTCGACGCGCGTCACGCCCGCCTTGGCCCTGGCGGAGGAGATCCGCGCGGAGTCACCCCGCGCGGCGACCACCCCGATCTTGCCGAAACTGGTGATCTTCTGCAGGCCGGCCGCTGCCACCGCCTGCTCGGCGGCGGCTAGGTCGGTCCCGTGTACGTAGACCGTCGAGGTGGGCAGCGCGGCCGCGACAGGGGTTGATGCGGCCACGAGCGCGACGGCGAGCAGAGCGGCGCGTTTGAACATGGACCCTCCGTGTACATAGACAGGCAATCCACCTAACGAGTGATCCACTATCCGGTGACGGGTGTCACGCAACGTCTCGACTGGATGCGGTCGAACAACCCCGGACCGCTACCGTGTCCCCCCGTGCGGAAAGGTGGGACCTCGTGCGGTTGATCCGTCTGGGCGCTGAACCCTCGGCCATTGGGGCGGACGTTCGTGCCGCCCTCACGGCCTGCGGTGCCGGAACCGAAGTCCTCGGCGGCGTCGCGCTGACCGGAGTGCATCCACCCGACTGCCCGATGCCGCTGGACGCGATCGTCGTGCTGCCCAAGGGCGTCCTGGTGATCGTGGGTGTCGACCTGCCCGATCCGGCGGTGAAGCTGGAGGCCCCGCTCAGCGGCCAGTGGAAGATCGACGGCTGGCCGCTCGTCAGCCAGGACGGCGTCGGGAATCCGGCGACCGAGGCGGTGGCGGCGGCGACCGCGGTGGCGCAGCGGATCCAGGCGATGCGCGCGGAACCGCTACCGGTCACCACGGTCGTGGCGGTCGGCCCGTTCGTGAGCCAGGTCGTGCAGCCGACGGTCGACCTGAACCGGGGCGTGCGGGTGTTGCACCCCAAACCGTCCACTTTGCTCAACGCGGCCCGTGAGCTCGCGACGTCGTCGGTGCCCTGCACGGCCGAGCACGCGGTGAAGCTGCTCGCGATCCTGCAGACCACCGGCACGCCGCCGACCGTGCAGACCCTGCTGTCCGAGGGCTTCAAGGACGCCGTCGCCCCCGACCTCGCGTCGGCCAGCACGATGCTGATCCCCAAGATCACGGCCAAGCCGGCCATCGCGCGCAAACGCTTGGCCCCGAAGATGACGTGGCCTTACCTGGCCGGCGCCGGGCTGCTGGCGCTGATCCTCGTCGTGTGGCTGACGGTGGCGCTGAGCGGCGACGACAAGCCGGCCGACGCCACGCCGGCCCCGTCGACCTCGCTGCCGACGACGGTGGTCGTGGACGGCGTCACGTTCGTGCCCAAGGAGACCAAGAAGGACAAGGACTGCTCGGCGCAGGCGTTCGGTGACGTGAAGGCGTGGCTGATCGCGAACGAGTGCCGGGAGATCCTGCGCGCCACCTACGAGACGACCGTGCAGGGCAAGCAGGCGACGGTGCTGGTGGCGGACCTGGACCTGCTCGACTCCCCGAGCGCCACGGCGTTGCACAAGATCGTCGCTACGCCGGGTTCCGGCGCCGTGCACGGACCGGACGGCAAACCGCTGGAGAACGCGGCGTTCGCGAGCGGCCTGAAGGGCAGCCACGTGCAGCTGGCGTTCGTGGTCTGGTCCGGCGGCCGGGGCGAGCAGGCCCTCGACCCGATCGCCAAGCAGGCGTTGCGGCTGCCCGCCACCCGGTAGAGGGTGAAGGGCATGGTCGGACAACTTCGCTCGGTCGTCATCGACTGCCCTGACCCCTCCGAACTCGCCTCCTTCTACGAGAAGCTGCTCGGCGCCGAACGGCTCGCGGGCGGTGACGACACGTGGGTGGTGGTCGTCGCGAACGGCACGCGTCTGGCGTTCCAGCGCAGCGGCGACTACCGGCCGCCGGTGTTCCCCGATCCGCACGGCTCGCAGCAGTTCCATCTCGACGTGCTGGTCGAGGACGTGGAGGAGGCCGAGCGTCGCGTCCTGGAGCTCGGTGCACGGCTGATTTCGCGCGACAACGACGACACGTATCGCGTGTACGCGGACCCGGTCGGGCACCCGTTCTGCCTCGTGTGGCTCACCTGATCCAGGCTTAGTCTGGGGGTCATGGACTTCGACGTGATCGTCATCGGTGGTGGCCCTGTCGGGGAGAACGTGGCCTGGCGGACGGCCGCGGGAGGCCTGTCCACCGCCATGATCGAGAAGGAACTGGTCGGCGGCGAGTGTTCGTACTGGGCCTGCATGCCGTCGAAGGCGCTGCTGCGGCCTGGTCACGCGCTCGCGGCCGCCCAGCGCGTGAAGGGTGTGACCGCGGGGTCGCTCGACCCCGCCGCGGTGCTGGCGCGGCGCACCGAGTTCACGTCGAACTGGGACGACTCCGGCCAGGTGAAGTGGGCCGAGTCCGAGAACATCACGGTCATCCGCGGCGACGGTGAGGTGACCGGCGAGCGCGAGGTCACCGTCGGTGGCGAGGTCCACCGGGCCCGTCAGGCCGTCGTGGTGTGCACCGGCAGCGTGCCGAAGATGCCGCCGCTGGAAGGCATCGACGACACTCCTGTGTGGACGTCGCGGGAAGCCACGTCGGCGCGTGAGGTGCCGGATTCGCTCGTCGTGCTCGGCGGCGGTGTGGTCGGTGTCGAGATGGCGCAGGCGTGGGCGCGGCTCGGGTCGAAGGTGACGCTGGTGGTGTCCGGCGACCGGCCGTTGCCGCGCATGGAGGAGTTCGTCGGGCCGCTGGTCGCCGACGGGCTGCGGGAGGACGGCGTCGAGGTGCTGCTCAACGCCCGTGCGTCCGCGATCGCGCCGGGTGCGCTGACGTTGCGGGACGGCCGGGTCGTCAGCGGCTCGAAGATCCTCGTGGCGACCGGGCGCGTGCCGGCCACGAAGGACGGCAAGCCGATGACCATCGACGACTCCGGTCTTGTGTCCGATGTGGACGGACGGTGGCTGTACGCGGCCGGTGACGTCACCGGCCGCGCGTTGCTGACGCACCAGGGCAAGTACCAGGGGCGCGCGGTCGGCACGGCGATCCTGGAGCGGTCGCGCGGGTTCGAGCCCAGGCAGTGGTCGGCGGGGCAGGCGTGGGCGGACCACGTGGCGGTGCCGCAGGTGGTGTTCACGGACCCCGAGGTGGCGTTCGTCGGGCACACCGCCGACGAGGCCCGCGCCCAGGGACGGGAGATCCGGGTGGTCGACCTCGACATCGCGGTCGCCGGCTCGTCGCTGCACGCGGACGGATACCGCGGCAAAACGCGGATGGTGGTGGACGAGCGCACACGGACGCTGGTCGGCGTCACGTTCGTCGGTCAGGACGTGGCCGAGCTGCTGCACTCGGCGACCGTCGCGATCGTCGGGGAAGTCACCGTGGACCGGTTGTGGCACGCGGTGCCTTCGTACCCGACGATCAGCGAGGTCTGGCTGCGGATGCTCGAGGCCTACGGCCTGTGAGGAGCCTCCAGTACTGACCCCAGCATGTCGGTGAGCAGTCCGTTCGCTGTGCCGACCACATACGCGCGGTCGGTGTCGTCGACTCGTCCGGCGAGCTTGAACAGTGCGTCGGCGGTCTGCACGGCGATGCGGAACGTGAGTATCACCGGTGCCTCGCCGTGCACGCCGAACCGGTTGACGAACATCTCCGCCAGCCGCTCGGCCATGAGCTCGTACTGGTCCACGCTGGAGTCGAGCCGGTGGCTGTCCAGCATGTCGCTGAACCGGACTCTCCCGAAACCGGGCAGATCGCTCAGCATCCGCAGGTACACGCTCACGACCTGTGCCATGGCCTCACGCCACGAGTCCGCGATCAGGTCGGCGGCGAAGAGTTCCTCCACCTCGCGGAGGTAGGTCTCCATGCCGCGCAACGCAAGAGCGTGCACGACAGAACGTTTGTCGGGAAAGTACTGATAGAAGGAACCAATGGGCACTCCGGCCACATCGACGATGCGCGCCGTGGTGATGTCGTCGTAGTCGTATTCGTTCAGCAGGCTCGCACAAGCGTCCAGGATCGCGGTGACGGTAGCCGCGCCTCGCTGTTGCACCGGCTGTCGACGCATCACCCTGGCTAACCTGCCCCTGGCCGGGTCTTCATGCACTCGAACATCTTTATCCATAGAAGGCGCTAAGCCCAAGCACAGGTTCCCGACAGGTTCAGCCTGGATCTCCGCGACGTTTGCGATGAACTACCCAACCGAAGTCCACAACGCAGATAACGGCGAGTAGTAAAAGCACGATTCCGAGCCATACGAGGTCAGCTCGCAGTGCCAGCCACCCGGCGACCGAGTTGAAGACCAGGCCGAACCCGGCGAGCCACAGGCGCAGCGTCAGAGCACTTCGCGGGGGTGCCGGGGGTGGCAGGTAGTCGCTCACCTCACCCGGTTTCCCGCAGGAGCGGGCTCTCAACCCGCCTGAGCGGCCGTGGCGGTTTCGTCACATAGGGCCTAATGAGACGCGTGAGGGCAAGACCAGGGGCGATGAGCGGCACCACGGCGGTCAGCACGGCGGCTGTGACGCCGGCTCGCATCACGTCCTTCGGCATCACGGCGACCCGGTCGACGACGAACGCGCGGCGCCCGGTGAGCGATACGACCGCAAGGACGACCAGGAACACGACCATGCTGAGCATCGCGCGCTGGACCGCTTGCTCGTATCCGGCTGCTTCTCCCGCGACGAGCACCGCGAACCAGCCGGCCAGGGCGGGCAACTGACCCTGCTCGGTGGTGGCCGCCCAGCTCAGCCCGCCCAGCGTCGCGAGCCAGACGAGAACGCCTTCTCGCTCCTGCACCCATACGGATGCCGCGTCGAGGGGAATACCGGTCCAGGCGAGTACGCCGAGTGGAGTGAGCGGGGTGCGGGCGAGCTGGCCAAGCACCCAGGCGAGCGTCCACGCGGAGACGAGCACCGCGACGACGAGCTGCCACCGCGGCCTGCGCACCACACAGCGGGCGAGCCTGACGATCTCCGCACGCGTCATACCCCCACCTTGCCGCTCCCCGGTGGTTTGCGGAGAAACGTCACCCCTCTGCTCACCCGAGCAGCCCTCCTCCAGGCGTGTTCATCACGCTGCGCAATCCACGATCGGGGTACAGATCTTTCCTATGCTGAGGACATGAGCATCGATCAACTTCTGCGTCTGCCCAGCTACCTGATGCTCCAGCTCGTGCGCGTAGCCAGGCGGACGGGACCGCGAGGTGACCACAGCGGCCTGCGCACACCTCATGTGACGGTGCTCGCGTGCCTGGCCGAGCAGGAAGCGGTGACGCAGAAGCGGATCAGCGACCGGGTGCGGATGGACCCGAGCGACCTCGTCTCCGTACTCGACGACCTCGAGGGTTTCGGGTTCGCCCAGCGCAAACGGGATGAGCGGGACCGGCGGCGGTTCGCCGTGTCGATCACCGACGCGGGCGGACGGGCATTGCGCGAGCGCATGGAGGCGGCTCGTGCGTATGAGGAAGAGCTGCTGGCGCCGTTGACCGAGCAGGAACGGGTCGCGCTGACCACACTGCTGCGGAAGGCGTACCTACATCACGCGGATATGCGTGTAGATTAGACAGACTGCGCGCGTAAGGAAGGCTTACGGGCAAGGCAGTGTTGCATCGTTTTGGCTTTACTCATGCCAAAACCTGATGTGACACCGTATCGAGAAATGAGGCACGTTGTCAAGCCCCTCCGATGACCTCCGGCTCGCCGAAATGGAGCCGGAGCAGGAATACGTGGCCATGTTGTACGGCCGGCTCGACGACCTCCGCGAACAGACGTCGAAACGACTCGCACAATCGTTGCGACAAACCGGCGGCACGCACCAGATGCGCTCCGAGCGAGACACCTCCGTCGCGATGTACACAGATCAATTGGCTCAGTACAGCGCGGTGGAGAACGGCCTCGCCTTCGGCCGGCTCGATTTCCACAACGGTGACCGCTTCTACATCGGCCGTATCGGTCTCTTCGACGAGGACAAGGAATACGAGCCGCTGCTGATGGACTGGCGGGCGCCCGCCGCCAGGCCGTTCTACCTCGCCACCGCCGCCTCGCCCGACGGCGTGCGGCGGCGCCGGCACCTGCGCACCCGGTCCCGCAAGGTGACCGGGCTCGACGACGAGGTGCTCGACATCAACTCGGTCGACATGTCGCGCAGCGAGTCGCTGACCGGTGAGGCGACCCTGCTGGCCGCGCTGAACGAGTCGCGCACCGGCCAGATGAGCGACATCGTCGCGACGATCCAGGCCGAGCAGGACCTGATCATCCGGTCCGAGCTGAACGGCGTCGTCGTCGTGCAGGGCGGTCCCGGCACCGGCAAGACCGCGGTGGCCCTGCACCGCGCCGCGTACCTGCTGTACACCCACCGGCGGCAGCTGGCGAAACGCGGCGTGCTCGTCGTTGGCCCGAACACGACGTTCCTGCGCTACATCAGCCAGGTGCTGCCGTCACTGGGCGAGACCGGCGTGCTGCTGTCGACCGTGGGCGAGCTGTACCCCGGTCTGACCGCCGTCGGCAAGGAGCCCGCCGAGGTCGCGGCGATCAAGGGCCGCATCGAGATGGCCGACGTGGTCTCCGCCGCGATCCGCGACCGGCAGGAAGCGCCGCCGTCCGTCGAGATCCGCTTCGACAACGACGTGCTGCGCCTCGACCGCCGCGCGATCGCCGACGCGCGGGGCCGGGCACGCCGGACCCGCCGCCCGCACAACGAGGCCCGCCGCACGTTCGCCCGCGAGATCGTCTCGACCCTGGCCGGGATGGTGGCCAACCGGCTGGGCGGCCACCTGCTGGACAAGGCGGACATGGACGACATCCGCCGCGAGATCCGCGAGTCGGAGGAGGTGCAGGCCGCGATCGCGGCGCTGTGGCCGGTGCTGACGCCGTTCTCGTTGCTCTCGGAGCTCTACGCGAACCCGAAGCGCCGCAGCCGCGCGATGTCGAAGTTCACCCGCCAGGAACGCGATCTGCTGCAGCGCACCACGGACGACTGGACACCGGCGGACGTGCCGTTGCTGGACGAGGCCGCCGAACTGCTGGGCGAGGACGACGCGGAGGCCAAGTCCCGCGCCGAACGCCAGCGCCGCCAGGCCATCGAGTACGCCCAGGGCGTCCTCGACATCCTCGACCTGGAGGACGACGCGGACCCGGACATCCTGATGGCCACGGACCTGATGGACGCCTACCGCCTCGCCGAACGCCACGGCGTCGACCGCTACGAGACCGCCGCGGAACGGGCCGCCGCCGACCGCACCTGGACGTTCGGCCACGTCATCGTGGACGAGGCCCAGGAGCTGTCCGCGATGGCGTGGCGCACGTTGATGCGCCGGTGCCCCAGCAAGTCCATGACGGTCGTCGGCGACATCGCCCAGACCGGCGACATCGGCGGCGCGACTTCGTGGGACGGCGTTCTCTCGCCGTACGTCATGAAGCGCTGGCGGCTGACGGAGCTGTCGGTCAACTACCGCACGCCCGCCGAGATCATGGAGGTGGCCGCGGACGTGCTCGCCTCCGTCGACGCCTCCCTGGTGCCGCCGACTTCCGTGCGGGAGACCGGGGTGCCGCCCTGGGTCTCCTCGGTGTCGTCGCTCTCCGCCGAGGTGCCGGGGCTGATCACGGCCGAGGTTTCCGCGGTCGGTGACGGCAAGGTAGCGGTGATCGTGCCGGCCGCGCTGGTGCCGTCGGTGGGCAAGGCCGTGGTCGCCGCGGTGCCGGGCTCGTCGCTGGGCAACGACCTGGAGGAGGCCCAGGTCGTGGTGCTCGGCGTGACCGACGCGAAGGGCCTGGAGTTCGACTCCGTGGTGGTCGTGGATCCGGCCGGCATCCTGGCGGAGTCGCCGCGCGGCGCTTCGGATCTGTACGTCGCGCTCACCCGTGCCACGCAACGACTCGGCGTCGTGCACACCGGAACGCTGCCGGATGTGTTGTCCCGGCTGAAGGACGTTTCGTAGCGGGACGTGAGAGCCCTGGGTGGCGAGCGTGGACGCGGCGGTCGGCCGGAACAGTCGTGTCCGTCAGCAACCAGCTCGCCCCCAGGCACGTCTTCGACAGAGGAGCCTTCGTTGCCCAGCATCGAGTCGGCGGTCATCCGCGTCGTCGTCAACGTGAGCGACCAGCTCTCCGACCGCGTCACCGGCCTCGCCGAACTCCCGCAGCCCTCGGCCACGACCGCGGCTACCGAAGTTCTTCTCGCTGACCTCGCCCGGCCGGACGTGGAAGCGCTGGAGACCTACCTCGACTCCACTGACTTCGCCACGGTCGTCGCGCAGAAGCGCATCGGCAACGTCATGGGCAAGTCCGCCAGGGACCAGCTGCGCGAAGGACTCCGTCTCGCGGGTCTCTCCCACCACCTGCTGACGCGGACGACCGACACCGTGCACGACGTGATGGTCACCGCTTGCCAAGAAGCGGCGCCGCACTTCGGCGAAACCAGCACCAAGATCGACCGCGCCGACCTCTTCACCGCGGCCTCCGTCAACGGCTCCATGCTCAAGCGCCTCAAGTCGCTCACCCGCATCAACTCCTTCGCCGCGCGGATGCGGGACCAGGTCGTCGCACTGCACAACAAGATCCGGCTGCCGCACGTCGGTGTGAGCCGATCCGTCCGCTACGACCAGTTGTACGTGCAGCCCAAGCTGGCTTCGGAACGCGTCGTGCGGCTCGGCGCTCCCGGCGAACGTGTGCTGGTGCAGGGTGATCCCGGCGCCGGGAAGTCGACACTGGCCGCGAAGTTCGCGCACGACGTCGCGAGCGACGGGACCGGGAGGGTGCCGTTCCTGTTGGTGCTGAGGGAGTTCACCACCGCGTTCGACGAAGGTGGCCGCGATCTTCTGCACTACCTGGAGAAGGTGTGCCAGGCCCCGTACAACGTGAAACCACCGCACGACGGCGTCGAGTACCTGCTGCGCACCGGCCGGGCCGTCGTGATCCTCGACGGGCTGGACGAGTTGGTGCAGACCGAACTGAGGCGCCGGGTCGTGTCGCTGGTCGAGGGGTTCGCAACTGCCGGGTGAATCGTGAGTGAACGCGGATTTGTGTGAGTGTCTGTGCGTGGTGGGCGCTAGATGTCGGTGTCGCCCGTTACCGTGACGGTGAGATGGTCACAGTGATTCAGGCGTACCGATTTGCGCTCGATCCGACCGTGGGGCAGCTAGCGGCTCTGCGGTCGCATTGTGGTGGGCAGCGGTACGCGTTCAACTGGGGCTTGGCGCGGATCAAGGCGAATCTCGATCAGCGTGCCGCCGAGAAATCTTATGACCTGCCCGCCGATCAGCTGACCCCGTCGGTGTCGTGGTCGGCGTACAGCCTGCGCAAGACGTGGAACCAGGCCAAGGACGAGGTGGCGCCGTGGTGGGGTGAGAACTCCAAGGAGGCGTACTCGTCGGGGCTGGCCAACCTCGCCACGGCGTTGACGAACTGGCAGGGCTCCCGCGCCGGCGAGCGGCGCGGCCCGGCGGTGCGGTTCCCGAGGTTCAAGGGCAAGCGCGGCGGGGTGTCGTGCCGGTTCACCACCGGCGCGTTCGGCCTGGCAGAGGCGGATCGGCGGCATGTGACGCTGCCGCGCATCGGCACGGTGCGCACCTGCGAGTCCACCCGGAAGCTGGCCCGGCACGTGGAGCGCGGCACCGCACGTATCCGGTCGGCGACCGTGTCCTGGCGGTCTGGGCGCTGGTTCTGCTCGTTCTCGGTGGAGATCACCCGCACCGACCCGGCGCCCGCACGACCGGACACGGCGGTCGGAGTGGACCTCGGGGTGACAGCGCTCGCGGTGCTGTCCACCGGAGAGGTCGTCCCCAACCCGAGACACCTCGACGTGGCGCAGCAGGAGCTGCGGCGCCTGCAACGCCAGGCCGCCCGGCGTACCGGCCCCGACAGGCGCACCCGCCAGACACCGTCGAACCGGTGGCGTAAAACCCAGGCCCGCATCGCGAAGCTGCACACCACGATCGCCAGCGCTCGCCGCGACGGCCTGCACAAGCTCACCACCCGCCTGACGTCTACCTACGGCGCGATCGTCCTGGAAGACCTCAACGTCGCCGGGATGATGCGCAACCACCGCCTGGCTCGCCACGTCGCCGGTGTCGGCATGGGCGAGTTGCGGCGGCAGACCACCTACAAAACCACCTGGGCCGGTGGCCGGCTGATTGTCGCCGACCGCTGGTATCCGTCCTCGAAGACCTGCTCGGACTGTGGCGCGGTGAAAGCCAAACTGCCGCTGCGCGTCCGGGTGTACCACTGCGATGAGTGCGGCCTCGTGCTCGATCGCGACCTCAACGCCGCCCGCAACCTCGCCGCACTCGTCGGCGAGACCGCGGCCTGCACGTCCACGGCGAGTTGCGCCGGGACGCTAAACACGCCCGATGGAAACCCATGTCAGAAACTCCCGTCTGCGGTGCAGGCTTCACGGGGCTGGGAAGATGGGGTGGGCCGCTCGGTAAGCCGGTGGATCTGTGATGCCGTGAGAGCTCGAATGTCAGAATGGCGATGGAGGTCTGTTCCGGGATTACGGTTTGTGCCAGTTCGGCGGGTAACCGCCGCAGGAGCACGTGTGTCAGTTTCGCTGCTTCCCATGACCTCTCCGGGTGGCCCGCCCAGACGGACTGGACTGGCGGGTGGTGAGCGATGACCACAACTGGGGCCCGTAACGAGATGCTGTATCTGCGTGCGGCGGGCGTGGATGTGGGCAAGCGATTCGTGATGGCGTGTGTGCGCAGCCCCGATCCGCGGCGTGCGGGACGGTGGCTGCTGGAAACCGAACGGTTCGGCACCACCGCCGCGGACATCCGCGGCCTGCGTGACTGGCTGGCCGCACGCGCGGCCGAGGTCGTCGCCTTGGAGGCCACCTCGGACTACTGGCGGGCGGTGTACTACCCGCTGCAGGATGCCGGGCTGAACCTGATGCTGGTCAATCCCTCCCACCTGCGGGGGATCAAGGGCCGCAAGACCGACCCGTCGGATGCGGCGTTTCTGGCCCGCGCCGCGGCGTCGGGGATGGTGCTGGCCTCTTTCGTGCCAGGCCGGGCGATCCGCGAGTTGCGGGAGCTGACCCGCCGCCGCACCGAGATCCGCATCGACCGGGGCCGGGAGATCCAGCGGCTGGAGAAAGAACTGGAGGACACCGGATGCAAGCTGACCAGTGTGCTGTCCGACGTCACCGGGGTCAGCGCCCGCCGCATCCTGGCCGCCCTCATCGAGGGTGAGCACGACCCGGCACGGCTGGCGGAGCTGGCCGTCGGTCACGCCCGAGTCAAGATCCCCGCCTTGACGCAGGCGCTGGACTGCACGTTCACCGGCCATCACGCCTTCATGTGCCGGCATTTCCTCAGCCAGATCGATCACCTGGCCGCCCTGGTGGCCGAACTGGACGCGCGGATCGCCGAACTGCTCCGTGACCGCGACCAGGACCTCACCAACCTCGACAGCATCCCTGGGATCGGGCTCACCGCCGCGGAGATCGTGATCTCCGAGACTGGCGGCGACATGGCCCCGTTCGCCACCGCCGGGCACCTGTCCTCCTGGATCGGTGTCTGTCCCGGTGTCAACGAGTCCGCGGGCGTGAACAAGTCCGGCCACACCCGGCACGGCAACGCCCCGCTCAAACGCGTGCTCGGAACCGCCGCGATGGCCGCGATCAAACAAAAGGACTCCTACTACGCCGTCTACTACCGGCGCGTCGCAGCCCGCCGGGGCCGGCAACGCGCCCTGGTCGCGGTCATGCACAAACTCGCGATCGCGATCTGGCACGTCCTGCACGACAAAGTCCCGTACCGCGACCTCGGCGCCGACTACTTCACCCGCCGCAACCCACAACGCACGATGCGCCAGATCATCAAGCAGGCCAACGCCATCGGCCTGACCGTCCGCTTCGACCCCACCCCGGCCTGACGCCACACCCCACACATCACCTTCTGACCAGCGTGTCGAGTTCATCTTCGTGTCAGACCCACACCGTGTGGGCAGCGGGTACCGCCACGGGAAGACCCGCACCACCCGGTACGGGCCAACGCCGCCGCCGCAAGGCGACGACTGCCTGAACCCCGTGAACTCACATTCACTCACACTTCAGGTAACGGTTCGCACACCTGTACCCGTTGGTGCCGATCCTCATCACCGCCCGGAAGGTCGGGTATGACGAGGCACCGCTGAGCGCCGATCAGTTCGTCCCCAGTCAGATCGAGAGGTTCAGCGACGAGCAGGTCACCGAGTACGTGACTCGGTGGTTCGTGCTGGACGACGCCACCTCGCCGGCCGAACGCGAACGGCTGTCCGGCTCCTTCATGGAGGACAGCGAGCAGATTCCCGAGCTGCGCAGCAACCCGTTGCTGCTGACCTTGTTGTGCGCCATGTACTCCAGCGATCGCTACCTGCCGCGCAACCTCGCCCAGGTCTACGAGCGATGTGCGTTGATGCTGTTCGAGCAGTGGGACTCCAGGCGCGGCATCCCCCTTCCGCTCAGGTTCCAGGGGCGGTTGCGGGGCGCGGTGCAGCACCTCGCGTGGCGGATGTTCACCGCGCCCGAGTCGGGCAAGGCCCTGCCACGAACCAGGATCATCAACACTCTCACCGGGTATCTGGACACCAAACTCGATGATCACGACGAGTCGGTGGCCATGGCGGAGGAGTTCCTGGCGTTCTGCACGGGACGTGCGTGGATCCTCACCGACGTCGGCGCGACCGAGTCCGAACCGCAGTTCGGGTTCACTCACCGCACGTTCCTCGAGTACTTCGCGGCCGAGCACATCACCCGTACCCACCGCACAGCGGATTCGCTGTGGGCGACTCTCAAGCCGAACATCAACCAGTGGGACGTGGTCGCCCAGATCGTGCTCCAGCTGTACGACCGCAACGTCGAGGGCGGCGCGGACGAACTGCTGACCGAAGCGCTCGACGACGGAGGACTCGCCTTCGCCGCGCGTTCGCTGCACTACGTCAACCCCACCGACCGCACCGTTCGTTCGATCACCATCGCAGCCCTGGACAGGTCAGCGCTCGCCTCTCCGGAGAGCCGCATCGACCTCGATGTCTTCGACGGCGTGAGCGAGGACGAACCACTGCACGACTGCATGCACAGCTCGTCTCCCGCGAACCGGCCCACGGTCGAGCAGGCAGTGGTTGATCGCCTCACCACGCTCATCGCGCGCGGCGAGGTCGGAGCACTCCTCGTACTGGACACCATGCCGCACGGCGCATTTGGTGACGATCATGCACGCTGGACCGAGGTTCAGCACAAACTGCAGCTACGTCACCGGGAGCTTCTGCTGGAGCTGCGCAAAGCCACACCGTGGATGCTGTGGACTTTCGACGACCGGAGGTTCTGGACGACGTCGTCCGCCGCTTTGGCGCGAGGGCTCTGTACACGGGATGCAAGTTCCGCGAAAGCCCCTACATCGACGTAGCCCATGAAGTGCTCAACGGCGCCATAGAGGTCCCGCCGACGGTGGCGGACCGCCTCGCCACGACGATCGCCTCACTTCCGACACCTTGGGCAGAGCGCGACCTGTTCGACGACTTGGACCCAGGCCCCGACTTGCCTCAAGAACCCGACAACCTCCAGATGGTGCTGTCACTGCCGCACTTGGAGTTGGCGGGATTCGAAAGAAGGAACCTGCCGAGGGGTTGGCTCAACGAGAGCGAGACCGCACCTCTGGTACGCGACTTCCTCCAGAGGTGGGAACGCGGTGAGATCAACGTGCTAGCGCCAGACCCAGTGCCGCAGCACCCCACTCCCAGAGCAACACTGACCAGGACGTTCAGCAGTGCCGCGCGGTACTTCTCGGTCTCCAGCAGCCGCACGGTCTCGTAGCTGAACGTCGAGTACGTCGTGAGCCCGCCGCAGAACCCCACACCGAGCAGCGGCATCCAGGACGTACCGACGACGAACCCGATCAGGAAGCAGCCGGCCACGTTCACCGTCAGCGTGCCCCAGGGGAAGTCCGACGGGTGCCGCGACTGCACGAACCGGTCGAGCAGGTACCGGCAGGGAGCGCCCAGCGCGGCACCGAGGAACACGGCAACGACGGTCATCGCGTCACCCGCAGTCCCAGAAACGCCGCCAGCACAGCACAAACCGGCGTCGCGAACAGCGCCCACGACCACGACGTGGCGTACGACGAGAAGGTCGTGAACCCGCCGAGCAGGCCGACGCCGAAGAACGCCCGGACCAACGGCTTCGGGACGAGCCCCATCAGCACGCCGATCAGGAACGACCCCAGCACGTTGATCACGAACAGCCCCACCGGCCCTGGCACGAACGACGACAGGCCGTAGCGCGCCACTCCCCCGAGGCCGCCGCCCAGTGACACCAAGGCGACGAACGGCAGGTGCAACTCCTGTCGCTGGGCCGGGACGTGCAGGTCGACGTCGGGGTCGACGGGGTCAGGTGGGTTCGGCAAGGTGCTCCACCAGGTGGTCCAGGGCCTTCAGGGCGCGCACCACGTCCTCGCGCTCCGCCGGCTCCAGCTTCGACAGCGCGGAGCCGATGCGCTTCTCGTGTTCGCGCTGCCACAGCAGCAGCTGTTCGTGTCCACGTGCTGAGACGGACAGTCGCGCTACCCGTCTGTCCCTGGGGTCCGCGCCGCGCACGACGAGGCCCGAGTCGATCAGCTGGGACACCAGGCCCGAGACGGTGTTGGGGGCCAGCCGGAGCGCGGCGGCCAGGTCGCCGACCTTCATCGGCGGGCGTTCCGCGAGCGTCTGCAGCAGCTCTACCTGCGCCATCGGCAGGGATTCCCACGGCCAGTCCGCCCGGATGCTCGTCCGCAACGCCCGGCGCAGGCGAGTGACGACGTCGGTGAGCGTACGGGCTTCGTCTGACATGCGGAAATAGTACTGAACGTTCGCTAATAGCTCTGTGTCAGATATAATCTGGGTACGATGAACTGGTTCGTCACGGAGTCCCCCAGACCGGCGTGGATCGCGCGCCGGTCGTACGCGCCGTGGCTGGTCATCGCGACGGTCTGCTTCGGGGCGTTCATGGGGCAGCTCGACGCCTCGATCGTCACGCTGGCGTTCCCGGCGATGAGCGCGCACTTCGGCAGCGATCCCGAGTGGATCTCGCTCAGCTACCTGATCACGCTCGTGGCGCTGCTCGTCCCAATGGGCAGGATCGCGGACCGGGTCGGCCGCAAGATCGTCTACGTCTACGGCTTCGCGCTCTTCACCGCGGCGTCCGTCGCGTGCGTGTACGCACCGAGCTTCGACGCACTCGTCGCGGCCCGCGTGGCCCAAGCCGTCGGGGGCGCGATGTTGCAGGCCAACAGCGTCGCGCTGGTCATCACCGCCGTCGCGCCGCAGCGGCGGAGGAAAGCGCTCGGCGTGCAGGCCGCCGCGCAGGCGACCGGGCTCGCGGCGGGGCCGTTGCTGGGCGGATACCTGACCGAGCACCACGGGTGGCAGGCCGTGTTCGCGATCAACGTCCCGATCGGCGTCATCGCCATGATCGCGGGCCACTACCTGCTCCCCCGCACGAAAACCAAGCCGGAGCGCGCGAAACCGACCTGGAAGGTCCTGCCCGGACTTCTGGGAGTGTTGCTCACCTATGCCGCTTTGTTCACGCCGATGACGTTGCTTCCATTCACCATGAAACAACCGTTGGCACACATAGGACTGACTACAGCGGCCCTGCCGCTCGGGTTCGCGCTGGCGGCAACGATGCTCCACCGGCCGGGCGTGATCGTCGGTGGCCTGATCACCGCTACCGCTCTGCTTCTGCCTGTGCCGCAAGTACTTCAGCTCGCCGTGGCGGGCATCGGGCTCGGGATCGTCGCGCCGGCGTGCACGAAACGCGTGATGAGCGCGCTTCCGGAGGCGTCGGCGGGCGTCGGCAGCGGACTGGTCAACGTCGCACGAGGACTCGGCACCGCGCTGGGCGTGGCCGTCGCAACGGCACTGATTCACACTTTTCAGTGATAGCAGCGGGTTCCACTAGGCCAATAGGGCGCTACCCCTGCCGCACGCGTGTGGCGGCTCAGTAGCCTTGGGGCATGTCTGAACGGGTGAGCTGGGTTCCTGAAGGTGTCGACACCGGAAAGCCGAGCGCTGCTCGTCTCTACGACTACCTGCTCGGCGGTGGCCACAACTTCGCGGCCGACCGGGCGCTGGCGGAGAAGTTCCTGCAGGCCCAGCCGAACGCGCGCACGATCGCTCGGCTGAACAGGGCGTTCCTGCGCAGGTCCGTGCTGTTCATGATGGACAACGGGATCCGCCAGTTCCTCGACCTCGGTTCCGGCATCCCGACGGTCGGCAACGTGCACGAGATCGCACAGAAGGCCGACCCGGAGACCCACGTCGTGTACGTGGACTTCGAGGAGGTCGCGGTCGCGCACAGCCAGCTCATCCTGGAGGACGACCCGCGCGCCGCGATCATCCAGGAAGACATGATCAACGCCGCGGACGTGCTGAAAGCCGCGGAGGACAGCGGTCTCATCGACTTCACCCGGCCCGTGGGCATGCTGACCGCCGGGGTCTTCCACTTCGTGCCGCCGGAGGCCGACCCCCAGGCGGTCGTCGCCGCCTACCGCGACGCCGTGCCCGCGGGCAGCTACCTGGCGATCTCGCAGTTCACCCAGGACCTGCAGCCCGAGGAGATGGCGGGCGTGGTCGAAGTCATGAAGAAGAGCCAGAACCCGATGTTCCCGCGGACGAAAACCGAGATCGAGGGGCTGTTCGACGGGTTCGAACTGGTCGAGCCCGGCATCGTGCCGTCGCCGTTGTGGCGGCCGGAGGGCACGAACACCGACGATCCGGACAAGGCGGGCATCTACGCGGCGGTCGGAAAGAAGTTGTAGCGCCGTTGTCGATGTTGGCCGCAGTGCGGCGAGTCCGTACGCTCTGCCCACAGGATGGAACTTCCGGAGCTCGCCCGCCACTGGATGTACGCGCTCAACACGACCGCGTACATCCCGCTGTCGCACGCCGAAATCGAGCAGGCACTGCTCGATTCGCTGCGGGAGCTGCCGGAGTCACCTGAATCGGTAGCCGATCGATTGGTGTCACTGCACGCGACCGGTCCGGACTCGTTGCGTGCCACGATCGAAGTTCTTTCGCCCACCTTCGAACTACCTCTGCTCGCTCGGATGAGCTCCGCGTACGCGCACTACATGCGGATGGACGCGTTCGACCAGCAGGAGCAGATCAAGGTCGCGATCGTGCGGGCCAAACAGCGGGTCGAACGCACGCTGAAGGTCAGCCAGGCGCGGTTTCAGGAGGTGTTCGCCTCCTCCGCGCTCGGCATCGCGATCACCGACTTCGACGGCAAGTGCGTCGAGGCGAACGACACGCTCGCCGAGATCGTCGGAGTGCCCTCCGGCGAGGGTGACAGCCTCACCGGGCGGCTGCTGATCGACTTCTTCCACCCCGAGGACAAGGCCTCGCTCGCGTCCTCGTACCTGAAGGTGCGCAACGGCGCGATCGACCGGTTCCGCGACCAGCGCAAGCTGATCCGCGAGGACGGCGAGCCGGTGTGGGTGTACCTCGCGGCGTCGTTGCTGCGCGACGCGGACGGTGAGCCGACGCACCACGTGACGATGGTCGAGGACGTCAGCGATCTGCACCTGTTGCAGCGCAGCCTGGACTACCAGCTGCTGCACGACTCGCTCACCGGCCTGTCGAACCGCCAGCACTTCACCTCGCAGGTGGAACGCCGGCTGACCGGCGACCCGATCACCCTGTACCACCTGGGTCTGGACGCGTTCTCGGTCGTCAACAACGGACTGGGCCACGAGACCGGCGACAAGCTGCTCAAGATCGTCGCGAACCGGCTCAGCCGCCTCGCCGACGAGAAGAAGGCCGTGCTCGCCCGGATCGGCGGCGACGAGTTCGCGATGCTGACCACCGCGGACAACGTCACATCGACCATCGACGACCTCGTGGAAGCGCTGGCCGAACCGACCTTTGTGGACGACCACGGGATCGCGCTGTCGGTGAGCATCGGCGTGGTGGACCGGCCACCGGCGTTCGTGACCGCCGCCGAGCTGATGCGGTGCGCGAACGCCGCGCTGCGCCAGGCGAAAGCGCGCGGCAAGCGGCAGTGGGCGTTGCACGACCCGCACGACGACGCACGCAGACGCGGCAAGTACGCGCTCGCCGCGTCGATGCCGGGTGCCTGGGAACACGGCGAGATCGAGATCGTCTACGCGCCGGTGCACGACCTCGACACCCGCGAGGTGCTCGGTGCCGTCGCCCGGCTGCACTGGGGCGACCTGAGCCACAACGACACGATGGCGCTCGCGGACTCGACGGGTCTGTCGCTGCCGATCGGCAAGTGGCTGCTGCGTGAGGCGTGCGCGCAGGCCGCGGCATGGGTGGCGGAGTTCGGCGACCAGGCACCGACGCTGCACGTGGCGATGGGCGCGTTGCAGTCCCGCGACGAGGACCTGGTCGCCGACGTCAAGCGGGCGCTGGACGAGACGGGCCTGCGGCCGGACCGGCTGCGGATCGCGCTCGACATCTCCTCCGTGCTGGCCGGCGACGACAACGCGGTGGTGCTGCACGACAACGGCATCGTGACGGCGCTGGACGGCTTCCGCGGCGGACACGACGAACTCACCGTGCTGACCGAGGTACCGGTCCGCGCGGTGATCACCCGCGCACCCGCACCGAGCCCGGACTCCCCGCTGCGCCAGGCGATGCGGGACCTCGTCGCGACCGTGCACAGCCTCGGCGTGCGGTTCGGCGTCGACGAGGTGCACACCGCCGAGGACGCCGACCGCTGGAAGTCCGCCGGCGCGGACGCGGTGATCGGGCTGCTGCCCGCCCTGACCGCGGCCGAGGTGACGGAACTACTCGCTACAGCTGCTTCACCGCCGCCAGCAGCTTCGTGAGCGAGTCCTTCGCGTCACCGAACAGCAGCGTCGTCTTCGGGTTGTACAGCAACTCGTTGTCCACACCCGCGAAACCCGGCCGCATCGAACGCTTCATGAACACCACCGACTTCGCGCGGTCGACGTCGAAGATCGGCATGCCGTAGATCGGGCTGGACGGTTCGTCGCGCGCGCCCGGATTCACCACGTCGTTCGCGCCGACCACCACGGCCACGTCGACCGACGTGATGCCGGGGTTCACGTCGTCGAGCTCCTTGAGCTGCTCGTACGGCACGTCCGCCTCCGCCAGCAACACGTTCATGTGCCCCGGCATGCGGCCCGCGACGGGGTGGATCCCGTACGCGACCGAGACCCCACGCCGTTCGAGCTGCGCCACGAGCTCACGCACGGCGTGCTGTGCCTGCGCGACAGCGAGTCCGTAACCGGGCACCACAACGACGTTGTTCGCGTACCCCAACAGGATCGCGACATCCTCGACCGTGCCCGACTTGACCGTCCGCTGCTCCTCCCCCTGCGCCACCACGGTGGTCGCCTTGAAGGCACCGAACAGGATGTTCGCGAGCGAACGCCCCATCGCCTGTGCCATCAACCGGGTCAGGATGGTGCCGGACGCGCCGACGAGCGTGCCCGCGACGATCAGCAGCGTGTTCGCCAGCACATACCCGGACGCGGCCACGGCAAGGCCGGTGAACGCGTTCAGCAGCGAGATCGCGATCGGCACGTCCGCGCCACCGACCGGCAGCACGAACAGCACACCGAGCGCGAGCCCCACGACCGCCAGCACCCACAGCAGGAAGCCGTTCGGCACGACCACCGTCAAGGCGCACAAGGCGATCGACGAGAAGGCGGCGGCGATCGCGAGCTGCTGCCCGGCCGGCAGCAGCACCGGCCGGGTCGTCATCAGTTCCTGCAGCTTCAGGAACGTGACCACCGAACCGGAGAAGCTGACCGAGCCGATCAGCACCGTCAGCACGGTCGCGAGCCGGAACAGGACGGTGGTGCCGGGGACCGCGAAGAACTCGGCGAGGGCGACGAGTGCTGCGGCGGCGCCACCGACTCCGTTGAACAGCGCCACCATCTGCGGGATGGCGGTCATCTTCACCGAGCGCGCGGCCGGAATGCCCACCCCGACACCGAGTGCGACGGCCAGCAGGATCCACAGTCCGTTGTGGACGACGCCGTGCACGTACGCGGTGACGACGGCGACCGCCATGCCGAACGCGCCGATGAAGTTGCCGTAGCGCGCGTATTTGGGCGAGCTCAAGCCTTTCAGCGCCAGTACGAAGCACACTGCCGCGATGAGGTACATCAGCTGGACGATCACCTTTTGAACATCTCCAGCATCCGGTCGGTCACCACGAAGCCGCCGACGACGTTGACGGTGGCCAGAAACACGGCGAGCAGCCCGAGAACGAGCTCGAGCGTGCTCTCGGCGGACCCGGTGATCAGGATCGCGCCGACGAGGATCACGCCGTGGATGGCGTTCGCACCGGACATCAGTGGCGTGTGCAGGATCGTGGAGACCTTCGAGACCACCTCGAAGCCCACGAACACCGCCAGCACGAAGATCGTCAGCAGGTCGATCACGGCAACTCCTTGCGGATCTGACCGTCGTGGGTGAGGCAGCAGCCGTCCAGCACCTCGTCGTCGAGGTTCGGCCGCACTTCGCCGTCCGCGATCATCAGCTTGAGCAGGTTCAGGACGTTGCGCGAGTAGAGGCGGCTCGCGTGCACGGGCATCGACGACGGCAGGTTGAGCGCGCCGTGCACCAGCACCTCGCCGACCCAGATCTCCTGGCCCGCAACGGATCCCGCGTAGTTGCCGCCGGACTCCGCGGCCAGGTCGACGAGCACGCTGCCGGGTGCCATCGCCTTGAGCATGTCGGTCGTGACGAGCACCGGGGCCTTGCGGCCGGGGATGGCGGCCGTGGTGATCACGATGTCGCTGGCGGCGACGTGTTCGCCGATCAGTTGCCGCTGGCGTTCCAGGAACTCCTCGGACTGCGCCGACGCGTAGACGCCGGACTGCGTCTCCAGGTCGAGCTCGACGAACTTGGCGCCGAGGCTCCTGACCTCCTCGCCGGCGGCCTTGCGCACGTCGTAGGCCTCGACGACCGCGCCCAGCCGGCGGGCCGTCGCGATCGCCTGCAGCCCGGCCACACCGGCCCCCAGGACGAGGACCTTGGCGGGCGGCACGGTGCCGGCGGCCGTGGTGAACATGGGCAGGAAGCGCGGTAGTCGTTCGGCGGCGACCAGCACGGCCCGGTAGCCCGCCACGAGTGCCTGCGAGGACAGGGCGTCCGCGCTCTGGGCACGGGTGACGCGGGGCAGCAGGTCGAAGCTGAACGACGTGACCCGGCGTTCCCGGTAGACCTCGAGCAGTTCCCGTTCGTGCACGGGTTGCAGGAAGCTGATGGTGACGGCGCCGGGCTTGAGCCTGGCGGCCTGGTCGGTGGTGAGCGGCTGCACGGACACGACGACATCGGAGTCCGCCGTCGGATCGTCGGGCGTCACGGTCGCCCCGGCCGCGCGGTACGCGGCGTCGAGGGCGTGGGCATGCCGCCCGGCGCCTTCCTGGACCTGCACGGTCAGTCCGGCATCGACCAACGGCGACACCGTTTCCGGTACGCAGGCGACGCGACGCTCGGCGGGCCGCGACTCTGCGGGTGTTCCCACTTTCACCGTACGCACGTTACGCGATCAAAGGTGACCTGGGCCACATCACAATTGCCAGAGCACGGCGCCGGCGAGTGTCAGGCACCCCACCAGCCCAATCGCGGGTACGACGCGCTTACCGAGCGTCCACGCGCTGGCGTTGGCGATCGCGTAGTAGAGCAGTACGCAGAACGAGCTGAACACGATCGCCCGCGTGACGTCGACGGTGACCACCAACGCGATCGCCACCGCGCCGGTGGTGATCTCCGCGGTCCGCAGGCTGGTCAACTGCTTCGGCAGTCTGCGGTCGCGAGCCATGGCCAGCGCGGTCCGGCTCACCCCCATCTGCAGGGAGAGCAGGGACCCGAGGGCGGCCAGGCACGCGGCGGCCCGGATGACCGGCGCCAGGGCCGGTGACACGTCGGCGAGGGTCTTCGTGGCCAGGTCGCTGCCCAGGGCGCCGAGGGCGGTGATCGCGACGGCCGCGTAGACGACGAGCGTGATCGCCAACGCGATGATCACGGCCTGCGGGATCGTCTTCTGGGGTTCTTTGACCTCTTCGCCGAGGGTGGCGATGCGCGCGTAGCCCGCGAACGCGAAGAAGAGGAGTGCGGCGGCGGGAAGGATGCCTGCCGCTGTGAAGTCGGCTGGTTGTACGGCTTCCTGGGCGGTGACCGCCGTGGCGGCCAGCACGAGCAGGACCGCGATCACGATGATCCTGGTGACCAGCGCGGACTTCTGGACACCGGTCAGGTTGAGGACCGTCAGCGCGACGATCGCCGCGACCGCCACGAGCTTGGGCGAGCCGGAGTAGAGGCCGACGGTGAGGGCCATGGCCGCGCAGGACGCGGTCTTGCCCAGGACGAACGCCCAGCCGGCCAGGTCGCCCCAGATCCGGCCGAGCCGTTCGCGCCCGTAGACGTACGTGCCGCCCGACTCCGGGTACTTCGCCGCGAGCCAGGCGCTGGAGAGCGCGTTGCAGCAGGCGATCACGCCCGCGACGACGAGGCTCACGAGCAGTGCGGACCCGGCCGCCGCCGCGGCCGGGGCGAACACCGCGAACACGCCCGCGCCGATCATCGATCCGAGTCCGACGAAGACGGCGTCGGTCCGGCCCAGGCTTCGAGTCAGCTGCACCCGATCAGTGTGCGACAGGGCATCCCTGCGGCTGGCCGGCGGGAAGGAAGTTCGGCAGCAGGTCACCCGAGTCGTAGTAGCGGTGGTAGACCGGCGTGAGCCCGCCGGAGACCGGCGGCACGATCCACGACCAGTCAGCGGGGCACGTTCGCCCCGCCGCCTCCTCTTTTTCGAGGTGGGTCAGGAACCGCTGGGACTCGGTGTGGTGATCGGTGATCGTGACCCCGGCCTCGCCGAACGAGTGCAGGACGGCGCGATTGAGCTCGATCAAAGCTCGGTCGCGCCACAACGTCGCCTCCGACGACATGTCCAGGCCCATTCGTTTGGCGATGTACGGCAGCAGGTCGTACCGGTCGTGGTCGGCGAGGTTGCGGGCGCCGATCTCGGTGCCCATGTACCAGCCGTTGAAGGGTGCGGCGGGGTAGTCGATACCGCCGATGCGCAGGCGCATGTTGCTGATCGCCGGCACCGCGTGCCACTTCACGCCGAGCGCCCCGAGCCACGGGAGGTCCGGGTGCGACAGCGGGACCTCGAGCACGGCGTCGGCCGGGATCTCGACCAGCGCCGGGTCGTGGCCCTCGCAGGCCACCATCAACGGCAGCACGTCGAACGGGCCGCGCGAGGCCGGTGGCCGCCAGCCGCGCTGCAACGCGAGATCGGTCAGGGCCAGGTTCCTCGCATCGCCGAGCACGCCACCGTCGGAGCCGCGGTAGGCGGCGTAACGGATGATCTGCTCGTTGAGGATCTGCGGGGCCGCCATGCCGGGTTCGGCCGGGCCGAACACCGAGATGACAGGGCGGATCTTGCCCTTGTTGGTGGCGACGCGGAGGTGCTCGACGCACTCCGCGGCCACGTCGGCGGGGGTGGATGTCTCCCGCAGGTCGCGCACCTTCAGGCTGCGCCAGTACAGCCGGCCGATGCAGCGGGAGCTGTTGCGCCAGGCCACCCTGGCGCCGAAGGTCAGTTCGGCGGTCGTGTGGCGGTAGGTGCCGGTGGCCGCGATCTCCGCGTGCACTTCGGCCAGTCGTGCCTCGACCGGACCAAGATCCGGGTATTCGGCGTGATGTAGGCGGACGAAGTCCTCTGCCTCGGCGATGTCGATTTCGCCGGTGCTCTCGACCTGCGCCGGGGGAAGCGCTGTGAGGGAACGGGGCATCACAACAGTCGGGACGGGGGTCATGGCGAGGCACCGTAGTTGCGCTTTCGTGTACCGGAAACCGCCTGTCGCGTTACGCCATCTGGATCACTGGACCGCGTCCGACACGCTCAGCAAGTGCTTGATACCTCAACAGGGTGACAAACCACGCGACAAAGGGTGGTTTTCGACTGTTATCCGGCCGAGATCAAACATTGACCGGTGATCTAGTTCACTGGTGGATTCGACCCGTTCGAGTGAACCTGTCCGGCCAGGTCCGCCACGAACATCATCGTGGCATCGCGGGCACCTTCCACGAGGAGAAGCGCGTCATCCCGCGCACGGCCAGCGAACCAGGCATGGCCCGGAAGGCGAAGTTCCGCACCGCCAGCCCGATCGGCGACCGCACCTCGATCCCGAACCTGCCCGCCATCCGCGAGCCCTTCCACACGGCCTGCGCAGCGAGGCCGGCGCAGCGCGTCGTACCGCGCCAGGTCACCGTCGACCGAAGCCAGCGTCACGGCATCCTCCAGCGCCATGCACGCCCCTTGCCCCAGGTACGGCGTCATCGCGTGCGCCGCGTCGCCGAGCAGCGCCACCCGTCCGGACACGAACGTCGGCAGCAGCGGCAGCTCGTAGATGTCGTGCCGGATGACGTCCGGGCTGGTCGCGATCAGCGACGGCAACGGGTCGTGCCAGCCGGCGAACAGCTCCATCGGATCCAGGTCGGCCGCGGCGGGCGCCACCGCCGCGACGTACCAGCAGACCCGGCCGTCCCCCAGCGGCAGGATCCCCGCCTCGCCGCCGGGACCGAGTGTCTGCGAGATCGGTAGCTCGAACGGCCCCGGCGCCACCCCTCGCCACGCCGTGGCCCCCGCGTACACCGGTCCCGGCGCGTCGGGCAGCAGTTCCGCGCGAAGGCGGCTGTTGATGCCGTCCGCCGCCACCACGAGATCCGCGTCCAGCTCCTCAACGCCGGTCACCTCGACGTTGTTGAAAAGGATTTCGGGCGGCAGCGCGCGCAGCAGAATCCCGTGCAGATCGGCCCGGTGCATCGCGATGATCTTCTCCAGGCCGACGTCGGGCAGATGCACCAACCAGCGCCCATCGGCCGCCTTGATGCCACCCGACACGCGCGGCGTGCCCAACCGGCGAGCCTCGTCGGCGACGCCCATCCACTCCAGCGCCCGCAGCGCGTTCGGCATCACGCCGATACCGGCACCGACCTCACCGAACGACTCGGCCCGCTCAAGGACCTCGACCTCCCAGCCCACGCGCCGCAACGACACCGCCGCGGCCAGCCCGCCGATGCCGCCGCCCACCACGATCGCCTTCATCCCCAGCCTCCTCTACAGATGTAGAGGACTCTACACCTGTAGACTACAGCTGTAGAGAGACAAGGAACACGAGTGCGCAAAGACCTCATCACCGACGCCGCGATCGAACTCGTGGCGGAACAGGGCATGCGCGGCCTCACCCACCGCGCGGTCGACCGCCGGGCCGGGCTGCCGGAGGGCTCCACCAGCGCCTACTTCCGCACCCGCAAGGCGTTGATCGAGGGGTTCGTGGAACGGCTCGCGGTCCAGGAGCAGGCGGAGATCGTCCTCGACCCGGACGACTTCGCGGGCGGCATCGCGAGGACGATCGACAGCTGGCTCGTCGAACGGACCCGCACTCTCGCGAGATACGCGGCGATGCTCGAAGCAACACACCATCCCGAGCTCAAGACGATCCTCGTGCACTCCCCTCGCGCGCGGGCCACCGCGCTCGCGGCGGCACTGGGCCACGAGGACCCGGAAACGGCCGGGGCGCACATCACCGCGTTCATCGAGGGCCTGCTCTTCTACCGGCTGGTCGGCGGCGGCAGCACGACCTGTCCCACGCCGGGTACCGAGGAAAGCCTGCGGGACCTCAGGAACGCCGTCGAAAAAGCGTTGCGACCGTAGGTACCGTGGGTTTCATGGGATTCGGGTACGGGGTCTTCTACCTCTGATCACGGACGTGTGCCACCAAGCACCACGTCCTGATTTCGCGTACCCAAAAGAGGATCCCCGTGCGCACGCATGTTCATTTGACGACCCAAGATCTCACCAAGGGCTATGAGGCCGGCCCCGTCGTCGACGGCATCTCACTGAAAATCTCCGCAGGTCACCGTCTCGGCGTCATCGGCGAGAACGGCCGCGGCAAGACCACCCTGCTCCGGCTGCTGGCCGGCGACCTGGTTGCGGACCAGGGAACTGTCACGCGGCACGGTTCGTTGAGCCTGGTACGACAGGAAATGCCGTTCCACGAAAGCGAAACGGTGGGGGACCTGCTCAACAAGGCCATGCGCGAAAGCCGTCAGGCACTGTCCGAACTGGACAGTGCCGCGGAGCCGTTCGACGAACAGCGCTACGAGAAGGCGCTGGCCCACGCCGAAGCCATCGAGGCGTGGGACGCCGAGCGCCGCGCCGATATCGCGCTCAAAGCACTCGACGCCGACTACGACCGCGCCACCGAACTCGGGAAACTCAGTGTCGGGCAACGGTATCGGGTCAGGCTCGCCTGCCTGCTCGCCGAACGCGCGGACGTCCTGCTGCTCGACGAACCGACCAACCACCTCGACGCGCACGCGCTCGGCTTCCTCACCGAACGCCTTCAGCAGCACCACGGCGTGGTCGTGCTGGTCAGCCACGACCGCACGTTGCTCGACGACGTCTGCACCCAGCTGCTCGACCTCGATCCGACCCCGGACGGCGAGGTGCACCTGCACGGCGGCGGCTACCGGGCGTTCAAGGAGGCCAAGCGCGCCGAACGGCAACGCTGGGAACAGCGGTTCGCCCAGGAGGAAGCCGAACACGACGAGCTGGCCGAGAAGGTCGAACGGGCCCAGTCACGTCTGAAGGACGCCTGGCGCCCGCCGAAGGGCGCGAACAAGCACAAGCGCAGCACGCGTGCGGCGAACAAGATGCGCAACGTCGCTCGACAGCTGGAAGAGCTCGGCGACCAGCGCGTCGACGCTCCTCCGCCACCGTTGCGCTTCGCCCCGCCGGAACTGGCGGCGAGCGGCGACCTGCTGCACGCCACCCCGCTCGACGTGCCCGGCAGGCTGACCCTCGCCGAGCCGATCTCGCTCAGCGCGGGCGAGAAGCTGCTGATCACCGGCCCGAACGGCGCCGGGAAGTCGACGCTGCTGAACGTCCTGGCCGGCCGCCTGCAACCGGCGACGGGCACCGTGCACCACGTCGGCAAGGTAGCCCTGCTCGCCCAGGAGTCCGAGTTCGAGAACGAGGACGCCACCGCGGCGCAGCTGTGTTCACGGGCAGAGGAACTCGGTCTGCTCAGAGGAAAAGACCTCGCGCGGCCGGTCGGACGCCTGTCCACTGGACAGCGCAGGCGTCTCGAGCTGGCGATCCTGCTGAGCGGCGGACCGCACGTCCTGCTGCTCGACGAACCGACCAACCACCTGTCGATCGCCCTGGTCGACGAGCTGACGGAGGCACTGCTCCAGACGAAGGCGGCGGTGGCCGTCGCGACCCACGACCGGCAGATGCGGACAGATTTCGGGTCATGGCGGTCCGTAACCCTCGATTCACCTTCACGGAGTCATGAAAGTTCTGTAGCTTCGGAATAGGTCCTCTACCGAGCACTGGGAGGTGTGCGAGATGACCGAACTGATCTCCGACAAGCTGCCCATCGAACGCGCAGAACCCGTTCGACCCGCCTGCCGAGGTCACCGCGATCCGCGGCCAGGCCCCGATCAGCAGGCTGAAGTTCGCCGACGGCCACCTCGGCTGGCTCGTCACGGGTCACCACCAGGTACGGGAGGTCCTGGGCAGCCCCAAGTTCAGCAACGCGCCGGAGAAGTTCCACGTGCTCGACGTCCGGTTCCAGGGGGAACTGCCCGACGACGCGGACAAGCGCAAGGTCGAGCCCGGCATGTTCCTCAACCAGGACCCGCCGGACCACACCCGGCTGCGCAAGATGCTGCAGGGCCAGTTCACGGTCCGGCGGATGAACCAGCTGTCCGAGTGGATCGGCACGATCGTCGACGACCAGCTCAGGCACATGAAGTCGTTGGACGGCAAGGCGGACCTCGTGAAGGAGTTCGCGCTTCCGGTGCCGTCACTGGTGATCTGCGCGCTGCTCGGCGTCGACTACGACGAGCGGCACAGATTCCAGGAGGACACGGCGAAGATGCTGAGCCTGGACGCCACGTTCAAGGAGGCCATGGCCGCCTTCGAGCGCATCCAGGAGTTCATGCGCGAGCTGATCGCCAGGAAGCAGGCCAGTCCCGGCAACGACGACATGATCAGCGACCTGCTGGCCACCGGGGAACCGACCGACGAGGAAGCGGCCAACATGGCCATGCTGCTCCTCCTCGCCGGGCACGAGACCACGGCGAACATGCTGGGCATCGGCACGTTCACGCTCCTGCAGCACCCGGACCAGCTGAAGATCCTCAAGGACGAGCCGGAGGTCATCGACAACGCCGTCGAGGAGCTCATGCGCTACCTGTCGATCATCCACTTCGGACCGATGCGGTCCGCGACCGAGGACGTGGAGATCGACGGGCACCTGATCAAGGCCGGTGACACGGTGCTGCTGCACGTGCCGGTCGCGAACCGGGACCCGGAGAAGTTCCCCGGCAACCCCGAGGAACTCGACCTGCGCCGGCCCGCGTCGGGCCACGTGGCGTTCGGGCACGGCATCCACCAGTGCCTGGGCCAGCAGCTCGCCCGCATCGAGATGCGGATCGCGTTCGCCAAGCTGTTCCAGGAGTTCCCCGATCTCCGGCTCGACACGGAGCCCGAGGAGGTGCCGCTGCGCACGGACATGGGGATCTACGGAGTCCACTCGTTGCCAGTAGCGTGGTGAACATGAAGATTTCCGTCGACCAGTCGAAGTGCTGCGGCTCGGGGATGTGCGTGCTGACGGACCCGGACCTCTTCGACCAGAACGAGGAGGACGGCACGGTGGTGCTCCTGCAGGAGCACCCCGACGCCGAGCACGAGGCCACCGCGAAGGAAGCGGCGGGCCTGTGCCCAGCGAGCGCGATCACGATCAGTTAGGCAACGATCAGTTGATCCGCGCGAGGTAGCCGTTGGAGAGCAGCCAGGCGACATTCAGTGCCCCGTCGCCTGGCACCAACGCCCTGTCCAGCTTCTGTTGCAGGCCACCACCGCGCTGCTCGAACCACGGCGCGATCGGCCCCTCCCACACCGCGAACGCCTTCGTCACCTTGTAGGCGTGGTAGTTGCACCGGTAGGCGGGATCGAACGTGTAGAGGCTCTGCGGCGGAATCGCACGCGTGGAGTAGTGCGCGCCCTTGTACGCCAGGAATCCGCCGAACTCGCTGCCGAACCGGTCGAGCCGCGTGTTCGCATGCAGGGTGGTCTTGTACTTGATGGGCTCGCCATCGGGTTTGAGCCAGAAACCGTCCTGCGGCGGGTAGTTCCAGCCACTGCCGTTCCAGTACTTCGTCAGGAACGCGTCCTTGCCGAGGTCGCCGAACCTCTTGTACCCGGCCACGAGCGGACCGACCGGCTGCTGCCAGGGCTTGGGCAACGTCTCAGGCCCGAGCCGGTTGTCGCCCTGATAGGCACCGGCGCACGCTTGCGCGGCCGGTGGGGTTTGAGCTTGTGCTGTCAGTCCGGCGTTGAGGCCGAACAACACCAGGGTCGCGGTGAGGAACGCCGTCACTAGTCGTTTGCCTGCGAACATGCTTCGCATCCTGGCGTAGTACGCGGCTCTCCGCACTGCCCTCATTCGAGTGAACGGCCCACCCAACCCGACCCGCACGGCCCAACCGGCCACCTACGAGGTAGCCAGCCGCAACTCATCCACCTCAGCCTGGAACCCGGCCGCCGTCAGCGTCTCCTCCGCCTGCCGCCAGTGCTCCCGGGCCTCCTCGGCCCGCCCGGCCCGCTCCAGCGCGTTCCCGAGCACCCGCAACGACCGCCCGAACTCGGGCGGCGAGCCCATCTCCCGCGCGGAGTCGGCCGCGAGCGTTGCCAGCCGCAACGCTTCCTCGGGCGTGGTGGCGAGCCCGGACCTCAGCCGCCACACCCAGATCCGGCCCTGCCGGTCGTCGTGCTCCTCGAAGAACTCCCAGGCCTGCCGCAACTGCTCCTCGGCCGCAGCAGACAGTCCCGAGCGAACCAGCGTGTCGGCCAGGAACAGCCGGATGTTGGCCGCCATGTCCGGATCGCCGAGCTTCTGCGCGGCGGCGAGCGACGACCGCAGGAACTCCGCCGACATCTCCAGCTCACCGGTGAACTGGTGCAACCGCCCCAGTTCCAGGGTCGCCATCAGCTCGCTCTGCTCGTCGCCCAGCTGCCCGGCCACGCGACGGGCCCGCTCCAGGTACTCCTGCGCGGCGGCCAGGCCGCCGGCTCGCCGTTCGATGGCGCCCAACGAGCAGAGCACCTCGATCTCGCCGTGCGGGTTGCCGGACGCGACGAACCGGGACATGGACTCGCGGTGCGCCTCACGGGCTTCCAGCGACCGGCCGCTCCACTCGTGCATCCACCCCATGCCGTACCAGGCGTAGGCCTCGCCCCACACGTCGCCGGCCAGCGCGAAACCCTCCTGGGCGGCCGCGAAGTTCGCCGAGGCTTCGGCGTACCGGTGCAGTCGCGCGCACAGGATTCCGCGCTGCTGGAACAGGATCGGCTTGCGGTTGGAGGGCGCGCAGGCCAGGCCGAGCTCGTTGACCTGCTCCCAGTCGTCGAACCGGGCGCGCAGGTCGCAGAACGCGGCCGACCGGATCGCCAGCTCGGCCGCCACCGAGCCCAGCCCCAGCGCCGCGGCCTGGGTGATGACGGCGTGCAGGTTCTGCCACTCCGCGTCGAACCAGTCGGCGGCGTCGCCGAGGTCGAACCGTTCCAGCGCCAGCGGTTCCAGCCGGATCGCCTGGTGCGGCAGCTCGACGTCGGCGCGCGTGGCGAGGTCGAGCCAGCTGTTCGAACAACGCTTTCAGGGCAACGGACGGGTCCTCGTCCGCCGCCTCACGGCCGAACGCGCGCAGCAGGTCGTGCAGGCGGTAACGCACCTGGCCCAGCGCGTCCCGGCCCGCGTAGTCGACCAGGCGCGCGTCGACCAGGGCCTCGACGATGTCCTCCGCGTCGTCCAGGTCGAGGCTCAGCAACGGGGACGCCACCCACGCCGGGAAGTCCGGGGTGTCGACCAGCGACAGCAGCCGGAACGCGGTGCGGTGCGGCTCGTCCATGCCGTCGTAGGACAACGCCAGGGAGGCGCGCACGTCGAGGTCGCCCAGCGACAGCTCGTCGATGCGGCGGCGTTCGTCCGACAACCGGCCGGCGAGCTTGGAAAGCTGCCAGTGCGGCCGGGCCACCAGACGGGCCGCCGCTACTCGCAACGCCAGCGGCAGCTGTCCGCAGTAGGTCACGATCTCCTGCGCCGCAACGGGTTCCGCGGCACACCGGGCCTCACCGACCGCCGCGCGCAGCAACGACAGCGCATCGGCGGAAGGCAGCACGTCCAGCGGCACGACGTGGGCCGCCTCCAGACTCGGCCAGCGCCGCCCGTGACGTCACCAGCGCCGCACCGGTGGACGTGCCCGGCAGCAGCGGCCGCACCTGGGCCTCGGAGATCGCGTTGTCCAGCACGACCAGGATCCGCCGGTCCGACAACAGGTCCCGGTACAGGTCGACCCGGTCGTCCACAGAGGACGGAATCGCGCCGCCGGCCACGCCGAGGCCGCGCAGCAGCCGGTCCAGGGCCGCGGCCGGCTCGACGGGCTTCTGCTCGCCGCCACGCAGGTTCAGGTAGAGCTGGCCGTCCGGAAAGGCGTCCCGCACCAGATGCGCGCAGTGCACGGCCAACGAGGTCTTGCCCACGCCACCGGGTCCGGTGATCGTCCACGTCCCGCCGGCCCGCAGCCCGGCGGTCAGCCGCACCACCTCGGCGGCGCGACCGGAGAAGTCACCGACCGCGGGCGGCAGCCAGGACGGTCCCGGCTGCGACGGCGACCGGCGCGGAGGATCCGGCGAGGACCTCCATGTGCAGGGCGCGCAGCTCGGCGTTCGGGTCGATGCCGAGCTCGTCGGCGAGCACCTCGCCGGCGCGGCGGAAGACGTCGAGCGCCTGCGCCTGCTGGCCGGTGCGGTGCAGCACGAGCATCAGCTGGTACCAGAAGCGTTCGCGCAGGGGGTGTTCGGCGACCAGGGAGCGCAGCTCGTCGACGATCTGGTCGTGCCGGCCGAGCTGCAGCTCGGCGTCGTTGCGGCGCTCCAGCACCTCCCAGCGCTGCTCGTTCAGGCGCTGCACGTCGGTCTGTTCCATCCGCAGCGACGAGATCTGGTCCAGCGCCGGACCACGCCACAACGCCGCGGCCTCGCCCAGCAGCCGGGCCTCGGTCTCCAGGTCGGGTGCGCGCTTGGCCTCGGCCCGCAGCCGCTGGAACGTCAGCAGGTCGAGCTGGTCGTCCTCGACGTGGATCGAGTAGCCGGTCGGCCACGTGCGGACGAGCTTGCGGTCGGAGAGGTCGTCCAGCGACTGCCTCAACCGCATGACATACGTCTGCAGAGTCGCGCGCGCCGCTCCGGAGGGCTCCTCACCCCAGAGGTGCTCCATCAACTCGTACGACGACACCGGCGCGTTGGGCTTCATCAGCAACGCGGCGAGCAGGACACGCTGTTTGGCCGAACGCAGTTCGATCGCCCGGCCAGAGTCGATGACCTGCAACGATCCGAGAACCTTGAACTCCCACCGCCGCGGCATGAGCCGATCCTAACCAGCCGGTAACCCAAGGTGTCAGCGAAATGTCAGCGGCGGTCGTGATGCTCACAGCTCATGGAGAGGTCAGCGCTCATCGCCGCAGGTCCACGTCGGCGAGGCCCCCTGAACGACTGCACCTCCGCCTACGTCGAGCGGGACTCGCGCGCCACGACTCACGTCGTGCGCACCGACATCCGCTGCTGACACACAAGCCGGAACGGCACTGGGCCCCCCAGCAGGTGCCGTTCCGTTCATGGGGTCGCCGGGGCTCGAAGCCCAAACCTCTCCTCGGGTCCCGGCGACGCCTTCCACCACCGGTCAGGCCGCTCCCTGCGACGCGGTCATGAAGGTCGTGAGCCGGGCCGAGAGGTCGTCGGCCGCCTCGTTGCCGCGCAACCGTTCGGCCTCCTGCTTCAGCGGCCGCATCCGGTCCCGCGTGCGGGCCGAGCGGATCGAGCCGGAGAGCGCGATCGCCTGCTCCCCGACGTCCCGCGCGTGCTCGGCCTCGTTCTGCACCAGGTAGTTCACCGCCAGCGCCGCGAGCCGGAACGACTGGCTGCGCGACGGCTCCTCACCGTCGGAGGAGATCGCCCTGGTCAGCAACGGGATCGCGGACCGCGCGTATTTCACGTCGCAGGTGCGGGCGAGTTCGGTGTGGACCATGCCGCCGATCGACACCAGGTCGGCCAGGTCGAAGAAGCGCGCCCACGGCGGTGCGTCCTCGCTCTCGGCACGTTCGAACTCCTCCTCCGCGCGAGCGAACTGGCGCAACGCCTGTCTCTCGGCACCCATCTTCGCGAAGGCCCACGCCTCGTTGGCGTGCAGGATCGACATGGCCAACGTGGACCCGCTGGCCCGCGCGATGGGCAGTCCGCGCTGGAACGACGCCAACGCGTCCTCGGCCAGCTCGTAGTGCAGATGCACGCGGCCCATCCGATAGTGGATGTTGGCTTCCAACGCGCAGTTGCCGGACGCCCGCGCGAGGCTCATCGCACGGCCGAAATGCAGGTGCGCGGACTCGAGCAGCCCCATGTCGAAGGACGCCCAGCCGGCCAGGTTGTGCAGGTCGGCGATGGCCACCTGGAGCCGCTGCAGCACGCGGCCGGACGAGCCGGCGTCGAGCAGCGGGTTCGCCCAGTTCAACAGCGCGACGCAGGCGTCACGGCAGGCGCCGCCGCCGTATTCGTAATCCAGTGCCCGCAATGCGCCGGTCAGTGTTTCCACGTGCCGCACGTCGGTTCTGTCCACGCGAGCTGGAATTGCGTCGTCGCCATCGAACATCGCTGGCCCTCCTGACGTGCGCCGGCTACCCGCTGCACAGGTACCCGTTACACACCGCCGGTACTCACCGCGCCGCCGTCACCATCCCGCTGTTCGGCCTGGTCGGGAAGGGTCTTTCGACTCTCCCCACGGCATGGGCGCGGCCACCACAACGCCGTGGTGGTCGCGCTTACGATTCTGGACGGTGATGGTGATCGGAAAGGGGCCATCGAGGTGTCAGCGAAGAGAAGCTGAATCAATTTCCAGTGATGACACTTCACCGGAACGGCCGATCAATTCACTCTTCCAGGCTGACCACCCCGGCCGGGCACCTCTCCACCGCGTCACGAACACCCGGCAGCAGACCGGCGGGCGGTTCGGCGATCATGACGACGCCGAGGCCGTCGTCATCCGACTGGTCGAACACGTCCGGTGCGGCGAGCACGCATTGGCCCGATCCGATGCACCTCGTCTGGTCTATCCGGACCGTCATGGTTCACCACACCACCGGAATCTCGGCGGCGCCGTAGGTGATCATGTCGGTTCGGTAGCTCATCTGGGTCACGGGCACCGCCGGGCGCAGGTTCGGGAACCGGGTGAAGAGCGTGCGCAGCCCGATCTGCAACTCCGCACGGGCGAGGTTGGCGCCCAGGCACTGGTGCGGGCCGAACCCGAAGCCCAGGTGCGACACGGCGCCGCGTTCCAGGTCCAGGTCCCCGGCCCGCGGGCAGAGCTCCTCGTCGAGGTTCGCCATGAGCGACACGCTCACCCAGTCGCCCGCCTTGATCGGCACGCCGTCGACCTCGACGTCCTCGGTCGCCCGGCGGGTCAGGCCGGCACCGGCGAGCTGGCCGACGGTGTAGCGCATCAGCTCCTCGACCACCACGTCGACGCGGCTCGGGTCGCGCCGCAGGATCTCCAGCTGGCCGGGCTGCTCGAACAGGTGCAGCGTGAACAGGCCGAGGAAGTTCGACGTGGTCTCGTGCCCGGCCGCGAGCAGGCCGATGCAGAGGAAGATCAGCTCGTCCATGCTGAAGTCGGTGTCGTTGGCCATCAGGCCGATCAGGTCGTCGCTGGTCCCCGCCTCCTTCTTGGCCGCGACGATCGGCCCGAGCACCTCGCCGAGCCTGGTGGCCTGCGCGATGTACTCGTCCTTGGAGCCGTTCTTGCCGAACATCTCCCTGGCGGTCGCCTGGAACAGCTCCTGGTGCTCCGGCGGCACCCCCAGCAGTTCCGCGATCACCAGCGACGGCAGTGGCAGGCACAACGAGGTGACGAGGTCGGCCGGGGCGCCCTTGGCCTCCATCACGTCGAGGTGCCCGTCGACGATCTGCTGGATGCGCGGACGCAGCTCGTTCATGCGCTTGACCATGAAGCCGCGCGCGAGAGGGCGGCGCAACCGCAGGTGCTCGTCGCCGTCGATCCCGTTGATGTTGCCCGGCTGGTCGGCGTCCAGCACGGGCTCGCCCTCGTCGGAGCGCATCTCGGGCTGGCCACCCTTGCGCGTGCTGAACCTCTGGTCCGACAGCACCTGGCGGACACCGGCATAGCTGGAGACCATCCAGGCCTCGACCCCGTTGGGCCAGCGCATCTTCACGGGTCCGTCGCTGACGGCCTCCGCGAAGCCGATCGGCGGTTGCAGCGGGTGGTCGCGTTCGTGCAGGACCGGGCAGACGGCAGCTTCAGTCACGGGAGTCTCCCTTCAAAGGAACAGAACTGTTCTTTTGAATCCATGACCGAACGTAGCGAAGAACCTACGGCTTGACGAGTTATTTGGCCCTAAAAGTACTGATCAGCGGTCTCAACAGGCCGTCGACGATGAGGCCGATCACGCCCTCCTCCGCGGAACGCAGGACGAAGGTCGAGATCAGCGCGGTGATGAGGATGTCGGCGTCGAGGCCCTCCGGCAGTTCGCCGCGCGCCTTCGCCCGGTCCACCGCGATCTGGAGATGCTCCGCGTAGGCGCGGTCGACGTGCTCCGCCCGCAGGCGTGCCAGGTCGGTGTCCTGCCGGCTGCCCTCCAGCAGGCCGAGGAAGATCCCGGCCGTGTCGAACGCCGTCGGCTCGCCCCACGACCGCAGGATCACCCGGACGTCCTCGGCGAACGTTCCCTCGTCCGGTTGCGCGAAGTCGGGCAGGTTCGCCCTGAGCGCGTCCGTGATCAACCGGGCCTTCGACGGCCACCGTTGGTACAGGCTCGCCTTGCTGGCACGCGCCCGGCCCGCGACGAGGTCCATGTTGAACCGGGCGTAGCCGACGTCGGCCAGCACGTGGAGCACGGCGGCGAAGACCTCCTGCTGACGCGCAGGCGCGTCCAAGGGCGTACGACCCACCGTGCTCCCTGTCTTCGGCCGCTGCTTCGCAGACGGCGGCGAGTTCGCCGGGAAGTGCGAACTCGCGACGACTGTCCTTACGTGACGTGCACCGTACCGCCGGGCGCGTCCGACAGAAGACCCGTGCGCTGCACCGACATCCAGCGCAGCTGCGTGCCGTGCAGCGCGGTGATCAGCGACTGGATCACCACCGCGTACATCAGCTGCCGATAGACGAGCTGTTGCAACGGATACGCCCACAACGGCTTGAGCGACTCACCGTCGAGCCTCAGCGCGTAGCCCGCGCTCGCCGTCTGCATCAACAAGAACACCGTCCACACGATCAGTCCGAGGGGCGCGTCCGCGACGAGGAACCCGTACAGCACGTAGAGGTCCATCACCGGGGCTAGCAGCGGCAGCAGCAGGTGGAACGCCAACAGGTAGATGAGCCCGAACCGGCCCATCGGCCCGTTCTCCATCAGCGCCCCGCGGTTCTTCCACATCGCCTGAAAAGTGCCGTACGACCAGCGGTAACGCTGCCGGAAGAGCCCACGGACGGTGGACGGCGCCTCGGTCCACGCCTTGGCCTGCGGCCGGTACGCGACCCGCCAGCCGGCCCTGGTGACCGCCATCGTGAGGTCGGTGTCCTCGGCGAGCGTCGCGTCGCTGACCCCGCCGACGTCGGTGAGCGCCGCCTTGCGGAACGCCCCGACCGCGCCGGGCACGGTCGGGATGCAGCGCAGCGCGTGCAGGATCTGTCTGTCCAGATTGGACCCCGCGCAGTACTCCAGGTGCTGCCAGCGGCCGAGCAGTCCCTGCCGGTTGCCGACCTTGGCGTTGCCGGAGACCGCGCCGACCTCGGCTTCGGCGAACGGCTGCACGAGCTCGCCGATCGTGCTCGGCTCGAAGATCGTGTCGCCGTCGAGCAGCACCAGCACGTCGTGCCGCGCCCTGCGGATGCCCGCGTTGAGCGCGGCCGGCTTGCCCTGGTTGACCTGGCGGATCACCGTGACGCCGGGCAGGTCCAGCTCCTCGGCACGATCCGCGGTGCCGTCCGTGGACCCGTCGTCGACCACGATCACCTCGACGTCGGCGAGGTGGTTGTTCGCCGCGATGGACCTCACCGTGGCGGCGATGTTCACCGCCTCGTTGTAGGCCGGGATGACCACCGAGACCGGTGGTGCGATCCACGGCGGCGGCTCCTGCTGGCCCTCGCGGCGCAACCGGCGGTCGGTGTGCGCGAGGCCGAGCTGCATGAGCGTGCGCAGGATGCCGAGCAGTGCGGCGATCGCGATGGCCGTGCTCAGCAACGCGAGCACGATGCCGCCGTTGCGCTGTGACCAGGTGGTGACCGCGCCGGTGAAGCGTTCGGACGCGGTCGCCTCGACCGGGTGGTCGTAGTTGACCGGCACGAACCGGTAACCGGGCGCCTTGACCAGCTCGCGCGTGATGTCCGCGCCGATGCTGCCGTCGTCGTGCAGCCGGACGACGCCCCTGCCCTGGCTGAGGCTCATCCGCACGAGCGTGCCGACGTCCTGGTGGTCGCGGTCACCGCTGTCGACCTCGATCGGAGCGCCGACGAGTCGCGTGTGGACACCCAGCACGTCGGCGAGCGCGGCCTGCGCGAACGCGAGGTCGAGCGGGTTCACCCAGTCACCCTCGGCGCGGAAGCCGTCGATGCCGATCTGGTGCCCCTCGGCGGCGATGCGGCGGACCAGCTCCGGGTTGCGGGTGACCTGGGTGCCGACGACGAAGAAGGTCGCCTTCACGTTCGCGTCCTTCAACGCGTTCAGCACGCGCGGTGTCCACTTTGGATCCGGGCCGCCGTGGAACGCCAGCGCGAGCGTGTGCCCGGGCATCTCCCGGGCTTCGCGGGCGTGCTGCACGGGCTCGGGTCTGATCGCGGTGTAGGCGTGGAAGGACACCACGCACATCAGCACCAGCAGCCCGAGCAGGATGGAGATCCAGTGCAGCCGTGGAGCGCGCTTCACCACACTTCCAGCAGCGTGCCACCGACCACCGCGGCGAACATGACCAGTCCGCTCGCGAGGGTCAGGCTGACCAGTTTCGCGACTACCCGTCTACCGCCGTTTCCGTCGACGAAGACCTGCATTTCTTCTTCCCCCCAGGCAACATTCGGACGACCGCGACCACCAGGGCCGCGCCGACCGAGGCCGCGAGCCACGGAAACCCGTTGACGAACCACGGGACCGCGTCCGCGACAAATTCTTTGGTATTTCCCCAGAACGACTGTCGCCGCCAGGCAGCGTTGGCCACGGCGACAACAACGAACACGACGGGTGGCGCCGGTGCCACCGTCCACAAACCCACGCGCCGCACGAATGCCGAAGCCGCCACCGCGCCCGCAACCAACCAGACGCCGAAGGGCCAGCCCAGGTTGTCCCCGTCAACCCAGATTCCGACCTGCGCGAACACCGCCAGCACCGCGAGCGCGGCCAAACTCGGCAGCTGTACCCCCACAACCACCTAGAATAGTCGAGGGGGTGTCATTTTCATGCAATCACGTGGCCGCGGTCACCGCACGGCCTTTCTCGTCCTGATGCGCACGGCGTGGGCCGCTCTGTGCGCCGCCGTGCTGATCGCTTCGGGCATCGCGTGGTCGACCGTGTCCACGATCTCGACCGGCGTCGAGCGGTCCGACGCGATCGCCGCGGACGCGCCCCGTTCGACGGCCGGCCGCAACATCCTGATCATGGGGCTGACCACCCGGCTGGACCTGCACGGCGAACCGCTGCCGGACGATGTGCTGCGGCGCATGCAGGCGGGCGAGAGCGACCGCGGCGGCTACAACGCGAACACGCTGATCCTGTTGCACATCCCCGTTTCCGGGCCGGCGATCGCCATGTCCGTGCCGCGCGACAACCTCGTGCCGCTGGCGTCCGGCGGCGAAGGCAAGATCAAGGAGGCGTACGGGCGGGCCAAGGTGGCCGAGGAGGACCGGCTGCGGGCCGCCGGGACGCACGACCGGCGGACCCTGGAACGCGCCGGACGGGAGGCCGGGCGCCGCGCCCAGGTGCAGACGGTGGGGGCGTTCCTGAACCAGCCGATCGACCACCTGGTGGAGATCTCCCTGATCGGCTTCTTCCACATCGCCGAAGGGCTCGGCGGCGTGGACGTGTGCCTGAGGAACGCGACGAAGGACCCGTTGTCCGGCGCGGACTTCCCGGCCGGCCCGCAGCACCTCGACGCGGGCCAGTCACTGTCGTTCGTGCGGCAGCGGCACGGCCTGCCCAACGGTGACCTCGACCGCACGAGGCGCCAGCAGGCGTTCCTCGCCGCCGTGGCGCACCGGTTGAAGGGCGCGGACGTGTCGGTGGTGCAGGCGATGATCGACATGGCGAAGCAGGACGTCGTGCTGGACTCCCGGTTCGACCTCGCCCAGCTCGCCCGCGACCTGCCGAGCGAGGTCCGGTTCGAGACGCTGCCGGTCGAGGGCGGGGCGAACGTGGGCGGGCAGGACGTGAACAGGGTCGATCCGGCCAAGGTGCAGGCGAAGGTGACCGAACTGGCCGCCGCGCCGCCTCCGCCACCGCCGGGCGACGGCGTGCCCTGCGTGGACTAGTAGCGAGGACTGAACCGTGCCCGACCGACCTGAGATCGTCTGCATCTGCGGCTCTACCCGGTTCGTGGACGAGATGCGTGCGGCGAACCGTGATCTGACCTTCGCAGGTGTCATCGTCGTCGCGCCGGGCGAGACAGACGAGTTGATCACCGACGAGCAGAAGGCCGCGCTGGACGCCCTCCACCTGCGCAAGATCGACCTGGCTGACCGGGTTCTGGTCGTCAACCCCGGCGGGTATGTCGGCGAGTCCACGTGCAGGGAGATCGCCTATGCCCACGCCACCGGCAAGCCGATCTCGTTCACCGATCCCGTCTGACCAGCCTAGTTCTTTCGTTCCGTCACCCAGGTCGCGATCTGGGCGCGGGAGGTGAACCCGAGCTTCTGCAGGATCCGCTCCACGTGTCCCTCCGCGGTCCGGCGGGCGATCACCAGCTTGGCCGCGATATCCTTGTTCGACATGCCGCCGGCGATGAGGTCGGCCACCTGCTGCTCTCGTTTGGTCAGCGGTGTGGCGGTCGCGACCGGCACGGGTTCCTCGGTCAGCTCCTCGCCGATCGCGAACGAGATGGCGTCGTCCAGGTCCAGGTCCATCCCCTTGCGGAACATCGCCCGGAACTCCTGCTCGCCGAGCGCGGCGACGGCTGCGGACTCGCACTCCCCGTGCGGTGCCCCGAAATACCGTGATCCGAACATGGGATAGCCGACGGCCTGCCAGATCTCGCTGGTGGCGCCCAGCAGGGTCGCCGCCCGCGCCGCGCTGCCCTGCGAGGCCGCGATCCAGGCGAGCACCTCGATCGCGAGGACGATGCCGAGCAGGTCATGGAACGTCCGCTTGATCCGCAGGCACTCGCGGCCGAGCTGGTCGGCCCGCCCGAAGTCGCCGCTGACCCACGCGCACAACGCCAGCCCGTAGATCGCGTACGCCTGCGCCCACAGTTCGCCGTGCTTCTCGCCGACGGCCCTCGCCTCGATGCAGAGCCGTTCCGCTGCGGCGAAGTCGTGCCGGAACGTCGCCGAGATCGCCAGTTCGATGCCCGCGAGCATGGTGTGGCTGTTGACCGTGCCCTGGTGCCGGTAGAGGGCGATGGCCTCCTCGAACAGCGCGTCGGCCAGGTCGAGGTCGTCACCGATCAGATGGTTGCAGCCGAGGCGGTGCGTCGCGTAGGCGAGCGCCGACGCGTCACCGGCCGCACGGGCGTACTGGCGGCACTCCTCCAGCATTCGCGCGGACGCGGGGATGTCGCCCTGCAACGTCGCCACGTAGCCGTTGACCCACAACGCCTTCGCCCGCGCCGGACCGGCCACGGCCGCGGCCAGCGCGCGGTCCAGCCAGTGCCGGCCCTCGCCGAGCATGCCGCAGCCCGCCCAGTAGAACCACAGCGTGGCGGACAGGTGGACGCAGTGGCCGCCACCGGCCTCGAAGCTGAAGTCCAGGGCGGAGCGCAGGTTCGCGTGTTCCAGGCGGGTACGCGTGAAGATCTGCGGCTGGCTCGGGCCGAACCACTCCCCCTCGCGCTGCTCCGCCCACTCGATGAAGTGATCGCGGTGCCGTTCCCGCGTCGCCCGCTCGCAGCCGGCGCCCCGCAGCTTCTCCAAGCCGTACTGGCGCAACGGCTCCAGCAACCGGAAGCGGGTTCCCGACGGGTACTGCTCGGCCACCACGACCGACTTGTCGACCAGGCCGGCGAGCGAGTGCATGACCTGCTCGCACTCGACGCCGTTGCCCGAGCAGACCCGTTCCGCCGCCTCCAGGTCGAACGTGCCGGAGAACACCGAGGCCCGCGCCCACAGGATCTGCTCGGACCGGGTGCACAGGTGGAAGCTCCAGTCGACCGCGGCCTGCAGCGTCTGGTGGCGGGGATCGCCGCCGCGCCTGCCCTCCGCGAGCACCCGGAACGTGCCGTCCAATCTGGACAGCAGGTGGTCGAGCGTCAGCACCCGCAGGCGCACCGCGGCCAGTTCGACGGCGAGCGGAATCCCGCCGAGCAGGGTGCAGATCTGGTTGACCTTGTCGTGGTTCGCCGCGGTGACGGTGAATCCCGGTTCGACGGCGGCCGCGCGTTCGGCGAACAGCGCCACGGCCGGAGCCCGCGGCAGCGGTGCGACCTGCCAGAGGTGCTCGCCGTCGACGCCGAGCCGTTCGCGGCTGGTCACGAGCACCCGCATGCCGGGTACCCCGCGCAGCAACGCGTCCGCCAGGCCCGCTATCGCCTCGACGACGTGCTCGCAGTTGTCGAGAACCATCAGCAACTGGCGGTCCCGCAGGTGCTCCAGCAGGACGGTGCGGTGCTGGCGGACCGTGTCGTCGTGGACGCCCAACGACTCCAGAACGGTGTGCACCACCAGGTCCGGATCCGTCACGCCGGCCAGTTCGACGAACCACACCCCGTCGCGGAACGCCCGGTGCGTCTCGGCGCCCGCCCGCAACGCGAGCCGGGTCTTGCCGACGCCACCGACACCCGTAAGTGTGACGAGCCGGGCGTCGGACAGCAGCCTCCTCACCTCTGCGACGTCCTGCCTGCGGCCGACAAAACTAGTTGCGTCAGCAGGCAAATTGCCTTTTTGGCCTGGGGAAAGCGAACCGCCCACAGCGGCACCCTAGGTCGGCGCGATCTCCCGCTGCAACGCGGTCCCCCAGAGGCACCAACGCGAAACACGGGTAGTTACCCCCTAGGGCGCGCGCCCCGTCGTCTCCAACCTTGGAAGCTGCCACCCGCCTGCGGAGGGGACGGATCATGACCGGTGGAAGCAGAGGTCTCGACGTTGACGTCCGGGAACAGAACGGCGTGCTCGTCGTCCGATTCAGCGGACACCTCGACTGGTCGACATACATGCGTGCGCAGGACGTGCTGCTCGACTGCGCGACGAAGGAACTCGTCGGCGTGGTGGTGGAGCTCGACGACTTGGTCGCCGAGTCACCCGCGCTACTCGTGGTGTTCGACGTCGTGTGGCTGTCCGCGGCGCGCTGGCCGGGCATCTCACTGAGTCTCGTGGTGAGTGATCACCAGCTGCGGTCGACCCTCGGGTCCCGGGATCTCCCCCGCCACATCCCGATGTACACGACGACCCAGGCCGCGCTGGCCGCCGTGGTGCGGTTGCGGCACGAGGACCACGTGGACGCGGCGCTGCCGACGTGCCGCTGCATGCCGCACGTGGCCGAGCGGATCACCGAACGCGCGTGCGAACGGTGGGGCGTCCAGGCGTTGCTCGATGTCGCGCCACAGGTGGCCGTTGAGCTGGTGTCGCACATCGAGGATGACGAAAACCCTCTGGGGCTCCTGCTGCGGATGCGCGGGGACAAGATGTCCGTTGCCGTACGCACCACCACACGCCTGGACCTCCGCCAGTGGCACACCATGCGGCACAACGTCGCGTCCATCGCCGTCTGCAACTTCACCATGGGCGAGACGCCGGCCGGGGGTGGCCGGCACATCATCTGGGCGATGCTCGACGTACCGCAGGACTGCCAGCGGCCCCCGAGCTATCTCCCGGAGGCCGCCGTCTTCACCCACCAGGCTTAACGCTTACGGGTCGTTCTACTGCGCATGCATCGCCGCAATGCTGGTCCGGCAGGCACGAACGACCTGCCGGTTGGCCGCTGAGTCCGGAGTGCCAGTACCGCACCTCGGACAGAAGAGGCGCGCCGTCGTCTCGTCGACGAACACGTCCAGAGGGCGGCGGCACGGGCGGCACCAGCGGTGCCCGGTGACGGGGATGACGTGGTCCGGTCCCGCGACACACTGGTGCAACCAGCAACGATGCAGGCCACAGGTCACTCGGGCGTGGGGGTCGAGGCCGAGCTCCTCGGCAAGGTCTTCAGCGCTCAGGACCGCGGTCAAAGTCGTGTCCCCGGCCTCGTGGGAGGTCACCAGCCGCAAGTGCGTGCGTCGCCTCATAAGAGCACAATGCCTCTGTCAGTTAGAGCAGGTATACCCGCATTTATACCTGTTTAATCGCGGCTTGCGCCCAATTCCACCCGGCATGGAACCCTCTTCTCAGCCGGTCGCGCGCCCCCTACGCTCAGAATTCCACGGCGGCGCAGAGGTATTCCACATGGCAGATCCTGCGTACTTCCCTCCCCCGCACACCGCCCGCATCGGCATCAGCGATGTGGAACAGCTGGAGTCGCAGACCCGTTCCCTCAGATCGGTCGACTACCAGTACGGCGGAGGAGCCTGCCGGGACGCTGTCGTCGTGCGGATCTACTGGGCGCAGCAGCTGCTGGCGGCCGAAGCTCCCGACCACGTGCGTTTACGCCTGTTGTCGGCCGTGGCCGACCTGCACAACCTGGCGGGCTGGACGTCGTTCGACAGCGGCCAGGTCGGCGCCGCGTACCACCACTTCGACCGTGCGCTGGACTTCGCGCGCCACGACGAGGACCTGACGACCAACATCGTGTACCGCCGTGGTCGCGTGCACCTGCATCACGGCGCACCGGGCGATGCGCTGGCTTACTTCCAGAGGGGTGCCATGGCGCCGTTGGCGTCGAGCATCATGCACTCGAACGAGGCCTGGGCTTATGCGCGTCAGGCCCGCTCGGAGGAAGCGTTGCGTGCGCTGGGGAAGGCACGAGACTCGTTCGCGCGCGCAGATCAAACGCACGTGCCGGACTGGGCGCGGTTCCACGACGAGACCGATCTGACCGCGATGATCGGCACCGTCTACGCCGAGCTCGGCGATACCCGGCAGGCGATTCCCGCGCTGTCGTCGGCGATCGAGGCGTTCGGGCCGGCGATGGCGCGCAGCTGGACGTTCTGCCTGATCTCGCTGGCTTCGTGCCATCTGCTGGACGGCGACACCGATCAGGCGCGGAACGTCGGGATGCAGGCGGTGAGTGCGGCTGAGGGGTTGCGGTCCGAGCGAGTGTGGGACCGGCTGCGGCCGCTGGTCAACGCGGCGGCGACGCGCGGAGTCACGCTGAGGTGATCCCTGGGTGTGATCACTGGGCACGGATCTTTGCAGAACCCGAACATTCGGCGGACCGTGCTCTGATCGTGGGCGGTCATCGTTCTGTGCCATGAACATTTCACGAATCGTCGTACTGGTGGCGGGTCTGCTCGTGCTCGGCACGGGGACCGCGTCGGCCCAGGAACCCATCACGATCAGTCCGGAGAAGGTCGAGCAGATCTGCTCGAAGCGGGTGCCGCGGGTCGAGGCCAGGGTGAAGGCGCTGACCGACCGGATCAACGGCGGCCCCGAGGTGCTGGGATCGAAGAAGTCGCTGGAGCAGCGGGCCGCGGACGCCCGTTCGGCCGGCAACACCGCGCGGGCGGACGTGCTGGACGCCCGGCTCAAGTTGCGCGACGCGCAGCTGGTGAAGCTCGGCAAGGCGGGCGAGCGGATCGGGAAGTTCAAGGCCGAGCACTGCGGGTCCAAGTGAGGTGGCTCGCCGTCGTCGCTCTGCTGGCCGCTCTGACGGCGTGCCGGGGCGAGGCTCCGGCGTCGGACCTCGATGATGTGGAAGCAACGCTGAACAGCATCGAGTCCGACATCAACCAGCCGGGGTGAACGCGTGGAACGTGGCCTGGTGCTCGTCGTGGAGGACGAACCGGCGATCGCCGAACTCGTCGCGCTGTACCTGCGGCGCGACGGCTTCGGCGTGCACGTCGAGTCCTCGGGGGACGCGGCACTGGCCGCGGTCCGGTCCTTCTCGCCGGTCGCGATCGTCCTGGACGTCGGCCTGCCCGGCATGAACGGCATCGAGGTCTGCCGTGCCCTGCGCGCGGCCGGCGACTGGACCCCGGTGCTGTTCGTGACGGCCCGCGACGACGAGGTCGACCGTCTGCTGGGGCTGGAACTGGGCGCCGACGACTACATCACCAAGCCCTTCAGCCCACGCGAACTCGCGCTGCGCGTCCGGACCGTTCTGCGCCGCTCTTCTTCTGTGGCCCCAGAAGTTCTGCAGGTAGGTTCCGTGCGGCTGGACGTCGGCGAACGGCGTGCCTTCGCGGACTCCGCCGAGGTGTCGTTGACCTCAACGGAGTTCGGGCTGCTCGCGTATCTGATGAAACATCCGCGCCAGGTGTTCTCGCGAGAGCAGCTGCTGAGTGCCGTGTGGGGGTATTCGTCGGTGGCCGGTACCAGAACGGTGGACGTCCACGTCGCCCAGCTGCGCGCCAAGTTCGGTGCTTTGAATCCAATTAGGACAGTGCGCGGCGTCGGTTACTCGGCGGACGCGTCATGAACCTCGCCACCCGAATAGCGTTGCTGTGCCTGGGAGTCGCCTTCGTGGCGGTCGCGGTGGCCGGCTTCGTCTCGCTCCGCCTGGTCCTCTCGACGTCACAACAGGTGAGCCGCGAGATCCTGCGCGACCAGGCCGACGTGGTGGCGGGCCAGATCTCCAACAACCGCATCGAGCAGGTCCTGGAAGGCCAGGGCATCGCGATCGTGCGGATCTCGCCGTCCGGCGAGCTGTCCGGTTCCGACCGCCTGGCCGTTCGCGCCGCCCGCGAAGCAGACGCCGGCCGCGTGCTCGCCGGCCCGCCCGTGTCCGCGGTGAGCGGCCGCCTGAACGTGGAAGCCCGCGCGTCCGGCGCCGGCGGCTTCGCGCTGGTGCAGGAGACCGAAACCACCGGCACCTACCGCAAACTGGTCCGCAACGTGCTCTTCGCGCTGGGCATCGGCCTGGCGGTAGCCTGCCTGGCCGGCCTGGCCCTGGGCACGTTCCTGGCCCGCCCCCTGCGCCGGGTCGCGTCCGTAGCCCACTCGATGAGCACGGGCCGCCGCGACCTCCGCGTGCCGGTCGCGGGCCCGGCCGAACTGGCCGAGGTGGCCACGTCGGTGAACGTGCTGGCCGATGCCTTGCAGCGCAGCGAATCCCGCCAACGCGACTTCCTGCTCTCCGTCTCCCACGAACTCCGCACACCCCTGACCGCCGTAACGGGCTTCGCCGAGTCACTGGCCGACGGCGTGGTCTCCGGCGCGCAGGTGGCTCCGGTGGGCACGGTGATCCTGGACGAGGCCCGCCGTCTGGACCGCCTGGTCACGGACCTGCTGGACCTGGCCCGCCTGGGCGCCGACGACTTCCGCCTGGACCTGGCCACCATCTCGCTGGAGCCCCTGGTCCGCTCGGCCGCCGAGGTCTGGCACGCCCGCTGCCACGCGCGCGGCGTGGCCTTCTCGCTGGAGATCTCGTCCTCGCCGGTGGTCCTCGCCGACGCCCGGCGGTTGCGTCAGGTCATCGACGGCCTGCTGGAGAACGCCCTGCGCGTCACCCCGGCCGGCCGGCCCGTCGTGCTCGGTCTGTCCTCCGTGCTGCAGGTGCGCGACGGCGGGCCCGGGCTGGCGGCGGAGGACTACCCGGTGGCGTTCGACCGGGGTGTGCTGCACGCGCGGTACCAGGAGACTCGTCCGGTCGGCACCGGGGTGGGGCTGGCTTTGGTGCACGGGCTGGTCACGCGGATGGGCGGGACGATCACGGCGGGGCCGGCGCCGGAGGGCGGCGCCGCCTTCACCGTCACTTTGCCTGGGGCAGCTTGACCTTCTTCTTCGAGCCCGGCGACGAAGGCGGCGGCACAACGGGCCCGATGTCCCCGTCCGGCGCCTCGTCCAGGTCCACGATGACGGGCGCGTGATCGCTGGGCCCGGTGCCCTTGCGGGCATGCCGGTCGATCCAGGCCGCCTGTACCCGCGGCGCCACCGAGTCCGAGGCCAGGATCAGGTCGATCCGCATGCCGAGATCGCGGTGGAACATGCCGGCGCGGTAGTCCCAGTAGCTGAAGATCCGCTCCCCCGGCCACCGGTCGCGGACGACGTCGTGGAACCCGAGTGCCTCGATGGCCTGCAACGCGGCGCGTTCGGGTTCGGTGACGTGGGTCTGGCCGATGTAGGCCTCGGGGTCGAACACGTCGGCGTCGGCGGGGGCGATGTTGATGTCGCCGCACACCACGGCGTCGGCCGGGCCCGCGTCCAGCACGTCGCGCAGGGCGGCCAGCCATTCGAGCTTGTACTTGTAGTGGTCCGATTCGGGTTCGCGGCCGTTCGGGACGTACAGCGAGTGCACGCGCACACCGCCGCACGTGGCGGCCACGGCGCGGGCCTCGACGTGGGGAAAGCCCGGCGCGCCGGCGATACCGACGGCGACGTCGTCCAGGCCCACACGGGACAGGATCGCCACGCCGTTCCACTGGGTTTCGCCGAACAGCGCGATCTCGTAGCCGCGGTCGGCCAGTTCGGTGCCCAGCAGGGCGGTGAAGGCGTCGTCGGCCAGCTTGGTCTCCTGCAGGCACACGACGTCGGGTCGCCGCTGGTCCAGCCACGGCAGCAGGCGGGGCACGCGCTGCTTGACGGAGTTCACGTTCCAGGTCGCCACTCGCACGCGATCCACCGTAGTCACCGCGCCTCGAGCGTGCATCGAGGCGACCCGAGCCGCACGTCAGGCCGTCAGCGCCGACTGCCTGATCTGCTCGCCCGGCTCGACCAGGCCGCGCGCCGCCACGAAGGCGATGACCGGCAGCACCGCCAGCGACAACAGGGCCCACTGCAGACTCGTCGCGGTCGCGATCGCGAAGATCAGGGAGCGGCGTCCGCAGCCACTGCGGCGAGGCCGAGCGTGCGCCGCTGGCCGTGCCGAGCCGGTTCGGCAGATAGTCCTGGCCGAGCGTGGTGTGCAAGGAAAACGGGACATAGGTGGCGACCGCAGCGATCGGCCGACCATCAGGTACACAGCCGGCCCTGGCACCAGTGCGACGCCGGCGACGGCAGGTATCGCAACGGCGTACGACACGCGCACTGTGCGGATGCGGCCCCACCGGTTGGCGAGCACGCCACCGAGCAACGTGCCCGCGGCGCCAACACCGAACAACACCACCAAAGCGATCCCTCCGGCCAACGTGCCGCCGCCGGTCCGTTGCGCCACCCAGATGGCGAGAAACGTGGCCAGGCCGAACGTCACCATCGAACGCGCGATGACCACGACCGTCAGCCGGCCGAACTGACCCCAGTCGTCCTTTCCGGCGCGCTCCACCACACCGGCGTCCGCGCCGCTCACTCCGCGCAGCGCCGCAACGGTCAGCAGACCGCCGACGAGCGCGGGAATCGCGAGCAACGGACTCGCCCCGAGGCCACCGAAGTGCAGCACCGGCGTGACGAGCACGGGCCCGAGCGCGAAGCCCGCGTTGCCGCCGAGCGCGAACCAGCTCATGCCGACGTGGCCGTCCGGGCGACGCGCGGGCGAGGCGGGCCGCCTCGGGGTGGTAGGCGGCGACACCGAGTCCCGACAACGCGATGGCGAGCCAGGTGAACAGGTACGAGTCACCGAGGCCGGACAACCCGATGCCCGCACCGGCGACCGTCATGCCGAACGGGACCAGCCACGGCATCGCGCGCCGATCGGTCAGCACGCCGAACAACGGCTGCACGACCGAGGACAGCACCGTCGCCGCGACCGTGATGCCGGCCGCGGCGAGGTAGCTGTAGGAACGTTCGGCGACGAGGAACGGGACGATCGCGGGCACGGCCCCTGGTAGAGGTCGTCCACGGCGTGGCCGGCACCAGGACCGCCATCCGCCAACGGGAGTTCATGCACCGATCGTGGTCCCGGCCGGCGCGTTCGCGATTCCGATATTCTGCCGTTGTATGTCGAATTCTCGCCATCTGCCCGCAGCGCCGACGACGAGCCGAGACCTCGCGGCCGCCGCCGGAGTTTCCGCGCACTGGCACGACGAGAACCAGATCGTCTACGCCAGCCGCGGCGTGGTGGCCGTGCACACCGAGACGTCGAGGTGGATCGCTCCCGCCCACCGCGCACTGTGGATCCCGGCCGGCACCGTGCACTCACACCGCGCGTACGGCGTCACCCGGCTGCACTTCCTCGGCCTCACCCAAGAACCCGCTGAAGCTGCGCGAACCGACCGCCCTCGCCGTCTCCCCCTTGCTGCGCGAACTGCTGGTCACCTACACCGCACTGGACGACCGGGAGACCCCGTCCGGCCGGCGCATGCGGCTGGTGCTGCTCGACCAGCTCGCCACCACGTCCGAACAGCCGGTACGGGTGCCGGCCGCGCGCGACCCGCGACTGGCAGCGGTCTGCTCGGTGCTCGAGACCGACCCCTCGGAATCACGCGGTCTCGAAGCCCTCGGTCGCGCGGCCGGCGCGAGCGGCCGGACGCTGAGCCGGCTGTTCCGCGCGGACATGGGCATGAGCTTTCCCCAGTGGCGCACGCAACTGCGGCTCTACCACGCACTGCGGCTGCTCGCCGAGGGTCAGCCGGTGACGGTGGTGGCGCAGCGCTGCGGTTTCGCCACCGCGAGCGCGTTCATCGACGTCTTCCGCCGCTCGCTCGGCCACACCCCCGGTTCGTACCTCTAAAGCACCGAGAACACTTCCTCCGCGCGGTCCCGCTTGACGAACATCTGCCAAGCGGTCTCAGCGATGTCGTCCGGGTGCAGCGTGTGCCCGGCGAGAGCCCCGAACTGCTCTGGGCTGCTCTCCACCATCCTGTGGATGTCGCCACGTTCGATGATGCCGCCGATAGTGAGCGTGCCCGCGTACACACCCTTGTCAGCCAACGCCGCGTTGAGCGTCAACGCGTAATTGCGCAACGCGGCCGTCGCCAGCGCGAACGCACCAAGCATCGGCATCGGCCGCACCGCGCTCAGCCCGCCGGCGAACAGCAGCCCGCCCCCGCGCACGACCACGCCCTCCAGCACGTGCCGGACGACGTCGATCGCCGGGTAGAGCCAGTCCATGGCGGCGCGCGCCTCGTCGGACGTCGTCGACGTGATCTCCCCCGGCAGGTCGTTCAGGTCAGTGGCACCCGGCCCGTAGTAGACGACGTCCACCGGACCGACTGCGTCCAATGTGGACAGCAACTGCCCACGGTCACGCAGATCGAGGGCGAACGCCCGCGCCGTCACACCCGCGTCCGCGAGCTCGGCCAGGTAGCCGGCGTGCCGATCGCCGCTGCGCGAAACCAGCACGACTTCGTACCCCTCGCGACCGAACCGATGCGCGATGGACATGCCGAGCCCAGGACCGACCCCGAGCACAACCACGGTGGGAGACATGGCTTTCGTCCTTCCGACACTAATTCGAGGTAACCCTCGACTTACGCGGCCGACGCTACCACAGAATTCGAGGGCACCCTCGACTTAGTCGCTGAGTAGGATCCGCCGCATGGTCACCGCGTCGAGGCCCCTGCGTGCGGACGCGGCACGCAACCGGGAAAAACTGCTGGCAGCGGCCACCGAACTGTTCGCCGAGCGCGGCCTCGACGTGCCGATGGAACACATCGCCCGCAAGGCCGAGGTCAGCATCGGCACGCTCTACAAGCACTTCCCGACCCGCGAGGACCTCGTGGCGACGATCTTCCCCGAACGCCTGGCCGCCCTGGACGTCATCGGCGCCAAGGCCCTGGCCACCCCGGACCCGTGGCAGGCCTTCGCCGGCTACCTCGACGACCTCTACGCGCTGCAAGCCGAGGACCGCGGCCTCAACGACATCCTCGCGCGCGACCTGCAGAACGCCCCGGAAGTGGTGTCAGCCTGTCATCGCGGCGCCGGCCACGCCCAGACCCTGATCACCCGCGCCGTCGACGCCGGCGTCCTGCGCCCCGACTACTCGATCGCCGACATGGCCACGCTGACCAGGGCGATGGCCCAGGTGATCAGAGACGTTCCCGGCGGGTGGCGCCGCTTCCTGTGCATCTACGTGGAAGGTCTTCGCGCACCCTAGTTTGGTGGGGAAGGTGGGGCTCGAACCCACGCACCTGTTGCGATGACGCGGCATTAGTCGCCAGGAACATCCACGCCGAGGTCCGCACGGGCGGCGCGATAGAACGCTTCGCGCTTATCGATCTGGTTCTTGTGCGCGGCCTTCCACTCGGCGGGTCCGCCGCATCCCCCTTGGCGAACGGTTCAAGGCGCCACGCGGCCCTGTTGAGGTGCTTTCCAGCCGCAATCAGGTCCGGCCCACCGAGGAGACGCACCGCCTCCCACATCTCGCCACGCTGGGCCTCGGCGGTCGCGAGTTGACGCAGTCCGTCATCAATGTCGATCACTGCTGGGCCAGCATGCAGGCCCTGGTCGCCGCCAGCCGGATCGAGAGATGGAGCGATCGCTTGACTGCGTTGCGTACGCCACGTACGCGCTCAAGCGACGTTCGTCCCACCTCACAACGTGGGCCCGCCGCCACTTGGACCGTTCGATCAAGGCGGTAGCAGCAAAGGTGGCGCCGACGCCGGCGAGTACACCAAAGATTGTCACGACCTGCTGCACCACCACGGCGAGCACAGTACCACGGCGTCAAGGGACAGCAACCTGGACAGACGATCACATCTGAACCTTCAGAAGGCACGTTCATGCTGGTGGAAGTAGTGGGGAAGGTGGGGCTCGAACCCACGACCTGACGGATTATGAGTCCGCTGCTCTGACCAACTGAGCTACTTCCCCCCGGCTCACGCTGCGTGGTGGAGGATACCGATCACGCCGAACGGCCCTTGCGCGGCCCCGTGGCGAACGCCACATAGGCTGCACACGTGCGTTTGACCCTCCGCGACTTCACCCCGGCGGACGAGCCCGAGGTGCTGCGGCTGTTCTCCGACTGCGACGACTGGTTCCAGGCTGCCACGGGCCATCCCTCCGGGCCCGGTGATGTGCAGAGCCTCTACTACGCGTTGCCGGAGGGTGCCGCGTTCGAGCAGAAGCACCTGCTGATCGCGGAGGCCGCGGGCATGATCGGGTTCGTGGACCTCGTGCTGGACCACCCGGAGCCGGGCCACGCGAGCATCGGGTTCTTCCTGGTGCCCAAGGACCTGCGCCGGTGGGGCATCGGCCGCGAGATGGCGAAGGCACTCTGCGAGCGCTTCCCCGGCCTCACCCATGCCCACGTCACCGTGACCGATTTCGAGCCGGGCAACGAGTTCCTCAAGGCCATGGGCTTCGAGTTGGACGGTCAGCTAGCCGTCCTGGAGATCGCCCCCAGGTCCGACGGCCGGTAGCCGGCCGGGTAGCCGGGGTAGGTGCGGTTGCGGGAGTTGGTGAGTTTGAGCGCCTTGCGGACCGGCAGGCGACGGACCACCAGGGCTCGCACGCGCAACGCCAGGCGTCCCGCCGCGCTGGCCCAGGCCGGCGGTGCGGTGAAACCGAAGGCGCGCACCATCAGCGGGTCCAGCATCGCGACCACGGCCCGCGAGACGACGGGCTTCAGCACCGGCGGGTACCAGGAGCAGAACAGGTCGAGCGTGTACTGGCCGATGACGCGGTTCGACGGCGCGAACACGAAGTGCTGCTGCTCGTAGGCCGCTTTGAACGCCCTGAATTCGCCGAAGTCCGCCGGAATGTCCCGAATACCCATCCGGGTGCCGACCGCGCGGTAGAAGTGGAACGCGGCCAGTTGTTCGTTGCTTGAGAGAGGTCGCCAGCCGTACAGCGCGAGCCAGTCGATCGGGTCGTAGATGAACGTCGCCAGCACGTACAGCATGTCGTCGTTCGAGATGTCGTAACGGCCGTGCATGCGGTTGACGACGCGCAGGGACTCACGGCCGCGCGGTGAGTCGTAGCCGTGCTCCACGAGTTCGGCCATCAGGACGGCGGTGTCGTCGTAGCGCTTCTGCGGGCGGCGTTCGAACTCGCCGGTGCGCTCCAGCAGGCCGGAGATCGTTGGGACGCAGTAGGTGCGGAAGAGTGCCAGCTCCAGCGACTTCTGGTAGTCCCACGGGAACTCAAGACCCGCGGAGATCCGCATGATCTCCTCGTGGTCTACCACCGGATCGAGTGACGTGAGGCGGCGGAGGTTCGCGAAGCGCGGCATCCACCCAACATCGCCCAAGCGCCAACAAAGCACTAGGCCCCAGTCGGATGACTGAGGCCCAGTGGCTTACGCTCCCCCAACTGGACTCGAACCAGTAACCCTGCGATTAACAGTCGCATGCTCTGCCAATTGAGCTATGGGGGATTGTTCGGTTGTACTACGCGTCAGGCTTGGTTCCTCCTGACAGTGGGTAACTCTACAGCAGGTTCAAAACGGGTTCTGCAGGCACCCCCCAGATTACGGGAGGATGGCCTCTGAGCAGCCACGATGTGAGAGGAGACCCCCGCATGAAGGGCATCTTGGTCGGGATGGCGGTCGGCTACGTGCTCGGCGCCAAGGCCGGGCGGGAGCGCTACGACCAGATCGTGCGCACCTGGCACCGCTTCGTCGAGAACCCGACCGTGCGCCGGACGGCCCACCAGGCCAAGGACAAGGCGTTCGAAGCCGCGGGTACGGCCAAGGAGAAGGCGTTCGAGGCCGCTCACCAGGCGAAGGACGTGGTCGCGGAGAAGGCGCCGTGGCGGCATGAGGAGGCCAACGGCCGGTCCGTCACGCCGCCTGCCACGCCCAGGTCGTGACGATCTTCACACCCGCGCCACCACGAAGATCCGCCTGAACGGGAACCACGTCGTGCCGTCGGCCCGCTGCGGGTAGGCCTCGCGCAGTCGCGGGGCCAGCTCGGCGACGTACGCGTCCCAGTCCGATGAGGACAGTGCCGCGCGCACCGGCCGCAAAGCCGTGCCGAAGACCCATTCCAGCACCGGGTCCGGGCCGGAGAGCCGCTGCACGTACGTGGTCTCCCAGGCGTCCACAGCGGAGCAGTGGCCCAGCAGTGAGGCGTACTCCACGGGCTCCAGAACGGGTTTCTCCGCACGGAACACGTGCGCCAGGGACGGCCCGGCGACCTCGCGGATCAACCGGTGCGAGGCATCGGCGTAGTTGCCGGGCACCTGGAACGCCAGCCAGGCCCCGGAAGACAGCGTGGAAGCCCACTTCTCCACGATCGAGGGATGCGACGGCACCCACTGCAGGACCGCGTTCGACACCACGACATCGGTGTCCGGCAACGGTTCCCAGGTCGTCACATCGTCGACGCGCGCATCCACGCCGGCCGCACGGGCCGCGTCGACCATCTCCGTCGACGAGTCGAACGCCTCGACGACCGCGGCAGGCCATCGGGTGGACAGCGAAACGGTCAGGTTGCCGGGCCCGCAGCCCACATCGACCACGCGGCGCGGAGACTCTGCCCCCACGCGCGCCAGAAGTTCGTAGAACGGCCGCCCCCGGTGATCGGCGAAGGCCAGATACTGCGCCGGATCCCACATAAGCCAAACAGTACACGCGTACTGCTAGCGCGTCAGCCCCTCGGCGAAGGAAGCCACCGCCGCACGGACGCGCTCAAGATCCACCCCGGCGTCCCCTCGCGCCTGCCACACGACGCCGTCGCGGCCCGGCACCTTGCGCTGCAGGATCCACACGCCGGGCGACTCCACCCGTTCGCGCATCCGGATCGAGCCCTCGACCCGCTGGCTGATCGCCCGCAGCACGCGCTGCGGCTCGTCCAGCGCGAACCGTTGCGCGGGAAGGTCTTCGAGCAGCACGACCCGGCCTTCGACGCCTGCCTCGGTCGCCTCCACCACCCGGAGCGCGGCCTCCCACTTCACCTTGCTGACCAGGTGCCAGCCGATCCGCCGGGGACCGGGCACCCACAGCCCGAGCGACGTCACCACGAGATGGCCGCCGCCCTGCACCGCGGCGTACGCGATCACCGTCTCGTCGGGCTCGAGCGAGCCGGTGAACCCGTCCGGCGCACCCGAACCGAACAACCTGCGCAACAGCCCCACTACAGCACTCCAGCGCTCTGCTGCAGGAGCGCCTTGCGGTACTCCTCCAGCGCCACCAAATCGCCCCACAGCGCCCGGTACTCGTCGGCGTCCTTGATCGGGGACAGCCGCCGCAGCCGCGACTTCACGTCCTCGATCTGCTTGCTGACCTGGACCTCCTGCAGCCGCGCGATCACCATCGAGACGTAGCGGAACTCGTCGTCCTGCTTGACCGCCAACGGCTCCACCGCGAGCTCGGTCAGCACCGACCGCACCGAGGCATGGGAACACGCCTGGGAGATGGCTTCCAGATAGGCCGAGCCGGCGAGCCCCGAGGACGCGCCGCCGGCTTCGCGGATCGCCCGGTGCAGCGCCACGTACGCGGGATCGGTGAACGCCTCGTCCGGCAGCGAGTCGTAGAGCGGACCGGCGTACTCGGGCAGCCGCAGCGCGACCTTGAGCACCTCGCGTTCGGGCACCAGCCGCGGGTCGCGCGGGTTCGGCCGCGCCGGGCCGTCGACCTCCACGCCCAGCGCCATCTGGTTCGGGTCGACGCGCGCAGCGGTGGCGACCGGCGTCTTGCCGCCCGCGACCTGGCGCACCCGCCGCACGACCATCGCCTCGTCGTCCCAGCCCACCCACCAGGCCAGCCGCGTCGCGTAACCGTCGCGCTTGGCGCGGTCCTTGATCTGCGCGACGAACGGCACCATCTTCTTCAACGCCTCGACGCGCCCGTCCACGGAGTCGAGGTCGTACGCCTTGAGCTGTGCCTTGATCGCGAACTCGATCAACGGCGTGCGCCGCGCCACCAGGTCGCGCACCGCCACGTCGCCCTTGTCCTGCCGCAGCTCGCACGGGTCCATGCCGTCCGGCGCGACCGCGATGTAGGTCTGCGCGGAGAAGTGCTGCTCCCCGTCGAACGCCTTCAGCGCGGCCTTCTGACCCGCCTCGTCGCCGTCGAAGGTGAAGATGACCTCGCCGTTCACGTCGTCGTCGATCAGCAGCCTGCGCAGCACGTTCATGTGGTCCGTGCCGAACGCCGTACCGCAGGAGGCGACCGCCGTCGGCACGCCGGCCAGGTGCATCGCCATCACGTCGGTGTAGCCCTCGACGATGACTGCCTGCTTGCGCTTGGCGATCTCCCGCTTGGCCTGGTCGAGCCCGAACAGCACCTGCGACTTCTTGTAGATCATCGACTCGCTGGTGTTCAGGTACTTCGCCTGGATCGGGTCGTCGTCGAAGATCCGCCGCGCGCCGAACCCCACGACGTCACCGCTGATCTCCTTGATGGGCCACAGCAACCGCCGGTGGAACCGGTCGATCGGCCCCTGCTTGCCCTCCTTGACGAGCTGCGCCTTGATCAGCTCGGTGACCTCGAACCCGCGTCCCAGCAGGTGCTTGGTGAGCTTGTCCCAGCCGCCGGGCGCGAAGCCGCAGCCGAACTGCCGCGCCGCCGCCTCGTCGAAACCGCGCTCGGCCAGGAACTCGCGGGCCTTCTGCGCGTCCGGCGTCGCGAGCTGCTCCGCGTAGTACTCGGCGGCCGCCTTGTGCGCCTCGATGAGCCTGCTGCGGGTGCCGCGGTCGCGCTGGATCGTCGCGCCGCCGCCCTCGTAGGTGAGGTGGATGCCCGCCCGGTCCGCGAGCCGCTCGACGGACTCCACGAACGACAGGTGCTCGACCTTCATCACGAAGGCGATCACGTCGCCGCCCTCGCCGCAGCCGAAGCAGTGGAACGTGCCGTGCGACGGGCGCACGTTGAACGACGGCGTCTTCTCGTCGTGGAAGGGGCACAACCCCTTGAGCGCTCCGCCGCCGGCCCGCTTCAGCGACACCTGGTCGCCGACGACCTCCTCGATGCGGCTGCGCTCACGCACCAACGCGATGTCGCTTTCCCTGATGCGTCCTGCCACGCGTCCGAGTCTAATCCTGGCAGACTGCCGACTGTGACCGCGGCCAGCGACTTCGGACTTCATCGAGCCCATCTCATCGGGGTGGCGTACCGGCTGACCGGCAGCGTTGCCGATGCCGAGGACGCCGTGCAGGAGGCGTGGCCCCGGTTCGCGAAGGCCGAGGGGATCAAGGACGTCCGCGGCTGGCTCACGACAGTGGTGAGCCGCATCTGCCTCGACCGCCTGCGCTCCGCCGCCGTGCGCCGTGAGACGTACGTGGGCTCGTGGCTGCCGGAACCGCTGCTCACCACCGGAGAGGACGACGACCCGCTGGAGAGCGTCGTGCGGTCCGACGGCGTGCGGATGGCGGCACTGGTGGTGCTCGACAAACTCACGCCCGACCAGCGCGTGGCGTTCGTGCTACACGACGCGTTCGCCGTGCCGTTCGACGAGATCGCGGAGGTGCTGGGCGTCTCGGCCGCGGCGGCTCGGCAGCATGCGTCCAGGGCCCGCAAGACCGTGACCAGCGCGGAGCCACCACCCCGCGCCGCACTCGCCGAGCAGCAGGAGGTGCTGGAGAAGTTCGTCCAGGCCATGTCGAGCGGCGACATCGAGGCCGTGCTCAGCCTGCTGCATCCGGACGCGGTGCTGGTCGGCGACGGCGGCGGCAAGGTCCGCACCGCGGTCCACACGGTCGCCGGCGCGGAGAAGATCGCCCGCTTCTTCTTCGGCCTCGTCCGCAAGTACGGCTTCGAGGACGACTTCCCGCAGCTGCGCCCGGTGCGGGTCAACGGCGACCTCGGCCTGCTCATGGCGGCGAAGGGCGAGGCGGCACAGCGCGTCGTCACGTTCAACGTGCACGACGGCAAGGTCGGCGCGGTCTACGACATCGCGAACCCGGACAAGCTCGGCCACGTGGAGTTCTTGGTCTAGACCGTAACTGGTCACGGGAATCGTTTCGACACTAACGTTCGTCCGGTCGGTCCAGCCCAAGCCCCCTGCCGCGGGTTGCAACCACCGGAGTTCGACCATGCCCGAACACGACAAACCCACCCGCCGGGCGTTCCTCGCGACCGGTGCGGCCGCGGCGGTCGCCCTGACCGCCGCCGGCACCACCACCGCTCGCAGCGCCCCTCTCCCGCTCACCCCGACCTGCGTCGATGACGACGACACGCCGTCGAACATCGAAGGTCCCTACTTCAAGCGGAATTCCCCGCAGCGCACGAACCTGCGCACGCCCGGCGTCACCGGTGTCGTGCTCAGCATCACCGGATTCGTCTACACGATGAAGTGCGAACCCATCCCCAGCGCACTGCTGGACTTCTGGCAAGCGGACGACCGTGGTGTGTACGACAACACCACGTTCAAGATGCGCGGGCACCAGTTCAGCAGCAGCACGGGTGCGTACGTGCTGGAAACGGTCGTGCCGAAGGACTATCCGGGCCGCACGCCGCACATCCACGTCAAGGTGCAGGCGCGCAACGGCCCGATCCTGACCACGCAGCTGTTCTTCCCGGACAACCTCAGGGCGTACGGGATGAACGTGGCCGCGCTGAACCGGCGCGACGCCTACCTCGACCGCGAGTGCGAGGTCGAGCTCGGCCCGCTCGTCGGGAACCGCTACACCGCCAGGTTCGACTTCGTCGTCGAGTCCTGATCACCACCGCAGGCGCAGCAGCTTTCCCACGTCACGCAGCTTCGGGACGGCGCTGAGGACCTTCATCTGGATCCTGCCGGACCTGGGCAACGCGTCCAGGTACGGCAGGTCCACGCTGCGCCAGGCGTCCACAGTGGTCAGTCCGGCGTGCAGCGCCTCGACCTCGCGCGGATCGTCGACGCCCCAGTGCAGAGTCGCCCCGGCGTTGCGCACGGCCGGCACGAACTTCTGCAGCTTGATCCCCCACGAGCCGTAGACGTCGAACAGCAGCTCGCCCTGGGAGAACCGGCCGGTGATCCGGCTGATCAACGCGTGCCCCTCGGCCTGCGTGAGGTACATCGACAGGCCCTCGAACACCGCCACGACCGGACGGTCGGCGGGCACCGCGGCGAGCCACGCCTCCTCGGTCACCGACGACCCCACCAGCCGATAGTCACCGGCAAGCGGCGGCAACAGCTTCTGCCGCAACGCAACGACGTCCGGCATGTCGACGTCGACCCATCGCACGGTGTCCGGCCGTTCGATCCGATGCGCACGCGTGTCCAGCCCACAGGCCAGATGCAGCACCGTGCAGGACGGATTGCGCTCGATGAACTCCCGCGTCCAGTCGTCGAGCACCTTGGCACGGATGGCCACGCCGACCGCGGTCGTCGTGGTCATCCCGGTCTTGCCGAAGTCGTAGTCGATGCGGCCGACCGCGCGCTTCGCCTCGTCGTCGTGCAGCACGGAGGCGGCTCGCTCGCTGTCCAGCGCCCGGCCGTACAGCGTGGCGAGCATGGTCTCCTGGGCTCCTGTCAGGGTGATCTTCTCCACGCTTCTAGTCTGCCGGGACGCGGCACGCGTCGCCGCTGGTGAAGCCCTGATCTTTGATCCCGAACGCGCTGTTGAACCGCGCCCGCTGGTTCTCCAGCGCGATCTGGTAGGTCAGCGCCACGAGTTCCTTGGGTCCCAGCAGCTTCTCCAGCTCGCTGACCTGCTCGTCGGTGACGCTGACGGGCGTGTCGGTGATCGCGTCGGCGTAGGCGAGCGCCTTGCGCTCAAGGTCGGTGAACAGAGGTGAAGTGTCGTACGAGTCGATGTGCTTCAACCGCTCGATGTCCAAGCCGCCGTGCTTCATCAGCATGGCGCCGAAGTCCACACACCACGAGCAGCCGAGCTTCACCGCGGTCCGGTAGACGCAGAGCTCGAACAACGGCCCGTGGACCGCCTTCTTGACCGCGAGCTCGTGCCGGCCACTCGCGATCAGCAGCTTCGGGTGCTGCGCCATGACCGTGACCGGCTCCGGCACCGCCCCGAACTCGCGCCGGGCGAACCAGTAGAGGGCCTTGGTGAGCAGGCCCGCGTCCTTCTTGGCGACTCCGTTGATCCTCGTCATGCACAGTGGACGGGGCAGCGCCCGCGAATGTGACACCTTTGGGTGACTGGGTTGCGAGGCGGCCAGCTCATAGGGTCCATCCATGAGCAACGACTTCGTGCTGGACATCGATCACGAGTCGGCCGGCCTGCTGGCGGGGACATTGCTGGCGGGCGACTCGTGTGCGGTGCCGGTGCGCCACCAGAACGTGCGCCTGCTGCTGTGCGCGCTACCCGGCGAGGACGGCATGCGGCTCTTCCTGCGCCGCAACAACCCCTAAGGACTTCGATACCGGCTTCAACGGTCGTACACGGCCACGTAGTCCATCAGCAGGTCACGCGACCGCTCGTTGTCGAGAGCGACCGCGTGCATCCGCTGGAAAACCGTCACGGCCCGTTCCACGGTCGCCGCGTCGCTGACGAGTACCCAGTTCGCGAGGTAGACGAGCGGTGGTTCGTGCTCGTACTGGATCAGCGCGTAGTCGAGCCCGATCGCCGCCGCCCCGCCCGCGCTCACCGGCACGATCCGGATCGACGGCGCGTGGAACAGCAGGTGCAGGATCTGGTCCTCCATCAGCCGGTCGTTCCCGACCACGGTGCGCAGCGCGTACTCGTGGATGAAGAACACGCATTGCGGAAGCTCGCCGTCACGCTGCAGGTCCGGTGACGGCGTGAGGCCCAGCGCGTCCGCCAGCGCCTTCGAGTAGCACTCGGTGCGCAGGAGGACCGGGATGCTGACGCCGCTGAAGCAGGTGATCCGCGTGGCGCCTGCCGCGGCGAGCACCACGAGCTGCTCGCCGGCACCGTGCTGGGTCATGCCTGGAACGGTAAAGCCAAGATCATGATCTCGCCGCGCGAAACGCTTGCTCGTCAGGGCGAATGGTTCACGGACGGGCGACCTGTGCGAGGAAGTAGATCGCTTTCGAGCGGGCGTGCCGCACGGCGAGCAGGAACGGCCGGTCGACGGTCACCACGACCGGGTCGGTCGGGCGCGGCGACCGACCCGGCCGGATCATGACCGCGGTCGCGGCGGCACCCTCCAGGCCCTGCTCGTCGATGCGCAGCACGGCCTCGTGGATCACGTGGTCGACGAACAGCCGCTCGTCCGGCGAGAGCCCGCTGAGGTCCGCGCGCGACGAGAACATCTCGGTCACGCCCAGCCGTTGCAGCCGTCTCGCTCAGCTCGAACTTCGCCCGAACGTCCACTTTGGGCAGTGCCAGCTCGACGCTCGTGCTGCCGGCGACCTCGAACACCGACGGGTCGAGCGGCTGGTCGAGCGACGTCGTCCGGCAGCAGGACCACGGTTTCCACGCCGGAGTCGGCGGGCAGCACGACCGTCTGCCAGCCGGGGTGGCGGGCGTAGCCGAACCTGGCCGTCACCGTCATGGTCGGCACCTCGACGTCCCCGCCGGGTGCGTGGAACGGCCGCGGCTGCCGTCGCGTGGACCGGGAACTCGTTGAGCCAGCCCACCTTGAGGTACAGGGCGTTGACGATGATCGCCACCGCGTCCGCCGGCACGTGGTCGAGCAGGTCGCGGATCAGGCCGCGGGTCGTCTCCTCGACGTCGGCGTTGACGAGCTTGCGGACTGTGTCCGGGGCGGTGGCGAACGGCGCCCGCCGGACCGACTTCGCCAGCGAGAAGGCGGGGTTCAGCGCCAGCCGGTCATCGGCCCACAGCGTGTTCGCGACGGCGAGTTCGGGCACGTCGAGCGCGTCGTCGGGGTTGAAGTCGCCGAGCAGCGCGTCGAGTTCGGCACGGGTCTGACCGCGCGCGGCCTCGCGGGCGAGCGCAAGGGCGCCGGCCACCGAGAACGGCGACCAGCACGCGTTCGAGGCCGGATCGGGGACGGCGACGCGGTGCAGCTTGAGGGCGAAGCCGGTGTGGTCGGTCACGGGCGGGCGACCTGTGCGAGGAAGTAGATCGCGCCGGAGCGGGCGTGCCGCACGGCCAGCAGGAACGGCCGGTCGACGGTCACCACGATCGGCTCGGTCGGGATCTCGATCGACACGGTCCGGAACGTGACGGCGGTGGCCGCGGCGCCTTCGAGGCCCTCCTCGTCCACGCGCAGCACGGCCTCGTGGATCACGTCGTCGACGAACAGCCGCTCGTCCGGTGAGAGCCCGCTGAAGTCGGCGTTCCGCGCGAACATGCGCTGCACGCCCAGCCGGTGCAGCACGGCCTTCAGCTTGAGCTTCTCGCGAACGTCCACTTTGGGCAGTGAGAGTTCGAGGTTCGTCCGCGCGGAGGCCTGGAGGACCTCCGGGGCGAGCGGCTGCTCCAGTGACTCGTCCGGCAGCAGGATCACGGCCTCGACCCCGGAGGCGGCGGGCAGCACGACCGTCTGCCAGCCGTCGTGGCGGGCGTAGCGGAACTTCTCCGTCACCTTCATGGTCGGCACGGTGATGTCGCCACCCGGCGCGTGGAACGGCCTGGGCTGCGTGTCGAACGCCGGGAACCGGTTGAGCCAGCCCACCTTGAGGTACAGCGCGTTGACGATGATCGCCGCGGCGTCCGGGGGCGGCGGGCTCGACAGCAGTTCGGGGATCAGGCCGCGGGTGGTCTCGGCGACGTCGGTGTTGACCAGCTTGCGAACCGTCTGCGGGTCGGAGAACGCGGTGCGCCGCACCGAAGCAGCGAGGGAGAAGTCCGGGTTCAGGGTCAGGTCGTCGTCGGCCCAGAGGGTGTTCGCGACCGCCAGTTCGGGCACGTCGAGCGCGTCTGCGGGGTCGAAGTCCGTGAGCAACCGGTCGAGCTCGGTGCGGGTCTCTCCGCGCGCCGCCTCACGGGCCAGCGCGAGCGCACTGGCCACCGAGAACGGCGACCAGCACGCGTTGGAGGACGGATCGGGCACGGCGACGCGGTGCAGTGTTCAGGGCGAAGTCGGCCTGATCGGTCACAGGTTCTCCTCTAGTGGCGCGGCTCGTGATGTTGCCGTGCGAAATCGCGATCAGACGGGCGCATCGTGGTGCCGCCCCCGCCACTACTGGCGCGGATCCGGCAGTTGCATCACGACCGGGTCTTCCGGAAGGGGCCGCTCCCCGGCTCCTCCCATCGGCCCGGGCGGCTTGGGGTGGCGGGGTTCGCGCACACCGGCCGAACCGTCGTCGTCGCCCTGGTCGTCGAATCCGACTGGAACGACGTCCCTCGCTGGTCTTCGCCACGGCCACCGTCGGCCCGGCGGTCGCTTCCCCTCCGCCATGCCTTCGAAGCTACGCCGATGCGCGGTGCCAGGCCACGGCCTGGGCGTCGGTGAGCAGCGCGACCTGGTCGACGACGACGCGAAGCCGGGTGGCGTCAGAGGAAGCGGCCGCGAACACCGGCCGGAACGAGGGGTCGAGCAGGGCCGGGCGTTCCATCAGCCGGGCGACGAGGCCGGAGATCAGCTCGCGCTGGGTCGCCTGCATGGCGAGGCGGGCGGGGTCGCTCATCACGTACCGGACGGCCATCGCCTTGAGCAGCGCCACCTCCGCCGCGACCTGCCTCGGGACCTCCAGCGACGCCGAGTACCTGGTCAGGACTCCGTCGCCGTGCACGTCGCGGGTCTCGGTGACGGCCGCCGAGGCGAAGCGGCCGACCAGTTCACTGGTGAGGTTCTTCAACGCGACCTGCGCGCCGAGCGAGCCGTCGTACTCGTGCTCGGTCCAGTACGCGATCACCGGCAGCGTGAGGAGCTCCTCGGCGGTGGCTTCGAGCGTGGCCACGGACTCGTCGGAGAACGTCTTGGCCGCGAGCGACGCGATCGCGGCCCGTTCGTCGGGACGGGCCAGCGCGCCGAGGCTGATGCGGTGGGCCAGAACGCCGTCCTCGACGTCGTGCACCGAGTACGCCACGTCGTCGGCCCAGTCCATCACCTGCGCCTCGATGCACTGCTCTCGTTCCGGTGCACCCGCACGCATCCACTCGAACACTTCGAGGTCGTCGTCGTACACGCCGAACTTCACCGTGCCGGGCGTGCGCGTCCACGGGTACTTCGTCGACGCGTCGAGCACCGCGCGCGTGAGGTTCAGGCCGTGCGCGGTCTTGGGCTCCAAGCGGGCGAGGATGCGGAACGTCTGCGCGTTGCCCTCGAAGCCACCGCACGGACCGGCGAGTTCGTTGAGTGCCCTCTCGCCGTTGTGCCCGAACGGCGGGTGGCCGATGTCGTGCGCGAGACCGGCCGTGTCGACGATGTCCGGATCGCAGCCCAGTTCCGCACCGATGCCGCGACCGATCTGCGCGACCTCCAGCGAGTGCGTCAGCCGGGTGCGTGGCACACCGGTCACCTCGGAGCCCTCGCCCGGTCCGACGACCTGGGTCTTGCCCGCGAGCCGGCGCAACGCCGCGGAGTGCAGCACGCGGGCCCGGTCACGGGCGAACGGCGTGCGGTTCTCGCTGCGGGCACCCGGCAGCGCCGCGGTCTTCGGGTCCTCGGTGAGCAGGCGCTCCGCGTCGTGGCCGGTGTATCCCATCAGCCGATTTTAGGGAGCTTGAGCTCGTCGAACACGCCGGCGTGCGCCTTCATCAGCCGGTAGTACAGCAGCGCTCCGGTCTCGCGCTTGATGTAGAACCACTGCGTCTCGCGCGTCTGCACGTTCGGGCCGCTGCGGGTCGGCGACGTCCACGCCTCCAGGCCGGCGTCCTCGGCCATCGTGCGGGCCCGCAGCGAGTGCCACGGGTCGCTGACGATCACGGCGGTCTTCAGGTCGCGTTCCTTGGCGACCGACGCGACCGCCCGCAGCGACCCGAGCGTGTCCGCGCCCTCGCCGACCTGCAGCACGCGGTCCTCCGGCACGCCGCGCTTGACCAGCCAGAGCTTGCCGACCTGACCCTCGGTGAAGTTGTCGCCGGGCTGGCGGCCGCCGGTCGTGGCGATGTAGCCGACCACGCCCTCCTGGTAGAGGCCGAGGGCGTGTTCGAGCCGGGCCGTGAGCACGTCGGACGGGACGCCGTTGTACTGCGCGGCGCCGAGCACGACCGCCACGTCGGCCTTCGTCCAGTCGTCCACGCGGGCGACCTGCCACACGCGGAACGCCGTGCCGCCGACCACCAGGACACCGATGATCGCCGCCCCGAAAACAAGGCGCAGCACGATCCGGCGAATCCTGGCGAATGGTTTCAGGGGCGTGGTCCGCACACCTTGCATGCTTCCAGACCGCCGGGGTATCGCGTTGACGCCCCTGCAAGGATCAACGTCATGCCTGCTGAGCAGCCCACCATCCTCGCCACCTCCGGAGGCTGGCGCTCCGGTCACCGCACCAACCTCGAATTCGGCAAGCTGATCCACTTCGCGATCGACCTGTCCGGCGTCGAAGGTCGCGCACCGCGGCTCTGCCACGTCGGCACCGCGAACGGCGACCAGCGGTGCGTTCAACGCGAACGTGTCGGAGGCCGGGCAAGGTCGCGGGCATCGAGGTGTCGCACCTGAACCTCTTCACCATGCCGCCGACGGACGACCTCGAGGAGTTCGTGCTGTCCAGCGACGTCGTGTGGGTGGGCGGCGGCTCGGTCGCGAACCTGCTCGCGGTGTGGGAGGTGCACGGGCTCGGCGCGATCTTCCGCCGGGCGTGGGAGGCCGGCGTCGTGCTCAGCGGCGTGTCGGCCGGCTCGATCTGCTGGCACAGCGGCGGCGCGACCGACTCGTTCGGCCCGGACCTGCGGATCGTCACGAACGGCCTGGGCCTGCTCCCCTACGGCAACGGCGTGCACTACGACTCCGAGGAGACCCGCCGCCCGAAGATCCACGAGGCGGTGGCCGCGGGCCTGCTGCCGAAGACGTACTGCACCGACGACGGCGCGGGCCTGCTGTACCGCGGCACCGAACTGGCCGAGGCCGTGACGGAACGCCGAGGCAGCGGCGCGTACGTGGTGGTCAGGGAGGATTCTTCAGCAACCGCACAGGAGGAAAAGCTCGACACCAGGCTCCTGTGAGGCACACCTTGGAAGGGTGCGCTGGGCCCTGATCCTCCTGCTCACGGCGGCCGTGTTCATGGTTCCGGACGCCGAGCCGTGCAGCGCGCACGGGAAGCCAACCGATATATCAGTTTCGCGCGGCCCCGATATATTGGATACGGGCGACGCCGGTATACCGCATACCAGTCCCAGTACATCGGATACCGGCACACGGTCGGCAGCATTCGATATATCAGCGGCTGATATATCGGCTGCGGTGGCCGCGGGCGGGACGTCCGACGTCGGCCTCGCCATCATGGACCTCGAGTCCGGCCAGGTGGTCTCGCAGCAGGGTGACCAGCCGTTCTACTCGGCGTCGCTGTCGAAGCTGATCCTCGCCGTCGACGCGTTGCGACAGCCGATCTCCGACGCGGACCACGAACTGATATATCGCGCGCTCGGCGCCAGCGACGACAACGCCATGGACGTGATGTGGACGAGGTTCGACGGCATGGACGCCATCGGCCGCGTCGCCGCCGAAGCAGGCCTCACCGGCACGCACGCCCCGGACGACCCGTCGCAGTGGGGCGAGGTCGTCATCACCGCGAACGACATGGTGCGGCTGTACCACTACCTCCTCGGCTCGCCGGTCCGCGACGAGGTCGTCACCGCCCTGTCCTCGGCCCCCGCCACCGCCGCCGACGGCTTCAACCAGGCGTTCGGCCTGCTCGGCAGCGGCGGCGGCTACGCCAAGCAGGGCTGGATGTACTACCTGCCGAGCGACGTCTACCTGCACAGCGCGGGCGTCCTCGGCGACCGGTACGCCGTCGCCGTCCTGACCACCAGCCCGACCGGCTCGTGGACGACCGCCCGGCAGGCCATCAACGCGGTCACCGCGGCCGTCCAGGCGTTGCTGCCCGTCAACGGCTGACCTGCCGGCTCCGTCGTTCGCGCCAGGGCCGGTCCCATTCACCGGTGAACTCGCGCATCACGAGGATCGCGATCACGAGGAGCACGATCGCTCCGAAGGCCAGCGCGCCGAACAACATCCCAGGGGCGCCGCCCACGGAGGCGAACTTGGCCGCCGCGAACCCGCCGGAGAGGGGGACGACGACGTACCAGCCGACATTCCACCGCCGCGCGGAGTAGACGTTTGTCACTCCTGCCAGCTTCACCCCGAGCAGCACAGGCGTGAGCATCAACGGCAAGCCGAAGATCAGGAAGAAAGCCGACCCGGACGCCGCCGCGAGCGCCACCGGCACCGCGGCGACCGACAACACGGCTCCCACCACGACGAGCACGGTGCCGAGCACCCTGATCCGCTGCGTCGGCGCGCCCGCACCGGAGTCCGGCACGAGCGGTCCGAAGGCGTCGACGACGATCTTGTGCACGAGATGGCTGCCCCGCATGGCGAGCACCAACGCGATGAACACCGGCACCATGAGAGCCAGCACGACCATCGGCACGAAGTCCCAGGGCTCCCCCACCGGCTCGACGTCGAACGCGAACCAGTAGAACGGGAAAAAGATCGTCAGGGCGGTGCCCTCCAGCACCACGATCACATGCCGCAACCGAGCCGCCGAGGCCGCATCGGTGATCCGGGCCGCCACCAGGCCGCCCGCCGCCGAGCACAGACACACCAACCCGCAGCTCACCGCCGCGCCCATGAGCACAGTCGGATTCCCGGCGTCTGCCATCGCCGCGAAGACCACCACCCAGGCGGCGAGCGCCGTCCCCACCGCGGCCTGCACGAGGCCACGTCTCCTGATCTGCTCCCCTGTCATGCCTCCTACACGTGACAGGGCACCGCGATGTTGCCTCAGTTCACCCGCAGTACGGCACGCGCGGTGAAGAACGCGACCCCGCCCAGCACGACGACCACGGCCAGCAACGCCAGATACACCGCCGACCCCGCCGTGAACGGCACCGGCCGCGTCTCGCTGCCCAGCGTCATCACCTCGGCGAACCAGGCGGTCATCACGCAGAAGATCGCGCCGCCCCACCACACCCCGAGCAGGCGGCGGACGGTGCGGATCCCGTTGACGTCGACGAACTCATCACGCGCACACGAGCGCGCGGTGGCGAGGCTCAGCCCGGACAGCAGCGCCCAGAACGCGGCGAAGCCGGCCATCATCACGCCGATCACGTTGATCGGGCTGTGGGAGGACGGCAGGTTCAGACCGAGCGCGACGAGCACGATCCCGAACACCAGCGCCATCCCCATGAGGGGCAGTCCTGTCACCGCCAGCCGCGCCCTGATCCGCTGGACCCGCTCAGCGGAAACCCACACCCATTGCGGCTGTGGCCCTTGGCCAATGATGATCAATTGTCGACTTTCCAGTCCGAACCGTCGCCGTCGGTGACACTGGCATCGCCCATGTCGCCAACGTTGGGCATGGTCCACTCGCGGCCGATGTCGTGGATCTTCTGCATGATCGTGTTCTGCTCGGTCTCGATCGTGTTGGTGTGCGACTCCAGCGCCATGATCGTGGCACCGACGATGCCGATCGCGACGGTCAGTCCGCCCGCGAGGGCGGCGACGGCGGCAGGCGTGCCGACGACGGTGCAGGCCGCGGCGATCGCGCCGATCGCCGACACGACGAAGGTGGCGAACGCGACGCCCATCGCGATCCAGAACGCGTCGATCGAGTTCGCCAGGCTGTTGAGCGACGCGCGCATCTGGTTCGCGACGTCCTTCACCGAGTTCAGGCCCTGCGACTGCGGCGGCACCGTCGCCGAGTAGGCGCGCGCGGCCCTGCCCTCCCACTCGACGTTCGTGCGCATCTTGTCGAGCGTGATCGTGCCCGCGATGTCGCCGAGCTTGTTGCCGACCTGCTCGACCCATCCGGTGCCGACCTGACGGAGCCGGTCGGAGTCACCAGGCTGGTCGAACAGCTGGTTCACCCGGCTCCAGAACTCGGCGATCTTCTCGTTGAGCCATCGGATGCCGTCCTGGACCTTGTCGATGACCCACTGCAGCGGAGCGGGCACCCAGCTCAGTGTGGCGTTGACTACGTCGAAGAACCGCTTGATGTTGCGGTCGACGTCGTCGACCTTCTCCTTGGCCTGCACCACCAGCGGATTGGTCACTTGAGGTCCCCCGTGAGCCGGTGCATCTCGTGCAGGTTTTTGTCTTCCTCGCGCTCGTAAGTGTCGGCGGCCGCCCGCAGGCTGTCGCCGAGCCCGTGGAACGCCGTCATCGCCTGGCGCAGCAGGTCTTCGAGCACGACCCGGCCGTTCTCGTACGTGCGGTCCAGACCTCGGTCGACCGCCCACATGGAGACGTCGTGGCCCGTCAGAGTCAGTCCGCTGATGGTGCTCTGCGGGCCCTGCACGTTGTCGGCGGCGGCTGACCACAGTCCCGCGTCCGCGCGCATCGCCTCGAGCGCAACTCTCAGATCACTCACGCCAGCCCCACCTTCCGCAGCAGTCTCGCCGGATCACTCGCCAGCGCCTGGAGTTCCGCGATGGCCGGTCCGACCGGCTGCGGCGCCGGCGTGCCGCGGTCGTGCAGCGCGAGGAGCACTTCGATGAGCTCGCCCTCGATCTCGGGGCCTGGCGCGGCGTGCAGCCACCGGTCATCGATGTCCAGGCGGACGACCTGACCGGACTGCGCGGTGCCGCGGACGTGCCCGCCGCGGCTCTCGCTCTGCACGGCGGCGTTCACCGTCTGGTCAAGGCTGCCGGTGAACGCGGCGAGTTCGGCGTTCACCGCGGCGAACAGCCGCATCGCGGCATCGCTGGTGAGCGGTGTCTCGTCCACCTCACCGCTCGCGGGAACCGGCTCGACGGCCGTCAGATCTCCCTGCGCCTGCACTGAGCGTGACAGTGCCTGCATGGTCGCGTTGTTGGCCGCGCTGAGCACAGCCGCGCCCAGGGCACGTTGCTCGAGGGAGTCACGCCATCGCGCGGTGAGCCGGACGGCGCGCACCCGGCCGTCGAGCTCCGCGACCACCGAGACCGCACCACTCGCGTCGGTGCCGACGCACCCGTCGGCCTCGTCCTGCTGGGCGGCGGGCGGCGGTGCGACCCGCCGCCCGGCTTCGTACTCCCAGTCCTCGGCTTCCTCGAAGCCCCACCTGCGGTTGTCCTCGACCACTACTCGCCCCCTGCACGCTGTGACGAAGTGACTCCACAGGGTAGCAGGGAGATACGGCCGAATGGAGCAGTCGGCCTCGAACTAGCAGCCGACGAGGCGTGCCGCGAGGTACGACTCCAGCTGGTCCATCGCCACCCGCTCCTGCGACATCGTGTCGCGCTCCCGCACCGTCACGGCGAGGTCGGTGAGCGTGTCGAAGTCGACCGTCACGCAGAACGGCGTGCCGATCTCGTCCTGGCGGCGGTAGCGGCGGCCGATCGCGCCGGCGTCGTCGAAGTCGACGTTCCAGTTGCGGCGCAGCGCGGTCGCGAGGTCGCGGGCCTTCGGCGACAGGTCGGAGTTGCGCGAGAGCGGCAGCACGGCGACCTTGACCGGGGCGAGGCGGCGGTCGAGCTTCAGCACGACGCGCTTGTCCACGCCGCCCTTGGCGTTCGGGGCCTCGTCCTCGGTGTAGGCCTCCAGCAGGAACGCCATCATCGGGCGGCCCACGCCGGCGGCCGGCTCGATGACGAACGGCTTGTAGCGCGAGTTCGTGGCCTGGTCGAAGTACGACAGGTCGACGCCCGACTGGTTCGAGTGCGTGGTCAGGTCGAAGTCCGTGCGGTTCGCGACGCCCTCGAGCTCACCCCACTCCTGGCCGCCGAACTGGAAGCGGTACTCGATGTCGACGGTGCGCTTCGAGTAGTGCGAGAGCTTCTCCTGCGGGTGCTCGTAGTGCCGCAGGTTCTCCTTCGACACACCCAGGTCCGTGTACCAGCGGGTGCGCTCGTCGATCCAGTACTGGTGCCAGTCCTCGTCCGTCCCCGGCTCGACGAAGAACTCCATCTCCATCTGCTCGAACTCGCGGGTGCGGAAGATGAAGTTGCCCGGCGTGATCTCGTTGCGGAACGACTTGCCGATCTGGCCGATGCCGAACGGCGGCTTCTTGCGCGACGTCGTCTGCACGTTCAGGAAGTTCGTGAAGATGCCCTGCGCGGTCTCGGGGCGCAGGTAGTGCAGGCCCTCCTCGGTCTCGACCGGACCAAGGTGCGTCTTCAGCAGGCCGTTGAACATCTTCGGCTCGGTGTAGGTGCCGCGCACACCGCAGTTCGGGCACGGCACGTCGGAGACGTCGCCCTCGGCGACCTCCTTGCCGGTGCGCTCGGCGTACTCCTCGGACAGCGTGTCCGCGCGGAACCGCTTGTGGCACGACTCGCACTCGACCAGCGGGTCGACGAACGCCTCGACGTGACCGGAGGCGACCCAGACGTCACGCGGAAGGATGACCGACGAGTCCAGGCCCACGACGTCCTCGCGGCCGCGGACCATGAAGTTCCACCACTGGCGCTTGATGTTGTCCTTGAGCTCGACGCCGAGGGGTCCGTAGTCCCACGCCGAGCGGGTACCGCCGTAGATCTCCCCGCACGGGTAGACGAACCCCCTGCGCTTGCAGAGGCTGACAACGGTCTCGATGCGATCGGCGGCCAACGGGAACTCCATCGGGGGAATAGATTCGGGGGCCCAAGCCTAGCCCGTCACGTCACGCCCCGAACGGGCGACCAGAGCCTTACCCTGCACCAATGGAAGACCGGCTGCGAGAGCTGTGGGACTTCGCCGACCTGGACGGCACCGAGGCGAGATTCCGGGCGTTGCTCAACAACGTGGAGTCCGACGACGAGCGCGCGGAGGTGCTGACCCAACTCGGCCGCGTCGAGGGACTGCGGGAGAACTTCGCCGCAGGTCACCTCCTGGTCGACGAGGCCGAGACACTGGTGGCACCCGATTCGACGGGCCGGGTGCGCGCGCTGCTCGAACGCGGCCGGCTGCACCGCTCGGCGGGCAATCCGGAGGCCGCGCAACCGCTGTTCGTGGCGGCGTTCGTGCTGGCCAAGACCCGCGGCGACCTGTCGCTGGCGGTCGACGCCGCGCACATGGCGTCGCTGGTCGACGACCCGGAGAAGTGGACCAAGCAGGGCATCGAGCTGGTCGTGGCCAACCCCGAACTGGTGCGCTGGCTCGGCCCGCTGCACAACAACCTCGGCTGGTACTACTTCGAGAACGAGCGCTTCGCCGAGGCGCTCGACGCCTTCGAGAAGACGCCGGAGGCGTACGCGGAGAGCGGCAAGGCCAAGACGCTGCACGCGCTGGGCCGCACGGTGGAGGCCGCCGAGGCCGCGCGCAGGGCGTTGGAGCTGCTCCCCCACGACTCGCACGACGAGTGGGTCAAGGAGATGGAAGCCATCGCCGCCCAGAACTAGGGCCTAGAAGCGGGGAGTAGCCGGTCCGCCGGCCTCGCCGAGCCGCACCGTGAACGCGTCCTCGGCGAGCAGGCTCGTGTGCTCCTCGACCTCGCCGCCGACGCTGGTCAGCGTCGGCTCGTACATCGCGGGCTCGTCGGTCAGCGCCTCGGACAGCAGCGGGATCACGTGTTCACGCACCGGGAACGGCGACATCGCGCGCCGATAAGCCACCACGGACTCGAACTCGACCGTGAGCACCCACCGGTCGTCCTCGTCGGTGGACCGCGCCAGCGTGCCCTTCCGGCAACCGGGCTGAGCCGTCAGCAGCCTCAGCGCCTGCTCTACGCGCGAGGTGAACGTGTCAGGATCGGATACGCGGAAACGGCACACCAGCAGCACGATGCAAGGATGGCACGGTGACCTCCAAGCGCCCTCTCCTGCCCGGTGACGGCCCACTCGCGCGCGTCCGCCCGGTCGTGGCGTTCGTGCTCGTGCTCGGTCTGTTCATCACCGGCGTCCTGGTCGGCGGCACCCTCGGCGCGGTACTGCTCGGCGTGCTGATCGTCGGTGCCGGAGTGCTGCTGGCGGCCACCTGGAAGGTACTTTCCCCAGGTCAACGCACGTTGCGCGTGGTCGTCGTGCTGATACTGCTCATCATCACCGTAGAATTGGTTGTGAAAATCCCTACCAGGTGAGGTGTGCCGCCATGACCGTCCAGCTGCACGGCGAGCACTCCCCCGAACGCCAGGCTCCAGCGCCCGCGCCGCCACGCCCTGCCCACACCCTGACAGCGGCCGGAGATCTGCTCCGCGCCCTGGCCGCCCCGGTGCGCATCGCGATCGTCCTGCAACTGCAGGAACACGACCGCTGCGTGCACGAACTGGTCGAGGCACTGGGCGTCGCCCAGCCGCTGATCAGCCAGCACCTGCGCGTTCTCAAGTCGGCAGGCGTGGTGCACGGTGAACGGCACGGCCGCGAAGTCGTCTACCGGCTGGTGGACGAGCACCTGGCGCACATCGTGGTGGATGCAGTGACGCACGTCGAGGAGAAGTTGTGACCGGACTGAGGTCCACCAAGCAGCGCACGGCGGTCTCGAACCTGCTCGACCAGCTCGACGACTTCCGCAGCGCCCAGGAACTGCACGAGGAACTACGCCGCCGGGGTGAGGGCATCGGCCTGACAACCGTGTACCGCACCCTGCAGTCGCTCGCGGACGCCGGCGAGGTCGACGTCCTGCGCACCGACTCGGGCGAGGCCATCTACCGCCGTTGCTCGGCCCACCACCACCATCACCTGGTGTGCCGCCATTGCGGCCGCACGGTCGAGGTGGAGGGTCCGGCGGTCGAGAAGTGGGCGGACCGGGTGGCGGCCGAGAACGGCTTCTCCGAGGTCAGCCACACCGTGGAGATCTTCGGCACATGCGCGGAGTGCGCGGCCAAGAACCTCTAGTCGGGCCTCTGGTTGCGCGCCGGCGGTGACGACCGCCGGCGCGAACTCAGGACTCGTAGGGCTCGACCGGCTCGGCCACCGAGTCGGCCGACTCCACCGTGAAGTCCGGCACCCAGGAGTTCTGCTCGGACGCCGACTTCGGCACGACCTGCCCGGTCACCTCGACCCACTGCTCGTCAGGCAGCGCCGGCACGTCCCCGATCAGCTTCACCTTCAACGGCCGGGCGTCCGCGGCACAGCACGAGATGGCGAGCCGGGCGACGAACGTGTCGCCTTCCGCGCGGGTGAGGAACCCGGTCAGCTTCACCCGGCGGTTGTCCAGGGTCCCGGACTCGTCCCACGCCGTGCGCGTGACGAACTCCGTCATGGACAACGGGATCACGTCGCCGGCCGGCAGTTCGCCCAGCAGGTTGCGGGCCCGCTGGGTCTGGTTCGTGTCGGCGGCCGAGCTCACGACGTCGCCGCCCAGGGCCGGTGGCGAGACCAGGAACACCGCCAGCACCGGCAGCAGCATCAGCCAGGTCGACCGCGACGAGTGCGAGTGCTCGTGATCGTGCTCTTCGGCAGCCTTGCCGCGGCGGATGTCCCGGATGATCGCGAACACCGCCAGCCCGACCATGATCAGGCCGGCCGCGATCAGCAGCGGCAGCAGGCCCTTCTGGACGTAGCGCAGGTACAGGCCGGAGAAGCTGATCTTCAGCAGCGCGCCGCCGAGCAGCACCAGCAGGATGTTCTGGGTTTCCCGCCTCACAGCAGCACCACTCCCGTCACGACAGCGCACAAGATCGCCACCACGAAGGTAGCCGGTGCGAAGCGGAACGCGAAGGACTTCCCGAACGCACCTGCCTGCAGCGCGATCAGCTTGACGTCGACGGCCGGGCCGACGACCAGGAAGACCAGGCGCGGCAGCAGCGGCAGTGCGGAGAACGCCACCGCCACGAACGCGTCCGCCTCCGAGCACAGGGCCAGGATGACCGCCAGGAACGCCATCACCAGCACGCCCAGCACGATCTGGCCGCCGATGGTCTGCATCCACGCGACCGGCACGAACGTCTTGAACGCCGCCGCGAACAGCCCGCCCAGCACCAGGAACCCACCGGCGTCCACGAGGTCGTGACGCGCGCTCTCGGCGAACACGGCCCACTTGGAGGTGCCGGGTTGGTCCTTCATGCGGGCAAGAGCGCGTTCAGCGATCCACTCGGCCTTGCCGAACCGGACCCACAGCCAGCCCATGACCATCGCGGTCAGCAACGAGGCGACGAACCGGGCGACGACCATCATCGGGGTGTCGTTGAACGCCACCGCGGTCGCCACCAGCACGATCGGGTTCACCGCGGGCGCGGCCAGCAGGAACGTCAGTGCCACGGCCGGTGCGACGCCCTGCTGCATCAACCGGCGGGCGACCGGCACCGAGGCGCACTCGCAGCCCGGCAGCGCGATGCCCGCGACACCGGCGACCGGCACCGCCAGCGCCGTTTTCGAGGGCAGCAGGCGACGCAGGGCCGAAGCCGGCACGAACGCCGCGATGGCGCCCGAGATCAGCACGCCCAGGACCAGGAACGGCATCGCCTGCACGCAGATCGCCACGAACACGGTCGCCGCGGTGCGCAGCTTCGGCACATCCAGCAGATCAACGAGCCGTGACTGGAAGAGCAGTGCGAGAACGAGGATCCCGCACAGCACCTCCAACGACGTGATCTTCAGCCGAGGCGGGCCGGATCGCCGCTTCGACGAGCGGATCTCGCCGGTGATCGTCACTCGGTGTCCAGCAGCCTGCGGTAGGTCCGCTCCATGCCGGCGCGGATCTCCTCGGGCGAGGGCGGCTCGGCGAACTCGGCCTCTTCCTCCTCGAGGTCCTCCTCGCCGTCGAAGTCGACCGGCGTGCCGTTGACCGTCTCGTCTTCCTCGTCTTCGAGCGCGGCTTCGCGCAGCTCGTCGATCGTGGCGATGACGTCGTCGGCGCTCAGCGCGGGCAGCATCGGCTTCACGATGGCCAGCACGCCGCCCTCGGCGTCGTCCAGCGCCACGGCCTCGGCCAGCGCGACGGCGTGGTCACGCTCGTAGGGCCCGCAGATGAACGAGTCCCAGTCGTCGCCGCCGGACGGCTCGAACGTCACGGTCCACGGGAACTCGTTGACCTCCGAGTCCTCTTCCGGCTCGTAGATGATCACGCCACCCATGGAAGGGTCCTTTCAGAATCGAGCGAGGAGTTCGCCGCGCACCTGCGACGCGGTCGACACAACGAGCATCAGCAACGTGCTCAGCGGTTCGGGCTTGAGGCCGTCCGCCGGGAACGCGTACCGCAGCATCACGTCCGTCCCCCGTTCGGACGGGATGGTGCCGAGCGTGCCGAAAAGACCCTGACCAGCGCGTTCGGCGACCCACGCCGCCACGTCGCCGACCAGGTCCCATGCGACCACGACCGTCAGTGAGAGCACGGTCAGGCCCTCGGCGAGCTCCATGCCCTGCACCGCGCAGGGCACGTCGCCGTGCCGGAAGCTCAGCGCGCCGTCGTCGTCGACGGTCACGTCGTGGAACAGCTCCAACGCCTTGCGCGCGGACTCGAGCGCGTCACCGGTCGCGTTCACGACACCTCCGCGTCGGGCTTGTCGATCGCACCGCCGAAGCGCCGGTCGCGCTCGGCGAACTTCTCGCAGGCGCGCCACAGGTCGCGGCGGTCGAAGTCGGGCCACAGGATGTCCTGGAACACCAGCTCGGCGTACGCGGACTGCCACAGCAGGAAGTTCGAGGTCCGCTGCTCACCGGACGGCCGGATGAACAGGTCCACGTCCGGCATCTCGGGCTGGTAGAGGTAGCGCGCGAGGGTGCGTTCGTCGACCTTCTCCGGGTTGATCTGCCCGGACGCCGCCAGCCGTGCGATCTCGCGGGCCGCGTCACCGATCTCGGCGCGACCGCCGTAGTTGATGCACATCGCGAGATTGAGCCGGTCGTTGTCGCGGGTGCGTTCCTCCGCGACCTCCAGCTCCTTGATGACACTGCGCCACAACCGCGGCCGGCGCCCGGACCAGCGCACCCGCACCCCCAGCTCGTCGAGCTCGTCGGTGCGGTGGCGGATCACGTCACGGGAGAAGCCCATCAGGAAGCGGACCTCTTCGGGGCTGCGGCGCCAGTTCTCGGTGGAGAAGGCGTACAACGACAGCCACTTCACGCCCATCTCGATCGCGCCCTTGGCGACCTCGACCACGACCTGCTCGCCGCGCTTGTGCCCCTCGACCCGCGACAGCCCGCGCTGGTTCGCCCATCGGCCGTTGCCGTCCATCACGATCGCGATGTGCTTCGGCACGAACTCGGCCGGAATCTGCGGGGGCACCGCGCCGGACGGGTGCGGCTCCGGCGGGCGCGGAACGCGCTTCTCACGCTCGGAGCGGCGACGACGAAGCATGACGCAAAGCATCCTTTCGAGCAGGGCACTGTGTTGGACTTTGGGCCAGTTACCAGCAGGCGCCACATTAGCCGTCGTCCGCCTTGGCTTTGCGTTCGACCAAAGGCAACGACCGCAGCTGCCGTTCCAGGTGCCACTGCAGGTGCGCCGCGACCAGGCCGCTCGCGTCACGGCGGGCGACGTGCGGGATCTCGTCGACCACCCCCCACTCGCCGTGCAGCAGGGCCGAGAGCAGCGTCAACGTGTCCGCGGAGGGCGACGCCGAGCCGGGCGGGCGGCAGGTCGGGCAGCAGGTACCGCCGGCCTGGACGCTGAACGCCCGGTGCGGCCCGGGCGTGCCGCACTTCGCGCACTCGTTCACCGCGGGCGCCCAACCGGCGAACGCCATGGCACGCATCAGGTACGCGTCCAGGAGCAGCGAGGGATCCCGTTCGCCGGCGGACAACGCGCGCAAAGCCCCGGCGACGAGCAGGTAGAGCCGCAGGACCGGCTCGCCCTCTTCGGCGGTGAGGCGGTCAGCGGTCTCCAGGATCGCGCACGCGGCCGTGTAGCGCTGGTAGTCGTTGACGATGCCCACGCCGAACGCGTCCAGCGTCTGCACCTGCGTGATGATGTCGAGCGACCGGCCGGGGTGGAACTGCACGTCGACGTGGCAGAACGGCTCCAGCCGGGCGCCGAACTTCGACGTCGTGCGGCGCACGCCCTTCGCCACCGCACGGAGCTTGCCGTGCCGCTGGGTCAGGAACGTGATGATCCGGTCCGCTTCACCGAGTTTCTGCACCCGCAGCACGATTCCGGTGTCGCCGTACAGGTTGGCCATGTGCCGTGGCCTCCAGCCTTTGCCTCGTACTTCGCCGGTCAGACGGGTGCGTCGCGGTGCCGGCCCCGCACCCTCGTACTGGTTGTACGGGGGTGCGGGGCCAGTGCCGCGAGGTGCCCTGCTGAGCGCCGTGAAGACGCTGCGAAGGCTGGTGGTCGCGGCACTAGAAGCCTAGGCGGCGCAACTGTTTCGGGTCTCGCTGCCAGTCCTTGGCGATCTTGATGTGCAGGTCCAGGTACACGCGGCTGCCCAGCAGCGCCTCGATCTGCTTACGGGCGGCGATGCCGACCTGCTTGAGCCGCTCACCGCGGTGCCCGAGGATGATCGCCTTCTGCGACGGCCGCTCCACGTACACGAACGCGTGAATGTCGATCAGGTCGTCGCGGCCCTCGCGCGGCGCCATCTCCTCGACGACCACGGCGATGGAGTGCGGCAGCTCGTCGCGCACGCCCTCCAGCGAGGCCTCGCGGATCAGCTCGGCGACCAGCGTCTGCTCCGGCTCGTCGGTCAGGTCGCCGTCCGGGAACAGCTGCGGGCCCTCCGGCAGCTTCTGCAGCAGCAGGTCGCTCAGCTTGTCGACCTGGAAGCCGTCCACCGCGGAGACCGGGATGATCTCGGCGAACTCCATGACCTTCTGCAGCGCGAGCAGCTGCTCCATCACCTGCTGCTGCGACACCAGGTCGGTCTTGGTGACGATGCCGACCACGGGCGTGCGCCGGGCGACCTTCTCCAGCTCGGCGGCGATGAACTTGTCGCCGGGGCCGACCTTCTGGTCCGCCGGCACGCAGAAGCCGACGACGTCGACCTCCGACCACGTCTCGCGCACCAGGTCGTTCAGGCGCTGGCCGAGCAGCGTGCGGGGCCGGTGCAGACCGGGGGTGTCGACCAGCACGAGCTGGCCGTCCTCGCGGTGCACGATGCCGCGGATCGTGTGCCGGGTGGTCTGCGGCTTGCTCGAAGTGATGGCGACCTTCGTGCCCACCAGTGCGTTCGTCAGCGTCGACTTGCCAGCGTTCGGACGCCCGACGAAGCACGCGAACCCGGAGCGGTAACCATCCATCCGTCCATTGTCCCTGGGACCGGCAACAGGGTTGTCGCCGGTCCCGGAACCTGCTATCTGATCACGCCCACCACTTGTGGTAGAGCGCGCTGTCGGTGCCGACGACGAAGGTGTCGATGCGGTTGCTCGACCAGGAAACCGCTGCCGGGCCCGAGATCAGGCCGCCACCCAGCGACTCCCAGCCGGACCACCCGTTCTGGTACCACTTGTGGTGCATCGCGTTGTCCGTGCCGCGGACGAAGACGTCGAGCCGGCCGGAGGCCCACGAGGACGCGCCCGGTCCCGAGGTCAGGGTGCCGCCGAGCGACTCCCAGCCGGACCAGCCGTTCTGGAACCACTTGTGGTGCATGGCGTAGTCGGTGCCGCCGACGAAGACGTCGATGCGCCCCGGCCCCCAGGAGACGGCCGCCGGGTAGGTGGTGAGCACGCCGCCGAGCGACTCCCAGCCGGACCAGCCGTTCTGGTACCACTTGTGGTGCATCGCGTTGTCCGTGCCGCGCACGAACAGGTCGAGCCTGCCCGCGCTCCACGAGGAGACACCGGGTGCGGAGGTCAGCACGCCGCCCAGCGACTCCCAGCCGGACCATCCGTTCTGAAACCATTTGTGATGGAGCGCGTTGTCAGTGCCCCGACCGAAAACGTCAATTCTTCCGTTGCTCCACGAAACAGCAGCCGGAGCTGACGTCAAATAGCCGCCGAGCGACTCCCAATTGGACCAGCCGCCGTCGTACCATTTGTGCCACAGGGCGTGGTCCTGGCCGACGGCGAACACGTCGAGCCGGCCGGGCGCCCACGACGAGACCGCCGGCGCCGAGATCAGGCCGCCGCCCAGCGACTCCCAGCCGGACCAGGCCTGCGTGGTGAGGCCACGCTCGTGCCCGACGATCATGCCGGTGAGCTTGTCCGTGGCGTCCTGCACCCGGACTTCCGCCTGGGCCGGTGCCGTGGCGACGGCACCGGCAAAGCAACAACGACAGCACGACGAAAACGGATCTCAGCTTTTTCATGACCCATCCTTTGCTGGCCGCGATTTCTCCGCGACCGAACCTAGGACGGAATTGCATGCACGGTCAATCGCGCATTCAGATCCTTTCCGCGATTTCCCCATTCCCGGTTGCACGGAATAGGGGTCCATTTGCAGTCAGATCACGAACCGCTTTGACCGAATCTTCGTCCAAAGTTCCGGCCTCGGTCACCACGACCGCGGCCTCCAGGCCCTCGGCTCCGCCCGACACGGCGGCGGCGACAGCGGCTTGGAGCGCGGTGAGCTTCAGCGATGGCAACGCGACCGTGGACGCGTTGTACGTGCGGCCGTCGAGGTCACGCACCGCTGCGCCCTCCGCGGCCTCGTTGCGCGCACGGACCGAGCGGGCCAGCGTCAGGAGCTTGGCGTCCTCGGGGTCGAGATCAGTCATCTTCTTCGTTCTCCTTGTTCACCGGACGCACGAGCACCGTGGTGACCCGGATGCGGCCGCGTTCGTCCTTGCCACCCTCGGCCCGCATGCGCAGGCCCGCGATCTCGGCCTCGGTGCCCGGCAGCGGCACCCGCCCGAGCCGTTGCGCGAGGAGACCGCCGACGGTCTCGACCTCGTGGTCGTCGAGCTCGGTGCCGAACAGCGCGTCCAGGTCGTCGACCGGCAGGCGTGCGCTGACCCGTACCGCGCCGTCGTCGAGGTGCTCGATCGGCGGGCGGTCGTCGGTGTCGGACTCGTCGGTGATCTCGCCGACGATCTCCTCGAGGATGTCCTCGATGGTGAGCAGGCCCGCGGTGCCGCCGTACTCGTCGACCACGATCGCCATGTGCCGGCGGGAGAGCTGCATCTCGCGCAGCAGGTCCGCGATCGGCTTCGAGTCCGGGATGAAGCTCATCGGGCGCATCAGCTCGGCGACGCTCTTCGGGTCCTCGTCCTCGGCGAGCGTGGCCCGCATGAGGTCCTTGAGGTTCACCACGCCAAGGACGTCGTCGACGCTCTCGCCGATCACCGGGACGCGGGTGTAGCCGGTGCGCAACGACAGCGCGAGGGCCTGGCGCAGCGACTTCGCCTGCTCGATCCACACGATCTCGGTGCGCGGCACCATGATCTCGCGCGCGATGGTGTCACCCAGCTCGAACACCGAGTGGATCATCTCGCGCTCGCCCTCGTCGACGACGCCGCGTTCCTGCGCCATGTCAACCAGCTCGCGCAGCTCCACCTCGGACGAGAACGGGCCCTCGCGGAAGCCCCGGCCGGGCGTGATGGCGTTACCGATGAGGATCAGCAGCTTGGACAGCGGTCCCAGGACGCGGCCGAGCTGCCGGACCGTGCCCGCGGCGATCAGGCTCACGCCGTACGGGTGCTGACGGCCGAGGGTGCGTGGTCCGACGCCGACGAGCACGTACGACACGACGAGCATGCTCAGGCACGAGTACAGGACGGCGAGCCAGTCCTCGTCCACGTACTCCAGGAACACCGTCGTGACCAGCACCGCCGCCAGCATCTCGCAGAAGAGGCGCAGCAGCAGCAACAGGTTGACGTGCCGTGGCCGGTCGTTGAGCACCTGCAGCAACTGCCCGGTGCCCCAGCGACCCTGCCGTTGCAGCGCCTCCACCCGTGCTCGCGACACGGTGCCAAGCGCGGCGTCAACGCACGCGAAGACACCGGCGGCGAGCACGAGCACAACGGCCAGCGCTATGACGCTGGCGGGGCTCTCGCTCATGGCTCAGGCTTCTTCTGGCTTCTGCTCGTCCAGGCCGACCGCGCCGAGGACCTTGTCGTCGGTGCTGCGCTGGTGCGCGGCCCGTTCGGCGTCCTCCCTGGCGGTGCGGAAGTCACCGAGGATGCGGTTCTGCAGCGTGAACATCTCACGCTCCTCCGCGGGCTCGGCGTGGTCGTAGCCGAGCAGGTGCAGCACACCGTGCACGGTCAGCAGGTGCAGCTCGTCCAGCAGGCCGTGGCCCGCCTTCTTGGCCTGGTCCTTGGCGAACGCCGGGCACAGCACGATGTCCCCGAGCAGCGCCGGGCCGAGGCCCGCGGCGTCGGGGCGGCGCGCGGAGTCCAGCTCGTCCATGGGGAAGGCCATGACGTCCGTGGGACCGGGCAGGTCCATCCAGCGTTCGTGCAGGTCGGCCATGACGTCCAGCTCGACGAGCAGGACGGACAGTTCGGCCAGCGGGCTCACGCCCATGCGGTCCAGCGCGAAACGGGCGGCGGAGACGATGGAACCCTCGTCGACTCCGACGCCCGACTCGTTGGCGATCTCGATGCTCACGGGGCCTATCGTCCTCGCCGCTGGTTCCCCCGGCGTGCACCGGGTCCGTGGTGTGGCCCGTTCTGGTCCAGGACGTCCTGCTGGACCTGCCACTTGTCGTAGGCGTCGACGATGTCGCCGACCAGGCGGTGGCGCACCACGTCATGGCTGGTCAGCACCGAGAAGTGGACGTCGTCGACACCTTCGAGGATGTCCCGGACGACCCGCAGGCCGCTGCGCTGGCCACCCGGCAGGTCGACCTGGGTGACGTCACCCGTCACGACGACCTTCGAGCCGAAGCCGAGCCGGGTGAGGAACATCTTCATCTGCTCGGGCGTCGTGTTCTGCGCCTCGTCGAGGATGATGAACGCGTCATTGAGCGACCTACCACGCATGAAAGCGAGCGGTGCGACCTCGATCGTCCCCGCCTGCGTGAGGCGCGGGATCGACTCCGGGTCGACCATGTCGTGCAGCGCGTCGTAGAGCGGGCGCAGGTACGGGTCGATCTTCTCGTAGAGCGTGCCCGGCAGGTAGCCGAGCCGCTCGCCCGCCTCGACGGCCGGGCGGGTGAGGATGATCCGGTTGACCTGCTTGGCCTGCAGCGCCTGCACGGCCTTGGCCATGGCGAGGTACGTCTTGCCGGTGCCGGCGGGGCCGATGCCGAACACGATCGTGTTCTTGTCGATCGCGTCGACGTAGTGCTTCTGGTTCAGCGTCTTCGGGCGGATCGTGCGGCCGCGGCGGCTGATGATGTCCAGGCTCAGGACCTCGGCCGGCGACTCGTCGACGTTCGCGCTCAGCATCGCGACGGTGCGGCGGACGGTGTTCTGGTCGACGGCCTGGCCGCGGCTCGCGAGGGTGACGAGCTCGGAGAAGACCCGTTCCGCGAAGGCCACGTCGGCGGGGGCGCCGGACAAGGTGATCTCGTTCCCGCGCACGTGCACGTCCGCGTCGAGCAGCTCTTCCGCGAGGCGGAGATTCTCGTCACGCGACCCCAGCAGGCTGAGCACCGCACCATCGGGCACGGCGAACCGGGACTGACCTTCCTTGTTGCTCTGCTGTGTTTCGTCGGCCACGTGGCCCCGGCCTGCTTCCTGTCGCTCGGATCTGGTGCCGTCGATGCTAGTCCGGCCGAAAATGGGTGGCTACCGGATTGCTCACGGTGTGTGCTCGGGAACCGTGGAGATCCGCAGGCTTGGCTTTGACGACATACCCGAGTGCATGAAGCTCATCACGGACCGGGGTTGGCTGTGGAACCCGCCGCAGTGGGAGCTGATGCTCTCGCTCGGCCCGGGCTGGGGCGCGTTCGACGAGACCGGCCTGCTCGGCACGGCTCTGACGACGCCTTATGCCGAAATGCAGGCGATCAGCGGCGTGCTGGTCGGGTCCTGGGCCGAACGTCGTGGCATCGCCACCAGACTGATGAGCAATATATTGGATATCAGCAAGCCGTCCGTGCTCTTCGCGACGTCGATGGGCGAGGCGTTGTACGAGCGGCTCGGCTTTCACTCGGTCGGGCGCACGGTGTCCTACCACGGCGTCGTCGACGGCTCGGCCTCCGGCGCGACGCGGCCGGCCACGGTCGCCGACCTGCCCGCACTGGTGGCGCTCGACCACGAGGTGAGCGGGTACTCCCGGTCAGCGCTCTGGGAACGGCTCGTCGACCCGTCGTCGGCCTACACGGTGCACGTGTCGGACGGCGGCGTGATCTCCACCCGCCCGATCGGCGACGGCCTGACCATCGGCCCGTTGATCGCGCCCGACGCCGCGGCCGCGTGCGAGATGATCGTGGACGTGGCGGCCGGCGCGGGCGTGGTCCGGGTGGACACGGGCGATGCGGACGTGGTGGCTTTTCTGTTGGGGCAAGGGTTCGAGGCGGGCAGCGGCGGCTGCACGTTGATGGTGCATGGCGCCGCGGACGTGCCGGGCGACCGGTCGCGTTACTTCGCGCCCGCCTCGCACGCACTGGGATGACCTGGGGGATCCGGTGGAACTACGCCGACTGACTTTCGACGACCTGACCGCGTGCTCCGACCTGGCCGAGAGCCGGTCGTGGCCGCGCGACGAGGACAAGTGGGCGTTCCTGCTCACGCACGGTGAAGGCTGGGGCCTCTTCGACGAGGAAGGCCTGGCCGGCACGACGATCGTGATGCGCTACCCGGAACTGGCGTCGGTCAGCATGGTGCTGGTGGCCGAACGGGCTGCTCGCCAAGGTCACGGCCGCCGACTCGTGTCCCACGTACTGGATACCGGCGTCTCGACGCTGTTCGCGACGCCGATGGGCCGCCCGCTCTACGAGCAGCTGGGCTTCCACGCCGTCGGCTTCACCGACATCCACGCCGGCCGCTTCACCGGCCCGACAGCCGGTGTGTCGCGGATCGCCGACGTGTCCGACCTCGACGACCTCATCGCGCTCGACACCAAGGTCACCGGCCTCACGCGACCGTTCCTGTGGGAGTCGCTGCTGGCCATGGGAACCGTCCGGGTGTCGCCGAACGGCATCGCGGGCTCGTGGCAGGTCCGGCCGGAGCGGCTACTGATCGGCCCGGTCATCGCGGACTCCGCCGCCGACGCGCGCGCTCTCATCGCCGACTCCGCCGTCGGGCAGGCCAGCGTGCGCGTCGACGTGCACGACCCGGAAACCATCGCGTTCGTACGCGAACACGGCTTGGAGTCGTGGGGTGAGGCCACCTGGATGGTCAGGAACGCGGACCAGCTGCCCGGTGACCGCACCCGTTACCACGCCCCGCTCCTGCAGGCCCTGGGCTAAAGGCGTTTCCCGCCGAGCAGGTGCAGGTGGGCGTGGAAGACCTCCTGCCCACCGTCGGCCCCGGTGTTGAACTGCAACCGGTACCCGCTCTCGGCCACGCCTTCGGCCTCGGCGACCTCTTTGGCAGCGGCGAAGAGGTCGCCGAGCTGGTCGCGGTCGAGCGCGACGGCGTCCGGCACGTGCTCGCGCGGAATGAACAGCACGTGCACCGGCGCCTTGGGGTGGATGTCGCGGAACGCCAGCGTCGTCTTGGTCTCGTGCACGACCGTCGCGGGAACCTCACCGGCGACGATGCCGCAGAACAAGCAGTCCATACCTCGACGCTAGGCGAAAACGGTGTCCAGGTGCTCGTCGACGGTCTCGATCATGTCGTCGGTGGTGAGCTCGTCCGGCCCGAGCTGGTGGTGGATGTTGAGCCCGTCGATCAGCACGATGAACCGCCGCGCCGCCTTCATGGGCACGACACCGTCCCGCAGCTCTCCCGCCTCTTGCGCCGCAACGAGAACGCGTGCGATCTCGCCGTACAACTCACGCGTGCCGTAGCGCTCCAGCTCGTGCAACGACGGCTCCACCATCGCGCGCGGCAGGAACGACAACAGCACCGCGGCCTCGACCCGCCGTTCGTCGTCGAGCGCCAGCATCTCGTGCGCGAAGGCCCTCACCAGCTGCCGGTTGCCGACCGTGGTGTCGATCTTCTCCAGCCGCGCGATGAACCGCCGGTACGCGAGCTCCATCGCGAACCCCAGCAACGCGTCCTGCGTCGGGAAGTAGTGGCGCAACGACCCGCTCGACCACCCGGACTCCGCCGCGACGGCACGCACGGACGCATGGTCGATCCCGTCCCGTTGCACGATGCGCCACACGGCCTCGGCCAGTTCGCGGCGGCGTTCCTCATGGTCGACAACCTTCGGCACCGGCCCTTTCTAGCAGCCGCCCGCGATCCGAACGACAGCCGCGCGGCACCGCTCCCACGACTCGGTGCCCGGCGTGATCATGTCCATGTGCCCGCCGCCCGGTACGACCACGAGTTCCGCCTGCGGTTCCACCTCGCAGAACCCGATGCTCTGCTCCACCGGAACGTCCTCGTCCTGATCACCATGCACGCAGATCACCGGCTTGCCGATCGGCACGAGCGCGGTCGGCGAGGCCTCGCCGAACTGCTCCTCGGAACACAGCTCCAACGCCCGATCCGTGACGTGCTTGGTGAAGTCGAGCACCGCGGCCTGCCCGACCGCTCCGACCACTCGCGCACTGTGTTTGGCCGCCCACACAGCGAGATGCCCGCCGGCACTGTGTCCAAGCGTCACAACAGGCCCGAGGTCAACCGCGTCGATAGCGGCAAGCACATCCAGCCCGGTCTGCGGCCACCCGCCACCGCCCCCGACGCGCCGGTACTCGATGTTCCACACCGCAAACCCGTCAGCCACAAGCACCTCAGCCAACGGCCGCCCCAGCTCCAGCCCATACCGCTGATGCCAGAAACCACCGTGAATGACAACAACAGCACCCTCGGTAGCCCCCGCAGGAAGCCAAAGCTCCCCGAACTGACTGGGATGGTCCCCATAAACAATCCGCTGCACCCAAAGAACCTACGCGAACGACGACCGAGAGAACGCGGGGACATGGGCCACGCGAGATGGGATGCGCGCCAGCGATGGCGCGAAGCGCGAGCCGGCCGCCGGGGTCCGGGGGCGGAGCCCGCCGGCTGGGGTTTGGGGGCTCGGCCCCCAAAAGACACCCCCTTTTGGGCTGTGGCGAAGGCGCGCCAGCGCCGAGCAACAAAGCCCAAACAAAAGGGGCGCCTCGCGGTCCGAAGCCTGGGGGTCGCTTCGCCGCGAGGCGCCGACGCCGGACCGAGGGGGGAGGTGTCCGGCGAGTCCTTTTAGTCAGAAGGGCCTAATCGTCTACTCCGTTTCCGGATAGACCAATCATCCCCTCTGGCATCCAGGGTAACCCCGAGGGCCTGCGGTTCGCTACAACTTCCGTCAAGCCAATCCATCCGACGTTCACCTTCGGAGTGACTGGGGTCACCACCGACTAGTGAGTACCCCGATAGCACCCAGAGCAACCGCGGCGGCGGTAGAAGCACGCAGAACAGTTGGGCCCAATCGAACAATCCGGGCACCCGAAGATCGCAAGGCGGTCAATTCCTCAGGGCTGATTCCGCCCTCCGGACCGACAACGAGCAGCACGTCTCCATCAACCGGCAACGTGACGTCGGCAAGCCGCTCAGTAGCGCTCTCGTGCAACACGAGCGTCAACGCCGACGACGACACGCGCTGGGCGAGCTGCGCCGTCGACACCGGCTCGTCGACGAAAGGCACCCGCGACCGGCGGGCCTGCTTCGCCGCCTCTCGAACAGTGGAACGCCAGCGTCCCAACGCTTTCGCGCCACGCGGGCCGTCCTCCCACTTCGCCACGCAGCGGGCGGCGCGCCACGGCACCACACCGTCCACACCGGCCTCGGTGGCCAGTTCGACGGCGAGCTCGCCGCGGTCGCCCTTCACCAACGCCTGCGCCAGCACCACGCGCGGCGTCTGCTCCGGCTCCACCGAGCGCTCCAGCACCCGCAGCGCCAACGCATCCCGCTCAACCGCCACCACGCAACAGCGCACCAGCTCGCCGGAACCGTCGGACAGCACGAGCTCCTCGCCCACGCGCAGCCGCTTCACGGTCGCGGCGTGGCGGCCTTCCGGGCCGTCCAGCACGAACTCCTCGCCCGGCGGGAGCGCCGGGACGAGGAAGACCGGCAGGGTCACCGGTTGCCGCGCGAGGCGCGCAGGCGGGAGAACAGACCGCCGCTGCCCTTGCCGTTGTGCGACAACGAGGGCTCGTTCTCGCCGCGCAGCTCGGCCAGGTCGCGCAGCAACGTGGACTGGGCGGCGTCGAGCTTCGTCGGGACGACCACGTCGAGGTGCACGTGCAGGTCGCCGCGGCCGTCGACGCGGCCGGTGGAGCGCAGCTTCGGCATGCCGCGGCCGGTGAGCACCAGCTGCGTGTTCGGCTGCGTGCCGGGGTCGATCTGCAGCTCTTCCTCGCCGTCCAGCGTCTTCAGCGGCAGCGTGGCGCCGAGGGCGGCCGTGGTCATCGGGATCTGGACGATGCAGTGCAGGTCGGCGCCGTCGCGTTCGAAGATCTCGTGCGGGTGCTCCTCGACCTCGACGTAGAGGTCGCCGGCCGGGCCGCCGCCGGGGCCGACCTCGCCCTGGCCCGCGAGGCGCACGCGCATGCCCTCGGCGACGCCGGCGGGGATGTTCACCGAGATGGTGCGGCGCGACCGCGTGCGGCCGTCGCCGGCGCACTGCTGGCACGGGTCGGGGATGACCTCGCCGTAGCCACGGCACACCGGGCACGGGCGCGACGTCACGACCTGGCCGAGGAACGAGCGCTGCACCGACTGGACCTCGCCGCGGCCGTTGCACGTGTCGCAGCGGATCGGCTTGGAGTCGCTCGCGGTGCCGGCGCCGTGGCAGCGGTCGCACAGGATGGCGGTGTCGACGGTCAGCTCACGGCTGGCGCCCGCCGCGCACTCCTCCAGCGTCATGTCGAGCCGGATCAACGCGTCGGAGCCCGGCTGCACGCGGCTGCGCGGACCACGGCCGCCACCGGACGAGGCGCCGAAGAAGGCGTCCATGATGTCGCCGAGCCCGAAGCCGGAGAACGGATCGCCACCGGGACGACCGCCGCCGCCCGAGTCGAGCGGGTCGCCGCCCAGGTCGACGACGCGGCGCTTCTCGGGGTTCGACAACACCTCGTAGGCGGCCGTCACCTCCTTGAAGCGGGCCTCCTCGTTGGGATTGACGTCCGGGTGCAGCTGCCTGGCGAGCTTGCGGTAGGCGCGCTTGATCTCATCCTGTGACGCGTCCTGCGCGACACCGAGGATGCCGTAGTAATCCCTGGCCACCTTGTTCGCTTTCATGTTCATCAATTACTTCAAGTACAGGGGTTCAACGACCGGTCAGGATCTCACCGACGTAGTTGGCGACCGCGCGCACGGCCGCCATGGTTCCGGGGTAGTCCATGCGCGTCGGTCCGACGACACCGAGCCCCCCGAGCGGATTGTCGCGGCTGCCGTAGCCGATGGACACCACGGAAGTGCTGCGCATCTCAGCAGCCTCGTTCTCCTCGCCGATGCGCACCAGCACGCGACCGGGGTCGCGGGAGGCGGCGAGCAGCTTGAGCACGATGACCTGTTCCTCGAGCGCCTCCAGCACCTGCCGGAGCGAGCCGGGGAAGTCGGTGATGTTGCGGGTGAGGTTCGCGGTGCCACCGAGCACCAGCCGTTCCTCCGGGTGCTCGACCAGCGTCTCGATCAGCACCGTCGCCACCCGCAGCATCGCGTCGCGCAGGTCCGGCACCACCTCGTCGGGCAGCTCCGCGACCTTGGCCGAGGCGTCGGCGAGCCGCTGGCCCGCCATCGCCTGGTTCAGCACACCGCGCAACTGGGCGGTCGCCGCCTCGCTGATCACGTCGCCCAGCTCGACGATCCGCTGGTCGACGCGGCCGGTGTCGGTGATCAGCACCAGCATCAGCCGCGACGGCGTGATCGGCAGCACCTCCAGGTGCCGCACGGCCGCACGCGACAGCGTCGGTACCTGGATCACCGCGACCTGCCGGGTGAGCTGCGCGAGCAACCGCACGCTGCGGCGCATCACGTCGTCGAGGTCGAGCGCGCCGTCGAGGAAGCTGCGGATGGCCCGCCGCTCCGCCTGCGAGAGCGGCTTGATCTCGCTCAGCTTGTCGACGAAGAGCCGGTAGCCCTTGTCCGTCGGCACGCGGCCCGCGCTGGTGTGCGGCTGGGCGATGTAGCCCTCGTCCTCCAGCGCGGCCATGTCGTTGCGCACGGTCGCGCTCGACACCCCCAGGTTGTGCCGATCGACCAGCGCTTTCGACCCGACGGGCTCCTGGTTGGACACGTAGTCGGCGACGATGGCGCGAAGCACCTCGAACCGACGCTCATCGGCGTTCAACGCTGTTCACCTCCGTGTCCCGTACCCGCGAGTTTACCCAGGCGGTTTCGTGCCGGGCGCTCGCTTCGGATTCGGATCGGGACGAGCGGATGTAAACACCGCAGAACCGGCCCGTTCCCTTGACTGACGACTCAACCGGCCATTGGGTAGAAGCGCCGCCGCCCCGGCCGTGTGAGGGGTGCGCGCATGCCCAGAAACTGGGTACGACTCTGGTGTCTGCTGCTGGTGGCGGCACTGCTGATCCCACCCGGTGTCGCGACCGCGGACCGAGGTTCGATCCGCGGCTGGACGATCCTCTCCGACAGCGACGCGGGCGCCGACGAGGTGATCGCTTCGGCGAAGCGGTACCGGGTCAACCACCTGCAGCTGTCCCACGAGGTGGTGCACGACCTGCGGGAGGTCCGCGACCCGCGCAGGCAGGCGCAGGTCAACCGGCTGACCGGCCTCGCCCACTCGTCGGGCATCGAGGAGGTCGCTGCCTGGGACCACGCCCTGTACAACCTCACCTACTACCCCGCCGAGTTCCGCACCGGCCCGAACGGCACGATCGACCTCGACAACCCGGCGTTCTGGGACTGGTTCCGCGGCGACTACCGGCAGATGCTCGACCTGGTGCCCGAGGTCGACTCGATCATCCTGACGTTCATCGAGACCGGCGCCCGCGTCGAGAACCAGCACTCGGCGAAGCTGAAGACCGCCGAGGAGAAGCTGGCCTACCTGGTCGATCAGATCGCGTCGGTGATCGACGACCGCGGCATGCTGCTGTACCTGCGCACGTTCGGCTACTACCCGGCCGAGATGGAACGCACGATCGGCGCGATCGACCGCGTGCGGAGCCAGCGCGTCCGGGTGATGGCCAAGGCGCAGCCGCACGACTTCTTCCTCACCCACCCGATCGACGTCACCGTGCCGAAGATCAAGCGTCCGGTGCTGATCGAGTACGACACCACCGGCGAGTACAACGGCCAAGGCAAGATCGCGAACGCGTTCGTCGCCGAGCACGCCGACCGGTTGCGGCACTACCGCAAGCTTCCCAACGTGATCGGCTACGTCGCGCGCACCGACCGTTACGGCGAGTCGCGCATCACCAACACGCCCACCGAGATCAACCTCTACGCGCTGAAGCGTGCGTCGCAAGGCGCCTCGAACACGCAGATCCACCTGGAGTTCGCCGCCCGCGAGTACGGCCTGCTCGCCGCGGCGCACATCGGGCGCGCACTGGCGCGATCGCCGGAGATCATCACGTCGACGCTCTACACGTTGGGCAGCAACAGCGCGAACCACTCGCGCCTGGACTACGACCCGTACTGCTCCAGCTACCACCGCAGCGTGTCCGGCAAGTGGATCGACCCTCCTGAGACGTATGTGCGCCACGGCGTGAACAAGAAGTTCCACTACTGGATCGACGTCGCGAACCACCTGGCGCCGCCGCACTGCAAGACCGACGGCGTCCTGCGGCGCGAGGCCGGCTACGTGCTCGACCGCGGCTGGGTCACGCCCGGCAACCACATGACGCAGGAGTACCTCGACCACCTCGTCGCCGAGAAGAACCACGGTGTCAAGCTCGCCGAGGCATCGCTGCGCGACGTCGAACACGTCCGGAAGTTGCTGCGCCCCAGCGACTACGCACAGCTCAAGGCGTACTTCGAACGCACCGTGCTGACCGCGAGGCTGCACCGGGCGGTCGCCAAGGCGTACTTCGGCTACCGGATCTACGTCCAGCAGCCGTCGGTCGATCTCGCACGCACCGTCTGGGAGGGCCTCGACGAGGCACAACCCGTTGCCGCGCATGTGAGGGCGTACCCGGCGCCGCCGACCGGGGAGTGGAACTGGGTGATAGACGCCAACCAGGCCGATCTCTACTACCAGCGGATCTCCGAGGGCTGGGACCGCTACGGCAACGTGAAGGTGCCGCGCCCGTAGCAGGGGAGCGTGTGCCGGAGCAGGTGCGGCTGTTCCGGCACCACCTCGGGCGGGCCCCTGTTTTTGTCGGTGGCGGTCGCTAGGGTCCAAACCAACGCGACTGGAGCCGGAGGGCCGGGGTGGACAACGTGAGGTGGCTGCGACCACCTGGGGAGGAGCCGTTCGAGGAGCAGACGCCGTGCCTGGTGCTGAGCGACGACGAGTGGTGGCAGGGCATGCTGGTCTGGGAGCCGGTGCGGCGCCCGGACGGCCTGTGGTGGGCCACTGTGACGTATCTCAAGGACGGGCAGACCCACACTGAGGTGCGCAGCCAGCACGACGTGCGCGCCCGCTGATCAGGGCAGCAGGCGCCTGACGACGGCGTCGGCGAGCAGCCGGCCCCGGTCGGTCAGCACGCACCGGTCGTCCAGCGGTTCCAGCAACCCGTCGGCGATCGCCTGCTTAGCCTCTTCGCGCCCGGCGTCGTCCAGCACGTCAACCGGCAGACCCTCGGCCAGGCGCAGTTCCAGCAGCACCCGCTCGACCCGGCGGTCCTCGTCCGAGAGCTGCTCACGACCGGCGGCGGGCGAGTGGCCCTCAGCCAGCAGCGACGAGTAGCGGGCGGGGTGCTTCACGTTCCAGAAGCGCACGCCGCCGACGTGGCTGTGGGCGCCGGGACCGAAGCCCCACCAGTCGGCGCCCTTCCAGTACAGGACGTTGTGCTGACATTGCGCGGCGGCGGAGGTCGCCCAGTTGGAGACCTCGTACCAGGAGAAGCCGGCGCTCGAAAGCACGGAGTCGACCATCTCGTAGGACGAGGCGAGCACGTCGTCGTCCGGCATGGGCAGGTCGCCGCGGCGGATGCGGCGGGCCAGGCCGGTGCCGTCCTCCACGATCAACGCGTAGGCGGACACGTGGTCGACGCCTGCCTCCAGCACGGCGTCGAGGGAGGCCGCGAGATCGGCCGGTCGCTCCCCCGGCGTGCCGTAGATCAGGTCGAGGTTGACGTGCTCGAAGCCGGCCGCACGGGCTTCCCGGGCCGCGTCCAGGGCGCGACCGGGCGTGTGTTTGCGGTCCAGCACCTTCAGCACGTGGCGGGCGGCGGACTGCATGCCCAGCGACACGCGTGTGTAGCCCGCCGAGCGGATGCCCTCGAAGAACTCGGGGCCGGTCGACTCCGGGTTCGACTCCGTCGTCACCTCGGCACCAGGAGCAAGGCCGAACGACTGATTTATCGCGTCCAGCACCTCGGTCAGACCCGAGGCGCCCAGCAGGGAGGGGGTGCCGCCGCCCACGAAGACGGTCGAGGCGGGTGGAGGCGACCCGAGCACGGTGGCGGCCAGGTCCAGTTCGCGGCGCAGGCCCTCCAGCCACGACTCCGGCGACGCGGACGAGCCCAGCTCGCCCGGCGTGTAGGTGTTGAAGTCGCAGTAGCCGCAGCGGGTGGCGCAGAACGGCACGTGGACGTAGACGCCGAACGGGCGTGAGCCGATGCCGGCGAGAGCGGAAGCGGGGAGCGAACCGTCGGCGGGCGCGGGCTCGCCTTCGGGCAAAGCGGAGGGCATGACGCTCAGTGTCCACCACGCGGCCCGAACGGCGGTGTCCAGCCAGGCGAAATCTCTGTCTGTGACAGAAATACTACTGAGCGAAACCGTCGGAGAATGTCAACTTTCGCTGGTGAATCCCAGCATGCGGTTGGCGGTGGACCATGCTCTGGACGCCAGGCACACTGGTCACATGCATTCGACTGGAGTTCGCCTCGTGGCCCGGCGCCACGTCGACTTCCGTCGTGTCTCCAGCGCGATGTGCCGTCGTTCGGCATAACCGCGCGCTGATTTGTTCCCGTCGGCGCCCGGAGCGCTGACGAGGCCCCCACCACAAGCACCTCTGGGCTCGCATGCGCACCTGGCGCCTCGAAACCCCGGAGGATGGCGATGGTCCCGCCGCAGACGTCACCGCGCGCCAAGCAGCGTCGCGGCGAGGGACAGTGGGCGCTCGGCTACCGAGAGCCGCTGAACCCCAACGAGCGGAGCAAGAAGGACGACAACCCGCTCAACGTCCGCGCCCGCATCGAGAACATCTACGCCCACGGCGGTTTCGACTCGATCGACCCGGCCGACCTGCGCGGACGGTTCCGCTGGTACGGCCTGTACACGCAGCGCAAGCCCGGCATCGACGGCGGCCGCACGGCCACGCTGGAGCCGGAGGAGCTGGACGACGAGTTCTTCATGATGCGCGTCCGCAGCGACGGCGGTGCGCTCACCACGGAGCAGCTGACGGTCCTCGGTGAGATCTCGCAGACCTATGCGCGCGACACCGCGGACATCACCGACCGGCAGAACATCCAGTACCACTGGATCCGGGTCGAGGACGTTCCCACGATCTGGCAGAAGCTCGAAGCCGTCGGCCTGACGACGATGGAGGCGTGTGGCGACAGCCCGCGTGTCATCCTCGGCTCGCCGGTCGCGGGCATCTCCGTCGACGAGATCATCGACGGCCAGCCGGCGATCGACGTCATCCTCGACCGCTACATCGGCGACCCGCGGTTCTCGAACCTGCCGCGCAAGTTCAAGACCGCCATCTCGGGTCTGCAGGACGTGGCGCACGAGATCCACGACATCGCGTTCGTCGGCGTGAACCACCCCGAGCACGGGCCCGGCTTCGACCTCTGGGTCGGCGGCGGCCTGTCCACGAACCCGATGCTGGGCAAGCGACTCGGCGCGTGGGTGCCCCTCGAAGAGGTGCCGGACGTCTGGGAAGCCGTGATCAGCGTCTTCCGCGACTACGGTTACCGCAGGCTGCGGCACCGCGCGCGGATCAAGTTCCTCGTCGCCGACTGGGGCCCGGAGAAGTTCCGCCAGGTCGTCGAGGACGAGTACCTCAAGCGCAAGATGCTCGACGGACCGGCGCCGGAAGTCCTTGCGCAGCAACTGGACCACGTCGGCGTGCACCAGCAGAAGGACGGCCTGTTCTACGTCGGCGCCGCACCGGTCGCCGGTCGGGTGTCCGGCTCGATCCTGGTCGAGGTCGCGAAGGTCGCCGAGCGCGCCGGCTCCGGCCGGGTCCGGTTCACGCCGCAGCAGAAGATCATCGTGCTCGACGTCCCCGAGACCGAGGTCAAGACGCTCAAGAGCGACCTCGCCAAGCTGGGCCTGCAGGTCGACCCGTCGCCGTGGCGGCGCGGCATCATGGCCTGCACCGGCATCGAGTTCTGCAAGCTCGCGATCGTCGAGACCAAGGCTCGTGCCAACGACCTCGTCACGCAGCTCGAAGCCAACCTCAAGGACATCGTCGACGGCGTCACGGCGCCGATCACCGTGCACATCAACGGCTGCCCCAACTCCTGTGCCCGCATCCAGACCGCGGACATCGGCCTCAAGGGCCAGATCGTCACGGACGACGAGGGCAACCAGGTCGAAGGCTTCCAGGTGCACCTCGGCGGCGGGCTCGGCCTCGACGCCGGGTTCGGCCGGAAACTGCGCGGCCACAAGGTCACCGCGACCGAGCTCGCCGGCTACGTCGAGCGCGTTGTGCGGAACTTCGTCGCACAGCGCGAAGACGACGAGCGCTTCGCTCAGTGGGTCGGGCGTGCCGAGGAGAGTGCGCTGCGATGACGGCCAGCCGACGTACGTGTCTCAGCGGAGGCTGCAATGAGTGAGAGGGCGACGCCCTTCTACTGCCCGTATTGCGGCGACGAGGACCTGCGTCCGCAGGAGGAGCCGAGCTACGCGTGGCTGTGCACCGGTTGCCGCCGGGTCTTCAAGGTTTCGTTCGTCGGGCTCAACCTGCCTCAGGAGGTGAAGAAGTGAGCGATCTCAAGGAAGATCTCAAGATCGTCGCTGAGGCGGCCGAGCAGGAGCTGAAGGATGCCTCCGCCGAGGAAGCGCTGGAGTGGGTCGCCCGGACGTTCGGCGACAACTACATCGTCGCCTCGAACATGCAGGACGCCGTGCTGATCGACCTCGCCGCCAAGGTGAAACCGGACTTCGACGTGCTGTTCCTGGAGACGGGCTACCACTTCCCGGAGACCATCGGCGTCCGTGACGCGGTCGGCGTGGTCTACCCGGACGTGCGCATCGTGAACGCCGCCGCCGAGCAGTCGGTCGCGGACCAGGAGGCCGAGTTCGGCCTGCTGTACCAGTCGGATCCGGCCAAGTGCTGCAACCTGCGCAAGGTCATTCCACTGCGGCGTGAGCTCGCGAAGTACGACGCCTGGGTCACCGGTGTGCGTCGCGTGGACGCGCCCACCCGCGCGAACACGCCGATCGTGCAGTGGGACGAGCGCAACGGGCTGGTGAAGATCAACCCGATCGCGCCGTGGAGCGACGACGAGTTCACCGCCTACATCCAGGACAAGGGCATCCTCGAGAACTTGCTGGTGCAGGAGGGCTATCCCTCCATCGGCTGCCTGCCGTGCACCGCGAAGCCGCTGCCGGGGCAGGACGCGCGCAGCGGCCGGTGGGCCGGTCAGTCGAAGACGGAATGTGGGTTGCACGGATGACTGCCAAAATTGCAACTGGCACAGCGCTGGACACCTTGGGGCGCCTCGAATCCGAGGCGATCCACATCTTCCGCGAGGTCGCGGGCGAGTTCGACCGGCCGGTGATCCTCTTCTCCGGCGGCAAGGACTCGACGCTGCTGCTGCACCTCGCGATCAAGGCGTTCTACCCGGCGCCGGTGCCGTTCCCGCTGCTGCACGTCGACACCGGGCACAACTTCGACGAGGTCATCGAGTTCCGCGACCGCGTCGTCGCGCAGCACGGTCTTCGCCTGGAGGTCGCGAAGGTCCAGGACTGGATCGACGACGGCCGCCTCGAAGAGCGCCCGGACGGCACCCGCAACCCGCTGCAGACCGTGCCGTTGCTCGACTCGATCACTGAGCACAAGTACGACGCGGTCTTCGGCGGCGGCCGCAGGGACGAGGAACGCGCCCGCGCCAAGGAGCGGATCTTCAGCCTGCGCACGGCGTTCGGCCAGTGGGACCCGAAGCGCCAGCGTCCCGAGCTGTGGAACCTCTACAACGGCCGGCACCGCGCCGGCGAGCACGTCCGGGTGTTCCCGCTGTCGAACTGGACCGAGCTCGACGTCTGGAACTACATCGAGCGCGAGGGCATCGAGCTGCCGGACATCTACTACTCGCACCAGCGCGACGTGTTCCTGCGCGACGGCATGTGGCTCGCCGAAGGCCCGTGGGGCACGGCGCGCGACAACGAGACGTTGCTGCGCAAGACAGTTCGCTACCGCACGGTCGGTGACGGCTCCTGCACGGGTGCCGTCGAGTCCGACGCCTCCGACATCCACGCGGTGATCGCCGAGGTCGCCGCGTCCCGACTGACCGAGCGCGGCGCCACGCGGGCCGACGACCGGCTGTCCGAGGCCGCCATGGAAGACCGCAAGCGGGAGGGCTACTTCTAAATGAGCGACCTGTTGAGGCTGGCTACCGCAGGCAGCGTGGACGACGGAAAGTCCACGCTCGTCGGCAGGCTGCTCTATGACACCAAGTCCGTGCTCGCGGACACGCTCGACGCCGTGCACCGCGCGAGCGCCGACCGCGGTCTGGCGACGCCGGACCTGTCGCTGCTCGTCGACGGCCTGCGGTCGGAACGCGAGCAGGGCATCACGATCGACGTGGCGTACCGGTACTTCGCGACCCCCAAGCGGTCGTTCGTGCTGGCGGACACCCCCGGCCACGTGCAGTACACCCGCAACACGGTGACCGGTGCGTCCACGGCACAGCTCGCGGTCCTGCTGGTCGACGCGCGCAAGGGCGTCATCGAGCAGACTCGCCGCCATGCCGCGGTTCTCGCGCTGCTGGGTGTGCCGCGGCTGGTGCTGGCGGTCAACAAGATCGACCTCGTGGACTACGACGAGGTGACGTTCGCCCGCATCTCCAAGGAGTTCACGGCACACGCCACGGCTCTCGGCTACACCGAGGACGCCGTCGTCGAGATCCCCGTTTCGGCGCTGGCCGGCGACAACGTCGTGGAGAAGTCCGTGAACACGCCGTGGTACGACGGCCCGACCCTGCTGGAGCACCTGGAGAACGTGCCGGTAGAGGACGATGGAACCCGCCGCGCTGATGGATCTGGGCTCCCGTTCCGCTTCCCGGTGCAGTACGTGATCCGCCCGCGCACGGCCGAGTACCTCGACTACCGCGGTTACGCCGGTCTGGTCGCGGCGGGCACGGTCAAGCCGGGTGACGAGATCGTCGTGCTGCCGTCGGGCCGCCGCTCGACCGTGACGAAGATCGACACGGCGGACGGCGAACTGGCGGAAGCGAGGGCGGGCCAGTCGGTCACGTTGCTGCTGGCCGACGACATCGACATCTCGCGCGGCGACCTGATCGCCGTCGCGGGCAACGCGCCGACCGTCACCGACGAGTTCGACGCGACCCTGTGCTGGCTCGCGGAGAAGTCGCTGCGGCCCGGCGCCCGGGTTCTCGTCAAGCACGGCACGCGCACCGTGCAGGCGGTGGTGACCGAGCTGCGCGACCGCTTCGACGAGCAGAACCTGTCCAGTGTGGACAGTCCGGCCTCGCTGGAGCTCAACGAGATCGGCCGGGTGGCGCTGCGCCTGGCCGAGCCTGTTCCGCTGGACGACTACAGCTTCAGCCGGCGCACCGGGTCCTTCCTGGTGATCGACGCCTCGGACGGCAGCACGCTCGCCGCCGGGCTGGTCGGGGCGCCGCTGCCGGAGCTGGACGCGGAGAGCTGTACCGACGGCGGCGACACCGCCGCCCAGGACGACCGCGCCCTCGTCTCCCCCGGCCCCTGAAAGGCAATTCTCGTGATTCTCAAGCCCGCGATCGCCATCGCACTCATCGCGCTGACAGCCCTGTCCGGTTGCACCCGTCGCTGGCACTGACGACGGGCCCGCGCAGGCGAAGGGTGCCGCGGCCGAGGTCCGCCTCGGGTACTTCCCGAACGTGACCCACGCCGCCGCGCTGATCGGTGTCGAGAAGGGCTTGTTCGCCAAGGAGCTCGGCAACACCAAGCTCACGACGCAGACGTTCAACGCCGGCCCGGACGAGGTGAACGCGCTGCTGGGCGAGTCGCTCGACATCGCCTACATCGGTTCCGGCCCGGCGATCAACGCCTACGCGAAGTCCAAGGGCGAGGCGGTCAAGCTCATCGCCGGCGCGACGTCCGGTGGCGCGCAGCTCGTGGTGCAGCCCGAGATCAACTCGATCGAGGACCTCAAGGGCAAGGTCGTCGCCACGCCGCAGCTCGCGAACACCCAGGACGTGTCGCTCAAGAAGTACCTGGCGGAGAAGAACCTCACCGGCCAGGTGACCGTGCAGAACGTGGAGAACGCGCAGTCGCTCGACCTGTTCAAGAGGGGCGACATCCAGGCCGCGTGGGCACCGCAGCCGTGGTCCGCGCGCCTGGTCGCGGAGGCCGGCGCGAAGGTGCTGCTGGACGAGAAGACGCTGTGGGAGGGCGGGGCGTTCCCGACCACGGTGGTCATCGTGCGGACGAAGTTCCTGCAGGAGCACCCGGAGACGGTCGAGGCCGTGCTGAGGGGCCACGTCGCGGCGACCGACTGGGCCAAGGCGAACTCCGACGACGCGAAGACGACCGTCAACGCAGCGCTCGAGAAGCTCACGTCGAAGAAGCTCGGCCAGCAGGTCCTCGACGCCGCGTGGGAGAACATCGAGCTCACCACCGACGCGCAGGCCAAGCACTTCCCGCAGCTCGCGAAGGACGCCGTGACCGCCGGGGTGGCCAAGGAGGCCGCGAACGTCGCCGGGTACGCCGACTTCACGTTGCTGAACAAGGTCCTGCAGGCGCAGGGCAAGCCGCAGGTCCAAGCAGCAGGCCTGGACAAGAAGTAGTTCCGAGTCGTTGAGGGGAAGGCACACGACCATGACCGCCACGCTCGAGACCACTGTTCGGTCCACTGTGGACATCGCTGTCGAACTGACCGGCGTGCGCAAGGTGTTCGGCCACGGCAGCTCGGCCGTGGTGGCGCTCGACGGCGTCGACCTCAAGGTCAAGCCGGGTGAGTTCGTGTGCCTGCTCGGTGCGTCCGGCTGCGGCAAGAGCACGCTGCTGAACATCGTCGCCGGCCTGGACGGCGCGACGTCGGGCTCGTTGCAGCTCAACACGTCGCGCCCGGCCGTGATGTTCCAGGAGCCCGCGCTCATGCCGTGGCTGACCGCGGCTCGCAACGTCGAGCTGGCGCTGCGTTTCGCCGGTGTCGGCCGGTTGGCGCGCAAGCGTCGTGCGCTGGACCTGCTGGAGCTGGTGCGGCTCGGTGACGTCGCGGACAAGCGTCCGCACGAGCTTTCCGGTGGTATGCGTCAGCGCGTGGCCCTGGCCCGTGCGCTGGCGTCCACCACCGTGTCCCCGGACGGCGCTCCCGCCCTGCTGCTGATGGACGAGCCGTTCGCGGCCCTGGACGCCATCACGCGCGACGTGCTGCAGGCCGAGCTGATCCGGGTGTGGGAGACCACGAACACCGCGATCATCTTCGTGACGCACGACGTGCGCGAGGCGGTCCGGCTGGGCCAGCGCGTCGTCCTGCTGTCGTCGCGTCCCGGCCGCGTCGTGCGCGAGTGGGACGTGACGGACTCGCGCGACGAGCTGCTCGACGAGATCAACACCCACCTTCGAGAGGTCATCAGTGGCCACGCCTCCTGACACGCTCGACAAGGTCGGCGCCGGCCTCGACGCACTGGACGCGCCCGTCGAGGCGCACAGAGCGTCGGTGTGGCAGCGGTTCCTGAAGACCGGTGTGCCGCCGATCATCGCTTTCGCACTGCTGCTCGGCGTGTGGCAGGCACTCTGGGCCTCGGCGATCCTGCCGGAGTTCCAGCTGCCCGCCCCGGTCACGGTGTGGAACGAGCTGGTGCGCAGCATCGGCACCGGCGAGGCGTTCGGCATCCTGTGGACCTCGTTGCACCGCGCGGTGCTCGGGTTCCTCGCGGCGGTGCTGATCGCGACGCCGCTGGGGTTGCTGATCGCCAAGGTCCGCGTGGTGCGCGCGGCGATCGGCTCGTTGCTGACCGGTCTGCAGTCACTTCCGTCCGTCGCCTGGGTTCCGGCGGCGATCCTGTGGTTCGGCGTGACGCCGTCCACGATCTACTTCGTCGTGCTGATGGGTTCGGTGCCGTCGATCGCCAACGGGCTGGTGGCCGGCATCGACCAGATTCCGCCGCTGCTGCCTCGCGTCGGCCGTGCGCTCGGCGCCGGCCGGCTGGCTTCCGCCCGGCACATCCTGTTGCCGGCGGCTCTGCCCGGCTACCTGGCGGGTCTCAAGCAGGGCTGGGCGTTCTCGTGGCGGTCGCTGATGGCCGCGGAGATCATCGCGACCTCGCCGCAGCTCGGCACCGGGCTCGGCCAGTACCTGCACAACGGCTCGTCGCTCAACGACATCAACATGGTGATCGCGGCGATCTTCCTGATCCTGCTGGTGGGCATCGGGATCGAGCTGATGCTGTTCCGCCCGCTGGAGCGCGCCGTGCTCCGGGCCCGCGGCCTGACGGGGGCGCTGTGACGTCGCTTGTCGCTGTCGCACACGGCAGTCGTGATCCTCGGTCGGCCGCGTCCATCCACCAGTTGCTGGACGTGGTGCGGTCGTTGCGGCCGGAGCTGGACGTGCGCGGCTGCTTCCTGGACCTGTGCGCGCCTCGGTTGAGCGACGTGCTGCGCGGGCCTGCAGTGGTGGTGCCTTTGTTGCTGGGCAAGGCTTATCACGCACGTGTCGACGTTCCGGCCGCTGTGGCTGAGTCTCGCGTGCCCGCGGTGGTGTCCGACGTGCTCGGGCCGGATCCGCGGCTGGAGTCGGCCGCTTTGCGGCGGCTTTCCGAAGCCGGGATCGACTTTGGCGACCGGTCGCTGGGCGTGGTGCTCGCCGGGGCCGGGTCGTCGCACGGTCCGGCCAACGAGGCGGTGGCGCGCGTTGCCCGGCGGTGGGCACGCGAGTCCGGGTGGGCCGGGGTCGAGGCGGCGTTCGCGTCGATCGCGTCGCCCACCGTTCCGGAGGCGATCGAGCGGTTGTGCGCTCGTGGAGCTTCGCGGATCGCCGTCGCGTCGTGGTTCCTGGCGCCGGGGTTGTTGCCGGACAAGGTGGCGGCGCTGGCGGGAGACGCTGTGGTGGCTCGGCCGTTGGGGGACGACGTCGAGGTCGCGCAGCTGGTGCTGGACCGGTACGACGAGGCTCTGGCGCAGCAGTCGGTCGCCGCCTAGTCGGCGCTGACTTGATCACCCGAACGGGAGTTGTCAGGGCCGCCTGCGATCCTGTTTGGATGCATATGTTCGTCGACGAGTCGGAACGGGGCGGCTACCTCATGGCAGCTGTCCTGGTCTCCCCGAGCGCGCTGCACTCCACCCGCTCGATGATGCGCGGCCTGCTGGTTCCCGGCTCCCGGCGAGTGCACTTCAAAACAGAGAAACCCTGCCGGCGCAAGCTGATCGCCGACAAGCTGGCGTCCTGCGACTTCGTGACGAACATCTACACCGGGCGCGGGCAGAGCGAACGAGTCCGGTCGCAGCTTCTGGCCCTGCTGGTCGACGACGCCATCGGCGCCGGGGTCACCAGGCTCGTCCTCGACTCACGCGACCCCGTGGCCAACGGCCGCGATCGGTTGGTGATCGGTACCCGAACCAAGGCTCATGATGCCGGGCTGGTTTACGAACACATCCACTCGTCCGCTGAGCCCGCGCTGTGGGTGAGCGATGCGGTCGCCTGGTGCCACGGTGCGGGCGGCGACTGGAAACGACGCGTCGCACCGATCATCGGCACGATCGTCGATCTGGGCCAGGTCTAGAAAGCGCGAAGCCCAGGCAGCGACCGTCCGGACGCGCACCTGGGCTCACTTCCTCCACCTAGCGGCAGAGGCTATGCGAACACCATAGCACATTTGATCCCAACCGCTGCACCTGCGGAGACCCGCCTGGGGTGCGTCCACAAGATCGAATGCGCAGCGCCGTTCGGGCGATGTGAAGTGTGAACCGTTGACGTGAAACCTACTCATGAGTAGGCAAGTGATTACGCCGTGTGCTGGATCGCCCTCGTCCATCTCAACGGGGAGAGGCCATGAAGCTAGCCGGAATCGCATCACTTGTACTCGTGCCCATGCTGATGCTCGCCACCAACGCGTCAGCAGCAGCTCCGCAGACCATCACCTACAAGCTCCGGGCGAGCGCCGCCGGGCAGTCGTCGGACTTCACGCTCGACCAGGGCGTCGACGCGAGCGCTCCCGCCACCGTCGCGCCCAACGGCACTCTCACGGTCACCATCGACCCCGCCCCCAACAAGATCCCGTCCGAGGCGGGCGGGCGGCAGGTGCGTGAGATCAAGGGGCTCGCGCTCAAACTGCCGGTGCCCGGCAACTCGAAGTTCCAGTCCGCCTCGCTGTCCGGCGGCGCGGGACTGGGTGGCACGCCGACGGTCGCCTTGCAGGGCAACGACGTCGTGCTGAGCGTTCCCGGACCGATCAAGGGCGGCGCGGACTTCGAGCTGCCCACCGTGACGATCAACCTCCAGGCCGGCGGCACCGGCACGATCACCACGAAGCTGGGCGGCACCAGTTACGACGCGCCCGGTCTCACGTTCACCGCAGTCGTCGTGGTCATCGGCTTCCCGGTCAACGCCGCTGCCAAGGGCTACCCGGACCCGAGTCCCGTCCTGACGACCACGACCATCGGCTGACGAGCGGTGCCCCACCCCCTGCCGGGCATCACGAAGTAGCCGCGACCAGAGCAGTCATCGTGGAGAGCGTCGTGCGCAGGTCTTCCAGTGAGACCTGCGCACTGACGCGATCCGCCCACTCGTGCTGAGCCTCGCGCAACCGGGCAACCGCCGCATAACCCTCTTCGGTGGGCCGGACGAGCTTCGCACGCCGATGAGCCGGGTTCGGCAGGTACTCGGCCAAACCCTTGTCCACCAACAGGTCCGTGATCCGCTGCACGGACTGCCGGGCCAGCCCCATCTCGCGCGCGATGCCCGAGACCGAAAGCGGCTCGCGCAGCACCGCGCCCAGCACCTGCCACCACGCCGCGGTCAGCCCGACCGGCTTCGTCATCGTCTCGGCCGCCTCGAGAAACGCCCCGTACAGCCGGAACGTCCTCATCACGACGTCGGTCAGCACGTCACCTGATTCAGTCCTGGGCACCGACTCACTCCTGGACACTGGCCACCAGCTTCCCGAACGCGTCCGCCGTGCCGTCGCGGTGGAACTCGTACCAGGCTTCCAACGTCTTGGGCGACAGGCACTCCAGCTCGACGAGAACCTCGCGCGCCCACTCCAGAGGGCTCGCGCCACCAGCCGTGATCACACTGTCAGAACGCACCGCGCGCTCGTCGCGGTAAAGCTCAGCGCCGCCGTACTCACCAAGCGCACCAGGGAAGTTCGACGTGTGCGCAACGTCGTCCAGCAACCCCTCCCGCGCGAGACCCACGGTCGCCCCGCAGATCGCCGCCACCGGCTTGCCCGCCTCGCGGAACCGCCGCGCGAGCTTCGCGAACGGCGTCAGCGCGTCGCCTTCCCATGCGTCACCGCCGGGCAGCACCAGCATCGCCGCGCCATCGACGTCCACGTCGGCCAGAGTGACGTCCGGCAGCATCCGCACGCCGCCGAGCGTGCGCACCGGCTCCAGCGACAGACCGACGGTCTTGATCTCGTAGCGACCCGGCTGCAGCTGGAACGTCTGCATGCTCACCTGCGCCGCCACGTGGCCGTACTCCCAGTCCGCGAGCTGGTCGTAGATACCGAGGTAAACGGTCTGCGTCATCATGACAGCAGACTGTCATATCGACAGCGTGCTGTCAATATCGCCACCAACTAAGGTCAGCCGCATGGCAGACGAGCTGGTCCACTACGAGGTGCAGCGTGGCATCGCGACGATCACGCTGGACTCTCCCCACAACCGCAACGCCCTGTCCGCGCAGCTGCGCCGGGAGCTCCGCGAGCACCTGACGACAGCGGCAAAGGACGACCAGGTGCGCGTGGTCGTACTGACCCACACGGGCACCGTGTTCTGCTCCGGCATGGACCTCAAGGAGGCCGCCGGCGCGAGCGCGGGGGACCAGGGCGTCAACGAGTTCCCGGCGATCCTCGAGCAGCTTTGGACCAGCCCGAAGCCCGTGGTGGCCGCGCTCAAGGGACCGGCCCGCGCGGGTGGCGTCGGCATCGTCGCGGCCTGCGACATCTCCATCGCCGCGAACGAGGCGACGTTCGCGTTCAGCGAGGTCCGGATCGGCGTCGTGCCCGCGGTCATCTCGGTGACCGTGCTGCCGCGGCTGCTCCCCCGCCAGGCGCACGAGCTGTTCCTCACCGGCGAGTCGTTCGACGCCCAGCGCGCCGTGGCGATCGGCCTGCTCAACTCGGCCGTGCCCATGGACGGCGTCGACGCCGAGGTCCGCCGCTACACCGACATGCTCGCGCTCGGCGCGCCCACCGCACTGGCGGCCACCAAGGAGATGCTGCAGCAGGAGCGGTCCACGAACCTCGGCGAGGTCTTCGCGGACATGCTCAAGCTGTCGGCCCAGCACTTCGGCGGACCGGAGGGCCAGGAGGGCATCGCGGCGTTCAAGGAGAAGCGCAAGCCCTCCTGGGTGCCGGCGGAGAGCTAGAACCGAGCTAGAACCACCCCGTGCACTCGATCTTGCCCTGAGACGAGCCGCAGGCACGCATCACCTTGCCGTCGTTCTTGAACGCCTCGGTGTACTTCGCGCTGCCCGAGTCGATCCTGGTGTACCCGAGGAACCCCTCGTGCTCGTTGGACGTGGGGTCCTTGCGGTCGGTCCAGATCTCCTCGCCGGGCGTGCCGTAGGAGATGCGGCCCCACGCGCACTTGGACACGTTCGAAGCGCGCAGTTCGACGACCCGGCCGTTCTGCATCGTCACCGGGTTGTCGCCGTCGATCGTCTCGAACGGCGTGAAGGGGTCTTCCTGCGCGCAGTCCGGATCACCGGCGAACGAGACGGCCGGACAAAGCGCACCGACAACGGCCACGACGCCGAGCGCACAGCTCAAACGGCGGAAATGCGTTCCCATGGAGTTGCACTGTCCACTCTGGACGGCTTGGGCGCAGCCCCATTCACCGTTCCGTGCGAACAATCCGCAGGGTGCGGTCACCTGATTCGGCGGTTTGTTTCGCGGCGTCACGCAGTACGTCCGACACGCCCGCGTCGAGCTTCGCGGGCACGACCAGCACATACTCCCCCGCGGGCAGCCACGAGAGATCGGTCAGGCTGTCGTACAGCGCGTCGAGGTTGTGCCCGAACCAGTCCGGGAACGACAGCGCCTCGGCAATGGCCGCGATCGCCGCTTTCTTTTCCGAAACGAGAATGTACCGTTTCACTTCGTCACGTCCACGACGACGAACGTCGAATAGTGGTCGCCGGTGTAGAAGACTTCCTTTTCCTTGCCGGTCACCAACCGGCGCGCACCGCGGTCCGGACTGCCCGGCGTCGGCACCGTGTACTCCTTGTAGTACCCGGAGTCCTTCTGCGGCAGCCGCTTCTCCCGGTTCTGGAACGTCACGCCGTCGTTGCGCGGGTGCGGGAACGGCCCGTCGGACTCGACCAGCTTCCAGGTCGCACCGGCCTCGGCGGGCAGCGACGACAGCGCCTTGACGGCCATCCCCGCCTTGGCACCGGGAACGGCGAGCGCGGACGCCGACGGCGGGATGCTCGCGGGCGGCTTCTCCGGGTTCGCGACGTTGTCCTTGACGAACCAGCCGACCACGACCAGGGCGATCAGGCCCACCAGTGCGACGGTGAGGCGACGACCAGGGCTCACGCGGCGACCTTCTCCGGTTCGGGTTCCGGCTCCAGGTCGAGCTCGGTCGCCGGGTCCTTCGCTCCCCAGTCCGCGACCCGGTCGATCAACCGCGCCACGCCCAGGCAGAGCGGCAGCACCACGATCATCACGACGGGGAACTGCACCGCGACGGGCAGCTGCACGAGCCACAGCTCGACTCCGTCCCACCACTGCCAAAGCCAGTCCACCCGTCCGAGCCTAGTCCCGTGACCGGTGTCACGGCATTTGGCCGCCCCCGCGGTAGGTATGTTGCGAACCATGTTCGCCGTTTACGCAGCAGAACCCAGTCCTGAGAACCCGCTGGCCTCGCTTCGCGTCGGCGAGCGCCCCGAGCCCGAGGTCCCGAACGGGTGGGTGCGCGTCGCGGTCAGGGCCGCCAGCCTCAACATGCACGACCTGTGGACGTTGCGCGGGGTCGGCATCAAGCCCGAGCACTTCCCGATGATCCTGGGCTGCGACGGCGCCGGCACCCTCGACGACGGCACCGAGGTGGTGCTGCACTCCGTCATCGGCGATCCGAGCTGGCTCGGCGAGGAGACGCTCGACCCGAAGCGGACGCTGCTCACCGAGAAGCACCAGGGCACGTTCGCCGACTACGTGGTCGTCCCGGCCGGCAACGCGCTGCCCAAGCCCGCCGAGCTGTCGTTCGCCGAGGCCGCGTGCATGGGCACGGCGTGGCTGACCGCGTACCGGATGCTGTTCGTGAAGTCCGGTCTGCGGCCCGGCCAGACGATGCTCGTGCAGGGCGCGTCGGGCGGCGTGTCGACCGCGCTGATCCAGCTCGGCCGCGCCGCCGGGTTCCGCGTGTGGGTCACCGGCCGCAGCGAGGAGAAGCGCGCGCTGGCCTCGTCGCTGGGCGCGCACGAGGTGTTCGAGTCCGGCGCGCGGCTGCCCGAACGGGTCGACGCGGTGTTCGAGACCGTCGGCAAGGCCACCTGGTCGCACTCGATGAAGGCGCTGAAGCCCGGCGGCATCGTGGTGATCTCCGGCGCGACGTCCGGTGACGCGACGGCGGCCGAGCTGCAGCGGCTCTTCTTCCTGCAGCTGCGCGTGGTCGGATCGACCATGGGTACCCGCGAGGAGCTGGGCGACCTGCTGCGGTTCTGCTCGACCAACGGCCTGAAGCCGCAGATCGGCGCTGAGCTCAAGTTCGAGGACGCTGAGCAGGGCCTTCGCTCGATGCTGGACGGCGAGACCGCCGGCAAGATCGTCCTGGCCAGGGCGTAAACAGCCCCATCGGCCAAAAACCGGCTTCCTGATTGGTGGGTTCGGACAAACCGCGTGACAGTTGACACGCATAGGTTCGCCCGGACCCACCTTCACCAAGGGAGCTGAAGCATGAGTACCGCGCAGGGCGTATTCCGGCGAAAGCCCATCGACCAGATCGCGGAGGACAAGGGCGACGGGCTCACCAGAACGCTGGGCCTGTGGCAGCTCACCGCGATCGGCATCGGCGGCATCATCGGCGCGGGCATCTTCTCGCTCGCGGGTGCCGTCGCGAACAAGACCGCCGGCCCGGCCGTGCTGATCTCGTTCCTCGTGGCCGGAATCGCGAGCGCGGCGGCGGCGTTCTCGTACGCGGAGTTCGCCGGCCTGATCCCCAAGGCCGGCTCCGCCTACACCTACGGCTACGCGGTGCTCGGCGAGATCGTCGGCTGGTTCATCGGCTGGGACCTGCTGCTCGAGTACACGGCGATCGTGGCGGTGGTCGCGATCGGCATCTCCGGCTACTTCACCGAACTGCTGTCGTTGCTGAACATCCAGCTACCGCAGTGGATGCTGGGTGCGCCGGGCACCGAAGCCGCCGGTGTCGCCGAGGGCACGTACAAGGTGAACCTGTTCGCGGTCGTGCTGTGCCTGCTGATCGCGTACGTGCTGAACCTGGGCATGAAGAACGCGGCCCGGTTCGAGACCACGCTGGTGTACCTCAAGGTCGCCGTGGTGCTGCTGGTGATCGGCGTCGGCGTCTTCCACATCAACACCGACAACTACAACCCGTTCTTCCCGTTCGGCATCTCGGGTGCGCTCACGGGTGCGGCGACGGTGTTCTTCGCGGTGTTCGGCTACGACGCGATGTCGACGGCCGCGGAGGAGTCGAAGGACTCGCAGCGGCACATGCCGAAGGCGATCATGTACTCGCTGGCGATCTCGATGGTGCTGTACGTGCTGGCCTGCCTGGTGCTGACCGGCATGGTGAACTACAAGGACGTCGACGCGGAGTCCGCGTTCGCCACCGCGTTCGCCGACGTCGGCCTGCCCGCGCTGGGCATCATCATCTCGGTCGGCGCGATCCTCGGTATCACCACGGTGCTGTTCACGTTCCTCATGGGCGCGGCCCGCGTCGGCTTCTCGATGAGCCGCGACGGGTTGCTGCCCAGGTGGTTCGGGAAGGCGCACCCGGTGAAGCACGCGCCGACGCGCATCACCTGGGTGCTGGGCATCGCCTCGGCGCTCATCGCCGGGTTCCTGCCGATCGCCGAGGCCGCCGAGCTCACCAACATCGGCATCCTGCTGGCGTTCGTCGTCGTCTGCATCGCCGTGATCGTGTTGCGCTACAAGCAGCCCGACCTGCCGCGCACGTTCAAGACGCCGGGCATGCCGGTCGTGCCGATCATCGGCGTGATCTTCTCGATCTGGCTGATCACGTTCCTCACGCCGGAGACCTGGCTGCGGTTCGCGATCTGGTTCGTGATCGGCCTGGTCATCTACTTCGCCTACTCGAAGCGGAACTCCGTCATGGAGCAGGAGTCCAAGCGCTGACCTGCTGATCGAGCACGGACAGCGGAACCTGGCCCATCCCGATCACCAGGTCGTGGAAGGCCTTCACGTCGAAGCGGTCGCCCAGCCGGGCGGCCGCTTCTTCGCGTACGCGCTGGATCTCCAGGCGCCCCACCATGTACGAGAGCGCCTGGCCGGGCATCTCGATGTACCTGTCGATCTCGGCCTGGATCTCGGGCTCCGCCATGCACGGTGTGCTCGCGCAGGTAGTCGACGGCCTGCTGCCGGGTCCACCCGAACGCGTGCATGCCGGTGTCGACCACCAGCCGGGCGGCACGCATCGCGTCCAGCCCCAGCATGCCGAGGCGTTGCTCGTCCGACGAGTACAGGCCCATCTCGTCGGCGAGCCGTTCGGTGTACAGGCCCCAGCCCTCGCCGTAGGCCGATGATGGACGCGAACTTGCGAATGTCGTGCAGGTCGGTCTCGGCCGCGATGCTGCGCTGGTAGTGGTGCCCCGGGATCGCCTCGTGGAACGCCGTCGCCTCCGACAGCGTGCGGCTGCGTTCGGTAGCGCCCAACGGGTTCAGCCAGTAGGTGCCGGGGCGGCTGCCGTCCAGCGGCGCCGACAGGTAGAACGCGATGCCCGCGGTCTCCCGTTCCGCCACGTCGACGGCGCGCACCTGGCAGCCGGCCTTCGGCATGCGGCCGAACCACTTCGGTGCCTCCGCCTCAGCCCGCGCCATCGCCTCCACGGCGCTCGCGACCATCTCCTCCTCGTTGTCCCACAACAGTTCCGTGCGCAGCCGATGGAAGATCTCCGGCACATCGCTCGTGCCCCACAGCCGGGAACCGATCTCCGCGTACTCGTCCCGGAGCCGCGCGATCAGGTCGAGGCCGAGCTGGTGCAGCTCGGCCGGGGTACGCGAGGTGGTCGTGAAGTCGCGGACCAGGTTCGCGTAGTTCCGCTCGCCGTCGGGCAGCCAGCACAGGCCCGGCCGGTCGTCGCCCCGGCCGTCCTCGATCGACGCCAGCACGTCGCGGAACCCGGCCACGGCGGTGCGGATCTCGGTGGAGTGGTCGGCTTCCCACTCCTGCACCGGTGCGGCCAGGAACCTCTCCAGGCGCGTCGTTCCGGCCTGGAGATGACGCCGAAGCGGCCGTCGATCGGAGTCACGGATCCGCTCGCCCGCCTGGCCGACGTACCGCGCGATCTCGCCGAGCCGCTGGGACACGTCGAACTGCGACGCCAGCATGAGCAGACCGTTCACCGGCGCGTTCAACCCGGTCGCGACGGTGTGCTCGACCAGCCTGGCGTCGATCCGGGTCAGGATCGACTCGCCCTGGTGCCGGATGACCGCGAGGGTGACGGGGTCCTCGTCGCTCGTCTCGGACCGGCGCAGGATGTCGGCGATCCGCGCCCGCAACGCCTGCTCGCCCGGCACGCTCAGGTCCTCGAGCCGGTCGTCCCAGCCCGGCAGGCCGAACATCGTGGCGGACCACGGCCGCCGGTCCATGGTGGCCTGGAACATCTCGTCCGCGAGCGACATCAGGCCCTCCCCGACCACGCGGTGACGAGCTCGTCGAGCGTGGACAACGGCAGCGCGCCGTTCTCGATCACCAGGTCGTGGAACGCCCGGATGTCGAACCGCTCGCCCATCGCCGCCCTGGCCTCGGCCCGCATCCGCAGGATCTCCAGGCGCCCCACCATGTACGAGAGCGCCTGGCCGGGCATCTCGATGTACCTGTCGATCTCGGCGTGGATCTCGGGTTCCGTCATGACGGTGTTGTCGCGCAGGTAGTCGACCGCCTTCTGCCTGGACCAGCCGAACGCGTGCAGGCCGGTGTCGACCACGAGCCGGCCGGCGCGCATGGCGTCCAGCGACAGCATGCCGAGCCGCTGCTCGTCCGACGAGTACAGGCCCATCTCGTCGGCGAGGCGTTCGGTGTAGAGGCCCCAGCCTTCGAGGTAGGCCTCGATGGGCGCGAACTTGCGCAGGTTCGACAGCTCGGTCTCGGCAGCGATCGCCATCTGGAAGTGATGCCCGGGAGTGGCCTCGTGGAACGCCACCGCCTCGGACAGGGTGCGGCTGCGTTCAGTGGCGCCCAACGGGTTCACGAAGTAGACACCGGGACGGGACCCGTCCAGCGCCCCGTCCATGTAGTACGCGAGCGGCGCGACCTCACGGTCCATCTCCGGTACCAGCCGCACCTCGCAGGCCGTCTTGGGCAGCCGGCCGAACCATTGCGGCGCAACCTCTTCGGCCCGCGCGATGGCCGCCACCGCGCTCGTGAGCATGTCGTTCTCATTGGCCCACAACAGATCCGTGCGCAGGCGCTGGAAGATCTCCGGCACGTCGGACGTGCCCCACACCCGTGCGCCGATCTCCGCGTACTCCTCCCGCAGCCCGGCGATCAGGTCGAGCCCGAGCTGGTGCAGCTCGGCCGGCGTGCGCGAGGTGGTCGTGTAGCCGCGGACCAGGTTCGCGTAGTTCGCCTCGCCCTCGGGCAGCCAGCACAGGCCGGCCTGCTCGTCGTCGCGTCCTTCCAGGGACAGCAGAACCTCGCGGAACCTCGCGAACGCCGGCCGCAGGTCCGCGTCGCCCTCCCACTCCTGTTTCGGGGAGGCGAGGAACCGTTCGACGTGGGCCGCACCGTTGCCCACGTGCCTGCGCAACGGCCTGCGGTCGGTGTTGAGAAGTCGTTCCTCCGCTTGGGCGAGGTAGCGCGGAACGACGTGCAGCCGCTGCGAGAAGTCGACCTGGGAGGCGTCCGCGAGCAGGCCGGCGACCGGCGCGCTCAGCGCGGACGCGACCGTGTGCTCGACCAGCCGGGCATCGATCTGGGTGATCATCGACTGGGCCTGGTGCCTGATCACGGCACAGCTGACCGGGTCCTCGTCGCTCGTGCCAACGCGATCGAGGATGTCCGCGAGCCTCGCCCTCATGGCCTGGTCACCGTCGGCGCTGAGGTCGTGGAGCCGGTCGTCCCAGCCGGGCAGGCCGATCATGGTGGCGAACGTCGGCCACCGGTCCATCATCGCCGTGAAGGTCTCATCCGAGAGTGAGGTCACGCTGCCTTCTTAGCCGCGACCGAAGCGCTCCGCCACCAAATTGCCGAGAACGGACAGCGGAACGGGACCACAGCCCACCACCAGGTCGTGGAACGCCCTGAGGTCGAACCGCTCGCCCATCGCGGCCTCTGCCTCCGCCCGCACGCGCTGGATCTCGATGCGCCCGACCATGTACGCGAGCGCCTGGCCCGGCACCTCGATGTACCTGTCGATCTCGGCCTGGATCTCCGGTTCCGGCATCACGGTGTTGTCCCGGAGGTAGTCGACGGCCTTCTGGCGCGACCACCCGAACGCGTGCATGCCCGTGTCGACCACGAGCCGGCCGGCGCGCATCGCATCGGCCGACAGCATGCCGAGCCGTTGCTCGTCCGACGAGTACAGGCCCATCTCGTCCGCCAGGCGCTCGGCGTAGAGGCCCCAGCCTTCGAGGTACGCCTCGATCGACGCGTACTTGCGGAGGTTCGGCAGGTCCGACTCGGCCGCGAGGCTGGTCTGGAAGTGATGGCCGGGCACCGCCTCGTGGAACGCCGTCGACTCGGAATCGGTGCGGCTGCGTTCCGTGGCGCCCAACGGGTTCAGCCAGTAGATGCCCGGACGGCTGCCGTCCTGCGGCGCCTCCGTGTAGTACGCGATCGGCGCGGTGCCGCGTTCGTCCTCCTCGACGCCCCGCACCTCACAGCTGGTCCTCGGCAGCCTGCTGAACCAGTTCGGCGCCTCCGCCTCGGCCCGCGCGATCGCCGCCCGTGCGTCGGCGATCATGCTTTCCTCGTTGTCCCACAACAGGTCCGTGCGCAGCCGATGGAAGATCTCCGGCACATCGGTGGTGCCCCACAGGCGTTCGCCGATCTGCGCGTACTCGTCGCGGAGTCCCTGGATCAGGTCGTGTCCGAGCTGGTGCAGTTCGGCCGGCGTGCGCGAGGTGGTCGTGTAGTCGCGGACCAGCTTGAGGTAGTGCTCCTCGCCGTCCGGCAACCAGCAGAGGCCCGCCTTGTCGTCGTCGCGGACGTTGCCGAGGCTCAGGAGGGTCTCGCGGAGCCCGGCGATCGCCTTGCGCACCTCGGCGGAGCTGTCGTGCTCCCACTCCTTCCCCGGGGAGGCGAGGAAGCCGTCGAGCCGGGCCACGCTGCTCTGGACGTGCCGGCGCAACGGCCTGCGGTCACTGTCGCGCAGCCGCCCGGCGACCTGGTCGACGAACCCCGGCACCTTCGCGATCCGCTGCGACATGTCCACCTGCGACGCCAGCAGAAGCAGCCGGTTGACCGGCGCGGACAGACCCTCCGCCACGGTGTGCTCGACCAGCCGCGCGTCGATCTGGTTGATGATCGACTCGGCCTGGTGCCGGACCACCGCGAGCGTGACGGGGTCCTCGTCGCTCGTCTCCGCCCTGCGCAGGATGTCCGCGATCCGCTGTCGCAGCGCCTGTTCCGCGTCTGCGCTGAGGTCGGCGACCTGGTCGTCCCAGCCGGGCACGCCGACCATCGAGGCGAACATCGGTTCCCGGTCCATGGCGGCCTGGAACATCTCATCTGCGAGCGAAGGCATGCTCTCGTTCTTAGCCGCGTGGGAAGCGCTCCGCCAACGAATTGATCGAATCCGTCAGCTCGGCGTGCAGGCGGCTCATGATCTCGGCGGCCGGTTCCGCCGTCGCGAGCGGGTACGTGGTGCCCGCCCAGAGCGACATGACCTCCAGCTCACCGGTCGCACGCACGGGCTTCGTCAGGTGGTGCACGTTCGGGTACGCGGCGGGCGCGTGCGGGGTGTGCTCGATCAGGAATCGGTTCACCAGCCCGCGGGCCGGCCGTCCGCTGAACGCCCGCGTGAGCGCGGTCCGCCGGGCCCCTTCGGCGAGCGCTTCCCGGTGCGCCGCAGCGGTTCCGGCCTCCGGGCAGGAGAGGAACGCGGTACCGAGCTGAGCCGCGACCGCCCCCGCGGCGAGCACGGCGGCGACGTCCGCGCCGTTGATGAGGCCACCGGTCGCGATCACCGGCAGGTCGACGGTGCTCCGCACGAGCCTGAGCGCGGCCAGCGTGCCGTAGAGCTCGCCACCGCCGGGCGAGATGCCGTCGTCGGTGAACGTGCCGCGGTGCGCCCCGGCGTCCGAACCCTGCACGCACAGGACGTCCGCGCCGATCTGCTTCGCCTGCCGCGCTTCGCTCGGAGTGGTGACGGTGACCACGATCGTGGCGCCGATGGCCTTGAGCCGCTGCACGTCGTCCACGTCGGGCAGGCCGAAGGTGAACGACACCACCGGAACCCGCAGCGCCAGCACCAGTTCGAGCTTCGCCGCGTAGTTGTCGTCGTCCCAGCGCGGATCTCCTGGAACCGCTCCCACCTTCTGCGCGCAGGCCCGGACCCGGTCCACGTAGGACGAGATGTCCGCCGTCGGCCGCGTGCCCGGCACGAACAGGTTGACCCCGAACGGCTTGCCGGTGAGCTGAGCGGTCTGGCTGATCTTCTCCGCGAGCTGCTCGACGGTGATGTAACCGGCCGCGAGGAACCCGAACCCGCCCGCGTCGTTCACCGCGGCGACCAGTTCGGGGGTGGAGGCGCCACCTGCCATGGGCGCGGCGATCACGGGCACGGCCAGCGTGTGGAACATGAGCACAACCTAGTTGGAGCGGGCGGTGGATGCCCGGTGAAGTCGCTGTGTCCTTGATGACGCAAGGAAGACGGGTGCTACTGCCCGTAGCTGTAGAAGATGAAGCCTTCGTGGAACTTGCCCACCCGGTCGTACAGCTCACGAGCAGGGGCGTCGGCCAGCGTGTTCCAGTAGAGACCCTTGAAACCGTGCTCCCTGGCGTCCCGCGCCACCCAGTCGATCACGGCCGTAGCGACGCCCTGACGCCGGACTTCCGCGTCCACGAACAGGTCCGCCAGGTAACACCTGCCGTCCACACCCCACACGCTCGCATGGAACACGTAGTGCGCGACGCCGACCATCGCGCCGTCCAGCCGTGCGAGGATGCCGCGCGTTTCTTTGGCCAGCAGGCGCCGCCAGGTTCGTTCGTAGTCGTCATCCGTGCGTTCGGTGTCGAAGTACGCGTCCTTGCCTCGGATCAGCGTCTCCCAGCCGGCGCGGTCGGACTCGGTCAGAAAGTCGATCTCCACCATGAAGCCCATCCTGCCCGCCCCCGGTGGTCCGGAAAGTGCTCCCGAACCACCGGGCGGTTCCATCATCTAGGGCAGGGAGTCCAGATGAGGGGCGACCGTGTTGGCGAACTGCCAGTTGTTCGACGCGTCCCAGTTGATCGACCACGTCATGGCGCCGCGGATGGCCGGCCAGGTCGTGCTCGGCTTGAACGTCCCGCAGCTGGTACCACGGGCCAGGCAGCTGAGCGCGGCGTTGACGTTCGCCGGCGACTGGTAGCCGCCACCGGCACCGGACGGCGACGCGGGCAGGCCGAGACCGACCTGGTCGGCGCGCAGACCGGCCTGCAGCTGGATGCACGCGAGCGCGGTCAGGAAGTTGACCGTGCCCTGGCCGTAGACCTGCTGGTCGCAGCCGAGCATCGTGCCGGAGTTGTAGTACTGCATGTTGACGATGGTCAGGATGTCCTTGGTGGCCAACGCCAGCTTGAAGTACTCGGCGGCCGTGTTCTGCATGTCGATCGTCTGCGGCGCCATGGTGATGACGGTGCCGCCGCCCGCGTGGATGCTGCGCAGCGCCTGTCCCATGTAGGTGGCGTTGACGCCGTTCTCCAGGTCGATGTCGACGCCGTTGAAGCCGTAGGTGGAGATCAGGCTCCGGACGCTGTTCGCGAAGTTGGTGGCCGCGGTGGAGTTGCCGACGCTGACCGTGCCGCGCTCACCGCCGACGCTGATGATCACCTTCTGGCCGCGGTTCTGCAGGGTCCGGATGTCGGCCTTGAACTGCGCGTCGGTGTAGCCGCCGAGCTGGCTGCTCAGCCCCGAGTCGAGCGTGAAGGCGACCTGTCCCTGCGTGGCCGTCGCGTCGGCGAACGCCACCGCAACGATGTCGTAGGTAGTGGGGACGTCCGCGAGCCTGAGTGCGCGCGCTCCGTTGTAGAAGTTCTGCCAGTAGCCGGTCAGCACGTGCTTGGGCAGACCGGTGTTCGGCGGATTGCTGGTCGTTGTGGTTGTGGTTGTGGTCGTCGTGGTGGTGGACGTCGTTGTGCTCGTGGTCGTCGGCGGCGTGCCGGGGCCATCGAGGTTGACGTCGTCGGCGTAGTAGGTGGGCTGGCCGTACCAACCGTGCAGGTAGATCGTCACGCTGGACGCGCTACCGCTGTTGAAGTCGACGGTGAGCTGCGTGAAACTGCTCGCGCCGGGCGTCCAGGTGTTCTTCTCCACGCCACCGGTGACGCCGAGGTAGACATAACTGCCCTGCACCCACGCGCTCAGCTTGTAGGCCGTGTTCGGTTGCACGCTCACGGTTTGCTGGCATCGCGCGTTGCTCTGACCGGCCGGCGCACCCTGCAGCGCGTAGCTGCCGGTGCGCTTCGTGCTCGTGGTGGTGCCGGTGCCCTCGGTGCAGGTCCAGCCACTCAGGTTGCCGGCCTCGAAACCGCTGTTGGCCGCGAGGTTCGCGGCGGCGGCGTTGCCGTTGATCACCAACACCAGACCGGCACAGGCCAGCAACGCGGACAGCAGCGCTATCGCTGCTCGTCTGGTCTTGGACATGGTCCACCTCCACACATCATGCGGCGGCCATGCTGTGAGCCCTCACAAAATGGACTAGACCACTGTCCCGGGTCAAGCCCTGGGTTAACTTGAGTCGCGTGTTCACTCTCGAAGACGCCATCGCGCTCGCCACCTCCGCCCACGACGGCCAGGTCGACAAGGCCGGCCGGCCGTACATCGGGCATCCGTTGCGGGTGATGGCCGCGGTCTCGGGTGAACACGCACAGATGGCCGCGGTACTGCACGACGTCATCGAGGACACATCGGTGACAGCCGTCTCGTTGCTCGCAGCGGGATGCCCACCCGTCGTCGTCGACGCGGTCGTGGCGCTGTCACACCTGCCGGACGAACCTCAGGACGTGTACTTGCGCCGCGTGGCCGCGAACCCGTTGGCGTTGCCGGTGAAACGCGCCGACATCGCCGACAACCTCTCCCCCACCCGGATAGCTCGTCTCGATGCCGAGACGCAGGCGCGCCTGAAGATCAAGTACGCCACCGCGGTGAGGTTGCTCGACAAGTATGTGAGCTAACGAACTTCTTCATCGGTACAGGTCACTTGAACAGGGTGTATTATCGAACTGTAACCAAATCTGGAAGGACGAAATGACTCGCCACGACCTGTCCGTGAAGTCCCTGCGCTCGAGCCTGGCCTCCCGCCGCGCGGCTCGTACGGAGCGCCGGAGCCTGGAGCGGCAGTTGGCCAGCTACACCTCCGAAAGCGACCGCAACGAGCTGGACGCCATCCTCTCCCGCCACAGCGCCGAGGAGACGGGCGCGCTCCGTTCGATCATCAACCGCCAGGCGATGGACCGCTTGCTCCGCACCGCCTGATCGGTTCTCTGAATGGGCCACCCCCGGCAACGTTGCCGCGGGTGGCCTTTGCGTTTCAGACACACTTGGCAGCAGGCAGAAACAAGGCTAACGTTATATTCACGACGCGTGGGAGATAGAACTGCAGCCAGAGGTCGACCGCTGGCTGCTTGACCTGGTTCAGTCGGACCCGATGTCCGCAGACCTGGTCGAGAGTGCCATTGACCTTCTGGCGGAGCGAGGCCCTCAGTTGGGGCGACCGCTCGTGGATCGCATCAAAGGATCGCGGTACCACAACATGAAAGAGCTCAGACCAGGCTCAGCAGGAGCGAGCGAAGTGCGAATCTTGTTCGTCTTCGATCCGGCTCGATGCGCTGTCCTTCTGGTCGCGGGCGACAAGGCGGGCAACTGGAACAGCTGGTACAACACGAACATCCCGCTGGCTGAACAGTGATTCGACGAGCATCTCGCAGACGCGGAGAAGAGGTGACGCATGGGCCGCTCATGGAAGGACGTGAAGGCGGACAAGGAAGCCATCGACCGCGCCGCAGGACGCGACGTCGGGGCCGCCCGAGCCGCGGCCCGTGGCCGGACACAGGCCTACGTGCTGGGTTTTCGACTTGCCGAGCTACGCAAGAAGGTGGGGTTGACCCAGGTCGACGTGGCTGAGCGCATGAGCGTCAGCCAGGCGCGGATCAGCCAGCTCGAGCAGGGCGAAGTCGACCAGCTCGAGGTGGACACGGTTCGGAGGTACATCACCGCACTCGGCGGCACACTCAAGATCGTTGCCGACATCGACGGCGAGGACGTGAACCTCGCGACCAGCCAGGTCGCCTGAAACGCCGAGGCCACCCGGCACCGCGGGTGGCCTTTGCATTGCTAGAACAGGCGTTTGACCGTCAGCACGTTGTCCTTGCGCGAGTCCACCTGTCCATCCGGCCCGATCAGTTCGCGCTCCACGATCTCATCGCTGATCACGATCCAGTTGTCCGTCAGCTTGAGATGGTCGAGAACATCCTTGGTGGTCGGGAAGTAGTGATCCCGGTGCTCCGACCAGGACGGCGCACCGGCATGCCCGCCGACGACAAGGCGACCTCCGACCGCGACCGCCCGCGAAGCTTTCTTGAGGATGCTGTTGCGCTCACCGTCCTCCTCGACGGGCGAGTGCAGGAACTGAGCACTGACCAGGTCGTACTCACCTTCGGGGAAGGTCTCCTTGAGGTCGTGCCGTTCCACCGCGATCTCGACGCCGGCGTCCCGCGCGTGCTTGAGCGCACGGTCGAGCGCCACCTGCGACACGTCGACCCCCAGTACGCGCCAGCCTCTGGCCGCGAGCCACACCGCGTCGCCGCCCTCAGCGCAGCCGATGTCCAGCGCACTGCCGGGTTCGAGGTGTTCGGCCTCGCGCACCAGCAACGGGTTCGGCTTGCCGGACCACACCTGATCCCGCTCCGAGTAGAAGGACTCCCAGAACTCCTGCGCAGTCGTCGTCATACCTCCACGATGCGACAGGCTGTGCCGGAACAGCAAACATCATTGCCGTTTTGGCAACAACCAGAACACCAGAGCCGCCAGCACCAGGAACCCCGGCACCAGCAATACGGCGTCCGGATTGGTCAGCTGCACGGACCAGCCCGCGTCCCTGGCCGTGCCGTCGAGCGTGACGCGGACGACGGTCAGGTAGGTCAGGTGCATCGCGATGGACGTCCAGAGCGAACCGGTGGTGATCCTGGCGATCAGCAGTGCCGCGCCGAAGACCGGGTAGAGGATCGCGTAGGCGAGCGGGTCTTCGCCGGCCGGAGCGAAGGACGGTGCGGGCACGTCCAGCCCGAGCAGCGTGCCGACCGCGGCGTACACGACGGACGACGACGCTCCGGCGAAGGTGAACAGCGCGACGGTGCCCAGGAACGCGGTCCACCGGCGCAGCGCCTGACCGAGCGTGTCATAGACGTACCCGCGGAAGACCAGTTCCTCCGGCACCGCTTCCAGGGCCAGCGCGATCACCGCGTTGACGACGAGGAACCCGGCGAGCTTCGACGCGGTGACCGGGCCCCACTCGAGCCACCCCGCCCACGCGCCGGCGCCGAGCAGCACCGCGGCCGAACCGCCGGTGACCGCCACGCCGAGCAGGAAGGTGCGTAGACCCGTCGCGACGTTCGTGAGCCCGAGACCGGACAGCGACCGGCGGTCCACCCGCGTGCGGAGCAGCACGATCAACGACACCGCGATCGCCAGGCAGATCAGGGCGGCCAGGGCCTGCTTCGGCGTACCGGCCAGGCCGGTGCTGAGATGTACCGCCTGCGCGACCGCCCCCGCGGTACCAAGTGCCACGGCCATCACGCAGGCGCCCGCGAACGCCTTCGCGACGGCCCCGAGTCGAGTGGTGCTCACTACGTCCGCCGACATCCCCGCCCCCTTTATTTCGTACGACCGTACAGAAAAAAGTTGGCCAGATCCGGCAGCCACCTGGACCGGCTACGCGGCTGAGCCGGGACCCGCCAGCAGGTCGATGTCGTTGGCGCGCATCGGTTCCCCGCAGTGGGCGCAGCGCAGCTCGACACTGCTGATCTCACCGCACGCGTGATGCCGGTAGAGCACCGGAGGGCCCGCCTCTCCCGCGAGCCACCTGTCCCCCCAGGCGACCATGACCATGAGCAGGTCGACCAGCTCGGTGCCCTTCGGCGTCAGGACGTACTCGTAGCGCGGCCGCCGGTCGTAGGGGCGGCGTTCGAGCACACCCTGCTCGACCAGGTGGTTCAGCCGCTCGGTCAGCACCTTGCGCGAGATCCCGAGATCGGCCTGGAGCTGCTCGAACCGGCTCAGCCCGACCCACACGTCGCGCAGGATCAACGGCGACCAGGGCTCCCCGGCCACATCCAGCGTGCGGGCGATCGAACACGCCATGTCAGCGAAGCTCGTGCGTTGCATGCCACCAGGCTAGCAAGCTGGGGTTCCCTTAAAGAAACTCCGACTGCTACGGTCGTTGAGTCTCTTAAAGGAACCCCAAGGAGCGAAGATGAGCAAGGTCATGAGCGCCCACTCGGTGTCCGTCGACGGCTTCATCACCGGCCGCGATCCTCGTGCCGGACACGGACTCGGCGACGGCGGCATGCTCTTCGACTGGTACTTCGACGGCGACACCCCGAGCCAGGTCTTCGACGGGTTCAAGCTGAGCGAGGCCAGCGCGCCGATCTTCGACTCCCTCGCCGGTCGGGTGGGCGCGATAGTGGCGGGTCGCAACACCTACGAGGACTCCGACCACTTCGGCGGCGGCAGCCCGCACCCGGCGGCCCGGCTGGTCGTCCTCAGCCACCGGCCGGCACCGGAGATCACCGAACGGCAGACGCTCGTCACCACCGGCATCGAGGACGCGATCGCGGCCGCCCGCGAGCTCGCCGGCGGCAAGGACGTCGGCCTGATGGGCGGCGGCGTCCTGACCGAGGCGCTCAAGGCGGGACTCGTCGACGAGATCGTGCTGCACCAGGTACCGATCCTGCTCGGCTCCGGCCGGCCCTTCTTCCAGACGCTGCCGGCACATGTGCGACTCCGCCTCGTCGAGGCCGTCCCGGCGCCCGGCGTGACCCACCTCCACTACGCCGTCGAACGCTGATCCGAACTCCAGGAGATGACCACGATGCTGAGCTCCGACGTCCGCGACGTTCTCGACGGCACCCCGATCGCCCACCTCGCCAGCGTGCTTCCCGACGGCGCGCCCCACTCCGTTCCGGTCTGGATCGGCACCCACGGCGACCACATCGCGATCCTCACCGGCCCGACCAGCCGCAAGGCCCGCAACCTGCGGCGCGATCCGCGGGTCGCGATCTCCCTGACACCGCCCGACAACCCGTTCCAGCCGGTCATCCTGCGCGGCCGCGTCGTCGAGTGGCTGGACGGCGACACCGCGTGGGAGATCATCGACCGGATCTCGACGAAGTACATCGGCGGTCCCTACGGACGTGACGAGGAGCGGATCGTCATGCTCATCGAGCCTGGTGCGTGACGGGTGGTGGGTCATGCTCGGCCGTGGTGAGTGCGGAACATGTCGAGTGGATCGACGGTCTTCTTGATGGTGGTGAGCCGGTCGAGGTCGCCGGGCAGGTAGCCGGTCGCGAGTTCGGTGGCGGTGATGTCGGGACCGGACAGGAAGTTCACGCAGACGCCGCCGGTGCTCCAGGGGTTCATCGCGGTGAACAGCCGGGTGAACGCCGCGCGCAGTGCCGGCAGCTGGGCGGGTTCCGCGGCGGCTCCGGCGTAGAGGACGTACTGGCCGTCGCGGCGGGCGAGCGCGCTGGGGACCGCGCCGGGCCGGTTCAGGGCGCCGCCGGTATGGCGCAGTTCGACGAGGTAGGGGGCGCCGGCATCGGGGCCGGCGTGGCGCAGCAGCTCCGTGACGGCGGCGATGTCCAGTGACGCCAACATGGTGTTGCGGGCGTGGAACGCCACCGGGGTGGTGGGTTCGGCGTGGATGGTGCCGACCGAGGTGTAGGGCATCTCGGTGACGGTGTCGCTGATCGGCCCGAGCTCGCGGAACGGCTGGACGAGCCGCTTCCCGGCCTCGGCGGAACCGGTGTAGGCGAACCGCAGGTGCAACAGGTAGCGGCCGCGCAGCGTGTCGGGCAGGGCAGGGATGTCGGGCATCCGGATGAGCAGCACCGAAGAGCTCATCGCCTCGGGGGTCGTGCGGGTCCACTCCGCCCACGTGGCGAGGGCGCGTTCGGCGGTGTCGGCGGCGAAGTGCATGGCGCCGCCGTAGAGCCGGGTGATCGGGTGCAGATCGATCTCGATGGCGGTGACGACGCCGTAGGTGCCCTTGCCGCCGCCGCGCAACGCCCAGAACAGGTCCGGGTCCTGGGTCGCGGTGACGCGGCGCAGCTCGACGTGGCCGGACTCGTCGGCGGTGACGATCTCGATGGCGCGGACGTGGTCGACGGCCCAGCCGAGGCTGCGGCCGAGGATCCCCAGCCCGCCGCCGAGGTGGTAGGAGACCGCGCCGACCTCGGGTGAGGAACCGTTGAGCGGCGCGAGCCCGTGTTCGGCGGCGGCACGCACCAGCGCTCCGCCGCGCACTCCGGCCTCGATCCGGGCGGTGCGGGCGTGCGGGTCGATGGTGATCCCGTCGAGCCGCGAGGTGGTGATCAGGACCTGGCCGTCGGCACTGCGCGACGGGCCGTGCCCGGTGGCCTGGACGGCGACGCCCAGGCCGTGCGCGGCGGCGTGGCGGACGGCGGCGATCACGTCGTCGACGGAGGCTGCCGGGACCACGACCTCGGGCCGGTGCTCGACGGAGAGGTTGTAGCCGCGGCGCTCGGTGTCGTAGCCGGCATCGGTCTTGGTGAGGTAATCGGTCATGACACGATCCTGTCGCCGCTGAGCTGCGGGAACAACGTCAGATCGGGCATCGACTGATAACCTGGCGGTTATGGAACGGCGTGAGATCGAGATCTTCCTGACGCTCGCCGAGGAGCTGCATTTCGGTCGCACGGCGCAACGACTGCTGGTGTCGCAGGCGCGGGTGAGCCAGACGGTCGCCCGGCTGGAACGCCGGTTCGGAGTGGCCCTGTTCGAGCGCACCAGCCGCCGGGTCGCACTCACTCCGGCCGGCGCTGCTCTCTACGCCGACGTCCGCGCGGGCCACGACCGCATCGAACGCGGAGTCGCCGCCGCCATCGCGGCCGGCCGCGGGATCACCGGCGTGCTCACCGTCGGCCTGGAAGCACCCGCGGTCGCCGAGCTCGCCGCCCCGGTGTTCACCCGGTTCCGGAAGGACAACCCCGGCGTCGAGATCGTCTTCCGCGAGACCGGCTTCACCGACCCGCTCGACCTGCTGCGCTCCGGCGAGGTCGACGTCGCCGTCACCAACGCACCCGTCGACCAGGACGAAGCCGGGTTCGAGGAAGGCCCCCTCCTGTACACCGAACCGGTCGTGCTGGCCGTGGCACGTCAGCACCGGCTGGCCGCCCGGACGACGCTGACACTCGACGATCTCGACGGCGAGGTGGTGTTCCGAGCCGGTCGCCGGGCCGCGCCCTATCGCCGCGATCCCGAACCGCCTACCCCTGCGACCTTGTTGGACCTGATGGCGCGGGTCGCCGCCGGGGAGGGGGTGTGCCCGTTGGCCGCGCACGCCGCCGACTACTTCGCCCGCCCCACCCTCGCGATGGTGCCCTTCGAGCCGGGTTCGCCGCCCGTGCGCTGGGTGCTGTGCTGGCGTACCGGCGGCCGCACGGCGCGGGTCGCCGCACTCGCCGCCGCGACAGCCCGCCCGTGAACCGTCCCGTCCGGAATCTGCAGACTTGTATCCGCGGCCGCGAGCTAGCTCGCTGGTCGAACGTCGACGGCATCCAGCCCCTGGCGAACGGACCGAGCTTCCTCGTCGAGCAGATGGCGAGCGCGGGTGGCCCAGTCCGCGTCGATGCGGAAGCTGTCGCCTCGGAAGCGTGGAAAAACGTGCAGATGGAAGTGAAAGATCTCCTGGAAGGCGGCTTCTCCGTCGGCGAGGAACACGTTGACGCCCTCACAGCGCAGGCCGGAGCGTCGAAGGGCGCGGCCGATGCGGTGGCCGATCCTCCAGACGTGTGTGCTCGTGTCCTCATCCAGGTCCTCCAGCCCGACGGCATGCAGCCGTGGCACGACGAGGACGTGTCCCGGCGTCACTGCACCGAGGTCCATGAACGCGACGACTCGATCATCTGCGTATGCCACGCTCGCCTCAGCCTCTCCGGCGACGATGGCGCAGAAAACGCATCTCTCCTGTCTCTGGTCGTTCACGTGGAAAGCGTTGCAGCTGCATCGAGGGTGACGCGAGCGAGTTTCTTCTGGGGCTGAGCGCATGGTCACGACCTGGCCGGCGGCCGCGTCGTCGAGTGGCAGGACGGCGACACCGCGTGGGAGATCATCGACCGGATCTCGACGAAGTACATCGGCGGCCCCTACGGACGCGACGAGGAGCGGATCGTCATGCTCGTCGAGCCCGGCGCGTGATCAGCCAATGGTGACTACTCGCGCCCATGCGGGCGGTGTGTCCGGGACGTAGTCGGGGTTGTCCTCGCTCGCTGGACGGTATCGGGGAAACAGGCCCACAACCGTTCGGCCGGGCGGTCTTGCGTCGGGCCACGGTGTCTGGCCGTCGGTCAGGGCGACGATGACGTCGGGGCGGGGACTGGTGCGCAGCACTTTGGCGAAGCCGGCACGCAGATCGGTGCCGCCACCGCCCACCAGTGGGATGCCTTCGGCTTGGCACAGGGCATGCGTGACATGAGCGGCGGCATCGCAGGACAGCACCGAGACGAGATCACGCCGGCCGCCGACCGCGCGGACGATCGCGGCGATCTCGACGATCGCGCTGCCCAGTTCGGCATCGCTCACGGACCCGGAGGTGTCGACGATCACGACGGTGCGCGGCGGCCGGCGCCGCAGGCTCGGCATGACCACGCCGGGCAGACCGGCCGACCTGCGTGAGGGCCGCCCGTAGGTGTAGTCCTCGCCCACACCGGGGCCGGAGACAGCCGAACGGACCGCCGCTCCCAGCAGGTCCCGCCACGGCTGTGGCGGGTGGAACGCCTCCTGCGCCCATCGTTGCCAGCCCTTCGGAACGTTGCCGGGGCCGGCGGTGATGCCCTGCGCCACCCGGAACCGGACGGCATCTCGTTCCTGGGCGGTGAGCCCGTGCGCGCCGTCGGGTCCCAGGTCCCATTCCCGCTCCAGTCCGTCGGCGCCGCTGCCGCAGTCCAGCCAGGCGAATCCGTTGGTGTACCGGCCGAGCCGGAACTGGCGCAGGTAGTCCTCCATCAACTGCCCGTCGGGCAACTTGAGCAGCGTCGGCAGGACAACGCCCTCAGGAGGTACCAACCCGTCGCCGAACACGTCGTCGTTGATCTCGCAGTCCGCGGCGATGTTCATCCGCAGTCGCTCGCCCGGCCCGGTCAGTTCGTGCTGCACCGCGAACCGGTCGCTGCGTCCGTGATGGTCGCGGAGCAGGTGGGAGACCTCGTGCACCCAGACCCCGGCCAACTCCTCCAACGGGGTGCGGTCCACGAACGCCGGAGACACGTAGCAGCGCCAGTGCCCGTCCACGGCCATCGTCGGCACTCGCCGCGATTCCACCACGTGCAGAGCGAACAACGCCGTCGCCAGATATGGCCGGCACCGGACCGCGTGCAGCCGGGCGGCGAACAGCTTCTCCTCGTCCAGGCTCCGCGGCGTCATGAGCGGGCACCCACGCCGGCCGCGGTGCGTTCTCCGGCACGGTCCGCTCGCCGCGACAACGACACCGCCCCGGCCAGCCGCTCGATCGCCTCGGGCACCTGCCAGTCGTCGCGGCGCAGCGCGGCGAGCGTGGCCGCCGGTACCACCACGAGGTCCGGGGCGCCGGTTTCCAGAGCAAGCGTCAGCAGTGACCACGCCGCGTCCCAGCGGGATTGCTCCGGCCGCTTGCGCACCGCCGCCACCACGCCGTCGAGCACCGCCTGGCGCAGGTCGCCACGCTCGGGCAGGACGGCCGCCGCCGGGTCCGCGAGCAGCACCTCGGGATCCGGCAGGTCCATCCGGTCCAGGCTGGTCAGCAACTCGAAGCCCGGACCGTCCCCGACCGTGCCCCGCACCAGCATGGACAGCACGTCCCGGGAGGCGTCCGCCGCGGTCGCGAAAGCGATCAGGCGCAGTGTCATCTCCCAGCTGCGCGGTGAGGGCCACGGGCCCCCGCGGCGGGCTTCGTTCTTCGGCAGTTGATGTACGAGGCCGGGCCGGGCGGCCAGGAGTTCGCACACCGCGCGGCGGGCGAACGTCACGGCGTCGGGCAGCCGTTCCGCGGCGAGCCGTGGCAGCGTCGCCCTGGGCCACGTCCCGCCCAGTCCGCGCACCACGACGTCGTGGTCGTAAGTCCACTGTAGATGGACGAACCGGTTGGCCAGCGGTGGGCTCAGCTCCCAGCCGTCGGCGGCGGAGGAGCGCGGGTTGGCGGCGGCCACGATCCGGACACCCGGCGGAAGCCGCAGGGCACCGACTCGGCGTTCCAGCACGACACGCAGCAACGCGGCCTGGACTGCGGGAGGCGCGGTGGACAGCTCGTCCAGGAACAGCAGTCCACGTCCGGCCCGGACCAGACGCACGGCCCAGTCGGGCGGGGCCATCGGAACACCCTGCGTCGCCGGGTCATCGCCGACCACCGGCAGGCCGGAGAAGTCGGAGGGCTCGTGCACGCTGGCGATCACCGTGGTCAGCGGCAGTTCGAGAGCTTCGGCGAGCTGGTTCAGGGCCGCGGTCTTGCCGATCCCCGGCTCACCCCACAACAACACCGGCAGGTCGGCGGACACGGCCAGCGTCAAGGCTTCCAACTGGGTGTCGGCACGTGGCTCGGTGGTCGTGTCGTGCAGCAGGGCGAGCAGATCGGCGGCCACGTCCAGCGGCCGGACATGAGTGGGTTCGGACGAGAAATCCATGGCAGTAGGCAAGTTTCGATCACCTTTTGTTCGAGTAGGGGCCCGTGCGCAGGCCAGGCGAGGAAGTGAAGTGAGGTGTGCGGGTCAGCGAACGGTTGCGTGCCGCGAACGGGCGCGGACCTTGCGGCGCCGGGGGTCCCAAGTGGACGGAGCAGCGCCGGCCCCGGCAAGTCCGGCGCGGTACAGCCCGTGCGCAACCTGGCGGTGCACCGCCGTTTCCAGCTCATCGCGCAACGCGCCGCTGCGCAGGAGCACATCCGGTCCGAGCAGGCCTTCGACGGCAGCGAGAGCACCGGCGGTGTCGCCGTGGTCCAGGCGGGCGCGAACGTCCACGAGGCTTTCCGGATGCCGGTGCGCCGCGTCGATCGCTTGCAGGCACGGCAACGGGGTACCGCCCAACGCGGCCAGCAGCTCCTCGCGGCGGATCTCGTCCGGACCGTGGTCCAGCGGGACGAGCACGCCGTTCACCACGCCGATCCGGTGCCGGGCGCCACGACACTCGACGAGCCGCGAGTCGTCCGGACTTTGTGACGCACCGGACGGCCGGTGGTCCGGCAAGAGCGCCGACGCGACGAGCGGGTGCAGTCGATCAGGGTCGATCAACCCCGCGTGCAGCAACTCCAGGTCAGGTAGTACCCAGGTCGCCGCGTCAGGCAGAACCGGCAACGCACGGACACGGCGCCGCGGAGGCCTTGGTGCTGCGGACAGCTCGACCTCACCCGGCGCGTCCAGGTTCAGCACGTGCCACCGCCGGGAACTGAGCCGCACGGCGACAGCACCGTCCGCACACTCCTCCGCGCGGAGCAACAGCGCCGCCTCCGCCGCCCATCTGTTCAGGGCCCAGCTGTGTCGCAGCCCGGAATCGCTGCCCGCGGGCCACAGCGCGGCACCAGATCGCTCCCAGAGCTCACCGGTCCTGCGTGCGTCCCACAGGTGACGATGCAGATCGAGGCGAAAACGCCGGTCGGGCCGGGGATGAGGATGCCCGCCCACCCCGGCCACCGGCCGGGACGGCTCCCACAGCGCGAGGCTGATCCGCTGACCGGCATCCGCCCAGGCCGGCGGCGTACGCGCGACGAGATGTGCCGCACCACTGCTGCCGGCCGCCGGAGGGTAGCGAGCCAGGGACACCGTGAGCCCCGGCCGCACCAGGCCGTCCGGGCCGATCCTCGGAAAATGCCAGCGCAGCAGGTCAGGAACCAACTGACGCAGATCAGCGCGGACCTGTGCCGCGAACTGCCGGCCGTGGGTGCGACTCAGCGCACGCAGATTCAGATCAACGTCGACCCGCGAGGCGGCGCAGGCTCCAGACCAGTCGCCCACCGCACGGCGGGCGGTCGCGGACTCGATCATCGATGGCGGCACGGCGAACTCGCGCACGCGCGCCCAGAAAGAAAGGCGGGATCGTCCATTCACAGTCCAGGGGTGCATCAGCACTCACCTTTGGTGAACGGAACCCCCGATCTGCTCAGGTTGGTGATCATCGCGGCGAGCGTATCAGGACCAGCAAGGGAATTCGTGGTGGTCGTTACACTCAGTGCACGTCGTTGACAGTGGGTGGCAGGTTGTGAGCGCAGTGCGTACGGATCGTGACCAGATCGAGGTGACCAGCCTCGTGGGCCGCACCGCCGAGATCGCGGAAACCCTGCGGCTGCTGGGCATTGGCCGGCTGGTGACGCTCGTCGGTCCCGGCGGGGTGGGCAAGACCCGGCTGTGCCGGCGGGTGCTGGCCGAAGCTCGCGACCGGTTCACCGATGGCGCGGTGTTCGTCGGGTTGGCCGAGTTGCGCGATGGCCACCTGCTGGGCAACACGGTGGCCTATCAGCTCGGTCTCGCCGACCAGTCGGCACGCGCTCCTTCGCAGGCAGTGGTGGATCACCTGCGGGAGCGGGAGTTCCTGTTGGTGCTGGACAACTGCGAGCACCTCCCCCACGCAGCCGCGTCCTTTGTGGACAACGTCCTCCAGCACTGCCCACGGGTCGTGGTGCTGGCCACCAGCCGTCAGTCGCTGGGCGTCGGCGGAGAACGGCTGCTGTCCGTGTCCCCGCTGGAGGTGCCGGGCGAGGGTGTGACGCTGCCCGATGCCCTGGCTCGGTACGACGCGGTGCGGCTGTTCGTGGACCGGGCGGGCGCGGTGCTGCCGGCGTTCACGGTCACGAACCACAACTCCGGCGATCTGGCGCGGGTGTCCAGGAAGCTGGAAGGTCTGCCCCTGGCGATCGAACTGGCCGCGGTCCGGATGCGGGTCCTGTCACTGGGTCAGCTCGCCGACCGGCTCGACAGCAGGTTGTCGCTGCTGACGGTCGGCCCGCGCAACAGTCCGAGCAGGCAGCGGACCCTGCGCACGATGATCGACTGGAGTCATGAGCTGTGTTCGGAGACCGAGCGGCTGGTCTGGGCGCGGGCTTCGGTGTTCTCCGGCGGTTTCGACCTGGCGGCGGCCGAGCAGGTCTGCGGTGGCGACGGGGTCGACCCGGCGGACGTGCTGGACGTCATCGGCAGCCTGATCGACAAGTCGATCCTGATCCGGACGGAACAGGACGCACCGGCTCGGTACGGCATGTTGGAAGCTCTGCGGGAGTACGGCCAGGACGTGCTGGACCTGTCCGGAGACCGGCTCCGCGTCGCCGGGCTGCACCGGGACTGGTGCTACGCGCTGACCCGGGACTTCCTCATCCGCTGGATCGGCCCGGACCAGGTCGCCCTGCTGGCACGACTGCGCCGGGAACACGCCAACCTCCGCGTCGCCCTGGAGCACTGCTTCACGGCGGGCGAGGTCCCGCTCGCCGTCCACGTGATCGTCTTCCTGGACGTGTACTGGAGCGTCCGGGGCGGATTCAGCGAAGCCCGGTTCTGGACCGACCGGGCACTCGCCGCCCTCCCACCCGAGGCACCCGAACGGCTGCAGGCGGTGCTGGTCCAGGGCCTGTGCGCGATCTACCAGGGTGAGGTCGACTTCGTCCGCACCCAGCTCGACGTGCACGAGGACTTCCGGGCCGCGCTCGGCAATCCCATGATCGACGCGTACTTCGCCCTCGTCCGCGGCATCGCGGAGCTGTACAGCGGCCACCACACCAGCGCCCGGAGCCTGTTCGAGCAGGCGTTGACGGCGTTCCGAAAGCTCGACTACCAGCCGGGTGGGTGCTACGCGGCGACTCTGCTCGGCGCGGCCATGGCGTCCGTCGGGGACTACGACGCCGCCCGGCGACTGTTCCGGGAGACCATCGCCGCCAGCGAACGGATCGGCGAGGTCTTCTGGCGGGCCAGCACGCTGTTCTGCCAGGCGATGACCGAGATCCTGGACGGCAGCCCCGCTGCCGCCCGGGAGCCCGCCCGGACGGCGATGCGACTGCACCAGCTCGTGCAAGATCACTACGGCGAAGCCCTGGTCATGGGGTCACTCGCGTACGTGGCGTGCGACCTGGGGGATGCCGGCACCGCGGCGAGACTGATAGGAGCCTCCGAGGTGCTGTGGGAGGCAATGGCGATGGATCCGCGACGGGGCGTCTTCGGCTGGCTCCGCGGCACCTACGTCGAGACCATCCAGGCCGCGCTCCCGCCGTCGGACTACCGCGCGCTGGTCGCGGAGGGCCGGGCCATGCCCAAACAGCGGTGGCTGCCGTACGTTCTCGGCGAAACGGCGCCCGCACCCGTTGCCAGCCCGTTGACCAAGCGGGAAACCCAGATCGCCGAACTGGTCGCCGAAGGGCTGCGCAACAAGGAGATCGCCACCAAGCTGTTCATCTCCCAGCGCACCGCCGAGACGCACGTCGACCACATCCTCGGCAAGCTCGGCCTGAGCAACCGCACCCAGGTCGCCGCCTGGGTGCTGGAACAACGCTCGGCCGAGCAGAGCTGACCCATGGTGCCCCCGGCAGGAGTCGAACCTGTGCCCCGGCAATCATGGCTTTGACCTGCGCATGACGGAGCGTTCAAGTGGTGCAGGTTGGTGATGGGGGAGTCGAACCGGCACCGCTTGGCGGAAGGAACCCACGATCTGCGGGCACATACCGTCAATCGTGATGGGCTCGGCCTGCGGCCATCCACTTCAGGAGCGCGTAGATGGCCTTGGCCTGTGCCGCTGCGAGCCGATCACCGGCGGGACCGTCGATATAGCGGATGTCGAATGTGACGGTCAGATCGCCGCACACGGCGTCAACAGCGGTCGAAGTCGTTGGTTCTCGGCGTTGACCCGAGGTGTCGGATGCGGACGAAGCGGTCATAGGCTGAGTGTCGACCAGCCGAGTCCGGTGTGCTGGCTGGGCAAATCGGTCGGCCGGCACTGTTGGCACGCGCCGACCTCGCCGCGCCGCTGCCGTCGGGCAGGCTGCCTCGGGGCAGCACTATCCGACCCCGACATGTTCTGGCCGCGGCGATGGACCCGGCGCGGCCTCCTTCTTCGCACCTCGTAGCTCGCAGACAAGGACGTGACTGACCGCTGGTACGTCCGGGTTTCGCCATTCCGCCGTTGGTGTTCCGACGCAAACAACAACTCCACTGGCCCGGTGCACACAAGTTAAGGTCACCGTGACCCTTCTGCGTTCAGGAGAGTTCCGGTGGCTGACCGCATGTCCAACGAGAGGCTACGCGCACTACTGACGCAATCCGCTTGCAGTGGAGCCACCCTGGCTCGGGAGACCAACATCGTCGCCGCTGAGAATGGCGAGCGAACATCCTACACTCGAGTGTCGGCCGGACAATGGCTGAGCGGATCGGTTCCCCGTCGACCGGTGCCCCACTACATCGCGGAGGCGCTGTCGCGGCGCCTCGGTCGTCCGGTCACGCCGGCCGACGCCGGTTTTCCCGGGGAGAACGGGCCAGTGGTCTACAGCGTCGCGGATCTGTCCGTACCAGCGTGGCCGGACACGGGAAGGTCGATCACCAGACGACCGGAACGACGCTCAGGCGAGGTCAGGTCCGGGCGGGCGGAGATGAACGCGGCCCGCACCGCACTTCGCGTGTTCTCCGACGCAGAGCGCACCCTCGGCGCCGGGTACGTGCGGCGGTCGCTCACCCAGTACCTCAAGACTGGTGTCGAGCCGCTGCTTCAGGGCACGTACACCGCAGCGAAGACGCACACCGAGCTGCTGTCGATCGCGTCGCAGCTGTACTACCTCTGCGGGTTCACCTGGTTTGACGACGAACTACACGGTGGTGCGTTGCGTCACTACCGCGCCTCGCTGCGTCTGGCTGCCGAAGCGCGCAACGCGGAGATGTACGCGATCACACTGCGTGCGATGAGCGTCCAGGCGCACGTGCTCGGCCATCGCAACCAGGCTGTCCGGCTGGCGGAGGTCTCCTCCGAGACCCTGGTGGACAAGGCATCGCCCAGGCAGGCGTTCATCCTGGGCCAGCTCGCCGTGGCGCGGGCCGCGGCGGGCGAACGGCATGCCGCCGTTACCGATCTGCGCAGAGCCGAGCGCCACTTCGAGCGGGTCGCCGACCCGCAGGTCATCGGCACGCACCATGCGGCGTCGATCGCGCATCAGCGAGCCGCGGTGTGCACCGCGTTGCGTGACCGGGCTGGTGCGACAAGAGCTCTCGTGGAGTCGATCCGGCACCGTCCTGCCACTGAACTGCGATCACGCGCGATCACGCTGGCGATGCTGGCGGAACTGCAGTCGGGCGGCGGCGAGGTCGATCAGGCCATCCACACCTGGCATCGCTTCCTCGACATCTACCCCCTGATCAACAGCGGACGGGCGACGAATGCCATGGCCGTCATGAGGTCGACATTGCGTCCGCACCGTCGAAACCGAGGTGTAGCGGACCTGTTGACGCGATCCGCCGAGCTCAGCGACAGCCGAAAAACCTGATAGTCACTCAGAGCTATCGCTCCGGAAGAATGGTCACTCAGACGAATGGGCGTCGTTGACTCGCCCCAATCGAATTAGAGTCGAACGAGCCCACTTTCAAGCTCTTGCCGTAAGTGAGCACCGAATCGGGCGAACACACGTTCACCGTGCCGCGTAGTTTCGCGCTTCGCGAGTTCCACTCCTTCACGAGTCAACTACTATCTGTTATCAACCGATGACGGTGTGAAATTGGAGTGGCTGTGAACAGATCCGTCGAACGGTGTGAACTACCCACCGGTGGCTCGGTGCCCCACAAACTTCGGGCCGGAGCGTTTCTCCACCCGGAACGCGGTCTCGTCCGGTCTTCGGCCACAGCCGTGCTCGTGGCCAGCCTGCGCCGAACGGGTCACGACGCCGTTCAGGCGAGCCGTCCGTTCGAAGTGTGCGTCAACGACCCCGACGGCGTGCTGTTCACCGCTTGCTACCTGGATCGCGACGGCCGTGCCGTTGGCTTCGGCGTCGCCGCGCACGCCTCCGACGGAGCGGGGTTGCTGGCGGCGCGGGAGGTCGTGAACTCGTGGTCCGTGGTGTGGCGCACGCGGCGTGCCGTGGTGGCGTCGACAAGCCCAGCGTGCGACAACGATGTACAGCAGCCCTGTCGCCACATTCTGACCGCACGAGCGGAGATGCGGGTGTTCGCTGAGCAGGGTGACCAGATCGTGGTGATCGGTCAGCGCGGCCACGCCACGTTGACCGCGCTCCTTGAAGATCTGTCCGCCGACGTCGTGGTGGTCGACTCGAATGACGAAATCAGCCGCGTGCGACTGGACCCGGATCGCGTGTCCTACGTCGTCCAGCCGGGCATGTTGGTCGAGGACGCCGCACGGGTGGTCGCCACCCTGCGCGCGCTCTACCCGCGTGTGCGTGGCGCCCACCCGGACGGGCTCTGCTATGCCGCGACCGACCACGCCGCGACCATCAGCGTCGTGGCGGCGTCCTGTGACGCCACGTTCATCCTCGGCGAGGTGACACACCCCGACATTCTGCGCCCCTTCAGGCTTGCTGCTGCCGAGGAAACGCAGGTCCACGTCATCGAAGACATCGCGCAGATCCGGCCGGCCTGGATTGCGGGCGCCGCGAGCATCGGCATCGTGCCCACGACGTCGGCGCCCCCGAACCTGGAACACGAACTGCTCGACCTCCTCTCCGGCCTCGGACCGTTGTCGATCGTGCGCCGGCGTCTGACCACCGAGGTGCTGCCCTCGTGGCACGGTCACCGCGCCACCGCACCGATCTCACACGGCGTCGAGTGAGCCGGGCTCATGCGACAGATGCGACAACACTGATCCGCCCGAGATCGCTTCCGGCCCGCTCGGTTCGCGTGCCTTGACCTCACACCCTGAACAACATCTGTTGCCGCCAACGAAGTTGGCCATCGACGGGTGTTCCTCGTCCTAGCGTTCACCGGGTACTCACCGGTGGAGGAGATGGACACGTGTGCACCGAGGTCGACGTGGCGAAGTTGGTCGAACAGCGGTGGGGTGCCTTGCTCGCACAGATCGGCAAAGCCGCCGATCACCGGCAACTGGCCGGCGAGGCCGTGCCGCGCGAGTTCTTCGCGATGGCGGGTGCCGCCGGGCTCATCGGGTTCGCCTTCCCCCAGGACATCGGCGGCGGGGGAGCCGGTCTGCGGACGTGGGGCGCGGTGATGGAGGAACTCGCGCGAGTGTGCGCCGAGCCCGCGTTCCCGATCGTGATGAGCATGGGTACGGGCGTGGCGAGCGTGCTGCAGGCCTGCGGCAGAGCAGACCTCGTCGAGCACTACGTCCAACCGATCATCCGCGGCGAGCGGATGGCGACACTGGCGTTCTCCGAGGACGCCGACCCGCTCTCGATGCGGACCGGACTGCGTCGCGCCGGCGACGGATATGTGTTGTCCGGTGCGAAGGACTTCATCACGGGCGCGACGACCGCCGACGTCTTCCTCACCTACGGGCGCGACGAAGCCGGTCGTATCGTGGGCTGCCTGGTCCACTGCGATGATGACGGGGTCGAGGTGCTTCCCGCGTCCGGTCTCGGCTTCCGCACCAGCGGCATGGGCAGGCTGGTGCTGCGGGACGTGCCGATCGCGGCGGACCGCGTCATCGGTACCGACGGCCTCACCCACGCGCAGCGCTATCTGAACCACCGCCGCCTGATTCTCGCCTGCCTCGTCACCGGCATGATGCGCGCCCTGCTGGTGCGATGCGTCACCAGACTTCGCACGACCGTCCGTCACGGCGGGTCTGTTACCGAGTTGCCCAACGTCCAGGCGGCGATCGGCCGGATGCACATCGCTGTCGAGACCACCAGGGCCGTCGTGTCCTCGACGCTCGCCCGAGTCGCCGACGGCGCCGTCGACCCCGTGTTCGACGTCGGCATCTCCGCGGCGAAGCACTTCGCGACCGAGCAGGCACTCTTCCTCGCCACCCAGGCGTTTCGAGTGCTGGGCGGTCACGCCTACTACGGCGATCCCCGTTACGGAATCTTCCTGCAGGACTGCGTCGCCCTGTTGTGCGCGGCCGGAACTCAGGAGCTCATCGAGGTCAACATCGGCGCCCTGGTCACCGCGGGCCTGGGCGAGCCCGTCGAGAAGAGCGAGGTCCTGACATGACTTTCCGATTCACCGGCCTGTTGCTGCGTTTCGTCGGGTATCAACGCACGGCCGAGATCACGGCCGCAGACCTGGCGGACGCGCTTCGCCAATTGCACGAGAGGTTCCCTCGACTGAGGCCCGTGCTCTGGGACGAGTCAGGCAACCTCATCCCCGTACACCGGTTACTGCTCAACGGAGAGCTCGTCAGCAAGCCCGACGGCGCATTGCCTCTGCGCGACACCGATCAGATCGAGGTCCTGACCGCCATCGCAGGCGGCTGAACCGATGCGGCAGGTCGAGTTCACCCAACCCGTCACCACGACCCAGTTCAGCCCGCTGCAACTGCGACCCCGAACACTGCTCGGGTTGATGAGTGAGAGCTTCGCGCGGTGGCTGGCCGCACACCTCGTGCCGTTCCCCACCCTGCTCACCGAATACGGCACCGCCGTCGTGGTGCAGTCGGTCGGAATCGACTACGTCGCACCGGACCTGCGGTTCGACGAGAGCGAGTGGATCACGGTGCGCTGCACGATGAGTGCGGACCTCGCCGGTGACCGGCTCTGGATGTGGGTCGACTACCTCGCGACCGATCGCCTCGCCGCCCGCGGCACGCTGATCGTGCGCGTGGTGCGCTTGGGAGAAAAGGACAGTCTCGCCGCGCGCCCCGGCTCGCTGCCCGACCACCTGCTCGCCACGTTCGCTCCCGGCGAGATCCAGGAGCTGGACGCGCGACAACCGGCCAGAGATGCCGAGTCGTGGCCGTCCGGCGACCATCCGGCACTGACGTCGTCCTGGAGAACCGTACTGTGCCGCAGCCACTGCGAGGTCGCCGACCAGTGGTCGTTCATCGAAATGGTCGAGCTGGTCACGCACGCCAGGGAGCGCCTGTTCACCGTGGACGTTTCCGAAGCGACCCGGCACGCGGTGGCAGCGCCATTGCGGTCGCTACGCGCGGTCTTCCGGCGTCCCATGTTCCTGTTCGACGAATGCCAGGTGGACACCACCGTGTGCACCCCGGACAACGGTGACGGACCTGTCTTCCACCACGAGGTGCGCAGTCCGGGCCGGGAGGCGGTGCACCTGTCGGTGTGGGAACGACTCGATCCGCTCGACACCTGACCGGAGGAATGATGTCACGATCGCAAGCCCGGCTCGAGGACGGCAGGCCGCGGTGCCTGGAGACGCAGGCACCCACGATGATCCGCCGCAGGCTCACCCCGCTGTCTCGCACACCGCTGACCGGCCGCATCGGCGAGGCGCTGCACATCGCGGCCGACCGATGGCCGCACCAGGTCATCGCGACGGATCGCCCGGCGGACACCGATCCGACCGGCGCTCACACCCGGACATACGCGCAATGGGCACACGCCGTGGACGAGGCCGCAGGCTGGCTCCACGAGCTCGGCGTCCGGCCGTGGGACAGGGTCGCGGTGCTCAAAAGCAACCACTTCGACATCTCGGTGCTCGCTTGCGGCGCGGCGAGGTTGGGAGCGGTACCCGCGTTGCTGTCCGGTGCCTACGGCCCCGAGATCGCCCACACTCTCCTGGCGCGATTGGACCGGCCTTTCCTGGTGACCGACCGGGTACACGTGAAGGCCTGCGGCATCGACCCGGACATGGTGGCCCGGCTGACCGAGCGCACAGTGTGCGTCGACGGCCCGCAGGACCGTCCCGATCTGGTGGACCTCGATGATCTACGCGGTGCGGCGCCGCCCGGTCCCGCCTTCCGCGCCGGCGACGAGGCGATGATCATCACGCACACCTCCGGCACCACGGGCATCCCCAAGCTCGTGGTCCACTCGGCCGAGTCGGAACGGTCCATCGCACTGATCGAGTCGGAGCGCTGGCCGGTGATCGGCATCCGGCCGAGCGACCTGTGGGCCTACGCGGAACCCTTCTGGCACGAGCGGCAGACGCACAACCTGTTGTCGCTGACCGCGATCGGCCCCCGGATGCTGACGATCTCCGATCCGCTCGGACCCCACGTCCGCGATCTGCTGGTGGCCCACCGGCCGACGCTGGTGGAAGCGCTGCCGAACATCTTCCTGTCCTGGGAGCAGATGGCACGCGATCCGGCGCGACCGTTCGGCCGGGTTCGCGAGTACATCAACTCCTTCGACGCCATCCACACGCGCACGATCCGCACGTTCCTCGACGCGAGTGATCGCAGAATGCCGCTCTGGCTGCAGGCCTGGAGCCAGAGCGAGAACGGCACTCTGCTGATGCGCCCGTACCTGCGCTGGTCGGTTCGTCGCAGGGGCCGGCGCCCCGCACCCACCCAGCTGCTCGGCTGGCCCGTCCCGGGATTCGGCCGGATCCGCACCGTGGACCCGGTCACGGGCGAGCCCACCGGACGCGGTGAGCCAGGCCTGGTCGAGATCGCGCAACCGGGGCGCTGTCTGGCCTACGTCGGTGAACCGGAGCGGCACGCCGCGAAGCGGGACGGCCAGTGGTGGCACACGGGTGACTTCGGAGTCATCAACCGGCTGGGGGCTCTGCGGCTCGTCGACCGCGAAATCGATCGCCTGCCCGACGGCAGCGCGATCGAACTGGAAGACGTCCTGCTCGATCGCCTCGTGCACACGACAGAGGTGATTGTGCTGCCCGTGGCGGGACAACGGCCGGTCCCGGTCGTCAGCACCACGGACGACGTGCCGCTGGACCCAGCCGACTGGCGGCGGGCGAGCGCCGGCCTGCCCGCGCTCGCCGACCCGATCCAGATCCGGTGGGAGGACTTTCCCAGGACCGGAACGTGGAAGGTCCGGCGGGTGGAGCTGCGGGAACGCCTGATCCCCGGCAGCCGGCCACACGGCCGCGGCAGCTGGACCTGATCTCTCCCGGTCCCGACGACTGGGCCCCTGTCCGAAGGACAGGGGCCCAGTTCCGTGTGACAGTCAGTGCGACGTCGAGAACTGCGCGGCGGTGACTGTCGAGCCAGGCATTTGCAACACGTCAGCCAGTGACACCGCGTCTGGGTAGAGGCGTTCGCACAGCAGGTTAAGCGCGCCGGGAATCATCCGCACCTGTTGTGCTGTCAGCACTTCCTCAGCCAGATACCAACCCGAGCTCCTCTCGATGTGGCGCAGTGCGAAGAACGACGCGAGCCGAATCACCGCATCCTTGCCGTGGCCGTCACTCAGACGGTCCGCATCCGCCAGCAGGGCTTCCAGCGCCAGGCGGGTGATGTGCGCCTCGACGAGCTCCGAGGCCAACCAGCTGCGATTGTTCCACGCCTCGAACGGTGGTTGCCCGCGCCGGACCGCGATGCGCATGCCGTCCGCGAGCGTCTCGTGCAGACCCCGTTCATGCAGGGCGATCAGGTCGAGCGCGATCCGGGGCTGTGAGATGTCCCTGCGGTTCGGCTGCGTCATCCGCGGTGAAGGCGGCCGGTACGCCGTGCCCGCAGCCATGGCCTTGGCCGCCTCCAGGGTGATGAGGCGACTGTCGCCTGCGGCCGGGCCGAGCACGTGTCCGAGTCCGAGATAACCGGCGAACCGGTTGACGCCGAACATGCCATGTGCCCCGCATCGCTGCGCGCACTCGCTTGCGATCCGTTCCGCCGCCGTCCCGCACTGCGCCTTCACCAATCCGACAGTGCGCGTGAAGCCGGAACTCCAGCTGGGGTCAGGATCGCTCTCGGCGCCACTCCAAGTTCGCTTCACCCGGTTGACGAGGCTGGTGAGCGCGTAGGCCTCGGCCAGCGCGCCGACCAGTGGCAGTTGCTGACTGCGGTATGCAAGCACCGGTTGCTCGGGTGCGCTGCGGGACAGAGTCCGCCGATCGGCGGAGAACCGGATCGCCAGCGCGGCCGTGGTTCGAATCACCGCGGCGAGGGCCGACGCACATGCCACCCACGCCCTGTGCCGGACGTCGAGCGAACGCAGCAGCCGTTCCTCGGGTCCGCCCAGCGGATCGTGGAACCGGCCGTCGGCTTCCAGACGCGCGCTGTCGTGCAGGAGGCTGCGCGCGGATATCCGCACCCGGTCGAACGCGATGGCGGCGTAGTCCAGCGGGAGGAACGGCGCTTCCGGCAATGCGGTGATACGGATTCCCGGCCGAGGTCCGTTCTCGTCGCGGATCGGCAGGACGAAACCGAACACACCGCGGTCAACGCCTGAAGTGATCAGGCGGGCGTAGACGACGCCCAGTTTGCGAACCCCGTCCAGACCGACGTTCGGCATGAACTTGCCGGCCGCATCGTCCGGTGTGTGCAACACGAACTCGCCGGTCAACGGATCGTGCACCGCCTCGGTCCTGATACCGACGTGGCTGTTGCCCAGTCCCGCCTCGGTGACCAGGAGCGAGCCGAACGACTTGAGGGAGTCGAGCTCGCCGATCCAGTCGGCGATGTCGTCCCGGCCCCGGCCGAACTCGTCGATCGTCCCCAATCCCAGACAGGTGTGCAGGGTGGTCGCGAGGAACAGGGAAGGACTGGTCACCGCGCACCATTCGAGCGTGGTGAACAGACGCGGCGGGTCGGACAGCAGCTTGCTCACGGGGCCCAGCTGTTCGCCGAGCCTGCGCAGCCGGCGGTAGGTGAGACGGCACTGCTCCTCGTTGCCGAGGCCGTCGTGATGAGCGAAGAGCGGTTCGGCGGACAGACCCGCCAGTAAGTCCGCAGTGGACTGGTCAGCGGTTGCGTGCACGAGTGCACGCAGATCGCGCTGCGAGATGTCGTCCATCATTCCTCCCGCTCACCGGCCGGCGGCGGACGCGGCGGTGAGCCGTCCGCGCGTCGTCCACTCAAGACCGTTCATCCGCACGAGAACCGTGCCGTCCGGTGCAAGGGCGTGCACGCCCTCGCTGTCTGCACACACGAGCACGTCGCGGCCGTGCGCGTCGAGCAGGTCGACGTCGTTCGACGTGGTGAACAGTTCGATCGACCCGATCCCCACCGGAACGGGAGCATCCTGGTCATGACCATTGGTGGTCTGCGTGATGATCAGGCCCAGCTGCACCATCGCGTCCATCAGCAACACGGGCAACCGGAACCCAGCGAACCGTTGTTCCCACTCACCGAACCGCGGGGTGAAGGACGCGGTCGTGGAATCAACGCCGATCCGGACATCGGACAGCGAACGGAACGGCCCGGAGAGCACCACGCGACCGGTGGACCGGTAGTGGGACGGCACTACCGCGCGTCCTTCCCGCACGGGCCGGGCCTGGCGTGGAGCGGCGCCGAGATCGCGCGTGCCGATCTCCGCCACCTCGGCGTATACCCGGTCACGGCGCAGCACCAGTCCGCTGGGCGTCACCACGTCACTGCGCACGCTGAGCCCACCGGACGGGGTGCGCACCACCCGGTACACGGGGACGTGCCGTGCGGGCACGGAGATCGGTGAGTGAAACCGCAGATCCCGGAAGGTGCGCGGCTGAACACCGTCGGCCGTGACCAGTTCGGTGACGAACACGCCGGGAAGTGTCGGCACGCCTGCCAGCACATGGTGATCGAGATATCCGTCGGTACTCGAATCAGGCCGCCAGACCGCGTTCTCGCCCGTGGCCAGGCAGAGCGTCACCCGGCGGCGCGCGGCCAGCCATCGACGCTCGCTGCCTCCGAGCATGGTCACGACGGGCGCGTCCGCGTCAACGGACAGCTCGTCGAGGAACAGGGCAACACCATCCTCATTGGACAGTCCGGTGAGTGTGTTCTGTTTGCGTAGCAGCTCACGCGTCACGGGTTCGCTCGCGAACCCTGCCTCGTCCCACAGCGGCCATGCCAGCGTCGACTCGTGGCCGTCGCCGAACGCGCTCTGCCAGGCCGCAGCCTGGTTGAGCAGGTCGTTGCCGGAGCAGTAGTCCGCCTCACCCGGCCAGCCGAGCACGGCGAGCAGCGAACCGAAGTTGATCCACCGGCGAGGCCGCCTGCCCGCGAAGGCGCGACTGAGGTTCAGGTGGGCCAGCAGTTTCGTGTCACGCACCGCCCGCGCCTGCTCCAGCGGGCTGGTGCGCACGCTGCCGCCGCGGTGCAGCCCAGCCGCGTTGAGCAGCAGATCGACCTGCTGATGGGCGGACAGGATCGTGTCGGCGGCGCGGTCGACGGCGACGGGATCCGCGAGGTCGCAGACGATGTGGTGCACTCGGTCCGCACCGCAGATGTCGGCGAGCCGACGCATCGTGCGGGCCGTCTGTCCCCGCGCGCGCAGGCGGTCGTGCTCGGCGATGAGCTCCGCGACCGGACGGTTCGGGCTCGTCCTGAGCGCCTCGGCCAGAAAGACCGACCGTTCCGGCACGTCCTCCGTGCCTGGAGCAGACCTGCCTAGCAGGTAGATCGTCGGTGTGACGCGCGCGGCGAGACCGTGGAGGAGTTCGGCGGTCAGTCCCCGTGAGCCACCGGCCGCGACGACCACGGCACCGGACGGAAGCGGATCCCGGCGCCCCATCGGCAGATCGGCGTCGATGAGTGCCGGCGCCAGGCGACTGCCTCTCGAGTGCGCGACGACGGCAAACTCGTGGTCGTGTGCTGACTCGACCCGCCACACCTCCAGCGCCCGGTCCGGTGAGGTGCCGTCGGTGAGCACCGCCAGCGCGAAGGCGGCATCTTGTTCTCGCGCCAGGCTCTTGACCAGACCGGTGAACGGGCCTGTCGCCGGGTGGGCGACGTCGCCGCGCATCGAGTCGAGCAGGATCACCCCGAACGAGTCACCGGACTGCGCCGTCCACCGCTGTGCCGCCAGGTAGGCCAGGTCGTGCAGCGGGCGCAGCCGAGCCGCGGCGCCGACATGGTCGGCCGAGTCACCACTCGCGCCGAGGTCGGCGACCACCCGCACGTGCCGCACGGTGAACTCCGGTCCCGGCAGGCCTGCCGCATCGGCGGCGACCGGTTCGTCCTTCGCCACCACGGCGATCACGCCAGGCGGCAACGTCAGTCCCGTCACCAGCTTCTCGTCGTCCACCAGCAGAAGAGTCTGGGGCGGCAGCGCGGCGATCTCGGCGAACGCGGGCCGAGCCGCGGCGGGCGCAAGCCGGCAAACCATCCGCTGCACCGGATACGTGTGTGCGCGCTCACTCGGCGTTTCGTCCGCCGTGGCGGCCTCGGCTTCGGGCCGCGCCACGTGGATCGTCATCTGTGGGCCCCAGTCCGCCGTGCTCGCCACGGTGCCGCGACCACCGGGCCCGACAAGACGAGCCAGCAACGCCACCACGCCGTCGGCGCCGAGGTAGGTGCGACCACAGTCGCTGAGCGGTGACACCCGGCGCGGCCTACTGTCCACATCAGACGAACCGAGGGCGGTGCTGATCGTGGCCAGGATCGGTAGCCCCTGGGCCTGTGCTGTCGCCTTCCGCGCGAGGACGGCGACGAAAGCGCCTTCCCCGACTTCGCCTCGCTTCCCCGCCATGGCGAGCACGTCGGCGAACTCCGGCGTGCTGTTGCCGTTGACGCCTGCCACAAGTGCGATGTCGAGATCGCCGTGACGCAGGTACCGCTCCGCGCAGCGAATCGCGGTCAGACCGGAGTCCGGCCCGTCGTCGACCGTGCTGTTCAGGCCGTGGAAGTCCCACAGCGATGCAAGCCGCGCGGGAATGATGTTCGGCATGATTCCCGGAAACGCGTCTTCGGTGCTCGGCGGCACGAGCGCACGGACCGCGTCGGCGACTCGCTGGACGGCGGCCTCGTCGTCGTGCAGCACGGCGCGCAGGTCACCCAGGTAGCACCGCAGCGCATAGTGCACCGCTCGGCGAGTCGGCCCCATGTGACCCGCGATCACACCGGTCGTGTCGCGCAACTCGGTGCACACGTCACGCACCTTGACGTCGAGGCGGGCAGCGGCACGCAGGAGCATGATCTGGGTGCGATCCATGTTGCGCAGCGTGGTCGGAGGAAGACGCACCTCGTCGAACCCCGGCAGCGGGTACTCGTCGCCGAAGCCGGGTGGCGGTGCCGCCGCGGTGCCCCGCAGCCAGCCGAGCACATCGGTGGCGTCGCCGGGCACGTCGACCGCCCAGCCCACCACGACGATGTCGTCGGCGGCGGGCGAAGCGGAGGGCACCGCACCGTGCGGCTGGTGGCTGAGCACCAGATGCGCGTTGGTTCCGCCGAACCCGAACGACGAGATCGCGGCCCGCAGCGGTGTGCCGGAAGGCAGTGGTGCCGCGGTAGTTGGTGGCGTGAAGCGGGAGTTCTCCAACGAGGGCAAGGGGTTGCGCAGATAGGCCTGGGCCGGCACCATGCCGCGGTCCAGCCCGCTGAGCACGTGGACGACCGAGACGACTCCCGCGGTCCAGCCGGTGTGCCCGATGATGGGTTTGTTGGACGACAACAACGCAGGCGGGCCGGAGCCCAGAACCTGGTCCAGCGTGCCGACCTCGGTGCTGTCACCCACCTGCGTTCCGGTGGCGTGCGCGACCACCCACTTCACAGTGGCCGGGTCCACTTCGGACTTGTCGTACGCCCGGCGCAGCGCGTGCACCTGACCGGCCGGGTTGGGAGCGTAGATGGCTTTGCCCCGGCCGTCACAGGACATCCCGACCGAGTCGATGACCCCGAGCACCCGGTCACCGTCCGCCCGCGCCCTGGAGAGCTTCTTCAGCACGATCACACCCGCGCCGTCGGAGAACAGCACGCCGCTCGCGCCCTGGTCGAACGACCTCACCTCGCCGGTCCGCGACAGGCCGCGCAACTTTGAGAACAGCACGAGGTTGCGAGCGCTGTAGGCGAAGGCTCCCCCGCAGACGGCGATGTCACACGTGCCCTCGCGCAACGCCTTCACGCCGAGATCGATGGCGTACAGCGACGACGAGCAGGCGGTGTCGACCATCACCACCTCGGTCTGTTCCGGCAGCAGCCCTCGGAAGGCGTTGCGTCCGACCCGGTGCGGCAGGAACTCCGACGCGGGCGCGTGCGACCGGCGGTACCGCTTGGCGAGCCGCTCTTCCGGGTCGAAGCCCATCCTGCGGGTGTAGCCGGACAGCACGAGGTGTTCTTCGAGGTCCTGGCTTCCGTCCGCGGTGTAGCCGAACGAGGCGAAGTACCGGTCCTCGGCGTTGCGGCCGACGCCCTCCAGTGCCTGCAGCAGGCTGTGTCGCAGCCACAGCGTCGTGGACTCCTCGCACGGTGCCGTGCCGGCGTCCAGTTCCGCGCGCAGGGTGGGGTGGGGCTCGAACCGGGTGATGAAACCTGATCGCCGCGAGTAGGTGCGGTCCTCCTCGTCCGGATCGTCGGACTGGAACGAGTCGATGTCGAAGCTGGCCGGTTCGGTGAAGACGTGCTCCGATCCGTTCAGCACCTTCCAGAGTTCCTCCGGTGTGTTCGCGCCCGGAGTGACCACACCCATGCCGACGATCGCGATGTCGTCGGGGTTGCCCAGCGGTTCGGGCACCTCGGCGGCGTCCGGGTTCGGTACCGCGGGGGACAGCAGGAAGGAACCGAGTGAAAGACCGCCGTCCGCCACCACGGTCTGGCCGGTGATCCACGAGGACTGCGGGGAGGCGAGGAAGACCACCAGCTCCGCCAGCTCCTCCTCCGTGCCGAGGCGGTGCCCGAGAGGGGTGGCTGCCTTTACCTGGGCGGCCAGGCGGTCGGCCTGCGGGAACATCCCGGCGACCGAGCCGTCGATGAGGCCACCGGACGCGGTGTTGACCCTGATCCCGTTCGAGGCGAACTCGACGGCGAGGTACCGGGTGAGTGATTCCACCGCGGCCTTCGACGTGCCCACGGTGAGGTAGTCGCTGATCACCATGGTGCTGCCGAGCGAGGACAGGTTCACGATCGCGCTGCCGTCACGCATCAGCGCCGCCGCCCGTCGGGCACACCAGAGGCTCCCGCGCAGGTTGGTGTCGAGAGCTCGGCGCCAGTGCGACTCGTCCAGTTCGGACAGTGGCAGCAGCGCGCCCGCGGCGGCGTTGTTCACCAGAACGTCGAGCCTGCCGTGGCGCTCAGCGATGGTGTCGAACATCGCGTCCACCTGAGGGCGCATGGCGACCGACGCGCGGATCGGCTCGGCGGAGTGTCCCGCCTCCCGCAGCTCGGCCACCAGCGCCGGTGCTTCTTCAGTCGCGTGAAAGTAGTTGACGATCACGTGGGCACCCAGCCGGGCGAACGCTGTACTGATCGCCCTGCCGACGCCGCGCGCCCCGCCTGTCACCAGGACGACGCGGCCGCGAAACGATTCGTTCGCGGAGCTCATGACATCACCCGCTGATCGGCTCGAGTGACGACGTAATCGGCGATGTGGCCGAGAGTGGGCAGTTCCCACACCCGCATCCGGTCCGAGGAGGAAGCGAGGCCGAATCGCTCGACGACCCGGTTCAACAACGAGGTCTGCTTGAGCGAGTCGACACCGAGTTCAGCCTCCAGCAGCACTTCGTCGGTGAGCACGTCCGGCGGGTACTCCAGCGCGGCCGCGTACAGCTCCCGCAGCTCCCGCAACACCTGCTCGCGGGAAACCCGCTCCGCGGCCCGTTGCTCGGGCACCTGCCGAGGCGCGGCCGGGGCCACGACCCCGGCCGCGGCGTCCTCGGCTCCGCGTGGCACGGCAACCGGCGTGGTGCGCTGCCGCGGCGGACTCGTGTTCGCCGCGGTGCTCAACCCCTCGCTTTCGCGTTCGGCATCGATGAGCGGCGCCTCGGTCCGCACGCCCGGCACAGTGAGCTCGACGCAACGCGTCAACGTGTTGAGCGCTCCGGCCTCGACGAAGTTCTTGTAGCCGGACGCATGCAGGTCCCGCACTGTTCTGGTGAACAGCACAGGCAGGACCAGACACTCGGCGAGCGCCTGCTTGAGGTCGTCGTCATCGGTGTAGCGGCGCAGATGGATCGGTGAGAACACCGCCCGGCGCAAGGGCTGCTGGCGGATGTCCGCCATCAGCTCGACGAACGTCGTGACAGCGGGACGCATCGCGGGGTGGTGCGAGGCGTAGGGCAGTTGCAACCGGGCGAACGGCAGATCGAGGGCCCTGGCCACCCGCTCGGCGCGATCGACAGCGGCGGCGGGGCCGGTGAGCACGGTCTGCCGCGGCGCGTTGAGGCAGCCGATGACCAGATCCGGCTCGTCCAGCACACCCGGCAGGTGTCCGGCCGCGATCTCGTTGGTACCGATCGCCGCCATCACGCCACGGCCTTCCCAGTCGCGCAGCGCGTCACACCGCGCGCAGACCAGCCGAGCGCCGTCGGCGAGGCTGAACGCGCCGGCCGCGACCAACGCCGCCATCTCGCCGAAGCTGTGACCGACGAGGAGGTCGGGTTCGAGGCCGTGGTCGACCAGAATCCGGTGCGTCGCCACCGAGGCGCCGAAGATGGCCAGCTGCAACAACTCGGCCGGCTCGGCGAGCATTTCCTGGATCGTGCGGGGCCGGTCGTGGAAGAGCAACACCGACACCGGTGGCAGACCACGTTGCGCCGCCACCTCGTCGATCTCGCGGAAGGTCTCGTCGACCTGGCGGTGGTTCAGCCGCGCCTGGCGCAGCACACCGGTCGAGTACGCGCCCAGGCCAGGGAACAGGAAAACCGTGCGAGCGGACATCGAAACTCCTGACGAACTGGTGTGAAGAGGTCACACGGCGACACGACCGAGCGCGAGCATCTGGATCATGGTCGGGCCGCCGACGTAACAGGTGGTCCCGTCGTCGACGGTGAGACAGGCGCCCGTGACCATGCTCGCGGCGTCACTGGCGAGGAACACGGCGGGACCGACGAGGTCAGCCGGCTCACCGAACCGCCGGCGCGGTACCGCCGCCCGAAGCCCTTCGCCGGCATCCGGGTTGCCGAGGATGTTCATGGTCAGCTCGGTGCTGATCCAACCCGGCGTCATCGCGTTCACCCGGACCCCGGAGCTCCCCCACTCCGCGGCGAGCGTGCGGGTGAGCGAGACGATGGCGGCCTTGGACGCGGCGTACGGCGCCATCATCGGCACACCGCCGAGCCCGGCGATGGAGGAGATGTTCAGCACGCATCCGCTGCCACGCTTGACCAGGTGACGCCCGACGGCCTGACACACGTGGAAGACGGAGTCGAGGTTGACGCGCATCACCGTGCTCCAGTCGGAAGGCTCGAGCTCCACCACAGGACCGGCGACCTCGAAACCGCCCGCGTTGTTCACCACGACGTCGAGCTGGCCGAACTCGGACACTGCCGTGCCCACCGCGCGCCTGATCTGCTCGCCGTCGCTCACATCGCACGTCAGCACGAGCGCGCGTCTCCCGAACCGCTCGACCTCGTCCGCGACCTCTTCCAGTGCGGTCGTACCACGGGCGAGCAGGGCGACGTCAGCGCCGGCTTCGGCATATCCGAGAGCGATCGCCTTGCCTATACCGCGAGACGCACCTGTCACCAGCGCTGTCTTGCCCTCGAGACTGAACTGACCTGTCAACGTCCGCATCGGTTGGCCTCCAAACCGGACTCGTCGAACTGCCTCCAGCCTGCGGGGCGAGCCCTCGCGAAGTCACAACTTCGCTGGCACGTCGCGGAACCGGCGACACTTGCGATCACGAAACCAAGAAGAGTTGGCGTCACAGCAACTTCGCTCGTTCAGCGAGCCTCCAGACATGGCTTCGCACCGCCGCGTCGTCGAGGTCGAGCAAGGCATGGACTACCTGATGCGCGTCGCCGTTGAAAGCGATCTCCTCGGCGCATGCCTCCTCTGCTTGGAACAGCGCGAAGGCCGCGGCGGCGGCGTCGCGTTCCGCGGCGTGTGCCCGCGCGAGCGCGATGTAGTGGCGGGCCTGTCGTTCACTGGTCACCGCGCCGCTGACGTCGACCTTGCTGGCGAGGCGAAGTGCGCGGCGGATGCGGCCGAGGACGATCTCGACTCGAACGGCGTGGATGCCGACGTCCGTGGGACCGAACGAGCTGTGCAGATCGTTGCGGTCGTGCCCGAGCACCTCCGCTGCCTTGCCCGCCAGATCGAGCAACTCCCACGCCGCCAAGTGATCGTTGCGCACCGCCTCGATCTCGGCGGCGATCAACTGGGTCGCGCCCCAGACGGAGACGCTCTCCGGAGGATCGGTGGGGATGCCGGGAGACAGCCGGGCTGCCGCCCTGCGGCATACGTCCGCCGCATCGGCCGCACAGCCGAGCAGCAACAGAGTGGAAGCCATCCCGCCTTCGCAGGCGGCGAGCACCAGATCGTCGCCACACCGGTGGGCCGCGCTGAGCGCCCGTTCGCTCGCGAGCAGAGCGAGCGACGGATCGTTGACATGACGGAGGTAGGCCGCGGTCAGCCGGTAGGTCTGCGCCGTGATGCGCTGGACCTGTGGGCCGCCATCTGCAGCCAGCTGGGAAACCTGGTCGAGCAAGGCCGGTAGACAACGTTGCATGAGGCTGTAGCGATGGGTTGCCCCCTGCCACCCGGTCCACGTCGCTTCGAGCCTGTCACTCAGTGCGCTGAGATCCACGGTCGTGGACTCGGATGCCCCAGGATGGAACAGCGCCCGGCGTACGCCGGAGGGAGCTGTGCTCTCACCAGGCTGCCTTCGCTGTGGTGGGACGACGATGCCGATGAACGAACTGACGTCCTCCACTCGCAGAACCTCGGCGACGCGGAGCAGTGTGGTGAGCTTGTCCAGTCGGCGGTCACCCCTCTCCACCTGTCGCAACCACTCGGCGCTGTAGCCCACCAGCCCGGCGAACGCCTGACGGGACAACCCCCGCCTCCGTCGAAGCAGTTCGATCCGCCGGCCGATCGTCAACTCGCATCCCGCGCTCACAGAACCTCCCCGGCCGACTTCGCCCTGCTCCCGCGATCCGATTCGGCGCGGAAGCACTCTGATCACGATCAGTCAAACGGTGATCACGCTGCGAAGTAATCCGCCGAGAGAGGGCGATGTGTCCAGAACTGCGTGGAACTTGACGAGTTGGTGTGCACGCGGGCGCGGCGGTGATCACCACCGCGCGGAAACCGTGTCACGGCACGCGTGGCCCTTTCGCCGCGACAGTGAGGGTGCTCGCTCGTTCCAGCAGTGCACGAGCTACCGAGTTCCGCTGATGCGCGCGTGCGTGCGCACGCAACGAGGCCATCGCACGGTCGGCTCGCCGTGAGCGCAGAAGCGGATAGTCGTCGAGGAAGTCCTGCCAGGTCGAGCACGCTTGCTCGAGACGTCCTTCGGCGAACTGGAGCTCCGCCAGCTGCGCGAGGGTGACGGCACGGGAGCGGCGTTCCCTGTGGGGACGGCACCTGAGTGAGGTCGCCAGCGCCCGTGTCGCAGTCGAACGATCGCCGAGACACACAGCGACAGCCGCGTACTGGTGCGCCAGCGACGCCGGGTGGTAAGCGCCCACCGCGGCGGTGGAGTCGACGGACCGGTCGAGGTGCCGATCTGCGACGTTCAGCGTCGTCGTGGCGTCGCGACGGTTGCCGACCGCGGCATGGGCGACGGCCAGCTGGCCGAGGAGGAACGCACTGCTGTGCGGGGGAGTCCGGGTGGAGGCAGTCCGCACGCTGGCCTCCGCCAGGTCGAGCGCCTGTGGATGGTGCCCCAGATGATGCGCCTGGACGCTCAGCGCCCGCAAGGCGATGGCATAGCCGTACGCGTCGCCGCCTTCGGTCGCCAGACGCAGGCTGGTCAGGTAGTAGTGCTGGGCGCTGCCGTGCAACTCGTCGTCGAAGCACATGAAGCCGCACAGATAGCTCAGCCGCGCCGCAGTCGTGAGCAGTTCGCGGCGCAGTCCCGGGCTCGTGTCCACGTGGAGCCAGGGCGCGATGGTGGTGCTCAGGTAGCCGGCCAGCGCCTGCCTGGCGTAGCCGCCACCGAGTGCCGCGTCACTGTCGGAGAACACGCGGATCATCGCCGCCGCCGACGCCGCTTCCGCTCGTCCCACTCGGATGCCGTCGGCTGCCTGGCTCGGCGCACCGAGCCGTGCCGCCCCCACCGTGGCCCACGCAGGCACGGCGAGAGCGGCGACGCTGTAGGTCGCACCCACGAGCAACGCTCGGCGTTCCGGATCAATGAGCCTCGCCACGGAATCCCCCCACCACGCACTCAGGTCGGTCTCGCCGGTCCGGCCGAGCCCGGTGTCATCGACCGTGACACGGCGGCCGAGCGCGCGGGAGAGTCCTTCGGCCACGAGTTCCGGGACAGGTGGTCTCGGCTTGACGCCGGACAGCCACTGGGTCACCGACGCACGCTGATAGCTGAGCCTCAGGCCGGCCTCGGTGCCGAGCTCGTTGACCTTCCGGACCAGCGCCTCACCGGTCCAGCCCGCCTCAGCCAGCAGCAGGCGGAGCGCGACGTTGGGAACTCGCGGCTGCATTCACAGGCCTCCGGTCGGCGTTTAACACGGCCAAGTTCTTGACGCCTCCGGCATGGCTGATGGCTTCCCGGCCGAGTCCTGCTGGTGCTCACTGATTGTGCCGAGTCCACAGCGGTGCGTATAAGTAGCCGATCGGGTTGGAATCGAGGTGGGGCATGAGCCCGCACGAGGGGCATTTCCAGGTGTCGCCACGGGTCTGGCTGCGCACCGAGGAGAACGGCGTGGTGCGCGCCGATCTGATCATGAAAGTCTGGACCGGCAGATGCGACCGGGTGTCGATGAGGCTGTCCCGCGACCACGTCGTGCTGGTGCAACTGACCGACGACCTGGGGCCGTCAGGTCCCCGAGCCCATGTCGTCGCTCGTGCCGCCACCGCGCAGCGTGCCACCAGCCTGATGATCGAACTGCTGGCGGTGATCGAGTCGGCACCGCTCGGTCATCACGGCGGATATATCGAGGTGCACTCCGACCGAGGTCCAGAGCTGATGTCGCTGCCGCATGGCCCTGCCGTCATGGCGACCGGTGCCGGAGTTCGAAGTACGACCGGAGGCTGATCATGCGTCGTGCCTTGCCCATGTCCGCCGCCCTACGATGACCGGACTCGCAATCCTGGTCGCTGCGCGGGTCTACTTCGACGTCTAGCTGGACGTGTAGAACTGTTGGTCAGCTTGGGCTGGAGGCGCCGAGGTGGCCCCACATCGAGCACAAGCGAGCAGCTGGTAATCACACCTTGAAGGTGTCTTCGAGCACCAGCCGCTCGCCTGTTGATGTTGCCCATGTTCTGTGTGCCCCCGGCAGGACTCGTACCTGCACCCCGACGATCATGGCTTTGACCTGCGCTTGACGGAGCGTTCAAGTGGTGCAGGTTGGTGATGGGCGACTCGAACCGGCACCGCTTGGCGGAAGCAACCCACTATCTGCGGGTACAGGTCGTCAATCGTGGTGGGCTTGGCCGGCGGCCGTCCACTCCAGGAGCGCGGAGATGGCCCTGGCTTGTGCCGCTGCGAGCCGATCACCGGTGGGACCGTCGATATAGCGGATGTCGAATGTGGCGGTCAGATCGCAGCACACGGCGTTAGGTGGAATGGACAGGTGGGTTGTGGCATAGCTGTGCAGAGGAGTTAACGTGTAATCGGTCCGCTCTGGTGCCGAAGGGATGGCGTGTCCGAGAACTGGTGACCAATCCTCTCCCTCTGCGGGAAATTCATGTCGCGCTTCAACTTTAGTGCGAACACCGGCCCAAACGATCCAGTTTTCACCCAATGAGGCCAGTCCGCCGTGCCCGCAGGCTTGGCTCAGCTGGCACCGTGTGGAACGGATGCCGGAACGCGGTGGCTGTCCCATGACGTCAGCACCTCGGTGGTCAGGCACCTGTGCACCACCGACAGCGGCCCGAGCTCGGACAGCAGGTCGAGCAGGTCGTGGGCCAGGTTCGGAGCCGCCGACGCCGTGGGAGCGACGCCGACGCTCGCGGCACCCGCGATCCAGGCCGGTCGGATCTGCGCGATGTCGTCGATGACGTGAACCTGTGTCTCCTGGACGGCAGCGAGTGCGAACGGATCGAGAACGGAGGGGTGTGCCACGTCGCCGAGAATGAACGTCACGTCGCAGGACGCCGCCACGACACCGACGGCCGCGGCGTAGTCGGACGCGGCGTAGCAAAGTCCGTCCGGATGCGCACCGCGGATACGCGGGTAATGCGCGCGCAAGGCCGCGATGATCCGTGCGGCGTCCTCGACCAGCATCCCGGGCTGAACGACATAGGCCACGCGATCAGGATCCAGGCGCAGGTGACCGACGTGGTCGTCCGGGCCGACCACCACGACCTCGCCGGGCACATCGTGCAGGAGCTCGGTCAACGCGGTGTCGCCGGACTGCCCGATCACCACGACCTGGTCGCCCCGTTCGGCGAACACCCGCATCTCCGCTCGCGCGGCCGTTGCGTGGTGACAGAGCCGTTCCGCGACGTCAGCACACCTCGCGCCGGCCGGTGCGACGACTGCACGCCGTGTACGCCAGACCGCTGACCACGCGTTCACCACGTCCCGCGCCGCCTGCAGCCCCACGTCGTCGGAGGCGTGCGCGGCCACGCAGAAGCCGACGGCCTGGCCGTCCCGGTCCAGGTAGGAGGCGGTGAACAACACGCCGTCGGGTGTGTTCAGGTCGACTTCGCGGGGCCGGCTCGTCTGCACGGCGTGGTGACCGGTTCGCCGCAGGCTGGCCATCAGCGCGACGGTGGCCGAACAGCGCACGAGGCCGCGTTCCGGGTGAAGAAACGGCCCTACCTGCAGTTGGCGGGGCACTGCGCCACTGGTGGGAAGTTCGCGTCTTTCGACTGATCTGTTCACGATCACTCCAATCTGCCGGGAAATCAATCCAGTTACAGATGGTAGTGGCATCATGACGATCTGAAGCCTGTACTCCACGGATCTGCGCGGCACGGTTACGGTGCATTAACTCCATTCGGGTTCCGCTCACGGTGAGCATTGGTGGGGGTGCGCGTTCGCATCGAATTCGATTGATGGTTTCGACGATGTTCGCCCCTGGTTGAATGAATACCTTTCGGGTGATGACTGTAGGTGGTGACCGAGTGCGCGCAGGCCCCAGGAGGCTCCGAGTCCGCTGTCTGGGACTTGTCGAAGTCGAGCCTCGTCTTGAGCGATCTGCTCGACACCGCACGGCACGTATCCGACGTCGGCTGGTTCGAGATCACGCTCCATGGAGGACGTCCTCGTAGGAGCGACTCGCGTCGACATGCCGAAGTTCGACGGACGGCGTCGCGAGGGGAGTGATCACTTGCTTGATCTGCGCGGATTCAGCCACGGGCAGCATGCCCTCGCGGGGCCACGGCAGGATCTGCTCCTCCTCGCGCCAGGCGAGGTCACACGCCCCGCACATCGGCCAGCATCGTTCGGACTCTGGCCACTTGTCGGACTTGGTGCTGACCTCGATGCTGCGCAACGTGCTTCCCGGATCGCCTTCGGCGAGTGAGCTCGGTAGCGCGTGGCGCGCGCCGTGATGCGGTTGCCATTTGTAGCTGCGAGTCATGCCCGATCACTTCCCGCGGACGTAAGCGCGATCTGCACGCGATGTCGGTAGTGATCCACTGAAATTGCCGCGCCACTGAGAATCCAGCCCACGAATCTGCCACCGATCTAGCGGGGATCTATCATCTGCGGCTTCTACCTGCAGGAACACGTAGATGCCCTGATTGGGTGAAGCTGAACATCTTTGGCCTGAGCTGCTGCTTTGTTCATCCTCCAAGCTAGGCTGCTGATGAACTACGCGGCGCATGCACATCAGGGGGATCGATGGTCACACCGAGGGAGGAGCTCGCGGCCCGCCGCAAGGCCGCTGGGTTCTCGCAGGACCGTCTTGCTGAGCACCTCGGAGTCACCACCGGAACTGTCGGACGGTGGGAACGTGGCGAGGTGACTCCAGAACCGCCGACGCAGCCACGGCTTTGGCGGGCGCTTGGCCTCACAAGTGTCAAGGAGCTGCTGGAGCTTCTTTACCCGCAGAAGTCGTTGCTCGCGGCGGTGGACGAGCGTGTCGAGGTGCGGTCGATCGGCAGTCGATCAGACCAGCCTGGACATGATCCTCGTAGGGCCGTCCAGATCGGACATAGCCTCGATCGGGTGCGCGGCGTCGTACCGCTTATTCGGCGGGCGCTCGACGCTTTCGACCTTCCTGATGACGGGCCTACGCGTACGCTCGTCGAGATCAGTGCAGACGTGGCTCGTGTCAACGAGCACCGTCTTGAAGCCCGGTACGGCGCACTTGCTAACGCCCTGCCGGACCTCCTCGCAGAGCTGGCGCGTGCAGGGCAGCTCGCCAACGAAGGCGTGGAGCAGCAACAGGTCGCGTTGCTTCGTGCTCTCGCATTTCGTGCTGCGGACGGGATCGCGTTCAAGTTCGGATACCTTGATCTCTCGGCCCGCCTCATCGACCTCATGCGACAGTCCGCGGCTCAGGCGAACGACCCGCTGCTCGTGGCAGCCGCCGAGTACGTCCGCGCAGAGACGTTCTTCGCCAGTGGCGATCTGAGCACTGCTGGTCGAGCACTCGTCAAGGCTGCCGGTGAGTCGCCATTGTCCAATATGGACGATCAACACGTCGCTGCCGCCTATGGATCCCTTCACATGCGAGCCGCAGTGGTGGCCGGGCGAATCGGCGATCCTCGCGCGGCCAAAGACCATCTGAGTGAGGCCAACGAGGCGGCCAAGAGGGTGCCCGAAGGCGTCTACCGCGGCACTGCCTTTGGCCCGCAGTCGATTCGCATCCACGAACTTGCGGTGGCCACTGAGCTGCGCGACCCTGTGGGCGTGGAGCGGGCAGCGACGTGGCATCCGTCGGGGGAGTTGCCCGCTGAGCGCCGTTCGCACTACTACATCGAGCTGAGTAGCGCGCAACACGATCTGGGCCACCACGAAGAGGCCTATGTCTGCATCGAGATGGCGCGGGACGCGGCTCCTCAGCACACGCGAGAACATCCTCAGGTCAAGGGGACTCTCGCTTCGCTCCTCCAGCATCGTCCTGGAAACAGCAGGGTAGTTGGGCTCGCAGCTTGGGCTGGAGCACGGGTGATCTGACGGGTTCTACCCAGCGAGCAGCGCAGGAAGCTCGTCGAGTGAGTCGATGACCCAATCAGCATCCCTTTGCACCAACGGATCGTTGGCCCACAGGTAGCCCCAAGGACCGCGGCGGATCAGCGCCGTGCGCAGTCCCATCGCCTTCGCGGCAACGACGTCGTTGTCCCGGTGATCTCCCACGTACACGATCTGCTCCGCAGGCGCTGCAGCAGCCTCGACCACGCGATCGAAGAAGGCGTTCGAGGGCTTGGCAACGCCCCACTCCCCGGACGTCGACACGAAGTCGGCCGGCAGGGCAAGAGCTCGCAGCAGCTCGGCCGCACGGGCGGTCTGGTTGCCGGCAACCCCAACCCGGAACCCAAGGCCGCGTAGCGCAGCGAGGCCTGACCGGGCATCGGGGTAGAGGTCCTGCTCCTCGATCTGCTCGCCCAGCCCGGCGTCTTCGCGCAACTGCCGCTCGTGCGCGACATCGAAGCCTGGCCGGAAGTATTGGAAGGTCTCCGCGTTGTCTCTTCCAGAGACGGTTACCGCGCCAAGAACGGTCGAGAACGTGTGCCGAGGCACGTCGATCCAGTCGGCCCACGCGCCCCACTCGCGCGAATCGTCCAACAGCGTTTCGCCGACATCGAAGACGACAGCAGTGACCATGCACCCACTCTTACGCCATCGAGGTACGCAGGGCGAGCGCTCCGCCCAGTCGAGCAGACGTTCCGGCGGCGTGCCGCGTCTACGCGACCGCACCCGTATGCGCGGCGAAGGCCTTCAATCCGGGCAGAGCGTGCGCTGTCGCGCTTCACCATCAGCTCGGATGCGAGCGTGTACAGGTCGGCCATGAGGCCGCTGGCCCTTACACGCTGCATCAGCTGCGGCACTCGCGGCTGGCGCACGCCGCCGAGGACGGCACGTCCACTCCGTTGCTGCTGAGGCTGTCCGGGCACACCTCGGTGCGCGGCCTGGCCAAGTACGCGTGGGGCTCCGACGAGGGACTGGTGCGATTTCAGACCGCTACCGATCCCGCCGCGCGGCGCAGGCGGTGACTGTTGACCCTTCCCCCGCTGTGCCACGGAGCTGACGCAGTTCCAGGCTCGAAGTACGAAGGCGCTGGCCAATACTGGAAGGTCATGGGGGATGGGGCGAGGGCCCGCGGTGTCGGGTCTAGAGGTGAATCCACCGCGCGGCTGTTGCTGGCACAGCAGGTACGAGATCCCGTTTTCGATGATGTGGGGATCGCTCGTAGCGGTGGTGATCATCGCGATGAGGGCGTACGAGGTGCTTATGGGGTCGCTGGGTTGGCCCGGCTGCTGCCCCCATCCGCCGTCTGTGTTCTGGGTGGCCGCCAGGCTGTGATGGCACCTGCCGAAACATTGCTGGATTCGTTGACCGAGGGGCTTGTCAGGCGTGTTGTGGGCGGATAGCGCGGAGACCGATCGGAAGATCGCGTTGGCCTCCGACAGGCTCCAGCTGGTTTCGAACGTGCCATTCGGTTGCTGGCTGTCCAACAGATAATGGAGCGAATCCCTGATCAGTGATGGTTGATGTCGACGTGGACTGAGGGCGTTGAGGGCGCCGGCGGTCATTGCGGGTTTTCGTGACTGGCTTACCGCGTCGCAACGAGCAGTGGTCGGTGTGGATCTTTCGCAGATGCACATCCGGATCGCATTGCGAAGCAGGTGGCGGTAGCGGTAAGGCGCTTGTAGCTGACCTTGGTGTCGCGCCAGCCAACGGCATCAAGGGGGCTCAGGTCATCACGACGTCTACCTCTCGGACCCGGTGAGTCTGATGCTTGGTCGATGCGTGTCTCGTCCATGGCACAGCCTCCGTTGTGCGTCGTCCGGAATTGCTAGTGCGTGGCTTCGGTGTCGACCGTTCCGATTTCAGGGTCGCGGTAGCGGTCGACGCTGAGGTGCCAGTCGTAGTTTCCCCGCACCATGCGTAAATAGTTGTCGCAAGTTCGCAGAGTGGTATCGCGTTCTCGCCCCATGAATCCGGCTGCCGCCAGTTCTTCTGGGATCACGGTCCGGGCTTGAAGAAAGCTCTGAATGCACTTCGTGAGTTGCACATTTACCTGGTTGGCGGCATTCTGGCGGGTCATGGAGGCGTGACGTTCGAGGACTCTGACGGCATTGTGTTCGTACCCCGCCAAGGTCTCTTTGCGGTCGGAGAACAGGTCGTTCAGCATGGCGATGTGGTCTACGGCAGCTTGGCGCAGTGTGCGGAAGGCGGGGAGCCGCCGGACACCATCCGGCAACTCGCCGTCACCGGAGGTGACTTCGCAGAGGTCAAGCATCCCGAAAATTCCGACCGAGCTTCTGCGGTGTACACGGAAATCGGCTGGGGAGGGGATGCGGTTCAATGCGCGGTCCACGCCCTCGGCATAGTGGCTCCACAGCCAGTCCGCGACATTTGCCCGGTAGGTATTTCGCCAGCTGTCGGAACGTCCCTCTGCGAGTTCCTGCCAGGAGTCCCGGGCAGCTCGAGCAAGGTTGGTCGTGGGTTTCTGCCCGTGCAGCGCACCGAGAATGTCAAGGATCAAGGCGCGGCATCGAACTGGATCGCGTCCTTCGGGGCCGTCATCCATAGCGTCATCGAAGGTGAACCCCCAGGCGAACTTCTTGACGACCAGATCCAGGGCGTTGCTGCACGCGGTGGGGTAGTACAGCCCGGCGATCAATGGCAGATCGATCCGTGCCAGGCTGCGGCGGGCTCGCTCGGAATTCACCAGGTCGAACGCCTCGACCCAGTCCCGCAGGACCTTTTTGGACGCGCGAGTTGCCGAGTGAGGCGCATATTGCGGGAGAGGCATGTAAATATTCACCCCGGTGAGCTCAACGGCGAGCGACGTAACGGTCGGCAACACGGTCATACTCCTTTTGCGTACGGACTCTTGGCGCAGGTGCGGGCGGCCGCAGCGCGCGTGATCCTCGCCCACCGCGACGACGAGGCGGCGGGCGCGATCCGGGAGGTGGATGTGGCGGTGCTGCTAGGTCGGCTGCCCCGGAGGCAGGAGGTGTGGGTCCGGGCGTTGTGAGGATTTATGCAGTCGCCGCTCCAGTGAGTTTGAGTGCTTCGTCGAGGAGGGTGTCGACGATCATTGATTCGGGGACGGTTTTGATGATTCGGCCGCGAACGAAGATCTGGCCTTTGCCGTTTCCGGCGGCAACGCCGAGATCGGCTTCCCGGGCTTCGCCAGGCCCGTTGACGACGCAGCCCATGACAGCGACGCGCAGCGGATGGGGGAAGCCGTCGAAGGCGGCCTGGACTTTGGCGGTGAGTGTGTAGAGGTCGACCTGGAGGCGGCCGCAGCCGGGGCAGGACACGATCTCGAGCTGCCGTTGGCGCAGTCCGAGGCTGGCGAGGATCTGTTGTCCTGCTTTGACTTCTTCGACGGGGTCGGCGGTCAGGGAGACGCGGATGGTGTCGCCGATGCCTTCGGCGAGGAGGATGCCGAAGGCGACAGCGCTTTTGATGGTGCCCTGGGGTGGGGGGCCGGCTTCGGTGACGCCGAGGTGGAGCGGGTAGTCGCAGGCGTCGGCGAGCTGCCGGTAGGCCTCGATCATGACGAGGGGGTCGTGGTGTTTGACGGAGAGCTTGATGTTGTGGAAGTCGTGTTCTGCGAACAGGGAGCATTCCCACAGGGCTGACTCGACGAGCGCCTCGGGGGTGACGCGTCCGTGTTTGGCGAGGAGGCGCTGGTCGAGGCTGCCTGCGTTCACGCCGATCCTGATCGGGATTCCCGCGCCCGCCGCGTGTTCGGCGATCTGTTTGACCTGGTCGTCGAATTTCCTGATGTTGCCGGGGTTGACGCGGACGGCGGCGCAGCCGGCGTCGATGGCGGCGTGGACGTAGCGGGGTTGGAAGTGGATGTCGGCGATCACCGGAATCGGCGATTTCCGCACGATGGCGGGGAGGGCTTCCGCGTCGTCCTGGGATGGGACGGCCACCCGCACGATCTGGCATCCCGCGGCGGTGAGAGCCGCGATCTGCTGGAGGGTGGCGTCGACGTCGGCGGTGGGGGTGGTGGTCATCGACTGCACCGACACGGGAGTGCCGCCGCCGACGGGGACTCCGCCCACGTTCAGCAGGCGGGTCTGGCGCCGGATGATCGTGGCTGCCGGTGTGGTGTGGGGGCGTGGCAGGCCGAGGTCAATGGTGTTCATCAGGCACCGCCAGGGGTGAGGGTGTCGGCAACTCGGGCGCCGCCCGCCCGGCGATCACCATCCGGCGTGTCATCGCGGCGCTCCCGCGGTGGTGGTGAGGGCCGCCCGGACGGTGGAGGCGATGCCGTCGCCGGTCAGGCCTGCCGCGGTGAGCAGGTCGGCGCGGTCTCCGGCGTCGATGAACGCGTGTGGCAGGCCCAGTACGCGCAGCGGGGTGGTGATGTCGGCGTCGGCCAGGGCGAGCGCGAGCGCGGTGCCCGTGCCGCCGGCTCGGAGGCCGTCCTCGACGGTGACGACGAGGCGGTGGCGGGTGGCCAGATGGGGGATCGTGGGGTGGATGGGCTCGACCCAGCGGGGGTCGACGACCGTCACGCCGATGCCCTCGGCTTCGAGGGTGCTGGCGGCGTGCAGGGCGGGTGGGGCCATGACCCCGGCGGCGACGACGAGCACGTCCAGGGGGAGGCGGGGGCTGCGGTGCAGGATGTCGATCCCGTCCATCCGGGCGATGGCGGGGATGTCGGCGGAGGCGGCGGCTTTGGGGTAGCGGACCACGGTCGGTCCGTCGGCGGCGATGGCCTCGCGGAGCAGTTCGCGCAGCCGCGCGGGGTCGCGGGGTGCGGCGACCCGCAGGCCCGGCACGGCGGACAGGATGGTGGTGTCCCACATGCCGTGGTGGGAGGCGCCGTCCGGGCCGGTGATCCCGGCCCGGTCGAGCACGAACGTGACCGGGAGCCGGTGCAGGGCGACGTCCATCAGCACCTGGTCGAACGCCCGGTTCAGGAAGGTCGCGTAGACGGCGACGACCGGGTGCAGGCCGGCCATCGCGAGTCCGGCGGCCGAGCAGACCGCCTGCTGCTCGGCGATTCCCACGTCGAACAACCGGCCGGGGAACGCCTGCCCGAACGTGTGCAGGCCGACCGGGATGCGCATGGCCGCGGTGATCGCCACGACGTCGTCGCGGTCGTGGCCGATCCGCACCATCTCCTCGGCGAACACTGATGTCCACGACGGCGTCGACGGTCCGTGTGCGGCACCGGTGGCCGGGTCGAGTATCCCGATGCCGTGCATCCGGTCCGCGGTGTCGGTCTCCGCGGGCTGCCAGCCGCGGCCTTTCTCCGTGACCGCGTGGACCACGACGGGCCGGTCCAGGCGGGCCGCGTGCCGCAGTGCGTGTTCGAGCTCGTCGATGTCGTGGCCGTCCACCGGGCCGACGTAGGCCAGGCCGAGCTGCTCGAACACCGTGGGCTGCTCGGCCACCGTGGTGCCGTCGCCGGGCGCCGATCGGCCTCGCAGGGCCGTCAGGTGGGTGGCGAGGCCACCGGTGGTGGGGTCGTAGGAGCGGCCGTTGTCGTTGAGCACGATGACGACGGGCCGGTCAGGGGCGGCGGCGAGGTTGTTGAGGCCTTCCAGCGCGAGGCCGCCGGTGAGGGCGCCGTCCCCGATGACGGCGACGACACGCCGGACCTTCTCCACGCGACCGACGCCGGCGAGGTGTCCGCTGAGCTGGAGGGCCTTGGCGATGCCGTCGGCGTAGGACAGGGCGGTGGAGGCATGGGAGGACTCGATCCGGTCGTGCTCGGATTCGGAACGGGACGGGTAGCCCGACAGGCCACCGTGCTGACGCAGGCAGTCGAAGGCGGCCTGCCGGCCGGTGAGGATCTTGTGGACGTAGGCCTGGTGGCCGGTGTCGAACAACAGCACGTCGCGGGGTGAGTCGAAGACGCGGTGCAGGGCGATGGTCAGCTCGACCACGCCGAGGTTCACCCCGAGGTGCCCGCCCGAGGCGCAGACCTTGTCCACCAGGAACGCACGGATCTCGGCGGCCAGGGCCGGCAGGACCTGGCCGGGCAGTTCCCGCAGCGCGGCCGGATCACTCACCCCGGACAGCAGCGGCGTTGGGGCCGAGGGTGCGGGGCTGGTCACCACCTCGGCGGTCATCGGGTCTCCTCAAGCGGGTGGCGGACCTGCTTGGGCAGGGTGAAAGTGATCGTCTCCACGGCGGTGGCCTGCTCGCGGACGGTGACGGGGCCGAGCCTGGCCAGATGGTCGACGACTGCGGTCACGAGGTGCTGCGGTGCCGAGGCCCCGGCGGTGATCCCGATCGTGCGCACGCCGTCCAGCCACGCTGGGTCGATCGTGGTGGCGTCCTCGATCAGCTGGGCGGCCGCGCCGTGGCGGCGGGCGACCTCGACCAGCCGCACCGAGTTGGAGGAGTTGGCGGATCCGAGCACCAGCACCAGATCCGCCTGTGCCGCGACGGCGGCGACGGCGTGCTGCCGGTTGGTGGTGGCGTAGCAGATGTCCTGCTCGCCCTGCCCGACGGCGCCGGGGTAGCGGGCGAGCAGAGCGTCGATCACCTCCCGGGTCTCATCGACCGCCAGCGTGGTCTGCGCCAGATACGCCACCCGGGCGTCATCGGCGAGCCGCAGACCGGCGACCTGGTCGGCGGACTCCACCAGCACCGTCCGGTCGGGTGCCTCACCGAGCGTTCCCTCGACCTCCTCGTGCCCGGCGTGCCCGATCAGCACGATCGTGTCGCCGCGGGCGGCGTGCCGGCGGGCCTCGGCATGCACCTTGGTCACCAGGGGGCACGTCGCGTCGATCACGTCCAGGCCGCGCCGTGCCGCCTCTGCCCGCACCGCGGGCGACACCCCGTGCGCGGAGAACACCACCACCGCTGCCTCGGGCGGCGGGTCGGGGATCTCGTCCAGTTCGTCCACGAAGATCGCGCCGCGTGCTTGCAGGGCGGCGACGACATGGGAGTTGTGCACGATCTGCTTGCGCACGTACACCGGCCCGGCAGCCGTCTGCAGGGCACGCTGCACGGTCTCGATCGCCCGCTCCACCCCCGCACACAGCGACCTGGGCGAAGCCAGCAGCACCTTCCGTTCCGAGGGCGTGGTCTCGGTGGTCATCAGTGGTCCCTTCGGGTGATCAGCGCGGCCAGGGCGTGCAGGTCAGCGGCTGCGGCGGGGGCGGGGCGTGCCTCCCGCAGCGCGGTGAGCGCCGCGTCGATCCGCCGGTCGGCCTCGGCCTGGGCCCACCGCCGGCCGCCGGCCGTCTCGACCAGACCCGCCACATGCGCGATCGCGGTCTCGTCCCAGGTCTCGTCCCGCCCGTACAGGTAGGCCAGATGCGTGCCCGCCTCCGTTCCGGAGGTGAGCGCGGCGACCACCGGCAGCGACTTCTTGCGCGCCACCAGATCGGCCCCGACGGGTTTACCGGTCACCGCCGGGTCACCCCAGATCCCCAGCAGATCGTCGACCAGTTGGAAGGCGATCCCGAGCTGGCGGCCGAACGCCCGGTACCCGCGGGCGGCCGCCGGGTCGGCCCCGCCGGCCAGTGCACCCAGCTCGCATGCCGCGCCCAGCAACGCGCCGGTCTTGCCCTCGGCCATCGCCAGGCACTCGGCCACCTCGACGTCGCCGCGTTCCTCGAACGCCAGATCCGCCGACTGGCCCGCGCACAGGTCCAGCACCGCCTGCGCCAGCACCCGCACCCCCGCGCCGGTACCGGCCTGCTGCATCGCCGTGGTCAGCAGAACATCCCCGGCCAGGATCGCCGGACCGGTCCCGAACACCGCCCAGGCCGCCGGCCGGTGCCGGCGGGTCAGGTCCCCGTCCATCACATCGTCGTGCAGCAGCGAGAAGTCGTGCACCAGCTCCACCGCCACCCCTGCGGCGACCGCGGCCTCGTCCAGAACACCTCCGGCCGCCCGCGCGCACGCCAGCGCCACCGCCGGCCGTACCGCCTTACCCGCCTGCCGGGTAGGCCGCCCGTCGGCGTCCCACCAGCCCGCGTGATACCCGGCGACGTGCCGGACCTCGGCCGGCATCTCCTCGACCACCGCCCGATACACCGGCTCCACCACGTCACGAGCCTCAGCCACCACCGCGTCCACGCCGCGCCCAGCGACGGCGGAGGAAGTCTCTCCCACCGACACGACCCGGCTCCTTCCGACAACCTCGACCCGACACGAACATCGGCACCCAATCCCATTACCCGTCACGGCGAATCAGTCGCCAAGAGGGATCGGCCCGCCGATGTGTCGCGCTTTGCGGGCATGTCGCGCTTCGGCGACGCCCAGCGGCCACGGCGTGCTGGTGCGGTTGTGCCGGGTCGGCCGATTGACCGTCCTCGCCCGTTGTGCGAAAAGTTTCAAGAGAAGTCCGGGCCTGTGTGGTCCGGCGTCGAGCGGAGCAGGACTTCGCCACATGGTCCGATCAACCGGCCCCAACCGGGCCTTACGTGCGCTCCTGGCCGAGGCAGCATGGACCGAAGACCACCTGGCCCGGCAGGTGAACACCCTGGCCACCGAGGTAGGCGTGGTGCTGAGGCTGGACCGCCGGTCGGTGACACACTGGCTGGCCGGACGGCGGCCACGCCCGCCGGTCCCGGCTCTGGTCGCCGAGGCGTTCACCCGCGAACTCGGCCGACCGGTCACCGTCACGCTGGTCGGCCTCGGCACCGAAACCTCGGCCGACGACGGCGGGAACGTGGTGCAGATGCTGGGCCGGCTCCGGTTCGCCGACGGCCGCCGACAGGTGCTGGCCGCGGAGGCCTACAGCGTGGCGGCGCTGGCGGTTCCAGGATGGGCACAAGCGGCCTCCCTGCCAGGCACGGCCATTTCCAGCGGGGCACGGCTCGATCCGGCGAGGCTGTCCACCGCCGAGCTGATGACCAAGGTGTTCTCCGATGCCGACCGTGCCTTCGGCGGCGGCCACGGCCTGGACGCGCTGTCGGCCTACCTGGCCGGCGAGATCGCCCCGTTGGCGCGGGCTTCCGGGCCGGGCCGGCTGCACTCCCGGGCGCTGTCCTTGGCGGCCGAACTGGCTTACCTGGCGGGGTTCATGTGTTTCGACGAGGAGCAGCACGCCCGCGCCCAGGCCTACTACCGGGTCGCGCTCGACCTGGCAGCCGAAGGCGGTGACTCCGCCAGATACGCGGTCACACTGCGGGCCATGTCGGTGCAGGCCGGCATGCTCGGCCACACCCGCCATGCCCTCCATCTCGCCGAAACCGCCGCCACCACCGCCGAACGGCGTGTGCCCCCGATCCGGCGGGCGTTCCTGCTCGGCCAGGTCGCAGTCGCCGCCGCCGCCGATCTGGACCGGTTCGCCGCCCTCTCCGCGCTGCGCGCAGCCGAACACCATTTCGAGCGCGCCGACTCCCGCGCGGCCAGTGACTCGACGGGCGTCTTCCACCGTGCCTCGCTCGCTCATCAGGAAGCCGCCGTGCACGCTCTGCTCGGCGACCAGCGCGCCGCGATCAAAGCCCTCACCGTGTCGCTACGGCACCGGCCCGTCACCGAACGCCGCTCCCGCGCCATCACCACCGCCCGCTTGGCCGAACTCCACCTCACAGGCGGCCACCTCGACCAGGCCACCGCCACCTGGCAGGCCTTCCTCGACGACTACCCCCACGTGCACTCCGCCCGCGCAGCCAAAGCCTTCACCCACATGCGCGAGCGGCTCCGTCCCCACACCGGGCACCCCGCCGTCCGGCAACTCCTCGCCCACGCCGCCACGCTACGTCCGCCCCGACACGACCGGACGTCGACGGGCTCTCGCGCACGGCAGAGGTGCGGACGGTCCGGCGGTGCACCGTAACCAGCCCCGATCCTGGTAACAGCCAGGACGATGACAACCCCGCCCCACCCGGCCCGAAGCTGGGTACTGGAAACCGACTTGGCAGGCCTGAGCGGAGTTCCAGACACCTTCAGCCAGACCCGCAAACTGGAGTTCGGCGAATATGTCCGCGCCCGTACGGCACTCACTCCTGCAAGCACGAGCACGCCTGCTTCTCTGATCGAGCTGACACATCTGCACGCCGGTCATCGGACTTCACCTGCTTCGATGCGAGGACTTCTGTGGGTGTCGTGGGTGCCAATACCGCGCAGTGTGGTCATCACAGCGCAGTAGGCACGCCAAGGTGTTGACCGACTCGCGCCAGTGACCAGCCGAGGTCGTAGAAGTGGATGGCGGCGTCAGTCAGGCAGGCAGGGAGGCGAGGCCTCAGCGGCGCATCAAAACGTGGTGCCGCTGGAGGCTGTTACTGACCGTTCAATGCTGATGGCGAGCCGGCCACCGAGTTCGTAGACGCTGCGCCGGACTGGCAGTTGGCGATCAACTGCAGGTGTTGATCGCCGTCGAGTTGCGGGGCGCGCCCTGGCCGGCCTTGCTTGGCGGGCCTCGGTGCGCGTTCCTTGAGGCTGGGGAGCCTGTCTCGGAGCTGCCCTAGGGTCCTGACCTGGTCTTTCGGGTTGCAGCAGCTTCCCCAAGGTCCGCCCTTGGGTACTGCGACATGGTGTAGAAGCAACAGTCGCCAGGCAGGCACCATCAAGCAATCGGGCGGCTGGTACTCACACCTGGTAGGTGTCTTGGAGTACCAGCCGGCCGATTGTTGATGGTGCCCATGTTCTGTGTGCCCCCGGCAGGAGTCGAACCTGCATCTCCGGCTTCGGACGCCGGTGCCGTGTTCCGTTGGACCACAGGGACTTTGGTAGCCGCCGGGGACTCGAACCCCGAGCCCGTCGCGTAAGAGTCGACTGCTCTTCCAGTTGAGCTAGCGGCCAGCGGAGGATGCAGGATTCGAACCTGCGCGGCGCTCGCGCGCCGACCACCGTTTTCGAGACGGTTGCCTTACCGGGCTCGGCCAATCCTCCAGGTACTGCGTGGCTCCCCAGGGAGTCGAACCCTGTCCCCCGGACCTTCACCCCGGTGCTCTGCCAGTTGAGCTAAAGAGCCTTGCCCCCTTGCGGGGTCAGTCGGATGCCCGCGAGTCGAACGCGGTGTGTCCTCATCCCAAATGAGGTGGGTTGCCGTCTCCCTCGCATCCGTTCAGTGCTGCTGGTGCGCACCTGCGCTCACGACGGGACTCGAACCCGCGTTCGCCGCATCGACAATGCGGTGCCCTAGCCACTGGGCCACGTGAGCATTGCTGTTCGCACCCCCACCAGGAATCGAACCTGGACATCGGCATTCGTAGTGCCGCGCTCTGTCCGTTAAGCTATGGGGGTAAATTGTTTTTATTGCACGACAAATAGAGAAAGCCGCCCAAACCGGTTATCCGGCGGGCGGCTCCCTGGACATGACATGTCGCTGTCGCTATGTCATGGCGGGGAGCACACGCCGCTCAGCTGCGCAAATGACCGGCGCGAGCACGGTCGGAGATCGAACGGGCGCACGTCGGAGGAGGTGCCGAAGTCGAATCGCTGGCTCATCTTCCCTCGCTCCCGCATGTCCGTCCCCTTGGCTTGTCGTTGTGGAGAGTATTGCCCACGTCGACACTCGCGGTCAATGAATTAAAAGAAAAAAGCCGGACCCGACATCGGGTCCGGCTCAACGTGCGAGAAGGGCTACTTCTTGCCCTTCGGCTCATCAGTGGACAGCGCGGCGACGAAGGCCTCCTGCGGCACCTCGACCCGGCCGACCATCTTCATGCGCTTCTTGCCTTCCTTCTGCTTCTCCAGCAGCTTGCGCTTACGGGTGATGTCACCGCCGTAGCACTTGGCCAGCACGTCCTTGCGGATCGCGCGGATCGTCTCGCGGGCGATCACGCGGGCACCGATCGCGGCCTGGATCGGCACCTCGAACTGCTGCCTGGGGATGAGCTCACGCAGACGGGTCGCCATGCGCGTGCCGTACGCGTAGGCGTAGTCCTTGTGCACGATCGCGCTGAACGCGTCGACCGTCTCGCCCTGCAGCAGGATGTCGACCTTGACGAGCTCCGCGTCCTGCTCGCCGGACTCTTCGTAGTCGAGCGACGCGTAGCCGCGGGTGCGGGACTTCAGCGAGTCGAAGAAGTCGAAGATGATCTCACCGAGCGGCATCGTGTAGCGCAGCTCGACGCGGTCCTCCGACAGGTAGTCCATGCCGCCGAGCTGGCCGCGCTTGGACTGGCAGAGCTCCATGATCGGGCCGATGTAGTCGGACGGCGCGATGATGGTGCACTTGGTGATGGGCTCGTAGACCTCGGCGCGCTTGCCTTCCGGCCAGTCGGACGGGTTCGTCACGACGATCTCGGCGCCGTCCTCCATCACCACGCGGTACACGACGTTCGGGGCCGTGGAGATGAGGTCGAGACCGTACTCGCGCTCCAGGCGGTCGCGGGTGATCTCCAGGTGCAGCAGGCCGAGGAAGCCGCAGCGGAAGCCGAAGCCCAGCGCCGCGGACGTCTCCGGCTCGTAGGTCAGCGCGGCGTCGTTGAGCTGGAGCTTGTCCAGCGCCTCACGCAACTCCGGGTAGTCCGAGCCGTCGACCGGGTAGAGGCCGGAGTAGACCATCGGACGCGGTTCGCGGTAGCCGGCCAGCGGCTCCGTCGCACCCTTGCGCTCGGACGTGACGGTGTCGCCGACCTTGGACTGACGCACGTCCTTCACGCCGGTGATCAGGTAGCCCACCTCGCCGACGCCGAGACCCACGCTGGGCTTGGGATCAGGCGAGACGATGCCGACCTCGAGGATCTCGTGGGTCGCGCCCGTCGACATCATCTTGATGCGCTCGCGCGGCGTGATCTTGCCGTCGACGACCCTGATGTAGGTGACGACGCCGCGGTAGGTGTCGTAGACCGAGTCGAAGATCATCGCGCGGGCCGGGGCGTCGTCCTTGCCGACCGGGGCCGGGACCTTCTTCACGACCTCGTTCAGCAGCTCACCGACACCGAAACCGGTCTTCGCGGAGACGCGCAGCACCTCCTCCGGCTCACAGCCGGTGATGTGCGCGATCTCCTTCGCGTACTTGTCCGGGTCCGCGGCGGGCAGGTCGATCTTGTTCAGCACCGGGATGATGGTGAGGTCGTTCTCCATCGCCAGGTACAGGTTCGCGAGCGTCTGCGCCTCGATGCCCTGCGCTGCGTCGACCAGCAACACGGCGCCTTCACAGGCCTCCAGCGCGCGGGACACCTCGTAGGTGAAGTCGACGTGACCAGGCGTGTCGATCATGTGCAGGACGTGGTTCGTCCCGTCGACCACCCACGGCAGGCGCACGTTCTGCGCCTTGATGGTGATACCGCGCTCGCGCTCGATATCCATGCGGTCGAGGTACTGAGCGCGCATCGCCCGCGCCTCGACCACGCCGGTGATCTGCAGCATCCGGTCGGCCAGGGTCGACTTGCCGTGGTCGATGTGCGCGATGATGCAGAAGTTCCGGATCAGCTCCGGAGCCGTGAAGGTCGTGTCGGCGAACGTGGCCAAGGCAGTCCTCAACAAAAAATCGGACGGGTGTCCCCTTATGGTCCCATAGTGGCCGGTGTGCCCTGCACCACTAGGGTGCGTTCGTGCTGATGAACGGTGAGGACCCCCGCCCGGCGCGCGGTGCGGTCCGCGAGATCTACGACGCGGCGCAGGCCGCCAAGCTCGACTACTCGCCCCAGCTGGACGGCGACGCCGACCCCGGCGAGGTCGTGTGGGCCTGGGTGCCCTTCGAGGAGGACGCCACCCGCGGCAAGGACCGCCCGCTGCTGGTCGTGGGCCACGCCGGCGGCGATCTGGTCGCGCTGATGCTCTCGTCGAAGGAGCCGCGCGACGACTTCCTGGAGCTGGGCGCGGGCGCGTGGGACCGCGACGGCCGGCCGTCGTACCTGCGGCTCGACCGGGTGTTCGCCCTCGACTCGGACGACGACATCCGGCGTGAGGGTGCCGTGCTGGCACCTGCGGCCTTCGGCAAGGTCGTGGACGTTCTACGCGAACGTCACGGCTGGCGCTGAACGAACGCACGCCACGCGGGTGCGCTGAAGGCAAGCGCGCCCGCGTCGGCGTTCTTGGAGTCGCGAACGAGCACGTCGTGGGCGAGCGACACCTCGACGCAGTTGCCGTCCTCGGTCGCGTCGCTGTAACTGCTCTTACGCCAAGTGCGGTCCTGCATGATCGAGTTCCTCTCGCGGTCGGCCGACGTACTCCGCCAGCCTGCTCCGCGATTGTTCCTCACTCAAGGCGACCTCCTCCAGGTGGTTGAACAACAGCCTGGTCCGCGCGATGGCGCCCGAATCTTGCACAAACACCTTCGCGAGGTCGGTCTCGCCGAACGCCACCGGCGCTGCCTTCTCGTATTCCCACAGCACACAACCGGACGAGGGAATCACGACGTCCTCGGGCACGATCCGGATGACGTGCGTGTTGAACAGCAGCCTGGCGTACTGGTCCTCCATGATCCGATCGCTGCCCACCTGCTGACGCAGCGCTAGCTCATGGACGTAGAACAAGCAATCCGGCCGATCGTGTCGTCGCAGGATCGCCTGGCGGTCCATGCGGAACTGGACGATCATCGGGATTCGTTCCTCGGCCACGAATCCACCGAGCCGATACAGAGCATCGGCATACTCCGGCGTCTGCACCAGTCCCGGCACAGTCCGCGCGTCGTAGCTGATGATCGTCTTGGCGGTGGACTCAGCCAGGGCGAGCGTGCGCAGGTTGCCCGACACCTGCACCACGTACTCCTCAAGGCGTACCTGTAGCGGCGGCGAAAGTCCTCGAAGTAGTCGATGTCCTTGCCGCACATGGTCAAGAACTGCACCAGGTCGATCTCGCTGGCACGAACCTTGCCGTGCTCGATGTTCGAGACCTTGCTCGGATCCCAGCCAAGCTGGACGGCCAGCGCACGGCCGCCCAGCCCGGTGCAGGTCTCCCGCAGCCGACGCAGTTCGTCCCCTAGATCCCTGCTGTACGCGGTGGACGTGATCGCAGTCATTCACCCGACGCTAGGGCTTGCCCCAGCTCCATAGAACCGGCTCGTTCGGGTGAAAACTAAGCAAGCCGCGTGATGTCGACCGTCACCTCCAGCGCCGTCGCCGCCCCACCCGAGTAGATGCCCTTCAACGGCGCCACATCCGCATAGTCGCGCCCGAGCGCCACCCACACGTGCCGAGACCCGACCGGCATCGCGTTGGTGGGGTCGTACCCCCACCACCCGCCGGTCCACGCCTCGATCCACGCGTGCGACTCGCCGCGCACCGTCTCTCGCGGCGCACCGTCCTTCTTCGTGTGCAGGTATCCGGAGACATACCGCGCGGGGATGCCCATGCCGCGCAACAACACCAACGACAGGTGCGCGAAGTCCTGGCAGACGCCCTTGCGTTCATGCCACGCGTCGACGGCCGAGCTGTGCACACCGGTGGAACCCGCCTGGTACTTCAGCTGCTCCCACACCCACTGCGAGGCGGCGAGCACGGCCTCTGACGGCGTGAGGCCCCTCTTCAGCTCACGCGCCTTGGCCAGCAGTTCGCGGTTGCGGGGCGTGTAGCGCGTGGGCTCCAGGAACTCCGTGTAGCGGTCGAGCAGGTTGTCCGCCTTCAGGTCCTGCCAGGTGCCGGTGGTGACCGGTTCGATCTCGTCGCTGGTCTCCACCACCGACGACGCGACGACCTTCAGTTCCGTGTGGGGTGCGTGCAGGTCGAACGACGTGACCTCGGTGCCCCAGTAGTCCGTATAGCGATAGGCACGGGTCGCAGGGTTGGTCTCGACACGTGAGACGACCACGTTCTGTCGGCGGTCACCGCGCGGTGTCAGCCGTGCCTCGTTGTACGACTGCACCACCGGTGCCTCATACATATAACCCGTCGTGTGCACGACCTTTACGCGCCAGCTCATGATCAGCTCACCTCGGTGTTCGTCCAGGCGACCCACTGCGCCACGTGGAAGTACTGCTGTGACACAGCCTCACCGACGTCACGGACCGTCTTCTGCAGCGCCGCAAGACGTTTCGGCAGGTCGTCGAGCAGGTCGTGCGGCCGCAGGAACTCGAGTTCACTCCGTGCCTTGCCCAGCAACCTCAGCGCCTCCGCCCGCGCCCCGACCCGCACCGACGGCTGGTTCTCCAGCTGCTCCAGACACGCCTCGGCCTGTCGCAGCGCGTGGAACACCGAACGCGGGAACAGGCTGTCCAGCAACAGGAACTGCACTACACGCGACGCATCCAACGCACCCCGATAGGTCCGCAGGTACGTGTCGTGCGCGCCCGCCGACCGCAGCACCGTGACCCATCCGGGAGACGACGCCCGGTCACCGACGCGGGCGAGCAACAACCGCACGATCATGTCGACGCGCTCGACCGACCGACCGAGTACCAGGAAGCGCCAGCCGTCGTCGCGCGACATCGTGGAGTCGGCCAGCCCCGCGAACATCGCCGCCCGCTCCTCGACGAACGAGAAGAACGCGTGCGGCCCCATCGTGCGCGCGTAACGCTCCCGTTCGGCGACGGCGTTCCACATCGCGTTGAGGCACTCCCACATTTCGGTCGACACGACCTCGCGAGCACCACGCGTGTTCTCTCGCGCGCTGTTGACCGACGAGACGATCGAGCTGGGGTTGTCCTTGTTGTAGGCGACCAGTTCCGTCAGCGACCACACGTCGAACTGCTCCGCCCCGGCCGGCGGCTTGATGCCCAGGACGGTCAGCAGCTGCCGTGACGCCACGTCCGGGTTGACCGTTGCGTCCTCCAGCAGCTGGTGGACCGAGACGTCGAGGATCCGCGCCGTGTCGTCCGCCCGTTCGACGTAGCGGCCGATCCAGTACAGCGACTCAGCATTGCGAGCCAGCATTTCCCGCGCCCCTTACTGCTGCTGTTGTTGCTGTTGCTGGGACGAGGTCAGCTCCGGCCCCTGCTCGGCCGCTGCCGACTCCATTTTGGACGTAGCGGCGAGCCCCGGCTCCGCCAGCTCACGCTCCACAGTGGACGACTTCGGCGCGAGCACCCAGGTGTCCTTGGAACCGCCGCCCTGCGAGGAGTTCACCACCAGACTGCCCTCCGGCAACGCCACCCGCGTCAGCCCACCGGGCAGCACGAAGATGAAGTTGCCGTCGTTGACCGCGAACGGCCGCAGGTCCACGTGCCGCGGCGCCAGCTTGTCGCCGATCTTCGTCGGCACCGTCGACAACTGCACGACGGGCTGCGCGATCCAGCCACGCGGGTTGCTCTTGATCCGCTTGCGCAACGAGTTCAGCTCTCTGGCCGTCGCATCCGGCCCGAACACGATCCCGTACCCACCAGACCCCTCGACCGGCTTCACCACCAGCTCGTCGAGCTTGTCGAACACGTGCGCCCGCTCGTCCCCCAGCCAGCACCGGAACGTGTCGACGTTGGGCAGCAGCGGCTTCTCGTTGAGGTAGTACTGCACGATCTCCGGCAGGTAGGTGTAGACGAGCTTGTCGTCCGCCACCCCGTTGCCGACCGCGTTGGCGATGACCACGTTGCCCGCCCGCGCCGCGTTCAGCACCCCCGCGATGCCCAGCACGGAGTCCGGCCGGAAGTGCACGGGATCCAGATAGTCGTCGTCAATGCGCCGGTAGACGACGTCGACCTGCCGCTCCCCCTCCGTCGTCCGCAGATACACGAAGTTGTCGCGGCAGAACAGATCCCGCCCCTCGACCAGCTCCACACCCATCTGCCGCGCGAGCAGCGAGTGCTCGAAGTACGCCGAGTTGCCCAAGCCGGGCGTAAGGACCACAACATTCGGATCGGCCGCGTTGGGCGCAGCGGCGTTGCGGAGCGCCCGTAGTAGGTGGACCGCGTAGTCGCCCACCGCGCGCACGCGATGCCGTGCGAACAGGTCCGGGAACACGCGCGCCATAGTGCGGCGGTTCTCCATGACGTAAGAGACGCCACTAGGGCAGCGGAGATTGTCCTCAAGAACCCGGAACGTCCCCTGCTCGTCCCGGACAAGGTCGACGCCCGAAACGTGGATGCGCACCCCGTTGGGCGGCTTGATGCCGGCCGCCTCCCGATGGAAGTGCTCGCAGCTCGTAATGAGACGCCGCGGCAACACTCCATCCCGGACGATCTGCGCATCGCCATAGATGTCCGCCAGGAACATCTCCAGCGCCCGCACCCGCTGCACGATGCCCTTCTCGAGCTTCGACCACTCACTCGCGGTGATGATGCGCGGGATCAGGTCCAGCGGGAACGGCCGCTCCTGGCCACTGAGACTGAACGTGATGCCCTGGTCGACGAACGCACGGCCGAGGGCCTCACTTCGCGCGTTCAGCTCGTTGACCTGCGACGGAGCCACCGACTCGTACAGCGCGCGGTACGCAGACCGCACGCCGTTGTCCGTGGAGAACATCTCGTCGTAGGCGCCGGCGTGTGGACGTTCGGGGTTGAGGTAGCCGTTGAACAGCTCACCGAGCCTCGGCGTGGTGACCGTGCGGCTACGGCGCAGTCCTGAGGTGTGGGCTCGGCGGCTTTCCATGGTCCACATCTTCACCCTGTAGTGCAGCTTTTGCACTAGCCCGGCCAGACAGAAACCTCTTGGAAACGAAACTCGGTACTTTTCACGCGTGAGCTCCGCCGAACCGCTGGACCAGATCCCGCCGCGCATGACGCTCGAACGCGTCATCGAGTTCGGGACACGCATCACCGAACTCGGAGTGCGCGCGGAGCCAAAGGACGACCCGTTGATCGTGGTCGTGCAGGTTGACACCTCAGTGGTCGTGCACGCAAACACGGGTGAGCGCCACGAAAGCCCCGAGCGCGTGACGTTCAGAACCGGGTTCACCGGATTTTCAAAGGTCACCTTGAGGGGGCTGACCGCGGAGGCGGTAGGCGGCGATGTCACCCTGTCCAACGGCGAGGTGCTGCGCGCGCACGCGACTCCTATCACCACGATCGGGATCTGCGCGTCGCTGCTCATGACGGCGAGCGAGGCCGGCAACATCAAACTGTGGGACCTCCGCACCGGCTCGCAGGTGCGGGTCGGCGCACAGCAGAGCCCGATCACCTCACTGCTCAGTTACACCGGATCGGACGGGCGGCCACGCATCGCCTCCGGAGGCCCTGAGGGCTCGCTGTACATCTGGAACCCGTCGCTACCCGTCGTCCCACGCACCGGACCGGTGTCCACACGTGGCTTCAGCGACCGCGTCGCCGAGACGGACCTTCTCGACCGTTCAGCGCTCGTGTCCGCACTCGTCGAAGTGCTCGAGCCAGGCGACGGCCCGACCGTCATCACCATCGAGGGAGCATGGGGTTCGGGCAAGAGCACGGTGCTGGACTTCGTGCTGGGCGAGCTGGCCAAAGAACTCGACAAAGTTCCGAGCGGACGGAGGCTGCGGGTGTTCGCCGCCGACGCGATGCTCTACCGGTCGCCCGAGGACACCCCCGAGCGGAAGCCGAAGACACCGACCAAGACTCTTGTCACGTCGTTCAACCCATGGCGGCATCAGTCGAGCGAACAGGTCTGGGCCGGCCTCGCGAAGGCCGTGACCGCAGCGGCCAAACCCGCTCTCATGCCCGACCAGGACGCCAAGGAGCGGTACTGGTTCACGAGGAACGCCGGCCGCATTGGATCGCCGGCACCTGCGACGCCAGCTGTGGAAGCGGATTCACTCACCGCTGCTGTCGTTCGCCGGTCTCGGTTTCGGGCTGGCGCTGCTGGCACAGCTGACCAAGCTGAATGTGCCGTGGGCATGGGTGGCGACTGCAGCACTGGCAATCCTGGGCGTGCTGCACACGGCAAAGCGGTACCTCTGGGACCGTGCCTCGGCATTCCTGCCCGGCGAGCTGTTCGAGGGCCCGGTGGTCAGCAACGCGTTTTCGGGCCCCACCACGGATCCGCTGCTCCGCGACCCGTACTACCAGGCGAAAGCCGGGTACCTGTACCTCGTGCAGCACGACGTGAAGGCACTGCTGGACGACCTCAACGACCAGGAGTACCAAGTAGTCCTGCTGATCGACGACCTTGACCGGTGCACCCCGCGGACGACAGCGCAGGTGTTCGAGGCGATCAACGTGTTCCTGTCGAACGAGTTCCCTTCCACGAGGTTCGTGTTGGGGCTCGACTCGACCGTGGTCGCTTCGCACGTCGACCACGCCTACAAGGAACTCGCCGACGCAAAGGTCGTGGTACACCCGGACGATCCGAGTCCGGGGTGGACGTTCCTGCGCAAGCTCGTCCAGCTCCCGGTACGGCTGCCTCGCACCACGGAGGACAACGTCGAGGAGATCCTGCTCGCCCAACTCGGGCCCGTGCACCGCGACGAACAAGTGGTCACGATTGGAACCGCCCACGAGACCGACTCCGCGTTGCCCGTGGGCACACCGACCATCGAGGAGGTCGAGCAGACGGTTGTCGCCATCGAGCGGCACGCCGAGGTGCGTGAACACCTGCGGCGCCGGCTCAGGGCCCAGCCGGAGCAGTCGGTGCGCGAGGAGAAGCGGCTGCTGAACGTCTGGCAGTTCTACCTGTGGGTGCTTGGTTCGGACATCGAGCAGGCGTGCCATCTGGTCGCCGTCGCCGAGATCGCCACGCGCTGGCCGGCCTACCTGCACCGGCTGCGCGGTGGGTGGCAGGACCTGGCCGGCGCGGTCGGCGACGACGTCCAGTGGGGCGCGACGATCGCCCGGCTCGGGTTCGCCTACACGGATCGCAAGGCGGCGGCGAACCTGCGCGAGTTGCTTCGCGACTGTGATGCGCAAGCGGTTGCGGTGTTGGCGAACCGGCTCTTCTAGAGGCGGACCTTCAGCACGGCGCCGGAGGCGTGGGTGACGAACATCGTGCGGGTGCCCGGCAGGAAGCGGGCGGCGGTCGGGTTCTTCAGGCCGTTCAGCAGCACGCACCTCGCGCCGGTCCACGGGTCGACCTTGATGATCTCGCCGCTGGTGTAGGTGGTGACGTAGAGCTTGCCGTCGGGGCCCACGGCCAGGTCGTCGAGGTCCTTCGCGTTGACGCCGTCGCCCAGTTCGATGCGGGTCTGGTGGTTGCCGGTGATGCGGACGATGGGCGACTTCAGGTCGAACACCAGGGCGGTGAAGACGGTGTTGCCGATGGTGACGACGCCGTTCGGGAAGGTCAGGTCGATGCGGCGGACCAGGGTGCCGCGGCGGTCGAACTCGGCGAGGCCTGCGAACGGGTCCGAGACGTAGAGGTGGCCGCGGGCGTCGAACTCGGCGCCGTTCGCCGAGGTGAGTGTGTTGCCGCCTACCCAGACCTCTGGTTTGCGGGTCAGGCGGACCACGCCGGACGGCTGGGGCCGGGTTTCGGGGCTGTCGTTGCCGAAGTTGACGTGCAGGATGCCGTCCGGGCCCTTGCGGATGGCTCCGGGGGCGCGGAGGTCGTGGTGCTGCAGGAGTTTGCCGTTGTGGTTGTACTGCTCGACGCGGTTGCCGGTCAGGTTCGAGAGCCAGACGGTGCCGCGGTCGAACTCCAGGTTCTCATACCAGTCGGTGCCGGCCAGGAAGGGTGTGACGGTCGGCGCCGGGCAACGGATGCCGGAGGCTTGGGCGGGTACGGCGGTGAGGGACAGGACTAGGCACAGCAGCGCGAAGATCCTCATGGCTCGACGCTAGGGACCTGGCCGGCGGAGCGCGAAGGCTTCTCCGCCTGCCGGACCGCAACGTGAAAAAGCCCTGCGGGGAGCGCTTGTGGCGCTCAACCCGCAGGGCAAATTAAGTTCGGCGGCGACCTACTCTCCCACACCGTAACCAGTGCAGTACCATCGGCGCAGAAGGGCTTAACTACCGGGTTCGGAATGGGACCGGGTGTTTCCCCAACGCTATAACCACCGAAACACTATGGAATTCAACCTAGCAACCCCGACAGCGGGTCGCGATCGGTTCTGGTTGTTCTTCCAGAACCGCACAGTGGATGCGTAGCGTCTTTGTAACAAGTCCTCGGCCTATTAGTACCAGTCAGCTCCAACCGTTACCGGTCTTCCACCTCTGGCCTATCAACCCAGTGGTCTAGCTGGGGGCCTTAACTCACGAAGAGTGGGATACCTCATCTTGGAACGAGCTTCCCGCTTAGATGCCTTCAGCGGTTATCCCTTCCGAACGTAGCCAACCAGCAATGCTCTTGGCAGAACAACTGGCACACCAGCGGTCCGTCCGTCCCGGTCCTCTCGTACTAGGGACAGCCTTCCTCAAGTATCCTACGCGCGCGGCGGATAGGGACCGAACTGTCTCACGACGTTCTAAACCCAGCTCGCGTACCGCTTTAATGGGCGAACAGCCCAACCCTTGGGACCTACTCCAGCCCCAGGATGCGACGAGCCGACATCGAGGTGCCAAACCATGCCGTCGATATGGACTCTTGGGCAAGATCAGCCTGTTATCCCCGGGGTACCTTTTATCCGTTGAGCGACCACGCTTCCACAAGCCATGGCCGGATCACTAGTTCCGACTTTCGTCCCTGCTCGACCCGTCAGTCTCACAGTCAAGCTCCCTTGTGCACTTGCACTCGACACCTGATTGCCAACCAGGCTGAGGGAACCTTTGAGCGCCTCCGTTACTCTTTGGGAGGCAACCGCCCCAGTTAAACTACCCACCAGGCACTGTCCCTGATCCGGATCACGGACCGAGGTTAGACATCCAATACGACCAGAGTGGTATTTCAACGATGACTCCACAACCACTGGCGTGGCCGCTTCACAGTCTCCCACCTATCCTACACAAGCCGAATCGAACACCAATACCAAGCTATAGTAAAGGTCCCGGGGTCTTTCCGTCCTGCCGCGCGTAACGAGCATCTTTACTCGTAATGCAATTTCGCCGGGCCTGTGGTTGAGACAGTCGAGAAGTCGTTACGCCATTCGTGCAGGTCGGAACTTACCCGACAAGGAATTTCGCTACCTTAGGATGGTTATAGTTACCACCGCCGTTTACTGGCGCTTAAGTTCTCAGCTTCGCCCCGAAGGACTAACCGGTCCCCTTAACGTTCCAGCACCGGGCAGGCGTCAGTCCATATACATCGTCTTGCGACTTCGCATGGACCTGTGTTTTTAGTAAACAGTCGCTTCTCGCTGGTCTCTGCGGCCGTCTCGCCCTAGCCTGCAAGAGGCTTCAAGCGCTACGGCCCCCCTTCTCCCGAAGTTACGGGGGCATTTTGCCGAGTTCCTTAACCACAGTTCGCCCGATCGCCTTGGTATTCTCTACCTGACCACCTGTGTCGGTTTGGGGTACGGGCCGCGTGAAAGCTCGCTAGAGGCTTTTCTCGGCAGCATGGGATCACTCTACTTCGCCTCAATCGGCTACGCATCACGTCTCAGCCTATATGAACCTGCGGATTTGCCTACAGCTTCGGCCTACACGCTTGCACCAGTACTACCACTCACTGGCGGAGCTACCCTCCTGCGTCACCCCATCGCTTGACTACTACAAGTTCAGGTCCCGCGCTCCACTTGCCCCTAGATCCCGAAGGATCGTCGGAGGGCTTCGGGCGGTTAGTATCACAAGGTTCATCATGGGCGCGTTCACACGGGTACGGGAATATCAACCCGTTGTCCATCGACTACGCCTGTCGGCCTCGCCTTAGGTCCCGACTTACCCTGGGCGGATTAGCCTGGCCCAGGAACCCTTGGTCATCCGGCGGACGAGTTTCTCACTCGTCTTTCGCTACTCATGCCTGCATTCTCACTCGCATAGCGTCCACGGCTGGATTACTCCGCCGCTTCAACCGCTACACGACGCTCCCCTACCCATCCCAGCTAAGCGCTGAAATGACACAGCTTCGGTGGTGTGCTTAAGCCCCGCTACATTGTCGGCGCAGGACCACTTGACCAGTGAGCTATTACGCACTCTTTAAAGGGTGGCTGCTTCTAAGCCAACCTCCTGGCTGTCTGTGCGACCCCACATCCTTTCCCACTTAGCACACACTTAGGGACCTTAGCTGGCGTTCTGGGCTGTTTCCCTCTCGACTACGAAGCTTATCCCCCGCAGTCTCACTGCCGCGCTCTCACACCACGGTATTCGGAGTTTGGTTGATTTCGGTAAGCTTGTAGGCCCCCTAGACCATCCAGTGCTCTACCCCCGTGGTGAAACACACGACGCTGCACCTAAATGCATTTCGGGGAGAACCAGCTATCACGGTGTTTGATTGGCCTTTCACCCCTAACCACAGCTCATCCCCCAGGTTTTCAACCCTGGTGGGTTCGGGCCTCCACGCGGTCTTACCCGCGCTTCACCCTGGCCATGGCTAGATCACACCGCTTCGGGTCTAGACCACGCGACTCAAGCGCCCTATTCAGACTCGCTTTCGCTACGGCTACCCCACACGGGTTAACCTCGCCACGTAGCACTAACTCGCAGGCTCATTCTTCAAAAGGCACGCCGTCACCCCTAAAGGCTCCGACGGATTGTAGGCACACGGTTTCAGGTACTATTTCACTCCCCTCCCGGGGTACTTTTCATCTTTCCCTCACGGTACTAGTCCGCTATCGGTCACCAGGGAGTATTTAGGCTTAGCGGGTGGTCCCGCCAGATTCACAGCGAATTTCACGAGTACGCTGCTACTTGGGAACACTCTAACGAGATGCCAGGTTTTCGAGTACGGGAGTTTCACCCTCTACGCTCACGCTTTCCAGACGCATTCCTCTAACCACAGCATTTTCTGACTCGTTGCCAGTTCGGCAGAACTGACCAAGAGGTCCCACGACCCCGCGAATGCAACCCCTGCCGGGTATCACACAGACGCGGTTTAGCCTCATCCGCTTTCGCTCGCCACTACTCACGGAATCACGGTTGTTTTCTCTTCCTGCGGGTACTGAGATGTTTCACTTCCCCGCGTTCCCTCCACATACCCTATGTGTTCAGGTATGGGTGACCCCACATGACTGGGGCCGGGTTTCCCCATTCGGAAATTCTAGGATCTCAGCTCGGTTGACAGCTCCCCTAGACTTTTCGCAGTCTCCTACGTCCTTCATCGGCTCCTGGTGCCAAGACATCCACCGTATGCCCTTACTAACTTGCTACAAAGATGCTCGCATCCACTGTGCAGTTCTCAAAGAACAATCAGATCCACTCGCTCTACTGCGAACTCCGGCCTACCAGAGAAGCCAGGCGGTTCAGCCGCGGCAAGAGGCCGATCACCGAAAGACACTTGCGTGTTCTCTCAGGACCCAACAGCGTACCGATCTATTCATCCAGCCCCCGCGACACCTTTCCACGCACCCGAAGACTGCAGTACTCACTGTCGAAGCAACCGAACGTCAAGCCAGCCAGCATCCACTAATGAGCACCACCCAGCATCAAGTGCTGGCGTGGGTCTGCGTTGCTGCTGAGACGTTCGCTCAGGTCAGCAACGAGATGCTCCTTAGAAAGGAGGTGATCCAGCCGCACCTTCCGGTACGGCTACCTTGTTACGACTTCGTCCCAATCGCCAGTCCCACCTTCGACCGCTCTCCCCCTTGCGGGTTGAGCCACGGGCTTCGGGTGTTACCGACTTTCGTGACGTGACGGGCGGTGTGTACAAGGCCCGGGAACGTATTCACCGCAGCGTTGCTGATCTGCGATTACTAGCGACTCCGACTTCACGGGGTCGAGTTGCAGACCCCGATCCGAACTGAGACCGGCTTTATGGGATTCGCTCCACCTCACGGCTTAGCAGCCCTTTGTACCGGCCATTGTAGCATGTGTGAAGCCCTGGACATAAGGGGCATGATGACTTGACGTCATCCCCACCTTCCTCCGAGTTGACCCCGGCAGTCTCCCATGAGTCCCCGGCATTACCCGCTGGCAACATGGAACGAGGGTTGCGCTCGTTGCGGGACTTAACCCAACATCTCACGACACGAGCTGACGACAGCCATGCACCACCTGTGAACCAGCCACAAGGGAGGCTCTATCTCTAGAGCTTTCTAGTCCATGTCAAGCCCAGGTAAGGTTCTTCGCGTTGCATCGAATTAATCCACATGCTCCGCCGCTTGTGCGGGCCCCCGTCAATTCCTTTGAGTTTTAGCCTTGCGGCCGTACTCCCCAGGCGGGGTGCTTAATGCGTTAGCTGCGGCACAGAGGGCGTGGAAGCCCCCCACACCTAGCACCCACCGTTTACGGCGTGGACTACCAGGGTATCTAATCCTGTTCGCTCCCCACGCTTTCGCTCCTCAGCGTCAGTGTCGGCCCAGAGACCCGCCTTCGCCACCGGTGTTCCTCCTGATATCTGCGCATTTCACCGCTACACCAGGAATTCCAGTCTCCCCTGCCGAACTCAAGTCTGCCCGTATCGACCGCAAGCTTGGGGTTAAGCCCCAAGTTTTCACGGCCGACGCGACAAACCGCCTACGAGCTCTTTACGCCCAATAATTCCGGACAACGCTCGCACCCTACGTATTACCGCGGCTGCTGGCACGTAGTTAGCCGGTGCTTCTTCTGCAGGTACCGTCACTTGCGCTTCGTCCCTGCTGAAAGAGGTTTACAACCCGAAGGCCGTCATCCCTCACGCGGCGTCGCTGCATCAGGCTTTCGCCCATTGTGCAATATTCCCCACTGCTGCCTCCCGTAGGAGTCTGGGCCGTGTCTCAGTCCCAGTGTGGCCGGTCACCCTCTCAGGCCGGCTACCCGTCGTCGCCTTGGTAGGCCATTACCCCACCAACAAGCTGATAGGCCGCGGGTCCATCCCATACCGCCGGAACTTTCCACCACCGATCATGCGATCAGTGGTCGTATCCGGTATTAGACCTCGTTTCCAAGGCTTATCCCAGAGTACAGGGCAGGTTACCCACGTGTTACTCACCCGTTCGCCGCTCGTGTACCCCGAAGGGCCTTACCGCTCGACTTGCATGTGTTAAGCACGCCGCCAGCGTTCGTCCTGAGCCAGGATCAAACTCTCCAATAAGGATTGTGTTGATCGCTCCAGACGGAATATGTCTGGCATCTATCATCTCAAAGGAACTACCTCGACGAGGAGGTAATTCATATATTACTGGCTGTGTTTCGGCACGCTGTTGAGTTCTCAAAGAACACGCGCACACCGCAGTCACATCAGCTTTTCGCTGACTTACTTCCGGGGCTTGTGTTGCTGAAGCTTATTTGGTCTTGCTCGCCGGTGTCAAATCGGCCTCTAGGAGGCTCTTTCTCTCCGGGTTTTGCCAGGCTCGTTCCGGTCTGTATTTCCCGGCCCGTTTCGCTCTGACATGGAGAACATTACACGGGGGTGTTTCGATCTCCAAATCGGGGGGTCCCGGTGGCCGCGAACGTGCGGCCACCAGGACAAATGCGTTCGTCAGGGTGCGGAGACCCCGACATCGGCCTTCGTCAGCGGCTTCCGAACTGCCGAAGTGCTGTACTCGTCCGCGCCGACGTCCGGCTTGCCGGAGCGCGACTGCGGGTCGAAGTCACGCGTCACATAGGAGTAGGTGCCGGCCGACGCGTTGATCGCCGGGCTGCTGGAAGCCAGCCGGAACAGACCGTTGGCGTCCTTCACCAGCTTCGGGTCGGCTGACCGGTAGCCCGACGACGGCATGCTGCCGCCGCTACCGCCCCAGATGAGGTTGCCCTCGTACTTCACGGTCGATCCGCTGTGCATGGAGACGACACCACCCGACGAGCCGCGAATGACGTTGTTCGCGAGCACGCAGTCCTTCGGCTTGAAGTCGCCGCCATCGCTGTCCACCACGGCGCCGGTGCCGATCAGCGTGTTGAACGCGACGGTCACGCGGTCCGGCCGGTCGTGCAGCTTCGAGTCGGGGCCGCTGTCGGCCTCCTTGCCCGAACCGAACACGATCGCCCGGTCGCGGGTGCTCTCCACGTAGTTGTTGATGACCTTGTGGTCGTTGCCGTGGAAACGGATGCCGCTGTTGAACAGCAGGTTGCCCTCGACCGTGGTGCGGTGGCCGTGGCGCAGGACGATGTAGCCCTTGCTGTTGCGGATCGTGTTGTAGCGGACGATGTTGTCCGACGACTTGATCGAGATGGCCTCGGCGTCGCCGTCCGCCTTCTCGAACAGGTTGTGCTCGACGATCGCGTTCGCCGACTTCGACTGCTTGTGGCTGTAGCCGAGCCGGATCGACTCGCCGCCGTTCGCGCCGGTGAACTGGTGGTTGTAGAAGTAGTTGTGGTGGATCCACGACCGCTTGGCGATCTCGCTGCCGGGGCCGGTGATCTGCAGGTACACGCCCTCGTTGGTGCGGTTCTGGAACGTGTTGTGGTCGACCTGGACGTCGTCGGCGCTGACGGTCAGCGACGCGCCGTCCTTGTTGCCGGAGTACGTGTTGCGGGTGATGCGGGTGGCCTGCGCCTCGGCCGGCACCGACAGCGTGCTGGTTCCGTCGAAGACGAAGCCCTCGACTGTCACGTCCCGAACGGCTCCGAGTTCGAAGCCACCGCGGGTGAACACCGCGCCGCCGATGGTGCGCGCGGCCACGGTGATGCCGGACCTGGTGATCTTGATGGGCTGGTCGGCGGTGTGCACGCCGTCGGCGAGCACGAGGCGTTGACCGGGCCGGGCGGAGTCGATCGCGGCCTGCAGGGAGGACACGTTCGAGACGCCGACGACAGCCGCGTACGCAGGGACGTGGACGAAGGACGACAGCAGGGCGACCGCGCCGACTGCGGCCAGTGATCGGATCATTCGCCAACTCCATTGATGGTCGTCGGCGGCGGCAGACTTAAGTTACCGCAAGATTCCGGCAGCTGGGGTAGTTCGATACAGACCAAGGGCGGTATCGAGCGACGGCACGCGATCCAGTTGTCCGATGTCTGCGACGGGGAACCACTCGGCCCGATCGGTCGAGCCGCCCACCTCGTGCCGCAGTTCGCCGCCCACGATCCGCACCTCGTACATGATGCGAAGCGCGTGGTAGTCGCGGTCCGCCTCCTCGCGGAACTCCGAGTCGATGCCGAGCAGCCGCAGCACCTCGATCTCGAACCCGGTCTCCTCCTCGAACTCCCGGATCACCGCGTCGTGCGGGTGCTCGCCGTGGTCGATGCCGCCGCCGGGCAGGATCCAACGTTTGCCCTTCGGGCCAAGCCAGCGCGCGAGCAGGATCTCGTCCTCCTCGTTGATACATACCCCGTACGCGGCCACGCGCTGCTTCTTCGCCCTCATGCGGATCAGCCTAGCTGGCGATCATGGCGAAAAAGTGATATCACTTAGATACTACTTCGATAGGGGGTCTGAATGAGCGCGGTTGTGGACACGACAGTGCAGATGCCGGCACCCGTGGTGCGGGAGAAGCACGCACGGGACCTGTCCGGTCTGCCCATGTTCTTCGGAGGGGTGGTGTTGGTCGCGGTGGGTGCCTGGGCGTTCATCGAGGGAATCAAGGCCGCCGACGACGACGGGCCGCCAGCGGGACTCCTGATCGCGGGGATACTGCTGTTCCTGGCGGGGGCGCTGGTGTTCCGGGGTCTCTTCACGGTGGCGCCGGGTGAGGCGCGGGTGCAGCAGTTCTTCGGCCGGTACGTGGGTACGGTGCGCACGGACGGTCTGCGGTGGGTGAACCCGTTCAACACGCGGGAGAAGATCTCGACGCGGATCCGCAACCACGAGACGTCGGCGCTCAAGGTCAACGACGCGGACGGCAACCCGATCGAGATCGCCGCCGTGGTGGTGTGGCAGGTCGAGGACACTGCGCGGGCTCGGTTCGAGGTGGACGACTTCGTGCGGTTCGTCGGCATCCAGACCGAGACCGCGGTGCGGCACATCGCGAACAGCTACCCGTACGACAACCACGAGGAAGCCGGGCTCTCGTTGCGGGAGAACGCGGACGAGATCACCGAGACGCTCTCGATCGAGATCTCCGCACGGGTGCAGTCCGCGGGCGTGAAGGTGATCGAGTCGCGGCTCACGCACCTCGCGTACGCGCCGGAGATCGCCCACGCGATGCTGCAGCGGCAGCAGGCGAGCGCGGTCGTGGCGGCACGGACGCGGATCGTCGAGGGTGCCGTCGGCATGGTGGAGCTCGCGCTGCAACGGCTCTCGGAGCAGAACGTGGTCGAGCTCGACGAGGAACGTAAGGCGGCGATGGTGTCGAACCTGCTCGTCGTCCTGTGCGGTGACCGATCCACGCAGCCCGTGGTGAACGCAGGATCGCTCTACACCTGATGGCTGAGCGCAAAAGCGTTCTGCTGAGGCTCGATCCGGCCGTGCACGACGCGTTGACCAGGTGGGCGAACGACGAGCTGCGCAGCACCAACGCGCAGATCGAGTTCCTGTTGCGGCGTGCGCTGGCGGAGGCGGGCCGGCTGCCCGGCGAGGCGAAGAAGATGCCTCGTCGCGGCCGGCCCCCGAAGAAGCCCGAGGACGAACCGGCCGACTAGAAGTCCGGTGGTGCCTGCAGGTCGTGGGCGCGAAACAGCACGGCGTGCTCGACGCCCATGACCTCGCCGCTCATCGCGGTGAACTTCGGGATGAAGTCCGCGGGTGCGGGGTGGCCTGGAAGCGCGGCCAGATACGCGGCGTGCGCCTCGAGCGAGGCGACGCCGCGGCGCAGCGGGTCTCCCGTCACGTCGACACCGTGGGTCGCGCCGGAGCCGGCGAGCCCAGGAACGATGTACCAGCGCACGGAGTGTGGTTCGAGGCCCTCGTCGTCGACCTGCTCCGGGAAGACCCAGCGGTTGCCCGCGTCGCGGATCGCGTCGAGGGTCGCGAGGCCGGCCGCGCGGTGGTCGGCCTGGTCGAAGCCGTAAGGCGTCTCGACCTCGAAGCCGGCGCCGAGCACGACGTCGGGCTTGAACCGGCGGATCTCCCGGCAGATGTCCCGGCGCAGGTCGAGGCCGTAGACGAGCACGCCGTCCGGGTGTTCGAGGATGGTCAGGTGCTCGACGCCGACGGTGTCGCAGGCGACCCGCTGCTCGGCGGCGCGCAGGCGTGCCGTCTCCTCGGGAGGGTTCGGCATCCCGGCCTCGCCGCGGGTGAGCAGGAGATAGCCGACCTCGATGCCGCGCGTGGTCCAGCGAGCGACGGCCGCGGACGTGCCGTACTCCATGTCGTCCGGGTGCGCGACGACGCAGAGCACGCGTTGGAAGGACTCCTCTGGGAGAGCAGGCAACGTCATGCCGGCCATCCTCCCGCTCAAGCCGCACACGGTCCGGAATTCGCCGAAAAGCGGCATCGACGTGCGTCATCCTGGTCGACTGAACAGGCGTTTCACCAGCATGAAACCGGTTCCGCAGAGTTCCTCCGTTCGGGGGTGTCTCTGGTCGGCTCCTCCACGCGATCGTGTGCGGCGGGCGCACGGGAACGTGGAGGAGTCTTGTCTTTGTTGTCCCGCAAGCGCGTCGGTCTCGGCGTGCTGGGCGTAGCCGTGCTCATCACGTCGCTCACATCGGGTGGCGGTCAGGCCTCCGGGGTGGACATCTATTTGGACGCTCGGGCGTCATCGGAGCGGCGGGTCGAGGACCTGCTGCGGAGAATGACGCTCGAGGAGAAGATCGGGCAGATGGTGCAGATCCGCGTCGGGAAGCTGCGCGGTGACTGCAACAACGTGAACGGGCCGTTGGTCGAGTCCTGCCTGAAGGCGGTGCTGACCGACGCGCACACCGGATCGATCCTGTCCGGCGGTGGTGATGCGCCGCTGGAGAACACGCCCAAGGCTTGGGCGGAGATGAACAACGCGATCCAGCGCTATGCGTTGGAGCGCAACAGGTTGAAGATCCCGATCATCTACGGCGCGGACGGTGTGCACGGGCACAACAACGTCATCTCCGCGACGATGTTCCCGCACCAGATCGGGCTCGGCGCGACCTGGAATCCCGGTCTGCAGGAGCAGATCGGCGTGTCCGCCTCGAAGGCGTTGCGTGCGACGGGTGTGTTCTGGAACTTCGCGCCGGTCTCGGACATCGCGCGCGACACGCGGTGGGGCCGTTACTACGAGACCTACAGCGAGGACCCGTTCCTGGCCGGGCAGCTGGCGGCGGCGAACGTGCGCGGGCAACAGTCCAAAGTGGATGACACGGCGCAGCTGACCGCCACCGCGAAGCACTTCGCAGGCTACTCGGCGCCGGCGAACGGGCACGACCGCGCGGCCGCCCAGATTCCGATCCGGCAGCTGCAGGACGTCGTGCTGCCGTCGTTCCAGGCGCAGTTCGACGCCGGTGTGCGCACGGTGATGATCAACTCCGGTTCGGTCAACGGGATGCCGGTGCACGCGTCGAAGTACATGCTGCAGACGCAGCTGCGTGACCGCATGGGCTTCAAGGGTGTCGCGGTCTCGGACTGGCAGGACATGAAGTACCTGGTGGACCGGCACAAGGTCGCGCCGGACTACAAGACGGCGATCGCGATGAGCGTCAACGCCGGGGTGGACATGGCGATGGAGCCGTCGAACGCGGCCGAGTTCACCTCGCTGCTGCTGGCGAACGTTCGCGATCGTTCCGTGTCGCGCGGGCGGATCGACCAGGCGGTGCGGCGGATTCTGAAGCTCAAGTTCGACCTGGGGCTGTTCGAGAAGCCGTACGTGGATCCGGCGAAGGCTGATGCGGCTGTCGTGGGTGCGGACCGGGCGTTGGCGCGTCAGGCGGCCGCTGAGGGCACCGTGCTGCTGAAGAACGACGGTGTGCTGCCGCTTTCCTCGTCTGCCAAGAAGATCGTGGTGACCGGTGAGACCGCGGACGACGTGCGCCGCCAGCTCGGTGGCTGGACCGTGGAGTGGCAGGGCGTGCCGGACGACTCGCCGTTGCCGCCGACCGCGACCGTGCTGACGGGCGTTCGTGAGGCTGTTCCCGGTGCTTCCGTCGTGCACGCCGCGACTCCTGCCGCCGCGGTGACTGAGGCTGCTGGCGCGGACGCAGTTGTCGTCGTCCTAGGTGAGAAGCCCGGTGCGGAGGGTCCGGCCGACACGGAGAACCCGACACTCACGGCCGAGCAGCAGGCGTGGGTGGACGCGGTGCAGGCGACCGGCAAACCGGTGGTCGTCGTGCTGCTGACCGCCCGCCCGCAGGTGCTCGGGTCGGCGGCGGACGCGAACGCGCTGGTCGCGGGCTGGTTGCCGGGCAGTGAGGGTGGCCGGGCGATCGCCGACGTGCTGTTCGGCGCGGTGAACCCGAGCGGCAAGCTCTCGGTGTCGTGGCCTCGAACGCTGGGCGACCCGACGCTGACCTACGACCAGCTGCCGGGTGCGAACACGTCGGCCGGGGCGAAGTACGACGCGCTCTACCCGTTCGGGCACGGGCTGTCGTACACGTCGTTCACCACCTCTGGAGCTTCCGCCGCCGTTGATCGGCACAACGGGGTGGTGAAGTTCACGGTGGCGAACACCGGTGGGCGTGCGGGCACTGTCGTGGTGCCGGTCTACGTGCGTCAGCCGGCGTCACCGGTGCTGACGCCTGACCAGCGGCTGGTGGGCTTCACACGAGTGGAACTCGCTGCCGGGCAGTCGAAGCAGGTCGAGGTGTCGTTCAAGCTCGCGCAGCTGGCACTGACCGTCGGCGACGTGGACGGCGACGGGAAGCGTGAGGTCGCCCGTGGTGCGTACGAGGCCGTCGTGGGCGTCGAGAAGGCCGGGTTCACGGTGCGCTGAGCTGGCCTGATATCCTTCGTCGTCGTGAATGCGCGGCGCTCCGTTGTGGAGGAGAGCCAGCGTCAGCTGGTGCCGACCAAGCGCGTCACGAACTCCGGTTTCGACAAGAAGGGTGATGTCGCATGGCGAACATCAAGTCCCAGCTCAAGCGGATCAAGACCAACGAGAAGGCTCGCCTTCGCAACAAGTCGGTCAAGTCGTCCCTGAAGACGGCCATCCGCAAGTTCCGCGAGGCTGCCGAGGCCGGTGACAAGGCGAAGGCCCTGGAGCTGCTGCAGGACGCGTCCCGCAAGCTCGACAAGGCCGCCACCAAGGGTGTCATCCACACCAACCAGGCCGCCAACAAGAAGTCGGCGATGGCCAAGCGCGCGAACTCCCTCGAGGGCTGATTCCGCGTTTCGAGCTCTCGTAGAGCTTCCTGAGAAGGGCCCATTCCCTCGCGGAGTGGGCCCTTTTCGTTGTTTCAGTGGCTTCGATGGCGTGCGCGTGTCAGCGTCCGATCATGAAGCTGCCCTTCCTCGGCGACACGTTCGCCTACGTGCGCGACCCGGTCGGGTGGTCGCAGGCGCACTACGAACGTCGTGGGCCGGTGTCCGTGCTGCCGGTGTTCGGGGTCCGGAAGATGGCCGTGCTGCTCGGCCCGGACGCCATCCAGGAAGCGCTGCTCAACCGCGACCAGGCGTTCTCCAACGACGAGGGCTGGGGCAAGTTCGTCGGGCCGTTCTTCCACCGCGGTCTGCTGCTGCTCGACTTCGAGGAGCACCGCCAGCATCGGCGGATCATGCAGCAGGCGTTCCTGCCCGCCCGGATCAGCGCCTACCTGGAGCGAATGACCCCCGGCCATCACCCGCGACCTGGACTCCTGGCCCGCTGAAGGCACGTTCGAGGTCTATCCGGCGATCCGGTCGATGATCTTCAACCTGACCTCCGAGGTGCTCACCGGCTCCGGCCTCGGAGCCGCGGCCGACGAGGTCCACCGGCTGTTCGAGACGTGCCTGCGGGCTTCGGTCTCGGTCCTGCGAGCACCCGTTCCGGGACTCGCCTGGTCCCGCGGACTGGCCGCGCGCCGGCGTCTGGAAGCGAGCTTCGGCGAGTGGGCGGCGGAGCGGCGTTCGACGGGCGGGCCGGCCGACAACCTGCTCAGCATGCTGTGCGCTGCCGTCAGCGAGGACGGTGCGAGCTTCACCGTCCAGGACGTGGTCAACCACATGATCCTCTTGCTGCTCGCCGCGCGGGACACGTCGGCCAACACGCTGACGACGATCATCTTCCACCTGGCCAAGCACCTTCGTGGCAGGAACTCTGCCGCGAGGACAGCTCCATGCTCGACCTGGTGCGCAAGGAGCGTGCCCGCGTTCCGGCGCGTCCAGGCCGAGAACCGGCGGGCGCTGCCCGACGCGTGCTGCTCCGTCGGCTTCGTGGCCGAGCCGGTCGACGCCACCGACTGCCGGGTGGAGGGCACGCGGACGATCTACGGCGCCTTCCACCCACTTCCCGCCGCCGCTGGCCCGGCGGATGCTGCAGAACGCCGTCGACACTCGGTCACCGATCGTCGTCGTGGACACCAAACGATCGTTCCTGTACGTCCTGCTGTTCCCGTTCCTGACGACGCTGGCGGTGCTGCTGTCGGCGCCGTTCCAGCGCAATCCCCTGCCGCGCTACCTGCTGCGGCTGGCGCTGACCTACGTCGTGCCGGTGCTGCCGTTCATGATGTTCTTCGACAGCGTGGTCTCGTTCCTGCGCATGTACGGGCGCGCGGAACTGCGTCAGCTGACCGAGAGCCTGACCGGCACGGAGTCGTTCACCTGGACCATCGGCGTCGAGCCCGGCTTCACCGGGGCCCAGTACCTGATCGGGATCCCCAGCCGATGACTACCGGCGGCTGTGCGCCGCGACGATCTTGAGCACCGCACGCTCCAGCGCGTAGTCGGCGTCCGCCGCCACACCCTTCACGTCGGCGTTCAGCCCCGCGACCACCTGCATCGCGTCGGCGAGGCCGGCCTGGTCCCAGCCACGGGACTGGGCCTGCGCCTTCTTGATCTTCCACGGCGGCATGCCCAGCGGCCCGGCCAGGCTGAACGGGTCGGCCCGGCCCACCGCCGTCACGCGCGCGACCGTGCGCACCGCGTCCGCCAGCGCGTCCGCGACCAGCACGTGCGGCACGCCCAGCTGCATGGCCCAGCGCAGCGCCTCCATCGCGCCCGCACGGTCACCAACAACGGCCTTCTCCGCGACGGCGAACCCGGTGACCTCGGCCTTGCCCTGGTGGTAGCGGCGGATCTCCTCGACCGTCACCTTGCCGTCGGTGTCGGAAACCAGCTGCGACGCCGCCGCGGCGAGCTCGCGCAGGTTCGTGCCGACCGCGTCGATGAGCGTGACCACGGCCTCCGGATCGATCTTGCCGCCCGCCTGCCGCACCTCGTTGCGCACGAACGACTCGCGCTCGGCGGCCTTGGTGACCTTGGCGCACTCGGTGACCGCGGCACCGGCCTTCTTCAGCTGCCCGGGCAGGTCCTTGGCCGCCTTGCTGCGGCCGCCGCCCTTGTGCACGACGACGAGCGTGACCCCGTCCGCGGGCGCCCTGACGTAGGAGAGCACCGTGTCGGCGACCTCCTTGCCGATGTCCTGCGCGTTGTCCAGGACGATCACCCGGCCCTCCGCGAACAGCGACGGGCTCACCAGCTCGGCCAGCTCGGGAGGCGTGAGATCAGTCACCGGCACACGGGTCAGGTCGGCGGTCGAGTCGACCTTTCGTGCCGCGTCGAGAGCCGCTCGAACTGCACGTTCGACCAGCAACTCCTCCTCGCCGACGACGAGGTGCAGTGACTCCGGTGCGCTCACGCTCCGCATCCTCCCACGTCCCGGATCGTGGACGTCGGTGGCTGAGCAACGGACGGGTGCCGTAGCTTGGTGTCCACAACTGAATACCGCTCATCCAGAGGGGCAGAGGGAACGGCCCGAAGAAGCCCCGGCAACCGGCGTCAGCGCTATGCACAAAACCATGTGCAGAGCTATGCGCAGACGATCACGGTGCCAATTCCGACCCGTTCGATTTCGCGGGAAAGATGAGGAGATACCTCGCGATGACTGCTGTCACTGTGCCCACGAGCACCACGTTCGACCTTGGCCCCGCCCGCGCACTGCTGTGCCGTGAGTGCGGAAATGAAACTCCTCTCGCTCCCGAGTACGCCTGTCTCGAGTGTTTCGGGCCGCTGGAAGTGGCCTACGACTTCGGCAGGATCCGGCGCGAGGACATCGAAGCCGGCCCCCGGTCGATCTGGCGCTACCGCGGCCTTCTCCCCGTTCCGTCCACTGTGGAACAGCACCCGAACACCGACCCCGGCGGCACCCGCCTGGTCGAGGCGCACAACCTCGCCAAGGCCCTGGGCGTGCGCAAGGTCTGGGTGAAGGACGACACCGGCAACCCCACCCACTCCTTCAAGGACCGTGTGGTCGGCGTCGCGCTCGCCGCGGCCCGTGAACTCGGCTTCAAGGTGCTGGCCTGCCCGTCCACCGGCAACCTGGCGAACGCCGTCGCCGCGGCCGCTGCCCGCGCCGGCTGGAAGTCCGTCGTTCTCGTGCCCTCCAATCTCGAGCGCGCCAAGATCCTGATGAGCGCTGTCTACGACGGCGCCCTGATCGCCGTCGACGGCAACTACGACGACGTGAACCGCCTCGCCCAGGAACTCGCCGCGGAGAACGAGGACTGGGCGTTCGTGAACGTCAACGTCCGCCCGTACTACGCGGAGGGCTCGAAGACGCTCGGTTACGAGGTCGCCGAACAGCTCGGCTGGCGCCTGCCCGACCAGATCGTCGTGCCGATCGCGTCCGGCTCGCAGCTCACCAAGGTCGACAAGTCGTTCCGCGAACTCGGCCAGCTCGACCTGGTCGAAGCCACCCCGTACAAGGTGTTCGGCGCGCAGGCCACCGGCTGCTCCCCGATCTCCGCCGCCTTCAAGGCGGGCCACGACGTCATCCGCCCGGTCCGCCCGGACACCATCGCCCGCTCGCTGGCGATCGGCGCCCCGGCCGACGGCCCCTACGTGCTCGACGCGGTCCGCCGCACGAACGGCGCCATCGACGACGTGACCGACGAAGAGGTCGTCGAGGGCATCAAGCTCCTCGCCCGCACCGAGGGCATCTTCGCCGAGACCGCCGGTGGCGTGACGGTGGCGACGGCGAAGAAGCTGATCGAGTCGGGGCAGCTCGACCCGGACGCCGAGACCGTTCTGCTGATCACCGGCGACGGGCTGAAGACCCTGGACGCGCTCGGCGACACGGTCGGCCCACGTGCCACGGTGCCGGCATCGGCAGAGGCCGTCATCAACGCGCTGAAGTAGGCACCCTCCTCCTTCTCGGAGTCCGCGGGGCGCATCGCGATCCCTCGGACCGATCTCTGCCTCACAAGGAGATCGCGTCCGTCTTCGCCCACCCGGTGCGCGGAAAGCGGGGCAGGCAGTCGAGCACGTGCGGCCCGACCGGCTCCACGTTCGCGCGCCACGCCACGATCCGTTGCGGCCACGGGGCTTCCGCCTTCAGCTCGTTGTAGTGGTAGTCGTTCCAGACGTGCGGCGCGATCCGCAGGTCGTCGTCGAACATGTGCTCTGCCACCAGTTCGTAGGCATCCTCGGGCTTGGCGGCCTCGGTCGGCGGCAGCACGTGCGTCACCGTCGCCTTGTAGGTGAGGACGCGGGTGCCGTCTTCGAGCCTTTCGCAGAGGTAGTAAGCGAAATCGGGTTTGAGTTGCTCGTGCGGCCACGGCGTCGCCGAGTAGCCCATCTGCCACATCGCCCACGCGAACCCGGGCGTGCCACCGGGAACCAGGTGGCGAGCGTTGTACAGCCTGATCCAGACGTCTTCCATCTTCTTCTCCTGACGATTCGATTTCCTGGCAAGACGGCCAGGTCGCCGTCCTGGTCCGTGCGCAGCACCAGCGCGCCTCCCGCCCGCAACATGTCGATCACGTGCGGACTCGGGTGCCCGTAGCGGTTGCCCGTGCCGACGCTCACCAGCGCCACCCGCGGCCGCACGGCTTTGAGGAACGCGGGCAGCGAGTACCGCGAACCGTGGTGCGGCACCTTGAGCACCTCGGCCCCGAGGTCCCGCTCCCCCAGCAACGCCGCCTGGCCGGCCAGTTCGACGTCGCCGGTGAGCAAGACCCGGCCTGCTTCCGTTCGCGCCTTGAGCACGAGCGAGTAGTCGTTCACGGTCGTGTTCGTGTCACCGCCCATGGGCGGCCGTCTCGGTCCCAGCACCTCCAGTTCCAGTCCTGGCCAGGCGAACCGTTCGCCAGCCTTCGGTTCCACCACCCGGACGCCGTGTTCGCGGGCTCTCTTGTTGACCTCCCGCCAAGCCCACGAGGGCTCCTTGAGCGGCCCGACCGCCACCGCGCCCACCGCACGCCCGGTGAGCACCGCCGGGAGTCCGCCGACGTGATCCGCGTGCAGGTGGGTCAGCACCACCAGCGGGATCCTCTTGATCCCCAACGTCTTCAGGCACTGGTCGATCGCCCCGGGGTCGGGTCCGGTGTCGACCACGACCGCGCGATCGCTCTCGTTCGTCGCCAGCACCAGCGCGTCGCCCTGGCCCACATCACAGCTGACGACCTTCCAGCCGGCCGGCGGCCACACCGGCGCCACCACCTTCAGCGGCACCAGCACCACGAATCCGCCGACGAGCACCGCGACCACCAGCGCCCGCGTTTTCTTGAACCGCAGCAACAACGCCACCGTTGCCAGCGCCGCGATCAACGTGAACGCGCCGACCCAGCCCTCTGGCCAGCCGACCGACGCACCGGGCACCGTGGCCGCCTGCCGCCCGACCTGGATCAGCCAGGTGACGGCCGGCCCGGCGACGTGCACGATCATTTCCGCCGCCGGCGGGTACAGCGGTGCGATGACCGCCGCCAGGACACCGAGCACCGTCGCCGGTGCCACCACCGGCCCGGCGACCAGGTTGGCCAGCACCGCGACCAGACTCACCTGCCCGGAAAGCCCGGCGACCAACGGAGCCGTGGCCAGGCTCGCGGCCGTCGGCATCACGATCGCCTCGGCCAGACCTCGTGGCACACCACGGGCTTTCAGCGCTCTCGACCACTTCGGCGCCACGAGCACCAGCGCCGCCGTCGCCACGACGGACAACGCGAACCCGGGATCCGCTCCGAGTGCGGGATCGAAGACGATGAGCGACACGACGGCGGCCGCGAGGCTCGGCAACGCGGACCTTTCCCGCCCCAGCACCAACGCCAGCAACGCGACGGCACCCATGACCGCGGCCCGCAGGACGCTGGGTTCCGGCCCGGCCAGCACCACGAACCCGACCAGTGCCACCATCGCCGCCGCCGCGGCCGTGCGCGGACCGGCTCTGAACTGCCGGACGAGCAGGTACACCGTCCCGCACACGATCGCGAGGTTGGCACCGCTCACCGCGAGCAGGTGGGCGAGGCCGGCGGTGCGGAACTCGTCGACGATGCGCGGCACCATCTGTTCGGTGTCGCCCACCACGAGAGCGGGCAGCAGGCCGGCTTCCTCGGCGTCGAGGACCCCGCTCGCCGTCCTCAGGCCATCGCGGAGGTGGTCGGCCCAGCTCTGCCAGACCGGCGGTGGCCGAGGGTCGATCGGCGGTCCGCGGACCCTCAGCAGTGCCGACGTCAGATCGCCGCCCCTCGGTGGGGCGAGCGTGCCGTTGACGGTGACCTTCTGGCCTGGCAACAGATCCCGCCACTTCTCGGCCGGGGCGAGCAGGACCAGTTGGGCTCCGCTCGCCTTCGCCGTGACGACCACGTGGTCCACGCCCGCCTGGTGGCCGCCGAAGCCGGCCGCCCTGATGCCTCGCGGTCTGGTGGTGAGCTCGGCGGTCAGGGTGGTGGAGCGGCCTTCGCCGGCTGCCAGGCGAAGCGGGTGGGTCTCGGCCCGCAGGACGTTGCCGCCGACCCAGGCCGCCGCCACCGGGCCGGAGATCAGCAGGGCGATCGCGCACGTCTTGGTCCACCAGGCCCGGCGCCAGGCGGCCAGGCCGATCGCTCCCGCCACCAGTCCGGTGAGAACGGCCGCCTGCCAGCTCAGAAAGAGACCGGCCACGGCGGTCGCCCACACCGCTGCGGCGGCCGGGACCAGGCGGTAGTCCTGGGTTATCGGGTGTCTGCGAACCACCGGTGGCCCCCTCCGCTGGTGAGCGGCCGGAGCGCGGCGACGCGGCTGGGGCTGCCCTGGCGTGGTTCGGGCGCATCGGGGTTCGAGATGAGGTGTGACTGCGGCTCGACCAGCGGGCTTGTGGGCCCGTGCCAAGCGATGTCGACGCATGTCCGTTGCTCAGCAAGACAAACGGACCGGGACATGGCTCGTCGAGAAATGCGTACAGAGGGCACGGGAGGATTCCATTCGGTTCTGGACACCAACGGGCGGAAGCCGACAGGGGTCAGGTGTGGAGCAGGTCGGCGAGCTTGGCCAGCTTCGAGTCGCCGATGCCGTCGACGTCGCGCAGTTGGTCCACGGAGGCGAAAGGGCCCTTGCGGGTGCGGTGGTCGACGATGCGCTGAGCCGTCACCGGACCCACGCCGGGCAGCGCGTCGAGTTCGGTGGCGGTGGCCGCGTTCAGATTCACCTTGGGGGCGACGCCGCCGGCTGGAGCCACGGCCGGCGGCGGGATGCCCACCGCTATCTGTTCGCCGTCGGTGAGCTTGCGGGCCAGGTTCAGGTTGTGGAGATCGGTGCCCGGCTTGACCCCGCCGGCCAGGCGCACGGCGTCGGCCACGCGGGCGCCGGAGGTCACTGTCACCAGGCCCGGGGTGCCCACCTCGCCGATCACGTTCACGACCAGTTCCGGGGCCGGGGCGGTGGTGCTCACCAGGGCCACGTCGGGGGCGGGTTCGACCTCCGGGCGCTGCCACCACGTGCCGAGGCCGATCACGGTGCAGGCCACGGCGATGCCGACGGCCAGCAGGCCTCGGCGTGGCAGGCGCGGCAGGCGGAAGCGGCTGCGCGCGACGCCGTGTTCGTCGGAGTCCTCGGAACGCGCGTAGACCAGGGTCGGGTCGGCTCTCACCTTGGCGGCGAGGGCGGCCAGGCGTTCGCTCGGGCTGTCGTCCGGATGGGGGCGGGGGAACATGCGGGCGACGTTACGGAGCGGGGCGGGCGGGGAGGTGGGCTCAACTCCCGGTCTGTGGATTACTCGCGGGTTGTGGACAGGTCGCGATCACTCGGGCCTCGGGGGCGGGGAATTGTCGGGGGTCTATGGGAGGATGTCGGGCCCTCCCGGCAGCACGACCACTCCCAGCACTCCCGGACCCGTGTGCGCGCCGATCACCGCGCCCACCTCGGAGATCACGCACCCCGTCGAGCCGGGCAGGCGTTCGTCGAGGCGGGTGGCCAGTTCGGCGGCACGGTCCGGAGCGGCCAGGTGGTGCACGGCCAGCCCCACTGGACCGTCACCCGCCGCGGCGGCCGCGAGGTCGACCAGGCGGCCGACGGCACGGCTCATCGTGCGGACCTTCTCCAGCGGCACGATCCGGCCGTCGTCCATGTGCAGCAACGGCTTCACGGCCAGCGCGGTCCCCACCAGCGCCGCCGCCGTGCCGATCCGCCCGCCCCGGCGCAGGTAATCCAGCGTTTCGAGGCAGAAGAACATCCGGGTCTGTGTGGCCGCGGACGTCGCAGCCTCCTCCACGGACGCGTGCGAGCGCCCAGCAGCGACGGCCGCGCACGCGCGCAACACCGCGAAACCGAGCCCCATGCCCGTCGACCGCGAGTCGACGACACGAATACGAGAGGGATCGATCTCCTCGGCCGCCAGCCGAGCCGCCTCCCACGTACCGGACAGCTCACGGGAGAGATGCACGGACACGATCGCGTCCGACGACGACAGCACGTCCTCGTAGACAGCGGCCATCTCGCCCGGAGTCGGCCGCGAGGTGGTCACGCGGCGATGCTCGGCAAGGGCACCGGCCAGCTCGAAAGGACCGAAGTCCACGCCATCGAGGCGACCGCCCCCGTCCACCGCCACGTGCAGCGGCACCACGGTGATCGAATGGCGCTTCGCGAACCCCTCGGGCAGGTATGCCGTGGAGTCGGTGACGATGGAGATGCGCACGAGCGACGAGCCTACGGGGCTCACTCCTCCGAGGGACTCAACGCCACGGACGATATGACGCCCGGAGAAGAGATGAGCGCCGCCATCGCCTTGCCCACGAGCTCGTGCCCCTCCCAGCCCCAGTGCATCCCGTCCGGATTTCCGGCACCCGACCGCACGTGCTCCCCGATCACGGCCGGTAGGTCCAGCAACGGCACGCCCGTACCTGCGGCCCACCCACGCACAGCAGCAACCGCAGCAGCGTGGCCGTGATGCACGTTCGCGTACGTAGGCGCCCGGTGCACAGACGGCACCATCCCGATCGCCGGCATCGTGTACTCAAGATTGCGGACCGACTGCAGCATGTCCCGCAGATACCGCGCAGTCAGCGCAGGAGGCAACGCCACGCGCGCGTAGGGCGCCAACAGCGGTTGAGCCGCCGCATACCGCGCACGCACCCACCGCCGCAGCCAGTCCGGCCGCACATAACGCAGCCCCTCGCGCAGATAGGTGGGCAACGGCGAGGGCAACGTGTCCATGCTGCCTACGGCGAACACGAGCACGTCCGTCGTAGGCAGCAACGACCAGATCCGAGGGTCGCCGGTCAACGCCCACCAGGCGTCACGGGCCGTCCACCCGAACCCCGCGGCCAGCTCCGCGGAGCCGCCCAAGGTCGTGGCACAGATGTTGTGCCACAACCGAGGATGATCAGCGGGCAACGGCCCGGACGGCCCGAAGAACGACAGCGAGTCGCCCAGGACGAGCAGTCTCAACGCGTGGTGCCCGCGTTGTACGACGACAACCGCCACCGGTCGTTGCGCCGGGTGAACACCGTCCAGTGGCAGTTCGAGATGCCGCCGAGCTGCGACCAGCTCGCCACCGGCAGGTCGAGCAACCGCCCGGTCAGGGCGCTGATCAGGCCACCGTGCGCGCACAAAAGGACGGTCTCGGAGAACTCCGCGTCCACCTCGTTGACGACCTTGATGGCCCGCTCGGCGACCTCGACGCGCGACTCGCCGTCCGGCGGTGTGTAAGTCGGATCGGTGCGCCAGACCGTGACCGCACCCGGCCACTCCTGCTCCACCTCGGCCAGGTTCAGGCCCTGCCACTTGCCGAGATGGGTCTCGCGGAGCCGCTCGTCGATCCGCAACGGGACGTCCGCGGACGTGGTGAACACCCGAGCGGTGTCACGCGCGCGTTGCAGATCGGAGGCGACCACGATCTCCGGTTCGAACCCGGCGAGCACCGGGACGGCGAACCTGGCCTGGTTCAAGCCGGTCTCGGTGAGCGCCGAGTCCAGGTGACCCTGCAGACGTCCGGTCGCGTTGTAGTCGGTCTCACCGTGCCGCCACAGCACGAGCCGGCTCAGGGCCATCTGCTACCTCATTCAGCCGTGGACTCGGCGGGAACGTCCGCTTCGAACTCGATTCGCGGGCAGTCCTTCCACAGCCGCTCCAGGCCGTAGAAGCTGCGTTCCTCGACGTGCTGGACGTGCACAACGACGTCGACGAAGTCGAGCAGCACCCACCGGCCCTCGCGGGCCCCTTCACGGCGAACCGGCTTGGTGCCGGACTCCCGCATCTTCTCTTCGATGTTGTCGACGATCGCGCCGACCTGCCGCTCGTTCGGAGCGGACGCGATCACGAACACGTCCGTGATCACGAGCTGGTCGGAGACGTCGAGCACCGTCACGTCGTGCGCCTTCTTGTCGGCCGCTGCGTTCGCCGCGACCAGCGCCAGCCGTCGTGCCTCGTCGGTGGCTGCCACGTCACTCCTCTGACTTCCGGCGGACGTCGATACGCCCGCACGAGTTACTGAGGGTACCGGCGCGCGCCAACGGGTACTTCGCATACAGGCATGACGAAGGCCACCTCAGCGCCCTGAGGTGGCCTTCACCTGCCGATATCTAGATCGGGCGGACCTGCTGGGCCTGCGGCCCCTTCTGGCCCTGACCGACCTCGAACTCGACCTTCTGGTTCTCTTCGAGCGAACGGAATCCCTTGGACTGGATCTCCGAGTAGTGCACGAAGACGTCAGCCGAGCCGTCGTCGGGCGCGATGAAGCCGAAGCCCTTTTCGGCGTTGAACCACTTCACGGTGCCTGTAGCCAAAGTCTTGCCTTCCACGAACCAGCAACAACCCGCTGATTGTTGCTTCCCGAGCCGAAGGATGCACGCAAAATCCACTCGAACGTGGTTACGACTCGGAGTACAGGGCCGTCTTCGCGATGTACTGGACGACACCGTCCGGAACCAGGTACCAAACGGGCTGACCTGAGGCTGTACGTGCACGGCAGCCGGTTGACGAAATAGCCATGGCCGGTACTTCGACGAGCGAAACGGCCCCTGGCGGCAGGTGCCGGTCGTTCAACGTGTAGCCCGGACGGGTGACACCGATGAAATGGGCCAACGCGAAGGCGTCCGCGGCGCGTTTCCAAGACAGGATCTGCTCCAGCGCGTCGGCGCCGGTGATGAAGAACAGCTCTGCACTCGGGTACTGCGCCTTGAGGTCGGAGAGCGTGTCCACCGTGTACGTGGGGCCCTCGCGGTCGATGTCGACGCGACTGACCGAGAACCGGGGGTTGGACGCGGTGGCGATGACCGTCATCAGGTAGCGGTCCTCGGCGGCGGAGACCTCCCGCGACGCCTTCTGCCAGGGCTGACCCGTCGGCACGAAGATCACGCGGTCGAGGTCGAACCGGGCCTGGACCTCGCTGGCGGCCACCAGGTGGCCGTGGTGGATGGGATCGAACGTGCCACCCATGACGCCGATGCGCATCGAAACAGCGTAGACGGGCGTCAGCCGCTCCCAGGGTCCGACGCCCGTCGTGCTGATCACACCGCACGGCCCAGGGGGAGGACGGGCCGTTCGGGTCGCGCGGCCCACCCCGAAGCAGAGCCGCGCACTGGAGGAACGCGCACGCGGCTCCCTCATTACGCGGGCTCGGCCAAGATTTTTCTCACCAGGCCACCGCGAGCCGCAGCGGACCCCTGACCAGCGAACCCTTGCGGAACTCGACCGGCTCCGTCAGTCGCAGATCAGGCATCCGGCGCAGCACGGCAGCCAACGCCACGTGCAGCTCCATACGCGCGAGGTGCGAACCCAGGCAGAAGTGAATGCCGTGCCCGAACTGCAAGTGCTGGCCGACCTCACGCTCGAGGTCCAGCACGTCGCTGTTCTGGTAGACGGACGCGTCACGGTTCGCCGACGACACGACCACCAGTACGGCGTCGCCTTCTTTGACCTGCGTGCTGCCGACCTGGACGTCCTCGGTGGCGATGCAGGTGAAGCCGGCGCCACTGCCCAACGGGATGAACCGCAGCAGTTCCTCGATCGCGTTCGGCAGCTTGGAGGGGTCCTTGCACAGGCTCTTCCACGCCTCTGGGTGGTCGAGCAGCGTCACGACGCTGTTGGCGAGCATGTTCGCCGTCGTCTCGTGGCCCGCGACGAGCAACGTGATGCCGAACAGGACGAGCTCGTCCTCGCTCAACCGGTCGTCGTTGTCCCGCGCGGCGACGAGTGCGCCAAAGAGGTCGTCCGTGGGGTTCGCACGGCGCTGAGCAACGAGACCGGTGAAGTAGGCGTGCAGCTTCAACAGGCCGTGCATCGCCTCTTCAGGCGTGTAGCCGCCGATCGTGGACAGCACCTGGTTCGACCACATGCGGAACTCGTCGCGGTCCTCGAACGGCACCCCGATCAGCTCACAGATGATCGTGATCGGGAACGGCATGGTGAAGCCCTCGACCAGTTCGCCGGGGTTGTCCAGACGGTCGAGCAGGTCGTCGGTGATCTGCTGCGCGCGCGGCCGCAGCGCCTCGATTCGCCGCACCGTGAACGCCTTGGACACCAGGCGACGCATGCGCGCGTGGTCCGCGCCGTCGTGCGTGAGGATCGACCCTCCTGGCGCGCTGAGTGGCTGCATCCTCGGCACGTCCTGGTCGACCGTTCGCGCTCGGCTGAAGCGCGGGTCGCCCAGGACGAACTTCGTCTCTTCGTAGGACGTGACGAGCCAGCCCTCGCCGCCGTAGGGAAACGTCACACGCGTGACAGGCTCATCACGCCGTAAGCGTTCGTAGGTCGGATCGAGGACTAGGCCGTCAGTTTCGGAGAACGGGAAGGTGGGAGCCATATCTCCGAAGGTAGAGCTACGCCTTCGGACGCGTGTGGCCTTCGCCCCACACCACCCATTTAGTGGATGTCAGCTCGGTTAGGCCCATCGGTCCGCGCGCGTGCAGCTTCTGCGTGGAGATGCCGATCTCCGCGCCCATGCCGAACTCCGCGCCGTCGGTGAACGCCGTGGAAGCGTTGACGAACACCGCGGCCGCGTCCACACGTGCGGTGAACTTGCGCGCCGACGCGACGTCGTTCGTCACGATGGCCTCGCTGTGGCCGGAGCCGTACGTCGCGATGTGCTGCACGGCTTCGTCGAGCGACTCCACGACCTTCGCCGCGATGTCGAGGCTCAGGTACTCGGTGCCCCAGTCTTCGTCGGTCGCCTTCTCGACGTTCGGCTGCTGAGCGAACTGCTCGTCGCCGTGGACGGTCACGCTCTCCTGCTGCAGCGCCTTGGTGATGCGCGGGACGAACTCATGCGCGACGTCCTTGTGCACCAAGAGCGACTCCGCTGCGTTGCACACGCTCGTGCGCCGCGTCTTGGCGTTGAGAACGATGGCCTCGGCCATGTCGAGGTCCGCGTGCGAGTCCACGTAGACGTGGCAGTTGCCGACGCCGGTCTCGATCGTGGGAACGGTCGCCTGCTCGACGACGGCGTTGATCAGACCGGCACCGCCGCGCGGGATCACCAGGTCGACCAGGCCACGCGCGGTGATGAGGTGCGTGACGGACGCGCGGTCGTGGCACGGCAGCAGCTGGACGCAGTCGGCTGGCAGATTCACGCTTTCGAGTGCATCGCGCAGGATCGCGACGAGCGTGGTGTTCGAGTGCTCGGCGGTCGAGGAACCCCGCAGCAGCGCGGCGTTGCCCGACTTCAGCGCGAGACCGGTGGCGTCGACCGTGACGTTCGGCCGGGCCTCGTAGATCATGCCGACGACGCCCATCGGGACGCGGACCTGCTTGAGCTCCAGCCCGTTCGGCAGGATTCCGCCACGGACGACGTCGCCGACCGGGTCGGCCTGTCCCGCAACGGTTTCGAGGCCCTTGGCCACGCCCTCGATGCGGGCCTCGGTGAGGGCGAGGCGGTCCAGGAGACCTTCCGCGAGACCGGCGGCGCGGCCTGCTTCGAGGTCCTTCCGGTTGGCCTCGATGATCTCTGGCGCGCGCTGGCGGAGCGCGGCGGCCATCTCGTGCAGCGCGGCGTCCTTGCGCTCACGGGTGGCGAGGACGAGTTCGTCGGCGGCGACGCGGGCGCGGCGGGCTGCTGCGTGCACCTGGTCGCGCAGGTCATCAGTCACATCACACAGCTTACGACCTGCGACAATCACAATTGTCAGACCCGCCTGGCAAGCTTGCGCCTCATGGACGACATCGCACTGCGAGAACTGGCGGAGGAGCGGCTCCGGGCATTGGCGGGCCCGGAGGCGGTGCTGCGCGAGGACCAGTGGACCGCGATCCACACCCTCGTGGCCCAGCGCCGCAGAGCTCTCGTCGTCCAGCGCACCGGCTGGGGCAAGTCGGCCGTCTACTTCATCGCGACGGCGTTGCTGCGGCAGCTCGGCGAGGGCCCGACGGTGATCGTGTCGCCGTTGCTCGCGTTGATGCGCAACCAGGTCGACGCGGCGGCACGGGCAGGCGTGCACGCGGTGACGATCAACTCGGCGAACACCGACGAGTGGGACGCCGTGCAGGAGCAGGTCGCGGCCGGCGACGTCGACGTGCTCCTGGTGAGTCCGGAACGGCTGAACAACCCCGACTTCCGGGACGCCGTGCTTCCCTCCCTGACGGCGTCGGCGGGCATGCTCGTCGTCGACGAGGCGCACTGCATCTCGGACTGGGGCCACGACTTCCGGCCGGACTACCGCAGGCTGCGGACGTTGCTGACGGAGCTGCCACCGGGCGTGCCGGTGCTGGCGACGACGGCGACGGCCAACGACCGCGTGGTGCACGACGTGACCGAGCAGCTGGGGCTCGGCCCGGCTTCGAACACCGGGGACGGCACGCTGGTGCTGCGCGGCCCGCTGGACCGCGACAGCCTGCGTCTCTCGGTCGCCCTGCTGCCCACGGCCGAGTCCCGCCTCGGCTGGCTCGCGGAGCAGCTCGACCGGCTGCCCGGCTCCGGGATCATCTACACCCTCACCGTCGCGGCGGCGGACGACATCGCGGCGTTCCTGTCCTCACGCGGCCACACGGTGACGGCGTACTCGGGCAAGACCGAGACCGCCGAACGCCAGCGGGCCGAGGAGGACCTGCTCGGCAACCGGGTCAAAGCGCTCGTCGCCACCTCCGCCCTGGGCATGGGTTTCGACAAGCCGGACCTGGGTTTCGTCGTGCACGTGGGCGCACCCTCCTCCCCCATCGCCTACTACCAGCAGATCGGCCGGGCGGGCCGCGGCGTCGAACGTGCCGAGGTCGTCCTCCTGCCGGGCCACGAGGATCGCGACATCTGGGCGTACTTCGCCTCGCTCGCCTTCCCCGCCGAGGTGGTGGTCCGCCAGGTGCTGTCCGCGCTGTCCGCCGCGAGCAAGCCGCTCTCGACGGCCGCACTGGAGCCGATGGTCGAGCTGTCCCGCAGCAGGCTCGAGGTCGTGCTGAAGGTGCTGGACGTCGACGGCGCGGTCCGGCGGGTGCGCGGTGGCTGGGAGGCGACCGGCCGGCCGTGGGAGTACGACGGCGACCGCTATGCGCGCATCGCCGAAGCGCGCAAGGCCGAGCAGCAGGTGATGATCGAGTACCTGAAGACCCCACTGTGCCGGATGAAGTTCCTGCAGGACCAGCTCGACGACCCGACCTCGCGCGAGTGCGGCCGCTGTGACAACTGCACGGGCGAACGGGTGTCGGTCGAGGTGTCGGAGACGGCGGCGGGTGCCGCTCGCGAACGCCTGCTGCGCCCCGGCTTGGACGTGGCGCCGCGCAAGATGTGGCCGACGGGCATGGCCGCGATCGGTGTGCCGCTGTCCGGCAAGATCGGGCCGGCGGAGCTCGCGGCGACGGGCCGGGCACTGGGCCGCCTGACCGACATCGGCTGGGGCAACCGGTTGCGAGATCTGCTGGCGGACGGGACCGATCAGGAGATCCCGGAGGACGTGTTCGCGGCCTGCGTGAAGGTCCTGTCCGCGTGGGGCTGGGAAGACCGGCCGGTCGGTGTGGTGACCGTCGGCTCCCGCAGGCGCCCGGCCCTGGTCGGCAGTTTCGGGCAGCGCATCGCGGCGATCGGGCGGCTGCCGTTGCTCGGCTCCGTGTGGCTCGGTGAGTCGACGCACCGAGCCAACAGCGCCCAGCGCCTGGCCGGGCTGGTGCGGTCCGGCGAGGCACCCGATCTGTCCGGTGTGGACGGTCCAGTGCTGTTGGTGGACGACCACATCGACACCGGCTGGACGATGACCGTGGCAGCTCGCATGCTCAGGAAGGAGGGAGCGACTGCGGTATTGCCGTTCGCACTCGCCGTGACGAACTGAGCCGGCCGTGGCGCGAGACTCCGAACCCGGCGGACGATGAAGCCGAACGGACACCGTTAGCCGAGGAAGCGCAGCACGACGTCCCGGAACTGGGACGGGCGCTTGCTGTGGATCCGGTGACCGGCCTCGATCGTGACCAGCTCGGCGTGCGGGATCTCAGTGGTCACCTCCGCCAGTCGCTGCACCGGCACGTGGCTGCGCGGGCCGCCGCCCACCACCAGGGTGGGTGCCTTGATCGCGGCCAGGCCGTCCCACCAGAACGGGTCGGCGGCGCGGAGCTGGGTGAGCATCTGGGGCACGACGCGACGGTCGAAGGAGCGGTGGAACAGGCCCTGCAGCGCCAGGGTCACCGCCGCACCGCGCTTCGGGGGCCGGGGCGAGCCGGAGCGGGGGTGGTGGCGGCGGGTCCTCCAGGACGAGCTTGCGGATGCGGTCCGGGCGCCGGCCTGCCAGCAAGGCGGCCACGTGCCCGCCCAGCGAGTGACCGATCAGGTCGAACTCGGCGATGTCGAGGGAGTCGAGGACGCCCACGACGTCTCGCTGGATCGAGTCGAGCCGGTAGTCGCCGGTCCACGAGCTGCGGCCGTGGCCTCGCAGGTCAGGAGCGATCACGCGGTGGCCGCCGGCCACCAGGGAGCGGGTCAGGCGCGACCACGTGGCAGAGCTACTGGCGAGAGCGTGCAGCAGGACCGTCACCGGACCGTCCGGCGGGCCGTCCGCGATAGGCGATGGATACGCCGCCGATGTTCAGGGTCGGCAGTGGAACCCGTGTCGGCATCGCGGTCCGTCCCCCGGTGCGGTGTGGCACTGTTTTCGCCATGATCCCGGACGTTGTGCGGTTCCGGCAGGCCGATCTGCTTTCCAGCCTTCACCGGCGGTTCGGCCCGGTGGTGCGGATGGGGCCGTACACCTACCTGCTCGGGCCCGAGGCGAACCGGTTCGTGTTCGGCAACTCCGAACTGTTCGAGATGGAGCAGGCCTTCCAGGCGCTGGTGCCGGTGGACGGGCCCACGTCGTTGATCGTCAGTGACGGCGAGGACCACAAGCGGCGACGGCGGCTCGTGCAGCCCGCGTTGGCGCATCGGCAGATCGCCAACTACGCGCCGGTGATGCGCGCCAACGCGGAGCAGACGCTCGACGCGTGGCGGCCGGGGCAGGTCGTCGATGCGTACCAGGAGTTCCGCAGGGCGATCCGACGGAGCACGATCCACGCGTTGTTCGGCGAGAAACTGGCGCAGGACTCGGACTTCTTCGGCGCGCACCTGCAGCTGCTGATCAACCTGATCGACCGCAACCCCGCGGTGGTCACGTGGCTCAGGCGGACGAAAGCCCCGGCGTGGCGCAACGCGATGAGGGCGCGGCGAGCCGTTGACGCGCGGGTCTACCAGGCGATCGCGGAGGCCCGCGAAAGGACGGCCGAGGACGATCACGTGCTCGCGTCACTGGTGCGCGAGAAGGACGGGTTGAGTGATCTGGAGGTACGCGACCAGGTTGTCACGCTGATCGCGGCCGGCTACGAGACGACGAGTGGCGCGATGGCGTGGGCGGTGTTCAACCTGTTGCGGCACAACGGGGTCTGGGAACGCGCACAGCAGGACGACGACTATCTGGGCAATGTCGTCAACGAGACCCTGCGGCTGTACCCGCCGGCGGTGGTGTCGGCGAGGGTGGCGAAGGAAGCGTTCGAGTTCGCCGGGAAGCGGATCAAGAAGGGCACGTTCCTGCTGTACAGCCCGTACGTCACGCATCGGCTGGCCGAGGTGTGGCCGGAACCCCTGCGGTTCGACCCGGACCGGTGGGAGGAGCGCAAGCCGGCGCCGCACGAGTTCCTGCCGTTCGGGGGCGGGCCACACCGCTGCATCGGGGCAGGGCTCGCCACGACGGAGCTGACGGTGATGCTGAAAGCGTTGCTGCAGAAGCCGAAGCCGGAACTCGTCCAGCAGCGCATCACGCCGACGAGCGTCGCCGCGATGCGCCCCAAGCACGGTCTCAGAATCCGAGTAGCAGGGTGACGGTCGAGGCCAGGCAGGCGAGGCCGCGCACGTGGTTCCAGGGCGTCCACTTGCGCAGGTACTCGGGCCAGTAGGCATCGTCGGTGCGTTCGAGACGGTTGTTCATCGGCACGTTGATGGTCATCGTCAGGACGAACGAACCGACGATGTAGAGCAGGCCACCCACGTAGTGGCCGCGGAACACCTCGATGCCGCACAAGACCGCGTTGCCGCTGAATATCAGCAGGAACAACGGGTTCTGGATGCGGACGTTCATGCGCAGCATGGCTGCGCGGGCGTCGGCGGCGGGCAGGTCCGCGAGGCCCGGCATCACAGCGGTCGAGAAGGCGAAGAAGACGCCGGCCATCAGGCCGGACGCGGCGGCTGCGATCAGCGTGATGATTTCCATGCCGATCACTCTGGCCTGCGAGAGCCGGACTCTCAATGACAATTCATCGCGCAGACTTGCTCGTTCGTCCAGACTGGGAGACATGACGGACGCACTGGGCGAGGCACTGCACCTGATGAGGATGTCCGGCACCTTCTACTGCCGCAACGAGCTCACCGAGCCGTGGGGCCTGACCATGCCCGACATGACGGACTGCCTGTGGTTCCACGTCCTCACCAGCGGCCGGTGCGACGTCGAGGTCGACGGCAGGATCACCACGCTCGAACCCGGCGACGTGCTGCTCGTGCCGGGCGGCCGGGGGCATCAGTTGTTCAGCACCGAAACCGCCGAAAAGCCGCTCGTCACGACGTTGCCGCACATGTTCGAGACCGACAACTACGCGATCCTGCGCTACGGCGACGGTGGTGCCGTCACGCACCTCGTCTGTGGGGCGGTCCGGTTCGACGACCCGGCCGCGAAGCATCTCGTCAACGTGTTGCCGCAGGTGCTGTACATCCGGCAAGCCGACGACATGCGCGCCACGATCGACCTGATGGCGGCCGAGGCGAGGTTCCTGCGCCCCGGCGGCGAGGCGGTGGTCACCCGGCTCGCGGACGTGCTGGTGATCCAGACGATCCGCGAGTGGCTGACCAACGACCCGGCGGCGCGCACCGGCTGGCTGGGCGCGTTGCAGGACCAGCAGATCGGGCAGGCGCTCGCGCTGATCCACCGCGACCCCTCCCAGCCGTGGACCGTCGAACGCCTGGCGCACCAGACCGCGATGTCGCGGTCGGCGTTCGCGGCGCGGTTCACCGAGCTCGTCGGCGAGCCGGCCATGCGATACGTGACGCGGTGGCGCATGCACGTGGCGGTCAACCGGCTGCGCGACCGGGACAGCACGGTCAGCGAGATCGCCCGCGGTCTCGGCTACGAGTCCGAGGCCGCGTTCAGCCGGGCGTTCAAGCGGATCGTCGGGGTCTCGCCCGGTCAGGCCCGCGCGGGCTGAAGCAGGTCCCAGCGGTTGCCGTAGAGGTCCTCGAACACGGCGACCTTGCCGTAGACCTCCTCGCGCGGCGTCTCCAGGAACTTCACGCCGAACGCGGTCATGCGCGCGTGGTCGCGGTCGAAGTCGTCGGTGTTGAGGAAGAAGCCGACACGGCCGCCGGTCTGGTCACCGACGCGTGCCTTCTGCTCCTCCGAGGTGGCCTCCGCCAACAACAAGGACGCCCCGCCGCCCGCGGAAACCACGACCCAGCGCTTGCCATCCTGCGGTAGGTCCTCCACCAATGTGAACCCGAGACCGTCCACGTAGAAGCGGATCGCCTCGTCGTAGTCACGGACCACCAACGTCACCAAACCCATAGAACGCACACCCAGGAGTATCAACGAGCCAGTTGAGACGTTCGCCCGAGGCACCCTCGTCTGTGAGAAAGTGCCCACATGGCGGTGACTTCGGAAACTCATCGACTGCCCGTACGCACGCTGGTCGCCTCGTCGGCGGGCAACGCGGTGGAGTGGTACGACTGGGGCATCTACACGGCGTTCAGCATCTACTTCGCCACCCAGATCTTCCCCTCCGGCAACGAGACCGCCGCCCTGCTGAGCACGTTCGCCACGTTCGCGCTCGCCTTCTTCTTCCGGCCGCTGGGCGGTTACCTGCTGGGCCGGTACGCGGACCTCAAAGGCCGCCGCACCGCGATGCTGCTGACGATCGTGCTGATGTCCGGCGGTTCGGTCATGATCGGCCTGTTGCCGACGTTCGAGCAGGTCGGCTGGCTCTCGCCGACGCTGCTCGTGCTCGCCCGCATCGCGCAGGGCATGGCACTGGGCGGCGAGGTGTCCAACGCGTCCGCGTACCTAGCGGAGATCGCGCCCGCCGGCCATCGCGGCCGCTACTCGTCGTTCTTCTACATCTCGACCGGTGCGGCGGTGCTGATCGCGTCGCTGCTCGGGTTCTTCCTGTCCCGCAACCTCGACAAGGCCGCAATGGCCTCCTACGGCTGGCGCGTGCCGTTCCTGATCGGCGGTGTGCTCGGGCTGATCGGGCTGTGGCTGCGGCGAGAGCTTCGCGAGACCGAGCAGTTCGAGGACAACCGGGCGAAGGCCGAAAGCCTGCGCAACCCGTTGATGATGACGTTGCGCGAACACCCGAAGGCCGTCGGGCAGCTCATCGGCATCACGCTGCTGTCGACGCTGTGCTTCTACACGTTCTTCTCGGCACTGACGCCGTTCGCCGTGAAGACCAAGGGTGTCAACGACATCGACGTGTTCCTGGCGCTGTCGATCGGCACGGTGGTGTTCATCGCGCTGCAGTACCCGATGGGCCTGCTGGCCGATCGCTACGGCCGCAAACCGCAGATACTCGTGTGGTCCGGCGCGATGGCGTTGCTGGTGGTGCCGCTGTCGACGTTGGTGCGGCCGGGTCTGACGAACCTGGTGATCGTGTTCTGCGTCGGACTCGGCCTGTACACGGCGTTCACGTCGATCGCGCCGGCGATCATGAGCGAGCTGTTCCCCACCGAACTGCGCGGGCTCGGCATCGGTGCCTGGTACAACCTCACGGTCGCGCTGTTCGGCGGCACGGCACCGCTGGTCATCCAGGCGGTCGGCGGCACCGTGTTCTTCTGGTACGTCGCGGTGGGTGCCGTGATCTCGTTCCTGGTGATCCTCACGCTGCCGGAGACCAAGGGCGTCACTCTGCGCTGAGGCAGAACTCATTCCGGATTGTGTTGTTGCGCTACCGAGCCGCCGCCCGAGGTCAGCGGTGCAGCGGCACCAGGTCATCGGCGTGCACGACCTCGCGGCGCTGCTCCTCCGGCAGGTCGTGGGTCTTTCGGCCGATCAACGACGGCAGTTCGGCGGAGTCGAAGCCGACCACGCCGCGGGCCACGATCTCGCCCGCGAGGCTCACGAGTTCCACGACGTCGCCGGCCTCGAAGTCGCCGGCCACGCCGGTGATTCCCGCCGCCAGCAACGACCTGCGCCGGCCGACCACGGCGGCGACCGCGCCGTCGTCGAGGTGCAGGCGGCCGTTCGCGTCGGTGGCGTAGCCGAGCCAGAAGCGGCGGGCGGTCAGGCGCGAACCCGTGGCGGCGAAGGCGGTGCCCACGTCGGCGGCGGAGAGGGCGCGCTGTGCGTCGGAGGCGCCGGCCAGCAGCACCGGGATGCCTGCCGACGAGGCGAGGCGGGCGGCCGCGAGCTTCGAGGCCATGCCGCCCGTGCCGAGGCCGGACGCGCCGCCGGTACCTGCCCGCACACCGTCCACATCGGACGCTGAGGCGACCTCGGAGATGCGCACGGCGCCGGGCTTGCGCGGGTCGCCGGAGTAGAGAGCGTCCACATCGGACAGTAGGAACAACGCGTCCGCGCCGACGAGGTGGGCCACCAGGGCGGCCAGGCGGTCGTTGTCGCCGAAGCGGATTTCTTCGGTGGCAACGGTGTCGTTCTCGTTCACGACCGGGACGGCGCCCAGGGCCAGCAGACGGGAGAACGTGCGCTGGGCGTTGCGGTAGTGGGCGCGGCGCACCACGTCGTCGGCGGTCAGCAGAACCTGGCCTACCGTCAGCGAGTAACGGCCGAACGAGTTCGCGTAGGCGTGCGCCAACGTCAGCTGACCGACGCTGGCCGCTGCCTGCTGGGTGGCGAGGTCGCGCGGGCGGCGGGACAACCGCAGCGGCGCGAGGCCGGCCGCGATGGCACCGGACGACACCAGCACCACCTGGCTGCCCGCGGCGCAGCGGGCGGCGAGCGCGTCGACCAGTGCGTCGAGCCGCGCTGGGTCGAGGCCGCCTGCCGCTGTGGTCAGCGAGGAAGAACCGACCTTCACCACGATGCGGTTCGCCGAGGCGACCGCGGTCCGAGCTGGTGAGACCACGGGGGCCGTCACGGTTTACTCCTCGTCGACGTCGTCGCCGTAGTCGCCGGGCGCGCGGCGGGCCTTCTTCAGGGCCTTGCGCTCGTGGGCGCCGATGCGGTCGTTGCGCTCGAGACGGAGGTCCGTGCCGCGTCCGGTCATCGTCATCGCGATACCGGCCGGCGTGGTCGGCTCCCAGTCGAACACCAGGTCGCCGATGGTGACCTGGCAGCCTGGGACGGCGCCCATCTTCACGAGCTTGTCCTCGACACCCAGCCTGTTCAGGCGGTCCGCGAGGTAACCGACGGCTTCGTCGTTGGAGAAGTCGGTCTGGCGGATCCAGCGTTCGGGGCGCTCGCCCCGCACGAGGAAGCCACCCTCGACCGAGGGGTCCTCGATCACGGTGAACCCCTGGTCGTCCACGGCGGTCGGCCGCAGCACGATGCGGGTCGATTCCTTCTTCGGCTGGGCGGCGCGGTATTCGCGCACCACCTCGCCGAGCTTGAAGGTGAGTTCGCGCAGTCCCTCGCGGGACACCGTCGACACCTCGAACACCGGCAGCCCGCGGGCCTCGATCTCCGGGCGGACGATGTCGGCGAGATCCTTGGCGTCCGGGATATCGATCTTGTTCAGGATCACCACGCGCGGCCGGTCGGCGAAGTTGCCGCCGAGCGACGGGGTGTACTCCGCCAGCTCGTTCTCCAGCGCGTCGATGTCCGCGATCGGGTCGCGGCCGGGCTCGTAGGTCGCGCAGTCGACGACGTGGGCGAGCACGGCGGTGCGCTCGATGTGGCGCAAGAAGTCGAGGCCGAGGCCCTTACCCTGGGACGCACCCGGGATCAGGCCGGGGACGTCGGCCATCGTGAAGATGGTCTCGCCCGCGGTGATCACGCCCAGGTTCGGCACCAGGGTGGTGAACGGGTAGTCGGCGATCTTCGGCTTGGCCGCGGACAGCACCGAGATCAGCGACGACTTGCCGGCCGACGGGAAGCCGAGCAGACCGACGTCCGCGACGGACTTGAGCTCCAGCACCAGGTCGGTGCGTCTCGCCCGGCTCACCGAGCAGCGCGAAACCAGGGGCCTTGCGAGCCCTGGACGCGAGCGAGGCGTTGCCAAGGCCGCCACGGCCACCGGCCGCGGCGATCAGCTGGGTGCCCTCGCCGACGAGGTCCGCGAGGATCTCGCCGGACTCGGTCAGCACGACGGTGCCGTCCGGGACGCGCAGGATCAGGTCGTCGCCGTTCGCGCCGTCACGGTTCGCACCCGCACCCGACTTGCCGCTGGTCGCGGCGGCGTGCGGGCGGAAGTGGAAGTCCAGCAGGGTGTGCACCTGTGAGTCGACGACGAGGACGACGTTGCCGCCGTTGCCACCGTTGCCGCCGTCCGGGCCGCCGAGCGGCTTGAACTTCTCGCGGTGCACTGAAGCGCAACCGTTGCCCCCGTTGCCGGCGGCAGCGTGGATCACCACCCGGTCAACAAAACGGGCCACGGAACTTTCCTCTCTAGCAAGCGAGCTACTGGCCGACGTGCAAGCCAGTAGAAGAACAAGACAAAGGGGCGGTGCCGGATGACCGGTCCCGCCCCTCGTCGAGGTGTCTAACTACGTTGCGGAACGGTCTCTCAGACCCGCGACCGGAACGATGTTGACGGTCTTGCGACCGCGCTTCATGCCGAACTCCACCGCACCGGGGGTAAGGGCGAACAGCGTGTCGTCCTTGCCGATGCCGACGTTGACGCCGGGGTGGAACTTGGTGCCGCGCTGGCGGATCAGGATCTCGCCGGCCTTGACGACCTGACCGCCGTACCGCTTCACGCCCAGGTACTGAGCGTTGGAGTCACGGCCGTTGCGGGAACTGGACGCACCCTTTTTGTGTGCCATGAGAAGTCAGGTCCTCACTTACCGGTGATGCCGGTGACCTCGACGCGGGTCAGCTTCTGCCTGTGACCCTGTCGCTTGTGGTAGCCGGTCTTGTTCTTGAACTTGTGGATGCGAATCTTCGGGCCCTTGGTGTGCTCGACCAGCTTGCCGGTCACTGAGAACTCCGCCAGGGCCGCCGCGTCAGCGGTGACGTTGGTGCCGTCGACCACGAGCAGCGCCTGGAGGGAGATTTCGGTGCCCGGCTCGCCCTCGAGCTTCTCGACCTCGACGATGTCGCCGACAGCGACCTTGTACTGCTTGCCGCCGGTCTTGACGATCGCGTACATCAGGACGGAAGTCTCCTGCTACTCGATGGTGACGGGCCATGCGCCATCCAATCTGCGAAAACCAGCAGAGGAGGCACACGACAGGACCCGTCGGATGGCGGGCCGTCAACAAGGTTACGGGAGTGGGTACAGCGCAAGCAAACTGGGGTGACCTCAGGACGATTGCGCAGGCTGTGCCGTCGGCCACAAACGCGAAACCGGGGCCGCTCGTGAGCGACCCCGGTTTCGTCTTTCGTGCCTCAGTCCTCCTGGACCGGCGGTCCCGCGGGCCGCGAAACGGCGCGGCGCCTGCGGGTGGTGGTGACCACCGGTGCGGGCATCTGGACCTCGGGCTGCGTCGGCGGCTCGACGACGATCGGTGCGGACGTCTCGGCCGCGACCGGGGCGCCGGCGGGACGCTTGGCCGCACGACGGCGCGGACGGGCCGCGGGAGCCTTCGTCACGGGCTCAGGTGCCGAAACCGGCTCCTGGACCGCCACGGGCTCCGCCACCGGCTCGACGGCCGGCGCGGGCCGCTGGGACCCGATACGCCCCGTCACGGTCACAGCGGGCGGCTCAGCGACCGCGGCGACCTCTTCCGATGCCGGTGCCGGTGCGACCGGCTCGACGAGCTCCTCGGCCGACTCCTCGATCACGGCTTCGGCGGCAGGCTCCGGAGCCGTTGACTCGAGCTCGATCGGCGCCGGGTCCTCGACCACGTCGTGCGGCACGTGCCCGTTGAGCGCCTGCTCCTCGACCACGACCGCGTCCACAACCGCCTCGACGGGCGCCTGCGGCTCCTTGTCGCGGCGACGGCGGCGCCGGCGACGGCCTCCGTGCTCGTGCTCCTGATCCGCGGCGACCACGTCCTCGGACGTGTCCTCCGGCTCACCCGGATCGATGACCGAAACGATCTCGGGCTCGACGTCGGCCGGAGCCTCAGGTGCCTCGACCGCCGCCTCGACGACCTCGGCCGCCTGCTCGCCACCGCCCTTGTTGCGGCGCGACTTGCGGCCGCTGCCCTGGGCCGGCTGCTGCTGCTGCTGTTGCTGCTGGCCACCGCCGTTGCCACCACCGTGCGAGTGTGCCGGCTCGGTGGACACGACGACGCCACGCCCGCGGCAGTGCTCACAGGTCTGGCTGAACGCCTCCAGCAGACCGGTGCCGACCCGCTTGCGGGTCATCTGCACCAGGCCCAGCGAGGTGACCTCGGCCACCTGGTGGCGGGTGCGGTCGCGACCGAGGCACTCGGTCAGGCGGCGCAGCACCAGGTCGCGGTTCGACTCGAGCACCATGTCGATGAAGTCGATGACGATGATGCCGCCGATGTCGCGCAGCCGGAGCTGACGGACGATCTCCTCGGCCGACTCCAGGTTGTTCCTGGTGACGGTCTCCTCGAGGTTGCCGCCCGAGCCGGTGAACTTGCCGGTGTTGACGTCGATGACCGTCATCGCCTCGGTGCGGTCGATGATCAGGTAACCACCCGACGGCAGCCAGACCTTGCGGTCCAGCGCCTTCATCAGCTGCTCGTCGATGCGGTACTCGACGAACGCGTCGTTGTTGCCGACGTGCTTCTTCAGGCGGTCCTGCAGGTCCGGCGCCACGTGGCGGACGTAGGAGTCGATGACCTCCCACGCCTCGTCGCCCTGGACGACGAGCTGGGCGAAGTCCTCGGTGAACAGGTCGCGGACGACCTTCACCAGCAGGTCCGGCTCCTCGTAGAGCAGCGTCGGCGCCTTGGTGGAGGTGCTGGCGGACTTCTCCTTGATGACCTTCCACTGCGCCTGCAGACGCGTGACGTCGCGGCCCAGTTCCTCCTCGCCGATGCCCTCCGACGCGGTGCGGATGATCACACCGGCGTCCTCGGGCACGACGCGCTTGAGGATGTCCTTGAGGCGCTTGCGCTCGTTGTCCGACAGCTTGCGGCTGATGCCGGTGGCGCCACCGCCGGGCACGTAGACCAGGAAGCGGCCGGGCAGGCTGATCTGCGTGGTCAGCCGGGCGCCCTTGTGACCGATCGGGTCCTTGGTGACCTGGACCAGCACGCTGTCGCCGCTGGACAGGGCCTGCTCGATCTTGCGGGACTTGCCCTCGAGACCGGCGGCGTCCCAGTCGACCTCACCGGCGTAGAGCACGGCGTTGCGGCCGCGGCCGATGTCGATGAACGCGGCTTCCATGCTCGGCAGCACGTTCTGCACGCGGCCGAGGTAGACGTTGCCCACGATCGAGCCGGAGCCCGACGACGTGACGAAGTGCTCGACCAGCACGCCGTCTTCCAGCACGCCGATCTGGGTGCGGTCGCCGCGCTCGCGGACGACCATCGTGCGGGCCACGGCCTCGCGGCGGGCCAGGAACTCGGCCTCGGTCAGCACCGGGGCACGGCGGCGGCCGGCCTCGCGACCGTCGCGGCGGCGCTGGCGCTTGGCCTCCAGGCGCGTCGAGCCGCGGATGCTGCGCACCTCGCTCTGCGCGGCCTCGGAGTCCGCCTTGTCGTCGCGCGCGTCGCGCGTCTCGCGGACGTGCACCACCGTGTTCGGCGGGTCGTCCTCGGAGGAGACGGCCTCGTCTTCCGTGCCGGTCTTGCGGCGGCGACGGCGACGGCGACGACGGGTCGAGCTGTCCGACTCGTCCTCGGCGTCCGCTTCGTCCGCCTCGGCCTCGGGCTCCTCGGCCTGCGGCTCTTCGTCCTCGGCGTCCTCGCCGCCCTCGGCACCCTTGCCGCGGCCACGGCCACGACGGCCACGACGGCGGCGGCGACGGCCTTCGCTCTCGTCGTCGCCGTCGATCTCGGCTTCAGCCTCGGCCTCGGCGGCGTCGAGCTCGTCCGCGGCGATCTCGCCGACCGACTTCTCCTCGACGGCGGCGGGCTCCTCCGGCACGACGAAGACCGGCTGTGGCGCCTTCGGCCGTTCGATCGGCTGAGGCGGCAGGAACACCGCGTTCGGCGCGGCGAAGATCGGCGCGAGCGCCGGTGCCTGCGCCGCCGGGACCGCGGGCGGTTCGTAGTCCTCGGTGACTTCACCGGTGACGACGTCGTCCCAGTCCAGGAGTGTCTCGGCGACCTTCAGCGCGACGTCGCGGCTGACGCTCGACTGCGCACTGCGGGCGACCTCACCGAGGTCGGCCAGCGCCGTCATCACGTCCTTGCTGCTCACGTCCAGCAGCTTCGCGAGTGCGTGCACCCGCAGCTTGTCCGGCAGGTCAGCCAGCTGAGGGCGTGCGGATACCACGCCCTGCCCGCCGGTTGCGCCGGCAGGCTTTTCCTTGTTCGACATGCAGCTCCTCCACCCCCGGGCGCGTCCCGTGAGGACGCGGCCGCGCAGGGGCCTCTCTTGTCTCTCTCCACCGCTGCTCGCGGCGGGAATCCTTGCCTCGCGCGCAGCGGCGTGGCCGTCTCGGCTCACGCTTGCGCAGGTCCCACGACGACGCCACTGTCAGCGCCGCTCCTCCTGTATGCGTCGCAGGCGGTGCCTTGCGCTCGTTCAGGACTCTCTGTCCTGCTGGAGCGGGTCCACCAGCCTGCCTTCGCCGTCGAGCCGTCCCTGCGCCATCCGGGTTGCTCTCGCAGGTACCGGCGGCACGAGGTCGGCGACGACTCGAAGCGCATTCAGCACGTCGTCGGGCCGCACGGTAGGCGTTACCTGCCGAACGACCGTCATGAGTATCCCACACGGTTGTGACAATGCGGACTCATCGTGTCCGGCATCGCTCGAACGTGGTTCGACCTCGGCCGACACGACGGCGGGCCGCACGTCGAGCGTCTTCATGCCGTTCTTGGTGAGACGCTCGACTTCCACCCGTTCGGCGGCGAGCAGAGCACTCACCGCCTCCGCGAGCTTCTCCGGCTCGACCCCGTCGAGCTCGATCCGCCACTGGCTCGCGTCGATGCGCTCGGTGAGGTTGCCACCGCGCGCCTGGACGATCTCGACGACGTCGATGCCGGGTGGCAGCGCCTCGTCGAGCGCGATCTTCAGCGCTTCCGGGTCGAGCTGTTCGACCACGGACACCTCGACGTACTCCGCCTCACTGGCGACGCCGGTCGGCGCGGCGCCGACCCACGACACTTTCGGGTGAGGGCTGAAGCCCTGCGAGTACGCCATGGGCACGCCTGCCCTGCGCAACGCTCGCTCGAACGTACGAGCGATGTCGCGATGCGAGGTGAAACGCAGCCTCCCCCGCTTGGTGTAGCGGAGGCGCAGCTTCTGCACGGCTGCTGCAGACGGGTTGTTGGGCAGATGGCGGCTCAGTGGTGCTCCCAGTGAGGTGGTTCCGACGGGTGAGCGGTCCCATCGGCGCAGGCTGTTCGTCCAGTAGGACGGTACCGTGAACCCGATTCAGAACGTTCAGCTTGTCTAGATCGTTGCGCGTGGCTACGGTCCGGCTGTCTGAACGCCTTGCCAACCTGGAGGTCCCTGGTGCCTCTGCTCCACCGCGCACGGGCGGCGGCGATGACCGCGCTGCTCGCGGCTGGGTGTCTGGCAGCGTCAGTACCCGCTGGTGCGGAGCCTGACGTGGTTCCGCCTGTGCCGTCCTGCATCCAGCCGGGCCCGAACCTGCGCTACCTCGTGGTCTTCTCGCAGACCACGCCCGCCGCGGTGGCGAACGCGGAGATCACCGAGGCCTGCGGCACCACGACCGTGTACTACCCGGAGATCGGGGTCGCGGTCGCCACCTCGCCGGACCCCTCGTTCCTCAAGCTGATCGGCCCGCAGCGCGCGTACAGCGCCCAGGCCGAGAGCGCGGCCAAGCGGTCCGTGAAGCGCAAGAAGGACGACACGGAGCTACTGCGGTCGTCCGGCGCGCGTGCCGGCGAGCAGTGGGACATGGATCTCATCAAGACGACGGCCGCGCACGAGATCACGACGGGCTCGAAGTCCGTGGTGGTCGGTGTGCTGGACTCCGGCATCGACGCCCGCCACCCGGATCTCACCTCGGCGCTGGCTCCGGAACTGTCGGCGGGCTGCTTGACCGGAAAGCCCGATACGTCACCTTCCGCGTGGATCCCGACGACCTCGGCACACGGCACGCACGTCGCCGGCACGATCGCGGCCGCCAACGACGGACGCGGCACCACGGGCGTGGCGCCTGGCGTGCGCATCGCGTCCGTGAAGGTCGTCGACGACGACGGCTTCATCTACCCCGAGTACGCCGTGTGCGGGTTCATGTGGGCCGCGGCGCAGGGCATGACCATCACGAACAACAGCTACTTCATCGACCCGTACCTGTTCACGTGCCAGAGCGAGCCTGGTCAGCGCGTCATCTACGAAGCCGTGCGGCGCGCCGTGGACTACGCGACGTCGCGGAACGTCCTGACCGTCGCGGCGGCCGGCAACAACGCGGCGGATCTCTCTCGTACCAGCCGTGACTCGTTGTCGCCGACGAACGGTGACGCGCAGACCCGCCCGGTAGACCCGTCATGTGCCGTGCTGCCGGTGCAGCTCAAGAACGTCGTCGGCGTCTCGGCCGTGGAGTCGACCAAGACCAAGGCGGGCTACAGCTCGTACGGCCTCGGTTCGATCGACGTGACGGCGCCGGGTGGCGACACCCGCACGCCGACGGGTTGTGTGCTCTCCACCGTGCCGTCCGGCTACGACTACTCGTGCGGCACCTCGATGGCGACCCCGCACGCGTCCGGGGTGGCGGCGCTGATCGCGTCGACGCATCCCGAGGCGGACGCGGTGTCGTTGGGGCGCATGCTGAACGCGCAGGCGGAGACCCTGGTGTGTCCCGCCGATTACGACCTCAACGGGACGGGCGTGCAGGACGCTTTCTGCACCGGGTACTCCGAGTACAACTCGTTCTACGGCCACGGCCTCGTGGACGCGCTGGCAGCCGTCACGAAGTAGGCGAGAAGTTCACGCGGGGACCCCGCGTACTCTTCTGCAACACGAAAGCTCCCCGCGTGCCGTTCAAGTGCACGCGGGGAGCTTTCGTACTTTCCTGGCGTACGCAGGGTCCCCGCGTGCCGTCAGAACAGTGGCTACGGGGTCAGCGACGGGTTCTTCACCGGCGAGCCCACGCCGACCGGTGAGATCGGCAGCAGCTTGCGACCGGTCGGCCCGACCTCGATGTCCGTGCCCATCGCCGGGCAGACACCGCAGTCGAAGCACGGGGTCCAGCGGCAGTCGTCCTGCTCGCGCTCGTCCAGCGCGTCCTGCCAGTCGGCCCAGAGCCATTCCTTGTCGAGCCCGGAGTCCAGGTGGTCCCAGGGCAGGACCTCGAGCTCCTCGCGCTCACGGGTGGTGAACCAGGCGAGGTCGACGCCGAGCGGTTCGAGGGCTTCGGCGGCCTTGGCCGTCCAGCGCTCGTAGGAGAAGTGCTCGGTCCAGCCGTCGAACCGGCCGCCGTCGCGCCACACGGCCTCGATGACCTTGCCGATGCGGCGGTCACCACGGCTGAGCAGGCCTTCGATGAGACTGGGCTTGCCGTCGTGGTAGCGCATGCCGATGTTGCGGCCGAGGCTGCGGTCGGAGTTGACGGCGTCGCGGAGCTTCTTCAACCGGTCGTCGACCGATGTCCGGGTCGCACTGCGCGGCCCACTGGAACGGCGTGTGCGGCTTGGGCACGAACCCGCCGATCGAGATGGTGCAGCGGACGTCGTTGCGGCCGCTGGCCTGCCGGCCCGCGCGGATGACGTTCTTCGCCATCTCCGCGATCTGCAGGACGTCCTCGTCCTCCTCGGTCGGGAGGCCGCACATGAAGTACAGCTTCACCTGCCGCCAGCCGTTGGAGAACGCGGCCGACACCGTCCGGATGAGGTCCTCTTCGGACACCATCTTGTTGATGACGCGCCGCATCCGCTCGCTGCCGCCCTCGGGCGCGAAGGTGAGCCCCGAGCGCCTTCCGTTGCGGGACAACTCGTTCGCGAGGTCGATGTTGAACGCGTCGACGCGCGTGCTGGGCAGGCTCAGGCCCGTGTTGGTGCCCTCGTAGCGGTCCGCGAGGCCCTTGGTGATCTCCGCGATCTCGCTGTGGTCCGCGCTGGACAGACTGAGCAACCCGACCTCTTCGAAGCCGGTCGCCGCCAGTCCCTTCTGGACCATGGCACCGATGCCCTCGATGGACCGCTCGCGCACCGGCCGGGTGATCATGCCCGCCTGGCAGAACCGGCAGCCGCGCGTGCAGCCGCGGAAGATCTCGACACTCATCCGCTCGTGGACGCTCTCGGCGAGCGGCACCAGCGGCTGCTTCGGGTACGGCCACGCGTCGAGGTCCATCGTGGTCCGCTTGAAGACGCGGAACGGCACGCGGTCGCGGTTCGGCACGACGCGCTGGATGCGGCCGTCCGGCAGGTACTCCACGTCGTAGAACCGCGGGATGTACACGCCACCGGTCTCGGCGAGCCTGGTCAGCACCTCGTCGCGGCCGCCAGGGCAGCCTTCGGCCTTCCACGCCTTCACGATCTCGGTGATCTCGAGGACGGCCTCCTCGCCGTCGCCCAGCACCGCCGCGTCCACGAACTCCGCGATCGGCTCCGGGTTGAACGCCGCGTGCCCGCCGGCGACCACGATCGGGTGGTCCTCGGTGCGGTCCGCCGCGTGCAGCGGGATACCCGCGAGATCGAGCGCCGTGAGCATGTTCGTGTAGCCCAGCTCCGTGGCGAAGCTGATGCCGAACAGGTCGAACGCCTTGACGGGCCGATGCGCGTCCACCGTGAACTGCGGAACCTCGTGCTCACGCATGAGCGCTTCGAGGTCCGGCCACACGGCGTAGGTGCGCTCGGCGAGCACGTCCGGCAGCTCGTTGAGGATTTCGTAAAGGATCATGACGCCCTGGTTGGGCAGGCCGACCTCGTACGCGTCGGGGTACATCAAAGCCCAGCGCACGGACGCCGCGTCCCAGTCCTTGACGGTCGCGTTGAGCTCCCCGCCGACATACTGCACCGGCTTGGAGATCCGCGGCAGCAGAGGCTCCAACCTGGGGAAAACAGACTCGACACTCACACGACCAGAGTAACGGCCTTCAGGCGGCATGGCCGAATCGCGGTCAATCCAGCAACAACTTCCCCAAACGCCTCGCCGCCACCACCGTCCCCACAGCCGCGAGCACCGCGAAATACGCGACGTGGCCGAGCATGCCCCAGCCGACAACGCCCAGCGTGAGGCCGCGCATCAGCTCGATGGCGTGGTAGAGCGGCGTCCACGACACCACGGTCTGCAGCCAGCCCGGGTAGACCGACAGCGGGTAGAACGTCGTCGAGAACAGGAACAGCGGCAGCACGGCCAGCTGCACCAGGTCGAAGTCCTGCCACGACCGCATGAACGTCGTCGCCGCCATGCCCACAGCGGCGAACGCGAACGCCACCAGCAACGCCGCCGGCAGCGCCAGCAGCGCCCACGGCGAGGCGATCAGCCCCATCCCGAGCATCACGGCGATGAACCCGGCCGAGTACAGACCTCCGCGCAGCAGCGCCCAGGCGATCTCGCCGATCGCGATGTCCAACGGCCCCATCGGCGTCGTGAGCATCGCGTCGTACAACTTGACGTACTTGAACTTGAAGAACACGTTGAACGTCGCGTCGTAGACCGCACCGTTCATCGCACTCGCCGCCAGCAGCGCGGGCGCCACGAACGCGGCATAACTGATCGGCTGACCATCGGGCCCGGCCACCGAGCTCACCATCTGCCCGAAGCCGAGCCCCAGCGACCACAGGAACAACACCGGCTCGAACGCGCCGCCGACCATCACGAACCACGCCCGCCGGTTCACGATCGCCGCACGCTCCACGAGCATGCTGGCCCGCCCGCCGTACAGCCCAGGCGGAATCACCCGCCACAACAGTCCGACACTGGCCGGTGCGGCGTTCTCACGGTCGAGGGTCTGGGTCATGTCACACCGCCAGCCTGCGATGGAAGTAGCGAACGGCCAAAGCGACGCCCACCGCGGTCAACGCGACGAGATAGGCGATGTGGCCCAGCGCGGGCAAGAAGCTCAACGTGCCGAAGGTCGTGCCTCTGGCCAGCTCGATCCCGTGCCACGCCGGGGTCAGCCACACGACCGGCACCAGCCAGTCCGGCAACTGGCTGACCGGGAAGAACGCGCCGGTGAACAACACCATCGGCATGAGCACGAACCGGAAGATCGTGGTGAAGCCGTCCGGCTTGTCCAACGTCGCGGTGTAGGCGATCAACGGACAGCTGAACGCCATCCCCGCCAGCGTCGCGATCGGAATCGCCAGCAGAATCGCCGGCCCACTCGCCGCGCCGAGCACCAGCGCGATCGCCACGAACACCGCACTCCGCGCGAACAACTGCGAGCCGATCCACAACAACTGCCCGTACAGCACCTGCGCCGGCGTGATCGGGGTGGCCACCATGCCGATGTACGTCTTCTGCCACAGGAACGCCGACATGATCGCGTACGTCGACTCGAACGTGGCTCCCTGCACGGCCGTGATGACGACCAGCGCGGGCGCGAGGTACTGCAGGTACGGCACGCCACCGATCAACGCCGTCGACTGCACCTGCGACCCGAACCCGATGCCCAAAGCCAGCAGGAACAGCACCGGTGTGAGGAAGCTCGACACCACCGTCGCGCGCCAGTTGCGCTTGTACCAGATCCAATGCTTCTCGAACCCGAACCAGGAAGCCCTCATGGTCTGTTGCATCAGTCCACCAGCGTCCTGCCGGTGAGCCGCAGGAACACGTCCTCCAGCGAACTGCGCCGCACCAGGCTCTGAATCGGCTGCACCCCATGCTCGTGCACCTTGGTCAACGTGTGCTCGCCATCGTCGGTGTAAAGCAACAACCGATCCGGCAACACCTCGACCCGATCCGCGAACCGCGCGAGGTCCGGCTTCTCCGCCCCCGGCTGGAACCGCAGCTCCAACACTTCTTTCGTGGAGTACCGGTTGATCAGCTCACCAGGCGCTCCCTCCGCCGCGATCCGCCCGCCGTCCATCACCACGAGCCGATCGCACAACTGCTCGGCCTCGTCCATGTAATGGGTGGTGATGATGAGCGTGACGCCGTCCTGCTTCAGCCGGAACAGCCTGTCCCACAACAAATGCCGCGCCTGCGGGTCCAACCCGGTGGTCGGCTCGTCGAGCAGCAACAGCTCCGGATCGTTGACCAGCGACCGCGCGATCGTGAGCCGCCGCTTCATCCCCCCGGACAGCGGCTCCACCTCTTGATCCGCCCGGTCGGTCAGCTGCGCGAACTCCAGCAGCTCGACCGCCTTCTCCCGGCACTTCTGCCGCGACATCCCGAAGAACCGTCCATAAATCTGCAGGTTCTGCCGGACCGTCAGTTCCGTGTCCAAATTGTCCAGCTGCGGCACCACCCCGAGCCGCGCCCGAATCTTCGGCCCTTCAGTAGCCGGATCCATGCCGAGAACCTTGAGCTCCCCGCCCGTGCGCCCGGAAACACACGAGATCATCCGCATGGTCGAGGACTTCCCGGCCCCGTTCGGCCCCAGAAACCCGAACGCCTCACCTCTGCGCACCTCGACGTCGATGCCGCGCACAGCTTCGAACGTTCCAAAGTGCTTGGTCAGAGCCTTGGCCTCGACGAGGTTCTCCACCCACCCGACGTTAGCCAACAGGTCTGACAATTTTCGACGCAATTACGATCGCCCCATGCCGGAGACCGACTTGCGGTGGCTGACCGAGGCCGACGACACCCTGCGCGCCGAGATCCACACCGTCGTCCACGACGTGGTAGCCGCAGGCGGCGCCGTCGGCTACCACGAGCCGCCAACCCTGGACCGCATCTCCGCCTGGCTGGACGACATCTTGAAACTGGTCCGCGACGGCGACGCCGCCTTCGTAACCGCCACCGTCTCCGGCGTGGTCCGCGCCGTCGGGCTGTGGCGGCGTGGCTCAACCGCCGTCTTCCAGCACCGCGCCGAAATCCAGCAGATCATGGCGCACCCTTCGACCCGCGGCCTCGGCCTCGGCCGCCTGGTGGTCCAGGGCCTGGTCGACAACGCCCGTTCGAGGGGCATCGAGATCGTCATGCTCGGTACACGCGGCAACAACCACGGTGCGATCGAGCTGTACGAGAGCCTCGGATTCCGGGAGTGCGGGCGGATGCCGAACGCGATCGCCGTAGGAACCGAACGCTGGGACGACGTCTGGATGTACCTGCCGCTCGGCTATCCGGACGGCACAGTCCTGAACGGAGCCAGCTCAGGCGGCCTCGGCTCAAGCCCACGCCGAGCCTGACCACCAGCGAAGGCGCAGCCGAGCCGTCCCTCCCCCGCGAGGCCGAATGCGAGCCGTCCGGCCATACCGGGCCCGGTGGTGGGGTCCCGTCACGAGTCGCACTGATGCTCTTGCCGCGCTCGGAGGGATGGGACCCCACCACCCCAAACGCAAGCACGCACGCAACCGGCGGCCGCCGTAAGCAACAGGCGTGCCATCAACCCGCTACTGAGGTTGAAGGGCCAGGGTCTGGCTTGCTGCCGGTGGGGCGAGGAGTGCGCGCCGGAGCCTTGGGCGTGGTGAGTGCTCCGCGGGCGATGTCGATCTAGGTGTTCGCGCTCTCACAACCCGTCTGCTCGCAGTTGGCAGTAGTTCAGGACGAACGCAAGCGTTTGCTGATCACGCTACTCGCAACCAACCTGGCGGCGGTCGGGCGTAAGAGCGCTCTCGCGTGCCCTGACCGGCTTCGGCGGACCGTCACCGGTGCCCGACGAGTTGTGGATCAGGTCGAGAGGACGAGCGGGACCAGCGTCATCCGGCCACCGGTTCGCCATGACACCTTGATCCTTCAACCTCAGTAGTGGCGCTATCCCCTGATCAGAGTGCCGGGGTCTGGGGCAGAGCCCCAGAAAACGCACGCAACGCAAGCTCGCCGCCCGCAAGCCGACCGACCCGCAAGGTCGCGACCCCGCAAGGTGACCACCCGCAAGGCCGCGACCCGCAAGACGGCGACCCGCAAGGCCGCGACCCAAAAATCAGAGGTTGGGGAACCAGATCTTGATCTCCCGCTCCGCCGACTCAGGCGAGTCCGACCCGTGGACCAGGTTGTACTGGACCTCAAGCCCAAAGTCCCCACGAATCGTCCCCGGCGTAGCCTTCTCAACCGGGTCAGTCCCCCCAGCCAGCTGCCGGAACGCCGGAATCGCGCGAGTCCCCTCAACCACCAGCGCGACCAACGGCCCACCGGTGATGAAGTCCACCAGGTCCGCGTAGAACGACTTGCCGTCGTGCTCCGCGTAGTGCTGCTCAGCAGTGGCGCGGTCGGCGGTGCGCAGCTCCAGCGCGGCGAGCTTCAGCCCCTTGCGCTCGATGCGGGCGATCACCTCGCCAACGAGACCACGCTCAACGCCATCGGGCTTGACCAGAACAAGGGTGCGCTCGGACACGACGGAAAACTCCTCGAAAACAGGTACGGGATGTGCGGACAGGGTAGCGAACGCCACACCTGCCATAGTGCGCAGCGTGAGTGCAAAGCACACCGGGTCCGCGTTGACCGGCGCCGCGGTCCTGTTCGTTCTGCTCAGGCTCCTGGCCGTGAGCCATTACGACTGGCACACCGCGTTCGCTCTCCTGCACACGCTCGAACTGGATGACGCGCCAGGTCTCTTCCTCGGCACCTTCATGGCGGACGACCGGATCAGCGCGGTCCTGCTGATGATCGTCACGCCGGCCACGCTCTTCTTCTTCATCCGCACCCGCAAAGACCCGGAGCGGGCAAGCACGACGGCACTGCTCACGCTCATCGTCCTCGTCGCGCTGATGGTGTCGCACACGCTGACGTATCACCGCTGGTGGCTTGCCCCGGCGGCCGTCGCGATCGGCGCCGCCATGATCCTGGCCATCCGCAACGCCCGGTGGTTGCTGCACTGGTTCGCCTGGCTGCTGGCCGGCACCGCACTCGCGGTGGCCGCGATCGTCAGCACGCCGTGGGTGCCCAAGGAGAGGATCAACGACGCCGAGGAGGTCTACGTGTTCGAGACGAGCCCCGGCTACCTGAAGGTCCTCAAAGCGCAGGACCGCGAGTTCGCGATCCTGCGCACCGAGGACGTCGAGAAGCGGGTCGAGCTAGCCGATCACTAGTGCACGAGCACGGGCTCAGCGTCCCGTGAGACAGAAACCTGCCGCAGCACGAACACCGCCAGACCAAGAGCAACGGCCACCAACGCGGAGCTGATCCAGAACGCCAGGTGGAAGCCGGAGGTCAGCGCCTCCAGCCGGCCGACGCCGGACGCCAGCAGCGACGACGTGTACGAGGTCGAGGTCGTGGCCAGCACGGCCAACCCCAGCGCCCCGCCCACCTGCGCGGTCGTGTTCACCAGACCAGAGGCCAGGCCGGCCTCGCCAGGTGCGGCGCCGGACATCGCCAGCGTCATCAGAGCCGGGAACGACAGGCCCATGCCGATGCCGATCGGTGCCACCGCGGGCAGGATGTTGGCCAGGTACGTGCCGTCGACCGGCACCTGCGTGAACAAGAGCATGCCGACCAGCATCAGCACCAGGCCGAGAATCAGCATGTTGCGCTCGCCGAACCGGGTGTTCAGACGTGCCGACAGCGACACCGAGAACGCCCCGATCGCCACCGCGACCGGCATGAACGCCAGGCCGATCTGCAACGGCGTGTACGACAGCACCAGCTGCATGTACAGCGTGCCGAGGAAGAACAGGCCGAACATGCCGGCGATCATGGAGATCTGCACCAGGTTCGCGCCGGTCACGTTCCTCGAACGGAACACCCGCAACGGCAGCAGCGGCTTCTCGGCGTGCCGCTGACGGAACACGAAACCGACCAGCAGAGCCAACGCCACGGCGCCCAGACCCAACGTGTGCGCGGAGCCGAAGCCGTAGTGCTCGGCCTTGACGATCGTGTAGACGCCGAGCATCACCGCGGCAACGATCAGCAGCGCGCCCAGAACGTCCGCGCCCTCACGCAACCCAAGACCGTCCGAGTCGGGCACCAGACGCACGGCGGCGATGGCGGCCACGATGCCGATCGGGATGTTCACGAAGAAGATCCAGTGCCACGACATCGCGTCGGTCAGCACACCGCCGAGCAACAGGCCGATGGACGCACCCGCCGCCGCGACGAAGCTGAACACGCCGATAGCGCGCCTCTGCTCGTCGGGCTTGGGGAACATCGTCACGACCATGCCCAGCGTCACGGACGTGGCCAGCGCACCGCCGGCGCCCTGGATGAAGCGAGAAACGATCAGCATCTCGGCACTCAACGACAGGCCGCACAGCAGCGACGCGACGGTGAAGACGCCGAGGCCGATCAGGAACACCTTCTTGTGCCCGATCAGGTCGCCGAGGCGGCCCGCGAGCAGGAGCAGACCGCCGTAGGCGATCAGGTACGCGTTCACGACCCAGGCCAGACCGGCCTGGCCGAACTTGAGGTCTTCCTCGATCGCGGGCAGCGCGACGTTCACGATCGTCTGGTCCAGCACGATCATCAACATCCCCGCGCACAGCACGATCAGCGCCAGCCAGCGCGAGTCGGTTTTCGGTCCCCCTGAATTCATAAGAGGAACCGTAGCAGATAGTTTTGTACGGGACTATCTCTTACCCGACGGCATGACGCAGAGCACGCTTGCGGGGCGGCCGATCACACGGCACGAGGGTGGCCAACCGGCCCTCCAGCAGCCTCGTCAGGCCGCTGACCAGGCCATCTCGCTCATCGTCCGGCAGCGAACCCAGCACGCTCTCGTAGACGTCGGCGACGACCTGATCGGCCTTGGCCACGATCTCCCGGCCCGACTCGGTCACGACGACGACGCGGGCACGACGGTCGGTCGCGGAGGGCTTGCGCTCGGCGTAACCAGCCGACTCGAGCGCGTCCATCGTCACGACCATGGTCGTCTTGTCGATGCTGGCCAACTCGGCGATCTCGGACTGCGTGCACTCCGCGTCCAGCGCACTGGACAACACGCAGCGGGCTCGCGGGGTCAACCCGATTTCCGCGAGCCTCGCCGTCAGTTCTGTCTCCAGCGCGTGTCCCGTCAGATGCAGCAGCATCATCAGGTCAGTACACCCCTTCGTGCCCATGGACACTAAGGTACCAAATAATCTAGATCGCAACTATTTGTCAGCGGAACTATCGCTCCAGCACCACGACCGAACGTGCCGCACCGGCGCGCTTTTCCCTGGTCAGCGGCTTCCAGTCGCCGGCGGGCAGGGCAACGACCCGGTCCGTCGGATACGGGTTGATCACCACGACCAGACCGCGCCGACCCGTGTCCACGTCCGGCCCGGCCGTGTCGTCGACGTGCATGACGATCACGCCGGACTCGGCGGCCGGGAACGACACCTTCTGCTGCACCAGGTCGGCCGACCCGAGCGAGAACAACGGCGACGACTGACGGATCCGGAGCAGCTCCAGGGTCGCGTCCAGCGAGGCCTTCATGTCCGCTGACGACGGCTTCGCCAAGCCCAGCAACGGTTTCGCGTACGGCCACTTCGACTCGTTGTCCGCCTTGGGCGGCAACCCGCGGCCGAACCCGTTGTCACGCAACGACGGGTCGTAGGCGTTGAACCAGTCGCCGGAGTCGTAACTGTTGCGGTCCAACGACTTCGAGCGCAGGAACTCGGTACCCGCGTGCACGAACGGCCGCCCCTGCCCGAGCAACGCCGGTGCCAGCGCCACGGTCTGCATCTTCACCCGGTCAGCCGGGGAAGTCTCGGGCTTCAGCTTGTAGGTCAACGCGTCGAACAACGTCTCGTTGTCATGCGCGTCGACGTACGTGATCGCCTCCAGCGGCTGTCCGGTGTACCCGGCGGCAGTGCCGTTGTACTGCACGTCTCGCCCGGCGACGACCGGCCCGGCGGTGGACTGGAACCGGTACGACGCCATGTTGCCGGCCATGCCGAGCTTCACCAGGTCGCTGTAGTTCTCCAGCCGCGCGGCCACGTCACCGTTGGCGGGCGAGGAGTTCACGTCCCCGGCCAGACCCGAGCCGATGCCCTGCACGCGCGGGTCGTCGTCGAACGGCCCGCCGCCGCGCACCGCGTCCCGGAGCCGGTCGCTGAACGTGCCGACACCGGTGCCGGCCATGTTCGCCTGGGTGGCCTGCTCGAACCGGGCGTTGCCGGCCACCTCGCCGAAGTCCCAGCCTTCGCCGTAGACACCGATCTTCCGGCCGTCCACGCCGTCCCGTTCGACGGTCAGCGCGTCGAGAGCCGCCCGCACGGCCAGGATGTTCGCCTTCGGGTGGTGGCCCATCAGGTCGAACCGGAAGCCGTCGACCTTGTACGTGCGAGCCCACCGCACCACCGAGTCGACGACGAGCTTGCCCATCATGGCGTTCTCGGTCGCGGTGTTCGCGCAGCACGTGGAGTTCGCGACCGAGCCGTCCAGGTTGAGCCGCTGGTAGTAGCCGGGCACGACCTTGTCGAGCACCGAGGTCGGTGCGTCACCGAACGCCGCAGTGTGGTTGTAGACCACGTCCACCACCACGCGGTTGCCGTTGTCGTGCAACGACTTCACCATCTCGCGGTACTGCTTCGACCGTGCCCAGCCGTTCTGCGCGTCGGCGGTCGCGTACGAGCCCTCGGGCACGTCGTAGTGGAACGGGTCGTAACCCCAGTTGAAGCCATCCTTCGAGGCCACCGCACCCACACAGGCCTGCTGCTGGTCCGAGTCCGCGGGCAGCGACTTCAGGTCGCACGCGGGCGTGGCCTGGTCGGACCGCTTCTCGGGGATCGTCGCGATGTCGAACGTCGGCAGCAGGTGCACGGTGTCCATGCCCGCGGCGGCCAGCGTCTTGAGGTGCTTCATACCCACGGAGTCGCGGTGCGTGAACGCCTTGTACATGCCGCGATCGGCGGTCGGGCACGGACTCGTCGTTGATCGAGAAGTCCCGCACGTGCAGCTCGGTGATCGCGCCGCCCATCCCGCGGGCGACGTCCTTCGACCACCCGCCGGGCATGGTCTTCGGGTCCTTCAGATCCGCGAACTGCGAGTGCGTCGAGTTCACCGACAGCGCCACCGAGTACGGGTCCGTGACCACGACCGTGCGCTGCCAGTTGGTGACCTCGAACTGGTAGTACTTGTTCTTCCAGTTGCCGGCTCCGGACCACGATCCCGAAGCGTCGTCACGCTTGAGCTGCACCACCTTCTTCGGCTCACCCGCGGGCTCGTCGAACAGGCGCAGCTTCACGTTCGTCGCAGTCGGCGCCCACAACCGGACCGAGGCGCGATCGTGGTCGAACGACGGCCCGAACGTCAGTTTCGTTGCCGCAGCGGCGAAACGGTCGTCCAGCACGCCCGCGATCTGCACGCTCGTGCGATGCCGGATCGCGCCGCCGGCGTCGACGTGCACGGCGGAAAGCTTGTCCCGCAACGCTTCGTCGACGAACCCGCGCACGGCGAACACCGGCTTTCCGCGCAGGTGCGGGAACTGTGCCGGAGCCTCTTCGGTGGTCGGCGAGAGCCGCAGCACGCGCGAGCCGTACTCCAGCCGGTAGCCGTCGGACTGCACGGAAGGCACGTCCCAGACGACCTTGTCCTTCGCGATCCAGATCGCCTTGGCCTTGGTCAGGTCGTCATCGGCGGCGGGACCGGCGTTGGGCGGCAGCAGGTAGGTCTCGTTGCCCTGCAACTGCCACACCTCGTTCCCCTTCTGGCCCAGGTCCAGGAACTGATCGGGGCCGGGATCCTTGGCGTCGCCGCGGTGGACGATGTAGCTCAGCCCGGCCGCACCAGGAGCGAGCGGCACCGACCAGTAGACGCCGAAAGCATCCCGTCCGTCCGGCACCCGCGATTGGTTCCAGCCCGGTGACGGCTCCAGCGAACCCGTCCAGTGGTACATCGTCCAGTCGGTGTAGTCGCCGTCCGCGCGGTTGTAGTGGATCACCGCTCGGTTCTCGGCGGCTGCCTTCGAAGCATGCACCCGTCCGTTGGCCACCCACGAGTGGCCACTCGTGAACTTGCCGGACGCCTCGACGGTGGTCCCGCGCACGACCGAGAAGTCGGTGGTCGGCGGGAGTTCGGCAATGCCACCAGAGAAGGGCACATCGGGCCGTCCGGCGACGCGGACAACGGCACCGGTGGCGTCACCGACGTAGTGCACGACCGCCTTGCCGGTGGCCGCCTGCTCGGACGGGTGCACCGGCACCTGGCCCTGCTTCAGCCACACCTCGGGCGTCACGCTCGGGTCGACGAACCGGTCGACCGACGTGTCCTTCTCGTCGCCCTTGTGCGCGATGATCCCGATCTGCTTGGCGCCCGGCTTCAGCTTGACCCACGCGAAACGCCCGTAGGCGTCCTCACCGGCGAACGGCAGCGGCGCGTTCCACTCGGTCGGCGTCTCCACGTCACCCCAGACGTGCAGGCCCCAGCCGTCGTAGTTGTCGCGCTGGTAGTGCACGACCAGCCAGTCCGGGTTCTTCGTGCCGGGGTCCGGGATCGGCGGCGCGGCCACCAGCGACACGAACGCGCCGTCCGCGCCGATCTCGCCGGACTTCGCCACCACGCGCAGCTCGACGCGCTTGCCGACGGCCGCACCCGGAAGTGCCGACAGGTCCGCGAAAACCCGGTACGGCGCGGCGTCATCGGTGCCGAGCACGGTCCAGTCGCGCGTGCCCTCAACCCGTGCGGCGAACGTGGCTGCCGCGTTGGGCAGCGCTGATGCCGTCCGCGCGGAGCTCGACCCGCTTGTCCAGCACCGTTCCGGCGGCGGCGCGACCAGAACCGGCGTCGGCTTCGCCTTGGCCACGTCGCTGGTTCCCTTGAGCACCAACGTCGACAGCGCGGGCACGGTCACCGTGACGCGGCCGTTCTGGACCTGCGCGTTCTCGAAAGCGCTCGAAGACACCGGCACGGTCACGGTCGCCGGCGCGGTGCCCGCATTGGCGACGACGAGGTGCTCACGGCCGAGGATGCGGCTGAACGCGAACACGTCGGCGTCGGCGTACCGGAGCACCTGGTTGCCGTCACGCCACACGGGATCGCGGTCCACCTGCGCCGCCAGGGCCTTGAGCTGCAGGTACAGCGGGTGGGAGGTGTTGTAGTTGTCGACGGCGCCGGTGCGGTCGGTGCCGATCAGCTTCTCCGCGGCGTACTCCGGCGTCTTCGAGGCGAACATGTCCTGGCGCGCCAGCTTGTCGCCGCCGGTGCCCGCGAAACCCTGCTCGTCGCCGTAGTAGACGACCGGGTTGCCGCGCCACAGGTACATCAGGGTGTTGCCGAGCTTGAGCCGCTCCAGCAGTTCCGCGTCGGAGATGCCCGGCCGGTCGGTGCGGATCATCCACGCGATCCGGCCCATGTCGTGGTTGCCGAGGAACGTCGGCAGCGACGAGGCGTTGGAGTCGGCGTCGGTGTAGCGGTCGTCGTCGAGCAGCACCTCGCCGAGCCGCTGGGAACCCTTGCCGGACAGGAAGCTCACCGCGCTGCTCTGGAACGGGAAGTCCAGCGTGGCCTGCATCATGCCGGTGGTCGTGTACTTCGACGTGTTCTCCGGCGAGGAGTCGAAGACCTCACCGAACACGAAGAAGTCCTTCTTGCCCTTGCGGTTCGCGTACTGCTTGACGTGCGGCGCCAGCGCCTGCCAGAACTCCAGGTTGACGTGCTTGACCGTGTCGACGCGATAGCCGTCGATGTCGAGCGTGTCGATCCAGCTGGTGAAGATGTCCTTCATGCCGTTGACGACGCGCGGGTGCTCGGTCATCAGGTCGTCGAGACCGGAGAAGTCGCCCTGCTCGGACGACTCGCCGGAGAACGTCGAGTCGCCGCGGTTGTGGTAGAGCGTGGAGTCGTTGAGCCACAACGGATACTTCGTCTGGCCGTCCTTGATCGGCGTGTACGGGAAGGACTTCTGCGCGTCGAGCTTCGGGAAGTCCTTACGACCCGCGTAATCGGCGAGGTCGAAGGGCTTGCCGTCAGCGTCCAGGTACGGCTGCGCACCCGTGGAGACGTACGAGGTCTTGCCCTCGGCATACTTGATCACGTCGGCGGTGTGGTTCGCGACGATGTCGAAGAACACCTTGATGCCACGCCGGTGTGCGTCACGGATCAGGTCGCGCATCTCCTGCGTGGTGCCGAAGTGCGGGTCCAGCTTGGTGAAGTCGACGGTCCAGTAGCCGTGGTAACCGGCGCTGTCGCCCTGCACCCAGCGGTTGAGGAACATCGGCGTCATCCAGATCGCCGTGATGCCCATGCCGTCGAGGTAGCCGAGCTTCTGGTGCAGGCCCTTGAGGTCCCCACCGTGGTAGAAGCCCTTGTCAGCGGGGTTGAAGCCGTTCTCGGCGCTGTTCGAGCGGCCCCGGTCGTTGCGCGGGTCGCCGTTCGCGAACCGGTCGGGCATCACGAAGTAGAACCGCTCGCCCCGCAGGTCGTCGCGCTTCGGCGGCAACGCGAGCTTCGCGTCCCCGTCGCGCACGCCGGGCGCTATGTCCACCACCTCCCCCACGGCCAGCCGTTGCGGTGGTGCGGCAACGGCCTGGACCGGTGTCAGGGGGAGCAAAACCAGTGCAGCGAGCGCGGCGACGACCCGACGCATCGCGACCTCCTTGTCGCAAACTCTTGCAGGGTTGCTGCACAAAACCACGACAAACAGCGGGAAACAATACGTCGGGCGCTGCAAATATTTGCAGTCAGCTTGGCGGACGCTTGTAGGTGATCGCCATGCGGAGTGGGTGCGAGCGCCACTCGTTGACCGCCATCCCGGCGATCAGACCGACGCCCACGACTGACTCCGGTGTCGCCGGTGCGCTGCGGCTCGGCACGCCCGCCAGAGGTCCTTCGCTCGGCGGGGGCGAGAACTGGGCGATGACCATCGGCTGCCCCTCGTGCGGTTGCACGGCGAGCAGGACGTGCGGATCCGCCTGCTCGCCCTGGTTCTCGATCGGTTCGAGGGAGAGGTACTCGCCGCGTTCCGCCGCCGCGCCGCACATCTGGCCGGCCCACCTGAACGCGTCCATGACGTCCTCGTCGGAGAGCTCGGCATCAGCTTCCGGCAGCGTGACCTGCACCAGATGCGTGCCGTGCGCGGTCATGTTGCCGTCGGTGGTGAAGCGGTCGGGAATCATCGCTTCGCCGGTCTCGGTGTCGATGAGAACCATGTCGCGGAACCGGGTGTCCGCGAGCGGCGACCGGCCCATGACCCCTCGGCCGAGCATCTCCCTCAGCTTCGGATCGGTCATCCGCCAGTACGTCGTCCGCTCACCGATCTGCAGACCGATGAAATCCTTGACCGGCAGGCTGGGCAGTGCCGTGATGAGGCTCTGACCTGGCGCTACCGGCGGCGGTGGCGCCAGGACCTGGAACGGCGGCAGGGAGGCGAACTGCGGGTCCACCCGTGCCGTGCGAACGACGTGATGCGCCCACGCCCGCACGCGCGACAACGGGTGGTCGGGGAACCTCGCGTCGTGACGGGGATCGTCGCCCGCGTGGAACGGCAGCACGCCCTCCATCTCAGGCGCGTACGGGTGCGGCTTGATCCAGTTCTCGAACCCGATCTCCGCCGCCAGCACGGCCTCCCGCATCCCCGTCATGCCGCGCTCCATCGCCCCGAACTGCAGCACCGCGCTGCAGCTCGCCTTGGGGATGGTGAAGGAGCAGAGGAACACCTGCCCGTTCGGCTGGTTCGGCAACGGCATCTTGACGATCCGCAGCAGCGCGGGCACCCCGGCGAGCTGGACGACGTGCGCCTCGATCAGGCAGCCGGTCTCGCCGTGGATCCGGGCGAGGTCGTGCCTGAGCTTGGGCAGGTCGTCCAGCCCGGCCGGCAGGTCGGGCACCAGGTTGTAGTAGGTCAGGTCCGCCTGGTCACCGCTGGGATGCTGCCAGGTGTTCTGGTCGAGCTGATGGAAACCGGTGGTGTCGAACGAGATGGGCACGCACCGACATTACGGCGATCGTCAGGCGGCCCTGAGCGTTTTGGACCAGAGCGATGCTCCGGTCGCATCGCGCAGCCACACCGTGAGTTCCTCGCGGTCCGCCTTGACCTCGCCGAAGTGCTGGAACCCGTCCAGCGGCGAGGTGTTGGCGGCGGGCGGGGCGTGCACGAACACGGCTTGGGGACCGAACGTCGGGTCGAGCGTGTTCGGGCCGAACGCGCCGGAGTGCAGCGGGCCGGACACGAACTCCCAGAACGGGTCGAAGTCGCCGACGGCCGCGCGGTCCGGCGAGTAGTGGTGCGCCGCGGTGTAGTGGACGTCCGCGGTCAGCCACACGGTGTTCTTGACGCGGCGCCTCTTGAGCTCCCGCAGCACCCACGCGATCTCGTGCTCACGGCCGTTGGGCGCGCCCGGCAGGCCGTTCGCGACGCCCTCGATGTCCGTGCCGTCCGGGACGGTGAGGCCGATCGGCAGGTCCGCCGCGATGATCTTCCACGTGGCGGTGCTGCGGGCGAGTTCGCTGACGAGCCACTTCGCTTGCGCCGCACCGAGAATCACGCCCGGCTGGTCCTTGGGCGAGGTGTTGCGGTCCTTGTAGGTGCGCATGTCGAGCACGAAGATCTCGACGTTGCGGCCGTAGGAGAACTTCCGGTAGACGCGACCGTCCACCGCGCGGTGGCGGTCGATCGGCATCCACTCGTGGAACGCCTGGAAAGCCCGCTGCGCCAACACGTCCACGCGCTTCTCGGTGTACTGCGGGAGGTCCAGGATCTCGCCGGGGTACCAGTTGTTGGTGACCTCGTGGTCGTCCCACTGCGCGAAGATCGGGACCTCGGCGGCGAAGCGCTTGAGGTTGTCGTCGAGCAGGTTGTAGGCGAACTGGCCGCGGTACTCGTCGAGCGTCTCGGCGACCTTGAGCTTCTCCGGCGTGACGAGGTTGCGCCAGATCCGGCCGTCCGGGAGCGGCACCGACTCCTTGAGCGGGTTGTCGGAGTAGACGCTGTCGCCGCTGTGGATGAAGAAGTCGGGCCTGCGGTCGGCCATGGCCTTGAAGATCGGCATGCCGCCGATGTCCGGGTTGATGCCCCAGCCCTGACCGGCGACGTCGCCGGACCACACGAACCGCACCTCGTCACGGCCGATCGGTGCGGTGGTGAAGCTGCCTGTCACGGACTCGCTGCAGGTGCGGCCGTTGAGCTCCTCGGCCGTCACGCGGTAGTAGGCGCGGCGACCGGGGAGCAGGTGGTTGACCCGGACGTGCCCGGTACCGCCCGTCTCCGGGGTGAGCAGCGGACCGCGGATGCGGCGGGAGAAGCGGAAGCCCGGGTCGTTGGACACCTCGACGAGCATCCGGGACGGCCGGTCCGCGCGGGTCCAGACGATGCCGCCGTCCCAGGTGACGTCGCCGGACTGCACGCCGTGCGTCAGTACCGGGCGGTCGGTCTTCGCGAGGCTGATGCCCGAGGGCACCAGCGCCGCGGCCGTGCCGAATGCGCCTGCCTTGAACAACGTGCGACGGTCGAAGGTCATGCGCGGTTTCTAGTCGCCGGTTCTGACCGGGGGTGAAACCCGAGGTGAACTTCAGCAGCGCTGGTCCGTCGCGCCCCACACGTAGTCGGTCACACCGGAGCCGGTGCGGATCGTGGCGACGGCCTTGGTGCACTTGTCCAGCGTGGCCGCGCCCTTGCCCCACAGCTCCTGCTTGCCGGTGGCCTGCCCGCCGCCGTGCGGGATCTCCTCGCCGTCGCTGAACTCCGCGATCCAGTTGCCGACGCGGAGCGGTGGGTGCGAGTTGTAGTACGAGTCCCAGACCCACAGGTAGGGGTAGTTCTTGCCACAGCCGGCGAACTGCTTGACCGAGCCGATGGTCTTGTTCTGGTAGGTGATGTGGCCCGTGGTGCCGACCTGCTTGGCAGTGGCACAACCGGGGACGGTCTCGGCAGCGTTGGCGGTGCCGACGGACAGCAGCGTCGCGGCCAGTGCGGCGGCGATGGCGATTGGCTTTCTCACAGCCGCGACGCTGGTGCAGTCCGGTTAGTTCCTGGTAAATCCGGGCAGGCGGTGAATCAGGTCAGGCGCTTGAGCCAGTCCGTGATGATCTGCCGTGACGCGGGCGTGGCGTGCACCCACGTCTGGTGGTTCTGGTCGGTGTACTTGACCACGAGCCAGCGGCCGTCCTCGAAGTCGATCGTGGTGAGGAAGGTCTTGGCCCGCTGCCGGCCCTCGGCGTTGCGCCGGGCCGTGTACAGCTTCGCCGTGCCCTTGCGGGGCTGGGCGAGCAGCTGGCGCAGCGAGATCGACGGCGACGCCTTGCCCGCCTGGTGCACGTTGATCTCCGACGCGTGCACGTTGATCGACGCGCCCTTGCCCGCCGGCACGTCCGGGAGCTGCATCGCGAGCACCTCGGGCGCGTTCTCCGGCCGGATCGGGTGCAGCTGCACGAACCCGTTGTCGTGCAGGGCGAGTACGCCGTGCTGCGAGTTCGCCGCCACCACCACGGGTCGCGTCTCGCTCGGCGTGACCGCGATCCACGCCGAGTAGTCCGTGTCCGCCTTGGCGATCAGGTGCAGCGTGCCCCGCACGTCCGGATGGTCGAGCCCGACCCGGCGCAGCTCACCGATGACGTCGCGCTCGATGACCGCGCGCTCGTCCTCGGTCTCGCCCGGCGAGTCCACGTGCAACGCCGGGTGGTAGTCCCCCAGCTTCTCCTGCTTCCACAGCACGTCGAACGCGAGGTCGGACAGCTGAATGGACGAACGCAGCACGCTCACCCCCCGATCGTCGGCGGTGCGACCATCGGCATGTCGCCGATGAGCTCGTTGGTGTTCTCCTCGGTGACCAGGTAGTCCGCGGACTTGTGTTCCAGGTCGTCCTCGCCCTGGCCCTTCTGCCCCTGACCACCCATGCCACCCATACCCGCGGCACCACCACGGCCCGCCGCACCGGCCGCACCGCCGCGAGCGCCGGCGTTCTGGGCGTTCTCACCCATGCCGCCGAACACGCCGGACTTGCCACCGGGCTGCTGACCGGCCGTACCGCTACCGCCGGTACCCGTGCCGCCGAGGCCGCCGGCGCCGAACTTGCCGCCGGCGCCGCTACCGCCACCGAACTTGCCGCGCGCCGCCACCGCCGCCGCCACCGCCGCTGGTGCCGCGGCCGCCGGCGCCGTGCCGCCACCAGTGCCGCTCAGGTCCCCGGGTCCGCCGGGCACGCCGATCGGCGGGATGCCCGTTGTCGGCGGCCGGTCGATCACGCTGCCGACCGACGGCTTGCCACCGATGCCCAGGTCACCCGGCTTGCCGGGACCGGTGCCGGGGCGGTCGTCGCCACCGCTGACCCAGCTGGTGCTGGTCTGGTCGCCGTTGATCGAACCGGGGCCGGTCCAGGTGCCGCCAGGACCCTGCGGCGACCCGGTGCTCGCCGGGAACCCGCTCGGGGTGCCGGACGGGCGGGTCGAGCTGGTGCTGACGTTCGAGGTCTTGTCGTTGCCGTCGTCGCCGCCGGTGTTGGTGATCTCGACGTTCAGGTTGTCGGCCGTGACACCGGGGAACTCCTTCGGGAGCTCACCGCGGTTGGTGTTGCTGGCGCTCTGGAACTCGCTGTAGACCTTGCGGTTGTGCGACTCTTCGGAGTTGTAGCTGTTGACCGCGTCCTCGGTGTCGGTGTCCCACGGAGTCGCGTCGTCCCACAGGTTCGTGTCCGGCTTGCTCGCCGGCATGTTCTTCAGCTGACCCTTGTTCAGGTTGAACTGGTAGACCTGGTTGGACAGCGAGTGGTCGGCCTGGCGCAGCGCGTCCTGCATCTGGATCATGGCCTGGTTGATCGGGTTGCCGGCGGCTTGCGCGGCATCGGCGCTCGCACCGCTCCACGACTCGCCCAGGGTCTCGCCTACGCGCTTGAGCCGCGCCTCGATGCCGGCGTAGCTGCCCTCCAGTTCGATGGCCTTGTTCGCCGCGTTCTGGGCCGATCCCGTGCCGGGACCACCGGTCATCTGGGTGTAGATCTCGTGCCCGGAGAACCCGTCGGCTCTCGTGTTGTCCTGGGTGAAACAGCTGGGCGCGGGCCGTGTCATTTCGCACCTGCCTTGATCGTCGTGATGACCTGGTTCGCGAACTCGGTGGCGGCCCCGCACGGGTCCGCGAAACGCGGGCTGCCCTTCTCCGTCACGATGAGGACGAGGACCGCCTGCTCGTCGGACACGCCGACCGACACATCGCAGTTGCCGTCGGCGCGCTGGTCGACCTGCAAGTTCATGATCGCCGGGTAGCCCTGGATCGCGGGCAGGGGCTCGAACGCCGCGTACGTGTCCTTGTTCTGGTACATCGCGTCCAACCCCTTGCCACCGGGGATGAACGACACGCTGGGAGTGATCTTGCTCGGGGCGGACGCGCCGAGCCAGATGCAGGACGGACCCGGAGCGCTGGTGTTGACCCTGCCGTTGACGCCGGGAAGACCGAACGCCTCGACCTGAGCCGGGGTCGCCACGGTGCAGGGGCTGGTCTCGAAGGCCTTGACGTCGAGCGGGTTCTTCACCTTGGGAGCACCGTTCGCCGTGGTGTCACCACCGCCGTTGCTGTTGCTGCTCGGCGGCGTGTTCGTCGGCGTGCCGGTGGTGCCACCGCCGTTGCCGCAACCGGCCAGCAGTGCGATCGCCGCGGTACCGGCGACGATGGTTCGGATGCGCAACAGCTCAGTCCTTCGGCTTCAGGTTGGCCTGGTTGCCCGCTTCGGTCTGTTCGTACTGACGCAGCGTCGCTTCCAGATTCTCGATGCGGGTGGTCAACGTGTTGCGAAGCTGCTCGTTCGACTGCTGGTGCATGGCACCCGCGGTGTTGGCCCAGTTCGCGTACACCTTGCTCGGCATGTCCAGGCCGGCGTTCTTGACCTCGGCCAGCACTCGGCCGGTCGTGTGCGCCATCAGCAGGTCGTCACGGATGGACTTGTACTCCGCGATGGCCGCGCGCAGCGTGTCGAGATCGACCTTGGTCCCACTCATACCCCAGTACCCTCCCCGGCGGATTCGTGCGTCAAGCAGCATACCGCCGGACAACGGGCCTCGTCCTGACTTCAAAGCACGATCGGGTGAACAAGACGAAGTGTCACCATCGCATTGCGACAGGTGAGGGTACGAACTGCGGCATGCGTAGTTCATTGGCGCTTTTCGTCAGCACCGCAATGCTGCTCGCATCCTGTTCCTCCGTCGAACCGCGGGCCGTCCCGGTGAAGATCACGCCCCCGGCCCCGGCGGCCGGCCCGCAGGCGAACTGCGACGACGTCCTCACCGGCGACCCGGAGTCGTGCGTCGCGTGGACGGCACCGGAGCCGCACACGTTCTCCGAGGTGCTGCCCATCAACGACGTGGAGGCCGGCGTCGGCAAGGGAGTGGTCTGGGGTCCCTATTACTGGTGTGCCGCGATCACGGACGAAATCGCGGAGAAAGTACTGGGCACGAAGGATGTCATCAGGGTCGTTTCAAGCAAGTTCTATTGCCAAATTGCGGTGCGCGGGCACAAGCAGTCAGGTCTCGACAAGACCGTCAGCATTTACCTGTCGCCTTACCAGCCGGGAAATGCCGCGTTCGACTGGTTCGTGGAACCCAACGAGCTCGGCGAGGTCACCGAGGTGAAGGGGCGCAAGGCGGTGCGCACCGAGATGACGCGGTTCACGGTGTCCGACCGCGCCGCCTACACGGTCGAGATCCCCGGTCGCGGCTCGGTCTGGAACGTCGAGCTACAGCGCCGCCAGTCCAGTTCGCGGACGCCGTTCACGGCGGACCACGAGGACGCTGACCGACAGGTCAGGCTGGTCATCGACGCGTTGATGGCCTACGACCAGACCTGATCCTGCGAGGGCCGGCAGGACCTCAAGAAGCAGAGGTAGCCGGTCCGCTCTCCTGCTGCTGTTGCTGCGCGGGCAACCTGCCCTCGGCCATCCGCTTGAGCAGGTCCTTGCGCAGCCACAACAGGTACGCCCACACGAGGCCGAAGATCACGCCGATCACGCCCATCGCGGGCAGCAGGATCCAGGTGGCGATCAGCAGCACGTGCAGGCCCACGACGGCGCCGATCGCCCACGGGCGGCGGACGAACGCGCACATCGCGATGAACACCGCGATGAAGCCGAACGCCACCCAGCCGACTGCCGAGGTGACGCCGCCGTGCAGTTTGGCGATCACCGGCAGTGCCAGTGCCACGACGATGACCTCGAGGATCAGCGTGCCGGCCATGATGCCCCGGAACGCCTTCATCGGGTCCTTCTTCAGAGGGGCCGGGGTGGTCATGCCGGCTCCTTTCCGAACAGCGCGCGGGCCTCGCCCGCGGTGACGACGGAGCCGGTGACGATCACGCCGCCGCCGGACTGTTCGTCTTCGATGAGGTGGATGGCTTCCTCGATGGCGTCGACCAGGCGGGGACGCACCTCGAAGCGGTCCTCACCGAAGATCGGGACGGCCAGGCCGGCGAGGACGTCCGGGTCCATGGCGCGCGGGGAGGAGTTGGTGGTGATCACCAGTTCCTGCACCACCGGCTCCAGTGCGGCGAGGATGCCCTCGGCGTCCTTGTCGGACATGACGGCGACGACGGCGACGAGCTTGCGGAAGCCGAACTCCGACTCCAGCGCGCGAGCGAGAGCCGCGGCGCCGTGCTGGTTGTGCGCGGCGTCGACGAAGACGTTGGGCGCGGAACGCACGCGCTCCAGGCGGCCGGGCGTGACGACCGAGGCGAAACCCTCGCGGACCATCTCGATGTCGATCTTGCGCTCGGGGCCCGCGCCGAAGAACGCCTCGACTGCGGCCAGCGCCAGCGCGGCGTTCTTCGCCTGGTGTTCGCCGTGCAGCGGCAGGAAGATGTCCTCGTAGACGCCGCCCAGGCCCTGCAGCGTGATCATCTGGCCGCCGACGGCGACGGCCCTGGACAGGACGCCGAACTCGCTGCCGAAGCGGGCCACCATCGCGTCCACCTCGGCGACGCGTTCCAGGATCACCCTCATGACCTCGGGCGTCTGCTCGGCGACGATCGCGACGGCGCCCGGCTTGATGATGCCGGACTTCTCCACCGCGATGTCCTCGGGACGGGTACCCAGGTACTCGGTGTGGTCGAGGCCGATCGGGGTGAGGACGGCGACACGGGCGTCCGCGATGGACGTCGCGTCCCAGGTGCCGCCCATGCCGACCTCGACGACGGCGACGTCGACCGGGGCGTCCGCGAACGCCGCGTACGCCATGCCGGTGAGCACCTCGAACTTGCTCATCCGGATCTCGGACTGGTTGTCCGCCATCGCGATGTACGGCTCGATGTCGCGGTAGACCTCGACGTACCGCTCCGGGCTGATCGGCTGGTTGTCGAGGCTGATCCGCTCGGTGGCGAGCTGCAGGTGCGGGCTGGTGTACCGGCCGGTGCGCAGGCCGATGCGCGTGAAGAGCGCATCGACCATGCGCGACGTCGACGTCTTGCCGTTCGTTCCCGTCAGCTGCACGACCGGGTAGTTCGTCTGCGGGTCGCTCAGCACGTGCGCCAGCGCCTTGATCCGGTCCAGCGACGGCTCGAGCTTGGTCTCGGGCCAGCGCTGGTTGAGCTCGTTCTCGACGTCGAGGAACTCGTCGAGGTTCGCTTCCACTTTCTACGCCTCCGGCAGCGCGGCGAGGCGCTCGTTGATGCGGGTGATGTCGGACTCCGCCGCGGCCTTGCGGGCCTCGATCTTGGCCTTGACGTCGGCGGGCGCCTTGGCCAGGAAGGCCTCGTTGCCGAGCTTGCCCGACGTCTGCGCCAGCTCCTTCCGAGCCGCCGCGAGGTCCTTCTCGAGCCGCTTGCGCTCGGCCACGACGTCGATCGCGCCGGACAGGTCCAGCTCGACCTTCACCGCGCCCTTGGGCAGACCGACCTCGAGGGTGGCCGAGACGGTGAACTCGTCGCCCGGCTCGGTCAGCCGCGTCATCGCGCGGACCGACGGCACCTGGTCGGTCAACCCGACGCAGCACGCGCCGCGGACCTTGCCCGCGACCTTCTGGCCCGGCTTGAGGCCCTGCTCGGAACGGAACCGGCGGATCTCGGTGGCCAGCTTCTTCAGGCCCTCGATCTGCGCGGCCGCGTCCTCGTCGCGCTCGGCACCGGAAGCCTTGGGCCACGCGGCGATGACGAGCGACTCACCACCGGTCAGCGCCGTCCACAAGCGTCTCCGTGATGAACGGGATCGCCGGGTGCAGCAGCCGCAGCACGGCGTCGAGGACATGGCCGAGCACCGACTGGGTGGCCTCGACCCGGCCGTCGGCGATCTGGACCTTCGCGATCTCCAGGTACCAGTCGCAGAACTCGTCCCAGGTGAAGCTGTACAGCGCCTCGCAGGCGCGGGAGAACTGGAACGCCTCGAAGTTCGAGTCCACAGTGGACACGAGGGCGTCGAGCTCGTCGAGGATCCAGCGGTCGGCCGCCGTCAGCTCGTCGCGGGCCGGCAGCGGACGCTCCACCGTCGCGCCGTTGGCCAGCGCGAAACGGGTGGCGTTCCACAGCTTCGTGGTGAAGTTGCGGGAACCGCCCGCCCACTCCTCGGCGACGGCGAGGTCCGATCCGGGGTTCGCGCCGCGCAGCAGCGTGAACCGGGTGGCGTCGGCGCCGTAGCGGTCCATCCACTCCAGCGGGTCGATGCCGTTGCCCTTGGACTTCGACATCTTCTTGCCGAACTGGTCGCGGACCAGGCCGTGCAGGAAGACGTGGTCGAACGGCTGGGTCTCACCCATCGTGTACAGGCCGAACATCATCATCCGGACGACCCAGAAGAACAGGATGTCGTAGCCGGTCGAGAGAACCGTGGTCGGATAGAACTTCTTCAGGTCCTCGGTCTCGTCCGGCCAGCCCAGCGTCGAGAACGGCCACAGGCCAGAGGAGAACCAGGTGTCGAGGACGTCCTCGTCCTGACGCCAGCCCTCGCCCTTCGGAGCCTCGTCGTCCGGCCCGACGCAGACGATCTCGCCGTTCGGGCCGTACCAGACCGGAATCCGGTGGCCCCACCACAGCTGGCGCGAGATGCACCAGTCGTGCAGGTTGTCGGTCCAGTCGAAGTAGCGCTTGTTCAGGTCGGCCGGGTGGATCTTGGTGCGGCCGTCGCGGACGGCGGCGGAGGCCGCGGCCGCGATGTTCTCGACCTTGACCCACCACTGCAGCGACAGCCGCGGCTCGACGACCGTGTCACAGCGCGAGCAGTGGCCGACCGCGTGGACGTACGGCCGCTTCTCCGCGACGATCCGGCCCTGCTCCCGCAGCGCCGCGACGATGGCGGGCCGCGCCTCGAACCGGTCGAGCCCCTCGAACGGGCCGTGCGCGGTGATCGTCGCGCGCTCGTCCATGATCGTGAGGTTCGGCAGGTCGTGCCGCTGGCCGATCTCGAAGTCGTTCGGGTCGTGCGCCGGCGTGACCTTGACCGCGCCGGTGCCGAACTTCGGGTCGACGTGCTCGTCGGCCACGATCGGGATGCGGCGGCCGGTCAGCGGCAGCTCGACCTCGGTGCCGATGAGGTGCCGGTAGCGCTCGTCGTCCGGGTGGACGGCGACCGCGGTGTCACCGAGCATCGTCTCGGCGCGCGTGGTCGCGACGACGATCGAGTTCTCGCCCTCGCCGTAGCGGATCGAGACGAGCTCGCCGTCGTCGTCGCTGTGGTCGACCTCGATGTCCGACAGCGCCGTCTGGCAGCGCGGGCACCAGTTGATGATCCGCTCGGCCTGGTAGATCAGGCCGTCGTCGAACATCTTCTTGAAGATCGTCTGGACGGCGCGCGACAGGCCCTCGTCCATGGTGAAGCGCGTGCGCGTCCAGTCGACGCCGTCGCCGAGGCGGCGCATCTGGCCGAGGATCCGGCCGCCGACCTCCTCGCGCCACTCCCAGACCCGCTCGACGAACTTCTCGCGGCCCAGGTCGTGCCGCGACAGGCCCTCACCGGCCAGCGCGCGCTCGACGGCGTTCTGCGTCGCGATGCCCGCGTGGTCGGTGCCGGGCAGCCACAGGACCTCGTAGCCCTGCATGCGCCGGCGCCTGGTCAGCGCGTCCATGACCGAGTGGTTGAGCGCGTGGCCCATGTGCAGGCTGCCGTTCACGTTCGGCGGCGGCAGCACGATGGTGAACGGCGGCTTGTCACTGCTCGGGTCCGCCGTGAAGTAGCCGCGATCGACCCACCGCTGGTACAGCTCCGCCTCTACCTCCGCCGGAGTCCACGCGGCGGGGAGGTCAGGACGCTGGGATGCGGAGTCGAGTTCAGTCACAGCGGAGAAGTCTACGGAGCCCGGGGTCTCGACTTGAAACGAGATACCTGATAACGGCCCGGCGACAATTCGAAGCAGGCCGTCGGCGTCGCTCCCCTCGGTGATCAATGATGTGCGCCGAACTCTTGGGGGGAACGTGCAGTACGACATCGAGGACCACCCTGACCTTCAGGACTCGGCCTGGATCCGCGGCGCGAACAGACGCGCGAAGCGGGAGATCCGCAGACAAAGACGACAGGCACGCCTGCGCAGGCACAGCGGCAAGATCATCGCGGCGATCGCGCTGGTCGCGGTCGGCGCGGTGCTGACAGGCCTCTACCGGGCGGGGACGTTCGAGAACGTCTCGCTGCCGGACGTGCAGCTGCCGTACTCGGGAGTGAACGTCGAGGCCCCGTTCACCGGCACCCCCGCCGAGATGTGGTCCGACGGCGAGCGGGGCATCATCGTGCCGACGCGAACCCGGCGTTCGAACAGGTCAGGCAGGCACTCATCGCGGCACGCCTGGACCCGGCGACGATCAGCGAGCACAAGCCCGACCGGTACCTCGCGCTGCTGGCGCCCGAGGCGCGCGAGCAGGTCGCCACCCAGCCGCACAACTGGACCACCCGGCTCAAGCCGGGTACGAAGCTGTTCCCGAACGGCATCAGGGTATCCGGGACGATGACGCTCGGCGAGAAGGACGGCCGCCAGACCGTGACCGCGGACTACGTGTTCGCGTACGCGTTCGAGCCGCCGGACCCGAAGAAGCTCTTCGACCAGATGGAGATGATCGCCGCCGTCCGCGAGAAGATCACGTACGCGGTCATGCCGGAAGGGCTGTGGCCCACGGAGGCCCACGGCCACCGGTACTCGATCGCGTGCCAGGCGTCCGCGGAGGGCTTCCTCGGTCCGCAGTTCATCGAGCCGCCCAAGCAGGTGGGCGGCTCGCTGAAGGACGACGAGAAGCACTTCACCGTCGGCGGAGAGGTCCCGACCGAGGACACCTGCGGCTGATCACCCTTTCAGAGGTGCCGGACGGAAGTGACGGCGATCACAATTGACTGTCACGGACCGCTCAACCCCTTGGGGCCCGTGATGGCGACGCCGCCGCGTTCTTCGGGGGCGCTGGCGGCGCCGACGTCGATCAGCGAAGAATGTACGTATGAGCAGCAAGCCTCCGCAGCACGACGTCGACGAGTCCGCGCTCGAAGTCAGCACCCCCAAGACATGGGCGGCGGGTATTCCCGGCGTGCTCGTGTCGCTCGACCGCGCGGTCGAGCAGATGGGTGTGAGCCGGACCGTCAAGACGTTGCGCCTGCTCAACCAGCGTGAAGGTTTCGACTGTCCCGGTTGCGCGTGGCCGGAGCCGCAGGGCCACCGCAAGATGGCGGAGTTCTGCGAGAACGGCGCCAAGGCCGTCGCCGAGGAGGCGACGAAGCGGCGGATCGGGCCCGCGTTCTTCGCCGAGCACTCCCTGGACAGCCTCCGGACGAAGACGGACTACTGGCTCGGCCAGCAGGGCCGGCTCACCGAACCGATGGTGCTCAAGCCCGGTGCCACGCACTACACGCCGATCAGCTGGGACGCCGCGTTCACGCTGGTCGCGCAGGAGCTGAACGCGCTCTCATCACCAGATGAGGCGATCTTCTACACGTCGGGCCGCACCAGCAACGAGGCCGCGTTCCTCTACCAGCTGCTGGTCCGCTCGTTCGGCACGAACAACCTGCCGGACTGCTCGAACATGTGCCACGAGTCCTCCGGCGCCGCGCTGAACGAGACCATCGGCATCGGCAAGGGCTCGGTGTCGATCAAGGACTTCGAGCTCGCCGACCTGATCGTGGTCGTCGGCCAGAACCCCGGCACGAACCACCCGCGCATGCTCAGCGCGCTGGAGGACGCGAAGAAGAACGGCGCGAAGATCATCGCCGTGAACCCGCTGCCGGAAGCCGGGCTGATGCGGTTCAAGAACCCGCAGAACGTCGCCGGACTCGTCGGCCGCGGCACGGCGCTCTGCGACGAGTTCGTGCAGATCAAGGTCGGCGGCGACCAGGCGCTGTTCCAGGCGATCGGTCACCTGATCCTGCAGTGGGACAAGGCCGACAAGGAGTTCATCGGCAGCGTCACGCACGGCTTCGAGGCCTACGCCGAGCACCTCGCCGAGCTCGACTGGGACCGCGTCCTCGCCGCGACCGGCCTGACCCGCGAGCAGATCACCCGCGTGGCCGGCATGTTCGTCGACTCGCAGCGCACCATCGCCTGCTGGGCCATGGGTCTCACGCAGCACAAGCACAGCGTTCCGACGATCCGCGAGGTCGCGAACGTCATGTTCCTGCGCGGCATGATCGGCAAGCCCGGCGCGGGCCTGTGCCCGGTGCGCGGCCACTCGAACGTGCAGGGCGACCGGACCATGGGCATCTACGAGAAGATGCCGGAGAAGTTCCTGCTGGCGCTGGAGACCGAGTTCGGCATCCCGGTGCCGCGCAAGCACGGTTTCGACACCGTCGACGCGATCAACGCGATGCGCCAGGGCCGCGGCAAGGTGTTCATCGCGATGGGCGGCAACTTCGTCAGCGCCACCCCGGACACGCCGGTGACCGAGAAGGCGCTGGAGCAGTGCTCGCTCACCGTCCAGGTCTCCACGAAGCTCAACCGCTCGCACGTGGTCCACGGCCGCACCGCGCTGATCCTGCCCGCGCTGGGCCGCACCGAGAGCGACGTGCAGCACTCGGGCGAGCAGTTCGTGACGGTCGAGGACTCGATGTCGGTCGTGCACCGCTCGCGCGGCCGGCTGAAGCCCGCGTCCGACCAGCTGCTGTCCGAGATCTCCATCGTGTGCCGGTTGGCGCGCAAGGTGTTCGGCGCCTCCCACCCCGTCGCGTGGGAGGACGTTCGAGAAGGACTACGACGTCATCCGCGAGCACATCTCGCGCGTGGTGCCGGGTTGCACCGACTACAACACGCGGGTGCGCCAGCCCGACGGTTTCGTGCTGCCCCACCCGCCGCGCGACAAGCGGGAGTTCGCCACCACGACCGGCAAGGCGAACTTCACGGCGAACGAGATGACCGTGCTGGAGGTGCCGGACGGCCGGCTGCTGATGCAGACCCTGCGCAGCCACGACCAGTACAACACCACGATCTACGGGCTGGACGACCGCTACCGCGGCGTGAAGGACGGCCGGCGCGTGGTGTTCGTGAACCCCGACGACCTCAAGGAACTGGGGTTCTCCGACGGCCAGATGGTCAACATCGTGTCGGAGTGGAAGGACGACCCGACCGGCGTCGTGGAACGTCGCGCCGACGCGTTCCGGATCGTCAGCTACCCGACCGCGCAGGGATGCGTGGCGACGTACTTCCCCGAGGCGAACCCGTTGGTACCGCTGGATTCCAAGGCCGACATCTCCGGGACGCCGACCTCGAAGTCGGTGATCGTGCGGCTGGAAGCCGTCTGACGACCTGCCGCTACACCGTGCGCGGCCGCGCGAACAACCTCAAGCGCGGCCGTTCGGTCTTCGGTGGGGCTTCCTCGGACTCCTCGCGCTTCCTGGTCAGCCGGCTGGTGGCCGCGTCGGCCTCCAGGTCGGCCTGCCTGTGCTTCGCAATAGCAAACGCGCTCGTCGTGAGCTAACACGGCTGATCACCCTTCGGTCAGTTGCTCGGGAAGTTATTCGGGCGCGACGGTGACGCCCAGGAAGAACCGGACCGCGCGGGAACCCTCTGGGCGCAGCGCGGGATCGTCCATGCGGTCGTTGTACTTCGTCAGCAACGCTTCGAGCTCGTCCTTGTACGCGGCAGCTTCTTCGGCGGTGAGGAACTTGGTGCTGCCGGTCGTGCCGACCGACTCGCGCCAGTCCTCCGCCAGCAGCTTGCGAGCGACCAGCCGTTCGCGCATCCGCTCGAACTCCTGGTCCAGATACGCCAGCACGGCGGCCTCGGCGGCCATGGCGCCTTCGGGGTCCAGCCCGTCCGGCGAAATGCTCTGGCGCGCGCTCACCAGCCGCCACGGCTTCTGCCGGCCGGGCCCGGCCACCTCTTCCACGAAGCCGTACTTGGCCAGCATGTTCAGGTGGTACGAGCAGCTCGCCACGCTCTCGTCGAGCCGTTCCGAGCACTGCGTGGCGGTCTGCACGCCTTCCTCCGTCAGCAGGTGGATCAGCTTCCACCGGAAGGGGTGCGAGAGCGCTCGCAGCGCCTTGGGATCACGGACACTCGGTTCGGCCATGCCACGACGGTACCCTTATCAAGGAACCTTTAGCAAGGTTCCTTGATATAGGAATCCTTAGGTGTGACAGGCCAAGATCCGTCAGGCTGTGCGCATGACTCGGGGGCAGCTGTGGTTGCTGGGGGCGTTCGGCGCGCTGGTCGTGGCGACGTGGATCAATCCGCCGTGGCCGGCCGAGCAGGCGCTGCACAGCTCACTCACGGCCGTGGCGCTCGTGACGCTGTGGCTGCTCAGGAAACGCCTGGACACCACACAGTGGGCTTGGGCGCTCGTTTTCCTTGCGCTGCATACGATCGCGGCACGGTGGATCTACTCGTTCGTGCCGTACGACGGCTGGGCGGATGCGGTGTTCGGCGTGCGCCTGTCCGAGGCGTTCTCCTGGGAACGCAACCACTTCGACCGGCTCGTGCACTTCGCGTACGGCGTGTGCCTGACCGCGATGCTGAGGCTGAAGTGGTTGCGGTCGCTGGAGATCGTGCTCGCCACGAGCGCGCTCTACGAACTGCTGGAGTGGGCGATCGCGATGACCCTCGCCCCTGGCGTCGCCGAGGCCTACAACGGCCAGCAGGGCGACATGTGGGACGCCCACGCGGACATGGCGCTGGCCGCGCTCGGCGCCCTCACAACGGCACTGGTCACCAGTCTGGCGAGTTCCGCGCGACGGCGGTCACCAGCGGCAACGACTCGATGACGGGCACCCGCAACAACTCCGCGGGCGCGTCAGGGTCGCGCACCGGCTCGATGAGCTCCCGCAGCAGCGAGCCGACCACGTCGTCCGCTGTCTGGTCGACCTCGTGGATGAGGTCGCGCAACTGGTCCGCCGCGTCGTTGAGCACCCGCACCCGCTGCGGTTCCTCCAGCATCAGCGCGGCCAGCCGGAGCACCCGGCGGCACGTCCGCAGCCGCAAGCCGCGACTGGCGGACTCCCGTCCGCCCGCGAGACCCAGCCGGCCGCGCGTGCGCTCGATCCACGGCTCGACGGTCTCGCGCCGCCAGATCGGACCGGACGCGAGCTCCGCGTCCGGCTCGGGAATGCCGTGCGAGCGGCGCTTTCGCCACACGGCCACCAGCTGCCGGCTCAGCCCCATGGCGTCGGCGAGTTCCGCGATTCCGTAAAAGTCCCCCATGCGACCACTGTAACCAGAGATAACAGTCTGTGTCATCAAAAATGTCGCAGAGCCTGTCTCAAATGCGTTCGAGGACCGCGTGCGCCGCGTTGTGGCCGCCGATGCCGCTGACCCCGCCGCCGCGCCGCGACCCGGCACCGCAGACGAAGACGTTGTCGACGTCGGTCTCCACGCCCCACCTGCCGACCTCGTCGTCGCTCTCGGCGAACGGCCAGTCCAGCTCCCCGTGGAAGATGTTGCCACCCGGCAGTCCGAGCTCTTCCTCCAGGTCCAGAGGCGTGCGCGCCTCGATGCACAGCTCACCGTTGGCGTCGCGGGCCAGGCAGTCCCGGATCGGCTCGACCAGGTGGGTGTCGAGCTGGTCGAGGTAGCGCCGCACCAGCTCGTCGCGCAGCAGGACGTTGCGGCCCTCGAAGAGCGACGCGGGCAGGTGCAGGCCGAACAGGGTCAGCGTCTCGTGCCCCGCGAGCGAGGGCCCGAGGATCGACGGGTCGGTCAGCGAATGGCAGTACATCTCGCCCGGCAGCACCGACGGCACCTGACCGGCGGCGCTCTCCAGGTACGCGGTCTCCAGCTGGTCGTAGGACTCGTCGAGGTGGAACGTCCCGGCGAACGCGAGCCGCGCGTCCACGCCGGACTTCAGCGCCGGCAGCCTGCGCAGCAACATGTTGATCTTCAGCTGGCAGCCGGGAGCGTCGTGGACCTCCTTGCCCTGCAAGCGTCCCAGCACCGACGGCGCCACATTGGACAGTACGAACCGGGCTTCGACGGTCTCGTCCCCGTACGTGACGGACGCGGTCCTGCCGTCCGACTCGACGGACGTCACCTCGGCGCCGGTGACGATCTCGGCCCCGGCCTCGCGGGCGGCTCGTTCCAGCTCGGCGGTGACCGCGCCCATGCCGCCGACCGGGACCTTCCACTCACCGGTGCCGTTGCCGACCACGTGGTAGAGGAAGCACTTGTTGGCGCGCAACGAATGCAGCGACGAATGCGTGCCGATCAACGCGTCGGTGGCGACGACACCGCGCACCAGGTTGTTGTCGAACAGCTCCTGCAGCGTGGCGCCGATCGGCCGTTCGAAGACCTGCTCCCACAACCGGCCGCGGGCCACCGCGTCGACGTGCACGCGCAGATGATCACGGGAGACCAGCGGTTCCAGCAGGGTCGGTGCCAACGCGTGCGCCATCAGCTCCAGGTCGGCGTACCAGCGCTGCCACCGGTCCCAGTCGTCGAGGGACCCGCACACGGCCTTGAACGAGGCCAGGGTCGCCTCGCCGGGCTCGCGCTCGACCAGCAGGCCGGTCCTGCCGTTCGGGGTGTAGCTCGACGCCGGCCGCGACCGCAGCGTCAGCTTCAGGCCCAGGTCGGCGGCGATCCGGTCGGGCAGCAGGCTCACCAGATACGAGAACCGCGAGAGCCGGGCGTCGACGCCCTCCCACGGTGCCGCGCTGACCGCCGCGCCGCCGACGTGCGGCAGCTTCTCCAGCACCCTGACCGATTTCCCCGCCCGCGCGAGGTACGCGGCCGCTACCAGCCCGTTGTGCCCGCCTCCCACGATCACGACGTCGTCCATGCCCCGAGATCCCTCCCACGTAGCCTGGTCGGTGGGAACATAGCGGTCCGAAGGAGATGTGCACATGGGCCGAGTGACGGTGCGCCGTGCGGTTGAGCGGGTGTCGCCGAACGGTCGGCAACGCCGGATCGACGCGCTCGCCGCCGAGGAGCCGCTCGAACTACGGGTCAACGGCAAGGCGTTGGCGGTCACGATGCGGACACCCGGCCAGGACGTGGAGCTCGCGCACGGCTTCCTGCTCAGCGAAGGTGTGATCGGTTCGGCTGAGGACGTGTCGATCGCGCGCTTCTGCGAGGGCACCGGACCGGACGGGATGAACACGTACAACGTGCTCGACATCGCGCTGGCCGAGGGCGTGCCGCCGCCGGACACCGGGGTGGAGCGGAACTTCTACACCACGTCGTCGTGCGGGGTGTGCGGGAAGGCCGCGCTCGACGCGGTGAAGCTCAAGACCCGCTTCTCCCCCGCCCTCGACCCGGTGCAGGTGACGCCGGAGGCTCTGACGGGCTTCCCGGACGCATTGCGGGAACGGCAGAAGGTCTTCGAGAGCACCGGCGGGCTGCACGCGGCCGGACTGTTCGTCAACGGTGAGCTGCTGGTCGTGCGGGAGGACGTGGGCCGGCACAACGCCGTGGACAAGGTGCTCGGCTGGGCGGTGCTGCAGAACCTGGTGCCGCTGGCCGGAGCGGTGCTGATGGTGTCCGGGCGGGCGTCGTTCGAGCTGGTGCAGAAGGCCGCAATGGCCGGAATCCCGGTGCTCGCCGCGGTATCGGCGCCGTCGTCGCTCGCCGTGGAACTGGCCGAGGAGCAGGGCATGACGCTCATCGGGTTCCTGCGCGGCGACTCGATGAACGTCTACACCGGTGGGGAGCGCGTGGTTGAGACCGCTTGACGGCGTCGTGGTGGTGAGCCTGGAGCAGGCGGTCGCCGTGCCGTACGCGACCCGGCTGCTCGCCGACCTCGGGGCGCGCGTCATCAAGATCGAGCGGCCCGGCACCGGCGACTTCGCGCGGCACTACGACGCGGCGTGCGGCGAGGTGTCGTCGTACTTCGCGTGGACGAACGTCGGCAAGGAGTCGGTGTCGCTGGACATCAACCACCCGGACGGCCGTGAGGTGCTTTCGCGGCTGGTCGCGCGCGCTGACGTGCTGCTGTGCAACCTGTCGCCGCGAGTGTGGGAGCGGCTCGCGCTGGAGCTGCCGCCGACGTTGATCGTGGGCGAGCTGTCCGGGTACGGCTGGGAGGGCCCGTACGCGGACCGCAAGGCGTTCGACGCGCTGGTGCAGTCCGAGGCCGGGCTGGTGTCGCTGACCGGCGAGGGTGACGTGATGGCCAGGGCCGGCATCTCGGTCGCGGACATCGCGGCGGGTGTCCAGTTGCAGGCCGCGGTGCTGGCGGCGTTGCTGCAGCGGGGACGGACGGGTTCCGGGGTGCGGCTGCGGTTGTCGCTGTTCGAGGCGATGGCCGAGTGGATGCACCAGCCGATGCTCTACGCCGTCGGGACGGGTGCTGCTGCTCCTCGCTCGGGCGCGCATCACCCGAGCATCGCGCCGTACGGGCCGGTGGCCTGTGCGGACGGTGCGGTGCATCTCGCCGTGCAGAACGACGGCCAGTGGCAGCGCTTGTGTGCGTTGATCGGGCTTGCCACTGAAGAGAGGTTCGCCACAGTGGCCTCCCGCGTCGAGCATCGCGACGAGCTGCACAAAGTGCTCGAAAAGGCCTTTTCGGGTCTCACGGCCGCGGCGTCGCTGGCTGCTTTGGACGCCGCGGACGTGCCTGCCTCGCTGACCCGCTCGATCACCGAGCTACCGACCCATCCGCAGCTCGGCACATGGGTTGACGTGCAGGTTCCCGGCGGCACGGCACGGATGCTGCCCCCGCCGGTCGACGGCTTCGAGTGGTCACCAGGTGCGGTACCGGCACTCGGCGCGCACAATGATCACGTGTTGCGCTGGCTGGGTTATTCCGACGAGGAACTCAACCTCCTTACGCGCGCGTTCCGTTTTCTAGAGCACGTCCGGGAAACGACGACCGGTGCCCACGCGATGAGGTGAGCATGGGGGAACCGAGGTACAGCCGCCGAACACTTCTCGCGGCGATCGGCGCGGTCGTCGCGACCGCCACCGGCGTCGTGGTGCACGTGCAGTCCGATCGCACGGTGGTCGAGCAGCAGATCGCCACGGCGGACCGCGTCAGCCGCACCACCGGCGCCAAGCCGACGGTGCGCTTCGAACGCGTGTACTCGAACGCCCGCCGCCGTGAGGTCACCCTCGCGTTCTACGTCCCGACCGGCCCGAGCCCGCGCGGCCTGCCGATGTCGATCCTGCTGCACGGCCTGCACGGCGACGCCAGGCACGCGGCCGTCGGCGACCTGGCCGACGTGCTGACCTCCGCCGTCGCGAAGGGCTCGGTACCCGCGTTCGGCTTCGTCGCGGTCGACGGCGGCGACAACTACTGGCACGAGAACACCCCCGGCGACGACCCGATGGCGATGCTCCTCGACGAGCTCCCGCGCTGGCTCAAGGAACGCGGCTACGGCGACCCGTTCGCGGTGACGGGCGTGTCGATGGGCGGCTTCGGCGCGCTGCTGTACGCCCGCCGTCGCGCCGAACGCGGCGACCCGATCGCGGCCGCCGCGGCCATCTCCCCCGGCCTGATCACCCAGTGGCCGGAGATGGCCAAGCGCCGGGCGTTCAAGAACGAGGGCGAGTGGACGTCGCTCGACCCGCTGCGGCACCTCAAGGCGACCGGTTCGACCGCGCTGGGCGTGTGGATCGGTGACCGCGACCGGTTCATCGAGGGCACCCGGCGGTTCATCCGCGAGGCCAGGCCCGAGATGGGCACGGTGAAGCCCGGCGGCCACGACGACGGCTTCTACCGCAAGGTGACGCCCGACGTCGTGCAGTTCCTCGCCAAGTACGCCAAGAAGGCTGTCTAGATCCGCTTCGCCGTCCGTCCGAAGTGGAGCCAGCGCACCCGGTCCTGCTCGTCCCGTCCGATCAGGACGAGAACCGAGTGCGGCTTCTCCACAGCGATCAACGCGTCCTCGCGCAGGGCCACGCACTCGCGCGCCGTGCCCATCTCCCCGGTGCGTTCGTCGAACCGCACCAGCACCCGGCCGTTGTCTCCCGGCGTCACGTGCACGTCGTACTCGGCACTGCGGTAGGTCCCGGCCACTCGCTCGACATCCACGGGTTCGGCGACGGCCGGCGGCTCGGGGCGGTCGGGTCTGCGCACGCCCGCCAGCTTGCTGAACAGGTTCTCGACGACGTCCTCGAACACTGCCTGCGCGTTGCCACCGTTGGTCAGCAACGCGAATGCGACACCGCTGTCCGGTGCGATCCGCAGGTTCGACGCCAGGCCGGTGTTGCCACCGTTGTGGCCGATCACCTCGCCGCCCTCGTACTCGATCAGCTCCCAGCCGAGACCCCACGCACCCATGTCGGGCAACGAGATCTGCGGTGCGCGCATCACCTCGAACGCGGGTGTCTCCAGGTGCCGGCGCACGAACCTGAGCAGGTCCCGCGCGCTCATCGCCAGCGCCGAGCCGGCCGGCCAGTCCGACTCGGGACCGCAGTCGGACACCGGCTTCATCACGTCGTCCTCGGCCAGGTGCCCGGCGGCCACTCCCAGTTCCGCGCCCTCCGCGTGGGTCGTCGCGACGGTCAGTCCGAGCGGATCGGCCAGCCGCTCCCGCAGCACGGTATTGAAAGGCTTGCCGCGCAACACTTCCACGATCCGGCCGAGCACCGAGAAGCCGCTGTTGCAGTACGACCACAGCTCGACCGGGTGGCGTGACCTGGTCCGCTTCGGCCAGCCGCGCGACGAACCTCGCCAGCGCGTCGTCGTCCGTGCCGGTGTCGAAGAACAGGTCGCCCTCGAAACCGGCGGTGTGGCACAGCAACTGCCGAGGGGTGATCACCTGTGCCGCTCGTTCGTCGGCGAGCCGGAAGTCCGGCAGCACGTCCCGCACCGGGCGGTCGAGGTCGAGCAGGCCCTCGTTCACCAGCTCCTGGACGAGCGTGGCCGTCCAGACCTTGGTGATGGACGCGATCTGGAACAGCGAGCCGGTGGTCACCGGCTCCTTGGAGACGTTGTTCAGCACGCCTGCCGCCGCGTCGGGATCTCGCCGTTGTGCAGCACGGCGAGCTGGGCGCCGACGACGCCGTGTTCCTCGAATCAGCTCAGGGAGCCTGCGGCCAAGCCACTCGGCAGGGATCACAGCCGAACCGCCAGGCGGCCGTAGTGGAGCCAGCGGAACCGGCCCGCGCCGTCGTCGCCACCCAGCACGATCACGAGATGGCGGCCATCCTCGGGCTCGACCCCGATAAACGCGTCGTCCCGCAGACCGGTGTACTCGGCCTCGAAGATGTCGATCAGCCCTTCGGCCCGCCAGTTGCGCGGCTCGTAGCGGACGTTGACCCGGCCTTCGTGCGCCGGCGTGACGTGGACGTCGAAGTGCCCGGATCGGTAGGCACCAGCGACCTTTTCGACGTCCACCGCAACCGGTGTGGCCGGCGGTGCCGGGAGACTTCAGCGGCGGCACCCCCGCCAGTTCGCCCAGCACATGGCCGACCACCTCGCGAGATCGGCAACGATGCGTTCCCGCCGTTCGTCAGCATCGTGACCGCGACCCCGGCCGCCGGCACGACGACGCAGATCCGACTGGAAGGGCCGATGCCGTCGCCGGGGTGACCCACCGTCGTGACGCCGTTGGGGTGCTGCTGGACGGCCCAGCCGAGTCCGCGATGCCGGCCACCGATCCGTGGACTGAGCGGGACCTGGGCTTCGCCGCATCGCGTCGTAACTCTGGTCGTCTCCAGGTGCGTGCGGACGAAGGCGAGCAGCGTCGCGGGCGCTCATGGCGAAGGCGGAGCCAGCGGGTGAGTCCGAGCCGGGCATCGGTTTCTCAACCGGCCGCGGAACACCGGCAACGGGCAGATAGCCGTCCGCGACGGCGCAACGCGGGTACTCGTCGTAGTGCCGTCCGCGACCGTCGCCAGGCCGAGCGGTCCGAGCGAGCCGTTCGCGCAGAACGACGTCGAAAGGCCGGCCGCGCAGCACTTCGACGATGCGGCCGAGCACCACATACCCGGCGTTGGAGTAGGCGAAAAGCTCGCCGGGCGCGGTCAGTCTGCTCGGGAGTCCGCGAGCAGCTCGACGTAACTGCGGCAGATCATGTCGTCCGGCCGGAGCCGGCGCTCGGACGTAGTGGTCGCCCTCGAAACCGCCGGTGTGGCACAGCAGCTGGCGCGGCGTGACGACCTGCGCCGCCTGCTCGTCGGCGAGCCGGAAGTCCGGCAGCACGTCGCGTACCGGCCGGTCGAGGTCGAGCAGGCCTTCGTTGACCAGCTGCATGATCAGCGTGGCCGTCCAGACCTTGGTGATCGAGCCGATCTGGAAGATCGAGCCGGCCGTCACCGGCGCGTCGGTGACGTTGTTCAGCACACCGGCGGCGGCGTCGTGGATCTCGCCGTCAGCCAGGACGGCGACTTGGGCGCCGACGACGCCGTGTTCCGCCAGCAGCTCAGGCAGCCTGCGGTCGAGCCACTCCTGATCACGTTCCCCCCAGAACTCGTGTCTACCGCGGTGAGAGCGGCTCCCTCTTCGAGCGAACCCACTTCAGGACCGCGGGCCACTCCCCGTAGCCCGCGTCGGTGTTGATGTGCCCCGCGCCCGGCAGCACGTCGAGCTCGATCCGCAACGCCTCGGCCATCCGCTTGGCCTCGGACAGGTCGCAGTACGGGTCGCCGTCGCCCGCGACCAGGCGCGTCTGGGTGGCGGCGCGGCGCAGGCCGGCGGGGTCGAGTGGGCCGGGCAGGAAGGTCTTGACGGCCGGCTCCGGGAGGTCCGCGGCGGGCGGGGCGACCAGGAGTACGCGGTCGACGTGCCGGATTCCTTGCCGGGCGGCGTGGTGCAGCCAGAGGTAGCAGCCGAGGGAGTGGGCTACGACGACGCGTTCGCGGTCGGTCGGCGCGGCTTCGAGGTGTGTGTCCAGCTCGCGCAGCCAGGTGGTGAGGTCGGGCTCGTCCGGCTCGCTGAAGTGCGGCATGTCGACGAGGCCGCCATGACGGGCCACCTCGCCCGCGAGCCAGTTCTGCCAGTGGTCCGGGCCGGAGCCGTTCCAACCGTGGATCAGCAGCACGTAGGGCAGCGACATGACACCACCCTAGTGGCGTGACTCGCAACGTCGGCGGTGAATTCACGCTCAGCAGGACGCCTCGTGGCACTCTGACCGCGAATTCGCACGGCAACGTTGCGAGCCACGCCACTAGTAGATCGTTGCGACTAATATTTGGAGTATTGGCGGCGGGCGTGATGCCGGCAGGTGGCCGTGTTTCGATCATGAAGATCGCGCTCTCATGGCTGCCGCCTGCGTGGTTGGTGGTAGTTGGGGCGATCAGCAAACGCTTGCGTCGGCAGTTTTCTACCGCCAACTCGCCGTTGACGTTACGTGAGAGCGCGACCATCCGGGCTTTCGACGACAAGCGACCGCCCGGCGGGGCACAACTAAGCCGCAACGCTCTACTAGAACGGCGAAGGGCGCCCGGTGTGAAACCGGGCGCCCTTCGCCGAGTGCGAACTACGCGATCTTGGACCTATGCGGACTTCTCCCGACGCTCCCGGCGCGAGGGCTGCCGGGCCACGATGGTCGGGTTCACGTTCTCCTTGACCGTCTGCTCGGTGATGACGACCTTGGCGACGTCCGTGCGGCTCGGGATGTCGTACATCACCGGGAGCAGGACCTCTTCCATGATCGCGCGCAGACCGCGGGCACCGGTTCCGCGCAGGATCGCCTGGTCGGCGATGGCTTCCAGCGCGGTCTTGGTGAACTCCAGCTCGACGCCGTCCATCTCGAAGAGCTTCTGGTACTGCTTCACCAGGGCGTTCTTCGGTTCGGTGAGGATCATCACCAGTGACGGCTTGTCGAGGTTCGTGACGGAGGCGACCATCGGCAGACGCCCGATGAACTCGGGGATCAGGCCGAACTTGATCAGGTCCTCCGGCATGGAGTCGGAGAAGAAGTCCGACGCCTCCACCTCGGCCTTGGAGCGGACCTCGGCACCGAAGCCCAGGCCGCGCTTGCCGACCCGGTCCTGGATGATCTTCTCCAGTCCCGCGAAGGCGCCGGCCACGATGAACAGCACGTTCGTCGTGTCGATCTGGATGAACTCCTGGTGCGGGTGCTTGCGGCCGCCCTGCGGTGGCACCGATGCGGTGGTGCCTTCCAGGATCTTCAACAGCGCCTGCTGCACACCCTCGCCGGAGACGTCGCGCGTGATCGACGGGTTTTCACTCTTTCGAGCGATCTTGTCGACCTCGTCGATGTAGATGATGCCCGTCTCGGCCCGCTTGACGTCGTAGTCGGCGGCCTGGATGAGCTTCAACAGGATGTTCTCGACGTCCTCGCCGACATACCCGGCCTCCGTCAGCGCGGTCGCGTCGGCGATGGCGAACGGTACGTTCAGCATCTTCGCGAGTGTCTGCGCGAGGTAGGTCTTGCCACAGCCCGTCGGGCCGAGCATGAGAATGTTGGACTTCGCCAGCTCGACGCCGTCGTCACGACCCTCGCGCCCGCGGTCGCCCGCCTGGATGCGCTTGTAGTGGTTGTAGACGGCAACCGAGAGAACGCGCTTGGCGTCACTCTGTCCGATGACGTACTGGTCGAGGAACTCGTGGATCTCGGCGGGCTTCGGCAGCTCGTCGAGCTTCACGTCGCCGGCTTCCGCCAGCTCTTCCTCGATGATCTCGTTGCAGAGATCGATGCACTCATCGCAGATGTAGACGCCGGGGCCGGCGATGAGTTTCTTCACCTGCTTCTGGCTCTTTCCGCAGAAAGAGCACTTCAGCAAGTCGCCGCCGTCACCGATACGCGCCATGACCGCTGACCTATGTCCCCTCCGGCGCACACCTGCTGTAGTGCGCCTGCTGACTTGCTGTGGCAGTCCCACTGGCTGTGGGTGCTGAGCCCGTTCTCCTGACGGTACCTGGCCCACCCCGTTTCAGGGGAGGACCAGCCTCCCCCGACGCGCCGATCAGGCCGGTTAACCGGTTACATCGGCGTGTCGGGTGGGTGTGCAGTGCCCTGATTCTGGGGTTTCCCAGAACTCGGGACCCGGGATCCGGGGTGTGCCCAGACCAACACCCGGGCTGTGGGCGAGGTGAGCGCGCTTCGCGAGCACGCCTCGCCCCCAACTGCCCGTCAGGACTTGGCGGAAAGCTTGCGGTAGGGCAGCACCGTGTCGACGATGCCGTATTCCCTGGCCTCTTCGGCCGTCAGAATCCGGTCGCGCTCGATGCTCTCGCGAACCTCCTCTGCCGTCCGGTTGGTGTGCCGCGCGAGGGTGGACTCCATCAGGCGGCGCACGCGCTGGATCTCGTTCGACTGGATCTCCAGGTCGGACACCTGACCGTACGCGCCCTCCATCGAAGGCTGGTGGATCAGGATTCGCGCGTTGGGCAGCGCGTGGCGCTTGCCCGGCGTGCCGGCGGCCAGAAGGACGGCCGCGGCCGAGGCCGCCTGGCCCAGGCAGTACGTCTGAATGTCCGGACGGACGAACTGCATGGTGTCGTAGATGGCCATCAGCGAGGTGAACGAGCCACCCGGCGAGTTGATGTACATCAGGATGTCGCGGTCCGGGTCCTCGGACTCGAGCACGAGCAGCTGTGCCATGACGTCGTTGGCCGAAGCGTCGTCAACCTGCACGCCGAGGAAGATGATGCGCTCCTCGAAGAGCTTGTTGTACGGGTTCGACTCCTTCATGCCGTAGCTGGTGCGCTCGACGAACGATGGCAGCACGTACCGCGACTGAGGCATGTGGAACTGGCTCACTTGAGGTCTCCTAGCTGACGTCAGTTGTTCGAGTCGCCGACGGGCTGAGCCCTGGTGACGACCTTGTCGACGAAGCCGTACTCGAGCGCTTCCTGCGCCGTGAACCAGCGGTCGCGGTCGGAGTCGCGGGTGATGGTCTCGACCGTCTGGCCGGTGTGCTCGGCGATGAGCTCGGCCATCTCGTGCTTGGTGCGCGTCAGCATGTCCGCCTGAATCGCGATGTCCGCGGCCGTGCCACCGACACCGGCCGACGGCTGGTGCATGAGGATGCGGGCGTGCGGAAGCACGTGCCGCTTGCCGCGCGCGCCCGCCGAGAGCAGGAACTGCCCCATCGAGGCCGCGAGGCCCATCGCGTACGTGGCCACGTCCGGCTGGATGAGCTGCATCGTGTCGAAGATGGCCATGCCCGCCGTGACGGAACCACCCGGCGAGTTGATGTAGAGGGTGATGTCCTTCTCGGGGTCCTCAGCGGCCAGCAGCAACAGCTGCGCGGTGATCTGGTTGGCGATGCCCTCTTCGACCTGTGATCCCAGGACGATGATCCGCTCGCGGAGCAGCCGCTCGTACACCGAGTCGTTGAGGTTCATCCCGGCGGTCGCCGACCGCATCTCGGGGGTCGGGAAGGAGTGCTGCGTCACGTCTGCCTGCCTAACTCCAGGTGGAACGAATCTGGAATGCCAAAACCTTCTGCAACCGACCTTAACGAAGGCGGGCGGCGTCAGATGCCCGACACCGCCCGCGTTCGCTTAGGGCTTTACTCCGCGTCCTCTTCGGACTTGGTCTCACCGAACAGCTCGTCGAGGTCGAGCTTCTGACCCGACGTGTCGCTGACCGAAGCCTGGCGCACGACGCTCGCGAGCGCCTTGCCCCGGCGGACGTCGGCGAAGATCGCGCCGAGCTGACCCGACTGCTGGGCGCGCTTGACGTACTCGTCCGGGCTGATGCCGAAGCGCTGGGCCTGGTAGATGATCCGCTCGGTCAGTTCGCCGTCGGACACCGTGACCTGCTCGGCGTCGGCGATCGAGTCGAGCACCAGCTGCGTCTTGACGGCCTGCTCGGCGGCCTTGCGCAGCTCGGCGTCGAACTCCTCCTCGGTCTGACCCTGCTCGGTCAGCCACTCGCCGAACTTCGCCTCGTCGTGGTCGAAGGCGTGCACGGCGTCGTGCTTGCGCGCGTCGATCTCGCCCTGGACGATGCCCTCGGGCAGCGGGACCTCGGTGGTCTCCAGCAGCGCCTCGAGGACCTTGTCCCGCGCCTGGACGCCCTGCTGCATCTTCTTGACGCGGCCCAGGCGGGTCTTCAGGTCGTCCTTGAGCTCGTCGAGCGTGTCGAACTCGCTGGCGAGCTGCGCGAACTCGTCCTCCAGCTCGGGGAGCTGACGCTCCTTCACGGAGCTCAGGACGACGGTGACCTCGGCGTCGCTGCCCTGGTGCTCACCGGCGACGAGCGTGGTGGTGAAGGTCTTGGTCTCGCCCTCGGAAGCGCCGACCAGGGCGTCGTCGATGCCCTCGACGAGCTGGCCGGAGCCGATCTCGTAGGACAGGCCGCTGGTGCGTGCCTCCTCGACCTCTTCACCGTCGACCGTGGCGGACAGGTCGACGACGACGAAGTCGCCGGTCTGCGCGGGGCGGGTGACGCCGGCGAGCGTGCCGAAGCGAGCGCGAAGCTCGTCGAGCTGGGTGGTCACGTCCTCGTCGGTGACCTCCTGCTCGTCGACCGTGATCTCCAGCTCGCCGAACGCGGGCACGGTGATCTCGGGACGGACGTCGACCTCGGCGGTGAACGCCAGCGTCTCGCCGTCCTCGATCTTGGTCACCTCGAAGTCGGGGCGGCCGAGCGTGCGCACCTCACCGGCGGAGACCGCCTCCAGGTACTTGGCCGGGATGGCCTCCTGGATGACCTCGTCCAGGACCGGCGCGCGGCCGATGCGGCTCTCCAGCACCTTGGCCGGGGCCTTGCCCGGACGGAAGCCGGGGATGCGGACCTGCTTCGCGAGCTTCCGGTACGCCTGGTCGAAGTTCGACTTGAGCTCGTCGAACGGCACCTCGACGTTGATCCGGACCCTCGTCGGGCTCAGGTGCTCGACGGTGCTCTTCAACGTGGACTCCTCGATACGAACAAGAACGTGCAAGACAGCCGGTACCGCCGCATGGGGCGCCCGGATTCCCAGCGAGTCTAGGCGAGAGCCACGTTGTGACCGTCGCCACCCCTCGATCCGCCAGGACAGCGAAACGTCAGAGCCGTCCCCTAACGTCTGGCCCAGCTACGACGGCACTATTCCTGGGGGAACACATGCCGCGCATCAGCGCGCTCCTGCTCGCGGCCGCGACGCTCACCGTGGCCACGGTGACACCGGCTTCCGCCGCCGCCCACCCCGTTCTCGACCCCGTCGCCACGGCGTCGGCCTACGCGTTGACCGTCAACGGTCAGACCGAAGGGCTCAGCAGAACGGCGGCTCTCCCGTCGCCGGACTCGCCGGCCGTCGGCTTCTTCGCCATCAAGCACGTCGTCGGCCCGAACGCGCTGCACCCCGGCTGGGGCGTGCACCTGGCCGACCAGGACGTGGCACCGCAGTTCCCGAACGCCTACATCAGCCTCGGGGTGTCCCGCAACGAGACCTCCGTGCTCACCCACCGCTTTTCCTCCATCGCGCTGACGGACTCGCGCGGCGCGTTCATGGCGTTCTCGGAGATCGACGAGCGGATCCACTGCACGCTCGACCCGGAGGGGCTCAACGGCTTCATTGGCAAGATCAACTTCCACGTCTACCTCCGCAACGCCCAGGGCGAGATGGTGCGCATGCCGGGCTCAGGCCTCGGCGTCGCCCACGACGTCCCCAACGTCGACGCGGGCGACCTGGCCACCCCGGACGGCCGGCAGCGCACCACCACCGTGCACTTCAAGGGCAGGGTGCAGCAGCCGGCCGGCCTGGACCTGTGGCGCAGCGAGTTCCCCGCCACCTACGAGGCGGCAACCGGCTTGCACCTGGTCGTGACCCAGCGCCTCGGCGACAACCCGCCGGTCGTCTACGACTTCCTGGTCGGCGGCGGTGCCTGCGGGGCCTGATCTCGATTCGTAGAACCCCTATGACAGCGCACAGGCACACGGATACCCTTCCGCGCGGGTGATCCAATCGGGTCACCACTTGGGGGTTCTGCTTTTTCATCCTGGGGGGATATCCATGTCTCGAGCGACCGTCAGACTTCTCGCTGTGGCGGCCACGGGCGCAGCGCTGCTCGGCCTCGCCACGACACCGGCACAGGCGGCGGACCGCGAGGCCACCGCTGCGCCGTACGCGTTCATCGGCAGTGGTGACCAGGAGGCCATCACCATCGAGAACCAGGACTGGAGGGTCTCCGACTACACCGCGGGCCGCACCCAGTACCACCCGGGCTGGTCCATCCACCTGTCGGACGAAAAGCTCGGCGTCGGCCTGCCGCGGCAGGACTTCCGTGCCGTCGCGAGGCAGGGCGAAGCCCAGGAGACCGTCGCCAACGTGGGCGGCTTCATCTCGATCATGGACCAGAACACGCTCGACGTGCCGTTCCTCGTCTTCAAGGTGGGCGGCAACAACGTCGTGTGCGAGGGCTTCGTCGGCTTCGAGAACCCTCGCCTGTACGTGCGCAAGTTCGGCGAGCTGTACGAGGCGGACCTGACCAAGCCGGCGGTCGCCGAGTTCGTCACCTCCGCCGAGTCCGCGACCGACACGCGGCAGCTCAGCTTCACGGTGGAGGTCAAGCGCGTCAGCTCGGCGGCCCAGATCAGCCCCTACGGCCCGTTCTGGAAGTACGCGGGCCGCCAGAACGTGCGGGCCGACGGTCACGAGATCATCCTGACCCACCGCGACCGCGACACCGGCAACACGGTGACCTACCGGCTCCTGGCCGGGGGCCGAGCCGTCTCCTGCTAGACCTTTGCGACAAGGCCGCCGTCCCTCCCGGACGGCGGCCTTTTGTTCGCCTGGCAAAAGACTTAACAGAAGAGAGTCGGCCAGCTACGGCCCGTCGAACCCGCCATCACAATTTCACTCTTTCGGCCGCAACTGTCATTAACGACAGATCAAGATGACTCCATTGGCACCAGTCCGGCGCGCGCACACGACAGGTAGCGTTACAACGCTCGCACGATGCGTAACAGGACCACGGGAACGAACGAGAAGAAGTCGTCGCACCGTTTTACTCCGAGGACCCGCCTGATGGAGACACGCCAGCTTCTCGCGTTCACGACCGTGGTTCAGACTGGGAGCTTCACCAAGGCCGCAGCCACGCTCAACTGCTCGCAGCCGACCATCACGACCCGCATCAAGGCACTCGAGGAGGGCCTCGGCGTCGTCCTTTTCCGGCGCCTGCCGCGCGGTATCCAGATGACCTCCGCAGGCGTCGAACTGCTGCCGTTCGCACGAAACATCATCAACCTCACCGAAAAGGCCCGAAAAGCCATCACGATGAACGGTGAGCCGCACGGCAAACTCGTCATCGGTTCCGCACAGAGCTTGACCGACTACCGTCTGCTACCGCTCATCGAATACATGTGCTGGCGCTACCCGTCGGTCCAACTCTCACTGCACTCGCGGAACACGCTCAACAACCTCGCCTCAGTGCGCGACGGCCAACTCGACTGCGCCTTCTTCATAGGAGCCATCGAACCCCGCGAGGGCCTGGAAACAACCGTCCTCTGCCCTGAACCACTGGTCGTGGTGGCGAGCCCGAACCACATGCTCACCCAACGCCAGTCACTGGCCGAGGACGACATCACGACCAGCACCCTCATCCGGGCCGAGAACGGCGCTTCCTACCACGAGCTGTTCGAGAACTCCCTGGGCTTCGACGACACCCGCGCCCCCGTCCTGGAGCTCGACTCGGTGGACGCCGCCAAACGAGCCGTGGCCTCCGGTCTGGGCATCGCGTTGATGCCCGAGGTGACCGTCTCCACCGAGCTGGCCGACGGCAGGCTGGTCCGCTTGCCCTGGTCGCCGACCTTCCGCGTGTACACGCAGTTCGGCTGGCGTCAGGACAACTCGACGAACCCGGCTGTCACAGCCCTGGTCTCGGCCGCGGCACAGGTGGTGAGCGACCAGGTCGCCTCGCTGACGTAGCTGCTGGGGGACCGGAAAGTCCGGTCCCCGAGGAGCTAGCCGCGGGCGTTCTCGACGATCGCGTCGATGATCGTCGGCCAGGCGCCGGGCGGGAAGTCGTGCCCCATACCGGGAATGAGCAGGAGCCGCGCGCCGGTGATGGCCGTCGCGGTCGCCTCTCCACCCGAGTAGTGGCACATGCGGTCCGCCATCCCGTGGAGGACGACCGTCGGTGCCGTGATCCGCGCGAGCCGGCCGGTTCGGTCGCCCGCCGCACGGACCGCCTGGTACTGCCGTCGCCGGCCTGCGCGATGGTCGGGGTCGCGGCGGAACGAGAGCTCGGTCGCCCGCCTGATCTCGCCGGCGTCCTGCTCGAACCCGTGGGAGCCGATGACGTCGAACAGGCGCACCCGCCGCTCGATGGCCTGCTGCTCGGTGCGGGCACCTCGGGCGAGCAGGTACCGGATCAGCCGCGGAGAAGTGCGGCCCTTGCCACGGCGGCCGGTGGTGGACATGAGCGATGCCAGGCTCAACACCCGTGACGGGTGGAGCGCGGCCATGACCTGGGCGATCATCCCGCCCATGGACGCTCCGACCACATGGGCGCCGTCGATGCCGAGCGCGTCGAGGAGCCCGACGGTGTCGGCGGCCATGTCTGCCAGCGTGTATCCGGCTTTGGAGAGGTGCGTGGAGCGGCCGGCGTCGCGGTTGTCGAACCGGACGACATGGAAGCCGCGCCCGGCGAGCTGCCGGCAGAACTCGTCGGGCCAGTGCACGAGCTGAAATCCCAGGCCCATGATCAGCACCAGCGCGGGCTGTCGCGAGTCGCCGAAGGTCTCGTAGCAGAGCTCGATGCCGTTCGCCGCAACGATCCGCTCCGTGGCGCCGGCCGCGTGGTCATGCATGCGCGGAGCATAGTGCCGCGACCGGCAGCCTTCGCCCCGTATTTCGACGGTCAGACGGGTGCATCGTGGTGAAGGTTGCCGGTCGCGGCACTAGGTCGGTGTAGTCGCACCAGTCGTCTCATTTTCCTGCGGAGCCGGCGCGACCGAGGTGCTCCCCCGGACCACCAACTTCGGCAACACATCCTCGACGTCAACCGGCGAAGCCCCGTCCAGAACAGCGAGCAACGCCCGAGCCGCCCGCGCCCCGAACGCGAACGTGTCCCGGGACAACGCGGTCAACCCCCCGTGCTGACACAGCACCGAGTCGTCCCAAGCCACGATCGACAACTCCTCTGGCACAACAACGCCCAGCGAAGCCGCCGCCGAAGCCCCAGCCACCGCCATCACGTCGTTGTCGTAGACAATCGCCGAAGGCGGCACAGCGGACTCCAGCAACGCACGGGTAGCAGCAGCACCAGCCTCCGCCGTGTAGTCCCCGGGAACGATCACACCGTCCACAACGGACGCCCCGAACGCGGCATCACGCCGAACCGTGTGCAACAACGACGACAACCCGGCGACCCGAGCGATCCGCCGATGCCCCAATGACTTCAGGTACTCGACCACCGAAGTCATGGCCGCGTAGTCATCAGCCCACACGGACGCCAGCGCTCCATGATGCCCGGCCCCACCAACGACAACCGCCGGCAATCCCAAAGCGGACATCAGCTCGACCCGAGGATCCTCGACCAGAAGATCCACCAGGAACACCCCGTCGACCCGGTGCTCGGCCCACCACCGCCGGTACAGCTCGATCTCGTCCGAACGCGACGACACCACCTGCAGCAACAGCGCGGAAGACATCTCGGACTGCATCCCGGCGATCAGCTGGAAGAAGAACGCCTCGTCCCCCAACGCCCGAGGCGGCCGCACCAGCACCAGCCCGACCGCGTCGGCCGAGGCGGAGGACAGCGCCCGGGCGGTGACCGACGGCCGGTACCCCAGCGACGAGGCCACGGCGAGCACCCGCGCACGGGTCGACTCGGACACGCCCGACCGGCCGTTCAACGCCAGGGACACCGCCCCCTTGGACACCCCGGCCGCGGCCGCGATGTCCTTGATGGTCGGTCTCTTCACGAAGAACACCCTGTCCGAAAGGAGACAACAAGACGGTCGGAGGCTAGCCGGAGATAAACCGGTTTAGCTAGGGTCCGCGACCAGGAGGTGGGTGTCAATGAAGAGGCGCACGTTCCTCGCGGGCCTGGCGGCGGTGCCCGTTGCGGGCTGTGGTCTGTCCGGCACATCCAGCACGACGACAGCTGGAAACGGCCAGGTCACAGGCGAGATCACGTTCCAGACCTGGTCCCTCAAACCCAAGTACACCGACTACGTCAACGGTGTCATCGATGCGTTCCAGAAGCAGCACCAGGGCACCGCGGTGAAGTGGGTGGACCAGCCCGCGGACGGGTACCTGGCCAAGGTCATGGCCGACGCGAGCGCGGGCAGCCTGCCCGACGTCATCAACGTGCCACCGGACCTCAGCTTCCCGCTCGCCAAGGCCGGGCAGCTGGTCAACCTCGACGAGGCCCTCAAGGAGGCCAAGCCCGAGTACCTGGGCAATGCCTGGCAGGCGTTCGAGATCCCCGGCAAGGGCGGTTGCTACGGCTTTCCCTGGTACCTCAACACCGGGCCGATCTTCTACAACAAGGCGCTGTTCGGGCAAGCCGGGCTCGACCCGGACAAGCCACCGACGAACTTCAAGGAGCTGGAACAGCAGGCACTCCAGCTCGCGCAGAAGAAGGTCGCGATGCTCGGCCAGACTCCGAGCATCGCCGACTTCGGGCTGTACGGCGTGAAGGTGTTCGAGAACGACAAGTTCACCTTCAACGAGCCCAAGGGCGTCGAGTTCGCCGAGAGCTACAAACGGATGTACGACGCGGGCGCGCTCGTTCCCGAGGCGCTCACGGCGAACTACACCGGCGCCGGCGCGAAGTTCATGGCGCAGCAGACCGCGCTCAACTCGGGCAGCGCGTACGACCTCGGCAAGTTCAAGACCGACGCGCCCAGCCTGTACGCGAACATCGGCATCACCAAGCCCATCACGAACACGGGCAGCGCCAACATGTTCCTGCACGGTGTGAGCGTGCCGAAGAGCAGTAGGAACCAGGCGACCGCGCTCGCGTTCGGCCGGTTCGTCACCAACGCCGAGAACCAGGTGAAGTTCGCCAAGCTCGCCTCGATCTTCCCGTCCACCGTGAAGGGGCCGGACGACCCTTACTTCACCACCGAGGACGGCACCGACGAGGCCCGCGTGCGCGTCGCGGCGGCCAAGCAGCTCGCCACCGCGGTGAACTACACGCCGGTGCAGTTCAGCGACCAGATGCGCGAGGCACTTCTGCAGCAGCTGGCCGACGCCATGCTCGGCAAGAAGTCACCGAAGCAGGCGTTGGACGACGCCGTCAACGAGTGCAACCGGCTGTTGAAGTAGACCGATGACTCATCGTCCGTACACGCCGTGGCTGTTCCTGTTGCCAGGACTGGCCGTCTGCCTCATGTTCACGATCTTCCCGTTCCTGAACATGATCGTGCTCGCGTTCACCGACGCGAGCGCGCTGGGCGGCGGCCGGTTCACCGGCGTGGACAACTTCGTGCGGATGGCGCAGGACCCGAAGTTCTGGCTGGCGGCGCGCAACAGCTTCCTGTACCTGGTGGGCGTCGTGCCGCCGTTGGTGCTGTTGCCGCTGCTGATCGCGTTGCTGGCGCAGAAGATCGTGCCGGGCATCGGGATCTTCCGCACGGCGTTCTTCACGCCGGTGATCGCGTCCGCGGTCGTGGTCGGGCTCATCTGGACGTGGCTGCTGGACAGTCGCGGCCTGGTGAACAACGTGGTGGAAGCGTTGGGCGGCACCAGGATCCCGTTCCTGACCGACTCGACACTACTGCTGATCAGCTCGATGGTGGTGACGGTCTGGCGCGGCCTCGGCTACTACATGGTGATCTACCTGGCCGCGCTCGCGAACGTGCCGAAGGACCTGCACGAGGCCGCGATGGTCGACGGGGCGGGACCGCTCAGGAGGTTCTGGTCGGTCACCGTGCCCGCGCTCAGGCCGACGATGGTGCTCGTCGCGGCGTTGAGCGCGGTCAACGGGTTCCGGGTGTTCTCCGAGATCTACCTGCTGTCCGGTGGTTCCGGCGGGCCTGGCGGGGCGAGTACCACGATGGTGATGCTCATCCAGCTGACCGGCCGCGGTCTCACCGGTGAGGTCGGGTACGCCTCGGCGCTGAGCTTCGTGCTGTTCCTGATCCTGCTGGGACTGCTGCTGATCACCCTCCGGCTCAACCGCAGGGAGGACCGGCTGTGAAGCGCGCCCACTTCCATCTGGCACTGCGCTACACCGCGCTCCTGGCGGTCCTCGCGATCAGCATCGGCCCGTTCCTGTGGCAGTTCGCCACCAGCATCAAGGGACCGAACGAGGATGTCTTCGTCCCCGACTTCTTCCCGGACGATCCAACCTTCAGCAACTACGCGGCCGTGGCCGACGTGGTGCCGGTCTGGTCGTTCGCGCTCAACTCGCTGCTGGTGGCGAGCGTCAACGTCGTCACGAACTGCCTCGGCGCGGCCATGGCCGGTTATGCGCTGGCACGGCTGAAGTTCCGGGGCCGCAGGTTCGCCGGGGTGATCTTCGCCAGCAGCATCCTGGTGCCGTTCGAGGCGATTCTGATCTCGCTGTTCCTGGTGATGCGCGGGCTCGAGCTCACCAACACGCTGACGGCCGTCGTGCTGCCCGGCGCGATCGACGCGCTCAACGTCCTGTTGCTGCGCAACGCCTTCCTCGCACTCCCGGCCGAGGTCGAGGAAGCCGCGATCATCGACGGCGCCAACGCGTGGCAGCGGTTCACCCGCCTCGCGCTGCCGTCGGTGAAGGGCACGCTGGTCGTGGTGGCGCTGTTCTCGTTCATGTTCAGCTGGGACGACTTCCTCTGGCCGCTCGTCGTGCTGAGCGACCAGGAGAAGTACACGCTCACCATCGGCCTGGCGTACCTCCAGGGCACGTTCGTGCAGAACCAGCGGCTGGTGGCGGCGGGCACGATCATCGCCGTCCTGCCGCTGATCCTGCTGTTCCTGATGCTGCAGAAGCACTTCTTCCGCGGAGTGGGAGAAGGCGCGATCAAGGGATGAAACCCCGGAAGGAGATTCGGCCTTGCGTTTCGGCGTGAACTACACCCCGTCCACCGGCTGGTTCCACCACTGGCTCGACTTCTCCCTCGACGACGTCAAAGCCGACTTCGAGTCCATCGCCGGCCTCGGCCTCGACCACGTGCGGGTCTTTCCGCTCTGGCCGGTGTTCCAGCCCAACCGCGGTCTGGTCCGGCCCCAGGCGATCGAGCAGCTCGCGCGGATGGTCGACGCCGCCCGCGAAACCGGCCTCGACGTGCAGGTCGACGTCCTGCAGGGGCACCTGTCGAGCTTCGACTTCTACCCGTCGTGGGTGCAGACCTGGCACCGCCGCAACATCTTCGTCGACCCGGACGTGATCAGCGGGCAGCGGTTCTACATCCGCACCCTCGCCGAGATGCTGACGGACAAGCCGAACTTCCTCGGCTTCACCCTGGGCAACGAGGTCAACCTGCTCACCGAGTCGAACCCGTGCACACCCGAGCAGGCCGGCGAGTGGATCGACACACTGCTCGCGGAATGCGACAAGGCCGCGCCTGGCTACCCGCACGTGCACTCGGAGTACGACGCCGTTTGGTACGAGAGCGAGCATTCGTTCCTGCCGGAGCACGCCGCCAACAAAGGCGCGATGACGACCGTGCACTCATGGGTCTTCAACGGCACCGCGCAGCGCTACGGACCTCTATCTCCGGAAAGCGTTCATCACGCCGAGTACCTCGTCGAACTGGCAAAGGCGCACGCGAAGGATCCGCAACGGCCGGTGTGGCTGCAGGAGGTCGGCGCGGCCCAGCCGGAGATCAGTGCCGAGCAGGCGCCGGAGTTCGCCGAGCAAACGCTTGCGAACGTGCTGACCTGCTCGAACCTGTGGGGCGTCACGTGGTGGTGCTCGCACGACGTCGACCGCGCGCTGGTGGACTTCCCGGAACGCGAGTACGAGTTGGGGCTGTTGACGACGGAACGCAAGGTCAAGCCGCTCGGGGAGGCGATCGCCCGGATCGTGCGCGAGGCAACAGCCCGGCACCGGTCGAACGCACGCCGATCAAGCTGCACGGCGCCCGGCCCTCGTGGGGTCCCGGTGGCGCGTTCTTCGACGAGTGGATGAGCCTCGCGCGCAACGGTGCGCGGGCCTCGATCGAGCTGGGGTGACCCAAGGGAGGGGATCGGGACTGTGCACGACGAACGCGATCTGCTGGAAGAGCGACTCAACCGCACGCTGAAGGAACGCATCCGCCCGGCGGTCTACGGCGAGACCGCACCGCTGGAGCTGGCCGTGTGGAACGTGCCGGACGAGCCCGTCCCGGTCGCGGAAGCGCTGTCCGCCGCCTACGCACCCGCCGCAGGTCGGCGACGCCTGGGGACCGCCGTGGGGCACCAGCTGGTTCCGGCTCACCGGCTCGGTGCCCGAGGCGTGGCAGGGCAAGCAGGTCGAGGTCGTGCTCGACCTCGGCTTCACCCATCCCGGCCCCGGCTTCCAGTCCGAGGGCCTCGCGTACAACGCCGCCGGTGAGCCGATCAAGGGCATCGAGCCGCGCAACACGTACCTGCCCGTCGACGGCAGCGACGTCCTCTTCTACCTGGAGGCCGCGGGCAACCCGACCATCCTCGACTTCCACCCGTTCCTGCCGACCCCGTTGGGCGACAAGGAAACGGCGGGCTCCGACCCGTTGTACAAGATCCTCAAGGCCGAGCTCGCGGTGTTCCAGCCGCAGGTGTGGCACCTGATGCTCGACATCGAGGTGCTGCAGAGCCTGATGAAGGAGCTTCAGCCGCACGACCCGCGCAGGCACAAGATCCTGCACGCGCTGGACCACGCGATGGACGCGCTCGACCTCAACGAGGTGGCCGCCACCGCCGACCTGGCCCGCGCGGAACTGGCCGGCGTGCTGGCGTTGCCCGCCAACGCCTCCGCGCACAAGGTTTCCGCGATCGGCCACGCGCACATCGACAGTGCCTGGCTGTGGCCGTTGCGGGAAACCGTCCGCAAGTGCGCGCGCACGTTCTCGAACGTCACCAAGCTGATGGACGAATACCCGGACTTCTACTTCGCGTGCTCGCAGGCGCAGCAGTACGCGTGGATGAAGGAACACCATCCGCACGTGTGGGACCGCGTCCGCGAGAAGGTCCGCAGTGGACAGTTCGTGCCGGTCGGCGGCATGTGGGTCGAGTCGGACACGAACATGCCCGGCGGCGAGGCGATGTCCCGCCAGCTCGTGCACGGCAAGCGCTTCTTCCTCGACAACTTCGGCGTCGAGACCGAGGAGGTGTGGCTGCCGGACTCGTTCGGCTACAGCGCCGCGCTCCCCCAGCTGATCAAGCTCTCGGGCTCGCGCTGGTTCCTCACCCAGAAGCTGTCGTGGAACCAGATCAACAAGTTCCCGCACCACACGTTCTGGTGGGAGGGCATCGACGGCACGCGGATCTTCACGCACTTCCCGCCGGTCGACACCTACAACTCCTCGTTGAGCGGCGAGGAACTGGCCCGGGCCTCACGCCAGTTCGCCGAGCACGCCAAGGCTTCCCGGTCGCTCGTGCCGTTCGGTTACGGCGACGGCGGGGGTGGCCCGACCCGCGAGATGATGGAGACCGCGCACCGGGTCGCGAACCTCGAAGGCTCGCCGACGGTGCGGGTCGAACCACCGCGCGACTTCTTCCAGGCCGCCCAGGACGAGTACCCGGACGCGCCGGTGTGGGCGGGCGAGCTGTACCTGGAGAAGCACCGCGCCACGTACACCACGCAGGCCAAGACCAAGCAGGGCAACCGCCGCAGCGAGCACCTGTTGCGCGAGGCCGAGCACTGGGCCACCGCGGCCGCCCTCCAGGGTCACGCCTATCCGTACGACGATCTTGACCGGCTGTGGAAGACCGTGCTGCTGCACCAGTTCCACGACATCCTGCCGGGCAGCTCGATCGCCTGGGTGCACCGCGAGGCCGAGGCGACCTACGCGCGGGTGGCGGCCGAGCTGAAGGCGCTGACCTCCACGGCCATCGACTCGATCAAGGGCGACGGCGACGGCGAGCTGACGTTCGACGTGCTCGGCGGTGACGTTCCAGAACCGTTCGTGCGCCCGGAGAACGGCGTGCTGGACAACGGCCGGCTCCGCGTCACGATCGACGCCGACGGCATCGTGCTGTCCATTCTGGACCTGGAGCACGACCGGGAGGTCCTGCCACCGCACGGGTTCGCCGGCATGCCACAGCTGCACCGCGACAACCCGAACCAGTGGGACGCCTGGGACATCGACCCGTTCTACCGCAACTGGAAGGCCGACCTGATCCCGTCCGAGCGGATCGACGCCGCGGACGGCGTGGTCGTGCGGGCGAAGTTCGGCAACTCCGTCCTCACCCAGACCATCCGGCTGCGCGCGGGCGCCAAGCAGCTCGACTTCGACACCGAGGTCGACTGGCAGGAGCGGGAGAAGCTGCTCAAGATCGCGTTCCCGCTCGACCTGCGCGCCGAGGTCTCGACCGCGGAAACCCAGTTCGGCCACCTGCACCGCCCGGTGCACACCAACACCTCGTGGGAGGCGGCGAAGTTCGAGATCTGCGCCCACCGCTTCCTGCACGTCGGCGAACCCGGCTACGGCGTCGCGGTGGTCAACGACTCCACCTACGGCCACGAGGTCACCCGCACCACCCGCGAGGACGGTGGAACCACCACGACCGTGCGGCTGTCCCTGCTACGCGCGCCGAGGTTCCCCGACCCCGAGACCGACCAGGGCGAGCACCGCTTCCGCTACGCCCTTGTGGTCGGCGCGGGCATCCCCGAGGCGATCGACGCCGGATACCGCATCAACCTGCCGCCGCGGGCAGTCGTGGGCTCACGAGCACCGGAACCGCTTGTGTCCACGGACAACCCCGCAGTGCGGGTCGAGGCCGTGAAGCTGGCCGACGACCGGTCGGGCGACGTCGTCGTCCGGCTCTACGAGGCGCACGGCGGTCGTGCCCGCACCACGATCAGCACTTCCTTTCCATACCGGGGAATCCAGGAGACCGACCTGCTCGAACGGCCGCTGGGTGACGCGTCGGCGGAGGTGGTGCTGCGCCCGTTCCAGGTGATCACGCTGCGCTTCACGGGATGACGCGAGCGCTGCGCCGAACGGCGTAATTCGGCCGGAAAGTGCAACGAACACCCCACCCGTCGCGATCTAAGGCCGGGGTACCTCTGCCATCGGAGGCCGGGGTCTGGGGACTTGGGGGAACTTTCGCATGCCTTCCTGGAGATCAGCGGCGGTCGCAGCCGTCGCGCTGATGGGAGTGCTGGTGCCCGGTGTGGCACACGCGGCACCACCGTCCAATGACGACTTCGACACGCCCACCGTGATCAACGCCCTGCCGTACGTGACCGAACAGGACACGACGGCCGCCACCAAGGTGTTCGACGACCCGTACGACTGCACCGGTTACGTCGCAAGCGGTTCGGTCTGGTTCAGCTACACCGCGACCGAGAACGGCCTGCTGCGGCTCAAGACCGAGGGCAGTGGCCAGGACCTGGTGGTCACGACGCTCACCGGACCACGGCACGAGCTGCGCCACGTCGACTGGTACACCAACGGCTGCAGCCGCAGCCGGGCCAAGCCGGTCACGTTCCGCGCGACCGCGGGTGAGACCTACCACTTCATGGTGACCGGGCAGAACGTCACGGGTGGCGCGCTGAAGCTCGCGCTCGACCGGATCGCCCCGCTGGCCAACGACGACTTCGCGAACGCGCAGCCGGTGACGTTGCCGTTCTCCGCCCCCAAGCCGGACTTCTCGCTGGCCTCGGCCCAGGACGCCGAACCGTACGCGTCGTCCTGTCACAGCTCCGAGGGCCTGCCGTCGGTCTGGTACTCCTACACGCCCGCGCAGAACCAGTCCGTGGTCGCGCAGGTCAAGTCGAGCAGCGGCAGCGGCCCGGTGATCAGCGTCTTCGAGGGCGCCGCGCTGAGTGAGCTGGAACTGCGCAAGTGCGCCGGGACATCCGCCTACAACGGCAAGGCGGTCGGTCTCACGGGCGGCCGGACCTACTTCTTCCAGCTCGCCGCCAGCGCCGGCGAGGACTCCCGGTTCACGCTGGAACTGAAGGAAGCGCCCGCGTTCACGACGAACCTCAGCTACTCCACCATGTCGGGTGGCCCGTCGGTCAACGACACCATCCCGTTCCGGGTCTACACCAGCAACGCCTTCGAAGACCCGGTGCTCACCGAGTGGGACTTCGGTGACGGCACCAAGTTGCCCGCGAGCGAGGAGACCGAGCAGAGCCACCGGTACACCAAGGACGGCGTGTACACGGCGACGATCCGTTCGACTACGTCCGACGGCCGTATCTCCACCGACACCGCCGAGGTCACGGTCAAGACGCACGACGTCGGCATCACCAAGTTCACCGTGCCCACCTCGGCGCGGGCCGGGCAGCAGAAGCAGATCACCGTGCAGGTGGGCAACACCCGGTACCTGGAGAAGGCCACGGTCACGCTCTACAAGCACGATGGCGAGTGGTGGCGGGAGGTCGGCGTGCTGAAGCTCGACGTGCCCGCACACCCGACCCGCAAGGTGAACTTCCCGTTCTCCTACACCTTCACGCCGGAAGACGCGGCGATCGGCAAGGTGACGTTCAAGGCCGAGGTGAAGCTCGAGTACCCGGTGTACGACGCGAACACCGGCGATAACGAGGTGATCGCGATCGCGACCACCGTGCGTCCCGCACTCACCGCCGCCGCCGTCCCGAACTGATCTGGGGGGATCATGAGACTGTCCATCAGAACGCGGGCGCTGGCCGTCGGTGCCGCGGCCCTGCTCGCGCTGCTCGTGCCGGGTGTCGCGCACGCCGCACCGGGCAACGACGACTTCGACGCCGCACTTGACGTCACCGCACTGCCGTTCACGTCCACCATCGACACCACCGGTGCCACCAAGGCCACCGACGACCCGAACGCCTGCAACTACTGGGGTGCGGGTTCGGTGTGGCTGCGCTACACCGCACCCGCCGACGGGTTCGTCCGGCTGAGCGCACACAGCGAGCGGTACGGGCCGTTCTACGGCGTCTTCACCGGCGAGCGCGGCGCGCTGACACCGGTCGAGGGCGCCTGCACCGCGAACGGTCCCAGGGACGACACGTTCGCGGTCAAAGCGGGCACGACTTACCACGTGATGGTGGTCGAGTACTACTCCAGCGGCGGCCCGGTCTCGATCGACTTCCGCAGCGTTCCCGCCCTGTCGAACGACAACCGCGCGAACGCCGCGGCGGTCGCGGTGCCGGGCAGGTACGACGTCGACCTGCGACGCACGACGGCGGAGCCGGGCGAGCTGACCGCGAGTTGCGACCCGGCGGCGACGCAGTCCGTCTGGTACCGCTACACCCCGGCCAGCAGCAGGTTCGTCGAGATCCTGGCCAGCGACGGCGCGGTCAGCGTGTACCGTGCCGCCGATCTGTCCGAAGTGGACTGCGTGTCCGTTGATGACAACGAGCGCAACAACATGCGGTCGGTGTTCTCGGCCAAGGCCGGCGAGTCCTACCTGGTCCGGGTGGCGGAATCGCCCGCGAACGTGGAGCCGAACTTCGTCGAGTTCAGCACCGCGGCGCCGCTGCGGCCGTGGCTGTCGCCGTACCCCGAACAATCCCACCATCTACACCGACATCGAGTTCGTACCGTCCGCGGGTGAGCAGCGGCCGTTGGTCAGCGGCACCGTCTACTTCGGTGATGGCGGGTCGGCGCCGATCGTGCCCGGTGAGCGGATCAAGCACCGGTACGCGAAGGACGGTGACTACTCGATCTCCGTCACCGCGACGACGTCCGACGGCCGCACCGGCAGCAGCGTGCCGGAGAAGCTGACGGTCGAGACGCACGACCTGGCGATCACCGCCCTGTCCGTGCCGGAGGCGGCGCGGGCGGGCCAGACCAAGACGATCAAGGCGTACGTGGCGAGCCCGCACCGCGACGAGAACGTCAAGGTCACGCTGTACAAGGTCGGCACGAACGGCGCTTACGACCAGGAGATCGGCCACACCCAGCAGCGCGTGGCCGCCTCACCGACCGCCCGCACCGAGTTCGTGTTCGCGTACACCTACTCCGCCGCCGACGCCACGGCGGGCCAGGTGACGTTCCGGGCGGTGGCCTCGTCCCCCGACTGGTACGAGGACGCGAAGCCCGCGGACAACCAGGCGCGGGCGACGACCACGACCGTGCGTCCCGGCACGACCGCACGCGCAAGCTAGTACCCCTTAGGCGCCCAGGCGGGAACTCTTCCACCTGGGCGCTTTCGGCTGAGTAAGGGGTCTCGCGGCGCAGCCTTAGGTGATCGTCCGATGTAAGGGGCCATCCCTCAGGAGCAATCTCAGTCTCGTCAACGAAGCGAACTGAGGAGCTGGGTCAGATGGAGTGGACGCCCGAAGCGATCAAGGCGGAGATGGACTACCGGCAGGCTTCCCTGCGCGAGGACGCCCGCCGCGTCCAGGAGTACTACCGCAACGGCGGGCAGCCGCGGTCGTGGTGGCACCGCATGACGCACCGCCACGAGCCTGAGGTTCCGAACGGGCAACAGGCCGCGTGATGCCGGGGGTACTGGCGTCTGCAAGTACTACCGACTCGGGGGTCGGTAGTACTTGCAGACGCCTTTCCGGCGTTTAAGCCTTGGCCAGCCAGGCCTTGACCTTGTCACCGTTGGCCTCGGCCCACTTCTTGGCCGCGTCCTCGGGCTTCATCTGGTCCTCGGCGATGTACTTGGCGACCGTGTTCTGGTCCTCGTTGGTCCACTTGAAGTTCTTGACCAGCTGGAACGCCGGGCCGTTGGCGTCGGCGAACTTCTTGGACACGATCTTGTCGAGGTCGTAGTCCGGGTAGTCGCAGGCGACCTTCTCGGCGTCGGCGTCACAGCCCGACTTGTACTCGGGCAGCTTCACCTTCTCGAGCTTGACCTCGTTGAGCAGCCACTGCGGCGAGTAGAAGTAGCCGATGACCCACTTCTTCTCCTTCTCCGCCTGGCGGAACGCCTGGATCAGCGCGGTCTCGGAGCCGCCGTAGACGACCTTGTAGTTGAGGTTCAGGTTCTTCACCAGAGCCTCGTCGTTGGTCACGAAGGACGGGTCGCCGTCGAGCAGCTGGCCCTTGTCACCGGACTCGGACGTCTTGAACTTGTCCGCGTACTTGTTCAGGTTGTTCCAGTCGAGGATGTCGGGGTGCTCCTTGGCGAGCCACGGCGGCACGTACCAGCCGATCTGACCCTTCACGCCCGTCGAACCCGCGCTGACGGCGGTCTTCTGCTCGTCGATGTACTTCTTGCGCAGGTCGTCGTGGCCCCAGTTCTCGACGACAGCGTCGACCTCACCGGTGCCGAAGCCCTGCCAGGCCACCTCTTCTTTGAGCTCCTTCTTGGTGACCTTGCACTTGAGCTCCTTCTCGGCCACGTACGCGAGCACAGCCGCGTTCGCCTCGTAACCGACCCACGGGTTGATCGCGAGGTTGAACGTGCCGCAGTCACCGGCCGCACCCGACGAGGTGTCGCCGACCTTGGCGCCACCGCAACCGGCCAGCACCACAAGCGCCACGAGCCCTGCGCTCACAGTTCCCAGCACGTTATGCCTTGCCACTTCCGAACCTCCTATTTGGTCCACCGTTTGGCGGCCGCCTGCGTGAGGCGGTCGAGCATCACGCCCAGCACGACGATCGCGACACCGGCCGCGAGCCCCTTGCCGTACAGCTGGCCCTGCGAGAAGCCGGCGACGACGTCGTAGCCGAGCGCGCCGGCGCCGACGAGACCGCCGACGACGACCATCGAGAGCACGTAGATCAGTCCCTGGTTGGCGGCGAGCGTCAACGCTCCGCGCGCCATCGGCAGCTGCACCTTCACGATCGTCTGCCACGAGCTGGAACCCAGCGCGATCGACGCCTCGACCGTCGCGGTCGACACCGCGCGCACACCGTCCGCGATGATCTTGATGGCGACCGGGGCGGCGAACACCACGGCCGCGATGATCGCGGTGAACCGGCTCGCCGAGAACAGCGCGAGGAACGGCACCAGGTACACGAACGCGGGCATCACCTGGGCGGCGTCGAGCACCGGCCGGACGAACCGGTCCGCGCGCCTGCTGCGGCCCATCCACACGCCGACCACGATGCCGAGGATCATCACCAGGATCGTGGCGACCAAAGTGGACGCCAGCGTGATCATCGAGTCCTGCCACAGCCCGGTCGCGACCAGCAGTCCCAGGCACGCGGCGGAGATCACCGCGGACTTCACGCCACCGACCATGAACGACAGCGCCACGATCACCAGCGCGACCAGGAACCACGGCGACTCGGCGAGCAGCGCCTGCAGCGGGTTGATCAACGCGAAGGTGACGAAGTCCTTGAAGCCACCGGTGAGCACCGGCAGCGTGTCCTGCACCCACTCCGTCACGGCCGTCGCGCCCTGCCGGATCGAGCTGCCGATCTCCACATCGGACTGGAACTCGGCCGCCCACAGGTAGGTGTACGACAGGTACACCGCGACACCCGTGACACCGAGGCCGCTGAAGAACGCCCAGCGCGGGAGCTTGCGGCGTTCGGTAGCGGCGGTCGTCACGCGGTCCAGCACGATCGCCAGCACCACGATCGCCAGGCCGGCGTTGAACGCCGTGCCGACGTCGAGCGTCTGCAACGCCTTCACGACCGTCTTGCCGAGTCCGGGCGCGTCGATCAGCGCGGCGATGGTGACCATCGACAGCGCGGCCATGATCGTCTGGTTGACGCCGAGCACGATGGTCTTGCGCGCGGACGGCAGCAGCACCTTGACGAGCGTCTGCTTCGTGGTCGCGCCAAGGGACTCACTCGCCTCGACGGTGGTGTGCGGCACCGAGCGGATGGCGTGCGCGGTGATCCGGATCGCCGGCGGTGCGGCGTAGATCAGCGTCGCGATCGTCGCCGAGGCCGGGCCGATCAGGAAGAACAGCGTGAGCGGCGCCAGGTAGACGAACGTCGGCATGGTCTGCATGAAGTCGAGCACCGGCGTCACGATCCGGTTCACCCGGTCCGACAACCCGGCCCAGATGCCCAGCGGAATGCCGACCAGCAACGAGATCACGACCGCGGCGAGCGTCAGTGAGAGCGTGTCCATGCTCTCCTGCCACAGGCCCTGCAGGCCGAGGAAGACGAAGCCCGCCATGGAAAGCAGCGCGATCCGCCAGCCGGCGACCACGAGGCTGACCCAGCCGGCGATCGCGACCACGCCGAGCCAGCCGATCACCGGCACCGGCCGGCCGAACGACGGCTGCGCGATCAACGCCTGGATGAACGTGACGAACTCGTCGATGACGAGCCGGATCTCGTTGAAGAAGTACAGGAACAGCGGGTTCGAGTTCCTGGACGCGCCGACGGCGTCGTTGATGTCGTTGATGAACCGGTGCAGCGGCGTGAGCTGGGAGGCGTCGAGCGGCAACGTCCCGAAGTTGCGGAACAACAGCCACAACAACAGCCAGGCCAGCACGATCGCGCCGAAGATCAACGGCTTGCGGGGTAGTTGCCGTGGGGCGGCGACAGCGACCATCACGCCTCCCCGGCCACGACCCCGAGGATCTCCTCGTCCGCCACGACACCGAGCAGCTCGCCGTTCTGCACGACCTTCACCGGCTTGTCCGCGCTCAGCACGCTGCGCACCGCTTCCCGCACCACGGTCTCCGGGCCGAGCTCGGGACCGTCCAGCTCGTCCTCCGGCCGCGGTGGCCGCATGATCCACTTCAGCGTCAGCACGTGCGAGCGCGGCACGTCCTTGACGAAGTCGCGCACGTAGTCGTCCGCGGGCGCGCCCACCAGCTCGTCACCGGTGCCGACCTGCACGACCTTGCCGTCGCGCATGATCAGGATGCGGTCACCGAGCTTGAGCGCCTCGCTCAGGTCGTGGGTGATGAACACCATCGTCTTGCCGACCTCGCGATGCAGCCTGATGACCTCGGACTGCATGTCGCGGCGGATCAGCGGGTCGAGCGCCGAGAAAGGTTCATCGAAAAACAATACATCTGGATCTCCGGCGAGCGCGCGCGCGAGACCGACGCGTTGCTGCATGCCGCCGGAGAGCTGGTCCGGATAGGACTTCTCGTTGCCGGTGAGGCCCACAAGATCGATTACTTCCTGTGACCGCTCCGCACGTTTCGCCCTTGGTACCCCGCGGATTTCCAGCCCGTAACCGACGTTGTCCATCACGGACCGATGCGGCAGCAGACCGAAGTGCTGGAACACCATGGAGAACTTGTTTCTCCGCAGGTCACGCAGACGTTTTGGATCCGCCTCAAGAATGTTCTCGCCCTCGAACATGATCGTGCCCGCGGTCGGTTCCACCAGTCTCGTGAGGCAACGGACCAGAGTGGACTTGCCCGAGCCGGACAGTCCCATGACCACGAACATCTCACCCGGAGCGACGTCGAAGTCCACTCCGCGCACGGCGGCGACGGACCCTGTGCGGTCCATCAGCTCCTGCCGGGACAACGATTTCAGCTCGTCCGAGGCCGCTACCTGCGCAGCCTTGGGGCCGAACACCTTCCACAGGTCCCTGACCGAAATCACGGGATCCACGCCAAACCACTCCGACCTGTTGCGGACTACGCACACCGTTTCTCGATGCGCGACAGCATTGACCCTCGCACGGGTGCGGTCAAGGGTTACGACAAATGGAGTCCTTTATGGACAACCAATCATCCCATGACTTGACGCCCGGAGATCGATCGGGAAAAGCTGAACTGAGCGGTCTCCTGTACCGCCCTCCCCCCGACGAGGAGCTGTTCGTGCAAGCCCCCAGAATCGCTCTGGCAATGACGTTTGTGTTGACAATTGCCGGTTGTGGCAGTGGGTCGACGTCGTCGTCACCACGCTCCAGCTCGGCCGCGCCGACCGAACCCTGCGACTCCATCACCATCGCGGTCAATCCGTGGGTCGGCTACGAGGCGAACGCGGCTGTCATCGCGTACCTCGCCGAACACCGGCTCGGCTGCAAGGTCACGAAGAAGGAAGTCGACGAGCAGACCGCCTGGCAGGGTCTCGACACCGGCGAGATCGACGTGATCCTGGAGAACTGGGGCCACGAGGACCTGAAGCAGAAGTACATCGACGAGAAGCGCACCGCCGTCCGGGTCGGCCCGACCGGCAACAAGGGCGTGATCGGCTGGTACGTGCCGCCGTGGATGAAGAAGACCTACCCGGACATCACGAACTGGCAGAACCTCAACAAGTACGCGGACCTGTTCAAGACCGCGCAGTCCGAGGGCAAGGGCCAGGTGCTCGACGGCGACCCGTCGTACGTGACGAACGACGAGGCGCTGGTGAAGAACCTCGGCCTCAACTACAAGGTCGTCTACGCGGGCAGCGAGCAGGCGTCGATCAAGGCGTTCCGCCAGGCCGAGGAGAAGAAGCAGGCGCTGATCGGCTACTTCTTCGAGCCGCAGTGGCTGCACCTCGACATCGAACTGGTGAAGGTCGAGCTGCCCGAGTACAAGGCCGGCTGCGACGCCGACACGGCCAAGGTCGCCTGCGACTACCCGCGCTACGAGCTCGACAAGATCGCCTCCAAGAAGTTCGCCGAGAAGGGCGGCCCGGCCTACCGGCTCGTGCAGAACTTCCAGTGGAGCAACGACGAACAGGACGCCGTCGCGTCGTTCATCGCGAAGTACAAGATGAAGCCGGAGGAGGCGGCCCGGCGCTGGGTCGACGCCAACCCCGACCGGGTCGAGGACTGGCTGGTCAAGGCCAAGCCTTAAGTGCTGTGACCGCCGACCTTGGCCCCGTATCTCGACGGTCAGACGGGTGCGTCACGAGGTGCCCTGCTGAGCGCCGGGAGACGCGGTGAAGGTCGGCGGTCACAGCACTTTCCTTGACCACCACTTCTCGTCGGGACCTGAGATGGCCTCGACGCTGAGTCTGCGGACGGACCCGGCTCGTCTGAGCCGGGCCTCCAGCTGGTCCTTCCGCTGGGCGAGCCTGCGATAGATCTCCACCGCGGAGGTCTCGGGCTCGCCCCGCTGTCGTTCCACGGTTCGCCAGTTGCCGAGGAACTCCAGGGTCAGGTCGGCGATGGCCTGCCCGGCGTGAGCGGTGAGCGTGTCCGCCGGCGTCGCGAACCGGCCGGCGTGGAACGCCAGGTTCCTGGTGACGTAAAGCCACTCCAGCACCGCGGCTGCGGTGTCCTCCTGCTCGTTCAGCCAGCCCGCGAGCGTCTTCGCGTCCGCGAGCCGGCCCTGCCAGAGCTCAGCCAGGTCCTGGACCAGGCCGCCCTCGTTCTCGGCCAGCGCGGTGACGGCGTCCTGGGCGGCCTTCAGCTCCTCGCTCGGACGGTTTTGCCTGATCAGCACGGCCAGCCAGGCGTCCACGGACTTCAGATGGTGCTTCACCCCGGTCGTCGGGACGTGCGCGTCGAGGGGCCGGCGCAGCTGGTCGTCGTGGTTCGTGACCACGACGTGCAGGCTGATCAGGTGCTGCCGCAGCATCTGCAACGCGCACGCCTTGGCCAGCCACGCGATCTTGCTCGGGTCCAGCCCGGTCGCCTCCAGCGCACTCCACGCGAGCCCGGCGCTCGCCATCGGCGCGTCGACCTGGCGGGCCAGGTTCGCGACCCGCATGGCGCTGCGCAGCTCGGCCGGCCAGTACGCCGTGAGCGGGTAGGCGTTGTTGACCGTGCGCAGGTGCTCGCTGCCACGGGTGACACGTCCGGTCGGGCCGCTGACCTGCCAGACCGGTGCGATGTGCAGCTCGGTGAGCCGCTCCCCCGCCGCGTACTGGTCGAGCACCTCGCTCAGCGCCCGCCTGCCGAGCAGGGCCGCCGTGTGCGCGTCGGCCGCGCTGACCGGCAGCCGCACCAGCACCGACGAACCCTCCACCGCGTCCTTGAGGAAGTCGTCCCTGGGCAATCTGTTGCGGTGCAACGGCTCCTGCCGCGCTCCCGGCAGCAGCTGGTCCAGATGCCGCAGCACCCGCGCACCGCGCACGACCAGCGCGACCACGTGCTTGCGCTGCTCCGGCCACAGCACCGGCGTGAGGTCCTCGGGATTCTTCAGCCACCGCAGGAGATCCGCCCGGAGCTGCCGGCCGTCGCGGCCGTGGTACGCCACGACGACCGCGACCTCGGCGATCATCCTGGCGCGCAACGGAAGTTCGACACCGTTCCATAGTGGATGGATCCATTGCCGCACTGCTGCTTCCAGTGCCGCCGCGTCGAGCTTGGCCGCAGCGGCCGCCGTGACCCGCGGGTCGAGCTTCTGACCGTCCGCCGCGATGGCCGCTTCGACAGCGCGCAACGTCCGCCGTGCCTCGGCGAGCTCGTCGGCACCACCGTGGGCGTACGCCGGTTTCGCGGCGTCCATGCACGCGAGTGACGTGGCGATGATGCGGCGCAACAGGTTCCACCGCGGCTGGTCCTCGGCCGCGTGGCTCTCAAGTGCGGTCTGCGCGCGAATCACGGCGAGGAACGCGCTGTTGAGGCCGGCGACGTGCTCACCGAGGTGTGCGTCGGGGTCGAGCGCACGCAGGACACCCTGGAGCAACGCCCGTTGTCCCCGGTCGAGCTTGGCGTCGTCGAACGCCTGCCGCAGCCGGGCGTCGAGGTACTGGTAGCGCACGCGCCGAACCCTATTGGCCGAGCCCTGTTGAATGGGCGGTTGCCTCACACTGGTTTGCATGGACAACCGCAAGGCGCTCTTCGCGGGCGCGGACGGGCAGTCGCTCGCGGGCCGGCTCGAACTCCCCGCCGGCCCGGTGGTGGCCACCGCCGTGTTCGCGCACTGCTTCACCTGCGGCAAGGACTCGGTGGCCGCCTCACGGATCGCCCGCGAACTGGCCTCGCGCGGGGTGGCGGTGCTGCGCTTCGACTTCACCGGCCTCGGCCAGTCCGACGGCGACTTCGCGAACACCACGTTCACGTCCAACGTCGAGGACCTGGTGTGCGCCGCCGGCCACCTGCGCGACACGATCGGCGCCCCAAGTGTCCTCATCGGACATTCACTGGGCGGCGCCGCCGTGCTGGCCGCCGCCCACCGCGTGCCCGAGGTACGCGCCGTCGTCACCATCGGCGCGCCCGCCGACACCGCCCACGTGGAGCACCTGCTCGGCCCGTCCAAAGCCGACATCGAGGCCCGGGGCGTGGCCGAGGTGGTGCTCGCCGGCCGGCCGTTCCGGATCAGCAACGAGTTCCTGGTGGACATCAACCAGCAGAACCAGGCGGCCTGCATCGCCGGGCTGAACCGCGCGCTGCTGGTCATGCACTCGCCGCAGGACGACCTGGTGGGCGTGGAGAACGCCAGGCTCGTCTTCGACGCGGCCCGCCACCCCAAGTCGTTCGTGTCTCTGGACGGCGCCGACCACCTGCTCACCGACCGCGCGGACGCCGCGTACGTGGCGGAGGTGCTCGCGGCGTGGGCGAGTCGCTATCTGCGTTAGACGCGAAAGGCCCGTAGCGACGTGTCGCTACGGGCCTTTCGGCAACCGTCGGGGCGACAGGATTTGAACCTGCGACCCCCCGCTCCCAAAGCGGGTGCGCTACCAAACTGCGCCACGCCCCGGTTGTACCCAGCTTACCGCCACCCGCTAAGCTATTAACCGCAGCCCCACCAGGGGAAGCAAGCGGGCGTAGCTCAATGGTAGAGCCCTAGTCTTCCAAACTAGCTACGCGGGTTCGATTCCCGTCGCCCGCTCGCGACCGAGGCCGGCGCGTGTCTGTGGAAAACACAGACCGCGTCGGCCTCTCGTCTTTCTTCTGGGGGCCGAGCCCCCAGGCCCCACGCCGGGGGCACGCCCCCGGACCCCCGTCCTGATTTGCAGCACTCGTGAGCAAGCTCACAACGGAGAGCGGAGACCTGAAGGTGCGGCTTCAGCAGGTCGTCATCGACACCAACGACGCGAGCCGGCTGGTGCGGTTCTGGGCCGAACTGCTCGGCGGTGAGCCCGTGGAGCGCGAGCACGGCTGGGCGCACGTCGAACCACCCGGCGGCGTCCGGATGTCGTTCCAGCCGGTGCCCGAACGCAAGGACGTGAAGAACCGGCTGCACCTGGACTTCGAGGTCGACGACATCGAGGCCGCGGTGGTGAAGGCGGTGAACCTCGGCGCGACCCGTGACGGGCTGGTCATCACCGACGAACAGGGCAGCTTCCAGGTCATGCGTGATCCGGACGGCAACGAGTTCTGCTTCGTCCACTAACAGCTATCCCTGGAAGGCTCGCCAGAGCACCTCACCGAAGCGGATGGCGAGGACCACGAGCAGCACGCCGATCGCGAAACTGCTGAGGCACCGGACGAGGACCAGCAGCTTGGCGGCCTTCATCCGGACATGACTCATCGACGCAGGGCCGGAACAACAGCGCCCAGCTGTACCAATCCCGCACCGAATACCATGCGGGTGTGACCGACTGCCTGTTCTGCCGCATCGTCGCGGGCGAGATCCCGGCGACCGTGGTGACGGAGACCGACACGACGCTCGCGTTCCGCGACATCGACCCCAAGGCGCCCACGCACGTGCTGGTGATCCCCAAGGAGCACCACCAGGCGATCGGCGACGTCGACCCGGTGCTCGCGGGGCAGATTCTCGCCACCGCGCACCAGGTCGCGAAGGCCGAGGGGATCGACGAGTCCGGCTACCGGCTCGTGTTCAACACCGGCCGGGACGGCGGCCAGACCGTCTTCCACGTGCACTGCCACCTGCTGGGCGGGCGCGGGCTCACGTGGCCGCCGGGATAGCCATCTCCCGCACGAACCTCGCGTCGACCGGGTTCCCGTGGCCCGGCACGACGATTCGCGGGTTCAGTTCGAGCAGCCGGTTCAGGACGTTGCGCCAGTTCTGCGGCGTGGCGTCCGAACCGGCCTGAGCGGGAGCACCCTCCTCCACCAGGTCGCCGGCGAACACCACGCCGGCGTCCGGCACGTGCACGATCACGTCGTGCGAGGTGTGCGCGGGGCCGAAGTGGTGCAGGTCGACCCTGCGGCCGCCGACGTCCAGCGTGACGGTGTCGCGGAACGTGTGCGTGGGCGCGATGAGGGTGCCTTCGAAGGGGTCGTCGTGGTACATCGCGCGGCTTTCGAGCAGGATTTCGTCGACGATGCAGTCCTCGTGCGCCCAGACCTCGCACGGCAGGAACGCCTCCGTCGCGAGCACGTGGTCCCAGTGGTTGTGCGTCAGCACAATCCGCGACGGACGGACCTCGGCCGCCAACGCCGGGTCCATGCCGGAGTCGATGAGCAGCGAGTCGCCCGAACCGGTGATGAGGCCGAGCGTCAGGTCCAGCTCGGTGTGGCGGCGGATGAACACGCCGTCGGCGATCTCGATCACCGCAGGACCCCGTCCACCAGCGTCGGCGCCACGGTGCTGACGCCGATCCGCACCGCCAGCTCCACGTCGGCCGCGTGCCCGTTCTCGATCAGCTCCCGGCCCGACCCGCAGTCCCGGACGGCGGTCGCGACGTCGGTGTTCCGGAACGCGATGGCCGCCAGCTCAGCCTCCGGTGAGGCCTTGCCGGGCAGCGCGGCGAGCACGGCGCCCGCACCCAGGTAGTCCTCGACGCACGGGCGCAGCGGGCCGAACTCGCGCGGGCTGCCCGCGGTCAGGATGTCGAGGCCCCATCGCTCGCCGCCGGGGATCACGCCGATGGTCTCCCCCAGCTCCGCGGCGCGTTTGGCGACGGCCTCGGCGTTGCGCAGGCAGGCCGCGAGGACGTGTGCACCGGTCTCGGCGGCGAGGAAGCAGAGGTTCGACCCGTTCGGCGACGGCAGCTCGACCAGACCGGTGGCGTCGGCGAGTGATGCCGGTCGCAGTGTCCGGCCCGACGTGGGCTGCCAGCGCGACGGCCGGACCTGGCCGCCGTTGCCGACCACCAGGTCGACGGACGTGGTGAACGACAGCACGTCCACGACTATCAGCACGTCACAGGCCTGCAGCGCACCGATGCCCTCCGGCCCCCACTCCAGCCTCAGCTGGTACCCCTCCTGGCTGAACACACCCACCAGCGTGTCAGACTCGTGACGTGCGCGTTTATCTGGCAGCAGACCACGCGGGCTTCGAGCTGAAGTCCCACCTGTCCACGGCTCTCAAGGAGCAGGGTTACGAGGTCGTCGACGTCGGTGCCCACACCTACGACGCCCAGGACGACTACGTGTCGTTCTGCGTCGACGCCGCTGAGCGGGTCGTGAGCGACTCCGGCAGCCTCGGCGTCGTGATCGGCGGCTCCGGCAACGGCGAGCAGATCGCCGCGAACAAGGTGAAGGGTGCCCGCGCCGCGCTCGCGTGGAACGTCGACACCGCGCAGCTGGCCCGTCAGCACAACGACGCGCTGCTGGTCGGGATCGGCGCCCGTCAGCACACCGCTGACGAAGCGACCGCGATCGTCCTGGCGTTCCTCGAGACGTCGTTCTCCGGCGAGGCCCGCCACCAGCGGCGCATCGACCAGGTCAGCGCCTACGAAGACACTCGCTCGGCCTGACCTCACGCCGATGCCAGAGGGCCACACCCTGCACCGCCTCGCGCGGCTGCACCAGCGCCGTTACGCGGGCAAGCCGGTGTCCGTCAGCAGTCCACAGGGCCGCTTCGCCGCGTCCCTTGTGGACGGACGCAAGCTCGTTCGCGCCGAGGCACACGGCAAGCACCTGTTCCACGTCTACGGTCCGGACGCGATCGTGCACGTCCACCTCGGGCTGTACGGGACGTTCACCGAGTCACCGCTGCCCGTGCTGCTGCCGATCGGCCAGGTGCGGATGCGGCTGGTCGGCGAGACGCACTGGACGGACCTGCGCGGCCCGACGGCGTGCGAGGTGCTGAACGTCGACGAGGCGCGCGCGATCCACGACCGGCTCGGGCCCGACCCGTTGCGCCGCGACGCCGACCCGGACCGCGCGTACGAGCGGATCATCCGGTCCCGGCAGCCGCTCGCCGTGCTGCTGATGGACCAGAAGATCCTCGCGGGCGTCGGCAACGTCTACCGGGCCGAGGTGCTGTTCCGGCACAACGTGAACCCGCTGCTGGTCGGCAACAAGGTCAGCCGCGAGCTGTGGGACGCGTTGTGGGACGACCTCGTCGTGCTGATGAAGGACGGCGTGAAGGTCGGCCAGATCAACACCGTCCGCCGCGAGCACATGCCGCGGGCCATGGGTCGTGCGCCACGCGTGGATCGGCACGGCGGTGAGGTGTACGTCTACCGCCGTGCCGGTGAGCCGTGCCTGATCTGTGGCACGGAGGTCATGGCCACGGAACTGGCGGCGCGCAACCTGTTCTGGTGCCCCGTCTGCCAGCCCTGACGGCGTGTGCAAGTACCACCGACAGCGAGCTGGTGGTACTTGCAGACGCCCAAAAGCCGGGTCAGAAGTCGAAGCCGCCGAAGTCGAAGCCCCCGGCGTCGCCCATGTCGGCACCACCCATGTCAGCGCCACCCATGTCGGCGGCGCCGCTCATGTCGCCCATGCCGTAGTCGCCGATGCCGTGCATGCCGGAGAACATGGCGTCCATCAGCAGGAACGTGCCGACGCCCCACGCACCGGCCACGAGCGCGGACTTCCACCACGGCTCGGAGTACCAGCCACGCGGGACCGGGCGGCCCGCGACCATGCCGCCGGGGTAGTAGTAGGGCGTGCCCGAACCGGACTGCGGCGAGGCGGCGTACTGGTGGCCCTCGACGGTGACCCGGCGGTCCTCGCTGACGGCACCGGCCTTGGCCTGGCCGGCGATCTCGGGCAGCGCCGGACCGGGGTCCATGCCCATGGCCTCCCGGGCCGCGCGGACGTAGTGCAGGCCCTCCATCGCGGTCTGCGTGACCAGCCTGGCCTGCGGGATCGTGCGGGCCTGCTCCATCTGCGACCCGGCGGCGGTGAAGCGCTCGGACGCGTCGGCCATCGCCTGCGTGGAGGCGGTGTTCGAACCGGTGAGGCTCATCACCTGCCCGCCCAGCCGCTCGACCCAGCGGCGCGCTTCCGCCTTGGCGTCGTCGAGCTCACGCTCCTTGCGCGCTTTGCTCTGGTTGACCAGGTAGAACACGCCTGCGATCAGCAGCACCAGCACAACGATCCACACGATGGAGCCCACGGTTTACCTCCCACGGCAGGTAAACCGTCAACGTGTGAACGCCGGTGGGAGTTCCGTCAGAAAACCTCCGGGCAGTGCGGCTCCTGCGCGCCGAGGAACGCGATCGTCAACGCGTCCACGTGACCCGGCGTGTGCTCGACCACGCGGTGTGCCCGCCTGAGCACGGAAAGCCGTACACCGCCGAGGAAAGCACTGCCGAGCGCGGCGACGTCCAGCGACACGTCCGCCGGGTCCTCGGTGCGGGTCACCGTCGCTTCGCCGCCCTTGACGGTGAGGCGCCAGCGTCCGGAGTTCCACGGGCAGAAGGAGTCCTCGACCTCCAGCACACTGTCCACATCGGACGAATAGTGGCGCAGCGGCAACGCTCGGTCGATGTCGACGATCCGCAGCCACAGCGCGTCGCCGAGATCGCGCCCCACCTTTCGCGGGTTGTCGACCATGTGCAGGATCGGGTCGTCGGCCGCTGTGAAGAACGAGATCTCCGCCGCCAGGTCGAGGTCCAGCAGGAAGCGGTACAGGTCCGCGTACGCCTGCTCGGTCTCGCACACCAACTCCCGCACGTGGAGCTCGTCCTGTGGCCCGCGCGGGCTGGATCCCGCCTTGACCCGGAACACCACATACCCCTCGGAATGCAGGCAGTAGCGGTAGGAGGTGAGGCCGTCGCGGTCGACCTCGCGGTCGCCGAGCTGCACGTTCCAGGTCTGCTCGACGCGGCTCAACCACCCGACCTTGGTGCGCCGCACGCGGTCGTGCACCTCACGCATGAACGGCAGTGCCTCTTCGCGGGTCACCTGCCGGATCCGGGCACCGCTCACCACGACGCCGGGGTGGAACGCCATCCGCGTCGGCATCTGCATCCGGTTGAGGCTGGTGGCCAGCTCCCCGTAGCCGTACCGCCGGTAGATCGAGCCCTCCGACGCCCAGAGGATCGCGATCGGCTCACCAGACTCGTGCATGCCGTGCAGTTGCGTCTTCATCAGCAACGACGCCACGCCGCGACGGCGATGGCCGGGTTTGACCGTCACGATGGTCACCGCCCCCACCGGCGCCTGAAGACCACCCGGAACGGTGATCTCCCGGCTGAGGATCCCGGCGGTGCCGACCAGCTCGCCGCCGTCGAACACCGCATGCGTGCGGTCCAGTTCGATGACCTTGAGCCACTTGCTGTCCACGCCACGGGGGTCGTCGAGGAACGCCCAGGCCATCACCCGCTGGAACTCGGGAAGGTCGGATTCGTCGATGGTCCTGATGCTCAGCGCTGAGTCGGCCATAGCGGCCTTGATACGCCGCTATGGCCCGTCTCGCAGCTCAATTACCGCTGGATCGACTTGATCTCGCAGAACTCGTCGAGGCCGAACCTGCCGAACTCCCGGCCGTTGCCCGACTGCCGGTAGCCACCGAACGGCGCGCTGGTGTTGAACGCGCCGCCGTTGATGTCGACCTGCCCGGTCCGCAACCGCTTGGCGATCCTCAGCGCCCGGTCGGTGTCGGCCGAGAACACACCGCCCGCCAGGCCGTAGATGGTGGAGTTCGCGATCCGCACGGCGTCGTCCTCATCGGTGTACGGCATGACCGACAGAACCGGGCCGAAGATCTCCTCCTGGGCGATCGTCATCTCCGGCGTGACACCTCCGAACACCGTCGGCGTCACGTAGAAGCCCTGCGGCAACGGCGCTTCCGGCCCACCGGCGGCGAGCCGAGCGCCCTCCTCGACCCCCTTGCGGATGTAGCCGACCACCCGGTCGCGCTGCGCCCTGGACACGGCCGGGCCGATCCGCGTGGACGGTTCGCCGGGATCAGCCGACGTGTACTTCCCGGCCGCCGCGGCGGCCAGTTCGACGGCCTCGTCGTGCCGGTCCGCGGGCACCAGCAGCCGGGTCCACGCGCTGCATGCCTGGCCGTTGTTCATGAACGAGTTGGCGACCGCGATCTTCACCGCCCTGCCGAGGTCGGCGTCGTCGAGCACGACGCAGGCCGACTTGCCGCCCAGCTCCAGCGCGACCCGCTTGACCGTCTCGGACGCCACCGCGGACACCCGCCGCCCAGCCCGCGTGGAACCGGTGAACGACACCATGTCCACGTCCGGATGCGCGGCCAGCGCCTCACCGACGACCGGCCCGGTGCCGTGCACCAGCCCGAAGACACCCTCCGGCGTGGCCGCGGTGATGATCTCGGCGAGCAGATCGGCCGTGCCCGGCGCGAGCTCACTCGGCTTGAGCACCACGGTGTTGCCCGCGGCGAGCGCCGGCACGACCTTCGCGACCATCTGCTGCAACGGGAAGTTCCACGGCGTGATGGCCGCGACGACCCCGATCGGCTCGCGCAGGATCAGCGAGTTGCCGATCTCCTCAGGCTCGAAGTAGCCGCGTTCCAGCACGTCCGCGACGCCCTCCGCGATGGCGATGGGGTTCGCGACCTGCACCTTCTGGCTGAACATGATGGGCGTGCCCATCTCGCGGGTCATGGTCGCCGCGAGCTCGCCGGCCTGGTCACGCAGGCCGTCGATGATCGTCCGGACGACCTTCGCCCGCTCCTGCACCGAGGTCTGCGACCACGCCGGGAAGGCGGCCAGCGCGGCGGCTACGGCCGCGTCGACGTCGGCCGGTGTGCCTTCGGCGAGCGTGCCGATGACTTCCTCGGTGGCGGGGTTGACGACCTCGATCACGAGAGCCCTCCAGGCGGATGTGACACCTAATGCGCTGACACGGGTCAGCCTGTCACATCAGCTCGTGGGGGTCACGTTGGACCACGGTGGTCGCAAGCAGGCACCAGCCCGCAAAGCACGGCCCGCTAACACCGCCGTCACACCGCCATCACTCCTCCATGCCGCCGCTCCCGCAGCACCCGCAGGTGCACCGCGGCCCAAGTGCGATAAGGCCGCCAAGCCTCCGACACCTCGGCCAACGGCCTGCCATACCGCTCACCGACCTCATCGGTGAGCCGGGTCTCGTTGTGCGGCACTGCGTCCGGCGCGTTCGCCCCGCGCAACACCACCAGCTCGGCCGCGAACGGACCCAGCCCTTTCACCTGCTGGACGGTCAGCACGGCCGCGGCAGGTTTCATCGCCCGCAACGTCACCCCGTCCAGCAGCCCGTCGAGCGCGGCCTCGGCCACCACGCGCAGGTACTCGGGTTTGCGGCCGGGCAGGTCGAGGTCCATCGACCGCAGCACCGCCGGTGCCGGGAACACGCCGTCCCTGGCCAGCGACGCCTTCAGCGCGGCCGCCTGCGACATGCGGACGCGCTGCGACAGCACCGACCACGCCGCTGCCTCGTACGGCGAGTAGAACCCGCACGGCCGCAGGCCCGGCAGTTCGGCCTGGGCAGCGGCGATCACCGGATCACGCGCGCCGACGTCCGGCCACGCCCGCCCGTCTACGTCCAGCGACAAGAACCTGCACACCTGGGCCGCCGCCAGGTCCAGGTCGCCGTCACCGGCCAGGTCCAGCACAGCAGTGGCGCCGTGCTGGGTCACGGAGACCGAAGCACGGCGCCACTCACCTTCGACCAGGAACGTCGACTGCAGCGCCTCGCCCTCGCGCTGAGGCAACGCGGACGGCGTGAAGCCCTCCCAGAAGATCCGTGACGTCGCCAGCGACCACGGACCCTGAACTGCGACTTCGACGCGGTGGTGTGCCATGTCCAAGGACGTTGGCGAGCACCACCGACAGAAACTCAGCTGAAGTCGAGGTCGCCCGTGCGGGTCCGCTTCAGTTCGAAGAAGTGCGGGTAGCCGGCGAGCAGCCGGGCGCCGTCGAAGATCTTCCCGGCCTCTTCGCCGCGCGGGATCTTGGTCAGCACCGGGCCGAAGAACGCGACGCCGTCGATGTGGATCGTCGGCGTGCCGACGTCCATGCCGACCGGGTCCATGCCACGGTGGTGGCTCGCCTTCAGCTCTTCGTCGTACTCGGTCGACGTCGCGGCGGCGGCGAGCTCGGCGGGCAGCTCGGCGTCGGCCAGCGCCAGCTTGATGATGTCGTCGAAGTCCTGGTTGCCCTCGTTGTGGATCCGGGTGCCCATCGCCGCGTACAGCCGCGGCAGCACCTCGTTGCCGAACTTCTGCTCGGCGGCGATCGCCACGCGGACCGGGCCCCAGCCCTTCTCCATCAGCTCCACGTACTGCTCGGGCAGGTCGCGACCCTCGTTCAGCACGGAGAGACTCATCACGTGGAAGCTCAGGTCGATCTCACGGACCTTCTCCACCTCGAGGATCCACCTGGAGGTGATCCAGGCGAACGGACAAAGAGGGTCGAAGTAGAAGTCGACCTTCGCCTTGTCGGTCATGCGTGCCCCTTTAGTCACTGTCGGTGCGGTTATCGCCCCATCAGCCCAACGAGATCACCCTCTCATCTCTTCCCGGACGCCTGTTCCGTGATTGGATGCGGGAGTCATAACCATTCCCGACGACGTCAGCGCGTAACCACCCGCGCGGCAGACGAGGTGACCAGTGGCCGCGCCCAACCTCACCCGCGACCAGGCTCAGGAACGTGCTGAGCTGCTGGAAGTGGAGTCCTACCGGATCGAGCTGGACCTGACCGACGGCGGCGGAAAGCCGGGTTCGGACACGTTCCGCTCCACCACCACCGTGGTGTTCCGCAGCCGGACTCCGGGTGCTTCCTCGTGGATCGACATCGTGGCGGCGACCGTGCACCGGGCCGTGCTGAACGGCAACGAGCTCGACGTCTCCGAGTACCGCGAGGAGGACGGCATCAAGCTGCCGGACCTCGCTGAGCTCAACGAGCTGACGATCGAGACCGACTGCCGGTTCATGAACACCGGCGAGGGCCTGCACCGGTTCGTCGACCCGGTCGACGGCGGTGTCTACCTGTACTCGCAGTTCGAGACCGCGGACGCCAAGCGCATGTTCGCGTGCTTCGACCAGCCCGACCTGAAGTCCGTCTACTCCATGAAGGTCACGGCGCCCGCGGACTGGAAGGTGATCTCGAACAGCGAGATCGTCGCCACCGAGGCCGGCGAGGGCGGCGCGGACGTGCACACGTTCGCCACCACCAAGCCGATGTCGACCTACATCGTCGCGCTGGTCGCCGGTCCGTACGCGGAATGGCGCGACGAGTTCACGGACGGCGACTTCAAGATCCCGCTGGGCATCTACTGCCGCGCCTCGCTCGCTCCGCACATGGACCACGAACGGCTGTTCACCGAGACCAAGCAGGGCTTCGGGTTCTTCCACAAGGCGTTCGGGGTCAACTACCCGTTCGGCAAGTACGACCAGTGCTTCGTGCCGGAGTTCAACGCGGGCGCGATGGAGAACGCCGGCTGCGTCACGTTCCTGGAGGACTACGTCTTCCGCAGCCGGGTCACCCGCTACCTCTACGAGCGCCGGTCCGAGACCGTGCTGCACGAGATGGCGCACATGTGGTTCGGCGACCTGGTGACCATGCGCTGGTGGGACGACCTGTGGCTGAACGAGTCGTTCGCCACCTGGGCGTCGGTGCTCGCGCAGGCCGAGGCCACCGAGTACCGCCAGGCGTGGACGACGTTCGCGAAGATCGAGAAGTCGTGGGCGTACCGGCAAGACCAGCTGCCCTCGACGCACCCGGTCGCCGCGGACATCCAGGACCTGCAGGCGGTCGAGGTCAACTTCGACGGCATCACCTACGCCAAGGGCGCTTCCGTCCTGAAGCAGCTCGTCGCGTACGTCGGGCTGGAGAACTTCCTGGCGGGCCTGCGGGTCTACTTCGCCAAGCACGCCTGGGGCAACGCGACGCTGGCCGACCTGCTGGGCGCGCTGGAGGAAGCCTCCGGCCGCGACCTGTCGTGGTGGAGCGCGCAGTGGCTGGAGACGACGGGCCTGAACCTGTTGCGCCCCAAGTTCACCGTCGACGCGAACGGTCACTTCACCGAGTTCGCGGTGCTGCAGGGCGGCGCGCGTCCCGGTGCCGGCGAACTGCGCACGCACCGCATCGCGATCGGTGTCTACGACGCGGACGAGACCGGCAAGCTGGTTCGCACGCACCGCCACGAGCTGGACGTGACGGGCGACCGCACCGAGGTCCCAGAACTCGTCGGCGTGCACCGCGGCAAGATCGTGCTGGTCAACGACGACGACCTCACGTACTGCACGATGCGCCTCGACGCGGGCTCGCTGGCCGGCCTGATCGACCACATCTCCGACATCGCCGAGCCGCTGCCGCGCACGCTGTGCTGGTCGGCCGCGTGGGAGATGACGCGTGAGGCCGAACTGAAGGCGCGCGACTTCGTGAACCTGGTGCTCGGCGGACTGCACGCCGAGTCCGAGGTCGGTGTCGTGCAACGACTTCTGCTGCAGGCGCAGACCTCGCTGTCCTCCTACGCCGACAACTCGTGGCGGCCGGAGGGCTGGCGCCGGTTCGTGGCGAAGACCCTGGAGCTCGCCCAGGCGGCCGAGCCGGGATCGGACCACCAGCTGGCGTTCGTGAACGCGCTCTCGTCGTCCGTGCTCGACGACTCCACTTTGGACGTCGTGCGCGGCTGGTACGACGGTTCCGCCGGACTGCCGGGTCTGGACGTCGACACCGACCTGCGCTGGCGCCTGCTGCAGGCTCTGGTCGCGCACGGCAAGGCGGACCTGGCGGAGATCACCGCCGAGGAGGAGCGCGACCCGACCTCCACCGGTCACCGCCGCGCCCAGTCGACCCGCGCCCTGCGCCCGACCATCGCGGCCAAGGACGAGGCGTGGGACCGCGCGGTGAACGACGACGACCTGCCCAACGCGGTCAGCGAGGCGATCATCGCGGGCATCTCGCACCCCGGCCAGAAGGAACTGCTGGCCCCGTACGTCGACCGCTACTTCGCCGACGTGAAGGGCGTCTGGGACCGCCGCACCTCCGAACGCGCGCAGTCCATGGTCGTGGGCATGTTCCCGGCATGGTCGATCGCCCGGTCCACTGTGGACGCGGCTGACGCGTGGCTCGCGGACGAGCACCCGCCGGCGTTGTTCCGCCTGGTGTCCGAGGGTCGCGCGGGCATCGTGCGCGCCCTGGCCGCCCAGGAGTTCGACCGCTCCTGAAAATCGCTGTGCGACGAAGGTCCCGTGACGCTTTGATGGCGGCACGGGACCTTCCCGTTTCATCGGGGGAAGTGTGAGCTACGAGATCGTGCACTGGTACGAGACAGACGAGGACGACGTCACGGAGATCATTGCCCGCGCTGTCGATGTCGACGGGTTGTTCAGCGACCCGGTGCCGGTCGCACGCGAGCAAGTCGTGTTGCGCGGGTGCCCGCCGGAGTTCGCCGATCTCACCGGGGACTTCCAGCTCGAAGTGGCTGTGAGCGACGAAACGCAGTGGTGGAACCTCACCGACCTGGTCGTCCACGGCACGGTGCCGAACGGCGCCATGGTGGACGTCATCGCCAGCGCCTCCGTGCGTCTGTGCGCGGACGGATACGGCCCCGAACCGGGACCACGGCACATCCTCTTCCAGGAAAACGAGCGGGTGGGCGACTGCCTTGCGGCCGACGGATTTCCCCGGCCCTCGCCCGGCCACGAATGGCCGCCGATGACGTTGATCGGTGTCGAGCACCCGGAACGCATCCAGCGAGTGAAGCAGCCCAAACCCGGATTGGCATACGGAGAGCTGCTGCACGCACTGGACCGGCACGGGCGGGTAATGGCCAAGGTGTCGATCACCTCGGAGATCGCCTCGGTGACACCGTCCGCGCTGGGCAACGGGCTCTTCGACGTCGTGCTCGACCAGCCGCTCCATCACGACCCACTGTGCTGGTGGAATCGCCCGGCCCCGTCAGCACGTGCGGTGTGGGACCTGTGGCACGAGGGCGTTCCAGCGCAACGAAACCTCTGGGTCCCGTTCGACAAAGACGGACGGGAGGCCTGGAGTGAGCTCACCCACCTGGCGCACGAAAAGTCCGGCACCGACCAGGTGGGCGGCGTGTACGAACTCGACGGCCGCCACGTCACCGATTGGCGGAGCCTGCACCTCGCGATGAGCGAGGCGGTGGTCGGTCCAGGCCGCTACTTCGGCCGGGACATCTACACGCTCGAGGACTGCCTCTATGGCGGATGGGGCGTCAAGCCGGGGTTCACGCTGGTGTGGAACGACGCGCAGGTGGCTCACAGCGCGATCCGCAAGTACTTCGCGGACATCCTGAAATTGCTGCGCGGATTCGGCGCCACCGTGGTGACCGATGGAGACGTCATCAAGGGGGAAGAATGATCGGTGAACTGGTGGAGCGCTGGCACCGCGGCTGGATCGCGGCCGACGGACTGACCTCCGAGTACCGGGACGGGTATCTGGTCGTCCACGTGAACCGGCCGCACCGGCAGTACGAGTGGATCGCCACCGACGACGCGGAAACCGCCGCCATGGCCGCGATCGTCGCCGCCACCCCCGAACCGAACTGGCTGAGCGTGCCGACGCACGCACCGGAGAAGGTGGTCGCGGCGATGGAAGCGGCCGGGATGACGGTGGCGCGCCCTGACGAGACTTTCATGCACCGCGCTCTCGCCGGCCATCCCGTGTTCGCGCCGCCCGCGGGGTACTCCGTCGAGGTGACCAGGAGCCCGGTGATCGAGGTACGGGTCCTGACGTCGGACGGCTCGATGGCGGCCAGCGGGCTGATGGCCGTCGTCGGTGCAGACGCGGTGGCGCACCGCATCGAGACTTCTGCCGAGCACCGGCGCCGGGGTCTCGGCAGCGTCGTGATGGGCACGCTGGCCCGCGAAGCCGTCCGGGACGGGGCGCGGACCGGGCTGCTGTTCTCGTCGACCGAGGGCGTGCACCTCTACGACCGGCTCGGCTGGGAGAAGCTCTCCGACCTCGTGGTGGCGCAGAACGAAGCGGCATTGCGGAGCAAGGACTGACGTTCGGTCCGCACGAGCACCCAGAAACTACGAAAGCCCCCGGCGAGAACGCCGGGGGCTTTCAACGACGAATCAGGAACGCGGCGCGCTGCCCGCCTGGTCGGTCAGCATGCGCAGGCCGGACACCAGTCCGCCCGCGAGGTCGCCCTCCTTGAAGGACGCCACCATGCTCATCACCGCGAGCTTGGCGCCGCGGTCGGCGAGCCGGCGGTGCGACTCCTCGCCCGTCACGATCTCGACGAGGCGCTCGCCCGGCGACACGGCCACCAGCACGTGGTGCGAGGGGCGCTCGGTCGAACCGTGCAGCTCCTCGGCACGCTCACGCGGCGAGGAGCCCAGCGCACCCAGGTACACGCTGAAGTCCAGGCCGCTCGTGCGGCTGGACAACGTCAGCGCCTCGTCCAGCTGCGCGAGCTGGGCGGGCGTGAACGGCAGCTCTGGGGCGTGCGGCTCGTACATCTTCGCTGCGGAGACGCGGCCGCTGTTCGTCACGACCGAGCCGACGGGCAGCGTCGACGGGTCGACGGCCTCGATCGCTTTACCAGTTGCCACGAGCACCTCCCTTGGCGGTCGAGCGCTCCGCACCCGAGTCCTGGGTACCGGGCTCGGTGGTGCTGTGGTGCTCCACGCTCAACCCGGCCGGGTTCGCGCTCCACCACACCGGGGCGTAGCCCCACTCCTGGCCGGGCCGGTACCGGGGAATCCGGGTGGCCTTTGGCCTCACCGTCAGCAGCGTGATCACGCCGTAGATCGCCAGCGGGATCAACGCGAAGACGAGGACGGTCTCCACGATGGTCACGGCGGGTACGGTAGCCGAACTCAGCCGCGGACGAGCGGCCGGGCCAGCATGATCGCGGTCATTCCCACGATCGAGCCCGCCACGACGTAGACCGTGCCGAGTGACGTCACCGCGGCGAGCGGTCCGGCGAGGCCCGCACCCAGTGGCGAGAGGCCCCACACGAGCACCCGGTACGCGCTGGTCACCCGGCCCGTGAGCGGGCCCGGCGTGAGGCGTTGGCGGCGGGTCGCGGACAGCACGTTCCAGCCCGCCGAGGCCACCCCGAACAGCCCCGCCGCGAGCACCGCCACCACGAGCCAGGGCACGAGACCGAACAGTGCGAACGCCGCGCCGAGCAGCGCCAGGAACCCGACCATCATCCGGCCGGCGCCCCACCGTCGCGCGAGCCGTGGAGACAACCAGGCGCCTAGCAGAGCACCGGCCGCCATGCACACGACCAGACCGGGAACCACCGGTTCGGCGAGGCGGAGTACCTGGATGGCGTAGAGCGCCAGCATGGCATTGACGGCGGCCGCGCAGACAGCTGTGATTGCAACGGCAACTACCAGTGACCGCAGGCCAGGGGTTCGCACGAGGAACCGCGCGCCCTCCGCCAGCTGACCGCGAAGATCACCGCCGGCCCGCTCCGGCGCGACGTCTGGCACGCGGGACACCAGCAGCGCGGCGACCACGAAGGAGACCGCGTCGAGTGCGAAACAGGCCGCCGGCGCCCACCAGAACAGCACCGCGGCGGCCAGCGGACCGGCGAGGTCCATGCCGATCGTCTCGACCGTCACGAACCTGCTGTTCGCCGCCTCCAGTTCGTCCCGGCCCGCCAGTTCGACGAGCAGCACCTGCGACGCGGAGTCGGCGAACGTCTCCGCGGAAGTCAGGACGAAAGCTGTGGCGCACAAGACGACGACCGTCGCGTGTCCGTTGTGGACGGCGAGCGCGAGCAGTACGGTCACCCCACCGCGCAGCCAATGTGCCACCACGACAACGGTTCGTGGCCTCCAACGATCCACGAACGCCCCCGCCAGGCAGCGCGACGAGCAACCAGGGCAGAGTGCCGGCGACGGCCACAGCGGACACCGCAAGTGGACTGCGGGTGCTCGCGGCGGTGAACAACGGCAACGCGACGACGCGCACGCCGTCCCCGACGAGCGAAACCGCCCAAGCCCCGGTCAGCGCCCGGAAACCGCGTCCGCGCACGCCCCGAGGGGTATGACGCACATCACGTTCCATCGGAATCCGACGTTACTGAACGTGTCCATACCGGCCAGCAGAGGCAATGAGTGCTCTCGTGCGGCGCAGCGGTTACACCCGGTCAGTCCTCACCCGGACGGATGCGAACGGGTGCCGGTTTGGGGTCTTGTTCCCGGAACACCCACCTCTTAGCTTTTCACCTATACGGGTCTTGCGCACCCGCCCCGAGAGTCCTGGAGGACACGAAATGTTCACGATGACTCGCCCCCAGGCCGTGACCTTCACTCTTCCGAGCTACAAGGACGACTCAGTGCGTATTACTGCAAGTGACTCCGTTCGCATCACGGCGCGCGACTCCGTTCGGATCACCGCCTCCGATTCGGTGCGCATCACGGCCAGCGACTCCGTCCGCATCACGATGGCGGACTCCGTGCGCATCACGGCGAGCGATTCGGTCAGGATCACCGCTCGGCGACTCGGTGCGGATCACGATGGCGATTCGGTCCGCATCACCGCTCAGCAGGACTCCGTGCGCATCACCGCCCGCGAAGACTCCGTGCGCATCACGATGGACGACTCAGTCCGCATCACGGCGCGTGAAGACTCCGTGCGCATCACCTGCGATCGTGAACGACTCGTGCGCATCACGTGGCGACTCCGTCCGCATCACGGCTCAGCAGACTCGGCGCATCACCGCGCGTGAAGACTCCGTGCGCATCACGATGGACGACTCGGTCCGCATCACCGCGCACGACGACTCGGTCCGCATCACGATGGACGACTCGGTCCGCATCACCGCGCGTGAGGACTCCGTCCGCATCACGGCCAGCGACTCGGTCCGCATCACCGCGCGTGAAGACTCCGTGCGCATCACGATGGACGACTCGGTCCGCATCACGGCGCTCGACGACTCCGTGCGCATCACGGCCCGTCGCGACGACTTCACCCTCGCGGCCTGACCCAGCAGCTCGAAAGCGGCAGATCAGGCCGCGGGTTCACCCAGGTACGGCAACCACTGCGGGTCGGCCTCGGCCACACCCGCGAGCAGTCTCCAGTGCGGCCCACGTGGCGCCGCAGGCACGACGCGCAGCCGCCAGCCCAGTTCGGACAGCAGTTTGTCCGCCTTGCGGTGGTTGCACTTCGCGCAGCAGGCGACGCAGTTGGTCCAGGTGTGAGGTCCGCCACGCGAGCGCGGCACGACGTGGTCGATCGTCTCGGCCCGCCCGCCGCAGTAGGCGCAGCGGTACCGGTCGCGGTGCATGAGCCCGGCACGGGTCATCGGCACACGACCGCGATAAGGCACGCGCACGTAGGTGCTCAGCCGGATCACGGACGGCACGAGCACCTCGGACTTCGACGAGTGCAGCACGAGCCCTGAGGCATCCCCGTGCACGACCTCGGCTTTCCCGCATACCACCAGGACGACCGCCCGGCGCAATGACAACGCCGTGAGCGGCTCGAACGTGGCGTTCAGCAGCAGGACCTTGCGTCTTCCCCAGGGGAAAACCGCCGGCGTCGGACCGGTACCTCCCCCATCTCGATCCCCATCGGGCACAGCCTTCAGCGACTGTTTTCGGCATGGGAGGACCGTCGGCGCGGTCTCAGCCTGTGCCGAGGCGCCGATAGGGGTCGGTTGTCGGTCTGGCACGCGACCACCTCCACCGGTTCAGCCATAGGAGACCACACTTACCAGCAAAAAATCACGTGTGATAAATGACGTGTCATGGATGTGTGATCGAACCTGGGGTGAACCAACTCCCTAACGGAAGTGGTTTTCATCACCCGCTACGCTTCCCAGGGTGACAGAGGCTCCTTCCACACCACTGCCTGCGACGATCTCGTACCCACTCGCAGAGCGGCTAAACCTCGTCGACCAGCTGCACGGGCGTGAGATCGCCGATCCGTACCGCTGGCTCGAGGACACGAGCGACCCCCGCACCGAGCCGTGGTCGCAGGCGCAGGACGTGCTCACGCGCTCCTGGCTGGACGCGATGCCGGGCCGCACACGCCTGGGCGAGCGTCTGAAGGAGCTGATGCGCACGGGTTCGGTGTCCACACCGGCCTGGCGCGCCGGTCGCGCGTTCTTCACCCGCCGCGGCCCTGAGCAGGACCACCCCGTCGTCATGGTGCGCGAGACCGACGGCACCGAACGCGTGCTGCTCGACGTGAGCGCGCTCGACCCGTCCGGCAAGACCACCCTGGACAGCTGGTCACCCAGCCTCGAGGGCACGCGCCTGGCGTACCAGGTCTCCGTCGGCGGCAACGAGCACTCGCTGCTGCACGTGATCGACGTCGGCTCCGGCGCGCTCATCGAGGGTCCGATCGACCGGTGCCGGTACTCCCCCATCGGCTGGCTGCCGGGCGGCGAGGAGTTCTTCTACGTCCGCCAGATCGACCCGGCGCTGGTGCCCGACGACGAGAAGCTCTTCCACCGGCGCGTGTGGCGCCACCATGTGGGCACCGATCCCGACACGGACATCAACGTGCACGGTGACGACCTCGCTCACACCTACTACTACGGCCTGAACGTGTCGCACGACGGCCGTTGGCTGGTCGTCAACGGCGCTCCCGGCACGGTGCGGCGCGATTCGGTGTGGATCGCGGACCTGCACGGCGACGGTGTGCTCAAGCCCGTGATCCTGTCCGAGGCGGGCGTGCAGTGCTCGGCGTTCGTCGCCCGCGACGGCCGGCTCTACCTGCACACCTCGCTGGACGCGCCCCGGTTCCGCGTCTGCGTGGCCGACCCCGCGAACCCGGCCGAGTGGACCGAACTGGTCAGCGAGGAACCGGACTCGGTGCTGGACGACGTGCGCTGGATGAACGGCGACCTCGTCGTGTTGCGCACCCGCCACGCGGTGTCCGAACTGCACCTGCACGACGCCGCGACCGGCGTGCACAAGCAGGTCGTCCCACTGCCCGGCACCGGTTCGTTGCACGGCATGTCCGTAGTGGACGCCGCCACGGTCCACGACCGCGACAAGCTGTGGTTCGGGTGGACGGACTTCGTGACGCCGCAGTCGGTGTTCCGGTTCTCCACCACCACCGGCGAGATCGTGCTGCACGAGGCCGCTCCCGGCCGGGTCGATCTGCCCACCGTGACGACGCAGCAGATCGCGTACACGTCCAAGGACGGCACGACGGTGCGGATGTTCGTCGTGAGCGGCGAGCAGAAGCCGGACCTCCCCCGTTCCGCGCTGCTCACCGGCTACGGCGGCTTCGCGATCGGCCGCGGCCCCGGCTACAGCGCGACCACTCTCGCGTGGGTGGAAGCGGGCGGCGTGTGGGTGCACGTGTCGTTGCGCGGTGGTGACGAGGAAGGCGAGGAGTGGCACGTCGCCGGCATGCGCGGCAACAAGCAGAACGTGTTCGACGACTTCCACGCCGCCGCGGAACGTCTGGTGCGCGACGGCTGGACCACCCCGCAGCAGCTCGCCATCATGGGCGGCTCGAACGGCGGCCTGCTCGTCGGAGCCGCTCTCACGCAACGCCCGGAGCTCTACGCGGCCGTGGTGTGCTCAGCGCCACTGCTCGACATGGTGCGCTACGAGAAGTTCCTGCTTGGACGGTTGTGGGCCGAGGAATACGGCAGCGCAAGCGTTTCCGAGGAGCTCGGCTGGCTGTTGTCCTACTCTCCGTACCACCGCGTCGAAGCCGATGTTGAGTACCCTTCGGTGCTGTTCACGGTGTTCGAGTCGGATTCGCGCGTGGATCCCAACCACGCCAGGAAGATGTGCGCAGCACTGCAGCACGCTTCGACGAGTGATCCGGCCAAGCACCCCGTGCTGATCAGGCGCGAGACCGAGGTCGGTCACGCGGGCCGGTCGGTCAGCCGGACGGTCGCTCTCGCCGTGGACCAACTGACGTTCCTGGCCAATGCCACCGGCATGGAGTTGTAGGAGGACACGAGCACGTGTTGGCGACGAATCCAGTGGATGACGCCGCGAACAAGGCCGCGCAGGCAGCGGACTTCTTCGAGAGGTACGGACCCGACATCATCGCGGGCGCGATCAAGATCGTCCTGATCCTGATCGCCGCCTTCGTGATCAGGGCCGTGCTGCGCAAGGTCATCGACCGGATCACCACTCCCGGCAAGGAAGGCAAGAAGCCGGGACTGCTCAAGCCGTTGCGGGAACGCGCACCTCAGGCGCTCGGAAACCTCATCTCCGAACGCCGTGAGCAGCGCGCCCGCACGATCGGCTCGGTGCTGAAGTCGATCGTCACGATCCTGATCTTCGGCATCGCGTTCCTCGAGATCCTGATCGTGGTGAAGCTCGACGTCACGCCGATCCTGACCTCGGCGGGCATCCTGGGCGTCGCCATCGGTTTCGGCGCCCAGAACCTGGTCAAGGACTTCCTGGCCGGCATGTTCATGCTGCTCGAGGACCAGTACGGCGTCGGCGACGTCGTCGACCTGGGCCCCGCGACCGGCACCGTCGAGGCGGTGGCGCTGCGGACCACCACGATCCGGGACACCGGCGGCACCGTCTGGTACGTCCGCAACGGCGAGATCCTGCGGGTCGGCAACTCGTCGCAGGGCTTCGCGGTGGCGGTCGTCGACCTGCCGCTGAGCTACGGCGCGAACCTCGCCGAGGCGACCCAGGTGCTGGAGCGCAAGGTCGCGGCCTGGGCCGAGACGGAGCTGGTGAAGAAGGACATCACGGCCAAGCCCGAGGTGCTCGGCGTGGAGAAGTTCACCGCGGACAACATCACGCTGCGGGTCACCGTGAAGACGCGCCCCGGCCGGCAGTGGGCGGTCCAGCGCAACCTGCGCGCGCAGCTCATGCCCGCGCTGGAAGAGGCCGGCTTCACCGCCAAGTAGTGCCTGTTCCCAGTTGAGACACCTGCCGGCGCCGGTGATTTCGCACACCCATTCGAGACGCGAGATCATCCGGCGTACGGCCAGTTCACGGCGCTGTGGCGGAACCAACAGGCGGGGCGCCCTGCACTCGATGGCCGTCGTGAGTCAGGATAGTTGCGTGGGCAACCCCGTGAGCTTCTTCGAACAGGTCGGTGGCGAGGAGACGTTCCACCGCATCGTCGCGCGCTTCTACAAAGAGGTGAAGGCCGACGAGGTACTCCTCCCCCTGTACCCGGAAGAGGATCTCGGACCTGCGGAGGAGCGCCTGCGGCTGTTCCTCATGCAGTACTGGGGCGGTCCCCACACGTACTCGGAGAACCGCGGCCACCCGAGGCTGCGGATGCGACACGTGCCGTTCAAGATCGGACCGATCGAGCGGGACGCGTGGCTGCGCTGCATGCGGATCGCCGTTGACGAGGCGGGCCTGACCGAGGCCCACCGCAAGCAGCTCTGGGACTACCTGGAGATGGCCGCGAACAGCCTGATGAACAGCTGGTCTTGATCGCCCATCACCCGATTGGGTCCTTTCGCAGCGACACGAATGGCAGGATGACCCCCCGTGCGACGTTCCTCCGACCTCAGCCCCGAGATCGCCGAAGAGTCCGTCTGGTGGCATGACGCCGTCTTCTACCAGGTCTACGTGCGTTCCTTCGCCGACTCCAACGGCGACGGCGTCGGCGACCTCGACGGCATCAGGTCCCGCCTCGGCTACCTGGAACTGCTCGGTGTCGACGCCCTGTGGCTCACCCCGTTCTACCGCTCGCCGATGGCCGACCACGGCTACGACGTGGCGGACCCGCGCAACGTGGACCCGCTGTTCGGCGACCTGGCCGCGTTCGACCGGCTGGTGGCCGACGCGCACGAGCACAACATCCGCGTGACCGTCGACCTGGTCCCGAACCACACGAGCGACCTGCACGAGTGGTTCCAGGAGGCGTTGCAGGCCGGTCCGGGCAGCATGGAGCGGTCGCGCTACATCTTCCGCGAGGGCCGCGGCTTCGACGGCTCGCAGCCGCCGAACAACTGGGTCTCCGTCTTCGGCGGCCCGGCCTGGACCCGCGTGCCCGACGGCCAGTGGTACCTGCACCTCTTCGCGCCCGAGCAGCCGGATCTCAACTGGGACCACCCGGAGGTCCGCGCCGACCTGGAGCAGACGCTGCGCTTCTGGCTGGACCGTGGCGTCGACGGCTTCCGCATCGACGTGGCGCACGGCATGGCCAAGCCCGAGGGCCTCCCGGACATGGAGATCCGCGCGCAGGTCCCCGGTGTGCTGTCGGACGACGCGCACGACCCGCGCTTCGACAACGACGGCGTGCACGAGATCCACCGCATGATCCGCAAGGTCATGGACGGCTACCCCGGCACCATGGCCGTCGGCGAGATCTGGGTGAAGGACGACGAGCGCTTCGCCGCCTACGTCCGCCCCGACGAGCTGCACCTGGGCTTCAACTTCCGCCTGGTCGAGGCCGACTTCGACGCCGACGCCGTCCGCACGGCGATCGAGCACTCGCTGGGCGCGGTGGCCCTGACCGGCACGCCCGCGACGTGGACGCTCTCGAACCACGACGTGGTGCGCCACGTGACCCGCTACGGCGGCGGCGCGCTGGGCGAGCAGCGGGCCCGCGCGATGACGCTGGTCGAACTGGCGCTGCCGGGCGTGATCTACCTCTACAACGGCGAGGAACTGGGCCTGCCGAACGTGGAGCTGCCCGACTGGGCCCTGCAGGACCCGACCTGGGAGCGCTCCGGTCACACCGAGCGCGGCCGGGACGGCTGCCGCGTGCCGATCCCGTGGGAGGGCACCGCCCCGCCGTTCGGGTTCTCGACCGCGCTGAACACCTGGCTGCCGCAGCCGAACGAGTGGGACCACCTCACGGCGGAGGCTCAGCTGGAGGACCCCGGTTCCATGCTGTCCCTGTACCGGGAGGCGCTGGAACACCGGAAGTCCAACGCGGGCTTCTCCGGCGACGAGCTGGAGTGGTACGGCGCCCCGGCGGGATGCTTCGCGTTCCGCCGCAAGGGTGGCGGCCTGATCTGTGCGCTGAACACGTCCGGTGCCTCCGTGCCGCTGCCTCCTGGCCAGGTGCTGCTGTCCTCCGGTCCGATGGACGGCGACCAGCTGCCTCCGGACACGGCTGTCTGGCTCGCCTGACACGGTCTGACCTCGGCTGATACGCGTCGGCCGGAAGTGTCAGACCTCCCGAGTACGTTGAAACGCAGGGGTTCCCAGCTCGGGGGGACCCCTGCGTCAGCGTGCACGTGCCGTCACGCCTGCTGTTTCTCTTCCACGGCGAGCAACACCCCGAACACCACAACCAGCGCCGCGACCTGCGCGATCGCCAGCCACAACCCGACCGGCACGGTCGCGAGCGCCAGCACGGCGGCGATCACGCGCCACCGGACAGGACCGATGCGCATCCGGTGGCGAAGGAGCACCTGGCCGACGAGGAAGATCGCCGCTCCCCCACCGAGCGCGAGCGCCCCGCTGAGGTAGAGGTGCTCGCCGGCGTGACCGATGGTCTTCTTGATGCCGACGCACACGACCATGATGCCCAGCATGATCGGCGCGTGCGCCCAGCCGAACGCCGACAGCGCCGCGCGGGCTCGTTCCGACGGCGTCATCCGCGCCAGGCTGTGCTCGGCGCGGACGTCCTGGTCCCGGCCGAAGTGGCACCACCAGAGCTGGTAGGCGAGCGTGAGGCCGAGCAACGCGGCCACGACGAGCTGCAGGTTGAGCGGCAGCCCGGCCGCGCCGATGCCCATCGCGATGATCGACTCGCCGATCGCGATGATGACCACGAGCCCGTGCCGTTCCACGAAGTGCGCCGGCCTGATGCGGAACTCCCCGTGCCGCCGGTTGACGTACGGCGACACGATCATCAGCGCCACGGCCGCGAGCCAGGTGATCGCCCGCCAGGTGCTGGGCAGGAACCCGCCGACCAGCACGAGTCCCGCCGAGCCGAGGTTGAACGGCGCCAGCCGGGCCATCGCCGCCGCCGACCCCGGACCGCCCGCCGAGATGAACAGCCCGGAGTGCACCAGGTTCACGATCAGGTACCCGACCCCGAACGCCGGCCCGGCGGCCCCGAACGCGCTGGGAATCGCCAGCGCGATGACCAGGAACCCGCCCATGCCGCGAACCCGAGCGGCGACGTGTCGTCGGCCAGCGTGCGGGTCAGCTGCGTGATCGTGAAGACGAAGACCAGGTCGAAGAACAGCTCCAGCGTCGAGACCTGGTACTCGGGCTCCGCTGATGCAGCTGGTTGCTCGGCGGTTCGAGGCGTTTCGGCGGACACGCGACATCGTGCCACGCCGATTCCGCTTGCACCGCCCCGAATTCTCCTGGTGCGAACCTGGAGCAAACTCCAGGTCAGCCTTGGGGTCAGACGAGCAGCGGCAGCATCGAGTACCGGCGCCGCACGACCGCGCCGAACTTGGCGTCGATCCGCAGCCACGAGTCGGTCGCGGTGATCCGGACGTCGCCGTCCTCGCCGAGGAAACCCATGCCCGACAACGCGAACAGGCACCGCAGCGGCACCTTCACGTCCAGCCCGGACCCGCTGACCGTCAGCACCGTCTGGTCGAGCAGCGAAGCCGGCGGCGTCCCCTGCGGACCGGTGTTCTCCCGCGCCACCGCGACACCCTCGTCCGCGAGCTTCGAGATCACCTCGACAGGCAGCCGGTCCACCATGAGCCAGCCCTCGGCGGGCGGCAGGGCCGAGCGCCACATCAGGTCCTTGGCCGGTCCGGGATCGATGCGCTCGTCGCGCATGACCGCGAGCCCCGTCAGCAGCTCCGACCCGGACACCGTGACGTCCGCCGGACTCGCCTGTCCCGCAACGGTTCGCGTGGCCAGCGTGTCGAACGGCGTGGAGATCCACGCGTCGAGCAGCTCCTCGTTGCGGTTGCGCAGACGCACCACGGTCTGCGCGTCCAGCCGCACTGCTCGGGCGGCGAACGCCCCGAGGTCGTCTCTCTCGGCCGCGTCGGCCAACACCAGTTCAGGCACCATTACCCCCTGCCCGCCACCCGGCGAGAAAGTCGCGCTCGGCTTCGGTGAGACGGCGCGGGCGCGCGGTCGTCACGTTGTAGGGCACCATCAGCGTCTCCGCCTTGGTGACCACCGGGCTGTTCAGCTCCCTGCTGCCGCGCACCACGTAGTCGAGCGTGAACGACGCGGACTTCAACTCCCGCACCGACATCTCGACCACGATGTCCTCGCCGGTGAACATGATCGGCGCGAGGTAGTCGACGGCGAGCTTCGCCACGACCATGCCCTCGGCCATCTCCTTCACCCCGTGGCGGGCCGCCTCGGTGAACAGCAGCTCGATCCGGGCCTCTTCCAGCAACGTCACCGTGTTCGCGTGGTTGACGTGGCCGAACGCATCCATGTCCGACCACCGCGGCCGCACACCAGTGACGAAGACACCCATGTACGGACCCTACCCACCGCGACGACCGTGTCACGAGAGAGCCCCGATGCGAAACCGGGACGCCACGGTGGTATCCGCGGCGCCCCGGTTCCGTTCGATGTGCCTTACCGGACCATGCTCCGCACCTGGCGGGCGGCGACGGAGAGAGTGGCCAGGTCCAGCTGGTGGACCCGGTTGATCTCCTCCAGCGCACCGCGCGAACGGGCCAGGCGGGAGGCGTTGGCCTGCTCCCACTTGGAGATGTTCTCGGCGGCCGTGTCACCGGGGTCGCTCGCCCGCAGCACGTCGAGGGTGATGGCCCGCAACGACGAGTAGAAGTCGTCGCGCAGAGCCAGTCGCGCCAGGGCGTGCCAGCGGTTGCCCCGCTCCAGGTTCGTCACCGAGTCCAGCATGTGGTCGATGTCGAGGTGGTCGGAGAGGGCGAAGTACAGATCCGCCGTCTCGCGGTGCGAGCGCTCCGGGCCCATCCCGCTCGTCGGGCCGAACTCGCGTTCGGCGAGCTCGGCGATCTCGGTGACGTCGAGCAGGCCGTACATGTAGAGCAGCGCGGCGACCTTGCGTGCCAGCTCAGCCGGGACGCCCTGTTCGACGAACCTGTCGGCCTTGCCCGTGACCACCGCGTGTTCCTTGCCCTGCAACAGGTCCATGGCGAAGGGCGACAGCTCCGCGACCACGTCGCGGAAGCGGTTGATCGTCGAGCCCACGGCCAGCGGCTGCGGGCGGTTCGAGAGCAGCCACCGGGACGCGCGGTCGAGCAACCGGCGGGTCTCCAGGACCATGTCGTCCTGGACGGCCGTCGGCACCACGTTGTCCAGTGCCTCGATCTCGCGCCAGATCGACGGCAGGTCGAAGACCTGGGTGACGACCGCGTAGGCGCGGACCGCGTCCGTCGCCGACGCGCTCATCTCCTCGGCCAGGCGGAAGGCGAAGGAGATGCCGCCGCCGTCGACGACCTCGTTCACCACGACCGTCGTGATGATCTGCCGGGCGAGCGGGTGGTTCGGGATGGCGGCGCCGAAACGTTCGCGCAGCTGGCCCGGGAAGTAGTCCGGGAGCTTGCGGGTGAACGTGTCGATCGTCGGGATGTCGCTCGCGAGCAGCTCTTCCTTCAGCGTGAGCTTGGTGAACGCGAGCAGCGTGGCGAGCTCCGGCGAGGTGAGGCCCTCACCGCTCTTCTCCAGCGCCTTGAACTCCGCGACGCTCGGCATCGCCTCCAGCTTGCGGTTGAGCGCACCGCGCTTCTCGAGGTCGGCCGTGAGCCGCGCGTGCACCGACAGCATCGGGCCCGCGTGCGCCCGGCTGACGCCGAGGACGCTGTTCTGCGAGTAGTTGTCCGCCAGCACGAGCTCGCCGACCTCGTCGGTCATCTCGCCGAGGACATCGTTGCGCTGCTGCTGCTCCACCGACCCTTCCCGGACCAGCTGGTCCAGCAGGATCTTGATGTTGACCTCGTGGTCGGAGCAGTCGACGCCCGCGGAGTTGTCGAGCGCGTCGGTGTTGACCTTGCCGCCGATGCGCGCGAACTCGATGCGGCCGCGCTGGGTCAGGCCCAGGTTGCCGCCCTCGCCGACGACCTTGACCCGCAGGTCGGAGCCGTCGACGCGGATCGAGTCGTTCGCCTTGTCGCCGACCTCGCCGTGCGACTCGGTCGACGCCTTCACGTACGTGCCGATGCCGCCGTTCCACAGCAGGTCGACCGGCGCCAGCAGGATCGCCTTCTTCAGCTCCGGCGGCGACAGCTTCTCGACGTCGTCCGGGAGCCCGAGCGCCGCGCGGATCTGCGCGCTCAGCGGGATCGACTTGGCGGTCAGCGGGAAGATGCCGCCGCCCTCGCTGATCAGCGAACGGTCGTAGTCGTCCCACGACGAGCGCGGCACGTTGAACAACCGCACGCGCTCAGCGAACGACGACGCCGCGACCGGGTCCGGGTCGATGAAGATGTGCCGGTGGTCGAACGCGGCCACGAGCCGGATGTGCTCGGACAGCATCATGCCGTTGCCGAACACGTCACCGGACATGTCGCCGATGCCGACGACGGTGAACTCCTCGGTCTGCGTGTCCACGCCGAGCTCGCGGAACGAGCGCTTCACGCTCTCCCACGCGCCCTTGGCCGTGATGCCCATGGCCTTGTGGTCGTAGCCGATCGAGCCACCGGAGGCGAACGCGTCGCCCAGCCAGAAGCCGTAGCTCTGGCTCACGCCGTTGGCGATGTCGGAGAACGTCGCGGTGCCCTTGTCCGCGGCCACGACCAGGTACGTGTCGTCGCTGTCGTAGCGCACGACCTGCGGTGCGGGCACGACCTCGTTGTTGATCAGGTTGTCGGTGAGGTCGAGCAGGCCCGAGATGAACATCTTGTAGCAGGCGATGCCCTCGGACATGAAGTTCTCGCGGTCGATGCCGGGGTCGCCCACCGGCGCGATCGGCTTCTTGACGACGAAGCCGCCCTTGGCGCCGACCGGCACGATCACCGCGTTCTTCACGGCCTGCGCCTTGACCAGGCCGAGCACCTCCGTGCGGAAGTCCTCGCGACGGTCGGACCAGCGCAGACCACCGCGCGCGACGCTGCCGAAGCGCAGGTGCACGCCCTCGATCCGCGGCGAGTACACGAAGATCTCGAACTTCGGCCGCGGCGCCGGCAGGTCCGGGATCGCCTGCGGGTCGAGCTTGACCGAGAGGTACGGGCGGCCGTTGCCGTCCGCGTCGCGGAAGAAGTAGTTCGTCCGCAGCGTGGCGTTGATCAGCGTGAGCAGGCTGCGCAGGATGCGGTCCGCGTCGAGGCTCGTCACGTCGTCGATCAGCTTGCCGACCTCGACGACCATCGTCGCCGTGCGGTCGGCGCGCGTCGCGTCGTCGAGGCGCGGGTCGAACCGGGACTCGAACAACGCGACCAGCGCGATCGCCACGCTCCGGTGGCCGAGCACGGCGTCCTCGATGTAGTCCTGCGAGTACGGCGTGCCCGCCTGGCGCAGGTACTTCGCGTACGCGCGCAGCATCGCGGCCTGCTGCCAGGTGAGCCCGGCCTGCAGCACCAGCGAGTTGAAGCGGTCGACCTCGGCCTCACCGCGCCACACCGCCGCGAACGCGTTCTGGAACCGCACGCGGACGCTTTCCAGGTCGGACTCCGACAGCTGGTCGAGCGTCGCCTGGTCGATGCGCAGGCCGAAGTCGTAGATCCAGCACTGCACGCCGTCTTCGCGGGTGATCTCGTACGGCCGCTCGTCGACCACGATCACGCCCATGCGCTGCAGCATCGGCAGCACGTCCGACAGGGTGATGCCGTCGCCGGTCAGGAACAGCTTGAAGCGCCGCTCCCCCGGCTCGGGGTCCTCGGGCACGTAGAACACCATGTCGAGGTCGCCCTCGACGAGCGCCTCGATGCGCCGGTAGTCCTCAAGGCCCGTGCTCGCCGGGAAGTCCTCCTTGTAGGCCTCCGGGAACACCGCGGCGAACCGCTGCCCCTGCTCGGTGGCCGTCTCGGCACCGACGCCGTTGTCACCGACGACGGCCTCGACCATGCGGTCGTCCCAGCTGCGCACGGCCTCGGCGAGCTTGTTCTGGATCGCGTGGGTGTCCGGATCCAGGGTGCGCGCCGGGTCCGTGTGCACCATGAAGTGCACACGGGCGAGAGCGGACTCGCCGATCCGCGCGCTGTACTCGAGGTTCAGGCCACCGAGTTCGGCGAGCAGCACCTCCTGCATCGCGAGGCGGCTCGTCGTCGTGTAGCGGTCGCGCGGCAGGTAGACCAGGCACGAGAAGAAGCGGCCGAACGGGTCGCGGCGCAGGAACAGCCGCAGCCGGCGCCGTTCCGCGAGCGCGATGACACCTGTCACGGTCTGGTACAGCGTGTCGCCGTCCACCGAGAACAACTCGGTGCGCGGGTAGTTCTGGATCACTTCCAGCATCCGCTGGCCCGAGTAGGACTGCAGCGGGAAACCGGCGCGGTGGATCACGTCGCGCACGCGGCGCCCGATCACCGGGATGTCGAGCACGTTCTCGTGCAGCGCCGTCGTGCCGAAAATGCCCAGGAACCGGTGCTCACCGGTGACGTTGCCCTCGGCGTCGAACGTCTTCACGCCCACGTAGTACGGATAGACGCTGCGGTGCACGCTGCTCTGCGCGCTCGCCTGGGTGAGCACGAGCAGGTCGGGGCTGAGCGCCTGCGCGCCGTTGTCCGGCCCGGCGGTGAGGCTGCGCGCCGCGAGGCTGTCCTGGCGCAGCACGCCGAGACCACTCGCGAGCACGGCCCGCAGCGCGGGGTCACCGTCCTCATGGACCAGCTCGTACTGCCGGTAGCCCATGAAGGTGAAGTGCCCGTCCGCGAGCCACTTGAGCAGCTTCGCGCCGTCCGTGGTGGCCTCGGACGAGTCCTTCAGCAGCTCGTCGGCCAGCTGCAACGCAGTCGACACCATGCGATCGGTGTCCTCGACGACCTCGCGGACGTCGGTCAGCACCGTCAGCAACCGGGTCTCGAGCTCGCGGGCCCGATCGGGGTCGGTGATGAGGTCGACCTCGATGTTCATCCACGACTCGGCCAGTGCGTCGGCCGGCGGATCGGCCGGGTCGGCGGTCGGCAGCACCTCGGTGCGCTCCCCGGTGACCGGATCACGCCGCACGACGACGATCGGGTGCACGACACGCTGCACCTGCACGCCACCACGGGTGAGCTCGGACGCGACCGAGTCCACGAGGTACGGCATGTCGTCCGTCACGACCTGCACCACGGTGACGGGACACTGCCAGCCGTCATGCGCGCGTGTCGGGTTCAGGATGCGCACCGCGGCACGTCCGGGGACGCGGCTCTCGGCGAGCTGGTAGTTCGATCGCACCGCTCCGACCAGGTCCACCGGGTCGTCGTCGTTGACTTCCTCGGCGGGCACATGGCGGTAGAAAAGGCGGATCAGATCAGCGAGTTCGGGGGCATTGGCGGCGGCCCGTTCGATCAACTCGTCACGGACCTGTTCAGGACTGGCCGGTCGACTCCCGTCACCCGCGGCTGCTACCGCGGAGACGTCGTCGGTTCGGGTCGGGGCTCCAGTCGAGGTCATCTTCAGGCGACTCCACGCTATCCGGCACCTCTGTGTGCCGGGTCCGGCTCCACCCTAGATGGGATGGCGGCCGTCACCGGCAACGGGAGGGGCACTGTCGGACCACTGAATCGTGGGCTGAATCGAGTCACATCATCAACGGCGGCAAGGCGTTCCGCATGGTGGACGCGACCCCTGCGAGGGCTGTGTCACACCTGCCGTCCAACCGGTCCGATGGCTCGGGTTGGCGATCATGGGCTCGGCGGCCGGAGACCGGCCGCCGAACCGGGGAACTCACGCGCTCGGCAGCGTCCAGCCGCCTGGACCGTCCGGCCGCACGGGGCGGATCGGGCCGGTGGTCTCGCTGTCCGGCGCTGCGCCCACGGGGACGATCGGGCCGGTCTTCTCCTGCTCGGACTCCGGTTGACCCGGTGTGGCCGGCTCGGTGCCTAAAGGTCGCTCCGGGAACGACGAGGAGAAGTACCAATCGCGGCCGGTCTGGGGCCCGGTCGCCGAGGAGGGCTCCGGCTCCAGACCGTAGGAGCTGCCCTGCTGGAAGTACGGCTCCGAGTGCTTGGACTCCGCGGACGCCTGCTCCGGAACAGACGCCTCGGGTGACGGCGTGCCGAAGGACGGGCCTGGCTGGAAGAGGAAGTCCGAGGCGGGGGCCGTGGTCTCAGGAGCGGATGGTCCCGGTGAGCCGAATGACTGGCCGGGTTGAAAACGGGAGTCCGAGCCGAAGGGTTGGGCCGCTGGATCGGATGCGGGTGGCTGCGAGCTGAAGGATTGCCCCGGCTGGAAGTAGGGGTCCGAGGTGGAGGGCTGCTCGGCTTCGGCGGGCCGCTCCGCGAGGTACGAGTGCTCGGCACCCGCAGGCCGTTCGGCGAGGTAGGGCTGCTCACCTGCTGCAGGGCGCTCGGCGAGGTACGACTGCTCGGCGGCGGCGGAGGGCCGGTCGGGAGCGGAAGGCTCTTCCGATGCGGGCCGCTCCGTGCCGGCGGCCGACCAGTTCTGGGCGGCGAGCTCGGAGGCTTCGAACTGCTCTTCGTCAGAGCGGCGGCCCGTCTCGTAGGCGACGAGTGCTTCCGCGAGCAGGTCGGCGAGGCTCAGGTCGCTCGGCTTGCGGCGGCTGCTCGGGCGGCCTGTTCGTGCCCCGGCCTCAGGGTCGCCCGGCTGGCTCGCCGACGCGCCCTCGGCTGGCTGAGCAGCGTCGGTGGACTCGGTCGGCGTGGCGAGCGCGGCCTCGGCTTCTGTTCCGGCGTGGGGGGTCTGATCGACGTCGGCCTGGGTGGCGGACGCGGCCGAGGTGGCGAAGCCGAGCTGAGCGGCCTGGTCCAGCTCGAGTGGCGAACTCGGGCCGGTTGGCGAAGTCGTACTGGGCGGCCGGTTCGCTCTGGCTCGCCATGGCCTGGGCGAGCGTTGAAGTCGGCTTGGGCGGGCGAGCCGGCTGACGTCGCCGCGTCAGGACCGGACTGGCCGGCCGATGTCGCCGCGTCGGATTCCGCGCCGAATCCGGGCTGGGAGCCGGAGTCGGACTGGGTGCCGAAACCGGGCTGGGAAAGAGAGTCTGGCTGGGAGCCGAAACCAGGCGTGCCGAGGTAGGGCTGGGTACCGAAGCTCGCCTGGCTGCCGAAACCGGTCTGGGTACCGAAGCCGGTCTGGGTGCCGAACGTGGGCTGGGTGCCGAAGGTCGGTTGCGCGCCGAAGCCGGGCTGGGTGGAAGCCGGCTGGTCCGGGGGCAGCTGCGCGCGCACCGGGATGGTGGGGAGGTCGGAGGCGTCGTCGTCCATGTCCGCGGAGCTCAGGAACGTGTTCGACAGCAGGTCCGGTTTCGGTGACTGCGGGATCTCGTCCGGGGTCGGCACCGACGGGATCGGGTCCGGGAGGGGCGGCAGCGGCTTCTTCTCGGGCTCGGGCTCGCGCTCCGGCTCCGGGATCGGCTTGACCGGCCCTGGTCGCGTCGGATCGGGCTGTTCCGCGGGGTCCGGGGAGGGGACCGACGCGGTCGACCATCGCGGGGCGCTGGGGGTCGTGAAGTCGAGTGCGCTGTAGTCGAGGTCCGGGAGGTTGCGCTCGGTGGCGTCGGTGGAGACCGCCGGGAAGCCCTCGGCCGGGGTGTAGAGCGGGTAGGCCGGGGGGTCGGGGAGCGGGTCGTCCAGGTGCGGGCCGAAGTCCGGGGCGGCCGGTGGGCGGGAGAAGGCCGCTGCCAGGCCGGTGCGGCCGGGGGTATCCGGGGTGCCTGGGTCGGCGAAGTAGCTCGGGTGGTCCGCAGTGGCGGAGTGGGCGCCCGAGGAGGAGTCCTGGGACGACCGCGAATCCGCGCCGGCCGGGGCTGTGGGGTCCGCGAAGTAGTTCTGCGACGGGGACGGTGCCGGGGTGGAGCCCTGGTCGTCCCGGCGCCGGTGGGTCGGGGGTTCCACTCGCCACGACGGGGTTTCGGACACGGCCTCGGCGTCACGGGCCCGGCGGCGGCCTCCCGCGCGCAGGCCCTGGGCCTTGAGCATGTCGAGCACGCTCTCCGACTGCGATCTGGACGCATCGTCGCGGGCGGCGGCTTGATGGGCTGCCTCCCCGCGGGCGGCTGTCTCGCGATCCGCGGCCTGACGGGTGGCCTCTTGGCGGGATGCCTCCCCGCGGATGGCCGTTTCGCGATCAGCGGCCTGACGGGCGGCTTCTTGACGGGCCGCCTCTGCACGGGCGGCCGTCTCGCGTTCCGCGGCTTGGCGGGCGACTTCCCGGCGAGCTGCCTCCTCGCGGGCGGCTTGACGGGCGGCCTCCTTGCGGGCGGCCTCCTGGCGAGCCGCTTCCTCGCGGGCGGCGACTTCCCTGCGGGCGGCTTCCTCGCGTTCCGCGGCCAGGCGGGCGGCTTCCTCGGCTGCCCGGGCCTCGCGTTCGGCCTTGGCGCGTTGGTCGGCGCGGTCCTGGCGTTCCGCCTCGATCTGGCGGCGGGCCTCGCGCTGCAGCTCCATCAGCTGCTGCTCGATCTTGCGCTTGCGCTCCTGGTCCGGAGTCAGCTGCGCGGCCGCGGGTTCGGGAGTCGCGGGTAGCGGGGTCTCGGTGACGGTGCCCGGCTCGTCCTCGATCTCACCAGCGGCGACGCGGGCGGCGCGGCGGCGGCCGCTCACCATGGCGCCCGCGGAGGCGATCAGGCCCGAGGCGGGGACTGTGCGGTCGGAGGACGGGGCGGGCGGTGGTGGTGGTGGTTCGATCGGCTCCGGGGTCTTGTCTTCCGGTTCGCCGAAGGCCTGGACCATGCGCCACCTATCTGCGGCGTGCTGACGCGCCGCGGACAAACCCTCCACTGTCATGTCTTCGGCAGCCCGGCGCACGCGCTTGACCTTCAGGCCATCGCCCTTGCGCACCTGGACCGGCCGCCACTGGCTCAGCTGCTGCTTCAAAGCCGCGGACAGCACGCCGTCGACGACGACCGGCAGGCCCTCGACCGGCCGGAGCAGGCCGGCCAGTTGCTGGTGCAGGTCCGCCGGCTGCCGGTGCACGCCGGAGAACTCCGCGGCCAGCCTCGCGCGCACCGAGTAGACGGCGCGGGCGCGGCGTCTTTCGGCGGCGTGGGCGGCACGCAGGTTCGTGAGCGCGTCGGCCAGTTCGCCGGATACCTCGTGCACGTGGGCCAGCGCGAGCAGGCTTTCCGCGAGCAGGGTGTCGAGCTGGTGGCGTTCGGCGCTGGCCGCGGCGTCGCGCAACATCTCGCGCGCCAACGCGACCCGCCCGGCCGGCAGGTGCACCCGCGTCGCCAGGGCCAGGCGCAGCCAGCCCGACGTCGATGCCGACGGCGCGCGCACCGGGCGGTCGAGCAGCGGGTTGCCGACCTCACTCGCGTCGAGCAGGCGGTTCGCGTCCATCAACGAGAGCACCAGTTCGAGCGTGAGCCGGCCGAGGCCCTGGCCGCTGTCCGCCGACGGGTCGGAGAACCTGCCGAGCAGGTCGAGGCCTTCGCGCGCGGCACCGATGGCGGCGGCGATGTCGCCCCACCGCCGGTGCTGCGCGGCCTGCACCGCGCGGATGAGCCCGCGCAGCAACAACTTCGTGTCGTCGTCGATCGACGTGTCGGCGACGTAGAGCTGGTCCGCCTCGGCGAGCGCACGCCTGGGCTCGTCGCCGCGGCCGACCGTGACGAGGCATTCGCTGGCCTGCACCAGAGCCGACGCCCGCAGTTCCGCGGGCACGTCCGGTGCCTCCAGCACGGGTGTGATCGCCGCGAACCCCGTGAGCGGGGCACCCACGGACCGCGCGCACGCCGCGAGTTCCACCCGCAGCAGCCACGCGGTCACGTGGTCACCGGCGGCCTCGGCCGCCTTCAACGCGTCGATCGCCCGGTCGGCGATGCGGACACCGCGGCCGACCCGGTTGCCCGCGAAGACCACCAGGGCCTCCGCGCGCAGGCGGTCGGCTTCGTCCTGACGGGAGGTGGCGAGCGCCAAAGCGCGCTCACCCAGCACCAGAGCGAGCTCCGGTGCCCGCCAACGCAGCCGCCAGGCGGGCACGACCAGCGTGCTCACCTCGACGTTCGCCTGCGTCTCGCCCCTCGCCGCCACGACGTCGCCGTTGCCCTCTCAGTCCCGTGTCAACTTGCGGTAAGTGACGCGGTGCGGCCTCGCGGCGTCCGCACCCAGGCGCTCGAGCTTGTTCTTCTCGTAGCCCTCGAAGTTGCCCTCGAACCAGTACCACTTCGACGGGTCCTCGTCCGTGCCCTCCCACGCGAGGATGTGCGTGGCGACGCGGTCGAGGAACCACCGGTCGTGCGAGATCACGACGGCACAGCCGGGGAACTGCTCGAGAGCGTTCTCCAGCGAGCCCAGGGTCTCGACGTCCAGGTCGTTCGTCGGCTCGTCCAGCAGGATCAGGTTGCCGCCGAGCTTGAGCGTGAGCGCGAGGTTGAGGCGGTTGCGCTCACCGCCGGACAGCACGCCCGCGGGCTTCTGCTGGTCCGGGCCCTTGAAGCCGAACGCGCTGACATACGCGCGCGACGGCATCTCGACGTTGCCGACGTGGATGTAGTCGAGCCCGCCGGACACGACCTCCCACACGTTCTTCTTCGGGTCGATGCCGCCGCGGTTCTGGTCGACGTAGGACAGCAGGACCGTCTCGCCGACCTTCACGTTGCCGGCGTCCGGCTTCTCGAGACCGACGATGGTCTTGAACAGCGTCGTCTTGCCGACGCCGTTCGGGCCGATGACGCCGACGATGCCGTTGCGGGGCAACGTGAACGACAGGCCGTCGATCAGAACCCGGTCGCCGAAGCCCTTCTTGAGCTTGTCGGTCTCGACCACAATGCTGCCCAGCCGCGGGCCCGGCGGGATCTGGATCTCCTCGAAGTCGAGCTTGCGGGTCTTCTCCGCCTCGGCCGCCATCTCCTCGTAGCGCTCGAGACGCGCCTTCGACTTGGCCTGGCGGGCCTTGGCGCCGGAGCGCACCCACTCCAGCTCGTCCTTGAGGCGCTTCTGCAGCTTCTGGTCCTTCTTGCCCGAGATCGCGAGACGCTCGGCCTTCTTCTCCAGGTACGTGGAGTAGTTGCCCTCGTAGGGGTGGGTCTTGCCGCGGTCGATCTCGAGGATCCACTCGGCGAGGTTGTCCAGGAAGTACCGGTCGTGGGTCACGGCGAGCACGGCGCCGGTGTACTGCGCGAGGTGCTGTTCCAGCCACAGGACGCTCTCCGCGTCCAGGTGGTTGGTGGGCTCGTCGAGCAGCAGCAGGTCGGGCTTGCTCAGCAGCAGCTTGCACAGGGCGACGCGGCGGCGCTCACCACCGGAGAGCAGGGTGACGTCGGCGTCCGGCGGCGGGCAGCGCAGGGCGTCCATCGCCTGCTCCAGCTGGGAGTCGATGTCCCACGCGTTCGCGTGGTCCAGGTCCTCCTGGAGCTTGCCCATCTCCTCCATCAGCTCGTCGGAGTAGTCGGTCGCCATCAGCTCGGCGATCTCGTTGAAGCGGTCCAGCTTCACCTTGATCTCGCCCAGGCCCTCCTGGACGTTGCCGAGGACGGTCTTCTCCTCGTTGAGCGGCGGCTCCTGCTGCAGGATGCCCACGGTGTAACCGGGGGCAAGGTAGGCCTCGCCGTTGCCGGGTGTGTCCAGCCCCGCCATGATCTTGAGCACGCTCGACTTGCCGGCGCCGTTGGGACCGACCACACCGATCTTCGCGCCGGGGTAGAACATGATCGTGACGTCATCGAGGATGACCTTGTCACCGTGCGCCTTGCGCACCTTTTTCATGGTGTAGATGAACTCGGCCATGGCGGCGATCGTAGAGCGGTGCCCGGAGGCTCCTGACCTCGGTCGCCGACAAGCAGCCGTTCACCCCCGGAACGAGCGTCACGCGACTCGGTGACCAGCCCGTTCCGTTCGAACGTGAACGACTCTCGGCGACCGGGCCTCGTCAGCCCCGATCTACGAGCTTCCCTCCTTCGTGATTCGCGGTACGTACATCTTCTCCGGCGGACGCCGCCGGATCGGGTGGGTTCGGAGAACTCCCGTGCGGTTGCCCCTAACGGCGCAAGATCAAAACGGCACGGGTTCCTCCGCGAGATCCTCGCCCACCGCAGGTTCAACGACGGGAGCGGCGCCCAGCGACTGCACGCGGCTCAGATCCAGTCCGACGTTGAGCGCGTCCAGGTTGATCACCCGGTGCTTCACGTCGTCCTTCTCGTAGAAACGCGTGCGCAGCTTGCCCTGGACGATCACGGGATCCCCCTTGGACAGCGTGGTCTTCACGCTGTCGGCGAGCTTGCGCCAGCAGGTGACGCCGAGCGAGATCGACTCGCCGTCCTCCCAGTCGCCGAGCGACGTGTTGTAGCGCCGCTCCGTCGACACCACGCGGAAGAACGCGTTCGTCTTGCCGTCGTCGCCGTACCGGTACGAGATCTCGCTCGCCACATGCCCAACAACGGTGATCACGGTGGAATTCCAGGACATCGGGTCTGCCTCCAGGTCGCGGGGTTGCCGGTCCAGAGTGCTCCGCGGGCGGCCGGGGCGGGTGGGGCGAACGGGGATCTGTGGATTACTCGCGAGTTGTGGACAGGTCGAGATCTTGAACGACCTCGACCCACGAAATTGTCGGTGGTCCGTGCTAGGGCGACGCTGGAGCCAGACGAATGAGTGAGCGCCCACTCATTGACATGAGTGAGTACTCACTCATACAGTTGCGGACGTGTCAGAGGAACCACGCCGCCGCCGCGCCCCCGCGATGAGCCCGGAAGATCGCCGCGAAGCGATCGTCCAGGCAACGCTGCCGCTCGTCGTGAAGGCCGGCGCGAACGTCACCACCAGCCAGATCGCGACCGCCGCCGGTATCGCGGAGGGCACGGTCTTCCGCGTCTTCAAGGACAAGGCGGAACTGCTCGACGCGTGCATCCAACGCGCACTGCACTCCGACGAAGAGGTCGCTCGCCTCGAAGCGATCCCGGCGGACGTGTCACTGGAGGAGCGGCTGACCGCAGGTGTCGCCACGTTCAGCGGATACCTCGACCGCATGTGGGGTGTCATCGGCGCGTTGCGCGAGTCCGGCTACCAACCGCGCGACGAGGACCACAAGAAGCACAAGGGACCACCGATCGGCATGCAGCAGCTGTCCGAGGCCGTCGCCGGGCTGTTCGGCGACGCGGAGCTGCGCGTCAGCCCCGATCTCGCCGCGCGGATGCTGCTCGGCGCCGTCTTCACCAACCGGATGGGCTCGGGCTTCGGCCAGACCGCCGCCGAACCCGAGGCCATCGTCGAACTTTTCCTGCACGGCGCACTCAAAGGGGGAACAGATGAGTGAGCTCATGATCGAGGCCAACGACGTCAGCAAGAAGTTCGGTGACGTGCACGCGCTCGACGGCGTCAGCGTCACCGCGAAGAAAGGCTCCGTTCTCGGCCTCCTCGGCCACAACGGTGCCGGCAAGACCACGCTGATCAACATCCTCACCACGATGCTGCCGCTGTCCGATGGCAGCGCGAGGGTCGCCGGTTTCGACGTCTCGAAGCAGAGCCACGAGGTTCGCCGGCGCATCGGCCTGACCGGTCAGTTCGCCGCCGTCGACGAACAGCTCAGCGGCCACGACAACCTCGTGCTCATCGCCCGGCTGCTGGGCGCCAGCCGCAAACAGGCCCACCAGCGCGCCGACGACCTGCTGGAGCAGTTCGACCTCACCGATGCCGCCAAGCGCAACGCCAAGACCTACTCCGGCGGCATGCGGCGCCGGCTCGACCTGGCGGCGTCCCTGGTCGGCAACCCCGAGGTGCTTTTCCTCGACGAGCCGACCACCGGCCTCGACCCGGCCAGCCGCCTGGCGATGTGGGAGATCGTCGAGAAGCTCGCCGCCGACGGCACGACCGTCCTGCTCACGACGCAGTACCTGGACGAGGCCGACCGCCTCGCCGACTCGATCACCGTGCTGGCTCAGGGCAAGGTCGTCGCGTCCGGCACGAGCGCCGAGCTCAAGGCGCAGGTCGGCCAGCGCACGGTGACCGTGACGCTCGATTCGGTGTCCGATGTGGACATCGCGCTCAAGGCGATCAACTCGGTGGGTCTCCACCCCGTCGCCGAGGGCCTCACGCTCACCACGCCCGTCAGCGCGTCACGCGACCTTGCGACGGTCGTGCGCGCGTTGGACGACAACGGCTTGGAGGCACACGAAATCGGCCTCGCCGAGCCCACTCTGGATGACGTCTACCTGACGCTCGCCGCGAACTAGGGGGAATCATGGCGACCTTGACCTGGAACGGCAGCAGTTACCCGACACAGGTTCTCGTACTGACTGGCCGTTCTCTGCGCGCACTCCTGCGCACGCCCGCGCTGGTGTTCTTCAGCGTGCTGCAGCCGTTGATCATGCTGACGCTGTTCAGCCAGATCTTCGGCAGCATCACGTCCACGGCGAACTTCCCGCCGGGCATGAGTTACATCAACTACCTACTGCCCGCGATCCTGGTGAACACCGCGATGCAGTCCTCTCTCGCGTCCGGCATCGGGCTCGTGCAGGACATGTCGAACGGTGTGCTCGCACGGTTCCGTTCGCTACCCATCAGGCCGAGCACGGTTCTGTTGGCGCGCAACCTGTCCGATGCCGTCCGCACCGCGTTCCAGCTCGTGCTGATGATCGCGTTCGGCGTGCTGGTGTTCGGGTTCCGGCCCGACGGCGGCATGCTCGGCACCCTCGCCGCGCTGGGCCTCGCGCTGATCGTGGGATGGGCGCTGAGCTGGGTGTTCATCGCGATCGCCGCGTGGGTGCGCAAGGCCGAGCTGATGCAGACCGTCGGCTTCCTGGCGATGTTCCCGCTGATGTTCGCGTCCAGCGCGTTCGTGCCGGTCAACGGTCTGCCGGGCTGGCTGCAGGCCATCGCGAAGATCAACCCGCTGACCTACGCGGTCGACGCCGCCCGCAGCCTCGCCCTCGCCCACCCGGTGACCGGCGTGGCCGGAGCACTGGTCACGAGCGGCGCGATCGCGGCGATCGGTGCGTTCTTCGCGGTCCGCGGGTTCCGCCGGCCGCTGTCGATCTAGTCCTTGTTCCCGGCCATCTTCCGGAGCATCGCGTTGTAGGCCTCGAGGTCGGCGTCGCCATCGGCGTCGGCCTTGCGGTCCAGCCGCTTCGCCTCACGGCCGTCCTGCCGCGCCCACTGCGTGAGCAGGGCGACCATCACCACCAGCAACGGGATCTCGCCCGCCGCCCACGCGATGCCGCCGCCGAGCCGCTGGTCGTCCAGCAGGTTGCCGACCCACGGCAGTGCGAGGTCGCGGTAGAACTGGCTCGCCGATGACGTTCGCGGAGCTCATCAGCACGACGCCGAAGAACGCGTGGAACGGGATCGACGCGAACAACAACCCCAACCGGCCGAGCGGCGGCAGCTTGTTCGGTGCCGGGTCGACGCCGATCACCGGCCAGTAGAAGACGTACCCGGCGAGGATGAAGTGGGCATTCATCGCGAGGTGCGCCCAGTGATACGGCAACGCGGCCTCGAACAGCCCCGAGAAGTACAGCGCGTAGAAGGACCCGACGAACAACGCCAAGGCCACGAACGGGTTCGTCAGCAGACGCGCGACCGGTGACTGAACGAACGCCAGCACCCACTCTCGCGGTCCCGGCACCTCTTTGCTCACCGGCAACGCGCGCAGCGCCAGCGTGACCGGTCCACCCAGGACGAACAGGATCGGCGTCAGCATGGAGAGCACCATGTGCGCCTCCATGTGCACGCTGAACATCGCCGGCGAGTACCGCCCCATGCCCGACGACGTCGCGAACAAGAGAGAGAAACAGCCGCACAGCCATGCGACCGTGCGTCCGACCGGCCACTTGTCACCGCGCTTGGTGAGCCTGCGCACGCCCAGGACGTACAGCGCGGCGAGAACGAGCGCCGCCGTGCCGAAAATCAGGTCGAAGCGCCAGTCGAACAGGATGCGTGCCAACGTCGGCGGACCGTCGAGGTCGTAGCCGATCGCGATCTCCGTGCGGCTGGGGAGCTCGATGTTGCCCGTCGGAGGAGGCGTGCGAGCCAGCGCCACGGCCAGCCCGATCGTGAACATCATCAGCAGGATTTCGACGCCGGCGAGCTTGAGCAGCGCCGACGGCCGTCCGTCGACCACGCCCTTGACGCCGCGTTCGCGCTGGAAGTAGCCGATCACGCCAAGCAGCAGCAGACAGGCCAGTTTGCCGAGCGTCAGCCAGCCGTACCTGGACGTGACCAGGTCGATCGGCGTCACCCGGACGAGCGCGTTCAGCACGCCCGAGACGGCCATCACGATCCAGCAGACGAGCGCGAGCTTCGAGAACCTCGTGGTGGCGAGAGCGAGGTGTGCACCGCCGCGCCTGCCGTGCGCGAGCAACGCGATCAGCCCGCCCACCCACAGCACCACAGCGACGAGGTGGAACAACAGGCTGTTCGTCGCCATGTCGTGCGAGCCGCCGGACGACGAGTGGCCGGTGACCGCGACCGGCACCAACGCGAAGATCGCCAGGAACAGCAGGACCGTCGTCCACCCCCACGACAGCACCAGCCGGCAGCCCAGTGCGAGCAAGCTCACGATGATCGCCGTCAGCACCCAGGCCTTGGACTGCTCCAGCACCATCGACGTCGCCAGCATCTGACTGAAGCTGAACGACGTCACCGGCCGGTCGATCGCCGCCGCTGTGGTGAACGGCACAGACAGCAGCGCGCCGACCAACCACACAAGTGCGGACCAACCGGCCGTGCTCAGTGCTGCGTAACCATCGGCAGCGAGGGTGCCGGACTTCTGTGGTGGCACAAGGAACGCAGCCAGCAGCAACGAGCCGATGGTCACCACCGCGCCTGTCTCGGTGAGCACGCGCACGATCAACAGCCCCGCCGGAGGGTTGCCAGATAGCGCGCTCATCGCGACGGCGACCAACGCCGCCACCGCGAAGCCGATGACGACGAGGGGCACCAATCCCGTTCTGGTGGAGCGTTCGATTGCCACGTCCGGGAGCCTACGACCCTCTAGTGTTGCGCCGTGTGAGACGTCTTCTCCTTCTCCTGCTCACCCTGCTCGCGGTCTCCGGCTGCTCGTACCGCATCCAGGGCGAACCCATCGCGGCGCCATTGCCACCGCTTGCCATCGCGACGCCACGCAAGACCGCGGGCGTCGATCCGTGCAAGCTCGTCACGGAGAAGGACCTGAAACCGGTCGGGACGCTCCAGTTCCGGCCGGCACCCCGCAGCGAGATGCCGAACTCGTGCCTCTTCACGCTGAACGAGAACGCGTATGTGCTGGTCGCGACCCCTTACCGGTCGTTCGAGGAGTCGAAGAACAAGCAGCAGAAGGGCCGCGAGGTCGAGACCGGCAAGCACGCCACGTGGCTCAGCTGCGGTCAGCAGGAGCGGGACATGGTGTGCACCGCCACTATCGCGGTGACGCGCAGCGAGTCGCTGATGGTCGCTATCGGCATTGCGGGCGCCACTGAGACCAAGGCGCGCGACGCCCTGGAACCGATCGGTCAGGAAGCCCTCAAACGGATGCCGGCTGCCTGAGCCTCGCCGCCCGCCTGGCCAGCCAGGTCGCCGGGATGATCAGAGCGGTGACCAGCGCCACGAAGCCGAGTGCCACGACAAGCGAGCTGACGTGCGCGAGCCCGCCCACGATCGGCGGTCCGGCGAGGAACCCCGTGTAGGCGATCGTCGTCACGAGCCCCAGCTCACGTTCGCCACCGCTGCCGTCCGCGCGTTTGCCGGTCTCACTCGCGAGATCCATGACCACGGGGAACGAGAACGCGAGCCCGAGACCGGCCAGCCCGAACCCGAGATAGCCGGCGACCGGATGCGGCGCCGCGACCGCGAGTGCCAGACCCGTCGCGGCGACTCCGCCTCCCGTGGCGAGGAGGCGGTGCGGGCCGAGGATGCGTTGAATCGGCTCACCGAACCACCGTGCAAGCGCCATAGCGATAGAGAAGCCCGCATAGGCGTATGCACCCGCCGCGTCACCCATGCCGCGTTCACGCACCATGAACAACGCCGACCAGTCCGCCGCCGCCCCTTCGGCGATAGCGCTGCACAGCGCGACGCTCGCAAGCAGCCAGAGAACCGGGCTCTTGAGCACGTTTGCGCGTTCGGTGACTTCTTCCCTATGGCGCTCCCCTACTCCTCCGGGAATCCTCTTCGCGATAACCACGGTCACCAGAAGGCCAACGATCGCCGCCGTGACGAAGTGCTTCATAGGTGACCACTGCGCCTGAGCGGCGGCGGCACTGCCCAACGACCCGATAAGACCACCGAAGCTGAAGCCCGCATGGAACTGCGGCATCAACGGCCGTTGCAGATCGCGGACCACCCTGACGGCAGCGACGTTCATCGACACGTCCATCGCGGCGACACTCGCCCCCAGCGCGATCAGGCTCAGCCCCATTTGCAACGGTGACCGCGACAACGCGAGCACCGGCAACAGCAGCGGCCCGAGGAGGCTGCTCGCTATCAGCAGCTTGCGCGACCCGTGCACCGCGCAGAACCGCGCTGCCAGCGGCGCCGTGAACGCCAGACCGACACTGGCCCCGAGCAACGCCAGGCCGAGGCTGCCCTCTCCCGCGCCGGTCTGCGTGGCGAGCGCGGGCACGCGGGCGGCCCAGGTGCCGAAGACGGCGCCGTTCAAGAGGAAGACGACGAAGGTGGCCAGGCGTGGGGACATACGTCCCAGAATGACTGAAGCGCTTCAGTCGCGCCAGCGATTTGGGTCCGATCTCTCGCATACGATGCTGCCGTGGAGTCCGACCGCCGACGCAGGCCGACGCTGGACACCGTCGCCGCAGCGGTAGGGGTATCCCGGGCAACGGTCTCGAACGCGTACAACCGACCCGACCAGCTGTCGTCGTCGTTGCGCGAACGCATCCTCGAGACGGCGCGCTCTCTCGGCTATGCAGGCCCAGACCCCGTTGCACGCTCACTGGCCACACGGTCGTCAGCCGCTGTGGGCTTCATGTTGCCGCAGGGCCTCTCCGGCGCGTTCTCAGATCCGGCGCTGTCCATCGTGCTCGACGGCCTCGCCTCAACCGTGGACGGCCACGACCACAGCCTGGTTCTGATGCCAGGCGACTCCTCAGGCGGACCCCGCCCCTCAATCGTGGCGCGCGCGCAAGCAGACGTGATGGTCGCCTACTCACTGCCGGACACCGCACCGGCGTTGGAGGCCGTGGCCGCACGAGGACTCCCCCTGGTCGTGATCGACCAGCCCGTCCTGCCAGACACCGCGCGCGTAGAGGTGCAGGACTACGTAGGCGCGTCACTCGCCGCCGCACACCTGCTGGAGCTCGGCCACTCCGCGTTCGGCATCCTGACGTTCGCCCTGCATCCGGACGGAGTATCGGGCCCAGTCCCCTTCGGCCGCCGTTCGGACGTGCCGTTCCGCGTGAGCCGCGATCGCCTCGGCGGCTACCTCGACACTTTGGCAAAAGCCGGGGTGCAACCGGACAATGTGCCCGTGTGGGAGGCCCGCGGCAGTGATCGCGAACTCGGACGTCTAGGCGCGCGGTGGTTGCTGACCCGCACGCCACGCCCGAGCGCTCTGCTGTGCGCGTCGGACCAACTGGCCTTCGGCGCCCTCCGCGCCGCCCGCGATCTCGGGCTGACCGTCCCCGCGGACATCTCCGTCGTCGGCTTCGACGACGTCCCCGAAGCGGCCTACAGCGACCCGCCACTGACTACGGTGCGTCAACCCCTCGCCGAGAAGGGCCGCCGAGCCGGCGAACTGGCGCTGAAGTTACTGGCCGGAGGCAGACCGCCGAGGCCCACGAGACTCGACGTTTCACTCGCGAAGAGAGCGTCGACTGCCCCTCGTGCGTGATCCGTGTCACGTTTAGACTGTTTTGATCACCCGTTTGGACGTAGGGCGGAAACAGTCGATCGACTCCGGACGATGTGTCCGGTGGGGGCATCGGCGACCACTCATCGTGGCCGCTGGGTCTCCTCAAGCCTCCGTAGCTCAGTGGAGAGAGCGAGGGACTTCTAATCCCGAGGTCGCAGGTTCGAATCCTGCCGGGGGCGCCTCAGAAACATGGCCTCTGACCTGCATAGACAGGTCAGAGGCCATTTTCGTTCTTGATCTTCGGCCCCTTGCGCGGCCTCGGGACGACTCCACCTGACAGGCGGCGGGCACATGCGGCACGGAGGTGGAAACGACGGCGAAGGCGGTCAACGCCCGGCCGGACGACCTTGATCAGCGAACCGGACCACCACGTGTCACATCCCGCGGGGCTGCCTCGTCCTGGAGAGAACAGTCGCGGAAAGGAAGTACATGTTCGCCGCCTACCTCACCGTCACCATTCTCGCCTCGGTCCTCAACGGCAGCGCCGCCGTGTTCTATCTGATCGGCCATGACTACCCCAAAGCGCAGGCGGACATGAAGGGCGTTCCACGGTCGTGGGTACCGCTGTTGGGCGCGGCGCTGGCGACGGGTTCTTTGGGACTGCTGGCCGGGTTCGCTGTGCCACTCGTGGGCGCCCTCGCCGCCGGCGGCCTCGTGCTGTACTTCCTCGGCGCACTCGGCGCCCACCTGCGGGTGGGCTCCCGCCAGCTCGTCGGAGGGGTCGTGTTCCTGTCCGTCGCGGTGGCCGCACTGGTACTGAACCTGAACTACCACGGTTCGTGAGTGGCGATCGCCGGCGTCGCGAAACGGCACGGATCTCTTGTTCACCGGTGTGACAACCGGACTGGCTGATCATCGCTGATCGCCAGGTCCGGGCCGGTCGATACCCTGCCGCGTGGACAAGACGCGGTTGGGCATCGGGTTGGTCGTAGGCGTTCTCGTCGTGCAGACCCTGGCAGCCCTGGTGTGGGGTGCGGACTCGACGCTGACCGGGATCGCGCTCATGTTCAACGCGGTGGCCGCGGTGTCGACGGTGTTGTTCGTGCGGCGCGGCGGCCGGGCTGCCTGGGTGGTGGTCGGGTGGTGTGCCGGCTTCTTCGGGTGGCACGTGCTCGGGCTCGGGGAGCTGGCCGGCTGGTGGACGACCGGGCTGGAGACCGCGTTCCTGGTGGCGGGGCAGTACCAGGTGTCGGTCGTCTACCAGGCGGTGCTGGCCACGGCGGCCGGGTTCGCCGTGCATCTGCTGGCGCCCAGGCGTTAGCGCCAGGCGTCCACCGCTCCGGCCGCGTAGGTGTCGAAGTCGATGGCCGGGCGGCCGAGGACGCGGCTGACGTCGTCGGTCGGCGGGGCGAGCAGGCCCTTGCGCATGGCGTCGTACATGACGTTCAGTTCCGCGGCTTCGTCTTCGGAGACGCCGTGGGCGAGCAGGGCGTCGCGGTAGTCGTCCGGGGTCAGGCGGACCAGTTCGACTGGGCGGCCGGACGCGGCGGAGATCTTCCCGACCGCTTCGTCGAACGTCAGCGCGGCGGGACCGGTCAGGTCGTAGGTCTGGCCGTCGTGGCCGGCGGTGGTCAGCGCGATGGCGGCCACGTCCGCGATGTCCCGCACGTCCACGAACGGTTCCGGGGTGTCGTCCACGGGCAGGGACAGGCGCCCGGCACGGATCTCGGGCTGCCAGATCTCCTCGGAGAAGTTCTGGTTGAAGTTGTTGGCCCGCAGGATGGTCCAGGACAGCGTGCTGGCACGCAGAGCCTCCTCCGCGGCGAGCATGCCCGCGAAGGCGTCACCGGGGACCTCGGTGATCGCGCGACCGGAGAGCAGGACCAGGCGGCGGACGCCCGAGGTCCTGGCCAGTTCGACGAACGGGGCGGCCGCCGCCGGGTCGTGGGAGGCGATGACGTAGGCCGCGGTGACGCCGGACAACGCGGGCTGCCAGGTCGACTCGTCGGACCAGTCGAAGCGCAGGGCGCTGGAGCGGGAGGCGGCGCGGACCTTCACGCCGGTGGCTTCGAGGGCGCGGACCACGCGGCGGCCGGTTTTGCCGGTGGGGCCCAGTACGAGGATCTCTTGTGTCATGGGTCCACCTCACCGTTCGCGAGCCGGAACGGACATGGGCGAGAGTTCATCGATGATGTTCGATCGTTCGACCTCTATCGTGGAGGCATGGAACCGTTCGACGAACTGCTGCGCGGGGTGCGCGCGGATGGGGCCGGGGTGAACCGGGTCGAGGTGGCCGGGGCGCGCGAGTTCCGGGGCGGCCTCATGTTGTTCGCGGTGGCGTCCGGGGAGCTTCGGGTCTCGGGACGAACGGCGAAAGCGGGCGACATAGTGGTGGCGCGGGAGGCATTGGCCGTGGAGGGCCAGGCATCGCTCGTCAGTGGGACGTACGACGTCATGGGGGCGGTCGCGCGACGGCTGACGGCGGTGTTGCCGCCGACGCTGGTCGCCGAGGGCAGCGAGAAGTGCGCCTGGTTCTACGACTCCGTCGACACCGACAGCGGTGTCGCGGCGGATCGGCTGCTGGACTGGCTGATGGTGTGCGGACTGCGGGGGTGGTTCGACCGGGAGCACGGCGACGGATGGCTTGCCGCGCTGGGGGACGGCGTGGTGGGACCGGTGCTGCGGGCGATGCACGCGCGACCGGAACGGCCGTGGACGCTCGCCCTGCTGGCCAAGGAGGCTGGGGTGGCCAGGACCACGCTGGCCGGGCGGTTCGCGCGACTGGTCGGGGTGCCGCCGCTGACATACCTGACGGAGTGGCGGATGGCCGCGGCGGCGGACCTGCTGGCCGACTCGACGGCGACGGTGGCCTCGGTGGCACGACAGGTCGGGTACGCGGACGCGTTCGGGTTCAGTGTCGCGTTCAAGCGCGTGCACGGGTTCAGCCCGAGTGAGTGCCGCAGCCGGTGCGCCGTGTCCGCGTGACGTCGAGGCAGCAGCGGACGAAGTCGGCGGCCGCCTCGCCGGCGCCGGGCAGCCAGGCGACGCCGACCTCGGTGGGGCTCAACCCGGTCACCGGGACGTAGACCACGCCCGGTCTCGCGTAGAAGCGGGCGGTGGAAGCGGGGACCAGTGCGATGCCGTAGCCGTTGGCGATCGCGCCGAGGAACTCGTCGGGTTGCTCGGTGACGGCACCGATGCGGACCTCCCGGCCATCCCGTTCGGACAGTGCCAGCCAGTAATCGCGCCAGGTGCCCTTGATCGCCGGAGCGGCGACGACCGGGTCGTCCCACAGTTCGGGGAAGGCGATCTCGTCGCGACCGGACAGCGGATGCGCGGAAGGCAGGGCCACACAGCGGGGTTCGTGGAACAGCGACCTCACCGCGAACGACTCCTCGCCGGGAAAAGGCAGGCGCAGCAACGCGACCGGCACCTCGGCGGAGGCGAGGCCGGCACTCGGATCGGACCACGGCGACTGCCGCAGGTCGACCCGCCAGCCCGGCCGGAGCCTGCCGAACGCGGCGACGATGTCCTGGGTCGCCTCGTTCGCCGCGCTGGCCAGGAAACCCACGCGCAGCACGCGGGCGGCGCTCCTGGTTTCGCGCACCGCGGCGTCCCAGTCCGCCAGCACCGGCGACACCTGCGCGGCGAGGACATGGCCGGCCTCGGTCAGCGTCATGCCGGTGCTGGACCTCGTGAAGAGCCGCACGCCCAGTTGTGACTCAAGGTGTTTCAGCTGTTTTGTCAGCGACGGTTGCGACACGAACAGCCGGTGCGCAGCGCGCGTGAGGTTGCCCTCCTCGGCGATGGCGGCGAAGTACCGCAACAGCCTCGTGTCCACATCCATGCCATCAGGTTATGGACACAGGTATTGGACCGGCATGAGGTGTCGCGCCGATGGTGGAGACATGATCATCGAACTGGTCACGATCGCACTCAACGCCGCCGCGGCCGCCGCTGACTTCGCGGGCGCCGGATTTGTACGTGACAACGCTCGCAAGCTGGACCTCTCCCCCAAGTGGATACCGTTGCTCGGCGCGCTCAAGGCGGCTGGAGCACTGGGACTGGCTGCCGGGCTCATGGGCGTTCCACTCGTCGGCGCCGCGGCTGCGGCCGGGTTGACGTTGTTCTTCATCGGGGCTGTGGCGCTGCATGTGCGGCGGAGGATGCTGCGCAACATCGCCCCTCCATTGGTGTTCCTCGCAGTGGCCGCGCTCTCGCTCATCAACCAGTGGTGAGCACACGGTCCAGTTGGTGGTCGATCAACTCGACCGCGGCCTCGGGCGAGACCTGACCGATCAGCATCTGGAGCATCAAACCGTCCGCGAACGCCAGCAGCGCCATGGCATCCCGTTCCGCGTCACCACCGCCGCGCACCTGAGTGATCAACCCCGCCACGAACACCACCATCTCGCGACCGCCCTCGCGCAACGGTTCGGCGAGGCGCGGTTCGACGACCGCCTGAGCCACGAAGGCCGCCAGCACCGGAGCCTCCGCGCGGGCCGCCGGACTCAGCGGCAGCAGTTCGAGCAGCAGCGCGCGCAGGAACGTCGCGGGGTCGGCCGAGTGCACGGCGGCGAACCGCCGCGCCACCCGGTCGCTGATCAACCGGAACGCGAACAGGAGCATCTCGTCCTTGGTCGCGAAGTAGTGCTGCACGCGGCCCATGGAGACACCGGCCTCGGCGGCCACGTGGCGCAGGCTCACGGCATCCAGGCCCCGCGCGGCCATCACCCGGCACACGGCGTCGCCGATCTGGCGGCGGCGTTCGTCGTGGTCGACCTGCTTCGGCATCCCCAACTCCAATGCAATCGCATTGCATCCTAGCTCGCTCTCGTTTTACGATGCGATCGCATTGCAAACGTGGAGGGGGAACGTCATGCAGCTGTGGGACTTCGCCGCACTCACCTACTACCGCGCGCTCGACCGGTGCTCGGGGTCGATGCACCGGCTGGTCGCCGAGAAGCTGGAGCTCCAGCCCGGCGAGGCCGTGCTCGACATCGGGTGCGGCACCGGGGCGACGATCGGCGTCACTCGCGCAAGCCGTTGGGCCGCAAGGACGTGTGGTCGCGATGGACTTCAGTCCGCGAATGGTCGCGGTCGCCAGGAAGCGGGCCGCGAAGTGGCCCAACGTCGAAGTACGCGAGGCGGACGCCTGCGCGACCGATCACGGGGCCGGCGAGTTCGACGCGGCCGTGGCGCTCGGGGCGTTCAGCGCGATGCCGGACATGCCTGCCGCGCTCAGAAACGCCGAGGCCGCGCTCAAGCCGGGCGGCCGGCTGTTCGTGTTCGACATGCGGCTGGTGAAGAAGACCAGGACGACCCGGTTCCTGCGCGCCGCCTACCGGAGGATCGCCGGGTTCACCGGCGTGGACGTCGTCACCGAGCTTCGCACCGTCTTCGACCGGGTGGAGCCGGTGTTCGCGGTGGAGGGCGAGACCACGACCACGGTGATGGCCTGGAAAGTCACGGATGCGGCCACGGATTCGGCGCGCACACCTTCCCGTCCTGCGGAATGAAAGCGCCCTGTGGCACGCCGTTGGTGATGCGGACGATCTCGTCGTTGGACACGCTGAACGTCTGCTGCATCATCACCGGCGCCGGACCGCCGGCCGCTGGGCACGCGCGGTGGCCCTGACCGAACGCGTGCCCGGTCTCGTGGTTCACCATGTACTGCCGGTACGAGCTCAGATCACCAAGGTAGGCAACGGCTCCGCGGATCCAGCGGGCCGCGCTCAGGTGCACGAAGCCACCATCGCGGCACGAGACGTCGACCGGAATCTCGTAGCCGCAGACGGAACGCGCGGTCTGCTGCGAGGTCAGCCTGATGCGCACCGACGCGGCACCGGACACCCGCTGAACCGAGCGCGCGCCTTGAGCCGTCCAGCCGCGTGGGTCGGCGAGGGTGGCGTCGACGAACGCCGCGAAAGCCTGTTCGTCGACGGTCATACCGTCCTCGACCTCGACGGCGTAGGTGCGCAGCGGTCCGGTGCCGACGACCGGGCCCGCTCCCGGCACCACGTGGAACGTTCCGGCGCCGGACTCCGGAAAGGCGGGGCCGTCGGGCAGATCCGAGCTGGACGCGTACACCCGTGGCGGGGGCGGGGGCGCAACCGGAGAAGGCGACGGCGATGGCGCGGCGGACGAGGAGGAGGGCGGCGGCACGGTCGGCGCGGCCGCCGGTGACGTTTCCCCCGCCAGTTGCGTTGTCGTCAGCAACCCGGCCGTCAGCACGACGGCCCCCAGCACCTTGTGCACCTTCATGAACACCATGCTCGCCGGAACTGATGAAGAACCTGTTTACGTCCCGCTTGACTGCCGTGAAGACCTGCATACTGCGAATGTGTGTGCCCACATCCTCGTGGCCGAGGACAACGTTCACCAGGCCGAACTCGTCCGCCGGTACCTGGAGCACGACGGGCACTCCGTGGTGGTCGTGCACGACGGCCGGGCCGCGATCGACGAGACGCGGCGCCACAGTCCCGACCTGCTCGTGCTGGACGTGATGATGCCACTGGTCGACGGCATCGACGTGCTGCGGGCGATCAGGACCGAGTCGGACGTGCCGATCGTGCTGCTCACCGCGCGGTCGACCGAGGACGACGTGTTGCTGGGCTTCGACCTCGGCGCGGACGACTACATCACCAAACCGTTCCGGCCGCGGCAGATGGTGGCGCGGGTGCGGACGATCCTGCGCCGGTCCGGGCGGGCGCGCGAGACCAGTGCCACCGTCCTCAAGGTGGGCGACCTCGTGGTGGACCCGATCCGGCACGAGGTGCGCATCGACGACGAGGTGGTCAACCTGACGCCCGCGGAGTTCCGGCTGCTGGCGAAGATGGCCGCGCAGCCGCACCGGGTGTTCACCCGCGAACAGTTGCTGGAGGACGGGTTCATCACCGCGCGCACGGTCGACGTGCACATGATGAAGCTGCGCCGCAAGATCGAGACCGATCCGCGCCGGCCCGAGCGGCTGCTGACCGTCTACGGCATCGGGTACAAGCTCACATGAATAGCCTGCTGGTGCGGTTCTTCCTGTTCTCCATGGTGATCGCGGCGTGCTCGATCGCCGTGACGGCGTGGCTCGCCAGCCAGGCGACGACCGGCACGATCCGGCAGGAGCAGGGCGAGGCGCTCGCGACGGACGCGCAGATCCTCGACGACCTGCTGAAGTACGCGGCCACACATGCGAACTGGGCCGACGCCAAGTCCGAAGTGGACACGATCGCGCGACAGTACAACCGGCGCATCGCGTTGACCGACCACAACGGCAAGTTGTTTCTGGACACCGGGAACGAGAACTCGCCACCGTTGCCCATCACGCCCAAGGCGGTGATCGACCCGCTCAACGTCAACGGCAGGATCGACCCGAGGGCGGTCGGGCCGTTCAAGCTCGACAGCCAGGAATACCGCGAGCTGCACGAGTACGCCGCGCAGCTCACCAGCTGCAACCCACACATCAAGATCGTCGAGGCGCCCAACGGCAGGCCGCGGCTGTCCAGCGACGAACCCGGCCACCTCTCGGTGTGGGAGGACTGCACGGTCGGCGATCGGCTCTACGCCCTCACGGTGACGGAGAAGGCCGCGTACGGGGCGCTGCAACAGCTGTACACGGAGTGCCTGGCCGGCCTGAACCAGGACACGATGAACCCGTTCCAGGAGCCCGGTCCGGCAACGCTCGACTGGGAGATCACGGCCATCCGCTACGCACAGCCCGAGGTGGTGCGGTGCATGGACGACTCACGTCGCCGGCAGCTGCGCCCGTTCGTCGCGGAGCAGGCGCAGCTGTTCCTCACCTCCCCGACCGGTGGCGAACCGAGGGCGATCGACCTGTCGACCACCGGCGTCACCCGGATCACGTTGGTGGCACTCGGAATTCTCGCTCTCGCCGGCTTCGCGTCGTGGCTCACCGCGACGCAGCTGGTGCGGCCGATCCGCGCGCTCACCGCCGCCACCAAGCGCACGGCCGAAGGTGACCGGACGGCGCGGGTGGACGGCGGCGCGGGCGAGATCGGCGAGCTGGCCAAGTCGTTCAACGCCATGTCGGCGAAGCTGGCCGACACCGAACGGCAACGGCAGGCGCTCATCAGCGACGTCGCGCACGAGCTGCGCACGCCGCTGGGCAACATCACCGGCTGGCTGGAGGCGACGCAGGACGGGCTGGCCGAACCGGATCCACCGCTGGTCGCAATGCTGCTGGAGGAATCCCTTCTGCTGCAACGACTTGTGGACGACCTGCACGACCTGGCGCAGGCCGACGCCGGCACGCTGCGGCTGCACCCCGAACCGATCGCGCTCGACGACGTCGTCGACCAGGTCGTCAACGCGCAGCAGAACCGCGAGATCCTGCTGAGAGCGGAAACCGCACCCGTGCACGCCACGGCGGATCCGGTGCGGCTGAGGCAGGCCCTGGGCAATCTCGTCGCGAACGCGGTGCGCTACACCCCGTCCGGCGGCGAGGTCGTCGTCCGGCTTCGGCAGGAAGACGACGCCGCGATTCTGGAGGTCGCGGACACCGGCACCGGGATCGCGCCGGAGGACCTGCCGCACGTGTTCGACCGGTTCTGGCGGGCGGACAAGTCGCGCAGCCGCACCACCGGTGGCAGCGGGCTCGGGCTCGCGATCACGCGGCACCTGGTGGAGGCGCACGGCGGCACGGTGTCGGTGACCAGCACGCCGGGCGAAGGGTCCACGTTCCGGATCAGCCTGCCGCTGTGAGCATCAAAGACCGGCGAGCATCAAAGACCGGCGGTGACCAGGTCCATGTTGATCATCCCCGCCGCCTGGGCACCCTGCGCGGCGGCGACGATGACGATCGCCGCCGGGTCGGTCACGTTGCCCGCCGCGTAGACGCCCGGCACGCTCGTCTGCCCCTTGGCGTCCGCGCGCACGAACGGGCCGAAGTGCGTCTCCACGGTCTCCGCGCCCAACGCCAGCAGGTGCTCGTCGCGCGGCTTGACCGGCGCCGAGTACACGAGTGCGTCGGCCGGGATGCGTTGCGAGCCGGAGATGACCGCGACCAGCCGGTCGTCCTCGATCTCGATGCCGTCCACCGACGGAACGTGCGTGACGTCCGCGGACCACTGCCGGACCAGGGCGACCTTCATCTCCTCGCCGAACACGACGAGCTTCTGGTCGCGCACCTCGTAGCCGTGGCAGTACGGGCAGCCGAAGACGTCGCGGCCCCAGCGTCCGCGCAGCAGTTCCGGCACCTCATCGACCAGGCCGGTCGCGAACAGCACCCGCTTGGCGTGCACCGTGCTCGATGAGAGCTCGACGGCAAACCCGTCGTCGGTCCTCGTCACGCCGCGTACCTCGTCGTTGACGATCTCACCGCCGTAGCCTTCGACCTCCTCTCGACCATGCTTGAGCAGGTCCAACGGCGAGAAGCCGTCGCGAGAGAGGTAGTTGTGCATGTGCGCGGCCGGCTTGTTGCGCGGCTCGGCACCATCGACCACCAGCACGCTGCGGCGTGCCCTGGTCAGCATCAGAGCGGCACTCAGTCCGGCCGCTCCCCCACCAATGATCACCACTTCGTATCCCATGCGTTCAACAGTGCGGTCGACAGTCCAGTTTTGGCAACGTATGTTGCTGTTATGGCAACTCTTGGGCACCGGCTCGCCGCGTTGCGGGCCGAGCACGACCTGACGCTGGCGGCGTTGTCCGAGATGACGGGCATCTCGAAGTCGACGCTGTCCCGCCTGGAGACCGACCAGCGCAAGCCGACGCTGGAGCTGCTCATGCCGTTGGCGCGGACGTACCAGGTGACGCTGGACGACCTGGTCGGCGCGCCCGAGGTGGGCGACCCGCGGGTCACCATGAAGCCGCGCGAGCTCGACCACGGCCGCGTCGGTGTGCCGCTGACCAGGTCGATCGGGCCGCTGCAGGCGTGGAAGATGATCCTCACCGACGCCGAGCTGCACGAACCGCGCGTGCACGAGGGTTACGAGTGGTTCTACGTGCTGAGCGGGCGGATCCGGCTGCGGCTCGGCGACAGGGAGGTCGTGCTGCGGGCCGGCGAGGTGGCCGAGTTCGACTGCCGCCAGCCACACGCCCTGAGCAGCGCGGACGGCAACCCGGCCGAGATCATCAGCCTGTTCGGCAAGCAGGGCGAACGCATTCACACCCGCGCGGCGCCGCCCAACCGGTCATAGTGGAGGCATGTGCCGAAACATCCGGGTGCTCCACAACTTCGAACCGCCGGCGACGACCGACGAGGTGCAGGCCGCGGCGCTGCAGTACGTGCGGAAGGTGAGCGGGGCCGCGAAACCGTCCGCGGCGAACCAGGCCGCGTTCGACCAGGCCGTGGCGGCGGTGGCGGCGGCGACGCAGGAACTGCTCGACGCGCTCGTGACGGTGGCGCCGCCGAAGGACCGTGAGGTCGAGGCGGCGAAGGCCAAGGCCAGGTCCGCCGAACGTTATGGGCGTTAGTTGCGGACGCGCGTGTCCAGGTAAAGGCAGATGAGCTTGGCCGCGATACCGGCCGAGCCCACGATGAACGCCTGGTCCGGACCCAGCGTCACGGCGATGGCCCACAGCAGCAGCGCGATCAGCACGCAGATGATCGTCACCTGCGCGGCGTGCGGCCACTGGTCGGGGTGGACGAGCCACGGCTGCCGCGACTGCTGAACCCTCACGTCACCCTCACTATCGGGTGAACGCTCAGAGGTTCCAACCGCCTTGACCGACATCGTGCTCCCTCGCCGTGATCCTCCTGTCGGGGTCCATTCTCCTGTGTTGATCTTCTACGGAGGGTGATATCCGCTTGTCGTGCGGTGAGCGTTCGGCGAGCGTCGGCGAACGGCAGACGAACGGTCATCGGCATGATCGGTCGCCGTTCCGTCACCGTCCGTTTACAGATTGAGGTCAGAACCACCACGTTGAGTGCCACTCGTTTGGGTAATTGCTCAACGCTACGTAACGGTTGGGCCGTCCGGAGTAGCGCCGTTTTTGTCAGACCTCTCCGATAACGTCAGGTGAAGAAGGCGGTACGAGGGGAGAAAGCGTTGCCGGACAACAACGTCAGCGTCACCGCACTGTCGTTCACCGAGTACGTCATGAGCGGACAGCGTGGACGCATCAACATCGTGTCGGAACAGCGGGGGATGTACCTGACCGACGACCCCAAGGTGTGCGGGTTCTACAACCCGATCCGTGACGCCATGCGACGAGCGGTCAACTCCACCGAACCTGAACTGGAACTCAAGAAGGCGGTGCTCAACGCGAACCGGACGGGGCAGCCGCGCGCGTTCGAGGAGATCGCCGACGGGTTCCTGCCGTGGCTCGCGGCGTTCCGGGCCACCGGCGTACCGGTCGAGCCGGCCACCTACCGCGCCGGTGACCTGACCCTCAAGGTGCGTCCGCACCTGGGTCTGCGCAAGAAGGACGGGTCTGCGTACGTCGTGCTCGTGCATACCAAGGAGGCGCCGCTGACCAGGGAGGCGGCGAACGTCGCGCTGCGGATCCTGCAGCACACGGTCGGGGACACGTTGCCGGGAGCGACGCCGATGGTGCTCGACGCGCGGCGCGGCAAGGCCTACCAGATGCCGGTGCGGACGAACCTCGGCAAGCTCGACGTGCTGATCGCGGCCGAGGCCGTGGGCTACGTGACCCACTGGAACCTGTCCGGCCTGTTCGAGTCGGTCAAGGCCGTCTAGAACAGCGGGCGCTGGGGCCGGATCGGCGCCCCGGCGCCCACTCAGTTCACCAGGGTTGAACTGGTTACTCGTTCAAAACACAGCCGCCCCTGCGCCCACTCGGTTCACCAAGGTTGAACTGGTCTACTCGTTCAAAGGACACAGCCGCGTCGTCCGCTCTCAGTGAAGTTCTCGGCACGAGTGTGTCGGCTCGGGCAAGGTCGAAAGCATGAGCACGACCGGACTGGGTTTCAGCGGCGAGGTGGCCGACTACTACGCGAAATTCCGTCTCGGCTATCCACCGCAGGTCATCGACGCGTTGGTCCAGCGGCTCGGCCTCACTTCCGAGCACCGGGTGCTCGACCTCGGCTGCGGCACCGGCCAGCTCGCCGTGCCGCTGTCGAAGCACGTCGAGCGCGTGCTCGCGGTCGACCCGGAGCCGGACATGCTCGCGCACGCGCCGAAGCTGCCGAACATCGAGTGGCACGTAGGGTCGGACGCGGACGTGCCGAGGCTCGGCAGGTTCGACGCGGTCGTGGTCGGGCAGGCGCTGCATTGGATGGACCACGAACGGCTGTTCCTCGAGGCGGACACGGCGAAGTTCGCGATCATCGCGAACGGGACGCCGCTGTGGCGCCAGCACCCGGCGATCCGGAAGGTGCTGGAACAGTGGTTCGGCCGCCCGATGACCGCCGACTGCGGGACGGATGCCGTTGCGCGCCATCGGTATGCGACCGCGCTGGAGGCAGCCGGGTACACACCGCACGAGTGGACGGTCGGCTACACCCACGAGCACACGATCGAGGAGCTGGCAGGCAGCCTGTTCTCCGCGATGTCGCCGGAGACCCTGCCGTCACCGCAGGATCGTCCGCTGTTCCGGGAGAAGCTCCACCAGGCGTTGCGCGCCGACACCTACACCGAGCCGATCACCGTGACTGCGATCAGCACGCCTTGAGCATTGCCGCCAGCGCGTCGTGCTCAGCCTGATCCACCGTCAGCTTGTAGGTGATCTTCACCGCGGTCCAGTGCTGGGCATACGTGCACCAGTAGGCCTGCACCGGCGGCTTCCACTTCGCCGGGTCCTGGTCGCCCTTGGAACGGTTCGACTTCGCGGTCACGGCGATCAGCTGAAGGCCGCCGAGGTCGTTGGCGAACGTCTTGCGCTCGTCGTCGGTCCACTTGTCGGCGCCGGACCGCCACGCTTCGGCCAGCGGCACGGTGTGGTCGATGTCGACCTCGCCGGCGTCCTTGACGACCACGCCGTCGTAGACGCTGTTCCAGGTGCCGGCGGTGGCCTTGCAGTCCTTGTCCGACTTCACGTCGGCGCCCTGGCGCTGCAGCACGATCTCCCTGGTGTCGCAGGAGTTCCCCTGCGAGGCCCAGTGCGGGAAGCGGTCGCGGCTGTAGCCGGCCATCTTCGCCTCGGGTGCGATCTTCAGCGCCCCGAGATCGGTCGAGCCGCCGGGAGCGGACCCCGTCGGGACGGGCGTGGTGGGCGAATTGTCCTTGGAGGACTGGAGTTCCGTGAGGTACCAGCCGAGCCCCACCAGCAGCACGAAGACCACCAGTGACGTCACCGCGGCGCGATTCATGCGCCCATGATCGAGCATGCTGATCACGGACCGGTCACCTGGGCCCGTGATCAGCGTGTCGGGAGCATGAAATCAGGGGCGCGAGGTGAGGTAGCCGCCCATGTGCTTGAAGTACTCGTGGGCCTTGAGCTCGGTGCCGTCGGCGGTGCGAACCTTCTTGACCAGCAACGCCTTGCTGCGGCCGCGCCGGGCCTCGGTGCCGGCCACGACCGTCACCCCGTCGCCCTCGCGGTAGAAGATGCGGCCGGGGGTGCCGCCGTAGACCTCGGCGGAGACCTCCGCCTCGATGATCTCCAGGCGCTGGCCGCGGTGGAAGCAGAACGCGCTCGGGTACGGCGCGCACTGGGCGCGCACCAGGCGGTCCAGCTCCTCGGCGGTCCAGGTGAAGTCGATCCGCAGGTCCTCCTCCGCGCGCTTGTGGAAGAACGACGCCTGCGAACGGTCCTGCTTGGTGAAGTCGGTGCGGCCGGAGGCGATCTCGGCGAGGCCGTCGACCGTGATCGGGCCGAAGAGGTCCAGCGTCTTCTGGAACAGGTCCGCCGTCGTGTCGCGCGGGCCGACCGGAACCGAGCGCTGCAGCACGATGTCGCCGGCGTCGAGTGTGTCGTCCATCATGTGCGCCGTCACGCCGACTTCCTTCTCGTCGTTGAGAAGGGCCCAGATCAACGGCGAGAAGCCCGCGTACTTCGGCAGCAGCGAGTCGTGCACGTTCAACGTGCCGCGCTTGGGCAGCGCGAAGACCTGCGGCGGGATCCAGGTCCGCCAGTTGCACGCGACGATCACGTCCGGGTCCGCGGCCTTGAGCTGGTCGAGCAGCTCCTGGTCCTCGGGACGCTCGCGGATCAGCACGTCCACACCGTTCTCCCGCGCCAGGTCCTCGACCGAATCGCTCCAGATCTTCTCGTAGGCACCCTCACCCCTGGGGTGCGTCACGACCAGGACGACCTCGTGCTCGGACGCCAAAAGCGCCTGCAGGGTGCGATGACCCCAGGTCTGGAACCCGAACATGACGACCCTCATAGGGGTGTCCTCCTTCAGCGAGGTGGGATACGGTCAGGCTAACCTAACCAGCGGCTTGCAGATTAGCTTAGGCTGCCCTAAGTTAGGTGCTCATGCATCCGATCTACGACATCGTCGGTATCGGGTTCGGTCCGTCGAACCTGGCGCTCGCCATCGCTCTCACCGAGCACAACGAGCAGGCCGAAACCCCTGTCACCGCGGTGTTCCTGGAACGTCAGCAGACGTTCGGCTGGCATCGGGGCATGCTGCTGGACGACGCCACCATGCAGGTGTCGTTCCTCAAGGACCTCGTCACCATGCGGAACCCGACCAGCCGCTTCTCGTTCCTCTGCTACCTGCGCGACCGCGGCCGGCTCGTCGACTTCGTCAACCACAAGAACCTGTTCCCGCTGCGCGTCGAGTTCCACGACTACTTCGAGTGGGCGGCCGCGCAGGTGGACGACCTGGTCTCCTACGACACGGAAGCCGTTGGCGTGGAAGCGATCGCCGACGACCTCTTCGAGGTGACGACCGCCACTGGTGACGTGTATCGCGCCCGCAACCTCGTCTACGCGACGGGTCTGCGCCCGGCCGTGCCCGACGGCATCGCGCTGTCGGAGCGCGTGTGGCACAACAGCCAGTTCCTGCACCGGGTCGCCGAACTGAAGGACCCGAAGCGCTGCGTCGTCGTGGGCGCGGGCCAGAGCGCCGCGGAGGCCGTGGCGTACCTGCACCGCGAGTTCCCCGGCGCCGAGATCTGCTCGGTGTTCTCCCGTTACGGCTACAGCCCGGCGGACGACAGCTCGTTCGCGAACCGGATCTTCGACCCCGAGGCCGTCGACCACTACTTCGAGGCGCCGGACGCGGTGAAGCAGCGGTTGATGGACTACCACCGCAACACCAACTACTCGGTGGTGGACATCGACCTCATCTCGCAGCTCTACCGCACCGAGTACCAGGAGAAGGTCCTCGGCACGCAGCGGCTGAAGATGATGAAGATGACCCGCCTGGTCGCCGTCGAGGAGTCCTCGACCGGCGCGCGTGCGGTGATCCAGTCACTGGTCAGCGGCGAGCAGGAGTTCGTCGACACCGACCTCGTGGTGCTCGCGACCGGTTACGACGAGGCCACGCCGGTCCTGGGTTCGCTGGACGACACCTGCGCCCGCGATGACGCGGGACGTCTGGTCGTCGGCCGTGACTACCGCGTGCAGACGTCGTTGCGCGGCGGCATCTATCTGCAGGGCGGCACCGAGCACTCGCACGGCATCACGTCCTCGCTCCTGTCCAACGTCGCGGTGCGTTCAGGTGAGATCCTTACGTCCGTGCTGACCAACACGCCGGTGCCCGTCCTCGCGACCGCGTGAGACTCGACCTCAAGCTGACGGGCTGCCGGGCCATCACGATGGACCCGGCACGCCCTGCCGCGCACACGATCGGCATCTGGCAGGGCCGGATCGCGGGCCTGGACGAGGAGGTCGCGGATCTTCCCGCGGCCGAGACCACCGACCTCGGCAACGCCGTGGTGCTGCCCGGTTTCATCGACGCCCACACGCACCTCGCGTGGAACGGCCGCTCGCGCCGCAACATCGACGTGACCGGCCTGACCAGCGTTCCCCAGGTGCTGCACCGCCTGGACGTGCCGGGCGAGGGCTGGATCGAGGCCTCCGGGTACGACCAGCGGATCATGGACCGCCCGCTCACCGCCGCCGACCTCGACACGGTCAGCGGCGACCGGCCGGTGTACGTCGCGGACCTCTCCGGGCACGCGTGCGTCGTCAACTCCGTTGTGCTGAACCAGCTTCCGGGCATCACCAGCGACGGCTGGCTGACCGAGAACGACCAGCTGGCCGCACGGACGTTGCGGCTGCCGTACTCGATCGACGAGATCGTCGGCGAGCTGCACGAAAGCGCGCGGCAGGTGCTCTCCGAAGGCGTCACGATGTGCGCGGAGGCGGGCATCGGCGCGGGCCTGATCGCCAGCAGTCCGCTGGAAGCCGCCGCGTACCAACGCGCTCGGCTGCCGATCCGGGTGCAGCTCATGGTGTCCGCCCACGTGCTGCACCCCATGGACGCCGAGCCCCGTGACCACGTCACGCGCGCGATCGATCTCGGCCTGCACACCGGGTTCGGCGACGACATGTTGTCGTTGGGCGCCCTCAAACTCTGGACCGACGGCGGCATGATCGCGCGCACGGCCGCGTTGTCCGAGCCCTACCTCGGCAGCGACAACGCCGGCCGGCTCGCGGACACCGAGGAGGCCATGCGGGCGGCGATCATCGACGGCCACCACGCCGGCTGGCAGCTCGCGATCCACGCGATCGGCGACCGCGCGGTGGACTTCACGCTGGACGCGGTGGCCGAGGCGCAGGCCCAGCGGTCACGGCCGGACGCCCGCCACCGCATCGAGCACTGCGGTCTCGTGCGACCGGACCAGCTCGGACGAATCGCCTCCCTCGGACTGATTCCCGTTGTCCAGCCGACGTTCCTGTGGTCCTACGGCGACGACTACAGCGAGATCATGGGCCCGCGCCGAGCGCCGTGGATGTACCGCGGGCGGGCGTTCCTCGACCACGGCATCACCCTGGCGGGCAGCTCGGACCGGCCGGTCGCGGACGGGGCACCGTTGCGCGCCATCGAGTTCATGGTGCGGCGGCGATCCTCCGGCGGCCGCGCGGTCGGGCCGGACGAGGCGATCACCGTCGAGGAGGCGATCCGCGCGTACACGCTCGGCAGCGCCTACGCCTGCCGCAAGGAGCACGTGCTGGGCAGCCTCACCCCCGGCAAGCTCGCGGACCTGGTGGTGCTCGGCGACGACCCGCGCACCAGCGACGCGATCGCCGACATCCCCGTGCTGGCCACGATGGTCGGCGGCGAGCTCATGCCGCAGGGCTGAGCTATCCCTCCGCGATCTTCTTGATCGCCGCGAGCCGCCGGTCCCACTGCGAAGCGAGCGAGGCCATCCACGTGGCCGTGACATCGAGCGCACCGGACCGGACCGAGAAGTTGTTCTCCCGCCCGGCCCGCTCGGACGCCACCAGCTCGGCCCGTTCCAGCACGGCCAGGTGCTTCACGATCGCCTGCCGGCTCACCGGCAGCTCGGTCGCGAGCGCCGATGCCGAGACCGGCCCTTTGGCTGCCACGAGATCGAGCACCCTGCGTCGCATGGGATCCGCGAGAGCGGCCAAGACATCATCGACCTGACTCACTTCTCCAGGTACTCCCGCAGCTCGTCCAGTTCGGCCCGCCAGCCGTCGACGTTCCCGGAGGCGTACTTTTCCTGCTCCTCCGACGGCAGGTCGAGCCGCGTGAACCCGCTCTCCACGACCTGCAGCAACGTGCCGCCGTTCTGCGGCATGAGCGTGAACTCGACCAGAGTCGCGTTGCCGGGCACCGGATCCGGCCCGAGCGGACCCGACCAGCGCCACGAGAAGAACGACTCGGGCTCGACCTTCTCGATGATCGCACGCCCGGTGCCGTGCTCGGCCCACGTCAGCGTGACCTCGCCGCCAGGCTCAAGCCTCGACACCGTCGCACCCGCGTCACCGAACCACGTGCCGAGATGCTCGGCCGAGGTCAGCGCGTTCCAGACGCGCTGCTGCGGCGCGTCGATCAGCACATCGCGTTCGATCCGGTCCATCAGCACACCTCCTGCAACCGAGCGGTTGCAGAAAGACTACTGCAGGTGGAACGTGGCGGCCAGCGTCGTGAGCCGGTCGGTGACGTCCGCGTAGACGTTCGTGCGCCGCACCCAGTTCTCACACCCGGACGACGAGGACGGCGGCGTACCGAGCGGCGTGACCGCATCCGTCACGCCGTACTCGAGCCGGTACGCGAGCACCGCGATCGCCGACTCGAGCCAGAACGACGGATCGGGCGTGGGAATCTCACCCAGCCCGACGCGAAACCAGACCGGCATGCGCGCGTACTGACCAAGCGCCTCCGAGATGCGACGGGCGGCCGCGTCCTTGATCTCAGTGCGCGCCTTCTCCCCGGCAAGCACCGCCTCGGTCCGCCACTCCTCCCCCGCAGCATCCTCGTCGGCATCAAGCCGTTCCGCGGCCTGCCTCGCACTCGCCTCGTTCGCGTTGATCAGCCACTCCATCTGCCGAACCTCGTGCGACAGCGCGTCCCTCTCAAACCGCGGCACCCGGCCACCGTCCAGCTTGGACCTGGCCTCGTCGCGCCGAGCCTTGAGCCCGTCGAACTCGAGCACCTCCTGCCGCAGCGCGATCCGGGCGGGCCCGGCAAGGATCTCCTGCTCCGCGTCCCACGCCTTGCGCAACGCCTCGACCAGCGGCGCGATGTCGCCGACAAGCGCGTCAAGATCAGCAAGCGGACCATCACCCGCCCCCGACAGCCTGCGCTCCAGCACCGTCAGCCGAGCGGTGACACGTTCGACCTCCGCCGTCAGCTGACCGACATGACTGATCAACGTGGCGACCTGCGGCTCGACAACCTCAAGCCGTTCCTTCTCCGTGGGCACCCGACCAGCGAACCGGACACTTCGTTCGCATCAAAGCGGGGTACCCCTGATTACCCGCATCGAGGCAGGAATTCCGCCCAGCAGTGGCGACCACCCCTCACGCACCGTCACAACAGTGGGTGAACTGCGACGAAACGAGGTATTACTAGTAAATGGCGACCTCTGTTACTGAGACCGAACGCAAGTACGAGGCACCATCGAACGCGAGCCTCCCCGACCTCACCGAAATCACCGGCGTGGCCACCGGCCCCGAAGAGTTCGACCTGGCAGCCACCTACTTCGACACCGACGACTACCGCCTGGCCCGCGCGGGCGTGACCCTGCGCCGCCGCGTAGGAGGCGACGACGAAGGCTGGCACCTGAAACTCCCGGCCGGCGAGGACACCCGCCAGGAAGTCCGCGCCCCGCTGGGCCGCGCCGTGAAGAACCCGCCCAAGGACCTCTCCTCCCTGGTCCGCGCCCACACCCGAGGCCAGGGCCTGGCCCCGGTAGCCGAAATCCGCACCAACCGCCGCCGCTGGCAACTGACCAACGGCACCGGCGATCTCCTCGCCGAGGTAGTCGACGACGTGGTCACCGCCCAAACCATGGGCTCCTCCACCACAACCACCTCCTGGCGCGAGATCGAGGTAGAACTGGGCGAAAGCGGCGACCGAGACCTCCTGGACACCGTCGAACGCCACCTGGGCGACGCAGGCATCGTCCCTTCTTCCTCTTCCTCCAAGCTCTCGCAGGTGATCGGCGTCAAACGCGACGCAATCCCCGCCATCACCAAAAAATCAACAGCAGGCGACGTAGTTCTCGCCTACCTGCACGAACAACGCGCCGCACTGCAGAACCAGGACCCCCGAGTCCGCCGAGACGAACCCGACGCCGTCCACCAGATGCGCGTGGCGACCCGCAGAATGCGCTCCGCCCTCCAAGTCCTTCGGCAAGATCGTCGACCGCGAAGCAACCCGCACCCTGACCGACGAACTGAAGTGGCTGGCCGGCGTCCTGGGCGACTCCCGAGACCTGGAAGTCCTCCGCATGCGCTTCGAGGACAACCTGCACTCCCTCCCCCCAGAGGTAGTACTAGGCGACGTAGCCGCCCGCATGACGCGCTACTTCGCGCCTCTAGAAGCCAAGGCGCACAAGGACTCCGTAGCCGCCCTGGACAGCGCGCGATACTTCACCCTGCTGAACTCGATCGACACCCTTCTAGCCTCGCCCCCGCTGACCAAGCAGGCATCCGGCAAGGCAAAAGACGTACTTCCCAAGCTCGTAGAAAAGGCCCGCCACCGCCTGGACGTCCGCGTAGAGGCAGCCCTGGCCTCAAAACACAACGACGAGCCCCTGCACGAGGCCCGCAAGGCAGCCAAACGCCTGCGCTACAGCGCCGAGGTAACCGAGCCCGCCCTGGGCAAGCACGCCACCCACCTGCGCAAGCGGGCAAAGGACGTCCAAACCCTCCTAGGCGACCACCAGGACTCGGTAGTAGCCCGCCCCGTCCTCCTGGACTTGGGACGCGGCGACGAGAACGGCTTCACCTTCGGCCTCCTCTACGGCAAGGAAGTCGAGCTGGCCCACAAAACAGAAGCCGACCTCCCAGCCCTATGGCACAAACTGACCAAGGAACACCTGTAGATCGAGGGCCAACGGCCCGAGGCGAGGCGCCCTCCCCCGCGATGGCGCTGCCGAGCCGTCCTGCCCATACCGGGCCGGTGGTGGATCCCGTCACCCAAAACGCAAGCACGCAACCCAACCGACCCCCAAGGCCGCGACCAGAATTGGTCTAAACCTTGACACCCCAACCCCAGCCTGAAACCGTGAACCTCCGCCGCCGCCCCAAGGTTCCCCCTGCCCTGGAGGTTAGGCGTGACAACAAGAACCCTGCGATCCGCGCTAGCGGCACTGGTGATAACCGCATCAGGAGTACTGGTGACCGGAACAGCCGAAGCAGCAAGCCCCCTCCAGGAACTGGTCCCCCAACCAGCCCAAATCCACCCAAGCCCAGACATCACCCACACCCTCACCCCAACCGCGAAGATCCAGTTAGGCACCCCAACAGCCCGCAAACCAGCAGAACTACTAGCCGGAATCCTCCGCCCCTCCACGGGCTACCAACTCCCGATCACCAACACCATCACCGGCGACGGCATAGTCCTGATCAACGGCGCAGACCCCAAAACCGGCCAAGAGGGCTACCAACTAGACGTAACCCCAACCCAAGTGATCATCCGAGCAAACACCACAGCCGGACACTTCAACGCCATAGCCACCCTGCGCCAACTCCTCCCCCCAAAGGCAGAGGCAAAGACCAAACAGCCATCCCCCTGGAGAATCCCCGGCGCCAGCATCCTGGACCACCCGAGATACCAACACCGCGGCGCGATGCTGGACGTAAGCCGCCACTTCTTCACCCCAGCCCAGGTAAAACGCTACATAGACCAGATAGCCACCTTCAAAATCAACTACTTCCACCTACACCTGAGCGACGACCAGGGCTGGCGACTGGAGATCAAGAGCTGGCCGGACCTGACCAGGATCGGCGGCAGCACCGAGGTAGGCGGCCGCACGGGCCGGCTCTTCTACACCCAGGCCCAGTACCAGGACCTGGTCGCGTACGCCGCCGACCGCGGCATCACGGTGATCCCCGAGTTCGACATGCCGGGCCACACCAACGCCGCCCAGGCGAGCTACGGCGAACTGAACTGCGACGGCAAGAAGCGCCCGCTCTACACCGGCACGGAGGTCGGCTTCTCCTCGTTGTGCATCAACAAGGAGATCACGTACAAGTTCATCGAGGACGTCGTCCGGGAGGTCTCGGCGATCACCCCCGGCCCGTACTTCCACATCGGCGGTGACGAGGCGCACAGCACGCCGGACGCGGACTACGTGACGTTCATGAACCGGGTGCTGCCGATCGTCAAGAAGTACGGCAAGACGACCACGGGCTGGCACGAGTTCATCAAGACCACCAAGGACACCGCGCCGGTCCCGCAGTTCTGGGGCACGACGAGGACCGACGCCAACGTGGCCGCGGCGGCCCAGCGCGGCAACAAGGTGGTCATGTCGCCGGCGAACCGGATCTACCTCGACATGAAGTACAACAAGAACACCAAGCTCGGCCTGGACTGGGCCGGTCTCGTCGAGGTCAGGGACGCCTACGGCTGGAACCCCGGCGCGTACCTCGACGGCGTGTCCGAAGGCTCGATCCGCGGCGTGGAGGCTCCACTGTGGAGCGAGACCATCACGAAGTCCGCGGACATCGAGTACATGGCGTTCCCGCGGCTTCCGGTGGCCGCCGAGCTCGGCTGGGCACCGGCGAGCGTGCACAACTGGGACCGGTTCGCGCCACGTCTCGGGGCTCAGGCACCCAGGTGGAAGGTCCAGGGCGTCAACTTCTACGCCTCCACCCAGGTGCCCTGGAAGAAGTGAGCACCGACGAAACAGCCTCTAGAAGTACCCGTTCCCGCGGTCGGAGTAGCTGACCAGCAGGTGCTTGACCCGGCGGTACTCGGCGAGCACGGCGGTGTTCGCCGAGTACGTGTAGTAGTTGTTCACCCACACCCGCTCGGCGGTCAGCTCATGGCCGACGTTGTGCGCGAGCGCGACGTCACGGGACCAGACACCGGCGCCGAACTGGGCGGTGGACTCGTTGGCGATCTTCACCGCGTCGTCGCGATGGTCGAACCTGGTCACCGACACGACCGGGCCGAGCACGTCGTCGGCGAACACGGCGGAGCGGTGATCACCCTCGAAGATCGTGGGCTCGACGTAGTGGCCGGAGGCCTCGCCACCGATCACCAGGCGCGCGCCCTCGGCCTTGCCGCGCTCGATGTAGGCCAGCACGCGGTCGCGCTGCTTCAGCGAGACCATCGCGCCGATCATGGTGTCGGTGTCCAGCGGGTCGCCCGTGCGGATCTGCCGCGTGCGCTCGGTGGCCAGGTGCAGCAGTTCCTCGTAGACCGCGGTCTGGATCAACGCGCGCGACGGGGCCGTGGAGATCTCGCCCTGGTTGGCGGCGAACATCGCGAAGCCTTCGAGGGCCTTGTCCAGGAAGCCGTCGCGGTGCGCGGTGACGTCGGCGAAGAAGATGTTCGGGCAACGGCCGGAGCCGACCGGGTGATCACCGGAACCGGTGACCACGTTCACCACCCCGGGTGGCAGCAGGTCCGCGATCACGCCGAGCAGCACGTGGATCGACGCCGGGGTCTGCACGGCGGGCTCCAGCACGACGGCGTTGCCGGCGGCCAGTGCGGGCGCGAGCACCCTGGCGGCGTGCAGCAGCGGGAACGTCCAGCCGAGGCGTTCGTGCACCACTCCGATCGGCTGGAACGAGCGGTAGTCGCAGGTGTCGCGGCCGAGCTGCTCGACCTCGCCGACCTCGGTGCGGATGACGGCGGCGAACTGGCGGAACTGCTCGATCAGCATCGGCACGTCGGCGACCAGGGCCTCGCGCACGGGCTTGCCGTTGTCCCACGTCTCCGCGACCGCGAGCTCGGTCGCGTGCTCTTCGACCCGGTCAGCGATCTCGCACAGGACGGTGGCGCGGTCTCGCGCCGTGGTGCGACCCCACGCCCGTGCCGCGCCGCTGGCAGCGTGCAGTGCGCGGGCCCGGTCGGCATCGGTGCCGCGCGCGACCTCCGTGAACACTTCTCCGTTGACCGGCGTGATGTTCTCGACGTACTCGCCGGCAACGGGCGGCACGTAGTCTCCGCCGATGAAGTGGTCGTACCTCGGCCGGTACGCGACCACGCTGCCGGGCTCACCCGGTGCCGCGTACTGCGTCATTCTCGACTCCCTGCCCGAAGAAGGCCCACTGGACGACTGGTGTGGGGAAAATGAGAAAATAGGCAGCAGAACGTTGCATGCTCGTTGCAAGCCGTGGATGGATCAGTGACCGACGACCAAATGCAACACGCTCTGTTGCTCAGTCGGGTACGAGAAGCCGTGCTGAGCGACACTCGCACGCCACATTCGCCACGCTCTGTCATCTCCGCGTCGTGGCAACGATCACTCGCCGCCAACGTGGATCCCGACCTGCACACCGCCCCGACGGTGTTCGCGGCGGACGAACTGCCGGATCTGCGGGAACGGCACCTGCTGCGGCCCGCCCTGCCGCTGCTGCGCGAAACGCTGCTGGGCTTCGCGCAGGAGGCGAAGCACATCATGATCGTCGCGGACGCGCAGGGCCACATCCTGTGGTGCGAGGGCTCGAACGACACCCGCCTGAGCGCCGAGGACGTCGGCCTGGCCGAGGGAACGCGCTGGTCGGAGGACGCGGCGGGAACGAACGCGATGGGCACGGCGCTCGCGGTCAACTCGAGCGTCACGGTCCACTCGGCCGAGCACCTGGTGCGGACCTATCACCAGTGGACGTGCGCGGCGAGCCCGGTGCGCGACCCCGACACCGGCGAGACGATCGGCGTCGTCGACCTCAGCGGCCCGATCGCGACGACACATCCCTCGATGGTGGCACTGGTGAAAGCGTCCGCCCGGCTCGCCGAGGCGGAGATGCTCGCCCGGATGCACGTGCAGGACGAGGAGCTGCGGGCGCGGAACATGCGGCATCTGATCGCGTTGCGCGGTGAGCCCGGCGCACTGCTCAGCCCGACCGGGCGGGTGGTCGCGGTCGAGCCGTACGGGTTGCTGCCGGCGCGGGTCGACGTGTCGTCGGACCGCGTGCGGCTGCCGGACGGCCGGGAGGCGCTGCTCGAACCGCTGGCGCACGGCTACCTGCTGCGGGTGCCTCGGCAGCGGGGTGTGCGGCGGCCGGTGCTGTCGCTGTCGTTCCTGCTGCAGGAGCCCAAGGTGGTGCTGGACGGGCGCGAGGTGCCGATCTCGTTGCGGCACGCGGAGATCCTGTGCGCGCTGACGTTGCACGGAAGCCTGTCCGCTGACCAGCTGGCGCTACGGCTCTACGGCGAGCGCGGCAACCCCACGACCGTGCGCGCCGAACTGCACCGGTTGCGCACACAGCTGGGCGTCGGCGTGCTCGCGACCAGGCCGTATCGACTGACCGCGGACGTCGAGGCGGACTTCCTGACCGTCCGGGCAGCGCTCAAGGACGGCAACGTGCCGCTGGCCGCCGCCCGGTATCGCGGTTCGCTGCTGCGGCGCTCGGAAGCGCCGGTCGTGCTGGCCGAACGGGAAGACCTGGCGAGCGGCGTGCGGAAGGCCGTCCTCTCTCGCGGGGACGCGAACGCGCTGTGGACGTTCACGCAGACCGACTCCGGAGAACACGACTGGGAGGCGCTGGAACAGCTGGCCAGGCTGCTTCCGGTCAACGACGTGCGGCTCGCCATCGCGAACGCGCGGATGAGGAGACTCAGTCAGGACGATTGACAAGAGTCTCGCAGACTGAATATCTTCCTCACTAAGAGACTTAGTCGAGGGGGATTTCATGCGTGTACTCATCATCGGAGCGGGGACCGGTGGCCTGTGCCTGGCGCACGGGCTGAAGAAGGCCGGCGTGGACGTGGCGCTGTTCGAACGCGACCGCACGCCGCGCAGCATGTTGATCGGCTACCGGGTCGGGATCAGCCCGGACGGCAGCAAAGCGCTGCACAGCTGCTTACCGCCGGACGTGTTCGCGGAGTTCGTCCGCACCACCGCCCGGCGGGCGACGCGGATCAACATGCGCACCGAGAAGTACAAGGAACTGCTGGTCGCCGACATCGCGACCGGCCTGGACGAGACCCGCGCCGAGAACTCGGTGAGCCGCATCGCGATGCGGACCGCGCTGCTGAGCGGGCTGGAGGACGTCGTCCAGTTCGACAAGGCGTTCACGCACTTCAGCCACAACGACGACGGCACGGTCACCGCGTTCTTCGCCGACGGCACCTCCGCGACCGGTGACGTGCTGGTGGGCGCGGACGGCGCGCAGTCCAAGGTGCGCAAGCAACGCCTGCCGGAGGCGAAGGTCGTCGACACCGGCATCACGTCGATCGCGGGCAAGCTGAAGATGACGCCGGAGACGCTGGCCCTGCTGCCGCCGGCCGCGGACCCCGCGGTCACGCTGCTCTACGGGCCGAAGGGCGCCTTCGTGATCCTGCACGTGATGCACTTCGACGGCATCGGCGTCGAGGACGACTACATCATGTGGGGTTACGCCATCGCCCACGACAAGCTGCCCGACCTGCGCGGCATGGACGGTGAGCAGCTCAAGCAGGTCGTGCTGGACATGACCCCGACGCTACCACCCGGACATCCGCGAACTGTTCCGCCGGGCGGACCCGGAGACCGTGTTCAACATCCGGATCCGCACGTCGGAGAAGCTGCAGCCGTGGCCGTCGAACAACGTCACGATGATCGGCGACTCGGTGCACCTGATGACGCCCGGCCGCGGCATCGGCGCGAACACGGCGTTGCGCGACGCGGAGCTGTTGTGCCGCAGGCTGACCGAGGCCGCGCACGGCAAGGACGTGGTCACGGCCATCTCCGAGTACGAGCGGGAGATGATCGAGTACGGGTTCGAGGCGGTGCTCGCGTCGCGGGAGCAGATGGACACGAGCGGCGCGATGCACAAGCCGGTGATCGGCCGGGTCGTGCTCGCCTGCTTCCGCACGTTCCTGCGCGTGGTCAACGCCCTTCCTCCGCTGAAGCGCCGGATGATGGCCAAAGAGAACGATCAGCGTGATCACGTGGATCGGCGTGACGTAAGTTCGGCCAATGAGGTTGTTCAAGCCGGGTGAGGTCGTGGTGCGGCGTGAGGTGCTGCACGGGAAGGTCTGGTCGGAGATGCCGACCAGGGTCGTCGTGGACGAGCCGGGACTGCTCGCGGTCTTCGTCGAACCGGGCACCCGGCTCACCTATCCCGATCATCACCACCCGCATCCGTGGGACAAGCCGGAGCGCGGTTTCTGGCGCGGGCACGGCAAGTTGATGCTGCACCGGCCGGACGACGCCTACTCGGTCGACCTGTTCTGGAAGGGCGACGACCGGGTCTTCGGCAACTACTACCTGAACCTGCAGGCGCCCTACCGCCGCACCGAGGACGGGTTCGAGACGCTCGACCACGCGCTGGACTACACGATGGCTCCGGACGGGGCGTGGGAGCAGCGCGACCTCGAGGAGTTCGAGGAGCAGGTCGCCTCCGGCAAGTACTCCGCCGAGGAGGCCGCGGCGATCCGGGCGGAGGGCGTCAAGATCGAGAAGATGCTCGCGTCCGGTGCCGTGTGGTGGGACTCGGCCTGGGCGGACTGGCGGCCTTCGACGGTGTGGCAGTGAAGGTGTCACAGTGAAAGTCCGGCCGCTCACGTTCGGCACGCTCGTCACCGAGATCGTCTCCCGCATCGACGCGTTGCCCGGCCGGGTGCGCGTGCTCGTCGACGGCGCGCCTGCCGCGGAACCGGGCAAGCTTGCCGACGCGCTCGTGGAACCGTTGCGCGCCTTGGGCCGGGCGGTGCAGCGGGTGTCCACCGAGGACTTCCTGCGACCGGCGTCGGTGCGGCTGGAACACGGCCGCACCGACTCGTACTCCTACCGGCACTCCTGGTTCGACCTGGCGGTCTGCAGCGCGAGGTCCTCGACCCGGCGCTCGACGGCAAGGTGCTGCCCTCGTTGTGGAACGCGGCGACCGACCGGGCCAGCCGCGCCGAGTACGTGGACGTGCCGGAGAACGGCGTGGTGCTCGTCGACGGCACGTTGCTGCTGGACCGGTGGTTGCCCGCCGAACTGACCGTGCACCTGTGCGCTCTCGCCCGGCGCGCTCAAGCGCAAGACCGGCGAGCAGTGGACGCTGCCCGCGTTCGACGACTACGAACCGATGGCGGACCTCTTCGTCCGCTACGACCACCCGAACGGCCCGGTCTGGTCGAGTCGTGAACCGGACTTCCCTCTGCGGACATAGACGGGGCAGAGAGGAGGGTCCGTGACCGACGAAGAACTCTGGGGGCAGGTCCGGGCCGGTGACGGCGAGGCGTTCGGGCACCTGTTCGAGCGCCACGCCCAAGCCGTGTTCGCCTACTGCCTGCGCCGTACCGGCGTGTGGGCGGCGGCCGAGGACCTGATGTCCGTTGTGTTCATGGAGACGTGGCGCAAACGCATGTCTGTGACGGTCGACGGGTCGTTGCTGCCATGGCTGTACAGCGTCGCACTGGGTGTCACTCGCAACCACCAACGCTCCCGTTCACGGTACAAAGCAGCACTTGGGAAGGTGCCGCCGCCTGACCCGGACGGAGATCACGCGGACGACGTGGCGCGCCGGGTCGACGCCGAGACCAGGACCAGAGTGGTGATCTCGGAGCTGGAGAAACTGCCTGCCGGAGACCGGGAGGTGCTGGAGATGTCCGCGTGGTCGGACCTGGGTCAGGCGCAGATCGCCCAGGTGCTCGGCATCCCGGTCGGCACGGTGAAGTCCCGACTCGCTCGCGCGCAACGCACCGTGCGTGGCGCACTCGTCGAGGAGGCGCTGTGAACATCACGCCCGACATCCCGCAGCTCGACCCGATGCGACTGCAGGTCCGCAAGCACGTGCTGTTGAACGAGATCAGCGCGAGGCCGAGCGGCCGGTGGTGGCGTCTCGCCGTGCCCGCGACCGTGCTGGCCGCGGCGGCGGTGACCGCGACCGTGCTGTGGCCGGTGTCGAACCCGTCCGCCTACGCATCGTGGACCGCCGAGCCTCGCGCACCTGGCCCGGACGCGGACACCGCGATCGCCGGGTGCCGGGAGAGGCTGGCGGAGTCCGAGAGGAACACGCGGACGTACTTCCCGAACTTGCCCGGCGATGCCGACCGAGGTGTCGGTCGTCGACCAGCGCGGTGACCTGACACTGGTCGTGTTCACCGGGCCGGAGGCCGTACACACCTGCCTGCGCAGCCACGACGGGCTTCAGGACGGTGGGGGTGGCGGCGGAATCGCCCCGTTGGGCACGGACCGGTACCGCGCCATGACGTACGGCAAAGACGGCGGCAACGGAGGCGCACAGGACCACAAGCGCACGCTGACCGCAAGGGTGAGCGCCGAGGTGACCAAGGTTCGCGTCAACACCCAGGACGGCAGGCAGGATCGGCGCCACGATCGGCAAGGACGGCTGGCTGGTCGCGTGGTGGCCGGGCACCTCCGACGTGAACACGGTCACGTTGTTCGACAAGGAGGGCAAGGAACTCGGGACGGAACCAGGCGGCATTAGGTAGCCTCACGGGCATGTGGCGGCCGGAGACCAGGAACCGAGCGATGCTGGTGCTCGCGGTCTTCCTGCCTGCCCTCTACGCCTTCACGTTCCTCAGCTCCCCGACCGAGGTCGTCGCGGCCGTGACCGCGCTCGCCCTCGCACTGATCGTCGTGGTCGCGCTGGTGCCGCTCTCCGTGGCACCAGCGCGTTCGCTCGCGATCCGGGGACGCGCTCAACGGTCTGCCCAGCTGCGGCTGCGCAATCCGGACGCCGCTGGTCGGCCCCGTCCTCGAGCACCGGGATGCCGGACGTTCTGACACGTCCCGCTGATCCCAACTCGATACGGAGAAACCTCCCTTGTTCGCTGACCTGGGCGCTGCCCTGGCGGGCCTCGGCATGCCCGCGCTCGCCATCGTTCTGTTCACCGTCGTCGTGCGGCTCGCGCTGCACCCGTTGGCCCGCGCCGCCGTCCGCGGCGAGAAGGCCAAGGCCAAGCTCGCGCCGGAGATCCAGAAGCTGCAGAAGAAGTACGGCAAGGACCTGATGCGGTTCTCGGAGGAGTCGCAGAAGGTCTACAAGAGCAACGGCGTCTCGATGTTCGCCGGCATGCTGCCGATGCTCGCCACGGCACCGTTCTTCATGGTCATGTACCAGATCGTCACGACGCCGAACCCGTTGCTGGACGGCACGTTGTTCGGCATCTCGCTCGGCACGCACTTCACGTCCGGCTTCGCGTGGGTGTTCTTCGTGCTGTTCGGCCTGCTCGCCGCGGTGGCGTATGTGACCGTGCGGTGGCAGCAGTCGCGGATGACCACCACGCCCACGCCCGGTTTCATGACGGGGCTGGTGAAGGTGCTGCCGTACGGCACGATCCTGGTGGCCGCGTACCTGCCGCTGGCCGCCGGGTTGTACCTGCTCACCACGACGACGTGGACGATCGCGGAACGGGCGCTGCTCTACCGCATCCTGAGCTGAAGCTGCGCGACGAGCCGGACCAGCGGGTCGTCGAGGTCGAGGCCGCTCTCCTTGGCCCGCTTGAGCCGGTACCTGAGGGTGTTCGGGTGGACGTGCAGTCGTTCCGCGGCGGCGCGCACGTCGCCCAGCGCGTCGAGGTAGGCCAGCAACGACTTCGCGAGCTCCGGGTCGAGCGCGTCGATCCTCGGGTCGCGGATGCGCGGGTTGTCCTGCAGCAGCGCCAGGATCTCGCTCACCAGGACCTGGGACCGGACGTCGGCGAGCGTGGCGACCTCGGCGTCGAGGTCGCGGGCCATGGCGTCGAGGACGCGTTCGGCCTCCTGCCGGGAGATCCGCACCTCGTCCAAAGTGGACACGGTGGAGCCGACCGCCGCCTGGACCGCGGTGTGCAGGTGGCGGCGGGCGGTCGTGACGATCTCCCGGGTCAGGTTCAGCAGCTGGGCGTTCGGGGCGAGGTCCGGCAGGAGCACGTAGGTGCGGCCGCCGGACTCGCTGACGAGCGCGCTGCGCCGGTACGCCGCCGCGTGCACGGAGATCAGGCCGGTCATCTCGGCGCGCCGGAGCTCCTGTTCGCTGCGGTCGCCTTCGCGTGCCCGCAGCGCGAAGACCACCACGGCGGCGGGTTTCTTCGGGTCGGCGCCGATCTGGCCGGCGACCGTGGTGGCGTCCATCCGGCCTTCGAGCAGCGCCGCGAGGAGGTTCTCGCGGAACCTCGACGTGGGCTGGTTGCGCTGCTGGATCAGGTGCGGGGCGGTGACGCGGGCGGCGCCGAGCAACGCCCGTTCGGCCTGCTCGGTCAGCGGCTGGTCGCCCTCCTGCACCCAGATCGCGCCGAGCGGCTGGGTGCCCGCGTGGATGCCGACGGCGATGCGGCGCCGGATGCCGAGCTCCGGGCGGTCGTCGATCCGGACGACCTCCTCGCTTGAGCGGAGCAGGTTGTAGACGCCCCACTCGCGCAGCATCTTCAGGTACGGCTCCGGGCCCTGGCGGCCGAGGATGGAGAGCCGGCGCAGTTCGTCGACCTCGTCGGACGAGCGGGAGTAGGCGAGCACGCGGCTCGCGGTGTCCTCGATGCTGACGATGCCGCCGGTCAGGGTCGCAATCGTTTGCGCGAGCGCGAACAGGTCGCCGAGGACCTCGCCGTCGTCGGCCGTGGTCGTGAGCACGCCCTTGGCGAGCGACTCCAGGTGACCCCAGCGGACCTCGGGCCGGACTTCGAGCAGCGCCACGCCCGCGTCGGTCGCGGCTTGTTCGAGCGCCTGCGAGCTCTCCTTGACCGCGACGGCGGCGGCTTTCGCCCGTCCGGCGGCTCTGATCAGCGGCAATGCGGCCCGGCCGCGGGCGCCGATGAGCAGCGCGAGGTCTCCCGCGGCAACGTCCGGCGGGTCGTCCGGGTCCATGATCACGACATCGCGGACGTCGACCTCCAGGCCGTGCGGTGCGACCTGCACCTCGACCAGTGGATCGCCCAACGCGATGAGGATCTGTCGGAGGCTCATAGCCGGAAGGCATTCAACACTGTTCGATCGTACATCCGAGGTGGTGAATCTTGGCCAGTCGCACAACGAGCCGGTGACCTGCGCGGACTTACCTTTGAGCCACCCAATTCGAAGAGGAGTTGCGAGTGGACGCGGTCACCCAGGTTCCCGCCCCGGTCAACGAGCCGGTGCTGCAGTACGCCCCCGGTACCCCGGAGCGCGCGGAGCTGCAGGCCAAGCTGGCCGAGCTGCAGAAGGAGCCGCTCGAGCTGACGCTGACCATCGGTGGCGACCAGCGCATGGGTGGCGGCGAGCGGTTCGACGTCGTCCAGCCGCACAACCACCGCGCCGTCCTCGGCACTCTCGCCGGCGCCACCCGGCAGGACACCACCGACGCCCTGCACGCGGCCCGTGCGGCTGCTCCGGCGTGGCGCGCGATGTCGTTCGACGACCGCGCGGCCATCCTGCTGCGGGCCGCCGACCTGCTCGCCGGACCGTGGCGGCAGACCCTCAACGCCGCGACCATGCTCGGCCAGTCGAAGACCGCGATCCAGGCGGAGATCGACGCGGCCTGCGAGCTGATCGACTTCTGGCGCTTCAACGTGCAGTTCGCCCGCAACCTGCTGGCCGAGCAGCCGATCTCCTCCCCCGGCGTGTGGAACCGCACCGACCACCGCCCGCTCGAGGGTTTCGTCTACGCGATCACGCCGTTCAACTTCACCGCCATCGCCGGCAACCTGCCGACCGCGCCCGCGCTGATGGGCAACGTGGTGCTGTGGAAGCCGTCGCCGACGCAGTCGTTCGCGGCGCACCTCACCATGCGCCTGCTCGAAGAGGCCGGCATGCCGCCGGGCGTCATCAACCTGCTGCCCGGTGACGGCCTGGCCGTGTCCGAGGTGGCGCTGAACTCCCCCGACCTCGCGGGCATCCACTTCACCGGCTCCACGCGCGACGTTCCAGAAGCTGTGGGCGCAGGTCGGCGCGAACATCGCGAACTACCGCTCGTACCCGCGCATCGTCGGTGAGACCGGCGGCAAGGACTTCATCCTGGCGCACCCGTCGGCCGACCCGGACGTGCTGCGCGTCGCCCTGATCCGCGGTGCTTTCGAGTACCAGGGCCAGAAGTGCTCCGCCGCGTCGCGCGCCTACGTGCCGCGCTCGGTGTGGAACAAGATCAAGGACCAGTTCCTGGCCGAGGTCGACGCCCTGACCTACGGCGACGTCACCGACTTCTCGAACTTCGGCGGCGCGGTGATCGACCGCCGCTCGTTCGACAAGCTGTCGGGCGTGCTGCAGGCCGCGCACGCCGACTCCTCGCTGGAGGTCGCCGCCGGTGGTACCGCGGACGACTCGGACGGCTTCTTCGTGCGGCCGACCGTGCTGGTCGGTTCCGACCCGACGAACTCCGTGTTCACCACCGAGTTCTTCGGCCCGGTGCTCGCGATCCACGTGTTCGAGGACGCGGACTACCTCACCGTGCTCAAGCAGATGGAGAGCGCGGCGCCCTACGGCCTGACCGGCTCGATCATCTCCCGCGACCGCATGGCCGTGGCGCACGCGCAGGAAGAGCTGCGGTTCGCCGCCGGCAACTTCTACGTCAACGACAAGCCGACCGGTGCCGTCGTGGGCCAGCAGCCGTTCGGCGGCGGTCGCGCGTCCGGCACGAACGACAAGGCGGGGTCGGTCCACAACCTGCTCCGCTGGGTCAGCCCGCGCTCCATCAAGGAGACCTTCGCGGCGCCCACCTCCCACCTCCACCCGCACCAGGGCTAAGACCAAAGCCCTTCAGGTGAGGGGAACGTCCTTGCGCCACAAGCGCTTGGACGTTCCCCTCACCTGTCACACCCTGAGGAGCCCCGATGCTTCGCTCCAGCCTTCTCGCGGCGTCCCGCAGCGCGGGTGCCCGCAAGCTCGTCGAGTCGACGCCGCTGACCCGGCCGGTCGTCGACCGGTTCGTCGCCGGTGCCGACGTGGACGCGGCCATCCGCGCGACCGCCGAGGTGCTCGGTGACGGCCGGCTGGTCACGCTGGACCACCTCGGTGAGGACACCTTCGAGGAGTCGCAGGCCGACGCGACCGTCGAGGCGTACCTGACGCTGCTGGCGCGGCTGGAGTCGCAGGGCCTCACGAACGGCGCCGAGGTGTCGGTCAAGCTGTCCGCGGTCGGCCAGTCGCTGGCGATCGACGGCGAGAAGATCGCGCTGGAGAACGCGCGGCGCATCTGCTCGGCGGCCGCGGTCGTCGGCACGACCGTGACGCTGGACATGGAGGACCACACCACCACGGACTCCACCCTGGGCATCCTGCGTGAGCTGCGCGTGGACTTCCCGTGGGTCGGTGCGGTGCTGCAGGCGTACTTGAAGCGCACCGAGCAGGACTGCCGCGACCTGGCCTACGCCGGTTCGCGCGTGCGGCTGTGCAAGGGCGCGTACCAGGAGCCTGCTTCCGTTGCGTTCCAGGACAAGCACGACGTCGACCGGTCGTACGTGCGCTGCCTGAAGGTGCTGATGGAGGGCGCCGGCTACCCGATGGTGGCCTCGCACGACCCGCGCCTGATCGCCATCGCCGCCGACCTGGCCACGGCCCGGTCCAAGGACTCCTACGAGTTCCAGATGCTGTACGGCATCCGGCCCGAGGAGCAGCGCCGCATCGCGGCCGAGGGCAACCGCATGCGCGTGTACCTGCCGTACGGCGACGAGTGGTACGGCTACTTCATGCGGCGCCTGGCCGAGCGTCCGGCCAACGTGGCGTTCTTCGTCCGGTCGCTGCTCACGACCAGCTGAGCGCTTTCTCCGCTTTCTCGGCTTCGAGGCGGTCGTCGAACGCATCGATGATCGCCTCGACCGTTTCCAGGGCGAACTCGAGCTTCGCCGCGTCACCGCCCTCGCGCATGATCCGCACCGCCTGGTGGGTGAGCTGGAGTGCCTTGTCCAGCTCGTACTTCGTCTCCGCGCACAGCCGTCCGTAGACCGTGAGCGTGTCGGCGTAACCCGGTTCCCGGTCGAGGTCCTTGCCGGTCATGTGCCAGAGGACGACGGCGGTGTGCGCGGTGTCCCTGGCCTCCGGACGTCGTTGCGCGCCACGGAGTTTGCACGCGTGCTGCTGCACCGCCCCGATGTACGCGCCGGTCGCCGACGGCGACCTGTCCTTGAGCGCCCGCCAGATGTCCAGCATCAGCTCGGACGACTCCAGCGCGAGCTCGTGATGCTCCAGTTCGGACAGTGCGGTGGTCATGGGCTGCATGGCGACCGCGAGCTTCGCGCCGAAGAAGTCGATGAGCTGTGACGGCAGCCGGCGCACGATGCCGAACACCTCGTCGGCGCTGCGGAGCGCCTCGTCTGCCTGGTCCCCGATGAGCTGCTGCTCGGTCAGGGTGGCCAGGGCGATCGCAAGGTCGACCTGGTGCCAGACGGTGTTCTCGGCAGCCAGTTCCCGGTACACCTCAACGGCTTCCTGGGCCGCGCCCAGTTCGGCGTCGTAGTCGAAGGCGACCTTGACGACGTTGAGCAGCGCGGTGCCGAGCCCCCTCCGGTCGCCGGTCTCCCGCCACAGCATCACGGCCTCGTGGGCGGTGAGCTTGGCGTCCGGGTCCTCGCACAGGTCGCGCAACGCCTGGCTGTACCGCATCAGCGCGTCGGCGAGCTCCGAGCCGAACGTCTGCGGGTTCACCACGGCGAGCCGGCGGAAGACCTCGACGGCCTCCTTCAGGGTCTCCCCCGCGGCCTCGGCCCGGCGCAGCTCGACCAGCATCGTGCCCGCGGCGACGAGGTTGCGCGCGAAGTCCGGTTCGTAGCGCGGGTCCTCCTGTGCGAGCACGCGCCAGTTCGCGATCGAGAGCTGCATCGACTCGGCGGCCTCGGCGCTCTCACCCTGCGCGTGGAACCGGCGCGCCACCGTGGCCGCGACCCTGGCGAAGTCGGCGCGGAACAGCGCCGGGTGCGTCTTCGCGAGCTCCTGGTACATCAGGGTCGCGCGGCTGATGGCGTCCATCGACGCCTCGGCCAGGCCCATCGCCTGGTAGCGGTAGCTGATCTGCTCCAGCGCCGAGGCGAGCTGCGGGATCGTCTCCGGGTCGTCGATCGCGATCTCGTGCCACAGCGCGATCGCCTCCTCCGACACCTTCAGCACCTCGTCGGCGCGGTGCACGGCGAGCAACCGCAAACCCAGGTCTCCCAACGCGTCCGCGAGCAGTGGCCGGTTCTCCCGGTCCTGCTCCGCGAGCTCGCGGTAGCACTCGACCTCCTGCCGCGAGGCTTCGACGGCCTCTTCGCGCAGACCGCACAACGCCGTGCGGGCGCTGAGCATCCCGTACGTCTCGGCGCGTTCGAGGGTGTCCCGAGCGCGGTCGACGAGGCGCTGGGTGAGCGTGGCGGGCACCGAGTCGGTGGCGAACCGTTCGTCGCGGAAGACCTGGCGGGCCAGGTGGTCGACCGTCTTCTGCGCGCCGATCCCGGCGGCGATGCGGAGGCTGTCGCGGGCCAGGTCACCGACGATCGCCGGGTTCGCGTCGATGATCTCGTCGAGCTGGGCGTGCAGGTGCGGCCAGCGCTGGGCGGCGCGGGCGAGCAGGTCCGGGTCCGGGGTGTCCGGGGTGGCGACCGCGAGGTAGTCCTCGGCGATGCGGCCCTCGCTGGGACCGTCGTCGCGCTGGAGGAGCTGCCGGACGAGCTGGGTGCGGTTCACGTCGCACGGGTCGCCGTGCACCGCCGTCAGCGCGGCCATGTGCAGGTCGAGGACGGTCTCCCCGGCGATGTTCGGTGGCGGCTCGTCCGGTGCGGTGACGTTGAGCTGCTTGGCGAAGTGCTGGCAGGCGAGCGTGAACGACCCGGCGCGGTCGTCGAGCGTCGGGGCGAGCGGCAGGTCGGTGACCTCGTGGTCGAAGTCCGCGATGCGCTGCCGGGTCGAGGACCACCACCAGCCCGTGGTCCTCGCCGCCAGCAGCACCCGCGTGCGCGCCGGTCCGTGCCGGAGCGTGTCCTGCAGCTGCAGGAAGATGTCGTTCCAGGTGAGGCGGTCGGCGTCGTCGATCACCAGCAGCCGGCCGTGCTCGGGGTCCCACTGCTCCTGGAAGTGCTGGAGCAGCCTGGTCTTGCCCGCGCCGGCCGGTGCGTGCAGCAGCAGAGACGCCTGTGGCACCGGGCTGTCGCGCCAGTGCGTGAGGGCGTGCAGTTCTGGTTCTCTGCCGTGAAAGGGGACCACCTGGTGGGTGGGGTCCAGCAGTGCGGCGACGCTGAGTGCTCGATCCACGGCTTCATAGTCGGCCGGTGGTCAGGCAAGGGGTAGCAAGACCACACCATCGTGCACCTTTCCCGTTTTTCCTTCACTCCTTTGCTGACTGGCTTGGAGATCCTCCAACTATTGGACGCGCTCTCAAAGTGAGCATTCCTCGGGTTCCTACTGTGCCGGTACCCGGCTCGACCAAAATTGTCAGACCCTCCCGGCACAATCAGGGGCGTGCTGGTCGCCCTCGTCCTCGAAGCGGACGGCGCGGGCCGGTGGCAGAAGCTGCACGACGACGGGACGCCCTCGGGACCCGTCATGACAGCCTCTTCCGTCGCCTCCGCCGTCGCGTCGCTGGAGCGTGCCCACAAACCGCGCTGGGTGTGGGCGGACACCTCGGAGACCTACCCGGAGCTGCTGGCCGCGGGCGTGCGGGTCGACCGGTGCTGGGACCTGCACCTGACCGAGGCGTTGCTGCTCGGCGCCGAGGGCAGGCACCGGGAGCCGCGCGAGCTGCCGGCGGCGTTGGCGCGGGCGCTGAACCTGCCCGCTCCCGCGGATGTGGGGCCGCGCAAGAAGGACGTCGCGCTGACGTTGTTCGAGCCGGAACCGGTGCTGCTGCCGGGCGACACGGACCCGCTGACCGCCCTGTCGCTGGTTTTCCGGGCCCAGCAACGGAATCCGGGGCTGGGGCTGCTGGTCGCGGCCGAGTCGGCCTCGGCGCTGGTGGCGGCGGAGATGACGCATCACGGACTGCCGTGGCGGGTGGACGTGCACAACGCGATCCTCGAGGAGATGCTCGGCCCGCGGACCGCACCCGGCGTGCGGCCGAAGGTGTTGCAGGCGCTGACGGATCAGATCCGGGAGGCGTTCGGCGGCCGGGAGGTCAACCCGGACGCGCCGGCGAGCATCGTGAAGGCCTTTGCGCGCGAGGGCATCGACGTGTCGTCCGCGCGGCGGTGGGTGCTGAAGAAGATCGACCATCCCGCGGTCGAACCGTTGCTGGAGTACAAAGAGCGCGCACGGCTGTGGGTCGCGCACGGCTGGACGTGGCTCGACGCGTGGGTGAGCGACGGCCGGTTCAGACCGGACTACGTCGTCGGTGGCGTGGTGTCGGGCCGTTGGGCGTCGCGGGGTGGTGCGGCGCTGCAGATTCCCCGGCTGATGCGGAAAGCCGTGCTGGCGGACGACGGCTGGTGCCTGGTGGCGGCCGACGCCTCCCAGCTCGAACCGCGGATTCTGGCCGCACTGTCGGGAGACGAGCGGCTGATCGAGGTGTGCGGGGACGACGACCTGTACTCCGCGCTGGCCGAGGACTCGTTCGCCGGCGAGCGGCCGCGGGCGAAGATCGCGATGCTGTCGGCGATGTACGGCGGCACGTCCGGGGAGGCCGGACCGCTGCTTGCCGTGCTGCGCAAGAGGTTTCCCATCGCCGTCGGGTACGTGGAGGCGGCCGCGCAGGCCGGTGAGCAGGGCCGGATGGTGCGCACGCGGCTCGGCCGCACCTCGCCCACACCCTCGGCGGCGTGGCAGGAGCTGACCGGCGGGGCCGACGACGCGGGCGAGGTGTCGAGCTCGTCACGGCAGGCCGCGCGGAACTGGGGACGGTTCACCCGCAACTTCGTCGTGCAGGGCAGTGCGGCGGACTGGACGGCGGCGTTGCTGGGCGTGCTGCGGAACCGGCTTCCCGCAGCCGCCCAACTGGTGTTCTTCCAGCACGACGAGGTGCTCGTGCACTGCCCGAAGGCCGACGCCGACGCGGTGATCGAGGCGATCGCCGCGGCGGGACGTGAGGCGACAAGGTTGCTCTTCGGTGAGACGGCGGTGCGTTTCCCGATGAACGCCGTCCCCGTCGACTGCTACGCCGACGCGAAATAAGTCCAAACGAGACGCAGCGCGACCTGCGCCGTTCAACGTCGTTGCTCCGATTGGCCGCTTGTTCTTCCTCCGTGAGAGCGCTCTCATAAATGGACTGCACCCGTGACAAGGAGGTCACTCGCGCATGAGGCAACGCCGCCGCATCCTCGCGGCCACGACAGCTCTTATTGCCGCGGTACCCCTGGCGATCGCCGCCATGTCCGCCAACGCCTCGATCCCACCCCCTGCAGCGGGATGGACGCAGGTGTGGGGTGACGACTTCAACGGTCCCAACGGATCGCTGCCGTCGAGCTCCAACTGGATCTTCGACCTTGGTCACGCCTACCCCGGCGGCCCGGCCAACTGGGGCACGGGCGAGATCCAGAACTACACGAACAGCACGAACAACATCAAGCTCGACGGCTCCGGCAACCTGCGCATCACGGCGCTGAAGGACGGCGCCGGCAACTGGACGTCCTCGCGCATCGAGACCCAGCGCGCGAACTTCAAGCCCGCGCCGGGCGGCAAGCTCGCGATGGAGGGCCGCATCCAGATGCCGAACGTCACCGGCGAGGCCGCGCTGGGCTACTGGCCCGCGTTCTGGGCGCTGGGCTCACCGTTCCGCGGCAACTACTGGAACTGGCCGGGCATCGGCGAGTTCGACATCATGGAGAACGTCAACGGCATCAACAGCGTCTGGGGCGTGCTGCACTGCGACGTCGCCCCCGGCGGGGCCTGCGGCGAGTTCACCGGCATCGGCAACTCGCGGGCGTGCCCCGGCGCGTCCTGCCAGTCCGCCTTCCACACCTACCGCTTCGAGTGGGACGACGCCGCGAAGACCTTCACGTGGTTCGTCGACGGTCAGAGCTACCACCAGGTGACCAGGGACCGCCTCGGCGCCGGCGTGTGGGACCAGATGACGTCGCACGCGGGCTACTTCCTCCTGCTGAACCTCGCGATGGGCGGCGCGTTCCCCAACGCGCTGAACCCCGGCCAGCCGACCCCTGTCGCCGCCACTCAGTCCGGTCACTCTCTCGTCGTGGACTACGTGGCGGTCTACACGGCTGGTGGCGGTCCCACCACGCCGCCGCCGACGACACGACCACTTCGAACCCCGGCGGTGGTGGTTCGGCGTACAGCGAGCTCCAGGCGGAGAGCGCCTCCGAGCGGTCCGGCGGCTCCGTGGCACCTGCCGAAGGCGGCTCGGGCGTGCACCAGATCGCCAACGGCGGCTACCTGAAGTTCTCCGGCGTGGACTTCGGCTCCGGTCCGGCGCGGCAGTTCTACGCCCGCGTCGCCTCAGGCGCCGGGGGCGGGGTAAGCGGCCTGGTCGAGGTGCGGCTCGGCTCGCGCACCGCGGCTCCGGCCGGGTCGTTCGCGGTCGGCAACACCGGGGGCTGGGACGCCTGGAGAACCGTGCCCGCCAACATCTCGAACATCTCCGGCAAGCAGGACGTGTACGTGACGTTCACGAGCGGCCAGCCGGCCGCGTACGCGAGCGTGAACTGGGTGAAGTTCGGCCTCTGACCCTCGAGTATGCCGAGGTGGGTCGACCCGCTAGAATCTCGTCCGTACGGCTCGGACGATTAGCTCAGCGGGAGAGCACTACCTTGACACGGTAGGGGTCGCTGGTTCAATCCCAGTATCGTCCATCGGTTGTGCGAAAGCCCTGCTCCTCACCACGAGGAGCAGGGCTTTCTCGCGTTTACGGCAGCAGGTAGAGCCAGTACTTCTGGCTGGCCGGGCTGACGGAGTGCGGGCCGGTGCAGTCGTAGCGCTCGGCCTTGCCGGCCCGGATGTACTGGAAGCCCGCCGTCTGGCACGCGGACTTCGTCGCGTACTTCCGGTAGGGCTCCTGCGCGGACGCCGTTCCCGCACCGGCGAGGACCACGCCCAGCACGACCGAAGCGGCCGCTGCCGTGGACAGGACTCGATTCATCGACATTCCCTCCAGTTCGATGTACGAAGATCATCGTGCCACGGTCGGTCCAGGCGGCTCCCGGAGCGCATGCACGACCGACGGCTGGGATGATGGGTCTGTGTATGCCGAACGTCCCGCACCCGCGGGCCTGGCCTGCCTGTGGACTCGCACCGTCGCCGCGCCGACTGTGCAGCGGGTGGTGCCGGACGGCTGCACCGACCTGATGTGGATGCCCGCCACCGGGGCCTTGTTCGTTGCCGGGCCGGACACTCACGCCCAACTCGCGACTGTCGCACCGGGGACGCTCTACGGCGTTCGGTTGCCGCCCGGCGCGTTTCCGTCGGTGTTCGGGGTGCCGGCGCATGCGGTGCGGGATCTGCGGGCGCCCTTGTCGGAGCTCGTGCCTTCCGCGCGGCTGACCTCGTTCTCCTCGATGGTCTCGTTCTGCGCGTCGCGGGTGGTGGTGGATCCCGTTCTGGCCGGGACCGCCGCACTGCTGCGCACCACCGACGTGGCAACGGCTGCCTGGGAGATCGGGCTGAGCTCGCGTCAGCTGCGGCGGCGGTGCCTGGACGCGTTCGGCTATCCGCCGAAGGTCCTGCAGCGGGTGCTGCGGTTCGACGCCGCGATGCACCTGGCCTGGGACGGTCTGCCGTTCGCTTCGGTGGCCACCGAAGCGGGCTATGCGGATCAGGCGCATCTGGCTCGCGAGGTGCGCTCATTGGCCGGTGTGCCGTTGGGTCAGCTGATCCGGCCGTAGTGCTTCAACGTCTGCAGCGCACCGACCGTGGCGATCGATCGCCATTCGAACTCGACCACCGGCGTGAACGCCGGGAAGCCGAAGTTCCAGCCGCCGTCCTCCTGCTGCGCGTGCTGAAGTTCGTCCAGCCCCTTGCCGAACGCGTCGTCGTCGAACCAGCTCCTGGCGAGGCTGCCGGGCTTCGGCGCGTAGTCGTGCATGGCCATGCCCTCGTCCTCCTCGTAGCCCTGCGTGTTCGGCACGAGGTGCCTGAGCTTCTCGGCGACGAGTTCCGCGCGGGCCCGGTCCGGCACCTCGTCCAGGAACATCACCGCGCCGCGCAGCTCGTACGGGTGCGTCTCGGACAGCTTGTCGATCTCCTGCCAGCAGTAGTCGGTGGCCCGGTCCAGCCACGGATGGGTGATCCCCAGGCGGTGGAGCTCGGCGGCGATCTGGGAGGTCAGCAGCAGTCCGCCCTGGTCATCGGCAGCGACCCAGGGTGCCTTGGGATGATCCTTCGAGGTGGACATGCCGAACGGCACCGAGCCGTCCGGGCGGGTGTCCGAAAGCCACTTCAGGATCGATTCGGCCTGGTCCGGAGCGTCGACCTCGGCGAACATCTGGAGCGCGCGCAAGGCGTGCAGCGGCTGGCTGGTAGGTCCGCGGTGGTCCGGCTCCAGTGCGTAGCCGTAGCCACCGTCGTCGTTGCGGTAGGCCAGCACGGCCTGGACGACCGCTGCGGCCGAGCCACCGTCGAAGGCGTGCTCGAACCAGCGTTGTTCCAGCGTGCGGGCGTTGTGCCAGATGAAGTTCCTCGCTCGTTCGATCATGCGTCGAACCTATGCGGTTGGGCCGTTCGGGTCTTGAACGAAACGGCCATGTGACCTGGCCCGCTGATTCGTTCACCCTCTCCTGGAACCGGTCCTATGCAAAAATCCTCTAACAGGGGTGTTGAGTTCTGAGGGGAGCTGGCTGAGATGCTGATGTTCGACGCGGTGGTGCCGTCCATGCCCAACGCGGGGCCTCCAGGCAGTGGCGCTCCGTCCGGTGGAACGACGAGGTTCAGCGTCGACCCGGACCAGGCGCAGAAGATGATCGAGGGCCTGCAGGCTGCCATCGAGAAGCTGCAGTTGCTGCACGAGAGCTCCAAGCAGATCGCGTTGAGCGGTGCCCCCGGCCCTGACCCCTACAGCGGCTGGTCGACCCTCGCGATGCGCGAGGTCGCGGGTGAGCAGGACGGCGGTTACGGCTGGGCGAACATCAAGGCCCGTGAGGCGCTCGAAGAGACCATCGCCAGAATCAGGAAGGCTCTGGCCGAGTACCGAGGCACGGACGACGCGGCCGAGACCGCGATGGGAAGGTAGCGACCGCCTTGAAGCGCACGACCACGTTGTTGGCAGCTCTGTTCGCACTGGCCGCGATCGCCGGCTGTTCCGACAAGAGCGGCGGTAACGCCAAGCCGGAGACCACGTCCCCCTCGACGAACACGGAATCGGAAAGCCCCAGCACGCCGTCCGGTCCCGAGCTGGGCCTGGCGAAGTACCTGGAAAAGCCGTGTGACGTCCTGACCGCGGCCCAGGCCAGCTCCTTCAGCAAGCTCAAGACGCCGCCCACCGCGCGGAAAGCCCCGCTCGGCCCGAGCTGCCGGTGGCAAGGCCAGGACGTGCTGACGGACTCCTCCTTCTCCGTGACGCTCGCCGACGGGCAGCAGTACGACTCGCTCCTCGGCAACTCGCGCACCTCCCCTGTCTTCAGCGAGACGAAGGTCAGTGAGCTGCGAGCGTTCAGCTCCGACGACACCGACGGAACTCGCGACTGCACCACCGTTGTCGAGGCGGGTAAGGAAAGCGCGCTCATCGTTCAGATCAACGTTGCCCGTGAACTCAAGGGCGTCAAGAAGCCGTGCGAGGAAAGCCAGAAAATCGCGGCAGCGGCCATCAGCACACTGAAGGGGTAGGGAAATGCCTGGGGATGAACCGAACATCGGCGGCTTCCTGATGCTCCCCTTCGCGGGCGGCGAAACGGTCTACAACTGGTTCGACAAGGGCAAGGGCCCGAGCCAGAGCACCTCGCCGACCGCGCAGGGCTGGCGCGACCTGTCGGGCGGCCACAACGAGGTCGCCCAGCTGATCAACAAGGCCGTGAGCGACTCCGGCGCCTCCTGGGAGGGCAGCGCGGGTGACGCGGCCCGGGGCGCGACTTCCCCGCTCGCGACCTGGGCCGATGTCACGGGTCTGTCGGCCACCGAGGCGGCCAAGACCTCGGACTCCCTCGGCGAGGCGTACGTCGACGCCAAGTACCAGATGTCGAAGCCGCCTTCGGTCCCAGAGAAGCCGTTCTTGAACGACTACGCGTTCTGGGAGACCGACTACGACGAAGCGGTCAAGGACAACCAGAAGGTCAGCGAAGCGAACATGCGGGCGTTCTCGCAGTACGGGGAGACCGTCTCGGCGAGCACGAGCAACATGCCGACCTTCATCTCCCCCGACGCGAACGACGCGAGCATGGAGGAGCAGGGCAAGAAGCCGCCGATCGACAAGGTGGACCCGCCCGGCCCCGGCACCCCGCCCAAGATCGGCGACCGCACCGGTGGCGGCGACCGCCTCACCAGCGGGGACGACGACACCACCGGCACGTCCGGCTGGAAGCCGCCGGGCACCGGTGACGACACCAACCCGTCCCGTGTCGACCCGAAGTTCCCGCCGACGCCTCCTCCGAACGACGACTGGCGCAACCGCCCACCCGGTGGCGACCCGAACCTGCCGCCCGGTGGTGGCACCGGCCGGTGGAACCCGAACGACCCGAACGACCCGCGCAACCGCGGCCGGCTCGACCCCAACGACCCGCGCAACCGTCCCGGCGGTCCTAACGCCCCCGGCGCCGGCCGTGGTGGCGGTGGCGGCGGTGGTGCCGGCGGTGGTCGTGGCGGCGGTGGTCTCGGAGCCGGTGGGCTCGGCGGGGCCGCGGCGGCCAAGGCCGGTGGCATGGGCAGTGGCTTCGGTGGCGCTGCCGGTGTCGCGGGTGCCGGTGAGCAGGGGCGCGGTGCCGGTGGCTTCGGTCCGGCCGGTGGCGGCGCTGGTGCGGCCGGTCGTGGTGGCGCGGCGCGGGCGCGGGCGGCATGGGTGCCGGTGGTCAGCGCGGTCAGGGCGAGGAGGACAAGGAGCACAAGTCCGCGTCCTACCTGCAGGAGACCGAGGACATCTTCGGCGACGGGACGATGGTCGCTCCGCCGGTCATCGGCGGATAAGGGGGAATTGTGCTGAGAAGCAGGGTCGCCATCCCTGTCACGGCGCTGTACCAGGCGTGGCAGGCGGCGGGCCTGCCGTCGCTGCACCGTGCGCTGCTCGCCCAGGTCGACTTCGACGAGGCTCTCCTCGAGGAAGGCGACCTGAGTGAGCTCGAACGGATGCAGCGCGCGGCATGGGCACAGCTTGAGCAGTACGGGCTCGCGCGCGGCAGCCAGATCCATCCGGACCTGGCCAGCGCGTTGCGGCTCATCGTGGAGGCAGGCGTCGAGTACTGGGCGTTCTTCAGCCTGAAGGACGGCCCGCAGCAGAGCGTGCTGGTCGTGTCGAACGGCCAGGACGCGCTGCGGATCGTGCTCACGCCGGACCAGCAGTTCGTGCTGGAGCCGGTGCGTCCCGACGAGGCCCCCCAGGCACTCGTCGGCGCGCTGCCGCCGACGCCGGCCGGCAAGGGCAGCCCGATCACGTTGCCCGAGGACGCGCTGAAGCAGAAGCCGCAGACCTACGACGACACCGGCTCGTTCATGCAGCAGAGTCGTCCGACCAGCACGCCGAACGACCAGCTGGTCGCGCAGCTCAAGGAGATCATGGGCCAGCCGCGCACCGGCGGTGGTCAGGTCTTCTCGGCCAAGCGCGACCATCTGGGCCGCAAGCAGCGTTGCCTGCACCCGCTCACGTTCATCGACACGCCGAGCGGGCGGTACATCGCGGCCAAGAGCGAGGGCTGGCTGCGGGTGCAGCCCGCCGACTTCGGCACGCTCACGCGCATGACCGCGACGATGCCGTAAGAGCGGAACCGTCGGCCGGAGCCCGGCCGACGGCGTTGTTTCAGGAGAACCGCAGCGCGTCCGGGCCCAGCTCGGCCGGGCTGCGGTGCCCGGAGAGCCCGAGCGTCAGGTCGAAGTCCGCGAGCAGGCTGCGCAGGACGTGCCGCACGCCGACCTGCCCGCCGTGCGCCAGCCCGTACGCATAGGGCCGTCCGACCATCACGGCCTTCGCTCCCAACGCCAGCGCCTTCACGATGTCGGCGCCGGAGCGGATCCCGGAGTCGAAGAGCACGTCGACCTGCTCCCCCACGGCGTCGACGATCGCCGGCAGCACCTCCAACGACCCCACCGCGCCGTCGACCTGGCGCCCGCCGTGGTTGGACACCACGATCCCGTCCATGCCGGACTCGACGGCCTTGCGCGCGTCGTCGGGGTGCTGGATTCCTTTCAGGACGATCGGCCCGTCCCAGTGCTCGCGCAGGAACGCCAGCTGGTCCCACGACTTGTCGGTGCCGGTGAAGAGCTGCACCCACCGCAGGATCGCCATCGGCAGGTCCTCCTCCGGCGACTTCGCGAGCCCGGCCCGGAAAACCGGGTCGCTGAACGGAATCGCCGTGCCCACGCCGCGCAGGAACGGCAGATAAGCCTGGTCGAGGTCGTGCGGCCGCCACGCCAGCGTCCACGTGTCGAGCGTGACGACCAGCGCCGTGTACCCGGCCTTGCGCGCCCGATCCAGCAGCGAGGCACACAGGTCGGGGTCGTTCGGCCAGTACAGCTGGTACCAGCGCGGCCCGTCGCCGGATGCCTCGGCGACCTCCTCGATGGTGTGCGAGGACGCCGTCGACAACACCATCGGCACCCCCAGTTCGGCAGCCGCCCGCGCGGTCGCCAGCTCGCCGTCCGGGTGCAGGATCGACTGCACGCCAACGGGTGCGAGCATCACCGGCGCGGGCAACGCAGTGCCCAGCACGTACACGCCAAGGTGCCGCTCGGTCGCGTTCGTCAGCATCCGCGGCACGATCCGCACACGTTCGAACGCGGCCCGGTTCGCCCTCACGGTCGCGCCCGAGCCCGCGCCTCCCGCCACGTACCAGAACGGTCCCGGCCCGAGCCTGTCGCGCGCGGACTGCTCCAGCGCGGTCGGATCGGTGGTGAACGGCGGCACCGCGCCGCCGAGCCCCTGCAGGTAGATCTCGTTCTGGTACGCGGCGAAGGAGGTCATGTGCCTACTTTGCTACGAAGCGAGCTGTACTAGGAAGAACTCGTTGCCGAACGGGTCGGAGAACCACGTCGCCCGGTCGCCCCACGGCATGGTCTCCGGCGCGGCCTTGACCTGCATCCCCTTCTCCTGGAAGGCCGCGAAGTCGCCGTCGATGTCGTCGCTGATCAGCGAGATGCCGCAGCCCATCGCGAACGACACGTTCGGCGTGTCGTTCAGCGACAGCGCGAACGCGGTCTGGGAGCCGCGCGGGGCAACCGTCAGCCAGCGCATACCGGCCTCGTTGCTGTCCTGCCGCTTCTCCCAGCCCAGCGTGTCCACGTAGAAGCGGAGAGCCTCGTCGAGGTCGCGGACGTTGATGGTGGCCGAGTGCACATGAGTGATCATGCGCAGAACGCTAGGCCCGCACCCCGGCGAGACGCTTCTTCGAAACTGCTTTACGTGGCCAGCGGGACTCCAGCCAGATCGCGACGGGCGCGGCGGTGACCACTGTGGACAGTGTGCCGGCCACCAGGCCGATCAGCAGTGCCGTGGCGAAGTTGGCCAGCGAGCCGTCGCCCAGCACGAGCAGCGCCGACAGCACGAACAGCACGCCGATGCCGGTGTTCACGGTGCGGGGCACCGTTTGCACGACCGCGTCCGACACCACGTCCGGGTACGCGGCGGTGAACCGGGAGCCGCGCAGCTCGCGCAGGCGGTCGAAGACGACCACGGAGTCGTTGACCGAGTAGCCGATCACGGTCAGCAGGGCGGCCAGGAACACGCCGTCGGCGGTCTTGCCCATCCACGCGAAGACGCCGACGAGTACCAGGACGTCGCTGAGCAGGGCGGCGACCGTGGCGACGCCGAGGCGCCAGTCGAAGCGGACGGCCAGGTAGCCGAGCTGGGCGGCGACCGCGATGGCCAGGCCGATCACCGCGTTGCGGCGCAGTTCCGACGAGAGCGACGGGCCGATCAGCTCGTTGCTCGACTGGCGGGCGCCACCGTCGACCGCCGCGTCCACCACCTTGCCGATCTGGGACGACTGCGACTCGTCGATCGGACCGGTGCGCAGCGAGACCTCGTTGCCGGACGACGACACGACGACGTCCGGGAAGCCCGCGTCGGCCAGAGCGGTCCGCACTCGCCCCGCGTCGACCGGCGAACCCCCGGCGAAGTCGAGCATGCGGCCGCCGGTGAACTCGACGCCCAGGTTCAGGCCGCGGACGAACAGGCCGGCGAACGCCACGAGCACCAGCACGCCCGCGGTCAGCAGCCAGCGCGACGGGCGCCGGTACAGCACGACGGACAGCCGTTGCCGCACCCAGCCCAACGTGTGCAGGCCGCTCAGCCTGGGACGTTTCGCCACGAACCGCGTGCCGAGCACCCACACGACCAGCACGCGCGAGAGCACCAAAGCGCTGAACATCGAGGCAAGCACACCGATGGTCAGCGTCACGCCGAACCCGCGCACCGGGCCGGTGGCCAGCCAGAACAGCAACCCGGCGGCCAGCAGCGTCGTGACGTTCGAGTCGGCGATCGCGCTCAACGCGCCGCGGAACCCGCTTTCCGAGGCACGGCGCAGGTTCGGTTTGCGCCCGTACTCCTCGCGGGCCCGTTCGAAGATCAGCACGTTCGCGTCGACCGCCATGCCGATCGCCAGCACGAAACCGGCGAGCCCAGGCAACGTCAGGGTCGCGCCCACCGCCAGGAGGCCCGCGTAGGCGACGCCCGCGTACCCGACCAGCGCGATCACGGCGAGGAACCCGGCCAGCCGGTAGACGAAGATCAGGAAGAGCGAGGTCAGGGCGACGCCGATGACCGCGGCCTGGGCGCTGGCCTCGATGGCCTCGGCGCCCAGGGTGGCGCCGACGGTGCGCTGTTCGATGACCTCGACCGGCACGGGCAGCGCGCCGGAGCGGATGACCAGGGCCAGTTCCTTGGCCTCGGCCTGGGCGAACCGGCCGGTGATCGTGGTGGCACCGCCGGCCTGGCCGGCACCGCAGGGCGTGTCGCTGCTGACCTCCGGCGACGAGATGGGCTTGCCGTCCAGCACGAACGCGATCTGCCGGCCCGGCGAACCGGACGGTTCGCAGGCCGCCTCGCCGGTGACCTTCTGCCACTTCGACGGTGCGTCGCCCTGGAACTGGATGTTGACCACGAAGCCCGCGCCCTGCGGGTTGCGCGCCGAGGTGGCGTCGGAGATGCCCTCGCCGGTCATGACGGTCTGGTTGTTGCGCTGCACGGTGAGCTGCGCGGTGCGGCCGAGCACCTTGACGGCCTCGGCCGGGTCCTGGACGCCGGGGAGTTCGACGACGATGCGGTTCTCGCCGGACCGCGCGATCACGGGTTCGGCGACGCCGAGCGCGTCGACGCGGCGGCGCAGCACCTCGAGCGACCGGTCGGCGGCGTCGGCGTCGCCCTTGGCCTCCAGGACGATCTGGGTTCCGCCGCGCAGGTCGAGGCCGAGGCGGGGGTCGGTGGTGAGCACGAGAAAGGCGGATGCGACGAGGACCCCGAGCGCTATGAGACCGCGCACGAGCAGGCCCCGTCGCGCGTTGTCGCGCGACATGGTGAGTTGAGCCTTCCGGAAGAGAAAGTGGTTGCTGAGAAACGGGTTTCAGCGACCGGAAGGCGGCGAACGGTCCCGCTGCGGGGTCCAGCGGATGCTCTCGGGCGTGCGGTGCACGCGCCGGGCGAAGGAGATGGCGAACCGCATCGGCAGCGTCGGCTTCGCGACCGGTGGCACGTCCATCGGCAGCTGGGCCTGGGGCACCTGGGCGGCCTGGAGGTTATGCGGCCTGGGCGCGGCGCCTGGCAGGTTCGCGACGTCGTGCGTGTGCGCGAAGACGGCACCCTCAGCGGGAACCGGAGGCGGCTCGACCGGCGCGCCCGCGACGAACAGCTGTCCGAGGAACAGCGTGATCGCGAGTGCGAACGCCTTGCGACGCATCACCGCTTCCTGCCTCCCCCGACGTACACGAGCGCTCCCCCCACGACAGCGCACAACCAGGAAAGCACAAGTGGCTGCATCGTGGTGGCTCCGAAGAGCAACGCGACGGTCCACCCGGCCAGCAGCAGTGCCGAGGCGGCGAGCACCGAGACCGTCACGGCGAGCTTGCGCAGCCCGAACAGCACCTTGAACGGACGCAGCCGCAACGCCACGACCAGGCAGCACAGCACCAGCGCGCCGGTGAGGAACGCCAGGTAGGGCGTGGGCCGCGGCATACCGGCGAGCAACGCCAGCAGCCCGCCGCCGACCAGGATCATCGCGAGCGTGCGCAGCGCCAGCCAGACCTTGGCCTTGTTCAGCTGCTGCGGTGCCGCGGGCTTGGCCGACCGGCGTCGCCGCACGGTCGCGAGGTTCGCCTTGGAGTCCGCGTCGGACGGGTCGAGCTTGATCGCGGTGCGGTAGGCGTGCTCGGCGGTGCCCCAGTCGCGCATCCGCAGCGCCGCGTCCCCGAGCACCTGGAACGCGCGGGCCTCGGCGGGCGCGAGCTGCGAGGCGTGCAGGGCCGAGTCGAAGGCCTCCACACCGCCGTCCGGCACCTCCGCGAGCACCTCGGCGACCACGACGTAACCGCGCCAGTCGGCCGGCTTGCGGCGCACGGACTCGCGCGCCGCGACCGCCGCCTCCTGGTGGCGGCCGAGGTCGTTCAACGCCAGCGCCGCCAGCCGCTGCGGCCACGCCGGTTCGCCGTCGAGCACCATCGCGCGCTTGGCCGAGTCGAGCGCCCGGTCCGCCTCACCGACGTCGAGGTGGGCGGCCGCGAGCCGGCACCACGCCTCGGCGTGCCGGGGGTTCGCCGCCACCAGGGGCCGCAGCAGGTCGATCGCCTGCCGCGGTTTCCCCGAGGCGGTGAGCTCGGCGGCTCGCAGGAGCACCGCGGTCATCGGCTCGGACACGCCGCACAGTGTGACAGCGCGCCCTCTGCTCCCGAACGGGTGACCTCAGCCCTGGCGTCTGCAAGTACCGCCGACTCGCGGCCGGTGGTACTTGCAGACGCCTCAACCACTCAGGCGGCGCCGAACCAGCGAGCCAGCTGAGCCCGCAGGTCCTCCTGGTCGTCACCGGCCCAGGCCACGTGCCCGTCCGGCCGCAGCAGCACGGCGGGCGCGGTCAGTTCCTCGCTGACGTCGACGACGTGGTCGACCCGGTCCGCCCAGCCGGCCACGGACAACGAGCCGGTCTGGTCGAGCAGCAGCCCGCGACCCGAGTGCAGCAGCTCGTACAGCCGCCCCCGCTTCAGCGTCACGTCCCGCATCCGCCGGCCCACCAGGTCGTTCTCGGAGCCGAAGTCGTACCGGACCCCGATCGCGGTGATCTTCTCGGTCAGGTACCGGTTGACCTCCTCGAAGTCCATCAGCTCCGCGAAGAGCCGGCGCACCGACTGCGGCCCCGCCTCGACCTTCATCAGCTCGATCTGCGCGCGGGTGTTGTTCAGCACGTCCTCGGCCACGGGGTGCCGTTCACCCTCGTAGGTGTCCAGCAACCCCTCCGGCGCCCAGCCCCGCAGCGCGGCGGCCAGCTTCCAGCCCAGGTTGAACGAGTCCTGGACGCCGAGGTTCAGCCCCTGGCCGCCGGTCGGCGGGTGGATGTGCGCCGCGTCGCCGGCGAGGAACACCCGGCCGGACCGGTAGCGCTCGGCCTGCCGGGTGGCGTCACCGAAGCGGGACAGCCAGCGCGGCGAGTGCACGCCGAAGTCGGTGCCGGCGACCCGCACCAGCTGCTGCTTGATCTCGTCGAGCGTCGGCATGACCGAGCGGTCCTCGTTCACGCCCTCGGCCGGCACGATGACCCGGTACACGCCGTCGCCGAACGGACCGATGCCGAACCGCTTCTGCGTCTCGCGGATCTTGGTCATCAGCGGCACCACCTCCTCGTACGGCATGCCGATCTCCATCTCGCCCAGCAACGTCTCGACCCGGCTGGGCTCGCCGGGGAAGTCGATGCCGGCCAGCTTGCGCACGGTGCTGCGGCCGCCATCGCAGCCGACGAGGTACCGCGCGCGCAGCTCCGACCCGTCGGCCAGCGAGACGGTGACGCTCTCGTCGTCCTGACGAAGGCCCGTCACCTCGCTGCCACGCCGGATCTCGGCACCGGCCTGCACCGCGTGCTCGGCGAGCAGGCGGTCGATCTTCGGCTGCGGCAGCCCGAGGACGTACGGGTGTGAGGTGTCGAGGCTGGGCGCGGCCTTCGTGATGCCGGCGAAGAAGCCACCGACCGGATGCTGCGTCCCCTCGGCCAGGAACCGTTCCGCCAGGCCGCGCTGGTCCATCACCTCGATGCTGCGCACGTGCAGGCCGAGCGCACGAACCACCTTCGTCGGCTCCGCTTCCTTTTCCAGCACGACCACCCGCACGCCGTGCAGTCGCAGCTCGCCAGCCAGCATCATGCCGGTCGGTCCGCCGCCGGCGATGATGACGTCGATCATGGAGTGTTCCCCATTTCCCCAGGTAGATGACGTTGGCCGGGAAATGATGAGGCATGCCCGGGGTCTTGTGGCAAGGCCCCCGGTGCGCTATATGTTGAAGTGGGAAGAGCGGCGCTCTTCCTTTTCGCATTTCTGGGACCACTTTCCGGCCGAATCGCGCGGTGGCCCACCGATGCCGCCAAGTTGAGTGCATCAGACTCAAGTTTCATGGCAAGGTCGACCGCATGGTGCGGTGGTACTTCACGGGACTGGTGCTGTCGTTCTTCGGAACGAGCGCGATGATGCTGGTCGCGGGGATCTGGGTGAAGTCGCTGACCGGCAGCGACTCCCTCGCCACGGTCGCGATCCTGTGCGTGTACGCGCCGGGCGTGCTGGCACCGTGGGCGGGCCTGCGCGGACTCGTACCGCCGCCGCCCGCTGCTCATCTGGACCAACCTCGCGATGGTCCCGGTACTGGCCGTGCTGTTCTTCACCGACGAGCTCTGGGTGATCTTCGCGGTGTTGCTCGTCTACGGCACCAAAGCCGTCATCGTCAGCGCCGCGGAACCGGCCCTCCTCGTGGCGATGTTGCCGCAGGACCGGCTCGCCAGGATCAACGGCCTGCGCATGTCCCTGCAGGAGGGCATGAAGCTCGTGGCACCGCTCGCCGGCGCGGCGCTGTTCGTCGCGTACGGCGCGTGGCCGGTGGTGGCGATCGACGCGCTGTCGTTCCTGCTCGCCGCCGCGGCCACGAGCATGATCAGGCTCGACGAACCACCACCCTCGCCGCACGAGTCACCGAGCCGGCCACATCTGCAGGCCCTCATCTGGCCGATGGCGGGCGCGGCGACGGCGTTGTTCGCGGGCTCGCTGCACACCGCCGCGTCGTTCTCTCTCGTGGAGAACGGCCTGCACTACGGGCCGGAGTTCCTCGGGGTGCTGACCGCCGTCCAAGGCGCCGGATCGGTCCTCGCCGGCCTGACGGGACGACGCGCGAACGTCACGGCCGGACTCGTGCTCATCGCCGTCGCGGCCCTGGCCAGAACGACGGGATGGCTGCCGGCGGTGCTCGCGGCCGGGTTCGTGCACGGCGTCGGACTGGCCTGGGCCGTGATCGCGGTCGCCACGCTGGTCCAGCAACGCACCCCGCCGGCGGTGCTCGGCCGGGTCAGCGCGACCGCGATGAGCATCGTGTTCGGCGCCGGTCCGCTGGGTCTCGCGGTGGGCGCCGCGCTCGTCGCGAAGCTGAGCTTCCAGATGATCTACCTGATCGCCGCCGTGCTCACCGCCGCAATGGCGATCTGGGCACGCGGGGGCCGGACGCGCCGCTTCACTGCGCGCCGGGCCCCCGCGCGACAGGCGGCCGATCAGATGGAGTGACCAGCCGCCGTTGCGCGCCACGGGCACCGTCAAGGGAGCGTCGTGGTACTTGCCCAACCAACCAGGAACCGGCGCCACGAAGTCCCGTTCCGGCCGAAAGGTCACGCGGATCACGCACCGCAGCGCCTCTGGAAAGCGCTTACCAGCCTAGTCGAGCAGCCCTGCCTCGTGCAGGCTGGCGAAGATGATCCGATCGACCGGCGAGATCCGGTCCACGTCGGCGGTGGTGAGCCACGCGAGTTCCTCGATCTCACTGGCCGCCACGAGGTCCCCCGCGAACGACGCGGTGTAGCAGGTCATCCGCACGGTCACCCCCGACGAATGGCCGTGCGCCTGCGCTTCGAACGTCCCGATGTGCTCCGCCGACGCCGCGTCGATCTCGACGGTCAGCTCCTCGCGGATCTCGCGCACGAGCGTCTCGACGTCGGACTCTCCCGGCTCCCGCTTGCCGCCGGGCAGGTAGTACGTGTCCTTGCCGGCCGATCGGGTGCCGAGCACCCGGCCGTTCTCCAACTGAATCCAAGCAACCTTGTCGATCACACGACCGACACTAGGCGGAGGCGAGTTCCTTGACCACGCGGTGCGCGTCGGCCAGCGACTCGACCGCCAGCTCGCGGAACTGGTGCAGCTGCGGGTTGACGTCGGCCATGGTCAGCTCGGCGTGCACGAACTCCAGGTGCTGGTCGAGCCCGATCATCGAGAGCACGGCCCGCAGGTACGGCTCCTGGAAGTCGAAGCCCGCGCGCGGCGTGCCCGGCTGGTACGAGCCACCACGCGCGGTCACGACGACGACGCGCTTGCCACCCAGCTCGAACGTGCCGTCCTCGCGTGGGAAGAACTCATACCCCGCGACCTGGTCGATCCAGGCCTTCAACGTCGACGGGATCGAGAAGTTGTACATCGGCGCGCCGAGGAGGATCACGTCGGCGGCCCTGACCTCGGCGACCAGGTCGGCCTTGATGTCGTGCTCGGTGCCGTTCACGTGCGGGACCGGCGCCGCGTTCAGGTCCCGGTAGAGGTAGCCGCCCTCGGGGTTCGCGGACCGCCAGACGTCGGCGAACGCGCCGGTGATCTCGCGAGTGACAGAACCCTCGTGACGGATGCTCGAGTCGATGTGAAGCAGATTGGTCATACTCGGAACATACGAGCGAAGAACTTCCGAGTCAAGATGTTCTTAGCCGAGAATATCTCCGCTGGGATGTAGGATGGACCACATGGAGGTGCAGCAACCCATCGCCGCGTGCGTGGAGAAGTGGGACTTCAACTGGCTGCTGCACCGCGCGGCCCAGCGGGTCGGAGCCACGTTCGCCGACGAGATCGCGAAGTTCGGCATCTCGCTGCGCGGGCAGCTGGTCCTGCAGGCACTTGCCAGCAACGATGCCGCGCGCACGCAGCTCAAGCTCGGCGCGATGCTCGGCCTGGACAAGACCACGCTGATGAGCGAGCTCGACAAGCTGGAGCGGGCCGGCCTGATCATGCGGGTACCCGACCCGAACGACCGCAGGGTGCGCACGCCGGTGATCACCGACCGGGGCCGCGAACTGCAGAAGGCGGCGGGCGACGCGCTCGCCGAGGTCGAACGCGCCTTCCGCGCCCGCTTCACTCATGAAGAGATGGTGGTCATCCGCCGGGCACTGGGCGTCCTCTCCGACGGCGAGAACCCCGTGCACGGCTCCTGTATCTAGTGGCGTGGCTCGCAACGTCGGCGGTGAATTCACGCTCAGCAGGACACCTCGCGACACCGTCTGACCGCGAATTCGCACGGCGACGTTGCGAGCCACGCCGCTAGTAGAGCGTTGCGGCTTAGTTGTGCCCGCCGGGCGGTCGCTTGTCGTCGAAAGCCCGGATGGTCGCGCTCTCACGTAACGTCAACGGCGAGTTGGCGGTAGAAAACTGCCGACGCAAGCGTTTGCTGATCGCCCCAACTACCACCAACCACGCAGGCGGCAGCCATGAGAGCGCGATCTTCATGATCGAAACACGGCCACCTGCCGGCATCACGCCCGCCGCCAATACTCCAAATATTAGTCGCAACGATCTACTAGGCCAAAGCGTCCAGATCCGCCTCACGCAGCTGCGCCGGAGTGACGGTCGCCTGCGCGTCCACCAACGCCTGCAGCGCCGTGCCGTGGTCCCAGACGTTGACGTTCATGGCCGCTCGCAGCCGTCCGTCACGCAGCCAGAACGCGACGAACTGCCGGGCGGCCAGGTCGCCGCGCACCACCAGTTCGTCGTCCGGATCGGCGAGGCCGCGGTACTCCATGCCCAGGTCGTACTGGTCGGTGAAGAAGTACGGCGACTTCACGTACGGCTCGTCCAGCCCGATCAGCGAGCCGGCGACGTGCGCGCCCTGGTCCTTCGCGTTCGCCCAGTGCTCGACCCGGATCCGGCCGTCGTGGCGCGGGTGGTCGTGTGCCGCGATGTCACCGGCCGCGAACACGTCCGGCGCGGACGTGCGCAAGATGGCGTCGACGGCCACACCGCCGTTCGCCAGTTCCAGACCGGCCGCCTCGGCCAGTTCCAGTCGCGGCGCCGCGCCCACGGCCAGCACCGTCACGTCCGGCAGCAGTTCGGTGCCGTCGTCCAGCACCAGCCCGGACGGCGAGAAGCCCGACACGCCCGTGCCCAGCTTGAACTCGACGCCGTGTTCCTCGTGCAGGCCGCGGAACATCGCGCCCATCTCGGTGCCGAGGACGCGGACCAGCGGTTCTGCCAGCGGGTCGACCACCGTGACGCGGCAGCCGTGCGTGCGGGCCGCGGACGCCACCTCGCAGCCGATCCAGCCGGCCCCGATGATCACGACGTGCCTGCCCTCGCGCAGCGCGGACTTCAGCGCCATCGAGTCGTCCAGGGTGCGCAGCACATGTCCTTGCGCGCCAGGCAGAACCCGCGGGCGCGATCCGGTGGCGAGCAACAGCCGATCGTACGAACGGACTGCTCCATCCGAGTCAACGATCGTGTGGTCGTCCGGTCGCAACTCCAGCACCGAGACGCCGAGCTGGAGGTCGATCTCGTTGTCGGTGTAGAAGCTCGGCTCGTGCACCCACGCCGGTTCGGCCGCCTTTCCGAGCAGCAAGTCCTTTGACAGCGCAGGAAGTTCGTACGGGCGGTGCAGCTCGGTGCCGAACACGGTGATCTTGCCGCCGTAGCCGCGGTCGCGCAGACCGGCGGCCGCGGAGGCACCGGCGAGGCCTGACCCAACGATCACGATGCGTTGCGGTTCCGCCATTTTCACCCCTCCAGGTGACCAACTCTCATCTACCGTGCGACGCTATCCGCAGCTCGGCGAGGTCGCTCGACGAAGAACGCGAAACCTTCGTCATGACCCCCGGTGACTCGCGTCTCACCCACGCGAGTGCCGGAACCACCGAGCCGGCGCGCCGATGAGCTGGAGGACGAAACCCGTGGGAGCCAAAGAGGAGTGGCAGGTGAGCTGCCGCGACATCGCCTCGCGCCGACGGGACTTGACGGTGTTCGTCAGCCAGGGGCACATCGTGATCAACGTGCCGCCGGGTGAGGCCGCCGTCCTGACACCGCTGGAGGTCGGCCGGTTGCGGGCCGCGCTGAGGGAAGCCGTCGTCGCCGCGTCCGACAACGAGATGTGACCGCCGTCACAGCGTTACCTACTCGCAAGTAGGTAGATGGCAGAGTGGGTCTCATGTTGACCCGCGTGCTGCTGACCCTGGTCAAAGCCGGAGTGATCCGGCCGTTGGGCCCGCGAGGGCTCGCCGGCACAGTGACCGGCTATCTCCAGTGGGACATCACGCTTGCGTGGGGTTACCAGACGGGCGCCGGACGACACCCGGACCGCGCGGCGATCATCGACGACGACGGTGTGCTCACCTACGCGCAGGTGAACGAACGCACCAGCCGCCTCGCGCACGCCTTCCACGCCAAGGAACGCGTCGGGCTGCTGTGCCGCAACCACCGCGGCTTCATCGAGACCATGACGGCCTGCACGAAGATCGGCGCCGACGCCGTCCTGCTCAACACCGGCCTGAGCAAAGGACAACTGGCCCAGGTCGCGCGGGACCAGAAGATCGACCGGATCGTCGCCGACCGCGAGTTCGCCGACGTGCTGCCCGACGTGCCCACGTACTTCAGCGACGAGCTCGAGTCGCTGATCAGCAACGGGCCCGCGACCCCGTTGCCCCGCAGGCCTCCGCGCGGCCGGCTGATCGTCCTCACCTCCGGCACCTCCGGCACCCCGAAGGGCGCCCGGCGGCCCGAACCCGCGAGCCTCGCCCCCGCCGCCGCGCTGCTGTCGCGGATCCCGTTGCGGCACGGCGACGTCATCTCGATCACCTCGCCGCTGTTCCACGCCTGGGGCCTCGCCGCGTTCCAGCTCGGACTCGTCCTCGGCGCCACCCTGGTGCTGCGCCGGAGGTTCGACCCCGCCCAGGCGTTGAAGGACGCCGAGAACTGCACCGCGATGTTCGTGGTTCCCGTGATGCTGCAACGGATGCTGGAGACCCCGCACCGGCCGAAGCTGCGGATCATCGCCTCCAGCGGCTCCGCACTGCCGCCGCGGGTCGCCTCCCGCACGCTCGAGGAGTTCGGCCCGGTGCTCTACAACCTCTACGGCTCAACGGAAGTGAGCTGGGCGAGCATCGCGACGCCGGAGGAGATGCTCCGGGAACCCGGTACGGCGGGAAAGCCGCCGCTCGGCACCCGGCTGGCCATTGTGGACGACCAGGGCGAGCCGGTGGCGCCGGGCGCGACCGGGCGGATCTTCGTCGGCAACTCGATGCTGTTCGACGGCTACACCAACGGCACCAGCAAAGAGTCGCTGAACGGGCTGATGTCCACCGGCGACCTCGGCTATCTCAAGGACGACCTGCTGTTCGTCGCCGGCCGTGACGACGAGATGATCGTCTCCGGCGGCGAGAACGTCTACCCGCGCGAGGTCGAGGACCTGCTCTCGACGCTGGACGGCGTCACCGAGGTCGCGGTGCTCGGCGTGGAGGACGACGAGTTCGGGCAGCGGCTCGTCGCATTCGTCGTCGGCGCCGAAACCCTGACGGCCGAACACGTACGGGACCACGTGAAGGCGAACCTCGCGCGGTTCTCCGTTCCCCGCGATGTCTTCTTCGTCGGCGAGCTGCCCCGCAACGCCGCCGGAAAAGTGTTGAAACGGCAACTGCGGGAACAGGCTTAGCGCCGCTAGGCTCGGCCCCGAGTGAGGGGGCTTGGTCGATGACGGTTCCCGGCCGGACCGCTGATCCGCGGTCCAACGCCGTGCACAACCTGCGCGAGGCCCGCATCGCACTGGACGAGGGCAGGCCGGGCGAGGCGTTGGAGTACGCCGAGAAAGCGGTTGCCGCGTTCGCCTGGCTGGACGACGTCGAGGGCGTCGCGCAGGGCGTGCTGGCGCAGTCCGTGGCGCTCGGCAAGCGCGGGCTGTGGCCGAGTGCGCTCGACACGATCGACCGGGTGCAGGAGATCGCGGCGGCGAACCGCCACATCGGACTGCAGGCGCGGTGCAGCTTTTCCCGTGCGGTGGTGGAACTGCGGCTCGACTCGCGCGAACGGTCCTTCAACTCGTTCGCCCGCGCGCTGGGTCTCGCGGAGCTCACCGGCGACAACGAGCTGATCGGTTCGGTGCTGTTCGAGCAGGCGCGCGTGATGCGCATGCAGTACCACGAGCACTGCATGATCCGCACCGTGGAGAGCCGCTGCAGCCTCGACGGCGAGCCGTGCGTGCGCAAGCTGCGACGCGCGGAAACGTTGTGCGCTCAGGTGCGTGACCGGTGGAAGCAGGTCGGCGATCCGGTGCGGATGGCGATGGTGAACGTGCTGCTGACACACGTGCGCATCGATCTGGGTGAACTTGACCGCGCGCATCGCAGCTGGCAGCGAGCTGACCAGTTGCTTGCCGGAAGGGACCGTCCGGTGGCCAGGGCGGAGCTGCTGATGGCACGGGCGCGGACAAGCGGGGCGCGGGGGCGTTACCCGGACCAGATCGCCCAGCTCATCCAGGCCGCGGAGCTGGCGATGAGCTGTCTGGCGCGCGAGGTCGCGGTGCACGCCCACCAGCAGTTGAGCGAGGCGTACGAACGGTCCGGCGACCTCGAACGGGCGCTGCGGCACGCCCGGCTCCAACTGGAGCAGTACCGGTTGTGGGAGCTGCAGGAGGGCCGCGATCTGCTCAGGATGCGCGAGCACGACCTGTCGTCGCGACTCGTGGAACAGTTGGCGCACAGGCGTTTCGAGCCCAAGCGCGAGGACGCGGTGGTGCGCGTGCCGCACGCCGGCGAACTGCACGAGACCGGCACCGCGGAGCACACGAACACCCGGATCGCCCGCGGGTTGCGGGCCGGGCTCACCAAACGCGGCATCGAGGTGCTGCGGCTGCTGGCCGCCGGGGCGAGCACGGCGATGATCGCGGAGTCGCTCGGGTTGTCGCCGAAGACGGTGCAGAACCACCTCCAGCGGATCTACACGACGCTTGACGTCAACGGGCGCGCCGGAGCCGTGGTGTGGTGGATGACCGTGACCGAAAACCAGTCATCTATTGTCAAGTAATTGACAACTGGGCCGACCGGCCATGCGGCCAATCGCCCGTTCGGTCGCTTGCTGCCGACGGGGTGCTCACCGGTTTTGGGTGATCTACCCACATCGGCGCGGTGGAATTGGGTGATGTGACGGGTAACTGGTCTGTGTCATGCTCCGTTAACAAGGTGTCCAGTTAACGAGCGAGGGGCGGTCATGACCGGGCAACGACGCCCTCCCTGCCCGCCTGCCCCGTCAGTGCTTTCGCAAGGCGATCCGAGCCACGTCACGCCACAGGAGCGGATCGACTCCCTCGGGGTTGATGTGCTCCAGCAGCGCGGCCAGCGCCGTGCGCGCGTCGACGCTCCCGTCCGGGTCGACCTCGTCCGCCGCCCGCACGAGCAGGAGGTGGCACCGCAGCTGCTGTTCGGCGTCCAGCTGCCTGGTCGCGATCGCCTCCTCGGCCAGCTCGCGCGCCCGGTCGACCTCGCCCTCGCGCAACGCCAGCTCGGCTCGCAGCGCACGGGCGTGCGCGAGCAGACTGTCCGGTCTGCGCATCGCGGCGACCGTCGTCTCCACCTTGTCCAGCAAGGAAACGACCTCGTCGAGGTTCGCGCCGGGCGTGCGCAGCGCGATGGACGCGCCGGCGAGCCGGACGCGGCACCGGTACTCGGGATCACCGTCGAAGTCGTCGAGCAGGTCGACGGCCTCCCGGATGCAGTGCGCGGCTTCGGTGCGGTCACCGAGCCGGTCCGCGACCCTCGCCCGCGCCCACCACGTGGAGATGGCGAGCCGGTCGCGGCCGAGTTCGGGCAGCCGCGCGGAGAGCTGGTCCACCACCTGTTCCGCGTCGGCCAGCCGGCCCGCCGCGGTCAGCTCGGCGCACAACGAGATGAGCGCGCGGGTGTTGACGCGGCGCACCCGTTCGCCGTCACCGCCGGCCAGTTCGACGGCCTCGCTCGCGGCTTTCACGGATTCGGCCGTCCGGGCGAGGCGCCGCAACGAGGAAGCGCGCAGGATCTCCACCAACGCGTCCACCGCCGGACCGGGAGACCACGACTTGCGCAGCTTCGCCGCCGCCAGCAGCAGACCCTCGTGGTCGCGCTGCCGCGCCAGCATCACCAGGCGCGTCCACCGCACGCACCAGCCGAACATCTCCTCGTCGGTGCGCTTTCCCAGCGTTTCCAGCAGGTCGACGGCCAGCACCAGGTCGCCGTCGTGGTAGGCGAGCAGCGCCTCGCACCACGCCAGCGCCTCGTCCTGCATGGCGGTGCGGTCCTCGTCGACCATCAGCTCGGACGGGTCGACGCCCAGCACCTCGGCGAGCCTGCGCACGACGGCGGTCGACGGCACCCGTTCGCCGGACTCCAGCCGCGACACGTAGCTCATGGACACGCCAGGGCAAGCGAGGTCCTTTTGCGACAAACCGCGTTGCAGCCGGACCGCCCGCAACCGCGCGCCGAACCTCGTCAACGACTTCCTGCCCTCATCCACGGCCGCCACCAATCGAACGGAGCCCCTTGATGAAGTTGAACACTATCTCTCGAATCGCCGCCGCAGTGATCCTCAGTTTGGCCGCACTCGCTTTGACGGGAGGCGCGGCGGTGGCCGACCCCTGCGGTCCCGGCGGCGGGGGTGGCGGTACCCACGACCCCAACCCGTTCCTCCCGCCGTACGTCGTCACTCCCTGATCGTTTTGACCGGTTGAGGTGGTCTTGCCTCCCTCGCAAGCAAGACCACCTCGCCACCGACACACCAATTGCCGCACCTGGCCACACCGCCCGGTGCCGGTGAGGCACAGTTGTGGGGTGACTCTGCAACTGCGCACGCCTCGTCACCAGGTGAGTCCCAAGTCCGTCCTGCTGTGGACGATGCAGGCCGCCGCGTTCTGGCTGGTGCTCTTCGTCCCCCAGCTCGTCGTGTTCCTGCTGGTGGACACCCCGCCCACGTGGGAGCTGGCGCTGCTGATCGGCACGCTCGTCGTGGGCATCGTGCACACCGCGGTCGAGCCGAGCTGGCGGTACCGCGTGCACCGCTGGGAGACGACGCCGGACGCCGTCTACACGCTGTCGGGCTGGCTGAACCAGGAGTGGCGGGTCGCACCGGTGTCGCGGATCCAGACCATCGACACGAAGCGCGGGCCGTTCCAGCAGATGCTCGGCCTGGCGACGGTCACGGTGACGACCGCGTCGGCCGCCGGTCCCGTGGAGATCGAGGGCCTCGACCACGAGGTGGCGCAGCAACTCGTGGTGGAGCTGACCAACACCACCCAGGCCACGCCGGGTGATGCCACGTGACCACTCCCGCGGGGATGCCCGCCGAGGTGCCCGCCGGACTGCCGGCCGCACCGGAGTTCACCGAGCCGCTGACCGAGTGGCACCGCCTGCACGTGCGCATGCTGATCGTGCGGCCGCTCAACGAGGGCATCGCGATGCTGGTCCCGATCCTCATCCTGCTCTTCACCGGCAACGGCGAGAAGTGGCGCCTGCTCGCCAGCGGCGCCACGGTCGCGATGATCCTCGCGTTCAGCTATCTCATCTGGCGCACCACGAAGTACCGCATCACCGACGAACAGGTGGAGCTGCACACGGGTCTGCTGACCCGCAAGCAGCTCGCGGTGCCACGCGATCGCATCAGGACGGTCGACCTCACCTCGAAGCCCGGCCACCGCATCTTCGGGCTGTCCGCCGTGCGGGTCGGCACCGGGCAGCAGGACGTCCCCGGCACCGACGGCCTCACGCTCGACGCGGTCACGTCCGAGGAAGCCGAGCGGCTGCGGGTTCTGTTGCTGCAGAAGGCAGTCGCGCCGAAGACCGCCGCGGACTCCGGCGCCGGCGAGGCGCCGGCGGAACTCCCGGCCTCCGAGGTCATCTCGCAGCTGGACCTCAGGTGGCTGAAGTTCGCGCCGCTGTCGCTGTCCGGACTGGTCGCGATCGGCGCCGTCTTCGGCGTGCTGTCGAACTACGCCGACGACCTGGGCCTGCACGTCGTCCAGGACCTGTGGAGGTGGTTGTTCGACCACCCGAACTTCACGCTCGTCGGTGGTTTCGTGGTGGCGCTGGTCGTGCTCGGCCTCGTGCTGTCGGTGCCGCTCTACATCCTGCAGTTCTGGAACTACCAGCTGACCCGTGAGCCGGACGGCACCGTGCGGGTGCAGCGCGGCCTGCTCACCACCCGCTCGGTGTCGGTGGAGGAACAGCGGCTGCGCGGCGTCGACATCCAGGAACCGCTGCTGGTGCGCGCGGGCCGGGGCGCGAAAGCCGTTGCGGTGACGACGGGTCTGGGTTCGAAGGGCGAGAGCAACCTGCTGCTGCCGCCCGCGCCTCTCGCCGTGGCGCACCAGGTCTCGCGGGACGTTCTGCGCGTCGACGACGATCCGACCACGCGGAAGCTGCGCAAGCACCCGATCGCCGCCCTGCGCCGCAGCCTGTTCCGGCACGTGATGCCGTTCGTCGTGATCGCGGTCGGCCTCGCGGTCTGGGCACCGTCGTGGGCCTGGCCGATCCCGGTGGCGCTGATCCCGTTCACCGCGCTGATCGGCTGGGACAACTACCGTTCGCTCGGCAACGCGCTCGACGAGCGCTATCTGGTGACCCGCAACAACTCCCTGGTCCGCAGCACCGTCGCGTTGCAGCGCACCGGCATCATCGGCTGGCGCATCCAGCGGTCGTTCTTCCAGCGCCGCAGCGGTTTGATGACGATCGGCGCGACGACCGCGGCGGGTGCGGGCGTCTACCACGTGACGGACGTCGGCGAGTCCGACGGCCTGGCTCTGGCCGACGAGGCGGTGCCGGACCTGCTGCGGCCGTTCCTGGTCTCGAGTCAGCGATCGGTGAGTCCACTGTGGACAGGATCAGGCCGAGCGGAACGTCTGACGGTAGGCGGTCGGCGACACCCCGATCGAGGCTGCCAGCTGCTGCCTCAGCGCCGCTCCCGTGCCGAACCCGGCGTGCCTGCGCGACCTGGTCGACGGGCAGGTCGGTGGACTCCAGCAGGTGCCGGGCGCGGTCGACGCGTTGCTGGGTGAGCCACTGGCCCGGTGATATCCCCGTCTCGGCGCGGAAGCGGCGGGTGAAGGTGCGCACGCTCATCCGCGCCTGCGCGGCCATCGCCGCGAGATCGAGCGGTTCTTGGAGGCGTTCCAAGGCCCACTCGCGGGCGAGCGCGGTCGAGGTGTCCGGGTAGCTCGGCACCGGCCTGTCGACGAACTGGGACTGCCCACCCTGCCGCCACGCCGGGACGACGCAGTAGCGGGCGACCCAGTTCGCCACCTCGCTGCCGTGGTCGGACCTGATGACGTGCAGGCACAGGTCGATCCCCGCGGCGACGCCCGCGGACGTCAGCACATCCCCGTCGTCGATGAACAGCACGTCCGGGTTCAGGCGCACCTTCGGGTACAGCGCGCTGAACTGGTCGGTGGTCTTCCAGTGCGTGGTCGCGGGCCTGCCGTCGAGCAGCCCTGCGGCGGCGAGCACGAACGCGCCGGTGCAGATCGACATGATCCGCGGGGCGTTCGTCGTCGTGAGCGCTTCCAGGACCGCGGGTTCGAGCCGGCCCTCACGCGCCGGCTGGTAGTGGGTGCCCGGCACGAGCACCGTGTCCGCGTCCCTGAGCACCTCCAGGCCGTGGTCGGGCGCGATGGTGAAGCCGCCCGTGGTCGGGATCGGGCGGCGGTCCGGCGAGCAGACGACGACCTCGTACCTGTCCTCGAGCCGCGCGAACATGTGCGTCGAGCTGCCGATGTCGAACGCGACGGACTTCTCGAGCGCGAGAACGGCGATCCGGTGCATGGCCTGATTCTTTCACATGTTGGCCATCGGGCCACTGGTCGCCGGGTCGCCCATCGCCGAACCTTGTCGGCGTGAGACTGCATTGGGCCTGGGTTGTCGCGGGCGTGTCGTTCATCGCCCTGGTGGGTGCGGCGTCGTTCCGGGCCGCGCCGGGAGCGTTGATCGAGCCGTTGCGGGCGGAGTTCGGCTGGACGACCGGCACGATCTCGCTCGCCATCTCGATCAACCTGTTGCTGTTCGGGCTGACCGCGCCGTTCGCCGCCGCGCTGATGGACAAGTTCGGCGTCCGGGTCGTGGTGACCTGCGCGTTGACGATGGTCGCGATCGGCAGCGGCCTGACGGTGTTCATGACCGACGTCCTGGCAGCTGATCCTGCTCTGGGGCGTCGTGGTCGGTCTCGGTACCGGCTCGATGGCACTCGCGTTCGTCGCGACGATCACCGGACGCTGGTTCGTGAAGCACCGCGGCCTGGTCACGGGCGTGCTGACGGCGGGTGGCGCGGCCGGTCAGCTGGTGTTCCTGCCGACGGTGGCCTGGCTGTCCGCGGTCCTACGGCTGGCGGTACGCGTCGCTGGTGATCTGCATCGCCGCGCTGGCCGTCGTGCCGCTGGCCGCGTTCTTCCTGCGCGAGTACCCGCGGGACGTCGGACTGCTGCCGCTCGGCGCCACCGAGGACACTCCCCCGCCACCGTCCGGCGGTGCGGCCCGCCGAGCTCTGAGCGCGTTGGGCACGGCGGCTCGCACGCGGCCGTTCTGGTTGCTGGCAGGCGGTTTCGCGATCTGCGGCGCGTCGACGAACGGTCTGGTGGGCACGCACTTCATCCCCGCCGCGCACGACCACGGCATGCCGACGACGACCGCGGCCGGGTTGCTGGCGCTGGTCGGTGTCTTCGACATCGTGGGCACGATCGCGTCCGGCTGGCTGACCGACCGCGTCGACTCGCGGATGCTGCTCGCGGGGTACTACGCGCTGCGCGGGCTGTCGTTGATGCTGCTGCCCCAGCTCTTCGGCGACTCGGCGCACCCGTCGATGCTGGTGTTCATCATCTTCTACGGCCTGGACTGGGTCGCGACCGTGCCGCCGACCGTGGCGTTGTGCCGTCAGTACTTCGGCATGTCCGGGCCAGTCGTGTTCGGCTGGGTGTTCGCCGCGCACCAGCTCGGCGCGGCACTGGCGGCGTCCGCGGCCGGGCTCACCCGCGACCACCTGGGCAGCTACGACCTGGCCTGGTACGTCGCGGGCGGGCTCTGCATCGGTGCCGCGGTGCTGTCAGCGTCGCTTGCGCGAGGTGCCGAAGATGCCCCGCGTGATCTCGCGCGCCAGGGCGCTGCCGGCTGACCGCAGGAACGACTTCACGGCGCTGTTGCCGAGCACCTTCTCGACGAGCCCCGGTTCCTCCTTCTGCTGCCGCTGGGGTTCCGGGGCTTGTTGCTGTTCTTCCTGCGGTGGCGCGACTTTCTGCATCAGCTGCTCGTAGGCGGACTCGCGGTCGACGGTCTCCGAGTACTTGCCGTGCAGGTCACTTTGCGCTGCTGCCTGCTTGATCGCGTCGTTGCCGATGGTGTCCATCAACGAGCGCGGGGCACGAAGGCGGGTCCACGCGACCGGCGTCGGAGCGCCCTTCTCGCTGAGCACGGTGATGATCGCCTCACCGATGCCGAGCGAGGTGAGCGCCTTCTCCAGGTCGTAGTGCGGCGTCGTCGGATACGTCTTCACCGTGCGCGCCAACGCTTTCTGGTCGTCCGGCGTGAAGGCGCGCAGACGCGTGCTGAACCCGCGCGCCGAGCTGGGACAGCACGTCGTTCGGAATGTCGGTCGGCAGCTGCGTGCAGAAGAAGACACCGATTCCCTTGGACCGGATGAGTTTCACGGTCTGGGTGATCTGGTCGAGGAACGCCTTCGACGCGTTCGCGAACAGCAAATGCGCCTCGTCGAAGAAGAAAACGAGCTTGGGCTTTTCGACGTCGCCTTCCTCCGGCAGCGTCTCGAAGAGTTCGGCGAGCAACCACATGAGGAACGTGGAGAACAACGCCGGATTGCCCTGCAGCTCGGCCAGTTCGAGCAGGCTGACGACACCCTTGCCGTCCCGTTGCCGCATCAGGTCGGCCGGGTCGAGCTCCGGTTCGCCGAAGAACCTGTCGCCGCCCTGCGCCTCCAGGTTGACCAGGGACCGCAGGATCACACCGGCGGTGGAACTGGAGACGCCGCCGATGCCCTTGAGGTCCTCCTTGCCCTCGTCGCCGGTGAGGTGCTGGATGACGCTGCGCAGGTCCTTGGTGTCGAGCAACGGGAGGCCTTTTGAGTCGGCCCAGTGGAAGATCAGGCCGAGCGTCGACTCCTGGGTGTCGTTCAGGCCCAGCACCTTCGACAGCAGGATCGGGCCGAAGCTCGTGACCGTTGCCCGCAGGGGCACCCCGATGCCGCCGGTGCCGATCGACAGGAACTGCGTCGGATACGACTGCGGCTGCCAGTCGTCACCGGTGTCCTGGGCGCGGGCCTTGGTCCGGTCGCTGTCCTGACCCTGCTGCGACAGACCGGACAGATCGCCCTTCACGTCCGCCATCAGCACCGGCACGCCGTTGTTCGACAGCTGTTCGGCGAGGAGCTGGAGCGTCTTGGTCTTCCCGGTTCCCGTTGCCCCCGCGACAAGTCCGTGCCGGTTGACCATGGCCAGCGGGATGCGGACGTGTGCGGTCGGCTCGACTGGTTCCGTCGACCAGCACGGCACCAAGTTCGATGGCCGCGCTCTCAGCCGCGTATCCAGCAGCGATCTCAGCTTGAGCCGTCATGCACGAGGAGCGTAACCAGGTTGCCGCACGCCGCCACTCGAAGTTGAGGCGTCGCGCAGTAATGTTCTGGGCGTGATGGATCGTCTGGTGTGGATCGACTGCGAGATGACCGGGCTCGACTTGGGCAAAGACGCTCTGATCGAGATCGCGGCACTGGTCACGGACGCCGAGCTCAACGTGCTCGGCGACGGCGTGGACATTGTGATCCACGCTTCCGACGAAGTGCTCGCCTCGATGCCGGACGTCGTGATGGAGATGCACGCGAAGTCGGGGCTGACAGAAGAGGTGCGCGCCTCCGCGGTCTCGATGGAGGAAGCCGAGGCGGCGGTGCTCGCCTACATCAAGGAGTGGGTACCCGACCCCCGCACGGCTCCGCTGGCCGGCAACTCGATCGCCACCGACCGCGGTTTCATCTCCCGCGACATGCCCGAGCTGGACGCGCACCTGCACTACCGCATGGTCGACGTGTCGTCGATCAAGGAGCTGTGCCGGCGCTGGTACCCGCGCATCTACTACGCGCAGCCGGGCAAGGGTCTCGCGCACCGGGCGCTCGCGGACATCAAGGAGTCGATCCGGGAGCTCGCGTACTACCGGCGCACCGCGTTCGTGGCGCCGCCGGGACCGTCGACCGAGCAGGCCCAGGCCGTGGCCGCTGAGCTGCTGAAGAACGCCGACTGACCCCCGATTTCAATATCAGTGGATGCCATTGCTATGCTTCCCCTGCCGGTCAACGACCGGTGATGGTGGGTGTAGCTCAGCTGGCAGAGCACTGGGTTGTGATCCCAGGTGTCGCGGGTTCAAGTCCCGTCACTCACCCTTTGTCGAAAGGCCTCCGCGGTTGCGGGGGCCTTTCTTCACGTTTCGGGAGTGTTCATGACCACGCTCGTCGCGAAGGGCCTCGCCACCGGCCACGGTGATCGCGTCCTGTTCTCCGATCTCGACCTCGTGATCGCCCCCGGTGACGTCATCGGGCTGGTCGGCGTGAACGGCGCCGGCAAGTCGACGCTGCTGCGGACGCTCGCGGGCCTCATTCCCGCCGAGGAGGGCCGCGTCACGCTGAGCCCGCCCTCGGCGAACGTCGGGCTCCTCCCCCAGGAGCCGGAACGGCGTCCCGGTGAGACCGTGCGCGACTTCCTGGCCCGCCGCACCGGGGTCGCCACGGCCCAGGCGGAGCTGGATCTGGCGACCGAGGCGTTGACCGCGGGCAACGACGAGGGCTACTCCGACGCGTTGGACCGCTGGCTCGCGCTGGGCGGCGCCGACCTGGAGGAACGGTCCCTGGAGGTCGTCTCGGACGTCGGGCTCGCGGTGGGCCTGGACGCGTTGATGACCTCGCTGTCCGGCGGCCAGGCGGCGCGCGCGGGCATGGCGTCGTTGCTGCTCAGCCGCTACGACATCTTCCTGCTGGACGAGCCGACCAACGACCTGGACCTCGACGGCCTGGAACGGCTGGAGAAGTTCGTCACGGGCCTGCGCGCGGGCACCGTCCTGGTGTCGCACGACCGCGAGTTCCTGGCCCGCACGGTGACCAGCGTCCTCGAGCTCGACCTGCACCAGAACCAGGTCCGGCGCTACGGCGGCGGCTACGAGTCGTACCTCGAGGAACGCGACCGCGCCCGCCGGCACGCCCGCGAGGACTACGAGGAGTTCGCGGACACGAAGGCCTCGCTGGAGGCGCGCGGCCGCATGCAGCGCGCGTGGATGGACAAGGGCGTGAAGAACGCCCGGCGCAAGGCCACCGACAACGACAAGAACGCCCGCAAGTTCCGCGCCGACGCCACCGAGAAGCAGGCCTCGAAGGCCCGCCAGACCGACCGCATGATCGAGCGGCTGGACGTCGTCGAGGAGCCGCGCAAGGAGTGGGAGCTGCGGATGGAGATCGCCGCGGCCCCGCGTTCGGGTGCGGTGGTCGCCTCGCTGCGGGCCGCGGTCGTCGAGCGCGGCGACTTCCGGCTGGGCCCGGTGGACCTGCAGATCGACTGGGCGGACCGGGTCGCGATCACCGGCGCGAACGGTGCGGGCAAGTCGACGCTGCTGGCCGCGCTGCTCGGCAGGGCGGAGCTGACCTCGGGTTACGCGACGCTGGGCTCCGGCGTCGTGGTCGGCGAGGTGGACCAGGCGCGCGGGCTGTTCCTGGGCGAACTGCCGCTGGTGGAGGCGTTCGAGGAGGCCGTGCCGGAGATGACGCCCGCCGACGTGCGGACGCTGCTGGCGAAGTTCGGGCTCAAGGCCGCCCACGTGATGCGGCCGGCCGCGTCGTTGTCGCCGGGTGAGCGGACGCGGGCGGCGCTGGCGTTGCTGCAGGGCCGCGGGGTGAACCTGCTGGTGCTGGACGAGCCGACGAACCACCTCGACCTGGCGGCGATCGAGCAGCTGGAGACGGCGCTGGAGACCTACCCCGGCACGTTGCTGCTCGTGACGCACGACCGGCGGATGCTGGAGGCCGTGCAGGTGAACCGTCACCTGACCGTTTCCGGTGGTCAGGTGACGGTTTCCTGAGCTAGCGGTTCTGAGTTAGCGGTTGCCCTGGACCCAGGTGGTCCAGGGGACCTGCCAGTCGCCGAACCCGTCCCAGGACTCCAGCACCGGCCCGCCGGAGTTGGTGACCACGACGATGTCGCCCTGCTTGCTGTTGTCGAACACCCACCTGGCGTTCTCGGGCGAGAGGTTCAGGCAGCCGTGGCTCACGTTGCGACGGCCCTGGTCGCCGATCGACCACGGCGCGCTGTGGAAGAAGATGCCGCTGTTGGACATGCGGTACGCCCAGTCGACCGGGGTCTTGTAGCCGCCGTTCTCCAGCGCCAGGCCGTACGTGGTCGAGTCCATGATCATGTGGTCGTGCTTCTCCATCAGCACGTACGTGCCGGTGGGAGTCGCGTCGGCCGGCTTGCCCATGGAGGTCGGCATGGTGCGCACGACCTGGCCGTTGACCTTGGTGATCACCTGGTGCGACTGGCCGTCGGCCTCGTGGATGACCTCGTCGCCGACCGTGGTGGTGATGACGCGGTCTTCCTGGCCGTAGATGCCGTCACCGATGTGCTTGCCGTAGACCTTGATGTTCATGGTGATCTTGGTGCCCGACTTCCAGAACTTCTCCGGACGCCAGTGCACCTCCTTCTTGTTGAACCAGTAGAAGGCGCCCTCGACCTTGGGCTCGGTGGTGATCTCCAGCATCTTCTCGGCCGCGACCTTGTCGGCCACCGGCTCGTCGAAGTAGAAGGCCAGCGGCTGCCCGACACCGATCGTCGTGCCGTCCTGCGGGTTCGTCGACACGTACGTCAGCGTCCGCGGCTTGACCGTCGTGAACGACGACGTCTTGGTCTGCGGCTTGCCGTCCGCGCCGACCCCGGTCGCGTTCAGCTTGTAGGTCTTCGAGTATCCGAGCGGCTCGGTGTTCGTCCACTGCGTCGACTCGGGGTTCAGCTTCCCCTCGACGACCTTGCCCTCCGGGTTGGTCAGCGAGACCTCGGTGAGCTTCCCGTCCGCCGCCGTCGCGATCACCGGCAGACCGGGCGAGACGTCAGCCTGACCGTCGTTCAGCGCCAGCGTCAGCGTGACGGGCTTCGGCGGCGGAGGAGGAGCACTGCTCGACTCCCCCGATGCCCCGCTCGTTCCCGCGTCGCCCCCCGAACAGCCTGCGATCAGGATCACAGCGAGCCCCGCCGCGACCACCCCACGACCGCTTCTGTCCCACATCCCCATCGACGTTCTTCCGATCTACTTGTCGCCCACTCCCGAGACTGCCTGCACGAAGTCGTTTTGGCGTCCCCCAACAAGGGGACGCGACGTGGCGTCCGGAAGTTGCCCAAGTGGCCGGATCGTTACGTGCTCGATGTACCCCCAAACCGGGCTTGACCAGCCGATTGGGAGCGCGCGGAAGCCGTGTGCTAACGTTCTTCACGTCGGAACGAGCAAGGCTCCGGCATACAAACAAGCGCCGCTAGCTCAGTTGGTTAGAGCAGCTGACTCTTAATCAGCGGGTCCGGGGTTCGAGTCCCTGGCGGCGTACTCCAGAGAAGCAAGTAGAGATTCGTCTCTACCTGCTTCTCTGCTTTCCGTACTCATTCTCCCCCTCTTCACCGTTGTGGATCTTGGTTTGCGAGCCCGAGACGAGCCCGAGAGCGGATGATCTTCGATCGCCGGACGGTCCGGCATCACCCGGCACGAGGTGACCTTGCGCGGTAGCCCTCCGCCGTGGTTTGTGCGACCTGGGGCAGCACTGGGCCGGCCTCACTGTGACCACGCAGGACACCGCCAACGTATTGAGTTCGGACCTGGGCAAGGCAGTCGTCGCGAACGCAGCGATGCAGATCCTGCTGCGGCAAGCCACACAGGCGATCGAACACCACGGGAGATGGAAGGACGTCCGCCGACAGTTCACCACGCCCACCGGGCGATGGCCGCCGATCACTGGCGGGCAGATCGAGCTGCGGAAGATCGCTGCGATTCCGGTTACCCGGTATCGCTATCGCGGCAGCCTGGAGAAACGGGCCAGGAGCAATCCTGGACCGCTCCAGGATAGCGCACAGCAACTGCGGAAAGTAGACAGGGAACGAGTTGGCAGTAGGGAACTGCTGATGTAGACGTTTACAGATCACACTGACTACCGCCAACAGGCTGTTGGAGGCGGGGGTTTAGCGGAATACCGCAAAGGCCTCCTTCGCAGCGTATTGCACTGCGAAGGAGGCCTTTGCAGACCTTTGCCGGCTATCCCCTGGTGACCCAGGAGTATTCGAATCCGACGCTGGCGCGGGCGCTTACTCCGAAGCTTCTACCCGCCCCATATGTCACACCGCCTGGGGTATACCAACCATCCTGGCCTTTGGCAACCTTGTCCCAATCGATACTGAGGCTTCGCGAGGCCCCGACTGAGATTCCTGTACCCAGCACCGATACGTCAACCTCCGCGTAATTCCCCCATTCATTATCGGCGTCATCCAGAGTTTTCATTCCCTCGGCGAACTTCAGGCTTACACCACCGGAAACCCCAAGAGCTGGACCACCGCCGACCTTCACACTGTGCAAAACCGCACCAGGATCGGCGTCTGAGGTACAGCGTTCGTACCCAGCGACAAGCCCTGCCGAACCTGTGACCGAAGTGCACACCAAGACGATTCCGTCCCGGGGTTTCGGCTTTTCCGCTTCCTTCTTCTTCGGGAGTGGCTGGCATTCACTCGCGAGAGGCCTGATCGAGCATTCCGCGCGAATCTTGCCATTCAGTTCCCAGGACTGCGCGTTGCAGTGGTCCGCGATGCTTCCAGTAAGACCCCATCTTTGGCACAGATACTTGACAACGGGTGCTTGCCTGGATCGAACTTGCCTTCCGGAGCATCGAAGGCGCTTTTCGCGGGATGGAAGACATACGGGACGCCTCGATTAACCGGGTTATTCGTGGCCGGGTTGCGACCACCGATTCCGCCGTAGGAACCGTGACCATCCGAGCATTCGCCGTCCGGGCAACTGGTCGCGATCAACCCGGTCGGGTCCGACTTGGTGGCCGGGTTGTTGTCCGCATACGCGTACGCGTTGAACTGCTGCGGGTTTCCCATCGCCAGGATCGGGTCCACCGAAAGGAACTTTCCGGTTTTCGTGTCGTAGTCACGCGCACCGAGATGGGTCAGTCCCGTCCCCTTGTCCTGCGAACCACCGGCGAAGCCAGTGCTGCCCGGCCAGGCCGCGGGCTGCGCCTGCCGCAGTTGGCCAAACGGATCGAGCAGGCGAGGTCCACCTGGAACGACCCGGCGTTGACCGCGACCGTGTCACTGCCGGAGCGGTCCTGGAACATCCAGTTGATGCCGTTGACACCGGCCGCCTTGCGGACCGCGACCGTGCTGCCGCCGTACTTGTACGACCGGCTCCCGGTAGTGATGCCGCTTCCCTTGTCATAACGAACCTCGCTGCCATCCGGCAAGGTCAGCGTGGCTCCCGTGGCGTCGCGTGTCGTCAACCGGGTGCCCTCGGCGTCATAGGCGTAGGTCGTGACGGCGGTACCCGCGGTGGCCGAGATGACCTTGTCTTCCGCGTCCCACGTCATGATCTGGCTGCCACCGGTGGGTGCGGGCCTGCTTGTGGTCCCGCCCGTCTGGCTGTAGCCGTAGGTGTCGACCTTTGTCGGCGCCGGGCCCGTAGAGGTCACTGAGGTCGGCGCATGTGGCCTCGGCGCACCGGCTGCCGGATAGTCGGACTGGCGGAGGGAGTCCTGTGCCCCGCCCAGGCCGTGTGTCCGATCGGTCTTCCGGTTGCCGATCTGGTCGTAACCGAAGGTGGACCAATAGGCGCTTGGGCCGCCGATCGAACTGCCCGGCGTGGCACAGTTCACGGTCGACGTCCAAGCTTCGGTGATCCGGCGCAGATAGTCGTTGCCGAAGCACTGCCGATCCTCAGCAATGCCAGGAGCCTTCGTGGACAACGACTTCGCATTGCCACCTGGGTCATACCCGTACGTCACATCAGATTGCAGATCCGTGTTCTTCGCGTGTTCGACGGTTGTCCTGGACAGCCGGTGCGACGCGAGTTCGTAACCCCGGCGCTCCCAGGTCTCCGCTCCTTCGACGCCGAGCCGGACCATCTCCTGTTCGCCGAACGGCGTGTACCGGGTGTACCCGACGTAAGTATCCGAGCCGACCATCGTGCTCGGCATACCGTAATCGTCGTAGCCGTACTGGATCGTCTCCCCGGCGAGGTTGGCGCCCAGCTTGGGCCGCGTCTCCTTGCGCACGGTCCCGTCGACGTTGTATTCGGCCGTCGATTTGTAGGTGCCCTCAAGCCCGGTTTCCGAAGCCGGGATCGTCAGTGTGGACGCCGTCGGCCGGTAGGCGATGTCGTAACCGGTGATCTCCGTCTTGTAGGCGTTGCCACCCGCATAGCGGGTTGTCATCGCGGGCAGGCCCTTCAGCGCGCCATTCGCGCCCACGACCGTGTCGTACGTCCACTCGGCGAGCTTCGGACCGGTGATCGAGTCTGCGTGTGTCTCGGTCTTGCGTCCCAGCACATCGTACTTGTAGGCGACGGTCTGCTGGCGTGCGTCCTTTTTGGTCAGTAGCTGCCCGGCCGCGTCGTAGGTCATGATCGTCTCGCCCTTGTCCGGATCCTTGGCGGAAATCCGGCGGCCCTGAGCGTCGTACTTGTAGGTCCACACGTTGCCGGCGACGTCGGTCACCGTCTCCGGCAGCCCCGCCTTGGTGTAGCCGTATTTCGTGGTGTCTGCTGGGCCGGTGGGGGTCGGTGCCTGGTGCTGGCTGAGCTGAGTCTTCTGGCCCCTCGCGTCGACAAGTGTGGTCGTCGCCGTCTCGCCCTTCGGTGGGGTCACCGCCAGGCTGTCGCCGCGGTATTCGACTCCGCCTCGCCATTGTTCGACACCAGCGCTGCGAAACACCGAAGCGGTCACCCGGGACGCACCGTCGTACTCAGTAATGGTCTGCGACGGCGCATCGGCGTCACCCCCAGCTGTGGCGACAGATCCTTGCCGGCGGAACCGGTGACAGGTAGCCGCTGTTGGCCTTGACAGCGAGGCCGCGGGAATCGTAGATCGTGTCGGTGAGGATCCGGCTGGTCTGGCCCGGCATCATCCAAGCCGGTGACTGCGTTTGCCGCGACCGGCCGAATCCGTCGTACAGGGAGTACGCGGTGACGTAGTTCTGATTGGCTTTCAACGTCTGTGTGGTGACGGAGCTGACTCCGTTGTTACGGACGTCGTAGCCGTAGATCACGTTCCCTGACTCACTGTTGTCCTTGGCACGTCCGGGCTTCCACACCTCGACGATCCGGCCCAGTGCGTCGTAGGCGATGTCGGTCCGGCGGCCGTTGACGTTGACCGTTTTCTCCGCCTTGCCAAGAGTCTGGTTCAGGGTCGAGACAGTGGCGTTGCCTGCCGGATCGGTGATCGTGATCCTGGCCGGAGTGGGGGTGGTCGGTTGGTAAGCCGTCTTGGACGTCCGGTTGAGCGCATCGGACGTGGTGAGCTCACGGCCGTAGCTGTCGAACGTTGCCACGCCGGTGGTGGCATAACTCGGTACACCACCGGGATAGTCGGCGACGAATTCCGAACGTACCGAGGTTCCGTTCGTCGGCGGGACGCCCAGCTCACCGTTGTCGTAGAAGGTGCGGACGTCGGAGATCGAGTCCACCGGGAACACGGCCGCGGCACCGCAGGCGACACCGACGGTCTTGTCCTGGCTTGGCAGCGTGAGCACCAGCTTTCCGGGATCACGCGCGTAGCTGATGGTCCTGCATTGGTCGTCCTTGGCGTTGGCGACGTCACCACGATCGTTCACCTGGGTGAGGATGCCTTCGTCGTTGTACGTGCTGGCCGACTCGGTCTTCCGGAAACCACCGGAAGCCAGCGCCGTCCGGCCGCGGGTCGCCCCTGGCTGCACGATGTACGCGATGTGACTGCCCTGTTTCGCGGTCTGCTTGCGGTACGGGTTGGTGATGCTGCCCGAAACCTCGGCTCCGGCGACTCCGTTGTAGCTGATCTCCTCGCGGAGGAATCCAGCCAGGCCATCGGAGTCCTCAGTGCTTCCGCCCTGTGAATCCTGCACGGAAGCCGGCTTGAGGCCACCCTGGCGGTTGAGCCTGTCTCTGTTCATGCCGCGGAAGTAACGAGTCTCCTTTTTGGACATGTTGACCCCGGGGTCGGCCACCGGGTCGCCGTGGCGCTCGATCACCTTGCCGTAGCCACGCGAATCCGCCCAGGTCTGCTTGTCGACGGGGACAAGCGGGCTGTCACCGAAGTGCCAGGCCGCGCCGCCCAGGTATTCGTAGCTGGTCAGCTCGGCGAGCGCGCCACCGACCAGGTCGCTCTTGACGATCTGTGCCACGACGTACTTCGTGAACCAGTCGTCCTTTGGTTCGACTTGGCCGTACGCCCACCGGACCGGGAAACACCGCTGGGTATTGGTTTCCGGCACCGGCAAGGTGGTCGGCGTGCAGTCTGCCGGCGCCCAGTTGATCTGAACCGATCCGCCGGTCTCGTTGCGTAACGCCGCCATCCGGTACTTGTTCATCGGCGGCAAGCCGTCCGTGGCGCTGTTGACCTGGTTGGCTTGCAGGTCGCCGTTGAACACGACCGGAGGCTCCGCGGCGCTTCCGCCCGCCAGTCCGGTGTGCGTCACGCTCTTGAGCCACAGTGCGGCAGTCGTCTTGTCCCCGGGATCGGGGTAGCTCTGATCGAGCGTCCACGAATCGACCGGCTTGTCCAGCAGCTTCGTGGTCACCTTTGCCAGCCGCTTCGACGAGAAGAAGGTCGGCGAATACTTGTCACAGGTCGCGGTGTCACACTGCTGGTCCCACGGTGTGTCTACATAGGATTCCTTGGTGTGCTGCGCGCAGTTGGCCCCTGGCACGCAGCGATCCGCGATTTCGAAGTCGACGACGGCGGACGGGGCGCCGGCGATCTGTTCGTTGGCACCGTATTCGACGCGGCGCAGCGTGCCGCTACGCGTGTAGTCGGCCTTGGCCTGCCCGACGTTGATCCCGTAGCTGTTGCGCTCGATGTCGTAGGAGTACTTGATCGTGTTGCGGTGGCGGTCGACGACGTAGTCGAGGTTCCATGTCCACGCCTGGTCACAGGAGGACCCGGCGAAGGTCGCCGCGTGACACGGTTCGCCCACGTTGTTGCCGAACGCCGGCACGGTCCAGGTGGACCGCGTCTCCTTTTTGGACCCGAAGTGGTACTGGGTGCCGTCGGTCGTGGTCACCCGCCAGAAATTGCCGTCACGATCGCCGTTGTCTGCGCCGGACAGGTACTCGACGCGGGTGCCGTCGTCATTCCTCGGACGCCAGGTCTTGGCATCATCGTCGAAGATCAGCTCACTGGAGTGCCCGGCGAAGGACATCGTGGCATAGTTTCCCGCTCAGCAGAGGTCACCCGTCTTCGGCTCGACGCCGTCGTCGGCACAGGGCTTGAACTGCCACGAAATGGCACCCGCACCCATGTTCCAGCCGTCACCGATCCACGATGGCTGGTTGTTGGTCGAGACGACGCGGCTGTCGATGGTGCCGGAGTTGTAGGACATCCCCAGGCTCGGGACCAGTCCGCCCGGCACATCGGGCATCTTGAACGGATACTGCCAGCTGAACGATCCGCTCTGCAGGCCAACGCCCCACGAGCTGGCCGGCGAGAGCGGAGTCGCGTGTAGTCACCGGTCGGTCCGGCGGGAGCGGCCGCGAGTGCGAACACCGACACGCTGGGTTCGGCGGCCACCGGGGCCGAAGCCCGTCCGGCCGTGGTGTCGTTGCGGGTCGCCAACGGCTTCTTGGTGCGACATTCCGGCCGGGACGGGGTGGTGGCCGCACACGGAGGCAGCGACACGACCTGGAGCCGGGACGCCCAGTCGCCGCCGAACGCACCGCGGTAGGCCGAGTAGTCGAGGTCGGCGGTGACCGGTGCCGCCTTGTTCACCCCGTCCGCGCGGCTGAGCCGCACCATGGTTCCTGGCGTTCCCGCCGCTTCGGCGAGTTTCTGGTCGAGAACTTCGACGCGCACCTTGGCCGGTTGCGCGGCGGCGACTCCGAAGTCCGATGTGGACGGAGTGAGCCTGACCGGCAGATTACCGGCCGTCTCAGTCTGTTTTGCCTGCAGCTTCGCCGGAGTGAAGTCGACATCGGTGACTCCGGCCGTGGGCCAGGCGACTTTCTGCGCACCGTGCAGCGCACGAGTCGCGGTGACGTCTGCCTGAAACGGCTTGACCGGCACGGGTTTGGCCGATGCCGCCTTGGCCTCGCTCAGCGGAGTGGGGTCGCCGGGCTTTCGGGCCGCCGACGCCGTTCCCGCCGTGGCGACCACGAGTGACCCGGCGAGCATCGCCCCGGTGGCGAAGGTGAGACTTCGCCACCAAATGGTTCTTTTCATGTATCCCTTCCCCCAGTTCATGGAACAACCACATAACCCAGCACATCGACGACGTCCTGGCCTTCACAGTCGCCGGCGATCGAGTCGAACCGATCGACGGGTGTTTTCCCGTCGGGATCGAGCGTCTTGCATCGGGACAACGGCAGGCTTTGGAGCCCGGCAGGTGGGTTGGTCCAGATCCAGCCCGCCTGCCCCAGCACTGTCTTTCCTTCACAAGTGGCCGAAAGGGAACTGAACTTGTCGCCCTTGTCTTCACACGACATCAAGGGCACGGCGCCTGCCGTCGCGGTCAGCGAAACCGCCCCCAACGATCCGGCGGGCTGATAAGGCGCGGCTACGCCGCCGATGCTGCTCCGGCGATCGATCCCGAGATCGGTTTTGAGGTACCGGCTCAGTGCCGCGTATTTCAGTACATAGCCGAGTGGACCGTCCACAGGGAAGACTGCCGCAGTACGCCAGCAGTGATTCGAAATGCTCGAACTTCGGAGCCCCGGTGGTGCAGCGGTAAAGCATCTGTGTCGGTTTACCGGCCGGCTGCGCCTGATAGACCGCACCCAGCGTGCCCAGCTTTGTCCAGCCCTCACAGTTGGGGTCCTGCGAGGTCACCTCGTCCACACCGTCGTACCGGCAGGAATACAGCGGCACGGTGCCAGGAGTACCGACAGGAACCAACCACCCCAAGGGACCCTCGAGCCGGTAGCCCCGTGGTATCGGGCCGTTCGCCGAGAAATGATCGGCGTCGTAGCCGAGGTAACGTGCGAGCGCGCCGGACCACGCGCGATCGGTGATCGGGTGGAGATACTCCTCCCGAATCTCGGCGACAGTCCGGACCCCTGAATACAGATGCACCTCGTCGATCGACCCCAGGAAATTATCGACGGGCTGCCCGGTCCACTGGCCGCGGCCGATCTGGAGCGGTTTGGCCGCGTTCGTGCGGATTCCACCTGGTGTCGCCGTGGTCGCCGCCCACGCACCGTTGACATACAACCGGATCTCGGGCACGGAGGCGTCATAAACACCGGTCAGGTGCACCCATGACTTGGTTGCCACCGGCGCGGTACCGGGTGCGCTGAACATCGTCGCGCCGTCGGCGTCGGACTGCGGCACCGTGAATACCCAGTTCTGGTGAACCGCATGCCACATCAGGTAGAAACCGCTGTACCTCTCACCGTCCTGGCTGACCGCGATCCGGGTTTCGCCGACTTTGTCCATGTTCACCAACGCGCTGACGGTGAAACTGTTGTCGGTACGTACCGCAGGACCTTCCCCCGCCACTGAAGCCGTAGCCGACCCGTTGAACCGCAGCCCACCCCGACCTTCGCCTGGCGCCCCAGGTCGCCCCTGGTTTTCAGCGTCGCGGCCCGGTAGTTGCCGGACGCGTCCGTGGTGGTGGTACCCGTGTTCTCATCGAACCGGGAAGGCCGCTTCCTCCGTCGCCGGCTGGGTGGCCAGCTTGTCGATTTCGGTGGCCTCGGCCACCTTCACGTCCGGCAGCGCGCGGTTGTAGACCTTGACGTCGTCGACCGCGCCTGTCCAGTTGTCACCCTGGTTGCCGTCCCACATGGCGCGGCCGATCTGCAAAGCCCCGCTTGACGCCTGCGGGGCGCCGGAATCGGTCGATCCGGCGAGCACGCCGTTGACGTACACCTCGATGCGGTTCTCCGACGAGTTGTAGACACCGGTCAAATGCGTCCACACGCCCGGTTTCGCCGGACTATTGCCCGCGAACGCGTAGCGCAGGTCTGGTGTCCCGTTGTTCTCGGAAGTCACGAAGAACCCCCACGCGTTCACGTGGCCGCCGATGTAGTTCAACGAGAATCTGGAAAACTTGGTGCCGTCCTGACTGACCGCGGCCCGCGTCCTTGATCGATCTTGTCGAGCCGTACCCACGCGCTCACCGTGAAACTCTCGGCGGTGTTCACGGTGGGACCGCCCGCTGTCGACACCCACGAGTTGGGACTGCCGTCGAACTCCAGCGCGTCACCTATCCGGCCACCGACCCACCTGGCTTTACCCGCAGCGAAGCTACCGTCGTGGGCGGGGTTCACGGCGTTGAGCACGGTGGTGGACGGATTGCGGCCGTCCATCTTCCACTGGGCCGCCGGTGGGTTGGGCACGCCGACCCGGAACACGTAGTTCCTGGTCTTGTTCTCCGGCGCACGGTTGCCGGCCCGGTCCGCGTTGACCACGTGAAGCGTGTACGGATCGCGCGTCGGCGGGGTGATGTAGGCGGTCGCCTTTCCGTTCACGGCCTTGACGGACTTCTCCGCCTGGCCGTCGAGCCGGTACTTGAATTCCGCCACATCGGTGTCACCGTTGGCGTCGAAGTTGAACGCGGCCGTCTGTCCTGGCGCGCCACCTTCACCGTTTTCCGGGTACACAGTGGACGTTACGGATGGAATTGTGTTCGGCGGGGTGAGATCGACGGTGATATCGCACCAGCTCGAGTAGTCCCCGTCGAAGCCATAACTGTCCCTGCCGTGGACCCGCCAGGCTATTTTCGCGCCGTCCTGGAAGTACCCGTTGGGGATCCTGAGCCGGAACTCCGAGCCGGACTCCTGGAGTTCCATGTCCATCGAGCCCGTTTCACCGACCCCCCGCTTTCCCCACGCGAAGTGGGCTCGCACCCGGTCACCGTTCGGGTCGGTGATCCGCGCCTTCAAAATCGGCGTCGCGGTCGTGACGTACGGCTCGTTCGGCTCGACGCCACAACCACCCTGTGGTTCCGACGCCAGATCACTCGGCGCGAACGGGCGGTTGTTGTAGGTGACGATCAGGTTCGGGTTCGGGTCGAACTTCTTCCAGGAGATATTTCCTTGTAGGTGGCGCTTTCGTCGCCGGAGATGAGCCCGAACGTCACGGTCTGACCTCGCGCGTTGACCGATGACGCCACCGCGCCACCGACGTCGAAGCCAACCCAGTCGGGCCCGCAACCGTTGTACCCGTGTGCGACTTCCGCCGAGCCGACCTTCTGGATCAAGGCTGGCTGGTTGTTCCAGCTAAGACCTGGGCCGATTCCGCCGGTGTGGTAGAGATCGACCCACTTCGGTGCGCAGGAAGGCGCGTGGACCTCGAGAATGTTGGTCTCCGCACCCCGGATCTGGCTGCCGTGCAGAGCGCCGATGTCGAACTGGAAGTAGGAGCGGACCCGGACCGTCGGCCATTCCCATGATGAGTAGCCGACCTTGAAGACGCCGTCGCCGTCGCCACCCCAGTAGGTGTTGCCGCGATAGCTGGACGGCTCGTCGTAAGCCAGTCCCCAGCCGCCTTGGCCGGTACTCCAGGTCGGATCGATCTCGACAGGGAACTTCGTCCCCGGATCGGTCAGCATCTTCTGGTTCGGCACCAAGGTGAGCTGCTTGCCCGACAGTTCCACCGGGAACACGGTCCGGCGCTGCGGCTGCTCCCCGGCCTTGGGTGTGACGGCGCCCGCGTCCCACATCTCCGCCGGCGCGGCCTGGAAGACGACCTTGCCGACGTCATCCGTCGCGGTCAACACGCCGATGGCATCGGCCTTCACCGAAATACCCTTGGTCTCGAGTCCTAAAGAGACCTTGGCGAGCTTCGGATTGCGTGCCGCGTCCGGGGTTTTGACCACGAGCACGTGCGAGAATCCAGCCGCGTTGGCCTTCACTCGCAGGTCTACACCCGGCAGCACCTCGGCGTAGGTCGCGGAATCCCGGTCAGGACCGGCACCGGCAAAGTACCCGGCCACCGGAAGGTCAGTTCCTTGCCGTCCTTGCCAAACCGCACGAGCGGCACCGAGCCACCACCAGAAAACTCGAGCGGGGTCGCGGGTGCCACAGGCGTGATCGTCCCCGCCGTGCTCCGCTGAAGGGTCTGATCCACCGGGACCCAGCCGTCACCCTTGCGCGCCCGTACCGGCAGCACGTGCTGCTCCAGCGTCATCTGGCCATCGGGGTTGGCGAAGGTCTGTGACGTCTCGGTGGTCCGTTCCGTCACCTCGACCCGCTTGCCGGACACCTGCGCGGCGAGCATCGCGGACGTCGAAGCGTCACGGAGCGGCACGGCGGGTTTGATGGCGGGGATGGCCGGACTGGCCGAAACCAGCCCGGCCACCATGAGTAACCCGGCGAACACACCGGCGCTACGACGATGTGATGAAAGCACAGTGCCCCAAAGGTCTACGAAGTGTGAATGGAATCAACGCGAGAAGGCGGGTCCGCTCCCAGTAGGACCGCGCAAGGTTTACCCGGCACAACGGCGAGAGCTCCCACGCCTCATCGGCGGTCGCGACCTGGGCCACAGCTGATCGGAGTATCAACGCCGGGCGAAGACTTTCGCCAGCTTTTTCGAGAACTTCGAAGTTTCGACTCGCCGACGCGACCGCCGATTAGCACAGTGGCGCAGGATTAACCTGCTTCTTCGCTTTTTTTGCGACTTTGCCGCAGTGTCGCCTTCGTTCCTTAAAGGTCGATCTGGGTGAACGTCTGCCCGCAGTCGGTGTCCGGGCTCGACGACCCGACGTAGGGGTAAAACACGGACGTGAGCCGGGTTCCGCTGAACGTCGTGTCGACGATCAGCCGGTGGGACGTGTGCGGCGCGAGATCCGGCACGGTCCTGTCCACGATGGGGCCGCCGTTCGAGCCGTAGAACCTGATTCGGTTGGTGAACTTCAGGATCCGGTCGGAGCCGTTCACGACCCGCACGTCGTAGACATAGGTGGAGCCGCCCCGAGGGCCGCCGCCGAAGTTCAGGTTCGCCTGGTTGTTCGGCAGCCCGCAGGTTTCGCCCCAGTACACGTACCCGACGCTCGAACCACCCCAGTTGCCGTAGAACACCCCGAACGCGCTGGCCGGCTGAGCGGCGAGCAGGAACATCGCCGCGATGGCCGCGACCACGGCGAGGAATTTTTTGTTTTTCGTCATGGCCGGACTTTTCAGTCCCGCGCCGCCCGTACGACGCTCGTAAGTCAGCGCTTAAACGCACAGCTCAGGTCGTCGAACTGGCACACTCGGAGGCACGACGCTGGGGGGCGACATGCACCGGATCCATCTCACGACCGCGGATCTCGCACGGGTCCGGCTGATGCCGACGCTGGGTCGGATGGCCGAGACCCTGTTCAGCCTGCGTGCCTGCGCGGCCGGTCCGATGAGGTGATGTTCGGCGATTGGCGGCACGGCGTCCGCGCCTCACTCGGCCAGCGGTTGGCATCTGGCCGCGATCGCACGTCCGGCTGCCTGTCTCGACCTGACCACGCTGGGAGGTCCCGGCGCGAGCTGGCCGACAGCGGGGAGGGACTGCTGGCTAGCAGGCAGGCCGTACGCTGGAGCTGGACTGCTAGCGAGCCGGATGGCGACGTGCCGGGGTGCTGCGGCCGCTCGCCGACGACCTCACGCGCGGCGGGAGCTGCTCGACACGCTCGGCGCCTACCACGGCTCGCCATCGGGTCACGGTGGAGCGGATCCGCTCGCACCTCGACGCCGACCGCGCCAGCGCGGCACGTATGTACGACACGGTGTCGACGGGTTGCTGACAGGTGGATCGAGCGTGGGTGGCAGGACTCGTGCTGCACATTCACAACGCCTGCAAGCGGACGTGAGTTCCACCTCGACGGACGCGGACTACTCCTCGTACGTGTTCTTCTGCGCTGCGGTGTATGTACGACAGAGGTCCGGAGAACTGCACACTCGTGTTTCCCGGCCAGCTCGACATCGACACGTGGCCGATGTTTGGGCGAACACGAACCAGGCCGCGCGCTCGCCAACCTCCTCGGCGTACTCGAGCGCTCGTGCTCACGCGATCGCCGACGGGGTCGCCACGACGGCGCGCTGGCCAGCCTGGCCGGCACGTGTCGCGCGGCGAGCAGCACACCGCGATCCTGCGCGAGGCCGGTCTGATCATCACCAGGCGGTATCGCAACACGGTGCGGCACAGTCTCGCCCGACGGACTGAGCCTGCTCGCTCGCTGAAACCTCGTTTCACGCAGGGAAGTACAAGCCGCGACGCGGACTGCTTCGACTCGCGACGTCGTCACCGACAACCGGGACGGGCCCGAGACATCTCTGGGTGACAACCGAGACCCTTCACCAGTTCGACCTCGATCGCCTTGATCCGCTCGACCCACTCGTCGACCAGCCGCTTCCTACCCACCCGCTTCAGCGCGGCAACGGATAGTTCGCTACTCGCGGTGCCGGCGCCAGCTCCGCACGGCGAACCAGGCGAACACACCGAGCATCACGCAGGCGCCAAGTGCGATGAGCACCACCGAGGACAGCGTCACTCCGGCCATCAGCACCATCAACCCAAGCACGTAGAGCATCACCACAGCGACGACACGCATGGTCCGGCGCGGCACTCTGGGTGGAGGGCGGGTGAGTTTGGCGGCCAGTTTCGGGTCGTCATCGGCGAGACGGCGCTCGATCTCGTCCAGTTCCTGCTGCTCGCGGTCTGGCAGTCTCATGTCCGGTCCTCCCACTGGCCGCTCAGGGCTTCACCCAGGCCAACGCACGAGACCCGCCAAGGTTCCCCGTCCGAACACCGACCTGGACCGCGGCTCAAGACAGACATGGCGAAACTCCGCCACCAATGCGTCAGCCTTGCGGCACGCCTGCTATCGGTTTGCCACCGAGGAAGTCCTCCAGGATCTCGGTAAACCGAGCCGGCTGCTCCTCGGCCACGTAATGGCCGCAATCCCCGGTCGCTGCGCTCAAGACGAGGAGAGGGACGACCGCCGCAGCCGCGATGAGCCGTCTGGTCGCATGCATGGTGGTACCTCCGCATGTCCGCGTACCCCCTCACGGGTGAATCGCGGTAGCGGTCGGGATCGTTGCGCCTGCTTTTACCCAGGTGGGATCGGCGCGTCACGGATACCGGAATCGAAGGACACCTCTACGGCGGTGAAGCGGTTCGCGACGACGTGCACGTCGACCGGTTGAGCGATCGGCAGAGGCGTTCCCGCGCGGTTCGCGGGATGCAGGGTGTAGTCGCCCGGTGCCAGGGCGATGCGGAACCGTCCGTCCTCGCCGCTCTCGACCGCGACCACAGTCGCGTCCGAACCTGCTCGAGTCACCTTGAGCCGGGCGGACAACGGCTTGTCCGGGCACGGTGGCGCATCGCGAGCCGGCGGACACCCACCGTCCACCATCGTCACCCCTTCGACACCGGAGTCCTGAGGAGCCGCTGGTTCCTGGCCACAACCGACAGCCAGCAGCAGAAGCACCGGCACCGCGATCGACATCTTCATCGCCAACACCACCACAGGATCGGCGGGGTGGCGGGCCGAGGCCGGCCCGCCACCGTCAGCTTGTCAGGAGAAGAGCACGTTGTGCGGTTGCGGCCAGGCCCCGGCCGCGCCGCAGTGCCCACCGGTCATCGCGTACCCCGCGGCGACCCACTGGGCCGGGTTCGCCTTGTAGGTCCGCACCGTCAGGTAGTCACCCCACCGATACAGCCCGCCGGTCGAGGTGCAGGTGTTCCCCGAACCCCACAGGTAGTAGTTCGGAGAGGTGTCGATCGCGGTGGCCGGCGAGTTGTTCACCGCCCCACCGGGGTAGTAGTGCGTGGTGCCGGTGCCACCACCCCAGGCGAACGTGGTGCCCACGCGCCCCAGGCTGTTGGGCGCCATCGACATGAACTGGATCGCACCCCAGGCGGCCCACTGGTCTCCCGCACCGATGTAGGCCTTGGTCGACTCGTTGAACCACACGATGCGGGTGTACGGGAACGGGTGCGAAGCGTCCTGCTTGGCGCTGAAGGAGAAACCGAGAACACCGCCGACGCGGTACGCGCCCAGCGTGCGGGAGTCAGCGAACTGGCACCAGTTCTTCACCACCCCGTCCGTGCTGCCGCAGTTCTGCCCGCTGTTACGGGTGTAGAAGCCGTACGACGCCACCGTGCGGTCCCAGAACGAGTAGCTGCCGGAGCTGTCCGCCCACGCGTAGATCCGGAACGACGAGCCGTTGGTCTGGCCCCAGTTGCTGCCCCAGAACAGGGTGTCGGTGGAGCCAGGAACGAGTTTGAAGGTGAAGCTGTCGGTACGGCTGAGGCGGCTGTAGCTGAACCCGCTGCAGGTGCTCATCGGGACCTTCGGCAGTCGCACGATCGCCGACCCCTGCGGGCCGGTGGCGGGGAAGAAGTTGGTGGAGATGGAGACGTTGTTGTTGCCGATGGTGATGTCGTTGTAGTCCAGCGTGGTGCCGGCGGCGAGGCCGAACCACGTGGCGTCGATGTTCCAGTAGCACCAGTTGGTGAACGCGCCGGCGCCCGCGGCGGACGCGTTGGCGAGCACCAGTCTGTTGTTGTACTGCAGCAACCAGAACTGGCGGCCCGTCGCGGCGTCGTACTGGGTCACCTGGTCGCAGCAGAACCCGCTCCCGAACAACGTGAACGGATCAAGGAAGTTCCAGCTCGCCCCGTTGTTCGTCGACCGGGTCGCGTACCAGTTGCCGACCTGGAAGATGTTGCCGCCGTTGGCATCCGTGCTCGGCTCCTGCGTGAACGACGAGAACGACGAGCCGCCGGACAACCCGCTCGCCGGGATCGCGGAGTCGCGCAGCACGCTCGCCGACGCGGTGCTGATCCCGCCGGGCACCGCCATCTGCGGCCCCAAGGCACTGTGCCGCGGTTCCGATCCCTGCTTGCCGAGGTTGCCCGTGTGGCTGTCCTTCTCCTGTTTGCGCGCGTTGAGTTCGGTGACCTGAGCCTCGGTGTAGCTGCGCGGCTGGTCCGACACCGGCGCGGTGACACGTGCTCCCGCCGCCACAATGCCGCTCTGCGTGCCACTGGTGCGGACCGGTGCGGCACTACCGACTACCGGTGCGGACAACGTGCCCGCCACCAGCACGCTGACCGCCAGAATTAACATTCGTCTACTACGGTATTCGTCACGAAATGGCATGCAACGCATTACCCCTCGCTCCTTGGTTGAAACAGGGTCCGAGGAAGCGTCATCTGGAAGGCGTTTCACAAACAGAGACCAAGGGCCCGACTTGCACGGGCGGGATCGAATTCGATTCATCAGCTTCCCAAATGTCCGCTGAATGAGGACATTCAATGGGCCATTGAGCGCGCCGTTACGCCGAACGTACGGCGAGTGACGTCGGAATGCGAGCACCTGCGCTGTGCTGCTCACCGGCGAGGCCGGACTGCTCGAACTGGTAGGAGCCGTCGATGTCCAGGTACAGAGGCGAGCTCGGCGAACGCGCAGGCGTTGCCACGGGACTGGAGATACCGGGCTTGTTCTCCGCCGGAGGCGGTCCGGTTGTCGTCACCGGGGCCTCGGACGTAGTGCTGCTCGGAGGCGGGTTCGCCGGCGAAGCGGAGGTCGGTACGTCGCCCTCACCGGAGGAACCGCCGCCCGGCGACATCGGCACGAGCCACGTCAGTAGCGCGACGATCACTCCCACAGCCGCAATATCATGCCCACAAAGGGCGTGGGCCTTCTTTGCTTCGCGTGTTTTTTGGGGGCCGAGCCCCCCAAACCCCCAGCCGGCGGGCTCCGCCCCCGGACCCCCGGTCGGGTCTCGCTTCGCTCGACCCCGGCTGAACCGCCGCCCGGCGGCATCGGCACGTCAGCAGCGCGACGACCACACCCACAGCCGTAAGACGGTGGCAGGCTCCCGCCATCGGGGACGGTGGCTTCTGGATGGCTCGGACACGGCTGTTTCCGTCCTTCCCGCGCTATTCGCACGCGACGCCGTCCTTGTCACCGTCGAGCGCGGACCGGTAGCCGGGTTGTCCCGCATAGAGCGGCGTCACCCCTGCCGCCCTCGCCGCCGCACAGTTCGGGTAGTACGCGGCTGCCGGCGGTGCTGGTTCTGGCGCCGGCTGAGGTTGCGGCACAACAGGTTGCGGCACGACGGGCTGCGGCACGACGGGCTGCGGTGCGGGCTTCACATCGAGCCCGCCGCACGACGGCGCCCAGAACCCGAGCGCCGTCTGCTTGGCGATCGCCTCCGCTTGCCGGACAGCCGCGTCCGCCCCGGCTGCCGCCCTGGCCATCCCCTGGCTCGCCGCGAGAACCGCGTAGTCACTGCCGTCGGCCAGCAGCAACCGCGAACCCACGACCTGGACAGCCTTGCCCGTCAACGTCTTCGTCGCGAATTCGACCGATGCCGCCGCCCAGCACTCGCCGGGCTGGGCCAGTCCGAGAACCCGCAACTCGGTGCCGTTCGACAAAGTCACCGTGCGACCGTCCACAACCGCCGCCACGGTGACCGGCGGCGGTGTCGTAGTCGTCGTGGTGGTTGTGGTCGTCGTGGTCGCGGAAGCCGCGAGAGGTGTGGGCGACTGCGCGCAGCCCACGATGATCACCAACAGGGGCAGGACCGCAGCCGTCACGGCGATCATCCGGTCCTTCGGCGGTTGTCGCCGGTGCGAGGGTGCGGTCATGGCCGGTGCATCGCAATGCCTACCGAGGACCGTTACCGGAGTCACCCGGACGGTCCATTCGCACGTCGTTCGCACCGCTCGTGGTGACACCGGTTGCCAGGTAAGCGTTTCACCGCGCCACGGCCACCAAGTTCGGGCGGGATCGGAGGAGGACGGACAACGCCGCCCTCGCCCCGATCTGTCCGCTCAGTCGCTCAACAGCAGTTGGTCGGCCATGAGGTGTCCCCAGGTACCGGTGGCCTGGTCGATCACCTGCACTTGGGCGCTCTGCCCCTGCAGGGCGCTGACATCCCAGTCGACTGGCCTGAGCACCCCGGTGTCGTCTCCGGTGGCGGTTCGCACCACCTGGCCGTTCACGATCAGGTTGATCGAGGTCTCCCCTGGCGAGCCGTGCGGATGGTTTCCGCCGGCGATCAGGAAATGCAGGTGGTTGCGGTCCAGGGTGAACGCCGGTGAGGTGATCGTGCCGGTGGCCGGGTCACCGCCGCCGACGAAGGTGTCCAGCGCCGCGTTGCCGACCATGCCCGGCAGGTGCCAGGGCACCGGCCCGGTTCCGGCGAAGCTGCCGGTGGCGGTCCAGCCGGGGTCGTAGGAGGAGCCTTCGAATCCCGAGAGCACCTTGGCCGGGCGCTGGTTCAGGTCGTTGAACTCGGTGATCGTCGTGTTGGCGAAGGTGGCGCTGCCGCCGGTGGCGTAGAGGTTGATGCCGGTGTCCGAGGGGTCGGCGAACACCTGGCTGGAGTGCACGTATCGGCCGTCGTCGACGAACACCTCGATGGAGGTCCGGTCGACCAGGATCCGCAGGTGCGCGGTGGTCTTCGCCGGATTCCACGGAGCGTGGCTCTCACCCCGCGGCCCGTTGGGATCGGGCTGCCCGGTCTGGCGCCGGTTCAGATAGCTGTAGTCGTGGTAGATCCCGGCATCCGCGTGCCGGGTTCCGTCGGCCGACGCCCGCAGCTGCAGCCCGATGTTGTCCAGCTGGGCCCAGCTGACGTCCGTTTCCAGCTGGTATGCGGTGCCGTGGTACGCCAGCGGCACCAGGCCGTCGTCGACCTCGATGGTGCCGAGGTTCTTCACGGACGAGGCGTGGGAAGCCAGGGCCGAAGTCGGCTGAGAGGCGAGGGAGTACCCGTCCGCGTATCGCTTCAGCGTGATCTGCCGGACGATCGAGTCGGTTCCGTTGAAGCCGTCCGAAGCCCTGGTCGGTGTGTTGTCCGCGTAGGCCCAGTTGTTCATCCAGGCCAACGCGAACCGCCGGTCCTGTGGCGCGGACTGGTCCTCCCAGGTGACCCCGGCGTACCAGTCGAAGCCGTGATCCAGCCACTGCGGCACAGGCGAGTCCGCGACAAACGAACTCCCGTCGAACGAGCCGGTCCAGTACGCATAGGTCTCGGGCTTCCCGGCCGCCCTGCCGTTGGCGCTCACGCCCAGCACCCAGTGCGTGGTGCCGTCATCGGCGCGGATCTGGAACAGGTCCGGGCATTCGAGCGTGCCGTAGGTGCTCGCGAACTCGGACTGTCGCGTCCACGTCTTGAGGTCCGGCGACGTGAAGAACCCGATCCGGTCTCCTTCGGTGATCGTCGCAACCCACCGTCCGCGTTCGGCGTCCCAGATCACCTTCGGGTCCCGGAAGGCGCCCCGGCCGCCGTTCGGGATCACCGGTGTTTCGCCGTGCGGCCGGAACGTCCGGCCGCCGTCGATCGAGTACCACAGGAACTGCGCCTGCGGGCCGGAGCCGTTCGCGATCTGCGCGGGGGTCGGGTGATCCATCTGCGTGACGAGCTGGATCACCGCGCCGGCACCGAAGCCTGCCGTGTTCGCGGTGTCCACGACCGCTGAACCGGACCACAGGTCGTGGTTCGCGTTCGTCTTCTTCGGCGCGGCGATGCCCTGATCCGCGAAGGCGACTCCGTCGGAGGTCGTCGCCAGCCGCCAGGCGGTCCCGACTTCGGTTGGATAGTCGGCGTTGTAGAGGTAGTAGTAGTTGTATTTCCCGTTGAGGTAGACCGGCCGCTGAGGGTCGTTCTTCCAGCGGTCGGGCACGGTGAAGTGGTACTGCGCGCGATAAGTGGCCGCGGCCTGCGCCGGGGTGGCGCCGCCGGGACTCGGCAGGCCCACGGCCGCGGTCGCCAGCACGAGTGCGGCGGCGAACGCGATCCGCAGCAGGCGAAGTCCGCTCGTCGTTGAGCTCATCCGACCTCCAGAACTCTAGGAACCGATTAGGAACCGATGACGCTGAGGTGTTTGCCGTCCCACGCCACCGGCATGGGATCGCTGATGACGCCGGCGAAGCCGTGCTCGCCGCGGTTGTGGAAAGCGATCAGCACCCACCGGTCGTCGGACCGGCGGCGGATCAGGCGCCCGCTGTAGAGGCGGTCGTCGGTGACGGGTTCGGCGGCCGCGATGTCGAACGGCCCGAGCAGGCTGTCGGCAGGGGCGGCCCAGATTCCGCCGGTCGTACCGGTGGCCCTGCGGTCGGGCGAGGCGTGCTCGGCCAGGCAGGAGAACAACAGAACCGGTCTGCCGTCCACCACCTCGACCTGCATGACCTCCAGCTGCCCGAAGCCCCGCGGCTCGGGAACGGTCAGCGGCGGGCGTGGCTCCCAGCGCCGCAGGTCCTCCGAGACCGCGTGGCCGACCACGCCACGTTCGAACGGTTCGCCGGAGCCGGTGCGGGCGGTGATGAGCATGTGCCAGCCGTCGCCGTCCGGGTCGGCGAACACCCACGGGTCGCGGAACGCCTCGTCGTGCCAGACGCCGGCGTTCAGCGTCTCGTACCAGCGGGGATCAGCGGCCAGGACCGGGTTCTCCGGAGCCCGGTGCCAGGTCACGAGATCCGGTGAGGTGGCGTAGCCGATCCGCTGCACGTTCTTGCCTTCCGGGGCGGCCGTGGAGCCGGTGTAGAACAGGAACCACGTGCCATCCGGGTGCCGCACCACCGAACCGGTCCACGTCGCCAGGTCGTCGAACGCCGGGGCGTCCGCGCGGACCAACGCGTCCTCGATCCGGGTCCAGTTCGTCAGGTCGGTCGAGACCGCGTGGCCGATCGAGGCACGGTAGTGGCGGGCGTCTGGATCGCGCAAAGCCTTTGAGGCGTAGAGGAAGAAGAGGTGGTAGTGGTCGCCGTCGTCGGCGAACCAGAAGTCCCAGACCCAGGATTCGGGCAGCGCGAACATCCACAGCCTTTCAAAAGTCGTGTGAGAGAACGAGATCGCGCGTCAGCCCTTCACGCCGCTCGCGGCGACACTGCTGACGAAGGCACGTTGGAAGGCGAGGAACACGACGAGCACCGGCAGCGTGATCATCGACGTGTAGGCCATGATCTCGCCCCACGCCGTGTTGTCCTGGAAGAAGTACTGCATGCCGACCATGACCGGCCGCAGGTTCTCGTCCTGGACGACCATGCTGGGCCACAGGTACTGGTTCCAGGCAGGCAGGAAGGTCAGGATCGCGACCGTGGCGAACGCCGGTCCCGACAACGGGACGGCGATCTTCCGGTAGATGGTGAACCAGCCGGCGCCGTCGATCCGCGCCGCCTCGTCGATCGCGGTCGGAATGGTCGAGAAGTACTGGGCGAACAGGAAGACCGAGAACCCGTTGGCGATGAACGGGATGATCTGCACCTCGTACGAGTCCAGCCACCCGAAGTCGTAGACGAGCTGCCCGTTCTGGAACAACAGGGTCGGCAGCTGCGAGACCCAGTAGACCATCGGCACGGCGATCGTCTCGAACGGCACGATCAGGGTGGCGATGATGATGCTCAGCACCACCCCACGGCCGGTCCAGCGCAACCGGGAGATCGCGAACCCCGCCATGGAGTTGATCACGAGCCCCGCGCCCACGATGGCCGTCGTGACGAACAACGAGTTGAGCAGGAACCGGCCGACCGGCACCCGGTCGAACACTCCGGCGTAGTTGCGGAAGCTGATGTCGCCGAGCGGCAGGAACGCACGCCAGCCGCCGACGTCGGACAGGATCTGGCCGTCGGGCTTCAGACTGGAGACGAACATGAACACCAACGGGAACAGGAAGAAGACGGCGAGTCCGGCCATCGCCAGGTAGATCCAGAGCCGCCGGCGGCGGCGCAGCACGCGCTCGCCAGGGTGCACTGCCATGGCTCAGTCCTTGTCTCGGGTCAGGAAGCGCTGCACCAGCGCGACGATCAGGACCAGCACGAAGAACACCAGCGACAGTGCTGAGCCGTAGCCGATCTGCTGCTGGCGGTAGCCCATGCGGACGGCGTGGTAGACCAGCGTCGAGGTGGAGTCCACCGGGCCGCCCTGGGTCATCACGTCGATCTGCACGAACAGGCCGAGCGCCGCGATCGTGATGGTGATCAGCACGAACACCCTGGTCGGTCGCAGACACGGCCACGTCACGTCGCGGAACTGCCGCCAGCTACCCGCACCGTCGATCCGCGCGGCCTCGTACAGCTCGCCTGGGATGGTCTGCAGCCCGGACAGCCAGATCAGCATGTGGAAGCCGACGGCCTGCCAGATGGACAGCACGATGATCGCGGTGAGCGCGGTGCTCGGGTTGTTCAGCCACGCGGTGCCCTGCCAGGCACCGAAAGTGATCGAGTCGATGAAGGAGTTGATCAGCCCGTCCGGCTGGTACATGAACTTCCACAGGATCGAGACCACGACGATCGAGGTCACGACCGGGATGAAGAAGACGACCCGGAACGCCACCGCGCCGCGGATCTTCTGGTTCACCAGGATCGCGAGCATCAGCCCGAGCCCCGCCTGCACCGGAACGACGACGGCGGCGAAGGCGAAGGTGTTCAGCAGCGAGCGGAAGAACGTGGGGTCGGCGGTGAAAGCCCGGACGAAGTTGTCGACACCGGTGAAGCTGGTCGGTTCCGGCGAGATCAGCCTCGCGTTGGTGAACGACAGGACGAAGCCGAGGACCACCGGGACGATCAGGAACGCCAGCAGCAGAAGCACCGCCGGGGCGGCCATCGCCCAGCCGGCGCGGCGTTCGGAGCGCAGGTCGCCGCGGATCCTGCGCCGGGAGACCGATCTCGGGGCCGCGCTCACGGCGCGGGAGTCCGGCGAGGAGATCGCCGTCATGGGAGGTACCTTCCCTCTCAGCCCGCCGGGCGCTGCCGCCCGGCGGGAGCGACGATCTAGAAGCCGTAGCCGTTCTGCGACGAGATGTCGGTGTCGATCGCCTTCACAGCCGTGTCCAAAGTGGACTTGACCTCGGCGCCGCTCATGATGTCCTTCGCCGCCTTCTCGAAGGTCGAGGAGATCACCGGGTAGCCGGGGGTGGCGGGCCGCGCCAGGGCGAACTTCTGCGACAGCACCGCGAACTGGTGCAGGGCGCCGTTGTCGCTGAAGTACTTCGACGCCTTCGTGGCGGCCGCCGTGCTCGGGATGACCACCTGACTGTCGGCGAAGGCGGTGAGGTACTTGTCCTGGAAGCTGAACTTCAGGTACGCGCGGGCTCCGTCGGCGTTCTGACAGCCGGCCGAGATGCCCCACTGCCAGGAGCCGCCGCCGATCTTCGGGCCCTTGCCGAAGTCCACCGGCGGAAGGATCAGCAGGTCGTCACCGACGCCGGCGAGTGCGTCCTTGGCGTTCCACACACCGGTGTAGCTCAGCGCCACCTTGTCGTCGATGAACCGCTGGTTGCCGACCGGGCCCGCGTTGTCCGCCCAGCCGTTCTTGAACGCCTGCTGGAACCAGGAGAAGAACTTCACCGCGTCCGGACCGTTCAGCGCGCCGTCGGCGGTCTTCATCGTGGCGCGGTTGATCAGGTCACCACCAGTGCTCTGGAGCATCGGCGAGTACGCGTACGACCACCACTCGCCCTTGTCCGCGGCGCCCAGATCGAGCGGCGTGGTGTAGCCGTTCGCCTTCAACTTGGTCACGGCCGCGTCGAACTCGGCCAGCGTCCACGGCTGGTCGGCGGTCGGGATCCTGATGCTGTTCTTGCCCAGCACGGACTTTCGCGCGAAGATCGACAGCGCGGCTTCCCAGTAGCCGGCCGAGTAGACGGTGTCCTTGTAGCGGCCGACGGTCGTGGGCAACAGGGAACTGATCAGGTCGTCCGGCAGCCCCAACGGCTGCAGATGGCCGGCCCAGGCCCAGTTCGGCATCACCGGGCCGTCCATGTCGAGCAGACAGGGCAGCTTGCGCGCCGCAGCGGCCGCGGTGATCGCCTCGTTGTAGGAGCCCTGCGGGAAGTTCTGCTGGACGATCTTGTACTGGCTCTGGGACGCGTTGAAGTCGGCGATGATCTGCTGGTACACCGCCAGCTCACCGGGGTTGCCGGCCGAGTGCGTCCACATCGTGATCTCGCCCGGGCTGCCGGACGAGGAGTCGTTGCTCGCGCGAGCGCAACCGCTGAGCACGAGCGCCGCGGACAGGCCCGCCGCTGCTAAGATCGAGAGGGACTTACGCTTCACCGTAACGTCTCTTTCTCTGTCGCGGAGCGCGACCAGCCGTCGCCTCCGTGCCGGATGGCAGCGCCAACTGCCAGGTGGAATGCAGTGCAATGAAGTGAGATCCGCCGCCGGTCGATCAGTCGCCAAACTGAGCCGGCGGCGGGCCCACCGAGGCCCGCCGGATGATCGGGCAGGGCATGAGATGCGGGACCGCCGGGTCCGCCTGGAGCAACCCGAGAGCCACCTCCATCGCCCATCGGCCCATCTCGTAGTGCGGCAACGCGACCGTCGTCAGCCCAGGGTCGAGGTCGGCCGCGATCAGCTGCTGATCGTCGTAGCCGACGACGGACAGATCGCCGGGAATCGAGAGTCCACAATGGTGCGCGGCCGCGTAGGCGCCCATCGCCATGCGGTCGTTGAAGCAGAACATCGCGGTGGGCCGTCGTTGCGCCGGCAGCTCCAGCAGCCGCAGGGCCGCTGCCCGCCCACCGCCGGCCACCGGTTCGGCGCGCACGTGCAAGTCGGGGTCCGGCTCGATCCCGGCATCCGCCAGGACCTCGAGATACCCCTCGTACCGCAGCCGCGAGGCAACGAGGTCGAACCGTTCTTCCGCGTCCAGGAAAGCGATCCGGCGATGCCCGGCCGCCAGCAGCTCCCGCACCGCGGCCATCCCCCCGGCGCGCTCATCCGGCACCACCGCGGCCCGGCCACCCGAGGCCGGAGCACAGTCGAGCAGCACAGCGTCCTCCGGCAACCCTTCCGGCACCTCGACCACGCGGTGCCACATGCACGCGTAGATGATGGCGTCGACCTGCTGCCCGCTCAGGGCCTGCAGCGCCTGGCGCTCCGCCTCGACATCACGCTCGGTGTCGACGAGGACGACCAGATGCCCCTGCTCGCGAGCCACGTCGTTGGCGCCGGCCAGCATCCGCCCCGCGAACGGCGTGCTGGCAATGGTGTCCGAGATCAGGCCGACCATGCGGGTCTGCTGCGTCCGGAGGCTGCGGGCCACGGAGTTCGGCTTGTAGCCGACCGCCTCGGCCGCCTCGCGCACCCGCTGCTGGGTCTGCGGCGAGATGCGCGTCGAGTTCACCCCGTTGAGGACCATCGACACCGTCGCGGTGGAGACGCCGGCACGGGCCGCCACGTCGGACATCCGGACACGAACCATCGCGGCACCCCCTCCATCGTCTCTGATGTGTTTAATCGATTAACTTGAGGTTAAGCGAGTATGCAACCCGGTCGATCACCTCGTCAAGAGTCGATGGAGCCGACCGGAGACGAGTGAGGCGACTCCGCTCGTCAGGCTGCGCCACCCGCACGGGACGCGTTCCAGGAGGAGAGGATCTGCAGTCCGTCGTGCGAAGGGGTGCCGGGTTCGGCGGTCCAGATGACCAGTTCCTGGCCGGTGCCGGCGCTACCGGTGAGAACGGTCCAGTCGACGATGAGGGTGCCGACGGCCGGGTGGTCGAGAGCCTTGGTACCTGTCGTGCGGGTGGCCAGATGAGGAGCACCCCACCATTGCCGGAATTCGGGGCTCCGCATTGACAGTTCGCCGACGAGGACGGCCAGCCGGGGATCGTCCGGGTACTTGACGGCGCGCGTCCACAGAAGGGCGACACACGCACGGGCGGCGATCGCCCAGTCCACGTACAGCGTCCTCATGGCGGGATCAGTGAAGAGGACGCGGGCGTAGTTGCGGTTCTTTTCCGGGATCTTCGCGAAATCGGTGAACAGAGCGGCGGCGAGCGGGTTCCACGCCAGGATGTCCATGCCGCGGCCGAGCACCATGCCGGGAATCGCGGCTGAGATCGCCGAGCAGCCGGCGCAGCTGCGGCTGTACCTGTTGCGCGACACGGGGCCGCGGCTGCGCGGCCTGCTTTCCGGCGAGCTCGAACAGGTGGACCCGTTGGTCGTCGTCCAGGTGCAGCACGCGGGCCAGGGCTGCCAGCGCGGACGCGGACGGCTGGATGCGGCCCTGCTCCAGGCGGGTGTAGTGGTCGGTGCTGATGGCGGCGAGCAGGGCGACCTCCTCCCGGCGGAGCCCGGTCACCCTGCGCGGCGTGCCGCTGTCCGGCAGGCCGACCGTGCGAGGGCTGAGTTTGGCACGGCGCGCCTTGAGGAATTCTCCCAGCTCGTTGTGGTGCACGTTGCTGGTCATACCCGTCAGTGTGACATCGCCTGCCACTGGCAAAGGGGGACAGTTTCCTCCCTGGATAGCGTCGCCGCACGGTGGAACCGTGCTCTTCGAAATAGCGGGAGTTGTTCTTCGGCAACAGATCACCGACCGCGAGAAAGGAACCGTCTCCGATGCGAGGAGCAGTGCTGTACGCCCCCGGCGACGTCCGCGTCGAGGAGCGCGCGGACCCGACGATCGTCGAGCCGACCGACGCGATCATCCGGCTGTCGGCCACCTGCGTCTGCGGGTCGGACCTGTGGCCCTACCGCGGCATCGAAGCCGTCGACGGCGCCGACGCCGATGGGCCACGAGTACGTCGGCGTCGTCGAGGAGGTCGGCGCCGACGGTCACGCACGTCAAGCCGGGCCAGTTCGTCGTCGGCTCGTTCTTCGCCTCCGACAACACCTGCGAGATCTGCCGGGCCGGCTACCAGACCTCCTGCGTGCACCGCGAGTCGTCGGGCGCGATCGGCGCGCAGGCCGAGCTGCTGCGCGTCCCGCTGGCCGACGGCACCCTGGTCGCCACGCCGGAGCTGCCCGCCGACGACCTGATCCCGCAGCCTGCTGGCCGCCTCCGACGTGCTGGGCACCGGCTGGTTCGCCGCCGTCGCCGCCGAGGTCGGCCCGGGCAAGACCGTCGCGGTCGTCGGTGACGGCGCGGTCGGCCTGCTCGGCGTGCTGGCCGCCAAGCAGCTCGGCGCCGAGCGGATCATCGCGATGAGCCGGCACGAGACCGCGGCAGAAGCTCGCCCTGGAGTTCGGCGCCACCGACATCGTCACCGAGCGCGGCGACGAGGGCGTCGCGCGGATCAAGGAGCTGACCGACGGCCTCGGCGCGCACTCGGTGATCGAGGCCGTCGGCACCCAGGAGTCGATGATGCAGGCCATCCGCTCCACCCGGCCCGGCGGCCACGTCGGCTACGTCGGCGTCTCCCACGACGTCGAGCTGCCCGGCCAGGAGCTGTTCTTCTCCCACGTCCACCTGCACGGCGGCCCCGCCCCGGTGCGCCGGTTCCTGCCCGACCTGATCGACCTGATCTGGACCGCGCGATCGACCCCGGCAAGGTCTTCGACCTCGACACTGCCGCTCGACCAGGCCGCCGAGGGCTACCGGGCGATGGACGAGCGCCGCGCGATCAAGACGCTGCTGCGGCCCTGAGCCGATCCCAGGAGCATCGATGCACACACGAACACTCGGCCAGGGCCTCGAAGGTCTCGGCGCATCGGCCTGGGCGCCATGGGCATGTCCCAGAGCTACGGCCCCAACCCCGGCGACCGCGACGCCATGATCGGCGTCCTGCGCGGCGCGGTCGAGCTCGGCGTCACCTTCTTCGACACCGCCGAGGTCTACGGCCCGTACGTCAACGAGGAGCTCGTCGGCGAGGCCCTGGCCCCGCTCCGGGACCAGGTCGTGATCGCCACGAAGTTCGGCTGGCGGCATCGAGGACGGCCAAGTCGGTCGGGCTCGACAGCCGCCCCGAGCAGATCCGCCGGGTCGCCGACGCATCCCTGCGCCGGCTGCGGACCGACCTGATCGACCTCTTCTACCAGCACCGCGTCGACCCGGACGTCCCGATCGAGGACGTCGCCGGCGCGGTCGGCGAGCTGGTCGCAGGCCGGCAAGGTGCGCCACTTCGGCCTGTCCGAGGCCGCCGCCGCCACGATCCGCCGCGCCCACGCGGTGCACCCGGTGACCGCCGTGCAGAGCGAGTACTCGCTGTGGACCCGCGACCCCGAGCCCGAGGTGCTGCCGACCTGCGCCGAGCTCGGCATCGGCTTCGTGCCGTTCAGCCCGCTCGGCAAGGGCTTCCTCACCGGCACCGTCGACCACCGCCACCGACGTTCGCCGCCGGCGACATCCGCGGCGACCATCCCGCGGTTCGCCGCGGAGAACCGCGCCGCCAACCAGGCCGCTGGTCGAGCACGTCACGCGGCTCGCCGCCGCGCAAGGACGCCACGCCCGGGCAGGTCGCCCTGGCCTGGCTGCTCGCCCAGCACCCGTGGATCGTGCCCATCCCCGGCACCCGCCGCGCGGAGCGGGTCGAGGAGAACGCCGGCGCCACCACGGTGCCGCTGTCGGCCGACGAGATCGCCGACCTCGACGAGGCTCGCGGCGCGATCGGCGTGCAGGGCGACCGCTACAACGAGCAGGACATGTCCCTGGTCGGCCGGTGAGCGATCCACCGAGTGTCTGTGTGGACTCAGGGCGGCTGGTCGTTTGCACGATTCGGGCCTCCCAGGCGTTGAGGCGACCAGCACGGCGGTGAGCGCCATCGCGGCGAGCGCCGGCACCAGCCCGGCCAGCGGCAGCAGGGCCAGGCACACGGCGGCAGCGCTCAGCCTGGGCGTGGAGACGGTGTGACATGCGCAACGGGTGTAGCCGAACGTGGCCAGGTAGAGCGCGGTGCCGCCGAACAACAGCGCCGCGGTGTCGGTGTGCAGGTGGTGCAGCGGATGCAGGATCACTTCGCCGGTGGCGGCCGCGATCGCGATGATGCCGCCGATGAACGCGAGGTGCCCGTACGGCAGGACCGGCCGGATCACCTCCATGGCGACCTCGGCGGTGCGCAGCGCGTACCGGATGGCGCCGGCGGCGAACACGAAGTAGACCCACCACAGCGCGCAGGCCACCGCGAAGGCCGCCGCGACGCGGCGAGCCGGGCCGCCCACCCCGGCGATCCCCGGCTCACCGCCCTGGTCGGCGATTGACCGCCGAGGCGATATCAGGAACACCCGAACTGTTCCGGCAATGGTGGGCTGATCAAGCGATCCGGGCCAGGCCCCGCCGGGCCAGGAACGGGACGAGCAGGTCCACCGCGGCAGCGAGCGCAAACAGCGCCACCGCGACCTGGCCGTCGACCAGGCCGCCGAGCGTGAGCAGCGGGCCGGTGACGAACGGGGCCGCGGAGAAGGGGTTGAACCCGACGCCGCGGTAGCTGCGGCGCATCAGCGCGTACGAGCAGCAGGCGGGCGGCCCAGTAGCTGGCGCCGAACAACAGACCGCGTGACTCGTACGCCTCCGGCAGCGCCAGGGCCATGAACAGGCCGCACAACCCGACGGCGAACACAGCCAGCCGGGCGCGGGTACGATCGACGTCGTGCAGGTTGGCGTGCATGGTCATGCCGACCCACGCCCAGTAGATCGGGATGAACACGATCAACGCCTGCGCCGGCCCCCGACCAGGAGTGGTCCTCGTGCAGCAGACCGGACACCTGCGTGACCGCGACGACGAACACCAGGTCGAAGAACAGTTCGACCCGGGACCTGCAGATCATCGTCTGGACCGGAAGCCGACAGCCCGTCCCACGACGGCTTCGGCGGCCTGCCGCACTGGACCGCCCACAACGCCGCAAGCACGACCGGCGTGGGGAAGAGTCGAACACAGGCTCCGACGGTGGCGGTCATGTCCTCGGATCATCACAACGCCCGCCCGTCAAAAGGGGGACGATTTCCTCCCTGGATGAGCCCTCGTCCGGCGTGAAACCTTTCCTTTAACCGGCCGCAGGTCACGGAAAAACTGAGCGGACGAACGGGACTTCGGCCCGTGAGGCGAACCATGATGCTTTCAGAGACGCAGGTTTCCTTGATGTGCACGCGCACTTCGTCACCGATTCCTATGTGGAGCAGGCGAGCGCCGCTGGGCATGACCGGCCCGATGGCATGGCCGGCATGGCCGGCCTGGTCCCGGAGGCGCACCGGGACCTGATGGAAGGGCACGGAATCACCGCGGCGGTGCTGTCGATGTCTTCGCCGGGAGTGCACTTCGGTGACGATGCCGCCGCGCGGCGCCTCGCCCGCGAAGTCAACGAACACGCCGCCGCGCTGGCCCAGGACCATCGGGCCGTTCGGTCCTTCGCGGCCCTGCCGCTACCGGACTCGACGGCACACTCGAAGAGATCGCGTACGCCTTCGACGATCTGGGCGCGAGACGGTGTCGCCCTGATGACCAACGCCGGTGGCGTGTACCTGGGAGAAAGCGCCTCGAACCCGTCTTCGCGGAACTGAGCCGCCGGAACGCCGTCGTCTTCCTGCACCCCACCCCGCCACCGGGGTGGAGCAGACGGCGCTGGGCGCCGGCGGCCATGGTGGAGTACGTCTTCGACACGGCCCGCACCGTGGCCGACCTGCTGCTGGCGGGCGTCCTGGCTCGTCACCCCGGCCTGCGGGTCATCATCCCGCACGGCGGCGGCGCCCTGCCCGCGCTGGCGGACCGCATCGACGAGTTCGCGAAGCTCTTCCTGCCGCACCAGTCCGCCACCGACTGACGTGCTGGAGCAGCTGCGCCGGTTCCACTACGACCTGGCCGGCACCGCATTCCCGCGGCAGATCCCCGCCCTGCTCGGCCTCGTGGAACCGGATCGCCTGCTGTTCGGCAGCGACTACTGCTGGACCCCGCCCGCGATCGCCGACGCGCACCTCGCCGCCATCGACGCCGCCGAGACCCCGTTGCCCGGCAGCAGCTGGCGATCTTTGACCACGGCCAACGCGCAACGCCTGTTCCCGCGCCTGCACCCATGATCCACCGCCCCGAGGAGACACCCATGCCGAAGATCCTGTTCGTGATCACCGCCGCCGACCACTGGACCCTGGCCGACGGCACCGCGCATCCGGCCGGTTTCTGGGCCGAGGAGGCGACGGCCCCTACAGGTGTTCAAGGACGCCGGCTACGAGATCGCCGCGGCCACCCCGGGCGGTGTGCCACCGACGGCCGACGCGCTGAGCCTCACCCCCGAGTTCAACGGCGGCCCCGAAGGCGCCGAACGGATGAAGGCCGCGCTCGCGCGACGCGACCGAGCTGGCGCACCCGATGCGCATCGAGGAAGCCGAGAGCGGCGACTACGACGCCGTCTTCTACCCCGGCGGCTGGGGACCGATGGAGGACCTGCCCGACAACGCCGAGTCGGGCAAGCTGCTCATCGAGCGGCTCGCCTCCGGCAAGCTGCTGGCCCTGGTCTGCCACGGACCCGCGGCGCTGCTGGCCACCGCGGACGCCGACGGCGACTCCCCGTTCGCCGGCTACCGCCTGACCGGCGCTCAGCAACGCCGAGGAGATCCAGAACGGCCTGGCCGACCGGGCGAAGTGGCTGCTGCAGGACCGGCTCGTCGAACTGGGCGCGGACTACCGCGAGGGCGAGCCGTACCAGCCGCACGTCGAAGTGGACCGCAACCTGTACACCGGCCAGAACCCGGCCTCGGCCGTCCCGCTGGCCCAGCGACATCGTCAAGGCCCTGAGCTGACCGACAGGCTCCGCCAGCCCGTGCCGGGTACCGTGTACGGCGAGAGCGCGTCCCCTCGCCGCGCACCAACCCGGTACGAGGCTGGCAGGCATGACCCGCGATCCGAACCGCAACGACCTCGGCGACTTCCTCAAGGCACGCCGCAGCGAGCTGAGCCCGGCCGACGTCGGCCTTTCCGCCGACGGTCAGGCCCGGCGGGTGGCGGGCCTGCGCCGGGAGGAGGTCGCCGATGCTGGCCGCGATCAGCACCGACTACTACACCCGCCTCGAACAGGGCCGCATCTACGCCTCCTCTCGGTGCTCGCCTCGCTCTCGCAGGTACTGCGCCTGGACGACGACCAGCGCGCCTACCTGTACGAGCTCGCCGACCGGCGCGGCCACTACCCGGCCCCCCGTCCCGCCGGCGCCCAGACCGATCCTCAGCTGCAGCGGATGCTCGACGACATGGCGCACACTCCGGCGTTCGTCATCGGCCCCCGCACCGAGATCGTCGCCTGGAACGCCATGGGCGCCGCGATGATCACCGACTTCGGCAAGATCCCTGGGGATCAGCGCTACTACATCCGGATGCTGTTCACCGACCCGGCCATGCGGAGCTCTACGCGGACTGGGAAGGCGTGACCCGACTTGCCATCGCCCAGATGCGCATGCACAACGCCACCAACCCGGGCGACCCCCGGCTCGCCGCACTGGTGGGCGAGTTGTCCGCCGAGTACCCCCTGTTCCGGCAGTGGTGGGCAGACCACGAGGTGGCCACCCGCGGCACCGGCACCAAACACCTGCACCACCCGGTCGTCGGCGACCTCGCGCTCGACTGGAACGCGGTCACCTGGGCCGCCGACCCGGACCTGCAGATCATCGTCTGGACCGCCGAAGCCGACAGCCCGTCCACGACGGCCTGCGGCTGCTCGCCACCTGGACCGCCACAACGCCGCGAGCACGACCGGCGCGAAGCGCTCATAACGGCTCGCGATGTACGACGTGCCCAAGTACGTTGATCAAGCGATCACGCAGATGGTGAAGCACTTCGCCGTCCTTTAGCAGCAGGCGCTGACACCGCAGCACGAACCTGCGTCCTGCACCGGGACCCGTGCGATGTCGGACTCGATGGGCTTCACCGCGCGGACGATCGCGCCGTGCATGCCGTCCGCCGCCTCGAACGTCGGCGTGATCTCGACGTCGGCGAAGCCGGCCGCCTCCAAGCCTTCGCGGTACTCGGCGAAGGTCAGGGCTCCGGCGATGCAGCTGACGTAGGAGCCGCGTTCGGCTCGCTCGGCGGGCGTGAGGTGATCGTCGGCGACGACGTCGGAGATGCCGAGGCGGCCGCCGGGGCGCAGGACGCGGAAGATTTCGGCGAACACGGCGGGCTTGTCGACGGAGAGGTTGATGACGCAGTTGGAGATCACGACGTCGATGGTGTTGCCGGGCAACGGGATCGCTTCGATGTTGCCCCTGAGGAACTCGACGTTGGTGGCGCCGGCCTTGTCCGCGTTCGACAGTGCCAGCGCGAGCATCTCGTCGGTCATGTCCAGGCCGTAGGCCTTGCCGGTGGTGCCGACCCGGCGGGCGGAGAGCAGGACGTCGATGCCGCCGCCGGAGCCCAGGTCCAGCACTCGCTCGCCCTCGCGCAGTTCGGCGACGGCGATGGGGTTGCCGCAGCCCAGGGAGGCCGCCACCGCCTCGGCCGGCAGTTCGTCGCGCTGGGCCGCCGGGTAGAGCGTGGCGCCGAAGGTCTCGTCGACCTCCACGGACTGCGGGCCGCAGCAGCCGCCTCCGCCTTGGACGACGGCGGTCGCGGCGGCGGCGTAGCGGGCGCGGACGGTCTCGCGCAGCTCGGTCTGCTCGCTCATGAGCGGTCTACCTCCAGGCTGTATTGAAGTTTGTCTATGCAGTGTTGCGCGAAACCCGGGGTGCCGTCAATATTGAAATATGTCGAAGCAAGAGGCGGGCTGCTGCGCACCGCTGCCGGAGGATCCGCTGGCCACGGAACAGGCGGCGGAGCTGTCGGCGATGTTCAAGGCGCTCGGCGACCCGGTGCGGCTGCGGCTGCTGTCGATGATCGCTTCGGGACCCGATGCCGGGGTCTGCGTCTGTGAGCTGACGCCGGCGTTCGAGCTGTCTCAGCCCACGATCTCGCATCACCTCAAGCTGCTGCGCCAGGCCGGCCTGGTCGACTGCGAGCGCCGGGGCACGTGGGTCTACTACTGGGTGCGGCCCGAGACGACCGACCGGATGGCCGCGATGCTGGGCAACGTGAGCGAACGGCGTGCGGTCACGGCCTGATCGTCGCGGCGATCTTCTCGACCGTCGCCTTCGCGGTCGGCCCGACCCCGATGAGGGTCGCGGATGCCGGACCGGTCCATCCGCCATAACCGAGCAGATGCAGGCGCGGTTCTTCCGCGGCGGTGGTGCCGTCGACGGCGACGCGACCTTCGGTGTCGCGCAGTCGCAGCGGAGCCAGGTGGCTCAGGGCGGGCCGGAATCCGGTGCACCACACCACGACGTCCGCACTGGACAAGGCTTCGGTGTCCATCGAGGTGGCCACGAGCAGTCCGTTGTCGCGGGCTTCGCGCACAGACGGCACGGCCACGATGTCGCCGAGTTCGCCGACGCTGCCGCGCCGGGTGGCGATGTCGAACAGCGCTTTGCCGTCGATCTCGTCCGGCATGTACCGCGGCGGCCGGCGGGTCATCCAGGTCAGCTCGGTGTGCGGCGCGAGGTCGGCGGCGATCTGGGCGCCGGAGTTGCCGCCGCCGACCACGACGATCCGCTGACCGGCGAACTCGAGCGGGTCGCGGTAGTCGGCGGTGTGCAGTTGGCGGCCGGGCAGGTCCATCAGCGGCCGGAAGGGCCGCCACCAGGTGCCCGTCGCGCTGATGACGTGCCGCGCCGACCAGGTTCCGGAGTCGGTGTGCACCAGCAGCCGATCGCCGTCGCGGGTCACCGAGGTGACCTGGACGGGTCGTTGGACGGGGATGTCGTAGCGCTTCTCGTAGGCGGCGAGGTAGTCGACGACGTGTTGTGCGGTCGGGTATCCGTCCGAAAAGGACGGCATGGGGCGGCCGGGCAGCGAGCTGTGGCGGGCGATGGAGAACAGGCGCAGCGAGTTCCACGTGAGAGACCAGGCCCCGCCCGGCACGGGCTGGGCGTCCAGCACCACGTGGTCGATTCCCGCGCGGCGCAGGTAGAAGGCGGCGACCAGCCCTGCCTGGCCGCCACCGATCACCACGACGTCAGACTTGAGCACGAGCCACCCAGCGGCGTCGCAGCCAGAGGCTGACGTAGACGAGCGCGACGAGCACGGGCACCTCGATCAGCGGCCCGACCACGCCTGCCAGGGCCTGCCCGGAGGTCACGCCGAACACGCCGATCGCGACCGCGATGGCGAGCTCGAAGTTGTTGCCCGCAGCGGTGAACGCCAGCGTCGTCGTCCGCTCGTAGGAGAGCCCGGACGCCTTGCCGAGCGCGTAGGAACCGGCCCACATGATGGCGAAGTAGACCAGCAGCGGCAGGGCGATGCGGGCGACGTCGAGCGGACGGCCGGTGATGTTCTCGCCCTGCAGCGCGAACAGGATGACGATCGTGAACAGCAGGCCGTACAACGCGATCGGGCCGACGCGCGGCAGGAACTTCGACTCGTACCAGTCCCGGCCGCGCGACCGCTCCCCCAGCTTGCGGCTCAGATACCCGGCCAGCAACGGGATGCCGAGGAAGATGAGCACGGACTTCGCGATCTCCCACGCGGAGAAGTCGACGGACGCGGTGCCGAGGCCGAGCCAGCCGGGCAGCAGGTCGAGGTAGAACCAGCCGAGCACGCCGAACATGACGACCTGGAACACCGAGTTGAGCGCCACGAGCACGGCGGCGGCTTCGCGGTCACCGCAAGCGAGGTCGTTCCAGATGATGACCATGGCGATGCAGCGGGCGAGACCGACGATGATCAGCCCGGTCCGGTACTCGGGCAGATCCGCCAGGAAGATCCATGCCAGGGCGAACATCAGCGCCGGGCCGAGCACCCAGTTCAGCACCAGCGACAGCACCATCGTGCGCTTGTCGCGGGTGACGGTGTCGAGCTTGTCGTAGCGGACCTTCGCGAGCACCGGGTACATCATCAGCAGCAGGCCGAGCGCGATCGGCAGCGACACCTCGCCGATCTTCACCGCGTCCAGCACGCCCTGCAGACCCGGCACGAACCGGCCGAGCAGCAGCCCGGCGACCATGGCGACGCCGATCCACACCGGCAGGAACCTGTCCAGAAAGGACAGTCGGTGCAGCACGTCCGGCGCCGCGGTTTCCTTGGTGCTCAACGGGTTCTCCTGAGTGAGGGCAGGTCAGTCGCAGCAGGCGCCGGTGTCACGCAGCGGTCCTCCTGGTGCGAGCACCGAGGCGAGGGTGTCGATGGCGGCGTTGTCGATGCGGTACCAGCTCCAGGTGCCGCGGCGTACCCGACTGAGCAGGCCTGCCTGCACGAGGATCTTGAGATGGTGACTCAGCGAGGACTGCGGCATGTCGAACTGGTCGGCGAGGTCGCAGAAGCACGCCTCCTGCGCCTCGGTGCGCCGCACCAGGCTGACGAGCTCGACGCGGATCGGGTCGCCGAGCGCCTTGAACAGGCGTGCGGCGGTCGCCGAGTCGAGCAGCGTCTGGTCCGGGCTGGTCATGACGATGACCATAGCCGCTTGGATTGACAAAAGTCGATACAGGAGGTGTGATCTGCATCGACATACTTCGGTCCAAGGAGAGCTGATGCCCGACATCCCCGAGGTGCTGTTCGTCTGCGTGCACAACGCGGGCCGCTCCCAGATGGCCGCGGCGCTGCTGCAGCACTACGGCATGGGCCGCATCACCGTCCGCTCGGCCGGCTCCGAACCCGCGGAGAAGGTCAACCCCGCGGCCGCCGCAGCCTTGGCGGAGTGGGGCCTCGACATCACCGCCGAGGTGCCGTCGAAGCTCACGACCGAAGACGTCGAAGCCTCCGACGTGGTGATCACGATGGGCTGCGGCGACACCTGCCCGGTGTTCCCCGGCAAGCGCTACCTCGACTGGCAGCTCGAAGACCCGGCCGGGCAGGGCATCTACGCGGTCCGGCCGATCCGCGACGACATCGACCGCCGGGTGCGCGGCCTGGTCGCCGAACTGCTCGGCTAACGCGGCACGCTGGCGATCGACAACGCAGCCGCCAGCACGCCTATCGCGCCCAGCACCACGAACACGGCCGGGTAACCGCCGAGCCACAAGGCCATCGCGCTGCCCGCCCACGGGGCGATCGCGGCCGTGAGCATGACCGGTGCGGTGAGCAGGCCGTTGAGCTGTCCGTAGTGGACGGCTCCCCACCGGTCGGTGATCGCGGTCGCCTGCACCAGCGTGAAGATCCCGCGCGTGACGCCGGCCAGCACCGAGCCCGCGATCAGCAGCAGAGCGGGACCGGGCACCACGCCCAGCAGGGCCGTCACCACCGCGCTCGCCAGGATGATCAGCAGGGTGCGGGTGCGCACCGACGTCCTCGCGGCCAGCCTGGCGTAACCGAGCCGGCCCAGCACCTGACCGATCCCGCCCAGACCGAGTGCGATCGCCGCGGCCGACGTCGTCATGCCACGCTCGGTCAGCAGCGGAACGAGGTTGATCACGACGGCGTACACGCTGAACGCGGCCAGGCTCATCGCGATCACCAGCACCAGGAACGGCCTGCTGCGCGCCACCGCCGACGGTGCGTGGGCGGTCTCGTGCTCGATCGCCGGCCACGGCAACCGCAAACCCCACAGGTGCAGCGGAATCGTCGTGACGGCAAGGAACCCGGCGAGCACGAGGTAGGTGCTGCGCCAGTCCACGTGCTCGTTCAGCACGGCGGTCAGCGGTGCGAACACGGTGCTGGCCAGCCCGGCGACCAGCGTCAGCGCGGTCAGCGCGGACACCCGGCGCGCGCCGTACCAGCGGGTCAGCGCGGCGAACGCGGGTGCGTAGAAGATTCCGGCCATGGCGACACCGGCCAGCAGCCACGCCGCCGTGAACCACGCCAACGAGTCCGCGGTCGCCAACGCGACAAGTGCGAGCACGGCGACGATCGAGCCGGTGGTCATGATGGCGCGCGGACCGTGCCGGTCGAGCAGCTTTCCGACCGGTATGCCCACCAGGCCCGCGACGATCTGGCTCGCGGAGAACCCGGCCGTGATCGCCGCGAGCGACCAACCGGTCCGCGCGCTGATCGTCGGCAGCAGCACCGGGAAGGCGTAGTAGAGCACGCCCCAGCTGATGATCTCGGTGGTGCACAACACGATCAGCACGCGGCGCAGCCCGGCGTCGATGCCGGGCCGCGCCGCTGTGTCAGCGTGCACTGTGTCAGCGTGCACTGGGCGCGAGGCCGATCGACAGGTCGACCGTCTCCGGCGAGCCGCAGCAGCCCGTTCTTCTGCTCGGCCGGCGCGTCGAACACCCCGGCCCCACCGCACACCCCGGTCTCGGGCAGCACGAGCTCGACGCGCCCGGCCGCCTCGTGGTCACCGGCGATCGCGGCCACGACGGATCTCGCCTGCTCGTAGCCCGTCAGCGACAGGAACGTCGGCGCACGGCCGTAGCTCTTCATGCCGACCAGGTAAACACCCGGCTCGGGGTGGCGCAGCTCGTTTTCACCATGTGGATAGACGGTGCCGCACGAGTGGACGTTCGGGTCGATCAACGGCGCGAGCTTCGAAGGCGCCTGCAGCACCGGGTCCAGGTCGAGCCGGACCTCCGACAGCCACGACAGATCAGGCCGGAACCCGGTCAGCACAACGACTTCGTCGATGCCCTCGACCCGGTCGCCGTCGAACGACTCCAGCGTGAGGCTGCCGTCGGCCGCGCGTTCGACCGCCGCCGTGCGAAACCCGGTGGCAGTCGTGATGCGCCCGGCTTCGGCCGCGTTCTTCGCCCGCAGGCCCAACGCGCCGCGGGCCGGCAGCTGGTCGGCCTCGCCACCACCGAACGCGTTGCCGACCGCCCCGCGCCGCAACAGCCACACGATCTTCGTGCCGGGCTCCTGCTCGGCGAGTTCCGCCAGCACCACCAACGCGGTGAGAGCGGAGTGACCGCTGCCGGCGACCGCGATCCGCTTGCCCGCATAGCGACCACGTTCCGCCGCGAGATCCGGCACACGGTAGGTGATCTTCTCGGCCGCGGCCCGCTCGCCCACCGCAGGAAGGCCGTCTCCGCCCAACGGGTTCGGCGTTCCCCACGTACCGGAAGCGTCGATCACCGCGCGCGCCGTGATCCGCTCTTCGCCGTCCGCGGTCTGCACGTGCACGGTCAGCGGCTCCTCTTCGCGACCGGCGTCCACGATCCGGTCCCGTCCGCGCCGCGCCACACCGACCACCCGTGCGCCGAACCGCACCCGGTCGCCCAGCACGTCGGCCAGCGGTCGCAGGTACTGCTCCGCCCACTCCCCGCCGCTCGGGTAGCCGTCACCGTCCGGTCGCACCCACCCCGCCTGGCGCAGCAGTCGCTCGGCCGCCGGGTCGACGAGCTCGCTCCACTGCGAGAACAGCCGGACGTGGTTCCATTGCGACACGGCCGCACCGGCCCGGTCGCCCGCTTCCAGCACGAGCACCGGCTCGCCTCGTTCGACAAGGTGCGCCGCCGCGGACAAACCCGCAGGTCCGGCACCCACCACGACGACTGGCAACTGACTCACGACACACCCCTTGTATCGACACATTTCGAATCAACACGACGGACTGTATCGACCGGGATCGATTGACGCAACCATCGATCTGTGTCGATACTTCAGCCATGACGACGACAGCGGCCGTGCTGCCCGCCGAGGATGCCGCGACCTACGCGGACTGGTTCGCGTGCCTGGCCGAACCGACCCGCGTACGGCTGCTGCACGCCGTCGCGACCTCGGGACGCGCGATGACCGTCGGCGAGCTGACCGAACTGGTCGGCATCAGCCAGTCCACCTGCTCACACCACGTGCGCAAGCTGGCCGAGGTCGGCTTCCTGCAGATACACAAGGAAGGCACCGCCACTCACGTCACCGTGAACCCGTCGTGCTGCACCGGTCTGCCGCACGCAGCCGACATCGTCATGGGCGTGCTCGCGCCTCGTCCGTGCTGCCCGGAAAACCTCCCGGCCGACGTGACCGTCCGCGCCATGCGTGACGACGACTGGGCCGCCGTCCGCCGCATCTACGCCGAAGGCATCGCCACCGGTGACGCGACCTTCGAAACCGAAGTCCCCCAACGCAGAGCGCTCGACGCCAAGTGGCTGCGCGAGCACCGCTGGATCGCCGAAGCCGACGGCGCGGTGGCAGGCTGGGCGGCCGCCACACCGGTGTCCACCCGGGACTGCTACGCGGGCGTGGCCGAGCACTCCGTCTACGTCGCAGCCGGCTTGCGCGGCCGAGGCGTCGGCAAAGCCCTGCTGCACAAGCTGGTCACGGCCGCCGATGCCGCGGGGCTGTGGACTTTGCAGACCTCGATCTTCCCGGAGAACCGCGCGAGCCTCGCCCTGCACCACGCCGCGGGCTTCCGCACCCTCGGCGTCCGCGAACGCATCGCGCAACACCACGGCGTGTGGCGGGACACCGTGTTCCTCGAACGCCGAACCACCGCCTAGATCCCGACCACCACAACCGTCGCTGGGCGACGGCTACCTCGAGGTGCCCATGAACAGCCACGACGCCATCGTCATCGGCGCCGGCCAGTCCGGCCTCGCCGCAGCCCATGCCCTTGTCGCGCAAGGCCTGCAGCCACTCGTGCTCGAAGCCGGCGACGAACCGGCCGGCTCCTGGCCGCACTACTACGACAGCCTGACCTTGTTCTCGCCGACTGGATACAGCGCCCTGCCAGGCCTGAAGTTCCCCGGTGATCCCGAGCGCTACCCGCACCGCGACGAAGTCGTCGACTACCTCCGCACCTACGCCGCGCACCTCAACGCCGACATCCGGACCGGCCAACGCGTCGCAGAGGTGGTGCGTGACAACGGCTTCCGAGTCGCGACGACGGACGGCACCAGCTTCACCGCACCGATCGTCATCGCCGCCACCGGTGGCTTCGGCAACCCGCACCGACCAGCCGTACCCGGCCTCGCTGCCTTCCCCGGCACCGTCCGGCACGCCGCGCAGTACCAGTCCCCCGCACCGTTCCACGGGCAGCGCGTGATCGTGGTCGGCGCCGGTAACTCCGCGGTCCAGATCGCCGCGGAACTCGCCGAACACGCCCACGTCACCCTCGCGAGCCGCAAGCCGGTGAAGTTCTCCGCGCAACGTCCCTTCGGCCGCGACCTGCACTTCTGGCTCGACCGCACCGGCCTCGACCACCTCCCGATCGGTCCCTGGATGCCCGACGGCTTCACCACCCCGGTACTCGACACCGGCCGCTACCGCGCGGCCCTCGATCGACAGCGCCCAGACCGCCGGCCGATGTTCACCGCCCTGGAGGGCTCGAAGGTCATCTGGCCGGATGAGCGGCGCGAACACCTCGACACCATCGTCCTGGCCACCGGCTACCGCCCCGACCTGCCGTACCTGCGCGGACTCGGCACCGAGCACGACCGCGGTGTGTCCCGCCGGCACCCCGGTCTTGGCTTCGTCGGACTGGAGTGGCAACGCAGTCTGTCGTCGGCGACCCTGCGCGGCGTCGGCCGCGACGCCGCCCACGTGGTGCACCGCCTGCTCAGACGCACTGAGGTCAGTTGAGCGAGAGCTGGTTCCGGTGGAAGTCGAAGTGCTGCACCGGGAAGCGGTACAGGTCCGCCACCGTCATGAACTCGCGGAAGAACGGATCCCACCGCGTCGGGTACGGCATGCCCTTTGCAAGGCTGTTCTCGTTCTCACGGTCGAGGCGCCGATGCAGCGCCGCGACCGTGCGATCGCACAGGACGACCATGGCCCGCCGAGGCGTGACGCTGCCACCAAGCCACGAGCCGGCGAAGTTGACGATGTCGAACGGCCTCGTACCCGCGTTGAGCAGTCCCGCCCAGGCAGCACCGGCCCATCGTGGCAGCCTTGCGACGATCCGGGCCAGCGCCAGCAACGCGCGCATGATCAGGAAGCCGAGCAGCAGGTGGAACAGCAGCTGGCGGTTGTTCCAGCTCGTGCCGCTCGATCGGCGCCGCAACTGCTCAGCGGCGGCTCCGTCGAGCAGTTGGCGAAACGTGTCGCGTGCTCGGTCGAGGTCTTCGTGAACTGCCTGTCTGTCCACGTTGCCAGTGTGCGCCTCGCGGCCCAGATCCGCGAAGACGCCGGAGCCCCCTGTATGTGCCACTGCTCATGCTGACCACCGCGTCCGTCCATCAACGGACACCATCGGGAAAGATGACCTGGCACAACGGCAAATGACACACGGCCAAGGGCGGCTTGATGCAGGGCACACGCGACCTGGTCTCGCGGATGGAACGCCACCAGGTCCCGATCTACGTCGGCGCGATCGCGGCGGGCGTCCTCGTCGGACTCCTCGCCCCAGGCGCCGGACCAGGCCTCGAAACCACGATCAACCCGGTCCTCGGCGTCCTGCTCTACGTGACCTTCCTGCAGGTCCCGGCGCGCGAACTGGTGCGATCGCTGCGCGCGGGCCGATTCCTGGCCGCAGCCCTGGTCGTGAACTTCGTCGTCGTGCCACTTGTCGTCGCTGCCATGTTCGGCTTCCTGCCCACCGACGACGCCGTACGAATCGGCGTGCTGCTCGTGCTGCTCACACCGTGCGTGGACTACGTGATCGTGTTCAGCGGCCTCGCCGGCGGCAGCAGCGAGCGTCTTCTCGCCGCCACGCCGCTGCTGCTCATCGCCCAAATGCTGTTGCTACCTGTGTTCCTGGTGCTGTTCCTGGGCTCCGATCTCGCGAACATCGTCGAGCTGGGACCGTTCCTCGAAGCGTTCCTCGTGCTGATCGTGATCCCGCTCGCGCTGGCGTGGGCCACCCAGGCGTGGGCGGCACGGCACCCGTCCGGCGTCACCTTCTCCGGCAGGGCGAGCACCACCATGGTGCCGCTCATGGTCGTCACGTTGCTGGTGGTCGTCGCCTCGCAGATCCCCAAGCTCGGAGACGACGTCGGCGCCGTACTCGGCGTGATCCCGTTCTACGTGGTGTTCCTAGTGGTGATGGCCGGCCTCGGTTTCGCCGTCGCGCGCTTGTTCCGGCTCTCCCCTCGGGACGGTCGCGCCATCGTGTTCACCGGCGCCACCCGCAACTCGCTGGTGGTGCTGCCGCTCGCCCTCGCGCTGCCTGACGCTTTCGGGGTCGCCGGCGTCGTGATCGTGGCCCAAACCCTCGTCGAGATCATCGGCATGGTCATCTACGTCCGGGTCGTCCCCAGGTTGACCGGTTGATGCCAGCGTGACCGGATGAGTTGGTCGCGGCGGCGACGATCGGCACCATGACGGGAGAACACCACTACGATGGGGCCCGCGATGGGAACTGATCACGGCTTCAGCGACCTGGTGCCGCGCGGCACCGGACCGGCGGCGACGGTGTACGCGGGCATCCTCGCCGGCACCGGGGAGGCCGTCGCGCTCAAGGTGTTCCCCACCCGGCTGCCGCGCCGCACGCGGGCCGAGGTCGAGCGCGAGCTTTCCCGTCTCGCGCTGTTGCGGGAGCGGGCCGCTGTGCTCGTCGCGGGTGGGCTGACGGAGCTGGGTGACCGCACGGCGCTGCGGATGGAGTTGTGCACGCAGTCGCTGGCGGATGTGGTGGAGCAGGAAGGGCCGCTGTCGATCGCGGACGTGCTGGCGCTGGGCCGGACGCTCGCGCAGGCTCTTGCGACGGCGCACGAGGCGGGGATCGTGCACGGTGGTGTCACGCCTGGCAACGTGTTGTTCCGGCCCTCAGGTGAGCCGGTGCTCGCGGATTTCGGGCTCACGCTGCGCAGGGCGTTTCCGCACGATCAGGGGGACGGGGTCGACTTTCTCGCGCCGGAGATGCTCGAGAACGGCGTGATGGACGAGCGTGCCGACCTCTACGGGCTCGGTGCGGTGCTGTACCTGGCGTTGTCCGGGCTGTCACCGCATCCGGCGCGGCTCGGCGAGCATCCGGACGACCGCAAGCTCCGCATTCTGGGGTCTCCGGTGCCGCGACCGGACCGGCCCGATCTCACCGACGAGCTCGCCGAGCTGGTCAAGGCGTTGCTGGCGAAGGATCCCGCGATCCGCCCCGGCAGCATGGGCGACGTGGCGCGGTGGCTGGACCGGTTCTCGGGCCGGCCAGGCCAGATGCGGTCCACAGTGGACGAGTCCTTTGACGACTTCGCCGACGTGCCGAGGCAGCCGGTGCCCGGTGGAGCGCCGATGCCCGGTGGGATGCTGGGTGGAGTGCCGATGCCCAGCGGGCCGCCGGTGTTCGTGTCCGCGCCGGGGCGGGCGAAGGAGCGGCATCCGGCATGGCCGGTGCTGGGCGGGGTGGCCGCGCTGCTCGTGGTCGTGGGGATCGGCGTGTTCCTGTTGCGCAGCGACCCGCAGGTGGTGAACAGCTCTGCGCCGGCGACGGTCTCGCCGCCGACGTCGAAGACGGCGAAGTCGGTGCTGCTCGAACTCGCCGAGCCGGTCGACAACGTCAACCACGTCGACCTGTCGTGGAACAGTCCGGAACGGCTGGAGTTCGCCGTGATCGTCGCGGGAGAGGGCGAGCAGGCGAAGACCATTCACGCGCAGCAGAACCACACGATGCGGGTTCCGGTGGACCCGACCCGCAAGTACTGCTTCCTCGTCCAGGGCACCGACGGCACGCACGTCTTCGAGAGCGCGCCCAAGGCGTTGCGCGACGCGAAGTGCACGCTCTGAGCCGATGTCAGCTACCTGCCGTCGCGGTCTCTGACCAGCCGGTCCGGCCCAAGGTAGGGGTACTGCCCCTCGCCCTGGGAGAACGACATGAACACCACCGGCCTGGTCCGACTGACCGTCGTGGCACCGAACCGCCGGATCGACCTCGCCCTGCCGGAACGGTCGCCGCTGGCCGAGTTGCTCCCCACCGTGCTGCGGCACGCGGGTGAGCATCTGGCCGACGACGGGATCCGCGCCGGGGGGTGGGTGCTGCGCCGCGCGGACGGCAGTTCGCTCGAGACCGGGAAATCCCTTGGCGTGCAACGGGTGCGGGACGGTGAGGTGCTGCACCTGACGACCGCGGGCGCCGACTGGCCGGAGCTGGAGTACGACGACCTGGTGGACGCCATCGCCACCGGCGCGGGGCGTACCGGCAGCGTGTGGGCGCCGAAGCACACCCGGTTCGCGAGCCTCGCCTGCGGCGCGGTGGCCGGTCTGCTGTGCCTGGCGGCGTTGCTCCGCGCCGGGTTAGGGCCGTGGGCGCTGGCGGCGGCCGGTCTGCTGCTCCTCGCCGCCGTGGTGCTCGCGCGGGCCGGTGGTGACGGCGGGGCGGGAGCGGTGCTGGGGGCGGTCGCGCTGCCGTTCGCGTTCGCGGGTGGCGGGTTGCTGCTCGGGACGCCACATCTGCTGACGGCCTGCGCCGCTCTGCTGCTCGCCGGGGTGATCGGACTGCTCGGTGTGGTCGACCGGGCCGCGGTGTTCGCCGGCGCCGCCGCGGCCGGGTTGTTCGGTGCGATCGGGGCGTGGCTCGCGACGTTCTCCGCGTTCGGCCCGGATGGCGCCGCCGCGGTGGTGGCCGCGGCCGGGCTCGCCTTCTCGCCTTCCCTGGCCCCGCTCTCGGTACGGCTGGGCCGCGTGCCGATGCCCGTGCTTCCCCTGGGCACCGCCGAGCTGATGCGGGACACTCCGCAACCGCCTCGCGGCGCGGTCTACGCGGCCGTGGTGCGGGCCGACGCGCTGCTGACCGGTCTGGTGGGCGCGGTGGCCGCGGTCGCGGTGGTGTGCCAGTTCCTGCTGGTGGCCGGCGGAACCCTGGCCGGGTCGGTGTTCGTCGCGGTGCTGGCCGTGGGTTTCCTGCTGCGCGCCCGGCTCTACGTCGCGGTGCGGCAACGGATGGCGCTGCTGGGTGCCGGTGTCGCCGGGCTGGCCTGCCTCGCGCTCTCGGCGCCGGTGCTGGTGGCGGGACCGGCGCTGCTCGGCCTGCTGTTCGTGGTGGTGCTGCTCGGCCTGCGGCACAGCACCGGCACGCCCAGCCCCTACCTCGGACGGTATGCGGAACTGAGCGAGATCGTGCTGGTGCTGGCCCTGGTTCCGTTGTTGTGCTGGGTGCTCGACCTTTACGCGGTGGTGCGCGGCTGGGGCGGCTGACCGCCGCCCCGGAACAGGGCTGATCAGCGTTCCGAGGCAGGCGGCGGAAACAGGAAGATCTCCTCAGCAGGCTCATCGCGGCGCGGCACCGAGGACGGGGCCGCGCTGCGGCCTGGAATCCACCGGCGGCGGCGCCCGCCCGCGAGCACGCAGGTGAGAACGACGACGAACAGGATCACCACGGCCACCAGAACGGCGAGTAGGCGGGCGCGGGTGCCGATCTCCTGCGAGTGGGCGGCGGCGCGCAACGCCTCGGTGTCCGGCGGCGGGAGGACGACCGGGGCCATCGCGGCCGGAGTGCCGGCGGACAGGCCGTCGGTCACGGCGCGGTACGGGTCGACGATGCCGGCGCCGTACTCGTGGGGGTTGCCGGGGCCCGGGGTGGCGGTGGCCATCAGGCGGCGGGCGACCTCCGAGGCCTTGAGACCGGGCCAGGCCGCCCGGACCAGCGCTGCCGTGCCTGCCACGTACGGGGTGGCGAAGCTGGTGCCGTCGAAGTAGGCGTGGCCGTCGATCCGGGTGGCGGCGAGCACGCCCTTGCCCGGCGCCATCAGGTCGACGTACGGGCCGATCTGGGAGTCCGTGGACCTGGTGCCGGCGATCTCGACGGCGCCGACGCCCAGCACGCCGTCGTACTGGGCGGGGAACGACGCGGCGGCGCCCTGCTGCTGACGGTTGCCGACCGCGGCGATGACCAGGGCGTCCAGCGACTGGGCGTGCCGGATCGCGTCGTGCACGACCTGGTGGTCGCCGTAGCCGGAGAGCGACAGGTTGATCACCTTGGCGCCCGCGTCGGCGGCGTACCAGATGCCCCTGGCGAGGACCACCGGGTCGATCGGGGTGGGCGCGCCGCTGTCGTTGACCTCGCGGTCGGTGACGCGGACCGGCAGGACGCGTGCGTCGGGGGCCACACCGTGGAAGCCGATGCCGGGCAACGGGGTCGCCGCGATGATCGCCGCCGCGGCGGTGCCGTGGGACACGCAGTCGAAGTTGCCAGGATGGTCTCCGAGCAGGTGGAAGTCCTCGCCGCGCAGCACCTTGCCGTTCAGCTGCGGGTGGTCGGCGTCGACGCCGGAGTCGATCACCGCGACCAGCACGTCCCGGCCCGTGCTGTGCGACCACGCCCGGCGCTGGTCGAGCGTCTTCTGGGCCCAGGGCAGCTCGTTGACCACCGGGTGCGCGGGCTCGGGGTTGCGGCAGGCGCCGTTCGGGGGCGCGGCGTGGGCCGGCCATGCGACGACGTTCATGGCGACGCACAGTGCGACAAGTCGTTTCATGCCGCCACGATGAACCGCCTCGCGCACGCGCTGACCTCGGTCGGCCGGTACCTGCCAGCCGTGTCATCAAATCCTCATCTGTGCCGGTTCATCGTGATCCCATGCACGCCAACTGGTCTACCAGCACCGGCAAGCCGAGCGAAGTCTCGTGGCCGGAAGAGGAAGCCGCCGCGATGACCGCCGCGACGCCGGTGCTCGTGGTCTCCTCGCCCGCGCGGGCGAGCATGCCGGTGGCGAAGGCACCTGCGCCGCCGCGTCCGAGGTCAGCGCCGCGCACCACGCCGGGGAAGGCCGAACTGCCCGGCGATCCGGTGGAGCCGGAGGCAACGCCCTCGAAGCAGGCCAGGCGGATCAACCTCACGCAGGTGATCTGCTGGCAGGTCGCCGTGGCGCTGGTGATCGCGTCGATCCGGCAGCCGTGGCCGATCCTGGTCACGGCGGTGCTGACGGCCGCGGTGCTGGCCGCGTCGGCGCTGCGGATCCGCGGCCGGTGGCCCGCCCAACTGGTCGGCTGCTGGCTGTCCTACCTCGGCCGGCCGCGCCGGCACGATCTGCCTCGGCACGGCACGTCGCAGGCGTTGCTGGAACTCCTGCTGCCTGGCGCCTCGGTGGTGACCGTGCCGACCGCGCATGGTCCCGTCGCGGCGATCAGCCATCCCCACGGGATGACCGCCGTGGTGCGGGTGGACCTGGACCGCGGGCCGCTAGCTCCCGCCGACTTCCTGCCGCCGGAAGGACAGTTCAGCGTGCAGGCCGTGCTGCACACCGGGGTCCGGGCCGCGCCTCCACCACGTGGATGGCTTGCCGTGCAGGCGATGCGCACCGTCGACCTGCCCGGTGACGAGGAGTTGACCATCGAGCTGCGCAACGCGCTGCGCCGGATGCTGCGGTTGCTCAAGCGCGCGAACGTACCCGCCGTGCCGCTGCCGGTCGACGAGACGCTGCGCATGGTCAGCGCACTGGCGCACGTGAACAACGGCCGTACCGAGATCCGCGAGGACTGGGGTTTCTGGCGAACCGGCATGGTGTCGCAGGCCTGTTTCCGGTTGCGGGACTGGGACAGCAGGCTGCTCGTCGGCCTGCTGATCAGAGCGGCGGGGGTTGCCGCCACGGTGACGGTCACCGCGGGCACCGGCACCTCGACCGAGGCGGTGCTGCGGCTGGCGGCGTCCACCGAGCACGCCATCAGCGCCGTCCTGCCCGCTCTCACCGAGTTCGCCGCGCGCTGCGGCGTCCGGCTCGTCCGGCTCGACGGCACGCACGTTTCCGGCGTCGCCGCGTCACTTCCGATTGGGGGAACCAACCGATGAACGTCATCAACGCCGGTGTCCAGCGGCTGCTCGCGTCCGCGTCACACGAGGTGCTGGTCATGGGAAACGCGCTGCACAACCTGCGCCGCGTCGACCAGGAGAACATGCGCCGGGGCGTGCGCTACCGGGCACTCGTGCCCGACGCCGACCGCCTGCTGCCCCAGCTGAGCCCGTTCGTGCTGGCGGGCTGCGACGTCCGCACCCTGCCCGAGGTTCCCGCCGACGCGGTCGTGGTCGACGGCACGCACGCCGTGCTGCCCGCCGGCCAGACCGTCGCGGTGTTCGGACTGGCCAGTGTCGTGACGACGACCGCGGAGCTGTTCGAACGCCTGTGGCGCACCGCGACGCCGTTCACCGAATCCCCGAACACCACCGGACTCACCACGCGCGAACGGGAACTGCTCACCCTGCTCAACATCGGCTACACCGACGAGTCGGCGGCGGCCCGGCTGGACGTGTCGGTCCGCACCGTGCGCCGCATGGTCTCCGACCTGATGAACCGGCTTGGCGCGCGCAGCCGGTTCCAGGCGGGTGCCAAGGCCGCCGACCGCGGCTGGCTGTTGGAAGAGGCGAGCTGATGAGAACCCTCCAGGTGGCCCCGGACCGGCCGGGCGCGTACCCGACCGTCGGCGACGCGGTGCGCGACGCCCCGGACGGCGGCGTCATTTCCGTTGCGGAAGGCACATACGCGGAGACGTTCGCGTTGGTCGACCGCCGAGTCACGATCAAGGCGGACGACGGCGCCACGGTGAAGTTCGACGGCACCGCGTGCGACTGGCCCGTGTTCCGCGTCCAGGGTGGATCCCTGACGCTGCAAGGACTTACGGTCACCTCGACGGCGGCTGCCATCGTCGCCGACAACGCCACCCTGACCGTCGACCGGTGCACGGTCGGCGCCCGCCTCGGTCCCGGCATCAGCGTGCGCGACTGCACCGGGTTCCTGGTGAGCCGAAGCACGATTTCCCTTTCAGAGCAAGGAATCGCGGTCGAGCGTTCCTCCGGCCGTGTCGAGCACACCAAGATCGAGGACATGACCGGTGACGGCGTCGTCATCGGCCTCGGCGCCGACCCCGAGATCGCCAGTTGCACCATCTCCGGCTGCGGCAGCCGCGGCATCTACACGTATCAGCACGCCCGCCCTGCCATCGACGGCTGCGACGTCTCCCGCACCGGTGGCGACGGCATCGCCGTGGCACACCACAGCCGGCCGTCGATCCGCCGCACCGCGGTGCACGACGTGCAGGGCGTGGGTATCTCGTTCGGTCCGGGCTGCGCGGGCGAGGTGCTGGAGTGCCGGATCGAGAACACCGCGCCACCCGGCATCAGCATCGCCGACGGCGCGACCCCGACCGTCACCGCTCCGGTGCAACGCCGGCGCGGCGGCGGTGACGGCGTGGACGACCTGCTGGCGAACCTGGACGCCATGGTGGGCCTGGGCGCGGTGAAGGCCGAGGTCCGCGCGGTGGTCGACGAGATCCAGGTGCACGAGTGGCGGCGCGGCGCGGGCCTTTCCGTCGGCGCGGTCAGCCACCACCTGATCTTCGCGGGGGCGCCGGGCACCGGCAAGACGACGGTGGCCCGCACCTACGGCAAGTTGCTCAAAGCTCTAGGCGTGCTGCCGAAAGGACAGTTCCGCGAGGTGTCCCGGCGCGACCTGGTCGGCCAGTACATCGGGCACACCGCCGAGAAGACGACGGTGGTGTTCGAGGAATGCCTTGGCGGTGTGCTGTTCATCGACGAGGCCTACACGCTCTCCAGGCTGGCCGGTGCCGGTGGCGACTTCGGCCAGGAGGCCATCGACACCCTGGTGAAGCTGATGGAGGACCACCGCGACTCGGTGGCGGTCATCGTGGCCGGGTACACCGGCGAGATGACCGACTTCCTGGCCGCGAACCCCGGTCTGGCGTCGAGGTTCGCCAAGACGATCGAGTTCGAGGACTACGACGCCGACGACCTGCTTCAGATCATCGGCGCGATGGCCACCGACGGCGACTACCGGCTCTCCCCGGACGCCTCTCCCCTGCTGCGCGACTACTTCACGCTGGCCCGGTCCGCGCCGGGGTTCGGCAACGCCCGCGAGGCCCGCAGGTTGTTCGAGGGGATCAGGAAGGCGCAGTCCCAGCGGCTGCGCGGGCTGGGCAGGATGCCGGACACGGACGAGCTGTGCGCGTTGCTGGTGCCGGACGTGGCCGCGGCGATCGGCTGAGTCTCATCGCTCGCGCACCAAGCTGCAGGCCGAGGTCAGCGTTCAACACCTCGGCCCGCACCTGCTCCACGTCGGCTGGCCGTTGTCCCAGGTACTGCAGTTCAACGACCCACGTGTCCGGCCACGGGTGGAACAGCACGAGCGCCACCCGGCTGCCGCTGTCGTTGCGGCGCGCGAGACCGTGGTGGTCGAGGCCGAGTGCCGCGCGGACCGTGCCGGGTGGACGGACGCCGGTGAAGGTGGCCGACCATGCCACCCGCAGCGGATCCGCCGATCAGGGGCGGATCGCCCTGGCGGTGGTGGAACCACTTCCGCAGCGCGTCCGCCTCCGCCGCGGTGATCGGGACCACGTCGTCGTCGGCGTCGGTCTCGAAGGACCGGGTGATCACCTTGGTCGGCCGCCAGCCGTGATCGCGGTGGTACGCCTCGTCTCCCGCCTCGGTGCGGCGCGCCAGGCCGATGGGTGCGAAGGACACGTTGTCCGCGACGATCGCGTAGTGCAGGACCTCAGTCATTTTCCGATCTCCCTGACCTCGTCGGGTATGTGCGCCAGTCCGAAGTAGCGCTCCTCGTAGACGTGCCACGCCTGCTGTTCCTCCGGCGAGAGGCGTGGGTCTTGGCGGTTCTCGTAGGCGTCGTGCGTGACATTCTTGACGAGCCAGGTCTCCGGCGTGTGGAACTGGACCTCGAACACCAGGCCGGAGTGCGGGTCCTGCCATCGGGTGTTGACCCCGAGATAGGACCGCTGGTCCATGTCCCAGAAGTTGAGGACCTTCACCGGCTTGAACCCGGCGCTCACCAGGTCGTCCATCATCGCGCGCACGCCGGCGGTGTAGTCGTTGTCGCGCAGGCAGAACGTGTACCTCATCGCGTCCGGGACGGCGCGGATGACCTCTTCCGCGTGTTCCAGGTTGTCGTGCTCGAGCTTCTCGGCGACCTTCTCCTTCAACCGGTCCGGGCCCTTGAACTCGTAGGCGAGCCCGGTGAGCCGGGCGCCCGGCACCCGTTGCTCCAGCGCCTCCAGGTGTTGCCGGATGCCGCCCTCGCGGTGGGCCGCGACGCGGAACTTCGTCAGGTACTCGTCGACCAGTCTGTTGATCTGCGGCGACAGCGTCAGGTTCTTCCACGTCCAGGTGCCGTCCTGGGTGATCACCGGGTCGGCGACCTGGTCCTTCGGCGGTCGCGGCGGGCTTTCCGGCGCCTCCCGCAGCACCGGCGAGTCCTGGTCGATCGGCCACGGCTCCCGCCCGGCGTTGCCCGGCGGGAAGTCGATCAGACCTGGACTCGCGGCGGCCGACAGGTCGAGCACACCCAGCGCCGTCATCGCGACGAGGCTGATGTTCACCGCCGCCGCACGCCACGCCGGTCCCGTACCGGTCCGGCGTTCGACGATGGCACGAGCGTCGTCGGGCAACGCCGCGCGCCGGTGCTCCACGCCGGTCTGCTCGGTGGCGAGGCCGAGGTGCTCGATGAGCGCCCGCATTTCCTGGCGCAGCAACGCCCGCCGTCTGATCCGCAGCCGGGAGGTCTCGTCCATGGCCCGGTCGAGGTTCCGGAGCTCGGCGACCCGGCCGCTGTCGTGTGGCGACAACGTCGTGTCCGTGTCCGTGTTCTGCGAGGTCGGGGTGAGGTGGTCCTCGGTTCGCGTTGAGACACTGGCCAGTTCGGCGATCTCGTGTGCCAGCGCCCGGCCGATCACGTCGTCGGCGGCGCGTTCGGACAGGGTGATGTCGTTGTCCTTGAACTGCGCGACGTCCTGGCCTTGCACCGGGCCGGCTTTCACGGTGACCTCGAACGTGGTGCCGTCGTGGCGAGTCACCTCGTACCGGTCGTTGCCGAGCGGGCGGATCCCGCGCACGTCGGCATCGGCGGCGATCTTCAGGATTTCCTCGCGTGCCTTGGCGAGTACGGCTTCCTGGTCTGCGACGGGCCTACCCTGGCCGTGGAACTCACTGCCGGGCACGACAGCAGCGGCACCATCCCGGTTGGTGAGGTCGTACTGCCGGACCTCCAGTCCGGTCGCCGTGCCGGTGGTGAGGTCGACTCCCGGTTTCACCTCGAAGAACCTCAGCGTCGAGAGGTCGCCGTTGGCAGCGGCATCGAGCTGCGCCTCGATCTGCTCCGCCAGTTCGCGGAAGTCGGCGGGCGGTTGCCTCAGCTGCGGCCGGAGGACCGTTCCGTCCGGGAGAATCTTGGCCTCGAAGATCTCGCCGCCCCGGTTGTCGGCTTTCATGTGCCGCAGCACGCCGCGGATGTTCTCCGGATGGCCCTGCTCGTAGAGTCGCCCGTCCGGGCCGAGCCGGCTGCACGGCCGGCCACTGACGCCCTTCGCCTCGATGATCACATATCCGACGATCTCGCCGTCCTTGATCCGGGCGAAGATCATGTCGAACTTGCGGCTGGCACCGTTGCGGTCGAAGGTGCGCCAGATCTCCTCGCCCGGATACCGCTGCTCCAGCCAGTGCTTGAACTCGTCCGCGAACTCCTCGCCCATCCGCTCGCCTCTGGCCTGCTTGTTGGCGAGCCAGTACTTGACCACGTCGTCCAGCTTGCGCACGCCCGTGCCGAGGTCGCTCAGGCCGAGGTGGAACCACCGGGAGGGTTTGCCGCGCACTTTGGCGTTGTCCGGGATCAGGTACGTGCCGTCCGCATTGGTGATCTGCGGTGGGTGCAGCGCGATCACCTTCCCGTCCTGGTCGGTGACCGTGAACGGGGGCACGTTCTTCCTGCGGCGTGCGTTCGACCGGTAGAACTTGTCGAACAGCTTCTTGGCTTGCGGTGTCTTCTTGTTCAGCGCCTCGACGAACGCCTCCGCCGCGCGCTGCTCGAAGCCGGCATCGCTGCTGCGGGCGTCGACGGTGACGTCCGACGTGGCCGCGGGACTCTGGCCGTTGTCGGTGGTGTGCACCGGGGGTGGGGCCGGTTGCGCCGGCTCGGGGGCGGGGTTGGGTTCCGTCTGCGCCTCGGCGGCGGTCAGTGCGGCGACCGAGCCGCCGCGCAACGCTCCGCTGATCGGGGTCTCCGGCGCTACCTCGGTGTCCGAAGTGGACTGTTCCACCTCGGTCTCGGAGACAGTCTCCGCATCTGCGTCAACGTCGGCTTCGGGGTCGGCCGTCTCTTCAGCGACAGCCGGTTCACTGGTCTCGGCTGTCCTGCGAGTCGTCGTGGACGCCTGAAGCGGGACCGTGCCCGTTGTGCTGGAGGTGGCGGTGTGTACGACGGGTGCTGCGGCCGTGGTGGACGAGGCATCGTCTTGGCGGGCCTCGGAATCGGCTGCCGGCTCCAAGTGGCTGGCCACATCGGCTTCGTCCGTCCGAGATTCGCTGGATTCCTGTGGTGCAGCAACGTCTTTATTGCGACCCGACTCGGACTGGCCGTTCTCCGTCTGGCCGTCATCGCTCTGACCCGTGTCGTCGAACGCCTCGGGCGCCGGATCCACACCGTGGGAAGGGTCGGCAGGCGGCGCGGATCGCGTCGGGCCGGGATTGTGTGCGTCCGGCGCCGACCCGGTCACGGGCCTGCTGGCCTGCCCGCCATCGGACGTCGTCCCGGTCCCCGTGGTGGTGCCCGAAGCACCGTTGTCCGAGGTCGTCCCGGTGGTGGTGCCCGCATCACCGGTGGTGGACGAACTGCCGGCCGGAGGCATCGTGGTGGCCGTGCTTCCGCCGTTGCCCGAAGCCGTTCCGTTGCCCGAAGCCGTTCCGTTGCCCGAAGTCGTTCCGTTGCCCGAGTAACCGGTGGCGTCCGCGGAAGGCTTGGCTGCCACCGGGTCACCGGGCGGTGGTCCGGTGCCGTCGGGTCCGGAGGCGACGACCGAGACCAGCTCGGGGGATCCCGGGGAGCCGAACAGTTGGGTGCCCAGCGCCCTTCCGGCGTCGACCGAACCGACGCGCGCGAGTGCCATGTTGCCCGCGGCGAGGCCCTGGTCCGCGAGCGCGTCGACGTAGGCGCCGGGACTGAGGATCGCGGCCCAGTCGCCCTGGGCCGCGCTGTTCACGATGTGTCCCGCGGCGGGCGAGCTGATCGCGTTGGTGGCGAAGGCGGTGGCGGCCTTGTTGCCCAGCCTCTTGGTGACCGGGGTGATCGCCTTGGACAGCAGGGCGCCCGCCGTGCCGGTCAGCGCGGCCTGGCCAGCTTTGGCGAGGTCGACCCCGTCGCGCTGGCCCTTGAGCGTGCCGAGCAGGTCGGCGCCGATCGAGATGCCGGCTTCCTCGATGCCCTCGGTGAGCAGGTCCGCGCCCAGCTTCACGCTGAGCTTCGCGAGTGGCCGGGCGGCGATGGACGCGCCGAGCGTCGCGGCCCGGCCGGTGATCAGGCTGATCACCGATCGGGCCAGGCTCCTCGCGAGCTGCTGTTTGATGAAGTGCATGAAGAGGCCGAGCCCGGGGTTGAGCGCCGCGAGCCCGAGCAGCACGAGGTTCAGCGCCAGCTCGACCCAGATCGCGTTCTTGGCGTCGGCGAGCTGCGTGCCGTAGGTCTCCGCGTCCTTGGCCAGCAGCTTCATCGCCTCCTCCAGCGCGACGATGCCGCCGTTTCCGCCACGGCCGACCCCGCCGTCGAGGAAGTTGCGGATCTCGGTGCTGAAGCGGAAGCCGTTGTTGTCCGGCCACGCCGTGCCTGCCGCGGACGCGTTCGTGCTCATCGCACTGCGGAACTCCGCCAGTTCGGTCGCGGCGGCGATCCAGGCGTCGCGCAGCAGGAACGCGTCGTCCTCCAGGTCGGGCGGCCAGCCCGCGCCCTCCTCCTTGGCCATCTGCCAGAGGTCGTCCTGCGGTTCGGGAATCGCCATGATCAGGCCTGCGGGATCCCGGCCTTGGCCTTCCGGTCGGCCTCCACATAGATGACGACGGAGTCGCGGCCGGCTTTGACGAACTCGTTCACGTTGCTGCCGATCAGATCCGCGCTGACAACGAGGCTCTCGGCGTTGCGGTTGTAGTTCTCCTTGAACGAGGCGCCCATCTCGCCCTTGCCGAGACGGCTCTCCAGGTCGAAGATCTTCGTTCGACTGGCCTCCCACTTCTGCTGGGCGGTCGTCCCGGTCGCCGACAGCGCCGACAGCGCCGTTTCCAGCCGGTCGGTGTACATGTCGACGGCGCCGCCGTCGAGATTCACCTCAGCCATGCCGGTCCCTGCCCCTTCGCCACCTGGTCGAGCTGGTGCAGCATCGGGCCGAAGTCCACATCGGACCCGTCCGCCGGCATCAGCTTGCCCAGCAACGCGACTGTCTTCCGTTGTGCGGCAACGGTCGCCTCTCCCGCGACGCGAACGATCTCGGCGGCGAGACCCTTCGCGTCGGGGTCGCGGTAGACGCGGGGATCGAGCTCGACGGAAACCAGCTCGCCGCGTGGCCCGACCGTCACCGCGACCAGGCCGTCGCCGGACTCGGCCGTCGCCTCGATCCCCGCCATCTCCCGCTGGATCCGCCGGATGTCGTCGGCCAGCTCGGCGTATGCCGCGTACTCACGGGACACACCATCCACAATGGATCACCCTTCGGATCCGCGATTCTCCTCAGGCCGGGCTGGCCGTGTTGCCGACGCGTGCCGTCGCGGACGCGAGAGCCTGCTGCATGCACTGGTTGGAGTTCTCGATGCCACCCCTCAGCGCATCGAGCATGGTCTGCCGCGCGGTGGAGACCTGGGTGAAGAGCTGGTCGAAGTCGCCGAACGCCATGTGCGCGCCGTCCTGCCAGTCGACCTCGGTCGCCAGCACCGCGGACTTCCAGTGGTCCATCTGCACGCCGATCTGCTCCAGCGTGTTCATGATCTGGCGTGCGGTGTCCTCGAGCACGCCGAATTGGGCCTTGATCAGCATGTCGCTGTCCTCCCTCTACTGTGCCGGTCAGGCGTCGCGCAGCACGCCGCTGAGACCGGTGCGCGCGCATTCGTCGCCGGCGGTGTACTCGGCCGCGGCGAACGTCGTGTTGTTGCTCAGGTCCTCGAGCGCGAAACAGAGCCTGCTCATGCCGTCGTTCCACACCGCGTGCGCCTCCTGGAACACCGGCCGGGCCGTGCCCTCCCACTGACCGGTGAGCGCGTCGATCATCGGCGCCAGGCTCTGCCTGAGCCCGTACACGGTGCTCGCCACGTCGGTCGCCTTGGCGGCGGTCTGGTCGAGGGTTTCGGTGACGCCGTAGACCTGGTCGGTGATCGCCATGGGTCCCCCTTTCGTCCACTGTGTTCATTCGCTGTGTTCATCCATTTGGGCGGTGCCCGCAGGACTGCGAGCACGAGACCGAAGTTATCCGCGCGCCGAGGTGCCGTGGCTCGTCCGGCACGTTCCTGCCATTTGCCACCGGCTCGTTCCCGTCGGCCGGAGTATTGGGGCCACACAAGGGAAGGAGCACCAACGTGGCGACCGTGGTGGTGAAGCGCCCGCAACGCAGGCCCGCACCCGAGATGCCGGCGGGAGAGGTGCTGCTGGAGGCTCCGCCGGAGATCCCGCCGCCACCGGCCCGGCAGTGGGCGCAGATGCTGATGGTCCTGCCGATGGTCGCGATGATGGGCGCGATGATGCTGATGTTCTCCGGCAGCGTCGGCGGAACGCTCCGCATGGTCGTGATGGCCCTGTTCGGTGCCGCGATGCTCGGCATGATCGTGGCGTCGATGTTCCGCGGTGGTGGCTCCGGCAAGCACGAGATGGGTCAGGCGCGCCGCCAGTACCTGCGTGGTCTCGCGCAGCACCGGCTGCGGCTGGTGCGCACCGTGAGCCGCCAGCGGGCCGCGCTCGGCTATCTGCACCCCGAACCCGACCGGCTGTGGTCGGTCGCGGCCGGTTCCCGGTTGTGGGAACGCAGGCGCGCCGACGCCGACTTCGGGGTCGCGCGCGTCGGGCTCGGGCCGCAGAGCCCGGCGACCACGCTGATCCCGCCCGAGACCAAACCGCTGGAGCAGCTGGAACCGTTGTCCGCGCTGGCGTTGCGCCGGTTCATCAGCACCTACAACGCGATCCCGCGGCTGCCGCTCGCGATCGCGGTGACCGGGTTCAGCCGCATCCACGTGCGCGGTGACCGGGACCGGTCCGCCGCGTTGGTGCGGGCCGTGCTCGCACAACTGGTGACGCTGCACGCCCCGGACGACCTGCGGGTCGCCGTGTGCGCGGGGCCGGACTGCCGGGCGGAGTGGGAATGGGTCAAGTGGCTGCCGCACGCGCTGCACCCGGAGAAGACCGACGCGCTCGGCCCGTTGCGACTGGTCGCGCCGTCGGTGACCGCGATCGAGGCCATGCTGGACGACCTGCTCACCCAGCGCGCCCGCTTCGACCCGGACGGAACGGAAAGCGCGGCCACGCACCTGGTGGTCGTGCTCGACGGCGGCGCGGTCGCCGGCTCGGACCACCTGATGACCGGCGGTGGCGTGGAGGGCGTGACGATCATCGACCTCACCACCGTCGCGCCGCGGCTGCTCGACCGCGCCACGCTGGCGCTCGATGTCGCGTCTGATGGCGCGCTGCACGCGGCGACCGCCGACGGTGCGGCCGAGCTGGGCAAAGCCGATGCCCTCACCCCCGTCGTGGCCGAGGGGCTCGCCCGGCAGCTGGCCCCGTTGCGGCTCACCAGGGGCGCGCAGGGCGAGCAGCCGCTCAACGCCGAGCTGGGCCTCGCCGAGCTGCTCGACCTCGGTGACCCGTACGGGTTCGACCCGGACGAGACCTGGGTGCAGCGGCCGAACCGGGACCGGCTGCGGATCATGTTCGGCATCCAGCCGGACGGTAGCCCGATCGAGGTCGACCTCAAGGAGTCCGCGCAGGACGGCATGGGCCCGCACGGACTGCTGATCGGCGCGACCGGGTCCGGCAAGAGCGAGCTGCTGCGCACGCTGGTGCTGGCGCTGGCCGTGACGCACCCGCCGAGCTCGCTCAACTTCGCGCTGATCGACTTCAAGGGCGGCGCCACGTTCAACCGGCTGGACAAGCTCCCGCACACGAGCGCGGTGATCACCAACCTCGCCGACGAGCTGCCGCTGGTCGACCGGATGACCGACGCGATCAACGGCGAGGTGATCCGGCGCCAGGAACTGCTCCGCGCGGCCGGCAACTTCTCCTCGTTGCGCGACTACGAGAAGGCGCGAGCCGCGGGCGCGCCGCTGCCCGAGGTGCCGACGCTGCTGGTGATCTGCGACGAGTTCAGCGAGCTGCTCACCGCCAAGCCGGACCTCATCGAGATCTTCGTCCAAATTGGACGGGTGGGGCGTTCGCTCGGTGTGCACCTGTTGCTGGCGAGCCAGCGGCTGGAGGAAGGCCGGCTGCGCGGGCTGGACACGCAGCTGTCGTACCGAATCGGGCTGCGCACGTTCTCCGCGATGGAGAGCCGCACGGTGCTCGGCGTCGGTGACGCCTACGAACTGCCGCGCGCGCCGGGACACGGTTACCTCAAGTTCGGCACGGAACCGTTGCAGCGCTTCAGATCCGCCTACGTGTCGGGGGTGCACCGGCGGCCGGACAGCATGGTGGTGCACGGCGGCGGCGAGGAGGCGGAGGGCATCGCGGAGTACTCGACGAGCTACCTGCCGCCGGCCACAAACGACCCTGATGTCGTCGAGGTTCCCGACGACGCGGACGAGGCCGTCGGCGAAAGCCTGCTGGACATCCTGGTGGACCGCTTCCAGGACAAGGGCACGCCCGCACACCAGGTGTGGCTGCCGCCGCTGGACGCCTCCCCCACGCTCGACGGGCTGTTCGGGCCGCTCACCACCGATCCAGTGCGCGGGTTCGGTGCGGCGGCGGCACACCTGCACGGACGGCTGGTGGCGCTGGCGGGCATCATCGACCGACCGCTCGAACAGCGTCGCGACCCGCTCACCCTCGACCTGTCGGCGGGCGCGGGCCACGTCGCGATCATGGGTGCGCCCCGCTCGGGCAAGAGCACGGCGGTGCGCACGGTGATCACCAGCCTGGCGCTGACCCACACCCCGCGCGAGGTCCAGTTCTACTGCCTGGACTTCGGCGGCGGCACCCTGTCGGCGTTGCGCGGCCTGCCACACGTGGGCAGCGTGACCGGGCGGCAGAACACCGGTGCGGTCCGCCGCACACTCGCGGAGCTCACCGGGATGCTCACCGCGCGGGAACGGAGGTTCGCCGAGCACGACATCGACAGCATCGACACCTACCGGATGGCACGGGCACGTGGCCTGTACGCCGACGACCCGTTCGGCGACGTGTTCCTGGTGATCGACGGCTGGCAGACGCTGCGCAAGGACTTCGAGGACCTCGAGGACGCCGTCACCAACCTCGCCGTGCGCGGACTTTCCTACGGCGTGCACGTGATCGTCACCGGCGGGCGATGGTTCGACCTGCGCCCGGCGCTGCGCGACGTCCTGGGCAGCAGGCTGGAACTGCGGCTCGGCGACCCGATGGACAGCACCGTCGACCGGATGAGCGCGCTGACCGTGCCCGACCTCCCCGGCCGGGGAATCACCGCCTCCAAGCACCACCTGCTCACCGCGGTGCCGAGGATCGACGGTGTCGAGTCCGATGTGGACCTCACCGAGGCCGGCCAGGCGCTGGTGGACGCCGTGGCCCGCGCGTGGCCCGGCGACAACGCGCCGGGTGTGCGGCTGCTGCCCGCGACGTTGCCGTACACCGACCTGCCCGCACGCGACGAGCTCGGCTTCCGGTTCGCGGTCGGCATCGCCGAGCACGACCTGGCGCCGGTCCACCTCGACTTCGGCACCGACGCACACCTGCTGCTGATGGGCGACACCGAGTCCGGCAAGACGAACTTCCTGCGGGTGCTGGCAAAACGCATCGCCGCCGGCCACACCCCGCGGGAGGCTCGGATCATCCTGATCGACCACCGGCGCGGCCTGCTCGGCGACGTCACGTCCGAGCACCTGATCGGCTACGGCACGGACCCCACGACCACCAAGCGATTGCTGGCCGACGTGGCCACCGAGATGACCGCGCGGTTGCCGGGCCCGGACGTCACCCCGGACCAGCTGCGCAAGCGGAACTGGTGGCAGGGCCCGGAGTTGTTCGTGCTCGTCGACGACTACGACATGGTCGCCAACCCGGTGAACAACCCGTTCCAGCCGCTGGTCGAACACCTCTCGCAGGGCCGCGACATCGGCCTGCACGTGGTGCTCGCCCGCCGCACCGGTGGCGCCGGAAGGGCCATGTTCGAACCGTTCATCTCCCGCCTGCGCGACGTCGGCTCGCCCGGACTCCTGTTGTCCGGCACCAAGGACGAGGGTCCGCTGCTCGGTGGTCTGAAGGCCGAACCGCTGCCGCCCGGCCGCGGACGGCTGATCGGCAGGCGCGGCGCACCCCAGCTCGTTCAGCTCGCACTGCTGCCCTCCACCGAACCCAACTGACAGGAGCAACCGTGGACTTCATCAATGGCAGGACGGAAGACATCGAGACGTTCGCGACCGGCATGCTCCCGCCGGACCCGACCAAGATCACGAACAACATGGACACCAGCACGTGTCTGGGGGAGATGGTCGGCTGCAAGGTGTTCATGGAACGGGATCTGGCCGCCTTCGACGAGATGGCGAAGTTCCTCACCGACGTGGCGCAGGGCATGGCCGCCTACAAGCAGATCGCGCTGGCCTGTGTCACCGACTACCTCCGTGGCGACGGTGAGAGCGCGCAAGGCGTCGCGAGCCGCGTGAACAACGCCGCGGACCCGAGGCTCGACGACATGGCCGACGCCTACGAGGCGAAACGCCCGCCCGCGCCGTGGGTGCAGCCGCCGCCCCGTCTCTACTAAGGAGCCAGACGAAGTGGACTACAACGGCATGAGCCTGATGCAGCTGATGACGCTCGCGTTCACCGAGACGCGACACAAAGAGCGGGTGACGCAGTGCAAGACGATGTGGGCCGACTACGCGACCGAGCTCCACACCGTGGGATCGCGGCTCTCCGCGAAGCAGGTCGACCTCTCGATGCAGTGGATGGACCAGGCAGGCATCACGTTCGGTAAGAGGGTGACGGAGAGCGTGAAGTCGATCTACGACAAGTTCAACGCCACTCCCCCTGCACAGCCGGCGCTCGACACGCTGAACACCGCCATCGACACCATGAAAACCGAGGTCGACGCCGCGGTGCAGACCTACGGCGAGGAGTACCGGCAACTCCCCGCCCCCAGCGGACTCACGGTCCACAACATGATGATCGCAGAGAACAACAAGGCGGCAGAGGAAAAGGCGAAGCAGGCGATCATCGCTGCGCTGAAGACGCTCGACACCGCGTATGTCACCGCCAGCGACGTCCTGCTGCAAGCTTCGGCGCCGGAGGTCAAGTGGGTGGGCCCGCAGGCGAGCACGGCCAAGGCACCACCGGCGGCGCCTGGTGCGCCCAACGCTCCCAGCGCTCCGGGTGGACCTGCCGGCGCCGCGCCGGCAGCACCACCCGCCTCGGAGGCGCTGCAGGAGAACGCCGAAGCTCCGGCAGGCGCACCGCCCGGTAGTGCACCACCTGCGGGCTCGCCCGGGTTGTCCGGCGGTCCCTCTGCGCCGCCGACGTTGCCGCCGCCGGCACCTCGGTTCCCCGTCTCCCGCTGCCACCCGGTACGCCCCAGCTGCCGACGCTGCCGCCGTTCATCCCACCGGTGAGCCAGGTACCGACGCTGCCACCACGCCTGCCCAACGGGTCGGCACCCACAATCCCCGGCAGCACGCCGCGGGTGGGTACGCCCGGCACACCTCTGGTGCCCGGCATGGCCTCGTTGCCGCTGGCCGCCACCCCCGGTGTCACCGCGCCCGCACCCCAACCGGGTACGGCGCCGACCATGCCCGCTTCCGGTGCGGCGTCGGCGAAGCCGGTCACGCCAGGCGGCAGCGCCATGCCGCCGCCGATGATGCCGCCGCCTGCGACGGGCAAGTCCGGTGGCGCCGGTCCCAAGCCCGGCACCGCGGACAACCCGCACGACAACCGCAAGGCGCGTCCGCCCAAGACCGTGCCCGGTGTGCCGCCGAAGCTGCGCGGCCGCGCGGGCAAGCTGGACGGTCAGTTCCTGACGTCGCCCCGGGTCACCAGGACGGTGCGGAACGAGGAGGAGGTCACCTCGGTGCAGTTCCTCGACGAGGAACTGTGGAAGGTCGACGACACCGCCGAACGCCGACCACTGACCGCCGAGTGACATGTTGGTCCCAATTGGACACTCGTGGGGCGTGCGGCACGAGGACGGCCCCATCCACGAGGTCAGGGTCGGCGCGAACGTGCTGGAGCTGTCCGGCGGCGAGCACGCCGCGTGGCTGCGGGCTGAACCAAACGCCGCCCTGATCGACCGGGGTCTGCTGGTGGAAGTGGTGCCGGACAACGCTGTCGAGTTCGCTTCCCGGCATCGGCTGGTCCCGCTGGCACTCGGGCTCGGGGTTGTTCCCGGCGCGCCCGAGTACGTCGGGATAGGCCTGTTGCATCACCCGCTGGTGCTGCTCGCACCCACGCTGGCCGACCTCGTGCAGTGGTCGCCGCTCTCGACCGACCTGTGGGACGCGTGTGTGGTGTCGGCGCAAGCGGCGGCCCAGGCGGAGGTCGGAGATCCGGAACAGACCGATCCGCGGCAGGTGCTCGACGGGGTGCTCGGTTCGCTGAGCATCCTGCTCGACGGCCGGGTCGCTTGTGTGGACGTGAGATTGTGAACGACATCGTTTTCCCGATCGGGCACTACGCCGGGCAACGCGCCGACACGCACGTCGTGCGGGTCGGGTGGCGGCCGGAGACGTTGACGGCGGACGAGTTCGTCGTGTGGGTCCTCGCGCACGGCTCCGGTCGCGCGGGCAAGGCCGACTGGACGGTGCGGGACGTGCTCGCACTCGCCGACCGGCCGGACGTCGTGGATTCGTTGCGGGCACGGGGACTCCTCGCCGCCGTGCCCGCCGAGCCGACCGGCGCGCCCGCGACCCTGGAGTTCACCCGGCGCCACCGGATGGGCAGCCTGCTGACCGGACTCGGTGACACAGCGGCGAATCCGGGTGTGCACGGGGTCGGGGTGCCAGGGCTGGCGACGGTCGCGTGGCTGGATGCCGGGTCGTACGAGCTGTGGCAGTGGGGCCATCTGGCACCCGCGCTGTGGCAGATGTGCGAGGTGCGGGCGAAGGTGCTGACCGAGCTGGACGAACCGCTGGAGCCGGCGCAGGCCATCGGGCCGCTGCTCGCCGACCTGCGATTGCTGCTGTCACACGGCTGCGCGTACCTGGACGTGACCGCTTCCGGTCAGCCGGCCAACGCTGCCACGCCGAGTCACTAGACATTGAGCCATGTCACGAATCGCGCTGCTCGCCCTCGCTCTCGCCGCCTGTGGTCAGGCTGAACCGGGCACCCCGCTGGCTGAGTCCACTACGACCACCACCACTACGACTACGACTCACGACCTCAGCACCGCCCACCGCGTCCCCGGAGGCCGCGGCTCAAGGCGTGGACTACAGCGCGTGCGCCGACGGCACGTGCGAGGTGTACGTCGACGGGGTCGTCACCATTCCGCTGGCGCCGGAGTTCGGCTTCACGTCGTTCGTGGTGACCCGCACGCCGAATCTGACGAAGGTGTTCGGCGGTGACCCGGTGAACGGCAACCTGCGCGCCGAGATCGGCGGCACCGGTGAGCTCAACGTCAACGAGATCACCATGAAGGTCACCATCTCGAACTCCACGGGCGGGGCCGTCCTGGCCTTCTCCCCCCGTGTCTAGTCCCGCGAAAGGGCCCGTTCATCTATGTTTCGATGAACGGGCCCTTCTTGGCGTTCAGCGGCGCAACGCGGCTTTCGGCTCCAGCGGGCTGCCCTGCGGCACCCTGGCGACCAGCGCAGCGGGCATCCGCACCGCGACCGCGCTGTCGTAGCCGAGCGTGCGGGCCACGTCGGCGTTCTCCAGCACGTGCAGGCGTCCCAGGTCGGTGACGATGGCCAGGGTGCCCGCCGGGGACTGCGCACTCGGCATCACCTCGACGAGCGCGGCCCGTCCCGGCGCCACGGTGATCCGGTCGGCGAGCGGGGTGCCGTTGTCCGTCCTCTTCGGAGTGTTCGTCATCGCGTCCGGTGCCGGCATGCTCGGGTCGACGCGCAACCGCGGCACGGACGAACCGGGCGCGTAGGAGGCGCAGACCGCTCCCCGGCCCGACGGCGCGAAGGTGGGACGGCGTGGGGGCGCGTCGCCTGCCGCGGGCTCGCCGGACGACTCCACCTTCGCCTGCGCCGCGGCCAGCAGGCCGATCCGGATCCCGGTGGCCTCACCGCCGCCGTAGGCCTCCGCCGTCGGTGCGAACGCGCGCTGGATGTCGTACTGGAACTCGGAGATCGGCCGCAGCACGTCGGTCTTCGTGAGGTAGTGCTGCAGCGCGCCACCGGACGTCTCCGCGATCAGCAGCTGCCCCGCGCGGATGTCCGGCCGGCCCGGCACCGCGGTCGAGGGCTGACCGGCGCCAGGCACCGTGATCGGCGCGATCGGTTGTCCCGCCGGCAGCACGTCCACGAACGCCATGCCGACGCGGGCCATCGGCTCCGACTTGAGCGCGTGCCCGACCGACACCGTGTCGGGCTGCCGCACGCGGTGCCGGTAGCCGTGCCGGATCAGGTACTGGTCGCCGGTGTCGGGCACCTCGACGAGCAACGCCTCGTCGGCCAGCTCCGTGCCACCGCCCGGTTCGGCGCCGACCATCAGCACCGTCTCGTCCACAGTGGACCCGGTGCGGTCCGGTGCCGGCTGGGAGCACTGCGTCCAGCCACCGGTCAGCAACCCCTTCCGCGCGGGCAGCGCGTCCGGAGCGTCGGCGATGCCGAGCCTCGGCCCGCGGGGCACCCCGGCCAGCGAGTTGCTCGACACGCTGCGGGTGTCGGCGTGCTTGCCCAGCGCGAGCAGCGCCGAGGTGTAGTTGTGCACGGGATGCAGCCTGCCGTCGAGGTAGACGAACCGGGTGCCGGTCTCCTTCTCGACGATGACCGCGTTCCCGTCCCGCCACACCTTGTCACCGCCGGGCACCACCAGGCCGTACACCCACACCACGCCCAGGGCGAGCAGCGCGAGCGCGACGCTGCCGATGGCGGCGTTGGACGGACGGCGGAACACCGGCTGTTCCGGATCGGTCTCCCGGTGCACAAGCGCCGAGATCACCCGTTGCACCAGAAACACGTGCGCCTGCAGTTGGTCCCGTTTCGATGCCACGTCAACCCTTTCCCGCCGTCACCTGGTACCGCGTTCACAGGATCGGGCAGGCAACACGCTCGCGGGACGGTCCGGCAGCTACCGGACAACCAGCGTTCTGGGGTCGATGGCGGCGCGCAGCCTCGCGACCAGGCCTCGTGAAGCCAGACCGCGTCGCACCGCGCGAACGGCGGCCCACGCCTCCAGACGGACCTGTTCCGCCGGCTCCCGGCCCGACCACAACGCCACGTCCACCGCCGTCGCGAGCACCCGCATACCGTCCATCGTGGACGGAAGGCCCGCCACGGACGCCGCGTACCCCATCTCCATCGGTGTCATGCCCGCCGTGAACGGCACCCGGTGTTCGCGCAACCGGTCGCGCGCCTCCAGCCACGCGCCGACCACGGCACCACCGCCCGGCCTGCGCCGCCGCCGGTGCGCCCGGACCCACTTGGCCAGCGGCACCCCGGCGAGCCACGCGAAACCCAGCGCCAGCACGACGATCAGCACCACACCGAACGGGAACGGCCGGTCCGAACCAGTAGAGGACGCGTCGGAGCCGGGCTGCGCGGCCACCGGCGGGTCCTTCAGGTCAGGTGGCGGCGGCAGCTTCTCGCGTGCCTCACGGGTAGCAGCGACGAGACCGTTGTCCTTGCCACCACCGCGGGTCGCCGCGTCGGCCGGATCGAGCGGCAGCCAGCCGACGCCGTCGACCGCCACCTCCGGCCACGCCAGCACGTCGTCGTTGTGCACGACGTACTCACCGCCGGGTCCCGCTTCCGGCGTGCGGTAGCCGACGACGAGCCGGGCCGGGATGCCGAGCATCCGCGCCAGCACGACGTAGGCGCTGGCGAACTGCTCGCTCGTGCCTTCCTTGGTCTCCAGCAGGAACCGGCGCAGCTGCGGCCAGCTATGCCCGCCGGGCACGTCGGTGTCCACTGCCAGCCGGTAGTTCTCCCGCAGGAACCGTTCGAGCTGCAACGCCGCGATGAGGCTCGAACGGAGGCCATGGGTGGCCTCCGTCGCGAGCTCGGCGACACCCTGCGGAGGCGTGCCGACCCCCTCTCGCGCGGCAGCCACGTACGGGTCGATCGCAGCCCCTTCGAGGCCGCCGACCTCCGGCTCCCACCAGCTCAGCCGGTAGTCGGCCGCGCCGGTCGACGGGTTCTCCGTCAGCAGCGTGCCCTGCGACTCCTCGACCAGCGGCGCGGCTCCGGTGACCGTCGCGGGCCAGGTCTGGCTCGGCAGCCACCGCCCGCCAGGCTCCCGCATACTGATCGCCGCATCGCGCCGCTGCACGGACACGTCGAGGCTTGGCGGCGGCAGTTCCGTGCCGAGCCTGCGATAGCGGCTGCCCGGTGCCCAGTTGACACCGTCGAACCGGTCGAGCACGACGATCGGCCAGCGATCAGGCACACAACCGTCACACGCCGGCCGGACGCTGAACACCGGCGCGTCCGGATGCGCGCGGCGGAAGGCGATGTCGTCGAGCGGGCTCGGCACCCGCGCCGACAGCGGCACGAGCTGATCCTGCTTGAACGAGTAGACGGGCGCGGGCATCGAGACGAACACGCCCGCTACCGCGACAAGCGCGACGACGACCGCCGGCGCGGGCAGCAGCGCCGGCGCGGACAGGTGCTCGTCCGAGGACCGGATCACCACGAACAGCGTTGCGGCGACAGCGACATACGCGAGCGCGGCGGCGATGGCGGCACCACCGGACAACGCACCGAAGAACTGGCTGACCACCACGACGAGGAAGCTCGGCCCGAGCGCGAGCACCGGTTTCCCCAGCCGCAGCACGACCTCCATCCCGAACACGCTCGCCACCAGCACGAGCAGCGGGACGAACAGCAGCAACGCCGCGTCCGGCTGGGCCGGCCAGGTCGACTGCAGCGTGAGCTGCCAGGAGTCGGTGACACCCGCGGCGAGTGCGGCGAGAGTCTGGCCGGTCGGTATCCCGAACACGGTCGTCGGGAACAGCACCACCTCGACGACGCCCAGCAGGCCCGCCGCCATGACGATCAACGGCCGCCACTCGACCACTGCCGCACACAGCACCGCCGCCGCGAACGTCGTCACCGCGACGACCGCGACGGCCGGAAGCAGTGCGGTGAACCCGAAAACCGGCGCGAAGCACAGTCCGGCCAGCGCCGCCGCGACCACCACGCATCCGAGGGCCAGCCGGTCCCTCATGTCCGCACCTCGTTCCACTGGCTCACGGCGGAAGCGGCGTCGAAACAGGCGAGCAACCGGGCACCGGGCACCACGGACGCCTGTCCGTCCAAGGTGAAGACGAACAACGACGAGTAGCGCGAACGGAGTCCGGTCAACGCGGACAGGTCGGTCGCACCGGACGTCACGACCGCGAAACACCCACCCTGATGCCGAACGGTGGGCAGCAACAGGCCGGCATCGCTCTGCTGCTGCAGGCACAGCTGGTCGAGCAGCTGCCTGGCCGCGAGAGGTCCGCCCGCGGTCGCGAGATCCGTGCCGCACGACGTGAGCAGCCTGCTGTGGTGACCGGCCAGCGCGGCGGCCCGCAGCAACGAGGCCGCGACGTCCACCGCCTCCTCGAAAGCCGGTGCGGGCAACGTGTTCCGGCGCGTGTCGAGCAGGACGGTCAGCCGCGGCTGGTCCGGATCGATGGACTGCTTGACCATCAGCTGCCCGGTGCGCGCGGTCGCCTTCCAGTGGATGTCCCGCACCTCGTCGCCCGGCTGGTACTCGCGCAGCTCCCGCAGGTCGAGCGATCCGCGCAGGTTCTCGTTCGACGTGCCCTCGTGGTGGTGGCGGGGGAAGCCACCGGTGCGTGCCAGCGCGGGATGAGTGCGGGGGTGCACCCACAGCGTCACCGTCTCACCGGTGGTCAAACTGTTGCGTGCCAACCCGAACGGGTCCATCCGCAGCAGCTTCAGCGGCCCCACGGGCATCCTGCCCCGCTGCGGCGTCGGCAGGGTGTAGTCGTAGGGCTTCTCCGCGCCGGGAGCCAGTCCGTGCACGCGCACGGTGCGGTGGAAGCGGCCGGCCTGGTCCACCGCGGTGAACCCGCTCTGCCAGCGCCGCGACGTGTTGCGCACCTTCAGCTTTCCCAGCGCCTGCTCGCCGCGCTCGACCCGGTCCGGGTACACGTCGCGCGTCACCGCGACCCGCACACCCCGCACCGTCACGACGATCGCCACCACCACCGCGGCCAGCCCGGCGACCCCGAGCAGCAGGAACAACGGGTAGCGGCCCCACAGCCCGGCACCGAGCAGTGCCGCCGACACCACCAGCACCGCGGTGCCGCGCACGGTGAGCCGCATGATCAGCGGCTCGCGTTGCTCAGCGCGGGAGCCGGGGTGCTCGCGAGCACCTCCGCCACCACCTTCGCGGCGGACACCTGCTTCAGCTCGGCCTCCGCGGTCAGCACGAGCCGGTGAGCGAGCGCCGGCGCCGCGACGTACTTGATGTCGTCCGGCGTGACGAACGCCCGGCCCGTGGTCGCGGCCAGCGCCTGCCCGGCCCGCACCAGCGCGATGCTGCCCCGCGGGCTCGCGCCGAACCGCACCGACGCGTGGATCCGGGTGGCCGCGGTGAGCCTGGCCGCGTACTCGCAGATCGCCGGGTCCACATAGGACTGACGAACCTCGTTGACCGCCTCGACGAGCGCGGCGACGTCGACCACGGGCTGCAGCCGGTCGGAGTCCATCCCGGTGCAGTTGTTCATGATGATGGACACCTCGTCGGCGATCTCCGGATAACCGACCGACAACCGCAGCAGGAACCGGTCGAGCTGCGCCTCCGGCAACCGGTAGGTGCCCTCCATCTCGATCGGGTTCTGCGTCGCCACCACGAGGAACGGGTTCGGCACCGGGTGCGCCTGCCCGTCCACGGTGACTCGCCGCTCCGACATCACCTCCAGCATCGCCGACTGGGTCTTCGGCGTGCCGCGGTTGATCTCGTCGGCGACCACGACGTTCGCGAACACGGCGCCGGGGTGGAAGGTGAACTTCTCGTCCTTCTGGTGGTAGACGGTGACCCCGGTGATGTCGCCGGGCAGCAGGTCGGGGGTGAACTGGATCCGGCTCCAGCTCCCGCCGATGCTGCGCGCGAGACACCGCGCGAGCGTCGTCTTGCCCAGGCCCGGCACGTCCTCGATCAGCAGGTGGCCCTCGGCGAGCATCGCCACGATCGCGAGCCGCACCACGTCCGGCTTGCCGCGGACCACCAGCTGGACGTTGTCGGAGATCGCCGAGAAGACCGCGGCCGCACGCACCTGATTCACTCCGTCCACGTCAAGCGGTTCGATTCCACGCCGTCGGTCGTGACCCACACCGTGTGCCCGGCGCCGTGATAGTAGAAAGCGTCGAACTCGGCATAGCCGCTGCCATTGGTCTCTGTGCCGCGCCCAGGGTTGCTGTAGCCGGAAGCGGTCGACCTGGGCATCACGTCGTACCAGGTATCGGCCTCGAAGCCGGTCATCACGACGTGCATCCAGTAGCAGTTCGGCCTGCCGCACTCGTCGGAGAACGGACCCTTGGTGAGACTGATCGCCTTCTTGCTCGGCGGCGCCGTGGTCTGCACCGTCGCGGGCGCGCCTTGCCCGGCGCTGTTCTCCGCCACCACGGTCGTGCTGAACGAGTAGTCCTGGCCCGACCAGATGCCCCTGATGACGTAGGAGTTGCCCGTCGCCCGGTCGAAGCCCGTGACGCCGTCCGAGCGCCGCCACGACACGTGGTACGCGGTGACCGGCGCGCCGTTGGCGGGCGCCTGCCCCCAGGTGACCGTCGCGTCGACCTGCTTGGTCGAGATGGCGACGGCGAGGTTCGGCGGCATGCCGGGCGGGGTCACCGGGATCGGCGGTGGCTGGGGCGGCCCGGTGGGCGGAGGCACCGGCTTGTTCTGGGTGCGCGGGGGGTTCGCCGCAGGCGGCTGAACCGGTTGGGCCGGCCGGTCCGCGGGCTTGTCGGCGGGCTTGTCCGCCGGTTTCTCGGCGGGCGGGGGCACCGGCTGGCGAGGCTGGTCCTTGTTGGTGCCGATGACCGGCACCGGGTTCACCGAGCCGTCCTTGTCGACGACCATCACGTGCTTGCCCTCGCCACCGTCGACGTACACCCGTGCGTCCTCGCCGCGGCTGAGCCCCGGCTTGCCCTTCTCCGCCGGAACCGCTGTGGTGCCGCGTGCGCGGCCCGCGGAGTCGTAGGTGCGCACCGTGCTGCGGGTCTGGTCGAGCAGCACGACGGACTCACCGGTCACCGTCGGGCCGTCGTACTCGCCCGCGTCCAGTTGCACCGTCGAGGCCGGCTGACGTTCGGGCTGGCCCGGCCGGGCGTCCACGAGGTGCATGCGGTTCGTCGCCGGGTCAAGCACCGCGATCCTGCCCGCGGCGTCCACCGGGGCGATCTTCGCGTTCGGCGGCACGTCGACCCCGAGCTTGACCGGGGTGCCGAAACCGTTCGCCTCGACCGTGCTCATCGTGTCCGCGGTGGCGTCGAGGAACATCGGCCGGTCCCCGCTGATCGTGAGCCCGCCGCTGTGGCCGGACGGCACGACGGCCGGGCAGACGACACTGGTCGAACCGCGGGAGATCCGGCAGATCGCCCCGTTGTCGGTGCGGTGCAGCCACACCGTCCCGTCGCTGGTCGCGACCGGCGGCCCCAGTGGCCCTTCCACGGACATGGGCACGGCGTCCGTGCCGAAACGCACGACCTGACCGGTTTCCCGGTACACCGCGTACGGCCCGCCGGCGACCTCGAGGACCACCGGCCGGGCCCCCGTCGGCAACGGCACCGTCGACTCGACGGACAGCGTCGACTTGCCGAACACCGTCGCGTCGTCCTTGCCGATGACGTAGCCGTGCGTCTCGCTCTGGAGCACCTGCGTGCCCGGTACGAGGTTGGGCACGGCCACCTGGGCGTCCGGCCGCTTGGTCGCGCCGTCCACGTGCACCACCAGCCCGAGCTCCGGGCTCGCGATCCAGTGGCCGGTCTGCAGGAACTCGAGACCCGGCACCTCTTTGGCCGCCCCGGTCAGCGCCAGCGTCGCGGTCGCGACGACGGCGATGACCAGCCCCAGCAGTGGCCAGCGGGAGAATCTGCGCCTGTCACTCACGACACGCAGGGTAACCGGCCGGGTACAACAAACATTGGCGATCGGTACATCAGGCGGGCAGCACGAGCTCGAAGATCGCGCCGCCGCTGCCGGAGCGGTAGACCCTGAGCACGCCGCCGTGCGCGTCCACGATCCGTCGCACCAGGTAGAGCCCGAGACCTGTCGATCCGCCGTTGCTGGCGAACCGTTCGAACGCCTTCGCGGCGGTCGCCGGGTCGAGACCGGGTCCCTCGTCGGCGACCACGACCCGGCCGCCGCCCACGCTGACGTGCACGACCGCGGGCTGCCCCGGCCGATGGCCGTGCTGGATCGCGTTGCCCAGGAGGTTCTCCACGGCGCGCTGGATCAGCACCGGGTCCGCGTTCACCCTTGTCGGCACGGCGGAGAAGCCGATGCGGGCGCCCTCGGCGGGGATGTCCTCGATCACGGCGGAGACCAGCTGGTCGAGCTGTACCGACTGGACGGCGATCTGCTGGACCCCCGCCTCGAACCGGGCCCGCATCAGCGTCCCGCCGATGATCCCGCCCATCCGCTTGGCCAGTCGCATGATGCGCGGCGTCGCCTTCCCCATGCTCGCGGGGTTGCGCAGCACCGTGTCGGCGAGCAGCTGCAGCGCCGTGACCGGCCGGCCCAGATCGTGCGCGATGCCGTTGAGCATCTCCTCCTGGTGTTCGAGCGCGAGTGCCGCCGGCCTGATCATCCAGCCGGAGATCACGTGCCCGGCGGCACCGAGCGCGCCGATCAGGATCAGGCAGCCCATCGCGACCAGCGCCACCTGCCGGTCGTGCCGGTCCTTCTCCACCTGCGCGTCGGCCGACGCGACGACCGCGCCGATATAGGGCCCGTTCGGGCTCGCGATCGGCTCGGCGTAGAACCGGACGAGCCGGCCATCGGTCCCGCGCAGGTAGCCGCTCTGCGGCGTCCGCGTCCGCACCGCGCCGTCGGCGACCGCGCCCAGCACGGCCCGGTCGACGTTCGCGCACCCGAGCCTGCTCATCCGGGGCTCGAACGCCGAGGTCCCGGTGGGCAGCACGGCGAACTGCGGGCACCGGACGTAGACCGAGTCGAGGGTGAGCCTGGCCGTGGTCAGCGTGCCGTCGCTGTACTCGAGCAGCTGGATCACCGCGGGGGTGACCTTGAGCAGGTCGGCGTCGAGGGCCCGTTCGCCCTGCTGGGCGTCCATGTCGAGGGCGAGCCACGCGAAAAGCAGCAACCCGGCCGCGTTCAACGCGGTGAAGAGCCCGGTGAGCAACCACCGCAGCCCGCGCAGCCTGGCCGCCGCCCCGGTCACCGCCCCCGTCACTGTGCCTCCAGCCGGAACCCGACGCCTCGGATCGTGTGGATCAGCTCCGGTTCGAGCAGTTTCTGACGCAAACGGCGCACCACCGCGTCCACCACGTTGGACATCGGTTCCGTGCTGCTGTCCCAGCAGTGCTCGATCAGCTCGGACCTGGTCACGGTCGTGCCCGCGCGCGTGATCAGATGTTCGAGCACGGCGAACTCCTTGTGCGTCAACGTCAGCAGCACCCCGGCCCGCCGGGTCTCCCGGCGCGCGCAGTCGACCTCCAGGTCCGCATGCCGCAGCACGGACGGGCGAGCGCGCCCCACCCTGCGGCACAACGCCTGCACGCGTGCCGTCACGACGGCCAGGTCGCACCCCTTGACCACGTAGTCGTCGCCACCGTGGTCGAACCCGGCCACCCGGTCGGCGACGGTCTCCAGCTGGGTCAGAAACAGCACCGGGGTCGGCCAGCCCTGTTTGCGTCGATGGTGGACGTAGGTGACCGAGTCGCCGTCGGGCAGCAGCCGGTCGAACACCACGCAGGCGTAGTCCGCGCGTGCCAGCGCCTCGTCGGCTCCGGCGATGTCCGCCGCGTCGTCCACCTCGAACCCGGCGGCCTCGAGTTCCACGACGAGGGCGAACCGCATGTCCTCGTCGTCGTCCACGAGCAGCACGCGCACCGGCTTCGGGAGGAGTCCCGGACGTGTCATGAAAACCTCATGCGATCAGGAAGATGCTCGGTGTCACCGCCGCACCGGGGGCGTTCAACAAGGGGCGAAACACCATGATCTTCCACGTACTGGGGCCACTTGAGGTGCGTTCCTCCACCGGCGCGGTGCTCGAGCTCGGCGCCCGCAAGTCCGGGACGGTGCTGGGCGTACTGCTCCTGCACCCTAACGCGTGGGTGCGCACCGATGAACTCGTCGCCGCGACGTGGCAGGAACAGGCCGTACCCGTGTCGGCCGAGGCAAACCTGAAGACCTACGTGTCCCAGCTGCGCCGGGAACTGCCACCTGACCGGATCGAGGCACGGCCGGGCGCCTACCGGTTGCGTGTCGGACCGGGTGAGCTCGACGCCGACCACGCGGCTTCGCTGGCGACCCAGGCCAGGGACGCGATCGCGCGTGGTGACCACCCGGCCGCGGCCACGCTGATCGAGGACGCGCTGTCGTTGTGGCGCGGCAGGCCGTTCGAGGGCATCGGGCTGGACGAGGCGTACTCCGCCGCGGACCGGCTCGACGAATTGCACCGCGACCTGCGGGAATTCCTCGCCGAGGTGCGCCTGGCCACCGGCGAGGGCAACGCGGCGATCGCCGTGTTGCGCTCACTCACCACACAGGACCCGTTGCGCGAAGGTGCGTGGGCGATGCTGGTGCGCGCCCTGCAGGCGGCCGGCCGGCGAGGCGAGGCGGTCGCGGCTTACCGCGCCGCCAGGACCGTGCTCGCCGACGAGCTCGGCATCGAACCGGGCCCTGAGCTGGCCGGGGCCCTCACCGCCACGCAACCCCGCCGCGAGATGCCGAAGGACACCGCCGTGTTCGTTGGCAGGAAACCTGAACTCGCGGCGTTGCGACAGGTTTCCGATGGCACGACGGTGGTCATCGACGGGATGAGCGGAGTCGGCAAGACCGCGCTCGCCGTGCACGCCGCCCACCAGCTCGACTTCCCCGACGGCCAGCTGTTCGTGAACCTGCGGGCGGGCGCGCTCTCCACCGCCGACGCGCTCGCCAGGTTGCTGCGCGGCGTCGGCGTCGACGCCATACCGTCCGATGTGGACGAACGTGCCGCCCGGTGGCGTTCCGAGCTGTCCCGCCGGCGCGTGCTGATCGTGCTCGACGACGCGGGCGACGACCGCCAGGTCCTGCCCCTGCTGCCCGGCGAGTCCGAGAGCCTGGTCCTGGTCACCACCCGGCATCGCGGCTGGCGCCTGCCAGGCGAACTGCGGATCGCGCTCGAACCGTTGTGCGGCAAGGAATCTGCTGTTCTGCTCCGGCACACGGCCGGCGATCGCACCGAGTCCGGCGCGACGGCCGCCGTGATCCGCACCTGCGCCGGCCTGCCCAGCGCACTGCTCACCGCGGCGGCGCGGCTGCGGAGCCGTCCCCTGTGGACGATGCCGGAGCTGGCGTCCTGGCTGGCCGGCGCCCCCGACCGGCTGTTCGACGGCCTCACCACGTCCTACCTGTCGCTCGACGCACGCACCCAGCAGGCGTTTCGCTCACTCGGGGCACTGCCATCCGAGTTCGACAGCCCGCTCGCCGCACACCACCTCGGCGTGCCGCACCACGACGCCCGCACGCTGCTGGAAGAACTCGTCGACCAGCACCTGCTCGACACCCCCGCCGTCGGCCGCTATCGCAGCCACCCGCTGATCCGCGCGCTCGCACAGCGCCTCGCCCCGTTCTCGCCCCGCGTCCACGCCGCTTGACGTGCCCACCGAGGCCTGGCGGACCTGATCCGCTACCGTCGATCACGTGCGTGTGCTGGTCACCGAAGACGACGACAACACCCTGTTCGCAATCGAGACATCCCTGCGCAGTGCCGGTTTCGCCGTCGACGTCGCCACCGACCTGCCCCAGGCCGACGAAGCGCTGTTCATCAACACCTACGACTGCGCCATCTTCGACCGCCTGCTCCCCTCCGGCGACGCCCTGCACTACGTGAAACGGCGCCGCCAGAACGGCTGCACCGTCCCCGTCCTGTTCCTCACCGGCATCGACAACCCCGTCGAGGGCCTGCGCTACAGCGACGACTACCTCGTCAAACCGTTCGAGATGCCCGAGCTGATCGCCCGCGCGCGCAGCCTGTGCCGCCTCTCCGCCGCTCCCCCGCCCCAGGCACTACGCCACGGCGACATCGACCTCGACCCCGGCCGCCGCACCGCCCACCGGGCCGGCCGGGCGCTGAGCCTGACCGTCAAGGAGTTCGCGGTGCTCGAACGCCTGGTCATCGCAGGAGGCCACACCGTGCCCCGGGCAGACCTGATCGCCGCCGCGTGGGACCCGGAGGTCACCCCGGCGTCGAATGTCCTGGACGTGGTCGTCACCGGGCTGCGCCAGAAGCTCGGCCGTCCACCGGTGCTGCTCACCGACCGCGGTGTCGGCTACCGCCTCGCGTGATGCACGAAGCCGTTCGCCGTACGTCCTGAACGGCACGATCAAGCGATTCCCACCCTTCCCCGAGAGGGCGGTATCGCGCCACGATCGACAATGATTACCATGTTCCTCACTTTCCGCCGCGGGACTCGCGGCCGAGGAGGAGGACATGTGGCTCACCTGTTGATGATCGAGAGCTGGGTCGGCGCGATGAGCTCGCTGCTGCCCAGGGCGATCAACGAGTCAGGGCACCGCTTCACCTTCATGACCCGCGATCTGCACCACTACCTGCGCGCCGCCCCGTCGCACCCGCACCCGTTGCTGGCCGCGGACAACGTGCTCACCGCGGAGACCAACGACGTGACCGCCCTGCTCGACCACGTGGAACGGCTGCACGCGGTCCTGCGCTTCGACGGCGTGATCTCCTCCTGCGACTACTACCTGCCGACCGTCGCGCGGGTGGCCGCGCACCTCGGCCTGCCCGGTCCCGATCCACTCGCCGTCGAACGAGCCTGCCGCAAGGACCTCACCCGCACCGCCCTGCGCGCGGCGGGTGTGCCCGGCCCCCGGTTCGCGCTCGCCGACGGCTGGCCCGCGCTCGCCAAGGCCGCCGCGGAGCTGGGTTACCCGCTGGTGGTCAAGCCGGTCGATCTTTGTGCCGGGATGCACGTGCGCAAGGTGGCCGGCGAGTCGGAGTTGCGCGAGGCGTTCGCCGCGATGGAGGCGTTCCCGGTCAACGCCCGCAACCAGCCCAGGGTGCGGACCGTGCTGGTGGAGGAGCTGCTGACCGGGCCGGAGGTGAGCGTGGAGACCGTCACGATGGACGGCGCGACGCACGTCGTCGGCGTCACCGACAAGAGCATCGCGGGCGACCCGTGGTTCGTGGAGAGCGGGCACATGTTCCCCGCCGACCTGCCCACCGCGCAGGCGGAGGCGGTCGCCGTCGCCGCGATCGAGGCACTGGGCCTGGACCGCGGTGTCGCGCACACCGAGGTCAAGCTGACCCCCGACGGCCCGAAGCTCGTCGAGGTCAACGCCCGCCCGGCCGGCAACCAGATCACCGAACTGGTCCGTCGCGTCACCGGCATCGACCTGCCTGCCGCGTACGCACAACTGGCCGTGGGTGAGCGACCGGAGCTGAGCCCGGCGGACACCGGCGTGCGCAGTGCCGCGATCTCCTTCGTCCTGCCTCGGCGCTCCGGGCTGGTGGCCGCTGTCCACGGCGCCGAGTCGCTCGGCACCACACCCGGCGTGGTGGACTGGACGATCAAGCAGCCCGGCCACCGGGCGGGCGACCCGACCAGCAACAACAGCTACCTCGGCCACGTCGTGGTGACCGACCCGGCCGGTCTCGGTGCACGTGCGCGGGCCGAGCAGGTCGTGGGCGGCCTGTCCGTCGACTACGCCGAGGAGCCGGCGTGACGCTCACCGACCTCGCCGAACTCGTCCGGGGCGGCGGGCTGGGCCCTGATCCGGCAACGTGCGCCATCAGCGTCGGGTTCACCACCCGGCAGGGCGCCCGGCACGCCACGCGCGGGCAGTCGTACCGCAACACCGTGGTCAGCCTGCGTTTGGAGGAGGCGATCGGTTCCTGCGCGGTGGAGGACATCGCCGACGACGAGGTGCACAGCTGTGTCGGCGCGACGGTGCTCGACCTGCTCGGCCACCCGAACCCGGCGATCCGCACCGCCACGCTGGACGCGTACCTGGCGCACGTCCGCCCGCATCACTTGTGCGCCACCAAGTCCGTCACCATCGGCCCCGGCAGCTCGCTGACCAAGTCCATGGCTCGGGCGAACGCCGTGGTGGACCTGCTGGACCCCGCGCCGGGCGACCGGGTGCTGGTGGTCGGGGTGGTCAACTCGCTCCTGCACCACCTTCGCGAACGAGGCGCGACCTACGTGCCGTGCGACCTCAAGGGCGGCAACACCGAGTGGGACGAGCCGATCGCCACTGACGCGGAGAGTGCGCTGGACGGCTGCGACCTCGTGCTGGCATCCGGAATGACGGTCGGCAACAGCACGTTCGAACCGCTGCTGCGTCGCGCCGCCGACGCGGGCAAGCCGGTGGTCCTGTTCGCGCAGACGGCGAGCTCGGTCCTGCCGTGGTTCATCGGCGACGGAGTACGCGCCGTGTCCGCCGAGCCGTACCCGTTCTTCTGGCTCGACGGCGGTCCCACGACGATCCACCACTACACGGAGCGCCCGTCGTGACGGCCCCACGCCAGAACCGGCACCTGCTGGGCCTTCTTGGCCAGAGCCCGGTCGCCCGCATCGACACTCCGCTGCCGCACCGGCACGGCGGGTTCTGGGCCAAGCTGGAGTGCCTGAGCGCCGGCGGCATGAAGGCGCGCGGTGCCGTGTCCATGCTGCAGGCCGCTCGCGAGCGCGGTGAGCTGCGCCCCGGCGCGGTGGTCGTGGAGTCGACCAGCGGCACGCTGGGCCTCGGCCTCGCGTTCGCCTGTCAGGCGTTCGGGCATCCGGTGGTCCTGGTGGTGGACAGCGAGCTGGAGCCGTCGATGCGCGCCATGCTGCGTGCGCACGGGGCCCGGCTGGAGGTGGTGGACCGGCCTCACCCGGTCGGTGGATGGCAGCAGGCGCGATTGGACCGGCTCCAAGCCGTGCTGCGCGAGTACCCCGACGTCTACTGGCCCGACCAGTACAACAACCCGGACAACCCCGGCGGGTACGCGGAGCTGGCCAGGGAACTGGTGGAGCAGCTCGATCCCGTCGACGTGCTGGTGTGCAGCGTGGGCACCGGCGGGCACAGCGCCGGCGTCGTCCGGGAGCTGCGCCGGTACTGGCCCGGTGTGCGGCTGATCGGCGTGGACGCCATCGGCTCCACGATCTTCGGTCAGCCCGCGCGGCCCAGGGTGATGCGCGGGCTGGGCAGCAGCATCCACCCCCGCAACGTCGCCTACGCCGAGTTCGAAGAGGTCCACTGGCTGGGCCCGGTCGAGGTGGTGGACGCCTGCCGCAGGCTCGCCCGCGACGCCTTCGTCACCGGCGGCTGGAGCAGCGGCGCGGTCGCGCTGGTCGCCGCCTGGGCAGCCAGGATCGAGCCCGGCGCGGTCGTCGCGACCGTCTTCCCCGACGGCCCGCACCGTTATCTCGGCACGATCTTCGACGACGACTTCTGCCAGGCCCGCGGCCTGCTCGGGCCCGCCGCCGACCGGCCGGTGGAGATCGGCGACCCGCACGGCGCCGAGGCGACGGGCTGGACGCGCTCGCGCTCGGTCGTCGCACCACGAGCGGCGGTTCTCGCATGAAGATCAGTTGGGAGGTCTACGGCCTCGAGTTGGACACGCCGCTGCGCATCTCCAGGTCCGTGATGTCCCGCCGGGACGCCGTTCGGGTCGTCGTGGAGCACGACGGGCGACAAGGCCACGGCGAGGTGGTGACCAGCACCTACTACCGGCTCGACGTGGAGGCGATCACGTCGCTGCTGAACCGGCCGCTGCTCGCCGACGTGGACTCGCCGGAGGCCGCACTCGACGTCCTGCACGCGGACAACACGATCCCGGAAGGCGTACGGGCTGCGGTCGACGCTGCGTTGCACGACCTGCTCGGCCTGCGCGGTGACGTGCCGGTGCACGCCCTCGTCGGCCTTCCGCAATGGCATGACACCCCAACCGCTTACACCATCGGCATCACCACACCGGACGACGCCGCAGTCCAGGCCGCCGCGCTGGCCGAACGTGGGTTCCGCGTGCTCAAGGTCAAGGCCGGATCCGATCCGGAACGGGATGTCGCCACCGTCACCGCGATCCAGGCCGCCGCGCCGGGCGCCCGGTTGGTACTCGACCCCAACGGCGGCTGGAGTCCGGACGAGACGGTCCGGGTGGTGGAGCGGATCACCGCCGCCGGTGTCGCGCTCGACGCGGTCGAGCAGCCGATCCCGCCCGGCGATCCGGACAAGCTGGCGTGGGTCCGCGAGCGGTGCCCGGCGCCGCTGGTCGCCGACGAGGACGCCGCCACGGTCACCGACGTGCGGAAGCTGGCGGGCGCGGTGGACGGCGTCAACATCAAGCTCGCCAAGTGCGGTGGTCTGCGGCCGGCGCTGGACATCGTTGCCGCCGCCCGTGAAAGCGGGCTGGACGTGATGCTCGGCTGCCTGGTGGCCAGTTCGCTCGGCATCGCGCCCGCGGTCCACCTCGCCGGGCACGCCCGCTGGGTCGATCTGGACGGACATCTGTTGCTGGCCCACGATCCGTGGTCCGGCATCGGCGGTGAGGACGGCACTCTCCGGTTGTCCGGGGTGCCGGGTCTGGGTGTGGTGCGGCGATGACGGCACTCCTGCTGGTCAACCGGGACTGCCGAACTACGCCGAGAGCTGTTGGTAGTAGCAAAGTGCTTGTTGATGTTGAGTTGGTGGTACTTGCAGACGCCATCAGACTCGCGGGGACCTCGCTACCGGCCCTGGGTGTGGTGCGGCGATGAGCACCCGGTTCGCGCTGCCGGTGCGGTTGTTGCTGGTCAACCAGTTCGCCGTGAACACCGGCTTCTACCTGCTCATCCCCTACGTCGCCGTGCACCTGGGCGGCCTCGGGATGTCCGCCGCGGTGATCGGCGTGGTGCTCGGCGTGCGGACGTTGAGCCAGCAGGGCCTGTTCCTGGTGGGCGGCACCGCGTCGGACCGGCTGGGGCCGCGGACCGTCATCCTCGCCGGTTGCGCCCTGCGCGCGGTGGGGTTCGGACTGTTCGCGATCGGTGACTCGCTCGCCGTGGTGCTGGCCGCGTCGGCGCTCAGCGGGCTGGCCGGGGCGCTGTTCAACCCGGCGGTGCGCGCGTACATCGCGTTGGAGGCGGGCGAGGCCCGGACCGAGGCCTTCGCCCGGTTCAACGTCTACGGCCAGACGGGCGCGCTGTTCGGGCCGCTGCTGGGCAGTGTGTTGCTGCTGTGGGACTTCCGGGTCGCCGCGGTGGTGGCGGCCGGGATCTTCGCGGTGCTAACGATCGCCCAGGCCGTCGTGCTGCCCGCGCGGCCGGCCATCCGCCGCGGCGGTTCGGTGCTCGGCGACTGGCGCGAGTGCCTGGCGAACCGCCGGTTCGTGGCGTTCACCTGTGTGCTGAGCGGGATGTTCGTGCTGCAGAACCAGCTCTACCTGCTGCTGCCGATCCAGGCGCAGAAAGCCACCGGGGCAGCGGGCGTGGTCGCCGCGCTGTTCATCACCTCCACGGTCGCCACGCTGCTGTTCCAGGTCCGCATCACGCGCTTGCTGAAAGACCGGGCGCGGGGGCCGGTGATCGCGGCGGGCCTGGCCGTCATGGGCGTGGGCTTCGCCGTCCCGGCGCTGTGGTCCGGGCTCGTGCCGGTGCTGGTGGCCACGCTCGCGCTGGCGGTCGGCGTGATGATCGCGAACCCCCTGGTCTACGACCTGATCCCCTCGTTCGGCCCGGACAGCCTGGCGGGCACCCAGTTCGGCGTGTTCTACCTCGGGTCCGGGCTGGCCGCCGCCCTGGGCAACACCGCGATCGGCTGGGTGACCGGATTCGGTGACCGATTCGCGTCGCTGGTGTGCGTCGCGATCGGGCTCGCCAGCGCCGCAGGTGTGGCCTGGCTGCACCGCCGCGGCGTGCTCACGCCACGACAGCCGGAGGTCGTCCGATGAACCTGCTGACCGACAACCCAGAGCTGTACGAGCACCAGTTCCCCGATCCCGAACACGTCGCGGCCCGGTTCGTGCACGACGTGGTGACCCGGTTCGGCGGCGGACGGGACCTGCTCGACATCGGCTGCGGCACCGGTCGTGACGCGGGTTGGTTGTCCCGCAACGGTTATCGCGTCGCCGGGCTCGACAGCTCGGAGAACATGCTCGCCTACGTGCGCGAGCACCACCCGGCGGTCGACGTGACGCTGGCCGACATGCGCTCCTTCGATCTGGGCCGTCGCTTCGACGTCATCACCTGCCTGGACAGCGCGATGCTGTACTGCCACACCAACTCCGACCTCGACGCCTTCCTGGGCCGCTGCCGCACGCACCTGGTACCCGGCGGTCTGTTCGTCGCAGAGATGCGCAACGGCGCGTTCTTCCTTGGCAACACTGAACTTCTCGACGGCGTACGCACCCGCTCGGTGACGTGGCGGGGCACCGAGTACACGTCGCACACCGAGCTGTGGATCGACCACGCGGACCAGTTGCTGCGCCGTCGCCGTGCGTGGGAGTGGACCGGGCGCACCGAACCGCTCGTGCAGCGGTCGGCCTGGCGGCTGCTGTTCCCCCAGGAGCTACGCAACCTGCTCGACCTCGCCGGGTTCGACGTCCTGGCCCTGTTCGACGCACCCGGACCTCGTACCGACCAGCCGTGGACCGCCGACGCCCCGCTGAGCGGCGCGCTGTCCGGCGATCGCCTCCACGTCGTGGCCCGCCTCCGCCGAGACGGGCGCCCCCGAAAGGAACCAGCATGTCCCTGAACCGCCGCGGCTTTCTCAGCCTCACCACCGGCCTGACGGTCGTCACCCTCGCCGGGTGCGGCAGCGGCGCCGCACCGGCCTCCTCCACGCCACGCAGCGGCGGCCGGCTCCGCGCGGCCTTCGCGGGCGGCGGCGCCAAGGAAGTCCTCGACCCGCACCTGGCCAACCTGTTCGTCGAAGCCGCGCGGTCCAAGGCGATGTTCGACAAGCTCGCGGACCTCGGCGGCGACGTGGCGCCGCAGCCGCGCCTGGCGGAGAAGTGGGAACCGAGCGCGGACCTCACCCGCTGGCGGATCACCTTGCGCAAGGCGGTGTTCCACGACGGCAGACCAGTCCGCGCCCAGGACGTGCTCGCCAGCTACGCGCGCATCCTCGACCCGAACCGCGCGTTCCGCGCCAAGTCGAGCCTCGCGCTGATCGACCTGCCGAACAGCCGCGCCATCGACGACCGCACGGTGGAGTTCGCGCTGAAGCGGCCGTTCGTCGAGTTCCCCAACGCTCTCGCGGCGTTCGGCGCGTACATCGTGCCCGAGGGCGCTGAGGACTTCACCAAGCCGGTCGGGTCGGGGCCGTTCAGCTTCGTGTCGTTCGAGCCGGGCCGGTCCGTGCTGCTCAAGCGCAACCCCGAGTACTGGGAGGGTGCGCCGCTGCTGGACGAGCTGGAGTTCGTGATCGCCAACGAGGAGTCGGCGCGCACCAACGCTTTGCTGGGCGGTCAGGTCGAGTACGCGCACGACCTGACCCCGACCACCGCGCGCAGCCACGCCTCCAGCGACCGGATGTCGATCCACCGCGCGCCCAACAGCGCCGTGCAGGCGTTCGCCATGAAGCTGGACCGGCCGCCGTTCGACAACCGCGACCTGCGCGAGGCGCTGTTCCTGCTCGCCGACCGGCCCCAGCTGGTGGAGTCGGTGCTCGCGGGCAGCGGCCAGGTCGGCAACGACCTGTTCGGCAAGGGCTACCAGCACTACGCCGGTGACCTCCCCCAGCGGGAACGTGACGTGGACAAGGCGAAGTCCCTCATCCGCAAGGCCGGCGCCGAGGGCCTGGTGGTCAAGCTCGACACCTCCACCGCCGCGGCCGGCATGGTCGAGGCCGCCACCGTGTTCGCCGACCAGGTCAAGGGCTCCGGCCTGACCATCGAGGTGGTTCAGGGCAACAAGGACAGCTACTGGGCCGACACGCTGAAGAACGGCTCGCTGTCGAGCTTCCGCTCCGGCGCCATGCCCATCGAGACCCACATCGCGCAGCGCCTGCTCAAGGGAGCGGGCACCAACGTGACCAAGTGGGCCCGGCCGGAGTTCGACGCGCTGTACGAGAAGGCGGTGTCCACTTCGGACGCGACCGCGCGTACCCAGGCCTACCAGGAGATGCAGCGCGAACTGCACGCCGAGGGCGGCTACCTGATGTGGGGCTTCGCCGACTGGATCGTGGGCGCGAAGCCGAATGTCGGCGGGATCTCCACCGCGCCGGCCAACACGCTCGACTGGGCCCGGTTCGACAAGGTGTGGATGGGGTGAGTCTCGCGTCGTACGCGGCCCGGCGGGCCGCGCTCGGGCTGATGCAGGTGCTCGCCGTCGTCACGCTGGTGTTCCTCCTCGTCCAGGCCTTGCCGGGAGACGCGGCGGTGGCACTGGCCGGCGACAACCCCGACCCCGCGCGGATCGCCCAGATCCGCGCGGCCATGGGCCTGGACCGGCCCGCCCCCGAGCGGTTCGCCGAATGGCTGGCCGGGTTGCCCCGGCTGGACTTCGGCGAGTCCCTGGTGTCGGGACGACCGGTCGCCGACTTCCTGTTCGCGGGGGCCGGCCCGACCGTCGTACTGGCGGTGCTGACGCTGGTGCTGCTGTTGCCGATCTCGGTGCTGGTCGGTGTGCTGGCCGCACTGCGCGAGGGCAGCCTGCTGGACCGGGCGCTGACGTCGATCAGCGTGGCGCTGCACTCGATCCCCGAGTTCGCGCTGGCCGTGGTGCTGATCGCGGTGTTCGGCGTGCAGCTGGGATGGCTGCCGCCGACCGCGGTCGGCGCGGACGTGCTCGCCGAACCCGCGGTGCTGGTGCTGCCGCTGGTGGTGCTGCTGGCGCGGCCGATCTGCTCGATCAGCCGTCTGGTGCGCGCGGGCATGGTGGACGCGCTGGCGTCGGACTACGTGCGCCACGCCCGTCGCCTCGGGATCGGCGAGACGCGGGTGCGGTTCGCCCACGCCCTGCCGAACGCGCTGGCGCCGGCCGTCCAGCAGGTCGCGCGCACCACGGACTGGTTGCTGGGCGGCGTGATCGTCGTCGAGGCGGTGTTCGTGATCCCCGGTCTCGGCACCGTCCTGGTGGACGCCGTGGCTGCTCGCGACCTGCCGGTGGTGCAGGGCCTGGCGGTGGTCTTCGCGGTCACCACCGTGGCCGTGAACCTGGTGGCCGACCTGGTGGGCTTCCGCCTGGCACCGCGCGCCGAGGTGGTCGCGTGAAGCGGATGGGCATCGGCGGGCTGCTGATCGCGGTGCCGCTGGCGTTGGCGTTGCTGGGACCGCTGTTCGTGCCGGAGAAGACGACCCGCAGCGCACCTTTCATGCCGTTGGGTCTGCTGGGCACCGACTTCGTGGGCCGAGACACCTGGTATCAGGTGCTCGCCGGCGGCCAGACGGTCGTGCTCGTGGCCTTGCTGGCCACCGCTCTGTCCTATGTGGTCGGTGTGCCCTACGGCGTGATCGCGGCCACCGCTCGGCTGCGGCTGGTCGACGAGGTGCTGATGAGGCCGCTCGACGTGCTGCTGGCGGTGCCGTCGTTGCTGGTGCTGATCCTCGTGGCCGCCATCACCGGACAGGGTCTCCCGGTGCTCATCGGCATCGTCACGCTCGTCAACTTCCCCGACGTGGCCCGCCTTTCCCGCGCGACGGCACTGGAGATCGCCGGACGGCCGGCGCTGGAGGCGATGCGCATGCAGGGCGAGTCGTGGTGGCGCACCTCGATCGTCTACACCGGACGGTCGATGCTGCGCACGCTCGCCGCCGATCTGGGCGTCCGGCTCACGACCGCGCTGTACCTGGTGGCATCGGCCAGCTTCCTCGGCGTCGGCGTGCCACCCGACGCGGCGGACTGGGCCGTGATGGTGGACCGCAACCGCGGCGGGTTGTTCCTGCAGCCGTGGGCTGTGGTCGTACCCGCACTGCTGATCATCTCCCTGTCCATCGGGTTGAACCTCGTGTTCGACCGCGCCCTGCGGAAGGTGCAAACTTGACCCCGGTCGTGCATGTGGAAGACCTGCGCGCCGAAGCCGGCGGACAGGTGCTGCTCGACAGTGTCAGCTTCGCCCTGTCCGCGGGCCGGGTCCTGGCACTGGTCGGCGCTTCGGGCAGCGGCAAGACCACCACCGGCCTGGCCCTGCTCGGCGAGCACGCCCCCGGAGTGTCGGTCAGCGGGCACGTCGAGGTGCACGGACGCGTCGGGTTCGTGCCCCAGCAGCCGTCGTCCGCGCTGAACCCGGTGCGCCGGCTGGGTGCCGTGTTCCGCGAGATCGCCGCCCTGCACGACGGTGATCCCGACGAACTGGTGAACACGGCACTGCACCGGGCGCGGGTGCCGGCCGACCTGCTGCGCCGCTATCCGCACCAGCTCTCCGGCGGCCAGCAGCAACGGGTCGTGCTCGCCCAGGCACTGGTCGGCGACCCGGCGGTCCTGGTCGCCGACGAACCCACCACCGGGCAGGACGCCCTGACCCGCGCCGAGGTCGTCGACGAGCTCGCCGCCGTCGTGGCCCACGGCGTGGCGCTGGTGCTGCTGACCCACGACGTGGAGGTGGTGCGGGCACTCGCCGACGAGATCGTGGTGCTGCGCGCCGGACGCGTCGTCGAAGCCGGGCCCGCTGCCGAGCTGCTGAACAATCCCCGCGAGGACTACACCCGCGCGCTGCTCGACACCGTGCCACCGGTGCCCGCCGAGGTTCCGGAACGGGCGCCACGACTGCAGGTCCGCGGCCTGACCGCCCGGTACCGCAACGCCACCGTGCTGCACGACGTGGAGCTGGAGGTCGGCGAACGCCTGGCGGTCGTCGGCCGCTCCGGCAGCGGCAAGACCACCCTCGGCCGCTGCCTCGCCGGTCTGCACCAGCAGGCCACCGGCGAAGTGCTGCTGCACGGCCGGCCACTGGCGCGGTCGCTGCGCCGCCGGCCGCGGGCAGCGCTGGCCGCCGTGCAGTACGTGTTCCAGGACGCGCGGGGGTCGTTCGACGAGCACCGCCCCGTCCTGGACCAGATCGCCCGGACAGCGGTGCGGCTACGCGGGGTGCGTCCCGCCGAGGCTCGTGCGTCGGCGCTCACCGCGTTGGCCAGCGTCGGCCTGGACGCCCGGACGGTGCTGCGTCTGCCGCGCGGCCTGTCCGGCGGCGAACTTCAGCGGGCCGCGCTCGTGCGCGCCCTGCTGGCCGAACCGGAGGTGCTCGTGTGCGACGAGATCACCTCGGGCCTGGACGCGGTCACCCGCGCCGGGTTGCTCGACCTGCTCGCGAGCGTGCCGTGCGCGCTCGTGCTGATCAGCCACGACCTCGACGTCGTGGCTCGGCTGGCCGACCGCGTGGCCGTGCTCCACGAAGGACGCGTTGTCATGCACGGTCCGGTCGCGACCACTCTGGACAGTGCTAAAGAGAGGATGAAGTGAACCACTCCTACCCAGCAGGATCCTATGAGGTGCGGCTGGCGACGCACGCCGACCTGCCCGGTGCCCGCAGCGTCATGCTGGACACCTTCTACCACGAGTTCGGCCACGGTTACCGCCCTCAGTGGCACACCGACGTGGTCGACCTGGCCGGCACCTACCTGGAAACCCCTAGGCACGCGCTGTTCGTCGCGGTCGACGGGAACGAGGTTGTCGCCACCACGGCCGTGCGGGCAGGGGGACCGGCCAGTCCTCCCCACCCGGCGTGGCTCGCCGAGCGCTACTCCGGTGGCACGACGGCACAGTTGTTCCGGGTGTACGTCCGGGCGGAACACCGGCGCCAGGGCCTGGCCAGGACGCTGGTCGACGCCGCGGTCAGGTTCGTCGCCGAAACCCCTGGCTACGAACAGATCTACCTGCACACCGACACCCGCGTGGCCGGTGCCGAGGCGTTCTGGCGCTCGGTCGCGATCGAGGTGTGCGACGCCCGCGACGGCAACCCGGACCGCCACCAGAGCGTGCACTTCGAGATCCCCGTCCCGGCCCTCGCCGGCTCAGCCGAGGTGAGATGATGCGGTTATCCGGCTGACGACCATCACGGACGCGGCCAGCGTTCGTGATGGTCGTCGATGCGGAACTCGTGCGCGTGCCGCCACGCACCACCGGCGAGCACAGCGTCGTGGAGATGATCGTGGCCGGGCTCGAGGTCGTGGTGCTCGTGTTCCAGAACCTCCATGTCGTGCGTGGGCCACAGCCGCCATGCGATGAGCGCGGCAACCGCCGTCACACCACCGAGAACCATGAACGCCGTGGTCATGTCTGCCGCGGTCGCCACCCACCCGGCCAGCGGGTAGCACAACAGCCAGCAGGCATGGGAGAGCGCGAAGTCGGCGGCGAACAACGCGGGCCGATCGCACGAGTCGGCGGAACGGCGCAGCAGTCGCGCACCCGGTGTCAGCGCGAATGAACAACCGGCGCCGATCAACGCCCACAGCACGAGCAATGTGGGCCAGTCCGACCCTGCGGTGGCCCCGGCGAGCAGCAGAACCACCAGTGCCACAGAGGCGCGCAGCACCAACGATCGGTCGGAGATGCGGTCGAGCAGCTTGGGCAACACCAGTGCCGCGGCCAGCGAACCGACGCCGTTGAACGCGAGTGCGACGGCAACGTCCGAAGCACCGCGGCCGAGCACGTCGCGCACATAGGCGACCGTGTTCACCAGCACCATCGAACCCGCCGCGGCCGCAGCGAGGTGCACGGCCAGCAATCCACGCAAGCGTGGCGTGGACAGATAGATCCGGATGCCACGAGTCGTTGCGGCGTAAAGGCTTTCGTCGCGGATCACGGGCTTCGGCCGTGGCACCACCGCCGAGACGACCAGCAACGCCGAGCCGGCGAAACCGATCGCCGTGCCGATGAACAGGTTGTTGAAGCTCATCAGCACGAGCAACGCCGCGGCCAGTGACGGGCTCAGCAGGCCTTCGAGGTCGTAAGCCATCCGCGAGAGAGTGACTGCCCGCGTGTACTCGCGTTCGTCGGGCAGCACGTCCGGGATCGTCGCCTGGAAAATAGGCGTGAACGCGGCAGAAGCCGCCTGCAGCAAGAAGATCAGGACGTAGATCTGCCAGATCTGGTCCACCCACGGCAGCGTCACCGCGACCCCGGCACGGACGAGATCCAGTGTCACGAGCACCGCTCGGCGTGGCAGCGCCCCGAGCAGCGCGGCCGCGATCGGAGCCACGCTGACGTAGGCGACCATCTTGATGGCCAGCGCGGTGCCGAGGACCGCTCCCGCGTCGGCGCCGGCCAGGTCGTAGGCCAGTAGCCCCAGCGCGACGGTCGCCAAACCGGTGCCGGTGAGGGCCACGACGTGTGCCCCGAACAGGTGGCGATACGTGCGATTGCGCAGAACGGCGAGCATGTCTGGCACTATATGTGCTCATGTACGCACGCGACGACGTTGCAACAACGGATCACTGGCAACAGCTACCTTCTGGCAGTCACGTCGAAACGGCCGTCGACGGGTTCCGGATGCTGGCCGACGCGACGCGTTTCCGCATGTTGTGGCTGCTTTGCGGGGGCGAGTACGACGTCACCACCCTGGCCTCGGAGGTGGGTATCGCCCGCCCTGCGGTGTCTCAACATCTCGCGAAATTGCGGCTGACCGGACTGGTCACAGTGCGCCGGGAAGGCCGGCGCATGCTCTACCGCGGCCGAGGCGGACACGTCCGGCGGTTGCTGTTCGAGGCCGTCAACGCCGCCGATCATCACCTCACCGGCAAACCGGACCACGACTGAGCCCAGCAGGAGGCGGCTGTGGACCAACGATGGAGCGCTATCACCCGGATCGTGGCGGCGGTCGTCGTCACGGCGATCGTGCTGGCACTGCTGTATGCGGCGGTGGCGAACCTTTAAATCGACCCCATTTAATTAAACGCAGAATTTGCAAGTCGAAATAACATTTTCCATTTCGATCCGTTAGCTTGAGTGCATGCGACGCACTTTCCACGGCTATCTGCGCGTTCTCCGCAATGCCGGTTTCCGGCGGTTCTGGCTCGGGCTGACGGTGTCGCGATGCGGCAGCGCGTTCACCGTCGTCGCCCTGTCATGGCTGGTCCTGGATCTGGCGGGGCCACGCGAACTGGGTCTGGTGCTGCTGTGCTCGGGGGCGCCGATCCTGGTGAGCGGGCCGATCGCCGGGCGATTGCTGGACCGGTTTCCGGCACGGCTGCTACTCGGGTGGGACAACGCACTGCGCGGAGTGCTGATCGCGGTTCTGCCGGTGCTCGACCACGTCGGAGGGCTCCGGGTCGTCCACATCTGCGTGGTCGCGGCGATGAGCGCGGCGCTGGCCGCCATCAGCGAGGTAGCCGCGGGCGTGCTCGTACCTCGGCTGCTCCCGGACGAGGACCTTGAACCGGCGAACTCGCTGCTGTCGGTGAACTGGGAGCTGGCCGCCATCGCCGGTCCACCGCTGGCCGGTCTGCTCGTCGGCACAACGGGAATCGGCGCGGCGCTCCTGGTCGACGCGGCCAGCTTCGCCGTGATGAGCGGGCTGTCGTTCCGCCTGCCGGATCTCCCGCTGCCGAGCCGACCGGAACGCTCGCGACCGGCATTCGCCGTACTGGCGCGGTATCCGGCTGCGGTCGTGCTCACCCTCTGCGCCACCGGATTCCTGTTCCTCAGCGGGGCGACCGACCTGCTGTACCCGGTCTACGCGCTCAACGTGCTGCGCGACGGGGCGTTCGGGTTCGGCGTGCTGCTCGGCGCGGCGGGCGCGGGCGGGCTGTGCGGAGTCCTTTTTGGACTGCCGTTGTTCCTTCGGCTGCCGCGACAGCTACGACTGCCGGTGGTGATCGCGGCGGGCGCGCCGGCGTTGGCGGGACTCGTGCTGACCGATGTGCCGGCGGTCGCGGCGGTGCTCGTGGCGGTGGCGTCGTTCGCGTGGGGGCCGTTCTACGCGATCGAGCGATCGGCGTTTCAGCGCGGTGTTCCGGACGCGGTGCTCGGTCAGGTCACCGGCGCCCGGACCGCGGTGTGCTCACTCGGTTTCCCGCTCGGCAGCGCGGCGGGCGGGCTGCTGTTCGCCGGGCCGACGTCCGTGGCGGTGATCGCCTTGGCGCTGGCGTATCCCCTGCTCGCACTCGTGCCGCTCGTCCGGACCGGGACTGCCGTACCCGAAAAAGCACTTGGTGGCGAAGCTGCGGCAGACTTCGCGCATGACGAGCGAGGTACGTGACTTCTGGGACCAGCACGCGGCGACGTTCGACCAGGAACCGGATCACGGGCTGCTCGACCCCGAGGTGCGTGCCGCCTGGGCAGCGGTGCTCCTGCCGCTGCTGCCGGCCAGTCCGGCGTCCGTCGTCGACCTGGGGTGCGGGACGGGCAGCCTCTCCGTGCTGCTGGCGCAGGCCGGGCACGAGGTCCGCGGCACGGACCTGTCCCCACGCATGGTCGCGGCCGCACAGGCGAAGGCGAGCGCCGCCGGAGTGCCGGCCGTGTTCGTCGAGGGCGACGCCTCCGAACCTCCTTACGCACCAGGCAGTTGTGACGTGGTGCTCGCCCGGCACGTGCTGTGGGCGCTGCCCGACCCCGCCGCCGCACTGAAGCGCTGGGTCGGCCTGCTCAGGCCGGGCGGCCTGCTCGTGCTCGTCGAGGGTCGCTGGTCGACGGGAGCAGGACTGACCGCTGCCGAGTGCCGGGCGCTCGTGCTGGAGGTTCGCCGGGAAGCCGGCGTCACGCGGCTGGACGATCCGGCGTTGTGGGGGCGCTCGATCGACGACGAGCGCTACCTGCTCGTGAGCCGGAGCTGATCAGCGCCAGACCGCGAGCTGGCCCGGCCCGATGACGATGACGCGAAGGTGGTCGAGCCGTCTGAAGCCTCGTGCTTCGCGACGTTCTATTCGTCATGTCGTCGTCACGACGCGGGTACAGACCGCACGACTCGAACTTGTGCGGATCCGCCGGATAACGCGACCAGAGCAGTTCCGAGTGCACGTCGCCGGTCAGCGATGAGAGCAGGAACTCCGCGCACCCCATCTCGAAGTGTTCCCACCGCTCGCCACGAGCCTCGTTGACGAGCACGGTCCATTCCTCCGGCTCTCGTCCCTCCCCGGCCAGCCAGTAGAGGTACTCGCCGTTGTCCGTTGAAGCCCACGCGATCGCCCGAGCGCCGGGAACCTCCAGCTGAGGTGGCTTGGCTTCGCCCCCTTCCCACAGGTCCTCGAGGTCGCCCTCCCGATCATCGACCTTCTCGGTCAGGTCGTAGTAGCTGCGGGCGTCTGGCTCCAGCAACCAGAGGTACTCGTCGAACCGGCCTCCGCCGTACCGCTCGATCAGTTCGACGTAGTCGGCGGGCAGTGGCGTGCCGACCGCGCGAGCGACCTCCTCCCAGTCCACCTCGATCCCGGCGGACTGCGGCGGCGTGACGATCCCAGCCAGCCGATCAACTGTGTGACTCATCGCCTCTTCTTCCAGCCCTTGATGTTCCGAATCGTGTCGCACAGCCGAGGCAGGGGAACGCCGGCGTTCACCGGGCGATGTTGTACCGGCCGAGCACCATCTGGGCCAGCTCGTCCGCGACCTCGTCCAGCGTCGCGTCGACCCACCCGACGACCCAGTCGTGCATGAGGCCGTTGATCGCACCGATGATGGCCGCGGCGGTGATGCGGTAGTTGCCGGACGGAATCTCGCCGCGGGTCACCGCCTCCGCGGCGAGCCGGTTGATCAGCTCGACCCAGACGGCGCGGCGTTCGAGGCGCTGGCGGTCCATGCGGGGGCTGACCCCGACGACCTCGACGTAGGCGATGCGGGCGTGCCGCGGGTCGGCGCAGGCGCCCTTCACGTAGGCGTGGACCAGCTGGGGCAGCATCTCCACCAGGGTCAGGTGCCCGAACCGGGGCAGCGCGTCGGCGACGGCCTTGCCCGCCACGTCGTTGACGTGCAGGTGCAGATCGGCCAGCAGGTCTTCCAGCGTGCGGTACTCCTCGTAGAACTGGCGGCTCGACAGCCCGGCGGCCTTGCACAGGTCACCCAGCCGGGTGCCCCGGTAGCCCGGCCCGGTGCCGAACAGGTCCAGGCCCGCCTCCTGGAACCTCCTGCGCCGCTCGTCCCGGCGCTCGGTCGCGTCCTTGCCCCCGTAACGGCCCTCCGCCGGGGTGATCCTGCCCGCCACTGTTCCTCCATCGCTGCTCCGCGACAGTTTCCCTCCACTGGTCTTGTGGTCGGCGTCACGCCGAGCCTACTATCCAGTAGCAAGGTCTGAACTTGGCCAAGTTCAGATCTCCCTGCGGCACGCCCCAGTCACTTGCGGGCCCACTTCACTCGGAGAAGCAGCGATGCAAGCTACCGACCCTGCACGGCAAGCTCCTGCGGGAAGCGCTTTCACGCGCCGCCGCCTGACGCATGCTCTCGCCGCGGCGACCATGCTCGCCGCCGGTGTCATCACGACCCCCGCGGCCTCCGCGGCTCCACTGCGCGAGGTGATGTTCGTCGGCAACAACTGGGACGGCACGGCCGACGTCGTCAAGTCCACCGGCGACTTCGCCAAGATCGGCCGGATCAACGTCATCCCCGACAAGACCCAGCGGCTGACCGAGATCTACCTCAACCCGATCAAGCTGATCTTCTTCCTCGGCATCCGGAACGGCCCCGGCGAAGGGCACGACCAGTTCGTCGACGACATGTACTCGACCCCCGACGGCACGGCCATGGTCGTCTCCCGGCCCAGCTTCGCCGACGTCGTGTCCATCGACCTGGCGAGCGGGAACATCAAGTGGCGGTTCCCGGTGTCGGGCTTCCGGTCCGACCACATGGCCGTCTCCCCGGACGGCACCAAGGTCGCGGTCTCGGCGTCGACCTCCGACACCGTGCACGTGCTGAACATCAACACCGGCGCGCAGCTCGGCTCGTTCAAGGCCGGTGCCAAGCCGCACGAGAACGTCTTCACCAACGGCGGCCGGTACCTCTGGAACATGTCGATCGGTGAGGTCAACAACAACTTCGACGCTCCGGACCAGGACTGGCTGAAGGGCGACCGGCACATCACCGTCGTCGACGCCGCCACCTACCAGACCGTCAAGACGATCGACATGCGCAGCCGGCTGGACGCCTTCGGCCGCAAGGACCTGTCCAACTCCGTGCGGCCCGCGGTGTTCTCCCCCGACTTCTCGAAGCTGTACTTCCAGGTCTCCTTCTTCAACGGCTTCGTCGAGTACGACGTGGCGACCGACAAGGTCACCCAGGTGAAGACCCTGCCGAAGAACCCGAACACCAGCGACGACCGCACCACGTACGTCAACGACTCGCGCCACCACGGCCTGTCCATGAACCCCGACGGCAGCAAGCTCTGCGTCGCCGGGACGATGGACGACTACGCCACCGTCGTCGACCGCGCCACCCTGCAGCAGGGCCCGCTCGTCACGGTCTCCAAGCCCTACTGGGCCACCGTGAGCGGTGACGGCCGCCAGTGCGTCGTCTCCGAGAGCGGCTCCGACCAGATCACCGCGATCGACTTCGCCACCGGCCAGAAGGTCGTCTCCGTGCCGGTCGGCGATCACCCGCAACGTGTTCGCATCGCCCACATCTCGCCCGACTGGACCGGCCCCGCCCGCCGCTGATCGGCGAACCGTTGTGTGTCGCTCCTCGGCGAGGACGGTAAGACGGTCAACCTCGACGTGGTCGCGGTGATCACGGACAACTCGGCGGCCACGCAGGCACTGCTGCCCCGCCAGACCGTCCGCGAGCACGACCCGTCCGCGCTGACCTCGGCGGTGTACCTCGTCGGATCGGTGCCTTCGCAGATCGGTGCGGGCCTGGGCGCCGAGGTGATGGACATGGCCACGTACGCCGCGGCGGTCGACGCCGAGGAGGACCGGCTGGTCCGGATCTTCATCATCATGCTGATCGGCATGTCGCTCGGCTACACGGCACTGGCGATCGCGAACACGCTGATGATGGCGACGGCCGACCGCAAGCGCGACTTCGCGGTGCTGCGCCTGTCCGGTGCCACGAACAAGCAGGTGCTCAAGACGGTCGCGTCGGAGTCCGTGCTGGTCGTCGGAATCGGCACCCTGCTGGGCCTGACGGTCGCGGTGGTCGCACTGTTCGGCATCAAGACCGGCCTGTCCCAGCAGCTCGGCACGACGGTCTCGATGACGATGCCGTGGGGAGTGATCTTCTCGGTGGTCACGATCTGCCTCCTGCTGGCACTGGTCGCCGGCGTGCTGCCCGCCCGGCTCGCCCTGCAGGCAGCCAAGGGGGCCAGGTGAACCTCACTCCCCCATGAGGTGCATCCGTTGCAGCGGGCCGGTTCCGGCCCGCTTCAACGGATGCCGTCGTACATCAACCGCCGCACCGCTTCGCTGAGCCTGCGCTGGTGCTCGGGTTCCGGCGTGCGCAGCGACGAGACGGCCGAGCCGAGGATCATCCCGTTGATCGCCCGCGCGGTGTTGCCGACGTCGAGGTCGGCGCGCAGGTAGCCCAGCTCGACCCCGTGCGAGAGATAGGCGGCGGTCAGCGTCGCGGCCACGTCGAAGAGGTCGAGGATCCGTTCGGCCATCGCCCGGTCGATGCCCGGCGCCTCGAACAGCAGCAGCCGCGCGACGCGGGGGTCCTCGCCGAAGATGCGCGCCAGCGACTCGCCGATGCGGGCGGACTGGGCGCGGTAGGCGTCGAGGGTCGACACGGCGTCCGGCGCGTTCTCCGCGGTGAGCGCGCCGGTGATCCGGCCGACGAGGTCGTCGATCACGTGGTCGACGATGTCCCGCTTGTTCTGGAAGTACCGGTAGAAGGTGCCGTGCCCGATGCCGAGCCGCGTGGCCACGTCGGCGATGCCGGTGGCGTGGTAGCCGCGCTCGGCGAAGCAGTCGAACGCCGCGTCGATGATCTCGCGGCGCAGCTCCTGCTTCTTCCGCTCCGCACGGCTGACGGGCTGGGCGCTGGACGTCATGCGGCCAAGTCTATGACCTGCGGACTCTTGTCAGCACCACAGAACTGACATACGGTTCCGGAACTGACATCAGATTCCACCAGGAGGTGGGATGAGTCCTCGGTACGACGCGGTCATCGTCGGAGCCGGCTTCGGCGGCATGGGCGCGGCGATCCAGCTCAAGCGCCTCGGCCACGACAACCTGCTGATCCTGGAACGGGAGGACGACCTCGGCGGCACCTGGCACGTGAACCGCTATCCCGGCCTGGCGGTGGACATCCCGTCCTCGACGTACTCCTACTCGTTCGAGCCGAACCCGCACTGGTCCCGCCTGTTCGCACCGGGCGAGGAGCTCAAGCGCTACGCGGAGCACGTGGCCGCGAAGTACGGCCTGCGCGGGTCGATGCGCTTCGGCGCGACGGTGACCGGCGCCACCTGGTCGCAGGACCACTGGCGCGTGACCATCTCGGGCGGCGAGACCGTCACCGCGAGGTACCTCGTGACCGCGACCGGCTTCCTGTCGCAGCCGAAGGTGCCCGACATCGCAGGCATCGACTCGTTCCAGGGCAAAGTGATCCACACCGCCGCCTGGGACGACTCCGCCGACCTGACCGGCCGGCGGGTGGCGATCATCGGCACCGGCGCCACCGCGGTGCAGCTCGTCCCGGAGCTGGCGAGAACCGCCGCCGCGCTCACCGTGTACCAGCGCACCCCGATCTGGGTCAGCCCCAAACCCGACTACCGGATCCCCCGCCCGATGCGCCGCCTTTTCGCCAGGACTCCACTCGTCCAGCGCGCCGTCCGGCTACTGGGCAGCTCCGTGCTCGAACTGATGATGATCTCGGGAGTGGTGCACTACAAGCAGCTTCGCGCCGCCAACCGCCTGGCCGAACGCTGGTGCCGCGCCCACCTGCACCGCCAGGTGCGCGATCCGGCCCTGCGCCGCGCACTCACGCCGGACTACTCGTTCGGCTGCAAGCGACCCACGTTCTCCAACGACTACTTCCCCGCGTTCACCAAACCGCACGTGCACCTGAAAACGGCCGGCATCGAACGCGTAGACGCCACCGGCATCGTCACCGCCGACGGCCACCGCACGGAGATCGACGTCCTCGTCCTCGCCACCGGCTTCAACCTGTGGGACACCAACTTCCCGGCCTTCGAGGTACTCGGGCGAGACGGCCGGAACCTCGGCGAGTGGTGGCGGCAGCACCGGTTCCAGGCGTACGAGGGTGTGACCGTCCCCGGCTTCCCGAACCTCCTGTCGCTCAACAGTCCTTACGCCTACAGCGGTCTCTCGTACTTCACGACCATCGAATGCCAGATGAAGCACATGCACCGGCTGTTCACGGCGATGCGCGCCCGCGACTCGGACGTCTTCGAGATCACCCAGCAAGCCAACGACAACTTCCTCGCCCGGATGAGGACGAAGGTCGCGGAGGACTCCGTGTTCTCCCTCGGCCAGTGCGCCACAGCACGCAGCTACTACTTCAACCAGCACGGCGAAGCCACCCTGCTACGACCGACCTCGACGATCAGCGCCCACCGCGCCGCCGCCCGTTTCCCGTTGCGCGACTACACCTACAGCTCGGCACGCGCTGGAGTCCTAGGCTGACCTCCTCAACGGCGAGAGGTGACCATGAAGAGCCAGGCGTACGCGCTCACCGCGATCGCGGACTCGATCGCGGCGGCAGTGCGGGGAACCAGCGCCGTCCGCAAGGTGACCAAGACCGCACTGATGCCCGCACTGGCCGTCGCCAGCCCGCCGCGCGACCCCGGTATGGCCATCGGCCTGGCCGGCTCGTGGGCAGGCGACGTGGCACTGCTCGGCGAGTCGGACCGCGCGTTCCGCACCGGACTGGTCAGCTTCCTGGTGGCCCACCTCGGCTACACCGCGGCACTGGCCCGCCGATCACAGCCGGGCTCGCGCGGGGCGGTCGTGCCGATCGTCGCCGCCTCAGCCGCGGGCGCGGTGGTGTTCGCCCGTGCGGCAGGCCCGATGGGCCGGCCGGTAGGGCTCTACGCACTCACGCTCGGGACGATGGTCGCCGCCGCTTCCACGGTGCGCGGACCGGGTGCACGCCGCGTTTTCGGTGGTGCGGCGCTGTTCATGGTGTCGGACGCCCTGCTGGGTGCCAGCAGGTTCGTCCTTAAGGGACAGGCCGCGCGGGTCGCCGCGGCCGGTGTGATGCCGACCTACGCTGCGGCGCAGTGGCTGATCCACACCGGGTTCGAGGACCGGAGGTAACCCCCGCGGAAAACCGGTGTACGCCCCGTGCTAATGTTCTTGGCGTCGGAACGAGCAAACCTCCGGCACACAAACAAGCGCCGCTAGCTCAGTTGGTTAGAGCAGCTGACTCTTAATCAGCGGGTCCGGGGTTCGAGTCCCTGGCGGCGTACTCCAGAGAAGCAGGTTGAGATTCGTCTCGACCTGCTTCTTTGCATTTTCCGTACTCATCGTCATTCTCCGTTCCACCGTTGTGGATCATGGTTTGCGAGCCCGAGACATCCCTGGAAGTTAAGCGGCCCGATCGACGTGGTGCGCCCAGGCGGTGGCTTCGTCGTAGGTGGTGCGGGTGGCGAGGCAGCCGTGAAGGATGCCGACGAGCCGGTTGGCGACGTGTCGCAGGGCGGCGTTGTACGGCACACCTCGATCACGTTGCCGGTCGTAATATGCCCGCGCACCTGGAGAACTCCGCAGAGCACACATGGCCTGGCGCATCAGCGCATCGATCAGCCGCGTGTTGCGGATGTGGCGGGCGCTGACGGTGGACCTACGGCCTGATGCGATCGTGACCGGGCTGGTGCCGGCATAGTTCCTCCGCGCCTTCGCTCCCGCATAGCGGGTGCGGTCATCACCGAACTCGCCGAGCACCCTGCTGGTCACGATCTCGCCCATGCCCGGCTGTGAGAGGTAGATCGCCGCGTCCGGGTGCCGGCCTAGACGTTTCACCAACTCGGCCTCGATGGTGTTGATCTGCTCGCCAAGCGCCGCTATCACTCCCACCAGCGAGCGAACGGTGATGGCGTAGGCACGTTGGAGCACGGCGGGCAGGCGGAGCTGGTCTGAACTCAGCTCTGCGTGAACGCGCTCCGCCCGATCGTCCACAAGCCGTTTCCTGCCGGCCCGCTTCAGCGTGGTCAGGATCTCCGACCGGGAGAGCTTCGCCGCAGCGTCCGGATCCGGCGCCCGCCTGAGCAGATCCAATGCCTCGCCCGCCGCGAGGTCTTCGCCAAACGCTGCCAGTGCCGCGGGGAAGAAGTCGCGTAGCTGCGCGCGCAAGCGGGCGACCTGTCGTTGACGGTCCCAGATCAAGCTCTGGTGCGTGCGAGCGAGATGCTTGATCGCCTCGGGCAAATCGCTGTCGCCCGCCACCTCGCGCAGCTGGTGGGAATCCGTACGCACCGTGTCCGCCAACGCGTGCGCGTCTGCGGCATCACTCTTGGCCCCGGACATCGCAAACCGCTCCCGGAACCGAGCAGCCTGGCGTGGATTGACTGCGAACACCCAATAGCCAGCGGCCACCAGCGCTGTCACCCACGGCCCGCGATCAGTCTCGATCGCGACCAGAACCGTGTCCGGCCCGCCGTCAGCGATCAAGGCGTGCAACTGCTGGACGCCTTCGACGCCTTCCGGCAATCGCGTGCCGCACAGCTTCTTTCCGTTGGCGTCCATGATCTCGATGTCGTGATGACCTTCAGCCCAGTCGTCACCGACGAACAACACGTCACACACCTCCACGCCTCGGCAACAGTGCTCAGCGGGAAGAACGCCGGCAGGTAGTGGTGATGTGCTCACACCAGCGCCAGGCGGGCACGACATCCCTCAGCGGTCGCTCATCCCCGGCCACCAGCAAGCGCACGCGTCTCGGGAAGGACTCACAAACCCGCTCTAACCCAGTGCTCACCCACCGGCAGCTGCTGCACACGATCTTGGCGCATCTCGTCGCCGGTTCGACATCGACCTTGTGCAACATGGCGCCACGCTGAGGAAGTGACCTGCGCGGCGAACGTAAGCGGGATCCCATGGCTTGTGCGCTCTGCAGCAGGTTTCACATCTCATGAGTGCGGATGCCGTTCCGCAACGGATGGGATCGCCATACCAGCTCGGAACGGGCGGGTTCGGTCTCAGCCGACCGGCAGGTGTGCGTGTTCTGTCCACGAGCGACACGGTCATCCCGGTCAGGGTGCGCCGATCCGTACCGCCGAACGGCAGGTGGTAATGCCGCAGCGCCTACTGGTTTGTTCAACGGCTCCGCCATGCTGTTCTGGCAAGAAGCGTTGCGCTTGGCGAACTGCCCCGGTGAGGGTGGTCCGATGACCGACAGCGTTCCTAAGACGCCGGGCGGAACGATGCCCGTACCCGCTACCGCCGACACCGCGCAGACCTATTGGGAGAGCTTCTACCAGCGCTGGCAACCGCCCGCAGCCGGAGCTTCGGGTCCGAACACCCTGTTTCTCGGCGAAGTGGACGCATTGCCGGTGGGTACGGCGCTGGATCTCGGTTGCGGAGCTGGTGGGGGTGCGATCTCGCTCGCGGAGCGCGGGTGGCGGGTTACCGCTGTCGACGTGTCGGCGACGGTGCCGGCCAGGGCGGCCGCGGCCGCGGAGCAGGCCGGGGTGGCGGATCGGATCGACTGGCACGAGCACGATCTGACGCGTTCGTTCCCGGCGGGCGTCTTCGATCTGGTGTCGGCCCAGTTCCTGCACTCCCCGGTGGCCGGCGCACGGGAACGCGAGGTGATCTTGGTCTCCGCGGCAGCCGCTGTCGCACGGGGCGAAACGTCGCTGGTCATCAGCCACGCCGGCTTTCCCTCGTGGTTGCCGGAACCGCCGCCGGAGCATCTGGCTGAGCAACTCATCCCCAACTCCGTGATCGTCGACGTGGTGACGACCGGGCCGGGGAAATGGGCGGTTGATACCGACAGGCTGGTCGCGCAGGAGCGCCTGGGGCCCGATGGACAAGCGGGGACCTCGGAGGACGCCGTTCTGCGAATCCGTCGTCTCCGGTGAGGAACTGCGGAGTCCGGAGATCAAGATGGCGGCGCTCCGGGAACTGATCGGCTGTTCTCGTCGACCAACTCAGTGCCGGGAGGGCTCCGTGCCGGCGGGCGTGGAGGCGGCGGGTCGGGGGACCTGCCGTCTCCGGCGCTCGAAGGCGCCGTGCCAGTGGGAATCCCCGCTGCGGCACCGTCCCGTGATCTGAGCGCTGGACCCGCCCAGCTGGACGGCATCACAGCGCCCAGGAACCAAACCGGGGATCGCACCGACAACTGCAGTGTGAGGTGCAGCAGCTACCGAGAGGCCCTGTCCGCGTGGATCGACGGTGAACCGCACCGTGTGCAACGGGCTGACGTCGTAGAGCATCTGGTTGCCTGTGGTGGTTGCCGCAGGTGGCACGACGATGTGGTGCGTCTCAACCGGCTTCTGCGGGTCCGGCCGACCATTGCTGTTCCCGATCTGACGTCGTCCGTCCTCGCCGCCGCGCTACCGGCGTCGCGAGGGTGGACGGCCCGGCTGCTGCTCGGCGGGGTGTCCGTGGTCCAGCTGACTTTGGGTGTGTCGCAGGTGATCGGTGGCAGGTCGGCGCACGGCGTGCACGGGGATGCTGGGGCCTCGCACCTGTTCAACGAGTCGACCGCGTGGAATCTCGCGCTGGGAATCGCGTTGGCGTGGGCGGCTTTGCGGCCTTCGGCGGCGGCGGGTCTGTTGTCGCCGTTGAGTGCGTTCCTCGCGGTCCTGGTGCCCTTCTGCGTGCACGATCTCGTCGTCGGGGCGGTGACGTTCGCCAGGGTCGGGTCCCATCTGGTCCTGCTGGCGGGACTCGCCCTGCTGATCACGGTCCACTTCGGACAGGAGGGTCCTGGCTGGCGAGCCACGGTCCTCCCGACCTCTACCGTACCCGAAGCAGCCGACGACGAGTCCCTCTTTCCAGAACGAGGAAGCCGGAACAGGGGCAGGCACCTGCGTCCGGTGAGCAAGCGGCGAGCAGCCTGAGCCAGTCAGCTCACCTGGTCCCGGACTCGGGAGGCGGACACGAAGTGCGGCTTTCCCGTCAGCGGATGCGGCACCACGGCACTGTCCACGCCGAACACTTCGGCGACCCGTTCCGGCACCAGCACGTCGGCGGGGGTACCGGAAACGACCACGCGGCCGTCGTGGACGAGCACGAGCCGGTCGCAGTAGGTGGTGGCGTGGTCGAGGTCGTGCAGGGCCGCGACCGTGGTCAGGTCGAGCTCCCGCACCAGGTCGAGGAGTTCGAGCTGGGCACCGATGTCGAGGTGGTTGGTCGGTTCGTCGAGCAGGAGCACCGGGGTCTGCTGGGTGAGCGCCCTGGCCACCAGCACGCGCTGGCGTTCACCTCCGGACAGCGTCGCGAACACCCGCTCCCCCGCCCATCCCATCCGCACTCGTTCCAGCGCGTCCGCGGCGATCCGGTGGTCCGCGGCGGAGTCCCGGTCGAGCAGGCGTTTGTGCGGGATGCGGCCCATCGCGACGACTTCGGTGACCGAGTAGTCGTTGTCGAGGTCGTGGTCCTGGGCCACGACGGCGGTCCGCAGGCCTGCCTGACGAGCGCCGGAACGCCACACGTCGTCCTGTCCGATGTGGACTGTCCCGGCCGCCGGCCGCAGTGCGCGGTAGAGGCAGCGCAGCAACGTGCTCTTCCCGGAGCCGTTGGGCCCGATGATGCCGGTGACGTGCCCGGCCTCCGCGACCAGGTCGGCGCCGTCGATGATCACCGAGTCGTCGATCCGCACGCGGACGCCGTCGACCACGACCTTCATCGCCATGCCTTCTTCCTGTTCCTCAGCAGCAGCAGGAAGAACGGTGCCCCCAGCGCGGCGGTGAAGATGCCGATCGGCATCTCGTTCGGACGGTCCACCGTGCGGGTGCCAAGGTCGACCAGCACCAGGAAGAGCGCTCCCGCCAGCAGCGAGACCGGCAGGACCCTGCGGTGGTCGGGTCCGACCACCAGCCGGGCGGCATGCGGCACGATCAGTCCGACGAAGCCGATCCCGCCTGCGACGCTCACGACCACCGCGGTCAGCAGCGAGGCCGCCACGAGCAGCTGGATCCGCAGCACGTGCACGTTCACACCCAGCCCGGCCGCGGTGTCGTCACCGACGGACAACGCGTTCATCGATCTGCCTTGGGTCATCAGCCATAGCCAGGTCACCGTGATCGCCACCACCGCGACCGGCAGGTCGTCCCACGTGGCGCCGGACACCGAGCCCAGCAGCCAGAACATGATCTGGCGAAGCTCAGTGGGTTTCGCCTGCAGTTGCAGGTAACTGGTCGCCGCGTTGCCGAGGGCGGCAACCGCGACACCGGCGAGCACCAGTCCTGTGCCGAAGAGTCTGCCTCCGCGCTGTGCCATCAGGAACACCACGAACAGGCTTACCAGCGAACCCGCGAACGCCGCCCCCGCGACTCCGAGGCCGGCGACGACCGCACCACCGGTGGTGAGCGCGATGACCGCTCCGAGAGACGCACCCGCCGATACACCGAACAGGTACGGATCCGCCAACGGGTTGCGCACCAGGGTCTGCAGGCAGACTCCGGCGAGACTGAGTCCCGCTCCCGCCAGAGCGGCCAGCAGCACCCTTGGCGTGCGGAAGTCCCACACGATCTGGTCGGTGAGCGGATCGAGCCCCGCCGCGTCAGAAGTCAGGTGCCCGGTGACGATCTCCAGGACCCGGCTGACGGACACGTCGACGGTGCCGATGCCCACCGCGAAGGCGACGGCGAGCACCAGCGCCACGACGAGACCCGCCAGCAGCACGGGAAATCCCGCCCCGGAGACGAGGTGCGGGCTGCTACGCCTTTCCGTGCGCGGCATTCGCGATCTTCTCGACGGCGGTCGCGTTGAGCGGACCGAGGTAGGGACTGTCCGACACCGACGTGTAGGTCCTGTTCTTCGACGCCTCCCACTGCGGGAACTTCGCGAACAGGTCGGCGGCGAACACGTCGGCCTTCTCGTTCTCCTGGTACAGACCGATCACCAGCACGTCCACCTTCGCCGAGGCCAGCGCCTCGGCGTTGATCTCCGCGAGTTCCGCGTTCGTCTTGCCCGCGAACGGGTTCACGCCGCCCGCACGGGTGATGACGTCGTCGAAGATGCCGCCACCGAAGACGGCAGGCAGGCCGTTGCTGTTCATCATGGACATGCCCGGATAGACGATGAGGACGTTCCTCTTCGGCTTGTCCTTGACCCGTCCGCTGATCTTCTCGATCTCGGTGCGCGTCTGCTTCACCAGGTCGACGGCTTTCTGCTGCACGTCGAAGATCTGTCCGAGCTGCATCAGCAGCTCGGACGACGACTCGACCGACTGGTTCCTGTACTTCTCCTGCTCGGCCGGGCTCGCGGCGGAGTCACCGTTGGCGCAGTTGACCGGCGTGACGTAGCTGTTGATCCCGGCCTGCGACAGCTGGTCCCGCGTGATCGAACCGATCTTGTCGTCGAATCCGCCCGCCCACGTGGAGATCACCAGGTCCGGCTTGAGCGCGAGCACCTGCTCCCGCGGCACCTCGAAGTTGTCGTTGAGGGTCAGGCCGCCGGTCGGGACCGCCTTCACCTTCGCGACCATCGACGGGTCGTCCGACACACCGTAGGATTGGCTGTTGGCCACGATCCTGTCCTGGATGCCCAGGGCCAGAAAGCTCTCCACCTCGCCGACGGACGCGCCGTTGAGCAGCACGACCCTGCTCGGCGCCTTGTCGAACGTGAGCTTGCGCCCGCAGTTCTCGAGCGTCAGCGGGTAGGTCGTCGGCGAGGCGACAGCGACGACCGACGACACGGTGGCACCGGGCGCGCTCGCTCCGGAACCTGTGCCACCACAGGCAGAGGTGGCCGTGAGAACAGCGACGACCACCAGGGCGCCGCCGGCACGACCCGGCGATGACAATTGGGACTTCACACACCACTAGTCGTACAGATCGTCACCAAGTTCCCGAGCCTTTCAACAAAAGTTCCAGCGAACGGTCGCGCTCGTCACACTGACGGCCGATTTACAGATGTGCGGGGACTCTGGTGCTGATCGCAGTCGGCATCGCCATGCCGTTGCTCGGCATCAGACTCGTGGCGTTTCTCGTTCTCGACGGTCTCATCGGTACGGTCCGCTCGCGCACCGCGTCACAACCAAGCGATTAAGCGAGCCAGGGTCGACCAAGCTGAATCGCTGAACGAACGCTGCGCGATCGGCGGTGGTGTGAGTTCGGGACATCACGACCAGCGGTGTCCCGTACCCGTTCGTGCAGGCCCCCGTTCGACCCCCTCGTGATCGTCGGGCGACGAGGCAGCCGTGGAGGATGCTGACGAAGCGGTTGCCGACGTGTCGCATGGCGGCGTTGTGAGGGAGTCCTCGGACGACCTGATGGCCGGCCACCGAGGTGGCCGGCCGGCGCGAACCTCGTCACCACTTGTCGGAGATGACGATCGCCTTCATCTGGTCGAGGGTCAGTGGCGGCTGCGACGAGAGGACCCGGCCACCCGGCGCGCCGATCACAGCGCCATGGGGGTCTTCCTGGTTGCCGACGCGCATGAGGATCGTCGTCCCGTCGGGCCGCTTGAGGCACGCCAGGTACGAGACCGCGCCGGGAACCGGCCGCGCGGTCTCGGTCGCCAGCCGGGAGCCGTCGGGCAGCGTGCTGACATGACAGTCCTCTGGTCGAGTTGGAGTCATGCCGGGACCCGTGCGGTGAAAGCTGCACCACTCGCCGGGCTCGGAATCGCCGGCGGGGAGGATCGTCAGCATGACACTCCCGGTGACACCTGCGGAGGTCAGAGTCCCGAAGACAAGCGCGTTGGAGGGGACGTCCGGGTTCGGCACCTGTGGCGTCACGACCGATCCTGTCCCCGGTGGCGCGGGGTTCCCCGAGGACGGGAGAGCCCCCGGCCCTGGCACGTCGATTTTTTGGGTCACCTCGAACGTCGCGGTGTCGCCGAGCACCACCCTGAACCGGGCGATCAGGTCATCCGGCGAGGTGGGGACCGGTCCGCGCGCCGCGGTTGTGGACAGTGCGGTCGCCGGGCCGGCGGCGGGCGTGCCGGAGCCGCCCGGTACCAGCCACACCGCACCCGCGACCAGGCCCGCCACCACGACGACGGTGGCCGCGACGGGTACCAGCCGCATAGCCCGCCGCGGCCGCACGACCGGGGCCATCCCTGTGGCCGCGGCGTCGACGCGCCGCTCCAACTCGGCGAAGGCATCGTGGAGGGTGCGCAGGTCACTCATGAGGTCTCCTGGAAGTTGGGGGCGGCGGCGGTGAGGTCGATGCGCAGAACGTTGAGCGCCCGATGGATCTGGCTGCGTACGGTCGGCTCCCGGCACCCCAACTGTGTGGCGATCTCCCTGTCGGACAGGCCCGCGTAGTAGCGCAGGACCACGGCCGCGCGCTGTTTCCTGGGCAGACTGGCGAGGCGGCTGATCATCGCGTCCCGTTCGGCCCGCTCGTCCGCGCCGTCGGAGATCACCATCGGCTCGACCTCGGCGCGCGGGGAGGTGCGGGTCAGCATTCTGCGCCAGGACAGGTACTCGTTGACGACCATCCGCCGCACGTAGGCGTTCGGCTCGTCCATTCCCGAGATCCGGTCCCAGCGCTCGAACGCCCGGCCCAACACGTCGCTCACCAGGTCCTCGGCCAGCCATGTCCGGCAGGTCAGGACCATGGCGAACCGCAGCAGCGCGGGACGCTGCCTTGCCACGTACTCAGCGAACTCCACCGGCAACTCCCGATCGTCTACTCGACCTCGATTTCGCACCCCTAATGGAGAAGTGACCCCATACGTTGCATGCGGTCTCTTAACGGCTGCCGAGAGCCCCCACCCCGTACCGGGCCCGCCGCACGGTGGCCGGGCTCCTCCTACGCCGGGCGTAGTGCGGCCATGGCGAGGTCGAGCACTTCGCCGAACGGCGGCCTTTGCTCGGCGGCGATCCACGTGGCCTTGGCCGCGAGGAGGCAGGACAGCGCCGCACCCGTGATGGCGACCGGCCCCGGATCGGCGGGTGAGTGCCGGCCGGTCCGCTCGCGCAGCAGGGCGGCAAGCGACCCGGCGTGCGCGTCGAAGAGCCGCCCGAACACCGATCTCGGATTCGGCCCTGACAGATCCGGTCCAGGCAGATCCGGTCCAGAAAGTCCCGGGGCGTCTTCGAGCGGCGGTCCCTGGTCGGGCTCCGCCGAATTCGCGGTCATCCTTGTCACGCCTCTACTTGCCCGCTGACCGCCGCGCCCTTCACGAAGGTCATCGTGCCCTGCGTCACGGCGCACGCGACCGCGGGGTCAGGTCACTCCGTCTTCGCACGGATCTTGACGGCGCACCCTCGCTGGGTAGATAGTCGTTTAACTAGTTAACTAGATAAAGAGGCATGGGTGATCGAGTTCCGGATCGACCGCCGCTCCGGCGTCGCCGCCTACCAGCAGCTGGTCAACCAGACCAAGCACGCGTTGCGCCTGGGTTTGCTGCAGCCGGGAGACCAGCTGCCCACGGTGAAGGAGGTCGTGGCCACGACCTCGATCAACCCGAACACGGTGCTGAAGGCGTACCGGGAGCTGGAGCTCGGGGGGCTGGTGGAGGGACGCCGCGGCGTGGGGACCTTCGTGTCCGCGGTGCTGACTCAGCCCGACGCGGACCAGCTGCGGGAAGAACTGGCCGGGTGGATGAGGCGAGCACGGGAGGACGGACTGGACCGCGAGTACGTCGAGGCACTCGTCAAAGCACAACTGGACCTGCACTACGAAGGAGAATGACGTTGACCACGATCGCGCTCGACGCGACGGCGCTCACCATGCGCTACCGACGCGGCTGGGGGCTGCGCGACTGCACGTTCCAGCTGCCCACCGGTCGGATCTCGGCACTGATCGGACCCAACGGAGCAGGCAAGAGCACGCTCATGCGCCTCGCCACGGGGCTGATGCGCCCTACGAGCGGAGAGATCCGCGTGCTGGGGCAGGCACCCGGCAAGCGCGGTACGAACCGGCAGCTCGCGTTCCTCGGGCAGGAAAAGCCGCTGTACAAGGGGTTCACCGTCGAGGAAATGCTGCGGGCGGGCGCGAAGCTGAACCCCGGCTGGGACGACCAGTACGCCCACCGGCTCGTGCGTGAGGCGGACGTGCCGTTCGACGCGAAAGTCGGCACGCTGTCCGGCGGCCAGCGCACGCGGGTCGCGCTCGCCATCGCGATGGGCAGGCGCCCCGAACTGCTGATGCTCGACGAGCCGCTGGCAGACCTCGATCCCGTCGCACGACAGGAGGTCATGCAGACCGTGCTGGCCGAGGTCGCCGAGACGGGCATGACGGTGCTGTTGTCCTCGCACGTGATCGCCGACCTCGACGGCGTGTGCGATCACCTGCTGCTGCTGTCCGGCGGACGGGTCCAGCTGCAGGGTGACGTCGAGGATCTGCTGACACAGCACCGGGTTCTGGTCGGCTCGCGAGAGCTGGTACTGCCGGACGGCGTGGTCGAGGCGCGCGCGACCGGGCGCCAGGCGACCGTGCTCGCCCGCACCTCCAACGTCCCCGGCTGGGACAACAACGAGCCGTCACTCGAAGAGCTTGCACTGGCATACCTGCGTTCCGCGAAGAAGGTGACGGCATGACCTGGGTGGCGTGGCGGCAGCAACGGCTGCAGATCCTCCTCAGCCTCGGCATCATCGTCGGACTGGCCGCGCTGATGACGTTCGTCCGGTTCGACGCGCAGTCGATCACCGACGAGCAACTCCTCGACGACCGCTACGGCACGTACATCAACTACCTGCGCCTCGCGCTGCTCGCTTTGCCCGTGCTGGTCGGCATGTTCGCCGGCGCACCGCTCTTCGGCCGCGAGATCGAACACGGGACACACGTGTTCGGACTGACCCAGTCGATCGGCCGCACCCGGTGGTGGGCCACCAAGATCATGGTGGCCGGGCTGCCGGTCGTCGTCGGCATGACCCTGCTCGGACTGCTCAACGCCTGGTCCTCCGTGCCGCTGCAGGCCGTGATGTTCGGCGGCAGGCTGGTGACGCCGACGTTCGAGATCCAGGGCCTCACCCTCGGCGCCTACACGGCACTGGCCTTCACGCTCAGCGCGACCTTCGGCCTGCTGGCGCGCAACACGCTGGCCGCCATGGTGATCACGGTGATCGCATACGTCCCGGTGCTCGGCGTGGTCGGCAACGCCCTGCGGCCGGCCTACGCGACGCCGATCACGTCGACGGACGACAAGATGCCCGCCGGCGCGTGGATCATCGAATCGTCCTATGTGGATGCCGCGGGCAACAAGGTCCCCTTCTCTCCCGCAGGTTGCGACACGGCCATCCCCGAGTGCATGCGGGCGCGGGGAGTCCTGCGCGAGGTCGGGTTCCAGCCGGACGACCGGTTCTGGTCGTTCCAGGTCATCGAGGCCGGCTTGTTCGTGGCACTGGCCGCCCTGATCGTCGGGGTGGGTGCGTGGGCGCTGCACAACCGGTTGCGCCTGGCCTGACCGGACTTCGTCAGCTCAGGCAGGGCCCCGGCGGCGTACTCCGGAGAAGCAGGCCGAGATTCGTCTCGACCTGCTTCTCTGCGGCGAGCGGCCCGACACACCAGGACAGGACGCGGAAGCCAAAGG
>CAVYUS010000016.1:0-69708 GCA_963771775.1 uncultured Actinomycetota bacterium
TTGAAGAAGAACTGCATCGAGGTCGAGGAGACGTGGCACATGCGAGACTCGACCGCGTACCAAGACTTGAGGCCCTCGCCATACTCGTCCAGCAGATGGCCGATCTTCAAGAGTCGCTCGTCCGGGTGAGGGCTAAGCGGCACCGCCACGGTCTCGGCAACCTGGTTGTGCGTGTCCCGGGAAAACATGTGGGACAGGTTGTCGCGGCGGATCTGGGTAGCAAGCAACTTCTGTCCATTTTGGAGCGATCCCCTCTTGGTCAGACTGCTGTGAGACACCCTGTGTGAGTAGGGGTTCCTGACCGAGGGCGGGATCGGAGATCCTTGTGCGCGTGTCCACACCATCTGACAAACAGTCGCGGAGTACTTCGGGAGGGCGACCCGCGGACCCGGCTCCGCGTCCTTCCCGGCGTGCGTTCACCGCGGAGTACAAGCTCGCGATGATCGAGGAGTACGAGAACGCGCCCAACGGTGAGAAAGGCGCGATCCTGCGCAGGGAGGGCCTGTACTCGTCCCACATCATCGAGTGGACCCGTGCGCGTGACGCGGGCCGGTTGGGTGGCGGTGAGCCGGCGGAATCCGCGGCACCGGCGGCACGGGCGCGCAGGTCTGCCGAGCAGATCGAGCTGGAGAAGCTGCGCCGGCAGAACGAGAAGCTGACCTCGGATCTGGCGAAGACCCGGATGGCGCTGGATATCATGGGAAAAGCACACGCGCTCTTGGAGGAACTCTCCGAGAGCACGGGCAACGACAGGCCGCCGACGAGATCATGACGGCCACGTTCGCCGAGCTGCGGGCCGCAGAGTTCTCGGTGACGGCATCGTGCGCGCTGACCGGGACATCGCGGGCGACGCATTATCGGCACGTCAACCCGGCGGGTCCGGTGCACGGTCCCTGGCTGCCCCGCAGCCCGCCGCCGCACGCCCTGGACGCCGCCGAACGCGCGAGCGTGCTGCGGGTGCTGACCAGCCCGGCCTACCGGGACCTGGCGATCCCGCAGGTGTGGGCGCGTGAGCTGGACGAAGGCCGCTACTGGTGCTCGGTGTCGACGATGTACCGGATCGCCGGCGCCGCGGGTCAGGTCAGGGAACGCCGCCGCCTGGCCAGCCATCCGGCCCGCGTCCGCCCCGAGCTTGTGGCCCGCGGCCCGAGCGAGGTGTGGTCCTGGGACATCACCGCGTTGAAGGGACCGGTGAAGGGGATCTGGTACCGGTGCTACGTCGTGCTGGACATCTTCTCCCGCTACGTCACCGGCTGGCTGGTCGCGGCCGCGGAGGACGCGGTCGTGGCGAGGGACTTCCTCGCCGACGCCATCGCCCGCAACGGCGCCGAGCCACACACGATCCACGCCGACCGGGGCGGCGCGATGGTCTCCAAGCCGGTCTCCGAACTCCTGATCGACCTCGGTGTCCTGCGGTCCCACTCCCGGCCCCGCACCTCCAACGACAACCCTTACTCCGAAGCCCAGTTCAAGACGATGAAGTACATGCCCGACTTCCCCGACCGGTTCGGGTCCCTGGAAGACGCCCGCGCGTTCTGCGAGGAATTCTTCCTCGCCTACAACCACGAACACCGCCACTCCGGCATCGGGATGCACACTCCAGCGTCTGTCCACTTCGGAACCGCCGAGCAGATCCGCGACCAGCGACAGGCCACCCTCGACCGCGCCCACGCCCTGCACCCGCAACGCTTCACACGCCGGCCCCGGCCACCCCGGCTGCCCGAGACAGCCTGGATCAACCAGCCCGTCGGCCAACCAGAACCGGCCCTCTAACCACAACCTGTCTCATTTGACTTGACAACTACCGATCGGTTGAGCACATCGACCGCCGCGTCTGGGTCGTCAGCGAGCCAGAACAGGAACAAAGTGTACTCGACTATGGTTCGCCGGTTTGGTCCAGCGCTGAAGCACGCGCCGTCGCGATGAAGAGTTAGCACCGCGCGTATCTGATGGTAGATGGTAAAGAATGTGCCCCAAGCGACGATCGAAGCGCGACTGGCGGGGTCGACATGGTCGTGTAGGTCCGCGCGAGCGGCCAGCTGGTCGAGGCGCAGAAGTCCGGCCTGGGCGTCAGGTTGAGTCATACCCTGAATGTTGCGCCGAGGCTGCGTTCAACGCCAACGATTTGACTGGCGCCTCAGTCGGGCACCCGATGGTGGCATGTCGATGGTGGCAGCCGTGTTCAGAGTTTCTTTTCTTCATCAAGGCGGCCCATCCGGGGGCCGCTGGCCGTTGGTGCCTACCCGATGACGGCAGACCGACGCGCCTCTTTCTCCGCCAGGCATGCGGGCCGGTCGACCGTCATCGGACAGGAACGGCCAGCATCCCCCGAAGTGAACCGCAGTGAGTTCAAAGCATGTCCTCGCCGGACGGACAGGTCTCCAAAATGGTGCGGGGACATGCCGGCACATCACGTTCGAGCGGGGGACCGGGGCACGCACCATCCCGAATGACCTCCCCGAGGGCAACCACACGCGCCAAGGGAGCCGACCCAGCGCATGATCCCGTCGAGGCGGTAGCTGCCCTTGACACGCGCGGCTGGGACGAGCCAGGTCATACGGGATGGTGTGAGGCCCTCTGTAGGTGAAGCCAGCGTGCGCACTCTCTTGTAACAATCGTCGCCTAAAAACGACTGTCCTATCGAGTCACATGCCCAAAGGCGGACGGAGACCACTCGTGGAACCGTGGTTTAGAGATTTCAGCGGAATGATGTGCCCTCAGTGTGGCGTCGTCAGCCCTCCCGCTTTGGACGCCGACTACACAAGCTTTTTCTCTGGAGGTCGCTGGCACTGTTCCGCATGCAGCAAGAACGATTCACTGTGGAACATCCTTCTTAGCGACATGCTTCAAGTGAATCCCCTTCGTCCAGGCGTCCTCTCGCTCGGGCTGGCCAAAGCGGTGATGGCCCGCGACGAGATCTATCGTAATAAGCCAGTGCAAGTGGACTTCACATCATGGGGCATGCCTGACGACGCACAAGTGCTCGCCGTCTACATCACGCCTCACGGTACCGGGCTGTTTCCGGCTCTCATCACCAACGCGGTTAGTCGAAAAGCGATACCGCACGGACTGAATATTTATCCTACAGCGATCTTCGACGAGAAGGCGGCGGAGACGGCGCAAATAACGGTACTGGCCATCTGGGTTCCAGCCAGTGAAAAGCCTGAGGATGGGTCGCTCAACGCAGCAGTTCTTGCGTTTCTGAATGATGACTTTCGCGGCACTATCGTTCCGGCCAATGTGGCGGTTGAAAGCAAGCTGCATCAGGTTCTACTTTGCTATTTCTCAAAGTTCAGCGGAAAGAAAAGGGCTGAGGAGTTTCTGCAAGATGGAGCAACCTACAGTCATCAACTGCGCTTCCTCTGGCCAAGTGCATTCCAAAATACTTCCGCGCCCAAATTTGACGAAAAGATAATGGGAAATCTGCAACGATTGCGTGGCCTGCGAAACGATGTTGCGCATCGGCATGGCCCTGTTGATCGAAAGGAGGCGGCAGAGTCGCTATTGTCGGCAATCTTCGCGGTGCGCTACTTGGACATCTACGGGCCGCTTCTGGATGCGGATGAGGGCTGATTCAACGTCGCCGTCAGCGGCGTGGCAAAACATCGGCTCACTCAAGCGGTCACGAGTTGTGACGATCGTTGGAACGAGCGCCGAGGGGTAGCCTGTTCCGGTGGTCAGGGCGCTCGGCTGCCGCGCCGATGGACAGTTCGATGGCTTGGGGGCATCGACCAGCCCACAGGCTTGCCCTCGACGTCACGTGGTCGCGCGAGCGCATGATCATCTCCATGCTTCCCTCAGATAATGACGGAAAACATCCACTGCCGGCGGTTCGGAACGGCAACCGTGAGACTGGACCGCCACAGGTAGACGTAGGTATGGGCAGAGGATGGCAGGCGTTGGTAGAGGCCACGTCTTATTCATCTAGTTAGGAGTTCTTCAGCGGCGAGATTGTTCCTTAACGGTTGGCGCTTCAGCCTCAAGACTAGCCGCGCGATTGAGGCTTCATGACGCTCGTGACTCCGCCGTTCGAGTGGTAAAGCTGCCGATACCGGTCGTAGATCACTGATTCTGTAACGAGCTTCGCAGCATGACCGATGGCACCATTAACCCGACACATGCGCGAGGTGCCGTCAATGTCAGAGATTTCCGTCTTCTTCAGCTACTCCCACAACGACAAGGCTATTGCAACGAAGATTGCTTCTGCAATCCAAAAGCAAGGTGTGCGCGTATGGATTGATGAGGGTGAATTGCGTGTAGGCGACTCTATAATCGAGCGAATCAGCAACGCTTTAGAGGAAGTGCATTTCGTTGTGGCGCTGGTGTCGTCGCACTCCGTCACATCCAGCTGGTGCAATAAGGAGCTTTCCATCGCGATAACTGGAGGGCTTCAGCGCAAGGGCGTTAAAGTTCTTCCGTTGCGAGTTGGAAGCGTTCGAATGCCGTCGGCATTGACGGGTGTCCTGTATATGGATGTTGATCCCAATGATCCAGTGGCGATCGTAAATAGGCTTGTCGTGGATGCGAGACGACACTACGCCGAGTATTCCCTAGCTGAGCGACAGTCAAAATCTCAGGTCTCATTAATGTCAGACCGGCCCGTTAGTGCCAACGTTGCTGACAGGAGGCTGCAGCCTGGAGAAGTTACTGGCAAGGTGAAATGGTTCAATTCAGAGAAGGGCTTCGGCTTCGTGTCGCCTGACAATGGCGGCGCAGACGTTTTTCTTCACTATAGTGAAATAATGGGTGGAGGATTCCGGTCTCTTGAGGAAAATGAGCACATTATATACAATATTCGCCAAGGGCGCCTAGGTCCGCAAGCGACTAACATTCGGCGATTGTAGTTTTGTCAGACGCGGGACCTGTGCTGTGAGGTGGTATCCCTGCTACGCACGAACCTCGTACATCATCTGGCTCGTCGAGGTGGTCGGCTGGGATAAGCTGGCCTGACACGGGTACGGGCACGTCTGTGGAACATGCGTGGAACACGATTCCACTGGATCGGTCGAAATGCCGCTAAACCGCTGGTCGCGGAAGGTGCGGCTCCCATTTCGAAGCTCCGCACGATGGAACACAGGAGCTGATCATCTAGATTTCGCCACGTTTCGTAGTCGCAGCCTGAAGCCCGCTCGCGTCTGGGTTGACCTGCTCCGACGCTGCCAACGGCGTCAGAGTCGGCAGGTCAGCGTCTGTCACTGACTGCGGCCTTCTGCGGGTGTCTGTGGAACATGTGTGGAACGAGGCTCTAGGCGCGCGTGGAGGTTGACGGCGATTCGCTCGATTGGTGTATCGGTCGATCGCTAACAATCCGTTGATCACGTGCGACCATCCTGACAATCGAGAACGAGGCAGACGGGTGGTCGACGTGAGCTGGGTTTCCGCTAACAAGGACTTGCTGAGCGTGGTCCTTGCCCTGATCGCGATTTCGCTAACTCTGTTTACGGTAGTGTTGAGCCGGAGGCAGAGAAGGCAAGAGATCTTCCTTCGTATGCATGATTTGCTCACGAGTCCTGAGATGCAGGAAGGTAGGCGGAACCTATATATTAGTTCAAGGAGTGGGCAATATCCAGAGGAAGACTCCGAAGAGTACCGACAGATGAACCGTGCGCTATCCACCCTTGACACGCTCGGTATGTACATACGTAGGCGCATTGTGTCTGAAGACTGGATCCTCTACTCTTGGCATCGTTCGCTGAGAGACGTAAGTGTGGCCGCAAGAGGCTTTGCTGATCGACGCAATTCTCGTCACCGATGGTATCCATGGCCTGATCTATGGTTCCTGCTTGATCTCGCACAGAAGTACGAGTGCAAGAGAATTTGCTGTGTCGTCGAGGAAGTGCGAGATGTGGTGGATGAGCGAGAGTCAACGCTGACTGCCGATTGAAATCACTCGTCGCCGTTCAATAAGGCGTCGATCTTCTGCCCTTGACTTCCGGCGCCCGACTAGGAGTCGCCGTCGTTCTGCTCTGGCTCGGTGACCTTCGCGGCAACTTTCTTCAGGCCGCTGCTTGCTGCGGCGCATGCGACGACGATCGCAAGCATGCCGTCGAAGGCTTGGGCCCTATCGCCACTGTCACCGTCGCTGTAGACGGCACGGCCGACGACCAAGACCCAGAACAAGGCGGCGGTGCCCCCGAGCCAGACCAAGTGATAGATCAGGCACCTGAGTGCGTCCGGTAGGTCAGCCAGGCTTGCTCGATCGGTGCCGGCCTTGCGAATCGCGGCGTCGGTGACGTCGGCAACGAACTCGTCGAGGTCGAGGCGAGTGAGGAACGTCTCAGGGTCGAAGGCGCCGATGGTTGACAGGTGCGGAGTGAGACTGTCGAACGCTGTGTGAACGATCTTGTTGAAGTCGTACTGGCTGATGGTCTTGAAGACGTCGAGTTCAGGCAGTGCTTTGAGGCTGTTGGCGAGCCCGTCGAGGTTGTAGGTGGGGAGGGTCGCGATCGCCTTGGTGAACTGGTCGAGCGCGGCGCTAGCAGCACTGGTGAAGTCGTGCTGGTCGATGGTCTTGAAAGCGTCGAGTTCGGGCAGTGCTTTGAGGCTGTTGGCGAGCCCGTCGAGGTTGTAGGTCGGGAGGGTAGCCATCGCCTTGTTCAGAATGTCGAGTGAGGCGAAGGCGGTCTTGCTGAAGTTGACCTGGGGCAGCGCAGTGAAGCCATCCGCACGCCTTGCGACGTTCTTGTTCTCGCGAGGCGTCGCGTCGTCTTCCTCACCCATGAACCGAGCGTACCTGGACATATGTTCGAAGGCTGCGGTCCGCAGGTCATGCGATGTGTCTGTCAGACCGCGTGGCTACGAGTTGTCTACTTAGGACTAACTTGGGCCGTCGAACAACCCCCAAGGACGACAAACGACGCTGACCGACGAAAGGGGTTCTCGCTGGTCAGCGTCGTTCAGAGGGAAACTCAGCCCTGCTTGGTCTCCCAGAAAATCTTGTCGATCTGCGCGATCAGGTCGAGAAGCGCCTGACCCGAAGCCGGGTCCATCGAACCCTTGGTGCCGCCCGCACCCGCGGCCTTGGTGGCGCGGTTGAACAGGTCGTGCAGCTCGGGGTACTTCTCGAAGTGCGGCGGCTTGAAGTAGTCCGTCCACAGCACCCACAGGTGGTGCTTGACGAGCTCGCTGCGCTGTTCCTTGATCAGGACGGCGCGCTCCCGGAACTCCGGGTCCTCGTTCGCCTGGTACTTCTCCTGGACCGCCTTGATCGACTCGGCCTCGATGCGAGCCTGCGCCGGGTCGTAGACGCCGCAGGGCAGGTCGCAGTGCGCGGTGGCTTCGACGCGCGGGCGGAGAATGCGCGACACGAGTCGCATCGTTCCTCCCAGAATGGTGCTGACAGTGGATGCTCCGACAAGTAGGAACCCTACTCCGGCCGACCGAAGGGTGATCGTTGAGACCGCGTCTCTCCACCGTGCTCGTGCGGGGTCCGTCGATGGTGCCTGCCCTCTACGACGAGGACATCGTGCTGGTGAGGTGGGGTGCGATGCCCAAGCCCAACGATGTGGTGCTCGTCAAATGGCCGCAGCGGCCGGAGCAGCTGTCGATCAAGCGTGCCTCCCACCAGGTGGACGGAGGGTGGCACGTAGTAGGAGACAACCCCTACGCGAGCACCGACTCCGAGCAGCTCGGGCCGGCCGAGGTGCTCGGAGTCGTCAAAGCGCGCGTGTGGCCGAAGCCCAGGTTCAGGCTTTGAGGGACGCGTAGAGGGCGAGGCAGTCCTCGTAGCGCGGCAGCACGCCGGCTTCGTAGGCCTCGGCGAGGGTGGGGGCCGAGGTGTCCTTCTCGGAGAGCAGGAACTCCAGCTCGCGCGGCCAGGGCAGGTCCAGCGCGGGGTCCATCGGGGTGAGGCCGTGCTCGCCGGAGGGGTTGTAGACGGTGGAGCACAGGTAGTTCATGGTCGTGTCGTCCTCCAGCGCGATCATCGCGTGGCCCAGCCCCTCGGCCAGGTAGACGGAGTTGCACTTCGTGGAGTCGACCAGCACGGCCTCCCACTGGCCGAACGTGGGCGAGCCGACGCGGATGTCGACGATCACGTCGATGAACGAGCCGCGCGGGCAGAAGACGTACTTCGCCTGGGAGGGCGGGACGTCCGCGTAGTGGATGCCGCGGATGGTCCCGGCGCGGGAGACGCTGTGGTTGGTCTGGGCGACCCGCAACGGGTGCCCGACCGCTTCGACGAAGGCGGCCTCCTGGTACGGCGAGACGAACACGCCTCGGTCGTCGGGAAATGTCCGGGGAACGAACTCGAAGGCACCGTCAATTTTCAGCGAACTCGCCTGCATGCCGTCACTCTAAGGCGTCACGGCTTCTTAACCGATCGGGTGCTTCCTGCCTGCATAAACCGACCGGTCGGTGCAGAAAACCGGACGGACGTCTTGCTACATGCCCTCTGACCTGCGGAAAAAGTGTGATCCCCGCCGCAGACAGTTGGGCGCGACCCTGCCACACTTCCGTCACCCGCAGCACTCGGGCGGCCTTGCGACGCAACTCGTCGGAGGCGTCGACCGAGTTTCCAGGCCCCGTGTACCCCGCGTGACAACGCTGGGCCGGTGCGCCGTTTGGTGATGAGCCCCATGTCTGGGACTACTACGCCGCCCGCACCGCAGGAGGGACGCCGTGACAGCAGTGAACGAAGCCCGCACCGAGAACTCCGATCCGACGAAGCTGACGGACGAGGAGATCTTCAACGCGCACCTGGGCGGGAAGCTCGAGGTCGGCGCGACCGCCTCGCTCGCTGACCCGAAGGCGCTGTCCATCGCGTACACCCCCGGTGTCGCCCGGGTGAGCCAGGCCATCGCGCAGGACCCGAGCCTCGCCGCGAAGTACACGTGGGCGCACCGCCTGGTCGTCGTCGTCAGCGACGGCACCGCGGTGCTCGGCCTCGGTGACATCGGCCCCAGCGCGTCGCTGCCCGTCATGGAGGGCAAGTCCGCGCTGTTCAAGACGTTCGGCGGCCTCGACTCCATCCCGCTCGTGCTCGACACGACGGATGTCGACGAGATCGTCGAGACGCTGGTCCGGCTGCGTCCGTCGTTCGGCGCGGTCAACCTCGAGGACGTCTCCGCGCCGCGCTGCTTCGAGCTGGAGCAGAAGCTGATCGAGGCGCTCGACTGCCCGGTCATGCACGACGACCAGCACGGCACCGCCGTCGTGTCGCTCGCCGCGCTCAACGGCGCGAACACCGTCCTGGGCAAGCGCATCGGTGACCAGCGGGTGGTCATCTCCGGTGCGGGCGCCGCGGGCATCGCGATCGCCAAGATCCTCCTCGCCGCCGGCGTCGGCGAGGTCACCCTGCTCGACTCGCGCGGCATCGTCCGCACGGGCCGCGCCGGCCTCAACCCGGTCAAGGAAGAGATCGCCGCGGTCACCAACGGCAGCAGGCTCGAAGGCGGCATCGACGTCGCGCTGCGCGGCGCGGACGTCTTCATCGGCGTGTCGTCATCGAAGGTGTCCGAGGAACTGATCGCGAGCATGGCGAGCGACTCGATCGTGTTCGCACTGTCCAACCCGGACCCCGAGGTGCACCCGGAGGTCGCCGCCCGGCACGCCGCGATCGTCGCGACCGGCCGCAGCGACTTCCCGAACCAGATCAACAACGTGCTCGCGTTCCCCGGAATCTTCCGCGGCGCGCTGGACGCGGGTGCGCGGCGGATCACCGAAGGCATGAAGCTCGCCGCGGCGGATGCGATTCTGGCTGTTGCGAAGGATGATTTGGGCCCGGACCGAATTGTTCCGTCCGCACTCGATCCGCGGGTCGGACCCGAGGTTGCCGCAGCTGTGGCGGTTGCCGCGAAGGCCGACGGAGTCGCCTGATCCCACGTCTGAACTGCACTCATACCGTCGGAACTAATTGCCGCCCATTTTCAGTCGCGGGTACCGGAACCACGAACGTGGCTTTTCGTTAACCCGGGCAGGGGTGGGCGATGACGCTCCGAAGCGCTACCGTCCCTCTCCTCGGGTGTTCACCCGAGGAGAGGGTTCGTGTTTGCCGCCGTTCGGGTGCCGTTGTCGTGCCCACCCGAATTGCCGCGGGCGGCGGATGCGGGAGAGGGTGGGCCGGTGCCCAAATGGGTAGGACGCGCGACGGTGGTGAACGGCCGCGGTCGGACGGCGACCGCTGGGCCGATCTCTGGAAAACCGCCGGTGACGCTGGACGGGCTGACCCTGCCCGACGCACCGTCGTTACTCGTCGACGGCAAGGGTGTCGTCATGCAGGCGAACCCGGCCGCGGTGGAGCTGGCCGGCGTGCAGGGAGCCGACGACCTCGTCGGGCACCCGCTCGGTGAGCTGCTCCTCGGCAACCAGTCCGACCTGCGGCTGGCACGCGGCGACGGCTCCGAACTGCCCGTGCGCGTGGCTCGGCACGCGGTGCCGGGAACCGGACTGCAGGCCGTTCTGCTGATCGACGTTTCCGACCTCTCGGCGGCCGCGGACGCGTTGCGCGACGAACAGCGCCGGCTGCGCAAGGTGCAGCGGGTCGCGGAGCTGGGTTCCTGGGAGTACGACCCGGTGACCGGCCTGACCGTCTGGTCGGACATGCACTACGAACTGCTCGGCGTCGAACGTGGCACGGTCGTTCCCGGTGCGCAGGCCGTTCTGGACGTCGTGCACCCGGACGACCTCGCCATGGTCGAGTCGTACTGGCAGGGCCGTGAGATCACCGGCGACCCCATAGACATCGAGTACCGGATCGTGCGCCCGGACGGCCAGCTGCGGTGGATCCGCGGTGTCGCCGAGGCGAGGCTGACCGACGAGGGCCGGCTGGACAAGATCACCGGCTACATCCGCGACATCACCCAGTCCAAGCGCGCGGCCACCGAGCTCGCGCAGGAACGGGCGCGGCTGCTCGAAGCCCAGCGCATCGCCCGCATCGGCAGCTGGGCGTACGAGACCGGCACGCGCGCCGTGCACCGCAGCGAAGTGCTGATGGAGATGTACGCCGAGCTCGGCATGACGCCGGACGACGACCTGCTCAGCGGCGTGCACCCGGTGGACCGGGAAGCCGTCAAGGAGCTCCGGCACCAGCTGCTGCACACCCGTGACGACGCTCCGATCGAGATCGAGGTCCGCAGCGAGATCGGCGACCGCGTCTACATCTGCCGGGCCCGTGCGGAGATCACGCCGTCGGGCCGGGTGGAGCGCTACCACGGCACCATCCAGGACGTCACCGAAGCGCGCGCGTTGGAACGCCAGATGCGCGACGACCGCCGGAGACTGGCCGACGCCCAGCAGGCCGCGCGCCTCGGCATGTGGGAGTGGAACCCGGCGACCGGCGACGTGGTGTGGTCCGACATGCTGCGCGAGCTCTACGACCTGCCCGCCGACCTCGAAGGCACCTACGAGGCGTACCTCGACCTCGTGCACCCCGAGGACCGCGGCTGGGTCGACGACCTGTGGCGCCAGCTGGCCGTCGATGAGGATCGCCGTCCAGTGCGAGCACCGCGTCCTGCGCAGCGACGGCTCGACTCGGATCTTCCGCTGCCACGGCATGATCGTCCGCGACGACCACGGCCTGCAGCTCGCGGTCGGCACCGCCCAGGACGTCACCGAGCAGCGCGCCGCCGAGGCCCGCATGAAGCGTTCCTCGCAGCGCTTCACCGATCTCGTTTCCGTGACACCCGTTGGCATCGGCCTCTTCGACGAGGGCGAACGCCTGGTCGACGCCAACGACGCGTTGTGCGACCTGCTCGGCATGGAGCTCGAACAGTTGCGCGGCATGACCGCCGAGCAGCTCACGCACCCCGAGGACACCTCGCCGGGCCTGCAGTGGGCCGCCGAACGCACGCAGAAGATCCCGCAGCGCATCCTCGTCCGTCCCGACGGCGAGAAGGTCTACTGCGAGCTGCACATCGCGTTGTCGGTGCAGGACGACGGCCGTCGTTTCTGGCTGATCGTGTTCCTGGACATCACCGAACGCCGCCGCGCCGCCGAAGCGTTGCGCCACCAGGCCACCCACGACGAGCTGACCGGCCTCCCGAACCGCGCACTGGTGAAGGAGATCCTCGGCAAGCTGCTGGAGGGTCCCGGCCGGTCCAAGGTCGCCGTGTTCTTCTGCGACATCGACAACTTCAAGCGCGTCAACGACTCCCTCGGCCACGACGCCGGCGACGAGCTGCTGGTCGCTCTGGCGCGCCGGCTGGAGGGCGGTCTGCCCGACGGCTGCACGGCCGCCCGGTTGTCCGGCGACGAGTACGTGATCATCTGCGACGACATCGACTCCGTGGGCGGCGTCGACGCGCTGGCCACGAAGGTCGCTTCCTTGCTGCGGACCGCTGTTCCGGTGCACGGCCAGCTCGTCCGCGTCTCGGCCTCGATCGGCGCCGCGGTGCCGAACGGGTCGCGCGCCAACGGGGCGGACCTGCTGCGGTTCGCCGACGCCGCGATGTTCGAAGCGAAGCGCAACGGTGCCGGCCGGGTGTCCCTGGCTTCGGCGGCGTTGATCGCCTCCGCGGACCGCCAGGTGCACCTGGAAGGCCAGCTGCGCGACGCTCTGCAGAACGACGGTCTGATGTTGCACTACCAGCCGGTCGTGGGCGTCGACGGAGCGGTGCTGACCGCCGAGGCCCTGGTGCGCTGGCCGCATCCGGACCGCGGGCTGTTGCCGCCGGACGTGTTCCTGCCGGTCGCCGAGCAGGGCGACCTGATGCGCGAGCTCGACCGCTGGGTGCTGCGGACAGCGTTGAAGGAGGCCGCGACCTGGCCTGCTCCCGACGGCCGGCCGGTGTCGGTGGCGGTGAACCTCGCCGGGCTGGTGCCGGGCGATCCCGAGTTCGTCGACATCGTGTCGACCGCGATCATGGAGTCCGGTGTCCCGTGGGAACGGGTCGTGCTGGAGCTGGTGGAGACCGCGTTCGTCGACCTGCCTTCGCGGGTGCGCCAGTCGATGGACGAACTGGTGAAGCGCGGCGTGCAGTTCGCCGTGGACGACTTCGGCACCGGTTACTCGTCGCTGGCCCGGTTGAAGGACCTGCCGGCGCAGATCATCAAGGTGGACCGGCGCTTCGTTTCCGGTGTGGGCAACGACTCCTCGGACTTCGCCGTGGCGCGGGCCGTGGTGGACATGGCTCGGGCGATGGGCCGCAAGTGCGTGGCCGAGGGTGTGGAGACGGCCACGCAGTTCCACGTTTTGCGCGGCGTCGGCGTGGACGCGTACCAGGGATGGCTGTTCTCGCGTCCGGTGCCGCCCAAGGAGTTCCGCGCGGTGCTGGCCCTGGGACCGCTGCACATCCCGCGCGCCGGCTAGTGAGTGGTCGCTCTCACAACCACTCACAACCGGTCACGCCGGCGGTTCCAGGTACTTGGCGCTGTCCTCCACCGCCGTGAGCACCGCCGCGATCCGGTGCTTCGGCAGGTCGATCAGCCGCAGCTCCAGGTCCTCCTCGACGATCCCGGCGTTGTCGACGATCTCCCGCGCCTGGTTCTTGGTCAGCAACCCGGAGGACCCGGACACCAACGCCTCGCGCCACACGTTGCGCAGCTTGCCGTGCGCCTTCATCAGCAGGTCACGCACGATCCGCTCGCCAACGGTCAAGCTTCCGGCGAGCACCTGATCGGCGACGACGATCGTGGTCTTGCTGTCCGGGTTGTTTCGCAGGAATTTCAACGTGAACCGCGTCCGCACCAATCCCTGCAGCTCCTGCTGCCCGGCAGCCGAGGACACCGCGGGGTGGTTGTTCGGCACCAGGCAGGCCAGCCGCGCCGGTGACGAGGCCAGCAGCGTCCGCAGCAACCAGGGGCCCGGATCCGCCGACAGGTCAACGGCCAGCGACGCCGCGCCCTTGCCGACGGGCTCGGCCCACCCGGCCGCGCGCGGCTTCGGCGGCGGCGAGGACTCCGGCCGCGGCGCCAGCTCCGACAGCGCGGCAAGGGCCTCGCGTGACGGGCCCGAAGACTCCACGGACTGCGCGCCGTGCGTGTAGATCCGCGTGCCACCAGTGACCGCGCGTCGTCCGGTGGGCCGGCACACGTACAGGTCGGCGGCGGAGCCGATGGCCTGCGCGCCGTCGAACCGGTGGAACGCGGGCAGGATCGCCTCGAACACCAGGCCGAGCTTCTGCAACTCCTGCTGCACCTTCAACCCCAGCGCGGGCGTCCGGTCCGAGAACCCGTAGGCCAGCAGCAGCCGGCCCGAGGCGATGTCGGCCAGCGCTTCCACCGCACGCCCGGCGAACAGGCCCATGCCTTCCGGCGAGTAGGGCGGGTCGCTGAACACGAGGTCGAACGACTCGGGCACCGAGGCCGGCAACCCGAAGCGCATGTCGCAGTGCAAGGTTCGGACGTTCAAACCGCGCGTGGCGGCCCGTGAGTCGATGAACTCCAGCAGCCGCTCGTCGAGATCCACGACCGTGATCGACACGTACGGATTGACGGCGGCCACAGCGAGCGACGTCAGGTCGTGGTCGCCGAGGCACAGCAAACGCTTGCCCGCGAGGTCGTAGACGGAGTCCAGGTACAGCGCGCGGTTCAGCGCCGTCTCGGCGGTCGCCTGCACGTGGTCCAACGAGGACAGCGGCGCGGGCACGTCGGCCACGTCGACGAGGATCTGGCGCAGCACGTCGGTGTGGTCGCGAACGCCCGAAATGCCGAACTCGGCGCGATAGGACGCGACCGCACCCGGTGCGATGCGGTAACGATCCTCTGAAGATTCGATGTCGTCACCGAGGACCTTGAGCAGGTCCTGGACGGTGCGGCGGGGAACCGCGGGCAGGCGCACGAGCTCGGCGAGGGGGTGCCAGTCCTCGCTGAGCAGGGCCAACACCTCGCGGAGCTTGCGGGCGTGGATGCCGCGCTCGGATACCAACTGCCGGACCTGGTCGATCGTCACAAGAGGTAAACCATACGGCCCGTCACATGGTGGAACGCTGTGCCGGGGTACGCCGAACGAGTTAAGGTCGTTGGGATCTACATCCAGGGCGGTCCAAACGGGGTGGCCGTCACGACCGGAGGGATCTTCGGGTGATCGAGTTCCGGGCCGTCACCAAGCGGTTCGAGGACGGGACCATCGCTGTCGACGAGCTCGACCTCACGGTCGAGGCGGGCACCATCACGGTGTTCGTGGGTCCTTCCGGATGTGGCAAGACGACGTCGCTGCGCATGGTCAACCGCATGATCGACCCCACGTCGGGCACGATCCTGGTGGACGGCAAGGACGTGCTGACCGTCGATCCGCCGACGCTGCGGCGCGGCATCGGCTACGTGATCCAGCAGGCGGGGCTCTTCCCGCACCGCACCGTCCTGGACAACATCGCGACCGTGCCGCTGCTGTCCGGTTGGGACAGACGCAGGGCGCGCACCCGCGCGGCGGAGCTCCTGGAGATCGTGGGGCTCGACCCGAACTTCGGCAAGCGCTACCCCGCGCAGCTCTCCGGCGGTCAGCAGCAACGCGTCGGGGTCGCCCGCGCGCTCGCCGCCGATCCGCCGGTGCTGCTGATGGACGAGCCGTTCAGCGCCGTCGACCCGGTGGTGCGCGAGGACCTGCAGAACGAACTCCTTCGCCTGCAAGCGGAACTCGACAAGACGATCGTGTTCGTCACGCACGACATCGACGAGGCGCTCAAGCTCGGCGAGCGCGTCGCGGTGTTCCAGACCGGCGGGCACCTGGCTCAGTACGCGCGGCCGACGGAGCTGCTCAGCGCTCCGGCCAACGACTTCGTGGCGTCGTTCGTCGGCAGGGACCGCGGCTATCGCACGCTGACGTTCCTGCACGCGGACGTGCCCGTGCATCCCGTCACCACCGCGAAGCTCGGCGAACGCATCACCGTCGCCGGCTGGACGCTCGTCGTCGACGGGGACAACCGGCCGAGAGGCTGGTTGTCCGGAGTGGACGGTGAGGTCGAGGTCGTCGAGCAGGACCTGATCTCCGGCGGATCGCTGTACGACGGCGGTTCGTTGCGCGGTGCGCTCGACGCGGCGCTCAGTTCGCCGTCCGCGCTCGGCGTGATGGTCGACGAGGGCGGCGCGGTGGTCGGTGTGGTCCGGGCCGACGACGTGATCAAGGCGCTCGCGAAGGCCCGCGCGGCGGGTGAGGTCCCGAAGTGACCTGGATTTTCGAGAACTGGGAAAGGTTCTGGGAAGTCACCCTGGTGCACCTCCGGCTCTCCGTCGTGCCGGTGCTGATCGGGTTCGTGCTCTCGATCCCGATCGGGTGGTTCGCGAGCCGGTCGGCGACCGCGCGCGCGGTGCTGTTCCCGTTCGCCAACATTCTTTTCACGATCCCGTCCATCGCGCTGATCGTGATCACTCCGGTGCTGCTCGGTGTGAAGATCCTCGACGAGATCAACGTCATCGTGCCGCTGGTGATCTACACCGTCGCACTGATGATCCGCTCGGTCGCCGACGCGCTGTCCGCGGTGCCCGGCCACATCGTCGCCGCGGCGAACGCGATGGGGTTCCGGCCGCTGCGGCGTTTCCTCACCGTCGACTTCCCGCTGGCGCTGCCGGTCACGATCGCGGGCCTGCGGGTCGCGACCGTGTCGAACATCAGCATGGTGAGCGTGGGCGCGCTCGTCGGGCTCGGCGGCTACGGTCAGCTCCTCACCGAGGGCTACCAGGCCGACCACACCGAGAAGGTCCTCGCGGGCCTGATCGGCACGGTGGTGCTGGCGGTGCTCGCGGACGGTCTGCTGCTGTTGCTCGGACGGCTGCTCACGCCGTGGGCTCGGGTGGGGAGGTGAGCGCATTGGGCTGGCTCTTCGATCCGGTGCACTGGAGCGGCAACAACGGGATTCCGCTGCGGCTGCTGGAACATCTCGGCTACACGTTCGTGACGCTGCTGATCGCCGCGGCGATCGCGATCCCGCTCGGCGCGTTCGTCGGCCACACCGGCAAGGGCGGGTTCGTGGTCGTCGGGCTCTCCAACGCGCTCAGGGCGTTGCCGACCACCGCCGTGCTGATCCTCGTGGTGCTGTGGGCGGGCCTGGGCGACTTCCCGGTGTACGTCGCGCTGGTGCTGCTCGCGATTCCGCCGATCATGGCGGGCACCTACGCGGGCATCCGCGCGGTCGACCCGGTGACCGTCGACGCGGCCAGGGGCGTCGGCATGCGGGAGACGGGCGTGCTGTTCCAGGTGGAGATCCCGAACGCGCTTCCGTTGATCTACGGCGGTTTCCGCGGCGCCGCACTGCAGGTCGTCGCGACCGCCACCATCGCCGCCTACACCGGCGCCGGTGGTCTCGGCAGGCTCGTCTTCGACGGCCTGGCCCTGCAGGAGTTCGGACAGATGCTCGCCGGCGCGGTGCTCGTGGCACTGCTCGCCGTTCTCGTCGACCTGGGGTTCGCCGGCCTGCAACGGCTGACGGTCTCGCCAGGGCTGCGTCCAGTGGGAACCGGAGGAAAATGATGAAGCGCATCGCCACGGCTGTCGCTGCCGTGATGCTTCTGTCGGCGTGCGGCGGTGACCCGCTGTCGGGCGGCAACGGCAGTCCGGCCCCGACCGACACCATCGTGGTGGGCTCCGCGAACTTCCCGGAGTCCCGCCTGCTCTCGGAGATCTACGCGGAAGCGTTGGCCGCCAAGGGCATCAAGGTCTCGAAGAAGCCGAACATCGGCAACCGCGAGCTGTACTACAAGGGCGTCCAGGACGGCTCGATCGACCTGATCCCCGAGTACTCGGGCACGCTCCTCAAGCACATCAACAAGGAAGCGCCCGAGGTCGGCTCGGACGAGGTGTACGCGGCGCTGAAGAAGGCGCTGCCGCAGGGCCTCATCGTGCTCGACAAGGCCGCGGCCGAGGACAAGGACGCGGTCGTCGTCACCAAGCAGACCGCCGCCCAGTACAGCCTCAAGACGATCGACGACCTCGTGCCGTACTGCAAGGACATGGTCTTCGGCGGCCCGCCGGAGTTCCAGAACCGCCCGGACGGCCTGCCCGGCCTGAAGGCCAAGTACGCCTGCGAGTTCAAGGAGTTCAAGGCGCTCGACGTCGGCGGCCCGCTGACCATCGCGGGCCTGAAGGACGGCACGGTGCAGGCGGCCGACCTGTTCACCACCGACTACTTCATCAAGGCCAACGAGTTCGTGGTGCTGGAAGACCCGAAGAGCGTCTTCGCGGCGCAGAACGTGCTGCCGCTGATCAACGAGAAGAAGGCGTCGCAGCAGGTGCGCGACACGTTGAACGCCATCTCGAAGAAGCTCGACACGAAGGCGTTGCTGGAGCTGAACCAGAAGCTGTCGGCGCCGGAGAAGCCGGAGCCGGAGAAGGTCGCCAAGGACTGGCTCGCGTCCGCGGGCATCTGATTTTCGGGCGTCTGCAAGTACTACCGACTCGCTGTTGGTGGTACTTGCAGACGCCGTTTCACAGGTCGTGGCGGTCGACCCAGTCGGCGATCGCCGCCGCGATCTCCTTCGGCCGGTCCTCCTGCGCGTGATGCCCGGCCTCACCAACGGCAACGACATCCAGCGCAGCGATGTTCTCCTCACACCACGCCTGCAGCTGCGGCCCGATCAGCAACGTCGGCGAGCCCTCGAACGTCATCAGCAACTTCGGCACCGCAGACGTTGCCAGCCACGCGTCGTAAGCCTCGATGCGCGGGATGAGTTCGGCCGGCTCGCCGTCGAACGGCATCTGCCGCGCCCACGCGAGCACCGGCCGCCTGCTCGAAGCATCGGGGAAGGGCGCCAGGTAGGCCGCCATGTCCTCCGGCGAAACCGGCGTGCGCACACCGCCGGTGAACGCCTGGCGCACGAACCCGTCCTGCTCCAGCACCAGCTCCTCGCCGAGGCCGGGAGTGCGGAACCGGCGAACGCGTTCCTGGGCCGGCAAAGGTAGTTCGGCACCGGTCATCGGCTTCACGATCGTCTCGAAGAAGGCCAGGCCCGCCACCCGATCCGGATGCCGGGCCGCCCAGTCGAACGCCAAAGCGCCGCCCCAGTCGTGGCCGACCAGCACCACGCGGTCCAGATCCAGGGCGTCGAACCACGCGTCGAGGTAGCGGGCGTGGTCGGCGAACGAGTAGTCGATGTCGGGTTTGCCGGAGCGGCCCATCCCGATGAGGTCCGGCGCCAGCCCGCCCAGTTCGGGCAGCACGTTGCGCCAGGTGTGAGACGAACCGGGGTTGCCGTGCAGGAAGACGAACGGCGCATCGCCGGACGCGAGGTGGTGCATGGTCGAGTCGAGTACGGGGACGACGGGCATCGAAGAGGCTCCTCAGTCGAGAGAGACGTCGAGCAGCGCGGTCAGGTCGAGGGTGAGCGCTGCCGTGCGGTCGCCGGATCGGCCGCCGAGCGGTGTCAGCAGGCGGTCCAGAAGGGTGCCGACGATCGCTATGGCGGGCACGATCACTTCGTGGCCGCGGTCGGTCAGTGCGAGGCGCACGGTCCGGGTGTCTGCCGCGTCGCGAGTGCGCTGGATGAGGCCCTCGGCGTCGAGCGCGCGCGACAGCTTCGAGACGTACAACGGTTCGAGGCCGGTGTAGTCCGCCAGCTCACGCTGCGAAGGCGGGTTGTCGATGGCGACCAACGACGCCAGCACGACGTACTGGGCGTGCGTGAGGCCGTGCGGCGCCAGTGCCCGGTCGACGGCCACACGCCACTTCATCGCCAGCCGCCACACGAGGTGCCCAGGCGTCGCTGCGGAGCTGCTCATGAAAAATACTGTACATAGCTACTATGTACATGGCTACTAAACCGGAGCCGGGTGACCGCCGATCCGAGCCGTCAGCTCTTCGGCGGCCCTGCGGACTTCCTTGGCCAGATCGGGCCACGTCTGTCCGCACGGCGTGTCACACACGTGCCGGAACGTCAGCGTGATGGCCGCTATCGGCCGTTCTCCGTGGTCGAACACCGGCGCGGCGACCGAGGCGAAACCCGCCGTCACGAACCCGTCCTCGACCGCCCAGCCCTGACGGCGTTCCACGGTCAGCAGCCGGCGCAGCGCCGGCAGGTTGTGCGGCCCTCGCCCGGTCCGGTCGGCGAACGAGGCGACCGACGGGTACAACGCCCTGACCTGCGCCGGAGACACGTGCGCCAGCATCGCGCGGCCGGACGCGGTCAGGTGCGCCGGCAATCGGACGCCGACGTCGGACACGATCGTCTGCGGCTGACGAGGCTGCTCGCGCACCAGGTACAGCGCCTCGGCGTCGTTCAGAACACCCAGATGGGCGACCTTCTCCATCCGGTCGGCGAGCTTGCGCAGCAGCGGACGAGCCAGCCGTTCCAGCGGATCGTGGCGCAGGTACGCGGACCCGAGTTCGAAGGCCGCGACGCCCAACCCGTACCGCTTCTCCTCGGGGAAGTGCGTCGCGAAGCCCGCCTCGGTCAGCTCCGACAGCAGGTGATAGGTCGTTGACCTGGGCAGATTAAGCTCGCGCGCCACCGACGCCGCGGAGACGGGGCCTGGCCTGCCGGCCAGCAGACGCAGGACCGCGAGCCCTCGCCGCAGCGCGGGAACGTCACTACTGCTGCCCACAACAGTGATTTTCCCACGTGATCCAGCCCACGCCGTTCCTCCATCAGGGCACACTCAACAAATCAGCCGTGAGGTGCGTTGTAGTGGCGTGACGGTTTTGAAGGGGGTCGGGATTGACACCGAGTTTCGATGACTTCGTGGCAGAACAGGTGACCCCGTTGCTGCGCTACGCCACCGTGCTCACGTGCGACCCGCACCTGGCCCAGGATGTGGTCCAGGAGGTACTGCTGCGTGCGCAGCAGAAGTGGGATCGTATCGGTTCAGTCGACCTCCCTCACGCCTACGTCAAGCGCATGGTCACGAACGAGTACCTCTCGTGGCGCAGACGCAGGGCCGCCAAGGACGTCGCTCTCTGCATGACGACGCTTGAGTCCGTCACACCGCCCGTCGGAGACACGACGCACCACTTCGACGAGCGGGAAGCCATGTTGCAGCGGATCGCCAGGCTGCCCCGCAAACAGCGGGCCGCGGTCGTGCTCCGCTACTACGAGAACTACGAGGACTCGGAGATCGCACAGATGCTCGGTTGTGCCGAGGGAACCGTGCGCAGCCACATCTCGCGTGCGCTGGCCACACTCCGCCTGGACCACACGCCGGAACCCGCTGGTGTCGGGTTGCGGCTAGGGGAGGGCCTGTCGTGAACGACACCGAACAGCTCATCAAGGAGGCGCTCGGCAAACTCGCCGAACGCACCCCGCATCCGGGGCCGACGCTGAACGCCCTGCGGCGGAAGCACAAAAGGCACCGAAACGTCTTCCTCATCGCCACCGCCGGAATGGCCGCGGTCGCCGTCCTGATCTTCGCCGGCCTCGTCGCCAGCGACAGGTACAGCGCCGAACCACAACGACGCAGCAGCCGCTCTCATACCGACGAACGGTCAAGGCGTCCAGATCAAGTACACGCCGCACTGGCTGCCGGACGGCTACGTCGAGAGCTACCGCAGCGTCGGCGACGAGACCACCCGCGTCTGGCTGCCGTCGTCGAAGCTGACTGACACGAGCCCGCAGGAGAACGCGAACGGCTCGCGCGTGCTCCTCTCCAAGATCAAGAAGCTGCCCGAGGACCTGAGCAAGTGGCAGGAGATCAAGGTTCGCGGCGGGCTCAGGGCGTGGGTGCTGACCTTCGACGACCAGCGGGCCGGAGGCACCGCCGACGTGGTGTGGCAGGCACAGGACGCGCTCCGGGTGAGCGTGCGAGGTGTGACGGACGTCGGGGAGGTCGCCAGGCGCGTCGCGGACTCGGTGCGTGCGGACGCGAATCTCACCTACCTGGCGCCGTTCTCGGTCGACGGCAAGGCGGCCACCGAGATCTGGGGCAGTTCGCCCTACAAGTGGACCGCCCGGTGGTCCGCCGAGAAGTTCGGCGTGACCCTCTCGACCAGCGCGCCCGCGCAGACCGGGGGAACTCCGGTCACCGTGCGGGGCAGGCAGGGTGCCGTCGTCGGCGACGGACGCACGGTCGTGGTGCACGACAGCGGCCTGTGGCTCAGCGTGTCGGCACAGGACAGCGACAGCGCCGTCCAGGTGGCCGACCGGGTGGAGCTCCAGCACATGCCGCACCCCGACACGGTCTGGATCGGTGGCCGGCAGTAAACCGGCCTGTCTGGCATCCCAGACGCCATCCTGCGCTTCGGGGTCGCTGAGTCGGCTCCGGAGCGCTGTGATGTCTGCATGCGACAACCGGTGGAGCTGGGTCCGAAGCCGCTGACCCTCGAGGACGTTCATGCCGTCGCCCGCGACGGCGCCCCGGTGGCGATCACCGAGGCGGCCCGGGAGGCGGTCAGCGCCGCCCGCGGCCACATCGAACAGCTCGCCACGGCCGAACGCCCCACCTACGGCGTCTCGACCGGCTTCGGCGCGCTCGCCGTCCGGCACATCCCGCCGGACCGCCGCGCCCAGCTGCAGCGTTCGCTGATCCGCTCGCACGCCGCCGGCGCCGGCCCCGAGGTCGAGCGCGAGGTCGTACGGGCCCTGATGCTGCTGCGGCTGCGCACCCTCGCGACCGGCCACACCGGCGTGCGGCTGTCCACTGTGGACGCGATGGCCGGGATGCTGAACGCCGGCATCACGCCGGTGGTGCACGAGTTCGGCTCGCTGGGCTGCTCCGGCGACCTCGCGCCGCTGTCGGCGAGCGCGCTGGCGTTGATGGGCGAGGGCATGGTCCGCAACGCAGTCGGCGAGCTCGTCCCCGCTGCCGAGGCGCTCAACGCCGCGGGCATCGAACCGGTACAGCTGGCCGAGAAGGAAGGCCTCGCGCTGATCAACGGCACCGACGGCATGCTCGGCATGCTGTCGCTGGCGATCGCGGACTTCACCCGGCTGCTCGACATCGCGGACCTCACCGCCGCGATGAGCGTCGAGGCGCTGCTCGGCACCGACCGCGTCTTCTCTCCCGAGCTGCACGCGTTGCGCCCGCATCCCGGCCAGATCGTCTCGGCCGCGCGGATGCTCGCGTTCCTGCGCGACTCCGAGATCGTCGCCTCGCACCGCGGCCCGGACTGCACCCGCGTGCAGGACGCGTACTCGCTGCGCTGCTCCCCGCAGGTGCACGGCGCGGCGCGGGACACCGTGGCGTACGCGGCGACAGTGGCCGACCGCGAGCTGTCGTCGGTGATCGACAACCCGGTGGTGCTGGCGGACGGCCGGGTCGAGTCGAACGGCAACTTCCACGGCGCCCCGGTGGCCTACGCGCTCGACTTCCTCGCCATCCCGCTCGCGGACGTGGCCTCCATCGCCGAACGCCGCACCGACCGCATGCTCGACGTGTCGCGCTCGCACGGCCTGCCGCCGTTCCTCGCCGACGACCCCGGCGTCGACTCCGGCCACATGATCGCCCAGTACACCCAGGCGGCGATCGTGTCCGAGCTCAAGCGCCTGGCCGTGCCGGCGTCGGTCGACTCGATCCCGTCCTCCGCGATGCAGGAGGACCACGTGTCGATGGGCTGGTCCGCCGCCCGCAAGCTGCGCAAGGCCGTCGACGGCCTCACCACCGTCCTGGCCATCGAACTGCTGACCGCCGCGCGTGCTTTGGACCTGCGCGCGCCCCTCAAGCCCGCCCCCGCGACGGCCGCCGCCGTGGCGAAGCTGCGCGAGACGGTCGAGGGCCCCGGTCCCGACCGCCACCTCGCCCCCGAGATCGCCGCCGCCGAGGCCCTGATTCGAAGTGGAGCCCTGTAATGGTTGTTCGCGCTGACCGCGGCACTGAACTGACCGCGAAGAACTGGTCCACCGAGGCCGCGCTGCGGATGTTCCACAACAACCTCGACCCGGACGTCGCCGAGCGCCCCGAGGACCTCGTGGTCTACGGCGGCACCGGCAAGGCCGCGCGCGACTGGCCGTCGTTCCACGCGATCTCCCGCGAGCTGGCCAACCTGGAGGCCGACGAGACGCTGCTCGTGCAGTCCGGCCGTCCGGTCGGCGTCATGCGCACGCACGAGTGGGCGCCGCGCGTGCTCATCGCGAACTCGAACCTGGTGCCGGACTGGGCGAACTGGCCCGAGTTCCGCCGCCTGGAGGCCGAGGGCCTCACGATGTACGGGCAGATGACCGCCGGTTCGTGGATCTACATCGGTACCCAGGGCATCTTGCAGGGCACCTTCGAGACGTTCGCCGCCGTCGCCACCAAGCGCTTCAACGGCACGCTGCGTGGGACCCTCACGGTCACCGCGGGCCTCGGCGGCATGGGTGGCGCGCAGCCGCTGGCCGTGACGATGAACGAGGGCGTCGCGCTGTGCATCGAGGTCGACCCGCACCGCGCCCAGCGTCGTCTGGAGACCCGCTACCTCGACGAAGTGGCTGATTCCCTGGACGCGGCGATCGAGCGCGTGCTGGCCGCGAAGGCCGCCGGTGAGGCCGTTTCCGTTGGTGTCGTGGGCAACGCGGCGGAGATCCTGCCCGAGCTGCTGCGTCGCGAGGTCGCGATCGACATCGTGACGGACCAGACGTCGGCGCACGACCCGTTGGCGTACCTGCCGATCGGTGTCGCGTTGGAGGACTGGGCAACGTACGCCGCCGCGAAGCCCGAGGAGTTCACTGATCGGGCGCGGGCCTCGATGGCCACGCACGTCGAGGCGATGGTCGGGTTCATGGACCGCGGCGCCGAGGTGTTCGACTACGGCAACTCGATCCGCGGCGAGGCCCAGCTCGGCGGCTACGACCGGGCGTTCGCGTTCCCCGGTTTCGTGCCCGCCTACATCCGCCCTCTGTTCTGCGAGGGCAAGGGCCCGTTCCGCTGGGCCGCGCTGTCCGGCGACCCGGCCGACATCGCCAAGACCGACGCCGCGATCCTGGAGCTGTTCCCGGAGAACGAGCAGCTGCACCGGTGGATCAAGATGGCGGGGGAGCGCGTCGAGTTCCAGGGCCTGCCCGCCCGCATCTGCTGGCTCGGCTACGGCGAACGGCACCTCGCGGGCCTCAAGTTCAACGAGATGGTCGCGTCCGGCGAGCTGTCCGCGCCGATCGTGATCGGCCGCGACCACCTGGACTGCGGCTCGGTGGCCTCGCCGTACCGCGAGACCGAGGCGATGGCCGACGGTTCCGACGCGATCGCGGACTGGCCGCTGCTCAACGCCCTGGTCAACACCGCGTCGGGTGCGACGTGGGTCTCGATCCACCACGGTGGTGGCGTGGGCATCGGGCGTTCGATCCACGCCGGTCAGGTGACGGTGGCGGACGGCACCGAGCTCGCCGCGCAGAAGATCGAGCGCGTGCTGACCAACGACCCCGGCATGGGGGTCATCCGGCACGTGGACGCCGGGTACGACGAGGCCAAGACCGTGGCCGCCGACAAGGGCGTTCGCATTCCGATGGAGGGCTGATGCTCGACCAGATCGCGGACGTCGGCAGGGACGCGAAGCGCGGCGGCTACTCCCGCCACGGCTACGACAAGCCGGAACTCGAGCTCCGGCATTGGTTCGTCGAGCAGGCCGTCCGCCGCGGCCTCAACGTCGAGACCGACCAGAACGGCAACCTCTGGGCCTGGTGGGGCGAGCGCGGCGGCAACGCGCTCGTCACCGGCAGCCACCTCGACTCGGTGCCCGGCGGCGGCGCGTTCGACGGCCCGCTCGGGGTGACGTCCTCACTGCAGGCGGTGGACCTCCTGCAGGCCAAGGGGTTCACGCCGAAGCGCCCGTTCGCCATCGCGGTCTTCGCCGAGGAGGAGGGCGGCCGCTTCGGCGTCGCCTGCCTCGGCAGCCGGCTGCTGACCGGTGCCATCTCCCCGGAGAAGGCGCTGGGCCTCAAGGATCCGGACGGCATCACACTCGCCGAAGCCATGAAAGCCGCGGGCTACAACCCGAACCTGGTCGGCCGGGACGATCGCGCCCTGGGCCGCATCGGCCAGTTCGTCGAGCTGCATGTCGAGCAGGGCCGCGGCCTGACGGTGCCGGTGGGCGTGGCGAGCAGCATTCTCGCGCACGGCCGGTGGCGCTTCACGTTCGCGGGCGAGGGCAACCACGCCGGTGCCACCCTGATCGAGGACCGCCGCGACCCGATGCTCCCGGCGTCGCAACTCGTGCTGGCCGCCCGCAAAGCTGCTCGTGGTGGCGGCCGCGCGACCATCGGCAGGCTCGTTCCCAACCCTGGTGGCACCAACGTCATCGCGTCCACTGTGGACGTCTGGCTGGATGCGCGCGACACCGACGACGCACGCACCCGTGCGATGGTCGCGGAGATCTCCGAGGCAGCCCACCAGGCCGCCAAGGAGGAGGGATGCGAGTTGAGGATCACCGAGGAGTCGTACGGCGACACGGTGCACTTCGACCCGCGGCTCCGTGACGACATCGCTCAGGCGCTCGGCGGCGTTCCCGCGCTGCCGACCGGTGCCGGGCACGACGCGGGCATCCTCGCCGCGCACGTGCCGACCGCGATGCTGTTCGTGCGCAACCCCACCGGTGTGAGCCACGCGCCGGAGGAGTTCGCCGAGCAGGCCGACGTCGACGAGGGCGTCAAGGCGCTGGCCGCGACGCTCGAACACCTCGGCTCATGAACTTCTGGTGCGAGCGTGCCTGGTTGCCCGCCGGGCTCGCCGAACGCGTGCTGATCAGGGTGGAGCACGGCAAGATCGCGAGCGTGTCCACAGTGGACACGATTCCGCTGGGCGTTAAAAGGCTGTACGGCGTCGTCGTCCCTGGCTTCGCGAACGCCCACTCGCACGCGTTCCATCGGGCGTTGCGCGGTCGTACGCACGACGGCGGCGGCACGTTCTGGACGTGGCGCGAGGGCATGTACGCCCTCGCTTCGAAGCTGACCCCACAGTCCTACTACCGCCTGGCGCGCGCGGTTTACGGCGAGATGGCGCTTGCCGGTGTGTCGGCCGTGGGCGAGTTCCACTACGTGCACGACAGGTCGAACGAGTTCGGCTACGCCTTGCGCGAGGCCGCCGCAGACGCGGGCATCCGCCTGACGCTGCTCGACACCTGCTACCTCGCGGGCGGCATCGACCAGCCGCTCAACGAGGTGCAGCAACGCTTCTCCGACGGCACCGCCGAGGCCTGGGCCGGTCGCGCCGCCGAGCTCAAGCCGGACGACGTGATGCGCGTCGGCGCGGCGATCCACTCCGTCCGGGCCGTTCCGCGCGCCGAGCTTTCGGTGGTGGCACAGGCGTTCCCGGACGCGCCGCTGCACGTCCACCTCTCCGAGCAGCCGGCGGAGAACGAGGCGTGCCTCGCCGCCTACGGCCTCACACCGACCGGGTTGCTGAAGGAGGCCGGCGCATTGTCGCCGCGCACCACGGCCGTGCACGCCACGCACCTGACGCCGGAAGACATCGCGCTGCTGGGCGAGTCCGGAACCGGTGCGTGCTTCTGCCCGACCACCGAAGCCGACCTGGCCGACGGCATCGGTCCGGCCCGCGAGCTGGCCGACGCGGGCAGTCCGCTGTCGCTAGGCAGCGACCAGCACGCGGTGATCGACCCACTGCTGGAAACCCGCGCCCTGGAACACAACGAGCGGTTGCGAACCGGTCAGCGCGGCCGATTCTCGCCGGCCGAACTGCTGGACGTCGCCACCCGTCACTCCGCCCTCGGCTGGGACGGGGGACGCATCGAACCAGGTGCGCCCTGCGACCTCGTGGCGATCAGCTGCTCGACGCCGCGCACCGCGGGTTCGTTGCCGCAGCAGGTTCTCCTGTCGGCCACGGCGTCCGATGTGGACACCGTGGTGGTCGGCGGCCGGGTGGTCGCCTCCGGTGGCGTGCACGAGACTCTGGGAGACGTCGGCAGGCTGCTGGCGGACGCGATCGAGGAGTTGTGGGCATGAGCGTGCTGGTCACCGGCATCGGCGAGCTGACCACGAACTGCGAGGCCGCCGGTGACGCGCTGGTCATCGACGGCGCGGAGATCGCCTGGGTGGGCTCGTCGGCCACCGCGCCTGCCGCCGACTCCCGCATCGACGTCGAAGGCCGGGCGGTGCTGCCCGGCTGGGTCGACAGCCACACGCACCTGGTCTTCGCGGGCGACCGCACCGCCGAGTTCGGCGCGCGCATGGCCGGCAAGCCCTACACCGCGGGCGGCATCGCCGTGACCGTTGGTGCGACGCGGAAAGCCACTGACGCCGAACTGTCAGAGATCGTGCGAAAGCACGTTGCAGAGGCGCTGAAGCAAGGCACGACGTTCGTCGAGACCAAGACCGGCTACGGCCTGAACGTGCCCGACGAGGTGCGCAGCGCACGGATCGCCGCCGAGCACGCCGACGAGGTCACGTTCCTCGGCGCGCACCTGGTGCCGCCCGGCGCGGACCCCGACGAGTACGTCGACCTGGTTCGCGGCGAGATGCTCGACGCCGTCGCCCCGCTCGTGCGCTGGGCGGACGTGTTCTGTGAGAAGGGCGCTTTCGACTACGACCAGTCGAAAGCGGTGCTGGTGGCCGCCAAGGACAAGGGCCTCGGCCTGCGCGTGCACGGCAACCAGCTCGGCGAAGGCCCCGGCGTGCGCCTGGCGGTGGAGCTCGGCGCCGCGTCGGTCGACCACTGCACTTACCTGTCGGCACTGGACATCGACGCGCTGGCGTCGTCGGACACCGTCGCCACGCTGCTGCCGGCGTGCGACCTCTCCACCCGGCAGTCGCTGCCCCCGGCCCGCGCTCTGCTGGACGCCGGCGCGACGGTCGCGCTGGCCAGCAACTGCAACCCCGGCTCCTCGTACACCTCGTCGATGGCGTTCTGCGTGACGACCGCGGTGCTGCAGATGCGGATGAGCGTCGAGGAAGCGGTGTGGGCGGCAACGGCCGGTGGCGCGCAGGCGTTGCGTCGTGACGACGTCGGCGTGATCAGGCCAGGTGCGCGTGCGGACCTCCACGTGCTGGACGCGCCGTCCATCACGCACCTCGCCTACCGTCCGGGCGTTCCTCTGACGCACGCCGTGTGGCGCCGTGGCGACCGAATGGTCTAGTTCGGCCAACTGAGACACGCGTGTTCTGACCCTCCGTGTGGGCCTATTGGCGGAGGGTGGCACGGCCGTACGGTTCCTGCGTGGTGGATTTCGCGGAGGCGCTGACGAAAGCCGTCGACAACAGCGGCCTCAGCCTCGAACGCATCCAGCACCACCTGGCCGCGCGCGGCATGCAGGTGAGCCTCTCGACGCGCTCAGCTACTGGCGCCGCGGCCGCAGCAGGCCGGAGCGCCCCGAGTCGTTGAATGTCATCGCGGCGCTGGAGGATCTTCTCGAACTCGGCGACGGCTTCCTCACCGATCGGCTCGGCGACAAGCGGCCGCGCGGGCGGTGGGTCGGGCAGTCCATGTCGCTCGAGGACATGTGGGACTCGCGCGCCACCGACCTCGGCGAGGTCATGGCGCGAATCGATCGGCTGCAACCGGCAGCGTCGACGTACCTCAGGGTGCGGGACCGGCAGGTGATCGGGCCGGATCGGCGCGAGGCCGAGGTGTACAGCACCGGCATCGTGCAGGCACTGGAGGACGGGGTCGACAGGTTCCTAGCCATCCATCTCGCCGATGCCACGGACCTCGGCGTGGCCTCGATCGAGGCCGGGGCGACCTGCCGGCCGGGGCGCCCTGCCGGCTGGGGCGGGTGCGCGGCGAGGACAGCAGCGGGTTCCTCGTCGCGGAGATCCCTTTCGACCGGATGCTCAGAGCGGGGGAGACCGCGCTCGTCGACTACCGGCGGGTCCGGATGCGGCCCGGTGCGGACAGCGAGGTCTGCGACCGGCGGTTCCTGCGGCCGGTGGGCGACTACGTGCTGCAGATCGACTTCCACCCGGACGCCGTGCCGGCGCGGTGCTACGCGTTCAGGCGGCCGTCGCTGCAGGAACCCGAAACCGTGCTCAACGACCTGTGGATCGGGACGACCGCGTCCACGCACATCCACCCGCGGAACTCGAAGCCCGGCATCTAGGAGTGCGGTGGGAGTGGGAATAGGACCCACTTCCACCGCACGCGCCCCCTCGGTCACCGATGCCGTGGGCCGAGCCGCATTCGGCCTGGGCATCGAGGGCGCAGGGTGGCCGTCACCGGTGCGGGGAGCCGGTTCCGGCAGGTCTCATCGGAAGCCCGAATTGCTCCTGGAGGGAACGAACTGTGGACCAGGAAGAAACTAACGCTACGTATGGGATGAACAAAAGGTTCAAAACTTCGGTTATCAATACTGCCAAAACTGTGGCGACGTCCAGGTCGGCCGAGCTGCTGACGAAACGCTTACAGGACACTTTGGTTACCATTAGCCGGGTCAAGGTCGCGGCGTGGGTTGTGCTCGCAGGACTGTTGATCGGGTGGCGGCGGAGGTAGACTTCCCTGGGCTTGTCGTTCGATTGGGCGTGAAATTGCTTGGTTCATCTCTCGGTCGGCCGATCAATGATATTCGACACCGGGAGAGTGAATTCTTGTACGCGAAGCCTGTCAAGGTGTTTTCTTTTCTCGCGACCGCAGCTCTTCTGGCGGCCTGCGGTGGGAACGGGGCAGATTCCGCGAACTCCCCGGAGGGCATTCGCGGTGGGCCTGGAGTAACGCAGGACAAGATCTACCTGGGTGTTCTGAGTGACCTCACCGGCCCCTTCGCTTCGGGCGGCAAGAATGTTACCGAGGGTAATCGACTATTCGTTGACCAGGTCAATTCTGCGGGTGGGATCTGCGGCAGAAAAGTCGAACTGATCGTGCGCGACCACGGTTTCGACACCGAGAAGGGCCGGAGCGAGTATCTCTCCCTCGAACCCGAGGTTCTCGGATTCGTGCAGCTCGTCGGAGCGCAAGTTGCCCAGTCGATCGAAGACGACATGCTTCACCAGCAAATCCTCGTGGCCCCGACCTCCTGGAAGAGCGCTTTGCTCGACAATCCATACATGATGGTCGTGGGGGCGACCTACAAGGTCGATGTCATGAACGGAATCGAACACCTGATGCGACAGGGCCTTCTCAGTCGCGGAGACACGGTGGGCCACCTGACCATCAGCGATGAGAGCGAATACGGCGACGACGCCGTCTCCGGCAGCACCTTCGCTGTCGGCCAACTCGGTCTCAATTTGACGAAAGCGTCACTCAAGAACGCTGATCCGGACATGTCGCCCGGGATGGCGGCTCTCAAGCAGGCCGGGGTGAAGGCGGTCGTCCTCAGCACCAACCCGCGGCAGACGGCGAGCGCCGTCGCCGCCGCCGCGCAGCTCGGGCTCGCCGTCCCGATCATCATCAACAATCCCGGCTTCGCCCCCGAGCTGTTGCAGGGACCACTCACGACCGTCATGGAACGTCAGGTCCTCGTGCTCTCGTCCGTCGCCCCCTTCGATGCCGCGATCGCCGGCCCGCGCCAGGTCGCAGCGGCGTATCGGTCGACTTTTCCGCAGGGAGTCCCGTCCATGGCAGTGAACTACGGCTACCTGGTCGGGCTGAGCTTCGGCTCGGTGCTGAAGCGGGCCTGCGAGCGCAAGGACTTCTCCCGCGAAGGCGTCCTCAAGGCATTTCGCGAGGTCGAAAGCGTGGAATCGGGAGGTATGTCCGCACCGCTGAGGTTCTCCATCACCGGCAGGCCGTCCGCGACGCGCACGTTCGTTCTCCGGCCCGACTCCAAGGCGGCGGGCGGGCTCACGATCGTCGCGGACCAGTTCGAGTCGGAAGTGACCAGCAAAGCCGGCCGGTGAGCTGTCGGGCGGTGCCCCTGGAGCAACTCCACGTGGCACGAGCCCGCGACGCGAGGCAGGGTGGAAGCCATGGAGTACACCAACCTCGGCCGCAGCGGCCTGTCCGTCTCCCGCCTGTGCCTCGGCACGATGAACTTCGGCCCCGAGACGTCCGAGGCCGACAGCCACGCGATCATGGACCGCGCTCACGAACACGGCCTGAACTTCTTCGACACGGCCAACGTCTACGGCTGGCAGAAGGGCGAGGGCGTCACCGAGCAGATCATCGGCCGCTGGTTCGCGCAGGGCGGCACCCGTCGCGAAAGGACGGTCGTCGCCACCAAGCTCTACGGCAGCATGGGCGACTGGCCGAACGACGAGAAGCTGTCGGCGTTGAACATCCGCCGCGCCGCCGACGCCTCGTTGAAGCGCCTGCAGACCGACTACATCGACCTCTACCAGATGCACCACGTCGACCGGGCCACGCCGTGGGACGAGATCTGGGAAGCCTTCTCCGTGCTGCGCCAGCAGGGCAAGGTCATCTACTTCGGCTCGTCGAACTTCGCCGGCTGGCACATCGCCCAGGCCAGCGAGGCCGCCCGCACGCGCGGCTTCCTCGGCCTGGTGTCCGAGCAGTCGATCTACAACCTGATGACCCGCTGGGTCGAGCTGGAGGTCCTGCCCGCGGCTCGGCACTACGGGCTCGGCGTCATTCCCTGGTCGCCGTTGCACGGTGGGTTGTTGGGTGGCGTGTTGCGCAAGCAGCGTGAGGGTGGCGGCTCGCGCAGCTCGTCCGGCCGGTCCGCGGATGCGTTGGAGAAGTACCGCGACACGATCGACGCCTACGAGAAGCTGTGCGCGGAGCTGGGGGAGGACCCGGCCAACGTCGGCCTCGCCTGGCTGCTGCACCAGGACGGGCGTCACCGCGCCGATCATCGGGCCGCGGACCGTCGAGCAGCTGGACAGCTCGTTGCGGGCGGCGGAGCTGAAGCTGGACGCGGAGGTGCTGGGCAAGCTGGACGAGCTGTTCCCGGCGCCGGCGCCGAACGGGTCGAAGCCGGCTCCGGAGGCCTACGCCTGGTGATGGCTTAGTCGGTAGCAAGCACGATCGTCTCGTTCGCGGGGTAGTCTGCCGTCGGCGCGTCGTTCCAGCAGCCGTCACTGCCGGCGGCGATCCTCTGGAAGCTCGCCTCCGGTACGCCTCGTCGGCTTGCCGTCGGCCAGGCAGCATCGTGACGACGCGCCGAACATGCCTGCCGTGAGCGTGCGAATTGCATGTCGCTCTGGGTCGTCGGACGGATTCGTGCAGGCGGCGTCAGTCCTCGAAGTCGTCCTCGTCGTCGCGCGCCAGGTAGGTGGCGAGGCGCTCGATGGGGGTCTCGAAGTCCGGGTTGGCGTCGACGAACGCGCGGAGCTTGTCGGCGAGCCACGCGAGGGAGACTTCCTCCTCGCCGCGCCGCTTCTCCAGTTCCTCGATGCCTCGATCGGTGAAGTACATGCGAAAACTCCTGTGGGGGCTTAGAAAACGAGCCGCCGGACCACAGAGGGGCCCGGCGGCTCGTTGTCACACGACTGACTAGTCGAACGCGCGGTTGATGATCTCCCGCTGCTCGACCTCGTGCACCTTGCTCGAACCGGCCGACGGGGCGGCCATCGGGCGGCGCGACACGCGGCGGACGGTGCTGAGGTGCTCGGGCAGCAGCTCCGGCAGGGCCAGGCCGTAGAACGGCCAGGCGCCCTGGTTCGCCGGCTCCTCCTGCACCCAGCGGATGTCCTTCGCGTTCGGGTAGCGCTCCAGGGTCTCGGTCAGCTTGCGGGCCGGGACCGGGTAGAGCTGCTCGACGCGCACGATCGCCACGTCGCCGCCGCCGCGCTTCTCGCGCTCGGCGTGCAGCTCGTAGGAGATCTTGCCGCTGCACAGCAGGACCCTGGTGACCGCGTTCGGGTCCTTGATCGTCGGGTCGTCCATCACCGACTGGAAGCGGTCGCTGATGAACTCCTCGGTCCCGCTGACCGCGGCCTTCAGGCGGAGCATCGACTTCGGCGTGAACACCACGAGCGGGCGGTCGACGCCGTCGAGGGCGTGGCGGCGCAGCAGGTGGAAGTAGTTCGCCGGGGTCGACGGCACCGAGACGGTCATCGAGCCCTCGGCGCACAGCTGCAGCCAGCGCTCGATGCGGCCCGACGTGTGGTCGGGGCCCTGGCCCTCGTGGCCGTGCGGCAGCAGGATCACGACGTCGGAACGCTGACCCCACTTCGCCTCACCGGACGAGATGAACTCGTCGATGATCGGCTGCGCGCCGTTCACGAAGTCACCGAACTGCGCCTCCCACAGCACCATCGCCTGCGGGTTCGCCACCGAGTAGCCGTACTCGAAGCCGACGGCCGCGAACTCCGACAGCACCGAGTCGTAGACCATGAACTTGCCCTGGTCCGGCGACAGGTTCTGCAGCGGCGTGTACTCGTCGCCGGTCTTGCGGTCGACCAGGGTCGCGTGGCGCTGCACGAACGTGCCGCGGCGCGAGTCCTGACCGGCCAGGCGGACCTTGCGGCCCTCCATCGCGAGCGAGCCGAGCGCCAGCAGTTCGGCGAACGCCCAGTCGATGCCGCCCTCGCGCGCCATCTTGACGCGGCGGTCCAGCACCGGCTTGACCCGCGCGTGCGGCGTGAAGCCGTCCGGCAGGTTCACGTGCGCGTCGGCGATGTGCTCCAGCACCTCACGCGAGATGCCGGTGGGCAGCTTCGCCGGGACCTGCTGCTCGGACTCGACCGACGGGCTGACCGTGACCGGGTGCTTCTCGAGCTCGCGGACCTCGTTGAAGACGTGCTCCAGCTGGCTGGAGAAGTCCTGCAGCGCCTTCTCGGCCTCCTCGACCGTGATGTCGCCGCGGCCGATCAGGGACTCGGTGTAGGTCTTGCGGACCGAGCGCTTCTGGTCGATCACGTCGTACATCGCCGGCTGGGTCATCGAGGGGTCGTCGCCCTCGTTGTGACCGCGGCGGCGGTAGCAGACCATGTCGATGACGACGTCCTTGTGGAACGCCTGGCGGTAGTCGACGGCCAGCTTGGCGACCCAGTAGCAGGCCTCCGGGTCGTCGCCGTTCACGTGGAAGACCGGCGAGCCGATCATCTTCGCGACGTCGGTCGAGTACTTCGACGAGCGCGAGTGCTCCGGCGCGGTGGTGAAGCCGACCTGGTTGTTCACGACGATGTGGACCGTGCCACCGGTGCGGTAGCCGCGGACCATCGCCAGGTTCAGCGTCTCGGCCACGACACCCTGGCCCGCGAAGGCCGCGTCACCGTGCATGGCGACCGGCAGGACGGGGAAGAAGTCGCCGCCCCGGTCGAGCAGGTCCTGCTTGGCGCGCACGATGCCCTCGAGCACCGGGTCGACGGCCTCCAGGTGCGACGGGTTCGCGGTCAGCGCGACCTTGGTCTCGCCGTCGCCGAACATCCGGAAGTACTTGCCCTCGGCACCGAGGTGGTACTTCACGTCGCCGGAGCCGTGCGCCTGGCCGGGGTCGAGGTTGCCCTCGAACTCGCGGAAGATCTGCGAGATCGGCTTGCCGACGATGTTCGCGAGGACGTTCAGGCGACCGCGGTGCGGCATGCCGATGACGACCTCGTCGAGCTCGTGCTCGGCGGCCTTGTCCAGCACCGCGTCGAGCAGCGGGATGACGGTCTCGCCGCCCTCCAGCGAGAAGCGCTTCTGGCCGACGTACTTCGTCTGCAGGAACGTCTCGAACGCCTCGGCCGCGTTCAGCTTGCTGAGGATGTACTTCTGCACGGTGGCCGGGGGCTTCTCGTGCGGAACCTCGACGCGCTCCTGGATCCACTGCCGCTCTTCCGGCTCCAGGATGTGCATGTACTCGACGCCGACCGTGCGGCAGTACGAGTTGCGCAGCACACCCAGGATGTCGCGGAGCTTCATCCGCTCCTTGCCGGCGAAGCCGCCGACCGGGAACTCGCGGTCCAGGTCCCACAGCGTGAGGCCGTGGCTCAGGACGTCGAGGTCGGCGTGGCTGCGCTGGCGGTAGTTCAGCGGGTCCGTGTCCGCCATCAGGTGGCCACGGGTGCGGAACGCGTCGATCAGCTCGATCACGCGGGCGGTCTTGTCGACAGCGCCCTCGGGGATGTCGGCGACCCAGCGGATCGGCTCGTACGGCAGCCGCAGCGACGCGAAGATCGAGTCGTAGAAGCCGTCCTCACCGAGCAGCAGCTGGTGGATGCGCTTGAGGAACTCGCCCGACTCCGCGCCCTGGATGATGCGGTGGTCGTACGTGGAGGTCAGCGTGATGATCTTGCTGACGCCCATGTCGGTCAGGGCCTGCTCGCTGGTGCCCTGGAAGTGCGCGGGGTACTCCATCGCGCCGACACCGATGATCGCGCCCTGACCGGCCTGCAGTCGCGGCACCGAGTGGTTCGTGCCGATCGTGCCGGGGTTGGTCAGCGAGATCGTGGTGCCGGAGAAGTCGTCAGCGGTGAGCGAACCACCGCGGGCCTTGCGGATCAGGTCCTCGTAGGCCTGCCAGAACTGCGTGAACGTCATGTTCTCGCAGCCCTTGACCGACGCGACGACCAGCGTGCGGCTGCCGTCCTTGCCGGGCAGGTCGATCGCCAGACCGAAGTTGACGTGCTCCGGCGTGACGACGAACGGCTTGCCCTCGACCTCGGCGAAGTGCCGGTTCATGTTCGGGTAGGCCTGCAGCGCCCGCACCACCGCGTAGCCGATGACGTGCGTGAAGGAGACCTTCCCGCCACGCGTCCGCTTCAGGTGGTTGTTGATGACGATGCGGTTGTCGGCCAGCAGCTTGGCGGGCACGGCACGCACGCTGGTCGCGGTCGGAACGGTGAGCGACAGCTCCATGTTCTTCGCGATCGCGGCGGAGGCGCCGCGCAGCTGCTTCTGCTCGGGCTGCGCGCTCGGCTTGACCGGGGCTGCCTTCGCGGCCTGCTGCGGCGCGGGCTTCCCGGTCTGCGGCAGCGTGGCCGGCTTCGGCGCTGCCTGCTTGGGCGCGGCCTGACCGTTGTCCGCGGCCGGTGGCGTCACGGTCGTGGTCGTGGTGGTCGTCGTGCCACCCGCACTGGCCGTGGCGACGTTGCCGTTGCCGCCGGCACGCTTGTAGTCGGCAAAGAAGTCATGCCATGCCGGGTCTACGGATGACGGGTCCGCGAGGAACTGCTCGTACATCTCCTCGACGAGCCACTCGTTCGGCCCGAATTGTGACGCAGGACTGCTGCTGGACACGGCTGGCGCTCGCCTCTATCCATCTCGCTCTTGGTGTTGACTCATGCGGTAGTCAGGCTAGTCCCCCTGGCCCTGGCCTTCACACGCTGGAGGCATCTGGCAAGGAGTGGTCTGTCACAGGATCGATCAGGACGGGCCCGTCGTCACCCGCAGTTGAGCAATTCTTGATGTGTGTCTCACTACGTCGCCTCCTTTTCGGGCAATGCCCACTGAGCTGTTGGACGGGCATACGCACTGAGAGCAGTGATCAGTTCACGATGGGTGAAACATCACGTGAGCGATCGATGGATCGAGCTGGTCATCGCTTTCACGAAGCCCTCCCTGGCCCGGTCCGTCGTCCGGTCCAGCGACAGGTACGGGTTCAGGTCCTCCAGCTCGACGAGCAGCAGGTCCCCGTCGCGGGTGCGGCAGGCGTCCACCCGCTGGATGCCGTGGTCGAGGCTGTTCCAGTCGATGAACTTCGCCGCGAATTCCAGGTCCGCGCTGGTGGGGTCGTAGGTCGTGAGCTCCCAGCGCTGGGCCGGGTCCGGGGCGTGCAGGGCGTACTGGAAGTCGTGGTCGACGAAGTAGAACGACACCTCGTACCGGAAATCGATCTCGGGCTGGATGAGCACGTCTCCGGACCTGTCGGCGAGCTCGTCGCGGCCGACGAACTGCAGTCCGTGCGAGTCGGCGCCGGCTTTGGGCTTCACGACGTACCGGTCGGTGCGCGGGAGGCGGTCCAGAGCCGCCGGGTGATCGATCGTGGGGATGACCGGGTAGCCCAGCCCCGTGAGGTCGAGCAGGTACTGCTTGCCGGCCATGTCGCCCTTGCCGGTGAGCGGGTTGTAGACCCGCTGGCCGATGGCTGTTGCCTGCTCGCGGAAGTGACGGTAGGCGTCGGAGTAGCCGAGCACCGGGCCGCTGTTGCGGACGACGACGGTGTCGAAGCCCGCCATCAGGTTCGCGGCATCTTCCGGATGGCACACGGCCAGGTCGAAAGCGTCGCGGAGCTGTGAGGTCAGATAGATGTCCTCGTCGCAGTAGCGCCTGCCCCTGGCCGGGTAGGTGAGGTCGGAGACGTACAGGACGGTGGGGCGGATGGGCATGGTGAAGGCTCCTCTAACCGACCAGGCGGCGGCGCCAGTCCAAGGGCGTGACGGTGATGCTCCAGCCGGGGTCACGGTCCCACCTGACGTGGAGGCCGACCGCTTCCAGGGCAGCCATGATCTCGTGCCCGATGGCCGCAGTGGACTCGGACGAACCGTCGAAGCCGCCGTAGAGGAGCGTCAGTCCGTGGCCGGCCGCGGCGGAATCCGTGCACTGGGAGTGGAAGTAGACGAAGCCGCGGGCGTCAGGCCCGCCTTCACCACCTATCTCGGACTGGCCGCAGCTACGGCAACAGCTGAAGTTCTCGCGGGCGGTGATACCGGCCTCCTGCAGGGCGGTGAACGCGAGCGTCAGCCGCTCAGGGTCGGTCTCGCCCTGCCATGAGGCCTGCTCCGCGACCCGCTCCAACCACAACCGGTCGGCCAGCGCCTGTGCCTGCCCGCGCGAAACGGGCCGGCGATCCTCGGTGGCCAGGTACTCCTCGGCAAGCTCAGCGAGTTCGGCGCGGGAGGCGTAGCCGCCGGCCAGCACCTCGCGGACACGGGTCTCCAACTCCTCGCGCTCGTCCTCGTCGAGGTCGAGCGGCGGCACCTCGCCTGCGAGGCCCATGTCCAGCAACGACCAGTCCAGACCGCTGTCCCAGCCAGCCTCCTGACGGGCCCAGCCGGTGATCGCAGCGATCACCATCTCGGGTCCGTCGGTCATCGTCTGGAAGTGCCGGTCAGCGCCACCGTCGCGGTGCTCCAGCGTGTAGTCACCACCGGCCTCGTGCCAGACCTGGGCGAAGACGTCAGGCAGGTCAGGTACCCGCTGGACCACCATGAACCGGTCACCCTCGCCGCCGATTCGCCGGACCAGCCCCGCCAGCTCGTCGGCGGCCACACGGACGTGCCGCTCCCGATTCTCCGTCTTGACCACGATCTTGAGCATGCGCAGACCCTGGCACAACTCCGGCTCCAGACCTCCCGGAACCCGATCAGCGCCCTAGCAGTGCTTCGTTAGGTCGGCGGGACCAACCCGGAGGCTCCGTGGTCCTTGCAGCGAGTTGGTTGTAGAAAACTGCCGATGTAACCGTCTTGGCGTCAATAGGTCGTCGCAACACCGTCTCTGATCTGGGAGGTTGCGATGGGTCGGCTGGGTTGTCCGCGGGATGTGAAGGTTCGGTTCTGGGACGGTGTCGGGCAGGGCATGCTCCTCGCGGAGGCGGCTCGGTTCGCGGGCGTGTCGTTCATGGCGGGCAGTAAGTGGTTCGCGCGGGCTGGCGGGGTGATCAGCAACGCGCCGCAGCCGGTGACGAGTCGGTATCTGTCTTTGGAGGATCGCGAGGAGATCGCCGTGCTGCGCGCGGAGAAGCGATCGATCCGGGAGATTGCCCGGCAACTGGGCCGTGCGGCGTCGACGATCAGCCGTGAGCTGGAGCGTAACTCGCTGCCCCTGCGCAAGGATCGGCCGAAGATGCCGCGTAAGTACCGGGCCACGGTGGCGCAGGCCAAGGCCCAGCAACGGGCGAAGCGGCCGAAACAGGCCAAGCTCGCCGGAGACGACCGGTTGCGTGAGGTGGTGCAGGACGGGCTGACCCGGCGCCGGTCGCCGCGGCAGATCAGTGCCAGGCTGAGGCTCGACTTTCCCGACGAGCCGGAGATGCGGGTGTCGCACGAGACGATCTACCAGTCGCTGTACGTCCAGGGCCGCGGCGCGTTGCGCCGCGAGCTGACCGCGTGCCTGCGCACCGGCCGGGCGCTGCGCCGCCCGCGCCGCCAGGCCCAGGCCCGCAAGGCGCGTGCCCCGCAGCGGATCCCGGACATGGTCAACATCAGCGAGCGGCCCGCCGAGGCGCAGGACCGGGCCATCCCAGGGCATTGGGAAGGCGACCTGATCATCGGCAAGAACGCCGGCTCGGCGATCGGCACCCTGGTCGAGCGCAGCACCCGGTTCTGCCTGCTGCTGCACCTGGACGGCGGCCGCGACGCGGCTACCGTCCGCGACGCCATGATCGAGGCCATCACGTCGCTGCCGGCCAAGCTGCGCCAGTCCCTCACATGGGATCAAGGCCAGGAAATGGCACGACACAAGGAAATCACCGTCGCCACCGAACTGGACATCTACTTCTGCGACCCGCACAGCCCCTGGCAACGCGGCACCAACGAGAACACCAACGGCCTGCTACGCCAGTACTTCCCCAAAGCCACCGACCTCTCCGTCCACACCCGCGAACACCTCGACTTCGTCGCCGCCGAACTCAACGACCGACCCCGCGAGACACTCGGCTGGAAAACCCCGGCCGAAGCCCTCCACGAGCTACTATTCCCACCACCGGGTGTTGCGACGACCCCGTGAATCCGCCCGTTTGCTGATCACGCTAGCTGCTACCAACTGCGCTGGTAGCAGGAGTGAGAACGCGATCTTCATAACCGCAGCTCAACTCGACCTGACGAAGCACTACTAGGCGGCTTCTGGGGTTGTGCCGTGGCGCCATAGGCGGGCGTAGGTGCCGTTGGCGGACAGGAGTTCGGTGTGGGTGCCTTGTTCGGTGATGCGGCCGTTGGCCAGGACGATGATTCGGTCTGCTTTGGCGGCGGTGGCCAGGCGGTGGGCCACCACGAAGGTGGTTCGGGCGCCGGTCAGGCGGTCGCTGGCGGCCAGGACCGCGGACTCGGTTGCCGGGTCCAGGGCGGCGGTGGCTTCGTCCAGGAGGAGGAGGTCCGGGTTGACCAGTTCGGCTCTGGCCAGGGCTACCAGCTGGCGTTGGCCTGCCGAGAGGCGGTTGCCGCGTTCGCCTACTGGTTGGTGGAAGCCGCTGGGGAGGGTGGCGACCATCGGTAGGGCGCCTACGGCGGTCACGGCTTGCTGGATTTCCTCTTGGTTGGCGGTGGGGCGGCCGTAGGCGACGTTCTCGGCCACGTCGCCGCCGAAGAGGTGGGCTTCCTGGGGGACCACGCCCAGGCGTTGGCGGTAGGCGGAGAGGTCGTAGGTGCGGACGTCCACGCCGTCCACCAGGACGGTGCCGGTGGTGGCGTCGTAGAAGCGGGCCACGAGTTTGACGAGGGTGGACTTGCCCGCGCCGGTTTCGCCTACCAGGGCGACGGTTTCGCCTGGGGTCACGTGCAGGGAGACGTTGTCCAGGGCTGGGCGGTCGGCGCCTTTGTAGGTGAAGGAGACGTTGCGCAGTTCCACCTCGCCGCGCAGGCGGGGTGGGACGGGGATCGGGGTCGCCGGTGGTTCGACCGCGCTGGGGGTGCGCAGCAGGTCGCCGATTCGGCGCAGGCCCACTCGGGCCTGCTGGTAGCCGTCGAAGACGCCGGAGAGTTGCTGGACCGGGTTGAAGAACAGGCCCAGGTACAGGAGGAAGGCGAGCAGGATGCCGGGGGTCAGGGTGCCGACGGCCACCCGGTGGGCGCCCACTACCAGGACGACGGCTTGGGCGATGCCGGAGAGCATTGCCACGAAAGGGAAGTACGTGGCGATGTAGCGCTGGGCGCGCAGGCGGGTGCGGCGGTAGGCGTCGCTGCGTTCGGCGAAGGCTTCCGCGGAGTGCTTCTCGCGGGTGTAGGCCTGGGCCACGCGCAGGCCGGAGACGTTTTCCTGCATGTCGGCGTTCACGGCGCTGACCCGTTCGCGGGCTTCGGCGTAGGCGGCGGAGGAGAAGCGTTGGAAGATCACCGTCGCCACCAGCAGCACGGGCACGACGGCCAGGGCGATCAGTGCCAGCGACGGGTCGGTGACGACCAGGGCCCCGGTGATGCCCACGACGGTGAGCAGACTGATCACGGCGGTGACGAGGCCGGTCTGCAGGAACGTCGACAGGGCGTCCACGTCCGTCGTCATCCTCGTCATGATGCGGCCGGCCATCTCGCGCTCGTAGTAGTCGAGGCCGAGCCGCTGCAGGTGGGCGTAGCTACGGACGCGCAGCAGGTAGAGCAGGCGCTCGCCCAGGCGGGCGGCGTACACCGTGCTGCCCAGCGTCGTCAGCCAGCCGATCACGATCAGGCCTGCGCCGAGGCCGACCGCCAGCCACAGCGAGGACTGGGTGCCGGTCATCACGCCGCCGTCGACTCCCAGGCGCACCAACGCGGGTAAGCCCATGCCGACCAGGGCGTCGAGCACCACCAGGGCACCCACGCCGGCCAGGGCCCAGCGGACCGGGCGCAGGAGGCGGGCGAGGCGGAAGCCGGGGTCGGGGGCACGCGGATCTTCGCCGTGCAGGACGGGGGCCTCGGTGGCGGCCGGCAACGCCCGCACCTGAGCCAGCAGTTCCGGCGTCGGCGGACCGCCGGCCAGCGCGGACATGCCGCCGCCACCGCCCTTGCGGCCCGTGGACGCGGGGGACGGGGCTCTGGTGCCGTCGATCAGCCGCTGGTCGAGGTCTTCCGAGCTCAGCGTCGGCCAGAGTTCGCCGGTCGCGGCCGGGGCCGTGGTCTCGATCGCCTCGCCGGGACCGGCCAGCAGGTCTCGGTAGAGGGCGCAGCGCGACGTCAGCTCTTCGTGGGTGCCCACGTCGACCACGCGGCCCGCGTCCAGGACGGCGATCCGATCGGCCAACGAGAGCGTGGACCGTCTGTGTGCCACCAGCAACGTCGTCCGCGAGGCCGTGACCGACGCCAGCGTCGCGTGGATCGCGGCCTCGGTCGCGTTGTCCACCGCGGACGTCGCGTCGTCCATCACCAGCACGCGCGGGTCGGAGAGCAGGGCGCGGGCCAGGGCGACGCGCTGGCGCTGCCCGCCGGACAGGGTGAGGCCGCGTTCGCCGACCACTGTGTCGTAGCCGTCGGACAGAGCCTCGATGAAGTCGTGCGCCTCGGCGGCCTTCGCGGCCCGCTCGACCTCCGCCCGCGACGCTCCCGGACGGCCGTACGCGATGTTCGCGAACACCGTGTCCGAGAACAGGAACGCCTCCTCGAACACCACGCCCACCGCGCCGCGCAACGACTCCAGCCGCAACGTGCGCACGTCCGCACCGCCCACCCGGATGGCGCCGGCGTGCACGTCGTAGAACCGGGGCAGCAGCAGGGAGACCGTCGACTTGCCGGACCCCGCGGTGCCGACCAGCGCCAGCGTCTCGCCCGGTTCGACGGAGATCGAGAAGTCCTGCAGCACCGGCTCGCTGCGCGTGTACCCGAACGTCACGCCGGAGAACGAGAGGGCAAGCGGCCCCGCAGGCACATCCGCGGGCCCGTCCTGCACGTCCGGCTGCGAGTCGATCAGCTCGTAGACCCGCTCGACACCCGCACGAGCGAGCTGCGCGGACACCATCAGGCTCGACAGCAACCGGGTCGGCCCGACCAGGTTCGCCACGTACGTCGTGAACGCCAGGAACGTGCCCAGCGTGACCTGGCCGTTCATCGCCAGCCAGCCGCCCAGACCGAGCACCGCGACCTGACCGAACAACGGCAGCGCCGTCAGGTTCGCCAGCGGCTTCGACGACAGCCGCGCCGCACGCATCCGTTCCGCGAACAACGAGCGGGCGTGCTTCTCCAGCCGGGCGACCTCACGGGCCTCCTGGCCGAAGCCCTTCACGACACGGACACCGGTGACGGTCTCCTCGACGTGCTGCGCGAGATCCGCGGCCCGCTGCTGGGCCGACCACGTGGCCGGGAACAGCGTCAGCCGGCTTCGGCCGGCCAGCCACGCCACCGCGGGCAGCACGATCAACGCGACGATCGTCAGCGGCACCGACAGGTAGAGCATCGCGGCGAGAGCGGCCAGCGCGAACACGATGGTGCCGATCGCCAGTGGCACCATCATCAGCAACGACTGCACCAGCTGCAGGTCCGTGATCGACCGCGACACGATCTGCCCGGTCCGCATCTCGTCCTGCTTCGCGCCGTCGAGCCGCTGCACCGCCGAGAAGACACCGAGCCGCAGGTCGTGCTGCACGCCCAGCGCCAGCCGCCCGCCCATGTAGCGCCGCAGGAACGCCGACGCGAACGTGAACAGCTCCATCACGATCAGCGCGACGGCGAGCCCCCACAGCCGGTCGGTGCGGCCCGCCGTCGAGTCGTCGATCGCGGTCTTGAGCAGCAACGGCCCCGCCGCCTGCAGACCGACGCCGACCACCGCCGCGATGAGCGACAGCACCACCAGCCGGGGGTGCCGCCAGCACGCGGCGACGAGTCTGCGAATCCAGCCCTTGGTCACGCGGTCAAGGTTACGGGCGGGGTCCGACAGCGGAGTCGATCTTCAGAACGTGCAGGTCAGGTGATGTCCTTGCGGGTGGTCAACGCCCAGCCGCCGCCGAACACGACCGCGACCCACGCGAGGAAGATCAGCCCGGACAGCCACCACGACTGTGAGCCACCCGCGCCCGCCACCGCACGCAGCCATTCGACGCCTTCCTCGGGCACCACGCCGGCCTTGGCCAGGAAGAGGTCGACGACGACCGCGCCGGTGAGCCCGTTGACCGACCCGTTCGGCAGGAAGCCGATGATCGTCTGCGGGGTGCCCGAGAACCGCAGCACCAGCAACAGCACGTTCTCGATCACCAGGAAGTACATGAGCAGGAGCACCGTCACCCCGGCGGTGTTCGAGATCAGCGCCCCCATGCCGATGCCGAACATCGTCATCAGGATCGACGACAGCACGCAGGCCAGCGTGAGCATCACCCAGCCGCCCGCGTCCGGCAGTTGTCCCGCGTCGCTGACGATGAGCACGCCCACGGCGAGGAAAGCCATGATCGCCAGGCCGTACAGCGCACCCCACAGCGCGTAGACGAGCATCTTGGCGAGCATCGACTGCATCCGCGACGGAGCGGTGAGGAACGTCGTGGTGATCGTGCGCTGGCCGACCTCACCGGAGATCGCCAGCGCGCCGAAGACCAACGGGAAGAGCGTGGCGAGGTTGATCGACCGCGCCATGCCGAACAGCGACACCTTCCACTGGTCCGGCGTGACGCCGAAGGCGTCCGAGAGTTCCTCCGACGCGGCGGACCCCAGCGAGGTCGACGAACAACTGGCCGAGCAGGCCGGCGAGCAGACCCCCGGTCAGCGCCAGCAGGACGGTCGGGATCAGCAGTCCCCACCACAGGCCGGTCGTCGTCGTCTTGCGGATCTCCGCCTGTACCAGGTTGCCCATCAGGCCCATCCACCCTGCTGCTGATACGGAGCCGGCGCGTGTCCGGCGTACTGGCCGTTGGTGAGCTGGAGGAAGAGACGCTCCAGGTCGACCTGCTCCTCCTGGATGCCGTAGACCGACACCCCCGCCCGCAACGCGGTGTCCGCGACCAGCTTCGAGTCCACTCCGGACACCGCGAGACGACCGTCCTGCAGTTGTTCGATCGCCTGCACGCCATCGGCACGCAACGCCGCCGCGAGCGCGTTGATGTCCGACGGCTGCACGAGAACACGGCGTTGTTGTTGCTGGCGCAGGGTTTCCAGCGGCCCGTAGTACACGGTCTGCCCGCGCGAGACGATCACGACCTGGTCGACGGTCTGCTCGACCTCAGCCAGCAGGTGGCTGGAGATCAGCACCGTGCGACCCATACGGGCGTACGACTGCAGGAACGTGCGCAGCCACGCGATGCCCTCGGGGTCGAGGCCGTTCGAGGGTTCGTCGAGTACGAGCACCTGCGGGTCGCCGAGCAGCGCGGTGGCGAGCGCCAGCCGTTGCTTCATGCCCAGCGAGAACCCGCCCACCTTGCGATGGGCCGCGGTACCGAGACCGACCAGGCCGATGACCTGGTCGGCCTGCGCGTCCGGCACGCCGATGGCCGCCGCGTAGACGCGCAGGTGGTCGCGGGCGGAGCGGGAGGGGTGGAACCCCTGCGCCTCCAGCACCGCGCCCACCACGCGGCCGGGCTGGCCGAGCTGGTGGAACGGTCGTCCGTTGATCGTCGCCGTGCCGGCCGTCGGCGTGACGAGCCCCAGCAGCATTCGCAGAGTCGTCGTCTTGCCGGCACCGTTCGGGCCGAGGAAGCCCGTCACGCTGCCGGGGGACACGGTGAAACTCAGGTTCTGCACCGCGGTCACCGGACCGAACTGCTTGGTCAGGTTCTGCACCGCGATGAGGCCGCTGCCGTCATGCATGCGGCCCATCCTGCCTGAAGGTCAGTCCGGCATTGCGTGCTTTGGTCGTGACACGACAGGTGCGCGGTGCACCACCGGCGGCTCGTCGGTCAGGATCGGCAACTCGTTGGTGAGCTCGGCCGGTGTCTCCTCGGGAAGATCGATCGTGCCCGATCGGGTGAAGGGGTTGCGCAACGGCCTGCGGCGTTCGCGATGCGGCAGACCCTCGCCGATCAGGTGCTGGTGCGCCATGTTCCAGACCTGGCACGGCCACCGGCGGCGACGCAGCCAACCGGGACACGCCTTGCACCGGCCGTCGTCGTCGGGCTGGTGCACCGTCAGCAGCAGACGCCAGCCGTCCGCAAGACGGTGGATCTCCGCGCGGGCCAGCGGAATCAGCGCTGCGGCCTCGCCGTGCTGGGCAACCTTGTCCAGCAGCGCCAGCCGTTGCAGCACCGCGTCGCGCAGGGTCTCGTCCACGGCGGTCACATCTTCGCCGAGGCCTGGTCGAGCAACGAGCCCAGCCGACGCGTCTGAGTGGCGGACATCACAGCGGTCTCGCCGGGGGGCGCGACCAGCAGAACTCGGTCATTTTCGACCAGAACGGTCATCGATCTGTCCCGACCGAACGGGTCGTGGCAGTGGATCCATCCCTGTGGTTCAGCCATGGAATCTCCCTTCGAGGGACACCCGACTCCGTCTTCATCGGCTGTTGGCCCTGCTCGCCGCACCGCGGGAGGTGGAATTCACTCGTTTGCTGGACGGGCCCGACAGGGGCAGTGGTCTGGTCGAGGAAACTTTTGGGTCGCGTTTGGGCGGGGGTGCTGGGCGCGGCCGCCTCAGGCCCGCTATATTTGGTCACGGCGGCCCCGCTCCCAGTGACCCCCAGGCTGGTTGAGCGCGGCCGCCCTTTAATTTCCTCCCGCTGTGTTCACTCCGGCTGCGTCATCTCCTCATGTTCTGAGCGAAAACCTCTTGCGCCCTGCGTTCTCGTACGCTGTAAGTTGCTCGTACACCGTAAGGGGGACTCGGATGACTATTGGGGCGACCACGAAGGTCGGGGTGCACCCGCACCCGCAACGCTGGGCCGTGCTCGGCGTGCTCTGTCTGTCGGTGATGGTCGTGGTGCTCGACAACACCGTGCTGAACGTGGCGATCCCGTCGATCTCCACCGGTCTCGGCGCGAGCACCGCGGACATCCAGTGGATGATCAACGCGTACTCGCTGGCGCTGGCGGGACTGCTGCTCACGACCGGTTCGCTGAGCGACCGGTTCGGCCGGAAGCGGGCGCTGCTCGCCGGTCTGACGCTGTTCGGCGCGGGCAGTGCGGTCGCGGCCTACGCGGGGTCGGCCGAGGCCCTGATCGCGGCCCGCGGCTTCATGGGGATCGGCGCCGCGATGCTGATGCCCGGCACACTCGCCGTGCTGATGCAGTTGTTCGACGAGAAGGAACGCCCGAAGGCCATCGGCATCTGGGCGGCGGTCACCAGCCTCGGCTTCGCGGCCGGTCCGGTGATCGGCGGCGCGCTGATCAAGCACTTCTGGTGGGGCTCGGTGTTCCTGATCAACGTCCCGGTGGCGATCCTGGCCGTCGTGGCGGTGGCAGCGCTGGTGCCGGAGTCGAAGGACCCGACCGTGCGCAAACCCGACGTCCTCGGCTCGATCCTGTCGATCATCGGCATGGTGTCGATCGTGTACGCCGTGATCGAGGTGCCGGAACACGGGTTCGCCTCGGCGGAGTTCGGCGTTCCGGTCGCGCTCGGAATCGTCATGATGACGGCGTTCGCGTTGTGGGAGCGGCACACGGCGGACCCGATGCTGGATCTCAAGTTCTTCGCCGACCGCCGGTTCACCGGTGCGGTGGCGTCCGGCGTGCTGGCGTCGTTCGGCATGGCGGGTTCGCTTTTCCTGCTGACGCAACACCTTCAGGGCGTGCTCGGCTACAGCCCGTTGGAGGCCGGCATCCGCGTCGCACCGATGGCGATCGCGTTGCTCGTCACCAGCAACACGCTGGGTCAGCTCGTGCTGAAACTGGGCGCCGGCAAGGCGATGCTGCTCGGCATGACGATCGTCGCGGGCGGCGTGCTGCTGCTGTCGATCGGCTCGACCTACCCGCCCACCCTGGCCGGTCTGGTGCTGATCGGCGTCGGTGTCGGTGTGGCACAACCGGTTGCGGTCAACGCGCTGATGGGATCCATCCCGCCAGAGCGCGCCGGTATCGCGTCCGGTCTGTCGTCGACGCTGACCGAGCTGGGTGCGTCGTTCGGTATCGCGGTGCTGGGCGCGCTGCTGTCGGCGCGGTTCGCCGCTTCACTGCCTGACGGCGTGCCGTCGCGGTCGCTGTCCGAGGCGTTGCACAGCGGTGCGGATCTCACGGTCGTGCGTGAGGCGTTCTCGAGCGGCATGAGCGTCAGCCTGGTGATCGGTGCATTGGCGGTGTTCCTGGGAGGCGTTGCAGCCAGCGTCTTGCTGCGCCGCGCCTAGGATCGCGCTGTGGACAGCGTGTGGTTCAGCAAACCCAGGCCCAGCAGCGGGCAGCCTCTCGGTCTGAGCCGGGACGCGATCGTCCGCAAGGCGCTGCAGGTGCTGGACGAGCACGGTCTGCAGAAGCTCTCCATGCGCAAACTGGCGGCCGAACTGGGAGCGGCACCGATGTCGCTGTACTGGCACGTGCCGACGAAGGACGCGTTGATCGAGCTCTGCCTGGACGCGGTCTACGGCGAGTTCGAGCTGCCGGAACCCGACGCCGATTGGGAACCCGCGTTGCGCGGGATGATGCACTCGTTTCGTCATCTCGCGCTCAAGCACCCGTGGTGGGTTCGCGGCATCGGTGAGTTCAACACCATCGGCCCGAACGCGGTGGCGATGGCGGACTCGATGTTCGTGCCCATGTTGAGGGCCGGCCTGTCGACGGCCGCCGCGGCGCAGTCGATCTCGACGGTGTCGAGTTTCGTCGTCGGGTACGCGATCGCCGAGGTGAACTTCGTCGGCCGCGGCGGGATGGACTCCCCGCCGCCGGACCTGGCGAAGATCGCCGACCTGTACCGGGAGAAGCACCCGCGCTACGTCGAGATGCTGGACGTGCAGGAGGTGTGGTCGCTGGAAGGGCAGTTCGAGTTCGGGCTGAACTGCGTGATCGACGGCATCAAGGCCAGGGTGACGGCCCTCAGATAGGCGAAACCCCCGCAGCGTGTGCCTGCTCGCGTGCGGGGGCCTCTTCATTCAGTTGGCTTTAGATCACGGACTCCAGCGGCGTGTGCACGAGGCCGGTCGCCTCGGCCACCGGGCCGTTGGTCAGCCGGCCGGCGTGGGCGTTGAGACCCAGGGCCAGCGAACGGTCGTCCTTCAGCGCCTGCGACCAGCCCTTGTCGGCCAGCGCGACCGCGTAGGGCAGCGTCACGTTGGTCAGCGCGTAGGTCGAGGTGCGCGGGACGGCGCCCGGCATGTTCGCCACGCAGTAGAAGACCGAGTTGTGGACGTCGTAGGTCGGGTCGGCGTGCGTGGTGGGGCGGGAGTCCTCGAAGCAGCCGCCCTGGTCGATCGCGATGTCCACCAGGACGGAGCCCGGCAACATGTCGGCGACGAGTGCGTTCGAGACCAGCTTCGGGGCCGCGGCACCGGGCACGAGGACGGCGCCGATGACCAGGTCGGCGTCGCGGACGGCCTGCTCGATGGCGAACGAGTTCGAGGCGAGCGTGCGCAGGCGGCCCTGGAACTGGGCGTCGATCTGGCGCAGGCGGTCGACGTTGGTGTCGAGGATCTGGACGTCGGCGCCCATGCCCACGGCGATGGTCGCCGCGTTGACGCCGGCCACGCCGCCGCCGATCACGACCACGCGGGCCGGGGCGACGCCGGGGACGCCGCCGGGCAGCACGCCGCGGCCGCCGGAGGGCTTCATCAGGGAGAACGCGCCCACCTGCGGGGCGAGGCGGCCCGCGACCTCGGACATCGGGGCGAGCAGCGGCAGCGAACGGTTCGGGAGCTGCACGGTCTCGTAGGCGATGGCCGTGGTGCCGGAGGCCAGCAGGGCCTCGGTCAGCGGCTTGTCGGCGGCGAGGTGCAGGTACGTGAAGAGGGTCTGGCCGGCGCGCAGGCGGGGGTACTCGGCCGCGATCGGCTCCTTGACCTTGAGGACCAGCTCGCCCTCGGCCCAGACGTCGTCGGCGGAAGCGAGGATCTTGGCGCCCGCGGCGAGGTACTCCTCGTCGGTGATCGCGGAACCCAGGCCCGCGCCCTGCTCGACGAACACGTCGTGGCCGCGGCTGGTCAGTTCGTGGGCACCGGCCGGGGTGAGGGCGACGCGGTACTCGTGGTTCTTGATCTCGCGGGGAACTGCGATCCGCACGATGACTCCTCCGATCGGGCTGGCCTCTGTCTCACAATGTGAGGCAGCCCGAAGGTCATGTCACCGTGCGGATCGCACTATCCGGTCACTGTCTGGTTGTTCTGTTAGGACAAAGCCACCTTGAACACCCATGCGTGCTGGCCTACACCCTGAGGCACGTCCACCACCAGTTTTCCACCCGATCGGGTCCATTTCAGGGGCCTGTCATGGCCGAGCAGCGTGATCCGGTCGCCGTCGCGAAGCGGCACCGGAGCGTCGACCACGAGCTGTGACCCCGGCTGGACCAACGAGGTGATGTAGAACGCCTCGTTCGGCTTCACCGTGAACCGCAGCGAACCGAGCTGGGCCATCCGCGACCAGTACGTCGTGCCGTAGATCGACTCGCCGTTCGTCCGCAGCCACGAACCGGTCTCGCGCAGCCGCTGCTGCATGATCTCCGGGATCGAGCCGTCCGCGCGGGGGCCGATGTCCAGCAGGAAGTTGCCGTTCTTGGACGTCGTGTCGACCAGCGTGTCCACCACCTCGTCGGCGGTCATGTACATCGAGTCCGGCGTCGCCCGGTTCCACCCGTACGAACGCGGGTCGAGGCCGCGCGAGGCCTCCCACTTCTTCACCACGGTGTTCGGGTACGTCGCGTACTCCGGCGTCGTGTAGTCGTGGGTCGGGATGCCGCACCGGTCGTCGACCGTCACGTCCTTCGGCTTGGCGCGGTTCTTGGCCTTGTTGAAGTAGTCGGCCAGTACTCGCCGCGAGTCGTTCGCACCGCCGATGTCGCACCAGATGACGTCCGGGTCGTACCCGTCGACCAGCTCGGTCATCTGCGGCGCCTGGTAGTCGCGAACGAAGTCCCGTCCGGCCTGATAGCCGGTGTAGGGCTCGGGAGCGCCGCTCCACGGGTTACGCGGCCCGTGACCGCTCCACGGGTTGTCCGGGTTGAACCACTCCGGCATCGAGAAGTAGAGCCCGTTCTTCAGTCCGGGCGTGTACTTCCGCGACGCGTCGAACAGTTCCTTCACCAGGTCGCGGCGGGGCCCGAGATCGACGGAGTCCCGCCCGGACACCTTCGAGTCCCACAACGCGAAACCCTCGTGGTGCTTCGAGGTCAGCACGTAGTACTTCGCCCCGGCCTCCTCGAACAGCCGCACCCACTCGCGCGGGTCGAACTTCGAGGCGGTGAACTGCGCGATGAACTGGTCGTAGGCGAAGTCCTTCCCGAACGTCGCCGCGTGGTACGGGTTCACGGCGTTGGCCGGGTTCTGCATCCACTGCCAGTACCACTCCGCGTACTGCTCACCCGGCGGCGACCAGGCCGGCACCGAGTACAGCCCCCAGTGGATGAAAATGCCGAACTTGGCGTCGTCGAACCAGTGCGGCGACTCGTGGGCCGACAGCGAGGCGTCGGTCGCCTGGTAGTCCGCGACGCCCAGGACGAACCGCGCCTTCTGCGAGGCGGACGCACGAGCCGACGTCGCCGTGACCTTCCCGTCGAACGTGCCGGTCCGGTAGGCGTGGACGCCGATCCGCACCCGAGCCTCCTCGCCGGGAGCGAGCCGCTTCACCAGTGCCGGCTGCAGCGTCACCACCCCCAGCCCCTCGGCGCGCACCGACACGTTCGAGATCCACCGGTCACCGAGGTTGACCACGGTGGCCTCGACCGTCTGCCCGCCCACGCGAGGCAGCTTGTTCGTGCTGCGCGCGGACCTGACCGCGAGCACCTCGCCCCGGCCGGCCGGCTGCAGCGACAGCGCGAACACGTGCAGGGACGACTTGCTCTCGACCGCGGGGTTCGTGGTGGGCAGCGTGATGCCGACGGCCTCGCGTGCGGGATCTGTCCACACCTGACCAGTGCCGATCGACACAGGGTGTTGATCGGTTCCGCCCGGTGAGTAGCGGAACGGTGCGGAGATCGGACCACTGCCCGAGTACCAGTCGGGCCCGGTCAGTCCGCCGGTGGTCGTCGTGCCGTCGGCGTAGTGCACGGTCGCGGTGCCGCCGGTCGTGCCGTAGCTGGACGCGACGAGGAAGTGTGCGGTCAGGTAGCGGCCGCGGGGCAGGTCGATCCGCTGGCCGAGCGCCACCACGTTGTTCGGCCGCGACTGTGAACTTTCCGGGAAAAGGTACGGCACCGAATCGGCTGTGACCTGCCCGGATGGGAGGTCATCCGCAGGAAAGGCGTAACCGGAGCCGTCGAAGTTCCCGGTCCGGTCGGTCGCGGAGTCGATGCCGTCGTTGTTGAAGTGGGAGTCGATCGGAACAGGGATGGGCTGGGGAGCTTCCGCCGCGCTCGCGGTGGGGACAGGGGTGACGAGAAGTGAGGCGAGCAGAGCGGCAGTGAGAGCTGTCCTCATAAGACCTCCGATGTCTCATGTTCATCTGAGACCGCGCTCTCACGCCTGTCAACCCACCTCGCGTTGACACTTGGCAGTTGCCGCACATAGCGTTCGGGCGTTCCGAGAACTGAAGACCGGCCGCGATGCTCAGGCATCAGAACCCGAGTGGGAGAGACCTCGACAGGCACGAGTCGAGGCGCCGAAGGGGCAAGCTCCCGCACACTCTCAGGCAGCAAGACCGCTCGGGGTAGGCAACTCTGCACGGCGGAGGGGGCGTTTCCTGACCGAGCCGTGACTGAGGAGTTGCCGTGGAGTTCCCCGAGAACCTGCTCTACACCGTCGAGCACGAGTGGGTTGACTGGACGCCGGGTACCCAGGACCCGCTGACCTGCGGAATCACCGCGTACGCCGCCGACGCCCTCGGCGACATCGTCTTCGTCCAGCTCCCCGAGGTCGGCGCCAAGGTCGTCTCGAACGACGTCTGCGGCGAGCTGGAGTCGACCAAGTCCGTCAGCGACCTGTTCTCGCCCGTCACCGGTGAGGTGCTCGAGGTGAACCAGGCCGTCGCCGACGACCCGGCGATCATCAACAACGACCCGTACGGCGCCGGCTGGCTCTTCAAGGTGCGCGTCGAGTCCGCGGAGAACCTGCTCACGGCGGCGAAGTACGCCGAGCTCACCAAAGACTGACTGCCCAGAAGTTGAGCACCGTCCCCACCACGAAGGACTGATCAGTGGCGATCAGCGTTTTCGACCTGTTCTCCGTCGGCATCGGGCCGTCCAGCTCCCACACGGTCGGCCCGATGCGCGCGGCCGCGATGTTCGTCGGCAAGCTCGGGGCACGAGTGTCCGAAGTGGACCGTGTGCACGTCGAGCTGTTCGGCTCGCTCGGCGCGACCGGGCACGGCCACGGCAGTCCGAAGGCCGTTTTCCTGGGCCTGGAAGGCAATCTCCCCGAAGAGGTGGATCCCGCGATCGCGGCCGCCCGCGTCGAGGAGATCGTCACGAGCGGACGGCTCCGGCTCGGCGGCGCGCATGAGATCGATTTCGTGCACGACCGCGACCTCGTCATGCACCGCCGCAAGTCACTTCCGTTGCACCCCAACGGAATGAGCTTCGAGGCGTATCGCGGCGACGAGTCCGTCGAGCACGCCGTCTACTACTCGATCGGCGGCGGCTTCGTCGTCGATGAGAACGCGTCGGGCACGGACCGGATCAAGCCGGACACGACGCCGTTGCCGCACCCGTTCCTGACCGGCGACCAGCTGCTTGCGCGCTGCCGGGAGACGGGCCTGTCGATCAGCGAGATCATGATGGCCAACGAGCTGTCGTGGCGGACTGAAGACGAGATCCGCCAAGGACTTCTGCACATCTGGCACGTCATGCAGGAGTGCGTCGAACGCGGCTGCAACGAGCACGGCATCCTGCCCGGCGGCCTCAAGGTCCGCCGCCGCGCCGCCGAGATGCGCAAGTCGCTGGAGGGCGAGCACTTCGTCACCGACCCGCTGCGGGTCATGGACTGGGTGACGCTCTTCGCGTTGGCGGTCAACGAGGAGAACGCGGCGGGCGGCCGGGTCGTCACCGCGCCGACCAACGGTGCGGCCGGCATCGTCCCCGCGGTCCTGCACTACTACACGAAGTTCGTGCCGGGCGCCTCGGACGACGGCGTGGTCCGCTTCCTGCTCACCGCGGCCGCGATCGGCGTGCTGTTCAAGGAGAACGCCTCGATCTCCGGTGCCGAGGTCGGCTGCCAGGGCGAGGTCGGCTCGGCCTGCTCGATGGCCGCCGGCGGTCTCGCCGAGGTGCTCGGCGGCACCCCGGAACAGGTCGAGAACGCAGCCGAGATCGCCATGGAGCACAACTTGGGGTTGACCTGTGACCCGATCGGCGGCCTGGTGCAGATCCCGTGCATCGAACGCAACGCGGTCGCGTCGATCAAGGCCATCACGGCTGTGCGCATGGCTTTGCGCGGCGACGGCTCGCACTTCGTGTCGCTGGACAAGGTCATCAAGACCATGCGGGACACCGGCAAGGACATGTCGGTGAAGTACAAGGAGACGGCACGCGGCGGGCTCGCCGTGAACGTCATCGAGTGCTGATCTCCCACTCCAGCCATTCGATGTGCTCCAGCGCGGTCAGCGCGTTCGCACTGACCACTTCCAACAGGCGGTCGCGCAGTGCGGGGGTCAGCAGCCACCCCCGCACTTCCTCGCAGGCGGTGGGGTCCTCCCAGAACAGCCAGCCGCCGAAGCAGAAGGTGCCGCTGCTCTGGTAGATGTCGAACGACCACGCTGCGGCGAGGTGTGCGACGACCGGGTCGGGGAGCGTGTCCACCAGGCGCAGCCACGGAGTCATGCTCTGGTCGAGCTGCGCGGCGGACTGGATCAGTCCGCCCAGCTTCGGCCACCGCTCCTCGTCCGCCGCCGCACGCAGAACGGCCTCGGTGAACAGCGAGTACAGCGCGGCACGCTCGGCCTCGGGCCAGCCTGACCACCCTGCCCACAACAGTCCCTGGGTGAGCTTGTCGTCCGGGTCGTCCTCCAGCACCTGAACCACCCGGTACGCGAGCCGCCGCCAAGCGGGCTCGTACTCCTCGCGTTCGAAGTGGTCGATGACCTCCCAGGCGAACTTCCGCACGATCTTGTCCGGAACCAGCGCGGGATCTCCGTCGAGCAGCTTCAGCTCGGCCTCGGTCCAGCAACGTCCACAGCCTTTCACTCGCCCAGCGTAAGCAGCTGGGACAAGTGAGTTGGCTGGTCAGCGAGCGTCGTAGGCCTGCTGGGCCGCCAGCACGTCCGGCATCCGCGTTTCCAGGAGCTGGATCAGCGACAGCAACCGCTCGGCCGTCTCGCGGCCCAGCGGCGTGAGGCTGTAGTCGACGCGCGGCGGGTTCGTCGGCTGCGCGTCGCGGTTGACCAGTCCGTCCCGCTCCAGCGCGTGCAGCGTCTGGGACAGCATCTTCTCGCTGACTCCGTCGACCCGGCGGCGCAGCTCGTTGAAGCGCAGCGAGCCGTCGAGGAGCGCGCCCAGCGTCAGGCTGCCCCACCTGCCGGTGACGTGCTCCAACGTGGGACGTGACGGGCACGCCTTCGCGAACACGTTGAACTCCATGTCAGCATCATAGCTGGTCAACACGCTAACGGAAAGTAAGTGAGAGAGCTCTCCGGGTAGGAGAGCCCCCTCGGGTCAGAACGGCCAGTCGGCGTTGCGGCCGGCCTCGAGCAGCGGGATCGCCTTGAAGGTCGCGTCGGTCAGGCCGCCGAACTCGTGCCGGTTCGCCGAACCGGTGGCGAACGTGGCCTGCTGGTACCCGCCCAGGTTGAACGTGCCGTCCGCGAAGCCGACGACGTCGACTTGCTCGCCCTTCGCTCCCAGTGCGACACCGAAGACCGCCGCCGAGATGATGCCCGACGAGCCGTCTTCGCCTACCTCGGCTACTACAACCACGACCGTCTACATTCGACACTCGACTACCGAACACCCCACGAAACCCGCATAAGCTATCGTCAAAATCTCGCCCTCGTGGCATGAAACCCCGGTGTCCGGTTCCTGGGGGCAACCTCAGGACTGGCGGCCTAAGACGCCTCGTTACCTTCACCGTTGTGACCTAGAGCCACGTGTGGGCTGTTCGCTCCCGTTCCGTCGAAGGGTGAGCCTTGCCTGCTCCGCGTGTCGATCCACATCCATGCGAACACTGTGGGGCAACTACGCGTAACCCGCGTTTCTGTGGCAATGCCTGTCACCTCAGTGGTACCTGGGCGCAGCGATCGGCACGACTGCGCAAGCCGCGTCCAACGTGCCCTCAGTGCGGCGTCGGCGCCGTCATGCGCGGTGCGAAAACGTGCAGCCGATCGTGTTCAGACGCGATGCGCCGTCGTCAGCCCGACCCGTGCCGCCGATGTGGATCATGCGAGCGGGGCGGGCGACGTCGTGGAGGGCCGTACTGCCCATGGGCATGTTTCAACGAAGACCGGTACCAACGCACAGGCTCGTTCGCCAGGTGGATCGCAGCGTGGACCTCGGGTCAGGTCTCAGGGACGACTGAGAACGGGAAGCCCGACGACCGAGTGCGGCAAGCACTCGTGTTCCTTCGCGGACAGCAGTGCGAGGAATGCGAGTGGGCCGAGATCAACCCGGCCAGCGGAAGAGTTCCACTGCATGTCGACCACGTCACAGGCGACCGAAAAAGAAACCAGCCGCACGAGGTGCGACTGCTTTGCCCCAACTGCCACTCGTTGACGACCAACTACCAGCACCTCAACAACCCCGGCGTCGCACCAGTTCGCGCGCGACAAAGCAGGAGGTATCGAGAAACTTGGCTAAGCTCAAATCCAGCGGCGTTCGTTCAGTCGTGACCTCCCCGATCGTCACGGACAGCGTGTCAACCGCGATCGGCCGCAAGGGTGGCCCTGGCTTCGCGCGGTCGCTTCAGAGGGAATAAGTGGCTTTGCCGATTGAGCTGCGGCCGCAAGAGCGACCGGCGGGACTCGAATCTGCAACCCGTCCATCAGGAGTGGAAGTAACCCTCCACTCTGCACCGAGCCACGTGTGAAGTTGTGCGTTCCCGAAATCAAGCTGCCAACGGTTTGTGTTTCCGACTTACAGTCGAAGTAACCGTCGGCTTCGCGCCGGGTGCTGAATCCAGCTAGCCATGCTGCGCCAGCGATTTTCCTAAGGCGCCGCCTTCACGAGCCGGCGAAGCAGGTAGAAGAGGCCCACCGTCAACAGGAATCCGACCGCGCTGATCATCACGATCCCCTCGACCGTCTCGGCCTGCGACCCGGCGAACACATAGGCCGCGCAAATCGGCACGGTTCCGACCAAGGTGAAGAGGATGAAGGTCCGGAATGACACCCGGGACACCCCCGCCGAGACCGACACGGTCTCCGCCATCATCGGAATTCCACGGGCCACCCCGAAGAACCAAGGCCCGAACTGACGACCCCAGCGCCGCATTTCGGTCAGTTCGTCAATGGTCACCACGCGGCGCACCAGCCAGGGACCGGCAAACCGCCCGAGGGCGTATCCTGCGGCGGAGGAACCCAGGGACCCGACGACCGCGAGTGCCAGCCCGAGGGGCAGGCCCAGTGCCGTTCCCGCCAGCACGATCAGCGGGGTGGACGGCACGGGCAGCAGCACGTCCACGACGAGCAGGGCGAAGATCGCCACCGCCGCCCACACCGGGTCGATACCGCGCACCCACGTCACGACACCTTCGAAGTCGATGAGGTCGAGTGCCTCGAACACGATCCAGCTCAGCAGCACGAAGCCGAGCACGACGAACGGTATCCACTTCCACCGCACGCCCGTCTCATAACTCATCGGGTGATGGTCGCCCACCTCGATGCGCCGGACAATCCGCCAGTGGCGCAGGTTCCGCGAAGGAGACACACATGAGTGACGACCTCGTGCCGTTTCTCGGCCACTGGGTGCTCGATCCGGCACGTTCCGCGTACACCGGCGGCACCCCGCCCAGAAGCGGTCACTACAACCTGCAACTGAACGGTGACCGCCTGGTCGTGAGCATCGAAGGCGTGCTGGGGTCCGGCGATCCCATCCGCACCGGGTACACATTGGACCTGTGGCAGGACACGCCGATGGCCGTCGGCAAGGTCGACCGCGTGCGCACGGTCGTCGAACCGCGCCGGTTCTGCACGATCGCCTATGCGGGCTCGCAAGCGGTTGCGCGAGCGTGGCGGATCCTCGGTCACCTCAACGAGATGACGATCGTCCAATCGGCACCGGACGCGTTCGGCGTGTGGCGTGACGACGTGTCGGTCTACCGGAGGCAGTTATAAATAAGCTAGACGTATGACTCGGGACTGACGATGATGGTGGTATGGCCGTTGCTGTGGACGTAGTGGAATCGCTGGCGGCGAAGTTCGCGGTCTTGCTTCCACATCTGGATGAACGGCAGCAGCGGCTGTATCTCGCTTCGGAAGCACGGTCGCTGGGCCATGGCGGCATCGCGGCGGTGGCTCGCGCGGCGGGAGCGAGCAGGCAGACGGTGACCGACGGGTGGGACGAGCTGGACTCCGGCGAGAAACCACCGGGACGGGTGCGTCGGCCGGGCGCGGGCCGTAAGCCGGTGACGGAGATGGACCCGGGGCTGCTGCCTGCGTTGCTGGCTCTGGTGGAACCGGATGAGCGGGGTGATCCGATGTCGCCGTTGCGGTGGACGACGAAGTCGACTCGCCACCTCGCCGGCACGCTGACCGCGCGAGGGCCACAAGGTCGGCGCCGACACGGTCGCGAACCTGTTGCGGGCCGAGGGTTTCAGCCTGCAGGGCAACGCCAAGACCCTGGAAGGCAAACAGAACCCGGACCGCGACGCCCAGTTCCGCTACCTCAACGACCAGGTCAAAGACCATCAGACCGGCGGGCAGCCGGTGATCAGCGTGGACACCAAGAAGAAGGAACTCGTGGGCGAGTTCCGCAACGCCGGCCGGGAGTGGCGCCCGGCCGGGGAGCCGGTCGAGGTCGGCACCCACGACTTCCCGGACAAGACCCTGGGCAAGGTCGTCCCCTACGGGATCTACGACCTGGCCGCGGACACCGGCTGGGTCAACGTCGGCACCGACCACGACACCGCCGCGTTCGCGGTGGAATCCCTGCGCCGCTGGTGGAACGCGGCCGGACGCCTGACCTACCCGCACGCCACCCGGCTGCTGATCACCGCCGACGCCGGCGGCTCCAACGGCTACCGCACCCGCGCCTGGAAAGCCGAACTCGCCGCCCTGGCCGCCCAGACCGGCCTGGCCATCACCGTCTGCCACTTCCCGCCCGGCACCTCCAAATGGAACAAGATCGAGCACCGGCTGTTCTCCCACATCACCCTCAACTGGCGCGGCCGGCCCCTGACCAGCCACGAAGTCGTCGTGGAGACCATCGCCGCGACCACCACCCGCACCGGGCTGACCGTCCACGCCGAACTCGACACCGGCACCTACCCCCTCGGCATCGCCATCAGCGACGAGCAGATGGCGACCCTGCCCATCGCGCGACACGACTGGCACGGCGACTGGAACTACACCCTGCACCCCGACACCAGCCGCCACACCACCGAGTCCGGCCCGCCCGCGCCCACGGAATGCGACATCACCACCCTGTCCGACCCCGCGTTGACCGGAATGCTCCGCCCTGAACTGGACACCCTGACCACCGCACTCGACGAGCTACGACAGCAACACCGTGCCGCACAACGACATCGCCAGCACGCACCACGTTCAGGTCGGCCCCCGCTGCTGACCTTTCCCAACCAGATCCTGGCCACCATCCTGCACCTGCGACTATCCCTGCCCGCAGACACACTGGCCGTGTTGTTCAGCAGCAGCCGCAGCACCATCCGCCGCGCGATCAGTCACGCCCGACCACTGCTCGACCAGCACGGCACCGTGATCACACCCGCCAACCCGCCCGTTCCTCTGACCCACCTCATCAGCAAGATCAAAACGGCGAGTTAATAATCTGCAGACCCTAAGCACCTGGCCAGAAGGCTTGTCCGGAACCTCAGGCGACTCGTTGCTGCGTCAGCAAGTACCACCAACTCAACATCAACAGGCGTTTTTCTACTACCAACAGGGCGTTTCGGGCCCGGGCACCTGGTGCCGGTGCTGCGGGATGTGGAACAGGTTGGGTGTAGTTGACGGCGATTCGATCAAGAGTTGGTGGTACTTGCAGACGCATCGGGCTGGACGCCGAACCGCTCCGCGAGTAACGGACAGGACTTCGGGCAGCCTGCTTAGCCAGTTCTAGGCACGCGGCCGGAACACCGCGACGACCACCCGCAGTCCCAGCAGCACCGACACGATCAGCAGGTTGTAGCCGAACACCTGGTACAGCCCGACGTCCGGCGCCACCTGCGGGCCGCCGGGGGAGCCGAGCAGCAGTACCGCCATCACACCCGCGGTGGCGCCCAGCACCGTCAGCATCACCTGGTGCAGGAGCCCGGTGACGAAGCCGCGGTCGCGTTCGTCGGCGAACAGCCGCATGGACATGCTCAGCCGGCCCTGCTCCATCGCACCGGTGATCCGGTCGATCCGCCGCGGCAGCCGGCGCAACATCGGCAGCACGGCCTGCAGCTCCTCGGCCATCGTGCGCTGCACCGACTCCGGCGTGAGCCGCTCGGAGATCTGCTCGGTCGCGAACGCCCTCGACTCCACCACGATGTTGAAGCCCGGTGCGAGCACGGCCAGCGTGCCCTCCAGCGTCGCGAGTGCCCGGAACACCGCCGCGATCTCGGGTGGGATGCTCAGCCCGAACCGGGAGACCAGCAGGAACAGGTCGCCGAACATCTCCACGTCCGGCCGCATGCCCGCGCCGAGGTGCCGCGCCATGAACTGGCCGAGCGACCGTTCCAGCCGCTGCTCGTCGATGTCCTCCGGCCGTGACGTGAGCTCCAGCAGCGCGTCCGTCAGGCCGGCCGGGTCGCCGCGGTCGATGGCCAGCAGCAGCCGTTGCAGCGCCGACCGCAGCGCGCTGTCGATCCGGCCGACCGAGCCGAAGTCGAGCAGCCCCAGCCGGCCGTCCGAGAGCAACAGGACGTTGCCGGGATGCGGATCCGCGTGGAAGACACCGTCGAGCATCACCTGACGCAGCACGAACCGCAGCAGCGTCCGCGCGAGGCCCTCGTCCTCGGTCGCGCCCCGCAGCGGTACACCGTCGAGCCGGTCCATCACGAGCACGCGCGAAGTCGACAGGTGGACGTGCGGCAACCCCACCGAGGCGTCCGCGACCGCCGACACGGCGGCGATGTTGCGCGCCTCGACCCGGAAGTCCAGCTCCTCGCGCAACGCCGCCGCGAACCCGGCGGCCAGGTCCCGCACGCCCAGCGCCGAGCCCCACCGGGTGCGCTGCAGCGTCTCGGCCAGGCGGGACACGATGTCCAGGTCGCCCTCCGCCACCGAACGCACGTCCGGCCGCTGCACCTTCACCACGACCTCGGCGCCGGACTTCAGCACGGCCCGGTGGACCTGCGCGATCGAGGCGGCGGCCAGCGGCGTCTCGTCGACCGTGGTGAACGCGTCGAGCCCCACCTCGGCGTCGAGCACCGCGCGGACCTGGTCCCACCTCGCCGCGGGCACCTTGTCCTGCAGCAGGCTCAGCTCGTCCACGAAGTCGGGCGGCAGCAGGTCGGCCCGCGTCGACAGCACCTGGCCGAGCTTCACGAACGTCACGCCCGCGTCCTGCAACGCCAGCCGCAACGACCGCGCGAGACCGCTGGACGACCGTTCGCGACCGCGCAGGTAGGGCCCGAGGCCGTGCCGGAACGCGATCGCGGTGATCCGCGAGTACCGCCGGGTGCGCTTCAGCCGGCGGCGCAGCATGCCCCACCACTCCGTCGGCGGCGGGATCGAGCCGGTCGGCACGATGATCTCGGCGAACGCCAGCAGGCCGATCACCACGAGCAGCGACAGGCCCAGCTGGATGGTCGCCAGCGAGGCCGTCGGCGTCGTCGTCTCGCCGAAGATGCCCGACGCGATCGACATGGCCAGCAGGCAGGCGAGTGCCGTGCGGATCAGGCCGACGCGCAGGCCCAGGATCCGCCGTGCGGCCAGCGACATGCCCAGGACCAGCAGCAGGAACGTGATCGGGAAGCCGATCGTGTAGACGAGGAAATCCCCCATGATCCGCAGCCTAGGCGCGCCCCTTGACTCCGGCAGACAGGTCACGAAAGATCCGATGAATCGCCGCCGCGTGGACCTGACCGCACAGCGAAGTGAGGTGCCCGAAAGTGGTCGAACTCAACCGGCGCACGCTGATCGGAGGCGCGTTAGCAGGGGTGGTGGGTAGTGCGCTGCTCCCTTCCTCCGCGTTCGCCGCAGACGGCTTCAACTGGAAAGACTTCATCGGGTCATCGGATCTCATCTGGAAAAAGATGCCGGCGACCTGGTTCGAAGGCCCCTATCTGGGCAACGGCTACCTGGGGTCCGGCATCTACGCCGAACCGAACGCCAACGCCATCAGGTTCAACGTCCAGCACTCCCAGGTGCAGGACCACCGGCCGGAGTTCGGTGCGCTGTTCGGCCTCGCCCGGCTGCCCATCGGCTACTTCACGCTCGAACCCGTCGGCGCGATCACCGGTGTCGACCTGCGGATGGACCTGTGGAACGCCGAGCTGACCGGCACGATCACCACCGCTGCCGGAAGTTTGCGGCTGCGCGCGTTCATCCACACCAAGCGCGACCTCTACGCCATCGACGTCCAGGCCAGCGACGGCGAGCGCGCGTTCAAGTGGGTCTTCCACCCGCTCAAGGCGATCAGCCCGCGGGTTGATCCGAAGTGGAACCGCCCGGCGCCGGCCGGCTTCACCGACAACCCGCCAGTGCAGCTCACCAGCTCTGGTGACGTGCAGCTGGCCGTGCAGCCGTTGAACGCGGGCGGCGAGCACGTGACGGCGTGGCGCGAGGTCATCCGCGGCACCCGCCGGACGCTCTTCACCAGCGTCGCCTGGTCGCACCCGGCCAAAACCGCCGTGCCCCAGGCGATGAGCAACGTCCGCTGCGGCTCGATCGAGGGACTCGCCGTCGACCACCGCCTGTGGTGGCACGACTTCTACCGCAAGAGCTTCCTGTCCATTCCGGACAAACGGCTGCAGGCGTTCTACTGGATCCAGCTCTACAAGTTCGCCTCCGCCGCACGGAAAGAGGCGCCCGCGATCGCGACCTGCGGCCCGTGGCTGGAGAACACCCCGTGGCCCAACACGTGGTGGAACCTCAACGTGCAGCTGGAGTACTGGCTGATCCACGGCTCGAACCACGTCGACTTCGACGCCGTCACGTACTCCGTCGACAGATACCGCGACGTGCTCGTCGAACAGGTGCCGCCCGAGTACCGGCACGACAGCGCGGGCATCCCGCGCACCACCGACACGGTGCTGAACAACGGCGCGGGCATCGGTAACTCCGGTTACGGCGTGGGCATTCCCGGCAAGGACGTGCCGACGCCCGAGGTCGGCAACCTCACCTGGACGCTGCACAACGTCTGGCTCACCTACCGGCACACGATGGACGACCGCGTTCTGCGCAACGTGCTGTTCCCGTTGCTGCGCAGGGCCATCAACTACTACTTCCACTTCCTGACCAAGGGCGCGGACGGCAAGTGGCACCTGCCGATCACGTTCTCGCCCGAGTACGGCGTCAACGCGCCGGACTGCAACTACGACCTCGCGTTGATCAGATGGGGTTGCCAGACGCTGATCGAGTCCGCGAAGTCGTTGCGCGTCAACGATCCGCTGATCCCGAAGTGGCGGGACACGCTCGCGAACCTCACCCCGTACCCGGTGGACGCCAACGGGTACATGATCGGCGCGGGCGTGCCGTTCGCGAAGTCGCACCGCCACTACTCGCACCTGCTGCAGATCTACCCGCTGTACGAGGTCACGTGGGAGGACCCGGCGCACCGCCAGGTCATCGAGACCTCGCTGAACCACTGGATCAGCTTCGAAGGCGCGTTGCAGGGCTACACGTTCACCGGCGCGGCCTCGATCTCCGCGCAGATGCTGCGCGGCGACAAGGCGGACTTCTACCTCGGCGAGCTGATGCGCCGGTACATCAAGCCGAACACGATGTACCAGGAGTCCGGCCCGGTCATCGAAACGCCTTTGTCGGCCGTGCAGTCGATGTACGACATGCTCTGCCAGAGCTGGGGTGGCGTGATCCGGGTGTTCCCGGCGGTTCCTGCCTCGTGGCCCGAAATCTCGCTGGACAACTTCCGCACGCAGGGCGCGTTCCTGCTCAGCGCTTCCCGGCAGAAGGGTGTTACGCGGTGGATCAAGCTACGCAGTGAGGCCGGTGCGCCGTGTGTTGTGCGGACGGACATCAAGGATCCGGTCGTGCGTGACCGCTGGGGCCGCCCGAAGCGTTTCGCGGTGCTGCCCAATGGGGATCTGCGGATCGACCTGCGGCGTGGTGAGGAAGCCGTCGTCCATCGCAGCGGCGACAAGCCGGACCTGAAGGTGGGGCCGGTGATCGGTGCTCCCGCACCGTCCTGGGGTCTACCTGGCTGACTTGGCCCAGAACACAGCCGGTGCCCCACTGCGACGGCGGTGCAGTGGGACACCGGCTGTGCGGTCGGTGGGATCAGAAGTCGAACACCTTGCCGGTGTTCACGCGCATGACGCACGGGTTGGAGAACACCTCTTCGAAAACGACTTTCTTCTTGCGCCACTTGCCGCGCAACGTCGCCTTCGTCGGGTTGAGCTCCATTGTGCACAGCGCGTCCGCGGCTTCGATCTTGGTGAAATCGCCTTCGACGGGAGCGAGCGAGTCGCACGCCGCCTTGGCGTTCTTGTGCAGGCCTCCTGCGGGTTCGCAGTTCAGCTGCGTGGTGCTGAGCGTGCCCATCTCCGACCGCACCGTGAGCACCAGACCGGTGGCGGGGAGGGGTGCTGCCGAGGCCGTCGCGGGAACGAGCGGCGCGACGAGCGCAAGGCAGGCAAACAGAAGTCGGGTCCTTGCCATGCCAACACTGTGGCGCGGCAAGGACCCGGAATTCCAATCAACTCAGCGGTAACACCAGATCGTGTTAACCGCCTTAACCGCGTGCAACTAGACGCCGGTGAGTTCCGTCCCGGCGAGTGCGGCGGCGACCTGCTTACCCACCGCTGCCATGCCATTGGCATTCGGGTGAACCGGGAACGCGAGACTGGTCGGAATGATGCCCTCGACCCACTTGGTCCACGGCGCCGCGCACACGTCGCGTCCCAGGCTGATGTCGTACGGGTTCACGAACGTGGCACCGGCGGCCTGGGCCTGGTCGCCGAGCATTCCGTTGAGCTGCTTTTGCACGGTGTCGAGGTACGGGATGTCGCCCTTCGAGATCGGCACGATCGGCCAGCAGCCCTGCGAGGGCGGCAGGATCCGCAGGTAGCCGACCACGACGATCTTCGCCTTCGGGGAGCGCTGCTTGACGGCCTGCAGGACCGCGGCGACCTTCGGCGCGGTGGCGGCGACACGCTGGGCGAGCGAGTCACCGTAGTTGGCCTTGCAGGGCGCGCCGAGCGGGTCGAGCAGGCTCTTCCCCGCGCAGGTCAGGATGATGTCCATGAAGCCGATGTCGTTGCCGCCGATGGACAACGACACGAGGTCGGTGTCCGCCTTCAGCGCGGACAGCTGCGGCACGCTCTGACCGGGAATGCCGCTCTGCACGCCGGCCATGTCCTTGGTCTGCGCGCCACCACAGGAGATGTCGGTGAAGTTGGCGATGCCGAGTCGCTTGGCAATGACCGACGGGTAGTTCTGCGTCGACTTGAAGCAGCTCAGCGGATCGAGCCGTTGCAGCGGGACGAACGGTCCGGAGACGAAAGAATCTCCGAGTGAGACGTAGTTCCGGTACTTCGGCGCGGCGGTGGCGGACGGGACCAGAAATGCCGCGATCAGGGCGGTTAGCAGGGAAACAACAGTCACTCGGCGCGTCATTGCTACCTCGTTACTGAAGAGTAGGAACGTAGGTCGAAGGGTGGCCGGACCATTGCGCACTGTCAATCCCTCGACCAGGCTGGAACGATGACGGGGGTACGCAAAGTAGCTGTGGCATCCGCGGTCGGTAACACGATCGAGCTCTACGACTTCCTGCTCTACGGCACGGCCTCGGCGCTCGTGTTCGACAAAATCTTCTTCCCGCAGTTCGACAGCCGCGTCGGCGTGCTGCTGGCGTTCGCGACGTTCGGGGCGGGCTTCTTCGCCCGGCCGCTCGGCGGCGCGGTGATCGGCCACTTCGGCGACCGGATCGGGCGACGGACGATGCTGGTGATCACACTCTCGGTCACCGGCATCTCGACCGCGTTGATCGGCCTGCTGCCGACCTACGCACAAGTGGGCATCCTCGCGCCGTTGTTGCTCGTGCTGCTGCGGATCGTGCAGGGCTTCTTCATGGGCGGCGAACAGGGCGGCGCGTCACTGATGGCCGTCGAGCACGCGCCACCGGGCCGTTGGGGCTGGTACGGCAGTTGGGTGTTCATCGGCTCGCCGTTCGGTCTCGTGCTGGCGAACCTGGCGATGTACCTGTCGTCGCGCGCGTCCGGGCCGGACTTCCTGAGCTGGGGCTGGCGGTTGCCGTTCCTGTTCTCGATCGTGCTCGTCGGGATCGGCCTCTACATCCGGCTGCGCGTCTCGGAGAGCCCGCGGTTCGAGCGGGTGGAGAAGTCCCGCGCGCCGATCGCCGAGGTCCTGCGCACCCGGTGGCGGATCGTGCTGCTGGGCGCCGGCGTGAACCTGGGCTTCACGATCTTCATCTACGTGCTGAGCGTGTTCATGATCGGCTACGGCCGCACCACGTTGAAGATCACCGCGGACGACCTGCTGGTGGCGACGGTGGTCGGCTCGATCGGGCAGGTGATCGCCGTGCCGGCGTTCGCGTGGCTGTCGGACCGCGTCGGCCGGCTGCCGGTGATGTTCGGCGGCGCGATCTTCCAGGCGGGGTTCGCGTTCCCGATGTTCTGGCTGACGGACGCGGGCTGGTTCACGTTCGCGATGGTGCTCGGTTTCGTGGGCTCGGCGGCGTTGTTCGGCCCGTCCGCCGCGTACTTCGCCGAGCTGTTCCGCACCCGCGTGCGCTACAGCGGGGTGGCGCTGAGCTTCCAGCTCGGCGCCGTGCTCGGTGGCGGGCTCGCTCCGCTGGTCGCACAGTCGTTGCTGCGCACCGGAACCTGGGCGATCGCGATCTACCTGATCGCGGGCGCCGTGGTGTCCGGCGCGTGCCTGCTGGTGATCGGCTCAGCGCACCAGGCGGAGCCGGCGGGCGGCGAGTCCGACGCTCAGCCGCTGACCCCAGCCGAGGCGTAGCGCGTCGCTCTCGATGCCGTCGCCGAACGCCACCAGCCCGTCGGACTCGACGTCGACGTGCAGCGCGCCGTTGGTGATCTCGCCTTCGGTGTGCTCGATACCGGTGCTCGGCGACGGCCACGCCTCCCGGACGAACCAGACGAGCCGGGGTTCGGTCGGTTCCGGGAGTGTGAGCGGACTCTTCCGTTCGCGGTGGGCCGACGAGCACCAGCCCGTCGCGCCGGTGCCGCTGCCGACGAGGATGCCGGACGACGCCTGGCGTTCGTTCCGGATGCGGTACCGGCTGGTCTGGTGGCCGGGGTGGCCGACGTAGATCTCGTTGAGTGCCAGGAGTTTCTGACCGTCGTCCGACCTGGCCTCGACCATCGTGCGGTCTTCGGTGTTGTTGGTGCTGTGCAGGAGTTCCCCGGCGTCCTGCGGGGCGTGCTTCGCGAGCACGCCGCGCTCCGGATTGATGCCGATCACGGGCTGGCCGTCGAGGTACTTGGCGACGTTGGCGACCAGCCCGTCCTGCCCGACGATGACGACTACGTCCTCGGGCGCGAACAGGAACCGCGACAGGTCTTCCCTCTCGACCACGCCGCGGCGCCAGTCCAGCGGGATCGCGGCGCTGACCTCTCCCAACGCTTTGCGGGCCTGCTGGTCACGGTCCACCACCTCGTCAATAGTCCGATCGCGCGACTTCAGGAAGAACTCGACCTGGCCGCGCGTTCCGTGTCGTGCCAACAACTCTGTCAGCTCGGTGCGCCGGTGCACCAGCACAATTCTCGGCGCGAGGCTCATCGCGCGAGTCTCGCGAGGATCGGCTGGATGATGTCCGGCGTAAGGGTGATGCTGCCGATATCGGGCAGGTTGCCCGCGAGTTCCTTGGCTGCCAACGCGTAGAGCGTCTCCTGCGGGACGTCCCGGTAGGCGTCGAGCCGAGCCTTCTCACCGGCGGCCTCGGCCTCGGCGAGCTTGCGGATGCCGTCGGCCTTGGCCTCGTCGGCGATCCGGCTGGCCCGCGCGTGGTCCTCGGCCTTCTTGAGCGCGTTCGCCCCGCGCTGCACGACGAGGAGCTCCTCCCGCTTCGCGAGCTCGATCTGGTTCTGCAGCTCGTTCTCACTGATCGCGCGCTCCCGCTCGACCGCGACGGCCCGGCGCTGGTAGGTCGCCTTGTCGGCGTCCTGCTGCACCTTCTCGCGGATCGTGGTCTGCAGCGCCTTCTCCATGTCCGCGTCCGGCCGGATCGCGACGACGCGGATGTCGATGACCTCCAGGCCGATGTGGTCCGCGGTCAGGTTCTCGCTGATCGCCTGCTTGACCTTCTCGACGCCGGTTCGCATCGCCGTTTCGAGATCGAGCGTGGCGAGGATCTTCAGCGCGTGCTGCTGCGTGCTCTCCGTCAGCGTGTTCGCGATCTGGCTCAACGGGTCCTGCCGCCACGTCCCGGTGTCCGGGTCGATCGAGAAGTCGATCCTGGCGGTGGCCGTCTCGGGATCGGCGCAGCGGTAGGTGACGGTGACCTGGACCGTGACGTCCTGGTAGTCGTGCGTGCGGGCGTGGAACAGCATCGGCAGCTCGCGGTCGTCGACCGGGACCTCGCTGAGGACGGCGCTCCTCGGGCGGAACCAGAAGCTCAGACCGGTGCCCGCGTGGACCACCTTGCCGTTGCGAACGTGTCTGATGTGGACCGTCGGGGCTCCTCTGAGGTGCCTGAGGCCGGGGTAGCTGCTGATGTCCGCCATGGTTCACGTCCTTATCGTCGAGTTGACGATAAGCCTATACTGCGTGGTGTGTACTCGCCAAGTGATTTCCCGCCGTTCGCCGTCACGGTCGACCTCGTGGTGCTGACCGTGCGGTCTGACGCGTTGTGTGCGCTGCTGGTTCGGCGGGGGGAGGCGCCGTTCCGCGGGCGGTGGGCGTTGCCCGGGGGGTTCGTGCAGGTGGCCGAGTCTGTTGACGCTGCGGCGGTTCGGGAGCTGGCCGAGGAGACCGGGGTGTCCGGGCTGCATCTTGAGCAGCTGGGGACGTATGGGGAGCCTCGGCGGGATCCTCGGATGCGGGTTGTTTCGGTTGCCTACCTGGCGTTGGCGCCTGATCTGCCGGTTCCGGTGGCTGGGTCGGATGCCGCGGCTGCGTCCTGGGTGCCGGTGGGGGAGGTTTCGGCGTTGGCGTTCGATCATGGGCGGATCTTGGGGGATGGGGTGGAGCGGGCTCGGGCCAAGTTGGAGTACACGTCGTTGGGGACGGCGTTTTGTCCGGCGGAGTTCACGGTTGCTGAGCTGCGGAGGGTTTACGAGATCGTTTGGGGGGTTTCGTTGGATCCTCGGAACTTTCATCGGAAGGTGACTGGGGTGGAAGGGTTTTTGGAGGCTACTGGGGGGAGTTCGTCGCGGGATGGGGGGCGGCCGGCTGCGTTGTTTCGGCGGGGGGTGGCTGGGGGGTTGTATCCGCCGTTGGTTCGGGGGTGA